>NZ_CP055930.1:0-5384175 GCF_013927005.1 Enterobacter sp. RHBSTW-00175
CCTTGTGTCTACCGATTCCACCATCCGGCCAGGGAAGAAAGTGGAGGCGCGTTCCGGAGTCGAACCGGACTAGACGGATTTGCAATCCGCTACATAACCGCTTTGCTAACGCGCCTTAAATCTTTTGTCTCTCGACTCACACCCGCAATTGCCGATGTGTTTAATCTGGAGCGGGAAACGAGACTCGAACTCGCGACCCCGACCTTGGCAAGGTCGTGCTCTACCAACTGAGCTATTCCCGCATGTCACCAGGTAATTATCTAATCACTTGATTTCATTATCGTCCGGCTAGCTGTGCCGCCGTTCGATGCGTTGCATTCTACTTATATGACGTTTTGAGTCAACGTTATTTTTTGCATCCCTGGATCGTTTGCTGAAATTTACGGCGAAACGATCACTGTTCAAGCAAATCCCCGCGCGCAGCATTCAAATATTGCAACATTGACCACAATGTCAGAACCGCAGCGACCCACAGCAAACCAATACCGGCCCACTCAACCCAGGCGTTAGGACGCCACAGCATCCAGACCAGCGCTGCCATTTGCGCCGTTGTTTTAACTTTACCGATCCACGACACAGCCACGCTGCTGCGTTTGCCCAGCTCCGCCATCCACTCGCGCAGCGCAGAGATAATAATCTCACGACCAATCATCGTCGCCGCAGGCAGTGTCACCCACCAGGTGTGATAGTGTTCGGCCACCAGCACCATGGCGATAGCCACCATGACTTTATCAGCAACCGGATCAAGGAATGCGCCAAAACGGGTGCTTTGGTTCCAGCGGCGAGCCAGATAACCATCGAACCAGTCAGTTACGGCAGCAACAAGGAAAATCAGTGCACACGCGAAAGGCGCCCAGACAACCGGCAGGTAAAACGCCAATACAAAGAACGGGATGAGCACGACGCGAAAGAGAGTGAGCAACGTAGGGATATTAAATCGCATAATGACGGTAACTGTCTGTTGTCAGTAAAATTTAGCTCTATGTTGCTACAGAGCCCTCAATGTTTCAACGAGTAGTAGATCTTTTCTGCCAGTGCTTGCGAAATACCCGGCACTTTTGCAATTTCCTCAACGCTCGCATTGAGTAATCCTTGCAATCCACCCATATACTTCAACAGCATCTGGCGACGTTTTGGACCCACGCCATCAATGGTTTCAAGTGTACTGGTGTTCTTCACTTTTGCCCGTTTTTTACGGTGTCCGCTGATAGCATGATCGTGGGACTCATCACGAATGTGCTGAATCACGTGCAGCGCAGGAGAATCCGGCGGCAAACTGAACCCCTCACCTTCAGGCTCGAAGAACAACGTTTCCAGCCCCGCTTTACGATCCGCCCCTTTTGCGACCCCTAACAGCAACGGATGTTGTTTGTCCCAGGTCACGTCCAGCGATTCAAAAACAGCTTTCGCCTGACCAAGCTGCCCTTTGCCGCCGTCAATCAGGATAACATCCGGGATCTTGCTCTCTTCTATCGCTTTGCCATAACGACGACGCAGCACCTGATTCATGGCCGCGTAGTCATCGCCTGGCGTGATGCCGGTGATGTTATAGCGACGATACTCGGCCCGCACCGGACCGTTCGCATCAAACACCACACAGGACGCCACCGTCTGTTCACCCATCGTATGGCTGATGTCAAAACACTCCATACGCTTCACTTCAGGTAATTTCAGGCGCGTTGCCAGGGCGGTCAAACGCTGACTGACTGTCGACTGCTGCGAGAGCCTGGTGGTCAATGCCGTGGCGGCATTGGTTCGCGCCAGCTTGAGATAACGCGCACGATCGCCACGCGGTTTGGTCTGGACATTGACGCGCCGCCCGGCCAGCTCAGAAAGTGAATCGGCCAGCAGGGTTTTATCATCAAGATTGAAATCGAGCAGGATCTCAGAAGGCAGCGTACGCATCTGGCTGCCCTGGAGGTAGAACTGGCCCACAAAGGTTTCAACAACCTCGCCAAGTTCCGTACCTCCTGGCACTTTCGGGAAATAACTGCGGCTGCCGAGCACTTTGCCCTGGCGAATAAACAACACGTGAACGCAGGCCAGCCCGGCATCAAAGGCAACGCCGATCACATCAAGATCGTCACCCGTATTAGAAACAAACTGCTTCTCGGTCACCCTGCGCACGGCCTGGATCTGATCGCGAATGCGCGCAGCTTCTTCAAACTCCAGCGTGCTGCTGGCTTTTTCCATGCGGGCAATCAGCTGTGTCAGCACCTGATCGTCTTTTCCGGCTAAAAACAGGCGCACATACTCCACCTGCTGGGCATACTCTTCTTCCGTCACCAGGCCGGCAACGCATGGCCCCAGGCAGCGCCCAATCTGGTATTGCAGGCAGGGACGTGAGCGGTTGCGATATACGCTGTTCTCGCATTGACGAACCGGAAAGATTTTTTGCAGCAGCGCCAGGGTTTCACGCACGGCGTACCCGTTAGGGAACGGACCAAAATATTCACCCTTCGCATGTTTTGCGCCACGGTGCATTGCCAGGCGTGGATGGGTATCACCGCTCAGAAAAATAAAAGGGTATGACTTGTCGTCACGCAACAACACGTTGTAGCGCGGCTGATAAAGTTTGATGTAGTTATGTTCGAGCAGCAGCGCTTCTGTCTCGGTGTGGGTCACAGTGACATCAATGCTGTTGATAAGCGCGACCAGCGCTTCGGTCTTACGGGAGGCTAGATTGCTGCGAAAATAACTGGAGAGACGCTTTTTGAGATCTTTCGCCTTCCCCACATAGATAACCGTACCGCCAGCGTCATACATCCGATAAACGCCTGGCTGGCTGGTAACGGTTTTCAGAAATGCTTTTGAATCGAACACATCACTCACTGGCTGGTTAAGGTTTCTGCATTACACAGACCATGGCGAATTGCCAGGTGAGTCAGTTCGACATCGCCGTGAATGTTCAGTTTACTGAACATTCGATAGCGGTAGCTGTTCACCGTTTTCGGGCTGAGATTCAACTGCTCTGAAATCTCATTCACCTTCTGGCCTTTGGTGATCATCAGCATAATCTGTAATTCGCGCTCAGACAAACAGGCGAATGGCGATTCTGTTTTGTCGGGTTCAATCTGGCTCAACGCCATTTGTTGAGCGATGTCCGACGCGATATAACGCTGACCAGCAAACACTGAACGGATAGCATTGACCACTTCCTGCGGAGCAGCACCTTTGCTGAGATACCCGGCAGCACCCGCCTGCATCACTTTGGCGGGCAACGGATTTTCAGTGTGCACTGTCAGCATGATGACTTTTGTATCAATAAAGGTACGGGCGATTTTACGCGTGGCTTCCAGTCCGCCAATACCGGGCATGTTCATATCCATCAACACGACGTCCGCCGAGTTAGTGCGACACCATTTAACGGCATCTTCACCACAGCAGGCTTCGCCGGCAACTTTGATACCTTTTATATCTTCAAGAATGCGTCGTATCCCTGCGCGCACCAGTTCGTGGTCATCAACAAGAAGGACGTTGATCAAAGGAAATGTCTCCAGAATAGGGATAACGCAACTGACTGCTAATTTGGTTTATATTAACGGTTTTCCTCACAAGATTAAAACGTTAAAAAACCCGCTATTCGATTTTGCTCTCGTTTTTGGAAATTAGCCTGTACACCAGGTGGAAAGAAACGCAGCGCTGACAGGGTTTATGAGGCTATTTTTAAGCATCTGTATTCAAAAGGTTACAAAACAACCCTAAAAAAACCTAAGAAAAAACAGAACTCAAATTTTTGTAACAATAATTAACGGCAGCGGTACCAACGTTAAACAATTAATTGCAGATAATCTGGCGTACAGATTACCGCCGTTTGTTGTTTACGCGAATAAACAAAAAGCGGAAAAGTACAAAAAACAACCACTGCATTTTTTGGTGCGGCTTGTGGTATACTCCGCGGCCTTAACTTTCATCGTCGCGCTCAAGCGCTGTTTTATAATGAGGAAAATAAATGAGCACACCTGAATTCGCCACTGCGGAGAATAACCAAGAACTGGCACAGGAAGTAACCTGCCTGAAAGCGCTATTGACGCTTATGCTACAGGCAATGGGTCAGGCTGACGCCGGTCGTGTGATCATTAAGATGGAAAAACAAATCGCGCAAATGGAAGACCAGGCTGAATCAGCGGTATTTGCCAATACGGTTAAGCAAATTAAACAAGCTTACCGCCAGTAAAAAAAAACGGCTGGATGCGTCGCATTCAGCCGTTTTCCTCGTCTGCCACGCAGAACGTCTTTTGCTTCAGATAAGCCCCGTCGCCGCCGCATAGCAGGCAATCTGCGTTTTGTTGGGTGCGTTGAATTTCTTCTGCATATTCTTCTGATGGAAGTTAACCGTATTCTCTGAGATTGAGAGAATAATTGCTATTTCCGCAGAGGTTTTGCCTTCCGCAGTCCACTTCAGAATTTCCCGCTCGCGTTTGCTGAATTTCATCTCAGGCGGCATTACCGTCTCGTGTTCAAATCGAAGTAAAGACGTTAAGGCCATTTGCACCAGCATTTGTAAGCGCAGTTCTATTTCTTCGCTGACGAAGGTATTCTCCACCAGACTAGTACGCGATACAGAAAGGAAACCCAGTGCATGATTGGGAAGCATCAGGCATTGTGTTATTCCCTTACGCAAGCCGTGGTCGCGTGCCCCATCCCATAATTCCTGAGCATCAGTGAATAATTCATCTGTCCAGGGTAAATGCCCCTGAACGAAATTCTCAGGTTTCAGCACCGGGTCAATGGCGAAATAATTCTCTGACTGATATTGCGCTATCCACTCTGCCGGGTAAGTGGTCTGCACAGAAATCTTAGGGCGTGTAAATGGCACTGGATGACGAACGCAGAGAGCGAAATAATCAAATTCTAGTTCCTGAGTTTGTCTCTGAAGTTCGAGATAAACCTCGTCGGCGGTTGTCATTTCCTGAAACCGGAGGAAGCATTTCCGACGCCATGTGAAAAAGTCTGTATCCTTCATACTTACTGAATGAAGCCTCTGATAAAGATAATCATTATTATGGTGAATATAAACTAACACATAAAACTTATTTAGATATACAAAATATCGGCTATATGACTGTTAACTTCAGTTTTAATACGGTTAATCCGAACTGTGTGGAATAAAAAAACAATACGAATGCGCTCAGGGGAGAATAATTTGCTCCAGGGGGAAAATCTGGAGCAAATTAGTGCAAAAATGCTACTGCATAAGGAATTTTTCAAGGAACTGGCGGGTACGCGGCTGTTGTGGGTTAGCAAATAAGCTCTTTGCAGGCCCTTGTTCTACAATTCGCCCCTGATCCATGAATATAGCCCGGTCAGCCACATCCCTGGCGAAGCTCATCTCATGCGTCACGATAACCATTGTCCGTTTCTCTTTCGCCAGCTGGCGGATGGTGTTGAGCACCTCCCCCACCAGCTCAGGATCAAGCGCGGAGGTAGGTTCATCAAACAGGATCACATCAGGGCGCATGGCCAAGGCGCGGGCGATGGCGACACGCTGCTGCTGGCCGCCCGACAAACGACGCGGGTAGCTGGTCTCCTTCCCGGCAAGCCCCACTTTCGCCAGCAGTTCGCGAGCGCGGGCTGTAGCTTCGTCTTTAGGCTCACCTTTTACAATAACCGGCCCTTCGATAATGTTTTCCAGCACCGTCCGGTGCGGGAAAAGATTAAAGTTCTGAAAGACAAACCCGACATGCTGACGCAGGCGGCGGATTAGCCCTTTCTGCTGGTTGATGGACTTCCCGGTGTCGATGGTGATATCACCCACGCGAATAGTTCCACCTTCCGGTTGCTCCAGCAGATTGATACTGCGCAACAGCGTGGTTTTCCCGGAGCCGCTTGGCCCGATAATCGCTACCACTTCCCCTTGCTCAACTTCAAGGTCGATACCGTGCAGTACCGTCTGTCCGTGGAATTTTTTCACCAGGTTTTTGACGTCGATAGCACTCATTTCGGATCACGCTCCTGGCGGTTAAGCTGGTTTTCAAAATAGTTTTGCAGTGCAGACAGTACCGTCGCCATCACCCAGTAAATCAGCGAGGCCGCCAGATACATGGTGAACACTTCGAGTGTACGCGAGGTAATAAGCTGCGCCTGGCGGAACAGCTCAGGCACCTGGATAGTCGCCGCCAGCGAGGTGTCTTTCACCAGGCTGATAAAGCTGTTGCTGAGCGGCGGGAGCGCCACGCGTGCCGCCTGCGGCAGAATTGCCCTGCGCAGCGTCTGCCACGGCGTCATACCGATACTGGCCGCTGCTTCCCATTGGCCTTTATCAATAGAGGAAATCGCCGCGCGCAGAGTTTCCGAGGTATAGGCCGCGGTATTCAGCGACAACCCGATCATCGCCGCCGGGATCGGATCAAGCTCAATCCCAAACTGCGGTAAACCGTAGTAAATCATAAAGAGCTGGGCGATAAGCGGCGTTCCGCGAAAGACAGAGATATAAAAACGCGCCAGCCAGCGCACCGGCCCAACCGGCGACATCCGCATCAATGCCAGCAAAAACCCCAGCATCAGGCCAAAGAACATCCCGCCGATACTGAGCTGTAATGTAAATACCGCGCCTTTAAGCAGGAACGGCAACGAATCAATAACCAGTTGAATACTTTCTTGCATTATTATTTTTCGACCTGATGTTTAGACATGAGGATGGTAGGCAAACAACGCGGGTGCCCCGCCAGTGTGAACAAATAAGATCGGGCCTTCATCCTTAAAGCGTTTCTGCGCAACACCGTCGATAAGCCCTGCCATTGCCTTGCCGGTATAAACCGGGTCAAGCAGGATGCCTTCCAGGCGCGCCAGCAATTTTACCGCTTCCATGCCTTCTTCATTTGGCGTGCCGTAGCCTGGGGCAAAGTAGTCATCCCAGAGAATAATATCGGCCTTCGCCTGAAGTTCGAGTTGCTCTGCCACCGCCTGCTGCAAGGTCACCACTTTCGGTTTTTGATCGGCAACGCTTCGGGAAACCGTCACACCAATCAGCTCAGCGTCGGGCATCAGTTGCTCCAGACCTATCGCCAGCCCGGCGTGTGTTCCTGCACTGCCAGAGGCGACCACCACCGAAGACAAATTAACTGCGCCTTCACACTGCTGAGCAATCTCCAGCGCGCTTTCCACATAGCCCAGCGCCCCCAGCGCATTCGAGCCACCCACCGGAATAACATACGGACGAAAACCCTGCGCTTCCAGTCGCGTAGCCAGCTCATCAAGCTGTGCCGTCGGGTTGGTCAACGCATCACACATTTCGACCTGGGTATTAAACAAGTCCAGCAGCAGGCGGTTACCGTTGGTCAGGTAATTTTCTGCGCGCGTGCCAATCGGGTTTTCCAGCAGAGCGACACAATGCAGGCCCAGTTTTGCCGCCACGGCTGCCGTCTGACGTACATGGTTGGACTGAATCGCCCCGGCGGTCACCAGCGTATCCGCCCCTTCGCGCAGCGCATCTGCGGCCAAAAACTCCAGCTTGCGCAGCTTATTGCCGCCCATCGCCATTGGCGTCACATCGTCACGTTTAATAAAAATATCGCGCCCTAAATAATCAGAAAATCGCGGTAAATACTCCAGCGGCGTGGGTGCGCCAATGAACTCCAGGCGTGGGAAGCGCGTTAAATTTTGCAGTGACATGGATCCTCCGGTAACGCTGTCTTTAATAGATACTTTTTATTATGCACGCAGACGCGTAAGAAATAAAAAAGGCGCTTTTAAAAGCACCTTTTTTTTACAGCCAACGACTTATTTCGTGACGTCAGCACCGAACCACTTCTCGGAGAGCGCCTTCAGGCTGCCATCCTTTTGCATGTCGGCGATGGCCGCATCAATGGCTTTCACCAGATCGTCGTTGCCTTTACGCACCGCAATACCTGACTCCTGACGAGAGAACGCATCACCCGCTACGGCCAGGGTGTTGTTGGTTTTCTTCACCAGATCCAGCGCCGCCAGGCGGTCAACCAGGATGGCATCGATACGACCAACACGCAGATCCTGGTATTTAGTTGGGTCATCATCATAGGTACGGATATCAACGCCCTGCACGTTCTGGCGCAACCACTCTTCGTAGTTCGTCCCCAGACCAACACCCACTTTTTTACCTTTCAGGTCAGCAGCAGTTTTGATGCTGCCTTCGTTACCTTTCTTCACCAGCGCCTGGATGCCCGACACGGTATATGGCGTAGAGAAGTCATACTTCTTCTTACGCTCATCAGAAATGGTCACCTGGTTAATCACCACGTCGATACGTTTAGAATCCAGCGATGCCAGCATCCCGTCCCATTTGGTCGGTTTGAGCGATGCTTTCACGCCAAGATGTTTCGCCAGCTCTTCGGCAAACTCCACTTCGAAACCGGTCAGTTTTCCGTCATCGCCCTGGAAGCTGAACGGAGGATAGGTTCCTTCCAGCCCAACCAACAGCGTGCCGCGTTCTTTGACTTTATTCAGCAGATTTTCCGCCGCGAACGTTTTCACGCTCATGCCAGCGACCAGCGCAACTGCCATTACACCCATCAGCGCCTGACGACCCAGAAGTGCTAATTTCATAATTACCCCGATATAGTGGAATTTTTGAGTAGTGTAGTGAATTCGCCTGCAACGTCAAAGGCGGCTACGCTACATCTTATTCTTTTTTAATATATATCAGAAGTTGTCTCTGCGTGGACTTTCTGCTTCCCCACACCCGGCATTTGTACCTTATATTGCGCGTACTTGCGCAGTGCAATGCGGTAGTTATTGGTGCTGGTTGCAGGCAACCACGGCTCCAGATTTTCATCAAGATAGCCGGTCTTAAGCAGATCGCGAGAAATGTTATGCACGGTCAGATGCTGGCCAAGGCGACGCAGGCGAACCACATATTCGCGCACGGTGCCGTGACTCATCTCCGTTTGTTCAAACAGGAATTGTTTGAAGCCGATAATGTCGAAGAAGTCGCTTTGCTCTTTGCAGTGTAAATCGCCACAGAAGCGGCAAAGCGCCACCCACTCTTTTTGCTCTTCAAACCATGCTGATTCATCCATCAACGTGTCGAGGCGAGAGATCGCAATTTTGTTAACGATTTCGCCACGACGAACCAGCGTGATACGGTCGAGTAATTTATTACAGTGGGCGCAATGCGTCTGGCTGTGTTTAAAGTCTTTCAGGTAGCGGCTTAGAGGCCGTCTTTTTGATTGCTGCACCGTCATGATAACTCCTGGTTGTCAATACGTTGTGCGGCATTTCTCAGGTGAATCAATCACCTATAACTTACCCAGCTTAGTACGTAAGCGCTTAATGGCCTGGCTGTGCAGCTGGCTGACCCGCGACTCGCCCACTTCAAGAACAGCGCCAATCTCTTTGAGGTTGAGCTCTTCCTGATAATAGAGGGTCAACACCAGTTGTTCACGTTCTGGTAAAGCTTCAATAGCTTCCATTACGCGATGGCGTAAATTACCTTCCATTAAATGGTGTAACGGGTTTTCTTGCTGGTGTTCATCTGTTACCAGCTCGATGCTATCGCCATGCTCTTCACGCCACTCATCATAAGAGAAGAGTTGGCTATTATTGGTATCGAGCAACATCTGACGATACTCTTCAACAGCAATGCCAAGACGTTCCGCTACTTCAGTTTCCGTCGCGTTGCGTCCCAGTTCCTGTTCCAGCTGCCCCATCGCATGTGCCACTTCGCGTGCGTTGCGGCGAACACTGCGCGGCACCCAGTCACGGCTGCGCAGCTCGTCCAGCATCGCACCACGAATACGCTGTACTGCGTAAGTCGTAAATGCCGTTCCTTGCAGAGCGTCGTATCGGTCAACTGCATTCAATAACCCGATACCGCCCGCCTGTAGCAGATCGTCCAGTTCCACGCTCGCCGGCAAACGCACCTGGAGGCGCAATGCTTCGTGACGCACCAGCGGAACATAACGCTGCCACAGCGAATGTTTATCCATTACACCATCAGCGGTATAGAGTGAATTCACGATAAACAGCCCTGCGTTAATTGAGTTATCGGCATGATTATCCGATTCTGCAGGGGTTTTAATTGGGTGAATAGTGGGTGAAATGAGGGGTTATTTGGGGGTTACGAATGAATTCGAGCGGAAAAAAACCCCGCCGAAGCGGGGTTTGTGCGTAATCAGGCGATTAGCCCTGCAGCAGAGACAGAACCTGCTGAGGAACCTGGTTAGCTTTGGACAGCACGGAGTTACCAGCCTGCTGAACGATCTGCGCTTTAGACATATTTGACACTTCGGTCGCATAGTCGGCGTCCTGAATACGGGACTGCGCTTCAGACAGGTTAGTGGTGGTGTTGTTCAGGTTGGTTACAGCAGAGCTCAGACGGTTCTGTACCGCACCCAGAGAAGAACGGAATTTATCAACAGAAGCGATAGCTTTGTCCAGCAGAGCCAGTGGATCTGCGGTAGAAACGCCGGTGAACTCGCCAGCGGTGTTCAGGGTCACAGGTTCAGCAGTGTTCAGAGTACCGGCCGCGCCGCCATCAGCGATAGACGCTGCACTCAGGGAGTAGTTTTTACCCTGAACTTGCGCGTAACCAGCCGCAGCACCAGCACCAGTAGCATCAGCGCCAACTTTAACTGCAACGCCAGTCAGAGTACCAGTACCACCGGTAGCATCGGTATAGGTCACGTCAGCGGTGTTCAGTTTCACGCTGCCAGTTGCATCGTCAACAGACACAGCGTAGTTGTCAGAACCAGAAGAAACCACGTAGGTAGACGTCGCGGCACCAGCAGAAGTCTGCACGTTGTGCAGGCTCAGGCTGCTTGCATTCACACCCAGAGAAGTTGCAACTGCGCTCAGGTCAACATCTTTCAGAGAGCCGCTTGCGCCAACCTGAGTGATAGAATCGCTCAGTTTCAGTGCATTGTTAGAAACAGAGAAGCCGCCCAGGCCCAGAGTAGAAGAGTCGATTTTCTGCAGGTCGATGTTGATGGTCTGACCATCGTTCGCGCCAACCTGAATCGCCATAGAACCGTTTTTAGCCAGTACGTTCACGCCGTTGAACTGAGTCTGACCAGATACGCGGTCGATTTCAGACAGACGGGATTTGATTTCGTCCTGGATTGAAGACAGGTCAGAATCGGAGTTAGTACCGGTAGTTGCCTGAACAGTCAGTTCACGAACACGCTGTAAGTTGTTGTTGATTTCAGACAGTGCGCCTTCAGTGGTCTGTGCCAGAGAGATACCGTCGTTTGCGTTACGCGCAGCCTGAGTCAGACCTTTGATGTTAGAAGTGAAGCGGTTAGCAATCGCCTGGCCCGCAGCGTCATCTTTAGCGCTGTTGATGCGCAGACCGGAAGACAGACGCTCGATAGAAGAAGACAGAGCAGACTGGTTCTTGTTGATGTTGTTCTGAGTGATCAGCGAGAGGCTGTTGGTATTAATGACTTGTGCCATGATTTCGTTTCCTGTTGTTCATCAAATCTGTTTGGTTAGATTTGGGTTTCCACCCTTCGGCTTCATCGCCGTCAAAGGTGTTATCGTCTGGTCCAAAACAACCTTTAGATTTTTTTTCAGGATCTCGTTATTTTTTTTAGCCACAGAAATACTCTTCTCTATTAGCGTTATTCCCGCCATTAAAAAAAAAGAATTAACCGTAAACTTTCCCCTGATGAGGCCGATAACCCCAGTATTCGTTCTACGTGTCGATACATTAAGGAATAAATATGGCAAGTATTTCAACGCTGGGTGTGGGCTCGGGTCTGCAATTAAGCGATATTCTGGACAGCCTGACAGCCGCAGAAAAAACGCAGCTGACCCCGATTTCAAATCAGCAGTCGTCTTATACAGCCAAGCTGAGCGCTTACGGCACCTTAAGTAGCGCTGTGTCAGCATTCCAGACGGCAAACACCGCGCTGAATAAAGCCGACCTGTTTACTGCAACCAGCACGTCGAGCAGCTCCACTGCGTTTAGCGCCACCACAACCGGTAGCGCTATTGCGGGTAAATACACCATTAGCGTGTCACAGCTGGCGCAAGCCCAGACGCTGACAACCAAAAGCACGCAGACCGATACCAAAACGGCTATCGCCTCGGCCGACAGCAAAATCACCTTTACCGCGGGCAACGGAAAAGACCCGGTGAGTGTGGATATCAGCGCTGCGAACTCGTCGCTGTCGGGCATTCGTGATGCCATCAACAAGGCGGATGCCGGCGTAACAGCCAGTATTATCAACGTCGGCAATGGTCAGTATCGTCTGTCTATCACCTCTACCGAAACCGGTTCTGATAATGCGGTAAGCGTCAGCGTAAGCGGTGACAGCGCCCTGCAATCCTTTATGGGTTACAACGGCACCAGCACTGATGCCAGCAACGGCATGACCGAAAGTGTGACTGCACAAAACGCAAAATTGAAAGTGAACAACGTTGATATCGAAAACAGCAGCAACACCATCAGTGATGCGCTGGAAGATATCACCCTGAACCTGAATGACGTCACCTCCGGCAACCAGACGCTGACTATCTCAAAAGATACGTCTAAAGCGGAAAGTGCACTGAAAGCCTGGGTAGATGCCTATAACACCCTTCAGGACAGCTTTGCGTCGTTAACCAAATATACTGCCGTTGATGCGGGCACCAGCTCACAGGATTCCAGCAACGGCGCACTGCTTGGCGACAGCACGCTGCGTACTATCCAGACTCAGCTGAAAAGCCTGCTCACAAACTCTGCGGGCGGAACGTCATATAAATCTTTAACCCAGCTTGGCATTACCAGTGATCCATCGACAGGTAAATTGTCGCTGGATAGCACCAAACTGGAAACTGCCCTGACAAACAACCCATCGGCCGTGAAAGATCTGGTTGTGGGTGACGGTAAAACGACCGGCATCACCACCACCATGGCGACCAAACTGACTGACTGGCTTTCAACGAAAGGCATCATTCAGGCTGCAAAAGATGGCGTCAGTAAAACGCTGAACAATTTGACCGACCAGTACAACGCTGTAAGCACGCGTATTGATGCCACCGTGGCACAGTACAAGGCCCAGTTTACCCAGCTGGACGTACTGATGACGTCACTGAATAACACCAGCAGCTACCTGACTCAGCAGTTCGATACTTCATCGTCCAGTAGCAAAAGCTAATCACACCCGAGGGGGATAACATGTACGGCGCAAAAGGCACGCAAGCCTACGCAAAAATAGAGGTTGAAAGCGCGGTGATGAGCGCCAGCCAGCATCAGCTGGTTATCATGCTATTTGATGGAGCCCTCAGCGCGCTGGTACGCGCGCGTCTGTTCTTGCAGGACGGCAATATCCCGGCTAAAGGACTGGCGCTTTCGAAAGCCATCAACATTATCGAGAATGGGCTGAAGGTTGGCCTGGTCGAAAATAATGGTGATGAGCTGACACAAAACCTGATCGCACTTTATGCCTATATGGTAAGACGCCTACTGCACGCCAACGTGAATAACGACGCCAGTGCCATCGAAGAGGTGGAAAACTTGCTGCGCAATATCGCTGACGGGTGGAAGGAAGTTGCCGGTTCGCCACAACTGATTCAGGACGCCGTCTAATGAGTAATGCACCGCAACTCTACACCCTTTATCAGCAGCTCCTGGATCAAAGTCAGATGATGCTGCGCCTTGCTCGTCAGGGCTTATGGGATGAACTGATCGCCTGTGAAACCGATTATGTTAATGCGGTGCACTCGCTGGCTCAACTCACAGAAGAAATTCAGCCCTCTTCACAAGTGCAGGAACAACTTCGACCTACCCTGCGGGTGATCCTGGACAACGAAAGCCAGGTCAAAATGCTGCTGCAAAACAGAATGGATGAACTGGCAAAGCTGGTTGGTCAAAATTCTATGCAAAAGTCAGTTCTTTCTACCTACAGCAACCAGGGCGGCCATGTTCTGGTTCCGCAAAGCAATTTCGATTTAAATTAGCCATCAGTTGGCGAACGAGCGTTTCTCGCTTCGTTCGCCAAGCATTTCTGCGCGACCTATCCCATACTTGAGTTTCGCGACCTCATGGAGATGGTACATGCGCAATCCAACCTTACTGCAATGCTTTCACTGGTATTACCCCGCTGGCGGTGAATTGTGGCAAGAAGTGACAGCTTTAGCCCCTAATCTTAACGAAATCGGCATCAATATGGTCTGGCTTCCCCCGGCTTATAAAGGGGCATCGGGCGGATTTTCTGTTGGATATGATTCTTATGATCTCTTTGACCTCGGTGAATTTGATCAAAAAGGATCTGTTCCCACCAAATATGGCGACAAAGCACAGTTGCTGGAAGCTATCGCCGCGTTAAAAAGTAACGATATCGCCGTGCTGCTGGACGTGGTGGTGAATCATAAAATGGGGGCAGATGAGAAAGAGCTTATTCACGTTCAGTGTGTAAACGAACAGGACCGCACGCAAATTGACGATGAAATCATTAACTGCGAAGCCTGGACCCGTTACACCTTCCCTGCCCGCGCGGGTGAATATTCGCAATTTATCTGGGATTTTAAATGTTTCAGTGGCGTTGACCACATTGAAAATCCCGATCTTGACGGCATCTTTAAAATCGTTAATGACTACAGCGGTGAAGGCTGGAATGACCAGGTTGATGATGAACTGGGTAATTTTGATTACCTGATGGGCGAGAATATCGACTTTCGTAATCATGCCGTAACCGAAGAGATAAAATACTGGGCACGCTGGGTCATGGAGCAAACCCAGTGCGATGGTTTTCGTCTGGACGCGGTAAAACATATTCCGGCCTGGTTTTACAAAGAGTGGATTGAGCACGTCCAGGAGGTAGCCACGCACTCCCTGTTTATTGTGGCGGAATACTGGTCTCATGAAGTGGATAAATTGCAGAATTACATCAACCAGGTTGACGGCAAAACCATGCTGTTTGATGCGCCTTTGCAAATGAAATTTCACGAGGCCTCACGCCAGGGGCGTGATTATGATATGAGCCAGATTTTTACCGACACGCTGGTTGAGAGTGACCCTTTCCATGCCGTTACTCTGGTTGCAAACCACGACACTCAGCCCTTGCAGGCCCTGGAAGCACCGGTTGAATCCTGGTTTAAACCGCTGGCCTACGCCCTGATATTACTGCGTGAAAACGGCGTACCGAGCGTGTTCTACCCGGATTTATTCGGCGCAAGCTATGACGATGTGGGCGGTGATGGCGAGACTTATCATATTGATATGCCGGTTATCGAACAACTGCACGAGCTTATTCTGGCGCGCCAGCGCTTTGCCCACGGTATTCAGACGCTGTTCTTTGATCATCCAAACTGTATTGCGTTTAGCCGTAGCGGGACGGAAGACTATCCTGGCTGTGTGGTGGTGTTGTCTAACGGTGATGATGGGGAGAAAACCCTGTGTCTGGGCGAGAACTACGGGAATAAAACCTGGCGTGATTTTTTGGGCAATCGCGAAGAAACCGTCACAACGGCAGCAGACGGTGAAGGGATTTTCACCTGCAACGGCGGAAGCGTTAGCGTGTGGGTGATGGAGGATGTTCTGTAAAAATCAGCGGTGATTTATAGGCCGGGTAAGGCAGAGCCGATACCCGGCAACAACGCTTAAGGCAGCTTACTCTCCAGCGGATTTTTGCTCAGGTAATCTGCGCATTCCACGGTAGGACGGTCAACCTTTTGCAGTTCCAGGCCATCGTACTCCAGCGTTGAACCATCACGTTCAAGCGGATAGATATCCAGTTTACTGGTCACGTTATAATAGCTGTCTGAACGCAACATGATTTTCCCCGGCACAGCCAAAACGCGCTGCCACTGACGGCAATCCAGCGTATCGCCCTCTTCCGTTACCACCAGCGTGGCAATCGCCTTCGGGCTCACCATTTTGCTTTGCGGCCCTTTCGACTGCCAGTACCCCGCCAGATGCTTTGGAACCGGATGCTTGATGACATCCTGATAGTTATCCACCTGAACACACCCGGTCAATGCCAGCAGCGCGCCAGCAATTGCTATTTTTTTCATCATCTTTCCTGTGTGCGAAGAAAAAAAGATTGTGGCATTAAAGCGTTGAGGGTGCCAGTGGAAGATAATTTCCTGCCATGCTCAAGATTGTTTTTTCGACGAAACCAACAGAGCACTGTATAGAATTACAGTTCACTTAATAATTATATGTTGCCATTACTGCCAGTGATCTGGCCTTTACCGTTTGAACCGCGATCTCTTGCTAACTTCATCTTTGTATTGCTAGATAAATTTACGCCAGATGTATTGATACATGAGTCGTTCAAAAAAACAACCAATACATCTATCTTATTGAAGCATTGATCATGAACACCTGAGATATGACGCTGTAGATACACAGAGTCATTGCAATTGATTGTCGACCACATGATTTTCTGATGTTAAACTATATTCATGACAGAGTTAATTAATTTCTATAGGCTTAAATTACAATCGCCATAGTTATAAAAAATTGCAACAATCGAAAAATAAAGAATTACCCTCCCTGGGTTTTATGAAATAGTTACTTATCCCTTTGTGTTATATCCAAAGTGGCCATGTTTAATGACTAATCACCGCATCTATTCTGTGAACACGAATTTCTTCGCACATACTAATTTTCCTCTACAATTTTCCGCATAGCTCGATGTAACCATGACAATACAAAAAAGCAGAGTCAAAAGGTTAAGGTAGATTTGTTGTAGAAATAAATATTATTAATCGACTGATAGATATGGCATTGTGATGTGATGCCCTGCACTGATAGAATGGGTATTACTGAAGGATAATTCTATGGCCACCCCATGAAAACAGACAAAGACAGTATCATTCAAAAGCTTACGAATGAACAGCGCACAACAGTGAAGGAAGTGTCGTGGCTGGTGTCAATACTCCCTCGGATCCCTTTCATCATCATGACTATCACGCTTCATAGTCCGACAGAGGCATATGATTACGTTCTGGACAATCTTTCCTGATGTGGAGACAGGGCACATATGCGAAATTATCTATACTGGAAATGTAACGCATGGCTTTTCTGATTTTTCCTGTTGCTTTGCTCATTCTTGCGATCGTTGAGCAAAGAGGACTTTTTAAAGTATCGGTTCTCGTTACCGGGATCTACTTTGGGTGTACCTGGGGCTATGGTTACGATTGGATCAACTATCGTGATACATACGATATGCTCCATAATCCGACCTACGGATACTTCTTTGCAGAACCTGGACTCTATTGGTTGATGCTTGCCGGAAGTTATCTGGGGCTGTCTTATGGTATGTTCTCATTCTTTGTGACGATGTTCATCTACTATGCAGTGTATAAATTCTGTGATCGACTTAATAACCCATCTGCTGCGTTCTTTACTGTCTTTGCATTTCTTGGATATTTTGTTTTCACCGAGTGGGTACGACAAGGTCTTGCAATTTCCATAATAATGTTAAGCATTAAACATCATGAAAAAGACCATTATGTACGGTTTGTTCTTAGTGTTGCACTTGCTTGTCTTTTCCATGCATCAGCTGTAGTTGCTCTTTCTTATCTGCTTATTTCTTCAAAAAGCCGGCTGCGCATGAAGATGTTCCTTATCATCGCATCTGCCGTCATGTTCTCTGCAATGCTGATTATCTACAATCCATCAGTGACTGCGAACTTACCCTTCATCGGAGCAAAGGTTACTGCGTATAGTAGTCTCCTCCTTGAGAATAATGATGGGTTCTGGAAGTACATCCTCTCTTCTAAAGTGGTTTTTGCATACCTGATCATTCTGGTTATGCTATATAGCCAAGCCAGAAAATATCATTCTTTGTTTTCTGCGATTAGTGCGATGTACTTCATGCTTCTCACCCGCTTTGTCAGTGTACTTATCCGGGTTGGGTATATTCTGGTCCCAGTCTTTGTCGTATCAATGGATGAGTATCTAACCGCTAAAGGGAGGGGGTTTCATACAAGATTTCCGAAGCTTGTTTATCTGGCGCTTATTTTTGGAGTGTCAACAATCCCAGTATGGAATGCCGTTTTTTGGGAAGCAGCCAGAAGCAATTTAAATATTGTATCTGACAAATCTGAAATAGAGAGCGAGATCGCTAATAAATGCAACATTATCAATAAGTATTATGATTACAATGTTATTGAACGTTGCCGATAAAATATAAAAACGGGTTTAAAACCCCGTTTTTATTGAATTTCATTAATGATGAAAGCAACAACATTCAAATATCATCTCTCCTGTTCATGACACCAAAACAGAAAAATCAGAATATCGTCAACATCCTTAATGACTGTTTTACTGAAAACGAGGTGCCACTTTTGCTCCACACCATGCGACGGGATGGTGCTTAACAATCCATATAACCAGCTCAAATAACCTAAACCTGCATTCCCATCACTTCCTGGTACGCAGAAACCATCTTATTCCTTACCTGGATCCCCATCTGCAACGACACAGACGCTTTTTGCAAATCGGTCATCACATCGTTAAGCGCCACGCCTGGTTCACCAAGACTGAACTTCTCCGCCTGTGTACGCGCAGCGGTCTGGGTATCGCTGATACGGTCAAGAGCGGCGTGCAGTTGTCCCGCAAAGCTGATGGTCGGCTGTTCTTCTGCCACGTTCTGATTACGGGCCGTCATCGCCGTTGCCTGCAACTGACTGATCACCCCTTCAATGCCCTGTATAGCCATGACTCTCCCCTGGATGGTTTTTTACGCGGACAAGACTAACAGCTTGTCAATAAGATAAAGGCGGTAAATAGCGTGAAAAAACCAGGTTATTTGACGCATAGAAAATCCCGAATCATCAAATAATGGCAGGGCCATCAGTATGGAACTTTTGTCGTGTTTGCCGACCCGGGAGTCAGTTTTGTTTCTCTACACGAATAACGTAACCCACCAGGATTTAAGAGGTGTGCAATGAGTGCGACAGCATCGACAGCACCGCAGACTAAATCACTAGAGTGGATGAACCGCCTTCGCGCGAATCCTAAAATCCCGTTGATCGTGGCAGGCGCTGCCGCAATTGCGATTATTGTTGCGATGGTCTTGTGGGCGAAAAGCCCTGACTACCGCACGCTCTACAGTAATCTTTCCGACCAGGATGGCGGTGCCATCGTCACCCAACTTACCCAGATGAACATCCCTTATCGCTTCGCCGATAATGGCGGTGCGCTTGAGGTTCCGGCGGATAAAGTGCACGAACTGCGCCTGCGTCTCGCGCAGCAGGGTCTGCCAAAAGGCGGCGCGGTAGGTTTTGAACTGCTGGATCAGGAAAAATTCGGTATCAGCCAGTTCAGCGAGCAGGTTAACTACCAGCGTGCGCTGGAAGGTGAACTGGCCCGCACCATTGAAACATTAGGCCCAGTGAAAAGTGCCCGTGTGCACCTCGCCATGCCAAAACCTTCTCTCTTTGTTCGTGAACAAAAATCCCCGTCTGCTTCTGTGACTGTTAACCTCGAGCCTGGCCGCGCGCTGGATGAGGGGCAAATCAGCGCGGTGACACATCTGGTATCCAGCGCTGTTGCCGGTTTACCGCCAGGTAACGTTACCCTGGTTGATCAGAGTGGCCATTTGCTGACGCAGAACAACAGCGCAGGTCGCGATTTAAATGATGCACAGCTGAAATATGCCGCCGATGTCGAAGGCCGCCTGCAACGTCGTATCGAAGCCATTCTTGGCCCGGTCGTGGGGAATTCCAACGTCCATGCGCAGGTTACTGCTCAGATTGACTTCGCGAATAAAGAACAAACAGAAGAACAGTACAGCCCGAATGGCGATCCTGCTCAGGCCGTGATGCGTTCTCGCCAGGTTAATGAAAACGAACAAGTCGGTGGTCCTTACCCGGGTGGCGTACCAGGCGCGCTGTCTAACCAGCCTGCCCCGGCTAACGCTGCACCAATTTCTACTCCGCCAGCAAACCAGCAGAACGGTCAGCAAACTAATCAGCAAACGACCTCTTCAGGCACGTCTTCTGGCCCGCGTACCAGCAGCCGTAATGAAACAACCAACTACGAAGTCGACCGTACCATTCGCCACACCAAGCTGAACGTGGGCGATGTTCAACGTCTTTCAGTTGCCGTGGTTGTGAACTACAAAACGCTGCCAGACGGCAAACCGCTGCCGCTGACCGCAGAACAAATGAAGCAGATCGAAGACCTGACCCGTGAAGCCATGGGTTACTCCGAGAAGCGTGGCGATACCCTCAACGTGGTGAACTCACCGTTCAACTCGGTTGATGAAACAGGTGGCGAACTGCCGTTCTGGCAACAGCAGGCGTTTATCGATCAGCTGATGTCTGCCGGTCGCTGGCTGCTGGTTCTGATTGTCGCGTGGCTGCTGTGGCGTAAAGCGATTCGTCCGCAGCTAACGCGCCGCGCGGAAGAAGCCAAAGCCGCTCAGGAACTCATGAGTACGCGTCAGGAAGTAGAAGAAGCCGTTGAAGTTCGCCTGAGCAAAGACGAACAAATGCAGCAGCGCCGTGCTAATCAGCGCATGGGTGCTGAGGTAATGAGTCAACGTATTCGCGAAATGTCAGATAACGATCCGCGCGTCGTCGCGCTGGTCATCCGCGGCTGGATGGGTAACGAACATGAGTAATACGCTTACAGGTACCGATAAAAGCGTCATCCTGCTGATGACCATTGGCGAAGACCGCGCGGCAGAGGTGTTCAAACACCTCTCCCAGCGAGAAGTGCAAATTCTCAGTGCGGCAATGGCGAACGTTCGTCAGATCTCCAATAAACAGCTGACCGAAGTGTTAGCTGAGTTTGAGCAGGAAGCCGAGCAGTTTGCCGCGCTCAATGTCAACGCCAACGAATACCTGCGCTCCGTGCTGGTTAAGGCGCTTGGCGAAGAACGCGCCGCCAGCCTGCTGGAAGATATTCTGGAAACCCGCGATACCGCCAGCGGTATCGAGACGCTCAACTTTATGGAGCCGCAGAGTGCCGCCGACCTTATTCGCGACGAGCACCCACAGATTATCGCTACCATCCTGGTTCACCTCAAACGTGGCCAGGCGGCCGATATTCTGGCGCTGTTCGAAGAGCGCCTGCGTCACGACGTTATGCTGCGTATCGCCACCTTTGGTGGTGTCCAGCCGGCAGCACTGGCAGAACTGACTGAAGTCCTGAACAGCCTGCTCGATGGCCAGAACCTCAAGCGCAGCAAAATGGGCGGCGTGAGAACGGCGGCAGAGATCATCAACCTGATGAAAACGCAGCAGGAAGAAGCGGTTATTACGGCGGTTCGCGAATTCGACGGCGAGCTGGCACAGAAAATTATCGACGAGATGTTCCTGTTCGAAAACCTGGTCGAAGTGGACGATCGCAGCATCCAGCGCCTGCTTCAGGAAGTGGACTCCGAATCGCTGCTTATCGCCCTCAAAGGCGCCGAACAGCCACTGCGCGAGAAGTTCCTGCGCAACATGTCTCAGCGTGCGGCCGATATCCTGCGCGACGACCTTGCCAACCGTGGCCCGGTGCGTCTGTCTCAGGTGGAAAACGAACAGAAAGCCATCCTGCTTATTGTTCGTCGTCTGGCAGAAACCGGCGAGATGGTGATTGGCAGCGGAGAAGACACGTATGTCTAATGAGCTGCCGTGGAAGCGCTGGACGCCCGACGATCTGGCCCCTCCTCTTTCCGAGTTTACCCCGGCTATGATATCGCCCGACGAGGGCGATACTGGCACAGAACCCCCTGCGCTCAGCGAAGAAGAGCAACGCGCGCAGATGCTGGCGCAGATGCAAATGCAGGCGCACGAACAGGGTTATAACGCGGGTTTGAATGAAGGACGGCAGAAAGGCCAGGAGCAGGGTTACCAGGAAGGTCTGGCGAAAGGGTTAGAGCAAGGTATTGAACAGGCGCGCCAGCAACAGGCGCCGCTTCATGCCCGGATGCAGCAACTGGTCAGCGAATTCCAGCACACCCTCGATGCGCTCGACAGCGTGATTGCCTCACGCCTGATGCAGATGGCGCTTGAAGCCGCACGTCAGGTGATTGGCCAGACGCCAACGGTAGATAACTCGGCGCTGATCAAACAAATTCAGGGCCTGCTTCAGCAGGAGCCGTTGTTCAGCGGCAAACCGCAGCTGCGCGTTCATCCTGACGATTTACAACGTGTGGAAGAGAGCCTCGGTGCCACGCTCAGCCTGCACGGCTGGCGTCTGCGCGGCGATCCGTCCTTACACCACGGCGGCTGCAAAGTCTCTGCGGATGAGGGCGATCTGGATGCCAGCGTCGCCACCCGCTGGCAGGAACTGTGCCGCCTGGCGGCACCGGGAGTCATCTGATGACCGCACGGCTCACTCGCTGGCTTACCACCCTTGATAACTTTGAAACGAAGATGGCGCAACTGCCATCTGTTCGTCGTTATGGACGTCTGACCCGCGCGACAGGCCTGGTGCTGGAAGCCACGGGCTTGCAGCTTCCGCTGGGCGCCACTTGCGTTATCGAACGTCAGGACAGGAACGAAACACGCGAAGTGGAAAGTGAAGTCGTTGGTTTTAACGGCCAGCGTCTGTTCCTGATGCCGCTTGAAGAGGTCGAAGGCATTCTGCCCGGCGCGCGCGTCTATGCAAAAAACAACTCAGGCGATGGCCTGCAAAGTGGTAAACAATTGCCGCTTGGCCCGGCGCTGTTAGGCCGTGTGCTGGACGGGAGCGGCAAGCCGCTCGACGGCCTCCCCTCTCCTGACACCACCGAAACCGGGGCGCTGATTACTCAGCCATTTAACCCGTTGCAACGTACCCCTATCGAGCATGTGCTTGATACCGGTGTGCGCCCGATTAACGCCTTGCTCACCGTTGGGCGCGGGCAACGTATGGGCCTGTTCGCCGGTTCCGGCGTGGGTAAATCGGTACTGCTCGGCATGATGGCACGCTATACCCAGGCCGATGTCATCGTCGTGGGGCTTATCGGTGAACGTGGTCGTGAAGTAAAAGACTTTATTGAAAATATTTTGGGTGCAGAAGGCCGCGCACGCTCGGTAGTGATCGCCGCCCCGGCGGATGTTTCGCCCCTGCTGCGTATGCAGGGTGCAGCCTATGCCACCCGTATTGCCGAGGATTTCCGTGACCGCGGGCAGCACGTGCTGCTGATCATGGACTCCCTGACCCGTTATGCGATGGCGCAGCGTGAAATTGCGCTGGCTATCGGCGAACCGCCAGCCACCAAAGGCTATCCACCTTCAGTGTTTGCCAAGCTGCCAGCACTGGTTGAACGTGCCGGTAACGGCATCACCGGTGGCGGTTCGATTACCGCGTTTTACACGGTTCTGACCGAAGGCGATGACCAGCAAGACCCAATTGCCGACTCCGCGCGTGCAATCCTTGACGGCCACATAGTGTTATCGCGTCGTCTGGCCGAAGCCGGGCACTATCCGGCTATCGATATTGAAGCATCGATTAGCCGTGCGATGACGGCACTGATTACAGAGAAGCATTACGCCCGCGTGCGTAACTTCAAACAACTGCTTTCCAGCTTCCAGCGTAACCGTGATCTGGTGAGCGTAGGGGCGTATGCCAAAGGCAGCGACCCGATGCTCGACAAAGCGATTGCTCTGTGGCCGCATCTGGAGGCATTCCTGCAACAAGGTATTTTTGAACGCGCCGACTGGGACGATTCGATTCAGGCTCTGGAGCTGATTTTCCCGCAGGTGTAATACAGGTGGAGGGCGAAGGTCATGGCGCAAAATAGCGCGTTATCAACGCTAAAAGATCTGGCAGAAAAAGAAGTTGATGATGCCGCATTGCAGCTTGGCGCAATGCGACGCGGGTGCCAGCAGGCTGAAGAACAGTTGAAGATGTTGATCGACTATCAGCATGAATATCGCACCAACCTCAATACTGACATGACGCAGGGCATTGGTAGCCAGCGCTGGATTAACTATCAGCAGTTTATCCAGACGCTCGAAAAGGCGATTGAACAGCATCGCCATCAACTTAACCAGTGGACCCAAAAAGTCGATACGGCGCTGAACTTTTGGCGTGAGAAAAAACAGCGGCTCCAGGCATGGCAAACCTTGCAGGACCGGCAGGTGGCTGCAACAACCCTCGCCGAGAACCGACTGGATCAGAAAAAAATGGATGAGTTTGCACAGCGCGCATCAATGAGGAAACCTGAATGATCACACTGCAACAACTGCTGATGACCGACAGTGACCTGTCAGCCGGCACGCAGACGGGAAAAGGCACCGACGGTGCGCAAGATTTTCTCTCCCTGTTGGCTGGCGCCCTGACGGATGCGACCGGTCAGGGTAAAGATGCGCCGCTGACCCTTGCCGACCTGAAAGCGGCCGGCAGCAAGCTGGCAAAAGTCGCACAGGATAAAGACGGCGATACCACCCTTCAGGCAAAAATTGCCGATCTGTTGTCACGCCAGGACACGCTCACCGGGGATGAAACCGCGCAATCCACCGCGCTTCAAAGCCTGGTATCCGGGCTAATGCCTGCAACCCACAGCGATGCCCTGAAAAGCCTGACATCAACGGCCGCCAAAGATGACACCAAAACCGACCTGAACGAAGAAGAGCTGGCCGGATTAAGCGCGTTGATGGCGATGCTGCCACACCAGCAGACCGCAACCGCGGTAACTACCCAGGCCGTCAGCACTGAGGGCCAGGCGGAGAATGTGCTGGCAGGCACTTCACTGGCGCAAGCCAGCACCGGGCAACAACCGGCCCTGACGACTGCCCCGGCGGCTCATGAAAAAGCGCAAACTCCGCTTCAGTACGCACCTCAGCCACAAACCGCTGATGCTTCAGCCGCTAACGCCCCACTGACGCCCGCTGTAGCCGTTACCGCTGAAAAGCAGGACCTGGCAAGCCAGTCCTCTTCAACCAGCCCAACGGCAACGCTTGCGCCGATCGTCAGCAGCCAGGCTACCTCACAGCCAGCCGCTACGGTCGCTACCGCGCCGGTACTGAGCCAGCCGCTTGGCACCAGCGAATGGCAGCAGACACTGAGCCAGCACATCACCCTGTTCACCAGACAAGGGCAACAAACGGCTGAGCTGCGCCTGCACCCGGAAGATCTGGGCCAGGTACAAATTTCGATTAAGATTGATGATAACCAGGCGCAGTTGCAGATGGTGTCTGCGCACAGCCACGTACGTGCGGCACTGGAAGCAGCGCTGCCGGTTCTGCGTACTTCGCTTGCTGAGAACGGTATTCAGCTTTCACAAAGCAGCGTCAGCAGCGAGAGCTTCTCAGGCCAGCAGCAGTCTTCATCACAGCAGCAACAGCAGGCCTCGCGTTCCGACCAGCAAGGCGGTTTTAATGAAGAGAGCGACGAGTTACTGACAGCCCCTGCCGCACTGCAATCCGCCGCGCGTGGTAACAGCGCTGTAGACATCTTTGCCTAAACGCCAGAGGTAGCGTGATTATCCCCGTCTTTTCCACGCTTTGAGATAAGGCGGACACGGGATAATCACCTTATTAAGCTGTACCGAAACAGGAAGCTCGTATCAGATGACTGACTCCGCTATAACCAAAAAAAGTAAGCGTTCCATCTGGATCCCGCTGCTGGTGTTGATCACGCTCGCCGCCTGCGCTACCGCGGGCTATAGTTACTGGCGTATGCAGCAGGAACCTTCCTCTGCTACGGCCAAAGCCGAACCACCACCACCACCGGCCCCGGTATTCTTCCCACTGGATACCTTCACCGTTAACCTGGGTGATGCGGATCGGGTGCTTTATGTTGGCATCACGCTGCGCCTGAAAGACGAAGCCACCCGTTCTCGTCTGAACGATTACCTTCCTGAAGTGCGTAGCCGTCTTCTGCTGCTGTTCTCTCGTCAGGATGCTTCCACGCTTGCCACCGATGACGGTAAGCAGAAGCTGGTCGATGCCATTAAACAAACGCTGGCCACGCCGCTGGTAAATGGTCAACCTAAGCAGGAAGTCACTGACGTTCTGTATACAGCCTTCATTCTGCGGTAACGACATGGGCGACAGTATTCTTTCTCAGGCAGAAATCGATGCGTTGCTTAACGGCGACAGCGATAAGAGTGATGATCCGCAACCGGGTCTGAGTGGCGATGACAATATTCGTCCCTATGACCCGAATACCCAGCGTCGCGTGGTGCGCGAGCGTCTTCAGGCGCTGGAGATCATCAACGAACGTTTTGCGCGTCAGTTCCGTATGGGGCTGTTTAACCTGCTGCGTCGTAGCCCGGATATCACCGTCGGTGCGATCCGCATTCAGCCGTATCATGAGTTTGCCCGCAACCTGCCGGTGCCAACCAACCTTAACCTTATTCATCTGAAACCGCTGCGCGGCACCGGGCTGGTTGTGTTCTCGCCAAGCCTGGTCTTCATTGCGGTTGATAACCTGTTTGGTGGCGATGGCCGTTTCCCGACGAAAGTTGAGGGACGCGAGTTTACCCACACCGAGCAGCGCGTTATCAACCGGATGCTGAAGCTAGCGCTGGAGTCCTATAGCGACGCGTGGAAAGCGATTAACCCGCTGGATGTGGAGTACGTCCGTTCCGAGATGCAGGTGAAATTTACCAATATCACCACATCGCCGAACGATATCGTCGTTAACACCCCGTTCCATGTCGAGATCGGAAACCTGACCGGTGAGTTCAACATCTGCCTGCCGTTCAGCATGATTGAACCACTGCGCGAGCTGCTGGTGAACCCTCCGCTGGAGAACTCACGCCACGAAGATCAGAACTGGCGTGAAAACCTGGTGCGCCAGGTTCAACACTCTCAGCTTGAGCTGATCGCGAGTTTTGCCGATATCCCGCTGCGGTTATCCCAGATCCTGAAATTACAACCCGGCGATGTTCTGCCGATAGAAAAACCCGACCGCATTATTGCCCATGTCGATGGCGTGCCTGTGCTGACAAGCCAGTACGGCACGGTAAACGGCCAGTATGCATTACGCGTTGAGCACTTGATCAACCCGATATTGAATTCGCTGAATGAGGAACAGCCCAAATGAGTGACATGAACAATCCGTCCGATGAAAACAGCGGAGCACTGGACGATCTGTGGGCTGACGCGTTAAACGAGCAACAATCCACCCCGAGTAAAAGCGCGGCGGATGCGGTATTCCAGCAGTTAGGCGGCGGCGATGTCAGCGGCACATTGCAGGATATCGACCTGATTATGGATATCCCGGTCAAGTTGACCGTTGAACTGGGCCGTACCCGCATGACCATTAAAGAACTGCTGCGCCTGACGCAGGGTTCCGTGGTGGCGCTGGATGGCCTGGCCGGTGAACCGCTGGATATTCTGATCAACGGTTATCTGATTGCCCAGGGTGAAGTTGTGGTGGTGGCCGATAAATACGGCGTGCGTATCACTGACATCATCACCCCGTCTGAACGTATGCGTCGTCTGAGCCGTTAAGAATGAAAACCGAGGCAACAGTATCGCAGCCTTCAGCCGTACCCGGTTCGCCCCTGCTCCAGGTGAGCGGCGCGCTGTTTGGTGTTATTGCCTTTATTCTTATCGTCGCCTGGATTGCTAAACGCTTTGGTCTGGCGGGTAAAACCGCCGCCGGGCGAGGCATTAAGGTCAGCGCCAGCACCACGCTTGGGCCACGCGAACGCGTGGTCATTGTCGATGTTGAAGACGCGCGGCTGGTGCTGGGCGTTACCGCAACAAACATCAATGTATTACATAAACTGCCGCCTGCGCCGGATACGGCTGAAGCGAATGCAGAACCCCCAGCGGATTTTCAGTCCGTCATGAAGAGTTTGCTTAAGCGTTCCGGGAGATCCTGATGCGCCGTTTGTTATCCCTTACGCTTGCGGGCATCGCCCTGTTTGCGCCTTCCGTTTACGCGCAACTACCTGGTCTGGTCTCCACTCCGCTCGCTGGCGGCGGTCAAAGCTGGTCGCTTCCCGTTCAGACACTGGTGTTCATTACCTCGCTGACTTTTATCCCGGCAATCCTGCTGATGATGACCAGCTTTACCCGCATCATTATCGTCTTTGGTCTGCTGCGAAATGCGCTGGGTACTCCATCCGCACCACCTAACCAGGTGCTGTTGGGCTTAGCCCTGTTTTTAACCTTTTTCATTATGTCGCCGGTTATCGACAAGATTTATACCGACGCCTATCAGCCCTTCAGCGAAGACAAGATTTCAATGCAGGATGCGCTTGAGAAAGGCGCGCAACCGCTGCGTGAATTTATGCTGCGTCAGACCCGTGAAGCGGATCTGGCCTTATTTGCACGCCTGGCGAACACCGGCGAATTGCAGGGGCCAGAAGCCGTGCCGATGCGCATTCTGCTGCCCGCTTATGTTACCAGCGAACTAAAAACCGCTTTCCAGATTGGTTTTACCATCTTTATTCCGTTCCTGATTATCGACCTGGTGATCGCGAGCGTGTTGATGGCGCTCGGTATGATGATGGTGCCGCCGGCAACCATTGCCCTGCCCTTTAAGATCATGCTTTTTGTGCTGGTTGATGGCTGGCAATTGCTGGTCAGCTCGCTGGCACAGAGTTTCTACAGTTAAGGTACGCGCAATGACGCCAGAATCGGTCATGATGATGGGCACGGAGGCGATGAAAGTCGCGATTGCCGTTGCCGCTCCACTGCTGCTTGTTTCACTGGTGACGGGTCTTATCATCAGTATTTTGCAGGCCGCCACCCAGATTAACGAAATGACGCTGTCGTTCATTCCGAAAATTATCGCGGTCTTCGTGGCGATGATCATTGCCGGGCCGTGGATGCTGAATTTGCTGCTGGACTACATGCGTAACTTGTTTACCAATCTGCCGTACATTATCGGCTGAGATAACGATGCTGCACATCACAAGCGATCAGTGGGTTCAGTGGCTGGGAGTCTACTTCTGGCCAATGCTTCGCATCATGGCGCTTATCTCAACTGCCCCCATTCTTAGCGAAAAGTCTGTCCCCAAACGGGTCAAAGTAGGGCTGGGCATCATCATTACCATCATTGTGGCCCCTTCGCTGCCGCCAGTGAATATCCCGATTGTGTCAGCAAATGCGCTGTGGGTTGCCATGCAGCAGGTAATGATTGGCGTTGCCGTTGGCTTTACCATGCAACTTGCCTTTGCGGCGATTCGTACCGCGGGCGAGCTGATCGGCCTGCAAATGGGCTTATCCTTCGCGACCTTTGTTGACCCGGGTAGTCACCTGAACATGCCGGTACTGGCCCGTATCATCGACCTGCTGGCAATGCTGTTGTTCCTGTCGTTCAACGGACATCTGTGGTTGATCTCGATGCTGGTGGATACCTTCCACACGCTGCCGATTGGCGAGTCGCCGGTCAACAGTAATGCGTTCCTGGCGCTGACGCGTGCCGCCGGGCTTATTTTCCTGAACGGGCTGATGCTGGCGCTGCCGATCATTACGTTGCTGCTCACCGTTAACCTGTCATTAGGTTTACTGAACAGAATGGCACCACAGTTATCGGTATTTGTCATTGGCTTCCCGGTGACGCTGATGGTCGGCCTTTTATTAATGTCATTACTCATGCCACTTATCGCTCCGTTCTGTGAACATTTATTCAGCGAGATATTCAACCTGTTAGCAGATATTGTCAGTGAACTGCCACGTAAATAATAACCCGCAATGTTTACATTGTCTTTCTGAGGATATTCCTAAAATAAAACCCGTAAAACATCTTCCAGGATATATCTGACGCGGTTTAATTGTTTCTAAGCAACTCACAATACTTAATATTTACTTTACTTTAAGATGATTCCTGGCAAATTATACGTAACTTTACGGGATAGTGAGTCCGCCTGAAAGTCTTTGTCATGCTCACAGGTTTATTATGTTTTTCCATCCCGTATGGCTGTTTATGAGCTCTCAGGCAGATGGTGAATTATCGTTACGCATTGAGTGAGGGTATGCCATGTCAACGATCATTATGGATTTATGCAGTTACACCCGGCTAGGGTTAACCGGGTACCTGGCAAGCAGAGGGGTAAGAAAGAGGGACATCAACGATGCACACACCGTTGACGAACTTGCAGCCGCTTGCGATGAACTTAAGCCAGGCGTGGTGTTTATTAATGAGGACTGTTTCATTCACGACCCAGCCAACAGTCAGCAAATAAAGCAAATCATTAATCAGCATCCTAAAACTCTGTTTATTGTTTTTATGGCGATCGCAAATATCCATTTCGATGAATATTTGTTAGTCCGTAACAATTTATTGATCAGTTCTAAGTCGATTAAACCAGAGTCGCTGGATGACATTCTGGGCGATTATTTGAATAAAGAAGTTAAGAATGTAGGAGCGGTTAACTTACCGACCCTATCATTAAGCAGAACTGAATCAAGTATGTTAAAAATGTGGATGGCAGGGCAAGGGACAATTCAGATTTCTGACCAAATGAATATCAAAGCCAAAACGGTATCGTCACATAAAGGAAATATTAAAAGGAAAATTAAAACGCATAATAAGCAAGTGATCTACCACGTCGTCCGCCTGACCGATAATGTGACGAACGGGATTTTCGTTAACATGCGCTAACCCGCTTTTTATCTTTCGTACTCTACCTTTGATCTCTGGCCTGGCCAGAGATTTTTGCATGTATTTAGCCAGATGCCGGGCACGCAGAGTGCTGCCCGACCCGCGATTATTCCACCGTTTCCACAAAAATCCCATCCGGGTGCCCCAGTTCGTTAAAGAACCAGATACCGAGCGGGTAGTCTTCCAGCGACACCAGGTACATGATGCCTTCATTGAACTCTTCTATTGCCAGCACGACGCCTGGGCGGCGCGGCCCACCGTCCGTTTTGACAGTTACCCGATCGTTGACCTTCATACATTCCTCCTGTGGTTTTGAGCCAGTGTAGAACAAATCTCAAAAACTCACATCGGCGCCTGGCGCGAATGGCGTTTTTGTGTGCGGTCTATACTTAAGAGTGGACGGGTTGAAGGAGGTGTAAGTAATGAAGACCGGAAATGAGAAGAGCGATATCGATGTGAATGTCGATGCCCTGCTCGCCGCCATTAATGAAATTAGTGAGAGTGAAGTTCGCCGGAGGGAAGACGACCCTACGCGAGTCATGGTAAACGGGCGGGATTACCATACCTATCGCGAGCTCGCCGAAGCCTTTGAGCTTGATATTCACGACTTTAGCGTGACGGAAATAAACCGTTAACGCGAAAAAAATCCCGGTCATGGGGATGGCCGGGATGAAACTTGCTTATGCAAGAAGCACTTGAAAATTCGTTACACCAGGAAATCTGATGTGCCATCCACACTATCCCCAACAATTTTGTATGACAAGCAAATATTCTCTATATAAATATTACTTAGTACCAATGTTCGTTTGAGTTATGTGTACCAACATGCGACGTCAGCGGGTTTAACGGTATCGGTTCCATAACAAAACCATTCGACGCGTGGCTCTTTTTTAGGAATATTCTTAAAAAATAGCTAATTCTATATCAGGAGTTGTTATGCCTTCACTACAGGACACCCTGCTGGTTTTTACTGACCTCGACGGTACGCTGCTGGATATCCATACCTACGACTGGCAACCCGCGATGCCCTGGCTGGACAGGCTCCAGGACTATCAGATCCCGGTCATTCTCTGTAGCAGTAAAACGGCAGCGGAGGTTATTGCTATCCAGCAGGATCTGGGTCTTGAAGGATTACCGTTCATTGCTGAAAACGGCGCGGTGATACAGTTGGATGTACGCTGGGAAGCACACCCAGCGGCACCCCGGCTGATAAAAGGCATTTCGCACAGCAACATTCGCCACTTTATCGAACAACTCCGCCAGCAAGAGGGCTACAAATTCACCACCTTTGACGACGTTGACGAGCGCGTCATCAGCGAGTGGACCGGCCTTAACCGCCCCCGTGCAACGCTGGCGCGCCGGCATGAGGCTTCCGTTACGCTTATCTGGCGCGACAGCGATGAACAAATGGTACGCTTTGAAGATGATCTCGCCCGTCGGGGGCTGAAGTTTGTTCAGGGTGCCCGCTTCTGGCACATACTGGATGCGCGTGAAGGGAAAGATCGGGCGGTAATCTGGTTAATTGAACAATACCGCGTGCTTGAAGGGATAACACCCACCACGCTGGGCCTGGGTGATGGTCCCAATGATGCCCCGCTTCTGGACAGCGTTGATTTCGCCGTGATAGTCAAAGGGATCAACCGCCAGGGTGTACAGCTTAAAGATGATAATCCCGCGCGGGTGTATCACACCAGACTCCCCGGCCCTGCTGGCTGGCACGAGGGGCTGGATCACTTCTTATCCTGATCGTCCCACACTACCTGATTACGCCCACCTTGTTTTGCCAGATACAACCGGGCATCCGCTATAGACTGAAGTTGCTCGAAGTCGTAGTTGCCCTTTTCCTGCGCACAGCTCACGCCAAGTGATGCGCTGACGCGCACAGTGGTGCTTTTTTTCACCAGGATCTCTTTGCTGTTGATGCGTGACCGAATGCGCTCTGCTATCTCTGCCGCCTCTTCCAGGGCAATACCCGGCAGTACCACACAGAACTCCTCTCCACCCACGCGTCCGGCGACATCGTTGGTACGAAGCGCGCTGACAATCAGCCCCGCCGAATGTGATAACACCCGGTCCCCGGCCTGATGGCCGAAGCGGTCATTAATGTTTTTGAAGTGATCGAGATCGATCTGGATAACCGAGAATGGCAGCGACTGCTGAGAACAGCTCTTCGCCAGTATTTTTGCGCGTTCGAAGAGTGCACCGCGATTATTCAGACGAGTCAACGGGTCATGCCACGCCTGCCATTGCAAGGTGTGCTGAAGCGCATACATGTTACTGACCATCCGACGGATCACCAGCCAGGAGATCAACAGCATGGCGGTAAAGAGCGCCCACAACAACGCAAGAACAATGCTGATACTGCCAAAATCACCCCGTACACCGTCATGCAGCGTATGAACGCGCAGAACAACGCCATCAAAGTGATCCAGCCGTTCCCAGCTCACAAAGCGACTGCCCAGGCGGATCCCGCCCTCAGTATCGCTTTCGATATCATAGGCCATCTGCGCCAGCTCGCGTTCGTCAAAATGGTTAATGTTGCCCGCGGTGGGCGCTGAAGTGGCAATCAGATTGAGCCGGGTATCGTAAAGCTGGTACTCCCCTTCCGTTTGATCGGACGTCGCATCTTTCAGGAGACGCTTCATGGTGGAGAAGGAAAAATCCATCGCCACAACACCGTACCAGTAATGGTCGAAATAGATGGGCACGCTGGCGGTAATTGCCTGCTCCCCACCGGTCCAGGAGGACGGTGGGGAGATAAACCAACGCACCGCGCGCGCGCGATTCGCGCGCTCAGATTGCTGTACAAACCACGGCTGCGTCACCAGTTGATAATAGCGAGGAACGATATCTTCCGTGTGGGAGACGGTGTCCGTTGAGAGATAAAATCCGGCACGAGAAACGTACACAACCCGCTCTTCCTGACGCGTCGACGAGGAGCCAAGACGCAGCAAATACCCTACTTCAAGCGCTGCAGAGAGTTCGTTATTCAACAGATCGTCATCGCGATTCAGGAGCGTGGTTTTCTCTACAAACGCATCCGACACGCCATTTATCGGTAGCGTGCGGTCTTTATCAACCGCGAGCTGCCAGGAAGGGATGTTACGCAGGTCTTCGAAACGCTGAACGGCTTCATGTAATACGCCGAAAGCCAGTGGGAGCTGGAGCGCATCACGCATACCGTGGCGGAAAAAAAGCAGTTTATCCACGCTGAACTGCAATTGTCTGTCCAGCGCCGTAGCGACCGTTTCCAGGTGATTGTGTTGGCTGGAGACATACGCCCCCTCAAGCACCACCACTTCACGCCAGGTCAGTAGGGTGGAAAAGACTAACACCACCAGAAAACAGAGATTAACAATCAAGCGGGGATTGCTGCGTTTGCGCAGCCATTGCAGAAAAGTTTGTTTCACCACATAGGTATCGCGCTGCACACACACTCCCTGATTGCCACTCTACAGTCTCCGCCCCAACCCTGGCGCAGAAACGTGCAGTACGATTTACCTGCTTATCTGTAAAAACGCCCGGCGAGGCCGGGCGTTACGTGATTAAGCCTTGTCGCGCTTTTGCCGGCCTTCACCAGGCAATAGCTCGTCCTCACGAAAAGCCTCCCGCTTGATACCGTAACCATCATGCCACCGACACTCCACCATTCCGCTGGAATATCCGGTGACAATCATGCGTGGACCGCCATTCTTGGGCTTAACTTCATCACTGACCAAAAAGACCATACCTGCCTCCTGTATCAGGGTGAAACTGTTTCAATTTAGACGAGGAATGGCCTTTTTGCATCCCTGAGAAGGTAACAATTAGTGCGACGTTCCACGCATCTTTTCGACCAGTTTTACCACCGCGACCACCACGCCACCGATGATAAATCCCAGTACCAGATTTACCAGAGTTGGTACAACCGCCGCCGCAATGGCTCCTTGCCCCGAGGCAAACTGTTCAATAGCGTGGTGAAGTGGTGCAATGCCGTGTACCACAATCCCGCCCCCCACAAGGAACATAGCCAGGGTGCCCACAACCGACAATATTTTCATCAGCCACGGCGCCAGCACCAGTAACCCTTTACCAACTGTCTGCGCAATAACGCTCGACTTCTCGGCCAGCCAGTAGCCCATATCGTCCAGTTTGACGATAATCCCCACCAGACCATACACCCCCACGGTCACCAGAATCGCGATACCAGAGAGGATCAGCACCTGATTAAGCAGCGGCGATTCAGAGACAATCCCGAGTGTAATCGCCACGATTTCCGCCGACAGAATAAAGTCAGTACGAATGGCGCCTTTGATCTTATCGCGCTCGAAAGCCGTCGGGTCCTGAGCGGCAAGCGCCTCCAGACGTTGCTGGCGCGCCAGTGGCGTCTCATTTTCTTTTCGGGACGCAAATGAATGCAGGACCTTTTCCACGCCCTCAAAACAGAGAAACGCCCCCCCCACCATCAATAGCGGTGTAATGGCCCACGGAATGAAGGCACTAATCAGCAGCGCCAGCGGCACCAGGATCACTTTGTTAATAAACGATCCCTTTGCCACGCCCCAGACAACCGGCAATTCACGGTTTGCCCGCACCCCGGTCACCTGCTGGGCATTCAGCGATAAATCATCCCCCAGGACGCCGGCGGTCTTTTTTGCCGCCAGTTTTCCCATGACCGAAATGTCATCCAGCAAGGTGGCAATATCGTCCAGCAATGTTAACAAGCTACTTCCTGCCAAAATCTCTATCCTTCTTTTTTTGGTAATTAGGTGAATAGTATGGAGCAAAAGCCAAAACCCTGGAACAGGCACCTCAAGTCAACAAAAAATTCACATCAACTACACAATTAAAGGGCTCGCCAGCGAGATAGTTTTCACGTTTACTATCAGCGACCTTTTTATTTCGTCGTGAGGGACTATGCGTTTCCGGCACCTGTTACCGCTCCTTGGAGCGCTTTTTTCACTGTATATCATCTGGGGTTCCACCTATTTTGTCATTCGTATCGGTGTGGAAAGCTGGCCCCCCCTGATGATGGCGGGTACGCGTTTTCTCTCGGCGGGCGTGCTGCTGACGGCCTTTTTATTGCTGCGTGGGCATAAACTCCCGCCTCTGCGCCCGATGTTAAATGCGGCCCTGATTGGCGTACTGTTGCTGGCCGTGGGTAATGGTTTTGTAACCGTGGCAGAACACCAGAATGTGCCATCCGGCATCGCTGCGGTGGTCGTGGCCACAGTGCCGCTGTTTACGCTGTGCTTTAGTCGTCTTTTCGGTATCCGGACCCGTAAACTGGAATGGATGGGAATTGGTATCGGGCTTGCGGGGATTATTCTGCTTAACAGCGGCGGCAATCTGAGCGGAAATCCGTGGGGGGCAATTCTTATTCTGATTGGCTCTATGAGCTGGGCGTTCGGTTCCGTTTATGGCTCCCGCATCGAATTGCCGTCCGGCATGATGGCAGGTGCGATTGAGATGCTCGCGGCAGGTGTTGTGCTGTTCATCGCCTCCATGATTTCCGGTGAAAAACTGACAGCAATGCCGGATTTATCAGGTTTCCTGGCCGTAGGGTATCTGGCTCTGTTTGGCTCCATTATCGCCATCAACGCATATATGTTCCTGATCCGTAATGTTTCGCCGGCTGTGGCAACCAGCTATGCCTACGTCAACCCGGTTGTGGCCGTATTGCTGGGAACGGGATTCGCGGGCGAGACACTGTCGCCAGTTGAATGGCTGGCGTTAGGGGTGATTATTATGGCGGTTGTGCTGGTGACATTAGGCAAGTATTTGCTGCCCGCTAAACCTGTGGTGACGCCTTGTGAGGCGGATAAACTGTAAAAGGGTGAATGCCCTGAGTGTCTATCTGCGCGGCCTGACCGCCGCCGCAGATCCACTCTTCCAGACGCTCGGTAAGCCCTGCATCATCCAGCTTCATTTTGCCGCGTAATGCGCATTCCCACACCACCAGCACCCGCCATCCTTGCGAGATAAGCAGCCCGATATCGCGCGTGTCGCGCGCCACATTCTTGCCAATTTTGTCCAGCCAGAAATCGGTGCGGGTAGCAGGCACTTTGAACAGATAGCAGTTGTGGTGATGCCAGAAACAACCGTGGGTAAAGATGATGCACTGGTAGAGATCGATAACGAAATCAGGACGCCCCGGAAGCGCGGCATCCTGAACCCGAAAATCAAACCCTGCCTGAGCCAGCAACCCTGCCAGCCGTTTTTCGATTGCGGTATCACGCGTGCCGATAGCACGCATGTTTTTGCTGCGGGTGGCCTTATTGTGCACATCCGTCATTGACGGTCTCACTCTCACGAAGCGCAACGGCCTGTCTGATGCGCGATGCCAGCAATTTTGCTACCGCAGCAAACGCCGGAACTACCACCGAGTTACCAAACTGACGATACGCCTGGGTGTCGGACACCGGAATACGGAAGTTATACCCTTGCGGTGTTTCAAAACCCATCAGCCGGGCGCACTCGCGTGGAGTTAAACGGCGCGGTCGGTGAAGCTGGTTCTGCGGGTCGTCAAAATCCTTCTCGCCCAGTGCTTTATCCCATCCACGGTCGATGAGGATCTCTGCGCCATCTTTGTAATAGCGGGCCGATAAAGTACGGGTCACACTGCCCGGCTCTTTCGGGTTAACCATACCGAAACCGAAGCCATTACCTTTGGCCTGGTGCTTTTTGGCATAGCGATAGAGGTACTTCCACAGCACTGGCGTCAGGATGAACTTCGCGTCCACAGCAGGTTCCAGTAGTTCAGCAACGGTTAGACGACGCGCCGGATACAAAGACGGGATATCCCGCAGGGTGAAATCCCCCTTCAGATTAAGGTCGCGACGGAATCCCACCAGCACAATGCGCTCACGATGTTGCGGCAGGAAATGTTTGCCATCGATAATTTTCGGATCGTCGGCTCCCATATCCTGTGAATCCGCCACATCGTAACCAAGGTCATCGAGCGTTTGCATGATGATACGGAAGGTTTTCCCGCCATCGTGGCTCTTTAAATTCTTCACGTTTTCCAGCACAAAAATGGCCGGACGGCGGGCATCAATAATACGGGCCACATCAAAAAACAGCGTCCCCTGGGTGTCGCAGGCAAAGCCGTGGGCGCGTCCTAACGCATTTTTCTTCGACACCCCGGCTAACGAAAACGGCTGGCACGGGAAGCCCGCCAGCAGCACATCATGTTCCGGGATGGTCTGGCGTATATGTTCAGCAGCGTCTTTATCGGTTACACCGTCTTTATGGCTCAGGGTCGCTTCGCGGATATCGGCATTAAACTGGTGGCTGGCAGGATCGCAATACCAGTTCGCTTTATAGGTGCGCACGGCATGTTTGTTCCATTCGCTGGTAAATACGCACTGGCCGCCAATGGCTTCAAAACCGTGCCGGATACCGCCGATACCGGCAAAGAGATCGATAAAACGGAAAGCATAGTTCGGGTGTGCAGCCGGAGGGCGCGGAAGCAAATTTTGCAGATAGCGATATTCACCGTCGCTCAGACGATGCCCCGCCCGCTCGCTGGTCAGCAGTCTTTTCAGTATTGCCGGGCTCCAGTGGCTTTCACCGTAAGCCTCCAGCTGGTTTGCCAGGCTTTTTGCATCATAGATATCCAGCAACTGACGCAGTAATGCCTGCACAGCTACCGTAGATTTCGCCGCCTGCGCTGGCGCGGGTTCAGTCACTGATCGATTTTCCTGCATTCTTTTAACCGGACAATAAAGACTGGAAACAGATTACCACAGTTCAGGCCTGCAAACTGCGACGGAAGCGGCTCTGCACCTGGCTGTCGACACCCAGGCAGTCGCCCTGTAATTCGGCGCTCAGTTTCGCCATAAACTGAATCAGGTAATCGGCATTGTGACGTGCCATGTCGCGCCCGATTTCCGTTTGCATGGTTTCGGGCAGACGCAGCAGTTTGGTCTGGAAATGATCCAGTGCAAAGGCTTTGTCATTCAACGTACGTGAATCGGCAAAGGGATCATTAGCATCAAACAATGGCACGCCTAATGCCCCCGATACGGCAAAAACACGCGCCAGGCCAATGGCGCCAAGTGCTTCAAGCCTGTCAGCATCCTGGACAATTTTCGCCTCCTGAGTGCGAGGCGCGATCCCGGCGCTAAAGCTGTGCGCTTCTATTGCATGTTCCACGGCACTGTAGCGCTCTGGCGGAAAATCAGGGAAATCGTCCGCCAGGATCTGGCGTGCCTTGCGTGCCGCAAGCGCTGAGGACTGGCTGCGTTCAGGGTGATTTTTTGGCAGGCTGACAATGTCATGGAAATAGCATGAGGTGAGCACCACCAGCGGATCGACGGCCTCGTTGACCATCATCTTCTGTGCCGTCAGCCAGACCCGGCGAAAGTGCGAGATATCATGTGCGGTATCATCGGTAGAATGATGTTGCTCCAGCCAGCTTTCGAAGCGGCGTTGCCACTGCGCAAGTTCCATAATCTTGTCCTGTCGCCAAAACGGCTACAATAGCAACTTTCCGTACGGCTATCACGGCCTGTCGGCACGGGGACGCGTGTACCAGGCAATCCCACCCAGAATCAGGCCAACAGCACCCAGAACTAAAAACCCCAGGAATGCGCCAAGCCATTTACCGCTGGTTGACCCTAAATCGCCCTCCACAACGGCACACGACACGGCAGGAATTTTACTGACAACCCACACATAGCGGACCATGGCCCACATGAAATATCCACAAAATGCATAGAACACCCACAGGGCCAGTTTGCCTCCCAGGCTACGATCGTTTTTTTGTTCCATTCTCAACCCCAGTTTCACGGTCGCTACGTTACCGGTTTCACATCGCACATTCGTTTTTTGTGATTTTTATCACATTTTTTCGCTGAATGCTGGCCCTGGCGGCACTTTCTGCACCTCAGTTTGCGTTAAGTTGATCTCAGACAAATTTCCCACACTGCGCTTGCCACTTTGCATGGTGAAGGCACTAATTCCGATTCCCCTTCATTTAAACCGTTTGCGTAAAATACAATTACAGCAGAAAACGTTTTTCTTCCATCACCTATTTTTATAGCCATTTATTTCAATGAGATATTTAATGAACGTGTTTTAAAACCTCGAATAAATACATACAAAATACAAATACCAAAGCCCAAAATTCGTTCTAACTCATTTACAAAATCAATAACCGCAACTCACAGCCAATACATAACACCATGAAAATATAAGCATAACTCATGAAAATACTTTTCCAACACTCATAGATTTGAAAAATAAAGAGATTAATAGAAATATATTGAAATAAAAATAATCATTTAATTACATTTATTTTTGAACGAATTTCACATCACATAGAATAGTATCGACGCTGTAATTACGGAGGGTGATTACGTATATTCATAGAATCTATATTTATAGGGAATATATAATGAAAAGAAAAGTTCTGGCAATTCTTGTACCCGCAATGTTAATCGCAGGCGCAGCAAATGCGGCTGAAATTTACAACAAAAACGGTAATAAAGTTGACTTGTACGGTAAAGTCGATGCACGTCATACCTTCTCTGATAACCCTGGCGACGATGGTGATGAAACCTACGTGCAGATTGGTTTCAAAGGCGAAACCCAGATCACTAACGATCTGGTTGGTTACGGTCAGTGGGAATATAAGACCTACGCAAATGACACTGAGGGCGCCGGTGATAAATCATTCAACCGACTGGCATATGCTGGCCTGAAGTATGGTGAATACGGTTCATTTGATTACGGTCGTAATTACGGCGTTGTCTATGACGTTGAAGCCTGGACGGATATGCTTCCAGTATTCGGTGGCGATTCTTACACCTGGACTGACAACTTTATGAATGGCCGTGCTAACGGTCTGGCAACTTACCGTAACTCTGATTTCTTCGGCCTGGTTGATGGCCTGAACTTCGCGTTACAGTATCAAGGCGCTAACGAAGGTCAGGATCAAACAGAAGATCAGGAAGGCACCAAAAACGGTCATGACGATGTACGTTTCCAGAACGGTGACGGCTTCGGTATCTCCACGTCTTATGACTTCTCTGGTGATCTGTCTGGCCTGAGCCTCGGTGCAGCATACTCCTCTTCTGACCGTACTAATGAGCAAGTTGCATATGGCAAAAGCTCAGAAAGCGTCGGTTATGCTGGCGGTGAAAAGGCAGAAGCCTGGACCGTTGGTGCGAAATACGATGCTAACAGCATCTATCTGGCAATGATGTATGCTGAAACCAGCAACATGACGCCAATCGGTAACTTTGGTATCGCCAACCAGACTCAGAACTTTGAAGCAGTCGCACAATACCAGTTCGACTTCGGACTGCGTCCTTCTTTGGCATGGGTTTACTCAAAAGGTAAAGATCTGGACGGTAAGGGATTCAATAAGGACTTGGTTAACTATATCGACCTGGGCATGACCTATAGCTTCAACAAAAACTTCTCCACCTATGTTGATTATAAAATCAACATGCTGGATCAGGACGAAGCTTTGTATGATGCATACGATATTTCTACCGATGACATCGTTGGTATTGGCATGACCTACCAGTTCTAATCCCCCAAAAACACCAAAGCCCGCTTCTTGCGGGCTTTTTTGTCTCACGCTTTAGTGATTAAGGCGCTTCCTGCAAGGCCACCCGAATAAACCCATTATTCTGTGAAAGCAGTTCATGGGCATTCCACGCATCCAGGCCGGTCAGCACCATCAGCACGGCGGTTTTACAGTTGTGATTGCAGCTTTCCAGCGCGGCTTTCGCTACCGCCCGGGTACAGCCGCCCGCTTCCATCACGATTGCAATTTGCCGTTCTGTCCATTTGGTACTGCTGGCTTCAAGATCCACCCGCAGATTGCTGTAAACGCGCCCGCTACGAACCGCCAGACCGGTGGTCACCATATTAAGGATCATTTTCTGGGCGATCCCGGCTTTAGTGTTGCTAAAACCCGCCACCACATCAGCGCCCAGCTCAGGTGCGATCACCATGCTCGCCAGCTGTGCCGCTTCACTTTGCGCATCGCTGGTGATGACCGCCAGCGGCGACCCCAACGACCAGGCGTGTCGCATTGCTCCCCACACCCACGGCGTTTTACCGCTGACGGTCAGGGCCAACATCATATCGTGCTCGCCAAATTTGATTGCCTGGAGTTCGGCCACACCCCGTTCATAATTTCCGGCGCCGTCACCCGCCGTAAGGGCAATAACGGGATGCTTGCCTGGTGCATACTCTTTCGCCGCCTGTTCTGCTACCCGCCCGGAAGGCCCCGCCCCCACAATCACCAGGCGGCCGCCATGGCTCAGGGTTGCCGCAGCGTTATCAACCACGCGGGCAATGGTGTTTAAAAATGGGGTAATGGCAGAGGAGATGTTTGCGTCTTCCTGGTGAATGACTTGCAGCATGTCCAGCGTGGATAATCTATCAATGTTGATCGTGCTGGAATGCCGTCTTTCCTTGACTGAACCGGTAAGCATAGTGCTCATAAACAGCCTCCTTATTATGAGTTCACACACACTATAAAGGGTTTTATATAGATGACATGCGAGGAGGTTCACGAAAAGAGGAGCAAAGGCAAGTTTTACATAGCTTTAAGAAACGCCCGTCATCGGCGATAATTAGCCCTTTCTTATTCATCGCGGAGTGTTGATGAGCGATTTGCAGCCTTTTCCCCTGACGCGCAAGCGCCCCATGAAGCTGAACACACTGGTCACCCTGATGGTCTGCGCCATTATCGGATCGGTACTGCTGGTCGTGTTCGCGCTCTATTCTGTGCAAATCACCAGGGCAACGCGCGATGATGTTAAAGATACCGCCCTGGGGATTGCCAGAACGCTGGCCGACAGCCCGGAGGTCAAGCGCGGGCTGATGCAACCGCCGCAGGCCGATATCATTCAGCCCATTGCACAGGCCATCACGCAGCGCAACGATCTGCTGTTCACGGTCGTGACCGATATGCGGGGGATTCGGTACTCTCACCCGAACGAAGCGCTCTTAGGGCTACATTTTATCGGGGATGACCTGACCCCGGCGCTGGAGGGAAAAGAGAACGTCTCCGTCAATCGGGGCGTACTCGCAGAGGCGCTGCGTGTGTTTACCCCCATCTATGATGCGCAACACGAACAGATTGGCGTTGTCGTGGTGGGGATTTCACTCAATAAAGTTGAAGAGCAAATCACGCGCGGGCGGCAAAATGCCCTCTGGACCATCCTGTTCAGTATCCTGATGAGCTCTCTTGGGATCTGGGGCCTGGTCCGCGTCCTGAAGCGTATTCTGTTTGGCCTGGAGCCTTATGAAATCTCCGCGCTGTTTGAGCAACGTCAGGCGATGTTACAGTCCTTGCGTGAAGGAGTTGTCGCCGTCGACATTCACGGACGGGTCACGATGATAAACCACGCAGCCCGGCAGATTTTGCTGCTGCCATCGGGCCAATCCGCTGAAAACTCGGGTGAACCACCCCACTCCCCTCTACTGGCAAGCCTGAGAGAGGTGTCAAAAACCGGGGTTGCCCGTCAGGATCAGGAGATCAGCTGCAACGGCCGTTTGCTGCTCTGTAATATGGTGCCTGTTAAGAGCCAGAATCAGGTGATTGGGGCCATCAGCACTTTCCGTGATAAGACTGAAATCAGCCAGTTGATGCAACGCATTGACGGCATGGTCAACTACGTCGATGCCCTGCGTTCCCATACCCACGAGTTTATGAATAAGCTGCATGTCATCCTGGGTTTGCTGCACATGAAGCGTTACGACAAACTGGAAGAGTACATTATCCAGACCGCGCAAAATTACCAGACTGACATCGGCGCGATTCAGGGCAAGATTAAGTCCCCGGTGATCGCGGGCTTTTTACTGGGCAAAATTAATCGCGCCAAGGAGGCCGGTTTTACCCTGACCCTGGCCGATGAGTGTCTGCTCCCGGATTGCACCAACGAAGAACAGGTCGCGGTGCTCATTACCGTGCTCGGTAATTTGATTGAAAATGCACTGGATGCGATGACGGGCCAGCGCGAAGGCGAAATTAGCCTGCTACTGCACTACCAGAATGGCTGGCTCAGCTGTGAAGTTAGCGATGACGGCCCCGGAATTGACCCCGTGCGGCTGGAAGATATTTTTAATAAAGGCTACTCAACGAAAGGTGAAAACCGTGGTGTTGGGCTGTTCCTTGCTCGCCAGCAGATCCACAACCTCGGCGGAGACATCACCGTCGAGTCGGAACCTGGCGTTTTTACCCAATTTTTTGTTCAGATCCCCTGGGATAGCGAGAGGAATATCGCGTGATAAATGTATTAATTGTCGATGATGATGCCATGGTAGCCGACCTCAACCGTCTGTATGTTAACCGCGTTGAGGGATTTAGCTGCTGCGGCGTCGCCTCCACGCTCAACCAGGCCGAGGCGTATATTAATAATCCGGCTCAGCCTATCGATCTGGTGCTGCTGGACGTCTACATGCAGCAGGATAACGGGCTGGATCTCCTGCCTGTCATTCGCGCATCTGGTCGCCAGATTGACGTCATCATGATCTCTTCAGCATCCGATGCGGTGACGATCCAGACATCCATGCATTACGGCGTGGTGGATTACCTGATTAAACCGTTCCAGTTCCCGCGTTTTGAAGAGGCGCTGAACGGCTGGAAGGCGAAACACAGCCTGATGGGATCGCACCAGTATTATGAACAGGCGGATGTCGATCGGCTGCTGCACGGTGGCGCGCCGGAACTGGCAGACAGCAAGCGTCTGCCGAAAGGTTTAACTCCACAGACGTTGCGCACCATTTGTCAGTGGATCGACGGCCACCCGGATATGGAGTTTTCAACCGACGACCTGGCAAACGCAGTGAATATTTCGCGGGTGTCGTGCCGCAAATACCTCATCTGGCTGGCGCAAATCACCATTCTGTTCACCAGCATTCACTACGGCGCAACGGGGCGTCCGGTGTATCGCTACCGGCTCCAGCCGGAACAGATTGGCCTGCTCAGACAGTACTGTCAGTAACGCGGTAATCGTTATCCAGTAAGGTAAAGCGGAAGAGGTGTTTAGATGAGAAAACCACCTCTTTCGCTTTCGTGACGAAGATGGCTTCAATGTCAGGCCGCGCCCGCAACGCCACGCAGCCCTTCTCAACCCCCATGCCAAACATCAGCGTAGTCCAGATATCGCCGTCGATAGAGTTCTTTGAAACAATCGTCACGCTGTCCAGCTCATTATCCAGCGGATAACCGGTGCGCGGGTCAAGAATATGGTGATAACGTTTACCGTCTTGCTCAAAGTAACGCTCATACGTTCCGGAAGTCACAACGGACATATTCTCGACGTCCATCGAGCCAATCAGTTCATCCGCGGCAAACGGTTTTTTCAGCCCCACGCTCCAGCCGCCTTCCGGCGATCCCAGCGTCTGGATGTTGCCGCCCAGGTTAATCAGCCCCAGGTCTGCGCCCTCTTTACGCAGGTAATCGCGCACCCTGTCGGCGATATACCCTTTGGCGATGGCACCCAGGTCAATTTCCATTCCCGCTTTGGCCAGCCATACGCTGCTGTTTGCCTCATCAAGCAGGACATCTTCGGGCCGGGTAATCGAAAGCAGTGAAGCAATGTCGTCAGCTGGTGGTACGGTGTCGCCCTTAAAACCAATTTTCCAGCGTTTCACCAGCGGGCCGATCGCCAGATTAAAGGCACTTCCCGGGTACAGGCTGGTGGCTTTTGCGCAGCGAATAAGTTCAAATACAGGCTGGCTGACGGAAACCGGGTGACGCCCGGCCGCATGGTTGATATCCATCACCTGAGATTGCGCGCGGTTTACGGTGAGCAAATCTTCATACTGTTTGATTAAACGGAAAACGCGGGAGGCAAGCGCCTCGTCGTGGGAAAAAAGTTTCAGAAGGATGGGCGAACCCATCAGCACGGCGGAATAACTGTAGACACGATTGGCAGACGGCATGGACAGGGCTCCTTGGTTGACATGCCGGATGCGCAACGCGTATCCGGCCTACGGGTCAGGTGCCATTTGTACGTTTCATGCCCGGTAAGCACAGAGCTACCGGGCATGAGGCCATTACATTTTCGAACGCATCGCTGCCTGATGTCCGGCAAGCGTACCAAAAATAATGATATCTGCCACTGCGTTCCCCCCAATACGGTTACCACCGTGAATACCGCCAACCACTTCACCTGCGGCGAATGCCCCCGGGATAACCTGGTAGTCGTTGTCCAGCACACAGGTTTCGGTGTTGATGGTTACGCCACCCATCGTATGGTGTACGCCCGGCGCAATCTGAATGGCATGGAATGGCCCTTCGTTGATTGGCGCACGCAGTGCGGTGGTACGGCCGAAGTCATCATCGTGCTGTTTTTCAACAAAGCCGTTATAGCGTTCGAGCGTTGCCAGGAAAGCGTGATAATCCATTCCTAAGGTTTCAGCCAGGGCTTTTGGTGAGCTGGCACTGGTGACGAAACCTTTGGCGATATACTCATCAGCAGCTTTGTTTTTCGCACGGACATGCTCATCAAAGACGATGTAAGCGTATTTTTCAGGCAGGGCAATAATCTGGGCAGAGACTTTATCGCGCGTCTCCATTTCATTGAAGAAGCGGTTCCCCTGCTGGTTCACCAGAATCGCACCACCACCACGGATGGATTCGGAAATCAGGTAAGAGGTTTTCTGCTCAACGGTCGGGTGAATCTGAATTTCGCCCATATCAACAGTGCCAGCGCCGATACGCTCCAGCAGCGCGATACCGCCACCTGTTGCACCTTTATGGTTAGTGGTCACGAAACCTTCCAGATCCGGACGGTATTTCACGACCATCTGGCTGTTGGCGCTGAAGCCGCCGGTGGCGACAATTACGCTTTTGGTGGCCACGGTGACGGTTTCGTTATCCTCGGTTGTCAGGCGTACACCGGTCACTTCGCCGTTTTCGAAAATGATGTCACTGACGGAGGTATCCAGCATCACGTCGATGTTGCGTTTGGTGACGTTACGCACCAGGCCGCTTATCAGATATCCGCCCACCGCAGAACCATCTTTCGGACGGTGAGTACGGTCAATGCTCATCCCACCGGTGGTGGTGATGTCGTTCAGCATGATGCCGCGGGTTGCCAGCCATTCGATCGCCTCTGGCGCGTTTTCCACAAAGCGACGCAGCAGTTCCGGGTTGTTCTTGTTGCCGCCGCCTTTGAGGCTTTCCTGGTAGAACAGCTCTTTGCTGTCCTGAATGCCTTTCACACGCTGGAAGCGGGTTTCCGCTGCGTTCATCCCGGCAGACGCTTTAATGGTGTTACCGCCGATGGTTGGCATTTTTTCGACAATCAGTACACTCGCACCTTCGTCATGCGCCTGAATCGCCGCCGCCAGGCCTGCGCCACCGCTGCCGATAACCACCACATCAACAGATTTGGTTTCGTTTGGGTCGGCACCTTCTTCCGCTGCCAGTGCTTTGCTGGATTTGAGCATTGCTTTGGAAACAGCTTTTTTCACCGCTTCGCTCTGGCTGGTGGCACCAGTGATGGCATCCACATGCGGGGTGTTGGCATCCAGAATACGGGAGCGGATCTCTTCAAAACTGGTTACAAACTCCACGTCCTGGCTCGGGCCGAACGCCAGTTCGATGTCCGCAATACGGTCCGTTTCGAGGCTGACGTTAATCACCAACTCGTTTACATCGTCCTGCACTTTTTCAGCGAACATGCCCGGTTTGAATTTTGATTCGCCCATGCTCATATCGCGGATCATCGCTTCCACCAGCGAGAAGCGCCACAGCGGTTCCGGGATGCTCAGCGCTTCGCGTTGGGTGCTGTCCATAAACAGCTCAAGGGTTTCACCGGCAGCAATACGGTCGGTCCAGTCAGGATACGCGATGGTCGCACGACCAACGGCAATCAGATCGTAACCCTTGTCTATGGCGTTATTAGCATCAGCGGCATTCACCACACCGCCCACGCCCATGACCGGGATTTGTGCCAGCGTGTCGGAACGCATCGCGCAGTATTTTTCGATAAGTGGGGTTGGGTCTTGCGTGTCGACAATTGACGGGCGCAGCGTTGCCCCCACGGAGAAATGCAGATAATCCACGCCACGGGCCGCCAGTTTTTCCAGCAGGTACATGGTGTCATCAAAACGGATGCCAGGGACTTCCATCTCTTCAGGCGAGAAACGGTAGCCAATAATGAACGCGTCATCCGCGTACTGGCGTACCATTTTATGGGTTATCTCCAGTACGGCCAGCGGGAATTTCGCGCGGTTATCGCGGCTGCCACCCCACTCGTCAGTACGCTGGTTAGAGTTCGGGGAGTAAAACTGCTGGATCAGGTAGGTATTTGCGCCATGGATTTCGACGCCATCAAAACCCGCCTGAATCGCACGACGTACGCCTTCACCAAACTTGCCGATCATGCCTTCCACTTCTTTGGTGGTCAGGGCAACCGGAGTTGCGGCGCCCTCGCGCGGCGCGGCAACTGCGCTCGGCCCAACCGGTGTACGCCCGCCGATCAGTTTTGGGTCGACCATACGGCCGCCGTGGTAAATCTGAAGAAGCGCTTTAGAACCATTGGATTTGATCGCCTCGGCGATTTTTGCCAGGCCGGCGATTTTTTCGTCGTTATCGATACCGATAGCGCCCGGGAAGGCAAGCCCAAGATCGTCGATAAAGCAGCATTCAACAATGATGGTACCGATGCTGCCGGAGCGTGCCCGATAGTACTCCACCAACTCGCTGGTTACCGTACCATCGTAATAGCCGGTACAGGTTGTCATCGGAGCCATTAATAAGCGGTTTTTAAGTTCAGTACCGTTTGGCAGAGTGAAAGGGCTAAGGATGCGTTCGTTAGTACTCATAATAGAAACTCCAAACTTTAAAATTTAAGAATTCGTTATCGGGCTCAGTTTTATTTCGATTTTTTATGCCGATGTCATGATATTAATATAATGATTTTTTTAGTTTCTAAAGCTATTACGTTAGTTATAAAACTATTTAATCCCTTCGGTAACATTAATAACACATTGGTGTTAGTGATATAAATTACTTTATTCACAATAATTTAAACACCGTTAACCTTTCACTTACCAATCAGCACCTGAGTAACGCACATAAAACCCAACAAAAACAATAAAATAACCAAAACAACCCATCTCGAATGTTATCAAAAAGAAACAATTTAAATAATAAAACCAATAATATCCACATAGCTCTATAGGGTTATTTTCGAAAGATTAAAAATACTCCTGCGATTCTATTTTATTGATCGCGATCAACAGATCTGGCATCCAAAGGCGCAATATATAAACATCATCATTTTTTAATTTAACGCATCCAGAAATGCGTTGAGTCGTTATTAATGAAATTACAAAAACGCACCTTTAATAACTAAAAAAAGCAAAGAAACTAAAGAAAGCGAATTTGTCATTTCTGCATAAACCGAATTTTTGACAACTTAAGACGTGAAATTATGAATACAAAAACTGCTGTAACGCCCCCGGTGGCGAGTAAGGCAACAGACGGAAACGCAAAACGTCTGCTGATGATGGCTCTGCCAATTATCGTTGCCGTGCTGCTTCTGTTTGTTCCCGTTCCTGAAGGGTTGCCACCTTATGCATGGCACTACTTCGCTATCTTTGTGGGCGTGATCGTGGGGTTAATCTTCGAACCCCTGCCAGGCGCCGTTATCGGCCTGACGGGTGTCGTGGCTATTGCCCTGTGCAGCCAGTGGGTGCTTTTTAGCCCTGAACAACTGGCCGACCCTAAATTCAAACTGGCGGGCGCCTCCTTTAAATGGGCGGTGAGCGGTTTCGGTAACTCGACCGTCTGGCTGATTTTCGGTGCTTTCATGTTTGCAGCAGGTTATGACAAAACCCGCTTCGGTCGCCGTCTGGCGCTGATTCTGGTGAAGTATCTGGGCCGTCGCAGCCTGACGCTCGGTTACGCCATCACCTTCGCGGACTTGCTGCTGGCACCGTTTACGCCATCCAACACCGCACGTAGCGGCGGCACAATCTACCCTATCATCGCTAACCTGCCGCCGCTGTATGGTTCAAAACCTAATGACCCAAGCGCGCGTAAAATTGGTTCGTACCTGATGTGGGTGGCGATCACTGCGGCCTGTATCACCAGTTCTATGTTCCTTTCTGCTCTGGCACCTAACCTGCTGGCGCTGGCGCTGGTGAAAAGCACCGTAGGGATTAACATCTCCTGGGGTACCTGGTTCATCGCCTTCCTGCCGCTGGGCGTGCTGTTGATTATGGTGATGCCACTGCTGGCCTACTGGTTCTACCCACCAGAAGTCAAAGTGAACGACGAAGTGCCGCTGTGGGCAAGCCGTGAACTGGAAAAACTGGGCAAACTGTCCCGTAATGAAATCCTGCTGTTGGTGTTCGTGTGCTGTGCGCTGCTGATGTGGATCTTCGCTGCTGCGTGGATCGAACCGGCAATGGCTGCCCTGTTAATCGTGGGTCTGATGCTGTGGACTGGCGTACTGGAATGGAACGACATCACCGGTAACAAAGCCGCATGGAACACCTTCGTCTGGTTTGCCACCCTGGTCGCACTGGCCGATGGTCTTTCCTCAACCGGCTTTATCAGCTGGCTGGGTAAAGAAGGTGGCCAGCTGATGAGCGGCATCTCTCCGGGTGTTGCAACTATCGTTCTGCTGCTGGCGTTCTATCTGCTGCACTACCTGTTTGCCAGCACCACCGCGCACACCACGGCTCTGTTGCCAGCGATGCTGACCATCGCCTCCACCATTCCGGGCATGAATATGGAAGTGTTTGTCCTGCTGATGGTGACGTCGCTGGGTATCATGGGGATCATCACCCCATACGGTACTGGCCCAAGCCCGATTTATTACGGTAGTGGTTACCTGCCAACCAAAGACTACTGGCGCCTGGGCACTATCTTCGGTGCCATCTTCCTGGCAGCCCTGCTGCTGATTGGTTATCCGTGGATGTCCATGATGTTCTGATTTCTGACCGCCGGACCAATCCTCCGGCGGTTTAATTTTTGTGGAGCAAGTTATGTCAAACAAACCCTTTTACTACCAGAACCCCTTCCCTCTCGCGCACGACGATACCGAATACTATCTGCTGACCAAAGAGCACGTTTCTGTTAGTGAGTTCGATGGAAAGGAAATCCTCAAAGTTGAGCCTGAAGCCCTGACTCTTCTGGCACAGCAGGCCTTCCACGATGCCGCCTTTATGCTACGCCCGTCTCACCAGAAGCAGGTCGCCGCTATCCTGAACGATCCGCAAGCGAGCGAAAACGACAAGTACGTCGCGCTGCAATTCCTGCGTAACTCAGAGATCGCCGCCAAAGGCGTATTGCCAACCTGCCAGGACACCGGCACAGCAATCATTATGGGTAAAAAAGGCCAGCGCGTCTGGACCGGCGGCGGCGATGAGGCCGCACTCAGCCAGGGCGTGTATAACACCTATATTGAAGACAACCTGCGTTATTCACAGAATGCCGCGCTGGATATGTATAAAGAGGTGAATACCGGTACCAACCTGCCTGCGCAGATCGATCTTTATAGCGTTGATGGCGACGAGTACAAATTCCTGTGCATGGCAAAAGGCGGCGGTTCAGCCAACAAAACCTATCTGTACCAGGAAACCAAAGCGCTGATCACCCCGGCGAAACTCAAAAATTACCTGGTCGAGAAGATGCGTACCCTGGGTACAGCGGCCTGTCCTCCTTACCATATTGCCTTCGTTATCGGCGGGACTTCTGCTGAAAGTACCCTGAAAACCGTGAAGCTGGCGTCTACCCGTTACTACGATGGTTTGCCAACTGAAGGCAACGAACACGGCCAGGCGTTCCGCGATATTCAGCTCGAACAGGAACTGTTGCAGGAAGCGCAAAACCTGGGGCTTGGCGCGCAGTTTGGCGGCAAGTACTTCGCCCACGATATCCGCGTGATCCGCCTGCCGCGTCACGGTGCTTCTTGCCCAATTGGCATGGGCGTCTCTTGCTCCGCAGACCGTAACATCAAAGCGAAAATCAACCGCGACGGTATCTGGATTGAAAAACTGGAACATAACCCAGGCCAGTACATTCCTGATGCACTCCGCCAGCAGGGCGAAGGCGAGGTGGTCAGCATTAACCTGGATAAGCCAATGACCGAGATCCTGGCACAGCTTTCTGCTCATCCAGTGTCTACACGCTTGTCTTTGAACGGTACCATCATCGTGGCGCGCGATATCGCCCACGCCAAACTGAAAGAGTTGCTCGACAATGGCGAAGAACTGCCGCAATACGTAAAAGATCATCCGATCTACTATGCAGGCCCGGCGAAAACACCTGAAGGCTATGCCTCCGGCTCGTTAGGCCCAACCACCGCTGGCCGAATGGACTCGTACGTGGATTTACTGCAATCGCATGGCGCGAGCATGATCATGCTGGCAAAAGGTAACCGCAGCCAGCAGGTGACCGATGCCTGCCACAAACACGGTGGCTTCTACCTCGGCAGCATCGGCGGCCCGGCAGCGGTACTGGCGCAAAACAGCATTAAGAGCCTGGAATGCGTGGCGTACCCGGAACTGGGCATGGAAGCTATCTGGAAAATCGAAGTGGAAAACTTCCCGGCGTTCATTCTGGTGGATGACAAAGGTAATGACTTCTTCCAGCAGATCCAGAACAAACAGTGCGCGGGTTGTACGCAGCGTTAAGCACCATCGCGTAACCTGGTAAAACAGACTGCACTATTCAAAAGCCTGCTCCCGCAGGCTTTTTTATTCCCATCGCTTTCATATAAAAGGCCCCCTTCGCTTGTTGCTAATTGTGTGAACTCAAAGGGATAAAATTGGGTGCTAACCAGCAGATGACATGATAAAAAAGGCATCGTAACGTGAGACAGGATCAGGCTGATAAGTTTGAAGCAACACTGGCAAAGAGAGGGGAATTTATCCTTCCGGTAGCGTAACCTCTACTCTGGTTATCAACACAAATCTGTTCAGACGCTCTGGCAACCCTGTTTTGGTGGTTGCCACCATGCCGGATTGTTTGGCATGTTAACAGACCTGACCTTCCAATTTTGTTCAAGTAACGAGTTTGCGAGCAAAGCGATGATTAAGTGGCCCTGGAAATCGAATGATGCAGGTCGAAATACGGCGCTGCCCTGGGATGAAGCGCTGGCTATCCCTCTACTGGCTAATCTCCCGCCGGACGACCAGGCAAGACTGGTTCAGCTTGCCGATCGTTTCTTGCAGCAAAAACGCCTGGTTGCACTTCAGGGATTTGAACTGGATGCGCTGAAAAGTTCGCGTATCGCCCTGCTCTTCTGCTTACCGGTTCTGGAACTCGGCATCGAGTGGCTCGATGGATTCCACGAGGTGCTGATTTACCCGGCGCCGTTTGTTGTTGATGACGAATGGCAGGATGATATCGGGCTGGTGCATAACCAGCGTGTCGTGCAGTCGGGGCAAAGCTGGCTGCAAGGGCCAATTATCCTCAACTGGATGGATATCCAGGACTCTTTCGATGCATCCGGGTTTAACCTTATTGTTCATGAAGTGGCGCATAAGCTTGATACCCGCAACGGCGACCGGGCTAGCGGCGTACCGCTGATACCCTTACGCGAAGTGGCGGGATGGGAACACGACCTGCACGCGGCGATGGATAATATTCAGGATGAAATTGATCTGGTTGGTGAGAGCGCCGCCAGCATCGATGCCTATGCAGCTACCGATCCTGCGGAGTGTTTCGCCGTGCTGTCGGAGTATTTTTTCAGCGCCCCCGAGCTTTTTGCACCGCGTTTCCCGGCCCTGTGGCAGCGCTTCTGCCATTTTTACCAGCAAGATCCGTTACAGCGTTTACGTAAAAATAGCGAGTATGGTGGCAATTCATCCACTCAAGTACACTAAAACAACATTTTGAAGCTTAATTAATCATTTGAATCAGCATGTTAATTTTAGTGTTGACACAAATTAGAGAGGCCATTAACATGCGCCTCGTTCACACGATTCCTCTGTAGTTCAGTCGGTAGAACGGCGGACTGTTAATCCGTATGTCACTGGTTCGAGTCCAGTCAGAGGAGCCAAATTCTTGTTTTCATGCCTCTTTGCGAATCCTTATGTGATTTAGATTCAATAAGTTAGCGTGAAAAATATTCCCGATGCATTTTTAGTTTTCCCTCTGCATCGGGAGAATTTGGTGGTCAGATTTGGGGTCAAGTTGGTTCGATGACGGAGTGACCCCCAAATGTCTCTTAACGACACAAAAATCCGCAGCTTAAAACCATCCGCTAAACCTTTCAAAGTTTCCGATTCTCATGGCCTGTACCTTTTAGTCAATCCAGGCGGTTCACGTCTCTGGTATCTCAAATATCGAGTCAATGGTAAAGAATCCCGCCTCGGCCTAGGTGCCTATCCCGATGTTTCTCTGGCTTACGCTCGTCAGCAACGTGATGGCATACGCAAACTGCTGACGCAGAATATCAATCCATCACAGCAACGTATCGCAGAGAAAGCTGCCCGCTCACCGGAAAAAACATTTAAGCACGTTGCATTGAGCTGGCATAAAAGCAACAGAACATGGTCAGAGAACCACGCCTCCCGTCTTCTTGCCAGCATGAACAATCATATATTTCCTGTGATTGGACACTTGCCAGTAGCTGAACTGAAACCTCGTCACTTTATCGATCTGCTGAAAGGCATTGAGCAAAAAGGTCTGCTGGAAGTCGCAGCACGTACCCGGCAACATATGTACAACATCATGCGGCATGCCGTGCATCAGGGGATGATTGAGAGCAATCCGGCGTCGAATCTCGAAGGTATCATCGCAGCACCGGTTAAACGACACTATCCCGCCCTTCCCCTTGAACGACTACCCGAACTGTTGAGCCGAATTGATGGTTATCATCAGGGACGGGAATTAACCCGGCTGGCTGTTTCTCTCACCCTGCATGTCTTTATTCGCTCCAGTGAACTGCGGTTTGCCCGCTGGACGGAAATAAGTTTCAGAAACAAAATCTGGACTATCCCCGCCACACGAGAGCCGATCCCCGGAGTCCGCTATTCCGACAGGGGGACGAAAATGCGTACGCCACATATTGTCCCGCTGTCACATCAGACCATCGACATACTGAAGCAGATAAGAGAAATCTCCGGTGATCAGGAGTTGCTGTTCCCCAGCATCCGGAATCCATCCAGACCAATGAGTGAAAATACGGTTAATAAGGCGCTGCGGCTGATGGAATATAATACTAAAGAGGATGTCTGCGGCCACGGGTTTCGGGCAATGGCCTGTAGTGCCCTGATTGAATCAGGTCTCTGGTCACAGGATGCGGTTGAGCGTCAGATGAGCCATCAGGAGCGCAATAGCGTTCGGGCAGCATACATCCACAAGGCGGAGCATCTGGAAGCCCGCAAGGCGATGATGCAGTGGTGGTCAGATTATCTGGACAGATGCAGAGAGGAATTCGTGCCATCCTATATTTTGGGCCATCAGCAGTCCAAAGTCTGAACTTCGGTATATACCGATTGATAAGCTTGAAAAAGGGCTCAGCTAATGGGCCCCGTTTAAGACTAAATACTTCGCATATAGAGTTAAAATACCGTCAACTTGATACAGAGTTTGGTTTTTAGTCACAGAATGGAGCAGGATATTGAATTTGGTCCCTCACAAATCAAGCGCAATTGCATCTGTGTTGGGGGTCAAGTATTTATTCCTAACGCCGCCAGCAATGTACTGATTTTAGGCGAACGATGGCGCGATTTTGCATAAATTAATGAAAGCGGAATCGAAGCCTCGGAGTATTCTTGTAGTATCTCGACCAGTTTACCGTTTTCCAGATATTTACCGACCGCAAAATCCATTATTTGAACAACTCCCATCCCGCTAAGTGCTGCCTCTAACAGTACATCCGCAGTATCGACGACCAGATTACCTTTAATATCAAACGCCTGCTGTTCTCCCGCTATATAATAAAACCACTTTGTGCTACGCCCAGTTTTCTGTGCTTTAACAGCCAGACAGTTATGCTGTACCAGTTCCGCTGGCTCTTTAGGAATTCCGTGGCTGTTTAAATATTCCGGTGACGCAACGGTGACAAAACGTAAATGCTTGATGGTTCTTGCGATAAGCCGTGAGTCCTGTACGCTGCCAATTCTAATCGCCGCGTCAAAGCCTTCTTCCACCAAATCAACCAATCGGTCAGTCATAACCGCGTCAATTGTTAATGCCGGATATCTGTCCAGGATCTCTTTGAGCATAGGAATAATGACCAATCGGCCATAGGCAGAAGGTGTCGTTATTTTTAGTTCGCCTTCAGGGAATACAGTTCTGCCGGTAATCGAATGCCCAACTTCATCCATTTCATGCATCAGGCTTCTTGAGGATTCATATAAAAAAACGCCATCGGTAGTCAGACTTACAGAGTGGGTATTACGGTTAAGCAAGGTAACACGAAGGTCGAGCTCAAGTCTGGTAATTGCACGTGAGACTCCTGATTGGGTGAGGCCCAATGCCTGCGCAGCTTTGGTAAAACTCTGCGTTTCCCCTACCTTGATAAAGATTTTAAGCGCGTTTAAATCCATAAGTCTTCTCTTGCATCTCTTACACGAACATCTATGCCTCGTGGAGGTATCAAGATACAAAAAAAACTGACAGAAGTTAAATATCAATGTGTGATTAGTTAAAAGATAACGCTATGTCGCCACAATTATTGCAATATCTTGCGTGGCGACACACATAGAGGACTATGTACGAGTTGAGCTTAGTCCTGAGGCACGTTGAGCGTGACTTTGCCTGGAGCGAGAAGATGCAGGAAATCCTGTTTAATGACTTTATCCCAACTACCAATATTATCCGCGTATACTTTAATGATCTTCTCGGCAACGAGAGTGAGCAAGGTGTTTAAATCTTCTCCGGCCGGGGAATAATCCTTATAAGAAATCAGATCGATTCCTCGTGATACCAAAATTGTGGTGTCTATGCTCGCCACCTGCCCCGAGGCAACGCCCAGAATGAGAACTGTGCCATTAGGGACAACATTGTCTAATAGATGAGCCAGTAAATCGCCACCGACGGTATCGACCAGGGCATCAAAGGTTCCCTCAAAAGGATATTCTTTAGCCAATAGTACCTCGTTGGGTTTAACGTCGCTGGCTTGCAGCCAATCGAATCCACGCTGACTGTGCGCCACCGCCGAAACTTTAATACCGGCATGCATTGCCAACTGAACCAACAAATGCCCGACTCCGCCCGTTGCGCCGGTAACGGCCAGAGACTGGCCCGGCTGCAAATGAAGGGTCCGCAGAGAACGCAACGCCGTTAATCCTGCCACCGGCAACGCTGCTGCAACCGCTGCTGATACACTCTCTGGCACGATAGCGACATTGACACGATCGACAACGCGATATTGGCTCCAGGCCCCCGAAAAACTCCATGTTAATACCCGCTCCCCAATTTTTGGTCCCTGACCGTCGCTGCTGGTCTCGATCACAATACCAAATGCATCCCATCCGGCAGGCTTATCCGATTCCCAGGGAAAGTCTAATTCTCCCCGATTAAGTGATATATTGGAAACTCTGATTAAAATATCACTTTCCGTCCTTCTGACCGGCCGCTGTACATCGGTGAATCTAAAACCACCGGTATCTGATTTCACAATTGCTTGCACGTATTCACTCATTGTTATTTTCCTTTTCGATATTTACACATTCATAAAAATCCATTAAATAACATTTAAATAAATAACATTATCTATTTTTAAGATAAGCCAATGACGATTTAATAACCAAAATTCGATATCTCAACCTCCTAACCTAACACGACAACTCGATAAACCATCCGGTTATATTGGTGAAAAATGTCATAACAATTATGATTCATATTCTGTTTACAAAAGCCAATAATCGAGGGTATTAGTTTCATTACTGTTAATCACATCGAGTAAATTTTTATGAACAAACCACTTCCAGCGGCAATATATGTTTTAGGTTTTACTCTATTTGCCATGACAACATCTGAATACATGGTCGCAGGATTAATCACATCCATGTCATCTGATTTAGGTGTTTCCATTCCTAAAGTTGGATATTTAATTACTATTTATTCATTAGGTATGGTTTTCGGTGGCCCCTTGCTTGCTACATTTTTAGTTAAACTTAGCAATAAAGCAGCATTATTGACTATTACTGGCATATTTCTTGTCGCCCAAGTCGTCGCAACCGTTTCTGCAACTTATGATCTTTTAGCAGTAGCGAGGTTTGCGACCGGATTATCTTCGGCAGCCTTCTTCGGTTTTGCTCTGTTGACAGCGGCAAAAATGGTTCCGCCGGAACGCTTTGGCGTTGCAGCCTCCATCGTATTGGGCGGGATGATGATAGCGACGGTGGCGGGACTGCCACTATCAGCAATACTTGATCAGTATTATGGCTGGAGAGTTTCCTTCGCATTAATTATTGTCCTTACAGCTTTAGCCGGAATAGGTATTATACTGATTGTTCCTAAATTCAAGGCGGAGGCTAAGGGTAGTATTAAGGCTGAATTCGGTTCAATTATAAACAGATCAATCTGGGGGGCATTTATTACGAGTTTCTTTATTATTGCTGCAACATTCGCGACATTCAGTTACTTCGTTCCCTATTTTGAAAACACTGTCGGTTTCGATACTTCATATATCCCGGCTATTCTTTTCGGGTAATGACTCCAACTTATTGATAGTGTTTTATGTTCAGATAATGCCCGATGACTTTGTCATGCAGCTCCACCGATTTTGAGAACGACAGCGACTTCCGTCCCAGCCGTGCCAGGTGCTGCCTCAGATTCAGGTTATGCCGCTCAATTCGCTGCGTATATCGCTTGCTGATTACGTGCAGCTTTCCCTTCAGGCGGGATTCATACAGCGGCCAGCCATCCGTCATCCATATCGCCACGTCAAAGGGTGACAGCAGGCTCATAAGACGCCCCAGCGTCGCCATAGTGCGTTCACCGAATACGTGCGCAACAACCGTCTTCCGGAGCCTGTCATACGCGTAAAACAGCCAGCGCTGGCGCGATTTAGCCCCGACATAGCCCCACTGTTCGTCCATTTCCGCGCAGACGATGACGTCACTGCCCGGCTGTATGCGCGAGGTTACCGACTGCGGCCTGAGTTTTTTAAGTGACGTAAAATCGTGTTGAGGCCAACGCCCATAATGCGGGCGGTTGCCCGGCATCCAACGCCATTCATGGCCATATCAATGATTTTCTGGTGCGTACCGGGTTGAGAAGCGGTGTAAGTGAACTGCAGTTGCCATGTTTTACGGCAGTGAGAGCAGAGATAGCGCTGATGTCCGGCGGTGCTTTTGCCGTTACGCACCACCCCGTCAGTAGCTGAACAGGAGGGACAGCTGATAGAAACAGAAGCCACTGGAGCACCTCAAAAACACCATCATACACTAAATCAGTAAGTTGGCAGCATCACCTTCTTTTCGCTTACGGTGCATTCACGGTAATTGGTAACTTCCTTGTAGGTCGACTAGCAGATAAATCGCCGATTAAAGTTGTTTTCACTGGTAGCGTCGTGCTAGTACTTGCACTGTTTGGACTTTATACCTTCTACGACAATAAAATATTAGTGCTGATATCTGTAATGATTTTAGGACTTACTGGTATTACTCTCACTCCTGCCATGTCCTCACGCGTGTTTAAAGCAGCACCAAATACCTCATTGATTAACACCATGCATACTTCTGTCATTTGTCTTGGTGTAGTGATTGGCTCTTGGGCCGGTGGCTATGCAATCGATCAAGGTTATGGTTACCGTGCACCAGCGCTCATCGGCATTTTTTTAGCCGGATTGGCGATTGTCACCCTACTCCCTGTTTTGAGAAATAACCGTTACGATGAGTCTGCTGTTAATCCTCAGGCAAATATCTGACTATATCTATAGGAATAGACCATGAACAGTGAAATTAATTCATTAGACTATGAAAATAATATTCAAACTATTCCGGAGTCACATTTATTTTCCGAAAATAATTATAAACAAGGAATCCCAATTATTTACCACAGCGAGAGTGATAAAATTATTGACCAACGCTGTGAGACAAGGTTATTAGATGAGACACCCAACAAGAGGTCAATCACACATAAAATTCATGTAATACGAAAATGCAAGCCAGAACACATCGGGGATATTTTCCTGCGCTCATCAGAAAATGATGAGAACAGTATTATTTTGGATATTAGCATTCATACACCCTTAGGAGAAAAAATAAAAACTGGACTATTCCGAACACTTTCGATGCTTTTATTTAAAAAATATAAAGCACTGAGAATTGAGACGCGAACTCTGATTGACAATCATAAAGTTATTAATAGTCTTGTATTGAGTGGGTACAGTTTTGAAGGCATTTCACAAAAACTCAATTCAAAATCAGAATTACAGGAATTCGCAGTTTTTTCCTTATTGAGGGATCACAGTAATGCGGCAAAAAGTCTATTATTTCCTGCAGTGGATAGCAATATTTATCGTGATGAGAAAATTGCACTGCGTTTGGCTGAACCAAAAGACACATTTTGTATGTGGCTAGAGCAATCAAATCCTGAATCATCTAAGTGGGGTTTATTCGAAACAGCATCGCTTGATGAAATTAAACAAAAAATTAGTCGTTGTGGGCTTAATTCAGCCGTAGGCCCTAATATTTTGCTCACTATTATAGAATGCTCAACTGGTAATGCTGTAGGAAAAATTGTTATCCGTAATGTTGTACCACCTCATGTAGGTGATGTTGGTTACGGGATATTGCCGGAATATCGTGGTTTGGGCTACGCCGTAAGAGCACTGAATCTTTTGAAAAAATGGGCCTTTAATGAAGCTGGTTATGTACGTTTAGAACTTGGTGTCAAAGAAGGCAATATCGCGTCAGAAAGAGTCGCGCAAAAGGGAGGGTTTGAATTTGAGGGGATGCGTCCGGGACGATTGAAAAATCACGATGGTTCATACAGTAATGAAATGCACTATTTCTTTCTGAACCCGAATATTAGCTATCGCAAAATAGAGGATTAATTAAATGAACAAAAAGTTCATCTCCTTTCTCGAACAGCATTTAGATCATAAAAACGTCGTCACCTATGTAAACACACCGAATGATGTTGGCGAATATACTTCCCCAGCGGTTTCTGGCCGAGTGGATGTTTCCAGTATTGAACAAGTAATTCGTATTGTTAAGCTTGCAGATCAATTTGACGGGGAAACAGCGCTTTATCCCTACTCAACTGGATACAATTGGGGGTTAGGTTCAACAAAACCTCCGTCAGACAACGCCGTGCAGTTAAAGCTGACCGGATTAAATAAAATCCGCGAGATTAATATCGCAGAGGGTTATGCTGTCATTGAGCCAGGTGTGACGCAGGGAACATTATCGCAAAAATTACTGAACACCCATCGCTTTATTAATGTGACAGCCTCATCTGCAGAAACGAGTTTTTTAGGTAATGCTCTCGATCGGGGCGTAGGGTTGAGGCACCAGCGTACAGAAGATCTTCTCGGCCTGGAAATTGTTCTCGCCAACGGGACACTGCACCGAGTGGGCTGGTGGCCGGAACAGGGAAAACATAGCGCATTATACTCCCACGGGATTGGCCCTTCACTGGTACAGTTATTCACCCAATCGAATCTCGGAATTATAACCGGTGGCGTTGTACGACTACTTAATCGACCAGACAAATCTCGCGTCGCCTATATTTCCTTTTCTCCCGAAAACTTAGAGTATGCTATCAATACCTTCCAGCGTTGGTCAGCACAAGGGTTAATTCACGGTGTACTTAAGGTTTATGATGAAACCTCAACACTGACGTATGGTGCGAATAAGGGCGAGTTTCTCGTTCACCTGCCCCTTTCGGGAGCCGCCTCAGTAGTGTCGGCACTTTCCACCGCGCTGGAAACCGAGTTTGTAAAAGCTGGCGAGAAATTCATCTCTTTGATCTGGAGCGACAGCCCTACGAATCCTTATCAAGATGATATCGTCGCCAATCTAGTTACCTCTGCCTATCAAGGGGATACTAAATATCATGATATCCTTCTGGAGAAGACGCTCGGTACTACACCGGCTGAAATAGATGCCGAAGGCAAAGGCTGGATATTTTTCTTGCCTCTGCTTCCTTTTACCGGTCAGGCTATTAAAGAGGCTTATCTACATTTTGACGATATCTTCGAGTCTACTGGCGTGCGCTGCGGCGCCACAATTAATACGCTGAGTGATCAGATTATTGATCTCGTCGTATCCATTCGTTTTGAACGCGTGGAAGAGGAAATAAAAAAAGCTCATCAGGCTCTGAAACTTCTTCATGAAAAATTCAGTGCTTCAGGTTTTTATCCTTATCGTTTGGACGTCGAACATCCTCTCGCCAATAGTCGCAATGCCAGAACGCTTCGTGAAGGCGAAATCATCAGAAGTCTGCAAAAAACTTTAGATCCAAAGGGAATTTTCGCATCCGGACGATATAGTTATTAATCCTACCTAATATGTACTTTTAATATTTAATTATATAGATTCATTTATTGAGGTGTATCCATGATAACTCATGACATTAATACATTTAGCAATATATTAGTTAATCTAAGAGATTTACGCGGTGAATTACGTAACTCCTCTCGTGAAATAGAAGAGCATCGCAGGATACCACTCAATATTATTGAAAGACTACGTGGCATTGGGATATTTGGAATGTGTTTCCCGCAATCATGGGGCGGTGCCGGACTGACGTCGATTGAGCAAATCCTTGTGCTGGAAGAACTCGCCCAGGGCGATACGGCTACCGCCTGGTGCGCCATGATCGGTTGTGACTCAGGTATTTATTCAGGTTTCTTGGAAGAAAAAAGCGCCAAAGAGATCTTTCCACACGCCAATCTGGCCGTGGCGGGTTGGATACACCCGCAGGGAAAAGCCGAGATAGTTGATGGCGGCTACATCGTCACTGGCAAATGGCGTTTTGCCAGCGGATCGCCTCATGGCGATGTCATCTCGGCAGGTTGCTTCCTCTACCGTAACGGCAATCTTGTACTGGATGACAACGGCAAGCCCCTTTGGCGAGTCATGCTGGCGCGTCCTGCCGACTTCCTTTTTTCCGATACCTGGTTCACCACCGGCCTGCGGGGAAGCGGCAGTCAGGACTACTCCACGCAAGGATTGTTCATTCCCGAACAGCACGCGTTCAATTTCTCGGCACCAAAACGCCAAGGGCCACTGCACAAAACGCCGGATGCAATTTTACGCAAAATGTCCGGTATCCCGCTGGGGCTTGCGAGAGCCTGTCTGGACTATATCTACGACGTCGCCGACGACCGCACAGACAGAATCAATGATGTGAAATGGCGAAACTCAAAGCGCGTCCAGACGGCGGTGGCTAACGCAGAGAATCAGTTATTTATCACCAGAAACGCGGTGCTCACCAGCGTAAGTACATTATGGCAGGCGCTCGAAGCCGATGCCGCTCATGACGATATTACTCATTGGCGCGTGCAGTCAGCTCTGAGTCGAAGAAATGCCTTTCAAACCGCGCGAACCATCGTTTCAAGCTTGTATGACCTACAGGGCGGCGGTTCTATCTACACCCATGAAACACCTTTTGACCGCGCATTACGTGATATCAACACCATTTGCCAGCACGCTGTCGCGCAGGAAAAAGTCCTGCAGGTGTGCGGCGATATTCTCCTTGGTGGCAAAGTCGAAGATTACTTTATATAAGGAAGAGAACCGATGAGTGGTATTTTTTCGCAAAAGAAAATTCTTGTAACCGGCGCAGGCAGTGGACTTGGCAGAGAAATAGCCTTGGCATTTTCACGGCTTGGCGGAACCGTTATTCTTGCAGGTCGAAATACGCAGAAACTCGAAGAAACGGCGCAAGCGATCTCCGAGACCCCTGGCAAATCATGGGTTATTCCTTTCGACGCAAATAATAATCAATCAATAGATAACCTGTTTGATGAAATAAAACATAAAGTCGGCACTCTTGATATTGCCGTTAATAACGCCGGAGTATTTTCTTTTGGTTTTGTCGATGAAGCCTCCAATGAAGACTTTAATCACGTATTCACTACTAATGTCATTGGTTTGTTTGAAAGTCTGAAGCGCGAACTTCAGTCGATGAAAGAAAACCGGGCCGGGACTATCGTTAATATTTCATCCAATATGTCTATCGGGCTGAATATTCCGGGCACGGCGGCCTACACCGCTTCAAAGGCTGCCGTCGATGCATTGACCCGCGTCTCGGCAAAAGAGGCTATCACGCACGGCGTGCGGGTTTTCTCAATAAACCCTGGCCCATTGGCCACCGAAATGACACAACTTCCCGGCGAATCGGCGGCAGACCGTGACAAAAGATGGCGCGATTTAATCCCCATTGGGCGTATTGGTGATGTTAAAGAGATCGCTGAAGCCATTATTTGGTCCTGCTCAGGCCAGTCTGACTACTTAGTGGGTTCACGAATAGTTATCGATGGTGGCCATTCTCTTTAAATTATTATTCCCGAGGTATAAATCATGCAGCCATTTATTATTCGAGACAATGAAGGCATTCCGCTCTGGTTAAATAACAACACCTATACTATAAAGCTGGATAAAGAAAACACCGGGGGAAACATCTCTATTATCCAGGGATTTGTGGGTCCAGGCGGGGGTCCGATTTGGCATCTTCATGAAGACGCTGATGAGATTTTTTATGTACTAGATGGACAATTAACAGTAAGAGCCGGAGAAAATATTTTTCATGCCAATCCAGGCGATTTTGTTTATGTTCCCAAGGGGATTTATCATCAATTTAGAAATAACAGCATTAAACCTATCAAGATATTACTGATGTTCTCTCCTGCTGGATTCGAAGGGTTCTTTAGGGAAACAGGAATCGTAGCAAAACAGGGCGTTATACCACCACTACATATTCATGATGCCGAAGCAAACAGACGGGCTATTAAGATTGGTGGGAAATACCTTTCTTTTGTTCCTGACTTTGAAAACCCCGATGTTAATCCAAATTTATAAGAAACCAAAATGCCGCGAAGTCTTTGCGGCATTTTTATATTACAAATAAATCTGAACGGGTGTTACTTAAAAAGCCCTCTAACCTTCCATCAACCGTCATCCTTTATTCATCTTATGTGAGGACATCATATTTATCAGCACGGATATGTAAAAGGAGATATGTTATGTCAGACAGGCTCGCTTTTTTTAAGAATAAAAATCTAAACTCAGACTGGTTAACTATCAAAGAAGCAGTTAAAACATCAAAGAAAAACGGCATCAGGAAAATACAAGAAAGTGATATCTATCGATATGCTCTGCAGGGTAAAATCCTCCTTTCGATATACTTTCAGTCTCCCATTACCTTGAGGAAAATAAAATCCTATAACCATAAATTAAAGCTAAAAACTAAAGACAATAACTTACCGGACGACAAAATTATGTTGGATGAAAGCGATTTTTTTAGCGAGAGTAATTTAACTTTTAGCACCGAAGGTAAATATTTTCACACTGCTCATGGCGTCATTGATACAAGTCTTTTTGGATATGAATATTTTCTCATACAATGCCTACTTGCTCACCATCTAAAAATACCATCACCTGTACTAAGAGGGCACAATAACTATGGAATTACTGTTTCCTTATCTGGGGAAATCTTTCTAGTTCACAATAGAATTTCATTACGCGACGGAATGTCATTAAACGGCATAGATTTAAGCTTTAATGATGCCTACTTTCCTATTTATAACTTACCGAAGGATGCATGTTTTGTTATCAGGCAAACTGAGTTAAATAAACTATTCAACTGGCTGGCTGGAAAAAAAATCACCCTCGGATTCTTCCACACGCATATCATCCCCTCTATCAAGACTATTTTGGCTTGCCTGTAGAAATAATGAAACCATCAGTCCGTTAATCATGCAACCGTATAAACTATTGTCCATTTTTGAACAATGGGCATCTGAGGAAGGCATTACCGATCGATTCAGTGGCGACACGCTCAAGACTGCGCTTGAGCGCGGCTCGCCCCCTTCTCTACCAACACAAAAATAAGATGATGCCCTTCGCTATAAAAACCCGTATTAAGGATTGGATTTTCCGTAATACGGGTTCATCAACTTTCTCCACACCACGACTTTGTGTTGTCGTGTTATCTCCCGGCTAGCGCTATATCTGCCACAGGAGAAAACCGTGACATCTCATCAGTTATTACGTCTGAAACAGGTTGAAGAAAAAACTGGCCTGAAGCGCTCTCAAATCTATCTGTATATGAAAGACGGTACCTTCCCCCGCTCAATCAAGATTGGCCCGGCCAGTGTCGCCTGGCTCGAATCGGAAATTGACGAATGGATCAATATTAAATTAGTCCGCCGCTCAATAGGCTGAAGGGAGAAAATACCATGATTATCCCATCACTTAATTACGCCGTATTAACCGATGCCCTGCATGCATTGAAGGATGGCAACATTCGTTACTGCGAATCGCTAGGATTCACTTTCGACGAAATGAATGCCCTCAACCAGTTGTCACTAGACGAGCTGTTTATCATCAGTCGGGAGTCTGCACAGTTTTTGACTGTGACGGTTCATCACGACGCATTACACCTGCTTCTGGCTAAATCCCGTGAGGAGGTTCTGCAGCAACAGCGTATCAACCACGCCATCCGGCTGGGTGGATCAATTGCGCTACTCAACAAGTATTTTGGCCTCACTTCCAACGAAGTTTGCCTTCGCCGCCGGTTACTGGGCGTCCGTGTGCCTTATGGCCGGACGCCAGAGCCGGACGAAGAGACGGATGCGGCCATCTGGCTGCAATGGCAACAATGCCGGGTGGCCAACCTGGAATCGACCGATGCGCTGTCCGCCATGATGCAGGTAACGCAAACCCTGCTGCCGAAAGTCGAAGGGTTGTCACTGACCAGCGTCTGGAAACGTATCGCACTTTGCGAACAGGAGGCGTCAGACCGGAGGGCCGCACATGCCAGATGAGATCGACCGCGATCAGGAATTTAACGAGCAACGACTGGAGGAGATGATTGAACAGAGTCGTTTTAAGCCAGGGTCTACGCCATCATTATTCCATTGTCGTCTATGCGGCAAGCCCATTCCTGAAAAGCGACGGCAGGCACTGCCGGGCATAACAACCTGCACGGAATGTCAGGAAAAACTTGAACGTCGAAGATGTTAATAATGGTCACAGAGACATGCAGGAATATTTTCCCTGCATGTCTCTATCATTAACTATAAATCCACAGTCGTCTTTATTAACTATTTCACTTCCTTTTATTTACCCCAAAGCTTATCCCCCTCCACCGCTAGTTTATCTCTCTCATTTTAACTTTGAATTTATCGTTCATATACCGCCCCGGATATCTGATCCTGAAAACCTCATTACATAATAGTTACCCGTATTGACGTTAATTCGCCTGAATCAGGCATTGCTCTTTAAAAATATGGTTCGGGCTGTCACGAAACCACAATTCAGGGTGCCGCTGAATGTTCTCGCTGACCCGTTAAAACCGGAATGCAGAATTGGGATGTGACATTTATTTAACTCATCGTTGTTTTTAGTAGAGGAGACCTCATGCGAAAACCCATTTATCACGTATTTGTCACCCAGGAAAGTCAGCCCGACCCACAGGGCGAAAAAAACACCTGGTGGACGAAAGTCGGCGTGGCTTTTGCCCATCACGGTAAACCCGGCCTGAACGTGGTACTGACACCCGGCATTGCTGTCTCCGGCAAGCTGGTGCTCCTTGAGCCCAGGGATGACGGCGACGCGACACAGGATACTCAACCCGTTTAATCGCCCTTTCTTCTTTCCGGCCCTGTACCGTCTGATGGCGGTACGCGTTGCCCAGTTTATCGTTCCGAGGCCACCATGCTTTCCACCTCCGTGTTTCTGGCGGCGGCCATGCAGTGCGCCGCCAGCGTTCACCCGTCGACGGCACTTGATGTGGCGCGGGTCGAATCCGGTTTGAATCCGTATGCCATTGCTGAAATCCTGCCCGGTGGCAAAGGCGTGACTTCACATTTCCCCACGAGCAAGGATGAGGCCGTCAGCATCACCAGACAGTTGACGGCAGAGGGCCGACGTTATTCGGTCGGGCTGATGCAAATCACCAGCACCAATTTCCGTCATTACGGCGTGAACGCCCGTGACCTTCTTGACCCCTGTACCAACCTGTCCGTCTTTGAGCACATCCTCACCGACTGCTACCGCCGCGGCGGTTCCCTCAAGCGTGCGCTCAGTTGCTACTACTCGGGAAATTTCACGACCGGCCAACAGCCGGAATCCGCGTTTAACCAGACCAGCTACATCCAGCGCATCGGATACGCCGTACCGTCAACGCGGGAAGACCGGCAGCGACCTCCCACCGAAAAGCTCGTGCCGGCAATCCGTTACCCCGCCGCCGTCATGCGTGGCGAGCTTACCGATAACGCCACGCCAGTTCTGACATCCCTACGCTACCCCAACGCCCTAATACGCGGCGCGTTACCCATTCCCGGCCCCCAGGAGGAACAATGATGAAACGAAAACAGACTGACTGGCCCGTCCTCACTTGCCTGTTAATGGCAAGCCCGGTGCTGGCAGCAGACAGCGGGTTTAATAAAGCCAATGAGACGCTGAGCAACACCTCTACCGGCCTGCTCGGGCTGGCCGCCGTCACCATCACGCTGGCCACCATGTGGGTGGGGTACAAAGTGTTGTTTGACGGTAAGAGCCTGCATGACATGCGCAACGTCATCATTGGCGCCATCCTAATCGTCGGTGCGTCAGGTTTCGGTGCCTACTGGGCGTCATAAGGGAGGCAACGATGGCTACGCTGAACAAAGCGCTGACGCGACCTGCCGCCATAGCCGGCATTCCCCTCGTGCCGTTCGTGATGGTCAGCGGGGCCATCGTCCTGCTGGCGGTCTATGTCAGCTATTACCTGATATTACTGCTTATTCCCGCCTGGCTGGAGATGAAGGCAAAGGCCAGAACCGATATTCACTATTTCGGGCTGCTCTGGCTGGCCTTTAAAACCCGTGGCCGGTTTGGCACCAATAAACATTTTGGTGCCAATGCCCTGCTGGCAAACCGCTATGACGCTGTCGACGTTTCGGAGTTTATTGAAAAGATGAAGTTAAACGAGCGCGTTACGCTGGATAAGCATATTCCCTACTCATCCCATATCCATCCCCAGGTAATAAGAAACCGCCAGGGTGATTTGGTTGCCAGCTGGGAGCTGGAGGGCACCGTTTTTGAATGCGAGGACGAACATCACCTGACGTTAATGGCGACGCATCTCAATAACGTGATTCGTGCATATGAAGGCCTGCCAGTCACTTTCTATCTTCACCGTATCCGGGAAAAATACCACGATGCCTTTGATGCAAATTCAGGTATTCCCTTTTCTGATGAAGTGACCCGGCTGTATTCCCAGCCGATCAACGAAAAGCCGTTCTGGCGGCACCGGCTGTTTTTCACCGTCTGCTATGCGCCCTTCTCTCCGCTGGAGAAAAAGGCCATGAAGGCACAGCCGTCAGGTAAACGCAAAGCGGTGCTGGATGATGCCCTGAAAGTGATGCTGGAACACCGGGAGGCGCTGGCTTCGGCGCTGTCCCGCTATACGGCGACGCCACTGGGGATGTATGAAGGCAACGGGCGGGTGTATTCCGCCCAGCTGTCCTTGTATCACCGCCTGCTCACCGGCAAGTGGCAAAAGGTGGCGGTCACGCGTGCGCCGTTTTATGAAACATTAAGCACGCCGGATGTCTTTTTTACCACTGACACCGCCGAGTGCCAGACGGTCGGCGGCTCCCGTTTTTTCCGCAGTCTGGAAATCAAAGATTATTCGCCTGAAACCGCGACCGGCCTGCTGGACGCGCTGCTGTATGCCGAAAGCGAGTACGTGCTGACGCAGTCCTTCACCTGCATGGCCCGCGATGAGGCGCAGAAGCATATTCGCCTGGCGGAAAAGCGCCTGAATTCGGCGGACGACGACGCCATTTCACAGCGGGAAGAGCTGACTGTCCTGCGTGACCTGCTCCAGTCCGGGCATGTCTCGTGCGGGAAATACCACTTCTCCCTGCTGGTATCTTCAGACAGCCCAGAGCAGGTGGTGAAGGATACCAACGCGCTGGCGCAGCCCTTCGCCGACCTCGGCATCATGACGACGCTGTCCACGCTGTCGCTGCCCGCCGCGTACCTGGCGCAACTGCCGGGGGTGTATACGCTGCGCCCCCGTCTGGTGGCCGTCAGCAGCCAGAACTTTGCCGACCTGGCGAGCCTGCACAACTTTCATTCCCACAAGCGGAGCGGCAATCCCTGGGGTGACGCCATCGCGATACTCAAATCACCCGGCGGTGGCGGATATTACCTGAACCTGCATGACAGCCAAAGCGGGCGGGATGACTTCAACGAAAAAACGCCGGGTAATACAGCGATTATCGGTAAAACCGGCTCAGGGAAAACGATGCTGATGACCATGATGCAGCAACTGATGCAGAAGTACCGAAATCCGGCGACGTTCTCCGCCTCAGCCACAATCCAGCGGCTCACCACGGTGTATTTCGACAAGGACCGGGCGGCGGAGATGGCGATACGCCAGATGGGCGGACGCTACTTCCGCATCCGTACCGGCACTCCCACCGGGTTTAACCCGTTTTCGCTGGCCCCAACCCGGCGGAATATCAGCTTTATCAAACGACTGGTACGCATACTGTGCGGCCGCAACGGCAAGCCGCTCGATCCGCGCGATGAGGAGCGGATCAGTGCCGCCGTGGATACCATTATGCTCGACTACCCGCCGGAATACCGCAAGTTCGGTATCACCCGGCTGCTGGAAGTCCTGCCGGAGCCGCCAACCCCCGACGCCCGCATCAACGGGCTACGTATTCGCCTTAAACAGTGGGCGCAGGGCGGCGAGTTCGGCTGGGTCTTCGACAATGAGGAGGATACCTTCAACATCAGCAACATTGATAACGTGGGTATCGACGGTACGGAATTTCTCGATGATGACGATATTCGCGGCCCCGTCACGTTTTATCTGCTTTACCGCGTCACCAGCCTGCTGGACGGTCGCCGGCTGGTGATGTTCATGGACGAGTTCTGGAAATGGCTGGCCGATATCGAATTCTCCCGCTTCTCGCTTAATATGCTGAAAGTGATACGCAAGCTGAACGGCATCTTCGTCCCCGCCACGCAGTCGCCTGACGAAATCGTCAAACATCCAATTGCCCCGGCGATTATCGAGCAGTGCAGCACGCAGATATTTCTTGCCAACCCGAAGGCCAGCCGGGCGGATTACGTGGAAAAGATGAAAGTGCCGGAAAGCGTGTACGACATCGTCAGAAACCTCGATCCGGGGGAGCGCTCTATGGTGGTCCTGAAAACACCATTACGCGCGGGTGAAACCCGGCCTTTTGTGGTGATGGCGAAAATGGATTTAGCGGGCCTCGGGAAACTCACCAAAATGCTGAGCGGCAGCGAAGACAACCTGAAACTATTCGACACCCTGTATCAGGAAGGAATGCAGCCTGATGACTGGAAAGCCGCCTTCCTTGAACAATCCCTGTAATATTCACGACGGAGGTAATGAAAATGCGGTTCAGAGATATCATACTGACATTAGCGTTGTTTATTTCCACCCAGGCGATGAGCGCCGGAATACCGGTATTCGACGCCGTACAGAATACCGAATCCATGAATCAGTGGATCCAGAAACTCCAGCAATGGCAGGAAACCGTTACCCATTACAGAGGTGAACTTGATGCCTACAAGCAGCAATTAGCCACGGCAACGGGTGTGCGGGACATTCAGGCATTTCTCCGCGAGGCCAAAAGCCTGAAAACCGATATTGATAATCTTCGTCAGCACGGTATTTCACTGGATGACCTGCTGAGCAACCAAAACGGGTCATATTCGTCTGAACTGAATAGCTTGTATAACAAATATAAACCGTTCGATACCTGTAACCCCTCCAGCTCTTCACAACGCTATCTGGACAGCTGCAAACAGACGATCCTGAATCAGGCTGTAGCAATAGAAAATACGTCAGAAGTTGAAAACAAGATCACGGGCACGCTCGACGATATATCAGATTTATCAGACCGTATTGCTAATGCGCAGGATTCGAAAGAGTCACAGGACCTGGCTAACGCCATCGCGGCCAAAAGCGTACAATTGAATGCGCTGACCAGCCAGTGGGAAATGTCAGTCAAACAGGCAGAGCAACGTTCCACCATGCTGACTCAGCAGCGGCAAAAAACTTTCAATGAGCAGCAACTCACCGCGCCTGTTCCTGACTTTAATGATTGAGAGGGCAAACATGAAAACATCAATTTTGTTGATTCCAATTATTTCTGGATTCTTATTACTGACAGGATGTGATAACCCGAAATCAACGCAATGGTATAAAGAACACCAAGATGAAATGAATATCCGATATAAGACGTGCGAATCATCCGGTGATGATTCCCAAGATTGTAAAAACGTACGTGAGGCACGATTTGAACTCCGTCAGGGGAATGCAAAGGTTCCCGATTTAAATTAACGAGGTGACCTATGTCAGGTGGTATGTTTGTTGGAATGAACAACACTATCACTGGCGGTTTAAATGCCGTACTACAGGGACAAACTTCCGTGTACGGCAATATGATCAGTGTTATCGCCGTCAGTTCATTTACATTATTTATCACTTATCGTGGGTATCAGACTCTGGCAGGAAAACTTCAAACCCCGATAGAAGATGTCGTATGGGATGTCGGACGAATGTTGTTGATCATGACGTTCGTTTTAAATCTTGGCAGTTGGCTGGATTTAGCCATCTCGGCCATTAATGGATTAAAAGATGGTGTCAGCGGCGACGATAATGTCTGGGCATTGCTCGATACCGTATGGGAAAAAGCACAGACAATCGGACAAAAACTTTATCAAAATGATGATTCCAACTATGTAAAACTTAACGGAGGGATTGCTGAAATTCTGGTCTGGGGAGGTGCTATCGTTACCCTGCTATTCGGCTCGACCGTTAACCTTTTAGCCGAAATCACAATAGTATTAATGACCACTACCTCGCCGATTTTTATTTTCTGCCTGCTGTATAGATTCCTAACCTCCATGTTCAATAACTGGTTGAAAACTATATTTACCGTTATTCTGACGATTATGTTTTCAGCATTGTCAATCAGGATCGTGATTAATTATCTGAACGGAATATTGGATAAGGCGGTCAGTTTCGCGGATAACGCCAATATCATCACGCTCGGCGTTCAGTGCTGTGTCGCCGGTGTTATTTCAGGCGTCATCATCTACTTCTCGGCAAAAGTTGCCAGCGCATTAGGCGGTGCCGCCGTACAGGCCGTGTTACAGGGTGCAGCCATGAGCGGACTGAGCGGGCTGGTGAGCAAATCTGCCGACGTCGCCAGACCCGGCATAAAGGCCGGGGGTCGACTGACCGCCAAAGGTGGCATGGCCGCAGCAGCGACAACCGGCAGGTTCATTGCCGCAGGGGCAGGCAAAGCCGTGAGCGCCTGGCAGAAACGTGCCACCGCCATTGAAAGCATGAAACGCCAGAATCAGCAGCGTCACCGTTAATCCTCCCGACCGCTAATCTCTTTTCTCCGTCACGCCGTGGCCACTGCCAGCAGTGCGGCTTTCCTGCATTTATCCGATAAGAGGCTTCCATGAAATTCAGCATTTTGCTTCTGGTGCTGTGCGCGCTTACGGGCTGCGCGCAGCATCAGGGCGACCTCCCGCCGGTGTCCGGCGATCCCCAGCCGGTTAATTCCCCCGCCATCATTCAGGAGCTGACTCACCATGTCTGATATTCAGCGCATCATTAATGTCTCGCGCTCTTTTGAATCCATCCTGCTGGAAAAGGAAGAGAGTTCCCGTAACACCGCCTGGCGGGTGGCCGCTGCCGGGCTGATTCTGGCTGCACTGGCAATTATGGCCATTCTTATTCTGCTGCCGCTGAAAACCACTGACATTGAATTGTGGTCGGTGGATAAACAAACCGGCCGTTATGAGTATATGACCCGCATTAAAGAGCGGGATATTGCGTCTGAAAAAGCGCTGGCGCATTCACTGGCGGCACACTATGTCAGACTCCGCGAAGGGTATAATTATTTCTCCCTCCAGCGTGATTACGAAGACGTACAATTATTTAACAGCGACAGCGTGAACCGGGATTATCTGGACGGGTTTAACGGCGACCAGGCACCGGACGTTATTTTTAATAAAGCCGAATATGTCGTCTATATCGACATTATTTCCAATGTGCATGCGCCTGCCACCGGGCCGGATAACCTGGCAACCCTGCGTATCAAGCGTACCCTTCGCCGTATCTCTGATAATTCAGTGAAAACGGACTTCTGGAATATCCGCCTCACTTATCGTTATGTCCCGCATCAGCAACTGACGGACAGTCAGCGTGAAGTGAACCCGCTGGGCTTTATCGTCACCAGCTACCAGCGCGATAAAGAACTGAGGAGCGAATGATGCTGAAAAACATCCTGCTCCTGACGGGTTTAATGGTGTCATGCGCGGCATGGAGCGCCGCCACCCCGCGTGGCAGCGGCTATGACAGCCGGATGCAGAACGTATCGTATAACAGCCAGAACGCCACCGTGGTGAATACCCGCCCTGGCTACGTCACCACGCTGCTGTTTGACGATGACGAAGCTGTGATTGATGCGCAAGCGGGTTTTCCCAAAGGCTGGACGGTGACGAAGAGTGATAACCGGGTCGGCGTCAGCCCGAACCCCATCACCCAGCCGGTGACGGACGCCAGTGGCAACAACGTCAGCCAGGTGTTCCTGCCCACGGCAAAGGACTGGAAGACCAACCTCTTCGTGGTGACCTCAAAGCGTGATTACAGCCTGGAGCTGAACGTGCTGGACCACGATTCCCCCGCGCAGGCGTTCGTTATCCGTTACCACTATCCGGCCGAGGTTCGCCAGCAATCCGCCGCCGCCAGCGCCGCACGTCAGACGCAGCAGCGTGAAAGACAGGAGACGCAGCAAATAGCAGCGGCATTCGGAGAGGCCAGCATGCCACGCAACTGGCGCTACACCAAACGGGTAGCCGCCGGTTCGACCTCCATCGCACCGGATTTTGCCTGGGACGATGGTCGTTTTGCATATATCGGTTTTTCCCCCATCAGAACCCTGCCTTCCGTTTTCCAGGCGGTTAACGGACGGGAGCAGGCGGTCACGCCCAGGACGGTTAAACAGGGTAACTACATCGTGATGGTGGTGCCGGTATCACCACAACTGGTGCTGCGTTACGGCACCTCAGTGGTGGGGATCGAAAATGACGGATTCGGGCGCATCCCGATAACCCGCAGCGACACCGTTTCACCGTCCGTTACGCTGGAGGCCAAATGACCGATAAACCCGTCCCGGACGAACCGGAAAAAACCACCGCAGAGCGGGAAGCGGAAGCCCGCGAACGCGCCCGTGCGGCAATGGCGTATCAGGAGCCGGAGCAAAGAACACCGCCCGGCCAGCCGGAAGTGACCCGTTTTCGTAAGGCATCCGGTCGCCGCACGCTGATCGTCAGCCTGCTGAGTCTGGCGCTGGTGATCGCCCTGGCATCCGGCGGCGATCGTCTTTTCAGTGCATTGAAAGTGGGTAATGAGAAAGAAGCCGACACCGCGCCGCCGCCCTCCGCCGGGAAGACGCTGCATGAGCGTCAAAATCTGGGCATGGACAGTAACCCGTTTGGCCTGTTCGGGCCGCACACACAGGACGGAACAGACCCTGTCAGCCAGACCGTCTCCTCCGCACCCACCCTGCCAACAGCCCCACCCGCCCTGAACAAGGCAGCCGCGCTGGCTGAAGGGCTGAACAACGCCCGAACAATGCCGGGCGATAATACACGCACGTCCCCGGGCCAACTTCGCAGCAACGCAGAAACGTCCGACAGTCCGTCATCATCCACGACGTACACATCCTGCCCGTCAGTACTGACCCGAGGAAAGGATGGCCGCCTGCGCTGCCCGGAGACTGCCGCGCCGGAAACGGGTAACAACGACAATCCAGACGTCGCCCGTGTCACCGGCGTCAGACGGTTGGGTCTCAATCCTGATCTCTATATCCCGGTGGACCGCTATATCCCTTGTTCGATGATGTGGCGCTTCGTGTCCGATGTCGGGGGGCATATTTCCTGCCTGATCAGTGAAGATGTTTACAGCGCCAGCAACCATGTGACGCTGATCCCGGCGGGAACGGTCGCCCGTGGCATCTACCGCGCCGGGGCGCTGCAACACGGACGCAGCCGGATGTTTGTGCTGTGGACGGAGCTGCGCACGCCTGAGCCCGGCAGCCTGCAAATCCCGCTCAGCAACACGCAGGCCAGCGGCCCGCTCGGCGAGGCGGGGATCTCAGGCTGGATCGACAATCACTTCTGGGAGCGCTTCGGCAATGCCCTGATGCTTAGTACGGTGCAGGACGTGGCAGCGGCGGTGTCGGATGCTGCCCCGGGGAAAGACCGCAATACCGACTACACCGAAAACACCCGCGCCGCCACGGCTGAAATGGCGAAAACGACGCTGGATAACAGCATCAATATTCCGCCCACCCTGTACCTGAATCAGGGTGATGTCATCGGCATCATGACCGGTACCGATATTGATTTCTCATCCGTCTGGCAGCTGCGAGTGAAAAAGAGGTGGTATGAACGCTGAAAACCTGTCGCTGGATTTTATGAAAAACCAGCTGTTTGGTGATTTTATTGCGCAGGACGGCCTGACGGATATTGCCGTTAACCGGCCGGGTGAACTGCATACCAAAATCCGGGGGAAATGGCGAAGACATGAAGCCCCGATTACGCTGCGTCAGTGTTACGCCTTTGCCAGAGCGCTGGCGTCGTGGCAGGAAGATAATATCGACGACATATCGCCGATCCTTTCCGCCACGCTCGAGTCAGGCGAGCGCATTCAGGCCATTATTCCCCCGGCCTGTGAGCGTAATACCGTGTCTATTACGCTGCGCAAGCCCTCATTCGGGCAGAAAACGCATCAGTCATGGATTGATGCGGGATTTTATAACCGGGTAAGCGGTCAGGAGCGAACGGAAGGCAAAGATGTTGAACTGACCCGCTATTATCAAGATGGGGATATTTCCCGCTTTATGGAAAAAGCGGTGGAATATGGCAAGACGATTTTTATCGTCGGTGAAACCGGATCCGGCAAAACCACCTATATGAAAACGCTGCTGCACTCTATTCCCCGGCACCTCAGGCTGACCACCATCGAGGACAACCCCGAAATCCGATTCTATCATCACACCAATTATGTCCATCTCTTTTATCCGGCGGACGCCGGGGATAATGCCATTGTCACGCCCGGCAGACTGATACGTGCCAATTATCGTATGAACCCTGACCGGATATTACTGGCTGAAATTCGCGGTCGGGAAGCCTGGGATGCACTGAAAATCGTCGGTTCCGGGCATGAGGGATTGATGACCTCCCTGCATGCGGGCAGCCCGGAAGAATGTATTGAAGGGATAATTGACCGCTGCTATGAAAATCCCGACTGCCGGAACATTCCTTTCGACGTTCTGTTACGCAAGGTGCTAAAAAGCATTGATGTGATAGTCAGCATTGATATTCACGGTGACATACGCAGGATGAGTGATGTTTATTTTAAACCCCTTCATCTTAATGGCATGAGAGGTGTATTCAGCAAAGGACTTCAATAAATAACTTATCGAATTACGCAGCACTCGTTTGAATATGAAGGTGATCGAAATGAAAAAAGCAATATCCTCCGCATTATTGCTCTGCATTATGGCGTCATATTCCACCTCCGGCATGGCCGCTGACGCCTGTGAAGTGGTGTTATGCATGTACGGTAAAGCCACCGGGAACGGCGGCAATGAATGCCATTCTGCTGAACGCACATTCTTTAATATCGTCACAAAGAACAAGCACGGTTTTCTGCCGGACCATACTGCCGATGCCAGAAAATCGTTCTTACTTGAATGTGATTCAGCAGACCCGGCAATAATCAGCCAGATTATCAATAAATTTGGCCGCGTGCGTGGTTAATTAGCGGAGGTTACCTTTATGACAAAACCGGGTTTTATTCAGCATCCCTGGACACATCAGCGCGGGGATTCCATGAGCGCAGCCTGTATTATTGAACACATTGAAAATGAGGCGATGCACGGATGCGGCCTTTATTATGAAATTTATCACTACCGGGTTGCCTGCCGGTTATTGCAGTTGCTGCAAACGTTAAACGCCACCGACAAAATAACGCTGACAGAAGAAGCTAACCGGCGTGGATTTACACTGGATGAAACCAGCATTAAAGAAAGTCGTCAGTGTTATTCCGACATCATCAGGGAAATCCGCGAGAGCCACTATTAATCCCTGCATTAATTTTATTCTCAGGTCCCCTATAGCGCCAAAATATTTCAGCCGAATCAAGCTTAAGGCGTGCCGGTTTTCAGGTTTTTACGGCTCCACATTTTTCGCGGATTAAGGCGTGAAGAAATGCGGCCGTAAAAATGAGGCAGCGGACAGAATTATTTTCGCGGGTTAAGGAGCGAAAATATTTCAGGCACCGCGCCTCACCGGCAAACAGCCGCGCCCACGCGGATTTTGCCGGCCGGGGGGAGCCGAATAAATTTCGCCGCCCCGGCGAGCGAAAAGCTGTCGCCCACGACAGCGGTTTATTTGGGGGGCATCGCCCCGCACACCGTCGCGGCTAAGTCTCCGGCCAAAAGCCGGTAGCGTGGCGCGACCACCCTCTTTAAAGGTCAGCTTCCCTTTTATTCCCGCTGCGAGGAACGAGCAAAGGGAATAAGAAGGCGAAAGCGACCGTCTTAAAGGGGGTGGTCGCGCGTAGCGGGCGACGGTGTGCCGCCGTTGACGTCGGGGGTTTTGGCGCAGCGTCCAGCCGCGACATTACCCCCATGTGACATTACATAAGGGCGTCCAGCCCGCATGTACTGGCGCACGCCGTTCGGGCAGGCAAGCATGCTTTCCTGCACATGGCCGCAACGCGGCCACCTTCTTCGTCCCATACGCTCGCCCCACCTTTTCGCCCGACACCGTGGGGCGAACTGATGGGGCGATGTCATGGGGCGAACCGCTGACGAAGGAGGCATCGTGATTTTGAATAAGCTGGCCGTTTCACTGTCGCCGATAGTGAATGGCGCGCTGAGCTTCATTGCTTTTATGCAATATCATCAGCTGATGCTGGCGCTGTTATCGGGGCTGACGATGCCGCTTTTCGCGTCGATGAAAAGCGATGAACGCCAAAAAGCCCCATTGTGGCAAAAGCTGATTATTGCTTTTTCCATGCTGTGTTTTCTTTCCGGTACGATGGGGCCGGTTGTTATCTGGATTTTCCAGTGGCTTTATCAGGGTCGAACAGTTACCCGCGTTCCAGTTCTGGAATGGTCAACATTAATTACTTTCACCATAGCAGGCTTTATTTTCCATATTCTGTTGCGCAGGGTACTAACCCCTGAATTAGACAGAATAAAGAAACACCTCGTCAGAAAAACCACGCTAGAACGGGAATTACGCACCGATGTCCGTACGGTGAAATCACTGCTACCTGAAACACTGCATTATGACCCGCTGGATTATATAGACCTGAACAAAGGGTTATTTATCGGCATGGACCGCGATATTCAGCCGATGTATTTGCCGTTAAAAGACTGGCAGAAACAACACGCGGATATTATCGGCACCACCGGCGCCGGCAAAGGGGTTGCCACCGGGATATTACTTTATCAAAGTATTCTGGCCGGTGAAGGCGTATTTGTTATGGACCCCAAAGATGATGAATGGGCACCGCACCTTTACCGCAAAGCCTGCGAGGATGCAGGAAAACCTTTTGCCCTGATTGACCTGCGAAAACCCCAGTACCAGTTAAATCTGATTGAAGAGATTACCGCCGATGAACTGGAAGAGCTTTTTGTTGCCGGGTTCAGTCTGGCAGAGAAAGGTCAGGAGTCAGACTTTTATCGGATTGACGACCGGAAAGCAGCCCGGATAGCCGCGCAGTTTGTCACCCGTAATACTGCCTCAACCATTCGGGATGTTTATAACGGAGACTACGTTCAGGATATTGCCGATAAAATAAAAGCCTTTTTCGGTAAAATTGAAGAGCTGGCTTTACTCAATGCCATCAATGCCCCCACCGGATTTTCGCTTAATAAAATATTTGAGGAAGGCGGTTGCTGCTATGTGATTGGCTCAATGCGCAACAGCAAAATCATTACCGCTCAGCGCATGCTGCTGGTTCGACTATACCAACTGGCAGAAAGGCGCGAGCGGGTGAAGGACGTGCCCCGCCCCATTGCAATTTATCTTTCCGAACTGAAATACCATTTATCCAGGCCCGCGCTGGAAGGTTTAGGCGCGGCACGCGATAAAGGCGTGCACATTATTATGGACCATCAGTCGATTGCCGATTTAAAAGACTGCCCGGCAGATTTGAAAGGTGACGCCGTTGTCGGCGCGGTCGTTGAGAACGCTAAATTCAAACTGGTTTATCGGGTCATGGATCCGGACACCGCTGAATGGGTGGCAAGGATGTCCGGCACCATATTAGTCGATGATGAGGTCCGCAAAGCGAAAACCGATGCCGTACTGACAGAGACTATCGACGATGAACGCACCATCAGGCAGGCGGAGCGTTTCTTTACCGACAGCAATATGATTCTGAATCTACCCGATTTTGTCAGCTTCATCTTTACGGCAAAAACACTCCCCTCAGCTTCTCTGATTTCGCCCATCAGGGTGAGAAAACGCGAGCTGGAAATCTGTGCCGTATCGCCCTCGATTGCCGCCACCGCCGCAACGATAAACATCACCCTGGATTTTAGCGAGGAGGAAACCTCCCCCGAACCCGCATCAACACCGGATATCACCACAACGCGTCCCGATCTTTTTTTTGATGAGGCGGACAAAAAAGACATGACAACACAGAATATCGGTAACGAAGAAAGCCCGTCATTGCTGGATTTTTAAAGGGGGAATGATGCTCATCACCGCATACCGCGAACGCCAGACGCGACACCACGAAAAAATACAGCGACTGCTGAATTTTCTGAAGGAAGAGACGTACAGTGACTTTAAAACGCTGATGCTGCTGTTTGGCTTCCGGGATCATAAATCAATGTATTCCCTGCTTTCAAAAGTCGAGGCCATGGGCTTAATACACAAGCACGTCCTGGTATCGCGTACGATGAAAATTTCATTGTGGGGCATAACCAGTGACGGACTGGCCGTTGTATTAACACCCGACGATGCGCTTTTCCCGGCGCGGTTTGAGCCTTCAAAAATTACCGGCTGGACGCTGGAGCACCACCTTTATAATCAGGCAGCCCGGATCATCCTTGAGCAAAAAGGCGCATCCGGGTGGGTCAACGGCGATCGCACGACTTTCCTCAACCGGTATCAGGTCGGTCATCGCCCGGACGGTCTGATTACCCTCCCCGGCGGCACCGTGATCGCTATTGAGACCGAGCGCCGCCTGAAAACCAGAGCCCGTTATCAGTCGATCATCGCCAGCCATTTGCTGGCCCGAACCCGTAAAGACTGGATTTACGTTTTTTATATCGTGCCGGACCCGCAGAAAAAACGCGGTCTTGAACGGCTGTTTGACAGCATCCGGCACGTCATCGTTAACCATCAACACATTCCGCTGGAAACCCGCCACCGGAATGTCTTCCGCATCTATACGCTCGATGAACTGCAACGGCTCGATTTAGACCACGGCATATAGTTCTTCTGTATCACTTACAGCCCCACCCCGCCAACCGGCAGCGCAACGACCTGAAATGATGCCCCTCGAAATACTCACCCAAAATCAGAACAGACAGGACACCAAATGAAAAGAGAAGCTGACCGACTTTCGGACGTACTGACCGAAATGAGCGCAAAAGCGCTGGTGACATGGATGACGCATTCCGCATTGCAGGACATACCGCGCGAAGCATTACTGACTCGCGGCAGCGATTTTGTCTATGCTCTACAGGCAAATTTTGTGCTGCTTCGTGATGTTCTGTCAGAAACGCTGGAAGATATTGAGCAGCAGAGCTATGACCTCGAAGAAAGACTGGATAATTTGGAACGGCGGCTGCTGGCACTCCGGGCAGATGTTAATCTGTATTAGTTCGATTTGATCTAACACCATAAGGCACAAGGCTAAACCTAATCTGACAGGCTGCTCTGTGCCAGATGCCGTCCTACTGGATACGGAATACAAGGTAAGCCGGTACTTGTACAAATCTGGCAGCACCATGCTTAACGGCTATGTCAGAATCAATAATATCTTTGACCGCGAGTACTGGTTCCGCGGCGTAGATACTAGCCTTTGTGACGTCAACCAGCGCCTAGGCGTTCAGTCACTGCAGGAAATAGCTATAAATTTTAAAAAATTCAGCCCGTCTGAACTGACGGACTATTTTACTGACCGCCAACAAATAAACCAGAATAACCAATCCCAATTTTTTTTATAATTGATGACGCCAGTTCAATGTCCATTTCACATCCTGGGCTACTATTATTACCCTCTGCAAGGTAACTAAAAATATCCTTTATTTTCAGCATTATACTGTCAGGCAGTTTATTTTTGAATGTCTTTATATTGATAGCAACTAAAATATCCTGACTAGTCAAATTTGGGAAAGATAAGTATTCCGATATTTTAATTTTGGAAAAAACAGGTTTTCTATCATGAGCAGAAACGGCAATGATAAAAGTTCGCAATGACCATGATAGTTTCTTATTGGCCTCTGAGTAATCCTTTAGCATCTCGTAATTATTAAGGATGTAGTCTGCGACAAACATCGACACATTCATTTCCTGCTGATAGTTTTCTTTATAATTGAACTTAGAGAAAATGCATTCGAATATCTCATTGCCATAAATAGGCTGTGCTTCTTTAACCAAGTGTAGAGCGAATAAATCCCCATTGGTCATCATTTCGACCAATTTTTTTTCCGGGTACATGAAAAGAGAAACTGACTGCTCAGTAATGGATTTAACTGCAACCTCATCGTAAAGGCCGATTAAATCTATATCTGATGACGCTTCTCTTTCATACCGCGCAGTGCTGCCAAAAATAGCTAATGCTTTCATAATGAATTGGGGGCCTAGAGGGCCCCATTTTTTATCTCACAGTACTCTTACAGATGAGCGCACATTACCACGGTAACCTTCAAGGTCAACAGCAACATGCCAGTTTCCTTCATTTGGTATTTGAATCCGAGTAAGTGATTTCGTAGCTAGCCCACCCAGATATTGATAACGCTGGCGGCTTTTATATCTATGGAAATTAATATCATCCATGACCCGAATATTAGCGGCATTTCCTTGCAATGAGATTTCTACCACATCGCCCTTGTGACGATGATTTAAACTATAATGCTGAAAGTTCATAAAAGAACCTCTTATGTGTTGGCTGTTGACCAGAAGCTTCCGTCATGGCATTCTGATTAACAGCCTTTGGGTTAGGCACTTTCTTGGGGAAGTTAAGTGCTGAGTGCAATCATAAAGTGGATGCTTAATACAGCACCCACTTTACTTTTCCTTTCTTACACCTTTGAATGGATCACCATCTGCCTTACCATCCATAAAGCGCCCTGTCTGCGTATCACGCTTAGTCCATGTCTCCGTCAATGGATTAAACACCTGTGAGCGCTGTTTAACCATTCCATTTCTATGTCCATCTTTCGGTGGGTTAGTAGCCATCTGGGCTGCTCCTAAAAGTTACCGGTGGGACCAATTCCCACTAGTCAGCTTTAATCTAAAATGCCGCCTGCCCTTTGTCAAGCACTTACACATGAAAACATGCTACATACGAACCCATAAAATGATCGATAAGGCTATCAAAATGATAACCATGTGAGCGATGGTTTGTGGTAGAATCTACTTAGAGTAGACATGAGGCTGATACCATGACCGATAAATCTTTTACAGACATACTAAAAAATGACCAGAACTTAGCCCTGAGATTAGCTTTTATTGATTTTTTATTGCTCTACAAAGGGCAATTTTCCAGACTTGATATAACTAAAGAATTTGATGTTTCTGAAATTACCGCAACGCGCATAATTGCGGAATACAATTCTCTCAGAGAGAATAATTTCGATTATGATAAAAGCGAAAAGAAATTCATAATCAAGATTGACAGTTTTATTCCATTTGTGGACTTTAGTGTAGATGACGCACTGGAAATGTTAGCTGAAGGGTTTAACAAAAATAAGATAATCAACTCTAGAATCAACACGCCTTTCGAGAGAGTTGGTTTTATAAAATCAACTCTTAGCTCAATTGAGGTTTCTAAAATCACTAGGGCAATGCTTAATAACAAAAAAATTCTCTGCAATTACGATTCAGCGTCCAGTAAAAACACAGACAGCAGATTACTCTCTCCACTGGCTATTTTATTTGATGGCAGGAACTGGATTTTCAGGGCTTACCATGAAAACGCCCCGTCACAACCCACTGTTAGATATAAAAATTTTAATTTTTCCAGAGTTATTGATGTTTCTGAAACTAATGAAGATATAGAGAAAGAACATAGTCTTGACTATGACTCATTATGGAAACTTAACCTGCCTGTAGAGCTTGAAATTAATTCGATTCTTAATAAGAATGAAAAGGAACGAGTCGCCAGGGATTTTGGCATTCCTCGAAATGAAAATAAAATATTACTTACAGAAAGGGCAGCGTTAATATGGATAATACTGAATCAATGGATGGTGCATTACAAAGAAAAAGGAGATAATAACATCTTCTATAATTTCGAACTAAAAAATCATGATATGCTTTTTAGGTATGGTGCAATTTCCTGATATTACCTTAAATCTAAAAGCCCGCATAACTGCGGGCCTATCAATTTAATTTCCAATAAAATAATAACCCACTATAATTTATACCCGTTGACCTGCTCCTTGTTGATTGATAAACCGCGATGTTAGCAATGTCCGTTGATCGCTCTTAACTGACTGTCATATTTGGTTGTGTACTGTACGAGAAAGCTGTACAGCGATATGAGCTAATGCAATTAATCACATGGAGTAACTACACATCAATCCCTTCTTGGGGTTGTTTTAATTCCACTGCAGGAACATGACTGTTCGGTGCTCGCCCTGTCTGCGCTCCGCCTCACTCATGTCCCTACAGCGTTACTGTTTTAAAAGCCCCCTACACGGAAAGCCCCATTCCTTTGCAGTGCATTCCCGCTCAAAGCTTATCCATCAAATAACGATGCGCTTTGGATGCCGCGCTGGCGGCCTTGAAAATATAGCGCTTGTCGTTCTTCAGTGCTTTCAGCCAGGAAGCGATATAGCTTTCATGCTGCACCTCTCCAACGATCCCCAGATCCGCCACCAGGAACGCGCTTCCCAGTTCGGCGATCAACTCCTCAAACGCATATCCCTCACTGCCAAACTTCCCTTTCATTTCACGGTTCAGCCGACTTTTTGCCCCGCTCCAGTGAATCAGCTCATGCAGGCCGGTGGCGTAGAAATTGGCAGCATCGGTAAAAAGACAACGTTCCGGTAAACGGATTTCATCGGTTGATGGTGCAAAAAAGGCGTTTTGTCCCTTCTCAATGATGGTTGCACCACTGTTACGGAAAAGCGCTTCCGCACGCGGTAGCGGTTCAAAGGTCTCTGCCGGACAAACGGCTTCGTCACTTAGAGGCAAACCATCAATTTGCTCAACATTAAACACGGTGAACGTCTTCAGCATCGGGATATAGTCAGTTTCTCCGTCGTCATTTTCCTTTTCCAGCGTGGTATAGAAAATGGCGGTAGTGCCGTTTTCTCCCTTGCGTACCTGCCCGCCTTCCGCTTGCGCCTGTTTGTAAGTCATCCAGCGTGAATCCTTGAATCCCTGTTCTGACGCACTGCTCCACAACAACATGATATTCATTCCACTGTAAGCCATACCAGTTGAGTAATTTGAAGGCAATCCTGACATACCCGGTACGCGCTGCCACGGGCAGGACCATGGCTTAACGCCCGTTTCAAGGGCAGAAATAATGCTGTCAGTAACCGTCTGATAAATATCGGTTTTGCTTTTGGAAAATTTCGTTTTTGAGGAGCCTGACGGGTCCAGCGGGGATACGCTGGTCGCCGCTGCGGTGTTAGGGGCGCTAGCCTGGGTATGCAGGGAAATAGTCATGGTTTTTTCTCCGTCAGTGGTGTGATTTTCGTCTTCGTATCGCCTGACGGTTCGCTTTCCCGGCATCGTTCCGACCTGCAAGGGCGCAGAATGCGTGCTATTTACCCTTGCGGGACGGGTTGTGTTGGGAAACGATTAACCGGAAGCAGATACGAGGAACGGAAATCACGCGGGAGATAAAATCTGATCGGCATAACCAGGCGTAGCGCCCCTTGGTTAGCGGCGGTGAAATGAGTTTGGAGTTTGGGGTTTTGATTTAACGGTATTAGTTCAGACCTGAACTGTCAGTCGGTTTTAAAGAGTAGCGGACTTCATAATCCTGTTTTTAATCATTACGCAACGGCTACAACCGGTATACTCGCTCTGGATATCCGATATTCCCATGCAGGGGACCGGACTGCTGCCGTACTACAAATCCCAATGAAAGAGAGATATAGCGAGCGGCTGATTAAGGGTGGTAGTATTAAAATACTCACCGCTTGAACCTAACCGTCAGCCAGTAATATTTTGCGCTGAATCACACCCCTCACCCCTGAAACCTATAACCTATAACCTACGGAATAATATTATTATTTTATCAAGCGCTCTTGCGGCGTTTTCCACTTCAGCAACCTTTCAATCGCCGTATCCTCTGACAGGAACTGGCGAGCCAGTTCTAGCCGTTTCATAACCTGCACCTTTTGCTCAACATCAAGCGTTGCCGCATCTGATTCTGCTTCGTGAAAGAACTGTTCCAGCCGTTTATCTTCAGCCCACTGAACCATAATAGATTTGAGCTCGGCACGGCTGGCACGGTAAGCTTCCTGTTCCCGACCTATCCGCTCCTTTTCAAGATATATGGCTAATTCCAGCTCACGCTGGGCACACCGCTCCTCAGCTTTGATTCTGGCCTCTTCTAGCTGCTTTGAAATTAGCGGAACAGCCTCCTGCATCGCCGAAATCATCTTAGGGATCTGGCTAATTAACCCGCACTGTTTCGTCTGACGGAACTGTACCAACCATTCTGAGTAAGAATAAGGCGAGTAAAGCTGCAACAGAAATCGCCCGGTAGGTAGAGTATGTTTTGATACGTGTCTCAAAGACTCACTATTTTTCCCCCGAATCCACCGTCCCATCTGTTCATCACGAATATAGCGGTTTTTGACTTTTTTCGCTGGAACATACTCCGTCATTTCAGCAAGATTAAACGCAAAGTACATATCACCGACACAAATAATACTTGGCGTATAAGGCCGCCATAAATTCTCCCAGCGATATCCTCCCGCTTTTAGATCTTCCTTAATATCAATATCCGCACGATGTAGTTTTTCTCCCGGAGTATCCAGCATTACCCGATAACCCTTTTTCCCCAGAGCTTCAATGAACCGGCTCAGGAACTCAATTGCGTGCTCAAATCCCGTATCAGAAACGTTGAGATCCAGTAATTTCTTTTTCGCAGGTTTATAATAGCCATCTTCTGTAACCGAAGAGACTGGCAGATACGTTTTGAGATCATTTATCAATCCATAGCCATTACTCGTAACAGAAGCTTGCTTTGGGGCGACTGAATATGCTGATTTTGATACCGTAATGGCAGGAAATTGCATTGATGAATTGTCATTCTCGCGTACCTTTTCCGCCTTACCCTTTCTCAGAGCGGGCAGAGCTGGAATTGCAGGTGCAGTCCCATTCGCAAGTGCCTTCCAGTAACCGGCAAGCGGCCTGGGTATCCGCATTTCACTGCATCGTTTTGCCAGTAACTCAGTACTGATGTCATACAACACAGTTATACGTTCCGCGGGCTCCCTCCAGACCAAGTGATACAGCGTTTCCCGATCCTGGGGCAAAGTCTGCGCGGCATCGTGTGGATTAATCTCTGACATTGCGTCCCCCTCCTATAGGGTACATTATCAGAAATCTTTGCCTGTTGGTGATTGAAAGAAATCTGAGCGGCTTCCCATTGATTGGCGCGACTGAAACTGAGCGGAAGAGATTGACGCCATTTTGCAAGATACGTGGTAAAGCGCTGACGATGGGTTCTTTCAATAAGCCGATTTCGAATCGGGAAAATCTTGTCGTTATCAGAACTGATTGATCGGGAGAAGCGCCGTGGGGCTATATGAGAAGTGGTGTGAGTCCATTAAAGATAATGACGAACGCAAGTATTACTGGACGTATGTCGAGAAGGACGGCGGCCGCGATGATATCCGCGAGGACCTTGCTGAGACCATTCGCTCGCACTACGACCGACTTGAACGCATCGCCGATGACGTAGGGCGACTAGGATACAAGGTTGCTGCCAAGATCCTCAGCGAGGCAATGCCTAATACCCCCAAGGGCCGCTCTGGCGACCTCGGCGAAATCCTTGCGACTGAACTAGTGGAGGAAGAAATCGGTCTGCGGGTACCCGTGCGCCGGCTCCGTTACAAGGACGGCCGTAACATGGCCATGCGCGGCGATGACTTCATCGGCGCGGGCTACCAAGGCAATAAGCTCTGGCTGCTAAAAGGTGAAGCTAAAAGTAACCAGAAGCTTGGCAAAACCACGGTCACCGCCGCCCGCAAGGTCCTCGACCGCGACAATGGCCGCTGCACGCCTGACTCGCTGCTGTTCGTCGCCAATCGCCTGCTGGAGAGCAACGACGCTGGCGATAACGCACTGGGTCGCGACCTGCGCGACGAAGTGGGTCTTAAATCTATGCGAGCCGATCGCATCGACCACATGCTCTTCACCGTTTCGGGTAACGGCCCTCACGCATCCCTGAAAGAGAACCTTGAAGCCGCTGGAGTCAACAGGGACCACTACGTCGTGAACATTCACGTCGAAGACCATCAGGATTTCATTACGGCAATGTACCTAGAGGCGGAAGATCTTGGAGACGACTGAAGAATTAAGCACCTTCCTGACGGCCGCTACAGTTGACGGTATTCTCGGGCGCCTCCTCTATCGCGGTGCAGCTTGGTCGTTGATGCGCGAGGATGGCGTATTGCCGCAAAACGCTCCGCCGCTTGGCGCAACCATCGAAACAGATCTTGCCGAGCACGGTTTTGCCCTGCTTCGAGGCGCAATGGCACTGCGGGCTCAGGCTGGTGCTTCGGAACTCACTGGCAAGGCCTTTGAGCGCGCAGCCAACGCCTTCGAAGCCCTGGTGCGCAATGGTAATCCAGAGTCGCCTGATCGCGGATTCCGCCGCACCATTGCTGCTGCAGCCTACCATCTAGCCGGCTTCTCGGCCGTCGCCTTTTCAATCTTCAACGAGACAGAGGAAGACCTTAACGTCTCACCCGGCGAAATAGCGATCCGACACCTGATACTGCGCGATCTCGACCAACTTCGCGGCTTCGTTCGCGACTGGTTGGATGATGGGGCTCACGGCGATGAGCAGCTCGCGGCGGCACTGCAGGGCGGAGACGCTGACGTCGACGAAGTGCTGTCGACAATTCTCAATACGACGATCTGCCGTGCCCTGGCATTTTTCGACTTCGCGCTTGAGACGGGCGAGGTCGAGCCGATCGAAGCCGCACGAGGGCTCCTTACCACCACTGTCGGGCTTGCCAACAACGCTGAGAACGTCCCGCTGTGGTGGATCTCGAACCTCTGCCGTCACCTGATCGACGACTTGTGGCAACACTCGCTACACCAGAATTTGCCGACTGAGCCACCCGAGGGTGCGGAGGAAAAATATCCCGACCTGCGGCGGTTGTTTATATCTTCACTTTACGCCCGCAAGACCTCAGAGGTGGAGCTATGGCCATCGCAGCGCGAAGCCGCCCAGCGCTCCACAGACGTCACGGACGATCTGGTCGTCGCCCTGCCGACCAGCGCGGGCAAAACACGAGTGGCAGAGATTGCCGCGTTAATGACCCTATCCTCCGCACGCCGGGTGCTAATCGTCACACCGCTGCGCGCTCTTTCGGCCCAGACCGAACGATCTTTCAGGAAGACCTTCGCGCCACTAGGATTTGGTGTCTCTTCTCTCTACGGCGCCAGCGGCCTTTCGGTCGGTGATGAAGACGCCCTCCGCACACGGGAGATCATCATTGCGACGCCCGAAAAACTCGACTTCGCTCTGAGAAGCGACCAGACGCTGATTGACGATGTCGGCCTGATCGTCCTCGACGAAGGCCACATGATCGGTCCTAGTGAGCGCGAAATCCGCTATGAGACGCTCGTGCAGCGCCTACTTCGGCGCACGGATGCGGCAGAGCGCCGAATAGTTTGCCTTTCCGCGATCCTGCCAAGCGGCGACGAACTCGACGACCTTACCGCATGGATTCGTTCCGACGAACCCGGGGAGCCTGTGCGTTCCGACTGGCGCCCAACGCGCCAGAGATTCGGCGTGCTTACTTGGCGAGGTAAGGACGCGTTGCTACGGCTCGATCTAGACGACGATGGCCCCTTCCTTGACAAATTCGTCGCGGAAAAACCAGCGATCGGGAAGGAGAAGAAGCCCTATCCACGCAAGAACTCGCACCTCGCTCTGTTCGCGGCATGGGAGTTCGCGAGCCAGGGCAAGCGCACCTTGATCTTCTCTACCCAAGCAAACTGGGTTGAGAGCTACGGCAAACAAGTCGTGGACCTCTGCAAGCGCGGCTATCTGGACTCGTTGCTGGAAGACGAGGCTCCAATCGCCCGCGCCCTGGAAGTCGGAAAGGAATGGTTGGGCGAGAATCACCCGGCCGTGGCCAGCCTGAAGGTGGGCGTTGCCATTCATCACGGCCGACTGCCGAGCCCGTTCCTACGCGAACTGGAACTGCTCCTATCCGAAGGAGCGCTAAAGGTCATTGTCGCTTCGCCGACGCTCGCGCAGGGCCTCAATCTCAACGCTGCCGTGCTGCTTGTGCCCGCGCTCTATCGCGCCTCCGAGAAGATCAAAGGCGAGGAGTTCGCGAACGTGGCCGGCCGCGCCGGACGTGCATTCGTCGATGTCGAGGGGCTGATCGTCCATGTCATGTTCGACAAAATCAAATGGCGAAAGAAAGAATGGAGGGAACTGGTCGCCTCTGCCAAGGCTAGGACGCTTAAAAGCGGCCTTATCCAGATCGTTGCCGAAATCATTGAGCGTCTATCGCGCGAGGGCGTCTTGGATAGAGATGACGCCTGGGAATATCTCGCCAACGCCCGCGAGGCTTGGAGGTCACTTGACGAAGAAGCAGGGGTGGCAGAACGACTGGCCGCCGCCGTGGAATACGACGCTACCACCGACGATGAAGACGAGACGGACGACGAGGAGGAAACCATCGACGAGGAGCCCCTGTCTCAGCTCGTCGAACGCCTCGATGCCACCGTATTCGGTCTGATCGAAGCCCTAGATGCTGATCGCGCCGATCTACCTAAGCTTCTAGACGAGGCGCTCAGGGGGTCACTCTGGGCTCGCCAAATTGCTCGGGAGGACGAGGATGTCGCTTCCCTGCACCGGAAGGTATTCGAAGCACGCGCTGGTCTCATCTGGAAAGCCACCACCACCCCAACGCGACGCGGGCATTTCGCGATGGGAGTCGGGCTCGAAGCTGGCCTCCTCATCGACGCTATGGAGGACGAGCTGGCCGAACTCATCGACAGGGCAGACAGTGCAGCGTTGAGCGGCGACATCCACGAACTCGCCGATGCTCTCGGCGGACTCGGCGAACGCCTGCTGTTCATGCGGCCTTTCATCCCTGACAAGGCGAACGCGCTGCCGCCGAACTGGAAAGCTATCCTACGTAGTTGGGTGTCCGGGGAAGAAGTCTCCAAGATCGGACCGCAGAACATGCGGGCGGTCGAAGATGCCTTCACCTATCGGCTAGTCTGGGCGCTAGAAGCCGTCCGCACCCGGCGCATGTCCTTCGGCTGGTCGCCGGATACGGTGGCGGGCGGTGCTGCGGCTGCGGTCGAAACCGGTGTCCCCCAGTTCATGATGGCGATGCTGATCCGCGCAGGCCTGCCGTCACGGCGCGCGGCAATGGCGGCCATCGAAGATGCTGAGCCACTCTTCGTCACGCCCGCAGAAATGCGGGCCTGGCTTGAATCCGACGAGATTACGGCCAAAACCGACGCAGGCGACTGGCCAACACCCGACACCTCCGCGTTATGGGCACGCTTCCGAACCGAAGCTCTCAGCGGAGGCATCCAGAAATGGTCAGTCGAACGCTACAAGCGCCTACTCGATACCGAGTCCTCCCCGCCCGCTGGCCTCTATCGAATCCTCACCGACGAAGGGGACGCGCGGACTTGGCTGGCAACCCCCGACTACCAGCGGATCGCCGTCTTCAGGAAGCCAGCGGTTGATCCCAAGCCCAGCCTATTCTCGGGACGGTTACCGGGCAAAACCCGGCTCGTGGATGCTCTACGCGTCGGCCGCGGAAAGTTGCGTTGGCCAGCTGCCGACGCCTAAAAGGGAACGGCCAAGATGCGGTATGCCTGGATCGACGACCAGAAGCGCGCACCTGTCGCGAATGGAGAGCGAACAACCTGCCGCGACTGTGGCGACGTACTAGCCGAAACGATGATCTACGAAATGGAACGCCGCGGCGAGTTTCGGCGTCGCTTCAATCTAACGCCACGCTACGTAGTGTGGGCCTTAGCCGAAGTAGAAGCGTGGCTCGAGGAACGCAAACAATCCTCGCGCTCCGGCAGCAGATTAACAGGGCCAGACGTCACACTACGCAGGACTCGCCCCGTCAATGGGCTCATTGCAGTATCAGATAACGGCCCCTAACTTCTGTTGCTGGGCCCAGACGTTTCGAACCGACGGCGATACTCTTCCGCCCCAAGAGCCATCACCTCAACGTCATGCTCGTTCACGTCGATAGCGTTCTTTACACTAAGCTCCCGCTTGAGGATAGCAAGCTCTGGAATAAGCTTCGGCTCAACCCCTCCATTAAATATCGCGGGAAGAAGCAAATACGCGCATGACTGCCTGTAAATATCAAGAAAGCGGCTCATGTTGACATCAGTTTCTGCATACATGGTTTGCATACGTGATGCCATCATGAAGATCTTGCCTGACGTTTCGCCCTCATCATTAGAAAGCCTGGAAGTGATAAGAACACGGTAATGCGCCGGATGTTTAACGGAGATTCCCCGCAGAATCGCCATGTAAATTTCGTCCTGCTTATCGACCATTCCTAGACGTTCACGCCAACGTGCAAAGATCTTCCTGGCGGCACATCCTCGTGCTTAAACATGAGCGCAACCGCTGGTGGATACGAGGGTCCCTAATGAGTAAAAGCAGTTCCGGTCCAACCTGCTTGATTCCAAAGATGAACATCTATAACAGAGCGAACACCAAGATCACGATGGTCCCTTGCTGGGAACGGGGCACCTCGTTTTCCTATCGCCCGGAAGATCAGATGTTATGCCCGTTACACATGGTCCGGATACCTTCAACGTTGTTACAGATGAACCGCGACTTACCGTGCATCTGGATCTGGACGTCCTCAATCCGGACGTCTTCCGCTCGCTGCTGTTCCCGGAGCCCGAACCTGAATTTGACTGGCAGGCGGTCTACCCGGTAGGGAAATTAAATCTCTCCCAGACACTCAGAATAATTAGTGATGTCTCAGCAGAAACAAGAATTTTGATTATTGGTATTACCGAACATCTGCCGTGGGATGCCTGGAACCTTAAGGCGTTACTCAACAAACTGCCCTCTGCTTGATGAATAAGTGTTTTTTGTAAATATCTGCCCGCGGGGCCGCTGACGTTCATGCGGATTGTTATATCGTCAGATCAAGGTATCCCTGAAGATGTGGCCACCTGTCGCGTATTTTTTTCGGAAAAAGACGTACTCCTGATTAGAACGGTTAGATTTACCTGATGCATCACGACTGAATGTATCAGTAATAATAACAGGCTATATGGAAAGGGCTCCTGGTGCCTCGACACCCAAGAAAATACATAAAGTGTAATGCTTTTTGTAAAATTCCTTATAACACTCCCTGTTAAACATTACATTTTTGTCAGCGACTAGTGAGAAGATGGAACAGTCAAAAAACCAAGTTTGCACGGGGCAATTCTGTTTTCGTTAGATTGCCCGTTGCCTCTTAGTCTCGGCCAGTAAGCTCTGGGCTAACCCTGCAGCAAAACGCTGACGACCAACAAGCTCATCTTCGTCTTCGTCGTTTTCGCCGTGGAAGCGTGCATAAGCAACAGCTCCCACCTTCCCATAGCCTTCACCATGCTCGTCGTCCCCAAAACGTCTGCCGAGCGCCGCTAGCCCGTCCTTCAAGGCTTCTGGGTGCAGCTCTGAACGAATAGAGCTGCGACTTCCTCTATCGAGCCTGAGTATCTGATCACGTGGATTAGGTCAGCGGCATCCTTCCACTCTAGGCGTTGATCCAGAACCAGTGCGTTTCAAAATTACAAATGCTGGCACGTCCGTAAATCTCGCTATATTTGCTGATAGATCTTGTCGCCTGTCCTATAGCTGACAACGTGGAGCCTAGATGAAAATGTGGAGTGTCAGACTTTTCATCTGCTAATTAATGATATAATGCGCCATCAAATTGAGAGATATTCATGAAAAATCAGGTTGATATCAAACTCCAAAGATTGATAAGGGCGCGGTATGACGCCGTGTTCGAAAATTGGAGTGAATGGAAATGGTTAGAAATCGGGCCTGGCGGCGCCACCATATATCTCGGTTAAAATCCAAAAGAAAAACTATCGAACTGCGGTGGCTAAAACACCGAAAGTTGTAGGGGAAATTTACCAAGCACCTTGTTCATGTTCTTGTTATATTTGTGGTAATCAACGAATCAAACATGCAAGAACGCCGAGCAAAGTCTTGGCACACTGATTAATTTAGATTAAGTATTTAAGAAAATTGTCAGGCTAGTTTTGACACCAATGTATCTCCAAGCTGGAGAGAATGGTACCTAGGTCACTTTAGTATCGACAACCCCCTACAACATAGGCCAAAAGCTGTGTAGTAGGGGGCTATCTCAACGGAAAGACTCAGACGAATCTCGCCAAGCATAATTCCCATGCATAGGGCAATCATACCTGTTAGCGCTGGTGTGTGCGGCTGCCAACAGCCATTAAGGGTGCCTGATGCGCTCCCTCTCAGTATACAGCGTTGCTAAGTTTCGCGTCCAGTTCCTTTGCAAAATCAAAGTCATTCCATTTTGTAAACCAATATTCATTTAATGAGATAATTCTTTTCACACAAGATTTATCAATACCATAACGAGAAAGCAAAGATTTTTTAAAAGAAACAGGTATGTAAGGACAAGCTATTAGATCCAACGTTAAGTGAACCATTTCAGACTCATTTAGAAGAGTATCAATTTTCATGCTATAAATGTTTTCAATATGAAGCAAAAGATGTTTCCTGACTCCATCATATCTTTTTTTGTCACTCATATAAAACAATAAAGAAGTAATAGAAAAGTAATTTAAGTTATCATCAAATGTGTAGGCATCTCCATCAAAGCCAATATTAAAATATTTTATTAAGCTTTTCTCGCCTAGCCAATAATATTTACCAAGCTGCCTGATTAACACCAGCAAATACAAAGTTTCAATAGGTGTTGTTTTATCAACAGAATATTTGTCTAAAATAGAACACGAGTTATCGAATACGCATTTGAATACAATATGTTGATATTCCTCGCCTAACTTTTGATCTTTAACAAACATAATTACTTGCTGAATTATCCTGCATAATTTTATGGTGCTATTCACTTTCGGGGCAACTGCATATATAAAATATGTGAAATTCACCACAGATACAATAGCATTAATTAGTTGGCGGTCACCAGTTTCCTCTTTTGATAGTTCTTTATAATCTTTAAAAAGTGTCTTGATTTTCCTTTCAATTATAGACAATGAATAGTTTAAGATATCCGAATATGTTATGCCTGATACAGAAAGTATCGATTTAAAGTCGGTAGATAAACTATTTTGATGTATATAGACATTGCCTTTATTTGAATCTTCGTCTAAAGAATCATTGTCAATGATGTTATAAGATATTCTTTCAGATATCAAATTCGCTATTTTTTTCTTGGAAATAGTTATGGGAGTTATTATTGGACGGGAAAATTTCTCTTCTTTATATTTATTCAAACTTAGCTTGTAAGTTTTTAAATTTGTCTGAGCACTTATTCTAATTTTATTGAACACATCATCATCATTATAAAAAATGAAATAGTCATCGACATAGCGATATATTTGGTAATCTCCCCCAAGAACTAAACCCTCTTTATTAAGATCATTAATTATATTGTTATCCACTGACTGCATTATTATCTCTGCAAAAATTCTGGATAATTCCGGTCCAATTATTATGCCATTTGTTTCGTTGTAGTTAGACCTCTGCATTAATTGATCAAATTTAAATGGGAATGTCGATTTTGTCTTATTTAACTGTTGTTTTGCATAATTTTTTTGCAAAACAGCCCATGAAATTGAGTGGGTATATATTGAATCAAAACAGTTCGATACATCTAATTTAGAGAGGAAATTAAAACGTTTTTCACACCAATGATGATCTTCAGATTCATAAAACTCAAAAATATTACGATATTTCTTATAAACAAAAAAAGATTTTAAATTTTCATAATCCTGACCTTCAACCTCAATACTTAAATCTTCTTTCTCAAAACTTTCAATAAGAGACTTGGAATCGATGTAAGTACAACCAGCGACCCTTTTTGCTGATCTGAGGCTGAGTGGGCTAACATTAGAATAGTATGTTATTAAATCTTTATAATTTCTATAAAAATCAACACCTAATAACTGCCCCTTAGGATGCATTAGAGACAAATATCTGTATTCTTTATGTTTATGCGAAATTGGAAAAGTAAAGGCAATACTAGGCAGTTTAGCATGCTCGATATTTGTTTTAATATAACTAATGCCATCAACAACTATTTCAACTGTTGCAGTGCCCTTTTCAAGCCCCAATAAAAGTAGTATTAAACTATTTAAACAGTCATCTCTCTTTAACCATATAAAATTCAATCCATCATGTTTTATTTGATACTTAACAATAAAGTTATAAAAATGTCTATTTGAAAAAATAATAGGAACTTCATATGGTAAAAAATCGGAAAGAACTACTCGTTCTATAGGGAAATTTATAGATAATGCTTTTTTAGACATGTGACCATCCCTTAGATATCTCGCTAAATTCGATGAAACTAAATTTCCTGAAAACTTTATCTTCAAAACCTTTACTAAAAGAAAATCTACTAATTCTTTTTTTAAGTTTCTGATCTTGCAATCCATTTATTTTATTCGACAAATAAGCATCTAATCCACTTAAGTCAGATAAATCAGTTATGAATCGATTGCTAAAATATATGCCAACAAAAGCTTTTGACTTACTATTATAAAGCCGAGTATTTCCGGTAAGAAACTTCATTCTAAGCAAAATATTTTTTGCTGCTCTCTTCGGTGTTTTACTAACACTCTGATTATATTCATCAAATGTTTTATCAATTCGACCTCTAATTTTTTGAACTTTATTAGAACTCATTTTTATACTACAACCTCCAGCTGTTAGCTGAAATTTATATCCTAGATATTCAAAGTTTTTATTAGTTTGTGTAAATAAATCCAATTCTTTTGTTTTATTATTTAGGAACAATCCACGATCATTTATAATATTAGTGATTTTGGGGAGATAGTCATCTGTATTCCCCCCTTTATTTGGCGAGAAAACTACTATCAAGTCATCTACAAATCGTTCATAATAAGTAACATCTGGTAAGGTTCTTATTTTATCATCTACAACACTCATATACAGCTCAGATAAATACGAACTTATGCCTACACCACGAGGCACCCCTTTATCTAATCCAGTTAAAGCCTGATATTTTCTAATTAGCTGAGTAATCACCCGACGTGGAGGAACAGATAATTTAGGTGATGAATGTAACATATCTAATAAAGACTTATGATTTATAGATTCATAAAAACTTTCAACATCGGCCCTAATTATATACTTTGGACTCATTTCCTTAGCCAAAGCGCTTAGGCGACTGATAATCAGATCCCTATTATTTGATTTTATTGTATATAACGCGCTTAAAATACACTTTATTTGCCGAGACACAAATAATTCTTCAACTGAATTTCCAATTGAATATACACTTTTATTTTTCACTTGTTGTGGCAATAACGTCAAAGGTAACGTGTACCCTTTTACACTGACATTACTTGCAATAATCTTCAACTTTTCATTTACTTCATTATTATATTGTTCTTTCCTTAGTTTAATATGCGCATTAATTATATTTTTCTTTTCTTCAAATTTAGCAGCGCTAATCTGACCACTTTTAAGTCTTCTTGAGTGCCAGTAAATAAAAGCTTTTAACCTTATCATTTTCTTCCTAATTTTATAAGCATCAGGAAAGTGTTCAACTTCTATAGTACCTTTGTTTTTCCTATCTAGGTCGTATATTCTTCTAAAATTTTTTGCTGAAAAAGACTGATCAATCATTTTCAATCTCCTTTATGATCAATATTACGAAAAATTTTTCTACCGTGATTATCATCGTTTTTCACCGTCAGAACGTTCCCGGTCAATCTTTATCAACCGAGTATTAAGTTGATGTTCTGTCATTCCATGTTTGTATGCATTGTATTACCAGATCACAAACTGCTGTTTGAACCTCCGGTTCTCTTTCTTAAGCTCTTCTCTATAAGGAATTGAGCCAGAGCATGCCGTATTTCTGCTCCCGAGCCTCAAATGCGTGGCGGCCCCCTTCAAGCACATCGCAAATTGCTTTGCGCATGCTGTTTGGTGCGTCATGATCGCCGTACTCCAGTGCCCCTGCACGGTAACTGATCATCTCTTCATCGTTTGTGGCAATGATCACCTGTTCCGCATCACAATTCACCACTAGGTTAGCGTTATGAGTCACTATGATGACCTGACGGTACTGTTTGATTTTCCGGAACAGCGGCACCAGATTGTGCATGATGAAATCGTTATCCAGATCATCCTCCGGCTGGTCGAAGACAAAAGGTGAGCCAAACGCATCCGTAGCCAGTTTGAGACAGACGTAAAAGGTTCCGCGCTGACCGGCAGACAGTTTCTCGACGGTTTTTCCCTTGTATTCAAACTCTGCCCTGACGCTCAGGTATTGCTGGATATGTTCCGGGTTGAATAGGAAGCTCAGAAGGGCATATGGTCCCGGGCTGTTAAAGTACTCAATGCGCCACAGAAATTCTTCAATGGTGAGTTTCCTGTCTGGGCATTCCGGCAGTGCCATTACAGGAGCGTTGGAGAGCAGTGCATGTAAATCAGCAATGGTTTGCACTTGGAACACATCGCGTAGCCTTTCAACAGATGTCAGTTCAGCGGAAGCCCTGAACCGGCCGCGGTTCATATGATCCAGCAAGCCGCTGTAAAACGCCGCTACATCAAAATGCGGCCGGCCGTAAATACGAATGTCCGTCAGAATATCTCGGATCAGCGCCTGCTGATCTTCAGTCAGGTGTGGTCTGGTGGACAGAGAGCCATAAGCAGTATCGATAATTTCCTGCCTTGTCAGCAGCGTGTCAATAAACGCGGTAGCCAGTACGCCTCGCTGGAGTAATTCCTGCTGATACTGTGTCTCCCGGGCGTCAATAGTGCCCAAGTGTTCATCTGCACGATCCGCCTGCAGCTGATATTCCTGCACCTTCTCCAGTAATCCAGCGATATCCTGCCCTAACCCCTGCTCCTGAAACGATGAAATGATACGGCGATCATCCTCGGCAAGCCGGGCTGTATGCTCGTCAATGCTGGCCAGCTTTGTCCCGACGGCGGCATCAAGCAATGACAGATCAGGGTACGGGATAACCGTGCCGTCATCGACGGCAGCATTGACGGCGTCAACTTTTGTAATTAGATCCCGAGCGACGGTTTCAATCGCTGTTTGCAGCCCGGTGGCGTGTTTTCTTGCCTGTGTCAGGGTGGCCTGCCGGCCGCTGTTGTCACGAAATCGCGCGATCAGCTCCCTGTTACGGTTGCTGGTCAGGACATCAATTTTTTCCCGGGCCGTTCTCGCCATGGCTTCCTGAAATGCCCGCGTATTGATCGGCTCATCACGCTCATTTTTAAAGGTAAGAAACTCACGCCATGCGCGCCAGGCACTGAGGTTTTCGTTCAGCTGAATGCCCGTACTGCCGGCCTCATGGTGAGGAGACAGTCGCAGCATTTTTTTAATCTCGTCGCTGATAAGACCGGGTTCCTGGCAGAGTTTTTTGATCTCGCCCTGCGATACGTGAAGGTATTCATATCCTTCTGAATGTGCATCAAAGCGCACTTTTTCCCCGTTGGCCTTGTCCAGTTCAACGCAGAGATTCTGCACATTCACCGCACGTTGCTCACTTCCTCTGGTGGCGGCTCCGGCAAACCGGGAGCGAAGCGCATCGAGGAGCAGACTTTTTCCGGTTCCCCGGCCTCCGATAATGGCGACCATGTCCTGGCTCAGGGGGATTGCCAGTTGCCGGAAACGGATCTCCTGCCCGTCAAAAATTGTCCCTTCCACCTCGATCTTACTGAAGTGGGCCTTGGGTGTGCGAGTGGCTAGCCAGTCATCCCCTATCCTCAGTCGAGACTCGGGTTCAAGTAGGGCTTGCCGGAGTCCCTCAAAAGTCGGCATCGCCTTTACCCACGTATAACGCCCGCCAATCTGTGCCATGCTGTGCGCGTCCGAACACAGAAAGACGGGTTTGATTGTGGCGCCGGGATAACGGTCGGTCCGCAGGTAAAATGCACGATCGGCGGCACCACCGAAAATTATTTGTCCCTGGCGGTCAATCTCGGTCGCGGCGGCTACGGACCGTCCGGTGCCCCCCGGACGATATCCGCCGTAACCGTTGGGGCACACTGCAATTAGAAAATCCTGGAATGGACGCAGCGCGGAATTAAGATGGGAAGTCAGCTCTGACAGTGCAACAGTGATGGTATCGACACCGTGCCCGCTGTCGCCAAGGCTTTTCTCACAGCAGTAGACATTCTTCCCCTCACCATCCGTCAGCCTGATCGGCAGGCGGGAAAGGGCTTCATTGATGCGCTCGGTTGAGAGCTTTTCTGAAAAGAGAATATGGATGTTAATGAACTGGTCATCCCGGTTCTGCTGATCGAGACGGAATTCCACGTTGGCAAGTACCGTGATCGCCAGACCCTGCCGGGCAATCTCCTCCCGGATGATTTCCAGTTCGTTCTGCCGGAAATAAAAGTAGTTCGTCACAGCGATGAGGGACAGCTGATGCGCCCCCAGCGTGCCAACGTAATTCTCAATATCATCCGGAGTATAGCTGTTGGCCAGCCATGTCAGGGGACTGTGGATGTGTAAATCCCATTTATTCCATTGTGAGCCTATCACCGGCGTATCCTTCATACAGAAAGTGTCTCCGCCATCTTAATGAGGTTGAAACGTCCCGGCTACGTGATTAACGCACTCGCGTGAAGCAGATTTGATCCGGCGCGCTTTTTTCGTTTCCTGAGGGCAGAAAAATGAAGTGACCCGTTCCCCGTTGAACAACACATATGGATGTTAATCACTTCCGCTTTTGGCACACAGCGGACCGTTTGCTTTGCATCGAATGTTTAATCTTTTTTTCATCAAATGGCCCTCCGCTTCATCTTTCACGCCAGCACATCAGGTTGAACGGTTACCGGGATCACGACTCCGTAATTACCTATTTTTCTTTTTTAAAATTTTGTCCGCCAATCCTGCACCAATTTTACCTTTCATTGCTTTCAATATTTTTAAAAGAGTAAGTTCATTCTTGTTACGCAACTTCCTTTTAACGTAAAACTCTTGATATTCCTCAGGCAATATCTCTGATAACAGATATCTTTTCATTAATTCAATTGGTTCAATTAATAAACCTTTCGCTTGTTCTTCATTCAAAGCAGGAAGCATTAAGAAGAATAAAGGGTTTAAACGCTCTGTTATTGCGATCAAACGTTTTAAATAATGTTGCGGAACACCTCTTATTGCGAAATGCGGTGCCTGCTCAAATTCATTTAGAAAGTCGATTGCTTCACGCTTTGAAAAGAATAAAGGCATTACATCTCTTCCGTTATGTTTTTGTGCAAACTTGTAGTATGAACCTGAAACATTATCTTCCTCTCTTTCCATCAAAATCCAAAAAGGCTCACCGACCCAGTCTTTTGTAGGTAAAATTGAATTTATCAAATAATCAGCAACCAAAATGTTAAATCTTGGTAAATCTTCAGTTTTCAACAAAGTAATGCCATGTTTTTCAGCGTATTCTTTTGCACCACTTTGGTAACCAGACTTACTAACTATAACCCCAATAATATTTCCAATATCAGTAATTTTGTTGCAAAATGGCATAATAGTATCACGATCAAGCGGGCGATTGTGATATTTGCACTCTATCGCTACACGATGTATAAAGCCTGCATTTTCAAATTGGTAAAATACATCAATTTGATATTCACCTTTTAATCCTTTAAGGATAACGTTACGACTAACTTCTACTCCATTATCTCGAGGGTTAAGCAAGGTCGAGTAGACATATTGGGTATAACTTTCTAAATCATTCCAATTTTTAAGCATTGACATTGCTCCCTAATAAAATCATTAAAATAGAGTGCCTGTTGTACTCTAATAGTATATGCTCTGCTAATTATGATAACAATAATATTATACTTCCACCGAGGAACTTTAAGTTCCTTCAGGGAAATGTCTGACATAGCCGGAAATAGTTTTTACTTCTCATAGTTTCAACCCTCATTTACCACATTGGCTGCACCTATACCGACTTCAGCTTTCTCATGCTCTTCTCGTTAACAACGTCCGCTTCAGGCACATGCTGTGTGAAAACTCTAACTACAAACTATAGGACGTGCGTCTACGCGAGAACTGCGATTTGTTCCCTGGTAAGAACTCGCAGATTTAACTTAAATACGCTGGTTTTGTCTCGCATTCGGTTATTGCTTTGAGCTAAGCCGGTTTTCACACAGCCTGAACACAGAGCAGACTGCCCTTGTAGATACGATCATAGTAACGATCACCAAATGCACGAGACCGCTCAAATCAGGTTTATATAACCAACTTCGATTGGTGGTCATTTTGGTGGTCTTGACAGGATAAGAATTTAAGTTTAGTTTACTTATTAGCCAGTTACTGGCAAAGGCGATCCCAGTCAGAGGAGCCAAATTTGAAAAGCCTGCTTTTAAAGCAGGCTTTTTGCTTTTCTGCGTTCCGTAAAACTGCCGGGTGGCGGCTTCGCTTTACCCGGCCTGGTGAACCCTAATCTGGCTAAATCTGATAATCAATCGCCACTTCTTCTGGCTCCATCACCTGGCGTTTGATCTCATCCACCGACAGCCCCGCATTGCATAGCTCGATAAACCGCCACACATAGTTTCGCTGTAACTGCCCGCGTTTCAGGCCGAGCCAGACGGTGTTGGCATCGAACAGATGCCGGGTATCGAGGCGCACAAGATTTCCCACCTCACGCTCGCCGCCGGACTGCTCCGCCACAAGGCCTATCCCCAACCCCAGCTCAACATAGGTTTTGATCACGTCGGAGTCCTGCGCGCTCAGCACCACGTCCGGCGTCAACCCTTTGCGGTTGAACGCCTCATCAATACGTGAACGCCCGGTAATCCCTTGTCGATAGGTAATAAGCGGCCATTTGCCGATCTCTTCGAGAGTCAGCGGCGAAACCTGATTAAGCGGATGGTCAACCGGCAGCAGCAGGCTGTGATACCAGCGGAACCACGGGAAGGCCACCAGCAGCGGATCGTTACTCAGACGCTCACTCGCAATCCCGATATCTGCCCCGCCGTTTTGCAGCAATACTTCAATTTCCTGAGGCGTACCCTGGATAAGCTCCAGACGCACATCAGGGAAAAGTTCGCGAAACGCTTTAATCACCGGCGGCAAACTGTAACGTGCCTGGGTGTGGGTAGTGGCAATGGTCAGCACACCGGAAGCGTCGTTGGTGAAGAGATCGGCCAGGCGGCGAACGTTACTGGCCTCGTTGAGAATTCGCTCAGCGATGGTCAGTAACGCTTTACCGGGCTCCGTCATACCAAGCAGACGCTTACCACGACGAATAAAGATCTCAATCCCAAGCTCCTCTTCCAGCTCGCGGATATGGCGGCTGACGCCGGACTGAGAGGTATAAAGCATGTTGGCAACTTCGGTCAGGTTGTAATCCCGCCGCGCTGCCTCACGGATAATTTTAAGTTGCTGGAAATTCACGATTCACTCCGGCGCATCTGACATAGCTCTATTGTTAGAGTTAGCTGACCCGCAGAACAAATAATAAAAACCAGCATCTTATGCTTTTATGGAATATCAGCTTACGAGTTGCAGCTCGCGGTTTTCCAGCGACGGTTTGCTCACCAGAGACATCAGGATCTCTTTTACTGCCTGCGCCTGCGGCGACAAAGAGCCCCGCGCGGACATATTCAGCGACAGCGGTAAGCTCATGGATGGTGTCGTGATCCGCGCCATCCAGCCATTCGCTGCGCTGCACAGTGAGCGAGCCGCTGATTCTGGCAACACGGTAACCCCCATTCCGCTGGCAATGGCAGCCGTCAGCGTGGAGATTGAGTCGATTTCACCGATGATTTTTGCCGTCAGACGGCGCAGAGAAAACGCTTCATCCACACGGACACGCACGGCGCTGTAATCACGCGGCAGGAAGAGATTCATCTCCGCGACGGCGGTCAGGTCAATGCTCTGCCCCGGGCAATCACGGGTTCCCACCAGGTACAGATCTTCTTTCAGCAGCGGCTGGCTGGTGATACCGGCGACCGGGGAGCGGTCATACAGCACAGCCATATCCAGCTGCCCGCCCAGCAGTTTTTCATTCAGCACCGAACCACTGTTTTCGTGCAGATAAACCAGCACGTCAGGTAATTCGGAGCGTACTGCCTGCAACAGCGGCATGGTAATAGAAGAAGCGGCAGTGCCTGGCGCCAGCCCAATAGAGACATGTCCGCTCAGCGTCTGGCCCACGTTATTCACAGCCAGTTGTGCTTGTTCACACTGGCGCAGAATCGTACGTGCGTGGGTATAAAGGATCTTGCCGGCTTCGGTTGGCGTCACGCCACGCTTTGTACGGATCAACAGTTGCTGATCCATCTCACCTTCCAGAGTGGCCACCTGCTGACTCAGCGCAGGCTGCGCGATATGCAACACTTCCGCGGCCTGGGTCAGGCTGCCGATATCGACGATTTTTACGAAGTATTTCAGTCGTCTTAAGTTCATTTTGCCCCCTGTTCGATAATGCAGTGCCGGTACTGGCTCTAATTGTTGAAGAGGTTTTTGCAATATGAATGCCAGTTTTTATAAGAGGTCTGATATGTCTGCTAAACGCCTGAAAATAAGGAAATCTAATCGTCAGTGTCAGTTTTATTACCGAAACAGCGGTTTAGGATCTGCCCCATAAGGGGTATGCTTGCACTATAACGGTGCAATCCGTTGTCAAAAACACCACTTTGCTGATTTTGTCAGCAAACGATCAAAAGGTGGTGATCCACCCTTTGACAAGGGTAACTGACATCGATAATATGCGCCCCGTTCACACGATTCCTCTGTAGTTCAGTCGGTAGAACGGCGGACTGTTAATCCGTATGTCACTGGTTCGAGTCCAGTCAGAGGAGCCAAATTTGAAAAGCCTGCTTTTAAAGCAGGCTTTTTGCTTTTCTGCGTTCTGTAAAACTGCCGGGTGGCGGCTTCACCTTTCCCGGCCTACAGGAGCTATCCGCAACGTCAGGGTCCAATCTTCACCGGCATCCCGGAGCGACGTTCCAGCACGCTGGCAGCCCCCTCATTGTTAAGCTCTGCACGCATGGCAGAGGAAATAGGCAGCGGCACTTTATTTGTTGATTCAAATTCCGCACGATTACGCGACAACGGCTCGTGCACTTCCAGCCAGCGACTGCCATCCGGTTCGGTGGTCATTTTGACCGGCTGATCGATTATCTGAACGCGCGTCCCGACCGGAACCTGGTCGAACAGGTATTTGATATCATTGTTGCGCAGACGAATGCAGCCCTGGCTCACGCGCAGCCCGATACCAAAATTGGCATTCGTGCCATGTATTGCATACATTCTGCCAATATAAATGGCATACAGACCCATCGGATTATCAGGGCCGGCGGGCACAAAGGCTGGCAGGGTTTTGCCTTCCTGAGCATAGGCCCGGCGCGTATTCGGTGTCGGCGACCAGGTCGGCCCCACCTGTTTACGTTGCACGGATGTCACCCAGTTACGCGGTGTTTCACGTCCGGCCTGGCCAATCCCAATAGGCAGCACCTCAACGGTGTTACCGCCTTGCGGGTAGTAGTACAGACGCATCTCTGCCACATTCACCACAATCCCTTCCCGTACCGTATCTGGCAGGATCAGCTGCTGGGGAATAATAAGTTGTGAACCTGCTCTGGGTAAAAACGGATCCGCGCCCGGGTTGGCCTCCAGCATATTGCTGAGCCCCTGATCGTATTGCGCAGCAAACGCTTCAAGCGGCAAGGTACTGCCATGTGGAACGGTAATAACCTGCGTGCTCCCCACCAGCCGGCTTCCTTCTGGGGGCAACGGGTAACTTAGCGCCAGCGCACTCTGACTGACCATTAAAGCAGCAATACAACCAAACAAACTTACACGACGCATAATCCCTTCCTCAGTCGTTCCACGTATCAGATAAGTATAGTCTTTTTTATTGTTCTTACCGTCCCGCAGCGCCTCATTATGGGCACTTTTTGTGAATCATCAGGAAATAAAATCAGTTTCCTCATGCCCCCTGTCGCGGTAGTCTCATATGTTCCGCCAATATGACGGATGCAATGTGAGTAACCTTTTCTTATACCAATAATTAAAATCAGTACAGACAGGACAACTATGGACTCCACCCTCACCTCCGCACGCCCTAATGAGGAGACACCTTCGCTCAATCGTGCCCGCCGCGCCGCTCTCGGTAGCTTCGCAGGGGCCGTCGTCGACTGGTATGATTTTCTGCTCTATGGCATCACTGCCGCCCTGGTATTTAACCGTGAATTCTTCCCCCAGATTAGCCCTGCGATGGGCACACTGGCCGCGTTTGCCACGTTCGGCGTGGGATTTCTGTTCCGCCCTCTCGGCGGCGTGATCTTCGGCCACTTTGGCGATCGTCTCGGGCGCAAGCGGATGCTGATGCTCACCGTGTGGATGATGGGCGGTGCCACCGCGCTTATCGGTATCCTGCCGTCATTTGCCTCTATTGGCTGGTGGGCACCCGTTCTGCTGGTCATCCTGCGTGCGATTCAGGGTTTCGCCGTTGGCGGTGAATGGGGGGGTGCTGCGCTGTTGTCTGTGGAAAGTGCGCCTAAGAATAAGAAAGCGTTTTACAGCAGCGGTGTGCAGGTGGGGTATGGCGTTGGCCTGCTGCTCTCAACCGGGCTGGTATCGCTGATTAGCCAAATGACTACCGACGAGCAGTTCCTGAGCTGGGGATGGCGTATTCCCTTTATCTTCAGCATCGTTCTGGTGATAGCGGCACTGTGGGTGCGTAACGGCATGGAGGAATCTGCGGAATTTGAGAAGCAGCAGCAGGAAAAACCGGTGGTTAAAAAACGACTGCCCGTGATGGAAGCACTTGCCCAGCACCCTGGCGCTTTTCTGAAAATTATTGCCCTGCGTCTGTGCGAGCTGCTGACCATGTATATCGTCACCGCCTTCGCCCTTAATTATTCGACGCAGAATCTGGGGTTACCGCGCGAGCTGTTCCTGAATATCGGGCTGCTGGTGGGTGGCATAAGCTGTCTGACTATCCCCTGCTTTGCCTGGCTGGCCGACCGGTTTGGCCGCCGCCGCGTCTATATCACTGGCGCGCTGATTGGCACGCTTAGCGCCTGGCCATTCTTTATGGCACTGGAAGCGCAGTCAGTCTTCTGGATCGTCTTTTTTGCCATCATGCTGGCAAATATCGCGCATGACATGGTGGTGTGCGTGCAGCAGCCCATGTTTACCGAACTGTTCGGCGCGAGTTATCGCTATAGCGGTGCTGGCGTAGGGTATCAGGTTGCGAGCGTGGTGGGCGGTGGGTTTACCCCGTTTATTGCTGCCGCGCTGGTCACCTTTTCCGGGGGTAACTGGCACAGCGTGGCAATTTATCTGCTGGGTGGCTGCCTGGTTTCGGCGGCAACAGCCCTGTTGATGAAAGAGACCTCTCACCCTTGATCCCCAGGCGGAAGCCGTTGCTTCCGCCGCTGTTTTACGTGTCACGGCTATTGCGGCAGCCTTTTGTCATATCCCTGAATACCGACTTTTGTTTCACACTCCTGTGACATACTATCGGGTGTAGCCGCACACCTGTGGAACAAGGAGACAGAGATGAATAATAAGGGCTCCAGCCTGACCCCGGCTCAGGCACTGGAAAAACTCGATGCGCTGTACGAACAGTCTGTTAACGCGTTGCGCAGCGCCATTAGTGAGTACATTGAAAACGGAAAACTTCCCGACGATAAGGCCAGAAGCAATGGCCTTTTTGTTTATCCAGCACTCTCCGTCACCTGGGACGGAAGCGCCACCAACACGCCAAAAACCCGTGCCTATGCGCGCTTTACGCACTCAGGCTGCTACACCACTACCGTCACCCGCCCTGCCCTGTTCCGCCCTTACCTTGAAGAACAGCTCTCGCTGCTGTTCCAGGATTACGGTGCGCACATCAGTGTTGAACCCTCTCATCATGAAATCCCGTATCCCTATGTGATTGACGGCTCTGCGCTGACTCTTGACCGTTCAATGAGTGCGGGGCTGACGCGTCACTTCCCGACCACAGAGTTGTCGCAGATTGGCGATGAAACCGCGGATGGTATTTATCACCCGGCTGAGTATTCCCCGCTTTCGCATTTTGATGCCCGTCGCGTGGATTTCTCACTGGCCCGCCTGCGCCACTACACCGGCACGCCAGTGGAGCATTTCCAGCCTTTCGTGTTGTTTACCAACTACACCCGCTATGTAGATGAGTTTGTTCGCTGGGGTTGCAGCCAAATCCTTGACCCGGATAGCCCGTATATCGCGCTCTCCTGCGCGGGGGGAATTTGGATCACGGCCGAAACCGAAGCCCCCGAGCAGGCCATTTCCGACCTGGCATGGAAAAAGCACCAGATGCCTGCCTGGCACCTGATCACCGCTGACGGCCAGGGGATCACCCTGATCAACATCGGCGTTGGCCCCTCTAACGCCAAAACCATCTGTGACCATCTGGCGGTGCTGCGCCCGGACGTCTGGCTGATGATTGGCCACTGCGGCGGATTGCGTGAAAGCCAGTTGATTGGCGATTACGTACTGGCTCATGCCTATCTGCGTGACGATCACGTGCTGGATGCGGTACTGCCGCCTGATATCCCGATCCCAAGCATTGCCGAAGTCCAGCGCGCGCTGTACGACGCCACCAAAGAGGTCAGCGGGATGCCGGGCGAAGAAGTTAAACAACGCCTGCGTACCGGCACGGTTGTCACCACCGATGACCGCAACTGGGAGCTGCGCTACTCTGCCTCTGCGCTGCGTTTCAACTTAAGCCGCGCGGTGGCTATCGATATGGAAAGCGCCACCATCGCCGCACAGGGTTACCGGTTCCGCGTTCCTTACGGCACGCTGCTGTGTGTGTCTGATAAACCGCTACACGGGGAAATCAAACTTCCCGGCCAGGCAAATCGTTTCTATGAAGGCGCGATTTCCGAACACCTGCAAATCGGCATTCGCGCCATCGATTTACTGCGTGCGGAAGGCGATAAACTGCACTCCCGCAAATTGCGTACCTTCAACGAGCCGCCGTTCCGCTAATAACAAAAAGGAAAAACAATGCACACCACATCATCGCTCGCTGCACTGCGTCAGTGGCTGGAAGAAAACCATCTCGACGGGATGATCGTCCCACGTGCCGATGCCTGGCAAAGCGAGTACTGCGCGCCGTACGACGAAAAACTGGCCTGGCTGACAGGCTTTGACGGCTCCGCCGGGCTGGCGCTGGTACTGAAAGACAAAGCGCTACTGTTCGTTGATGGCCGCTATCAGGTCCAGGCGCGCGTTCAGGTCAATCTGGACGACGTTGAGATCCACCATCTGCACAACGAGCCGCTGGCACAATGGCTGGCGCAAAACATTAAGGAAGGGACGCGCATTGGTTTTGAGGCGCTGTTGATGACTAATTCAGACTATCAGCAGCTGTCAGCCACGCCGTGCGAGCTGGTGCCGCTGAAGACTTCTCCGTTCGATACGCTATGGGCAGGCCGCCCTGCGGCACCTGCGGGGCTTATCCGCGAGATGCCGGATGCGGTAAGCGGCGAGAGTAGCGCCGATAAACGCCAGCGTGTTGCGAAGATCCTCGCTGAGAAAAATGCGGATTATCTGGCCATTACGCTGCCGGACAACATCGCCTGGCTACTGAACGTGCGCGGTTCTGATATTCCGACCAGCCCGGTTCCCCTCTCATTTGCCCTGCTCAACCGTGACGGTGCTGTTGAGTGGTTTGTTAACGACAACAAGCTGAGCGAACTCCCCGACGCGGTAAAAGAGGCTTTCACGCTTTCACCGCAGGATGCTTTTATCGGGCGTTGTCAGGAGATTTCAAAGGGTAAACGCGTTCTGGTCGACGCCGATTCTGCGCCTGTGGCATTGCGTTTTGCCATTGAGCCACAGGGGGAAATTGTCTGGCAGACTGACCCAATCACTCTGATGAAGGCCGGAAAAAATCCAACTGAGCTTGCCGGATACCGTGACTGCCATCATCAGGATGGCGCGGCGTGGGTGAATTTCCTGGCCTGGCTGTCACGCGAAGTGCCACAACGCGTTGCCGCGGGCAAACCGCTGACGGAACTGGATGTTCAGGCACAGCAGTTGGTGTTCCGCGAGCGTCAGCCAGGTTTTATCGAACAGAGTTTTGCCACTATTTCTGCTTCGTCCAGCAATGCGGCGATGTGCCATTACCACTCAAGTGAAACCAGCAACAAGCCTATTGGTCATGACCATTTTTACCTGAATGACTCCGGCGGTCAGTACCGCAACGGCACCACGGACGCTACGCGCACGCTGGCATGGGGCAAAGTTGAACCACAGCAGCGTTTGCACTACACCGCCGTGCTGAAAGGCTTTTTATCGCTGATTACGCTGCAATTCCCGTCCGGGACTCAGGGGCACCAGTTGGATGCATTTGCGCGTCGCCCGCTGTGGGAAATGGGTCTGGATTACGATCACGGTACCGGACACGGGGTGGGCCATCAGCTGCTTATCCACGAGAACCCGCATCGTTTAGCGAAGAAGGTTAACCCGTGGCCGCTGGTGGCAGGAAATATCATGACCATTGAACCTGGTTACTATCTGGCTGACAGCCACGGTATTCGTATTGAAAACCAGGTGGAAATTGTCGAGAGCCGCCCGGGCTTCTGTAAATTTGCCTCTCTGACCTTGATCCCGATTGACCTGAGCCAGGTTGAGCTGCATTTGTTGAACGAGCAGGAAAAACAGTGGCTGGACGAGTACCACCAGCAGGTTCGCGATGTGTTATCGCCGCGGGTAGACAGCGATGCACGGCCGTGGCTGTTTGAGGCGACGGCGCCGATTCGCGTTACCCGGTAGGGTGCTGTTGTTTTGATGCCGGGTGGCGGCTTCGCCTTACCCGGCAGTTATATTAAAAAGCGTAACCGACAGTTAAATAGTATGCCCACCCTGTTGAATCTATAGTGGTGATATTTCCATCGCTGTTAAATGCTTTACTACCTTCATCAAATTGCCCGCCATGATAGAAATAACGAAGGGTTGCACCGTAGTTCCAGTGAGGATAAACCAGGCTGAGCACGTTGGTGGACACTATCGAACTATTTGTACGCGAGTAAAATTGTTGCTCTCCGCCTGATTCATCTTTTAGGTCTGAACCAAAATCAAAATTGGTAAAACCGACATAACTTAGTTTGCCACCAAATATTGTTGTAAGAGGTATGACATACTTTACCTTGAAGCGATATCCATCCCACTCATTTTCGTTGGCAGCATTGTAATTGTTCCCTTGATATTTGGCATAGATGTTTGCAGATAACGTCATCGGTAGCCCCGTATCAATATCTGTTCCTAGCCCCATATACCAGGTACTCTGTCGCTGCCCTGCGTTGGAACCTGCATCATAGATATAGTTGTGGGCAAAATACCATTCTTTAAATGGACCGAAGCTTAGATCGAGTCCTGTTAACTTGTCGATGCTAAAACGCGGCTCTATCTCTGCAAAAAATGGAGAACCATTGTCCCAAATACCGATATCATTATCATTGCCTATACCAAAAAACTTAGGTAAGTCTGCGTAACCGTAGAAATCAAACCAATCCACATGAGCCCAGGCACGATACTCTGGATATAAGTCTGCTCTTTTTAGTGGCCCAAAGCGAGTTGAGTTGCTTCCAACCACATTAATGCTTTGATGCCACCAGTCTGATAAATATTCATTACTTACAGAGTCTGCCAATGCTGCCGTGGGTAACAGCATAAATACACCTGATAATATATTTGTTATTTTTTGCATAAGTAGAGATTCCTTCCACAGAGGTATGTGGATAAAATTTATTCATTTATAGAAAGTATATTATTGAGTCTATTTAGCCATACTTACGTCGACCACTCTCATCTCAAGATCGGGTTTCAATGGATTATTTGTCTTGACATAATCCATGATTGACTCAGCAGAAGTTGTACTGTTGATCGTTTTGATATTCGTTCCTTTTAAGAACGCGTCAAATCCATCCCCACCCGTCGCGCAAAATGAGTGTGTAGCAACCCGATATGTTTTGGTTAGATCTACTGCTTGATTATCAATAGTGAATTTAATGATTCGCTCACCCAACGGTTTTTTACTGTCATATTCAACATGAACGTTTTTTGAGACTTGCAAAACTCCATTGGTAAGATTAGTTGCGTGGACCATTAAATTGACGAGATCCTTTCCGGTGAGATCCATTTCAATAAGTTCGTTATTAAATGGGAAGGTAGTAATTACATCACCATAACTTAACTCCCCTTGTGGTAAATCAGCACGCAACCCTCCGCTGTTTTGTAAACCCACGACGGCGTCTGGCGCTTTGGCCATCATGGCATCAATAACTAAATTACCAACAGGTGACGATTCACCATAAGAACGCGTGAATGCTGTCGTTGTCGACCCAATGATTTGGTCAGTGATACTTTTCAGTTTAGCATTCCACTCATCAATCCTGGCTTGAACTTTTGGGTCCGGTTTATATTCGTCTGCAAATATAGTGATTAGTTTACCGCTATAGCCATCAATTTTTTTAGTCTTCGGGTTTAGATTCAATACAAGTTTACCAATATCGGTACCATACGCATCCGTTGAAACGATGAGCGTGTCATTCACTTTTATTGGCTCAGGTGTACCCACATGAGCATGACCGGTGATTAACACATCAATGCCCTTAAATTTCTTTGCGGTATCGATATCGGCTTGCAACATCCTGGCTACGTCTTTATTTCCATAACTTGACTGGCGCGCTGGCGTACCTTCATGGATAAGCAATACGATGATATCAACCTTGCCTTTTAACGCATCAAGCCCTTTTTGAATGTAAGGTACTTCATCACGGGTCTCTGCGCCAGCGTAAGCCTTAGCGGCAACTGTGTCATAAAATGCAAATTTCTGATGTATACCAATTACGCCAATTTTAACGCCATCTTTTTCGACAATCGTCCAGGGGTTATTCCATACGGGCTTGTCACTTTTGGCATAAAATACATTACCCAGTAAAATAGGGAAATCCGCTTTTGATAACTGTTTAACCATATTATCAACGCCATGGTCAAATTCATGATTCCCCACTGACACCGCATCAAAGGGCATTGCATTCATTATGTCAATAATTGCTTCACCTTTGGTTAAGGTGCTTATATAAGGCCCGGTAAAATAATCTCCCGCATCAAAGAAAAATACATCTTTACTTTTTTTCTTTGCATCATTAACGATGGTTGCTATGTTCGCAAAACCACCGACCAAACGTTCTTTGTCGACGACGGGAACTTTCCCTGGAGATACATGAGCATGTAAATCGTTGGTGTAATAGATCGTCACATCCTTTGCGCTAACTGATGCTGTTAATGTTGCAGACAAACACAATGCAATCAAACTAAGCTTAGTTCTTCTCTTCATAATAAAACCCTTTCAACTTTATGAATAATTATTATATTTCAGTCAAGATCTCATGCAGACATTTGCATGTTTTCATTGTTTTACAGTAACGCCTTCATATCGGCTTTAAAGGCAAGAAATAGTCAATAAAGCCGATTATTCATCAACTGATGACACCACTCGGAAACTATTGCGGCAGAAAAACTTATTTTTTCACATCAGCAACGCGCATACCGGTAAGTTGTTCATCGGTAATGGTGTTACCTGCTTTAAAGTAATCGATCACTGCGTTGTAAACGTAATACCCACCGTTTGTATTACGCGCTTTACCCTCGGTAAACGTGGTGAAGCCGTCGCCACCATCAGCAAGGAAGTTTTGGGTAGCAATGTGATAAACCGTCGCATCCTCAATCGCTTTGCCATTAAGTGTAAGTTCCAGAACTCGTTGTCCAACAGGCTTACTACTGTCGTACTTCATTTCCACGCCTTTTGAGACCTGCAGCACCCCGTTACTTAAACTTGCACCATGCTCCATCAGACTACGTAATTGTTTACCGGTAAGATCCATAGTGACCAGCTCGTTAGGGAATGGGAATGTACTAATGACCCCCCCCATCGTAATCGCACCAGACGGGATCTCACTGCGGATACCGCCAGAGTTGGTTAAAGCCAACTGTGTAGTTTTACCTGCAGCGGCCAGCAAAGCGTCCGCAGCAAGATTGCCAAGTGAGGCTGATTCACCATATGCACGTGTTAATTCAACCGGCGACTGCGCCACCGTTTGTCCTACCACTTCATCAAGTTTCTTATTCCAGCGGTCAATCACCTGCTTCGTTTGCGGATCCGGCTTCCACTCATCAGCGTATATGGTTTTAAGCTCGAAATTTTTCACCGTAAAGCTATGTGGCTTCTCTTTGTAGTCCAGTACCAGTTTCCCTACATCGATACCACCGCTGTCGGTCGAGAGGATTAGCGTATTACCTACTTTAATCGGTTCCGGCGTACCGACATGCGCATGTCCGGTAATCAGAATATCCAGACCTTTCACCTGGCTTGCCGTCTGAATATCCTTATCCAGCGCACGACGCACATCTGTGCTTCCTATACTGGACTGACGGGCAGGTGTGCCTTCGTGGACCAGCAATACGGTCAAATCCACTTTTTCCTTAAGTTCATCGATATAACGCTGTAACCATTTAATCTCATCCCGTGCTTCAATACCTTCGCGCGTTGTAGCGGAAACGGTATCATCAAAGGCAAACACGCCGTGCAAGCCTATAACGCCAATTTTCACCCCCTCTTTCTCAATAATGGTATATGGCTTATCCCAAAACGCTTTATCGCTGTTCTGATAAAAAATATTGCCCTGTACAATGGGGAATTTCGCCTGGCTAAGCTGGAGCAACGTATTATCCCAGCCATCATCAAATTCATGATTGCCCATTGTGACTGCATCAAACGGCATGGTATTCATAATATCAATGATCGCCTTGCCCTTCGTTAAACTGCTGATATAAGGGCCGGTAAAATAGTCACCTGCATCAAAAAACCATGTAGCTTCGTTTTTGCTTTTTTCCTTTTTTACCAGCGTGGTGATATTTGCCCAGCCACCGACGTCACGTTTACCGTCAGCAATCCATGGCACTTTATAAGGTTCCACATGGGCATGGAGATCATTGGTATAAATAATAGTGACATCCTTGGCACAGGCCCAGAATGGTAATGTCAACAAAATACCCGTAGCAATCACTTTTAATTTCATAATTTTCACCTTCATTCACATTAATTTCGGGTATTTTACGTTCTGAAAGACATTGATATGTGCGTCTGTTCACACAATCAAATCGACGTTATAGTTCAAAATCACCGACCTCTTGAAATCGTTGGTGGCTTATGTCGACTTTATTTACAATTAATAGCTGCAAGACGTTTGGGTGTCGCAATTTAGGGTTAGCGACATCTGAAGATTACAGTTGGCCGGACTATCGACTAGGTTATCCGGCATTGCACTGTCGGGCATGTGGTAGTTATCCTCCTCTATTTGAAGCACATCAATTTAATGAATGGTTGTCAGCTCACTTAAGTGCCTATGCCTCTGAAAGTGGCTATTTTTGTCCTGTATGTTATGGCAAAGAAACTATTCGCTATGGTTATAATCCGCAAGGAACACAGCGCGTTCAGTGCCGCACCTGCAAAAAAGTCTGGACACCGAAACGACAATTACTAAGAGAAATAACATCACCAGAACGGATTGAAACGGTATCTTTAATTGTGCCGTTCCAGGGGAGGAGAGCAGATCAAAAACTGTATGTCCTGCTAAGTTTCGATGCTATTCAAGGTAATATTATTCATATTTCCACTAATTTCACTCAGCATTCCGCTGGGGAAACCCTACGTTATCTCTGCCGAGGGAATATTGAGCCTGATTTGGATCACCGTGATATCGTAAAACACGTTGATATGCGCGAGATGCAATTTCTACATCGCAGTCAGTTCGATGAAATTCAGTACGGAAGTGCTGTACTCAAACGCATTGCAAAAGGTGCTATTCTGCGTCCGGTTATCGCTGCTCATGGGCATTTTCGGGTACTGAACATCCTCTTTCCTGAGATAAAGACACATCTTATTTCTCACGAATGTTTTCTTCGGGGAGCAGTTATTACTGTTTGGGCAAAACTGTTCCGCCAACGACAAGCTGAACTTTGGTATATAGAGGAGGATATAAGCGACAGTGATACGAATATGCCCTGGCATTTTCAGGGTAAAACGCGGCATGGCTGGTGGCAAAGTCAGTGGTCGCTTTGGGTACAGGGAAAAAACCGTAAGATGGTTTGCTCATTAACGAATGGGGATAGCAATAACGCTAAAACACTCTCTTTAGCAGCCAGTAGGCACTATATCCAATGGCTATATAAACAAACGGATTTTATCCATAGCGCTAAATTATCCGCAGGGCGCGTAACACAAATACTATGTTCCCTGGCGCAAGACTACAACTGTAAGATTATGAAGGAAAATGAAAACCGAGAATAATGAGGCCATGTTGCATTTTTCCCGTGATCTTATCGTCTTGCTAAGACAGGCACTAAACACCTGGCCTGTATCGTCAAGGGTTCATGCAAATACATGAACCCTTTTAATATATGCAATGATATCAATTATTTATTAAAACGGATGATCAATCGCACTTGTTCTTTATACATAAACCGTTTCTTTAGTTTACAGTAATTGATGCCGTAGTGATTAGATCAGATAGCTCTGTTTCGTTAAATAATCTTGCACGATAGCCCTCTGCTGGGAATTGCGGCGCGCCATCAGGAAGAGAAATTACATCGTAGATGGTGGCAATCATGTTACCGTTCACATCAGAGATAAAGAATGAACGGGCATGGTTGGTAAAAATAACAAAGTAATCATCATGGTCAAACACTCCCCCCATAAAATCAGTCCACTGGACGATAGGTGTGGTTGGCAGTTCGATAGGCGCTTGAATTTCCACAGCCGTTTTCGCTGCTAAGTCAACAGCATAGAACAGAATACGAGCAGGAGGTGTTGAATAGGCATCCGTTGTTGCATCGTCATTCATCGGGCGTACAACAGGATTTCCATCTGCATCAAGACATGATCTATTATCAAAGACAGATAAAACAAATTTCCCCACGGTAGAGTCGATATATTCTGCAAATGCACTATTATTTGTAATGCACACAGTGTGAGCACCATTTTCATAGTGAGTAATACCGGAATTATCAATCTGAATAGTATCTGGATTCACCGGGAATTGAGGGTTGAAATTCCCGGTATCGATCGCCCACAAGATACTACCATCAACGATAGATACGCCAAACGTCGTACTCGTTGAACGGGAATGAACAATAACTGCTTCATCATTATTTGGGCTACTTGCAATCCATGAAAGTGAGTTTAAATGAATATCATTAGGAGTACTGTTATTCAAAATTTGAGTACCGCTATACTCACTGGTGTAATTTTTTGCCCAAATCATTTTCCCGGTCTGATCGTTAAATTTAAGAACCAGAGAATCTTGCCCCATCGTGTTGGTTATACGATTAGGACTATCGTTACCGAACATATAAATATCGCCAGCTGAGTCCCAGACTAAATCGTGAGTATTTGAATAGTGATTGCCATCTGAATCACGCATGTCGAATTCAAAGATAACATTACCGAGAATGTCAATTTTGAAAAAGCGACGACCATACCACGACATATCTTCATCGCTACCAGTATAGATGTAACCATTGTGAATTCTCAGCGGCTGGAGATGATACACTGATAAGAAGTTAAAACGCAGGTCACCATTTTGATCGTAACCTCGGCCAGTCGATTGCATCAACCAACTATTTCCCCAAACAGATGTAAACAGCGCAGGATCAGTTTGTTCAATATCGAGATGGAAGATTACAGATTTATCATAAACCTGATCCACCGTGCTAACAGAGAATGGTTGATTGAAAACTTCAGCCCCAGTTTCGTCCTTAAACACAACCTGAACGTCGTTTGCATATTGTGCATAAAGACCAATGACAGGAATTTTTATGGTTTGAGAAACACCATAAATCAGCTCCGAGGAATAGGTGAAATCTACGCTAGTCGAACTGGTTGTCCGTTTTGCTACAGTGTAAGAGTAGCTAACTGGTGTATCTGAAGTAAAATAAAGATAAGCAGCAAGTTGGTTGTCAGCCGGTGCAAGTTCAGTTTTAACATAAGTAATTGTCATGATTTTATTCCTTTTGGATTTAAGATTTAAAATACGATTTTTATTAAACACCCATACATATAGAACATAATAATATCCATATATTATTATTTGATTAGATATGTACAGTAATTGCTTGTATAAGCAATAGTTTACCTACTACTTTCAGAAGTAATTAAAAATGGATGTGTATTGTAGTACTCCTCTTACAAAATAGCTGTGTAAACAGCGACGTGGCTAATCATCCTGCAAATGCAGGTGTACCGTATTATCTGTATAAAAGATCTGCGAGAAACTTTCAGATGCTATTATGGATACATTTTCCGTGAGAGCTGAAAATGAACACCATCCTTTATTTCCGTCCAGTTACCACCCCATTCAATATCAACATCCAACTCCTTCGCAGCCTGAAACACTGCTGTGGCAATTGTTTGGTAATGTTTAAACTCCCATGAGGCCGTACCATTTATAACTGCAAATATATCGACAGCATGCCCCGTTAAATGCCTGCTATTTGACGTTAATGATTTCCCTGCTGCCAATAGTTCAAGCTGCCGTTTTTGGTTTCTTAACCCTTCTGAAATACCAAAATCAACAGGTGATAATTTCAATGCTTTTCTCATTACATCAGAAAGGTCTTTATGTACGCCTTTAAGATTTTTTTCAGTAGTTTTACTGAATTCATGGTTCATCATTGTCATCTCCAGAGATTTTTTTCCAGTAATAATTAAGGGCAACAACGCCCATTGCACCTGATATGCCACTAACCGCAAGTGAAGTATGAAATACCGAACCAAGGCTTTGTGACATCAATCCAGAAAGTACACCGGTAAAACCTGAAACAATAATTTGTGCTAATGCCGTAAATAAACTTCGTCCAGACTGACCAGACTTAACATCAAGGATATATCTGACAAGACCTCCCCACGCACCGAATAATATTATGTAAATCCAGCTAAAGAACGCATTTGTTGATGGGTCTTTCCATGGCAAAACAATTACCTCCTAAGGTTGAAAAAGTAAAAACGTTACCGTCCGATGAGATTATTTTTTCGTAACTGAGCTATTGCTTTTGCTATGTAGTGAATAATAAACGTTGAGCAACCCTGTTTTGTGATGAATGTCACACGGAATGCAATTAATAGCTTGCATCGATCAATCATCTACTAATGATAGTTAATATTTATTGATTGTAATCATACTATTTAGTAGTGGAATGCATAAGAGGGGCAAGCGGGAGGGGGCAACCCGATAGCGCGACGACTACTGGGTTTAAGTAGGGAATGATGCTGGAGCCGTAACGCTCTGACCTTCGAGGATTTTGCAGTACCTGGGGGGGATTCAATCGCGTCGATGGGTGAACGCGGTAGTTACAGTGAGGGTGAAAACATTTCGCTGGTGCAGAAAAGCAAAAAGCCTGCTTTAAAAGCAGGCTTTTTAAATTTGGCTCCTCTGACTGGACTCGAACCAGTGACATACGGATTAACAGTCCGCCGTTCTACCGACTGAACTACAGAGGAATCGTGTGAACGGGGCGCATATTATCGATGCTCCCCGATGATGTCAAAGGCAGAATGCAGATTTCTGATCGTTTGCCGAATTATTCTCCACTTCGTGCATTTGGCAGGCATTCTTTGGATTCGGTATCGACAATTTCGGTTTTTTGGCGGGGATATTTCCATAGCCAGCGCCCGCTCACCATTCTCCAGTAGAACAGAACTCCGCGCACAGCCCAGTCGAGGAACATCCCCAGCCAGACACCGACCACGCCCATTCCCAGCATAATCCCCAGCGTATACCCCGCCACCACGCGACACCCCCACATGCCCAGCATCGATACCCACATGGCAAAGCGGGCGTCGCGCGCACCTTTCAGCCCGGCAGGAAGCACCCAGGAGGCCGCCCAGATCGGCATAAATGCGGCGTTGAGCCAAATCAGGATCTTAACGACCTCTTTAACATCCTCTTCATGGGTGTAGAACGATGCCATCAGCCCGGCAAAAGGCGCGCTACCCCACGCAATTGCGGTCAGCCCGATGGTTGAGAGCCAAAAAACGTGGCGCAACTGGCGTTCAGCCTGCCCTACCTGCCCTTTTCCAAGCCGTTTGCCAGTGATAATTGTCGAAGCAGAACCGAGGGCATTACCTGGCAGGTTGATGAGTGAGGCGATAGAGAAGGCAATAAAATTCCCCGCGATAACATCGGTCCCCATTCCTGCCACGAACATCTGCGTGAGCAGCTTACCGCCGTTAAACAACACCGATTCGATACTGGCCGGGATACCAATCCCCATGACTTCCCAGATAATGGCGAAATTGAGCGGTCGGAAATAACTTTTCAGCGAGAGGCGGAGTGACGGCGTCATACCGGTCATCAGTACCCCAATAATGGCCGCCGCGCCGATATAACGCGAAATAGTCAGCCCAAGCCCTGCCCCGGCAAAACCCAGCCCGTTCCATGAGAACACACCGTAAATCAGAATACTGCTGATGATGATATTCAGGATGTTCATGCCGCCGTTAATCAGCAACGGAATTTTGGTATTCCCTGCCCCGCGTAACGCCCCGCTACCAATGAGTGCTATCGCCGCTGCCGGATAACTCAATACCGTCATTTCCAGATAGGTCAGCGCCAGCGCTTTCACTTCATCCGTTGCCTCGCCCGCCACAACATCGATAATTTCTTTACCGAAATAGTGGATCACCGCCGCAAGAATGACGGAGAAGATGGTCATGATCATCAGCGACTGTCTGGCAGCCTCGCGAGCGCGTTTGGGATCCAGTTTTCCCAGACTGAACGCAACGACAACCGTTGTCCCCAGGTCAATCGCGGCAAAGAAAGACATCACCACCATGTTAAAACTGTCTGCCAGACCTACACCGGCCATTGCCTCTTTTCCAAGCCAGCTCACCAGGAAGGTGCTTAACACCCCCATCAGCAGGACGCAGGTATTCTCCAGAAAAATGGGAACAGCAAGAGGGGTGATTTCACGCCAGAAGAGAACACGATAACTTTTACGTTTTGCGTACCAGGGCGTGCGCATAATCGCCTGGCGTATGGGGGCGGTGACGTTCAAAATGGACCTTAGCGAGAAAGTTGAAACTCCATTTCAAATGATGATGGAGAAATGCTCATCCTGCAAAGTATTTTCCATAAAAATATGTTTGGAATTACAACAAACTGACGACAGATTCAGCAATTGAACATTTTTACCTAAGATCAGGTTTGACAAAACTTTTTTCGCCGCTAAGATAAGCCTCCACAACGATTCCTCTGTAGTTCAGTCGGTAGAACGGCGGACTGTTAATCCGTATGTCACTGGTTCGAGTCCAGTCAGAGGAGCCACATTCTGAAAAGCCTGCTTTTAAAGCAGGCTTTTTGCTTTTCTGCACCAGGCAATACGCCCCTCCTCCATCGAAGCGATTGCAGCCCCTGCTGTTCCCCCTTATGTTAAGCCATTCTCTTGTTCAACGGTGATGAAGCATGAACCCTTTGTTTGTCTACGGCACGCTGCAACCAGGCCACTCAAACGCGCATATTCTGGAAAACATCGGTGGCGAATGGCTGCCCGGTTACGTGAAAGGCACCTTTTACGCACGCGGATGGGGTGCAGCGGCCGATTTCCCGGGAATTGTCCTGGATGAACACGGCGCGCGCGTTGACGGCTATCTGTTTGTTTCCGACAACCTTGAAACGCACTGGCCGATGCTGGACGAATTTGAAGAGGGTTACGACCGGGTAGAAGTCAGTGTTACCACGCTTGAAGGCCAGCACGTTACGGCGTGGATTTATCAATTACAGCCGCGCGCTGCGATTTAAAACAAAAAAGGCTCTCTGTCACCAGAGAGCCTTTTTCACGTTCAGCAACGATTACTCGCTTTTTGCTTCACCGTTTTTGATTTCGCCCATCACTTTCAGCTTTTTGGAGATGTCGCGACGTTCTTTGGACAGCTCAGCATTTTTGATGATGTAGTCATCAACACGGTCTTCATAGTCGCTCTTCATGCTGGCGATAATGCCCTGAATAGCTTCAACGCTCATACCTGGCTTGATGTAATCGCTCAGGTTATCCAGCAGCAGAACACGTTTCTGGTTGTCACGGATCTTCTTCTCAACGTCCTGGATTTCACGCTGTAATTTGTTTTTGCGGCGGAACAGGCGGACGAATTCCAGAACATCCTGGAACGAAGGCTTGGTAGTTTCCATTTTTACACCCCTGATAATGTGAGATTCGGATTCGTTAAAGCAACCGTTGTAACAGTAACCTTACTGACAGCGGTCGCGAATGACAATGAGTATATCGTTTAACGCTATCATAACCCCAATTGCTGCTGAATCGAAGCAGCAGGCGTCACATAAGGCGATAGCTGCTTTTTATTTGCGCAGCGCACGGCAGATCAGATGCGACAAAAGTTCCAGTTGGCGTGCCAGCTCCATGCTCAGCCAGACGTAGCCGTGGATCGGTGTTTCAGCCACATTGTCGCTCTGGCGTTCGTGAATAAGTTGCTTCAGCTCGGCAACAATTTCATTCAGACGTTCGCTGTTTGCCAGAATAGGCTGCGGATTCCCCTCATAGAGCGCGTGAGCAATGGTTAACAGCGTCTGTTGCGTCATCTGTTGCGTCTCTTTTAACGTGTGTGCGTTAAGCATCAGCAGATGGCTGGGGCGAGAAGCCCAGTGTGCGTTGATTTGCAATTCAAGCATACAGACAAGATTACGACTGACCGTCTGAATCGCTTCGAATACGGATTTCTGGATGTGGGTTTCTTTGCTGGCCGGGTTAATCAGCCCCCGCATCTTTACCACCTCATTGAGGATTTTTTGCAGATGCTTTTCAAGGCGCGGGCGCTCAACCAGGTTAGGGGAAAAACCGGTCTGATACACCCGGTTAAAAGCCATCACGTAGTTTGCCATCTGGATACGCCAGTGAAGGAAAGCACGCTGTGGCCAAATCCCGGTGAACAGCATCGCCAGCAGTGAGCCGAGAATAACATCCCCGCTTCGCCAGAGAGCGGTTGTCATATCACCTGCAGGCGCACCCACCACTACCGCAAGCGTGATACCAATTAGCAGTGCCTGATACGGTTTTTTCCCAAGCGCCAGCCAGCCGCAAAGGAACATAGCGCCGGCGCACCACGCCAGCATGACCGGAAACGAGATGAGTTCCAGTTTCAGGGCAATGAGCCCCAGTGCAGAGCCTAAAACAGTGCCACCGATACGCTCAAAAGCCCGTGGGACGACATTTCCCCAGAACGAGATTGGTCCCATGATGACCACCAGCGTGATCAGCGGCCACGTTCCTTCCGGGACATTCAGCAAGCGTACCAGTACAAAAGTCAGTACAAAGGCCAGCGCTATGCGGCAGCCATGCACAACGCGATAGTGTTGGTACAACCGAATTTCAAACGGCGTTAATGATTTGTCGGGACGCACACCCGCTCTCCAGCAGCTCGGCAAACCACAATTGTACTGTGTTTTCAGCCGGGCGGATCACACCCGGCTGAAAAACCCTGCTTTTACCAGGATTAACCCGCTTTGTGCTCAACGGCGACGTACATTTCAATGTCCCAGTAGCCGTCTGCATTGCCATCGTTCAGGTAGCGTTCAAAACAGGGTTTAGGGGCACACTGATAGTGGTGGTCCTGCAAAAGAGAGTTGAAGAATTGATACCAGGGCGTCGCAAAATCAAAATTCTCGACCCTGGCAGTGGCGACAGCGTAGTCGCCAGCAGCAATTTCGGTCATCATCACCCCTTCGCTGTTCTCGGGAATGACAAAATCTTCCGGCACCGTTACCGCCGTGTCACAGCGCAGTTTATCTGCCGGAACTACATCCGGGTTATCGTAGTAAACAGCAACCCATTCCAGCGGCTGAATCTGACGCCCGTCAACCCACATGACCAGTTGTTCAAAGCCCTGTTTTACCGTTTTTTCCCACGGCCCGACCAGGTGAAAGCCTGCGATTTTACGTTTCTGTTGCTGCCTGATGCTGTAGTCCATGCTGCCTCCGTTTATTACTGTATATTTATACACTATAAATCAGATTTTCTATGAACAACAAATGAGGAGTGTTTATTATGTGAGCAGACTCGCATCCCTGCCAGTCTGCTGAAAGCGGTTAACTTACGCGGTTAGATTTTGTGGTGCAGATAGTCGCCGAGACGTGAGAATAAGCCACCTTTATCAATACCTTCCAGCGTTACCAGCGGCCAGTGCGCCACAACCTTATCCCGGTCATAGAGCTGAATTTCCCCTACTCGCTGATGCGCAGCTATCGGCGCTTCCAGCTCTTTTTTATCCAGCACATATTTCGCTTTGATGTTTGGCACTTCCGCTTTTGGCAGTGCCAGCCAGAAATCCTGATCCGTGCCGAGCGTTACCTGCTCTTTATCACCGTACCAGATATGCTCTGTGCCCACTTTTTTACCCTTATGCAGGATCTGCACCGTATCGAAATTCTGTTGTCCCCAGTGCAGCAACTTACGCGCCTGATCTTCACGGCCTTTCGGACTATCAGCCCCCATCACCACCGCAATTAAGCGACGCTGACCGTCTACGGCAGAGGCAATCAGGTTAAAGCCTGCCCCGGATGTATGTCCTGTTTTCAGCCCGTCCACGTTCATGGTTTTATCCCACAGCAGGCCGTTACGGTTCTGCTGGGTGATCCCATTCCAGGTCAGGCTCTTTTCGCTATACATATGGTAAAAATCAGGCTCGCCGTGAATGATTGCCCGGGACAGAACTGCCAGGTCATAGGCGGAGCTGTGCTGCCCCGGCGCATCCAGGCCATGAACCGTTTCGAAGTGCGTATCGCGCAGATTCAGCTTTTGCACATAGTCATTCATCATGTTGACGAACTGCGGCTGGCCGCCCGCCACATGGTCTGCCAGTGCCACACAGGCGTCGTTACCGGAATCGACAATCAGGCCTCTGCTCAGGTCACGGACGGACACCCGATCGCCAGGTTTCAGGAACATCAGGGATGAACCATCAAACACCGGGTTCCCTTTCGCCCACGCATCGCGGCCCACGGTGACGATATCGTCCGGGGTGATGCGGTGACTATCAATTGCGCGATCGACAACATATCCCGTCATCAGCTTTGTCAGGCTCGCCGGATTGCGTTGCTGGTGTTCGTTGCCCGCCGTTAAAATTTGACCAGTAGTGTAATCCATCAGTACCCAGGACCCTGCCTGGATAGCGGGTGGCTGCGGTGAAAAATCAAGCGGTTCGGCAGCCAGCGCAGATGAGATACTCGAAGCGAGTAAAGAAACAGCAATAAACAGACGGCGTTTCAACGGTATATCCTCAGGTCATTAAAAATCGTTGACCTTTTTACGGGACTTCTGATGTCGTTACCTGCCTTAATTGCAAGAAAATGTTAATATTCATCTGTCATCGCCATTTGGATCATAAAAAAACCAGCAAGTGCTGGTTTTTTATACGCCTCTATTGGATTTGAGGCATTATCTTTTCCGCCAGATATTTTGCACCAAATTTAGTAAGATGCGGAGGATCATAAAACAAAGGTTTATTATCATCTGTTAAAGCTAAACATTTATCTTTCTTTGGACAGATGTAATTCATCATATTTATAAATTTAACACCAGGTGCATTTGCCAATTGTTTGTTAATATGATCTGTATCTTCATCTCTAAATTGTGTTGCAAATCGTTCGACACCAACTATGCGGTTAAATGAGTTGACAATTTCAATACTACTTTTCGAGAGATTCTTCCGTCCGATCAGAAACACTTTGGCGTCAGTCATTGAATGTAACTTATCAACACCATGTATAACATAATCAACTAAATTTGGCTGATATAGAAATGCTATGTAGACTTTATCAGCCTGACGAAGCAGTTCAGGGTTCATTGCCTCATGCATCTGAGACTTACAAATCGGGATCAACTCAGGCTTTGCAATCGTCCTGGCATTTAACTTGGTGAAATATTTTTCTGATTCATTGTCTTCCACAAAGTTTGAACCACAGTCAAAATATATAGTTCGAGCAACTACATCTTCCTTTTCTATTAATCCCGATTCCTGCATCATATTAATGAGATCGGCAGATTGCGAATCACCGATAACCAGTACTTTTGTCTTGTTGCTATTCTTCTCAAACCCACTTTTCTGAGCAAGAGCGCGCTGCTCAACCCATGTATAATCAAATGCATCTTTCTTATCAAGTTGGTTTATCATGCGAATTTCTTCAGGAAGTCGCCATTCCCAGCCATTATTGGCCCAACTACTGGCTGAAGGGACTATTATAATAATAGCCGCAAGGGTACATGCCAATGAAAATGAGGGACCACTCAACCGGGCCTTATGTACACTTCTGAAAGGCTTTTCGATACAATGGTACAACAGAATACTTAATACAACAGTCAGTACAAACATCCAACAGATTTGAGTTGAGTCTGGGGTGAACACAATAATGTAACTACTTAGCACATATATCGGCCAATGAACCAGATATAATGAATAACTGATTTCACCTATATAATTTGGTAAGCGATGCGCCAGAATTCCTGAGAACTTAGCTTTATCACCAGAAATGATCATGAGCATAGTTCCGACACACGGCATTAATGCATAAAACCCAGGGAAGACAATTGATTTAATATCAAAATAAAAAATTGGATATAGTATAAAAACAATACCAGTTAGATAAATTAGCTCGTTGATTTTTTTATTTTTCAAGACATCACTAATAAAAACACCAACAGCACCAATTGCAAACTCATGCATCCTGAAAGGTGTTAAATAAAAAGCCCCACTTGAGTCAACATTAATAAACCATATCGACAAAAATGCAGGTGATGCTGCCAACTTACTGATTTAGTGTATGATGGTGTTTTTGAGGTGCTCCAGTGGCTTCTGTTTCTATCAGCTGTCCCTCCTGTTCAGCTACTGACGGGGTGGTGCGTAACGGCAAAAGCACCGCCGGACATCAGCGCTATCTCTGCTCTCACTGCCGTAAAACATGGCAACTGCAGTTCACTTACACCGCTTCTCAACCCGGTACGCACCAGAAAATCATTGATATGGCCATGAATGGCGTTGGATGCCGGGCAACCGCCCGCATTATGGGCGTTGGCCTCAACACGATTTTCCGCCATTTAAAAAACTCAGGCCGCAGTCGGTAACCTCGCGCATACAGCCGGGCAGTGACGTCATCGTCTGCGCGGAAATGGACGAACAGTGGGGATACGTCGGGGCTAAATCGCGCCAGCGCTGGCTGTTTTACGCGTATGACAGGCTCCGGAAGACGGTTGTTGCGCACGTATTCGGTGAACGCACTATGGCGACGCTGGGGCGTCTTATGAGCCTGCTGTCACCCTTTGACGTGGTGATATGGATGACGGATGGCTGGCCGCTGTATGAATCCCGCCTGAAGGGAAAGCTGCACGTAATCAGCAAGCGATATACGCAGCGAATTGAGCGGCATAACCTGAATCTGAGGCAGCACCTGGCACGGCTGGGACGGAAGTCGCTGTCGTTCTCAAAATCGGTGGAGCTGCATGACAAAGTCATCGGGCATTATCTGAACATAAAACACTATCAATAAGTTGGAGTCATTACCAAAATGCAAATAAAACAATAAAAGCAATGATACCTGCCGCCCGCACAGCGCTATTTTTGGTCATCCTACATAAAACGATTAAATAAAATGGCCATAATAAATAAAATTGTAACTCAACACTTAATGACCAAGTATGAAGTAAAGGCTTAAGAGAAGAAAAATTATCAAAATAGCCAGACTGCATCCAGAAATAAATGTTAGAAATACCAGTTAAGGCGTAAACTGTCGAACCTGAAAGCGACGTCAGATCTTTTGGCGAAAGAATAAACAACGAACCGATATATGTTGCTGAAATAGTGAACAGCAATGCAGGGATGAGCCTTCTGGTTCTCCGGACATAAAAGCCCCCAAAGGTAAATTTCCCGGTATCTACTCCTCTTACTATCCCATTTGTAATCAAATAGCCGCTAATTACAAAGAAAATATCAACACCAGTAAATCCACCCGAAAACCCAGGAATACCGAAGTGATAAAAGATCACAGACAATACTGCGATAGCGCGGATGCCATCAATATCAGGACGATAGCCTGCTTTTACTTGTTTCCTTTCAAAAAACACTTTATCACCCATTTTACATTTTTTAAGCGGCAAAAATCTATCACGAAGATTAGTGCTATAGAAGCACTTTGTCAGAATAATCTGAATTTGTATTTAGTGAAATTGTTGGGAGTCTTAGTCTCATCGTTTACTATTAGTACCTATGCTAAGTGCTTAACCTGAGAGCAACGTGAACGATACTCAACGCCACCCAACATTTTTATTCCACGATTACGAAACCTTTGGTACCCACCCGGCGCTGGACAGGCCATCCCAGTTTGCCGCCATCCGTACCGATGAAGATTTCAATATCATTGGCGAGCCGGAAGTCTTTTACTGCAAGCCCGCTGATGACTACCTGCCGCAGCCAGGTGCTGTCATGGTGACCGGCATTACGCCGCAGGAAGCTCGAGATAAAGGGGTTAACGAGGCTGACTTCGCTCGCCGTATCCACGCTCTGTTTACCGTCCCGAATACCTGTGTGGTGGGTTACAACAACATCCGCTTTGATGATGAAGTGACGCGCAACATCTTCTACCGTAATTTTTACGATCCGTACGCCTGGAGCTGGCAGAACCGTAATTCACGCTGGGATTTGCTCGACATCATGCGCGCCTGCTATGCGCTGCGCCCGGAGGGTATCAACTGGCCGGAAAACGACGATGGCTTGCCGAGTTTCAGACTGGAACACCTCACCCGCGCCAATGGCATTGAACACAGCAATGCCCACGATGCGATGGCGGATGTTTACGCCACTATCGCCATGGCAAAACTGGTGAAGGCTGCACAGCAGCGCCTGTTTGAGTATCTGTTAAGCCATCGCAGCAAGCACAAGCTCACCACGCTGATTGATGTCCCGCAGATGAAACCGCTGGTACATATTTCCGGGATGTTTGGTGCCTGGCGCGGGAATACCAGCTGGATTGCCCCTCTGGCCTGGCACCCTGACAATCGCAATGCCGTGATTATGGTCGATCTGGCCGGTGACATTTCGCCGCTACTGGAGCTCGACAGCGATACACTGCGCGAGCGACTGTATACCCCAAAAAATGAACTGGGCGACCTGCCCGCGGTTCCGGTCAAACTGGTGCATATCAACAAATGTCCGGTACTGGCGCAGGCCAACACGCTGCGCCCGGAAGATGCTGAGCGCCTCGGAATCAATCGCCAGCACTGCCTGGATAACCTCAAAGTGCTGCGTGAAAACCCAGAGGTGCGTGAAAAAGTAGTCGCCATTTTTGCTGAAGCAGAGCCGTTTGTGGCATCTGATAATGTCGATGCGCAACTGTATAACGGCTTTTTCAGTGATGCCGACCGCACCGCCATGAATATCGTCCTGAATACCGAACCGCGTAACTTACCGGCACTGGATATCACCTTCGCTGACAAGCGCATTGAGAAGCTGATGTTTAATTACCGGGCACGTAACTATCCCGGTACGCTGGATGAGGTGGAGCAAGAACGCTGGCTCCAGCATCGCCGTAACGTCTTTACACCAGAGTACCTTCAGCAATACGCCCAGGAGCTTGAGTCGTTATATAACCAGTACGAAGGCGATGCCGAAAAGCAGGCGCTATTAAAAGCCCTGTTCCAGTACGCACAAGAGATAGTCTGAGTTACAGGTATAAAAAAGCCGGAGGCGATGTCTCCGGCTTTTTTTTGCCCACTGACGTGGGCTTAAGGATTTGCTGGCAAGTCGTTATGCAACGTCTTCGTACTGAGGAACCGGGTTGCGGAAACTCTTGGTTACGCAAGCCAGATAAATCAGACCAATACCGCCCCAGATCAGACCCAGAACCATTGAGCTTTCTTCCAGGTTAATCCACAGCGCGCCAACGGTCAGCGCACCACATACCGGCAGGAACAGGTAGTTGAAGTGGTCTTTCAGCGTTTTGTTACGCTTCTCACGGATCCAGAACTGAGAGATCACGGAGAGGTTCACGAAGGTAAATGCCACCAGCGCACCGAAGTTAATCAGCGCCGTTGCGGTTACCAGGTCAAAGTTGATGGCCAGCAGAGCGATGGCACCAACCAGCAGCACGTTCCACGCCGGAGTACGCCATTTCGGATGAACGTAGCCGAAGAAACGGGTTGGGAACACACCGTCACGACCCATCACGTACATCAGACGAGAAACACCTGCGTGCGCCGCCATACCGGATGCCAGAACGGTTACGCTTGAGAAGATCAGCACGCCCCACTGGAAGGTCTTGCCTGCAACATACAGCATGATTTCAGGCTGTGACGCATCCGGATCTTTAAAGCGAGAGATATCCGGGAAGTACAGTTGCAGGAAGTAAGAAGCACCAATGAAGATGATGCCGCCAATCAGCGCAGTCAGGAAGATGGCGCGAGGGATCACACGCTCGGCATCTTTCGTCTCTTCAGACAGAGAAGAGATACCGTCGAAGCCCAGGAACGAGAAGCACAGGATAGTCGCACCAGTAATCATCGGCACAACGTGCGCACCTTCAGACCAGAACGGACGCGTGCTCGCCAGCGTACCTGCGCCTTCACCGTGGGACACACCGTAGATGATCAGGCCAACAATGACGGAAACAATACCCATTTGCAGGATAACAATCAGGGTGTTGAAGTTCGCCACGGTCTTGATGCTGCGCAGGTTAGAGATGGTCATAAAGGCCACCAGCGCAACAACGAAGATCCACGATGGTACGGAAGGCACCAGCGCTTCAAAGTAAATTTTTGCCAGCAGAATGTTGATCATCGGCATGAACAAATAGTCCAGCAGGGATGACCAGCCCACCATAAAGCCAACCGCCGGGCTAATGGATTTCTGAGCATAGGTGTAGGCAGAGCCAGCGGACGGGAAACGACGAACCAGTTTACCGTAGCTCAGCGCTGTAAAGAGAATGGCGACCAGCGCAAAGGCGTACGCCGTTGCAACGTGACCGTCAGTAAGGCCTGATACGATACCGAATGTATCGAACAGCGTCATTGGTTGCATATAGGCAAGGCCCATCATAACAACCGGAATCAACGTAAGTGTCTTACGTAATTCCACGCGAGAGGTTTTTGGAGTTGCGTTAAGCGACATGGTTAATCTCCTTTACGGTGATAACCGCCACGTAAGCGAAAAATTGCCCCATTTTCTGTATTCCTCAGCGACAACAACTGTCGGATTTTAGTAAATATCTATCCGGTACGAAGCCCGGCCTCTTGGTTTTTAGTTTCGTTTCATACATGCAAAAAAAAATAACCGACGCCTTTTATATCGTCGATTATTCATTTGTTTGCAGCGGCGGCATTTTGCCCTATTCCTGACACAAAAGGCAATAGATTGAGAAGCACAACAATAATTTCTTTTCACTAACCGGTTGATTTATCAACATCAGGCGGAGTGTAAACCGCAGCGATAGCACTATTTGCTAAAATTTCGGCTCGCCACCAGGCGCTTGCAAGCCCGGCTGTTTGTTCATTCCAGCCAACCCACACAGATTCATTATTACTTTGTGCGACGACCTGCTTCTCAACCAGCGCGCCGCTTTCAATATATCGTTGCGCCAAATAACGCGGAAGGTAACCGCATCCGAGCCCGCTTATTTGCAGCTCAAGCTTGGTTTTAAAATCGAATACCGTAATCGCTTCCTGGCAATCTAGCTGCTGCGCGGGTGTCATATATTCAGGGTGCGAGCTGTCTCCCACCACAATAGCCCTAAATCCTCTGAGAGTACGACGATTAATCGGCTCAGGCTCTTGCGCTAACGGGTGATGTGGCGCAACGGCAAATACTTGTTCCAGAATGCCCAGTCGCGCAAAACCGAAATCGCTCAGTTGAGGCGGTTCATGCAATGCACCAACAATGATATCCGCTCTCCCCTGCGTTAACGCATCCCAGGAGCCACCCAGTACGCCATTAATAAAGATTAACCGTGTCACGCTGTGGCGCTGATAAAACGCTTCGATAAGCGGCGTCAGAAGAGAAAAAGGAAAGGTATCATCGACGCCTATCACCAGCTCATTTTCCCAGCCCTGGTGAAGCTTAATGGCTTGTTTTTCCAGTTCACGTACCGTGTGCAGGACTTCACGACCCTTTTCCAGCAGCATCTGGCCGGTACGGGTAAAACGCGCACGATGCCCGGAGCGATCAAGAAGCTGGATATTCAGATCGCTCTCCAGTTTATGCACGGTGTAACTCAGCGCTGAAGGCGTTTTGTAGAGCTTCGCCGATGCAGCCGCGAAGCTCCCCTCTTTTTCCAGCGCATCCAGAATAATAAGAACATCCAGCAACGGTTTCATGTTCGCCCCCACGCGGCGTGCGACCACCCCCGCTGATGGTGTTATTCCATGGGCATCACCAGCGGATCGGGATACTGATACTCAAATCCCAGTTCATGACAAATACGATTGCCATCAATGACTTTACCTTTACTTTCACCCTGCGCATCTCCAAAAACAGGTGGAGCCAGGCCCAGCTGGCGCGCCATCAGCGGATAAAATGTGCGTCGCGAAGGATGAGAGGGTGCACATATATTATAGATGTGCCCACCCTTAGGAGCCTGTAACAACAGCTCAATTGCGCCGATCACATCCTCAAGATGCACAAGATTGACACCATGTTGCCCGTCAGGAGCCGATTTTCCGGCAAAGAAACGCCCTGGGTGACGCCCGGGCCCTACCAACCCCGCCAGACGCAGAATATCCACCTGAGTACCAGGCAGATTATGCAGCCAGTCTTCCAGCTCTTTCAGTACCCGGCCACTGGCGGTGACAGGGTGGCGCACAGTGTTCTCTTTCACGGTGCCATCGACATCACCGTACACCGATGTCGAGCTGGTAAAAATAATGCGCGGAACATGGTGTGCAAGCGCACTATCAACAATCTCCTGCACCGCCTGTAAGTAGAATGATTCACCGGGGCCGCTGCGTCTTGCCGGGAGCGTTATCACCAGTGCATCAACGCCCATTAACACATCCAGATCGTCAGCGTCACACACCAGCTCTGGTTCCAGACGCAGTTCGATACCATCGATACCGCACATCCGCGCCGCTTCGACCCCATCTGCAGTGGTTTTACTCCCGGTCACTTGCCAGCCTTTCGCTGCTAATGACATTGCCAGTGGCATCCCTAGCCACCCTAAACCGACAATTGCGACCTTTTTCATGTGATTTCTCCTGACTCTCTTACATCTGTATTAAGGCTACGCCAGCCCCGCAGAACACACAATTCATAGCATCAATATGAAATGAATTAATGATCAAAAAAAGCCCTTGCTTTCTGCGGTGCAAGTGGTTTAGGTTAAAAGGCATCAAATGAATAAGCATTCATCGAGAAAATTTATGACACGCGTTCAATTTAAACTTCACCATCATCACCATCATCCTGACTAGTCTTTCAGGCGATGTGTGCTGGAAGACGTTTGGATCTTCCAGTGGTGCATGAACGCAAGAGAAAGCCCCCGGAAGATTTTCTTCCGGGGGCTTTTTTTTGGACTGAATTCAGACAGGTTAAAACAGGTTAACGAGGAATAAATAATGTTAGATAACTCACGTTTACGCATAGCTATGCAAAAATCCGGCCGTCTTAGTGATGATTCACGCGAATTGCTGGCTCGCTGCGGGATTAAAATCAACCTGCACACTCAGCGCCTGATTGCCCTGGCTGAGAATATGCCAATTGATATTCTGCGCGTGCGTGATGACGATATCCCGGGCCTGGTGATGGATGGCGTCGTTGATCTTGGGATCATTGGCGAAAACGTACTGGAAGAAGAGTTACTGACCCGCCGTGCACAGGGTGAAGACCCGCGCTACTTCACCCTGCGTCGTCTGGACTTCGGTGGTTGCCGTCTGTCTCTTGCAACCCCGGCGGATGAAGCATGGGATGGCCCGGCGGCACTGAACGGCAAACGTATCGCAACCTCTTACCCTCACCTGCTGAAGCGTTATCTGGATCAAAAAGGCGTGCAGTTCAAATCCTGTCTGCTGAACGGTTCTGTTGAAGTTGCTCCACGCGCTGGCCTCGCTGATGCCATTTGCGACCTGGTGTCTACTGGCGCAACTCTGGAAGCAAACGGCCTGCGTGAAGTGGAAGTGATTTACCGTTCCAAAGCCTGCCTTATCCAGCGCGATGGCGAAATGGACAGCGCCAAGCAGCAGCTTATCGACAGACTGCTGACCCGTATTCAGGGTGTGATTCAGGCTCGCGAATCAAAATACATCATGATGCACGCACCAACAGAACGTCTTGATGAAGTTATCGCCCTGTTACCTGGCGCTGAACGCCCAACCATTCTGCCGCTGGCAGGCGATCAGCAGCGTGTGGCGATGCACATGGTGAGCAGCGAAACCCTGTTCTGGGAAACCATGGAAAAACTGAAAGCACTGGGCGCAAGCTCTATTCTGGTGCTGCCAATTGAGAAGATGATGGAGTAATTGCCATGAGCTTTAACACAATCATCGACTGGAATACGTGTACCGAAGAGCAACAGCGTGAACTGCTGATGCGCCCGGCGATTTCCGCCTCAGAGAGCATTACTCGAACCGTGGCGGAGATCCTCAACAACGTCAAATCCCGCGGCGATGAAGCGCTGCGCGAATACAGCGCAAAGTTCGATAAAACAGAAGTTGGTGCGCTGAAAGTCACCGAACAAGAAATTGCCGATGCCAGCAACCGTCTGGGTGATGAGATCAAGCAGGCGATGGCTGTGGCGGTGAAAAACATCGATACCTTCCACACCGCGCAAAAGCTGCAAATCGTTGATGTGGAAACCCTGCCAGGCGTGCGCTGCCAGCAGGTAACGCGCCCGGTCGCCTCTGTGGGGCTCTATATTCCTGGCGGTTCGGCACCTCTGTTTTCAACCGTATTAATGCTGGCCACCCCGGCGCGTATTGCCGGGTGTCAGAAAGTGGTCCTCTGCTCCCCACCGCCGATTGCCGATGAAATTCTGTATGCCGCTAAGCTCTGTGGCGTGCAGGAGATTTTTAAAGTGGGCGGCGCGCAGGCCATTTCTGCTCTGGCTTTCGGCACTGAATCTGTCCCGCAAGTCGATAAGATTTTTGGGCCTGGCAATGCGTATGTGACTGAAGCCAAACGCCAGGTCAGCCAGCGTCTGGACGGCGCTGCAATCGATATGCCTGCCGGCCCGTCTGAAGTGCTGGTGATTGCCGATAGCGGCGCAACCCCTGATTTTGTGGCGTCCGACCTGTTATCTCAGGCTGAACACGGCCCTGATTCACAAGTGATTTTGCTGACGCCGGACGCCGACATGGCCAGACGCACAGGCGAAGCCGTGGAACGCCAGCTCGCTGATTTGCCACGTGCCGATACCGCCCGCCAGGCGCTGTCCGCCAGCCGCCTGATTGTGACGCACAGTATTGAGCAGTGTATTGCCATCTCTAACCAGTACGGTCCGGAGCACCTGATTATTCAGACCCGCAACGCGCGTGAACTGGTTGATGGCATCACCAGCGCGGGCTCCGTCTTCCTGGGTGACTGGTCACCAGAATCAGCTGGCGATTACGCCTCCGGGACAAACCACGTGCTGCCCACTTATGGCTATACGTCTACTTGTTCCAGCCTGGGGCTGGCGGATTTCCAGAAACGCATGACCGTGCAGGAACTCTCCCGCGAAGGTTTTGCATCACTGGCATCCACCATTGAAACCCTGGCCGCCGCAGAACGTCTGACCGCCCACAAAAATGCCGTTACGCTGCGCGTTGCAGCCCTGAAGGAGCAAGCATGAACATCGAAGAATTAGCTCGCGAAAATGTCCGTCGACTGACTCCGTATCAGTCTGCGCGCCGCCTGGGCGGTAACGGCGATGTGTGGCTGAATGCCAATGAATTCCCGACGGCGGTGAAGTTTGAGCTGTCTCAGCAAACGCTGAACCGCTACCCGGAGTGCCAGCCAAAAGCAGTTATTGAGAACTATGCCGCCTATGCTGGCGTAAAACCTGAGCAGGTGCTGGTCAGCCGTGGCGCCGACGAAGGCATTGAGTTGCTGATCCGCGCCTTCTGCGAGCCGGGCAAAGATGCCGTTATGTACTGCCAGCCGACCTACGGCATGTACAGCGTGAGCGCAGAAACCTTCGGCGTGGCGTGTCGTAACGTGCTGTCGCTGGACAACTGGCAGCTGGATCTTGACGGTATTGCGAAAAACCTCGATGGCGTGAAAGTGGTGTTTGTGTGCAGCCCAAACAACCCGACCGGGCAGATTATCAACCCACAGGATATCCGTACGCTGCTGGAGATGACCCGTGGCAAAGCTCTGGTTGTCGCGGATGAGGCCTACATCGAATTTTGCCCGCAGGCATCCCTCGCCGGCTGGCTCGAAGAGTATCCGCATCTGGTCGTATTGCGCACACTGTCGAAAGCCTTTGCCCTTGCTGGCCTGCGTTGTGGTTTTACGCTGGCCAATAAAGAGGTCATCGACCTGCTGATGAAAGTGATTGCCCCTTATCCGCTGTCCACCCCTGTTGCGGATATTGCCGCTCAGGCACTGACACCGCAAGGGCTTGAGGCAATGCGCGGCAGAGTGGCGCAAATCCTGAATGAGCGTCAGTATCTGGTCAATGCGCTAAGAGAGATAGCCTGCGTTGAGCAGGTTTTCGACTCTGAAACAAATTACATCCTGGTGCGGTTTATCGCCTCCAGTGCGGTATTTAAATCCTTGTGGGATCAGGGCATTATCTTACGAGATCAAAATAAACAACCTTCACTGAGCGGTTGCCTGCGTATTACCGTGGGGACCCGTGAAGAGAGCCAGCGCGTTATTGACGCCCTGAATGCGGAGAAAGTATGAGCCAGAAGTACCTTTTCATCGATCGTGACGGCACCATTATTGCCGAGCCACCAACCGATTTTCAGGTCGATCGTCTCGACAAACTGGCTTTTGAAGCTGATGTGATCCCGGTATTGCTCAAACTGCAAAAAACCGGGTTTAAGCTGGTGATGATCACCAATCAGGATGGTCTGGGCACCAGCAGTTTCCCGCAGGCGGATTTTGATGGCCCGCATAATCTGATGATGCAAATTCTGACCTCGCAGGGTGTGGAATTTGAAGAGGTGCTGATCTGTCCGCACCTCCCGGCAGATAACTGTGATTGCCGTAAGCCGAAGGTAAAACTGGTAGAGCGTTACCTGGCCGAAGCCGTGCTGGATAAAGCCAACAGCTATGTCATTGGCGATCGCGCCACCGACATCACGCTGGCTGAGAACATGGGTATTTCTGGCCTGCGCTATAACCGCAGCGATCTCAACTGGGCGCAGATTGGCGAACAGCTGACCAAACGCGACCGTTACTCCCACGTTGAACGTAATACCAAAGAGACGCAGATCGACGTGAAGGTGTGGCTGGATCGTGAAGGCGGCAGCAAGATCCACACCGGCGTCGGCTTCTTCGATCACATGCTGGATCAGATTGCCACCCACGGTGGGTTCCGCATGGAAATTGCCGTAAAAGGCGATCTGTACATCGACGATCACCACACTGTTGAAGACACTGGCCTGGCGCTGGGCGAAGCGCTCAAGCTGGCGCTGGGTGACAAGCGCGGTATCAACCGTTTTGGCTTTGTTCTGCCAATGGACGAGTGCCTTGCGCGCTGTGCGCTGGATATTTCTGGCCGCCCGCACCTGGAGTACAAAGCAGATTTCGCATACCAGCGCGTAGGCGATCTCAGCACTGAAATGGTTGAACACTTCTTCCGTTCACTTTCCTACACCATGGGTCTGACGCTGCACCTGAAAACCAAAGGCAAGAACGACCACCACCGCGTAGAGAGTCTGTTCAAAGCGTTTGGTCGAACCCTGCGTCAGGCAATTCGTGTGGAAGGTGATGCCCTGCCCTCGTCTAAAGGAGTGTTGTAATGAACGTGGTCATTCTGGATACCGGATGCGCCAACCTGAACTCCGTTAAATCGGCTATTTCGCGCCACGGCTATGAGCCTGTGGTCAGCCGTGATCCGGACGTGGTGTTACGCGCAGACAAACTCTTTTTACCCGGCGTAGGAACGGCGCAGGCAGCCATGGATCAGATCCACGAGCGTGAACTGGTTGACCTGATTAAAGCCTGTACTCAGCCAGTGCTGGGGATCTGCCTGGGGATGCAGCTTCTGGGTCGTCACAGTGCAGAGAACAACGGCGTCGACCTGCTGGGTATTATCGATCAGGATGTGCCGAAAATGATCGACCACGGTCTGCCACTGCCGCATATGGGCTGGAACCGTGTGTACCCGAAAGCAGGAGACAGGCTGTTTCGCGGCATTGAAGACGGTGCCTATTTCTACTTTGTGCACAGCTACGCGATGCCAGTCAACCCATACACCATTGCCCAGTGCAACTATGGCGAGCCATTTACCGCTGCGGTTCAGAAAGACAATTTCTACGGCGTGCAGTTTCACCCGGAACGCTCTGGCGCCGCAGGCGCGCAGTTGCTGAAAAACTTCCTGGAGATGTGATGATTATTCCCGCATTAGATTTAATTGACGGCACCGTCGTCCGGCTCCACCAGGGTGATTACGCTCAGCAACGTGACTATGGTAATGATCCGCTGCCACGTTTGCAGGATTACGCCGCTCAGGGCGCTGAAGTGCTGCACCTGGTGGATCTCACGGGGGCGAAGGACCCGGCGAAACGCCAGATCCCTCTGCTCAAAAAGCTGGTCGCGGGCGTGAATGTGCCCGTTCAGGTGGGTGGTGGCGTGCGTACTGAAGAGGACGTTGCGGCCTTGCTTGAAGCGGGTGTGGCGCGCGTTGTCGTTGGCTCTACCGCCGTCAAAGACCCCGAAATGGTCAAAGGCTGGTTCCGCCGTTTCGGTGCAGATGCGCTGGTACTGGCGCTGGACGTGCGTATCGACGAACAGGGCAACAAACAGGTTGCCGTCAGCGGCTGGCAGGAAAACTCCGGTGTGACGCTGGAAGAGCTGGTTGATATTTATCTGCCAGTAGGCCTGAAACATGTCCTTTGCACGGATATCTCACGCGACGGGACGCTGGCAGGTTCGAATGTTTCTTTGTACGACGAAGTCTGCGCGCGTTATCCGCAGATCGCCTTCCAGTCCTCTGGCGGTATTGGGGATTTGGCCGACATCGCCGCTCTGCGCGGTACAGGTGTTAGCGGCGTGATTGTTGGACGCGCCTTACTGGAAGAAAAATTTACTGTGACGGAGGCGATTCAATGCTGGCAAAACGGATAATCCCTTGCCTGGACGTACGTGACGGCCAGGTAGTGAAAGGCGTGCAGTTCCGCAACCACGAAATCATTGGTGACATCGTCCCTCTGGCAAAACGTTATGCCGATGAAGGTGCTGACGAGCTGGTATTTTACGATATCACCGCATCCAGCGATGGACGTGTTGTGGACAAAAGCTGGGTTGCACGCGTGGCGGAAGTGATTGATATTCCATTCTGCGTGGCTGGCGGTATCAAGTCTTCGGAAGATGCTGCCAAAATTCTCTCCTTCGGGGCAGATAAGATCTCCATCAACTCACCGGCACTGGCAGACCCTGAGTTAATCACCCGTCTGGCTGACCGCTTTGGCGTGCAGTGCATTGTGGTGGGTATCGATACCTGGTTTGACGACGCAACGGGCAAGTATCACGTTAACCAGTATACCGGTGACGAAAGCCGTACCCGCGTAACCCAGTGGGAGACGCTGGACTGGGTACAGGAAGTCCAAAAACGCGGCGCAGGCGAAATCGTACTGAACATGATGAACCAGGACGGCGTACGTAACGGTTACGACCTGGAGCAATTGAAAAAAGTGCGTTCGGTGTGCCATGTGCCGCTGATTGCCTCCGGTGGCGCGGGAACCATGGAGCACTTCCTGGAAGCCTTCCGCGATGCATCCGTAGACGGCGCGCTTGCCGCATCCGTGTTCCATAAACAAATTATCAATATTGGTGAGTTAAAAACGTACCTGGCAAATCAGGGCGTGGAGATAAGGGTATGTTAACAGAGCAACAACAGGCACAGCTGGACTGGGAAAAAACTGACGGATTATTGCCAGTCGTTGTACAACATGCCGTATCAGGTGAAGTCCTGATGCTGGGATATGTGAACCAGGAGGCGCTGGCTAAAACGGTCGACAGCGGTAAAGTCACTTTCTTCTCGCGCACCAAACAGCGCCTGTGGACCAAAGGTGAAACTTCGGGCCATTTCCTGAACGTGGTCAGCATTACGCCGGACTGTGATAACGACACCCTGCTTATCCTGGCAAACCCAATTGGCCCGACCTGCCATAAAGGCACCAGCAGCTGCTTCGGTGATGCTAGCCACCAGTGGTTGTTCCTGTATCAGCTTGAACAGCTGTTAGCGGAACGCAAAACGGCGGACCCGCAAAGCTCGTATACCGCGAAGCTGTACGCCAGCGGTACGAAACGTATTGCGCAGAAAGTGGGTGAAGAAGGGGTAGAAACGGCTCTGGCGGCGACCGTACATGACCGCGAAGAATTGACTAACGAAGCCTCGGATTTGATGTATCACCTGCTGGTGCTACTGCAAGACCAGGATCTCGATTTAACCGCGGTTATTGAGAATCTGCGTAAACGCCACAAATAAAAAAAAGACCGGGGAAACCCGGTCTTTTTTTGTCTGCTTATCAGGCTTTTGGTGTGTAGCTGCGTAACGCGTTACGAACCAACACCACGCTTGAACCGATAATCCCACCCAGCAGCACCGCCAGAATCATCGTCAAAACGCGTTTCGGACTGTCACGTTTGATCGGAAGGTCTGGTTTCATTACGTAGCGATAAACATGGATAGTTGAAGGGTCGACATTAAGGTTTTGAATATCCAACAAATTTTGCTTAGTCTGATAGTATGCTGGAGAAAACACCAGTGGGCGGGAGGACTCATTTTGAACCATTGAGCTCAGTGCCTCTGTACCCAGCAGGAACATCGTTTCCTGCGTGACATCCTGAGTTTGCTGAATCTGAGGAGAGATAATTTTAGCAGCCTGGGCATTTTTAAGTGCTTCTATGATCTGCTTAATACGCAGATCTTTTTGCTCCTGGGCGACCTTCTCCTGGTTATCAAGGGAATCTTTCAGCGTTGAAATCTGCTGTTTGATATTGTCTTTCAGGTCAGCGCTCAGCTCTTTTGCGGTCTGCTCATCAACCTGCTGGATATACAGTGCCAGTTGTTTTTGCGAAGCTTCTGCGCTGCTCGCTTCATAAGACACATTCAGTGGCAGAGTCTGTCCTTTAACTGATTGTTCAATGACCAGTTTTTCCGGATCTTGTTGATTATCAAGCGACTGTGACAAGGCTGAAAATGCAGAATAGAAGCGATTAATTGTGCGTAACTGCACATCGTTCATTGATGGCGCAGCGTTTCCATACAGAATGTTGAGTGCATTGTTATAGCTCGCTACTTGCGCGGCATCTGGCTGAGTAATGATTGCGTTAGACGTCCATTTCTCTTTCGTGACGAGCAGGTACGCACCAGCCAATATGATGGCTATAACGACAAACACACTGATCGTCCATTTACTTCGCCAAAGTTGCATTACTAAATCAATCAAATCAATTTGCTCGCGGTCATCGCTACGAGTGACTGCGTTATTGTTGTTATGCGTCATACAATCCCTAACGGTAAAAGCATAAAAATATTATTTGTATAGTTTATCCTGTACTGACGATTTTTCTATAGGAATCCTATGAGTTATCTGTTCACAGGTGAAGTTTTGCTAACCCGGCACTTAGCGGTATGATGCACACCATCTTTTGCGCATAGCGCATCGCGATATTTGTTACTGAAGAGGATTGGTATGAAATTTTTGGTCACCGGAGCCGCTGGTTTTATTGGCTTTCACGTCAGCGAACGACTTCTGAAGGCGGGCCATCAGGTTGTGGGTATTGATAACCTGAACAGCTACTACGATGTGAGCCTGAAGCAAGCCCGACTGGATCTTTTGGCGTCTGAGAATTTTACGTTTCGCAAACTTGACCTCGCCGACCGTGAAGGGATGGCTGCACTCTTTGCTGAAGAGAAGTTTGACCGGGTTATTCACCTGGCTGCTCAGGCAGGCGTGCGTTACTCGCTGGAAAACCCTCATGTCTACGCCGAATCTAACCTGATTGGGCACCTTAACGTTCTGGAAGGCTGCCGCCATAACCAGGTTCAGCATTTAGTTTATGCGTCTTCCAGCTCCGTGTATGGCCTGAACAGCAAGATGCCATTCTCTACCGATGATTCAGTGGATCACCCTGTATCTCTGTACGCGGCCACCAAGAAAGCAAATGAGCTGATGGCGCACACCTATTCGCATCTTTACGGTCTGCCAACCACCGGGCTGCGCTTCTTTACCGTTTACGGCCCGTGGGGTCGCCCGGACATGGCGCTGTTTAAGTTTACCAAAGCGATGCTCGAAGGTAACAGTATCGATGTGTATAACTACGGCAAGATGAAGCGCGACTTTACCTATATCGACGATATCGTCGAAGGTATCATTCGCCTTCAGGACGTCATCCCACAGCCAAATCCGGAGTGGACTGTTGAAACGGGTTCTCCTGCGTCAAGTTCCGCGCCGTACCATATTTACAACATCGGCAACAGCGCGCCTGTTGAGCTGATGGATTACATCACCGCACTCGAAGAAGCCCTGGGCTCCGAAGCGAAAAAGAACATGATGCCTGTACAGCCAGGTGATGTGCTGGAAACCAGCGCAGACACAAAACCCCTTCAGGATGTGGTTGGCTTTAAGCCACAAACCTCGGTAAAAGAAGGGGTTAAGAATTTTGTAGACTGGTATCGCAATTTCTACAACGTCTAAAAACAACAATGCCCGGCAGTGCCGGGCATTTTTTTACGCGTTATCTGCAATAACCATCAGTCACTGCCAAACAGATCGCGGGTATACACTTTATCCGCCACATCTGCCAGCTCATCCGCCATACGGTTAGAGATGATCACATCCGCCTCTTTCTTAAAGGCATCCAGGTCACGAACCACACGGGAGTGGAAGAACTCATCTTCTTTCATCGCTGGCTCATAAATCACAACCTGCACACCCTTCGCCTTGATACGCTTCATGATCCCCTGAATAGAAGAGGCGCGGAAGTTATCAGAGCCGCTTTTCATGATCAAACGGTACACACCCACAACTTTCGGGCGACGCGCAAGGATGGAATCAGAGATAAAGTCTTTACGCGTACGGTTAGCATCAACAATCGCTGAGATCAGGTTGTTTGGCACAGCCTGATAGTTCGCCAGCAGCTGTTTGGTGTCTTTCGGCAGGCAATAACCACCATAACCAAACGACGGGTTGTTGTAGTGGTTGCCAATGCGCGGATCCAGGCAGACACCTTCGATAATCTGACGCGTGTTCAGACCCAGGCTTTCGGCATAGCTGTCCAGCTCATTGAAGTACGCAACGCGCATCGCCAGATAGGTGTTCGCGAAGAGTTTAATCGCTTCGGCTTCGGTGGAATCGGTAAACAGTACCGCGATATCCTTCTTAATCGCCCCTTCCTGAAGCAGTGCAGCAAAACGCTCAGCACGCTCAGAACGCTCGCCAATCACAATACGGGACGGATGCAGGTTATCGTATAACGCCCTTCCCTCACGCAGGAACTCTGGCGAGAAGAAGACATTATCAATACCCAGCTTTTCCTTGATGGATTTGGTGAAGCCTACAGGAATGGTCGATTTGATAATCATCACCGCATTCGGGTTGATCGCCGTAACATCCTTAATCACCGCTTCGACACTGGAGGTATTGAAGTAGTTGGTTTTCGGATCGTAATCGGTTGGCGTAGCGATGATGACGTAGTCCGCGTTGCGGTATGCGTCTTCTTTATCCGTCGTTGCGCGGAAATTCAGAGGTTTATTGGAAAGATAATCCTGGATCTCCTTATCAACAATCGGGGAGACTTTCTGATTAAGCATATCCACTTTGGCCTGCACGATATCCAGCGCGACCACTTCGTGATTCTGCGCAATCAGAATACCGTTTGAAAGACCAACATAGCCTGTTCCGGAGATTGTTATTTTCATCGTTCAACTTCTTCAAGTATGAGTGTCAGGAAGCGCGTTCGCACCACCGCAATAAACAACTGTTGAGGTTTTTACCTCTTATGTTTATCAGCTGTCAAGGCGAATGCCTTGCTACAGGAGTGAGATAACACAGAGGTTTATTCTGCGTTGAGAGAGCCTTGTTGCACGAAGCAAGTCAACAAGGGGGCGGAGCGATAAAAAAAGCCCGGTGGATTTCACCGGGCCTGGCTATCAGACTGGTTTAAATCAGATTAATCCAGCCATTCGGTGTGGAACACACCTTCTTTATCAGTACGTTTGTAAGTATGCGCACCGAAGTAGTCACGCTGTGCCTGAATCAGGTTGGCAGGCAGAACGGCAGCACGGTAGCTGTCGTAGTACGCCACAGCGGCAGAGAAGGTTGGAACCGGGATACCGTTTTGAACTGCATAAGCGACTACGTCACGCAGTGCCTGCTGGTATTCGTCAGCAATTTTCTTGAAGTACGGTGCCAGCAGCAGGTTTGCGATACCGGCATTTTCAGCGTAGGCATCGGTGATTTTTTGCAGGAATTGCGCACGAATGATGCAACCAGCACGGAAGATCTTCGCAATTTCGCCGTAGTTCAGATCCCAGTTGTTCTCGTCAGAAGCTGCGCGCAGCTGAGAGAAACCTTGCGCATAGGAGACGATTTTACCCAGGTACAGTGCACGACGAACTTTCTCGACGAACTCCGCTTTCTCGCCTGCTGGTTTAGCCTGCGGGCCAGACAGTACTTTAGAAGCCGCGACGCGCTGCTCTTTCAGAGAAGAGATGTAGCGTGCAAATACAGATTCGGTGATCAAAGACAGTGGTTCGCCCAGATCCAGAGAGCTCTGGCTGGTCCATTTACCGGTGCCTTTGTTCGCTGCTTCATCCAGAATCACATCAACCAGGTATTTACCTTCTTCATCTTTCTTGGTGAAGATATCTTTGGTGATGTCGATCAGGTAGCTGTTAAGCTCACCTTTGTTCCAGTCAGTGAAGGTCTGAGCAAGTTCTTCGTTAGACAGGTTCAGGCCGCCTTTCAGCAGGGAATATGCTTCTGCAATCAGCTGCATATCGCCGTATTCGATACCGTTGTGCACCATCTTTACATAGTGACCCGCACCGTCCGGACCGATATAGGTCACGCATGGCTCACCATCTTCAGCGATAGCTGCGATTTTGGTCAGGATTGGGGCAACCAGTTCGTAAGCTTCTTTCTGACCGCCAGGCATGATAGATGGGCCTTTCAGCGCGCCTTCTTCACCACCGGAAACACCGGTACCGATGAAGTTAAAGCCTTCAGCAGACAGTTCACGATTACGACGAATGGTGTCCTGGAAGAAGGTGTTACCGCCATCAATAATGATGTCGCCCTTTTCCAGATATGGCTTCAGGGAATCGATGGCTGCGTCTGTGCCAGCGCCCGCTTTAACCATTAACAGGATACGACGAGGCGTTTCCAGCGATTCAACAAACTCCTGAACCGTGTAGAACGGAACCAGTTTCTTGCCTGGGTTTTCGGCAATCACTTCTTCGGTTTTTTCACGGGAGCGGTTGAAAACGGACACGGTATAACCACGGCTTTCGATGTTGAGCGCCAGGTTGCGCCCCATCACTGCCATACCGACAACGCCGATCTGTTGCTTGGACATTCTATACTCCTGTCAGGTGTGAATTTCCTGCCACTTAACCTGGCGGCAGGTAAATAGTGAAGAATATGTTAACTCAGGATCACAGAAAGAAGGTAGCAATTGATGTCTTACAAAGGATAATTGCCACTTGTATGGTATAATCCGCAACCCCTAGTAGGCTCCATCCCTCTTTAAGACAACATTTATTGTTTTGAATAGTATCGCGATGTCATTCCACATTGACCAATTTTTGACATACCATGCATCGAAGTAAACACGCGTTTCGTAATCTATATCGTTGCGTCCACTTACCTGCCAGAGGCCTGTCATGCCAGGTTTCGCCATTAGATAGTACTCAACCGAATCACTATAACGTTCGAGTTCTTCTTGTACTATTGGACGCGGACCAACCAGGCTCATACTCCCAGCCAGAACATTAAACAACTGAGGCAATTCGTCAAGACTGGTTCTTCGTATAAATCGACCTATATGAGTAATACGTGGATCATCTTTAAGTTTAAAATCTTTTTCCCATTCGGCTCTGGACACAGGGTCAGTTGCAAGAATTTTTTCAAGAACTTCCTGCGAGTTCATTACCATTGAACGGAATTTTAGGCATTTGAATTTTTTACCACCTTTTCCAATTCGCTCATGGCCAAATATTGCAGGTCCCCCATCTTTCTTAACCTGCCAGAAGAGATATGCCAAAAGAGGAGATGCCATTATTATGATAGCTAATGAACCAAAAATATCGAAAAGGCGTTTACGTATCTGAGACGTTCTTTTTGCAAGATTATTGTTAACCCGAAGGATCATCACCTCATGGCTAAAAATAAAAGCCATGTCGGTGCCATAAAGTGGTAGACCTCGTGTTGTTGGTATAACAGAGACATGCCTGAAATTGTATTTTGCGAGACTTCTGACCCAACCGTCTCGAATATCCACCTGATCTGACTCAACAGCGATAATAAACTGCATTGATTTGTCATAGGTATTCTGTAAAAAACTTACATCGTAATTTACAATTGGACAGCCAAAAATCTCTTTCTCTTTAGAATCATCACCGATAAAACATTTAATCTTAAAGCCTAAGTTTTTTTCACTGCTAATCGCCAAATATGCATCGATTGCATTTTTTCCACATCCGATGATTATGGTATCTCTTTTCCAGAGACCAAATTTATCCAAGACTTGACGTAATAATGACCGGCCGACAGGAACCATTATGAATGCGAAGGACCAGGTGAAGACCCACAGATAGCGTGAAAAGTGCCATTTTGAGAAGGCATTAATAGCCAGATCTATAATAGCAAAAATGAGAAGTGTTCTTAGAACTTCTTTTAATTCAAACCAAAATGGTTTTCTGTAAGAGTAATGGCGAAGTCGAATCCAATACCAGGCTACGCATAGTAGACTAATAAGTACATGCGTGATTAACTTATCATTAAACTGATCCTGTAAAATAAACGCGTGTAACCCTCCAAAAATTTCGCGAACCAGTAGAATGGAAATAAAAAATGAAGATGTTATTAAGATAAAATCAAGCAATGCAGTGACTATTTTAATAATCAAAAACTTTAAACCATTGTTCATATATCGCTAAGTCCTTTTATTTCCAGAACCGTTTATGCATACTTAACTTTCTTACGATGTTAACTGGTATTCGCTTGTATTTTTTACCTAACTTATAACCTAATATTTTGGAAAAATTATTCATGCAAGCTAACAGTATGTAATGTGGTGCATTTTTTAAAAGATATCTAAACTCGGACTTTAAGAACTTACCACCTTCGCTCTTTGCACCACCAAATCGCTCACCAATCCAGGCCTGGTCACAATGGAATACGCCAATATCAAAATATCGTTTGAATTCCTCGACAGGAGAATAGTTATGAGAGTGCTTAACACTACTTAGTGGTTGATAACCCACTTTAAAACCTGACCTCAACGCATTGGCAGCGAAAAGCATATCTTCACAAAGAATAGTATTGTTTGCAAACCCACCAATTTTATTAAATGCCGAAAGTCTGTACGCTGAGAAAGAATTAGAAAGAAACACAGCTTTTATTCCTACTCCCTGAGACTTAGCATCATTTTCGTTAACAACATAACCATGATTGGAATAATTAAAAAAACGTGCATGGGATGCAACAGGGTTCGCATTATCATGCGGCAATTGTTTGCCATATGCAGCAGCTAAATCTTTGTTTTCTTCAAACAAAGTAATCAAGTTATCAATTGAGGAGCGATTCTGAAGAATTGCATCCTGCGTCATAAAAATGACTATATCACATGAATCAGCTACCAAGCTGGCACCATAATTACGAGTACCACCATGATTAAATTCGCTATTAGGGATTTGGTAAACCTCAAAACCATAGTCTTTAGCAATTTTTACCGTTTTATCATTCGAACCGGAATCGATAATAATTACACGTCCATCATAATATTTTCGGATGTTGAGTGCGGCATTTTCCCAAAGTGCACCACCATTATATGTTGGAATGACGATGGCACAATTTAAATTATTCATTGGTATCTCACTTTCAAACGAACTGATAATTTCATCACTTCAAATAAAAACCACATCCACTAGGATTTTGAATTTGGCCAAAGTATTTTTTCTTTTCTGATAAAAAACCAGAAGCATGTGATAATAAACAATTCAACCAACGCAATGGAACCCGCAACGCCATTGATACCAAAGGTATGAACCAACGGATAAATCGCAGCCAAATAACAAATAAGCGCCATCAAATAAATTCTTTTAAGATAATAACTAAAGCCTGCCGGAATAATTATAAGATTAACAAGGATCATTGAATAAGAAATAATCCCTTGCGTTATTATCATAATCATTAGCAATTTTGAAATGGCCTGAGCCTGCGAGAAAAACAAAGCAATAATAGTTTCCCCAAGAAAAACATTCCCAAGATATGCAATTACGGTCAATCCTGTAAAGATATATAAAACCGTAAGTAGCAGTTTTCTTACTTTCTCAAAATTGTGTTTTTGGAAAAGAGTACAAACATTACTAAACGTAGCCTGAACGAGTGGTATATAAAGCTGTCGTAATACATTCGCCAGTTTATCCGCAAAGCTATATAAACCGAGAGCTGCATCCCCAAGAAAATATTTTACAATAAGCGGGTTAAAGTACGTAAAGCCAAGTGTTAAGAATGAGGCTGAGAAATTATGATAACTCTCTTTCGTAATTGATATTGCTGCTGTGTATGACATATCTTCACGAGATATCATAGCAATTTTCTTTCTAACGAGAATAAACTGCATTATCAGCCCAGCGATTAGCGGAGAGAGTAACTGTAAGCCAGCCGCAGTAAGAACATCCGCTGTTGAATGGACAAATAATAGAATCAATACCAATGATAGCACTCGAGCCGAGAAATTTAGTAATGCTACGTATGAATTTTTGCCCAGCCCCTGAAATAACCATACAGGCATAACAATAGAGCACAAGGAAGAGAATGCGCCAAGCAACATTAAATTACGATCTATTGATGTCAAATTAATAAAAAGAGATAGTGTGAAAACAACAACCATAACAACACTATAAATAAACAACTTAACAAGCTGAACATTGCTGTATAATTTGTTGATCTCTTTCTTATTATCTACATTTATGCCGACTCCGCGAGCTGCTGAAAAATTAAAACCGAAGTCTACAAGAAAAATGCAAATATAACTAATGGCTTGAGCAAAGCTAACCTTACCGAAAGCTGCAACTCCGAGAACATGAGCCAAGTAAGGTATCATTACCAGTGGTAGTACTATATTTGATATTTGTACCACATATAGATAAAAGGTTTCTCGTTTAATATTCTTATCCATTAAATAAACCACTTGGCACAATGAGTTAAAAATTCGCTTTCACCAGAGTGCATATCTTTCAAATATTTTTGTTTTTGCAAAATATTCATTCTGCGATTTATAAACCTAATAAAGTCAGCAGAAAAATGAATCGTTGGATTTTCTTTTTTACTTAATCGTATATAAGTTGAAAGCAGATGTTTTTGAAGTGTGTGGCTACGTCTAATAATTGTTCGAGTGTTTTTTATTAATTGCAGGAGTGTTGTTTTTTGCTCAATCATATCCGCAGCACCAATTGTATTTCCACCATGTTGTCTATACTTAATAAGACTTTCAGGTTCAAACACAATCTTGCCAAAGCAAGCAGCGATGATAGCGATCCACCAATCATGCATACGCACGTCGTCCGGTATAGGCTCAATCATCGCTTTGAGTTCGTTATTAAATAGCATTGCACAACCAGGGATATGATTACTAATTAGAAAGTCTTTGGGATCTCCACATTCACTGCTTTTACCTGAAACACTGTAAAATGACGAATATTGGCAATTTAAATTTGAATCTACAATTTCAAGATCAGAAAAAACAAGTACAGGCCCACTATTTACTAATTCGGTTTCTTTAATTTTCCCGAGAAGGATTTCTAACTTTTCAGGTACCCAATAGTCATCCTGGTCACATAATGCAATATAGCCATTAGAACAATGGTTAATGGTTCGTTTGAAATTTTTTAATGCCCCATTCCCACCATCAGTGTCATGTATTATGATCTTCCCGGCATCAAACAACTTATGTTCTTTAATAGTGTTAATAGTATTATCTACAGACCCGTCATCACATATATTAATCATAAAATGTGAATGTGTCTGCTGTGCTATTGAGTCCAGCATTTCTGTAATATATTTACTTCCGTTGTATGTGGCCAACGCTATTGAAATTAAATCGCTCATAAACAATACTTTATCAAAATTAATTTAAAGGTTAGCTTCTTGGGTGTTTGCCAGTGACATAACACTTGATCAGCAAATATACGTTTGAGAAGTCGCAGCGATACAAGTTTTGTATTATTTTTTTAAATAAATAAAAATTTCTTTTTATACTTGGATAATGTCTTGCTATCAATGCTGCGTCATACAGCCTTTCTTTCAAACGAAATCCATTTAACGGTTTGTTCTCAGCCCGGGATAATGAGTGTAAAATACGCCCCTGACAGGTGATACTTACACTATTGAATGCGTTTGAATATCGTTGAGTTCTGATGAAGAAGGATGTGTCGATCCCATATAAAGCAAAATGTTCATCAAATACCTGACCATACTCCTTGCTCAGTAGATTGGCAAAGTGATTACTTATTGTAAGTCCAGACGATATTGACATAAGACCAGAAACTTTAGTAGTCCCTTCAGAATAAATTGTTTTACCATTGATCGTTGGATAGTAAATTTCCTGATCGTTTTGACTTATAATCAATGGCAAAAGTATATCGCTACTGGATTCAGCAACGTTGGTTATCAACTCTGGTCTAAAAATTGAGTCATCATCGAAGATGATGTAGTAATCTGCATCTAGATTATCATTGATAAATTTGTTATATATTTTACTTAGAGATTTATTTTCTAAAAACTCGTGAAATTCAATAGAGTCAAAATCAGAATTCTTATTTTGGAACTCAGGAAAATCATCAATTTTTTCCGGCCCATTATTAACAATAGTTAAACTTAAATTTCTTTTATTTTCAATTTCTAGAACGGATTTAATTGTTGCCGAATCTTTTATTTTTTTATTATACAGGACAATCAATACTGATATTTTATTTATTTGCATTTAGTATCCTTTTCCCGGTTAAAAATTGGTCTCAGAATTTCATCCCAGGAAAATTTTTCTTCCGCAATAGTTCGCTCTCTCAATGGAAAATCGTCAGACAGCGTTTGATACCAATTTATTATTTCATCTATTGGGATATTACTCTCATCTGCATCTACCTGAAACACATAAAAATCGTCATTATTAAATGCATCATCATAATGACTTTTGATGAATGGCATTCCCATTGCAGTATATTCTTTTGATTTAATAGAACTGTTATTATTATTACCGCTTCTATGTCGACCCAAGGCATCAACACAGATGTTAACTTCTTCTAAAACTGTTTTAATATCTTTATCCGCTAAACGACCTAGAAAAATGACTCTTCCTTCAGGATCCTCTTCATTTGCGATAGCTTTTAAGCGGCTAAATTCGGGCTCTGAATCACCTATAATATAACATTTTACTCTATGCTCGCCCTCATAATGACCTATTGACCTAACTAATCTGTCATAACCATGCCAGAACATCAAATTTGCTATTCCGGCAAATACAAATATATCGTTGTTTTTTTTATATGGTTGTGATAGGGAAACACTGCTAAGGTCAACACCATTTGAAATTTTCCGGGCACTTATTCCATAAATTCTATCAGGGCCATCCCCAATAAACAAAATTTCTTTGATATTCTTTTTATAAAGTAATAGTGAAATTTTGTACACGACATTACTGATAAACCCTTTCACACCGACTTGTTCTTTATTATATGGGTAAGTTGGTATTTCCATATATATAGTGCATAGAGGATTTATTGCCCTGACTTTATTTATAGCCATAGAGGAAAATAATGGATAAAGGCCTCCATGAGGTTTCCGAAGGTAAACAAAGTCATATCTTTTATTTATATTCTGACTCAAATTAAAGAAAAAAAGATAGCGGTGCTTCAACGAAATTTGTTTAACAGCAGTGCCTGTATCAATCACCAAATCATTGTCATTTTCATAGACAAAATCAACAGTAAAGCCTAACCTTTCGAAAGCCGCACGTTGGGCCAATGTTTTTTTCCACACACCACTTGTATTATCTTTCTTTACATGTGTGATAAAAAGCAAACTAGCCATTATTTCTTCTCCAATAACATCACATAGAGATATTTTAAGATGGCATAGGGTAATGCACGAAGTTTATAGTGAATAGCCAGATATACATCATTCTCAGCTGAATGTTTACGCGCCCAGTATGGGTTTGAATCCCTTGCTCCCCCCCAGCCACGGCAGTGATATGCTTTAAGGTCAGTAAACACTTTTATACCCCATTTTTTGCCGAGTCTAAGAGATAACTCTATATCCTCCTTGTACATATAAAAACTTTCCTCAAAACCAATATTCCCGCGGCTATCAGGAAGAGCTTTTAGCGCTGTACTTTTGCAAAGCATGAATGCACCGCAAATCGCTTCATATTTTATATCAATTTTATTAGCTATGCTGCATGGTCCCTGGATATCCTTCCATCTACCAATAGCGTCACATTTAATACCGAGTGAGTCATAAAACGCTAATGGTCGATTTTCATCAATAGAGTATTTTTCCAGTCCAACAGAAAAAACACCTGTAGATTGGTTCTCGTGTGAGTTGGCCCGTTTCAATAACTCATCGAGTTCATTACTTTCAATTCTGGCATCTGGATTTAAGAAAAGAACAAAGTCAAAATTGTCAATATCATATAACGCTCTGTTATTGGCTTTTGCAAAGCCTAAATTTTTTTCAAATATGATTTCGACATTGTTATGTTTTTCAAGCTTACTTAAATAGGTAACATCTGAAGAACCAGAATCCACTACTCTCACATGACACAGTTCTCTATCAAACAAAGGTGCCAATGCCCAGTCTATAAATTTCTGGCTATTATATGTAACTACAATGACAAGTAATTTAACGTTCAACATTTCCAGTCCTGGTACTTTGCCTTTTCAAAAACCTTATAGGCATTGGGTGTGACTATAAGTCATAATTGCTACATTAAAAACACATTGGGTGGGTTTTGATTAATGCAATTAATTTACTGAACGGTAGTTTAGTTTATTATTTATTTTGTGTTAGCTCGTTTTTGCTTATTCGTATAGTGGTCGAAATAAAAACATTCTTTGTAAAAGAGCACAAAGAAAATGGTTGTCTCAATGATTTAATATTTTCTATTATAAAATTGCAAAAATAGTCATTAGTGTTCTACTTCAATTATTATTCATTAGCATAGCAAAATAGCATTACACCTAATTAGTTTCATCATCGCAATGACTTTATATACGGGGCAAGATTAAATAGTGCCCCATATATACAGCTAATGCAATTATTTAAATGCAGGTTGATTGCTATCTTTTTCTGACAATACAGGTTCCCCTGTTAATGGCCAGTTAATATTGATAGTTTTATCATTCCAGATTAAACCGCGATCACTTTCTGGATGATAATAATTTGTGGTTTTATAGACAAATTCGGCTGTGTCACTCAAGACAAGGAATCCATGAGCAAAACCTTCTGGGATCCAGAACTGGCGTTTGTTTTCCGCAGAAAGATGCACCCCAACCCATTTACCGTAGGTAGGTGATGATTCTCTTATATCTACTGCAACATCGAAAACTTCACCAACAATACAGCGCACCAACTTTCCTTGCGCATAAGGTTCTAACTGGTAGTGCAATCCCCGTAAAACACCTTTCGTTGATTTCGAGTGGTTATCCTGAACAAACTCCACCTTACGTCCCACAGCTTCTTCAAACTGCTTTTGGCTAAAGCTTTCAAAGAAAAAGCCTCTATCATCACCAAATACCCGAGGTTCAAAAATAAGCACATCTGGAATATCAGTCTTAACTACGTTCATTGCTTAGTACCCTTTAATCATTTTTAGCAGATACTGGCCATAAGCATTTTTTTTCAGCGGCTCAGCCAAGACTTTAACTTGTTCCGCATCGATAAAACCTTTGCGATAAGCAATTTCTTCTGGGCAAGAGACTTTTAGCCCCTGGCGCTCTTCAATCGTTGCGATAAAGTTACTCGCCTCAATCAGACTCTGATGTGTGCCAGTATCAAGCCACGCATAGCCTCGGCCCATCATAGCAACAGAAAGACGCCCCTGCTCCAGATAGATGCGATTGATATCAGTGATTTCGAGCTCGCCGCGCGCTGAAGGTTTCAGATTCTTAGCCATTTCCACAACATCATTATCATAGAAATAGAGACCTGTTACCGCATAATTACTTTTTGGCTCCAGTGGCTTTTCTTCAAGGCTGATTGCAGTTCCGTTTTTATCAAATTCAACAACTCCATAACGCTCTGGATCATTGACGTGATAAGCAAAAACAGTAGCACCCTCGCCTTTTGTTATTGCCGCTTCGAGCTGCTTTGGCAGGTCGTGACCATAGAAAATATTGTCGCCCAAAACCAGTGCACAACTATCATCGCCAATAAACTCTTCGCCGATAATAAAGGCTTGTGCCAGCCCATCTGGACTTGGCTGTACTTTATATTGCAAGTTCAGCCCCCACTGGCTGCCATTACCGAGCAGCTGTTCAAAGCGAGGAGTATCCTGTGGCGTACTAATGATCAAAATATCTTTGATACCTGCAAGCATCAGCGTTGAGAGCGGGTAATAAATCATAGGTTTATCGTAGATAGGCAGTAATTGTTTACTTACAGCCATCGTTACTGGATAAAGACGAGTACCTGAACCACCAGCCAGAATAATACCTTTACGCGTAGTCATTTTTTTCTCTATAAATATAAAATGCCCGTATACGGGCATTTACTTAAATTGATTGGGTCGTGAACAACTCAGCAAGCATTCGTTTAACACCCACTTCCCATGACGGCAAGACCAGTCCAAAATTACGCTGGAATTTCTCTGTATTAAGACGAGAATTATGCGGACGACGAGCGGGAGTTGGGTAAGCTGACGTAGGAACCGGATTAAGTTTCTCAATAGCCAGTTCGATACCGGCACTACGAGCCTCTTCAAATACCAGAGCAGCATAGTCGTACCAGGTCGTCATATTGGACGCAACAAGATGATATAATCCCGCCACTTCCGGCTTATTTACAGCTACACGAATAGCATGGGCTGTACAGTCAGCCAATAATTCCGCCCCTGTAGGCGCGCCAACCTGATCATTGATAACAGACAGTTCAGTACGTTCTTTTGCCAGACGCAACATCGTTTTAGCAAAGTTGTTGCCTTTCCCTGCGTACACCCAACTGGTACGGAAGATCAGGTGTTTAGGGCAATACGCCTGAAGCGCTTTTTCGCCATCAAGCTTAGTTTGGCCGTACACATTCAGAGGGTTTGTAGCGTCTGTTTCCTGCCATGGCGTTTCGCCATTGCCCGGGAATACATAATCTGTTGAATAGTGAACCACCCAAGCACCAATTTTTGCCGCTTCTCTTGCAATTGCTTCCACACTCGTTGCATTCAGCAGCTGCGCAAATTCCGGTTCGGATTCTGCTTTATCAACAGCAGTGTGTGCAGCTGCGTTAACAATCACATCAGGTTTAATGCTACGAACAGTCTGGGCAATACCTTCTGGATTACTAAAATCGCCGCAATATTCTTTAGAATGGACATCCAGGGCAATTACGTTTCCGAGCGGAGCCAGTGCACGCTGGAGTTCCCAGCCCACCTGACCTGTTTTACCGAAAAGCAGAATATTCATTACTTACGTTCTCCATAATTCTGCTCGATCCAGCTTTTGTATGCGCCACTTTTTACGTTGTTAACCCAATCCTTATTACTCAGATACCATTCAACCGTTTTACGGATCCCGCTTTCAAATGTTTCTTCTGGTTTCCATCCCAGTTCCGCGCTGATTTTATGAGCATCAATAGCATAGCGACGGTCGTGACCTGGACGGTCAGCCACATAGGTCAGTTGATCGCGATAGGAACCTTCTTTTGGCACGATTTCATCAAGCAGATCGCAGATGGTATGTACAACATCCAGGTTCTGTTTTTCGTTATGACCACCGATATTGTAAGTCTCGCCAGGTTTACCCTGAGTCACCACGATGTATAGTGCACGCGCATGATCTTCCACATACAGCCAATCGCGGATCTGATCCCCTTTGCCATAGATCGGCAGCGCTTTACCATCCAGCGCATTCAGAATAACCAGCGGGATCAGCTTTTCCGGGAAGTGGTATGGTCCATAGTTGTTTGAACAGTTAGTTACGATGGTCGGGAAGCCATAGGTACGCAGCCATGCACGGACGAGGTGATCGCTGGAGGCTTTAGAGGCGGAGTAAGGGCTGCTCGGTGCATAAGCCGTTGTTTCTGTGAACAATGGTAGTTCGGTTGAAGCTGGGTTTTCATCCGGATGCGGCAGGTCGCCGTAAACTTCATCCGTTGAAATGTGATGGAAACGGAACGCGGATTTCGCGCTATCAGACAATGCTGACCAGTACGCACGAGCCGCTTCCAGCAGAACATATGTTCCAACAATATTCGTTTCGATGAAGGCAGCAGGACCAGTAATTGAACGGTCAACATGGCTTTCAGCAGCAAGATGCATAACAGCATCAGGCTTATGCTCTGCAAAAATGCGCTCCATCGCAGCTTTATCGCAGATATCAGCCTGTTCAAATGCATAACGCTCGCTGCCACTAACTTGGGCAAGAGACTCCAGATTACCGGCGTAGGTCAGCTTATCAACATTCACCACCTCGTCCTGAGTATTATTAATAATATGCCTTACAACTGCCGAGCCGATAAAACCGGCGCCACCTGTAACTAGAATTTTCACGTTGTCTATTCCGTTGTATTGAATAAATCGAGATATATATGTTCCTGATATACCGCTAAACAGGAACTGAACTCAGAAATATGCACGCTACCGCCCCTGGCTCAAAAGCTACCAGTGCACTGCATACCTTCAGGATGTGAGGTTTTACGGTTAAAATGCGGACATATTCACAGCAGGGGAAACCGTAAAACGGGTGCTAATTGTCATCTTTATTGCATACAGACACAAGTAGAAATATCTGTCATGTAATACAAAAAAACAAAAGTAACATGTTGTTATAGTTAGTATCTTTAAAACTAAGTAGCAACTGACATCGCGGGTTTAAGTTACGCCCAGAACATCAGTTGCATCGAGATTAGAATTTACTCAGGCGCACTGGGTGGTGCACTTAATCACTGGTCAGCAGCTTCTTAATGCTCTCGCGGAACTTCTGCCCTTCTTTCAGGTTGCGCATTCCGTAGTTCACAAAAGCTTGCATGTAACCCATTTTCTTACCGCAGTCGTAGCTGTCGCCGGTCATCAGCATGGCGTCAACGGACTGTTTCTTCGCCAGCTCTGCAATGGCGTCAGTCAGTTGAACACGATCCCATGCGCCAGGGGCAGTCTTCTCGAGTTCAGCCCAGATGTCGGCGTTCAGAACATAGCGGCCAACGGCCATCAGATCGGAATCCAGAGTCTGTGGCTGATCCGGTTTTTCGATAAACTCAACGATACGGCTCACCTGGCCTTCCGAATCCAGGGACTCTTTGGTCTGGATGACGGAGTATTCAGACAGATCGCCCTTCATGCGCTTGGCCAGAACCTGGCTGCGGCCGGTTTCATTGAAACGCGCAACCATCGCGGCGAGGTTGTAACGCAGCGGATCGGCGGTTGCGGTGTCCAGAATGATGTCCGGCAGAACAACAATAAATGGATTGTCACCCACAAGAGGGCGTGCACAAAGAATGGAGTGCCCAAGACCCAGTGGCTGCGCCTGACGAACGTTCATGATGGTCACGCCAGGAGGACAGATAGACTGAACTTCGGCCAGCAGCTGGCGTTTAACACGCTGTTCAAGCAGCGCTTCGAGTTCGTAAGAGGTGTCGAAGTGGTTTTCTACGGCATTCTTGGATGAGTGCGTCACCAGAACGATTTCTTTGATCCCTGCGGCAACAATTTCGTCAACGATGTACTGAATCATTGGCTTATCAACGATTGGCAGCATCTCTTTAGGAATTGCCTTCGTGGCTGGCAGCATATGCATACCCAGGCCCGCCACCGGAATGACTGCTTTCAAATTAATCATTATTTCTTCCACCTTAAAATGGTTGACGAATTATAGCTCTTTAACCTGTTTTCGCCAGCATGATTTACCGTAACCTTCAGGTGATATTACGCTTTACCATCACAAATTACAGTAGTTGCATTCTGAATAGCGCGTGAATTCATACCAGGAATTATCGCAAAATAGCAAAAGCTGGGTTAACCGTGTGGCAGCCTAAAATTTAGCCGATCTGTATTCACGATTTGCTGATCAACCCGGTCAATATCTACCGAGCTTTGCCCCTTCTCATTTACTGCCTTGATGTTTGCCAGAGACAGCAGCGTCTCTTCTTTGGCCATAAACTTCCCGCGTACATCCTTGCGGAGATCAAAGTTCATCTTCAGTGCCGGGCCGATAGTTGACTCTTGCATGACATTGATATTGCGCAAAAAAAGGTGTTGCGGTTTATTGTGAAGTTCGAGGGTGGCGCGCGTCATGTTGACGTTAGTGATGGCGACAAAAGAGGTGGCATTGCCGGATGAAATCTGGATGCCGCGCAACTTATAATCAAGCTGCCTATTATCCAGGCTAATATCATTGATTTTAAAGTTCTGCGGGATCGAAAGATAATCTCCCTTAATTACCCCATAGCCAATTAACATACCAGCGCTATCGACCATATCAATATTATCAATAACAAAATTATCGCAGCCGTAAATAGCTACCGTGGCATTATCAATTCCCGCTTTTTTACTGAAATCAGGGGTGATATTTTTGGCTTTGACATTACGAATAATAAAGTGTTTACCGTTTTCCACATGGACTAATTGCCTGCAATTGCTGCCGGTAATATTCGCCACCACGAAATTCTTCACCGCCTGCTTTTCAGGATAATCATTGTCATAGGTACTCCCGGCAAGGCCTATGCCGATGCCCCAGTTGATCTTGCCGTTGGTACAGTTGATGTTATCGATAACATGGTCAGAGATCAGGATATCCTGGTCGTTAATGGCCACGTTCCATTCGATAGCATCCCCCTGCAAATGGCTAAAACGGCTGTTGGTAATGCGCGCGCCTGCCACCTGATTATGAAATCCCTGGCGCAGGATAGCGTAATTCGCCTGCGTCACAGTAATGTCATCAATAATAAGGTTACGCATAATTTGTGGCTTTTTACCCCCAATATAAATCTGGGTAACGGGGCCAAAACCACTCATCGCCAGCCCGCGGATAACACAATTCGATCCGCGAACGTCCAGAGTAATATTCTCGCTGCGCCCCCCCGCTTCGCCGATCACCTGGCAGCCATCCTGCAACACAAAGCGGCCACGGCCATTGCCCGTCAGCGCCCCGCGGATCAGCAGTGTTTTACCCGCAGGGATAAAAATGCCGGTATTGATGTTGTCACAGGTTAATCCGGCGGGAACCACTACGGTATCGCCTTCGGCAAATGCCTGCTTAAACGCGGCGATCCAGTCCTGACTGTTGTACTGGTTGATGTTCACCGTACGGCTGCCGGCAGCCCTTGCCACCGGAGAAGAGAACAACGGGACAGCGGCCAGCACAGAGCAAGTCGAAATAAATGAGCGTCGGGTAATTTTTTTCAGCATACAGCCTCGGCGTTAAAGCGTGTGTAACAGGCAGGCCAGTTCGCGGTTTATCACGCGCTGGTTGAACTCAGCCTCTACTTTCTGCCGCGCGTTATGCAGCACGGGGATCAGTTCCTGCGGGGCGATATGGCTAAAGGCTGCCAGACGGTCGGCCAGTGCCGATGCATCGTTTTCAGGAACCAGCCAGCCTGAGTGGTCAGGTTCGATAAGCTCAGGGATACCGCTGTGTAACGTCGATACCACCGGGATCCCAACGGCCATGGCTTCCATCAGCGCAACCGGGATCCCCTCCATATCGCCATCCGTGCCGGTTACGGAAGGCAGCAAGAAGACATCCGCCTCATCCAGCATCGCTTTGACTTCATGACTCGGTTTGAAACCGGGCATCTCGACATATCCATCAAGCTCATACTGTTCGATAAGCGTACGCAGGCGGCGTTCCCACGGGCCGATACCCAGAATGCGATAGTGAAACGCCACCCCTTGTTCTTTCAACTGCCGACAAGCCTCGATGGCCACATGCAGTCCTTTTTTCTCGGTCAGACGCGCAACAGAGATGATTTGCAGCGGTTTACCCGGTACCTTGACCGGGCGCTGGGTGAAGCGTTCCATATCCACGCCCATGCGCGAAACGGTGATCTTCTCTCCCGGGCATCCCATGTTTTTCAGGCGCCCGGCCCACAACTCGCTGATCGGCAGCATCATGTCGCCCCGGCGGAAAAGTTGCTGGTACTCCGGGGTGTAGTGGTTCAGCACCTCATGGCTTGAAATATCAATTCCGTGGAAAATGGTCGCGATTTTACCGTCAATAACGCCTAACTCGCGCAATTTCGCTGCGGTAACACCTGCCGGGCCAAAGTGGGCGATAAACACATCCGCCTGATACGGCCGGGGCGTTTGCCCGCAAATTGCCGAGAGGATCAGATTGCGCGACTCAGCACCGTAGCGTGAAATGTTCAGCGCCCGCCACGTGGCGGGGCGATGAATACCGCGCAACGTCTGACAGGCACGATAGCGCAGTTTGCTCAACCGCCCACGCGGCTCATCCTGTAACCAGCGGGTTTTGGCTTCCAGCCCGTACTGCGTCCACGCCGCATGGGTATTTTGCGTATCGCCCTTTTGCAGGGCGATAATCTCAACGTCATACCCCATATCGATAAACGCGGTTATCTGGTTCAGGACAAAGGTTTCTGACGACAACGGAAATTTCAGTAAGAAGAAACCAACCTTCATTTCCCCTCCCCGACGCGGTCGAGAACGGATTTCACCATCCCGATACCTTTTTCGCGCTCCAGCTTCACCGCCACCGCCAGGCGTTCATTGATGGCCGGAAGTTGCCCCAGCGTATCCGCCACCATCGCTGCGAGAGAGCCATCCAGCAGATGACGGATATCCACCGCCATCTCGGGCATTCCCAGCTGCTGCATAATGCCGGCCGATTTGTGTTCATAGTTGATGGCAATCGCCGGAGTGCCAAAGTTCATGGAGATAATCGCCGAATGCAGGCGCGTCCCCACGGTCAGGTCGCAGGCAGAAAGCAACTTGCCCATCTCAAGATCGTTCAGTTCGTCCATCACCACGTGATAACGGGACGGATCGTTAACCAGGTTGCGCAGATTGAGCGCCACCATACGGTCATCTTTGTTATAGCTGTCGATACCGGTACAAGTAGAGAGCGCCAGCACCTGATAACCGTCGTCCAGCAGGCGGTTGACCACCCCGGCGAAGGCTTTCTCGTAGGCCGCCTGCGTCGTCCCCAGACGTTTATCAAAAGGAGCAAGCTCGCGCAGGGTAATCGCCACGGTTTTCTGTTTTGCCGCCACATCCAGCCAGTGCTGTACCGCATAGCTTGCCTGGAAATGTTCGTTCTGATTTTCCACCAGCCAGGCGGTATCCACCCCGTGCTCAACTTTAGAGGTGTCGATTTCGCTACGTTTCATCAGGTCAAGACTGACCGATTCGCGCAGGATCAATGCATCGCAATGACCAAACACATAGTTAGCCAGCTGGTTAAACTGCGGATCCTGGAAAGGCCCCACGCTGTGTCCAATCATAAACAGCGGTTTTTTGGCCATAAAGGTACAGAGCGCGTGCTCAAACTGCGGCACGCCGTAGAGATCGACAAAGAACGATCCCCCCACCTGAATGATGGCGTCATAGCCCGACAGCAGACGGACAAAGTCGGTAAACCCCTGGGCGATGGCAATGTTGCGCAGTTTTCCGGTATCGGTCACGCGCGACAGCAAGACCTGGTGCTGATAGCGACGGCGCAACACTTTCTTTACGCGCCCCATCACGCCGGCTGCGTTGTTGTGCTGTTTCATCTGACTGTACAGCGGGTCGCCCATTACTGGCCGGTTCAGTAACCAGGAGGAGCTCACCGGGTAGCGGCTCATCACGTCCACTTCTGTCTCAGGCTCAAGAGTGTTAATTGCATCCAATAAACCGCGCAGAATGGCGCTGTCGCCACGGTTGCCGCAGGTATGGTTGCCAAGGATAAGTAATTTCATAATGGCCTCTAAAATTAGCCTGCGCGTAGCAGCATTTTCATTTTTTCGTTACGGCAAAACTGGCGCTTCATCTCCACCACCAGCGCATTACGCGACAGCACAATCATCACGCCGAATGCCAGCGCACCCGCCGCAATTTGCACTGCCAGCAGCACCGCTAAAGACAGATGGCCGTTCAGCACCACGCCCAGGCCATAACTCACCGCCAACGTCGGTAAAGACAGATACAGCGGCAGCCACAGGCTCAGGATGTACTGTCGGTAGCTGGAGCCCAGCACCGGTTTAATCATCACGAAGTAGCTCAAAACGGTATTGATGATTTGCACCAGCAGGAAACCCAGGGTGACCCCAATCGCGCCAGCCAGTTGCCCGCCGACAATAATCGCCGGAACAAACAGGAACGTTTTGAAGACATTGAATTTAAAACTGATATCGACACGCGCTTTCGCCATTAACAGCGAGCCGATCGGATTGCCAACAGAGCGCAGCAACCCCACCACGCACAGCAGTTGCAGAACCGGAATGATGCTTACCCACTTCTCACCGAAGACCAGCGGTACCACATTACTGGAAACCACCATCAGCCCCAGCAGCACGGGGAAGTTAATAATCCCCACCACCGAAAGCAGCTTGTAGAAGTTGACGCGCAGCTTCTCCGTGTCGTCCTGAATTTTGGCGAACGCCGGAAACAGCACGCGGGTGATGATGGGGTTCAGCTTCATCGGCGGAACAACTGCAACGTTATAGGCCAGGTTATAACCGCCCGCGACGCTGGCCCCCAGAATGCGCGCCAGCACTAGCGTGGACAGGTTGGTGTTAACATAGTTGATAATGCTGTCGGCCGTCAGCCACGCGCCAAAGCGCAGGTTCGACGACACAGATGCCAGGGAGAAATGCAGCCCCGGGCGGTAAATCCTGCGGCCAAAGTAGCCAAACAGCAGCGTCCGGACGGCAGAGTTCACCAGGTAACCCAGGATCGCGGTTAACGCCAGCGGCCAGAAATGCGCGCTCACCACGGTAAAGGTAAAGCCCGCCAGCACCGCGCTGGTTTCAATCATGCCAATCTTGTTGAACTCCAGCTCTTTTTGCATCAGCGCGCGATACTGCTGACCGTGCGGGATCACCACGAAAGCAAAAGAGAGGGTGCGCATCAGCGGGGCCAGGTCCGGGTTATGCAGCACGCTGGCAATCACATCACTCAGCAGGAACACCAGCACAAAGACGAAGATCCCCAGTCCAACGTTCAGCCAGTAGAGCGTGGTCAGCTCAAGCTGGCTAATCTCTTTACGCTGGATAATCGAGTTGGCGATACCAAAATCAGACAGCGTGTCAGCAAGCGCAATAATGACCAGCGACACGGTCAGCAGACCAAACTGGTGATTATCGATAATGCGCGCCAGCACCGTCATCTGCACCAGCCCCAGGCCAATGATGACAATGGTCGCCATTGCCGACCATTTTGCGCCGCTGATGGTTTTTTCACGTAAACTCATGACCGTTCCTTAATACGCCGCTTTGTTCACAAAGCCTTTAAAGATGGTCAGAAAGACGATTTTGATATCGAACCAGAGACTCCACTCACGGATGTACTCCAGGTCAAACTCAATACGTTTTTCCATTTTTTCCAGGGTGTCAGTCTCACCGCGCCAGCCGTTAATCTGCGCCCAGCCGGTGATCCCCGGCTTCACTTTATGGCGCAGCATGTAACCCTCAATCAGTGAGCGATACTGTTCGTTGTGCGCTACCGCATGTGGGCGTGGGCCGACGATGGACATACCACCGGTAAAGACGTTGATAAACTGCGGCAGCTCATCCAGCGAGGTACGGCGCAGGAAATTACCCACCCGGGTCACGCGCGGATCGTTTTGTGTCGCCTGAGTTACCACTTTGTCGTTTTCCATCACCTTCATGGAGCGGAACTTCCACACCATGATGGGCTTGCCGTCCATGCCGTAGCGAGTCTGGCGGAAGATAATCGGGCCAGGAGAGCTGAGCTTCACCGCCAGTGCAATGCAGCACAGCACCGGGGAGATCAGCAGTAAAATCAGCGAGGAGAGCAGGATATCTTCCACGCGCTTGAGCACGCGGTTAATGCCTGAAAGCGGCGTATCGTACAGCGGCACAACGGGCACGCCATTCACTTCATCGATACGCGAATGCAGGATATTAAAGGTAAAGACGTCAGGAATGAGGATCACCGAACAGGTGGTATCCGCCAGCTCACGCACCAGATGCTTAATGTACGACTCATCGCTCATCTGCATGGCGATGTAAACGTTGTGTATTTTGCCCGCCTTCGCATCGTCAATCAGCTGCTCGAAGTTGCCCGCCCAGTCGGCAGGCACGCCGCCCGGTTTGGCATCGTGGTAGATCCCCACCCCTTCCAGCCCCAGCCACGGCTCTTTACGAAAACTGTCCAGCAGCACCTGTCCTACCGGCAAATCGCCCGCAACCGCCACATAGCGCGTGTTGTAACCCCGGTTACGTAGCCAGCCCGCAAAGTAGCGAATCTGGGAACGGCAGACCACCATGCCCAGGCTGGTTAACACGTACCAGCAAAGATACGTCACCAGACGGGTGTCAAAATCATGGCTAAATGCCACCAGACCTGCGCTGAAAATCAGGCTTAACGTCCAGTTCTGAATCAACAGCAGCAGCTCGGTGGTGATTTTTACGCCACGCCATGAGCGGTAGAAATCGGTTACCCCGCCGATCATCTGAAACACCACCAGTGCAATCAACGCCATCAGCAAATGCATGTAGAAGAATGTCTGTCCGCTTATCCGGCACACCACCCACAACCCACCGACCATGATGGTGATGTCAGAAAATCGCTGCACCATAGAGATTAACGATGCATTCGTTCTGGCTCGCTCGCGCTTTCTTAGATTCGTCATCGTTGTTCCTGTTATCGGATCCCCCTCCCGTTGGGAGGGGGCAAGTTTTACTGATTCAACAACGCCAGAATGTCCTGCGTTCGCGCTTCCATCAGTGGGACATCCGCCCGCGATTCCACATTCAGGCGAACCACCGGCTCGGTGTTTGAAGAGCGCAGATTGAACCGCCACTGCGGGAACGACATGCTGATGCCATCGGTTCGATCAATTTCCAGCGCGTGAAGGGCGAAGTGTTGCTCTACGCGGGCGATCGCCTCGGCCGGCAGCGCCAGCTTGCTGTTGATCTCCCCGCTTGCCGGGAATGCCGCCATACGGTCGCGTACCAGTTCGCCCAGAGTCTGTCCTTTAAGACACAGCAGCTCCGTCACCAGCAGCCACGGGATCATCCCGCTGTCGCAGTAAGCAAAATCGCGGAAGTAGTGGTGGGCGCTCATCTCGCCACCGTAGATGGCATCTTCTTCACGCATCCGCTCTTTGATGAACGCGTGGCCGGTTTTGGACATCACCGGCTTGCCGCCCGCAGCCGCCACCACATCGACGGTATTCCACGACAGGCGTGGATCGTGAATGATCTTCGCTCCCGGGTTTTTCTCGAGGAACGCTTCCGCCAGCAGGCCAACAATGTAATAGCCTTCGATAAACTGGCCTTTTTCGTCAAACAGGAAGCAGCGGTCAAAGTCGCCGTCAAAGGCGATACCCATATCCGCGCCGTGTTCGATCACCGCGTTGCGGGTGTCATCGCGGCACTCGGGCAGCAGCGGGTTAGGAATACCGTTCGGGAAGTTACCGTCCGGGGTGTTATGCACTTTAATGAAGGTGACCGGGACGTTCAGCGCCTTAAAGCGCGCTTCCAGGGCATCGACAACCGGGCCAGCGGCACCGTTCCCGGAGTTAATCACCAGCTTCAGCGGCTTGAGGTTTGCCACGTTGATGTAGCCAAGCAGATGGTCGATGTACTCTTTTTGCAGGTTGATCTGTTTGTAGCTGCCGCGTTTTGTCTCGTTCACCGGCGGGAAGTCGTTCGCTTCGGCAAGACGCTGCACGTCACGCAGGCCGGTATCGCCGCTGATAGGACGCGCGCCCTTGCGCACCAGCTTCATGCCGTTGTAGTCCATCGGGTTATGGCTGGCGGTCACTTCGATACCGCCGTCCACGCCCAGATGGAAGGTAGCGAAATAGATCTCTTCCGTACCGGAAAGACCAATATCCAGCACATCGACGCCTGCATCCTGCAACCCTTTTGCCAGTGCACTTTTCAGTGACGCACTGGTCAGACGCACATCGCCGCCCAGAACAATGGTTTTCGGTTTTAAATATTCGCCATACGCGCGACCAATACGCCATGCGATGTCTTCATTCAGCTCTTCGCCCAGCTTGCCGCGAATATCGTAGGCTTTAAAACAGGTTAATTTTTCCATGATGACCCCTTTTTTCAGGCAACAGTTGGCCCTGACCATGTAATGGCCAATTTCATTTTTGTCATTCGTAGGCCCGGCAGGCACAGCGCCACCGGGCATGATGCGAAGGCGTTACACTCGCCCGTAGCGATCCTGGAAGCGCACAATGTCGTCCTCTTCCAGATACGAGCCTGAGCGAACTTCAATCAGGTCGAGCGGAATTTTCCCTGGGTTTTCCAGGCAATGCGTCGCCCCAAGCGGGATATACACGGACTCGTTTTCACCAATCAGTTTGATTTCACCGTCGATGGTCACTTTGGCGGTTCCGGCCACCACCACCCAGTGTTCGGCGCGGTGATGATGCATCTGCACAGACAGCCCTTCCCCTGGCTTCACGGTGATGCGTTTTACCTGATAGCGATCGCCGGAATCGATGGAGTCATATTTGCCCCACGGGCGATACACTTCGCGATGAATGTGGTGTTCATGTCGGCCATCTGCCTTGATCTTCTCGACCACTTTCTTGACATCCTGAACCGCGTTACGGTCAGCAATCAGCACGGCATCTTTGGTCTGAACGACAACCAGATCCTTCACGCCCACCGTGGTAACCAGCCCGGATTCAGCGTACACATAGCTGTTTTCCGTTTTATGGCTGATTACATCACCATGGTGGACATTTCCCTCCGGGGTATGTGCGCTGATCTCCCACAAGGATGACCATGAGCCAACGTCGCTCCAGCCGGCATCCATCGGCACCACTACCGCATCCGCGGTGCGCTCCATCACGGCATAGTCAATGGACTCTTCCGGGCAGGCGAGGAAGGCTTCTTCATCCACACGGATAAAGTCGAGATCCGGGTCAACCGCATCCATCGCTTTTTCACAGGCAGTGAGGATATCCGGGCGGAATTTTTCCAGCTCTTCCAGATAGCGCCCGGCGCGGAACAGGAACATACCGCTGTTCCAGTAATACTCGCCGCTGCCGACATAGGCCTGCGCGGTTTCCAGATTCGGTTTTTCGACAAACTGCGCCACGTTAAACGCCAGGCTCTCGCCTTCACCTGGCGTGACATCGCCCCGGCGGATGTAGCCATAACCGGTTTCTGGCAGATCCGGTACGATCCCGAAAGTCACCAGTTTGCCGCTCTCGGCGTAAGGAATGGCGGAACGCACCGCGTCACGGAAGATGTCTTCCTGCTGGATAACATGGTCAGCGGCCAGCACCAGCATCATCGGATCACACTCCGGGCTGCTGCGTTTTGCCGCCAGCGCTGCCAGTGCTATGGCTGGCGCCGTGTTGCGCCCTGCCGGCTCCAGAATGATGTTTTCAGTCAGCTTGTTGAGCTGACGTAGCTGCTCGGCCACGATAAAGCGGTGTTGTTCATTACAAATCACCACCGGGCTTTCGCACTCCACGCCGTTCAGACGAGAAACTGTCGTTTGCAGCATGGTGAGATCCCCTTTCAGGCAGAGGAACTGTTTTGGATAGAGCACGCGGGACAGCGGCCACAACCGGCTACCAGAGCCACCAGCCATCACGACCGGAAAAAGTTTGGTTTGACTCATTATTTATCCCCGTATATCTGCAATAAATTGGCTAAGGACGTTCTCTTTTTCGAGCGTGCGCCCGGCATATTCACGTGCCACGATGTTCTCTTTAGGCAGCGCGAGCGCCTGTTCGATCCCGGTAACCAGCGCCTCAACGGACTCCGGCTCAACGCAAACCGCAATTCCCGGGTAGCTGTCGCATAGCTGACCCAGCTCGGTATCGGCCTCGGCGGTGATCACCGCATTGCCGCCTACCGCCAGAATGTTGGTCAGTTTTGATGGCAGCACGGCATCTGCTGCACCGCGTTTTTGTACCACCAGATGGCAGTCCCCCATCTTCAGCAGCGCCGGCAGCGCCTCGTACGGCTGAAGCGGGTAAAATTTCACGTTGGTCAGGCCACGTTCGCTGACCATTTTTTCCAGTCGCGCTTTACCGCCACCCTGCCCGACAATCACAAACGTCAGGGCATGACGGCTAAGCTGTCCGGCAGCCTCAACCACACTTTCCAGCCCCTGCTTTTCCCCGATGTTGCCCGAGTAAAGAATAATTTTTTGATCTTCAGGCAAACCGAGTTGTTCACGAAGCACCACTGCATCGTGTTCAGACACATTGCGAAAACGCGCCACTTCAGACCAGTTCGGGAAAAAGATCACTTTTTCCGCTGCGACGCCTTTCTCCTGCGCTTTATTCATCATTGAGCGTGAGATGGTCGAGACGTAATCCACGTTGTGCAGGCCGCTACGCTCAAACGCACTGGCCAGTTTTGCCACCCTGCCACCCTTGCCTTTCCCGGCCATTCCCAGCCCCAGCATAGCGTCCACTTCGTAGTCCTGAATGTGCAGCAAGGTGCGTGCACCCGAAAGCTTGCCCAGCAGGCGCATTCCTGGCGTGCAAAACAGCGTGGGCACCACGCCGATAATGAGTTCTGGCTTCCAGCGACGTTGTGCCATCAGCGGGAAGAAACTGCTCAGGGCAAAACTGCCCAGATGAATTAAACGTTTCAGCGTCGAAGGCTGTTTCGGCACGTACAACGGGCAGCGCCAGACCGTTGCCGCGCCCTGTTCGCGGCGATACCGCCAACCAGAGTAGCGCTCGCCCACCTGCCATTCCGGGTAGTAAGGCGGCGCGGTAATGACCCGCACGTCATGACCCTGGTCTGCCATCCACTCGACCATTTCACCGGTGTATTTACCAATCCCCGTTAATTCCGGCGAATAGTTGATTCCGTATACGAGGATTTTCATAAGCCCGGCACCTCAGCCTGACGCTCCGCCAGAAAATAGGCGCGGCTGTTGTCGTGTACGTTGTCACTTGCCAGCAACGCCTCTGGCTTGTGCCAGCGGTAGTCGTCATGCTGAGCATCAGGCAGACGAAGGTCTGCCTGATTCACCTTCAGGCGAAAACCGAGCACCACGTAGTGTGTGGTGAAATCAGCCCCGGAAAAGTTATCGTCGTAGAAGTGCTGCCAGACCCCGTAAAACTGGCCTGCAGACTGCGGCAAGCGCAGCCCGAGTTCCGCCAGGGTAAGACGCTCAAAAGCACTGGTGAGCGTCTCATCCTTCTGCACACGTCCACCGGGTACGAACCAGTACCCAAGTGCCGGGCGGTTGGTTCGTTTCCCCAGCAAGAACTCGCCGCGTTCGTTCTCCACAATCAAATCGATTGAGATAAGTGGAGTGGAACGGACTACCGTGGCAAAGTCTTCCTGATTTAAAAACATATCTACCCCCGGAAGCGGTGCTGGTTTTCCAGGAACCACTGATAGGTGCTGGCAAGCCCCTGCTCAAGTGACACCTCGTGATACCAGCCCAGCTGATGCAGGCGCGTTACATCCAGTAATTTACGTGGTGTGCCGTCGGGTTTTGAGGCGTCGAACACCACGCGGCCTTTGTAACCCACCACTTTCGCCAGGGTTTGCGCCAGCTCGCGAATGGTGCAGTCCACGCCGGTGCCCACGTTAATGTGCGAGAGCATCGGTTGCGTGTTCTCCTGCCACACTTCGCGATCCAGCTCCATCACGTGAATGCTGGCTGCCGCCATGTCGTCCACGTGCAGGAACTCACGCATCGGCGTACCGCTGCCCCACACCACCACATCCGGTGCGTTATCAGCCGTCGCTTCGTGAAAGCGGCGCAGCAGCGCCGGGATCACGTGCGAATTGCTCGGGTGGAAATTATCGTTCGGCCCATACAGGTTGGTCGGCATGACCGAGCGATAATCGCGACCGTACTGGCGGTTATAGGACTCGCACAGTTTGATCCCGGCAATCTTGGCAATAGCGTACGGCTCATTGGTCGCTTCGAGCGTGCCTTGCAGCAGCTCGCTTTCCGCCATCGGCTGTTTCGCCATTTTCGGGTAAATACAGGATGAACCGAGGAACAGCAGCTTATTCACGTTGTGCAGATGCGCGGCGTGAATAATGTTGCTCTCAATCATCATGTTCTCGTAGATGAAATCAGCCGGGTAGGTGTTGTTGGCGACAATGCCGCCCACCTTTGCCGCCGCCAGATACACCTGATCGATACGCGAGTCTGCAAAGAAATCCTGCACGGCTTTGCTGTCGAGCAAATTCAGCTCGTCACGCGTACGGACAATCACCTCAACGTCACCACGTTGTTCCAGCTGGCGGACAATGGCGGAACCCACCATGCCGCGATGACCGGCGACAAAAATACGTTGTTTGGTCATTCTCAGGACTCCAGCGCGATGGCAACCTCGTAGCCGTGGGACTTCAGCAGTGAGTGTTTCTTCGCCGCTTCAAGGTCTTTGGCTACCATTTCAGATACCATCTCCTGAAGAGTGGTCTCCGGTTTCCAGCCCAGCACTTCGTGCGCTTTGGTTGGATCGCCCAGCAGGGTTTCTACCTCAGCAGGACGGAAGTAACGCGGGTCAACCTGAACAATCACATCACCCGGTTTCACGCCCGGTGCATCATGGCCTGTCACGGAAACCACGATGCCTTTCTCGTCAACGCCAGTGCCTTCGAAACGCAGTTTGATACCCAGTTGTGCCGCAGCCATTTCAACGAAACGACGCACGGAATACTGCACGCCGGTCGCAATAACGAAGTCTTCTGGCTTGTCCTGTTGCAGCATCATCCACTGCATTTTCACGTAGTCTTTGGCATGGCCCCAGTCACGCAGGGAATCCATGTTGCCCAGGTGCAGGCAAGACTCCAGACCCTGTGCAATGTTGGCGATCGCGCGGGTAATTTTACGGGTCACGAAGGTTTCACCACGGCGCGGGGATTCGTGGTTGAACAGAATGCCGTTACACGCATACATGCCGTAGGATTCGCGGTAGTTTACGGTGATCCAGTAGGCGTACAGTTTGGCTACCGCATATGGGGAGCGTGGGTAGAACGGGGTGGTTTCTTTTTGCGGGATTTCCTGCACCAGGCCATACAGCTCAGAGGTAGACGCCTGGTAGAAACGGGTTTTCTTCTCAAGACCGAGGAAGCGGATCGCCTCCAGCAGACGCAGCGTACCCATGGCATCAACGTCAGCGGTATATTCCGGGGATTCAAACGACACGGCCACGTGGCTCATCGCACCCAGGTTGTAGACTTCATCCGGCTGCACTTCTTGCAGAATACGGGTCAGGTTGGAGGTATCCGTCAGGTCGCCGTAGTGCAGATGGAATTTCGGGTTTTTCGCATGAGGATCCTGATAGATATGGTCCACACGCTCGGTGTTGAACGAAGAGGCACGACGTTTAATACCGTGTACTTCATAACCTTTCTCCAGCAGCAATTCTGCCAGGTAAGAACCATCCTGTCCGGTAACGCCGGTGATGAGAGCGACTTTAGACATATTAATTTCCTCTGTACTTATCAAAGTTTTTCAGTTTCTACGCGTTCGCGTATCACCACTGCGGGATTGCCACGGCAAACTTTATTTGCCGGAAGCGATTTAAAAACGCTGCTGCGGGCACCAATAACGGTACCATCACCAACAGAAACACCCGGTGCGACAAACACATCTGTCGCCAGCCAGCATTTTTCACCAATCACAATAGGCGAAGCGGTAATATCAAAATGCTGACTCATAAAATCGTGACTACCGGTACACAAATAACACTTCTGTGATACCACTGAATTTGCGCCAATGGTGATGTCACCCAGGCTATATAACACCGCGTCATCACCCACCCAGGCGTAATCACCGAGCGTTAATTTCCACGGATAAGTAATTTTGACTGACGGGCGAATGACTACGTTTTTTCCGATTTTTGCACCGAACAAGCGTAATAAAAATGCGCGCCAGCGATACAGTATTTGCGGTGACCAGGCAAATAATGTGGCCTGCACCGCCCACCATAACTGCACCTTAATACCGTTCCCGCCCCGAAAACCTTTCGGCACGGAGAACCCACTGAGTTCCTGCATTACGCTTCCTTATATTCAGGCTTTGTTATATAAGGCTTTCGTTTTACCCGTCGTTTTCAGACGCAATAAATAAGATAATTCCGCCAGTGGCCCCGGCATTCGCAATATATTGCGCTGTACGTTTTTTGCATCCTGGCACAATTCCAGATTATTCGAAGTTGACACACCACCCATCGAAAATTCAGACACCGTGCCTTTAATTCGACGAAACGGGTAACCCGACTTATACAAACTTGCTGCCAGTGCATAATCTGATGACACTTTATACTGCAAATCATACGGCTGTTTTTTCAGCCCCACGGTCGGGAAGAAAATAGCCTGATGGCTGGCCGGTAAACTGTGGTAGATATACCAGCCTGGCTTTGCACTACGCAGAACTTTATGGTCATCGCCGAAGTCCAGAAGCGCATCACCAATATACATGGCGTCCTCTTTCTGCCGCGCCAGCTGACGGGCAAAGAGCGCAACATCTTCATGGAACACATCACCGGAATTCAGAAAGATGGCATAGCACCCCTGGGCCATGTCGATGCCTTTATTCATGGCGTCGTAGATGCCTTTATCTTTCTCGCTGATGTAACGTAAGTTGAACTCCCCGTTGAGTTTTTTCAAAAACTCAGCCGTACCGTCATTCGAGCCACCATCCACGACAATCCATTCAAAAGTGAGGCTTGGATCGCGTGCCAGGTTGCGTAGCGAGCGCCAGGTTTTTACCACGCCTTCGTAATTGCGAAAGGCGACAGTAATCACGCTAAGAAACATAAACCACCTCATTTCGTCATACGCGCGTAATATTGAGTGCCTTGCGCAGAATAAACGGACAGACAATCAAGAAAGCATATTCCGGGCTAAATATTGACCCCGTAAAGAACAGCGACACTGGCGTAAAAAGATAAAGCTGCACGCGAAAGTTCTGATTATCCCCAAACGCGTTAATCATCATTTTGAAAACTTTAAACAGATACCACAGCGTCAACAATACGGCGAACCACGAAAAATAAATAATTAACAGATACAGACCATTGTCTATGGTTTTACCGACATCTGCACCGTTAAAGATTCCGAATGATGCAACATATTCGTAAAGTGAGCCAAATCTGACTACGCCATCAATATGGGTTAATGAATAGCCCACCATGACCAGCGGCCCAATAATGCGATAATAGGACGACGAACCTTCCGTTCCCAAATCACCCAGACGTTCTGAGATGTACGGGAATGCAAATATTACGCCGACTAAAAACACCGTCAGGGAGATAATCGCCAGCGGCAGTTTTTTCTTTATCGCATCCTTGTTCAGATACTGAAATGCCCATTCCAGCAGGTAGAACAATATAAATGTCATTACCCCTGAGAAAGAACCCGACAGAACAATCCCTGCAAGAATCATAGCATCGGTCTTGGGGGTTTTGATACCAAACTGTTTGATGCTGAGCCAAATTGAGATTAACGCCAGAGCAAAAAATGCCGGCTCAAAATAGAGTGCGGTAGTACGCTTGCCGCCAAACTTAATGAAGTTCAGTACATAACTGTTACTGTAAATGAGATATTTCGAAATCATCTCCATCAGGCTACTGCCACCGGTCAAAATAATTTGCGCCATTTCCAGTGCAGCCAGCATGACAATTAACGTAACGGCAATATAAAAGAACCTAAGGATTTTCCGATAATTGTGCGGTGAAATAGTTTTAAAGCGAATACTCCAGACCATGCCAATAATAATGACAATATAAACAAACAGCATGGTCGAGGTGACGTATTTACTGGCATCCAGCGACTGACCAAAGATGTAGTTAAATGCCGTCAGGCTAAATCCAACGCCGAGGGCAATCATCAGCTTTTTCAGGCTGATTTTTTCGACATACAGCAGCAGTAAGACCGGCAGGAACGTCACAATGGTAATGGGGAAGCTTTCGCCGAGCTGGGCAATCTTGACGTTGACCAGCAGGTAGATCAGCGGCAGCAGCAGATAACTACAGATTCTGATAGAACGAGACATATTCCTCCAGCATCTGTTGGCCACTGTACGCCTTACGGCTGCGGTTGCGGAACGATTCCAGGTCAGTGCCAAAAACGGCCTGCGCGACGGCGGGCTTTGGCAGTTGCACCAGCGGCAGCACCTCATTTTCACTGAAGGTTTTGCCGCCAGATTTTTCCAGCACTTCACGCGCTGCATCGCTGTGGGTGGCAATCACCGGCACGCCAATCGACAACGCTTCGCACAGGATCAACGGGTAGTTATCCACGCGGGAGCTAAAGACCAGCGCATCCATGCCGTTCAGTGCGCTCATCAGCTTGCGCTTGTCGGTTTCGAATCCGTGGTTAATCACGTTCGCCCCTTCAAACGGGGAAAACTTACCGAAGGTATGCAGCTCTATCTTGTCGCCGAGCGCCATGATGTCGCGCACCAGCTGTTGATTGGTTTTGCCGTCGTAACGCAGATCGTGTGCCACCACGGCAATTTTCGGTTTGCCTGCGGTGTGCGCCACGGGTTTCAGCTCCGCCAGGATTGCTTCGGTTGCCACGTCGATCCCGTTATTGATGATTTTGCAGCGCCCTGCCCCGTACAGGCTGTTGAAGGCATCGGCCACATGCTGGCTGGGGGAGATAAACGTGCAGCCTAGCGCGAGCATCTCGCGAAACAGCTGGCGTTTTCCCGCCACCAGTTGATGCGCCCGGTCCACTTTTACCGGTGGATAGTTGGTCAGCGTTGGGCACTTCTGGCAGTGCGTTTTCCAGCCTTCGCAACCGTCGGTAAAGGCGCAGCGTCCGGTCACGCTCCAGTGGTCATGCAGCGTCCAGACAAAAGTGGTGTCTGGTTTATGTGCTTTCACTTTTTCGCAAAAGGCCACAACCTCTTCCAGATTCAGCCAGTAGCTATGCAGCACATGAAAATGCAGCACCACGGGCCCGGCCGAGCGCGTTACCGTGCGGTACAGGTTGTTCAGATTGCCAAACAGATCGCGGTTAAACAGACGGAAAAGTGCAATGTTGGCGATGGAAGTCACGCGCGGGGTCTGTTTCACCACCTGCGGGTAGTCATCGTGGCTGACACTTTCTTTGCCGCCTTTGCCATAGCCGTAGATGAAACGCGACTGTAATCCTTTTTCCAGCGCGCGCTGGTGAAGATCCAGCGCCACGCCTGCCGCCCCGCCCTCAGCCAGACGAACGTTAAATTGCAGAATATTCATTTAATCACCTTCACGCGGGCTTTCTCGCCCACCACCAGCGCGTTATCAGGAATGCTGTCCAGCACCACGCTGCCGGCACCAATGGTTACGTTGTTACCCACGGTAATGTCACCAATGATCACCACATTGGCGCCCAGCTCGACGTTATTCCCGATGACAGGGCACGTAAGGCTCGCCGGCCCACGGTTGCCAATGGTCACCGCGTGGCGAATGGTGAAGTCATCACCCGCGACCACAAACTTATTGATCACCACGGCATAACCGTGGTGGATGGTGAAGCGGCGGCCAATGGTGGCGGCTGCCTGAATTTCGTAGCCAAAAAAGCATTCGGTGATGATGCGGTACAGCACCAGAACCGGTGCTGCCCAGATATTGTTCAGCACGTTTTTTTTGCGCCATACCGAGCAAAAATGTGCGATGCGATAGGCCAGAACCATGCAGCAAGGGCGCAGGCTCCAGCTGTTCGCGCGGCAGTCTTCCAGAAACATTATTTCCCCCGAAGTCCATCAGCCAGACGCTTGGTATTGCGCACGGAAAAGAGCGTCAGCAGTGTGCGCCAGTTCATGCGCTTATTGCGGATCTGATAGAGGGTAAAGAGCTGATACTTACGGCTGGCACGGTCGAACTTGTCTTTGTGCTTGCGGTAAAAGTGGAAGTAGCCGGAAAATTTCTTCGGCGACGAGGTGATTTGCATCTCCCCGTGATTGATATGCAGGATTTGCGTGGCTTCTTCCACTTTCCAGGGTTCGCCATACTCCACCACCATGCGCAGGAAAATATCGTAATCCTGCGCCGCCTTGAGTTCGGTATCGAACAGGTTTTCTTTGAAGCGCCAGGACCAGGAGAAGACCTGATTACCAATGATATTGCGCTTGTAAAACAGACGACGGGAGTACGGTGATTTCGGATACAGCGGCAGACTCGCTGGCTGCGAATAGACTTCGCCCTGGCAAACATAGTCGTTGGCATACAGAAACGCATGTGTAACCAGCTGATGCTGGTGCGACAGGAAGGTCGACAGACGGTTGGGCGTCCATTCGTCATCGTCGTCAATCCCGGTCAGATACTGCCCTTGCGCCTGCAATATCGCCTGGTTACGTACCGCACACGCCCCGGAGTTGATGGCGTTATGCGTGTACATCACCCGTGGGTCATTGAGGTCAGTCACGAACTTTTGCAGTTGTTCGTATGAAGAGGAACAGTCATCAACAATGAGCAGTTCCCAGTTATCGTAGTCCTGACGCAGGACCGACTTAATTGCGCGGATCGCCAACTGCTGACGATTCCATGTCGGCATATAAATAGAAATCAAAGGGCGTTGTGTGGTCATGGTATTCCCCTCACCCCAGCCCTCTCCCTTTGGGGAGAGGGTGAAAGGCAACATGTCGTTATATCCCGCACCGTCTGGGTGAGGGGCTTTATTTACTGTCAGATTTATATTCGTACTCGTAGTAGCCGTAATCCTGATAACTGCTCGCGCGACGGAAGATAGAGTTCAGGATCACCCCTTTCACATCGATACCGTTCTGCTCAAAGCGGCCCAGACTGGTTTCCACTTCCTTCAGGGTATTCACCGCATAGCGCGCCACCATCAGCGTGGTGCCCGCATGGCGACCCACAATGGCAGCATCGGTTACGGCCAGAATTGGTGGGGTATCAATCAACACCAGGTCGTAGTGTTTGCTCGCCCACTCCACCAGCTGGCTGAAGCGTTCGCTCATCAGCAGTTCAGACGGATTTGGCGGAACCTGGCCACGTGGAACAAGATGGAAATTCGGGATTGAGGTCGGTTTGGCGCACTGTTCAATCTCCCCTTTACCAAGCAGGATCTCGGACAGGCCGTTGACGTTATTGGTGCCCAGCAGTTCGTGGGTGTAGCCTTTACGCATGTCGCAGTCGATCAGCAGAACGCGTTTATTGGTCTGGCTCACCACGGCCGCCAGGTTGGCGCAGACAAACGTCTTACCGATTGACGGGCTCACCCCGGTCATCATCAGCACGTTATTTTTGGCCTGCATCATGGCGAAGTGCAGGCTGGTGCGCAGGCTACGAACCGCCTCGATGGCAAGGTCAGTTGGGTTGCCCACCGCCAGCAACTGGCTCTGCTTATAGCGCTTAACGCCTTTAACCGTTTTGACGCTATCACGCGATTTCTGCCATTCCGACAGCGGAATACTGGCGTAAACGCTGATGCCATTCTCTTCCAGCACCTGCGGGCTTTCGATACCGCGGTTAAACAGCGAGCGCAACAGCACACCCATCACGGAAAGCATCAGGCCGAGAATAATGCTGCCCAGAATAATCAGCGCTTTTTTCGGTTTCAGCACGCCGGGCTGCGTGATGGCGGAGTCAACAATGCGCACATCGCCCACGGTACTGGCTTCGGTGATTTTCAGCTCCTGCTGCTTGTTCAGCAGTTGCATGTAAACCTGCTGGCCAGATTCCACATCACGGGTCAGACGAACGATCTCCTGCTGGGTTTCCGGCATGGAGTTCACACGCTTGTTGAGATTGGCTTTTTCATCTTCCAGCGCCTGGCGTTTTTCCAGCAAGGTGCGGTACGCCGGGTGACGTTTGGTGTAGAGCTTGGAGATCTCCGCTTCTTTAAAGGTCAGCTCGTTCAGTTGGGCATCGATATTCACCATCGAATCCAGTACCGACTTCGCTTCCAGCGGCAGGTCCACCGAGTCTTTCTTCTGGCGATAGCTGTTGAGCTTCTCTTCGGCTACGTCCAGACGCTGACGCACTTCCGGCAGTTGTTTTGCCAGGAAAGCCAGGCTTTTGGCCGCCTCTTCCGATTTACGCGCAATATTCTGCTCGAGGTAGTTGCGGGTGATGCTGTTAAGGATATCGCGGATCTGATCCTTATCTTCACCGGTAAAGCTGAGGCTCAACACGCCGGTGTCTTTGCCGTTTTCGGTGACGCTAAGGTTGTTTTGCAGGTTGTTGATCATCCCCAGCATGGAGAATTTCGAGACGGTAAACTCGCTGCCCTCAGCCGCCTGAATGGCACTTACCATCATGCTGACGCCATTTTTGCTCAGCATCTGTCCCACTTCACCGCGCGCGCTAAAACCACCGTCGCTGGTAAGCTGGTACTGCTTTGGCCCAAGCACGGTCAGCGTGAAGGTTTGATCGGCACCGCCTTTTGGCAGGGTAAAGGTGGTCACGTTTACCGTGTCGTTCTGGCGCCCCATCAGCCTGTCCCATCCCGCACCGAATACCGGGAAGGAGTTTTTGGTGACGGCAATATCCAGATTCAGATCGTCAACCGTTTTTCCCAGCACCATACGCGACTGGATCAGCTGAATTTCGGCATCGGATGCCGGCGGTTTGTTCGCCAGCGCAGAGCCAATATCCTGCACCAGTGAGTTACCGGTATTTTGTTCAATCTGCACCAGCGCATCGGCGCTGTAGATTGGCGTGGCGAACAGAGTGTAAACAATGGCCGCCGCGGCAAACACGGCAGTTATGCCCAGAACCCACCATTTCGCCTCTACAATCGTGCCAACCAGACGGCCAATATCGATTTCATCACTGCCCGATATCGGGGCGGCAGAAGGTTTTGTTTTTTCTGTCATTGTTATCCCTGCTGAGCTTTCAGTGCCTGCGCCCACTGACGGGCAGACTGGTCAAGTAAGGTATAAACCGCCTCAAATGCCTCTCGGCTCTTGCGATACGGATCGGGAATTTCGCGTTCATTGTCCCAGTGACCAAAGAGCATCACTTTGCCTCGCATTTCAGGTGCGATTTCACACAGGGCATGAATGTGGCGTTTTTCCATCGTCAGGATCAGGTCATATTCACGGCACATGCGACCGGAGACCTGACGGGCACAGTGCCCGTCTAAAGAGAGGTTATGATCCAACGCCACGTTCGCTGCACGCTCGTCGGCACCTTTACCCACCAGCGCCCCAAGCCCCGCGGAGTCGACCGTGAGAGCGGGTTGATAGTTTTTCAACAACCGCTCGGCCGTTGGGGAACGGCAAATGTTCCCCACGCACACCACCAGAATTTTGTTAAACATCGCGGATTACCAGGTATGGATGTCGCGCGCCGTATCCGTCATGTAGCGAACGCCACTGATGGTTGGCAGCAACTGGTTGATCAGGCGGTTCCAGCGGGCAACCGGTGCGGTCGTGACATACACCACATCGTACGGCTGGAGGCGGAATTCGGTTGCCATCACCAGGGAGGTCGCGTCGGACATATCCAGCTGGTAAATGTTGGCAATCTTACCTTTCGCACTGCCCTCACCTTTCAGCGGACGGATGACGAAAATACCGCTGGCGTTAGACGAGGTAAGATCGATGCCTTCTGCATTCCCCAGCGCTTCGGTCAGGGTCATGCCGCTGAAGTCCATTTTGAGCGTGCTCTGTTTTTTCACTTCGCCCATCACGAACACTTTCAGATCGTCATTGCGCGGAACGTACAGAATGTCACCCGGATAGAGCAGACGGTTCTGGCTCAGGTCGCCGTTTTGCATCAGCGCCTGAAGGGAAATGCGCTGCTCCTGGCCATTGTGAGTCAGCACCACATTGCGCCAGTCTGCCGCATCGGTCAGGCCGCCTGCGGCGTTGACGGCATCCAGCACCGTCAGCGGCACGTTGCTGATGGCCTGCTGACCCGATTTATTCACCTGCCCGGAGACATAGGCCTTTTGCGAGCGGAATGCGGCGATATTAACGTCCACCTGCGGGTCAGCGATGTACTGCGCTAAGCGGCCGGTAATATCACTACGAATTTCGGCAAGGGTTTTGCCCACCACGTGGACTTTACCGATGTAGGGATAGAACATGGTCCCGTCCGGCTGCACCCAGTTTCCGGTATCGCTGGAGCTGCGGTACTGGCCTGCTGGCGTGGTCAGCTCCGGGTGATCCCAGACGGTCACGTTAATCACATCCCCTGGCCCGACACGGTACTGGTAGGCGGCAATCTCCTGGTCCAGCGATGTATTTGGCTGGGCCACGTTTGGCCGTGGACGTAATTGTTCCACCAGACGCGGTGTCAGTGGATAAACATTCACCATCCTGTCGAGGTCGAAATCAGCATCCTGCTGTTTGATCACATCCTTTCCCATGGTTGACATATTGCTGCCGGGGAAAACCGTACAACCACTCATCAAGGTCACAGACACCAATAATGGCATCAATTTCATTTTGGATTTCATCATTGATTATTTATCACTTTGGCAGAGTAATTATCCTGTGCAATTTAAATAAGCGCGGATTGAAACGACACTCAGAATGCAGTTAATAAAATAGAAATATAACTGGCATCAGTCCTAAAAAAAGCTTATTCATCCATTGGCTATTGACAGAATAATCGGGGCCGATTCACACGCTTTCAGGCACGCTACCGCCCTTGGCTTTCAGTTACCAATGTACTGTCTAAACAATATGTTATGGATAAAAACCCTCTTTGATTCGGTTGAGATGAAAATATATCAGGCGCAATTAAGGCCGCTTTGATAATGAATCTCTCACCATTCCGTAAGCATGGTAATAGCAACAAGAAATTTGATACTGGAGGAATTGTTGCAGCTAACGTAATAGCAGGCAAGGTAACAACCGCCCGGAAATGGTTTTTTAAGAATAATATTAAGAGCAAATTTTTCACCTTTTAGGATTTTCTTTATATTGACATAATTAAATTAAAAACCACTCCCTGCGATATTTCTTATTTTTATTCATTATCAGATAAAACGATATTTAACATGAAAATAATAAGGCTATTTTCCCGCGCAGCATTCAACCGGCTATTGAGATAAATCCCAGGCCGTCATTGCAATTTAGCCCAGCTTTATCCATGATCGAAGTGTGACATTGGTCATATAACAGAAGGTATTGCTATTACTATGGAATGGATTGCCGATCCATCAATCTGGGCCGGGCTGGTCACTCTGGTGGTCATCGAATTAGTGCTCGGGATTGATAATCTGGTCTTTATCGCCATCCTCGCCGAAAAACTGCCCCCTTCACAGCGCGACCGCGCGCGCGTAACGGGCTTACTGCTGGCGATGGTGATGCGTTTACTGCTGCTGGCCTCTATCTCCTGGCTGGTGACGCTCACGAAACCGCTGATCGCCTTTCACGGCCTGAGTTTCAGCGCCCGCGATCTGATCATGCTGTTCGGTGGGTTGTTCCTGCTGTTTAAGGCAACGGTCGAACTCAACGAACGGCTCGAAGGCAAAGACAGCGAAAACCCGACCCAGCGCCGGGGCGCAAAGTTCTGGCCCGTCGTGACGCAAATCGTGGTGCTGGATGCGGTCTTCTCGCTGGACTCCGTGATTACCGCGGTTGGCATGGTGGACCATCTGGCCGTGATGATGGCAGCGGTGATTATTGCTATTACCCTGATGGTGATGGCAAGCAAAGCGCTCACACGGTTTGTGAACAGCCATCCGACAATTGTTATCCTGTGTCTCAGCTTCCTGCTGATGATTGGTTTTAGCCTGGTCGCCGACGGTTTTGGGTTCCACATTCCGAAAGGATACCTGTACGCCGCAATCGGCTTCTCGGTGATCATCGAGTCACTTAACCAGCTGGCCATTTTCAACCGTCGTCGCTTTCTGTCTGCCAACCAGACCCTGCGCCAGCGCACCGCCGACACGGTTATGCGCCTGCTCAGCGGGCAAAAAGAGGATGCCGAGCTTGATGCGGAGTCCGCTTCTCTGCTTGCCGACCACAACGATAACCAGATTTTTAATCCGCAGGAGCGGCTGATGATTGAGCGCGTGCTCAACCTCAATCAGCGATCGGTCAGCAGTATCATGACCTCCCGCCATGATATCGAGCATATCGACCTGACGGCACCGGAGGATCAGATTCGCGCCCTGCTGGACAAAAACCAGCATACCCGCGTAGTGGTCACGGGGGGTGAAGAGGAAGAAGACTTACTTGGCGTGGTGCACGTTATCGACCTTCTCCAGCAACAGCTGCGCGGTGAGACGCTCGATTTACGCGCCCTGGTGCGCCAGCCGCTGGTGTTCCCGGAGACGTTGCAGTTGCTCTCTGCACTGGAGCAGTTCCGTAATGCCCGCACTCACTTTGCCTTTGTGGTGGATGAGTTTGGCTCGGTTGAAGGGCTGGTCACCCTCAGTGACGTGATGGAAACCATCGCCGGTAATCTGCCGAATGAGGTTGATGAAATTGACGCCCGCCATGATATTCAGAAAAACCCGGACGGCTCCTGGACGGCCAACGGCCATATGCCGCTGGAAGACCTGGTGCAGTATGTTCCGTTGCCGCTGGATGAAAAGCGCGAATACCACACCATCGCGGGCCTGCTGATGGAGTATCTGCAACGTATTCCGCAGCCAGGCGAAGAGGTGCAGGTGGGTGATTACCTGATTAAAACGCTACAGGTTGAGAGCCATCGCGTGCAGAAAGTGCAGCTGATACCGCTGCGCAGTGAGGACGAACTGGATTTTGAGGTGTAGTTTTATCAGTGATAGCAAGGTGCACCTCCGTCCCCCGGTATTCATTTTCGGGGGATAAATTCCATTTACCCACCCATCGCTCCATTATCATATTTATTAATTACTTACAAAAAATTATAAATGGAGTTTATACATTCCTTTATAAATTCCTGGTTTTAGGCTTTATCCGGATTATCACTGTTGCCCCATCACATTCAGCGCTAAGGTTTTCCCTGCTTAAATTACGGAGAAGCCATTATGTCACTGAAGGGACTGCGCTTTACGCTGGATGTGGAGGGGCTGCCGGAAACCGCAACCGCCGTCGTCAGCTTCACCCTCTGCCAGAATCTCTCCATCCCCTTTTTACTCCGTGTCGATATCGCCGGGGACCAGACCGGCCTCTCCGGACCGGATTTCCTCGAAAAGAACGCCACACTCACCCTCTGGCAGGGCTCCGTTCCACAGCGCTACCTTCACGGCATCATCACCGGAGTGGAAACACGGGAAAACAACCACTGGCAGATGAACTATCATCTGACGCTTTCTTCCCCGCTCTGGCGCTGCGGCCTGCGTCAGAATTTCCGTATCTTTCAGCAGCAGGATATCCAGGCCATCTCCTCCACCCTGCTCACTGAAAACGGTGTCACTGACTGGGTGCCGTCCTTTTATGAAGCCCATCCGGCACGGGAGTTCTGTGTACAGTACGGGGAGACCGACCTCAGCTTTCTCAGTCGCCTCTGGGCCGAAGAGGGCATTTTCTTCTTCGACTGGCTCCACCCGACCGGTCCCGGACAGAAACTCGTTCTCTGTGATGATGTCGCCGGTCTCTCCTCCCTGGGCTCCCTGCCCTTTAACCCCAATATCCGCGAACCCTCCACGGAATGCATCAGTGAGTTCCGCTACCGGGCGCAGATACGCCCTTCATCAGTGGAAAACCAGGATTACACCTTTAAAACCCCCGGCTGGCCCGGTTACTTCAGCCACCACGCCGAAAACCTGAACGGCCAGCGCAGCCAGTATGAAATCTTCGATTACCCGGGACGCTTCAAGGATGTGCAGCACGGTCAGGACTTTGCCCGCTACCGGGCCGGAGGTTACCGCCGTGATGCTGAGGCAGCGACCTGCGTCACGAACTCCCCGAAACTGTGGCCCGGAAAACGTTTCACCCTGACCGGCCACCCTTCCCCGGCCCTCAACCGGGAATGGCAGGTCACGGGCTGTGTCCTGAAGGGCGAACAGCCTCAGGCCCTGCACGGCAGCCAGGGGGAAGGCACCACGCTCAGAAACACGGTTAACGTCATCCCGGCAGACCGGACCTGGCGTCCCTTCCCGCCACCCAAACCCGCTGTCGATGGTCCGCAGAGCGCCATCGTCACCGGTCCGAAAGGTGAGGAAATCTTCTGTGACGAGCACGGCCGGGTCCGGGTGCGTTTTCACTGGGACCGCTACTGCCCGGGAAACGAGGACAGCTCCTGCTGGATACGGGTATCCCAGGCATGGGCCGGAACCGGCTTCGGCAACCTCGCCATCCCGCGCGTGGGTCAGGAGGTGATAGTCGACTTCCTCAACGGTGACCCGGACCAGCCCATTATCATGGGCCGCACTTATCATCAGGACAACCGCTCGCCGGGCAGTCTCCCGGGAACCAAAACGCAGATGACCATCCGCTCGAAAACCTACAGGGGCAGCGGATTTAACGAACTGCGCTTCGAGGATGCGACAGACCAGGAGCAGGTGTATATCCACGCGCAGAAGAACATGGACACCGAGGTACTGAACAACCGCACCACTGATGTGAAAGTGGACCATACGGAAACTGTCGGCAATAACCAGGTGATTACTGTCAAAAAGAATCAGATGCAGACGGTAGTGCAGAACCAGCAGGAAATCATCGGACAGAACCAGTCTGTCAGCGTAGGGCTGAATCAGGCAGAAACTGTGGGTATTGTCCGCGCACTGTCAGTCGGTGTCGCATACCAGACCATCGTGGGCGGGGTTATGAATACCTCCGTGGCGCTGATGCAGTCCTCGCAGGTTGGTCTTCAGAAATCCCTTCTGGTTGGTAAAGGGTATGACGTCAGCGTGGGAGAGAACGTCACCTTCTCGGTGGGCAAAACCCGCAGGGAAAACACCGGAAAAGTGGCAGTCTACAGCGCCGGGGAACACCTTGAGCTGGTTTGCGGCCAGGCCCGGCTGGTGCTGACGCAGGATGGCAGCATCTTCCTGAACGGTACGGCGATAAACCTTCAGGGTGCGCAGACCATCAGCGGCGACGGGCCGGTAGTTAACTGGAACTGCGGTGTCAGCCAGAGTCCACCCAAAGCATCTGAGTAATAAAAGCCATAACCCGCAATGAGACAAACAGCAAATGCTGTTTACCTGACCCAAAACACCGGAACAAAAGTAACAGAAGGAACTGAAAAATGAGCGGAAAACCGGCAGCCCGAATGGGGGATATGACGAAGTACGGCGGTCCGATTGTGCAGGGCTCTCTGGGCGTGATGATAGGAGCCCCCACCGGAGTGGCCTGCTCGGTCTGCCCCGGTGGCAGAACTTCCGGCAACCCGGTGAATCCGCTGCTGGGAGCCAAAGTGCAGCCCAGTGAAACCGATATCGCCCTGCCGGGGCCGCTGCCGTTTATTTTTTCCCGCTCTTACAGCAGTTATCAAACCAGAACGCCCGCGCCGGTGGGCATCCTCGGCCCCGGCTGGAAAGCCCCTTTCGATATCCGCTTACAGATACGCGATGAAGAGCTAATCCTCAACGACAATGGCGGGCGCAGCATTCACTTTGAACCGCTGCTGCCCGGGGAGACTGCCTTCAGCCGAAGTGAGTCCCTCTGGCTGGCGCGTGGCGGCGTGGCCAGACTGCATGAGAGTAATACGCTGCATGTACTGTGGCAGACCCTGCCGGAAGACCTGCGCCTGAGTCAGCACCTTTACCTGGCGACAAACAGCGCGCGGGGACCGTGGTGGATACTCGGCTGGCCTGAACGCATACCGGAAGCCGGGGAGCCCTTACCCGCCCCGCTGCCACCGTACCGGATACTGACCGGGCTGGCCGACTGCTTCGGTCACGCGCTGGCGTTTCACCGCGACCTGGACGGGATATTTACCGGCAACATCACCGCCGTTACCGATGGCGCAGGAAGGCGTTTCCGGCTGGCGCTGACCTCACAGTCACAGAGGGCGGCAACAGCGCATAAACAGATGGACTCTTCCGGTGTCAGCACACCGGACTATCCGCAGAAAATACCATTATCCGGCTACGGCGAAGACAACGGTATTCGCCTTGAAGCAGTGTGGCTGACGCACGACCCGGAATACCCGGATAATCTCCCGGCGTTACCCCTGGCCCGCTATACGTACACCCCACGAGGCGAGTTGTCGGCGGTGTATGACCGCTCTGGCACACAGGTGCGCAGTTTCATCTATGACGAGACTCACCCCGGACGTATGACCGCGCACCAGCACGCAGGACGCCCGCAGACCACCTACAGCTATGACGCCTCCGGTCAGGTGGTGGAGCAACACAACCCGGCTGGCCTGAACTATCGCTACGAATATAAAAAACATGCCGTCGTCATTACCGACAGTCTGAACCGCCGCGAGGTGCTGCACACCGAAGGCGAAGGCGGATTAAAGCGGATCGTCCGGGAAGAAAAGGCCGACGGCAGTAAGGTTTCACGGGAATTTGACCACGCGGGACGCATGGTGATGATGACTGATGCTGCCGGACACAAGACCGAATACCGGCTGAATGTGGGGTCCGGCAACGTGGATACCATTGTGAGTCCCGATGGAAGAACCACGCAATTTTATTACAGCAACCAGAGACAATTAATATCCACAGTCTGGCCTGACGGGCGGGAGAGCGAACAGAAATACGACGGTTCCGGAAGACTGATGCAGGAAAAGTCCCGCAGCGGAGATATCACCCGTTATTTTTATGATGACCCGCACAGTGACATGCCCTCTGCGGTTGAAGATGACACCGGCAGCAAAAAGCACATGACCTGGAGCCGATACGGGCAGTTGCTGACCCTGACCGACTGTTCCGGCTATCAGACCCGGTATGAATATAACCGGTTCGGGCAGATGACCGCCTCTCATCAGGAAGAAGGTCTCAGTCAGTACCGCGCTTACGATGAACGGGGCAGGCTTATCCGCCAGAAAAATGCACAGGACCATGAAACTCGCTATGAGTTCAGCCTGGCGGGCGACCTCACGGCCGTGACTCACCCCGATGGCAGCAGGCAAACCACAGAGTACGATGCGGCCGGACATCCGCTCAGCACCACTGAAGGTGGCCTGACCCGGCGGATGAAATACGACGCTGCCGGGCGTATCATCCGGCTTATTAATGAGAACGGGGCCAGTACCACCTTTGATTACGACCTGCTGGACAGGCTGACACAGGAAACGGGCTTTGACGGCAGAACGCAGCGTTATCACTATAGCGTCACCGGGAAGCCTGTCCGCAGCGAGGATGAACGTCTCGTCACCCTGTGGCACTACGATGGCTCAGACCGCCTGACGCACAGAACCGTGAACGGTTCAGAGGCGGAGCAGTCCCAGTACAACGAACGTGGCTGGCTGACTGAAATCAGCCACCTCAGTGACGGGTACCGCGTCGCCGTGCAGTATGAGTACGATAAACAGGGTCGGATAACTCTTGAGCGCCAGACGGTGCAGCATCCCGAAACGGGGGCGCTGTTGTGGCAACATGTCACCGGTCGCGATTATTCAAGGGGGCTGTTAACCCGGACCACCCCCGACAGTCTCTCACCGGTGGAATGGCTCACCTACGGTTCCGGCTATATTGCCGGGCTGAAACTCGGCGACACGCCTCTGGTCGATTTCACCCGCGACAGGCTACACCGGGAGACTCAGCGCACGTACGGGACTTACGAACAGACCACTGCATACAGCCCTGCCGGGCAGTTACAGCGCCACATGCTGAACCTGCCGGCACTGAACCGGGACTACGCTTACAGCGACAACGGACAGCTGGTTCGCATCAGCAGTCCCCTTCAGCAGCACCATTACCAGTATGATGCCGCCGGACGGCTGAGCCGGGTGCATCTCATTCCCGCGGACACCACCGAAGACTTCCTGACCGATCCGGCGGGCAACCGGGTGGCTGCCCGGGAACAATATCCGTCACTGCCCGTGCTGTGGCGAGGTAACCGCATCAGTGAAGACGCAGAGTTCTTTTACCATCATGACGAACACGGCAGGCTGACTGAAAAAGATGAGCGCAGCATCCGCGATGGCGGTAGCCACAATCACCACTATCGCTACGATAACCAGCACCGCCTAGTACATTACCGTTGTGAACAGCAGGGCACAGTGTTACTGGAAAGTCGTTATGTCTGTGACCCGCTGGGGCGCCGCCTCGGTAAACGTGTATGGGTAGGAGAAGAGTGTAATACTCCGGAGGTGACGTGGTACGGCTGGGACGGCGACAGACTGACCACTACCCAGGCAGAAACTCAGCGCATCCAGACCATATATATGCCGGGCAGCTTCACACCGCTAGTCCGGGTGGAAACACAGTGTGCTGAACTGACGAAAGCGGCACGCCGCACGCTGGCGGAGAAATTTCAGCAGGAGGCGAACGTAACCTTCCCGCCGGAACTGGTGGCAATGGTGGATAATCTGGAAGCGGAGTTACAGCGCGGGGAACTCAGCGAAGCTAACCGGGCGTGGCTGGCACAGTGCGGACTGATGCCGGAGCAGATACAAAACCAGATAGAACCGGAATATACGCCGCAGAGAAAAATGCATCTGTACCACTGTGACCACCGGGGCCAGCCGCTGGCGCTGTTCAGCCATGACGGGACCATTGAATGGGAAGCGGAATATGATGAGTGGGGAAATGTTCTCCGTGAAAATAACCCGCATAATCTGGCGCAGCTCATCCGCCTGCCGGGGCAGCAGTACGATGAAGAGACGGGGCTATATTATAACCGTCACCGGTATTACGACCCAAAACAGGGACGATATATTACGCAGGATCCGATAGGGCTGAAGGGTGGATGGAATTTATATCAATACCCTTTAAATCCTGTATCTAAAATAGACTCTTTGGGTTTGATGGCATTTAGCAGTGAATTTGGAAAATGGTCAGGTTCCGCAGTGAATGCAGCATCGGAAAGTAAAATATCACACCATGAAGCAGCACTAGCAATAGACGCTGCCAATGGACCAACATATTTTCCTCCATCAGGCTCTCTTTCACTTGATGTTAGTGGGGCATTAGATGCTTTTAGTGGAGGTAGCTTTGCTATAGGTATAGCGATTGGAACAAATAATGAAACATCTCGTAATCAAGATATATGTGTATATTATACGTTATGTGAGCATAGCGGAATAGGCTACGCCGCAGGGCTATCACTTTCTGGAACAGTCTCAGGTAGTGGACTCTCTCCCGGGGAAACAAAATCAAAAGGAATGTTGTATTCGGGAGGAGTACTAGGAAAATTATCAGCTTCAGGAGCAAAAGACACGAGTGATAATTATTCTGGAACACTAAGCATTGGCCCAGGAGTTGGCATTTACGCTGGCGAACTAACATGTTCACAACTTTCTAGATGTTTATCTGAGATAATTTTATAACAATATGAAGATCAAGAAAAAATTCATACTTTCATTAATGTTGACAATCGTCATTTTTACATTTTTCAGTTCAACACTGAAAAATAAATTAATTAAAAGTGATAAAGATGTCAGAACGTCAGCAAAAATCATGGTTAACATAATCCAGGAAAATTACAACAACGGAGACTTTTTTAAAATCTACAACACTGGAACAGATGATTTTAAAAAACTCACTCCAGAAAATAATTTTTTCTTATTAATGAAAAGAAAGAAAGAAGTGCTAGGCGACTTTGTCAGTTCAACGTTAATGGTAAGCAATGTTATAAATTCAAATATTGTTATACTTACATATCGCTCTACATATGAAAATTATTCATTAATTGAAGAGTTTCAATTCATTCGAAAAGATAAAAAGAATGAATTGCAATTGGGAACATATTTTATTGATGATGGAGGAAAAAAAGGTGAAGTAATAAGGCAATAAAAAGGTTTCTAATTAGATTAGGATTAGCTACAGTGTTCAGAAAATGCATACAATACGTGAATATAATCCAGAAGTGACGTGACTGCTACAGCTCATCCGCCTGCCAGGGCAGCAGTACGATGAAGAGACGGGGCTATATTATAACCGTCACCGGTATTACGACCCAAAACAGGGACGATATATTACGCAGGATCCGATAGGGCTGAAGGGAGGATGGCATTTATATCAATACCCTTTAAATCCGGTTACAAACACAGACCCATTAGGCTTACAGGGGATTGGATCCTTTGGTAAAGGGTACGCTGATTACTGCGGCGCTATAAATTCAGCGGTGACTCATCTATCTCCAGGAGATGCAGTAAATGTCAGACATAATATGGAAACAATGCATAATGTTTATAATCCATTATCTGAGTTTGTATTTGGGGTAAGCGTAGGTGCCCCTCTTATTAGCATGAGTGCTTTAGAGCTTGGAACCGCCTCATCAATCGAAGTTGTGGAAAGAGGTGCAGCCTGTGTCAATGATGTAGCTAGTGCTCTGATTGTTGAGAAAGAAACTGATATAAAAATTTAACTTTGACATGCACAAAAGCTTTTTTAAATAAAAACTCTGGTTTTTTTCAAGAAAAAACATCAGATTTTCTTATCGATAGCTTATCTTCTTATAGCCAAAAGCAGTGAACCATATATAAGAGCCATATAATGAAAAAACACACTCCGTTGTATCTAGTGGTCTTCGGCATCACAGTAGTTATACTGATAATGTATCACTTCATTAATACGAATTATAAATCAACTCACGAAGATAAAAAAAACAGATAACTTACTTAACTGCCAGAATATTAAAGAACTCGAAAAACAAGCTAAACAAGGTAAGCCATCTGCACTTTCTGAACTAGGCTTTTGCTATGAATCTGGGCAAGGTGTAAACAAAAGCTATGAGAAATCATTTGCTCTTTACAGTGAGTCAGCAAAACAAGGATATGGAATCGCACAGTTTAATATTGGCAATGCATACAGACATGGCAGAGGAGTAACCCTGAATTATCAAAAAGCAGTCGAATGGTATCACAAAGCAGCCGAGCAAAACATTATAAGATCACAGGTTGTTCTTGGCAATATGTATATAAATGGGCAAGGTGTACCGATGGACACCAATAAAGCTATCGAGTGGTATACAAAGGCAGCAAAATATAACAACACTGCAGCAATGAATAACTTGTGGAATATATATAGTGATGGAACTGGTATCCCAACCGATAATAAAAGAGCCGAAGATTGGTATCTGAAAGCAGTTAATCTCGGCTCTATGAGTGCAAGAAATTCACTGGGAGCTTTTTATGGCAGAGGGTTGGGACGACATCCTGGCGATCAGGATAAAGCTTTACAACTAGTTGAAGCATCAGCATGTCAGGGGTATGTTCAGGCCCAAATGAACCTTGCTTCATTTTATATGGAAAATGATGGCGAAGCGCCCATTGATTACAAAAAATCATACGCCTGGTATTATATTGCATCAATTAATGGCTCGAAAAACGCTGAAAGTGAACTTAACTGGCTCACCAGAAAAATGAGCAATAAAGAACTCATCGATGCAAAAAAAATGGCAACAGAGTACAGTCAAAAATATCGTTCCTCACCAATTGAAAATGATACCTACAAATCTCAAACAGAATGTAGATATCCCTAGTATTGGAGCGAATGGACCTGAGCCAGGCTACGACTATGACACCATGGTTTAGCCATCGCAATTATGGCTGTTCCTTCATGCAATCAACCAGGAAGGGAACTAGGTGAAGGCTAGCAGACTATTACGTACAAACCATCAGGTAGAATGCTGGTCCCTGTGCGATTGAGAATTTTATATCTGGCTAACAAGGCATCTGGTCCCCTGCAGGCCGGGTAAGGCAAATCTGCCACCCGGCACAACAGACATCAAAGCTTATCTAACAGCTTCTTCACGTCCTTCCCGCTTTGCGAATCCTTATTACGATCCGCCCAGTCGTTCAGTCGACGCTTCGCTTCATCCTGCAAATGCTTACGTAGCACTTGATCCACCTGAAGGCTGTAGTTCAGCGCCTGCCATTTACCGTACACGTTCAGCGGGATCGGCGTTTCTTTCAGGAAGTCGATCAGCTTGCTTTCGCCTTCCCAGCCGGATAACACACGCACTTTAAAACGCGTATCCGCCGTCTCTTTCACCAGGTCGAGCGAACCGGCACCGGTCAAAGACAGTAAGGATGATGTCCCTTCCATGCTATCCAGCGAAAGCTGTCCGTTGTCCAGCGTCAGGTCCGTGGTAAATGCGTCAAGACGCGTTGCGCTGTCGTAGTTCTCTTTAGCTTTCACATCACTGCTGCGTTCAACCGCCTGCTGCACCAGTTGCTGGAAGTTCAGCCCTTCCATGCGGGTGTCTTTCAGGTCAAGATGCGCCTGCCCCTGCCATTCGCGGCGGAAAGCATCAGCATCAATCCTGGTGCCGGAGAAATCCCCCGCCAGCGTCATCTGTCCGGTCAGTGAGATCGGGTAATTGAAGGCTTTAAGGATGGTGCCAATTTCAACATTTTCGAGACGCGGCTGGAATTCTGCCGTCGGGTTGTCGTTGCGTACGTCCAGAGTGCCGGGTAATGAAAGGTGCCCTGCGCCCATTTTGCCACTGAGTTCAGAGATAACCAGCAGGCCATTATGGTTGAACATCTGGCTGCTGACGTCAGTGAAGTCGATACCACGCCAGCGCACGCTGTTAGCCTTGAGCAAGACATCGGCGGTAAAGCCACGCAACCCGTTGTAATCAGGCTGGTCAAGATTCGACGAGATAACAGGACGCGGCTGCTTCACCTGGCTCTGACCGTTCTGCGGTGCATCAGCGCTGGCGGCATCCGGCGAAGGGGCCGCGAGCAGATTTTCCAGATTGAGCTTATCGAATTGCAGGTTGAACACCCACTTCGGTTTTTCAGCAAGCGTGACGCTCGCCTGCCCTTTCAGGTTGCTGTCATTGGCCTGCAAATTAAGATTATCCAGCTCAAGCTGTTTAAGCTCTTCACGCCAGACCGCCTGTAATGTGCCCTGCCCGGTAATACCTTGTGTCGGCAGGTCTGCGCCCGTGAGCTGCCAGTTAAGCTGCTGGATATCCGCCGTCAGCTGATGCGGATAATCTGCGGCGTTGACGTTTGCGTCCAGAGACACCGTCAGATCCCGCTGATCGCGATTGACACGCCCGGAGAATTCAATGGCTGCCTGGTGGTTTGCATCCTGCTCCATCTTCAGGCTGATATTGCGCACGGTGACCTGTTCATCATCTTCATGCTGAAACACGAGGACGCTGTCGGCCACTTTCAGACTGCCAATATCGAACGACCAGCCAGTATCAGACGGCGCATCCGGTAAGGTATTTTCACGCGGCGCAACCGGCGCATCGGATGTACGGACCGCTTCGGTTTGCGGTGTAAGCTGGATCACCGCACCTTTGAGCATCACCTGGTTGACCTGGAGCTGATGCGAAAAGAGCGGGATCAGAGCGACATCAAGACGCATGTTATCTGCCGACACCAGCGGCGCTGACGCCCCAGGCGCCGTTAACGACATGCGACCAGAGAGGATGCTGAGCTGCGGCCAGACGTGCCAGCGCAGCGGCCCATCAAGCTTCAGTTGATATCCGCTGCGCACCTCGACCTGACGCACCATGTAGGCGCGAAAATCATTTGGGTTAACCAGCAGAACCAACGCCGAAAGGCCAGCTACCAGCACCACCAGCAAAATCATCAGCGTTGTCAGAACTCTTCTCATGGCATCCTCAGTGGACTAACAATCAGTCTTTATCGATACGGCTGGCGACGGCACCCTGCTGATCGCGGTATTTAGCATCCTGACGGCGATTGTAAGGACGCGCTGCCGGGCCGGACAGCGGCTCGAAGCTCAGCGCCCCAATCATCATACCAGGACGCAGTGCCAGCGGCAGTTTACCAGCATTGAAAAACTCCAGCACAATACGACCAGACCAGCCCGGATCGATACGGTGTGCGGTCACGTGTACCATCAGCCCCAGACGCGCCAGAGAGGAACGGCCATCCAGCCAGCCAACCAGGTCAGCCGGAAGCGTGACGGACTCAAAGGTGACTGCCAGGGCGAGCTCGCCCGGATGAAGGTAAAACGCGTCACCTTCTTCAAGTACAATTTCATCACTCATTACGCGGTCAAGCGCAGCGCTGACTTCATCTTTCGGCCCGCTGAGGTCGATAAATGGCGCAGTATGACCACTGAACGTACGGAATTTATTCCCCAGACGCACATCAACGGTCACACCGTTGATTCGCTCCACAGGCGGACGAGGAGTAATAGACAGGCGGCCTTCATCCAGCCAGGCTTCTATATCTTGGTCACAAAGACGCATGGCACTTTCTCCTTTCGTGCATCAATGCCTGAAGCCTGTCAGGCTTCAGGGCAAACCAGGTTATCTCTGAACGGTACACAATTCGCGCGGTTTATTCAAAAAACTGGCTGATTTTCGCTTTTAAGATATCAATGGCGATACGGTTTTTACCGCCGCGAGGCACGATGATATCGGCGTATTGCTTGGACGGTTCGATAAATTGCAGGAACATCGGACGGACGGTTTTCTGGTATTGCGCCATAACGGAATCCATCGAACGGCCACGTTCGTTAACGTCACGCTTGATACGACGCATCAGGCAGATATCCAGCGGGGTATCAACAAAGATAGAGAAGTTCATTGATTCACGCAGGCGAGCATCCGTCAGTAACAGAATGCCCTCAAGGATAATGACCTTTTTCGGTTCAATACGTACCGTTTCTTTGGTACGGGTATGCTCAACATAGCTGTAAACAGGCAGTTCGATCGCCTGGCCGCTTTTAAGCGCTTCTAAATGCTGGAACAGCAGGCTGTGATCCATTGCATTCGGATGGTCATAGTTGGTTTTAACGCGCTCTTCCATCGAGAGATGCGATTGATCTTTATAATAGCTATCTTCGGGAATGACACCGATGTGCTCATCACCAACTTGATCTCGCAGTTCGCGATAAAGCGTACTGGCAATAAGACTTTTACCTGAAGCCGATGCGCCGGCGATGCCGATAATGACGCACTGATGAGACTTATCAGTCATAAATTTAGCGACCTGATTAACCTGGATGTTAAGGAAGGACGACGCCGGAGCGTCAAACGCGGCAATTATAGGGATTTCGTGGGCGTGATACCAGTCGAATACACAGGTTATGCGAGACAGCCTCAAAAGTGACTTTTCACTCCCTTAACGAAATTTAAATGACCATTTTTTCGTCGTTTAACAAGATTTTTTTGCAGAGTAACTATTTAATAAGTCTATGATGTCAAATTATGAGCAGTCGCCATATGAATTGTAAATTGTTTGTACTAGCATAAACGAAATTCATAAATTCATTCGTCTGGACCTGTTTCCGGACGGCCTCGCGTCCCTGGATAAAGCGGTAATGAATAAACAATACCAGCGGGTTTTGGTTACCACCCCACATCCTTTACTGCGACTTGTCTTTCTGGGCCTGGTCACCTTTATCTTTACGTTGTTCTCGCTTGAACTGACCCGTTTTGGAACGCTGCTGGCGCCATTATGGTTCCCGACGTCAATTATGATGGTCGCATTTTACCGTCACGCGGGGAAAATGTGGCCCGGCATTGCGCTGGCCTGCTCCTTTGGCAATGTTTTCGCCTCCTGGATGATCCTCTCATGGGGCGAAATCAGCCTCGCCTACACGGTCATTAACGTTATCGAAGCCTGTATCGGCGCATTACTGCTACGTAAACTTCTGCCCTGGTACAACCCGCTGCAAAACCTGAATGACTGGATCCGTCTGGCCATCGGCAGCGCCCTGATACCGCCACTGGTAGGTGGCGTGTTGGTTTACCTCATCGTTCCGAGCCCGGAGCCGCTGCGTAACTTTCTGGTCTGGGTATTATCAGAGGCCATCGGCGCACTAGCACTGGTGCCACTAGGGTTACTGTTTAAACCGCACTATCTGCTGCGCCACCGTAACCCGCGACTGCTGCTGGAAACGCTCGTGACTATGGCGATTACGCTGGTCCTGAGCTGGCTTGCTATCACCTGGCTTCCGTGGCCGTTCACCTGTGTCATTGTCCTGCTGATGTGGAGCGCAGTACGCCTGCCGCGTCTGGAAGCGTTCCTGGTATTTTTGGTCACCGTGATGATGGTGTCGCTGATGATTGCGCAAAACCCCGCACCAATGGCCACCCAAAATGCCAGCGCAATGGTCAACGCGCCGTGGCTACCGTTCCTGATGATGCTGCTGCCAGCCAACGTGATGACCATGGTGATGTATGCGTTTCGGGCGGAACGTAAGCACATCACCGAAAGCGAAGAGCGTTTTCGCAACGCGATGGAATATTCCGCCATCGGTATGGCATTAGTCGGTATTGAAGGCCAGTGGCTCCAGGCCAACAAAGCATTGTGTAATTTTTTGGGATATACCCAGACCGAGCTGCAGTCGCTCACCTTCCAGCAACTGACCTGGCCCGACGATTTAAACTCCGACCTCGAACAGCTGGAACAGTTGATCAACGGGGACATCAACACCTATTCACTGGAAAAACGCTACTACACCCGTCACGGGGAAGTGGTCTGGGCGTTGCTCGCCGTCTCGGTTGTGCGCCATGCGGATGGCACTCCCCTCTACTTTATTGCCCAGATTGAAGACATTAACGACCTGAAACAAACGGAATGGGTAAATAAACGTCTGATGGAGCGTATTACGCTCGCCAATGAAGCGGGTGGTATTGGTATCTGGGAATGGGATCTTGAACCTGACATCATCAGCTGGGACAAAAAAATGTTCGAGCTGTATGAAATCCCGCCGCATATCAAACCTACGTGGCAAATCTGGCATGAATCGATGGTGCCGGAAGACCGTCCCTATGCTGAACAGGTGATCCGCGATTCGCTGATGGCAAGGCTGCCGTTTAAGCTGGAATTCCGTATCCGGGTGAAAGAAGGTGTGCGCCATATCCGTTCTCTCGCCAACCGGGTGCTGAATAAACAGGGGGAAGTTGAGCGTCTGCTTGGCATCAACATGGATATGACCGAAGTTAAACAGCTTAACGAGGCGTTATTCCAGGAAAAAGAGCGGCTGCACATTACCCTTGATTCCATCGGCGAAGCAGTACTTTGTACCGATGTCGACATGAACGTCACCTTTATGAACCCTGTCGCCGAGAAGATGAGCGGCTGGACTCAGGTTGAAGCCATTGGTCAGCCTATCCTGAAAGTTCTGCATATTACCTTTGGTGAGAACGGCCCGTTGATGGAAAACATCCACAGCGGTGATATGTCTCGCTCCGATATCGAACAGGATGTGGTGCTGAACTGCCGCAGCGGCGGGAGTTTTGACATTCATTACAGCATTACGCCGCTCAGTACGCTGGATGGGCAAAATATCGGCTCGGTGCTGGTTATCCAGGACGTCACCGAATCACGCAAAATGCTGCGCCAGTTGAGTTATAGCGCTTCTCACGATGCCCTCACCCACCTGGCAAACCGCGTGAGCTTTGAAAGCCATCTCAAGCGACTGTTGCAGACGGTTCAGGAAACTCGCCAGCGTCATGCGCTGGTCTTTATCGATCTTGACCGCTTCAAAGCCGTCAACGATACGGCAGGCCATGCGGCGGGCGATGCCCTGCTGCGTGAGCTTTCATCATTAATGCTGACCATGCTCCGTTCAAGCGATGTTCTGGCGCGTCTGGGCGGCGATGAGTTTGGTCTGCTGCTGCCTGACTGTAATATCGAAAGCGCACGCTATATTGCGGGACGTTTGATCCACGCCATCAATGACTATCACTTTATGTGGGAAGGTCGCCTGCATCGTATCGGCGCCAGTGCGGGCATCACCCTGATTGACGAAAATAACTACCAGGCAGCGGAAGTGATGTCCCAGGCGGATATCGCCTGTTACGCCTCCAAGAATAACGGTCGTGGTGTAGTTACGGTCTACGAGCCTCAGCAGGAACGTGTTCACACCACGCGTGGCATGATGTCGCTCGATGAGCAGTGGCACATGATCAAAGACAACCACCTGATGATGATTGCCCGCAGCGTGGCCTCGCCACGCATCCCGGAAAGCAGTAATTTCTGGCTGATTTCACTGCGCCTGTGGACCAGCCAGGGCGAAGTGCAGGAAGAACATGCATTCCGTGCCGGGCTGGCCGAACCTGAACTGCTGCATGCCCTCGACAGACGTATTTTCAGTGAGTTTTTCCGTACCTATGCGGCACAGGTTGCCAGCAAAGGAATGGGCGTTGCCCTGCCGCTTTCAGAGGCGGGTTTAGCCAGCGTCACGCTGGTAGACGAACTGCTCGAACTGCTGGAGAAAGGCCCGTTCCCGGGGCGTCTGCTGCATCTGATTATCACCATTGACGTTCTGAACAACCCGGATCCAAACGTGCAGAATGGGCTGCAAAAACTCCGTCACGTTGGCTGTCGTGTGGTGTTAAGCCAGGTGGGGCGCAATATGGATGTGTTTAACCAGCTGAGCATCAATATGGCCGATTACCTGATGCTGGATGCCGAAGTGGTGACCAACGTTCACGGTAATCTGATGGATGAGATGATGGTGACCATTATCCAGGGCCACGCGCAGCGCCTGGGCATGAAAACCATTGCCGGCCCAAGCAATCAGCCGATGATGATGGACACCTTATCCGGCATTGGCATCGACTTTATCTATGGCGACACCATCGCCGAACCGCAGCCGCTGGAGTTACTGCTGAACACCAGTTACTTCGCCATCAACTAACGGCGTCCAGCCGTCGGTGTACCAGATGTGCAGTAGCGCATAGGAGCGCCACGGCTGCCAGCGCTGGGCATAGCGCCGGATTTGCGCCGGTGTCATCCCGGCAAAACGCTGCTTAATCAGATAATCATCCGGCAGGAACACATCTTTTGCCTGCCATCCGCGCAGCGCAAGATAGTTGGCCGTCCAGCGGCCAATCCCGGGACGCTGCTGTAACGCTTTCATTCCCGCGTCGATATCATCCGGCGGCGTGAGCGGGAATGTCCCGTTGACCACAGATTGCGCCAGATGAATCAGCGACTCTGCCCGCTTAACGGGCATCCCGAGCGCCTTCAGCGCCAGCGGATCGGCGGCTGCCAGCGCATCAGGGGAGGGAAAGCAAAGGTAGTCAGGGAAATCTTTCACCGGCGCACCACACAGTGCCACCACGCGCGCGGCCAGTTTCGCCGCCATCGCCACGCTCACCAGTTGCCCCAGAATCGCCCTTACGCCCTGCTCCCAGGCATCCATCGAGCCCGGCAAGCGAAGCCCTGGCCGGGCTGCGCCAAGCTCACCGAGCGTTGCGAGGACGTGTTGCGGTTCGCAGGCAAGATCGAACAGACGTTCAATCCGCGCCAGGCAGGCCGACGCCACAGGAACCAGCCCCGGGCTTAGAGTAACCTTCAGGGTACAGGTGTCGGTATCAGGAGTGACGCGAAACACGCCCTGATGCCCGTCACAGGCGAAACTCCGCTCGTAGAAGGTATCCGTGACGGTTTCAACGCCCGTGACCGCACGCGCGCCAAGAAAGCCAAACATCCATTGCCAGTCGTAAGGGGGCTGCCAGTTCAGGGTGTACATCGCGACTCCTTATAGGTTCTGCACAGCATAAACCGAACTCGCTTGCTTCGCCTTGCTTTCATATTCCTGTTGTCGCAGGCCAGACATTTCGCTAAAGTCTCGCCCCTTCTCACTGGCATGGGGATGTCTACGTGTTTATTGGATTTGACTACGGTACGGCAAACTGTTCAGTTGCCATCATGCAAAACGGGCAACCGCAGCTGCTGAAAATGGAAAAAGAGAGCACATTGCTGCCGTCCATGCTTTGCGCTCCCACGCGTGAAGCGGTCAGCGAATGGCTGTTCCGTCATCACCAGGTTCCGGCCACAGCCGCAGAATCGCAGGCGTTGTTGCGCCGTGCGGTCAGTTTTAACCGCGAAGAGGATATCGACGTCACGCCTTCCAGCGTGCAGTTTGGCCTCTCTTCGCTTGGCCACTACGTTGAGGATCCTGAAGAGGTCTACTTCGTTAAATCACCGAAGTCGTTCCTGGGCGCAAGCGGGCTGAAACCGCAGCAGGTGGCCATGTTTGAAGACCTGGTGTGCGCCATGATGTTGCACATCCGCAATCAGGCGCAGACCCAGGTTACCGATGCCATCACCCAGGCGGTGATTGGTCGTCCGATTAACTTTCAGGGATTAGGCGGCGAAGAAGCCAACCAGCAGGCACAGGGTATTCTTGAGCGTGCCGCACACCGCGCGGGTTTCCGTGATGTGGTGTTCCAGTATGAGCCGGTTGCCGCAGGGCTTGATTTTGAAGCCACACTGACGGAAGAAAAGCGGGTTCTGGTAGTGGATATCGGCGGGGGGACGACAGACTGCTCTCTGCTGCTGATGGGGCCGCAATGGCACGCGCGTCGTGACCGCGAAAATAGCCTGCTGGGGCACAGTGGTTGCCGCGTGGGCGGTAACGATCTGGATATCGCTCTGGCGTTTAAAAGCCTGATGCCGCTGCTGGGCATGGGTGGGCAAACCGAAAAAGGGATCGCCCTGCCGATCCTGCCGTGGTGGAACGCTATCGCCATCAACGATGTACCGGCACAAAGTGATTTCTACAGCACCGCCAACGGACGTTTCCTGAATGATCTGGTACGCGATGCCCAGGATGCAGATAAAGTCGCCCTGCTGTATAAAGTGTGGCGTCAGCGTCTGAGCTACCGCGTGGTGCGTACCGCTGAAGAGAGTAAAATTGCGCTCTCGGCCCGTCCTGAGCACGCGGTGACCTTGCCGTTCATTAGCGATGACCTTGCCACTGCCATTACGCAGGAAGGGCTGGAAACGGCACTCACGCAGCCGCTACAGCGCATTCTGGAGCAGGTTCAGCTGGCGCTGGAAAATGGCAAAGAGAAGCCGGACGTGATTTACCTGACGGGAGGAAGCGCCCGCTCACCGCTCATCAAGAAAGCGCTGGCGGAACAACTGCCGGGAATACCGATTGCGGGCGGTGATGACTTTGGCTCTGTTACCGCAGGTCTGGCGCGCTGGGCGCAGGTGATGTTTAGCTAATGTCGTTGTGCCGGGTGGCGGCTCCGCCTTACCCGGCCTACAAAATCCTCGAACCGTAGGCCGGGCAAGTAAAAGCACCACACTCAGACAATTCCAGACAGTCTTCCATATTTCCTCCATTTTTCTGCCGTCTTGCCTGACTAAACTAGTATCATTCCCCGAAGTATTTCAGGATGAGAACGTATAACGATGAAAGGCAGTCATAAATCCCGCTGGGCAATCGCCGCTGGCATCATTGTGGTGGTCCTTGCCGCCGCCTGGTACTGGCACAGTCAATCTTCCGATAGTGCGGCACCCGCAGGGGCAAATTCCCAGCCACAGCGCCCTGTGGGCGGTGGCCGTCACGGGATGCGCGGCGGGGCGCTGGCGCCAGTGCAAGCCGCAACTGCAGTGAACAAAGCCGTTCCTCGTTATCTTTCCGGCCTGGGAACCATTACGGCGGCAAACACGGTAACCGTCCGCAGCCGTGTCGAAGGTCAGTTGATGGCCATTCATTTCCAGGAAGGCCTGCAGGTTAAAGCCGGTGATTTACTGGCAGAGATCGATCCGAGCCAGTTCAAAGTCGCCCTCGCCCAGGCTCAGGGGCAGCTCGCAAAAGATAAAGCCACGCTCGCGAATGCGCAGCGTGATTTAGCGCGCTATCAACAGCTGGTCAAAACCAATCTGGTGTCACGCCAGGAGCTTGATACCCAGCAGTCACTGGTGAGCGAAACCCAGGGCACGATAAAAGCTGATGAAGCTTCCGTCGCCAGTGCACAGTTACAGCTCGACTGGAGTCGCATCACCGCCCCCATTGATGGCCGCGTGGGGCTGAAACAGGTCGACATCGGAAATCAAATCTCCAGCAGCGACACCAACGGTATTGTGGTGATAACCCAGACCCATCCTATCGATTTGATCTTTACCCTGCCGGAAAGCGATATCGCAACCGTTGTGCAGGCGCAAAAAGCCGGTCAGGGGCTGGTCGTCGAAGCCTGGGATCGCACCAACAAACAGAAACTGAGCCAAGGCTCTCTCCTGAGCCTTGATAACCAGATTGATACCACCACTGGCACCATCAAGCTCAAAGCCCGCTTTAACAACCAGGACGATGCCCTGTTCCCGAACCAGTTTGTGAATGCACGAATGCTGGTAGCCACGGAAGAAAATGCCGTAGTCATTCCGGCAGCGGCACTGCAAATGGGGAATGAAGGCAATTTTGTCTGGGTGCTGAACAGTGAGAACAAGGTCAGCAAACATCTTGTGAAAACCGGGATCCAGGACAGCCAGACGGTCGTTATCAACGCCGGGATCTCCGCAGGCGACCGCGTGGTGACCGACGGCATTGACCGCCTGACCGAAGGCGCCAAAGTCGAAGTGGTTGAAGCGCATGACAGCACCACTACTGAACAACCCGCCAGACGCGAACACAAAAAACAGGGAGCGGCTTCCTGATGCAGGTGATGCCACCGAGCTCTACAGGTGGGCCATCACGCCTGTTCATATTACGCCCCGTTGCCACCACGCTGTTGATGGTGGCCATTTTGCTGGCCGGGATCATTGGTTATCGTTTTCTGCCCGTTTCGGCACTGCCGGAAGTTGATTACCCCACCATTCAGGTTATCACGCTCTATCCTGGCGCCAGCCCGGATGTCGTGACCTCTGCCATTACCGCGCCGCTGGAGCGTCAGTTTGGCCAGATGTCCGGCTTAAAACAGATGTCCTCGCAAAGCTCGGGCGGCGCTTCTGTGGTAACTCTCCAGTTCCAGCTGACGCTGTCGCTGGACGTTGCCGAGCAGGAAGTGCAGGCCGCGATTAACGCCGCCACTAACCTTCTGCCGTCCGACCTGCCCAACCCACCGGTTTACAGCAAGGTTAACCCGGCGGATCCGCCGATCATGACCCTTGCGGTCACCTCATCTGCCATTCCGATGACCCAGGTGGAAGATATGGTAGAAACCCGCGTGGCGCAGAAAATCTCGCAGGTGTCCGGGGTGGGTCTGGTAACACTGGCAGGCGGGCAGCGCCCGGCTGTGCGCGTGAAGCTGAATGCCCAGGCCATTGCCTCTCTGGGATTAACCAGCGAAACCATTCGCACGGCGATCAGCAATGCGAACGTCAATTCCGCAAAAGGCTCGCTGGATGGCCCGACGCGTGCCGTCACGCTTTCTGCGAACGACCAGATGCAGTCTGCCGATGAATATCGCCAGCTGATTGTGGCGTATCAAAATGGCGCGCCCGTTCGCCTGGGCGATGTCGCAACCGTTGAGCAAGGCGCAGAAAATAGCTGGCTTGGTGCCTGGGCCAACAAACAGCAGGCGATTGTAATGAACGTACAGCGCCAGCCTGGCGCCAATATCATTAACACCGCCGACAGCATCCGCACCATGCTGCCGCAACTGATTGAAAGCCTGCCGAAGTCCGTCAGCGTGAAAGTGCTTTCCGACCGCACAACCAATATTCGCGCGTCCGTCTCCGACACCCAGTTTGAGCTGATGCTGGCCATTGCGCTGGTAGTTATGATCATCTACCTGTTCCTGCGTAACGTACCGGCCACCATTATCCCTGCCGTCGCCGTGCCGTTATCGCTGGTGGGTACGTTTGCCGTGATGGTGTTCCTTGATTTTTCGATCAACAACCTGACACTGATGGCGCTCACTATCGCCACCGGTTTTGTGGTGGATGACGCCATCGTGGTTATCGAAAACATCTCCCGCTACATCGAAAAAGGCGAAAAACCGTTAGCCGCCGCGCTGAAAGGGGCGGGAGAAATCGGCTTTACCATTATTTCTCTCACCTTCTCATTAATTGCCGTACTGATCCCGCTACTGTTTATGGGGGATATTGTCGGCCGCTTGTTCCGCGAATTTGCCGTCACCCTGGCGGTCGCGATTTTAATCTCGGCGATAGTGTCCCTGACGCTTACACCGATGATGTGTGCCCGCATGTTGAGCGTTGAGTCCCTGCGCAAACAAAATCGCTTCTCGCGTGCGTCGGAGCGGATGTTCGAACGCATCATCGCCGCTTACGGCCACCTGCTGGCAAAAGTGCTGAATCATCCGTGGGCAACCCTTGGCGTGGCGTTGGGTACGCTGGCGCTGAGCGTGATGCTGTGGATTTTCATCCCGAAAGGATTCTTCCCGATTCAGGATAACGGCATCATTCAGGGCACGCTTCAGGCCCCGCAGTCCGTCTCCTTTGCCAGCATGGCGCAGCGCCAGCAGCAGGTGTCAGAGCTCATCATGAAAGACCCGGCGGTTGAAAGCCTGACCTCTTTCGTGGGCGTTGACGGAACCAACCCGTCGCTGAACAGCGCGCGTCTGCAAATCAATCTCAAACCGCTGAGTGACAGGGATGACCGCGTACAAACGGTGATTGAACGCCTGCAAACTGCCGTCGCCCGCGTGCCGGGAATCGAGCTGTATCTGCAACCGATTCAGGATTTGACCATCGATACCCAGGTGAGCCGCACCCAGTATCAGTTCACATTACAGGCCACTTCGCTTGATGCACTCAGCACCTGGGTGCCGCAACTGGTGAATAAACTCAAGGCGCTGCCGCAAATTTCCGACGTCAGCAGCGACTGGCAGGACAAAGGGCTGGCGGCATATGTGAACGTTAATCGCGACAGCGCCAGCCGTCTGGGTATCACGATGGCGGATGTGGATAACGCGCTGTACAACGCGTTCGGGCAGCGGCTGATCTCCACTATCTATACCCAGGCGAACCAGTATCGCGTGGTGCTGGAGCACAACACCGAAAACACTCCGGGGCTTGCCGCGCTGGATACGGTGCGCCTGACCAGTAAAGATGGCGGCATTGTGCCGTTAAGTGCCATTGCCAGCGTTGAAGAGCGCTATACCCCACTTGCAATTAACCATCTCGATCAGTTCCCGTCCACCACCATTTCGTTCAACGTGCCGGACGCATACTCGCTGGGTGAAGCCGTAGAGGCCATTCTTGCGGCAGAAAAAGAGCTTAGCTTCCCGTCAGACATTCAGACCCAGATCCAGGGCAGCACGCTGGCCTTCCAGGCGGCACTGGGGAATACCATCTGGCTGATTGTCGCCGCCGTGGTGGCGATGTATATCGTGCTCGGCGTGTTGTACGAAAGCTTTATTCACCCGATAACTATCCTCTCTACCCTACCTACCGCAGGCGTTGGTGCCCTTCTGGCCCTGATGCTGGCAGGCAGTGAACTGGATGTGATCGCGATAATCGGTATCATCCTGCTTATCGGCATCGTGAAGAAAAACGCCATCATGATGATCGACTTTGCCCTCGCCGCCGAACGCGAACAGGGCATGTCGCCGCGGGATGCAATCTTCCAGGCGTGTCTGCTGCGTTTTCGCCCGATCCTGATGACCACGCTGGCCGCGCTACTGGGTGCCCTGCCGCTGATGCTGAGTACCGGCGTGGGCGCTGAGCTGCGCCGCCCTCTGGGGATTGGCATGGTCGGCGGTCTGCTGGTAAGCCAGGTACTGACTCTGTTTACCACCCCGGTGATTTACCTGCTCTTTGACCAGCTGGCTATCTGGGCCAAAGGCCGTTTCCCGAAACGTGAAGAGGAGGCGTAAGTGAAGTTTTTCGCCCTCTTCATTTACCGCCCGGTCGCGACGATATTAATTTCGCTCGCAATCACTCTGTGCGGCGTGCTTGGCTTCCGGCTGCTGCCGGTTGCCCCGCTGCCACAGGTGGATTTCCCGGTGATCATGATCAGCGCCTCGCTGCCCGGCGCTTCGCCAGAAACGATGGCCTCTTCGGTGGCCACGCCGCTGGAACGCTCGCTGGGACGCATTGCCGGGGTGAACGAAATGACCTCCAGCAGTTCGCTTGGCAGCACGCGTATCATTCTGGAATTCAGCTTCGACCGTGATATTAACGGCGCCGCACGTGACGTACAGGCCGCGATCAACGCCGCGCAAAGCCTGTTGCCAAGCGGGATGCCAAGCCGTCCGACCTACCGTAAAGCCAACCCGTCTGACGCGCCAATCATGATCCTGACGCTCACCTCAGACACCTACTCTCAGGGGCAACTTTACGACTTTGCCTCCACCCAACTGGCGCAGACCATCGCCCAGATTGACGGCGTGGGTGACGTTGACGTTGGCGGCAGCTCCCTGCCCGCAGTACGCGTGGGTTTAAACCCGCAGGCGCTGTTCAACCAGGGCGTGTCGCTGGATGACGTGCGCACTGCCATCAGCAACGCGAACGTTCGCAAGCCGCAAGGGGCGATCGATGACCAGAGCCATCGCTGGCAGATCCAGACTAACGACGAGCTGAAAACCGCCGCGGAATATCAACCGCTGATCATCCACTACAACAACGGTGCGGCGGTACGCTTAAGCGATGTCGCAAGCGTTACCGATTCGGTGCAGGACGTGCGCAACGCCGGGATGACCAACGCCAAACCGGCTATTTTGCTGATGATCCGCAAACTGCCGGAAGCCAATATCATCCAGACGGTCAACAGCATCCGCGCGCGCCTGCCGGAATTGCAGGAAACCATTCCGGCGGCCATTGATTTGCAGATTGCCCAGGATCGCTCTCCGACGATCCGCGCCTCGCTCGAAGAGGTGGAGCAGACGTTAATTATCTCTGTGGCGCTGGTTATCCTGGTGGTGTTTTTGTTCCTGCGCTCGGGGCGCGCAACGCTTATCCCGGCGGTGGCCGTTCCGGTCTCATTGATCGGGACTTTTGCCGCCATGTACCTGTGCGGGTTTAGCCTGAATAACCTGTCGCTGATGGCGCTGACCATTGCCACAGGTTTCGTCGTGGATGACGCCATTGTGGTGCTGGAGAATATCTCGCGCCATCTGGAAGCGGGTGTGAAACCGCTCCAGGCGGCGCTTCAGGGAACGCGCGAAGTGGGCTTCACGGTGCTCTCCATGAGCCTGTCATTGTTCGCAGTGTTCCTGCCGCTGCTGCTGATGGGCGGGCTGCCTGGCCGCCTGCTGCGGGAGTTTGCCGTTACGCTCTCCGTCGCCATTGGTATTTCGCTGGCCATCTCGCTGACGTTAACGCCGATGATGTGTGGCTGGATGCTTAAGCGCAGCAAACCGCATTCGCAGCCACGGCGTAAAGGTTTTGGCCGCGTCCTGATGGCCATGCAGGAGAGCTACGGCAAGTCGCTGAAATGGGTGCTGAACCACACGCGGATTGTCGGGCTGGTGCTGATTGGCACCATTGTGCTCAACGTCTGGATGTACATTTCTATCCCGAAAACGTTCTTCCCGGAACAGGATACCGGGGTACTGATGGGCGGCATTCAGGCCGACCAGAGCATCTCGTTCCAGGCGATGCGCGGTAAATTGCAGGACTTTATGAAAATCATCCGCGAAGACAAAGCCGTGGATAATGTCACCGGTTTTACTGGCGGCTCACGTGTGAACAGCGGGATGATGTTTATTACCCTCAAGCCCCGGGATGTGCGCAACGAAACTGCGCAGCAGGTTATCGACCGCCTGCGCATGAAGCTTGCCAAAGAGCCAGGAGCCAATCTGTTTTTGATGGCCGTTCAGGATATCCGCGTGGGCGGACGTCAGGCCAATGCCAGCTATCAGTACACCCTGCTGTCTGACGACCTCGCCGCCCTGCGCGAATGGGAGCCGAAGATCCGTAAAGCGCTGGCGGCGCTGCCACAACTGGCAGACGTGAACTCCGATCAGCAGGACAACGGCGCAGAGATGGATCTGACCTACGATCGCGAAACCATGTCGCGGCTGGGCATTAACGTAGAAGCCGCCAACAGCCTGCTGAACAACGCCTTTGGTCAGCGCGAGATTTCCACCATTTACCAGCCGATGAACCAGTATAAGGTAGTGATGGAAGTAGATCCGCGCTACACCCAGGACATCAGCGCGCTGGACAAAATGTTTGTGATTAACAGCGATGGTAAGGCCATCCCGCTCTCGTATTTCGCCAGCTGGCAGCCCGCAAACGCCCCTCTTTCTGTTAACCATCAGGGGCTTTCCGCCGCCTCAACCATTTCATTTAACCTGCCAACCGGTTCATCGCTGTCTGAGGCGAGTGATGCTATCAACCGCACTATGACCCAGCTTGGCGTGCCGTCCACCGTGCGCGGCAGTTTTGCCGGAACGGCACAGGTATTCCAGGAGACAATGAACTCACAGGTGATCCTGATCCTGGCGGCCATCGCCACGGTGTATATCGTGCTGGGGGTGTTGTATGAAAGTTACGTTCATCCACTGACAATCCTCTCTACCCTGCCTTCGGCGGGTGTGGGGGCATTGCTGGCGCTGGAGCTGTTCGGTGCACCATTCAGCCTAATCGCGCTAATCGGTATCATGCTATTAATAGGTATAGTGAAGAAAAACGCCATTATGATGGTCGACTTCGCGCTGGTGGCGCAGCGTCACGGCAATCTGAGCCCGGAAGAGGCCATTTTCCAGGCCTGCCAGCTGCGTTTTCGCCCGATCATGATGACCACGCTGGCGGCGCTGTTTGGCGCCCTGCCGCTGGTGATTTCCGGTGGCGATGGCTCAGAGCTGCGTCAGCCGCTGGGGATAACGATTGTTGGTGGTCTGGTGATGAGCCAGTTGTTAACGCTCTACACCACCCCCGTGGTCTATCTCTTCTTCGACCGCCTGCGGGTGCGTTTTTCACGTAAAAACAGAGAAACGGTAAACGGGTAAATGACAGAACTCCCCAAAAATGTCCGCTGGCAATTATGGATTGTCGCCTTCGGCTTCTTTATGCAGTCGCTGGATACGACCATCGTTAATACCGCCCTCCCCTCTATGGCGAGAAGCCTGGGGGAAAGCCCGCTGCACATGCATATGGTGATCGTCGCTTACGTGCTGACGGTTGCCGTCATGCTGCCCGCAAGCGGCTGGCTGGCAGACAAAGTGGGGGTCCGAAATATCTTTTTCACCGCCATCATCCTGTTTACCGCGGGCTCGCTATTTTGCGCCCAAGCCAACACGCTCAATGAGTTGGTGATGGCGCGTGTCCTTCAGGGGGTTGGCGGGGCGATGATGGTGCCCGTCGGGCGACTGACGGTGATGAAAATCGTCCCGCGCGAACAGTACATGGCAGCGATGACCTTTGTCACCCTGCCCGGCCAGGTCGGCCCGCTGCTCGGCCCGGCGCTGGGCGGTGTGCTGGTGGAATACGCCTCCTGGCACTGGATTTTCCTGATCAATCTGCCGGTGGGTATCGTGGGGGCTATCGCCACGCTGGTGCTGATGCCTAACTACACCATGCAAACCCGGCGCTTTGATTTCGTTGGCTTTACTTTGCTGGCCGCCGGTATGGCGACCCTGACCCTGGCGCTCGATGGGCAAAAAGGGCTGGGGATTTCATCCCTGACGCTGGGCATGCTTGTCGCCCTCGGCGTGATGTCTGTGCTGTGGTATTTGTACCATGCGCGGGGTAACGATCAGGCGCTGTTCAGCCTGTCGCTGTTTAAAAACGCTACCTACCGTCTTGGGCTGTTTGGCAGCTTTGCCGGGCGCATCGGCAGCGGTATGTTGCCGTTTATGACGCCGGTTTTTCTCCAGATTGGGATGGGCTTTTCACCGTTCCACGCGGGCTTAATGATGATCCCGATGGTGCTTGGTAGCATGGGGATGAAACGCATAGTGGTGCAGGTGGTGAACCGCTTTGGCTACCGTCGCGTGCTGGTCACGGCCACCCTGGGGCTGGCGCTCATCAGCCTGCTATTTATGGGCGTAGCGCTGATGGGCTGGTACTACGCACTGCCGCTGGTTCTGTTCTGCCAGGGCATTATCAACTCGATGCGTTTCTCGTCGATGAACACCCTGACGCTGAAAGATCTGCCGGACGAACTGGCCAGCAGCGGCAACAGCCTGCTGTCGATGATCATGCAGCTTTCCATGAGCGTGGGTGTTACCGTGGCGGGCCTGCTGCTCGGCATGTACGGGCAGCAGCATCTCAGCGTCGACACCCCGGTCGCGCATCAGGTGTTTTTATATACCTATCTCAGCATGGCGGTAATTATCGCCCTGCCCGCGATTATCTTCGCCAGAGTACCGGACGATACCAGTAAGAATGTTGTTATCCGTCGTGGCAAAAGGAGTGCATCATGAAATTCTGGCGTCCCGGGATCACCGGAAAGCTGTTTGTGGCGATTTTTGCCACCTGTATCGTTCTGCTGATCACGATGCACTGGGCGGTGCGGGTTAGCTTTGAGCGCGGTTTTATTGACTACATCAAACACGGGAACGAACAGCGTTTACAGGGGCTGAGCGATGCGCTGGGTGAACAGTATGCCCTGCACGGCAACTGGCGTTTTCTGCGTAATAACGACCGCTTTGTTTTTCAAATCCTCCGCTCGCTTGAGCACGATACCGACGACGATCGTCCCGGCCCCGGGATGCCGCCGCACGGCTGGCGTACCCAGTTTTGGGTGATAGACCAGGACATGCGTGTGCTTGTGGGCCCGCGTGCGCCCGTCCCGCCTGATGGCACAAAGCGCGCCATCACAGTGAATAACGCGACGGTCGGCTGGGTGATCGCCTCCCCGGTTGAACGCCTGACGCGCAACACGGATATCAACTTCGACAAACAGCAGCGCCAGACCAGCTGGTTGATTGTCGCGCTTTCGACGCTGCTTGCCGCGCTGGCCACCTTCCCGCTGGCACGCGGCCTGCTTGCACCGGTGAAACGGCTGGTAGAAGGCACGCACAAGCTGGCGGCCGGGGATTTCTCAACCCGCGTGGACACCCGCAGCCAGGACGAACTGGGCAAACTGGCGCAGGACTTTAACCAACTGGCAAGCACGCTTGAGAAAAACCAGCAGATGCGCCGCGACTTTATGGCCGATATTTCGCACGAGCTGCGCACGCCGCTGGCGGTACTGCGCGGGGAGCTGGAAGCCATTCAGGACGGCGTGCGGCAGTTTACTCCGGAATCTGTCACCTCTCTGCAGGCCGAAGTCGGCACGCTGACCAAGCTGGTTGACGATCTGCACCAGCTTTCGATGTCCGATGAAGGGGCACTGGCCTACCAGAAAGCACCTATCGATGTGATTAACGTGCTGGAAGTCGCCAGCGGCGCCTTCCGCGAACGTTTTGCCAGCCGCAACCTGAAAATTGACCTCTCGCTGCCGGACAGCGCCATCGTGTTTGGCGACCGCGACCGCCTGATGCAGCTGTTCAACAATCTGCTGGAAAACAGCCTGCGCTATACCGACAGCGGTGGCGGGCTGCATATCTCCGGCAAGCGCGAAAACGGGCGCTTTGCCCTCACCTTTGCGGATTCGGCACCCGGCGTGCAGGATGGACAACTGGAAAGGTTGTTTGAGCGCTTTTATCGTACCGAAGGTTCGCGCAACCGCGCCAGCGGTGGCTCCGGGCTTGGGCTGGCGATTTGCGTCAACATCGTTGAGGCTCATAACGGCACAATCCGCGCCGCCCATTCGCCTTTTGGCGGGGTAAGCATTACAGTAGAGTTACCGCTGGAACGGGATATATCGAGAGAAGTATGACCGAGTTACCGATTGACGAAAACACACCACGTATTCTGATCGTGGAAGACGAGCCTAAGCTTGGGCAGTTACTGATCGACTATTTACGTGCGGCAAGTTATGCCCCATCGCTTATCAGCCATGGCGATCAGGTGTTGGCCTATGTGCGCCAGACGCCGCCGGACCTGATCCTGCTGGATTTGATGCTGCCGGGCACCGACGGTCTGACACTGTGTAGGGAAATTCGCCGTTTCTCTGACGTCCCCATCGTTATGGTGACCGCCAAAATCGAAGAAATCGACCGTCTGCTGGGCCTGGAAATCGGTGCCGACGATTACATCTGTAAACCATACAGCCCGCGTGAAGTGGTGGCCCGCGTGAAAACCATTCTCCGCCGTTGCAAGCCGCATCGCGAATTGCAGGCGCTGGATGCCGAAAGCCCGCTGATTGTCGATGAAAGCCGCTTCCAGGCGAGCTGGCGCAGCAAGCTTTTGGATCTCACCCCCGCCGAGTTCCGCCTGCTGAAAACTCTCTCTCACGAGCCGGGAAAAGTGTTCTCCCGCGAGCAATTGCTGAATCATCTGTATGACGATTACCGCGTCGTCACCGACCGTACCATCGACAGCCACATCAAAAACCTGCGCCGCAAGCTGGAAGCGCTCGACACCGACCAGTCATTTATTCGCGCGGTGTATGGTGTAGGGTATCGCTGGGAAGCGGATGCGTGCAGGATTGCATGATCGTCAGACTCTGACGTTTCAGGCCGGGTCAAGCGCAGCCGCCGCCCGGCCACAATCGCTTTACCTCCCTGCCCCGCAGCGCTACAATGCCCGCCCTTAAAGTGGGGGATCTCCCCTTACCGCTGCACCAGGTGTACGCGGATCTGACCTGTCATCAGAACGAGAACAAACATGTTTAAACCGGAACTCCTTTCCCCGGCGGGAACGCTGCAAAATATGCGTTACGCTTTCGCTTATGGTGCCGATGCTGTTTACGCGGGCCAGCCGCGCTACTCACTGCGCGTGCGCAACAACGAATTCAACCACGAGAACCTGCAACTCGGCATCAATGAAGCACATGCCCTGGGCAAAAAATTCTACGTGGTGGTAAACATCGCGCCGCACAACGCCAAGCTGAAAACGTTCATCCGTGACCTCAAGCCGGTGGTGGATATGGGGCCAGATGCGCTGATTATGTCGGACCCGGGTTTAATCATGCTGGTTCGGGAGAACTTCCCGGAAATGGATATTCACCTCTCGGTACAGGCGAACGCCGTAAACTGGGCAACGGTGAAATTCTGGAAACAGATGGGGCTGACCCGCGTCATCCTGTCTCGTGAACTTTCGCTGGAAGAAATCGAAGAGATCCGCACCCAGGTGCCGGAAATGGAAATCGAGATTTTCGTTCACGGCGCGCTGTGCATGGCCTACTCCGGCCGCTGCCTGCTCTCTGGCTATATCAACAAGCGCGACCCGAACCAGGGCACCTGCACCAACGCCTGCCGCTGGGAATACAACGTCCAGGAAGGCAAAGAGGATGACATCGGGAATATCGTGCACAAGCACGAGCCTATCCCGGTCACCAACGTCGAACCAACGCTCGGTATCGGCGCACCAACCGACAGCGTGTTTATGATTGAAGAGGCCAAACGTCCGGGCGAGTACATGACCGCCTTTGAAGACGAACACGGCACTTACATCATGAACTCCAAAGATCTGCGCGCCATCGCCCACGTTGAACGCCTGACCCAGATGGGCGTGCATTCGCTGAAAATCGAAGGCCGCACCAAGTCCTACTACTACTGCGCCCGCACCGCTCAGGTTTACCGTAAAGCCATTGATGATGCCGCCGCCGGTAAACCGTTTGATACCAGCCTGCTGGAAACGCTGGAAGGCCTGGCACACCGCGGTTATACCGAAGGCTTCCTGCGCCGTCATACCCATGACGACTACCAGAACTACGAGCACGGCTATTCAATCTCTGAGCGCCAGCAGTTTGTCGGCGATTTCACCGGCGAGCGCAAAGGCCCGCTGGCTGCGGTTGCCGTGAAAAACAAATTCACCAAAGGCGACAGCCTGGAGCTGATGACCCCGCAGGGCAACATGAACTTCCGTCTGGAGCATCTGGAAAACAAAAAAGGCGAAGCGATTGAGGTGGCTCCGGGTGACGGTCACGTTGTCTGGCTGCCAGTCCCGGAAGAAGTGGATCTGGAATTTGCGCTGCTGATGCGTAATTTCGACGGAGAAAGCACCCGAAATCCGCACAGCAAATAGTTAATAATGGGGATTTTTTCAGGTTGGAATGATTCTTAGAATCGGATCACATACCGCTTCGTTCAATACGGGTATTATCCACAGCGCTGAAAAACATAACCCATAAATGCTAGCTGTACCAGGAACCACCTCCTTAGCCTGCGTAATCTCCCTTACGCGGGCTTATTTTTTGCCTTTCGTCCTGTTCTTACCCGCTTTTTTCCTCCCTGAGATACACTTTTGATAAAGCAAAAAAGGGAGCGATGCGGATGGCAACCTATCCAGCCAGTTTATTAATTCTGAACGGCAAGAGTGCCGGTAACGATATCCTGCGTCAGGCAATTGTTAACTTGCGAAACGACGGTGCCTGTATTCACGTACGTGTCACGTGGGAAAAAGGCGATGCCGCCCGGTATATTGCCGAGGCGTGCGAGCTTGGTGTGGACACCGTGATATCCGGCGGTGGCGACGGGACCATTAACGAAATTGCCACCGCGCTGATTCATCTGGAGACGCCCCAGCGCCCGGCAATGGGCATTTTGCCGCTTGGAACGGCTAACGATTTTGCCACCAGCGCCGGGATCCCGGAGGAGTTGGCGAAAGCGCTCCAGCTGGCCATTCTTGGAAAAACCACCGCTGTGGATATCGCTCTGGTGAATGATAAGACCTGTTTTATCAATATGGCGACGGGCGGATTTGGTACGCGGATCACCAGCGAAACGCCGGAAAAACTGAAAGCGGCGCTCGGCGGTGTCTCTTATCTGATCCACGGCCTGATGCGGATGGATACCCTGAAACCGGATCGCTGCGAAATCACCGGGGATGATTTTCACTGGCAAGGAGATGCGCTGGTGATCGGTATCGGCAACGGGCGTCAGGCAGGCGGCGGGCAGCAGTTGTGCCCGGGGGCGCTGATTAACGACGGTCTGTTAGAACTGCGTATTTTCACTGGTGACGGGCTATTGCCTGCGCTGTTCACCACACTTACTCAGCCGCAGGAAAGCCCGAACATTATCGACGGTCAATCAGCCTGGTTTGAGGTAAATGCTCCGCACGGGATGACCTTCAATCTTGATGGCGAACCCCTGAGCGGAGAGCGGTTCCGCATCGAAGTTTTGCCTGGCGCGCTACAGTGTCGGTTGCCGCCGGACTGTGTGCTTTTGCGCTGATGTTTTTGCCGGCTGGCGCTTCAACAATCCCCTCGCCCCTTTGGGGAGAGGGGGCAATGTTTTAAGCAATGGTCACTTTGGTATCCAGATACACATCCTGAACCGCATTAATCAGCTTCACGCCGTCGGCCATCGATTTCTTAAACGCCTTACGGCCAAGGATCAGCCCCATGCCGCCCGCACGTTTATTGATAACCGCTGTACGTACCGCGTCTGACAGATCCGTTTCACCGCCTGCCGCACCGCCGGAGTTAATCAGCCCCGCGCGGCCCATATAGCAGTTCGCCAGTTGGTAGCGCACCAGATCGATTGGATTATCGGTAGTCAGTTTGCTGTAAACACGATCGTCGGTGTAACCGAAGTTAACTGCTTTATAACCGCCGTTATTCTCGGCCATTTTCTGCTTCACGATATCCGCGCCGATGGTCGCCGCCAGATGGTTTGCCTGGCCGGTCAGGTCAGCGGAGACATGGTAATCCACACCGTCTTTCTTGAACGCGTTGTTACGCAGATAGGCCCACAGCACGGTCACCATCCCCAGCTCGTGCGCACGCTCAAAGGCGGCAGAGATCTCTTCAATCTGACGACGCGACTGTTCAGAGCCAAAATAGATGGTCGCCCCTACCGCCACCGCGCCCATGTTGAAGGCCTGCTCAACGCTGGCGTACAGCGTCTGGTCATATTCGGTTGGGTAGCTCAGGGTTTCGTTATGGTTCAGCTTCACCAGGAAAGGAATGCGGTGCGCGTAACGGCGGGAAACCGAGGCCAGCACGCCGTAAGTCGACGCCACACAGTTGCAACCCGCTTCAATCGCCAGCTCTACAATATTCTTCGGATTGAAATAGAGCGGATTGGCAGCGAAGGATGCCCCCGCAGAGTGCTCAACGCCCTGGTCAACCGGCAGAATGGACAGATACCCGGTTCCGCCCAGCCGCCCGGTGTTGTAGAGCGTCTGCATATTACGCAGTACGGCTGGCGGGCGGTTGTTGTCTATCATCACGCGGTCGACATAGTCGTGACCGGGCAGATAGAGATGGTCGGCAGGAATGGTCATACAACGATGCTGTAAAAGGCTGTCGGCGTCTTTGCCAAGCAACTGCGCAATATCAGTCATAGTGATGCTCCCGTAATTCCGACGTCTTGTCGGTGAGTGATATCCAGACCCACATTTTTGTAGGCAGACTAAGCCTGGTACTGACTTAACAGATTTTCCACCAGCAGGGATTTTTTCAGCACAATCCGCTGGCTCGATTCGTGTACAACAAAAATGCTACATTGATCAAACAATCACCACAAAGGTATTTAAAAGGTATTATTGAATGGTATGTTAAAGGAGTACCCTCTCTGACATGCAGGATTAAACAATGAAAACGAAAGTCCAACTGTCATTCATGATGTTTGTTGAATGGTTTATCTGGGGCGCGTGGTTTGTGCCGCTGTGGCTTTGGCTGAGCAAAAGCGGCTTTAGCGCCGGGGAAATTGGCTGGTCTTACGCCTGTACCGCGATCGCCGCGATCCTCTCGCCGATTCTTGTCGGCTCGTTAACCGACCGCTTCTTTGCCGCCCAGAAAGTGCTGGCGGTGCTGATGTTTGCCGGGGCTGTGCTGATGTACTTCGCCGCGCAGCAGACCCAGTTCGCCACCTTTTTCCCGCTGCTGCTGGCGTATTCCCTGACCTATATGCCCACCATCGCCCTGACCAACAGTATCGCCTTCTCTAACGTGGACGATGTGGAGGCCGATTTCCCGCGCATCCGCGTGATGGGCACTATCGGCTGGATCGCCTCCGGCCTGGCCTGCGGTTTTCTGCCACAAATGATGGGCTATAGCGACATCTCTGATACCAACATCCCGCTGCTGATGACCGCCGCCAGTTCCGCGCTGCTTGGCGTGTTTGCGCTGTTTCTGCCGAATACGCCACCGAAGAGCACCGGCAAGCTGGGCATCAAAGTGATGCTGGGGCTTGATGCGCTGATCCTGTTGCGCGACAAGAACTTTCTGGTGTTCTTCTTCTGCTCGTTCCTGTTCGCGATGCCGCTGGCGTTTTACTACATCTTCGCCAACGGGTATCTCACCGAAGTGGGCATGAAAAACGCCACCGGCTGGATGACGCTCGGCCAGTTCTCTGAAATCTTCTTTATGCTGGCGCTGCCATTCTTCACCAAACGCTTTGGTATTAAGAAGGTATTACTTCTGGGGCTTATCACCGCCGCAGTCCGCTATGGTTTCTTTGTGTACGGCGGCGCCGAGCAATACTTCACTTACGCCCTGTTGTTCCTCGGTATTCTGCTGCACGGCGTGAGCTATGACTTCTATTACGTAACCGCGTACATCTACGTTGATAAAAAAGCGCCCGCGCATATGCGTACTGCCGCGCAGGGTTTGATCACGCTGTGCTGTCAGGGCTTTGGTAGCCTGCTGGGTTACCGCCTGGGCGGTGTGATGATGGAAAAAATGTTCGCATACAAAGAGCCAGTGAACGGGCTGACCTTCAACTGGGCCGGAATGTGGGCATTTGGTGGGATCATGATTGCCGTGATCGCCGTGATGTTTATGCTGTTTTTCCGCGAATCGGATAAAGAGATCACCGCAATTGAGGTGGTTGATGGCGATGCCGCGCTGACACAAGGGGAAGTGAAATGAAACACGAACGTGTTCTCGGGGCTCTTTACGGGCAGGCGTTAGGGGATGCGATGGGGATGCCATCGGAGCTGTGGCCAAGAAGCCGTGTAAAAGCCCACTTCGGCTGGATAGACCGCTTCTTACCAGGGCCGGCCGAGAACAACGCGGCCTGCTATTTTGACCGGGCAGAGTTTACCGATGACACCTCAATGGCACTGTGCCTGGCCGATGCGATTATCGAATGCGACGGGCAGATCAATGCTGATGTCATCGGCAGACATATTCTGCACTGGGCCGAGTCGTTCGACGCGTTTAACAAAAACGTGCTTGGCCCAACGTCCAAAATCGCGCTGAATGCCATCCGCGACGGTAAACCGGTGAGTGCGCTTGAGAACAACGGCGTAACCAACGGCGCGGCCATGCGCGCATCCCCGCTGGGATGTTTGCTGCCCGCTACCCGTCTTGAGCACTTTGTCGAACAGGTGGCGCTGGCGTCCAGCCCCACGCATAAATCTGACCTCGCGATTGCCGGAGCGGTGGTGATTGCCTGGGCGATTTCGCGTGCCATTGATGGTGAGCGCTGGCAAAACATTGTTGATGCCCTGCCCGGCATCGCCCGTTACGCCCAGGAAGCGAAGCCCACCACATTCAGCGCTTCTCTGGCCGCACGTATCGAACTGGCGCTGCACACCGTGCGTACTGCAAAGGGGATCGAGTCCGCCAGCGAGCAGGTTTATCAACTCGTCGGGGCGGGCACCAGTACCATTGAATCTGTTCCGGCAGCCATTGCGATGGTTGAACTGGCTGGAACCGATCCGAACCGCTGCGCCATTTTATGTGCCAACCTGGGCGGTGATACTGACACCATCGGGGCGATGGCAACGGCCATCTGTGGCGCGCTGCATGGCGTGCAGGCGATTGATCCGGCGCTTAAGGATGAACTCGATGCCGTTAACCAGCTCGACTTTGGTCATTACTGCGAAAAATTACTGCACTACCGGGAGCAAAGGGAGGGTGTATGACGTCAGATTTTGCCCGTCACCTTGAGACATTACAGGCTACACGCCCGGTAACGGTACTGGGCGCGGCAGTGATTGACGTCATTGCTGATGCCTACGCCCTGCCGTGGCGCGGGTGTGATATCGAGCTAAAACAGCAGGGCGTGAACATTGGCGGCTGTGCGCTGAACATTGCCATTGCGCTGAAACGACTTGGCATTACCGCGCAAAACGCACTGCCCGTCGGCCACGGCGTATGGGCAGATATCATCCGTAACGCGATGGCAAAACAGGATCTGCACAGCGCGGTGGAAGCCGAAACAGGCGACAACGGCTGGTGTCTGGCGCTGGTCGAGCCTGACGGTGAACGCACGTTTATGTCGTTCAGCGGCGTGGAAAACCAGTGGCAGCAACCCTGGCTGGATGCGCTCAGCGTACCGCCCGCAAGTCTGGTGTATTTATCCGGCTACCAGCTGGCGTCACCCTGCGGCAAGCTGCTCACGACATGGCTGGAAGGCCTGCATAACGTGACTGCGTTTATCGACTTTGGCCCGCGCATTGCCGATATTCCCGACGCGCTGATGGCACGCATTATGGCCCGTCAGCCTATCGTATCCCTGAATCGCCAGGAGGCGGACATTGCCGCCGAAAGGTTTGGCATGGATCCGGAGTCATTTGGCGCGCAATGGCAAAAGCGGTTCGCCTCAGCGCTGATCGTGCGTCACGATAAAGACGGTGCCGGGTATTTTAACGGGGAAGAGAGCGGGTATGTTCCAGCCTTTCCTGCCACGGTGGTGGACACCATCGGCGCGGGCGATAGTCATGCAGGCGGTACGCTTGCCGGGCTGGCTGCGGGATGGAGTCTGGCCGACGCGGTGCAGCTTGGCAACGCGGTCGCGGCATGGGTGGTCAGCCATCGGGGCGGCGATTGCGCCCCTACGCGGGACGCGTTACTCCTCGCACACAAAGACGTATAGATCGCTTCGACAATAGCTGATGCTGTACTCAATGGGCCGGTGTTGTTGGTCAAGCGCAACCTGCTTTATCACCAGCACCGGTATTTTATCGTCCATTTTGATATGCGCCTGAAATTCGCTGTCTGGCATCCGGGCACTAACGCGGGAACGGGTGCGCTGCGGGAAGATATTCTGACTGCGGAAATAATCATACAGCGAGATGCCAATCGCATCCGGGTCGTGAATTAATCCCACCGGAACCCAGGACTCCTCAATCGAAACGGCGTCGTCATCCACGTAACGAATACGTTTAAGTAAGAAGACATCGCTTTGCGGCGCGAGTGATAATTGGCTGGCGACCTCTTCCGGGCATTTCACCACCCGCTTGTTGACCCACAGCGTATTGGGCTTTTTCCCGCGTAACACCACCTGCTGAGAAAATCCACGCGCCTCTTTGAGGGAATATTCAAAGATATTATTAATTTGCGTGCCATAACCCCGGGCGCGGGTGACCACGCCCTCTTCTTCCAGCGCCTGCATCGCTTTACGCACAGTGATGCGCGATACCCCGGTCAGCTGGCTCAGGTCGCGCTCACCCGGCAAAATATTCCCGTGTTCCAGCACGCCACTACGCACGGCGTTTTTGACCGTTTCGGCAAACTTAAGATACAGCGGCGTGTTGTCCGGCGCGGCGATCCGTTCGTTAAGCTGCTCGATTAACCGGGTATGCGCTTGTTCCATCTGTGTTTTCTCAGGCGTGGTGTTTCCTGTCAGTATACGGCTTACCACCATGCATGAAAATGATGAACCGGCCCAATACCGTGACCCACTTCCAGAGTATCGGCTTTTGCCAGTGCCGCAGAGAGCCAGGTTTTGGCCTCCTGCACCGTATCGGCCCAGGAGTTATGTCGCGGGCGCAGTGCCGCCAGCGCCGCCGAGAGTGTACAGCCTGTACCGTGCGTGTTTTTGGTCTGTACCCTGGGCGCGGTAAACCGCATTTCTCCGTCACGGGTAAAGAGCCAGTCCGGGCTTTCGGCATCATCAAGATGGCCGCCTTTCATCAGCACCGCGCCACAGCCCATGGCCAGCAGCGCCCTGCCCTGCTCTTTCATCTCGCGTTCATTCCGCGCGTGCGGCGCATTCAGCAGCGTTGCGGCTTCTGGCAGGTTAGGCGTGATCAGCGCTACCTGCGGGAGCAGTTTTTGTCGCAGGGTCTCGACAGCAGAAACAGAAAGCAGCGGATCGCCACTTTTGGCCAGCATCACGGTATCGAGCACCACGTTTTGTATCTGGTAGCGTTTAAGCCGTTCAGCCACCGCTTCAACAATATCTGTTTCCGCCAGCATCCCGATTTTTGTGGTATCGATGCGCACATCGCTGAACACCGAGTCCAGCTGTGCCGCGACAAAATCGGGTTCAATACGATAAACCGATTGTACGCCGCGTGTATTTTGCGCCACCAGAGCAGTGATCACCGAACAGCCATAGGCTCCCAGCGCTGAGAAGGTTTTCAGATCGGCCTGAATACCCGCGCCGCCGCTTGGATCGGTGCCGGCAATGGTCAGTGCATTAATTCGCTTCATACCTGTTCCTCCAGGGTGTAGAGCGCATCGAGAAACACACTGGCAAAGCTACCCGGGCCGCGAGAATGCCTGATGGCGACCGTTCCTGCGCGCTTCATAAAGCCACAGGCTGCCGCCACGTTATCCAGCCGGTCTCCAGGCAATGAACAACTGGCGGCCACCACAGCCGAAAGCGCACATCCGGTTCCCACAACGCGCGTCATTAGGGGATCACCCCCTGTCACCGTATGGGTTCGTAGCCCGTCAGTCACATAATCGACTTCCCCGGTGACCACGACGATGGCATTAGTCTGTCGTGCCAGCGCCTGCGCCGCGGGCAGTGCGCTTGAGGCCGTGTCGGTGGTATCTACGCCACGGCCCCCGGCGCTCATTCCGGCAAGCGCCAGAATTTCCGAGGCATTACCGCGAATAGCGGCAGGTTTAAGCGTGAGGATTTGATGGCAAAAACGGGTGCGGAACGTCAGCGCGCCGACCGCAACCGGGTCGAGCGTCCAGGGTTTACCTGCGGCAACGGCGCTCTCTATCGCCCGGCGCATCGACTGCGCGCGGGGGGCGGTAAGCGTGCCGACATTAATCAGCAATGCATCTGCAAAAGTAGCGAACTGTTCAGCTTCTTCCGCTTCAATGACCATCGCCGGAGAAGCACCAAGCGCCAGCAGCACGTTAGCGGTAAAAGTTTGCACGACATCGTTAGTCATGCAGTGCGTGAGCGGGGAACGGGTTCGGAACTGATGTAAAACGTGTAAGTCGAGCAGGTCAGGCTGCATGGTGTCGCTCCTGCCTTGCGTGAAGAAGCGATGACCGGGAAGGCATCTGACTTCCCTACGCTGGCATTATCCAGATCAGGTAATACGGGTATTTCTCAGCCTTCATCGAAGAAGGGCACCCCGAGTCAAATTACACAAAATAATGTAACAGAGGCAGACTAAGGTAAGCTGCACGCAATAGCAAGCCCTGCCCCTTTCAACATCCCCAGCGATACCCACGCTAAACAATCAAATTTTTATCCATTATTTTTTGCCGCAACTATTTTTAAATGCATACATTTAATGTTATTGATTTATGAGTAATTAAACGCTCAGCCGGATTTACCCCGCTTGTACACCACTCATAAATATCCATTAAAAACAATAAATTACAACAATAATATTCATATAGTCATGGGCTTATCTAATAGTATCAAATGTGATCTACATCAAAATGATGTCAGTCCTGATATTGGATAGTTGTCCTCCGTAACCAGTGTCGCTACTAAAGAAACGCATACTAAAATAAGCTCTACGAAAATTCATAACATTTACGATATTCCTTAATCGCCATATTGATACTGTTCGATGAAATTAATTATATATAGCGCAATAGTTTCTTTGTGCCTGGTCGCGACGGGCATTTTTATTGGCATGATTTATTTTACGCAAATAAACCAGTGCTTATAGTTGTCAGGTAAATAAACGAATTGACTCTGTGTCGTTTTCAATAATCAAGGTCATATAATGAAAAAATTAGTGATGATAGCCGTGGCCCTTTCAACGCTGGCAGGTTGTACAGCCCAGGCGGATCGGATGGCGAAATGCGAAGCGCAGGGCATCAGCCGCGATACCTGCTACCTTGCCGAGCAAAACCGTACGGCAGCGGTAAACGCAGCGGCTGAAAAGCAAGCAATGGAGAATGCCGCAGCAGCGGTACAACATGCGCAAGAAGCCAAGATCCACGATCCCATGCGTGAAGCCTCGTTCTCATCGAACGGACTTAATGCCACTATTTCGAACGGCTTTTTTAGCGCAACGGTTAATGGCAAAAAAGCGACCGTTAAACGCTTAAATGCAAATTTTTATGAAATACATGGTAACGGATTTGTTATATCCATTAGCCTTGATGAGAACGGTATTACGGATGCTTCGTGGAATAAAACCAAAGGACGCGAGCACGGACTTTTACAGGTGACACAGAAATAACGAAGCGGAGGAGGCAATAAGCCTCCTTTTCCAGCAAAAAAAGGCACGATTTGTAACACTCTCCCCCCGACTTTTACGGTCACAGCGAAGTCAGCGTAACGTGCTGTTTTTATTACCCGGAACTCACTACTTTCATTCTCAAAACGAGGATATTCCTCCCCCTGAGCGCCATGTAACAAAACAGTAAACAAATTAACCATTGAGCCCCGTGGCAAAAGGCTCTATATTGGCGGCGTTTTTTTCAGGCCCCATCTGTTTTTTAACTTTTTATTCAATCGTGGCTCATAACGAAGCGGCGGTTGTAGGAGTGATATGATGACGGATAAAGTCCGTATTGACACCGTAGATGCCCATAAAAGCAACGAAACCTATCTGGCCCGTCAGGCCGAGTTTGAATCTAACGTCAGGAGTTATCCGCGCAAGCTGCCTTTAGCTATCACTAAAGCAGACGGCGTGTGGATCACCGATGCAGATAATAAAGAATACCTTGACTGTTTAGCAGGCGCAGGCACCCTTGCGCTTGGCCATAACCACCCTGATGTGCTGAAAAGCATCCAAAATGTCATTACCAGCGGCTTGCCGTTACATACATTGGATCTGACTACGCCGTTGAAAGACGCGTTCTCCGAATATCTGCTGTCTCTGCTGCCTGGTCAGGGCAAAGAGTATTGCCTGCAATTCACCGGCCCATCTGGTGCTGATGCTGTTGAAGCAGCACTGAAACTGGCGAAAAAAGTTACCGGCCGTAGCGGTATCATCAGCTTCTCTGGTGGCTACCACGGTATGACTCACGGCGCACTGTCCGTGACCGGCAACCTGTCTCCGAAAGAAGCGGTTGACGGCATGATGCCAGAAGTTCAGTTCATGCCTTACCCACATCAGTACCGTTGCCCACTGGGTATCGGCGGTGAAGCGGGCGTGAAAGCGCTGACCTACTACTTCGATAACCTGATCAACGACGTAGAAAGCGGCGTGCGCAAACCTGCTGCCGTTATTCTGGAAGCGGTTCAGGGCGAAGGCGGCGTGAACCCGGCTCCGGCTGAGTGGTTGCAGCGCATCCGTAAAGTGACTCAGGAACACGGCATTCTGCTGATCCTCGACGAAGTTCAGGCAGGCTTTGCCCGTACAGGTAAATTCTTCGCCTTCGAACACGCAGGTATCGAGCCAGATATCATCGTGATGTCCAAAGCTGTTGGTGGCGGTCTGCCACTGGCCGTGCTCGGTATCAAAAAGCAGTTCGATGCATGGGCACCAGGTCACCACACCGGTACTTTCCGCGGCAACCAGCTGGCGATGGCAACCGGTCTGACGACGCTGAAAATCCTCAAAGACCAGAACATCGCAGGCAAAGTGGCTGCACAAGGCGAATGGCTGAAAGCACAGCTGGCTGAGCTGCAAAAACGTTATCCGGTAATCGGTCATATTCGTGGTCTGGGCATGATGATCGGTATCGAGATCGTTAAGCCACACGAAGCGGCTGACCACATGGGTTGCTACCCGGGCGATGGCGAGCTGTCTGCGCTGATTCAGAAGAAGTGCTTCGAAGCTGGTCTGATTCTGGAACGTGGCGGTCGTAACGGCATTGTGCTGCGTCTGCTGCCTTCTCTGCTGATCAGCGATGAAGAGCTGAAGATCTTCCTGGATAAATTCGAGCAGGCACTGCTTGCTGCGGGCGTTCGCCCGGCGTAACCGGAGTTATTGATTACGATGTCTGATTCAAACCCAATTTTGTTCTCCTCTGCACAGAGCATTGAAGCTTACCAGCAGGCGATTGAACAAAGCACTCAGGCTGTGATGCAGTGGCTGAAACAGCCTGAGATGTACCAGGGCAAAACGGTCGCAGAACTGCGCGACCGTATTAAGCTGGATTTCAACCCGAAGGGGCTGGGCAACGACGCGGCGATTGAACGCGCCGTTGAGTTCTTCCTGAAAGACAGTTTGTCCGTTCATCACCCGCAGTGTGTTGCGCACCTGCATTGCCCAAGCCTGGTGGTAAGCCAGGCCGCGGAAGTGCTGATTAACGCAACTAACCAGAGTATGGACTCCTGGGATCAAAGCCCGTCCGCAACCATTATCGAAATCAAACTGATTGAATGGCTGCGTACCCGCGTGGGTTATCAGGCTGGCGACGCAGGTGTCTTCACCAGCGGCGGCACCCAGAGCAACCTGATGGGGCTGATGCTGGCACGTGATGCGTTCTTTGCGCGTCTGGGCCACTCTGTCCAGCAGGACGGTCTGGTTGGCGATCTGCGTAAAATTCGTGTGCTGTGCTCCGAAAACGCGCACTTCTCCGTGCAGAAAAACATGGCGTTGATGGGCCTGGGTTACCAGTCCGTGGTACAGGTGAAAACTGACGAATTCTCCCGCATGGATCTGACCGATCTGGCGGCGAAAATTGAGCAGTGTAATGCCAACGGCGAACAGATCCTGGCGATTGTCGCGACAGCAGGTACTACCGATGCCGGTGCTATCGATCCGCTGCGTGCGATTGCTGATCTGGCGGCGAAGCAGAATATCTGGGTACACGTTGATGCGGCCTGGGGCGGCGCATTGCTGATGTCTGAGCAGTATCGCCACTATCTGGACGGTATCGAGCTGGTGGATTCCATTACCCTGGACTTCCACAAACAGTTCTTCCAGACCATCAGCTGCGGCGCGTTCCTGCTGAAAGAAGCGCGTCACTATGAGCTGATGCGCTATCAGGCTGCGTACCTGAACTCTGAGTTCGACGAAGAAGCTGGCGTGCCTAACCTGGTATCCAAGTCTCTGCAAACCACGCGTCGTTTCGATGCGCTTAAATTGTGGATGAGCCTGGAAGCACTGGGTCAGGAGCAGTACGCTGCTATCATCGATCACGGTGTGACCCTGGCACAGCAGGTTGCTGCGTATGTGAAAGAGCAGTCAGCTCTTGAACTGGTGATGCAACCTCAGCTGGCAAGCGTGCTGTTCCGCTTCCGTCCGCAAATGCAGATGGATGATGCGGGCATTGCGCTGTTGAACCAGAAAATCGGCGATGCACTGCTGGAATCCGGCCGTGCCAACGTCGGTGTCACCGAGCATAACGGTATCACCTGCCTGAAGCTGACGCTGCTGAACCCAACCGTGACGCTGGAGGACATCAAAGTCCTGCTGTCTCTGGTTGAGCGTACTGCGCAGGAAGTTCTGGCGAAGTAATATCCCTAACGGGTGCGAGCATTCGCCCGCACCCGTTTGTTCTTGCCAACCCTTTATCAGTTTCCCGCCCTGCGTTTCTTCTTCCCTTTCGCGTAAGCGACCTTCTCATAATCATCGCCTTGCAGATTGTAGCCTGCACTGTAATAACTCACTGCCGATCTCACCACGTCATTGACGATAACGCCCTTAATATTCACGTTCATTTTTTGCAGTCGCCGCGTACAGGCAAGCATCTCTTTCACACTGGTGACGTTATAACGCGCCACCAACAGTGTCGATGCAGCAAGGCTTCCAACCAGTGCGGCATCCGTCACTGCCAGGATAGGCGGCGTATCAATAATCACCATGTCATAGCGTTCACTGGCCCACTGTATAAATTTGCGGAAGCGATCGTGCATCAGCAATTCCGCGGGATTTGGCGGGATCTGCCCGCAAGTCACTACATCAAAATTCGCGGTTTCATAAGTCTGGATTGCCTGCTGGAATGACACTTTCCCGGAAAGAACGTCGGATAACCCCGAATCATTTCTCAGCGGAAAAATGTTGTGAACGTAGCCCTTACGCATGTCGGCATCCACCAGTAATACCCTCTCCCCAACCTGAGCCACCAGTGCCGCCAGGGTGGTACTGACCAGCGTCTTGCCGCAGTTTTGCGTCGGCCCACTGAACATCAGAATGTTGTTTTCAGCCTCCATCATCGCAAAGTGCAGGCTGGTTCGCAGCCCACGCACTGCCTCGACGAAAATATCCAGCGGTCTGTCGATGGGTAAAAAGGGTACGTTAGTGGTTTTGTGTTTCTCGGCAGCGCCAAAGAAATGCACTTTCGGGATCCGGGTTTTATCTCTCAACCAGGATGAACGGGGCAGCGTGGCATAGACGTTCATACCGTGGGCTTCCAGCAGTTCCGGGGTATCTATCCCTTTCTTAAAGGCGGCTTTCACCATGACCGAACCGGCAGACAGAATCAGTCCTATCAGCGTTGAGAGAAGAACAATCAATAACTTACGCGGCTGAACAGGTTCAGGAGACATAAGCGGCTCATCGATAATGCGCACATTACCTATCGTACTTGAGCGGGAGATATTCAGCTCCTGCTGGCGGGTCAACAGTTGCTGATAGATAGCCCGGCCTGAATCGACATCACGGCTAAGACGCAATATCTCTTGCTGCATTGAGGGCATTCCCGAGACACGCTGGCTCAGCCTTGCGCGTTCATTCTCCAGCGTGTGCCGTTTCTCGCGCAGGGCGCGGTAGCTTGGGTGATCTTTCTTGAAGTGCTGCGAGATTTCCGCCTCGCGAAATGTCAGTTCATTGAGCTGATTATCCACATTCACTATTTGCTCGAGCACAGATTTCGCCTCAAGACTCAGGTCAACCGAGTCACGTTGCTGGCGATAAGTATTCAGGCGTTTTTCTGCCTGTTCCAGATCGGCCCGCACGCTGGGCAGCTGCCGCTGCAGGAAATCCAGACTTTGCGAATCCTGGGCAGCCTGGCGGGCGATGTTCTGCTGAAGATAGTTATCGGCAATGCTTTTCAGTGTCCGGGTGATAAGCTCCGGGCTAGCGCCCGTCAGGCTCAGGCTCAGAATGCCGCTGTCTTTTCCCATCTCTTTTACGTTAAAACGCGTGGTCAAATCATTGATGGTTTGCGGCAAAGAACGCTGTTTTACCTGAAAACGCGTGCCCACCGGGGCGTCTAGTTCGCTGACCAGCAGCGATACGCCTGCCATTTTCAGCAGTTGTCCTGTTTTTCCCTGAGCGCGGATCCCCGCAGCTTCCACCCGAAAACGGTTTTGACCTTCGGCAATGACAGTCAGGTTTTTGTCACCGGCTTGCTGAGCCGGGAATTGCAGGAATGCCAGGCTCAGCGCGCCCGGTTTTTCACCGGTAAGCCTGGCCCAACCGGCCCCCAGAATCGGGAGTCGTGACTGAATGACCTGATAACGTAAACCGAGATCATCGATGGTTTTTCCGAGGATCATGCGCGATTTGAGCAGCTGTATTTCCGCCATTGAGTCTGGCGTATAACCCGGCGTCAGCTGGTTAAGGGACTTCAGCAGGCTGTTTTGTTGTTTGTCCTCAATCTGGATCAGGGCATCAGCACTGTACTGCGGCGTTGCAAACAGCGTGTACATCCCCCCAAAAAATGCAAAGCAAAGGGTGACGAAAATAATGCGCAGCCGATGGTCAAACAGTTCGGCGAAAAGACGCCCCATATCCAGCTGCTGAATCTCAGTAGATTCGCCGTAGGCATACTCATTTTTCGATAACATAGGTTAATCCTTTACCTGTTGAGCCGTCTGGCCCACTCCTGACTTGCCCTGACCAGCAGGTCAAAAACGTATTCAAATGCATCCGGACTTTTACAGTACGGATCGGGTATTTCTTTGTTATCAAGCCACCGTCCAAACAGCAGGCTTTTGCCTCGCATCTCGGGGGCAATCGCTGAGATATAATTTAATTGCCGGCTCTCCATCACCAGGATCAAGTCAGACTGGCGCATCATCGCGTGCGTCAATTTACGCGCCACATGTCCCTGCAGCGAAACACCGTACTGAAGGATCGTATCTGCTGCGCAGCAGTCGGCAGGCTGTCCTTCAAGACCATTAATTCCTGCGGATTCAATGCGGATAAGGGGAAGGTATTTTTGCAGCAGACGCTCCCCTGTCGGGGAGCGGCAGATATTGCCAGTGCACACAACCAATATTGACTGGATAATCATTGTGGCCACGACTTGATATAGCGGACCGTTTCGGTCAGGTCGTGAATACCGCTAATCGTTGGTACCAGCTGGCTGACGATGCGATTCCAGCGCGAAAGTGGAGCAGTGGTGACATAGACAATATCGTAGGGCTCCAGCTGAAATTCAGCACTCAGAACCATGGCTGAAGCATCCCGCGCGTTCAGCTGGTACACCCTGGCTATTTTCTCTTTGTCGCTGCTACGCAACACGGAACGAATAACAAAGATCCCACTGGCATCCGCCATATTCATATTTAGCCCACCGGCATTTCCCAACGCCTCGGCAAGGGTCATGCCACTGCGATCCATTTTGAGGGTGCTCTGTTTAACCACCTCCCCCATGACAAAGACCTTCAGGGCATCATTACGCGGAATAAACAGAATATCGCCCGGCAATAACAGATGATTCTGTGTTAAATCGCCATGCTGCATAAGCGCATAGAGCGAAATGGGTGCATCTTTACCCTCATGGGTTAACACCACGTGACGCCAGTCAGCATCTGCAGACAAGCCGCCAGCTGCGTTCACCGCGTCCATCACGGTCAGTGGGATGTTGGTGATCGGCTGCTGCCCTGATTTCACCACTTCGCCGGTGACATAGGCTTTTTGCGAGCGGAAAGCGGCAATGCTGACATCCACCTGCGGGCTTTCAATCACCTGCTCCAGGCGCGCAGTAATACTGTCGCGCACCTCCGCTATCGTTTTGCCTGCTACTGATATTTTCCCCACATACGGATAAAACAGCGTCCCGTCTGCCCCAACCCAATTTCCGGTATCGCTGGCACTACGGTATTGCCCGGCAGGTGTGGTCAACTCAGGGTGATCCCAGACTGTAATCATCAGTACATCCCCCGGACCGATACGGTATTCCCACCGCTTTAGTTGTTCGTCCAGTCCAGGATTAGTCTGGGATTTCAGTGGCGCAGTGCGCAGGTTTTCAATAACTGAAGGCGTAAGAGGATAAATATCGACTCTTTTATTCAGATCAAATTCTTCGTCAATAACCGGGGGCTTATTTTTTCCGAATGTATTTAAATACTGCCCAGGTGCCATCTGGCAGCCCGCGATAAAAATGGCCGATATAAGCAAGGGAATTCTTATTAATTTCATTTTTTATATTGATGATAGGCATGGGTTAATCGCCTGAAATATTTAGGAAATAAATATTAAATATCAGCGAGTGATAAAGTCTGCATCCTAAGTTAGAGGGTGTGCTAATACAAGAATTGCGCCCAACAATAATAGAAATTAACAGAAGCAACGCTAAGGAGAATAAACAGACTATTACAGCGAGAGTGGAGTGTTCGCTCGTCCGATAGCCAGCGCTATCACATCGCTCTTTCTGATAAAGACAAGACACAACCATTTGTTACATTTTTTCCCAAACGAGCCACACTGCCAGTCATAAGATACACTGTTTCTGGCTGGTCACGGAACCACAGGCCAGATTATCGCTAAATGAAACATCGGAGAAACAATGTCGAAAGGTAAATTACTGCTTCTGGGCGCGTTGATGTCAGTTGCAGGTATCGCGTTTTCCGCGCCAGAGGCGGCGGCAGCCCCTGCGGGCATCCAGGCATACGCAGAACAAGAGTTCATTGCCGATTTCACGAAATTCAAGATCGGTGACACGGCGCCTGCGCTGTACCAGACACCGGAATACACCATCAAACAGTATCAACTGCGTAACCTTCCAGCACCGGATGCGGGCACGCACTGGACCTATATGGGCGAGAATTACGTTCTGATCGGTGATGCCGATGGCAAAATCTATAAAGCGTACAATGGAGATATTTTCTATCACCGCTGATTCAATAACGATCCGCCCGTGGCAGGAAAGCGACCATCCTTTCCTGCGCACGCTCTACCTACACGCGCGCCGTGATGCCTGGCCGTGGTTAAACAGTTCGCAATGGCAACCTGAAGACTTTGACGCAGCAACCCGCGACGAAGAGATTTGGGTCGCTGTGCAAGACGGCCATCGCCTGGGTTTTGCATCCATCTGGATTACCGATAACTTTCTGCACAACCTGTTTGTCGACCCGCAGTACCAGAGTCTGGGCGTGGGACGATTGCTACTGGAACAGGCGCAAAAGACGTTTACCAGTACCGGGGCATTAAAGTGTCTGGTGAAAAATAAACGGGCCGTCGTCTTTTACCAGCGCCACGGCTGGCATATCGAGGCATCGGGAGATTCTCCGGACGGAGAGTATTATTTGATGCATTACCGGTTGCGTTAAAAGTCGGGTGGCGGCTTCGCCTTACCCGACCTACGTGATGAGCCGGGTAAGCGAAGCGCCACCTGGCACTAAAGCAAAGAAATTACACCGCGCGGAACGCGATTTCACCCGGAATGACTTCACCCTGCCAGTAGAGCTGCGCGGCAACGCGGCCCGCAAGCTGGCGATACATATCAGCGAACTCACTTTCAGGGCGGCTCACAACCGTCGGTTTACCGCTGTCCAGATCTTCACGCAGCGTAATGTGCAGCGGCATCTGGCCGAGTAACTGGGTGTGATACTGCTCAGCCAGTTTCTCTGCGCCACCGGTGCCAAAGATTGGCTCATGATGTCCGCAGTTGCTGCAAATATGCATACTCATGTTCTCGACAATACCGAGCACCGGTACGTCCACTTTCTCGAACATGACGATCCCTTTTTTGGCATCAATCAGCGCGATATCCTGCGGCGTGGTCACCACAACGGCACCAGTAACCGGAATGTTCTGCGCCAGAGTGAGCTGAATGTCACCCGTACCCGGCGGCATATCCAGAACCAGGTAATCCAGATCGGGCCACATCGTTTCCTGCAACATCTGCATCAGCGCTTTACTGGCCATCGGGCCACGCCAGACCATCGCGTTATCGTCTGTTACCAGATAGCCAATCGAGTTGGTTGCCAGGCCATGCGCCATGATAGGCGCCATGTGCGTACCATCTGGCGAAGTTGGACGTTGGTTTTCTGCGCCCAGCATGTTGGGAATCGACGGGCCGTAGATATCAGCATCCAGAATACCCACTTTTGCCCCTTCGGCAGCCAGCGCCAGCGCCAGGTTTACCGCCGTGGAGGATTTACCCACCCCACCCTTACCGGAGCTGACCGCGATGATATTCTTCACGCCGTTCACACCCGGATGGTTTTTCACCCGCTTAAGCGTGGCGATGTTGTGGGTCAGCTTCCAGTCAATGGCTTTCGCCCCGGTGATGCGCAGCAGATCAGAGCTGCACTCCTCTTTTAACGCATCAAAGGCGCTGGTGAACACGAACGGCATTTGCAGTTCAATGTGCAGCGTTTCATCCAGCCAGGCGACATGATGCAGCGCTTTCAGCGTAGTGAGATTGTGCTTCAGGGTTGGATGCTGAAAATTAGCCAGGATCCCGGCAACCATTGCGCGTAGGACTTCCGGTGATTTGGCCTGGGATTGCGAACTCATCCCGACTCCTTTGTTCTTGTGAATAAGACCTTAGTTGAACAAGTTTACCTGAAAGGCCGCGGTTTGTGCTTACTTAATAATGCCCCATTTGGTAATATCAAAAACCCTTTTCACAGTTAAAAGAAGTAATGACTACTATGACTCAAGTCGCGAAAAAAATTCTGGTAACGTGCGCACTGCCGTACGCCAACGGCTCAATCCACCTCGGCCACATGCTGGAGCATATCCAGGCTGATGTCTGGGTCCGTTACCAGCGAATGCGCGGCCATCAGGTCAACTTCATCTGCGCGGACGATGCCCACGGCACGCCAATTATGTTGAAAGCACAGCAGTTGGGTGTTTCTCCTGAGCAGATGATTGCCGAAATGAGTCAGGAACATCAGACTGATTTTGCTGGCTTTGACATCAGCTACGACAACTACCACTCCACGCACAGCGACGAAAACCGTGAGCTGTCGGAGCTTATTTACTCGCGTCTGAAAGAGAACGGTTTTATTAAAAACCGCACTATCTCTCAGCTGTACGATCCAGAAAAAGGTATGTTCCTGCCGGATCGTTTCGTGAAAGGCACCTGCCCGAAATGTAAATCACCCGACCAGTATGGCGATAACTGCGAAGTGTGCGGCGCAACCTACAGCCCAACCGAGCTTATCGAACCAAAATCGGTAGTATCTGGCGCAACGCCGGTGATGCGTGATTCCGAACACTTCTTCTTCGACCTGCCGTCGTTTAGCGAAATGCTGCAGGCGTGGACCCGCAGTGGCGCGCTGCAAGAGCAGGTGGCGAACAAAATGCAGGAGTGGTTCGAGTCTGGTTTGCAGCAGTGGGATATCTCCCGCGATGCACCATACTTCGGCTTCGAAATCCCGAACGCACCGGGCAAATATTTCTACGTCTGGCTTGACGCGCCAATCGGCTACATGGGCTCCTTCAAGAACCTGTGCGACAAGCGCGGCGACACCGTCAGCTTTGACGAATACTGGAAGAAAGACTCCGATGCCGAGCTGTATCACTTCATCGGCAAAGACATCGTTTACTTCCACAGCCTGTTCTGGCCGGCAATGCTGGAAGGCAGCAACTTCCGCAAGCCGACCAACCTGTTCGTACACGGCTATGTGACGGTCAACGGCGCGAAGATGTCCAAATCTCGCGGCACCTTCATTAAAGCCAGCACCTGGCTGAACCACTTCGACGCGGACAGCCTGCGTTATTACTACACCGCGAAACTCTCTTCACGCATCGACGATATCGACCTGAACCTGGAAGATTTCGTGCAGCGCGTGAACGCAGACATCGTGAACAAAGTGGTCAACCTGGCTTCCCGTAACGCAGGTTTTATTGCCAAGCGTTTCGACGGCGTGATGGCAGCTGAACTGGCCGACCCGGCCCTGTACAAAACCTTCACCGACGCAGCTGCCACCATTGGCGACGCGTGGGAAGCACGTGAGTTCGGTAAAGCCGTGCGTGAAATTATGGCGCTGGCAGATCTGGCTAACCGCTATGTGGATGAGCAGGCTCCGTGGGTCGTGGCGAAGCAGGAAGGCCGTGATGCCGATTTGCAGGCCATCTGCTCTATGGGGATCAACCTGTTCCGCGTTCTGATGACGTATCTGAAGCCGGTTCTGCCACAGCTTGCTGCCCGTGCAGAAGCGTTCCTGAACACTGAACTGACCTGGGATGCGATCGCTCAGCCGCTGCTCAGCCACAAAGTGAACACCTTCAAGGCGCTGTATAACCGCATCGAGATGAAACAGGTTGAAGCGCTGGTTGAAGCCTCTAAAGAAGAAGTGAAAGCCGCTGCTGCACCGGTCACCGGCCCGCTGGCTGACGATCCGATTCAGGAAACCATCACCTTTGATGATTTCGCGAAAGTTGACCTGCGCGTAGCGCTGATTGAAAACGCGGAATTTGTGGATGGCTCCGATAAACTGCTGCGTCTGACGCTGGATCTGGGCGGCGAGAAGCGTAACGTCTTCTCTGGTATCCGTTCTGCGTATCCTGATCCGCAGGTACTGATTGGTCGTCAGACCGTCATGGTTGCTAACCTGGCACCGCGTAAAATGCGCTTTGGTATTTCTGAAGGCATGGTGATGGCCGCAGGTCCTGGCGGGAAAGATATCTTCCTGTTAAGCCCTGATGAAGGCGCGAAACCTGGTCAGCAGGTGAAATAATAAAAAAGCCGGAGATCATCTCCGGCTTTTTTTTAGCTTTTTTGCCGGGTGGCGACTCCGCTTTACCCGGTCTGCAACCTACGCTTTTTTGGCGTGCTCGCGTACCGTCAACCCGCGTAAAAAATAACGCATAAACTGGTCGCCACACTCGCGGTAATTTTTATGGTCCGGGGCGCGCATCATCGCGGTGATTTCCGGCATCGACACGCGGAATTTCTGCTCGGTCATGATCGCCAGAATATCGTCGGTTTTCAGTGAAAACGCGATACGCAGCTTTTTCAGCACCGTGTTGTTGTTCACACGACGCTCCAGCGCCAGCTCCGGCGCAGATTCATCTTTGCCGCGCTTATGATAGATAAGGCCGTTCAGGAAACCAGACAGAATGATGTCCGGGCAACGCACAAAGCCCTCTTCATCTTCTTTGGTCATCCAGGTGTCGAAACCGGCTGACGTGGATTCCATATCGGCCAGCGTAAGAATACGCACCATATCGTTGTTGTTTGCTTTCAGGGTGTAGCGCAGGCTACGGAGTATATCGTTACTGAGCATAGAGCCTTCGAATGTCGATGATGCAATGGCGCGCAGTGTACCAGTTTTACAGGCCAATCGCCTCTTTCAAACTTTTCAGATAGCGACGGCTCACCGGTACGGTCTGTCCTGCGCGCAATACCAGCTCAGCCTGGCCGTTATCCTCCAGGCGGATCTCTTTCAGGTGCGCCATGTTAACCAGGTACTGACGATGGCAGCGAATCAACGGCGTGCGGCTTTCCAGCGTGCGCAGGGTCAGCTCGGTAAAGCCTTCGTTACCTTCGGCGCTGGTGACAAACACGCCGCTCATGCGGCTACTGACAAAAGCCACATCGTCCATTTGCAGCAGATAAATTCGGCTGTGACCGGTACAGGGAATAAACTTCAGCGGCTGCTGATTTTCCGGTAACAGGGTAACATCCTGCACGGTACGCTCCTGGCGCAGGAGGATGAGCGTCTTTTCCAGTCTTTTTTCTTCTATCGGTTTAAGCAGATAATCAAAGGCATGTTCTTCAAAAGCTTTCACGGCGTATTCGTCAAACGCCGTCAAAAACACAATATACGGGCGGTGTTCCGGGTCGAGCATCCCGACCATCTCCAGCCCGCTGATGCGCGGCATCTGGATATCCAGAAACAGCACGTCCGGGCGCAGTTTATGTACGGCCCCAATTGCTTCTATAGCGTTAGCACACTCACCAACGATCTCGATATCGCTTTGCTCCTGCAACAGAATGCGCAGGTTTTCCCGTGCTAACGGCTCATCATCAACAATCAGCACTTTCAACATGCGTTTTCCTCCAGCGGTAATCGTAAGGTAATGCGGGTAAATCGGTCCGGCTCACAGGCGACGGTAATGCCGCACGCATCGCCGAAGTGAGCGCGCAGGCGTTTATCCACCAGGCTCATCCCTAATCCGCCCGAGGCGGTTGGCTGGTAGAGCCCGGCGTTATCTTCAATATCCAGCACCAGATGGTGATTAAAACAGCTGGCCGATATGGTTATCTCCCCGATGCCCAGCAGCTGCGACGTGCCGTGTTTGATGGCATTTTCCACGATAGGTTGCAGGGTAAAGGCCGGAAGATGCTGATACGCCAGCTCGTCCGGCACGGATAACGACACATGCAGCCGCGACTGAAAACGCGCTTGCTCGATTTGCAGATAAGCGTTCACATGCTCAATTTCATCGGCCAGGGTAACAATTTCCGAAGGGCGTTTGAGGTTCTTACGGAAAAATGTCGATAAATACTGCACCAGCTGCGCGGCCTGGTCGCTGTCACGGCGAATAACCGCTTTTAGCGTATTCAGGGCGTTAAACAGGAAGTGCGGGTTCACCTGCGCATGAAGAAGTTTGATCTCCGACTGGGTTAAGAGCGCTTTTTGTCGCTCATATTGCCCGGCCAGGATCTGCGCCGAAAGCAGCTGCGCAATCCCCTCACCCAGCGTGCGGTTGATTGAGCTGAACAGCCGGTTTTTTGCCTCGTACAACTTGATGGTTCCCATCACATGCTGGTTTTCCCCACGCAGCGGGATCACCAGAGTAGAACCGAGTTTGCAGTGAGGATGCAGCGAACAGCGGTATGGCACCTCGTTACCGTCGGCATACACCACTTCACCGGTTTCAATGGCACGTAGCGTATAGGTGGACGAAATCGGTTTGCCTGGCAGGTGATGGTCATCCCCTGTTCCGGTAAACGCCAGCAGCCGCTCGCGGTCGGTTATCGCCACCGCGCCAATATCCAGTTCTTTATAAAGAACCTGCGCCACCTTCATGCTGTTTTCTTCGTTAAACCCCTGGCGCAGAATGCCTTCCGTAGAAGCGGCAACCTTCAGAGCGGTAGCGGAAAACGCCGAGGTGTATTTCTCAAACATGGCGCGCTTGTCCAGCAGGATGCGCATAAAGAGCGCCGCGCCCACGGTATTCGTCACCATCATTGGGGCGGCGATGCTGTTCACCAGATGCAGCGCATCCTCAAACGGGCGGGCAATCAGCAGAATAATTGCCATCTGCGCCATTTCTGCGACAAACGTAATCGCACCCGCGGTAATGGGGCTAAAGACTTTATCCGGGCGACCGCGCTTAATCATGTAGCTGTGAACCAGGCCGCCGAGCAGCCCTTCGACGATCGTCGAGATCATGCAGCTTAGCGCCGTCATGCCGCCCATCGAATAACGATGCAGGCCACCAGTTAACCCGACAAGGCCGCCAACAACAGGCCCCCCGAGCAGCCCGCCCATCACCGCACCGATGGCGCGCGTATTGGCGATTGAATCTTCGATATGGAGACCAAAGTAAGTCCCCATAATGCAGAAAATAGAGAAGGTAACGTAACAGAGCAGCTTGTGCGGCAGGCGTACGGTAACTTGCATCAACGGGATAAACAGGCGCGTTTTACTCATCAACCAGGCGATGACAAGGAAAACACACATCTGCTGAAGCAGCAGCAACACCAGGTTAAACTCGTACATACTTGCAAACCGCACGTTCTAAAAACGCGTAACATACACTGATGTGGTTAAACTTTCTTTGAAGCGTACCGAAAAAGGTGTAATTCGTGTTCGATATCACATCTTTTGCTGAATATAACGTTACCTTCGCATTCTTTGTTCAAAAAGTCGCCAATCCTTCCTGGTTCACCATTCTGGGTCTACAGTTAAGCTGGGGACGCGTAAGCCAGGGGGCGAATATGGCGCTTTACACAATAGGTGAAGTGGCACTCCTTTGTGATATCAATCCCGTTACTCTACGGGCTTGGCAACGACGATACGGATTACTTAAACCGCAGAGAACAGACGGTGGTCATCGCCTGTTTAATGATGCGGATATCGATCGGATCCGCGAGATCAAAAGCTGGATCGACAACGGTGTTCAGGTAGGGAAAGTTAAATCGTTACTCAGCCAGGACGATCCTGACACACAACATATCTGGCGCGAACAACAAGAAACCCTGCTGCGACTGTTGCAGGCGGGGAATCTGCAACGCCTGCGTGCGTGGATTAAAGAGCAAGGGCGCGACTACCCTGCGCAAACCCTGATTACCCATCTTTTTATTCCATTACGCCGCCGTCTTCAGTGCCAGCAGTCCACCTTGCAGGCGCTGCTGAGTATGCTTGATGGCGTACTCATCAATTACATTTCCGTTTGCCTTGCCTCGGCAAGGAACAAAAACGGAAAAGATGCGCTGGTCGTTGGCTGGAATGTGCATGATACCACCCGTCTGTGGCTGGAAGCGTGGATAGCCACACAGCAGGGCTGGCGCGTGGATGTACTGGCGCATTCTCTGGCCCAGCTTCGGCCCGAATTCTTTGACGGACAGACGCTACTGGTCTGGTGTGGCGAAGTCCCGACAGCCTCACAGCAACAGCTGCTGACGGAGTGGCGCGAGCACGGCTACCCGGTTTATTCGCTCGGTCCGAATGAGTCGTAACGGCATTTAATGGTTCATTAACAGCTACGCTTCACCGTATAATTGCTCCGTTAACAACAGGAGCACATTTATGAAGGCAACTAAACTGGCCGTGATCACCCTTTTCGTCCTGATGGCCGTCAGCGGGATCGGCGGTGTTATGCTGGCAGGTTACTCGTTTATTGTTCGCGGCGGTGTCGGCTGAGGTAATTCGCCAGACGCTCGAAACCGCGGTCAACCACAATGGCCGCGAGCGCAACCAGCACTGCCCCCTGAACGATATAGGCCGTATTAAATCCGCTTAGGCCGATAATGATCGGCGTGCCCAGGGTGTTTGCCCCTACCGTGGAGGCAATGGTCGCAGTGCCGATGTTAATAATTACGGATGTGCGGATCCCCGCAATAATGACCGGGGCGGCCAACGGCAGCTCAACATTGCGAAGCCGCTGCCAGGCGCTCATTCCCATCCCTTCTGCCACACTCATCACCGATGCGGGCACGGCCGAAATCCCTGCTAGCGTCCCCTGCAATATGGGCAGCACGCCATATAAAATCAGGGCAATTATCGCAGGCTCCTGACCAAAACCTATCACCGGGACGGCGATCGCCAGCACGGCTACGGGCGGAAATGTCTGGCCGATGGCGGCAATGGTTTCAACCAGCGGGCGAAACTCCCGGCCCGAAGGCCGTGTGACCACAATCCCGGCGCCCACGCCAAGCACAATGGCCAGCACACTGGAAACCGCCACCAGCCAGAAGTGCGCCAGCGTCAGATTAATAAAACTTTCCTGCTGGTAGACCGGGCGCGGCAGCCCGGGAAAAAGCGCGCTGAATACCCTGGCGCTGTGCGGCATCAGGATTAACAGTGCGGCAAAAACCAGCACCAGCCAGATAAGCGGATCACGCACCCACTTCACGCGCCACCTCCCCCACCAGCAGATCGCGAAAATAGAGCGTGCCACAGAGTTTGCCCTGCACGTCCGCCACTGGCAGAACGTCACACTGCCGGGCAACAAAAGCCGATAGCGCATCGCGCAGGCTCATGTGCTCCAGCAACGGTTCGCCACCAGTTTGCGTCTCCTGCCGATGCATCGCCTCCCCGACGGTTCGCAGCGAAAGCAGGCGCACGCCCAGTTCACTACGGCCAAAAAACTCACGCACAAAATCGTTCGCCGGGCGCGTGAGGATCTCAAGCGGCGTGCCCTGCTGAATGACCTCGCCGTTGTCCATCAGTATCAGCCGGTCGGCTAGCTGAAGCGCCTCGTCAATATCGTGGGTCACAAGGATTATCGTGCGCCCCAGAATACGATGAATACGGGTCATCTCCGCCTGCAATGCGCTACGCGTCACCGGATCCAGCGCACCGAAAGGTTCATCCATCAACAGCACCTGCGGATTGGTAGCCAGCGCCCGCGCCACGCCAACCCGCTGCTGCTGCCCGCCGGAAAGCTGATGCGGATAACGGTCACGCAGGACAGGCTCTAACCCCAGCAGCGCCATCAGCTCATCCACACGCGCATTGATTTTTTGCCGTGTCCATTTTTCCAGCTGCGGTACGGTGGCGATGTTCTGCGCCACCGTCCAGTGCGGAAACAGGCCAATAGACTGGATGGCGTATCCCATTCGTCTGCGAAGCTCTAGCACCGGCAGGCTGCGGATCTCTTCACCGGCAAAACGGATCAGGCCGCTGTCGTGCTCCACCAGCCGGTTGATCATCTTAAGCGTGGTGGATTTTCCCGAACCCGAGGTGCCTATCAGCACGGAAAAGGCCCCCTCCTCAAAATGCAGATTCAGATGGCTTACCGCCGGACGCCCCGCAAAGGTTTTACTTACATCGTGGAATTCAATCATTCTCCCTCCCCCTGAGCAGCGCGAGCCATAGGGCAAACAGCGCATCCACCACCACCGCCAGGGCAATCGCCGGAACAACACCCAGCAGCACTAAATCCAGTGCGCTGCTGAGCAAGCCCTGGAATACCAGTGCGCCAAACCCGCCTGCGCCAATCAACGCCGCGATCACCGCCATCCCTACCGTCTGCACGGCCACCACCCGCAGGCTGCGCAGCAGCAGCGGTAACGCGATGGGCAGTTGTATCTTCCAGAAGCACTGGCGCGTGCTCATTCCCATCGCCTGCGCGCTTTCCAGCACATTCGGTGCAACCTGGCTTAGCCCCGCCACCACACCGCGAACCAGCGGCAAGAGCGCGTACAGCACCAGCGCAATCAGTGCAGGGGTTAATCCCGTACCGGCGATACCGAGTGAAGCAAGCAGCGGGAATGATTTGACCAGGCCTGCCAGCGGCGCAATCAACAGGCCAAACAGCGCCACGGACGGGATAGTCTGAATGACGTTCAGCAGTGCAAAGACCGCGCCCTGCCGCGCGGGATGGCGATAACACCATATCCCCAACGGCAACCCCAGCAGCAGCGCCGGGAACAGCGTCCCGAACAAGATGGTCAGATGCTGGGCCAGGGCATCATCAAAGATGTCCTGGCGGTTGGCATACTCTTTTAACAATGAGAGGTTATCCAGCGCACCGCTGAACAGCAGCAATAGCGGGATAGACCAGATCTGCGCATTTAGCACCCAGCGCCAGACGGCGTGCGGCGTAAGACGCCGAATGGCATCACTGCTTGCCAGCAGACAGAGCGCAAGCCACAGCCACAGGCCGCTCCCCACAGAGGTTCGCGCCAGCGGGCTTTCGGCAGAAACCATCTGCGTTGCCGCAAGGCCTGCGCCCCAGAACAACACAATAAACAGCGCTTCGCAGAGGATAAGCGTCAGCCACTGGGCCGCACGTCCTTGCCAGAGCGATAACGCAATAATCGCGCCCAGCGCCCCTGCCAGCAGCAGCGGCGTAAATGACCAGACCTGCCAGAGCGCGCGCCCTTCACCTGACACCAGGCGGTTAGGCGCGACATTCACAAACGGAAGCGCAACGGCCACGATAGCGACACCGGTCAGCATCAGCAGAACGCGGTTATGACATTTTATTGGCACAGCCCTGTCCTGTTACTTCGCAAGCCCTTGTTGTTTCAGGAAGTCGGCAGCCACTTTTTTGGCATCCAGCCCCTCGACGGCAATACTGGCGTTGAGCTGTTGCAGCGTTTTCTCATCCAGTTTTTCAAAGACCGGTTTGAGCCACGCGCCAATCTCCGGGTACGCCTTCAGCGTGGCTTCACGCACGACAGGTGCTGGAGCATAAATTGGCTGAACGCCTTTCGGATCGGTCAGGGTTTGCAGGCCAAGCGCCGCAACCGGGCCATCGGTCCCGTAGGCCATAGCGGCATTCACCCCGGAGGTTTGCTGCGCCGCTGCTTTGATAGTCACTGCCGTATCGCCCCCGGCCAGAGAGAGCAACTGGCTCTGATCAAGTTTAAAGTCATAGGCTTTTTCAAACGCCGGAAGCGCGTCTGGCCGCTCGATAAACTCAGCGGACGCGGCGAGCTTAAAGTCGCCCTTCTCTTTGAGGTAACGACTCAGATCGTCAAGCGACGTCAGCTTGCCTTTTTCGGCAAGATCTTTGCGCACGGCAATGGTCCAGGTGTTGTTGGCAGGCGCTGGGGTCAGCCAGACCAGCTTGTTCTGATCCGCATCCAGCTTTTTGACTTTTTCATAGCCGGCCTGCGCATTTTTCCAGGCAGGATCGTTCTCATCTTTGAAGAAGAAGGCCCCGTTGCCGGTATATTCAGGGTAGATATCCAGCTCGCCAGAAGTGATAGCACCACGCACAACGGGCGTTGTGCCAAGCTGTACTTTATTGACCGTTTTGACACCGTGGCTTTCCAGCACCTGCAAGATGATATTGCCAAGCAGCGCACCTTCGGTATCAATCTTAGAACCAACTTTCACCGGCTCCGCCGCCTGTAGCGGCAGGCTCAGCGCTGCCAGAAGTACCGCTGAGCCAGTGATCCCCTTTGCAATCGTCATTGGGCTTTCCTCATTATTTTGCCGCCTTTTTCATAGGCTTGAGAGAAAAGCGTAGCCTAAAAACCAGAATTCAGCCTTCTTCCGGTAAGGTCAGCGGCACACTCAGCAGGCTGGCGGCAAAATAGAGAATGGCGATCACCCATAACGTGCCCTCCACACCAAGCGGGACAACGCAGAGTGTGACAATCAGCGGCCCGACAAAATTACTTAACCCGGAGCCCAGATTCAGACAGGAGATGGCCGCCCCTTTGTTGTGAGGTAACAGAGAAGGTATCAGCGCGCTCAGCGGGCCAAACGCCCCAAGACCAATGGCATATAACACCAGCGCCATAAACAGGGCTGTTTCACTGTTGCCAAACCACACCGGCGCGTAACAGACGGCAAGCATCGCCAGCCCGCACAGCGTGCCCGAGAACCAGACCACCGTCTTGCGCCAGCCGATAGTGTCCCCAAGCCAGCCGAAGAAGTAGTTGGCGAAGATATTGACCACGTTCACCAGCCCCCAGATGCCCAGCCACTGGGCGATGCTGAAACCAAAGCGCGGCAGGTAGACCGGCATCAGGATCACCAGCGAGAACTTGCCGATGTCATTGATGGTTTTGACGATAACCGCAAGGCGCATTTTTGGCTCGCGTACCAGCACCAGTAATCCTTCCGCCAGCGCGGTGCCAAGCCTGCCCTCGTGCTGCCACTGCGGACGATCACGGTTGAGCACCAGCGCGCAAAACGCCCCCAGCACCACAAATACAAAGCCGCTAAGCAGCGTGGCGGTTTCGCCAATAACAGGCAACATCACGCCGGAATACCACGGCCCGACAATGGTCATCCCCACGCCGAAGGCAATCCAGAACCAGGAGACCGCGCGGCCAAGAATACCTGGCTCACAGCGCTGGTTGACCCACACCAGAAACGAATAGGCAAACAGAGGATACGCCACGCCGCGCAGAGCGTAGCTCGCCACCATCAGCGGGTAATGCCCCTGCGGCAGCGCCCAGCCAATAAACGGGACTGAGCCGATAAAGTAAATCAGCGTAGCGACCCACATCAGACGACGCAGCCCGAGCACGCCCGCACCAATGCCGGAGAACCACGACACCAGCGCCACACACAAGCCAAAGACCGACGAAAGCAGGCTGATATGCACCGCATCAAACCCACGGTGCTGTAACAACGAGGCGAGCCAGCTTTGTTCGATAGTCGCCCCGGTAATAAACAAGAAAATGCCAAAAAATCCCCAGCACAACTCACGGGGCAGCCCTAACCGGGCCCAGATCCCCTGCTGGATAATCATACTGTGTTCTGTCATGTCAGTTCATCTTAAGCAGGCCGGGCGCACGAGCCCGGCCAAATCAGAAAGTCAGGCGTTTTCCAGTTGCCCGGCCAGTTTGCGGGCAAGCATCCGCTTGCGATTGAGGTAGCCGACGGTGTTTTCACCCCAGCAATGTTCGTATGGCATCCCGGTCAGGCTTTCGATCACCGCCCGGTTTTCTGTGCTCACGGTGGCCTTACTGCCGCCCTGTTTCAGACGCGCGACTTCCTCGTTCAGAATGGCGTGCGTACGGCTGTTCACCCTGAACTGGAAGGCAGACCAAATCCCCCACAGGGTGAGGACAACCGGCAGGGCAATCATGATAATCATGATCATGCTGATAGCTGACTGCGGCTGAGCGCTCTGCCCGGAGACGAAGCCCGACATCTGCAACGCGACCCCGACCAGGAAGATCGAGAGCGCCTGAGAAGCTTTGCGCAGCAGGCTCATAAACCCGGCAAAGATCCCTTCACGACGATTCCCGGTAAGGATTTCATCCACATCGGCCACAAAGGTGTAGTTGTTCCACGGAATGGCATAAATCCCCCCGCGCGCCAGACCGGCAACCGCAGCGCCCACATACAGAAGGGTCATTCCACCCACGCCGCTGATGTACGCCGAAACAAACAGAGCAAAAGCGAGCAGCGCCATGGTGGCCTGAGTGGCGAAAGCCCGGGAAGGCGAGAAGCGCAGCGTCAGCCAGGTGGCGATACCAACGCCAAAGAATTGCAGGCCGTTGATCACCCCCAGCAGGTTAGAGGCCATCACGGATGAGGTCATCATCGCGAAGACCACAAAATAGGTGAATACCGAGTTGAAGATGTCCTGTGCAACTGAGCCACCAAGGTACATGCCCAGATGCGAACGGAAGGTCTTTATCTTAAGCGTGGAGACAAAATCGTAGTAGATATGAAAAATGCGGGTCCCAAACGGCTCCTTTTCCTCGTCTTGCGCGTGGTGCTCGTTTTGCTGTATTTCTTCCAGCGAGCGCTCCCAGGTGCCGAAATAGACAAAGAACAGCACTATCATGAACGACACGGTGAAAATGGCCCCGGTGTAGAAGAAGGAATCCGAAGAGTCCTGGCCGAAGTAACCCACCAGCCGTCCGGGCAGGAATGCCGCCGCAAACCCGGCCAACTGGGCAATGTACATGCGGGCGCTGGTCAGTTTTGAGCGTTTTTTGAAATCAGAGGTCATCTCCGCCGACAGCGTGTCGTACGGGATAATTATCATGGTGTAGACGATTTCAAAGAGGATATAGAACAGCAGATACATCCAGTAATTGAACCCTTCTACCCACAGCAGGCTGTAGACCGACACCAGCGGAATACTGGCCAGCAGGAAGAAACGGCGGCGACCAAACCGACGTCCGAGTCGGGTTTTATGGAAGTTATCGGAAACATAACCGATAACCGGACACATAATCACATCGACAATCCTTGCCACTGCAAACAGCGACCCTGCCTGGAGAGGCGTCAGGCCGCAAAATGTGGTCAGGAAGAACAAAAGCCAGGCGCTGACAAGCGTAAAGGCCCCAGAACCAATCACATCCGCCAGCCCGTAACAGACATAGTTACGCAGCTTTATTTCACGTATTTTTTTTATCATTTTTATCCCCTGAATTTACCGTGTTAAACCCGGATTTCCTCAACATCCCAACCCTCAGGCAGCGGTGAAGGACGCGTTATGTGTAAATCACTTAATTGCAGCCGACTGACACCGCTGGCGAAAATCGCAGGTAGCCCTTGCGGATAACGCTCTACACCGTGGGCGCGCCCGGTATCGGGGTTCACCTTATAGGCGTTGTCCAGCCCCATTCCGGTTGGCCGTTCCGGGTTACACGGCGGGCGCACGTCGTAGCAGCCCTGTTCGTCTGACGGCCCACAAATCTGGTTGAAGGTCACTCCGCTGAAGGTGATACCGGAAATGGCATCGGGTATTTCACTGTGAAGATTGATGGCGCCCTCGCCCACGCCATTCAGGCCGGAGAAGGTGATTTGACTGATGTTGCCAGGACGGATATCCAGCGCGCGGTAACGCAGGGAGACAAAGATCGGATCGGCTTTCCCCCAGTGACAGGGATCGCCATGACGGCAATCAAACAGGATATTGCTAAAGACCATCTGGCTGAACGCGCCGCCATCGCGTGACACCAGGCCGATGCCGCGATTGGATTCAAAAATCACACAGTTGTTGACGGCAATATTGCGGATGTCCGCGTGGGTTTCAGTCCCGACTTTAATGGCGCAACTTTTAGAGCGAATAATGCAGTTATTCACCGTGACGTTATAAATTGGCTGCTGGAGTTCAGGTGCTTTGGCGGTTGTTTTCAGGCAGATGCCATCATCAGCGGCGCTGAAGTAGCTGTCACTGATGTGTACATGCTGGCAGCTGTCGATATCCAGCGCGTCGGTGTTGGAGAGCGTCAGGTCGTTATCGATGGTGAGATTACGGATAAAGACGTGGTTGCAGCTCACCAGATGGGCGGTCCACATGGGTGAGTCATACAGGGTGATATTACTGATACGCACCTGCTCGCAACTTTCGAACACCGCCAGACGAGGACGTTGGGTTTTCGGCTGGCGATACCCCTGCGCATCTGCCTGCGGCTCAAACCAGGCAGTGGCGTTCCCGTCAATACAGCCCGCTCCGCTTAGCGTCACGCCGCGGGCATCACGGGCGTATATCAGCGCCATGTGCGAAAGCTCTGCCATGCTTTGCGTCACTGCCGCCTGGTAATCCTCTTCGCGATGGCTGGCAAGCAGCCGGGCACCAGCTTCCAGATGCAGCGTGATATGTGAGGACAATACCAGGGTTCCGGTCAGATAGATGCCTGGCGTGACCACCAGCGTGCCACCCCCGGATATCGCCAGCTCGTCGATTAAGCCCTGTAGGGTCGCCGTCACGAGCGAAGCCCCGGTACGGTCCAGTTCGACGTTTTCTAATGTGAGTTTCATGTCGTTACCTGTCAGTATTGATTTAACAGGCATTAAACGGGGATTTCAGTGCACGCTCGTGGCGCAATCAGCGGGAATTTATACGAAGAGTGAAGGTCATCACGCCTGTCTGATGGCATTGCCGACACTTTTGATGTTGTTCACGTTTTCGCCCGGGGCGCAAAAAAGAAGTGTGAAAAACCTCACATTTCAGGGGCGCAGAGAGGGGAAAAAAGCGGGTTTTGGGGATTTTTGTAGTGAGGAGTAAGAAAAGTTGCGTTGTGGGTCACGGAACAGGAGGAATGAGAACAGATCGGGGGTTGTCAGTCCGCTCTCCCCAAAGGAGAGAGCGGCGGGAAAATCACTGCAATTCGAACTCGCCTTTATTCACGCGAGCTGAATCCACCCCGATAAACACATTGAATTTGCCCGGCTCAGCATCGTATTTCATCTGCTGGTTCCAGAACTTCAGTGCATCCACATCGATCGGGAAGCTGACGGTTTTGGTTTCACCCGGTTTCAGGCTCACCTTATCAAAGCCGCGCAGCTGTTTCACTGGACGACTCATTGATGCAGTGACGTCCTGAACGTACATCTGGATAACCGTTGCCCCTTCACGTTTGCCGGTGTTGGTCACCTCTACACTGGCGGTCACTTTGCCGTCACGCTTCAGTGTTGGCGCAGACATTTTCACGTCAGAAACCTTGAAGGTGGTGTAGCTCAGGCCATAACCAAACGGATACAGCGGGCCATTGGCTTCGTCGAAGTAGCGCGAGGTGTACTTGTTCGGCTTGTCAGCGTTATACGGACGACCGGTGTTCAGGTGGCTGTAGTAAACCGGGATCTGCCCAACCGAGCGCGGGAAGGACATCGGCAGCTTGCCTGACGGGTTGTAATCGCCAAACAGCACATCGGCAATGGCGTTACCGCCTTCGGTACCGGCAAACCAGGTTTCCAGGATGGCGTCAGCCTGCTGATCTTCTTTCACCAGCGCCAGCGGACGGCCGTTCATCAGCACCAGCACCAGCGGTTTGCCCGTGGCTTTCAGCGCAGCAATCAGGTCACGCTGGCTTTGCGGAATGGTGATGTCAGTGCGGCTGGACGCTTCATGCGCCATACCCTGCGCTTCCCCAACAACGGCAACCACCACATCGGATTGCTTCGCTGCGGCCACGGCTTCGTCAATCATCTCTTTCGGCGAGCGAGGATCAACTTTCACCGCCTCTTCATACTGATTAAGGAAGGTGACGATATCTTTATCGTTGGTGACGTTCGCCCCTTTGGCGTACACCACTTTACCGTTGTCACCGATGGCGTTTTTAATGCCGGTCAGAACGGTCACGGACTGATCGGCTACACCAGCTGCCGACCAGCTTCCCATCACATCACGCTTGCTGTCAGCCAGCGGGCCAACCACGGCGATAGTGCCGGATTTTTTCAGCGGCAGCGTTTCCAGACGGTTTTTCAGCAGCACCAGGCTTTCGCGTGCCACGTCACGCGCGTCTTTGCGGTGCAGGCGGCTTTCAGCGTTGGTATCAACAGGGTCTGACTCTTTTGGCCCCAGGTGGCTGTACGGGTCGTTAAACAGCCCCATGTCATATTTCACGTTCAGCACGTGGCGGGTGGCATCGTCCAGCTCTGCCTTCGTCACTTTGCCGCTCTTCACCAGCCCCGGCAGGTATTTGCTGTAGTACTCGTCGCTCATACTCATGTTAATGCCAGACTTGAGCGCCACACGCACCGCATCTTCAGGGTCAGACGCCGTACCGTGCTTGATAAGCTCTTTAATCGCGCCGTGGTCAGACACCGTGATGCCCTTAAAGCCCCACTGGTCACGCAGCACGTCTTTCAGCAGCCAGGCGTCAGAGGTAGCAGGCGTGCCGTTGAGCGAGTTCAGCGCCACCATCACCGCGCCGCTGCCTGCATCCAGGCCCGCTTTGTACGGCGGCATGTAGTCGTTGAACAGGCGCTGCGAGCTCATGTCGACGGTGTTGTACTCTTTCCCGCCTTCAACTGCGCCGTAAGCCGCGAAGTGCTTGACGCTGGTCATGACCGAATAGCGATCCGCCGGGCTTTTGCCCTGCATCGCTTCGACCATGGTTTTGCCCATCGTCGAGGTCAGATAAGTATCTTCACCAAAACCTTCAGAAGCACGCCCCCAGCGCGGATCGCGCGAGACATCCACCATCGGTGCCCAGGTCATGTTCAGGCCGTCATCCGCCGCTTCATAAGCAGAAATGCGCCCGACGGTTTTGACCGCATCGAGGTTAAATGAGGAGGCTAAGCCCAGGCTAATCGGGAAGACGGTACGCTGGCCGTGCAGCACGTCATAGGCGAAGAACAGTGGGATTTTCAGGCGGCTGAGTTCCATCGCCTGATCCTGCATTTTGCGGATATCCTGGCGGGTGACGGTGTTAAAAATCGCCCCGACCTGGCTATCCTTAATCATTTCGCGGATGGCCTCTTTCGGGTTATCCGGGCCAACGCTGATAAGACGAAGCTGACCGATTTTTTCATCGACCGTCATCTTCTTGAGCAATTCAGTGACAAATGCATCACGAGCTTCCGGCGTTAGCGGGTGATTGCCAAACAAATCATCTGCCAGTGCAGGTTGTAACGCCAGACTGACGGCGACCCCTACAGAACAAAGCCATTTCATGTTGTTTTACTCTCTCATCAATAACCGCCGGAAGATCTCGGCCAAACCGTGCGAAAAGCGCAGTTTGCCACAAACCCTCTGAACCTTGCAGGGTTATTCTCTGATTTTTCTCATGAATACTCGACCACTTAACAGTTTATCGCGCTATGCTTTACAGCGAGAAATTTGCCCCACCACAAGGAGTGGAAGATGTCTTCTGTTCGAACCTACGATAACAATACTTTTATTAACGAACTGTCGCGCCTGGTTGGTCACTCTCACCTGCTCACCGACCCGGCCAAAACGGCCCGCTACCGTAAGGGCTTTCGCTCCGGACAGGGCGATGCGCTGGCGGTGGTGTTCCCCGGCACGCTGCTGGAACTGTGGCGTGTGCTAAGCATCTGCGTCGATGCCGACAAGATTATACTGATGCAGGCTGCCAACACCGGCCTGACCGAAGGCTCGACGCCAAACGGCAACGATTACGATCGCGACATCGTAATAATCAGCACCCTGCGCCTGGACAAACTGCACCTGCTGGACAAAGGCGAACAGGTCCTCGCCTTCCCGGGCACCACGCTTTATTCGCTGGAAAAAGCCCTGAAGCCGCTGGGACGCGAACCGCATTCGGTGATTGGTTCCTCCTGTATTGGCGCCTCGGTTATTGGCGGCATCTGTAATAACTCCGGCGGCTCACTGGTGCAGCGCGGCCCTGCCTATACCGAAATGTCGCTATATGCCCGTATTGATGAAAACGGCAAGCTGACGCTGGTTAACCATCTGGGGATTGATTTGGGTGTGACCCCGGAACAGATCCTCAGCAAGCTTGATGATGACCGTGTAAAAGACACCGACGTTCAGCATGATGGCCGCCACGCCCACGATCATGACTACGTAACACGCGTGCGAGATATCGACGCCGATACACCAGCGCGCTACAACGCCGACCCGGACAGGCTGTTTGAGTCTTCCGGCTGCGCAGGCAAACTGGCGGTATTTGCGGTGCGTCTGGACACCTTCCCGGCAGAGAAAAAACAGCAGGTGTTTTATATCGGCACCAATCAGCCGGACGTGTTGACCGAGATCCGTCGTCATATTCTGGGGGAATTCACCCACCTGCCAGTGGCGGGCGAGTATATGCACCGGGATATTTACGACATCGCCGAGCGTTACGGGAAGGACACCTTCCTGATGATCGACAAACTCGGCACCGACAAAATGCCATTCTTCTTCACCATGAAGGGCCGCACCGACGCGATGCTCGATAAAGTGTCGCTGTTCAAGCCCCACTTCACCGACCGTTTTATGCAGAAACTGGGCAACGTCTTCCCGGCACATTTACCGGAGCGGATGAAGACCTGGCGCGATAAATACGAGCACCACCTGTTGCTGAAAATGGCCGGGGATGGCATCGAAGAGGCGCAAACCTGGCTGACGGAATTCTTCAAAACCGCCGAGGGTGATTTCTTTGCCTGTACGCCAGAAGAAGGCAGCAAAGCCTTCCTGCACCGTTTTGCCGCAGCGGGCGCAGCGATTCGTTATCAGGCCGTTCACGCTGAAGAGGTGGAAGATATTCTGGCGCTGGATATTGCCCTGCGCCGTAACGACACCCAATGGTATGAGCATCTGCCGCCGGAAATTGATAGCAAGCTGGTACATAAGCTCTATTACGGCCACTTTATGTGTTATGTCTTCCATCAGGATTACATTGTCAAAAAAGGGGTGGACGCGCATGAGCTGAAAGAGCAAATGCTCGCCCTGTTACATGAGCGTGGCGCGCAATATCCTGCCGAACATAACGTCGGGCATCTGTATAAAGCACCGGCAACGTTAAAGCGTTTTTATCGCGAGAACGACCCAACTAACAGTATGAACCCCGGCATTGGTAAAACTACACGGCATAAACACTGGAAAGAGCGGGCTGAAACCGTGGATCCTGATACACAACACATTGATTAATGTGTACAGCCATTTTTAAGAGATTGTTAAGCGTTCCTCAATCGTACTAGAGTAAATGACCGACGCCGGAGAAACGTTTCTCCGGCTTTTTATGACGAGGAGCCAGCACATCATGTCGGCCGTCGAAATTTTATCCGAAACCGAAGTTGAAGTGCGCGATGCACTACCCGACGATGTGCACGCTATCTCGGCTATCTATGCCTGGCATGTGCTTCACGGACGCGCGTCGTTCGAGGAAGTCCCCCCTGCGATTGACGAAATGCGCCAGCGAATGAAAAGTGTTGCTGACAGCGGTCTGCCGTGGCTGGTAGCGCTGTATCGCGGCATTGTGGTGGGCTATTGCTATGCTACCCCTTATCGCCCACGTCAGGCCTACCGATATACCCTTGAAGAATCTATCTATGTGGATGCCAGCACCACAGGTCGCGGTTTTGGCACGGCGCTGATGGACGCTCTGATTGCGCGTTGTGAAGAGGGGCAGTGGCGGCAAATGATCGCCGTTGTCGGCGACGGAAATAACAACCCCGGCTCGTTGCGATTGCATAAAAAACATGGCTTCGAGGTGGTCGGGCAGTTGCGCAGTGTGGGTTATAAAAAAGGTGACTGGCGCGATACGATTATTATGCAGCGCTCACTGAACGATGGTGACTGGACGCTGCCGGAATAAGGCGCTGTGCGGTCTGTGCCCTCACCCCGACCCGCCCTCTCCCACGGGGCTGAGGAATCCCCAAAAAAATTAAATATGGAAAAGTGGTTTTTTATCGTTCAAAACAGAGGTAAAACAACCGATAACCCGACAAGAGATGATCTTTTATGATCACTTTTCTGTCAGTTTACGAGCAGAGTGAAACTAACTGCTCGTAAAACATTCATTCTAATTATCTGAAACCACTAATAAAAAATTAGTGGGGATTCCTCAGCCCACGGGGAGAGAAATATTCAAAATCATTGACTATAATTTAATCGCAAACTTGTTATAACTACCTGATTAACAAGATAATTTAATAGTTGTGCAATCTCAAGTGAATTCATACGATTTCAACGTAACAGCCCCCACAACAACCCCCGCTGTTATGCAAATTGTATGCACCGCTTATGCAAAGGAGATAGCAACATGCGGCTAAATAATAGTGTGATCGGCGGATTACACGCAGCATCCAGCACTGAACAAAACAGGGTTATATGCCCAGAGCAAAGGAAGTAAGAAAGAAACTTCATGTCCTATATGAATATGGTGTTGTGGTTGATAACGATCCCATGAGCGATTCAGTATCTAACGGGGTGCAGTTTCAGATATCTCATAACCCTGTCAGGAATGTTCAGGACTTTGAAGCCGGAACCCCCGGAGAGCGTTATCTTGATTTTAAAGAATTGCGTTATCTGTTAACACTTCTTGCAAATGAAAAATACGTATTACTACCGGATGTACATGCCTTAATTGAGCAGGGGTTCTATACGTGCGGTCAGCGTCCATTCGAGTTATGTCACTTACAAAAAATTAGGTTTATCCCGGAACAAAATAAAATCATTCTAGCTAAAGAATTCTCAAAAACAGGGATCGAAACAGCCATTTTTTTATGTGATAAAGCGAAAAAAAATCTGTACGAACAGGCGACGCGACATCCTGAAAGTGATTTCCTCTTTCTTAATGTCAACTATTAGGAACAATTAAATACATACAATAAGAAAATAAAAGGAATTTCTGTTATCAGTGCTGAAAAGCCAACAATTGGCCTTAACAGTGATGCATGGAAGAATCATATGAAGAACTTTACCAGGAAAAATTTTGATAAATCACTTATGATGCGGGATATACGTCGTACATTTAAAACCCTGGCGGGTATGTTGCATTTTACTGAAAACGAACGTGATATCGTCAATCAGCATGTAAACAAAACAACCAGCAAAAAACACTATGATAAATATGATTATTTTATTGAAAAACGTGAAACGACTCAGAAATAGGAAAACGCATTAAAGGTTCTATTATCAAGCAATGGCCTTAATGAGATAAATTTGATTATTGAAAAGAAAAGTATGCTTTAACACATATCTCAAATGAATAGCATATAAAATAATATTGATTGCCTGAATCTTTGAATAAAGATTCAGGCTTTTTTTTAACGTTTGAGAAAACGATCACAATCTTAATCAATCATATAGTCTGAAATCATATGGTTAATAAAAGGACCGTTTCAATAAAGGATGCATGAATGAATAAATCAAGAGGTTTTCTGTTATCACCATACGACAAAACCAGTTGTGGAGGATATATTTTAAGGCATGAAAATGTTTATACTCTTGAACAATTTGAGTTTGCTTGTGAAGGAGATGAATATATATGTGGGATGGATGGTCAAAAATATATAATAGAGGGAGGGATGCCTAACGGGGAACTGATAGAAAAAAGTTGGCCATTGTATAGGAATTACAACGAAGAAGACCTTTGTATAACAGGTGAAAAAGTCATACCTTTCTCTGAAAGAATGAAAAATCCAGGTGATTTAGAACAATTACAAATTGATCCGTTTAGCAATTTTAATATGTTTGACATGAGAAGAAGTCAAAGATTAGGAATCGTAGGGGGACTAATACAATCCGGCAGAACTGAAATAATTACTGATGCAAAGCCGAATAAATTTGGTTTTATTGACCGTGATACCTTTATGCGATTAGAAATCGACAATAAGACATATGATTTTTATAAAAGAATTAGAGGGGACTTATCTCATTATTTCACGAAAATCATAAAACATTTAGCAGGTTCGGCACATAGTCAGGGAACCTGTGGATGCCGTTGCAGATTTATTCCTAAATTAAACATAACATATACATTTGATAAATATGCACAATACGGAGTGCAATCAGTACAACAAAATCCAATACGCAATACACAACAAAAAAGACAAATGACACCGCCACGCCAGCCTGTAGATCCTGGCTTTTGTGTAGTACCAGATCAGACAACACCTAATACATATGAATTAGAATTAATGATTAATCCACCATCAGGAGTGAAAGAGTTATACCGTGAGTTAAACCCGGAAAGAAAGAAAAAACCGGGTTCGATACTTATTGTTGCAGACCCATTATCCGACTCACCGGAAAAAATAAAGAAAATGCAGATCGCAAGAGACAAAATAGATGCGGCATTAGAACCTTTGACAGTTCAGGAAGCAAAGTTATTGCATGATAACAGGGGGGCTGTGGATGCATTTTCACATCAGCTTTTTGCCGATAATTTAAGTAAAGCTGGCGATGGATTGGGCTATATCAGTGAAATTGGGAAAAGTTATTATGAAGAAACTAATAGGATTCTAAGAGAAGTTGAGGATTTATATAAAAATACTTACAACCGAAACAATGGTATTGTTTCAGGTAAAGAGTTTTTTGGTCAAAGAACAAGGTTATTCAAACAACTTGATTTGGTTTTAACTAAATTTTCAAAAGCACAGTTAAATTTAGGTGAATATCATAGCATTAAAAGAGCGTTGGGCTTATCAACAAGATCTATTATGCACCGTTGGGATAGAACAGGCGTTGATAACATAGAAGGATATGCGTCATATATTGAAAAATCAGCCAAACTTATGAAGATCATGAAAACTGTAGGTTATGTAGGTATAGGTTTAGATTTTGCAAGTTATACTTCTAATGTCTATGATGCATGTTCGAAGGGGCGAGAAAGCGAATGCCGTAAAGTTGCTATTACAGAGTATAGTAAATTCGGCACCAAACAAGGCGTAAGTTATGCAGCAGGTGCTATAGGGGCATGGGCTGGTAATAGTGCTTGTATGTGGATATTAGGATTAGCAACTTCCGAGGTAGGCGCAATTGGAGCGGGTTTATGTCTCGTGACAGGTATCGGGACGGGAATGGGCGCAGCCAAGATGGTGGAAGGAAAAGCTGAAGATGCGGGGGAATATTTTGGAGAGCATATTTTATATGAAAAACTTTTTAAATAGTCACCCGAATATTGGCTTGTTATTAATAGCAATTTCAGCAATTGGAATGCTATTTATACTAATAGTATCAGCAGTAAATAAACTAGCATATAAAAAAATAATAAAATTATACATTGGTAAGTATTCAAGGTTACCTCTCACGGCGGCTTTAGCAAAAGAAGCGAGCTTAGTTGCCACTCCAGGTGCGTATCATGCTAAAGTTGGATTTATTATGGGTTCATTAATGTTACCCTATAATAAAATTACTAATCATGACATGACAAGAGAACAATATGATTATATTAACAACTTGCCACTTAAATTAACAATCGGGTTTAGAGTTGAAGCTTTTTTATGGGTGGTAATTGGTACAGGAATGGTCTTTGGATTTATATTGGAATTTGTTTTTAATTAAAAAAAGGGACTCTATTGAGTCCCTTTGCTTGGTAAAGTTGTTGAAGGCTATTTCTCGTTAGAGTTTGAGAAGCCAACGTCCTTGTCTTCCGGAATAAGTTACATACCTGCATACGGAAGAGTTGAAGCTCAAAGTAACATATTTGATGTTGATTGTACTTTAGAATGAGAACTCATTAAGTTATGAGTGAATGAATATGCATCCGAATGAATGCATATAATTTGAAACAGATACAGCGCCCGCTAAAGCACCCAATCAAAAATATTGAACCAAGATAAGAACTCTAATTTATTGTAATATCAGGATTAATATCATTTTTTATTATTCTAATCCTCTCGCCGTGGGAGAGGGAGAAAACATAAAAAACGGTAACCTGGGTTACCGTTTTACATTTACCTAATCGTTTTGCGCAGTTGCCATCTGTTCAGCTTTCTGCTTTTTGTAACTCAGTGCCGCAGCCGGCACTGGCTGTACTTTCCCGGTTTCAATCCAGGTACGCAGGCGGCTTGCATCCGCGAAGTGGGTATATTTGCCAAACGCATCCATCACCACCAGCGCCACCGGTTTACCGTTAAATACGGTACGCATCACCAGACAGTGACCCGCCGCATTGGTAAAGCCCGTTTTGGTTAACTGGATATTCCAGTTTTCGCGATACACCAGATGGTTAGTATTGCGGAACGGCAGCGTATACGCAGGGTTGGCAAAGGTTGCCATCTCTTCACGCGTGGTGCTGAGCTGGCCAATCAGCGGATACTGTTTGCTGGCAATCAGCAGCTTCGTCAAATCGCGTGCGGTAGAGACGTTGCGAATCGACAGCCCGGTAGGCTCAACATAATGGGTGTTAGTCATGCCGAGCGATTTGGCTTTTGCATTCATTGCGCGAATAAACGCGTCATAACCGCCCGGATAATGGTGAGCCAGGCTCGCCGCCGCGCGGTTTTCAGAGGACATCAGCGCCAGCAACAGCATATTCTTACGGCTGATTTCGCTGTTCAGACGCACGCGAGAGTAAATCCCTTTCATTTCTGGCGTCTGGCTAATGTCTACCTTCAGTTTTTCATCCAGCGGCAGTCGTGCATCAAGCACCACCATCGCGGTCATTAATTTGGTGATTGACGCGATCGGGCGCACCAGATCAGGGTGGCTGGCGTAGATCACCTGGTTGGTGTTCAGATCAACAATCATCGCGCTGCCGGAGGCAATTTCCGGCTGTGCAGCGGTGGTCACTGCGGGCGTTTTGGCTAACGCTGGCACAGCAACAGATGCGCCCAGGATCAGCGCAAGGCTAAGTAAAGAAACTCGGAATTTCAGCATGGTGAGACTTCTGATAATTATTCACGCACGTAATGACGTACACCGCCTGTGTTGAAGGATAAGCACAGGCTGGCTTCGGCATCATAGCGGTCACCGTGCTTTGTCGCCAGCGAAGAATCATGAACAGATGCTGCATTGCTGGCATTTACGCCAGCAATGCAGTGAACTTAAAAGAGACGATATCCATAACCCCAAAGAATAACTGTCAGGGCAAGTAAGGCTTCCAGCACCAGCACACCAATTGCGAGTGTTGAACTGGAGAAGCTAAGCCCCTCTTCTTTGTTGATATTGAGGAAGGTTGGAACCCCCAGATACAGCAGATAACCTGTGTAAAAGAGAGCAACAGTACCGATCAGCGCGCACAGCCAGACCAGTGGATAGAGCGCAACAATACCGCTTAAGAACAGCGGGGTCGCGACATATCCGGCAAAGACCATACAGTGTGCCAGCGACGGGCGTTTCGGATAGTTACGTGCCATCCAGTGAATGACACGCCCCATGACGGCCACCCCTGCCAGCATAATGCCGTAGAACAGGACGGCGAGATAAAGCCCGGTAAACCAGTTAAGCTTCACAACGGTGCCATCACCGAAGTTCCAGCCAATTTGCGTGGTGCCGATAAATGCGCAGATCACCGGCACTGCCGCCATCAGCAGCACGTGATGCGTGTAGTGATGCGCAATCGTTTCGTTCTCGCCTCTTATCACGTGCATTTCACGGTCGGGATGGGAAAAGAGTCCCCAGACATGGTTCATAGCGCCCCCTTGTTGTCGGCCCGTCAGCGATACTTCAAGTATAATGCAGGCTTCAGATTATTTTATGTGCAACGCTAAAAATGCCGCCTGGTGCAATCTGCATTCATTGCACCAATATTGATTCATGGGGTATATGATTAATGCAGGCACTGGCAGGGAGACTACGCTGACTTTATGGATATCAATGGTCTGATTGAACAGTACGGCTACGCAGCGCTGGTGATAGGCAGCGTAGCTGAAGGCGAAACCATCACGCTGCTTGGCGGTGTGATCGCGCATCAGGGATTATTACGTTTCCCGTTGGTGGTGGCCGCCGTGGCACTGGGCGGCATGATTGGCGATCAGCTGCTCTATTTTCTGGGGCTGCGCTACGGCCCTGCCCTGCTGCAACGTTTTTCAAAACACCGTAAGAAAATCCGCCGTGCCCAGCGACTCATCCAGCGTCATCCGTACCTGTTTGTGATTGGCACGCGCTTTATGTACGGCTTTCGTATTATCGGGCCGATCCTGATTGGCGCCAGCCGCCTGCCGCCTAAAATTTTCCTGCCGTTAAATATCCTTGGCGCCATTGGGTGGGCGTTGATCTTTACCACGCTGGGTTATCTCGGCGGTGAGGTCATTGGCCCGTGGCTGCACAATCTTGATCAGCACGTTAAACACTGGGCATGGTTGATTCTGGTGGTTGGGGCGGTGATTGCCGTACGGATTTGGCTCAAACATCGGGAAAATAAGCGTGAGTGAAAATGCGCTCCCGCCGTTGCTGTTACCCGTGGTTATAGCCCCCACCCAGCGCGGAGGTCAGCTGGAGCGATGCGTCAAGGTACTGCCCTTTCAGGGTCAGCCCGGCAATGTGTTCCTGTAATGCGGGGATTTTGGCCTCGCTGACGCGTGAACCGGCAATCAACCCGGCGCTAAAGCGGGCCTGTGCAAGGTTCACCACCCGCGCGGCATCGTGTTCCACTTTCTGCTGCTGTTGATTTTTGTGGGCCAGCGTTTCAACTTCACTGGCGGTTCGCGCTACCTGATTGACCGCATCCACAACCGCTTTGTTGTAATCGGCAATGCTCAGGTTGGTTTGCGCCTGGGCAATATCCAGCCCGGCATTAAGCCGGCCGCTATCGAAGATGGGCAGCGTAAACCCGGCGGTGACGCCCATCTGCTGTGCAGAATGGCGGAACAGGTCGCTCAGGTGCAGGGCATCCTGTTGCAGGAACGCCATCAGGTTGAAGTCCGGGTAGAAGGCCGCTTTGGCGGCATCAACATTGCTCATGGACGCTTCAATGTACCAGTGTGCTTCCTGAAGATCCGGGCGACGTGCCAGCAGCTCATAACCCAGCGTTGAGGGTAACGAGGCCTCAACCGCAGGTAAATCATGACGCGCCAGCTTTATCGACGACGAGTTAGTCAGCGCCTGTAGTCTCGCTTCAATAACCTTCATCTTACCGCTCACTTCGGCAATGCGTTCATCAGTTTTGCTGGCGTTGATATCCGTCTCCACCCCTTCGATGGATGAGGTGATCCCGTGCTGATAAAGCTCTTTATCCGCCGAGATAATCGAATTTTGTTCCTGCCTGATGTCGCTTAACACGCTGTTGATCGCCGACTCGGTCTGCCACTCCCAGTAAAGCCTTGCCACGCTGCTGGCCAGCAGTTGCCGGGTCTGTTCCAGCTCGGCTTTCTGGGCGTTAACCTTACCGATACGCGCCTCAACGAGATCGCGGTTTTTACCCCACAGATCCAGGTCCCAGCCCGCCGTCACGCCAAAGGTGCCGTTGGTATACCACGGCCCGGTAGTGCCTGCGGCCGGATCGGTTATCGCGAAGGGCCCCATTAACCCTTCGGCGGACATTTTTTGCCGTTCGACATCTGCGGATAAATCGATCTGCGGGCCGTCGGCGGCCATGGTGGCTTTAGCCTGCGCTTCCGCAAGCGTAATGCGCTGCCGGGCGATTTGCATATCTGGCGCATCATTCAGGGCCTTCGTAATCAGCGCATTAAGCTGCGGATCGCCATAGGCTGTCCACCATTCACTTTTCGGCCAGTCGGTATGGCTAAGTTGTGTTGCCACCGTCGCGTTTACCGCTTGTGTTCCGATGGGGGCTACCGTGGAATGTTGCGGTGCGCAGGCAGTAAGAATGAATAAAAGAGGAGCACTCAGAGATATAAAAAGAGACGATTTCATTACGCCATTCACTCAAAAAATAAAGGCGCAAATTACCCCTGTAAAACTTCTTTTTTTTAGGAAACCGTGGCAATCCGTAATTTGTTATACAAATTCACGTTTAGAAAAATATTCAGCGGACAAATTAATTAAATATATTTAATATCCAAACTAATTATTAACCCGACAGAAATAAAATCTGCCGGGTTAATAACCAGTGTTTTACACTTTCAGTGACGCGCCTTTTGTGGCAATCACTTCTTTATACCAGTGGAAACTTTTCTTACGGCTGCGCGCCAGCGTCCCTTTTCCGCTATCGTCACGGTCGACATAAATAAAGCCGTAGCGTTTAGACAGTTCCGCTTTAGAGGCGCTTACCAGGTCGATTGGCCCCCAGCTGGTATAGCCCATCACCTCAACGCCGTCGTCAATCGCCTCACGCACCTGGACCAGGTGATCGTTGAGATAGCTGATACGGTAGTCGTCCTGCACCACGCCTTCAGCATCCGGTTTGTCTTTCGCGCCCAGACCGTTTTCCACAATAAACAGCGGTTTCTGATAGCGATCCCACAGCACGTTCAGCAAGGTGCGCAGGCCAACCGGGTCAATCTGCCAGCCCCACTCAGAGCTTGCGAGGTGCGGGTTTGGCACCATGCTCAGGATATTGCCGCGCGCCTGCTGGTTCAGCTCTTCATCGGTGGTCACACATCCGGTCATGTAATAGCTGAACGAGATAAAATCGATGGTCGATTTCAGCGCATCGCGATCCGCATCGGTAATCTCCAGTTGGATGCCATTATCACGGAAGAAACGCAGCATGTAGCCCGGATAAGCGCCACGGCACTGTACGTCGCCGAAGAACTGCCAGGCGCGGTTTTCCTGAAGTGCTTCCAGCACATCTTCTGGTTTACAGGTCAGCGGATACATCAGGCCGCCCAGCAGCATGTTGCCAATTCTGGCGTCAGGAATAATGTCATGGCAGGCTTTTACCGCCAGCGCGCTGGCCACCAGCTGGTGGTGAATAGCCTGATACACCTCGCCTTTACTGCTGGTTTCCGGCAGGCCAACACCGGTCATTGGCGCGTGCAGCGACATGTTGATCTCGTTGAAGGTCAGCCACAGTTTGACTTTCTCTTTGTAACGCGCAAACACGGTACGGGCGTAGCGTTCGAAGAAACCAATCACCTGACGGCTGCCCCAGCCGCCATACTGCTTCACCAGTCCCCACGGCATTTCATAGTGCGACAGGGTGACCAGCGGCGTGATGTTGTGCGCGGCCAGTTCGTCGAACAGCTTGTCGTAAAACGCCAGGCCCGCTTCGTTTGGCTGTTGTTCATCCCCATTCGGGAAGATGCGCGTCCAGGCAATAGAGACACGCAGGCAGCTAAAGCCCATCTCGGCAAACAGGGCAATGTCTTCCGGGTAGCGATGATAGAAATCGATCGCCACATCTTTAATGCCGTTGTCACCCGCCACGCGCTCCACCACCGGGCCAAACACCCCCTGTGGCTGGACGTCAGAGGTGGACAACCCTTTGCCATCGGTCAGGTAAGCGCCTTCTACCTGATTCGCGGCAACCGCGCCGCCCCATAAAAAATCATCCGGGAAAGTTTTCATCACGTTCTCCTGTTATTGATGGCTTACGCTGAGTAACGGGGTTCCGGCATTGACGGACGTCGCCGCCACGGTCACCACTTCGCGGTACTCGTCGCTGTTACTGATAATAATCGGGGTCGCCAGATCGTATCCGGCATCAAGAATGGCCTGACGATCAAACTCCAGCAGCAGGTCGCCCGGCTGTACTTTGTCTCCCACCTTCACGTGGGCGGTAAATGGCTTGCCGTCGAGTTTCACGGTGTCGATCCCCACATGGATCAACACTTCAATGCCACTTTCACTGAGCAGGCCGATGGCATGTTTGGTCTGGAACAGCGAGGCCACCTCGCCGGCAAACGGCGCAATTACCTTGTTATCCGCGGGAATGATGGCCGCACCGTTGCCCAGCAGGCCGCTGGCAAAGGTGGCGTCCGGCACCTGGTCCAGCGCCAGCACGGTACCGGTCATCGGCGACAAGACTTCGTTTTCGCCTACGCTCGCCGGTACTGCCGTTTCTTGCGTGGTACGCCGTGGCATCCCCGCCACCAGCGTCAGGCCGCAGCTCAGCACCAGCGCCACGACTGTACCGATAATACCGCCCCACAGAGTTGCATCCACGCCGCCTGGCGGGATCATCTGCGCGATGGTAAAGATGTTGGCAAAGCCGAACGAATAGACATGGGTATCGCTAAAGCCGACAATCGCCCCACCGATCGCCCCCGCCACACAGCCAAAGATAAACGGGCGGCGCAGCGGCAGGTTAACGCCATACACTGCCGGTTCGGTAATCCCGAAAATCCCCGCCGTGACAGACGACCCCGCCAGCATTTTCTGGCGAGCATCACGGGTACGCAGGAAGATACCGAGCGCCGCCCCCACTTGCCCGAACACCGCAGGCAACAGCATCGGTAGCATGGAATCGTGGCCAAGCACGGCCAGGTTGTTGATCATCAGCGGCACCAGCCCCCAGTGCAGACCGAAAATCACGCAGACCTGCCACAGCGCACCCATTGCCGCGCCCGCCAGCCACGGCGCCAGCACGTAAATCCACTGGTAGCCGTTTGCCAGCATCTGACTCAGCAAGGTCGCCAGCGGGCCAATCACCAGGAAGGTCAGAGGCACGGTAATGCCTAAGCAGATCAGCGGCGCGAAGAAGTTTTTCATCGACGGCGGCAGAAGCTTCGTGCTCTGTTTTTCCAGCCAGCAGCTCACCCAGGCCGCGAGGATAATCGGGATCACCGACGAACTGTAGTTGAACCAGGTCACCGGAATACCGAGGAATGCATCAGCCACCGCACCCGGCTGCTGGCTGGCGGTAAACGCCGAGATCATCAGAGGGTGTGTCAGTGCGCCACCAATCACCATGGTGATAAATGGGTTGCCGCCAAACTTCTTCCCTGCGGTGTAGCCCAGCACCAGCGGGAAGAAGAAGAACAGCGCGTCACTGGCCGCAAACCAGATTTTATAAGTCCCGCTGTCGGTGGTGAGCCAGCCGCACACCACCGCCAGGGCCAGCAGTCCTTTCAGGATCCCTGAAGCCGCCAGGATGCCGATAAACGGAGTGAAAATCCCGGAGACGATGTCAATCAGACGCCCCAGCAGATTGCCTTTTTCACCCTTCTCTTCCACGACGGGCGTATCATCCGTCAGCCCTGCTTCGCTTCGTACCGCCTTCCAGACGCTGTTCACATGGTTACCAATCACCACCTGAAACTGGCCGCCGCTTTCGACAACCATAATCACGCCCGGATTTTTCTTCAGCCCTTCGGCGTTCGCTTTTTGATTGTCTTTCAGTTTGAAGCGCAGTCGGGTGGCGCAATGGACAAGACTGACGATGTTCTCTTTACCGCCAACGTGGCCGAGAATATCCTTCGCTAAAGCCTGGTATTCCATCTCGATTTCCTTACATCCGATGCCCGCAGGCACCTGTTGACTGAGTATAAAAATAAAAAAACCCGAGAACGTCCTCCTTTCGAAGGCCGCGCTCAGGTTTTGCCTGCGTTATGCAGTAACAATCCAGATTTTGAGGCTTAACGCCCCTCTTTTCTCACCCGTTCAATATGAATGGCGAGGAACATAATTTCTTCGGTTGTCAGCTCGCGCTGATAACTTTTCTGCAAATGCTGCGCGATTTTCTCGGCGCACTTCCAGGCTTTCGCGTAGTTGTCTTTCACCGCCGTATGCAGAGATACATCATCGTCTTCCACCACGGTGCGGGTGAGCATCCGTTGGGCAAAGAACTTCAGATGGGTAACAAAACGCTGATAGCTTAACGACTCTTCGTCGTACTCCAGGTGCAGCTGGTATTTCACCAGTTGCAGGATCTCCTGCATGACCCGGGTAACGTGCATCACTTCCGGCATTTCGCTGTTCAGCTGCGCGGTCACCAGATGCAGCGCGATAAACCCGGCCTCATCCTCTGCCAGTTCGACATTCAGGCGTTTGGCGATAATGGCCCGCGCCTCTTGCCCCAGTTCGAACTCTTTTGGATACAGGCGTTTAATATCCCACAGCAGCACGTTTTTGATTGCCAGCCCTTTCTTTTGCCGTTCAATCGCAAAGTAGCAGTGGTCCGTTAAGGTGATATACAGACTGTCCTGCAATTTCCCTAACCGCTGCGCTGCCAGTCCAATGATGCGGTCGCAGGTGGTCATCACTTCCAGCGGGATCTGACTCAGTAGTTCCCCCAGCCGACGCACCAGTTCGTCACTTTGCAGCGCAAACACTTTTTCGACAAGCGCAGTATCCAACTCTTCACCGACGCGCTTCTGGAAGGCAAGTCCTCGCCCCATCACAACCTGTTCGCGCCCGCGTTCATCCTGAACAACCACCACATTATTATTAAGAATTTTGGCGATTTTCATCGGAACTCCAGAAACAAAAAAACCTGACCTCCGGCAGATGCCAGAAAATCAGGTTTTGCCTGCCTAAGCAGTAACAATCCAGTTCTGGCACTCTATCAGTTTCATTCGTAGCTTCAATGTGTCACGAGCAAAAACGTGACGCAGATCGTACTTGCTACGGTTTAATCAGAAGGTCACAACGGTTTTCAGTTCGGTTACCCATGCATCCTGAGTGCGGGCAACCCCACCCGGATGGTGCCAGTACTGAATACCCGGTTGTAGTTCCAGCCAGGATACCGGACGGAAGCGATAATAGAATTCACCGTTCACCGAGTGACCCGGAACAGGGTGATACGCCGGATCGTTATAGTCAGAAACACCGCTCAGGGAATTCAGATACCGCTGGTTACGCGCGTACTGGCTGCTCATATCAATCCAGGTCAGACCAAAGCCAATCCAGTCATCCGGGCGGGCGTCAAACAGCCCGCGGTAGCGTAGCGAGGCGGCGTAGACCTGATGCATATAGTTACTGCTTTGATCGGCAAGGCTCATGCTGACAGAGGTGCTCAGACCGCGATTGGGATCGTCCTGATGCCGCGTCAGCTGCTGGTTCAGCCCGGCATACATAAACCAGGTCCGGTTATGCTCTTCGTATCCTTCAGGGTCACTTGCCCCTGCACCACCCGATTTTCCGCGATAGAGGTCAGCCTGCGGCGCATTGGTAAACACCACGCCCAGGTTGTACGCCCCCGGCAGCCCGTTAATCAGCGGACGGGCTTCGATTTCAACCGGCAGTAGGACGCCCTGGCTGCCTTTCGTTGACCAGCTCCAGGCGTGGTTACGGCTGGAGGCATCCGGGTTTTGCTCCATCACACCGCCTTTTAAGGTAACGGTTGGCGTCACTTTATACTCAAGCGTGGTGCCCCAGGTGTGGACGTTCCAGTTGTTCCAGGTCAGCGAGTTGGCCGATTTCCCGCCGCACTGGGAGAGCATCTGGAAATCACACGGGATGATTTGGTCGAAGGTTTGCACCTTGTTCATCATTCCGATACGCCAGGTCAGGCGACGGTCATCAAAGCTACGGGCAAAGGTCAGCCAGCCCAGACGGGTAATGGACTGCCCTCCCCAACTCTCCTGGGTCAGGTCGTTAAAGTTGACGCGCGGATCCTGCACACGTTTGGTGGTGAGATCGTCGTTGTGATTACGGTTGACGATATTCCCTTCGATGCGTGCATCCGGGATGCCGGTCCAGCGCTCCAGATCCTGATTGAAGGTCAATGCAAACTGGTCAATATAGGCCACATGGGAGTCGTGGTTGTAACCGCCGCCGCCATTCCAGCCGATTTCATTCAGATAGCCCAGGTTGTAGGTAAACCCGTTGTCATTGAGGATCTTACGAATGCCGAGCATATCGCCCAGGATCGGGTCGGGCGGCGCTTCAAAACCTAACACCGTCCCGTTCCACTCCTGCGCCATCGACAAAGGAGAAACCGTCAATAAGGCAAGTGCGCACAGCTTATAGTGAATATTTTTATATGCCATAATTAAACCTGTGATTGAGTATTTAGTGCGTAACCGGTCGCAGGCAATTTATATATCACCTGTCATCATTAAATTTATTTTGGTAATAGCAGCCCGTGCAGTTATTCAATAACCACAAATGGTGTCCTGCTTTATTTCTGCGTATCGCGTTAAGGCAAATGTCTCTCCTGCGTAAATGACAGGCAAAAAAAAACCTAAGCGCTCCACAGCGATGAGCGCCGTGGAACGCTTAGGTTTTGCCTGTTAACCAGTAACAATCCTGCGTTGAAAACAGTGGCACCTTAACACCCTCGTGCCACATTGAAAACCGGATTTGTTTTATATATTAAAAAAGTGTGAGCAAATTAACGCTTATTATTTTGACTGAATGACGCGTGCAATATCCGCCGATGTCTGTAACGTGCGGATCTCCTGGAATAATCCCAGCGCCTCAGAATATTCTTTACGCAAATAACTCAGCCACTGTTTAATCCGCGCGACGTGATACAAACCGGTATCCCCCTGCTTTTCCAGGCGGGTATATTTTTGCAGTAAGGTGACGACATCCGGCCAGGCCATGCGTGGCTCATTGTATTTCACCACCCGGCTGAGGTTCGGCACGTTAAGGGCGCCACGCCCAATCATCACCGCATCACAGCCGGTCTCTTTCAGACAGGCCTGCGCGCTGGCGTAATCCCAGATTTCGCCGTTGGCGATAACGGGAATGGTGAGTCTTTTTCGGATCTCGCCAATTGCCTGCCAGTTGATGCGTTCGGCTTTGTAGCCATCTTCTTTGGTGCGGCCATGCACCACCAGCTCGGTGGCCCCGGCCTGCTGCACCGCATCGGCGATTTCAAACTGCCGTGCATCGCTGTCCCAGCCCAGGCGCACTTTTACCGTCACCGGCAAATGCGAGGGCACGGCTTCACGCATGGCTTTAGCGCCACGGTAAATCAGCTCCGGATCTTTGAGCAAGGTCGCACCGCCACCGCTGCCGTTCACAAGCTTAGACGGACAGCCACAGTTGAGATCAACCCCATACGAGCCAAGCTCAACCGCGCGGGCGGCGTTTTCCGCCAGCCATTCAGGGTACTGACCCAACAGCTGAATACGCACCAGCGTGCCAGAGGTGGTACGGCTCAGACGATGCAGCTCCGGGCAGAGTCGGTAGAATGATTTTGCTGGCAGCAACATATCGACCACGCGCAAAAACTCCGTCACGCAGAGATCGTAATCGTTCACCTCGGTCAGAAGTTCGCGTACGAGGGAATCGAGCACGCCTTCCATTGGGGCCAGTAAAACACGCATATCAGTACCTGTGAAAAAAGACGCGCTATAGTAGCCGCTCTCCAGGTATGTTGAAAGCCCGGAGGTTAATCCGGGATCGTCTCGTCAGGCCGCAGAGTAAGGACGTCAAAACCATCGGCTGTAACGGCAATGGTATGCTCCCACTGGGCCGACAGTTTTTTATCGCGGGTGACCACCGTCCAGCCATCTTTTTTGGTTTTGATCCGGCTGTCCCCCTGGTTCACCATCGGCTCAATGGTAAACACCATTCCCTCTTTCAGCACCGCGCCTTCACCCGGTTTGCCGTAGTGCAGCACCTGCGGATCTTCGTGCATCTCTTTACCCACACCGTGTCCGCAATATTCGCGCACCACGCTGTAGCCGTTGCCTTCAACGTGCGACTGAATGGCGTGGCCAATGTCCCCAAGCGTTGCGCCGGGTTTCACCGCCTTGATCCCCTTCCACATGGCCTCATAGGTTTTTTTCACCAGCCGGCGCGCCAGCGGTGACACGTCACCAATCAGGTACATTTTGCTGGAGTCGGCAATCAGGCCGCCTTTCTCAAGGGTGATATCCACGTTGACGATTGACCCGGTTTTCAGGTGTTCCGACTCTTTCGGGATCCCGTGGCAGACGACCTCGTTTACCGAGGTGTTCAGCACGTACGGAAAGTCATACTGCCCTTTACTGGCCGGGCGGGAGTGCAGCTCATTAACAATAAAATCTTCCACCCGGTTGTTGATTGCCATCGTCGTGACCCCGGGCTGGATAAATCCGTCTAACATGGTAAACACGGAGGCAAGCAGTTCGCCGGCATGGCGCTGCGTTGCAAGCTCATCAGCCGTTTTAATGATTATTGACGGCATTGATCACCTCCAGCAGACGGTCGGATCCTGATTTCAGCATCATCATCTTAATTTGTTGGTAATTGAGTTCAGGATAGAGTTCGCACAACATCCCCAGACGGAGCCAGTATTCGGCCTGCGCGTTCACCGAGCGCGACATAGCCTTACTGGCATCGCGGATGTCGTCATGCAGCAGGTCAGATATTTTTACGATTCCCATTTATACATACCGTAACGATTCATATATGAATCATATATTCTCATTTAACCGGCGCCCTGTCCATTTGTGGAAATGCCCGACGTTCCATTCAGGAATGTCTGGTATGCTCAAAATTCATGATGTGATCCGTGGCACATTTCCGGGTTTAATTGTATGATGAATGCGTTTCATCAAGGACTTTCACCATGAGCAAATCATTGAATATCATCTGGCAGTACTTGCGCGCATTCGTCCTGATTTACGCTTGCCTCTACGCCGGGATTTTCCTCGCATCGCTGCTTCCTATCACTATTCCTGGCAGCATTATCGGGATGCTGATCCTGTTTGTTCTGCTGGCGCTGCAAATCTTGCCGGCAAAATGGGTCAACCCTGGCTGCTTTGTGCTCATCCGCTATATGGCCCTGCTGTTCGTGCCTATCGGTGTCGGGGTGATGCAGTACTTTGATTTGCTCAAAGCCCAGTTCGGCCCCATCGTTGTGTCTTGCACGATAAGCACGCTGGTGGTTTTCCTGGTAGTCAGCTGGAGTTCGCATCTGGTTCACGGCGAACGTAAAGTGGTTGGGGAGAAAACAAAAAAATGATGGCCAATATCTGGTGGTCGCTGCCGTTAACGCTGGTCGTGTTCTTCGCCGCACGTAAACTTGCCGTACGTTTTAAGATGCCATTACTTAACCCACTGCTGGTGGCAATGGTGGTGATTATTCCTTTTCTGCTGCTGACGGGCATCCCGTACGAGCGCTATTTCGCTGGCAGCAAAATTTTAAACGACCTGCTGCAACCTGCCGTTGTCGCACTCGCCTTTCCTTTATATGAACAGTTACATCAGATCCGCGCGCGCTGGAAATCCATCATCACCATCTGTTTTGTCGGTAGCCTGGTAGCGATGATCACCGGGACTTCCGTCGCGCTATTGATGGGGGCATCTGCGCAAATTGCCGCTTCTATTTTGCCGAAATCCGTCACCACGCCTATTGCGATGGCCGTAGGTGGCAGCATCGGCGGCATTCCGGCGATCAGCGCCATGTGCGTCATTTTCGTCGGTATTCTGGGTGCGGTATTTGGTCATACTCTGCTGAATCTCATGAAAATCCGGACTAAAGCCGCCCGTGGCCTGGCGATGGGAACCGCCTCACACGCCCTGGGCACCGCGCGCTGCGCTGAGATGGATTATCAGGAAGGTGCATTTAGCTCGCTGGCGCTGGTAATCTGCGGGATCATGACCTCCCTGATTGCGCCATTCCTGTTCCCGGTTATTCTGGCCGTTGTGGGCTAAAATTTGCGATGCGTCGCGCAAATTTCATTTTGCTTTCATAAGTTGCATAAATAATGAGAAGTGGATCACATATAAAGCCCTGACGGCTCCGTACACTACCGATCCATTAACCTTTATGAGGCATTGCCATGCATCCACGTTTTCAAGCCGCTTTCGCCCAGCTTGCAGAGAATTTGCAGTCAGCCCTGGCCCCGGTTCTGGCGGATGAGCATTTCCCCGCCCTGCTGACGGCAGAGCACGTCACGACGCTTAAACAGGCGACGGGGCTGGACGAAGACGCGCTGGCTTTCGCACTGTTGCCGCTGGCTGCCGCCTGTGCCCGCGCCGATCTCTCCCACTTCAACGTTGGTGCCATTGCACGCGGCGTGAGCGGAACCTGGTATTTCGGCGGGAATATGGAATTCCTCGGCGCCACCATGCAGCAAACGGTTCATGCAGAGCAGAGTGCCATCAGCCACGCCTGGCTTCGTGGCGAAACAGCGCTGAGTGCCATTACCGTTAACTACACCCCGTGTGGTCACTGTCGCCAGTTTATGAATGAACTGAACAGCGGGCTGCAACTGCGTATCAACCTGCCAGGCCGTGCACCGCACACCCTGGGAGATTACCTGCCAGATGCCTTCGGTCCAAAAGATCTCGATATCAAAACACTGCTGATGGACGAGCAGGATCATGGCTTTGCGCTTTCCGGTGACGCGCTAAGCGAAGCGGCAATTGTTGCTGCAAATAAAAGCCATACCCCATACAGCAAATCACCAAGCGGTGTGGCGCTTCAGTGCCGTGATGGCCGCATCTTTAGCGGCAGTTACGCTGAAAATGCGGCATTCAACCCAACGCTGCCGCCTCTGCAAGGCGCACTGAATCTGTTGAACCTGAACGGATACGATTACCCTGATATCCAGCGCGCGATTCTGGCAGAAATTGCCGATGCACCGCTGATCCAGTGGGATGCGACCGCCGCCACGCTGAAAGCGCTCGGCTGTACCACCATTGATCGTGTACTGCTTGCGTAATACTGAGTGCGGGCAGAAATGCCCGCATATCTGATGAAAAACCCCTCAGTTGAATCGCTGTTTCTTGCTCTTACCGGACGGGTAAAGTAGCCTGAGTGAAATCCCATCTTCGGAACGAGCCATCTGCATGTTAAAGCGCGTTTTTTACAGCCTGTCTGTCCTGGTCGGCATACTGCTGTTGACTGCGCTTGGCCTCGACCGCTGGATGAGCTGGAAAACCGCCCCCTACATCTTTGATGACCTGCAAGACCTCCCTTACCGCCAGGTTGGCGTGGTGCTCGGCACCGCCAAGTACTATCGCACTGGCGTTATCAATCAGTATTACCGTTACCGTATTCAGGGTGCGCTTAACGCCTACAACAGCGGCAAGGTAAATTACCTGCTGCTCAGCGGTGATAACGCACTGCAAAGCTATAACGAGCCGGTAACGATGCGTAAGGATTTGATTGCCGCAGGCGTCGATCCCGCCGATATCGTGCTCGACTACGCCGGTTTCCGCACCCTCGACTCTATCGTGCGGACCCGCAAGGTGTTCGACACTAACGACTTCATCATCATTACCCAGCGTTTCCACTGCGAACGCGCGCTGTTTATCGCGCTGCATATGGGTATTCAGGCCCAGTGTTACGCCGTGCCATCACCTAAAGACATGCTTAGCGTACGCGTACGTGAGTTTGGTGCCCGTTTTGGCGCGCTGGCCGACCTGTACATATTCAAACGTGAACCGCGCTTCTTAGGCCCGCTGGTGCCGATCCCGGCGATGCACGAAGTCCCTGAAGATGCGCAAGGTTACCCGGCGGTGACACCTGAGCAATTGCTGGATATGCAGAAAAAAGAGAAAAAATAGCCCTCTTTTATTCTTTCTTTACGACACCAGCCACTCTTTTTATCCCTCCTTTACACCCGCCCTTTTAAGCTGAGTTCACTGCCGTTACGGCTTCATTGAAGAATCACTATGAACTCAATAATGAATGCTTTTTTCCTGAAAAATATCCGCCAGTACTTCAACTTTCCGGGCTTATCTCTTCCGGGCACCCGCAATTCCGGCCTGTATTTGGATGAGAAAATGGCGGCCATGAAGCGCACGTTTTCGGTGGAAGTGGCGGATTATCTGGAGCGTTACCCGCAGACAAAACACATTGACGTTTATCTGAACGATATCAATGGCATTATGCGCGGTAAGCGACTTTCAGTGGATAACATGCTGAGTCTCGAGAACGGCTGCTATTTCCCTCTCTCGGTCTATTCGATGGATCAGAAAGGGAAGATCGCCGCACCTCTTCATGATGAGCCAGACCGGCTATGCGTTCCGGTCGCTGGTTCCCTGCGCCCTTCTTTGCACGATCCGCAGCACAGCGCGCAGATCCTGCTGACGATGAAAGACACTAACGGGCAAGACTGTCCGTTTGAACCCCGCGTGATATTGCAGAATGTCCTCGAACGCTTCCACCAGCATGGGCTTTTCCCGGTGATTGCGCCGGAAGTTGAGTTCTATCTGACGGGGAAAGGCGCTCAGGATCCGCAAAATCAGGGCTGCTTTCATATGGACACCTCAGCGGCACACGCGGCACTGTTTGATGAGCTGGAACAGCTGGCACATTGCCAGCATATCCCACTCACCGGGATCGTAGCTGAGGCTGAATCCGGCCAGTTCGAACTGAACCTCAGGCACAGTCATCGGGTGGTTGAAACGTGCGATAACGTGCTGGCGTTACGCCGTTTGACCCGCTTTGTCGCCGACAAAAACGGTCTTCAGGCCAGCTTTATGGCTAAACCCTTTAGCCTTCAGTCCGGTAGTGGTCTGCATTTCCATTTCAGTCTGAATAATATTCACGGCGAAAACGTGTTTGCCTCACCCGCCGAGGAACTCAATGGCATGATGCGCTTATGTATCGCGGGCCAACTGGCGCTGATGCCCGCATCCATCGCCATTCTTGCTCCGGGCGTTAACGGCTTCCGCCGTTTGCGTAAAAACCTTACCGAGCCGTTGTTCAATTCCTGGGGCTATAACACCCGCTCTGCCGCGCTACGCATACCCTGCTCGGATGAGGGCAATCGTCGTATTGAGTATCGGCTCGCCGGCGCAGATGCCAACCCCTATCTGGTGGTCGCTACCATCCTGACCGGTATGTTGTATGGACTGGAAAAGGTCGATGAGCAAGATTTACAAGAGCCGCAACATGATGAACCTGTACTGCCGCTTTTCCAGCAGCAAGCTATCGAGGCATTTTCCGGCAACCAATATCTCATTGATAGCCTGGGCGAGGCCTTTTCACAGCAGTGGATTGCCTGCAAACTTTCTGAGCTCGAAGGGTTTGAACGTATCGTCACCGAGCAAGAATTGACGCTTGCGTGAAATAAAAAGCCCGCTCAGAGAGCGGGCCTGATAATGCAAGGTATCTTTATTTCTTACGGGCGTATTTCAGTGAATCCAGCGCTACCGCGAAGATGATGATTGCGCCTTTGATGATGTACTGCCAGTACGGGTTCACGCCGATGTAGGTCAGACCGTAGTTGATAACAGTGAAGATAATTACACCAGTTACCACGCCGAGCACCGTACCTACGCCACCGCTGAAGGAAACGCCGCCGACCACGCACGCTGCAATCGCATCCAGTTCGTACATGAAGCCGAGGTTGTTGGTTGCAGAACCGATACGACCTGCTTCCAGCATCCCGCCGAAGGCGTAGAACACACCAGACAGGGCATAAATCATCAGCAGATTCAGAGCCACGTTTACGCCGGACACTTTCGCCGCTTCCGGGTTACCACCGATAGCGAAGATGTTCTTACCGAAACGGGTTTTGTTCCACAGGACCCAGACGAAGGCCACCGCAATCAGTGCATAGAAGGTGATATACGACAGGCGGAAGCTGCCCAGCGCGATAAACCCTTGCGTAAATGTTGAGAAGCCGCTGTCGAAGCCTGAAATTGGGGATGCACCCACGAAGTCATAGTACAGGGAGTTGATACCGTAAACGATGATCATCGTACCTAAGGTGGTGATGAATGGCGTCACGTTCAGGTAAGCGATGATGATGCCGTTAATCAGGCCAATGATCGCACCGATGACACACACAATCAGGATCACCACGAAAATCGGCATGGTCGCCATTTCCGGGAAGACTTTGTTGGCGTTTTCCATCGACTGCAACATGGTTGCTGCGATAACCGCTGCAAGGCCAACCTGACGCCCTGCGGAAAGGTCAGTACCCTGGGTCACAATCAGACCTGCCACGCCCAGTGCGATAATAATACGCACGGAAGACTGAGTCAGAATGTTACTCAAGTTCAGCAGGCTTAAGAACGTAGGGTCCTGGAAAATGATGATGGCCAGTAACACTAAAAGAACAACGTAAATACCGCCGTCTTTCAGATAAGTGAGAAAACTTTTTTTATTTAACGCACTCATGAGGAGCCCCTGATCTTAAAGGTGCAAAGACGCAAGACGGAGAATTTCGTTTTGCGTTGTCGTTTTGGTGTCAACAATACCGGCAACGAGACCATTGCTCATAACCAGAATACGATCTGTGATCCCTAACAATTCCGGCATTTCGGAAGAAATAATAATGATCCCTTTATTCTTTTTAGCCAGCTCAGCAATCAACTGATAAATTTCAAACTTTGCACCCACATCGATACCGCGGGTTGGTTCATCCAGCATCAGAATTTCTGGCTGGGTTAATAACCAACGCCCGATAATAACTTTCTGCTGGTTACCCCCTGACAGAGAGCCGATTTGTGTACGGTGGCCTGGCGTTTTAACACGCATGGAGTCAATAACCCACTGGGTATCACTCTTCATACGGGAATTATCCAGCAGACCGACTTTGTTCTTATAATTACGAATATTCGAAATTAACGAGTTAAAGTTAATATCCAGATAAGCGTAAATACCGGTAGAACGACGTTCTTCCGTCACCAGCGCAAAACCATGGTTAATGGCTTCGTTGGCGTTGTGGTTGTTAATTTTTTTACCGTGCAGCGTAATGGTGCCGTCGGCTTTTTCGCGAATACCAAACAGGGTTTCCACGATATCGGTACGTTTGGCACCGACCAGCCCTGCGATCCCCAGAATTTCGCCTTTATGCAGGTCAAAAGAGACATCGCGAATGGACGGCTGACGCAGCGAGGTCAGGTTACGCACCTCAAGGATCACTTCACCCGGTTTGTTCTCACGGTCCGGGAAGCGCTGGTTCAGTGAGCGGCCAACCATCATGGCAATGATCTTGTCCATGTCCAGGCCTTCGAGCGGCTGAGTGGCAATCCACTGACCGTCACGCAGGATGGTAATTTCATCACACAGCTGGAAGATCTCTTCCATTTTGTGCGAGATATAGACAATACCGCAGCCGCGATCTTTGAGTTTACGAATAATGGTAAAAAGGTGGTTAACCTCTTTTTCCGTTAATGACGATGTCGGTTCATCCATGATGACGATTTTTGCATCATAAGAGAACGCTTTTGCAATTTCGATCATCTGCATCTGGGATACCGATAATGTGCCGACGCGGGCGCGCGGATCGATATCAATATCCAGTTCATCGAAAATGGCTTTGGTGTCGCGATACATTTTATCCTGATCGACAAACACACCTTTGGTTGGATAACGACCCAACCACATATTATCCATAACCGAACGTTGCAGTACCAGGTTCAATTCCTGGTGAACCATCGAGATACCGTTTTCCAGTGCTTCTTTAGCTGAATGGAAATCGATCTCTTTCCCCTGAAAAAGTATGCTGCCAGAATCTTTTTGATAGATCCCAAAAAGACATTTTAATAATGTCGATTTCCCTGCACCGTTTTCACCCATTAAGGCATGAATAGAGTGAGGACGAACTTTTAAATTAACATTATCGAGTGCCTTAACACCGGGAAAAGACTTGTTGACACCGGTCATTTCCAACAAGTATTCACCGGACGACTGAGTATTTGTGCTGACCATAATTATACCTTGTTGGCCTCGCATATCGCGTTATAAAAGGGCGCAACGAATTGCGCCCAGTGGAGACAGTACTAATGACTTATTTACCGATAAACTCAGCCAGGTTGGACTGGTCTACGCCCACGTATGGAACGCGAACGATTTTGTTTTCAATCTTCCAGTTGGTGCCATCAGCTGCACCTTTACCGTCGGCCAGGTTTTTCGCCAGATCGAAGGTGGCTTTCGCCTGGTTGTTAGCATCGTTCAGAACGGTACCGGCCATTGCGCCAGATTTAACCAGCGCCAGTGCTTCAGGCAGAGCATCCACACCGAACACAGGGATGGAAGATTTGTTGTGTGCTTTCAGCGCTTCTACTGCACCCATTGCCATCGCATCGTTGTTGGCGATAACCACTTCGATTTTGTTAGCATTCGGGCCAGACAGCCACGCGTCCATCTTATCTTTCGCCTGAGCGGTATCCCACATTGCAGTATCTAACGCCAGTTGCTGAGTTTTCAGGCCTTTGTCGTTCAGTTCTTTGATAACGTAAGTGGTACGTGCTTCAGCATCCGGGTGGCCTGGTTCGCCTTTCAGCAGAACGAACTGGATCTGACCATCTTTGTTCAGGTCCCAGTTAGGGTTTGCCGCCCAGTGTTTAGCAATCAGATCGCCCTGGATAATACCGGACTCTTTAGAGTCAGTACCTACGTAAAACGCTTTGTCATAGCTGTCCAGCGCTTTACGAGAAGGTTCTTTGTTGAAGAAAACGATTGGCACATTCTGGCCACGCGCTTTCTCGATAACTGTGCCTGCCGCTGCTGGGTCAACCAGGTTGATTGCCAGTGCTTTCACGCCTTTCGCCAGCAGTACGTCGATCTGATCATTCTGCTTGGACTGGTCGTTCTGGGAGTCATTCATCAGCAGCTGAACGTCTGGCGCTGCTTTAGCATCTTTCTCGATAGCTTTACGAACAACAGACATGAAGTTGTCGTCGTATTTATAGATTGTCACACCAATACGGGTATCCGCAGCGTGCGCTGTTGCACCAAAAAGCATACTTGCCATAACAGCAGACAGAGTCAACACCTTCTTATTCATGGTATCTCCGGTTTTTTTATGCAGGGTAGTTCTTGTGAATAACGGTCGGCGGGCAGGTGTTAAAAAAACGTTACTGACAGCCGAAGTTCACTTATAAAATTTCTATCTTCCGTGTTCGGTAACGCTCCAGAAATGCGTTTTATTGGTTGTTTGCGGTACTTTGGCTATAGTGAAAGTGATTAATCACCGTTACATAGCGTTTCAGCTCCTAAAACGCTGACATCATAGTAAGCGCCTTGTTAAGATACTGTGAATTTACTCACAGATTGAAAACGGTTACATCGACCTACGTAATCAGTTAGTGATCGGAACCACAGTTTGCCGAATAGATACCGAATGGCGACGCACTAAAGTCGGCATGAAACAGTGTGTTGCCCCCGGATCCAACTGCCCTGCCGCGCCTTGTAACGCCAGCTCAGTCGCCAGTTTTGCCATTGAAGCAATCGGATATCGCACCGTGGTCAGCTGCGGATCGGTGTAACGCGCAATCGGGATATCATCAAAACCAATCAGCGACAAATGCTGTGGCACCGCAATTCCGTTGTCTTTCAGCGCCGTAAGCGCGCCCGCCGCCATGTTATCGTTGTAGGTAAAGACAGCAGAAAGGTGAAGATTGCGCCCCAGCAGTTCGACCATCGCCGCTTCCCCACCCTGCATATCAGGCGAGCCAGTACCCACCCAGCTTTCCAGAGGCGTAATGCCGTGCTCTTTCAGCGCCCTCTGCCACCCTTCGCGGCGCATAGCATCGTCTTCAATATGATGGTTGGATGCCAGAAAGCCGATACGCTGATGGCCATTGTTAATCAGCATCCGCGTGGCCATCATGGCACCGCTGACGTTATCCAGCCCGACACAACGGTGGGCGTAACCTGGAACAATTCGATTGATCAGCACCATACCAGGGATTTGTTCCATAAACCCTGCCAGCTCCTCATCACTCAAGGCTTTTGAGTGAACAATCAATGCGTTACATCGCTGGCGAATCAGAACTTCAATCGCATGACGCTCTTTTTCAGCCTCATGATAGCTATTGCCAATCAGCACATACTTCTGGTGCTGCTGCGCGACAACGTCGACCGCTTTGACCAGCGCGCCAAAGAATGAGTCAGATACATCCATCACCACCACACCAATGGTGTCACTTACCTGGGTGGCTAACGCCTGGGCATTGGCATTCGGCCTGTATCCCAGTTGCGTGACGGCTTTCATCACGGCTTCACGAGTTTCAGGGCTGACCAGCGCGCTGTTGTTCAGCACGCGCGAGACAGTAGCAACAGAAACGCCCGCCTGGCGGGCGACATCACGAATGGTGATCATATTCACCATCCTTAATAGGATTGCAGCAACTCACAGACACCCCCTGTGTTAAGCAAGGTGGCTATTTTGGCAGCGAGAGAAAGGGGACTACGTGAAGAAGCTCACACGGATGAAAACGTTTACATCCGTTTTGTTAATGATTGTGATCCAGATCGTTATCTGGATGTATTACTCAATGATACACCCGAAGCATGTGCGGTTAATTGCCGCCATAGCCATTCCAGTGGTCCCTGGCGGAAATAACGCAGCCAGATAACCGAAAACGCCACATTCACGACCCATACCGGAATAACAAACGCCAGCAGTTCGAGTCGGTCGAATTTCATAAACAGACCGAAACGATAGAAAAGCGTGGTGCAAATCAACGTTTGCAGTAAGTAATTGCTCAGCGCCATTCGCCCGACACAGGCAACGGCACTGACTAACCAGAAGCGACACAGCTGTGGCCAGAAGCCATAAATCAGCGCCGCATAGCCAACGGTCTGGAACGGTGCGCCAAGCTCGCGAGGCACCTGAAGCAGGAAGGCACACCAGCGGTAATTCCAGTCAAGATGCCACTGCATCACGATTGCCGGAACATTAATCAGCACACCAATCGCAACCAGCCCGGCCCCGACTCGACGATAATGGCGAAGGCTGAATTCGCCTTTCAGCCAGCCCGTTCGCATCAGCGAGGCGCCCATCAGCATCATTCCCGCCAGCTGCCAGCCATACTGCGCCCCCAGCGCCAGAAGATTGTCACCGAGCATATCTGCGCGGTTGCTTATTGCTTCCACGCCACCTTTCAGCTTCCAGAACTGTTCATACTGGAGGTTCGCCGCATCCGGGATCCACGAACGGTTGGTAGCGTCGCCCGAGATCATCCCCAGCAGTATCAGCACACCGATGCCCATGAGATACAGCATAACGCCGGTGTTAAAGAGGCTTTTCACGCTGTGCGCATCGCGGATCAGTCGCCAGCAGATTAAGCCGACTAATCCATAAGCCAGCAGAATATCGCCGTCCCAGAAAAGCAGGCCGTGGATAAAACCAAGAATAACTAACAGAGTCAGACGAGACTGTATCCAGCGCGTACCGCGCTTTAACAGCAACTGAAGACCGGCACCAAACAACAGCGCAAAGAGGGTGAGGAATTTGACCTGGGCGAAAAGATCGAGCAACGCCCACGTCCAGGCATCGCTACGGGTGATGTCACCGTACCACGCCGGGTTGAGATAAGCGGCCTTTGGCAAACCAAAGGCGCTGATATTAAGCAGCAGGATACCGAGAATGGCGACGCCGCGAACAAAATCGAGCGTGACATTTCGCTCCATGTACCCTGCCCTGCCTGATTAGTTGTGGTGACGCACCGCGCGCAGGAACTCCTGGCGAGTGTTCTGGCTGGATTTAAACAGGCCGCCCAGAGACGTAGTGGTGGTCGCACTGGTCGCATCACGAACGCCGCGCGCTTTCACACAATAGTGAACCGCATCAATAGACACCGCCACGTTATTGGTTCCCAGCAATGTTTGCAGCGCAGTCAGGATCTGTTGCGTCAGACGTTCCTGTACCTGCGGGCGCTGCGCAAAGAAGCGCACGATACGGTTGATTTTCGACAGACCAATAACCGTATCTTTCGGAATGTATGCCACGGTGGCTTTACCGTCGATAGTGACGAAGTGATGCTCGCAGGTGCTGGTCAGCGTAATGTCGCGAACCGTTACCATCTCATCAACCTTCATCTTATTTTCGATAACGGTGATTTTCGGGAAGTTAGCGTAGTCCAGGCCCGAGAAAATCTCATCGACATACATTTTCGCGATGCGGTGAGGGGTTTCCATCAGGCTGTCATCGCTCAGATCGAGATTCAGCAGTTGCATAATCTCGGTCATATGGCCGGAAATCAGACGTTTACGTGTTTCATTGTCCATCTCCTGAACGGGTGGACGCAGAGGCGTTTCAAGGCCGCGCGCAAGCAGGGCTTCATGAACCAGGGCAGCTTCTTTACTGAGTGATGACATTTTTTTCTCCCGCAGGTGTGGCTGTCTTCTGCCCTCGTTGTGGCAAAAGTGTGCGCTCATTGTGCGTGAGGCGGCGCACATAATCCAGTATTCACGACGATAATTATTGCAATTGCTGTTGCCTTTCGGCCTTGCGGTTCCAGACTAGCGCACCGCCGATAAACAGTGCAATACCCGCAAGCCCTAACGCAGGCTCCAGCTGATGCAAAAACCAGGTAGATAATGCCGAGGTCACAGGGCCAACAAGTTGCCCTACCGCATAGCCTGTGGTGAGCAGCCCAGCCATATAACGCGTATGCTGAGGTGCCAGTTCCCGGCCATACAAGAGGGAAAGCTGAACGGCGCACAGGAATCCACCGCCCACCAGCAATCCGCCCAACAATAAGCCCGTGATACCCGGCACCAGCCAGGCAGCCAGTACGCCGACACCCTGCAACCACAGAACAATGGCCAGCCTGCGATTAGAGGATGAGAAGTGACGTAACACAATGCTGAGCGCAATCCCCACCACGGACGCCGCGCCAAAGAGCGGCCAGACAAACTGTGCAAACAGGCTGCCCGGGAAACGCGCGACCGCCATTTGCGATAAAAATGTCGCCGGAAGGATATACCCGAAGCCCGCCAGGCTATAGCTCCAGACCAGACGCCGCAGATTGGTGGTCAGTACCAGAGGTTCAGGTGCCGTCTCCGGGCGGTGAAGCTGACCACCACGGGGAAGATAGCGCGCTACCAGCGTCACCAGGGTAAGCGCCAGGACGCCATAAATCTGCCACGCGGCCCCCGCCGGGATCGCCCTGCTCTGAATATAGACTGCCAGCAAGCCGCTGAGGGCAATACCCGCACCCGGTCCGGCAAACACCGCCGCGCTCAGCCCCGGTTTCCCCAGATATCCCAGCCGCTCGTTGGTCCACGCCGCAATCAGCACCATCGACCAGCCGCTCATACATCCGATAGCAAACCGCAGCACGCCGTGAACTATGGCGTTATCCGCAGCTGCCGAGAGCAACGTCAGTGCAACCGCGCCTGTAATCCCCACCCAGAGTCGCAACTCAACGAAACGGTGCGCTCGCATGGCATCCCAGGCCCCGACCAGATAGCCGAGGTAGTTCATCGCCGCCACCAGCCCGGCGCTCGTCAACGTAAGTTGTCCGTCCGCAATCATCAGCGGTACCTGCGGGGTGAAGGCGAAGCGCCCAATTCCCATCGCAACGACCAGAACGACAAATCCGCTGAGCGCAATCCGCAGCGCCATGACCACCCCAATTGTTAAAAATAAGTTAATTTATGATGCAGTATCTTGCCGCTAAGCGGAAGTGAAAGTTACTCACAGGTAAATGAAAACTCTGTATTATGGGTTTAATAAATACCATTTCGTATAAGGAGCCTTGCATGGAACTGCTCGAAGAGCACCGTTGTTTTGAAGGTCGACAGCAGCGCTGGCGGCACGACTCCACCGTACTGAACTGCGCCATGACGTTCAGCATTTTCCTGCCGCCGACTGAACAGGGAGCGAAACCACCCGTTCTGTTCTGGCTGTCTGGCCTAACCTGTAACGACGAAAACTTCACCACCAAAGCGGGTGCACAGCGCATTGCCGCTGAACTGGGCATTGCCCTGGTGATGCCTGACACCAGCCCGCGCGGTGATGATGTAGCCGATGACGCCGGATACGACTTAGGTAAAGGCGCAGGGTTTTATCTGAACGCCACCGAGCAACCGTGGGCTAGTCATTACCGCATGTATGATTATGTTGGTGATGAGCTCCCGGTATTGATTCAGGCCGAGTTTGCGGTAAGCGATCGTTGCGCTATCAGCGGTCATTCGATGGGCGGACACGGCGCGCTGATCATGGCGCTGAAAAATCCCGGTAAGTTCACCAGCGTTTCGGCATTTGCGCCCATTGTGAACCCAACGCACGTACCGTGGGGGCAGAAAGCCTTTACGCAGTATCTGGGGAATGATGCCGAAAAATGGCAGGCATGGGATAGCTGCGCGCTGCTGCTGGCAAGCAATGCTGAAGATGCGATCCCGACGCTTATCGATCAGGGGGATGCCGATCAGTTCCTGGCCGGACAGTTACAACCTGCGGTGTTTGCTGAAGCTGCGCGCCAGAAAGACTGGCCACTGACGCTGCGTATTCAGCCGGGATACGATCACAGCTATTACTTTATTGCGTCCTTTATTGAGGATCATCTCCGCTTCCATGCGGAGCATTTGTTCGGGTAATTGCGGCCTTTCATGCCCGGTGGCGCTTCGCTTACCGGGCCTACGAGTTTGTGCTGTTTTGTAGGCCGGGTAAGGCGCAGCCGCCACCCGGCACATTACCGCATCAGAACTTATAATCCACGCCCACAAAGTAACGGCGGCCATCTTCCGTGTAGCTGTAATCGTCACGGTTCAGGTCTTTATCCAGCAAGTTCTGCACGCCGGCACGTAGCTTCACGCTTTTCGTTGCCTGCCATGCCGCGCCGGTGTTCCAGATAACATAACCCCCCGGCGTCGCTTCCCCCGAGGTCAGCGCACGCTTCTCACCGGTGTAGTTCCCCTGAACATAGAATGACCAGTCCTGCGTTGCCTTCCAGTCGACGGTACCATTGGCGGTATGGAACGGCAGCTCAGACAACGGTTTGTTACCACCGTTGCTGATATCACGGCCATCGTTATAGGTGTAGTTCAGCGTCACTTTCCAGTCTTCTGCAACCGGGAACTTCAGCTCAGTTTCTACCCCACGGATACGGGCCTTATTGACGTTGTAATATCGGAAAATAGGTTCGCCGTCGGCGTTCAGCCCGACATAGTTCGGGTAGCTCTGAGCCTGGTTTACGTTAGCGGTACGGCTGATGCTGATCCGGTCATCCACATCGTTCTGGAATGTGGTAATGCTGGCCTGCACGCCTTCTAACCAGCCCTCTTCCCCGCTGTAGTACAGCCCAAGTTCGACGCTTTCGCTGGTTTCCGGTTTCAGATCCGGGTTACCCACAATTTCGCAGGCGCCGCGGCACGAACCGGTCACCCAATCCGGGCTAAGTTGCAGCAGCGATGGTGCTTTAAATGCGGTTGCCCACCCCCCTTTCACCGTGACGGTATCGGTCGCGTTATAGACCAGATAGGCACGCGGGCTCCAGTGATCGCCGTAAGTTTCATGGTCATCCATACGGATGCCGGTGGTCAGTGCCAGCGGTTCAAAGATCCGCCATTCGTCTTCCAGGAAGAGTGCATACTGGCTCGCAGATGTCGCACTGCTGGAGCTGCCCGTCAGGTTAACCGGGTCTTTAAGCTTGTCGTGACGCCACTCCCCGCCGAAGGTCAGAAGCTGGTTAATCTCAGACAGCGGCAACACGTATTTACCGTCAACAGAATTGCTTTCGGACGTAATAGTGCCGGTGTTCCCCGGGTTCTTGTTATCAACTTTCTCACCGTAGAATTTGAGCTCACTATTGCCCATCCCCCAGCGACCATTGTGGCTCAGGGAGTAGTTTTGGCGCTCCAGGCGGTTCTGGTCCAGCGAATCGGAATCACGATCCTGGCGATCGAAACCATAGCCCGCGGTAAAGTCATGATCTTCATTTGGTGTCCAGGCGAATTCAACGTTGGCATCGCGGCTGGTGAAGCCCTCAATACGCGGCGTTTCCCCGGTGGCAGACGTGGAAGATTGTTGTTGGTCGTCTTTTTCGCGCTTAGACAGGCTACCGTAGGCTTTCAGCCCCAGAACGCCGTCCACCAGCGGACCGCTGGTATAGAATTGGCCGTTATAGGTGTCGCCACGATCGCGGTGTTCCTGAATGGTGGAATCTGCACTCAGTGTCCCCGTCCATTTCTGGCCGATTTTTTTAGTGATGATGTTCACCACCCCGCCCAGGGCATCAGAGCCGTACAGCGAAGACATTGGCCCGCGCACCACTTCGATACGCTCGATAGCGTCTACCGGGACCCAGTTCAGGTCAAAATCGTTGTGACGGAAAACCGCATTGCGGGAGTTCACGCGTTTTCCGTCGACCAGGATCAGCGTATAGCTGCTGTCCAGGCCACGGATGCTGACCCCTTTGCGGTTATCCCCTTCGTTGGTGAGCTGTACACCCGGCACGTCCTGTAACACATCTTTCAGGTTCTGGACGGGTTTACGCTGCAAATCTTCCTGAGTAATGACGCTGATACTGGCCGGTGCATCTTTCAGGTTTTGCTCGGTAGCGGCGGCCGTCACCACCATAGTGTCGCCGGATTCGGCTGCGATGACAGGCAGTGCCAGGGACATTGCGGACGCACAAAGTCCTCCCCGGACGAAGGGATTCAACCTAAACATTCCATATCTCCATGAGGTAAATACAATTAAAACAAATAATTATTGCTCGCAATGCCTTGCTGCCCGCCCGCATCTCCGGCTGGTCGGGTTGCTGCTTATTTTTCCGTAACGATAAAGCAAACGATAACCATTATCAATTTAATTGTTAAGAAATATATCTGTTCTTCATAATGTGGAGATAAAAAAACCCGCTCAGTTGAGCGGGTTAAAAGAGAGGAAGTGCGATTATTTTTTAAATCGTTCCGGGAAATCCATTTCGCTGTAGCGAACGAATTGGGTTCCTTTCGTCAGTTTGTAACCAAACCAGATGACCAGGAACAGCGGGATACCAATGTACGTGGCCGTTACTGCGCCCCAGTCAATGGTGTCCGCAAGGAAGGCTTCATAGTTCTGACCAAGCGTAATAATCAGGCACAGAATGAAGGCGAAAATCGGCCCCAGTGGGAAGAAACCTGAACGGTACGGCAGGTTGTTAAGGTCGTGACCCTGCATCACATAACCGCGACGGAAGCGGTAATGGCTGATAGCAATCCCCAGCCAGGCGATGAAGCCCGTCATACCGGACGTGTTAAGCAGCCACAGGTAGACCGTCTGGTTGCCGAACATCGAGGTCAGGAAGCACAGACCCGCAATCACAGTGGTGGCATACAGCGCGTTACGCGGCACGCCGCCACGGGACAATTTGGCGAAGATGCGTGGCGCTTTACCATCGCATGCCAGGGTGTAGAGCATACGGGTTGAGGCGTACATACCTGAGTTACCCGCAGACAGCACCGCGGTCAGGATAACGGCGTTCATTACCGCAGCCGCAGAGAGCAGGCCCGCGTGCTGGAAGACCAGCGTAAACGGACTCACGCTGATGTCTTTCACATCATTACGCAGCAGGCTCGGATCGGTATAAGGAATGATCAGGCTGATAATCAGGATGGCGAACACATAGAACAGCAGGATACGCCAGAACACCTGACGCACCGCGCGCGGAATGTTCTTCTCTGGATCTTCGGATTCCCCTGCGGCGATACCGATAAGCTCTGTCCCCTGGAAGGAGAAGCCAACAATCATCGCCACACCAATCATTGCTGAAAACCCGCCAGCAAACGGTGCATCGCCAATCGTCCAGTTGCTCCAGCCCACAGGTTCAGCACCTTTGAAAATACCGACGATCATTGCCACACCGACAACGATAAAGATAATGACGGTCGCCACTTTGATCAGAGAGAACCAGTATTCTGCTTCACCAAAACCGCGAACGGAGATGTAGTTCAGCAGGAAAATTACGCACAGGAAAAGTGCGCTCCAGATCCAGCCCGGCGTATCCGGGAACCACCAGTTCATGACCAGCTGTGCGGCCACCAGGTCCACGGCGATGGTCACCGCCCAGTTGTACCAGTAGTTCCAGCCCAGCGCGAAGCCAAAGCCTTCTTCAACGTATTTTTGACCGTAGGTTGAAAACGAACCCGACACTGGCATGTATGCCGCCAGTTCACCCAGACTGGTCATCAGGAAGTACACCATCAGGCCAATCAGGATATAAGAAAAGAGTGCCCCACCCGGGCCTGCCGCGGAAATCGTTGCGCCAGAGGCAACGAAAAGACCTGTACCGATAGAACCGCCGATGGCGATCATCGTCAGGTGGCGCGCCTTAAGTTCGCGACGTAGCGCGGGCGCTTCTGTGGTTTTAATTTCTGAAACCATGTGAAAATGCTGTCCATTTAATAAATGAGGCGCGATTGTAACAGACGATAAGCGTTCCTTCTGGCAGAAATGCCCAGTTATAAGAGAGCTTCATGACTCGGCCTGGATTATAAGTAACGTAGAAAAAGGCAGGACAAAAAGAGGCCCTTCCCCGGCCCGCGAAGCGCCACCGGGGAGAGAAATTCAGATTTCGCAGTAACGCAGAAAACGCTGGAGCGAGCTGGAAAGGTGCTTTTGACGATGGTGAATGCACCACAGCGTTCTCACCAGTTTAGGCAACGGCACCGGAATTTCGACCAGGGTGCCGGATTCAAGCTGTTCTGCAATCACTCGCCGGGAGAGGCAGCTGATCCCTAATCCGTGGCGCACCGCGTGCTTGATGGCTTCGGAATTCCCAAGCTCCATCCCCAGCTGAAACTGCGGCAGGTGGGATAACAACAGATAATCAACTATTTCGCGCGTCCCGGAACCGTGTTCACGTAAGATCCACTGCGCCTGGGCCAGACGCTCCAGGGTTACCTCTCCTTCCAATAAAGGAGAGGCAGGAGATGCAAACACCACCAGCTCATCTTCCAGCCAGGGTTCAGCAATCACATCCACGTTATGACAAGGTCCTTCGATAAGACCGATGTCCACACGGAAATCGATCACCGCATTAATGACGTCCTGGCTGTTTCCCACGCTCATCTCCAACGGCAAGGTGGGAAAATCACGGCGATAGCGGGCAATCACTTCCGGGAGAATGTAGTTACCAATGGTACTGCTGGCGAAAACGCGGATCGCGCCGTTGTCTTCGCGGAACAGCTGCTCGATTTCTGTCGCCTGCTCCAGCAATGCCAGCGCGCGCGGGTAAAGCAGACGACCATGTTCGTTCACCACCAGGCGCTTCCCTACCCTGTCGAAGAGCTGAACGCCGAGCTGCCCTTCAAGATCGGTCAACGCCGCACTGACCGCAGACTGAGACAAAGCCAGCATCTGCGAAGCCTGGGTTGTTGACCCGCTTTTCAGCACTTCGGCAAAAACTTCCAGCTGACGCAATGTAATGTGCATGGTTGCTTACCACTTATAAAGATTAATTATAAATATATAATCAATTTTATTTTTAAGCCAGACCGCCGTAACCTTTTAGCCAGATAAAGGAGAAGGTTATGACAGAACTCACCCTACAGAATCATCGTACAGTGTGGCACTTCGTGCCCGGTCTTGCGCTCAGTGCCGTTATCACGGGCGTGGCATTATGGGGCGGCAGCATTCCGGCGGTCGCTGGCGCAGGTTTCAGCGCATTAACGCTGGCTATTTTGCTTGGCATGGTCGTCGGGAATACCGTCTATCCACATATCTGGAAATCCTGCGACGGCGGCGTTATCTTCGCCAAGCAACACCTGCTGCGTCTGGGGATCATCCTGTATGGCTTCCGCCTGACCTTTTCGCAGATTGCTGATGTCGGTGTCAGCGGTATCGCCATCGATGTACTCACGCTGACCAGTACCTTTTTACTGGCCTGCTTTATTGGGCAGAAAGTCTTCGGGCTGGATAAACAAACCAGCTGGCTTATCGGGGCAGGCAGCAGTATTTGCGGCGCCGCAGCCGTGCTGGCAACCGAGCCGGTGATTAAGGCTGAATCCAGCAAAGTGACCGTGGCCGTGGCGACCGTTGTTATCTTCGGTACGCTGGCGATATTCCTCTACCCGGCCATGTATCCGCTGGTCGCTCACTGGTTTACACCTGAAACCTATGGCATCTACATTGGTTCAACAATGCATGAGGTTGCACAGGTGGTGGCCGCCGGTCACGCCATTAATCCGGATGCAGAGAACGCGGCGGTGATTGCCAAAATGCTGCGCGTGATGATGCTGGCACCGTTCCTGATTATCCTGGCGGTGCGTGTTAAACAGCTGGCTCCGGCAGGCAGTAGCCAGCAAAGCAAAATCACTATTCCGTGGTTCGCCATTCTGTTTATTGTGGTGGCAGTGTTTAACTCCTTCCATCTGCTGCCTAAAGCCGTGGTTGATATGCTGGTCACGCTGGATACGGTTTTACTGGCGATGGCGATGGCGGCGCTGGGTGTCACCACGCACGTCAGCGCGCTGAAAAAAGCCGGTGCTAAGCCGCTGCTGATGGCGCTGGTGCTCTTTATCTGGCTGATTGTGGGCGGCGGCGCAATTAACCTGGTCGTTCACAGTTTGATGGCATAAACCACCTCGTCCTTCTCCTGTTAACCCGCTATCATAAGCATTTCGGGTTAACAGGAGTTCTTGTATGAAATATGTTGGAGCGCACGTAAGCGCTGCCGGTGGCCTTGCGAATGCCGCCATTCGTGCTGCTGAAATCGACGCGACCGCTTTCGCTCTGTTCACCAAGAACCAGCGCCAGTGGCGCGCCGCCCCGCTTACCAGTGACGTGATTGATGATTTCAAAGCCGCCTGTGAGAAATATCACTTCGGGCCGGGCCAGATCCTTCCCCACGACAGTTATCTGATTAACCTCGGCCATCCGGTTGAAGAAGCGCTGGAGAAATCCCGTGAAGCCTTCCTCGATGAAGTGCAACGCTGTGAACAGCTCGGCCTGACGCTGCTGAACTTCCACCCGGGCAGCCACCTGACGCAAATAGATGAAGATGCCTGCCTGGCGCGCATTGCGGAGTCCATCAACATTACGCTGGATAAAACCAAAGGTGTGACGGCGGTTATCGAAAATACTGCCGGTCAGGGCAGTAACCTCGGATTTAAGTTCGAGCATCTGGCGGCCATCATCGACGGCGTGGAAGACAAGACCCGCGTCGGTGTGTGTATTGATACCTGCCACGCCTTCGCCGCCGGTTACGATCTGCGCACCCTCGAAGAGACCAAAAAGACCTTCGACGAATTCGAGCGCATTGTCGGCTTTAAATACCTGCGCGGGATGCACCTAAACGATGCCAAAAGCACCTTTGGCAGCCGTGTTGACCGCCATCACAGTCTGGGTGAAGGCAATATCGGTCATGACGCTTTCCGCTTTATCATGCAGGACGCCCGGTTTGATGGTATCCCGATGGTGCTGGAAACCATTAACCCGGATATCTGGGCAGAAGAGATAGCCTGGCTGAAAGCACAGCAGACTGATAAGGCGGTTGAGTAATAATGAACGACAGAGAGAAGCAGATACTCAAGATCCTGCGTCGTAATCCTCTTATCCAGCAAAACGAGATCGCCGATATTTTGCAGATCAGCCGTTCACGTGTGGCGGCACACATTATGGATTTAATGCGCAAAGGGATGATCAAAGGGAAAGGCTACATCCTGACCGAGCAAGAGTACTGTGTGGTGGTCGGCGCGATTAACATGGATATTCGCGGCGTGGCGGATATCCATTATCCGCAGGCCGCATCAAACCCCGGGAACATTCAATGTTCGGCGGGTGGCGTGGGCCGCAACATTGCGCATAACCTGGCCCTGCTGGGGCGCGATGTGCATTTGATCTCCGCCGTAGGCAGCGATTTTTACGGCGAAACCCTGCTGGAGCAGACCCGTCAGGCAGGGGTAAATATCTCCAGCTGTATCCGTCTGCATGGGCATAATACCTCTACCTATCTTTCCATTGCCAACCAGCAGGAAGAGACGGTTCTGGCAATTAACGATACCCACATTCTGGAAAAACTGACCCCGCAACTGCTGAACGGCTCCAGGGATCTTATCCGCCACGCCGGAGTTGTGCTGGCTGACTGCAACCTGACGGCTGAAGCTATCGAGTGGGTATTTACCATTGCGGGCGATATCCCGGTCTTTATTGATACCGTTTCTGAATTCAAAGCAGAAAAAATCAAGACCTGGTATTCGCGGATCCACACTCTGAAACCGACGCAAAAAGAGCTGGAGATCCTGTGGGGCCAGCCAATTCACTCCGATGCCGACCGCATAAAAGCGGTGAATGCGCTCCATCAGCAGGGTGTTGAGCACATTTATGTGTGCCTGAAAGATGAGTCGGTCTTTTGCAGCAAGAAGAATGGCGAACAGTTTCTGCTTACATCCCCAGCTCACACGGTAGTGGACAGCTTTGGCGCCGATGATGGCTTTATGGCCGGGCTTATCTACAGTTTTCTGGAAGGGTGCGATTTTCGCGACAGCGCGCACTTCGCCATGGCCTGCGCCGCGTTATCGCGCGCCAGCGTCAGCATTAACAACCCGACACTTTCCGCGGATAACGCACTTTATCTGCTGCAAACCGCCCAGGCGTAATGCCCGGGCAGTTTCGTTATGAACCAATAAAGAACCCTGCAATAGTGGCATCACTCCAGTCCACGCCCATAATCCTGGCCAGTGGAGCCAGCATGTAACCGAAGATCCCCACCAGCGAGCCAAAAATAAAGGCACTTCCCGCGTCGCTATAGGACATCACCTTGTGAACGTCGAACGCGGCCTGCTCCACCAGCCATTTCCCCGGTGGAAAATAGAGCATAACCCCACCGATAGCGATTTGTAGCACCAGCGCAGCGCCCACGGTTCGCAGGCTGATGCGCTTTTCATTTACTGACAACAGGAAAGCAATTGCCAGTAATACCACCATCCCCACAACACTACTCATGATGTCCATAATGAATTCCCTTCATGCCAGGAAACCCGGCGCTATCGGCAGGTTTCCTGGCATAAAGGCATAAAAAAAGGGCAGAGAAATCTCTGCCCTTGTGAAGTGGAGTGGGATCAGGCAACTTTTGCTGCGGATTCCACTTCTGGACGTTTCAGCACGGCATAAGACAGACCTGCTATCAGCGTACCGGCAATAATCGCCATCAGATAACCCAGAACCGGGGTGATCGCGCCGGGGATCAGCAGAACAAACAGACCACCGTGTGGTGCCATCAGTTTCGCGCCAATCGCCATAGAGATTGCGCCTGTCACCGCACCGCCGACGATACAGCATGGCAGTACACGCATCGGATCACGCGCTGCAAACGGGATTGCACCTTCAGTAATGAAGCACAGACCCAGTACCAGTGCGGCTTTACCACCTTCCTGCTGCGCTTTATCGAACTTACGACGCGCAATAATGGTCGCCAGACCCAGTGCCAGAGGAGGCACCATACCCGCAGCCATAATCGCCGCCATCGGAGCGTAGGTCTGAGTACTCAGCAGGCCCACACCGAAGGCGTATGCCGCTTTGTTCACCGGCCCACCCATGTCGGTACACATCATACCGCCGAGGATAGCACCCAGCAGAACCGCGTTCGCCGTACCCATCGTTTGCAGCCAGTGGGTCAGACCCGCCAGGATGCCAGCAACCGGTTTACCAATCAGGTAGATCATCGCCAGACCCACCACCAGACTGGAAATCAGCGGGATGATCAGGATCGGTTTCAGCGCTTCCATACTTTGCGGCAGTTTCAGTTTCGAGCTGATAAGCTTCGCAACATAACCGGCCAGGAAGCCCGCAATGATACCGCCAATAAAGCCGGAACCGGTGCTCACCGCCAGCATACCGCCGATAAGACCCGGGGTCAGGCCCGGACGGTCCGCAATGGAGAAGGCAATAAAGCCTGCCAGAACCGGAACCATCAGTGCGAAGGCTGAACCACCGCCGATTTGCATCAGCGCAGCCGCCAGCGTGCCTTGTTCTTTAAACGCCTGAATACCAAACGCAAACGACAGCGCGATACACAGACCGCCAGCCACCACCATCGGCAGCATGTAGGAAACACCAGTCAACAGGTGACGGTAGGCCCCCGCAGACTCTTTCTTACCTTCAGTCGCGCTCTGTGCAGCACCGGTTGCCTGATAAGGTTTGGCTTCCACCAGCGCTTTATCAAACTCCTGAGCGGTCTTTTTCAGCGCCTGGCCGGTAGAGGTACGGTACATTGGCTTACCGGCGAACTTCGCCAGATCCACTTCGATATCGGCCGCGACAATCACCAGATCGGCTTCAGCCACCTCTTCCGGGGTAATCGCATTGCCCGCACCCACGGAGCCGCGGGTTTCAACTTTTACCCACCAGCCGCGTTTTTTGGCTTCAGTTTCAATGGCTTCAGCAGCCATAAAGGTATGTGCAACGCCGGTCGGGCACGCGGTGACTGCGACAACGCGTTTTGGACCAGAGGCGGCAACTGGAGCGGCCGCAACAGGTGCGCTGTAAACAGACGCGTGACCTTTCGCTTCACTCAGGAACAGTTCCGGGTGTGCCACTGCGCGATTAATATCGCCCAGCCACACTTTTTTACCGTTCAGCGCGCTATCCGCCGGGATTTTATCGCCAAGAACAACTACCAGTTCGGCATCGCTCGGGTTATCGATAAACTCCAGATGTGCTTTGCTTGCCGCCGCTCCCAGCAAGGTCTTCGCCATATAAGTGCGAGCCTGTCCAAGACCGGAGTCAATAATCAGCAGCGTTTTCATTATTCCTCTCCTGCTGTTAGTTAAAAGGTTTTAAGTCAACGCGCGCCATCATCGCGGCTAACTGGGTACGATCGGTAATACCGACATTGCTCTGACTCACGGCCAGGGCAGCAACGGCGGTGGCAAGACGTAAGGTATGTTCACTGGATTCGCGCATCAGCAGGCCATAGATCAAACCGCCAACCATTGAATCCCCTGCACCAACGGTACTCACAACTTCAACCGATGGCGGTTTGGCGATCCATTCGCCAGAAGCGTTAACCCACAACGCCCCTTCTGCACCCAGAGAAATCACCACGTGAGCGATACCTTGTTCGCGCAGCGCATGTGCAGCTTCAATCACATCTTTTAATTCTGGCAGCTTACGGCCAGCCCAGATCTCCAGTTCGCGGCGATTTGGTTTAACCAGCCACGGCGCAGCTTTAAGACCCGCAACCAGCGCATCGCGGCTGCTGTCGAAAATAATGCACGGGCACTGGCTGCGCAGGCGCGTCATCCAGTCGGTGAACGCTTCCGGGCTCACGCCGGACGGCAGGCTGCCGCTGACACACACCATGTCGAACTGACCAAGCCAGGTCAGGGAATCATTAACAAAACGCTCCCAGTCTGCCGGCGTCACTTCAAAGCCGGAGAAGTTCAGGTCGGTAACTTCACCGTCTTTCTCCGTCAGTTTGACGTTGATACGGGTACGGCCCTGCACAACCTGGAAACGGTTAGCAATTCCCAGTTCGCTGAACAGCTGCTGGAAACCATCCTGGTTATCTTTGCCGAGGAATCCGCCCACGGTGACATCGATACCGAGATCCTTGAGCACTTTCGCGACGTTAATCCCTTTGCCTGCTGCATGAAGGCCAGTGGTACGCACGAGGTTTACTTCGCCACGCTCAATCTCCGGGCAAAACCCCACCAGGTCGTAAGCCGGGTTCAGCGTAATAGTCGCAACACGTCTGCTCATTATGCGCCCTCCCCAAGACCTGCCGCGATGGCGTCGCCAATCGCTTTCAGCGCCTGTTCTGCATCAGCACCCTGTGCAGTGAAACGCAGGCGGTGGCCTTTTTTCACACCCAGAGCAACCACTTTCATCAGGCTACGGCCATTCGCTGGCTTACCTGTGCCATCAAGGTTCGCTACGGTGATTTCACTGTCGAATTGTTTGATGGTATTCACCAGCATAGTACCTGGACGCGCGTGCAGGCCGTGTTCGTTACGCACAACGAATTCAGCATTCAGCACATCGTCAGTCAGCGCATCATCGCTGGTCAGCAGCGCCAGTACGGTCGCCGCATCTGCGTTCAGCAGTTTTTCAGCTTTATTGTTCAGCAGCAGATCGCCCAGACGCTTCAGCACGGAAACCGGCTGGTCATCAGTCATTGCTACGGTCACCAGCATCTCGGCACGGTCACCGTCAACCTCAAAGGCGTTTGCCGCACGGCTCACTGCGACAGCGCTGCGCAGGTTGCCTTCCGCACTGTCGTTGAGCCAGATACCCTGGCCCAGATTCAGCGGTTTATCGTTGATGACGTGCGCGACAAATGTTGCATCAGCAGCGCCTGCCTCTTTCAGACGGGCAGCGTTCAGTGCCTGCAAGGTCACCAGATCGGTGGCAGCCACATCCAGCGTCAGCGTTTCATTATCCAGTTTCAGCGCTTCGCTCTGTTTTTCACCCATCAGCAATGCACGCAGCTCTTCAGCTGTGGTTGCTGATTGCAGCTGTTCTGCAACTGAGTCATCGCTCAGCACATGCGTCAGCTGACGCAGCAAACCTAAGTGCTCGTCGCTGCTGGCGGCGATACCGATAGCCACGTAAGCCACCTGCCCGTCACCCCACAGCACGCCCTGAGGGAACTGATAAACCTGAACACCGGTTTTCAGCACCTGGTCGCGGGTGTCAGTTGTCCCGTGCGGAATAGCGATACCATTGCCGAGGAAGGTAGAGGTTTGCTGCTCGCGCGCCAGCATCCCGTTAACGTAGCCGTCAGCAACGTTGCCTGCCTGTACGAGTGCAACGGCAACCTGGCGAATGGCCTCTTCTTTATTCCCGGCCTGAGCGCCCGGGTGAATATCCTGAACAGATAACTGGAACATGGTTCTCCTCTCCTGCTGAACTTGAATCGTTTCAGCCCAAATGAGAAAAAATGCGCTAACCTGCTCCTTCAGTTAAAACAAGATAGCGCTGAAACGTTTCAAGAAGTCTTGCTCTTTCTACAAGGCGTTGCAAGGAAAGTTACATTTCTCGTTTCAGAATTTAGAGATGCAGCACATTTCTTCTTCGCTCAGCTGAAACTTGCTGACGTTCAGCAACCAGTTTCAGCTAAACTCAGCCTGAATGTGTAAGTTGAAATGCCATTTTGATTTTTGTGGCGAAATTGACCGCACCATCTGTTTATTTTCTGACAAGCGGCGTACACTCCGCGTCTCTCACGCAATCACTGATATAGAAACATGCATAACACCCCCGCTGCCGCCTCACCAAAGCCTTTTGATTTGACGTCAACGGCGTTTTTGATTGTTGCCTTCCTCACCGGAATTGCCGGTGCGTTACAAACACCAACGCTAAGTCTATTTCTGACCAACGAAGTCCATGTCCGCCCGGCTATGGTCGGCTTCTTTTTTACCGGAAGCGCCATCATCGGCATCCTGGTCAGCCAGTTTCTGGCCGGGCGTTCGGATCGAAAAGGCGACCGCAAGAGCCTTATCGTCTTCTGCTGTTTGTTAGGTGTTTTTGCATGTGTGCTGTTTGCCTGGAACCGTAACTACTTCATTTTGCTGTTCGTAGGCGTGTTTCTGAGCAGCTTTGGCTCCACTGCCAACCCGCAAATGTTTGCCCTCGCCCGCGAGCACGCCGACCGCACCGGACGTGAAGCCGTCATGTTCAGCTCAATTCTTCGTGCGCAGGTATCCCTTGCCTGGGTGATTGGCCCGCCGCTGGCCTATGCGCTGGCGATGGGTTTTGGCTTTACGGTGATGTACCTGAGTGCGGCGGTTGCCTTTGTGGTGTGTGGCGCGATGGTGTGGTTTTTCCTGCCGTCGATGCGTAAAGAGCCCAAAGCGGCTACCGGCGCACTGGAAGCTCCCCGCCGTAACCGCCGCGACGCACTGTTGCTCTTTATTATCTGCACCTTAATGTGGGGCACTAACAGCCTCTATATCATCAATATGCCGCTGTTTATTATTGATGAACTGCATCTGTCGGAAAAACTGGCCGGGATAATGATGGGTACGGCCGCAGGTCTGGAAATTCCCACCATGCTGATTGCAGGTTATTACGCAAAGCGCTTCGGAAAACGTTTTTTGATGCGCATAGCAGCAGTGGCAGGATTGCTGTTCTATATTGGAATGCTGACCGTTCACACACCGGCGTTGCTGCTTGCTTTACAGCTGCTGAACGCGATTTATATCGGGATCCTCGCCGGGATTGGGATGCTCTACTTCCAGGATCTTATGCCGGGTCAGGCGGGGTCAGCAACAACCCTCTATACCAATACCACCCGCGTGGGCTGGATAATTGCCGGTTCAATGGCCGGTGTCGTTGCCGAAATCTGGAACTATCATACGGTGTTCTGGATTGCGCTGGTGATGTGCACGCTGACTATTGGCTGTCTGACGCGCATTAAGGATGTTTAAGGCGCAGTGAGGGATTCCAACTCCAGAAGATAAGTCATGGCCTGTGCACGGGTGTTACCGCACATCTCAGCCGAAGGCATCAGCCCGGAACACACTTTTGGGCGCAGGGGTGAGCCAAAAATCATACACAGATTGTTTTCAGAAAGCTGAACACAGCGCGTATTAGCAGGCTTGCCATCCGGCATCCCAGGAATGGAGCTTGAAATGGACGGTGCAGTGCAACATGCGCCACAGTCTGGACGGCAATCCATAAATGTTCTCTTTCAGCGACGGATACCCGCACAATCGGGCGTGGCGCGCACAGTAACACCTTTTGCGTATTGATAGCAAAAGCCACGAAATCCACTTGCCTGAAAGGCCGCGCGCGAGTAATTTGGCGCGATATTTTTTACCTCCCGTAAACAGGATTACTGCAATGCCAAGAGCGAACGAAATTAAGAAAGGTATGGTACTGAATTACAACGGCAAACTGCTGATTGTGAAAGATATCGATATTCAGGCCCCTAGCGCCCGTGGAGCAGCAACGCTGTACAAAATGCGTTTCGCCGATGTTCGTACTGGCCTGAAGGTAGAAGAACGCTTTAAAGGTGACGATATCGTGGATACCGTGACCCTGACCCGTCGTTATGTGGATTTCTCTTACATCGATGGCAACGAATATGTGTTCATGGATAAAGAAGACTACACCCCGTACATCTTCACCAAAGATCAGATTGAAGAAGAGTTGCTGTTCATTCCTGAAGGTGGGATGCCGGACATGCAGGTTCTGACCTGGGATGGCGTGCTGCTGGCGCTTGAACTGCCGCAGACCGTAGACCTGGAAATCGTTGAAACAGCACCTGGCATCAAAGGCGCTTCCGCCAGCGCACGTAACAAACCAGCCACCCTGACCACCGGCCTGGTGGTACAGGTTCCTGAATACCTGTCCGCTGGCGAGAAGATCCGTATCCATATCGAAGAAAAACGTTATATGGGTCGTGCTGACTGATTGTGGCATTTGCCGGGTGGCGTCTCCGCCTTACCCGGCCTACGAAAGCGCGAATAAAAAAACCGGCCCGATGGCCGGTTTTTTTGTAGGCCCGGTAAGCGCAGCGCGCTCCGGGCAACAGAACCTACAGCAGTTCCGGGTACTTCGTCATCTTCAGTGCCAGCTCAACGCCGCGTACTTCCGCCATCCCTTTCAGTCGGCCAATGGCTGAATAGCCTGGGTTGGTTTTCTTACGCAGATCGTCCAGCATCTGATGACCATGGTCAGGGCGGAACGGAATAGGACGTAAATCACCTGCGTGTTTACGGCGCTGCTCTTCCGCCAGAATAGCGTCAACCACTGCCACCATGTTCACATCACCACCCAGGTGTGCGGCTTCGTGGAAGGTTTTCGGGTTATCTTCACGGCAGGTTGCGCGCAGGTGGGTGAAGTGAATACGATCGCCGAAAGTTTCAATCATTCGCACCAGGTCGTTATCCGCACGCACGCCATATGAACCGGTGCACATGGTAAAGCCGTTGTAGATGCTGTTTACCGTCTCTTTCAGCCACTGCATATCTTCAATGGTGGATACAATGCGCGGCAGGCCGAGGATTGGACGCGGAGGATCGTCAGGGTGCACGGCCAGGCGTACACCTGCCTCTTCGGCGACCGGCACAATCGCGCGCAGGAAATGCGCCATGTTTTCACGCAACTGGTTCTTATCTATATTGCCGTACTCCGCCAGACGCGCGCGGAACTGATCCAGCGTGTAGCCTTCTTCGGCACCCGGCAGGCCAGCAATAATATTGCGGGTCAGTTTTTCGATATCGGCTTCGCTCGCGGCGTTAAACCATGCCAGCGCCTGCTGCTGCTCTTCTGCGGTATAATCCGCCGCCGCACCTTCGCGCTTCAGGATATGTAATTCAAATGCCGCGAACGCAATCTGATCAAAGCGCAGCGCTTTTGAACCGTCCGGCAATGTGTACTCCAGGTCGGTACGCGTCCAGTCCAGAATCGGCATAAAGTTATAGCAAACCGTGTCAATCCCGCAGACAGCCAGGTTGCGAATGCTTTGCTGATAGTGAGCAATCCAGGTTTCACATTCGCCTGAATGCGTTTTGATATCTTCGTGAACCGGGATACTTTCAACAACAGACCAGGTTAAGCCCTTTTCAGCCAGCAGTGCCTGGCGCTTTTTGATTTCGTCTACCGGCCAGACCTGGCCGTTAGGGATATGATGCAGCGCGGTAACGACACCCGTTGCGCCAGCCTGACGCACATCATCAAGAGAAACCGGATCGTTCGGCCCATACCAACGCCAGGTTTGTTCCATTGTCTCACCCTCTCAAGTTGTTATACCAATACATGTTAATGCAATGACGACTACCATACATGTTTAATGGGAAGGGTCAACACACCGCGACACATTGATTGATCAAACTCACAGAACAGGGATATTTACGGCTCACCAATTTAATTTGTTGTCATATAACTTTACACTGACGTTGTTAATTAATGGTTAATCAGGTGTGTACTTAATGAAGACTATTGCCTCCGCCTCGCTTCCTGCCCACGTCCAGCAGCCACGCTACGATCGCCAGCAGTTACGCTCACGTATCGTTCACTTTGGGTTTGGTGCTTTTCACCGCGCGCATCAGGCACTATTGACCAATCGCGTACTGAATGCGAAAGGAGGCGACTGGGGGATTTGTGAAATAAGCCTCTTCAGCGGTGATGTGCTGATGAGCCAGCTGCGCGCACAAGACCACCTGTTTACCGTGATGGAAAAAGGGGCCGACGGAAATCAGCCGATCGTTGTCGGTGCCGTCCATGAATGCCTGAATGCAAAGCTGGATTCACTGGCTGCCATCATTGAGAAATTCTGTGAGCCGCAGGTAGCCATTGTTTCACTCACCATCACTGAAAAAGGCTACTGCATTGACCCGGCCACCGGGAAACTGGATCTGAACAATGCCCGCATTGTTCACGATCTGGAAACACCTTGCGAACCGCATTCCGCACCAGGGATCCTGGTGGAGGCCCTGCACAGGCGTCGCGAGCGCGGCTTGCCGCCATTTACCGTACTTTCCTGCGATAACATCCCGGACAACGGCCATGTCGTGAAAAATGCGGTACTGGGGATGGCCCAGAAGCGTTCAGCCGAACTCGCCGAGTGGGTTAGCGCACATGTCAGTTTTCCGGGCACGATGGTAGACAGAATTGTCCCCGCCGCTACGGACGCCTCGCTTTCGGAAATCACACAAGCGTTGGGCGTTGAAGATCCCTGTGCCATCAGCTGCGAACCTTTTATTCAGTGGGTCGTCGAAGACAACTTTGTCGCCGGACGCCCTGAGTGGGAATTGGCTGGCGTGCAGATGGTGCAGGACGTTTTACCCTGGGAACAGATGAAACTGCGGATGCTGAACGGCAGTCACTCTTTCCTGGCCTACCTGGGTTATCTTGCCGGATACGCACATATCAGTGACTGTATGCAGGATGCCAGCTTCCGCACCGCTGCACGCAGACTGATGCTGGATGAGCAAGCTCCTACGCTGCGTATCACCGACGTTGACCTCACGGCGTATGCCGATAGTCTGATTGACCGTTTTGCCAATCCGGCGTTACAGCACCGCACCTGGCAAATCGCCATGGACGGTAGCCAGAAACTGCCTCAGCGAATGCTGGAGGGTATTCGTGTTCATCTGGAGCGTGGCAGCGCGTGGCCGCTGCTGGCGTTAGGCGTTGCTGGCTGGATCCGTTATGTCAGCGGTGTGGATGACAGTGGCAACGCCATTGATGTGCGCGATCCGCTCAGCGATAAGATCCGCGCGATTGTCGATGCCAGCAGTAATGACGAGCGCGTAAATGCTCTGCTGACGCTGAATGAAATCTTCGGCCAGGACCTGCCGCAATCGCCGCTGTTTGTTGACGCGGTCAATCAGGCCTATCAGCGTATTGCACAGCGTGGTGCGCGCCAGGCTGTTATCGAAACGTTAAATATTTAGCGATAATTGCGCTTAACGCGAATGGAAATGTTCTCCGTTCGCCTTTCCCCCTTCTCATTGCGCTCTTTTTTCGTCAGGATAATGTGCATAGCATCACACTGATTTCTGGAGCGCACGTGACCAAAACCAACCTTATCACCGGCTTTCTCGGCAGCGGTAAAACCACCTCAATTCTGCATTTGCTGGCCAATAAAGATCCGGCAGAAAAATGGGCCGTTCTGGTGAACGAATTTGGCGAGGTCGGTATTGATGGCGCATTGCTGGCGGACAGCGGCGCGTTGATCAAAGAGATCCCCGGCGGATGCATGTGTTGTGTAAATGGTTTACCCATGCAGGTTGGACTAAACACTCTGCTGCGCCAGGGCAAGCCAGACCGTCTGCTGATTGAACCGACCGGGCTCGGCCATCCAAAACAAATTCTCGATTTGCTGACCGCGCCCGTGTACGAGCCGTGGATCGATCTGCGGGCGACGCTGTGCCTGCTTGATCCACGTCAGTTGTTGGATGAACGAGCCGTTAACAATGAAAACTTCCGTGATCAACTTGCCTGCGCCGATATTGTCATCGCCAATAAAGAGGATCGCGCAACCGCAGAAAGCCATGTGGCGTTTGATACCTGGTGGCAACATTTTGGCGGTGAACGTCAGCGTGTTTACAGCACACAGGGCAAGATTGACAACGCCCTGCTCGACCTTCCCCGGCTGAATCAGGCTGAACTGCCTGCCAGCGCAGCGCATAGCCACAGCCAAAGCGCCAAGCAGGGTCTGGCAGCACTGAGCCTGCCTGAACATCAGCGCTGGCGTCGTAACCTGAATAGCGGCCAGGGGCATCAGGCCTGCGGCTGGATTTTCGATGCCGATACGGTTTTTGACACCATTGGGATCCTGGAGTGGGCGAGGCTTGCCCCGGTGGATCGCGTGAAAGGGATCATGCGTACGCAGGATGGTCTGGTTCGCATCAACCGTCAGGGAGAAGATTTCTTCATTGAAACCCAAAATGTCGCGCCGCCTGATAGCCGAATAGAGTTAATTAGTGCGGTTAACACCGACTGGAACGCCTTGCAGTCCAGCCTGTTGAAGCTTCGTTTAAGTTCGGGCGGCTAACGTTGCCCCTGATTTAACTGTATGCTGAATAGTGATGACGACTCGATTTCCCCTGATTTTATTGCTTAACGTTGCCGGCCTGGCGCTCTTTTTCTCCTGGTATCTTCCAGCGAATCACGGTTTCTGGTTCCCGCTGGATTCCGCGATTTTCCACTTCTTTAACGAAGAATTAGTGAAGAGCCAGGCTTTTCTGTGGCTGGTAGCCCTCACCAACAATCGCGCTTTCGACGGCTGTTCGCTGCTGGCGATGGGTGGCCTGATGCTCTCTTTCTGGCTGAAAGAAGATAAATCAGGACGCCGCCGTATTCTGATTATTGGTCTGGTGATGTTACTGCTGGCAGTAGCGATTAATCAGCTGGCATCCAACATTATTCCCGTGAAACGCTCAAGCCCAACGCTCTTTTTCGACAATATCCATCGCGTCAGCGAGCTGTTGTCTGTTCCGACAAAAGATGCCTCTAAAGACAGTTTCCCGGGTGATCATGGAATGATGTTGCTTATTTTTGCTGCAATCATGCTTCGTTATTTCGGTCAAAAAGCGTTCACGGTTGCCCTGATTATTTTTGTGGTTTTTGCCTTCCCACGGGTAATGATTGGCGCTCACTGGTTCACTGATATTGCCGTTGGCTCCCTTTCCGTTGCGCTTATAGCACTGCCGTGGTGCCTGATGACACCTTTGAGCGACTGGATAATAGAGCTATTTGATCGCCATCTGCCCTGTCGAATGCAACAAGTTCAAAACAAATAATTAACTTAAATTCAGGTTATCCATCAGGGATCATTTTCGATCCTTGATGGATTTTCACCCAAATCCTGCCGTTTCTGTCATAATCTCGTAATACTATTCGTGATATAAATGAATGCATTGCACGGTTTTTAACCTAAATTGACTTCATTTTGAGCAATTCCGTTTATTCACTTTGTGTATCACAATTTCTTATAAAAAAACGGATATTTTTGCTCGCAATGCCCCTGCCAATCGGTTAATCTCGAACTCGTTTTGCCCCATAGAGACAATTATTTTCAGGGTGAATAATTTTGTGCGTTGTGCCACAAATCTGACCAGAAAGAATTGTCTCATTGTGAACAGATAATTAGTCTCGTCACGGTTGGCATTTTTATAACGATATTTATCGTTAAGGACTTCAAGGGAAAATAAACAAAATGGTCAAATCTCAACCGATTTTGAGATATATCTTACGGGGGATCCCGGCGATTGCAGTTGCGGTACTGCTTTCAGCATGTAGTACATCTAACACCGCGAAGAATATGCATCCTGAGACGCGTGTTGTGGGAATGGAAGATTCCTCTTCACTGCAAGCCTCTCAGGATGAATTTGAGAATATGGTTCGTAACCTGGACGTGAAGTCCCGAATTATGGATCAGTATGCTAGCTGGAAAGGCGTGCGTTATCGTCTGGGTGGCAGCACCAAAACAGGTATCGATTGTTCCGGTTTTGTACAGCGTACTTTCCGCGAGCAGTTTGGGTTAGATCTTCCGCGTTCAACCTATGAACAGCAGGAGATGGGCAAGTCGATTTCTCGTACCAAACTGCGTACAGGTGATTTAGTCCTGTTCCGTGCAGGCTCTACGGGTCGACATGTTGGCATCTACATTGGTAACGACCAGTTTGTACATGCTTCCACCAGCAGTGGTGTGACTATCTCCAGTATGAATGAACCTTACTGGAAGAAGCGCTACAACGAAGCGCGACGAGTTCTGACCCGCAGTTAATCTGTCATGTTGCCGGTTATCCCTTGGCTAGTAACACGACAAAAAAAAGCACTGCTTCGGCAGTGTTTTTTTTTGCCTGTCACTCGAAATTCACTTTACGCTGTACCAGGCTGTAGTCTTGTCATAACGTAAGTTTAGCCGTGCTGATGGCACTCACGGCAATCCAGGAACCACGACGTCTATGTTCACCCGCTACCTGTCCAGTAACCGCAAGATCCTTACCGTCAGTATTCTCGCTGGTTTCTTCATTGCTCTGCTCCTGGGGACATTGCAGTTTTTCTGGAGCTACCATAAGCGGGAAGTCAAATTCGACACCTTAATTACGGATTTGAGCGTTTACATGGAGAGCTATTTCGAAGAACTAAAAACCTCAATTGATACGCTCCAGCCGCTCACCCTGAATAATTGCCACGACGTTAGCGCTGAGTTAACCTCCCGCGCCGCCTTTAGCATCAACGTTCGCGCTTTTTTGCTGGTGAGGGATAAAAAGGCGTTCTGCTCTTCCGCGACCGGGCCGATGGACGTCCCACTGGAAGAGCTCATACCTGAGCTGCATATCAACAAGCCACTCGATATGGTGCTGTTGCCTGGCACGCCTATGCTGCCCAATAAGCCGGCAATAGCTATCTGGTATCGAAATCCACTGGTGAAAGACGGCGGTGTCTTTACGTCAGTTAATATCAATCTGACCCCTTATCTGCTCTACACTGCGCGCCAGGACGAGTTTGCGGGCATTGCGGTGATTATTGGCGACCAGGCGTTATCGACGATGTCTGGCTCTCTGCTCAAGACGCACGATCTCCGTGAACCCCCTTCCCGCACCGCCACACTGAAAGATTTTCCCCTCACTATTAATCTGTATGCCGAACAGTGGACGACGGATGAGCTGCTGTTTGCGCTCTTTTTTGGGCTGGTGTGTGGTATTGCGGCTGGCTCGCTCAGTTTCTATATCCTGACTATCCGCCTGAACCCGGGAAAAGAAATTTTAACCGCCATCAAGCTTGGCCAGTTTTATGTGGTCTACCAGCCGGTAGTGGATGCTAAAGAACTCAAAATGCGCGGCGTTGAAGTGCTGATGCGCTGGAAACACCCGACGATGGGAGAGATCCCACCGGATGCCTTTATCAATTTTGCTGAAGCACAGAAACTGATTGTCCCGCTCACGCTCCATCTTTTTGATCTCATCATCCGGGATGCCCCGCTTTTACAAACGATGCTACCGCCGGGGGCAAAACTGGGGATTAACATCGCACCAGGGCATCTGCACGCTGACAGCTTTAAAGAAGATATGCGCACCTTCAATGCCGCTCTCCCGCGGGATCATTTCCAGACAGTACTGGAAATAACCGAACGCGACATGATTCAGCAGCGTGAAGCCAACCAGCTTTTCGAGTGGTTACACAACGAAGGGTTTGAAATTGCAATTGACGATTTTGGCACCGGCCACAGTGCGCTGATTTATCTTGAACGTTTCACGATGGACTATCTCAAGATTGATCGTGGTTTTGTGAACGCAATTGGTACTGAAACCGTCACCTCTCCGGTGCTTGATGCCGTTTTGACGCTTGCAAGACGCCTGAATATGTCCACCGTGGCAGAAGGGGTAGAAACCCCCGAACAGGCCGCCTGGCTGCGCGAGCACGGGGTGAATTTCCTGCAAGGATACTGGATAAGTCGCCCGATGCCGCTGGAGCAATTCAGAAAATGGCAGCCGGATATGCACCCTGACCGTGAATAATTTCACAACGGTGGCGGCGTCACTTATTATTCAGCTTAACTAAGTGCGCCGACGCGCATGAGTCAGAATAAAAGAGGGAACCGCCGCAAGATGTTAATGCGCTCCGTGTTGCTGCTGCTGGCATTCGTCAGTTTTTCCGGTCAGTCGGAAACCATCAAAGAAAACTACGCATTTGCCGTGCTTGGTGAGCCTAAGTACGCCATTAACTTTAATCATTTCGACTACGTCAATCCTGCAGCCCCCAAAGGCGGGAAAGTGACGCTCTCGGCGACCGGGACATTTGATAACTTTAACCGCTTCGCGTTACGTGGCGTGGCGGCGGCGCGTACTGAATCACTTTACGACACGCTCTTTGTCACCTCTGACGATGAGCCTGGCAGCTATTATCCACTGGTGGCAGACAACGTCCGCTACGCAGATAACTTCTCCTGGGCAGAAATATCGATTAACCCTCAGGCTCGTTTCCATGACGGCTCGCATGTTCAGGCAAGCGATGTGGCCTTCACGTTTCATAAGTTTATGACCGAAGGTGTTCCCCAGTTCCGCCTGGTGTATAAAGGCGCAACGGTTAAGGCCATCGCCCCGCTGACTGTGCGCATCGAACTGAGTGAACCGAATAAAGAGAACATGCTCAGCCTGTTCTCACTGCCCGTCATGCCAGAGTCTTTCTGGAAAAACCATAAACTTAGCGACCCCTTATCCACACCGCCGCTGGCGGGCGGGCCTTATCGCATTACGGACTGGAGCATGGGGCAATATGTGGTCTATTCCCGCGTAAAAGACTACTGGGCTGCCAATCTGCCCGTAAATCGTGGCCGCTGGAACTTCGATACCCTGCGCTATGATTACTATCTCGACGACAACGTGGCGTTCGAAGCCTTTAAAGCCGGTGCCTTTGATTTACGCGTGGAGAACAGCGCCAAAAACTGGGCCACTCGCTATATCGGCAAAAACTTCACCAATGGGTATATCGTCAAAGACGAACACAAAAATGAGTCTGCGCAAGATACGCGCTGGCTGGCGTTCAATATCCAGCGCCCTGTCTTTACCGATCGCCGGGTTCGCGAGGCCATTACCCTGGCATTTGATTTTGAATGGATGAACAAAGCGCTGTTTTACGGCGCCTACAGCCGCGCTAACAGCTATTTCCAGAATACCGAATATGCCGCGCGTAATTACCCGGACGCCGATGAACTCACCCTGCTGGCTCCACTGAAAGCGGAGATCCCGCCAGAGGTGTTTACCACCGTGTTTCAGCCACCGACATCCGACGGTAAGGGCTTTGATCGCGAAAACCTGCTGAAAGCCAGCAAACTGCTGGATGACGCGGGTTGGGTTCTGAAAAATCAAAAACGGATCAATACCCAAACAGGTAAACCGCTGAGCTTTGAGCTTTTGCTCTCTTCGGGCGGAAATGACCAGTGGGTGCTGCCGTTTAAACAGAATCTTGCCAGACTTGGCATCACCATGAACATTCGCCAGGTCGATAACGCGCAGATAACCAACCGGATGCGCAGCCGCGATTACGATATGATGCAGCGTCTGTGGTCCGCCCAGCCGTGGCCAAGCTCTGATCTGCAAATCTCGTGGGCCTCCAGCTACATCAATTCGTCCTATAACGCACCTGGCGTTAAAAGTCCGGTTATTGATGCGCTGATCGCCAAAATCGTGGCGGCACAGGGAGATAAGGACAAACTGTTACCTTTAGGGCGTGCCCTCGACAGGGTGTTAACCTGGAATTACTACATGCTGCCGATGTGGTATATGGGGGAAGACCGCGTGGCCCAATGGAACAAATTCTCGCAGCCCGCCGTACGCCCCATTTACTCACTGGGATTCGATAACTGGTGGTACGACGTTAATAAAGCCGCCAAACTGCCCGCAGAGCGGCGTTAAGGAACCAAAATGGGTGCTTATCTGATACGCCGCTTATTGCTGGTTATCCCTACGCTGTGGGCAATTATCACCATTAACTTTTTTATCGTGCAAATCGCCCCAGGCGGCCCGGTTGATCAGGCTATTGCCGCCATTGAGTTTGGCAATAACAGCGGAATGCCCGGCGGCGGCGGTGAAAACCTGAGCGCCAGCCACGCCAGAACCGGGACAGGTAATATCAGCGAAAGCCACTACCGGGGCGGACGCGGGCTTGATCCCGAAGTGATCGCTGAGATAACCCACCGCTACGGTTTTGATAAACCCATTCATGAGCGTTATTTCAAAATGCTCTGGGACTATGTACGTTTTGACTTTGGCGACAGCCTGTTTCGCAGCGCCTCAGTCCTGACGTTGATCAAACAAAGCATGCCTGTCTCCGTGACGCTCGGTCTGTGGGGAACGCTGATTATCTATCTGGTGTCTATTCCGCTTGGGATCCGCAAGGCGGTTTACAACGGCAGTCGGTTCGATATCTGGAGCAGCACATTTATTATCATTGGTTACGCCATCCCGGCGTTCCTGTTCGCGGTTTTGCTGATTGTCTTTTTTGCCGGTGGCAGTTACTTCGACGTCTTCCCGCTGCGCGGGTTAGTGTCAGCCGATTTTAGCACTCTGCCATGGTATAAAAAGATCGCTGATTACTTCTGGCACATCACGCTGCCCGTCCTCGCTACGGTGATTGGCGGGTTTGCGGCGCTGACCATGCTTACTAAAAACGCCTTTATGGATGAGATCCGCAAACAGTATGTAGTGACCGCGCGCGCAAAGGGCCTGGCTGAGAAGCAGATTATGTGGAAGCACGTGTTCCGCAACGCCATGCTGCTGGTAATTGCCGGATTTCCTGCCACGTTCATCAGTATGTTTTTTACCGGTTCGCTGCTGATAGAAGTCATGTTCTCGTTAAACGGCCTGGGTCTGCTGGGTTATGAGGCCACCGTCTCGCGCGACTACCCTGTGATGTTTGGCACACTCTACATTTTCACCCTGATTGGCCTGCTGCTGAATATCATCAGTGATATCAGCTATACGCTGGTTGATCCACGAATCGATTTTGAGGGTCGCTGATGCCGCGTTTAAGCCCCGTCAACCAGGCCCGCTGGGGCCGTTTTCGCCACAATCGCCGCGGCTACTGGTCACTGTGGATTTTTGCCGTGATCTTTATATTCAGCATGTGTTCTGAACTGATTGCTAACGATAAACCGCTACTGGTGCATTTTAATGACCGATGGTATGTCCCGGTGCTGGCAAACTACAGCGAAAGCGATTTTGGCGGCCCCTTTGCCACGCCGGCGGAGTATCAGGATCCATGGCTTCGCGAACAGATAGACCAACACGGCTGGGCGCTCTGGGCCCCTGTCCGCTTTGGTGCGAACAGCATTAACTATGCGACATCCACCCCCTTCCCGTCGCCCCCTTCCACGCAAAACTGGCTGGGAACCGATGCAAACGGTGGTGATGTTCTGGCACGCATTCTCTACGGTACGCGTATCTCCCTGCTTTTCGGACTGATGCTGACGCTTTTCTCAAGCGTGATGGGCGTTGTGGCCGGTGCGGTTCAGGGCTATTACGGCGGAAAAATCGATCTCTGGGGACAACGCGTGATTGAGGTCTGGTCCGGGATGCCAACGCTGTTTTTAATTATCCTGCTCTCAAGCGTGGTGCAGCCAAACTTCTGGTGGTTACTGGCCATTACGGTGCTCTTTGGCTGGATGGCGCTGGTGGGCGTGGTTCGCGCTGAATTTTTACGCACCCGTAATTTTGATTATATCCGCGCCGCGCAAGCGCTGGGGGTCAGCGATCGGGGGATCATCTTCCGCCATATGCTCCCCAATGCCGTAGTAGCTACCCTCACCTTCCTGCCATTTATTTTGTGCAGCTCCATCACCACCCTGACGTCGCTCGATTTTCTCGGGTTCGGGTTGCCGCTTGGGTCGCCTTCGCTCGGTGAATTATTGCTGCAAGGCAAGAATAACTTGCAGGCGCCCTGGCTTGGCATAACAGCCTTCCTTTCTGTGGCAGTATTGCTCTCGCTGCTGATTTTTATTGGCGAAGCAGTGCGTGATGCCTTTGACCCGAACAAGGCGGTATAAGATGACGCAACCCCTTCTCAGTATCGATAATCTGTCGATTGCGTTTTCGAATCAGGGTGAAACTCGCACCGTGGTCAGCGATTTGTCGCTGCGCATCCAGGCGGGCGAAACGCTGGCGCTTGTGGGTGAGTCGGGCTCAGGTAAGAGTGTTTCCGCCCTTTCCGTACTGCGTTTGCTGCCCTCGCCGCCGGTGAGTTATCCCCAAGGCGATATCCTGTTTCAGGGTAAGTCGCTGTTACATGCCGACGAACACACGCTGCGTGGCATTCGCGGGAATAAGATTGCCATGATCTTTCAGGAACCGATGGTGTCCCTTAATCCGCTGCATACGCTGGAAAAACAGCTGTACGAAGTCTTGTCGCTGCACCGGGGAATGCGTAAAGAGGCGGCACGGGGCGAGATCCTGGATTGTCTTGAACGCACGGGTATTCGCCATGCGGCTAAACGGCTGAGCGATTTTCCACATCAGCTTTCAGGGGGAGAGCGCCAGCGCGTGATGATTGCGATGGCCCTGCTGACACGCCCGGAACTGCTGATTGCCGACGAACCCACCACCGCACTGGACGTAACGGTACAGGCGCAAATCCTTCAGCTTCTGCGGGAGCTGAAAGATGAGTTGAATATGAGCCTGCTGTTCATCACGCATAATCTTAGCATCGTGAAAAAACTGGCAGACAGCGTTGCGGTGATGCAAAACGGGCGCTGTGTTGAGCAAAACACCGCGCACATGCTCCTGAACGCCCCTCAGCACCCTTACACACAACGTCTGCTTGATAGTGAGCCTTCTGGCGACCCGGTCCCGCTTCCCGTGAACACCGTGCCTTTGCTAAGCGTTACCGATCTGGCCGTTTCGTTCCCGATACGCAAAGGCCTGTTAAGGCGCATTGTCGATGAAAATCCGGTGCTGAAAAACATCAGCTTTTCCCTGCGGCCAGGAGAAACGCTGGGGCTGGTTGGTGAATCGGGCTCGGGCAAAAGTACCACCGGCCTGGCGCTGCTGCGCTTAATCACCTCTCAGGGGACAATCCAGTTTGACGGAATGCCGTTACACAGCTGGAACCGCCGCCAGATGCTGCCCGTTCGCCCGCGAATGCAGGTGGTGTTTCAGGATCCCAACTCCTCGCTCAACCCTCGACTGAGCGTTTTGCAAATTATCGAAGAGGGACTTCGCGTTCACCGCCCGGCCCTCACGCCACAGCAGCGCGAAGAAGAGGTGATAAGGGTAATGGAAGAAGTGGGTCTGGAGCCCCGGGCCCGGCATCGCTACCCGGCGGAGTTCTCTGGCGGGCAGCGTCAGCGTATCGCCATCGCCCGCGCCCTGATCCTCAAGCCTGAGTTGATCATTCTGGATGAACCTACGTCGTCGCTCGACAGAACCGTACAAGCGCAGATCTTAGCGCTTCTGAAGGGGTTACAGGAAAAACACCGGCTGGCCTATATCTTTATCAGCCACGATTTACAGGTCGTCCGTGCGCTATGCCATCAGGTGATTGTGTTGCGACAGGGGGAAGTGGTAGAGCAAGGGGAGTGCCAGCACGTGTTCACTGCACCGACGCAGAGCTACACGCGCCAGCTGTTAGCCTTAAGCTAGCACTTAGAAAGGATATTGCCCTGAAAATGGCTCTGCAATCGCCACACCGAAGTTTTTCAGTCGGCAGGTAGCGGCAAATTCGTCCTGGCTTTTAACAAACAGGCACGGCTCACCTTCACACTCCAGTACTGAACTGTCGACTTCGATATCCGTCAGCGCCTGGCTCAGGCGCTCCATTACCGGCCATGCGCTTTCATCGCTTGGGCTCAGCAGTTTGAGCGCGACCAGACAATTCTCGCACCCGGCCACGTTTTGCGGAATCGGTTCAACTTTCGAACCTGCAAAACCCGCCGACCAGCGATAGCTCTGGGGCAAGCGATGGACTATGGAGAGTTGTAATGTATTCACGTTCGTTCCCCGGAAGCAAAATTTACTTCACAATTTATTTACATTCATAGTAACACATCGTCGCTAACCTGCCCTGTTTTTGATAAGAAAACGCTTACAGCCGCAGTTTACGGGCATTAGCATCTTATTTATCCGAGCTTTTTTAAAGGAGGTGCAGGTTCGCGTCGGCGCTATATGTACCCGTTTCTGCGATCTAACTCAACCTTTTTAACTACAATGATGTGACTTTTTACATAAATAGATTTTACATAAAAGAAACAAATACGGGGTAAACGAACGATGCTTTGGTTGATATGCATCAACAAAAAGGCCCGTAACGGGCCTTTTAAGTGATTCAGTGCGCCGTTTTTCGCGGGCGACTAGCGTAGAGATAGAACAGAATGGAGCTGGTTGCGCAAAAAGCGATAGCCCACAGCATCGGCCAGGCGGTGTTAAACGTTGCCATCGACAGCAGCGCCCCCACAATAGCACCAATGCCAAAGCGAAACGTCCCCGCAAGCGATGAGGCCGTCCCCGCCATATGAGGGAACTCATCAAGAATAACGGCCATCGCGTTTGAGGAGATCATCGACACGCAGCCCACAAACGCCGCAACGCCCAGCACCAGTGCCCAGAAACCGATCCCCAGAAACGCGCTCACCACAAGCCAGATAGCCATCACAAACTGGATCCAAAGCCCGGCACGGAACATGTTCAGCGCCCCAACCCGCCGGACAAAACGGCTGTTGATAATGGTCAGGATAAACAGGAACACGATGTTCAGCGCAAAGTAATAGCCAAAATGCTGCGGTGAAACATGGTTAAGCTCGATGTAAACAAACGGCCCGGCACTCAGGAAAGAGAACATCCCGGCGAAGCTAAAACCGCTCGCCAGCATATAGCTCAGCACACGCTTATGGCGGAACAGTGAAGCAAAGTTACCCAGCGTGGTGCGGATGTGGAATTTCTGCCGACGCTCAACGGGTAGCGTCTCATCGATGAAGAAGAAAATCATCGCCGATGCCAGCAGCGCCGCAAGCGCCAGGATCCAGAAAATCGCGTGCCAGCTAAACCACACCAACACCGCCCCACCCGCCATCGGCGCAATCAGCGGGGCAATGGTAGTGACCAGCATGACAAACGACATCATGCGGGAGAACTCTTCTTTCGGATACACATCGCGCATCAGGGCGTTAATTACTACGCTGGCCGCCGCCGCTGCAAGCCCGTGGAAAAAGCGCATGACAATCAGATGATCGATAGTTTGCGCCAGAGCACAGGCGACTGCTGCACCTGCAAACACCAGCGTGCCACCCAGAATGACCGGTTTACGGCCAAGACTGTCGGCCATTGGCCCATATAACAGCTGCCCAATCGCAAAGCCAAGAATATAGGTACTGAGTGTCATCTGCGCGCTGCCCGCCGGTACGCCAAACTGCGCGGAAATGACCGGCAGTGCTGGCAAATACATATCGATGGACAATGGCATCAGCATGGCCAGCAGGCCAAGGATGAAAACAATTTTGAAAGACGAGTGTGGCCTGGTGGTCACAGAGTTCTCCTGAAATTAGCGCGAAGGCAACCCTACGCTGGCGATTTCTTCTTCCGTCAATGGGCGGTATTCACCTGGTTCAAGTTCCGGGTCGAGTTCAATCGCACCAATACGCTCACGGTGTAAGCCCACAACATGATTTCCTACAGCTGCAAACATGCGCTTAACCTGATGATAGCGCCCTTCGCTGATAGTCAGACGCACCTCGGTCGGGGCTATCACTTCCAGCACAGCCGGTTTCGTCAGGTCTTTCTCATTATGCAGCTGAACGCCTTTTGCGAATTGTTCTGCTGTGTCATCGGACACCGGCGATTCCAGCGTCACAAGGTAGGTTTTTTCGCAGAGATGGCGCGGGGACGTAATGCGGTGTGACCATTGACCGTCATCAGTCATCAGCACCAGCCCGGTGGTGTCGATATCAAGACGCCCGGCCGCATGTAGCTTGTGCGCCACAGGCTCGTCGATAAAATAGAGGACCGTCGGATGATCGGGATCATCCGTGGAACAAACATAACCTTCCGGTTTGTTCAGCATGAAATAGCGTGGGCCATTTTGCTGAGTCAGCGGGTTACCGTCGTACTCCACCTGATGTTCAGGCTGAAGTTTGAAGGACGTGTCTTTTACAATGTCGCCATCCACGGTAACGCGGCTGGCGCGAATTTCACGCCCGGCAATAGCGCGGCTAACGCTGAGTTGCTGAGCGATAAACTTATCAAGTCGCATGAAGTCTTTTTAGCCTTAATGGTGCTGGAAGTCGGACGACGCGTCCGAAAAAAGAAGCAGTCAAGAGTCGTTCAGTATAATGGTCTGGTTGCGCCACTCAAGGGAAAAAGTTTCGTGGCATACTATGGATGAGTTAACCAATCAGAGAACCCATGACTTTTACACTTCGCCCCTATCAGCAGGAAGCCGTCGACGCCACCCTCTCCTGGTTTCGAAAACATAAAGAACCGGCTGCGATTGTGCTCCCGACGGGGGCTGGAAAAAGCCTGGTGATCGCCGAACTGGCGCGCCTGGCGCGTGGGCGCGTGCTGGTGCTGGCGCACGTAAAAGAGCTGGTGGCGCAAAACCACGCCAAATATTGTGCGCTTGGCCTGGAGGCTGATATTTTCGCCGCCGGGCTTAAACGTAAAGAGAGCCACGGCAAAGTGGTGTTTGGCAGCGTGCAGTCGGTTGCGCGTAATCTGGAACATTTTCTAGGCGAATTCTCGCTGCTGATTGTCGATGAGTGTCACCGCATCAGCGATGATGACGATAGTCAGTATCAGCAAATCCTTTCGCACCTGAAAGAGGTAAATCCTCACCTGCGCCTGCTCGGCCTGACCGCCACGCCGTTTCGCCTGGGGAAAGGCTGGATTTATCACTTTCATTATCATGGGATGGTTCGCGGGGATGAGAAAGCGCTGTTCCGCGACTGCATCTATGAACTCCCGCTGCGCTATATGATTAAACATGGTTATCTGACGCCACCCGAACGCCTGGATATGCCCGTGGTGCAGTACGATTTCAGCCGCTTACAGGCGCAAAGCAACGGCTTATTCAGTGAAGCCGATCTCAACCATGAGCTGAAAAAACAACAGCGTATTACCCCGCATATCATCAGCCAGATTGAAGAATTCGCCCAGACGCGCAAAGGGGTGATGATCTTTGCCGCCACCGTTGAGCACGCCAGGGAAATAACCGGCTTACTTCCGCCAGGGAACGTTGCGCTCATTACCGGCGAAACCCCTGGCCCTGAACGTGACGCGCTGATTAACGCTTTCAAGGAACAGCAGTTCCGCTATCTGGTAAACGTCTCGGTGTTAACCACCGGATTTGATGCGCCGCACGTCGATCTGATTGCCATTTTACGCCCCACAGAATCCGTCAGCCTGTATCAGCAGATCGTCGGGCGCGGCCTGCGTCTGGCACCGGGTAAAACCGATTGCCTGATTCTGGACTACGCCGGAAACCCGCACGATCTCTATTCCCCGGAAGTGGGTACACCGAAAGGGAAAAGTGACAATGTGCCGGTTCAGGTCTTTTGTCCGGCCTGCGGTTTCGCCAATACCTTCTGGGGCAAAACCACCGCCGACGGCACGCTGATTGAACATTTCGGGCGCCGCTGCCAGGGCTGGTTTGAAGATGACGAAGGGCATCGTGAGCAGTGCGATTTTCGTTTCCGCTTTAAAAACTGCCCACAGTGTAATGCCGAAAACGACATTGCCGCCCGACGCTGCCGGGAATGTGACACGATACTGGTCGACCCGGACGATATGCTGAAGGCTGCGCTTAAGCTCAAAGATGCGCTGGTGCTTCGCTGTTCCGGTATGGCGTTACAGCCGGGTGCAGATGAAAAAGGTGAGTGGCTGAAAATTACCTATTACGACGAGGACGGGGCCGACGTCAGCGAGCGATTCAGGGTGCACACACCAGCCCAGAGAACGGCCTTTGAACAACTTTTTATCCGCCCGCATACTCGTACTCCAGGAGTGCCTCTGCGCTGGATAACGGTGGCCGATATCGTGCATCAGCAGGTGCTGTTGCGCCATCCAGATTTTGTCGTCGCCCGCAAGAAAGGCCAGTTCTGGCAGGTGCGTGAAAAGGTCTTTGACTATGAAGGACGCTTTCGCCGGGCGAATGAAATGCGCTAGTGTGGGATCTCGCTGTAGTTCATGGCATTGGCGACAAAGCAACTGGAGGATATCGCACTGGAGTTTTCGACATTTATCGTTGATGGGCGACCGGACTAAATCATGATGGTTATTAACCCCGCAGACGACGAAAGCCAGCGGCGGCTCCGCCAGGTGACAACCTCAGCGGTATAGTCCTTTATTTAATTCTGAAAAATGAGATAAGCCACGCTTTCAGAGAGCACAGAATAGTATCAGCATTTATGCTCAAACCTTTACTTATTGCAACCTGTGAATAATAAAACGGTTGTGCCTCATGGTGTAAGAAATATAAACAACCACTTTAAGAGAAACCTGCCATGAAATAATTTTAGCCATTAGAATGGTTACACTCAAGAATGTAAATCACCTCTCAATATCACTTTCATTATCATTTAGTGCACTTTATTCATTGAGACTGCCTGATTGAGAAGATATTTACACCCTAATAGTTCTCTCTTAGTGAGACTGAAAAAATCCTTCGATTAGGTGAATGAAGAACCCCCTACTTAGGGGGATAATTTCGTTTGGAGTTGAAAAAGTATAACAACTATAAAACTTATGCGCCTGGTCTCCGCAGAGGGTTGGTTGTAATGCGGGATAACGGTCACGGTAATTTATTGGTCTAAACATTTATAATGTATAGGACTGATATATTTTATTTCCTTCGGTATCTGACTGAATCTGTCGGGATTGACAGATGCAAAGACCGATATTCTACGCTGACGTGCCAGGATAAAACGACAGGGTAAAAACAGACGCTTACTAACCGTGTACAGAACAAATGCAAACAGGAGGATCAAATGTACAACCCTACTTTAGTACCGATTGATATTTCTGAAAGCGGCCTCACAGAGATGGTTATACCTCACGTTCAGAGGCATACGGTCCTGAATACAACAAAAGTCCATTTTCTTACCGTCGTTCCTTTTTTTCCTTACTACTCTTCTCTTGGGATGGGCTATGCGCCGGAAATGTCGGAAATAAGTGAAATGACACAGAAAGCACTAGCAAAACTCAATGAAATCGTTAAAGAATTCAAGTTACCTGCCGAGAAGGTTGTAACACATGCAGTCGTCGGAACGCCTAAAGATAAAATTCTCGAATATTCTGAGGAAATTGGAGCAAAGTTGATCATTATTGCCTCTCACCGTCCTGACCTGACAACCTATCTTTTAGGATCAAATTCATCTGCAATTGTACGACATTCGAAATGCCCAGTGCTGGTAGTTCGTTGAATCAGCTAACATCCGCAGAGGCAGTTATGTGGGTAAGATAACGTTCATCGTTAAAATTAAAAGATATATATCTGTTTATCCAGGAGACAATGTTAAACCAGACAACGGTTAATGGTTCATATGTTCTACTTTTAACCGACCCAGGAGCATAGCTCTGGAGGCAAAAACCCATGAAAAACAGCCGATTATTACTCGATATTATGCTGTTAATTTTCCCTCTACTGGCTTTGATGCTGTATATCTTCAATCAGGATGCTACCTGGGTACAGAGTATCTCCATTATATTAATCATTTCGACTATCCCCTCTTTGCTTTTATTAATTTATGAAGTGGTTAAATCATTATTAAATCATAAGTTTGGGGTGGATTTACTCGCCATTCTTTCAATGTCAGGGGCTCTCTGGATGAATGAACCGGCCACTGCGGCCGTCATTGCTGCTATGACGGCTTCAGGCCGATTTCTAGAAAACTACGCCCGGGGTCGTGCAGAACGTGAAATGGTTGCGTTGCTGTCCAGAGTCCCTCGTGTCGCCAACCGACTGACTGAGGATGGCATTCAGGTCATTCCCGTTGAATCCATTCAACCTGGTTATCTACTACTGGTTAAGCTGGGAGAAACCATTCCAGTAGATGGTCCGTTGGTGAGTGTGAGCGCTGTGCTAAATGAATCCTCTATTACCGGGGAATCGTTGCCGGTCACCAGGCAAACTGGTGAATTACTGCTAAGTGGTACCATTAATGCTGGTGATGCTCTGAAAATGCACGCTGCCCGTGCAGCTAAAGACAGCACACTTCAGGGTATCATCAGTGTGGTTGAACAAGCAGGCCAGGCTCGTGCGCCAGCAGCCAGACTCGCTGATCGCTATGCGGTCTGGTTCATCCCTTTCACCCTTATTGTTGCCTGGCTGGCCTGGTTAGTGAGTCAGGATCCAATACGTGCACTGGCCGTCCTGGTTGTTGCAACGCCTTGCCCCCTCCTGCTGGCTGTGCCGGTGGCACTGGTATCCGGGATTTCTCGTTGTGCAAAGCGGGGAATTTTGATCAAAGGTAGCGCTGCGCTGGAACAACTTGCCCGGGCTGATTATTTGTTTTTTGACAAGACCGGCACTCTGACTGGTGGTATGGCAAAACTGATGTCGATTCACAGTTTCTCTCCCCATTTCTCACAACCTGATTTGCTCAGACTGGCAGCCAGCATGGACCAGCTTTCCTGTCATGTTATAGCCAGTGCCATTTTGCAGGCTGCACAAGAGCAAGGTCTCGGATCCTTGCCGATGCCAGAGTCAGTACAGGAAGTGGCTGGAGCAGGCCTGACAGGAAAAGTGAACGGACAACAGGTTTGTCTCGGCACACTGGATTTTGTCCTGAGCCAGGCGCGCGCGGGAAGCTGGCTGGAGTCTGCCCGTCAGCGCTTATTTATTGAGAACTCGACGGTCGTTGCGATTGCGGTGAATGCCGAACTGGTCGGCTGGTTGTTGTTTTCTGATCAGTTACGACTTGAGACCCCGCGGGCTTTGCGTATGTTACGCAAATCAGGCGTTCACGAGATCGTCATGCTGACAGGTGATAAGCAGGAAGTAGCGGATAGTATTGGCACTGGTCTCGGCGTAGATCAGGTACTGGCAGAATTAACTCCAGAGATGAAACTGAAGTATGTCTCAAGCGCTTCATCCGCTCACTGCACAATGATGGTTGGTGATGGAGTGAATGATGCCCCAGCACTGGCAGCTGCGGGCGTCGGGGTTGCAATGGGGGCAAGAGGCACGGCTGCCGCAGCAGAAAGCGCAGATGTTGTATTGCTGACAGACCGCTTAGACCGGCTGGCTGAGGCCAAAGCCATAGCCAAACTGTCAATTCGTATTGCCAGACAAAGTGTCTGGCTAGGCATGGGTCTGTGCTGTGTTGCCATGGGCTTTGCCGCCCTGGGTCTGCTTCCCCCCTTTGAAGGTGCCCTTTTGCAGGAGTTAATAGATCTGCTGGCCATTATGTCGGCATTGCGGGTTCTTGCGAGTGGGATAGCTCGCCCGGCGGACAAGACAATGAGTGCAGAGCAGGTTGCTACCTTACGTAATGAACACCAAATGTTGCAGCCACTACTCCAGCGTTTGACCGAGGTTGCAACACAGTTACCTCTGGCAAGTCCGGAAGAACGACGCACGCTCATGAAGACACTCCATGAGCAACTGACCCAGGATATCCTTGCTCATGAACAGCAAGACGAACAAGGGCTGTACCCCACCATGACATTGATGCTGGCCGGTGATGACCCTCTGGCTGCCATGAGCCGAAGTCACCAGGAGATTTATCTGCTTGTCAGAAAACTGGGCCAGTTGAGCAACCTTCTACAGAATACAGACGGCTCTTCAGGTACTGTTCAGGATATTCAACAGTGTCTTTATGGCCTTGAAGCGATTCTGAGATTGCATTTTGCCCAGGAAGAAGAATTATTTAGTGGTCTTCAAAAGTAGCCTCTACCAGCTACTTTCTGAGAGCTTCAGTGAATAAAGACAAGCCGTGTCTCTCCCGCAATTTCTCGCTGGCAAGTGTAAAAATCAGCGTAGCTGTCTCTTTAATCATGAAAAATCCCCCCGAGAATCGCCTGGGGACATTACAGCTTAGGATTAACAGACCGTAGGTTTTGATTGCCCCGTGGGGGATTGGGGGCTATAATGCCGCCCGCTTTTGCATCCGCAAAGCAGAACACTCACCTGCTGCTGGGTCGCCTGTAGTAGGGTTTTAAAATACAGAGAGAAATCAATGTTTACTATCGAAGCAGAAGTACGTAGCGTTCAGGGTAAGGGTGCGAGCCGCCGCCTGCGTAACGCCAACAAGTTCCCAGCTATCGTTTACGGTGGCGAAGCTGCTCCAGTTGCAATCGAACTGGACCACGACAAACTGTGGAACCTCCAGAACAAAGCTGAATTCTACAGCGAAGTTCTGACCATCGTTGTTGGCGGTAAAGAAGAAAAAGTGAAAGTTCAGGCTGTTCAGCGTCACCCGTTCAAGCCAAAACTGTCTCACATCGACTTCGTTCGCGCGTAATCGCAAACTTGTCGAAAAAAAACCCCGCGTCTGCGGGGTTTTTTTATGGCTGCTATTTACCGCCAGAGGTGCGGCGTTGCAGCTGATCGCGCAGGTTTGGTGGCGTCCCTTTGATGGTCAGGGTGTCAGTCGCCGGATCCCAGAAAATACGTTCACCAAGCAGCATGGCATCAAAGTTAACCGTTAACCCACCGCCGCTGCCGGCGAATTTGGTTAACTGACGCAGCGTACTACGGTCTGCCGGGAAACTCTCTTCCAGCTCATAACCTTTATCAGCCGTAAATTCCTGGAAGCTCACTTCACTCACGCCCGCCAGTTCTTTGGAAAGCGACTCCAGCTCAATCTCTTCGCCCGCCTGCAACTGTTCGTTGCAATAGCTGTAAACCTGCTGACGCACATTCTGGCGTTCTGATTTATCAAGCTGGGCTTCCGCGGTGAAGTCATCTACCGCCTGCAACAGACCTTTATTCTGTGCCTTGGCGTTAAGGCCTTCGCTGGCACCCAGGAAGTCCATAAAGAAATCCGCCACTTTGCGGCCTACCCGTCCTTTGAGGAAAGTCAGGTAGCGGGTGGATTCCGGGTTGGTTTCCCATTCGGTCAGATCGATACGCGCGACGATATCGGCATGGTTAATGTCCAGATAGTGCGTAGAGCTGATATCCAGCTGCTCATTGACGCGCATACTGCTTAAATTATTCAGCACGGTCACCAGCAGGTACTCAACCGCAAGATAGCGATACTGGCAGAACAGAACGATGCCGCCATCAGCGAACGGGTATTTTGCCAGTTCATCACGCAGACGCCCGGTTGCCGCCCGGCTGAATGCCAGAAAATCTTCTTCGCCCTGGCGTTGCAGACGCAGGCTATCCGCCAGTTCGCTCTCTTCGCTGAACAGGCCATAGGCTTTATTTTTAGCGCTATAAACGCGATGCAATTCCGCCATCATTTCAACAACAGTAGGCGTTGGTTCAAGTAACGAATCGCGCAGCACCACTTCAAGGGTTTGCTCATCACGCTTGATAAGCTGGTGCAAGGCAATCTGGTTGATATCCAGACTCATGATAAACTCTCCTTTTAGACCGGGCGGTATTCAACCACCACCAACGCATGTGTGCAACAAGAGATAAAAAAGGGGAAAAAAAGCTGTTCCTACGGTAATATGTTGCCCTTTCATCAACAAACTGATTTTGATTTATGCCACAACATTCCCGCTACAGTGACGAACACGTTGAACAACTGCTCAGTGAGCTGGTCAACGTACTGGAAAAACATAAAACGCCGACCGATCTTTCCCTGATGGTATTGGGAAATATGGTTACCAACCTTATCAATACCAGCGTTGCTCCGGCTCAGCGTCAGGCGATCGCCAGGTCTTTCGCCCAGGCTTTGCAGTCATCCGTTAGCGACGACCAGGCCCACTAAGGGAAACGAACAACAGTTTATGGTGACGAATCGTCAGCGCTACCGTGAAAAAGTCTCCCAGATGGTTAGCTGGGGGCACTGGTTTGCCCTGTTCAACATTTTGTTGGCCATGGTGCTTGGCTGCCGTTATCTGTTTGTGGCGGACTGGCCAACCACGCTGACCGGGCGCATCTATTCCTGGATGAGCGTTGTCGGCCACTTTAGTTTTCTGGTTTTCGCCACCTATCTGCTGATTCTGTTCCCGCTGACGTTTATCGTCATGTCGCAACGCCTGATGAGGTTCTTATCCGCCATCCTTGCGACGGCGGGCATGACGTTATTGCTTATCGACAGCGAAGTCTTTACCCGTTTCCACCTCCATCTCAACCCCATCGTCTGGGAACTGGTGATTAACCCGGACCAGAACGAAACCGCGCGTGACTGGCAGTTGATGTTTATCAGCGTGCCGGTGATCCTGCTGATTGAGATGCTGTTTGCCACCTGGAGCTGGCAAAAGCTCCGCAGTCTGACGCGGCGTCGTCATTACGCGAAGCCCGTTGCTGCGCTCTTTTTTGTCTCATTTATTAGTTCGCACATCATGTATATCTGGGCCGATGCGAACTTCTATCGCCCTATCACCATGCAGCGAGCTAACCTGCCGCTCTCTTATCCGATGACGGCACGTCGTTTCCTTGAAAAACACGGTCTGTTGGATGCGCAGGAGTATCAGCGTCGTCTGGTCGAGCAAGGCAACCCGGAAGCCGTCACCGTTCAGTATCCGCTGAGCGACCTGCGTTACCGGGATATGGGACGTGGTCAAAACGTACTGCTGATAACCGTTGATGGTCTGAACTACTCGCGTTACGAGAAGCAGATGCCTGCGCTCGCCGAGTTCGCTGATAAGAACGTGTCGTTCACGCAGCATATGAGTTCCGGTAACTCAACCGATGCCGGTATTTTTGGCTTGTTCTATGGTATTTCGGCCGGTTACATGGACGGCGTGCTTTCGGCGCGCGTTCCCGCGGCGCTCATTACCGGGCTTAACCAGCAGGGTTACCAGTTGGGGCTGTTCTCTTCGGATGGCTTTAACAGCTCGCTGTATCGCCAGGCACTGTTGTCTGATTTCTCACTGCCTGCTGCGCAGAGCCAGTCTGATGAACAGACCGCTAATCAGTGGGTGAACTGGCTTCAGCGTTATGCTCAGGAAGATAACCGCTGGTTCTCCTGGGTTGCGTTTAACGGCACCACACTTGATGACAGCAACCAGAAAGGCTTTGCACGCCGTTATAGCCGTGCGGCTGGCGACGTTGACGCACAAATTGGCCGGGTGCTGAACGCACTGCGTGAATCCGGCAAGCTGGATAACACCGTGGTCATTATTACCGCCGGACACGGTATCCCGCTGGGTGACGAAACGAAAAGTATGGTCTGGTCGCGCCCTAACTTGCATGTTCCGCTGGTCATCCACTGGCCGGGAACGCCAGCACAGCGCATCAATATGCTTACCGATCATAAAGACGTGATGACCACCCTGATGCAACGTCTGTTGCACGTAAGCACTCCGGCGAATGAGTACTCGCAAGGACAGGATCTGTTCAGCGCCACTCGCCGCCATAACTGGGTGACTGCTGCCGGGAATAATACGCTGGTGGTAACCACACCGGAACTGACGCTGGTGCTGAACAGTAATGGCAATTACCAGACGTATAATCTGCAAGGTGAAAAATTGCATGACCAGAAACCGCAGCTCAGCCTGCTTCTGCAAGTGCTGACGGATGAGAAGCGGTTCATTGCTAACTGATTAATTATAAACCAGTTAGCGCCTGACTCCCTTGCATTCAAAAAGGAATCGAGTAGTATTCTTTTTACGCGTCGGCACGTAGCGCAGCCTGGTAGCGCACCGTCATGGGGTGTCGGGGGTCGGAGGTTCAAATCCTCTCGTGCCGACCAAAAATCTCTAATCAAACCAACCAATTACGGTTGGTTTTTTTATGCTTCAGATTTTCAGATGGTGAAACCATGGTGAAATGGTGGTGAAACTAGCCGTTTAAATAGCTGGGCAACTATCATTTTTTACACTGTTTAGTGTGTGCGTCAGAACGCCATGCACTTTCACATCTTCCAGCGCATCACCTTCTATCGCCTCGCCTTCTTCTGTTATCAATGCCAGACCATGCAGTTTAACAAACTGATTTATACCATCCATGGTTGCCAGCAGCGTATCACCGTCGCTCGCTTTCATGGCCACGTTAATGACGGCCCATCCGCATGACGTTTCAATCACCCAGCAGTTACCGTCAATACCACACAGAGAATCGATGGTCAGCCGTTCTTCAACATAGTCAGTAGCAGGAGAAACAAACCCCATCAGAATACCCTCCCCATGTTACGCAGGATCCAGTAACGGTTCTCGCTGCCGTCAGTTGTCTTGTCAGCGAAGTCTGGCTGATTACGTTCAATCCACTGGTTTGCATCAACCTGGCTAAAGTGACAGTTCTTTTCTCGTAACTTGGTGATGAAGCTGTCCGTGCTGAGATAGCGATAACCCTTTGGATTTAGCTGTATGGCCTCAATGAATGCAGCCCGTATCTCATATGGACGTGGCATGAGTCCCACCCTCACTCGGTTATTGACTGTATGCATATACAGTAGTATTTTTGAAGCTACAGATCAAGCCAAGACTATTTTCACATTCTAAGGAAAGGTTATGTTCGTAGAACTCGTTTATGACAAAAGAAATTTTGATGGTTTGCCTGGCGCCAGAGACATCATTCTTGGCGAATTAAGCAAAAGAGTGCACCGTATTTTTCCAGATGCTGATGTTCGGGTTAAACCGATGATGACTCAGCCGGCTATCAATACTGACGCCAGCAAACATGAAAAGGAGCAGATCAGCCGGGTCGTGCAGGAGATGTTTGAAGAAGCTGATATGTGGCTTGAGGCTTAATCGTTAATCGTACCGGCAGGCAGCCATTTGATTGTATGACTGCCTGGTGAGGACTCTTATGGTTTCTGAGTATTAAGCATCTCTTTCAACTCTACCAGCTCACCCTGCATATGCTGGATAGTCAGGGTCAGTTTTGCGATAGCTGCCATTGGGTCAAGATAGTACATGCCGGAGAGATCATCGCTTTCGAGGTCAACCCCGGAAGGCAGGCCAGTACCTTTCACAACCTCTGGGGAGACCTCCTTCATGTCGTTAGCGATGAAGCCGAGCTGCCCCGGTTTCTTATCGAGAACGCCCCTGGCTTTCATATCGAAGAGAGCAACCTGCCATCTGCTTACTTCATCTGCTGCCTTTTCCCGGTCGGTCTGATAGACGATATTCTCTTTCAGCTCCCGGTCCGATGAAGTAACGGTGATGGCTCCAACGTCACTGTTGTCTACATAAAGACGCATAGCCCCACTGGTCCAGAGCATGTTAAACACGCTCGCACTGTAGCTGCCTTTTGTCCCGGAACGACACTGATAACCGCCTTCAACCTGAAGTATGCCAGTTCCACCACCTGTGCCGCCTTTCACTTCAAGTGAGGCTGTTCCTGAGGCCCACAATCGCGCAGAGTAATCGTTAGTGGTAGAGCCGTAATGAAAATCGAGGAACGGTGAAGCTGCCGATAATTCGATGGACGCAAAGAAAGGGGTGTCAGTGCTTCCTAAACCAAGGTTTGTGCGAGCATCTGCGGCGGTTTTCGCACCGGTGCCACCCTGGCCAACGCTGAGCGCGGTAGTCAGCCCGGAAAGGCTGGTGATGTCGCTGTTAGCCCCCTTCTTCGCCAGCGATTTCTGACCCGGTACAGTGACGGCCACGCCGTTAATCGTGATGGTGACGTCTGTAGTACCGTTCATTACATCAGCGAAACCGCTCATGTAACGCTGGTACATCGTGAAGGTTTCAGCAATGTCCTGCGCCAGGCCATCCACACTCAGGCTGTCGCTCAGCAAAATCGAATACTTCGTTCCGGCAGGGATTGCAGGGCTTGCCGCAGGTGTCACGGTGAGACTGGTTGCCCCGCCGATAGCAGTAATCTGGAATACCTGGGCGGGGCTGGTCAGCGCGATAACTGTGCATCCGTTGCGGATCAGTGAGCCCGCAGCAGTAAAGTTTGTACCCGTTCCGGTAAGCGTATTGCCGCTGACTGCAATCGTGCCTGTTGTGTAAATCATAATTTCTCCACGCAATAAAAAACCCGCCGAAGCGGGTTATAAATCAGGTTGAATATCAGGAAGGTCAGGCAAAAGAGCCGGTACCACGGGTAATAGTTAATGTCGGGGCTGATATAATCTTACTGGCCGTTCCTGTTCCGGTTACCGTTATGATTCCGGTTACAGTCGATGTTGTTATATTCCTCACAGCGTGTCTTACGGTCATCCAGACCCCGGCAGTCCCGGAAGGGACATTGATTTTCCCTAAATCACGCGTGCTCCCGTTAATGTTGAGGGTGATACTGACCGTTGTTGCAGCAGATGCAGAAAGATAAATTAGCGCCTCAAGAAGTGCTGATTTACCAAGTGCTGATGTTGAGGAATCCGTAAACGTGATCGTTCGTGTCGCAACCCCACCGCCAGAAATACTGACGTCACCGCCAATTCCCACGTTTGCAATGTCACCAACAAAAGTAGTCGCCTCTACCGTGCCTTTAAAGTTGCCACCGCTGGCGTATACCATTCCCCGGATCGTGACGTTATTCAGCTCAGCGTTACCGCTTTTAGGCAGATTCCATCCAGCCCCATTCGAACCAGTAACGAAGTTATCCGATTTCAGTGAATCGGTGATTTTCCCGAACTGAATACTGGCATCGCGGAAAAATGCATCGTTTATGAAGACCTGTCCGTTCTGGATAACAAATGGCAGAGTCACGGTCCCGCCCGCCTGGGTCATCACGGCGAAGCGGTCAGCAAGGAAGAGAACCTGCGACTGCATACCCGCTGGCGTATTCTGAACACCAATCCCCATCCCTGCCGCGTACTGGTTACCATTAGAATCAACAGCGACCTTGATGCTGTACATCGCATTCAGGTTGTTATTGATATCTGCCGACACCTGAGCGTTCGTGACAATGGCCGCTGACTGCCCGTTAACCGTGACCTTAAGCGAGTTGATCTGCGTGGCTGATGCCTGAGAGAAGTCCGCCATGGTTTTGGCGAAATCCGTCACGTTCGCGGTGTTACCACCTGCGCTGGAGTCCAGCCTTTTCAGCGATTCGGCAACTGCTTTGCTCGCATCAGCCATCACGTTATCAACGCGTTCAATACCGGCCTTGTTATCACCGTACTGCACGCTCTGGGTCATTCGCTGATTCACCTGAGCAAGCGTACTGGTGATAAGCGCAATTGCGTTGTTCTGGATGCCACCATTTGCCGTATCGGTTCTGGCTCCCAGCTCATCCAGGCGGGATGCCATAGACGAAGCAGTGTCCGTTACAACCTGCTGCAAACTGGTGATGTCAGCGCTGTTCTGTGAACTGGCCTGCCCGGCAGCATCAGCCTTGTCAGAAATCACCTGGGTGGTGGCTGTGAGCTGGTCTACCGCTGAGGCCCTGGCCTGCGTTTCATCGGACAGTGCCTGCCTGACCTCAGTAATGCCGGCGGCATTGTCTGCTGTCTCCGCCTCCAGCCGGGTGACGTCAGTAACGCGCGCTTCCGTTTCCGTGGCAATCACTTCCCGGAGCTGCTCAAAGGTTGCAGTGTTGGCTCCCTGCTGTGCCGTCTGACGGACAACGACATCAGCAATGGCCAGCGCGTTGCCGATAATGGCTTCCGCTGTCTGCTTATTCGAGCCTACAGCAGCCGCCAGCCCCTCAGCATTCTCCTTAATCGCATCAGACAGTTCAGCCAGTTTGTCACTGCTGGCCACAGCATCCTCGATCAGGTCCTTGAAGCTTTCGGAACCTTTGATGTTCTCCAGAATCGCATCAGTGATATCCGATACATCCACGCTGGCCTGCCCGCGCACAAAATCTGTATACCCTGATTCGTTGCCGGTCCGATCAACCAGCTGCGCGCGGTACCAGAATATCTGCCCTGCCTTCAGGCCCATCTGCTGATATTTGCGCTGCGGGTAAGGTACATCGGCCAACAGGATTGCATCATCCTCGGTACCGGTCAGGCTGTACTGAATTTCCGTTTTCAGGGTATCGCCGGTGTTCGCCGGGAACCCCCAGTTCAGCTCGATACCAAACACCACATCTTCTGATGCAGTAAAGCCAACCGGCTTCGGCGGATTCCCCACCTTGCCTGTTAACGTTTTCTCTTCTGAATAACCCCATCCTGAGGAAATCTCAGAGGCGTTGATGGCGCGGACACGAACCAGATATCGACCAGCATAAATCCCCGGCACATCGAAGGATGTGGTGGAGCTGCGCGGAACGTTCACCCAGTTTCCGTCATTACGCCTCCACTGAGCTTCATAGGCGATAGCGTTCTGCGCCTGGTCCCAGCTCACGCGCATGGTTTGCACACTGATATTCTGCTGAACCACTGAGAACGCGCTGATCACGATGTTGGCTGGCGGCGACTGGTTCCCTGGTGGAATAACACTCACCGGGCGCTGGTCGATGATGGCGCCGGTATCGATACGGGCATATTTATCCGGGTCATGCCACGCACCGGTAATGGAGAAAGTGCCATCATTTTTATCGGAGACACTGACAACACGATACTGCTGTGCGTAGAGCTCGTCTGACTCAACTACCCATACTGCTTCAGCTTGAGGCGTCTCGCTGTACGTAGTGGTGACCGTAACAGTTTCTCCGTTTACGGCCTGAATTGTCCTGCTCTGTGAAGCTCCGGATGGAAGGTTGAGAATAAGGCGATCGCCTGCTGTTGCATCAGCAACGCGGTCAAGTTTGATAACGCGACCGTTAACCGCACTGATTCGACCACCCATAACCTTTCCGGACAGCAGCTCGTCTGCCACAGCGATGATGTACCCTGGCTGAGGAATATTGCCGTCCAGGCCAACATCGAAGGAAACAACGCGATCTTTATTATTGGTCAGTATGCCCCAGCGGCCCTTTCGGTTTGCTTCTGACTGCCTGGTGCAGCCGATGGCTGTCATTTCCAGTTGATTGAATCCGTACCGAGCTACCAGAGTCTGCTCAAACACAGGCTCCATTGCATCTGCATAAGCATTCGCCGGGTCAGACCAGGACACAAGCGCATTGGTATATCGGCTTTTTGATGTGCTGCTGGAATAATTGAAAACACCGTCGATCACATTGCTGCGGTTATACGTGTAATCAATATCCCGTGGCATGTCGGCTAGGGCAACAATTTGATCGCCCCCCCAATAGGTCATGCCACGGAAGATAGCAGCAAAATCGCGCAGGACTGTGTAAGCATCGTTCCGATCCTGAATATACACGTTGCAGATATACCGCGGCTCTGTACCACTGCCACCTTTACCGTCAGGCACTTGCTGATCGCAATACTGGGCTACCTGGTACAGTGTCCATTTATCAATGTTCGCCGCCGTCAGGCGGTTCCCAAGTCCGAAGCGGTCGGATACCACCAGATCGTAAAAAATCCATGCCGGGTTATCCGTCCACGCCCACTTAAATGCCCCGGTCCATGTGCCGCTGTAAGTCCTCGTTTCAGGATCATAAACATCAGGCACTCGAATGACGCGGCCACGCGGCTCACAGGAAATCTGCGGGATGGAGCCATTGAACTGGCTGGAGTCGAATTCAATGTATAACAGCGCGGTATTAGGGTAGCGCAACTTGGCGTCAATCACTTCAGTGAAGCTCTGCAACGTCATGGTGTCGCCAATTTTCGCGCTGTTTGCATCAGCGGTAATCTTGCGCAGGCGTATTGTCCAGGTGCTGCCCGCCTGAGGTAAATCAATTCGGTGGCTACGCTCATAACCGGACGTGGTTTTTCCAGTCACGCTGGTGTTTAACACCGTCTTCCATGTGCCACCGTCAGTCTGTAGGTCAATGGCATAATTGACAGAATTACCAACCAGGTCGCCGTCATCCTCCTGTTTGAAAAGTGAAGGCCATTTCAAGCGCAGGCGAACTGCTGAAAGCTGAGTATTGGTAAACGTGCGCGCCCAGGCGGTAGCGCTTGAAACTTCGGTTCCCACACTGATTTCATTTTCGGTACCAGGGATACCCTGAATATATTTCTGAGCCTGTGTCCCAGCACGGAACTCCCAGGTGACACCGCTAAAGTTTTGGGAGCCATCGGCATTCTCCAGCGCAGTTCCGTCCAGATAGATATTTTTGCCGGTTAGCTGTCCTGCAAACTCGCCTTCCCCCAGCGCGAGAAGGATTTTCGCCTTTGCTACAGATTGCAGATCATCAGGCTGCTCTGTAGGGGTTCGTGAACTGGAGCTGCCGCCCTTGCGGCCTTTAATTGGGGTTGCTGTAGCCATATCGCGCCCATAAAAAAAGCCACCCTGAGATGGCCTGATGGAAAGAAAATCGTTACTGCTGATCTTCGACGTAGATACCGGCGGAAATTATCGCCCCGCCAATGAGTCGCTTGCCGTAAAGCAGCGGTACCGGATTACCCTGTGCCGTTGTATTAGTGACACCACCGAAGGCATAGCTGGCTTTATTATCAGCCGACTGCTTGCTGGCCAATCCTTTTGTTTGTGGTGAGAGCATCTGGATCACCCCTCCGAGCGCGAGTGCGGCCCCCACCTGGAAAACAACATTACTGGCCCAGATTGCCGCCCCCCACGGAGCGAACGCGGCGACGGCGATCAGTGCAGCACCCAGAATGGTCTGCATCAACCCGCCACGCTTGCTGCCAATGATGACGGGTGCGATACGGATATCATCGCCACCTTCATCCATTTCCAGCGCTTTCTGATCCAGATTCTGCTTACCACTGAAAACGGCATAGGTCAGTCCACGCTGTCGACTGTTATTCAGGAACCTTTCAAAGCCAGGAACAATGACACATAACGCCCTCACCGCTTCCCTGGCTGACGATACAGCAAGCTGATATTCACGCCCAAAAGTTGCCCCCAGAACACCGTAAAGGCGAACCTTTCTTACTGATTCAGACATGTTTGCTCCCAATAAAAAACCCGCCGTAGCGGGTTATTTTTATCATTTACACTTTTCAATCCAGTCTCTGACGAATGTTGTCGGCCTCATGCTGTCCACATAATACTCGCGATAAAACGCCGTTCTTCCGTTGTCAGATACACTGAGATTTACGATAAAACTCTGCCTTCCTGAATAAGCTCCAAATGAATTTTTCCCATTTACATAACCGCAGACATAGCCAGTGAGTACACCGCCAGAAGCATCCCCTCTCTGGTAAAATTTCGATGACTCAAACTTAACTGAGTCTGGATCTTTCATCATTGAGGATATTTTCTTTTCGGCAAATGTTATTGCATTACCCGGAGATGGGGGTAAATGGTTATTTATGATTGCAAATGCAGCGAATAAAACTATCAATACAACAATGGTAATTATTGCTTTTTTCATATCCTGATTCCTTTCTAAAAAATTAAGACGAGAATAACAGGATAAAATGTAACAACAAAACTCAGAAACCACGTTCACAGGTTAGAGATCATCTCATAAGATTTTTAAATCTTACGATCTTCATTGTGCGCTCAATCCAGTATCCGCCATACGGCACTCGCTGGCTCAGATGGCCGTACAGATGATGCAGTAGCATATTGCCATCAAGCAGGATCCCCGCATGATTCCACTTATCGGCCTGGAGCTGCATGATCACCATATCGCCTGGTTGTGGCGGCCCGTCGAATTCCCGGAATCCACACTCATACCAGCAATCCTGGTAAAAGTTGTCAGGATAGTCGTTTTCCCACCAGGGATAATCTACCCGGTAATCTTTCAGCTCAATGCTGTGTTCCTGCCGGAAATAACTCATTACGAGCCCCCAGCAGTCCAGGTGACCAAGTACAAAAGGACGTTGCAGCAGCGGCAGTTCTCCGCGAGGCTGTATAGTACGTAAGTCTCCTTCGGGCCAATTCACAATATGCCAGGGCAAAAGAGTTAAATCACACTGCGCCTTGTCCAGCTCACTCGGTTGCGTGGTGGCGTCTGGATGACTGTGGACTATTCCTGTAATGGCTCCCCAATCCTCAGCCGATGCATAATCTTCGGGACAAAGGTGAAATTGCTCCGTTGGCTGAGCAGCCATGTTCCGGCATGGGAAATAACGCTCAACCCGGTTTTTCTGCGCCACTACGCCACAGCATTCGCGCGGATACTCCGCTGCGGCGTGCGCCATGATCGCATCAATAGTTTTCTGACGCATATCAGCTCCTGATTAATGACGTTCCGGGGAAGCCTCCAAATGGAAGCTCATTACCTTCACCGTGACGGAGTTCGCAGGCAGAAAGTGTTCCGTTGCATTCATCCAGAGAAGGGTCGCTTACCGGTTTGTTGTTTTTGTCAAAATACTGCGTTCCCGCATAGTCGCAGCCATCGCCGCTACGGTATTTATTACGAATACACCAGGTGCAAAGGGAATGTAGCTGGCGCGTTGGGATCATCATTCCCTGTACGTCCATCGGACTGGATAGAACAAACTGCACCGTCTCATTTGTCTCACCAGTCCTGCCATCGATGTACCATGTCTGGCGTTTTTCCTGCGTCGGGTTCGCCAGGGGATTTCCTGACGGGAAGTTACGATCATCCAGATACTTTGCCATCGTGTCGTGAATGACAACACGCGCCAGGACAAGATCGTCATACGCAAGACAAAGAGCGGTGATCGAGCTGTCCAGATTGGCAACTGAAAGTTTGGGTTCGGCGCTGGTACCATCCGTGGATTTTTCCAGCCCCTCTATCTGATATGGCCACGCCTTGTATTCAGTGCCCTGCCACCAGATTGATTTGGGCGGTAGCCGAGTTTCATCACCACCAGCGGCGGCAATCTCTTCTGGCGTATGTGGGATGTTGTAAGCGTGAAAATACATCACATCAGACATACCAAACGCTGTGCCGTCCACTTCAATCAGCCGGATATCATTACCCGGCTCCAGTTTTTGATAATCAGCGTTAAGACTCATGGTGCGAATGCCTGTTCAAACGTTGCTGAAACAGAAAGCAGTTTGTTGCCAAGAACAACCTTCTGTAGAGAATTGGCCTGAACTCGCCACAGGGCGAGCTCTCCGAATGGCGGTGTGAAGATGAACGATTTGGTTTTGTGGCGGCGAAGAAAGGTGTAGATCTCCAGCCCTTTTTCAGGTCGTCCCCTGAACGAATATTCAAAAATCAGCTTTTCATCATTCAGACCGGAGCCGCTCACCTGCTCATAACCATCACCAAATTTCGCTTTCCGGATGGTGTCTTCACTTTTGGTGGTGGGCTGGCTTGCCGACTGGATCCCCCACGTAAATGTTTCAATTGCCATGTTTACCTGACCTTCATCGCATTCCAGATAATCCCGCCCGGACGCGAAGCCTTGCGGATGCCGTCCTGAACTGATTTATCGATAACCTGCTGATAAGCGCGACCGAGTTGGTCACCCTGTGACTGCTGCTGTCCTCCCTGCTGCTCAGTCGTCACATTGACAGGCGCGTACACACTGATGCCGAACGGCACACCGACACTGGAAGAGGAACCGCCCCCCACATAGCCACCACTGGCGTATCCCTTCATCATTCTGTAGAGATTACCCACGCCAATCCGTGAGGTGGATTCTTTGTTAAAGACAAACTCGCCGCGGTGTACCACACCAGCAGGCTCATATTTACCGCCGGAACCGGTATAACCACCACCAGCAAACCCAATAGCAGAGCCAACTGCTCCGACGATCCCCACGCCCGCCTGTTTGATAGCGATCTGCGCCAGCATCGAGAGTGTTGACCGGGTAAAATCAGCCCATTTTGCCTTGCCAGTGGTCAGCATATTGGCAAGGTTTTGCGTCATTCCGTCGAAGGTGTTGGCCGCCACAGACTTCATCTGACCATAAGCGTCACCCGCAGAATCGGCATAATCCGCCCAAGCTGATTTCGCCCCAGAAAGCCAGTCGCCTCGCAACTTATCCTGTTCTGCATAGTATTTTTTGAGAGCAGCCGATTCCTTCAGATAACCAGCATCTTCCAGTGTACCCACTGCATTAATCCACCCCTGACGTAGCTGAGCCTCTTCGTTCATACGCTGAGCCTGTCGGCTACTTAATCCTGCGCTGCTCTGAAGTGAAGAGGTTTTTTCATCCATCTGGGTGACGTATTTTTGTGAAGTATCCTGAAGACGGTTAAGGCGTTCCTGAGCGGCAATCTGATCGCCCAGTTTTGCATTCATCTCCGCGCGCGAAAGCACTTCATCCTTACTGGCCAGCAGGGATTTTTCTTCCACAGAGAGGGGGCGTTTTTTTGCGGCCTCTTCCAGAACGGAGAAGCGGGCCTGCTGCCGCCAGAGCTCCTGCCGCTGCTGGCTGATAGTGTCATTGATACCCTTGTGCTCTTGCAGTGTGCGTAACTGCGTCTCAAGCTCCATCGTCTGTGCGGTGGCGGTATCGGTCGCCCGGGTGCCGGCGGGTGTTCTGACCGTGGCAGTCTTTTTCGACGGCTTCTTGAGAGTATCCTCATACTCTTTTTTCGCCGCAGCCAGGTTGATGTTGTAGTCGGCCTGGAGGATCCGGCCATCCTTCAGAGCCTTGTTAAGCTCATTCTGGCGGGCCGTGTACTTTTCCAGTGCGCTTTGTGTTTTGGCGTAATTGGACTGGGCCTGCGCGGCGTACTTTAGGCGGTCAGATTCAGCAGCCGCTTCACGCGATGCATTATCTTGCTTCTCCTTCTCAGCTCCGGCCTTGCGCCTGGCATTTTCAAGCTCAACTCTCGCTGTTTCTCGATCATTCCAGTAAAGATCGCGTGCCTGAGAATTGACATAACCATCATTTTTACGAAGGTTCCAGATTTCATCCGCTTTCTTAAAGGCGGCTTCTGCCTTTGCCACCATCTCCTGCGCAGTATCAGGACGGCCGATATCAAGCGCCGCATCCCACATCGATTTAAAGGCACGCTTCAGGCTGTCTGCCGATGACTCAATCGTTCCCATGTTGTCGCGGAGCGATTTGGTCTGCTCGTTAAACCCGGAGGTCGCAGCATCGTTTGCCGCTTGCAGGGCAGCTGCTTCATCACCGGCCCGCTGCAATTGCGCCACATAGGCTATCTGCTCAGCAGTCACATTGTGAAATTGCTGGGCCATGGCAATCAGCCCGGATGTCGGGTCTGAGGTCAGTTTCCCAAACGCGGCGGCAACCTTATCAACCGGCACACCTGAAGCGTCAGTGAAGCGCGCAACCGCCTGGCTCATATCATCAAAGCGGGAACCCGCACGAACACCCGCATTGACCAGCTCAGTCAGCGCTTCGCTGGTCTGGTTGAATGTCAGTCCTGCGGCCTGCCCGTTTCGTGCCAGAACCAGCATTCTGTCGGCGGTCAGCCCCGCTGAATTCCCTGAGAGCACCAGCGTTTTGTTGAAATCAGACAGCGTTGACGAACCGGCATACCATGCATAGAACAATGCCCCTGTTGCCGCAGACAGCGCTGTAACACCCACCATAACCGGGGAGATAGTGCCCAGCAGCGCGCGGAACGTTGGAATAATACCGCCGAAGGAGTCTTTAACCTGGCCGCCCTGCTGGAGGAGGATAAGCCACGGACTCTGCCCGCCAGCCAGCTGGGTCGCAATATCAGTAAACTGCGCCGGGAGCATACGCATTGCAGCGTTATATTGCCCGACAGATATCACGGCCTTACGGGCGGCACTCTCCTGGCGGGTAAATGACTGCTGCATTCGCAACGCGGCATCATTTGCCGCATCACCCGTCTGCTTAAATTCTTTTTTAACGTAGCTGATCTGTTCAGTGAATTTCGTCGAGTTAACGTCAAGGTTAACGACCAGATCACCGACTGCCGTCTGGGCCATAGCGTACGCCTCCTGAAATTCCTGCTGCCTTTGCCATCAGCGTCTCATCGCCAGGCCCATCGATATCGACAGGATCTGATGCAGAAGAAAGAATGCTGAAACTGTCGGGGGTTAATTCCGGATCGGCGAAAAACAGGGTTGATATGGTGTAGAGCAGGCCGGAGAAATGAGCATCCAGCTGCGCATCATGAAAGTAGTTGTCCCGGTAGAAGATTTTCCAGTCGCCATATTCCGTAGAAGACATGCCAGCAAGCATGGCGCGCCAGTCAGGGCGACCGAACTCACGCGCCAGTTTCATGGCAAATATCAGCTCGCTGGCGAGGGCTTTTCCGCCGTAATGGGTTCAGCTGGCTCATTCTGTTCTTCGCCTGGCTCTGCCGGCTCATCCGTTACAGGTGCAATCATCCCGGACAGGAGTTTCACCTTAAATTCTGCTTCGGCAACGAGTTCCATCGGCCAGGTCTGCATGACTTCATCCTGAATTTTTGCCACTTCTGCCGCTGCATTTTCGCCCTGCGAGCCTTTCAGTGGGTGACCATGCCAGAGAGACATTGCCACCAGATAAGCCCCACTATTCACGGTGAGTGTAACGGCCGCCTGAATATCGCTCCCTTCAATCGCTTCCATCTGTTTCAGGTATTCAAGGTGTTCAATACGCTGTAATGCTGACAGCTGGAACAATGTGACACTGCTGCCGTTACTTTCAAGCAGTTCGCTCTTTAGAAACATAATTACTCCGGGAGAACGGGGCTTTCGCCCCGGTTATCAGGAAACAGTGACCTTACAGATCGCCACAAAGTTACCGTCATTGCTCATAACGATGATTTCTACGGTACCTGCCGCCACGCCGGTGACAGTCAGGGTATTGCCGCTGACGGTGACCGTTGCCTTAGACGGGTCAGAGGTTGCAACCCGGAACGAGGAATCGGAAGCACTGGCTGGCAGCACAGATGCCACCAGCTGAGTGGTCGCGCCAACAGCAACGGCAGCCGTGGCTTTATCCAGAGTGATCCCCGTTACGCCAATCGGTACCGAACCGCTGTCTTCTGCCAGAGACGGCTTACCGTTGTTGGTGATTTTTACGGTTCGCGTCATCGTCTCTTTGGACGTAACTGTCTTGCCAAGGCTGCTCACCCACCCTTTAAAGGCATCGATAACGCCGTTCGGATACTTAATCTTGTAGCCTTTAACAGCGCCCTCATCGAACCAGTTAACCAGGTCCTGCTGTCCGCTTTCACCCGGCAACCAGGCCAGTGTGAAGCTGGTTTCGCCGGCTGATTTCTGGCCCTGCATGGTCGAGGTCCAGTCAGGGTTGTCATCATCGAGGTAGGTATCATCTTCGGATTCGGCTGTCAGTTCGCCCGGCTGAATATCTTTAACCTTTGCCAGGCGGATCCAACTAACATCCGAAGCAGGGTTCGCAAATGGGTCACCGCTTCCGGTATAAACCCACAGCGTTGTACCAGCGCCTTTCGTTGGCGCCAGAGGGTTTGGTGTGGTCATAAAGTCCTCACATTACATAGCTGATTGAGTAGCTGAGATCGGCCGATCCCCACATCATCGCTTCATCATCGCGTTGATAGTCATAACCGCTTGCGTTCATCAATTCGATGAGGGGAAGCAGCTCGGGGATATCACCCAGGGCGGGATACACTTTCTCTTCCATCCAGGCATCCAGAGCGGAATCAGGCTCCTTCGCTTTCAGGAAAACTTCGATATGCAGCAGTGCGGACCACATATCTTCATCGATGTTGTCGTCCGAGGCGCGCGCATCCGTCAGGTATACCGCCACTGCCGGAAGATCCTCCTCGTCAAGGAAGCCAGGGCGACCGTCAAACCAGGTGACCTGTTCGGTAATGTTACGTTTAAGCGCCGCCAGAACGGCGGCACGGATTTGTGGGTGTTTCATCGTGAAAGAATCAACCTCAGCTGGTTTTGCAGATTCTGCCGCATCACCTCAGGCATACGTTCATCCATCAGTCTCGGTAGCTCTGCGCGGAAAGCTTCAGTCAGCGGTACCGCCAGAGGGATGCTGACCACTTCGATCGGATACCGGTTGCGGGTTGTTCTCCGCAGTACATGCCAGCGACCATTTGCCAGTTGCTGAATAAAGGCGCCAGGGAAACGAAACGGTCCGATCCTCAGCACGCTGCTGGCTCCTGATTTATCGCGTTTTCTGCGCGACAGACGAACACTGGCGGTCCCAAGTTTAATTGCGGGTAAATTTCCCCGGTTCACGCGGATAAGAGCGCGGGGTTTGCCGACGGTTGCCCGCCGGATCCGGGCACGCTGTTTAACCAGCTTTCGGGGGACACGGGTTGACTTTGAAACGACTGAAACACTGCGATTGACTGCCTGTCCTGCAATGCGGTTAACAGATTGTGCACTGGCGCGGGGGACGGCTTTTTCACTGATGCTGTTGAGGTTAGCGATTGCCTGTTCCAGGCCTTTAATCGACATAACACCTCCTATTCAATGAAGATACGTGGTTTCCCGTTAAAAGTGTCGTGGCGGGTAACGGTCCAGTTCTTGCCCTCCCATTCCACTTCGTCGTTTCGCCGCGGGGAATACTCTGCACTGAACACCACCAGCGAATGAATATTCCCTGATAGCGGGCCCATCTCCTCCAGAAGGTCGGCTGAGATGGCATCGTGAGACACGCCATTGATCAGCACAGTTTTTCCCATGGTTTTCACCGTGGCCGCGTCCATGCGACCCGCCAGCCGTTCAAACGGATTAGCCATTGATTTTGACTTCAACCACAGTCACGTTTGCACCTGCGGATTCCCAGGCGACCCCGGCCACGACCGCATCGGTTTCCGTCAGCTGCACTTTACCGTCTTTCAGGTAAACCTGTTCCCCGGCAGTGATTGCATCAGCGGCCAGCTTAGGAAGCAAAAACACGCCTTCCGTGAAACCGTCCCCGCTCTGGCCAGCTGCAATATCCGTGATGGCCACAGCAATAACTTTTCCGACTGCAACCGGTTCACCACTGAGAATGTCATCCGTCCCGCCATTCACCAGAGAGATGGTTTTACCGTCCTGTACAAAATTCTTCGCCATGTTGTGCTCCATTCAGCCCCTTTCGGGGCTGGTTTCAGGTATAAAAAAAGCCCTTACGGGCGTCTGGTTATCGGGGCTGTTTATTACTGGCCAGTTGATTTGGTCATGCCGCGATAGTCAAGCGGCGCCACACCGGCATCAATACGCACTTTCGTGGCGATACCATCAGTGGTGAATCCCTCCTGCTGGTCGATGTATGGCGTATCGACCCCGTTCAGATAAGCCACTTCAATGGTATCTGTGCCCTGTGCGGCTGCCAGATACCAGGCTTTTGCATCGGCATCATCCAGTCGCGCTTCCGCAATCACTTCTGCAAAGTTCTGGATAGGGTTGATAATACCGGCATTAATATCCGCCCCTTTCACGCTGGCAGACTTGATGGTCTGGTTTGCCAGTGTTTCAAGGCCAACCGGTACCAGCATGAATGCCGGACGAATATTCAGGGAGCGCTCGCCCTCTTTCTGAAGGCGCATCAGCTTACGCGCATCATCAAGGCTACTGACGGAGATCGCGCCAGATGAAAGGTTTTTATGGTCAGCATGGAACAATGCTTTCCCATCTGACAGTTTCGGGTTTTTGGTCAGAACGGCATAAACCAGATCACCGATGGTACCCTTGGCTGCGCGGCCCATCTTCATCGGCACATCAGTCAGCTGATTGAGGTCATCGTTGATAATAGCCTGACGGGTGATGGAGAAGATTTCGCCGTAAGTCGCCAGGGCGATGGTTTCGCCTTTATCGCCAGTGGTAACGTATTTGTACTCAGCCCCTTCACGAACCTGACGCAACGACTGGAATCCACCCATGCCAACACGATTGGCGGTCTTAAAGTCTGACAGTTGCCCCTTTTTGGTCCAGAGCTGGAAGGTTTCTTCAGCTTCTTCCCAGCCCTGCAACAGAGCTTTGTTTGCAACATCGAGCAGGATATTGCCGAAGTCAGATGAACTGTGCGTCAGTGCAAGCCCGACCATCTGCATCGGGTTATAACTGGACACACCGATACCTTTTTCGGTCAGGGCCATGCGCGCATATTCACGCAGCGTCATACTGTTGTAGACGTTGTCACGCTCCTGATTTTCGTAACCGGCACGCGCCATCAGTGCCTGGCGAATACCATCAGCCACGAAATTACCGTTGCTGGCATGAATATGAACCTGAGTGGTTTTGTTGGATGGGGTTGCAGTTTTACCCAGCTCAGCCAGTAGCAAATCTTTAGCCTGCTCAACGGAACATTCAGGATCTGCAATGCACTTATTTTGCAGCTCCATGTGTTTGTTACCGAACATGGCGAAGAGATCGCCAATACCATTCACACGGGCCTTCTGCTCAGTCAGAACCTGGGCGCGGACATCGCCCTCGTTGACGACCGGTGCGGGATTCGGCTGCTGGGATGGATTATGCTGATTTCCCTGGTCACGCTGGGTAGAGTTGCGCGGCGGGGTGATCATATTGCGAATGCTGTTTGGCATCTTTTCAAATTCCTCGATACGTTTTGAATGAATACAGGCCATCGCCTGCAAAGAAGGCGTCACCTGATCGGCAAACCCCAGCGAGACGCATTCAGTGCCGTCCATCCAGGTTTCGTCTTCCAGCATTGCCGCGATTTCTTCAGTGGATTTTCCGGTCTTTTGCGCATATGCCGGGATGAGCACTGATTCAACTTTGTCGAGGAGGTCTGCATAGTCGCGCATGTCGTTAGCATCACCCCCGGCAAATCCCCAGGGCTTGTGGATCATCATCATGGTGTTTTCAGGCATGATGACCGGATTGCCCACCATTGCGATGACGGATGCCATTGACGCGGCCAGACCATCAATATGCACAGTGATTGACGCGCCATGATGTTTGAGGGCATTAAAAATGGCGATGCCATCAAAGACATCACCACCCGGTGAGTTGATGTGAAGGTTAATGTGACTGACTTCACCGAGAGCTTTGAGGTCATTGACGAACTGTTTTGCGGTCACCCCCCAGTAGCCGATTTCGTCGTAGATATAAATTTCGGCCGCATTGTTATTGCTGGCCTGCATCCGGAACCACGAATTACTTTTTACGCTGGCTTTCGGACGGTGGACCGCCCGGCTCTTTGACTTCGGCACTGGTGCCTCCTTTATCATTGGAGGGGTCAGTGTCAAACACCAGCCCCATTTCTTTGTTTTCATCAACTTCCGCTTTACGGCGTGACTTCACATCGTCCGGATTACGGCCGCTGGCGCGAACCCAGTCAGATTCAGTTGCAGCACCACCGCGTATCTGGGTTTTCCAGGCATTTGCTTCTTTGACAGGATCAATCCAGGGCATGACCGGCCCTGAGTAGACAGCGTTGTAAAGCGTATCCATGTCAACACCGCGTGGAAGGCTGATTTCTCCAGCGGCGACTGCCATCTTCAGCCAGGCCCGGTACATCGGTCGGGTGACTGAGCCGATAAACCAGTCCTGAAGTATCAGATACCCATCGGTTGACTCCACCAGCTCCTGCCGCTGGGCGCTGTAGGTACCGTTATAGTTGCGGGCAGTGCTGGAAAAGCTGAGGCGACTGCCTGCGGCAACAGCACGCAGCTGACCATTGCGGAACGTCTCAAGGTTAGGGTTAGGTCGGTCAGACTTAATCATCCCGATTTCTTCCCCGGCCTGAAGGTCGTCATACAACATGCCAGGCTGGATCATGAGCTCACGGTCATCACCAGATTTGTCATCGGAGTCAAAACTCTGCCCGTCACCCTTTTTGATATACATGCCCAGTACTGCGGCAATTCTCGCTGCGGTAAGTTCGGAGTCTTCATACTCCTTGAGCGCACTCAGGCGCATCAGTACCCCAGACAAAAGAGAGGTGCCTCGGGTCTGGTGAAGGCGGCGGGTAAATTTGAGGTGGAGCATGTTCGCCGCGTCTACCTCTTTGGTATCAAACTGTCTCCCGGAAACCGGCAGACTTTTGTAAACCTGGTATTTTTTGGGTCGTCCCCAGTTGTCAACAAAGACCCCCTGATTCATCTGGGTTGCGGCGTCACTGTTCATGGGTACGAAATCAGGCTCAAGCGCTTCCAGCCAGAACGGCACACCCGCGACTGGTTGAAGGCCGTTGCCTGTACCACTAACCAGTTGTGCAAATACTTCACCATCCCGTAACCAGGTGCGCAGCATCAGGCGCTCAAGCATCGGTCGGGTAAACTGGTTAGTCACTTCAGGTCTGACAGACCATTCACCAAACTTTCTACGGATATCCTTTACCAGTTTCTTGGCGATTTTCCCGTTGGTCAGCAGGGGGATCGGTTCAACAATAATCCCCTGCTTACCAATAACCCGCTCTTCAAGCTTGTCGAACACGCCAATCACCAGATCGTGATTGTTATCCAGCCAACGGGCCTGCTCACGAAGCGAAACCGCCCCCATCTGGCTGAGCTGGTCGGCAGAACGATTCTCCCGTTGTGCTTTATGGGTCCGGGTAGGCTTTACCGCCTCATAGGCCTTGATTACCGCACGGGCACGCAGGCGTGAAGCTTTCCAGCCCGGCGAAAACAGGCCTATTGCATCATCTAAAAGACTCATCCAAACCTCGCCAGCCTGTAGCCGGGTCTCCCACGGCGTTTGTTGTTGAGTGCAGTAAGACGACGTTCCCACTCCTGTCGCCCTTTTCGGATTTCCGACAGGTTTTCGAATGTCATCTGCTGACCATTAAAGGTGATGGATTTTCCTTCCAGAACGGCAAGCTCTGCTGATGCATAGCGGTCGATCATATTTTGAATATCTGCCTGATTCACACCCATCCTCCTGAGTTTGTCCACGGATTCGCCTCGCTGGTTACGGGCTTCTCACGTTTTGGTTTTGGCTTTGGTTTCGCCGCAGGTATCGGGGATGGCGCTTCGCCAGTTTCCGTCTGCGTGCTCTCGATCCACGTTTCCCGCCGTGCCCATTCAGGAACAGACGGCCATTTGATTTTTTCGTACCCGCTAAGGATGGCGAGGGCATCGGCATAGACGAGAAGGTCAAATGCTTCGTTGGCGCCGCGGCCTGGCTTACTCCATTTCCCTTCATTTGAGCGTTCCTCATAGGTCAGTTCATCGTAGAACCAGTTGCCCAGCCAGGAGGGAAAATGAACATATCCAGGCCCGGGAGAATCACGCCAGAGTGCATTATTCACCCGGTCTTTCAGGGCATCAGTCTGGAGAAGATAAAGAGGAACATCACCGGTCGCCTGCGCGCGGCGGGTAGACCTGCCGGTGTTATCTGGGAATGTCCTCTGAATAAGTTTGCTGCGGCGTACACTGTCGCCCTTAAAGAGATAAACCCGTTTACCCAGCCCTTCACGGCGACACTTGCGCCAGAATTTGTAAGCGTTATCCGTGACGCCATCCTCACCGCCGGAGTCAACCGCCATCGACATCAGCCTCATACCTTTTGACGGATCAGATGCCAGAGGCCAGATTTTCTCGAAGACATCCGTAAGCAGGAGATCCCAGTCTTCCGGGTAGCTCGCGGGATCGATCTGGATGCTCTCTCCGTTACCATCACATCGCAGGGACTGCCGTATGTTGTAGCGGTCAACTATCCAGCGCTCTCCCATACTCCCGTAACCGGTTATCTGGACAACAAACCGCCTGTTGCGGCCCGCCTGAACGTCCACGGTTGCTGTAAGGAACAGCACGCCGTCCGGGACCGAGCGTTTTGGCACGTCTTCAGCACGTTGCTCCAGCAACTCACTTTTGCGTTGCTCTATGCTGGCGCGGGGTAAATAAGGTCGGCCAAAGTCGGTATTGATAACCGTCTTCAGGGTTTCCTCACTGCGGGTGGTTTCATATTCCTGCTCTGCTGTCAGGAATTTGTAGATAAGCTGAGCCCAGGTCTGGTAAGCAGCTGCCGGGCCTTCCATCCAGAACGAAGCAATACGTGAGCGGCGACCATCACCCTGAATATTGCCGCTGCTGTCAATATGCTGGCCATCACGTAACCAGACGCCCTTCATGTTCAGGGCGCGCTTCATGTCCGGGGTGACCCGGCCTTTACATGCAGGGCACTGGAGGAATGCCGCTTCACTCGCCAGAACCGGATCATTGCTATCGCGGTAGCCAGCCATATTGTCCATTTCCGGCTGGAAGTATTCGCCGCAATGTGGGCAGGGCCAGTAAAGCCGGCGGCGATCGCCCCGGTTGTACAGCGATAAAATACCCGTGGTCGGCGGTGCTTCATGTGGCGTAGTCCGGCGCCATTTGGTATCCCTGATATCCCGGCCAGGAGAACTCTCGACCAGCGTCATGCCAGATGACATAAATGTGGTGGTTCGTTTGGAAGCCAGTGAGTAAGCGTCCCCTTCCCCGTCGATGTCTTCCGGGAAACGGTCATAATCCGTCAGCGCAACGCTTTTATAGTCGGAAGAGGACATGATATTTACTGATGGCCAGCCCAGTTTGAGATAGTTGCCGGCGCGGAAAGTCCGATCATAAACGTTGTTGTCATTACGCCGGGGGCTGAGTCGGGTTTTGACTTCTGGGCTGGAGCGGAAGGTACGATCAAGGCGTTTTTTGGAATGCTCGCGCGCCTTCTCTTCGGATACCTGAATAACGAGCATATCGGCGGGATCGCAAACGATATTGTAGACAATCCAGCCATCAATCAGGCCAATGGTTTTACCGGTTCGCGCCGGACCAACAAACACAACCGCGTCATATTCGCGTGATGCCAGGCAGTTCATTGGCTCAATAACGTAAGGTGCCAGGTTCGGGTCCCACGGAACGGAGTTCCCCGCTCCCATTGGTACTCGCATGTAATCTTTCACCGCGTCGGCAACTAACATTCGACGTGGAGCGCGTAATATACCGGAAACATCGCGACGAATGCCCCTGGCTGATGCCCGCTTTGCCATCAGTCCTCCTCCTGGTCGTCCTCCTCTTCTTCGGCATCCAGTACTTTCTGGGCCATCTGATCTCGTAAATCATCTATCACGCTCTGAACACGGCTAACTGCTGCGGGCGTAAGTGCGCAGTCGCGTTCAAGTACATCAGGAAGGGTCTCAAGCACCATGACAATGGCCTTTGCCATCAGAGAAAATTCACGAGCAACTTCATCTGCCGGGATGAGTTGCCCGGTTTCCTGCTCGAACTTTATCCGTTCATTCTCCGCTTTCCAGTGGGCCAGGCGGTCAGACGGAGTCATCTCTTCGAGCTCTCCTGAGACAGTCGGTACCATCAGTTCGGTGAGAATGTCTGTTATCTGGAACAGTTTTAATTTGGCGTTACTGCCTGGTGCCGGCTCAACATTTTTCAGCCTGGCGGCGACCGTCTGCCGGTGAACACCCGTTATTCCGGCCAGCTGATTTATGTTCAGCTTAAAAGAAGCGATTTCCTGGTCCATGATGGTGAACACTTTTTAAACAATTCGACATCTTGTGAAAATGGCCTCTAATTAAATCAAAGACCTGCATAAATGATGATGATGACCCTAGATCGCAAAAACTAGGCGTTTTCCGCGCACCGGCCGCCCCGTGGCAGGCCACCCCTCCGGGAGGACCCGCAAATGATAATGAATCCTATTCGCACAACACATCACTAATCCACGCTCATTTAGACGTCTAAACGTCCATAAATCATCGACGTGAGATAGCTGCCCAAAGAGCGCCTCCCGGTTTGATCGCATTCCGGATAGCATCGCCCACTGCGTCATGCAGTGACTGTTTCAGGTCAGAGGTTGAGGCTGCCTGAGCAGCTATCGCAGTCTGAAGGGATGTGAACAGATCGCTTTCACGCACTGCATCAATGATGGCCTGTTTCATTTCATCGCTGAGCGAAGTTTTCACCTTCATGTTTGAAACCACAGCGTTTTCGATGGTTGATTGAGCGGCTTTATTCCACTTTAAGTGGTCAGCCTCAAACACTACCTTGCGCTGGTCACCTTCAATACTGACGCCAATACCGGCAGAGTACAGCTTGCCTGAAGCTTCCCCAAGGTAACCACCTACAGGCACACCAAAGCGAGTCTTGACCAGGTTCTCAATGGCAAACTCCTGCCCCTGGGCAGTCAGGAAGGTAAAGTGACTTGTCTTCAGATATTCCGTTGCAGTATGACGGCTTTCAGCTAACCCAAGCTCACGAAGTTCGGCAGCGCCTGATTTAGATGGCAGGTTGCCAGAATGCAACGCACCACGGAAAAACAGCGCATACAGAACATCCGTCGCGCGGCCGGATAAACTAATGATTTTCTCTGCCATGATTTATTTCCTTTTAGACGTGAGCCTGTCGCACGGCAAAGCCTCCGAAAGTTAACGGTTTGCCCAGGCTCACAGCTGAAAGACTTTCTTCGATGTGCGCGTGCGATGCGCAATAAAAAAGCCGCACGATTGAAGTGAACCCCGAAAGTTGGACATCCAACGATTAGGGGTTTTGCGTTTCAATGGGCAGAAAAAAATACTCACCTGAATTCAAGCAGCAAGTCGTACTCCACTATCTGTTCAGCAGTGATGGTGCAAAGAAAACAGCGCGGTTGTTCGGCGTTGATCACGGAGCGGTCAGACGCTGGACTGAGCACTGGAAAGTGAATGGGATGGACAGTTTTACCATTCCTACCAGGGCTTACTCTGCCGAGTTTAAAGAGTCTGTCGTGCTCTGGATGCAGCAACACAACAAATCATCCCGGAAAGCTGCGGCGGAGTTTCGTATTGCAGCCGCTTGTACTGTCAGCAAATGGGAGCGTCTTTACCGTACTGGCGGTATCATTGCCCTACAGGATAAACCCAGAGGACGCCAGATGAAGTCAGGGAAGAACGAAACTTCAGATAAAGAACTTAATAATCCCCGTCCAGCGTTCCAGAACGCTGAGGAAGAACTTGAATACCTGCGTGTTGAGAATGCCTACCTAAAAAAGCTTCAGGCCTTGATTCGGGAAAAGCAGAAGACAAAGCAAAAATAATTACCGAATTGAGGCGAAACCATAACCTGAGAATGCTGCTTCATATAGCAGGATTACCTCGCAGCACGTACTACTGGCATGTCAAAGCAGATAGCCGTGGAGAGCGCTATGAGGGCGAACAGCAAAGAATAGCCGCACTGTTCCACTATCATAAAGGACGATATGGTTACCGGCGCATTACCCTGGCTGACCTGCCCCCACGATTAGATACAACGCTCAGTTAGTAACGTCGGAATCTTCATTCTCAGAATGACCCTTTCTCCAGCCCGCTGCAAATTCAGACGGTGTCTGATAATTCAGCGTGGAGTGCGGGCGGCATTCGTTATAATCCTGCCGCCAGTCATTAATAATTTTCCTGGCATGAACGATATCGCTGAACCAGTGCTCATTCAAACATTCATCGCGAAATCGTCCGTTAAAGCTCTCAATAAATCCGTTCTGCGTTGGCTTGCCCGGCTGGATTAAGCGCAACTCAACACCATGCTCAAAGGCCCATTGATCCAGTGCACGGCAAGTGAACTCCGGCCCCTGGTCAGTTCTTATCGTCGCCGGATAGCCTCGAAACAGTGCAATGCTGTCCAGAATACGCGTGACCTGAACGCCTGAAATCCCAAAGGCAACAGTGACCGTCAGGCATTCCTTTGTGAAATCATCGACGCAGGTAAGACACTTGATCCTGCGACCGGTGGAAAGTGCGTCCATGACGAAATCCATCGACCAGGTCAGATTGGGCGCCGCCGGACGGAGCAGCGGCAGACGTTCTGTTGCCAGCCCTTTACGACGTCTTCTGCGTTTTACGCCCAGGCCACTGAGGTGATAAAGCCGGTACACGCGCTTATGATTAACATGAAGCCCTTCACGGCGCAGCAACTGCCAAATACGACGGTAGCCAAAACGCCTGCGCTCCAGTGCCAGCTCAGTGATGCGCCCTGATAAATGCGCATCAGCAGCCGGACGGTGAGCCTCATAGCGGCAGGTCGACAGGGATAAACCTGTAAGCCTGCAGGCACGACGTTGCGACAGACCGGTCGCATCACACATCAACATCACGGCTTCCCGCTTCTGGTCTGTCGTCAGTACTTTCGCCCAAGAGCCACCTGAAGCGCCTCTTTATCCAGCATGGCTTCGGCAAGCAGCTTCTTGAGTCTGGCGTTCTCTTCCTCAAGCGACTTCAGGCGCTTAACTTCAGGCACCTCCATACCGCCATACTTCTTACGCCAGGTGTAAAACGTGGCATCGGAAATGGCATGCTTGCGGCAGAGTTCACGGGCGGGTACCCCAGCTTCGGCTTCGCGGAGAATACTGATGATCTGTTCGTCGGAAAAACGCTTCTTCATGGGGATGTCCTCATGTGGCTTATGAAGACATTACTAACATCGGGGTGTACTAATCAACGGGGAGCAGGTCATGGCGTTGCGTAATGAAGGCTATGGCATTAATCATAAAACAGTACGGAAACTGATGCGCAAGATGGGGCTGGCCTCATGCCTGAGAAGCAAAAAGTATCAGTCATACAAAGGCACCTACGGTAAAGTAGCGCCAAATACCCTTGCACGTGATTTTAAGGCCAGCAGTCCAAACCAGAAATGGGTCACGGATGTGACAGAGTTCAACGTAAAAGGGACAAAGCTGTATCTGTCACCAGTGCTTGATCTGTATAACAGCGAGATAATAGCCTGGAATATGACGACGCATCCGGGAATGAATCTGGTCGAAAACATGCTCAGCAAAGCCGTCAAGAGGCTGAAACCGGGTGACAGACCGGTACTGCACTCTGATCAGGGTTGGCAGTATCAGATGGCACGGTATCAGGAGAAACTTAAAGCTAAAGGCATAGAACAAAGCATGTCGCGCAAAGGGAACTGTCTGGACAATGCAGTGATAGAAAATTTTTTTGGTCTGCTGAAAACAGAATGTTGGTACCACGAAGAGTTTGAAAATACAGACCATCTACGAAAAACGGTGGAAGAGTATATCCACTACTACAACAACGAACGAATCAAGCTAAAACTAAACGGCCTGAGTCCGGTACAATACCGAACCCAGGCCATGTCAGCCGCCAGTTAAGAACGTGTCCAATATATGGGGTTCACTTCACGATGGCGGCTCAAGAATTAACTTTTGGTTTTGGTTTTGGTTTTGGTTTCGGCTTTTGTTTGGGTTTTGGCATTTCGCGAGGTGCATCGTGTGCCATCGGCACTAAACCTCGCTTGAGGCATGTATACTGCTTCTCTGTCATATTCAACAATCCAGCCTCATATTTCTCCATAAGCTTCTGAGCTACAGGTATCGCATAATCACGATCCTCGACAACGGGAATACCTAACAAACCGTGCCACACTTCGGAGAACTCTTTGTCGCTTAAAATTTCCATATTCCACCTCTTGCAAATGAGGTCGTATAATTTGCTGAGGTTGTGCTAAATGCAAGTATCGACTAACACCAGAGAAATGACATTATCACAGGCACTCTGTGAATGTTTGCTGTAAGGCCAACAATCTGCTACCTCGACAATACATACGTTAATACCAACGCTGGTATCCCTATCAATACAGTCAAAATCATGAATGCAGTAGCCAGCTTCCTGTACCCCAGCCTATACATGTAGAACGACTCAGCAAGAAGGATCAGGCAGAGAATCGGTGATAGACCAAGAAAAAAAGTTGTCAATGGTGAGGCATTAAGAACTGATACCACCGTACCTATCCTTTTGACGTGGGTAAATGATTTAAAACTGCACTACAGCAGCTGCGCTTGAAATCAGTAAAAACACAAGGGATAGGATCATCAGCTTTTTCATCTGAAGCCCATACGAAATGAGCGTTAGGCTTAAGAAGACTATCGCTGATATCAGGCTAAAAATCATAAAGAAGCCGTTGAGGTCTTCACTTGAGATAAACATAAGCTTTTAGCTCTTTTCTTAGGTTTATGCAGCAGTTATAGGTTTCGTTCATTTTAACTTTACAACATTTCTGACATCAAATTGCTACTTTTCGGCCTCTGTTGGTTGCCGCCATCCACTACCTTTATCCCTTTATCACCTTGTTGGTATATTGAATGTCTTATCAGCTACAGGGGATAACCATTATCAAGCCCACCAGCAGATGAGCTTTGTAATGACATCTTCAACTAATCAGCAATTCAGGCTGCGTCACTTGCAATATGTGCTCGTGCTCGAGCTCAAGAACGCGCTTCTCTTTCTTCCGCTCATTCATCAACCGGCTGCCGATCGTGCCTTTCAGCTTTGAGCGAGTTTCTTTGATGGCGTAGCGATGTTGCATTTCTTCACCCAGGGCAAGGCGACGGCTAAGTTGCTCAGACATCCAGTTGAACGCTGAAATGTAGCTTTCTTTGATAGCTGCAGCAGCTTTCCCGGTGAACCCCATCACAACCATGATCCAGCCATCTTTCGTCAGGTTGTACATCGGGCGTACCTTACCCTGCTCATCGATATAATCAGCCGACGCAAAATTGCGTTGGCTAAACTCATTCGAGCAATCGGCTTTAACCTGCTCGATTTTCCTGAGCACATCGCCGTGACGCTTGCCGAAATACGTGGCAACTTTTCTGGATGTGGTAACGACCTCTCCGTTTTTTGCTTGCACCATTTCGCGGAAGTCGAAGGCCGGAATAACTGACGGATTATTCATAGCGTGTACCTTACTTTGAGATGAACCTTTGCCGCATAGGAAATCAGCCCGTCGAGGCTCGCCAGCACTAACTGACTTCCTCAAAGGCTCATTTCAAAGGGTTTGGTTCGACGTGGTTTGAATGCGCTGCGGTGCGCGGTGAAATGCGGATACAAAAAAGCCACGGCGATTGCCGAGGCTCAGAATTTTGTTTTTGACACTTGTTGATTTTTCTTCAGCTAGACTGCTCACAGCATGACTGACTTTTACTACTTTCATTTCTCGATTTCAATTTATTTTTTTCTCGCTTCTTCAATTTTCCTAATCCCCGCTTTATCCAGATTGCACTGCCCCAGCGCCGTATAGAGCTGAGCGTTTAACTCCAGACTTGCTTGCCAAGTGAACGGAACCGCCATTCCGGGGATCGGCGTCTCTGCGGTCAGGTCAGGGCTTATTGGTACTACCGGAGCCGGGACGTAAACTGTCTGCGTATTCCCGCAGGCTGTCAGCAGCGGCAGCAGGAACAAGCTGGTTAGCGCACGGGTCGCCTTCAAGCGCCTGCCTGATGTAGACAATGCGCGTTTCGCCTTTCTGGGCCAGTTCGTTCTTAGCATTCTGGGTAGCCTTTGAGATGTCACGGATGAGGTTCATCGCGGTGATAACGTTATTGGTGATGGCTTCGGATGTATTGGCGCGAACAACAGCCTTATCGCGCTGGTCTTTGTATGTGATGGCATTGTTGCGATAAATGTTGCTCTGTACAAACAAGGCGGCAACCAATCCGAGAAGGATCGCAATAGTGATTGTCACTGTTTTATCAATCATTTGCTTACCCACCAATCACGACAGGAACAGGGTGCGCTCTGCCTCACGCCGCCGGGTCAGCCCTTTCAGGGCTTTGCCACCAGCTTTATTCCAGCTCATGAACTCAGCGGCAGCGCCAGTGTAATCACCGGCGTTGAGCTTGCGCAGCAGTGTTGAGGTCGACAATGAGCGAGCGCCAAGGTTATACGTGAACGACACCAGGGCATCGAATTGCCCCTGAGTCATACCGACTTTAACCAGGCGAGACACGTCGCTTTCATAACTTACCAGTCCGGTCTTCAGCAGGCGTTCTGCCGTCTCCTGCTTAATGGTCATTCCGGCGCGGATTGGTTTCCCATCTACAGGCTGAGTCCAGCCATAGCCGATCGTCCAGACGCCTACGCTGTCCTGGTAGGCGGTGAGTTTGCAGCCTTCGAACTCTTTGATCAGGGCAATGCCTTTATCACTGGTTTGCATCGCCACCTCCGAATCGAGAACTAAACACCCTGCCAGCTACAGCTTTAACCTGTTCAACACCAACAAAGCCCAGAGCGCCGCCGATAGCAATCGACAGAGACTGCGGAAGGTTAAAGTAATCAAGAGCTGATACAGCTGTAAGAGTTAGCGCTCCACAAATAGAGCCTTCCAGAATCATTTTCTTCCAGCCACCACCGCCGTAGGCAATCCTCATGGCAGCCATGACTACCGATAGCAAGACAGCACCCATCGGCGTTTCACCACGCCACCAACTGTGGAGCAGTTCGATAAACTCCGTCCAGGAGTGGGGATCGTTATGCATTTTCATCGTCTCTCACCTCGCTGCTTGCGGGTGCTGTGTGAAGGAATAAAAAAAGCCCGCGTTTAAGGGCGGGCTATATGGTTAGACTATCAATTAAGGTAGGAGCAAGAACGACTGACTATCCAGAGTGGTACTGTATCGGCAGATCCACTATTGGTTCAGGAGAACCATTAGACAGGTAGAGTCGACTCACGACTAAAGCATAGCGGCAATTGGAAAATTAGGGCAAAAAAAAACCTGCTGTTTATGGCTGGCTCTCAAGGGGTGGAAAGCATTATTAATATTTATACTTTGTGGTGCCGGGTGCCTCCCGGTGACTCTACCCCATGTCAGTAAAATCGCGCGCATACCTGCAAATAACAGTCGACTGGAACGCCCTTTCGCTTAGAAAGGATTCACCACATTCATAATCTATGTTTGATTCATAATCTGAGTCAATGGCAATTTAACAGGAGGCTGACCAAAAAAGACGCCTGTCCGGGTAAACAGGCCGAAGTTTATTCACAACAGGAATTGTTATAGTTAAGTGGCGCCGGGTGCCTCCCGGTGGACTCTCCAGTCACGAAGTCCGCGATCTCGTTTACGATTCTCATCAGAGAAACTTTGACTGTGCGCCCCGCCGCATAGGGGGATTCACCACGAGAGCAATTTACCTGTGATTCATAAATATCGTCAATCTACCAAACGACAGGGGTTGATATTTTTTAACTTTATTAATTAAATTTTTTACTTTTGAGATTGTCATTTCAATTGTAAGGGGCTACATTCCTGCCGCTGGTTTTCACAGCCACAGACAGAAAAACGTGAAAACCGTTGAGCGGGGAATGCGATGTCGTTCCCCGTTTTTTTTGCATTGCGCAACGGCAACCGAGATGAATGTTAAGCCCCCTCTAATTGCCGTGAGTCCTCTCAGAACGAGGGGAAACAAAAAAGGCCACCCATAGAAACAACAAAACCCCGCCGTAGCGAGGTTTTTTATATTTTCTTTCTAACTGTGGACATACAAAGCCCATCGTTAGATAGAAATTAACACAGATTCGGGAAAAGTAAATAGCTAGCGATAAAATCGCAGTCTATTTTTTAAAACACTATCTTGTTATTGCTTTAAGTTGTGAATCTGCCCAAGCCTCTTCAACATCGAATTTGATGATCAGTTGGTCATAGAACGGTTTCACTGACTTCTTCCAGGTATCGAGGCTGATAGCATCAGTGATTTGGCAAACAGCTGAATGTGCAACTGTCGATGGTATGCGTTCATAACCACGCCCACCACAGCGTTTACAGTCAGCAAGAACTGGCACACCCTGTTTCTCTGACAGCTCCTGATTCACCGCTTTACCGCGCCCGTGGCAGTCATTGCAGGCGCAACTGATCACCTTCTTTCCTTTGCAATGATGACAGAGAACGCGGGTTACCTCTTTAACATCTCGTCTGTTCTGGTACTGAGATGGATAAACCTTCAACCCCCACTCTTTTGATTTTTTGACGATCTCTTTTGCACAAGACGGGGTGTAAGTTTTCATGCTGAAAACATCGACTTCAATGAACCCCTCACCATCGCAACAATCACACTTTTTCGTGCTGGCGGCGCTGCGCGAGTAATCTTCAAAAGCGAAGGTAGCCAACTGTCGAATTACCAGCGGTTTTATACCTGCTTCCAGTTTACGCAACGCAGGAACATTATCGCATTTTGTCATGGCGTACTCAGAGAGAAGCTCGATCGCTCTCTCCCTGTCATTATTGCTGATGCCCAGCTTTCCAAGAAAAGCAGAAAAGCCGAATGATGCTCGACTTTGTGACATTCCCTGTGCAGCCATTACATCGGTGACCGTCAATGCATCGCTGCTTGTTGCAGGGCTGTCATCACTAAGTTTTGGTGATTTAGGTGAATAGAATTTTGGTAGTGATTCAATATTCATGAGCGTCTCCACTTACGCCAGTACGCCGATTGCCAGCGCACGATCTAAAACCCGAAACACCAGCGTCAACTGGTCGCCGTGCTTCGCTTCAAATGCCACAGGATCAGCGTGCAACTCATCGTGATGCGCTCTGCACAGCGGTATCACAAACAGGTCGTGCGCTTTTGTACCCATTCCACCCTGCCCGTGGCCAATCAGGTGGTGGGGGTCGTCTGCCGGGTTATTACAGCAACTGCACTGCTGTGACTTTACCCAGCGGGTGTACTTCTCATTCACCCAGCGGCGGCGCTTTGGCCTCAGCATAAAAGACTCTGGCGTTTCGGGGTCAACCTTCACAGCCACGATCTTCTTTGCTTTTTCCTGGAGGATTTCAGTTGCCGGTAATGATGGGGTGATATCGCTTTCCCGCATTATCGAGCTGAACGATTCAGGCTTCATCCTGAGGGCTTTAGTCGCTACCGATTCAGGAATGAGGTCAGCCAGATCATTTCGTACCATCCACCAGCAGAACTCTGGAAGTGTCAGGGTATGGTAAGAGTTAAAACCCAACTCAATATTCACCCTTTCGAGTAGCCATTCTACCAGGTTCTGTCTGGCAATTCCCGCCAGCCTTTCAGTAGTTTGCTCACGTAATTGATTATCACAGCCCCAGCAAAGACGGATGCTGCCGGGTGCGTGACGCATAACAGTGAAGTCACTGGAGTGCCAGTCGTTATGTTCCCACTGGCATTCAAACTTTCGTTCCAGCCAGCTATCAAGACCATTCAGGCCGCCAGCACGCTGAATAACCCTCTCGTTCTCAAAAATTGCCTGCATACTGGCGTCATCTGCCAGCGGTTGATCTGCTTCAGGGATAAGGCCTGATGGCAAATGCTGGATTGCTTCTGATGGCGTCTCAATAACCACCCTTCCATGACGAAACAGCCAGAGCAACTCATTACCAGGGCGGAACAGAACCACCCCGGACATTGGTGCAACTTCAGGTGTCAGTAATGCTCTCACTGTTACCTCAGGCTACGATGTCAATTATTTTAAGAAGCTCCGCAAACTTCGACTCAAAAAAATGAGGCTGAGTTTCTCGTGGGTTTGCAGGACTGGTGATGTTCTTGCCGTACATGCAGCCTTTAGCAGTAAGTGACCAGAACTTTTTAACACCGTTCACACCAGAACGACTGTTTCGCTCTTTTTGTTCCACAATCCCAAAGCGGGACATCATGTGATAAACCTGATTGGCGGTGATGCGGATGTTTTTTGCTTTAAGCAAAGCGCTGAGTGATTGGGTAGGACGGCTGGACCCATCCTGCGCACCGGCAGGTGCATCGATCGCGTAATGCGGCATCAGATCTGGAAGACCAGCTACCTGCTGGAGTTTTTGATAAGCACCGAGTCTTGAAGAGTTTGAGAGGTTCAGCATTTTCGCCGCCGATTCAAGCAGGATCACGCCAGCCTGAATTTTGTCGGATGTCGGCGCATTGGATGCAGGATTCTGTACGGCATCGAACGTTCTGATGACTTTGAGGTTAAATTTCGGGCTGATCCACATTGCATAGGAATAAACCAACTCCTTGCAAACGAATGTCCCCTGATTAACGCCACCAGTAAGGGTGACCAACGGGGCCGCTCCTGTAATTCCAGGAGCGCTCGAAATTTCAGCGATGAGTTCTTGCGTTTGGGTAAGACAGGACCAGTTGGAAGGCTGGTGACGTTTTTCACCTCCCGCCGCACGATGCAAATCATTCAGGCAGTAACGACCATCAAAATCACGGCGTACGGAAACGCCATCAATTACGAATAACTGATTCATGTGTTTCTCCACTTGTTGTAGTGCGAGCGGGTCTGCACTCCCGCTTCGCTGACACTTTTTAATCTAACACTCATTCGCGCACCAATGCATTGCTATTTTGCCTACCATTTTCGACATAGCTGGTGATCGTTATTTCAACCCTCCCACCAGGCACCTGCGATGCCCACTCCACCAGCATTCGTTTAACCTGACTGTCATCCTCCCAGATACCAGCATGTGTCAGTGCATCAAAAAGCGCCTTGTTGTAATTGTCGATATCACGGCGGCGGGCATCTGGTGGATAGAGAACAATCTCAACCGCTGCTGGTGATGAAGATGGTTTGGGCAGGCGGCGCAATTGTTCAATAATCGCAGCGCAAGCAGCGCTCTGGAATGCCCTTCCCTTTGCGCTGATGAGATGTTGACCTTTGAGTGGGCCGCTATTCGGAGAGCGCCAGTATGTGTTTACGCTCGGTGGGAACGGGAGAACCAGTTTCATCATGACTCCACTCCATATCGCCCGTTCAGGCGGCCAATGACACTGACAAACTTCACGAACGACACGCCAAGAGGCTTCACCTTTGCATAGTGCTTGCTCAGCAATGGCTTGCTCACGCTGTCGAATTTAGGCTTTGGCTTAACCTTCATGGCCGATTTAATTGCATCGCTACAGCGCTTTGCTTCAGCCTGAATTGCGTTCTCAGTTGCCTGGTTCATGCTGCACGCTCCTGGGGCTTAATAACCGGAATCACAGCGCCGGGGACAAGTTCAACAGCAGCAGACTCGGTCTGATTTCCCCAGTGGTCCCAGCCAGGCGCACCGCAACGGCTGAATAACTCAATGCGTGGCACATCACCGTAAAGTTTTTCCAGACGGAAACGCGCCTCTGCTGGCTTCTCGCTATGTTCACCAAGTGGGCTGTAGATAACCTGTTTCACGCTGGCGTTCTTGCGCTCAAGGCCATTACCTCTGGTGGCAATCAACATGTCTTCGGTATTGGCGCGGGTGTAGTTACCGCCATTCATGCGGGTCTGCGCATTCAGCAAGTCGAGGAAGTCGTAAAAGTCCTCCACTCCACCAGCCTGAAGCGCTTTGTTGATGTGTTGCTCTGCAAGCTGGTTTAACTTCACCCAGGTAAAGCCCTTCATGGTTCGAACCTTAAAGCCCCATGCTTCTGCCAGTTCGATGGCTTCGCGGGTATGTGTACCGGTGAACCACATAGCCAGAACGGCATCATCAGCGGCCAGTTCCCATACAGGCAGGCGCTTCATGTCGATGAGCTTCATCGTGCCGTAGTGGTTGGTAGCTGCGCCGTTGCTGATGGTGTTCCCGTATTCCCAGGCAGGATCAGCATAAATCAGTGAGTATTTCATCAGTGGCCCCCGTTAAACTGGCCAGCCAGATACCATTCACTCTGGCTCTTTGCCTGCTTCACTTTTTTCAGGCACTGCTGGCGCTGTTTCAGGCTGCGTTCCCGCAGGGTCATTACCTTTGAACGTTTAAAAATATCCATCCAGAGGGTTGCAGCGCGGCGATAAAGACCGCCGTTCTGAAGTTCCTCTGCACGTTTCACCAGCTCATCAAGGCCCTTATCCACCGGCTGCTTGTTGGTGCTGGCTACCACTTCGGAATTCACCGCGTAATAACGGCACTCTTTCCCCTTAAATTCACGTGTCAGGAAATTCAGGTCGTGAAGGCGGCATACAGCACGCTGTGCAGACTCCACATTGAAATCAGCAAACTGTTCTGCAATATCGCGGCTGGTTAACCCAGGGTTAGCGGCAATGAATATCTCAAGTGCTTTCATCAGGCTCACTGAGCACCTCCAGATACACGGAAACCAGAATTTCCAGGGACTTCGTATTTTTTGTCCTGGAATGACTCGACAAATACGCCGGTACTCTTCTTAGCGCGTAGCTCATCCCATTTGTCACGGGCTGGTTTACCGCTCTTTTGCCAGCGGGTTGCAACCTGTAGATAGCCTGGGAAGTTTCCGGGAATGAAAAGGGTTTTTGGACGCATGTACTGGTAATCCTTCGTCCCGTTCCAGTGCTCGTGCTTGTAATCGACCACCAGCATGAGTTCTTCCGGAGTGAAGCCCTCGCGAAGTCTTGCGCGGATGTTATCCAGCGACGCAGAGCAATTCTGGAAACGAGAACCGCTCACCTGGTTGAGATGTTTCAGTACTGATTTTGAATTGTCAGTCAGCAAAACTTCAGGATCAGTCTTTTTGCCAGAACTCACATCGTCGGGTTGCGGGGCAACCTGACAAGAAGGTTTTTTATCTGATGGATCAGTAGTTGATTTTACTGACGGATCCCCACCAGATTCTGACGGGTCAAAACTGCCGTTATTGCTGTTTTTTGATGCCTCAAATTTTGACGGGTCGGATTTTGATGCATCAGATTTTGATGCGTCAGATTCTGACAGGTGAGAAAAGGCAAACTCACGAAGCTTACTGACGTTCAGTTGGTAAACATTCGAGGCATTTCTGTTTCCCTTACGGCGCTGCTGGCGAGTCAGCCAGCCATCTTTCTCAAGCTGGCCTATGGCCGTGCGAACGGTGCTCTCACCCGCACCAATCTGACGAGCAATAGTTGCGATAGAAGGCCAACTAACGCCCTCATCACTGCTGAAGTCTGCCAGACGCGCCATGATAGCAACGCTGGACAACTTCATTCCTGAAGAAGCGCAAGCGTCCCAAACGTAACCGGTTAATTTAGTGCTCATGGTCGTCCTTTAACTCTGTAAACTTACGCTGGAATTGTTCAAGAGGGCTGAAGCACTCATGATCGTACCCTTCGCGAAGGTATATAACGCGTCGAGTCTCGGGCTCCCATCTGATGACGTGGACTGTGATACCTCTGTGGTCTTTGAACCGCCGGTCAACTTCAGCCATTCTTCACGCCCCTTCTCGTTCATCAGAGAAAATGTCTCTACCATCGCTCTGTCAGGCTGGTAGTTGTTCACTTCACCCTGGTCGTTTAATCTCTCCACATAGCCGAACGGGGAGTCTTTCCCCACCAGCGGAAGGCATCGGAATTGCTTAGCTGGTCTGAATCGGTTTAAACTGTTCATGCGTTAGTTTCTCCACTGAATACGACACGCCACGACGCCCGGAGCTGCACACTCGCGGGCGTCACTTCTTTTGGCTTTTCTTACGGCTAAACAGCGCGACAATCGCGCGGATTTCTTCTTCACGCGCAGCCAGGTGACGGCGGTGATGCTCGTGAATCTCTTCAGCTTCATGAGGCTCAATCACTCCATCTTCGAGAGCTTTCTGGATAATCTGATCAACCTGTCCACGCGCTGCCGCAGTTCTCATTGCGCGGGTAAACAGGTCAACGCGGTCCAGGTCTTCCAGTTGCGGAATGTCCACCAGCAAAGCGCCGCGACGCTGGGCAAAGTAATCAGCCAGGAGAGACGTGTTTGAAATGTCTTCCATCGCTTCCAGCTCGTTCACTTCGAAGAATCGGCAGCCGTTCTTTTCGTAGAGGTTGTTGTTGAACTGAGTTACTGACATGCCAAGAGCACCAGCCATCGCCTCACGGCCTCCTGGGTACGCTTTGCACATCGCTTTCACTACTTCTTTCCGGCTTGGCTCTACCATGTTGATTTCCCTTTTGTAGTTACTTTCACATTGCTGAATTTGTAGACTCATGGAAAACATCAGGTCGCAGCCGTTCTTTAGTTACCCCAGTAGCACGCTCAATAAACTGTGATTGCTTAACTGGTGGTCTTTTCTCGCGATGTAACCAATTCCAAACCTGCTGTTGCTTAACTGTTCGACCTGATATTTCGGTAAGCTTGCGAGCAAGTTCAGATTGGCTACCAGCGGCATTGATTGCCTCAGTCAAGGCCTCCTGCACTGGCGTCATGGTCTTCTCCTGTCATTAATGGGTGGTAAAGTTGTTAATCGATAGCATTATACAACCTTCACAACTTTTATCACAACTTTTAGGTGTTGGAAAGCTAAAACATAAAGTTGTAATCTCGCCTTATACAGGGGGGAAAGTTGTGAATACACTTGCTGAAAGATTGAAAGCCGCGCGGGAAAAGTTGGGCATGAGCCAAGCTCAGCTTGCAGACCAGGTTGGTCTGTCCCAGCAATCGGTCGCAAAAATTGAGAATGGTGATACTCTCCAGCCAAGAAAGATCAAAGAGATAGCTAAGATTCTTGAGGTATCGCAGAAATGGTTGATGCTTGGGGTTGAAGAGAATGGGAAGCTGTCTAATTTTGTAATCGAAGAAGCTGAGGAAGCTAGGCTCGATCCATCGGTATTTGCGGATATCCCAGTACTGGATATTGAGCTTTCAGCCGGAAATGGATGTGAAGCAGAGATTATTGAAAGCGTAGTGGACTCTTTCCCACTTCGAAGAATTGACCTTAGAAAATCTGGTGTCAGCCCATCCAATGCGAGAATTGTTCAGATTTGGGGTAATAGTCTTCTACCCGTTCTAAACAATGGAGACTATGTTGCGGTTGATATGTCTCAATCACGACCAATTAGGGATGGGGATCTTTATGCAATTAGAGATGGCGTTCTTCTAAGAGTTAAAGTTTTGATTAACCAGCCTGATGGCGGACTCATCCTGAGAAGTTTCAATAAAGAAGAGTACCCGGATGAAGTACTCAACTTTGATGAACGAAGAGCAAGAATTCACGTTATAGGACGGGTATTTTGGTCCTCACGGTCTTGGTAATGCGTCAAAAAGCATTTCTTCTGATATCACTTTAAGGCCAACGCCTTCGTTGTCTCTATAAGAAATTGCTTTCTCAATTTTTCGTCCGTGGCTGGAGAATCTCCAGTCGCGAGAAGATAAGGTTCCAATTACCAAGTAATCAATTTTTTTAGTAACTGTGTTTGAAATCAGTCCGTTGCTGCGCTTCAAAATATCCTCTACATGGCTTCTTTTACCTGCCATGAATACTCCTGTCAGGCAAAATACTTTACCTTCAAGATCAATGTCAGCATCACTATCTACAGGAAGCTTTGTTGATAGACCATCGACAACTCCGCTTTCTAGATCGCAGCCAGTAAAATCTACCAATGCTTTGTGCAACGTCTGGCTTTCCTCGGTAGTGATTACACCATCTTTGAGAATTTCTTTTACCAGCGTATATAGTTCTTTGCCTGGATAGTTACTCTTTAGAGTCCCGTTTTGAGTTAACCACCAATCCAAATATCTAACCTCTTCTTCAGACAGCGCTTTGTCTGATATAAGTCCTTTGCAAAGCCCATTGAGCAAATGCAGGTCCGATTCTTTCGAGAAGAAGTCCACCTCTGGGATATCAAGTATGTCCCTTTGGATATCCAGTAGATGTTGTTTAAGTTCCTGCCTCTCTTCCTCAGTTACTGCGCCGTCAGACAGTATTTTTGATACGCGCGAACTTAGCCCTTTAATGACACCATTTTGAATAATTTCTCCGGCCTCTAATAGCCATGTGTCTAGGTAAAGAATCTCTTCATCCCTAACCACTCCATCTGAAAGAATCCCATCAATGATGCTGATTAAGTTGTTGAAAAGTTTGTCTCGGTTTTGTGTGTAGTTAAATACGTAGAGCTTATCTTCCATACAGCCTCCTTTTTATTTACATCCTTGCATTGCTACAAAATTCAATCAAACCACATAAAGTTGTTGACACATAAGATTCCCACAACTAAATTACACCTTAAAGTTGTTATGAGTTACACCATTCAACAACTTTTCAGTACGGTATATGGCACATGTGCCGCAGCGGTCCGGGGATTCCTTGCAAGACATATCCAGATCCAGCGGGTAGCCGGAATGTGCAAGCCAGGCGCGTACGACAGCCAGAAGCGTTTCACCAGCGTGGCGATTAGGAGTGACACCTCGGAAGAGACGAGGATGCAACGATGAGAGCACTATCTGTGAATAAGCACATCGACCCGCAGCGCGGACGTGATGCCCAACCGATAGCTGTTAGAAGCATCATTTAGTGCTCTCAACGTTGTGGTTATGCGGCTATGCGCACGTGACGAAGCCAAACTCATTCAACTTTTTAATGAATGCGCTCTTGATAGTGTGACGTCGCTGGTAATGGCTTAACCGGCAGGTGGAGGCACCACCGCCACAACCTCTAACCCTGTAACTTGTAATGATGTGCTGTGTGTAGTCTTGGCGGTGGCAGTGCTTTGTTTGTTTTCCTTGCTGACCACCGCATTTTTTCACAACTGAAAGCGCGTTCGGAATTTTTCTTGAGAGGCCGCAGTCGTTAAATCAACTCAGGAGAACGCGCTCCCAATTGTGGAGAAACTAACTGGCGGTTGCAGCCGCCCGTTTCACTAAGCGTCCTGGTTGGGTGCTTACTAAAACGAAACCCTTTTATTTTTTGTCGCCATCTTGCGAGGGATTCGTGCAACCAAAATTCAGCGCTGTGCAGATCGCTTATAACACGGAGAAACTATCCATGACGAACACACAGAACGTCACAGAGTTACAACCACGCATGACCAGGGAACAACTGATCGACGCGGCACGTACAGCAGCGAAGTTCCTGCCAGTTGCATCAGCTCAGCTTATGAATGAGCTTGCCAACCGTCTCGACATCACCAGTGTGGCGCTGTGCGAATCCATGCATCAACGCTCCGCTCTTGCCATTGAAAACACTGTCCTTCGCGATGACGTAACTTGCTGGGCTAAAGAGTGTGACCGCATCGTCGAGCGTCACACCAAGAAGCATACCAATATGCATCAACTGGAAGCTCAGCGAGAGCTGCGCGAACTGACGCCTGTTACTGACTATGTGATTAAGGAGTTTAAATCGAACGCCGTTGATGAACTGGCCATCCTGTACCGCAAGTTTGCCGATGAAAAAGGATGTTCAGTGAACATGCAATGCAGTTACAGACTAACTGCCGAACGAGCAGAAAGTTATGCCTCATACATTCGCAGCGAAGATAAAACTGATGAGGCTGCTATCAATGGCTAATTCATTCAAACAGATGACCCGTGACGGAAGCATTAAGCGTACCGACACCGGGATGTTTATCGCCCTGTCCGATATCCATGTGCGTGAAGGCTTCAACAAACGTGAAGACGACGAGCGCACCCGCCAGGCTGATGATGAACTGTTTAACTACCTGATGAATGGTGGTTCCGTTCCTCCACTAGAAGTTATCGCCCGTGATGAAGGTGGTGTCTGGGTTGTTGAAGGCCACCGCCGCCGCCGTTGCTATGCGCGTTGTGCTGAAGCTGGTAAGCCGGTAGACCGAATCCACATCATGCCGTTCAACGGTAGCGATGTTCAGCGTCTGGCCCGCATCATGACCAGTAACAACCAGCTTCCTCTCTCCGATATGGAACAGGCAGCGGTTATTCAGGAGCTGCATAACGCTTTCAACCAGACCACCAGCGAGATTGCGAAGCTGGTTAATAAGTCCGTAGCCACCGTCGAGAAGTTGTTACTCCTCAGTACAGCAAACCATGACGTGCAGCAGGAAGTTAAATCCGGTGCAGTGTCTGTTGATGTTGCTGTTGACCGCGTTCGTGAGTATGGCGAACAGGCCGGTGAAGTTCTCCAGCATGACAAAGCTGTAGCTGCTGCCCAGGGCAAAACGAAAGTTACCCGCAGCTCTATCGCTCCAGAACTCAGCATCAAGAACGCGCGCCGTTTCGTCGAGCTGATGGCCCAGGCTGCAATCAGTGATGAAGGTGTTTTCACTCTTGAAGGTACGGCACTGGCAGAAGCTCTGTCGATTATCGACGAGCACAAAGCGATCACTGATGCCCGTGAAACCTACCGCCTGTCACAGCCAATACCTTCCGCTGAAGTTCGTGGGAAAACTCTTCACGTCAGCCTAGGCGGTGTTGAAATCGGTACAGCTCAAATCTATCGCGGAAAAAACGTAACCCTTAATGGTGTCGTAACTAGCCAGTCAAAGGCTGTGGCCCACTTTGTTAAGCAGCACAAACTGCAACAGGAGAATAGTCATGACAGCCAATAAACCAATGACCGGCGAGCAACTGGATGAACTGATGACTGTTGCAGTCAACATGCAGCGCGACAGTGAAAAAGCAGGTGACCGCCCCGCCGCTATGTTCGCGTATGCAGTTCAAGTTGCTGTTCTGGAGCTACGTAAGGTTCGTGATGATGCGGCAGCTCTGGCTGCGGAGAGTGCGGGGCTGAAGGATTTTGTCAAACCCTGTTTCCGTGCTGCGGCTGATGGCGCATCACTTGACGGTGCTGATATTCAGGAGCTTGGCGAACGTCTTGGCTTGTTTGGACGGGAAGCCTATCAACCTGCACTGCACGGTTACATCTGTGGCCATGAGGCTGGAGAAGACACCGTCTACGTCATGAAGAAAACCCCGGCGACCTCCGCTTTCCTGGCTGAAGTGCGTGCGCAGGCTCACAAGGAAGGCGCTCACTTTGTTGCTAACCGGATGCTGGCTGCATGGGATGCAGGATTTATCGATGACACGGCGAAGAACGCGGCAGACATCGCACGGATGATTCTCACATCTACAGAGTTTATGGCTGATGCGCCGGAGGGGGATTTCGATCGCTCGTTCGCTGATGGCGTACTCGAAGACATCGCCGCCCAGCTTCGCAAAGGAGTGCAGTCATGAGCGAAATCACTAAAGCGCTGAACTATGACCCGACTGACCCGGACAAGATGCGCCTGCCAAAGGGCGAGAGCTGCGGTAACTTCCATCACATCCGGCGCTGTAAATTTCTGTGTGGGCATACAGAAACGGATACCTATTGCGACTGGTCGCCATCGCGCTTCATCCCGGTACGGACAGAAGGAGCCGCCCAATGAACAACATCGACAAACGCGCATTACGCGAGGCGGCGGAGAAGGCTACGCCTGGTCGCATCGGAGACAGAATTGATGGCAGTGGCAGTATCAAATATCAGTGCTTCGGTAACGATGGCTCTTTGGTTCTGCAAACCGACCATAAAAATATGGAGTACGGATTCATTGGTGGAAATAGTGAAGCTGATGAGTTGTTCTTCAGGTTGTGTGACCCCGCCACAGTGCTGGCGCTGCTGGATGAGCTGGAAGCATCTCAGGCCAAAAATTCGCGCGTCGCTGGCGGTATTGAAGCGGCAATTAAGTTACAGGAGCGCGCTGAGGTAGCGGAGAAGCTGATTGCTGAGCTGGAGGCGCGGGAGGTGAAGTTGCCTGAGTTGAAAATGCTAAGTGATTATCTTGCTGAAGTAACCATGCGTGAACGCGAAGATATTCTGGTTGGTGTTCGCCTGGAATTCCATCGCGCCCTTAAAGAAGGTGGTATCAAAATCGCCGCCAGCAGCCCTAAAGGAGAGTGATATGGCTCGTTACATCGCAGTTATTCACGGGTGGCACGTCAGTAGCAATGGGTTTGATGTGCATGAACTAGGCGCGAAAGACAAAGTTGAAGCTCACAACGAAGCTGTTCTGCTTACACATCAGCGGGAAAGTACCTTCGACAAATGCGCATTCACTGTGATCGAGATTGCTGACCACGAAAGATTGCCACGCAAGTTAACTCTCCGCGAACGCCTGACAGGGAGGACTAACCCATGAGCACTATTACCAAAAAATGGCTTTCGCAGAAAATCGCAGCAATGGAAGCTGCCCGCAATGAAATCCCGTTCGGCCTGGACGAAGACGACAGCAACACGCTGGCAGCGCTGCGTATAGCGCTGGCATCGCTCGAAGCGGAGGCTGTAGCTGATGTTGTTGCATGGTCTTCGCCAAACGAAGAGAGAACCTGTGATGTCCGCCTGCGCCGTCATGATATCAAGCCTGGTCCGCTATATACCGCCCCTCCAGCGCCGGTATCTGTGCCTGATGGCGTGCTTAAAAGCCTCTTACCGGATGCTGAGAAGTCCGAGTTCTGGTTTGAGCATAATGGAAAAATCTTGTTTGAAGGTGTGAAGTTTAACAATGCTGTGTTTGACGCCTGCCGCGCCGCCATGCTTCAGGGTGCCGAATCTGTAAGTAATCGTGATGAGTTGTCAGATGGCTGGGTGGCTTGCAGTGAGAGGATGCCTACGCCAAAACAATATGTTCTGGTCTGCAATGACGTGTGGGTTGGTATGGGTATGCATAACGACTCTGAGCACCTTGAAGATGATGAGCGTTGGCAGGATGAGCACCATGAATTTATCGACCTTCTTCACCATCCAGTCACTTACTGGATGCCACTGCCAGCAGCACCGCAGCAGGAGGTGAAGTGATGCCTCCTGTCAAAGTAGTAATAATCACTCTGGTGCTGATCGTTATTGCAAGATTCATGAGCGGTGAGATGGGGGCGATTTGGTGATGGATAACCCATTCGACGTAATCATGTTTGCTCTGCTGACAGGTGGAGCGCTCCATGAGTTGGGGTGGCCATGGTGAGCAAACTCAAAAAGCGGCGTTCGCGCCGCCTTCAAGCAAACGTAGCCTGGTGGAAAGCTGAGGCGCAGGAGTGGCAGCAAATCGCTATGGAACACGCAGCGGAAATCGACAGGCTCAAGAAACTGGTTATCCGCGTGCCGATGCCGGTTCTGATGCCTAAGGAAATGGTCCACCAGCTCTACCGAACTGAAACAAAGAGATGTCTCACATGCAATGATGGACTCCGTGGTGGGTGTTCATCGTGTGTGTTCTATAAATAAATACCGGGTGCAGCCGGTTAAGTGGGGAAATGACCATGGCCAAGTTAATGAAGGCGAGTCAGTGGAAAAAACGAGAGTTTGAAGCAGGCTCATTACCAGATAACAGAACTATCAAGCGCTGGATAGAAAACGGTAAACTTCAAGGCCGTATAGTTGATGGCGCGATCCTTGTCAGTTCCTCCGAAAAGTGGGGAGTTGATTCAATGGTCAGTGAGATGGTTCGTCGGTTAATTCAAGAGGATTAACATGGCCGCAAGACCACGCAAAAGGGAGAACAGAAATCTCCCTGACTTCCTGCTTTTCGATAAAGCTACGGGCCAGTACCGATTTACGCTCATAACCGGTAAGCGTAAAAGCATTGGTACTGACCGTGTTATGGCCATAGCCATAGCAAAAGAGTACAACCTGAGAATGCGACCAGAGACAGCGCCATCTGTTGAGAGCTTAATTCGGGACTCTGGCGGCTATAATGGTGAAGCTAAACCGTTTGCACAGCATGTCGACCGAATAATGTCTCGCGCTATTGCAGATGAAAATCCATCACAAAGCACCCTTGAAGACTGGCGCAATGATGCGATCAGGGTGAAAGAGTATTTCGTTGATATTCCTGCCTGTGACATTGAACTTGAGCATGTTAACCAGTTTATTAACCGGTATCACTCCGAATCGTCTGCTAACGTTCAGAACCGCAAGGTCAGCTTTTTAAAAAAACTATTCTCTTATGCAGTAGACGAATCGTTAATGATGGATAACCCGGCAAGCCGGAAAAAAATGCGCCGGGTTGAAGAGAAAAAACGTAAGCGCCTACCGTTTGATATTTTTATTGCCATTAGAAATGCAGCGGAACCATGGTTAAGAACAGCAATGGATCTGGCTCTTCAAACAACACATGCACGCCTCGAAGTTTCCAGAATTAAATATTCAATTAAGGAACCTAAAAACGGTGTGTGTGGTTGTGTATGGTTTGAACAACCTGAAAATAATATTTATGGAACGTTATATATTCACCGGCAGAAGGTGCAGAGGAAAGAGGCATCACACGTAGCGATCCCTATTGGAGAAGAGTTGAAGAGGATTATTGATGAAAGCAGGGATAGCGTTGCAAGCCCTTACGTTGTGCACCGTATACCAGAGAGAAATAACAAGCGGAGTAAAGAAGTTTCGCACCCTACCCAGGTAGCTCCAGATTATCTCAGCCGTTCGTTCTCTGCCCTGCGTGACAAGCTTGGGTTATGCGGACATCTACCAATGGATGAACGGCCTACATTTCACGAGATAAGGGCTCTTGCTGCTCACTTGTTTGATAGCCAGGGCATTGATCCTCAGGGCAGGATGGCACACAGTGACGCTAAATCAACAAAGATATATACCAGCAACCATATCGACTGGGTTATGGTTCCCCATGGGGAGATCAAGGCGGGGTAAGGGATGGTGAAACTACCCCTTAACTCATTGATGTATATAGAGCGCAAAATGCATAAAAGACACTGTTTGTTTATACAGTCAAATAAGCTGTAAGCCAGACACCACGCGGCTTTAGAGTAATTTAAACTGGTGTCATGGGGTGTCGGGGGTCGGAGGTTCAAATCCTCTCGTGCCGACCAAAAATCCCTGAAAACCAGCCATATGGCTGGTTTTTTTATTGCACTTCATCCGGCATTCTAATCAGGTAACAGAGCGTCAGCAGACAGATAACCGCCCCGGTATAAAACGTATATTCCGCGCCCCACGTTTCCCAGATAACCCCGGCCACCACACTGGCAATCAATAATCCGACGCCACTGATCATGCTGAAAATACCGTAAGCCGTGCCGCGCAAATCCGCGGGTGCCGTTTTCGCAATCATTGCCGCAAGCAGTCCCTGGGTCATTCCCATATGCACGCCCCAGAGCGCAACACCCAGAATAATGCCTGTCCAGTGGGTCGTGAACGCCAGCACAATATCCGCTGCGATTAATACCACCAGCCCCCACTGCAACAGGCGGGTATGACTCATCGCATCGGATAATTTGCCAAACGGATAGGCAGAAAGGAAATAGAGCAGGTTCATGGCAACCATGACCAGCGGGATCAGAGCTAGCGGTACGCCCGACTGCTGCGCCCGAAGCACCAGAAATGCTTCACTGAAACGCGCAAGGGTGAAGACAGCCCCTAAACCGATGACCCACCAGCACCCTTTACCCAGCCGCTTAAGATTCTCTTTTTTTACCGGATTGCTCCGTTTGTGCTCAACCGGCGTTTTTGGCTCATGCAGTCCAAAAAACAGCAGCGCGACAGCGAGCACGCCGGGGATCACCGCGACCCAGAAAATAGTGCGGAAGTCATTATTCCACAGCAGCATTAACCCTACTGCGATCAAAGGCCCGAGAAAAGCGCCGACGGTGTCCATTGACTGACGCAGGCCAAACGCTGCACCGCGCAGTTCGGGTGGCGTAACATCCGCGACTAACGCATCTCGCGGTGCACCGCGTATCCCCTTCCCCACGCGGTCGATTAATCGCGCACCTAAAATCATGCCGGACGACGAGGCTATCGCAAACAACGGTTTACTTAACGCCCCCAGCCCATAACCCAGCACTGCTAGTCCTTTTCTTTTACCGATGTAATCACTGATCGCCCCGGAAAAGATTTTGATAAACAACGCGGTGGCTTCTGCCAGTCCTTCAATCAGGCCGATAAAAATCACGCTGGCCCCAAGCGTAGTCACCATAAACAGCGGCAACAGGCTATGGATAATTTCTGATGAGATGTCCATCAGCATACTGACACCGCCCACCACCCAGACTCCCTTTGGGATCCGGCTAAGCGTTGCAAACCGGGATAGCATTAACGTCTCCTGCTTTCTGTTGAACAATCATGCGGTCGAAACAGAGCATCATAGAAATGAGAATAAATATCGTTAATGAAAATAATGACATAAAAAAAGCCAACCCGAAGGATGGCTTTAGTATAGCAATATGGGGACTTAATGCTTTTCGCGGTCACCCAGGAAATAGATCCCCAACGGGATGGCGAGCAGAACGGTAAACACCAGGCTGTAAACGCAGATCATCGCTGATTGCAGCACATACATGCTGGTCGTCCACTCGGAAAGTGGGATGTTATACTGCTCGATAACACCGACAATGGTTGCCCGCCCAACGCCTGCGGCAGCAATCATAAACACAACGAGCAGTGCCAGTAAAAACTTCCGGCCTTCAGGTGTTTTCAGTTTTGCGCGAACCATGTCTCTCTTTCCTTTACAGATGAACAACATTATTTAGCGCTAACACTAACACGATCTCCAGCCTGACTCCATGACAGAATTAACAACCACCAAAACTCTTAAAATGCAGTTTATTGCACTAAAACAAATTAAAATATAAGTAAATACGTCCAACCATTCACTAACGTTATGCTAATCTGGACAGGATCGTTTTGACATAAAGGAATGACTGTGAAAAACGCACCTAAATTTGCCATTGCCCTCATCGCCGCAGCGTGCGTCAGCACCAGCGCTTTTGCCAGTGAAACCTCAAAAGAGCAGCCTCTGGAAAAAGTCGCGCCTTATCCGCAAGCGGAAAAAGGCATGAAGCGTCAGGTGATCCAATTACCGGTTCAGCAGGATGAAGCAAATTTCAAAGTGGAACTGTTGATTGGGCAGACCCTGGAAGTGGACTGCAACCAGCATCGCCTGGGCGGTCAACTGGAAAGTAAAACCCTGGAAGGCTGGGGTTACGACTACTACGTCTTTGATAAAGTCACCTCTCCGGTATCGACCATGATGGCCTGCCCGGACGGTAAAAAAGAGAAGAAATTTGTGACCGCGTATCTGGGTGATAACAGTCTGCTGCGCTACAACAGCAAGCTGCCCATTGTGGTCTATACGCCTGAAAACATCGACGTGAAATATCGGGTGTGGAAGGCAGATGAGACTATCGGACAAGCGGTAGTACGTTAAAAATAAGTCGGGTGACAGCTTCGCCTTACCCGACCTGGAAAGGGTGCGCTCTGGTGCCCTCACCCCACCCCTCTCCCACCGGGAGAGGGAGAAAACACTAAAAACGGTAACGTCTGTTACCGTTTTGCTTTTACCTTACAGCGCGATATCCGCAACCGGTTTGTTTTCCGCCTGAGGCTTCAGCTCTGCCTTCGGCGCCGCTTCAGCAGCCTGTGGCTTAACATATTGCAGTTGCAGAACGTGGCTGGTGTACTCCAGCTCTTGCTCCGTTGCTGCCACGTTACCGTTCAGCTTTGTACCGTAAGACGGGATAATGGTTTTCAGCTTCGCCTGCCATTCCGGGCTGGCTACTTTATCTTTAAACACTTTTTCCATCAGATGCAGCATGATTGGTGCAGCGGTGGACGCTCCCGGTGACGCGCCCAGCAGGGCCGCGATGGTGCCGTCTTTATCGCTCACCACTTCAGTACCCAGACGCAGCACACCGCCCTCTTTTGGATCGCGCTTGATGATCTGCACGCGCTGACCCGCCTGCCACAGACGCCAGTCTTCTTTCTTCGCCTGCGGATAGTACTCTTTCAGCGCCGCGAAACGATCGTCGTCAGAAAGCATGACCTGGCTAATCAGGTATTTCACCAGATCAAAGTTATCCAGACCCACGTCGACCATCGGTTTGAAGTTGGAGGTAGTGGTCGCGCTCAGCAGATCGAACAGAGAACCGTTTTTCAGGAATTTGGTAGAGAAGGTCGCGAATGGCCCGAACAGCACGACGCGCTTACCGTCAAGAATACGGGTATCGATGTGCGGAACGGACATCGGCGGCGCCCCTACAGAAGCCTGACCGTACACTTTCGCCAGATGACGGTTCACCACTTCCGGGTTATCCGACACCAGGAACTGCCCGCCTACCGGGAAGCCAGCATAGTCGTCAGCTTCAGGAATGCCTGATTCCTGAAGCAATTTCAGCGCTGCACCGCCCGCACCGATAAAGACAAACTTCGCTTTAATTACATGTTCAGCGTCGTTGTTTTTCAGATCGGCAACCGTCACGCTCCAGCTGTTATCCGCATTGCGCTTGAAGCCGCGCACTTCGGTGCTCAGTTGCAGTTTGAAGTTCTCTTTTTTCTTCAGAGAGCCCACCAGCTGGCGGGTAATTTCGCCGTAGTTGACGTCCGTACCAATTTCAGTGCGGGTGGCGGCCACTTTCTGATTTGGATCACGACCTTCCATCACCAGCGGAGCCCACTCTTTAATCTGCGCGTGGTCTTCTGAGTACTTCATACCGCGGAACAGCGTGCTCTGCTGTAAGGCCGCGTAACGCGCGCGCAGGAAGTTGACGTTCTGATCGCCCCACACAAAGCTCATGTGCGGCACGGTATTGATGAAGGCGTGCGGATCGTGCATCACACCGCTGTTTACCTGGTGTGACCAGAACTGGCGGGAGATCTGGAACGCTTCGTTGATCTCTACCGCCTTCTCGATACTAATGGAACCGTCCTTTTTCTGCGGTGTGTAGTTCAGTTCCATGAGTGCCGAGTGCCCGGTGCCGGCGTTGTTCCAGCCGTTAGAGCTCTCCTGAGCCACACCATCAAGACGTTCGACCATGGTCATCGACCAGTCCGGCTCTAATTCTTGCAGATAGGTTCCCAGCGTGGCGCTCATGATGCCACCACCAATTAAAAGGACGTCCGTTTCCTGCTCTTTTGGCGCGGCAGCGTTAGCCACCATCGAGACGCTATTCAGCCCCATAGCCAGAGAAAAGAGCATGGCAGTCATTTTTTTCATAATTTATGCCTTAGATTAATAGTGCTTTATGCGTGGAAATTGCAGGTGAAAAAAGCTGCGGGGGGAACGGTAACAACTTTTAAATATTGTTTAAAGGTTACGAAATTATTGTAATTGTGAAATTTAATGATGGATTGTTTGTAGGGGATTGGGGGTTCAACTGGCAAAACGCTGTTTTTCTGGCTACTATGCTGCACTTTGTGATCGCGCGCACGGAAGCCTGCCCTAACCTGCGAATTGTTATGTCATTACCACACTCTTCTCTGCCCGATGAGGGCCGCATTGCTGTTGTGCTGCGATCCCCGACGCTCTTCATCCGTGAAACACTGGCCGGGGTGATTACCGCGCTGGCACTGACCCCTGAAGTCATCTCCTTCTCCGTGGTTGCGGGCGTTGACCCGAAAGTCAGCCTGATCGCCTCTGTGGTGCTTTGTCTTGTACTCTCGGTACTCGGTGGTCGCCCGGCCATGGTCACGGCTGCGGCGGGCTCAGTGGCGCTGGTTATCGGCCCGATGGTGCACCAGCACGGCGTACAGTACATTTTGCCTGCGGTGATTATGGCGGGGGTGATTCAGATCCTGTTTGGCGCACTCGGGATGGCGCGGTTGATGCGTTTCATACCGCAGTCGGTGATGACCGGGTTCGTTAACGCGCTCGGGATTTTGATTTTCTTTGCTCAGGTGCCCCATTTCTGGAGCAGAAGCCCGCTAATTGTTGGCCTGTTCGTGCTGACGCTGCTGATTGTACTGTGGGTTCCGCGCTATATAAAAAGCATTCCCTCTCCGCTAATTGCCATTGTGGTATTAACCCTGTTCACGGTGACCACCGGACAAATCCTGCCTACCGTAGGTGATGAAGGCTCGATGAGTGGCGGTCTTCCCGGGCTGACTCAGTTACTTGTCCCCCTGAATCTGGAAACCCTGAGCATTATCTGGCCCTGTGCGTTAAGTATCGCGTTTGTCGGCCTGCTGGAATCATTGCTGACGGCAAAACTGGTGGATGAACTGACGGTTACGCCATCGGACAAGCGCCGCGAAAGCATTGGTCTGGGCATCGGTAATATCATGGCCGGTCTTTACGGGGGCATTGCCGGTTGTGCCATGATTGGGCAAACCATCGTCAACGTGGAGATGGGTAAAGGCCGTAGCCGCATTTCGACCCTCGCTGCAGGCATTGTGCTGCTGGTGCTGGTCACCGCGCTGAGCGAAGTGATGGCCAACATCCCGATGGCAGTTCTGGCCGGGATTATGGCGATTGTCGCCATCAAAACCTTCAGCTGGCACAGCATTCAGCCTGCGACGGTGAAAGGGGCACCCATCGCAGAAACGGTGGTGATGCTGGTCACCGTAGCCGCGACGGTATCGACCGGTAATCTGGCCATTGGCGTGCTCGGCGGGATTATTGTAATGGCGATCCTCCCTGGGCGTATTAAGCGCAGGCACGAACTTACATCAGAAAAATCGTCGCCAGCCCAAGAAAAATAAAGAAACCGCCGGTATCGGTAATGGCGGTGATCATCACGCTCGACCCCACCGCGGGGTCGCGCCCAAGCCTGGTCATCGTCATTGGGATAATCACCCCCATCATGGCGGCCATCAGCAGGTTAAGCACCATCGCCAGCATCATCACACCGCCTAGTGCCATATCGCTGTACAGCCACCATGTTATCCCTCCCATGATCCCGCCCCATACCAGGCCGTTAATCAGTGCCACCCCCATTTCCCTGAAGATGAGGAACGCGAAGTTACCGGGCTGAATGTTTTCCAGCGCCAGAGCGCGAACAATCATAGTAATGGTCTGGTTTCCGGTGTTCCCGCCAATCCCGGCGACGATAGGCATCAGAGAGGCCAGCGCCACCAGTTGCGAAATCGTGTGTTCAAAGCCATCAATCACGCGGGAGGCAATGAACGCGGTACAGAGGTTAATGGCAAGCCATGCCCAGCGCGTTTTAACGGCTTTTCCCACCGAGGCGTGTACGTCATCTTCCGCACTCAACCCCCCGAGAGCACGCAGGTCGTTATCGGTTTCTTCGTAAACCACGTCAACAATCTCATCGACGGTCAGACGCCCCATCAGTTTGCCCACGGAATCCACCACCGCCGCACTGACCAGGTCGTCACGTTCGAAGGTTCGTGCCGCTTTTTCGGCGTCATCTTCAGGTGAGAAGACCATTGGCTCGGTTTCCATCACCTCACTCACCCGCCGCTGCGCACTGTTCAGCAGAATGGTTTTCAGCTCAAGCTCACCCAGCAGGGTTTTATCACGCGAGGTCACAAACAGCTTATCGGTGTTGTCCGGCATCTTGCCCAGGCGGCGCAGATAGCGCTGCACCGCCCCAAGCGTCACGTCCGGGCGTACCGTGATGACGCCAAACTCCATAATCGCGCCGACGCTGTTTTTCTCGTAATGCATCACCTGGCGTACACGGGCACGCTCATCGGCTGGCAGTGACGCCAGCAGTCGGCCGGTCAAATTTCGCGGCAGGTGCTGAACAAGGTAAATCTGCTCGTCGATATCCAGGGTCTGCACCGCATCAAGAATATCCCGGTCACTCATCTCATCAATGAGGTCATCCCAGACGTTTTCGGAAGCTTCCAGTAATACCTGACCACGTTCGTGATCCTCAACCAGACGCCACAGTGCGTGACGCTCTTCGGATGGGAGAGCTTCAAGAGTATCCGCCAGGTCAGGCGGCGGAAGATGAGCAACCAGCGCACCTACCTCAGCAATATCGTCGGATAAGGTGCCGACATCATATTGCTCAGCCAGGGTCAGTTTGCCTAATAACGCTGAAGTGACCGCTTTATCGGTCGTGAGAAGCCAGATGAGCCGCGCACGCTCCTGGTCGCGCAGCCTTGCGCTGTTTTTGTTTATTACCGACATCAATCATTAATCCATGAAATGAGATGACATCAAGCATAGCGCGGGGATATGTAAATAAGAATAAACAACGGGACGGGATGGGCAAAAAAGCAGCGAGGAAATATAAAAAGTAGGCCGGGTAATGCGAAGCCGCCACCCGGCACACAAACTCTTACGCCGTACGCGCCACCGCATCACGGGACGCAGCATCGCGCTCTTCACCTATCAACTCACTCAACTGTCCGTCACGCATCTCCAGCAGGCGATCGGCGTGAATGAAGTAGTGATCGTCGTGGCTGATGGCAAAGATGGTTTTGCCCATTTCCTGCATCAACGGCAACAACACCTGATAAAATTCGCGGCGGAAATGCGGATCCTGATCGGCGGCCCACTCATCCAGCAGGATGATGTCACGCTCCTCCGCCAGCGCCAGCAGCAGCGCCACGCGTTTCTTCTGCCCTTTGGACAGCTTGAGGTTCAGGATCTTGCCCTCTTTCAGCTCCAGCTTATGCGACATTTGCAGATGCGAAAGCCACTTCTCCACCAAAGCCGGATTCGCCTGCTGCCCCTCTGATCCCAGCAGTTGCTCGAACAGCCAGACATCGGTGAACACCGCTGAAAACAGCTTGCGGTAGTCCTCCGGTTTCTCTGCGTTCAGCGTATTGCCATCCAGCAGGATCTCACCGGACTGCGGCTGGTATAGCCCGGTCAGTAACATCGCCAGTGTTGATTTCCCGCTGCCGTTACCGCCAATAAGGAAAAGCAGCTCACCCCGGTGAATGGTGAGATTAACCGGACCAACCGAAAACGCGCTGTCCTGGTAGCGGAAAGTCACATTACGCAGTTCCAGGGTTTTCCAGTCCGGGAATGCCTTAGGGCGCGGGAACTCGGCTTTAAACGGCGCGAGGTCGAATTTTTTCAGTTTGTTGAAAGCTACCTGGGCGCTCAGCAGCGTCGGCAGGGCCCCTACGGCAGAAAGCAGCGGCGTGCGCAAAAACAGCAGCGTCAGCGAGTAGGTCGCCGCGACATTGGTGTCAGCCCATCCCAGACTGTTTGCCATCCAGAACACCAGGCCAATGGCACCCAGCATCATGATGTTTGACCAGTTCACCGCGCTCAGGTGGAAGGTATCCGCCCGGATAATGTGATGACGATACTCGCGGGCATCCGGGATATAGAGATGATTAAAGATATGCTCGGCACGTTCGCGGTTCAGCGTCAGCTCTTTGCGCCCTTCCAGCACCGTCTGATAATCGTTATAGAGCTTATCTTCCGTTTCACGCAGCACCGCCATGTGTTTGTAGACACGCGCCACCAGCAGGTAACCGCCCCAGATGGTGACCACAATCCACAGCGCGGTCACTGCCAGCATTTTGGTTGAGAGCCAGGCAAGATAAGCCGCCGAGCCAAAGGTCAAAATAATCCCCTGCACCAGCTCCGGCAGACGCACAAATGCGATGGTAATGGCACGCACATCGCTGGTCAGCCCCGCCAGCAGAGAAGCACTGCCGAGTTGCTCGACGCGCTCTACCTGGGTGTCCAGAATTCGCTTGATAAACTCGCTACGCAGGCGATAAACAAAGTGGTGGCCCAGCGCGGTTAACGCCAGCTGGGAGCCTAACGTCACGGCCATCAACAGTAACAGCAAACCCAGAAACTCTGGCAGAACGGACAATGACGTGTCGACCATTTCAATCAGTCGCACATTGATGAACGCGATCAGGCCAATACCTAACGCCGCGCTGGCCAGGCTTAATGCCATCACCGCCATAAAAGGCCAGCGGTACTGACGCCAGACAAGAAGAAGTAGTTGCATACAGAGCAATCCAGGCAATAAAAATCAGCCAGCAGTGTAAACTGCCCCGCGCTCACATCAAGAATAATTCTTATTTTTATTCGCTATACGCTGCCTGACGGAAGGTCAGGTTATAGCGGAACGCTTGCGTCTGCGGATGAAAACCCGGTTTAAGCGGCTGAATACCGTGATAGTAGAGCCGCGATTCCCCGCCCCACACCACCACGTCGCCATGCTCCAGCATCAGGCGTTTCAGCGGATCGTTACGCCGCAATCCACCAAACTGAAAGACCGCCTGCAGCCCTAAAGAGACTGAGACGATGGGCGCCCGTAAATCCGGCTCATCTTTATCCTGATGCAGCGAGAGCTTCGCGCCGACGGCATAACGGTTAATCAGGCAGGCATCCGGGGTAAAATCGGCATAACCCGCAGCCACGGCGGCATCATGGCACAACGCCAGAAACGCATCGGGCATGGCTGGCCAGTGGTTACCCGTTATTGGATCTACTGGGGCGTAAAGATAACCGCGATCGTCCGTCGTCCAGCCTAACCTGCCGCAGTTGGTCATCGCCACTGACATGGTATAGCCGCCCGGCGTCACCATATGGCGAAACGGCGAGCGTGCCGCGACGGTATTTATACCGTCAAACAGCGCCGCCGCGCGGGATAGCGCAAAACGACGCAGGATCACCGCACCCGGTGCCAGCGGCTCTTGCCAGGGTTCAGCCTCTGCGAACAGATCGAGCATTATCCCTCCCGGTTTTTCGCTTCACGTTGTAATAACAGCGCCTTGCGCGCAGTGCCCCAGCGGTAGCCTGAAAGTGCGCCATCGTTGCGCACCACCCGATGACAGGGGATCACTATCGCCAGCTTATTGGCAGCACATGCCCCGGCAACGGCGCGCACCGCGGCGGGTTTCCCAATGGTTTTCGCCACCTGCTGATAGCTTGCCGTTTCACCGCAGGGGATGGCGCGCAACGCCTGCCAGACCTGCTGCTGGAAAGCGGTGCCGCGAATATCCAGCGGTAACGTTAACGGGGTATTTTGGTTGTCGAGGCTTGCGATAACCTGGCGAACCCGCAGCGCAAAAGCGCCGTCCGCAGGCTCGGGCTGGGCATGGGGAAACAGGGAATGCAGCTCATCCGTTAACGTCGCGTCGTCATCACCCAGCAAAATAGCGCAGATCCCCCGCTCGCTTTCCGCCACCAGGCAGCGGCCTAAGGTGCAGTTACTCAGCGCGTAATGCACTGCAACATCACCTTTACGGTACTGTTTTGCGGTCATACCCAACGCGCTATCGGCTTTACGATAATAACTGCTGCTGTCGGGAAAACCTGCGGCCAGCACGGCATCGGTAATTTTATCGCCCTGTGCCAGCGCACTGCGCAGGCGACGATCGCGTGCTGCCTGCTGCCAGGCTTTGGGCGTCATGCCGGTGATGGATTTAAACAGGCGATGGAAATGGAATGGACTCATCGCCACCTGCTGCGAAAGCAGTTCAAGGGTAATGGACGAGTCCTGTTCCAGCAGACGGCAGGCCTGTTCGACTTTTGCCAGTTTCTGCTCCTGCGGGTCACGTTTATCCGGCATACAGCGCTTGCAGGGGCGAAAGCCATCCTGCCCCGCATGTTGGGCATCAGGATAAAAGCGAACATTTTTGCGCAGCGCATGGCGTGCCCGGCAGGACGGGCGGCAAAAGATACCGGTCGTTTGCACGGCAAAGACAAACTGATTATCGGCGCGTGGATCGCGGGCGAGCACGGCCTGCCAGCGATCCTCATCGGTTTTAAAGGTCAGGTTTTTCATCATCGGCTCCTCTTACAAGCATACTCATACCTTGCCTGAGTGCCACCGGACAAAAACCCGTAACCTTGCTTTTTAATTTTGTTCGCTCACGAGGAAACTTTCAAACTGCGGGGAGCTCCAGGTTTTAAACCCATCGCCCTCTTTGGTTATCATGTACACCGCAAGGCCTTCCTGACGCACCACCTCTTTAGCCTTTTCCGGGCCAAGGACCATTAACCCGGTGTCCCAGGCATCGGCTTCCAGGGCGGTCGGGGCGATCACCGTCACGGACACCAGATTGTGTTCGATCGGACGCCCCGTTTGCGGATCGATAACATGTGAAATGCGTTTGCCGTCCAGCTCGTAATAGTTGCGGTAGCTGCCGGACGTACTGATCCCGTGGCCGTTGATATCTACAATTGCCTGCACGGCGTTTTGTTGATCGGTCGGTTTTTGAATGGCCACGCGCCACGCTTTGCCCGTGGCGTTCATCCCCCGGCTGACTAAGGCTCCACCTACCGACACCAGATAACGCGAGATCCCTTCCTGAGTCATCAGTGCCGCAAGGTGATCGGCGGCATAGCCCTCTCCTACCGTTGAGAGATCGACAAACAAATCAGGAATGTCTTTTTGCAGATACTGCTGCCCGTACTGATTAATCACCGTTAAATGCTGCAAACCCGTTCTGGCGCGCGCATCATCAATAGCCGCCTGATCGGGCGTTGTCACCGGCTGTTTATTCGGACCAAATCCCCACAGGTTTACCAGCGGCCCAACTGTGACATCCATAGCGCCGTTTGTTTTATAACCCACGCGCATCGCCTCAATTACGATATCAGCCATCGCTTCACTTACCGGCCAGAGCGAGGTGCTTTTCGAGAGGTTAAAGCGCATCAGCGCAGAGTCATTTTTGTATGTGGAAAGCAGTTGATCGTCGGCATCAAGCTGTGCCTGAATTTTACCGCGCAGATCGTCGGCACGTGCACTATCGAGGTGCATCACGCTGACACGCCAGAAGGTGCCCATCGTTTTGCCTTCCAGAACGGTTGCCGCTGGGGTGTCTGTTTTCGCCACCGGGGGGGTGGAAGAGTCACATGCTGTCAGGAAAAAAAGGGTAGCCAGAAAGCTGGCGCGTAAAAAAGTCATGTCCATTCATTATTATCCTCATGCCAGGCCGGCAAGAGTACACCAAAAAGGGTCATTTGTAAGACCCCAAAAAAAGTATGAAAAAAGGGGCCAGATGGCCCCTTTGTAATACTGAGAAGCGATTAGAACTGGTAAACCAGACCCAGCGCTACGATGTCATCAGTACCGATACCAGCCTGTTTGGTGAAGTTGTTGTCATCCAGCAGGTTGATTTTGTAGTCCACGTAGGTAGACATGTTTTTGTTGAAGTAGTAAGTCGCGCCAACATCAACATATTTCAGCAGATCTTCGTCGCCGTAACCTTCGATGTCCTTACCTTTAGACTGGAGGTAAGCCACGGAAGGACGCAGACCGAAGTCGAACTGGTACTGAGCAACCACTTCGAAGTTCTGCGCTTTGTTTGCAAAACCGTAGATGTCGCTGCTGCTCTGGGAGTTACCAAAACGGGTTGCGTTATAGGTCTGAGAGTACTGAGCGGCCAGATAGATGTTGTTCGCATCATATTTCAGACCACCAGAGTAGACTTCAGCGTGATCGCCGTTACCCAGCGCTGCGGTGTTGTTCTGATCGTAAGTACGTTTGGAAGAAGACATAGCACCACCGATGCTGAAGCCTTCGCCCAGGTTGTAGGTCAGGGATGCACCGTAACCGTCACCGTTCTGTTTCAGGGTGCTACGACCGGTGTTGTTCTCACCGTCTACGCTACCGTTTTTGCCCTGATACTGAAGAGCAAAATTCAGGCCATCAACCAGACCAAAGAAGTCCTGGTTACGGTAGGTTGCTACGCCGTTAGCACGGGATTGCAGGAAGTTATCTGCACCGTAGGTGTCGCCGCCGAATTCTGGCAGAACGTCGGTCCAGGAGGTCACGTCGTAGATAACGCCGTAGTTACGACCGTAATCGAAAGAACCCGCATCGGCGAATTTCAGACCTGCGAACGCAACACGCGTCCAGGCCTGGTTGTCGCTTTCAGAGGTATTACCCTGAATCTGGTATTCCCATTGGCCATAACCGGTCAGCTGATCGTTAACCTGAGTTTCGCCTTTGAAGCCGATACGCATGTAGGTCTGGTCGCCGTCGTTACCTTTGTCGTCGGAGAAATAGTGCAGGCCGTCGACTTTACCGTACAGATCTAATTTGTTGCCGTCTTTGTTATAAATTTCAGCCGCATTTGCTGCGCCTGCTACCAGCAGTGCTGGTACCAGGAGGGACAGTACTTTAACTTTCATGTTATTAACCCTCTGTTATATGCCTTATTATTACCACTGCTTACTGATTAACCCTCTTAACCAGTCGGCAATTTCATTCTCCTTAAAATTACAGAATAATCCAACGGGAATATGATACGAAAACTTTGAAGATGTTTCATTTTCCACCCAAGATGTTTCATTTTGTAAATTCTCGGGAACTTTTACAAAGCACGAAGAGCTTAGAAATATAGCACTTATAATCAAACGAAAAAGTTCACCATACAAAATCAATGAGTTACATTGAAAAATGTTACAGCACTGAATGACAAAACAAAATCCAGCAAAATCACTAAAATAACTCTCGCTATCATCATTAACTTTATTTATTACCGTCATTCAGTTTTGAATGTCTGTTTATCCCTAATTGAACCGAATGCTGAGCATTCGGTTTTTTTTTACCTTTCTTTACGTAATTATATTTTCGTTGTGCTACCGCCATGAAATCATAACGACTATTAATTAAATACAGCCGAAATCATCTCTCCGTATTCACCGTTGCTACAAAGCATAATTTCTTGTTAAATCGTGCTATTTTCTGAACCTCGCTGCTCCTTATTTGTACAAACGCGCGCGAGTTGTACACGTTTAATGCAACGTTGTGCAGGGATAATCGCCACGGAAAAAGTCATCTATTCACAGGCTACGGCGCTGGAAATTCAGTTATTACCCTTTATACTGCCCTATCCCATTAAAGCGCGGCCATCACGGGTTAACATATCAATGAGTCAGTCTGAAACCACCGCCCCGAACAAATTCTCCCTTCTTCCCGGGAGCATCACCCGTTTCTTTCTTCTGTTGATCGTCGTGCTGTTAGTCACGATGGGGGTGATGGTTCAGAGTGCGGTTAATGCCTGGCTGAAGGATAAAAGCTATCAGGTCGTGGATATCACCCATGCGGTGCATAAGCGCATCGATACATGGCGCTACGCCACCTGGCAGATTTACGACAATATTGCCGCTGCGCCTGCAACGTCATCCGGAGAAGGGTTACAGGAAACGCGCCTTAAGCAGGACGTTTACTACCTGGAAAAACCGCAGCGTAAAACAGAAGCGCTCATTTTCGGTTCGCACGACAGCGCAACGCTTGAGATGACCCAGCGCATCTCCTCGTACCTTGATACCCTTTGGGGTGCAGAAACAGTGCCGTGGTCGATGTACTACCTGAACGGTCAGGACAACAGCATGATCCTGATTTCGACCTTACCGCTCAAAGATCTCTCCTCCGGGTTTAAAGAAACCACGGTGGGCAGCATTGTGGATTCCCGTCGTGCAGAAATGCTGCAACAAGCCAACGCGCTTGATGAACGCGAGAGTTTCTCTTCATTACGCCGCCTTGCCTGGCAAAACGGTCACTACTTTACGCTTCGTACCACCTTCAATCAGCCTGGGCATCTGGCGACCGTGGTGGCATTTGATCTGCCTATCAACGACCTGATCCCACCCGATATGCCGCTGGACAGCTTCCGTCTCGATCCCGATAACAACACGCAAAACATGCGCACGCCGCCGGAGAAAGAAGGCGCTGAAAGTGTCGCTATCTCCTTCAACGGCTCGAAGATAGAGATAGCCTCCTCGCTGAACTCAACCGGGATGCGCCTGGTGTGGCAAGTGCCATTTGGCACCTTACTGCTTGATACACTGCAAAACATTTTACTGCCGTTGCTGCTGAACATTGGTCTGCTGGCGCTGGCGCTTTTTGGTTACAGCACTTTCCGTTTTCAGCCCGGGCGTCAGAGCGAAACCGCATCTGTCCCGGCGGGAACCAGTAATGAACTGCGCATACTGCGGGCGTTGAATGAAGAGATTATTTCCGTTCTGCCGCTTGGAGTACTGGTTCACGACCAGGAGGCGAACCGCACGGTGATGAGCAATAAGATTGCCGATCACCTGCTGCCGCATCTTAACCTGCAAAACATCACCACCATGGCGGATCAGCACCAGGGGGTGATTCAGGCCACCATCAATAATGAACTGTATGAAATCCGTCAGTTCCGCAGCCAGGTCGCTTCCCGCACGCAAATCTTTATTATCCGCGACCAGGATCGTGAAGTGCTGGTCAACAAGAAGCTCAAGCAGGCGCAGCGACTTTACGAGAAAAACCAGCAGGGTCGTGCGGCATTTATGCAGAATATTGGCGAGGCATTTAAACGCCCATTGAAAGCCCTCGCGAGCGGTGTGGCCAGCATCAACACGCCTGAAGGTCATCAGATAGCCAGCCAGGCGGATTCACTGGTTCGCCTGGTGGATGAAATTCAGCTGGCGAATATGCTGGAAAATGACAGCTGGAAAGGAAGCTCTACCCTCTTCTCTATCCAGGATTTGATCGACGAAGTGGTCCCTGAAGTGCTGCCGGTCATTAAACGCAAAGGCCTGCAACTACTGATCAACAACCACTTGCCTGCCAATGACGAACGCCACGGCGATCGGGAAGCACTGCGCCGTATTCTGCTGATGCTGATTCAGTATTCTGTGACCACTACCCAGATTGGCAAGGTGACGCTCGAGGTCAGCACCGACGAATCGGCTGACGACAGGCTGACGTTCCGTATTCTGGATACCGGAGAAGGCGTCACCCCGAGTGAAATTGATAATCTGCACTTCCCGTTCCTGAACGATACCCAGAACGATCACTACGGCAAAGCCAATGCCCTGACCTTCTGGCTGTGCGATCAGCTGGCGCGCAAACTTGGCGGGCATCTGAATATCAAAGCCCGGGAGTCGCTCGGCACCCGCTATTCTCTGCATGTGAAAATGGCCGCGAATCCGCAAGAAGAAGATGAAGAACGCCTGCTGGATGAAGTGACGGTGATGGTTGATGTGACCTCAAATGAGATCCGCAATATCGTGGTTCGTCAGTTAGAAAACTGGGGAGCAGCGTGCATCACGCCTGATGAAAGGCTCACGAGTCAAGAATTTGATCTGTTTTTAACAGATAATCCGTCTAATCTTACAGCCTCCGGCTTGCTTTTAAGCGATGATGAGCCAGGCGTGCGAAAAATCGGCCCAGGCCAGATGCGCGTCAACTTTAATATGAGCAATGCTATGCAGGAAGCTGTACTACAACTAATAGAAGAACAGCTGGCGCAAGAAGAGATCCTGGAGTCCCCTTTGGGCGGTGACGAAAATGCCGAACTCCATGCCAGTGGCTACTATTCACTCTTTGTTGATACAGTACCAGATGATGTTAAGCGGTTGTATACTGAGTCCGCTGCGAATGATTTTGCAGCGCTGGCGCAGACAGCACACCGGCTTAAAGGGGTGTTTGCCATGCTTAATCTGGTTCCCGGCAAGCAGTTATGTGAAACGCTGGAACATCTAATTCGTGAGAAAGATGCCTCTGGCATTGAAAAATATATCAGCGACATTGACGCCTACGTCAAAAGCTTGCTGTAGCAAGGTAGCCTAATACATGAACAATATGAACGTAATTATTGCCGATGACCATCCGATTGTACTGTTCGGTATTCGCAAATCACTTGAACAGATCGAGTGGGTGAATGTAGTCGGTGAATTTGAAGACTCCACAGCACTGATCAATAACCTCCCAAAGCTTGATGCCCACGTGCTCATTACCGATCTCTCCATGCCTGGGGACAAGTACGGTGATGGGATCACGCTTATCAAATACATTAAACGCCATTTCCCGGACATCTCGATTATCGTTCTGACCATGAACAACAACCCGGCGATTTTAAGCGCCGTGCTGGATCTGGATATCGAAGGGATTGTGCTGAAACAAGGCGCGCCGACCGATCTGCCAAAAGCGCTGGCCGCGTTGCAGAAAGGCAAGAAATTCACCCCTGAAAGCGTTTCCCGTCTGCTGGAGAAAATCAGCGCGGGTGGCTACGGTGACAAACGCCTGTCGCCAAAAGAGAGTGAAGTTCTGCGCCTGTTCGCTGAAGGTTTCCTGGTGACCGAGATTGCCAAGAAGCTGAACCGCAGTATTAAAACCATCAGTAGCCAGAAGAAATCAGCCATGATGAAACTGGGTGTGGATAACGATATTGCACTGCTGAACTATCTCTCCTCCGTTACGCTGAGCGCGACGGACAAGGATTGATCCCCGGCGGGTGTGCGACCTGATGCCCTCACCCACTGGGAGAGGGAGAACAAACAAAAAGGCCCTTACGGGCCTTTTTTTATTTCCGCGTTTTTCTCACGCGATCGGCATAAATTGACAACGTCTGCTTGAGCACGTCCAGCGTCACCGGTTTCGACAGACAGCTATCCATGCCGGATTCCAGACAGCGCTGTTTCTCTTCCGCCAGCGCATTTGCCGTCACCCCCACCACCGGCAGAGTCAGGCCAAGCTGGCGAATACGCTGCGTCAGGCGATAACCGTCCATGTTCGGCATGTTGACGTCGCTTAACACGATATCGATGTGGTTTTTACTCAGGACATTCAGGGCATCCACGCCGTCATTGGCGGTTTTACACTGGTAACCCAGAGAGCCTAACTGGTCGGCAAGCAGTCGACGGTTAATTGGGTGATCGTCCACCACCAGAATCATCATATCGTCGTTCTCAGACGCCAGAGATTCTGGTGACGGCAGCGCCGCAGCCCCTTCGCTGTCTTCCAGCTGAACGCTGTAAATACGCGCCAGCAGCCCCAAAATTTCATGCGGCGTGGCGACACTGTGGATCCATTCCCCGGGAGCGCGTTCAAGCGGGATGCCGATATGACGACGGCAGAACGTGACCACGCCTCTTCCCGTCCAGGCCTGTTCCAGCTCGTCATCGGTGACCAGTATATCGTCAGCGTCCGGCGTTTGCCCTTCATAACGCGAAACCCGCATCCCGCTGTTGCTCAGCAATGAGACCAGGAAATCATGCAGCGAGGCGTTGTGAACGACCAGCCAGCAGCGCTTGCCGTTCAGCCCATCCAGCGTTGATTTCACCGGATACTGCGCCGAATAGAGCGGAATACGGATGGTGAACTGGCTCCCCATGCCGGGTTCGGTGTCTACGGAGATATCGCCGTCCATCATACTGATCAGTTTTTCACAAATTGCCAGCCCCAGCCCTGTGCCCTGGAAGTTGCGCTGCACACCGGTACCGACCTGGAAGAACGGGTCAAACAGGCGAACGACTTCCTTTGCCGGGATCCCCACACCCGTATCACGCACGCGAATGCTCAGGTAATCCCCATCGTGGCCGACATGCAGCACAATACACCCGATGTCGGTAAACTTAATGGCATTGCTCAGCAGGTTAGAAATCACCTGCTGTAAACGCATCGGATCGCCCTGTAGCGTCAGCGGCACATCCGGTTCGATAAAGCAGTAAAGTCCGAGCTGTTTGCGCACCACCAGCGGCATGTAGTTGGCGCTGATGTGGTTCATCACTTCACGCGGGGAGAACTCGCGCGGCTCAATTTTCAGTTGCTCAGATTCAATTTTGGAGAAGTCGAGGATATCACTGATGATTTTCAGCAGCAGGCTCGACGAGTTGTTCATTGCCGTTACCAGGCGCTCAACGCCGTTTGGCAACTCTTTGGTTTGCAGAAGATCGAGGTTACCGATGATCCCGTACAGCGGGGTTCGCAGTTCATGGCTGACTGTCGCAAGGAACATGGATTTCGACTGGCTGGCCTGCTCTGCCGCCTGGGCCATCTCCTGCAATGACTCTTCCATTTTCACGCGGGCAGAAACATCCACCAGTACACAAATCGCCACGTTTTCATTGCGATAGCGGGAATGGACGAAACTGATTTGCAGGTTGGTATGGGTGCTGGTCAGCACATCCACAAAGTTAACCTGTTGCCCACAGATAATCTGCGTCAACCGTTGCCTGTCTTCATGCGTCAGCATGTTCAGGTAGTTATGCGCCAGCTCGTTACTGAGGATGTTCGTACCATCCTGGGTGCGCAGGATACAGATACCCACCGGGGCGGAAGCAACAATCTTACGGTTAAATTGCTCGTGCTCTTCCAGCCTCTGCGCGTCAATTTCCGCCGGGATAAAGATTTTCCGCTCGTACATACGCGCCAGTGTAAACAGCGCAATCCCGACCAGGACATTAAGAATAATGGCGTTGAGGATAAGGATTCGAATCCGCTCCAGCACCATGTCCACTGGCACGGAGTAAACAATGCTGAGCGAAGACGGGGGTAAACTTTTCTTCAGCACCAGCTCACGAAAACCAGACGTATAGCCAAACCAGGAACGTTCCTGCATCCAGTGGGAATCGACTTTTAACCGGTTTTCCGGCCCGGTCAGTGAAATCAGGGCATGGCCATTTTCATCCAGAACGGTCACGCCCATCGGCAGGCTACCAGGAGTGAAGAAGTTCTCCATACGGATGGTTTGTTCAATGCCCAGCAGTGCCTGTAAGCGATTCCCCAGATAGACCGGCGTCAGGGCATAGAAATAACCCACGCCCATACGCGGCCCCTGGCTTATCCAGAAAAGATTGTTGCCGCGCTCGTCCTGCGGCGCATTACGGTACTTCACGATCCGTTCATGCAGGCTTTTCAGGGCGTCATCGCGCTCAACCGGAACATCACGCAGACCGAAATCAGCCATACACAGGTTGTCGCTGCCTATCAGGAAGACGCGATTAAGATCATAGGCGGCAGAAAAATTATCGCGCCAGTAGCGCATAAACCAGGCCAGTGATTCCAGTGACCCTCGCCAGGTGTTGCCCATTGCAGAGCAGTCAGAGTCCGGGAACAAAGGTTCGAAGTCCGGCACTTCCGTTTTGTCATTACGCCCGCGCGTGGCAAGCACCCCGTTTTCCGCCGTCAGGCGGTTTTCAGCGATGTACTTCAGCTCTTTCATCACATCAGAGGTGCGCTGAATATAACGCTGAGCCTGATCGGAACTGAGATTGAACTCCTGGCGGATCTCAGATTCTTTCTGGTGTAGCGCGTTTACGATGTAAAACACCGAGAACAGTGCCACCAGCAACCAAAGCAAAAGCGCCAACGCCCGGAACAGATAGCGAGAAACTTTAAGCGTGGTACGAAAGGAAACGAGGTATTTCAAGGGGGCGAGGCTCCGCCGTCGGGGTCAAAAAGAATGTGGTTTAAGGTAGCGGTAAACGCGCCTTGTCGCAACGTTCACTTGTCTGCATCTGAAAAAGAAAAGGGCCGGAATCCGGCCCTTTTTGCATCAGGAGACATTACTCTTCAGCGTCATCCGCTGCATCATCGTCGGTGTCGGCTTCTGGCGCGATTTCATCATCGCCTTCTGCTGCGCTACCGTCGATAGAGTCGAGCTCTTCGTCATCCACTGGCTCTGCCACACGTTGCAGACCCACGACGTTTTCATCTTCCGCAGTACGGATGAGGATAACGCCCTGGGTGTTACGGCCAACCACGCTGATCTCGGAAACACGTGTACGCACCAGCGTACCGGCATCGGTAATCATCATGATCTGGTCGGTATCATCTACCTGAACCGCGCCCACAACGGAACCGTTGCGCTCAGTCACTTTGATAGAAATAACGCCCTGCGTGCCACGGGACTTGGTCGGATATTCAGTTTCCGCCGTACGTTTACCATAGCCGTTCTGCGTCACGGTCAGGATTGCACCTTCACCGCGCGGAACGATCAGGGAAACAACGGAGTCTTCGCCCGCCAGTTTGATCCCACGAACGCCGGTCGCCGTACGACCCATCGCACGTACCGCGTTCTCTTTAAAGCGCACCACTTTACCGGCGGCGGAGAACAGCATCACTTCATCAGAACCGGAGGTCAGATCCACGCCAATCAGTTCATCGCCTTCGTTCAGATTCACCGCGATAATACCGGCAGAACGTGGACGGCTGAACTCGGTCAGTGCGGTTTTCTTCACGGTACCGCTTGCCGTCGCCATAAAGACGTTCACGCCTTCCGCATACTCACGTACTGGCAGGATAGCGGTGATACGCTCGTTCGCTTCCAGCGGCAGCAGGTTGACTATCGGACGACCACGCGCGCCACGGCTCGCTTCTGGCAACTGATACACTTTCATCCAGTACAGACGACCACGGCTGGAGAAGCAGAGGATCGTGTCATGGGTGTTGGCCACCAGCAGTCGGTCGATAAAGTCTTCTTCTTTAATGCGTGCCGCAGATTTACCTTTACCACCACGACGCTGTGCTTCGTAGTCGGTCAACGGCTGATACTTCACATAACCCTGGTGAGACAGGGTAACAACAACATCTTCCTGGTTGATCAGGTCTTCGATGTTGATGTCCGCAGTATTCGCGGTGATTTCGGTGCGACGCTCATCGCCGAACTGATCGCGGACCAGCTCCAGCTCTTCACGGATCACTTCCATCAGGCGATCTGCGCTACCCAGGATATGCAGCAGCTCAGCAATCTGCTCCAGCAGCTCTTTGTACTCGTCGAGCAGTTTTTCATGCTCAAGGCCGGTCAGTTTCTGCAAACGCAGATCCAGAATGGCCTGGGCCTGCTGTTCAGTCAGGTAATACTGACCATCACGCACGCCAAACTCTGGCTCCAGCCACTCAGGACGCGCAGCGTCATCGCCCGCACGTTCAAGCATTGCCGATACATTACCCAGCTCCCACGGACGCGCAATCAGAGAGGCTTTCGCTTCAGCTGGCGTCGGCGCACGACGGATCAACTCGATGATCGGATCGATGTTAGCCAGAGCAACGGCCAGCGCTTCAAGGATGTGCGCACGATCGCGTGCTTTACGCAGTTCGAAAATAGTACGGCGAGTCACCACTTCACGGCGGTGACGCACGAACGCGCTCAGGATCTCTTTCAGGTTCATGATCTTCGGCTGACCATGGTGCAGTGCGACCATGTTGATACCGAAGGAGACCTGAAGCTGAGTCTGGGAATACAGGTTGTTCAGAACAACCTCCCCCACCGCGTCGCGTTTGATTTCAATCACGATGCGCATCCCGTCTTTGTCAGACTCGTCACGCAGCGCGCTGATACCTTCAACACGTTTTTCTTTTACCAGCTCGGCGATTTTCTCAATCAGACGAGCCTTGTTCACCTGATACGGGATCTCGTGAACAATAATGGTTTCACGGCCGGTTTTGGCGTCGGCTTCTACTTCGGCGCGGGCACGGATGTAGATCTTGCCGCGACCGGTGCGATACGCTTCTTCGATACCACGACGACCGTTGATGATCGCCGCCGTCGGGAAGTCCGGCCCCGGAATGTGTTCCATCAGCCCTTCAATGCTGATCTCTTCATCGTCGATAAAGGCCAGGCAGCCGTTGATCACTTCCGTGATGTTATGCGGTGGGATGTTGGTTGCCATCCCGACTGCGATACCGGACGAACCGTTAACCAACAGGTTCGGGATCTTGGTTGGCATGACGTCTGGGATGCGTTCGGTGCCGTCGTAGTTATCGACGAAATCAACGGTCTCTTTTTCCAGGTCGGCCATCAGCTCATGGGCGATTTTCGACATACGGATTTCCGTATAACGCATCGCCGCGGCGGAGTCGCCGTCGACCGAACCAAAGTTACCCTGTCCATCTACCAGCATGTAACGCAGGGAGAATGGCTGCGCCATACGGACGATCGTGTCATAAACGGCAATATCACCATGCGGGTGATATTTACCGATAACGTCACCCACGACACGGGCAGATTTTTTGTAGGCTTTATTCCAGTCATTGCCCAATACGTTCATGGCGTATAGTACGCGACGGTGTACCGGCTTAAGGCCATCGCGGACGTCCGGCAGCGCACGGCCAACAATGACCGACATCGCATAGTCCAGATAGGAGCTCTTCAGCTCTTCCTCGATGTTAACCGGTGTAATTTCTCTCGCAAGGTCGCTCATCTAACCGCTATCCCTCTACTGTATCCCGGATTCAAAGGTCGCAAATTATAACACACCCACAGGGTTATAAACCAATTTGGTTTATTATCCTGATATACTGCCCCGTCTTTAAATTACGGAGTAAAAGCGTCCATGAATGCCGAAAAATCCCCGGTGGCTCACAACGTTGACCATGAAGAGATTGCCAAATTCGAAGCGGTGGCGTCCCGCTGGTGGGATCTCGAAGGTGAGTTTAAACCTCTGCACCGTATTAACCCGCTGCGTCTGGGCTATATCGCGGAGCGTTCCGGCGGTCTGTTCGGGAAAAAAGTGCTCGATGTTGGTTGTGGCGGCGGCATCCTGGCGGAAAGCATGGCACGCGAAGGGGCAACAGTTACCGGCCTGGACATGGGATTTGAACCTTTGCAGGTTGCGCGCTTGCACGCGCTGGAGTCCGGTGTGCAGGTCGAGTATGTGCAAGAAACTGTCGAGGAACATGCAGCGAAGCACGCCCATCAGTACGATGTGGTGACCTGCATGGAGATGCTCGAACACGTACCCGACCCACAGTCGGTGGTGAATGCCTGTGCAAAACTGGTTAAACCCGGCGGCCAGGTGTTTTTCTCCACCATTAACCGTAACGGTAAAGCCTGGCTGATGGCCGTGGTCGGTGCAGAATATGTCCTGCGCATGGTGCCGAAAGGGACACATGATGTGAAGAAATTCATCAAGCCTGCTGAATTACTGAGCTGGGTGGATCACACATGGCTCAAAGAGCAGCACATCACGGGTCTGCATTACAATCCATTAACAGACAAATTCAAGCTCGCCCCGGGTGTTGATGTTAACTATATGTTGCATACAACAGCCAAAAATGACTAACGTCATCAAATAATCTTATAAAGATTGCGCGACATCATGTTGCGCAATTTTGACCTCCCGTTGAAGAAATCAGCACTCGATCAAATTTTGAATTTTTTTTCTAAATTATTGACATGTCTTCCAGGCCTTACGGTACGAGGACTTAGGCTTTTTTACCCTTTCACAACCTCAATTTAACGTCAAAATCAACCCTTGTGCTGAAATGATTCGATACTAGAATACTCACCATATAGCGTTTATCTTATCGCAAACCCCCTATATGTAGTATTTATCCACAGAGTTAGTCACAAGGCTGCCCTGTGGATAAACGGGGGATATTTTTTTATTTCACGGACAGGTAAAAACCCACATGAATCAGAGTCTGCTGGTGACAAAACGCGACGGTACTACCGAGCGTATCAATCTGGACAAAATCCATCGAGTTCTCGACTGGGCAGCAGAAGGACTGAACAACGTATCTATTTCCCAGGTTGAACTGCGTTCCCATATCCAGTTCTACGACGGCATCAAAACGTCTGATATTCACGAAACCATCATCAAAGCAGCGGCAGATCTGATCTCCCGCGAAGCACCGGATTATCAGTACCTGGCTGCACGCCTGGCCATTTTCCACCTGCGTAAAAAAGCCTACGGCCAGTTTGAGCCGCCAGCGCTGTTTGACCACGTCGTGAAAATGGTTGAGTTAGGAAAATACGACACGCATCTGCTGGAAGACTACACGGAAGAAGAGTTCGAGCAGATGAACGGGTTTATCGATCACTGGCGCGATATGAACTTCTCCTACGCGGCAGTGAAACAGCTTGAAGGCAAATACCTGGTTCAGAACCGTGTAACCGGCGAAATCTACGAGAGCGCCCAGTTCCTCTATATTCTGGTTGCTGCCTGCCTGTTCTCTAACTATCCGCGTGATACCCGTCTGGAATACGTGAAGCGTTTCTACGATGCGGTGTCGACGTTCAAGATTTCTCTGCCAACGCCAATCATGTCTGGCGTGCGCACCCCTACCCGTCAGTTCAGCTCCTGCGTACTGATCGAGTGTGGCGACAGCCTGGATTCCATCAACGCCACCTCCAGCGCCATTGTGAAATACGTCTCCCAGCGTGCCGGTATCGGTATCAACGCCGGTCGTATTCGTGCCCTGGGTAGCCCAATTCGCGGCGGCGAAGCGTTCCACACCGGCTGTATCCCGTTCTATAAGCACTTCCAGACGGCAGTGAAATCCTGCTCTCAGGGCGGCGTGCGTGGTGGTGCAGCAACCCTGTTCTACCCAATGTGGCATCTGGAAGTTGAAAGCCTGCTGGTACTGAAAAACAACCGTGGTGTTGAAGGCAACCGCGTGCGCCACATGGACTACGGCGTGCAGATCAACAAACTGATGTACACCCGTCTGCTGAAAGGTGAAGAGATCACCCTGTTCAGCCCGTCCGACGTCCCGGGCCTGTACGATGCCTTCTTCGCCGATCAGGATGAGTTTGAGCGTCTGTACACCAAATACGAAAAAGACGACAGCATCCGTAAGCAACGCGTGAAAGCGGTAGACCTGTTCTCTCTGATGATGCAGGAACGTGCCTCTACTGGCCGTATCTACATTCAGAACGTTGACCACTGCAACACTCACAGCCCGTTCGACCCGGCTGTTGCGCCAGTGCGCCAGTCTAACCTGTGCCTGGAAATCGCCCTGCCAACCAAACCGCTGGACGATGTAAACGACGAAAACGGTGAAATTGCGCTGTGTACGCTGTCTGCTTTCAACCTGGGTGCCATTAAGAGCCTGGACGAGCTGGAAGAGCTGGCTGTGCTGGCTGTACGCGCACTCGATGCCCTGCTGGATTACCAGGATTACCCAATCCCGGCGGCAAAACGTGGCGCAATGGGTCGTCGTACCCTGGGTATTGGCGTGATCAACTTCGCCTACTGGCTGGCGAAAAACGGCAAGCGTTACTCTGACGGCAGCGCCAACAACCTGACCCACCAGACGTTTGAAGCAATTCAGTATTACCTGATGAAAGCGTCCAACGAGCTGGCGAAAGAGCAAGGTGCGTGTCCGTGGTTTAACGAAACCACTTACGCGAAAGGCATTCTGCCAATCGACACCTATAAGAAAGACCTGGATGCGATCGTCAGCGAACCGCTGCACCTCGACTGGGAAGGTTTGCGCGAGTCCATCAAAACGCACGGCCTGCGTAACTCTACGCTCTCTGCCCTGATGCCGTCCGAGACCTCTTCGCAGATCTCTAACGCCACCAACGGTATTGAGCCACCACGCGGCCATGTGAGCATCAAAGCATCGAAAGACGGCGTTCTGCGTCAGGTAGTGCCAGATTACGAAACGCTGGGCAACAACTACGAGCTGCTGTGGGAAATGCCAAACAACGACGGTTACCTGCAGCTGGTGGGTATCATGCAGAAGTTTATCGACCAGTCGATCTCTGCGAATACCAACTATGACCCAACGCGCTTCCCGTCTGGCAAGGTTCCGATGCAGCAACTGCTGAAAGACCTGCTCACTGCCTATAAATTTGGCGTGAAAACCCTGTACTATCACAACACCCGTGATGGTGCTGAAGACGCCCAGGACGACATGGTACCGTCAATTCAGGACGATGGCTGCGAAAGCGGCGCATGTAAGATCTAATGAAGGGCGGGGATATCCCCGCCTTTATTTCGTAAGACAGGACTCCAATTCATGGCATATACCACCTTTTCACAGACGAAAAACGACCAGCTCAAAGAGCCGATGTTCTTCGGCCAGCCGGTCAACGTGGCACGCTACGATCAGCAAAAATATGACATCTTCGAAAAGCTGATCGAAAAGCAACTCTCCTTCTTCTGGCGCCCGGAAGAAGTTGACGTTTCCCGCGATCGTATTGATTTCCAGGCTCTGCCGGATCACGAAAAGCATATCTTCCTCAGCAACCTGAAGTACCAGACGCTGCTGGACTCTATTCAGGGTCGTAGCCCGAACGTAGCGCTGCTGCCGCTGATCTCGATTCCAGAGCTGGAAACCTGGGTTGAAACCTGGGCGTTCTCAGAGACGATCCACTCCCGCTCTTACACCCATATCATCCGCAATATCGTTAACGATCCGGCGGTGGTGTTTGACGATATCGTCACCAACGAGCAGATCCAGAAACGTGCGGAAGGTATTGCGCACTACTACGATGAGCTTATCGAGATGACCAGCTACTGGCATCTGCTGGGCGAAGGCACGCACAACGTGAATGGCAAAACCATTACCGTGAACCTGCGCGCACTGAAAAAGCAACTGTACCTGTGCCTGATGAGCGTAAACGCGCTGGAAGCCATTCGCTTTTACGTAAGCTTCGCCTGCTCCTTCGCTTTCGCTGAGCGCAAGCTGATGGAAGGTAACGCTAAAATCATTCGTCTGATCGCCCGTGACGAAGCCCTGCACCTGACCGGCACTCAGCATATGCTGAACCTGCTGCGCAGCGGCGCGGACGACCCGGAAATGGCAGAAATCGCCGAAGAGTGCAAACAGGAGTGCTACGACCTGTTTGTACTGGCTGCACAGCAAGAGAAAGAGTGGGCAGATTACCTGTTCCGCGATGGCTCCATGATCGGCCTGAACAAAGACATTCTGTGCCAGTATGTTGAGTACATTACCAACATCCGTATGCAGGCTGTTGGCCTTGATCTGCCGTTCCAGACCCGCTCCAACCCGATCCCATGGATCAACACCTGGCTGGTATCCGATAACGTGCAGGTTGCGCCGCAGGAAGTGGAAGTGAGTTCTTATCTTGTCGGTCAGATTGACGCTGAAGTGGATACTGACGACCTGAGCAACTTCCAGCTCTGATGACACGCGTAACGCTCAGTCTTTCTGGTACAGAAGTGCTGTGCCAGGAAGAGCACCCTTCTCTGCTGGTGGCGCTTGAAGCGCATCAGGTTGAGGTAGAGTACCAGTGTCGTGCCGGGTATTGCGGCTCCTGCCGCTGCCGCCTGGTCGCAGGCCAGGTCGACTGGCTGACCGAACCGCTGGCCTTTATCAACGAAGGGGAAATTTTGCCCTGCTGCTGCCGGGCAAAAGGCGATATCGAAATCGAGATGTAAAAAAAGGGCCTTACGGCCCTTTTTCTATTTTAAGAACGTTACTGCTTTATCCGGGAAATCCGTAAACAACCCGTCCACACCCGCCTGGTTATACAACACGTCGTAAAGCTGGTTTACGTCCGTCGCATACTCTGGCAACTGGTCTGCACGCACCGTATACGGATGCACCTGCATTTTGCTGGCGTGTGCTTCTTTCACCATCGCCGTCAGCTTCACGTGGCCCGGCGTTGAACCTTCAGCCACCAGCATATGGTAATCCGGCCCGATGCCGTCGGCGTACTGCGCAATCTGCTTCATCGCGCCAGGCTTAAACATCCAGTCGTAGTTGTAGTTCACCCACTTCCCGTCTGGCTGTTTCTCCTGGGTTTCATTCCAGTCGGTATACGCAATCAGCTGCACCAGATTGAGGTTCATCCCCATTTTTGGCTCCAGCTCGGTTTTAATGCGCTTCAGTTCAGCGGCATCAAAACATTGCAGATAGACTTTGTCCTGTTTGCTGGTGTAGCCGTACTTCTTCAGTACCTCCAGCGTTCTGGCAGCAATGTCCTTGCCTTCCTGATGATGGAACCACGGCGCTTTTATTTCCGGGTAGATGCCAATGTTTTTGCCCGTCGAGTGGTTCAGCCCCTGAACAAACTCTATCTCCTCTTCGAAGGTATGAATGCGGAAATCAGATTTGCCCATCGGGAAACGTCCCGGATAGACCTGCACTTTCTTGCCGTTTTCAATCTCAAAGCCTTCGGTAAATTTCAGCGAGCGAATCTCCGCCAGCGTGAAGTCGATGGCGTAATAGCGCCCGTCTTTACGGGCGCGATCCGGGAAACGTTCGGCCACATCTGTCACACGGTCAAGATAGTGGTCATGCAGGACAACCAGTTGGTCGTCCTTCGTCATCACCAGATCCTGCTCCAGGTAATCCGCGCCCTGCGCATAGGCCATCGCTTTCGCCGGCAGCGTGTGTTCCGGCAGGTAACCGCTCGCGCCACGGTGGGCAATAACAATCTTATCGGCTGCCAGTGCGGAGCCTGTTATCAGACCGGCCAGCAACAGGCCGGTCGCAAGTTGCGTCAATTTCATCGTAATATTCCTTATCGACGACGCGCCAGCACTTCAGCGTGGTGACGTTTTTCACCAATCATCACAACAATCAGCAGCAGTACAGCCAGCACGCTACCGCCAATCATCACCATAAAGCCGCCATCCCAGCCGAAGAAGTCAACGGTATAGCCCACAATGGCGCTCGCCGCGACCGAGCCGCCCAGATAACCAAACAGCCCGGTAAAGCCTGCTGCCGTCCCTGCCGCTTTTTTCGGTGCCAGCTCCAGCGCGTGAAGGCCAATCAGCATCACCGGGCCATAAATCAGGAAGCCAATTACGATCATACAGGCCATATCCACACCCGGGTTGCCCGGCGGGTTGAGCCAGTAAACCACGGTAGCGATGGTCACCAGGGTCATAAAGAACACGCCCGTGGCACCACGGTTGCCTCTGAACACTTTGTCCGACATCCACCCACACAGCAGCGTGCCTGGGATCCCGGCATATTCATACAGGAAGTAAGCCCAGGAAGATTTATCCAGCGCGAAGTGCTTAACCTCTTTCAGGTAAGTTGGCGACCAGTCGAGGATGCCGTAACGCAGCAGGTAGACAAACACGTTCGCCACTGCGATGTACCACAGCAGTTTATTGGGCAGCACATACTTCATGAAGATCTGTTTCGCCGTCAGCTCTTCTTCGTGTTGCTCGCTGTAATCATCCGGGTAGTCATTTTTATACTCTTCAATCGCTGGCAGACCGCAGGACTGCGGCGTATCGCGCATCAGCGCGAAGGCAAAAATGGCTACCACAATTGCGCCAAAGGCAGGCATGTAGAGCGCGGCTTTCCAGTCGTTGAACCAGGCCATCCCCAGCAGGAACAGCAGCGGCGGAATACCGCCACCCACGTTATGCGCACAGTTCCACACCGACACGATGCCGCCACGTTCTTTCTGCGACCACCAGTGCACCATGGTACGTCCGCACGGCGGCCACCCCATCCCCTGGAACCAGCCGCACAGGAACAGCAGCACAAACATAACGGCAATGCTCGACGTCGCCCATGGCACAAAGCCCATAAACAACATCACTGCGGCCGCCAGAATCAGACCGGCAGGCAAGAAAACGCGCGGATTCGAACGATCCGACACCGACCCCATAATGAATTTAGAAAAACCGTAGGCAATTGAAATCCCGGACAGCGCGAACCCCAGGTCACCGCGCGAGAAGCCCTGCTCTACCAGATACGGCATGGCGAGCGCAAAGTTCTTACGTACCAGATAGTAAGCCGCGTACCCGAAGAAAATCCCGAGGAAGATTTGCCAACGCAGGCGACGGTAAAGCGGATCGATTTCTGCCTCTGGCAGACGCGCCCGATGCGGGGCAGGTTTGAAGATACTGAGCATGATAGCCTCCGTGGCCGTATTTGAATTTTCAGAGGGTTATCTACCCCCTAACTCCAGAGAGGCGGCGATGTTAAAAAATCACAGTGATTGTTACTGTGAAACAACGCACAGATTGTTACATAAATATGACAGGATGCGCAAAAAGGCGCATGAAATCACGTTTCACTTTCGATTCTTGCTCGATTATGTTCGAAATCAAACAAACCACAGAATTGATGTGGCTAAATGGTAAAAAAACGAACATGAGGGAAGACAATGACAATTCACGATCCCCGCTATAGCGATGTGATTATCATTGGCGGTGGGGCAACAGGTGCAGGTATCGCACGCGACTGCGCCCTGCGAGGGTTAAATGTGACGCTACTCGAGCGTCACGATATCGCAACGGGCGCAACCGGGCGTAATCATGGTTTGCTGCACAGCGGCGCGCGGTATGCCGTCACAGACGGTGAATCTGCGCGCGAGTGTATTGCCGAAAACCAGATCCTCAAACGCATCGCCCGCCACTGTATTGAACCGACCGATGGCCTGTTCATCACCCTTCCCGAAGATGATCTCGCGTTCCAGCACACCTTTCTTACGGCCTGTACTGCCGCGGGTATTCGCGCCGAAGCGATAGATCCCGCCATGGCGCGTCGCCTTGAGCCTTCTGTAAACCCGGCGCTGATGGGTGCTGTTAAAGTCCCCGACGGCACCGTGGATCCGTTTCGTCTCACGGCCGCCAATATGCTGGATGCCCGTGAGCATGGCGCCCGCATCCTGACCGGACATGAAGTCACTGGCCTTATCCGCAAGGGAGATAGCGTGTGCGGCGTGCGGGTGTTTGACCCGCAATATAATGAATACAGCGAACTGTATGCTCCCGTGGTGGTCAATGCGGCGGGGATCTGGGGGCAGCGCATTGCAGAATATGCCGACTTATCCATCCGCATGTTCCCGGCCAAAGGCTCGCTGCTGATCCTCGATCACCGCATCAATAACCATGTCATTAACCGCTGCCGTAAACCGTCTGACGCCGATATTCTGGTGCCGGGTGACACAATCTCGTTGATTGGCACCACCTCAACCCACGTTGACTACAGCGAGATTGATTACAACCGGGTGACCGCCGAAGAGGTCGATATTCTGCTGCGCGAAGGAGAAAAACTGGCCCCGGTAATGGCCCGCACTCGTATTCTTCGTGCTTATGCTGGTGTACGCCCACTGGTTGCCAGTGATAACGACCCCAGCGGTCGTAACGTCAGCCGTGGCATTGTGCTGCTCGATCACGCACAGCGCGACGGCATGGAAGGCTTTATTACCATCACCGGCGGTAAACTGATGACCTACCGTCTGATGGCGCAGTGGGCCACAGACGCCGTGTGTCGCAAACTGGGCAATACTGAGCTCTGCGTTACCGCAGAGAGGCCCCTCCCTGGATCACAGCAATCCACCGAAAAAACGCTGCAAAAAATCATCTCATTGCCCGCGCCACTGCGTGGGTCTGCGGTCTATCGCCACGGTGACCGGACACCAGCGTGGCTCGGTGAGGGGCGACTTAGCCGAAGCCTGGTGTGCGAGTGCGAGGCGGTGACCGCTGGTGAAGTGCAGTACGCGGTTGAAAACCTGACGGTGAATAACCTGCTCGATTTACGCCGCCGCACGCGCGTCGGCATGGGGACCTGTCAGGGCGAGCTTTGCGCCTGCCGCGCGGCCGGGCTGCTGCAACGTTTTCACGCCACCACCTCAACCCGGTCGCTTGCTCAGCTCAGCGATTTTTTAAACGAACGCTGGAAAGGCATTCAGCCTGTTGCCTGGGGCGATGCCCTGCGCGAAAGCGAATTCACCCGCTGGGTCTACCAAGGGCTTTGCGGTCTGGAGAAGGAACAACACGATGAAATTTGATACGGTTATCGTTGGCGGCGGGCTGGCAGGTGTGCTTTGCGGTATCCGGCTGACACAGCAGGGCCTGCGCTGTGCGATTATTACTCGCGGCCAAAGTGCCCTGCACTTCTCTTCAGGCTCTCTGGATCTGCTGGGCGCGTTGCCTGACGGCTCGCTGGTCCACACGCCGCTAAAAGCCCTCGACAATCTGCCGCCTGAACACCCTTACACCCTGATTGGCGCGCAAAATGTTGCCCGTTTTGCCCATCAAACCGAAACCCTGCTGGCGGCTTGCGGCGCGCGCTTACAGGGCAGCGCCCAGCTCAACCATCAGCGGGTGACACCGCTCGGCACGCTGCGTAGTGCCTGGCTTAGCCCGGAAGAGGTTCCCGTCGCGCCATTCAAAGCCAGACACGTGCTGGTGGTGGGTATCAGCGGTTTTCTCGATTTCCAGCCGCATCTTGCTGCGGCCTCGCTTAACCAGCAGGGTATCAGCGCCGACACGGCGGAAATCGAGCTGCCCGAACTGGATGTTCTGCGGGAAAACCCGAGCGAATTTCGGGCGGTCAACATCGCCAGGCTGCTTGATAACGAAGACAAATGGCCGCTGCTGTTTGAAGCGCTTAAACCCCTCAGCGAAAAATACGACACTCTGTTTATGCCCGCCTGCTTTGGCTTAACGGACAACCGGCTCTGGCGCTGGCTGTCGGACCGTCTCCCATGCTCTGTTGGTTTACTTCCCACACTGCCTCCGTCCGTGCCTGGCATTCGTTTGCATAACCAGTTGCAACGCCAGTTCATCGCCCAGGGCGGTATCTGGATGGCGGGAGATGAGGTGAAAAATATCACCCTGAAAGACGGCGCAGTCAGTGAAGTCTGGACCCGAAACCATGCTGATATTCCCCTGCGCACCCGTTTTGCCGTACTCGCCAGCGGGAGTTTCTTCAGCAATGGGCTGTTAAGCAGCCGCACTGGCATCCGCGAAGCCATTCTGGGGCTGGATGTCCGGCAAAGCACGTCCCGTGCCGACTGGTACCAGAGCGATTTCTTCACTCCACAGCCCTGGCAGCAGTTCGGCGTCATTGTCGATAACACCCTGCGCCCGCAGTTGTCAGGCGCGTCCATCGATAATCTCTACGCCATCGGTTCCATTCTGGGCGGATACGATCCCATCGCCCAGGGCTGTGGCGGCGGTGTTTGTGCCATTACGGCGCTCAGTGTTGCAGAACAGATTTGCCAGCGCGCGGAGGCGGAACAATGAACGACACCCATTTTGAAAGCTGCATTAAATGTACGGTCTGCACCACGGTTTGCCCGGTAAGCGGCGTTAACCCTGCCTATCCGGGGCCAAAACAGGCCGGGCCGGACGGTGAACGCCTGCGCCTGAAAGATGGCGCGCTGTACGATGAAGCGCTGAAGTACTGTATCAACTGCAAACGCTGTGAAGTGGCCTGCCCGTCAGATGTCAACATTGGCGACATCATTCAGCGGGCGCGGGCGCGCTACAGCCGGCAAAAGCCGACGCTGCGCGATGCCATTCTCAGCCATACCGACCTGATGGGCAGTGTCTCAACGCCTTTCGCTCCGCTGGTAAATGTCGCCACATCGCTCAAACCGGTGCGCCAGCTGCTGGATGCCACGCTTAAGATCGATCACCATCGTAGCCTGCCAAAGTATTCCCACGGCACTTTCCGGCGATGGTACAAATCCGTGGCGGCAAAACAGGCGCAGTTTGCCGATCAGGTGGCCTTCTTCCACGGTTGCTACGTGAATTACAACCATCCGCAACTGGGGAAAGATCTGCTGAAAGTGCTGAATGCGATGGGCACCGGCGTGCAGCTGCTGAGCAAAGAGAAGTGCTGCGGCGTGCCGTTGATTGCCAACGGTTTTACCGATAAAGCACGTAAACAGGCCAAAAGCAATGTCACGTCGCTTCGTGAGGCGATTGTCGATAAAGGTATTCCGGTGCTGGCGACCTCTTCCACCTGTACCTTCACGCTACGCGATGAGTATCCGCACGTGCTGGATGTGGATAACAGCGGACTGCGTGAACACATCGAACTGGCGACCCGTTTTCTGTGGCGCAAGCTCGATAGCGGACAGACTCTGCCGCTGGGCAAATTACCGCTGAAAGTGGTCTATCACACTCCCTGCCACATGGAAAAAATGGGCTGGTCGCTCTATACGCTCGAACTGTTGCGCCTGATCCCAGGGCTGGAACTAACGGTGCTGGATTCACGTTGTTGTGGTATCGCGGGAACGTACGGGTTCAAAAGTGAAAACTACGAAACATCGCAGGCGATTGGGGCGCCCTTGTTCCGCCAGATTGAAGAGAGCGGTGCGGATTTGGTGGTGACCGACTGCGAAACCTGTAAATGGCAGATTGAGATGTCCACCAGCAAACGTTGCGAACACCCTATTACCTTGTTGGCTAAAGCACTGGGGTAAACAGCGCCGGGGTGCGTTCACCCCGGCAAAGGTGTTACCCGATAAACATCGACTCGACGACGTTGATCCAGCCGTGTTCGCTGGCTACCTCTTTTCCGTTCAGCCAGCGGCGCAGCATGTTCAGCGCCATCATGGCGCACACCTCCTGACGCACGGCTAAACTGTGGCGGGTAATGCTCATTTTCACCCGCAGCGCGTGCGTCCCTTCGGGGGTGGCGAGCGCAAAGTTAAGGTGGTCATCGTCAATCCCGCCGATGGCAAGCGCCAGCCCGGCAAAATGATTAACCCTGCGCTCAGACGCCCAGTGCGCCGTTTGCGCCAGCGTCTCTTGCTGGAACGGTACAACCTCGCTGGCCAGCAGCGGTGCTTCGGCTCTGGAAAGCTGCAATGCCAGCAATCCGCCGGTGAACTGTTCGCTTAAAGTGACGCTCAGTTGGCTGGATTGCAGACTGCGGGCAATTTGCGCGGGCAGCCCTTCTGTCCCTTCAAAAATCAGGCTTTCACCCGCCACACGCTGTACTTCTGGCCACAGCGCCAGCATGGCCGCTTTTTGCGTTGCCGGCCCCGTCAGTTTGAGCTCGATAATCGGCATTGAGGAGCGGTAGCCCATCGACACGCCAGGCGGCAGTTGCAGGTGATCAAGGCTTTGCGCCAGATCGCTTTCAGAGCGGCCAAAGGTGGTCAGGCGCAAGCACAGCGGCGGTTCAGGCAGCGTAAAGCGCTCGCGCAGGCGCGGCAGAATTTGCTGCTCCACCATGACTTTAAATTCAGAAGGGACACCCGGTGTGAAGAACATCAGGCAACGGTTCAGTTTGATGGCAAATCCGCAGGCGGTGCCTACCGGATTATCCACCAGTTCGGCGCTGGCGGGAATTTCAGCCTGCTTGCGGTTGCTCGGGGCCATGACCCTACCGCGTTCTGTGAAGAAGCGCTCCATCTGAGTGAGCCACTCTTCATGCATCACCAGGCCTTCGCCTTTGGCCGTGGCGGCGGCCAGCGCGCTTAAATCATCACTGGTGGGGCCAAGCCCGCCGTTCACGATCAGTACATCGGCGTGTTCACTGCGTTCGCGCAGAATATTCACCAGTGACTCAAGATTGTCGCCCACTGTATTGCGGCGCGTTAACGGTAATCCTTGCTCAAAGAATAAATCGGCCAGCCAGGCAGCATTGGTATCAATAATTTGTCCATGCAGCACTTCGTCGCCAGTGGATAACATTTCCACGCTTATCATTGTGTTCTCCCACTTCTATGGTCAAAACACTATAACGCAATGAGCATAGGTGGGAAGAGAAACTGGCGCGGCAGAACACCGCGCCGAAGAGATTAGAAGCCTGCGCTGACACCCACATACGGGCCATCGGCCAGGGCGTTGTCGCGATTGCCATCTTTACCTGCCAGATTCAGGTAACGGTAGCCTGCTTCAATCGTGATCGGACGCATGATAGTCCAGCGCGCACCGGCGTTGGCTTCTTCATAGCTCTCAATGCCGCTGGAAAGCGAATCCGGAGAGTAGTAGTACTCGCCGAACAGGCCGAAGCTGTCGCCGATTTTCCACTGCAAACCGCCACCCACAGCCGCCGCGTAGCCTTCATCACCGTCATTTGGATTGGTGTAAACGCCTTTGCCGCCTACGGTCGCCAGGAATGGTCCCAGAGGAATGTTCAGACCCAGGCCGAGGCTTGCCGCATCGCCATCGTCGTCGTTATGCGTCCAGCCGCCGGTCATTGCCAGGCCGGAGCTTTCCGTGCCCAGGCCAAAGCCCAGGTGGGTGTAATCCTGACCCGCCGAGCCGTTAAAGCTGATGGCGTTAGCCGCCGCAGAAACAAAAATAAGGCCGCTGAGGCCCAGTAATGCCACTTTTTTCATTGTCGTGATCCCACACCGTTTAATTAGAGATGTCCCAAAACCGCGAGATTTTAACCCGAGTCTCTCTGGGATCAAGCACTCTGCGTGCGCCAGACAAGAAGATTGTAACTATTTGATACTCTGGCAGGTGTGGCTATCCCTTTAAGGTTGCATTGACCCACTGCTGCAATGCGCGGCGCGAAACCTTAATGCCGCCATTTTTTAGCTCTGCAGGCAACGCCAGCCAGCGCACGGGCTGCTGGAAACGCGCCAGCTTATCTCTTATCCAGTCAGGGAAAAGCGTAATATCCGTGCCCGGCTCGCATTCCACTACCGCCACCGGACGCTGGCCAAATTCGGCGTCATCCAGCGGGACGACAAACACCTGGCTTATCTGCGGATGGGTGGCGATAACACGCTCCAGTGATTCCGGCTGAACCCCTTCACCACCGCTGAAAAAGAGATTATCCATACGCCCAAGGATGGACAGCCTGCCGTTATGCAACTCCCCACGATCGCGGGTGGCAAACCAGCCCTGACCGTTGGTGAGCGGGATCAGCGCGCCGTCTCGCCAGTAGCCTGCGGCCATACTCTGCGCCCTGACCCAGACTTCACCTTCCACCACCTGCACGTCCCTGCCCGGCAGGGCGACACCGACATCCGGCTCACCGTCGGCCTCTTTAGCACAAACGGTAGAGGCAAATTCGGTCAGGCCGTAGCCGCAGAACGTGCGGATCCCCTGCTCCCGCGCTTTATGCGTCAGCTCAACAGGGATTGCCGCCCCGCCGAGTAAAACTGCTTTCAGCGCAATATGATGCGGGACATTGAGCAGACGCCAGAGCTGTGTGGGCACCAGTGAAGCATGAGTGCACCCCTGTAATGCCTGCTCCAGCGGCTGTTTTTCCCGCACGGTTAAGCGCGCCCCTGAGAGCAACCAGCGCCACAAGATCCCCTGGCCGGAAACATGAAAAAGCGGCAACGACAGCAGCCAGTCGTCCTCATCGCCATACGGCATTAACGACAACACGCCACGTGCGCTGGCAAGATGGGCAGCACAGGTATGCACCGCCGCTTTGGGTAATCCGGTGGAGCCAGACGTCAGCGTCATGGAAGCCAGACGCTCAGGCTGCCACATCACCGCATCGTCGCCAAACCTATCCTCCATCTGTAGTGGCGGAAGTCCGTCATAGGTTGCGTCCAGCACCAGCGCAAAGCGAAGCGTCATCTGTGGGATCAACACATCCAGCAGTGGGCGCGGCAACTGTGGATTAACAGGCAGAATACGGGCACCGCATTGCAGCAGCGCCAGCCATGCCAGTAACGTCTGCGGATGGTTATGGGCGAGCAGCATGACGCCATCGCCCTCTTTTACCCCTTGCTGATGAAAGCCGGCTGCAAGGCTATCGATACGCGCGCACAACATCGCCCAACTGAGGACGCTGTCGTCTAAGCGCAGCGCCGGTTTATCGGCAAATTGTGCACGCCAGTGCCGCCACGGCCAGTCACTAAAACTCATCGCAGCGGCTCCAGCGCCTCAACACCCAGGCACGGCAGCGTGCTGCCAGGCCACTGGCGGATAAGCTGCGCCTGCATCAGGTTTAGCGTATCCAGCCCGGGAACGGTGTGTGGCGTTAACCATGCGGCAATGCGCGCCAGTTGCGTCAGGCCAAGACTGGATTCAATGGACGAGCTGATCACCGCCGTCATTCCCAGGGAATGTGCCGCAGAAACCTGCTCGCGTACTTTTTCCAGGCTGCCGGTCAGCATGGGCTTAATCACCACCGCGCTGACGCCCGGTTCCGCCGCAAACACAAAATCTGGCTCACGCAGGCTTTCATCCCAGGCAATCGCGATCCCCGTATCCAGGGCAAAGGCTCGCGAATCGTCACGGGTTTTACACGGTTCTTCCAGAAAGGCGATACGGTCGCGATACGCAGGATTGACGTACTTTGCAAACTGCTGCGCCTTAAGCGGCGTCCAGGCGCGATTGGCATCCAGACGCAGACGCAAGTCGGGGATGGCTTCCAGCAGCAGGTTAGCCACCATTCCGTCGCGCACCGCTTCATATAATCCGACTTTAATTTTCGCCACTTTCTCGCTGGGCATGGCCGAGAGTAGCGCAAACAGTTCATCAGGATCGCCGGTACACAGGGGTGCTGTGCGGTAGTCCGCATCGGCAGGCAGACTGCCGTCAAGCTCTGCCAGCGCGCAGCTTATCCCGAACGCCGCAGAAGGCACGTCAGGCAACGCGGGATCAACTCCCGCACACCATTCGTTCGCCCAGGCCAGCAACGCCGCCTGAGCGTCATCCAGCGATTCCAGGCTAAAGCCCGGAAGCGGTGACACTTCACCCCACCCGTGATTGTCGCCCTGCTGTAAGTAAACGAAAAATCCGTCACGGGTTTTTAACCGCCGTTCACGCAGCACCACGCCCGCGTCCATGGGTATCTGCCAGCGATAAACCTGCGCGCGACGCATTATGGATTCCGTTTGTATTTGCTGAAGTCTGGCTGGCGTTTTTCGTTAAACGCGTTGCGCCCTTCCTGACCTTCTTCGGTCATGTAGAACAGCATGGTGGCGTTACCCGCCAGCTCCTGTAAACCGGCCTGGCCGTCGCAGTCAGCGTTCAGAGCGGCTTTCAGGCAACGCAGTGCCATTGGGCTGTTTTGCAGCATCTCGCGGCACCAGCGCACAGTCTCTTTTTCGAGGTCAGCGTTCGGTACAACGGTGTTAACCAGCCCCATATCGAGAGCTTCCTGGGCATTGTACTGACGGCACAGGAACCAGATCTCACGGGCTTTTTTCTGCCCAACGATACGCGCCATATAGGAGGCGCCCCAGCCACCGTCGAAAGAGCCGACTTTCGGGCCAGTCTGGCCGAAGATGGCGTTTTCAGCGGCAATAGTCAGGTCGCACATCATGTGCAGCACGTGGCCGCCACCGATGGAGTAACCCGCCACCATCGCAACAACCGGTTTCGGGCAGGTGCGGATCTGACGCTGGAAATCGAGCACGTTCAGGTGATGCGTACCCGCATCATCCTGATATCCGCCGTAGTCGCCACGCACTTTCTGATCGCCACCGGCGCAGAATGCTTTGTCACCTTCGCCGGTCAGAACGATTACCCCGATATTGTCGTCATAGCGCGCATCGGCCAGCGCCTGAATCATCTCTTTGACGGTCAGCGGACGGAAGGCGTTACGTACCTGCGGGCGATTAATCGTGATTTTGGCAATGCCGTCAGCGGATTTGTGGTAACGAATGTCGGTGTAGCCTTCGGAGCAGTCTTGCCATTCAACCGGTGCGTAGAGCATTTGTTCATCAGGATAGATCATAGAGAGTCCTTTATTCGAAGACGCAGTATCTGAGCCAGACTCGCGGCAACCGCGGCCGGGTTTTCCCGGTGGGCGTTGTGTCCGGCATTAGGGATCACATGGCAAACGGCATCCAGTTCACGCGCGATGGCGGCAAACTTTTCATCACGTTCACCATATAAATAGTGAAAAGGGAAATCGCGTGCCCGAAGTGCCACACGCAAATCGGGCTGGACGGCAAGCGAGGTTGCCTCAAGCATATCCGCCAGCTGTGCACCGCGGTTCTGGCGGCGCAGCATAATCAGGTCATGACGTTGTGCGTCAGTGAGGGATGCAAAGACAGGCTGTTGATACCAGTCGGCAAAAACAGACTCAAGTGGCTGCTGGCGAAAACGCGTTGCCCAGCGCCCGTCGGACTGACGTCGGGCATTGCGTTCTTCGGCATTTTGCAACCCCGGATGCCCACCTTCGACAATCAAACCACACAGCCCCGCAGGTTGCTGAGCCGCATGGCACATCGCAATGCGGCCGCCGAGAGAGTACCCCACCAGCCAATAGTTAAGTATGTTGTAACTAAGAAGGGTATTTTCCAGTAACGCGTTAACCGCTTCAAAACCAGAGACAGTGATATGCGCAGATCCCCCGTGCCCGGGCAGATCAAGATACAGTCGGGGAGAGTCACACAGCGATTCCCCGACGGCCTGCCACTCGCGGCAATCGCCTGAAAATCCATGTAAAAAGACCAGCCAGGGAGTTCCTGGCTTTCCGGCCTGCTGCGCACCCGCAAGGATCACAGGTGGCTTACCTGTGCCAACAGACTTTGCAGCTGCTGTGCCCCGGCGGAATCATTTACCACCAGCTCAATCAACGTTGCACCCGGCTGACGCCATGCGCTACTCAGCGCGGTTTCCAGCTCTGACCAGCTTTCAGGGCGGTGATATTTCAGGCTGAACATCGCCGCCGCGTGTTCAAACTGCACATTCTGCGGCATCAGATAGAACTGTTCGCGCTCACTCTGCGGCGTGGGCAGTAACGAGAAAATCTGCCCGCCATTGTTGTTCACCACAATCAGCACAAACGGAGCCGAAGCCTGGCGCAATAACGCCAACGCGTTGAGATCGTAAAGTGCAGAGAGATCACCCACCACCGCCAGAGTCGATTTCGCACTGGCGCGCTGCACGCCCGCCGCCGTAGAGATAAGCCCGTCAATCCCGCTCGCGCCACGGTTGCTGTAAACCGGGTATCCGGCAGGCAGCTTAGAGAATGCATCAATCAGACGCACCACCAGGCTATTGCCGACAAACAGCTGCCCCTGCTCTGGCAGATACTGACGAATGCGATGCGCAAGCCCGGCTTCGCCAAAGCCTTCGCACTGTGATTTGGTTAACTCCCACGCCTGGCGCGAAAGCTCGGGGATTTCCACCGCCCAGGGTTTACGTTTTTCTGCGGGGTGAAGTTCCAGCCAGGTATCAATACTGCTGACCAGACGACGGCCACGATGGTGCGCCGGGTCGAGCCGCCCTTCCAGCGGATCCACCAGCCAGTACTCTTCCGGCTCACAGGCGGCCTGCCACTGCAAGACGCGTTTTCCCGTGAGGCTGGAGCCAATCTGGACGACAATTTGCGCTTGCGCCAACTCGGTAACCGCTTTTGCGTTACCCAGCCAGAGATCGGCGCACGGCAGCGGCTGCCCGGTTTGTGAAAGGACATCGCCAATCAGCGGCCAGCCGAGGGTTCGTGCCCATTCAGCCACCTGCCTGCCTTCTGCCGCGCTCATGCGCCCGGCAATGACCACACCGCGCTTTTGCCGCCAGAAGAACCAGTCACGCTGCTTCGCGCTTTCCAGATGAGTCTGTTCGCGCAGCCAGGTTTTTTCACTGTTCCACCAGTCGCCAAGTGTCTGCTGCCATTCAAGCCCAGTGTCATCCAGCTCGCCATACAGCGGCTCGGCAAACGGACAGTTGATATGCAATGCCCCACCGCGCAGCGTGCCCATCGCGTGATCGAGCGTCGATACCAGCCAGCTTGCCGGGATGTCCTGGGTTGGGCGCGGCAACGAAATACTCTGCGAAGGATGAGACGCAAAAATACCCGGCTGACGAATGGCCTGATTTGCGCCGCAGTCAATAAGCTCTGGCGGGCGATCGGCGGTTAGCAGGATCAATTTTTCACCGGTTAACCCGGCTTCAATAATTGCCGGGTAGAGGTTAGCCACCGCCGTACCGGATGTAACAATCACCGCCACGGGCTCTTTACTGACTTTTGCCAGCCCCAGCGCCAGGTGGCCTAAACCGCGCTCATCAAAATGGGTGTGATGAATAAACGTCCGGTTTTCAGCTGCCGCAAGGGTCAGCGGCGTAGAGCGGGAACCGGGTGCAATACACACGTGCCTGACACCATGGCGGGTCAGGGCTTCAAGGATCACCGTCGCCCAGCGTCGGTTAAAAGAACTTACTGACATGAGATTGTCCGGTATCAATATTGCGACACAGTATAAATAATAGAAAAAGATGGAATTTTGATATGAATCGGGAATGCGCGACTCAGTATTAATCCCTAAGGAGCAGAGTGCGCAACCCTGCGGCTTTATTTTCTATCTCCAGCCACTCTTGCTCCGGGTCAGAGCCGCTAACAATTCCGGCCCCGGCATATAGCCTCAGCGCGTCGTTGTGCAGCCGTGCGGAGCGGAGCGCCACACAAAACTCGCTTTTTCCGGGTGATAAATACCCGGCAGAGCCGGCATACCACTCTCTGTCGAACGGTTCGTTATTTTCGATAAAATCGCGTGCCGCCTGACGCGGTAACCCCGCCACGGCGGCGGTCGGTTGCAATACGTGCAGGCATTGTTCGTCATCGGTATGTTTTAGCGCAGTCCAGATACATCGACGCAAATGCTGCACCTTGCGCAGACGCACAATCTGCGCGGGCAGAACGTCCAGCATCCGGGTGTGATGTTGCAGACGCTGGCAGATATCCTCTACCACCAGCATATTTTCGCGCTGGTTTTTGTCGTCATTCATCAGCCATTCGCCCAGCCGCTGCGCCTGTTTATCTTCAGCATGGCTGGCAACTGTCCCGGCCAGCGCCTCAGTGCGTAACAGTGCGCCCCGGCGTCGCCACAAGCGTTCAGGCGTGGAACCCAGAAACGCGTTGCTGGCGTCAAACACCATGCAGAAATGGTAGCAATGTAAATTCAGCGCCCGGCTGGCGGCCATCAGTGCGATGGCGTTAACGGGCTGGTTAAACTGCACGTCTGTCGCCCTGGCGAGCACCACCTTTTCAAAATCACCGTGCGTAATGGTCTGCGTTGCAAGGCGGACAAGGCGCAGCCATTCCGGTTTGTCGGGCTGATGCGTCTCTCTGAGAGCCTGAAGCGACAGAGCGGGAATCGGCTGGGATTCACCCAACTGCTGTAAAAAATCCAGCGCCTGACGCGCATCATCCTGAAGGGAAGTGGCACTCCACAGGTGCAGGCGTAATGTGGCTATTCCCGCATTGCGTAACCACAGCAGGCGCGGCAAAAACAGACTGCCCTGCTCCGGGTTAAAGGCATTAAGCCCACAGATCCGGGTGGTATCCGGCGCGTCACAGGCGTTTAAAAACTGTGATGCCAGAGCCAGAGAAGAAAAGTGTGCGACGGCACCCAGCGCGGCCAGCTCTTCATCGCCGTTACGCTGTTGCCAGTAGAACTGGGGATAAGATGCCTGGGAGCCAAGCCAGGCCAGGGGATCAAAAGCATCATTTAGCGGGAAAGAGACATCGAAATGACGTAAACCGGGCGTAGCCGGTAGTGCTTGCGCAAGCTGGTCACGCAGACGTTCCAGCGCGATGAAAATCGATTGCACGCGAACCTCTCCCTGTTAAAACCTCACATTATACGGGGTACTGATAATAAATAGCAGTACCCACGTATAGGGAGTGGTTTACCGTCTGCATCAACCTCTTAACGACGCGCCAGCAGCAGCCCTAATACCAGCCCCGCCGCAGCACCAACCCCGATGCCGTGCCAGGGTTTTTCATGCACATAGTCATCAGTACGATACACAGCGCGTTTGGCGCGGTAGTAGTAGGTATCTGAAGCCTGACTGACGCGGGACTGCACGTCACGCAATGCATGCTCGGCACGCTCTTTTAGCTCGATATACTTCTGATCGGCGGGGTCACCTGAAGAACGTAACACCTCTTCCAGCGTTTCGCTCAGTAAAGCCAGGTCGTCGTCGATACGGGTCTCCCAGGAATGAAAAGACATATTTTTCTCCATGTTAGTACGCCAGTCCGCTAACTATAGACAACGACACCCCATTACGCCTGTTTCGCTTCTCGCGCCATGCCGATATGCGCAATGCCGTCTTCATCATACACATCCGTCACCGGAGCGAACCCGAAGTGCGCATAGAATGACTGAAGATGCGCCTGTGCACCCAGGTATAACGCCTTGTCTGGCCACTGTTTTTCGCAGGCAGCCAGCGTTTGTTCCATTAAGCGATAACCTAGCTTTTCACCACGCGCGCTGCCGCTGATGATAACGCGGCCAATCACCACCGGCTCAAATTCGTCTTCGCTTTTCAGAATCCTCGCATACGCGACCAGCTCGTTATCTTTCCAGCCCAGAATGTGATGGTTTTCCCCTATCAGGTCATCACCATCGATGTCCTGATACGGGCAGGTTTGTTCAACAATGAACACTTCACAACGCAGTTTCAGAAGTGCGTACAGGGAAAAGGTGGTCAGCTCGCTATGGTGTAAATCTTGCCACTGGATCATGTCAGGCTCCTTCTTAGGGTTCATCACGTTATACTAAACCCCTTCCCATTCAGCAAAGGGTCTGACTGTGTTATGGAACTGATTTTTCTGGGTACTTCCGCCGGCGTGCCAACCCGCTCACGAAATGTAACGGCCATGCTGCTGGATTTGCAGCATCCCACCCGTGGCGGGCTGTGGTTGTTTGACTGTGGCGAAGGCACGCAGCATCAGCTATTACACACGACTTATCATCCCGGTAAGCTCGATAAAATCTTCATTACCCATCTGCACGGTGATCATCTGTTTGGTCTGCCCGGCCTGCTTTGCAGCCGCTCGATGGCCGGGAATGCCAATCCCCTGACCATTTATGGCCCTGCGGGGATCGCGGAATTTGTTGAAACGACCCTGCGTCTGAGCGGTTCGTGGACCGACTATCCGCTGGAGGTGGTTGAGATTGCCGACGGGCTGGTCTTCGATGACGGTGCTTATCGGGTCATTGCCAGGCCGCTAAATCACCCGGTTGAGTGCTACGGTTATCGCATTGAAGAGCATGATAAGCCGGGTACGCTCAACGCCGCGGCGCTGATTGCCGATGGCGTGCGCCCGGGGCCACTGTTCCAGCGGCTGAAACTGGGCGACACTGTCGAGCTTGAAGACGGGCGCATGATTAACGGTCTGCAATATCTCTCGGCCCCATCGCCCGGCAAGACGCTGGCGATTTTTGGCGATACCGCGCCATGCCCTGACGCACATGAGCTTGCTCAGGGTGTTGATGTGATGGTGCATGAAGCCACGCTCGAAACGGCAATGGAAGAGAAAGCCAACAGCCGTGGCCATAGCTCTACCCGCCAGGCCGCCCGGCTTGCGCTGGAAGCAGGTGTCAGGAAACTGATCGTGACGCATGTCAGCTCTCGTTACGACGCCCGAGGCTGTGAAAATCTGCTGGCGGAGTGCCGGGAAGTGTTTGAAAACTGCGAGCTGGCGGAAGATTTCACTCAGGTCAGCGTTTAGTCCTTCATTTTTCCCTCAGGATGCCGATAACGATTAAAAGGTCAGCATTTCACTTGAGGGTAGAATGGATAATTTCCAGAAAGATATTGATGACAGGGCGAATCTGACCCTGTCGAACCGTTTTGAGCTGTTGCTGTTCCGTCTTGGCACCTCTCTGAATGCAAACAAATCCGAGCTGTTTGGCATTAACGTCTTTAAGCTGCGCGAAATTGTGCCAATGCCGGAATTCACCAAACCCGCGGGAATGAAATCACCGCTGATGGGGATGGTGAACATTCGTGACCAGGTGATCCCGGTGATCGACCTGGCTGCCGTCGCGGGTTGTAAGCCTACAACCGGGCTGAATATCCTGCTGATCACCGAATATGCCCGCAGCGTACAGGCCTTTGCCGTGGAATCAGTCGAGAACATTATGCGTCTGGACTGGAAGCAGGTGCACGCGGCGGAAACCGCCGTCAGCGGGCGGTACATCACCAGCATTGCCTGTCTTGATGAGAAGACCGATACCAACGATCTGGCGATGGTGCTGGACGTTGAGCAGATCCTGTATGACATCACACCGGCAAACCACGATCTACACGCCACCAATCTGCAAACCACGAAATTCAACATCAAGCCTGGCGCGGTGGCTATCGTGGCGGAAGATTCCAAAGTTGCGCGTTCCATGCTGGAGAAAGGCTTGCAGGCCATGGAGATCCCGGCGCAGTTACATATCACCGGCAAAGACGCATGGGAAAAAATTGGCGTTCTCGCTGCCCAGGCGCAGGCCGAAGGTGTGCCAATCACCGATAAAATCGCCCTGGTGCTGACCGACCTCGAAATGCCAGAGATGGACGGTTTTACGCTGACGCGCAAAATCAAATCCGACCCGGTACTGAAAGATATTCCGGTGGTGATCCACTCGTCCCTTTCAGGGAATGCCAACGAAGATCATATCCGCAAGGTGAAGGCCGACGGATATGTGGCGAAGTTTGAATTGAACGAGCTGTCGTCGGTGATTGAGGAAGTGCTGGACCGTTCGGTGAAGAAGATTGACGGGCCGTTGATTAGCCGGAAGCAGCTGGCATAGCCGGGTGGCGCTTCGCTTACCCGACCTACAAAACCCGTAGGCCCTGCAAGCGCAGCGCCGCTGGGCACTCTGTGCGGGCTGATGCCCTCACCCCGTCCCTCTCCCACCGGGAGAGGGCGCAAACATTAAAAAAGGCAACTTTCGTTGCCTTTTTGCTTTCACCTTACATCAGCGGCATCGCGTGTTGCACGATGGTGATCAGCGGTTGCGGATAGATACCGAAGATCAGTACCAGCAGCGCAGAGATCAGCACCACAATACCACCGGCGCTGTACTGCCAGTTGGTTGGCGCATCGCGGTTGAGCTGCTGAGGAGCACTCAGGTACAGGCTCACAGCCACGCGCAGGTAGTAGTACAGACCAATCGCGGAGCCAATCACCACACCGGCGGTCAGCCACCACAGGCCCGCCTGCACACCGACTGCCAGTACGTAGAACTTACCGATAAAGCCCAGCGTCATCGGAATACCGGCCAGGGACAGCATCATCACGGTCATTACCGCAGACAGAATCGGACGGTGCCAGAACAGACCACGGTAAGAGAACAGTGAATCTGCATCCGGGCCACGGTACGGGCTGGACATCAAACTCACCACGCCGAACGCGCCGAGGCTGCTGAACAGATAACCTGCCAGATACACACCAACGGCTTCCATCGACATCTCACCGCTTTGCAGCGCGATCAGTGCCACCAGCAGGTAACCCAGATGGGAGATAGACGAGTAGCCCAGCAGACGTTTGATATTGGTCTGGCTCAGCGCCATCAGGTTACCGAAGATGATGGAAACAAACGCGATAATGCCCAGCACCACGCGAACCGCTTCACTATCACCCACTGGTGCGTACAGGAACAGACGCATCACCACACCGAAGATAGCGATTTTGCTCGCCGTCGCCAGGAAGGTAGATACCGGTGCCGGAGCACCCTGGTATACGTCTGGCGTCCACAGGTGGAACGGAACCAGAGACAGTTTAAAGCCAAGGCCAACAATCATCATACCCAGGCCTGCCAGCAGCAGTGGTTCGTGCAGCATCCCGTCGCCGAGGCTCTTGCCGAGCGCCACGAAGGAGAGGTTACCGGACTGTGCGTACAGCAGCGCAATACCAAACAGCAGGAACGATGATGCCGCCGCTGACAGGATGGTGTACTTGATACTCGCTTCCAGTGAACGCTTCTGACGGAAGGCGTAACCAATCAGGCCGAACAGCGGCAGAGAGATAAGCTCAATACCGAGGAACAGCGCAGCCAGGTGGTTCGCATTCGCCAGCAGAATGCCGCCCAGTGCGGCAATCAGTACCAGCAGGTAAAACTCTTCTTTGTTGTCGTTGTAGCCTTCAAGCCACGGGTACGCAAAGGTGCAGGTTGCCAGACTCGCCAGCAGAACCAGCCCTGTGTATAGCATGGCATAGCCGTCAACACGCATCAGCGGGGTGACATCCATCGCGCCCGCCTGGCCAACAAACCAGAGGGAAACCAACGCAGCGTTCAGACCCAGAACGGACAGGGTCGCATTCAGGAAGTGATTGCGTCGCCACGCAATGGAGAGCATCACAACCACCACCGTCAATCCGACGATCAGCAGCGGTAGCAGCGCGATCAGTTGTTGTGGAGTTATTGTCATGGCGAATTACGGCCTTGTAGTAGAAGCAGAATTAACAAACCACTGCTGGATGTTACCCATCGCGGAATGCGAGGTATCCAGAATCGGCTGTGGATAGAAGCCCAGCAGCACCAGCAGTACGACCAGCAACAGGATGATGAACAACTCACGCAGCGACATCCCAGGCAGTTCTTGTGCAGCAATCTCACTCTTCGCTTTACCGAAGTAAGCGCGGTGCAGCATCGCCAGTGAGTACACAGAAGCAAACACCAGACCGAAGGTGGAGACAACGGTAATCACCGGAACCACTTTGAAGCTGCCGAACAGAATCATAAATTCGCCGACGAAGTTACCGGTGCCTGGCATCCCCAGGGTGGCAACAGCGAAGAACATGGACAGCGCTGGCAGCCATTTCATTTTGCCCCACAGGCCGCCCATCATACGCATGTCACGAGTGTGCAGACGTTCGTACAGCTGGCCACACAGGATGAAGAGGCCGGCTGCGGACAGACCGTGCGCAATCATCTGGATAACCGCGCCCTGGTACGCCAGCTGGCTGCCGGTATAGATAGCAATCAGCACGAAGCCCATGTGAGAAACGGAGGTGTAAGCAATCAGACGCTTGATGTCGTACTGCGTAAACGCCATCCAGGCACCGTAGAAGATACCAATCACACCCAGCCACATGGCAATCGGTGCGAACTCAGCGGAGGCGTTCGGGAACAGCGGCAGAGCGAAACGCAGCAGGCCATAGGCTGCGGTTTTCAGCAAGATACCCGCCAGGTCAACGGAACCCGCCGTTGGTGCCTGAGAGTGCGCATCTGGCAGCCAGCCGTGCAGCGGAACCACCGGCATTTTCACCGCGAAGGCGATGAAGAAGCCCAGCATCAGCAGATATTCAACACCGTGAGACATTGGTGTCTTCAGCAGATCCTGATAGTTGAAGGTCCAGATACCGGTCGCGTTGTGGTGAACAAACACCAGCGCCAGGATCGCAATCAGCATTACCAGACCACTCGCCTGGGTATAGATGAAGAACTTGGTTGCCGCCGTGATACGCGTTTTACCGTCGGATGCCTTATGGCCCCACAGCGCGATCAGGAAGTACATCGGCACCAGCATCATCTCCCAGAAGAAGAAGAACAGGAACATGTCGATGGCAAGGAACACGCCGATGACGCCGCCCAGGATCCACATCAGGTTCAGGTGGAAGAAGCCCTGGTATTTTTCGATTTCTCGCCAGGAACAAAGTACCGCCAGAACACCGAGCAGACCGGTCAGCACGACCATCAGCAGCGACAGACCGTCGATCGCCAGGTGAATCGTAATGCCGAAACGTGGGATCCACGGCAGGATAAACTCAGACTGCCACTGCGGAATACCCGCAGACTGGGTCAGAGAGTAACCACCCTGCAACCAGAGTTGCAGACCAAGCGCGAGCGTTAATCCCATGGTGATCAGCGCGATCCAGCGCGGCATCTTCACGCCAAAGCGTTCAGTCTGCCAGCACAGGAAGCCGCCGATGAAGGGAATTAATATTAGCCAGGGTAGTAACATGGCGATTTACATTCCTTTTTAAGGCCCCCAGTAGGGGCCTGATTTTCAACGAATTCGAATAAAATTCACTTAACGATCAACGCAACACCATCAGCAGCGCCAGCACGACAACCGCACCGATGCTCATGGACGCCACATACCAGCGCAGGTAACCGTTCTCGCTGTACAGCAGGCCTTTACCTGCAAAGCGGGACAGGATCGCCGGGATATTCATCATGCTGTTCAGTGGATCACGTTTCACCAGCCACGCAACACCCAGGAACGGCTTGACGAAAATCATGTCGTACAGCCAGTCGAAGCCCCACGCGTTGTACCACCAGGTGCCCAGCAGACGGCCTGGCGCACTGTTGGCAACAGAGGTTACCAGCGTACGTTTACCCAACCACAGCCATCCCGCAATCAGGATGCCCGCGATAGCGACCACACCAGAGGTGATTTCAAGCGTCAGAACGCGACCGTGCTCAAGCTCGGTTGTCGCCGGCAGTACGCCCTGCAACGGTGGCACAATCATCGCGCCAACGAAGGTGGAAAGTACCAGCAGCACAATCAGCGGCAGGTGGTGGGTAATCCCCTTCCCTGCGTGAGCATGAATTTGTTCTTTACCGTGGAATACGATGAAAATCATACGGAAGGTATACAGAGAGGTCATGAACGCACCGACCAGACCTGCAACCATCAGATTGATATGACCATTCGCCATGGCACCCGCAAGGATTTCGTCCTTACTGAAGAAGCCCGCGGTAATCAGCGGCAGTGCCGCCAGCGCCGCGCCGCCCACCAGGAAGCAGACATACACCAGCGGGATGGACTTACGCAGTCCGCCCATTTTGAAGATGTTCTGCTCGTGGTGGCAGGCCAGGATCACGGAACCGGATGAGAGGAACAGCAGCGCTTTAAAGAAGGCGTGCGTCATCAGGTGGAAAATTGCCGCGTCCCATGCCTGAACACCCAGTGCCAGGAACATGTAACCAATCTGGCTCATAGTGGAGTACGCAAGAACACGTTTGATGTCGGTCTGAACCAGCGCGGCAAAGCCTGCCAGCACCAGCGTGACCGCACCCACAATACCCACCAGATGCAGAATTTCCGGAGTCATCAGGAACAGACCGTGGGTACGCGCAATCAGGTAAACACCCGCGGTAACCATGGTCGCTGCGTGGATCAGCGCGGAGACAGGGGTTGGACCCGCCATCGCATCTGCCAGCCATGTCTGCAACGGCAGCTGTGCGGATTTACCCACAGCACCACCCAGCAGCATCAGCGTTGCCCACATCAGCATGTTGTTGCCTGCTTCGAAGTGAGCCGGCGCCAGTTCCACCATTTCGCGGAAGTTCAGCGTGCCCAGTTCGTTGTAGAGAATGAACAGCGCGAAAGCGAGGAACACGTCACCCACACGGGTCACGACGAACGCTTTCATGGCCGCTGCGCCATTCTTCGGATCGGTGTAGTAGAAACCGATCAACAGGTAAGAACACAGACCCACGCCTTCCCAGCCCAGATACATCAGCAGCAGGTTATCGGCCAGCACCAGAACCACCATGCTTGCGATAAACAGGTTGGTGTAGGCGAAGAAGCGGGAGTAACCCTCTTCACCGCGCATATACCAGGAGGCGAACATGTGGATCAGGAAGCCCACGCCGGTCACCACGGAGAGCATGGTCAGAGACAGACCATCCAGCACCAAGTTGAAACCGATGTTGAAATCACCGACCGACATCCAGGTCCACAGCGGCACGCTAAAAGGCTGACGTCCGTTGTTGAAGAAATCGATACCCGCGTACGCTGTTACCAGCGCCGCCAGACCGATGGAGCCAATGCCCACGGTAGCCGACAGATTCTCAGACCAGCGGCCACGAGAAAATGCCAGCAGCACGAAGCCAATCAGCGGAAAAATAATGGTTAAGGCAAGCATGTTCATCCACGCAACTCACTTACTGAATCGATGTTCAGGTTCTGGCGGCGACGATGGAGCTGCAACAACAGCGCCAGGCCAATACTCGCTTCGGCAGCCGCGAGGCTGATGGCGAGAATGTACATCACCTGACCATCGGTCTGGCCCCAGTAGCTACCGGCAACCACAAAGGCCAGCGCGGAAGCGTTAATCATGATTTCCAGGCCGATCAGCATAAACAGCAGATTGCGGCGGATAACCAGACCGGTCAGACCCAGAACGAATAAAATCGCCGCGAGGATCAGTCCATGTGTTAAGGGGATCATGCGCGTTCCTCCGTTTTTCTTTTCGCGCGGTCGTCAGTGCGGTTGCTCAGCACCTCGCCAACACGCTCTTCGCGGCCAACGTGGAAAGCAACAACCAGGCCTGCCAGCAGCAGCATCGAGGCCAGTTCAACCGCCAGAACGTACGGACCAAACAGGGAAATACCCACGGCTTTCGCGCTGATTGGCGTGCCGTCGATGCCCTGGTCGTTCACGCCCAGAATGGCGTAAACGATCACCGCCAGCATGATGGCCGACAGAATTGCCGGGCCAATCCACACCTGCGGTTTTAACCACTGACGTTCCTGCTCAATTTCTGAGCCGCCCAGGTTCAGCATCATCACCACGAAGACGAACAGCACCATGATGGCCCCGGCGTAGACGATGATTTCCAGCGCACCAGCAAAATGCGCGCCCAGCGCAAAGAACACCCCGGAAATAGCCAGCAGCGAAATGATTAAATAGAGCAGCGCATGCACCGGGTTGGTGTGCGTAATCACTCGCAGCGTAGCCAGGATGGCGATAAGGCCACAGATATAAAAAGCGAATTCCATTGCCCTCTCCTTACGGTAACAGGCTCTTGACGTCGATAGGCTTAGCTTCGTTCTCTGCTTCGCCCTTATCTTTGCCGTCGATTGCCATACCCGCCATCCGGTAGAAGTTATATTCCGGGTATTTGCCCGGACCGGAAATCAGCAGATCCTCTTTCTCGTACACCAGATCCTGACGCTTGTACTCACCCAGTTCGAAGTCTGGAGTCAGCTGAATCGCCGTGGTTGGGCACGCTTCTTCACACAGACCACAGAAGATGCAGCGTGAGAAGTTGATGCGGAAGAACTCAGGATACCAGCGGCCATCTACCGTCTCTGCTTTTTGCAGAGAGATACAGCCTACCGGACACGCTACCGCACACAGGTTACAGGCAACGCAGCGCTCGGAACCGTCCGGATCGCGCGTCAGCACAATACGACCACGGTAGCGCGGCGGCAGATATACCGGCTCTTCCGGGTACATCTGGGTTTCGCGTTTGGCAAACGCGTGCAGGCCGATCATCCAGATACTGCGTAGCTGGGTGCCGGTGCCTACCAATAATTCTTTTAAGGTCATGGTCTAAAGCCCCTTATGGCTGCTGCCAGAGAATGACAGCTGCCGTTACCAACAAGTTGACGAGCGTCAGCGGCAGGCACACTTTCCAGCCGAAGGACATTACCTGGTCATAACGAGGACGCGGTAAGGACGCACGAATCAAAATGAACATCATCATGAAGAACGCGGTTTTCAACGCGAACCAGATGAACGGCGGTAAGAACGGGCCATGCCAGCCACCAAAGAACAGCGTTACCATCAACGCGGAAATGGTGACAATACCGATGTACTCGCCCACGAAGAACAGACCGAATTTCATACCGGAATATTCAATGTGGTAACCGTCGGCCAGTTCCTGTTCGGCTTCTGGCTGGTCAAACGGGTGACGGTGACACACTGCCACGCCCGCGATAGCAAAGGTAACAAAACCAAAGAACTGCGGGATAACGTTCCAGATGTCGGCCTGGTTGTTGACGATGTCGGTCATGTTGAATGAACCGGCCTGCGCCACCACGCCCATCAGGGAAAGACCCAGAAATACTTCGTAGCTCAGCGTCTGCGCAGAAGCACGCATTGCACCCAGCAGGGAGTATTTGTTGTTACTGGACCAGCCTGCGAACAGCACCGCGTAAACCGCGAGACCTGCCATCATCAGGAAGAACAGAATGCCGATGTTCAGGTCAGCCACAACCCAGGTCGGGCTGACAGGAACGATAGCAAACGCCAGCAGCAGCGAGGTAAAGGCGATCATCGGTGCCAGAGTAAAGATCACGCGATCCGAGAAGCGCGGGATCCAGTCCTCTTTAAAGAACATCTTGATCATGTCCGCGACCAGCTGGAGTGAACCACCCCAGCCCACGCGGTTCGGTCCGTATCGGTTCTGGAACAGACCGAGCAGACGACGTTCACCAAAGCTCATGAATGCACCGCAGGTGACCACCACCAGCAGAATCACAACCGCTTTCAGAATGCTCAGCAGGATGTCGATAAGGTCCGGCGTTAACCAACTCATGCTTTTGCCTCCTGCAAGTTATCAAGACGCGCGCCCGCCAGTACCGGAGCGATGCCAGGCATCCCCATTGGCAGACCCACCTGCCCTGCTGTCAGACCTTCGGAGATAATCAGCGGCAGGCTGATTGTCTGGCCATCGTAGCTAAAGGCAATGTTCGCGCCCGCATTCACGCCAAGCTTCGCGGCGTCTGCCGGGTTGAGCTTGATGTAAGGCTGCGGCATACGTTGCTGGAATACAGGAGAACGTTGGGACATTTCGTCGCTACCAAACAGATGGTAGTACGGCGCAATACGCCAGTTACCTTCCTGAGCCTGGAAGCTTGCCGGTACGGCGCTGAAGAAATCCAGACCGCTTTCGGAGGCTTCAATCAGACGCACACCCGGATCGCCGTGACGCAGGGAGCCGCCCACTTCTGCCTGGAACTTGTTCCATGCCTGTGGGGAGTTCCAGCCCGGTGCCCATGCGAACGGAACCTGAGAGCGCGGCGCAGACGGCTGGTTGTTCCCTTCCATAGAGAAGGCGAACATCGTGTCTTTGTCCTGCGGCTGACGAGGTTCATGCACGCTGATGTTGGCACGCATTGCGGTACGACCGCTGTAACGGTGTGGTTCACGCGCCAGTTTCTGGCCGCGAATACGGAAGCTTGCGTCAGGTGCAGCATCTTTGATGCCCGCCAGCTGAGGCAGTTTTTCCACAACCGCGTCGATAACGTGGTCAAGCTGCGTCCAGTCCACTTCACGGCTCTGCACGGTGCTGTCCAGGGAGTGCAGCCAGCGCCAGCTTTCCAGCATAATGGTGTTGCTGTCGTAGTACGCCGGGTCATAAACCTGGAAGAAGCGCTGTGCGCGGCCTTCGTTGTTAATCACCGTACCGTCGCTTTCTGCGAAGCTTGCCGCAGAGAGCACAAGGTGCGCTTTATCCATAATCGCGGTGCGCTGATGGTCAATCACCATCACCAGCGGTGCTTTTGCAAGCGCAGCGTCAACGCGTGCCGCAGAGGCATGACGATGCAGGTCGTTCTCAAGCACGATAACCGCGTCAGCAGCACCGGTTTCCAGTTCGCTTAACGCTGCGTCCAGAGAACCGCCGCCAATCATACCCAGGCCAATGCTGTTCACCGCACGGGCAATCATGGTCACGCCAACGTCTGAACCGCGGCCTTTCAGGGCTTTGGCAACGTTTGCTGCAGCCTGAACGATCTCAACGCTACCGGCATTAGTACCGGAAATAATCAGCGGTTTCTTCGCACCCGCCAGCGCCTGAACAATCACGTCAACCTTGTTTTGCAGGTCGCGATCCAGTTCAACTGCCGGAGAGTTGCTGTCCAGCGCGTGTGCAATGGCAAAGCCGAGACGGGCCTGGTCTTCAACCGGCGCGCGGTAGGTCCACGCTGCGATATCATCCAGACGGGTATCATCAATGCTGGTAACAAACAGAGGATGCTTGGCGCGCTGGCCGATATTCAGGATTGCCGCAATCTGCCAGTCAGCCACTTTCTGGGCTGCCGCCATTTCGCGTGCTTTACCTTTCACCGCCTGGCGAACCGCCAGAGCCGCGCGAGCGCCGGTCTGAGTCAGGTCTTCACCTAACACCAGAACTGCATCATAGGATTCGATTTCGCGCAGCGCAGGAGTATGAATACCGCCTTCGCGCAGCACTTTCAGCACCAGTTGCAGACGTTCCTGCTCGCCCTGGGCGATACCGGTGTAGAAGTTTTCAGCTCCAACCAGTTCACGCAGCGCGAAGTTACTTTCGACGCTGGCACGTGGGGAGCCGATACCGATCACTTTCTTCGACTGGCGCAGAATATCTGCCGCGCCCTGCATCGCTTGTTCAGCGTTCAGGGTGATCAGGTCATCGCCACGGCGCTGAACCGGCTGACGCGGACGGTCTTTCAGGTTCACATAGCCATAACCGAAACGACCACGGTCGCACAGGAAGTAGTGGTTAACGGTACCGTTATAGCGGTTTTCGATACGACGCAGTTCGCCGTAACGTTCACCCGGGCTGGTGTTACAACCAAGGGAGCACTGCTGGCAGATGCTTGGTGCAAACTGCATGTCCCATTTACGGTTGTAGCGCTCGGAGTGGGTTTTGTCCGTGAATACGCCGGTCGGGCAGATTTCTACCAGGTTACCGGAGAATTCGCTTTCCAGCGTACCGTCTTCCGGACGACCGAAGTAGACGTTGTCATGTGCGCCATATACGCCCAGATCCTGACCGTCTGCATAGTCTTTGTAGTAACGCACACAGCGGTAGCAGGCGATGCAGCGGTTCATTTCGTGAGAGATGAACGGCCCCAGATCCTGATTGCGGTGGGTACGTTTGGTAAAGCGATAGCGACGGAAGCTGTGACCGGTCATAACGGTCATATCCTGAAGGTGGCAGTTACCGCCCTCTTCACAGACCGGACAATCGTGCGGGTGGTTGGTCATCAACCATTCCACAACGCTTTCGCGGAACTGTTTGGCTTCTTCATCGTCAATCGAAATAAAGGTGCCTTCGGTAGCTGGCGTCATACAGGACATCACCAGGCGACCACGCGTGTCTTCCGCGTTTTGATATTGCTTCACCGCACACTGGCGGCAAGCACCGACGCTGCCCAGCGCCGGATGCCAGCAAAAGTACGGAATATCAAGGCCGAGCGACAGACAAGCTTCTAGCAGGTTGTCCGCCCCGTTGACCTCGTATTCTTTGCCGTCTACATGAATCGTAGCCATTAGCATGCTTCCAGTTGGCTCAGATTAGCTCTGAGCGTTAATCAAAATTCTGTCTTTACCAGCGCGCTTTCAGCAGGTTCGGCTGAATACCATTAATTGAATGGGTATTGCTGAACGGCTGCTTGATGCCTGCTTCGAATTCGTCGCGGAAATATTTAATCGCGCTCTGCAATGGCTCTACAGCACCCGGTGCGTGGGCACAGAAGGTTTTACCTGGGCCCAGGAATCGACACAGTTGCTCAAGTGTCTCGATATCGCCCGGCTGGCCTTCGCCACGTTCAATAGCACGCAGGATCTTCACGCTCCACGGCAGACCATCACGGCACGGTGTACACCAGCCGCAGGACTCACGGGCGAAGAACTCTTCCAGGTTACGTACCAGCGACACCATGCCGATCTCGTGGTCGACAGCCATCGCCAGCGCCGTACCCAGACGGCTGCCTGCTTTACCAATGCTTTCGAATTCCATTGGCAGATCAAGGTGGGCCTCGGTCAGGAAATCTGTCCCTGCCCCGCCTGGCTGCCAGGCTTTGAATTTCAGCCCGTCACGCATCCCGCCTGCATAGTCTTCAAGAATTTCGCGCGCGGTCGTGCCAAATGGCAGCTCCCAGACACCCGGGTTCTTCACGCGGCCAGAGAAGCCCATCAGCTTGGTACCTGCATCCTTACTTGAAGAGATGCCCTGATACCACTCCACGCCATTGGCGAGGATTGCCGGGACGTTACACAGGGTTTCGACGTTGTTTACGCAGGTCGGTTTACCCCATACGCCAGAGCTCGCCGGGAACGGTGGCTTGGAACGCGGGTTCGCACGACGGCCTTCAAGGGAGTTAATCAGCGCGGTTTCTTCACCGCAGATGTAACGCCCTGCACCGGTGTGCACGAACAGTTCGAAGTCAAAACCGGTGCCCAGAATATTTTTACCCAGCAGACCCGCTTCGGTCGCTTCGGCAATCGCGCGACGCAGGTTTTCTGCCGCTTCGATGTACTCACCGCGCAGGAAGATGTAGCCACGGTACGCTTTCAGCGCGAACGCGGAGATCAACATGCCTTCCACCAGCAGGTGCGGCAGCTGTTCCATCAGCAGGCGGTCTTTATAGGTGCCCGGCTCCATTTCATCGGCGTTACACAGCAGGTAACGGATGTTCATGGACTCGTCTTTCGGCATCAGACTCCACTTCAGACCGGTGGAGAAGCCCGCACCGCCGCGCCCTTTCAGGCCAGCGTCTTTCACCACATTAACGATGTCGTCCGGTGCCATGCCACCCAGGGCTTTACGCGCACCGGCATAACCGTTTTTGCTTTCGTATTCTTCAAGCCATACCGGCTGTTTGTCATCGCGCAGACGCCAGGTCAGCGGATGAGTCTCAGCAGTACGAATTACAGTTTTCATTTGTACTGCTCCAGAAGGTCAGGAATGGCTTCCGGCGTCAGATGGCTGTGAGTGTCCTCATCAATCATCATGGTCGGCCCCTTGTCGCAGTTACCCAGGCAGCAGGTTGGCAGCAGGGTAAAACGACCGTCGAACGTGGTCTGGCCCGGTTTGATATCGAGTTTCTTCTCAATAGCAGCCTGAATGCCCTGATAACCCGTAATGTGACAAACCACGCTGTCACAGTAGCGGATCACGTGGCGGCCAACCGGCTGGCGGAAGATCTGGCTATAGAACGTTGCCACACCTTCTACGTCACTTGCCGGAATACCCAGCACTTTTGCGATCTCATAGATCGCCCCATCCGGCACCCAACCACGCTGTTTCTGTACGATTTTCAGCGCTTCAATGGACGCCGCACGCGGGTCTTCGTAGTGGTGCATCTCGTGCTCAATGGCGGCACGTTCTGCTTCACTCAGCTCAAAAGCCTCGGTCTGTGGTTGTTGATTTTCGTGCATAATTAGCGGTCCACATCTGACATAACAAAATCGATACTACCCAGATACACAATCAGGTCAGAGACCAGACTGCCGCGAATAGCGGCCGGGATCTGCTGCAAGTGCGCGAAGCTTGGCGTACGCACACGGGTACGGTAGCTCATGGTGCTGCCGTCGCTGGTCAGGTAGTAACTGTTGATACCCTTGGTCGCTTCGATCATCTGGAAGGATTCCTGCGCCGGCATGACCGGGCCCCAGGACACTTGCAGGAAGTGCGTGATAAGGGTTTCGATATGTTGCAGCGTGCGCTCTTTCGGTGGCGGCGTCGTCAGCGGGTGATCCGCTTTGAACGGGCCTTCCGGCATGTTGTTGAGGCACTGCTCAAGGATGCGCAGACTCTGGCGCAGCTCTTCCACTTTCAGCATCACACGGGTGTAGCAGTCGGAAACGCCGCCGCCAACCGGGACTTCAAAGTCGAAGTTCTCGTAACCAGAGTAAGGACGGGCTTTACGCACGTCGAAATCAATACCGGTCGCACGCAGACCTGCCCCTGTTGTACCCCACTCCAGCGCTTCTTTCGCACCGTAAGCGGCAACGCCCTGGGAACGGCCTTTCAGGATGGTGTTACGCAGCGCGGCTTTCTCGTAAGAAGCCAGACGTTTTGGCATCCAGTCGAGGAATTCACGCAGCAGACGGTCCCATCCGCGCGGCAGATCGTGTGCTACACCGCCGATACGGAACCAGGCCGGGTGCATACGGAAACCGGTAATCGCTTCTACCAAATCGTAAATTTTCTGACGGTCAGTAAAGGCGAAGAAGACCGGGGTCATCGCGCCAACGTCCTGAATGAACGTGGAGATGTACAGCAGGTGGCTGTTAATACGGAACAGTTCTGAGAGCATCACGCGAATCACGTTAACGCGATCTGGCGTAGTGATACCTGCCAGTTTCTCAACGGCCAGCACGTATGGCATTTCGTTTACGCAGCCGCCGAGATATTCGATACGGTCAGTATACGGAATGTAGCTGTGCCAGGACTGACGCTCGCCCATCTTCTCAGCACCACGGTGGTGGTAGCCGATATCCGGTACGCAGTCGACAATCTCTTCACCATCGAGCTGAAGAATAATACGGAATGCACCGTGCGCAGACGGGTGGTTTGGACCGAGGTTAAGGAACATGAAGTCCTCGTTTTCGGTACCACGCTTCATGCCCCAGTCTTCCGGCTTGAAGGTCAGCGCTTCCATCTCCAGATCCTGCTTGGCTTTGGTCAGCTCAAACGGGTCGAATTCAGTGGCACGCGCCGGGTAGTCTTTACGCAGCGGGTGGCCTGTCCAGGTCTGCGGCATCATGATGCGCGTCAGATGTGGGTGGCCGTCAAAGGTCATACCGAACATTTCCCAGGTTTCACGCTCATACCAGTTGGCGTTCGGGAAAAGTTTGGTGATCGTTGGCAGATGCATGTCGTTTTCAGACAATGCCACCTTGAGCATGATATCCGTGTTGCGGTCTATTGAGATCAGGTGGTAGAAAACGGAAAAATCCGCAGCAGGGAGGCCCTGGCGGTGGGTACGCAGACGTTCATCCATGCCGTGTAAGTCAAACAGCATGACGTATGGTTTTGGCAATTTCTTGAGGAAATCGACGACTTCCAGTAATTGTTCACGCTTCACCCAAACAACGGGTACCCCGGTGCGGGTGGCCTGAACAGTAAAGGCATCCGGCCCAAAACGGTTGTGCAGCTCGCCAATGACCGGGTCATCCAGATGATCCCGGGTTTGCCATGCGGCTTCTTGCGCGGTTAAGTCGGTCATATTGTTCACCATTGCAAATGGTCCGTGGTGACTGTCAAGCCTGGCTTCGCGCTATTTGAGTAGTGATATGCGAAGGTGTTCTCCAGGCCTACAGGCGCAAATTAAATTTCGTCAGGCGTACGCAGATTGGTGACGGCAATACGTTCACCGCGTTTACGCTCGCGCTCAGACTGCATGTTGGCGCGATACACACCCTGATCGCCTACGACCCAGGAGAGCGGACGGCGTTCTTTACCGATGGACTCCTGCAACAGCATCAGAGCCTGCATATAAGCTTCCGGACGTGGCGGACAACCTGGGATGTACACATCCACGGGAATGAACTTATCAACGCCCTGCACAACGGAATAAATGTCGTACATACCGCCTGAGTTTGCACATGCGCCCATGGAGATAACCCATTTTGGTTCCAGCATCTGGTCATAAAGACGCTGAATGACAGGTGCCATTTTGGTAAAGCATGTACCGGCTACCACCATCAGGTCGGCCTGACGTGGGGAAGCACGCAGTACCTCTGCCCCAAAACGCGCAACGTCATGCACCGCAGTGAATGACGTCACCATTTCAACGTAGCAGCAAGAAAGGCCAAAGTTGTATGGCCAGATGGAGTTCTTACGACCCCAGTTGACCATATCGTGCATGGCGTGCTCGAGCTTGCCCATGTACACGCTTTTATTGACTTCTTGCTCCAGGGGGTCGGTTACGATCTCCTGTTTTTGCAGGGGGTAACGGTCATTCTCACCGTTAGGATCTATGCGGGTGAGCGTATAATCCATCTTATTGCCTCGCTGTTACTGCTGACGATTAGAGATACTGTTTTCCGGGTTGATGTGTTCACGACGTGAACGCACAGGCGTCCAGTCCAGCGCGCCGATACGCACCAGATAAACCAGACCGGCCAGTAGCACTAAAATGAAAATTGCGGCCTCGACAAAGCCCACCCAACCACTTTCGCGGATGGAGGTAGACCATGCGAAAAGGTAAAGCGCTTCAACGTCGAAGATGACGAAGAACATGGCTACCAGGTAGAACTTGGCAGACAGGCGTAAGCGAGCGGAACCTACTGAATCAATGCCTGATTCGAAAGGTGTGTTTTTGTGCCTTGCGCGGGCGCGACCGCCCAGGAACCAGCCGCCGACTAACATCAGGCAGCACAGGCCAATGGCTACAATAAGAAAGATTGCGAATGCCCAGTGATGAGCGATGACTTCTGTGGATGTTGACATACTCATTGCTTACTCATCAAAAGTGATACCGACGACACTGCTCTTGCTGGCAGATGGGCATCACATCGATTCATGGGGAGGAACAAATAACCTTACACTAACTGTCGGAAATGAGGCGTAGACAGCAAAATGATGTGGTTTTTTACTCCTTTCTATAACCTTTTGTCAACTTTAACAAAGGTTTCTTCACATTAAATTACATCGAACGATTCCCATTAACATTTCATGCCATTTAACCCTGGTGGGTGCCTGACTTTACGTCAACAGCATGTTGTTGAATCGTGTCCGTTTTGGAAGTAAAAAAAATAACCCTCCTATTTTGACAGGATTTGCCAACGATTCCTCCCCCCAAATAGGAGTATTTTCTTGATCTGAGACACGCTTTTGTTAATTCAATCAAAAAAACGGCAACATATTTCCCGTTTTTTTAACATGAACACCCCAGAAAGGAACTGAGAACAGAAATTGTTTAAATTTTAAACCAATCACACTAACTTAATGATAATTAATATTTATTTTCATAACCCTTATTTTGACGAAGGTTATTTTTATCAAAAAAAAACCACTCCGTGAGAAAATCACGCGAGTGGCTCTTTTTTACACTTACATTTTGTTACCAGAAATTTGAGCTATTGATCACTCAAATCCCCTTGAACCACCAGGGAGTCGCCCCCCCCTTCGGGAGTAACATGCTCATATTGCCAGGGGTTATGGTAGTTTTCCATGGCCTCAAACACGACCTTCGCCAGTTCGTTATTGCTGGACGCGTTGTGGCAGAGCAAGTATTCCGTATCCGGCAGTACCGGAAGACCGTCGGCTTTACCCAATACGCGCAGATCCGGGCTCATCATCTCTACCGGACGAGCCGTTACGCCAAGCCCCGCTTTCACGGCGGCACGCACTGCTGGCAAGGTCGACGCCACATAAGCCAGACGCCACGGGATATTGGCTTCATTCAGCGCTGAAATCACCATATCGCGGAACGGGCTCGGCTCATCGAGCAAGACCAACGGAATAGCCTCACCTTTTTGCAGAACATATTCGGCTGCGCAATACCAATGTGTTGGTGAGGTCCGTAACGTCAGACAATCAAATTGCCCAGGACGATGCGTAGTCACCACCAAATCAACTTCATTCTCCTTCAACATATCCACCATAAAGGCGTTACGTTTTACGCTAACATCTAGCGCAAGTTTCGGATAAACCGAACTAATACGGTTGAGAAGGAAAGGCAATATGGTATCAGCGGATTCATCAGATGCGCCTAATGTTAGCACTCCCTGAAGGTTGCTAAACATTAATGACATACATGCTTCATCATTAAAGCGAAGTATTTTCCTGGCATAACCTAAAAGCTGAATACCGTGCTCAGTTAAAAGTTTATTACGCCCATGGCGTGCAAAAAGCTCTTTACCGACCAGTTGTTCCAGCCTTTGCATTTGTTGGCTAACGGCTGACTGGGTACGGCAAACTGCGGCAGCAGCTGCTGCAAAAGTGTTGAGATCGGCGACCGCAACAAACGTTCTCAGCAGATCGAGGTCGAGATTCATTATCGGACGATTTGCATTTATCATATCTATTCACTTACAGGTTGCTCGTGCGGAGCTGCCCGGGTTGAAGCTGTGTAACAGTTAAACAATTCCTTCTGAAGGATTTCCCTCGCATCCCGGCCCGGCAGACTGCCTGACAGATAGTTATTGTGCTGCTGTGAACCAACAGTCAGAAATCACGTTTCATGACGTTATTTTTATTCTCTAAAACGTTCAGGATATTTAGATGTTTGCAGGTTTATGTAAATTCCATTAAAGGAAATGCACATTACCTGCCATCTTGATCGCAGCGCTGTTAACGTAGCAGGATGTAGTTTACACATTCCCGCCAGAGATAACTCTAACAATAACAATCAATTATATAAAAAAAGTTGATTCAGATAGGCAATACATGAGTATCTCTCATCTACTCTTCTGAAAGACATCTTAACCCAAATCCACTTTATTTATAAGTATTATTGCAATATTCAGGATTTAACAGGGCTGGTAAGCAACTTAACTAATTTTATTAAAATTAACGAAAGTTGCATTTTCATCGGTAATAATAAATAAATTTTAATTTAGATTAAGGTCATTCATTAATAACACTTAACATTAATTTTACATGGACAACTTTTAACCCTGTTAATCAATATAATGCGCAACACCCCTTAAAGCTCAGGTTTTACGAAAAGTCACGCAGGGAAACTGCTCTGCAGTTCCCCGTCTTGCAGATCTGAGCTTTATTTATTCCAGCATAAAATGCAACAAATCAATACATAAAAAGCACAATAAACCTAATACCACACTACATACGTTACTTTAGTGCAGGCAAATCGTTTACGAATAGGGTAATAGATTGCAAAGAATTTATCCCATTGTGCAAAATCTTCTTCTGTACGCCCTTCAAAACGACGCGAGGTGGGAGTACATTGTTCCGTGCTGACTTCCACGGCAGGGAGTGGCAATAATAGCGAAAAGGTTAAAGGTTCATGTCCCCTATCGAAAAATCCAGCAAACTAGATAACGTCTGTTATGACATTCGCGGCCCGGTACTCAAAGAGGCAAAACGTCTCGAAGAAGAAGGCAACAAGGTTCTGAAGCTCAACATTGGTAACCCCGCGCCATTTGGTTTTGAAGCGCCGGATGAAATCCTGGTTGATGTGATCCGCAACCTACCTACTGCGCAAGGTTATTGCGATTCCAAAGGACTCTACTCAGCACGTAAAGCCATCATGCAGCATTATCAGGCGCGTGGGATGCGTGATGTGACCGTGGAAGATATCTATATCGGTAACGGCGTTTCCGAACTGATCGTACAGGCGATGCAGGCACTGTTGAACAGCGGTGACGAAATGCTGGTTCCGGCACCGGATTACCCGCTGTGGACGGCAGCCGTGTCGCTGTCCAGCGGTAAAGCGGTGCACTACCTGTGCGATGAATCCTCCGACTGGTTCCCGGATCTGGATGATATCCGCGCCAAAATCACCCCACGTACGCGCGGGATTGTGATTATCAACCCGAACAACCCAACGGGTGCGGTGTACTCCAAAGAGCTGCTGATGGAGATCGTAGAGATCGCCCGCCAGCACAACCTGATCATTTTCGCTGACGAAATCTACGACAAGATCCTGTATGACGCAGCGCAGCACCACTCTATCGCCGCGCTGGCCCCAGACCTGTTAACCGTCACCTTCAACGGCCTGTCAAAAACCTACCGCGTGGCGGGCTTCCGTCAGGGCTGGATGGTACTGAACGGCCCGAAAAAACACGCGAAAGGTTATATCGAAGGGCTGGAAATGCTGGCGTCTATGCGCTTGTGCGCAAACGTCCCGGCGCAGCACGCGATCCAGACGGCGCTGGGCGGTTACCAGAGCATCAGCGAGTTTATTGTCCCTGGCGGGCGTCTGTATGAGCAGCGCAACCGTGCATGGGAACTCATCAACGATATTCCGGGTGTGTCCTGCGTGAAGCCAAACGGCGCACTCTATATGTTCCCGAAAATTGACGCTAAGCGCTTCAATATTCATGACGATCAGAAAATGGTGCTGGATTTCCTGCTTCAGGAGAAAGTGCTGCTGGTTCAGGGGACTGCGTTTAACTGGCCGTGGCCGGATCACGTGCGTATCGTTACCCTGCCGCGCGAAGATGATCTGGAAATGGCCATCAGCCGCTTCGGGCGTTTCCTCTCCGGTTATCATCAGTAATCTTAAAAATCAGGCTACTTCAGGTAGCCTGATTTGCATCTTGCCTCCCCTCCCCGCACAATGAAACCTGTCGCAGTGAAGACAAAAGGTAACCTATGAGTCAGAGCCATTTCTTTGCCCACCTCTCCCGCCTAAAGCTCATCAACCGCTGGCCGCTGATGCGCAATGTGCGCACTGAGAATGTGTCAGAACACAGTTTGCAGGTCGCGATGGTCGCCCACGCGCTGGCAGCCATTAAAAACCGTAAATTTAACGGACAAGTCAACGCAGAACGCATTGCCCTGCTGGCGATGTACCATGATGCGTCAGAAGTTCTGACCGGGGATTTACCCACCCCGGTGAAATATTTCAATTCGCAAATTGCCCAGGAATATAAGGCCATCGAGAAGATTGCTCAGCAGAAGCTGATCGACATGGTGCCGGAAGAGTTACGCGATATCTTCGAGCCGCTAATCGATGAGCATAGCTACACCGAAGATGAGAAATCACTGGTGAAGCAGGCAGATGCGCTGTGCGCCTATCTGAAGTGTCTGGAAGAGTTGTCAGCGGGAAACAACGAATTTTTACTGGCAAAAACGCGTCTGGAGAAAACGCTGGAGTCCCGCCGCAGCGATGAGATGGACTATTTTATGCAGGTGTTTGTGCCGAGCTTCCATTTATCGCTGGACGAGATTAGCCAGGATTCGCCGTTGTAATTTTTTTGCCGGGTAGCGGCTTCACCTTACCCGGCCTATGTTTCTGCGCTGGCGCTAAAACTGGAATAAAACAGGAATTAACACCACGCACACCACCATCACCAGCACCGTAAATGGCACCCCAATCTTCACGAAATCACTGAATTTATAGTTACCCGGCCCCAGCACCAGCGTGTTAACCGGTGAAGAGACAGGCGTCATAAAGGCCGCCGACGCCGCCATCGCCACCATCATGGCAAACGGATAAGGCGAGACGCCCATTGATTTCGCCATCGCCAGGGCAATGGGCGCCATTAATACGGCTGTTGCGGTGTTTGAGATAAACAAGCCAATCGCGGCACACATAACAAACAAGCACACCATCATCATATAAGGCCCGTAGCCACCGCCAACGTCCATCAACCCTTTCACAATCAAGTCCACACCGCCGGTTTTTTGCAGCGCCAGCGCAAAGGGCATCATCCCGACGATAAGAATAATGCTCGGCCAGTGAACGGCTTTGTAGGCACTTTCCGCATCTATGCAACGGAATTTGCCCATTAGCAAACAAGCAATAATCGCCGCCACCGGATTGGGGATCTCGTCGGTAAGCATCAGAGCAACCATCAGCACCAGGCAAAAAATCGCATGAGGTGCCTGGCTGTGAGCAGGTGAGGCATCGCTCTCTTCAATGGGCATGTTGAGAACCACAAAATCACGGCCTTTTTGCCCCAGCTGGCTGATGAGCTTCCAGTTGCCCACGACCAGGAAGATATCCCCCAGCAGAATAGGTTCATCGACCACGGCGCCTTCAAGCGCCACGCCGTCACGCTTCAGACCAACAACATTCAGGCCGTAGCGGGTACGAAAACCAATTTCGCGGACGGTTTTACCCAGCAGTTCCGATTCAGGAATAAGTGAGACTTCAGCCATGCCCACATCCAGCGCCTGATCCGAAAAATACTCGCCGCGCAGAACCATGGGCTCAAGCAGCTGCTCGCTGCAAAACTCGCGCAGATCGACGTCTGCCGTGGACATATCAATCAGCAAAACATCGCGCGCACGGAATTCTGATACCCCGTTAACATTGACAATAACCCGACGAAAGCGACGCCAGCGCTCCACACCGATAACGTTCGCGCCGTAACGCTCGCGCAGCCTGAGGTCATCAAGCCGCTGACCAACCATCGGCGAACCCGGGCGGATCGCCAGGCGGCGGGCCCGGCCAGTCAGGCGATACTCTTTAATCAAATCGCGGAAGGTGCGCCGCTTCCAGCCATCTTTCGCTTTATCCTGTTTTTCGCCCTTTAGCGCAAAACGGGTTAACAGCATATAGATAACGCCCAGAACCAGAATCACCAGCCCAAGCGGGGTGACGCTAAAAAAGCTAAACCCCTGCAACCCTTCGCGGATTAACTCACTGTTGACCACCAGGTTTGGCGGCGTGGCCACCAGCGTCATCATGCCGCTGATAAGCCCGGCAAAGCTCAGGGGCATCATCAGACGTGACGGCGAGGTCTGCATTCGCATGGAGACACTCAGGACAACCGGAATGAAAATGGCCACCACGCCGGTTGAACTCATAAACGCGCCCAGCCCGGCAACGGTTACCATCAGGTAGACCAGCATTTTGGTTTCACTGTTACCCGCAACTTTGACCAGCCACGCCCCCATAATGGTCGCCACACCGGTGCGCACCAGGCCATCACCGATAATAAACAGGGCCGCAATCAGAATGACGTTAGGGTCACTAAACCCTGAGAAGGCTTCATGCAGCGTGAGCGTGCCGCTCAGTACAAAGGCAACAATGACAAACAAGGCGATGGCATCCATGCGCACCTTGCCTGTGGCAAAGAGAATGATGGCGATTAAAAGCAGGCTGAGGACCCAAATCAGTTCACCGTTCACAACATATCCTTGTCAGAGGGATCAAAGGAAAAGAGTGCCATAAAAAAGCCCCAACAAAGTGGGGCTAAATCATGGGGTTACATTTTCAACGAGACAGTTACAATTCCGTCAGGCGACTTAGAGACCGCTATCGCCGTCAGAGAGCTGAGGACAAAATCGGCTTCGTCCAGCCGGGGAGAGTCCGCCGGTACGTTAACCGCGATAACGTGGCTGCCGGCATTCAAACCAGCCAGAACACCGGCCGCCGCATCTTCCACCACGACACACTCTGCGGGTGCAAGCCCCAGTAACTCAGCGCCCAGTAAAAATGCATCAGGCTCTGGTTTGCCGCGCTTAACGCGTTCTGCGGTGATAAACACTTCAGGCTTAGGTAAACCTGCTGCTTTATGACGCGCATGTGCAACAGGGATTGAACCTGATGTCACGATAGCCCACGGGATGTGCGCTTCGTTCAGATGTTCAAGCAGTTCACGCGCACCAGGAAGTGCAACGATCCCGTCAGTATCTGTCGCTTCAATTTGCTCAAGATATTTGAACTCCGCCTGAATCTCTTCCTCCGGGCTCCCCGTCAGGAAATGGCGCAACGAGGTAATGGCCTGTTTGCCATGGATGAAATTCAATACTTCCTGGTGGTCTATGCCATGCCTGTCGGCCCAATGGCACCAGGAGCGCTCCACAACCGGCAGCGAATCCACCAGCGTACCGTCCAGATCAAACAGAAAACCTTTACACTGCACATGCACCTCCGTCAGGCATTAATGATTTGTTGAATTTCGTTGCTACTTAAATGGTACTGGCGCGGGCAGGAGTGCCAGACGCTCAACATACGCTGGTATTTTTCCCACATTGGAGTCTGCGCATTAAAACCGTGCGTGCCCGCATCAAAGTGGGTATAACGCCCTTCTGTGTTCACCATAAAGCGCACATAGCTGAGATAACGCGCTTCAGTTGCGGCATCAAAGCCCAGGAACGTGACGCGACGTTCATCGATGGACTGCTGATCTTTGAGATTGGTCCAGGAAACGTTCAGTGCGTGATACATCTCCATGATATCGATAACGGTACGGCAGGTTTCTTCTTTAAGCTCGCCAAACTCGCGATCCAGTTCGCGCATCTGCAAACCAAACCCGCGTTCAACGATAGTCTGCAAGCGGCTGTAGCGCTCAGCGTTGTCGGGATCAAGCATAGTCATCATCTTGTACTGGTTAGACAAAATCAGACGTTGAGCATGGGTCATTTCCATCTTTCGACTCCTGTAGCGCATTGCACTTAAAAAAAAAGACACGGTAACTGTTTGTTACTGTGCCTTCTTTTAATAGTCGTTTCGATGATCAATCACAAATCATCGAGGAATGTTTTATCAAGTTGTTTAAATGCTCGCTTAAGGGTATCGGCCAGCGCCTGATAATCCGGTTTACCTTCAACCGGGGCTAACGCCTGCCCTGCCTCTTCAAGTTTTCCGCGAACTTCATAAAACCAGTGTAAAATTGTTGGTGGCAACGGCGTTACCGAACGTTTGCCTAACCACCACAGGCCCTGCATTGGCAGGCTCAGCGCAAACAGCGCTGTGGCAACGGCCGGCCCAAGCTGGCCACCCAGTGCAATTTGCCAGCACAGGGTAAAGATAGCCACAGGCGGCATAAAACGAATCGCATAACGCGTGGCGCGTATCACGCGATTCTCAACGAACATTGGCGCAAGGCGCTTTTCCATGGGCCACGTCTTTGCGTAATGCTGGCCCCGACGAAACAGACTGAAAAAGCTCACGGAGGGGATCTCAGGTGTCGACATGGCTGTACCTCAACTTCACATATAAAAATTAAAATTTTCGTGCAAAACCACAACAAGCTATGACAACGTTCAAAATATTTTGTCATCGCTACCCAGTATCGGGTATTCTGTGCCAGCCTGATAGGGCCTTAGACGAGAATCGTTAACTCGTCAAATTATCGCATATTATGCCATTGTCTGAAAAATGTTCAAAATGGCATAAAATCATATGTATTTCTTCCATCATGCCAGAATGTTCGTTCGGCATGATGTTAATCATAAATGTCTGGGTCCGATTGCGTTACGCTTCACGACTCACTGACGTTTTTTTAGCCACGTATCAATAATAGGTACTTCCATGTCGAGTAAGTTAGTACTGGTTCTGAACTGCGGTAGCTCCTCACTGAAATTCGCCATCATCGATGCGCTCAACGGTGACGAGTACCTCTCTGGTTTGGCCGAATGTTTCCACCTGCCAGAAGCACGTATCAAGTGGAAGATGGACGGCAGCAAACAAGAAGCGGCTTTAGGTGCAGGCGCCGCTCACAGTGAAGCGCTGAACTTTATCGTTAACACTATTCTGGCACAAAAACCAGAACTGTCTGCTCAGCTGACTGCGATTGGTCACCGTATCGTCCACGGCGGCGAAAAATACACCAGTTCCGTGGTGATCGACGAATCTGTGATCCAGGGTATCAAAGACTCTGCATCCTTCGCGCCGCTGCACAACCCAGCTCACCTGATCGGTATCGCTGAAGCACTGAAATCCTTCCCGAATCTGAAAGACAAAAACGTGGCCGTATTCGATACCGCGTTCCATCAGACTATGCCGGAAGAGTCTTACCTGTATGCCCTGCCGTACAGCCTGTACAGAGAGCACGGCGTACGTCGTTACGGCGCGCACGGCACCAGCCACTTCTATGTCACTCAGGAAGCGGCAAAAGTGCTGAACAAACCGGTTGAAGAAGTGAACATCATCACCTGCCACCTGGGCAACGGTGGTTCTGTTTCTGCTATCCGCAACGGTAAATGTGTTGATACCTCCATGGGCCTGACCCCACTGGAAGGTCTGGTGATGGGTACGCGTTCCGGTGATATCGACCCGGCGATTATCTTCCACCTGCACGACACCCTGGGCATGAGCGTTGATCAGATTAACAAGATGCTGACCAAAGAGTCTGGCCTGCTGGGTCTGACCGAAGTGACCAGCGACTGCCGTTATGTTGAAGACAACTACACAGACAAAGCAGACGCTAAACGTGCAATGGACGTTTACTGCCACCGTCTGGCTAAGTACATCGGTTCTTATACTGCACTGATGGAAGGTCGTCTGGACGCGGTTATCTTCACCGGTGGTATCGGTGAAAACGCCGCAATGGTCCGTGAACTGTCCCTGGGTAAACTGGGCGTTCTGGGCTTCGAGGTTGATCACGAACGTAACCTGGCTGCCCGTTTCGGTAAGTCTGGTTTCATCAACAAAGAAGGCACCCGTCCTGCTATCGTTATTCCAACTAACGAAGAGCTGGTCATCGCGCAAGACGCGAGCCGCCTGACAGCCTGATTCCACACCGCCAGCTTAGCTGGCGGTGCTGTTTTGTAGCCCGCCCAATTTCGGCGGTAACGAAAGAGGATAAACCGTGTCCCGTATTATTATGCTGATCCCTACCGGAACCAGCGTCGGCCTGACCAGCGTCAGCCTTGGCGTTATCCGTGCTATGGAACGCAAAGGCGTTCGTCTGAGCGTCTTTAAGCCAATCGCCCAGCCACGTGCCGGTGGCGATGCGCCTGACCAGACCACCACCATCGTGCGCAAGAACTCCAATCTGCCAGCAGCTGAACCGCTGAAGATGAGCCACGTTGAATCTCTGCTTTCCAGCAACCAGAAAGACGTGTTGATGGAAGAGATCATCGCCAACTACCACGCCAGCACGCAAGATGCAGAAGTGGTACTGGTTGAAGGCCTGGTGCCAACGCGCAAGCATCAGTTTGCCCAGTCTCTGAACTTTGAAATCGCGAAAACGCTGAACGCTGAAATCGTTTTTGTGATGTCCCAGGGTACAGATACTCAGGAACAGCTGAAAGAGCGTATCGAACTGACTCGCAGCAGCTTCGGCGGCGCGAAAAATACCAACATCACCGGCGTTATCGTTAACAAACTGAACGCACCGGTTGATGAGCAGGGTCGTACTCGCCCTGACCTGTCCGAAATCTTCGACGACTCTTCCAAAGCGAAAGTGGTTAAAGTTGACGCGGCTAAACTTCAGGAAGCCAGCCCACTGCCTGTTCTGGGCGCGGTGCCATGGAGCTTTGATCTGATTGCGACCCGTGCAATTGATATGGCGCGTCACCTGAACGCTACCGTGGTTAACGAAGGCGACATCAACACCCGCCGCGTGAAGTCTGTCACCTTCTGTGCGCGCAGCATTCCGCACATGCTGGAACACTTCCGTGCAGGTTCCCTGCTGGTGACCTCTGCTGACCGTCCTGACGTGCTGGTTGCCGCGTGCCTGGCTGCGATGAACGGCGTGGAAATCGGTGCCATCCTGCTGACCGGTGCTTACGAAATGGACCCACGCGTAAGCAAGCTCTGCGAGCGTGCTTTCGCCACTGGCCTGCCAGTATTCATGGTGAACACCAACACCTGGCAGACCTCTCTGAGCCTGCAAAGCTTCAACCTGGAAGTGCCGGTTGATGACCACGAGCGTATCGAGAAAGTTCAGGAATACGTTGCAAGCTACATCAACGCAGACTGGATCGAATCCCTGACTGCAACCTCCGAGCGCAGCCGTCGTCTGTCTCCTCCGGCATTCCGTTACCAGCTGACCGAGCTGGCGCGTAAAGCAGGCAAACGTGTTGTTCTGCCAGAAGGCGACGAACCACGTACTGTTAAAGCGGCTGCCATCTGTGCAGAGCGCGGTATCGCGACGTGTGTGCTGCTGGGTAACCCGGAAGAGATCAACCGCGTAGCAGCCTCTCAGGGCGTTGAGCTGGGCACAGGCATTGAAATCGTCGATCCAGAAGTGGTTCGCGAAAGCTATGTTGCACGTCTGGTCGAACTGCGTAAGAGCAAAGGCATGACCGAAGCTGTTGCGCGTGAACAGCTGGAAGACAACGTGGTTCTGGGTACGCTGATGCTGGAACAGGACGAAGTCGACGGCCTGGTTTCTGGTGCGGTTCACACCACTGCGAACACCATTCGCCCGCCATTGCAGCTGATCAAAACAGCGCCAGGCAGCTCTCTGGTGTCTTCTGTGTTCTTCATGCTGCTGCCTGAACAGGTTTATGTTTACGGTGACTGCGCGATCAACCCAGATCCAACCGCAGAACAACTGGCTGAAATCGCTATCCAGTCTGCTGACTCCGCGATTGCGTTCGGTATCGAACCACGCGTGGCGATGCTCTCTTACTCCACCGGTACTTCTGGTGCAGGTAGCGATGTAGAGAAAGTTCGCGAAGCGACTCGTCTGGCACAGGAAAAACGTCCTGACCTGATGATCGATGGCCCACTGCAATACGACGCCGCCGTTATGGCAGACGTTGCGAAATCCAAAGCGCCGAACTCGCCGGTTGCAGGTCGCGCTACCGTGTTCATCTTCCCGGATCTGAACACCGGTAACACCACCTACAAAGCGGTACAGCGTTCAGCTGACCTGATCTCCATCGGGCCAATGCTGCAAGGGATGCGCAAACCTGTGAACGACCTGTCTCGTGGCGCGCTGGTAGACGATATCGTCTACACCATCGCTCTGACCGCGATCCAGTCTTCACAGCAGCAGTAAGATAAAAAGCCCGGTGGCGCTAGCGCTTACCGGGCCTACGGTTTTGTAGGCCGGATAAGCGAAGCGCCATCCGGCAAGAAAGGCGACTACAGAGTCGCCTTTTTTATTTACAGCAGCTCTCTTGCCGCCGACACAATGTCATGTGCCGTCAGGCCGTACTCTTTTTGCAGGAAATCCTGCGTACCCACCTGGCCGTAACGTTCCTTCACGCCCACGCGCCGCATCGGCACCGGACACGTCTCTACCAGCACTTCCGCGACGGCTGAACCCAGCCCGTTATGAATACTGTGGTTTTCGCAGGTGACGATACGCCCGGTTTTCTCTGCATAATTCTTCACTAACATGCGGTCAATGGGCTTGAGGGTAAACATGTCGATGACCGCAGCGCTCACCCCTTCCTGCTCAAGCTGACGCGCGGCTTCCAGCGCTTCTGCCACCATAATGCCGTTGGCAATCAGAGTAATGTCGGTTCCTTCACGCAGCACGTTGCCTTTACCGATAGTAAACGTCGAGCCCGGCGCATAGACGCTCGGTGCCTGCTTACGGATGGTGCGCACCCAGTAAAAGCCTTCGAGGTCGATAAGCTGGCGCAAAACATCTTCGAACATCACTGCATCGGTGACTTCCAGCACTACCGAATGGGCAAGGCCACGCACAATGCCCATATCCTCAAACGACATATGCGTGCCACCGTTGTGACAGGCCGTCACGCCGGCATCAGATGCGATAACTTTCACGTTATTACGCTGGTAGTCCAGGGACATAAACAATTGGTCAAAACAGCGGCGGCTGGCGAACGCGGTAAAGGTATGCACGAAGGGTTTACGTCCGGTGAGAGACAACCCAGCCGCCGTACCAATAACGTTAGCCTCCATAATGCCGCAGTTAATCACATGCTGCGGGTAATCGCGCGCCACGCCGTCCATTGCCATAGAGCTCATCAGATCGGCTTCCAGGGCGATTATCTTGCTCCCGGCCTCAATCTGTTTTGCCACAAAACCGGCGTAGACTTTACGCATCTCTACGGCATCTTTTTGTCCTGCGGGTGCAACCTTAATCATGTGAAGCCTCCAGTTGGCGGATTGTCTCGTTGAGTGCCGCTTTGCTCTCTTCGGTCAATCGCAGGTGGTGCGAATTGCTAAGCTGCTCCAGATACGGCACCCCCTGCCCTTTGATGCTGTCGAGGATCACCACCCGCGGACGCGCATCGGCCTGCGGTATCAGGGATGTCACCTCCAGCAGCGCCGGGATGTCGTCACCTTTTACCGTCACCACGTCAAAGCCAAAGGCGCGGAATTTCCCTTCCAGGTCGAATGCGCTGATGATTTCGTCCAGCTCGCCATCAAGCTGCTGTTTGTTCCAGTCAACGAACACCGTCAGGTTGTTCAGGCGATGGTGGGCAATAAACTGGAACGCTTCCCAGCACTGCCCTTCGTTCAGCTCGCCGTCACCCACGATGCAAAATACCCGGTTCGGCCTGCCTGACAGCTTGTGCGACAGCGCCATTCCGCCTGCGATGGAAATCCCCTGCCCCAGGGAACCGGTGGTAGCGTCCACACCACGCGTTTTCAGCCTGTCCGGGTGGCTTGGCAGACGCGTTCCGTTCTGGTTCAGGGTGCTCAGCTCTGCAACCGGGAAGTAGCCCTTAATCGCCAGGGTGCTGTACAGCGCCGGGCCAGCGTGTCCTTTCGACAGCACAAAGTAGTCACGCTCTGGCCAGTCGGGGTCGGCCGGGTCAATTTTCATTATCGCCCCGTACAGAACGGCCAACGTTTCGACCACCGACATACTGCCGCCATAGTGACCAAAACCCAGCTGCGTCAGTGATTTCAGGGTTTCAACGCGGATTTCACGCGCCAGTTGGGTGATTTCAGTGACATTCATGATTTGGCTCCGGTGTTTTCCTGCGCATTACCGCCCGCAGATTTGTTTTTAGCGAACACGTTGTACGCCACCAGCAGCGCGAACAACGCAACAACAAGCCCGGTGATCGCCATTGGCGACAGGAAGCGTGCGAGGTTGCCCAGCACAATCCCGACTGCGCCGAAATCAGCATCCGAGAAGGTGGTGTTGGCAAAACCAATCGCCCCGAGAACCGGCAGCAGCAGTACAGGCAAGAAGGTGATCAGCAGGCCGTTGGCAAACGCGCCAATCATGGCCCCGCGACGCCCGCCGGTTGCATTACCGAACACACCCGCCGTTGCGCCAGTAAAGAAGTGCGGCACCACGCCCGGCAGGATAAGCACCCAACTGAACTGACCGCAGATGAACAGCCCGACCAGACCGCCGAGGAAGCTGAACAGGAAGCCAATCAGCACCGCATTTGGCGCATACGGGTAGACCACAGGGCAGTCCAGCGCCGGGCGCGCATTCGGCACCAGTTTTTCAGAGAAGCCGGTAAAGGCCGGAACGATCTCCGCCAGAATCAGACGCACACCTTGCAGGATAATGAACACGCCAGCCGCAAAGGTAATCGCCATGATGATGGCATACACCAGGTAGTTCTGGCCGCCGCTGAAGGTCGCCTCTACGTATTCACGCCCGGCACTTACTGCCATGATCAGATAGATAATCATCATGGTCAGGGAGATAGAAATAGAGCTGTCACGCAGGAAGCTAAGGTTCTTCGGCAGGTTCATCTCTTCGGTTGAACGCGAGCCTTTGCCGCACTTGCTGCCAATCCAGCCTGAAAGCACATAACCAAGCGTGCCAAAGTGGCCGAAGGCGATCTCATCGTTGCCGGTAATGCGCTTCATGTAACGCTGCGCAATCGCCGGGAAGAACGCCATGATCAAGCCCAGGATCAGTGAGCCGGTGAACACCAGGCCGACACCTTCAAACCCTGCCACTGTCAGGATCACGCCAATCATGCACGCCATATAGAAGGTGTGGTGTCCGGTCAGGAAGATGTACTTCAGGCGGGTGAATCGCGCGACAATAATATTTGCCACCATCCCGAAGGCCATAATCAACGCCGTGGATGCACCGTATTTCTCCAGCGCAATAGACACAATCGCTTCGTTATTAGGGATGATGCCCTGAATAGTAAAGGCATGTTCAAACATTCCACCTAACGGATTTAAGGAGCCCACCAGTACCGTGGCGCCGCCGCCCAGAACAATAAAACCCAGAATGGTTTTAATTGTGCCTTTAACGACATCGGAAAATGCTTTTTTCTGCGCAACCAAACCGATTAACGCAATTAAGCCAACCAGCACCGAAGGGACTTTTAAAATATCAACAACAAAATTCAGCGTTTCAAGGATAAACATATCCACCTCGCCTCTTCAGGGTTTATTGTTTTGCGAACCAGGCACGCAGTTGCGTTTCAAGTTCGTTGATATCGATGATGTTATTGATCACCACCAGTTGGCTTTCTGGCACGCTGGCGCTGGCCGCAATGTCTTTTGCCATCACAAAGAGATCGGCGGCACCCGGCGTGGCTGAAGAGAGATCGGAGTGTTCGACATCCGCGTCAATTCCCAGTTTTTTAAGCACCTTTTTAATATTCATTTCGACCATAAAACTACTGCCCAGGCCAGAACCGCAAATAGCCATGATTTTCATTGTTATCCCCTTTTTTGAGTAGAGTACGTCGCATCACGCTTTCGCGTAATGTTGAGACCAATCGGTTTAAAGTAATTAAATCAGAAGCGGTCGATAATCTTTTTAATATCCTCCAGCGTATTCGCCTGATGCAATTCAGCCATATCTTCGTCACTGGAAAATAACTCTGCCAGCGCAGATATCATTTCAATATGACTATGCTTATCGGGGGCCGCCAGCATAACGATCACATCAACGGGATCGAATTCTCCGGCACCAAAAGACACTCCGTGTTTCAGTTTTAATAATGACAGGCCAAGTCCTTTTGCCCCCTCTTCTGGCCGCGCATGTGGCATAGCCAGCCCTGGTGTCAGCACATAATACGGCCCGAGCTTATGGTGCTGCTCAACGATTGCCGTCACATACTCTGGCGCGATCACCTGCATGTCGAGCAACGGTTTTGCACACAGCTCCAGCGCCTGAGGCCAGTTTTCTACGCTGTCCTGAAGGGTGATGGTTGTATCATATATCCAGCTTTTGAGCACTTTGCTCTCCCGGTGTTACGCAAAAGATGAGCAAACTTTATTCAACACCTGAATACTTGACTGTGATCATGATCGCAAAGATAGCGCTACCAATTACTAACATTCAGAATTGTGATAGCGCTATCAAATTGTAATCAATGTGTGAAATCACAGAAAATAAAGGGATTTAAGGCGTATACTGCCTGTCACGTGAAGCGAAGGATGAAATGAGTCGCGACTGGTCAGCAGGAAGGTGTATGTCTCTAACCCGAAAACGACGTAGTACCGGTAAAGTGACACTTGCCGATGTTGCACAACTTGCTGGTGTGGGCACGATGACCGTGTCCCGTGCGTTACGCACACCCGAACAGGTTTCCGATAAACTACGTGAGAAAATTGAAGCCGCTGTGCAGGAACTGGGGTATATGCCCAATCTGGCCGCCAGTGCGCTGGCATCGGCCTCCTCATGGACGATCGCAATGGTTGTTCCCAACCTTTCCGAAGCAGGTTGCTCGGAAATGTTTGCCGGTTTACAGCAGGTACTGCAACCCGCGGGCTACCAGATAATGCTGGCAGAATCTCAGCATCGTCTTGAACAAGAAGAGAAACTGCTCGAAACCTTGCTGGCATCAAACATTGCCGCCGCGATTTTACTCAGCGTCGAACATAGCGATACCGTTCGCCACTGGCTGAAGAATGCCTCAATTCCGGTGATGGAAATGGGGGCAATGCGTGCCGACCCTATCGATATGAATATCGGGATCGACAACGTGGCCGCCATGTATGAGCTGACGGAGATGCTTATCCAGCGCGGCTACCAGAACATAGGCCTGCTGTGCGCTAACCAGGAACAGTGGATATTCCAGCAACATTTGCAAGGTTGGTACAAAGCCATGCTGCGCCACCATATGTCGCCTAATCGGGTGATTAATGCCGCCATGCCGCCTAATTTCTCCACCGGCACGGCGCAACTGCCGGAGTTTTTACTGGCCTGGCCTGAGCTGGATGCGCTGGTTTGCGTCTCGGACGAGATGGCCTGCGGGGCGTTGTACGAATGTCAGAGACGTCGCATCAAAGTGCCGGACGAGCTTGCGGTGGTCGGGTTTGGCGATAGCGATGTGAGCCGTGTCTGTCAGCCGCCGCTGACCACAATGGCCGTGCCGCATCGTAAGATTGGTATTGAAGCGGGAAAGGCGCTGCTGGAACGTCTTAATGACGGAGACTGGAGCGATCATAAACCTATCGCCTCCAGCCTGTGTTTGCGAGAGAGTTGTTAAGGCTTATTCAGCCTCTTCCTGTTTCTCGGGTTTTGCGGATTCGTTATTGGCGTTGCGACTCATCCACAGCGCCAGCGCTTTTAACGAATCTGGGGTGAATTCATCGCAGCGAGCGGTGATCTCTTCAGGGGTCATCCAGCTCACTTCGCTGACTTCTTCTTCCTGAAGCGCAAATGGCCCATGGGATACGCAGCTAAACAGCCCGCCCCAGACGCGGCAATTTTCGTCTTCAAAATAGAACTGACCGTGCTCGGCAAACGGTACGCCCGCAATACCTAACTCTTCTTCGGCTTCACGACGTGCTGACTCCAGCAACACTTCGTCTGCCTGAACGACGCCGCCCGCAGTGGCATCCAGCATCCCGGGGAGAAAATCTTTGGTGTCAGTGCGACGTTGTACCAGGATTTTGCCCATACCATCATGAACCACGATATAGGTTGCACGGTGGCGCAGACGCTCTGCACGCATTTGCGCGCGGCTTGACTGCGCGATCACTTCATTGTCTTCGTTGACAATGTCTACCCACTCTGTACTTGCCAAATGACTCTGCTCCACCATCGGGAAACCTTTTCGTCTGAGCGCTCTTACGGCGCGTTTGCAGTTGAGGTGTAACTTACGGATTAATCGTTACCTGCGCAATAACTTGCTGATCATTAAGTGCGATAACGCTTAACGTATTCTCATCCAACAACCCGTAGCTCGCCGGGTATCCGCCTTTCGGTATGCTCACTGAACCGGGGTTAAAGTGATAAATCTCCCCACGTTTTTCCGCCACAGGAATATGAGTATGACCATAAACCAGGACATCGCCAGCGGCGAGCGCAGGGAGATTGTCCGGGCTAAAAAGATGACCGTGAGTCAAAAAGAGACGGCATTTTTCCAGCACAACCTGCTGCCAGGGTGCCGTCATGGGGAAATGCAGCAGCATCTGGTCAACTTCACTATCGCAATTACCGCGCACGGCAATAATGCGCTGTGCAACCGTGTTGAGCTTCTCAGCAACCTGCGCCGGGGCGTACCCTTCCGGTAACGCATTGCGCGGGCCATGGTTCAACACATCGCCCAGAATAACCAGCCACTGCGCCCGGCTCTGTGCGAACAGAGATAACACCTGCTCTGTTGCGGGCAGCGACCCGTGAATATCCGACGCAAACATAAGTTTCATCAGCCACTCCTCAGGAAAACAGACTGCCCTATCATACCTGAAGCCTCAGGGCTTATCAGCACGCACGCTTAGCGGAGAGTGCCACAAAGCGCTGTACTGACGCGCGCTGCCACTGGAATGTCACATAATCGACCAGCAACTGAGGAACTTCGTCGCCGTTGAGAATAAGACGGTTCAGCATCAGCGCCAGGTCGATATCGGCAATACACCATTCACCAAAAAGATTCGGATTACCGTGGGCCAGCAGCGATGATGCGGTATCAATGAGTTTACGCGCGCTGGCAAGGCCTTCCTCACTGAGCGGCGGTTTTTTCACCCCGGCAAAAACAACATCGGTGGAGCGTTCCACACGGATCGGCACCAGGTCACTGCGTAACCACGCCTGGATCTGACGCGCCCGCGCACGTTTCTGGAGATCGTGCGGGTAGATGCGTTCCCATTCCGGCGGCGCAAACCGCTCTTCCAGGAATTCCGCAATCGCCGACGATTCGCTGAGCTCGAACCCGTCAATTTCCAGCACCGGCACGCGGCGGGTCAGCGTGTAGCCCTGCCATTCTGGTTTCAGGTGAGCGCCACTGTTCAAATCAACGGTTTTAAGCGTAAACGACAGCCCTTTTTCGGCCAATGCGACGTACACGCTCATGACATATGGGGAAAAGAAATCGGCATCGGACCATAACGCAATTGCAGGTTGGTTCATAATTTCCTCATCGACTGACTGGTTTTCACTCAACATATAATCTCTTTGCTTCCCTGTCACTTGATGAAAACTCACGATTTACAACAAGCACCTATACTCGTTTTTATCGCCCGGCACTTTGTCATAACAGGAGATGAGAATGATAGACCTCTACTATGCCCCTACCGCGAATGGTCATAAGGTCACCCTCTTTCTGGAAGAAGCAAAACTGGATTACCGGATCATCCGTGTCGATATCAGCAAGGGCGACCAGTTCAGACCGGATTTTCTTGCCATCTCACCCAATAACAAAATTCCTGCCATTGTTGATAACGCGCCAGCGGACGGCGGTAGACCGCTTAGCCTGTTTGAATCAGGCGAGATTTTGCTGTATCTGGCAGAGAAAACCGGCAAGCTTCTCAGCGGTGAATTGCGTGAACGCCACCACACACTGCAATGGTTGTTCTGGCAATCAAGTGGGCTCGGGCCCATGCTGGGGCAGAATCACCATTTTAATGCCTTCGCGCCGCAGCTGATCCCCTACGCGATAGAGCGCTATCAGGTTGAGACACAAAGACTTTATGGCGTGATGAATCGTCGGCTGGAAAAATCACCCTGGCTCGGAGGCGATCATTATAGTATTGCCGACATCGCCTGTTGGCCGTGGATCAACACCCACGAACGGCACCGTATTGATTTAGCCACTTACCCTGCGGTGAATAACTGGTTCGAGCGCATCCGTACGCGCCCGGCCACCGAGCGCGCCCTGCAAAAAGCGCAACAGATTTAAACACCTGCCCCTCTTGGGCAGGTGTTATATCCTCATGTATCATAGAGGAAATAATGACACGGAGAAGACCTGCAATGTCGCAACATGACGCTATTATTCGCATCAAAAACTTACGCTTACGCACCTTCATCGGTATCAAGGAAGAAGAGATCGCCAACCGCCAGGATATCGTCATCAATGTGGCAATCCACTACCCGGCCGACAAAGCGCGCGCCAGCGAAGACATCAACGATGCGCTGAACTATCGCACCATTACCAAAAGCATCATCCAGTACGTTGAGAACAACCGCTTCTCTTTGCTGGAAAAATTAACTCAGGATGTGCTCGATATCGCACGCGAACATCATTGGGTCACTTATGCTGAAGTAGAGATCGATAAACTTCACGCCCTGCGTTACGCCGACTCAGTCTCCATGACGTTAAGCTGGCAACGCCAGGCATAAACCTGGAGGTCGTATGAAGATTCTGCTGACTGGCGGCACTGGTCTGATTGGAAGCCATCTCATTCCTCGCCTGCAAGCATTACACCACGAGATTACTGTTGTCACCCGCAGCCCGGAAAAAGCACGTCAGGTGCTCGGAACAGGGGTCGACATCTGGAAAAGTCTGGCAGAGCAGCAGAATCTTGACGGCTTTGATGCCGTTATCAACCTTGCCGGCGAACCCATCGCCGACAAACGCTGGACAGCAGAGCAAAAACAGCTGCTGTGCAGCAGCCGGTGGAATATCACTGAAAAGCTGGTTGAGCTATTCCGTAACAGCCATACCCCGCCAGCGGTGTTCATATCCGGCTCTGCTGTGGGATATTACGGCGACCTTGGTGAAGTGGTGGTTACCGAAGAGGAACCACCGCATAACGAATTTACCCATAAACTCTGCGCTCAGTGGGAACGCATCGCCTGCGCCGCGCAGAGCGATAACACCCGCGTTTGCCTGCTGCGAACCGGCGTGGTACTTGCGCCAAAAGGCGGCATTCTGGCGAAGATGCTCCCCCTCTTCAGGCTGGGACTGGGCGGACCGATCGGTAATGGCCGTCAGTATCTTGCCTGGATCCATATCGACGATATGGTCAACGGTATACTCTGGCTTCTGGATAACGATCTGCGCGGGCCGTTTAATGTGGTGTCTCCATATCCGGTACGTAATGAACAGTTTGCTCATGCGCTGGGTCATGCGCTTCATCGCCCGGCGATATTGCGCGTGCCTGCAACGGTAATCCGGTTAATGATGGGCGAAGCGTCTGTGCTGGCGCTCGGTGGGCAGCGCGCGCTGCCAAAAAGGCTGGAAGCGGCGGGATTTGCGTTTCGCTGGTACGACTTAGAAGAGGCGCTGGGGGATGTGGTGGGTCATTCTCACCCGTAGATTATGGCAACTATCACCACACCCCGGCTGCACCTGGCTCCTTTCGAACCCTCTGACTGGGCGTTTTTCCGCACCCTGCGGGAAGACCGCGCCATCATGCGCTATATGGCTGCCATCGCACCGGAAAAAGAGACGCGTCGCGTGTTCGCTGCGCGCCTGACCGCGCCGCATATTTTTGTTATTCGTATGCATGATGATGATACCCCGCTTGGTGATATTGGCCTGCAAATCAGCGCGGTAAACCGCGAAGAAGCGGATATTGGTTATACGGTGGTGCCCGCAGCGCAGGGAAAAGGGATCGCCAGCGAAGCGCTTTGTGCGATGTGTGAGTACGCGTTTAACCAGACGGGCGTGAAGGCAGTTAACGCCTACGTGCTTGCGGATAACGGCGGGTCGGTGCGGGTGTTAGAAAAAGCGGGGTTTGTGCGTACCCAAGTGCTGGAAAAGGCGTATGAGATTGACGGGGTTCGGTATGACGACTGGGTTTATCGACTGGAATCTACCGGACGGCAACAGACTTTGTAGGCCCGGTAAGCGAAGCGCCACCGGGCGAATTGGCGGTACTGCGGCCTGATGCCCTCACCCCGTCCCTCTCCCACAGGGAGAGGGAGAACTCCAGTTACTTCAGAGAGCCTTTCAGGAACTGTTGCAAACGCGCGCTTTGCGGGTTCGCTAACACCTCATCCGGGTGTCCTTGCTCTTCGATTTTCCCCTGATGCAGGAAAATCACGTGGTTCGACACGTTACGGGCAAAGCCCATTTCGTGCGTCACCACCACCATCGTTTTCCCCTCTTCGGCCAGCTTCTGCATAATGCGCAGTACCTCGCCAACCAGTTCAGGGTCCAGCGCAGAGGTCGGTTCATCGAACAACAGCACTTCCGGCTCCATCGCCAGCGCGCGGGCAATAGAGACACGCTGCTGCTGACCACCGGAAAGATGCACCGGGTACTTCATCTGCTGACGCTCATCAATACCCACTTTCGCCAGGTATTTGATCGCGCGTTCGCGTGCTTCCTGTTTGCTTAAGCCCAGCACCTGAACCGGCGCTTCCATCACGTTCTCCAGCACCGTCATATGGCTCCAGAGGTTAAAGTGCTGGAACACCATTGTCAGGCGGGTACGCAGCAGGCGCAGCTGGTTTTTATCCGCCACTTTCAGCTGACCGTCTTTATCTCGCACCAGGTTGATGTTCTGGCCGCTTACCACGATGGAGCCTTCGCTCGGCTTTTCGAGGAAGTTAATGCAGCGCAGGAAGGTACTTTTACCCGAGCCAGATGAGCCGATAATACTGATCACATCGCCCGCATTAGCCTGTAGCGACACCCCTTTCAGCACTTCATGTTCGCCGTAGCGTTTGTGCAAGTCGATAACGTTTAGTTTGTTCTCAGCCATCATAATTCTCAGTGCGTCGAAGAAGGTTTTATATGCTGCAACCAGCGTTTTTCAGCCTTGCGGAACAGGCTAATCAGGACATACGAAATAATCAAATAGAGTACTGCCGCAATGCCAAACGCGGTAAACGGCTGATAGGTCGCGGAGTTAATATCACGGGCGATTTTGAGCAGATCCGGCACAGTGGCAGTAAACGCCAGCGCGGTAGAGTGCAGCATCAAAATCACTTCGTTGCTGTATGCCGGCAGTGCGATACGCAGTGCCGATGGCAAAATAATGCAACGGTAAAGCTTCACAGAAGAGAACCCGTAGGCACGCGCGGCTTCGATTTCACCGTACGGCACTGAGCGAATAGCACCGGCGAAAATCTCGGTGGTATAGGCACAGGTATTCAGCGTTAAGGCCAGCACCGTACAGTTCAGACCGCTACGGAAGAAGGCATTCAGCATTTCAGTGCCTTTTACTATCTCCAGGGTGTACATACCGGAGTAGAACACCAGCAGTTGCACGTACAGCGGCGTGCCGCGAAAAACATAGGTAAACAGCCAGATAGGGAAACGAATAAATTTGTTATTCGACACGCGACCAATGGCCATAAAGATCGCCAGAATGCCGCCCATCGCCACCGACGAAATCAGCAGCCACAGGGTTATCGCCACACCGGTGAAGCGATAACCATCTGTCCACAGCAGCGATTTCCAGTATTCCTGAATAATCTCAATCACAGGTCAGCCCTCTTCACACCCACGGAGTAGCGACGTTCGAGCAGAAGCAGCACACCATTGGAGACGGTCGTAAAGACCAGATAGATAACGCCACATACCACAGCAAAGTAGAACGGCTCCCAGGTACTCTTACCCGCAAGCTGCGTCGCTTTAACCACGTCTTCCAGGCCGAGCAGAGAAACCAGCGCGGTCGCCTTGAGGATAACCTGCCAGTTGTTACCGATGCCCGGCAACGCGTAGCGCATCATGGCCGGGAACATGATCCGGCGAAATGTTTGTGAGGAGGTAAAACCAAACGCGGTCGCTGCTTCAATGTGCCCTTTCGGCACAGCCATGTAAGCACCGCGGAAGGTTTCCGTGAAGTACGCACCGTAGATAAAGCCGAGGGTAATAATACCGGCCACCATTGGGTCGATATCAATTTGCTCCATGCCGATGGCGTCTGTCAGGCTGTTCAGCGCAATCTGGAGGCCGTAAAAAATCAGCAACATCAACACCAGATCAGGAACACCGCGAATCAGCGTGGTATAGCCTTCAAACAGCAGCGCCAGAGGTCTGTTTGCTGAAAGCTTTGCCCCTGCACCCGCCAGGCCTATCAGCACCGCCAGCACCACGGAGCTGATAGCCAGCTCAAGGGTGACCAGCGCGCCTTGTAAAATAACGCCAGAAAATCCGTACAGCATACCGCGTGCCCTGTCGTATCGTGAGTAGTGAAACCGTGTCTTTTCCCCTCCCATATCAGGAGGGGGCGCACGTTATATGACGGGGTGATTAGCCGCCGTACACGTTGAAATCAAAGTATTTTTTCGCCAGTTTTTCGTAAGTACCGTCAGCACGCATTTCTGCAAACGCTTTATTCAGTGCTTCACGCAGTTCGTTGTCTTCTTTGCGCAGGCCCATACCGGTACCCACACCAAAGAGTTTCACATCCTTAATGGACGGACCACCGAACTTGTAATCTTTACCCACAGGCTGTTTCAGGAAGCCTTCGCTTGCGGCGACTTCATCCTGGAATGCGGCATCAATACGGCCAGCCGTCAGGTCAGCGTAGATATTTTCCTGGCCCTGATAAGAGACAATTTCAATCCCCTTTGGCGCCCAGTGTTCGTTACCGTAGGTTTCCTGAGTGGTCCCCTGCAACACGCCCACGCGTTTGCCTTTCAGTGATTCAATCGTTGGCTGGATATCAGAAGTTTTTGCCACCACCAGGCGAGAATCCGCAGCGTAGAGTTTGTCCGTGAAGGCAATTTCCTGCTGACGTTTTTCGGTGATAGAGAGAGAGGACATAATCACGTCGATTTTTTTCGCTTTCAGCGACGGGATCAGCGCATCCAGTGGGTTTTCAACGTAGGTACATTGCGCTTTGATACGTTTGCACAGTTCGTTGGCCAGATCGATGTCAAAACCGATCAGTTCCCCTTTCGCATTCTTCGATTCGAACGGGGCATAGGTTGGATCAGTACCAATACGAATTTTTTGCGGAATGGCAGCGAAAGCCGCGGTTGTGCTGGAAACGGCCAACACCAGAGAAAGTGACAATATCAGTTTTTTCATATCTATCCTCAACAGACTGGATTCTTACGGGATTTTTTACTACGACGGGGTGGCCTTAATGTGCCATTAATCCCCTCCGCAAGGCAAAAGATAATGCCCCACCGGTGGGATTTTTTGCATCATGAGTGCTTAAGTATGCATTAACAGGCCATTTACTGACCGCCAATGCACCATAATGGTTCACCAACACCCGTAAAGCACCACGACAGCCCCCTGCCATGGTGCATTCCCGCCAGCAGCGATTAGTCGCCGTATACGTTGAAGTCGAAGTATTTCTTCGCCAGTTTGTCGTAGGTACCGTCTTTACGCAGCTCTGCAAATGCTTTGTCGAACGCTGCTTTCAGCTCAGTATCGTCTTTACGCAGGCCAATACCGGTGCCGTCGCCAAAGTATTTTTTGTCTTTAACAGACGGGCCAGCAAACGCATAATCTTTGCCCGCAGGTTGTTTCAGGAAGCCTTCGCTTGCGGCCACTTCGTCCTGGAACGCAGCATCAAGACGGCCTGCCGCCAGGTCAGAGTAAATCAGATCCTGGTTCTGGTAAGCCACCACATCCACGCCTTTTTCACGCCAGGTCGCATTGGCGAAGCCTTCCTGGGTTGAGCCCTGAAGCACACCCACGTGCTTACCTTTCAGCGAGTCGATGGTTGGCTGGATTGGGGAGCCTTTCGCGGCAATCAGACGAGAGTCTGCGGCGTAGAGCTTGTCAGAGAAGGCAATCTCCTGCTGACGTTTTTCGGTGATGGAAAGAGAGGAGATAATGGCGTCAATTTTCTTGGCTTTCAGTGACGGGATCAGTGCGTCGAAGTCACTGCCCACCCATGTGCATTTAACCGCAATGCGTTTGCACATCTCATTTCCCAGATCGATATCAAACCCAACGAAATCGCCTTTCGCATCCTTGGAAGAGAATGGCGCGTAGGTTGCGTCTGTACCGATACGTACTGTCTGTGGAAGCGCTGCGTAGCTACCTGCTGCTGCACTTAACCCCACGAGCAAAGACAGAGCCAAAACCGTCTTCTTCATACATTTACCCTCAAGTACCGTGATTTTATTATGTATTGTGTTGTGTTGTGTTGCAGGCTTCTCTTGCAGGTCTTATGCCACATTGCCGTCTGGTCAAAAAATCGACGTTAAATATGTTAATAAAACGTTGCGATATTGCCTTAATGGTGAAAGATAGCAGGTCTGCCGAACGAACCGGAAAGAGAAAAAGGGAAAAAGCGAATTAAATGTTGAGGATATGATCGCGGTTGCAGTTTTGCCCTGAAACAGGGCAACTTGTCTTTTCATGCACACATCTGGTGCACAGATTCAGGCACCTTGCCAGCGCGTGAAAAGGTCTTCAGGCAGGTCGATATCAAACTGATCCAGCACGCGGTTAACCGTCTGATTAATCACATCATCCAGCGACTGAGGCCGGTGGTAGAACGCTGGCACAGGCGGCATGATGATGGCACCCAGCTCTGCCGCCTGGGTCATTAAGCGCAGATGCCCCAGGTGCAGCGGCGTTTCGCGTACGCATAATACCAGCGGGCGGCGCTCTTTCAGCACCACATCCGCAGCGCGCGTCACCAGCGTGTCGGTATAGCTGTTAACAATGCCTGAGAGGGTTTTAATTGAGCAGGGCAAAATCACCATTCCCGCCGTTTTAAACGAACCCGAAGAGATGCTGGCCGCGATATCACGGGCATCGTGAACCACATCAGCCAGTGACTGAACATCGCGCAGGGAGAAATCGGTTTCGAGGGAGAGTGTCTGACGCGCCGCCTGGCTCATCACCAGATGGGTTTCCACTTCTGCCACGTCACGCAGTATCTGCAACAGACGAACGCCGTAAATTGCGCCGCTGGCACCGCTTATCCCTACAATGAGTCGTTTCACTAAGATTGCCTCTTCCACATAATGACGCAAACTTTGCCGGATTAACGTGCCGGGCGCAACAGCGCATGAGATGCTTCGCTGCCAGAGCTTTCACGAATGACAAGCCGGACAGGCTGGAGCAAGTTTCTTTCGCTCTCTTCATTCAGCAAGAGGCGAAATGCATCCCGGCCAAGCTCTCGCTTATCAATCGCCACCGTGGTCAGCGGAGGATGAGCCCAGGCCGCGGCATCAATATCGTCGAAACCGACAATCGCCATATCCTCCGGGACATTCAGCCCCTTACGTGCACAAACACGCATCGCCACCAGTGCGGCAACGTCGTTATAAGCAAAGATAGCATCCGGCGGACGAGGCAAGGCGAGAAGATGATGCATCCCGTCAACCAGCGCCTGTTCAATGTCTTTCACCGGTGGCACTTCAACCTGGTACTCAGGGGGTAAAGTCAGCCCGGCATCAAATAATGCCTGCTGGTAGCCCTCCACACGCTGGCGAATGCTGTAATGGTGTAAAGAGTGCCCCAGAAAGGCAATCCGTGTTCTGCCCTGCTGGATAAGATGCCGGGTCGCCACAAAACCACCGTGGAAATTATCCGGGTTCACGCAGGGGAATTCCGGCGCCCACAGGTCGACCAGCGCCACGGGTAGCGATATTTTATGGATCTCCCGTAATACCTCGGGCTCCATATAACCTGCGCAAATCACCGCATCGGGCTGATGCAGGTTAACTATCTCATTGATCGAATCTTCCGGGCCGACGGGCTGAAAGCTCATGGCGACGTCATTTTCCCGACACGCATCGGCAACACCCAGCATGACTGAAGAATAAAAGGGTAAAGCGCTGGCAATATTGTGCTGTTTATGGAGTAAAAACAGCAGGCGCTTAATTCGCCCATTACGTAAACGACTGAAGTCGTAACCTTCAGCTTCGGCAATGAACAGGATACGCTGGCGAGTCTCCTCACTCAGACCAGGCTGCCCTTTCAGGGCACGCGATACCGCCGCAATCGACACGCCGCTTGCCGTAGCAATATCCTTAATTCGGGTCTTTTTTACCATTTTTTACGGTGTTACCTTTCAGTCGCCCTTCGCCTTTCACTCAATACATATTACTCACTCCTGCAACAAAACCCCACGCCAAATCGCTCCCCTGTACCATTGAGTGATGAGTATCACTATAAATAATTTATTTTTAGTAAAAATTACGATCGATTTCACATCGAATACACAACGCCATATACCGAAACTCCATGCCAGATCTATGCTCACCTGCGTTTATTTTTACGTAAAAAAGTCAGAGAAATGTCGTAATGGCTTGCTAAACGATCGCTAACTGCTACTGCATATGGGATGAGTTATGGCTACTGTCGATGATCTGGATAGTGATGTACCAAGCGTTGTTGATGCGGGAGAAACCCTCTCTACCCGCGAAAAAATTGGCTACGGATTAGGGGATGCAGGCGGGCACTGTATCTCTGATTTGATCAGCGGTTTTTTACTTTTTTTCTATACGGACGTGTTTGGTCTTAGCCCGGCGATTGTTGGGGCTATGTTCTTTGTACTGCGTATTTTCGATGCCATCTCCGACCCGGTGATGGGCATTATCGCCGACCGCACCCGCAGCCGCTGGGGCCGTTTTCGCCCCTGGCAACTGTGGACTGCCGTACCGCTTGGCGTAATCGGTATTCTGACCTTTACCGTGCCGGATATGGGTCCGAACGCAAAAATCGCCTGGGCATTTGGTACCTATTTCCTGCTCTCCATTGGTTACACCGCCAATAACGTACCTTACTGCGCGCTGATTAATGCGATTACCAACCGCCACGACCAGGTGATGTCCTGCCAGTCATGGCGCTTTGTGTTGAGCGGCATTGCCGGTTTTCTGGTGGCGGTCGGCCTACCCTGGATGGTGGAGTACTTCGGCCAGGGCAATCTGGCAAAAGGGTATCAGTACGGTGTGACCGTATTATGCACCATTGGGGTCGTGATGTTTTTGCTGTGCTTCATCTGGGTGAAGGAACGCGTGCCGCTGTCGCTGGCAGGCAATTTTACCCTGCGCGAGCATTTACAGGGGCTGCGTAAAAACGATCAACTGCTGATGATGCTGGTGATGTCTTTCCTGCTGGTCAACATCCTGTGCATTCGCGGCGGTGGGTATATGTATTTTATCTCCTACGTCCTCCAGGGAAGCGCGGGATATATGTCGCTGTTCTTTGGGATCCTCACCGTGGCCGGGATTGCCGGTGCGGTTATTGTTAACCCGCTCTCCCGCCACGTGGATATGGTGCGTCTGTATTTCTGGACTAACCTGGTGCTGGTCGCATTCGGGATTGGCATGTACTTCCTCCCAATCGGGCCGCAATACCAGACACTGTGGCTAGTGTGCATTGCCATTAACAGCGTGATCCAGGGCTTCACCCTGCCGCTGCACTTCTCAATTATGGCCTTCGCGGATGACTACGGTGAATGGAAAACGGGCGTGCGCTCCTCCGGGATGAACTTCGCCTTCAACCTCTTTTTCATCAAGCTCTCCTGGGCCTCTTCCGGCGGCATCATCAGCCTGATCCTGATTATGGTGGCCTATCAGCCAGGTCTTGGTAATCAGACCCCGGCCTCCGTTCACGGCATCACCCTGCTGCAAAGCCTGGTTCCGGCGATGTTTCACTTTGTGCTGGCCATGTGCCTGCTGAAGTGCCGCCTCAACGGCCCAATGATGAAACGTATTTCAACCGATCTTCACCAACGACATTCACACATTTCCTGAGGTAAACATGATGCAGTCTGATGTGATTGAAGCCGATCTGAATCGAATCACCGTTACCGACCCGTTTTTAGGGGAATATCAACGCCTCATCCGCGACGTCGTGATCCCTTATCAGTGGGAAGCCCTTAATGACGCTCTCCCGGAGGCGGAGCCCAGCCACGCGCTGGCCAACTACCGTATCGCCGCCGGGCTGGAGCACGGTGAGTTTTACGGCATGGTCTTTCAGGACAGTGACGTCACCAAATGGCTTGAAGCGGTTGCCTGGTCTTTACGCCAGAAGCCAGATCCACAGCTTGAAAAAACCGCCGATGAGGTAATTGAACTGCTGGCACAGGCCCAGTGCGAAGATGGCTATCTGAACACCTGGTATACCGTGAAGGAGCCAGGTCAGCGCTGGACCAACCTGGCCGAATGCCACGAACTTTACTGTGCCGGGCATCTGTTCGAAGCGGCGGTCGCGTTCTTTAACGCCACCGGCAAGGGCCGCCTGCTCGAAATCGCCTGCCGTTTTGCCGATCACATCGACTCGGTGTTCGGCCCGGCTCCCGGTCATCTTCGCGGTTATCCAGGCCACCCGGAAATCGAACTGGCGCTGATGCGCTTGTATGAAATTACCCGCGAACCGCGCTATCAGGCACTGGCCCGTTTCTTCGTCGAAGAGCGCGGTCAGCAGCCGCACTATTACGATATTGAGTTTGAAAAACGCGGCGGCACTCGCCACTGGGTCGGCTGGGGCGATGCCTGGCCGGGGATAATCAAAGACAAAACCTATACCCACGCGCATAAGCCGCTCAGCGAACAACATGAAGCTGTAGGCCACGCGGTGCGTTCGGTGTACCTGATGGCTGGCCTCGCGCATATCGCGCGCATGACGCACGATGAAGAGAAGCGTCAGAGCTGCCTGCGCATCTGGAACAATATGGTCCAGCGGCGGATGTATATCACCGGCGGTATCGGTTCACAGGGGATCGGGGAAGCGTTTACCAGTGACTACGACCTGCCAAACGACACCGCTTACGGCGAAAGCTGTGCCTCAATCGGCCTAATGATGTTTGCCCGCCGGATGCTGGAAATGGAAGGCGATGCACACTATGCCGATGTCATGGAGCGGGCATTCTACAATACGGTGCTGGGCGGCATGGCCCTGGACGGTAAGCACTTCTTTTACGTTAACCCGCTGGAAACCTACCCGAAAAGCATTCCCCATAACCACATTTATGACCATATCAAACCGGTTCGCCAGCGCTGGCTCGGATGCGCCTGTTGCCCGCCCAATATCGCCCGCACGTTAGTGGCAATCGGCCATTACATTTACACCCCTCGCCCGGATGCGCTGTTCATCAACTTCTACGCCGGTAGCGAGGCGCAATTTACGGTAAATAATCAGACGCTGGCGCTCATTATTGAGGGCAACTACCCGTGGGATGAAGACGTGACAATTCGCTTTACCCATCCCGGGGCCGTGGAGCATACGCTGGCGCTGCGCCTGCCAGAATGGTGTGCAACCCCGCAGGTTCTGGTCAACGGTGAAGCGGACCAGGGTAAAAACATCAAAGGCTATCTGCACCTGCACCGCACATGGCGAGAAGGTGACGTCATTACGCTTCATCTGCCAATGACCATTCGTCGCGTCTACGCCAACCCGCTGGTACGTCATGCTGCTGGTAAAGTGGCAATTCAGCGTGGGCCGTTGGTCTACTGCCTGGAAGAGGCGGATAACGGCGCAGAATTGCATAACCTCACCCTGCCGGAAGCGAGCGCGTTTCGCGAGAAACCGGGCACGGGCGTGCTGAAAGGAAAAGTGTTGCTGCAAGCGGAAGGATTACGTGTTCTGACAGCGCAGGAAGAAAAACCGCTGTACAGCTTTGATACTCGCCAGACGGCGGTGGAAATGCAGACGCTGACGTTTATCCCATGGTTTAGCTGGGCGAACAGAGGAGAAGGAGAAATGCGGATCTGGGTGAATGAAGGCCGTTAAAAAATCGAAGGGCGGCATCAGCGCCGCCCTTCAGGTTTATCAACCTTCGTTGTGCATCTCTAAGCTTTCGAGATCGTTTTGCAGCTGGACGGCTTTCGCATCGTCGTTGCGCAGCGAGTCAAGGTAGTCAAGGTACTGCTGGTCAACGTCTTTAGTTACGTAGATACCATTGAATACGGAGCATTCGAACTGCTGAATATCCGGGTTCTCGGCGCGTACGGCGTCGATCAGATCGGTCAGGTCCTGGAAGATCAGGCCGTCGGCACCGATTATCTGGCGAATTTCGTCCACTTCGCGACCGTGAGCAATCAGCTCATTGGCGGTTGGCATATCGATGCCATACACGTTCGGGAAGCGGATTTCCGGTGCTGCAGAGGCCAGGTACACTTTCTTCGCACCAGCTTCACGCGCCATCTCGATAATCTGCTCAGAGGTCGTACCACGCACGATGGAGTCATCTACCAGCAGCACGTTCTTGTCACGGAACTCAGCACGGTTGGCGTTCAGCTTACGGCGCACGGATTTACGGCGCAGCTGCTGGCCCGGCATGATAAAGGTACGGCCAACGTAACGGTTTTTCACAAAACCCTGACGGTATGGCTTATCCAGAATGCGGGCGATTTCCAGTGCGATATCGCAGGAAGTTTCCGGGATTGGGATAACCACGTCGATATCAAGATCGTCCCACTCGCGGGCAATCTTCTCACCCAGTTTGGTGCCCATGTTCACGCGTGCGCTGTACACAGAAATCTTATCGATGAAGGAGTCAGGACGGGCGAAATAGACGTATTCGAACAGGCATGGGTTGCTGACCGGGTTGTCGGCACACTGACGGGTAAACAGCTGGCCCTTCTCAGTGATGTAAACCGCTTCGCCTGGTGCGACGTCGCGCAGGAACTCAAAGCCCAGGGTATCCAGCGCCACGCTTTCAGAGGCAACCATATATTCAGTACGGCCATCGCCAAGATCGCGCTTGCCGAGCACCAGCGGACGGATACCGTTTGGATCGCGGAAGGCAACCATTCCGTGACCGATAATCATCGCCACACAGGCATACGCGCCACGGATCTGGCGGTTAGTCGCGGCAACGGCGGCAAAGATGTTGTCTGCTTCCAGCGGATAATGGCGGAAGTTATCCAGCTCACTGGCGAAGATATTGAGCAGGATTTCAGAATCAGAAGTCGTGTTAATGTGGCGACGTTTCTCTTCGAACAGCTTTTTACGCAGCTCATGGGCGTTGGTCAGGTTGCCGTTGTGGGCAAGCGTGATGCCGTATGGAGAGTTAACGTAGAAAGGCTGAGCCTCAGAGGCGCTGGAACTGCCAGCAGTAGGATAACGAACGTGACCAATCCCCATATTACCTTGCAGGCGCTGCATATGGCGGGCTTCAAACACATCGTTTACCAGGCCGTTTGCTTTACGTAAACGGAAGCAGTTGTTTGCATCAATGGTGATGATGCCTGCTGCATCCTGTCCACGGTGCTGAAGCACCGATAATGCGTCATAAATAGACTGGTTTACCGGCATGAAACCGGCGATACCGACAATACCGCACATTCGTCTTTTCCTCGTTAAGAGTTTGGTTTAGTAGGCGTAATTGTCGCAGACAGTTTGAACACGGACAGCGCGCGACAACCGGAGCGTACACGTAGTACGCGAGGATTGTGAGCACTGCCCTGGTTCAAAATGGCAAGTAAAATAGCCTAATAAACCAAACTCTAAGCCACATCTCAGAGCTTATGCCCTGGGCAAGAAACTCGACGAGCTTTGCAGATAGTCAAAGAACCATCTGATGATGAAGCTGAACTCTGGAATGAGCTGCGACTTCTGCCAGTCTTCACTTTTTGAGAACCCGGTAAAGGTATCAAGGAAGAACAGTATCGCAGCCACAATCAGCACGCCACGCAACGCCCCGAAACAGATCCCGAGCACCCTGTCCGTTCCTGACAGACCGGTTTTCTCGACCAGCTGACCTATCACGTAATTCACGATAGCGCCGACTAACAGCGTCGCGATAAACAATACCGCGATGGCGATTCCATTTCGGACCAGTTCATCTTCAAAGCCCGTGAACCAGACAGACAGGTAAGTGTAGTAATGACTGGCAACAAAGAAAGCACAACCCCATGTCACCAGCGATAACGCTTCACGTACAAAGCCACGGATCAGGCTAACCAGACAGGAAAAACCAATCACCGCAATGATGGCGTAATCAATCCAGACCATATGTGTCCCACGATTAAACGCCCTGTCATCCAGTTCGGGGCGAATTCTAACAGAAAAAGAAAACGTTTGCGTAGGGATTTCCTTCCCGCGCGTAAATAAAAAAGGCGCTGAAAAAATGTTCAACGCCACAGGCTTTTTACGTCTCTGCGGACGTATGTTTCCCTCACCCCAGGGGGAGAGAGGAAGATCAGTTCGCGCTGTAATTCATCACCACACCGCTCAGACCAGAGATTTGCTTCAGTTCGCCAAGCGATCCTTTCAGCTTATCTTTAGATGCTTCCGGCCCCACGAGAATACGGGTGATTTTACCCTGTACAGGCGTGGAAGGTGAAGTGTAAACCCGATAACCCGCACTGCGCAGTTTACCCACTACCTCATTGACTTTATCGGCATTTTTTAGCGCACCGAGCTGCACAACGTAGGCTTTACCGGTTGGGGCAGCATCCTGCTGAGCCGGTTTTGCCGGAGGCGGTGTTTCTGACGCAGCCGCAAGCTGATCGGTGGTTTTATCACGCTGCGGTTTTGGCTGTGGTTTCTCGACAGGTTTCGGTTTTTCAACAGGCTTAGGCTGCTCAACCGGAACAGGCACAGGATCGATTTCACTGTTGGTGTTCACTGCCAGACGAGAAGGATCGAGCGACGGTGCCGCAGCATCCCCTGCCCGCACCTCTTCAGCCGCACCTTCCGGGGGCTGAGCAGGCAGAGCCTGAGTGGCAGCAGGGGACATATCAGGCTCGTCACGGTCGCCCGGTTTAGGGACCAGCGGGATTGCCGCGAATTCGTCCTGATAATGCTTTTTCTGCCCGTCGAGCAAACCGGGGAGAATAATCACCCCCAGCGCAACAAGCACAATGGTTCCTGTTAAACGGTTCTGAAACTTACTCGCCACCGGTTCTCCCCGCGTCCATCACTTCCATGACATGTGCTACGGTGTGGAACGACCCACACACCAGCACGGTATCTTCTGGGTTAGCATCTGCCATCGCAGCTTCCCAGGCCAGCGCCACGCTTTTATAGATTTCGCCTTTGCCGAGATGTTCCATCAACTGTTCGGCAGTGGCGCCACGTGGCCCCTCCAGTGGAGCACAATACCAGCAATCGACCACAGTCTCCATGCAGGCCAGCGTGCCAGCGATATCTTTATCATGAAGCATACCGATAACCGCCAGGACGCGCCCGGTTTTTGGTAACGATTTAAGACGTCCGGCAAGATATGCTGCCGCATGAGGGTTATGCGCCACATCCAGGATCACGCGCGGTGACTCACTGACAATCTGGAAACGCCCGGGCAGAACCGCATTCCGGATGCCGTCGCGAATCGCCTGTTCACTAACGTTCAGTCCACTGGCACGCAGCGCTGCCAGTGCGGTTGCCGCATTCGGCTGCGGCACCTGCGGCAGCGGCAGGTTTTCCAGCGCACCCTGAGCATCGCTGAAATGCCAGCCGTTTTCCTGCACCTCGTACTGCCAGTCAACCCCGCGACGCAGTAGCACAGCGCCCTTCTCTTTCGCAACGTCAGCAATGGTGTGCGGCATATCCGGCTCGCCTACTACAGCAGGCCTGTTAGCGCGGAAAATACCGGCTTTCTCGCGGCCAATGTTTTCCCTGTCCGGCCCCAGCCAGTCGGTATGATCCAGGGCAATACTGGTCACCACGGAGACATCAGCGTCCACCATGTTGGTGGCATCAAGACGCCCGCCCAGACCAACTTCCAGAATCACGACATCAAGCTCTGCCTGCTTAAACAGCCACAATGCAGAGAGCGTACCGTATTCAAAATAGGTTAATGAGATCTCACCGCGCGCGGCTTCGATTTCGGCAAAGGAGGCGGTATGGGCAGATTCCGGCAATTCGCTGTTCTGTACGCGCACACGCTCGGTATAACGCACCAGATGCGGAGAGCTGTAAACGCCAACCTTAAAGCCCGCGGCCATCAGTATCGATTCCAGCGTGCGGCAGGTGGTACCTTTACCGTTAGTGCCCGCAACAGTAAACACGAAAGGTGCCGGTTTTAACACGTCCAGACGCGCGGCGACCTGGCTTACGCGCTCAAGCCCCATATCAATAGTTTTACTGTGCAGGTTTTCCAGATAAGAAAGCCACGCGGCCAGGGGCGACGTGGCTTGGGGAATGCTGTTATTTTCCATGATGCCCGGTTGTCATTAACGATTAGAAAGAAAAAGGGCAGCGCCAACCGGCCCTGCCCTTTTCAGTTATCAGGCTTCGGGTTCCTGATCCGGTACGACCACGCCTTCGCGCGGCTCATCCGGGTTAGGCGCTGGCAGATTCATCAGCTTCGCCAGAATGCTTGCCAGTTTCAGGCGCATTTCCGGGCGGCGAACGATCATGTCGATAGCGCCTTTCTCGATGAGGAATTCACTGCGCTGGAATCCAGGCGGCAGTTTTTCACGTACGGTTTGTTCGATAACGCGAGGGCCCGCAAAGCCGATCAGCGCTTTTGGCTCAGCGATGTTCAGATCGCCCAGCATCGCGAAGCTTGCAGAGACACCACCCATGGTTGGGTCGGTCAGTACAGAAATGTACGGCAGACCGCGTTCCTGCATTTTCGCCAGCGCAGCAGAGGTTTTCGCCATCTGCATCAGGGACATCAGCGCTTCCTGCATACGTGCGCCACCAGAGGCGGAGAAGCAGATCAGCGGGCAGTTGTCTTCCAGCGCCTGCTCTACAGCACGAACGAAACGCGCCCCCACTACGGAGCCCATTGAGCCACCCATAAAGGAGAACTCAAACGCTGCGGCAACAACCGGCATCTCGTGCAGAGTGCCTTTCATCACGATCAGCGCGTCTTTCTCGCCAGTCTCTTTCTGAGCAGAGGCCAGACGATCTTTGTATTTTTTGGAATCGCGGAACTTCAGCACGTCTTTCGGCTCGAGTTCGCTACCCAGTTCTACCAGAGAACCTTCGTCCAGCAGACTATGCACGCGGTTACGCGCCGACATGCGCATGTGGTGGTCACACTTAGGACACACCTCAAGATTGCGTTCCAGCTCCGCGCGGTACAGAACCTGGCCGCAGCTATCACACTTCGTCCATACCCCTTCTGGAATACTCGCTTTACGAGTCGGGGTTATGTTGCTTTTAATTCGTTCAATCCAGCTCATTGATAACCTTTCTGCCTGAACCTGGTCGGATGCCAGTTTTGCTATAAGAGGCGAATAATGCCATTTTTGCCTCCAACAGACCATGAATGTTGCACATTAAAACATAACAGCCCGAAACTTTGGATAAAAAAGTGGTCGAACCGCCGATGTGCATTTACTTCGCTTGTTTTGCCGCCGCGCGTCTGTGGCGAATAATTTCGATAACGCCTGGCAGGATTGAGAGCACAATAATGGCTACAATCAGCAACTTAAGGTTTTCCTGCACCACCGGAAGGTCACCAAACAGGTAACCTGCGTAGGTAAACAGCAGTACCCACAGCAGTGCACCAACAACGTTGTACGCCGCAAAGTGACGATAGGACATATGGCCCATTCCTGCCACAAAGGGGGCAAAAGTACGAACAATTGGCACAAATCGCGCAAGGATAATAGTTTTGCCGCCATGACGTTCGTAGAACGCGTGCGTTTTGTCTAAGTAGCTACGGCGGAAAATCTTCGAGTCAGGGTTGCTGAATAATCGCTCACCGAACACCCGACCAATGGTGTAGTTGAGGGCATCACCCACAATCGCTGCGACAACCATCAGCGCCACCATCATATGTACATTCAGATCATTCGTTGGCAGCGCCGATAACGCCCCGGCAACGAACAGCAGCGAATCTCCCGGCAGGAAAGGTGTAACTACCAAGCCGGTTTCACAGAACAGGATCAGGAACAGAATGGCATATACCCACACGCCATATTGTGCGACCAGCTCCGCCAGGTGAACATCGATATGCAGAATAAAATCAATCAGAAAACGTATTAAGTCCATATTATCTAAGCCTTAATTGCACCTTGTTTAGTCCGCTAAAAATAGCGGGCCCATTGGCGGTTTAGGAAGGTCAAACCGTTCCGGATAATCGACTGATACCAGATACAGCCCTTCAGCTTTCGCCGTTGCTGCCGCAAGCGTTCTGTCCTTAATTGCCAGCAGTTCTGCAATCCAGCTCTCCGGCTGGTGTCCGGCGCCCACTTCCATCAGGCTGCCAACAATATTCCTGACCATATGATGTACAAAGGCATTGGCTTTGATATCTACCACCACATATGCGCCATAACGACTGACGTTAATGTGCATGACGTTACGCCACGGCGTACGGGACTGACACTGCACCGCACGGAACGACGTAAAGTCATTTTCTCCTAACAAAGACTGCGCCGCACGGTGCATACGTTCTGCATCCAGCGGTTCATAAAAATGGGTCACGCCCTGGCTTAACACCGCAGGACGCAGGCGCTGGTTATAGATGACATAGCGGTAGCGGCGTGCGGTGGCGCTGAAGCGCGCATGAAAATCATCCGGCACAGCTTTCACCCAACGAACCGCAATGTCTCCAGGTAAATTCGCATTTACGCCCAGCGTCCATGCGGCGTCTTTACGTACAGCGGTGGTTTCGAAATGAACCACCTGCCCGGTGCCGTGGACACCGGCATCCGTGCGGCCAGCGCACAGGACGTTGATCGGCTCATTCGCCACCTGAGAGAGCGCTTTCTCCAGCTTTTCCTGGACGCTGCGCACTTCATTCTGACGCTGCCAGCCATAGTATTTACTGCCATCGTATTCGATACCGAGGGCAATTTTATGAACTGGCTTTTGTTCCACTTCCGACATTAGTACAGGTACTCCTGCACCAGTTTTTCAGCAATTTTTACCGCCATCAGCGCGCCGCCAAAGCGCACGTTATCGGCAACGGACCAGAACTGAACTTGCTCCGGCATCCCGTAGTCGTTACGCACACAGCCAACGGAAAGGTGTGCGCTACCGGTGGCATCGCCAACCTGGGTCGGGAATTCGCTCTCTTCAGACAGCGCGATATCGTCACCACGACCAAACGCATCGCGCGCTTCTTCCGCCGCCAGCGGGCGCAGTGCTTCAAAACTCACCATCTGCGCATGGCCATAGAAAACAGGTGACTGCACCACGTTTGCGGAGATCATCAGGCCATCGTCCTGCATAATTTTGCGGGTTTCATCAACGATACGGCGTTCTTCGCGCACTGAGCCTTCGCGGTCTGGCAGCAATGGCAGCATGTTGAAAGCCAGCTGACGACCAAAGAAATCGTCTTCGTCAATCGGGATGCCGTTCAGCAGCTTCGCACTCTGCCCCGCCAGCGCATCGACGGCCTTTTTGCCGTTCGCGGAGGCGGACAGCAGGCTGGTCACGGTGATACGTGACAGGCCGCCATCGTCGATCAGCGGTTTCAGCGCGGTAAGCAGCTGGCTGGTCAGGCTACCTGGAACCGCAATGATATTGCGGTTACGGTAGTCAGCCAGAACAAACGGGTTCACATCCGGCACAACCAGCGGAACATCAGGCTCCATTGAGAACAGGCCGCTCAGATCAATCACCAGGCAGCCGGAGTTGGTGGCGTCTTCAATATAAGACGCGGTGGCTTCAACGCCAGCTGCGAAAAACGCCAGCTGCGCCTGCGTCCAGTCGAATTCGGCCGCATCCTGAACCATGACGGATTTACCGGCAAAACGCAGATGTTCGCCTGAGCTGTCGGTACGCGCCAGGGCGTAAATCTCTCCCACCGGGAACTGACGCTCAGCAAGGGTTTCAAGCAGGGCTTCGCCCACGGCGCCAGTGGCACCTAAAATGGCAATGTTCCAGCCTTCAGACATGGTGGTTTACTCCAGAAATAAAAAAGCGTCCCTGCCGGAGTATCCGACAGGGAGCATTAAGAAGACATTAACGCGCCGGGTTATGTGTGGCGTTAAAACCCAGTCGATGCAGCAGCGTCGCCGCCGCTGCGTCGTCGCACATTACGTACAGGGAAGACCATTCACGACGCTCAAGATAGTTCTTGCGCAGCTTGTCAAATTCACCCGGAATACCTGCGACTTTTCGCAGCAGCGCGTCATCGCGGCGCACATCATACACCAAATGCACCAGTCTTTTCAGCGTAGCCTCATCAAGCGGGCCATGCAGCGTGATGCGACCAAATTCCGGTGCAGGCAGCAACATATCCAGCGCGACCTGCTGCGGTTTGCCAATAAAGGCGCTATAGGCTTCAAAGACCTGCGTGGTACCACGCGCTTTGCCTTCAAGGGTATAGCCTGCAATATGCGCGGTGGCCACATCGACCCTGTTGAGCAGCTCAACATTAAGTTCCGGTTCAGGCTCCCACACGTCCAGTACGACGCTCAGTTCCTGCCCTTCTTTCAGGCATTTCAGCAGCGCCGCATTGTCAACAACCGGGCCACGGCAGGCATTTATCAGAATAGTGCCAGGCTTCAGACGGCGGATAAGGGTTTCATCAACCAGATGCAGCGATTTATACGGGCCATCTTTGAAGAGAGGCGTATGGAAGGTGATGACATCGCACTGCGCGACCAGCTCGTCTAGCGTGCGGAAATCCCCCTCATCACCCTTATCTTTACGCGGCGGGTCGCACAGCAGCGTACGGATGCCCAGCGCTTCAAGGCGCTTTTGCAGACGTCCGCCGACGTTACCCACCCCCACAATTCCCACCGTGCGGTCTTTCAGAGCAAAACCATCGCGCTCGGCCAGCATCAGGAGTGAGGAGAAAACATATTCCACTACAGCAATGGCATTGCAGCCCGGTGCGGCAGAGAAACCAATCCCCGCCTGGCTGAGCCATTGGTCATCCACATGATCGGTCCCTGCAGTTGCCGTCCCGACAAATTTCACTGCTTTGCCGGAAAGTAACGACTCATTTACTTTGGTCACCGAACGCACCATCAGTGCGTCAGCATCATCCAGCTCGTTGACTGGAATTGGGCGACCCGGGACAGCCTTAACCTCACCCAGGCGGCTAAACAGCTCACGGGCGTAAGGCATATTTTCATCAACGAGGATTTTCACGTCTGAGTACCTGTTTGAGAGGAAGAAAACCTGCCAAGTGTGCCATAATCTTGCCGCCAGGCATACACGAAACCCTGGTTTAGGCAGAGTTTTGACTTTAAGGATTTTTGACGATGCAGCCCATTTCAGGTACGCCTCCGCGCCCTCCCGGTGAAGGCCCCGTAACCCCCAATGTCGCAGGTGAACAACCGCTATCCACGCAACAGCGTACCGTGCTGGAGCGCCTGATAACACGCCTGATAGCCCTCACTTCCCAGCAAAACGCAGAGGTATGGGCCGGGGTGAAGCATGATTTAGGAATAAGAAACGACGCGCAGCTCCAGTCGCGTCACTTCCCTGCTGCAGAGCAAAACCTGAATCAGCGCCTGAATTCGGCACAACTTAACCACAATACTCGCCAGATTATTGCGCAGTTGACTGAGCTGTTGGGCCAGGGCAATAACCGCCAGGCGGCGAGCGATTTCATTCGCCAGCAGTACGGCCAGACCGCGCTCAGCCAGCTCACACCAGAACAGTTAAAGACCGTGCTGACGCTTTTGCAAACCAATCAGCTTGCTATCCCTCAGCCGCAGCAGCGCCCGGCGACCGAACGCCCGCTACTGCCCGCAGAGCACAATACGCTTAAGCAAATGGTGACAAAACTGGCGGCCGCGACGGGCGAACCGACGAAGCTAATCTGGCAATCGATGCTGGAACTTTCTGGTGTGAAAGCCGGAGAGATGATCCCGGCAAAACAGTTTACCCATCTGGTTACGTGGCTCCAGGCGCGCCAGACACTCAGCACTCAGAGCGCCCCGACCCTGCATACGTTACAGGCAGCACTAAAACAACCGCTTGAGCCGCATGAGTTTGAGGCTGTTCAGGATTACGCCCAACAGACCTGGCAGGCAACGCCGCAAACGATACTAACCACGCCGCAGGTGCAGGATTTGCTGAATCAGATCTTTGTCCGCCGTGCAGAACGCGAAGGCGGTATACCTGAAGCGCGCAACATTCAGCCGATCTACAGCCCGCTGTTTGCGCCGGTAGTGGAGACGTTCAGAACCTTGTCTGCCCGCCCTGGGTTGATGTTTATTGCGCTGTTGGTGGCACTGGCGATTTTCTGGCTGGTTGCGTGATGTTTTGCCCGGTGGCACTTCGCTTAGCGGGCCTACAACGACTCGAACCGTAGGCCGGGTAAGGCGCAGCTGCCACCCGGCAACAATGGCTCAAGACCTGCGAAACGCCACCAGTGTCACCACGATCCCAACAACTGCGGATACCGCACCTGCCAGGAAGACGGACGGATAACCAAAGGATGTGGCAAGCACTCCCGCCAGTGGTCCGGTCACCCCGTAGGAGATATCCTGAAACGCGGCATAACCGCCAAGAGCAGTCCCTCTGACCTGCGGCTGAACACGTTTAACCACCTCGACGCCGAGCGCCGGGAAAATAAGCGAGCAACCGCAGCCGGTCAAAGCCGCGCCAAGCAGAGCAACAGACGCCACAGGTGCCTGCCAGAGCATGACCAGACCGATGGCCTCAATCACCAGCGATACCACCGCCACTTTCACCCCACCGAAGCGATCCGGCATCCAGCCGAACAGTACGCGCATCAGCACAAAGGCACCACCAAAGGCCGTCAGGGTAAAACCGGCCATCGCCCAGCCACGGCTTATAAAGTAAAGCGAGACAAATGTGCCAATCACCGCAAAGCCGACGCCCTGCAAGGCTAATCCCAGCCCGGGTTGCCAGATTTTCCCGACCACACTCCACAGGGACGGACGTTCACCTTTATGAGCAGGCACTTTACGCACCGAACCGTTGAACGCCCACGCCAGCAGTGGCAGCACCATGGTCGTACCCGCCAGCGCTGCAAAACCAAACTGACTGTTGATCAGCAGCCCTAATTGTGCCCCCGCGGCCAGTGCGCCATAAATGGCCATCCCGTTCCAGGACATCACTTTACCCGAACGCGCCGGGCCAACCAGCCCCATTCCCCAGGTCAGGGTGCCGGTCAGGAGCTGGCTTTCACCAAACCCCAGAATCAGACGCCCCACTATCAGCAGCGCAAATTTATACAGGGGCTCCACAGGCAGGAGTGCCGCCACTAGCCAGGCGCCACCTGCCAGCCCGCAGGCGAACATGCCCTGTAGCGCAGAACGTTTAGCCCCGTGCTGATCGGCCAGCCGTCCGGCATAACCACGCGTTAATACCGTGGCTAAAAACTGGATACCGACGGCAATGCCGACCATGGTGTTGCCATAGCCCAGCTCCTGATGAACGAACAGCGGGATCACCGGTAGCGGCAGGCCAACGGTCATGTAGGTCAGGAATACTGCAAAGGCGATGCGAAACAGAGACACGTTCCCGGAGGAGGCATTTTTTGCTGAGGTAACGGCCGTCATGCATAACTCCATGTTCAGGCATAAAAAAAGGGAGCCATCAGGCTCCCTTCTACTATACATTCAAAAACTTATGCTTTCAGCTTACGCATAACCAGGGTGGCGTTTGTGCCACCGAAACCAAAGCTGTTGGACATTACGGTAGTCAGTGTCGCTTCAGTTGGTTTGGTTACGATGTTCAGGCCAGCAGCCTGCTCATCCAGCTCTTCCACGTTGATGCTTGGGGCGATAAAGCCGTTTTCCAGCATCAGCAGAGAGTAGATGGCTTCCTGCACGCCAGCCGCACCCAGAGAGTGACCGGTCATCGCTTTAGTTGCAGAGATTGCCGGACCGTTGTCGCCAAACACTTCACGGATCGCACCCAGCTCTTTCACGTCGCCTACCGGAGTAGAAGTACCGTGGGAGTTCAGGTAGTCGATTGGGGTATCAATGCCATGCATTGCCATCTTCATGCAGCGCACTGCGCCTTCGCCAGATGGTGCAACCATGTCAGCGCCGTCAGACGTTGCGCCGTAACCCACGATTTCAGCATAGATGTGAGCACCACGAGCCAGAGCGTGTTCCAGCTCTTCAACCACAACCATACCGCCACCGCCAGCGATAACGAAGCCGTCACGGTTCGCATCATAGGTACGGGAGGCTTTGTCTGGCGTTTCGTTGTATTTGGTGGACAGTGCGCCCATCGCATCGAACTCACAGGCCATTTCCCAGCCCAGCTCTTCGCCGCCGCCAGCAAATACGATGTCCTGTTTGCCCAACTGGATCTGCTCAACCGCATTACCGATACAGTGCGCGGAAGTCGCACAAGCGGAGCTGATGGAGTAGTTAACGCCGTGGATTTTAAACGGCGTTGCCAGGCACGCGGAAACCGCTGAACCCATCGCTTTGGTCACAACGTAAGGACCCACAGCTTTCAGGCCGCGCGGGCTACGCATCGCGTCAGCACCAAATACCTGGGCTTTAGAAGAACCACCGGAGCCTGCAATCAGACCAACACGCGGGTTGTTCTGGTAAACTTCTTCGCTCAGACCGGCGTCAGCAATGGCTTCCTTCATAGAAAGATAGGCGTAAATAGAGGCATCGTTCATGAAACGAACCACTTTACGGTCGATCAAACCGGTGGTGTCCAGTTTGACGTTACCCCATACGTGGCTACGCATTCCCGAATCTTTAAACTCTTCAGAGAAAGTGATCCCGGAGCGTCCTTCACGCAGAGATGCCAGGACTTCCTGCTGGTTATTACCGATGCTGGAAACGATGCCCAGGCCAGTAATCACTGCACGTTTCATTCAATACCTCTGTAAGTCGCACTATATTAAGTTTCGAGTCGCACAATAGCGTACACTTGTACGCCGAACAAGTCCGATCAGCCAATTTCTGCGGAAATTTGCGCCGATGGGCTCACATCGTTAAGATCGTGCCACTGCCTGCCAGACGAGTAACTTACGTGAAACAAAACGCCATACAACCCGCCAACCTCGAATTCAACGCTGAGGGTACACCTGTTTCCCGAGATTTTGATGATGTCTATTTTTCTAATGATAATGGACTCGAGGAAACCCGGTATGTTTTCCTGGGCGGAAACCAGCTTCCCGATCGTTTCCCTTCGCATCCGCGCAGCCAGTTTGTGGTAGCGGAAAGTGGTTTTGGTACCGGGCTTAATTTCCTCACCCTCTGGCAGGCGTTTAACCAGTTTCACGCGACGCATCCTGAGGCTACGCTACAAAGATTACATTTCATCAGTTTCGAAAAATTTCCGCTGACCGCGCACGATCTGGCGCTCGCGCATCAGCACTGGCCAGAACTTGCCCCCTGGGCCGGGCAGCTTCAGGCGCAGTGGCCACCGGCCGTTGGTGGCTGCCATCGCCTGTGGCTTGACGGCGGGCGCGTGACGCTGGATTTATGGCTTGGCGACATCAACGACCTGACCGATAAGCTCGACGATACACATAATCAGAAAGTGGACGCCTGGTTCCTGGATGGTTTCGCTCCCGCCAAAAACCCGGATATGTGGAGCCAGCATCTGTTTATGGCAATGGCGCGACTGGCACGCCCAGGTGCAACGCTTGCTACCTTCACCTCAGCAGGTTTTGTCCGCCGCGGGTTACAGGAAGCAGGCTTTACCATGCAGAAAACCAAAGGATTTGGCCGCAAACGTGAAATGCTGACGGGCGTGATGGAGCAAACTCTGGAGCAACACGCTCAGGCCCCCTGGTTTGCCCGTTGCGCCAGCACATCCCACGAGACCGCAATTATTGGCGGGGGCATTGCCAGCGCCCTGCTCTCTCTCGCGCTTTTGCATCGGGGCTGGAAAGTGACGCTTTACTGCGCTGATGACGCCCCGGCAACAGGCGCATCGGGTAATCGTCAGGGCGCGCTCTACCCGCTGTTGAGCGCACACGATCCAGCGCTGAGCCAGTTCTTCCCGGCGGCATTCACCTTTGCCCGCCGCCTGTACGACAACCTGCCGGTGTCATTCGATCATGACTGGTGCGGCGTCACGCAACTCGGATGGGATGAAAAGAGCCAGCAAAAAATCATGCAAATGCTCTCTCTGGAATTACCACCCGAGATAGCCCGCCCGGTAACGGCGCAACAGGTCCTGGAAAGCACCGGCCTCGAAACTGGCTGCGATGGCATTCAGTATCCGCATGGCGGCTGGCTATGCCCGGCAGAACTGACCACTGCGGCAATCAGCCTTGCCCAGTCACGCGGATTGACGGTGCACTACTCCCGTGAGATTGCGTCATTGAGCCGGGACGACGAGCATTGGTCCCTGCACTTTACCCAGGGTGAGCACGCGCAACATGCCAGCGTGGTGCTGGCGAACGGGCACCACATCAACCAGTTTAGCCAGACGAAAAACCTGCCGCTCTATCCGGTCGGCGGTCAGGTCAGCCATATTCCCGCAGCGCCTGAACTGAGCAAACTGCGCCAGGTACTGTGCTATGACGGCTATCTGACACCGCAAAACCCGTCTAACGGGCATCACTGCATCGGTGCTAGCTACCATCGTGGCGCGACGGAGATGCACTACAGCGAAGAAGACCAGCACCAAAATCGTCAGCGCCTGATTGACTGCTTCCCGCAGGCTGGCTGGGCGAAGGAGGTGGACATCAGCGCCGGAGAAGCGCGCTGCGGCGTGCGCTGCGCCACCCGCGATCATCTGCCAATGGCAGGTAATGTGCCGGACTATGATGCAACCCTTGAGGCTTATCGGGATCTCGCCGAAAACAGGGAAAGCGCAGTCAGTGCTCCGGTGTACCCGGAGCTGTTTATGCTGGGCGGATTGGGATCCCGCGGATTGTGTTCTGCGCCGCTGCTGGCTGAAGTGCTGGCCGCGCAGATGAGCGACGAGCCAATTCCGCTGGACGGGGTTACGTTGGCGGGGCTCAATCCGAATCGCTTGTGGGTGAGAAAATTGCTGAAGGGAAAGATGGTTAAGTAAGGTGCGGTCTGGTGCCCTCTCCCACAGGGAGAGGGGATCCACGACTTAACGTTTGGCCTGCTGGAACAACGTGTCCCACATACCCAACACTAGCGTCTGGTCGCGCGGGGAGAGTTCACCCGCCTGAATGGCTTTCTCAAGGCTGCGAGTCACTTCCTGATGCACGGCTTCAGCAGAGTGATCGTCCCCTGCTTCCAGCTCGGCAACCGCCAGCGTCAGGTGACCACGCAGATAACCGCTGGCGAACAGCTCATCATCACTGGCGTGTTCCACCATGTCATCAATTAACGCCAGAATGCGTGATTCAAATTCTGCGATCATCTTATTTCCTCAGTTAAAGATCTTCCGGCCACGGGAAGCAATCCGCCGTCATCTCCGGCGTGTGGTAATAATTCTGTAAAGCCCTGATGAGAGTCGCCGGACGTGCCGGGATCCCTTTTTCAAGATATTCCATCACCTGCGCATGCACACGGCGCTGGAAGACAATGCGGTCCGGCTCGAAGTCACCTTCGAGGTTGTCACAGCTGACATTAAACGGAAATCCTGCCGCTACGCACAGCAACCATTCCAGCGCCTGCGGTTTCACTTCTACGTCTTCAAACTGCCCCTGGGTCGCGGCGTCGCGTCCGTCCGGGCAGTACCAGTAGCCGAAGTCCACCAGCTCACGACGCGCTTTTCCCGCAATACACCAGTGAGAGATCTCATGCATCCCGCTGGCATAAAAGCCGTGCGCAAACACAATTCGGTTGTACGGGATCTCTGCATCAGCAGGAAGATAGATCGGTTCGTCGTCGCCTTTAATCAGACGTGTATTAAAATCAGCGGCAAAACAGCCATCAAAGATCTCAATCAGCTGTTCGTAATTATGCTTACTGTCCATTAGTTCATCCCCAACCAGTGGAGGATCTCCTGTCCATGGCTATCATAAAGAAGCTTGGAACTCATCACCGCCGACACCACAACAATCATCGGACGGATCAGTTTCTGCCCTTTGCTTAACACCAGACGCGAGCCTGCGCGCGCACCCAAAAATTGCCCCGCCATCATCACAAACCCGGTCGCCCAGATAACTTTTCCACCAATGATGAACAACAGCAAGCCGCCTAAGTTGGAGGTCGCATTGAGTACTTTGGCATGAGCAGTCGATTTGGCGAGGTTAAACCCGGCCAGCGTCACAAACGCTAAGGCATAAAATGAACCTGCACCTGGCCCAAAGAAGCCATCGTAAAAACCGACGCAACCACCCGCGATCAGTGCAAACGGCAAACCATGCAGGCGACGCTGTCTGTCTTCTTCGCCAAGCCGTGGCATCAGTAAAAAGTACAGGCCAATACAGATAACCAGGATGGGCAGGATCTGACGCAAAATGTCGGACTGCACGTGCTGAACCAGCAGTGCGCCAGACGTAGAGCCGATAAAGGTCATCAGGATATTCAGTTTCTGATCGGCAAGATTAACCACCTTACGGCGGATAAAATAGAGCGATGCGGATAGAGACCCGCCACAAGCCTGAAGCTTATTGGTTGCCAGGGCCTGTGCAGGGTTCATGCCAGCGGCCAGCAGGGCCGGAACAGTCAGCAAACCGCCCCCACCCGCCAGCGCATCAATAAATCCGGCTAACATAGCGACAAAAAACAGCACCACCAGCAGCGTGGGTGACACCATAAAAAGATCGACGAAATTATCCATTAGAGTACATGCTCATCCAGTAGCGCCTGGCAGGAAGGCGGCAACGGAGGCGGTGTCTTCTTCTCAGGCTTAGAGGTTCCAGGTTTTGCAGGTTCAAACCAGCTTTGCAGTTCCGCGCCACAGCCATCGCCTGGCGGCGGTAACGGCTGATCTTCGCATTCAAGACTGTTTGCCGGGCAACGCAGACGAACGTGCATATGCGCACGATGCTGGAACCACGGGCGCACTTTGCGCAGCCAGTCGCGATCGGTGCCGGCATCCTGGCAGAGCTGCTGTTTAATGGCCGGGTTCACAAAAATCCGCGTGACGTCGTTATCTTTCGCCGCCAGCTTGATCATACTGGAGACATCCTGCGACCAAAGTGAGGGCACAACGTTTTTACCGTCGCCCGCGACCAGATCCAGCGCCTGCGGTTTCAGTAGTTGTGAGGAACTCCAGCGCGCTTTCGGCAGTTGCAAGAAGATATCGACATCCAGTCCGGTCTGGTGGCTGGCGTGTCCACTGTTGAAACGCCCACCGGCAGGCATTCCCATATCGCCGATGAGCATGGTCCCCAGCCCCAGATTGTGCACCTGGTTGCCCAGACGCTGAATAAACAGCACCAGGTCCGGGTGACCAAAATAGCGGCGCTGGTCAGTGCGCATCACCTGATAGGTGTCTGATTGCAGCGGCAACTCTTGTGCACCAACGATACAGCCGTTCGAAAATGCACCAATAGACTGCGCACTCCCCGCTACCGGATGGCTGATTTTTTGCCACGGTGTAGCAGCCAGACTGGCTCCACTGGCGAGTAACGCCAGCAGAGCAATTGCGGTTTTTTTCATGTTTACCAGCGTGGAATGGTGGTCGTCACATCCGCATTCTGCGCGCGCTGGCGCAGGAAGTGATCCATCAGCACAATCGCCAGCATCGCTTCAGCAATCGGCACTGCGCGGATCCCCACGCACGGATCATGACGGCCTTTCGTGATCATCTCGACTTCTTCACCAGAGCGGTTAATCGTATGGCCCGGTACGGTAATGCTGGAGGTTGGTTTCAGTGCGATGTTAGCGACAATCTGTTGCCCGCTGCTGATCCCGCCAAGAATACCGCCCGCGTGGTTGCTCTGGAAACCGTCTTTGGTAATTTCGTCACGGTTCTGGCTACCACGAAGCTGAATCACGCCAAAACCGTCGCCAATCTCAACACCTTTCACCGCATTGATGCTCATCATCGCGTGGGCAATATCAGCGTCAAGACGGTCAAAGACCGGCTCGCCCCAGCCTGCGGGAACACCATCTGCCACAACGGTCACTTTGGCACCGATGGAGTCGCCCTCTTTCTTCAGGCCACGCATCAGTTCGTCCAAAGCCTCCAGCTTATCGGCATCGGCGCAGAAGAACGGGTTTTGTTCAACCTGGTCCCAGTCTTTAATCGCCAGCGGAATGTCGCCCATCTGGGTCAGACAACCGCGGATAACGATGCCAAATTTTTGCGCCAGGTATTTTTTCGCGATCGCGCCTGCGGCTACACGCATGGCAGTTTCACGCGCGGAAGAACGACCGCCACCGCGATAATCACGAAAACCGTATTTTTGCTCGTAGGTATAGTCAGCATGACCCGGACGGAAGACGTCTTTGATGGCACCGTAGTCCTGCGAACGCTGATCGGTGTTTTCAATCAGCAAGCCAATGCTGGTACCGGTGGTACGGCCTTCGAACACGCCAGAGAGAATTTTGACCTGGTCCGGCTCGCGACGCTGCGTGGTGTAGCGAGAGGTGCCAGGGCGACGACGGTCGAGGTCGTGCTGTAAATCAGCTTCGGTCAGCTCGATGCCTGGCGGGACGCCATCAACGATACAACCCAGTGCCAGCCCGTGCGACTCACCAAAGGTGGTCACGCGGAATAATTGTCCAATACTGTTTCCTGCCATCACGGCTCCGCTGTCGTTATTTGTGTTTGAGCGTTGTGAAACGGGCCGAAGCCCGCTGGATTAATCTTTGTAAATGCTGAAGTGTTCACGCGCGTCGAGAAGCTGCGCTTTGGTCAACATAAAGACGCCATCACCGCCGTTGTCGAACTCGAGCCAGGTGAACGGCACATCCGGGTACTGCTCTATCAGATGTACCATGCTGTTGCCGACTTCACAAATCAGAACGCCATCGTCGGTCAGATAATCCGGCGCGCAGGCCAGAATACGACGCGTCAGTTTCAGGCCATCAGAGCCTGATGCCAGCCCCAGCTCCGGCTCGTGGCGATACTCATTTGGCAGATCGGACATGTCTTCCGCATCTACATACGGCGGGTTAGTCACGATCAGATCGTACTGGAGCACAGGCAGATCGCGGAACAGATCAGAGCGGATCGGCGTAACGTGATGGATAAGCCCATGCTCTTCAATGTTGTGTTCAGTCACGGCCAGCGCATCGGTGGAGATATCCACGGCATCCACTTCCGCTTCCGGGAAGGCATAAGCACAGGCAATAGCGATACAACCGCTGCCGGTACACATGTCCAGAATATGCTGCGGCTGGTGATTAATCAGGCCATCGAAGTGGTTGTTGATCAGCTCACCGATCGGCGAGCGCGGTACCAGAACACGTTCATCAACATAGAATTCGTGGCCACAGAACCAGGCTTTGTTGGTCAGATAGGCAACAGGAATACGTTCGTTAACGCGACGGATCACGCGCTCAACGATGCGATGTTTTTCGCTGGAGGTCAGGCGCGCACTGCGCATGTCTTCAGGGATATCCAGCGGCAGATAGAGTGACGGCAGCACCAGCTGAACAGCCTCATCCCACGGGTTATCGGTACCATGACCGTACCAGATATTCGCGGCGCTGAAGCGGCTAACCGACCAGCGCAACATGTCCTGTATGGTATGCAGCTCGTTTACTGCTTCATCGACAAATATTTTATCCACTCTTTCCTCCAGGGCACGCTCGCATAATTTTCGGCGGCTAGTTTGCCATGAAGACGGCGATAAATCAGCAATGACGCTTACTGCTTGAGGTTAAAAAATGCGTTTAGTCAGGTACACTATTGGAAATAAGAGATGAGACAGGCTAATGAAAAAGAAAACAACGCTCAGCCAGGAGGATCAGTCGCTCTTCCGTCAGCTCATGACCGGAACGCGTCAAATCAAGCAGGACACCATTGTCCAACGCCCGATTCGTAAGAAAATCACTGAAGTACCGGTTAAACGTTTATTGCAGGAACAGGCTGATAACAGCCACTATTTTTCGGATGAATTCCAGCCGCTGCTCAATACCCAGGGCGCAGTGAAGTATGTACGTGAAGACGTCAGCCACTTTGAGCTGAAAAAATTACGTCGGGGAGATTATTCGCCGGAACTGTTTCTCGATCTGCACGGGTTAACCCAGATGCAGGCGAAACAAGAGCTGGGGGCATTAATTGCCGCGTGCCGTCGGGAACACGTTTTTTGTGCCTGCGTGATGCACGGCCACGGTAAACATATCCTGAAGCAGCAAACGCCGTTATGGCTTGCCCAACACCCGCACGTGATGGCATTTCATCAGGCACCAAAAGAGTACGGCGGAGATGCCGCATTACTGGTGTTGATTGAAGTGGAAGAGTGGCAGCCACCAGAACTGCCCTGACAGACTGGCGGGTGGCCCCGCCAGAATGCAAGTCAGGTCAAATAGCTTTCGCCATCTTCAGATTGCACGGACTCATTTGCCAGTTAAAGACCCCTTTGCCCGTTTCGTCGAGTGTGACGTTAGCAATGGCAGAAGTCGTAAACATCGGTGGCGTTTCGCCCGGGCACAGTTCAGATACCAGATAGCCAACCAGTGGCAGGTGGGAAATGACCAGTGCAGAGGAGACTCCCTCATTGCACAGCGCCTGAAGATACGCGCTCACAAGGCCAACATCGCCGCACGGCGTGAGTTCTGGGAGAACATCGACGTCGGAAGGCAGGATCATACACTCACCCACCACTTCAAGGGTCTGTTCTGCACGCAGGAACGGACTCACCAGAACACGTTCGATGTCCACTTTTTGACCTTCAAGCCAGGTAGCCATTTGACGGGATTCGTCGCAGCCACAAAGGGTCAAAGGACGTACTGAGTCACTGGCGGCATCGAGTGCCGCGTCGCCGTGACGCATGATAAAAACTTGCATATTGCACCGCTTTTGTTAACCAGAATCACCAGCGCTGACTACCTGGGATGATGCCATAGAGGTAGAAAACCTGGTGGCCGGGCATTGTGCCTGATCCATTCGGTGAATGAAACGCTGTTTTTTACCTCAATGGCGTAAGTATAGTCAATCTTTGTTTACAAATTCGCCAAAACAGGTTCGCTCAACTCAGGATTTACCCTTCTTTGACCTCAACTTACGAGGCCAGTTTCCCTTGCAGACCAAAAAGTTTGGCCGCGTTCCGCCATTTGCAATAATTCGTCACAGGGCGTAAACCGCGGACCAAATTGCGTGGCAAGACGTTGCAGAGTGGCAACCACTTCACCCGCTCCCAGTGTATCCATGTAACGGAACGGGCCGCCAAGGAACGGCGGGAAACCGATACCAAAAACAGCACCTATGTCACCATCGCGTGCGCTTTTGATTACCTGCTCGCCAAAGCAGCGCGCTGCTTCGTTAAGCATCATCATCACACAGCGTTCAGCACACTGAACCGCCGACAGTTTTCCCTGCCCGGTTGCTGAAATAAGCCCATAAACCGAAGGGTCGACCTGTTTCTTGCTTTTACGCCCTTTCTGCACGTAAAGATAGAAACCGCGTTCATTTTTTCTGCCTTTGCGATCGTCCTTCAATATTGCTGAAACAATGTTTGCAGGCGGGCTAAAACGATCTCCATATGCGGCCTCCAGCACTGGTATAATTTTAGTGCCGGTATCTATTCCTACCTCATCCAAAAGTTGGATTGGGCCAACCGGGAAACCAAACTTCACCAGTGCCTCGTCTACATGTTCGATCTTCTCCCCTTCCGTCAGTAGCCGCATCGCCTCATTTATATAAGGCGCAAGAATACGGTTAACGTAAAAACCGGCTTTATCGGCCACCACAACCGGGGTCTTGCCCTGCATTTTGGCAAGCTTCACTACGGTTGCGATGGTCTGCGGGCTGGTCGTGGCGTGTGGAATGACTTCCACCAGCGGCATTTTTTCGACCGGGCTAAAGAAATGCAGGCCAATCACCTGTTCAGGACGCGCCGCGTGCATCGCAATATCGCCAATCGGTAACGATGAGGTGTTAGAGGCAAAGATGGTATGGGGTGCGCAATGCTGCTCGACATCCGCCACCATCTTTTGCTTCAGCGCTAAATCTTCAAATACCGCTTCAATAACAAGGTCACGATGGGCAAAACCGCTATAGTCAGTCGCACCCGAAACCAGCGCCAGCGTTTTGTCTCGCTCACTTGCCTTTATATGGCGCCGTTTGACCTTTTGATCAAGCAACTGCCAGCTGTATTGCAGCGCATGATTAATCCCTTTCGGATTGATGTCTTTAATACGCACGGGCAATTTGCCCTTGCTGGCGGTCACAAAGGCAATACCGCCGCCCATCAGCCCGCCACCCAGTATTCCCACAGCGCGCAAAGATGCAGGTTCTGCGTCACTGCCCGGATCTTTTTTAACATCGGTGCTGGCAAAGAAGATGCTACGCAACGACTGAGACTGCGGCGTCATAGCCAGTTCACCAAAGGCCTTTGCCTCAGCGGCATATCCACTGCTGCTGCCGTGCGCCAGACCGGTTTCAATCACCTCCAGAATGCGTGTGGTTGCCGGGTAATTGCCCTTCGCTTTTTGCTCTGTTTTTTTACCGACCATACTGAAAAGCAGCGCGCGTCCAAGTGGCCCCGCCAGGATACGCTCGCGTACCGGCAGATGCCGTTTGGCCTGGCGCCCTTTCAACGCCCGCTCAACTGCGGCTTCCAGCAATATCGAATGCGGCACAACCTCATCCACCAGACCCGTCCTCAGCGCCTGACGCGCACGAAGTTGTTTGCCGGTTAAGATCATCTCCAGCGCCGTACTGACGCCAACCAGTCGCGGTAAACGCTGCGTGCCACCCGATCCTGGTAGCAGTCCAAGTTGTACTTCGGGTAAGCCTAAAACGGTTTTCGCATCGTCGGTACATATCCGGCTGTGACAGGCCAGGGCAAGTTCCAGCCCGCCACCGAGACACGCTCCGTGAATAGCCGCAATCACCGGAACAGGCAACGCGTGGATCTCAGCCATCACCTGCTGCCCCTGCCGCGCCAGGTCTTCCGCCTCCTGAGCGCTTTTTGCACGGGCGATCATGTTGATATCCGCCCCGGCAATAAAGTTATCTGATTTGGCCGAAATAAAGACCAGCCCACGAAGGTCTTTATTTTCGCGGATCTGCTTTAACATCGCCCGCACCTGAACACCAAACTCGGCCTTCAGTGTATTCATCTTTTCGCCAGGGACATCAATAGTGACAACAGCGACGTTATCGGGGCGAACATTCAGCGTAAATGCCGATGTCATGTCCATTATTCAGCCTCCACAACCATTGCCGCACCCAGCCCACCCGCCGCACAGGCGGTGACCAGCCCAAATCCGCCGCCGCGGCGACGCAGTTCATGTAATGTTTGGGTTATCATTCGCGCGCCCGTGGCCGCGAAAGGATGGCCGTAAGCGATAGAGCCACCCAATACGTTAAATTTGCTTTCGTCCACTTCACCGGTGGCGTTTGCCCGCCCCAGAACTTCGCGTGCGAATCTGTCGCTTGCCAGAAGCTGCACGTTTGCCAGTGTTTGTGCGGCAAAGGCTTCGTGCATATCAATGAGCGTCAAATCAGCCAGCGTTAACCCGGCGCGTTCCAGTGCCAGTGGCGTAGACCAGGCTGGGCCTAAGAGCATGTCCTGCCAGACATCAATAGCCGTAAACGCGTAGCTGCGCAGATAGCCCAGCGGTTTTATGCCCAGCTCTCTGGCGCGGGATTCGGTCATCAGGATCACGGCGGCGGAGCCGTCCGTCAGTGGCGTACTGTTGGCGGCGGTAACAGTGCCATGTTTGCGATCAAATGCCGGGCGTAGTTTTGCATAATCCGCCAGCGTCGACGTGCCACGAATATTGTTATCTTCCACAAGCGGTTCACGGTAAGGGGGAACATAGGCGGTCATCACCTCGTCGGCCAGTTTGCCTTCAGACCAGGCTTTTGCGGCGAGCTGGTGCGAACGGTGTGCCAACGCATCCTGCTGTTCACGCGTGATGCCATAGGTTTTCGCCATCTGCTCGGCGGTATCGCCCATGCGCAGACCGGTCGAATACTCTGCCACGGCGGGCGGTACAGGCATCAGGTCGCGTAAACGCAGGCGTGAGAAGAGTTTGAGTCGCTGCCCGGTGGTACGGGCTTTATTGACGTCCACCAGAATGCGGGCCAGCTTTTTACTAACCCCGATTGGCAGTACGGAAGAGGAGTCGGCACCGCCGGCAATTCCCGCGCGGATTGTACCGGCCATCAGGCTTTCCGCCACGTTGGCAACCGCCTGAAAACTGGTGGCACACGCGCGGCTGACGCTATAAGCATCGGTATGCACGTTCATGCCTGTACCCAGGACAATTTCACGCGCAATGTTGGGCGCTTCCGGCATTTGCACGACCTGGCCGAAAACCAGCTGTTCAATGACCTCAGGTGGTATTTCGCTGCGAGCCAGCATCTCTCCCACCACCATTTTTCCCAGATCGACCGCCGGGATGCCGTGAAACGCCGTTGCCTGACGCGCAAACGGCGTGCGCAACCCGCTGACAATGGCGATGCGGTCACCTTGTCGGGTGATAAGCGGTAATGCCTGACTCATAACACTCCCCTGTAAAATTCATGCTCAACGCAAAGTGGTCTGACCTGATAACAGTCTTAACCATTTTTTTACATTCAGCCAATCGGGGAAACGAAAAAGTGCGAGCTAAAACACAGAGAGGAAAAAGAAAATGCCCCTGCAAAGCAGAGGCATGGTGCGAGTTATTACGCCCTCTCTTGTGGGAGGACGCATCAGACCGCAGAGATTAGCGCAGACCCAACTGGAAGATCAGGGTTTCTGCTTCACAGGCGAATACAAAATCGATATCCAGCTGCACGCCGCCTTCAACCTCTTTGAAGGTCGATTTGATGTCGCACGGTTCGGACTCAACATCACGCGCACGCTTAGTCAGCGCTGCCAGGGTTTCGTCAGCGTCGGCACGGTTAGCGAACACACGGCTGTAGGACGCGGTGCAATCGGTGTTGTCCATGATGGTACCAACATCCATACAGCAGCAAACCGGGGTTTCATCAGCACTGCATTTACTCATAGTAGCTTTCCTCTGTATTCGCGCCGGGCGCGAGATAAACACGTTGCCGATATTTTACGCCCCGATGACCAGGTGCTCCAGCCGTTAATGGCGCAAAATGGGATAAGTGACCAATATCACGCTTAAAAATGATCTAAAACAAAAATCACCCTTTCGGATGAGATGCGATGGTCACATTTTTGCCAAGCAGATCTCGTTTCAAGAAACATATTGGAAAAACTTAATAAACAAACTTGCAACATTACATCTGGTCAGACCTATACTCACGCCACTGGTCTGATTTGTATGTTTTAACACAGACCCTACACTTCGCGCTCCTGTTACGGTATGTAACAATTTTTGAATAAAAATAACTCAATGAGGTTATGGTCATGAGCCAGAAAACCCTGTTCAAAAAGACTGCGTTAGCAGTTGCAGTGGCAATCGTCTCAACGTCCGCCTGGTCAGCGGGCTTTCAGCTTAACGAATTTTCTTCCTCTGGCCTTGGCCGCGCGTACTCCGGGGAAGGTGCAATAGCTGATGATGCAGGTAACGTGAGTCGTAACCCTGCGCTTATCACGATGTTTGATCGTCCTGCCTTCTCTATCGGTGCGGTTTATATCGATCCTGATGTTAACGTCACCGGTAATTCAGCCTTAACCGGCCAAAGTGCTAACCAGGACAACATCGCGCCAAGCGCGTGGGTTCCTAACATGCACTATGTTATGCCAATCAACGAGCAGTTTGGTTGGGGTGCATCCGTGACCTCAAACTATGGTCTGGCAACTGAATTTGGTGAAAACTACGGTGCCGGTATTTATGGCGGTAAAACCGACCTGCAAACCGTTAACCTGAACCTGAGCGGTGCCTATCGCCTGGATAGTAACTGGAGCTTCGGCTTAGGCGTTGACGCCGTTTATGCAAAAGCGAAGATCGAGCGTTATGCCGGCTCTCTGGGCCCACTTCTGGCAGGGCAGCTCAATGGCAAGGTTCCCCCTTCTTATCTGGATGGGATCAGCTCCCCGGACGACCAGATCGCGCACCTGAAAGGTGACGAATGGGGCTTCGGCTGGAACGCGGGTATCCTGTATGAACTGGATAAAAACAACCGCTGGGGTCTGACCTACCGTTCTGAAGTGAAAATCGACTTCGACGGCGACTACAAAAGCTCCATCAACCCGAACCTGAGCACCATTCTGGGTAATATGGGTATGACTGGCCTTCCTGCTGGTACCGGCGGGCGAACCGAGAACGGTTCTTTGTCGTTGCATCTGCCAGAAATGTGGGAAATCTCCGGTTATAACCGTGTAGCACCACAGTGGGCTATCCACTATAGCCTGACTTACACCAGCTGGAGCCAGTTCCAGGAACTGAAAGCCACCGGTGATAACGGCCAGACACTGTTCTATAAAGATGAAAGCTTCAAAGATGCGTATCGCATCGCACTGGGTACAACCTATTACTACGATAAGAACTGGACTTTCCGTACCGGTATCGCATTTGATGATAGCCCGGTTCCGGCCGACAAGCGTTCTATCTCCATCCCGGATCAGGACCGTCTGTGGCTGAGCGCCGGTGCGACTTACGCATTTAACGATGACGCCTCAATCGACGTTGGCGCATCTTATATGCACGGCCAGAAAGTGAACTTCACCGAAGGTGAAGGCGCGGCGGCTTATACCTTCCACTCAGAAGGCAAAGCCTGGCTGTTCGGTACGAACTTCAACTACAAGTTCTAATCGCACAGAGATCAAAAAAGGTGAGCATTGCTCACCTTTTTTATTTACTGCGAATCGATATCTTTTAATTCGTTTTCGATTGCCTTCGCGTTTGGATTCTCTTCCGGCTTCAGCTTGCCGCCATTAGCAATAAAGTCGTGATTCTGGAAGTACGCTTCACGAACCATGATGTACGGATCGGAAGACTGGCGCAGCAGACCGTCGGAATCCAGCAACTGGGCACGAGTTTCAATACCTTCAACCGTCCATTTCCCAATTGATAGTGGCCACGTCAGCCACGACAGCACCGGATACAGCGTATCGACCATATCGCCGCCATCATCACGGACAGTAAAGCTGCCGTAGAATGGCAACTGCATATACGGACCATAACCCACGCCGTAACTGCCCAGGGTACTACCAAAACGGTGTGGTTGTTCACGTTGCAGTTTCTGGTTCGCCATACCTGCAACATCAATAAAGCCGCCCATACCCAACAGGGTGTTCAGGAAGAAGCGGGTGAAGTGCACCATGCCCTGGTAAGGATCGCCTTGCAGGAAGTAGTTCACCATCACCGCAGGCTCTTCCAGGTTACTGGTGAAGTTGCTCAACCCGTTACGTGCAGGCTGTGGAACATAATCGCGCCACGCAACCGCCACCGGACGGACCACATAGGGATCCAGCACGTTGTAGTTGAAGTTGTACATGGTGCGGTTAAACCCTTCTAAAGGATCAGAGCGCCCAGTTTGCTCGCCCGAGCTTGCACAGCCCACGAGCAACGTAGTGCCCAGCGCAAGCGCCGACAGCCGAAGTTTCATAAATATCTCCCTGTTCAGTATGGCTATCGTTGATTGCCATCCGTAACGGAGCGTCTGACGCCCCGTCTGTAAACGTGCAAGTGATTGTAACAGCACGCTTACCGATGTCCACGCACACAATTACGGGCAGTAATCACCGTCACTCTGATCTCAGCATAGCCTGGCTTTTTGATTTCGTTTCGCTGGCAATTTTATATTGGCTTTGAAAGAGATGTATCACCTTTGTTGCCATTGTCTGGATTTTAAGAGCATCCCCACGGGTAAACCATAAAAAATCGCTACCCTTAACATAAAGACCCTTATCCGGAGCGGCTATGAAAGAAATTGGCGAAGAAAAAATCGGTGAGCAGAATGGCGACCATGAAGTCGACAGCGAGGAAAAACGTCGGGGAGAGAAGATAGAAGTCGATGAAGACCGTCTGCCTTCCCGGGCGATGGCAATCCACGAGCATATTCGCCAGGACGGGGAAAAAGAGCTCGAGCGGGATGCCATGGCCCTGCTGTGGTCAGCCATTGCCGCAGGTTTATCGATGGGCGCATCGCTGCTGGCGAAGGGGATTTTTCATGTCCATCTGGTGGATGTGCCCGGCGGGTTTTTACTGGAAAACCTCGGGTATACCTTCGGCTTTGTTATCGTCATTATGGCCCGCCAGCAACTGTTTACGGAGAACACCGTTACGGCTGTGCTCCCGGTGATGCATAGCCCTACCTCCGGGAATGCCATCCTGCTGATGCGCTTGTGGAGCGTGGTGTTACTCGGAAATCTTATCGGCACGGGCGTCGCGGCCTGGGCCTTTGAGTACATGCCAATTTTTGATGAAGCCACCCGGGACGCGTTTGTGAAAATCGGTATGGATGTGATGAAAAACACCCCTGCTGAGATGTTTGCTAACGCGATTATCTCCGGCTGGATTATCGCGACGATGGTCTGGATGTTTCCCTCTGCGGGCAGTGCGAAAATTGTGGTGATTATCCTGATGACCTGGCTTATCGCACTCGCAGACACCACGCACATTGTGGTGGGCAGCGTCGAAGTTCTTTATCTGGTCTTTAGTGGCACGCTGCACTGGAGCCATTTTTTATGGCCTTTCGCCCTCCCGACGCTGGCAGGCAATATCTGCGGCGGGACGTTTATTTTTGCCCTGCTGAGCCACGCGCAAATTCGCAATGACATGTCCAACAAGCGCAAAGCCGAGCTTAAGGCTCGGGAAGATAATGAAAAATCGGCAAAAAAAATGGACTGAATGGCGACTCTTTGAGCAGTCAGGCGGCGATGAGCTTAACGCAAAGTGTAAATAAGGCTATACTCGTGCCGCTTCGTCCCCTTAGTTAAATGGATATAACGAGCCCCTCCTAAGGGCTAGTTGCAGGTTCGATTCCTGCAGGGGACACCATATAAACAGCTTTCCTGAAGTCTGCCTCGCGATAAACCCTCCACTCTGCCTATGCGACGTCAATTGATGTCTACTCATTTCAACGCCCAGAGACAAAGCCCAGAAGCTCGCTGAAGGTTGAAGGCTCTATCTCATGGTTAATACCAATGATTCAAAGTCCTGGCGAATGAAGTATCGATTTGCCGGGAAACAGAATACCCACGGGCAACAACCTGTTTGACAGCTTCAATTTTAAACCCTTTAGGATAAACGCTTACTGCTCATAAGCACCTCTCTTTAACCCATTTTAAATGACTTTGAGGTGTCTGTTAAAACCGTGGCGATTCACTCAATCATGCCCGTTATACCTTGAGTAACGGGCAAATAATGAGATTTGATCAAGGTTGCGAGACTAAGTTACTTCACCTGATTCGCCCAAATATACGTCCCTAATCGAAGGAGTGTTTCGTGAGAGTTCGGTGAATAGACACTCAATAACCCCTGTTCGTTGGCTGCGAGATACTGCCAGCTTCCCTCTTCCATCATCAGTTCTTTGAAATCCGTACCGTTATTGCTCAGGTAGATAACCTGTCGGTTATTGCTTGATGGGAACAGGCTGATCCCATCAAGGTGGAAACAATCAGAGACGCGCATTTCGTTGTCATGCCGTTTCCACTCGTAGCCTTTAACGGACGTCAGCAGATAGCAGGAGTAGAAACACATCAGCGTGTCATTCATTCGTGTTACCCGAACGTCGCTGTAGAACTCTTTCTCGCTATTCCAGGTGCAGCTACGCCAGTTTTTACCGGGCACATGGTATTCGATCATCGGTTCTGATTTGGGGCGCTTTTTCACTGAGGTGTAGTAGCTGTCGTATTTGCTGAATGCCAGTAGACAATCCACGCCCGGCAGCGCGCAAAGGTTTTCTATCTCGATACCTTCACTGTAGTTCGGTGACTCGTCATAGCGTTGCCATGCTGCGCCCGGATTGTCGGCGCAGAAAATCAGCGGTTTATCATAGGTCGAGGTTTTCGTTGAGTCGAAGAAAAAGCCCTCATCCTTATACTGATACTCTTTGCGCTCTTTAAAACGCCACAACCAGCGATGATTAAAATAGACCAGATCCTCGGTGGCGCTGTAGTCCCAGGCGTTGGGAAAATCCGGGAACTGGCTTTTTTGCCAGTTAAGCGCTTCGCGGGAATAGAGGAAACCCTCGCCGGAGCCGCCGAACATCACCCACACACCTTCAACAATAATTATTTTACTTACATAGCATCTTTCATCTGATGCAACGGGGTTCACGCTCTGCCAGTTCAGCCGATCCTCGCTTCGGTAGAAACATTCGTCGTTATCAACGATTAACCACACTTTGCCGTCGGTTTTGATATGACGGATATTTTCCGGATCGCAGGGCGGGTTTTCCACCTCCTGCCAGTCAATGCTAAGTTTGTACTCCCGTCCCGCTTTAATCACAGTAACCGACTGCTTATTACGTTTTTCCTGTTCCTGCTGCTGCAACCAGTCAGCGTGTTTTTGCTTTTTAATACGAATAACCGAACTATCAAAATCACCTCGGGCAAAGAGTTCCAGTTGCTCAGCTGCATCGGAACAAGCCCTGGAAAAGGCGGTTAACACGCTGTCAATTTGGTTCTGATATTCGTTGAATTGATCGTACCACTCTTCGTTTTCGGCGGAATTATCCAGTTCATAATCGGAATAACTGATGTACCCGTCATAGTCAAACGTCGGCAAACCCCAGCGCGAGGTCATTGCGTTGCCGGTACTCAGCGCTGAACCGTTCGCCGAGATAAACTCGCTGGCTTTTTTACGGAAATCATTAAGACCAGAAAGACAGGATTTGCGTCCCAGCGTGTAAGCCGAGCTACCGACCGCCGATCCCATTTTGCCGAGGAAGCTGTCACCTTCAAATGAGCCCATAAAGAAGCTCACGTCGGATGCTTTGTTGGTAATTTTCATCAGCTCAAAGCCCAGCATCGTTGCGGCATGGTCGGCGGCGTAAAGCTGTTTAATCGCGGCGGAAAAATACTCTTTAAATTGCAGTTCGCGGTAGCGGACGATGTTTTTCCACCCCTGCGTCAGCGCGTTTAATTTCACTGCGCTGGCAAGTAACTGCGTTTCGTCACTTTCGCGGATCAGCGTTAGCATAGCAGCGAAATTATCTTTAAACTGCGCAGGTTTCAGAACGCCAAGCAGGCGCATCACCTGCGGGTTTTCAATGGTCTTGCCGCAGAGCGCCAGCAGGAAAAAGACGTCGAAAAGCCAGCTGTAACGTGCGTTATCATCACTCAGCAGTGACAGCATCTCCGGCTGATATTGCTGGTATTTGTACGCGCTATCGGCCAGGCTGGCGATTTCTTCAGCCACTGCCGGGCAGCCCGCTTTCTCGCCGAGCAGCGCCAGAAACTCAGCTCCTTGCATACTCAGCGATGCTGAATTCTCAATGCTTAGCGCCAGCAGCAACAGATAAATGTGTTTTTTCTCTTCGCTCTCTGTGGTATCCAGAAAACTGTGCTGGCGGATATCGGGCAGCTCAGAAACCAGCGTTAACGCCTCAGCGGCGTCATCTTGCGGAGCCTCAATTGCAGCGGCATTTAACCCGTTAATATCTTTATAAATATCGATAGTCACCAGACTACCGCCGATCACTTCGCTAATCAGATCGCGGATACTGTAGATGGTTGATAAGCCAGCAAAGGTTTCGCCAAACAGCCTGGAAATCAGTTTTTCGCGTGCTTCATCACTATTGCACAACACATCATCATCAATCAGTGAAACTATCTTTTCATATTGATCAGAAAGGAAATAGAGGGCGTTAAACCCGATCCCGGAGATATTGGTCTGGATAAAATGAGAATCAATCAGATGCTCATCCAGCGAAATTTCAATCAGCGAGCGGTAGCGATCAATACCGGCAATCTCGATCTGGTCGATAAGCTCAATAATAAAATCCAGCAGACGTACTTCTTCATCGCAGTTGATGCCGAGTTTTTCCAGTGTCACGATCAGGTAATTGATATCCGCTGTCGCCAGTTCAGCATCTTTGTGTCGACGCATAAAATCATAGGTCAGGCTTAATACCAAAATAGTGCCTGGATAAGATTTATAGCGTCGTTTATTCGCTTCGATATCTAATGACCAGTTATTAAAGCGAGTGTTATTTTCCACATGTACCAGTCGGCGATTAATTTTATCAATTGCCTGCTCAAGGAAATCCCGGGTTTCAATAATAAATTCGTTCATCGTTCCCAGGTTATTACGAATAATGGCAATGCTCTGAGAATTGAGTAAATTCTGCTGCTGCAATTGCATCAGATAATGCCAGGCAAACTTCTGCATTTGCAACGCATCAGACTGATTTTGTAACTGATTTTCACTGTTCTTGCCGGTAATCGCGCCGGCAAAACGTTTGAAAAACCCGCTGCTCGCCTGATTTTGCAGCCGATCCTGACTGGTGGAAATCAGCTTTGAGGCGTCCAGCGCCAGTTGTTGCGTAAGCGCCGCATTAGCAGTGTGTTGTCTGACCAGGTGGTTTACTGCCTCCAACTCAGCCCCTTCCAGGGGTTGATGAAAAATCTGTTGTTGCAGCTCAGCTGTCATGTCGGTCATTTTCTGTTCCTTACAGATTATTAATTTTATTTTTTAAACGCAGGCTCTGCATTTGCAGGGTTTTTATCTGACTGGCGAAGTGCTTTTCAGAGAGATAAAGCCCTTTATGGAAATCGGCGTAATAGGTTTGCGATTGCTGCAGATAATTGAGCGCATCGTGCATCACCAGGCCGCTGCTCACCACCTGTTCGGTGTTGGCGAGGATAAGCTGGAAATTTCTCTCGATATGGTTGTCAATGGCGATATTCATGGCGAGCGTTGTAATCACGCCGCCGATAAGACTACCTACCAGCGCGCCCACCGGCCCGCCGAGTGCGCCCACCGCCGCGCCTACCGAGGCTCCCGTGACGCCCGCGCCGGTCTGGAACAGATTCTTACCCACCCTGGATTCTAGCTCCTGGGCACTAATTTTCCCCGCCGCGTACAGCACCACGTTTTGCACCACATCCACGGCGCAAACGGCCGCCCCGGCAACACCGCCGTTCGCCATACTGCGTTTGAAAACCGTACCGGCAAACAGGCCGGGCATAGAGCGGGCAGCGATGCTGACGCTGGCACTGGCAACCCCGGCTTTCAGGGCGCTGTCCCCGGCGGCAATTACCGTGTTTTGCAGGATCTGGACAGTGGCTTGTTCAACCGTAATCTCGCCATTTTTTACCTGCCGAATATACTGGAAAGTATTGATACTTCCGGCAATAACAGTCGTGATAACCGCCGCCGATCCCGCCGCCCGCACGCTTCGCTGGATGGTCGCTTTATTGAGATAACCATCCTGCATGTTCTTATGCAGATCTTTCCCTGCTGGCGTACCGGCTCCCACAGACTCAGCATCGCGTTTGCTGAGCGGTGTGGAACTCACCCCTTCCGCCTCAATGGATCCGGCAGTGTTATCACGCACTTTTGCCGCGGCTTTGGAAACCTCGGGACGCGTTTGCTGATTTTTATGTACGGTACGCTGCGCGGAGGCTTTAATATCCTCAATTTGATCGGCCGGACCGATAAACACATCACTGTGCTGATATTGATGCACGCCATCTTTGGTTGAACGGAATGCGTTCTGCGTTTTATTGGCATTCTGAAAATATTTCAGTTGCGCTCCCAGCACCTGCTCATCACCCTTCATCACCACGATGTCATGCACCTGATGATTTTTTACCAGAGGGGAATTCTTAAACTGGTCAGTAAAGGCGCAAATGTCTTTATCTTGCAGAATGGCATCAAGGTTGAAGGATTCTGCGTGCCAGGTCTCAGCAGCAAAACCGCCTTTTATGGCGTTGTTTTGCATCGTGGACGAGATGGTAGACATAATAGAGTTAGCCTGGTTTATTTCACCCACCATGCGGCCAATCTTTTCTGCTGCCTGCATTGGCCAGATTGGACAGAGGCTAATCGACTGCGTTATGGCCTTTTTGCGATCGTTCGTCATGCTGCATCCTCAAACGTTATCCTGAAAAGTATTATCGGTTATAGGGTCATTTTCTTGAGTAAGTCGCGAGATATATTGAGAAAGTTGCGCTACAAATGCGCTAGCTTCAGCGACGGGTGATACGATCCGCACATCAGGTAACCAGAACCGCAAGTAGAAAAAAGCTTATCCCGATGGGCAATTCGCGTCGTCATGATTTACTTCCCTTCTGGCGTTTTGCTGATGATTTTTTGCTGCGGCAATATGCTGCGTCATTCGAAATAGCGGGCGATATCAGGAAGTACTTCAACGGTCACCTCTATTATGTTCATGCTGAACCAGCTGCCATCTTCACTATTGAGATAGTCATGAATATCACTGTCGGCGTCGAAGGCGTTTTTTTGACACCCAGCCACTCAATTACGCTGACCTTCCAGGCTTTGATCATCAACTCCGCATCCGTTGCCGTCAGATACCCCCCTTTTAAATTCATAAAGCGGTATGGATGCACCTTCCTCGATTTATCCTTGTATTGCATGATGCAGACATGACGCTCTTTAATGGCTTTTTCCAGCGTGGATATATCCGTTTTTGCAGATCCGAATTCAGCGATTCAGCAGGTAGCGGCAGTAATTCTCCCATCCCCGTTTTTTCACTTAAGCAGGTTAATGACGGCAGTTTATCTTCTGCCTCATTCAGCAAGGAGATATGATAAATGCCGTCTTGCGAGCAGGAGAGAAATGCGCCCATGCGATTTAAATCGCGATAAATGGTTCTTTCACTGACATTAAAACGGCTGGCCAGTTCACGGCGGGACACGCAGCCAGACTAAAATAATTGCAGTAAAATCATATAAATATGGTTTGAAATACGCTCATGGCGTGAGGCATTTTCCATTATCAAATCCCAACTTGAATTTGATTATCAGATTACCCCGGCGTACTGACAGGCAATGTCAGTACGCCGGGGTAATCTGAAATTTCAATCATAAGCTAATTGCTATAATTAACATCATTTATGTATCTGAATTTTCCTGCACCTTTATTCATGAATTTTACAGTTGCAATGAGCTGTTGGTTCTGTAAATCTCAGAAAATTATGCGTGAGTCGCAAGAATGACGCCAGCCGCTCAAATGCCATCAAATGATTGATATATTTATGCTTATAGTAGATATTCCTGGTCCCAAGGGTCAGCGTGGTCAGCTAAAAATGGTAAATGAACTGGCATCCAGTTGTTCCTCCTGACCCAGAAACTCCTCAATATCTTCAAACAAAGTAATTTGCATACTTTTACTGGAGTGTCAGGTATACGCCTCAATTATCGGTCCGATTTCATTACTGCCGTCTATGACGTCGTAACCCTGCCCGAAGTAGTTTTCGACAAGGTTATCCAGTACCCGCAGCGTGTTCATACCCATCGTTTTATTCCATTGGAATTGATGTCAGGATAAAATAAGGTTTTCCATTATAGTTTGTCATTTCCAGCCAGATTTCGGCACGATTACACTTCCTCGTCTGACTACGATCCCTGTTGGTGTCCTGAATTGCATGTTAATTTTCTTCCGAAGTGGTATCCCTCTTGGGGCATTTTTGACCCACATCTCAATCTCATACTTGTGCGCCTTGAGTGTTCTTGTCGTCAGGATCTCTGACTGCTCCAGAGACTTAAAGTTTGTTTTGATAATTAGACAGGAATACCTTCCCCACCAATATCCCCTTCACTTACACTCTTCAGCACTTTCCAGACTCTGTTACTGAACTCACCTCAGGCGACTTAAATGAAACAAATCACAGTCAGCGATTTGAAGCAACAAAGTGAAGCGGCTGCAAACTCCCCCCGCTTACGTGCCCACCGCAATTTTCATCCGGAGCTGAGCGACCCCGTACAGCGTCTGGCCATTGCGATGGAGCCAGGCACTTACGTGCGTCCTCATCGTCACCCGCATACCTTTGAGCTGCTGATTCCACTCAGCGGGCGGTTTGTGGTGCTGAATTTTGACGACAACGGAAACGTCACGCGCCGCGTGGTTTTAGGCGAAGAGTGCATGGCACTGGAGATGGAAGCCGGTACCTGGCACGCAGTGCTGTCGCTGGATAATGGCGGAGTGATCTTTGAAGTCAAACACGGTGGCTATCAGCCGGTTGCCGCTGAGGATTTCGCCGCCTGGGCCCCCGCAGAAGGCGAAGCCGGAACTGCGGAACTGATGGAATGGTATAAGCACGTACAGCCCGGTGCGAACGCGTTTAACCAATAATCCCGCAACAAGAAATAGCCCGCATGAATCTGAAAGTTATGTTACTGCGGGCTATTTTATGAACAAAAAATGCGCCCCTTGCCCAGTCAAATCAAGCACGTCCAGATTTGCCGCTTTTTTAATCAAAAACGATCAATAGCACATATCGTATAAGGGTGCTACATTACGCCGCCAGCCAACATCGGCAGTGGACAGGTGACGCCGTAAAGATCGGTAAAGCCTGCAACCATCACCTCAATATATGGTCTTATAGGCACGACGTATCGCGATGTCTGCGCTACCTTTACTGGCTTCACATAGGTTTCACTATTTTGTCTCAATCCAAATTCGAACGCGCGTTTTTACACCCGCGTTACTGGTTTACCTGGTTTGGTCTTGGCGTCCTCTGGCTGTTGGTTCAACTTCCTTATCCGGTACTTCGTTTACTGGGTTCGAAACTGGGCAGCGCATCACGTCACTTCCTTAAGCGCCGTGAATCCATCGCCCGCAAAAATATTGAGCTGTGTTTCCCTCAGTACAATGCGCACGAACGCGAAAAACTGATTTCCGAAAACTTCAAATCCATTGGTATGGCGTTGCTCGAAACGGGTATGGCCTGGTTCTGGCCCGACGAGCGTGTCCGCAAATGGTTTGACGTTGAAGGTCTGGAAAACCTGAAGCGCGCGCAGGCGCAGAACCGTGGCGTAATGGTGGTTGGTGTGCACTTTATGTCACTGGAGTTGGGTGGCCGCGTAATGGGTCTTTGCCAGCCGATGATGGCAACCTACCGTCCGCACAACAACCCGCTGATGGAGTGGGTACAAACTCGCGGGCGTATGCGTTCCAACAAAGCGATGATCAGCCGTAATAACCTGCGTGGTATGGTTGGCGCACTGAAAAAAGGCGAAGCCGTCTGGTTTGCTCCCGATCAGGATTACGGGCGTAAAGGCAGCAGCTTTGCACCATTCTTTGCGGTTAAAAACGTAGCGACCACCAACGGTACGTTCGTGATTTCACGTTTGTCAGGCTCCGCCATGTTAACCGTGACGATGGTGAGAAAAGCGGATAAGTCGGGCTATCGTCTGCACATTTCCCCGGAAATGGCTAACTACCCGGAAAACGAATGCGAAGCCGCTGTGTTTATCAACAAAGTGATCGAAAAAGAGATCATGCGTGCGCCTGAGCAATATCTGTGGATGCACCGCCGCTTCAAAACCCGCCCGCTTGGCGAATCTTCGCTCTATATCTAAGCCCTTTTTGAAGGTTAGTTTCGCTAAGAAACTAACCTTTTCAATCACCTGTAATTACCCTGAGTAACTGTTTTTTTCTTACGTCGCTCAACGGGAATTTATTGCGTGTTGAAATCAAACTGTCGCCGTTCCACGACACTCGTAAGTGTCGGAAATTATTTAAAAAAACCCCTCTTGTCACCCCCCATATTTAGGCGTACATTAGCGCCGTCTGGCAACAGGAAGGCGCAGAATTCTGAGCTGAAGTTAGCGGCTTTGTGAGCAGCCCAATTTCAGTTCTCTAACATCAGGTGGACTCTGTTTTTCAATGCGTACCATAAGATACGCGGAGCGATGAAACGTGAAATATTTCTTTATGGGCATTTCGGTGATTGTTTTAGTCTGGGCCGGAACCTTTGCTCTCATGATCTAGCAAAGTGAATGCAGTCAAAAAAAAGGAGCCGTTGGCTCCTTTTTTTATGTCATGACAACGCGGCTTACTCGCTGCCGCCCTTCGATGTCAGCAGCCCATCAGCACGGAACATGCTCTTAATCCCTCTCACCGCCTGGCGAATACGATCGCTGTTTTCGATCAGTGCAAAACGCACGTGGGTATCACCATAATCACCAAAGCCGACGCCCGGGGAAACACAGACTTTCGCGTCGTGTAGCATCTTTTTAGCAAACTCCAGCGATCCCATCGCCGCATACGGCTCAGGGATCTTCGCCCAGACATACATTGATGCCTTCGGCATTTCTACCATCCACCCCGCCTCATGCAGGCCTTTGACCAGCACATCGCGGCGGCGTTTATACTGCGCGGCAATGTCTTTCACACACTGCTGGTCGCCTTCCAGCGCGGCAATTGCCGCCACCTGCAACGGGGTAAAAGTACCGTAGTCGTGGTAGCTCTTAATGCGGGCCAGGGCACTCACCAGCGTTTTGTTACCGACCATAAAGCCAATACGCCAGCCGGCCATATTGTAGCTTTTGGAAAGAGTGAAGAACTCGACTGCCACATCGCGCGCACCAGGCACCTGCATAATTGAAGGTGCTTTCCAGCCATCATACACAATATCGGCATAGGCTAAATCGTGAACCACCAGCACGTCGTAACGTTTTGCCAGGGCGACCACTTTCTCAAAGAACTCAAGTTCAACGCACTGCGCCGTTGGGTTTGACGGGAAACCGAGGATCATCATCTTCGGTTTTGGGTAGCTTTCGCGGATAGCGCGTTCGAGTTCATTGAAAAAGTCTACGCCTTCCACCAGCGGCACAGAGCGAACCTGCGCGCCGGCAATCACGGCCCCGTAAATATGAATGGGATAGCTCGGATTTGGCACCAGAACGGTATCACCGTGATCCAGCGTTGCCAGCATCAGGTGCGCCAGCCCCTCTTTTGAACCGATGGTCACAATGGCTTCGCTTTCAGGATCGATATCGACCTGATAGCGATCCTGATACCAGCGGGAGATCGCACGACGTAAACGAGGAATACCGCGGGAAGTCGAGTAGCCATGCGTATCAGGACGCTGGGCAACCGTACATAATTTCTCGACAATATGCGGTGGTGTAGGGCCGTCAGGATTACCCATGCTGAAATCGATAATGTCTTCGCCACGCCGACGCGCAGCCATTTTCAGTTCAGCAGTGATATTGAAAACATAAGGGGGTAAACGATCGATACGCGTAAAACGGCGTTCAGGACTGGAGTCAGCCATAGGTTCCTCAGATTCACGTTAGCGCCCGGACCGTCCGAGCGACGCTGCCACGTATGTGGCGTGCTTAGAAAATAACCTGAAAAAAAACGTGCTGTCGAGAGGGAAAATAAAAAAAATATTTCGCGCTAAAACGGGAATGCTGCTGCGCATAAAAGCGGAACAGCAAAGTCTAAATACGCATTTTTAATACCTGTTATTTAACACAATGATATCAAATACGTTACCTTAACTCTGCCGCGTGCGATAAACCCGGCACGATTCAGGAACCCTCTCATAATCCCCTTTGGAAATTATGGTTTTTCCTCATTTGATAAAGCAGATGGATAGCTGGTCATTAGGTGCCAGGTTTTTTATCATAGCTTTTTCCCGATTTCCCAGGTTCACCCGTGCACGAAATATTCGATATGCTCCTGGCGGTTTTTGACCGCGCGGCATTAATGCTGATCTGCCTGTTTTTCCTGATCCGCATTCGCCTGTTCCGCGAGCTTTTACATAAATCCGCCCACTCGCCCAAAGAGCTGCTGGCCGTCACAGCCATCTTCTCGATGTTCGCCCTGTTCAGCACCTGGTCCGGCGTCCCGGTTGAAGGCTCACTGGTGAACGTGCGCATCATCGCCGTCATGTCCGGCGGGATCTTATTTGGCCCGTGGGTGGGGATTATCACAGGCCTCATCGCAGGGACACATCGTTACCTGATTGATATTGGCGGCGTCACCGCCATTCCCTGCTTTATCACCAGTATTATCGCCGGGGTGCTTTCCGGCTGTATCAACCGCAAAATACCGAAAAAGCAGCACTGGCGCGCAGGGATCATCGCCGGCATGGCGTGTGAAACACTGACCATGATCCTGGTGGTGGCCTGGGCGCCCACCACGGATCTTGGGCTGGATATTGTCTCGAAAATTGGTATTCCGATGATTCTGGGAAGCGTCTGCATCGGCTTTATCGTGCTGCTGGTGCAGAGTGTTGAAGGTGAGAAAGAGGCCAGCGCGGCGCGCCAGGCTAAGCTGGCGCTCGATATTGCCAACAAAACGCTGCCACTGTTCCGCCATGTCAATGCCGAGTCACTGCGTCAGGTCTGCGATATTATCCGCCGCGATATTCACGCCGATGCCGTTGCGATCACCAATATCGATCATGTGCTGGCCTACGTAGGTGTGGGCGAGCATAACTATCGCGATAACGATGACACCGTTAGTCCTACCACACGACAGGCGATTAATTACGGGAAAATCATTATTAAAAACAATGATGAAGCCTACAGAACCCCTGAAATTCACTCCATGCTGGTGATCCCGCTGTGGGAGAAAGGTGTGGTGACCGGCACGCTGAAAATTTACTACTGTCATGCGCACCAGATAACCTCGTCGCTTCAGGAAATGGCTATCGGCCTGTCGCAAATCATTTCGACCCAGCTTGAAGTCTCTCGCGCCGAACAACTGCGCGAAATGGCAAATAAGGCAGAGTTGCGCGCGCTGCAAAGTAAAATTAATCCCCATTTCCTGTTTAACGCGCTGAACGCAATTTCCTCGTCCATCCGACTGAATCCAGACACCGCGCGCCAGCTGATTTTCAATCTGTCACGCTATCTGCGCTACAACATCGAACTGAAGGACGATGAGCAGATAGACATCAAAAAAGAGCTGTATCAAATTAAAGACTACATCGCCATTGAGCAGGCACGCTTTGGTGACAAGCTGACGGTCATCTACGATATCGATGAAGAGGTTAACTGTGTGATCCCAAGCCTGTTGATTCAGCCACTGGTCGAAAACGCCATTGTCCACGGTATCCAGCCGCGCAAAGGCAAAGGCGTGGTGACAATTAGCGTGGCCGAGAGCGGAAATCGCGTCCGCATTTCGGTTCGCGATACCGGCCACGGCATCGATCCCAAAGTCATTGAGCGCGTTAAGTCCAACGAAATGCCCGGTAATAAGATTGGGTTACTGAACGTGCATCACCGCGTCAAACTGTTGTATGGCGATGGGCTGCACATTCACCGTCTTGAGCCTGGCACTGAAATCGCTTTTTACGTCCCGAATGAACGCTCACCCGTTCATGCGCCGACATCCCTGTTGCCGTAGGCAGGAGTAACGCATGAAAGTCATCATCGTAGAAGATGAATTTCTGGCTCAACAAGAGCTGAGCTGGCTGATTAAAACCCACAGCCAGATGGAGATCGTGGGCACCTTTGAAGATGGCCTCGACGTACTGAAATTTTTGCAGCACAACCGGGTCGACGCGATTTTTCTGGATATCAACATCCCTTCGCTGGACGGCGTGTTGCTGGCGCAGAACATCAATCAATTCGCCCATAAGCCGTTTATTGTGTTTGTCACCGCCTGGAAAGAGCACGCTGTAGAAGCCTTTGAACTGGAAGCGTTTGACTACATTCTCAAACCTTACCAGGAGTCACGAATTGTGAGTATGTTGCAAAAGCTGGAAGCAGCATGGCAGCAGCAGGCGGCACCCGTGAACACAAGCCCGGCAACGCGTGAAAATGACACCATTAATCTGGTCAAGGATGAGCGGATAATCGTGACGCCGATAGACGATATCTACTATGCCGAAGCGCATGAGAAGATGACGTTTGTCTATACCCGGCGCGAATCGTACGTGATGGCGATGAACATCACCGAGTTTTGCAGCAAACTGCCGGCCGCGCACTTTTTCCGCTGCCACCGTTCGTTTTGCGTGAATTTAAATAAGATCCGCGAGATCGAACCCTGGTTTAACAACACCTATATTTTGCGTCTGAAAGATCTCGATTTTCAGGTGCCGGTGAGCCGCAGCAAAGTGAAAGAGTTTCGCCAGCTCATGCACCTGTAAGGGCTGTCCCCTCTCCCGCCGGAGAGGGGAACACAACTCAGAGCACCTGGCCGAGAACCTGACGCAAATGCGCGCCAGAACCCAGCAGGCCTGGGTTATTGTGCACAATCAGGTACACCGGAATGTCCTGAACGTAGCTTCTGAAACGACCTTTGTCTTCAAACCCACCGCGGAAGCCAGAGGCTTTAAAGAAATCGAGGAAGCGCGGCACGATGCCGCCCGCAATGTACACGCCGCCGAAGGTGCTGAGATTCAGCGCCAGGTTGCCACCAAAACGCCCCATGATGACGCAGAACAGCGACAGCGCACGACGACAGTCGATGCAGGTGTCTGCCAGCGCGCGTTCGGTGACATCTTTCGGTTGCAGGTTTTCAGGCAGACGACCGTCAGACTTCACAATCGCACGATAGAGATTCACAAGCCCGGGACCAGAAAGCACACGCTCAGCGGACACATGACCAATCTCAGCACGCAGTTCTTCGAGAATAATGCCCTCTTCTTCGCTGTTTGGCGCAAAATCAACGTGACCACCCTCGCCCGGCAGGCTGACCCAGCGCTTATCAACGTGCACCAGATGCGACACACCCAGACCGGTTCCTGCGCCATAGACAGCAATCGGTTTACCTTCGACTGGGGCGGTGCCACCGAACTGAATCAGGTGTTCTGGCTTTAACATCGGGATCGCCATCGAAACCGCAGTGAAATCATTAATGATTTCAAGATGTGAAAAACCGAGGTTCTTTTTCATTTCTGCGATAGAGAATGCCCAGGTATGGTTGGTCATTGCCACCCAGTCGCCAGTAATCGGGCAGGCAATGGCAATACAACCGTCCTCAACGCTTATCTTATGCTCATCAAGATAGACGCGTACCACGGCCTCAAGGCTTGGATAATCCAGCCCTGAATAGGTCTTCGCCTGGGAAATCTCACCGGTGTTTACATCGCAGAGTGCAAGACGTGCGTTTGTCCCACCCACATCACCTACTAAAGCATACTTTGTCATTCTTCTACTGCTCCGCTAAAGTCAGAATAAATCTTTGGGACACTGTAAATTCAAGGCTGAATAACAACAACGACCTGAAGGCAGGCGCCCCAGGATTATCGATCTTCGTCACAGAATAACTTTACCGTTTCAGCATCTTTTGCACTATTGCCACAAAGTTGATTGTGCAAAGTAACACCATACGTTTTGTACAAGGAAATCATCATGCTCCACCCGCGAGCCAGAACCATGCTGCTATTGGCTATCCCGGCGCTCATCATTGGTATTGCCTCAAGCCTTGTGCTCATCGTCGTGATGAAGGTCGCGTCGGTGCTGCAAACGATGTTATGGACTACTATCCCGGCACAATTCGGCATCAACATCGACTCCCCCGTGTGGATAGTATTGATGCTGACGCTGACCGGTATTGCTGTAGGCCTAGTGATTCGGTTTAGCCCGGGTCATGCGGGGCCTGACCCGGCTCTGGAGCCGTTAATTAGCGCGCCCGTCAACCCATCGGCGTTGCCGGGGCTGCTCATTGCGCTGATTACTGGCCTTGCGGGCGGCGTTAGCCTGGGGCCAGAACATCCCATTATGGCGGTGAATATCGCCCTGGCGGTGTTTCTTGGCTCGCGTATCCTTCCTCGCGTTGGCGCGCTGGACTGGACTATCCTTGCTTCCGCAGGCACCATTGGCGCGTTGTTTGGTACTCCCGTTGCCGCTGCGCTGATTTTCTCTCAGACGCTCAGTGGCAATAGCGATGTGCCTCTCTGGGACAGACTCTTTGCCCCATTGATGGCCGCCGCCGCAGGCGCGTTAACCACCAGCCTGTTTTACCAACCGCATTTTTCACTCTCGTTGCCCCACTACGGGCAAATGCAGATTGCCGATATTTTCAGTGGCGCCATCGTGGTTGCCATTGCCATTGCACTGGGGATGGTTGCAGTGTGGTGCCTTCCACGCCTGCATCGCCTGATGCATAAGCTTAAACATCCGGTGCTGATGCTGGGTGTCGGCGGTCTTATTCTTGGCATTCTTGGCGCTATCGGCGGACCGGTAACGCTGTTTAAAGGTCTGGATGAGATGCAGCAGCTGGCCTTCAGTCAGGTGTTTAGCGTGTCAGATTATCTGCTGTTTGCGCTGGTGAAACTGGCCGCGCTGGTTGTGGCGGCAGCGTGCGGTTTTCGTGGCGGGCGTATCTTCCCGGCGGTATTTGTCGGCGTGGCGCTGGGGCTGATGCTGCACGAGCACGTGGATGCTGTTCCGGCAGCGATTACGGTGTCGTGTTCTATTCTGGGGCTGGTTCTGGTTGTGACGCGCGATGCATGGCTCAGCCTGTTTATGGCCGCCGTGGTGGTGCCAGACGCCACGCTTATCCCGCTGTTATGTATTGTGATGTTGCCCGCCTGGCTCCTGCTGGCGGGCAAACCGATGATGATGGCCTGGCGAAACGACAAATAATCAGGCTCTGTTGCGCGCCTCCAGGGCCTTAGTGATTGCACCAAGCAGCGGCGGGATATCGGCTTTCGGTAGCATGACCTCAATCAGCGAAAGCCGCTCGTGGTGCGCCACTTTTTCCAGCACGTCCGCCAGTTGTTCAACCTCGCTCACTCTCCAGCACTCGGCCTGCGGATTCAGGCTGAGTGCCTGCGGGATCTGCGTCCAGTTCCACAAGGCAATATCGTTGTACCGCTGCTCTGGCCCGTGGATCGCCCTTTCCACCGTATAGCCTTCGTTGTTTAACACCAGAATGATGGGCCGCTGTTTATCGCGTAGCATAGAGCCCATCTCCTGAATGGTCAGTTGTGCGGCGCCATCACCCGTAAGCACAATCACGCGGCGCTGAGGGCAAGCCGTCTGAGCACCAAATGCGGCGGCCAGCGTGTATCCAATCGATCCCCAGAGTGGCTGAACGATAAAATTCACATCAGAAGGTAAGCGCAACGAGAATGCACCAAAGGCAGAGGTCCCCTGGTCGGCCAGGATGATGTCACCGGGCCGGATAAAGGTTTGCAGCGTGCTCCAGAAACTTTCCTGGGTCAGTTCACTGCCCTGCGCCGTCGGTGAAAATGAATGATGAATAGCAGGTGCAACCGGCCCGGTAATGTGCTGTTTGCAAAGCTCGGCCAGCGTTTCTATCGCCTGGATCATCGGAATACCAGTAAACCAGATATCCCCCACGCGTGAAGCATGAGGCTGAACTTCGATGGTTTGCGCCGGAGTAAGCTGATGCGTAAATCCGGCGGTCAGCGTATCGGTAAAACGCGTGCCGATGCACAAGACCGTATCCGCGCCTTCAATGGCCTCTTTCGCGGCATCAGCACTTGCCGACCCGCTGTACGTACCGTAAAAGCCCGGCTGGCGCTCGTCAAAAATCCCCTTACCCATCAGCATGGTTGCATGCGCCATCGGTACCTCTTTCACCCACTTCTGAAGCGAGTGCTTCAGCCCGTGGCGCAGGACCAGAAAATCTGCCAGCAGAGCCGTTCGTTTGCTGCAGGCAAGCCGGTTCTGGGCAGCCTCACGAAATGCTTTAAGACAGCCATTATCCGCATGAGCAGGCTTAAAAGTGAGAGCGGTTACAGGCGGGGTGGCCGCTTTTTTTGCCACATCAGCGGGTAACATCAGATAGCCAGGACGGCGTTCACGCAGCATCGTGGTGAGTACCCGGTCTATTTCGTAACAGGCATTTTGTTCGGTAAGGATCGCCTGGGCGACAGTGACAGGCTCACTCATATGGTAAAAATGACGGAAGTCTCCATCACCCAGAGTGTGATGTAACAACTCACCTCGTTGCTGAGAAGCCATGCCAGGCGCACCCACAATGTGCAACACCGGAACATACTCAGCAAAGCTGCCAGCAATGCCGTTCATGGCACTTAACTCGCCGACGCCAAACGTCGTCAGCAGCGCGGCAAAGCCCTTACATCGGGCATAGCCGTCAGCGGCGTAAGATGCATTCAGCTCATTTGCACAGCCCACCCAACAGATATCCGGGCTGTCTATCACGTGGTCGAGAAACTGCAAATTATAGTCGCCTGGCACGCCAAACAGATGATCGGCTCCACAATCTGTAAGACGGTCCAGCAGGTAATCGGCGACGCAGTATGGGGTACGCATGACAGGTATCCTTCTTATGTTGACCTCACTTTGAGTATTAAAGAAGCGTGATGGCTGTCCAGAATTGGCAATAAGATGGACATGGAAAGAATGCTTTACAAAAAAGGCTGCGTTATGCTCTTTTTCTTCACGCGAATGTAAACGTATACACTCGTTTATCTTTTTAGCACCAGAGGTCACGAGAATGGGTTATCAGCCTGACAAAAATCGTTATCAGTCAATGCAGTATCACCGTTGTGGACAGAGCGGGCTTAAATTACCGGCCATCTCTCTGGGGCTTTGGCATAACTTTGGTGACACCACGCTCATTGAAAACAGCCGCCAACTTTTACAGCGGGCCTTCGATTTGGGCATCACCCATTTTGATCTTGCCAACAATTACGGACCACCTCCTGGCTCAGCCGAGCGCAATTTCGGGCGCATTTTGCAGGAAGATTTTTTGCCCTGGCGTGACGAGTTAATAATTTCCACCAAAGCAGGCTACACCATGTGGGACGGCCCTTACGGCGACTGGGGCTCACGCAAATATCTGATTTCAAGTCTGGATCAAAGCCTTAAGCGTATGGGGCTTGAATATGTCGATATCTTCTATCACCACCGCCCTGATCCTGAAACGCCACTTCAGGAGACAATGAAAGCACTTGATCACGTGGTGCGTCAGGGGAAAGCACTGTACGTTGGTTTATCGAACTATCCGGCGGAACTGGCGCGTAAAGCGATCGATATTCTTAACGATCTCGGTACGCCTTGTGTTATCCACCAGCCTAAATACTCCATGTTTGAGCGCGCGCCGGAAGAGGGATTACTGGACGTCCTGAAAGAGAAAGGTGTCGGGTGTATTCCCTTCTCGCCGCTGGCAGGTGGCCAACTGACTAACCGCTATCTGCACGGAATTCCACAGGATTCACGCGCGGCGAGCGGCAGTAAGTTCCTTAACCCCGACCAGTTAACCGAAGAAAAACGGTTAAAGGTCGTCGCGCTGAACACGCTGGCGGAAAAGCGCGGCCAGAAACTCTCGCAAATGGCACTGGCGTGGGTATTGCGCCACGATGCGGTAACGTCCGTACTGATTGGCGCGAGTAAAACGTCGCAAATTGATGATGCGGTCGGGATGCTCGAGAATCGTCATTTCTCCCCACAAGAGCTGACCACCATCGACGATATTCTGAACCGGTCAAATTAAAACCATTTTTAGCAAAACGTGCTCTTATTTGTGATTTAGGAGTTGAGGCGATGAAACGGGGCTTTACCGCCCCGTAATATTGCGTTAACAGGCCGCACGACGGCCCCGATCGTGAAGGAGAAGAGTATGTTCAGGTCACTGATTCTGGCTGCGGTTTTAATGGCTGCGGCACCGCTGGTTGCAAATGCGGGCGAAATCACCCTGTTGCCATCAGTAAAATTACAAATTGGCGATCGCGATAATTACGGTAACTACTGGGACGGTGGCGGCTGGCGTGACCGTGATTACTGGAATCGTCATTATGAATGGCGTAGAGATCGCTGGTGGAGACATGATAATGGTCGCCATCGTGGCTGGGATAACCGTAAAGCCTACGAGCGCGGCTATCGCGAAGGGTGGGACGACCGTGACGATCGTCGCGGAGGATGGGGTCGTGGCCACGGCCATGGTCACCACCACTAAAACAGAAAGGAGCCTGTTGGCTCCTTTCTTATTTCTATAATCCCAGTATCGTCCCGACCAACAACCACAGGTTGAGCGCCACCACCACAACCACAATGGCCCAGCCAGTGCGTTTCACAAGCGTAGTGTTCACCAGATCGCCCATCAGGGATTTGTCGCTGGTAAAGATCAGCAGCGGAACCAGTGCCAGTGCAATACCAAAGCTCAGCAATACCTGGCTCATTACCAGGATACGCGTTGGATCAAGCCCCATCAGGATAACGATAAATGATGGCAGCATGGTGACTGAACGGCGCACCCACAGCGGGATGTGAAAGCGCACGAACCCCTGCATCACCACCTGCCCTGCCAGGGTTCCCACCACGGTCGAAGACAGGCCCGCAGCAACCAGACTCAACCCAAATACCGTGGCAGCCGCATGGCTCAGCAAGGGTTCCAGCGTCAGATACGCCTCATCAAGATCGGCAATGCCCGTGTGCCCGTTAAAATGAAACGCGGCGGCGGCAGTTGCCATCATCGCCAGATTCACAAAACCGGCAATCGTCATTGCGATACCAACATCCCATTTGGTTGCGGAATAACGCTGCTGGCGCGTCCCGCCGTGCAGGTGCTGCGTTAAAGAAGAGTGAAGGTAAATCACGTGCGGCATTATAGTAGCGCCCAGAACGCCCGCAGCCAGGAATACGGCTTCAGAGGTTGGCAGGCTTGGGATAACCATCCCTTTACTTAACTGCGCCAGGTCAGGCCGCGAAAAAATTAACTCAACAATATAAGCCGCAGCCACAAACAACAGCAGACCACCAATCACTTTTTCAAGCGGCTTTTGCCCACGACGCTGCAACATCAGGATAAGGAAAGTCGCAATCCCGGTCAGCACCGCGCCCTGTAACAGAGAAACGCCCAGTATCAGTTTGAACCCGATAGCCGCCCCGATAAATTCAGCCAGATCCGTTGCCATTGCAATGATTTCAGCCTGGATCCAGTAAAGCCAGACGGCGGGACGCGGATAATGGTCGCGGATCTGTTCTGCCAGGTTTTTACCCGTGGCGATCCCAAGCTTTGCGGAAAGCATCTGAATCAGCATTGCCATCAGGTTCGCCCAGACGACAACCCACAGCAACTTATAGCCGAAGCTCGCCCCGGCCTGAATATTGGTCGCAAAATTACCCGGATCGATATAGCCAATGGCAGCAATGAACGCAGGTCCCATTAATGCGAACCGCAACTTGCGCGCTGCTCTGCCACTGCTACCCTCTACGCGACTGTTTGTCATTTCTGCCTCTGGAAATATAGCCTTTGCTATGTTTGATGCTAACAAAATGAGAATGATTATCAAGATCATTTAAAACGTTTTGAGTGATTTCTCTGATAGCTTTGAACGATAGAAGGGCAGCTTCGCTGGTGCGACCCCACAGAATGTGGATTCGCGCAGTCTTTTGTGAAGCGTAGCACACAAACTTAACTTTTCACTAATTTACTCAACATAACAAAAATGTATTGTTGATCACTATTTTTGAGACTCGTCACAGGATGTGACTATAGTGTGGCTTTGATCTCGTTTTCTTTACGCTTGTTACATAGAATGTGCACGGAAATTAAACCTGCCTCAAATTTGGAGCAAATATGGACCGCGTCCTTCACTTTGTCCTGGCACTCGTTGTCGTTACTGCGCTTGCATTGCTGGTCAGCCATGACCGCAAAAAAATCCGCATCCGCTATGTTGTTCAGCTTCTCGTCATTGAAGTTTTACTCGCGTGGTTCTTCCTGAACTCCAACGTGGGGCTTGGCTTCGTGAAAGGCTTCTCCGAAATGTTCGAAAAACTGCTCGGATTCGCCAACGAAGGGACTAACTTTGTTTTCGGTAAAATGAACGACGAAGGCCTGGCATTCTTCTTCCTGAAAGTGCTGTGCCCTATCGTCTTCATCTCTGCGCTGATTGGTATTCTGCAACACATCCGTGTTCTGCCTGTCGTTATCCGCGCTATTGGTACTGTACTGTCTAAAGTCAACGGTATGGGCAAACTGGAATCCTTCAACGCAGTAAGTTCCCTGATCCTGGGTCAGTCTGAGAACTTCATTGCGTATAAAGACATTCTGGGCAAAATGTCCCGCAACCGTATGTACACCATGGCAGCCACGGCAATGTCTACCGTTTCCATGTCTATTGTGGGCGCGTACATGACGATGCTGGAACCGAAATACGTTGTTGCAGCTCTGGTTCTGAACATGTTCAGCACCTTTATCGTGCTGTCTCTTATCAACCCATACCGCGTTGAAGAGGGCGAAGAGAACCTCCAGATGGCAAATCTGCATGAAGGTCAGAGCTTCTTCGAAATGTTAGGTGAGTACATCCTGGCAGGTTTCAAAGTTGCGATTATCGTTGCAGCTATGCTTATCGGCTTTATCGCGCTGATTTCTGCATTGAACGCACTGTTCGCTGCGGTTCTGGGTATCTCCTTCCAGGGTATCCTCGGCTACATCTTCTATCCGATTGCGTGGGTAATGGGTGTTCCGGCAAGCGAAGCATTACAGGTTGGTAGCATCATGGCCACCAAACTGGTTTCCAACGAATTCGTTGCGATGATGGATCTCCAGAAAATTGCCGGCACGCTCTCTCCGCGCGCTGAAGGTATTATCTCTGTGTTCCTGGTTTCCTTCGCCAACTTCTCTTCTATCGGCATCATCGCGGGTGCGATTAAAGGTCTGAACGAAGAGCAAGGTAACGTGGTTTCTCGCTTCGGTCTGAAACTGGTTTACGGTTCTACCCTGGTGAGCGTACTGTCTGCTTCTATCGCAGCACTGGTACTGTAATCCGGATCGAAAACAAAACCGGGAGCCTGTGCTCCTGGTTTTTTTATGCCTGCAGTTCGCTAAGCGCCAGAGGTTTACCCAGCAGATATCCCTGCAAATAGTCCACGCCAAAGCGGAGCAACATCTCGCGCTGTTCCGGCGTTTCAACAAATTCGGCAACCACACATAACGACTTCGTTTTCGCCAGATTGCAAATTGACTGCACAATCATTGCATCCATGCTGTCGCTACAGATATCTTTTACGAAACAGCCATCTATCTTGATGATATCGGCCTGAAGTCGCTTGAGGCGCTCGTAATTGGCATATCCTGTGCCAAAGTCATCAATCGCAATACGGAAACCGTAGTCCCTCAGTTGCTGAATGTTCTTGATACTGGTTTCTGAATTCGAGAACGCCTGCTCTTCGGTTATCTCAATCACAACAGCATGAGGCGGAACCAGATAGTGTTCGAAGAGCGAGATAATTTCGGTCGCGACCTCTTTTTGCATCAGCGTCAACGGCATGAGGTTAACGGAAAACCGGGTTTTGTCATGCAATACCGGGTTATCACGCAGCCATGCCAGTAAGTTCTCAACCACGCTCAGGTCGAACCGATGACTCAGGTTGAACTGGGCAATCAGCGGGATAAAACGGTCAGGCGTAATGATTTCACCATCACTCTCGAGCCGCGTCAGGATCTCGTGATAGCCCTTTCCGGCAGCATTCTGGATCGGCTGGGCGTACAAGCGGATACCGCCCGCGTCGAGGGCGCGTTTGATACGCCCCAACATCAGCACTCTATCGGTGGTTTGCCCTGAAACAGTTTCAAGGCTGTTGGTCAGGGCCAGCACATTATGCGTTGCACAAGACTGTTCAGAGAGCCAGCTTAGCTGCCCCAGGGTGTGATGGAGTTTTTCACCGTTTTCAATTTCGCCCCATGATGCACCAAACTCAATATCCAGCCCGGTGTTGTTCCAGAAAATTTTACGGCTGTTCAGCTGATCAACCATATGCTGCAAGCGTTCAGCCGTTCCCGGCCCCAGCAGAACCAGCACCAGTTCGCTGCCTGGCAGTTGGAATAGTTGTTCATCTTTCTGCATTAGCGGCTGGAGGGAGGCCGTAATCATGCGCTTGCAATGCACACGCATGAGAATGCCGTAGTGGCGACTCAGGAACTCCAGGTTGTCCATCCGCAGGCAGCAGATCTTCGCATCAGGATGGAGATACAGGTAATCCTCAAGCGCACGAATGTTGGGCAGACCCGTTAGAGGATCGGTTAATGCCCTCTTCTGCCAGCCTTGTTTCATCCATTCACTGTGTCGATAAATCCTCGACATATAGAGCAAACAAATAGCAAAAGAGATCAGCACCGACAGGATAAAGGAGAGGGAGTATCCCGATTCCACCCCATTGAGAAAGTTATAATTGTACGTTAGCAGTAAGAGTGCCGATGTCGCCCACAGCAGCGAGATAACCGCATAGCTCATGCGGCTGATCCCAAGCGTAAAGAGGATAAAGATGATTGGCATTAAATATCCCGCAATTATCGGTGACTCCAGTGGAGCACACAAAACTGCAACAATAAACACCAAAACCATTAGCCAAATTACTCTATAAATAGGTTTTTTATTCAAGAGTAATGGTTTAAGACTCAGCCGCCAGAATGCTACTGCATACCGGGGACTAATTATCATTCTTAAGGGGTAATAGAACATCATTGTAAATATGAGCGCCGCACATATCAGACTTTGAATATCAACAACGTTATAAATTGCACTACCTTCGCCGAAGTAGGTGGAGATAGTCACAGGAAAATCAAATAAGTAGCCAGCCAGATACATCGATAGCTTAATGCCTACCGGAACCATAAATCCGAGCCAGAATATACGAAGACCGATGTACTTATTGGGCACACTGTGGCGCCAGCGCTTGCCCAACACCAGACGGATCACACCACAAGCGGCAAAGACGGAGAAAGTCTGACAAAACAGCAAAACTAAATATTGTAGCGGTGCTAAATTAATGCTGTAAATATTAGTAGCAGTAAAACTTAACAGGATGGGAATAATTGCGCGGCGGCCAAACAATAAAATCACGGCCAGCATTACACTTAATGGTAACCATGCCAAATAAACATCATGACCGTTAACTATTGCTCGCGGTGAGATATAACGAGAAAACGGAACCGCAATCAGACAAAGCAGCAACGCTATCATAAATATCTTTACATTATTGACATTTTTACTGTTCATTAAGGTGAATAAACTATTTTCCGCTATTATTCATTGACCGGACGGATAATATGTTTATTAATTGCGCGAAGCAAGATCAAGTCTATAAATAGACCGCTTTCTTAAGCTGGATTGAGGCGAAGTATAGGAAAACACCATCACTTGCAACAAAAGCCGTGCGTGGATGTTACAAAAGCATAAAAAAACCCCCGTCTTTCGACGAGGGTTTAAATTTTGGTGGAGCTAAGCGGGATCGAACCGCTGACCTCTTGCATGCCATGCAAGCGCTCTCCCAGCTGAGCTATAGCCCCACATGTTACTTTACATACCGCACTCTGTTGGGTTCAGAGTTTGGTGGAGCTAAGCGGGATCGAACCGCTGACCTCTTGCATGCCATGCAAGCGCTCTCCCAGCTGAGCTATAGCCCCATCGTAAAGCTGTCATGTTGACGGGCGGCATAATATGAATTCCGCCGCGGAGTGTCAACGGCAAAATCGATCGCTTTGAACCAATCGTCGAAAAATCATGCAAATGAATCACTTTGCGTACCTGCTCGCAGTCAGGAGTTAAGCCTGTCACGTTTTCACGTAAAACGGTGCTATAAAATGAACCACTAATTAACCCTACTATTATTCAGGCAATTGCATGATCAAGGAACGAATGACGCCAGAAGAGTTAGCCCTGCTCACTGGCTATAGCCGCCAGACCATCAATAAATGGGTACGCAAAGAGGGTTGGATTACATCGCCTAAGCCAGGAGTACAGGGTGGCAAGGCGCGGCTGGTGCATGTCAATGAACAAGTTCGGGATTTTATTCACAGCGCTCGCCGGGCGTCGGACACACCTGATATGCCTGAAAACCATGACCGTTCGCTGCACACGTTACTTCTGACGCTGGCAAATGAAATGACGCCGGATGAGCAAAAGCAGCTAACATCTCTGTTACTGCGGGAAGGGATTACCGGATTATTGCAACGTTTAGGGATACGCGAACAGAGCTGATATGAAAAGATTACGCAGTAAAATGACGACCGAAGAGTTGGCCGATAGTTTAGGTGTTGCCCGGCAAACCGTTAATCGCTGGATTCGGCAGCAAGGATGGAAAACGGAAGGCATTAACGGGGTAAAAGGCGGACGCGCACGGTTAATTCATATTGATGCCCGCGTTCGCGAGCATATCATGAGCATTCCAGCCATCCGTAACCGCCAGGCTATCTATCAACTGGCAGAAGCGCCCTCTTTATACGGGGAACCAAAATCGTCTGGCTTACTTCCCCAAATCATCGACTCTCTTGAAAATTTAACGCTGATTGAGCAAGAACGACTTCAGGTATTATTGACCCGGGAAGGTCTTCAGGGATTTCTTACCCGCCTCGGAATTACTGAATTGCACGCATAAAAAACGGCAGGTTTCCCTGCCGTTTTTCTTACCTTACGCGCAATTACTGCTGGCTTTCACGCTCAGCAATAAAGCCCAGTGCTTTGTTAATACGCGCGACGCTGCGTGTTTTACCAATAGCATGAACGGTGACATCCAGTGCAGGTGACTGACCAGCGCCTGTTACTGCCACGCGCAGAGGCATCCCCACTTTACCCATGCCCACTTCCAGCTCATCGGCGGTCGCCTGAATCACGTGGTGAACATTTTCAGCGGTCCACTCGGTAATCGCCGCCAGTTTGTCACGCACGACTTCCAGTGGCTGACGCGCAACCGGACGCAGGTGTTTCTTGGCCGCATCGGCATCAAACTCGTCGAACTCTTCATAGAAGTAACGGCAGCTTTCGGCGATCTCTTTCAGCGTTTTGCAACGCTCGCCAAGCAGTTTCACCAGTTCCGCCAGCTCAGGGCCAGTGCGGGTATCGATGTTTGCCTGTTCGATGTGCCATTGCAGGTAAGTCGCAACGTACTCTGGCTGCATGGTGTTGATGTAGTGGTGGTTCAGCCACAGCAGTTTATCGGTGTTGAACGCACTGGCGGATTTGCTGACCGCGCCCAGGGAGAACAGATTGATCATCTCTTCACGGCTAAAGATCTCCTGGTCACCGCTGGACCAGCCCAGGCGAACCAGGTAGTTCAGCAACGCTTCCGGCAGATAGCCGTCATCACGGTATTGCATTACACTAACCGCACCATGACGTTTAGACAGTTTTTTACCGTCGTCACCGTTGATCATAGAAACGTGCGCATATACCGGGACAGGCGCATTCAGTGCTTTCAGGATGTTGATCTGACGTGGGGTGTTGTTGATATGGTCTTCACCACGGATAACGTGAGTGATTTCCATATCCCAGTCATCTACCACAACGCAGAAGTTATAGGTTGGCGAGCCGTCGGTACGACGGATGATCAGGTCATCCAGCTCCTGGTTGCTGAATTCGATCGGACCACGGATCTGATCGTCAAAGATAACAGAACCTTCCTGCGGGTTGGCAAAACGCACAACACAAGGCTCATCCACAGCATGTTCGCTGTGGTCGTGGCGGCAACGGCCGTCGTAACGTGGTTTTTCGCCATTCGCCATTTGCTCTTCACGCAGAGCATCCAGACGTTCTTTAGAGCAGTAGCATTTATATGCCGTGCCCGCGACCAGCATTTCATCAATCACGGCGTTATAGCGGTCAAAACGTTTGGTCTGGAAATACGGGCCTTCATCCCATTCCAGATTCAGCCAGTTCATCCCATCCATAATGGCTTCGATTGCTTCCGGCGTGGAGCGCTCGAGATCTGTGTCTTCAATACGCAGCACGAACTCGCCCTTATTGTGGCGTGCGAAAAGCCAGGAATAGAGAGCAGTACGTGCACCACCGACGTGCAGATAGCCTGTCGGGCTGGGCGCGAAGCGAGTTTTGATTTTCATGAAATGGCCTTACGTTATAAAGATGCCGGCAATCGGCAAATCCTGGGAAAAAAACAATGGGCAATATTCTATCACTGTGGGGCGATTCCTCAATGTTGATCCCTGTATCGGGTTCGAGTTTGCTGTTTTTGTTTAGAAATCATGCGCAATAGTCCATTTCGCGATCGTTTTGTTTAATTTTACGACGAACGAATAAAAACTTTAGAAAATGCGTTGACTCATTTTCAACTCTCCCTATAATGCGACTCCACACAGCGGGGGTGATTAGCTCAGTTGGTAGAGCATCTCCTTTACACGGAGGGGGTCGGCGGTTCGAGCCCGTCATCACCCACCATCTACTTCACGTAGACTCGCAGTGTAGATAAGAATTGAGAATGGGCGATTAGCTCAGTTGGTAGAGCATCTCCTTTACACGGAGGGGGTCGGCGGTTCGAGCCCGTCATCGCCCACCATTCTCACCTTATCGATAGCAGTTCCGAAATGGGCGATTAGCTCAGTTGGTAGAGCATCTCCTTTACACGGAGGGGGTCGGCGGTTCGAGCCCGTCATCGCCCACCATTTCGGGTCGTTAGCTCAGTTGGTAGAGCAGTTGACTTTTAATCAATTGGTCGCAGGTTCGAATCCTGCACGACCCACCAATGTAAAAAAGCGCCCTAAAGGCGCTTTTTTGCTATCTGCAATTTGAACGATTCGAACCTGCGATTCCGGCCTAATACAAATTTTTTATCCTTCAACCAGTGTGGCGACTAACCTCTCCACCGCCGGTGTTGCCTGCTTCTCGTCATACACCACGTATAAATCTGCCGGTATACGCTCTTTCAACGGGCGAAATACCACACCGGGCCACTGCATTTGTGCGTAACTGTCTGCCGCAAGCGTAATCCCCATACCCATACTGACCATCGCCAGAACCGTCTGCGGCTCAACGGCCTCACGGACAATCATCGGCGAAAATCCCGCCTGTTGACACACTCGCTGGAGAAAGGCCCAGTCTGAATGCGCCGACGGCATGGTGACAAAATATTCATTTTGCAGCTCTGAAAGTGAGATCGCCGAGCTGCTGACTAACCGGTGATCTTCCGGCATCGCCACCAGAAACGCGGCATCACGCAGGCGAATACTGGTGAACCCCGGGGCAGGTTCCGTGGCCATACGCCAGATCCCCACATCAAGCTCACACCGTTCAAGCAATGCCATCTGCATAACCGGTGATTTCTCGCGAAAAACCACGTCCACGTTCGGGTGCTCTTTTAAAAACGTTCGCATAACTGAACGCACTTCACTCCACATTGCCGTTCCCACAATGCCAAGCTCGATGCGCCCTGCCTCACCGCGACCAATTTGTTCGACCCGGGCCAGCGCCTGATTCGCACTGGTCAGCAGCCGACGTGACTCCTCCATCAGCACTTTCCCGGCATGGGTCAACGCAACGCTGCGGGAGTGACGAATAAAAAGCAGCGTTCCGAGCTGGCTTTCCAGCTCCTTGATATGCAGGCTTAACGGAGGCTGCGACATATTCAGGCGAGCCGCTGCCCGCCCAAAATGCAGCTCCTCCGCCACGGCCAGGAAATAGCGCAGGAGTTTAAGGTCGGTTCGGTAGACGCGTTCCATCAAAACATATCCCGGAGAAAGCACTGAATACCTCACCTTAAATCTTTTCGCGTCAGTAACAACCCGTTTTAATGCGTCGCTGTGCGCAACGCGTTGTTTTTACCCGCGTGTCGATAGTTAAAACTCAGGAAAAACACCACCGCCAGGATCAATGCGTAAGCCGCAAATACCAGCCAGATGGTCTGCCAGTCTTTCACGCCATCAACGGAGAAATAGTCCACCGCCATCCCGCTCAGGATCGACCCCACGTACGCCCCAACGCCGTTCACCATGGTCATAAACAAGCCCTGGGCGCTGGCGCGGATGTCCGGCGTCACCTCTTGCTCCACAAATACCGAACCTGAGATGTTGAAGAAATCAAAGGCGCAGCCATAGACAATCATCGACAACATCAGCAAAACAAATCCCACCGCAGACGGGTCGCCAAAGGCAAACAGCCCAAAACGCAGCATCCAGGCCATCATGCTCATCAGCATTACGGTTTTAATACCAAAGCGTTTCAGGAAAAACGGAATTGTCAGGATGAAGAAAACTTCAGACATCTGCGAAACAGAGAGCAATATCGACGGATATTTAACGATAAAGCTGTCCGCATACTCCGGGTTACGCGCAAAATCGTGCAGGAAGGGGCTGCCGAAGGTATTGGTGATTTGCAGCACCGCACCTAGCAGCATCGCGAACAAGAAAAAGATGGCCATTCGCGGCTGTCTGAACAACACAAAAGCATTCAGGCCCAGTTTGCTTGCAAGCGTCGGGGCTGATTTGCTCTTCACTACCGGGATTTTAGGCAATGTCAGGGAGTAAAGGGCTAGCACCAGTGAGGCCCCCGCAGCAATGTAGAGCTGAACATTACTGAGCTCAACCCCCATCAGGCTGATTGCCCACATCGCTACAATAAAGCCCACCGTGCCGTACACGCGTACCGGTGGAAAATGGCTCACCGTATCTAGCCCGGCCTGCTCAAGACAGGAATAAGGGAGCGTATTCGACAACGCAATCGTGGGCATAAACGCCATCGCATTGACCAGCATCACCCAGAACATCAGGCCGGGTTCGTTGACATGCGCGGCATAGCAGAGTGCAACCGCACACACGAGATGGCAAATCATATAGGCCCGGTCTGCACGCAGCCATTTATCGGCAATAATGCCCACCAGGGACGGCATAATGATCGCCGCAAGCCCTTTGGAGCTATAGACCAGCCCCACGTCTGAGCCGGTAAAATGTAGGGTATTAATCATGTAGGAGCCCAGCGTGACCAGCCAGCTCCCCCAGATAAAATATTGCATAAAGGACATCATCTTTAATCGGGTCGTGATGTTCATAACCTGTTCCTTTTCGCAGGGTGTGGCCCCTTTTCAGAGCCACGTATTTTTATCAGGCGATTTTGCGCAGGAAGCCGCAGATAAGATTGATGAAATTCTGCCGTGAGAGTTCAGCAGCCGCCAGCGTCTGCTCGTGGGACAGTTTCACATCGCCCAGCCCTTCGGCCAGATTCGTAATTGCCGACACAGCAACTACTTTCAGGTCGCAGTGTCGCGCGGAAATCACTTCCGGGACCACCGACATGCCTACGACATCGCCGCCGATAATCTGCATCATGCGGATCTCTGCCGCCGTTTCGAAATTTGGGCCTGGGTAGGAAACAAATACCCCCTCGCTCAGCGGGAAGCCCTCTTCAGCCGCGACGGTTTGCAGCACAGCACGGAATTGCGCGTCATAAGCATTTGCCAGGGTGAAAAAGCGCTCGCCGAAACGCTCATCGTTTAACCCCACCATCGGCGTGCCGGGCATGGTGTTGATGTGATCATTCAGGGCAACAAGGCTACCAGGCCCGACTTCCGGGCGAAGAGAGCCTGCCGCATTGGTACAAAACAGCAGCTCACAGCCCAGCAGTTTGAAGGTGCGGATCGCGTCGGTCATGATGGTCATTCCACGGCCTTCATAGAAATGACCGCGACCTTTCATACAGACAACCGGAACTCCGGCAAGATGGCCTAATACCAGTTCCCCCGCGTGCCCATGTACAGTACTGACCGGGAAACCGGGTAATTTCGCATACGAGATAGCCACGGCATCTTCAATTTGTTCTGCCAGCGCGCCCAGGCCAGAGCCCAGGATAAAAGCAACGCGTGGCGTGAAATTTGGTTTGTGGGCGTGAATGATATCCGCACAGTACCAGGGATTATTTGAGAGGGTCATAGAGGCTCCTTCAGGACAAAGATTGCGATAGCAGATCGCATGACCTTTGTCTTATATCTGGAGCCTGGGGTGTATCACCAATACACTTTTGCAGGGTTATCAATACTGTTTCAGTATCGATATCTTCGGCCACGTCCTCCGGCTGGCCTCAAGCTATTGCTCACCGTGCCGATATCCCTTATTTATGGCGAAAAGGATCTTTATATGACAACCCTCAAGGCAGTATCTCTGTCAGCGATGGAAATCGGCAGCGCTGATAATAGCTCCGGTGGTAATGACATTGCTTCTCAAATTTCGCGTCTGGCCAAACAGATAACGAAAGCCACCCAGCAGTTAAAAGAGGTGGCATCGGGTGATGGCACCGCGGAAGAAAAACAAAAGCAGCAGGAGATGCTTGAGTCGCAACTGGCGATGTTACAGGCCCAGATGGAGGCGCTTCAGCGCCAGCAAGCTGAAGAATCCGCTCCGAAGCAAAGCCCGGTTCAGCAGGCCGTTGAAGAAGGCGTGAATAAACCGTCCGCAGAGCATCAGATTGATATCTACATCTGATAATCGGTTGGGTTAAACAGTGGGTCGCGTATCCGTGCTGCGGTTAATTGCTGAGCCTGCATACGCACCACTTCCCAGATGGCGAGTGCCGCACCGGAGATAGAGCGATTTTTACGCCTGACCAGCATCAGTTTTCGGTCGATAGTCGGTGTAAACCGTTTCACTGTCAGATGGCTTCCCTGAGGCAGCGGCAGCGCAAGTGCGGGTAACACACTAATACCTATCCCCGCCTCAACCATCGGAAACAGCGTGGCAGGATGACCGATTTCCTGCACTATCGTTGCGTTGACGCCCTGCTCCGCAAGCGCTGCATCAATCAGCGGTCGACTCCCCGACGCATAGTCCTGAAGCACAAGATCCGCCCCTTCCAGCGCCTGCCATGTTACCTCCGCCAACGATGCCAGCGGATCGTCGTCCCGGCATAACAGCAAAAACGGCTCCGAAAGCACGACTTCGCTTTCAAGATCGCTCACGGCACCAGGATCGATAACGATCCCAAAATCCACCTCCCCCTGGCGAATGCTTTCCAGTACCCACTGCTGTGGGCGGTCATGGAGAACAAAATCAATATCCGGGTAGAGATGATTACTTTCGGCAATGCACTGCGGAATAAGATGCGCAGAGATAGTCTGGCTGGCCGCCACTCTTACGGTGCCGGAAAGTTGTTGCCCGAGCCGGCCCACATCCCGCAGCGTGGTGTTCAGCTCGTCCAGTAACCTTTCCAGCCGGGAAGCCAGTTGTTGACCGGCATCGGTGAGCACCACTTCGCGCGTGGTTCTGTCGAGCAGCCGCACTCCGGTCTGCATCTCAAGCTCTTTCACGCTATGGCTGACCGCCGACTGGCTCAAACCGATTATTTCTCCTGCCCGGCTAAAGCTACGGGCATGTGCCACGGTCACAAAGACACGAAGCTGACGTAAGGAATAATTCATCTTTTTTTTTCATGAATGGATGCAATAAATCAATTTTATTTCTCAAACAGAAAAAAGCACAATAGCGAAATCTGTTTTCAGGAGTCATTATGAAACTCTTTCGTATCCTTGATCCGTTTACGCTTACCCTTATCGTCACCGTCTTACTGGCCTCTTTTTTCCCGGCACGCGGCGGCTTCGTCCCTTTCTTTGAAGGTTTAACGACCGCAGCTATCGCCCTGCTGTTCTTTATGCATGGAGCCAAGCTGTCCCGGGAAGCCATTATCGCCGGCGGTAGCCACTGGCGGCTTCACCTGTGGGTGATGTGCAGCACCTTCATTCTGTTCCCGATCCTTGGCGTGCTGTTTGCCTGGTGGGCACCTGTGAATGTTGATCCTGCGCTGTATACCGGTTTCCTGTATCTGTGCATTCTGCCCGCGACTGTACAGTCTGCCATTGCGTTTACCTCGCTTGCTGGCGGCAACGTCGCCGCGGCAGTTTGTTCTGCCTCGGCATCAAGCCTGCTGGGGATTTTTGTCTCCCCGCTGCTGGTCGGTCTGCTGATGAATATGCACGGTGCGGAAGGTAACCTGGAACAAGTGGGTAAAATCTGCTTGCAACTGCTGCTGCCGTTTGTGCTTGGGCATCTTTCTCGCCCGTGGACTGGCGCGTTTGTGGCGAAGCACAAGAAATGGATCTCGAAAACCGACCAGACCTCGATTCTGTTGGTGGTCTATTCCGCATTCAGTGAAGCCGTTGTGAACGGCATCTGGCACAAGGTTGGCGTGGGGTCGTTACTGTTTATCGTTGTTGTCAGCATTGTGCTGCTGGCGATTGTGATTGTCGTCAACACCGTCGTCGCACGCAAATGCGGCTTCAATAAAGCGGATGAAATCACGATTGTCTTCTGTGGATCGAAAAAGAGTCTGGCGAACGGTATCCCGATGGCCAACATTCTGTTCCCGACATCAGTCATTGGGATGATGGTGCTGCCGCTGATGATTTTCCATCAGATTCAGCTCATGGTCTGCGCTGTGCTGGCGCATCGCTACAAGCATCAGGCAGAAAAGCAGGCGCAGGAAGAGACCCGCGCCGCGAAAGCTTAAGGGCGTTTCAGGGGCTGAACCAATTGCGTCAGCCCCTCGGTTTTGATCAGTAATGTGATGGACATCAGCTCACCCAGCCGCCCTGCCGGGAATTGGTCCTTACGGGCAAACCACAGCAGATACTCCTCCGGCAAATCAATCAGCCTGCGGCCTTTATACTTGCCGAACGGCATCTCGGTGTTGGCGATCTCAATAAGCTGTTCTTTTTCCACATTACTCTCCTAACAGGCGCAGCATTTCGGCTTCGTCGATAACCGCAATGCCCAGCTCCTGTGCTTTGGCGAGCTTCGAGCCCGCCGCTTCTCCGGCAATCACCAGGTCGGTTTTCTTCGACACACTGCCCGCCACTTTTGCCCCCAGCGCCACCAGACGCGCTTTGGCATCATCACGCGACAACTGGCTCAGGCTACCGGTCAGCACGACCGTTTTACCGGCGAATGGGCTGTCTATCTCTTCTGCATTCACCGCCACTGGCGCAGGCCAGCGAATACCCTCTTCCAGCAGCTTGCCAATCACCTCACGGTTGCTCTCTTCGGCAAAGAAGTTAAAGACGTGCGTGGCAACCACAATGCCAACATCCGGGACTTTTTGCAGTTCGTCGAGAGTCGCTTTTTCCAGCGCCTCCAGCGTACCGAAGTAGGCCGCAAGCCCTGCTGCTGTCGCCTCGCCCACTTCACGAATGCCCAGTGCATAGAGGAAGCGCGCAAAGGTGGTTTCTTTTGCTGTTTCCAGCGCATTCACCACATTTTGCGCCGACTTTGGCCCCATGCGATCAAGGCCGGTCAGCTTACCTGCCGTTAGCTTAAACAGATCCGCCGGGGTGTGGACATACTCTTTCTCGACCAGCTGATCGATAATTTTATCGCCCATGCCGTCAACATCCATCGCCCGACGCGACACGAAGTGTTTCAGCGCTTCTTTACGCTGGGCACCGCAAATTAGTCCGCCGGTACAACGCGCCACCGCTTCGCCTTCCACACGCTCAACGTCCGATCCACACACCGGACAATGGGTTGGAAATTCAATGGCGCGCGTATCGTCAGGACGCTCTGATTCGACAACGTTCACCACCTGCGGGATCACATCACCCGCGCGGCGGATGACCACTTTGTCGCCAATACGCAGACCCAGACGCTCAATCTCATCGGCGTTGTGCAGCGTGGCATTACTGACCAGCACCCCGGCAACCTGGACCGGCTCAAGACGTGCCACAGGCGTGATCGCCCCGGTACGGCCCACCTGGAATTCCACATCGCGGACAAAGGTCATTTGCTCCTGCGCCGGGAATTTGAAGGCCACCGCCCAGCGCGGCGCACGGGCCACGAAACCGAGCTGTTCCTGCAATTCGAGTGAGTTGACCTTAATCACCACACCGTCGATATCAAAGCCGAGCGTTGGGCGGTCTTCTTCCACCTTGTGATAAAACGCCAGCACCGCCTCGGGAGAGTCGCAAAGCTGCACGCGATTGCTCACCGGCAATCCCCACTCCCTGAATTGCAGCAGACGCCCCAGATGGGTATCAGGCAGTTCACCGCCTTCCAGAATTCCCACGCCATAGCAGAAGAAAGTAAGCGGTCGCTTCGCGGTGATACGGGAGTCCAGCTGGCGCAGAGAGCCTGCGGCTGCGTTACGCGGGTTTGCAAAGACTTTGCCCCCGGTGCGACGCGCCTCTTCGTTGATCTTTTCGAAGCCTGCCTGCGGCAGGAATACCTCTCCACGTACTTCCAGACGGGCCGGGATGTTCTCGCCCCGCAGCTTTAACGGGATGGCGCGGATGGTACGGACGTTAGTGGTGATGTCCTCACCGGTTGTACCGTCGCCACGGGTGGCAGCTCGTACCAGCAAGCCGTTTTCATAGAGAATGCTGACGGCAAGACCATCAAGCTTCAGCTCACAGCACCAGCTCAGGGTATCGCTGCTTTTCAGCCTGTCCTGCACGCGCTTGTTGAACGCCAGGAAGCTCTCTTCATCAAAAACGTTATCCAGCGACAACATTGGCACTTCATGGCGTACCTGGCTGAACGCACCCAGCGGCTCAGCGCCCACGCGTTGCGTGGGGGAATCTGGCGTAATGCGGTCCGGGTGCTGCGCTTCCAGTTCACGCAGCTCGCGCATCAGGCGGTCGTACTCCGCATCCGGGATCTCCGGTGCGTCCATAACATGATACAAATATTCATGATGGCGAAGCGTGGTTCGCAGTTGAGTCAGTTGTTGTTCGATTGAGTCCATATCGCACCATCAATGAGAAAAAACCCCCGACATGCGGGGGTTGAGGAGGAGTTGAAGTTAACGCAGAAATTACGCGTTGGCTTCCTTAACTTCGCGGATGCGGTCCTGATACTCGCGCAGTTTCTGCGGCGTCATCATGCGACGCTGGTCGTCAAGCACCACACCTCCCACTTCGTCGGCAATGTGCTGAGCAGACTGGAGCATCAGCTTAAAGTTTTGCAGTTCGTCACCGTAAGCCGGCACCTGCATAAAGATAGTTACACCCGGCGTCACGAAATCACCGGTCATTTCCGGGTCAAACGTGCCAGGGCTCACCATGTTAGCCAGGCTGAACAGCGCAGGGCCGCTACCGTCCGGGCTCAGGTGGCGATGGAAAATATTCATATCGCCAAATTTGAAGCCAGCCTGTTGAATGCTGTTAAGCAGCACATCACCATTCAGGTGACTGCCATGATGCGCGGCCACGTTCATGATGATAACGGCTTCTTTACGCTGCGGTTTTTCAACCACAGGGGCTTCTTCAACAACAGGTTCAGGCTCAACGTGTGGCGCTGGCGCGGGTTGCGGCGCAGGTTGCACATGAACAGACTGCTGCTGCGGTTGATGTACCGGCTGCTGAGGCTGTTGCACGGATTGCTGTTGAACTGGCTGCGGTGCTGCAGGCTGCTGATGGACAGGCTGTTGCGGCGGCTGACGTACCGGCTCTTCTACAGGCTGCGGCGCGTGCTGGCGCGGCTGTGCAGAAGCATACGGCGGTTGATACTGGTGCTGCGCGGCGCGAGGTGCTTCATGCTCCCCATGGCCTGCGCCGGGCGCAGTAGTATTGACCCGATGAACGCGAACTTCACCCACGCCGTCGTCTTCGCTATCGTCGATGTCGTCTTCACCGCCATCTTCGTCACGACTGGACTTCATGCGCTTCAGTGGGCGATCGCGAAACATAGAAGAACGTTCTTTACGGCTGGTCCAGAAACCATGTACCAGTAAAGCGATTATGGCGATCGCGCCAACAATGATTAATATCAGACGCAAATCCTGCATCATTATATTCTCTGTTGTTCTAACACCTTGCCACCACGGCAAACATTTACTCACTAAGAGTATTTGCCGTTGACGTCAAGTGCAAGTGCGTGCAGAGCATTCACAGCATAAAGATGAGATAAATTGTGCTTTTTGCTGTTTTTTCGAACATTTCCGAACTGGTCATTGGTCCGTAACTGGATAATATAGTCGTGCAATTCCACTGGTTGTGAAAAAAGGAGTACAGCCTGGTCATGGTTTCAACATCAACATCCGCCCCTCGCAGCGGCGTTCACTATTTTTCTCAGGGCTGGAAACTCGTTTCTCTGCCTGGCATCCGCCGCTTCGTGATTTTGCCTCTGTTAATCAACATCATTTTGATGGGCGGCGCGTTCTGGTGGCTGTTCACCAAGCTGGAAAGCTGGGTTCCGGCCATCATGGGCCACGTCCCGGACTGGCTACAGTGGTTAAGCTATCTGCTGTGGCCTATTGTCGTTATCTCGGTGCTGCTGGTGTTTGGCTACTTCTTCTCGACAATTGCCAACTGGATAGCCGCGCCTTTTAATGGCCTGCTGGCAGAACAATTAGAAGCGCGTCTTACCGGTGCCACACCGCCAGATACCGGCGTGCTGGGAGTCATGAAAGATATTCCGCGCATCATGAAGCGCGAGTGGCAGAAACTGGCCTGGTATCTGCCGCGCGCGATTGTGCTGCTTATCCTTTATTTTGTACCTGGCATCGGCCAGACGGTGGCCCCGGTACTGTGGTTCCTGTTCAGCGCCTGGATGCTGGCAATCCAGTACTGTGATTACCCGTTCGATAACCACAAAGTGCCATTTAAAGAGATGCGCACAGCCCTGCGCACCCAGAAAGTTGCGAACATGCAGTTCGGGGCTCTGACCAGCCTGTTTACCATGATCCCGGTTCTCAACCTGTTCATCATGCCGGTGGCCGTCTGTGGCGCAACGGCGATGTGGGTGGACTGCTATCGCGCTAAACACGCGTTATGGAAGTAATGCAAAAATGTGTAAACAAGGGGTGGCTTATGCCACCCCTTATTCCATACTGGATGGCATTATTTCTCATCAGCATATAGATATGCGAATTCCTTACTTCCCCATACTTATTCAGCAGGTATGCTGGGTCGGTATCCCAATTTCATACAGTTAAGGACAGGCCATGAGTAAGATTTATGAAGACAACTCGCTGACTATCGGTCATACGCCCCTGGTTCGACTGAACCGTATCGGTAATGGACGCATTCTGGCGAAGGTCGAATCCCGTAACCCAAGCTTCAGCGTAAAATGCCGTATCGGTGCAAACATGATTTGGGATGCTGAAAAACGTGGCGTTCTGAAGCCGGGCATTGAACTGGTTGAGCCAACCAGCGGCAACACCGGTATTGCATTGGCCTACGTTGCAGCCGCGCGCGGCTACAAGCTGACGCTAACCATGCCTGAAACCATGAGTATTGAACGTCGCAAGCTTTTGAAAGCGCTGGGCGCAAACCTGGTTCTGACCGAAGGCGCTAAAGGTATGAAAGGCGCCATCCAGAAAGCCGAGGAAATTGTCGCAAGCGATCCGGCAAAATACTTGCTGCTTCAGCAGTTTAGTAACCCGGCCAACCCTGAAATTCACGAAAAAACCACCGGCCCGGAAATCTGGGAAGATACTGACGGCCAGGTTGATGTGTTTATCTCTGGCGTGGGTACCGGCGGTACGCTGACCGGTGTTAGTCGCTACATTAAAGGCACAAAAGGTAAAAAAGACCTGATTACCGTTGCTGTAGAGCCAACCGACTCCCCTGTTATTGCCCAGGCGCTGGCGGGTGAAGAGCTCAAACCTGGCCCACACAAAATTCAGGGCATCGGTGCAGGCTTTATTCCAGGTAACCTGGATCTAAAGCTGATCGATAAGGTTGTTGCCATTACCAACGACGAAGCCATCTCTACCGCCCGTCGTCTGATGGATGAAGAAGGTATTCTGGCTGGTATCTCTTCCGGTGCCGCTGTTGCGGCTGCACTCAAACTTCTGGAAGATGAAACCTTTACCAACAAGAATATTGTGGTTATCCTTCCTTCCTCAGGTGAGCGTTACTTAAGCACTGCACTGTTTGCCGATCTCTTCACTGAGAAAGAGCTGCAACAGTAATGCCAGCATGTTAAAAACGCGTAAAAAAGCACCTTTCTGGGTGCTTTTTTGTGGCCTGCTTCAAACTTTTACCCCTCCTGGCATTGATTCACCTCGTTGGGTCTGGTATTTAAACCAGCAATTATTTTGATGCGTGAAATTAATCGGTGAACGAAATAGCCTTGCTGAATCGATTTTATGATTTGGTTCAAGTCTTGCTTTCACTGCATAATGTTTAATGACGATCGAAACGTCAGCGCTAACAATACAGGCTAAAGTTCAGTCGCCAGGCTAGACTTTAGTTCCACAACACTAAACCTATAAGTTGGGGAAATACAATGTTCCAGCAAGAAGTTACCATTACCGCTCCGAACGGTCTGCACACCCGCCCTGCTGCTCAGTTTGTTAAAGAAGCGAAAGGCTTCACTTCTGAAATCACTGTGACTTCCAACGGCAAAAGCGCTAGCGCAAAAAGCCTGTTCAAACTGCAAACTCTGGGCCTGACTCAAGGTACCGTAGTCACCATCTCTGCGGAAGGTGAAGACGAGCAGAAAGCAGTTGAGCATCTGGTAAAACTGATGGCTGAGCTCGAGTAAGTTTCCGGGTTCTTTTCAATATCAGTCACAAGTAAGGTAGGGTTATGATTTCAGGCATTTTAGCATCCCCGGGTATCGCTTTCGGCAAAGCACTGCTGCTGAAAGAAGACGAAATCGTCATTGACCGGAAAAAAATTTCTGCCGACAAGGTTGATCAGGAAGTTGAACGTTTTCTGAGCGGTCGTGCCAAGGCATCTTCGCAACTGGAAGCGATCAAAACTAAAGCTGGCGAAACTTTCGGTGAAGAAAAAGAAGCCATCTTCGAAGGGCACATCATGTTGCTCGAAGATGAGGAGCTGGAGCAGGAAATCATAGCCCTGATTAAAGATAAAGGCATGACGGCCGATGCGGCTGCACATGAAGTTATCGAAGGTCAGGCGACTGCCCTGGAAGAACTGGATGACGAATACCTGAAAGAACGTGCGGCTGACGTACGTGACATCGGTAAGCGCCTGCTGCGCAACATCCTGGGTCTGGCCATCATCGATCTGAGCTCCATTCAGGACGAAGTTATCCTGGTTGCCGCTGACCTGACGCCGTCTGAAACCGCACAGCTGAACCTGAAAAAGGTGCTGGGTTTCATCACTGACGCAGGCGGACGTACCTCCCACACCTCTATCATGGCGCGTTCACTGGAACTGCCAGCCATCGTGGGCACCGGTAGCGTCACTGCGCAGGTGAAAAACGACGACTATCTGATTCTGGATGCCGTAAACAACCTGGTTTACGTCAACCCAACTAACGAAGAGATCGAGCAACTGCGTGCCGTTCAGGAGCAGGTTGCCACCGAGAAAGCGGAACTCGCTAAACTGAAAGACCTGCCAGCCATTACGCTGGACGGCCATCAGGTAGAAGTGTGCGCAAACATCGGTACCGTACGTGACGTTGACGGCGCTGAGCGCAACGGTGCGGAAGGTGTAGGTCTGTATCGTACTGAATTCCTGTTCATGGACCGCGACGCGCTGCCAACTGAAGAAGAGCAGTTTGCTGCGTACAAAGCTGTTGCTGAAGCCTGTGGCTCTCAGGCAGTTATCGTCCGTACTATGGATATCGGTGGCGACAAAGAACTGCCGTACATGAACTTCCCGAAAGAAGAGAACCCGTTCCTGGGCTGGCGTGCAGTGCGTATCGCCATGGATCGCAAAGAGATCCTGCGTGACCAGGTTCGCGCTATCCTGCGTGCTTCCGCTTTCGGTAAACTGCGCATCATGTTCCCGATGATCATCTCTGTTGAAGAAGTGCGTGCACTGAAGAAAGAGATCGAAATCTACAAACAGGAACTGCGTGACGAAGGTAAAGCCTTTGATGAAACCATCGAAGTTGGCGTGATGGTGGAAACACCTGCTGCGGCGACCATTGCACGTCATTTAGCCAAAGAAGTTGATTTCTTTAGTATCGGAACCAATGATTTAACGCAGTACACCCTGGCAGTTGACCGTGGTAATGATATGATTTCACATCTCTACCAGCCAATGTCACCGTCCGTACTGACGCTTATTAAGCAAGTTATTGATGCTTCTCATGCAGAAGGTAAATGGACTGGCATGTGTGGTGAGCTTGCAGGCGACGAACGTGCTACACTTCTGTTGCTGGGTATGGGTCTGGACGAATTCTCTATGAGCGCCATTTCCATCCCACGCATTAAGAAGATTATCCGTAACACGAACTTCGAAGATGCGAAGGTATTAGCAGAGCAAGCTCTTGCTCAACCGACAACGGACGAGTTAATGACGCTGGTTAACAAGTTCATTGAAGAAAAAACAATCTGCTAATCCACGAGATGCGGCCCAATTTACTGCTTAGGAGAAGATCATGGGTTTGTTCGATAAACTGAAATCTCTGGTTTCTGATGATAAGAAAGACTCCGGAACTATTGAGATTGTTGCTCCGCTCTCCGGCGAGATCGTCAACATCGAAGACGTGCCGGATGTGGTGTTTGCTGAGAAAATCGTTGGTGATGGCATTGCTATCAAACCAACTGGCAACAAAATGGTTGCTCCAGTTGACGGCACCATCGGTAAAATTTTTGAAACCAACCATGCGTTCTCTATCGAATCTGATAGCGGTATCGAACTGTTCGTTCACTTCGGTATCGACACCGTTGAACTGAAAGGCGAAGGCTTCAAACGTATCGCGGAAGAAGGCCAGCGCGTTAAAGTTGGCGACCCGGTCATTGAATTCGATCTGCCTCTGCTGGAAGAGAAAGCCAAGTCTACCCTGACTCCGGTTGTTATCTCCAACATGGACGAAATCAAAGAACTGATCAAACTGTCTGGCAGCGTTACCGTGGGTGAAACCCCGGTTATCCGCATCAAGAAGTAATTCTTGCCGCACAGAAAAATGGCGCCTTCGGGCGCCATTTTTGTTTATGCAGGTAAGATAAGCTCGTCGTACCCTTTCGACTGCGTCCAGGTCATCACGTCCGTGACGCGATCGCCCGCACAGCGAATTGCATCCGCCACCGTTTTGCCTTCGACAATGCCGCTCACCAGTTCAGAGCAGAACAGATCCCCTGTACCTTTCAAATCGGTCTCTACGCGCGGGTGCGCGCTTACCGTTACGCTCTCTTTGGTCACCAGCACAACATGAATGTTTTCAGGATCGCCAGCCACCGGGGCGCTGGTGATAGCCACCCATTTCAGGGTCTCTGACAACAGCCCCTGCGCAGCCTCAATGGCGCTTTCAGGTGTCCGGCACGGTTTACCGCTTAAGATTTCAAGCTCAAACACGTTTGGTGTGATCCCCTGCGCCAGCGGCAGCAAATGCTGACGATAGGCGTCTGGAATGTCGGGCTTAACATAGATACCGCTGTCTGTATCGCCAATCACAGGATCGACCAACACCAGTAAATCAGGATGCTGCACCTTAATGGCGTTGAGCCACTGGGCCAGCAATGCAATCTGGCTGGCGCTGCCCATATAACCGGTGGTAACCGCTTTTAACTCGCGCAGGATGTCACGCTCTTCCAGCGCTTTAAGATAGCCGCTAAACCACTCGTCGGGGATCACTCCGCCGTAGAAGGTATCGTAGTGCGGCGTGTTGCTGAACAGGACCGTCGGTATAGCGGTGACGTTTAGCTGATGCGTTCTGATGTTCGGCACCGCAATGCTGTTACCCACGCTGCCGTACACTACCTGTGACTGCACCGCGACAATATCGGTTTGCTGCGCCCGGGATGTGTCCCGAAATAAAACCATCTCCATGATGCTTAAATCCCCGCCCCCTGCGAATAACTCTCTTCACCAAAGACACCGGTAGACAGATAACGATCTCCGCGATCGCAAATAATCGCCACCACTACTGCGCCCGGATTTGCCTGCGCAACCCGGAACGCGCCCGCTACCGCGCCACCTGAACTGACACCGCAGAAGATACCTTCACGGACAGCCAGCTCGCGCATGGTATTTTCCGCCTCGCGCTGGTGAATATCCAGTACCTGATCCACAAGCTGCGCGTTAAAAATCCCCGGCATGTATTCAGCAGGCCAGCGGCGAATACCGGGAATACTGCTCCCCTCTTCCGGCTGCAGGCCAACAATGGTAACGGGTTTAGCCTGCTCACGCAGAAAACGGGAAACCCCCGTAATGGTGCCCGTAGTCCCCATGCTCGAGACAAAATGGCTGATGCGCCCGTCGGTTTGCTGCCAGATTTCCGGGCCGGTGGTGGTGTAGTGTGCGTACGGGTTATCCGGGTTATTGAACTGATCGAGCAGCTTTCCTTCGCCGCGTTCGGCCATCTCCAGCGCTAAGTCACGCGCCCCTTCCATCCCCTGCTCTTTGGTCACCAGGATCAGCTCCGCGCCATAGGCTCGCATGGCGGCCCGGCGCTCCTGGCTCATGTTGTCCGGCATCAGCAGCTTCATGCGATAGCCTTTCAGCGCGGCGATCATCGCCAGTGCGATCCCCGTGTTTCCGCTGGTCGCTTCAATCAGCACGTCACCGGGCTTAATCTCGCCGCGTTTTTCCGCCTGGACAATCATCGACAATGCCGCTCTGTCCTTGACAGAGCCCGCCGGGTTATTGCCTTCGAGTTTGACCCAGATTTCGCTGCCGTTGTCCGGCCCCATGCGCTGAAGTTTGACCAGAGGAGTATTGCCGATGGTATGTTCTAATGTACTCATGCTCGTTGCCCAATAAAAAGCCCGGTGGCGCTTTCGCTTACCGGGCCTACAGAGAGCATGATTGTAGGCCGGGTAAGCGCAGCGCCACCCGGCAAAACTACGTGACCTTAACCTATCAGGCTGACTCCGCCAGAGCAATATCCTCGCGCGTTTCAATACGTTCATTACCGTGGTAAATCCGCGCATGTTGCAAGCCAACAAACAGACGCTCGCCCCGGAACGGCGGCTCTTCATCACGCATAACCACAGTCAGAGGTTCGGTGTACCAGCCCAGTGGCTGTACTACCAATTGGGTGTAGTGACCTTTAGGGCTAGCTTCCAGAACCTGCACCGGCAGCGGTGAGTCGAGACTGGTGCGACGGCTCACATCCACTTCCCACGGGCGCAGGAACAGATCGACCGGCCCCTGATGCGCAGAGGTATAGCCCAGAGGCCAACGGTGCGCACCCACATGGAATTGTCCCCCGCGAATGGTGCCCTGTAAGCGGTTCACTTCGCCCATAAACTCCAGCACAAAACGGGTCGCCGGTTCACGCCAGAGCTGTTCTGGTTCATCAACCTGCTCAATGTTCCCCTGGCTCATCACCACTACGCGGTCGGCCACTTCCATCGCCTCTTCCTGGTCGTGGGTCACGAAGACGCTGGTGAACTTCAGCTCTTCATGCAACTGACGCAGCCAGCGACGCAGCTCTTTACGCACCTGCGCATCCAGCGCGCCGAAGGGTTCATCCAGCAGCAGAATTTGCGGTTCAACAGCTAATGCACGCGCCAGCGCGACACGCTGCTTCTGCCCGCCAGACAGCTGAGCCGGGAAGCGGTCTGCCAGGTGGGCAAGCTGTACCATCTCCAGCAGTTTGGTGACTTTCGCCTTAATGGTGGCGGCATCCGGGCGTTCGCGACGCGGCAACACAGTCAAACCGAAAGCGATGTTATCGAACACCGTCATATGGCGGAACAGCGCGTAATGCTGGAACACAAAGCCAACCTTACGGTCGCGGGCATGAAGACGGCTCACGTCTGTGCCGTGGAAACGGATGTGCCCGCTGGTCTGATGCTCAAGCCCGGCGATAATACGCAGCAATGTGGTTTTACCGGAACCAGACGGCCCCAGCAGAGCCACCATTTGTCCGGAAGGGATATCCAGCGAGATATCATTCAGCACCTGGGTGCGACCAAAAGACTTCTTAATATTGGCAATCTCAATGCTCATGATTTCCCTCCTGATGCTGACGTTTTTCCTGATTCTCTAAACGCCACTGCACCACACTCTTCAAAAACAGGGTCAAAATAGCCATCAGCGTCAGTAACGCTGCGGCGGTAAAGGAACCGACGGTGTTGTAGTCCTGTTGCAGTAACTCAATCTGTAACGGCAGCGACAAGGTTTCGCCGCGGATAGAGCCGGATACCACCGACACCGCGCCAAACTCGCCAATCGCACGGGCATTGGTCAACACCACGCCGTAAAGCAGCGCCCAGCGGATGTTTGGCAGCGTGACGCGACGGAACATCTGCCAGCCAGATGCGCCCAGCAGTACCGCCGCTTCGTCTTCATTGCTGCCCTGGCTTAACATCACCGGCACCAGCTCGCGCACCACAAACGGACAGGTCACAAACACCGTCACCAGCACCATGCCCGGCCAGGCGAACATGACTTGCAGGTTGTGTTCATCAAGCCAGCCACCCAGCGGGCCATTGGAGCCGTAAAACAGCAGATAAACCAGACCGGCCACCACAGGTGACACTGCAAACGGGATATCCAGAAGGGTCAGCAGCAGCTGACGTCCCGGGAAGTTAAAGCGCGTCACCAGCCAGGCCAGCAGCGTACCGAACACCAGGTTCACCGGCACGGTGATCAATGCAATCAGTACGGTCAGCCAGATGGCATGCAGCATATCCGGGTTCGCCAGGTTTTCCAGCGCAGGCATCAACCCCTTGCTGAACGCCTGAACGAAGATATAAATCGTCGGCACGACGAGAATAAAGGCGGAAACCAGCACGCCCGCCCCAATCAGAAACCATTTACCCCAGTTGATACGGGGTGCATCGTATCGCTTCAATTGCGTAACTTCCGCCATCAGTGACCTACCACACGTCGACCAAAGCGACTTTGCAGAGTGTTAATCGAGTACAACAGCAGCAGCGAGGCCGCAAGGATCACCGAAGCAATCGCGCTCGCCGCCGGATAATCAAACTCCTGCAGACGGATGAAAATCATCAGCGAGGTCACTTCCGTTTTCCAGGCGATGTTCCCGGCGATAAAAATCACCGCACCGAACTCACCGAGGCTGCGGGTAAACGACAGCGCAACACCCGCCATCAGCGCCGGAGACAGCTCTGGCAGAACCACTTTGCGGAAGCTCTGCCAGCGCGTAGCTCCCAGCGTTTCTGCCGCTTCTTCGTATTCCGGGCCTAACTCTTCCAGAACAGGCTGAACGGTACGCACCACAAACGGAATACTGGTAAAGGCCATCGCCACGGCAATACCAAGCCAGGTGTAGGTCACTTTGATATCAAACTTCGCTAGCCATTCGCCGTAAAAACCGTTCACGGAAAAGAGCGATGCCAGGGTTAAACCGGCTACCGCCGTCGGCAGGGCAAAGGGCAAATCCATTAACGCATCGAGCAACGTGCGGCCCGGGAAACGGTAGCGGGTTAAAATCCACGCCATCAGCAGGCCAAACACGCCGTTAAAAATGGAGGCGACAAACGCTGACAGCAGCGTCACTTTATAGGCCGCCACCACCTGAGGGTTGGTGACCACTTCCCAGTACTGCGCCCAGCTCATCTGCGCAAGCTGCATCACCAACGCGCTGAGCGGCAAAAGCAAAATCAGGCAGACGTACAGCAGGCTGGTTCCGAGGCTTAAGGTAAAGCCCGGCAGCACGCGTTTAGTCGATACTGCAAACATTACTTATGCCCCGCCGCCAGCAATTTGTCTAACTCACCGCCACTGGCAAAATGTGTTTTCATCACATCAGGCCAGGAGCCGAAATGGTCTTCCACGCGGAACAGTTCGGTCTGCGGGAATTTGTCCTTCAGTTTGTTCATCACTTCCGGGTTATTCACACGGTAGTAGTAATCAGTAATAACAGTCTGCGCCTGCGGGCTGTACAGATAGTTGAGGTAGGCTTTCGCCGCTTTCTCTGTACCGTTGGCTGCAACGTTTTTATCCACCCACGCTACCGGGAACTCGGCCAGGATGTTGGTTTTCGGGATAACAACTTCAAAGCCCTGCGCTTCGTACTGTTTACGGATGTTGTTCACTTCCGATTCAAAGCTGATCAGCACATCGCCCAGACCGCGTTCCGCGAAGGTGGTGGTCGCGCCGCGACCGCCGGTATCAAACACTTCGACGTTTTTCAGGAACTGGGTCATGAACTGCTCGGTTTTGGCTTTATCGTTACCGTCAGCTTTGTCCGCTGCGCCCCACGCCGCCAGATAGGTATAACGTGCGTTTCCGGAGGTTTTCGGATTCGGGAAAATCAGTTTTACGTCAGAACGCACCAGGTCGTTCCAGTCGTGGATATTTTTCGGGTTGCCCTTACGCACCAGGAAACCCATGGTGGAGTAGAATGGGGAACTGTTATTCGGCAGACGGCTCTGCCAGTCCGCCGGGAGCAGCTTGCCTTTGTCATGCAGGATCTGCACGTCCGTCACCTGGTTATAGGTCACCACATCCGCTTTCAGGCCCTGAAGGATCGCCAGCGCCTGTTTGGACGAGCCCGCATGAGATTGTTTGATGGTCAGCTTATCGCCGTTGTTCTCTTTCGCCCACTGCTGTTCAAACGGTGGGTTCAGGGCGGCAAACAGCTCGCGAGACACATCATAAGAACTGTTCAACAGCTCAGTTGCCTGCGCCTGTGCCACCAGCAGTAAACCTGCCAGCGCCAGAGATCCTTTTTTCAGTACAGTAACGGCCATTGAGCACCCTTATAAATGTGATGACTATCTAATGGTCATAATATTTATAACGAGTACGAAAGGAGTAACGGTTTTATATACCGTTTGGTGATTTACAAGCAGAAAAGAGAATAAGGGGAAATCCCCTCTCCCGGCGGGAGAGGGAGAAAGGCAATTACAGCGCCAGCAGACGCTCAACGGACGGAGCGAAGTAATAGCCGCCGGTCACCGGTTTGGTGAAACGCAGCATCGCATCGCGCTTGCCGTCGGTATCACCAAACATGCTCAGTAGTTGCTGTTCGATATTGTACAAACGCGCGCAGTACGCGCAGAAGTACAGGCCATGCGTGCCGCTCGCTGTGCCATACGGCAGGCTCTGGCGAACAATTTTCAGGCCTTTACCGTCTTCTTTCAGGTCAACACGAGTCAGGTGAGACGTAACCGGACGGTCGTCGCCGTCGATCTCTTCGTTGGCTTCTTTGGTACGACCGATCATCATCTCCTGGTCGTGCACGCTCATGCGGTTAAGCTGGTTGAGGTTGTGCTCCCAGCGCTGCACGAACACATAGCTGCCGCCTGCGTCCACACCGTCTTTGATCACCGCCACTTCGCGGCGCGTTTCTTCACCCGCCGGGTTTTCAGTACCGTCGACAAAGCCGCTCAGATCGCGCTCTTCTACCCAACGGAAACCGTGCACTTCTTCCTGCACGTCGATGCTGTCGCCAAACGCTGCTACCGCCGCCTGCGCAACAGAGAAGTTCACGTCATGACGCAAAGAGAGAATATGAATCAGAACATCGTACTGGGTCGCTGGCGCAAGACCTTTACCGTAAGGGATAAAGTCTTTCAGCTCTTCAGCCCCTTCGCCGCCGCTCAGCTGATGCCAGGCGTTATTACCGAAAGCAACAACGGCGCCCAGGTGGGCGTCAGGGAATTTGGCCTGGAAGGAAGCCAGTTTATCGACGAATACTTTGCTGGCCGCACGCAGGGCATCCACATCCCCTTTTACATTGGCTTCAATCCAAATCGCCGCGCGGCAATGTTCTGGCAAAATGCCACTCTGAACCTGAGACATCGCTCCTCCTGAAATAAAGATGCCACGACAACGTGGCATTCATGGTGGCCATTATACCTGGATTTCAGCGAGTCGGTTTGTTCAGACGCAAATTACTGCTTCCAGATAATTTTGCTCACTTTCCAGTTTTTCAGCGTATCGTCAGACGGCATTAACCCTTCCGGACCGCTCCAGGTGCCGGTAAAGAGGTAACTGATGTGCTCGCTGCCTTCTGCTTTACACTCCACCGCCACGCTGTCGTCGGATGGCACGCTGGTGCAGTTGCCGAAGGCCTGTTTGTAGAGCGCGCTAAATGGTGTGCCCACTTTTACACCGCTTGTGGTCGGGATATCTTCGTCCATTACCGCAACCCGGTTTACCGTACCTTTATCGCCGTTAATCACCAGCGCCAGCGTGTCGCCTTTCAGCGCTTCGAAATAATGCACGATGGTACCATTTTCCGTTTTCATACCGCTACGCAAGCGATAGTCACTACTCAGCGCAGACTGAATAGCGTCCTGATCCAGCGCCGTCGACGCGGTGATTTTGCCCACGCCCTGCTCGGTCACTTCCGTTGAAGAACCAAACCAGTTCCACGGATAAGCAGCCGACCAGTTAATTGAGGAGAGCGTTGAACAGCCGGTTAATGCCAGCGGGAGAGCGCATAAAAGTAAACGCAGCGATTTCATTGAAACGTCCTTACTTGTTAAATCAACGCTTGTTGGAGTGCAGCATCGGCAAAAAGTGCCGCTTAATCTTTCTCGGGCGTAAAACAGGCGCGAAGACGGGGGTTAGTTAACAACCAAATCAGCGCCACGATATCCGCCACCAGCAACCCAATCCCCAGCCCGGTGAGCGGCTCGCCATAGAGCCAGAGCACAGGCTGCCAGCACAGAAGCGCAATTTGCGCCACAATCAGCAGCCAGCGAAGCGCCTGCCAGATTCGCGGGATAAGATGGCGTCGCCCACTGCACAGAAACGCCACGACCGCCGGCACGCCCGGTAGCAACCCCAGCCAAAAGGCGTCGTGATCGGGGTAAAAAAGCGTCAGCAGCGTATCGCCCTGCCCGCGTGATGCCGCGGCCATAACAAACAACACCCAGGTGCGTGCCTGCAAGAGCAAAACGCACCAGAACAAAAACGGCAGCCTGACACGCCCTTGCGCATCATAGTCTGCCGGATGGATCTCAGTACTCTTCATCTTCTATCAGGCGCTTACATAAACTCAACACATCAGAATGCTCATAACCCAGGCGCTCATACATGCCCAGCACCACGTCGTTATCTTCCCGCACCATGATCTGAATTTTCGGGCAGCCTCGGGCGATCAATTTCTTTTCCAGGCGATTGAGCAGCGCATTGGCGATACCGCGACCGCGGTATTCCGGGTGCACGCCCAGATAATAAGCTGAGCCGCGATGACCGTCGTAACCGCCCATCACCGTGCCAACGACTTCACCGTTCACTTCGGCAACCAGGAACAGACTGACGTCGTGATTCACCTTACGTTCAATGTCCATTTCCGGATCATTCCACGGACGCAACAAATCGCAGCGCTCCCAAAGGGTGACCACCTCTTCGAAATCTTCCTGGCGAAAAACGCGTATCTCCATGGTATTAACCGCCTTTTCAGGTTTAAAAACAGTGATTATGGCGCGAACGCCGTCAATAGCCAATAACCGGCGAAAATCCCACTAAAATTTGGCATAATGTCACTCTGTCACGTATTGAAATGAAAAGTAAAACAATTCTCAACAAGGACTGTCGTATCGTGAAACGCGATACGATATAACACCAGGACCCCAATTTTTTACAATTCAGGCCGCATGAGCACATTCAAACCATTAAAAGCACTCACATCGCGTCGTCAGGTTCTCAAAGCGGGGCTGGCGGCCTTAACGTTAACGGGCATCGCTTCACAGGCGCAGGCAAAAGAAGAGACCGCGCTGAAAACCAGTAACGGACACAGTAAGCCAAAAGCTAAAAAAGCGGGCGGGAAACGCATTGTCATGCTCGACCCGGGCCACGGTGGTATTGATACCGGCGCCATCGGTAAAAATGGCTCTAAAGAAAAACATGTCGTACTGGCGATTGCAAAAAATGTACGCGCAATTTTACGCAGCAACGGCATTGACGCCCGTCTGACGCGCTCTGGTGACACCTTTATCCCGCTCTACGATCGCGTAGAGATTGCCCATCAGCACGGCGCAGATCTGTTTATGTCGATTCACGCTGACGGTTTTACTAATCCCTCTGCGGCCGGGGCGTCGGTGTTTGCGCTCTCTAACCGTGGGGCCAGTAGCGCTATGGCGAAATACCTCTCAGACCGCGAAAACCGCGCGGATGAAGTCGCCGGGAAAAAAACCACTGACAAAGACCACCTGCTGCAACAGGTGCTGTTCGATTTAGTCCAGACCGACACCATTAAAAACAGCCTGACGCTCGGGTCGCATATTCTGAAAAAGATTAAGCCCGTCCACCGTCTGCACAGCAGTGGCACGGAACAAGCCGCGTTTGTGGTGCTGAAATCGCCGTCAATTCCGTCGGTGCTGGTCGAGACATCTTTTATTACTAACCCGGACGAAGAGCGTCTGCTTGGCACCACGGCGTTTCGCCAGAAAATCGCCAACGCGATCGCCTCCGGGATCATCAGTTATTTCAACTGGTTCGATAACCAGAAAGCGCACTCCAGGAAACGTTAATGAAACCCAATGCTGAGCGGGTAAAAGAATTTCTGCTGCACTTGCAGGATGAGATTTGCCAGAAACTGGCTGCCGTTGACGGCGGTGAATTTCAGGAAGATAACTGGCAGCGAGAAGCCGGTGGCGGCGGGCGCAGCCGCGTGCTGCGTAACGGCAGCATCTTTGAACAGGCGGGCGTCAATTTTTCTCACGTTCACGGAGATGCTATGCCCGCTTCTGCCACAGCGCATCGTCCTGAACTGGCAGGCCGCAGCTTTGAAGCGATGGGCGTTTCTCTGGTAGTGCATCCGCTTAACCCCTTTGTCCCGACCAGCCACGCTAACGTGCGCTTTTTCATTGCCGAAAAACCCGGTGCCGACCCGGTGTGGTGGTTTGGCGGTGGTTTCGACTTAACACCATTCTACGGTTTTGAAGAGGATGCCGTACACTGGCACACCACCGCACGCGACCTGTGCCTGCCGTTTGGCGAAGACGTTTACCCGAAATACAAAAAGTGGTGCGATGACTACTTCTACATCAAGCATCGCGACGAGCAGCGCGGCATTGGCGGGTTGTTCTTTGACGATCTGAACACGCCTGATTTTGACACCGCATTCCGCTTTATGCAGGCTGTCGGCCAGGGTTATACCGATGCCTATCTGCCGATTGTCGAACGCCGCAAAAACACCGACTACGGCGTACGCGAACGCGAGTTCCAGCTCTATCGCCGCGGGCGCTATGTGGAATTCAACCTGGTCTGGGATCGCGGTACGCTGTTTGGCCTGCAAACGGGCGGACGCACGGAGTCGATTTTAATGTCGATGCCGCCGCTGGTGCGCTGGGAGTACAGCTTTGAGCCAAAAGAAGGCAGCCCGGAGGCCGCCTTGCGTGAGTTTATTCAGGTTCGGGACTGGGTTTAAACGCTGAAGCCATCGCTTTTTGCTAATCCCAGTTCCCGTACGGGTAGGTTTTGCCTTTGATGAAATCCTGCGTCGACTGAATGAAATTGAACGAGCCACCGGGGACGACATAGTCTTTGCACAGGGTCATTGCATTGCCGGAGAGGGTCCACATCTTCAACGGTTTTATGGGGATGCTGGGGCGTCCGCCAATATCGGAAAACCAGATGTTAACTTTGCCTCCGGGGGACAAACCAAACACCATTCTGTTGTACCACATTGGTGCGCCCGATAGACGATTGTGGTCGGCAGGGGTTTTCATACGCTGCCAGGTTTCCGGCCCAAACACAGCACTGGTTTCGTAGGTTTTTTGATCAATATAAGAATCCCAGCAGAAGACGATGAACTGCGGCGGTTTTTTGACTTTGTTGAAATGGACGCTCCCACCAAAGGTCACATCTGTCCATTTGTTAACGGAATCTGGATCGGGAGAAGTCTGATCAAGCGTGTTAAAGGTATACAGGTAACCATCCGTGTCGATCACTCTGGCATGGAGTACTTCTGCCGGTAACTCGTAAGGTGTGATAAACGAAAAGCTCCACTCACCATAGGGTAACGTCCAGTCAGCGCTGGCGGCCTCTTTTGACTGTAATGGATATTTTTTTTGTGGACTGCAACTGGTGGTTGTCAGCAGCAGTATAAAAACCATCAACTTTTTCATCTTCATCCCTGTTATTCCCAGTTCCCGTACGGGTAGGTTTTGCCTTTGATGAAATCCTGCGTCGACTGAATGAAATTGAACGAGCCACCGGGGACGACATAGTCTTTGCACAGGGTCATTGTATTGCCGGAGAGTGTCCACATCTTCAACGGTTTGGTGGGGATGCTGGGGCGTCCGCCAATATCGGAAAACCAGATGTTAACTTTGCCTCCGGGGGACAAACCAAACACCATTCTGTTGTACCACATTGGTGCGCCCGATAGACGATTGTGGTCGGCAGGGGTTTTCATACGCTGCCAGGTTTCCGGCCCAAACACAGCACTGGTTTCGTAGGTTTTTTGATCAATGTACGAATCCCAGCAGAAGACGATGAACTGTGGCGGTTTTTTGACCTTGTTGAATATGACACTGGGACCATGAACGGTTGAAGCCCACTTATCAAGGGAATCCGAGGCGGGGGCGGTCTGATCAAGCGTGTTAAAGGTATACAGGTAGCCGTCCGTGTCGATCACCCTGGCATGGAGCGCTTCTGCCGGTAACTCATAAGGTGTGATAAACGAAAAGCTCCACTCACCATAGGGTAGCGTCCAGTCAGCGCTGGCGGCCTCTTTTGACTGTAATGGATATTTTTTTTGTGGACTGCAACTGGTGGTTGTCAGCAGCAGGGCTAGTATGAGTACGCTAGGTATTTTCATCGCTGTTTTCCGTCCATGTTGTAAATCGTTCTGTTCCAGTTTTCATCTGGCCGGTTCACAAAGCCGACGATTTTGGTAGCGGCGGCACCGCCATGCAATCCACCCTCTGGGTTGAGCTCTACGGCGTTCCAGTGGGCTGAACAGTGGATATAGCGCCTGGCGATCATTTCCACCTCTTCAGGTGTGAATCCGGCTACTTTTTCTACATTCCGACGGGTCGCTGTACCCATCTCCCGGGCACGTTTGCAGAAATCGTCAAGTTCCTCTGGAAGACGATGTTTTTTGACCTTTTCCACATCCGTAAATACCGAGCCCGCTTCAGTTGCCGCGTCGATCATCATCCTTAATGCCACCTTCGACCAGTCAAAGCTAACCGTGCGATGGCGCAGCGTCAGGGCGGAAAAAGTACGTTTCTGCGGCTGGCTGTAGTGGTCCCGCGGGGCGTAATCGTCCTCCCACACCTCCGGTGTGACTGCATGGGTTCGAACAATAGGCATAATGGCCGCTGAATGCTCTAGCTCAGGCAGTTGCGCTATCGTCTGCCGGTAAACAAGCGACTGTGTCCCGGGCTGGTTGTGCGGCTGGGTTTCCACCAGTGGACGGGTGAGAAAAAGATCTTCCCGCAGCTGCGGCAGATAGCCACCGCAGATATCGGAATGCACGCCGGGAAGTGCCAGCTCCGGCCAGTCAGGGGCAACGCTGTTGAGCGCAAAGTTGTAGCGACACTCATGCTGGGCGGTAATATGAAACACCTTCTCCGCGACGCCGGGAAGCAGGCGGATGTCGACATTGCCGGTATCGGCACTGTGCGGATTGAGACCGTTCGCCACTATGCCGACTGCTGCCACGGTATCTAAAATACCGAGAAAGCGCGTTTTACCCGCCGGGGCACCGCGATAGCTAACCTTGTCCATTCCCGCTGAAATGGCGCTGATAATAGCGCTATCCTCTGCCTGTACACGATTGGCGAAGTGACGTGCCGCCGCCGCACCGCGGCTGAAGCCGAAGATATCGAACAACAGATTTTCGACAACAAACTTGCCCTCCAGTAGGTTAAACGCGATATCTATCGCAGCAGCCAGTTGCGCCACCGCATCGTCAGTTTTGGCGATAATCCCCGTTTCAGCCGTCCCCAGCCCAATACCTACCAGGCTATCTGGTTCGCCTGCCTGGGTACCAATTCCTTCGACATAAACGACACCCTGTGAATAGCAACTGTCTGGTGGGAAGTACTGTTCATACAATTCATGCAGCCAGTGAATATTCGTGTAATACCCTAGATAGCTGGTTGCCCCAATCCCGCTGACCCCCATCTTCTCTGATGCATTCCTGGCGAGAATAGTTGCCGCATCAGGGTTGTTGATTTCATAGTGCTGTGCCGTCAGCGCCTCGAGCATATTTCGGGTGTTCACCGCGTTGTTGCCGGTACCGTCAAAGAATATTCCCAGCGCCAGCGTCACCTTACGTTCTGGCAGCGCTTCGGGAAGGAGGGTCTTCTGCACCACCGGGAAAAGCTGGTTATAACGCTCCGGCGTCAGCAGATAAGCAAACTCAGTGCCGGCAATCAGGTGGCGACTCAGAATATAATCATAATCCACCGAGATATATTCATAATCTAAATTGTTCATCCTTGAATTCAGATAAAAGGAGTTTATCGTCGCACCGCGAATTTCAATCAGATAATATTTCTCCAGTCGTCCGTATTGATTTGCCCGGTAAATATCAAACGTCATATTAAGACGTTCATTATTATTAATGGCGTTGCTGAGTAACGGAGAGCTTTTATCCAGGAGTTTGCAAAATTGCAGGTCGCGATGGTGAACACGGCCATTGGCACCGTCTGCCGCCTGCATCAGGCTGAAGACGAAGATCTCATCTTCATGCCCCTGCTGATAACGGTTACCAACGGAACCCTGTGAGCCGCATCCCGCAGAAATCTGTCCCTGAATATCACCCTCAAGCGTTAAATAAATAAGGCTGCTCATTTATTTTCCTGAGTGTGTTTAGTCAGAACGAAGCGTAATGATAAAAAAAGAGAAGCAACTTGTTATTAATCAAATTACAGAATAAATGCTGGCGATTATTTAAACGTAAAAGGAACCGCTAATAAAACCGCATCAGGCACGAGATAACGTTAAAAAAATCCCCGATGATAAATACCGGGGATTTGTATATTAAGGTGAGAGCGCTAATTACAGAGGCTGCGTCTGCGCCTCAACCACCGCCAGCGCCACCATGTTCACAATACGACGCACGGACGCAATCGGTGTTAACACATGCACCGGTTTCGCCACGCCCATCAGTACCGGTCCCACGGTCACCCCTTCAGAGCTGGACACGCGCAGCAGGTTGTAGCTGATTCGCGCCGCTTCCACGTTTGGCATAATCAGCACGTTTGCCGAGCCTTTCAGCGGGCTGTCCGGCATCCGCTCGTTACGAATACTCTCCACCAGCGCTGCATCGCCATGCATCTCACCATCAATCATCAGCTCCGGCGCGCGCTCGCGCACCAGCTCCAGTGTCTGGCGCATTTTGCAGGCCGCCGGGGATTTAGATGAACCAAAGTTGGAGTGCGACAGCAGCGCCACTTTTGGCTCAATGCCAAAGCGGCGTACGGTTTCAGCCGCCATCACGGTGATCTCCGCCAGCTGTTCCGGGGTTGGATCGTCGTTGACGTAGGTATCAGCAATAAAGGTGTTACCGCTTGGCAGCAGCAGCGCGTTCATCGCCCCGGCGGTGTGTACCCCTTCGCGATAACCGAAGATCTCCTGCACGACGCTGAAATGCTCGTGGTAATCACCGATTGTACCGCAGATAAGCGCGTCGGCCTCACCGCGATGCACCATGATAGCCCCGATCACCGTCGTATTGCTGATAACCGCCCGTTGCGCCTGCTCCTGGGTGATGCCGCGGCGCTTCATGATGGCATAGTACTCGTTCCAGTACTCTTTAAAGCGCGGATCGGATTCGTTGTTTACGATTTCAAAATCCACACCAGGCTTGATTTGCAGACCCAGTTTCTGAATACGCATTTCGATAACGCTCGGGCGACCAATCAGGATTGGCTTCGCCAGCCCCAGTGAGATCAGCTCCTGCGTGGCGTGCAGCACACGCGCCTCTTCCCCTTCGGCCAGCACCACGCGTTTCGCATCCGCACGTGCCTGAGAGAAGATAGGTTTCATGAACAGGTTGGTTTTGTAGACAAACTCAGTGAGCTTATCGACGTAAGCATCGAAATCCTTAATCGGACGCGTTGCCACACCGGAATCCATCGCCGCTTTCGCCACGGCAGGAGCGATTTTAACAATCAGGCGCGGGTCGAACGGTTTTGGAATGATGTAATCCGGGCCGAAGCTCAGATCCTGGTCGCCATAAGCGGAAGCCACCACTTCGCTCTGCTCAGCGTGAGCCAGCTCGGCAATCGCGCGAACGGCCGCCAGCTTCATCTCTTCGTTAATCGCCGTTGCGCCCACATCCAGCGCTCCACGGAAGATGAACGGGAAACACAGCACGTTGTTCACCTGGTTCGGGTAGTCAGAGCGCCCGGTACAGATAATGGCATCTTCACGCACCGCTTTCGCCAGCGGCGGCAGAATTTCCGGTTCAGGGTTAGCCAGGGCCAGGATCATTGGCGCGCGCGCCATCTTCTGCACCATCTCCTGGGTCAGCACTTTCGGGCCAGAACAGCCAAGGAAGATATCCGCACCGTCGATCACATCGTCCAGGGTGCGTTTACCATCGTCTTCCACCGCGTAGGCCGCTTTGGTTTCTACCATGTTTGGTTCACGGTTTTTGTAGATAACGCCTTTAGAGTCACAGACCACAATATTGTGCTTCTGCATCCCCAGCGCCACCAGCAGGTTCATACAGGCAATGGCTGCAGCACCCGCACCGGACACCACCATGCGTACGTCAGAAAGATTTTTTTCCACCACCCGCAGGCCGTTCAGAATGGCCGCGGTGCTGATAATCGCCGTACCGTGCTGGTCATCGTGGAACACAGGAATGTTCATACGTTCACGCAGTTTCTGCTCAATGTAGAAACATTCAGGCGCTTTGATGTCTTCCAGATTGATACCGCCAAACGTTGGCTCAAGTGCCGCCACCACGTTGATAAATTTATCGGGGTCGAGCTCATCGACTTCGATATCGAACACGTCGATACCGGCGAATTTCTTGAACAGCACCCCTTTACCTTCCATGACCGGCTTACCGGCCAGCGCGCCGATGTTACCTAAGCCCAGCACCGCCGTGCCGTTAGAGATTACGGCAACCAGGTTACCGCGCGCAGTGTATTTGTAGGCCGCCAGCGGATCTTTTTCGATTTCAAGGCATGGCGCGGCAACGCCTGGCGAATAAGCCAGCGCCAGATCTCGCTGGGTCGCCAGCGGTTTGGTAGGGGAAACCTGGATTTTGCCCGGAACAGGAAACTCATGAAAATCGAGGGCACTCTGTTTTAACTGATCGTCCATCTTATCGTTCCTTTCACGTATCGTTCATAAAGGGTGGCGTAATAACTCTCCTGATGCTCACCCAGGAATGCCGGCTAGTATCGCCAATGCAGGCGCGACAAACTTTGAAGGCTGCCAAACTCTCGCCATCAGAAAGCAAAAATTGTTATCAATTTATAACGACCATGTTACCCGTCGCAGAAAGCAATGCCTCCCTCGTCTGCTATGCTTTTTTGTTAAGTACCTCTCGTATTTCGCAGAAGTGTGAACTAACGCACTCATCTAACTCTTTTATTCCAAAGGAGTAATTTTCAATGAACCAATTAGACGGCATCAAACAATTCACCACCGTCGTCGCCGACAGTGGTGATATTGAATCTATTCGCCATTATCAGCCTGAAGATGCGACCACCAACCCTTCACTGCTGCTAAAAGCAGCCGGGCTTGCGCATTACAGCCACCTGATCGATGACGCCATCACCTACGGCAAGCAGCGCGGTAAAACCCAGGAACAGCAAGTTGCCGAAGCCAGCGACAAGCTGGCGGTCAATTTCGGTGTGGAGATCCTGAAAAGCGTCCCGGGCCGGGTTTCAACCGAGGTGGACGCGCGCCTCTCTTTTGACCAGCAAAAAAGCATCGCCAAAGCCCGCAGGCTGGTTGAGCTGTATCAGGAACAAGGCATTGATAAATCCCGCATCCTGATTAAGCTGGCCTCAACCTGGGAAGGCATTCGTGCGGCGGAAGTGCTGGAAAAAGAGGGGATCAACTGCAACCTGACGCTGCTCTTTTCCTTTGCTCAGGCGCGTGCCTGCGCTGAGGCCGGTGTATTTCTGGTCTCACCGTTTGTCGGGCGCATCTACGACTGGTATCAGTCCAGACAGCCCATGGATCCGTACATCGTTGAGGAAGACCCCGGCGTGAAGTCCGTGCGTAATATTTACGACTACTTCAAACAACACCGCTACGAAACCATTGTTATGGGCGCCAGTTTCCGCCGCACCGAGCAGATCCTCGCGCTGGCAGGCTGCGACCGCCTGACCATTTCTCCGGCTCTGCTAAAAGAGCTTCAGGAAAAAGAAGAACCCGTCGTCCGTAAGCTGATACCGACATCAACCCTGTTACCGAAACCAAAAGCAATGACGGAAGCGGAGTTCCGCTGGGAGCACAATCAGGACGCAATGGCCGTCGACAAGCTGGCGGAAGGCATCCGTCTGTTCGCCGTTGACCAGCGCAAACTTGAAGATCTGCTCGCCGCCAAACTTTAACCTTGCCATGGAGTGAATTATGTCCCGTAAAGAGCTCGCCAATGCCATACGCGCCCTCAGCATGGATGCCGTGCAAAAAGCCAATTCCGGCCACCCTGGCGCCCCTATGGGCATGGCAGATATTGCCGAAGTGTTGTGGAATGACTTTCTCAAACACAACCCCAATGACCCCACCTGGGCCGACAGAGACCGCTTTATTCTCTCCAACGGCCACGCGTCTATGCTGCTCTACAGCCTGCTGCATTTGTCCGGCTACAACCTGCCACTCGAAGAGTTGAAAAACTTCCGCCAGCTGCACTCGAAAACGCCAGGACATCCGGAAATTGGTTATACGCCAGGTGTGGAAACCACCACCGGCCCACTCGGGCAGGGGCTGGCGAATGCCGTGGGAATGGCCATCGCGGAACGCACGCTGGGCGCGCAGTTCAATCAGCCAGGGCATGACATTGTCGATCACTACACCTGGGTGTTTATGGGCGATGGTTGTCTGATGGAAGGCATCTCGCATGAAGCCTGTTCGCTGGCGGGCACCTTGGGTCTTGGCAAGCTGATCGGCTTTTACGATCACAACGGCATTTCTATCGACGGCGAAACCGAAGGCTGGTTTACCGATGACACGGCAAAACGCTTCGAGGCATACCACTGGCATGTGGTACATGAAATTGACGGCCACGATCCTGAGGCGGTGAAAAAAGCGATCCTCGAAGCCCAGAGCGTGAAGGATAAACCGTCGCTGATTATCTGCCGCACGATTATTGGTTTCGGCTCCCCGAATAAAGCCGGGAAAGAAGAAGCGCACGGCGCGGCGCTGGGCGAAGAGGAAGTGGCCCTTACCCGGCAAAAACTGGGCTGGAAATACCCGGCATTCGACATTCCAAAAGAAATCTACAAGGCCTGGGATGCCCGTGAAGCAGGTGAAAAAGAGCAGCACGCCTGGAACGACAAATTTGCCGCCTATAAGCAGGCACACCCGGACCTGGCCCGCGAGTTTTCCCGCCGCATGAGTGGCGGGTTACCGGACGACTGGGAAGCAAAAACCCAGGCATTAATTGAAAATCTGCAATCTAACCCGGCTAAAATTGCCACCCGTAAAGCATCGCAAAACACCCTCAACGCCATTGGCCCCATTCTGCCGGAACTGCTTGGCGGCTCTGCGGATCTGGCACCCAGTAACCTGACTATCTGGTCGGGCTCTAAATCGCTGAAAGAAGACATCTCCGGAAATTACATTCACTACGGCGTACGTGAGTTCGGGATGACCGCAATTGCCAACGGCATCGCACATCACGGCGGATTTGTGCCCTACACCGCCACCTTCCTGATGTTTGTGGAGTATGCCCGCAACGCGGCGCGTATGGCGGCGCTGATGAAGGCGCGTCAGATCATGGTCTACACCCATGATTCCATCGGGCTTGGCGAAGACGGGCCAACGCACCAGGCGGTCGAGCAACTGGCAAGCCTGCGCCTGACGCCAAACTTCAGTACCTGGCGTCCGTGCGATCAGGTTGAAGCGGCGGTGGGCTGGAAGCTGGCTGTGGAGCGCCACAACGGACCAACCGCGCTGATTTTGTCACGGCAGAATCTGGCGCAAATTGAGCGTACGCCAGAGCAGGTGAAAAACATCGCGCGCGGCGGGTACATCCTGAAAGACAGCGGCGGCAAGCCTGATGTTATTCTGATTGCGACCGGCTCAGAAATTGAAATCACGGTTAAAGCCGCAGAGAAACTGACCGCCGAAGGTCATGCGGTGCGCGTGGTTTCCCTGCCCTCCACGGATATTTTTGATGCCCAGGATGAGGCATACCGCGAATCTGTTCTGCCATCGAATGTGGCCGCCCGCGTGGCCGTCGAGGCCGGGATCGCCGACTACTGGTACAAATATGTCGGGCTGAAAGGCGCGATTGTCGGGATGCACGGCTATGGCGAATCGGCCCCGGCCGACAAACTGTTCCCGTATTTCGGCTTTACCGTTGAGAACGTGGTGGAGAAAGCGTTGAGCATTATTTAACGCACAAACCATGCAGGCCGGGTAAGGCGTAGCCGCCACCCGGCTTTTTTCAAACCACTCTTACCCCTGCCGGCATCACCCGCTCCGGCGTCAGTAACACGCTCTCGCTGGCGTCATCGGTTTCCGCGCACAGCAACATGCATTCGGACGTTTCACCGCGCATTTTGGCTTTCGCCAGGTTGCACAACACCACGACCGTTTTCCCCATCAACTCTTCTTCCCGGTAATACGGCACCAGGCTTGTGACAGTTTGCAGCGTTTTACCGCCCACCTCTATCTGCGCGATGTAGAGTTTATCGGCGTTGGCATGGCGTTTAACGTCGATTATGGTCCCTACGCGGATCTCAAGCTTTGCAAAATCATCGTATGCTACCGTTTCCATATTTTCTCCTGAGTAAAATTTTACTAAATACTAGCACGGTATTTACGATCAACAACAGGTTGGATATTTACTAAAAACGGATGCATGTGCGAACGCATCCTTTACAATGGGCACATCACGTGGGGAAAAAGGACAAACATGGCAACGCTCAAAGATATTGCAACAGAAGCGGGTGTCTCGCTGGCGACGGTATCCCGGGTATTAAACGACGACCCAACGCTTAATGTAAAAGAAGAGACTAAACACCGTATTCTGGAGATTGCCGAAAAGCTGGAATACAAAAGCAGCACCTCCCGCAAGATGCAGTCGGGGGCCGTGGGACAGCAGCATATTCTGGCGCTTTACAGCTATCAGCAAGAGCTGGAAATCAACGATCCTTACTACCTTGCTATTCGCCACGGCATCGAAACTCAGTGTGAAAAGCTCGGCGTTGAGCTCTCTAATTGCTACGCCAATGCCACGCTACCAGAGACGAAAAAACTCACCGGCGTGCTGATTGTCGGTAAACCCTCCCCCGCCGTACGCCGTGCCGCCACCGCGCTGAGCGACAACGTCTGCTTTATTGATTTTCACGAGCCGGGTAGCGAGTACGATGCGGTTGATATCGATCTTTCGCGTATCAGCAAGCAAATTGTCGATTTTTTTATCCAGCAAGGCGTTGAGCGTATTGGGTTTATTGGCGGCGAAGATGAGCCCGGTAAAGCGGATATTCGTGAAGCTGCATTCGTTGAATACGGGCGTCTCAAGAACGTAGTGTCTGAAGACGATATCTGGCGCGGCGGATTTTCCAGTTCCTCTGGCTACGAGCTGGCGAAAAAAATGCTCTCACAGGCAAGCTGGCCTTCTGCGCTGTTTGTGGCGTCAGACTCTATTGCCATTGGGGTTTTGCGGGCCATCCATGAGAAAGGGCTGGCTATCCCGCAGGATATTTCGCTCATTAGCGTCAACGATATCCCGACCGCCCGCTTTACCTTCCCACCGCTTTCCACCGTGCGCATTCATTCCGAAATGATGGGCAGCCAGGGCGTAAACCTGCTGCTGGAAAAATCCCGCGATGGCCGCGCCCTGCCGCTTCAGGTCTTTGTTCCCAGCGTGCTCAAACTGCGCGGCACCACGCGCTAACTCCCCACTTTTCGTCCTGCCCCACACACTGCCGGGTTCGCCCGGCAGAGATTTATTTCGTGATCGAGTTAAAGCAAATAGGTTTTACTGATTTTATTTAGTAAAACTTTTACTAAAATACTCAGCAATGATGTTTTACCCCACAGGGAGATAACATGAATCGCTGGGAAAATATTCAAATCACGCATGAGAACCGGCTTGCGCCGCGTGCGTACTTCTTTTCGTATGACGATGTTGCACAGGCGCGAACCTTTGCCCGCGAAGCCAGTAGCCACTTTTTGTCATTAAGCGGCCAGTGGAATTTTCGCTTTTTCACCAACCCGCTGCTGGTACCTGAAAACTTCACTTCTGAATATATGGCCGACTGGGGCGCTATCACCGTGCCAGCCATGTGGCAGATGGAAGGTCACGGCCACCTGCAATATACCGATGAAGGATTCCCCTTCCCGGTTGATGTGCCCTGGGTGCCCAGCGATAACCCCACCGGAGCCTATCAGCGCTTTTTCACCCTGTCTGACGGCTGGCAGAACAAACAGACCCTGATTAAGTTCGACGGCGTAGAAACCTATTTCGAGGTTTACGTTAATGGCCGTTATATCGGCTTTAGCAAAGGCAGCCGGCTAACCGCCGAGTTCGATATCAGCGATGCGGTGGTGACCGGGCAAAACCTGCTGTGCGTGCGCGTCATGCAGTGGGCAGACTCAACCTACATTGAAGATCAAGATATGTGGTGGACGGCGGGTATTTTCCGCGACGTCTATCTGGTCGGCAAAAATCAGGCCCACGTGCAGGACTTCACGGTCAAAACCACGTTTGATGAAAACTACCAGGATGCAACCCTCGCCTGCCAGCTTGTGCTGGAAAACCTGGCCACACAGCCGGTTAATGTGTCGCTGGAATATGCTCTCTATGACGGTGACGTGGTCTTGCACCAGGGCGCAACCCGCAGCCTTGCACTCACCCATACGGCGGAAACTGGATTTAGCATCGCAGTTAAGCAGCCGCAGCAGTGGTCAGCAGAATCACCGTACCTGTATCACCTGGTTATCACGCTAAAAGATGAACAGGGGCAGACGCTGGAAGTGATCCCTCAGCGCATTGGTTTTCGTGATATCACCGTGCGAAATGGCCTGTTCTACGTCAACAACCATTACCTGAAGCTGCACGGCGTCAACCGCCATGACAACGATCACCTCAAAGGCCGTGCCGTGGGGATGGATCGCGTCGAGCGCGATATCGTCCTGATGAAGCAACACAACATCAACTCGGTGCGAACTGCCCACTACCCGAACGATCCGCGCTTCTACGAGCTATGCGATATCTATGGCCTGTTTGTAATGGCAGAAACGGATGTTGAATCCCACGGTTTTGCCAACGTAGGCGATTTGAGCCGCATCACCGACGATCCGGTGTGGGAGCATGTTTACGTCGAGCGCATCGTACGCCACATCCACGCCCAGAAAAACCATCCGTCCATCATCATCTGGTCACTCGGCAACGAATCCGGCTACGGCTGTAATATCCGCGCGATGGCGCGTGCGGCGAAAGCACTGGACGATACCCGCCTGCTTCACTACGAAGAAGATCGCGATGCCGAAGTGGTGGATATTATTTCCACCATGTATACCCGCGTGCCGCTGATGAATCTGTTTGGCGAATTCCCGCACCCGAAACCCCGCATCATCTGCGAATACGCACATGCGATGGGGAATGGTCCTGGGGGGTTGACCGAATACCAGAACGTGTTCGATCGCCACGATTGTATTCAGGGGCACTATGTCTGGGAGTGGTGCGACCACGGTATTCAGGCAACCGATGCCAATGGCAGGACGTTCTACGCCTACGGCGGTGACTTCGGCGATTACCCGAACAACTACAATTTCTGCCTCGATGGGCTTATCTATTCAGATCAAACCCCGGGGCCGGGCCTTCGCGAGTACAAACAGGTTATCGCACCGGTGAAACTGGCATGGCACAACGGCGCGCTGCGGGTTGAAAACAGACTGTGGTTCACCACACTGGATGACTACAGCCTGCATCTCGAGGTGCGCGCAGAGGGAGAAACGCTGCACAGCCAGCAGCTGAGCCTGGCCGGGATTGCCCCGAACAGCACGCACACCCTGGCGGTCACCTTGCCGGCGCTGGATGAACGGGAAGCTTTTCTCACCGTTCACGTTCGCAAGAACAGCCGCACGCTTTACAGCGAGGCCGGGCATGAAATCGCTACCTACCAGTTCCCGCTAAAAGCGCGTACCGCCAACGCAACGCCATTTATCGACCGCAACGCCACCCCGCTGACGTTTAAAGAGGATCGTCTGAGCTGCACGGTTACCGGCCACAACTTCCGCGTGAGCTTCTCAAAACTGACCGGAAAGCTCAGCGCCTGGCAGGTAAACGGGGAAGAAAAACTGACCCGCGAACCGAAGATTAATTTCTTCAAGCCGATGATTGATAACCACAAACAAGAGTACGAAGGACTGTGGCAGCCCAACCATCTGCACATCTTACAGGAGCATCTTCGCGGCTTTGAGGTAGACACCTGCGACAGCGAGGTGGTGATAACTACCCGCACGTTGATTGCGCCGCCGGTGTTCGATTTTGGGATGCGCTGCACCTACCGCTGGCGGGTTGCGGCTGACGGGCAGATCAACGTCGAGCTGAGCGGGGAGCGCTACGGTGACTACCCGCACATTATTCCGTGCATCGGCGTCACCCTCGGCATCAACGGGGTATTCGACCAGGTAACCTGGTATGGCCGCGGGCCGGGCGAAAACTACCCGGACAGCCAGCAGGCCAGCACCATCGATCTGTGGCACGCCACGGTGGATGAGATGTTTGAAAATTATCCCTTCCCGCAGAACAACGGCAACCGACAGCAGGTGCGCTGGACATCCCTGGCGAACCGTCAGGGCAGCGGAGTGCTGGTGGTTCCCGAGCAGCCTATTCACTTTAGCGCGTGGCACTACACCCCGGAGAACATTCACGCGGCACAGCACTGCAATGAACTGCAACGTAGCGAAGACATCACCCTGAATCTTGACCACCAGCTGTTGGGGCTAGGCTCAAACTCCTGGGGCAGTGAAGTGCTGGACTCCTGGCGCGTCTGGTTCAGGCCGTTTAGCTACGGATTTACCCTGCTGCCGCTGGAGGGCGGGCAAACCGCGTCACGCGTCCTGGCGCAGCATCAGTTTGGCGCAGGTTTCTTTTCGACGAATTCGCACAACGAGGCAGACCAATGATCGTTCTCGATAGCCTGGAACAGTTTAAGCAGCTTTATCGCACAGGCCGCAAATGGCAACGCTGCGTGGAAGCCATTAATAACATCGACAACATCCCGGCAGGCGTTGCCCACTCGATTGGGGATTCGCTGGCCTACCGTGTGACCCGCGATACCACCACGGACGCATTATTCGTAAGGCATCGCCGCTATTTCGAGGTGCATTACTACCTGCAAGGGAGACAAAAGATTGAGTATGCCCCCCGGCAGGAACTTCAGCCCGTTGAATGCTATCGCGACGACACTGACCGCGAGTATCTGAAAGGTGTCGGCAAGACCCAACAGGTGCACGAGGGACAACTCGTTATCTGTGAAAACCATGAAGCCTACCGCTTCATCAGTGAAGAGCCAGTAAAAAAAGTCGTCCTCAATGTGACCATTGAAGACGGTTACTTCCATAACAAATAAAAAACACGAGCGGTGCCAATGCAGCACCGCTATCCTCCTCGTACCCGGAGAAACGTTATGTCTGAAACAACCAAGCGCAATACCATCGGCAAATTCGGCCTGCTGTCGCTGACGTTTGCCGCCGTTTTTAGTTTTAACAACGTTATCAACAATAATATCGAACTGGGGCTCACCTCGGCTCCGATGTTCTTTTTAGCCACGCTGTTCTACTTCATTCCGTTTTGTTTAATCATCGCGGAGTTTGTGTCGCTGAATAAAAACTCCGAAGCCGGGGTGTATGCCTGGGTGAAAAGTTCGCTTGGCGGACGCTGGGCATTTATCACCGCCTACACCTACTGGTTTGTTAACCTGTTCTTTTTCACCTCATTATTACCGCGCGTTATCGCTTACGCCTCTTACGCCTTTCTGGGCTATGAGTACATTCTTACGCCGTTTGCCACCACGGTACTGAGCATGGTGCTCTTCGCCTTCTCAACCTGGGTATCCACTAACGGGGCGAAAATGCTGGGGCCTATTACCTCAGTGACCTCCACGCTGATGTTGTTGCTGACGCTCTCCTATATCCTGCTGGCCGGCGCGGCGCTGATGGGCGGCGTGCAGCCTGCCGATCCGATTACCGTCGATGCGATGATTCCCCATTTCAACTGGGCATTCCTCGGCATTACCACCTGGATCTTTATGGCCGCCGGGGGCGCTGAGTCCGTTGCGGTATACGTTAACGACGTGAAGGGCGGCTCAAAATCTTTCGTTAAGGTCATCATCCTGGCGGGGATCTTTATCGGCGTTCTGTACTCCATCACTTCTGTGCTGATTAACGTCTTTATCAGCAGCAAGGAGCTGAAATTTACCGGTGGTTCAGTGCAGGTATTTCACGGCCTGGCGGTCTGGTTTGGTCTGCCTGAAGTGCTGATGAACCGTTTTGTGGGCCTGGTCTCCTTTACGGCGATGTTTGGCTCGCTGCTGATGTGGACTGCCACGCCGGTAAAAATCTTCTTCTCTGAAATTCCAACCGGGATTTTTGGCCCGAAAACCGTGGCCCTGAACCAGAACGGCGTACCGGCTCGCGCGGCCTGGATACAGTTTCTGATTGTCATCCCGCTGATGATTATCCCGACTATGGGCTCGAATACCGCGCAGGAGCTGATGAACACCGTCATTAATATGACCGCCGCAGCCTCTATGCTGCCACCGCTGTTCATCATGCTGGCGTACCTGAACCTGCGGCGTAAGCTCGATCATCTGCCGCGCGATTTCAAAATGGGGTCACGTACCACGGGCATGGTGGTGGTGTCGATGCTGATTGTTATTTTCGCCATCGGCTTTGTTGCCTCAACCTTCCCGACCGGCGGCAATATTCTGACCATTATTTTCTATAACGTCGGCGGTATTGTTTTATTCCTCGGCTTTGCCTGGTGGAAATACAGTAAATACGTAAAGGGTTTATCAAAAGAACAACAAGAAGTTGAAGCATCACCCGCCTCAAATATTACCTGATACAGCAGGCAGGGATTTTATTTCTTTGGGATGAGTTTATGAAAATTAAAGCAAATTATGCTGGGGCACTCGCTGCCCTCTCTTTCTGCTGCCCGTCATTTGCCGCAGAGGACGCGCGACCGGCAGAGCACGATGACACGAAAACACCGCAGATAAGTTCTCCGTCATACCGTTTTTATGGCGAACTGGGTGTCGGCGGATATATGGATCTGGAAGGCAAGGAAAAACACAAATACAGCGACGGGACCTATATTGAGGGCGGTCTGGAAATAAAACAGGGCAATTGGTTTGGGCTGATTTACGGCGAAGGCTGGACGGTGCAGGCCGACAGCCAGGGCAATGCCTGGGTCCCCGATCACAGCTGGGGCGGTTTTGAAGGCGGGCTTAACCGTTTATACGGCGGTTATAAAACCGATAACGACACCGAAATCATGCTCAGCGTGCGGCAGGACTCCTCGCTTGATGACCTGCAATGGTGGGGCGACTTCACGCCGGACATGGGGTATGTGATCCCCAATACGCGCGACATCATGTACGCCCTCAAGGTGCAGAATCGTTCGGGTAACCTGCGCTACAGCGTGACCGCCACGCCTGCGGGGCACCATGACGAAAGCAAGGCCTGGCTGCATTTTGGCAAATACGATCGCTATGACGATAAGTACACCTACCCGGCAATGGCGAACGGCTATATCCAGTATGACATCGTTAAAGACGTCACCTGGATGAACGGACTGGAACTTACCGATGGCACCGGCCAGCTCTTGCTGACCGGCATTTTGTCCCCGAACCTGGCCGCTCGCGCCTGGCACCATACCGGGCGCGCCAGCGGCAAGGACACCTCCGGTACGGAATCGGGGTACATGGTCAGCGCCATGGTAGAGGCGCTTAAGGGTGTCTATCTCTCCACTGCCTACAGCTACGCCCGGCATCGCCCGGACAACGCGGCCGACGAAACTACGTCGTTTATGCAGTTTGGTATCTGGTACGAATACGGCGGCGGGCGCTTCGCCACCGCTGCCGATAGCCGCTTCTATATGAAAAATGCCTCAGGCGATCCGAGTGACCGGGTCTTCCTGATGCAATATTTCTACTGGTAAAAAGAGAACCACCGCCAATGAAAATATCGACCTGTCTGACCCCGCTTGCCTGCGTGCTCGCGTTGAGTTTCTCCGCTCACGCCGCCACGGCTGACGCGTTTAAAAATGTCATAAACCGTACCGGCGCGCCGGCATACATGCACGATTTCGATGATGACGACCACCAGCGTTTTAACCCCTTTTTCGATTTGGGTGCCTGGCATGGTCATCTGTTGCCGGACGGGCCGCAGACCCAGGGGGGATTTCCCGGCGTCGCGCTGCTCACCGAAGAGTACATCAATTTTATGGCGACCAATTTTGACCGCCTGACCGTCTGGCAAAACGGCAAGAAAGTGGACTTTACGCTTGAGGCTTACAGTCTCCCCGGCGCGCTGGTGCAAAAGCTCACCGCCAAAGACGTGCAGATTGAGATGACGCTGCGCTTCGCCTCTTCGCGTACCTCGCTGCTGGAAACCCGAATTACCAGCAGCACCCCACTCGACCTGGTGTGGGACGGCGAACTGCTGGAAAAACTGGAAGCCAAAAGTGGCAAGCCGCTCTCAGATAAAACCATCGACGGTGCGTTCCCGGATTATCAGCGCCAGATTGTCCCGACCCGCGATGGGCTGAAAGTCACCTTCGGCAAGGTGCGTTCAACCTGGGATCTGCTGACCTCCGGCAGTTCGGAATATCAGATCCATAAATCGATAGCCACACAGACCAGCGTGGATGGCCACCGCTTTATCAGCAAGGCACACATTTCCGGCAGCACCACGCTCTACACCACCTATTCCCATCTGCTGAATGCCGACGAAGTGAAACGTGAACAGCCGCAAATCCGCGATATTCTGGCGCGCCCCGCCGTCTTTATGAGCGCCTCAAAAACGCGCTGGGAAGAGTATCTGCGCAAAGGATTAAGCAATCCGAACGCCACGCTGGAGCAGACTCGTGTGGCGGTAAAAGCTATTGAAACCCTCAACGGCAACTGGCGCTCACCGGGCGGTGCAGTGCGCTACAACACGGTTACGCCGTCCGTGACCGGGCGCTGGTTTTCTGGCAACCAGACCTGGCCGTGGGATACCTGGAAGCAGGCCTTTGCCATGTCGCACTTCAACCCAGACATTGCCAAAGAGAACATCCGTGCGGTCTTCTCCTGGCAAATCAAACCCGACGATCCGGTACGCCCGCAGGACGCCGGTTTTGTGCCCGACCTTATTGCCTGGAACCTGAGCCCGGAACGCGGCGGCGATGGCGGTAACTGGAACGAACGCAACACCAAACCGAGCCTGGCGGCATGGTCAGTGATGGAGGTTTACAACGTCACTCACGACAAAACCTGGCTTGCCGAGATGTACCCAAAACTGACGGCGTATCATGACTGGTGGCTGCGTAACCGTGATCATAACGGCAACGGTGTGCCGGAATATGGCGCAACCAGGGACAAAGCCCATAACACGCCCGGCGGCGAGATACTGTTTATGGTCAAAAAAGGCCAGAAAGAAGAGTCGCTTTCAGGCCTCGATAAGTACGAAAACGTGGTCAACAACGGGCATTACGACAGCCTTGAAATTCCGGCGCAAGTGGCTGCGTCCTGGGAATCAGGACGCGATGACGCCGCCGTGTTCGGCTTTATTGATAAAGAACAGCTGGATGCGTACGTGAAAAACGGCGGGAAACGCAGCGACTGGACGGTGAAATTCGCAGAGAACCGCAGTAAAGAAGGGACACTGCTGGGCTATTCCCTGTTGCAGGAGTCGGTCGATCAAGCGAGCTATATGTACAGCGACAATCACTATCTGGCGCAAATGGCGACCGTACTTGGCAAAACCCAGGACGCAACTCACTATCGCCAGCTGGCAGATAAGCTCGCGAACTATATCAATACCTGCATGTTCGACGCCGCCAGCGGCTTTTACTATGACATTCGTATTGAAGACAAACCGTTGGCAAACGGCTGCGCGGGGAAACCTATCGTCGAGCGTGGTAAAGGGCCGGAAGGCTGGTCACCGCTGTTTAACGGCGCGGCAACGCAGCAACATGCTGATGCCGTAGTGAAAGTGATGCTGGATGAGAAGGAGTTCAATACTTATGTGCCGCTCGGGACTGCCGCACTGACAAACCCGGCATTCGGCCCGGATATTTACTGGCGTGGCCGCGTCTGGGTAGATCAGTTCTGGTTTGGTTTAAAAGGGATGGAGCGCTACGGTTATCGCCAGCAGGCGCAGCATCTGGCGCAGGCGTTCTTTACTCATGCGAAAGGGCTCACGTCAGACGGCCCGATTCAGGAAAACTACAATCCACTGACAGGGGCACAGCAAGGCGCACCTAACTTCTCGTGGAGCGCGGCGCATCTGTACATGCTGTATAACGACTTTTTCCGTAAAGATTAACGCGTGATCCACAGCGTGGGCCAGGCATCTGGCCCATGCCAGTTATCGCAGCTTGGCTCTTCTGCATACCGCACCAGGCGAAAATGCTGGCCGTCAAAACGCCAGCGGGTCTGAATGCCGCAATCCGCAATCCCCCGCCCTAACGACAGCGTGCTCAGCTCCCGGGTTTTCTCATCAAAGCTGGCATTCATCAGCTCCATTTCACTGCTGTCGCTCGACGGCGTAAACGGCAGTCGCAGCCTGACGCTTCTGGCGGCAAAGGGCTTTTTACGTGACACCAGCCATGCCAGGTCGACGGTGTTGTAGGCTCCAGCTTCACAGCTGATCATCAACAGCGCCTTGTCGTCGGTTAATGCCGTTACCCGCACTTCCCGGCGATTAGGATCAAGAGAGCACTGGCTGTTGTTCATCCGCCAGCTGCCGTAATCCAGCAGATCGTTGAGTTCATCATGGGAAAGCGGCGTCGGCGTGGGGTTCACGACCGCCACCTCTTTCAGGGCAGGTGCAGGCGGCACGCTCAACGGCGGCTCGCCACCTTTTTTAATCCACGCGGTTTCGCTGCCCACGCGCTTTTGCTGGGCATCAATAAACAGCAAAGCGGCCTTCAGCCCGTCCAGGGAGATAATCTGTCTTCCCCCTTTCAGGGTCAGCGCTTTGCCTTCCTGAATGCTTTTCAAAAAGGCGGTAATGGTCGTGGCGTCATCCGTCATTAAATGCCACGCAGTGACCTGCCAGTGCAGTGGATCCAGCTTTAACGGGGCGTTATCCAGCAGAAGGCGCGGCGCGATGTCAGGCTCTTTAACCGACGGGGAATCAAGCCCTCCCAGGTCGATACGCAGCGTGGCGTCTGTTTTCGCACCGGCACTGCGGCTGAGCGTCATCACCAGCCCATGATGTTCACCGGTATTGCGTGCAACGCAAAAGTTTTGGTTGTTACAGGTTACCTGCCAGTCAGAGAAAGACTGCTGTGCAGGCGCAGCCCACACCAGAGGCGCACGTAGCACGCAACATAACGAGAGAATAAAAACGCAATAGCGCATGGATGGCACAATCCCGGAAACAAAAACGTAAATCTGGGCAGTATCTTCGTGTTACAACCAGGCGGGCTCAATCGGATTTATCGGATAGATTTATCCGAAAGTCATCAGACTACCGTTCGAAAGAACCGTTCATTAACCCGGTTGTTTGCAAATACTGCAATAAGATCACCGCTTTACCGTCCTTGATCTCCCCTGAACGCAGCATTGCTAATGCCTGAGAAAAAGGGATTTCCAGCACTTCAATATCTTCGTCATCCACGCCGCCGCCCCGGTGAGTGCGCTGTGCATCGCTATATTCCGCAATAAAGAAGTGCACTAATTCCGTTACGCCGCCTGGCGACATAAATAACTCAAAGACTTTTTTCACCTTGCCCACTTCAAAGCCCGTCTCTTCGATGGCTTCTTTGCGGATACAGACTTCTGGTTCGTCGTCATCAAGCAGACCCGCGCAGGTTTCGATGAGTCGTCCGTCCGGATTGCCGTTTACCCATGTCGCAACCCGGAACTGGCGAATTAACACCACGCTCTGTTTTTCACGGTTATACAGCAGGATGGTCGCACCGTTACCGCGATCGTAGACCTCACGCTTGTGACGGATCACCTCACCGTTTTTACGTGTTAAATCATAAGTAATGTTACGCAGGACAAAGTAATTTTCAGAAAGAATTTTGTCTTTGATAACGTCTATTTTCAGGGTCATACGGGCTCCACGGCGCAATGAATGTACTTATACTACGCCGCGAAACCCGCTTTGTCGCCCGCCTGATTTAGTGCGTTTTGGGTGCGCGAACCCCAAGCCAGTCCATCATCCCTTGCGCCGCATGACGCCCTTCCGCCATCGCGGTGACCACCAAATCCGCACCGCGCACCGCATCGCCACCGGCGAAAATTTGCGGGTTGGTTGTCTGGTAGCGATAAGGACTGTCAACAGAAGCCACAATGCGCCCCCAGTCGTCGGTGTTGACGCCGTGGGCCTGCAACCACGGCATCGCGTGCGGGTTAAAACCAAACGCCATGATGACCGCATCCGCAGGCATCACGAACTCACTGCCCGCAACCGCAACTGGCCGACGCCGCCCCTGAGCGTCAGGCTCGCCCAGTTCAGTGCGCAGCATTCTGATCCCGTTCACCTGTCCGTTTTTCGCCAGCGTCAGCTCAACCGGCTGCACGTTAAATTCAAACCCGGCGCCCTCTTCCTTCGCATTTTTCACCTCTTTTTTCGAGCCAGGCATATTGGCCTCATCACGGCGGTAGGCGCAGGTCACTTTCGCCGCACCATGACGTAATGCAGTACGCACGCAGTCCATCGCCGTATCGCCCCCGCCAAGCACCACCACGTTCAGCCCCTGCGTGTTGATGTACGGCTCGGCAGTTGTCGGCTCAAGCCCCATCACCTGACGCGTGTTGGCCACTAAAAACGGCAGGGCATCGTACACACCAGGTGCATCCTCATGAGGAATACCCGCTTTCATCGAACGATAGGTGCCCACGCCGATAAACAGGGCATCGTAGTCAGTCAGCAACTGAGACATCGACACGTCTTTGCCCACCTCGCAGTTCAGCTCGAAGTGGATCCCCATGGCGGTAAATATCTCCCGGCGGCGTGCCAGCAGTGATTTGTCCAGCTTGAAGGCCGGGATACCAAAGGTTAGCAGCCCGCCGATTTCCGGGTGTCGGTCATACACGGTGACGTTCACCCCGTGGCGCACCAGCACATCTGCGCAGGCAAGCCCGGCCGGGCCAGCGCCAATAATGGCGATGCGTTTATCTACCGGGACGACCCCAGTCATATCTGGTGTCCAGCCCATGGCCAGCGCCTGATCGGAAATATAACGTTCGATATTGCCAATCGTCACTGCACCAGATTCATCCCGCACCGTGCAGGCACCTTCACATAATCGGTCCTGCGGGCAGACGCGGCCGGTAATTTCAGGTAAACAGTTGGTCTGATGAGAGAGCGCCACCGCACCGGCGATGTCCCCCTCTTTCACGCGCTCAATCCACTGAGGGATGTGGTTATGCAGCGGGCATGTCCATTCGCAGATGCTGTGTTCGCCGCATTTCAGGCAGCGTGATGCCTCGCGATGCGCCTGCTCTGCCCGGAATGGCAGGTAGATCTCGTTAAAATTGCAGCCGCGGGCTTCAGGGCTAAGCTTGTCCGGCTCACCGCGGGGTACCAGCGCCTGCATCTGCTGCAATTTTGTTGGTGGCGTTTGGCGCGGTGCCGCCTCGCTATGCCAGGGCTGCGCTTCAAGCCTTGCGGTGCGCTGGCGGCGTGATTTCGCCAGATTATCCAGTACCCCGGGCGTGGCGAGCGTCAGGACTTCCGCCGGGCAGTTTTCGATGCAGGCCGGGCCTTGCGGGCGCTGCACACAGAGATCGCACTTGTGGGCCGTGGCCTTCACGCTACCGTTGTTCAGCGGCGTAACGATGATTTCCATCGTGCCAAACGGGCAGGCCACCACGCAGGCTTTGCAACCAATGCATTTTTGTTGATTCACCTGTACGCTGTCATTGTTTTTGCTGATAGCGCCGTTAGGGCAGCTCTGCGCACAGGGCGCATTCTCGCAATGATGGCAGGTGACGGGGCTTTTTCTGGCACCCGACCGGAGTACCGTAATGCGGGGATGAAAATGGCGCTCGCTCAGGACATGTTGCTCGTCGTTGTGCGCCATGACACAGGCGACTTCGCAAGCACGACATCCGATACATTGCTGACTGTTGGCCATAATAAAACGATTCATAACTACACCTGTTTTGGCTTCAATAACCTTATTCTTTATATGAATATTGTATTTACCGAGTGCGGTGTTATCAGGCAATGTTCAAATGCCCAGGAAGCCAAACTATTTACAGTGAACCTGTGGCAGATCAATTTATTTCATTCGGGATGAAATTGCGTTTCATCTGATTACCTTTATTTTCAGGAAGCTGTTTTGTGACCGTTAAACGACCTGTTTCCAGAAGCCTGGCTCGGGCTTTTTTTTCGATAGTGTTGTTGTCCGTTTTCACCAGCGCTATCGCGCTGCTGACGCTCGCCAGCAGCCAGCGTGACGCTGAGGCCATTAACATTGCAGGCTCCCTGCGAATGCAGAGCTATCGCCTGGGCTACGAGATGCAGCGGGCAAGCCCGGAGCTGCAAAAACACCGCCAGACCTGGCAGCAAACCCTGAGCGCACCCGCGCTGCAAAAGCTCGACCGCTGGTATGTGCCGGACAACGTTAAACAGCGCTACCAACAGCTGCACCTTGCCTGGCAAGAGATGGACAGGCAGATAGCAAAAGGGGACATCGCCTGGTACCAGACGCATATTCAGGACTTTGTCGGCCGTATCGACGCCTTTGTGCTGGCGCTTCAGCACTATACGGAACACAAGATCCAGCTGGTTATCCTGATTTCGCTCGCCGGTGGGCTGGGTATTTTACTGCTCGCCCTCATTACCTTGCGGGGCATCCGCCGTCAGGTTGTGGCACCGCTGAACCATCTGGTTGAGGCGAGTGAACGTATTGAACAGGGCGATTTTAGTACCCCGGTCCCAAATACCCACCTGCCTAATGAACTGGGCCAATTATCCCGCGCGTTCAACCATATGTCGGCAGAGCTGCACTCGCTGTATCGTTCTCTGGAACACTCCGTTGCGGAAAAAACCCAACATCTGAACGAAGCCCATCAGCAGCTCGACATGTTATTCAAGTGCTCGCAGGCGCTGAATACCGGACAGATAGACAGCCACTGCTTCCGCCATATTTTGCAGATTGTGCATGAGTACACGCAGATGAGTTATCTGGAGCTGCGCACCAGCGACGACTGGCAGCTTTGCGAAGGCAGTGAGCAGGACGCACTGAAGATGCAAAACCTACCGGTACTGATGCAGGACACGCTTTACGGCGAGCTGCGCTGGCAAAGTGAAACGGGGACGGTTCCGGTTCCGCTAATGAAAAGCGTGGCCACGATGCTGGGTCGCGGGCTTTACTTCAACCAGGCACAAAAACATTATCAACAGCTGCTGTTAATGGAGGAGCGCGCCACCATCGCTCGCGAGCTGCACGATTCGCTGGCGCAGGTGCTCTCGTATTTACGTATCCAGCTTACGTTGCTCAAACATGCCGTGCCGGAAGAGAACGCTGCGGCGCAAACCATTATTACTGACTTTTCCCGCGAGCTTAACAATGCGTGGCATCAGCTGCGCGAGCTGCTTACCACCTTCCGCCTGACGCTTAACCACGCCAACCTGCCGGGGGCGTTACAGGAGTCGCTGGATAGCTTACAAAGCCAGACGCAGGCCAGACTGATCCTCGACTGCCGTCTTTCTTCGCTGGCGCTGGATGCGCAAAAGCAGGTGCACCTGTTACAGATAGTCCGTGAGGCAGTACTGAATGCCATTAAACATGCCCAGGCGAGTGAGATAACCGTCAGCTGTATTACCGCCACTGACGGAACGCACAGCGTGAATATTCGCGATAACGGGATTGGTATTGGCGAGGCAAGCGAGCCGCCAGGACACTACGGGCTGAACATTATGCGCGAGCGCGCAGGCAGGCTGGGCGGCACTCTGCACTTTTCTCAGCCGCCGAATGGCGGAACCCAGGTCAGCGTAACATTCAGAACGCCGATGAGCCTGGCGGGTAAATAACGGTAAATTAACGACTAATGTCACCCTCACGCCACTGCCATGCGTGATACTTCCCGTTACGCCTGCGGGGAGGAACGCTGTAAAAGGGCATGATAATTTACAATATCTCCTTTATTTCTCCACGTTTGGCCCTCGCCTTACCGCTAGAGTGATGCGGGCAATATACAATAATGACGTGCTGCAAAAAGAGGTCACATTTTCATGGCGAATTTCTTTATCGATCGCCCCATTTTTGCCTGGGTGCTAGCAATTATTTTGTGTCTGACTGGCGTCCTGGCTATTACTTCACTTCCTGTTGAGCAATATCCCGACCTGGCACCGCCAAACGTACGTATCACGGCAAACTACCCTGGTGCGTCGGCACAGACGCTGGAAAATACGGTAACGCAGGTCGTCGAGCAGAACATGACCGGGCTCGATAACCTGATGTACATGTCCTCGCAAAGTAGCGCCACCGGGCAGGCGACGGTCACCCTGAGTTTTACCGCCGGTACTGACCCGGATGAAGCTGTACAGCAGGTACAAAACCAGCTGCAATCGGCCATGCGTAAGTTGCCTCAGGCGGTCCAGAACCAGGGCGTCACGGTACGTAAAACCGGTGATACCAACATTCTGACCATTGCGTTTGTGTCCACCGATGGTTCAATGGATAAGCAGGATATTGCAGATTACGTTGCCAGTAATATTCAGGATCCTATCAGCCGTATCAACGGTGTCGGCGATATCGATGCCTACGGCTCGCAATATTCCATGCGCATCTGGCTGGATCCCAACAAGCTGAACAGCGTCCAGATGACCGCGACAGACGTGACTGACGCCATCAAATCCCAGAATGCCCAAATCGCCGTCGGGCAACTGGGCGGTACCCCTTCCGTTGATAAGCAGGCGCTGAACGCCACCATTAACTCGCAGTCGCTGCTGCAAACGCCTGACCAGTTCCGCAATATTACGCTGCGGGTGAATCAGGACGGCTCTGAAGTACGCCTGGGGGATGTCGCCACGGTAGAAATGGGGGCGGAAAAGTATGACTACCTGAGCCGCTTTAACGGCAATCAGGCGTCCGGTCTGGGGATTAAACTGGCGTCCGGGGCGAACGAAATGGCCACCGCGAAGCTGGTGTTGGATCGTCTGGACGAGCTTTCGCAATATTTCCCGCACGGGCTGGAGTACAAAGTCGCCTACGAAACCACCTCCTTCGTGAAGGCCTCAATTGAGGACGTGGTGAAAACCCTGCTCGAAGCAATCGCGCTGGTGTTCCTGGTGATGTATCTGTTCCTGCAAAACTTCCGCGCCACGCTTATCCCGACCATTGCGGTGCCGGTGGTGCTGCTGGGCACTTTCGCGGTGCTTTACACGTTTGGCTACAGTATCAACACCCTGACCATGTTTGCGATGGTGCTGGCGATAGGCCTGCTGGTGGATGATGCCATAGTGGTGGTCGAAAACGTCGAGCGAATCATGAGCGAGGAAGGGCTATCGCCGCGTGACGCAACGCGTAAATCGATGGGACAAATTCAGGGCGCGCTGGTGGGTATCGCGATGGTGCTCTCGGCGGTATTCATTCCGATGGCGTTCTTTGGCGGCACAACCGGCGCGATTTATCGCCAGTTCTCCATCACCATAGTGTCGGCAATGGTGCTTTCGGTGCTGGTGGCGATGATCCTCACCCCGGCCTTATGTTCCACGATCCTTAAACCGCTGCATAAGGGTGAACAGCACGGCCAGAAAGGTTTCTTCGGCTGGTTTAACCGCATGTTTAATCGTAACGCGGCGCGTTATGAAGCGGGCGTTGGCCGGGTGCTGCACCGAAGCCTGCGCTGGATGATGATTTACGTTGTGCTGCTGGGCGGAATGGTCTGGCTGTTCCTGCATCTGCCTACGTCATTCCTGCCGATGGAAGACCGCGGTATGTTCACCACATCCGTGCAGTTGCCCAGCGGGGCAACGCAACAGCAGACGCTGAAAGTGGTCGAGAAAGTTGAGCACTACTTCTTCACCAAAGAGAAAGACAACGTGGTGTCGGTGTTTTCAACCGTCGGTTCCGGGCCTGGCGGCAACGGTCAAAACGTGGCGCGCATGTTCGTGCGCCTGAAAGACTGGGATGAGCGCGACACGAAAACGGGCACCTCGTTTGCCATTATCGAACGCGCCACCAAAGCGTTTAACAAAATTAAGGAAGCGCGCGTCTTTGCCAGCAGTCCGCCAGCCATCAGCGGGCTGGGTAGCTCCGCCGGTTTTGATATGGAGCTTCAGGACCATGCCGGTGCCGGACACACGGCCTTAATGGCGGCGCGCGACCAGCTGCTTGACCTGGCAAGCAAAGACGCCACTCTGACCCGTGTTCGTCATAACGGCCTTGATGACAGCCCACAGCTACAGGTCGATATTGACCAGCGTAAGGCGCAGGCGTTGGGCGTTTCTATCGATGATATTAACGACACGTTGCAAACGGCGTGGGGCTCCAGCTATGTGAATGACTTTATGGACCGGGGGCGTGTGAAAAAGGTTTACGTCCAGTCCGATGCACAGTTCCGAATGCTGCCGGATGATATCAACCGCTGGTTTGTGCGTAACAATGCGGGCAGCATGGTGCCCTTCTCTGCGTTCTCCAGCTCGCACTGGGAAAGTGGCTCTCCACGTCTGGAGCGTTACGATGGCTATTCTGCGGTAGAAATCGTCGGTGAAGCCGCGCCGGGCATCAGTACAGGGACCGCGATGGACACTATGGAAAAACTGGTGCAGCAGTTGCCGAACGGATTTGGCCTCGAATGGACGGCAATGTCTTACCAGGAACGGCTCTCTGGTGCCCAGGCTCCTGCCCTTTATGCCCTCTCACTGCTGGTGGTCTTCCTTTGCCTTGCTGCGCTTTATGAAAGCTGGTCTGTGCCGTTCTCCGTCATGCTGGTTGTGCCGCTTGGCGTGATCGGCGCGCTGCTGGCGACCTGGATGCGCGGGCTGGAAAACGATGTTTACTTCCAGGTCGGGTTGCTCACCGTAATTGGCTTGTCAGCAAAAAACGCCATTCTGATTGTTGAGTTTGCCAACGAGATGAATGCGAAAGGTCACGATCTGATGTCGGCCACGCTGCACGCCTGCCGTCAGCGTTTACGCCCGATCCTGATGACGTCACTGGCCTTTGTGTTCGGCGTCTTGCCTATGGCGACCAGCTCAGGTGCAGGTTCAAGTAGCCAACATGCGGTTGGTACAGGCGTAATGGGGGGTATGATTTCAGCCACCATTCTGGCCATCTATTTTGTTCCGTTGTTCTTTGTGCTGGTGCGTCGGCGCTTCCCGCTGAAGGAGCGTCCTGAATAACGCACTGAAATATACCCGAAATAATTCGGGTTGCATGACGGGGGGTGTGCAGGCCAGGCCATCGCCCGGGCAATCTGGCGTATAACGGGTATAAAAAAGGCGGCTCTTAAGGCCGCCTTTTTATTGTGTGATTACTTCACACTATGGTTATTCTAGTTATTTTAGTGCTCTTGCAATTTCTACTGAAAGTCATTTACGAAGCATACCTTCGATAAAATCTTTCCAGTTCCCCAGTTCACGTTCAATCATAACGACCTCTCTTATTATTATGCGCATTCTACGTAAACCCATCATCACTGTGAAGACATTTTAACCAATTACTGTGATTAGGCCCGCTTCTCATCGGGATTTAAACTAAATATGGGCGCAGAATCTTAAATTTTATGTGACCAATAGCAATATTTTGAAATAACCATGCGGGCGAATGAGATTTAAATTAAACACTGACTTTATTAGGAATTTAAACAATATGGACATCTATGCTTAAAAGATGAAAGAATATTCAGCTTACAGGTGTGCGTTGAATTAAGAAGAATTGTAAATCAGCGATTCCCTGAATGTGTTATATTCCATTTAAGGATATATCTTCGAAATAATTGAATGTTTAACCATCATAAGAACAAAAGGATTCAACATGGTTGTGATGTATGGCATTAAAAATTGCGACACCATCAAAAAAGCGCGTCGCTGGCTGGAAACGCACGGTGTGGAGTATCGTTTTCATGATTACCGTGCCGACGGTCTTGATGCAGAATTTCTGCATACTGCTATCGCTGAACTGGGCTGGGAAGCGCTGCTGAATACCCGGGGCACCACCTGGAGAAAACTGGACGAATCGCTTCGCGCCAGTATCAACGACGCGACCAGCGCAGCTAAACTGATGCTGGAAATGCCAGCAATTATCAAACGCCCATTGCTCTGCGCGCCCGGTCAGCCTATGCTGCTGGGCTTTAGTGATTCTCTTTATCAGACTTTTTTCGTTGAGGTGTAGTCTATGTCATGCCCGGTCATTGAGCTGACTCAGCAGCTTATTCGCCGTCCCTCCCTCAGCCCGGACGACGCAGGTTGTCAGGCATTAATGATTGAGCGCCTGCGTGCGATCGGTTTTACCGTCGAACGTATGGATTTTGGCGATACACAGAACTTCTGGGCCTGGCGTGGCCAGGGTGAAACGCTGGCCTTTGCCGGGCATACCGATGTGGTTCCCGCCGGGGATGCAGACCGCTGGATCAACCCACCGTTCGAACCCACTATCCGCGACGGAATGTTGTTTGGCCGTGGCGCGGCTGACATGAAAGGCTCGCTGGCGGCAATGGTCGTTGCAGCAGAGCGCTTCGTTGCCCAGCATCCAGACCATAAAAACCGCCTTGCGTTTCTGATCACCTCTGATGAAGAAGCCAGCGCGCACAATGGTACCGTGAAGGTCGTTGAAGCGCTGATGGCGCGTAACGAGCGCCTGGATTACTGCCTGGTGGGTGAGCCATCCAGCACCGAGGTGGTCGGTGATGTGGTAAAAAATGGCCGTCGTGGCTCGCTGACCTGTAATCTGACCATTCATGGCGTACAGGGGCACGTTGCCTATCCGCACCTTGCAGATAACCCTGTTCACCGTGCCGCACCGATGCTGAATGAGCTGGTCGCGATTGAGTGGGATAAAGGCAATGAATTCTTCCCGCCGACCAGTATGCAGATCGCCAACGTGCAGGCTGGCACGGGCAGCAACAACGTCATTCCGGGTGACTTTTACGTGCAGTTCAACTTCCGTTTCAGCACCGAGTTGACCGACGAGATGATCAAAGCCCGCGTTGTGGCGCTGCTGGAAAAATATTCACTGCGCTACACCGTCGACTGGTGGCTTTCTGGTCAGCCATTCCTGACGCAGCGCGGGAAACTGGTGGACGCGGTGGTGAATGCTATCGCGCACTATAATGAAATAAAGCCACAACTGTTGACGACCGGCGGAACATCAGACGGGCGCTTTATCGCTCGTATGGGTGCGCAGGTTGTAGAACTGGGCCCGGTGAATGCCACCATTCATAAAATTAATGAATGTGTAAATGCGGCAGATTTGCAGCTGTTGGCCCGCATGTATCAACGTATCATGGAGCAACTCGTCGCCTGACGAATGCTCTGAGAAGGAATAGCGAATGGATTGGCTGGCGAAATATTGGTGGATTCTGGTGTTGGTTTTTTTGGTCGGCGTGTTGCTCAACGTCATTAAAGATCTGAAACGTGTTGACCATAAAAAGTTCCTTGCCAACAAGCCGGAACTCCCGCCACACCGTGATTTTAACGACAAATGGGACGATGACGACAACTGGCCGAAGAAAGACCAGAAGAAGTAATCCTCTCTATCTCAGCCCTCTTCCCTGTGGGGAGAGGGCTGAATTTCATCACATAAACTCGACAATATTATCGTCATTCGGCTTACCGCCGCTTAGCGCTTCATCGAAGTAGTGCTTCGGCACGGTATAGCGCAAATGGTCAAGCGCAAACTGCATACTGCGATCGTCGATGGCGTGTCCCAGATCATCAACAATATCCAGCGTCACATCACCACCACCGCGAATCAGGGCTTCCTGAGCGGCAACCGCATGAGAAAGCTCAATCACCCGGTCTTCACCACCGTGAATAAGGTGGATGGTGGTCTGCGTGGTTGCACTTTGCGGTAAGGTGGCAAAGCGGCCGTTAAAGGCTATCACGCGGGATACCAGCCCGGGCTGCGCTTTGACGCTTTCAAGGGACATAATCGAGCCCTGGGAGAAACCGATAAGCGCGGTGGCCTCCGCGCCCACACCGCTCTCTTGCTGCCAGTAGCGAACCGTTTCAATAAAGGTTGGCATAATGGCATCAATACGCGCCTGACGATTCTCTTCGGTCACGCCCTGCACGGAAAACCACTGCCGTCCGTTCGGGCCGCACGGCTCTACTCCACCGACACTGACAATCATCGCGTCCGGGAAAAGCGGCGCGAACCAGCTGCCAATCTGACCCATATTGACGGCATTATCACCAACACCATGAAACAGAAGCAGTAACTGTTTAGCCGGTTTGTCAGGACGTTGAACAACAAAATGGTCGTGTTTCATGGCGGTCTCCTTAATTGATGACCTGGATTCTACGCCTCTCCGGGGTAATGACCATGCCACTTTACTGAAGAAGTCATTGAAAAAATTGCCATTGCAAAATGTCGCGCTTCAGCCGCTGACAGCGGTCGGAGTCCAGATATTCCAGCATCTGCGCCGTTTCAGCACGAAGCATGACCAGCAGCGCTTTTCGCCCGCTGAGCGCCAGTTCAGCGCTGAGCGTTGTGTCATCCTTATACCCTTCGATTTTGCCGCGCAGTGCCGGGAGCGGAGCCTCCACCGTCAGCAACAGACGCGTTAACGCGGCCACTGATGTGGAAAATGGTCGATGTGCAAAGGCGAACCCTGCCAGCTCAAGCCAGTCGTCATTATTAAGGGTAGCTTCCCAGCTATCTTCCACTGGGATCTTTTCTGCATTCCAGGCCGACAACACGCGCGCATCCCGGCAAAGCTGCTGGTGCGCCTGCGCGCAAAGCTGATGCCCCGCATCACTTAGCGGCAGTAATGCCATCGCCGTATAACAGCCGCTGCTGGCCTCGCGATGGCTGCCCATTCGTACCAGTACAAAACCGCACTGCCGCCAGAAATGCCAAAGCTCATCGGTATAACCAAAACTCACCGACAGGTAATCCTGTTGCGCGTACTGTTTTGCGCTGTGAATGAGCGCATGTCCTGTACCTTCGCGCTGGCGAGCCGGATGGACGGCAATACGGGTGACTCTTCTGCCCGTGAGCGTGGCGGCCAGAGGAGAGCCCCCATGTGCGGCAAGAGACTGGGCGACAAGGTTACCGCGTGGGCGACGATATCCCGCCCAGACGGCCTGGCTCAGCCCAGCCGTTAACCCGCCCTCTTCCACCAGCCACAGCGCCCCGGCGATGGCATCATCGGTTTCTGCCACTGAAAAATGCTGGCCTGGCGCGTCCATCATGCGGCGTAAATCAAGCGGAGAGGTGCGGTAATGTGCCGCGCATAATAGCTCATACACACTGGCGGTTAATTCCGGGTGGCTTTCCCACGCCTGAGGCTCTAACGCCCTGATGCGTATCTCGCCCTGGGGAATACAATCAATAAGCGCATCATCAAACAGCAACGCTTTCGCGACGACTCGCTCCAGTGGGCAGCCTGCCTCCCAGCGGACCGGGGCGGATAACGTAAAGCGCTGCAACCCGCTAAACCGGGCGCAGAATTTCAGTAAAAAGCCCCTGCCCGTCCCTTCGTAGCCCTGAACGGTGGTGGTGAGCAATACACGGGGGAAACGTCTCACCAGCTTTTCAAGGAGTGGACCCGGGATGGCCGCTGCTTCATCAACGATCAGCCAGTCAGCCTGAACGCTGGACGCCAGCAGTGCATCCGGGGCCATAAAGCGATAATTTTCGCCGGCAAAACGGGCAATGACATCCGTTGCCCCTTTGGCTGGTGCGGTTACAACGGCGCTGCCATCAATGCTATTCAGAAGCATCCCCGCAAGGGCGGATTTCCCGCGCCCGCGCGCTGCCGTTACGGCAGCAACACCCTGTTGCATAGCCAGAAGCTGCGCAAGGATCGCAGCCTGTTCACGCTGCGGCTCTCCTTTAGCGGGCTGCCAGTCGTGCGACGGGGGAAGTGGCCTGAGATGCAATGGCGAGTGCTGCTGCCATAACACCACATCCGGGTCGGCCGCGATAACACGGCAAAAATGGTGAACAAAATGCGGAGTGGTAATAGGCTCTGCGCTGTCGCTCCAGCGCAGGGAATCGGTGTCAGGTTGATTAGCCCAGGTGGAAAGCGGAGGAAGAAGCAATACCAGCAGGCTGCCGGCACGTAAGGTGCCACTCACTGCGGCAAAGGCCGAAACGTCAAAGCCACTGCGGGCATCAAAGATGGCATGAAGGAACTCACGCCCCAACAGCCCGCTTAACGCCTTGGGTGCGCTGTGTGGCTCAACGGGAGCGTGCTCCCCCACCCACAGCCAGTCTCCCCGCAGCTGTTCGCGTAAGGCCAGCGCCTGCTCCTTCGCCCAGCGTCTATCACCGCTCAATACCACCAGATGACGATGCCCTCTGCGCTGTAACTGGCCAGTCAGACGTTCAAAAGGCATGTCTTACAGTGCTTTGCCGAAGGTGTTACATTGCGCTGGATCGCCGCTGGCGAAACCGCGTTTAAACCAGGTGTAGCGTTGTTCGGATGTTCCGTGCGTGAAGCTGTCCGGCACGACGCGGCCCTGGCTTTGCTGCTGGAGACGATCGTCACCAATAGCCTGCGCGGCGTTTAATGCCTCTTCCAAATCACCGGTTTCCAGCACACCTTGCTGCTGCATACTGTGGCCCCAGACGCCCGCAAAGCAGTCTGCCTGCAGTTCCATACGGACGGAGAGACGGTTCACTTCTGCCTGAGAGGCATTTTGTTGCAGCTGGCGTACTTTCGGTTCAATTCCCAGCAATTTTTGCACGTGATGCCCCACTTCGTGAGCAATGACATAGCCCTGGGCAAAATCGCCATCCGCGCCCAGTTTGCGTTTCATGTCATCGTAGAAAGAGAGGTCAATATAGACGGTGCTATCAGCCGGGCAGTAGAAAGGCCCCATCACTGACTGGCCGGTGCCACATCCGGTGCGGGTCGCACCGCGGTACATCACCAGTTTTGGCTGTTGATAGGTTCGCCCCATCTTGTCGAAAAGCTGGCCCCAGGTATCTTCCGTAGTCGCCAGAATAACAGAGGTGAATTTAGCGGCTTCATCTTCATTCGGGCTGATGGAGCGCTGAGTTTGTTGCTGCTGTTGTAACGGTTCTCCGGTCATTAAACCGGTTAGATCGACGCCGTAGTAGCCCGCGATCAGCACGATGACCAGCAAAATAATGCCGCCCTTCCCGCCCGGTAAACGGAAACCGGGGCCGCCCATCATAGGGCCGCCGCCGCTGCTGCGCCTGTCTTCTACATTGTCACTTTCACGACGCCCTTGCCAGCGCATAACTACCTCGAACTATTCCATTAACAATAGATATGATCGTAGGCGGTTAACGGCAAGATTACCATAGGAAACAAAGGTAAGACGCCAAAGGATGCGTACATCCTTTGGCAGAGGCTGGACTTAGTCGAGCTTAACGCCTAAGCGATGAGCAACCGCTTCATAGGCTTCAATCAGGCCACCCAGGCTCTGACGGAAACGGTCTTTGTCCATTTTATCCAGCGTTTCTTTGTCCCACAGACGGCTGCCGTCTGGAGAGAACTCATCGCCGAGCACCACTTCACCTTTGAACAGACCGAATTCCAGTTTGAAGTCGACCAGGATCAGACCGGCATCATCAAACAGTTTTTTCAGCACGTCGTTGGCTTTGTAGGTCAGCTCTTTCATGCGAGCCAGGTTCTCTTTGTTCACCCAGCCGAAGGTTTCGCAGTAAGAGTCGTTAACCATCGGGTCGTGCATTGCATCGTTTTTCAGGAACAGGTCAAACAACGGCGGGTTCAACTCGATACCTTCTTCAATGCCAAGACGCTTCACCAGGGAGCCCGCGGCACGGTTACGTACAACACACTCAACCGGAACCATATCCAGTTTTTTCACCAGACATTCCGTGTCGGACAGTAACGCTTCCATCTGAGTCGGAATGCCCGCTTCGGCCAGTTTGGTCATAATGAAATGGTTGAACTTGTTGTTTACCATGCCTTTACGGTCGAACTGCTCAATGCGCGCGCCATCCCCTGCTGACGTATCATTGCGGAATTCGAGCACCAACAGATCCGGGTTTTCCGTGCTGTATACGGTTTTCGCTTTGCCACGATACAACTCAGCTTGCTTCTGCATCTTCATTACTCCTGGTGTGATGATTTGTGTTCAAAACTGGGGATATTATGCCACGCACACGTTTGCGTGGCACTAAAATAAAAAGGGCTGGATTAACCAGCCCTCTTTTTTATTTGCTGAATGCAGCCTGGAAGACCGCGACCAGCGCATCATTCTGCGACTGGGTCAGCGTGTGACCTTTCGGATCAATAAACTGCAAGCTACTGCGGTTATCGAGGTCGCCTACCTGAATTTTGTAGTCACCCGAGGCCAGATCTGGATCGTGTGCACCCAGTTCCTGCCATGCGCTATCAGACAGCGGCTTGTAGGTTGCCGTCATGCTACCCGTTGAACGGGTGCTGTCGGTCACTTTCATGCCCACTTTTTCAAGTGTTGCTGGCAGGCGCTGCCAGGTCTGGTTAAACGGTGCACGCACCACCAGCATTGGCAGACCGGTATCATCTGCGGCGCTTTGAACGTCGAAGGTTGCACCGTTGCGGCTCTGCGCAGCGTTTGCAGCGTCAGTCGCATTTTTGTCCAGCCCTGAAGCGATGACGTTCAGCATTTCAGTGCTGTAACGCTGCATTGAGGAAGGATCGGCAACCGGCTTACCAGCCTGCTCCAGGTTCAGCAGTTTAACGGTAACAGCCTGCTGGTAACCCTGAGGTTTAACGGAGACTTGATAACGACCACGGTACTGCTGATCTTCATCCAGGCGGTTCCAGTCAACCCAGTCAGTGGTTAACGTCTGGCTGGCGTCATCGCGTTTCGCAATCGTGTAGTTCTTCGACTGGATCACGCTAACAACCTGCGGCCACAACGTATTGTTACGACTGTTTTCAACCATCAGAGAGGCCGTATCACCAGTAAACTGGGTACGCGCCCCATTCACCAGAGCCAGAGGCTGAGCTGGCGGACGAATATCAAGCGCTTTACCAACCTGACCACTACCGTTGGTCACGGGGATATTATAATCGCCGTTCTGAATCGGCAGGATCATTCCCGCGGGTGCGTGAAGTTCAGCAAGCGGTGTCGCTTCCAGATAGGATTCATCACCGCTCACCTGGCGCTTGTAGCGTGAATCTGAGCTACAGGCAGCGAGCAGCATAACAAGCGAAACACTCGCAACCTTCGCCAGGCGCGACTTCTGTACTGAATAAGCCATCAAATCTCCCTAAACTTTACAGCAAACCGGCATGTTTCAGCGCTGCTGCAACGATTTCACGACCGTGGTCGGTAATCGGTGTCATTGGCAGACGCAACGTGTCGGTTGCTACAAGTCCCAATTCCTTACAAGCCCATTTCACTGGGATCGGATTGGGTTCGACAAATAATTTATTGTGCAACGGCATCAGACGCTGGTTAATCACGCGAGCTTCATCGAAATGACCGGCCGCAGCCAGTTTGCACATTTCAGCCATATCACGTGCCGCAACGTTAGAGGTTACGGAAATCACGCCATGACCACCCAGCTGCATAAAGTCCAGCGCGGTCGCATCATCACCGCTCAGCAGGATAAAGTCATCTGAAACCAGCTCTTTGATCTGGTGAACGCGACTTAAGTTCCCGGTCGCTTCTTTAATCCCGATAATATTTTTTACTTTCGAGAGGCGGCCAACTGTTTCCGGCAGCATATCGCACCCGGTACGGGACGGCACATTATACAGAATTTGTGGCAAGTCAGTATGTTCAGCGATGGCTTTGAAATGCTGGAACAAACCTTCCTGAGTAGGACGGTTGTAATATGGCGTTACCGTCAGACAGCCAACAATGCCGCTGTCGTTAAAACGTTTGGTCAGGCTGATAGCTTCTGCGGTTGCATTAGCGCCCGTTCCTGCGATGACCGGAATACGTCCATCGGCCAGCTCCAAGGTCAGCATAACCACATCGCCGTGCTCTTCATGGCTCAGCGTTGCAGATTCACCGGTAGTCCCTACCGAAACGATCGCCGAGGTTCCATTGGCGACATGGTAATCAATGAGCTTCTTCATGCTTGACCGGCAGACATTACCTTTTTCATCCATCGGTGTAACAAGCGCGACAATACTTCCCGTGAACATGGGCCATCCTCTGTGCGAACAAGAGCCTCAATGTTACGTTTGGAACTGTAATAAAAGCAAGCGACCTGAGGCTCTCAGGCGGTTGTATGCATGTTTTTTTTATGCTTTCCTTAGGAAGACTTAACCAAGCAAAGGAAGAACGGGTTTGACAACCTCATCACAACATTACCTGGTTATCACTGCGCTGGGTGCTGACAGGCCGGGTATCGTGAACACCATCACCCGCCACGTAAGCAGCTGCGGCTGTAATATCGAAGACAGCCGCCTGGCGATGCTGGGCGAAGAGTTCACATTTATTATGTTGCTTTCAGGGACATGGAACGCCATCACGTTAATTGAATCGACCCTGCCCCTAAAAGGCGCGGAGCTGGATTTATTGATCGTGATGAAACGCACCACGGCACGCCCGCGTCCTGCTATGCCTGCGACCGTGTGGGTGCAGGTTGAAGTACCTGACTCACCACATCTTATTGAACGCTTTACCGCGCTTTTTGACAGCCATCAGATGAACATTGCTGAGCTGGTTTCCCGTACCCAGACCGGCGATGACAGCGCCCTTCCAATGCTGTTTATTCAGATTACGGCGCACAGCCCTGCCTCGCAGGATGCGTCAAATATTGAGCAAGCGTTTAAAGCCCTCTGTACAGAATTACACGCGCAAGGCAGTATAAGCGTCGTCAATTATTCGCAGCATGAACAAGATGGAGTTGATTAATGAATCCACTGAAAGCCGGTGACATCGCACCGAAATTTAGCCTGCCGGATCAAGACGGCGAGCAAGTAAATTTAACCGACTTCCAGGGACAGCGTGTTCTGGTCTATTTCTACCCGAAAGCCATGACGCCGGGCTGTACCGTACAGGCCTGCGGTTTGCGTGACAACATGGACGAGTTGAAAAAAGTCGGTGTGGAAGTGCTGGGGATCAGCACCGATAAACCAGAAAAACTGTCACGTTTTGCTGAGAAGGAGCTGCTGAACTTCACGCTGCTTTCCGACGAAGAGCACCAGGTGTGCGAGCAGTTTGGTGTCTGGGGCGAGAAAACCTTTATGGGGAAAACCTACGACGGTATTCATCGCATCAGCTTCCTGATCGACGCTGACGGTAAAGTTGAGCATGTATTTGATGACTTCAAAACCAGCAATCACCACGACGTGGTGTTGAACTGGCTGAAAGAGAACGCCTGAGACTTTTGTGCCGGGTGGCGCTGCGCTTACTCGGCCTACATTCCATGTGTAGGTCGGGTAAGGCGAAGCCGCCACCCGACAAAACCTACTTCTCTTCCACCGCCGGCACATCCGGCCATGCGTGAACCACCGCCTTAATCAGCGTCGCCAGCGGAATGGCAAAAAACACGCCCCAGAATCCCCACAGCCCGCCAAAAATCACCACCGATAAGATAATCACCAGCGGATGCAGGTTCACGGCCTCAGAGAACAGCACCGGCACCAGCAGATTACCATCCAGCCCCTGAATGATCAGGTACACCGCGAAACAGCTCCAGAACTCCGTGCCCAGACCAAACTGGAACAGCGCAACGCCCACCACCGGGATCGTCACCACAAAAGCGCCGATATACGGGATGAGCACCGAAAACCCTACCAGCACCGCCAACAGCAGCGAGTAGTTAAGGCCGAAGATCAGGAAGCCAATCCAGGTCGCCACACCCACCACAATCATCTCCAGCACTTTGCCGCGAATGTAGTTGGTGATTTGCTGATTCATCTCTTCCCAGACCTGCCCGGCCAGACCGCGATTGCGCGGAAGAATGCGCCGCACCGCATTCAGCATCTGCTCTTTATCTTTGACCAGGAAGAAAACCATTAACGGAACCAGCACCAGATACACCGCCAGCGTCAGCAGCCCGACCAGAGACGCCAGGGAATATTTCACTACGGAATCCCCCATCGTCATTATCCGGGCGCGCATATTTTCGGCCATCGCATCGATAATCCCGGCGTCCATCAACGCGGGATAACGACGCGGTAGCGTGGCGGCAAAATCGGAGAGTTTATTCAACATGCCGGGCATATCACGGATAAGGTTAATGCCCTGCTGCCAGGCAACCGGCATCACCACAAAAGACATCAGCAACAGAATACCGACAAACAGCACCAGCACGATGCTGGTCGCCCAGCGACGTGAGCAGCCGATATTTTCCAGGCGCACCGTTGGCCACTCCAGCAAATACGCCAGAACGATGGCCACCAGCAGCGGAGCCAGCAGGCCGCTAAAGAAGAACAGAATACCGAATCCGGCAACCAGAATGACGAGCAAAGCAATGGCTTCCGGGTCGCTAAAACGACGCCGGTACCACTGCATTAACATTTCGAGCATACAACCCTTCCCTGAATCGAATGGCGGGAGTGAGAATGTGAATTGTATCTAACTGTCACAAAAAAGACTTTCGCTTTTTGTATCACGGTAACGATCCGCAAAAGCCTGATGAATGGGATTTTCTTCACGCTGCAACACGGCTACACTCGCAGGGCAGTGGTGATGAACGAAGTACGGGTTCGTCGGTCAAATTAGCACACCCAAAATACAGGACAGTGGTTATGTTCAGGCAGTTGAGAAAAACACTGGTTGCGACACTTATCGCCGCACTGACAGTCGGTCAGGTCATGCCTGCTTTTGCTGACTCTGCCGATACTTTGCCGGATATGGGCACCTCAGCAGGAAGCACGCTCTCCATTGGACAGGAGATGCAAATGGGTGATTACTACGTTCGCCAGTTGCGTGGCAGTGCTCCGCTCATTAATGACCCGCTGCTGGTGCAATACATCAACGGCCTGGGGATGCGCCTTGTCGCGCACGCCAACTCGGTGAAAACCCCGTTCCACTTCTATTTAATTAATAACGACGAAATCAACGCCTTCGCCTTCTTCGGCGGCAACGTGGTGCTGCATTCGGCGTTATTCCGCTACTCCGATAACGAAAGCCAGCTCGCTTCAGTAATGGCGCACGAAATCTCCCACGTAACGCAGCGCCACCTGGCGCGCGCGATGGAAGACCAGAAACGTAATGCCCCACTCACCTGGGTTGGCGCACTGGGCTCTATTTTGCTGGCAATGGCCAGCCCGCAGGCCGGGATGGCAGCGTTAACCGGTACGCTGGCCGGCACGCGCCAGGGCATGATCAGTTTTACTCAGCAGAATGAACAAGAAGCGGACCGAATCGGTATTCAGGTGTTGCAACGTGCAGGCTTCGATCCCCAGGCCATGCCAACCTTCCTGGAAAAACTGCTCGATCAGGCACGCTATTCAACACGCCCACCTGAAATCTTACTGACTCACCCCCTGCCGGAAAGCCGCCTGTCAGATGCGCGTAACCGTGCCAACCAGATGCGTCCGGTGGTAGTGCAGTCGTCGCAGGATTTCTACATGGCGAAAATCAGAACGCTGGGGATGTACAAATCCGGGCGTAATATGCTTACCAGCGATCTGCTGGATGCGCTGGCCAAAGGCAACGTCCGCGAGAAAAACGCGGCGCAGTATGGCCAGGCGTTGCAGGCGATGGAAGCCGACAAATATGATGAGGCGCGCAAAGCACTGCAACCTCTTCTGTCGGCAGACCCGAATAATGCGTGGTATCTCGACCTTGCCACCGATATCGACCTGGGGCAGAAGAAAGCCACCGATGCCATTAATCGCCTGAAGGGCGCAAAAGATGTGCGTACCAACCCGGTACTGCAATTAAACCTGGCGAATGCTTACTTACAGGGTGGCCAGCCAAACGAAGCAGCAAACATTCTTAACCGCTACACCTTTAATAATAAAGACGACCAGAACGGCTGGGATTTACTGGCACAAGCGGAAGCACAGCTGGGCAACCGCGATCAGGAGCTGGCTGCGCGTGCTGAAGGTTTTGCACTGGTCGGCCGTCTCGATCAGGCTATTTCGCTGTTAAGCAATGCTAGCTCGCAGGTTAAGCTCGGCAGCCTGCAACAGGCTCGCTACGATGCCCGAATCGATCAGCTGCGCGGTTTGCAGCAGCGCTTCAAGCCGTATGAAAAGATGTAATAAAGGAGAGATCAGGTCATGACAGACGCGGTAAAAATCTACCACAACCCTCGCTGCTCCAAGAGCCGCGACACCCTCAGCCTGCTGAAGGCTAATGGCCTGGACCCGGACGTGGTGTTGTATCTGGAGACACCGCCGGATGCACAGACTATCCGCCAGCTGCTGCACATGCTGGGAATGGGCAGCGCAAGAGAACTGATGCGCCAGAAAGAAGACCTGTATAAGTCGCTCAATCTGGATGATTCACATCTTACTGAAGATCAGTTGGTTCAGGCGATGGTTGAAAATCCAAAGCTGATTGAGCGCCCGATAGTCGTGGCTAACGGCCAGGCGCGTATTGGTCGCCCGCCGGAAGACGTGCTCGAAATCCTCTAATCCTTACGCCGCAGTGCTTCGAGAAAGGCCTGCGGCGTACAATTCCCCAGCTTTTTCTGCGTTTTTCCCTGGTTGTAGAAATCACACATCTGGATCAGAAGCTGCCCGGCAGGTTCAACATTCACACGCGGAATAATCTCCCCTAATGGAACAGCCACCTGGACGGCATTGTGTTTAGCAGCATGGACCTTCACCGCGATATCGCGCCCTGGCAGAGCGACGTCAAAACCAAAAGTCTCAAGAGATTGTATATCAGCCGGACAGGCATCCAGCAGCGCCTGCGTCCAGTTCGTCAGCAGCTGGGGTGAAACCCCGGCATAAAGACGGGCATACAGCCATCCGCTTACAGGCTCACGCGCCCACAGCAGATGTTGCTCTCCGCCATCATCCATATGCAGTGATAACGGCTGATGGTGCAACGCAAGCTGGCGGGGCACAACACCTGCCTTTAACGCCTTTTTACCCTGCACTGGTGCGTTTCTGGTTTTTGCAGACGCAGGTTTCAGGTAGCGGTTCAGCGTGGCGCGTGAAACGGCAATGCCCAACCCTTCATTGACCAGCAGGAGTAATTCATCCAGCGGCGCGCCAGTGGTATCGCGAAGGTGATTCACCAGTGAAACCTGCTCTTGTCTCATCGCTTTGTGTATCATTTTTGGCGTGGTGTGATTATCTGAAACCTGTTCGCGATTGCGCCAGCGTCTGACGGTTGTCACAGAGATACCAAGCTCTACAGCCAGCTCCCTGTCACTCTTATCAGACTGATGAAGATAGCGACGAATACGCGGCGTGGTTGTAGCGTTGGCGTGCAGTTTGATTTCCATCGCGAGTGTTCCAGTTAATTTTCTTATAACCAATCTTATGAGATTTATAGTACCTAAGCGAATACAATGTGACCAATTTCACCTTTCAGCCACCCCGCTTCACTGATAATCCACAGACATAACATAAACAACACCACTCAATCTTGTACGGAGTTCACAATGAACAATGTTCTGGGATTTCTTGAAGCAAAACTGATGCCGCTGGCAGCGAAAACGGCGCAACAGCGTCATCTTGGAGCCATTCGCGGTGCCTACGTTTCATTCATGCCATTTATCATCGTTGGCTCGATACTGCTGGTGATCTCGTCGTTCCCGAATCAAACCTATCAGCACTTTATGGCGCAAGCCTTTGGCGAGAGCTGGAGCTCAATTATCGAAATCCCGTTCAATGCGGTGTTCTCGACCATGTCGTTGTTCATTAGCTTCCTGGTCGCCTTCCGCCTGGCCGAACATTACGGTGAAGACCGCATCTCCTGCGGCATTCTTGCGCTGGTGGCATTCTTGATCCTGACCCCGTTTATCAAGGTGGCCGAAAACGGGGGTATTACCGTGATGCCGGTAGAATGGATAGGCAGTAAGGGGCTGTTTGTGGCGATGATTGGCTCTCTGCTTTGGACAGAGCTGTTCTGCTGGCTGAAGCGCAAAAATCTGGTCATCAAAATGCCGGATGGCGTACCGCCTGCGGTGCAGGAGTCGTTTGCGGCGCTGATCCCGGCGCTGCTGGTCATGATTCTGGTGCTGGTTATCCGCATTGTCTTCGAAAACACCCACTACCACACCATTCACCAGTTTATTTACGAGGTCGTCGCCACGCCGGTGCGCCACTATGGCACGTCCTATTTTGGCGCGCTGATGACGGTGTTCAGTATTACCATTCTGTGGTCAGTGGGCATTAACTCCGGCTCGATGATCAACGGCATTATCCGCCCGCTGTGGATGGAGAACCAGACCGATAACATCGCCGCTATCCAGGCGGGTACAACCCCGCCGCACATTATCACTGAACAGTTTTTTGACATGATCTGGATGGGTGGCGCAGGTGCAACCCTGTCGCTGGTGATAGCCATGCTGATTTTCGCCCGCAGTAAAAATATGCGCGAAGTGGCCCGGCTTGGCGCAGGAGCATCGGTGTTCAACATTAACGAACCGATCCTGTTTGGCCTGCCAGTTATCATGAACCCCATCATGCTTATCCCCTTCAATCTTGTCCCGTTGGTGCTGGTCACCGTGCAGTATGCGGCGATGAAAATCGGTGCAGTTGCTGTCACCACCGGGGTCTTTATTCCCTGGACTCTGCCCCCCGTCATCAGCGGTTTCATCGTCACCGGACACCTCAGCGGTAGCGTCATGCAGCTTATCAATTTGCTGATCGGCGCGATGCTGTACCTGCCTTTCATGCGTATCGTGGATAAACAGTACCGCGCGGCGGAAATTGCCACCCTTACGCAAACCGAAACCACGCTGGCTAAACAGGAGTAAAGCATGTGGGGAATTATCGCGACCTGGCGAATGGCGCTTGAAGGGGTAACGGAGTCTGCGTCTGCACTGGCTGCGGGGAAACCGGTGGCAACAGCAGTTGTGGATGCTGTCGCCACCGTAGAGGACTTCCCGTTGTATAAATCCGTCGGCTATGGCGGGCTACCCACGGAGAATGGCGAAGTCGAACTCGACGCCGCTTACATGGACGGCGATTCGCTGGCCTTTGGCGCCGTGGGTAATCTGGTGGATATTGCCAACCCGGTGCGTGTTGCCCACGCATTAAGCCGCCAGCGCTATAACAGCCTGCTGGTTGGCCAGGGCGCGCGCGAGTGGGCGCTGAGCCAGGGCTTTGCCGACAAAACCATGCTGACCGACCGCGCCATGCAGCACTACCGTAAGCGATGCCGCGAAACGCTGGATAAAGGCTTAAGCCCGTACGATGGTCATGATACCGTCGGCATTATCGGCCTGGATAAACAGGGCTCGATGAGCGTGGCGACCTCTACCAGCGGCCTGTTTATGAAAAAGCGTGGCCGCATTGGTGATTCGCCCATCATTGGCTCCGGCTTTTACTGTGACAGTGAAACCGGCGCAGCCACCGCCACCGGCGTGGGTGAAGATCTGATGAAAGGCTGCACCAGCTACGAAATTGTGCGCCGGATGGCGCAGGGAATGTCACCGCAACAGGCGGCTGACTCGGTGGTTTTTGAGCTGGAAGATAAGCTGATGTCCCGCTTTGGCCGCGTGGGGGATCTCTCCGTTGTCTGTATGAATAACAAAGGCGAATTCGGCGCGGCGACTAACATCAAAACCTTTTCGTTCGTGGTGGCCACCGCCCGTCAGCCGCTCACGGTGTTTCGCACTGAGCGGTTGCGGGAGAAAACCCATTATCAGGCCGTCGATGATGACTGGATGCAGGCTTATGCCGCACGTATTCGCGCCCCGATTGAGGAATAATGATGATTACCTGGCAACTCATAACCACCCTTTCACAGGCTAAGCCGCAGAGTCACCTGATTGCCTGTACATCCGGCTCACAGCTGCCGGACACCGCGCTTATCGCTGAAATGCGTGAACACAAAACCGTTGCCGATACCCGTTTTGGCTGCGCCCCGTTTTCCCGGATAACCCTGCTGCCAGAGCCTTTGTGGCACGACACGCTGACCGGGGGCTTACTTGCCGCACTGCGCCCCCTGTTCGCCGCCCACGTCAGCCATGAGGTCATCCTTGATGTGACGAACATCCACGATACGGTCCTGGCACAGGTGCTGCGGTTTCTCTTTAATCAGGCCCATTCCCTGAGCGATTTACAGCTGAAGAAAACCGACGAAACCGCCGTCCGGCTTTGCCACATTACCGCCCTCTGTCGGCCGGAACAGCAGGCACGCCTGGAAACGTTCTTCCACCAGCAGCAGACCATTGCACATGGCATGGTCGCAGCAAGACGCCTTGCCGATCTGCCTTCCGATCGTTGTACCCCACAGTTTGTGGTCGAAGAGGCGCAAAAACTGTGTGCCGCATTCCCTGCCCTGCACTGCGAGGTGCTTGATGAACGGCAGATCGTAGCGCAAAGTCTGGGGCTGCTGCACGCCGTTGGCAAAGGTGCCACCTGCCCACCGCGCCTGCTGGCCATCCACTATAACGGTGTACCTGATGGCCCGGTGCGCTGCTACGTGGGCAAAGGCATTACGTTTGATACCGGCGGTCTGTGGCTGAAAGAAGGCGCGGGCATGTACACCATGAAATATGACATGTGCGGCGCGGCAAACGTGCTGGGTTTGATGCTCAGCGTTGCAGAGCAGTGTCTGCCCGTTCGGATCATGGGTGTGCTGGCCCTGGCAGAGAATGCGATTGGCCCGGATGCCATGCAGCCAGGCACAGTGGCGACGGCCTGCAACGGGACCACGGTTGAAATCAACAATACCGATGCTGAAGGGCGGCTGGTGCTGGCAGACGCTATCGCCTGGACCAGCAAGCGCCATCCGCAGGCGCGCTATATTATTGATATGGCGACGTTAACCGGTGCAGTGGTGAAAGCACTGGGGTATGAGCTAAGCGGACTGATGACCCAGGATGAGCCATTACGCCATGCGCTTACCCGGGCAGGCCAACAGAGCGGCGACGAAGTGTGGTCACTGCCTCTGGATGCGCGGCTGAAAAAACAGACCGACAGCGCTATCGCCGATCTGTGCAACACGCCCACCAACAACGCGGCGATTAGCGCGTCGGCAGCCTGGCTGCTGCATCACTTCTGCCCACCGACAATCCCGTGGGCACATCTGGATATTAGCGGTACGGCCTTGTGGCGTGAGAATGGACGCAGCGTGGCGTCGGGCAGACCGATTCCGCTGCTGATGGAGCACCTGATGGGGGATGATGCCTGAATGTGTTGCCGGGTGGCGGCTGCGCCTTACCCGGCCTACAGATCGTGGCGGGTTTTCGTAGGCCCGGTAAGCGCAGCGCCACCGGGCGAGCAAACTCAAAGCTTGAGAATATCTTTCACAAACGGAATGGTCAGCTTGCGCTGGGCAGTAATGGAGGCGCGATCGAGCTGGTCGAGCGTATCAAACAGCGTGCGCATTTCGCGATCCAGGCGCTTGAGCAGGAAGCGCCCTACGTCTTCCGGGAGTTCAAATCCACGCAGTCTTGCCCGCAATTGCAGCGCCTGAAGTTTGTCTTCATCAGACAGCGGCTGCAATTTGTAGATTTGCCCCCAGTCCAGGCGTGAAGCCAGATCCGGTAGCCCCAGATTGAGCTGACGCGGGGGGCGATCGCCGGTGATCAGCAGCCGGGTTTTGCCCGATTCCAGGATCCGGTTGTAGAGATTAAACATCGCCATTTCCCACGGCTCATCTCCCGCAACGCATTCGATATTGTCGATGCAGACCAAAGAGAGGTGTTCCATTCCCTCCAGCACTTCAGGTACGAACCAGGTACGCTTATCCAGCGGCACATAGCCTACTGCATCACCACGCGCAGACAGCTCCGCGCAGGCAGCGTGCAAAAGATGGCTGCGCCCCGCGCCTTCGCGTGACCAGATATAGATGTATCCGCTGTGTTCCTGGCGCAACACGTTTTGCAGTGCGGCCAGTAAAGAGGGGTTATCACCCGGCCAGAAACTCGCGAAAGTTTCGTCGTCAGGTAGATAAAGTGGCAGAGAGAGCTGTGCCGGTCCGTTCAGAAATACCTCAACCAGAGATCCTACATATAATCGGCATGAAGTTTAACACGGAACCTGCAAGGAGAGAACCGGGCGATCCTTCGCCCGGTTAAACGATCAGTGTGACGCTTTTCCGCTTTCGTCAGCGTCCAGTATCTCTTCTTCCGGGCGGATCACAGAGATCAATTTGAAGATAAGGCTCAGCGCCACACCAACGATGGTCGCCAGCGCCATGCCTTTCAACTCTGCCGCACCAATGTGTACCTTCGCACCGCTCACGCCGATGATCAGGATAACGGAGGTCAGGATCAGGTTTTGCGCTTTGCTGTAATCCACTTTGGACTCAATCAGTACGCGAATACCGGATGCACCGATCACCCCGTACAACAGCAGAGAGACACCGCCCATGACCGGGACCGGGATAATCTGAATGGCCGCAGCCAGTTTACCCACACAGGAGAGCAGGATAGCGATAATCGCCGCACCACCGATAACCCAGGTACTGTATACGCGGGTGATCGCCATTACGCCGATATTCTCACCGTAAGTGGTGTTAGGCGTAGAGCCGAAGAAACCGGAGATAATCGTAGAGAGGCCGTTAGCAAACATCGAACGGTGCAGACCCGGGTCGCGGATCAGGTCACGCTTAACGATGTTGGCCGTCACCACCAGGTGACCCACGTGTTCCGCGATAACTACCAGTGCCGCAGGCAGAATGGTGAAAATGGCAAACCATTCGAAACGCGGCGTGTAGAAGGTTGGCAGCGCGAACCAGTGCGCCTGAGCGATAGGTGCCGTATCCACAACCCCCATCACGAAGGAGAGCGCATAGCCCGCCAGCACGCCGATAAGGATAGGGATAATGGCCATAAACCCACGGAACAACACAGAGCCGAAGACCGTCACACCCAGTGTTACCATCGAGATAATGATGGTTTTGGAATCCGGTGACTGACCGTCAGCAGGCAGCAGACCCGCCATATTTGCCGCAACACCCGCCAGTTCAAGACCGATGACGGCAACGATTGCGCCCATCGCCGCAGGAGGGAACATCACATCCAGCCAGCCCGTACCCGCTTTTTTCACAATGAAGGAAACCAGACAGAACAGCACGCCACACATGATAAAACCACCCAGCGCCACTTCATAACCTAACGGCAGCAGTAGCAACACGGGCGAAATAAAGGCAAAGCTCGACCCCAGATACGCCGGGATTTTACCTTTACAGATAAAGAGGTAAAGCAGCGTACCGACACCGTTAAACAGCAGCACGGTAGCCGGGTTAATGTGAAACAGGATTGGCACCAGCACGGTTGCGCCAAACATGGCGAACAGGTGCTGCAAACTAAGCGGGATTGTCTGTAAAAGCGGCAGTCTTTCACTCACCCCGATAGCACGGCGCGTCATAGTGTTTTCCTCAAGTGTTGTTTGTTGTGGGACGTTTTATTCAAAAAAAAGCCGACTATCAAAGTCGGCTTTTCATTTGTTATTCGATTATTTAGTACCAAAAATCTTATCGCCGGCATCGCCAAGCCCCGGGATAATGTACCCGTGCTCGTTCAGCCCCTGGTCGATAGATGCGGTGTACAGCTCAACATCCGGGTGCGCTTTTTCCAGCGCGGCGATACCTTCAGGTGCCGCAACCAGAACCAGAACCTTAATGCTGCTACAGCCCGCTTTTTTCAGCAGGTCGATGGTAGCGATCATAGAACCGCCTGTCGCAAGCATTGGGTCAACAACCAGCGCCATACGCTCGTCGATGTTAGACACCAGCTTCTGGAAATACGGAACCGGCTCCAGCGTCTCTTCATTACGGTAGATACCCACCACGCTGATACGCGCGCTCGGTACGTGCTCCAGCACACCTTCCATCATGCCCAGGCCTGCACGCAGGATTGGCACAACAGTAATTTTCTTACCTTTAATCTGCTCGACCTGAACCGGACCGTTCCAGCCTTCGATGGTCACTTTTTCAGTTGCCAGGTCAGAGGTTGCTTCGTAAGTCAGCAGGCTACCCACTTCCGATGCCAGTTCGCGAAAACGCTTCGTGCTGATGTCATGCTCACGCATCAGGCCCAGCTTGTGTTTAACGAGTGGGTGTTTCACTTCCACAATCTTCATTCTCTTTCTCCTCTGAGGTGGCAACCGCAAAAAAATCGCGGGATTATACCGCTTTTTTCGGATTGCGCCACACCCTCTTGCTTGACTACGATCAATCAAAATGATTTAGAGATAAAAAAACCGGAGGCAAGCTCCGGCTTTGGTACGGGGTTCTGTCCGGTGGCGCTACGCTACACGAGCCTACGCAAAGTGTAGGCTGGGTAAGCGTAAGCGCCACCCGGCAACTAAAGGTTATCCCCGTTACTGGCAATAACCTGCTGATACCACTCGAACGACTTCTTCTTACTGCGGTTCAGCGTACCGTTGCCTTCATTGTCTTTATCGACAAAGATAAAACCGTAGCGTTTTTTCATCTCGCCGGTACCGGCGGAAACGAGGTCGATACAGCCCCACGGGGTGTAACCCATCAGATCAACGCCATCTTCCACCACCGCCTTTTTCATCTCGCTGATGTGCGCCGCGAGATAATCAATGCGGTACTGATCGTTCACCGTACCGTCACTCTCCTGCACGTCGATTGCGCCGAAACCGTTCTCCACGATAAACAGCGGCAGCTGGTAGTGATCCCAGAACCAGTTCAGGGAATAACGCAGGCCAACCGGGTCAATCTGCCAGCCCCAGTCAGATTTTTGCACATATGGATTGGACACCAGGCTCTTGCTCTCGTCGTAATCCAGCTGTGGGTTATCTGCCGTGGCTTTGGTGGCGAATGACATGTAATAGCTGAAACCGATGTAATCCACGCAGCCTTGTTTCAGCGCGGCTTTATCTTCGGCGGTAATATCCAGCGCGAAGCCACGACGCTCAAAGTAGTTGAGCAGGTGCTGCGGGTACTTGCCGCGTACGTGAACGTCGGTAAACCAGTAGCGACGGTGCATTGCATTCATCGCCATCATCATGTCGTCTGGCGCACAGGTCAGCGGATAAATTGGGCACATGGCAATCATGCAGCCAATCTGCAAAGACGGATTAATTTCGCGCCCGGCTTTTACTGCCAGCGCGCTGGCCACCAGCTCGTAGTGCGCCGCCTGGAACATTACCGGCTCGCGGTCTTCGCCCGGCTCGTACTTCAGCCCGGAGTTGGTAAACGGTGCGAAGTCTTCGTGGAAGTTTGCCTGGTTGTTGATCTCGTTAAAGGTCATCCAGTACTTCACTTTATGCTGGTAGCGCTGGAAGACCACTTTTGAGAAACGCACAAAGAAATCGATCAGCTTGCGGTTACGCCAGCCGCCGTATTCGGTGACCAGATGGAAAGGCATCTCGAAGTGCGAGAGTGTGATGACCGGTTCGATGCCGTACTTCAGGCACTCGTCGAACAGGTCGTCGTAGAATTTTAGGCCAGCCTCGTTAGGCTCCAGTTCATCCCCTTTCGGGAAAATACGCGTCCAGGCGATAGAGGTTCGGAAACATTTGAACCCCATTTCGGCAAAGAGTCGGATGTCTTCTTTATAACGATGGTAGAAGTCGATGGCTTCATGGTTCGGGTAATTTTTTCCCTGCAACACGCCGTTGGTGATTTCACGCGGTACGCCGTGCGCCCCTGCGGTCATCACGTCGGCGACGCTGACGCCTTTGCCGCCCTCTTTCCAGCCGCCTTCCAGCTGATGCGCTGCAACCGCACCGCCCCACAGAAAACCTTCTTTGAATCCTGACATACTCTTTCCCTCATTCGATGTTGCTGATTGCTGACGGATACTGCTGTCTGAAATGGTAAACCGCGCCAATCAGGCCGGCGCTGTTGCCGTGGCTCACGACATCGGCAATATCTGCGATGCCAAACCACGTAAGATGCGTGCGAAGTAAATCCATGAACCCTGGGCGTTCTGCGATACCGCCGCCGATAAAAATGGTTTGTGGATCGAAGACATTTGCCAGGTTGTAAAGCCCTGTCGCAATGCCGTTAAGAAAGTCATCGACCAGACGACGGCAAACCACATCGCCCGCATCGTAACCATCAAAAATGGTCTCCCCCGTGACATCATCAAGCCCCTGGCCGTGATAGTCGGCATAGCGCTTGCGAAGCGTACGCAGGGTGCAGTTTTCATTCATGGAGTGACGGGCGACTTTTCTGGAGTCTGCGCGCTCGGTAAGCATGTAGCCGAATTCCCCGGCACGAAAACGCGCGCCGTGAACCAGCTTGCCGTTGCAGAAAATCGCGCCGCCTATCCCGGTGCCGATGGTCAGCACCAGAAAATTATCAGTACCGGCCGCTTTCCCCTGCCAGCGTTCGGCCAGAAGCACACAGTTAGCGTCATTTTCAACGGTGACCGGTAAACCCGTTTGCGCGCTCAGCCACTCCTGCATCGCAAAGTTATCGAAGCGGCGAATCGCCCCGCCCATTTCGATATAACCGGTATGGGGATTGACGTAGCCCGGCGCGCTGATGGCAATACCCTCAAGGTCCGGGTGTAACGCCACCCATTGCAGCATTTCTGAAAGAATGGCATCACCGTCGCTGTTCTTAATAGCGGCTTTATCCCTGTGCAACAGCTCGCCCTGCGTGGTTACGATGCCCATTCTTAATGCGGTGCCACCAATGTCGAATGCGGCAATGTTCATGACGTTCATCCCTCCTGAATGAAACTGAAACCGGTTTCAGTTTCATGATGTTCATTCAACAAACCGCTTGCAAGCAACTTCCCGAAACCGGTTTCATTTTCGTGAACAGAGTCAAGTTTGAGCGTGAACAATCACCACAGCGCTAAAAAAATCCCTGTGCACATTTCTGTTGCAGAATAGGCTCGCAAACGTTTGCCTGGACTGTTAGAATTGCGCCGATTTTTCTTACTAGCTATGCAATCGCGTGGGGATTTAAGCCGTGACCAACAAAACTTCTCTCAGCTACAAAGATGCCGGTGTTGATATTGACGCAGGTAATGCGCTGGTTGACCGAATCAAAGGTGTGGTGAAAAAAACCCGCCGCCCGGAAGTGATGGGTGGTCTGGGTGGATTCGGCGCACTGTGCGCGCTGCCGCAAAAATATCGTGAACCTGTTCTGGTCTCGGGTACTGACGGTGTGGGTACGAAACTGCGCCTGGCGATGGATCTTAAACGTCATGACACGATCGGTATCGATCTGGTGGCGATGTGTGTAAACGACCTGGTGGTTCAGGGCGCAGAGCCGCTGTTCTTCCTTGACTACTACGCAACCGGCAAACTGGATGTGGATACCGCAGCCAGCGTGATTAACGGCATTGCCGAAGGCTGCCTGCAATCCGGCTGTTCCCTGGTTGGTGGCGAAACGGCTGAAATGCCGGGTATGTATCACGGTGAAGATTATGACGTCGCCGGTTTCTGCGTCGGCGTGGTAGAAAAATCAGAAATTATCGACGGCAGTAAAGTGGCTGACGGCGATGTGCTGGTTGCGCTGGCTTCCAGCGGCCCGCATTCCAACGGTTATTCTCTGGTGCGAAAAATCCTTGAAGTCAGCGGTTCTGACCCACTGACCACTGAGCTGGATGGCAAACCTCTGGCCGATCACCTGCTGGCACCTACCCGCATCTACGTGAAAAACGTGCTGGAGCTTATCGAGAACGTCGACGTTCACGCGATTGCCCACCTGACCGGTGGCGGCTTCTGGGAAAACATTCCGCGCGTACTGCCGGATAATACCCAGGCCGTGATCGACGAATCCTCCTGGCAGTGGCCGTCCGTATTTAACTGGCTGCAAACCGCAGGTAACGTCAGCTCTCATGAAATGTATCGTACCTTCAACTGCGGCGTGGGCATGGTCATCGCACTGCCTGCAAGCGAAGCTGATAAGGCCATTACGCTTCTGAATGAGAAAGGTGAAAACGCGTGGAAAATCGGTATCATCAAAGCATCTGATTCCGAACAGCGTGTGGTCATTGAATGAAAAACATCGTGGTGCTCATTTCCGGTAACGGAAGCAATTTGCAGGCGGTCATTGACGCCTGCAAACAGAAGAAGATAAATGGCACCATACGTGCAGTTTTCAGCAACAAGGCCGATGCATTCGGCCTTGAGCGTGCCCGCGATGCAAATATCCCGGCGCACGCGCTGGAAGCCAGCCAGTTCTCAGGGCGTGAAGCCTTTGACCGCGAACTGGTGCAAGAAATAGACGCTTATGCGCCGGATGTTGTGGTGCTGGCAGGTTATATGCGTATTCTCAGCCCGGCGTTTGTTTCCCACTATTCCGGGCGTCTGCTCAATATCCACCCTTCTCTTCTGCCTAAATACCCAGGCCTGCATACTCATCGCCAGGTGCTGGAAAATGGCGATGAAGAGCATGGGACATCCGTACACTTCGTCACCGACGAACTCGACGGCGGGCCTGTTATTTTACAGGCGAAGGTTCCGGTATTTGACGGCGACACCGAAGAAGATGTCACTGAGCGCGTGCAGGCGCAGGAACACGCTATTTACCCGCTGGTGGTGAGCTGGTTTGTTGACGGGCGTCTGGAGATGCGCGACGGCACGGCCTGGCTGGACGGCGTTCAGCTTCCTGCACAAGGTTATGCGGCTGACGAGTAGTTTTTTGAGCGTTTTTGTAGCATTTTTTGATCACTAAATATTTTCTGATTTTTCTCTGACTGCCAGTACCCTTTGTTTTTTGAAGGTAATATCACGCTATTCTTCCCGCTCATTTCAGGTACAAAAGGATTTGACCATGAGCGGTAAACCGGCTGCCCGGATGGGCGATATGACCAAATACGGCGGGCCGATAGTTCAGGGCTCTGCCGGGGTGTTTATCGGTGCCCCCACCGGTATTGCCTGCTCAGTCTGCCCCGGTGGTATCACGTCGGGGAATCCGGTCAATCCGCTGCTGGGTGCCAAGGTCCTGCCCGGCGAAACCGATATCGTTCTGCCCGGCCCGTTGCCGTTTATCCTTTCCCGCAGCTACAGCAGCTACCGGACGAAAACGCCTGCCCCGGTGGGCATCTTCGGCCCCGGCTGGAAAGCCCCCTCCGATATCCGCCTGCAGCTTCATGATGATGAACTCATCCTCAGTGACAGCGGCGGGCGCAGCATTCATTTTGAGCACCTCTTTCCCGGCGAGACGGCCTTCAGCCGCAGCGAGTCCCTGTGGCTGGCCCGCGGCGGGGCGCTGACGCTGCATGAGAGCAACGCCCTGCATCAGGTGTGGCAGACCCTGCCGGTGGATATCCGGCTGAGTCCGCACATTTACCTGGCAACCAGCAGCCCGCAGGGGCCCTGGTGGATGCTCGGCTGGGCTGAACGTGTCCCGGACGCAGAGGACGTCCTGCCCGCACCGCTGCCGCCGTACCGGGTCCTGACCGGGCTGGCGGACCGTTTCGGGCGCACGCTCGCCTTTCACCAGGCGGCGCAGGGGGACTTCAGCGGTCATATCACCGCCGTCACCGACGGCGCAGGCAGGCGCTTCCGGCTGGCGCTGAGCGCACTGACACAGACCCCGCCGGTGTCAGGCTACGGTGCCGACAGCGGTGTCCGCCTGGAGGCGGTCTGGCTGACACACGACCCGGAATATCCGGACAACCTGCCCGCCGGGCCGCTGGTGCGCTATGAATACACTCCGCGCGGTGAGCTGGCGGCGGTGTATGACCGGGGCGGCACTCAGGTGCGCAGTTTTACATATGATGATAAACACCCTGGACGCATGACGGCGCACCAGCACGCCGGACGCCCGCAGACCACCTACCGCTACGATGATGCCGGGCGGGTGGTGGCGCAGCATAACCCTGAAGGGCTCAGCTACACCTACGGATATGAAAAAAACGCCGTCATCATGACCGACAGTCTGAACCGCCGGGAGGTGCTGCACACCGAAGGCGAAGGGGGGCTGAAGCGGGTGGTGAAACAGGAACAGGCGGACGGCAATTGCATTCTCAGTGAATTCGACAACGCGGGTCGCCTGCTGGCACGGACCGATGCGGCCGGGCGCCGGACGCAGTACCGGCTGAACGTCGGGTCCGGTGACACCGATGCCATCATTGCCCCCGACGGCAGGACCACGCGGTTTTATTACAACAGCCGGCGTCAGCTGACGGACACGACCTGGCCTGACGGCCTGAGCACCCGCCGGAAATACGATGAGCAGGGACGGCTGACGGCGGAGACTTCACGCGGGGACAATACCAGCCGCTGGTTTTATGCCGGCCCGCAGGATGAGCTGCCCTGTGCCATGCAGGACGCCACCGGCAGCAAAAAGAATATGGTCAGGAACCGTTATGGCCAGGTGGTCACCTTCACTGACTGCTCCGGTTACCAGACCCGGTATGAGTACAACCGCGTCGGCCAGATAACGGCCATTCATCAGGAAGAAGGGCTCAGTCAGTATTTCACGTACGACAGCCGCGGGCGTCTCATCAGCCGGCAGGATGCACAGGGCCATGAAACACGTTATGAATACAGCGTTGCGGGCGACCTGACTTCCACTGTTAATCCGGATGGCAGCCGCAGCGAAACGCAGTACGACGCAGCAGGGCACCCGGTCAGCGTCACCGCAGGCGGCCTGACCAGAAGCGTGAAGTATGACAGCGCCGGGCACATCACCACCCTGATAAACGAGAACGGGGCCACCACCGCCTTCGCGTACGATGTCATGGACAGGCTGGTCCTGGAGACGGGCTTTGACGGCAGAACACAGAGGTATGATTACGACAGGACTGGCCAGCTTATCCGCAGCGAGGACGAAAGCCTGGTCACGCTGTGGCATTACGACGACGCAGACCGCCTGACGCACAGCACCCTCAACGGCGAACCGGCAGAGGCGTGGCAGTATAATGACCGCGGCTGGCTCACTGAAATCAGCCACCTCAGTGACGACCACTGCGTTGCGGTCCACTACAGCTATGACGGTAAGGGTCGGCTGGTCAGCGAGAAACAGACGGTCCATGCTCCGCAGACGAATGAACGGCTGTGGGAGCACATCACCAGATACGCCTACAGCACACAGGGACTGGCAAACCAGACCACACCTGACCAGCTTCCCCCCGTGGAATGGCTGACGTACGGCTCCGGTTATCTGGCGGGGATGAAAACGGGTCACACCCCGCTCATCGATTTCACCCGGGACCGTCTGCACCGGGAGACGCAGCGCACGTTCGGGACTTACATACAGACCACGGCATACACGCCTGCCGGGCAGTTACAGCGCCACACGCTGAACCTGGCGGCGCTTAACCGGGAATACGGTTACAGCGACAGCGGCCAGCTGGTCCGCATCAGCAGTCCCCTTCAGCAGCACCACTATCAGTACGACGACGCCGGACGGCTGAGCCGGGTGCATCACCTCCCTGCAGACACCACCGCTGACTTCCTGACCGACCCGGCGGGCAACCGGATTGCGGACCGGGTGCAGTACCCCGCGCTGCCTGCCCGCTTCCCGGATAACCGCATCAGCGAAGATGCGGGCTGGTTTTACCATCACGATGAACACGGCAGGCTGACCCGGAAGGACGAACGAAACATCCGCGACGGCGGCAGCCACAGCCACCAGTATCACTACGATAACCGGCACCGGCTGGTGCACTACTGCCTCACGCAGCAGGGGCAGACGCTTCGGGAAAGCCGCTACCTGTATGACCCGCTGGGTCGGCGGGTGGGCAAAGAAGTGTGGTACGGTGCGGACAGGATGCCGGAAGTGACCTGGTACGGTTACGACGGTGACCGGCTCACCACCACGCAGACGGAGGTGAAGCGCATCCAGACGGTATACCTGCCGGGCAGCTTTACCCCGCTACTGCGCATCGAAACGGAAATGACGGAGCTGGCACGGGCGGGGTACCGCACGCTGGCGCAGAAACTGCAGCAGGACGCGGGGGTGACCTTCCCTCCGGTGCTGGCGACGATGCTGGACGGGCTGGAGGAGGAGCTGCGGTGCGGGGAAATCAGTGCTGCTAATCAGCAGTGGCTGGCACAGTGTGGGCTGACGGCGGAGCAGATGGCGCGACAGCTGGAGCCGGTGTACACGCCGCTGCGTAAACTGCACCTGTACCACTGCGACCACCGGGGGTTGCCGCTGGCGCTGATACACCATAACGGCAGTGTCGCGTGGCAGGCGGAATACGACGCATGGGGCAACGTGCTCAGGGAGGATAACCCGGAGGGTCTGGAACAGCTTATCCGCCTGCCGGGCCAGCAGTACGATGCAGAGACGGGGCTGTATTATAACCGGCACCGGTATTACGACCCGGCGCAGGGACGGTATATCACCCAGGATCCGATTGGGCTGATGGGGGGATGGCATTTATATCAGTATCCTTTTAATCCAATTCGATTTATAGATCCACTAGGCTTGGCTCAAATTTGTACAAGACCCCTTAAAGGTTCGCGAGGTTTCAGGACAAATGGCATAACAGGTCTCGATCTTGGCATTTTCCATGCACACATATTCTTTGATGATGGTACTAATATCGGATATGGTGGTGATAGTGGGTTATTTAGTGAATCTAAAACTAATGATTACACCTGTAATAAAGAAAAATATAACGATGAAATAATGAAAAAAGCAATCGATATAGTCAAAAATGAACCAGATAATTTATTATTTCCGAAAGGAAGTAAACAATATAGAAATGATAACTATGGTTTTATAATAAATAACTGTCAAGACTTTGTAAGCGATGTCCTGGATGAGTACAAAAAAATAGAAGGTGCGAAACAATGAGCCGTTTTCTGGTAAGAATTTTTATCGCTGATATGTTTATATTATCAATTCAGGCTGCATTGCTACTTTACCATCCATTTCAGTCGCAGAAAAATGATGTAACATCTGATCTTATTATTAATTTAATGTTTACTATAAAAAATGACACCATTCTTTTTCTAAACCCACCACTGTTAATTCTTTTATATTACGCACTGTTTTTTTTAACAAATAAAACTGATAGATTAACACCAAGATTATTCCTATTAGGGATTTTAAATTTCATTATTCTGTATTGCTTTTCTTGGGTTGAAATGCTTCTGTTAATAGCCAATGACGTCAGGGTATAGAAGTACGAATACAGTCACCTCCGTGAGGATGATTTTAGTTAAATGAACATGCCCCGTATTAGCACCTGACGGGAAAACTGGAGGAGGAGTACCTACAGGATAGGAAAGTTCATCTGTATCACTGCGACTACCGGGACCTGCCGCTGGCACTGGTCAACGCGAAGAGGAAAGCGGACTGGTCGGCGGAATATGATGCGTGGGGCAATGTGCTCAGTGAAAATAACCCTCACAATCTGAAACAGCTCATCCGTCTGCCGAGACAGCAGTATGATGAAGAGACGGGGGTACTATAATCGGCATCGTCACTATGATCCGTTGCAGGGGCGGTATATCAAGCAGGATCCGGTGGGGCTAGCGGGAGGGATGGAATCCTTATACATATCCATTAAATCCAGTTACAGAGTTTGTTTTTGGGATGAGTATAGGTTCCCCGTTTATCAGTATGAATGCTTTGGAACTGGGAGCCGCCACATAAATCTCTGTGGTGGACGGAAGCGCAACTAGTGTTAATGATGTCGATAATGCTCTGATCGTTGAGAGAGAAGTCGATGCACAGAGTCTAACTTTAAATTGTGTAAAAACCTTTTTAAATAAAGAATCTGGTTTCTTACAAGAAAAAGCATCTGATTTTCTTATCGAAAGTTTATCTTCATACAACCATAAACAGTAAAACATACAAAAGAGTTATATCATGAAAAAACATCCCCATATGTATCTAGTGGTTCCCAGCATCATAGTAATAACTTTAACATCAATTTACTTTGTTAATATGAAAAACAAATTAAAACCCGAAGATAAAAAAGCAGAAAACTCAATTTACTGCCAGTAATATTAGAGAAATTGAGGAACAAACACAATATGGGAAGGCATCCGCACTATCATAGCTTGGTTTTTGCTATGAAACTGGGTAAGGATATACTGAAGAGAGACCGGGAGTACAGTTCTAATGACAGCAGGCAACCTGTAAGCATCTGCTTAACTGCTTTAAACACATAAGAGCCTTACTCGCTAGTTGGACAAAATACCACCAGAGACAAGCAAACTGCTGTTACCGACCCAGACGATGCTTAACGAAGCGGCAATGGAGTGACAACAAATTGAAAGCTCGTTGCATAAGGCAGACCAAAATGAAGTAGCTGTTGGTACATAGCAGCGATAACGGCAACTTGTTGCTGCACGAGCGGCTATGAGATGGTAGTGGCGATGGTGCGCACTTGTACGGGCGAATTAAACAGGGTGCAAAGTCCGCGAATTACTCAGGCAAGTTAGAGCATACTGACCGAAAGTTGCCTCAACGTTGGCCCCATGTAGGAGCTAAACAGAATTGAAGGTGGATGAAATGTATATCAATATCAGTAGATTCCTATACCCCCCAAAATCAGCAACCGAACCAGGTTATACCGAGCATTTCATCATTCCCCCGGAACCTAATGCCGCCTGGATGCGCAAATTGATGCAGGGGCTCCCTTTGACCTCCCACCCCAAGCCTCTAAAATCCCCCAGAAAAAAAATAACTGTCATACTTTTCTGGCACTGTTGGACATATCGTGGAAATGCTCGCCATAATAAGGACGAGACGGATTTACCACGTCCTGTGATTGAACTGGAGTGTGAGCTGTAATGGGTCAGGAAAAGTTATATATCGAGAAAGAGCTGAGCTGGTTAGCATTCAACGAGCGTGTCCTTCAGGAAGCGGCAGATAAAGGTAACCCGCTGATTGAGCGTATGCGTTTTTTGGGTATTTATTCCAACAACCTGGATGAATTCTATAAAGTTCGCTTTGCAGAGCTGAAGCGCCGAATCATCATCAGTGAGGAGCAAGGCTTAAACTCGCACTCGCGGCATCTGCTTGGCAAAATCCAGGCCCGCGTGTTGAAAGCCGATCAGGAATTTGACGGTCTGTACAACGAACTGCTGCTGGAAATGGCACGCAACCAAATCTTCCTGATTAATGAACGCCAGCTCTCCGTCAACCAGCAAAACTGGTTACGTCACTACTTCAAGCAGTATCTGCGCCAGCACATTACCCCGATTCTGATTAACCGCGAAACTGACCTGGTACAGTTCCTGAAGGATGATTACACCTATCTGGCGGTTGAGATCATTCGCGGTGAATCTATTCGCTACGCGCTGCTGGAAATCCCGTCTGATAAGGTGCCACGTTTTGTGAACCTGCCGCCGGAAACGCCGCGCCGACGCAAACCGATGATCTTGCTCGACAACATTCTGCGTTATTGCCTGGATGATATCTTCAAAGGCTTCTTCGATTACGATGCGTTAAACGCCTATTCCATGAAGATGACCCGTGACGCCGAATATGACCTGGTGCACGAGATGGAAGCCAGCCTGATGGAGCTGATGTCATCCAGCCTGAAACAGCGTCTGACGGCAGAGCCGGTGCGCTTCGTTTATCAGCGTGACATGCCAGATGCCATGGTTGAAATGCTGCGCGAAAAACTGACGATTTCCCGCTATGACTCCATCGTACCAGGTGGTCGCTACCACAACTTTAAAGACTTTATTGGCTTCCCGAACGTCGGCAAAGCCAACCTGGTCAACAAACCGTTGCCGCGTTTACGCCATATCTGGTTCGATAAATTCCGTAACGGATTCGATGCCATCCGCGAACGCGATGTGCTGCTTTACTACCCGTACCACACGTTTGAACACGTGCTGGAACTGCTGCGCCAGGCCTCTTTCGACCCGAACGTACTGGCCATCAAGATCAACATCTACCGCGTGGCCAAAGATTCACGCATCATCGATGCCATGATCCATGCCGCGCACAACGGCAAGAAAGTGAGCGTGGTCGTTGAGTTGCAGGCGCGTTTCGACGAAGAAGCCAACATTCACTGGGCTCGTCGTCTGACAGAAGCGGGTGTGCACGTTATCTTCTCGGCTCCAGGCCTGAAAATTCACGCCAAGCTGTTCCTTGTTTCCCGTAAAGAGGGTGACGACGTGGTGCGTTATGCCCATATCGGTACCGGTAACTTTAACGAGAAGACCGCACGCATTTATACCGACTACTCGCTACTGACCGCCGATGCGCGCATCACCAACGAAGTGCGCCGGGTGTTTAACTTCATTGAGAACCCGTACCGTCCGGTCAGCTTCGATTATCTGCTGGTGTCGCCGCAGAACTCGCGCCGCCTGCTGTACGAGATGATCGACAAAGAGATCGCCAATGCGCAAAAAGGGTTGTCTTCCGGCATCACGCTGAAGCTTAACAACCTGGTGGATAAAGGACTGGTTGACAGACTTTACGCTGCGTCCAGCTCGGGCGTACCGGTCAATCTGCTCATTCGCGGCATGTGTTCCCTGATCCCGGAACTGGAAGGCATTAGCGAAAATATCCGCGTAATCAGCATCGTTGACCGCTATCTGGAACACGACAGGATCTACATTTTCGATAATGCGGGAGATAAACAAGTTTATCTTTCATCTGCGGACTGGATGACACGCAATATTGATTACAGAATTGAAGTAGCGGCTCCGCTGCTTGATCCTCGACTGAAGCAGCAGATCCTCGACATTATCGAGATTTTGTTTAGCGATACGGTGAAAGCACGCCATATCGATAAAGAACTCAGTAACCGCTATGTGCCGCGCGGCAATCGCCGCAAAGTGCGGTCACAGCTGGCGATTTACGACTATATCAAATCACTCGAGCAACCCGATTAACCTATGCCGATAAATGATCAGACCCCACGACCGCAGGAATTTGCCGCGGTCGATCTTGGCTCTAACAGTTTCCACATGGTCATCGCCCGTGAGGTGGATGGCGCGTTGCAGATAATCGGTCGTCTGAAGCAGCGTGTACATCTGGCGGACGGTCTGGATGAGAGAAGTATGCTCAGCGAAGAAGCGATAGAGCGCGGCCTAAACTGCCTGTCTCTGTTCGCTGAACGCCTGCAAGGCTTTTCTCCGTCCAGCGTTTGTATTGTGGGAACACATACCTTGCGCCAGGCGCTGAATGCGCCGGAATTTCTCAAGCGTGCTGAAAAAGTGATCCCCTACCCGATTGAAATCATCTCGGGTAACGAAGAAGCACGTCTGATTTTTATGGGCGTAGAGCACACGCAGCCCGAAAAAGGCCGCAAGCTGGTGATTGATATCGGCGGCGGCTCGACGGAGCTGGTGATTGGCGAAGACTTTGAACCCCGCCTGGTGGAAAGCCGCCGCATGGGGTGTGTCAGCTTCGCGCAGCTCTACTTCCCTGGTGGGGCAATCACCCGCGAAAACTTCCAGCGTGCGCGCATGGCAGCTATTCAAAAGCTGGAAACGCTTTCCTGGCAGTATCGCATTCAGGGCTGGAACGTTGCACTCGGGGCATCCGGCAGCATTAAAGCGGCGCACGAAGTGCTGCTGGCTTTGGGTGAAAAAGACGGTTTTATTACCCCGGAACGCCTGACAATGCTCACCGAAGAGGTGCTCAAGCATAAAAGCTTTAATGCACTAAGCCTGCCGGGGCTTTCTGAAGAGCGAAAAGCGGTGTTTGTGCCGGGCCTTGCTATCCTGTGCGGCGTGTTTGATGCGCTGGCCATTAAGGAGCTGCGTCTTTCCGATGGCGCGCTGCGTGAAGGTGTTCTGTATGAAATGGAAGGCCGCTTCCGTCATCAGGATATCCGCAGCCGCACGGCACAAAGCCTGGCCAACCAGTACAACATTGACCGTGAACAGGCCAAACGCGTGCTGGATACCACGACCCAAATGTATGACCAGTGGCAAGAGCAGAATCCTAAGCTTGCGCACCCGCAGCTGGCCGCGCTGCTGAAATGGGCCGCCATGCTGCACGAAGTGGGTCTGAATATTAACCACAGCGGAATGCATCGCCATTCTGCTTATATTCTGCAAAACAGTGATTTACCTGGTTTCAACCAGGAACAACAGACCATGATGGCGACGCTTGTGCGTTACCATCGCAAAGCCATTAAGCTTGATGAGCTGCCGCGCTTTACGCTGTTTAAGAAAAAGCAGTTCCTGCCGTTGATTCAGCTACTGCGTTTAAGCGTGCTGCTGAATAACCAGCGTCAGGCGACCACCACGCCGCCAACGCTGCGTCTGAAAACGGACGATCATCACTGGACGCTGAGCTTCCCGCATGACTGGTTTAGCCAGAATGCGCTGGTGCTGATGGATTTGGAGCGCGAGCAACAGTACTGGGAAGCGGTGACCGGCTGGCTACTTAAAATTGAAGAAGAGAACTCGCCCGACGCGAACGTTGCGGCCTAATGATTCAGGCGCTCTCACAGGGCGCCTCCTCTTCGAGTAATGATTCCAGCGCCACCGGTTTACCTATCAGATATCCCTGAACATAATCGATACCTAGCGCGTGCACAGCGCTACGTATCTCTTCGCTTTCCACATATTCCGCCACCACCAGCATTTTCTTCATCCGGGCCAGATGGCAAATTGACGCCACAATCTGATAATCCAGACTGTTGCTCACAATATTGCGAATAAAGCTGCCATCAATCTTCAGAATATCGGCATCGACGCTTTTCAGACGCGCATAGCTGGCATATCCCGTACCAAAGTCATCAATGGCAATGCGCACGCCCATCTGCTGTAACTGCCTGAGAGTGTGCACCGCCAGCGGCGAATTGCCGAAGCAGCTGCTTTCAGTGATTTCAAACACTAACTGCCAGGCTTCAACACTGTACTTTCTCAGCAGGCGGCTGACCTCCAGCGGCAGTTGCGCGCGGCACACCGTCGACGGCGCCAGATTAATGGCAAAACGCTTGCCTGGTAGTTTGTCGCGATGCTCAGTAAGAAAACGCAGCGTACGTTCCAGTACCCACAAATCAACGCGCGACGACAAGCCAAACTCCTGAGCCACCGGCAGGAACAGATCAGGCGAAATGAGCTCACCCCGTTCATCGGGCATCCTCAGCAACACTTCATGGTAATGATCACCACGCAGTCCCCGCACTGGCTGGACCATCAGGGTAAATTCATCCTGCTCCAGCGCGCGCTGGAGGCGATTCATCATGGCCACTTTGCCCTTCAGATCCCGCTGTAAATTCACGGCGCCGCGCTGCTGAAGATTTTCAGGATGGTTGGTTGACAGCGACAGGTCAGCAATGACCCCCAACTCACCCAGAACGAGATAGAGATGATTAACCGGCGACCGGACAAAACAGTAACTGACCCCCACCTGGGGCTGCAACGGCATTCCATCCCAGATGAACCGGAACTGTTTAATATGCTCATCCAGCGTGTCGATGCGCTGCTGGTGCGACTCGGTATTCAGACGCACGGCCAGATCGTAGCCGGTAAGATGGTAGACCCGTTCATTGGGCTGGAGCGTGCCATTAATCCATTCCGCCAGCTTTTGTTTGTACTGAATACGCAACAGCACGCCATAGTTACGCCCTAATACTTCAAGTTCAGGGATACGCAACAAACAAAGCGCCGACCACGGATTTTTGGCCAAATCGCGCGACAACGCCCGCAGGTTTGGCATATGCACCACCGGGTCGAGTAGCGCCAGCCTGCGCGAGCGGATATTAATAGCCCGCTGGCGTGTTGCCAGCATGGACATGTAAGTCACCACAAACGAAAAGACCAGATAACTGGACGAAGTAATTGCCAGCTGCACGTCATATCCCTGATGCAGCGGAATGTAGCGGTAATAGTAGTGAATGGTTACCAGCAGTACCGGCGTCCAGATAATCGACATCAGCTTATAGCCAAACCGCATTGCGCCCCAGAGCATTACCGGCATCAGCAGCGATAAGGTGTAGTTGGTACTGAAAATGGAGCTGTTTTCGTTCATCGGGAGCAACAGCAAAGAGAGCAAGCCACCTAACATCGCAGCCCAGATCAGGAACTCCATGATGCTGACTTTCTTATCTATCTGCGCACGTACCTGAGAGATCAACGCTTTGATGTAGCGCGGGTTACGGATAAGGCGAATCAACAGATAGCTCAACGGTACGCCCGTCAGCCCACTGACCAGCAGCGCCTGATAATTGATAAGCGTCCGGATATTCAGGGGATTCAGGCCTGCCATGCTCTGACGACTTTCATACACCCCCAGATACACCGCAAACTGAAACAGCGACAGAAACAGCGTCGCCGGGCAAAAGACCTGCCAGAAAATGCGCTGCGCCATCAGACGCACATCCCCGTATGCCGTCATATTACGTCTGGGGGTAAACACACGATAGCCCCCCCAACTGAGCACCAGCGGGACGATAAAATGCAGAATGCCTGCGCCGGTTTCAAACAACCCGACCGAAGGGTAGTAGCGGAAAAACAGCGCCAGAATAACCCCGGGGATCGCCGCCAGGCCAAAAAACAACATCATGGCAAGCAGGAAAAAGAGGGGAAGATAATAGAGCGCAGCCAGTCCATCGCCCAGTTGCGAAAAGGTGTTCACCACACTGAGCAACGGCAACAAGATACTGGGTAAAATTAGCGGAAGCGCCCACCAGCGATCTTTGTTGTTTTTCAGGAAGATGAGAATGTTCATAGATGCCCGATTAAAAACCCATTCGATCCTGTGGGTAAATTAAGACAGGCATCCAACCTGACGAAGATGCCGCCAGTCAATTTCTGCGCGGGCATATTGGAGGATGGATTTTAGTTCGAGGCCCAGGGAATCCGTTGACTTAAATCAAACTAATTTATTCGAATAATGCTTTCTTACGAAATTCGGAACTCGTTTTATTTATTTTATCAAAGCGGTAAATGCATAAACCATGTTTAATAACATTAGTTAATGTAAACGTTGACGGTTTTTTACACATTCCAGAATTGACCCCCTCTTCCCACTGTGCCTTAATATCCGTATCGCCCAAAAGGGTATGCCCAGGATAAACACAGTGAGTCAGGCCACGCGTATGCACAAACGACATCGATTTAACACTCGGATGACCCGCATCATACTGCTTATCAGTTTTCTCTTTTTCTTTGGCCGCTTTGTTTATTCTTCCATCGGTGCCTGGTATCACCATCAGGATAAAATGCAATCTCAGCAAACCAGTCTGTCCGTCTATACTTCCGAACGCTAAACCAGCGGCTTATTTTGCAGCATCCGTATAATGGCAGAGATCCCTTTGCTCAGGATTTTATCCTGGCGCATCACTACAGCCAGTTGGCGATGCAAAACCGGCGTCAGCGAATGCACGCTTAACCCTTCGCAATCGGCTGGGTTTTCCACCGCCATTCGCGGCACGATGCTGTATCCAAGCCCTGCACGCACCATACGTTTGATAGCCTCGATGCTTCCGAGCTGCATGACCGGCGCTATCGCGATCCCGCAGGCCTCAAACCAGCTGTCAATCAACGCGCGTGTACCGCTTCCCGATTCGAAAGCAATCAGGGGCTGAGCGTGCAGAACCTCTGGCGTCAGCAAATGCCACGCGCCGGGCTGCTCCTGAGAAACAATAAAGACGAACTCTTCGTTCATCACCGGCATAACATCCAGCGCGCGCCCGCTGACAGGCAGCGTGACCAGCCCCATGTCCAGACGATTTTCTTCAATCGCGCGCACAATATCGAGCGTATTCCCGGTGGTGACGCCCACCTTTAACAACGGGTAGTCGTTTCGTAGCTGCTGCAACAGCGGAGGCAAAAGATGGATACAGGCCGTTGCCCCAGTCCCGAGCGTGATTGTGCCGCTCACCTCGCGGTTAAACTCGCTGACGGAACGAATAGCCTCATCCACCACTTGTTCGATACGCTCCCCGTGGCTTAACAACGCCAGCCCGGCTGCAGTGGCTTTAATGCCGCGCCCAGTTCGCTCAATTAATCGCGTCTGGAGAAATTGCTCTAGCTGGCGGATTTGCAGACTAACCGCAGGCTGAGAAATACCAAGCACATCCGCAGCGGCGGAAAAGCTGCCCCGCTGTACCACCAGGCGAAAAGTCGCCAGATTGCCCAGATTTAGCGTCGTCATTCAAAGTTTCTCTTATACAGGTCATAAGGTCGCGAGCCTGCCTGCACAATACCGCGCCCGTTATGCTGAGGACAACTGCATAACGGAATGAAAAATAATGGAAACACCTGCCCTGCCTCGCCGACTCGCCCTGACGGCGGGATGCAATCAACTCATCAACTGGGGAATTTCGTTTTATATGCCCGGCACCCTTGCGCGATCGATTTCAGCCGACCGGGGTTGGTCATCACCGCAGATTTACTTCGGCCTGACGCTGGCGATGCTGGTGATGGCGGCGGTTTCTCCGTTTGTCGCCCGCCTGCTGGCACGCTTTGGCGGTCAGAAGGTGGTGATGGGCGGCACGTTACTGATCGCCATAAGCTGCGCGGGGATGGCGTATACCCAGACGCTTTTTGGCTGGTACTGTGCCTGGCTGGTCACCGGCGTCGGGATGCGCCTGTCGCTGTACGATGCGCTGTTCGCCGCGCTGGTGAACCTGTACGGGCAGCAGGCGCGAAGAACCATCTCGCGCGTCACGCTGGCAGGCGGGCTGGCCTCAGCCATCTTCTGGCCGCTGGGTGATGGCCTGCTTCACGTCATGGGCTGGCAGGACGTGCTGCGCGTCTATGCCCTCTTTGGTCTGCTGAGCGCGGCACTGATACGTACGCTTCCCCGGCAGCGGCTGACGGTGACGACAAAGGTCAGCACGCCGCCGCTGAATAACGAGCGGCGTAACGGCTGGCTTTATGCTGTCTTTATTGCCCTTATCACCTTCGTCTCTAACGGAACGTCCACCCACCTGCCAGAGTTTATCACCCACTTTGGGCTGCCAGTGGTCGTTGGCATGCTGTGGGGATTCGGCCAGACCGGCGCGCGCGCGATGGAAGTGATGGCGGGCACCCGCATAACGCCGTTCAATCTGACCCTTTTCACCGCGATCGCTATGCCGATCTGCTTTCTCGTCGGGTTAAGCAGCGCCCTTTTTGTCTGGTGCGCCGCCGGGTTCGTGCTGGGATACGGTGCGATAAACGGGCTGGTCACCCTCGTCAAAGCCACCCTGCCGCTGGAACTGTTTAGTCCCGAAAGCTATGCCGCCCGCACCGGTATACTGCTTATTCCCGGTCAACTGATGGCGGCGGCGTCGCCGTTTGCCTATGCGTGGCTGAATAAAACGCTGGGGATTGTCGGCGCAATGTGGGTCTCAGCGGGCCTGACGCTGGTGATTGCCGGGCTGGCGATAGCGATTGTCCGTCTTCCCGGCAGGCTAACTGCATTGCACTGTATCCAGCGCGCCACGCTGACTAACGGGTACAAAACGGCGCCTCCGGCAAATCTCTCTGATACATAAATACGGTTATCTGTGTCCGACATCATTCAGAACCGATGGTTTGCTGAAAAGGCGGCTCATTTAACTTTCTGCACTTCCGTATCCCCCGGCAGCAGAGCAGTGCCGTCCTGCGCTGCTGGCACCATAAAGGGAACCGGCTTGCCCGTCCGCCTGTCGACCAGCAGCGAGTGGCGCTCGCCCTGCGCAAAAAGATGCTGTTCTCCCCACTGACGCAGTGCCACGACCACGGGAAAAAGACTCTCACCTTTATCGGTCAGCACATATTCCTGATACGCCGTGCCGTCTGATGCCCCCTGTAACGTCAGGATGTCCGCATCAACCAGCTTGCGAAGCCGGTCAGAAAGGATGTTGCGCGCCACTCCGAGGCTCCGCTGAAAATCCCCGAAGCGCGTCATGCCGTCAAACGCATTACGCACAATAAGCAGCGACCAGCGATCCCCGATCGCCTCGACGCTGCGGGCAACGGGACAATATTCCTGTTTAACCGTCTTTTGGGACATCTCGTTTTTTCCTCACAAAGGCCAGCCATAACCAGTTGCATTTTAAAACCACATAACCTAGCATTCAACCAGTTTCATTTTAAAACCAGGTTAACTCAGGCGAGGAATAGTAAATATGTCACTGACATCAGCCCCTCTTTCAGCCGATATGCCGCGCAGCATGGTCTGGCTGTTCGCCATCGCCAGTGGTTTAAGCGTGGCTAACGTCTATTACGCACAGCCTTTGCTTGATGCGCTGGCGAACGATTTCGGTATCAGCCATGCGGCAGTGGGTGGCGTGGTGACCGCGACGCAAATGGGCTGCGCACTGGCTCTGTTGCTTGTGGTTCCTTTGGGTGACAACGTTGATCGCCGGCGACTAATGGCAATACAACTGGTGGGGCTGGTAGTCGCGCTGTTTTACGTCAGCATGGCGCAGACCTCCTCCGCCCTGCTCGCAGGTATGCTTGCGACCGGCATGCTGGGTACGGCAATGACGCAAGGGCTGATTGCCTATGCCGCCAGCGCCGCGTCGCCGCATGAACAAGGGCGTGTTGTCGGTGCGGCGCAGGGGGGCGTGTTCATGGGTCTGTTGCTCGCGCGCGTCTTTGCTGGCGGCATCAGCGATATCGCTGGCTGGCGTGGGGTCTATCTGTGTGCCGCCGCGCTGATGCTCATCATTGCATTACCACTGTGGTGGAGGCTTCCCGCTCTGCCAGCCGTCTCTGCCAGGATAAGCTATCCGCGCCTGATGGGCTCAATGCTGACACTGCTGCGCCAGGAAAAAATCCTGCAGATACGCGGCGTGCTGGCGCTGCTGATGTTTGCGTCGTTCAACATTTTCTGGAGCGCGCTGGTGCTGCCGCTGAGCGCCCCGCCCTTTAGCTTCTCGCATACCGCGATTGGCGCATTTGGACTGGCTGGCGCGGTGGGGGCACTGGCGGCTGGCCGGGCAGGACGATGGGCCGATCGGGGCTATGCTCAACGCACCAGCGCGGCGGCACTGGTGATTCTGCTGTTGGCATGGTGGCCGTTGTCGCTTATGGACCGTTCACTCGGGATCCTGCTTATCGGCATCATCCTGCTCGATTTGGGCGCACAGGCACTGCACGTCACCAACCAGAGCATGATTTTTCGCACCCGTCCCGAGGCGCACAGCCGACTGGTCGGGATTTACATGCTGTTTTATGCCGTCGGCAGTGGACTCGGCGCGCTCGGCACGACGATGATGTATGCCTTTGCCGGCTGGCCGGGCGTCTGCCTGCTTGGCGCCTCGGTCAGCCTGCTGGCGCTGGTGTTCTGGTTGTTAACCCGCTTCAGCGCCCACTCTCTGCGGGATAATCGCGATTAATCCACGCGTGATCGTCTTCCCAGGTGAACATCCATTTTCGCACCGGCCCGGCCATCACGTTGAGGTAATAGCTGTCATACCCGGCCATCGTCGCCACCGGGTGATAGCCCTTCGGCACCATGACCACATCACGGTTGTAGACCGCCATACACTCATCCAGCGTTCTGTCGTCGGTGTAAACGCGCTGCATACAAAACCCCTGCTCCGGGTTCAGACGGTGATAGTACGTCTCCTCAAGATAGGTTTCGTTCGGCGGATTATCCGTGTCGTGCTTATGGCTCGGGTACGAGCTGGTACAACCTTCGTTGGTCCAGACCTCCACCACCAGCAGGCTGTCGGCCTGTTTGTCTTCCGGAAGAATATTATGCACGTAGCGCTGGTTATTACCCTTGCCGCGCGCTTCGCCGTCGATATCCTGCGGGGCAATCAGCCGCGTCGGATACGTGCCTTTGCCGGGAGCGGCGCAGACCGCCAGCTCCAGTTTTGTCAGCGCCTTCACCTGCACCGTCTCCTGCGGGGTGACGTAAACCGACCACGGCTTGATGCGTTCGAACGGGCTCATCCGCTCGCCGATGTCGTTAAACTGCGCGGAAGGCGTACTGATGGAAGCGCGTCCGGCCACCAGCACCAGACAGCGCTCTTCGCTCACGGCGGGCAGCGTCAGCTGCTGCCCCTCCTGTAGTTCATACGCCTCAAAGCCGACATACCCCCAACCTGCGCTTTCCGGCGTGACCGACTGGGTGCGCCCCTCGCCGTTCGGCTGCTGCCAGCGTGATAACAGACGTGACATGTCACCTCCTCAAATAAGTCCGGCGTCGCGCGCCAGGCGGCTCAGATTGTTATACCCCAGACGGGCGTAGGTCAGCGGATGGGCTATCGCCGGATCCTGTTCGGCCTCCACCACCAGCCAGCCGTGATAGTCCTGTGCTTTCAGCAGCCGCATGATCGGCGGGTAATCCACGCAGCCGTCGCCCGGCACGGTAAACACGCCGCTCAGCACCGCATCGAGGAAGCTGGTTTTACGGTTTTTCACGTCCGCCAGTATGTCGGCACGCACGTCTTTGCAATGAACGTGGTTGATACGCGACGCCCAGCGCTGCGCCACCGCCAGCGGATCGGCCCCGGCAAAGGTCAGATGCCCGGTATCCAGCAGTAACCCCACCGCGTCGCCGGTGTGGGTCATCAGGTTGTCCACGTCGTCAGCGGACTCAATCACCGTGCCCATATGGTGATGGTAGGCAATCTGCACTCCCTGCTGCTGCGTATAGCGGGCAAATTCGGTGAGTTTCTCGCCATACTCTTTCCAGCGCTCCTGCGGGAAACGCGGGCGCAAATGCACCGGGGTCTGCTGCTCGCCGTGAATGCAGCCGCTCACTTCCGCAAAGACCAGCACCTTCGCGCCCAGTTCGCGCAGCAGCGTCAGGTGCGGCTGCACGGCGGCGATCTCCTCCTCCACGCTGCGCTCCAGCAGGCGGCCAGAATACCAGCCGGAGACCAGTTGCAGGTCATGGCGCTGCAAGATGGGGCCGAGCAGACGTGCTTCGCGCGGGAATTTATTGCCCAGTTCAAAACCGGCGAAACCGGCCTCTTTACCTTCGCTCAGGCAAGTTTCCAGCGACGTCTCCGCGCCGAGTGAAGGCAGATCGTCGTTCGTCCACGTCAGCGGGTTAATGCCCAGTTGTACACTCATTGTCGTCTCCATTATGCGTGTCCGCGCTCGCGCCACCAGGCGATAAGCTGCAGGTAGTTGTCCCGAATGCGCGCCACAAGCTGCGCATCGTCAATATCGTGTTTCAGCCATGCGCGCGAGGCATCGCCAAACAGCGTGCGTCCCACGGCGAAGCCTTTGACCAGCGCCTGCCCCGAGGCCGCTTTGAAGTCGGCGCGCAGCTGTTCTGCCGGGGCGTCCAGACCCAGGATCACCACCCCACGGCAGTGCGGGTCACGACGTTCGATGATTTCGCTCAATGCCGTCCAGCCCTCGGCTGAGAGCGGCGGCAGTTTCCACCAGTCGGGGTAAATGCCCAGGTTGTAGAAACGGGAGATAGCACGCAGGTAAAGTTCGTCACTGCGCGGCATGGTCGCGGGCAATATCACCTCCAGCAGCAGCTCATGCCCGGACTGACAGCAGGCGTGGTACACCTCGGCGATTTTCTGCTCCTGCTCCAGGCGCAGGCCGTGGGCGTCTTCCGGGTGGAAGAAGACCAGGCACTTCACCACGTGTTCCTGCGGCCAGCTGATAAGCTGAGTACCGATGTTGCCGTGCTCCATCTCCAGCGGCCGGGAGCCCGGCAGCTCTATAGGGCGGCCAATCCACCACCCTTCGCCGGTTATCGCGTTCAGCGCGTCCTGACCAAAGGTGCCGTCGCACAGCAGACCAGCTTTGCCCTCCAGCCCGGCGCGGCTCGCCGCCTCACGGCTGGCTTGCAGGATCAGCTGTTTCAGCGCCGAAATGCGCTTGAGCGACGCGCCACACTGCATTGCCATATCTTCCAGCTGGCTGCGGTGGTCGAAGGCCATCACGCACAACTCCGGCCATTCGCGGCGGCGGGTCGTGACGCGATGGAGATGGTTAAGACGCGGGTCAAGATCCGGGCGCGGAACGAGGGCGGCGCGGGAAAGATAATCATCCAGTTCAATTTTGCTCGGCATCGCCGGGGCGCAACCGTGGCGCGAGACCACCAGCGCGCCGCAGGCGTTGGCATAGCGACACGCCTGCTCCCAGCCCTCGTCGTTCAGGTAGCCGCGCAGCAGACCGGACATAAACGCATCCCCCGCGCCGAGAACGTTCAGCACCTCCACGCGCACGCCGGTCACCGTCAGGCCGTCGTCCAGTCGGGGCGGAATGGCGTCGGTATAGACCGAACAGCCAAGCGCACCACGTTTGCAGACCAGCGTGGCCTGACTCACACCACGCACCTGCCCCAGCGCCTGTAGGGTATCCGTGCTGCCGCCCGCAATGTGGAACTCCTCTTCGGTGCCGACGATGACGTCGAAGAGGTGCAGCACCTCCTGCAATTCGCAGGTGACCTTATCGGCGGCGATAAAGCGCGTTTCGCCATCGCCTAAGGCGGTCAGCCCCCACAGCACCGGACGGTAGTCGATGTCCAGCACCGTGCGAACGCCGTGACGGCGGGCATAGCCCAGCGCCGTTAGCACCGCCTCGCGGGTCTGTGGGTGAGAAAGGTGAGTCCCGGTGATGGCAAGACAACGTGCGGAGGCAATGTAGCTTTCATCCACATCGCTGGCGGTAATCGCCATATCCGCGCAGTTATCGCGATAAAAAATCAGAGGAAAAGTGTCCCGGTCTTTAATGCCGAGTAACACCAGCGCCGTAAGGCGGTCTTTATCGGTAATCAGATGGCTGGTATCGCAGCCCACCTGGTTGAGCTCTTCGCGCAGGAAGCGGCCCATATGTTCATCGCCCACGCGCGCCAGCATCGACGAACGTAAACCCTGACGCGCGGTGCCGTACGCCACGTTGCCGGACGACCCGCCGAGATATTTGGCGAAGCTTGACACATCCTCCAGGCGGGCACCAATCTGCTGACTGTAGAGGTCTACCGCCACGCGGCCCATGCATATCACATCAAACTGCTTTTCCACGTTGATACCTCATCAGACAATGTCGTTCACGTTCAGCCAGCGGCCCTGTAGATGCGAGAGTGCAATCGCGTCCAGCACGCGAGACACTTTCCAGCCCTCTTCGAAGTCCGGCCACATCGGCGCGTCGGCGGCAATCCCGTCTACCAGGTCGCGCACCTCCACCGTTTTTTGATCGTTAAAGCCAATACCGTGGCCCGCGCCCATGCAGAACGCGGCGTAGTCCGGGTGTGACGGGCCGACGAGCAGCGTGCGGAACCCCTGGCGGTTCACCGGATCGTCATGCAGATAGAGCTTCAGCTCAGCCATGCGCTCCTGGGTGAAACTGATAGCGCCTTTGGTCCCGGTGATGATGTACGACAGCCCCATCTTGCGGCCGCAGGCAACGCGTGAGGTTTCAATGACGCCCTGCGCCCCACCGGCAAAACGCACCATCGCGTGGGCCTGATCCTCGTTTTCGACGGCAATCATCTCCGACGATCCGGCCTTTGCAGGGCGTTCCGGGACCACGATCTTCAGGTCGCCGCAGACCTGCTCAATCTCCCCCACCAGGTACTGCGCCATATTGACGATATGCGCCGCCAGATCGCCCAGTGCCCCTAGTCCGGCGGTCTCTTTAAAGCAGTGCCAGTGGATCGGAGAAAGCGGGTCGGCCATATAATCTTCGTTGTGGGTGCCGTAGAAATGGATCACCTCGCCAATCTCGCCGCGCGCAATAATCTCTTTCGCCAGCTGCGCCGTCGGATTTTTCATGTAGTTGAACCCCACCAGCGTTTTCACCCCTGCCCGCTTCGCGGCGTCGACCATCTCGCGCGCGTCGTGGGCATTCAGCGCCAGCGGTTTCTCCGAGTAGACGTGCTTGCCGTGACGGATTGCCTCCAGCGCCATCTCTTTATGCAGATGGTTAGGCGAACAAATATCCACCACGTCAATGGCCGGGTCGGCCACCAGCGCCCGCCAGTCCCCGGTTGAACGGTTGAAGCCAAACGCCTGCGCCCGCTCTGCCGCCAGCGTCGGGTTCACTTCGGCCACCATCTCGCGCACCAGCTTGCCGCGCAGGTTGAATACCGTCGGGGCCTGGGCATAGGCGATGGCATGTGCCTTGCCGATATACCCGGTGCCAATCAATCCAATACGAACCTCTTTCATCATGATCCTCACAGTGCGCCGCGACGGCTTTTGGCGTAGGTATCAAACGCCACCGCCAGAACGATAATTAATCCGGTGATAATTTGCTGGTAGTAGGCCGAGACGTTCATCAGCACCAGGCCGTTAATCAGAATACCCATGATGATGGAGCCGATAATGGTGCCGCCAATGCGCCCGTAACCGCCCATCAACGAGGTGCCGCCAATCACCACCGAAGCGATGACGCGCAGCTCAAAGGAGATCCCGGCGACTGCCTCGGCGCTCCCCAGACGCGCGCTCAGAATGAAGCCCGCCAGCCCCGCCAGACAGCCAATCAACACATACACGCTGACCAGCACGCGCTTCACGTTCACCCCCGCCAGGCGCGCCGCCTCCGGGTTACCGCCAATGGCGTAGACGAAGCGGCCCCAGCGGGTTTTGTGCAGCGCCAGATAGCCGCCGACAGCAACGATGGCGAAGATCCAGATAGGAATGGAGACGCCGAGCAGCTCCCCGCGTCCCCACCAGCGGTAGCCAGGATCAAAACCAGCAATCGGCGCGCCGTCGTTAATCACCAGCGTGAGGCCGCGCCAGATGGTCATCCCGCCAAGGGTAACGATGAACGGCGGCAGGCGCAGGCGAGTCACGCCCAGACCGTGCAGGAAGCCAATCGCCGTGCCCATTGCCAGACAAATCCCCAACCCAATCAGCCAGCTCATGCCGCCCCAGGCGTTCGGGTCGACGGTGGTGAAGTTGTCGCCCTTAATCACGTACGCCGCGGTCATGGCGCACACCGCCAGAATGGATCCCACGGAAAGGTCGATCCCGGCAGTCAGGATGACGAAGGTCATCCCCACGGCCATGATTCCGTAGATAGAGACTTCGGTCAGGATGTTGAAAATATTGCGTTCAGAGAAAAAATTACTGTTCTGCGACTGGAAGAAAATCAGCAGCAGGATCATGAAAATCAGCACCCCGAAGCGCTCGAAGAAGGCGATGGGATCGATGCGTCCGGCGCGTTTGACCGGGGCCTGTGTTTTAGAAATCATCTGCGTCATGAGAAACTCCGTTATGCCGCGTTCAGGGCGTTGTGGTTGATGGCCATCATCGTCATCAGCCGTTCTTCGTTAGCGTCGTCACCGTGGATCTCGCCGGTCACCCGGCCTTCACTGAGCGTGATGATCCGGTCAGACACCGCCATCACTTCAGGCAGATCGGAGGAGATCACGATCACCGCCACGCCCTTTTTCGCCATATCAAACAGCACCTGGTGCACTTCTGATTTGGTCCCCACGTCGATGCCGCGCGTCGGTTCATCGACGATCAGCACCCGCGGGTTGAGCGCCATGCAGCGCGCGAGGATCACTTTTTGCTGGTTGCCGCCGGAGAGCTTGCGCACTTCCTGCTCGCTGTTGACCATTTTTATCTGCAGCGCTTTGCGGTAGGACTCAATCAGGTCGTCCTCTTTGCGGGTGTTCACGAACCAGCGCCACTGCAGAAGCGAGGAGAGGCAGGAGAGCGACAGATTGTCGCGAATCGACAGCCCCAGCACCGCCCCCTCTTTTTTGCGGTCTTCCGGTACCAGCGCCACGCCCTGATCAAGGGCATAAAGCGGGTCGCGCGGCTGGTACGGCACGCCGTCCAGCTCAAAGCTCCCCGAGGTAAAGGCGTCTGCGCCAAACAGGCAGCGCGCCACTTCGGTGCGCCCTGCGCCCACCAGCCCGGCAATGCCTAAGACTTCCCCGGCGTGAACGTGGAAGCTGATGTCGTGCAGGGCAATGCCGTGCGGATCCAGCGGCGGCTTTTCGCGGCTCAGCCCCTTCACTGCCAGGCGGACGGGTTTATCTTCATGATGGGTTTCGCTGGCCGGACGGCGATTAAAGGCCACGTCGCGCCCGACCATCAGGCGGATCAGCTGTTCAACGTTGGTCTCTGCCACTGCGCCGGTGCCGGTGAAACGGCCATCCTGGAAAACGGTGAAGCGATCGCAAAGCTGGAAAACTTCATGCAGACGGTGGGTGACATAAATAATGCTCACACCACGGTTTTTAAGCTCACGCACCACGCGGTGCAGGCTTTCCACCTCGCTGTCGCTCAGCGCGGCGGAAGGTTCGTCCATAATGATTAACCTGGCGTTCAGGGTCAGCGCCCGGGCGATCTCCACCATCTGCTGCTGGGCCACGCTCAAACGGGCGACAGGCGTGGTTGGGGCGACGTTCAGCTGCAGGTAATCGAGAATGACCTGCGCCTCCTGATTAACCGCCTTTTCGTCAACGATCAGGCTACGCCTGCGCGGCTCGCGCCCAAGAAACATGTTTTCTGCAACGGTCATATTGGGCAGCAGGTTAAATTCCTGATAGATGGTGATAATGCCCTTGTTCTGCCGCACCACCGGGGAGTCGTCCACCGGCAGCGTTTCACCGTTGAACCAGATATCGCCGCGCGTTTGCGGCTGCGCGCCCGCGAGCGCTTTCAGCAGCGTGGATTTTCCTGCCCCGTTTTCCCCCAGCAGGGCGTGAATTTCTCCGCTGCCGACGGTCAGTTGAGCGCTGCTCAGCGCCCAGACGCCGGAAAAGCTTTTGGCCAGGTCGGTCACTTTCAGTAAGGGTTGCGACATCAGTCTGCTCCTCCTTTAGAGTGAGCCGCCGCTTACGCGGCGGCTGCGGACATATCAATTGCCAGCTTCGCCGATACGCTCAGCCTGTTGCAGGTTCTCTTTGGTGATAAGCGTCGGCGGGTAATCCGCACCAGTGATGGCTTTCTTCTCACGCACGCTGGCCACCAGCTGGCTCATCGCCGTCTGCACCGCAAAGCCCGGACGCTGATCCGCCGTTACCGCCAGCCAGCCATCTCGCACGCGGGCCAGCGCCTCAGGAACGGCATCAAAACCAGTGACCAGAATTTCGCCCGGCTTCACGCCCTGGCTTTGCAAGGCTTCAATCGCCCCCAGCGCCATATCGTCGTTGGCAGAGAGGATCACCTGCGGACGTTTCGGCAGTGAAGGCAGAACGCTTTCAACGATGCGCATCCCTTCTGAACGCATCCAGTTACCGGTCTGATCGGCGACGATCTTGTACTTATCCCCGCCCGCCTTCAGGCTGTCGCGGATCCCTTTGGTGCGTTCAATATTGGAGGAAGAGCCTGGCTGACCGGTGAGCAGGATAATGTCCGCGCCGTTGGGGAATTTGGTTTTGACGAAGTCACCAATCGCCTGGCCGCCTTTGTAGTTGTTGGCGCCAAAGTGCGGCACTTTTTTCTGGCTATCGACGGAGCGGTCAAGGGTGACGACCGGCAGCTTCGCGTCCTGAATTTCATCCACCGCACTGGAGACCGCGTTCACATCGTTCGGGGAGACGATAAAACCTTGCGCCCCACGAGTGATGGCGTTTTCCAGGTCAGCCACCTGTTTCGGTGAGCTGCCCTGCCCGTCCAGCACCTGAAGCTTCACGCCCATCTCTTTTGCGGCTTTCACCGCCGTGCGCTGCATGTGAACTTCAAACGGCATGGCCAGGTTTGGCGTACTGAAAACAATTTGCTCGTTTTCGGCGAGAGCGGCCCCGGACGTCATGGCGATGAGGGCGGCTAAGATCAGTTTTTTCATTATTATGTCTCTCTGTGTAGGGTTGTTGTGTTTAGAGGACGATCTCGCGCTGGCTACGCAGCGATTCCAGCGCTTTATCCGCAAGGTACAGCGCACGTTCACCATCATCGCCGCTGCAATCAGGCACCGCTTCGCCGCGCAGAACCGCAACAAAGTGTTCCCATTCCGCGGCGTAAGCGGATTTGTAGCGTTGCAGGAAGAAGTGTTCCGGCAGCGCGCTGGTGCAGCCCTGTTTGCCGAAGTGCTGCACCTGGTTTTCAAGAATGTTGCCCGCGCACAGCAGCCCTTCGGAGCCGTGCAGTTCAAGGCGCTGGTCATAGCCATAAGAGGAGCGGCGGCTGTTAACAATGGTGGCCATCGCGCCGGAAGCATATTTCAGAACGATAAACGCGGTATCGATATCCCCCGCCTCGCCAATCGCCGGATCCACCAGGTTGCTACCCTGGGCATATACCGACACCGGCTCTTCACCCATGATGAAGCGCGCCATATCAAAGTCGTGAATGGTCATATCGCGGAACATACCGCCGGAGACACGCACGTACTCCGCAGGTGGCGGAGACGGATCGCGTGAGATAATCAGCAGTGATTCCGGTTTACCGATGCGCCCGGCCTGGACATCGGTTTTCACACGGCGGAACTGCGGGTCAAAGCGACGGTTAAAGCCGATGAACAACGGCACGTCGTACTCTTTGACCACTTTCAGGCAGTCGCGCACGCGGGCGAGGTCAAGGTGTACCGGCTTTTCACAGAAAATGGCTTTGCCGTGGCGGGCGGCCATTTCAATCAGGTCAGCGTGAGTATCGGTCGCGGAGGCGATCAGCACGGCGTGAACGTTAGGGTCGGTCATCGCTTCGTCAAGGCTCTGCTGGCGGGCCTGATACTGCGTCGCGAGGCGAGTGGCAAATTCCTGATTAGGGTCAACCACGGACCAGAGCGTGGTCGCGCTGTGGCTGGCGATGTTAGCTGCATGTACCTGGCCAATTCGGCCAGCGCCCAGTAAAGCAATGTTAAACATAACGGCTCCCGGTGTTGGTGAATGCTGTGAACTAACGACCCTATAAATAAAACATTTATTTCATTTTTATAAATAGTGAAAATTATGTTTTTGAGTGCGAGTTAACACTTTTGAGATGAATGAGATAAATTCTGTTATCAATCTCACAACATAGAGGGGAGGACATCTTCCCCTCACCCCGGCCCTCTCCCCAAAGGGGCGAGGGAGAAAAGACAGCCCCAAGCCGTCCCCTCTCCCCAAGTGGGCCAGGGAGAAAAGGCCGCACCGAACCATCCCCTCTCCCCTTTGGGGAGAGGGTTAGGGTGAGGGGAAATGAAATGAAAATTTCGTTAAGGAGGGAAAAATTAATACTGACGCGCTTTTTTCACCTGTGCCTGCGTTTGCAGAGCGGCCTGGCACACCGCAGATGACTCCGCCACCTGCGCATCACCAGTTCGCCACCACGCGGCGTAATCGTGGGTCATGGTCTTCGGTAGCACTTTGATGTCCAGCAGCGTCGGGCCCGGATGTGCGCGTGACGCCTCAAGTGCCGCCAGCAGGCTTTGCTCATCGTTTACCCGCCACGCGCGACAGCCGTAGCTTTGTGCGTTTTGCGCAAAATCGACCTTCACCAGCGGCCCGTCAAGCCGCCCGGTTTTAGGATTGCGCTGGCGGTTTTCCGTGCCAAAGCTGCCCATGCCGTGCCCCATTTGCAGGTTATTAATGCAGCCGAAGCTGGCGTTATCAAACAGCAGAACGGTGACCTTAAGGCCCTCCTGCACCGCGGTTTGCAGCTCGGAGTGCAACATCATGTAAGAGCCATCCCCCACCATGGCGTATACCGGTTGCTCGGGTCTGGCGAGCTTCGCACCAATGGCGGCCGCAATCTCGTAGCCCATGCAGGAATAGCCGTACTCCAGGTGATAGCTGTCCGGCGTTTTGACCTGCCAGAGGCGCTGTAAGTCTCCTGGCAGCGAACCAGCCGCCCCCACCACGATGGCGTCATCTTCAATATGCTGGTTGATAAGCCCCAGCACCCGCGTCTGGGTCAGGCGGGTGTTAAGCGTCTCACCGTATTCCGTCAGTTGCGCATCCAGGTGCCCCGCCACTTCGGGTGTATCTGCCGGATGCCACTGGCGAGCCCACAGACGGCGACACTCGTCGCGCCAGGCGGATTGCGCCTGGGCAATCTCCTCCCCCCAGCCGCTGCGGTAATCCCTGAGCGTGTGGGTTAAGGACTGCAGCCCGGTCCGGGCATCAGCAATCAGCGCGGTGGCGTCAAGCTTCAGGGCATCAAACTCGGCCACGTTCAGCAGCAGAAATTCGACGTCAGGATGGGAAAAGAGCGCCTTGGAGCCGGTGGTAAAGTCGGTCAGGCGCGTACCGATGCCAATCACTAAATCCGCCTTCGGTGCAAGCTGGTTGGCGGCCATTCCGCCCGTCACACCCACCCCGCCCAGATTAAGTGGGTGGTCACTTACCAGCGCCCCTTTCCCGGCCTGGGTTTCGGCAAACGGCAGTTGTAACGTCTCGACAAATTCACGAAACGCCTCATGCGCGCCGGAGTAACGTACGCCGCCGCCACACACCACCAGCGGACGACGCTTGCGGGCGATCAGCGCCTGCGCCTGCGCCAGACGCAGCGGGTCAGGTGGGCGACGTTCGATGTGATGCACGCGACGCGCGAAGAAGCTCAGGGGATAATCCCAGGCTTCGCCCTGCACGTCCTGGGGCAGGCAGATAGTCACCGCCCCGGTATTTGCAGGGTCAGTAAGCGTTCGCATCGCGCTTAGCATCGCGCTCATCAGTTGCTCTGGCCGGTTGATGCGGTCCCAGTAGCGGGAGACCGGACGGAAGCAGTCGTTGGTGCTGATGCTGAGATCGTGATACTGCTCGATTTGCTGTAACACCGGATCCGGCTGGCGACTGGCGTAGATATCTCCCGGCAACAGCAACAGCGGGATGCGGTTCGCCGTGGCGGTTGCCGCGGCGGTCACCATATTGGCGGCGCCCGGCCCGACGGAAGAGGTGACGGCAAAAATGCGCTGACGGCGGTGCTGTTTGGCGAATCCCGTCGCCATATGGGCGATCCCCTGCTCATTGCAGCCCTGCATCACCTGCAAATGGCCGGGGTCCTGCTCCAGCGCCTGGCCAATACCGAGCACGTTGCCATGCCCGAAAATTGTGGCGATACCCTCCACGAAGGGCGTTTCGTCGCCGTCTACGCTGACGTACTGTTGATTAAGGAACCGGACCAGCGCCTGAGCCATGGTCATACGTTCGGTTTGCATAAAACCTCCTGTCAGCCCAGCGTTGGCATGGAGAACGCAGCGCCTGTCTCCTGCTGCATTTCCGGCCAGCGCGCGGTGATGGTTTTCATTCGGGTGTAGAAACGCACGCCGTCGTTGCCGTGGACGTTGAGCGCACCAAAGATAGAGCGTTTCCAGCCACCAAAACTGTGGAATGCCATCGGCACCGGGATCGGCACGTTGACCCCCACCATGCCCGCCTGCACTTCTTCGCAGAAGCGGCGCGCACAGCCGCCGTCACGGGTGAAGATCGCCGAGCCATTACCATATTCATGGCGGTTAATCAGATCCACCGCACTGGCGTAATCTGCTACGCGCACCACAGAAAGCACCGGGCCGAAAATCTCTTCTTTATAGATGGTCATCTCCGGAGTGACGTTATCGAACAGCGTCGGCCCGACGAAATAGCCTTGTTCGTGCCCTTTCACGCTGAAGCCGCGACCGTCCACGCGAAGTTTCGCCCCCTGCGCTTCCCCGCTATCGATGTAGCCCAGCACTTTACTGCGGTGGGCGGAAGAGATAAGCGGACCCATTTCGTTTTCTGGCGTCTGGTCCAGACCCGGCCCGACGCGCAGCGCGGCAATCTGTTTTTCCAGCCGGGCGCAGAGGTCATCGGCCGTTTTATCACCCACCGCCAGCACCACCGAGAGCGCCATGCAGCGTTCCCCCGCTGCGCCGAAGCCTGCGCCCATAATGGCGTTGGCCGCCATCTCCATGTCCGCATCTGGCATTAAAATGCAGTGGTTTTTCGCACCGCCCAGCGCCTGGCAGCGCTTACCGTGAGCGGACGCGGTCTGGTATATGTATTCCGCAATTGACGTGGAGCCGACAAAGCTCACCGCCTGCACGCGCGGGTCGGTCAGGAGCACATCAACAGACTCTTTATCGCCCTGCACCACGTTGAACACGCCGTCCGGCAGGCCGGCCTCTTTCAGCAATTGCGCCAGTGCGAGCGCGAGAGAAGGATCTTTTTCCGACGGTTTCAGCACGAAGGTGTTACCGGTCGCCAGCGCAATCGGGAACATCCACATCGGTACCATCGCCGGGAAGTTAAACGGCGTGATCCCGACGCAGACCCCAAGCGGTTGCATCAGCGAGTGGCTGTCGACGCCGGTGCCCACGTTCGCAGAGTGTTCACCCTTTTGCAGATGCGGGATGCCGCAGGCAAATTCCACCACCTCCAGGCCACGGGTCAGTTCGCCCACCGCGTCAGAGAAGACCTTGCCGTGCTCTTCGCTGATGATGCGGGCCAGGCGCGCCATGTTCTCTTCCAGCAGCGCCTTGAAGCGGAACATCACACGCGCGCGCTTAAGCGGAGCCTGACGCGCCCACGCCGGAAACGCCTGCTGCGCGGCGGCAATGGCCTGCCCGGTTTCCTGTGCCGTACTCATCACCACCTGGCGGATCTGCTCGCCAGTGGCCGGGTTGAAGATCGCCTGAACGCGCTGGTCTGAACCGGTGACACTTTCGCCGTGAATAAAATTCGCTACCGTCTCCATCCTTAACCTCTCGCTGTTGATACGTGATTGTTACCTGAACACTGTGTACTGAACACTATATATGAAACAAATATTCCATTTTAAGTTGAAATAAAATAAATGATGATTATTGTGATCAAGGATGGATTTTTATGTTAACAGCCAACAACACTGACGCAGCGTGCGCTATTAAGGGATTTCGGGCGAGGAAATGACTGAAGCTTCTGTTTCATTTTTGCTGCCAGATGGATGGCCGACATTTAAAAGACGCGGTTTTGCGTTTAGAATCATATGACTGTATTTGGGGGATAACATGACGACAGCAACCAGCCTGAACGAACTGCAGCAGCAAATCCGCGATCGCTACGATAGCCTGAGCAAGAGGCTGCAGCAGGTTTCCCGCTACGTGCTGGATAACACCAACAGCGTGGCCTTTGATACGGTTGCCGTTATTGCCGAGCGCGCCGATGTGCCGCCGTCGACGCTGATCCGCTTTGCCAACGCCTTTGACTTCACCGGGTTCAACGAAATGAAACAGCTGTTTCGTATGAACCTGGTGGAAGAAACCGCCAGCTACAGCGATCGCGCCCGGCTGTTCCGCGAAATGGAGAACGAGACCGTACCGGAAACGCCGCTCGATATCCTGCAAGAGTTCGCCCGTTCAAATGCACAGGCGCTACAGCAGCTGGCCGCCCGTGCCGAGCCGGAGATGCTGGAGCGTGCCGTTCAGCTGTTGGCCGATGCCGACACCATCTACATCGCCGGTTTACGTCGCTCCTTTAGCGTCGCCGCCTATCTGACCTACGCCCTGAGCCATCTGGAGTGCCGCCCTATTCTGCTCGACGGCATGGGCGGGATGCTGCGCGAACAGATCAGCCGCATTAAGGCGCGCGACATTGTGGTGTCGATCAGCTTCTCGCCGTACGCGGAAGAGACGGTGATGGTCAGCGAAACTGCCGCCAGCGTCGGTGCGCGGCAGATTGTGATTACCGATAGCCAGATAAGCCCCCTGGCGACGTTCAGCGATCTCTGCTTTGTGGTGAAAGAGGCGCAGGTGGACGCGTTTCGATCTCAGTCAGCGACGCTGTGCCTGGTGCAGTCGCTGGTGGTGGCGCTGGCGTATCGGTTGGGTGAGGGGAAGTGAGGAAATAAAAAACCCCCTGCGCAGGCAGAGGGTTTTGGGGTTAGATCAGAGGGGGATTATTCCCACTCAATTATTTACGGATAACATAACCGATTGACTGGTAACAACTTTCTTAAATCTAATTTTCATCGTACCGTTTTATATACCGTCACCGGAAATCAGTACCATGAAAAATACCATGTCACCTGGTCAACGAATCGTACTGCTTTTCGCAGACTCGTCCGGCTTCGGCGGCCCTGTCAGCGTACTCTGCCAGTTGTCGGTTTCGCTCGAGAGATTTGCTGAGCACGTCGGCAAGCAAAACTCCGGTGTCTGCGGCTGACGCCCCAGAGCCGACAGTGGCGTTATACTGCCTGAGCTGCTCACGGATGGCAACGAGCTGTTGCTGCAACCGGCCAGCGCGAGCGGCAGCATCAAGAGCATCATTGCGCGCCTGGTCGATCCTCTGCTGCGCTTCACGTTCATTGGTCGCTTTCTCCTTTTCGTCCTGCTGACGAGCTTTCTCATCTTCGGCTTTGCGGTCTGCCTGCGCCTTCGCATAACCGGCGGCGTACTGCTGGTCTCCGTGGACATTCCAGGCAACCACTCCGCCTATAACCAAGGCAGCAAGCATCACCACGATAAGCAACTGTTTCCAGTACGCTTTGACGAATGCCCAGATCATAGGATTGCCTTTGGCTGAAAGCGCCTAACGTTAATTGGCTCGCCATAAGGCCATGACCAGTTCAGCCAGGTAAAAGTTTTCAGTTCACACATTCCATCAAACCACTCGCCAGGTTCAATGTCTGAATAACTGCAAACTATCTCCATGCCTCGCTCTGTTTCTTGCAGAGCAACAGTATCCGTCTCCCATCTTGGGATGAGTGAAGAGATTATTCTTTTCATAAAAGAGCCTTACGGGCAGCACCGTAACGAGCGCGCCGGTCATCGATGCCATTCTGGCCGCCATTGATGATCTGCGTGACGCGCACCAGGTCGCCGGTGTACTTCATGCAGCCTTTAGTGGCAAAGAACCACGCAGCGCTGCGGGCAGCGTACTCATCCTGCGCCAGCAGTTCAGGTTGTTTAACCAGATCCACCTTCAGGCCGTTGCCACAGTCGCGGTAGTTGTTCAGTCCTGTGATCTGGATAAGCCCGCGACCGCGATAAAACCAACCGTCAGTAGGCCCGTTATTCCCCATGCGTTTGCTGTACACCAGGTTGGCGATGGCACGCTGGCGCTCCAGTGGCAGTGATGGCTCACCAGCACGGCGACCCAGCGCGTTGGCCTGTCCCTGCGTGAGTCGGCCAGCTCGGACGAATCCAGCCAGCCCGGTCACGCTGTAATTGAAGTTCTCCTGCAACCTGGTAAAGCCGCCAGACTCATGCCCCACCTGCGCGATAAACATCGCCTGGTGCTCAGGAATATCGATACCAAACTCTTTCATGGCAGCGGTGATATGCGGAAACCAGCGTGTGGCCAGCACGTCACTGATACCAGCTGCACGCTGAAACTGATTAATGTCCATGCTGGGACCTCGTTATCTTGAAGATTTGCACCACGTTCCCTTTTGTCTTGATGAGCGCAGCCAGGAACACGGCTTTAATGATGACTTCTGACCAGTCGGCGCTGACGTAGTACCCGTAGAACGTCCGGATAGGAACGCTGGCGGCCACGACGATCAGCACGTAGGCGAGCCATCCACCCCACCAGCGATGGCGTGCCCCGTCACGACGAAACAGAAGAACTCGGATTGCAATGCCACCACAGATAGCGGCGTTAAGGATGAGAAGCATCTCAGGACTGGTCATCGTCTTTTCTCCCCGGGATCAGGTCGCGCGGATTTTCAGAACGGTGATACAGCCATGAGCCGATGCGGACAGCAACGATTGAGGAGACGAAAGAACCGGCAGAGAACACGACACCTTTCTCGAACATGTCAGGAGTCACGCCGGGAAGCATTGCCGCAAGGCCGATGAGGATAGTTGCCGTTGGTTTGTAGAAGAGAAGCCCGCAGAAGAAGCTGATGACAGAAAGAAGTAACCTGCGCTTTATCGGATATTCTGCCGCGAAGGTAACGAAAATTACCGCCCCGGCCAGACCACCGATAACCACTTCTGACGGGACGCCCACCAGCCACGCGCCAAGCGCACCAATGCTAAGCCCCTGATTGACATCTGACACCGTCATGGATGCAGACATAGTGACCACCGTTTAATGTGCATAAAGAACCCCCTTGGTTGGTGAGTTCATCATACACAATAAACCATATGTGGATTAAATTTCATCGGATAACTCTTAACGAAATTACCCTAAAGGTGATAAAGTGATGTTTTATTTTTTACGGATGAAACAGTGCTTAAGTTATTTGCCAGATACACTTCGATAGGTGTGATTAACACACTCATTCACTGGGTTGTGTTTGCAATCTGCATTTATTGGTTACACGCCAGCCAGGCGATAGGGAATTTTTCAGGGTTCATAGTCGCTGTGTCATTCAGTTTCTTTGCAAATGCAAGATTCACGTTTAGAGCATCGACAACCACCATGAGATACATGCTTTATGTTGGGTTTATGGGGGCTCTTAGCGCCATTGTTGGCCTAGCAGGTGACAAATCTGGAATGGCACCAATTATCACGTTAATCATATTTTCCGTCATCAGTCTGGTGTGCGGCTTCGTCTACTCAAAATTCATTGTGTTTAGGGATGCGAAATGAAAATTTCTCTGGTCGTTCCGGTCTTTAATGAAGAAGAAGCAATTCCGATCTTCTATAAAACGGTGCGGGAGTTTGAAGAGTTAAAGTGGCATGAAGTTGAGATAGTCTTCATAAATGACGGTAGCAAAGACGCGACAGAATCTATCATAAACGCGCTTGCTATCGCTGATCCGCTTGTTGTGCCGCTCTCATTTACCCGCAACTTTGGTAAGGAACCTGCACTTTTCGCCGGGCTGGATAATGCCACTGGTGATGCAATAATCCCTATCGATGTCGACTTGCAGGACCCGATTGAAGTTATTCCGCACCTGATAGCTAAATGGCAGGATGGAGCTGACATGGTTCTGGCCAAGCGTTCAGATCGCTCTACTGACGGTCACCTTAAGCGTAAAACAGCCGAATGGTTCTATAAGCTGCATAACAAAATCAGCAACCCGCAGATTGAAGAGAACGTGGGCGACTTCCGTTTGATGTCCCGCGATGTAGTGGAGAATATTAAGCTGATGCCCGAGCGCAACCTGTTCATGAAAGGCGTGCTTAGCTGGGTCGGTGGGCGCACTGACGTAGTGGAATACGCCAGGGCAGAACGCGTTGCAGGAAGTACCAAGTTCAATGGATGGAAGCTATGGAACCTGGCTCTTGAAGGCATCACTAGTTTCTCGACCTTCCCGCTGCGCATGTGGACATATATCGGCTTATTCGTTGCCGGTATTTCGTTCCTTTATGGCGCTTGGATGATTGTCGATAAATTGTTGTTTGGCAACAATGTTCCTGGTTACCCATCGTTACTGGTTTCGATTCTGTTCCTCGGTGGGGTTCAGCTAATCGGGATCGGCGTTCTCGGTGAGTACATTGGAAGGATTTATGTTGAGGTCAAGAACCGTCCTCGCTATATATTGAAGGCAAAGAAATGACTAACAATAATATTGTAGATTTTAGGCTTTACTTTTTATTGTCTATGGTTTGCGGACTGGCTCTTTACGGTTTCGAGATAACCAATTTCTCACTATCAATAGATGAAGAGTTTTCAAATAACTTTGCTCAGACTATAAGCCTTGGCAGGTGGGGTCATGCGTTACTTAGAGAGTATATTCTCCAAGAACCATTTGCAGCATTCTTTACTCCATTGTTGGCAGTTGTCGCTTTTTCACTTTCAGCATCAGTGTTTGCGATATCTACAGGCCTTGATAAATTTTACGCCTCAGTTATTGCTGTGCTTTATGTTTCCATTCCCCAGTTTACATATCAGATAGCATTTTCTAACCAGAGCGATACCGTTGGAATTGCATTTTTACTTGCATCTATTTCAGTTTATGCATTTAAACTGACTGGGTATAAGGTTTTAAGTTATGGAACGCTGGTATCGGTTATCTGTTATGTAATGTCATCTTCAATTTATCAGTCAATGGTATTCCTACCTGTTAGCATGATTATATCAGTGGTGACATTTGATCTGCTAAGAGAAAGGATAACACAAAAAGATTCGCTCTTTGTGCTGGTGAAATTCGCCGTGCTTGCTGCTGTATCAGTGATAATCTACAGCCTTGCATCACGATTTGCACAGGCATACACAGGCTTCGTGAACGAGGGATATCTTGATGACAAGATATCGTGGTCTACTGCTGGTATGACTAACTCAATTGCATCTATCTTAAATTATATAGAAAGCTACATCACGGCTACAGCACCAGTCGGACTATCATGTTATTTTATCGCATTTATATCTGCACTGGCATCTATAATATTGCTTCTTATAAAAGGAATTAAATCACCATTCCTGTATGCTCTAGTGGTTATATCTGTATTTTCGCCATTCCTGATTAACGTTGCTTTCGGTGGCACAATGCCTGAAAGAACAATGACCGCTCTTAGCGTTGGGTTCTCAACTTCAGTTGGAATGCTTCTTTTCCTGCTTGGTAAAAAATCAATAGCTATTATCTCATGTATAATATTGATGTTAAGCGGATCAGTTTATTCAAACAAAATGATTTTTGCAGATTACGCCTCTTACCAAGCTGATGTCCAAATGGCTAACAGGATTTTAATGTCAGTCTATGCAAAATATCCTGACTTTGACCAGGCTAGAACTCCTGTATATTTTCATGGGGCCTGGAAAAATGACAGAGTATGGCCTGAGAAAATGCACTCATTTGGGAACTCTTTCTTCTCATGGGATGGAGGTAAGAACAGAAGGATAATGAACTTTATGGCTAAAAGCGGAGTGGCTCAAATGCATAAAGTCGAGAATGGAAAACTTGGTGGGCTTGATAATGCTGCCAGGTCTATGCCGGTGTGGCCTAACCCTGGCAGCATTGAGATGAGCGATGGGGCATTGATTATAAAACTTGGAAATGCTCCAAGTCGTGATTAATTTTATTCCCCCGAATATCGGGGGCTTTTTTTATGCTACTGCACTTAGTGATGTTGCCGTCAGCGTTGCGGCCGCCACCGTAAAGTTAGTGAATGTAACGACCGCTCCTGATTTGGAGATCCTGATCGAGCCATCACCAGCCGCACCTGTTCCTGTTTGCAGAACGTTGCCACCAGAAGTTGATGTCTGTCCAAGGATGACAATACCGTTAGTTGACGCATCAACGAGAATAAGTGCTGATGCCGTACTACCCCCATATGAGAAGCGAAGTAATAACAGGGTGCAACCGGCGGCAGGTAATCCTGCAACAGAAGCGTTAACTGCAATTGCAATTGGAGCTGGAGTGCCATTGACACCACCTAAACCAATACCTGCTGAATTAGGTGACACAATGGTATAAAGAGGAACTGGGCCTAGAATAAGGCTGCCATAGTTTGCTGTGGCTGAAAGTCTGTTATCCCTAATCCACTTGCTCGTAACTGCTGCGTTTTGCCTTATCCCGTACTGCTTGGCTCCCGCAAATGTATTATCGCTTACCTTCGCATTAGTGGCACCTGAGGTAACGTTAATTGCAGCTGCCCCATCAGAGTTAGAACCTCCACATTCGATCGTATTATTTACTGCCTCACAGTCAGTTCCGGTAAACACAATAGCATCTTCAGTTCCGTCAGTAGCAGTGGACGGTCTGTTTGCTCTAAAGTCGCAATTGTGAATCAGGGCCTTCTGGAAGGCATTAACAAGGCACGGTCCAGAGAACCAGCTCGAGGCACCAACCATCTGGATATTACTGCCCTCAACAATTTTCTTAACCGCCCTGGCGTGAATGTTATTCAGTTTTAATGGACCGTTTGCAGAGTTGTACTGGAAGTACCAGCCAGGCGTCGAAGCGTTTGATATCAATCGAGCGCCGTTAAAACTAACTCCATCGTTATTACCATTGGCAGCATAAATCATCGGAAAGTCAGAGCGTTGCCATGATAATTCTGCGTTAGGAAATGATACCTCGTTAACTCCCTGAATTATGCTCGATACGCTAGTAGGTGAAGCTTCAAGCTTTGCCTCAGCAAAGGATACGTGGCGAGTGCGTTCCAGTATTTCAAATAATTTAGGACATCCCTCAATGTGGAATCCGGTAAATCTAATGGCATTACATCCATCATTGGCGCTTGTTCCAGGTCCCATGTGCAACCCAACAACGTTATTGCTCGATGTATACCCAAGACCACAGGCCTGAATCTGGGTAGTCATTATGTCTACATCCCAAACCTCATCTAAATGCAGACCTGTTCCATTAATATGCTTGAGTGTCACATGCTCCATCTGGAACCAGGACGCATACTGAATCAGAATACCGCCAACACCTGCCGGTATAGGCTCTAACCCTTCAACATATCCAGCACCAATTGATGCATTTCGGATCCCACCTCCAACATAGCGCTTCGTGATCCCGCCTGTCGCATAGTCTTGTGTTCCCTGTGTTTTGAAGAGGAAAGAGCTTCCTGGCTTTTGTTTGTATCGAGTAACCCACTCGCTCTCACCTTCAAAGACACAGCCTGAAGGCAGAACGATATCACCAAACATATAGATGCCGCGGCCAAACTTAAATTTAGCGAATTTTTGGGTTCCGATGATATAGCAGCTGTTATACCCGGCACCCACAATTGACTCAATTGCGGCAATAATTCCCGCTGTAGAATCAGTCTTACCTGTATTATCAACACCGGGGAACCCATCAAGATAAATTGACGTAAGAGCGTTCTGGACTGTCCCACCTTGAGCTATACCACTATGATCAGCACCGGTTGGCTTGGCGAGTTCGATAAGCACGTCACTTGCAGATCCTGAAGGTGGCAATGTCACCATCGGATTACCTGAGTTGTCGAAGGCCACAATCTTATTTGCCCTGACTGACGCGCCAGGCAATGAAGGAATATTTTCAGGGGTGCGAAGTGTTCTGTTCAGGTTTGAACTCGCCAGGATATCGACATAGTTCTTTGTGGCTGCATCCTGCGGGTCACGCGGGTCTTTCACGTTGCGAATGTAGTTATTCAGTGCATCGTACCAGTTAGCAATACTGGTAGGCTTACGCAGCGCCAGGCGAAACATACTGATGCCCTGCTGGATCAGCATGGTCAGCTTGTCAAATGCATCCTCATGCACCTCCGCAAAAAACTTCCCCTGGTTACGCAGGTCGGTTTCCTGCGTTGGTTCAAGCTCTCGCGCAACAGAGATCTGCCATCCTGTCGCCAGCGGCGCTGTTAGGACTACATTACCGCCGTTATAACCACCGGCATTCGTCACCGTATAGTCCGTATCAAGCACCATAACCGTAATGTTTTCGTCAAGGTCGACAACCGATACGGCAAGATCTGTCTTATTGAATATGCGGAAGGTATACGGGAAAGATGTCGTAACGCCGTTCCCCGTGTAATCGTTATGGTCAACTACGGTTGATACCGTCATGGCCTGTCTCCTGAAAAGCAGCGCCCGGCGCGCGTGCATCATCAGGACAGTTTATTACCTGACAAGCCTTATATGAATTGAATGAATAACAAACACAGTACTTATTACCTTACAGGTAATTCACATATCGTGCTGGATAAGGAGGGCATCATCTGATACTGTTTATATATACAGTAATTGCATGGAGAACATGAGATGCAACGTCAGTATTATCACCCGCTGGAAAAAGGATTTGCTGAACGAATACACACGCCGGGAGGCGTCCGATCCCTGGTTGAAGAGTCACACCTGATGACGTTGCTGAGACAACTCAACGAGGATGGCTTTAACGTTGATGGCCCGATGGCAGAACTGGCAGCGCTGGTGAACTACGTAACCAGCTCCCAGATGTCCATGAAGGATCTGCAAATGCATCTCGATTACTGCGTGGAAAAACTGAAGCAGGAAACGACATAAAAGAAAAGGCCGCATGGCGGCCTCGTGACATGTCACAGCAATGGAAGCTTAAACACTATTGCAGCAAGAATAACGAAGGTCGCGAAATAAACGACCTTCGAAGATGTCTCGCCAAGCCAGCCTTTTTTTATCGCGAATATAACCGCCCATAAATAAAAAGTACCGGTCACAACCACTACCAAAAACCAGAAAACTATTAATCCGATATTGGTCATAATATCTGTCATTGTCCTACCGCCTTACCTAAATCTGGCGCTCTGCGCGGAGTTGTCTCGCCAGGCTCCCACCAACTTGTAGTGTTGAACTCCCGCTGTGCGCGGTCCCTTACCCTGTCGTTGTATCCTGGGTTCGCCATTTCCTGAAGCTGCTGAAGGATCAGATGATTGGTGATCGCCTTTGCATACCAGAGGTTGGCGAATGGTGTGATCATGCGGGCGGTCTTCAGCGCATCGGCACCGAATGAAGTTTTCTCACCCTGTAGAGCCTTCTGCGGGTTCGTGATCAGCAGCTTGGTTAACTGCTCGGCAAAGCTCAGTACCGGTCCGCCAATGGTGGCCGCGATACTTGAGCCGTATTGGGTGTGGTCCTGGAACAGGAAATCGCCGTAGATACCGAATGAACCGCCCTTCAGTAGCGCCTGCACCCACGTCGTCGGCTTTGTCATATCCAGTGGATCATTACCAGTCAGCAGGCTATTCATCTGGTTAGCGAACATCCCTGCCAGTGTAGTGCCAGCGATATACGAAGCCAGGAATTTGATGGCAGGAACCGTATCCAAATCATTGGCCCGGTTAACCAACTGGCGGAAGCCTGCAAACGGGGTGGTTTTAAAGAGCATGAAGCTCTTAATTAACTGGCCAGCATCGTCTCTGGCGTAGGTATCCAGGCCGGTGGCAGTAGTTACGGCACTGGTCATTTCACCGTGTGTGATACCCAGCAATTTCTGCGCTGCTTCAGCGCGGGCGTTACGCACCATTCGCGTTATGGTCTGCTCTGCTTCTGCGTCGAATGCTTCTTTCATCCGCTTAAGGCGTTCAGGCGGGAGATCTCCCAGGGCTGCCAGCGCCGATTCACTCCCGGCGCGAACCTGTGCAATGCGGTCAGCCATTATGCCGGCGATCACGTCATCGGGCACGGCGTAAATAGCATCAGGCGTCATGCCCATATGTCCGGAGGTTGTCATTGGCCTGAGGTCTGCCGCAGCCATGATGGACCAGTCTTCGTTGCTCCAGCCTTTATTAGCCAGGATGGTTTTATCTGACCCTTTCACTTCATCAAGCGTCTTAAATTTGCGGGTCAGTTCACCAATGTTTTTGTACATCAGCAGGCCGAAAGACGCTTTGTTTGCGCGGTCCATTGCGATTAGACCTGACCACTTCAGTGTCTTTTCTGCGAACCAGCCAGTGATTCCGCGTGACAGGTCAAAGCCGCCCATCTTTGAGACTACAGCTGCGTGCGAGTCCACCAGCAGGCCAAGCTCTGCATTAGCCTTTTTGGCATCACCACTGAACAGATTTTTAATCGTGTTGGCTGACAGGCGCATACCGTCACGAGTGAAACCAAGAGCCTGGGCATTGGCGCGCATGATGGCCTGATCGCTGGTTGCCGTCAGTACGCTGGTACCCAGCATGGCACTGGTCATCAGGTTGCGCAGCCCACCAACCGCTGATGTGAACACGCTGGAAGATGCGGCACCGTTAAGCCCGGCCATTGAATTAAACATGCGCTCAACCATCTTGCGCTCGTCGTTCATCTTGCCGACTTCCTTACCGCCGGTTACCGCACGCTGATATACGCGGTCCAGCACCATGGAAAAGTTGCGGGCAGCATCCGGGCCGAATGCTTTAACGACGCCAAGATCGCGGGACGAAGATTGCAGGTGCGACATCATCACGCCAGCAACAGGTTGCTGCGTGTAGCGCTCCATGTAGGCAAAGTGAGATTGTGCATCCTTGAACGCCATCACCCTGCTCTGGGACCCACGGTTCTTAATCCCACCAGTACCCATGAATGCGCCCGGGTCGATTTTGTTCGCGCCGTCGGTAGCCTTCGTTTCGAATATCGCTTCCAGTGCCTGGCGGTACTCGATGTCATTCATCGGGCTGCCGTCCGGATTAACGTAGTTGCTGCGATCCTGAGTGTTGTAGACATCATCAACCCACGCCTGGCGAGCGAACTCAATCGGTGGCTGGCGGCCTGAGAGTCGCGCTTTGGCCTGTTCTGCGACTGGTAATGATGCGAGCCACTCATCGCGCCCTGCATTGCGGATAAAATCAGCATCGTCAACATACGGCAGATGCCAGTCATCACGCAGTCCGATATCAAAACCGTTGTCGTTCATCTCCTGGCGGGCCCGGCTCGTAACGTCATTCCATACCTGGGCGATTTTCTTCGCCTGTGGGTTTCCGGTGTCTTCACCGTAAAGCTCCTTCAGGATCTGGAACTGTGCAGATTTAGCTGCCTGCTGTTCGAAGAGGCTGCGGAAGCGCTGCTCGCCAAGAGCCTTACTCTGCTCAAAGAATTTGCGTACATCATCACCGGCTTTGAGCAGTTCAGCGCTGAGCTGACGTGACCAGTCCTGATATGCTCCGGTAGCCAGCTCTTCAGCAGACGTGACAGCGATATCTGTACCGTCAGTTGTTCTGCGGCCGGAGAATATAAATTGCTGCAAATTGGCTGGCGTCTGCTGCTCTGGTGGGATATTGGCGTCAAGGGTATCTGTTACCCTACTGATGGCGATCGCGTTCTGAGCGACGCGCTGGCGCTTCTTATAGACGTCATGCACAACGCGCTGGCGCACAAGATCGGCGGCCTCCATATACGTCTGCGCATGAGGGATGCCAGTCTTACCTTCCCTGGCATTTTTTTTATGCACCTGGCGCACGGCTTCTTTAATGCGGTCCTCAATACCTTTCAGCTCGTCAGCCTTTGGCTGGCGGCCCAGTGTCTGCGCAATGGCTTCAACACATGCCTGTTTCATTATGGATTCCTCAGGAAGCACGCGGCGGCGACTGAATATACTTTCGACTCGTTCTGCACCGTCTTGATCTGCTCGTCAAAATCAGCCAGAACATCGGAGAGTTTCGCAGGCTGCCCGGTGTCAGGGTGCGTAATTGTCAGATCCGGATTGGTAGTCGCCATATCGCGCGCCGCCATCAGGTCGTAACTGTTTGATGAAATCGCCTGACCAGTATCTGGATCCACACTGACCTGCCCGCCAGTTTCACCTGCTGCTGTGAATGCACTTTCTGCACGCGGCGCCATTGCTTCTCCAGCCAATTCTGGCGGCGTTTCATACCTGACACCATTCTCTTCGAAAACCTGCTGCATTGCATGGTATTGCTCGTTTGCAGACTCCAGCATCCCTGGTCGAGCAGGGCCGTCAAGTCCGCGAGCCATCATTCCGACGTTAACGGGCTGGCCGTCATTCAACTGCCGGTATGCCTCATCCATAGCTGATACATGGCTATTAATGCTTTCGTTGCTGGCGTGCAGGACCGGGGAGGATTCCAGATCGTAATAGAGCCCCTCATTCAGTGTGTGGGCAGCATCGATGTCGCTCGGCTTAATGGCAGGAATATCTGGCGCTGCGGCAGGCTCTGCCACTGGTGCCTGAGCATCAGATCTCACCGGCGCGCCAGGCGCATCCGTTACTGGCGTAGCTTCGGCCGCAGGCGATGGCTCTGCGGTTGCATCAGGAACACTCTGCACCTCTGCTGCCGGGATCGGCGCTTCAGTCTCTGGCGGTGGCGGCACGTCAGCATTTCTCGCGGCAAGGTGATGAGCACCACCAAATGCGCCACCCAGCACCGCATCCACCAGCATGGCCTGACCGTCGAATACCCGGTACTGCTTCGCCATATCGGTGTAACCTTTTTCCTCCAGCGTTTCGCCGACAGAGTAACGGTTCAGGCCGCCGAATCCGGTGTTGATTGCCACGCCTGAGGCAATGCGCGTTGCCAGTGTGGTGCCAACGGCAGCAGGGAGGGCCATACCAGCCGCGTTGAAAAGGCTCTGCTGAGTTGCCAGATTGCGCGCCGTCGACTCGTCTACGCCCTTCCCTTTAAAATCCTGATAGGACTGCTCATACGTCGAGCTAAATGCAGTGGCTGCGCCGACTGTAGGTCCGCCGACAATCGTCGCACCGATCGCTGGTACAAACTGGCCGAGACCATAAAGTACCTCGGCAGCGGTGCCCTGGCTACCTGCATCAGGCTTCACGTATCCGCGTGCATCCTGCAACTGCTTTCCGATCGTGTCATAGGTTTCATTCAGCGTTTTATCAGCATCCGGGAACATAACCCGGAAGATATTCACCGTTGGAGCTACGTCTGCAGTGAATGCCGGATCGCTGATCAGGCGTTTACTGAATCCGACGGCAGACTGCGCAAGACCGATTGTGCCTTCAGCCACGCCGCGCACCGGCGCAGCAATTGACCCCTGGAAGAATGTAGGCTCGTAGTCTTCTTGACGTGCCGGATTGGCCGCAGTTTTATCGTCTGTCCATGCCTGGCCTTCAGGCGCCAGAGAAAATACATCAGACATTATTCGACCCTCACGACAATAGCTTCATTGGTTTTCGGATCCGTCGCCCAGCGCCCGCTGCCGCTTACCAGCCGATACTGATTGTTGCCGATATTTACCGGAGTGAAGTTTGATGCGGCGTTGACGTTCAGCCCGGCATCTTTCAGTGCCTGCTGCGCAGATGCGGTATAGCGGTCCTTGAAAGTGGATTTATCCATGCCGAATGGCATAACCACATCACCACCATTAAAGCCCTTGTATACGCCTCCTGTGGCGTACTGCGCAGCCTTCTCCACTACATCCGAGTTGGCCACATCAGTTTTCGTCATGGAAGCATCTCCTGACTGATAAGCGATCCCGGCGTAGGCTGCTTTAAAAAGGTTGTAACTGAGCTGCCGAGCCTGTGGGTTGTTGGCAAACGAATTTCCGACCTGATCGTCAAAGGCACGCTTCAGTTTATCCTCGCTCGGCAACTGGACCGGAGTTATCCCGGCGTCTTTCATCGCTTTTGTCGGATTCAGAAGCTGGTCACCTGCCAGAATCACCTTCGATACGTCGTATTTGTTCATGGCCGGCTTGTAGCCGATGAACTGACTGTAGGCGATTGATGACTTGGTGTTGTCGTACTGGTTGTCCGGCGTGCCAAGCAGCAGCGCAGAATAGGCCGTTGCTGCGTTGTTCGGCGCGATAGCTGAAGCAACCTGGCGCATCGCCGGAGCCGACAGAGTTTCACCCATGCTCTGCAACAGGCTGATGGTCTGGTTAACGTCTTTGGTACCGCGCACCTGCTCAGACAGCGCAGCGGCCTCTTCACTGGAAAGGATGGGCGCATTGATGCCCAGCGCGCGCAGGCCCTCCTGAGATGAGAACCGGTTGGCAACCTCTGCCGTGATGTCGTTAGGATTGTTGCTGGCGATCGGCTTATAGGCGCCAATCTCTACCGCAGCGTTGAACGGGTTGTTCTGGCGCTGGCTGATCACCTTCGTGGCCGCAGCCGATACCTGATCAAATAGTTCAGCACGTGATGCATATCCCTCGCCTGTTTCTTCGGTTCCCGGGCTCAGCTGGTCAACGTAGGCCGTTATGCTGCTCGTCGGCATATTGCGGAACGAGCCAATATACTGCCCGGCGATCTGCGTGTTTTTGAACTCGGTATACCGGAGATTACCTTCGCGCACGCCATAGGCAGCGAGGAATTCGGTCTGTGTTGGAGCATTGGGGAAATCGACGCCGCGTATGTAAGCCGCCGTTGCGTCGCGGACCTGACTGTCAATGCTGGTGCGATACTCCGCCTGCTGCTGCTTGCGGATTTGATCGGCCTGGCGGAGGAAGGTTGCCTGCGCCTCTGGTGAGGCAGCGTCGAATGCCGCATTGCCGGTGTAGCGTTTGGTGCTGGTAGGCAACTGAGATAGGCCAATAGCCGCGCTGACACCGGTAGAAAGTTGCTGGTCGGTGTAAGGCTGGCTTCCGTTCTCGTGATGGATGATAGCGCCACATAACGCTTTCAGGGTGTCAGGGTTTGATGCATCGAGTTGCTGATCAGGCGTTACACCGAGTTGCGCGCAGACCGCCTTGATATACGCATCTGTGTTGTTATTGTCGGATGGCGGCGCCCAGCGATTAATGATGTCGCTGACGGTATCAATACCCTGACGCTGGTAAGACAGCAGGTTTCGTCCAAGAGCTCGGATGCCATGCTCAGGAGTTTCGAATTTGGCAAAGCGACCATCGTCACCGGTCTGACCTACCCACGGATTGGTTTTGCTGTACTCGAGGTTTCCGGGGTTGTTATTCCTGATGCCGCGGGCGCCATCACTGGAACTGCCTTCTGACACAGCCCGGCGGGATCCAGCAACTGTATCGCTCAGTTCACCATTGCTCTGGATGAACTCAATAGAGTTGTTGGCAGACCACTGGGAAAGTGATGCATCAGCAACCTTCTCCTTGAACTCGACCTTCTTGGCGTTAATCTGTTCAGGACTCCAGCCGTGCGCTGCGCCGTAGTCGTCGATCTGCTGGAAAGTCTGCTGGTTGTACAGCACGTAGTTTGCATTGTCGCCGTAAGCGGATGCTGCAAGTTTGCCGTTATTCGCCAGAGTTGCCTGGAACTGACCTTCCTCATAGGCATTGAGCTGGCCTATCTCATGTCGCCCGGCCTGAGTTGTGAACTGAATTCGCTGCTGCTGCGCCTGCAGCATAAATCCGGCTCGAGCGCCTTCAGGCAATGTCATGGCAAGCTGTTCTGCGTGCGCATCGAACTGCTGGGTATACTCCTGACCTTTCCCGAGAGCGTTTTTACCCTGCATATTCAGCAGGCCGGTATTCGGATTCGTCAGTAAATCACTGGAAAACTGACTGAGTTGCAAAGATGCATCCTGTGCCTGGGCAACATCTGCACGCTGCTTGGCCTGCGCAAACATGTCGATCGCCTTTGGACCTACCTGCGCCAGCGCATCACCGATATTAGGCTGCTCAAAAGCCTGAATACCAGGAGACTGGAAACCGCGACTCTCTACCTGGCGACCGGTAACTGTTGGTACTGTTGGCATTTCACTGTCTCCTTATCGCCCGGTTGGTGTGCCGACGGCCGCGCTGATTGGTGCGGCTTTCTGCGTGAACGGCGACCAGGTTCCGCCACCCATCTGGTAAGCGCCATATGCCTGCAAAGGCGCAGTGAGAAGCGTCGTCAGTGCCCCCATATTTCCCTGCTTACGTGAAGAGCTTGCCTGGGCTTTATAGTTTTCGGCCTGGACCTGATATCCGTATGCCTCACGCTGGGCATTGTTAACTGTTGTCAGCGCATCCAGCGCACCGAACTGCGCTGTATCACCGAAGATATCAAGAGCATTACCGGTTGATAGATCCGCACCAGTTGCTCCCATCGTGGCCGCCTGGGTTCCGGCGGCCTGGCGATTGCGGCGACGCACCTCATCTGCCTGAGCATTGCCACGGTTAATAGAGTCCTGAGCCTGGGCCTCTGCAACGTTCGCATTCTGCTCAGCGACCGCTGCGGAATATTTCCCTGACTGGTACTGGTTATAAGCTGAGATGCCACTCAGAGCGACGCTGGCGCCAGCGAGAGCAATAGCCGGGCTACACATTATTTTCTCTCCATGTGGAAGCGGTGGAACGGGATGCCTTGAATGCCGAAAGGCTGAGGATCTTCAATCGTGAACCCAAGCCAGTGCAGCCAGATGCGCGCAGTGTGGTTGCGGGCATCAACATAGTTCTCAAGATACGGGTATACGGCCAGCATTGCATTGACCACTTTCCCGCAGCGGCGCAGGAAAGTGCGCTGATATTTCTCCAGTGCGTCAGTGCCTACCAGCCAGGGTATTCCGCTCCCGCCGATCATGGATGCCGGAGCCACGCCGAAGATGGTTACTACCTCACCATTAATCAGCCCGGCACAGGCGAAGGTGGACGTGCGCAGCCCGGATTCAAGTACGCGCCGCGGGCTCCACCCGTTTGTCGCCAGAAATTCATCAACGTCAGCCTGGCGGACATGCGGCAGCATGGACTCGATATGCTCTGCGGTGGCCGGAACAATCTGAGCATTGATCATCAGAAGCCTCCTACCGTCATGCGCGGAATGACAGCCAGTACGGAGAGTGGCAATGGGTCGAGCTGCCGCACTTTAACGCGACCGTTCTTATCCCAGTTGCTGTCGATCTTCACTTCCACCTTTCCGGTGGCATCGTCAACCGGGTCATCGTAAAACTCAAACTCGCGCTGTTGATATTCGTACCAGGTGCCGCCAGGCGTTGTTGCCCAGATGCCGCGGCTGGCGTTGACCACCATCGTGACGGTCGGGATGACCTGCTTTTTATCAAGCAGTGTTTCCTGCCCGTTGATGTTGATGTCCAGCGTTTCGAATTCAGCGGTGATCGGCAGACCGATATGCACCACTGCGCCCGGCGACTCCAGCGTGACAGCGCCACCAGATACGGTTTTCTGTGGCTCAACACTTGCGTCTGAAAGAATGTTGACTGTCTGGCCTTCGAGGTGTGTCAGGCCGCTGAATGTCTGACGAGCCATCTGCCAGTTTGTTGTGGCCGCATTGCGCAGCACCGCAGGAACGTTACGGTTAAATCGCACGACCACCGCGGTGGTGCTGGTTACGGAGATGATGTCTCCACGCAGTTCTTTCGCTACCGCCTCGCCAGTATCGGTATCCACCTCTGAATATGGGAACTGGATCTGAGCGCCAACATCCGTACTAACAAAATAAGCACCACTGCTCACGGTTACCGGATAATCGACCTGATAACTCCAGTCACCGCTGCCGCCGCTGATGGTCATAGTACGTGTTGAGGTATTGCGCCCGTCATAACTCAGGCCGCAGTCGACAAAGAACGCGTCTTCATCATTGGTAAACAGGCGGCTGGAAAGACGTTCGATGTAACGTTTTGTCTGGCCATTGATGGTGCGGTTAACCACGAAATAAACAGCATCCTCGCTGCCTTCGCTGATTGAGCAGGTGCTTTCATACTTCCCGGCGCTGGACTGCGGCGCCCATGCGAATACCTGCTGATCGCGAAGATAGGTCAGCACCAGCAGTTTTCCGTCGTCACGAATGCAGAATGCGCTGCTGTACGGCACAATGCAGAATGACCAGTCGACGATGCTGCGCTTCTGGAAAAGATGGTTTGCCAGAATGGTCAGGTCGGTGCCCTGGTACCCATCCACATCGAATGAGTAGGCCAGATCACGGACCACGCTACCTTTTTCCTGGATGAACAGCGCGATATTGGCCACCGCTATCGGCGGCACATTGCTTGAGCCGTTGTTTCCCTGAGAACTGAACGAAAACGCCGATGGCGTCAGCACCTTATTCTGGTCACCGGATATCGTATATTCACCGCCAGATGTCAGAGCAACCAGATTTCCGACATCAATCAGGTGGCGGATCTCATTCACCTGCCGACCGGCATAGGTGTAGATAATGCGATCGTCATCCTGAATAGGGTTGTTCTTGCCGAAGTCTTTATAGTCACCGGTACGGCTCGCCCAGATGGTTTGCGGGTACGCGGTAGATGCGGCGAAATACAGACGTTGCTGATAGTAAACAACCGTGCTCGGATATCCGTTGACACTGTTCCATGCGTACCGTGCCCACTTGTAACTTCCGTTTGCTGCTCCTACTACCTGAGACGGGATATAACTGATCACCGTGGCCGTGGCAGTAAGGCCATCACCGGCTACCGCTGTAATACACGCTATGCCGAAACCGCTGTGCAGGTATTCCCATTGAATGCCGGTGTCGCCACCCCATCCATCCCATGACATGCCCTCTGTATGAGATGGTCTAAGCGTTCCGGTTGTCCCTCCGGTGTTTGCCCGGTAATAGTTGCTGTCAGCACGGCGAACATCGTTAATGGTTGTTCCTTTACTGGTTTCCCATACCTGCACAGAATCAACGGCCGGCTGCTCGAGGTAGAACAGCTTACCGACCTGTTCCGCGCTGAAGATGGCAGAGCTCGCCGTCAGCGTAATGGTGCCGGTGCTGGCGCTGGCATATACCTTCACCGACTCGTCAACGTTGATATCTTCGAACGGGCCGTTTTTGGTGGTGACGTCGACTATCTGCCAGTTGTCGTGCGCGTAGCGGCGCAGCTCCTTCGGCGGGTAGGAAGGATGAACCAGCGTAAGCACGTCGGCGCTCTGCGTGAATTTGATGCGGAAAAGGTCTGCCTCAGCATACGGCATAGCCAGTTCGTAGATCACATTGCTGCTGTTCAGCACATACGCACCGTCTTTGATAACGCGCATGTAGTTGTGCCCGAACTCCAGCGCATAGGTCTGGACGGTCGAGAACTGGAAAGGGATAAGGCGGCATTTGCGCGTCGGGTATTTGGCTTCGCCGACGAAGCGCGTTCCCGGGCGATTTTCCACGCCGCCATACTGACGCACGATAAAGTTATCGCACTTGCGCAGCGCAACCTGATACTTAGACATGTCGATACGCCCGTACAAAGACGGGCCAATTTCACCACCGGCGAAACTCGGCTGGATCCAACTGAAGGCCATTATGACAACCTCGCTGCGGTGAACTCATCAACAGGCGGCTGCGGCTCCTGCGATTCATTCTGACTATGAGAGCCAGCACTCAGGATTACGCTGCGGTACATCGTCAGTGCGTTGTTACCGAGATCTGCGCTGCCGGTAAGTGGCATGTTGATGGCAGCCGCCAGACGCCAGGAAAGCGCCTCCATGAAAATGGCATCGAACATGTTCACGTCTGTTACGCGCGCAATGTACTTCAACCATGCCTTAGGCTGGTCGGTGTAGATAAGCTTTCCGGTACCATCCGTATCTGCCCCAACCTCATAGTTGATGCGCATAGCGGCAGTCGGGTTACGGATACCGGGCACCATAATTTCGGTGATGCGCAGGCAGTCTGTCGGGTACTGGTAGGAATATGCCCAGTCCGGAGGCGGATTATTGGTATCGGCCAGCGCCAGGCGCTTGGTGGCAAAGTTCCAGTCGAAGTCTGCCAGTGCTGCATCTCGACACGCATCAAAGTGCAGGGAGCACTGCCCGGCTTCTTTGCTGGCTTCAGTCAGGCTGTTAATGCTGCGGCTGTTGCCGATATTGCTCAGCGCGCGGTTGCAGATTTCGATAACTGAGGCCATTAATCATCCTCCCCGCCTGGGTAGAAAGCATCTTTCAGCTCTTTGGCATCATCACGTTTCTGTGGAGCCAGGCCAATATCGGTGATCTGCAACTCAACATAGTTGTCTTCACCGTGATCTGTGGTGCGGGTAGACACAGAACATACGTTAGCCATTGCCATAACTGAAACGCTATCACCTACCGCTGGCAGTGATTTTGCATTCAGGCCGAGACGTTGCAGAGATTCGTTATCCAGCGTGATGCGCAGACCCCACGGATACTGATCTTTGGTTTCTGGTTTTCCATCTTCACCAACGAATGAGTCGGTGCCTGTTTTCATGTTTACAGTTTTCATTCTCAGGTCTCCGCATAGAAAAGCGGGGCCGAATGGCCCCGGCTTTTAGCACTTTATTGAGCGCTTACACGCCCAGTTCTTTACGCCGGGCGTCAATCTTCTCTTTGAGAGTTTTTGCGCTGGTGTTTTTATGCGGAGCTTCGCCGAACATCTCTTCGTAAATGGTACGAAGCTGGTCCAGCTCCTGAAGCTCTTCATTGGTTGGCAGATCGTCATTCTTCACCACGACATCGCCGTCGTTATGAGGGATAAGGTTTTTGCCAGCCTCCCCGGAAAACTCCACAATATCGCCAGGCTCGCAGAGCTTGCCGTTAATGAAGGAGCGTTCTTTGACGCGATATTTAGACATTGGTCTGCACCCCGCCAACAATGCCAGCGGTTACTTTGCCAGTGGTCGGCGCGGTACCGGTGACGGTGTAGTTAAGTCGGATGTAGCGCTCCAGCTTCATCGGCAACGTGATGACCGGCGTTTTGTAACCAACGGTCAGGGATGCCAGAGGAATGACCATGGAGATCACATCTGTTGCAGAGCTGAAAGACGAGTTGTCATCAGTCTGCACCGTTACTGTCAGGCTGGTAAGGGTGTTAAATGCCTCAACAACCTGAATCAGCAGCGGGATATCGCCATATTTACCGACATCCTTACTGGATCCGGTGTCAATAACGTTTGTTGATACCGCGGTGGCCGTAATGGCCTGAGCCGCGGAGAACAAAGCCTGTTGATCAAGCAACATGATTCTCTCTCCTTACGCCGTTACGGCAGATTCAGTGTTGAGGATTGCATCCGCACGACGGATAGGAATGCCCAGGAAGGAAACGATCTTCTTACCGCCGTACTCTTCGATAGTAAGGTTCACGTTTTTGGCATTCATAGCCTGTTTGTGCAGCCATGCGTGGATTGTTTTGTTGGCATAGATAACTTCTTTGCCATCACCCAGCATCGCCACGTCGCGGGCATAGTACGCATCAACCATCATGCTGATCAGGTCAGCGCCGGTTGCTGCGTCTTTGGTCAGCGTGGTCACATCGATGTTGCAGATGCGGGAAATTGAACGCCAGTCACGCACGCTCAGACCCAGGTCCCACTTGAATTCGTCGCGATACGCACGGAACTGGCCGCCGTTACCGTCACTTACCAGGTCGTCACCAAGGTCTTCATGCTGGAAGCCTGCAACCATGCCTTCCGGATAGATCATGTGAGCAGTGTTCTCACCCCATGACATAAACCAGATAGAGGTGTTGGTAGAGCCGCTACCACCGGCGCTGAATACGTTCTCTGCGCTTGCCGCTTTGCTGGTGCTCAGCGTGTTGAAGCGTGGTGCCAGACCCATGAATGCTTCAGGTTCAGCATCAGTGTTACCGTAGAAGGTATAGCGGGATACTTTGTTGTTGAAGCCCTGCAACTTGCCCATGTTTTCGGAAACACGGAACGCGGAGGCGTTGTTTGAACGGTCCGCCAGAGCCTTATCAACGAAGCCCAGGTCGTACAACATACCGGTGGTGTCGGTTACTGGTACGGTCTGGGTTTTGGTTGGCTGAACGCCCTGGTTATAGCGGCGCCATACCGGTTCAGGAATACCTGCGCGGATGGTGGTTTTGTGCTTTGAGCCGTCGTTACACGGCACATAGATCGCATCGGTCAGGATGTCGTTGGTTTTCGCCAACTGCTCCACGATGCGCGCGATTCGCCCGTTCTTGTCAGTACGATTGTAGATGTCAAGCAACGATGGCAGAGTTTGACCGATTAAAGCCATTTTTCATACCTCACTTTTTGGGATAGAAGGCGGAGATAAGGTCACTGCCGCCGCTTTCATGACCGCCGGTGACAACCTTGTCTTCTGACATTGCCTTGCCGACTTTGATAAACGCTTTAACAAGCGCCGGGTGATTACCCAGACCGGTTGAATCCAGGTATTCTTTCAGTTCTGGATCGCCGAATTGTTCCAGTGCACGCTGCGCAGCGCTTAGGTTTGCGGTCAGCTTGTCGCCGCCGATCTCTTTGTCAGCCTTCACGTCAGCCGCCCACTGCTCTGTCTGCGCCTGCCAGGCTTCTGCCTGACGCTGCTGCACACCGGCAAGGATTTTCGGGTAGGCGTCCACCAGCTTCTGCGCTTGCTCATTGGTCAGGTTCAGATCGCGGGCAACCGGCTCGAAGTCCTTCAGAGCTTCGGTATCCAGCTCAACGCCTTCGCCAGCCTGAAACTCGTATTTCTCCGGAGCGCCTTCCTGCTTCTGCTCTTTGTCACCTGGCTTTTCAGCTGGCTTATCACCATCAGCGGGCTTATCTTCCTGAGGCTTGTCACCTTCAGCGCCAGGCTGTGGCTTATCGCCTTCTTGTTTCGCTGGTTCGCCTGCAGGCTCCGGAACTTCTGCAGCAGGTGCTGCTGGCGCAGACGGTGCCGGTGCAGCGCCACCATCAGCAGGTTGCTCATTGCAAAGACGGCGATGCAGCAAACGTTCAAATAAATTCATGGTTACTCCTGTTCACTGGCCTCGGAGGCCATCGTCAGATACTGATCCGGGCAGTGCGCCATGACGCGCTGAAGCAGCACCAACGCCAGGTTGCGCTGCCCTTCGTTGAATGCTGTGATGTGCGGGTCTACGTTGAAGCAAGCGCCGAACACCTGACCTTTCTCCAGAAGTGACCAGACAACACGGCGGCCCTGCTCGCTATCCATGACGAACTTGATGTCGTCCTTCTCGCGCTGCTCCAGATCGTGCTTCTTACGCTCGTTCTGAATGCGCAGCTCCTCTTCGTCGAAATCCGTCATTGCTGCTGCGCCCCCACTGCGTTAGTGATTGCGGTAAGCGCACTTGGGTCAGTGGTCTGCGTCTCGCTGAGCGTCTTGGCTCCCTGCGTAACTGCCTGGCCCATTGCCAGCGCCTGAGCTGCCTGCTGCTGTTTGTTGCGCTCTTCACGAATGCCCTGCACCTGCTCCTGCGGAACGATTACGGTTGGCGATACGCCGGACATTTCTGAGAACGCGTCGATAGCCTGATCCACGTCGAGCTTGTCGAGCGCTTCAGGTTTGAACTGTGCGAGCTGGCCAATGAAGCCAACGGTCTGCGACAGGCTGGTGAGGCCGATAGATTTCTGCGCCTGCGCCATCACGGAGATGTACTCTATGCGCAGCGGCATCCCCTGCATAACGTCAGGCGGAGGCGGAAGCATGTTCTTGCGCGCCATGATGGAGAACACGCGATCGATAAGCGGATTGAGAGCCTCGTCGTTCAGACGCTCCAGCACCGGGCCGAGCATCAGCAGCTTCTCTTCCTTCATCTCGATCACTGCTTCCACCGGCATGGAGCGGGTGTTGATGTTTTGCAGCATCATGAAGAGGTCGACAAAGTAGGCGCTGTTGATGGTCTGGCGGGTGTCCTGAATGTCAGCCAGCAGGTCGGCGGTATTCGGGTTGACCAGGTACGCAGGTTTGAAACCGTCCTGCCCGCTCAGTACGTCGAGATAGGTGACATCACCAGGCAGCAGAGAAACGCGCTGATTCTTCAGCGACGTCGGCGCAACCATCGGCGGGTTAGTGGCTTTGTCGATCAACTGAGCTTTACGTTTCTGCTCAACCTGAAGCGCTTTAACCTGCCCGAGCGCCAGCATGCCGGGGCAGGATGATGCGTAAACGTCCTCGCCGTTAACTTCCCAGCGCGGAGCCAGGATCGGGAATTCGTCAAAGCCAGATTCACGCAGCAGCTTGTCGGAGTCGCCGCCTGTCTCGAAATAGACAGAGCGATACGGCTTGTTCTTGCTGTCCATCTTGCCGCTGTCGCGGTTGATGTTAGGCGTGATGCAGTGGTTTACCTCGATCCAGTTTTCGTATGTGCCGTTTTCCCACATGCCCTTAACGGACGTGCTCACGTTGTCCAGGCCGAATTCCTGCACGAGCTGGCGCACGGTCATGGAGAACTGGCGGAAAGAGGTATCGACGCTGCCGCGCGGGCTGTTCGCCAGGTAGTAGCTGCCAATCGGGAATGGCATTGTGCGGATCACGTCCTGGTCATCTTCCAGCACAGCCATAGCGGCGGTACCGAAAGTACCCAGGCTGGCGTACATGACAGGCAGAGACTGGTACAGATTCGACTTGTTGAACACTTCGTTCATGCGGCGCTGCACGACTTCAAGCCAGACCTTCACCGGACCGTAATCCATCATGTCAGGGTCAGGTGTTGCCAGCTTGAACCACGGACGGGCAGGGCTGGTGATGCCGGACATCATGCCGCTGGCGAGAATGCGCTGAGCGAGTGAGCCGGTAGGGTCAACAATTTTGGTGTTGCGGCGATCATCACGGTTAACGTCAGACGTCAGGAAGCGGGAACCGCGCGGATTGATAAAGTCGCTCAGGTCGCGCCAGTGCGGCTCGAACGATGTGCGCTCATTCTTCAGCTGTGCGAGCTGCTTCAGCAGCCGCTCTTTTTCGGTTTCCGCCATCTCTCAGGTCTCCGTTACTGACCGAGCAGCGTTTTACCGCTGGTGTTGGCTTTGGAAGTGTCGCCCTGGGCACCGGTGAGCATGGTCGAGTTACGACCAGCAGCAGCACGGCGGCGGCGCTCTTCGTCATCGCGGGCACTGACCACAGCGGCATCCTGCTCCTGAGGTGCGGCCTGAACTTCTGGTGCCGCTGGCACTGATGGCTTGCTGCCGATACACATAGCGATAACCTCACACACGATTAAATTATTACCAATTTAACCATATACGGATTATTTTACGTAGTATATTGACAGAATGCTGTGCAATTATTACCCTTAAGGTAACACAACATGAAAGCGCACTTCGATATCGGTTCTGTGAGGTCTTGTCGCTAAATCAAAACTGGTTAGTGCGCTTCCAGGTGTGAGCAGTACGGCATATGGCACATGTGTCGCAGCGGTCCGGAGGGGTTCCTTGGTGTTCCTTATCCCCGAGCGGGTAGCCGGAATGTGCAAGTCAGTGTTTCTGTATGCACGGACATGACGACTCACCATCGTGGCGATACGGCGTGACACCTCGGAAGAGACGAGGCCATAACAGGTAAGAGCATTGAGCGATGTCGGAGATCGCCATTCTTGGTAGAGGGTTCGAATCCCTACTCAGTGCTCTTTCCGTTGTGGTGAAAGTTGCTATTAGCACGCGACAAACGCTATCGCCGGCGCACCGGCCACCACACACCAAATCACGTTAGGACCGTGATACGGCAGTACCAGGCAATGCGTGTAGCTTTGGCGGTGGCAGTTACTCCCACTTCTGACCACCGCCCTTTTTACAGCAGAACGCCATCCCGATGACGTTGCGCTGTAAACCCGTAACTGCCAAGGAAGGCACTCCGTTGATTATTCGCCCGGTTCGTCCGGGCATTTTTTTAAGGTGAATATGATGAGCGATAAAGATATTGAGCAGGAAATTCAGGCTAAGGGCTTAACCGCGCCGCGCGTTACGCCTGACCATGTTGAAAGCATTATTGCCAGCGAGCATTATTTTACTGCTGCTGACGGCGAACGCTTCGCTAAATGGGGGGAGCAATTCGCTAATGAGGACGTTGCAGATCAACTGAGCTTGCTGACCTTCTGCGTCCTGGTTCTGCGCAACGGCTTCACTGTCACCGGCGAGAGCGCGTGCGCAAGCCCAGAAAACTTCGACCCGGAGATCGGTCGTAAAATCGCCCGCGAAAACGCGGTGAATAAAATCTGGATGCTGGAAGGTTATCTACTGAAGCAGAAACTGAGCGAGAAATAAAAGACGAATTCGACGGCTTTTAACGCCGTGACATGTCACAATCAGCCCGCCGATGCGCGGGCTTTAATTCGAGGTCAACATGTCAAAACTCAGACTGAGCGCCAGAACAAAGAAGCGAAGAGCAGCAGACCAGGAAGTGATGGACAAGATGAATGACATCTTCCAGAAGGTTAAAAAGTGCGAGCATGAGCTGACAGATACCATCCTGAGCACTCCGTATTTCAAGGCCCGCTAATGCGGGCTTTGTTATTTCCACGGGTCATATTCTGTCACGGCCTTGCCCTGCTGGCTCTCCTGCCCTGGAATGCGCATCCGCTTGGAAACGGGGAAAGCAAATGTCAGCAGCAGCGCGTCACCCTTGCCAGGCGAGCGGCCCAACCGTTCTTTGATATCTTCCTTCGGCTCAATGACGATCTTGCCGTCTACCCTGACTTTGTACTCTGCCGCCGACAGGTCGTCAGCCGTCTCCTGGTCATCCAGCGCGCCGCCGAGCTTCAGCCACGTCTTGGCGCTGTTGAACATTTCGCCGCGCTTGTTGAGCATCTGAGGGTCGGTCGAGCCGCCGCCGAACGGGATTAGCTGCCACGTCCGGCCCCAGCCGTCACCGATGGATTTCAGCCCGGTACCATAGCCGAAGTCGATGAACACCGCGTCAGCCTGGTACTGGTCCTCAAAGTCGGCAATGCGCTTAGCCATAATCAGATCGTCGGTGGTCTTGTTTCCGGTCCAGAGGACTTTGCTGTGCAGACCCTGGCGCAGGTATATCACTGCGTCATCCACGCCGGAATAAGCCGGGTCTACGCCGATAATCACCGGTGCATGTGCCACCTGCGCCGAGGTCACCACGCGCTTCATTGCTTCGTCAGTGAGACCGGTCGGGATGAACTGAAGTTCAGACGCGTCAGGGAATATCCCGCGCACACGAACCTTCACGAAGTCGCTGTCTTCGCCGTAGTCGTCCACCCATTTCTGGAGCTGTTGTTTATTGGTGCCTTCCACAGTGCGGCTGTCAATCTGCGCGCACTTCCAGCGGTGTTTGTATTTACGGAAGCACTCACGGAAACGACCGGTGTTACGAGTCGGGTTACCGAACGCCACCCAGATGATTTCCGTATCTTCATCCGTCAGCGCACCCTCAGCAACTTCCCACACCAGATCGGCAATATTGGAGGCTTCGTCGAACACCACGATGATGCGCTTACGCTCGTTGTGCAGTCCGGCGAAAGCCTCTGTGTTGTGCTCAGACCACGGGATAGCGTCAGCGCGCCAGCGCTTATCGTGCCCAGGGTCGTTGCTGTACATCGCGGTTGCGGTGCAGGTGAACCACTCTTTCGTGATAGCCAGGTTCGACCATTTGATGATTTCCGGCCAGGTCTTGGTGCGTAGCTGGTTGTCGGTGTTGGCGGTCACCACCACCTTGCAGTCCTCACAGGTCGACATGCCCCAGTTGATGAGCATTGAGATGAAAGCGGACTTGCCGATACCGTGCCCGGATGCCCTGCCAAGCATCAGCGGCTGGTGACGCGTCACCGGGTTCTGGAGGTGATCTCGTATTTCGCGGAATGCATCTGCCTGCCACTTGCGCGGCCCGGTGGCGTGCGCCAGCTCTGTGCCCTCCTCGCCCCACGGGAACGCATACAGCGCATAGCCCAGCGGGTCATACGTGAACGAGGCGATATCCTCGACGAGCTGCTCTTCCGTAGACATGGCTGCGGCTGTCATTCTTCACCACCAGCCTGCTCTTTGACGCGGCGGCGGGCGGCAGCCATACGGTCGGCAATGGTGACGGTGCCGGAAACCTCCAGGCGCTCTTTGAACGCGTTGACGTCGACGTGCTTACCGATGAGCTCGAGGTTTTTCACCTTGTCGGGCCACTTCACCTTCTTCAGGATATGCTCGACATCCTCAACAGAGAGATCTGCCTCGCCATTCTCTTTTTTCAGGGAGGCCTGGGTCGTTTTGATGGTAGCGATATCCATCGCACTGAGAGATGTGCGCCAGACCTTCGGCCATTCCGCAATTGGCTTCATCCCGCCGTCATCGTTCAGGATATCCAGGACGTCCATCTGGTCGATTTCCACCAGGCGCATGAGCACGTAGTCAGCGCTGACGCGGTTTCGCTTGTTGCGCTCCTCCATAAGCTCGGCGATTCGTTTCTGGATTCTTTCGTCGCGCATCATGTTGCTGGCTTTGACCGCTGCCGTATTAGGTGAAAATCCTGCGTTAATCGCCGCCTGAGTCTGGTTCTCAGGTGTCTTAATGTATGACTGGCAGTAAGCCTCCATCATCGCTGTAATAGGCTTATATTGCGTTGATTTGCGTTTGTGGGTTTTTGGTATCACGAGCATCATTACCACCTGAGTAATCTTATTACCATGAAGGTAATACTATCACGCAAAACAAAGCCGCCATAGTCGGCGGCCATTGCAATTCAGTGGCGCTATCGTGACATGTCACACCACAATCTTCGTTTCGTGCCAGCCCATTCGCGCCCAACATGATTCCTCTTCCTTCAGACAGCAATCAGCAACAGGCAATTTATCTCCGCACCTTCCGCACCGGTTGGCACTAATTGCTTTGATACGCCCACGCACCCGGGCATCATCCTGGCGGATCAGCAGCGCAATGTACTCGCTCAGTTCATACGGGTCACGCCCGGGTCGCCGCCCGGCGCAGTTCCGCGCCAGCATCTCCATTTCCTGCTCGTCGAGCACCAGTTCCAGTTTGCGCTCACCTGCTTCCGCCTGGCGGGCGCGCTGCGCTGCTTTGCGTTCTGCTGCGGTTTTAGCCATTCTGATTTTCCTGCATCATGAGGAAGACAATCATGGCGGCACGAAGCCCACTCCAATCTTCACACTGGAAACAATCATCAAGACGCTCATCAATGTACGAAGATTCGCCGTTTAACGTTAAATTACTTACAGCTACCCAGCCAAATCCACCTGATGGAATTAACGCGATGTTGCTGTCATCGATAATCGGCCATGCGTCTGCCGGGTTGTTGCAGTAATCAACCCACTTACTTGGAAGGTGTCCAATCACGCATGCAGATGGTGTCCTGCTTTTGCTCTCGATAACCTCTCTACCCGGATGCATAATTCTTGCAACCTGAATGTTTATCTCTTGGTCTGTTAACTGTGAATAGTCCATCAACCCACCTCTCTCAATTTCAGTTCATCGGCCACAGACTCGGGCACCACCACGGGCATCGGCACGCGGATAACCAACTTCTTTAGCCTGTCGATTTCAACTGCGTGCTCCATGGCGATATCCTTCCAGTCCTGCGCTTCGGCCATCCACCAGGCGATATCGGCCTTGAGGCGGCGCAAGCGCCGCTGTTTGAGTTTTCTCACCATGTCCACCCTGCCTGGTCGATTACGCCCCAGGTGAGCAGCACGAACATAACGAAGTCGAATGGGTTAGGCATCACCAAATTACCCCCATCTCGCCGCTCATGAATCTTGCAACAGCTATCAGGACCAGAGTGATAATTACTACTTTGACTGGAGGCATCACTTCACCTCCTGCTGCGGTGCTGCTGGAAGTCTGGTTGCATCAAATGCTGCTTTCTCGTTATTCACCAGGAGTTCAGCTGTTTCAGGTGACAGCGCCCGCACGACAGACCAGAGCGCCGAAAAGTAATCACTACTATCGTTGAAGTAAATAGCCGCCACAGCATCAGAAAGCGCTTCTTTTGAACCATCCGGAATCACCGGAGAGTTGCCATCGGCACCCTGAAGCATGGCGGCGCGGCAGGCGTTCCAGCCTACAGCTTTTCCGTGTTCAAACGCGCTGTCAAAGTCATCATCCATTTCCATCGCAGCGGGCACAGATACCGGTGCTGGCGGGGCGGTGTAGAGCGGCGTTACTTCTCGCAGCGGGTCGGCATAAGCATTGCCACTATCGAAGCTGACGTTGTTTTTTGCGCCGCCGCCTGACAGCAGCCACGCCACAGCCTCCGCTTCGAGCGATGCCAGCGCGATACGCGCCAGCTCCATTTGTTCGCCACGGGTTAAGCCGTTATCGAGAGGTTTTTTGATGAATTCTGCAACGCGTTCTTTGGTAATAGTGCTCATGGGTTAGTCCTCAACCTTGCTACCGCACAATGGGCAGTAAAAGAATTTTCGAGCGAAACCAGGGTGCGGAATGGCAAAGCGCTTTGTCTTCTCGTTCCAGTCGTCGATAACTTTGTCAAAGTCAGCAGCGGCAGCACGCCAGTTCCCGGCGAGAATCGGTTTTGTGCCGATTATCCCAACCGTGCATTTTTCGCATTTGTCAGTCATGCTCACTCTCCTTTACCGGCTGCGGCGGCGCGTGCCGCGTCCCACTTCTGCATGTATTCTTCGATATCACTCCATTCCTCACCTGAACTAGCCAACGCATCAATTACTGACTGGCGTTCACTGTGCTGTTCTTTACTCTCCAGCTCAGCAATCCGCTTCTCTGCGGCTTCTGAGCGCTCCATTGCCACGACAAGAGCGATGGAAAGTGCAGTTGTATATTCTGAATCGCAGCAACTGGCGCATATGCACCCGCCGTCAGAGTGCTTAACAGTAAGAGCCCACTGCTGGCAGAAGTCGCAGTCACGCATTACCGCCTGGCTCCAGTCATGTTTTTCGCGCTGCGGAATGACAAGAGCCTGTTTGTCGATGTTGCTCATTGGGCGGCCTCCGTTCTTTTTCTTGCGCTGAAGCGAGGTACATATTCCATTTCAACCGCAAATACACCTACGCTCTCGCCGTCAACGAACAGTTCGATATCCAACGGCCAAGATGACTCCCAACCGTCATGGTTGTCGAAATAATCAAGGGCAGCATCTTGCGCCAAGCTTTCAAATTCCCACTCAGAAGTGAGCTCATCGATATGTCGAGGGTCGAGGAAATATGCATCCTCGGGAAACGTACCTGCATCGCTTGCGACGTACTGGATTACGCTCATGACTGCACTCCTTTGCGAAGTTCCTGCGCCAACCACTCAAGCGCCATTACTGGAACGCCAATGTGACCTGTGCCTTCGAATTTGTTAAGCAGGTGTTCGATAGCAGCATCCACACCCTGCGCCCGCACTTCAGCCAGGAAAGCGTCTGTTGCCGGGGTTCGCTTCATCTTGAGAATTTCAAAGGCCTCGATCATCGCCAGCTCTGGCATTCCGTCATCCATAAGCTCTTCGGCTTTCTCGATAGCCTCAAACATCGAGGCGCTATGCGGATTAGGACTCCACTCCTTCATCCCCTCATTCTCCGCAGCCAGCTGAGCATTTTGGTCTGCCAGCATATTCCCGGTTTTTATGGCGGCATCCAGTGAAGCGCTGCAAATGCGAAACTCTTTCGCCAGCTTCAGGAACTTCTGCTCTCTGATCGACAGCTCGCCTGCGCTCTCCAGGGAGGCGATGAGCTCGTTTACTGTTTCGATGTTCATGCCGCCACCCATTCATTAATCAGCCAGACACCAAACGCCGACAGTGCAATCACAGCGATTACCACGACAAAGTTGAGCGTCAGCGAATAAACACGAAGAGTTCTGCCGCTATAGTTCTCAAAATCCATACTTACCCCCGCTTACCTGTATAAATTATTGATTACGTTGATATCAAAAAGGATCGTTATTTAACGCCGATCCCGAATCTTGCGATTAACAGTGCATCCGCGATGGCCTGGCCTTTCGCTTTGGCATCCAGTGCCCTGAGCTCCGGGTAAAGCTGAATCGCCCTGCTGCGCGCCGCGTCTTTGTCGCTACCGATAAGCCCGGCTGACTTCTTCCAGGCCTGCGGCGTTACCAGCGTGTACGGAATGTTGAGCCCCTGTAGGATCCCCTCAGCTACACCAGCTGCATGACCGAACGTGAACATGCTCGCCGTTCCCTGCCCTGGCATTGCACCGACCTGCTCAAGGTAAGCGTGCGTTATTCCGTACTGCCTGATCCATGCCGCCACCGCTGCACCGTTGACTCTGGACTTTGTGCCGACCTTGATGGTTGGCATTGCCAGATGGTGGATGTATCCGCCCTGTTCAGTGACGAGAACCAGCGCTCCGCTACATCCCGGGTCAATCCCTAAAATCGCCGTCATGATTTACCCCCTAGGTAATTTAAATCCATATATGAATTAAAATCAATAGCAATGCGCACATTTCGTTACCCGCAAGGTAATTATGAAGGCGTAAAAAAATGCGCTGCCGCGCTGGTGCTGCTATGTGGCCTGGTAGCCCCTGAATCCCTCTGGAATTGTCTTGTCTGGCTCCGGAACGTCGTTGATATCCCTTCTCTGCTGCTGGGCAGCTGGCCTTGCCCTGGACTGCTGCACGCTTCTCGCCAGCTTCTGCTGCCACTGGTCGTGATGGAATGCCTTGCCCTCCGCTTTCCAGTACGTGATGAATTCTGCCAGCTCGAACGGTGTGATTTCCGTCTTCAGGTTTATTCCCCATTGAGAAGCTCTCTTGGCGAACTGCGGATCCGGCTTCCAGTTGTCGTGCATCTGGAATTTCCCAAACTCACCCATTCCACCAGGAGCAACGTAGCCATTCAGCATCGCGTTGTTCGCATCCGGATCTGGTTCACCGCCACCAGCAGAGTTATCCACAGGTGAATTTTGCTCGCCTCCTATGAGTGGGGTTTTTCCTTTCCCTTCCTTTCCCTTCCCTTCCCTTCCAGGCGGTAGTTGTTCGGTATCAGTACCGTAATCATACGGTAACACACATAAGTCTTTGATAATGCTCTTTTTAGCCTTGTTGATGACCTGATGTTTGGCAAAGTTATTCACAAGTCCGTAAATTTTGCCATCATGGCCGGAAAACAGGCTGATATATCCCACGCTGTAAAGCTCTCGCATCAGTACCGGAATGCTACCGGACTGCTCCCGTATAGGGAAAATTGCAGCTTTAATCAGTTTCGGGTTGGCATTGAAATACCCTTCATCATCGGCGTAATTAAGAAGGCCGATCGCCAAAAGGCATGCTGCCTCTGATACCTCTGACATATCTTCATCGGTCCAGAACTCAGGCTTAATCGTGCGTATACGTGCCATCAGATCACTCCCATATAAGCCCGGATGAACTCAGATGCGGCCTGTGCGTTTATGGCGTTACCGTAGCCCTTAAGTCGGCCTGTGCGGTTGCGTCCAGCCATTGCTCGTAATGAGGACTTACCGTGTCCCAGGCTTTTGGCAAACCTTGCAACCAGCGGGAATGTGCCGGATTCAACTGGACGCCATTGCCCATCTCGACAAAAGACCCAGTCCGCATCTCGCCAAAAACCGTTAACCTCAATGGGCCTGCTGTGTAAGCCTGGCGCGGTAACTGATCCAGTCGCTCTTTCCCTTCCCTCTGCGCTGTCATCCCTGATGTGTCCTTCCAGTCGCGAGTTGTCGGCGTAACCCATCCCGCCAGTAACGCTGTGCCCGGCAGCTTCAAGCACACTTTTGGTTGCCCGTTCTGATTCTTCCCACTGTAGCAATGAGTCGACCCGGTTGAGTCGTTCGCCACCGGTGTTTGCCAGCCTGTCAGTCGAGCTGCTCCGGAGACGTGCTGTAATCCCCGTTTCGTTTCCGGCTGCGGATTCGTATTCGCTACTGGCGTTGGCCACCCAGTAGGCCCGCTCTCTGATGTGCGGCGCACCGACGCCCGCTGCCGCAAACGGCACAAGCCCGAAGGCGTATCCCATTCCTTCCAGGTCAGCTTGTACAAGGTCGAACCATGCGTTTGCGTTACCGCTTGCAACCTGTTCGCCAAAGACATGCTGAGGTCTGCGCTCGCTGATGAGGTGGAAGAAGTGGGGCCAAAGGTGCCGCTCGTCAGCAAACCCATCTCCTTTGCCTGCCGCGCTGAAAGGCTGGCACGGGCAGGAGCCAGTCCAGACTGGTTTATCGTCAGGCCATCCGGCGAGGCGCAGGGAATGAGACCAGACGCCAATTCCGGCGAAGAAGTGGCACTGTGTGAATCCTCGCAGGTCGTCAGGTTTGACATCTTCAATACTCCTTTCATCAACTTCGCCCGGGGCGATATGGCCGCCGGCGATCAGGTTACGCAGCCACTGCGCTGCAAATGGGTCGATTTCGTTGTAATACGCTGCGGGTTTCATGCTTCACCCCGTGCGGATTTGAGAGCGGAAGAGAACTCGCTGCGGTGACGGTTTGCGCTCTGAAGTGCGCACTCAACACAGGTGCCATTCAGTACGTAGCGCTCCGCCTTATGACCATTCCGGCAGGCTTTGCCGGTGTAGAATCTGTTCAGGCCAGCCTTAGCGGCCTCCATTCTGGTGACAATTTTCACGAAAACGGCCTCATGTTTGGTTATGGATATCGGTAATTTTGTGCGATGGCCGAAAAAAGATCAACCATATTCGGATCATTATTACCTGAGAGGGCTGAATAGATATGAAAAGACCGCCAGAAGGCGGCCTGATGGGGGTTTGAAAGAGGTTTTATTCGTAGAAAAAGATAGCCAGTTCCGGCTTTGTTCTGACCCATCCGCGTTGTTTACATGCCTTAAATAGCCCATTCATCAATGTCTTACCGGGCATTTTCCGCCGCCCTGTCAGATGCGTCTGGATGTAATGACTAGTCGTCCCGGCCTCGTCAGCAAAGGCATTTCGCTCATCAGGAGTGAGTTGCAACCAGTGTTTTTTGAAGTCGAATTTTTCGTTCTCGCTCATAGCTATTGCCTGATATTAATTTCAGATAACAAATATTCACCCAGAAGGTAATAAAAATCAAGGTTTGTTACCTGTGGGGTGCATTTACCCTACAGGTAAAATCGCTTTTAATTGATTCACTAACTGATTCATATATGAGGCGATTAACCAGAGCATGAAAAGTATTCAGGATATCCGCAGGCAGAATATTAACGATATCATCGACCGTGATTTTAACGGGGTGCAGACTCGTCTGGCGGAAAGACTGGAAACTCAGGCTAACCTGGTAAATCGCTGGGCGCGTGGTCAGAAGGTTGTCGGCGACACGGTGGCGCGCAAGATTGAGAAGGCAGCCAACAAGCCAACAAACTGGCTGGATATCGACCATTCTCTGTCTGCTGTCGCTATCGTACACGAAGAGATTACCCCGTCAGATATCGGCCAGCTGGCGGCGCATAACCTGGAATCTTGGATGCAGAACAACCGCGACCTTTCATCTCAGGGTAAATTGTCAAAAGCGTCCGGCGTTGCCCAGGCGACAATCAACAGAATGCTGAACAATGAGGTTAGCGTTTCGATCTCCACACTGGAGTCCATCGCCAGCGCGTTCGGGCGCCGTGGCTATGAGTTGCTCATTCATCCCCGCGACCCGGCAACCATTCATTACGACCGGGCCCGCTACGCATTGTTACCTGAGAGCGAGAAAAGCAAGATTGAGAGCTATGTCGATTTTGTGATTGTTCAGAATGGTAAAACGCAAGAGTAAAATCATACATTTCAGATACTAAGCCGCCATTGAGCGGCTTTTTTATTGCCATAACAATTACCTTATGGGTAATTTTTTATAATCATACCTATTGACTTCAAACCACATAGGGATAATTATTACCTCAACGGTAACACTGAGGTAACGAATTATGCAGTGGAAAATCATCAACGGTTGGTACTGCGTTACGGCGTGCGGGCTGATGAGCACCAAGTGCCGCACTCTGCATGAGGCCATCAACTGGGCGTTCGTCACCAAGATGGCAGTCAAAACTGAAATGGATATGGGGGTGAGCAAGTGAGTGAATTAGCAATCATCGAAATCGCGCCGGACCTGGCGCCAAGCATTTACGTTGAAAACGGTCTGGAAAAGTTTCTCGAGCAGATCCGTAATGGCGTTAACGAAGTTCCTGACCTGAGCACCGCTAAAGGCCGCGCCCGTATCGCATCGCTGTCAGCCCAGGTATCCCGCAGCAAAACTGCTGTTGAAAAACCAGGTCGTGATTATCTGAAGCGCCTGAAGGAACAACCGAAAGTTGTTGAAGCCGAACTGCGCCGATTCGTGACCGAATGCGATCAGATTCGCGATGAAGTACGCCGCCCTCTTACTGAATGGGAAGACAAGGAAAAGGCTCGCACTGAAGCATTGCAACAGCGTCTTGTAGATTTGCGCTCGCTGTCTGACGTGATCGACGCTGCCGGCAACTACCTTCCATCCACTGATATTCAGTCGCGCATTCAGGAAGCTAAATCCGTAGTGCTGGATGACAGCTGGCAGGAGCGCACAGCAGAAGCTGGTGTTGCTAAGGATTCAACCATTCAGCAACTGGAAGCATCTCTGGCAGTAGCGCAAAAGCGCGAGCACGAAGCTGCTGAGCTGGAACGCCTGCGTAAAGAGGCAGAAGAAAAAGCACGCCTCGAACGTGAAGAGTCTATCCGCCGGGAGGCAGCAGAGCAGGCTAAGCGTGATGCAGAAGCAAAAGCACAGGCCGAGATTGATGCTGCTGCACGACGTGAAGCTGAAGCCAGAGCTGCAACTGAACGCGCAGAACGCGAAAAAATTGAAGCCCAGCAGAAAGCAGAGCGTGAAGCAAAAGCTGCTGCGGAAAAAGCTGAGCAGGAAAAGAACGCTGCTATCGCAGCTGAGCGCCGCCGCCAGGAAGAAGCGGAAGCCGCACGCCTGGCAGAACAGAAACGCATTGCCGATGAAGAAACGCGCCGTGCTGCTGACAAAGAGCACCGCCGCACCATCAATCGCCAGGCTATCGCAGACCTGGTTGAAAGCGGTCTTTCGCAGGAAATGGCAGAGAAAGCACTGATCGCCATCGCCAGCGGGAAGGTTTCTGCAATCTCTATCAAGTACTGAGGTGCGTATGAACATCCAGCAGATTAACAACCTGAAAAAAATCATGACCAGCATCGGCAGCGACTATCAGCTGAGCCAGTTGCACTACGAGCGCCAGGTAGAGCTTATCGACGCAATCAGTCATCTCAAACTGCAATCGCCATTCTACGAACTGGAGCGCAAAGGCGTACGCCGTGAGGTTCTTGAAGAACTGATGATGAGCCCTGAGTTTGAAGAGCTTCTCGCCGCATACCAGCGCGAGCTGACTGGCGTTATTGCCAAGTGGGATCTGGCTGACCAACTTGACACGGCGAGGAACGCGGCATGAAACCAGGTATTTATTTCGACATCAGCAACGAGGACTACCACGCCGGTGACGGCGTGAGTAAGTCTCAGTTGGATATGGTTTCACTGAGCCCGGCTCTGTTGCAATGGCAAAAATCAGCGCCGGTCGACACCGAAAAACTGAAAGCGCTGGACATTGGCACCGCACTGCACTGCCTGCTGCTGGAGCCGGAAGAGTTCGATAAGCGCTTCATCGTGGCGCCGCATTTCAACCGCCGCACGACAGCAGGCAAAGAGGATGAAGCTGCGTTCCTGAATGATGTTGCTGGCATGGGCATGACGGTGATGGACGCAGAACAGGGACGAAAACTGCAACTGATGCGCGACAGCGCGATGGCCCACCCGGCTGCGAGGTGGCTTCTGGAAGCGGAAGGATTCTGCGAAGCATCGCATTACTGGACGGATCCGGAGACTGGTGAACTGTGCCGCATTCGCCCGGATAAGCGACTGAAGAATCATCCGGTTCTACTGGACGTGAAGAAGGTTGCCGACATGGAGCGGTTCTCACGACACGTAGAGGAATTCCGGTACCACGTACAGGACGCCATGTACCGCGAAGGCGTGCAGCAGACCACCGGCGAACCACATGGCTTCTTCTTCCTGGCAGTAAGCGAAACCATCGACTGCGGCCGATACCCCGTGCGTGTGTTCGAACTGGATGCGCCGGACGTCGATGCCGGGCACGCGCTGTTCCGCAGGGATCTGAATACCTACCACCAGTGCCGAGAAACAGGCGACTGGGGTGGATTTGAAATTATTAAACGCCCTGAGTGGGCACGCAAACAGGATATGTACGTATGAGCAACGACATCGCAATCACATCGCAGCCTGGCGCTACCGTCGGTACCGCCGCGGCAATCTTCAGTCCTGAGGGTATGGACCGCCTTGTGCGTTTCGCAACCCTGATGGCTGACAGTAAGGCCACGGTTCCTGCGCACCTGGCAGGAAAGCCTGCTGACTGCCTGGCCGTGACCATGCAGGCGGCGCAGTGGGGAATGAACCCGTTCGCCGTGGCGCAGAAAACTCACGTCGTCAACGGTACCCTGGGCTACGAAGCGCAACTGGTGAACGCGGTTGTGTCCTCCTCCAATCTGCTGGCCACCCGCCTGAATTATCGCTGGGATGGTGACTGGTCGAAAGTAAACGGGAAATCCGACAAATCGCCGAACCTCACCGTAACAGTGTCGGCAACCCTCAAAGGAGAGTCAGAGCCGCGCGAACTGACGATCAGCATGGCCCAGGCAGGAGTACGCAACTCTCCTCTCTGGGAGCAGGATCCTCGCCAGCAGCTCGCATATCTTTGCGTTAAGCGCTGGGCGCGTCTTCATGCCCCTGACGTCCTTCTTGGCGTGTACACCCCTGACGAATTGCAGGAGACGGCACCGCGCGTTGAACGCGATATCACGCCAGTACCAGCCACCGCATCAGGCATGAACAAGCTGATCAACTCTAAACCTGAGCAGCACCAGGAAGAGAAGCCGAAGAGCAGCGACGACCGCGATCCAGATGAGATGCTGATGTCTTTCACTGATGCGGCTGGCAAAGCTGAGAGCGTAGAAAAGCTGAATTTGATCTTCAACGGCGGGGTATGGCCTGACGGGAAAAAGCGTCCTGGTGCAAAAGATGCGCTGTCCGGTAAATGGCTTGAAATGGCAGAAGACGTTTACAACGTCCGCCGCGATGAGCTGAACGAAGTCCCTATGTAATCACCACCGTGGCGCCACGGCGCCACACCTGCAACCACGAGAGGTTTTTATGAAAGGTGCATTTGGTAAGAAGGAACTCCTGGCGGTGGTGCCACTGTCATGGAGCACGATTGACCGCCTGGAACAGGCTGGAGAATTCCCGTCCCGTTTCTGGATCACCGACCGCCGCTGTGCGTGGGACCAGAGCGAAGTTGAATCCTGGCTCGATAAGCGTAAGGCGGCAAGCCCGGCAACGTTTACCGGAAAAAAGCCGCCAGTTGACCGCCGCGTTTATCGCCCGGTGAGCGCAGCAGCATGACGGCGCTGAAGAGGCATTTTGGGAGATGGTCAGATGTGTACCTGTATCTGACCGTAATCGCCTACCTGATGTGGCTGGCGGCGGTAATCAGTTAAGGGGGATTGAAAAGTGAAAAAGCTAACCCGTCTTGAAAAGTATCACATGAACAAAGTTTCTCAGCGCAGCCCTGGCAAAGTTGTCGCTGTAACGCCTGAAGCAATGGAAATTGAAAGTCGGGCCATTGACCGCGAAAACAGAGGTCATTACCGCATTGCTGCCCGTCTCTGGCTTCAGTGCATGGATGTTGCAATAGGTGAAGTGGAGCGCGCCCGCATCGCGGTGCGCCGCCAGCAATGCATAACTATGAGCAACCACATTCGCCAGGGTGAATATAGCGGGATCGGATGTCGCGGGGTGGTGTATGACTAACCCGCATGACGGTATCACAGTTGGCAGTGTAACGCTGCCTTACTCCATTAATCGCCGTGGATGGATAGCACCAAGCGGTGACGTTATCAGAGACCCATTAAAGGCTCAGCGCCTGGCTGAGTTGATGAACAGCAAGAAGGTGGCAGCATGAACAAAGCAGCACCAGCAGATTTAAGAAAGTGCCTCGAGGCTGCAAATATGCTCGCCTCGTTCGGCATCCGATTTGTTCCAATGCCAGCAGCAACAGACGCGGAGTACGCAATGCTGTCTGCAATGTTTATGGATAAGTTGGAGTCTCTTGCTTTAGAAGCTGAGAAGTCTGAAGGCGGTGAAGCATGACCGGTAAATACACTCTTATCTACGCAGATCCTCCCTGGACATACCGCGACAAAGCCGCTGATGGGAACCGCGGCGCCGGGTTCAAATACCCTGTCATGAGCGTGCTGGATATCTGCCGCCTGCCAGTGTGGGATCTTGCCGCTGACGATTGCTTGCTGGCTATGTGGTGGGTTCCGACCCAGCCGGTTGAGGCATTGAAGGTTGTTGAGGCATGGGGTTTCAAACTGATGACGATGAAAGGATTCACCTGGCACAAGACGAATAAGCACAAAGGCAACAGCGCGATCGGCATGGGCCATATGACCCGGGCGAACAGCGAAGACTGCCTGTTTGCGGTACGCGGAAAACTGCCGGCGCGCATGGACGCCTCAATCTGCCAGCACGTCACGGCGCCACGCCTGGATAACTCGCGCAAGCCGGACGTTATCCGGGAAAAACTGGTGCAGTTGCTGGGCGATGTGCCGCGAATTGAGCTTTTTGCCCGCGAGTCGTCGCATGGCTTTGATGTCTGGGGAAACCAGTGCGAAGGACCGGCGGTGCAGTTGCACCCTGGCTACGCGCTGGATATCGCCGGGATGACGCGGGCATTCGCAAATGCTCCGCTGTCACCAACAGACAACCAGGGCCGGGAGCGTGCAGCATGAGTAAAGAGGTGCAAGACCATAAGGATGGTTTCTATTGCCCATATTGTCAGCGGATGATAAAGCCTGAAGTTGGCGATGACGGAGAGATTATCGCGCTCAACGATGGCATGGATACGTTTTATGTTTATGTCCATGATGACGTTGAGCATGACAATGATTTTTCATTTACACCGATACATTAACCTAAACAAGCGGCTATACAGTTTCCATCCACTTCTCAAACTTCGACGGGGAGAACGGCACCAGATCGGTGTGCTCCCCGTTAATCCATGCATCAATCATATCCGCCCACTGCTGCAACATATAGGCTCGCTGCCTGGCATACTCCGCTTTGTTGTACACCGCTCGCACGCCCTTCTGTTCATGTGCCTGTGCCTTCTCGATCCAGTCTGAAGGGTAATCCGCTTCGTGCAGTAGCGTGCTGGCCGTCCGGCGCAGGTCATGCACGGTGAAGTCCTGAATTTTCTCTCCGTCTTTGTTTATGGCATCCACGGTCCGGTCTATCAGCGAGTTTAGAGCAGCGTTCGATAACGGCTTGCGGAAGTTGTAGCGCCCGGGCACCAGGTACTCACTGCCACCGGCGCACATCTGCAAACCCACCAGCAAATCCTGAGCCTGCTTCGGCAGGTAAATCACATGCGCGCGCCCGGCCTTCATCCTGTCTGCGGGAATCGTCCACGTCCACTTTTTGAAATCGACTTCATCCCACGTTGCAAAGGTGAATTCGCTTTTGCGCACCAGCGTCAGCAGCACCAGTTTAAGAGCCATCTTCATGGAGCCCATAGCACCGACGTCATCCAGTGCGCGGAAGAATAATCCGATCTCTTCCGGTGATAGCGTGCGCTCACGCGGCTTAAACATGGCGATGGATGATGGCTTAATGTCTGCCGCCGGATTGAACAGGCCATGACCTCTGTCATTGGCGTACCGGTAGACGCTGCTGATTATCTCCCTGACCTGAATCGCCGTCGCCCGGCCGCCACGCTCTACGATACGATCGCAAAGGTCGCGCACCACTCTGGTGGTTATCTCAGTCATCATCTTGTTGCCGAGCGCCGGTAGGATATCCCGTTCGATAACCGCCTGCTTCATGGCGCGGGTACTGTCTGCCAGGGTGACGTGCTTCATGTAGGCGTCGGTATATACCGCGAATGTTTCGGCTCCGGCGATCTGCCTGATACCGTCACGTTTCGCCGCAGCAGGCGACTGGCCTGACTTCAGCAGCTTCTTGGCGGCAATGAGTTCCTCGCGCGCTTCCGCCAGACTGATACCGTCACGACCGTACTGGCCGATCACCAGCGTTTCCCGGCGGCCGTTAATGCGGTAGTCGTAGCGGAACGAGACAGAGCCTGACGTGAGCACGGCGACATACAGCCCGTCACGGTCGGAAACCTTGTACAGTTTCTCCTGTGGCTTCAGGTTTTTCAGTTTTGTATCGGTAAGCAAAATTCACCCGTAATGCATCCATGTTTTGTCGGTATGAGAGTATACCTTTCGGGTAATACCGTCACCTGTACCGTCGAAAAATGTGGTGTAGAGTGAATAGATATGAGTAGCTATAAACAAAAACCCTCTGCAATTACAGAGGGTTAGAGATGAAATTGAATAGATATGATGTGCTATGAACTAGCTATACATCATTCCCACTCAATCGTAGCCGGTGGCTTACCGCTGATGTCATACACCACGCGGGAAATACCGTTAACTTCGTTGATGATGCGGTTAGACACGCGGCCCAGGAAGTCATACGGCAGGTGCGCCCAGTGTGCGGTCATGAAGTCGATGGTTTCTACCGCACGCAGGGAAACAACCCAGTCGTACTTACGGCCATCGCCCATTACGCCGACGGAGCGAACCGGCAGGAACACGGTGAACGCCTGGCTCACTTTGTTGTACAGGTCGGCTTTGTGCAGCTCTTCGATGAAGATAGCATCCGCACGACGCAGCAGGTCGCAGTACTCTTTCTTCACTTCGCCCAACACACGCACGCCCAGACCTGGACCCGGGAACGGGTGACGGTAGAGCATATCGTACGGCAGACCCAGCTCCAGACCGATCTTACGCACTTCGTCTTTGAACAGCTCACGCAGCGGTTCAACCAGACCCATCTTCATCTCTTTCGGCAGGCCGCCTACGTTGTGGTGAGATTTGATGACGTGTGCTTTGCCGGTTGCTGAGGCAGCAGATTCAATAACGTCAGGGTAGATAGTGCCCTGTGCCAGCCATTTAACCTCTTCAAGCTTCAGCGCTTCTTCGTCGAACACTTCTACGAAGACACGACCAATGATTTTACGTTTGGCTTCTGGATCGTTTTCACCTTCCAGCGCATCGAGGAAGCGCTTCTCGCCTTCCACGTGAACGATGTTCAGACCGAAGTGGTCACCGAACATGTCCATAACCTGCTGGGCTTCGTTCAGACGCAGCAGACCGTTGTCCACGAATACGCATGTCAGGTTTTTGCCGATAGCACGGTGCAGCAGCATCGCGGTCACGGAGGAGTCAACGCCACCGGACAGGCCGAGGATCACTTTGTCATCGCCAACCTGCTGGCGGATACGCTCAACGGCGTCGTCGATGATTTTTGCCGGGGTCCACAGGGCTTCACACTGGCAGATGTCACGCACGAAGCGCTCCAGCATCCGCATCCCCTGACGGGTGTGGGTCACTTCCGGGTGGAACTGTACGCCGTAGAAGCGTTTTTCTTCGTTCGCCATAATCGCGAACGGGCAGCTTTCGGTGCTGGCAACAGTCACGAAATCAGCCGGGATAGCGGTCACTTTGTCGCCGTGACTCATCCACACGTCCAGCAGCGGTTTGCCGTCTGCGGTCAGGGAGTCTTCGATACCACGCACCAGCGCGCTGTCGGTAACCACTTCAACCTGCGCATAGCCGAACTCACGCTCGTTAGAACCTTCAACGTGGCCGCCCAGCTGCATTGCCATGGTCTGCATCCCGTAGCACACGCCGAATACCGGAACGCCTGCTTCGAACACGTACTGCGGTGCGCGTGGGCTGTTCTCTTCGGTGGTGCTTTCCGGGCCGCCGGACAGGATGATGCCGCTTGGATTGAATTCGCGAATCTGTGCTTCCGTGACATCCCACGCCCACAGTTCACAGTAAACGCCCAGTTCACGCACGCGGCGCGCCACCAGCTGAGTGTACTGAGAACCGAAGTCGAGGATGAGAATGCGATGTTTATGAATGTTTTCCGTCATTGACGCTAATTCCGAGGCAAGTGAAACAGATTAAATAAATCGCCCGACACAAGGTCGGGCGAAGAAAATCAGGAGCCCAGACGATAGTTCGGGGACTCTTTAGTGATCGTCACGTCGTGAACGTGGCTCTCCTGGATACCCGCACCGCTGATACGTACGAATTCCGCTTTAGTACGCAGCAGGTCAATGGTACCACAGCCGGTCAGACCCATACAGGAGCGCAGGCCGCCCATCTGCTGGTGAATGATCTCTTTCAGACGGCCTTTATAGGCAACGCGACCTTCGATACCTTCCGGCACCAGTTTGTCAGCCGCGTTATCGGTCTGGAAGTAACGGTCAGAGGAACCTTTAGACATCGCGCCCAGGGAACCCATACCACGGTAAGATTTATAAGAACGGCCCTGGAAGAGTTCGATTTCACCCGGGGATTCTTCAGTACCGGCCAGCATGGAGCCTACCATCACAGCAGCAGCGCCAGCGGCGATAGCTTTAGCGATGTCGCCGGAGAAGCGGATGCCGCCATCAGCGATAACCGGAACACCGGTGCCTTCCAGCGCTTCAACCGCGTCAGAAACGGCGGTGATCTGCGGAACGCCCACGCCGGTCACGATACGGGTAGTACAGATGGAGCCAGGACCAATACCCACTTTCACCGCGCTGCAACCAGCTTCAGCCAGAGCACGAGCGCCTGCGCCAGTCGCCACGTTACCGCCAATGATTTGCAGGTCAGGATATTTCGCACGGGTGTCACGGATACGTTGCAGAACGCCTTCGGAATGGCCGTGAGAGGAGTCAATCAGCAGCACGTCAACGCCTGCCGCAACCAGCGCATCAACACGCTCTTCGTTGCCAGCACCCGCGCCAACCGCAGCACCTACGCGCAGACGGCCATGCTCGTCTTTACAGGCGTTTGGTTTACGTTCTGCTTTCTGGAAGTCTTTAACGGTGATCATGCCGCGCAGATGGAAGTTCGCATCCACAACCAGCGCTTTCTCAACGCGTTTTTCGTGCATTTTCGCGAAGACCACTTCACGTGTTTCGCCTTCACGAACGGTCACCAGACGCTCTTTCGGCGTCATGTAAACGCTGACAGGCTGGTTCAGGTCGGTCACGAAACGCACGTCACGGCCGGTGATGATACCCACCAGTTCGTTGGCTTCAGTCACAACCGGGTAACCGGCAAAGCCGTTACGTTCGGTCAGGGCTTTAACTTCGTGCAGAGTAGTGGTTGGCAGAACGGTCTGAGGGTCGGTGACGATACCGGATTCATGTTTCTTCACGCGGCGAACTTCTTCAGCCTGACGCTCGATAGACATGTTTTTGTGAATAAAGCCAATGCCACCTTCCTGTGCCAGGGCGATTGCCAGGCGCGCTTCAGTCACGGTGTCCATTGCCGCAGAGAGCATAGGAATGTTCAGGCGAATGGTTTTAGTCAACTGCGTGCTGAGGTCGGCAGTATTCGGCAGAACGGTGGAGTGAGCGGGAACAAGGAGGACGTCGTCAAACGTCAGTGCTTCTTTAGCGATACGTAGCATGGGCAATATCTCTGACCTGGGTGGTTAAATATTGCCGTGGCATTATACAGAGCGTAACCGATTGCATCTACACTTTTTTATAAAAAATACTTGCGCTCCCCTCTCAGCAGGTTACTATCGACTGAATAACTTGCTGATTTAGAATTTGATCCCGCTCACATGTTATCCTCTCAAACCCCCTCAATTTTTACTGTCAGCCGCCTAAATCAAACGGTTCGTTTACTGCTTGAGCAGGAAATGGGGCAGGTCTGGATCAGCGGTGAAATCTCAAACTTCACCCAACCGTCATCCGGCCACTGGTACTTTACGCTAAAAGACGACACCGCTCAGGTGCGCTGCGCGATGTTCCGCAACAGCAATCGTCGCGTAACGTTCCGCCCGCAGCACGGCCAGCAGGTTCTGGTTCGTGCCAATATCACCCTGTATGAACCTCGCGGTGACTATCAAATTATTGTCGAGAGTATGCAGCCTGCGGGTGAAGGCTTACTGCAACAGAAATACGAACAGTTAAAAGCCAAACTCTCCGAAGAAGGTCTGTTCGACCAGCAGTTCAAAAAACCCCTGCCCTCACCGGCACACTGCGTGGGCATCATCACCTCTAAAACCGGTGCGGCCCTGCACGATATTTTGCACGTGCTTAAGCGCCGTGACCCTTCCCTGCCCGTCATCATCTACCCGACTGCCGTGCAGGGTGACGATGCACCGGGCCAGATTGTGCGCGCCATTGAACTGGCGAACGCGCGTCAGGAGTGTGACGTATTAATCGTTGGGCGTGGCGGCGGTTCGCTGGAAGACTTGTGGAGCTTTAACGACGAACGCGTGGCGCGGGCAATCTTTGCCAGCCTTATCCCGGTGGTGAGCGCCGTCGGACACGAAACAGACGTGACTATCGCTGATTTTGTGGCGGATCTGCGCGCGCCTACGCCATCGGCGGCGGCAGAAGTGGTTAGCCGCAATCAGCTTGAGTTGCTGCGCCAGCTTCAGAACGGGCAGCAGCGTCTTGAAATGGCGATGGACTATTTCCTCGCGAATCGCACCCGCCGCTTTACGCAGCTTCATCATCGCCTGCAACAGCAGCACCCTCAGTTGCGTCTGGCGCGTCAGCAGACCGTGCTGGATCGCCTGCGCCAGCGGATGAACTTCGCCCTGGATAATCAGGTTAAGCGCGCGGTATCACGCCAGCAGCGTGTGACCCAACGCCTGAACCAGCAAAACCCGCAGCCGAAAATTTATCGCGCGCAAACGCGTATTCAACAGCTGGAGTTTCGCCTGGCAGAGAACCTGCGTGCACGACTGAGCAACACCCGTGAGCGCTTTGGTAATGCCGTGACCCATCTTGAGGCCGTTAGCCCGCTTTCCACGCTGGCGCGCGGCTACAGCGTGACAACCGCAACGGATGGCAAAGTGCTGAAGCAGACCAAACAAGTGAAAGCCGGTGATGTGCTCACCACCCGGCTGTCAGATGGCTGGGTGGAAAGCGAAGTGAAAGGCGTAACCGTTGCCAAAAAAACGCGGAAGAAAAAGCCGGATTAAACCGGCACAAATTCCACGCGTTTTTTAGAGATCAACCCGTGGCCGTTCTGGCAGAAATAATCCACTGCACCGCAGGCTTTTAGCACCTGGAGCGGCTTATGGCACTCCGGGCAGCGCGCTTCAAGCGCAATGTCGTTGTTACACTTTTCACAGTGAGCCACACCGTTTTGTGGCTCCAGCTCTGCATGGCAATCCGGGCAGATAATCGACATAGTGACTCCTTTAACCTGGTATTCATTACTGCGTTAATTTTATCACGATGCGCTTAATGGGGGCCACGCAGCTGTTGCTGTAATGTCAGCAGAAGCTCAACCTCTTCAACCCTGCGTTGAGTTATGCGGGGCACTTCTTGCGGATCGCGTTCGAACACACTTTGTGCCCCCAGAATATGCCCGGCCAGGCAGTGCTCATAGATGGAACCAGGTACTTGCCAGCGTTGAATGTCCTCACCATCAATATGTTCCAGAACATCTTCTGCACCGCGTCTGTCGTGGCTGATGATGCGCCCATTGCGCAGATAAATCCGCACCCCTTTTTGCCCACCTGACGGCCCGGCATATTTGTTCAGCCAAAGCTCGACCGGCACGCCGCTGATCTGCCCCTGAAGGTGTGCTTCACCCTCTGCGGTGGTCAAATCCCCCTTCCCGATATCGCGCCCCAGGCGGTCTTTCGCAGTCAGCACCTGCAAGGCCATATCACCATTCCCCCCGAGATAGCGCAAGGTTTCACGCATCATCGCCAGCACATGCGTGCCAATATCCAGGATAACGCCGTCCGGGTGGCGAAGCGTGCGCGTATCCGGCTCGCCGGTGGCAAAGTTCAGCGCGATGGACTCACCCGCCGCGTTATACCCACTCGGCTCCTGAAGAAATCCTTCGATTCTGACAATATCAGCCGCGGTGTCGACCAGCCCCTGCTGCACGGTACCGAGACGCGCCATCCAGTGATCGAGCGCCAGCACACGGGAAGCCGCGCCGGGCAATGCCAGCAGTGTTTTCAGTTTTTCGATTTGGGCAAGCGTCGCGACAATAGGCTTTTCAACAACAATACGCGGGACCGGGGAAGCCAGCGCCTGCTCAAGCACCTCAAGATGGTGCAGGGAAGACGTTGTGATAAACAGGGTATCAAGAGGTTGGGCGAGAAGCGCATCAAGTGATTCGCATCGCGTCACGCCGTCGGGCTGTTTTGCGGGGTCAACATCAAACCCCAGACACTGTACAGATTCGCTAAAGCGATGTCGTAATGCAGGCAAGTAGGCCGTTTCAACTACGGAGCCTAGTCCGACAAACCCTAACAGCATGTGCTTACCTCGTTGAGTTAATTGCCGGGGCATTACGCCTGCCCCGGCAACATCGAGGTTTTATCAGGCGTTAGCTGCCGGTTTAGTCTGGGTATTTTCCAGCATCCGGCGTACCGGAACAATGAGCACAATCAGAACCGCGGCACAAATCAGCAGTGCGACAGAACAGCGGGCAAACAGATCCGGCAGCATATTAAGCTGGTCGGCCTTCACATGCCCGCCAATCAGGCCAGCCGCCAGGTTGCCCAGCGCGCTTGCGCAGAACCACAGGCCCATCATCTGACCACGCATTCTTTCCGGTGCCAGCAGCGTCATGGTCGCCAGACCAATCGGGCTTAAGCACAGCTCGCCCAGCGTCAGCATCAGAATACTGCCCACCAGCCAGAACGGAGAAACCCCCGCCCCACCGTTAGCCAGCACATTCTGCGCGGCCAGCATCATCAGGCCAAAGCCCGCTGCGGCACACAGAATGCCGATAACGAATTTGGTGATACTGCTCGGGCGAATGTTCATGCTCGCAAGCTTCGGCCATGCCCAGCTAAATACCGGCGCCAGAAGGATGATAAACAGGGCATTGACCGACTGGAACCACACCGCCGGGATCTCGAAATCGCCCATCATGCGATTAGTGTAGTCGTTGGCAAACAGGTTGAACGAAGTTGGCTTTTGCTCAAACGCAGACCAGAAAAATGCCGCCGATACCAGCAGGATGAAACACACCAGCAGTCTGGCGCGCTCTTTACGGCTGAGGCCGGCAAAAACAAACAGGTAGATGAAGTACAAAGCAACAGACGCGGCAATGACGTAAACCAGCGTACTGGCAACCGCAACCGGGTTAATGACAATCACACCCTGCGCAATCAGCGTCACAACAACAGCCACACCCACAGCCAGCGCCAGCAACCAGGCACCCACGCCTTTTCGCTTTACTACCGGGCTGTTCCAGGTGGAATCCAGGCCAACTTCACTGTCGTAGCGTTTCATGGACGGAACGGCAAACACGCGGAAGATAACCAGCGCCACCAGCATCCCGATACCACCGATACCAAAGCCCCAGTGCCAGCCATGAGTTTTAATCAGCCAGCCGGAGATCAGCGGAGCAATGAACGACCCCATGTTGATGCCCATATAAAACAGCGAGAAACCGCCGTCACGGCGCGCATCGCCTTTTTTATACAGTGTACCGACCATCACCGAGATACAGGTTTTGAACAGGCCAGAGCCAAGCACAATAAACATCAGACCGATGAAGAACAGGTTATTCCCCATCACAGCAGACAGCGCGATCGAGAGGTGGCCGAGGGCGATCAGAATAGAGCCGTACCAGACGGCTTTTTGCTGGCCGAGCCAGTTATCTGCCAGCCAGCCACCCGGCAGCGCGGCGAGGTACATCGAGCCGGCAAAAATCCCCACGATGGCGGACGCGTTCTCACGTGCCAGCCCCATACCGCCGTCATAAACGGTTGCCGCCATAAACAGAATGAGTAACGGGCGGATACCGTAAAACGAGAAACGCTCCCACATTTCAGTAAAGAACAGTGAGCCAAGCGGATACGGATGGCCGAAGAACGTTCGGCTTTCTTTTTGATTAACAGAGGATTGCATAATTCTCCCGAAAAGGTATGTCGTCGTGCTTGTAAACACCGCAAAACACGCCGACCAGTTATATATCTGGCCGATTTTTTGCCTGCGGCGAAGAGTTATTTAACCATTTGATAACCTGGTGCCAGTTTTGTCTAGTACCAACAGCAGGCCTTTAAGATGAAAGTTCGACAATCGTCTACTTTCTCAGATTTAAAATTGGCTAATAACGAATAGTGATTGACATCACACAGAGAAACATACGACAGGTTAAGACGAAAAAAAACCCGCGAAATACGCGGGTTATCGAAAGACAGGCAATAATTATTTGCTTTTCTTGATGTGAAAGCACGAAACAATCATAAGTAGTTGTTATTAGATTAATTTTTACCTTAAAAAACACAACTGTGTACACCCTTGGGTACACAAAAAGCGACTATTGGTCGCTTTTTGATGCTTAGTTGACCGATGACACCTTCGGTAAAAACAGCCTTCTCATTGTGCGTGAAGGAAAGAAATCAGATAACGTCTAAGTTCGTATTACCTACCATCAACTACGGAAAGGCGTTTCCGTGAAAGAGTATGTCACATTCGTATACCCTTTACTTTGAAGTAAAAATTTAATTCCATCCCATAAAAATGCTTTTTCCTTTGCAGGCCCAATTTTGATACTTTTCAAGGGCAAGCGACCGTTCCACATATTATTTTCATTGGCTTTCAATTCAAGATAAGGAATAACCCCATAAGCGTTCACTCTAAATTTTACATCTTCATATGGTTGATTAGGTTGTACTACAATGCGAAACTCTTTTTCTTCAGAAAATCTATCATTCTTTAAAAAAGGTGGAAGTTTATGGACAATGTCGATTGCACTGATTATTTCATACATAGGTTCAACTTCTATTTTTTTAATTAATTTTTCGTCGCGCAAAAAATTAATAATTTCTTTTTTAGCCTCCAAAGTTGAATCTGGTTTAGTATAGATCACTGGCCCAGATAACACCTGTGCATTTCCATAAAATAACGATTCAATTAACTCATTGCTCTCAAACTCAAGGCATACACCTTGAGTTGCTCCATACCCTCTCCACTGACTTAGAAGATCTGGCTCTTCACAAAATGATATGTTGTACTGGTGGTTTGCTCGATGCATATTGAATCTGATGATTTCACTCTTGAGTATATTAATACTTTTTTCATTTAAGTCATCTGACAAATATTCTAAAGCATTCCTGAACGCTCTTATTCCATGGCGTAACTCTTCAGAATCATTTAGAAAGAAAAAATTAGTCGCCCAAAGAGAGTGATTCTCAACAATACCTTTCAACCCATTTAGATCAGTATAATGATATATTCGCATACTAATTGCTCACTCATGAATAAATTAAATCTTTAAAGAGTATACTCTATGGAATAAAAAATAACATTTTTATACGACCCATAAATTAGATATTTTCAATAAGTTAGCCATAGCTTAAGGCAAGAAGGATATTTGTCGTAATGAAGCAACTGTAGCTTAGGCTCCCCTGCATCGTTCCTGCCACTCGTCCTGAGCTTGTGGGATTAAAGCAGGAGAATCAGCCCAGACGAGTTACCTGGAAAACAAGCTGCGGTAGCAAAAGTGTAAAGCTGGTGGGTTTTTGCCTAGTCACTTTACACTTTTGCTCTTTCTTCCGGCGCGGACCTTAACATTTCTATACATCGGTACTTGAAATTTTCTTCCTGAAACCACTTTTCACACGATTTACAACCTGGCTAAGACTCTTGGTTTTCACATCCATAACTGTATAAACCTGTATATCGTGGATTAGCTCCTCTCCCGCCCCCCTTATCCTTAAGGTGTGCCGGATTGCCGCATGGTTTACACTTTGTTATTTCCTCAATATTTGCCCCAAAAACCTTAGGAAATGCGCAGTTTTGATATGGGGTTTTCTGACATTATTCGCGGTTTAAACCGCGAAAACCCAGCAATCATAAGGCCTAAAGGCTGGTTTACACTTTCCACTATTTGCGCAAAAAAACCTTAGCATTTCTTAGCATACCAACTTGACACTTTTCGCCTGAGAGCCGTCCTTGACCTTAATAATTCTATATATTTTCGGCTCGTATTTTGCCTGGAAGCTGCGATAGCAAGAGTCAGAGGGTAGGTTGACACTTTGGATGGGTGTTTTGATTGAGGCGGCTCTGAATTGAAACTTTTGCCCTTGGGCAATAGCTTACAGTGTACATTTCAACACTAACTTTCATCCTCACCCATGTATTCGTGGAAGCGCTTTAAACGAGCTTCATCTGTTTCCGGCGGCGTGCACAATGCTTCGAGCCCCTTCACAGACCATCTGTCCCACTCCGGATCTATATGGTCTCCTTTTCCGCGTAATTTCATCCTCAGGCAATCTGCCAGGATAAAATCTTGTATGAAGTCCATAGCGTTGCCCAGCTGGTGGGACCCATGGAAATAGTGCTCGCAATCGTCGGGTTCGTGGTAAAGCCTGACAACCTCTTCTCCGTCTTTATCACACAGGTGCTCAATATCGTATGAAATTAACTGGGCGGCGGCTTCAAGCAGCTGTTTCGCTTCTTCCTGGCTTTGCGCGGCAGGGAACTTATCTTGATTGGTATGAATCCATTCAATTACCTGCGAGGCAGACAGGACCAGGTAGTCCTTGCCCTCAGCTCCCTCAGAATGTTCGTTGCCATGCTGCATTTGTTCAGTAGCTTCAACATCAATCTTGTTACCGGACATCACTACTTCCCCCTTGGCTACCCAGTCATAAACTGTCTGGCGACTCACCCCACAATGACGGGCATAGGCCGATTTACTCATTACAGCCATGTAAACCTCACGTCAATATATTGATTCAATCACGCAGAATGGGCAAAAAAAGTTGAACATTACTGCCTAACCCTTTAATTTCGCTATTGCTTAGGTTAAACATTATAAACAAAAAGGATTATTTATGATACTTACAACCCCAGATAATAACTTCAGCGATGGTTTTACTGATGCCTTAGATTTATTTGAAAGAAAACCTTTATTTGAGCAAATAATGAGGGTCACTTTCCAGGCACCAGATGAAAATTTGGCATTAGCGCTTGAGGATAAATGGGGGAACGGCAAATCAACATTTGTTAAAATGATGACATCAGAAATAAAATTAAATCATGACAATATTAATGTCATCTATTTTGACGCTTACGAAAATGACTATCAATCAGACCCCTTTATATCATTATCCTCAGTAATATATGAAATGGTGGAAAATGATAAAAATCTCACATCGAAATTTGGTGAAAAGCTTTTAAGTGCAAGTAAAAAAATCGGTCTATCTGTACTTTCTCATACTGCAAAATTTGCCATTTCTACTGCAACAGCAAACCTCTTAACCACTACCACTATTGAAAAAGCATCGGAAGCTCTTGCAGAGTCATTAACTAACCCTTTAGAGGAATATATAGCTAACAAAATAAAATCAGCAAAAAATGAAAGAAACAACATTGCTCACTTTAAAGAAACTCTGGAAGAAATTCACGCTAGAACCCAGAAGAAAACCCTCATAATTATTGACGAACTTGATAGAGCAAGGCCTGATTATGCATTAGATTTACTCGAGAAAATTAAACACTTATTTTCTGTGAAAGGCTTTATTTTCCTTCTTGTTGTTAATCGTGAGCAATTCGAAAAAAGTATTGAATGCCGTTACGGACAAATTGATTCACGTCTTTATCTAAATAAATTCATACATTACTGGTTTACTTTGCCAAAATTGACTCTCGCTAGCGAAGATGTAAGGAATGGCTTTTATCAATCTACACTGGAGAAATATTTATTCTCAATTGATACAAAGCAAAAGTTACTGACACGAGGGGGATCTCTAGTAAAAATACTATCCATGTTGTTAGAAAACAATGGATGTTCTCTCAGAGAAGCTGAAAGATGCTATTCAGTAATATCAGTCATTGATAATAAACATATGATACGCGATTTGAGCGGTAAAAACTTCCAGGTTTCACTAGCACTGATTTGTTATTTAAAGGTATGCAACCCGAAGCTTTTAGACGATTTAATCTTCAAAAGAATTACGGCTGACAACATGCTGAAAAACCTACACATCAAACCGTATGAAATCGACACGGATGCAAACCTTTCCAAACTAAACTCTATAATTAACTACCATCTTTTGAGTGATTCTGAAATGAGAAACAGGAGAGAGAACTCACAACCTAAAGATTTATTACTTCAAGAGATAGAAGGTAGTCGAAACGAACGAATTGAATATATTCAAAACATATATAACTCATTCAATAATATGCGCATATCTAATTTTTAGATTGCATAAAGGGAGCTGCATAGCTCCCATTAAACTAATAAAATTTATCGATCATGGTTATGCCCAGCGTCTGATGCATATCATCAGACTGTTCCTGCTGGATACGCCTCACCAGTCCGTCAGCATCACGCCACCAGCAGTTATGTTGTAGTGGTTTGTCTGGTTGATGGTTCCCCCTGTATGGCAGCTGGTGGTGTAAGTATCCCTGCAAAACGGCCCATTCACTTTTAGAGATCTTCCGACATACTGATTATGTCCCCTGAGGAGATCGCTATGCGTAAGATCCGATTCACCGAGCACCAGATCATCGCCGTCCTGAAGTCCGTCGAAGCGGGCAGGACCGTCAAAGATGTGTGTCGTGAGGCCGCTATTTCCGAAGCCAGCTACTACAACTGGAAGGCGAAATATGGCGGGATGGAAGCTGCTGATATCAAAAAAATCAAAGACCTTGAGGACGAAAATCGTCGTCTGAAGCAGATGTTTGCCGATCTCAGCCTTGAATGTCGGACACTGAAAGACGTTATCGAAAAAAAGCTTTAAAACCAGCGATAAAGCGGGAGCTCGTCAGCTATCTGACGGCACAGTTTGCCATGAGCATCCGCCAGGCGTGCAGGACATTATCGCTGAGCAGGACGGTGTATTTTTATCAGCCCGATACCCGGCGTGATGAACCGGTGATCCTTGCGTTGACTGAACTGGCAGAACGCTATCCGCGATACGGTTTTAAGAAGCTGTTTCAGGTGCTGCGCAGGCAGGGTAACGCCTGGAATCATAAGCGTGTTCACCGGATTTACTGCGTACTGAAGCTGAATTTTCGCCGCAAAGGCAAGCAGCGTCTGCCGGTACGAAACCCTGCGCCACTGGCAAGCCCTGAGGCACTTAATCAGAGCTGGTCCATCGATTTTATGCACGACGCGCTGGTGTGTGGCAGACGCTTCCGTACCTTCAATGTGGTGGACGATTTTAACCGGGAAGCGCTGGCTATAGAAATCGACCTGAATATCCCGGCCCAGCGTGTAGTCCGGGTACTGGACAGGATAGTAGCAAACCGCGGATATCCACTGAAAGATGCGAATGGATAACGGGCCAGAACTGCTGTCGCTGGCGCTGGCGCTGGCACAATGGGCGGAAGAACACGGGGTGATGCTGGAGTTTATCAGGCCGGGTAAACCGACGCAGAATGCCTTTATCGAACGGTTTAACCGGACGTACCGGACAGAAATCCTGGATTTTTATCTCTTCAGGACCCTGAATGAAGCACGGGAAATCACTGAGCGATGGCTGGCTGAATATAACAGTGAGCGGCCCCATGAATCCCTGAATAACCTGACGCCAGAAGAGTACCGTCTGATGGCTGAAAACCCGGAAATCTCAAAAAGTGCGTGGAACTAAAACGGGTGTGCTTACACATTCAGCGGCACACAACTCCATTTTTCGAACACCCAGCGCCAAAATAATTTTAAACGTCAGCTCGTTCTCTCTACTAATTCCCCTGCCTCGGCGAAGTGCTTTAAAGAACATGATTAATTCGTCTCTGGTAAGCGCTCGCTTACGCCCCTGCTCTTTCCCACCAGCATCTTTTGAACCAAAAGATATCGCCGGATTAACCTCGATCATCCCGCGAACCACTGCGTAATCAAACAGACGCTTAAGCATCCTCAACACATCATTAGCGACCGTTGGTGAGCCACGGCCCAATACATCTTGTAAAACGTTATCTACATGGCGGGGGCGAACATCTTCAACCTTCATACTGCCAATCAGGGCCACTATGTTTTTTTGTAGGCTGCTGCGGAAAAGCTCAGGATGTTTATAGGTGGTTTCTATATGGCGGGTGTAATACTCAGTTGCTAGGTCAGAGACACGAAGGGCATTTTTTTCAGCCTCAATTTTTGCCAGGGCTCCGGCCTTTCTTTCCTGCTTTTCTCCGGTAACGTCATAACCCAAAGTAACTCTGGCAGATAGTTCTTTAGCTATTTCCCTTGCCTTTGCTAATGGAATCTCACTATAGGAACCTATCTGCATAACTCGAGACTTTCCGGCTAACTTATAGCGGAATCGCCACGACGGTACACTGTCAACCTTCCGATACCGAAGATACAGCCCGCCACCATCTGCTCGTCCTTCAAAGCGCCCATCCGCTTTAATCCACGCCTTAATCTGCATATCAGTTAGCTTCGGCATCACAGGCCTCCATTTGTACCCAATACGGGTAAACCATAGATGGGTACTCGTAAATGTACCCATAAGCATCGTGTCAAATCACTGAGTACACCCTTGGGTACATGACAATAGTGAGTTTTGATGCTTCGTTATGATAGCACCTGATAACAAAAAAGCCCGGCATAATGCGGGCTTCAGGGTTTTCTGAAAGCAGATGATTTTTACTGAATCGTCATTTGCTTTTCTTGATGTGCTTAATCAAACGCTTACGCTTACGCATCTGGTTTGGCGTCAGGGTATTGCGCTTGTTCGCAAACGGGTTATCCCCTTCCTTGAACTGGATACGGATAGGTGTGCCCATCACATCCAGCGATTTACGGAAGTAGTTCATCAGATAACGTTTGTAAGAATCCGGCAGATCTTTCACCTGGTTACCGTGGATAACCACGATTGGCGGGTTATAACCACCGGCGTGAGCATATTTCAGCTTCACGCGACGACCACGCACCAGCGGCGGCTGATGGTCTTCTGCTGCCATATTCATGATACGGGTCAGCATCGCGGTGCTCTGACGACGGGTTGAGCTGTCGTAGGCTTCGCGAACGGAATCGAACAGGTTACCCACGCCGCTACCGTGCAGCGCAGAGATAAAGTGCACACGCGCGAAGTCGATAAAGCCCAGACGGAAGTCCAGCGTCTCTTTCACCTGCTCACGCACTTCATTGCTCAGGCCGTCCCATTTGTTGACGACGATAACCAGTGAGCGCCCACTGTTAAGGATAAAGCCCAGAAGCGACAGATCCTGATCGGAGATCCCTTCGCGCGCATCGATAACCAGCAGCACCACGTTGGCATCTTCAATTGCCTGTAGGGTTTTGATAACGGAGAATTTTTCCACCACATCGGTGATTTTCCCGCGTTTACGCACACCGGCAGTATCGATAAGTACGTACTCGCGTTCATCGCGCTGCATCGGGATGTAGATACTGTCACGCGTGGTGCCAGGCATGTCGTAAACGACCACGCGCTCTTCACCCAGAATACGGTTAGTAAGCGTAGACTTACCTACGTTTGGACGGCCCACAATCGCCAGCTTAATAGGCAGATCCTGCGGGTTGAATGCCTCTTCAGGCTCTTCCTCTTCGCCCTCTGCAGCTGCTTCGAACTGCGCCCAGTATTCAGCGTCTTCGTCCACTTCCTCCGGCGGGTTCACTTCGTCAACCCACGGCAGCAGAACGGTTTCGAGCAGGCTGGTCACGCCACGGCCATGAGAGGCCGCGATTGGGTAGATCTCACCCAGACCTAAGGACCAGAAATCAGCAACCGCCTGATCGGCATCGATGCCGTCAGTTTTATTCGCCACCAGGAAGGTTGGCTTTTCACGCGCGCGCAGATGTTTGGCGATAGCGGAGTCCGCTGGCATCAGGCCAGCACGGGCATCAACCATAAACAGAACAACGTCTGCTTCTTCGATTGCCAACAGAGACTGTTCCGCCATACGGGTTTCGACGCCGTCCTCTGTCCCATCAATACCGCCAGTATCGATGCAGATGAACTCACGCCCCTCCACTTCTGCACGACCGTACTTACGGTCACGCGTCAGCCCCGGGAAATCCGCAACCAGCGCATCACGGGTGCGTGTTAAACGGTTAAAAAGAGTGGATTTTCCAACGTTAGGGCGCCCGACAAGCGCGACCACAGGTACCATGTTTGAAGCCTCATAAAATTCAAAATCACGTCGCTTTCGCGGCGTTTTTAAAAAAGTCAAAACGGCCCCTGAGTTAACAGGAGCCGTTTAGTATACAACAACCGCTGAATAATTAACGCGTGATCGCGTACAGCGTGCCGTCTTTTGCCTGGATCAGCAGTTTGCCATCAGCCACAACCGGTTCCGTCAGGAAGCCAGAGCTGTCAACTTTTTGCTGAGCAGTGAAACGACCCGTTTCTGGGTCAATCCAGTGCATATAACCTTCGCTATCACCGACAACCAGGCTGCCGTTATACAGCGCCGGAGCCGTCAGCAGACGGTGCAGCAGATCGCTTTGCGTCCACAGCGTTACGCCACCTTCGGTGTTCAGTGCCAGCAGGCGATCGTTCTGATCAACCATATAAATACGGTTGCCATCAACGATGAAATCATTCACAGAGCCCAGCTCACGTTTCCACATGATCTGGCCGCTGCGCAGGTCCAGCGCGGTCAGGTTACCATTATAAGCCAGCGCGTAAACCACGCCATTGACGATAACCGGCGTTGTGTCCACATCGCTCAGGCGATCAATTTCAGTCGAACCGGTTGCCTGAGAAATACGCTGCTGCCAAATCATCTGGCCCTGTTGCATCAGTACCGCACTGACACGCCCATTGTCGCCGCCAACAATTGCCGCGCCAAAAGCAGATGCCGGAGCAGATTCACCGCGCAGAGACAGTGAAGGCATATCCAGGTTTACCGTCCATTTCACCAGACCGTCGGCTTCGTTCAGCGCCTGCAACTGGCCGTTGCTGGTGTGGATCAGAACCAGGCCATCGCTCACAACCGGGCGGGACAGCGATTCGCCAGCCACCGTAGTTTGCCATGCGATTGAGCCATCACTGGTGTTCAGCGCGTAAACCTGCGCTTTTTCACTGCCAACATACACATGGCCACCGGCAACCGTCAGACCGCCAGAAAGCAGTGCAGGCTTACGGGAGAACCAGCCATCTTTTTCCGCCAGGTTGACGGACCACACTTCTTTGCCGTCATCGGAATTAAGCGCTTTTACCGTGCCTTTACGGTCAGCCGCATAGACAACGCTGTCAGCAAATGCCGGGTGCAGGTTGGAATAAAATTCACCAATACCGTCACCGACGGAAGAGCTCCACGCGGTTGACGGGGTAAACTGGTTTTCAACAGTCGGCAGCGGGGACATTTTTACAACATCTTCTTCGCCACTGAACAGTGAACAGCCACTCAATAACGTAACAGAAAGCAGTCCTGGCAGAAGTAATTTACGCAATTGCATCGGGTCCCTCTCAGACGGACAAATTATTTATTTTCATCTGCATCATTTCGCTCAGCGCAGGTGAAGCTTTGCTATCTACGCCAGCTTGCCACGCTTTACGCGCGCCCTCTTTGTCACCTTTGCTCAGCAGTGCTTCACCGCGCAGGTCGGCAACAATGGCCGCAAAGCCTTCACCTTTGATGGTATCGAGCGTTTTCAGCGCATCATCAACTTTTTTCTGCTGCACCTGGATACGCGCCAGACGCATGTTGATGACCGCTTTCAGGTTTTCATCACTCGCCGCAGCAAGGCCTTGTGACAGCTGTGCTGCTGCTTTATCCAGCTCATTTTTATCAACAAACTGCTGCGCGACTTCCAGCGCGGCCAGCGCACCGTAGGTGTTTTTGTTTTCAGCAGAAAATTTCTCGGCAGCGGTCAGCGTTTGCGGCTGATCGGCACGAATAGCGCTGATGGTATTTTCATACGCCAGAGAAGCGCCACGCGCGGAATCAGCCTGATGACCGTTCCAGAAACGCCAGCCCACTAACGCACCCACACCCAAAATTACCCCAACAGCCAGTGCTTTGCCATTTTCAGCAAAGAAGCGTTTAATCGCGTCAACCTGGTCGTTTTCGTTCTCGTAAATTTCCACGCAGTTCTTCTCCTTAGGAAGTCAAAGTGCGCAAGTGCGCCGCAACGCCATCCTGCGTTACCGTTGTTTGCTCACCAGAGCGCAGGTCTTTAACCACCACTTCGCCGTTAGCCACTTCAGACTCACCCAGCACCAGTGCAATACTTGCGCCCCACTTATCGGCACGAGCAAACTGTTTTTTGAAGTTGCCGCCGCCATGGTTGGTCATCAGCTTAACGCCCGGCAGTTCGTCACGAACACGTTCGGCAAGCTGCATTGCCGCAGACTGCGTATCCGCGCCTGAGGCCACCAGGTATATATCGACAACGGAATCTGCTTTAAATTCCGGATTAACTGCCTGAACCAGCAAAACAAGTCGCTCAAGACCCATTGCAAAACCAACGGCAGGTGCCGCACGGCCACCAAGCTGTTCAACCAGACCGTCATAACGACCGCCTGCACATACGGTTCCCTGTGAGCCGAGGCTGCTCGTCACCCACTCGAAAACGGTACGGTTGTAGTAATCCAGACCGCGCACCAGACGCTGGTTAACGGTATAAGCAATACCGGCCGCTTCCAGCAGTTTGCACAGACCCGCGAAGTGCTCGCGAGAATCTTCGTCCAGATAATCACCCAACGCAGGCGCACCGTTCAACAGAGCCTGGACTTCTGGGTTTTTGGAATCAAGAACACGCAACGGATTGCTGTACATGCGACGTTTGCAGTCTTCGTCCAGCGACTCTTTATGCTGTTCCAGGAACGCAACCAGTGCATCGCGATAGTTCGCACGCGCTTCCAGAGAACCGATAGAGTTCAGCTCCAGAGAAACATGCTCAGAAATACCGAGCGCGCGCCACCAGCGGGCTGTCAGCAAAATCAGTTCGGCATCGATGTCCGGGCCTTGCAGACCAAAGACTTCAACACCCAGCTGGTTGAACTGGCGGTAACGACCTTTCTGTGGACGTTCGTGGCGGAACATCGGGCCGATGTACCACAGGCGCTGCTCCTGATTGTACAGGAGACCATGTTCGATGCCGGCGCGTACGCAGCCCGCCGTACCTTCCGGACGCAGTGTCAGGCTGTCGCCGTTGCGGTCCTCAAAGGTATACATCTCTTTTTCAACCACGTCGGTCACTTCACCGATCGCGCGTTTGAATAACGGGGTCTGCTCTACAATCGGCAAACGGATTTCGCTGTAACCGTAGCTGCCGAGCACCTGTTTCAGTGTGCCTTCAATGCGCTGCCAGATGGCGGTTTCGCCAGGCAGATAATCGTTCATGCCGCGGATGGCTTGAATGTTTTTTGCCACGTTTATTCTCTTTCTATATACAAAAAAGAACCCAAAGAATGGGTTCAATCATACATGGGAAGCGAGCGGCTTCCCATCACGTTATTTTTCAACCTGCTGAATGCTGATACGCTGCGCTTCATCCATCATCGTGGCTTTGGCGCGAATGCGGGCTTCAAGCTGATCGATCATGTCGCTATTATCCAGACGATCTTTACGAATGCCATCTTCATAGAGACCACTTTTCTTGTTACCACCGGTCACGCCAAGCGTTGACACGAGCGCTTCACCCGGGCCATTCACCACACAACCGATAATGGACACATCCATCGGGGTGATAATGTCTTCCAGGCGCTGCTCAAGGGCATTCACTGTACCGATGACGTCAAACTCCTGACGCGAACAGGTTGGGCAGGCAATAAAGTTGATCCCACGCGCGCGGATACGCAGTGATTTCAGGATATCGAAACCGACTTTGATCTCTTCAACCGGGTCGGCTGCCAGAGAGACACGCAGAGTGTCGCCGATCCCTTCCGAGAGCAGCAGCCCCAGACCGATCGCCGATTTTACGGAACCGCTACGCAGGCCGCCGGCTTCGGTGATCCCCAGGTGCAGCGGCTGATCGATCTGCTTTGCCAGCAGTCGATAAGATTCCACCGCCAGGAACACATCAGAAGCTTTTACGCTGACTTTGAACTGATCGAAGTTAAGACGATCCAGATGATCCACATGGCGCATAGCGGACTCAAGCAGCGCCTGCGGCGTCGGTTCGCCATACTTTTCTTGCAGATCTTTTTCCAGTGAACCGGCGTTTACACCGATACGGATTGGAATATTTTTGTCTCGCGCGCAGTCCACTACCATGCGGATACGTTCTTCGTTACCGATGTTGCCTGGGTTGATGCGCAGGCAGTCAACGCCATATTCGGCGACTTTAAGTGCAATACGGTAGTCGAAGTGAATATCTGCAACCAGCGGAACACTGACCTGTTGTTTGATCAGTTTGAAGGCCTCGGCGGCATCCATGGTTGGCACGGAAACGCGGACAATGTCCGCGCCGACGCGTTCTAATGCTTTGATTTGATTGACCGTTGCTTCCACATCTGTGGTACGCGTGTTGGTCATCGACTGGACGGCGATAGGAGCCCCATCGCCAATTGGCACATTCCCAACGTAAATCCGTTTCGATTTTCTACGTTGAATCGGAGCCTGGTTATGCATGAAAAATCTCCCGCGTTGCCCGTCTGTTACTGTGCTGCTGATTGTTCGGCATTAACGGTAAGACGCGCAACCTGGTTAGTTCTGATAAAGCGACTCAGATCGACAGGTTTACCCTGGTACTGGATCTGTACCGCAGATGGTGCGCCAATCTTGAGCTTATACGGCGCCTGACCCGTCAGGTTTAACGTGCCATCTTTACGCTGTAAGCCGCTGAAAAGTTTTTTACCGGTTGCATCAGTCACTTCTAACCAGCAATCGGCCGAGAAGTTCATCACCAGCGCATTCGGGTTGGCCGCAGCATTTGCTACGCCCGCCTGATCGGTTGGCAGTGGCTGAGCAGCGCTATTCGCAGGCGCAGATGCCGCTGGCGTGGTGGCCGCGGTATCAACATTCGCCTGAGAAGGAGCTACAACGGTATTATTTGGTGCTGGTGCAGGAGCAGCAGGATTCGCCGCTGGCGCTTGTGCCTGCGCCGGATCGGTTGCAGGTGCATCTGTTGCAGCCGTTTGCGGGTCGTTAGACGTTGCCGCGTTATCGGTGCTCAGCGGCACGTTCTGTGCGTTATCGCTACCCGCGTTGTTCAGCTCGGCGGAAGATTGATCGGCCATAGTGGTTATCTCTTCCTGCTGCGCTTTGTGGTTTTGCCACCACCATGCGCCCGTCAGGCCAATAACCACAAACAGCACCAGCCAGGTAAAGCTCATCAGCCAGCCATCACGTTTTTTACGACGTTTCCCCAGCGAGAAGGTCTGCATCGGCGCAACTTTTGCTGCACGCACCGGCGCCTGCTTCTCGATCATAGGCAGTAATTCGTTTTCGGGAATATGCACCAGTTTTGCGTAAGAGCGGATATAACCACGCAGAAATGTTGAAGCCAGATCGGCAGGTGCCTTATCTTCTTCAATATCGCGAACCGTGGATACCTTCAGGCACAAGCGTTCTGCAACAGCTTGCTGGCTGAGTCCGAGTTGTTCACGGGCGTTGCGAAGACGAACGCCAGTGGAGAGTGCTTCATGTTGGTCGTGAGTGGCTTCAGTATTCATTCGCTACAACTACTGGTACGTGAAAAATAAGGGTTCAGGTGCCGGTGAGTCACAATGCCACCCGCACCGCGAAACTTCTGGTCAGTTAACCTGGAACAGACAGTATAAGACTGTCAGCCCGTAGATGACAGTACAGCCCTGCCTGTGCAGCCAAACTGTTTTTAGGCCGTTACATACTGCCCGAAAGTCGTATGAAACGCACCGTAATTATTAATCAATCATCACGAATATGACTGATTATTCAGTAAGATTATGCGTCACGGCGATGATAATGCGCCGTGACTGAATAATAATCAAACAGCTTTAACCGCGATTGCCTCACCCTGCATACGTTTACGCAGCGTTCGTTTCGTACGATCAATCACATCACCCGCCAGCTGTCCGCACGCTGCATCAATGTCATCACCACGCGTTTTACGCACGATAGTGGTGAAACCGTACTCCATCAGTACTTTGGAGAAACGATCGATACGGCTGTTTGAACTGCGGCCATACGGCGCACCCGGGAACGGGTTCCATGGAATCAGGTTAATCTTGCACGGCGTATCTTTCAGCAGCTCAGCCAGCTGATGCGCATGTTCGGTGCCATCATTAACGTGATCCAGCATGACGTACTCGATAGTTACACGGCCCTGGTTCGCGTTGGATTTTTCCAGATAGCGGCGCACTGCGGCGAGGAAGGTTTCGATATTGTACTTTTTGTTGATTGGTACAATTTCGTCACGGATTTCATCGTTTGGCGCGTGCAGGGAAATTGCCAGCGCAACGTCAATCATGTCGCCGAGCTTATCCAGCGCAGGTACAACACCTGACGTAGAGAGAGTGACGCGGCGTTTAGACAGACCAAAACCGAAATCATCCAGCATGATTTCCATCGCCGGTACGACGTTAGTCAGGTTCAGCAGGGGTTCACCCATGCCCATCATCACCACGTTGGTGATTGGACGTGTGCCCGTCACTTTTGCTGCGCCAACAATTTTAGCCGCACGCCACACCTGGCCGATAATTTCAGACACGCGCAGGTTACGGTTAAAGCCTTGCTGAGCCGTAGAGCAGAATTTGCACTCAAGCGCACAACCGACCTGAGAAGAGACGCATAGCGTGGCGCGGTCATCTTCCGGGATATACACGGTTTCAACGCGCTGATCGCCTACAGCGATAGCCCATTTGATGGTGCCATCGGCAGAGCGTTGTTCTTCCACCACTTCAGGCGCACGAATTTCGGCCACTTCTTTAAGCTTGTTGCGCAGCACTTTGTTGATGTCAGTCATGTCATCAAAGTTGTCGCTGCAATAGTGGTACATCCATTTCATGACCTGGTCGGCACGAAACGGCTTCTCGCCCATCTCTTTAAAGAATTCGCGCATCTGCTGACGGTTCAGATCCAACAGGTTGATTTTTCCATTTTTATTTGGAACCGCAGGAATGGCGACTTCGGAGGTATTCACTAGTTCAGACATAATTTTTTCCGGCCTCGTTGTTACACGTTATGGCCCGTGGAGGGTTAAAAAGAAACGCCCCGGAAAGCATCTGCTCGTCCGGGGCGTTGCATTGTACAAAGTCTGGCGCAGGGATGCCACGTCTGCACGCGGCATTTACGAAAATAATGTGTAAACGAAACCGTTAAATTAACGGGTACGTGGACACACTTCGCCTTCAGCGAAGAAGAAAGCGATTTCGCGTGCAGCAGATTCCACAGAGTCAGAACCGTGGGTGCCGTTCTCGGTGAAGCTGTCAGCGTAGTCAGCGCGCAGAGTACCTGCCAGCGCGTTATCCGGGTTGGTTGCGCCCAGCAGATCGCGGTGACGCTGTACTGCGTTTTCACCTTCCAGTACGGAAACGACGATTGGGCCAGAAGTCATGAACTCAACCAGGCCGTCAAAGAATGGACGACCTTCGTGCTCAGCGTAGAAACCGCGAGCCTGTTCAACGCTCAGGTGCAGCATTTTGGTGCCTACAATTTTGAACCCTGCTGATTCAAAGCGAGCGAAGATGCTGCCAATAACGTTTTTTGCCACCGCGTTTGGTTTAATGATGGAAAAAGTACGTTCAATAGCCATGATAACCTCTGTCAAATGTTCTGTTGTTTTGCATACCTGAGTATGGTGTGGCGCGGATTATAATGAGCAATAGCGCCATTGCCTACGGATCTAAGTAACATTTTTTTAAAATAAGATGAGTTTTAGCAACAGCTCACATCTAAAGGCCACTATTTCGCTACTGAAGCGTAAAGTTCACCGTTGTTACCTGACCTGCGTCATCCATTACCAGTAACTGATAATCACCTGACTTATCAAGCTGTAAAGTGTAAACCCTTCCTTTCACATCCAGCGGTTCACCGTTTAAAAACCACCAGCGTTCGCCGCTACTGCCACTGGCCTGTAGGGGCAGCGACACGCGCGTTTCACCCGGCAGACGTTTGATGACGGCACCCTCACGCACACCAGAGAGGATAAGCGGTGCCGGCGAATCCTGCGCTAACGGCGGACAAACCGCAGACGCCGTCGGGATCCTTACTGCCCGCCGTTCGGCTGCCGGGAGCCAGGGTTCCAGCGGCAACGGCCACACGTCCACGACCTTCTCTGTGGCATCCGGGCAATCCGCAGCAACACGCTTGCCCTCTTTATTCAGCCAGATGGGGAAGCGGATACCGCGAACACCTTCCTGTTCCGGCAGCAACAGCGTTGGTGGCTCGCTGCCATCCAGTAACCAGGTAGAAAGGCGACGACGGCAGTTCTCACTGCCTTCCGGCAGAGACTGCCCGCCAGGCCAGCAGATAACGCCGCGCCCAACCGATGCCGGACGAGGGTCGCGCGGCAGACGCGCTTCGGCAATCGTCGAGCGAGACTGAAGCATGTTATTGACCTGGTTTAGCAACGGCACCGCACTCGCGAAGCCAAACTGTCCGGCCACTGGCGTGCCATCCGGCCGTCCGGTCCAGATCCCAATGATATAGCGGGCGTTAAGGCCGATGGCCCAGGCATCCCGATAGCCATAACTGGTGCCGGTTTTCCACGCGAGCGGCACCACCTGTGGCAGTGCGCCATCAGGCAGAGGTTGTGCCTCATTCGCCAGAATCCGGCGAATAATCCACGCCGCACCCGGTGACAATAAGGGGCGCTCCAGAAGCGGGTCGCCAGGCCGGATACGCAATTTTGCCGCTTTGCCGTGTCGGGCAAACGCGCTGTAGGCGGCCGTAATATCCGCGAGCCTTGCCCCTGCGCCCCCCAGGATCAGCGATAAGTTGGGCTGAGCCCCCGCAGGCAGAATAAGCGGTAGCCCTGCATTGCTGAGCATTCCGGTAAAGCGTTTTGGTCCGTAGGCTTCCAGCACCTGCACCGCCGGGAGGTTCAGCGACCGCACCAGCGCTTCGCTCATACTGACTGGCCCATGAAATCCGCTGTCGAAATTACCGGGCCGGTAATCCCCGGTTCTGCGCGGCACGTCCTGTAGCAGTGACGCGGGATGGATCAGCCCCTCGTCCAGCGCCATACCGTAGATAAAGGGCTTGAGTACCGATCCCGGCGATCGGATCGCATTAACCATGTCCACGTGGCTGAACCGGCTATCGTCGTTGATATCCACAGAACCTACCCAACCGCGCACTTTCATATCGGTATGATCGACGACGATCATCGCCAGAGAGCTTCTTGCCGGCAGGCGCGCCTTCCAGTTAAGCGCCAGCTCCTCAAGCTGTCGCTGCAATGACGCATCCAGCGTGGTGACAATTTTGTTGTCCCGACTTTTGCTAAGCATCATCCGTGAAAAAAGCGGTGCCAGCTGCGGCATTTGCCGTGGCGCCAGCCAGACGGCCTCTTCACGGGACTCTTTAACCTGCTGTGCTGACCAGACACCCTGGGTCACCATTCTGTCGAGTACTTTATTTCGCGCGGCTTCAGCACGCTCCGGCCATCTGTCAGGGCGTAACCGGCTTGGGGCCTGGGGTAAAACGGCCAGCAGTGCGGCTTCCGAATAGCTTAGCTGTGAGGGCGGTTTGCCGAGATAGGTCCAGCTGGCCGCGCCTACACCCTGCAACGTGCCACCAAAGGGCGCCCGGTTCAGGTAGAGCGTCAGAATATCGCGTTTTGAGAGATGCCATTCGAGCTGGACAGCCCGCCAGAGCTGGCGGATCTTGCCGCCAAAGGTACGCGGATGCGGGTCGAGTAACCGTGCGACCTGCATGGTGAGCGTGCTTCCCCCGGATACTACTTTGCCGGAGCTCAGATCCTGCCAGGCCGCACGCAGCACGGAAAAAGGGTTAACGCCGGGATGATCCCAAAACCAGCGGTCTTCATACTGGATCAGGGCGTCGAGATAGCGCGGAGAAACCTCTTCAATGGTCACCGGATAACGCCAGATCCCTTCGCTGTCGGCAAAGCGCCACAGTGGTGTCCCCTGCTCATCCACCACCACGCGCGCGGGATTGACCTCTTTGAGCGGTAACGGCCACAGGCGGTCGGCGGCAATGATAAGCCCCCATAAAATGAGAAGCGCTCCCGCCAGTTGAAGCCAGCGGGAGCGTGTCAGACGAGCTATCTGCATGTTATGGAACAACAATCAGCGGGCCACTTGCCGCACCTGTTGCCCGCCACTGCGGAACATACATGGATTCCACCATCGGGGCCGGCACCTGATAGGTCCCAGGCGTTACGGCGCGCGCCAGATAAACCAGCGTTACCGGCTGGCCGTCACTGACCGGAACCGCCGCCACGAAGCGATCGTCGCGGAACTCCATATGCTGAATATCCGCCTGCTGCATCTGTGTCAGCAGGTTCTGCACCTCGCTCCCGCTATCCTGCAAGCTGGCGCTGCTGTTTGCCAGATTCTGATTCTCCAGCTCCAGTCCTGCCGGGAGCAAATCAACCACCAGCGCATCCGGGACGTTCTGGCTGGCTTTCACATCAAGCCATACCAGCACCAGCTCACCGCTCTTCAACGAGGAGAGCGATTTGGTGCTGCCATCGGTGGCCAGAATATGTCGTTCGATTTGCAATACGCTGGATGAAGGCTGAGGCGCATTTTCCGGGTATCCGGTGCTATCAAGGCGGATCCAGAGTGGTGTTGTGCCGGTGTTGGTCACCTGCAACGCACCGAGCTGGTCACTATTGACGTTCTGCACCTGTACATTGTCGCCACTGAGTGGTTTGTCAGCCAGACTGGTCGTGGCCTGCCAGGCACCGGACAGCGTTGGCAATAAACGGCCGGCCAGGAACAGCGCATTGCTCTCCTGAGTAGAGAGCCAGCGCTGGCTAAAGGCCTGTTCAGAAAGCGTGTTCAGTAAGGTATTTTGCACATCCGGCAGCAGTTTGTACTCTTCCAGTAGGGAGAGCATCAGCGCGTTATCGCGCAGCGCGCTACCGTAATCAGCCATCCAGTTTTTGCTATCGTTACGCAGCGTTTTGATGGCCAGGTCCAGCGCCTGCTGGCTACGTGGCGCATCACCCATCAGTTTTAACGCCATGCCGAGCTGCATCAGTGGCAATCCAGACGCCGCCTGACCGTGGCGATCCCAGATCTCACGCAATGCGCCGAGCGGCGCTTTTTGCTGACGCGCCAGCACCAGCGCTGCATAAGCCTGTACCGCAAATTTACTGGCCTGAGTATCGTCACTGTAGCGAATTGACATCATGCCCGGGTCCTGCAAATAGCGCAGCAGGCGGTTATTGGCGTTATTAATGGCATCGGCCGGAACGCTGTAGCCCTGCTCGCCAGCACGCACCAGGAAATCGGTCACATAGGCGGTGAGCCAGTACTCTTCCTGGCCATTTTTATCCCAGAGCGCAAAGCCGCCGTTATCACGCTGCATTTGCAACAGACGAGATATCCCGATGTCAATCGCGGCACGACGCTTATCATCGCTATCCCCTTTAATGCCCAGCGCCGTCAGCTGTGCTGCATTGGTATACAGCGACGGGAACAGGCCACTGGTTGTCTGCTCAAGACAACCATACGGATAAGCCTGCAACTCACGGATATAGCGCGCCAGATTCAGCGGTGGTTTACCGCTAAGCAGCAGTTGTCCCTGCAAGGTTTCAGGGGATAACCCATTGATATGCTGCGCAGGTGCAGTCCAGGACTCACCCGAGTTCAGCATTGCTCCTGTATTCACCGTCTGGGCCGGGAACGCCGGACGAACACCGATTTTCCAGCTTTTTTGCTGCGGTGCAAAGGTTTCCCCCGGAAGCACCAGCCCCGTCACCTGTGCGGTAATTTCACCATCGCCATAGCCAGCGAGCGCCCGAACCGGAATAAACAGGGTGGTTCGCACGCCTGGCGCCAGCTTAACCGGCTGCGGCTGCGCGCTTTCCAGGCTTAGCAAGCCCGATGCCGTTAAGGCGACGTTCAGGGTCTGCGGCTGATCGGTCAGGTTTGTCACATCCAGCGTTAACCTGGAGGTGTCGCCGCTGGCGAGGAAGCGTGGCGTATTCAGCTCAGCGATAACAGGTGCCGCGACAATAACTTTGCTTTCGCTGCTGCCAAAGTCGTCTTCCGTCCAGGCTTGCGCCATCAGACGTAATTCGCCGTTGAAATCACCTATCGGCATCGTAATGGTGCCTTCGCCATTGGCATCAAGCTCTACGGGTTGTGCCTGCTGGGCAATAATGGTGACGTGATTCACCGGCGGTTTACCCCCGCGTTTCAGTTCATCACCATCACCACCAAAACGCAGCGCCGCCATGCGGCCCTGACCTTCGATAACCTGGCCGTAGATATCGTAAATATCTGCCCCGTAACGCTTCTGCCCGAAGAATGCCTGCCACGGATCCGGCGTGACGTAATCCGTAATGTTCAGCACGCCGCTATCCACCGCAGAAACCAGCACGTTGACTTTCTGCGGTACCGCGCCCTCTTTCACGCTGGCTTTCACTTTCACCGACAGCGTCTGATTTGGGCGCATTTTTTGCGGATTATCGAGCGCAATATTCAGGCGACGATTCTCGTCCCCCATTGGCAGGTGCAGCAGCCCAACGGCGCGTTTTGGTGTGGCCGATTTAGATTTATCGCCCGGACGCACCACCAGCGTGCTGAGATAAAGATCGTGACGTTTCCAGGCTTTATCCACCGGGATCGCCAGATCAAGACCGTTGGCCGGAACATCGATTTCCTTCCACCACAGCGGCCCTTCGCTGGATTCAATCATCGCGTAGCCTTTGCCTGCGGCAGGTGCGGCAATGTGCAGATTGATGGTGTCGCCAGGCTGATAGGCCGGTTTATCCAGCTTCAGCGTCACGCGGTCGGGACGCGCCGCACCGGTACCATCGCTGTTGTCCTGCCAGCTGTAGCCGGCCCAGAAACGCACACTACTGACCGTATCATCTGGCGCTTTGACCTCCAGACGATAAGAGCCCCACTCCACCGGGAAGGTCACTTTACCGGTCTGATCGGCGGCGATATCGAGTGATTGCTCACCTTCAACCAGATCTTTTTGATCAAATTGAGACTGCCATCCGTCCGTTTCGGACCAGTTCCAGAAGTAATCCCGGCGTTCGCGGATAAGCCGAACCTGTAGCCCTGAAACTGCTTTTTTCGCTCCGCTGGCATCGGCATAGACGATATCAAAACCGGCGTTGCTGTTTTCATCAACAATAGGCTGATTGACGGTGGTGTCTGTGCGGTAGTCATACACTGCTTTGCTGGCAAACTCCGGGCGGATCCCCGGCAGGGTTTGCGCTGGCCAGATGGCCTGCTCTGCGCGACGCGTCACCGGACGGCCGCCGGATTCCAGCAGGCTGGCTTGCAGGATCACCTGTAACGGCGAGTGCGCCTCTTTCCACTGACTTTCCGCTGATACCTCACCCCGGCCCTGCTCGTTAAGCGTGAGCTGTACTTCATCCAGGCTACGCGTCAGGTTCTCTTCAGCGATATCCCCGAACTGGAAGCCCGGCAGTGCCGACACGGCCTCACGCAGAGGACGCAGGAATAGCTGACCTTGCAGGCTGTTTCCGTTGGCGGGTGCGCCATAGAGGTAATAACCCGTTACATCAAACCTGACGTCATCAGCCGGGGAAACCGGCGTTTTTTGCCCTGAGAGATTTAACGCCATGCGCTCCGGCATAAAATCTTCGACGTGGAAATCCCACATCCGTTGCAGGTTATCGCCGGTATTGGCGCGAATATGCCACATACCGGTTTGCGCCCCGCTGTCCAGCGGATAGGTAAAGCGATACAAACCGTTTTCCGGCTGAACCACCAGGGTGCGCGCAACCTGCCCGTCCGGGCGCAGCACATCAAGTTTGACCGGTTGTGCAGGCAGTGGCTTACCGTCACTGTCACGGAGCAGGCCATTGAGAATAACGGTTTCACCCGGGCGATAGAGATCGCGCGGGCCAAACATAAAGAACTGTTTGCTGTAACCAGGCGCGCCGGCGATATCAAACTCAGCCAGATCCAGCGCCGGAAGTTTCAGGTCGAGCAGGGTTGTCTGCCCGTCTTTTCGCGCCAGTATTAACGCGGCTTCTTTATCAGTCTCCAGTCTGGCGTGTCCGTCACCATCGCTGGTGCCTTGCGCCAGCGTCTGCCCTTTATCATTGAGTAATGAGACCTCAATACCGGACTGTGCCGCGCCGTTTTCCAGGCTCTGGGTAAAGATATCGAGGCGATTATGATAACGGTGAGCGGACAGACCAATGTCGCTCAGGGTAAACAGGGTGGCCGCATTGCTGTAGTTGTAATGTCCCGCCTGGTTCATCACGGCGATATACACGCCAGACTGTTGCAGCGGTTTGATATCACTCAGGGGCAGCAGCAGTTTTTCGCGCGTGTTTCGCGCCGGGTTAAGATCAAAACGGCCGGTATAGACCAGATCGGCCATTTTGAGCAGATTGTCAGACTCCCAGTTGGTGAGCGAGTTACGGTATTCCCACTGGCTGACAAACGATGCCAGAGATTCAGGCTTCACGCGGTAGAAGTTCACATCCACGTTGTTGACGTTGAGCGCCATCACCGGCAGCCCTTCCACCACTTTTCCTGGCAGAAGCGAGCCGCGGCTGGCAAAACCGACAGTCGGTTCGACATCCCGGGTGGTGATCGCTTTTTCGTAATCGATGCCAAATGTGGCTTTGTTCAGCGCCAGCAGGTCGCGTTCGACGGTAATCACCAGATTGCGGTTCGGCTCGAGGTGACGCAAGCGCAGCTCTTTCAGATTGGGCGCCAACTCCCATGCGCCATCCACTTTACCGCTTTTCTTATCAACGACATGAACGGTACGCGCAAAATCCTGATCGGGATTGAGTGGGACAGAGAATGTCAGAACTAACGTAGCCGCTCCGTCGAGCTGGATTTCAGAGGCATCCAGTAAGGTGAGAGGTTTACCCTGACTGGCAGACGCCAGCTTCGCCAGTTGCGCGCTATCGGGTTTTACCGGAGTGTTCTCTTTCGATGAACTGGCGGTTGCAGAAGGTGCCGGGGCCGAAGCCTGTGGTTTTTCGTCGCTGTTATCACAGCCGACAAGCGTAAAAGCGGTAAGCAGCGCGAGTGAGATCGCGGCTAAGCGGAACGGTTTCATCCTTTATCCCTGGCCCATTGAGCCTGTTGGTCGTCATCCGGGTAAGTATTATCCGCAAGTTTCATTAATACAAAAAGTCTAAATTGAGATTCTGGAAAGCACCTCGCAAAGAGGTGATACCTCACAACCGGTGCTGCAACGCCGATCACACCATCAAACGTCACATGTTACCTTTCACGTCATTTGTTTTTAAAACAAGCGGATAGCTGGATGAACCCGCCAGTTGCCTGCTAGTTTAAGGCCCAAGACGCACACCGAGTGCGCGGTTCAATAAGAGAGATAGCCATGAAACGAGCCGTGAACGCCTTACAAAATTTCGGAAAATCATTGTACGGACCGGTACTTATCTTACCGATTGTCGGCCTTTTTATCGCCCTGGGTAACGTGCTGGGTAACGGTAACCTGGCAGACTATCTGCCATTCCTCGGCCACCCGTTAATCCAGAATCTGGGTCAACTTATCGCCAAATCTGCCGTATCAGTGCTGGTTAACCTGGCGCTGGTCTTTGCCGTGGGTATCCCGATTGGCCTGGCGACCCGTGATAAAGGCTACGCCGCCCTGATTGGTCTGGTGACCTTTGTGGTGTTTATCAATGCTATGAACGTCACGCTGCAGTTGCAGGGCGAGCTTGCTCCGGCAGACCAGATGAAAGCGGCCGGACAAGCCATGGTGCTGGGGGTTCAGGTTCTGGAGATGGGCGTTTTTGCCGGGATCCTGACCGGGGCTATCTCCGGCTACCTGTACAACAAATACGCCAGCGTACAGTTTAATGGCGCGATGGCGATTTATTCCGGCCACTGTTTTGTCGCCATTGTGATGCTTCCCGTTTCCATGCTCCTCGGCGTGGTAATGAGTGAACTCTGGCCATTTGCCCAACATGGCATTAGCACCCTGGCGCTGGTGATAAAAGACTCTGGTCCGTTCGGTGTGGCCATTTACGGTTTCCTTGAACGCATTCTGGTGCCAACCGGTTTGCATCATCTGGTTTACACGCCGTTCCTGTATACCGAACTGGGCGGGACACAAGAGGTCTGCGGTGCAACCTACCAGGGTGCGCGCAATATCTACTTTGCCGAGATGGCTTGCCCGCAGGTGAAACAGCTCAGCAGCACGGTAGTGTGGGATGCGCGTGGCATCAGCAAGATGTTTGGCCTGCCTGCGGCGGCGCTGGCGATGTATATGACCGCGAAGCCAGAACGCAAGGCTGCGGCAAAAGCGATTCTTATCCCGGCCGCACTGACCTCTCTGCTGGTGGGGGTGACCGAACCGATTGAGTTCTCGTTCCTGTTTGTTGCCCCCCTGCTGTTCGTGGTGCACGCGGTACTGACCGGCATCGGCATGATGCTCTTCTCGCTGTTTGGCGTTCATGCAATTGGCGCTAACGGGATTATTGATTTCATTCTTTACAACCTGCCGCTCGGCACAGAGAAATCCAACTGGCCAATGTACCTCGTGGTTGGGCTGATTATGTTCGTGCTCTACTTCGTGGTGTTCCGCTTCCTGATCCTGCGTTTCAACATGAAGACGCCAGGCCGTGAAGATGACGAGCAGGAAACACGGCTCTACAGCAAACACGAGTATCAGGCGAAGGGGAACAATGAGGGCCTGGGGGGATCCATCGTGTCGGGTCTTGGCGGACGAGAAAATATTGAAGCGGTAGATAACTGCTACACCCGCTTACGCGTCACAGTGAAGAATGTCGAGATCATTGACGAACCGTGCCTCAAGGCGACCGGCGCGAAAGGGATTATCAAACAAGGTAACAATGTTCAGGTGGTCTACGGGCTGCATGTCAAAAAAATGCGAGAAGCCGTTGAGACGTTTCTCTGAAAGGAGCTAAAGATGTTTAAACCCCCGTTTATTCTCTCTATTGCCGGTGGCGGCAGCACTTACACGCCGGGTATCGTGAAAAGCCTGATGGTACGCCTGCAGGATTTCCCGCTGGCAGAAATACGCCTCTACGATATTGACGACGCGCGTCAGAACACCATTGCGCCGGTGGTGGAGAAGGTTATTCGCGACCACAGCCAGAGCATTAAATTTACCGTCACCAGCGATCCGGAAGTGGCTTTCAGCGGCGCACATTTTGTCTTCGCCCAGATGCGCGTTGGCCAGTACAAAATGCGCGAGCAGGATGAGAAGATCCCATTGCGTCACGGCGTGGTTGGGCAAGAAACCTGCGGCCCTGGCGGGCTGGCGTACGGCCTGCGCACCATCCTGCCGATGGTGGAGCTTATCGATTTGGTGGATCGCTACGCGCATGAAAAAGCGTGGATCGTAAATTACTCCAACCCGGCGGCGATCGTCGCGGAAGGCGTGCGTCGTCTGCGTCCGAACGCCCGCGTGCTGAACATCTGCGATATGCCGGTGGCCGCGATGCGTAATATGGGGGCGATTCTGGGTGTCGATCGCCACAAGCTGGAGGTGGACTACTTTGGTCTGAACCACTTCGGCTGGTTTACCCGCGTGCTGGTGGATGGCGAAGACAAGCTGCCGGAGCTGCGTCGACATATCGCGAAGTTTGGTCTGCTGACGGAAGATGCCGCGAAAACCGACCCGCAGCATTCCGATCCTTCATGGGTAAAAACCTGGCGCAACATCAAACCGATCATGGACAATTTCCCGGAGTATCTGCCGAACCCGTATTTGCAGTACTACCTGATGCCGAACCAGATTGTCGAGCACCAGAACCCTGAATACACCCGCGCTAACGAAGTGATGAACGGGCGCGAGAAGAAGCTGTTCGCGGCCGCAGAAGAGTACAAGCGCACCGGCGTACTGTCGGATGCCTTCCACGTTGGCGTGCACGGTGAATTCATTGTTGATGTTGCCTGCTCGCTGGCCTTTAACCTGCGGAGCCGCCATCTGGTGATGGTGGAAAACCGCGGGGCGATTACTAATCTGCCGTACGATGCCGTGGTGGAAGTGCCAGCCTATATCACCTCAGAAGGGCCAGAGCCAATACGCGTGGGCCAGGTACCGCTGTTCCACCAGACGTTACTGCAACAGCAGCTGGCTTCTGAACAGCTGCTGGTGGAAGCCACTATAGAGGGCAACTATGAAAAAGCGTTGCAGGCATTCACCCTGAACCGTACCGTGCCCACTATGGAACATGCAAAAGCGATTCTCGATGAGATGATAGAGGCTAACCGTGATTACTGGCCTGCGCTGCAAAAAGCCTGGAATAACGGCGAAGCGGTGAAAAAATAAGGCGTTGCTCGCGAGTTGAACGTGGTGTGCTTGTCGGTGTCAGAAAAAACACCGACAATCCTTTTTTACGGAAAAAAATGGAGGCACCCATGTCCACCTCATATTTTGTCGCCGCCGACTGGTTGATTGAACACAGCGACGACCCGGAAGTCCAGATTATAGACGCACGTATGGCCCCTCCGGGGCAAGAGCATCGCGACGTTCCCGGTGAGTACCGCGCCGGACATCTGCCTGGCGCGGTATTTTTTGATATTGAAGCCCTCTCTGACCACACTTCTCCCCTGCCGCACATGCTGCCGCGTTCGGAAGCGTTTTCCGTGGCGATGCGCGAGCTGGGCGTCAGCAAAGACAAACACCTCGTTGTTTATGACGAAGGTAACCTCTTCTCGGCGCCGCGTGCGTGGTGGATGCTGAAAAACTTCGGCGTGGAAAACGTCTCGATTCTGGCGGGCGGCCTTGCGGGCTGGAAGCGCGACGAGCTGCCGCTCCAGCAGGGCGACGTGACGTTGCCGGAAGGCGAGTTCGATGCTACCTTCGACGCTCACGTGGTGAAACGTCTGACCGATGTGCTGGTCGTTAGCCATGAAAAAACAGCGCAAATCATCGATGCTCGCCCTGCACCGCGTTTCAACGCCGAAGCGGATGAACCGCGTCCGGGGTTAAAGCGCGGCCATATTCCTGGCGCTCTGAACGTTCCCTGGGGTGATTTAGTGTTTGAAGGTGAGCTCAAAACCACCGACGAGCTGCGCGCTATTTTTGACCGTGCGGGCGTGGATTTACGCCGCCCGATTATTGCCAGCTGCGGCTCCGGCGTAACGGCCTGCGTGGCGATCCTGGCGCTCGCCACGCTCGGCGTCAATGACGTCACGCTCTACGACGGCGCGTGGAGCGAATGGGGTGCCCGTGACGACCTGCCGGTTGAACCTGCCAAATAATGGATAACCGCCTGACCACGCTCTTAACGCGCGGGGAGTCATTGACCCGCGCGGAGTATCGCGTGCTCGCCCACCTCACAGAACATCCGCTGCTGGTGGGTAACATCACGGTGCGCGAGCTGGCGCAGGCGACATTCGTCTCTACCGCCACCATTATGCGTCTGTGCCAGAAACTGGGGTTTAGCGGTTTTAGCGAGTTTATCTGGCACTGCAAACAGCTTCTTTCAGACACACCACACATTACTGCGCAAAGGAATGACCTCCCGGAATTGCCTGCCCTGTTCAGCCAGTTCATTGCGAATTATCAGCAGACATTCCAGTGGGTTACGCAAGAAAAACGCCAGCAGTTTGCCGACCTGTTGCGCCAGAAAGAGAGTTTTTTTCTCTACGGCGCCGGGTTTTCTTATCTTTTTGCCGAATACCTCACCAAGAAATTGCAGGTGTTGGGCAAAACGGCCTTTATTTCCGGGCCCGGCGACAGCAGGAATATTTTTCTGAGTAACGCTGCTCGTTATCAGGTGTTTATTGCCGTCTCACGCAGTGGCGAAACAGAACAGGTGCTGGATAAAGCGCGGATTGCCAAAAATGTTGGCATGACGGTGGTGGCCTTTACTCGCGCCTCTGCAAATACGCTGGCGAGCATGGCGGATTTGCATTTCGCGTTATATGACGAAGCGGTACATTACGCCGCAGAAGCCGCTGGCGTGACGTCGTTCGAGTCTAATCTGGTGCTGTTGATGGATTTACTGCTGTTGGAAGCAACGGGGTGAGTGCTCACCCCAGTGCTATCAGATAATGCGATTGGTTTTAAGATCGCGCAGGAAACCGCCCCAGCGACGTTCATAGAACGGGGTGATGTGTTCAGTAATAAAGTGGCTGATGCCCTTCTCACCTTTCACAACACGGCAGATATCAATCGGCTCATCACCTGGCAGAGTGTCAGTAGCCACGCTTCCGGCAGCCTGAATGATCTCGTCGATGTCACCGTCGGCTTCAATACCCATCAGCAGCACTGGCTGTTCGTCCGCGCTCTCTTTAATGGAGCACAGGAACGCGCGTTTTACTGGCTTGATGGTTTTGAATAGCGTGGTCAGGGAGTCAATCATCTGCGCCGGCGGTTCTGCCACTTCAGACAACAGCAGCGTTTCGCCACCTTCAATCACTTCCTGCGTGCTGAGCGGGTTGCCCTCTTCGCCAATCAGATGGCTGATTTCGCGCGGGGTGAACTCTTTTCCGGTCGGCAGTTTGGCGTTCAGGAACAGCGTCTGGCCCAGCGTCATTTCAAACAACGTGCGCACGGGCATCACCACAAATGCCTGTTCATCTTCAACCGCTTCCTGGAGTGCTTCAAGAGAGGTGAAGAACGGAATGACTGAAGTGCCGTCGTCTTTCTCCCAGTGCAGCAGATCCAGCGCGCTGTCTTCTACGACCTGCTCACCTTCCGCCGCGGTGCCCGGCACCCAGACAGTGGATTCCAGCAGCGTGCGGAAAAATGCCGGACGGTGGGCGGGCTCGGTCGCCGCCTTTTCCAGCAGGGTTTCTAATTCGTTTTTGGTTTCTGACATAACAATTCCAGATGATGCATTTCCCCCCTCACCCCAGCCCTCTCCCCTTTGGGGAGAGGGCTGGGGTGAGGGGGGCAACAATTACTCAGCCGTCAGCAGGTTCGCCACGGTACGCACACCCAGACCGGTCGCGCCCGCAGACCACTGCTCAACTGCCGCTTTACGGTACGTTGCGGAGCAGTCGATGTGCAGCCAGCCTTCATGGTAGTTCTCAACGAAGTGAGACAGGAAGCCAGCGGCGGTGCTTGCACCTGCCGGGTACGCCGCGCTTGCGGTGTTGTTCAGTTCGGCAAAGTTAGACGGCAGCTGGCTGCGGTGGAACTCGGCCAGCGGCAGACGCCAGAACGGTTCGTTCTCTGCGGCAGCGCTTGCCAGCAGGCGGGCAGCCAGTTTGTCGTCGAAGCTGAACAGCGCGTGGTAATCATTGCCCAGGGCGGTTTTGGCCGCACCGGTCAGGGTTGCCATATCGATAATCAGCTCGGGTTTCTGCGCAGATGCGTCGATCAGGCCATCGGCCAGCACCAGACGGCCTTCGGCGTCGGTGTTCATCACTTCGACGTTTTTGCCGTTGCGGTAGCGAATGATGTCGCCCAGTTTAAAGGCATTGCCGCTCACCATGTTGTCCGCGCAGCACAGGTATAGCTTCACGCGCTTGTTCAGACCACGGGTGATAGCAAACGCCAGCGCGCCGGTAATGGTCGCCGCGCCGCCCATATCAGATTTCATGGAATCCATGAATGCGCTCTGCTTCAGGCTGTAACCGCCGGTATCGAAGGTAATACCTTTACCAACCAGGCAGGCAAAGACGGGCGCCGTTTTGTCGCCGGTTGGGTTGTAATCCAGCGCCAGCAGCACAGGGGGACGCTCAGAGCCGCGGCCCACGGTATGAATACCCATGTAGTTCTGCTCGCGCAGATCTTCGCCTTTGGTGATGCGGTAAGACATTTTGTCACCCGCCACGCCGCACAGCAGGTCAACCGCGCGCTGCGCCAGCTGCTCCGGGCCTAATTCTTCAGCCGGGGCGTTGATGGTGTCACGCACCCAGTCGATAATGGTCAGACGGCTTTCCAGCTCTTTCTGGCCGGCTTCATCGAGGTTTGCCCACTCAATTTTACGGGTGCCTTTCGGACCTTTGTAACCTGCCCAGAACGCCCAGCTGCGATCGATATCCCAGCCTTCGCCGTCCAGCGTCACGTGTTTAATCCCAAGACCATCCACTTTGCGCGCCGCGCGCTGGATCAGGCCCAAATCATCTTTGCCCGTCAGGTGCAGGGTAATGCCGTCGTTGTTGATGCTGTAGGTGGCTTTCTCGCCCCAGCGTGCGTCGGCAGGCTGTGTGGAGAGCGTAATCTTCATCGCTTCGGTCATTTTATTTATCCTTATTAGCAAACGGGCCGCCTGAAGGCAGCCCGTAATGTGATTTAGCTAGCCTCATCTAACCAGACTAACAGAATCGCCTCCAGAATTTTTTCATTGGATGCGTTTGGATCGTCGTCAAAATCCTCTAAATCGCAGATCCACTGATGCATGTCGGTGAATCGTACGGTCTTTGGATCGAGATCCGGGTTCGCGTCGTAGAGCGCTTCGCCGATTTCACGGCTGTCTGTCCACTTCAGTCCCATATTAATGCTCGCGTGCGTGGTTGATGGTGTAACGTGGGAATTCCACAACCAGATCTTCGTCGGTCACCAGTGCCTGGCAGCTTAAACGGCTGTCTGGCTCCAGACCCCATGCTTTATCCAGCATGTCGTCTTCGTCTTCGGTGCTCTCAGCAAGAGAGTCAAAACCTTCACGCACAACGCAGTGACACGTGGTGCAGGCACAGGATTTTTCACAGGCGTGTTCCACTTCGATACCGTTACGCAGGGCAACGTCGAGAATGGTTTCACCGGTCTTCGCTTCCAGAACAGCGCCATCCGGACAGAGGTCCGCATGAGGCAAAATAACAATCTTTGGCATATTAAACCTCGTCCACGGACTGGCCTTTCAGCGCGACGCGGACAGATTTGTCCATGCGGCGAGCGGCGAAGTCCTGGGTTTGTTTATCAACGTTTTTAATGGCTTCTTCTATTGCATCAGCGTCATCGGCTTGCGCTACGGCACGTAAGTGCTCGGCAGCGTCGTCGATCACCTGACGCTCAGCGGCGCTTAACAGCGCGGCATCGGCAGTGAGTGCGCCAACCAGGCTTTCCAGCACGCGCGCGGCTTCAACTTTCTGTTCAGCCAGCATTCGTGCCTTCACGTCTTGTTCGGCGTAGCTCATTGAATCCTGAATCATGGTCACGATTTCGCCATCGGTCAGGCCGTAAGACGGCTTCACCTGGATGGACGATTCAACACCGGTCGATTTTTCCATCGCCGTGACGCTCAGCAGGCCGTCCGCATCTACCTGGAAGGTCACGCGAATGTGCGCCCCACCCGCAGGCAGCGCCGGAATACCGCGCAGCGCAAAGCGCGCCAGAGAACGGCAATCCTGCACCAGTTCACGTTCGCCCTGCATCACGTGGATAGACATCGCGGTCTGGCCATCTTTGAAGGTGGTGAACTCCTGTGCACGCGCCACCGGAATGGTGGTGTTACGCGGGATCACTTTCTCTACCAGGCCGCCCATCGTTTCCAGCCCCAGGGAGAGCGGAATGACGTCCAGCAGCAGCATTTCGCTGTCCGGCTTGTTGCCGACCAGAATATCAGCCTGAATTGCGGCGCCCACAGCGACCACTTTGTCCGGGTCGATGGAGGTTAGCGGCGTGCGGCCAAAGAATTCACCCACGCGTTCACGCACCAGCGGCACACGGGTGGAACCACCCACCATGACCACTTCAAGTACCTCTTCCGCTTCAACACCCGCGTCTTTCAGCGCGCGGCGGCAGGCCAGAAGCGTGCGTTTTACCAGAGAGGTAATCAGATCATTAAACTGTTCACGGGTGATTTCACCCTGCCAGCCCGCGACATTCACGGTGACAGCCTGGGCGTCACTCAGTGCAATTTTGGCTTCAACCGCCGCATCCAGCAGTTCACGCTGAACGCGCGCGTCGCTACGATCGGTAATGCCCGCCTGCTCGCGAATGTGATCCGCCAGCAGGTGATCGAAATCATCACCGCCGAGCGCAGAATCACCGCCGGTGGCCAGTACTTCAAATACACCACGGCTTAAGCGCAGGATGGAGATATCAAACGTCCCGCCACCCAAATCGTATACCGCAATCACCCCTTCCTGACCGGAATCCAGGCCATAGGCAATGGCAGCGGCAGTCGGTTCGTTCAGCAGACGCAATACGTGCAGCCCAGCCAGACGCGCAGCGTCTTTGGTGCCCTGACGCTGTGCATCGTCAAAATAGGCTGGAACGGTAATCACCACGCCGTCCAGTTCGCCTTCAAGCGTAGCTGTGGCGCGGGCCGCCAGCGCTTTGAGGATGTCTGCAGACACACGAATCGGGTTCAGTAAACCGGCGGTGGTGGCGATCATCGGCAAGCCATTTTCACTTGCCTGGAACTGATAAGGCAGGTGCGGGTAGCGGCTCTGGATATCCGCCAGAGAGCGACCCATCATGCGCTTAACAGAGATGATGGTGTTGACCGGATCGCGGGCGGCGTTAGCACGCGCATCGTAGCCGACCGTGTGGCCCTGCTGATGATAGTGGACCACAGATGGCAGCAAATGGCGGCCGTCTGCGTCAGCCAGCGTTTCAGCCTGGCCGCTACGCACGGTCGCCACGAGGGAATTGGTGGTACCTAAATCAATGCCCACCGCCAGACGACGCTGGTGCGGTGCAGCACTTAAACCAGGCTCACTAATTTGTAATAAGGCCATGTTGAGCTTCCAGAATCAAAAATCGAGCAGCTTTTCTTCGAGTTGTTCAGCGCTGCTTCGCAGTTTATCGAGAAAACGGAGCTTGCGTACTGTGTCCGCCGCTACGTCCCATGTCTCGTTATTCAATTGTTCAACCATCTGCTGATGGCGGGTATCAAACATCTCTTTGACACGTTTGATAAAGCGCGACAGCCGGTTTTCGTCTTTCGCCTGGTCAATCTCATCCAGCTCTTCACGCAGCTCCAGCTGTTCCATCAGGAATGCGGTATCGCGTACGGTGTGTTGTTCGCTCGCCAGATCAAATCCGTGAAGAGAGAGTAAGTACTCTGCGCGGGTTAACGGATTACGCAGCGTCTGCCAGGCCTGATTGATGGTCGCAGATTGAGACACGGCCGCCAATTGCTCTGACTGAGTACCACTGGCGAATTTATCCGGGTGATATTGACGTTGCAGATCCTGAAAACGGATCGTCAGGGCCGGAATATCGACAGTGTACTGAGCGGGTAATCCGAAGAGGGTGAAGTAATCCATAACAATCTCAGGGGTAGCCGATTAAAACAAACCCCACGCACAGATTCCTGCGGTGGGGTTCATCGGATGACGCACGATCAAACGTGGAAGCTTTCGCCGCAACCGCACTCGTCTTTTACGTTCGGGTTCGTGAATTTGAACCCTTCGTTCAGGCCTTCTTTTACAAAGTCCAGCTGAGTGCCATTGAGGAATTGCAGGCTCTTACCATCGACCACCACCTTCACGCCCTTGTCTTCAAACACGGTGTCGTCGGACGCCGGTTCATCAACAAACTCCAGTACGTAAGCCATACCAGAACAGCCGGAGGTACGTACGCCCAGTCGCAGGCCATAGCCTTTACCACGGTTCGCCAGGAAGGCGCTTACTCGCGCGGCAGCGCTGTCGCTAAGGGTAATCGACATACTCAAACCTCAATTATTTTGCTTCACGTTTGCTTTTGTAATCCGCAATAGCGGCTTTGATCGCGTCTTCTGCCAGGATAGAGCAGTGAATTTTCACCGGCGGCAGTTCGAGTTCGTCAGCAATATCGGTGTTTTTGATTGCCTGTGCTTCGTCCAGAGACTTGCCCTTTACCCACTCGGTCACAAGTGAGCTGGACGCAATAGCAGAACCGCAGCCATAGGTCTTGAAGCGCGCGTCTTCAATGATACCTTCATTGTTGACTTTAATCTGCAACTTCATCACGTCGCCACACGCTGGTGCACCGACCATGCCGCTACCTACGGATTCATCGCTGTTGTCAAAAGAGCCAACGTTGCGTGGGTTCTCGTAATGATCAATAACTTTTTCGCTGTATGCCATGATTGAATTCTCCTTATGTACCGATTAGTGATGTGACCATTCAATGCTGTTCAGATCCACGCCCTGTTTGAACATTTCCCACAGTGGAGAAAGGTCACGCAGACGGCCAATGGAGTTGCGAACCAGCTTGATGGTGTAGTCAATCTCTTCTTCGGTAGTGAAACGACCTAAAGAGAAACGGATAGAGCTGTGTGCCAGCTCGTCGGTCATCCCCAGTGCGCGCAGCACGTAGGATGGCTCCAGGCTTGCAGAAGTACATGCAGAGCCAGAAGAAACCGCCAGGTCTTTCAGTGCCATGATCAGCGATTCGCCTTCAACATAGTTGAAGCTTACGTTGAGGATGTTTGGTGCGCCCTGCTCCAGGGAACCGTTCAGATACACTTCTTCCATATCTTTCACGCCGTCCCACAGACGGTTACGCAGAGTGCGCAGACGCGCCATCTCGGTTTCCATCTCTTCTTTCGCAATGCGGTACGCTTCGCCCATGCCCACGATCTGGTGAACAGGCAGAGTACCTGAACGCATTCCGCGCTCGTGACCGCCGCCGTGCATCTGCGCTTCGATACGGATACGTGGCTTACGACGAACATAAAGCGCGCCAATACCTTTCGGACCATAGATTTTGTGGCCGGAGAAGGACATCAGATCCACTTTCAGCTGGCTCAGGTCGATAGGCAGTTTGCCCACGCTCTGAGTCGCATCAACGTGATAGATGATGCCGCGCGCACGGCACATTTCGCCGATGGTCGCGATATCCTGCACTACGCCGATTTCGTTGTTCACGTGCATGATGGAAACCAGAATGGTGTCTTCACGCATTGCCGCTTCGAGCTCTTTCAGGTCAATGATACCGTTGCTCTGTGGCGCCAGGTAGGTGACTTCATACCCTTCACGCTCCAGCTGACGGCAGGTATCCAGCACGGCTTTGTGTTCGGTTTTGCTGGTGATAACGTGCTTGCCTTTTTTCTGATAAAAGTTGGCCGCACCTTTGATCGCCAGGTTGTCGGATTCGGTTGCACCGGAGGTGAATACGATTTCACGCGGATCGGCACCCACCAGGTCAGCAATCTGATTACGGGCGATATCTACCGCCTCTTCAGCATGCCAGCCAAAACGGTGTGAACGGGAAGCTGGGTTACCAAAGTTTCCGTCCAGGGTCAGACACTGCATCATTTTCTCGGCAACACGCGGGTCCACCGGCGTGGTTGCGGAGTAATCGAGATAAATCGGTAATTTCATTGCTCTATAAACTCCGTACATCGCTTCAATGCAAGGAATCAGGCAACCGGCTGGATGTACGACCGAGTACACGGGGCGAGCGAACGCCCCGGCCTGATTCTGAAATACTTATCTTTTTATTACGCGCGCAGTTTAACGTCGATTGCGTCTTGCGCGCGGGTGCTGCGTTGGGAATCATGGCTGTGCTGACGACCAGACACATCCAGAACTTCCTGGTTATTCACCAGCTCACCAAGGGTGATGTTGTTCAGGAAGCCGGTCAGACGGTCACTCAGATCGCGCCACAGCGCATGGGTCAGGCACTTATCGCCGCCCTGGCAGCCGCCTTTACCCTGGCAACGGGTCGCGTCAACGGATTCGTCAACTGCGCTAATCACTTCGCCTACCGCAATACTGCCCGCGTCTTTACCCAGCAGATATCCGCCGCCTGGGCCACGAACGCTGGAAACCAGTCCATTTTTACGCAGTCTGGAGAACAGCTGTTCCAGGTAAGAGAGGGAGATCCCTTGTCGTTCAGAAATATCAGCCAACGGAACCGGGCCCGCTTCGGAGTTGAGCGCAACGTCCAGCATCGCGGTCACGGCATAACGCCCTTTAGATGTCAGTCTCATGTCTTACTTAACCTCAAACTCGCCCCTGCCCGGGGTTTTTTATTGTAAAATGGGGGTATTGCATAGCAGGGCCAAGTCTGACATTCCTGACTAAATTGGTCAACTATTTACTTGACTGTTTTAGTCAGGTATTTAACCTTCCGTGCCGTTTTTGTCGGGTGGCGCTTCGCTTACCCGACCTACGGTTCTGTAGGCCGGGTAAGCGAAGCGCCACCCGGCGAACAGACGACGCTACTCTTTATTCTTCTGCTCAATCGACGCCAGGATACCGCGCAGGATGTTCAGCTCCTGGCTTTCCGGGCGCGCACGGGTAAACATACGGCGCAGTTTGTTCATCACCTGCCCCGGGTGACCTTCACGGATAAAACCGGTTGAAAGCAGGGTCTGTTCCAGATGACCGTAGAAACGCTCCAGGTCGTCCACCAGCGGGTAAGCCGCCTCTTCTTTATGTTCTACCGGTTTCTCCTGCGTTGCCAGCCAGGCCATGCGCACTTCGTAGGCAATAACCTGTACCGCCATCGCCAGGTTCAGCGAGCTGTATTCCGGGTTTGCGGCAATCGCCACGTGATAATGACATTTTTGCAGTTCGTCGTTGGTCAGGCCAACGCGTTCACGGCCAAACACCAGTGCAACTGGTGCCTGTTCAGCTTCTGCCACGCTTTTCAGACCGCATTCACGCGGGTCCAGCATCGGCCACGGCAGCGTACGCGAGCGCGCGCTGGTGCCCACCACCAGGCTACAACCTGCCAGAGCTTCGTCGAGGGTATCAACAATCTGGGCATTGCCGATAACATCACTGGCACCGGCCGCCAGGGCGATAGCCTGGGAGTCGGGTTTGACCAGTGGGTTTACCAGCCACAGATTGGTTAAACCCATGGTTTTCATTGCGCGGGCAACAGAGCCCATATTGCCGGTATGCGATGTTTCGACCAGCACGATTCGAATGTTTTGCAGCATAGTTTTTAGTGTCTGAATTCAGTGTCTGAAGAATATTCGGGCATATTATCATAATCGGGAGACATAATCCGATCCCGCTGCTATACTCTGCGCCGATTTTCATGTTCTTTAACATCCAGTGAGAGAGACCGATGCATCCGATGCTGACCATCGCCGTGCGCGCAGCGCGCAAGGCGGGTAATGTAATTGCCAAACACTACGAAACTCCAGACTCCGTAGAAACCAGCCAGAAAGGCAGCAATGATTTCGTGACTAACGTCGATAAAGCCGCAGAAGCGATTATTATCGAAACGATCCGCAAATCTTACCCGCAGCACACCATCATCACCGAAGAAAGCGGTGAACATGAAGGTACCGATCAGGATGTTCAATGGGTTATCGATCCACTGGATGGCACCACCAACTTCGTAAAACGCCTGCCACACTTCTCTGTGTCTATCGCTGTACGCATTAAAGGCCGTACTGAAGTCGCCGTTGTCTACGATCCAATGCGTAACGAACTGTTCACCGCAACCCGCGGCCAGGGCGCTCAGCTGAACGGCTACCGTCTGCGTTGCAGCAATGCACGTGACCTGGACGGCACCATTCTGGCGACCGGCTTCCCGTTCAAAGCGAAGCAGCACGCAACTACTTATATGAATATCCTGGGCAAACTGTTCACCGAATGTGCCGATTTCCGTCGCACCGGTTCTGCTGCACTGGATCTGGCATACGTTGCGACCGGTCGCGTTGACGGTTACTTCGAACTGGCACTGAAGCCGTGGGACTTTGCTGCGGGTGAGCTGATCGCGCGTGAAGCGGGCGCACTGGTGTGTGACTTCACCGGCGGCCACAACTACATGACCACCGGCAACATCGTTGCAGGTAACCCACGCGTTGTTAAAGCCATGCTGGCAAACATGCGTGATGAACTGAGCGACGCGCTGAAGCGTTAATTCAGTCATCAGGGTGCGGGCACCTGCCCGCCCCTGTTAAAACGGCCGCAATCCCCTTCCTACCGGCACCGCACTCATCCACATCGTTACCGCCGCAACAAGTAAAATAACGCCACCTGCCAGCGCAAGTGTTGTCCAGCCAACCTGTCGCCACAATACCGGCGTTTTATTACCGCTCAGTTTTACCGCCAGTTGACGGAAACTGTGTACCAGCAACGCCAGTGAAGTAATCGTTAGTGATGTTCCCGCCGCCATCGCCAGCGCTGAGATCATTCCCCAGCCAAACACACCAATAACCTTACTGAACAGCAGCACCATGATCGCCCCCGAACACGGGCGCATTCCCATCGAGAGAACAATCATCAACCGTGCGCGCCAGTCATCGCCATTTTGCAGCTGTTTTTGAGTCGGCAAATGTTGATGTCCACAGCCGCAATGAGCATCGTGAACGTGGTATGGCATAAAGGTTTTGAATGTTGGTTTTTGCAGTAAGGCGCGCATTTTCTTTAGTGCTCGCCAGCAGAGGATCAGCCCCAGCACGCCCACCAGCGCGTAGCTGCCCTTCTCTAGCCAGAAACTGCTCAAATGAAGCTGACGCGCCGGGAGTTGCAGAAGCGACAGGACGACCACTACCAGCACAATAGCCACAAGCCCCTGTAGCAATGAGGAGGCCAGCGTCAGGCCAATACTCGATTTCAGCTTTGAGGGATGCGTGGCAAGCCAGGTGGTAATCACAATTTTGCCGTGTCCGGGGCCAAGCGCGTGCAAAACACCATACAGAAAGCTGAAAATCAGCAGCGATCCCCCCGCCTGAGTCGGGTTGTCGGCCACGGCTTTTAGCAGCCCGCTCATCTGCTGATTAACATCACGCTGCCAGAGGATGCTTTTCATCATCACCTGCGGCCATAATTGCCACAGCCAAAGCATGCCGCCTGCGGCCAACACCAGAAACAGGGCCAGCGGCCAAAGCTGCAACCAGCGGCGGGGTTTTCTGACGGGGGAAGAGATCACTGACATTGCAACGTTACCTGCTGTGCAAACTGTTTACCCAGCTCCATATCCTCTGGCGGAGCATCTTCTTTATCGAGAGACACGGCAAAGTTAAGCGTTTCTTCACTGGGTTTAGGGGTGTGGACCGCCAGCGTACAGCGTTTTTGCAGCCCGGCAGGCAGCTGCGCATCGCTGTCTTCGGCATAACTCATATCGACGTAATAGCTTGGGTCAAAAGTTGAAAAGGTATACTTTTGCCCCGCCAGCGGCTGGGGTTGCGCCAGAGGCAGCACAAACGTCAGCACCGCCTGATGCCCTTCACGCGACATCCCGTATTCCGTCGGGCGATTAAGGAATTTAACTTTCTGGCCGTTATGCCAGAACTCGGTGAAATAGTGCTGACCCAGTACATTCGCCATCACTTCCGCCGCCAGTTTTTTCCAGACATCATCGCCAGGTTTGGCATTTCCGGCATCATAAAGCAGGTCAGCAGAGGTGATTTCGTCCATCGTCCAGCGCATCTTAAGGCCGCTAAGTTGCGTCCCGTCTGTCACCAGCGTTGTTTGCAGGCTAATAAAACTGTGAGGATGTGCGCTGACGGTAAAAGTGAAAACCGCCAAAAATAACGTCAGAGCACTTTGTTTAACTATTTGCATCAATTCCTCACGTCAAAAATTCTGTGATGTTCGCCTGCAATCCTGAAGGAAAGCATTCCCGTTGCGCTTTATTGCAGACATCCTTTAGCTATTCTTACCAAACACTCACACTGGATACCCGACAGATGATGACGACGCTTGAGATTCCATCTGTGCTTTCCAGTTCGCAGCGCCGCTGCCAGGTGCTTTTGATGCTTTACCTGCCAGATACTGCCGTAACCGCACAGAGCATTATGGCTGCCAACGGGGTTGACGACACCATCGCACGGCAAGATATAGCCGAGACACGCGATGAAATCCAGCGCTATCATCGGCTTGATATCGTCACGCATCATGACGGCAGCTACCGAATTGAGGGCACCGCGCTGAATCAGCGTTTATGCCTGCTGCACTGGTTGCGCAGGGCGCTCAGGCTTTGCCCACAGTTTGTTTCTCACCAGTTTACTCCGGCATTAAAAACCGCGCTTAAACGGCACGGCATTGCCCGCCCTCTGTACGATGACATCAACCTGCGCGCGCTGATTAACTTCTGTTCCCGCAGGCTTCAGCGCCAGTTTGAATGCCGGGATGTGCAGTTTTTACAGCTTTTTTTACAATATTGTCTGATTCAACACCATCAGGGGAATACGCCGCGCTTCACCCACGTTCAGCGCAACTGGGCGCAGTCCAGGGGAGAATATTTTACGGCGCAGGAGATTGTTCGCCACTGGAAACGTCGTGTACCCGCAGCACCGCATATCGATGAGCAACTGTTTTTGTCGCTGCTGTTCATGATGCTGCGCACTCCCGATCCGGTTCTGGATAAACACCAGCAGGATCAGCGTTTACGCCGTACTATTGTCCGCATGATTGCGCGTTTTCGGGCACAGACCGGGATGAACTTCAGCGACGAGCAAGGGCTGACCGATCAGCTTTATATCCACCTGACTCAGGCGCTTGATCGCTCTTTATTTGATATCGGCATCGATAACAGCCTGCCGGAAGAGATCCATCGCCTTTACCCGCGCCTGCTGCGTACAACCAAAGCGTCGCTGTTTGAGCTGGAAGCCGAATTCGGGCTGCGTTTTTCCGAAGAAGAGATGAGCCTGGTGGCGGTGATTTTTGGAGCCTGGCTGATGCAGGAGAACGATCTGCACGAAAAACAGGTCGTGCTGTTAACGGGGGATGATAAAGAGTGCGAGGCGTTAATTGAGCAACAGCTACGTGAACTGACGCTGCTGCCGCTCAATATTCGTTATCTGACGTTACAGGCTTTTCAGAAGGAGGGAGCACCGCGTGAAGCCTCACTGGTTATCACCCCCTACCCCACGGCGCTGCCGCTATTCTCACCGCCGCTGGTCCATGCCGTTGAGACACTCAATGCGCAGCAGCAAGAACATATTCGCACCATGCTGGAGTCGTAATCAGACCCGCGCCGCCACTTTGGGACGTACTACCATTGCGGGCAGCGCGACCAGTGCCATGACCCAGAATACGCCGTGGCCCAGTTGCTGATACAGGAAGCCCGCAAATACGGTCATCACGGCAATACTGCCGCCCATTGCAACGGCTGAATAGACCGCCTGCAAGCGAATAACATCCCCACCTTCCCGGGCTGAGATATAGCGCATGGCAGCCAGATGGCACACCGTGAAGGTGCCACAGTGCAGAATTTGCGCCACGAGAAGCCACGGCAGTTCTGTCGTCCAGCCCATAATGCCCCAGCGCGCCACACCGCACACGGCGGAAAGCAGCAGCAGGTCGCGAGCCCCAAAGCGACGGAACAGTTTTTTGCTCAGGGCAAAGATAATCACCTCAGCAACAACGCCAAGCGACCAGAGATACCCCACGGCTGAAGCCGAGTACCCTGCCCCTTGCCAGTAAATTGCGCTAAAACCGTAATAGGCTGCATGTGCTCCCTGAAGCAGGCACACGCACGCCAGAAAGCGCCAGCTTTGGACGACCAACGCCCTCCAGGCAGGCCAGCCAGCGCTTTCCTGATGGCGGTTTTCTCCCTGCGGCATCACTGAAGGGCGCAATAACATACCCAACAGCATTGAAGCGATCCCGAGGCTCAACAACGCCAGAATGGCGTGATAATCGTAGAGACTGACCAGCTTGCCCACCAGCGCAGAGCCAATCACAAAGGCAATCGAACCCCACAGACGTACGCGACCATAATCCATGGTTATCTGTTTTTGCCAGGTATTCGCCAGCGCATCCGTCAGCGGTACCAGCGGAGAGAAGAACAGATTGAAGCCCACCATCACTACCATCAACCACGCAAACTGATGGCTGACCCAGAAGCAGGCCACAAAGACCAGCGTCAGCAGCGCCAGAATTCGTACAGCTTTAATCAGTAAGGAGGGATCGCTGACGCGTGGCGCAATTAACAGACTTCCCAGAAAACGCGCAACCAGCCCGGCGCCCAGCAGCACGCCAATGGTTTCCGGCGTAAGGCCAATCCCTTTGAGCCAGACGCTCCAGAAAGGCAGGAAAATACCGTAGCTAAAAAAGTAGGTGAAATAGCTGAGCGCCAGCCAGCGTGTGGAATGCAAAACCATGAATCCCTCCTGAAATGGAGGCGATAGTCTGGCGTTAATCCCCGACTTTAGCAAGTCATTAGCGTGCTATAAATTAACGATAAATTAACATCAGTGAGAGCCGGATAGCGTATGGCGAGAGCGGGAAAATTGTATTACGTTTAAACTACATCGCATGCAGAGGTCGTTTGCCATGAACAGCTTACGTTATTTCGATTTCGGCTCCTCACGCTCCTTCCTGTTATTGATTGCCCGTATCGCCATCGTTGTCCTGTTTATTATTTTTGGCTATCCCAAACTGACGGGGTTTAGCGGCACCGTTCAATATATGACCTCGCTCGGCGCCCCCATGCCCACGCTGGCGGCCATTATCGCGGTGGTGATGGAAGTCCCCGCAGCTATTCTTATCGTGCTGGGTTTTTACACTCGCCCTATTGCCGTGCTGTTTATTTTCTACACGCTGGGAACGGCGGTGATTGGTCATCACTACTGGGATATGACCGGTGATGCCGTGGTGCCGAATATGATTAATTTCTACAAGAACGTCAGTATTGCTGGTGCATTTATTTTGCTGGCGATAACCGGCCCTGGCGCAATATCCCTCGACAGGCGTTAAACAAAAAAAAGGCCGCAATCGCGGCCTTTTTACTTTCTGCAAAGCAGAGGGATTATGCGTATACCGGGAAGCGCGCGCAGATATCCAGAACTTTACCTTTAACGCGCTCGATTACCGCTTCGTCATTGATATTGTCCAGAACGTCACACATCCAGCCAGCCAGCTCTTTCACTTCGGCTTCTTTAAAGCCACGGCGAGTCACAGCCGGAGAACCGATACGGATACCGGAGGTCACAAACGGGCTCTTCGGATCGTTTGGTACGCTGTTTTTGTTCACGGTGATGTTGGCGCGGCCCAGGGCTGCGTCAGCTTCTTTACCGGTCAGGTTTTTATCAACCAGATCCAGCAGGAACAGGTGGTTTTCAGTGCCGCCAGAAACCACTTTATAGCCACGGCTCAGGAACACTTCCACCATCGCTTTAGCGTTTTTAGCAACCTGCTGCTGGTAAACCTTGAACTCAGGTTCCATCGCTTCTTTCAGCGCAACCGCTTTACCCGCGATGACGTGCATCAGTGGGCCACCCTGCGCGCTTGGGAACACAGCAGAGTTCAGTTTTTTGTACAGCTCTTCATCGCCGCCCTTCGCCAGGATCAGGCCGCCGCGCGGACCCGCCAGGGTTTTGTGGGTGGTGGTGGTCACGACGTGAGCGTGAGGAACCGGGTTCGGGTAAACGTCTGCGGCAATCAGACCGGCAACGTGCGCCATATCCACGAACAGATATGCACCGATGCTGTCAGCGATTTCACGCATTTTTGCCCAGTCAACCACGCCAGAGTATGCAGAGAAGCCACCGATGATCATCTTCGGTTTGTGGGTCTGAGCCAGCTTCGCCATCTCTTCGTAGTCAATTTTACCTGACTCATCAATACCATAAGGCACGATGTTGTACAGTTTGCCAGAGAAGTTAACCGGGGAACCGTGAGTCAGGTGACCGCCTTGCGCCAGGTTCATACCCAGAACGGTATCACCCGGTTGCAGCAGCGCGGTGTAAACCGCGAAGTTAGCCTGGGAGCCTGAGTGCGGCTGCACGTTAGCGTAGTCTGCACCAAACAGCGCTTTTGCGCGGTCGATAGCCAGTTGCTCAACGATATCAACGTATTCGCAACCGCCGTAGTAGCGCTTGCCCGGGTAACCTTCAGCATATTTGTTGGTCAGCTGAGAACCCTGCGCCTGCATAACGCGCGGGCTGGTGTAGTTCTCGGAGGCGATCAGTTCGATGTGCTCTTCCTGACGTACTTTTTCCTGCTCCATAGCCTGCCACAGTTCGGCATCATAATCGGCAATGTTCATTTCACGCTTTAACATCCGCATCTCCTGACTCAGCTAACAATAAAATTTTGGCCTGAAAAGGCAGTCCTGTTGGACGACGGGCAACAGTATAACTGATTAGTTCTGTGATAACAGGTCTTGACAAACGATTTTACGCAAACGTTTTCCTCCACGCCACGCAAGGGTTTGAGGAATAAAGCTCTCACTATTTTCAACGGATTTCTTTTCAGGTTTGTGATGCATATTTTTCACGATGCAAAGAACCATTTACAACGCAGGGGTACTTTCTATAAGATGCATTTAAAATACATCATTAAAGTAACATCTAAAGGACGCGCTCATGCTCGACGCTCAAACCATCGCTACTGTTAAGGCTACTATTCCCCTGCTGGTTGAAACCGGCCCTAAACTCACCGCCCATTTCTACGATCGTATGTTTACGCATAACCCGGAGCTCAAAGAGATTTTCAACATGAGCAACCAGCGTAACGGCGATCAGCGCGAAGCGTTGTTTAACGCTATCGCCGCATATGCCAGCAATATTGAAAACCTGGCGGCGCTGCTGCCTGCGGTAGAGAAAATTGCACAGAAACATACCAGCTTCCAGATCAAGCCAGAGCAATACAACATCGTTGGCGGTCACCTGCTGGCAACGCTCGATGAGATGTTCAGCCCGGGTCAGGAAGTACTGGACGCCTGGGGTAAAGCCTACGGCGTGCTGGCAGGTGTCTTTATTAACCGCGAAGCGCAGATCTACAGTGAAAACGCCAGTAAAAATGGCGGCTGGGAAGGCACTCGCGCATTCCGTATTGTCGAAAAAACGCCACGCAGCGCACTGATTACCAGCTTCGAATTCGAACCTGTGGATGGCCAACCAGTGGCAGATTATCAGCCGGGTCAGTATCTGGGCGTGTGGCTGAAACCAGAAGGTTTCCCGCACCAGGAGATCCGCCAGTACTCTCTGACTCGTAAGCCTGACGGTAAAGGCTACCGCATTGCCGTGAAACGCGAAGATGGCGGTCAGGTTTCCAGCTGGCTGCATAACAATGCCAGCGTGGGTGATGTGGTGCATCTGGCCGCGCCTGCGGGTGATTTCTTTATGGCCGTTGACGCCAATACCCCGGTTACGCTGATTTCCGCAGGTGTTGGTCAAACACCAATGCTGGCGATGCTGGATACGCTGGCGAAAGCGAGCCACAGCGCGCAGGTGAACTGGTTCCACGCCGCAGAAAATGGTGACGTTCATGCGTTTGCGGATGAAGTGAAAACGCTGGCGGCAGATCTGCCACGCTTTAGCGCGCACACCTGGTATCGCCTGCCAACTGAAGCCGATCGCGCGGCTGCTCGCTTCGACAGCGAAGGTTTGATTGATTTAAGCCAGCATGAAGGGGCGTTCAGCGCACCGGATATGCAGTTCTATGTGTGTGGCCCGGTGGCATTTATGCAGTATGCGGCGAAGCAGTTGGTTGAGCTGGGTGTGAATAAAGACAGCATTCATTATGAGTGCTTCGGCCCGCATAAGGTGCTGTAATCGCCCGGCGGCGCTGTACTTGCACGGGCCTGTGAGAGGTATTGCAGGCCGGGTAAGCACAGCGCCACCCGGCAAGAAAATTAAATTGCGGCGTCGTCTTCTTCACCGGTACGGATACGGATCACGCGCGCCACGTCAAAGACGAAAATTTTACCGTCGCCAATTTTGCCCGTCTGCGCCGTGCGGATAATGGTATCCACACACGTATCCACGATGTCATCGCTCACCACGATTTCGATTTTCACTTTTGGCAGAAAGTCCACCATGTACTCCGCACCACGGTACAGTTCGGTGTGGCCTTTCTGGCGACCAAAACCTTTCACTTCTGTTACGGTCATCCCGGTGATGCCGACTTCAGCCAGCGCTTCACGTACATCATCCAGTTTGAAAGGTTTAATAATCGCATCAATCTTTTTCATGGTGGGTCCTTAAACTCTTGCCAGTAAGCTGCCTCGTAATCGGTTGCTCACAGTATCATATTCATTCGGTTTTTGCGGTACTACTCTTTAAAATCGTTTGCTTCCAGCTCGTGTCGCGACAGCAGTTTGTAGAATTCGGTGCGGTTACGCCCTGCCATTCGCGCCGCGTGGGTCACGTTGCCTTTGGTAATTTGCAGCAGCTTACGCAAATAGTTCAGCTCGAACTGGTTACGCGCTTCTGCAAAGGTCGGCAGTGCCGTATTTTCCCCTTCGAGTGCCTGCTCCACCAGCGCATCGCTGATCACCGGCGACGAAGTGAGCGCCACACACTGCTCGATAACGTTGACCAACTGGCGCACGTTTCCCGGCCAGCTGGCGGTCATCAGGCGCTTCATGGCATCGGTAGAAAAAGCACGCACGAAGGGTTTATGACGATCGGCAGACTGGCGCAGTAAATGGTTAGCCAGCAGCGGAATATCTTCCGCACGTTCGGCAAGCGCGGGGATTTTCAGGTTCACGACGTTCAGACGGTAGTAAAGGTCTTCACGGAACTCGTTACGCGCCATCACTTTCGGCAAATCACGGTGCGTCGCTGAAATGATACGCACGTTGATGTCGATATCGCGGTTACTGCCGAGCGGGCGCACTTTACGCTCCTGCAACACGCGCAACAGTTTGACCTGCAACGGCGCAGGCATATCGCCAATTTCGTCAAGAAATAGCGTGCCGCCTTCTGCGGCCTGGAACAGCCCTTCCCTGCTACTCACCGCACCGGTAAAGGCCCCGCGCGCATGACCAAACAGCTCAGACTCCAGCAGCTGTTCCGGCAGTGCGCCACAGTTAATGGCGATAAAAGCGTTTTTACTGCGCGGGCTGGCATTGTGGATGGCCTGCGCCAGGATCTCTTTCCCGGTTCCGCTCTGGCCATTAATCAGCACGCTGACGTCAGACTGCGCCACCATCCGTGCCTGTTCGAGCAGGCGTAACATAACGGGGCTGCGGGTCACGATAGATTCCCGCCATGCTTCATCACCAGAAGGTGCGGAGTGTTCAAGCGCGCTGTCGATGGCTTTATAAAGCGCGTCTTTATCGACGGGTTTGGTCAGAAAACTGAATACGCCCTGCTGCGTGGCAGCGACCGCATCGGGGATAGAGCCGTGAGCGGTGAGGATGATAACCGGCATCCCTGGCTGCTGCTTCTGGATCTCCGCAAACAGCTGCATCCCGTCCATCTCGTCCATGCGCAAATCGCTAATCACCAGGTCTATCTTTTCGCGACTGAGCACTTTCAGCCCTTCCTGCCCGCTTTCGGCGGTAACCACGCTATAGCCTTCGCTGACCAGACGCATTCCCAGCAGTTTTAACAATCCAGGGTCGTCGTCCACCAGCAAGAGATGGGCAGGTTTGCGGCTTGTCATGGCTTCACATCCTCTTGTTTCTGCGTGTCGCTATCCTGATCTGGCGAGGTGGATGGCGAACTCCCCTTTGATCCATCCGGCAGATAGTTGCTCGCCGGTTTACGCGTCGAAAGCTGTCTTTCTATATCGGTCAGGTTTTCAAGTTTGCGCGTGGTGGTATCAAGCTGGGCGCGTAAGTAATCCTGCTGCTGGCGAAGCGTATCAAGTTCAGCATCGCTGGACTGCTGCAATTTGCTGTAGCGAGAGCGCTCCTCGGCCAGCTGAAGTTGCTGTACCTGCCCGTCCCGCCAGAGCTGATACACCGGGCGCACCTGCGCCGGAATGCTTGCCGCCAGCCCGTCCAGGCGTGAGGTATTTGCACGACGTTCAACAGGTGTAATTTTGGCATCAGCCAGTAAAATGGCGCGTTTAAACGCGTCCTGCCAGGTGTCATCGTCCCACATCGCCGCCCGCGCTCGCGCGGTTGTCGGCGCAAGGCGCTGCGAGCAATCTATGCCACGCAACCAGAACAGCGGGTTTGCTTCAACGTCATGCCCCGATAAATTCCAGATATCGTCGCATCCCGTTGTCAGAAAATCGGCCAGCTGATTCTCTGGCCATCTGGCATCCTGTTTATCATTGATGGCACTCGTTGGTGCATGGGAAACGCAGCCAGCCAGCAGAAGACATGGCAGACCCAGGCGTAATTTTTTGCTGGAAAACACCGCGCGCACTGCGCGGAAAAAGACGTGTGACATACTCACCAGACATAGATTCATTGTATTGATTTTTCCGGCCCAAGAGGCAGTTCGATACGAAAGCACACATCCGAGCGTTCGTCACTGGCGATATTGAGCTCACCCTGCATTCGCCGTATGCAGTCGCGGGCAATACTCAACCCCAGACCACTTCCTTTAACCGCACCTTTTCGCTGATGACTCCCCTGGAAGAAGGGTTCGAAAATCATCGCTTTTTCGTCATCAGGGATTGGGGTTCCCGTATTAGCTACGTCAATAAACACGCGCGAGCCATTGGTATAACTACGGATATAAATGTTACCGGATTCAGTACCATAGTGCACCGCATTGGAATAAAGATTATCCAGTACGCTCATTAACAACATCGGCTCTGCAAAACAGACTGACTCACCAAGTTCCACATTGGTATGCATCATTTTAGCTCTTGCTGGCAGGCTATGTGCGGAGATAACCATATCCACCAGCGGCGCTATCGCGACTTTTTCCAGAACCACTGCGCCATCAGCCAGTTTGCGGTTGTAATCCAGCAGTTGCTCGATGAGCTTTTGCAAATTACGGCTGCTGGCATCCAGGATTTCGACAATCTCTTTTTGTTCGACGGTTAATGGCCCTGCCACTTCGTCAGCCAGCAGCTCTGTGCCTTCACGCATACTGGCGAGCGGCGTTTTCAGCTCATGAGAGATATGGCGTAAAAATTGATGACGCTGAGATTCGAGCCATGCCAGACGCTCGGAGAGCCAGATGATCCGTTGCCCGACCGAGCGTAATTCACGCGGCCCCTTAAAAGTGACCGTATCACCCAGCGATTTCCCCTCGCCAAGGCGATTGATCATCCGCTGGATCCCTTTCACCGGGCCGATGATCATGCGGGTAAACAGCAATACCAGCCCCAGGCTGACCAAAAACAGCACCAGCGCCTGCCATCCAAAGAACTGACCTCGTTCGGCAATCTCTTGTTGCAGCTGCTGCCCACGGGAATAAATCACCGTTCGTGTCGCCTGAACCATGTCCGTGTTGGCGCTGGCAAAGGCCTCAAGGCGCGCGGCGGCAGAAGCTGCCGGGCCACTGTTGTGACACTGAAGCTGAGCCAGATCGTTAAGATCCTGACGCAGCGCCTGATACAGTTTGTCGTCAGGCAGGACACCTGCATGGGCATCCAGCATTTCGCTGTAGCGCTTACGCTGATTTTGATACACCTTTTCCAGCGTGCGATCGTCCAGAACGCAGTACTGACGATAGCTACGCTCCATCTCCAGCGCAGCATTCGTCATCGCTTCACTGCGTCTTGCATCAACCAGAGTAGTACGGTTGGTTAGCGCAGCCTGAGCACTTAGTGCATTCAGGCTTTGCCATGCCTGCCACGCCAGCACCAGCAGAGGCAACAGGATCAGCAAAAACGCCATCATCACGAGTTGTCGTAAGGAACGAGGGAAAACAGGCCAGCGTTTCAACACATTACTCTCTTCATGTTGGTTTCAGGAGAGCGTAACTGAGTCTGCCCTTCAGATACAACAAAGCCGGGTAAAAACCCGGCTTTGTTATGGAATGAGGCGGTGCCTAACTCGACGTTACGCCCTGGCCTGATAAGCAATGCTTTTATCAGTAGTTGGACGGCAGGCACCTTTTTGTGCGTCATTCGAAGTTTATGTAGCACGTCCCGAAGGGGCTGACATAAGAGGGTGAATGAGCCACTGGTTATTATTATGCAACAGCCGTGCCATAATGCAAAACAATTATTTATCTATATGATACTTAACGATTTTCAAGGTTAAATATATTAATTGGTTGTTGAATGATTTTCACCCTAAGTGTCGCTAAATAGCAACACGTTATCAGAAACTCAGCCAGCCTTAGATAAATCAATAACTTAAATGTCGCCATTTGGCGACATTACAAATAGCGGATTGTCGCGGTTTTGCGACAGGCATAAAAAAGCCCGGTCGCAAATCGCTGACCGGGCTTTTAAGGGCAATCGTTAATGATTAGCCAAGCTGTTTACGCGCATTGCGGAAAATACGCATCCACGGGCTGTCTTCACCCCAGTTTTCCGGGTGCCACGAGTTGCTCACCGTGCGGAATACGCGTTCCGGGTGCGGCATCATGATGGTCACACGGCCGTTTTCCGTGGTAACAGCGGTGATACCGTTCGCTGAGCCATTCGGGTTAGCCGGATAGGTTTGCGTGACTTTGCCGAAGTTATCGACGAAGCGCAGTGCCACCAGACCTTTGCTTTCCAGTTCGGCAAGGTGTGCCGCGTTACGCACTTCGATTTGTCCTTCACCGTGAGAAACCGCAATTGGCATCTGCGAGCCCACCATTCCCTGCAACAGCAGAGACGGGCTTTGCGTGACTTCTACCAGGCTGAAACGCGCTTCGAATCGGTCGGACTGGTTACGCACAAAGCGCGGCCAGGCTTCGCTACCCGGGATCAGTTCACGCAGGTTAGACATCATCTGGCAGCCGTTACACACACCCAGCGCCAGCGTCTGCGGACGGTGGAAGAAGGTTTCGAATTCGTCACGCACACGATTGTTGAACAGAATGGATTTCGCCCAGCCTTCACCCGCGCCCAGCACGTCACCGTAAGAGAAGCCGCCGCACGCGACCAGCGCCTGGAAATCTTCCAGACCGGTACGTCCTGCCAGCAGGTCACTCATATGCACGTCGATGGCATCAAAGCCTGCACGGTGGAAGGCTGCCGCCATCTCAACGTGGGAGTTAACACCCTGCTCACGCAGTACGGCCACTTTCGGACGCGCACCCGTTGCGATGTACGGTGCGGCGATGTCTTCGTTGATGTCGAAGGAGAGCTTCACGTTCAGGCCAGGATCGTTGTCGTTGGCTTTCGCGTCGTGTTCCTGATCGGCACATTCCGGGTTGTCACGCAGGCGCTGCATCTGCCAGGTGGTTTCTGCCCACCACATGCGCAGGGTCGTGCGGCTTTCGCTGAACACCGCGTGGCCATCAGCTTCAATCACGAAGCGGTCGCCCTGCACGGCTTTACCCAGATAGTGCACGCAGTCGGCCAGGCCGTGCTGTGTCAGTACGGCTTCAACGGCGTCGCGATCCGCGTCACGAACCTGAATGACCGCGCCCAGCTCTTCGTTGAACAGCGCTGCCAGTCGGTCTTCACCCAGCGTGGCAATGTTTGCTTCCACGCCGCAGTGACCGGTAAAGGCCATTTCTGCCAGGGTAACCAGCAGGCCACCGTCTGAACGGTCGTGGTAGGCCAGCAGTTTGCGCTGAGCGACCAGCGCCTGAATGGCGTCGTAGAAACCTTTTAACTGCGCCACGTCGCGTACATCGGCAGGTTTGTCACCAAGCTGACGGTAAACCTGTGCCAGCGCGGTTGCGCCCAGCGCGTTGTGGCCTTTACCCAGGTCAATCAGCAGCAGGGCGTTGTCTTCGGTCGCCAGCTGCGGGGTGATGGTATGACGCACATCTTCCACGCGGGCAAATGCAGTGATAACCAGCGACAGCGGAGAGGTCATCTCGCGCTGCTCGTTGCCTTCCTGCCAGCGGGTTTTCATCGACATGGAATCTTTACCCACCGGAATGGTCAGGCCGAGCGCAGGACACAGCTCTTCACCTACCGCTTTCACCGCTTCATACAGACCCGCATCTTCACCCGGGTGGCCAGCAGCAGCCATCCAGTTAGCAGACAATTTGATACGCTTGATGTCGCCAATCTGGGTTGCCGCGATGTTGGTCAGCGCTTCACCCACCGCCAGACGGGCAGATGCTGCGAAGTCCAGCAGCGCCACCGGCGTACGTTCACCCAGCGCCATTGCTTCACCGTAGTAACTGTCGAGGCTCGCGGTAGTCACGGCGCAGTTCGCCACCGGGATCTGCCACGGGCCAACCATCTGATCGCGCGACACCATACCGGTTACGGTACGGTCGCCGATGGTAACCAGGAAGGTTTTCTCTGCCACAGCCGGCAGGTGCAGAACGCGGTTTACCGCTTCGGCAACGGTAATATCCTGACGATCCAGCGCTTTGCCTGCCGCTTTACGGGTCTGCACGTCGCGAGTCATCTTCGGCGTTTTGCCGAGCAGCACGTCCAGCGGCAGATCGATTGGCTGATTGTCGAAGTGAGTGTCGCTTAATGAGAGGTGCTGCTCTTCGGTAGCTTCACCGATAACGGCATAAGGTGCACGCTCGCGGCGGCACAGCTCGTCAAACAGTGGCAGCTGGTCGGCGGCAACCGCCAGCACGTAGCGTTCCTGGGATTCGTTACACCAGATTTCCAGTGGGCTCATGCCTGGCTCATCGCTCAGGATGTCACGCAGGTTAAAGCGGCCGCCACGACCACCGTCGCTTACCAGCTCTGGCATGGCGTTAGAAAGACCGCCCGCACCCACGTCATGAATAAAGAGGATTGGGTTAGCATCGCCAAGCTGCCAGCAGCGATCGATCACTTCCTGGCAACGACGTTCCATTTCCGGGTTGTCGCGTTGTACAGAAGCGAAGTCGAGATCTGCATCAGACTGACCGGATGCCATTGAAGAGGCCGCACCGCCGCCCAGGCCGATGTTCATTGCCGGGCCACCCAGTACGATCAGCTTCGCACCGACGACGATCTCACCTTTCTGCACGTGATCGGCACGAATATTACCGATGCCACCAGCCAGCATGATCGGTTTGTGGTAGCCACGCAGCTCTTCGCCGTTGTGGCTGTCCACTTTCTCTTCGTAGGTACGGAAGTAACCGTTCAGTGCCGGACGACCAAATTCGTTGTTGAATGCTGCGCCGCCCAGCGGGCCTTCGGTCATGATATCCAGCGCGGTCACAATGCGCTCTGGTTTACCGAAATCTTCTTCCCACGGCTGTTCAAAGCCCGGGATACGCAGGTTGGAAACAGAGAAGCCCACCAGACCGGCTTTCGGTTTTGCACCACGTCCGGTTGCGCCTTCATCGCGGATTTCACCGCCAGAGCCGGTTGCCGCACCTGGCCACGGAGAGATCGCCGTCGGGTGGTTGTGGGTTTCAACTTTCATCAGGATATGCGCAGGCTCCTGGTGGAAGTCATAGCGCCCTGCTTCGCGATCGGCAAAGAAGCGGCCCACCTCGGAACCTTCCATCACCGCGGCGTTGTCTTTATAGGCAGACAGCACGTGGTCAGGGGTTTGTTCCATGGTGTTTTTGATCATTTTGAACAGCGACTTCGGCTGTTGTTCACCGTCGATGACCCAGTCGGCGTTGAAGATTTTGTGGCGGCAGTGCTCTGAGTTAGCCTGCGCGAACATGTAGAGTTCGATGTCGTTCGGGTTACGGTTCAGCTTAACGAACGCGTCCTGCAGGTAATCAATCTCATCTTCTGCCAGTGCCAGGCCGAGACGCAGGTTGGCGTCAATCAGCGCCTGACGGCCCTGCCCCAGCAGGTCTACGCTCTGAACGGGTGCAGGCTGATGGTGAGAGAAGAGCTTCTGCGCGTCGTCCAGAGAGGTAAACACGCTCTCCATCATGCGATCGTGCAGTTCAGCGGAAACGGCCTGCCATTGTTCGGCCGTCAGCGTAGAGGCTTCCACATAGTACGCCACACCGCGTTCCAGACGGTTAATCTGGTTCAGGCCGCAGTTGTGGGCAATGTCGGTGGCTTTGGAAGACCAGGGGGAGATGGTTCCAGGGCGAGGCGTAGCCAGGATTAATTTGCCGGTTGGCGTATGGCTGCTCAGACTTGGGCCATACTTGAGCAGGCGTTCCAGCTGTACTCGCTCCTCTGCATTCAGGGGTGCATTCAGGTCAGCAAAATGGACATACTCAGCGTAAATATTGCTTACCGGAAGGTCGGCTGCCTGAAAACGTGCCAGCAGTTTGTTGATACGGAAGGCAGACAGTGCAGGCGAACCACGCAGAATTTCCATCATAAGTCTCTCGTCTTCGAAGCGCCGGGGCGCTTACAGTGTGCGCAAGGGGGAAAACGGGCGTCATTATAGAGAATCCTGAGCGCCGACGAAACCGTTTGCGTCGAAATAAAATCTTCGGAGACATTTAACAATAGATGTGACCTGTCTCTCTAATTTGTTGCCAACTGGCGTAAGTTTGCGCAAAATGCCGCACATTCAATGACAAACCTTATTCTTAACATGGCTACAGCACACTGAGGCATCCGGCGTCGCAGAGAATTAACTAATTGAAAAAATTAAAGATTAATTATCTGCTCATCGGCATAGTTACCTTGCTGCTGGCAGTGGCCCTCTGGCCTTCTATCCCCTGGTTCGGCAAAGCCGAAAACCGTATCGCCGCGATCAAAGAGCGGGGAGAGTTGCGCGTCAGTACCCTGAGCTCCCCGCTGATTTACGGCGACATCAACGGTAAAACCATTGGCCTGGATTATGAACTGGCCCAGCAGTTCGCCGATTACCTCGGCGTGAAGCTCAAAATTACCGTTCGCCAGAATATCAGCCAGCTGTTCGATGACCTGGATAACGACGATGCCGATATCCTGGCCGCCGGGCTGGTGTATAACAGTGAACGCAGCAAGAACTATCAACCCGGACCAACCTACTATTCGGTTTCGCAGCAGCTGGTTTACCGCGTTGGAAACCCGCGCCCGCGTTCGCTTGCGACTATTAATGAGCAGCAGCTCGCTATCGCCCCGGGCCATGTGGTGATTGACGATCTGCGCACACTCAAAGAAAAGAAATACCCGGACCTCAGCTGGACGGTAGATCCAAAGCTTGGCACCACCGCGCTGCTGGAGCAGGTTAAGGACAAAAAGCTGGCATACACCATTGCTGACTCCGTGGCCATCAGCCTTTTCCAGCGCGTACATCCGGAAATCGCCGTGGCGCTTGATGTGACCGATGAACAGCCTGTCACCTGGTTTAGCCAGCTGGATGACGACCAAACCCTGTCCGCTGCGATGCTCGATTTCTTTAATTCGATCAATGAAGACGGGACCCTGGCTCGTCTGGAAGAGAAGTATCTGGGTCACGGTGAAGACTTTGATTACGTCGATACCCGTAGTTTTCTGCGTGCGGTAGATAGCGTGCTGCCGGACCTGCAACCCTTATTCGAGAAGTACGCCCAGGAGATTGACTGGCGGCTGCTGGCGGCGATTTCTTATCAGGAATCCCACTGGGACACTCAGGCCACCTCCCCGACGGGCGTGCGTGGTTTAATGATGCTAACCAAAAATACCGCGCAGAGCCTTGGCATTAGCGACCGGACCGATGCGGAACAGAGCATCAGCGGTGGTGCGCAGTATTTGCAGGATATGATGACTAAAGTGCCTGAGACGGTGCCGGAAGAAGAACGTATCTGGTTTGCGCTGGCGGCCTATAACATGGGCTACGCGCATATGCTTGATGCGCGCGCGCTGACGGCAAAAACAAAAGGCAACCCCGATAGCTGGTCAGATGTAAAACAGCGGCTGCCTTTACTGAGCCAAAAACCCTGGTACAACAAGCTGACCTATGGTTACGCGCGTGGGCATGAGGCTTACGCCTATGTGGAAAATATCCGTAAGTACCAGATTAGCCTGGTAGGTTATCTGCTTGAAAAAGAAAAAGAAGCAGTAGAAGCGAAACAGCTGGCGCAGAGCTATCCGGTGGTATTACCGAACGAAGTTAATCGTCCGACGGCTTCAATTCTGCCTTTTGTTGCTTTTTCTGCTGCCGGCGCATTCGAAAGAAGTCACTTAGTAGCCCCGAACACTCTGGTGCAAGCACCCCGCCGATAGTCTTGACCTGATGATTCATGCCCGGATGGCCAAGCACATCCATCAGTGAACCTGCCGCACCGGTTTTTTCATCCCGTGCGCCAAAGACCAGCGTGCCAATACGGCTGTGCACCATTGCCCCTGAGCACATAACACAGGGCTCAAGGGTGACATACAGTGTGGTATCCAGCAGACGGTAGTTTTGCAGTACCAGCCCACCCTGACGTAACGCCATGATTTCAGCATGAGCCGTGGGATCGTGGCGGCCAATAGGGCGGTTCCACCCTTCTCCAATCACTTGGTTGTTATGAACAAGAACCGCACCCACGGGCACTTCGCCCTCTTCCCAGGCGCGTTGGGCCAGCGTCAGCGCGTGGCGCATCCAGTATTCATGATTGTGTTCGGGATTGGACAACGGTAGATACTCCAGTCTAAAGCGGGCGGCATTATACACACCCCTTCCGGATAAGACTATTCGAGTTGCTGAAGTTCACCAGCCGGGGTGACGCGCCAGCGGTGCTGGCAGAAATAGAGCAGCGGGTTATCCTGCTTGCTGTCGCTATAGCCGCTGTAGAGGCGAAGCGGCGTGCCGATCCGCTTTTCTAATTGCGCCACCTTCTCGTGCCCCAGGCAGCGTATTGTCAGCACCCAGCCGCCGTAACCGCGGGCAATTTGAGTGGCGATAAGATTGACCCGTGGTAGCCAGGGTGTGTCGACGTAAACCTGTTCCACCAGCGACTGCGGGGAGCCGGTAATCAGCCAGATATCCGCATCATTTTCAGCGAGGTAATTGGTCAGCCTTTCTTGTACAACCGGAAACGCGGTCACATGACCGCGAAACCAGTGGGCAAAATCCTGTTCGAGCTGTTTCAGCCGTGCTTCACGGTGGCCGAATGTGCAGCCCCACAACAACAGGCTCATCGGCCAGCGAGCGGCACGCCCCTTGATCAGCAATCCCAGGCCAACAACCGGTAAGAGTGGCAGTACGAGCAATGCATTCAGTGGCTGACGCTGTAGCAGGTAACGCATAAACGTACCAAACATATCCTGCTGATGCAGCGTTCCGTCCAGGTCAAAAAAGACAACGCGACGCTCGTGATTAGCCAAACCTTACTCCTCTGGATCGTTGAATCCTAACAGCCAGGTAAACAAGAACCCGGCGATCACCGCTACCAGATAGCCTAACAGATAGAGCATGACTTTTCCGGTCACGATGGTTAACGCCAGCGGCAAACCGGAAATGCCAAAGGTGATCACCGTTGCCACTTTCCAGTAGCTGATGAGCGCGCCCCCTATTGCACCACCCAGACATGCCCCGAGGAAAGGCTTCCCAAGCGGTAGGGTTACACCAAAGATCAGCGGCTCGCCAATGCCCAGTAATCCGACCGGCAGCGCCCCTTTAATCACCTTCTTCAGACGTGTATTGCGGGTCTTCATTAGCACCGCAATGGCCGCGCCGACCTGCCCGACGCCCGCCATCGAAAGGATCGGCAGCAAAGCGTTATAACCATGCGCCTGAACCAGCTCAACATGGATGGGCACCAGTCCCTGATGCAAACCGGTTAACACCAGCGGCAGGAAGGTCCCCGACAATATTGCGCCCACCAGTAAACCACCCCGGTCGATAGCCAAAGAGGCGCCGTGGGCTATGGCCTCTGAGATCCAGCCACCGAGCGGTTGCAGCGCAACAATCGCCACGCTGCCAGTAATTAAGGTGGTGAGCAGTGGATTGAGGATAAGTTCAATCGAGCCTGGCAGCAGGGTGCGCAACTTTTTCTCAATCCAGCACATCAGGATGACCACCAGCAGCACGGCGATAACGCCGCCGCGCCCGGGCTGGAGCGCCTCGCCAAACAGGGTAATCTGCGCCAGCTGCGGACTGGAGAGGATCCCGGCCATTACGCCACCCATTGCCAGCGAGCCACCAAATACTTTTGCGGTATTGACCCCCACCAGAATATTCATGATAGCGAAGACGGCGCTGCCAAAAATGCCCAGAATACCCAGTAAGTTTGGATAGTGGGTGGCAAAGTCCCCCACGATGTCCGGGCGCTTGAGGATATTGATGATCCCGGTAATCAAGCCAGAGGCAATAAAGGCCGGAATAAGTGGAATAAAGACGTTTGCCAGCTGTCGCAGCGCATCGCTCATTGGGGCTTTGTATTTTGCCTTTGCCTGCGCTTTGGTGCGTTCAGCATCGTCAAACGAGGCTGTTGCTTCACCCCCCATCAGCGCACGCATGGCATCCACCACCTGTGCGGCTTTACCCGGGCCGACAATCAGCTGGTGCTGTTGCCCCTGTTTGACGTATCCGCTCACCCCGGAAAGCTGCTTCAGGCGTGGCAGGTCAAGCTGCCCGTCGTCATGCACCTCGACACGCACACGCGTCATGCAGTTTTCCAGACGCTGTATATTTTTCTCCCCGCCAATCCCTTGCAAAATACCGCTGGCGAGCGCTGCCGTTTTTTCCATACACGCCTCTTTTTTAGTTTTCTAAAGCCGCCCGTAAAAACCCATGATGCGTATCGAGTTTTGCTCTCGCAGCGGTTGCATCCAGCCCGCTTAAGATCATCAAAATGGCGGGTTTCACATCGTAATCCGTCTGTCTGAGGACGGATTCCGCCTCTTCGCGGGTTGCGCCTGTGGCTTCCACCACCATCCGGCAGGCCCGGTCTATAAGCTTGATATTGGTGGCTTTCATATCCACCATCAGGTTTTGGTATACCTTGCCAAACTTCACCATCGCGCCGGTTGAAATCATGTTGAGTACCAGCTTTTGTGCCGTGCCGGATTTCAGACGCGTAGAGCCGGTAAGCGCCTCAGGCCCGACGACCGGGGAAATGGCAATGGCAGCAACCTGTGCAATCGGTGAGCCCGGATTACACGAGATAGCGACCGTGGTGCAGCCAGTCTGGTTAGCATATTCCAGCCCGCCGATGACATACGGCGTGCGCCCGGAAGCCGCCAGCCCGACAACCAGATCCCGCTCATTCAGGTTCAGCGCTTTCAGGTCATCTTCCCCGAGCTGTTTGTTGTCTTCCGCACCCTCTACGGCTTTCAGAAGCGCGCCGGGGCCACCTGCGATGAGCCCAATAACCAACCCATGTGGTACGCCAAACGTCGGGGGACATTCAGAGGCATCGAGTACGCCAAGACGCCCGCTGGTTCCCGCCCCCATGTAGATGATGCGACCACCTGCTTTCAGAGCAGTAGCCGCCGCGTCGACGGCTTTTGCCACTTCGGGTAATGTCTCTTTCACTGCCTGCGCGACCAGCGTATCCTGTTGATTAAAACGGCTAACCAGCTCCAGCGTGGAGAGAGCATCCAGATCCATGGTTTGCGGATTGCGCGTTTCAGAAACAAGTAAGCCAAGATTCATCTTTTGTACCTCAGGAATTTTTAATTCATAATAATCACACTATAATGGAATATAAAATTCATTCAGGCGAGCAAATTTCTTTATTTGCAGCAGCAATCACATTTTCGCCAGGAGAACGTATGAACTGTTTAATTCGCATCCGCCAGCGTTACGCGGGTTTTGCCCAGAGCGACAAAAAACTGGCGGATTTCCTGCTTACGCAGCCCGACCACGCCCGCCATCTCAGTTCTCAGCAGCTGGCAAGCGAAGCCGGAGTGAGCCAGTCCAGCGTGGTGAAATTTGCCCAGAAGATTGGCTTTAAAGGTTTTCCGGCGTTAAAACTGGCCATCAGTGAAGCGCTGGTGAGTAACCCCAACCCGCAGTCTATGCCGGTTCACAACCAGATCCGCGGTGATGACCCGATGCGTCTTGTCGGTGAAAAACTGATCAAAGAGAATGTGGCGGCAATGCACGCCACGCTCGACGTCAACACTGAAGAGAAATTGCTGGAAAGCGTGGCGATGTTGCGTACCGCGCGGCGGATCATTTTGACCGGGATTGGCGCATCGGGTCTGGTGGCGCGTAACTTTGGGTGGAAGCTCACCAAAATCGGTTACAACGGCATTGTCGAGCTTGATATGCACGCCCTGCTTGCCACCGTGCAGGCGATGGAGCCTGACGACCTGCTGGTGGCTATCTCCTATTCCGGCGAGCGCCGCGAGATCAACATGGCCACCGATGAGACCCTGCGCGTGGGCGGTAAAGTACTGGCGATCACCGGTTTTACCCCTAATGCCCTGCAACAACGGGCAACGCGCTGTTTGTATACCATTGCGGAAGAGCAGGCTACGCGTAGCGCGGCTATCTCATCCACCAGCGCCCAGATGATGCTGACGGATCTTCTTTTTATGGCACTGGTTCAGCAGGATCTGGAGCACGCTCCGGAACGTATTCGGCACAGTGAGGAGCTGGTAAAAAAATTGGTTTGAACAGGGAATGCGCATATAATGCCCGCCCTGTTTGTGTTGTTTCTGAGAATTTCCTGATGGCGCTGTTAATCACCAAAAAATGCATCAATTGCGATATGTGCGAACCCGAATGCCCAAACGAGGCGATTTCGATGGGTGACAGCATTTATGAGATTAACAGCGACCGCTGCACGGAATGTATCGGCCACTACGAAACACCGACCTGCCAGAAAGTGTGCCCAATCCCCAATACGATCCTCAAAGATCCGGCACACGTTGAAAGCGAAGAACAGCTGTGGGATAAGTTTGTGCTGATGCACCACGCGGACAAACTTTAAGGGCCTGTCTCTAACTTTCGATAATTACCGTCGCACTGGCGTAGTGACGTTCATCCGCGATTGTCACGTGCATATGCGCCACGCCGAGTTTCTCGGCCAGCTTCTGTGCTTCGCCCCATAAACGCAGACGCGGTTTGCCCAGTTCATCGTTAAACACTTCAAACTGATTAAACGCCAGACCGTTGCGAATTCCCGTACCAAAGGCTTTGGCGGCCGCTTCTTTCACTGCAAAACGCTTTGCCAGAAAACGCACCGGCTGCTGGTGTGCTTCCCAGATGGCCCATTCGTTATCGCTTAACACGCGTCGAGCAAGGCGATCGCCACTACGGGCGATCACCGCTTCAATGCGGGCTATTTCGACGATATCCGTCCCTAAGCCCAGAATGGCCATTACTTGCGCGCTTCCAGCATCAGGCGTTTCATCTCAGATACCGCCTCTTTCAGACCGCTCATCACCGCACGGCCAATAATGGCGTGACCGATGTTCAGCTCATGCATTTCTGGCAATGCTGCGATGGCTTTGACGTTGTGATAAGTCAGGCCATGACCCGCGTTAACTTTAAGACCCAGACCTGCCGCATAGGTGGCAGCTTTGGCGATGCGCTCCAGCTCTTTAGCCTGAGTGGCATCGTCTTCGGCATCTGCATAGCAGCCGGTGTGGATTTCGATGTATGGCGCACCCACGTCAGCAGCGGCTTTAATCTGGTCGAAATCGGCGTCGATAAACAGCGAAACCAGAATCCCCGCGTCCGCCAGGCGCTTGCAGGCATCACGCATTTTGTCGAACTGACCTGCCACATCCAGCCCACCTTCAGTGGTCACTTCCTGACGTTTTTCCGGCACCAGGCAGCAGAAATGCGGTTTGGTGTCGCAAGCAATGGTCAGCATCTCTTCCGTGACGGCCATTTCCAGATTCATGCGGGTATCCAGCGTCTGACGCAGAATGCGTACGTCACGGTCGGTGATGTGGCGGCGGTCTTCACGCAGGTGAACGGTAATGCCGTCAGCGCCAGCCTGCTCAGCGATAAATGCCGCCTGAACCGGATCAGGATAAGCCGTGCCGCGCGCATTACGCAGCGTGGCAATGTGATCAATGTTGACGCCTAACAGTAATTCAGCCATGACAATCCTCGGTTTTCTTGTGTTTCTACGATCTAACGTTTCGGCATAAACTGCCTGAATAATTCGCGGCTCTTTAAGGGCTTGCCACCAAGATACGGCTTGAGTGCAATTCGGGTAAAGCGTTTTGCCGCGCGCAGGGTGTCAGCATCAGGGAACTCGCGTTCATACAGCGCCCTGAGCTGCCGCCCGGTAAATGTACTGTTATCAATCACGATACTGGCGATAAAGCCCTTTTCCTCGCGATAGCGGTAGGTCATCGTGTCATCTACCTGCTCGCCGCTGCCTGCACAGTGCAGAAAATCCACGCCGTAGCCAAGATGCCCCAACAGCGCCAGTTCGAAACGGCGTAGTGCCGGTTCCGGCGTGCCAGTTGCGCCAGCAAGCGCCTGGATACAGTGCAGATAATCAAAGAAAAGTTCAGAGAAGCGGGTCTCATGTTCAAGAACGCGCGAGACGAGTTCATTGACATAAAGACCGCTGTAAAGCGTGATACCAGAAAGGGGGAGCGCCAGAGAGACGGCTTCAGCGCTGCGCAGGGTTTTCACTTCCCCTCGCCCACCAAAACGCACCAGCAGCGGAGTGAAAGGCTGTAATGCGCCTTTCAGATTAGAACGTTTGGAACGTGCGCCTTTAGCAACAAGACGCACGCGACCCGACTCTTCCGTGAAGACGTCCAGCATAAGGCTGGTTTCGCTCCAGGGACGACTATGCAGGACGAAGGCACGTTGCCATCCTTCCATCATACTCGTCGTCTTTGGTTATTGGTCTTCGCCGTAACCGAGGCTGCGCAGAGCACGCTCATCATCGGCCCAGCCAGATTTCACTTTCACCCACAGTTCCAGGTGAACCGGTGCTTCAAACATGTCCATCATGTCTTTACGGGCTTCAATACCGATGGTTTTGATCTTGGCACCTTTGTTACCAATCACCATCTTCTTCTGCCCTTCACGCTCAACGAGGATCAGGCCGTTGATGTCATAGCCACCGCGCTCATTACTCTGGAAACGTTCAATCTCAACGGTAACAGAATACGGCAGTTCCGCACCCAGGAAACGCATCAGCTTTTCACGGATGATTTCAGACGCCATAAAGCGCTGAGAGCGGTCTGTGACGTACTCTTCCGGGAAGTGATGAATCGCTTCTGGCAGATGCTTACGCACGATGCCGGCGATGGTATCGACGTTCAGACCGGTCTCTGCAGACAGCGGTACGATGTCGAGGAAATTCATCTGGCTACCCAGCCATTGCAGATGCGGTAGCAGGTCAGCTTTTTCCTGTACGTTGTCCACTTTGTTGACTGCCAGGATAACCGGCGTTTTGCCATCGCGCAGTTTGTTCAACACCATTTCGTCATCCGGCGTCCAGCGAGTGCCTTCCACAACGAAAATCACCAGCTCAACATCGCCAATCGAGCTGCTCGCGGCTTTGTTCATCAGGCGGTTGATGGCACGCTTCTCTTCCATATGCAGGCCCGGGGTATCGACGTAAATCGCCTGATACGCGCCTTCAGTATGGATACCGACGATGCGGTGACGCGTGGTCTGCGCCTTACGAGAGGTGATAGAAATCTTCTGCCCAAGCAGATTATTCAACAGGGTGGATTTACCAACGTTCGGACGTCCGACGATGGCAATAAATCCGCAATAGGTTTTTTCTTCGCTCATTCCAGCTCCAGCATTTTTAACGCCTGTTCGGCGGCAGCCTGTTCAGCCTTGCGTCGGCTAGAACCTGTGCCAACCACCGGTTCACTCAGGCCACTGACCTGGCAATGGATGGTAAATTCCTGATCGTGCGCTTCGCCACGCACCTGCACCACCAGATAGGATGGCAGCGGGAGATGACGGCCCTGCAAATATTCCTGCAAGCGCGTTTTCGGATCTTTTTGTTTATCGCCCGGACTGATTTCGTCCAGACGTGTCTGATACCAGTTCAGGATCAGCTTTTCTACGGTCTGGATATCGCTGTCCAGGAAAACGCCACCGATTAATGCTTCGACCGTATCAGCGAGAATAGATTCACGGCGGAAACCACCGCTTTTCAACTCACCCGGCCCAAGACGCAGACATTCACCCAGTTCAAATTCGCGGGCGATTTCCGCGAGGGTGTTACCCCGTACCAGCGTGGCGCGCATCCGGCTCATATCACCTTCGTCCACACGCGGGAAACGGTGATAAAGCGCATTGGCGATCACATAACTTAAAATAGAGTCGCCAAGAAACTCAAGACGCTCGTTATGTTTGCTGCTGGCACTGCGATGGGTTAATGCCTGTTGCAACAACTCCTGATGATGAAAAGTGTAGCCCAGCTTCCGTTGAAGCCGATTAATTACGATGGGGTTCATGCGATACCAATAAATGAATGCGTCAAAAATGCAGCACACGAAACCGACCTGAGAAAACCAACGCGGTTTCGTGTGCCGTGGCACCCTTACAGGGCCAACCTTAAACTTCGGGGGAATATTCTATACACAACGACAGGGGATGTCGTTAGTTCGAAGAGATTTATCGCTTAAATAATTCACGTAGCCACTAATTCAAGTGGCTACGCGTTCAATTATTGAGAATTAATGGATCCCACCGATACGACTCAGGCGCACGCCAGTAGGCCATTCGCCTTCCTGCTTCTCAAAACTCATCCAGATAGCCGTCGCTTTACCCACCAGATTGGCTTCCGGTACAAAGCCCCAATAACGGCTGTCCGCTGAGTTATCGCGGTTGTCACCCATCATGAAGTAGTGTCCAGGAGGAACAATCCAGCTTGCCAGTTGCTGACCAGGTTGTTTGTAGTACATACCCAACTGATCCTGCGCAATCGGCACGGTCAGAATACGGTGTGTAACATCACCCAGCGTCTCTTTGCGCTCAACCAGACGAATGCCGTTATCTTTGCTTTCACCTTTCGGAACCTGGAAGAAACCGCTGGTCGCTTCACCGCCGTTACGGCGGGCAAAGGTCTGCACAAAATCGCTCGGCTCAACGTTTGAGTAAGTGATTGGCAGCGCGTTTTCACACGCCGTACCGGAGCTGCAACCTGGCTGTACGGTCACTTCTTTCGCCACCGGATCGTAAGAGACCCGGTCACCCGGCAGGCCTACCGCACGCTTGATGTAATCAAGACGCGGGTCTTCCGGATATTTAAAGACAACGATATCGCCGCGTTTCGGATGACCCGTTTCGATCAGCGTTTTCTGGTAGATAGGATCTTTAATGCCATAGGCAAACTTCTCTACCAGAATAAAATCACCGATCAACAGTGTTGGCATCATTGAACCAGACGGGATCTGGAAAGGTTCGTAAATGAACGAACGGACAACCAGAACAATCGCCAGCACCGGGAACACCGATGCACCAGTTTCCAGCCAGCCCGGTTTCGGGCCAACTTTCTTCAGGGTCTTCGCATCGAGCCCGTCGCCAGTAGTTGCCTGCGCGACAGCCTGACGTTCACGACGTTTTGGGGCGAAAATAAACTTATCCAGACACCACAACAGACCTGTCACCAGGGTAGCAATGACCAGGATCAGGGCAAACATGTTCGCCATGCCAACTCCTTAAGGGTTATTTGCCGTCTTTACCAACGTGAAGAATGGCAAGGAATGCTTCCTGCGGCAGCTCAACGTTACCGACCTGCTTCATACGTTTCTTACCGTCTTTCTGTTTCTGGAGCAGCTTTTTCTTACGGCTGACGTCACCGCCATAGCATTTAGCCAGAACGTTTTTACGCAGCTGTTTCACGGTAGAACGCGCAATAATATGGTTACCGATCGCGGCCTGGATCGCGATGTCGAATTGCTGACGCGGGATCAGCTCTTTCATCTTCTCAACCAGCTCACGGCCACGGTATGGCGCGTTGTCGTTGTGGGTGATCAGCGCCAGCGCATCAACACGTTCGCTGTTGATCAACACGTCCACACGTACCATGTTGGATGTCTGGAAGCGTTTGAAGTTGTAATCCAGCGACGCATAGCCGCGAGAGGTAGACTTCAGACGGTCGAAGAAGTCGAGCACCACTTCTGCCATCGGGATTTCGTAGGTCAGCGCAACCTGGTTACCGTGGTAAACCATGTTGGTCTGCACGCCACGCTTCTCGATACACAGGGTGATCACGTTGCCGAGGAACTCCTGCGGCAGCAGCATGTGACACTCTGCGATAGGTTCGCGCAGTTCATAAATATTGTTCAACGGCGGCAGCTTGGACGGGCTATCGACGTAAATCACTTCTTTCGACGTGGTTTCGACTTCATACACTACAGTCGGCGCCGTGGTGATCAGATCCAGATCGTATTCACGCTCCAGACGTTCCTGAATGATCTCCATGTGCAGCAGGCCGAGGAAGCCACAGCGGAAGCCGAAGCCCAGCGCTGTTGAGCTTTCTGGCTCATAGAACAGGGAAGCATCGTTAAGGCTCAGCTTGCCAAGCGCATCACGGAAGTTTTCGTAATCATCAGAGCTGACAGGGAACAGACCCGCGTATACCTGCGGTTTCACTTTTTTGAAGCCAGGCAGCGCTTTATCCGCCGGATTACGTGCCAGCGTCAGCGTATCGCCTACTGGCGCGCCGAGGATGTCTTTAATTGCACACACCAGCCAGCCTACCTCGCCGCATTTAAGCTCGGTACGGTCAACCTGTTTTGGCGTGAAGATACCCAGACGGTCAGCGTTATAGACCTGCCCGGTACTCATCACCTTAATTTTGTCACCTTTACGCATGGTGCCGTTTTTAATACGGACCAGTGACACAACGCCCAGGTAGTTATCAAACCAGGAGTCGATGATAAGCGCCTGTAATGGTGCATCCGGGTCACCTTCTGGCGCAGGAATATCACGCACCAGACGTTCCAGCACATCCGGGACACCCACGCCGGTTTTCGCCGAGCAGCGCACTGCATCGGTGGCATCGATACCGACGATGTCTTCAATCTCTTCGGCTACGCGCTCAGGATCGGCGGCAGGCAGGTCGATTTTGTTCAGAACCGGCACCACTTCGAGATCCATTTCCATCGCGGTGTAGCAGTTTGCCAGAGTCTGAGCTTCTACGCCCTGCCCGGCATCCACCACCAGCAGCGCGCCTTCACAGGCCGCCAGCGAGCGAGAAACTTCATAGGAGAAGTCAACGTGGCCCGGGGTGTCGATAAAGTTCAGTTGGTAGATTTCGCCATCAGCAGCCTTGTAATCGAGCGTTACGCTCTGTGCTTTGATGGTAATACCACGTTCGCGTTCCAGGTCCATGGAGTCCAGAACCTGGGCTTCCATTTCACGATCAGACAGGCCACCGCAAATCTGGATAATACGGTCAGACAGCGTCGACTTACCGTGGTCAATGTGAGCAATGATCGAAAAGTTACGTATGTTCTTCATATAGTTAAATAATTATGCCTTACGAATTCCTGGAGGCCGCTGTTCTTAGCCTGACGTTTTTCAGTGCGAAAACGCAGCATTCTACACTACATCTCCGTAACCTGGAAATGCACTTAGAGCCAAGCATAGCGTGAAGAAACAGCGTTTTCTTATTAGAGATGTAAATAATGATAAAGCCCGGTGAAATCACCGGGCTTCAGAAGAGAGCGTTTCAACACGAAGCTGGTCTGGTGCCAACGCAACGTTCAGAATAACGGGCTGCCATTCTTCCCGTGCGGCAAGCTTATGAGAAAAGCCCCGGGCCAGTAAAAAGCCCCCAACGCCACCCAGTGCTGCCCCGCACATTGCGGCCAGGTCGGTGCCAAAAAGCATCTGGAACACACCGCCCATCACGAACAAGCCCACCAGCGGGGAGAGGTAAACCAGCATGGCAGAAGTGAGCAAACTGCCTTCGGTGATACCCAGTTCGACTTTTTGCCCTTCCACCAGCGGTTGTTCACTTGGCACTGAGATGGTATGAGAAGTCTGCGGCCCAAGCTTGTTCAGCACGCGGCTTCCACAACCGGCTCTGGAATCACAGCTGTTGCACGACGCTTTTACATCGCAGCTGACCAGCGCAATGCCATCCGACCACGAAATGACCGTGGCCCACTCTTTAATCATTGTGCTGCCTTGAATTTAATGCTGTCGGAAATGCGCTTCGCTGTTTGCGGCGGCAATTCACCCACAATCGTTATTTCTGCGTTATCTCGCACCGTGGTGCTGACAGTCCGGCGACCGGTACGCAGCATTTGCTCAGAACTGTTTGCCGTCGCACGGTTGATGTTAACCGAGAAACTGAACAACCCATCGGAGTAGAGTCGAGATTCCACCGGCGTTTCGATGGTCGGCAACTGACGGCGGCTGCTAGAAACTTCGCTAAAGCCCTGTGGGATCCAGGAAGGTACCCAGTTGAAATTAACTGAGTCGCCCGCAGGCACAGACAAAAGCGGTGGCAGGCTGGCTTTTGCCAGATTGAGCATACTGTTCCCGACCTGGTTGTTGACGGTGAAGGAGATAACCCGGAACTGTTCCAGGGTCTCGCCATCACGATCGAGCAGGTCCACACGCATCGGCAGCTTAGTTTCTGCGTCAATCCAGACAATGTAGCTGTAACGTGTACCATCGCGCGCAACTACGCGGATCACCTCGCACAGACGATCGGCAATGCGCGTACGACCAACCGAGATAAAATCATAGAAAGGCGCAAGACGCTTAAAGTCTGTGTAGATAAGCGATGGGAGGGAATCAACGATGTAATCGCCATTAAGCGTGAAAGGCTCAAGACCAGGTTCGAAATAGCTGATTTCGTTACCGCGCTGAACAACTTCCCGACGCGGACCATCCATCTGTAAAAGCTGGGCAAGCGGCTGTTTATCAAGGCGGGCATGGCGATAGCGTAATGATTCTACACCCTGCTTATTGATGCTGATAAATGCCAACTCGTAATTGAGTGACTGGCTGGCCATATTCATTTGCTGCAACAACGCCCCGGATGAAACATCAGCCGAGGCGTTTGCACAGAAGAACAGGCTACCCGCCATCAGAGACATGGCGAACCAAAGTTGCTTCATTACTGCGATTGCGTTCCTAAAGTTTGGTTACCTGGCACCTGCACAGCGGCTTGCTGGGTTTGTGCCTGCTCAAACTGAAGCTGTTCAGAGTGCAGACGACGCTGCAACTCATAATCCTGCAACATCGCATTAATGCGACGGCGCTGCTCTTGTACCTGCTGTTGCTGACCGCCGCTTGCGGATGCATCTGCTGGTACGCCCAGGCTAACCGGGCTGGCTTTACCCATCATCGGCAGTGTATTAAACACTGGCGCTTCAGGCTGCTGATTGGCTTCAGACTGAGTATTATAGTGCTGGACGCCAACGATAACTGCAAGCGATACACATGCAGCCACACCCATTTGGGTAAGTTGACTGGCCCACGGGCGCACCTTTTGCCAGAACGGCATTTTCTGCCACTGGTGAGGCGCTGGTTGAGCTTCAGGAATCAGCGGTGTGGTCTGATGAACAGGCTCGTTCTCAATCGCCGCCATAACGCGTGCTGAGATATCGAAATGGAGAACCTCTTCGGTATCACCGCGCAGGGTGTCACGGATGAGATGATAACTCGCCCAGGTCTCTTGCATTTCGGGAGAATGAGACAGCTCGTTGAGCAGCTCACTATCCAGCGTTTCACCATCCATTAAAGCGGAAAGTTTTTCTTTCTGCATGCCTAATACCTTTTTCAGTATCCCGCTATCGTCAACGCCTGATAAGCGGTTGAACTTTATTATCAATAGCTTCTCGCGCACGGAAGATACGTGAACGTACCGTGCCGACCGGACAATCCATGATAGCGGCTATCTCTTCATAGCTCAGACCATCCAGCTCCCGTAACGTAATTGCCATGCGTAAATCTTCCGGGAGCGACTCGATCGTGCGAAAAACGATTTGTCTCAGTTCTTCTGACAACATTAAGTTCTCAGGGTTCGAAATTTCTTTCAATGCGCCGCCACTTTCGAAATTTTCGGCGTCGATTGCGTCCACATCACTGGAAGGTGGACGGCGGCCCTGAGCGACCAGATAATTCTTTGCTGTATTAACTGCAATACGATACAGCCAGGTATAAAAAGCACTATCTCCCCGGAAAGAATCCAGCGCACGATAGGCCTTAATAAAAGACTCTTGTACAACATCAGGGACGTCCCCTGACGGTACATAGCGGGAAACCAGACTCGCCACCTTATGCTGGTAGCGAACCACCAGAAGGTTAAAGGCTTTCTGATCTCCCTTCTGGACCCGTTCAACCAGGACCTGGTCCGTTAACTGCTCGCTCATCCGAGGTAATGTCTCCCCAAACCTAAATTCCACGCGTTATCGAAACGCCACTCTAAAAACACTGCACTTTTGAGCAAGCACCGACTTAGAGTGTCTGTTCTTCAATAAGTTCCGTAACACCTTTGTTTTTGTTCATCGCGCCGCAGACCGTTCATTTTCTATCATTATAAGTCCGTTCACGATACGTTCGCACTTTCTGCCTGTTTACCGTCAGAAGAGTAACGCAACACAGCCTTTATTTCACCACAAAATCTGAAGCTAACGATCTGCTTCGCAAAATATTTTCATACATTTACCCGCATTTAAGCCCTCACATAGAGTTTAGCCATTGCAACATCATTTAAAAAAAACGTGCGACATCTCGCATTCGGGTGCTATTCTGACCAAACAATGTTTAGTAAATTAAACAAGCATCATGAACACAACACCAGAACTGACGTGTGACGTACTGATTATTGGCAGCGGCGCTGCAGGATTATCTTTGGCGCTTCGCCTGGCTAAAAATCAGAAAGTTATCGTATTGAGTAAAGGGCCAATGAGCGAAGGCTCAACCTTTTATGCACAAGGCGGTATTGCCGCCGTGTTTGATGAAACTGACAGCATCGCTTCCCATGTGGAAGATACGCTGATTGCCGGGGCGGGGATCGTGGATGCGCACGCCGCCGAATTTGTCGCCAGCAATGCACGCCACTGCGTTCAGTGGCTCATCGATCAGGGTGTGTTATTCGATACGCAGATCCAGCCAAACGGTGAAGAGAGTTATCACCTTACCCGTGAAGGTGGACACAGCCACCGCCGCATCCTCCACGCAGCGGATGCAACCGGTAAAGAAGTTGAAACCACGCTGGTCAGTAAAGCCCTGGGCCACCCGAACATTCAGGTACTGGAACGCAGCAATGCGGTCGACCTTATTATTTCCGATAAGATTGGACTGCCTGGTACGCGCCGCGTGGTGGGCGCCTGGGTCTGGAATCGCAATAAAGAGAAAGTCGAAACCTGCCAGGCGAAAGCCGTTGTGCTGGCAACAGGCGGCGCATCCAAAGTTTATCAATACACCACAAACCCGGATATCGCCTCAGGTGATGGCATTGCCATGGCCTGGCGCGCTGGCTGCCGGGTGGCGAACCTGGAATTTAACCAGTTCCATCCAACAGCCTTATTCCACCCGCAGGCGCGTAACTTCTTACTGACTGAAGCCCTGCGCGGCGAAGGTGCTTACCTGAAACGCCCGGATGGTTCGCGTTTTATGCCGGACTTTGATGCCAGAGGCGAACTCGCCCCACGTGATATCGTTGCGCGAGCCATCGACCACGAGATGAAACGTCTTGGTGTTGATTGTATGTATCTGGATATTAGCCATAAACCGGCTGATTTCATTCGCCAGCACTTCCCGATGATTTACGAAAAACTGCTGAGCCTGGGAATTGATCTCACCCGCGACCCGGTTCCTATTGTTCCCGCGGCACACTATACCTGTGGCGGCGTCATGGTTGACGATCACGGTCGTACCGACGTTGACGGCCTGTATGCCATTGGCGAAGTAAGCTACACAGGGTTGCATGGGGCAAACCGCATGGCGTCTAACTCGCTGCTCGAATGCCTGGTCTACGGGTGGTCAGCATCGGAAGATATTATTAAGCGGATGCCTTATGCACGCCCGACGGCGCACTTGCCGGCCTGGGACGAAAGCCGCGTTGAGAACCCGGATGAGCTGGTTGTCATCCAGCATAACTGGCACGAGTTAAGGCTATTTATGTGGGACTACGTGGGGATTGTCCGTACAACCAAGCGCCTTGAACGCGCTTTACGACGCATCACCATGCTGCAACAGGAAATCGACGAGTATTACGCAAACTTCCGCGTATCCAATAACCTGCTCGAATTGCGTAACCTGGTACAGGTAGCTGAACTGATTGTGCGCTGCGCCATGATGCGTAAAGAGAGCCGCGGATTGCACTACACTCTGGATTACCCGGATCAGTTGGCCGAATCAGGCCCGTCGGTACTCTCCCCGGGTGCTCACATAAACAAATAAAATGCCTGGGTCAGAGCAGTGTAATCTTCGGAATAACGCTGGTCTGACCCACGGATAACCATCCGGTCGTTAAAACACTCGCCCTCTTTTGGTGACAGTGCCAGTAACACCCGGTGGGGCAAGCGCCCTTCTGTATCTGAAATATCAGTTCGCAGACGCAAGTTCCAGCCGATTTCCCGCGCAATTTCAATAAAGGTATTACCGGTGTTTTCTGGCAATACGACGCAGAAAAAACCCTCTTCTGAAATCAACTCAGCGGCACTGGTTAATAACGCGCGGTGATCAAGCGAACCGGTGTAGCGGGCCTGTTCACGCTCCGGCGTGCCGCACTCTACGCCGGGTTCATAGTAAGGTGGGTTGCTGACGATAAGATCGTAACGCGCAGTCTGCTCTGGTGCCCAGACAAGTACATCGGCACATTCCACTTTTACACGTTCAGCCCAGGGAGATTCAGCGGCATTTTCACTTGCCTGCTCAGCGGCTTGTACGTCAAGCTCAACGGCATCGATGGTGACATGTTGCTCGGTACGCTGCGCCAGCATCAGCGCCAGAAGTCCGCTTCCTGAACCAATATCGAGAATACGTTTAACGCCAGCAACAGGAGCCCAGGATCCAAGAAGGATCCCATCTGTGCCGACTTTCATCGCACAGCGATCGTGAGCAATAAAGAACTGTTTAAATGTGAAACCATCGCGGCGCAATTGCGCTTTGAGTTGAGACATGTCAGGGCAACCTTCTAAGTGAAACTGGAGTAGCATAGGGGAAAGCGAAGTGGTCGCAAAGCGATATCCATACAAACAGATGAAGATTACAGCCGTAACGTCTATAATCAGCGCCCCACACAGAGGTAGAACATGACTGTAACGACTTTTTCCGAACTTGAACTCGATGAAAGCCTGCTCAATGCACTTGAGAGCAAAGGCTTTACACGCCCGACCGCCATTCAGGCCGCGGCCATTCCGCCTGCGCTTGAGGGCCGCGATGTGCTCGGTTCTGCGCCAACCGGCACGGGGAAAACAGCAGCCTACTTGCTGCCTGTCTTGCAGCATTTGCTCGATTTCCCCCGCAAAAAATCAGGCCCGCCGCGTATTTTGATCCTGACGCCTACTCGTGAACTGGCAATGCAGGTTGCCGAACACGCGCGTGAACTGGCTGCGAACACCCATCTTGATATCGCCACCATTACCGGCGGTGTTGCGTATATGAACCACGCTGAAGTGTTCAGTGAGAACCAGGACATCGTCGTGGCGACGACTGGCCGTCTCCTGCAGTACATTAAAGAAGAGAATTTCGACTGCCGTGCGGTTGAAACGCTGATCCTCGACGAAGCTGACCGCATGCTGGACATGGGCTTTGCGCAGGATATCGAACACATCGCGGGTGAAACGCGCTGGCGTAACCAGACCATGCTGTTCTCTGCCACCCTGGAAGGGGAAGCGATTAAAGACTTCGCAGAGCGCCTGTTGGAAGATCCGGTGGAGGTGTCTGCAACCCCTTCCACCCGTGAGCGTAAGAAGATCCACCAGTGGTACTACCGCGCAGATGATCTGGAACACAAGGTTGAGTTGCTCAAGCATTTGCTGAAGCAAGAAGACGCGACTCGCACCATCGTCTTCGTGCGTAAGCGCGAGCGTGTGCACGAGCTGGCTGAAATGCTGCGTAATGCAGGGATCAACAACTGCTACCTTGAAGGCGAGATGGCGCAGGTTAAGCGTACCGAAGGCATCAAGCGTCTGACCGATGGTCGCGTAAACGTGCTGGTTGCCACCGATGTTGCTGCACGCGGGATCGACATTCCGGATGTAAGCCATGTGATTAACTTCGATATGCCCCGCAGCGGTGACACCTATCTGCACCGCATTGGCCGTACCGGTCGTGCAGGCCGCAAAGGTATAGCTATTTCTCTGGTCGAAGCACATGATTTTCTGCTGCTGCAGAAAATTGGCCGCTATGTTGATGAGCCGCTGAAGGCTCGCGTTATCAGTGAGCTTCGTCCGACCACGCGTGCACCGAGCGAAAAAATGACGGGTAAACCGTCCAAGAAAGCGCTCGCCAAACGTGCTGAGAAGAAAGAGAAAGAAAAAGAGAAGCCGCGCGTTAAACAACGCCACCGCGATACCAAGAATATTGGTAAGCGCCGTAAGCCAAGTGCTGCTGCGCCAGATTCGCAAACTGAAGAGTAAAAAAAAGCCGGGTATCACCCGGCTTTTTCATTCTGCTTCCGTGACAAAAAGCCTTACAGGCTTTCAGTAAAGGTACGCGCGATAACGTCGCGTTGCTGCTCGGGAGTCAGAGAGTTGAAACGTACTGCATAGCCAGACACACGAATGGTCAGCTGTGGATATTTTTCCGGGTGCTCAACGGCATCCATCAGCGTTTCGCGGCGCAGTACGTTAACGTTCAGGTGCTGACCACCTTCCACGCGTACTTCCGGTTTCACTTCCATTGGAATTTCACGGTATTCGATGTCGCCCAGTTTGCTTACTGGAACGATTTCATCTTCTGCAAAACCTGCTTTAGCCACTACACAGCGCGCTTCACCTTTCTCGCTGTCCAGCAGCCAGAAAGAGTTGAGCAGGTCGTCATTTGCAGCTTTAGTAATCTGGATACCTGTAATCATGTGATGCCTCCCTTAGGCTACATTAACTGGTGTCGGCCTGTTCAGGCCAATTGGTAAAACCATTGTTGCTTGCGTGTATATATATCACTCAGCCCCTTGCGATTTATTGATTTAAATCAACAAAAACACCAACCACATAAAGAGTGTGGTTTGATTTTATTGCTCCAGATCAATTTAACCACCTTACCAATTCAACCCAAATTGCATAGTTTCAAATTAAATTTAAGGACTTAGGGCATTTTTCCGCGTGGAATTTTGATCACCAGGGTTTAACGGGTAAGCTAGGCGCAGATGAGATTCGCAGGAGAGCGAGATGACAACCCCTTTAACATGGCACGACGTTCTGGCCGAAGAAAAACAGCAACCCTATTTTATTAATACACTCAGCACCGTCGCGGCAGAGCGGCAATCTGGCCAGACGATTTATCCGCCGCAGAAAGATGTCTTCAACGCTTTCCGCTATACCGAACTGAATGATGTAAAAGTGGTTATCCTCGGTCAGGATCCTTACCACGGGCCAGGGCAAGCGCATGGTCTGGCATTTTCCGTGCGTCCTGGCATTGCCATCCCCCCTTCTCTTTTGAATATGTATAAAGAGCTTGAAGGTACCCTTCCCGGCTTTACCCGGCCAACACACGGTTACCTGGAAAGCTGGGCGCATCAGGGGGTTCTGTTATTGAATACCGTATTAACCGTGCGCGCAGGTCAGGCCCACTCTCACGCCAGCCTGGGCTGGGAAACTTTTACGGATAAAGTGATAAGCCTCATCAATGAACATCGTGAAGGCGTGGTGTTTTTATTGTGGGGATCTCATGCGCAGAAAAAAGGGGCGATTATTGACCCGCAGCGTCATCACGTGCTGAAAGCACCGCATCCATCACCGCTGTCTGCACACCGCGGCTTCTTTGGCAGTAATCATTTTGTTCTGGCGAACGAATGGCTGGAAAAACGTGGCGAGACGCCGATCGACTGGATGCCTGTGCTGCCGGCAGAAAGTGAGTAGTTTTATGCAGTATGCCCGGCTCACCGGGCATACCACCGCAGATTAAGGCTTATGCCTTATTCTGACGCCACCATTCAGCCAGCAGTACGCCGGTTGCAACGGAAACGTTGAGGCTTTCGACATTACCAGTACCGTCGATAGACACGCTCAGATCGGCACTCGACAGCGCAGCATCAGACAGACCATCGCGCTCCTGACCCAACACCAGCACCATCTTACGCGGCAGCGTCGCTTTAAACAGCGGTGTACCGGCGTGGCTGGAGGTGGTCACAATGGAATAGCCCGCTTTGCGGAACTGCTCGATGGCATCCAGAACACTATCACCGGTGATCGGCTGAACATGCTCAGCACCACCTTCTGCGGTACGGATCGCCGCACCTGATTCCAGCAGCGCAGCGTCCTGCAACAGCACGCCTTTCACGCCAAAGTGCGCGCAGCTACGCATCATCGCCCCCAGGTTATGCGGGTTGCCGACATCTTCCAGCGCCAGAACGCAGTCATCTGCCTCAGCCTGGCTCACCCATTGCTGAACAGTCGTCCCGTTACGTTTTTTGATCAGGAAGCAAACGCCACCGTGGTGTTCGGTACCGGACGCTTTGGTCAGCTCGGCATCATCAACCACATGGTAGGCTTTACGGTTCGCCGCCATCCAGCGCAGCGCTTCTTTGAAGCGTGGCGTTACGCTCTGAATAAACCAGGCACGAACGATGCACTCAGGGCGGCTCTGGAACAGTGCCTGGCACGCATTCTCACCGTACACGCGGGTCTCTTCCGCACGCTGACGGCGCAGCACTTCAGGATCGATAAAGCTTTTACCGCTGATACCGCCGTGATCGGCCTTTTCTGGCGTCTCGTCGCCAGGGGCGCGAGAAACGGTACGCCACGGGGACGAGCCATCACGTGAGAAATCATCACGTGGACGGTCATCGCGTGGACGGTCATCGCGTTTGCGATCGTCACGCTTACGATCATCACGTTTGCGGTCATCACCGCGGTTATTTCTGTCATCGCGGGCGGGGCGACGGCCACCGTCTGCACGAGAAGACGCCGGACGCCCGCCACCTTTTCCGGTACGCGGATTTTGGGTGCGTTTATCAGAATCCTCATCACTGCGGACATACATCACTTTGACCTTGCCGCTTTTGTTCTTTAATTCGTCGTTCATGCTTTTCTCCACCAGCGCTGCGCGAAGCGCGCAGATTACCCGATGTGCAAGCTCATAGCCATTATTTCGTACAAAAGCCTGCGACTATTGTTCTCATTGAATAAAACGCATTGTCGTTTCAAATAGGCTCATTGATAATATGTAACATATTAGAAACAAAATCGGCGTTCTGCCGCTCTGTCCCACAGCTCTATCAGAGGTTAGTTATGAATACCGTATGTGCCAACTGTCAGGCTCTTAACCGCATTCCCGATGATCGGATTGATGATGGTGCGAAGTGCGGGCGTTGCGGTCACGAATTGTTTGATGGTGACGTGATTAACGCGACGGGTGCTACGCTGGACAAACTCCTCAAGGATGATCTGCCCGTGGTTGTGGATTTCTGGGCGCCATGGTGTGGTCCATGCCGGAGTTTTGCGCCAATCTTTGAAGATGTTGCAGAAGAGCGCAGTGGTAAAATGCGTTTCGTGAAAGTGAACACCGAAGCTGAACGCGAGCTTAGCGCTCGCTTCCGTATACGCAGTATCCCGACCATTATGATTTTCAAAAATGGCGAAGTGATCGACATGCTTAACGGCGCAGTTCCTAAGGCTCCATTTGAGAGCTGGCTGAACGAATCCGTGTAACAATCACGGGGCACATCTTGTGCCCCGTTCTTCCCTCTGCGAAAATGGTGTTTTTCCTGCATTTCGCCCATGACTGATAACGCCGTACTTCAATTACGCGCCGAACGCCTTGCGCGTGCGACCCGCCCTTTCCTTGCTCGTGGCAACCGTATCCGCCGCTGTCAGCGCTGCCTGCTGCCGCTCAAGGTTTGCCTGTGCGAAACACTTGCCCCTGCTCAAGCACAAAGCCGTTTTTGCCTGGTCATGTTCGATACCGAACCCATGAAACCCAGCAATACAGGGCGTCTGATTGCGGATATTCTGCCGGACACAACGGCATTTCAGTGGTCACGTACCGAACCATCTCAGGCGCTGCTCGATCTGGTTGCCAGTGATGAGTATCAGCCGATGGTCGTTTTCCCGGCCTCTTATGCAGGAGAGAGCCGTCAGGTGCTTTCTGCGCCGCCTTCAGGGAAGCCGCCGCTATTCATTATGCTGGATGGCACCTGGACCGAAGCGCGAAAAATGTTCCGCAAAAGTCCTTATCTTGACGCGCTGCCAGTCATTTCAGTCGATCTGTCACGCGTATCTACTTACCGACTGCGTGAAGCGCACGCAGAGGGACAATACTGCACCGCAGAAGTGGCAATTGCGCTGTTGGACCTTGCCGGGGATACGTTAGCGGCAGCTGCGCTGGGCGGCTATTTTTCCCGTTTTCGTGAGCGCTACCTGGCAGGAAAAACCATTCATAAGGGCAGTGTCACAGCAGACGAAGCAGAAAACGTTTAAAATCATCAGGTCACTCGTATCTACTGGAGACTTGCATGAGTCAGCGAGGCCTGGAAGCGCTACTACGCCCTAAATCCATTGCTGTTATCGGTGCGTCGATGAAGCCTGATCGTGCAGGTTATCTGATGATGCGTAATTTACTGGCCGGTGGATTTAATGGCCCCGTGTTGCCGGTTACGCCCTCCTGGAAAGCGGTACAGGGCGTACTGGCGTGGCCCGATGTGCAGAGCCTGCCTTTTGTGCCAGACCTTGCCGTGCTGTGTACAAACGCGAAACGTAACCTGGACCTGCTTGAGTCACTTGGCCAGAAAGGGTGTAAAACCTGCATTATCCTCTCTTCTCCTCCTGAACAGCATCCTGAGCTTCTCGCCTGTGCCAGCCGGTATCAGATGCGCATTCTCGGCCCAAACAGTCTCGGTTTGCTGGCGCCCTGGCAGGGTCTGAATGCCAGTTTTTCCCCCGTTCCGATTCGCAAAGGCAAGCTGGCGTTTATTTCCCAGTCTGCGGCTGTATCAAATACCATCCTCGACTGGGCGCAACAGCGCGAAATGGGATTTTCCTACTTCATCGCGCTGGGCGACAGCCTGGATATTGATGTCGATGAGCTGCTGGATTTCCTGGCCAGGGACAGCAAAACCAGTGCAATATTGCTGTACCTAGAACATTTAAGCGATGCCCGCCGTTTTGTCTCAGCAGCCCGTAGTGCATCGCGTAATAAACCGATTCTGGTCATCAAAAGTGGCCGTAGCCCAGCCGCACAACGGCTTCTGCATTCACATTCAGGAATGGATCCTGCGTGGGATGCCGCTATTCAGCGCGCAGGTTTGCTGCGTGTTCAGGATACACATGAGCTTTTTTCCGCGGTCGAGACACTGAGCCATATGCGCCCGTTGCGCGGTGAGAAATTAATGATAGTCAGTAATGGTGCAGCACCTGCTGCACTGGCTCTGGACGAACTGTGGCTACGTAATGGCAAACTGGCGGCGCTCAGTGAGGAGACGCTTCAGCGCTTGCGTGACGCCCTGCCAACAAGCGTTTCATCCGGTAATCCGCTGGATTTGCGCGATGATGCCAGCAGCGAGCGTTACATCAAAGCCATCTCTATCTTGCTGGATAGCCAGGATTTTGATGCGCTGATGATCATTCATTCGCCAAGTGCCGCCGCCCCCGGCAGCGAAAGTGCGCGAGGGCTTATCGAAGCGGTTCGAAATCATCCTCGCGGGAAATACGTCACGCTGCTAACCAACTGGTGTGGAGAGTTTTCATCACAGGAAGCACGGCGGCTGTTTAGTGAAGCCGGGCTTCCGACCTATCGCACCCCGGAAGGCACCATCACCGCGTTTATGCATATGGTGGAATATCGTCGTAACCAGAAACAGTTGCGTGAAACCCCTGCTTTACCGGGTCATCTGGCGGCGAATACCGTTGATGTTCGCAGGTTGTTGCAACGGGCCATCGAGGAGGGTGCAACATCTCTGGACACCCATGAAGTGCAGCCGATCCTCGGCAGCTATGGGATACACACCCTACCCACCTGGATTGCCAGCGACAGCGCAGAGGCCGTTCATATTGCCGAGCAAATTGGTTACCCGGTTGCGCTGAAACTGCGTTCGCCGGATATCCCGCATAAGTCCGATATTCAGGGCGTTATGTTGTATTTACGCACTGCTGCGGAAGTACAACAGGCCGCAGACGCCATTCTCGATCGGGTAAAAATGGCCTGGCCGCAGGCGAGGATCCACGGTTTGCTGGTGCAAAGTATGGCCAACCGTGCCGGTGCCCAGGAGTTACGGGTGGTGGTTGAGCACGACCCGGTCTTTGGCCCACTGATTATGCTGGGTGAAGGCGGTGTTGAATGGCGCCCTGAAGAGCAGGCAGTGGTCGCCCTGCCACCACTGAACATGAACCTGGCGCGCTATCTGGTTATTCAGGCCATTAAAAGCAAGAAAATCCGCGGGCGAAGTGCACTGAGACCGCTGGATATCGCCGGGCTAAGCCAGTTTTTGGTGCAGGTTTCTAATCTGATTGTTGATTGTGCTGAAATTCAGCGCCTGGATATTCATCCGCTGCTGGCTTCTGGCACTGAATTTACCGCGCTGGACGTCACGCTGGATATTGCGCCCTTTAAAGGTGACAGCGAAAGCAGGCTGGCTATTCGTCCTTACCCGCTGCAACTTGAAGAATGGGTGGAAATGAAAAACGGCGAACGCGTGCTGTTCCGCCCTATCCTGCCAGAAGATGAACCTCAGTTGCGGGTGTTTATCTCGCAAGTAACGAAAGAAGATCTCTACTATCGCTACTTCAGCGAAATCAACGAATTTACCCACGAAGATTTAGCCAACATGACCCAGATCGACTACGATCGTGAAATGGCATTTGTGGCTGTTCGTCGCCTGGAAGCAGAGGAAGAGATCCTGGGTGTTACGCGTGCGATCTCTGATCCTGATAACGTGGATGCGGAGTTCGCCGTGCTGGTACGTTCCGATCTGAAGGGGCTGGGTCTGGGCAGACGCCTGCTGGAAAAACTCATCAGTTATACGCGCGATCACGGATTGTTACGCCTGAATGGCATTACTATGCCTAACAATCGCGGCATGGTAACTCTGGCGCGAAAACTTGGTTTTGACGTTGATATCCAACTGGAGGAAGGTATTGTTTCCCTGACCCTCGGCCTGAATTCGGCGGATAAACAAGAGTAACCTACTGGAAATGTTAACCACTTTGGATGGTACTGGTGGTATCATTGTCCGCTTATGTTGTTTGCCTGGTACAGACAACCCTTCAATGAACAGAGAAGAAACGCACTGTGATGTTGTCAAAATTTAAGCGTAATAAACATCAACAACACCTTGCTCAACTACCGAAGATTTCTCAGTCAGTTGATGATGTAGAGTTCTTTTACGCTCCCGCTCATTTTCGGGAGACACTTCTGGAAAAAATTGCCAGCGCCACGAGACGTATTTGCATTGTGGCTCTTTATCTCGAACAAGATGAAGGTGGCCGCGGGATCCTGAACGCGCTTTATGAAGCAAAACGGCTTCGTCCAGAGCTGGATGTACGTGTGCTGGTTGACTGGCATCGCGCACAACGCGGCCGTATTGGTGCCGTGGCTTCTAACACCAACGCAGACTGGTATTGCCGAACTGCCCAGGAAAACCCGGGGATTGATATCCCGGTTTATGGCGTTCCCGTCAATACTCGCGAAGCACTTGGCGTACTCCATTTCAAAGGCTTCATCATTGACGACAGCGTTCTGTATAGCGGCGCGAGTCTGAATGATGTTTACCTGCACCAGCTCGATAAATATCGTTACGACCGCTACCATCTGATTCGCAATCCGCAGATGGCTGACATCATGTTCAACTGGGTTGATAAGAATCTGGTGCATGGACGTGGCGTGAATCGTCTTGATAACCCTCACCGTCCCAAGAGCCCGGAAATTAAAAACGACGTTCGTCTCTTCCGCCAGGAATTACGTGACGCGATTTATCATTTTCAGGGTGATGCAAACAACGAGCAGTTATCTGTCACTCCGCTCGTTGGACTGGGCAAGTCGAGCCTGCTGAATAAGACCATCTTCCATCTGATGCCGTGCGCCGATCAGAAACTTACGATCTGCACCCCTTACTTCAACCTGCCGGCCGTGCTGGTGCGTAACATCATTCAGCTGTTACGTGATGGTAAGAAGGTCGAAATCATCGTGGGTGATAAAACCGCGAACGACTTTTTTATCCCGGAAGATCAGCCGTTCAAAATCATCGGTGCATTGCCTTATCTCTATGAGATTAACCTGCGCCGTTTCCTGAGCCGTTTACAGTACTATGTCAACACTGACCAGCTAGTTGTGCGCTTGTGGAAAGATGAAGACAATACCTATCACCTGAAAGGGATGTGGGTAGATGATGAGTGGATGCTGCTGACAGGTAATAACCTGAACCCGCGTGCCTGGCGCCTGGATCTGGAAAATGCCATTCTGATCCACGATCCACAGCATGAACTGGCCGCGAAACGTGAACGCGAACTGGATTTGATTCGCACGCATACCACGGTGGTGCGTCACTACCGCGATCTGCAAAGCATTGCTGATTATCCGGTGAAAGTCCGCAAGCTCATTCGCCGTTTGCGTCGGATCCGTATCGACCGCCTTATTAGCCGCATTTTGTAACGCCAGGCCCTGTCAACGACGGGGCTTTTTTTATGGAGCTCATTGTGCGTATACCTCTGCTGCTTACAATCCTCTGTCTGACTGGATGTAGCCACATGGCTAACGATAACTGGTATGGCCAGGACAAGGCTCAGCACTTTCTTGCCTCAGCAATGTTGTCCGCTGCGGGCAATGAATACGCACAACATCAGGGTTACAGCCAGGATCGTAGCGCGGCGATTGGTTTCATGTTTTCTGTAAGCCTTGGGGCATCCAAAGAGCTTTGGGACAGCCGCCCGGCAGGGAGCGGCTGGAGCTGGAAAGATTTCGCGTGGGATGTCGCCGGAGCAACCACCGGCTATGCCGTGTGGCAGATGGCGCATTATTAAAGGCGGATCCCCTTCCCTTTACGGTGCAGCATCAGAGAAACAATAAAGGCCAGCGCCCCCATGACGGTGACATACCAGAAGAAGGTCGTTTCGCTTCCCCATGATTTGAGAGACAGCGCGACATATTCAGCTGAGCCCCCAAACAGTGCGTTAGCCACCGCGTAAGAGAGACCAACCCCCAGAGCACGCACCTGTGCAGGGAACATTTCCGCTTTTAATATCCCGCTGATAGAGGTGTAGAAACTGACTATCACCATTGCCATCATAACGAGGGCAAAAGCTGCATAAGGCGAGGAGACATGCTGAAGTGCGGACAAAATGGGCACGGTACATAACGCAGACATTCCGCCAAAAATCAGCATCGATGTGCGCCGACCAATTTTATCAGAGAGCGCGCCAATCACCGGTTGTATCAGCATAAAGACAAACAGCGCCACGGTCATTACTACACTGGCGACGTTCGCGTGCATTCCCGTTGTGTTCACCAGGTACTTTTGCATATAGGTGGTGAAGGTGTAAAAGCTTAGCGAGCCCCCGGCGGTGAAGCCCAGCACCATCAGAAATGCTTTGCGGTTACGCCATAAGCCTTTGAACGATCCGGCTTCCTTTAACGCCCTGACTTCCTGCTGCGATGTTTCATCTAACTGTCGACGCAGCCAAAGCGCAACGATCGCCAACACGGCCCCCATTGCAAAGGGGATCCGCCATCCCCAGGCGTGTAACTGTTCATCGGTCAGGATCTGCTGAAGGATCACCACCACAAGGATCGCCAAAAGTTGGCCGCCAATGAGAGTGACATACTGGAAAGATGCGTAGAATCCTTTACGACCTTCGAGCGCAATTTCACTCATGTAGGTCGCGCTGGTGCCGTATTCCCCGCCAACCGAAAGCCCCTGGAATAAGCGAGCCAGTAACAGCAGCGCCGGTGCCCATGTACCAATAGCGTCGTAACCCGGTAAGCAAGCAATCACAAGCGAACCAAAGCACATCATACAGACCGAGATCAGCATAGAGATTTTACGGCCACGGCGATCCGCAATTCGGCCGAACAGCCAGCCACCAATTGGGCGCATCAGGAACCCAGCGGCAAAAACGCCCGCAGTTTGCAGTAGCTGCGTGGTTGTGTTACCGGACGGGAAGAAAATGTGAGCAAAGTAGAGCGAACAGAACGAATAGACGTAGAAGTCGAACCATTCAACCAGATTTCCTGAAGAGGCGCTGACGATTGCCCATACCCTTCGGCGGGTATCACTGTTAGCCAGCGTCCCGTGTGATGTGATGTTTTCTGTCATTATGATTATGCTCCTGCCATCTACAGCGGCGTGTTGAGTCTAAGAGACTCAATTGCTTCGTAAATGAAATGTTATAATTTTGTTATAAACCACATTGCGATGGAGATCACATATTTCATTAGCAGGATAAGGGATTAGGAGAAAGGCCAGAAAGGGGATCGTGCGGTCGACATTGCCGGGTGGCGGCTTCGCCTTACCCGGCCTACGGTTTTGCAGGTCCGGTAAGCGTAGCGCCACCGGGCATTTTTTACGCACAAAAGCAAAAAACCCCGCACCTTTCGGTACGGGGTTCTTCTTAATTGATGCCTGGCAGTTGTATGCCGGGCTTCCTGCCCGGCACCCTGCGGGCAGCACTCCGTGCTGTGCAAATCCGCTCCCGGCGGATTTGTCCTACTCAGGAGAGCCCTCACCGACAAACAACACCTAAAACAAAAGGCCCAGTCTTTCGACTGGGCCTTTCATTTTAATTGATGCCTGGCAGTTCCCTACTCTCACATGGGGAGACCCCACACTACCATCGGCGCTACGGCGTTTCACTTCTGAGTTCGGCATGGGGTCAGGTGGGACCACCGCGCTAAAGCCGCCAGGCAAATTCTGTTAAATCTGTATCAGGCTGAAAATATTCTGTCTCTCAACCGCCGAAACAGCTTCGGCGTTGTAAGGTTAAGCCTCACGGTTCATTAGTATCGGTTAGCTCAACGTATCGCTACGCTTACACACCCGACCTATCAACGTCGTAGTCTTCAACGTTCCTTCAGGACTCTCAAGGAGTCAGGGAGAACTCATCTCGGGGCAAGTTTCGTGCTTAGATGCTTTCAGCACTTATCTTTTCCGCATTTAGCTACCGGGCAATGCCATTGGCATGACAACCCGAACACCAGTGATGCGTCCACTCCGGTCCTCTCGTACTAGGAGCAGCCCCCCTCAATTCTCCAGCGCCCACGGCAGATAGGGACCGAACTGTCTCACGACGTTCTAAACCCAGCTCGCGTACCACTTTAAACGGCGAACAGCCGTACCCTTGGGACCTACTTCAGCCCCAGGATGTGATGAGCCGACATCGAGGTGCCAAACACCGCCGTCGATATGAACTCTTGGGCGGTATCAGCCTGTTATCCCCGGAGTACCTTTTATCCGTTGAGCGATGGCCCTTCCATTCAGAACCACCGGATCACTATGACCTGCTTTCGCACCTGCTCGAGCCGTCACTCTCGCAGTCAAGCTAGCTTATGCCATTGCACTAACCTCCTGATGTCCGACCAGGATTAGCTAACCTTCGTGCTCCTCCGTTACTCTTTGGGAGGAGACCGCCCCAGTCAAACTACCCACCAGACACTGTCCGCAACCCGGATTACGGGTCTACGTTAGAACACCAGCCATTAAAGGGTGGTATTTCAAGGTTGGCTCCACGCAGACTGGCGTCCACGCTTCAAAGCCTCCCACCTATCCTACACATCAAGGACCAGTGTTCAGTGTCAAGCTATAGTAAAGGTTCACGGGGTCTTTCCGTCTTGCCGCGGGTACACTGCATCTTCACAGCGAGTTCAATTTCACTGAGTCTCGGGTGGAGACAGCCTGGCCATCATTACGCCATTCGTGCAGGTCGGAACTTACCCGACAAGGAATTTCGCTACCTTAGGACCGTTATAGTTACGGCCGCCGTTTACCGGGGCTTCGATCAAGAGCTTCGCGTTGCCGCTAACCCCATCAATTAACCTTCCGGCACCGGGCAGGCGTCACACCGTATACGTCCACTTTCGTGTTTGCACAGTGCTGTGTTTTTAATAAACAGTTGCAGCCAGCTGGTATCTTCGACTGATTTCAGCTCCACCCGCAGGGGCTTCACCTACACATCAGCGTGCCTTCTCCCGAAGTTACGGCACCATTTTGCCTAGTTCCTTCACCCGAGTTCTCTCAAGCGCCTTGGTATTCTCTACCTGACCACCTGTGTCGGTTTGGGGTACGATTTGATGTTACCTGATGCTTAGAGGCTTTTCCTGGAAGCAGGGCATTTGTTACTTCAGTACCGTAGTACCTCGTCATCACACCTCAGCGTTAAAAAGAGTCCGGATTTACCTAAACTCTCCGCCTACATGCTTAAACCGGGACAACCGTCGCCCGGCTAACATAGCCTTCTCCGTCCCCCCTTCGCAGTAACACCAAGTACAGGAATATTAACCTGTTTCCCATCGACTACGCCTTTCGGCCTCGCCTTAGGGGTCGACTCACCCTGCCCCGATTAACGTTGGACAGGAACCCTTGGTCTTCCGGCGTGCGGGCTTTTCACCCGCATTATCGTTACTTATGTCAGCATTCGCACTTCTGATACCTCCAGCATCCCTCACAGGACACCTTCAACGGCTTACAGAACGCTCCCCTACCCAACAACGCATAAGCGTCGCTGCCGCAGCTTCGGTGCATGGTTTAGCCCCGTTACATCTTCCGCGCAGGCCGACTCGACCAGTGAGCTATTACGCTTTCTTTAAATGATGGCTGCTTCTAAGCCAACATCCTGGCTGTCTGTGCCTTCCCACATCGTTTCCCACTTAACCATGACTTTGGGACCTTAGCTGGCGGTCTGGGTTGTTTCCCTCTTCACGACGGACGTTAGCACCCGCCGTGTGTCTCCCGTGATAACATTCTTCGGTATTCGTAGTTTGCATCGGGTTGGTAAGCCGGGATGGCCCCCTAGCCGAAACAGTGCTCTACCCCCGAAGATGAGTTCACGAGGCGCTACCTAAATAGCTTTCGGGGAGAACCAGCTATCTCCCGGTTTGATTGGCCTTTCACCCCCAGCCACAAGTCATCCGCTAATTTTTCAACATTAGTCGGTTCGGTCCTCCAGTTAGTGTTACCCAACCTTCAACCTGCCCATGGCTAGATCACCGGGTTTCGGGTCTATACCCTGCAACTTAACGCCCAGTTAAGACTCGGTTTCCCTTCGGCTCCCCTATACGGTTAACCTTGCTACAGAATATAAGTCGCTGACCCATTATACAAAAGGTACGCAGTCACACCACGAAGGTGCTCCCACTGCTTGTACGTACACGGTTTCAGGTTCTTTTTCACTCCCCTCGCCGGGGTTCTTTTCGCCTTTCCCTCACGGTACTGGTTCACTATCGGTCAGTCAGGAGTATTTAGCCTTGGAGGATGGTCCCCCCATATTCAGACAGGATACCACGTGTCCCGCCCTACTCTTCGAGTTCACAACCTGTGTGCTTTCGTGTACGGGGCTATCACCCTGTATCGCCGGACTTTCCAGACCGTTCCACTAACACACAAGCTGATTCAGACTCTGGGCTGCTCCCCGTTCGCTCGCCGCTACTGGGGGAATCTCGGTTGATTTCTTTTCCTCGGGGTACTTAGATGTTTCAGTTCCCCCGGTTCGCTTCGTTAAGCTATGTATTCACTTAACGATAGTGTGTCGGAACACACTGGGTTTCCCCATTCGGAAATCGCCGGGTCAAAGGTTCATATCACCTCGCCGGCGCTTATCGCAGATTAGCACGTCCTTCATCGCCTCTGACTGCCAGGGCATCCACCGTGTACGCTTAGTCGCTTAACCTCACAACCCGAAGATGTTTCTTTCGATTCATCATCAAATTGCGAAAATTTGAGAGACTCGAACACACCACTTAAGGTGTGTCGTTTCAATTTTCAGCTTGATCCAGATTTTTAAAGAGCAAATATCTCAAACATGACTCGCTGAGTCAGTTTTGAGATACGGGGGTCGGCGACTTTCACTCACAAACCAGCAAGTGGCGTCCCCTAGGGGATTCGAACCCCTGTTACCGCCGTGAAAGGGCGGTGTCCTGGGCCTCTAGACGAAGGGGACACTGAAGTCTGCTTCGGCAAGACGCCTTGCTATTTACTTTTCATCAGACAATCTGTGTGAGCACTACAAAGGCAGGTTCTTTAAGGTAAGGAGGTGATCCAACCGCAGGTTCCCCTACGGTTACCTTGTTACGACTTCACCCCAGTCATGAATCACAAAGTGGTAAGCGCCCTCCCGAAGGTTAAGCTACCTACTTCTTTTGCAACCCACTCCCATGGTGTGACGGGCGGTGTGTACAAGGCCCGGGAACGTATTCACCGTAGCATTCTGATCTACGATTACTAGCGATTCCGACTTCATGGAGTCGAGTTGCAGACTCCAATCCGGACTACGACATACTTTATGAGGTCCGCTTGCTCTCGCGAGGTCGCTTCTCTTTGTATATGCCATTGTAGCACGTGTGTAGCCCTACTCGTAAGGGCCATGATGACTTGACGTCATCCCCACCTTCCTCCAGTTTATCACTGGCAGTCTCCTTTGAGTTCCCGGCCGAACCGCTGGCAACAAAGGATAAGGGTTGCGCTCGTTGCGGGACTTAACCCAACATTTCACAACACGAGCTGACGACAGCCATGCAGCACCTGTCTCAGAGTTCCCGAAGGCACCAATCCATCTCTGGAAAGTTCTCTGGATGTCAAGAGTAGGTAAGGTTCTTCGCGTTGCATCGAATTAAACCACATGCTCCACCGCTTGTGCGGGCCCCCGTCAATTCATTTGAGTTTTAACCTTGCGGCCGTACTCCCCAGGCGGTCGACTTAACGCGTTAGCTCCGGAAGCCACTCCTCAAGGGAACAACCTCCAAGTCGACATCGTTTACGGCGTGGACTACCAGGGTATCTAATCCTGTTTGCTCCCCACGCTTTCGCACCTGAGCGTCAGTCTTTGTCCAGGGGGCCGCCTTCGCCACCGGTATTCCTCCAGATCTCTACGCATTTCACCGCTACACCTGGAATTCTACCCCCCTCTACAAGACTCTAGCCTGCCAGTTTCGAATGCAGTTCCCAGGTTGAGCCCGGGGATTTCACATCCGACTTGACAGACCGCCTGCGTGCGCTTTACGCCCAGTAATTCCGATTAACGCTTGCACCCTCCGTATTACCGCGGCTGCTGGCACGGAGTTAGCCGGTGCTTCTTCTGCGAGTAACGTCAATCACCAAGGTTATTAACCTTAATGCCTTCCTCCTCGCTGAAAGTACTTTACAACCCGAAGGCCTTCTTCATACACGCGGCATGGCTGCATCAGGCTTGCGCCCATTGTGCAATATTCCCCACTGCTGCCTCCCGTAGGAGTCTGGACCGTGTCTCAGTTCCAGTGTGGCTGGTCATCCTCTCAGACCAGCTAGGGATCGTCGCCTAGGTGAGCCGTTACCCCACCTACTAGCTAATCCCATCTGGGCACATCTGATGGCAAGAGGCCCGAAGGTCCCCCTCTTTGGTCTTGCGACGTTATGCGGTATTAGCTACCGTTTCCAGTAGTTATCCCCCTCCATCAGGCAGTTTCCCAGACATTACTCACCCGTCCGCCGCTCGTCACCCAGGAGCAAGCTCCCTGTGTTACCGCTCGACTTGCATGTGTTAGGCCTGCCGCCAGCGTTCAATCTGAGCCATGATCAAACTCTTCAATTTAAGTTTGATGCTCGTGAATTAAACTTCGTAATGAATTACGTATGTTCACTCAGAGACTTGGTATTCATTTATCGTCTTGCGACGTTAAGAATCCATGTCACTTTGAGTGCCCACACAGATTGTCTGATAAATTGTTAAAGAGCAGTGCCGCTTCGTTTTCGCTGCGGCGCGGGGTGTGCATATTACGCTTTCCCGCTACAGAGTCAAGCATTTATTTTCGCTTTTCTCCGGGATTCTTCAGCGGCTTTCGCCGGAGAACCCTGCTGACCCGGCGGCTTGCTTGCCGTTGTTCCGTGTCAGTGGAGGCGCATTATAGGGAGTTATTCTGAAGCTGCAAGTGCAAAGTGAAAATTATTTACTGACCGCTCACTTTCCAGGCAAAACACACTCCAGACATTCATTTTCGCCTGGTTTTTAAACAAAAACGAGCCGCAAGCGACTCGTTTTTGATGTTTTGTGACTTACTGCACTGCCACAATTCGATCTTCATTCACTTCCAGACGAATTACTTTTCCTGGAATCAACTCCCCGGAAAGGATTTGCTGAGCCAGAGGGTTTTCGATCTGCTGCTGGATAGCACGTTTCAGAGGGCGTGCACCATAAACAGGATCGTAGCCATTCTCACTGAGCAGTTTCAGCGCGTCATCAGAGATGTGAATTTCATACCCACGTTCTTCCAGACGTTTATAAAGACGCTGGAGCTGAATCTGCGCGATAGAAGCAATGTGTTTTTCACCTAATGGGTGGAATACCACGACTTCATCGATACGGTTAATGAACTCAGGGCGGAAGCTATGACTCACAACCCCCAGAACCAGTTCCTTCATATGACCGTAATCCAGCTCACCAAAACGTTCCTGAATCAAATCAGAACCCAGGTTAGACGTCATGATCACAACGGTATTACGGAAATCGACTGTTCTCCCCTGCCCATCGGTGAGTCGTCCATCATCCAGAACCTGCAACAGAATGTTGAACACATCCGGGTGCGCTTTCTCCACTTCATCCAGAAGAATGACGGAGTAAGGACGGCGGCGTACCGCTTCAGTCAGATAGCCACCTTCTTCGTAGCCAACGTATCCCGGAGGTGCACCCACCAGACGTGAAACCGAGTGTTTTTCCATAAACTCAGACATATCGATACGGATCATCGCGTCATCGCTATCAAACATAAAGTTTGCCAGCGCTTTGCAGAGTTCTGTTTTACCCACCCCCGTTGGCCCCAGGAACAGGAATGAACCAATCGGACGATTTGGGTCAGACAAGCCCGCACGGCTACGGCGAATTGCATTCGATACAGCCTCAACGGCTTCATCCTGGCCGATAACCCGGTGGTGTAAGTCCTGCTCCATCCGCAGCAGTTTTTCACGTTCACTTTCCATCATGCGAGCGACCGGGATACCCGTCCAGCGCGCCAGCACTTCAGCGATTTCCGCATCGGTCACTTTGTTACGCAGCAGACGCATGGTTTTGCCTTCTGTCTGCGTTGCAGCTTCCAGCTGTTTTTCCAGCTCTGGAATTTTACCGTACTGAAGTTCAGACATCCGCCCCAGGTCACCTACCCGGCGAGCCTGTTCAATGGCAATTTTTGCCTGCTCCAGTTCTGCCTTAATCGTCTGGGTACCCGAAAGCGACGCTTTCTCCGCTTTCCACTCTTCTTCTAACTCAGAATACTGGCGCTCTTTGTCATCCAGTTCCTCGTTAAGCATATCCAGGCGTTTCTTACTGGCTTCATCAGACTCTTTCTTCAGCGCCTGCTGTTCCAGCTTGAGCTGAATGATTCGGCGGTCGAGTCTGTCCAGCTCTTCGGGTTTTGAGTCAATCTGCATACGAATACTCGACGCAGCTTCATCAATAAGGTCGATAGCTTTATCCGGCAGCTGGCGATCGGAGATATAACGGTGCGAAAGCGTCGCCGCTGCAACAATGGCCGGGTCGGTGATCTGCACATGGTGGTGCAACTCATAACGCTCTTTCAGGCCACGTAAAATCGCAATGGTGTCTTCGACCGTTGGCTCAGCAACGAATACTTTCTGGAAACGACGCTCAAGCGCAGCATCTTTTTCAATATACTGACGATACTCATCAAGCGTTGTCGCACCGACACAGTGAAGTTCACCACGCGCCAGCGCCGGTTTCAGCATGTTCCCGGCATCCATTGCGCCATCCGCTTTACCGGCACCGACCATAGTGTGCAATTCGTCGATAAACAGAATGACGTTGCCTTCCTGTTTTGCCAGGTCGTTAAGCACGCCTTTCAGACGTTCTTCGAATTCACCGCGGTATTTCGCCCCGGCTACCAACGCACCCATATCCAGAGCCAGCACACGGCGACCTTTCAGGCCTTCCGGTACTTCTCCATTAACAATACGTTGCGCCAGCCCTTCAACGATGGCGGTTTTACCGACACCCGGCTCACCAATCAAAACGGGATTGTTTTTGGTACGACGTTGCAGCACCTGGATGGTACGGCGAATTTCTTCATCACGGCCAATTACCGGGTCAAGCTTGCCCTGCTCGGCACGCTCGGTCAGATCGACCGTAAATTTTTTCAAAGCCTGACGTTGGTCTTCGGCTCCTTGATCGTTCACGCTTTCACCTCCGCGCATTTTTTCAATCGCCTGAGTCACGTTGGCGGTTGTTGCTCCGGCAGTTTTCAGCAGGTCGGTCAAAGTACCGCGTGATTCAAGCACCGCCAGAACAAACAGTTCCGACGATATAAAGTTGTCGCCACGTTTTTGCGCCAGTTTGTCGCAAAGATTCAGTACACGTACCAGATCCTGGGACGGCTGAACATCACCGCCAGTCCCTTCTACCTGCGGCAACCGGCTCAGTGCCTGATCGATAGCCGTGCGCAACTGGCCAGCATTAATACCGGCGGACGTTAATAATGGACGTACCGATCCCCCTTCCTGATTCAGCAAGGCGCTCATTAGATGAAGAGGTTCGATAAATTGGTTGTCGTGCCCCAGTGCGAGGGACTGGGCATCGGCGAGTGCTAGCTGGAATTTATTAGTAAGACGATCCAGACGCATAACTCCTCCCATAACAGGTCAAATTTGCTACTGGAGATTAAATGAGGTCATCCCTCAATTATTCAAGGTTAATGACCTGAATTATGTGAAAAGAAAACGGCACGTACCGGATCGTCTTGATTCTTTAGGTTATATCAGCCAAATAAAACTTGCCATACGACCCGTCGTCTTGTCACGACGATAAGAGAAAAAATCACCCTTTTCGGTGAACGTACAGCGATCGCCACCGAAGATTTGCGTAATGCCCGCGCGATTCAGACGCTGACGCGCAAGCTGATAAATATCGGCCAGATACTTTTCACCCACCGGCTGAAACGCGGTGACGGCTTGCGAGTCTTTATCCATAAAGGCTTCGCGTACCTCGGGCCCAACTTCAAATGCACGAGGACCAATTGCCGGGCCAAGCCAGGCAATAATGTTGGCAGGGTCATCGGCAAAGCAGGCGACCGTCTCCTCCAGAACCCCTTCGCACAAGCCACGCCATCCCGCGTGCGCGGCCGCGACTTCAGTTCCAGCATGGTTACAGAAGAGAACCGGCAGGCAATCGGCGGTCATAACGGCACAAACTGTCCCGGGAGTATTACTGTAAGAGGCGTCGGCGCGTTTAGAAACATAGGGTTCACCCGTCAGTTTCAGTACGTCCTTGCCATGCACCTGCTCGAGCCAGACGGGTTTTGACGGTAAGTCACCGGCCGCAAACATACGCTTGCGGTTTTCCTCAACGTGTTCCAGAACATCACCGCAATGCGCGCCGAGATTTAATGACTCCCACGCGCCCTGGCTTACCCCGCCGATGCGGGTCGAACTACAGGCGGCCACGCCCTCAGGAAGTGGCCACTCCGGGACAATCAGTTTGGTCATAACCAGGCCACCTGGTCCTTATGCTCTTCAAAATCAGCACGTAATGCTTCGATAAGCTCCACCATATCCTGTGGGATAGGCGCGTGCCATTCCATCTGAATGCCGGTGATCGGATGGTAAAGACGCAGCATTGTTGCGTGCAGTGCCTGGCGGTCAAACTTGCGCAGGACGCTGATGAACTCATCAGATGCGCCTTTAGGTGGGCGCGGACGACCACCGTAAACCTGGTCACCCACCAGCGGATGAGTGATGTGTGCCATATGGACACGAATCTGGTGTGTACGACCCGTTTCAAGGCGCAGACGCAGACGCGTATGGATACGGAAATGCTCCATAATGCGGTAGTGCGTTACCGCCGGTTTCCCCATTGGGTGCACCGACATATGCGTGCGTTTGGTTGGGTGGCGGCTGATAGGTTCTTCTACCGTGCCCCCCGAGGTCATATGACCAATCGCGACAGCTTCATATTCACGGGTAATTTCACGCAGCTGCAACGATTCCACCAGACGTGTCTGTGCAGGAATGGTTTTCGCCACCACCATCAGACCTGTGGTGTCTTTATCCAGACGGTGAACAATACCGGCGCGCGGAACGTCCGCAATTGGCGGGTAATAATGGAGGAGCGCGTTTAATACTGTACCATCAGGATTACCGGCACCTGGATGAACAACCAGATCGCGCGGCTTGTTGATAACCAGAATGTCATCATCTTCGTAGACGATGTCCAGTGGGATATCCTGCGGTTCAAAACGCACTTCTTCTTCAATTTCAGCATTGATGGCGACAGCTTCCCCACCTAACACTTTCTCTTTTGGTTTGTCCCAGACTTTGCCGTTTACCATCACGCGTTGGTCAAGGATCCATTCTTTTATACGTGAACGCGAATAATCAGGGAACAATTCGGCCAAAGCCTGATCTAAGCGTTGACCGAGCTGATTTTCGGAGACTGTTGCGGTGAGTTCTACTCGTTGTGCCATAAACTGCTTCTTCGTTTAACGTTGGGTTTTACGGCTTTGCCGTTTAATATAGTGTGCTATTGTAGCTGGTCTTAATCGGGAGCAGGAACAGAGTTTCTCCCGGACAAACATTTGAGGAAAGTCAAAACGTCATGACGCGCATGAAATATCTGGTGGCAGCGGCCACGTTGAGCCTGGCTTTGGTGGGCTGCTCCGGTTCAAATGAACAGGTCCCTGACAATCCGCCGAATGAAATCTATGCGACTGCACAACAAAAGTTGCAGGACGGTAACTGGAAACAGGCGATAACGCAACTGGAAGCGTTGGATAATCGCTATCCATTTGGTCCGTATTCACAGCAGGTACAGTTAGATCTCATCTACGCATACTATAAAAATGCCGATCTGCCGCTGGCTCAGGCAACCATCGATCGTTTCATGCGTCTGAACCCGACTCATCCTAACATCGACTATGTGATGTACATGCGCGGCCTCACCAACATGGCGCTGGACGACAGTGCTCTGCAAGGTTTCTTTGGTGTTGATCGTTCCGACCGCGATCCTCAACATGCGCGTGACGCCTTTAACGACTTCTCCAAGCTGGTGCGCAGCTATCCAAACAGCCAGTATATTACCGATGCCACTAAACGTCTGGTTTTCCTGAAAGACCGTCTGGCTAAGTATGAATACTCCGTTGCCGAATACTACACTCGCCGTGGCGCATGGGTTGCCGTGGTTAACCGTGTAGAAGGAATGCTGCGCGATTACCCAGATACGCAAGCCACGCGTGATGGCCTGAAGCTGATGGAAAATGCATACCGTCAAATGCAGATGAACGCGCAGGCTGAAAAGGTCGCGAAAATCATCGCCGCGAACAGCAGCAATACCTGATATTCCGCTCAAAGCAAAACGGCAGCCCAATGGCTGCCGTTTTTTTATTCGTTTCTGTCGCAAGCTGAAGCGGTTTAGCTACAACACATCCTATCAACTATGGCCTCAATTTCTGACTTCGACAAGGTAAAAATCGCCTCTTCCTGTCCTGCCTCACAAAAAAGATTCCCTGACAAAAACCGACAAAATAACGTGATCTAAATCACACATTTTGACATTAGGACAGGTATGCTGGAATCACCAAGACGGAAAGACAAGAGGTAAAATTTATGACAATGAACATTACCAGTAAACAAATGGAAATTACTCCGGCAATTCGCCAGCACGTCGCAGACCGTCTCGCCAAACTGGATAAATGGCAAACTCATTTGATTAATCCACATATCATCCTGTCCAAGGAGCCACAGGGTTTCATCGCTGACGCAACTATCAATACTCCAAACGGCCATCTGGTCGCCAGCGCTAAACACGAGGATATGTACACCGCAATTAACGATTTGATCAACAAGCTGGAACGGCAGCTCAATAAAGTGCAACACAAAGGCGAAGCCCGTCGCGCCACAACATCGGTGAAAGACGCCAGCCTCGCGGAAGAAGTTGAAGAAGAGTAATCCTTTAAATTGAGTGTACCGCCAACGCGCCTTCGGGCGCGTTTTTTATTGACAGGGTGAAAACAGTGCAGGTACTTTAACGGTATCAACCACAGGATGACTCAATGAAACTAACGCCGTTTTTCTTCGCATTCTTTTTTACCTTCCCCTGAATGGGAGGCGTTTCGTCGTGTGATAAAGAATGCGAAGACGAACAACAAGGCCTCCCAAACCGGGGGGCCTTTTTTATTGATAACGATAAAATGAGACAGGCAACACTATGACACCGGAAAACCCGTTACTGGATCTGCGAGTAAAAATCAGCGCGCTGGATGAAAAATTACTGGCACTGCTGGCAGAACGCCGCTTACTCGCTGTCGAAGTGGGCAAAGCCAAGCTGGACTCCCATCGCCCCGTACGTGATATCGACCGTGAGCGTGACCTGCTGGAGCGTCTGATTCAGCTTGGAAAAGCGCACCACCTTGATGCCCATTACATCACCCGTCTGTTCCAGCTTATCATCGAAGATTCCGTTCTGACCCAACAAGCGCTGTTACAGCAGCATCTGAACAAAACTAATCCGCACTCTGCCCGTATCGCGTTTCTGGGTCCGAAAGGTTCGTATTCACACCTGGCGGCACGTCAGTATGCAGCCCGCCATTTCGAAGAGTTTATCGAAAGTGGATGCGCGAAGTTTGCCGACATTTTCAATCAGGTTGAAACCGGCCAGGCCGATTACGCCGTGGTCCCGATTGAAAATACCAGCTCCGGCGCCATCAATGATGTCTACGACCTGCTGCAACACACCAGCCTGTCGCTGGTTGGCGAGCTGACTATTCCAATTGACCACTGTGTTCTGGTCTCAGGCTCCACTGACCTGAGCAAAATCGACACGGTGTACAGCCATCCGCAGCCGTTCCAGCAATGCAGCCAGTTCCTGAACCGCTATCCGAACTGGAAGATTGAGTACACCGAAAGTACCTCTGCGGCGATGGAAAAAGTCGCGCAGGCAAACTCCCCGACCGTAGCCGCACTGGGTAGCGAAGCGGGTGGCGCACTGTACGGATTGCAGGTGCTGGAACGTAACCTCGCTAACCAGACGCAAAACATTACGCGTTTTGTGGTGCTGGCGCGCAAAGCCATTAATGTGTCCGATCAGGTCCCGGCAAAAACCACGCTGTTGATGGCCACCGGCCAGCAGGCTGGTGCGCTGGTTGAAGCCCTGCTGGTGCTGCGTAATCACAATCTGATTATGACCAAACTGGAATCGCGCCCGATCCACGGCAACCCGTGGGAAGAGATGTTCTATCTTGATGTTCAGGCCAATCTGGAATCTGCATCCATGCAGAAAGCCCTGCGTGAGCTGGGTGAAATCACCCGCTCAATGAAAGTGCTCGGTTGCTATCCGAGCGAAAACGTTGTTCCGGTCGACCCGGCTTAACGTTCGATAAAGCGGCTTTTCTTCATCCCTGCCACGCTGACAGGCAGGGTGAAGATGGCCCCGGAAAGCGGATATTTCGCTGTTTCAGCAGCGTCCATATTTTCCCGGGTCGTCGTGATAAACAACGTCTTCATATCGTCACCGCCAAAGCAGACCATCGTCGGGCAACGAACCGGAAGCCGGTATTCCTCGAGCTGTTCACCCTTTGGTGAAAATCTGGCGATGCGCCAGCCATCAAACAACGCGCTCCAGTAACAGCCTTCCACGTCCATCGCGGCACCGTCAGGTATCCCCTCGCCTTCCTTAAACCGCCGGAAAACATCTCGTTTGCCAGGCTCCCCCTGTTCATCCAGCGGTGTGCGATAGATAACGCCATTCGGCGTGTCAGAGGTAAACATCCATTGCTGGTCATTACTGAATGCCAGGCCGTTATGCCCGTGGATATCGCACTGAAGTACCTTCGGGGTCAGGTCGTTGTCGATACGCATCAGCATTGCGCCGTTATAGTCCCCAGGCCCCCAAAACGTCCCCGCATAGAAGCGACCACGGTGATCGGTGCCACCATCATTAAATCGTGCCAGCTGCGGGTTCGAGGGGTTGTCGCACACCTTGCGCTGAGGCAGCCCGTGCTTATCGGTCAACCAGATGGCATTTCGCATCGCGACAATAAAACCGCCACGTTCCCGCAGGGCAAAACATCCAACCTCTTCATGAAATGACAGGACAGTGTGCTCAGCCGTTGGCAGATGGTAACGATGGATCTCCCCTTCCAGAATATCAGCCCAGTAGAGTGCATTTTCATCTTCGCTCCACGTCGGGCATTCCGGTAAGTGCCCGGTGTAGTTCAATAACAGCTGCGGTTCCGTCATGTCATTTCCCCAAAAGAAAAAAGCCAGCAATGCTGGCTTTTAGTATATACATCATCACATTACTGGCGACTGTCATTTGCCTGGCGCAACAGGGTGCGGCTTTCGCTCTGGAAACGCTGCGCATAATCGCCAAACCAGTGTTCAACCTTACGGAAGCTGTCGATAAATGCTTGTTTATCGCCATGCTCCAGCAAGGTGATGGCCTCGCCAAAGCGCTGGTAGTAGCGTTTAATCAGCGTCAGGTTGTTCTCTGACGACATAATAATGTCAGCATAAAGCTGCGGATCCTGCGCAAACAGACGCCCTACCATGGCCAGCTCCAGGCGATAGATTGGCGAAGAAAGCGCCAGCAACTGCTCAAGCTGCACGTTTTCTTCCGCCAGATGCAGGCCATAAGCAAAGGTTGCAAAGTGGCGCAGCGCCTGGATGAACGCCATGTTCTGATCGTGCTCAACCGCGCTAATGCGGTGCAAACGCGCACCCCATACCTGAATCTGTTCCAGGAACCACTGATAAGCTTCCGGCTGACGGCCATCACAATAGACCACCACCTGTTTGGCAAGGCTACCGCTATCCGGGCCAAACATCGGATGCAGACCCAGCACCGGGCCAGTGTGAGCGGCCAGCATCGCCTGCAACGGACCGTTTTTCACCGACGCCAAATCCACCAGAATACAATCCTCCGGCAGCGGAGGTAGTTTCTCGATAATCTGTTCCGTCACGTGAATTGGCACGCTAACGATCACCATGCCCGCATCTTTTATCAGTTCTGGCGCGCGAGCCCAGTCCTCTTTTTCCAGAATACGAACCTGATAGCCAGAAAGCGTCAGCATTTTTTCAAACAGACGCCCCATCTGGCCCGCACCGCCCACAATCACAACCGGTCGCAGCGACGGGTAAAGGGTTTTAAAGCCTTTGTCGTTTTCGCTGGAATAGGATTCACGCATCACCCGACGCAGTACATCTTCAATTAAGTCTGGAGAAACCCCCAGCGCCTGCGCCTCTTTGCGGCGGGACGCAAGCATGGAAGCTTCACGCTCTGGTACATAAATCGGCAGGCCATATTTACTCTTAACCTCGCCCACTTCGGCAACCAGAGACATACGGCGCGCCAGCAGGTCCAGCAACGCCTTATCCACTTCATCAATTTGATCGCGCAATGCGGTCAATTCAGCAACCATAACTACCCTCTTATGCCAGACGCGTCGCCAGCTGGCCGTTCAAATCTTTGTGGATCTCACGCAGCAGTGCATCCGTAGCTTCCCAGCTGATACAGGCATCGGTTACAGACACCCCGTGCTTCATTGCGCTACGCGGTTGTTCAGATGACTGATTGCCTTCATGAATGTTGCTTTCAATCATCAGGCCGATAATAGAACGATTGCCATCTTTGATTTGCGCGACAACAGATTCAGCAACTGCAGGCTGACGACGGTAATCTTTGTTCGAGTTACCATGACTGCAATCTACCATCAGAGCCGGACGCAGTCCCGCCTGTTCCATCTCTTTTTCACACTGAGCGACATCTGCCGGGCTGTAGTTTGGCGCTTTACCGCCGCGCAGGATCACATGGCCATCCGGGTTACCCTGCGTTTGCAGCAGACAAACTTGCCCCGCCTGGTTGATGCCAACAAAGCGGTGTGGCATTGCCGCAGCACGCATTGCGTTAATCGCAGTTGCCAGGCTGCCGTCAGTCCCGTTTTTGAAACCAACAGGCATGGACAGACCAGACGCCATCTCGCGGTGGGTTTGCGACTCAGTGGTACGCGCACCGATAGCAGACCAGCTAAACAGGTCACCCAGGTATTGCGGGCTATTCGGATCCAGCGCTTCGGTTGCCAAAGGCAGCCCCATGCTGACCAGCTCAACCAGCAGGCGACGCGCAATCTTCAGGCCTGCTTCCACATCAAACGAGCCATCCATGTGCGGATCGTTAATCAACCCTTTCCAGCCAACAGTGGTACGTGGCTTTTCAAAATAGACGCGCATCACCAGATAGAGGCTATCGCTGACCTCCTCCGCTAATGTTTTAAATCGACGGGCATATTCAATGGCGGTTTCAGGATCGTGAATGGAACATGGACCACATACCACCAGCAGACGCGGATCGCGCCCGGCGATGATGTCAGAAATGGTCTGGCGAGAGTGCTCAATTTGCTCCTCTTGCGCAATGCTCAGCGGGAATTCCGCTTTCAGTTGATCCGGGGTAATTAAAATCTGTTCGTCAGTGATATGTACGTTGTTCAGCGCGTCTTTTTGCATGATTGCGATCCTGTAAAGCTCGTTTGCGATAGTTGTTTTCCTCTAAGAGGTGGGACAACGATACCACAACAAGTAAAGATTTCAATCCAAAATACGTACACATTACTTTACAACAACCAATTTATTGCAAAAATCAGCCGATAAAATCGTAAACTAAAAATTACACCCTACTTATCTTATGCCAGGCTATGCTGAAGGAAAAAGGAGAATGTCTATGCGTTCAATCGCGTTAGCGCTACTGGTCCTTTCTTTATCAGGCTGCCAGATCAATCCCTACACCTTCCAGCCCGACTGGACAAGTCCTGACTGGTTTGGCGCGGGAAAAGAAGACGCCATGAACGGCGTACCGGTTAAAGATAATCAGGCGCTGGCCGATAATTTTAACGACCCGAAAATTGATCGTAGTGAATATCTCCGCGGTTATGCGGAGGGTCAGAAGAAAGTTTGTGAAGAAGGTTTTATTCATGCATGGGGTTTAGCAGGAAAATCATTTCCAGCCAGTTGCGACACCGTAGAGAATGCAGCCAAACTTCACGATGCCTGGCAACAAGGGATGGATGAAAGCATGAAGGCCAGTCGGCTTAATTGATTTTTATCTTTTACCATCGTAATAAATGAAACTGTGAGATTTAACCTAAGTCAACCCAGTTGCATTTCTGACATAATGACGGCTTTGACAAACAATGGTATTCTGCCGACAACTCTTAAGGACATCTATTTCCAGAGCGGTATGGCGGTTTCTGGTGAGAATTTCATTCTTGATCTCTTTGTACCGACTAACTCTGGCATTGATACTGCTGCTTACTGCGGGCGCAACGGTTGCCGGAACGCTAACGGAGACCGATAAATCGGTGCGTTTAATTGTATCGGGTATTGTAAGTTATACCCGATGGCCAGCACTTTCCGGCCAGCCAAAACTCTGTGTTTACGCCACATCGCACTACGCGCACACACTCAGCCACACAGATGGGCATAGTGAGTTACCTTATACTCCTGTTATCGTGCGTAACGATCAGGAAGCACTGGCAGCCATGTGCGACGCTATATATTTTGGGACTGAATCCCCTGCCCAACAGCTTGATTTAATAAGTCAGTATCAGGGCCGAGCGTTGCTATTAATCTCAGAACAGAATCCGGAATGTGTTATTGGAAGCGCATTTTGTCTCATTATAGAGGACGACCGGGTTAGGTTTTCCGTAAATCTGGATGCACTGTCTCGTAGTGGTGTGAGAGTCAGTCCAGATGTATTAATGCTTGCACGGAATTCGAAGCATGAATAAGGATTTCACTTCAGCTCCACGTCCTACGTTTAAAAGAACGTTGAGGCGTATCAGCATGATAAGCGTCATAATAACAATGACGTTTATATGGCTGTTGCTTTGTTTTGCTTCCGTCGTGACGTTAAAACAATACGCGCAAAAAAATCTCGAATTAACCGGCGCAACCATGAGCCACAGCCTTGAAGCTTCACTGGTTTTCAACGACTCACTGGCCGCGAATGAAACACTCGCCACCCTCGGCAAACAGGGGCAATTTGCGGTGGCAGAAGTCCTCAATATTCATGAAAAACGTTTTGCCTGGTGGTCATGGAACCCTGAAGACAATACGGATACGCTGGGTGCGTTAGTCAGCCGCTGGTTGTTCCCAAACCCTGTCGCGCAGCCCATTATGCATAACGGAAATAAGATTGGTGAAATTCGCCTTACGGCGCGCGACAGTCTTATCAGCCACTTTATCTGGATGTCGTTTGCCGTTCTCACAGGCTGCATTCTTTTTGCTTCTCTGGTGGCATTAACCATTACCCGCTCCCTGCATCACGGCATGGTCACAGCGATGCAAAATATTACCGATGTCGTCCACGACGTACGCACCAACCGTAATTTCTCCCGCCGGGTAAAAGAGGGCAGGATCGAAGAGTTCCATCATTTTGGTGAGGACTTCAACAGCCTGCTGGACGAAATGGAAGAGTGGCAACTGAAGCTCCAGGCCAAAAATGCACAGTTGCTGCGTACCGCAATGCACGACCCGTTAACGGGTCTGGCTAACCGGGCGGCATTTCGCAACAGTATTGCGGCATTAATGAATGACCCCTCCGCAAAAATGAACTCTGCGCTGCTTTTCCTGGATGGCGATAACTTTAAATTTATCAATGATACATGGGGACATGCCGCAGGCGACTGCGTGCTAATTGAGGTCGCCAGCAGAATGGTTGAGTTCGGGGAAAACCGCCATCAATCGTACCGTCTTGGCGGCGATGAATTTGCAATGATCCTGTACGGCGTACATTCAGAACCCGATGTCCAACACATTTGTTCTGCGCTGTCGCAGCAGTTTATCCGCCCGTTCGATTTGCATAACGGGCACACAGCGTCAATGTCACTCAGCATTGGCTTTGCTCTGGCGTGGGAAAATGCTTCGGTGGAAGCATTACTGGAGCAAGCCGACCGCAATATGTACCAGGTTAAAAATCAGCGTTCAAAAACAATATCCTAGAAAGGAATACGATATGTTAAAGCGATACCTCGCACCGCTCTTACTGGCATCAATGGTTCTGGCAGGATGTCAGACGCCGCCACAAGGAAAATTCACTGCAGAGCAAATCGCCGCCATGAAGTCATATGGCTTCAATGAACTCAATGGCGACTGGTCACTGGGACTTTCAGACACTATTCTGTTCGGCAAAAATGAAGCGCAACTGCGTCCTGAGAGTGAAAAACAGATCCAGACAATGGCAACACGTCTGGCTGCGACCGGTTTAACTCATGCGCGCATGGATGGACACACCGACAACTACGGTGAAGATAGCTATAACGAAGCGTTATCGTTAAAACGAGCCAATGTCGTTGCCGACAGCTGGGCAAAAGGTGCCAGCATCCCGCGCAGTAATCTCACCACCCAGGGGTTAGGTAAAAAATACCCGGTGTCCAGCAACAGTACATCGAAAGGTCGTGCTGAAAACCGCCGCGTAGCAGTAGTCATCAGCACGCCATAGACATTATTTAACGGATGATTCGGCGAGCAACACATTTATGGCCGCTCGCCAGCGCAGCCAGTCAAACAAAATGAACAGCAACAGACTGCCTCCCATCACCGGAAGCGCCAGTCCCAGCAGTATGCTCATAACTGCAGTGACTAACCTTGCAGGAAGCGATAACGCCAGCCAGCTCTGACAGAGTGTCTGAACCGGGTTTGCGCTTGACTGCGCAGGACGACGCATCCACCACAGGCGGTATCCCCAAATGATCAGCACGCAGAGCGCCAGACCAAAAGCGATAAGCAAAAGCTGGTTTGCCAGACCAAACAAAATCCCCATGTGGAAATCCACACCCCAGCGGGTCAGCTTGGCCATGAGCGGGAAATCGTCGAACCGGGTTCTGTCCAGGACCTGCATGGAATGGGGATCAACCGACACGCTATCTACCTGTGTCGGCCAGCTACGATCGATTTCGGTTACCGTCCAGGCTTGATTAGCTACTTTGGCCGGGCGGATCTCCAGCTTGCTGGCATCGATTCCTGCCTTTCTGGCGGCATCCAACACACCGTCAAACTGCGTCAGATCCATATCCATCTCTGGCATCATCATTCCGCCATGATGACCGTGATGCTCAGCGTGCTCATCCATCTGCTGAGGCGCACCGGAAAGCTGGGTGTTAACCTGCGGCGTGAGCCAGTTCATTTCAGCACGCAGTTTATCGACATTCCCCCCTGCCCACTGCGACCAGGTCAGCCCGGTTGCCGAGAACAGCAACATCCCGCCCAGCAAGGTCCAGCCGAGCGTGACATGCAGGCGTCGACGGTTCTGGAAGCGATTATTGATGCGTCGCTTTGGCCGGGTATAAAACCACAGAGCAATTCCCCCCAGTGCGGCAACCCACATCCATGAAGCGGCCAGCTCGCTGTAAAGCCGTCCGGTATCACCCAGCATCAGCGAGGTATGCAGATAATCAATAGTCTGACGAAGTGGCAGAATTCCACTGGTGCCGTATACCGTCAGATCGCCACGCACTTCAAGGCTGACAGGATCGATAAAAATCGCCCGATTCTCTGATGACCCAAGCGAAGGGTCGGCGAACATCACACGGGTCGTTTCACCTTCAGTCAGTCCAGGGCGAACGGCATGCAGTCTCAGTTCCGGGCCCACAGTTTTTTCTGCCACGGCAATTTGTTCCGCCAGCGACTGCGGTTCCCCCACAGCATCCGTGTGAAGCGCGTGCCGGTACAACACATTTTCCAGCTGCGGCGTTGCCACATACAGCGTGCCGGTCAGGGCCGCGAAGAAGATAAACGGGCCGACAAACAGCCCAATATAGAAATGGAGTCGACGCAGCAGGTTTCCCCATGCCGCGCGCGGAGTGCAGGTGGTCATACTTTTCCTTTTTAAGGCAAAAAGTTATCGAATTTATTTTTAAAGGGAAAAAGCAGACCAGCGCGGTGGCGCGCGAGTATCAGGATAAAGCCAGGGGAAAAAGTGCCAGTGACTGACCGCCTGACGAGGCGGCTTTACCTGCAGTCTTTGCATCACCACACTGAGCAGGACGATCAGCGCCAGCATCATACCCGGGACATGGGCTAACAGTACGCAGTAACCACACGCTTCAGCATGATCGACCGGCATGGTGTGCTGCATATCGCCATGATGTTCATCCATCGACATCATGCTCATATCATGATGCATTCCCGGCATCGCGCTCATGGGATCTTTTTGCAACGAGACGGAGACAAGCGGCGCCACCACGATCAGCAGGATCGCAAACAGCGCGGTCAATGCCGCTGCGCGTTTCCAGTTGTGCTGATGCAGTGTGTTATCCACTTACCCTCCACCGAAGAGGCAAACATTGTAAATGATTTATGACGAAAGGGTTAACGCGAGAGATGCGTTGAGATAAAAAAAGGGCCAGCCTTTCGGCCAGCCCTTTTTAACAGGATGTCGCTTAAGCGAATCTTAGTTCAGACGCTCTTTAATACGAGCTGACTTACCAGTACGCTCACGCAGGTAGTACAGTTTAGCTTTACGTACAGCACCACGACGTTTAACAGCAATGCTGTCAACTACCGGAGAGTGAGTCTGGAAGACACGCTCAACGCCTTCGCCGTTGGAAATTTTACGAACAGTGAATGCAGAGTGCAGACCGCGGTTACGAATAGCGATAACCACGCCCTCGAATGCCTGCAGACGTTTTTTGGAACCTTCAACAACCCATACTTTCACTTCCACGGTGTCACCTGGACGGAAGGAAGGTACGTCCTGCTTCATCTGCTCTTGTTCAATTTGTTTAATGATGTTGCTCATAATTTAATCTCTTATCCTGGGTAAACTGATATTCGGGAGCGTATTACGCATTCCCATCATGTTCATGCTGCTGGTGCGCGTGTTCAGTTTTGAACTCGGCCAGCAACTTTGCTTGCTCTTCAGTCAGAGCCAGGTTTTCCAGAAGTTCAGGTCTTCTAAGCCAGGTTCGGCCCAGCGACTGCTTCAAACGCCAGCGACGTATCTCGGCATGGTTTCCAGACAGTAGCGCTGCCGGTACTTCCATCCCTTCTAACACTTCAGGACGAGTATAGTGTGGACAGTCCAGCAATCCATCGGCAAAAGAATCTTCTGTTGCCGAAGCTTCATGGCCCAGTACACCCGGAATGAACCGGGAAACTGAGTCAATCAGCGTCATCGCTGGTAACTCACCACCGCTGAGAACGTAATCGCCGATAGACCATTCTTCGTCAATCTCGGTTTGAATTACGCGCTCATCTATCCCTTCGTAGCGACCACAGACCAGAATCAGCTTTTGATTCGTCGCCAGTTCGCTCACGCCCGCTTGATCAAGCTTGCGTCCCTGAGGTGACAGATAAATCACCTTTGCGCCTTCACCTGCCGCGGCTTTTGCTGTGTGAATGGCGTCCCGTAAAGGTTGCACCATCATTAACATCCCCGGTCCGCCGCCGTAAGGACGTTCGTCCACGGTACGGTGCCGGTCATGAGCAAAGTCACGAGGACTCCAGCTCTGGATGCTCAGCAGGCCATTTTTTACTGCCCGGCCAGTTACCCCGTAATCGGTAATCGCGCGGAACATTTCAGGAAACAGGCTAATTATGCCAATCCACATAGCGCCGTCTTTTACCGTTTATCCGGAGAATTTAAAAACCAGGATCCCAATCTACTTCAATGGTTTGAGTAGTGAGATCGACATTCTTGATAACCTGTCCATCGAGGAACGGAACCAACCGCTCCTTGATGCCAAATGCATCTTTCAGGTTTGCCTTGATGACGAGAACGTCATTTGATCCGGTTTCCATCATATCAATGACTTTACCAAGACCATAACCTTCAGTGGTCACTACCTGGCAGCCAATAAGGTCTTTCCAGTAGTAGCCATCATCCAGCTTCGGCAACTGCGACGAATCAACGACAATTTCACAATTAGTCAGTAGATTCGCGGCATCGCGATCGTCAACGCCTTTCAGCTTGATAACGATATCCTGATTGTGGTGACGCCAGCTTTCCAGCTCGACCTCTTCCCACTTACCGCCTTTCTGGATAAACCAGGGCTGGTAATCAAAAATGCTTTCGGCGTCTTCAGTGGAGGAAAACACTCTGAGCCAACCACGGATACCGTAAGTAGAACCCATTTTCCCCAATACGATCGGTTCAACAGGTACTGGTGCGGTGTGTTGCTTGCTCATCATGACCACCGTGACAGATTAAGCTGCTTTGTTTGCTGCTTTGATCAGCGTAGCAACGCGATCGGAAACAGTAGCGCCCTGGCCAACCCAGTGAGCGATACGATCCAGATCCAGACGAGTTTCTTCTTCTGCGCCAGAGGCCAGTGGGTTGAAGAAACCAACGCGCTCAATGAAGCGACCGTTGCGTGCATTACGGCTGTCAGTAACAACAACCTGGTAGAACGGACGCTTTTTAGCGCCGTGACGTGCTAAACGAATAGTTACCATAACATCCTCTTGTGTGAATAAAACAACCGGGCCCCATCGAGGAACGGAGCCCGGGTGTCATATTAAAAGCCCGAAAATTTTACTGATTTCTGCGGAAAATGCAATCAGCAGTTGCGAAGTCTGCCAGAAAAGGCCGTCGGCGGTGCAGTCAGTTCGGTGCCGGCGTGCGCGCAGCCACCGGAACGTACACGTAGTACGTGAGGATGGCGAGCACACCCCGGTGCCGAAATGGCAAACAAGCCAGGCCGCTTAGCGGCCTGGGAATCCTGGGGGCATCATCCCTTTCATGCCGCGCATCATCTTCGCCATACCGCCTTTCTTCATTTTCTTCATCATGCGCTGCATGTCGTCGAACTGTTTCAGAAGACGGTTAACGTCCTGTACCTGCATCCCACATCCTGCTGCGATACGGCGTTTACGGGAACCTTTGATGATGTCCGGGTTAGCGCGCTCTTTCAGCGTCATCGAGTTGATGATGGCCTCCATACGCACCAGCACTTTGTCATCCATCTGCGCTTTTACGTTGTCAGGGATCTGGCCCATGCCCGGCAGTTTGCCCATCAGGCTCGCCATGCCGCCCATGTTTTTCATCTGACGCAGTTGCTCAAGGAAGTCGGTCAGGTCGAAACCGTCGCCTTTTTTCAGCTTGCTGGCCAGCTTCTCGGCCTGCGCACGGTCTACTTTGCTCTCGATATCTTCGATAAGCGACAGCACATCGCCCATGCCGAGAATACGTGAGGCAATACGGTCTGGGTGGAACGGCTCCAGGGCTTCGGTTTTCTCGCCCACGCCGAGGAACTTAATTGGCTTACCGGTGATATGGCGAATAGAAAGCGCCGCACCACCACGCGCATCACCGTCCACTTTCGTCAGCACCACGCCGGTTAACGGCAGTGCTTCGTTGAAGGCTTTTGCGGTATTCGCCGCATCCTGGCCGGTCATGGCATCGACAACAAACAGAGTTTCTACCGGATTGATAGAAGCATGAACCTGCTTGATTTCGTCCATCATCGCTTCGTCAACGTGCAGACGACCGGCGGTATCCACCAGCAGCACGTCGTAGAATTTGAGCTTCGCTTCTTTCAGCGCAGCGTTCACGATGTCGACAGGTTTCTGGGCAACGTCAGACGGGAAGAAATCCACGCCAACCTGCTCTGCCAGGGTTTCCAGCTGTTTGATTGCCGCAGGGCGGTATACGTCCGCAGAGACAACCAGCACTTTTTTCTTGTGCTTCTCGCGCAGGAATTTACCCAGCTTACCCACGCTTGTGGTTTTACCTGCACCTTGCAGGCCAGCCATCAGCACAACTGCCGGTGGCTGGGCCGCCAGGTTAAGCACCTGGTTCTCTTCGCCCATCGCCGAAACCAGTTCGGTACGAACGATTTTGACGAACTCCTGACCCGGGGTCAGGCTCTTGTTAACTTCGTGACCAACCGCTTTTTCTTTAACGCGGCTGATAAAATCACGCACGACAGGCAACGCAACGTCTGCTTCGAGCAGCGCCATACGCACTTCGCGCAGCGTTTCCTTAATATTTTCTTCGGTGAGGCGTCCGCGGCCGCTGATGTTGCGCAGCGTGCGCGACAAACGATCGGTTAAATTATCAAACATTGTCTCTCGCCTGAGGTAGAAACGTTGGGTCGCATTAGCGACACATACACAGAATTTTGCCGGAGTATAACATGAAGGCGGCTTTGTTGTTATGCAACGGTTGGAGCACGCGTCACGTAACGTTATACTGCTTCTCTTTATTATTAAGACGACTGTCGACGCCTATATGCCTGTTTTCGCACTGATCGCCCTTGTTGCCTACTCTGTCAGCCTCGCGCTGATCATTCCTGGCCTGCTGCAAAAAAACAGCGGCTGGCGGCGTATGGCCATTCTTTCAGCGGTGATCGCGCTCATATGCCACGCTTTTGCGCTGGAATCGCGCATTATTCCCGGCGATGGCAGCGTGCAAAACCTGAGCGTACTTAACGTCGGATCGCTGGTCAGCCTGATGATCTGTACGGTAATGACCATAGTGGCATCCAAAAACCGTGGCTGGCTGCTGCTGCCGATTGTCTATTCCTTTGCGCTGATCAATCTGGCCTTAGCCACCTTTATGCCCAATGAGTTCATTACCCACCTGGAAGCTACGCCGGGAATGCTGGTGCATATTGGTTTGTCGCTGTTCGCGTATGCCACGCTGATTATTGCCGCGCTGTACGCAATGCAGCTGGCCTGGATTGACTACCAGCTGAAAAACAAAAAGCTGGCCTTCAACCATGAAATGCCGCCGCTGATGGTCATCGAACGTAAAATGTTCCACATCACCCAGGTCGGGGTTGTACTGTTGACGCTAACACTCTGTACTGGCCTGTTTTATATGAAAAACCTCTTCAGCGTGGAGAATATCGACAAAGCCGTCCTCTCCATCATTGCGTGGTTTGTCTATATTGTCCTGTTATGGGGCCATTATCATGAAGGCTGGCGCGGTCGCCGCGTAGTCTGGTTCAACGTTGCGGGTGCAGGCATACTCACACTTGCCTATTTCGGTAGCCGCTTCATACAGCAATTTGCTGGCTAAGTAACAAAGGAGTTCCCCCTGGAACACATCTCTACCACCACGCTGATCGTCACGCTGATCATCATGGTGGTCATATCTGCCTATTTCTCGGGCTCGGAAACCGGCATGATGACGCTGAACCGCTATCGGTTGCGTCACCGCGCTAAACAAGGTAACCGCGCCGCACGTCGTGTAGAAAAGCTATTGCGTAAGCCGGACCGCCTGATTAGCCTGGTCCTCATCGGTAACAACCTGGTCAATATCCTCGCCTCAGCACTGGGCACTATCGTCGGGATGCGCCTGTACGGTAACGCCGGTGTGGCGATTGCCACCGGTGTACTGACGTTTGTGGTACTGGTGTTTGCCGAAGTGCTGCCAAAAACCATCGCGGCGCTTTACCCGGAGAAAGTCGCCTACCCGAGCAGCTTCCTGCTGGCCCCTTTACTGATCCTGATGATGCCGCTGGTCTGGCTGCTGAATATGGTGACGCGTATTCTGATGCGCATGGTCGGCATCAAAGCGGACGTCACCATTAGCAGCGCACTCAGCAAAGATGAGCTGCGCACCATCGTGAACGAATCCCGCTCGCAAATTTCCCGCCGCAACCAGGACATGCTTCTGTCGGTGCTGGATCTTGAAAAGGTCAGCGTTGACGACATTATGGTGCCGCGCAACGAAATCGTCGGTATCGATATCAATGACGACTGGAAAGCTATTGTTCGTCAGCTCACGCACTCTCCGCACGGTCGTATCGTGCTGTACCGCGATTCGCTGGACGATGCCATCAGTATGCTGCGTGTACGCGAAGCTTACCGTCTGATGACCGAAAAAAACGAGTTTACCAAAGAGATACTGCTGCGCGCTGCTGACGAGATTTACTATGTGCCAGAAGGCACGCCGCTCAGCACTCAGTTGGTGAAATTCCAGCGCAATAAGAAGAAAGTCGGGCTGGTTGTTGATGAATATGGCGATATTCAGGGGCTGGTGACGGTAGAGGATATTCTCGAAGAGATTGTCGGGGACTTTACCACCTCAATGTCACCCTCGCTGGCAGAGGAAGTTACCCCGCAGAACGACGGCTCAGTGCTAATTGATGGCAGCGCCAACATCCGTGAGATCAATAAAGCCTTTAACTGGCACCTGCCAGAAGACGAAGCCCGCACCATGAACGGAATGATTCTGGAAGCACTGGAAGAAATCCCGGCGGCAGGCACGCGGGTACGCATTGAGCAATACGATATTGATATCCTGGACGTGCAGGACAATATGATTAAGCAGGTGAAAATCCTGCCCGTGAAACCACTGCGCGAAAGTATCGCTGAGTAACGTTGTAGGCCGGGTAAGGCGAAGCCGCCACCCGGCACTACAGGGCGGCAAATTACGCTTTCGCTTTCGCCACCGTCACCATAGCAGCGCGGATGGTACGGCCGTTCAGGGTGTAACCTTTCTGCATCACGCCCAACACTTTACCGGCTTCAACGTCTTCAGATTCCACCATAGCAATTGCCTGGTGAACGTTTGGATCCAGCGGCACGTTGGTATCGGCAATCACTTCAACACCAAACTTACGTACCACATCCAGCATGGATTTCAGCGTCAGCTCGATACCTTCAATCATGGCAGTGTTATCCGGATTAGCTTTATCAGCCACTTCCAGCGCGCGATCCAGGCTATCGATAACCGGCAGCAGTTCGTTGATAAACTTCTCCAGCGCAAACTTATGCGCCTTTTCAACGTCCAGCTCGGTACGACGACGCAGGTTTTCCATTTCCGCTTTGATGCGTAACACACCATCGCGTTCGCGATTCTGTGCTTCTACAACCTGGGCTTCCAGATTCGCAATTTTTTCATCGCGCGGGTCCACCTGCTCAGCAGAAGTTGCTGACTCTACGGCCTCAACTTCATCGTGCTGTTCCGTGATAATTTCTTCCGGGGCTTGCCCCTCAGGCGTTTTCTGTTCTTTACTACTCATGAATTTCTCCGCGTTTTTCTGCATTCATCTCGCTAACTTCGCTTATTATGGGGATCAGTTTCCGGGATTCAAGGGAACAAGACAGATTGTCATCATTCATTAGGCACAAGGACCTCCAGAAAATGAATAATCATTTCAAGTGTATTGGGATCGTCGGGCATCCGCGTCACCCTACCGCATTGACGACACATGAAATGTTGTATCGCTGGCTGTGCGCCAAAGGCTATGACGTGATGGTCGAACAGCAAATTGCGCAGGAGCTACAGCTTAAGAGCGTCAGAACCGGTACGCTGGCGGAAATTGGGCAGCAGGCGGATCTCGCCGTCGTGGTCGGCGGTGACGGCAACATGCTGGGCGCGGCCCGTACCCTGGCGCGCTACGATATCAAAGTTATCGGCATTAACCGTGGCAACCTCGGTTTTCTGACCGATCTCGACCCGGACAATGCCCAGCAACAGCTTGCCGACGTTCTGGAAGGCCACTATATCAGCGAGAAACGCTTTTTGCTTGAAGCGCAGGTGTGCCAGCAGGACTGCCAGAAACGCATCAGCACCGCCATTAACGAAGTGGTTCTCCACCCAGGAAAAGTGGCGCATATGATTGAATTCGAAGTCTATATCGATGAGATCTTTGCGTTCTCTCAGCGTTCTGACGGGCTGATTATCTCCACGCCGACGGGTTCTACCGCCTACTCGCTTTCTGCGGGCGGCCCCATTTTAACGCCGTCGCTGGATGCCATCACACTGGTGCCAATGTTCCCGCATACGCTCTCTGCCCGCCCGCTGGTCATCAACGGCAGCAGCACCATTCGCCTGCGTTTTTCACATCGCCGCAACGACCTGGAGATCAGCTGTGACAGCCAAATCGCGCTGCCTATACAGGAAGGTGAAGACGTGTTAATCCGCCGCTGCGATTACCACCTGAATCTGATCCACCCAAAAGATTACAGCTATTTCAATACATTAAGCTCTAAGCTCGGCTGGTCAAAAAAATTGTTCTGATTTTGCATCCAGCACTTTACTGTATATAAAACCAGTTTATACTGTATGAAAACACAGTTATGGTTTTTCATACAGGAAAACAATTATGCTGGCACAACTGACCATCAGCAACTTCGCCATTGTTCGTGAACTTGAAATCGACTTCCACAGTGGCATGACGGCTATCACCGGGGAAACCGGTGCTGGTAAATCCATTGCCATTGATGCTCTCGGCTTGTGCCTGGGCGGGCGTGCAGAAGGCGACATGGTGCGCGCTGGCGCTAACCGCGCCGATCTCTGCGCCCGCTTTTCATTGAAAGACACCCCCGCCGCTCAGCGCTGGCTGGAAGTGAACCAGCTTGAAGATGGACGTGAGTGTTTACTTCGCCGTGTGATCAGCAGTGATGGCCGCTCACGTGGCTTCATCAATGGCACGGCCGTACCGCTTTCCCAGCTTCGCGAGCTCGGCCAGTTACTGATTCAGATCCACGGCCAGCACGCCCACCAACAGCTTGTTAAGCCCGAGCAGCAAAAAGCCCTGCTCGATGGCTACGCGGGTGAGTATGCACTTACTCAACTGATGGCAGAACACTACCGCCAGTGGCACCAGAGCTGCCGTGAGCTTGCCCAGCACCAGCAGCTGAGCCAGGAGCGCGCCGCGCGCGCCGAGCTGCTTGAATATCAACTGAAAGAGCTGAACGAATTTAATCCGCTGCCAGGGGAATTCGAGCAAATCGACGATGAGTACAAGCGCCTGGCCAACAGCGGCCATTTGCTCTCAACCAGCCAAAACGCCCTGAACCTGCTGGCGGATGGCGAAGACGTTAACCTGCAAAGCCAGCTGTATAACGTACGCCAGTTAGTTACCGAGCTGGCAGGCATGGACAGCAAACTCTCCAGCGTGCTGGATATGCTGGAAGAGGCCGCCATCCAGATTTCAGAGGCGGGGGACGAACTGCGTCACTATTGTGAGCGCCTGGATCTCGACCCTAATCGTCTGTTTGAACTTGAACAACGCATCTCTCGCCAGATTTCGCTGGCGCGTAAACATCATGTGTCACCGGAAGAGCTGCCAAACTTTTATCAGAGCCTGCTGGATGAACAGCAGCAGCTTGACGACCAGGCCGACTCGCAAGAAACCTTAACGCTGGCGGTGAATCTGCACCATCAACAGGCGCTGGCGACGGCAAAACAGCTGCACGACATCCGTCAGCACTATGCGCAGGAATTAAGCCAGCACATCACCGAGAGTATGCACACGTTGGCAATGCCGCACGGTGTGTTCACGATTGATGTTCGCTTTGAAGAAAATTACCTGACAGCTGAAGGCGCGGACCGCATCGAATTCCGCGTGACCACAAACCCAGGTCAGCCTTTACAGGCCATTTCTAAAGTGGCATCGGGTGGTGAGCTGTCCCGTATCGCCCTCTCCATCCAGGTGATTACGGCACGTAAAATGGAAACCCCGGCGCTCATTTTCGATGAAGTGGATGTGGGGATCAGCGGCCCAACGGCGGCCGTGGTGGGCAAACTACTGCGTCAGCTGGGCGAATCCACCCAGGTGATGTGCGTCACCCACCTTCCGCAGGTGGCAGGCTGTGGCCATCACCACTTTATCGTCAGCAAAGAAACTGATGGCGAAATGACCGAAACGCACATGACGCCTTTAGATAAGCGCTCGCGTTTACAGGAGCTGGCGCGCCTGCTGGGGGGAAGTGAAGTGACGCGCAATACCCTCGCTAACGCGAAAGAACTACTGGCTGCCTAAACTTTTTCGGGATCTCAGAGTCATAGAGAACAATAAAAACGCCGCCAGACCGGTTTCAAAGTGGGGCAAGGTCTATTATCATCGGCATATTACATATGAGCCGCGTACTGCTCGGGCCCGAAAAGGAATCAAATCACTATGCGCTGTAAAACGCTGACCGCTGCCGCAGCGGTTCTTCTGATGTTGACCGCAGGCTGTTCCACTCTGGAGAAAGTGGTTTACCGTCCTGACATCAACCAGGGGAACTACCTTACCCCTAACGATGTGTCCAAAATCCGTGTGGGGATGACACAACAGCAGGTCGCTTATGCACTGGGAACCCCGATGATGTCCGATCCATTCGGCACAAACACCTGGTTCTATGTATTCCGTCAGCAGCCTGGCCATGAAGATGTGACCCAGCAGACCCTCACGCTGACCTTCAGCAGCGGCGGTGTGTTGACTAACATCGACAACAAACCTGCGCTGACCAACTAATCTGGCGTCAGAAATGCAAAAAGGTGCTCAATGAGCACCTTTTTTGTTTTCTTTTATCCCCTCGCCCTCTGGGGAGAGGGTTAGGGTGAGGGGAACAAAACTACTTACCCGATTTCTCCGCACGCTGGCGACGCAGCTCTTTCGGATCGGCAATCAGCGGTCGATAAATCTCTACCCTGTCGCCCTCTTTCAGTACATCCCCCAGTTTTACCGGGCGGCTGTAGATACCGACTTTGTTCTTTGCCAGATCGATATCACGGCGAAGCTCAAGCAAGCCCGAGGCACGAATGGCGTCCTCAACCGTTGCATTCTCTTCAAGCGAAACGCGTTGCAGATACTGTTTTTCCGGCAGCGCGTACACCACTTCTACAGCAATCTTATGCGACACTGTAGACCTCTTTGGCGCGAGAGGTGAACGCCTGAACCATGTTTGAAGCCAGCTCTTTAAAGATACGGCCAAACGCCAGTTCTATAAGCTTGTTGGTAAATTCAAAATCGAGATGGAATTCAATGCGGCAAGCGTCAGCGCTCAATGGCGTGAACTTCCAGCCCCCCATCAGGGTTTTAAACGGACCATCAACCAGATGCATCAAAATACTCTGATTATCGGTCAGCGTATTGCGGGTCGTGAACGTCTTACTGATCCCCGCTTTAGAGACATCCACGGCCGCCGTCATCTGCGTCGGGCCTGATTCCAGTACCCGGCTACCGGTACATCCCGGAATAAACTGCGGATAAGACTGAACATCGTTCACTAACTGATACATTTGTTCCACGCTGAAGGGGACAAGCGCAGTACGGCTAATCTGAGGCATAGCATTTTCCATGGTCACACAACGGACAAATAATAACATTTATCACCTGTTAAAAAAACGCTAAGCCTCATCTCGTGCTAATATAGCGCGTTAGACCTCACAGGACGCAATGAGGTGACTTTTTGAAATCAGATTACCGACGGCTTTACGACACCTATGACGAAGAAAAAAGCACATAAACCAGGTTCGGCGACCATTGCACTTAACAAGCGTGCTCGCCATGAGTATTTCATCGAAGAAGAATTCGAAGCAGGTCTTGCATTGCAGGGCTGGGAAGTAAAATCACTGCGCGCTGGCAAAGCCAATATTGGTGATAGCTATGTGATCTTCAAAGACGGCGAAGCCTTTTTATTTGGCGCAAACTTTACGCCGCTGACGGTCGCCTCTTCGCACTACGTGTGCGATCCAACCCGCACCCGTAAGCTGCTGCTGAACAAGCGTGAGCTGGATTCCCTTTTCGGGCGCATCAATCGCGAAGGTTATACCGTGCTGGCCCTGTCTCTGTACTGGAAGAACGCCTGGTGCAAAGTGAAAATCGGCGTCGCGAAAGGTAAGAAGCAGCACGACAAACGTAACGATGCTAAAGATCGCGAATGGCAGGTCGATAAAGCGCGTATCATGAAGCACGCAGGCCGTTAATTTTAGGATACTTATTGAGCGATTCAATAAGTTAGCGTTCCGGGCTGGTATCCAGGAAGTGAAATCTGGTATACTCAGTTCAACACTATTGGGGCTGATTCTGGATTCGACGGGATTTGCGAAACCCAAGGTGCATGCCGAGGGGCGGTTTGCCTCGTAAAAAGCCGCAAAAAAATAGTCGCAAACGACGAAAACTACGCTTTAGCAGCTTAATAACCTGCTAAGAGCCCTCTCTCCCTAGCTTCCGCTCTTAAGACGGGGATCAAGAGAGGTCAAACCCAAAAGAGATCGCGCGGATGCCCTGCCTGGGGTTGAAGTGCTAAAACTAATCAGGCTAGTTCGTTAGTGGCGTGTCTGTCCGCAGCTGGCGTGCGAATGTAAAGACAAACTAAGCATGTAGTACCGAGGATGTAGAAATTTCGGACGCGGGTTCAACTCCCGCCAGCTCCACCAAATATTGATGTACCGAAGTTCAGTAAAGTCTACTAAGCCCGCACAGCACAAGCTCTGCGGGCTTTTTTACGTCCATTGTCGTCTAGTGAGAATTGCTGAGAACCACGAGTTATGGCACCCTAAATGGGACCCAAGACAAAGGGTCCAAAAATCGAGGGTCCCAAAATGGCAAAGATCGCGAAGAAACTCACCGACACTGAAATCAAAAACACCAAGCCAGCAGACAAAGAAATCAACTTGTTTGACGGGGATGGCTTGATTCTACGAATCTCTCCCCTCTCAACAGGTGGGAAAAAGAATTGGTATTTCAGGTATTCAGTGCCAGTGAGCAAGAAAAGAACCAAGATGAGCCTTGGGACCTACCCTCACCTTACCCTGGCAAGAGCAAGAGCCTTACGTGATGAATACCTCTCCTTGCTTGCGAATGGCACGGACCCTCAAGTCCATAACAACGATAAAGCTAATGCATTAAAGAATGCCACAGAACACACATTACAAGCCGTGGCGAGAAAATGGTTGGATGAGAAGGTAAAGACCTCTGGCATCTCACAAGACCATGCAGAAGACATCTGGCGGAGCCTTGAACGAAATATTTTCCCCGGTCTGGGTAATGTGCCAATCAATGAGATCCGTCCCAAGCTCTTAAAACAGCATCTTGATCCAATTGAACAACGGGGAGTACTGGAAACTTTGCGGCGGCTAATTTCCAGGTTGAATGAAATCTTCCGTTGGGCGGCTACAGAAGAGCTGATTGAATTTAACCCCGCAGATAATCTAGGCCAACGTTTCAGTAAGCCTAAAAAACAGAATATGCCTGCCTTACCCCCCTCTGAACTCCCTCGTTTTCTGGCAGCACTGAACAATGCTTCTGTCCGTTTAGAAACAAGACTACTGATTGAATGGCAACTTCTCACATGGGTTCGCCCTGGTGAAGCTGTCCGCGCAAGATGGTCTGATATAGATATGGATAACAGCATGTGGAACATCCCAGCTGAATTTATGAAGATGAAAAAACCTCATAAGGTCCCATTAAGCAAAGAATCTCTTCGGATACTCAAGTCTATGGAATCAATCAGTGGGCACCGCGAGTGGGTATTTCCCAGCATAAAGGCTCCCTTAAATCATATGCATGAACAAACAGCCAATGCAGCAATTATCCGTATGGGCTTGGGAGGTGAACTTGTTGCCCACGGGATGCGATCTATTGCAAGAACGGCAGCGGAAGAGTCAGGTAAGTTCAGGACAGATGCCCTTGAAGCGGCCCTTGCCCACTCAAAAAAAGACGAAATTATCGCTGCATATAATCGTGCGGAATATATTACCGAACGAGTAGCTCTCATGCAGTGGTGGGGAGATTATGTCCTGGCGCAACAGCTTAAAATTTTTGCTGCTTAAAGGGACGAAAGGCTACTAATCAGTAGCCTTTCCAGTATCCCCATACATGGGGCAAATAACAAACTGTACATAGTACAGGATACATATCAGCAAAAACACTTGATGACATACATTATTAATAAATCATTTTTAAATAATGTCAACGTCTGTGATGTGATTTATTTCTATAATTAATGTTAGATCTGGCAATGCCATTATACTTTTAAAAAAAATAAAATCCATACTATTCCCCCCCGTTACTTATAATCAAATGAAAATATAACTCATCGTAATCCTGTCAAATAAAATTTATTTTTCACTTACAAATAATTAGCCTTTAAAAAAATAACTAATACAAATTCAATACACGATAATAATTTCACACCTACATATTTACCATTCACTGTTATAGCCCATTATAATCTTGAGCTGAAGAAATGTATTACCGGGTTTCACTTGCACAATCGAAGATGTATATTAGAAGCACTACCTGCGCTGCAAGAGAAGCCTTTAAAATCAATACAAGCGAAGCATTTAAACAGCCTTTTCATATAACTTCCTTTAAGCTACCGAAGCGATGCATTCGGAGCTTCTCCTGAACTGCAAGAGAAGCTTTAAAATCAATGCAAGCGAAGCTGTATATATTTATATAAGAATATCCGTTACTACAGTTTTTTATTATTATAACTAAAGCAAGGGCTAACTCTGCGAAGCCGCTGCGCTTGCTTCTTCGAGTTCCCCTTGCTTTTCTGCCCTTCGGTTAGAAAAGAAACCAAACCGCTACCAACCTTGAATATCTATATTTTTGAATAGATCCCCCACCTTAGCTACCACTATCAAAAATAAAAAATCATTTTACAAACAACCCCACACACATCATTTTATATTGCGACCATATTAAATTAAAAATTCAACCTTAGATGGAATTTAATGTACAAGGAATGTCTTACTGTAAAGGAGAATTTTTAAATATTAAAAATTATAGCTATGGTTTGTCATAGCCTGTACACCTATTCACCCCATGTATGTGCACTAAGAAAGCTTTTTGAATACTGGAGTTGCCCCTGCTAAAACGGACACAGCTAATTAACTGCTAATATGGCATCATGATATTCGCGTGGCGATTTCATGTTCAACCCCTTGTGTGGATGCAGATTATTATAATCCTCTATTTATTCTGCCATTTTTTCCATCACTGAGACTGCATCCAGCAGATCATTTACGTACACCTAATCCCGCTTGAACGTCTTTACAAACGATTCTGCCATACCGTTACTTTCTGGACTGCGTACTGGTGTAGTACACACGATGCCCCCCAGTGAACTGGCGAATGTAAGCGTGGCATCGGCTGTGCAGCAATTATGCCAACGACACTGGCTCCATTGACGGCAATGATCTGACATATACATTCCCGCTACAAAGCACTTACTCCATGAGTCATTGCACTTGCTGAGCTAAACGAACACACTAAAACCAGATAATAATTAATCGCTGTATAAGCTCGTAACAAGCGGAACTTTAAGGCAAAATAGGGCCATCTTCCCCCTTCACAAAGTTACGCTAATGGCCAGAAAACCTAAAGAAATCAAAACAGACCCGTTAGAGGTCATCCTGTGGAAAGCGGCGGACAAGCTGCGAAAAAACATTGATGCAGCCGAGTACAAGCATGTCGTACTTGGCCTCATTTTCCTAAAGTATATTTCTGATTCTTTTGAATCGCATTACGAACTGCTGAAAGCTGGCGAAGGTGAATTTGCAGGAGCCGATCCGGAAGACAAAGACGAATACACCGCCTATAACGTGTTTTTTGTTCCTGAACTGGCGCGATGGAGTTACCTGATATCTAAGGCCAAGCTACCGGAAATCGGTAAGCTGGTTGATGATGCGATGGAACTTATCGAAGCGGGTAACCCACAGCTAAAAGGTGTGTTGCCGAAAGTCTATGCTCGCCAGAATCTTGATGCCACAGTGCTGGGCGAACTGTTTGATCTGATTGGCAACATTGCACTAGGCGATGCCAAAGCGCGTTCTGCTGACGTTTTAGGCCACGTATTCGAATACTTCCTTGGTGAATTTGCACTGGCAGAAGGCAAACAAGGCGGTCAGTTCTATACGCCAAAATCCATTGTTAGCCTGCTGGTTAACATGCTGGAACCCTACAAAGGCCGTGTCTTTGATCCCTGCTGTGGTTCTGGTGGTATGTTCGTCCAGTCTGAAAAATTTGTTGAAGCTCATCAGGGCAATATTGACGATATTTCGATTTACGGTCAGGAATCAAATCAGACAACCTGGCGTCTGGCAAAAATGAACCTGGCTATTCGGGGCATTAACTCAGAACACGTCCGGTGGAACAGTGAAGGTTCATTCCTTAATGACGCTCATAAAGATTTAAAGTCTGATTTTATCATTGCTAACCCACCGTTTAACGTTTCCGACTGGTCAGGTGAGCAACTACGTGGTGATGCTCGCTGGCAATACGGTATCCCTCCTGCCGGCAATGCTAACTTTGCCTGGATGCAACACTTCCTGTATCACCTGTCGCCAAAAGGTCAGGCTGGCGTTGTACTGGCAAAAGGGGCATTAACCTCTAAAAGTTCAGGCGAAGGTGATATCCGTGCGGCGCTGGTTAAAGATGCCAATGTGATTGACTGTATCGTTAACTTACCTGCAAAACTGTTTCTGAACACCCAGATCCCTGCCGCATTATGGTTTATGCGTCGTGATCGTGGAAACAGCAGCCTGTATCGTGATCGTAGTAAAGAAATTCTGTTTATTGATGCACGTAATCTTGGTCATTTGATCAACCGTCGTACCAAGGTACTTTCCGACGACGATATCAAGACCATTGCCGATACCTATCATAACTGGCGTAACAAAGGTGGCGACTACGAAGATGTGGCTGGTTTCTGTGCATCTGTCGATATCAATGAAGTCGCTAAACTTGATTATGTGCTGACTCCTGGCCGTTATGTTGGCCTTGCTGATGAAGAAGACGATTTCGACTTTAAAGAGCGGTTTACGGCTCTTAAAGCTGAGTTTGAGGCACAACTCGAAGAAGAAGCGCGTCTGAATAAGGTTATCGCTGAAAATCTGGCGAAGGTGGTGTTATGAGTGAGTGGGTGGTTAAAAATTTAGATGAAGTTGTTGAATATTTCATTGATTACAGGGGAAAAACTCCTGATAAAAAAGATTCAGGTATACCACTCATCACGGCCAAAATTGTCAAAGATGGGCGCTTAAACACTGCTACTGAATTTATTTCGGTCGAGGATTATCCACTTTGGATGACCCGCGGCTATCCAGAAGTCAACGATGTTGTTTTAACCACAGAGGCTCCACTGGGTGAAGTTGCATTAATCAAGAATAAAAATGTCGCCCTTGCTCAACGAATTATTACCCTAAGAGGGTATAAAAACATCCTTGATAATAAATTTCTAAAATACTGGTTGCAATCAGAACAAGGCCAGTATGAACTGGAATCACGAGCTTCGGGTACAACCGTTTTCGGGATTAAATCATCGATCCTTAAAAAGATTCCAATATTTCTACCACCTTATAATGAGCAAGTTACTATAAGTTCTATATTGCACTGTATTGATGAAAAAATAGACCTGCTCCATCGCCAGAATAAAACACTGGAATCTATGGCTGAAACCCTATTTAGGCAGTGGTTTATAGAAGAAGCACAAGAAGATTGGAAAACATACAAACTTAGTGATGTTTCTGATATATTTATAGGAAGAACACCTCCAAGAAAAGAAACTCATTGGTTCTCTAAAGATCCTAAAGATATCAAGTGGCTATCAATTAAAGATATGGCTGAATCTGGAATTTACAGAATGAGCACAGCAGAATATTTACCACTAACTACGATTGAAAAATTTAAGATACCCATGATACCAGAAAATACAGTCATTTTAAGTTTCAAAATGACTGTAGGTAGAGTTGGAATCACATCAGAAAGCATGGTTTCGAATGAAGCAATAGCACAATTTAGAATAAAGAAAATCATAACAAAAGAATTTTTGTATTGTTTTTTAAAGGCATTTAATTATGACGCACTTGGAACAACTTCAACAATTGTTACTTCTATCAATTCATCATTGATTAGATCAATGGAGTTTTGCATTCCTAATGATAGCGATCACAGAATTAGTAATTTTACATCCATCACGTCCCCCCTATTCATAAAAACCATGAAAAATCAAGAACAAATACGTTCACTCTCTAATCTCCGCAACACCCTACTTCCCAAGCTAATGAGCGGTGAAGTACAGGTTCAGTATGCAGAAGAGGCAATCGCATCAGTAGCATAAAATAATTATGCGGGTGTACAGCCCGCTCTCTGGTTAAGCAGCAATAAGGACAGTACGCATGGCAAAGATGACCGAATCCGATATTGAAGTAATGGCGATTGAACACCTGCGAGGGATGGGCTATGAATATGTTTACGGCCCGGACATTGAACCCAGTGGAATCAATACATTACGTAGTTATCAGCAGGTTATCCTTGAAGATAAGGTGCGTACTGCCCTACAACGCCTGAATCCTCACCTCAGTGAACAAAAGTGTGAGGAAGCCTTGAAACAGATGATGCAGATCAGCACAACTGAACTAATGGCAAACAATCTGGCCTTTCATCGCCTGTTGACCGAAGGAATCAATATCGAAGTCAGCAAGGATGGTAATACACAAGGAGAGCTGGCCTGCCTGATCGACTTTAACGATCCCACTAATAATGAATTTCTGGTCATTAATCAGCTCACCATCAAAGAAGGCAACCATACCCGCCGACCGGACCTTATTTTATTCATCAACGGTCTGCCATTAGTCGTTATTGAACTAAAAAATGCTACTGACGAAAACGCTACGGTATCGGGCGCTTATAACCAGATTAAAACCTATCAGAAACAAATACCCAGCCTGTTTACCTACAATGCGTTTAATGTTATTTCAGACGGGCTGGAAGCCAAAACGGGGACGGTTTCTGCCGATTTCAGTCGTTATATGACGTGGAAAACTGCTAACGGTAAAACGCAAGCCACCAGTACCCAACCACAGCTTGAAGTTTTATTACAGGGGTTGCTTAATCCTGTAACACTGCTGGATATGATCCGCCACTTTATCGTGTTTGAGGCCAGCAAACATGAAGACAGCAAAGGGATTATCAGTATCCGTACTGTTAAAAAAATGGCGGCTTATCACCAGTACTACGCGGTCAATGCAGCAGTTCTTTCCACTATTCGTGCCTCAGCGGTGAATGCGGACTCCCCCTCTGCCGAAGTGGCACTGCGCCAGCAGGGACGTAACAGTAAAGATCTTGTTAATGCGCAAAAAACCGGAGATCGTAAAGCGGGCGTAGTCTGGCATACTCAGGGTTCCGGTAAATCGCTTTCGATGGTGTTTTATACCGGGAAAATTGTGCTGGCGCTGGATAATCCGACAGTTGTTGTGATTACTGACCGTAACGACTTAGATGATCAGCTATTCGGTACGTTCTCTTCCGCGACCCAGCTACTTCGTCAGACACCAAAACAGGCCAACAACCGGGAAGAACTCAAAGACTATTTGCGTGTCGCCTCTGGCGGTGTTGTGTTTACCACTATTCAAAAATTCCAGCCTGATGACGGCGGCAATATCTATGAGCTACTATCAGACAGAACCAATATTGTCGTTATCGCAGATGAAGCACACCGTTCCCAGTACGGTTTCGGCGCCAAAGAAGTTGACGTGAAGGACGGCGAAGGCAACGTAACAGGTAAACGCACCGTTTACGGCTTTGCCAAATATATGCGTGATGCCTTGCCCAATGCGACCTATCTGGGCTTTACCGGAACCCCCATAGAAAAAACGGACGTAAACACACCTGCTGTTTTTGGTAACTACGTTGATATCTACGATATCTCACAGGCCGTAGAAGACGGTGCAACCGTGCGTATCTTCTATGAAAGCCGTCTTGCCAAAATTGCCATCAGTGACGAAGGTCGCCAGCTCATTGAAGACTTCGACGATGAGTTTAACGAGGACGAACTGACACTTACTCAGAAAGAACGTTCTAAATGGGCGAGAATCGAAGGGCTGATTGGCAGTTCAAAACGTATTAAAGCCATTGCGGCGGATATGGTTCAGCACTTTGAACAGCGCTTAAAATCTAATGCCGATCATGGCAAGGGCATGATTGTCACCATGTCTCGTCGTATTGCTGCTGAACTTTATAAAGAAATCATAGAATTAAGACCTGAATGGCACAGCGATGATCTAAATGATGGCGTGATTAAAGTCGTCATGACCTCTTCTGCTGCTGACGGACCAGAAATCGCTAAACACCACACCACAAAAAAAGAACGTCAGGTTCTGGCTAACCGCATGAAGGATGACGACGACAAGCTGAAACTGGTGATAGTGCGTGATATGTGGTTAACCGGCTTCGACGCTCCCAGCATGCATACGCTGTATATCGACAAACCAATGAAAGGCCACAACCTCATGCAGGCGATTGCCCGTGTGAACCGTGTGTATAAAGATAAGATAGGCGGTCTGGTTGTTGACTATCTAGGCATTGCCTCTGATTTAAAAGAAGCCCTCTCCTTTTACTCTGATGCAGGTGGACGTGGAGAACCTGCTGAGGTTCAGGAAGAAGCCGTAACGCTCATGCAGGAAAAGCTGGAAATCCTGGAAGGCATGATGCATGGCTACGATTACAAAGCTTACTTTACTGCAACGACTTCACAGCGCCTGACGATTATCCTTGAATCAGAAAACCACATTTTAGGGCTGGATAACGGCAAAGGGAAAATGCGTTTCCTTGCCGCCGTTGCTGCCATGTCCCAGGCATTTGCCCTGGCAACGCCTCATGATAAAGCAATGGAAGCAGCACCCGAAGTCGCCTTCTTCCAGGCGGTGAAGGCTCGTCTGAATAAATTTACTGAAAACTCAGACGGATCAGAAGAAGAACACAATGACAGTCTCGAAGTGCGGGTAAAACAGACTATCGATCAAGCTTTGGTCACGGATAAAGTTGTTGATATCTTTGACGCAGCAGGAATACAGAAGCCGGATATCTCTGTACTATCTGATGAGTTTCTCCAGGAAATGAAGGATTATCAGCACAGAAATATTGCGCTGGAAACGCTTAAAAAACTGCTTTCTGATGAGATCAAGGTTCGCTCGAACCAGAGTATTACGCAGGGTAAAAAACTGATCGATATGCTGACCTCTGCAATCAATGGCTACCAGAACAAGGTACTGACCGCTGCGGAAGTGATCGATGAACTGATCAAACTTGCTAAAACAATTCATGAATCTGACAGCCTTGCCAGTCAGTTAAATCTCAGCACCTATGAATATGCTTTCTACTCAGCAGTTGCAGATAACGACAGTGCACGCGAGTTAATGGAAAAGGAAAAGCTGCGTGAATTGGCAGTCGTACTGACGGAAGCTATCCGCAACAATGTCAGTCTGGACTGGACAGTGAAAGAGGCGGCAAGAGCGAAAATTCGTGTGGTTGTAAAACGTCTGCTCAAAAAATATGGTTATCCACCCGATATGTCCTTGCTCGCCACAGAGACCATTTTGAAGCAGGCTGAACTTTTAGCTGGAGAATTAGGAAAATGATTCCCTAAATTTTTAGCATATAAACTATTTGGTAATGGTCCCAACTTATTGATAGTGTTTTATGTTCAGATAATGCCCGATTACTTTGTCATGCAGCTCCACCGATTTTGAGAACGACAGCGACTTCCGTCCCAGCCGTGCCAGATGCTGCCTCAGATTCAGGTTATGCCGCTCAATTCGCTGCGTATATCGCTTGCTGATTACATGCAGCTTTCCCTTCAGGCGGGATTCATACAGCGGCCAGCCATCCGTCATCCATATCACCACGTCAAAGGGTGACAGCAGGCTCATAAGACGCTCCAGCGTCGCTATAGTGCGTTCACCGAATACGTGCGCAACAACCGTCTTCCAGAGCCTGTCATACGCGTAAAACAGCCAGCGCTGGCGCGATTTAGCCCCGACGTAGCCCCACTGTTCGTCCATTTCCGCGCAGACGATGATGTCACTGCCCGGCTGTATGCGCGAGGTTACCGACTGCGGCCTGAGTTTTTTAAGTGACGTAAAATCGTGTTGAGGCCAACGCCATTCATGGCCATATCAATGATTTTCTGGTGCGTACCGGGTTGAGAAGCGGTGTAAGTGAACTGCAGTTGCCATGTTTTACGGCAGTGAGAGCAGAGATAGCGCTGATGTCCGGCAGTACTTTTACCGTTACGCACCACCCCGTCAGTAGCTGAACAGGAGGGACAGCTGATATAAACAGAAGCCACTGGAGCACCTCAAAAACACCATCATACACTAAATCAGTAAGTTGGCAGCATCACCCCTTCCTGGCTGTTGAAAAAGACTACGCTGCTTAAATTTTAAATGAGCATCCTCAAGCCGAATAACTTAAAGGATGCTCTTCAAATTTTAATAAGAATTATCAACAGCAAAAAACCTCATAAAAAACACTACTCATTTAATTTCCAAAATTAAGATGAACATTAATAACCACCATTATATTACATGATCTTTTCCATATCCTATAGCATTACTCTCTATAGTATTAATATCTGAGCCTCTAATTATCTCCTTTATACAGATTAGCTCCAATATGGATAAATATTCTTGTGAAAATGGTTAATCCACATCACATAGGATAACCTTAACGTCCCTATGTTCCATTAAGTTAAGAATAACCTTAAGCAAACCAAATCAGATACCCCCTAATAAAACAAAAATAAATTTGAATACCGTAAAATCTGGTGTCATTAATATCTTGAAAACAACAAAAAAGGAGATGAATAATGATATCAAGAGAAAATAATAAAAATAACCTATTCCGTGTAAAGTCTAAAAATGGTGTCCTTCGTTGCCTTAAGGCTGGCATGGATATAAATATGTGCAATAGTAAAGGTCAAACTGCTCTTTTTACCTGTAATGTACCTGAAGCTATACAGGCAATGATTGACGCTGACATTGACATTCACCACTTGGATAATGACGGTAATAATGCATTATTCTATGCTCAAAATGTTGAAACAGTGGAACTTCTTGTCAGCAATGGTATTAATGTTAACCACCGGAATAAGTCAGGCACCCTTGCGATTCAATATATTGATGTTTCACCAGGGTTAGTAAAATATCTTATAAAAGCAGGACTAGATATCCATACCAAAGATAGCTATGGCAACTCCTTTCTTTTCATTCCATTTGAAGGATATGTATACGATGCACTCATTGAGGCTGGTTGCGACATTAATCATAAAAATTTAAGCGGGCAGACAGCATTCGATTACTGGCAGTCAGAAAACCACAGCATAGCTGGTAAATATACTCACTGGGAATCTAAAAACGATAACTACATTCGTTTTCTTATCCGTAATATTCATCTTAAAGACAGTTCAAAAATTGTATTCACGAACATTACATTTAAAACAATTGAGCTGTTGTCGTTACTTATAAAGCAAAAAAATGAATTTGAGATAAGTGATAAGTGATAAGTGCATTATCACACCAACAAATGCCAACGTTAAAAAATTAATTTTACAACTAAAGAAACTGACAGACATTAGTCATGTTTGGTTTTACATAAACAGTACATATCTACTGACTCACTATGCAGGAAGACTGCTAATTAAATGGTTAATATGTCATGATATAAAAGTTGATATAGAATCACTAAAAGAACGCTACTTCTATGAAGAAATCCTCCAGGAAAAATCACAGAGAGAGCAAAAGGTTTTACGAACAACGCTTCAACCAGTTACCTGTAAAGCAATTACAAAAAAAAGATTATGAATTGAATCTGCCTGAACACTCTCCCCTTGGCTTTAACCTTTAGTTAGATAGCCAAGGGGCGCTAACATCATTAATTTAATACAAAGCCCCACATTGCACCTTAGCACTTTGATAAATTTATTTTTTAAAACACCCTCATCGCCAATTCATACAATATCAATCACTACTCTCAAACCAAATCAATCAAATAAAACACAGCACTTTTTGATAAAAATAATATAACAATGAAAAACAACACCTTATATGAAATATAATAAAAATATATCTATTCAATTAAATAAATATAAAAATATATTTGCATTTTGTTTATTTAATAATATATATTTCCTTTGTTAATTAAATAAAGGAGAGCTAAAATGAATAAAACAAACTATCCAAGCCTGACTAACTATCTCGCCAAAACAAAAAAGAACGCAGATCTTTATAGATTATATAATCCACAATTTTCTTTTTTCTGCAAAAGTGACACTCAGGAGCAAAGATTTTATTTCGATTATTTCTCAAGACATATGGTCTCGAAGAGAAATATTTTAACCGTATTCTCTATCTATACATTCACCTCTTATAACATGAACAAAAAAGAGACAATAAAAAATTTCATTCGATTTCTCAAAACGACGAATGAAAGTACATTCCATAATGCTTTTTCATTTCGCGGTGGTAACATTTTGTATGTAAGCAACAAAAACATGTTGAAAGAGATCTCATGGTTTTCACTCGCTCGAATTTACGAAGACATTAAAAAAATAAAGGAATATAAAACCAACCATGACAACTATATCAGATTAGTCGCTTAACAGAGGAGAAAAATTATGAATAACAACGCAATAAATGCATTACTCTCTTGTAAAACTCCAAAAGACATTCAGGTTTGCATTAATGCAGGCTCCGATATTAATACACTGGATTCGTTTGGAAGAAATATACTGTTTTACTGTAAAAACCCAAGAATGATTGACACTCTGGTTAAAGCAGGAATAGATTTTAACCATGCTGACAACTATGGTCACAATGTTTTGTTTAACCAGCGAAATCCTCACATACTGAAAAAATTGATTGATTCCGGCGTAGATATACACCACAAAAATGGTCTAGGCCAAACCTGTTTATGCTCGTTAGCTGATAATATATCCTGTTGCAAAACCCTGATCAATGCTGGAATTAATGTCAACAATGTGGATAAATGCGGAAGAACAATACTTTTTTACGTAAAAAATCACTCTATCTTTGATTTGATGGTACAGGCCGGTTGCGATATAAACCACAGAGATAACCAGGGTCACGGTATTTTTGAAATTTGCTATTCATTAGGCGATTTCAAAGCCAAAATGCTCATTCGTCATATTAGTATGAAGGATAGCAGTCCAGTAATTTTCAACTACCTCAACAGCGAAAGTCTGCAGATAATGGATTTGCTTCAGAAGAAAAACCTTAACTTTACTATCTCTGATAACTGCCAGGTTTATCTAAGTGCCAATGAAAATGAAATGAGCTCTTTCTTCAGTGAACTAAAGAAGAAGACAGATATCAGCAACACACATTTTCGCCATATTGTACTGCGAGGTTATGATTTACGCGGGGACATTGAAACCATTAAATGGTTTATCCGCAATGATATCAAAATAGATAAAAAACAACTGGAACAGCATATTCGACATGATGAGATTTGTAAATATATAGCAGAACATGAGAGAAAGAAACTTAGCGAAATTATGAAACAAACAATCTCTTTAATGCCAGTAAAACGTAGATTGTAACCTCCGCCCCTCCTCACTGTCATAATGAATTTAATATGAACCCTATTTTTACCCAGAGCAGATTACCTAATTAGCAATCTGCTCCACCTCTCTTATTTATAAATTTCGACACTGCCTTGACTTATTTTACCAATGCGCTAACTGTAGATCATGAACACATTTTAAAAAAGGTTAGATATGCATAAAAATGAAAGTAAAGAAGATCTATCAAGAAGCTCAAGAAGAGGTAAATTCCATACAGCAAAATATTCACCTAATGAAGTTCGAACTCACTGCGTCAGCGTTCGGTTAAACGAAGAAGAATTATCTATTCTCGATAGTAAAAGAGGCCCTTATAAAAAAGGGGAATGGCTAAGAATGGCATCCCTCAACAAACTCCCACCGGTATTACCTGAAATCAATCGTGAAGCATGGATTAAACTCGGCAACCTTTCACAGGATTTAAACCGCCTGCTGAATCATCTCGACAGCAAAAGCCCTGACAGCGAACTGACCCATACAGAACTCTTCGCCCTGCGCAGACAAATCAAAACTCTCAGGGATCACCTTATTCCATCAACCTTTCTGGATCCAACTCAATGAAAGGTATGCAGAAAATAAAGCGGGGTAAACAGTTCGCAGGTGTGGTTCTCTATAGCCTTAAGTCAGGATCTCACCACAAAATCACGCCTTATATTATCGGTGGTAATATGGCCGGAAGTTCGGTGGCTGCGCTTATCAGTGAGTTTGAAAGTTCTAAACAATTGCGTCCCGATGTCGCTAAACCTGTCTGGCATAATTCACTTCGCCTGCCAAGGGGAGAAACACTGTCAGCCAGACAGTGGGCGGCATTCGCCGACGATTATATGACCCGGATGGGGTTCACTGAAACGCACCTTCGCTGTTATATCCTTCACGACGATACCAACGGGCAGCATATCCATATCATTGCGAGTCGCATTAACATGGTCGGTGGAAAACTGTACCTGGGGAAAAATGAAAATCTCATCAGCACCCGCATTATCAGCGAGCTGGAGCGAATACACGGACTCACTGAAACAACACCTGCAATCAGTAGTCGCCCTCAGGCTAAAAGAAAACCCTCACGCAATGAGCTGATGATGGCAGAGCGAACAGCAGCTCCCTGCCCTAAGTCTCAGTTGCAGACCCTGATTGATAATGTCTTAACGCATCGTCCCGATTTACTGACTTTTATCGACATGCTGGAACGGAAAGGTGTGACCTGTAAACCCAATATCGCGTCGACGGGAAAAATGAATGGATTTTCATTTCAGTACCAGGGCATTGCCTTTAAAGCGTCTCAGCTTGGAAAAAAGTATGGCTGGTCTTCTCTGCAAACACAGATTGATTTTACACCAGAGCACCTGGCTTTACTGAAAAAAGAGCAACAGCAGACTGTGCCAGTACCAGTACCAGTACCATCATGCGAGTCTGAAGAACAGGCTGCAAACCGGGAAACGATTCTGGAGAAAATCCTTCAGCTTGAAGAAAAAATTCGTCTGGAACGACAACAGGAAACAGTGAGTGTCATTCAACTCAGGAGCAAACTGCACAATACAGCTCGTCAGATACCCCGCCAGCGTCGTCTGTATTCGTGGCTAGTATTTCTCGGCCATATTGTGGCACTTCTCAGGCGCAGGGGCATGTCTCTGTTACATGCCACTGCACATCCTTTCCACCAAATCCTGCACCTGCATCTTCTGATACCCTGCCATTCCATGACAACAAATCCCGCTAAAGAACAATTAGTTACAAACAACCACCATCCTGCACCGTAAGTTTACTAGTCTATACTTTAGTAATAGTCAACAAAATATTGATCGTTTATATAGATCAATAATCTAGTTATGATAGTTATAACCTATTAACAGAGATCCATCGATCGGTACAAGCAATTTTACTAAAGCGGATCATTCATGGAAAATGTTCAAAAATACATCACCTTAAATCAGGCCACGGAGTCATGATGGATAATAAAACGATTAGCTGCCCCTTCTGCTTTACACAAAGCCCGCACGGCGTGCAGATTTGCAAAGGCTGCCATGCAAAAGTGGCCTATGGTGAAAGTCCGCTCAGTGTGGCATTCCTGTTTCAATTCGTGGCATTCGGTCTCGCCTGGTTAGTATTTTCATTGACTGGCAGCACTCCTGTCTCAGTCATTACGTTTTTTGCCAGCATCATTATTCTTATCTGCATTATTAAAAAGAAATATGCAGACAGAGTTGTTTTTATACGGTGATATTAATTTCATACCACTGCAAACATAAAAAATTAATATGAGAGAACTTATGAACAGATTCATGATTTCTGTGTTTTTTATTTCTGCTTTACTTATTTCTGGCTGTTCAACATCAGGCAACCAGCATCTAAAAAAAGAAACATCACAAAGTCTGCAGTCGAAAATTATCAAAAATAAAACGACGAAATCAGAAATCATTACCGCATTAGGTGAGCCCGAAACCAAAACTACACTTGATAGTGGCAATGAAGAATGGACTTATTCAATGGATAACAATCAGTTTGATGCCACCACATTCATTCCAGTGGTCGGGTTGCTGACAGGCGGTTCACAGACGCAGGCCAAAACGCTGGAAATCGAATTTAAAGGCGAAACGGTCAGCAAGTGGACGTTCTCTGAAAATAAAAGCAGGATGAATACGGGTCTGATTCAATAACTCACCTTATAGCCAGGAATCTATTTATGAAAACCTATGCCGTTATCACACTCGTTACCGCTGCCTTGTTGCTTAGTGGCTGTAACAGCGAGCCTTCCGAACAGGATATTTACACTGCTATGAATAAGGTCGTTGCGCAGGCGAATGCTTTCGTCAAATCCATAGCAGGTAAGGATGTCCCGAAAGACGCACTGAGCGAATTAAAATCAGTCAAAAAGCATGACTGCGTAGAAGTATCTGATAAAAGCTATAAATGTAATGTGACTGCTGTTGTCGATAACGAAAAGCGTACTGCTGCTGTAACTCTTGTCAAAACGGATGATGGCTGGCAGGTAGTTGACAAATAAGACCACCGTAAAGTAATCCCGACAGGCAGGACACCGAATGGGTGGTTCCTGCCTTTTTTATGCTATGTAGTGTCCTACCGGAAACGCCTGTTCCATTTATCTCCATCATCCAGTATCCCATGCCTTATCCACACCGCTGTCGCTGTCACAGTCTTTTCCTGATCACTGAGCCTGGCGGAGTATAAGCCAGAGAACCGGCAATGCGTTTCTTTTCATACTGTGAAAGCAAATCAGCATAAATATGCTCTGCTTCATCCAGATTGCCTGAAATATAATTCACGAGCGAATTCAGGCAATGCAACAATGTGTCACTGTTTGCGAGTTGCCTGAGCAGAGGGGCCTTCAGGGTAGAAACGACACCCATAAACATCTGCATGATATTATCAACGTGATAACACGAATTGCGATATTGCGCCCGTGAATAAAAATACTTCAGATGGTATCCAGCGAAAAGCACATAAAGATTTCTGTAAAAAGCATTGTTATTAACACTGTCGCGATGATGTGTTATATATTTATCAACAACAAATATAAACTTTTCTTCCTGAGATGAAACACAAATATTACTCATAACTCTCTCCTTTTTTGTTTTTATAATTAAGTACTATCACCTTTAAGATTTAAATCAATACAAAACTGAAAATATTTTATTTTAAAATAATAAATAGTTATTCTGTTAATACTGGAAACAGCTTTCGCTGTTGCAATGTTGAGTCCGATCGATTGCAGTACCACTTTCTTTTTTCAAAAGCCAGGTAGTTTCCAGATTTCAGATAAAACCCCCTCAGGAATTTTTTTGAGAGAGTGCTACGCACTGGCTCACGCCCCCGACGACAGATATATGTTGATTATTTTTACCCGTCAGATGAAAACTCAACGTTTAATCTCCCTTGCAGCGCCGCTGAGTGCCCTCAGCACTCACTCGCTGAAGCAGAAAGGATTTTTCCGAAGGGGTTCCGGCGTGAGCCGTATTAAGTTAACGGGTAAATCATGTAGTCGGGTCCACTCTTTCGCAAAACTCAGCAGTCTGAACCTCCGCGCGAAGCGTATTTGTGCTGAGAGTTAAACTCAGCTGTCTGAACTTCTGCGCGAAGCGTATTTCTACTGACAGCTAAACCCGGCTGTCTGAACTCCTACGCGAAGCGTGTTTGTGCTGAGAGTTAAACTCAGCTGTCTGAACTTCTGCGCGAAGCGTATTTCTACTGACAGCTAAACCCGGCTGTCTGAACTCCTACGCGAAGCGTGTTTGTGCTGAGAGTTAAACTCAGCTGCCGGAACTTCTGCGCGAAGCGTATTTCTACTGACAGCTAAACACGGCTGTCTGAACTCCTGCGCGAAGCGTGTTTGTGCTGAGAGTTAAACTCAGCTGCCGGAACTTCTGCGCGAAGCGTATTTCTACTGATAGTTAAACACTGTAGCAATGTTCTGAAGCCCAGTGGCGCACCACACAGGTGCGCAGGCTTCACTTAAGGAATAATATTACGAAAGAAAATCAGCAATGGCAGTGTTTATCAAACTGTGTACAAAAGAATTTTGTGTCAGTCTAAAGCAAAATTTCGGTTTCTTGTTTCTTTATCACTCTTTTATCTTGCAAATCTAAAACAAAAATTAATAAATTATATCAATAAGTTAAAACACAATTACAGTTATATTTTTCAGAACCAAAAATTATTAATTACATAACAAGTGATGGTGAAATTTAGCACCCTTCGTAATAACTCTGACAACCCTTAATTTTACATTAAAAAAGAATAAGCACAGAGCAATAAATATAATATTTTTTAAATTTTTATTACTAATAATATTGACAAACAAATTTAATATGCCATATCTGTTATCACAATAATAAAAAAGGAGCCATTATGTCAAACACAAGTGTTATGTTAACTAAAGAACAAAAAGCAATTATTGCAGAAGCATTAGATGTTATGCCCGAAGATCTGGAAGAAATAAAAGTTAAAGCAAGTGCCTGTAAAAAGACATCCTTTCGTGACGATTTTTCGATGGTCTTTAAAGATAATACGGCTACACTCGCCAGAATGGATCTGACACCAACGGCATTCAGAATTGTTCTTTATCTTTTCTCAGCCATTGATTATGGAAATATTATCCCTGACTTTTCACAGTCACGTACCGCCAGAGAGTTAGGACTGAATAAATCGAATGTTTCACGTGCATTCAGGGAATTATTTGAGAGGAAAATACTGATCCGTAATGCTGAAGATGGTCAGGTTTACCTGAATTCTAATTTATGCGTAAAAGGTATTCCTCATCGTTTCAATGAAGATCTGATGGATAAATTCAGTAAATCCAGACTTGAGACTGAAGATTTTGCCACTTCATTCAACTTTTATCGCGCAGGGCGCAAAACAAAGCCTGTAAAAAAATCCAGAAACAGATATCCAACTGACGGCATTCCCTTTTAAAAGACATAACAGCGCGGTGATTTTACGCCCCACACCAGCGAAAAACTTAACAAAATAAAAGATATCTTTATGAAGCAAAGACTCCCTGCTTACCTTTACCAGAATAAATTATCAGATGAACAACGCAATCTGAACAATACTGCTCACAATGTGTTTTGGCTTCTCACATTAATCGCTTCATACACACCAGATAAAAACACTGTTTACCTGAACTTTCACCGTGCAACATCCATCGCACAGCAGGAAGAGATACATATTACGCCAGCCCGATTTTATCGGGCCATCGATGAACTGATTGATACGAATGTTATTATACCTACTGAGTTTAAATACCAGTATCGTTTAAACCCTGTATTTTTCAGTTATCTTAAATAAAACAAAGGGCAGAGAATGAAAGTTCAGGATATTCCTATCCTGCAATGCTTGCTATAGCAAAACCACATGACCACTATCAAAAGCATATAATTTTTATATATCATTGCCAGTAGAATTAAAATAAGAAGGTACAGACTTGTGCTGTCTGTACCCATGATAATTTATTACAGACTTTACACCTTTTTACCTGCGTTATTCTTTCTGATAATATTTTTTTCATTGACAAGGTACTCAATACACATTCGTACTTCATCATTAATGGTAACATCTGTAGCACCCTCCACCAGTATAGAACACAACAAATAAAGAAGGACGTGCTCAAACTCTATCTCTTCGACTGGATCTACATAATTACGATAGGTTTCAATAGCCTCATACAAGCTATCCGGTGAAGTCACAAATGCACATACAAAATCTTTATCTTCCGGTACTCTGATTGAATTATTCATTTTAAATCTCCTGTACTTATTAATCTATAATGTCACGGTAAAAATGCCATCATAATTTTTACCAATGACTATTGTTATTACTTCTTAATACCAAAGCCTGACCTAATACTACTTGTAAAATATCAGGCGGCCCTCTGCTCATTGTTGAATAGCACCATTTATTTTTACACACCAAATTTAATACACTCATCATTAACCCCGTAATCAGGCTGCATTTTTACGTGAACGCTCAATTGCAGATGCGATCCATTCATCAACTTCGCTTTCGACAAATGCAATTGCACGCGAACCAATTTTTATTGGTTGTGGAAATAAACCTTCGTTGATTAGACGATAAATCCAGGCCTTGCCATAGCCGGTTCTGTTCATAACTTCTGGCAAGCGAATTAGGCGGGTATTTTGATTTTTCATTTTGTTTTCCCTTTATCGTTGTGATGGGATCACTATACGAACAGTTGGGAAAAGAAAGGAGCGAGCTTCCTAACTGCAGGGTTACGGTCTGCCCTGCAGTAGTAGACTTCGGGAATTCGAGATCAGTTAGAATCAGAGAGTTTCATCACATCTGAAACTCTCATGTTTTTCAGGTGGGGATTTCGGTTCATGAAAAAATTGAACTGCCTAATGAAGTCTATCGTTGCAGCTTTCATCGCAAGCGGACGATCTGAGTCTTTAATGTGATACCCTAAACGGGTAGTTGTTTCTTCATCTTCATCAGTATAAAGAAGCCGGGAGAGGCGATCATCTGAGATTCTTAGTTCTTTCCTTTTTGCCCAAAGTAAGATGTCCAGCATCGCAACCAACCTGTAATTTATGATTTTTTTAATGGTTCCATAGCCGAAACGAACGATACCGGTTTCATTAACTTCCACTCCTTTTACCGATCTCCATTGTGGCAGGGCCGCTTTTATCGATTCGGCTATTTCATCGTCAGTACCACTACCAAGATCGATTTCAAGCAACACCGTTTTCTCACATAAGGGGGACAAGAGTTGTGACACATAAGCTTCGTGATGAGGCGCATTAACACAATATTCATCGTTTCCTTCCTCCCAAGTGAAAAGATTCACACTAAGGGCCATCACACTAAGTTCAGCAAGCCTGGTGATATCCGTGATAAAAATGTGTGGAGGACTGTAGAGAGTATCGTTAACTGTTGGATAATCGAGTTGCTTCCCTTTGAAAAGATGGGGGTTCCCACTGAAAATTTCAGTCATGTACACCCATAGCCCTTTCTTTTCTTCGTCAGTAGGCCCTGGCTTGTACAGAAGCGCTCTTGCCCAAAGTTCGTGATACAAGGCATTTAAACTGATGTCTTCGAGCTTGCGATAGTTATCTATGTCAAGCCAAGCTTTGATTTCTTTAGTATGCTCTGGTGACCAGTTTTTCAAAATTCAAATCTCCTGCCTTCTTAAAGATTTAAGTCATACGAATAGAGTTCAGTTAGTTTGAAAAAACTACCGTATTCACTAATCGATGAAAAGCAGTTCCTGCTTGCACGTTAACCTAGCCAGAAGGAAGTTGAACTGAGAAATTTGTTATCTTTTGATGCAACTTGCCAGGGTCTACGTCCTGTCAGGAGAGAAGAGGCAGGGATATGACCCGACTACGCCCTGCCTCTTACTTTACTCTGGGCGTATCTTATCGTTGTTCTCGACCTGTTTGCCAGAAAACCCGGTGGGTGGCAATGAAATTCAATTCTCACCTGACAGCAAACTTACCATCAGAGCACTGGAAATGGCTTGGGAGCGCCAGGGGTCAACAACGGGTAAAAAGTGATCCACATACCTCCACCACCGACGGTCTAATGTTGATCCACCTTGTTTACTCAGGATTAGCTTCAGCGACAACCCCGGCTTTCCGTTTTTGCTTCAGTCGATAGCCTTCTCCTTTTATTTGTACGATGTGTGTGATGTAAAATCCGGTTCAACATTGCCGATATAATGGTAGCATCTCCCACGAAGGTTTGGTCCTATAGTCCGGACGGTAGGTTACAGGCGTAAATTTACTGCAGGTGTTTCTGATGTATCCACGGGTGGTTTGTTGAAATTTTTATTCCGCACATCATGAACACCTTTCCCCAGTTGTTGCATTTCACAGAATTTCTGATATCTAATGACTTAAACATTTTTTCATGGGGGTGTTTATGGACTTAGTCATGTCCTTATTACAAAAGGGATTATTAGAAAAGGCATTAGACCTTGCCATTTCTGAATCATTCTTCAATGCAACGTCGCCTGATGGTATAAAGAATGCTTTAAAAGCTGGCTATGATATTAATGCTGTTCATAATAACGGAGACAATGCCCTTTTTAGCTGCAGAACCCTGGAAGCCATGGATTGCCTGCTAAGTTATGGAATTAATATACACCATATCAACGGACATGGGCAAAATGCGCTCTTTCATCAAAAAAACCCAGAAATACTGAAGAAACTGATTGGACTGGGTTTAGACACCTCGCATACGGATACTAATGGCTACACATGCATTTTTGAACATTACAGGAATGCTGAAGGACTGACAGAATTAATTAATGCTGGTTGTGATATAAATCACATCGATAAAAAAGGAAGAAATATTCTCTTCCTGCCCCTCTCCCCGGAAGTTTTATCCGTAGCAATAGATGCTGGATGCAATGTCAATCAAATTGATCATTCAGGGAAAGGGTTTATTGACAATGTATATGATTATGAATTACATGATATCATTCTCTCGCATATTGATAGATTTGACAGAAGAACGCTGCATGTAGATTTTTGTAATCTCGACTCAGCCTTTTTCTTGTATTACCTTTCTGAACATGGATTCAAAATAGAACTTAATAAAGACCATTTCACCATTAACAGTTACATTGGTGATTATAAAGAAATCTTATCCATACTTGATTTCATCAGTGAAATTCATGATATTCACTTCTATAAATACAAAGGCGGCCCTCTCTATAAAGATATCGACAAGCGAATTGTAAAGTGGATGATAAGAAATAAGCTCTTGGTTGATTTATCAAAAATAAATAAACACAAGGATTACGAAGAAATTAATTTATACAAAATCCGTCGCGAACAGAAAGAAATCTCCAAGCATTTAAAACCTGCTAAAAGTATATCTGTAACAGTTAAAAATGGCGGAAGATTGTGAGAGCTTATATGTGTGATTTATTCGAATTGCTTCAATATACTGCCTCAACATGAACAAAGAAATTCAGCATTAACTATATTGGGAATTACTCTATGAAACGTATGGTGCTAAGGGTCTGACGCCTCTGCCTGGTGATGTGGAAGCAGCAGGCAATTTGAAAATATCTGCTCGTTGTTTAGTGAACTTGTCAATCATTACCCAGTGATATTGGTTATCAGCACTCGTGCTGGATCACGGCACTTCTGGAAATAAAATTTAATGAGGTAAAGGATTGTCAGACGTATTCAAGAACTGCCCGTCGCTGATAGCCAGTATCAATGTCAAATCAGGTTCTGATCTCCTAATCGTGCTCTCGCGATCAGTTTTCATAGAAACAGTATCCTTTATGCTCAGAAAGGCATATACCCCTAAAGTAGCTCAGGTTTATCTGGCTGAGGCTATGACGCGAAACCATTAGGGAATCTGAAAAAAGTAAAGACTGTGTGATTTGTGAGCTTGATTGAATGCACTGTGAGCTCACGCCGCTGGCGATATTGCTTAAACACCACCGGCAAATAGATCGATAGTCCCCACGGAGGAACGAGGGCATATGCCAGCTTACGTTGTTCAGGAACTTCTGCTTAGTGCCAGAAGCAGACATTTCTAGCTTTAAAACTGGGAGCAAGTCAGGGCAGCTCTTTGCAGTATCGTTTGACCGAGCACTCATTCAGGAGCCCCAAAAAAAGATACGATATTTTTTTCGACTTGTACATCAAAGAGCAAAGGAAGCAAAGATGTCTGAATTAGCACAAGAATCAATCGGAACCAATGACTTCGAAAAGTGGCTGAATGAACGTAGTAACTGGCTTCAAACGGCAGCAAAACAGCTTATCGAGAATAAACGTTTACCAAATGAGGTCGAACTCACTGAGCTGGTTCGACTCTGCAAACTGGAAGCAGCTAAACAAAATGACCCTGGGTTCTTGAAGGTTGCACCTGGCTCATTCTCAGCAGGGTTGCTACAGCGAATTGTACGTATTGAAGAAGTAAGCCAAGTATTTGGTGTAAATGCCATCAAACCAGGGGCGTCCTTACCATTCGGAGCTGGTAGTTTAGCTGTTATATATGGGCAGAATGGCTCAGGGAAAAGTAGTTTTTCTCGTCTGCTCAAACAACTCTGTGGCTCACGTTCAAGGGACGAAATCCGCCCGAATGTTTTCAGCAGCGAAGAGCATACATGCAGTGCTCAATGTCGAATCACCATTGATGGTAAACCCGTAGAAATCAATTGGCAGGCGGGGGCTGCCCCACATCCGATGCTCAAGTATGCCCAAGTATTTGACTCGAAAACTGCGACTCAATATATGGGACGCACTGAATCAAGCTACGAACCGAGCAGCATGCGTTTTATATCTTTGCTCATTCAGATCTCAGGAATGGTTTCTGAACAATTAAGTCGAGAGAAGGAAAAGCTTGTCCGTGCTCTTCCACTTTTCCCAAGTGATCTTACAGAGACCGCCGAAAATACTTGGTTCTACTCTCTTAAAGCATCAACCTCCGCTGAGAAAATTGAATCGTTTTGCCAATATGGGAATGATTTGGAAGATGAGCGTATCAAAGGTGAAGCTCTGTTAGCAGAGAAAGACATCAAGGGACGCCTGATTGCAATTAGTAAGGAAGAGATTGCCTCAGAAAACATTAAGCAGGCCATGAGGTTATTGAAGGAAGGTCTTGCGGATGGGAAAGCCGAGGAATTGTTTAAGGCAAAAGAATTGGCTGTTGCAGCAAGAAAGGCTGCCAATATAGTTGCACAGCAGGCATTCGCAACAGCCCCTCTACAAGGCGTTGGTGAAACGGCTTGGAAGCTAATGTGGGATCAAGCGCGAAACTACTCTATTGTTCATGCTTACCATAGCCGCGAATTTCCCGTTACTACTGGAGGTGCGTATTGTGTGCTCTGCCAGCAGAAACTTACGGAGGAAGGCTCAGCTCGACTCAAAAGTTTTGAGGCTTTCGTTACGGCTGGTTTAGAGACCACGGCAAAAACTGCGGAAGCCACTAGCGCTGAACTCATTGCGAAGGTCGTTCAGTTACCTTCAATAGAGGATTGGATTGCACGGCTGGCTCAATTGAAATTTGATGAGACCTTTGCTCGTGCCTGTTATGAAACTTTGAAAGCAAGGCGCTCACAGTTTGAGGCATGTACCGCCGTTGGTTCTATCATCGCATTCGATTGGGCGCTTATTGATCAGGCAGTTGAAAAACGTGCTATCGACTTAATTGCTGAGAAGATTAGTTTGATGCAATTGCAACAAGATGGGCAACGCCAGCAACTTGAAAAACGCATTAAGCAACTCAAGGCACTGCAATGGTTATGTCAAAACAAAATGGCAATTCTCGCCGAGCGTGAGCGCTTGGTTGCAGTGGATTTGCTAGATAAAGCTGTGAGACTAACGGCCAGCAATTCCTTGACAACTAAGCGTACCGAACTAGGGAGAACTGAGCTTGATGCTGGATATCAGAGCCGTTTTGATGCGGAGTTAAAGGTACTTGGTGGGCGACGTTTGCCGGTAGTGCCGCAGAGCAAAGCTCAAGGTAAAGGAGTAATAACTTTTGGGCTTACCCTTGTCGGGGCACGAGCTGGCTTCACTCCTGATGTAATACTCAGTGAAGGAGAAGCCCGCATTGTTGCATTAGCGGCATTCTTGGCCGATACGACTGGTTCGAATCAGTTAGCCCCCTTCATCTTTGATGACCCTATTTCGTCATTAGATCAAGACTTCGAAGAGCGGGTTGTAGCTAGGCTTGTCGAGTTAGCGAAGACCAGACAGGTCATAATCTTCACACACCGCCTTTCGCTTGTTTCCATCATTGATGCTGTAATTAAAAAGCACAGTGAGAATCCGGCTAATGAGAAAATTAACCATACCGTGCAGTCGCTTAGACGATTAGATAAAATTTCGGGAATCTTGGCGCAACACAGCTTGCGGGATGCCAAGCCTGAAAAGTCGCTTAATATGATTAGGGATCATGTCATCCCTAAGCTCAAAAAGCATCAAGCCGATGCAGATGCCGATGTTTATGATCTTACGGCAAAAAGTGCATGCAGTGATTTTCGGATAATCTTGGAACGAATAGTAGAATTTGTCCTTTTAAATGATGTGATTGTCCGGTTCAGACGTGATGTCAATACTAAAGGGAAGCTGCGGGGTATCACCAAGGTAATAGCAGAAGACTGTGATCTTATTGACGCGCTGATGACCAAGTATTCAGTTTACGAGCACTCTCAATCCGATGAGCTGCCTCTGGTTCCGGTTGAACTCGATGAATTCGAAAAAGATGTATTGGAGCTCATTGCATGGATAAATGAGTTTAAAACTCGAATCGGCTGAAGTTAAAATTGCGAGCGGCCTCGCAGCCATGGGCCGCTATTCGCTCACAACGGATCTTGTAACTTTGCTTTGAAACCGCTACCAGGCGGTTTTCTTACCCCCTCTTCCAGGAATTCGGTAAAACGCTAATTCTGCCAAACTAAACATAAAAAAACCGTCCCTAATGAGACGGTCTAAAACGTTAAGCTGAATGCGATTTTGCAGCTGAAGATATCTAAAATTATACAACAATAATTTATAAATTTTCATTATCAATAAACAAAGGCTATGACGCTAATCAACTTTTGAATTACTCAAATATTCTCTCATTCCCTCATCGATTGAATCTTTATGAAAAATAGAATTCATTTCATTATGAACGGCTGTCAATAATGTATCGACTTGCAGAGATAACTTTAGCAGCTCACCTTTTTTTTCGTCAGTGTCAAATATCTTCCTGGTTCCATCAGGGACCTCCAGTTTCTTTGCCTCGTCAAAATTATGCCATAACCAGTCAAGCCAGCGCTGTGTTTCGCTTAGTATTGCAAGTTCATAGAAGTGACCTCTTAAGAGGTTGCCAATATCAGCATGATACATAATAGATGCAATATCAAAACTACTGAGGTTTATTTCTATGCTTTCCTCATGCGCATCTGTTTTGATATTTTTAAGTAATCTTATTGATTTCCTTAAGCCGCCTAGCGTTGTGTTGCAGCGGCTCTCAATATAATTAATATGAAGGAACGGCGTGTTATAAATCCGCTGGTTATCCTTTTTATTTAAAATTGCCACACCTCTGTCAACTTCATTGCCTGTATCTTGATATCTGGCATTATTCCACCAAACAGCCGGGACTACATCCACATCTCTGGCTAAAGAGCCGCCAGTTATTTTTACTGCTTTAGAGTTTTCAGTGTGAACCTTTGCAGCCGGGAAAGCAGCCCTGAGGCTATCTTCAATTTCTTCCCGTAGGATCTGGAGTACATCTACAGCTTGTTTCTTGGATAAAACATAACTATTTGCTTTGCTTCCTTCGTTTGAAAAAACGAATAGCTGTTCATCAATAGTAAGAATATCTACATCGCTAACGCCTTTAATATGGATGTTAAGCGGTACAGAACCCTGCAAACGAAAGGATGCTGTAATTTCCTTTTTTTCCAATCGGTTAGATAGTTGGTTTTCTATCCTTTTCCCTGTTTCGATGCTAACCCTAGTATAAACTGGATCAACTTCCTGCATGGCACCTAATGCATATTTCGTAGCTGATTTCCCGGAAGCCCTGCTTTCCCAGGTTTCTTGTTGTAGAGATTTATTCAGTAAGATCTCTCTGCTTTCAAGCCCGCTGTCCATTGCAAATATTTCATTTATCCCTCTTCTTCGCGTTCTTAAACGTTCGATTCGTGATGAAAAGTTATCGGCCATGTTATAACTTCCTTAGCTTCATTGTCCCAAAGGTATTCCGACCTCTGCCATTAAAATACTCGCCATCAGCAGTTGTCAGGCTTTTATCAAAAATTAATTCTGCAAATCCCATATGCGGACTTAACTCTTTTTCGTTTATTCTCGGATCATTCCTGTAGTTGTAAACTAACCGATAACCTATTTCTCCATCATATATAATGGAGGCAGCTATGCTGTCGGAACCTGACTGTGAGGTTTGCAACCGTATATGAACTTTATCCCATGACTGGAATATATTAATTTTAGCATGCCATGAAAAAACGTCTCCTTCCTTGTTTTCGCCGCGCCCTTCACAATCCCACTCTCCCGACAGGTCCGGGACATTTATTATTTTTGATATTAACTTCCACTTCCATAACCTTGAGTCAAAAATCCAGTAGAGAATTAGATACATTGTACCTGCACTAATAAGCGAAGAGACCGTTGGGGTCATTACAGATTTCGCCTCAATATAAGAATTATTTTCAAGGTAAGTTAAAATAACAAAAACCAAAAACCCTGATATCAGAGAAGCTAATGAACCAATTATTTTACCTACCTTACTCCTGTTAAAACCACTTATAACAATATATTCATGGCTTTTCATATGACTCCTGAAAGTATGAAAGTATGATAGTGATAGATGTACCGCTAAGTTCTTCCTGAAACTGATAACAGTATCTTATAGGAATCATCCTAACTCCACAGGATTGTAGCAATTTCTTTGAAAAGCAAGCCCTACAATCAGTTGCATTAAGTCTCCATGCCGGTTTTACCAATAGATTTGCCAATTCGGTAAAATCCTTATTTTGCAGAATGAACCCCGCTGCGGCGCTCAACACTATATCTTGTGCCTCCCTCAGTTGGACGGCATGTCAGATATAGTGATCGGCGGTGATTATCAGGACAGAACCCGCCGGTTTCCCCACTGCGCCCTTCGGTAAAAATCCGGCCGTGGCGAGGTTCAACCACAAAATGTCATTTTTGATATAAAGTCAATGTCCGCTTTTCGCTCACAGCGGACCTTCTGCTCAGTTAGTTCGGCCGCTTCGTGCCAGGAGCGGACTCAATGTAATGCTATCCATTAAATCCTTATTCGATGCGCTCCACATTTGGATAACGCTCGGTAGTGGCTTCATGGAAAATGTCACCCAGCCAGCAATCTCACCTTCTGCCATATCGTCTAGAATAGCGATGTCATAAAGTCGAGAAAACTTTCTCTCCGTCAGGTCGGCACGAAATACTAGCCACCGATCATTCTTGCGTTGAACACCAATATGCCGTCCAAAAACGTTATAAATCAACATATGCAATCTCTGATCATGCTAATGAGTCCCTGAATCTATGATACATACGTCTGGGCGGGTCTCGTACAAATATGAAAGCCCAGCATCCATCCCTCACTCACACCAGCCATTTGCTTTACTTTATATCCTCCTGACAACTCGGAAGAAAATTAAGCATCGACCTTTTGAGATTGATTAGTTTGGCTTTATTTCATCCGTTACCCATCAGACCTAATCTGTCGGGCCCGAAACGCATTACTTCGCGGTTCGGCGGAGCTTACCAGCCTGCCGGTTAGCGCAGCTGGGCTGACGACCCGGCTGGCCGTGGTGGAACCGGAGGGGGCATTTAGGTTCGTTAAGGGAGATGGGGTTCAATGCCGTTAATAAAAGTAAGGGAAAGATCTGACTCGTTATGCGGGTTCGAGTACCAAAAACATAAGTTGCTGACAACAATCTGCATTCACTCTGAGCTAACGAGCTGAATGCTGTGGCCAGGATCAAATAACCAATCTCGTCATCACAGTAGACTCAGCCTACACAAGCCAGTTTTTTGCTCCAAAGCTCAAATCTGTAGACAAAATGTACAACCTGAATGTATAACGACCAATTGGGATTATTCTTACTTGCTGACTGATATCTGGCACCCTGCCCACGGCTCTCACTTGGATGACAAATATGGAAATTGAGAAAAACACGATTGATGATGTTATGCGGGCTGTGTTTGAAAATATCCTGTCAGATGGGGTTCCTGTTGAAACAACACGGGGACCGACAAAAGAGATTCTGGGTACACACATCATTTTAAACAATCCGATTTGCCGGATTAGCAGAACAGAATCCAGGGGTAAAATATTCACCTGTCTGGGGGAGTTAATGTGGTACCTATCGGGCAGTGACGATGTCGAATCTATTCGCTATTACATCTCAAAATACCGGGATTCTGCAGAAAGTGATGGCACGATTAATGGCGCTTACGGGCCTCGTCTCTTTGGTACCAAGAATGGAATCAACCAGATTGAGAATGTCATCCGGCTTTTAAAAAAACGCAACACATCCAGGCGAGCAGCCATACAACTGTTTGACGCAAATGATATAGCCCATCCCTTCGTTGATGTCCCCTGTACTGTCGGGCTCCAGTTTGCGATTAGGAATGATTCCCTCGATATGTTTACATTCATGCGCTCTAACGATGCACGGGCAGGACTGGTTCACGACATATTTGCATTCACGATGCTTCAGGAAATGATTGCAAAAACCCTCGGTTTAAATTTGGGTGTTTATCGCCACTATGCGGCAAGTCTGCACATCTACATCGAGGATATTCCCCTCATCGAAGCTGCGCTCAAAGAGGGTTATGCGCCATCTGTACCAGTTATGGTAGCAATGCCCACAGAGGATATAACTAACTACTTATGCAACATTGTTGATGCAGAGAAACGCATCCGTGAGGGCGATATTCCAGATATTGATGCGCTAAGGCTGAGTGAATACTGGAAAGATGTCCTTCGTATGCTGGCGATATTCAGATGCAAAAAAGATAAGAACCTGCCAGCTGCTCAGGCCATTGCAGGGAAATTGCAAAATCAGTCCTACAAAATTTATCTTGAGTGGTTGTGAGGGAGAAAAATGAAACGACAGGACCTAATTGATGAAATTTCAGAACAGCTCAAATCATTCAGTACACATGAAACCCCGCTTGAGGGATTAGATACCCCCGACAAAATCACAACGCTCGCCGCACAGATACTCGACAGCAAGCGTCGCATTGAGTACGTCGGAGCCATTGGCAGAAATAAGATATCCCCGCTACGGGGAAATCCCCACTGTGATATCTTTGATCCGCTACGGGCTGCGTGGTTGCATGTTTATGAAGGGAATGTAGATGAGGCGTGCTGGCTTATTTTCCTGTCTACCCACTTTGGCAAACATCTTAAGTACGGTTGGCAGTTGTGCGCCGACATTTACGGTGGCCTCGGTGGCGATGTATGGACCTGGGAGAAAGTGGTTGCGGAAGTGGACACCTTTCACGCCTGGTATGAGGGCTGCTATCGCCAGATGCTGGCAGACGGTCAGAAAAGAAGGTTTGGGAACCACAGAAAGTACGAATCCCTCAGACCGGACTGCAAGCGCCCCCTTCCACGCGTCATCAGCTCATATGTAGCGTGGGTAGGAAACGCAGGTAGTCATGAAGCGCGGTTTGCTGAAGCCAAAGCCGCATCCAGTAGTCAGGAAGAGTACTTTGATATTCTTTACCGGAGCATGAAGGCGGTTTTGTCATTTGGGCGGGCTGGAAGGTTCGACTTTCTGACGATGCTCATCAAGTTCGGCATTATTGATGCCAAGCCGGGGACGCTGTATCTGAACGGGGCAACAGGACCTCTGGATGGCGCAAACCTTCTGTTTTACGGTGAAGCGAGAAATGCGGCCAATTATAAAGTATTGGACGATCTTCTGGCGAGGCTCAGCGCCTTCATGGACATGGGGCAGCTTGAAATGCAAATTCTTGAAGATGCTCTTTGCAACTGGCAGAAATCACCCTCTCGCCACGTTTACTTTGGAGGATGACTTCAGGACAGATCTTCACGGTTATATTTGACTTTGAATTTGGCAAAATGATCAAAGGGGATTCTTTGGGCGTGCTGTAACTGCCCCAGCACTATCCCTTTTGATACACCAATTTTCCGGGCAAATTTAATAATATTTTTCCAGTTCCGCCCAGTCAGCGTGTCAAACTCTGCACGGTATGCTGGGGGAATCAGGACGCTGCTGGAAAACTCGTTTGCTTCCTGTTCTTCTTTTTCAGAAAGGCCACTCATTCCTTCTATGCGGTGCTGTTCACAGTTGTGCAGAACCAGATGGCCAACCTCATGAAACAACGTAAACCAGAAATGATCGTCTCTCAGATACCGAAAACTCATTATCAGTGTCGCTTTGCCGTGTTCAAAAAAACAGGTAGCGCCGCTTGCTGGACATCCTTTTGGCGTTGGCAGGATCACAAGCGCTACACCAGCGTCAGCGAGTATGCTGCGTATCGCAGGAAGAAATACTTTGGGATCAGGCTCAAGAGAATGTTTTCTTAAATCTTCCAGACTGCCTTTAAGTATTTCCTTATCCCATGCATAAGTTCTCTGTTTCCGCGAAATATATTCAGCTTTCTTGAGCCAAGTAATTACGGCCATTTCTTCCGTTCTGAAAGCTTCGGATTTTCTGAAAGCTATAGCAGTCTGTTTATTTTTATAATAATTAAACCATTCGGGTACGGATGAAACGCCGAAAAAGCTCAGGCAACACTCGACTTTTTTATTACCGCTCAGGCCCTTCGGAATCCAACCCAGTTTACTCATATCTGACGTAGGCAGAGACTGAACCCATTCATTATTTTGGCGAATGATCGCATCTTTATGTTGGCGATATTTGTCTTCACGACTGAGCCAGAAAGTCGTGCTGACATCGAAGAGAGATTCAAGCTTGTTGGCAATCTTCTCAGTGAGAATAAGCTCACCAGAAATCAACTCACGACCTTTAATCAGGGAAAGGCCAACTCTTTTACTGAGCTCTTCTTCGTTGAAACCATGTTCGTCCATGAGGTCTATTATGGTATCTCCGGGGGCTGACACCCAGTCCGGGTTAAATCCGTTATCAGAAACCATAATCTTCGCCTATATGAACCAGTTTCAACCGGGTTACCCGCCCCCAGTCAAGTGAGTTGTCTGCCTGCCGGGGGGGGGCTAGATGCCCATTTACAAAGTACATTTTAACCCCTTCTGTGAGGTTAATTGTAATGTAATCGCATCCATTTTCGCATAAAAATTCTGTTTTAAGAAAACCCGGAAGCTTAGCTACCGATGCTGAAGACCAGATATCAGCACACCGCACGCGCAGTTTTGCAGCTACTGCATCACCGAACAAATTTATCCCTGCTTCTTTGAACTCAACTGAATCTCTGAGTTCGGAACTGTCACAAAAAATCTGCAATGGGTTACCAACGCTGAGCGATTTATCAGAGAATATTATATTCTAATGTATAAAAAATCCACGATTTCACGGGTGGTTATGACCAGCTCCCCGTTGATTCACACAGAAGGCTGTTAGCAATGTCCGCAGATCGCTCATAGCAGACATGAATACTCTGCTGATTGGCCACTCCGTGCCTGAACGGGCGAGGTACACCATCTACTCAAACGGACAAGTTTATGGATCACTACAGTATTTGAGATAGAGCAGTTTTTATTGACCCCCTCAGTAATCAGACGCTAAATATCCCGCCACACTTACATTTAGTATGCCATAGAGGGTGTTATTTTGAAGTCGCTAGGCATGTTGGAACCATGCGAGGTACTGTGGTTCTACTTTATGGTTCCTTTTTGGAACCCATAACGAAATTAATTTAAACAGAAACATTAAATATCAATACACTATGATTAAAAGTACAGGGACGCCAGCCCACCAAATAATGATCCGGATGTGTCCGGTGAAGTACAGAAAGCCCGCATGGCACAAGCCCTGCGGGCTTTTTTTGTGTCTGTCGTTGTCCGAGAACATCCGGCTGAATCCGGTGATTATTGGTATACGTTTAGGTATACGGTAGGATGTATACCTAAAAGCGTATACCAATTCATGAAGGAGCGGCCACAGTGGCACGGACAACACGCCCCCTGACCAACACCGAAGTTCTACGTGCTAAGGCGCTAGAGAAGGATCTAACGCTGCATGATGGCGACGGGCTTTTCCTGATAGTGAAAACCAGTGGCAAAAAACTCTGGCGTTTCCGTTATCAACGTCCGGCAACAAAGCAGCGGACAATGATTGGGCTCGGAGCCTTCCCCGCCCTATCACTTGCAGATGCCCGAGGGTTAAGAGCGGATTACCTTGCCTTGTTAGCTAATGGCATCGACCCCCAAGTTCAAGCTGAAGTTGCAGAGGAAGAGCAGCAAATCGCTCTGGACAGTATTTTTTCGACGGTTGCCGCTAACTGGTTCCAACTCAAAAGCAAAAGCGTTACCCCTGATTACGCAAAAGACATTTGGCGCTCACTGGAGAAAGATGTATTCCCTGCCATCGGTGAGATCCCCGTTCAGCAAATCAAAGCCCGGACACTGGTTGAAGCTCTTGAGCCAATCAAAGCTCGTGGGGCGCTTGAGACTGTACGTCGGCTGGTGCAGCGCATTAACGAGATAATGATTTATGCCGTAAACACTGGTCTGATTGATGCCAATCCAGCATCAGGTGTTGGAATGGCCTTTGAGAAACCCAAAAAACAAAACATGCCGACACTACGACCAGAAGAATTACCAAAGCTAATGCGTTCTCTGGTGATGTCGAATCTCTCTGTTTCGACTCGCTGCCTGATTGAATGGCAACTTTTGACCCTCGTGCGCCCCTCTGAGGCCTCCGGTGCACGTTGGGCTGAGATCGATCTCGATGCAAAGCTCTGGACTATTCCAGCCGAGCGGATGAAGGCCAAGCGTGAGCATATTGTTCCCCTATCGCCGCAGGCATTAGATATTCTAGAAGTGATGAAGCCAATCAGCGCTCATCGTGAACATGTTTTTCCGAGTCGAAATGACCCAAAACAAGCAATGAATAGCCAGACGGCAAATGCTGCTTTAAAACGAATTGGGTATGGAGGTAAATTGGTTGCACATGGATTGAGGTCTATTGCAAGCACAGCTTTAAATGAAGAGGGTTTTAATTCTGATGTCATTGAGGCAGCTTTAGCGCACAGCGATAAAAATGAAGTCAGGAAAGCTTATAATCGCTCTACGTATCTTGAACACAGGAAACAACTAATGGATTGGTGGGGGAACCATGTATCTTCTGCGTAATAATAATTTTAAGGGCAGCATAAGCACTGCCCTTACCCCTATACAATATACACACCTATAATGTTTCGATAATAAATAGCTGCCCCTCCCCCTCGTACAATAACCTCCATTGTATGTAAGCCTCTAAAAGATGTTGCTTCTGACAAGGTTAATATTAAACCTTCGCTATCGCGTTTTAAATTTATTCGAGAAGCGTTATCCACCTTAATTAAGCTTTCATTTTCCACACGAACAACATAATCCTCGGATAAATCATCCTTAGCTTCTTCCCCATGATTTTTTTTGCAAAAAATTATATTTAGATTACCTAATCCAGGGTAAATCCTTAATTTAAATATTAATTTTTTTTGTTTTGGCAAAAATCGAGATATTGATTTATATTCTACTTCTTTATCATCCTCGTCAACATAACAACCAAAAATAAAATGATTAGGATGTAAAACAGATGAGGACATTTTTTTATCATTCAATTTGAATGGCAACAAGCTTTGATATTCATCCATATTTAATAATCGAATTCGCCTGTCTATAGGCCTTCCTTCCTTATTCGTTATATTCGGCTCTATAAACTTAATCTCTCGCCCTGCTTTACTCTTCAATGAAGTATATTCCAAAGGAAAATCAATATAATCTAAAATCCCTTGCCCTAACATGGCTGTATTTTTGTCTGCTAGTTGTTGTAACTTGGCTGTCATATCAACTGGAAGCCCTAATGCTGTTACTTCGCACGATTCTCCTAAACCAAAGTTACCCCAAATAACTTCATCTTCTGACCCATAATCCAAGCCAATTCGGACACCTAGATCAATTTCAGTGCCAAGGTCCTCGTTCAAAGATGGGAATATATACTCCTTCAAAATCAATCTGAGTGTTGATGCAGCGTTTATAGCATCTGCTATTGCATCCTCTTTGCTTACATCAGACCTACCAAAGAAGGCCATCAAAGCATCGCCCATAAGTCGATGAGGATAACCATCTAGCGCTCGAACAATGTCAATGCAAGCTTGAAGTATTCTATTTTTAACGATATATGCTTGTTCTAGCGGCAATAAAAGTGATAAGCGGGAGCTTTTACGTATATCAATAAACATCGTCACTATGTATTGATTATGCGTTACACTAAGACCATTTAACATTGTAAGTTCAGGATGGGTGCCAATTTTATGTTCGTTTAATCCAAGCTTATTAAACAGAGGTCTAATTTCACGCTGATAATCATACTCCAAGAAATTGCTCGGGCTTGTTGAAAAAGATTCTGAAATAAGTACCGAATCTCCCCTCCGACTTTCCATACCAACAGACAAAGCGCCATCCATGGTCATTCCTTTTCTTAAGGTTATATTTTTTATACCCTTAAAGTTTTTCTCGGTAATATCTTTAAAACTCATAATAGAACTCCATTTGCAAAATCAACGAATTTTGAAAAGCAAAGACAAATCATGCAAAAATATGCATATTTCAAATATCTAACCGCATCAGAAAACAACAAGAACTTTTCCTTGGCAATTCCCGCCAAAATATAGCTTTGAGCACACATATCCCTTAATAACCCTTCATCATCTTCGTCATTATATTTTGAAAAGTATTCATTCACATCGTTTAGATTACCAATAAATACAAATGAAACCAGTGATCCACTTGCCTCGTGAACTTTATTTACCGACTTCATTTTTGGAATGATACTTCGCAGCGAATAAACCACAGATAAAACAATAAAAAAACCGATCAAAAAAACCATTACACAAAAAAACAAGTTATACAAATTGCTACCTAGAAACAAACCTTTAAAGCTTCCTATTTTATTCGAGAATATTGTTAAACTCGCCCCACTCGCAGCCAAAAGCAAGGCTGCCTTGTTATTTGTGGTGGAAATATAACCATCAGTCCTTTTTATTATATCAAACTGTAGTTTTATTTTCTCTTTGTTTTCTTGAATATCCACTTCACCCCCTCAGACATATACTTTAAATATTATTTTTTTGTCGCCCATCTTACAACTTACTCTCCAAAAAATTTGTTATGCATCACAATATATTCTTGAAGCATTGCTATTGAATTTTATAACATTAACTTCTAATAGATATGACACTTCATAATCATTATGCATAATGATTATGCCCGCACAATTCCCTCCCCCACACACCAGGCCGCATATACTACGTGAATGTACGGATTGGGCACTACAGAATTCAAATGTAATCACTTATCTCCTAGATGAACGATTTCTGCTAACTCAAGGTAGCGCTTGTAACACCTTGATGAAACGCCTCACAACATCATCATTTTGTCTCCACTTATATTGGCCATAAATCTCTTGGTGAATCCGCGTGTCACTGAGACTCGTTCAGACAGAGAAAATAAATAAGCGAATTACTTCTGGCGCGCAATGCTCTCCCCGCCCCGCCTGCCCGCTTAATGGGGCGCTTTTAATGCAGGTGCATGGGTGGCCTCAGGCCGCGCCAGAGCTGGTGCTGGCGGGGGAGGCAGGGACGCGAAAACGCATGCAAAACCATGCACCTTATGCATGCATGGCTTAATTCGGGAAAAAGGGCGGGATTTACGGGGATTTTTTGACGGGCTACTGCGCGGCAAGTTCAGCGCGTTTTCGGACGTAATTCTGGTTTTGTGCAGGCGTGAATTTTTCACGATTATCATCCCGTGAAGCCGCGTCAGGCCTGAATCCGATGGCTGTTAAAATGTCATTATCCTGTGCGGAATAATTTATTTTTTCACCAGCAGCCAGCCACACCGACAGCGCTTCACGCAGATAATCGACTGAATGCTGCATCACGCAGTGTTTTACAGCGGGATGCTGGTTGTTATAGCCCATCAGCTCAGGTGCAAGAGCGGCGGTCAGCTCCGCGCCGTGCGTCTGCATAAAATCATTCAGGCGGTTACGGATGCTGATGCGCTGCACGTCCTCATGTGAGCGAATATAGCGACCGGCAGCCTGATTAATTTCCCATTTTTTTACATCGATAATATCGCGCAGCGTTTGCAGGCTGCGGGAGCTATTAGCCTCACCTGTGGCTAACAGCTCTCCGTATTCCTGTTCGGCATCAGCCAGCTCCTGTTTGCGGGTCAGCCAGCTGGTTTTGTTGTTCTGACAGACGTCAAAAGCCTGCTCCAGCGTTAATGTTGTCATCGGGTGTCTCCGTCGACGTTACAGACTTTGTTTTTTCGCTTTCCCGGCATGAGCCGAGATAAATTCGTCATCCTTTAATTCTGTCTCTGAAGGCGGCCTGATAACCGAGTCGAGCGACTCCATCGTCCGGAATGTGGCCGAACAGAGAATGTTGGTGCACTGGTAATAGGCATGTTTGACGGTTTCAGACAGATAGCGGCTGGTACGGGTATGTGCCGGGCACTTACAGAACGGGCAGTGCATCATGACAACAATCCCCGCGCTTCAAGGTCAGCCTTTCGCACACTCAGCTTGTCAAAGTAGCTCTTACGCTGACCGGCGGTTACTGCGACGCCGTAATCCATATGCGGCAGCGTCTCGGGCGACAGCCCGGCTTTAAACAGCACCGGCTCATCAGCCAGACGGATATGGCAGCCTTTCACCGCTTGCTTAAGCCACGTCTGCACCTCCTGCATAATCGCTTTATCCGGCTCGACATAGCCCTGAATCCCGACGGTGTTCGCAAGAGGATTCCCCAGTGCCAGCATTTTGAGTTTCATCGCCCGGACAAGCGCCCCGCACGTATCGCGTAACGCGTTATCCAGCTCTTTTCCCGCATACTGGCTGAGCACATTGTGATGTGCCTGACGGTATGCTCTGGCCGTACTGTCACAGTTACCTTTCAGCCGGTCGCATTCAAAGGTCAGCACCTCAGCGAGCTGGTCACACTCCTGTGCCAGTTCACGGGAAGCGACACGCGCCAGATGCTGTTTTTTCAGCTCATCCGTCAGCACCGCACCACCGGCACGAAATGCCGTGCGCCATTCACTCGCGTCACTACCGCTCTCCTGCTCAAGCTCTTTTTTTTGCTGTGCGGTACGGGCAATCGCGGTGGCGGTGTCATCCATCATGCGGGCGTTTTCAAGATGCTCAGTTCTGGCCGCGTTCAGTTGCCGGAATGCCGGAGTCAGATAGTCAGGAATAGTCGTGGTGGTCATGTTGTTACTCCTCAGTGATGTCAAGCTGAGGAGATTCTGCATCGCCCCGCACAACAACTCGATTCATTGCCGTTGTAGCAGACATGGCACAAACAGGACTTTAAAACCTAGCTGGCCAGAGAAAGGTCTCAGGAAATTCCTCTCTCTCTGTTTGTTTTTTTACATATAACTATTCACTACTATTCACTGTAAATAAAAATATAGTTAATACAGCAAGTTAAGAAGTGAACAGTTGAGAGAAAAGTGTTCACCGGGTGTTCACTACTGTTCACTGAGTGGATATAACGCATTTCTTTTTTTGATGGTTTATACCTATTAATAAATAGAGAATCCTCATCTTTATGAAACAAAATAGTATATCTGTCTCCACTCAAGACCACCCAAGACCACTCAAGACCATTCGAACTTTTTTCGTATAAAATTCATCCATGCAACTTGAACTCTTACACAATTCTCCCTTGTTGCATTCAGGAAATATATTCACAAAATAGAGAGCTACCCGATTCCGGACGGATGAGTTCGGATCTCTGTGGATATTAATGAGGTAGCGTTATGCACACGGCTTTATCAGTACCAGTTTCCCGCTCTGGCGCGCATTTAACGCCAGTTTCAGCACCACCTCAGGAGCGTTTTTTACGACTCCCTGAAGTGATCCATCAATGCGGCCTTTCCCGTTCCACACTCTACGATTTAATCGCCCGAGATGCTTTCCCGGCGCAGGTCTCCCTCGGAGGGAAAAACGTCGCCTGGCTTCAGTCCGAAGTGACCGCATGGATGGCGGAACGCATTGCTCACCGCAACAGGAAGTGTGACGCATGAATCAGAGTCACTTTCAAAAAGCGCCTTTTCCTGGCTTGCATCTGTTGTGTGTTTCCTGGTACAGTTTTGTTGCTGTCGCAAAATCGGCAGCCGGGATTTGCAGCCCGTGTAATTCACAGGCGACACAACACGCGCCTTGCGTGTTTTTTTACGTCGTAGCTCAGGCACACCTATATTTCGGGCTGTGGTGTTTACACCGTGGTTCCAGTCAAATAATGGTGGCTCGAGTGGGGCAGTCTTCGGACTGGCCGGTATTCTGTGAAGCCGGTACTGCAAACCCTGTTCGGGTCACCACCAATGAGATTTGCAGCTCCGGTGGTGGCGTTAACCGCTATTCACAGGAGGTTGCCCTAATGGCTACGACCCTCACCCCGTTACACCCAAAATTTATCTTTGTGTTTGCCGCCGTTCGTCGTGCAGACCGCAAGCCGCGTATCTGTATGCTCCGCACCGTTGCCGGTGACGAACAGACCGCTCGCCGCTCTCTCGTTCGTGACTACGTGCTTTCCCTTGCTGCCCGTCTGCCGTTTACGGAGGTGTGCCATGCATACCAGTGATCAGACCATCTCAGCGCGTCATGATGACCTCAATAGCATCCGTGAGCACCTGAGCCTCGAATCGTTTCATAAACTCAATCGCGCCTGTGAAACCCTGCATTATTTTGGCAGCGATTTACGGCGTCATGAAATAAACGGGCTCAGCCAGCTTTATACCCCTCAAATCCTGAGTTACGTACACGAAGATATCAGTCATGTGCTGGAAGAACTCAAAGCCAAAGGCCTGTGCCGGGATTTCATTGCCCCGTCATCTGTGAACGGAGGTGAACGCCATGTTTGATTTCCCTCAGCCGGGTGAAACATACCGTTGTTCAGGTTTTCCTGACGTGGTGGTGTCGGGCGTACTGGCCGACGGTATTCCGTGGGATATGCCGTATCGCTGTCCGGGGCTGGTCTGGAATCCCTACCGGCGCACCTACACCATCCTCATCCGTATTATCGCTACGGGTGGTATGGCAGAAATTCCGCTCAGTCGTTTTTTGCGGGACTTTACCTGTGAGCGGCCGGACGTATTTAAGCGCGACCCCGAAAACCGTCATGTCGTTTTACGCGAAATTGCCGCCAACCCGGATTTACAGCAATACCGGGCACGAAATCTCGATATTTATCCGGGCGATATTTCCCCGGTCAGGCGGCCAGCGCCGGTGGCGCGAAAATGGCGGAACAATGTCGCAACGGAGACAGAAATTAAACCGGATAACAGCTACCGCCATTATCTGTAATTAAAAACGACACCCAAAAATAAAATGTGCGTATCTGCGCAGGGATACGCACGTGCTCAGGAGACGGAATCATGCCTGTTAATAACCCGGCTTTAATACAGAAAGAGCGCCTTGCCGCGTTCAGCCAGAATGACCTTGCATGTCAGGAACACATTCGCAACGTCGGCCAGTTCGTCGGCGATATGATGCAGGAACTGGAGAGTACGACCCTGTGTCGTGACACGATACACCAGACTCAGCTCGCCCCGGTTATTTACCTCATGACGTTACAACTCGACGGTGTGGTCGACCGCTGCGGTCAGAGCTGGCTGACCGGGGAGGCTGCTGTATGAAACAGCCGCTCACGCCCGTTCTTCGCGCCGCGCTGTATCGTCGTGCGGTCGCCTGCGCCTGGCTGAATTTGTGCGCCCGTCAGCACCGCTATCCGCAGCTCACGCTCGATACGCTGGAAACTGCCATGAGTGCCGAGCTGGAGGGCTTTTATCTGCGCCAGCACGGTGAGGAAAAAGGTCGCCAGATTGCCTGTGCGCTGCTGGAAGATTTAATGGAAGCCGGTCCACTCAAAGCCTCGCCGTCACTGTCCTTTCTCGGGCTGGTCGTTATGGATGAACTCTGTGCCCGTCACATTACATCGCCGGTTGTGCACTGAGGGAGAAAATAACGATGAAAATGAACGTAACCGAAACCATAAAACAGGCGTGCGGCCACTGGCCACGCATTCTCCCGGCGCTGGGCGTACCGGTCATCAAAAACCGGCATCAGGCGTGTCCGGTGTGCGGCGGATCTGACCGCTTTCGTTTTGACGATAAAGAGGGGCGCGGGACGTGGTTTTGTAACCAGTGCGGCGCAGGTGACGGGCTTAAGCTGGTCGAAAAGGTGTTCGGCGTGTCGCCCTCCGAGGCCGCCGGGAAGGTGAACGCCCTGACCGGCAGCCTGCCGCCGGTTGCTGAGGATATTATTGCCGCCGCTGAGGCTGAAACTGACGCCAGCCGCAAAGCCGCTGCCACGCTTGCCGCAAAGCTTCTGGAGAAAACCCGCCCGGCCACCGGCAGCGCCTACCTGACCCGCAAGGGCTTTCCTGCGCTCGAATGCCGGACGCTGACCACCACACACAAGACCGGCGGCGTGACCTACCGCGCCGGTGATTTAATCGTGCCGCTGCAGGACGATACCGGCGCACTGGTTAACGTTCAGCTCATTAATGCTGACGGCCTCAAACGCACCCTGAAAGGCGGAGCAGTAAAAGGAACGTATCACCTTATCGAAGGGAAAAAAGAGGCGGGAAAACGGCTGTGGATAGCGGAGGGCTATGCGACCGCACTCACCGTGCATCACCTGACCGGTGAAACCGTTATGGTGGCGCTCTCGTCCGTGAACCTTCTTTCTCTGGCAAGCCTTGCCCGACAGAGGCACCCGGCCTGTCAGATTATCCTCGCCGCCGACCGCGACCTCAGCGGAAACGGCCAGACCAAAGCCGAAACGGCCGCGCAGGCCTGTGAAGGCACGGCTGCCCTCCCGCCGGTGTTCGGTGACTGGAATGATGCGTTTATGCAGAATGGTGAGGAGGCCACACGTAAGGCGATTTATGGTGCCATCCGGCCAGCGTCTGAAAGTCCGTTCAGCACCATGAGTGAGGCGGAATTTACCGCCATGAGCACCAGTGAAAAGGCGATGCGGGTGCATGAGCACTATGGTGAAGCGCTGGCCGTGGATGCTAACGGCCAGCTCCTGTCCCGCTATGAAGCCGGGATATGGAAAATTATCCCGCCGTCAGATTTTGCGCGCGATGTAGCCGGGCTGTTCCAGCGTCTGCGCGCCCCGTTCTCGTCGGGGAAAATTGCCTCGGTAGTCGACACCCTGAAACTGATTATTCCCCAGCAGGACGCCCCTGCACGGCGGCTGATTGGCTTTCGCAACGGCGTGCTCGATACCCAAAGCGGCTTATTCAGCCCACACAGTAAAACGCACTGGCTGCGCACGCTGTGCGACGTGGATTTTACCCCGCCGGTGGAGGGGGAAACGCTGGAAACCCACGCGCCGAATTTCTGGCGCTGGCTCGACCGTGCGGCCAGCGGCAATGCTGAAAAACGCGATGTTATACTCGCTGCGCTGTTTATGGTGCTGGCTAACCGCTACGACTGGCAGCTCTTTCTCGAAGTGACCGGTCCCGGCGGCAGCGGGAAAAGTATTCTGGCCGAAATCGCCACCATGCTCGCTGGTGAGGACAACGCCACGTCGGCCACCATCGAAACGCTGGAATCCCCACGGGAACGTGCGGCGCTCATTGGTTTCTCGCTGATACGCCTGCCTGACCAGGAGAAATGGAGCGGTGACGGTGCAGGGCTTAAGGCTATCACCGGCGGCGATGCCGTGTCGGTCGACCCGAAATACCGCGATGCCTACTCGACGCATATCCCGGCGGTGATTCTGGCCGTGAACAACAACCCGATGCGCTTTACCGACCGCAGCGGCGGTGTATCGCGTCGCCGGGTGATCATGCACTTCCCGGAACAGATTGCCCCGGAGGAGCGTGACCCAAAGCTTAAGGATAAAATCGCACGCGAGCTGGCCGTCATCGTGCGCCAGCTCATGCAAAAATTTAGCGACCCGATGACGGCGCGCACGCTGCTACAGTCTCAGCAGAACTCTGACGAGGCACTCAGTATCAAGCGCGACGCTGATCCAACATTTGATTTTTGTGGCTACCTTGAGGCGCTGCCCGAGCCTGACGGGATGTATATGGGGAATGCGAATATTGTCCCGCGTCAGCCGCGTCTGTACCTCTATCACGCGTATCTGGTTTACATGGAGGCGCACGGCTACAAGAACACGCTCAGCCTGACCATGTTCGGCAAAGGGCTGTCATCGATGCTGAAAGAGTACGGGCTGAATTACGGCAAACGGCGAACGAATCAGGGGATGCAGACCAATCTCACGCTCAGGGGCGAAAGCAACGCCGACTGGCTGCCCCGGTGCGACGAAACCTCAGCGATATAACCTACCCTGACCGGCATCAGCCGGTCTTTTTTTACCTGTAATCCCGGAAAGTGAACAGTAAAGTGTTCACTGTTCACGGACTATTCACTACCTATCTTATTGAAATATATTGCAATTAATGCCGAGTGAACAGTGTGAACAGTTTTCTGTAAAAAAAGTTTTTTTCTTGATGTGATCTATTCAAAAACAAGTTCGCTTAATCACAGGAAACATAGCTACAAATCACCATTGGTATACGTTTAGGTATACCAATGAAAGTTGAATTGAAAAATAAACAATAAAAACATAAAGTTGAGAACATTATTCAGACTCCGCCAGCCCACCAAAATTCTCCATCGGTGATTACCAGAGTCATCCGATGAAGTCCTAAGAGCCCGCACGGCACAAGCCCTGCGGGCTTTTTTGTACCCTTAATTTACCCCGCAAAGTCTGAAGTCAACACATTAAATCCGAACCTTTCAGCCATTCAGAGGAAAATTTCTTCGTCGAAATAGATCGATTAACCTGATATTTAGCATGGCATTAAGTAACGAAATTACTACGCGGCAGCCCTACAGGCTTATGTAATGATCAGAACAGTATCAGAACGAATTCCGCTAAGATGAATCAGTAGGTTATCTCCCTTCGGAACCGAGGGGGAGCTATGCGGGGGAATCGGCGCTTTTAGAAGACAACATAATTTTATGCCAAATAAGCATAGTGCTGAGAGCATTTTCTAAAAATTTTATCTAAAACTCCACTGCACAGTAATAACAAACACCGAGGGTATTATTAAACCAACATCCATACCAAAATATGATGTGAAATTATACTGGAACCCATGATAAATATAAGGTGAGAAACCAACTCCAGTCACTTTTTTAAAATCATGATAAGAACCATGGTCACCACAATCGCTAAAGGCATCAAAGAAAAACTCACCTACATACCCATATATCCCCTTAAAAACCAGTCCATCGCCAAGATACGCCCAATCTTTTCTGACGCCAGCCGCTAAGCATCTGTCATTAAAGCTATTATTCATCGTACCAAGAATATAACTATATTCTGATTGTTCTGAAAATTTTCGTTCTACCGATACAAATTTGTTGTCAAGATGTTCTGTATATTGTCCATGATTATGCGTTAAATGGTAAACATAAGACCCTGTATTTATCGAATAAAGATTTATGTCATCTGCCTGACAAGTGAATGTCGCGATACATGCCGCCCCGCATAAATAATGACGTATATCTGGTTTGATTTTATTCTCATATTTAGCATTCATGATTAGGCTCTTAAAGAGAAAACGTTTTACATTTCAAAGAACTTTAAAGTCGTTTGTGATAGCAGGTGGATGTAATGTTTTACATCCACCTGCGTGGTGATATACGTTTTAGCGTTCTACAACTCTCCATCGTTTCGTTAATTGTTTTTCCATTTCAACAATCAAAAACAGAATGAATCCAATACTGAACGTTATAACCCAATACCGGAACGGCAGCGCTTCAGTGCCAAACAGCATCTGCATGAACGGTGCGTAAATGATAAGAAGCTGTAGCGCTAACAGTACGCCGCTCACGATCCAAATCCCTTTATTCTCCAGCAGGCCTTTACTCAATGAGAAGCCGTCATTCACGCGGCAGTTAAGCATGTAGAACCACTGCGCGGTCACCAGGGTTTGCAGCAGCACGGTACGGATAAACTCAGCTGAGTAACCGCGGGGCTGTAGCCAGGCTTCCAGCACGAAGGCGCTGATGGCAATCAGCAGACCGACAAACACCACGCGCCAGATGGCATAGCCGTCCATGACGTGGAGATTCGCCTTGCGCGGTGGGCGGGTCATGATGTCCTTCTCGCCTGCTTCAAACGCCAGGCCAAACGACAGTGTTGCCGACGTCGCCATGTTCATCCACAGGATCAGGACCGGCGTCAGCGGGATCAGGTTCCCCGCCAGCAGCGCAATAATGATCAGCAGAGCCTGTGCGATGTTACTGGGGATAACGAACAGAATGGTCTTTTTCAGGTTATCGTAAACCCGCCGTCCCTCATGTACCGCACGGGCAATGGTGGCAAAGTTGTCATCCGTTAACACCATGTCGGCGGCTTCCTTGGTGACTTCCGTCCCCTTAATCCCCATGGCGATACCCACGTCCGCCCGCTTGAGCGCCGGGGCATCATTGACGCCATCCCCGGTCATGCCCACCACTTCCTGTTTACTTTGCAGGGCCTGCACAAGGCGGAATTTATCCTCCGGGCTGGTTCGGGCAAAAATATCGTACTGCTGCGCGGCGTCGCTCAGCTGACGATCGTCCATCGCCTCCAGCTCACGTCCAGTGATGGCGCTAGCGGCGTTACCAATCCCCAACATTTGCCCAATACTCATTGCCGTTTGCGGGTGGTCGCCGGTGATCATCTTCACGCGGATCCCCGCCTGCAGGCAGTCGGCAATGGCGGTAATGGCCTCCGGACGCGGCGGATCCATCATTCCGGCAACCCCAAGCAGGATCACCCCATCCTGCAAATCCGGGTGATCCAGCTCTCGTTGACCGTCGCGGGCGGGTTTCCAGGCCGCAGCCACCATGCGCAGCCCCTCACGGGCATACTCTTCAATCTTCCCTTCCCAGTAAGGAAGATCAAACGGCTGCAGTCCGTCATTCGTCTGCTGGAACTGACAGAGGCGGAACAGGACGTCCGGCGCGCCGGTAATCAGAATCACCTCTTCATCGCCAAGACGGTACAACGTGGACATGTATTTATACTGCGAATCAAACGGGATTTTACTGCGCATTTCGGTATCGAGCGGTGGAATCGGGATTTTCGCCGCCAGCACCTTCAGCGCGCCCTCGGTCGGCCCCCCGGTGATTTTCCACAGCCCCTGCTCGTCTTTGATCAACTGACTGTCGTTACAGAGGTCAATGGTGCGCAGATAGCGTTCCAGTAACGACCCCTGCGTTACGCTGACGGGCGTCGGGTCATCAACGGGGTGAATATTCCCCACCGGTTCGTAACTGTCGCCCTCCACGCGATAAGTTGTGTCAGCGGTAATCACCGCTTTGACCGTCATTTCATTCATGGTCAGGGTGCCGGTTTTATCCGAGCAGATGACCGTCATCGCGCCCAGTGTTTCCACCGTAGGCAGCTTACGAATGATGGCCTTGCGACGCGCCATGGCCTGTACGCCGAGAGAAAGAATAATGGAAATGATGGCCGGCAGGCCTTCCGGCACCGCGGCAACGGCGAGGCTGATGAGCGACAGCACCAGCTCGGAAACCGGCATATCCCGGAACAGAAGACTGAAGACAAACAGCGCCACCATCATCACCAGGATAGTGATGAAGATGGTCTTACCGAGCTTATCCATCTGCACCATCAGCGGCGTACGGTGTTTTTCGATATCGGACATCATCTGGTTGATATGGCCAAGCTCGGTTTCGCCCCCGGTTGCCACCACCACGCCTTTCCCGCCGCCGGAGCTTACGGTGGTGCCGGAATAGAGCAAGTTATACCGGTCACCTAAAGGCAGTTCCCCGCTTAACGCATCGCTGTTTTTCTCAACAACGGTGGATTCGCCGGTCAAAATGGCCTCCTCCACGCGAAGGTTATGCGCTTCAATCACACGCAAATCCGCAGGAATACGATCCCCGGCGCGGATCACTACGATGTCGCCCGGGACCAACGCCGTGGTGGGGATCGTTTCATGATTACCTTGTCGCACCACCACGGCTTCGCTGGAGAGCATATTGCGAATACTTTGCAGCGATTTTTCTGCATTGCTCTCCTGAATATGGCCAATCAGCGCGTTAATGATGGCCACCCCGAGGATGACAAACATATCTACCCACTGGCCCATAAAGAGCTTGAGTAGCGCAGCCACCAGCAGAACGTAAATCAGCACATCGTTAAAATGGGCCAGGAAGCGCAGCCATGCGGGCTTGCCCTTTTTCTGCGGTAACGCATTCTCACCATACTGCTGGAGTCGGGCCGATGCCTCAGTGCTGCTCAGCCCCTCCGCGGTGGAGTTGATATTCGCCAGGGTGTCGTCAACAGTTTGTTGATAATAAGGACGTTCAGGTTTTCCTGTTTTCATCGTTCCTTCCTCAGGTTCTTTTCAGAAATCACCTTGCTTTCATGTCATTAACGAATAACGAAAACAGGAACATGTGCGTAACGCACAATACTTGCCGCCTCTGACCCTAACAGATGGGTTTGAATATTGGGATTTCGAGAACCGATAATAATTGCCCCGGCAGCAAGTTCATCCGCAAGCTTAATAACCTCATCGCGAACATTCCCGCTCCGGACATGGAGATGAATACGTTCTTCTGGCAGATTCAATTTTTTGACCAGGTCAGTCAGTTTTTCTTTCGAATTATTAATCATATATTCATCCATCTTGCGCGCATCTGAAATAAAACCACGCGTCAGTTCGGCTGAAAACCTGGGCATGACGTGCAGCAAATGAATGTCACCCGACGCGCTTTGCGCCAGAAACTGTGCATGGTGCAACGCTTTATCCGCCAGGCCAGTCTCGTAAACATCCACCGGAACCAGAATATTTTTATACATATCGAGCATCCTTTTTATAACCAACACGGTAGTGAGAGAAGCAATAAAACGCATTAAATGCAGGGGGTTACCCTTAATGCCAGCAACGGGAAAAAGAGATGAATGATATTAAACGTAGCACAGGAATATCAGGTTAAACGCTTACCCACTGATATTGGTTAATTAACATTTGTCTTTTCTCCAACTATGCTCATAGAAAGACGCTCCTTACGGCGCATGGAGGAATGAATGTACGGTTTAAGCCTTTTCCGTCTTGGTTTGTTTATCGCACTTGCCATTATTGCCAGCACGGCAATTGGCCTATTTACCTATATGGTTGTCACTGTTCTGGCAGAATAGTGTCACCCCCTGCCCTTGCTACGGAATAAATAAAACAGTTATTTATTAGGGGAATACAGTGAACCGCTACCTCTCTCTTTTACCATTCATTATGTTAACGCTCACGGCGTGCGACCCGAAACACGAGCAAGCTTCTCCCCTGCCGCGAATGGTAAAAGTGGCGGAGGTGACCGTCCCCGGTCATGCCCAGCAGCGTGTTTTCCCCGCCCGCATAGAATCGGGTGATGCAACAGACCTTTCCTTCAAGCGCGCAGGTCAAATTGAAGCGCTCGATATACGTCAGGGCGCAACCATCAAACAGGGGCAACAGCTTGCCAGACTGAATGCCCGTGAAGCCCAGCAGCGTGTTAACGACAGACAAACGGCCGCGACGCTGGCCCAGAGGCAATTCGATCGCTTCCAGACGCTGGCAGGTCGCCAGGCGATTTCGAAAGCCGAAATGGACGTGCAGCGCGCGAACCGCGATTCGGCGAATGCGTCGTTGCAGATTGCCCGTGAAGAGCTGAATCAGATGACGCTCGTCGCCCCCTTCAGCGGAACGGCGGCCAGCGTGCATGTGCGAAACCATCAGGTGGTGTCTGCCGGTCAGCCCATTGCGACCCTGACCCGCACCGACCTGCTGGACGTGGTGTTTAGTATTCCTGAGAACCTGTTCAAAACCTTTGATATCCGTAACGCGCAGTATCGTCCCGTGGTGAGAATTAACGCCTTCCCGGATCGGGAGTTTACCGCTGTCTACAAAGAGCATTCGGGCAGCAGCGACAGCAACACCCTGACCTGGCAGGTGATACTCACCATGCCGCGCCCGGATGATTTTCCCGCCGTGGGAGGCGTAAGCGGTACGGTGACTATCAATTTAACCAACCTCCCGGCTGGCGCGGGCGCTCAGGCGCTGGTCATTCCGGTTGAAGCGGTCTTTAACCCGGACAACAGCCCACGCAATGAACCGCACGTCTGGGTGGTGGCCGGGGAAGGTGACGCACTCCATCTTGAAGACCGCAAGGTCAGCGTGGGGCAAGTGACCGCAGAAGGTGTGGTGATCACCAGCGGGCTTAAGGCCGGTGAGCGCGTGGTGGCTGCAGGTGTTGGTGAGCTTCATGCTAACCAGCCGGTGCGTATCTGGACGCGTGAACGGGGACTGTAATGGATATCTCTCGTCAGTTTATCAATAACCCCATTCGCGTCTGGCTGACGATCCTGCTGCTGGGTGTGGGGGGCATTTTCGCCCTGCTCAACATCGGCAGACTGGAAGATCCCGCCTTTACCATCAAAACTGCCGTGGTCATCACCCACTATCCCGGCGCCTCTGCTCAGCAGGTTGAAGAGGAGGTTACGCTGCCGCTGGAGAATGCCCTTCAGCAGTTGCCTTATCTGGACAATGTCAGCTCCATCTCTTCAAACGGTCTGTCGCAAATCACCGTGAACATTGCCTCACGCTATCATTCGAACGAACTGCCGCAAATCTGGGACGAACTGCGCCGTCGCGTGGGCGATGCTTCGCGTCAGTTCCCGCCCGGCGTCGTTACGCCCTTCGTGAATGATGATTTCGGCGACGTGTTCGGCTTTTTCTTCGCGATTTCCGGGGATGAATTCAGTAATCCTGAACTGGTGAGATATGCCGAACAGCTGCGTCGCGAACTGATTCTGGTCCCCGGCGTCGGTAAGGTTGCCATCGGTGGGGCCATCAGCCAGCAGGTCAACATCGATATCTCCCTGACTAAAATGGCCGCGCGCGGCATTACGCTGAACCAGCTTTCCGCCCTGCTCAGCAGGCTTAACGTCGTTTCCAGCGCCGGAGAAATCAGCTCCGGAACAGAATCCATTCGCCTGCATCCGACCGGTGAGTTCGAAAATCTTGACGAGCTGGCGGATCTCATCATCACCCCTTCCGGCACCGGGGCGGCGACGCGGCTGCGGGATATCGCCACGCTATCGCGCGGGCTGAACGAATCGCCCGCCAGTATCTATCATGCCAACGGCAGAAAAGCCGTCACCATGGGCGTTTCATTTATTCCCGGCGTGAACGTGATCGACGTGGGCCACGCACTGGAGGCGAAGCTAAACCAGATGTCGGCGGAAAAACCGGCAGGGATACACATCGACCTGTTCTACGATCAGGCTGCCGAAGTGGGCCACTCTGTTAACGGTTTTATCATTAACTTCCTGATGGCGCTGGCGATTGTCATCGGCGTGCTGCTGATCTTTATGGGCGTGCGCAGCGGGATCATCATCGCCTTTTCCCTCGCGCTTAACGTACTCGGCACGCTGCTGATCATGTATCTGTGGGGCATTGAACTGCAGCGCATCTCGCTCGGCGCCCTGATTATCGCCCTCAGTATGCTGGTGGATAACGCCATCGTGATTGTTGAAGGGGTGCTGATTGCGCGTCAGCAGGGCTCCCCGCTGTTGACCGCCATTAACTACATCATCCGTCGCTCCGCCCTGCCGCTGCTGGGGGCGACGGTGATCGCCATCCTGGCGTTTGCGCCTATCGGGCTGTCACAGGATTCTACCGGGGAATACTGTAAATCCCTGTTCCAGGTACTGCTGATTTCCCTGATGCTGAGCTGGTTCTCGGCGCTCACCATCACGCCAGTGCTAATCAAGTGGTGGCTGTTTAAAACCGACAGCACACCAGAAAAAAGTAACGAGTCAGACCCTTACGACAAACGCCTCTACCGCCTTTACCAGCGCCTGCTTAATACGCTGCTGCACTGGAAAGCACCGACGCTCATCATGATGGCGGCGTTGCTGGCCGCGTCAGTCTGGGGTTTCGGCGCCGTGCGGCAAAACTTTTTCCCGTCGTCAAATACGCCGATTTTCTTTGTCGACCTCTGGTTACCCTACGGCACCGATATCAAATGGACCGAGAAAATGACCAGCGATATCGAGAAAACCATTAACGGCCAGCCGGGCGTAGAAACCACCGTCTCAACCATTGGCCAGGGCAGTATGCGGTTTATTTTGACCTACAGCGGACAGCGGCAGTACAGCAACTACGCGCAGATCATGGTGCGCATGGATGACCAGCGCAACATCTCCGCACTGACACGCCACGTCGATGAGTACATCGCCCGAAACTACCCGCAGGTTAACGCCAGTACCAAACGTGTGATGTTTGGCCCCTCCGGCGACAGCGCCATTGAGGTGCGCATCAAGGGCCCCGATCCTGACCGACTACGCCTGATTGCCAGCCAGGTGGACGATATTCTGGTGCGCGACCCGGCCACAGCAAGCGTAAGAAACGACTGGCAAAACCGCAGCAAGGTGATTCGCCCGCAGTATGTCGCCGCGTTGGGGCGCGAGCTTGGCGTGGATAAGCAGGACGTCGACAACGCGCTGGAGATGAATTTTTCCGGCAGTCGTGCGGGGCTGTATCGGGAAGGCAGCGACCTGCTCCCGGTCGTGGTACGCCCGCCGGAAAGCGAACGACTGGACGCCAATCACCTGAACAACGTGCTGGTCTGGAGCCAGACCCGACAGCAGTATATCCCGCTGAGTAACGTCGTCAGCCGCTTTTCACTGGAGTGGGAAGATCCGCTTATTCTGCGCCGCGACCGCTCGCGGGTGCTGACGGTTATGACCGACCCCGATCCGCTTAGCCAGCAAACATCAGGCGACATTCTCGCCCGGGTGAAACCACAGATTGACGCCCTCGCCCTGCCCCACGGCTACAGCATCGAGTGGGGAGGTGATGCAGAAAACTCCAGCGAAGCACAGCAGGGGCTCTTCACCACGCTGCCGATCGGATTCCTGGTGATGTTTGTTATCACCGTTTTGATGTTCAGCTCGGTGAAAAACGCCGTCGCCATCTGGCTGACCGTGCCGCTGGCGCTGATTGGCGTCACGCCGGGATTCTTGGTAACCGGTATTCCGTTTGGCTTTATGGCGTTGATTGGTCTGCTAAGCCTGAGCGGGATGCTGATCCGCAACGGCATTGTACTGGTGGAAGAGATCGAGCAGCAGAAAGCGCATAAAGATCAGCACGAAGCGATCGTTTATGCCGCCACCTCGCGCCTGCGCCCCATCTTGCTCACCGCATTTACCACCGTTCTGGGGCTGGCGCCGCTGCTGCTGGATGTTTTCTTCCAGAGCATGGCCGTTGTGATTATGTTCGGACTTGGGTTTGCTACAATCCTGACGCTGCTGGTACTTCCCGTGATTTATGCGTGCTTCCATCGTAAGGACAAAGCGGAACAACAATGAATGCGACAGGCCTGAACATTATCAAGACGCTGGGCTGTATGACGGCAGTCACCTTCTTCACCATCTACAATACCTGGGATCATTATGATTATGACTATCACTGGATCCTGGGGTTTTTAACCTTTATCTCGACCATCGCCACGCCGCTGTTTTTTGTGGTCGCGGGCTATCTCGACGGCCAGTCCCGGCACGGCACCCGCTGGCAGTTGGGCAAGATTAAAAGCCTGGTGATTGTCTTTCTGTTCTGGATAACGATCTACTACCTGTGGGAACCGTATCAGCGCGGGTATTTAATCCAGCCGTGGTTCGTGTTTGCGTTTGTCGTGATTTACACCTTCCATCCGGCGGTGGAGTGGCTCAGCCAGCGGCGCGCACTGTTCTGCGGCGTGATTGCCAGCCTGCTTCTCTTCTCCTACGGGTATGATTTGCTTTCAGCGCTCTATCCGAACGTCCACGTCTTTTCCCTTTCGCCACAGTACCGCCTGTGGACGTGGTTACTGTTTTACCTGACGGGGCAGCTTTTCTGCGATCCCAACATCGCCGAGTGGATAAGCCGCAGGAATGTGGTCAGGGCCGCGGTTATCGCCATCCCGTTTATTTATCTCTTCACCTGGTTTTACGAGCGCCACTTCTTTTTTGCCCTGTTCAAGGCTGACAGAAACGCCTTTATTCTCACCGGCTCGCAAATCTACATTCTGATCATTGCGCTGGTGATCGCGGCGAACGGCGTGCACTTTCGCCGCAATGCAGAATTGAAAGAATCCATTCTGGCCGCCATCAGCAAAACGATGACCGGCGTGTACATTGTGCACTACTCGGTGTTTCACCTGCTGACGGCGCTGTTCCCGGTGACATCTCTCGGTATGAAGCTGACCCTGATCGTGCTCACTTTCGTCACCTCGGTGCTGTTCTCCATGCTGGTGCTTTCTAACGCCGTAGCAAAAAAGGTGATCACCCTTTAAAAGCCTAAACGCAGCCAGGCAAAGAGCACGTTACCGTTGTTATAGGTCCCGGGAATATAGGTGAACTGGACGGTAACGCGCTTATACCCGGCAGAGAACAGCGGGAAGATAAACGGCAGAGGCACATAGTTCGCAAAATCATCGCGCGCCGTGATCCCCGCAGCGGCACCCAGTCCAAGCCGGAAGTCTTTGGCATTATCCAGATACCAGCCCTTCTCCCAGCCATAGCCCATCGCGGGCTGCCATTCGTTGTGCGAGTCTTTGAACATCATCGCGAAAAGCGCGCTCCAGTTGCCCTCTTCGTTATAGCGGGAGACGCCCAGCCCGCCGCCCCACGGCATTTCATTGTATTTGTCCGTTTTTTCTTTGTCGTACATAAAGCGGGCGTGCCAGCTCAAAAATGGCAGGTAGAGATCGTAACGTTGAGGCTGCTCCCAGGTTTGCGAAATATCATCCGTCAGCGCATTCCACCAGCCGCTGATGCGCTGTTCACCATAGACGCCAGGCTCCGCATGAAGCGGCGCGATGAATAAAAACAGGGCCATCCAGAATGCCGAAAAGGTGCGTTGCATCATTATTCCCTCAGCTTAACTCACGCAGCGGTCACTATTACTGTAAACCATTCAACACTTAATTATATCGCCGCTGGTGTAGATGAAATTTATCTCTTCAACATCTTCGCAGGTATCCCACGCACCTGCCCCCCCAACGTCTTTAAATTTCTGCCAACCCTCCGCCATTTATGGCAAACAGCCAAAGGCGGCATGACGACCATCTCTATATAGTTGTCCATAACACAACACTAACACCCTCTCGGGTGCAGTAGAGGTAGTCATGCGTAACGTTGAATTGAACGCGGCCGTTCGTGCTGAAATAGAAAAAGTGATCGAAGTCTCCGCCTACCTGTGGCAACGAGAATGGGCAGAGCGTAATGGTGGCAACATCTCGGTAGATTTGACGGATATCTTCGGTGAAGTACCCTTCAATCTTGACCAGTTCCCGCACTGCCCACTGTCAATGGTTGGGGGCAGCAGCGCCTTCCCGGCCGACAGTGCAGGCCATATTTTCTTCGTGAAGGGAACAGGGGAACGCATTCGCGAACTGCGCGACCCTACGCTCGCGGGTTGTGTGCTGCGTATTGATGACAAAGCACAAGGTTATCACCTGCTGTGGGGCGGTCGCGGTCAGTCTGATTACAAACCCACCAGCGAATTTATCTCTCATGTCGAAATTATCATGGATAAACAGCGCGCTGGTCGCCCTGACCGCTGCGTGGTGCACACGCATCCACTTGAGCTTATCGCCCTTTCTCACCATCCAAAATATGCCCATGACAGCAAAGCCTACACCCAGGCCTGCTGGCAGATGCTCCCTGAAGTTCGCGCCTTCGTTCCGCGCGGTATCGGCATCGTTCCTTACTGTATGCCGGGCAGTCAGGTAATGGCGGATGGCACAACCACGCAGCTGCGTCATCACGATGTGGCCATCTGGGAAAAACACGGCGCTGTTGCCACCGGTATTGATGCGTTGCAGGCCTTTGATTTCGTCGATGTCGCCAACAAAGGCGCCAAGCTGCACTTAATGTGTCTTGCAAGCGGCTTCGAGCCGGAAGGCGTAAGCATGAACGACATGCGAGAGCTGGAAGAGACGTTCGGGCTTTAATCCGCCAGCAAGAAGTAAGGCTGTTCCCCGCAGGCAATGTCAGAAATACACTGCCTGCGTCGTATTGCCCACTCCCCCGCCATACCTGTACCACAACACAAGTCACTCAACGAAATAATCACCAGTTGAAATAACAGCATATTTTAATTAATAAATAATAAAAACCTGAAAAGCTATGTTGATTTATATCAAGGTTCTTTAGCGCGGCAAGTGGAAAATTACTGGTGTTGGGAAAATTCTTATCTGATAAATAATGGAACTGGGTAGAGAATAAAATGGAAATTACACTTCAAAGCCTTGATTTTATAGCGCAATCGTTTGCAATGATGGATGCAACCACCCACACACATTCAGTAGACGCTCTGACGGGGAATATGCCGGCAGAGGTAAGAGAGGAATTTAATACCTTATACAACAAGTATCTGGATGAGATAACGCTCGATACGCATCCTGCTACCGGCGGCGAAAAAAGAGGCTAACACGATGCTGAAAACGTACGCGGTATCGACCTCTGCGGCCATGAAACGGCTGAACAACGTGTTCCTCAAAAAGGGGCAAAAAGTTCACAAAATACGGGATAAACGCGCCCAGGTTGTACTGGGTAAATATTGTATAAAAGATGTCGAGACCGGCGATATTATTTCATTCTCCAGCCAACTGACCGACTGGTTAAAAGAGGAGTGGCTGCTGGGGCATGAGGAGTTCGTCACAGACGAAAATATCAATATGGATGGATATCAACAATGTACAGGCCAATAGTTGTTGTACTGTTCATTCTCCTGACGCTCTCAGCGCTGGTCGAAATGGGTTATTTAACACTCGGGTAATCAGACCCTGAAATATAATGCGCGGGAAGTCGCTGACCATTTACAGTTTTTTCCTAAAGCCTTCCCCGCATTCATCATGCCATTCTTAATCACGCTCATAATACGAAAATGTTAATTGAGGATGAATGATGAAAAAAACAATTATTGCATTATCTGCCGTTCTGCTGGCTTCTCCTGTTTTTGCCGCGACCACACATGCCACCGACGATACCGTTGCTGCCGCTACGGCTAATGCCAACGACGCGAAGCAAAAGCTGCACGAAGAGCAGAACAAAGGCGAAGAGCTTAAGCTGAAAAAGCAACATGCCGCTGAAGGTAAGAGCGAGAACTTCTCCAGTAAGGTGAGTGAAGACTCCCAGAAAGCCTGGCATAAAACCAAAGAAGGCACCGAAAAAGGTTGGGATGCAACCAAAGAAGGGGCTGAAAAAGGCTGGAACAAAACCAAAGAAGGCGCAGCCGAGCTGGAAAAGAAAGTCACTGAATAATGTCCGAAAAGGTCGCGAGAGCGGCCTTTTTTATTTCCCCGCCCTTTTCCCCTTTCATTCCACCTGAAACCGCTAATATTGAAGCGTAAAGACCGCACATTCTTCATCCCATGAAGAGAGGTACACGCACATGAATATTGAAGAAGTGGCGCCAGAAACCTGCGGTGTCACGGTCGAGCTGTTGACGAGTGTTGATCTGGGTCCTGAAATTGCTGGCATGGAAGGTCGTCAGTTACGTATGCGCAGGGTCACCATCGCGCCGGGCGGCGTTTTCGGGCCTGTGCATAACCATATCGACCGTCCAGGCACGGTCTACATTTTACAGGGCACCATCACCGATCACCGAAACGGTATTGCCACCGATTACGGCCCCGGCGTGGGATGGCCGGAAGATCACGACACAACGCACTGGCTCGAAAATCGCGGAACACTTCCTGCGATCGAAATCTCCGTCGATATCGTCCACATCGCCTGACAGAAAACCCGGCCTCTTTGTGCCGGGTTTGTTGTTGCGGGCCGAATAAAATCTCTGCTCCATGCGTTAACACTATACCGGAATGATGGAGAGCCTTGTATGACGCGTTTTGCCACCCTGTTGATTGTTATTTTATTCAGCCCGATGCTGCTTGCGGCACCCGTTCGTTATGACATCGACCAGCAGAAAACAGGCATTGTGCTGTCGTGGCGCGCGTTTGGTGGGATCCTTTCCCAGGCGTGGCTGAAAGACGTCACCGGAAGAGTCACCCTCGATCCTGATAACGAATTTAATGACCAGATCCAGGTGACGATCCCGGTTGCGACGCTGATGGCGTCCAACAGCCTTCTCACCTGGCAGCTCAAAAGTAATATGTTTTTCGACGCCGAGCGCTATCCGACAATCGCGTTTATCAGCGACCGGGTCGTTATCCTCCAGAAGGGGCATTTTCGGGTGTTTGGCGTTCTGGACGTGCGGGAGATACGTCGTCCGGTCATTCTGGACGTCACACTTGAAGAGCAATCGCCATCATCGCTGACTCTCCATGCCACTACCGCTATCTCGCGTTCGGCATTCGGTCTGGATCGCTTCGCGATGGTTGTGGACGACCGCATTGCTATCGATATTAATATTGGGGCGCATCCACTGTCCGGGTCAGCCAATCACCCGCAGTAGCGCCTGCGCCGTTGCCTGGAGTTCTGAGGCCGGGTTTCGGCCAATCAGCACATACTGATGCCCGCGATGATTCCACCAGGCCAGGTTCATGCTGTGTCGTTTTTCCTGTTTAACCGGCGTTGTCTCCCCCGTGTCCGTGGCGGAAATACACAGCGCCATCGGGCCATAGTCGTGATGAAGCCAGGCAATCTGCGCAATCGAGGTGCGTTCGTAACGTAAAATACGCACCATCTTCAGCTCTGCCCCCGGCAGCATCAGCTGCTGTTCATCCAGCTGTAGCCCCAGATCCTGTGCGGTGCGGGCCAGACCACGTTGAAGCACCGGTGCGGCACTGTCGGCGTCCACCAGCGTTTCGGTACTGTAAAGCGACATATATTGCGCTTCCAGATCGCGGATCTGCGCACTCTCGTCGCGCTCTCCCGACGATGTTCGCACCAGATACCCCACGCCAGTTCCCAGCACCAAAAAGCTCAGCGATGCTGCAATTAATGCGCGGCGGCTGACATTTGCCTGCGGCGGCGAATTGGCGGCCAGATGTGCCTCCAGCCGTTCCTGCATTCGGGCCAGCGGCGCTTCGTTAAGTAACGGGGCAAACGCGCTTTGATAATCCTGATGGCTTTTACGCAATTCAGCCGTGCGCCCGGCAAGCTGTTCATCACGTTGCAGATACTGTTCAAACTGGCGCGCATCCTCGCTCTGCATCTCGCCATCCAGCCAGGTGACAATGGCATCGTCGTGATACGGGGGAGTAAAACGGGTAGTTTTCAAGAGCGTTTCTCCTTTGCAGTGGGCGGCAGGTCAAACGACTTCACCAGCGTCGCGCGCGCGGTGGCTAAACGACTCATGATCGTGCCAACAGGAACCGCTAACGTGTCCGCCGCCTCCTGATAGGTAAACCCTTCAACATAAACTAAAAACACGGTATTCCGTTGCGCCTCAGGCAGCGCATTCACCCGCTGCATAATTTGCCGGTAACGCAGGCTGTCATCATTGCTTTCGCGGGTATCTGGCGCTTCCAGTTCGTCGCTTTCCACAAAGCCCTGCCCCTGCCGGACACGACGCGCACGCAGATCGGAAACCCATATTGAATGCAGAATCGAAAACAGCCACCTGTCGATGCGCGTACCCGGCGTAAACTGCGCGCTCTTTTCGAGCGCACGCACGCAGGTGGACTGAACCAACTCTTCGGCAATATCACGATTTCGCGACAACACCAGCCCGTAGCGCCACAGGCGCGTCAGGTGTGCTGCAAGCTGCTGGCGAACGTCACTGGTTGTGATTTTTAGCTCCTCCCACGGGGCTCAGGACTCAGAATGTCCGTTAATGGCGGCCTGCAAATCGCGATACTCTTCGCAGGTCTGGCCACAAATACCGGCAATAACTTTCAGCTGTTCTTTTGCCAGATCGGGGCGACCTTTTACCATCCAGGCTTCGCCCAGGTATTCACGGGCTTTGGCGTAGTTAGGCTCCAGGGCAAGCGAACGCTGGTAATAGCCAATCCCTTCATCCGTGCGGCCAAGCTTACGCGTCGCGTAGCCCCGGTAGTTCCAGGCTTCTGCCGTATTGCTGTTTTTCAGGGTATCGAGCAGGTTCAATGCTGCCTGATACTCCCCTTTTTTTGCCAGATGATAGGCATAGTTGGTCTTGTCCTGATCGCTCAGACTGCTGGTTTTATCCGGTACACATTTCTGGCTTACGCTGTCGTATACCTGCCCGGACGGGCAATCAGGTGTTTTACTCTCAGTACTATTATTACCCATTGCCAGCGCAAGTGGGGATTGCAGGAAAAGCACCAGTGCTGAAACGGCCAGGTAACGAGTCGTGGTCAACGTTTTCATGTTCTGCTCCAGGATAAATGCACAGTGGGTGTTCATGCAGTTAACGCGTGACCTGGATTTTTTATTCATCACCTGGTGCACTTTTTTCAGCGAAAAGGGGGGGTGATACCCACAACAGATAATGCGTATTTTTAATACATATTCATGCCAATTATGATTATAAAAATAGTGCTAGCAGATTATATTTTTCACGCCACTACGCCATTAAATCATTTAATGGATAATATATCATATTCTTCAATTAATATAATGAAGCTTAAACATCTGTTAAGCTACCGTTAAGTTACTATATAAATAAAATAAGCCAGCATCAAAAAATCAATACCCCTAACGCAAATTAATCACTTTACCTCAGAGTAGAATCGTCAAAAAACAACAATAATCGATTGATAATTAACACAAAAGCCATCACACACCATCATCACTGTCATTCTGCGTTTATTCGCTGGCGCTACATTTGCGCAATCGCCTGTTTATAGCTATATCCTTTTTACAGGCAATTAAATAATAACAACATTAATAAAAAGGTTTTATCGAAAATAAACACTGAGAATATCGCCATCGACATCAAATAATACGTTTCACGCGCGTAGCCACTCTTCAAACTGGCGGGTCTCGCTCGCTCTGAAGAAACCAAAAGAGAGTTGCTAATCCAAATAGTATCGCTGCCGGGAGCCGTTACCCTATGAGCAAAATATCTGTCATCTCAAAACTGACTGGTGTGGAGTCAACCACAGAAGGCACTCAGGTCACTCTGACCCACTCTTCTGTCATTAAGCTTCACCTTGAGCGCTCCGATATCGACCACTTTGCCCGCAGTAGCAACGATCTGATTATCACCCTTCACTCGGGTGAAACCATCACCATTAAGAACTTCTACGTTGCGGATGCGCAAGGACTTAGCCAGCTGGTACTTGAAGAGGATGGCGGCCTGCTGTGGTGGGTTGATGATCCGGCGGTGGTGCACTTCGAGTCCATCGCTTCCACGGATGTACTGCTTGCCGCAGCGGGGACAGAGTCCGCAACCGGTGGCGCCGTGTGGCCCTGGGTACTTGGCGGTGTTGCCGCGGCAGGGGGCATTGCCCTTGCCGCAGGTGGCGGTGGTGGCGGCGGTGGTGGTGGTCACAGTAGTGGCGGCAATGGCGGGCAAAACCCTGGTACCGATCCAACAGACCCCACTACACCGGTAGACCCGGCCGATCCTGATACCACCGCCCCGGCGGCCCCGACGATCACCGGTGCCAGTGATGATGTTGGCTCAATTCAGGGGGCGCTCTCTCGCGGTCAAAGTACCGATGATACGCGCCCTACCTTCAGCGGCGTGGCGGAAGCTGGCGCGAAGGTGACAATTTATGACAACGGTAAAGCCATCGGCACAGTGACTGCGGGCAGTGACGGCAAATGGCAATTCACTCCCTCTTCAGATTTGAGCGAAGGCGCGCACAGCATTACCTCAAAAGCCACCGATAGCGCAGGTAACACTGGCCCTGCATCCCCATCGTTTACCGTGATAATAGATACCACTCCACCCGCAACACCCGGCGTGCTGAGCGCCAGCGATCGCACGGGCTCCAGCGCCATTCCGATCCTGAGCGGCCAGTACACCCATGCCGGCAAACCCGTGTTGAGCGGAAAAGGTGACCCGGGCGATACCATCACCCTGTATGACAAAGGGGTGAAAATTGGCGAAACGACGGTAGATGCGAAAGGTAACTGGAGCTTTACGCCAGGTAAGACGCTTTCAGAAGGTGCGCACTCCCTGACGCTCACCGAAACCGATCCCGCCGGGAACACCAGCGGGATGTCCAGGCCTCTGAACTTTATTATCGACACTCAGCCGCCTGCTACCCCAGTTGCACAGATTAACGGCACGGGGGATCAGGTCACCGGCACGGCCGAAGCCGGCAGTATTATTACCATCAAAAACAGCGCCGGAACGGTGATTGGGACCACCACCACAGACGGGACTGGCCACTTCACCCTTACGCTCTCGCCTGCCCTCACCAACGGTGAAAAAATATCGATAATCGCCACTGACGAAGCCGGTAACCCGAGTGCCCCGGCAAACCTGAATGCCCCGGATACCACACCGCCGGCCATTCCTGATGGCGTGGCGGTATCTCAGGATGGCGACCACGTTACCGGCACAGCCGAGCCGGGCAGTACCATTATCGTGAAGGGGGAAAACGGCCAGCAAATTGGTACGGGAACCACCGACAATAACGGTCATTTCGACGTAACCATCTCCCCGGGGCAAAAAAACGGTGAGCTGCTGGACGTCACGGCAACCGATGGCGCAAACAACACCAGCCAGCCGGCCCATGCCACTGCCCCGGATACCACTCCACCGGCCGCACCGACCGACCTGGATGTCTCAGCAGATGGCACGGAGCTAACCGGTAAAGCTGAAGCGGGCAGCACCGTCACCGTGACCAACAGCACGGGCACCGTGGGAACGGCGCTGGTGGACGATCAGGGTAACTTTACAATCACGCTCAACCCGGCACAAAACAACGGTGAAACCTTAACCGCACGGGCAACCGACCCGGCAGGCAATACCGGCGATCCGGCCAGTACCGTTGCGCCAGACACGACACCAGCGCAAACGCCAGAGATAATCGGCGTGACGGATAACCAGGCTGACTTCACCGGCAGCGTGGCTAATGGCGGCATCACAAACGACAACCACCCTACCATCTACGGTAAAGGCGAAGCGGGCACTACGCTGGACCTGTACACCAACGGCAATAAAATTGGCTCGACGGTGATTTTGTCTGACGGCACCTGGAGCTTCCCGGCGGATGTGCATCTGGTAGAAGGCGGGAACGTCATTACGGCAAAAGCGGTAGACAGCAAAGGCCAGGAGAGCGGCTGGTCCGCCACCTGGAGCATTACCGTCGATACCAGCGCCCCGAACGCCCCTGTTATCAGCCAGGTGATTGACGATGCTGCGGCCAGTACAGGGAATATCACCAGCGGGCAGCTCACCAACGACACCACCCCAACCTTTAACGGCACCGGGGAGGCTGGCGCAACCATTAACGTAATGGAAAACGGCAATATCATAGGTACTGCGCTGGTCGCGCCAAACGGGTCATGGACATGGACACCGTCCAGTGCCTCCGCCTTTGTCACCGGGACACACAACCTGAGTTTTGTGGCCGTTGATGCTGCGGGTAACCACAGCACCACCGCCACCAGTTTTGTGCTTAACCTTTCAACGGTAGCCCCTGGCAAACCGACCATTGATAACGTAACCGATGATGTGGGCAGCGAGAAAGGCCCGGTCACCAGTGGTCAACCGACCGATGACACCCAGCCCCTTTTCGAAGGGAAAACGGATGTGGGTAGCACCGTTGCCATTTACGACGGCAGCAAGTTCCTGGGCAACGCAACGGTAGATGCCTCCGGCAACTGGAGTTTTACGCCGCCTCTGCCGCTTGGCGAAGGGTCGCACAGCATTACGGCGGTCGCCATCAATGCCGCCGGGAACACCACCACTTCCAGCACGTTTAACGTGGTGGTGGATACCATTGCGCCAGATGCCCCGTCCACCCCGGTTGTCACCGTGAACCCGGACGGCACGGACGTCATACTCGCACCAGGGCAGCCAACCCGCGATACCACGCCGACCCTGAGCGGAACCGGCACAAAAGGGGATGTGATCACCATCTACAACGGCAACGCAGTGCTGGGCACCGCCGAGGTTGATGATACCGGCCACTGGAGCTGGACGCCTACAACGCCATTGCCGAACGGAACTTACAACATCACCCTGACCGCCACCGACAAAGACGGCGCGGGCAATGAGAGCGCCGCCTCGCACGGGGCGACCATTATTATTGATACCGATCCACCAGCCACGCCGTCGGCTCCGACCATTACTGATAACGTGGATGCATTCACCGGGGTTATCGCCAATAACGGCACCACCAACGATCCGCGCCCGGTGCTGAGCGGAACAGGTTCAGCGGGTGATGTGATCACCATTTACGACGACTATAACGGCACCAAAAGTCCGATTGGTACGGCGACGGTTGATATCAACGGCAACTGGAACTTCCAGCCATCGGCGCTGGGCCAGGGCGATCACACCTTCAGCACTACAGCAAAAGACGAAGCCGGGAACGTCAGCGCAAGCGGTACGCCGATTACCGTGACGGTAGATACCTTAGTGCCTGCGCAGCCTTCAGATATCAGCATTAACGTGCAGGGCACCACGCTGTCCGGTACGGCTGAAGCAGGCTCTACGGTGGAAATTCGCGATGCCAACAACAACCTGATTGGTACCGGCACCGCCGATTCCAACAACCACTTCAGCATTACTCTGACCAGCCCCCAGACGTCAGGGAATAACCTGACCGTGACCGCCGAAGACAAAGCCGGGAACACCAGCGATCCTGCCAGCTACCAGGTCACCGGCACCGTTCAGCCCCCCACCATCGACACCATTATCGATGATGTTGGCATCCTGGTAGGGAACGTGAAAGGCAGTACTTCAGACGATACGCTGCCGGTGCTGAACGGTACGGCTGCCGCAGGCAGCACCGTGAACCTGTACCAGGACGGGCTGCTCCTGACCACCTTCACACTGGGTGCCAGCCAGACAAGCTGGAGCTATCAGCTGACCACACCGCTTGTCTCGGGCACACACAGCTTTACCGCCACGGCCACGGTGGGTTCTGCCACCAGCGATCTCTCCGCCGCCGCCAGCGTGACTATCGATCTGATTTCTGTGGGCGTTCCGGTTATCGATGCAGTCACTGACAATGTTCCGCCTTACACCGGGCCGCTGACCAACGGGCAATCCACTAACGATAACACCCCAACCCTGAGCGGCACCGCAGGCGTGGGCGATATCATCACCATCTTTGATAACGGGCTGCCGATTGGCGTCGCGACGGCGGTGGCAAATGGGGCATGGTCCTTCACTCCCGTCCCCCAGTTGGATGGGCTTCACACCTATACCATTACCGTGACTCACCTGGGCATTACCAGCCTGCCTTCCATGCCATTTATGGTGGTCATCGACACCACAGCACCAGATAAACCGACGATCACAACCATTACTGACGACGTTCCGCTGTACGTGGGCGGCATCGACAAGAACGCGTCCACCAACGACACCACACCAACCCTGAACGGCAAAGCCGAAGCGGGCAGCACGGTGACCATCAGCGATAACGGCACGGTGCTGGGTACAGCACTGGCCGACGTCAACGGCAACTGGACCTTTACGCCTTCAAAAGCGCTGGCAGACGGTCAGCACAGCTTCACGGTGGTGGCAACCGATCCGCTGGGCAACCAGAGTACGGTGTCGGACAGCTACGGTATTACTATCTCTACCACACCGCCCGCACAGCCAACGCTGGATACGGTCTATGACGATGTGCAGGGAAGCGTGGGCAATCTCACCAACGGTCAGTTGACCAACGATAACCTGCCGACCCTGAGCGGTACGGGCAGCGAAGGCAATATCATTCACATTCTGGATAACGGCGTGCAGATAGGCACGGCGATTGTGAGCGGCGGCGTCTGGAGCTTCACCCCAACCACGGCCCTGACTGATGGCGTACATAACCTGCGCATTTATGCCAACGACGATGCGGGCAACGTGTCCACTACCACGCCTGTTTTCGCCATCACCGTCGATGCCACCGCTCCGGCCACACCTGCCGTCACCGGCGTCCTGGACGATGTGGGTTCGATTACCGGGCAAATAGCAGCTAACGGTCGCACCGATGACAATCGTCCGACCCTGAGCGGCACCGGGGATGCCGGCACCACCATCCACATCAAAGATGGCGCAAACGAAATTGGTACCGCAGTGGTCACTGCGGGGGGCACCTGGACATTTACCCCTACTGCGAATCTGGCCGACGGGCTGCACAGCCTGGTCATCACCGCCACCGACCCGGCCGGGAATACCAGCACCGGCAGCACAACCGTGACCTTCACGGTAGATACCAGCGCGCCAGTTGCCCCGATAGTCGCAAGCGTAATCGACAACGTGGGTACGACGGTGACCCTGGCCAATGGCGATTCCACCAACGACACCACACCAGCCTTTAACGGCACCACGGAAGGCAATGCCCTGATCACCGTCTACGACAATGGCAAGCAAATTGGCCAGGTCACAGCAGACGGCTCAGGATTGTGGGCTTACACCCCCGCCGCACTGACAGAGGGCAGCCACAGCTTCACCTTTACCGCCACCGATGTGGTCGGAAACGTAGGCCCGGCCTCCCCGCCGTATGTGCTGGTGGTTGACCTGACGCCGCCTGCCGCACCGGCCATCACGCAGGCGGTGGATGATTTCGGCACCATTCAGGGGCCACTGGGCGCCGGGCAGCTCACCGATGACGCCCAGCCACTGCTAAAAGGCACCAGCGAGCCGCTCGCCACGGTCAACGTCTATGACGGAGGCACGCTCATCGGCACGACTAACGCCGATATCAACGGCAACTGGTCGTTGCAACTGAGCGCCAACCTGAGCGAAACCACCCACAGCTTCACGGCACGGGCGGTAGATGCAGCCGGTAACATCAGCAACCCGTCTGCACCGTTCCAGCTGACCGTCGATACCACGCCGCCAGCTCCGCCGGTTATCCTTACCGTGGCTGATGACGCAGGCCCGAACATTGGCAATCTCACCAGTGGCCAACTGACGGACGACAACAAACCGACCCTGAGCGGCACGGCGGTAGCGGGTTCACTGGTTCGTATTTACGATGGCAGCACCCTGCTTGGCAGCGTTGTCGCCACCAACGGCAACTTGAGCTTTACTCCAACCAGCCCGCTTACCGATGGCTCGCACACGCTCAGGGCCACGGCCAGCGATCCGGCAGGCAACGTCAGCGGTGATTCAAACACCTTCACCCTGGTGGTGGATGCGACCGCACCGAACGCGCCAGCCATTACCTCCATCGTGGACGATGTGGGCAGCATCACCGGGCCAGTGACCAGCTCAACCCCCACCAACGACACGCGGCCTGCGCTGAACGGCACCGCAGAAGCCAACAGCGTGGTGAAAATTTATGATGGCACTACGCTTGTCGGCCAGGTTACCGCAGATGCCAACGGCAACTGGAGCCTGCCACAGACCACCACCATCCTCAGCGACGGGCAGCATAACTTTACCGTTACCGCCACGGATGCTGCGGGTAACACCAGTACCGCATCCCCTGTCACCTCTATTGTGGTGGATACCCTTGCACCGGTGGCGCCGGGCGGACTGGCGGTGGTTAACGTTGGTACGCGCGTAACGGGTACAGCAGAAGCGGGCAGCACCGTGACCATCACCACCAGCGGCGGTACGGTGCTCGGCACCGCCACGGCGGACGGTAACGGCAACTTTACCGCCACCATCAACCCGGCGCAGACCAGCGGTGAAACGCTGCTGGCCTTTGCCACCGATAAAGCGGGCAACGTCGGGCTTTCTTCCCCGGTCATCGCACCGTTTACCACCCTGCCGGGTGCGCCAGTCATCAACACCGTGACAGATGATTTCGGTACGGTGAAAGGCACGCTGAGTAACGGGCAGAGTACCGACGACGCCACTCCGACGCTTGCGGGGACCGCGCAGCCAGGCTCAACGGTGACCCTGTTTAACAACGGGGTGTCGATGGGCACAGTCACCGCTGACGTAAACGGCAACTGGAGCTTTACCGCGCCCGCTCTGAGCGAAGGTGCGCATACGTTCACAGCAACCGCCTCCAACGGCACGGGTACCGGCCCGGTTTCGGGCAGCATTGCCGTGGTTGTGGATACCACCGCACCAGGCATCCCGACAGGCACTTTTAACGCCGATGGCAGCGTGCTGACCGGTCAGGCCGAAGCGGGCAGCACGGTCACCATTCGCCTGCCGGATGGCACCACCTACACCACGACGGCCAACGCCAGCGGTGTCTTCTCTCTGACCTTTGCCAACAAGCAAACTGAAGGGGGAACTCTGACACTGAACGCGACCGATGCCGCAGGTAACACTTCACTGCCGGGGCAGGCTATCGCCCCTAACCTGCCGCTGTCTGCAGCGAATAACCTCGACGAGCTGAACTTCACCACCACGGCGACAGTGACCGATGCCCAGTACAGCGATTACGGTCTGCTGCTGGTGGGCGCGGTAGGTAACGTGCTCTCGCTGCTGGGGAACAACAGCGCGCAGGTCACCTTCACCATTGACCCGGGAGCGTCGGCCAATATCAGTATTAACGCCTACGGGACGGGCGCGGTGCTCAGCTTGCTCAACACCATGCAGATTGTGGTGCAGCACTGGGACGCCACCAACAACGTCTGGACTACGGTGGTGGACTCCGGGGATGGCAGCACGCTGAACCTGTTGACCCTCGGGGCGAACGGCGTATCCCTGAACCTGACCGGGCTGCCTCAGGGGCAGTATCGGGTGCTGACCTACAATACCAGCCTGCTGGCAACAGGGGCTTACAGCAGCCTCGATGTGGACGTCACGCAAACCAGTGCGGGCACCATTGTTGGCAGCAACCTGAACGTTGCGGGTAACGTGATAACCGACAACGATGCCGTCTCCGGCAGCGACAACGCGCCGTCCGGCACGCTGGTCACCCAGGTGACGAACGCGCAGGGCCAGACCATCGCGATCAATGCCAGCGGCACCACCGTGGTTCACGGTCTGTACGGCGACTTGACCATCAGCGCCAACGGGACCTACACCTACACGCTGACCACCACCAGCGCCAGCGCCAACGGCCGCACGGAGAACTTCACCTACACCATCGCGCATAACGGCTCAACCGCCAGCGCCCAGCTGGTGATTTCGCTTGGCACCAGCTCCGGGGCAACGGTCGCCCATGCGACGGCTGTAGATGACGCGACAAGCTTCACTTTCGATACCAGCGTTCATGCCATCGACAACGGGACATCATCCCAGGGCGGGTTCACGGTGGTGGGCGTCAGTCTGGGCAACGTGCTGAGTCTTGACGTGCTAAGTAACCTCAGCAACCCGATTATCTATAACGTCGATCAGGGCACCACCCGCACCATGACGTTGCAGGCAAGCGTTGGCGGGGTAGCCATCGGCTCGGTGTTTGACCTTTACGTCTATAAGTTCAACGCCGCAACCCAGACCTACCAGCAGTATCGTTACGATAAAAGCTGGCTGACCGCGCCGCTGCTGGGCGGCACGTCCGGCAAGCTAACGCTGGATCTCCCGGCCGGGCAGTATCTGTTCCTGCTGAATACCGCATCGGGGATCACCGCCCTGACTGGCTACACCCTGAACGTGCTTGAGGATCACGTTTACACCGTATCCAGCACCGACGGTTCGACCACCGGTAACGTGATGGCGGACGACATCCTGCCAACCGGCGTGACCGCCACGGTGACCGAAGTGAACGGCGTGCAGGTTAACGCAACCGGCACCACAACCATTCAGGGGCTGTACGGCACACTGACCATTGATGCTCAGGGCCACTACAGCTACACCCTGAAAGCCGGCACCGGGGCAGACAAAATCCGCACCCCGGATACCTTTGTCTACACCATTACCGACTCGACCGGGCACAAGGACAGCGCGTCGCTCAACATCACCCCAACGCCGCACGCGCTGGATGCCATCGACGATGTCAGCAAACTGGTGACCTTTGATGCCACACAGCACATCGCAGCCTGGAGCGATACCTCCGTTGGCAGCGCAAGCTGGCAGGCCGCCCTGCTGAGTACCACCCGCGCCTCCGGTAGCGGCACCTTTACCGTCGACCCGAACACCGCGCTGCACAATGTGGTGCTGCACTTTGACATTGCATCCGTGCTGCCGCTGGGCGGGCTAGGTGTCACCTGGTCGATTACCCTGCAAGGGGCTTCAACGCCGATTGCCTCCAGCTCGTTTAGCGGTGGCTCCACCACCATCAACCTGAGCGGGCTGGATCTGGATGCAGGGACATACACCCTGAGCTTTACCGGTACTGCGGGGCCACTGGGTGTGGGCGGCATTACGATCACCCCATCCGTAACAGGCACCTCAGTGTTCCTCAATAACTTCGAAACCACCGCCGGGCATCTGGTGACGGGCAATATCTACGACGGTACGGATTCGCAGGGGGCGCTGGATCAGCTGGCATCGGTGAACACCCGTCTGAGCATCACCGGGTATGACGGCCATGTCACCACGCTTGATCCGTACACCACCAGCAACGCCAGCGCGTCGATTGTCGGGCATTACGGCACGCTCTCTATTGGCGTGGACGGCAGCTACACCTACACGCTGAACAGCGGGATCTCGCTTTCCACCATGACCAGCAAGGAGGTCTTCAACTACACCCTGACCGCTGCCAACGGCCAGACCGATACCGCCTCGCTGACCATCAATCTGTCACCGCAGATGACCAGCACCAACCACAACGACTTCATGACCGGCAGTGCCTATGGCGACACGCTGATTTATCACGTGCTCGATACCACCACAGGTGCCGGTACCGGGGGCAACGGCACCGGCGATCACTGGACCAACTTCTCTGTTTCGCAGGGGGATAATATCGATATCGGCGATTTGCTGGTGGGCTGGAACGGCCAGACATCGTCGCTCGGTAACTATGTGTCCGTCTCCACTAACGGAAGTAACACCGTGATTTCCATCGACCGCGACGGCACAGGAAGTGCTTACGCCAAAACCACACTGGTCACCCTGGATAATGTTCAGACCACCTTCGACGAGCTTGTAAATCAGCACCACAACATCATTACCTGACAGCCGAAAATAATGACCCGGGCGCTTGCCGCCCGGGCATAGACAACATAAAGCGGTACTCTTTTATTAGGGACAAGACATGAGAAAAAGAATGCCTCGCTGGTGGCTCTCGTGCTGCCTGTTTTCTGTACCCGTGTTGCCTGCTCAGGCGGTTGTGATTAATGCCGAACAGCTGAGTGCTGAGCAGGAACTTCCCTCTCTTGAAGGCCGCGTTGCACTTCCGACCAGCAAAACACCGCCGGGCGTATTAAACCTGGATGACGCCGTCGTCCGCGCCGTGAGCTGGCATCCGGCCATCAGCGAAGCGGTGGGAAAACTCTTCCAGCAATCAGAACAGGTCGATGTCGCCAAATCGAAATACTATCCGCAGGTTAACGCCGGGATGGATAGCGGCTACACGCATAATGGCGGCGACTCCGGTTTTACCCCTTCACTGGTGCTCTCGCTTTCGCAAATGCTGTATGACTTCGGCAAAGTGGCAAGCCAGGTGCGCGCCGAAAACGCTGGCGTCGCACAACAGCAGGCCAATGTGCTGGTCAGTATCGATACCATTGCCCACGACACGGCCACCGCCATGGTGCAGGTTCAGACCTGGCAACAGATGGTTGAAACCGCCAGAGAGCAGCTTGATGCCCTGAACGCAATCGGCAAGCTCACCCGCCAGCGTAACGACGAAGGGGCGACGTCGCTCTCAGACGTAGTACAAACCGATGCCCGTGTTGAAGGCGCACGCGCACAGTTAATGCAGTATCAGGCCAACCTGGACAGCTCGCGCGCCACGCTGATGAGCAACCTCAGCTGGAATACACTGGGCGCAATCAGCAATGATTTCCCGGACCGAATGAAACGCAGCTGCGACATCGCTGAGCCAGACGACCGGCTAGTGCCGGCGGTGCTTGCGGCCTGGGCGCAGGCTAATATCGCGCAGGCCAATCTGGACTACGCCAACGCCCAGATGACCCCGACCGTCTCGCTGGAGCCGGAAGTTCGCCACTATCTGAATGACAACTATGCGGGACACGGTTCACTGGATCGCACCCAGTATTCCGCGTGGGTCAAAGTCGAGATGCCGCTCTATCAGGGCGGCGGGTTAACCGCGCGGCGCAATGCAGCCGGACACGCGGTTGAAGCGGCACAGTCTACCATTCAACGCACGCGGCTGGACGTCAGACAAAAACTGCTGGAATCGCGCAGCCAGGTGATGAGCCTGCTCAGCACATTGCAGATCCAGTCCCGCCAGGAATCGCTCAGCGTGCGCACCCGCGAGCTCTACCAGCAACAGTATCTTGAGCTTGGCTCACGCCCGCTGCTGGACGTGCTAAACGCTGAACAAGAGGTCTACCAGGCGCGTTTTACTCAGCAGCAAACGCTCGGCCAGTTGCATCAACTCCAGCTGAACTGCCTGTACAACACGGGCCGTATGCGCCACGCCTTTAGCCTGGATAACCGCACGATCCAGTCTGTGGAGATCCAGCCATGAAACACACCGACCCATCGCAAAACGAACCGATTTCGGATCAGGCCCTGGCGCACTGGGCCCAGGCATTTGGTCATGTTGCCGATCACTACCGGGTGGCCTGTTCCCCCGGCGCGCTGGTTGCGGACGCCCCGTGGCTCAGCGGCAAACCGATGATAAACGCCCTCACCCTGCTGGCGCGTGAGGCCGGGCTTTCGTTCCAGCTTTTGCACTCCACGCAGGACGCCATCAACAGCTGGCGTTTGCCGCTGGTGGTTGAGCTGAAAGAGGGCAAGATTGGCGTCATTGAATACTTTGACGGCGAAGACACGCTGGAGATCTGTTTTATCGACAGCACGCCGCAAACTAACCGTCTATCCCTTCAGGCGCTGCTGCCCGCCATTCGTCATGTGGCCGCCCTGCGCCCGCTGGCGGCCTTAAAAGACAGCCGCGTGGATGCCTATATTTCGAAGTATCGCCCGGACTGGCTCTACCGACTGGTAATGCGCGACCTGCGCCCCTACACCTGGGTGATGCTGGCTGCCCTCTTTATCAACCTGTTATCCCTTTCTGGCGTGGTCTTTTCGATGCAGGTATATGACCGGGTGATCCCCGCCCAGTCGTACCCCACCCTGTATGTGCTGACGATTGGCGTGCTGATTGCCACCCTGTTTGGCTTTGTGCTGCGTATCGCCCGGGGTCACATTATGGATCTGCTGGGTAAACGCGCCGATTTACGCGTCTCTGACCGGGTCTTCGGCCATGCCCTGCGCCTGCGTAACAGCGCGGTGCCTCGCTCCACCGGCAGCTTTATCTCGCAGCTGCGCGAGCTGGAGCAGATCCGCGAAATGGTCACCTCGTCGACCATTTCCACCATTGTCGACCTGCCCTTCTTTCTGCTGTTTGTGGTGGTGCTGGCAATCATTGCCCCACCGCTGGCGTGGATTGCGCCGGTAGCCGCCGTGCTGATGGTGCTGCCTGGTATTCTGTTGCAGAAAAAGCTGGCGGAGCTGGCGAAACAATCGGCCCATGAATCCACCCTGCGCAATGCGGTACTGGTCGAGAGCGTTCAGGGGCTGGAAGACATCAAGCTGATGCAGGCGGAAAACCGCTTCCTGCAACAGTGGAACAGCTACATCCAGATCACCGCAGAATCTGGCCTGCGCACCCGCGAGCTGAGCCAGGGGCTGATCAACTGGGGGATGACGATCCAGAGCCTGGTCTACGCAGGGGTGATCGTTTTCGGCGCACCGATGGTTATCGAAGGCTCCTTAACCACGGGCTCCGTGGTTGCCGCCTCGATGCTGGCCTCGCGCATGATTGCCCCGATGGCCACCCTGTGCGGCGTGCTGGCGCGCTGGCAGCAGGTGAAAGCCGCCAAAGAGGGCCTGGACAGCATCATGCAGTTGCCCACCGAAAACCTGAGAGAAGACACCCCGATTCGCCAGGATGTGCTGCGCGGGCACTATCTATTCGATCAGGCGCAGTTTCGCTATCACCCGGAAGACCCGCGCATGGCGCTGCGCATCAACCGGCTGGAGATCAAACCCGGTGAGAGCATCGCGATCCTCGGGCGCAACGGCGCGGGCAAATCGACGCTGCTTCAGGCGCTGGCGGGCGGTATGGAGCTGGCCAGCGGCGAGCTGCGTCTGGACAACTTCAGCCTGCCGCATCTGGACGTGGCCGACCTGCGGCGCAACGTGGGCTTTATGACCCAGAATGCGCGGTTATTCCACGGCACGCTGCGCGAGAACATCACGCTCGGGATGCCACGTGCCACCGACGAAGAGATCGTTAATGTGCTGGAGATGTGCGGCGCGGCAAGCTTTGTACAGAAGCTACCAAAGGGGCTGGACTACCCGATCATGGAAAATGGTGTGGGATTGTCCGGCGGCCAGCGGCAATCCATTTTGCTGGCGCGAATGCTCCTGCGCGATCCCAATATCGTCCTGCTCGACGAACCCACTGCCTCTCTTGATGAACATACCGAACGCGAGTTTATTCAGCGCCTGAGTCAGTGGCTGGGCAACCGCACGCTGGTTGTCGCCACACACCGCGTGCCCGTACTGGAACTGGTTGAGCGCGTGGTGGTGCTGAAAGAAGGGATGCTGGTCATGGATGCGCCGAAAGCGCAGGCCCTCAACAACAGCCGAATGCAGCAACAGGCGAACGGACGGGAGTGGAAAAATGAAAACCAGTCAGCATGATGCCGCAACGATGGACGATCTGGACAATACGCTTGATTCGGAAAGCGGCTATTCCGGCGCGCGACGCATTGTACTGTGGACGCTTCTGCTGTTTATCGTCACCGGCGTGTGGGCATGGTTCGGAATGCTGGATGAAGTCTCTACGGGAACCGGCAAAGTGATCCCAAGCTCTCGCGAACAGGTATTGCAGTCGCTCGATGGCGGAATACTGGCCGGGCTGAACGTGCATGAAGGGGATCAGGTTCAGGCAGGCCAGGTACTGGCAAGGCTCGACCCGACCCGTTCTGAGTCCAACGTGGGGGAAAGTGCCGCCCGCTACCGCGCATCGCTGGCGTCCAGCGTGCGTTTAACCGCAGAAGTTAACGACCTTCCGCTGGTTTTTCCTGAATCATTAAAAGCCTGGCCTGACCTTCTCGCCACCGAAACCCATCTCTACAAATCCCGCCGCGCACAGCTTGAAGACACCGTGCGTGAACTGAACTCGGCCCTGAGTCTGGCGAATAAAGAGCTGGCGATAACGGAGCGTCTGGTAAAAACCGGTGCCGCCAGCCACGTTGAAGTGCTGCGTCTTCAGCGGCAGAAAAGCGACCTGGAACTCAAGCTGACAGACGTGCGTTCGCAGTATTACGTGCAGGCGCGCGAGGCGCTGTCAAAAGCCAATGCCGAAGTGGATATGCTCTCCGCTATTCTTAAAGGACGTGAGGATTCCGTTACCCGCCTGACGGTACGCTCCCCTGTTCGCGGCATTGTGAAAAACATCAAAGTCACGACCATCGGCGGTGTGATCCCGCCAAACGGCGAGCTGATGGAGATTGTCCCGGTGGACGATCATCTGCTGATTGAAACCCGCCTTTCGCCGCGCGACATCGCCTTTATTCATCCCGGGCAAAAAGCACTGGTGAAGATAACCGCCTATGACTACGCCATTTACGGCGGTTTGCACGGGGTGGTGGAAACCATCTCCCCGGACACCATTCAGGACGAAGCCAAACCGGAAGTGTTTTATTACCGGGTGTTTATCCGCACCAGCCAGGATTTTCTGGTGAATAAAGCGGGAAGGCATTTTTCGATTGTGCCAGGGATGATTGCCACGGTGGATATCAAAACCGGCGAAAAAACCGTGCTGGATTATATGATTAAGCCGTTTAACCGGGCGAAAGAGGCGCTGAGAGAGCGGTGATTTTTGGTTTTCGCCCTCTCCCTGTGGGAGAGGTCATACGAGCACGGACGGCCCCCTCTCCTCTTTGGGGAGAGGGCTGGGGTGAGGGGGAACATACGGCTCAGGTGGTCATTCCGTTCACTTTACGTTCCTTGCTACTCTGTCACCACAATACCGGTGAACGTGCCAGGGTAGCTCACCGCCGCTACCCTGGCGACCCGGGCTCCCGGCAAGAAAATCGTCGCTTCGCGATGCCCTCAGCGTTTGCTCCAGGCTAACCGGGGACGGGCGGATGAAACGTCCCTGTAAAGTCGCCCTCGCCGCGCATCCATGCGCGTCGCCCCGGCCTTCCGTAAACGCTTCGGCGATTTTCAGCCGGACCATGACACCGCTGTAAGTCCCTTAATTCAATGGCGTAATATCATCGCTGAATTAAAGACAAAAATTACTGGGGAACCATCAGCCCTGTGGGAGAGGAACATTCAAAATCATTGACTATAACCCAATCACAAACTTGTTATAACCAACTGATTAAAAAGCCAATTTAATAGTTGTGCAATCTCAAGCGAATGCATACGGTTTCAACGTAATAGCACCCACAACGACACCCGCTGTTATGCAAATTGTATGCACCGCTTATGCAAAAGGAGATAGCAACAATGCGGTTAAATGATAGTGTGTTCGGCGGACTACGCACAAAAGAATCTGCTTACTATGTTTTCCGGGATGATGGTACAAGAGGCACCGGACGTTTAGGTATCAAAATTTTCCCTTCAGGACGTAAGTCTTTCGTCTATCGTTTCCAGGTCGGGGGAAAGCGCCAGTTTAAAACGCTGGGAGACTGGCCTCACTTCACGCTCGAACAGGCAACGCAACGTTATGCTGAACTGGCAGGTATGGCGCACCAGGCACGTTCTGATGCGATGGGTAAAAAAATGCGCACCGGAACACTGCGCGAGCTGTTTGGAGCATTTCAGGCGTTTAAATCGCTCTCTGGCCATCGCAGTACAATCGGTCAATACGGCGCACACCTGGAACAGCTAATCAAGCTGGAGCTTTTTACAGGTGATGAATCAGCTAACGAGATCACCTCTGTACAGATCACCCGCAAACATTTTGATAAGTCATTTACGATGAGGGATATACGCCGTACATTTAAAACTTTGGCGGGTATGCTGCATTTTCTGAAAACGAACGTGATATTGTAAACCAACATGTAAACAAGACAATCAATAAAAAGCACTATGATAAATATGATTATTTCATTGAAAAACGTGAAACAACTGAAAAATGGGGAAAGGCTTTAAACTTACTGCTTTCCGTCGACGGACTTAAAGGAATTTAAATGATAGTTGAGAACCAAAAAACCCTCTAAATTATTCGCGCGATGATTATTAATTGAATATCAATTTACAGCCTGAATTTTAAAGAAAAAAATTCAGGCTTTTTTAGTGCTAGTGTGATCATGACCTCATTATCTAATTATAAAAACGTGTGATGTTCAGCCTTTAATAAAAGGAAGTGAATGATGCATGTATTTTTTTCAGGAAGATAAAAACATCAATCAGTATATATGTCAGCATGAATTATGGGTTCTTGCCCGTGTTGTTGATTTATATAACAGCAATACAAACAAAGAAGAAAAAATGTTAGAGCCACTCTGGAGGAAATACCGTGAAGGATTAGAAGGGATCATGGTATTTTTTTCGAGAATAGAAGCAGCAATATACAGCATTCATCTGGAGAAAAAATTCCGGCAAAAATGGGCGGTTTATTCTTTGAATGAATTAAATATTAAAGAAATGATAATACATAATCAGAGTATTAAAAACACTGATGATTATAATTTATTACTTAGTGCAGGTTTTTGGGCAAATAAAGATAATCAATTAATGTATTCAGGTTATCATCTGGTACAGGTTACGATTCCTGTAACCTATAATTCCAATGCTGTAGCAAATAAAGAAGGTCATGCAATATTAAGAATACCTTCGAGCGTTGTTGAGCGCTTTGAAAAATACTGGAGAGGAAGATTTTCAGATTTTAAAGAGTATACCGGATTTATGACAGGTTCTGATAATGAAATTATGGCGCAAGCCTTACTCGCATACAATCATATAAATTTAACTGAATCTAACAGTATAGAAGACTGTAAATATATTGTTACCTGGAAAAACAACTGGATTTTTAATAATCCGGATAATCTAACTTTGATTAAATGAGGTCGTAATGGGTACTGGATATTTTTTAGTGCGTGGTGATAAAACTACTTGTGGTGGCAGTATTATAGAAGGATGTGATTCTCATTCGATACATGGTCAGGCTACAGCACGGATGGGTGATAAGTATATTTGTGGTGCTGATAAAAAAACATATCGTATAGCAGGAGGTATCCCCAATTATTCTATACATGGCGTTCAGGCAGCCGGGACTGCACATAGCAGGGGAACGTGTGCCTGCAAATGCTATTTTATAAATTCTTTTACTGATTGCATTTACGGATATGAATCTGAAGCTATTAAAAGTTCTGTGAGTGCTACCCGGCCCATTTCCCTCATACACTCAGAATCATCACCAACACCAAAACCTGTTACACCAGTAGTAGAACCTGCTGAAGCGCCTACAGAGCCACAGGAAGAACGGGAACTCGTAGATGCAGGATTTTGCGTTCTGCCTTATGGTGCAACGCCAAAAGCTTTTGAACCTTATTTATTCAATACTCCCCCAGATGGTACTAAGGAGTTGTATAATCAATTGAATCCGGATATAAAGAAAAAACCTGGTTCAATAGTTATCATTGCTGATCCTGAACGCCAAAATCCAGAACAAATCAAACATCTGGAAAATGCCAGAGATAGAATTGATAACGCTTTAGAGCCTCTTTCATTAGATGAAGCCAGATTCCTTTATCAAAACAGAAATTTGATAGATATGGTTACTTCATATGGTTCAGATTATGGAGGGGTTATAAGTGATATGTCTGAGAAATATTTTGGTGAAATTGAGAAAACCTTAACTAAAATTCATGATGCATATAAAAACCAATATTTAACTCGTGGAACATTGATAGGGGAACAATTTTTTATTGAACGTAGAAAATTATTTAAGGAATTAGATGGGATACTTTTAAAGATTTTCAGAAACAATATAGGTCTTGCTCAGTATGATGATATGAAAAAAGCCTTAAGGTTATCATCATCTTCGATCATTCATAGATGGAATCAAACTGGCGTTAATGATATTGAAGGTTATGCAACTTATATAGAAAAATCTGCAAAGCTTGCTAAACTTATGAAAACCTTTAATAAAGTAGGCATTGGTTTATCTGCTTTAAATGGAATGAATTCAATCTATGATGCCTGTACTGTTGGAAGGGAGTGTGAAAAAACCACTTATACAGAAATTGGAAAGTTCTCAGGTGGTATACTTGTTCCTATATTATTAAGAAGTGCGACAGTTGCAGCATCTACTGGCTGTGTAGTTGTATTATCATATCTTAGTGCGCCCGCTGGAGGAGTTGGAGCTATTGCTTGTGAAATTGTTGTACCTGCACTTACCGGGTTTGGTCTTAGTAAAGCTGGAGAAGTAAGTGGTGAAATCATAGCTGAAAAAATATATAATTATTCTCATTAAAAATCCGGCAGGAGTATTTAATAACCCCTGCCGAAAGAAAAAGGTAAATATATTGATGGCAGAATATGTATTTTTAATTTTAACATGCATAGTAATTTTAGGTTTAATTTTAATGTTTATTTTAATGCATGTTGAAAATAATAAGTTTTATATTATTTGTGATTTATATAAAAAAGAATTTGGAACTTTACCTTTTGAAGCGAAATTATTTAATACATCAAGCCCTTTTTTTATTATCGGATATAACATCAAAATGAATTTCATTATAATTCCTCTTGTGTTCAATATGCCCTCTAGTTTGGGTTTACAGGATGAAAAAGTGAAATTTATAAGAGGTTTGCCTAAAGAGTTAACAAATATTTTCTTAATGACTTTCTATCTTAGTGTATTAATGACTATTGTATTTATTGCATTAATAATTGTTGCTATGACTGCATAGGATCTTCTTCATAGCTCACTTGTGATTATTTATTTTAAAGCGAATATATTCCATCCCAAACAAGGAAGCATATAGTGATAGATTCAATCATTTTAATACTTGCGTTTCCTTTATTAATAGCTTACCAGGAAAGCACACTAATATATTCATTATTATTTGATTATTGGGCTTTTTAATTGTATTATTAAGCCTGTTGGTGATATTTATAAATCGAAATGGCATTATCAATTTTCTTTTTGATTAAAAAAGGACTCCAATGGAGTCCTTTTTTAATAGTTTTAAATTTATTTCAATGCACCATATATCTGATCAACAATCCATCCATATGTTGCCGCTGGCAATAAACCGCTGACAAACACATTAGGATTCACGGAAGGATTCGCCACTGGCGAATGCGGCCTGTTACCGAGGATAACGATAGCCATATTGTTAGCCGGGTCGATGGCCGTCAGAGTACCTGTCCATCCGGTGTGGCCATATGTCAGAGAACTTGCCAGCACACCGAAAGTTGGTGTCATCGAAGCATTACCATTTACACGCCAGCCCAGGCCAAACGTAGCGTCTTCTGGCGAGCTTTGAGTGAACTGCTCTACCGTAGCCCTGTCATTTCCTGTAGGCCGGGGCGAGGCGCATGGATGCGCCGAGAGGGCGCGACTTGCATGGACGCTGCATCGCGCCCGACCCGAAAGCCGAAAGGAATAAGCTGAAGTGGTCTACTTAATTTGGACAGCGCTTGCGCTGGCCCCGAAGGGGTGAGCCCCAGGGATGGCGCGAACAATTCGCGAAGCGGCGATTTTCTTGCCGGGAGCCCGGGTCGCCAGGGTGGTGGCGGTGAGCCACCCTGGCACGTTCACCGGTAATGTAGTAACAGAGTAGCAAGGAACATAAAGTGAACGGAATGACCACCTCAGCCATATGTTCCCCCACACCCTAACTCTCTCCCTGAAGAGCAGAGGGCAACACACCACAGGTCATTGCAACGCCATACATCTTTCCTGAAGCCATCTCGCAGGTTTCAACTTCTCCTTTCTCACCCTCTTTTTCATAAGGTTATTCGAGCGTATGTTTCTTCCACGCCAGCAAAATCTGGCGTCGGGATTGGCATCCTGGTTATTATTGGAGACGGCGTAAGTTCTTGTTGCGCCGCGCGTCTGGCTACATCTCAATGGTGGGCTGGACGGGGGCGTCGCAAGACGCGCCGGTACACTCCAAGCCGGTAATGCCAACTCCGTTCAGACCTGCCACCAGGGAAATTGGCATTTCCCTGGTCGGTTTATCAACTGATTGGAGAAGAATATGAATACCAGTAACGCACTTTTCACTACCCCATTCAATCACAACACCGACTTCATCGACCTTGCCGACAACTGCGAACGTTTTTGTGAGGCTCTGGTAGAAGAAACCGATCCCGCAAGAAAAATGGCTCTTTGTGGCCGTCTTGCCACCAGCCTCGCCCTGCTCCGCCCCATGCTGCTGGAGCCGGTTCCTGAATATTTACAGGAACGTCTTACCGTGGATGTTTTTCCCGATCATGCCCCCGCATTTACCACAGAATCCGATCAGCTCAACCGTTACTGCGAGGAGATCACGCAGTTACTTATCAGTGGTGCACTTGCCCCTGAATCAGCCCGCGTGATGGGTGATTTACTGTTTGAACTGACCCGTTATTTTGCCGACCTGTTAAAAGCTCCGCGCTGGCTGAGAACAGAGGCTGGCGTCGCGTTACTGGGTTAAATGTCAAAGCCGGGTGGCGGCTGTGCCTTACCCGGCCTACTCGATAAGCGATTAAATAACTTCATTAAAATAAAATGCTTACAGCGACTCCATGGTCCGGCTGAAAATCGCCGAAGCGTTTCCTGTAGGCCGGGGCGAGGCGCATGGATGCGCCGAGAGGGCGCGACTTGCATGGACGCTGCATCGCGCCCGACCCGAAAGCCGAAAGGAATAAGCTGAGGACAAAATTGCCGGGAGCAATTTTGGACAGCGCCTGCGCTGGCCCCGAAGGGGTGAGCCCCAGGGATGGGGCGAACAATTCGCGTAGCGACGATTTTCTTGCCGGGAGCCCGGGTTGCCAGGGTGGTGGCGGTGAGCCACCCTGGCACGTTCACCGGTAATGTAGTAACAGAGTAGCAAGGAACATAAAGTGAACGGAATGACCACCACAGCCGTATGTTCCCCCTCACCCTAACCCTCTCCCAAAAGGAGAGGGGACAGTCCGTGATCGCATTCCCTCTCCCACAGGATGCGTGCGTCAGACCACACACATAAACAAGGTATTAATCATGAATAACCATAAAGACCTACGTATACCCACCGGACCAGGCGATGTGTTGCTATACGAGTATCTTAAACCGCTTAATATGGAAATCTCCGATCTGGCCGATATGCTGAACGTAGACCCCAATACAGCCAGCGCGCTGATCAACAATAAAATCATTCTTACCGCAGATATGGCTTCCCGTCTCGCAAAGACATTCGACACCAGTGTCGAATTCTGGCTGAACCTACAACAAAATCCTGATAACCCACGGTGAAAATCAGCCACCAGTAACACACCTGGCACCACGTACCTGCTACCATAAACCACTCTCATTTTTCAGGAAGAAACCATGCGTCAACGTACGATTGTCTGTCCGATTATTCAGAACAACGGGGCTTATCTGCTGTGCAAAATGGCCGATGACCGTGGGGTATTCCCCGGCCAGTGGGCGCTTTCCGGTGGCGGGATGGAACCAGGAGAAACCATGGAGCAGGCGCTACGCCGTGAAATTCGCGAAGAGCTGGGCGAAGTGCTGGAGATAACCGACGTGAAGCCCTGGGCCTTTCGCGATGACATCCGCGTGAAAACCTACGCCGACGGCAGCACGGAAGAGATTTACATGATTTACCTGATCTTCGACTGCTTCAGTGCCAACCGTGAAGTAACGTTTAATGAAGAGTTTCAGGAGATAGCCTGGGTACAGCCGGAGTCACTTAAAGCTCTGGATCTGAACGAAGCCACGCGTATCACCTTTGCACAGAAAGGGTTGCTGTAATCCTCACGCGGGTACGCGGGCGAGAAAAACGCTCGTGTACCGGATAAATTTGCCGATAAACACCCCCGCAAACACCCCACCAGAGACAATGGCGAATGCGCTCATGGCAGGCTGTTGCAATGTTTGCGGCGAAATGGCGCTCATCACACCCAGCACATATTTCACCAGAAACGCCAGCATCATAAACGGTAGCGCCGAATAATCCGCCTGTCGGGAAATACTGCGCGGTGCGGCAGCGCGCGTAATGGCAGCCGACTTTATCAGCATGAAGCCGAGCGCTGCGCCCGCCACTATTCCTGCAATCCACAGAGCAACGGTGGTAAGAGTAAGCTGACGGTAAATCACCAGGTCGTAAATATCCCAGACCAGAAAAATCGCAGGAATAATGGCGAGTTTTTCGAGCGTCACAATGGCGGGTTTACGGGCTTTAATCCCGCGAGATATCAGAAAAATAAACAGCACCCACACCCAGACGGGCGTATGGGTCAGGATACCGATAATCAATTCAGACATGTTGCTCACCGTGGCGGAATAACAAAACGTTAAGACCCGGATCAGTATTGCCCATTGCGGCGCAAACGCCACAATGGGCAGGGAAAATTACAGTGATATTTTCAGGCGGCGTACGGCCTCTTTCAACTGCTCATCCGTTGGCGTAACAAACGACATTCGCAGCGTCGTATGATCCGGCTCGTTGCAATAGAAAAACTCACCCGGTACAAATACTACGCCGTTACTGAGCGTTTTTTCCAGCCAGCGGGTCGTATTAATGCCGTTATTCATTTTCGCCCACAGGAACATGCCGCCTTTTGGCTTATGGAATGACATCACATCACCCAGCTCCGCTTCCAGCTCGCTGGCGAAGGTCTGATATTTCTGGCGATAGGCTTCACGGATCATTTTAATTTGATCCGCCAGACGGCCAGTCTTCAGATATTCATAGGTCATCAGCTGCGACAGGGTACTGGTGTGCAAATCGGTAGTCTGTTTCAGATTCACCACCGCGCGTTTCAGCCACTCTGGCACCAGCACCCAGCCCACACGGGTTCCCGGGGCGAGAATTTTAGAGAAGGTGGAGGTATAAACCACGTTCTCTTCATTGCCAATATCTTTGGCATGAGCAATCAGCGGGCGGAAGACTTCGTCGGTGTAATTAATTTCGCTGTACGGGTCATCTTCAATAATCACGAAGTCATAACGCAGAGATAATTCCACCAGCTGTTTACGACGAGCTTCAGACAGCGTTACGCCGCCAGGATTACCAAAGGTCGGGACAATATAAACCGCTTTGATGGTCTTTTTAGCGACCAGCGCTTCAAGCTCATCAACAATCATGCCGTCGCCGTCAGTGCCCACCGATTCAAATTGCGCCTGCGCCAGTCCAAATACCTGCAAAGCAGCCAGATAAGTAGGACGTTCCACCACGACGATATCGCCTGGGTTAATTAATGCGCGGGCCAGCACATCAAGGGATTGTTGCGAACCGGACGTAATAACCACATCATCAGCTTTACAGGTAATTCCACGGCCAATACAAATCTGTTGAACTGCCTCGCGCAGGCCCGGAACACCCTCTGTCAGACCATACTGAAAGGCCTCACCAAAATGCTGTGATAAAACGGCATCTGCGGCAATTTTAAGGCCTTCGTGATCGAAAAGCGCCGGATTAGGAATACCACCGCCCAGCGAAATTACTCCCGCCATTTTGCTATGTTTTAATAATTCACGGATGGCAGATGATTGCAGGCCTTGTGCACTGCTGGCGAGTTTATTAACAGACATTCTCTTGTAACCTTATTTTTTATGATGTGCTCAATCTTAGTATCATATGCAGATCGCTTTGATAACCCTTTTCAACGCTGACCGCAGGAATGTTCTGCCTGCAAGTGCGTCAACACCCGCCACGAGACAGCACAACAAACCAGAATAATGAAAATTAGCCACATTAACCACCAGGCGAAGCCACGCCATTCGCGCTCAGGGAATTTGGTGAATAAATAACACCACGTATCGGGCAAGGATATATTTTTTCTCACTGCGCCAAACGCAAATATATTCCTCAATTTCACCTGACCTACCAGATTTAAGGATATTCAGGCTCGGAATCTTCCGAGCTTTAGGATTATTCCCCCTTTAATTACCTCGCCATTATTTAAACAATCTTACACAAATTCACATTGCATCCATTTTCCTTACATTGCGCGGAACGTTTGATGATAGCCCGACAAAATATAGCGATAATAATATCCACAGCCACTGGCCTGACTTTAATGCTCTCTGCCCATGCTGCTGAGCCGAATAACCAGTTTATTATTCAGCAGCAACGTCAGAAAGCACTTGAGCAGCAACTGACGCCGCCCGTCCCGGATGTGCGTCTTTCGGAGCCATCATCAAGCTTTGGCAGGATTGATTTCCCCACCGAAACGCCCTGCTTCCCTATTCAGCGCGTAGAGCTGAGCGGCCAGGATGCCCTTCCCCACTGGCTGCCGTTGCAGCGCCTTGCCGATCAGGCTCAGGGCCGTTGTCTTGGCGGCAAAGGCATTAACCTGCTGATGAGTACGATGCAAAACCGCATTGTCGATCACGGCTGGATAACCACCCGCGTTCTCGCACCCTCTCAGGATTTAAAAAGCGGCACACTGAAGCTGGCGATTGTCCCGGGCTATGTTCGCCACGTGACGCTCACCAAAGAGAGCGACGATTACATCCAGCTTTACAGCGCCTTCCCTGCTCACGAGGGAAATCTGCTGGATCTGCGAGACATTGAGCAGGGGCTGGAGAATTTACAGCGCTTGCCCACCGTGGAAGCCAGCATGGAGATCCTGCCCGGTGAAAAACCCGGCGAGAGCGATGTGGTGATCACCCGTAAGCAGAGCAAGATGTGGCGTCTTGGGCTGTCGCTGGACGACGCAGGAACCGAAACCACCGGGCGCTACCAGGGCGGTGTAACCTTGTCCCTGGATAACCCCTTCTCCCTGAGCGATCTGCTGTATGTCTCCGCCAGCCACGACCTTAACGACAAAAGCGGCAAGGGCAGCAAAAACTACACCGCGCACTACTCGGTGCCGTTTGGCTACTGGATGCTGGGGGTTACCGGCAGTGACTACGACTACCACCAGACCATCGCCGGGCTGAACGGGGATTACCGCTACAGCGGCAAAAGCAAAAACCTCGACGTGCAGCTAAGCCGCGTTCTGCATCGCAGCGGCTCGCAAAAAACCACCTTCACGTACGACGTGCTCGCGCGCGAAACACGCAACTACATCGACGACACCGAAGTGGGCGTGCAGCGACGTCAGACGGCGGGCTGGCGCGTGGGGCTGGAACATCGCCACTACATCGGCCAGGCCACGCTGGACGCGGGCATCAGCTACCAGCGTGGTACGCGCTGGTTTGGCGCGCAGCCTGCCCCGGAAGAATTTACCGGCGATGCCACCGCCCTGAGCAAAATTACCCAGTTGAGCGCCCAGCTCGATCTGCCGTTTGAAATTGGCTCACAGAACTTCCGCTACAACGTGCAGTACCAGCGCCAAATCAGCAACACGCCGCTGACGCCGCAGGATCAGTTTGCCATCGGTAACCGCTGGACGGTGCGCGGCTTTGACGGGGAACGCACCCTGAATGCCAGCCACGGCTGGTACGTGCGTAACGACCTGGCCTGGAGCACACCGCTGCCAAACCAGGAGCTTTATCTCGGCGCGGATTACGGTGAAGTGGGCGGTTACAGCTCGGACTACCTGATTGGCAAACATCTGGCGGGCGGCGTGGTGGGGCTGCGCGGCAGCGCCTTCAACACCGGGTATGACCTGTTTGCCGGCACGCCGTTCTCGAAGCCGGATGGGTTCACCACCAGCAACCTTACCCTCGGTTTTAACCTCAACTGGAGCTGGTGATGCGCATCGGAAATCTGGATATCAAAGCCCCGCTGATCCTCGGCGGCGAAGAGAGCGAAGCGGAAGTGCTGGGTGCCACCGTCTGGCTGTGGATGCACTCGCCCATGCACCGGGATGCGCCCCTGCACGCGTTGCCAACGCTGCTGCTGCCCATTATCAAACGCCGCCAGTACGTTCTGATCAGCGAAAACGAACGCCCGGTGTTTTTCCTGAGCTGGGCCTGGCTTAACGAAGAATCTGAAGCGCGCTACCTCACCCGCCCGTCGATTGAGATGAAAGAAGAGGACTGGGACAGTGGGGACAGGATGTGGTTTTGCGACTGGATAGCCCCCTTTGGCCACACCCGCGCCATCAAAAAACTGATCTGCAACGACATCTTCCCTGACCACTGCTGGCGCGCGCTCTATCACCGTGGCGCAGAGCGCGGCAAACGTGTCGTGATGTTCCACGGCGGACACATCAGCCGTACCACCGCACGCGAATGGCAACTGAAACACCCGCTCACCGTTAATCTGCCGGAAGCGCTGAAAGGAACGAACCATGAATAAGAACCTGTACCGGATTGTCTTTAACAAAGCGCGCGGCATGTTGATGGTCGTGGCGGATATCGCCCGCTCTGGCCGCGCCGGTTCGTCCCGCTCTTCCGGCATCGGTCACACCCATAGTCGTCTTGTCGGCAAGGTGAGCGCCCTGAGCTTTAGCCTGTGGATGGCAATGGGAGCCATACACAGCGCCGACGCGGCCATTGTCGCTAACAATGGCGCACCGAAAAACCAGCAGCCGACGGTCATCAAAAGCGCCAACGGCACGCCGCAAGTGAACATTCAGACGCCGTCCAAAGCCGGGGTATCACGCAACAACTACACCCAGTTCGACGTGGATAAAAACGGCGCGATACTCAATAACTCCCACAAAAATGTGCAGACCAACCTCGGCGGCATGGTGGCGGGTAACCCCTGGCTTGCCAAAGGGGAAGCCAAAGTCATTCTTAACGAAGTGAGCTCGCGCGATCCGAGCAAACTCAACGGCATGATTGAAGTGGCAGGGAAAAAAGCGCAGGTGGTGATCGCCAACCCGGCGGGCATCACCTGTAGCGGCTGCGGTTTTATTAATGCCAACCGCGCCACGCTCACTACCGGCCAGGCGCAGATGAAAGACGGCAACCTCACCGGTTTTAACGTCGAGCGCGGTGAAGTGGTGGTGGACGGTAACGGGATGGATACCTCCGGCGCAGATTACACCGATATCATCGCCCGCTCGGTGAAGGTCAACGCCGGGCTGTGGGCGAAGGATCTGAAAATCACCACCGGGCGCAACAAGGTCGATGCCGCCCACGAGAAAATCGAAAAAGGCAGCGATGATGACGCCACGCGTCCACAGCTGGCGGTGGATGTTTCCAGTCTTGGCGGCATGTACGCCGGTAAAATTCGCATGGTCGGCACCGAGCGTGGCGTGGGCGTGCGCAATGCCGGTGCCATTGGCGCGCAGGCTGGCAGCGTAACCCTCACTGCCGATGGCCGTATCGAAAACAGCGGAACCCTTCGCGCCAGCGACAGCGCAGCCCTGCGCACCGCTGGCGAGGTATCCAACACCGGCGTGCTGACGGCGGCAAACAACGTGCAGGTCAATGCAGCAAGCCTGACCAGTAGCAAAGAGAGCGTTCTGGCCGCCGGGGTGAACACCGACGGCAAGCTGTCGGATGCCGGTGATTTACAGCTGACGACCAGCGGGCAGCTCAGCGCCCACGGCCAGACGCTGGCCGGGGGCAACCTCAGCGCCAGCGGTCAGGGCGTGGATGTGAGCGGCAGCCAGACTCAGGGTAAACGTGTCACCCTGGACGGTGGCGCGCAGGATGTGACGACCGCCAGCGCCAACGTCCGCGCCAGCGAGCTGACGGTCCGTACCGGTAAAACGCTCAATAACACCGGCGGTACGCTGAGCGCTGAGACGGTGAACGTCAGCGCTCACGATCTGGCAAACCAGAAAGGCAAGCTGCTCCAGAGCGGCAGCGGCGCACTTGCGGTGACACTGCCGGGCAATATTGATAACCAGCAGGGGCAGATTGGCGCGGCGAATGGCGTGCAGCTTCGCGCGGATGCGCTGAACAACACCGAAGGCCAAATCGTTGCCGTGGCGGGGAAAACCGGGCTTGATACCGGCAGCCTGAATAACGAGCAAGGGCTGATTTCCGCAGCCGCAGGCGACGGTGAAATTCGCAGCCAGCAAAGCGTAAACAACACCAAAGGGCGTATCGAAGCGGCAAAAACCCAGCACATCACTGCGGGTGACGTGAACAACCAGCAAGGGGTGATTGTCGCCAGTGGCACTACCCTCACGCTGGGCAGCGGCACGCTTGATAACCGCTCCGGCTCCCTGCTTTCTCAGGGCGCACTCAATGTTGACAGCGGCGCTATCAATAACCAGGATGGCTTCCTTGCCAGCGACGGTAATTTTGCGCTTAACAGCGGAGATGTGGATAACACCCGCGGCCAGATTGGCGCGAACCAGAGCCTGAACGCCACCTTTGCCGCGCTGCACAATACCGGCGGTGCCGTGAAATCGGTCGGCGCGATGACGCTTGCAGGCGGTGAGCTTGATAACACCAGCGGCACCACCTTCTCCGGTGCCAGCCTCGCGTTCACAGGCGATACGCTGAATAACACCAGTGGGCAACTGGCGGCAGCCGATGGTCTGTCGCTCAACGCGGCGAGCCAGCTGCTTAACACTTCGGGCGTGCTTCAGGGCAATGGCATTAACCTGACCACTGGCGCGCTCGATAACAGCGCAGGCACGCTCAACAGCCTGGATGCACTGAACCTCTCGGCAGGCAGCCTGAACAACCAGGCAGGTACACTTGCCGCCACGGGTGCAGCCGATATCGCGGCAAACAACGTAGATAACCGCAGCGGCGGGCGCATTATTGGCAAGTCGGATGCCGCACTGCACACCGACAGCCTGCAAAATGGCGGCGGGCAGATCCAGACCGTTGGCGACCTGTTGCTCGACAGCGCCAGAGGCCTGGTCGATAACGCGTCCGGGCTTATCCGCAGTGGTAAACAGCTGACGGTCACGGCGCTTAACGTCGTCAATCAGAACACCCAGGGCGAAAATCAGGGGCTGGAGGCACAGAATGTTGCCCTCAATTCAGAGACGCTCGACAACCAGAGCGGCAGCATTCTGGCGAACAACGCGCTGACGATCCGCAACAACGGCGTGCTGAACAACACCGCCGGTGTCCTCTCTTCAGCGGGCACGCTTGATACCCGCGGTAGCGGGCTGAACCTCATCAATGGCGGCGGTACGCTAAAAGCCGGTGAAAACCTCAACGTACAGGCTGATAGCCTCGATGGCAGCGGCCAGCTGTTATCGCTCGGGAATATGACCCTGAGCAGCGCAAACGGCGTCGCCCTCAGCGGCAGCACCCTTGCCAACGGCAATCTCACCTTCACCACGCCAGGGGATATCACCAACAGCGGTAAGCTGATGGCAGGCAGCGCGCTGAACGTGCAAAGCGCCAGTCTCACTAACGTTGCCAGCGGTGAAATTAATGCCGGAAGCACCACCCTGAATGCCTCCGGCGCGGTACTGAACTATGGCCTGATCGACGGTATTGCCACGCGTATCAACGCCAACACGCTGACCAACATCGGCACCGGGCGTCTTTATGGCGATACGGTAGGCGTCAACGCCATCACTTTCAACAACCTGGCAGAAAACGGCACGGCGGCCACGCTTGCCGGGCGCGAGCGTGTGGATCTGGGCGTGCAGACCCTGAACAACAGCGGCCACGGGCTGATTTACAGTGCCGGGTCAATGCACATTGGCGGCGCGCTGGATGAGAACGGTACGCCTGTTGGCCAGACTCAGGCCATCAACAACCACAGCTCAACCATTGAATCAGCGGGGGATATGGCCATCGCCGCCTCGCAGATCAATAACATCAACGATAACTTCTCAACCGAAGTGGCGCTGGTTTCACAAGAACAGCTGACCGAATACCAGCACACCGGCTCCACCAGCCGCTGGAAAGCGGGCGATGAAGGCGTCTGGGTTGACGGTAACTCTTCCGATGGCCTGCGTAATCTCAACACCCCGGAAAAGAGTGGCCACGGTAACGACAACTTCAACCAGTACGACTACACCCGTACCGTTGAAGAGACACGCATCAAAGAGAGCGACCCGGCGAAGATCCTCGCGGGCGGCAATATGACCCTGACGGGCGACCGCCTGTTTAACGACAAGAGTCAGGTTGTCGCAGGCGGTACACTGCTGATTGACCAGTTGGGCAGCGTGCAAAACGACGATGTAACCGGCGAGCGCTATACCACCGATAACGGCACCGTGACCCACTACTACCGTATTCGCCACAAGGGCGATGACGAACAGGGGCGCAGCAGCACCGTGTACACCCCGCCAACGGCAATTCAGAGCATTTCTCTGAAGCCGGGCCAGCTTGTGAGCAATGGCAGCGTAGAGGGCAGCAATCTCAGCATTACCCCGCTGGTGTTGCAGGGAGCCAATGTGGCGATTGGTCAGGCGGCAGGCGTCAACGCCACGCCTGAGCAGACCGTCTCGCCGGGCGAACCGGTCACGCCGCCTGCCGGACAGCAGTTTGAGGTGACGCCAGCCGACGGTGCAATCCGCATTATCGGCCCGAACACCACCCTGCCGGACAACAGCCTGTTCAGGGTCAACCCGAACGCCGACGTGCCGTATCTGGTGGAAACCGATCCGCGCTTTACCAACGAGCGGCAGTGGCTTGGCAGTGACTACATGCAAAATGCCTTCACCGACGATGGCGATAACACTCTGAAGCGCCTGGGTGATGGTTATTACGAGCAGCGTCTGGTGCGCGAACAGGTGGTTGGCATTACCGGGCAGCGTTATCTGGATGGCTTCACCAATGACGAAGATCAGTTCAAATCGCTGATGGACAAAGGTATCACCTTCGGCAAGCAGTATTCCCTGAAGCTGGGTGTGGCGCTCACACCAGAGCAAATGGCGTTGCTGACCGGCGATATCGTCTGGCTGGTCAATACCCGGGTCAAAATGCCGGACGGCTCGATGCAGACCGTGCTGGTGCCACAGGTTTACGCCAAAGTGAAACAGGGTGATATCGACGGCTCCGGGGCGCTGATTGCCGGGAATAACGTGTCGATGAAGCTCAACGGCGATCTGTTTAACAGCGGAACCATTGCCGGGCGTAAGGTGTTGCAACTGGATGCGGACAACATCACCAACCAGTCCGGCACGCTTCAGGCCACAGACGTGAACCTCAACGCACGTACCGATATCAACAACATCGGCGCGGCGATTGTCGGCGACAACAGCGTGCTGGCTAACGCCGGGCGCGATATTAACGTCACGACCACCACTACCAGCGGGCAGAGCGTTAACGGCGAAAACAGCTTTACCCGCACCGCCATCGACAGCGTTTCCGGCATTTACGTGCAGGGCGACGACGGCAAGCTGGCGCTGCAATCCGGGCGCGACATTACGCTCACCGGGGCGCAGGTGATCGCCAGCGGCGAAAACGGCAAAGCACAGCTGGTGGCCGGGCGCGACCTGAACCTGAACACCGTAACCACCGCCAGCAGCGACAATCTGGTCTGGGATGCGGATAACACCCTCAAACAGAGCAGCACAGACCACAACGCCAGCACCGTACAGGGCGTGGGCGGCGTCGCACTGGCGGCCAATAACGACATCAACGTGCGCGGGGCGCAAATCACCTCTGACGGTGCGCTGACCGCTGCCGCGAAGCATGACGTGAATATCGAAGGCGTGCTCAACGACAGCCAGCTTGATGAGAAACATAAAGTGGTGGGCGGCAACGGCTTCTTATCCAAAACCACCACCAAAACCCGCGACACGGTAGACCGACAAACCGTTCAGGGCAGCGAACTGAGCGCAGACTCGGTGAACATCGCTGCCGGAAACGATCTCAGCGTGGCGGGCAGCAGCGTGGTTGGCTCGGGCGACGTGGCGCTGCGGGCAGGCAACGATTTAACCCTCACCAGCATGGGCGGGCGCAATAACGAAACCCATCTGAAAGAGGAGAAAAAATCCGGCCTGATGGCCTCCGGCGGCATTGGCTTTACCGTGGGCTCGCGCAAAGAAACCACCGACCAGGCAAGTCAGGCGCTGGCGGGACAAGGTTCGACGATCGGCAGTCTGAATGGCGATACCGTCCTGCTGGCGGGTAACAACTACCGCCAGACCGGCAGCACGGTTGCCTCACCAAACGGCAACGTGGCGATCCAGGGTAAAAACGTCACCATCGAGGCGGCGCAAAACACCTATGCCTCACAGTACAAACGCACCGTTGAGCAGAAAGGCTTTACCCTCGCGGTGAACGTACCCGTGGTGCAGGCGCTCCAGAGCGTGATTGCATCGACCGAGAAGGTCGGACAAAGCAACGACGATCGCATTAACATGATGGCCGCCGCAAACGCCGCGTGGGATAGCGCGCGGGCGGCTAACACCATGATGAATGCTGCTCAGGGCGTGATGGCGAACGGTGCACAGGCGGCTGCGCAGAACGTCAGCGTCTCGCTGACCTACGGCGAGAGCAAGCAGACCCACACCCAGACCAACGACAGCACCACGGCGCTGGCCAGTAAAGTGAATGCCGGGAAGCAGGCCGTGGTGGTCGCCACCGGCGGCGGTGAGCAGTCTGACATCAATATCATCGGCTCGGACGTGAGCGGCAAACAGGGCACCACGCTGTTTGCTGATAACGACATCAATATTCTGGCGGCGCAGCAGGAGAGCCACGACCGCAGCACCGACAACTCCAGCGGCTGGAACGCCGGGATAGCGGTGAGCTACGGCCAGGGCGGCGCATCCTTTGGCGTAACCGCAGGCGCCAACAAAGGCAAAGGTTACGGCAACGGGGATGAAGTCTCCTGGCGCAACAGCCACGTGGGTGATATGGACGGGCAAACCCGCATCATCAGCGGCGGCGACACCACCCTGCGCGGCGGGCAGTTGCTGGGCAAAGGCGTTGATATCACCGCTGATAACCTGTACATCGAAAGCCTTCAGGACACCATGACCTACAAAGGCGAGCAGAAAAGCATGGGCGGCCAGGTCACCGTGGGCTACGGCTTTGCGGCATCGGGCAACTACGGCCAGTCGAAAGTGGATGCGAACTACGCCTCGGTGCAGGAGCAGTCCGGCGTCTTCGCGGGTAACGATGGCTATAACATCAACGTGAAAGGCAATACCGACCTGACAGGCGGGCTGATTACCTCCAGTGAAAGCGCCGAGCTTGCCGGGAAAAACCAGTTCAGCACCGGCACGCTGAGCTGGCGCGACGTTCACAATACCTCGGAATTCGAAGGCAACGGCTTTGGTATTGGTGCCTCGGTCAGCAACAACCCTGACACCGGAAAAGATAAAAACGTCACCTTCGGTATCGGTCACGACAGCGGGAACGACAGCGGCACTACCCGCAGCGGGATTAACACCGGTAATATCACCATCACCAACCCGGACGCGCAGCAGCAGGCTGTCGATGGTGTGAAAACGGATATCACCACCGAAACCGCCGCGGCGAACTCAGGGGCGATTAAGAACAACTTCGACAGAGACGAGGTGTTTAAAGAACTGAACCTGCAAGTCAGCGTGACGCGTGATTTCAAAGAGAATGCGAATCGCCAGATTGGCGAATATCTCGATGACAAGCAGGCCGCTGCGCGTAAAGATCTTCAGGACGCCATCAAAACCGGCGATAAAGCGAAGCAAGACGCGGCGATAGAGGATATCTACAAGCTGCAATATCAGCGCCGCTTCCTGCAAACGCTGGTCGGCGTGGTGGCCGGATCGCCGGATGCCGCGATTACTCAAGGCACCCTGTCGCTGGCGGCGACCAAAATGCGTGAAGAGACGCTGAAAAACTCCCTGCTCTTCCCGGGGGTTGTCGACAAAGACGGCAATGAAATCAGCAACGTTTCCGGGCCAAGCGACGGGCTTTACGACGGCGTTAAGCTCGGTGGCGTCCGCGTTGGCCTCGACTTCATCTGCGGCGATAACAACGTCCGCTGCGTAAATGATGAGAATAACAATCACGCCCTTATTCTCGACGACAAAGGCAGGGTTCAGTACAAAGGGGATGAACGTCATAAGACATTCGGCGCCCTGCTGGAAGACCGGACGTTATCTGGCGGGCTGTACGGCCCGACCGGCGGGTTCCAGGGCGGCGTGGGGATGATGAACTCGTGGACCTATTCGCCGGGCTCCTTCCTCGACGATCTGGTGGAAAGCTACGCCGGTACCCATGATTTGGTGGGCGGTCAGCTGCCCGGTTTTTATGATGGTGAAGGGAATACCGCCCGAGGTCGCGGCCCGCTGGCTAACGTGGCGGCCAATACCTGGACCGTCGCAGCTATTCCGATTGCCACACCGTTTGCCATGAGCGAGCTGGTGTCGCCAGAGCTACTGCAATTTATCTTCTCAACCTCTCAGTGAGTGAGCGAACCATGAAAAAAAGTCTGCTTGTTCTTTTGCCCTTCCTGCTCACCGGCTGCGTGGTGGGCAATATGGACTCAACCGATTACCAGTATGTGAAATACGCCCAGACCTTCCAGAAGCTGGATAAAACCGGGCGTACCGACACCGCTCAGCGTAAAGAAGATCTCTACAGCTGTGGCGTAGAGAGAACGGCCAATCTGGACGACGGCAGCTATAACGGCGGCAGCGCCCGTCAGGGCCAAACGCTTCAGGAAGTGGTTGCCAGAGAAGAGAAAATCTCAAGCTGCATGAAAGCGAAAGGCTATACGGTCTACGGCTACGATGAGTGCGGGCCGCTTAAAGCCCCGACCGGGCTGTGCCCGAATTAACATGACCGATTCACCTGACATGGAGTATCCATATGAACGGCGATCGGGATGAGCATTATTATGTGGATTAACGGCTTTAACGTGGCCGTGGGTTATCGTTTCTGACAGTTATGTAGACCCAGTAAGCGCAGCATCAACAGGCAATGCCTGCATAATATGCGCAATAAACTGCGTAAGCTTTGGCAGCGGGCGTAAATCCTGCCGCCAAAGCAGATGTACCGGCCTCGGCTCCGGGGTGTAATCCTCAAGCACCCGCACCAGCCTGCCGCTCGCCAGCTCTTCCGCCACCAGCACTTCCGGTTGCAGCAGTAACCCCGCCCCCGCTCTTGCCGCCATGCGCAGTCCGTAGCCGTCGTTACATCTTAAGATAGCATCGCGTTTCCAGCGCACTTCCCCTTCCACGCCCGGTAGCCGCCACTCGTTGCGCGCGGTCCAGACCGTGTGCGAAAGACACAGATGATCCACCAGGTCGGCGGGCGTTTGCGGTGTGCCGTGACGGGCCAGATACTCCGGCGCGGCGCAAATCACCATCCGATACGGGCAGAGATATTTCGCCACCAGATCGTCGTGATGGATGTCGCCAATACGAATGGCCAGATCAACGCCTTCATCCACCAGATCCACCATCCGGTTAGTCAGATCCAGCTCGACCCGCACTTCCGGGTAGCGCTGTAAAAACGTGGCGGTGAGCGGGGCAATCACGCAGCCACCGAACGACGTGGGCGCGGATACCCGCAAGGTTCCAGCGGGCGTCGCGCGCAGCCGTTCAACGGCGCGTTCAGCCACCGACACCTGCTCCAGCACCCGCCTGGCTTCGTCGAAATAGACTCGTCCGGCGTCAGTCAGGCTCTGGCGGCGCGTGTTTCGCTCCAGCAGGCGCGTACCCAGCTGAGACTCCAGCAACGCAATGTACTTCCCGACCATCACCGCCGACATCTCAAGGCGCGATGCGGCAAGGGTGAAACTGCCGCTCTCTACCACGGCGATAAACGTCTCCATGCCGCGAAGCTTATCCATATTGCAAACCCCTGATTAGTAATCATCTAACTTTAGCCCAGTTTATCTGACTTTTTATTTATTAAAGAATGAGGGCTCACAACATAAAGGAGTCTGCTATGAAAATCGTCATTATTGGTGCCAGCGGTACGGTTGGCCGTGCAGTAACGGAAGAGTTAAGTCGTCGCCATGAGGTTATCCGCGTGGGGCGTACGCAGGGTGACTATCAGGTGGATATCACCTCGCAGGAGAGCGTGCAGGCGCTGTTTGAAAAAATCGGCCCGGTGGATGCCATTGTCTCGGCCAGCGGCGGCCTGTTCTTTGGCCCGCTCGCCACGATGAAAGACAGCGATTTCAACCAGGGCTTGCAGGACAAGCTTCTGGGGCAGGTGCGCCTGGCGCTGACCGGCCAGCACTACCTGAACGAGGGCGGCTCGATCACCCTGATTAGCGGAATTGTGGCACACGAACCGATTGCTCAGGGGGTAAATGCCACCACGGTGAATGCTGCGCTGGAAGGGTTTGTCCGCGCGGCGGCCTGTGAACTGCCGCGCGGTATTCGTATCAACCTGATTAGCCCGACGGTGCTTACCGAATCCGCCGAAGCGTACGATGGTTTCTTCCCCGGCTTTGAAAGTGTGCCAGCGGCGACCGTGGCCCAGGCCTATCGCCGCAGTGTGGAAGGTGTGCAGAGCGGGCGGGTGTATAAGGTGGGTTATTAAGCCTTACGGGCTGAAATCAACACCAGCATCGGGCGTTCAGCCTCTTCGGCCAGCGCAGGCCAGGCATCAATCTGTGCCTGTGTTGGCCCCCATTCATTGACTTCGTTTATCGTTAAACCCGCCCTGATAAGCGTATTGAGCGTTGTGCCGAGCGGGCGGTGGTATTTAATCACCCCTTCTGCCAGCCAGTTGCTTACGCGCTGCCCCTCTTCCTGATAGTGATTCACGCCCCAGAAACGCTCTCCGTTGTCGTCGGTCAGCCAGCCCTGACGAGTGGCACAGGTGTAGATCGGGTGTTCCATCGAAAAGACCAGACTGCCGCCTGGTTTGAGCGCTTGCTGAACGTTTGCAAACAAGGTATCCAGCTCTGGCAGCATCGCGTTGAGTGATGGCCACTCCGGCGCACCGTCCAGGCCGTGCACCGAACGTGGAAGCTGGGCGTAGCCTTCAAAAAACGCCGGGTTGTCGTAGATGTTTTGCGCCATGACAGAACCCTCTTTAAGAATGTGCATAGCAGTATACTGCATTGTCGGGTGGCGGCCTCGCCTTACCCGACCTACAAAATCTCCGAACCGTAGGCCGGGTAAGCGCCACCCGGCACCACATTAGCCCACTGATCCCCAGACCAGATTACCGTTATGGAAGGTCGCGGTACGCGGGGAAATGCGCGCTACGGCTTCGGCGGAACAGGAGGCATCCACCAGCACAAAACTGGCATCATCCTGCGCTTTTGGCCACACGCGCTCGCCTTTGTCGTTGAGCGGCAGCACGTCACCTGTGGCGATACCCAGTGCGCGGGAAAGGGTTTGCTCGTTCGGGCGAATATACAGCTGGGCATAAAGGTTAGCTTTTTCCAGCATATCGCCCAGGCCGTACGGCGACCAGTGGTCGATCACGCTGTCGGTGCCCGTCATCACAAACACGCCCTTATCACGCAGCTGCTTCAGCGGCATGTGCAGGGTGCCAATCGGCACGGTAGAGGCAATGGTCACCTGCTGCGCCGCCATGCGGGTGGCAATCTCATCCACCTGCTGCTCGTTGAGCGTGGCCAGCGCGAAGGCGTGGCTGATGGTCAGCTTGCCCTTCAGCTCAGGCGTTTTCTCCACGGTTTCGACCATGTAATTCACCGCCGCCACGCCCGCCGGGCTGGTTTCGTGCAGGTGAATATCCACCCCTTTGTTGTAGTCCAGTGCAATCTGGAACATGGTGTCGAGGGATTTTTCCATCGCCCCATCCACATTGGTAGGATCAAGCCCGCCGACGTAGTGCGCCCCGGCTTGCATCGCTTCGCGCATCAGCTTTTCGGAATGGGATAACAGCAAACCATGCTGCGGGAAGGCGACAATTTCGCAGTCGAAACCGGGCTTGCGCCGGGATAATACGGCTTGCAGGTTTTCCAGATTTTTCAGGCCGGACACCGGCTCAATATTGCAGTGGCTGCGGGCAATGGTGGAGCCTTTCGACTGGATCAGGTCGATCAGTTTTTCCGCTCGCTCCTGGGTATAGGGTTGCAGCTCCGGCAACAGCTTCTGCTCCAGGCGGATCATGTCCTGGATGGTTGTCCCGGCCGGGCGATTCAGCGAACGCCACGGACCGCCGTAAAAGGTTTTATCCAGATGGATGTGCATGTCCCGCATCGCCGGAAGCATCAGCTTGCTGCCCGCATCGTAGTGCGGCAGCGTGGCATCGGCGTGGCTTTTGTTATCCCGCAGGGCGACTATCTTCCCGTCTTTGATTTCCAGCGTTTTCAGCTCGGTGCGGGTGCTGGTCGCGACGCTGCCGTCGAAATTGAACCCGGCTTCCAGCAGGACGTTATCCAGATAGTAATGTTTTGCGGTGATGCTCATGGGTTTGCCTGTCTCACAGATTTGCTTCGCGGGATCCGCAGCATACGCGACAGAGCCGGTAGCACCAAACAGCGCGCAGGCAGTGACCATTTTGCCGCTCTGGCTGATAAATTCACGGCGGCTTTTATTCTCACTCATCTTTTCTTCCTTTTGCTTATGCATTCACAATGTGGGTGCCGGTTTCACCGCGCAACGCCGCTGGCAGGCAGTCCGGCGAGGTGATCACCACCCGCTTGCCGCCGTGGTGCAGGAATTCCAGTGAGGCGACGATTTTTGGCAGCATGCTGCCCGCCGGGAAGTGCCCCTCCAGCATAAAGCGTGTCATCTGCGCCACGTTCACCGTATCCAGCGCCTGCTGAGTCGGCTTACCGAAGTTCACGCACACTTTTTCCACCCCAGTGGTGATAACCAGCACATCCGCGCCGATCTCGCGCGCCAGCAGCGCGGTGGAGAGATCTTTATCGATCACCGCATCCACGCTCTGGTAATCCCCCTGCTTAGTACGGACAACCGGAATACCGCCACCACCGGCGCCGATCACCACAAATCCCTTTTGTGTCAGCGTTTTGATGGCATCGGCTTCAACAATACTTAACGGCTGCGGTGAGGGCACTACGCGACGATAGCCCCGGCCAGAATCCTCCACAAAATGCCAGTCCGGGTGCGCAAGCTGTAACGCATCGCGTTGTGCTTCGCTGAAGAACGCACCGATTGGCTTTGTAGGATGGGTAAAACCTGCATCGTTTTTATCCACCTCCACCTGCGTCACCACGGTCACCGCCTTTTTCTCGCCGCGTGCGGCAAGGCGGTTGTTTAACGCCTGCTGGATCAGGTAGCCGATCCCGCCCTGGGTATCCGCCACGCAATTCGCCAGCGGGGTCAGCGGTAACCCTTCGCGCTCGTGGGCGATTTCCGCCCGGCGCAGATCCAGCCCCACCTGCGGGCCATTACCGTGGGTGAGCACAATGTCATAATCGGATGCCAGCATCTCCAGCACCGACTCCGCAACGGCTTTAACCGCCTGCGCCTGATGTTCAATCGACTGGCTGGCGTTATCTTTGATAATGCTGTTGCCGCCAATGGCAACGACCATGAGCTCTTTCATTTTTGTTCCTTTGAGAAGGTGCGATCTGGTGCCCTCACCCCGGCCCTCTCCCACAGGGAGAGGGGGAAGGTACGGCATTATCAGGATTCAGAAACCGGTGCCGCAGCGCTCGCCACTTCACGGCTATCAAGCACATGCTTCACCACAAACATGCCACCCATCATCAGATACGCAGTGACGAACATCAGCGAACTGCCTTCGGCAAAGCCGACCACCGGCGCGTGGATCACACCAAACAGTGCCAGCAACGCCCCGACAGCGGCAGCAATTGCACCACGCAGCGGTTTATTGATGATGGAGAAGATGGCGATACAGCCCCACAACATACTGGCGAGCGGAGCGCCATTGCCCAGATGCATCAGCCCTTCGTAGTAGATGCCCTTGCTGTGCAGCACATCGGTACCGATTTTCGCCGCATTAGTACCCGCAGCCCCCATCACGCTGTTCATCATGGTCAGCGCCCAGTTGGCGATCCACGGGAACAGGCAGATGAAGATAACGGGCACCTCCACTTTGGGCGTTTCCCTCACCACCTGGTTGGCAGTCACCACGCCGATAAACACCAGAATCGGCACGATGGCAGTCATCGGAATGATGGCGAGCATAAACGCCCCCAGCCCGAACAGCGGTACGATGAACATGGTCACACCGGACGCCAGCGTGTAGCCGATGCTTGCCCCCATGGCTTTCCAGCCAGCATGGCCCACGTAGACCGTCACCGGGAATGGGTTGCCCATCAGGCAGCCCAGCATCGACGCCAGACCGTTCGCCAGCATCACCTTACGGGTCGGGTATTCATCCCCCGCCGCGTGGGCGCTTTCGATGTTCTCAAGGTCAAAGATGTAGTTCGCCAGCCCAAGAGGAACCGCTGATGCCAGGTACGGCAGCGCGTGCGGCAGCCCTTGCAGGAAGCCTTCCACATGCACTTGCGGCGGGTTAAAGCCAAACGACGACATAGATGCTTTAATCGCCTCCGGGCTTTGCAGGCCGGAGATCCACGCCAGAGCCGTACCGGCAATCAACAGCAGCAGGCCGGTCGGGATTTTGGCGAAGATCGGCTTTTTGCCAAACCAGTTAATGAAGATCAGCAGCAGCACGATGAACGATACGGTCGGCGCTTCGAAGGCCTGAAGCATCGGGTTCATCGCCAGCAGCAGCAGACCCAGCCCGGACAGGCACGACAGCAGCACGGTGCGCGGGATCATCTTGCGGATGGTTTCCCCTAAAAACGAACCGCCCGCCAGGATCATCGCTTCCACGAAGCACCACACCAGACCAATCTGGATGGCAAAATCCGCATCGCCGGTTTGCTGGTAGACCGGCATCAGCACCAGGAAGGTCACGGTAAAAATAGAAGGTGCACTCGGGCCGGACGGCAGCGCGGTAACGTCGTTACGCCCGGTCTGGCGCGCCATTTGCAGGCCAAACCACGCATAGCAAATGCTCGCGACCAGTACCGCCAGCCCGAAGGCTGGCGCGATGCGTCCATAAACAATCTCTTTCGGGATGCCAACGACAAAAATGAGCAACCCCATCATGGTCAGCAAATTGGTCAGGTTGTTAGTCATCAACCCGAAATATGCCGCCCAGTCACCTCTTTTCCACTCCAGTTTCATGTTTTTCATGGATGCATGCCTTATAAAAAGTAGCGATCGCGGAAGGTCAACAGCGCCTTTTCAAAACAGCTAAATGGCGGGTGAACGATACCCGCCCCAATCATGCCGATGCCCGCATCTTTGTGGGCGATGGCGGTATTGATCACCGGCAAAATGCCGCTGCCCGCGACTCTGGTGATGTCGATGGCGGTCGGGATGCCCATAAACGAGAGCAGCGGAATGGTGACGTTCGGGTTTTCGCCGAGCGTGATTTCACGCATCTGGCGGGAGAAATCGATGGCTTCATCCACCGTGCCGCCCACCAGCGCCACAATCGCCGGGGCCGTTGCCATCGCAAAACCGCCGATACCGTAGGTTTCAGTGATGGCGCTGTCGCCGATATCCAGACCGGAGTCTTCCGGTTTATAGCCCGCAAACATTGGGCCAATTACCTGCTGCGCCGGGCCGGTGAACCACTGCCCCGGCAGGCCGGAAATGCGCAGACCGAACTCATAACCGTTACGCGCCATGGTGGTCACCACGGTGCTGTACTCAATGCCGTAGGCGGCATCCAGCGCGGCTTTACACATCGCCATCCACGTTGGGCCAGAGAAGTAGTCACTGCTGGCGACAAACTCGAACACTTCGCGCTGTTGTTCCACCGGATAACCCGCCTGAATAAGGCCCGGCGTCAGCGCCTGGATAAGCAACGTGGTGCCCGCGTTGTTACGGTTGTGGCACTCATCGCCCATGTGCAGGGCCTGCGCCAGCATTAAGCGCAGGTCAATTTCGCCGATGATTTTCATGGCATCGCGCAGCATCGGGCCGAGCACGTCACGCATCCAGTTCAGGCGGTCGATCACGCTCTGGTCATTGGCACCCATACGCAGAATTTTCGCCATCTGCTCGCTTAAGTTGGTGAACGCGCGGTTGCCGTAGGTTTTGTTTTCGACGATGTGCATGAACATCGAGGCAGATGTGACACCCGCCATGGAGCCAACGCAGTCATGTTCGTGGCACGGCGAGAAGGTGATATCGCCGGATGCCGCCAGCCTGGCCGCGTCTTCCAGGTTTTTCGCCAGCCCTTCAAACACCAGCGCGCCGGTAACCGCCCCTTTCATCGCCCCACACATGTTCTCCCACGCCACCGGCGGGCCGGCGTGCAGGATGGTGGTGCGGGTCATGCCCGGCACCACGTTAATCGCCTGGTCGTAGCCCACCAGCACTGGATGTGACTGAATAATGCGCTCAAGGGCTATTTTGTTGGCGGCGGCAATTTTGTCGGCCAGCGGTTTGCCCGCCAGCTGATCAAGCGCTTCCACCACCTGCATATTGCCCTGCCCTGGCGGTGTCCAGTCCAGCTGAGTCACGGGAACATGCTGCTTTTTGAGGTCGTCACTGAACATCGCAATGCCGACGTTAATTACGTTCAGCGGCTGATTAAATAAAGTCGTCATTATGCTTTCTCCCCTTTGCAGACAAATTCGCGTGCCAGTAATCCGGTATTGGTGCTGCTGCTGGCCCAGATAACGCCGGCATCGGTCAGAAGCTGGCACTGCTGAGCCAGTGACGGTGCATCCTGGTCAGTACCCAGCACGTAGCCGAGGAGCTCCAGCGGACGGTTGTCGGCCTTCGCAATTGCCTGTGCCTCTTTAATGGCGTCGATCATCACTCCTACCGGATCTTCGTGCGAGCCAAATCCCAGCACAAAGTCCATCACGATCACTCCCACTTCCGGGTCGCGCGCTTCCTGCAACAGGCGGCTGATCCGGTTGGTCGGGTCGATCATCGGATGCGGTTTGCCGTTGGTGAAATCGTCGTCGCCAAAGTCGAGGAAGGTATGGGCTTTACTGACGTTAATGTCGCTGAGACGTTTCGCTGGATCGGGCTGAATGTTGCTGTAGACGTCGTCGAATTTATCGAGCGCGGCGAACATCGCTTCATCGCACAGCGTGCCGCCGCAGAACAGACCGCGAATGTATTTTTGCTGTGGGGTCAGGCGGGCGCGCACCTCTTCGATCAGCGGCCAGTTGAGCGGATGCAGATCAAGAGGCTCTTTTTTGATGCCGGTCAGCAGCACCGCTTTCAGCGCAGCTTCCTTGGTGCCACGGGCAAACTGCAATCCGTCTTCATCAGCAGGCGGTGCGTTGCGACCGAGGAAGCACGCGATCACAGGTTTACGGCAGGCGCGCGCACGGGCCAGCACTTTTTCAGCCACCGCAGGCGCAGGCGGCTTGGAAATCAGGGCAATCACCTGCGTGGCATCGTCGGCTTCCAGCATGTCGATGGCATCGAGCATCATCAGCCCGCCGATTTTTTCACTCAGATCGCGGCCACCGGTCCCAATCAGCTGCGACACACCGCCGCCAAACTCATGAATGCGCACGCTCAGCTCCTGGCTGCCGGTGCCGGACGCCCCGACGATACCAATCGGCCCACGGCGTACCGCGTTGCCAAAGCACAGCGCCGCGCCGTTAATAATGGCGGTGCCGCAATCTGGCCCCATCATTAACAGCCCTTTCTGGTGAGCCAGCTGCTTCAGTGCCAGCTCGTCGTCGAGGCTCACGTTGTCGGAGAAAAGCATTACGTTGAGGTCGTTTTCCAGCGCCTGACGCGCTTCGCGGGCGGCAAAGGTGCCGTTCACCGAGATCACCGCAAGATTTGCATCGGGACGATGGGTTTTGGCGCTGGCCATGGTGGCGTAGCGTGCTTCATGGCTTCCGCCGCTCTCTTTGCGGGTGAACAGCGCTTCAATGGCCGCCAGCGTTTCGTCATTCGCCGTATCGCCTTTAATGACAATCATCAGGTCGCCGTTTTTAGCGTCGGCTAATTCTGGCGTTAACAGCCCAAGGTTTTTCAATACGCCTTTATTCATTTCCGTTGCCATAGCCACAAATGCCTGATCAACGCCCGGCAATTTATTGGCTTTGGTGGAAACCGACATTAATGAGACGGAATCAAAATAGGTGTTCTTTTTTATCACGATTTTCGTTGGCATTATTTTCACCTGTTTGAGGATAAAAGGGGGCCGCCATCGTGCAAAAAGCACGACGGTAAAATGCTGTGTTTATTCGTAGCCAGCCCGGTCAGGCTGGCCGAGTTATTTACGCGCCAGCTGCCAGCAGCAATTCGGCGATTTCATGGAAACCTTTTTCCCGCGCCAGTTCGAGCGGGGATTTACCGTATTTGTCGGTCATGTGCGGATTGGCGCCGTTATCCAGCAGCAGCGTTACAATCTCCTGCTGCTTCGCGCCGCCATCATTGAGGACAATGGCTTCCAGCAGCGGCGTCCAGCCCACGAAGTTGGTGTGATTGACGTTGATATCGGTTTTTTCCAGCAGCTCGCGTACGATCTCCACGTGTCCTTTTTCACTGGCAGGCGTGATGCCCACGCCGCCAAAACGGGTCAGCCTTTCGAGGTCAGGGTTTGCCGGAAGCACAATCCGCAACAGGGTTATATCGTTGGTCAGGCAGCTAATCAGGAAGGGGTTAAAGCAGGTTTGGTCCTGTTTATCGATATCTGCACCGGCGGCAATTAAATGCTCCACACAGGCGTAATGTTTATTCAGGCTGGCAATAATAACGGCGGTTCTTTTCTGTCGGTTGCTGGCATTAATATCCACACCTTTATCCAGACAGGCTTTTAGTGCATCGATATTCCCTTGTTCTGCCGCCAGCAGAAATTCAGTAACGAGTTCATTTGCAGACATATTCAGACTCCGGTGTTTTCATTTCTGATGCCCTGAGAATAGCAACAGCCCCTTCAGAAAAGAATCCGCTTAAATATCATTCACCGGAATGTGACGGATTGTTGAATAAAAATTAATAATTGAGCCAAAACGTGCGCCGGTACAATGTTTTTCTTATGTTTGCCTGCATTTGATGACGGAAAACAGCATTCTGCTTATGTCTCGCAATCCCTTGCCGGGCGCGGCTTTCAACAAATTACAGGAAGTGTGATGCTGTTCAAATCAGTTGTAACGTCAGTGTTAAAATTCGTTCAAAACTGGTTGCTCCCGCAGGGGATTACAAATAGATTCAACAATGCCGCGATGGCCTGTTTGCCTGGAGCCTGATGATGAATTCCATTTTTACCGAAGAGAACCTGCTGGCCTTCACCACGGCGGCGCGCTACAGCAGCTTTAGCAAGGCGGCAGAAGAACTGGGCCTGACGACATCGGCCATCAGCTACACCATCAAACGCATGGAAACCGGGCTGGACGTGGTGCTGTTTGTGCGTAACACGCGAAGCATTGAGCTTACCGAATCCGGCTTTTATTTTTACCGCAAAGCCACCGACCTGCTGAACGACTTTCACGCCATTAAGCGCGGGATAGATACCATTTCCCAGGGTATCGAGGCGCGGGTGCGCATCTGCATTAACCAACTTTTATATACGCCGCGCCATACCGCCAGGCTGTTACAGGTGCTGAAAAAACAGTTCCCGACCTGCCAGATAACCGTCACTACCGAGGTGTACAACGGCGTCTGGGATTCCATCATTAATAACCAGGTCAACATCGCGATTGGCGCGCCGGATACGCTGCTCGATGGCGGCGGCATTGATTACACCGAAATTGGCGCGATCCGCTGGGTCTTTGCGATTGCCCCGGAGCATCCGCTGGCGTTCACGCCTGAGCCGATAGCCGAAAGCCAGTTGCGCCTGTATCCGAATATCATGGTAGAAGACACCGCGCACACCATTAACAAAAAAGTCGGCTGGTTGCTGCACGGGCAAGAGGCGATTCTGGTGCCGGACTTCAACACCAAATGTCAGTGTCAGATCCTGGGCGAAGGGATTGGTTTTTTACCGGAATATATGGCGCGGGATGCGGTAGAAGATGGGTTACTGGTGACGCGGCGTATCAATAACCCACGCCAGGATTCGCGCATGTTGCTTGCCACACAACATGCAGCGACCGGCCAGGTCACACGCTGGATCAAACAGCAGTTTGGCCCCCAGGGTGTACTGACCGGGATATACAGTGATTTGCTCTGGCGCGCTTAATCGCGGGTTTGTACCCAGAACGCGTGAATAAGACCCGGAATATAACCCAGTAGCGTCAGAATGATGTTCAGAATAAACGCCCAGCCGAAGCCTTTACCCAGCAGCACGCCCAGCGGCGGCAGGATGATCGTGAAAACGATACGCCAAAAACCCATACAAACTCCGTGCAAGCTAATTCATTAAAGATAAAAAGAGGACACCCCCTAAGCGTAGTCAGTTTAGCGGGCGGGACTTCTCTGCGTTGGCCTTTTACCCTCTTTTACGCTTTTGACACTGGCTTAATCCTCTCCTTTAGTTTAGCATTTACTTAATTAAGTAAACTCTAAAGTAAAATGACTGAACTCGAACAACTCCAGGCCAGCGCTGAGCAGGCCGCAGCACTCCTGAAAGCGATGAGCAACGCCCGCCGGCTGCTGATCCTGTGCACGCTGTGCGGTGCACCGGGCACCAGTGCCGGCGAACTGGCGCGTGCCACGGGGCTTAGCGCATCGGCCACCTCGCAACATCTGGCGCGAATGCGTGAAGAAGGGCTGATCGACAGCACCCGCGATGCCCAGCGCATTCTTTACTTCATTAAAAACGATGCGGTGAATCAGCTCATCAGCACCCTAAAAACCCTTTATTGCCCGTAAGGAGCCGCTAATGTCCCTTCCTCTTATCTCCCCCCAGCAGGCGAATGCGCTGATTGCTGAAGGCGCAAAACTGATTGATATTCGTGATACCGATGAATATGCCCGGGAGCATATTCCAGCTGCCCGCTCCGTTCCGCTGGATACGCTCCCTGCCGGGCTTCAGATGCAGCCTGGTGAAACGGTTATTTTTCACTGCCAGTCGGGCGCACGCACCTCTGGCAATGCAGCGCGACTTGCACAAGCGGCATTACCCGCGCAGGCGTATGTTGTTGAAGGCGGAATTCAGGGCTGGAAACAGGCCGGGCTGCTGACCATTGAAGATAAATCACAGCCACTCCCGCTGATGCGCCAGGTGCAAATTGCCGCCGGGCTGTTGATTTTGTGCGGTGTGGTGTTGGGTTATAGCGTCTCCAGCGGCTTTTTCCTGCTCAGCGGTTTTGTCGGCGCAGGGTTGCTGTTTGCCGGGCTGAGCGGTTTTTGCGGAATGGCGCGTCTGCTGAAAATAATGCCGTGGAACAGACGTACCTCATAAGCAGTAATCCGTTGAATACACTGTACCCTGCGCAAGACGTGGGCTAAGGTGAAGAACACAACAATGATGAGGAGGTACTATGTTTTCAGTCGGCGATTTTGTGCAACCACGTATGGGCGGCCCAAAACTAAAAGTTACCGAAGTGAATGGCGAGAGCATCGTGGCGGTACAAGCCAGCAATGAGCAAGGCGAGAAATTTACGCTGAAGGCGGCTGATGTCACCCTTTATACTGAAGACGGTGATTTCGGCGTCTGCTAAAAAACGCAGCCGGGCGGAGCCTTCCGCCCGGCACACGGGTTAAATCAGGAAATCATCCAGTGATTTACCGTTTGCCAGTGCGCTCGCAATAGGTTTTGGCGTGCGGCCCTGACCGGTCCAGGTTTTTTCTTCACCGTTAACGTCGATGTAGCGATATTTTGCTTCACGCGCTTTACGTTTTTTCGCCTGCTGACCCACGTTGCTCGCTTCAGAGCCCAGCAGATCGGCTGGAGAAATACCGTCAGCTTTCATTCGTTCCAGCAGAGCATTAATTTTATCCTGCTGTTCAGCGCGCTGTTGTTCGAATTCAGCCTGCTCGTTACGTTTTTCTTCAGTAACGATCCTGACTTTTTCCAGCATCTCTTCTAGCGCTTCAATAGAGAATTCACGCGCCATTGCACGAAGCGTGCGGATATTATTAAGATTCTGTAACGTCAAAGACATATTAATTGAAAACCTTTTCTTTGTGATAAATCGAAAAATCAACAGATAGAATAATTCATTTCCCCTGCGATATCCACCCATCGAAACTTAAAACCATTTATTTTAAATATTTAAAAATATAATTTTGGATACCGGTTATGTTTCCAGGGAGAGACGGCTTATTTCTCAGGGACACAATCTGCCTGCGTTACCGTAGAGATCTCATCGCGTTGCCCCCCTGCAAACAAAAAAGAATAACTATGCACTTAACGTGAATAAAACAGGGCATTAATCAACAGAGTTTTTATCTACCAAAATGAATAATTAAGAACAATCATCATGGAATGGGTGGTTTTCACACAAACTAAAGAATGCCATGCTGAACCACGCGTCGGGGGCAAAAACCAACCCATGCAAAATTAACATAACACACTGATTTTACATCAAATAAAACAACAAAAGAGAGAAAATAGCGAGGCGATTAACAAATACACAATTACAGAGAATTTTGTGGACAAAAAGGCAATAAATAAAAATTAATCACTAATTGTTAGTTTTAAACCAGAGATATACGCTATACACGTCAAACAAACCAACCTAAAGCACTAAAGCTGAACGGTAAAGCCTCATTATAGTGTTCTTCTCAAGGAGTTCAGACATGTTCTCACCGCAGTCTCGCCTGCGCCATGCGGTAGCGGATACCTTCGCGATGGTTGTCTACTGTTCCGTCGTGAACATGCTGATCGAAATATTCCTCTCCGGAATGTCCTTCGAGCAATCACTTTCCTCTCGCCTGGTGGCTATCCCGGTGAACATTATTATTGCATGGCCTTACGGATTGTACCGTGATGCCGTCATGCGCGTTGCCCGCCGCATCAGCCCGGCTGGTTGGGTGAAAAACCTGGCCGACGTGCTGGCCTATGTCACTTTCCAGTCACCGGTATATGTCGCGATTTTGCTGACCGTGGGCGCAGACTGGCATCAAATCGCCGCTGCGGTAAGTTCAAACATCGTGGTGTCGATGTTGATGGGTGTGGTGTACGGCTATTTTCTCGACTATTGCCGTCGACTGTTTAAAGTCAGCCAGTACAACCAGGCTAAGGCGTGATGTATCGCGACTGGCGCATTGCCAGTCGCACGCTTACTGCTGTTCGCCGAACAGTCCTTTCAGAAAACGCTCCAGCGCCATGCGAGAGCTGAAACCATGCGGAATACCATAATGTTGATGCGTTTCACCGCCTAAATAGAGCGGGAATTGCTGGTAGTGATCGCAGGTTTTTATATCCGAGGCAGGCTCAGCAAATGAGAGACTTCTGTCTTTCAGCGTCGGGTGAATAATGAGAGCGGTGCGCCCCATTCTGGCTTCACGGTTGACGTAAACATAATTCTCGCCGCGGCGATATCCATAGGCTTTTGATGTCACTTCGTCCATGGTAAATCCCGCTTTTTCAAGAACGCGCGCCACCTCATCGGGTCGTAAATACATATTTAATCCTCGTTATCTTTTCCTGCCCGGCAACCTTACAGTATTCAGCATTAGCAGCGCTTTCAGAATATTCCATAAACCGCCGGATAAGTCGTGACTCGCTTCAGATAATAAAATCCTGGGCTAAACTCAATGGGAATGCAAAATGACGGAGGATCGTATGTTTAACAGACCGAACCGAAACGATATAAACGACGACGCCCAGGATATTCGTAATGATGTCAGCCAATTAGCGGACACGCTGGAGGAAGTGCTGAAATCCTGGGGTTCAGATGCAAAGGACGAAGCAGATGCCGCAAAACGTAAGGCTCAGTCTCTGCTGCGTGAGACCCGCGCCAGAATGCATGGCCGTTCTCGTGCCACGCAAGCCGCCTGTGACGCAGTCAGCTGCGCCAATACCTTCGTCCGTGAAAAACCGCTCTGCGCGCTTGGCACGGTGGCGGCGGTCGGGATTTTTGTCGGCGCCCTGCTCAGCCTGCGTAAGTAACCCACCATGAGATGTACGTCAGCCCCGGCTTGTCACTGGCACCGGGGTTTTTCTTTATCCATCGGCTGAAAATCCCGTACAGCCTGCCCTGCCCCGCTGTGCTCATCATCGTGGCGACACTCATCGAAATTTCCCATATATTGTATGGTTGAAACTTCTTATAACTACATCTAGTATTCCTTTTAGCAGGACACACACAACCTGACGCGACAATTCGCGCCGCCTCTCTATTTTAAATGGAAATACGAATCATGAGCATTATTATTTACACTCGTAACGATTGTGTTCAGTGCCACGCCACAAAACGCGCAATGGAAAGCCGCGGCGTCCAGTTTGAGATGGTGAATGTCGACCTGGTCCCGGATGCTGCCGACACTCTGCGCGCGCAGGGCTTCCGCCAGCTACCGGTGGTGGTCGCCGGGGAAACCAGCTGGTCTGGCTTTCGCCCGGACATGATTAACCGGATCGCTGCTCAGGCCGCCAGTGCATGAGTGGGCTGGTCTACTTCTCCAGCAGCTCGGAAAACACGCTCAGATTTATCGAGCGCCTCGGGCTGCCTGCGATACGTATTCCGCTCAATGAGCGGGAGCGTATTCAGGTAGACGAACCTTACATCCTGGTGGTACCGAGCTATGGCGGTGGTGGGACGGCTGGGGCTGTTCCCCGCCAGGTGATCCGCTTTCTTAATGATCCACGGAACCGGCAGCTTATTCGCGGTGTGATTGCCGCAGGCAATCGTAATTTTGGCGATGCGTATGGCCGCGCCGGTGATGTCATCTCTCAAAAATGCGGCGTGCCGTATCTCTATCGTTTCGAACTGATGGGGACACAGCAGGACGTAGAGAACGTGCGTAAAGGAGTGAACGAATTTTGGCAACGACAACCGCAGAACGTGTAATTCAGGCCACGCCGGATTACCACGCATTAAACGCCATGCTTAACCTCTACGACAGCGAGGGGCGCATTCAGTTTGCTAAAGACCATGAGGCGGTAGACGCCTTTTTTAGTGCCCACGTTCGCCCGAACAGCGTCCATTTCTCCAGCCAGCACGAACGTCTCGACTATCTGGTTAAAGAGGGTTATTACGAAGAGCGCGTTCTTACCCGTTACGCCCGGGGCTTTGTGGTGACGCTGTTTGAACGCGCCCACGCCAGCGGCTTTCGTTTCCAGACCTTCCTTGGCGCGTGGAAGTACTACACCAGCTATACCCTGAAAACGTTCGACGGCAAACGCTACCTGGAAAGCTTTGAAGATCGCGCCGTCATGGTGGCGCTGACGCTGGCGCAGGGGGATGAAAAACTGGCAGAACAGCTGACGGATGAAATCCTGTCGGGCCGTTTCCAGCCCGCCACCCCGACATTCCTGAACTGCGGCAAAGCCCAGCGCGGTGAGCTGGTGTCGTGCTTCCTGCTGCGCATTGAAGACAATATGGAGTCCATTGGCCGTGCAGTGAACTCGGCATTACAGCTTTCAAAGCGCGGCGGCGGTGTGGCGTTTCTGCTCTCTAACCTGCGTGAAGCAGGGGCCCCGATTAAACGCATTGAAAACCAGTCCTCCGGCGTGATCCCGGTAATGAAAATGCTGGAAGATGCCTTCTCTTATGCGAACCAGCTTGGCGCTCGTCAGGGTGCCGGGGCGGTGTATCTGCACGCGCACCACCCGGATATTTTGCGGTTTCTGGATACCAAACGGGAAAACGCTGACGAAAAAATCCGTATCAAAACCCTCTCGCTGGGGGTCGTTATCCCGGATATCACCTTTACGCTCGCCAAAGAGAATGCAGAGATGGCGCTGTTCTCGCCCTACGACATTGAGCGTATTTACGGCAAGCCCTTTGGCGATGTGGCCATTAGCGAGCTGTATCACGAGCTGGTCGCCGACGATCGCATCCGCAAAAACTATATCAATGCCCGCGACTTCTTCCAGCGGCTTGCAGAGATCCAGTTTGAGTCTGGTTATCCGTACATCATGTACGAGGACACGGTGAACCGCGCCAACCCGATTGCCGGGCGCATTAATATGAGCAACCTGTGTTCGGAGATCCTGCAGGTTAACAGCGCCTCCACCTATGACGAAAACCTGGACTACGACCAGACCGGAAAAGATATTTCCTGCAACCTGGGCTCGCTGAATATCGCGCACACGATGGATTCCCCGGACTTTGGCCGCACGGTGGAAACCGCCATTCGTGGCCTGACGGCGGTATCAGACATGAGCCACATCCGCAGCGTGCCATCCATTGAGGTGGGGAATGCTGCATCGCACGCCATTGGCCTGGGGCAGATGAACCTGCACGGTTATCTGGCACGCGAAGGGATTGCCTATGGCAGCCCGGAAGGGCTGGATTTCACCAACCTCTATTTTTACACCATTACCTGGCACGCGCTGCATACCTCTATGCTGCTGGCGCGCGAACGTAACCAGCGTTTTGCAGGCTTTGAGCAGTCCCGCTATGCCAGCGGCGAGTATTTCCGTCAGTATCTGGAAGGGGACTGGCAACCCAAAACTGAAAAGGTCCGCGCGCTATTTGAGCGCGCCAGTATCACCCTGCCCACGCGTGAAATGTGGCACCAGCTGCGCGATGAGGTGATGCACCATGGCATCTATAACCAGAATTTACAGGCCGTACCGCCAACCGGGTCTATCTCGTATATCAATCACGCCACCTCGAGCATCCACCCGATTGTGTCAAAAATTGAGATCCGCAAGGAAGGGAAAACCGGGCGCGTTTACTACCCTGCCCCGTTTATGACGAACGAGAACCTGGCGTTGTATCAGGATGCCTATGAAATTGGCCCGGAAAAAATTATCGATACCTACGCCGAGGCCACAAAGCACGTGGATCAGGGGCTGTCACTGACGCTGTTCTTCCCGGATACCGCCACCACGCGTGATATCAACAAGGCGCAAATTTACGCCTGGAAGAAAGGCATCAAGACGCTGTACTACATTCGCCTGCGCCAGCTGGCGCTGGAAGGCACCGAAATCGAAGGCTGCGTGTCCTGCGCGCTGTAAGGAGAAAGGATGAAACTGTCGCGAGTTAGCGCCGTTAACTGGAACAAAATCCAGGACGACAAAGACCTGGAGGTCTGGAACCGCCTGACCAGCAACTTCTGGCTGCCGGAGAAAGTACCTCTTTCTAACGATACTCCCGCCTGGCAGACGCTAAGCCACGCAGAGCAGCAGCTGACGATCCGCGTCTTTACCGGCCTGACGCTGCTGGACACTATTCAGAACACCACTGGCGCACCCGCGCTGATGGCCGACGCGCTGACGCCACATGAAGAGGCTGTGATGTCGAACATCAGCTTTATGGAGGCGGTTCATGCCCGCTCCTACAGCTCGATTTTTTCAACATTGTGTCAGACCAAAGATGTGGATGAGGCCTACAGCTGGAGTGAAGCGAGCGAGTAGCTACAGCATAAAGCCCGGCTGGTGCTGGAGTATTACCGTGCCGACGAACCGCTGAAGAAGAAAATCGCCAGCGTATTTCTGGAATCGTTCCTGTTCTATTCCGGCTTCTGGCTGCCGATGTACTGGTCAAGCCGGGGCAAACTCACCAACACAGCAGATTTGATTCGCCTGATCATTCGCGACGAAGCCGTTCACGGATATTACATTGGCTATAAATATCAGAAAGGGCTGGAGAGAATTAGCGAGGCTAAGCGCGAGGAATTAAAAGGATTCGCGCTTGATTTGCTGATGGATCTCTATGATAACGAGCTACGTTATACCGAAGAGTTGTACGCCGGAACCGGTTGGGAAGAGGATGTAAAAGCCTTCCTCTGTTACAACGCCAACAAGGCGCTGATGAACCTCGGTTATGAAGCGTTGTTCCCGCCAGATATGGCTGGCGTGAACCCGGCAATCCTTGCAGCGCTTTCACCCAATGCCGATGAAAACCACGATTTCTTCTCCGGGTCGGGTTCGTCGTATGTGATGGGCAAAGCGGTGGAAACCGAAGACGCGGATTGGGATTTTTAACGGTTATTGCCCCTCTTCCCACAGGAGAGAGGGGCGTGAAAATAACGATCATTAATAAAATATAAATCCCATTATTCTCCCCGTAATATTTCCCTGACATCTATACTGTAATTCCACCGTCATATTCGTCTGAATCATTCCGATTCAGACGAAATTTCCCGACCGCGCGACAAAAATCTCAGAAAAATTCAACACCCGCTCAGCCCTTTACTCATGGGAAATTCAGCGATTTAGTCTTCGGCAAAATTCGTGCCATAAGCGGACTGAGGGTTGTCTCAGATTCTGAGTATGTTAGGGTATTGTCAGGTAATTATTCCAACTGGAAACCATATCGACACAATAAATAACGGGAAATACTCTATTGCATGGCAATTAAATTAGAAGTTAAAAATCTCTATAAAGTATTTTGCGAGCATCCACAGCGTGCATTCAAATATATTGAAAAAGGATTTTCAAAAGAGCAAATTCTGGAAAAAACAGGGCTATCGCTTGGCGTTAAAGACGCCAGTCTGGCCATTGAAGAAGGCGAGATTTTCGTCATCATGGGGTTATCCGGTTCGGGTAAATCCACTATGGTTCGCCTTCTCAATCGCCTGATTGAACCCACCCGCGGGCAGGTACTGATTGATGGTGAGGATATTGCCAAAATATCAGATGCTGAGCTCCGCGAGGTGCGCAGAAAAAAGATTGCGATGGTGTTTCAGTCATTCGCTTTAATGCCACATATGACGGTGTCAGATAATACCGCATTCGGCATGGAATTAGCAGGAATTCCGGCCCAGGAACGGCAGGAAAAAGCGCTGGATGCATTACGCCAGGTTGGGCTGGAAAATTATGCTCATGCTTATCCTGATGAACTATCGGGCGGTATGCGGCAACGCGTCGGATTAGCCCGCGCATTAGCGATAAATCCCGATATATTATTAATGGATGAAGCCTTCTCCGCGCTCGATCCTTTAATTCGTACTGAGATGCAGGATGAACTGGTAAAACTGCAAGCTAAACACCAGCGTACGATCGTATTTATTTCCCATGACCTTGATGAAGCGATGCGTATTGGCGACCGTATTGCCATTATGCAAAACGGCGAAGTGGTACAGGTGGGAACACCGGATGAGATCCTCAATAACCCGGCCAACGATTATGTGCGCACCTTCTTCCGTGGCGTGGATATTAGCCAGGTATTTAGCGCAAAAGATATTGCCCGCAGAGCGCCAAACGGCATTATTCGCAAAACCCCAGGTTTCGGCCCGCGTTCGGCACTGAAGGTCTTACAGGATGAAGACCGTGAATTTGGCTATGTGATTGAACGTGGTAATAAATTTGTAGGCATTGTCTCCATCGACTCCCTGAAAAAAGCGCTTGGCGAAAATCAGGGACTCGATGCGGCGCTTATCGCGTCCCCGCTTGCGGTCGACGCCGAAACGCCGCTCAGCGAGTTGCTCTCCCATGTCGGTCAGGCACCCTGCGCCGTTCCGGTGATTGGGGAAGAACAACAGTATGTCGGCATCATCTCCAAAGGGATGTTGCTTCAGGCTTTAGATCGCGAGGGGGCAAACAATGGCTGATCAATCCAATCCATGGGGAACCACAGAAGCCGCAGACAGCGCAGCGCAATCTGCCGATGCCTGGGGCTCATCAACGCCTGCGCCAGCTAATGGCGGTTCGGCAGACTGGCTCAGCAGCGCGCCTGCACCGGCGCCAGAACACTTCAATATTATGGACCCGTTCCACAAGACGCTGATCCCGCTGGATAGCTGGGTAACGGAAGGGATTGACTGGGTGGTGACTCACTTCCGCCCGGTGTTCCAGGGGATCCGCGTCCCGGTGGATTACATTCTGAACGGTTTCCAGCAGTTGCTGTTGGGAATGCCGGCACCTGTCGCCATCGTGATATTTGCCCTGATTGCCTGGCAGTTTGGTAGCGCGGGCATGGGGATCGCCACGCTGGTCTCCCTGATTGCCATCGGTGCCATTGGCGCATGGTCACAGGCTATGATCACCCTGGCGCTGGTGCTGACCGCCCTGCTCTTCTGTGTGGTAATAGGGTTACCGCTGGGGATATGGCTGGCGCGTAGCCCGCGGGCAGCGAAGATAATCCGTCCGTTGCTGGATGCGATGCAAACCACCCCGGCGTTTGTCTACCTGGTGCCTATCGTGATGCTGTTCGGGATCGGGAATGTGCCGGGCGTGGTGGTCACCATTATTTTTGCCCTGCCGCCGATTGTTCGTCTGACGATACTTGGGATCAACCAGGTGCCAGCCGATCTTATTGAGGCTTCACGCTCGTTCGGTGCCAGCCCGCGTCAGATGTTGTTTAAAGTTCAGCTCCCGCTGGCGATGCCAACCATTATGGCGGGTGTTAACCAGACGCTGATGCTGGCGCTCTCTATGGTGGTTATCGCCTCGATGATCGCCGTTGGCGGTCTTGGCCAGATGGTACTGCGCGGTATTGGCCGCCTCGATATGGGGCTTGCCACCGTAGGCGGCGTGGGCATTGTGATCCTCGCTATTATTCTTGACCGCCTGACCCAGGCTGTCGGTCGCGATTCACGCAGTCGCGGCAACCGTCGCTGGTACACCACCGGCCCTGTCGGGTTAATCACCCGCCCATTCGTAAAATAAGGAACAACGATGCGACATAGCGTACTTTTTGCCACAGCGTTTGCCACCCTTGTCTCCACCAGCACATATGCGGCTGACCTGCCTGGCAAAGGCATTACCGTGCAACCGATTCAGAGCACCATTTCGGAAGAGACCTTCCAGACCCTGATTGTCAGCCGTGCGCTGGAAAAACTGGGTTATACGGTCAAGACGCCAAGTGAAGTGGATTACAACGTGGGCTATACCTCTATTGCCTCCGGTGATGCCACCTTTACCGCCGTAAACTGGCAGCCGCTGCACGACGATATGTATGCAGCAGCGGGCGGTGATAAGAAATTCTACCGTGAAGGCACCTTCGTGACCGGTGCGGCACAGGGTTATCTGATCGACAAAAAAACCGCTGACCAGTACCACATCACCAACATTGAGCAGCTTAAAGATCCGAAGATTGCCAAACTGTTCGATACCAATGGTGACGGCAAAGCCGACATGATGGGCTGTTCACCGGGCTGGGGTTGCGAAGCGGTCATTAACCACCAGAACAAAGCGTTCGACCTGGCCAAAACCGTCGACGTGAGCCACGGTAACTACTCCGCGATGATGGCCGACACCATTGCCCGCTTTAAAGAAGGCAAACCGGTTATCTATTACACCTGGACACCGTACTGGGTCAGCGACGTGCTGAAGCCGGGTAAAGATGTGGTGTGGTTGCAGGTTCCGTTCTCTTCTCTGCCAGGTGAACAGAAAGATATCGACACCAAACTGCCAAACGGTATGAACTATGGCTTCCCGGTGAACACCATGCATATTGTGGCTAACAAAGCCTGGGCTGAGAAAAACCCGGCGGCCGCGAAGCTGTTCTCAGTGATGAAACTACCGCTGGCGGACATCAACGCGCAGAACGCCATGATGCACGAAGGTAAATCCTCTGAAGCGGACATCAACGGCCACGTTGACGGCTGGATCAAAGCCCACCAGCAGCAGTTTGATGGCTGGGTGAAAGAAGCGCTTGAGGCGCAGAAGTAACAACCTTTCTCCTCACCCTACCCCTCTCCCCTTTGGGCAGAGGGGGTTAACCGCACAAACCCACACATAACAATCCCCCAACATTCACAATCATTGGTTATCATGGTTTCTGGAAAAATAATCACTTAACTTACGATCCCAGAACCTGATGACAAAAAATCCACAAGGGCTTAGCCCGGCACTGATCCTGTTAATGTCCATGGCGACCGGCCTTGCCGTCGCCAGTAACTACTACGCGCAGCCTCTGCTCGACACCATCGCCCACGCTTTCAGCCTTTCTGCCAGCTCCGCAGGTTTTATTGTGACAGCGGCCCAGCTTGGCTATGCCGCAGGCCTGCTGTTCCTGGTGCCACTGGGCGATATGTTTGAACGCCGGATGCTGATTGTCTCCATGACGTTACTCGCCGCGGGCGGGATGCTGATCACCGCCAGTAGCCAGTCGTTAACCATGATGATTGTCGGCACTGCCCTGACCGGGCTGTTCTCAGTTGTGGCGCAGATCCTGGTGCCGCTGGCGGCAACGCTCGCCTCACCGGAAAAACGCGGCAAAGTGGTGGGCACCATTATGAGCGGCCTGCTGCTGGGGATTTTGCTGGCGCGTACCGTGGCCGGGCTACTGGCAAGCCTTGGAGGCTGGCGTACCGTTTACTGGGTGGCCAGCGTGCTGATGGTTATCATGGCGCTCGCGCTGTGGCGCGGACTGCCGAAAGTGAAGCAGGAAAACCACCTGAACTACCCGCAGCTGCTTGGCTCCGTATTTGCGCTTTTCACACAAGATAAACTGCTACGAACGCGCGCACTTCTTGGTTGTTTCACCTTTGCTAACTTTAGCATTCTGTGGACGTCGATGGCCTTCCTGCTGGCCTCGCCGCCCTTTAACTATTCCGAAGGGGTAATTGGTCTGTTTGGTCTGGCGGGTGCGGCCGGTGCGTTGGGTGCGCGTCCGGCTGGCGGCATGGCGGATAAAGGCAAATCTCATCTGACGACAACCTCCGGGCTGATTTTGCTGCTGCTCTCCTGGGGGGCTATCTGGCTTGGGCACTCTTCCGTGCTGGCGCTGATAGTCGGTATCCTGGTGCTCGACCTCACCGTGCAGGGCGTGCATATCACTAACCAGACCGTGATTTATCGCGTCAAGCCGGATGCGCGTAACCGCCTTACCGCAGGTTACATGACCAGCTATTTCATCGGCGGTGCGGCAGGTTCATTAATTTCAGCTTCGGCATGGCAACACGCTGGCTGGGCGGGTGTTTGCAGCATCGGGGCAATTGTTGCAGCACTCAATCTGCTGGTCTGGTGGCGCGGATTCCATCGCCAGGAGGCAATTTCTTAAGCTTTACATTGCATTGGGACGTCTTAGGGTGTTAAGGCGTCCCTATGTCTGTTAAGGTTAGCGTAATCATATATCCCAGAAATTTTAATGTGGGTGACATATTAACAAGCAGCATGAATAGCTCATACCTGTTGGCTTTTCCCGGTTCTCACATCCCGTCTTCCTGGGGCCCACGCCCACCCTTTTTTGTGCTCACCGGGTCATGGATTTACCCGGCGCTTTCTGATGGTGACATACGTTTGGCGGATATAACCGCACAAATAATTCATTTACATTATTTGTCACTATCGTTACTATATCGGCTGTAATTAATGAGGTTATGCCCAAATGGATAGTTCGTTTACGCCCATTGAACAAATGCTTAAATTCCGCGCCAGTCGTCATGAGGAGTTTCCGTATCAGGAAATTCTGCTGACCCGCCTGTGTATGCACATGCAGGGGAAACTGCTGGATAACCGTAATAAGATGCTGAAAGCTCAGGGGATTAACGAGACGTTATTTATGGCGTTGATTACGCTGGAGTCTCAGGAAAACCACAGCATTCAGCCGTCTGAGCTGAGCTGCGCGCTGGGTTCGTCCCGTACTAATGCCACCCGTATCGCTGATGAGCTGGAAAAACGCGGCTGGATTGAGCGCCGTGAAAGCGACAACGACCGCCGTTGCCTGCATCTGCAACTGACCGACAAAGGTCACGAATTCCTGCGTGAGGTGCTGCCACCTCAGCACAATTGTCTGCATCAACTCTGGTCTGTCCTTAGTACTGCCGAGCGCGATCAGCTTGAGCACATCACTCGCAAACTGCTCACCCGTCTGGATCAGATGGATGAAGACGGTGCCATCCTTGAGGCGCTGCGCTAACGCGACGACACGCTCGAACATCCAGATTTAAAAAAGAAAACTGACAGGCCAGCACGTAACACTGCTGGCCTTTCTGACAACAGGTCGGCTCAGCCGATGTGAAAATAAGAAGATCGTGGAGAACAACAATGAGCGCAAATGCGGAGAACACAACCCCGCAGCAACCGGCCAACAAGAAAGGCAAACGTAAGAGCGCCCTTCTTCTGCTGACCTTGCTCTTTATCATTATTGCTGTGGCATATGGGATCTATTGGTTTTTAGTATTGCGTCATGCTGAAGAAACAGACGATGCATACGTGGCAGGAAACCAGGTACAAATTATGGCGCAGGTGTCGGGCAGCGTGACGAAAGTCTGGGCTGACAATACCGACTTTGTGCAACAAGGGGATGTGCTGGTCACGCTTGACCCGACCGATGCCCAGCAGGCATTTGAAAAAGCGCAGACAGAACTGGCATCCAGCGTCCGTCAAACCCGCCAGTTGATGATCAACAGTAAGCAACTCCAGGCCAGCATCGATGTGCAGAAAACTGCACTGGCGCAGGCACAAAGCGACCTGAATCGTCGTGTACCTCTCGGTACTGCCAACCTGATTGGTCGTGAAGAGCTGCAACACGCCCGCGATGCCGTTGCCAGCGCCCAGGCGCAGCTGGATGTTGCTATTCAGCAGTACAACGCCAATCAGGCGATGGTTCTGGGGACTAACCTGGAAAACCAGCCTGCGGTAAAACAGGCCGCGACCGAAGTGCGTAACGCCTGGCTTGCGCTGGAGCGTACAAAGATTGTCAGCCCGATGACCGGCTATGTCTCGCGTCGTTCCGTACAGCCTGGCGCGCAGATTAGCCCAACCACTCCGCTGATGGCGGTAGTACCGGCTAACAATCTGTGGGTGGATGCTAACTTCAAAGAGACGCAGCTTGCGCATATGCGTATTGGCCAGACGGCGACCGTCATCAGCGACATCTACGGTGACGACGTGAAGTACACCGGTAAAGTGGTCGGTCTTGATATGGGTACGGGTAGCGCATTTTCCCTGCTGCCTGCGCAGAACGCCACCGGCAACTGGATCAAAGTGGTTCAGCGCTTACCTGTACGTATCGAGCTGGATCCTAAACAGCTGGCAGACCATCCGCTGCGTATCGGCCTGTCTACGCTGGTAACGGTTGATACCGAAAACCGCGAAGGTCAGATCCTGGCAAGCCAGGTGCGAAGCAGTCCGGCTTATGAAAGTAACGCCCGTGAAATTAGCCTCGATCCGGTCAACAAGCTGATCGATGACATCGTGAAAGCAAACGCCGGTTAATCCGAGGTGAGCGCTATGCAACGGCAACAACCGCAAAAACCGCTGGAAGGCGCGCAACTGGTCATTATGACCATTGCGCTGTCACTGGCGACATTCATGCAGGTGCTGGACTCCACCATCGCGAACGTGGCAATTCCGACGATTGCCGGGAACCTGGGCTCGTCACTGAGCCAGGGGACGTGGGTTATTACCTCATTCGGGGTGGCAAACGCCATCTCGATCCCCATTACCGGCTGGCTGGCAAAGCGTGTTGGTGAGGTGAAGCTGTTCCTCTGGTCTACCATCGCCTTCGTCATCGCATCCTGGGCGTGTGGCATGTCCACCAGCCTGACGATGCTGATTTTCTTCCGCGTCATTCAGGGTATTGTGGCCGGGCCGTTGATTCCGCTGTCGCAGAGTTTACTGCTGAACAACTACCCACCTGCCAAACGCTCAATCGCGCTGGCGCTGTGGTCGATGACGGTGATCGTCGCGCCGATTTGCGGCCCTATCCTGGGCGGCTATATCAGCGATAACTATCACTGGGGCTGGATCTTCTTTATCAACGTACCGATTGGCGCCATCGTGGTCATGATGACGTTGCAGTCGCTACGTGGCAGAGAAACGCGAACCGAACAGCGGCGTATTGACAGTGTAGGCCTGGCGTTATTGATCCTCGGTATCGGTAGTCTTCAGGTTATGCTCGACCAGGGGAAAGAGCTGGACTGGTTCAACTCCCGGGAGATAATCATCCTGACGGTTGTTGCGGTGGTATCGCTAAGCTTCCTGATTGTCTGGGAGTTGACCGACGATAACCCGATAGTCGACCTGTCGCTGTTTAAGTCGCGAAACTTCACCATAGGCTGTCTGTGTATTAGCCTTGCCTACATGCTCTACTTCGGTGCCATTGTTCTGCTACCGCAGTTGTTGCAGGAGGTATATGGCTACACCGCCACCTGGGCGGGTCTGGCCTCTGCGCCAGTTGGGTTGATTCCGGTCCTGCTGTCGCCGATTATCGGCCGTTTCGCCCACAAGCTCGACATGCGCAGGCTGGTGACATTCAGCTTTATCATGTACGCCGTGTGCTTCTACTGGCGTGCGTATACGTTCGAACCGGGAATGGACTTTGGCGCTTCTGCGTGGCCGCAGTTTATTCAGGGCTTTGCGGTGGCGTGCTTCTTTATGCCACTGACCACCATCACGCTTTCCGGCTTACCGCCTGAGCGCATGGCGGCGGCATCGAGCCTGTCGAACTTTACCCGTACGCTGGCAGGCTCCATCGGGACGTCGATCACCACGACGCTGTGGACTAACCGTGAATCGATGCACCATGCGCAATTGACCGAAGCGGTGAACCCGTTCAACCCTAATGCTCAACAGATGTATAGCCAACTTGAGGGCATGGGGATGACGGAGCAGCAGGCTTCCGGCTGGATAGCCCAGCAGATAACCAACCAGGGTCTGATAATCTCGGCAAACGAGATTTTCTGGATATCGGCGGGGATCTTTATTGTTCTGCTGGGGCTGGTGTGGTTTGCCAAACCACCGTTTGGTGCCGGTAGCGGCGGCGGTGGGGCGCACTAGCCCTGCGCGCTGGTCGCCGGGTGGCGGCTACGCCTTACCCGGCCTACAAAACCCGTAGGCCCGGTAAGCGCAGCGCCACCGGGCAACTTTCACGGTTGTCCAAAACGCGACAGCGATTGTCAGTTCCGATAAAGCAGCGCTCCTGAAATCGATTCACGATAGTGAAAAGACAACAGGAGCGCATCATGCTGAATACACCCGCCGACAAATACCGACCCTATCCCGCTATTTCCCTTCCCGACCGTCGCTGGCCGGAGCAACGTATCACCCATGCCCCACGCTGGCTTTCCACCGATTTACGTGACGGCAACCAGGCGCTTGCCGAGCCAATGGACAGCGCACGTAAGCTGCAATTCTGGGATCTGCTGCTGAGCTGTGGATTTAAAGAGATTGAAGTGGCCTTCCCGTCGGCCTCGCAGACCGACTTTAACTTTGTCCGCCAGCTGATTGACGAAAACCGCATCCCGGATGACGTCAGCATTCAGGTATTAACCCAGGCGCGGGAAGACTTGATCTTTCGCACCTTCGAATCCCTGAAAGGCGCGCGTCAGGCTACGGTGCATCTTTATAACGCCACCGCCCCGCTGTTCCGCCGCCTGGTGTTTGGCATGGAAAAAGCGCAAATCGTTGAGCTGGCAACACGCTCCACGCGCCTTATCCGTAAGCTGTGTGAAGAAAACCCTGAAACCCGCTGGCAGTACGAATACTCCCCGGAAACCTTCTGCTTTACCGAGCCGGAATTTGCACTGGAAATTTGTGAAGCCGTAGCGGAGATCTGGCAGCCCTGCGCCGAACGCCCGATGGTTATCAACTTACCGGCTACCGTCGAAGTCAGCACCCCAAACGTGTATGCCGACCAGATTGAGTATTTCTGCCGTCACTTTAGCCGACGCAGCGACGTTTGCATCAGCGTTCACCCGCACAACGATCGCGGTACCGGTGTCGCCAGTGCGGAACTGGCGGTGATGGCAGGTGCCGACCGCGTGGAAGGCTGCCTGTTTGGCAATGGCGAACGCACGGGAAATGTCTGCCTGGTCACGCTGGCAATGAACCTCTACAGCCAGGGTGTTAGCCCCAATCTGGACTTCAGCGACATGAATCGCGTGGTTGAAGTGGTAGAGAACTGTAACCAGCTGCCAGTACATCCACGGCATCCGTGGGCGGGCCGTCTGGCCTATACCGCGTTTTCCGGTTCACATCAGGATGCCATCAAGAAAGGGTTTGATGCCCGTAAACCTGACGAGCGCTGGGAGATGCCCTACCTGCCTGTCGATCCGCAGGACATCGGCTGTACTTATGAAGCGGTTATCCGCGTGAACAGTCAGTCGGGTAAAAGCGGCAGCGCGTGGCTTATCGAACAGAATCACGGCCTGAAACTGCCCCGCGCGCTGCAGCAGGATTTTAGCCAGCACGTTCAGCAAGAAACGGACAACCACGGGAAAGAGATGACGCAAAACGCGCTGTGGCAGCTTTTCCGCAGCCGTTACGGGCTGGTTGCTACTCCGCGTTTCACGCTGCAAACCTATCGCAGTGAAAGCCAGCATGATGGGCTGTTACGCTTAACCGCCACGGTTGCCACCGGCGGTGGGACACGTCAGCTGGAGGGACAAGGAAATGGTCAGTTGTCGGCGGCCGTCAATGGGCTCAGCCGCTGGCTTAACACCCCGTTTGTGATTAAGGATTACCACGAGCATTCGTTGGGTGAACGCAGCGATAGCCGCTCGGTGGCGTATATCCGCTGCCTGTTCCAGGACGGCAGCAGCCGCTGGGGCGTAGGGATAGACAGTGACGTGGCGCGCGCATCCATTCAGGCGCTGTTCAATGCTGTGGGTTAGTCGTTCCTGAAATAATCGCTGGGTGATATCCCCATCACCCGGCGAAACATCGCCGTAAATGCGCTGTGGCTGCCGTATCCCAGGTCCAGCGCAACGCGCAACACCGGCTGGCCTTGTGCCAGACGCAGCAACGCCTCCATGAGACGCGCCCTTCTCACCCATTCGCTATAGCTTAACCCGGTCTGCTGCTGGAAATGGCGGTTAAGGGTGCGCTCGCTCATCCCCAGAATGCTCGCAGCCTGGCTGCTGCTCCAGCTTTCTCCCGGCGTTTGCCGGATTTTCTGGCACAGGTTGCGTAAAGCTTCACTTTCCGGCTCCGGCAGGTGAAACGGCAGCACCGGCATAATGCGAATTTCATCCAGGATCAGTTCATATACCCGCTCATCCCGGCTGCCGGGCGCGTAGGATTCGGGAAGCGTAAGGGAGGTGAGGATCAGTTCACGTAATAGCGCAGAGATCTGCACGATCTGACACGACGCAGGGAGATCGGCTCGCGCCAGCGGATCGATAAACAGCGTTCGCGCCGCGACATTGCCCGTAATGCGAATCGCGTGCGGTGTGCCGGCCGGTAGCCAGACGCCACGCCCGGGAGGTACGACCCAACAACCCGATGCGGTATCTACCCTCACCACACCACTCAGGCTGTGCAACAGCTGGGCGCAGTCGTGCTGATGCCACGGCTCGCTGGCGCCATGAACATAGTCATGCGCAAAGGGAACAAGTGGACGATGGGTAAAAGAGAAGGTTGTGGTGGTGGTCATGGGGCAAATAACCCTCACCCTACCCTCTCCCACAGGGAGAGGGAAAAGGTGCACTAGATGTGCAGTTCCTGCAATTTGTCTTTCGGCAGGGCCAGCTCTTCGTTGCTGTTTACGCGAACATCACGTTCGATAATATGACGCGCGATCTCTTGTGCTTCTTCCAGAGAGTGCATCTGGTAGGTGCCACACTGGTAGACGTTCAGCTCAGGGATCTGGTTCTGCTCTTTAACTTTCAGCACGTCCTGCATTGCCGCTTTCCACGCATCTGCAACGCGGGTTTCTTCCGGCACACCAATCAGGCTCATGTAGAAACCGGTACGGCAACCCATTGGGGAGATGTCGATAATCTCAACACCGTTGCCATTCAGGTGATCACGCATAAAACCAGCAAACAGGTGCTCCAGAGTGTGAATACCTTTCTCAGGCATCACTTCTTTGTTTGGCACGCAGAAGCGCAGATCGAATACGGTGATCGTGTCGCCGTGCGGGGTATGCATGGTCTTCGCCACACGTACAGCAGGTGCTTCCATACGGGTATGGTCGACAGTAAAGCTATCTAATAACGGCATACGTCACCTCCGATAGTGATTTTTTTTAAAATAAACTGAACTCTTCTACAGAATGCGCGTCTGAGTATATGAAAGACGCGCATTTGTTATCATCATCCCTGAATTCAGAGATGTATATTTTGGCCACAGCGATGTGGCCTTTTTCTTTTGTGTCAGGCGTTCTTCGCCAGAAATGCATCAAACGACTCAGTATCTGCCGCTTCCACCTCTTTCTGACGCACCAGTGATGCTTCCCGCTCAGCAACAAATTCCGCTTCGCTCAGGATCTCTAACGGTTCCTGCCGCAACATTTCACGGTATTCTGCGCCCAGCGCGCGCCCTGTACCACCAATACCCTGATCAATCATAGAACGCAAAATACGCGCAGAGAACGTCAGTTCTGGGTTATCAAAGCTTTCAACCAGCTGATCGCACACTTTCTGATACTCATCACCGCCGTAAACGCTATCCATCGTCTGCGCGACGCGCTTCAGGTCGCGGAACAGATCTTTACCCACTTTAGCCAGCGGGAATTGCGCCGTTTCACAGCCGATACCCAGCGTCAGACCCGGCTTGCGCCCTTCCAGAATCACGCGATTCCAGTTAGTACGGGTACAAAGCAGTTCGTCAGAACTCATTTCCGGCGCATCCGCCAGCACGCACCAGACCATAAACAGATCGAGGAAGCGAACCTGCTGCTCATCCACGCCAATTGGCGAGAACGGGTTGATGTCCAGTGAACGCACTTCGATGTATTCGATCCCCCCACGCTGCAATGCATCAGACGGCGTTTCACCGCTTCGCGTCACGCGCTTAGGACGAATTGGCGCATACAGTTCGTTCTCAATCTGTAGAACATTACTGTTGATTTGCAGGCGTTTACCGTCTTTTTCGAGGCCGATTTTTTCGTACTCTTCGGACGGCGTTTTGATCGCCCGCTTCAATCCTGCCACATATTCATGCAATTCGTTAAACGTAATACCGAGATTGCTTTGCGATTTATTGGTATAGCCAAGATCGCTCAGGCGCAGGGACGTTGCGTACGGTAAGTAGTACATACCGCATTCGGTCTTCTCGAACGGCAATGTGGTCGGCTTCCCTTGCAGGAACGACGAGCAAATAGCCGGCGAAGCACCGAACAGATAAGGAATGACCCAGCCAAAACGGTAATAGTTGCGGATCAAGCGGAAATAACCCGCTGAAATCGCTTCTTTATCCGTTTCACCACACTTTGCCTGCCAGAAAGCCATCGGCAGAGAGAAATTGTAGTGTACGCCGGAGATGGTCTGCATCAGCGCACCGTAGCGGTTTTTCAGCCCTTCGCGATACAGCGTTTTCAGACGGCCAATATTTGAGGTGCCGTACTGAGCAAGCTCAATCTCCTGCCCCTGCTCGATATAGCACGGCATACTGAGCGGCCACATACGCTCATCACCCAGGTTACGGGCGGTATAACGATGAACGTCACGCAACAACTTCAGCATATGATCGATATCGTCATCTACTGGAGTAATAAATTCCAGCAGCGCTTCGGCGAAATCAGTTGTGATCCATTTATGTGTCAGCGCCGAGCCCAACACCTGAGGGTGGCCCGTTGTCGCTAAGCTGCCATCTGCGTTTACGCGCAGCGTTTCTCGCTCAAGACCACGCTGAATACCCTTCAGAGCCTGAGGGTGGTTTTCCAGCCAGGCCAGCGCCTGTGATACGTCCGGGATCAAATTGACCTCCCGCCTGTCAAAGTAATGTTACTCAGCATAATTGTAATGGTTGACGATTGAAGGTCGCGTATTCATTCCACCAATTAGTGCCACCACGTCATACCCTGTAGTGTTACCCATGCCACGAGAACATAGCGTAACGCCTTGCCAAGGCACAAAAAAAAGAGCACCGGCCCCCAGGAGATGCGCATCCATCCCGCCAGCAGGCACAGCAAATCACCTATTACAGGCATCCAGCTTAATAACAGCGTGGCAGCGCCATAGCGTTTTAGCCAGCCAACTGCCTTTTCCTGCCAGCGCGATTTTTCACGCAGCGGAAAGAAACGCCCAAGAATAACGTTAGTCAGCCCTCCAAGGCTATTACCCATTGTTGCTATTAATACCAGCAACCACGGCTGACTCACTCCCGATAACAGCATGGCGACCAGCACAACCTCGGAATTACCCGGTAGAAGTGTGGCGCTTAAAAAACTGCTGGCGAATAGTGACGAAAGTGACAGCAGGTCACTCACAGAAGACGGACATCCACTGCATCCATGCCCGCATCGCGTGCGGCTTGCAGACCAAAATCTGCATCTTCAAAAACCACGCATTTAGCCGCAGGCACACCCATTAGCTCTGCACACAGCAGAAAGGTGTCCGGTGCGGGTTTGTGGTTTTTAACATGATCGGCGGCAACCACAGCAGAAAAATAGTGACGCAAGCCAAGATGGCTCAGCAGCGCCTCTGCGATTGCACTTTCACTGCCCGTCCCGACCGACATAGGACGACGCCCATGCCACTCTTTCACCACATCAATTAATGGCAAAGGACGAACCGTGTCTAAAAGCATGGCTTTTACTGCATCTGTTTTTTCGCGCGCGAGCTGGTGCGGGTCGAGATCGGCCTGATTCAGTTCAATCACCGCCTCGGCAATGCGCCAGGTGGGGGAACCATTGAGGGCAACCATAGACTGCAAGTCGAAACGCATCCCGTATCGGCCCAGGACTTCAGTCCAGGCTTTGCGGTGTGTGGGTTCGGTATCCAGGATGGTGCCATCCATATCGAAGATCAAACCGTCATACTGTGCGTACATCGTGCTCTCGCTAAACGATTAACAAGGCATTACTTTATCGTAAACGGTGGTTTTTGTCGCTGATTGCGAAGTGATAACAATAAGTGTGATTAAGAACTGAACGTTGGGGGGAATAACAAGAAGAGATGGTGCATCCGGGAGGATTACCCGGCTTACGCCTCGCCCTGCGGGCCGTTGCTGAAGCAACGTTATCCTCCCTGGTGCTGGCGATTAACTCGCAGACCTTAAAACAACAGTGTTGCTGTTATCTCGGAGAATATGGTGCATCCGGGAGGATTCGAACCTCCGACCGCTCGGTTCGTAGCCGAGTACTCTATCCAGCTGAGCTACGGATGCATCGGGATTTACTACTGTTACTGCTGATACTCGGTATCACTTCAAAAGCAACACGAAGTAAAAGATGGTGCATCCGGGAGGATTACTCGGCTGCGCCTCGCCCTTCGGGCCGTTGCTGAAGCAACGTTATCCTCCCTGGTGCTGGCGATTAACTCGCAGACCTTGAAACAACAGTATCGCTGTTATCTCGGAGAATATGGTGCATCCGGGAGGATTCGAACCTCCGACCGCTCGGTTCGTAGCCGAGTACTCTATCCAGCTGAGCTACGGATGCATCAGGGAACTGCTTTCAGAAATAGTAAATGGTGCATCCGGGAGGATTCGAACCTCCGACCGCTCGGTTCGTAGCCGAGTACTCTATCCAGCTGAGCTACGGATGCATCAGGATTTACTACTGTACTGCTCGATACTCATATCACTTCGAAAGCAATATGAAGTAATAGATGGTGCATCCGGGAGGATTACCCGGCTTACGCCTCGCCCTGCGGGCCGTTGCTGAAGCAACGTTATCCTCCCTGGTGCTGGCGATTAACTCGCAGACCTTAAAACAACAGTGTTGCTGTTATCTCGGAGAATATGGTGCATCCGGGAGGATTCGAACCTCCGACCGCTCGGTTCGTAGCCGAGTACTCTATCCAGCTGAGCTACGGATGCAAAATGGCGGTGAGGCGGGGATTCGAACCCCGGATGCAGCTTTTGACCGCATACTCCCTTAGCAGGGGAGCGCCTTCAGCCTCTCGGCCACCTCACCACACAACGCCTCTTTCGAGTGCTTCGAGTAACTCGTTAAGAGCTTCTCGTCGCTGCGTGGCGCATATATTACTTTCTGGGACTTATAAGTCAAACAATTTTCCACATGCTTTTATCGTTTGCACAAATCACACGCAATTCGCATGTAAAAGCCGCAAAGAGGGTGTTTTATAAGCGGATTTTGCAGGATTCTGAGCAGTATTCATGAGGCATAGCGCTGCTATTGGTAAGAGATAAGGCAAAGAGAAAGGCGAAAAAGCGAGCTGTTGAAATCGAATGGTAACTTTAAGCGGGAAAAATGTCTGGAAGGTTGCGTCTCGCCAGACAGCGAGACGCGATAATATCAGTAACTGGACTGCTGGGATTTTTCAGCCTGGATACGCTGGTAGATCTCTTCACGGTGGACAGATACTTCTTTAGGAGCGTTTACGCCGATGCGTACCTGGTTGCCCTTAACCCCTAAAACTGTCACGGTGACCTCATCCCCAATCATGAGGGTCTCACCAACTCGACGAGTCAGAATCAGCATTCTTTGCTCCTTGAAAGATTAAAAGAGTCGGGTCTCTTGTATCCCGGCATTATCCATCATATAACGCCAAAAAGTAAGCGATGACAAACACGTAAAGTGTAAGCAGTCACGGCATCACATTCTGTTAAACGTAAGTTTAGCCGATATACACAAACTCAACCTGACTTTATCGTTATCGATAGCGTAGTGAACAAGACGCCATAACGTTGCCGCCATGACGTCTGCTTACGCTTTGTAATTATTACAGTTTTGCGCTTACCCAGCTTTCAACACTGGCCAATGCCGCAGGAAGTGCCGCCGCATCCGTACCACCGGCTTGCGCCATGTCCGGACGACCGCCACCCTTGCCACCCACCTGCTGGGCGACCATACCAACCAGTTCCCCTGCTTTAACGCGGTCAGTCACATCCTTAGAGACGCCCGCAATCAGAGAAACCTTACCTTCTGCCACTGTCGCCAGAACGATAACCGTTGAACCCAGCTGGTTCTTCAGATCGTCGACCATAGTGCGAAGCATTTTAGGCTCAACGCCTGCCAGGTCACTGACCAGCAGTTTAACGCCTTTAATCTCTACCGCTTTACTGGAGAGGTTTGCACTTTCCTGCGCAGCCGCTTGTTCTTTCAGCTGTTGCAGTTCTTTTTCCAGCTGACGAGTACGATCCAGTGCAACACGCACTTTCTCGCCCAGGTTCTGGCTATCGCCTTTCAGCAACTGTGCAATATCATGCAGTTGGTCGCTCTGCGCGTGCAGGCTGGCAATTGCACCTTCGCCGGTTACCGCTTCGATACGACGAACACCCGCCGCAGTACCAGACTCAGAGACGATACGGAACAGACCGATATCACCGGTGCGCGCTGCGTGAGTACCACCGCACAGTTCGGTAGAGAAATCGCCCATGCTCAGTACGCGAACACGTTCGTCATATTTCTCGCCAAACAGCGCCATCGCACCTTTTTTCTTCGCCGCTTCGAGATCCATGATGTTGGTTTCGATGGCCAGGTTACGACGGATCTGCGCGTTCACCAGATCTTCAACCGCGCGGATTTCAGACGGTTTCATCGCTTCAAAATGAGAGAAGTCGAAACGCAGCACTTTGTCGTTAACCAGAGAACCTTTCTGCGCCACGTGCGTACCCAGAACATCGCGCAGTGCTGCGTGCATCAGGTGCGTTGCGGAGTGGTTCAGACGAATGCGCGCACGGCGTGCTTCGTCAACGTTCGCCTGAACGCCCTCGCCCACTTTCAGTGAACCGGAAACCAGTTTGCCCTGGTGACCAATTGCCTGACCGTATTTCTGGGTGTCAGCAACGCTGAAGCTAAAGCCGTCGCCTTTCAGTTCGCCTTTATCGCCAACCTGGCCGCCGGATTCAGCATAGAACGGCGTTTTGTCCAGAATAACCACAGCATCCTGACCCGCGCTGATGCTGTCTACGGATTTACCGTCAACAAACAGGGCAGTCACTTTGCCGGTCAGTTCCAGATTTTCGTAGCCTTTGAACTCGGACGCGCCATCAACGCGGATCATCGCGTTGTAGTCAGCGCCAAAACCGCTGGACTCGCGCGCACGACGGCGCTGCTCTTCCATAGCGGCTTCGAAGCCAGCTTCGTCAACTTTGATGTTGCGCTCGCGGCAAACGTCAGCCGTCAGGTCAACCGGGAAGCCGTAGGTGTCATACAGACGGAAAGCGGTTTCGCCATCCAGCGTGTCGCCCTTAAGCTTCGCCAACTCTTCATCCAGCAGCGCCAGGCCGCGTTCCAGAGTACGCGCAAACTGCTCTTCTTCGGTTTTCAGAACATGCTCAACCTGCGACTGCTGGCGTTTCAGTTCATCACCCGCCGCACCCATCACACTAACCAGTGGGCCAACAAGTTTATAGAAGAAGGTGTCCTTCGCGCCCAGCATGTTGCCGTGACGAATAGCACGACGAATGATACGGCGCAGCACGTAGCCACGGTTTTCATTCGACGGGATAACGCCGTCAGCAATCAGGAACGCACAGGAACGAATATGGTCTGCAATAACGCGCAGCGATTTATTGCTCAGATCGGTCGCACCGGTCACTTCCGCCACGGACTTAATCAGCGTGTGGAACAGGTCGATGTCATAGTTGGAGTTAACGTGTTGCAGAACCGCAGCAATACGCTCCAGACCCATACCGGTATCAACGGACGGTTTTGGCAGTGGTTCCATCGTGCCATCGGCCTGACGGTTGAACTGCATGAAGACGATGTTCCAGATCTCAATGTAGCGATCGCCATCTTCTTCCGGGCTTCCTGGAGGGCCGCCCCAGATGTGATCACCGTGATCGTAGAAGATTTCGGTGCACGGGCCGCAAGGACCGGTATCACCCATCTGCCAGAAGTTGTCAGACGCATATGGAGCGCCTTTGTTATCACCGATGCGGATAATACGTTCGCGCGGGATACCTACTTCTTTTTCCCAGATTTCGTAGGCTTCGTCATCGGTTTCATAGACGGTAACCCACAGACGCTCTTTCGGCAGCTTGAACCAGTTTTCACCGGTCAGCAGTTCCCACGCGTACTGGATAGCATCGTGTTTGAAGTAGTCGCCGAAGCTGAAGTTACCCAGCATTTCGAAGAAGGTGTGGTGACGTGCAGTGTAACCGACGTTTTCCAGGTCATTATGTTTACCGCCCGCACGCACACAACGCTGTGAGGTTGTTGCACGGGAATAATTACGCTTATCGAGACCAAGGAACACATCCTTGAACTGGTTCATCCCGGCGTTGGTAAACAGTAAAGTCGGGTCGTTATTCGGTACCAGGGAGCTGCTGGCAACAACCTGGTGTCCTTTACTATGGAAAAAATCGAGAAACGCCTGACGGATCTCAGCGGTGCTCTTGCTCATAATTATCCTGAAATCAAGCTAACGAAATGTCGCAGCCAGTCTGTACCTGTAATCAGTTGGACAGACCAGCTACTGGAAAAAGTGGGAATAAGATAAGTTTTCTTGGGAGGGAAGTAAAATCCCTCATGCGTTCAATCGGCAAAATTACGCCATATATCCTGAATATCTTCCATCAGGAAGCCACGATAGAGCAAAAAGCGCTGGATTTTAACTTTTTCTGCAAACTCACGCGGCAGCGGCTCGCCGTATTTGCGAATTGCCTGATCTCTCGCAAGTTCTCCCCACGCGATATCGCATTCGCGCATGGCCTTTTCGGTTGATTCACGCGCGATCCCTTTTTGGTTAAGCTCCTGGCGAATACGCGCAGGGCCATAGCCTTTACGACTGCGGCTGGCGATAAACCGTGAGACAAAGCGCTCATCATCCAGATAATGATGCTCATAGCACCAGGCGATAACCCGGTCGTAATCTTCCGCCGTGGCATCAATCTCTTCCGGCCCATTTTTGCCCATCACCGGGGCCGCGAGTTTACGCCGTAACTCTTGCTCGCTGTGGTCGCGCACGGCCAGAATACGCACCGCGCGGTCCAGTAAGCGGGCATAGGCAGGGCGACGAGTTGTGGGTTCGGTCATACAAAACCTGCTGGTTCAGAAATGCAAAAAGGGCCGCATTCGCAGCCCTTCATTTTTAAACGAGAGAATTAAAAGTCTTCGTTAGTTTCTTCAACGTTCGCGCCATCAACCGCGAAATCAGGTGTTGAATCCTGGTTGTTCAGCAGCAGTTCACGAACTTTCTTCTCAATTTCTTTCGCCGCAGCCGGGTTCTCTTTCAGCCAGGAGATGGCATTCGCTTTACCCTGACCAATCTTGTCGCCGTTGTAGCTGTACCAGGCGCCCGCTTTTTCAATCAGCTTCTCTTTCACGCCCAGGTCAACCAGTTCGCCGAAGAAGTTGATACCTTCGCCGTAGAGGATCTGGAATTCAGCTTGTTTGAACGGTGCAGCGATTTTGTTCTTCACAACCTTCACGCGGGTTTCGCTACCGACCACGTTCTCGCCCTCTTTCACCGCGCCGATACGGCGGATATCAAGACGGACAGACGCGTAGAATTTCAGTGCGTTACCACCGGTAGTGGTTTCCGGGTTCCCGAACATCACACCAATTTTCATACGGATCTGGTTGATGAAGATAAGCAGCGTGTTGGACTGCTTCAGGTTACCCGCCAGCTTACGCATTGCCTGGCTCATCATACGTGCCGCGAGGCCCATGTGAGAGTCACCGATTTCGCCTTCGATTTCCGCTTTTGGCGTCAGTGCAGCAACGGAGTCGACTACGATAACGTCAACAGCACCGGAACGCGCCAGCGCGTCACAAATTTCCAGCGCCTGCTCACCTGTGTCTGGCTGAGAACACAGCAGGTTGTCGATATCAACACCCAGCTTACGGGCATAGACCGGGTCCAGCGCGTGTTCGGCATCGATAAACGCACAGGTTTTACCTTCGCGCTGCGCAGCTGCAATAACCTGTAAGGTCAGGGTCGTTTTGCCGGAGGATTCTGGCCCGTAGATTTCTACGATACGGCCCATTGGCAAACCGCCAGCGCCCAGTGCGATATCCAGAGAAAGCGAACCGGTGGAGATAGTTTCCACATCCATGGAACGGTCTTCACCCAGGCGCATGATGGAGCCTTTACCGAATTGCTTTTCGATCTGGCCCAGTGCTGCCGCCAACGCTTTCTGTTTGTTCTCGTCGATAGCCATTATTACTCCTGTCATACAGTAAATACGTTTACGTATTTACCGGGGTGAATTCTGTTCTGTTGGTGCAATTATACTGTATGGTCATACAGTATCAAGTATTTTGTAGAAATTGTTGCCAGAGCGTTTTTAACGCATATTCCGTTGCCTGACGACGCACGCTTTCGCGATCGCCGCTAAAGCATTCACGGCGGGTAATCCCCTCGCCTTTCGACGTTGCAAAACCAAACCATACGGTACCAACGGGTTTCACATCGCTACCGCCGTCCGGCCCGGCAATGCCACTTATCGAAATGGCATAATCCGCGCGCGCCGCTTTAAGGGCACCAATGGCCATTTCAATCACCACCGGCTCACTGACCGCGCCATGCTGTTCGAGCGTGGATTCACGCACGCCAATCATCTGTGCCTTAGCTTCATTACTGTAGGTCACAAAGCTACGCTCAAACCAGGCGGAACTGCCCGCAATATCCGTAATCACTTTCGCTACCCAGCCGCCAGTACAGGACTCTGCCGTTGTTACTGTCGCACCGCGCTGCTTTAACGCCAGCCCTACCACTTCGCTAAGCTGCATCAATTCATGGTCAGTCATTATCGCTCCAGGCCTTTGAAAAACGTGCAGCACAAGATAACACTTTCTCGTCAGATATGGGGATGAGGTTCAGGTTTTACGAGGGGTCTTCAGAAAAAGCCGATGCGGGCGCATCGGCTTCCGGGGTTCTTATTTCATGCTGTCGGCGATGGTATCAACATTGTGGCGAAATGCTTTAACGTAGGTATCCGCCACACCACCTTTTGCCGAAAGCGCTTCAGGGTAGAGTTCGCCTCCTGGCTGCGCGCCTGTCGCACTGGCAATCTGTTTCACCAGACGCGGATCAAGCTGGTTTTCCATAAACCAGGTTTTCACACCATCGGCTTTAATCTGGTTGATAATCTCAGCCACCTGCGCCGCGCTGGCTTCGCTCTCGGACGACAACCCTTGTGGTGCCATAAAAGTCACACTGTAGGCGCGGCTGAAATAACCAAAGGCATCATGGCTGGTCAGCACTTTGCGTTTTTCCTGCGGGATCGGGCTAAAGCGTGATTTGGCCCAGTTATCCAGCTGGATGAGTTGTGCGATATACGGTTTGCCGGTGCCTTCCAGCGCAGCTTTATCTTCCGGGTCGGCCTTCACCAGCCCATTCAGGATATTTTGCGCATACAGGGCACCGTTTGCCGCGCTGTTCCAGGCATGTGGGTCAGTCACGGTTTTTCCGTCTTCTTCCAGAGTGTGTGTTTTCACACCGGCCGATGCCACCACCAGTTGGCCTTTAAAACCGGACGCTTTCACCAGACGGTCAAGCCATCCCTCCAGCCCAAGGCCGTTCACCACCACCACATCAGCCTTACTCAGCGCGGCGCTGTCTTTGGGTGACGGTTCGAAGGTGTGTGGGTCGCCATCCGGCCCCACCAGCGTTGTCACGTTTACGTTTTTACCGCCGACTTCCTGGGTAATATCTCCCAGGATCGAAAAGCTGGTCACCACATTAAGCGTTTTTGCCATCACAGTGTGCGACATCATTCCGAGCGCGAGCGCAACGACTAACCCTGTACGTTTCATTTTTTCCCCTTGCGTTAAAAAAGCGTGCGCAGACTGCCAGCCAGCCTGCTGCGCGTGCCAAATAAAACCGAAATAAAGAACAACGCGCTGGCGGTCAGCACAATGGACGGCCCGGCAGGTAAACTCACCGCCCAGGAGAGGCTTAACCCCAGCCATGCGCAAAAAATACCGCTAATACCGGCCATCAGGAGCAACCCAGGCAGCGTACGAACCCAGCAGCGCGCGGCTACCGCAGGTAGCATCATCAGCCCGACTGCCATCAGCGTGCCGAGCACCTGGAAACCGGCCACCAGATTGAGTACCAGCAGAGCGAGAAACAGGCCGTGCAACAGGCCTGGCAACCCGCGGGCGTTAACCTGCAACCAGGCTGTATCGAACGCCTCCGTCACCAGGCCACGATAAAAAATAGCCAGCGTAATCAGGGTGAAGATACACACACCAGCCACGAACATCGCCGCGTCGTTATCCACCGCCAGAATGGAGCCAAACAGCAAATGCAGCAGGTCAACGTTTGAACCGCGCAGCGACACCAGCGTGACGCCCAGCGCCAGCGAGCCAAGATATAAACCGGCAAAACTGGCATCCTCTTTAAGCGGTGTGCGACGGCTAACCAGACCGGCCACCAGCGCTACCACAATCCCGGCGATAAAACCGCCGAGACTCATCGCCAGCAGTGACATCCCGCTCAGTAAGTATCCCACTGCCACACCTGGCAAAATCGCGTGTGACAAGGCATCGCCCATCAGGCTCATGCGGCGTAACAGAAGAAAGACCCCCAGCGCAGTGGTGCTGACAGACAGCGCCAGGCACACCACCAGTGCGCGACGCATAAAGCCGTAGTCGATGAACGGCTGGAAAAAGAGATGCCAGATCATGCCACCTTCACCCGTTCGGTTTGCAAGAAAGGGATATCGGAATCCAGTCGTAATGTTTGCGGGAAGTGGCGCGCCACGCGCTCGCTGTCATGCAGCACCGCCAGCAGCGTTTGCCCCTGCTGGTACATCTCCAGCATCAGCGCCATCAGCACGTTGCAGGTTGCTTCGTCAACGCCTGTAAAGGGTTCATCGAGCATCACCAGCGGGGCCTGTTGCACTAATACGCGGGCAAATAACATGCGCTGAAACTGGCCGCCAGAGAGTTCATCAATAGTGGAAAGCGCCATCGACTCCAGCCCCACGCGCTCAAGAGCGCTGCCGATACGCAGCCGCGCTCCCCGTCGTAATCCGGCAAGCAGCGAAATTCCCGGCCAGCATCCCATGCTGACAACATCCAGCACGGTCAGCGGAAATTGAGTTTCCAGGGCATGGCGCTGCGCGAGCCAGCCGATCACCGGGCGTTTTCCCTGCCAGCGAAAGCTGCCGCTTACGGGCGGGATAAACCCGGCGAGCGTTTTCAGCAATGTCGATTTCCCGCAGCCGTTGGCACCGATGATGGCGGTCATACTCCCGTGTTCAATAACACCGGTAATAGCACCGGTGACGGGCTGGCGTTCATAGCCTGCGGTCAGTTGATTCATGACGATCATGGCAAGGCCACCGCCCAGCGCACGGCCAGCCCGATAAAGACAATAAGCACCAACGCCAGTAGAAATCGCGTCAGTGCGGAAAGGGAGAAAAAGGACGTTGACATCTCAGCACCACATCAAATGTTATAACATAACAATAATGAAAGATAATTAAGATGTAAATGAGAGAGGTAAAAGGGAGTGTGGCGAAATGTTTCTACGGGATGCCCCTCTCCCATTGGAGAGGGTCAGGGTGAGGGCATCAGGCCGCATCGTGCATGCAGCCATGCCGGGTGGCGGCGTTGCCTTACCCGGCCTACCCGTCAGAATGAGTTACTGACTAAACGGAGACGCCGCTGGCGTACGCGCCTGTGACACCGCCAGCCCCAATTGCCACACTGCCATCGCGTAATGGGTACTGTGGTTGTAGCGGGTAATGGTGAAGAAGTTCGGCAGCCCGTACCAGTACTGATAACCCGTACCAATATCCAGACGCAGCAGGCTCGCCTGCTGTGCATTACCCAGCGATTGCGTTGGTGTTAAGCCCGCTGCTGCCAGTTGCGAAATGCTGTAGTTGGTTTTGAAGCCATTTTCCAGGCCCGGAGCCTGACCATTGGCCTGCACGGCAACCTGGTCGCCCGGTACCCAGCCATGCGCTTTGAAGTAGTTCGCCACGCTGCCGATAGCATCCACCGGATCCCACAGGTTGATGTGGCCATCACCGTTAAAGTCAACGGCGTACTGCTTATAGGAAGACGGCATAAACTGGCCATAGCCCATTGCCCCGGCAAACGACCCTTTCAGATCCAGCGGATCGTCCTGTTCGTTACGCGCCATCAGCAGGAAGGTTTCCAGCTCAGAAGAGAAGTATTCAGCACGGCGCGGATAGTTAAAGGAGAGCGTTGCCAGCGCATCCAGGATGCGGGTCTTACCCATCACACGGCCCCAGCGGGTTTCAACGCCAATGATCCCGACGATAATTTCAGGCGGTACGCCGTACACCTGCCACGCGCGGTTCAGGGCATCTTCATACTGGTTCCAGAACACCACGCCATTTTGCACGTTGTCCGGGGTAATAAACTGTTTGCGGTAACGCAACCATGCGCCATTTGGCCCGGTCGGCGCCTGTGCGGTCGGGGCTTGTCTGTCCATCAGACGCAGCACGTAATCCAGACGTTTCGCCTGGGAGAGGATCTCATGCAGCTGTTGTCTGTCAAAACCGTGTTTGCTCACCATATTATCGATGAACTGCTCGGCTGCCGGGTTATTCGCGAAGTCGCCGCCCATCTGCATCGTATTGTGCTGAGGCTCAAGCAAGAATCCCCCTGAAGGCGCACCAGCAGTGGGCTGAGCGGTTTCAGTTTTAGGTTTGCTACTACAGGCAGAAAGCAGGATAAGCGCAGGTAACAACGCTGCATAACGACGCTTGAACATGGGACATCCATTTAACGAGTTCGACAAGAAGCCAGTATGGTAAAACATCCCCGACACCTCAAGGAAGCGGTACTCGCGCCCACTACCAAATCTTTACGCTCCCCAACGCAAATCTGCACTTTTTTCAACCAAAGCACTTTTCTCTCGCCCATAAACTTTCAAAATTAATACATTTTTCTTTCATTGTGAGATCTAATTAACACTTTAAAACCTTTCAAAGTGATTATTATTAGCCGCAGTTATACAAAAACAAGAAGCCCCACAGGAGAGAAGAATGATAGATATCATCACCCACGGCGCCGAGTGGTTCATCGGGCTATTTCAGAAAGGCGGAGAAGTGTTTACCGGCATGGTGACCGGGATCCTGCCGCTGCTGATAAGCCTGCTGGTTATCATGAACGCGCTGATTAACTTTATCGGCCAAAAACGCATTGAACGCTTTGCCCAGCGCTGCGCCGGGAATCCGTTATCCCGTTACCTTGTCCTGCCCTTCATCGGCACTTTCGTGTTCTGCAACCCAATGACCTTAAGCCTCGGCCGCTTTATGCCAGAGAAATACAAGCCGAGTTATTACGCCGCTGCATCTTATAGCTGCCACTCGATGAATGGCCTGTTCCCGCACATCAACCCCGGCGAATTGTTTGTTTACCTCGGTATTGCCAGCGGCCTGACGACGCTTGGCCTGCCGCTCGGCCCGCTGGCGGTGAGCTATTTGCTGGTCGGCCTGGTCACTAACTTCTTCCGTGGCTGGGTGACCGACCTCACCACGGCGATTTTCGAGAAAAAAATGGGCATTCAGCTTGAACAAAACGTCCAGCTTTCAGGAGCCACAGCATGAGCCGAATTCGTATTGAAAAAGGAACGGGCGGCTGGGGTGGCCCGCTGGAACTCGACGCCACACCGGGTAAAAAGATTGTTTACATCACCGCAGGCACACGCCCGGCGATTGTCGACAAGCTGCGCGAATTGACCGGCTGGGAAGCGGTAGACGGCTTCAAAGAAGGCGAGCCGCCAGAGTCCGAAATCGGCGTTGCCGTAATCGACTGCGGCGGCACGTTGCGCTGCGGCATTTATCCAAAACGCCGTATCCCGACCGTGAATATCCATTCAACCGGGAAATCTGGCCCGCTGGCTCAGTACATCATTGAAGACATTTATGTTTCCGGCGTGAAAGAAGACAACATTCGTCTGGCTGATGGTGCTGCTGCCCCACAGAAAACTGAGGCGAAAGCGGCGCCGCGCGATTACGACACCAGCAAGAAAATCACCGAGCAGAGCGACGGACTGCTGGCGAAAGTCGGGATGGGGATGGGCTCGGCGGTGGCGGTGCTGTTCCAGTCCGGGCGCGACACCATCGACACCGTGTTGAAAACCATTCTGCCGTTTATGGCATTCGTTTCGGCGCTTATCGGCATCATCATGGCGTCGGGCCTGGGCGACTGGATTGCCCACGGTCTTGCCCCGCTTGCCAGCCATCCGCTTGGGCTGGTGACGCTGGCGCTGATCTGCTCCTTCCCACTGCTGTCGCCGTTCCTCGGCCCGGGCGCGGTGATTGCGCAGGTGATCGGCGTGCTGATTGGCGTGCAAATTGGTCTGGGCAATATTCCCCCGCACCTTGCCCTGCCCGCTCTGTTTGCCATTAACGCCCAGGCGGCGTGCGACTTTATCCCGGTTGGGCTTTCGCTTGCCGAAGCGCGTCAGGACACCGTACGCGTTGGCGTGCCATCGGTTCTGGTGAGCCGCTTCCTGACGGGTGCGCCAACGGTGCTGATTGCCTGGTTTGTCTCTGGATTTATTTATCAATAAGAGGTTCCTGTGATGACCGTGATTTACCAAACCACCATTACCCGCATCGGCCAGAGCGCGGCCGATGCGCTCAGCGACCAGATGCTGATTACCTTTCGCGAAGGCGCGCCAGCGGATATCGAAGAGTTCTGTTTTATTCATTGCCATGGCGAGCTAAACGGTGAACTCAAGCCCGGCAGCCAGCTGGAGCTGGGTGAAATGCGTTATGCCGTGACCGCCGTGGGCGATGTGGCTGAACAAAATCTGCGTGAACTGGGGCATATCACCCTGCGGTTTGACGGCCAGCCGCAGGCGGAATATCCCGGCACCGTTCATGTGGATGGCCCTGTTCCGCAGGCTGTTACCCCGGGCTGCACATTAAAGTTTGTTGCGTAATTTAAGGAGAGAAATATGAGTCAGGTTGCCGTTGTCATTGGTGGGGGACAAACCTTAGGAGAGTTCCTCTGCCGTGGGCTTGCCGCAGAAGGTTACCGCGTGGCGGTTGTCGATATTCAGAGTGAAAAAGCCGCCCGCGTGGCGGACACCATCAATACCGAATTTGGTGAAGGGATGGCGTACGGGTTTGGCGCCGATGCCACCAGCGAGCATAGCGTAATGGCGCTTGCCCGCGGAGTGGACGAAATTTTTGGCCGTACCGACCTGCTGGTTTACAGCGCCGGGATTGCGAAAGCGGCGTTTATCAGCGACTTTGCGCTGGGGGATTTTGACCGCTCCTTGCAGGTGAATCTGGTGGGCTATTTCCTCTGCGCTCGCGAGTTTTCGCGTCTGATGATCCGCGACGGTGTTCAGGGACGCATCATCCAGATCAACTCGAAATCCGGCAAAGTGGGCAGTAAACACAACTCGGGTTACAGTGCGGCCAAATTTGGGGGCGTAGGGCTGACGCAATCCCTGGCGCTGGATCTCGCCGAGTACGGGATCACCGTGCACTCGTTGATGCTGGGCAACCTGCTGAAATCACCGATGTTCCAGTCCCTGCTGCCACAATACGCCACCAAGCTTGGGATTAACGCCGATGAAGTAGAACAGTATTACATCGACAAAGTACCGCTGAAGCGCGGCTGCGACTATCAGGACGTGCTAAATATGCTGCTGTTTTACGCCAGCCCGAAAGCCTCATATTGCACCGGACAGTCGATTAATGTGACCGGTGGGCAGGTGATGTTCTGAGTTCATTCCCCGGTGGCGCTGCGCTTACCGGGGCTACAAAACCCCGTAGGCCGGGTAAGGTGCAACCACCACCCGGCAATTAAGGAGCCAACATGGTTACAGCACTCATCACCGTCGCCGCTATCGCCTGGATCTGCCAGATGGCGTTTGGCGGCTGGCAAATCCATCAGTTCAACCGCGCGTTTGATGCATTGTGTCAGAAAGGCCGCGTGGGCGTCGGGCGCTCTGGCGGGCGCTTCAAACCGCGCGTGGTCGTGGCGGTTGCACTGGATGAACATGACAATGTCTGCGATTCACTCATCATGCGCGGGATGACGGTTTTTGCCCGACCGGCGAAAATCCAGGCAATTAACGGCAAATCGTTGCAGGAATTGCAGCCTGATGTGATCTTTCCCCATGATTCACTCTGTCAGAATGCACTATCATTAGCGCTTAATCTGAAACATAGATAATTTCGTTGTGAACGCTATAAGCTTGCGAAATTATCATTTTGCAACTTAAGGAACAGAGCGCCTATGAAACCACGTCAGCGGCAGGCGGCCATTCTGGAGCATCTGCAAAAGCAGGGGAAATGCTCGGTAGAGGAACTGGCGCACTACTTTGACACCACCGGCACGACGATACGCAAAGACCTGGTGTTGCTCGAAAACTCCGGTGCCGTCATCCGCACCTACGGCGGAGTGATGCTCAATAAAGACGAAGCCGATCCCCCTATCGACCACAAAACGCTGATCAATACCCACCAGAAAGCGCTGATTGCCGAAGCTGCCGTGAAGTTTATCCACGATGGCGACTCCATCATTCTGGATGCCGGCAGCACGGTATTGCAGATGATCCCGATGCTCAGCCGCTTTAACAACATCACCGTGATGACCAACAGCCTGCACATCGTTAACGCCCTGTCGGAGAACGACTGCGAGCAAACCATCCTGATGCCAGGCGGGACGTTCCGTAAAAAATCAGCCTCGTTCCACGGCCAGCTGGCCGAGAATGCCTTCGACCACTTCAGCTTTGATAAACTGTTTATGGGGACGGACGGCATCGACCTGAACGCCGGGGTGACCACGTTTAATGAAGTGTTCAGCGTCAGCAAAGCCATGTGTAACGCCGCGCGGGAAGTCATTTTGATGGCAGACTCGTCGAAGTTTGGCCGTAAAAGCCCCAATATTGTGTGCAGCCTTGAAAGTGTCGATAAGCTGATTACCGATGCGGGCATCGATCCGGCGTTTAAAAAAGCGCTGGAAGAGAAAGGAATCGACGTTATCGTAACCGGAGACAAAGATGAGTGATTTTCTGTTAAACGCAGGCCGCCAGACCCTGATGCTCGAATTGCAGGAAGCGAGCCGCCTGCCGGATCGCCTGGGCGATGATTTTGTCCGTGCGGCGAACACCATCATTCAGTGTGAAGGCAAAGTGATCGTCTCAGGTATGGGCAAATCCGGCCATATCGGTAAGAAGATTGCCGCCACGCTTGCGAGTACCGGAACGCCTGCGTTCTTTGTTCATCCGGCAGAAGCGCTGCATGGCGATCTGGGGATGATTGAAAGCCGCGACGTGATGCTGTTTATCTCCTACTCCGGCTCGGCAAAAGAGCTGGATCTCATCATTCCGCGCTTGCAGGAAAAAGCCGTTGCCCTGCTGGCGATGACCGGAAAATCCCGCTCGCCGCTGGCGCTGGCGGCAAAAGCGGTGCTGGATGTTTCCGTAGAGCGTGAAGCCTGCCCGATGCACCTGGCCCCCACCTCCAGCACCGTAAACACCCTGATGCTGGGTGACGCGCTGGCGATGGCGGTTATGCAGGCGCGCGGCTTTAATGAAGAAGATTTTGCCCGTTCTCACCCTGCAGGCGCGCTGGGCGCACGGCTACTCAATAAAGTGCACCACCTGATGCGCACCGACGATGCCATTCCACAGGTAACACTGGATACCAGCGTGATGGATGCGATGCTGGAGCTGAGCCGTACCGGGCTTGGGCTGGTTGCCGTCTGCGATAACAACGGTTTTGTGAAAGGCGTCTTTACCGACGGCGACCTGCGTCGCTGGCTGGTCGGCGGAGGCAAGCTGGAATCTCAGGTTTCAGAAGCAATGACCCAGGGCGGGCTGACGCTGAATGCAGAAAGCCGCGCCATCGAAGCCAAAGAGGTGCTGATGAAGCGCAAAATAACTGCCGCCCCGGTGGTCGATGAGAGCGGCAAGCTTTGCGGTGCAATCAACCTGCAAGATTTCTATCAGGCCGGGATCATCTAACCTTTCAGACCCAGACGTTTCGCCAGCCGGTGCAGGTTGGCGACGTCCGTTTCCAGCGCCCGCGCGCACGCCGACCAGCTGCGGTTATTTTGCTCAAGCACGCGGGTGATCATCTGCCGTTGAAACTCTTCTGTTGCTTCGCGCAGGTTCTCGTTGCTGATTTCCGGGATGTCCTGAGTCACAACATGCGCGGTTTCATCATGCAGCGCAAAATGACGCGCGTGGATCAGCACTTCATCACCTGAACGTGCGGCCCGTGCCAGCACGACGGCACGGTGGATGGCATGTTCCAGTTCACGCACGTTGCCCGGCCAGCCGTAACTTAACAGATGTGTTCTCGCCCCGGGGCTTAACACCACGCGGGAAAGCCCCATCCGCAGACGACACTGTTCGCAGAAGTAACCCGCCAGCAGAACCACATCTTCACCGCGCTCACGCAGCGCAGGGACGGAAAGCGGGAAGACGCTCAGGCGGTGGAACAGGTCAGCACGGAAATTCCCGGCCAGCACCTCTTCACGCAGGTCGCGGTTGGTCGCCGCCAGCACGCGTACATCCACTCTTAAGCTGCGATCGTCCCCCACGCGCTGAATATCACCGTACTGCAACACGCGCAGCAGTTTGGCCTGTAACGACAAAGACAGCTCGCCAATCTCGTCGAGGAATAACGTGCCGTTATCCGCCATTTCAAACTTACCGCTGCGGTTGCTGATGGCCCCGGTAAACGCCCCTTTAACGTGACCAAACAACTCACTTTCTGCCACGCTTTCCGGCAACGCAGCACAGTTGAGGTACACCAGCGGGTTGACCACACGTGGAGAAGCTTCGTGAATCGACTTTGCCACCAGCTCTTTACCGGTGCCGGTTTCACCGAAAATCAGCACGTTCAAATCAGAAGCCGCCACAATGTCGATCTCTTTTTTGAGCTGCACCATGCCCGGCGAAAGGCCAATCATCTCGGTGTGGGTGACCTGTTCAAATGCCGCCGGGCTACCCGGCAGAATGTTCTGGCTCTCCAGCTGTTCAATCAGCAGTGCGTTGTTAAGCGCACCGGAAGCCAGGGCCGCAATCAGCCGCAGCTCTTCGTCACTGAAGGTATCGAACTGATCCGGTGACATACCATCAAGCGTCAGGGCGCCAATCAGGTTCTGCCCGGCAAACAGCGGCAGGCCAATACAGGCGTGTACTTTGAGGCTCTCCTGCCCCGGGATCAGCCCATCATAGGGATCAGGCAAGTCGCTGTCGGCAGGGAAACGCACCACATCACCCGCACGGGCGATAGTTTCCAGCCGTGGATGGCCTTCCAGCGTAAAGCGCCGCCCCAGCACATCCTGCGCCAGGCCGTCGATGGCCAGCGGAATAAACTGCCGACCTTCGTAACGCAGCAGCGCCGAGGCATCACACTCCAGCACGTCGCGGAGCGTGGAGATCAGCCGTTGAAATCGGTCCTGATGGCCAATACCGGTTTGCAGTTCAATGGCGATCTTCGCCAGTACGTTTACAGAAAAGCTCATCTCAACCTCGCTGTCATTTTGACAATGCATATTGTCATATTGACAGTTTTTAAGATAGTCATAATGACTACCCATTACGAGTAATAAACAATTAAATACATTTAAATCAATCAGATAAAAAGTTGGCACGCAACTTGATATAGCTAAAACATCTTATTTGAAAACGCCGTATTAATTGAGGTTGCTATGTCTATTCTGGTTAAAAATAACATTCATTGGGTTGGCCAACGTGACTGGGAAGTGCGTGATTTCCACGGAACTGAATACAAAACGCTGCGCGGCAGCAGCTACAACAGCTACCTCATCCGTGAAGGTAAAAATGTTCTGATCGATACCGTCGATCACAAATTCAGCCGCGAGTTCGTGCAGAACCTGCGTAGCGAAATCGATCTGAACGCTATCGACTACATCATTATCAACCATGCAGAAGAAGACCACGCCGGCGCGCTGACCGAGCTGATGTCTTATATCCCAAATACCCCAATTTACTGCACCACCAATGCTATCGACTCAATCAACGGTCACCACCACCACCCGGAGTGGAACTTCCACACCGTGAAAACCGGTGACTCACTGGATATCGGCAACGGCAAACAGCTGATCTTCGTTGAAACGCCAATGCTGCACTGGCCTGACAGCATGATGACTTACATGACCGGCGACGCGGTGCTGTTCAGTAACGATGCATTCGGCCAGCACTACTGCGACGAACGTCTGTTCAACGACGAAGTGGATCAGGCCGAGCTGTTTGAGCAGTGCCAGCGCTACTATGCCAATATCCTGACGCCATTCAGCCGTCTGGTGACGCCGAAAATCACCGAGATCCTCGGCTTCAATCTGCCGGTTGATATGATTGCGACCTCTCACGGCGTCGTGTGGCGTGAAAACCCAACCCAGATCGTTGAGATGTATCTGAAATGGGCAGCGGATTATCAGGAAGACCGCATCACGATTTTCTACGACACCATGTCCAACAACACCCGCATGATGGCGGATGCGATTGCCCAGGGCATCAACGAAGTTGACCCGAACGTGGCGGTGAAAATCTTTAACGTGGCGCGCAGCGATAAAAACGACATTCTGACCAACGTGTTCCGTTCCAAAGGTGTGCTGGTGGGGACGTCCACCATGAACAACGTGATGATGCCGAAAATCGCTGGTCTGGTGGAAGAGATGACAGGTCTGCGTTTCCGTAACAAACGCGCCAGCGCTTTTGGTTCACACGGCTGGAGCGGCGGCGCGGTTGACCGTCTGTCTACCCGCTTGCAGGACGCCGGTTTTGAGATGTCTATGAGTCTGAAAGCCAAATGGCGACCGGATATCGATGCCCTGGAAATCTGCCGCCAGCATGGTCGCGAGATTGCACGTCAGTGGGCGCTTGCTCCACTGCCAGAATCCACGGTGAAAACCCCTGAACAGCAGGAAGCCTGCGCCTGTGCGGCTGCCGCGGCGGCAAATCTCGGCCCGCGTATGCAGTGCAGCGTGTGCCAGTGGATTTACGACCCGGAACTGGGCGAACCGTTGCAGGACGTAGCACCAGGCACACCGTGGAGCAATGTCCCGGACAACTTCCTGTGCCCTGAATGTTCATTGGGTAAAGACGTCTTTGACGAACTGGGTACGGAGGCAAAATGAACAACGGGATCGTGATCATCGGCTCGGGCTTTGCCGCCCGCCAGCTGGTGAAAAATATCCGCAAACAGGACGCGAACGTGCCGCTGACGCTTATTGCCGCCGACAGCATGGACGAGTACAACAAGCCAGATTTAAGCCATGTCATTAGCCAGAATCAGCGCGCAGAAGATCTCACCCGCCAGACGGCGGGAGAGTTCGCAGAACAATTTAACCTGCGTCTGTTTCCCTATACCTGGGTTACGGATATCGATGCCGCCGCGCATGTCGTGAAGAGCCAGGATAAAACCTGGCAGTACGACAAGCTGGTGCTGGCAACAGGTGCGGCCGCTTTTGTCCCACCGGTTGAAGGTCGCGAGCTGATGGTGACACTGAACAGCCAGCAGGAATATCAGGCCAGCGAAACCAGGCTGCGGGACGCACAGCGGGTAATGATTGTCGGCGGCGGTCTGATTGGCACCGAGCTGGCGATGGATTTTTGCCGCGCGGGAAAAGCAGTCACCCTGGTTGACCATGCCGCGAGTATTCTTTCCGCACTGATGCCAGCAGAAGTAAGCAGTCGCTTACAACACCGGCTGACCGATATGGGCGTACATCTGCTGCTGAAATCTCAGCTGCAAGGTCTGAGCAAAACCGAAACCGGCATTCGCGCCACGCTTGATCGCCAGCGCAGCGTAGAGGTTGACGTGGTGATTGCCGCAACCGGCCTGCGCCCGGAAACAGCGCTTGCCCACCGTGCGGGCGCAGAAACGAATCGCGGTGTGAAGGTCGACAGTTACCTGCAAACCACGCAGCCGGATATTTATGCCCTGGGTGATTGTGCGGAAATTAACGGACAGGTATTGCCCTTTCTGCAACCTATTCAGCTCAGTGCCATGTATCTGGCAAAAAACCTGCTCGGGACAAGCGCGCCGCTGAAATTACCCGCCATGCTGGTGAAGGTGAAAACGCCGGAGTTACCGCTGCATCTTGCAGGCGAAACGCAGCGACAGGATTTGAACTGGCAGTTAGCCATTGAGCCGCAGGGCATGGTGGCCCGCGGCGCTGATAATGACGGTCAGCTACGCGCCTTTGTGGTTAGTGAAGATCGGATGAAGGAGGCTTTCACACTGTTGAAATCGCTGCCCGCTTAGTTTTCAGTCTGTTACCACGCTTACTTAACCTTAGGATTTTATTATCCGCCGCCCCGATGTCCCGGGGCTTTTTTTTGCGCATCCTGTTGGCCATATAAATACAAAAAAGATAAATCATCGCTATCAATCCCTAATTTATTATTTCCATTAATTTATAAATGCGGAACAGCTGAAAAACATCACCCTGTTTTATTATTTTCATCCGGCTTACGCTGAAAAGGTATTAATCAGCCGGAGACAAATCGTGGCAACCTTTAATAAAGAACTCAATTATCTTTCTCGTTATTTCCAGCAGACGAAAAATGCGGAATACATTTTATTCCGCTGGCTTTATCTGAGTCCGGAAGCCCGTATTGCCCGCTTGCGTGAGCTGATGATGCCGGTCAGTAAACATGAGCGGTAATTGCCGGGTGGCGCTGCGCTTACCCAGCCTACATACCCCGTAGGCCCGTGCAAGCGTAGCGCCGCCGGGCAAAAAAAACCGGAACACTTTACTTAACCAGACCTTATTTATTCCGCAAAACACCCTACACTCTCAGCATCCCTTTTTGTCAGCGGAATGCCCCATGCGCCAGCTTCAGAAAATCCGTCAGTATCAACGGCTTTATCAGCATTACGGAGCAGACCCGAAGCCAACAACCATCGCCGAGGTTGCCGAAACAGCCCTGTGCAGCGAGCGCCATGCGCGCACCCTGTTGCGCCAGCTCGCCCAGAGCGGATGGTTAAGCTGGAGCGCACAGCCTGGGCGCGGGCACCGCGCCATCCTGCACTGCCTGGCAACCACCAGCGAGCTCAGCGCGCCGCTGATGCATGCCTGCCTGGAAAAGGGAGACTATCAAAGCGCATTGCAACTTGCAGACGGTGACCCTGCCAGCCTGCATCACATCATCACCCCTTTTCTGGGGGGAAAATGGCTTAAGCACCAGCCGACCCTGCGTATTCCCTGGTATCGCCCGCTCACCTCGCTTTACCCGGCGTTGCAGCGCCGCCGCGCCGAACAGCACATTATCTGCGCGGTACATGCAGGACTGACGCGCTACACACCCGGCCAGCCATACCCTGCGCCAGATCTGGCGCACCACTGGGAAACCCGTGATAACAACCTCTGCTGGCGGTTTTACCTGCGCAGTGGCGCACACTGGCATAACGGCCAGGCCATCAGTGACGAAGATATCTTTGCAGGAGTACAACAGCTGCTGGCCGATCCGGCGCGCAACTCGGGGCTTAAGCATGTTCATCAGGTTTCGCTTGCTGCCCCCTGGTGTCTTGATATTACCCTGCACGCACCGGATGCCATGCTGGCGCATCGTCTGGCGCACCACGTCTGCCGCCTGCCTCATCCACAACAGCCGGATATCGGCGCCGGGCCGTTTGCCATCGCCCGTCATCACTCCCACTTTTTACGACTGGAGCGTCAGCCCTGGTACTTTGCCGCCCACCCGCTTTTGCACGCGATAGAGTTCTGGCGAACCCGCGCCGGGGCGCAAAAACCGGCCTGGATAACCGTCGGAAAAGGGAAAAGCGCTCAGGAAGCCGTCACCTCCACCAGCGGCGGATTCGCGTGGTTAATGGTTAACATCGCACTGGCGCAGCCGCTTGCCGCCTGGCTGCGCCAGGAAATCGTCCTTTTGAGCCAGCGCAACTTCGCACAGCGTGACGATCTGCAAACCCGTACCGAACTCCTTCCCGGCCTGCAAACACCGCCGCTCCCGACAGCACCAGACGTCCCGTTACCGCCCGCCTTAACCCTGGTCTGCTACCACACACCGGAGCTGCTCGAGCTGGCCGATACGCTTCATGCCGCCCTGAAAAAACGCCAATGCGAGCTGACTATCGTCTGGAAAGACCGCGATGAGTGGCACGCTCCCGGTGCGCTAGAGCAGGCCGACCTGGTGCTGGGGGATTATCTGGCGGGCGAGTTGCCAGGCTTTTCCCTGGCTGAATGGTTTACCGACGAGCCCGCGTGGGCCACCGCACTTGGCGACGCCCGCTGGCAGGAAGAGAAACAGCAGTTGATGGGGTTTTGCGAAAGCGAAGAGCGCCTGAACTCGCAGCTCATCCCCTTTTTCCGGCGGCTGCTGGAGAGCGGTGCCTGTACGCCGCTGTTCCACTATCGCTATCGCATTAACACCATGGAAAACGTGCAGGATATTGTCCTGACCGCAGGCGGCTGGCTGGATTTCACGCGAGCCTGGCTGCCCCCGGCAATGCCTCAGGAGCGTACGACCAGCGCATCGTAACCACGCCAGCGGTAGTTGATCATCGAGACGAGCCAGCAGACGACAAACAGCCCAACCACCACAAACCCGGCATTACCGAGATTGTCATTAACCGCACCAATGGCATCCCAGATACCACCGCTCAGGGCAAATTTATCCATCAGTAAACCGAGCGCTTCCAGCCCGCCAATAAACAGGGCAACCACAACGGAAGTGCCGGTGATGGTCATGTTGTAATAGATCTTACGCTGCGGTTTGTTGAACGCCCAGCCGTAGGCTCCCACCATCAGCAGGTTATCCAGGGTATCGACAAGCGCCATCCCGCTGGCGAACAGCGCCGGGAAGATCATGATCGACCAGACCGACATACCGTTAGAGGCGCTGGCGGCGGAGATCCCCAGCACACCGATTTCGGTTGCGGTATCAAACCCGAGCCCAAACAGGAAACCGACCAGATACATCTGCCAGCTTTTGTTCACCAGGCGGAATGTAGTGCCAAACAGCCAGTTCATCACCCCACCCGCAGCCGGAAGCGTGACATCGCCATTCATTGCCTGACCGTTTTTTAGCGCCTGAAAATTGCGCCAGACACCGTGCAAAATCACCATATTGACTAGCGCCATCGCCAGCAGAAACGTCGCGGATACCGCTGTACCGATCAGGCTGCCCGTCTCATGAAACCAGGCCATGTTCTTCTGAAACGCCGTGGCGGTGGCAGCAATCGCCACCGAGGCCAGCACCACGATAGTTGAGTGGCCCAGCGAAAACCACGCCCCCACGCCAGAGGGCCGCTGGCCCTGCTGCATCATCTTACGCGTCACGGTATCAATTGCCGCGATGTGGTCGGCATCCACTGCGTGACGCAACCCGTAACACCAGGCCAGCAGGCTTGCCGCCATCAGCGCCGTACTGCCGCTGAAGGTTCGCCACGCCCAGCCCCAGGCGAGCAGATTGGCCATGACCAGAGCCAGCAGCAAAAACGCTGCACGCGGTTCGTTGCGTAAGAGTCGTAACATTTTAAGTCCTTTGTGAACATGACCGGGCCGCAGCAACCACTGCCTGCCCGAAGGAGATAGCCCCGTCACCTGCGGGCAGGCGACACGGCAAAAGAAGAGTAAAGTCAGAAAGATAATGGCGCAGGCGCGCGCGCAGCAGGCGGTTATGTAACACCCCGCCGCTACAGCACACCGTAGAGAGGGACGCGCGCCGGGCGTGGAAAGCGGCGAGTTCTGCCAGCCCGCTTGCCAGCGCATCATGAAATGCCCACGCGCGTTTGCTCGGCTCCGCCTGCCAGTCCAGCCACTGTTGCCAGAATACGCTCAGCGCCAGGTTGCCGTTTATCACCGGCAGCGTGACCGGATGTGCAACGCCACTGCAGCAGGCAGCCAGCGCTTCCAGCCGACATGCTGCCTCACCTTCATAGCCCTGCTTATCCGGCGTGATATCCAGCGCGCAGGCAACTGCGTCGAACAACCGCCCGCATGACGATGCCAGCGGTGTACTGATGCCGCGTGAAATCGCCGTTGCCAGCAATGGCCAGTTTTGCGCCTGTACCGCGTGAGTTTCCCTGCGCTGCTGCCAGCCAGGCACAAATGCCAGGCAGTGTGCGAGTAAATTACGCCACGGCTGAACGGCCGCCAGATCGCCGCCCGGTAATGCCACCGCAGGTAGCCCTCCGAGATGCTCACAGTCACGGTAGTTCACCCGCAAACATTCCCCGCCCCACAGCGCGCCGTTATCGCCCATGCCGATACCGTCCAGCGTCAGGGCAATAACATCACCGCCGTCGAGCGGCCAGCCGTTTTCCGCCAGGCAAGCCGCCGCGTGGGCATGATGATGCAATACCGTTTCGGTGCTCAGTGCCTGCTCATCAGCCCAGTGCCGGGCGCGGTATCCCGGATGCGCGTCACACACCACGCGCACAGGCTGAAACGCATACATCTGCTGCATCACCGCCAGCGCGGTACGCCACTGGTGCTCCACGCCGTCATCACTGAGATCGCCAAAGTGCTGGCTCATTACGGCCTGACTGCCGCGCACAAGACAGAAGGTGTTTTTCATCTCGGCCCCCAGACACAACATGGCGGGAATATTGTGAAATCCGGCAGGCAACGTGATGGCATCCGGTACAAAACCCCGGGCGCGACGCAGCATAGTGCCATCCGCATCCACCACGGAATCATCCATCCGTTGCAGGATGTCACGGTTATGCAGCAGAAAACCGTCGGCAATATCCCTGAGGTCGTCCAGCGCTTGCGCATTGGTGGTGGCCGGAGGTTTGCCGCTGAGATTTCCGGAGGTCATCACCAGCAGGCGCTGCACATCCGCCATCAGCAGATGCTGGAGCGGGTTAGCCGGCAGCATGATGCCCGCACAGTCCAGGCCTGGTGCTACCGCCTCAGACAGTTCAGGTAGCCAGGCTTTTGGCGTGAGCACAATGGGTGCTGCGGGTGAACTCAGCAGTTTACTGACAGACTCCGGCAGGCCATCAGCATGGGGGATCATCACCGCCAGGGGTTTTGTCGGGCGCTGTTTTCGCTCCCGCAGCCGCGCCACTGCACGCGGATTTTGCGCGTCACAGGCCAGGTGGAAACCACCCAGGCCTTTGATGGCCACAATCCCGCCCTCTCTCAGCATCGCAACGGCCGCTGCCAGCGCCTGTTCGCGCGTGGCGTGCATGTTTTCGCCGCACCATTCAAGCTGTGGCCCGCAGTCCGGGCAGGCGACAGGCTGAGCGTGAAAGCGCCGGTCAGCGGGGTTGCGATACTCTGTTTCGCACGGCGTACAGAGCGGGAATCCGGCCATCGCCGTGGCCGGACGGTCGTAAGGCATGGCGCGGATAATGGTAAAACGCGGGCCACAGTGGGTGCAGTTAATAAACGGGTAGCGGTAACGGCGTTCGCGCGGATCGCGCATTTCTGCCAGACACGCCGGGCAGGTGGCGGCATCCGGCACAATCTGCGTATCCATCGCCCCACTCGCGCTGTGGCGGATGGTGAAGCCGTCAGGCGGGTCTGGCCACTCGAACGGCTGGGTCTGGATCGCATCGATACGGGCCAGCGGTGGGCAGTCCTGGCGCAACCTCGCGGTAAAGGCCCCCCCATTACCCGCGAGGCGCACCAGTACTCCCTCCCCGTCATTGCAGACATCACCGGTCAACTGAAGCGCCTGCGCCAGCTGCCAGACGAAGGGACGAAACCCGACGCCCTGCACTTTTCCGCGCACCCGCACCTGTATGCCGTTACAGCTCATGGCGGATCAGAACAGCATGGACGACGAGGTATCGAACGCCGCACGACGACGTTTTTCAGCGCTCATCTGTTCGAGCTTGTTACGATCGACACACACCAGCGCGTGCGTTGGGCAGGCTTCCATACAGGCCGGGCCCGTTTCACGGTGATGGCACAAATCGCATTTGTTGGCTTCGGCTTTGTCTGCCCGCACGCTCAGCCCCATGCCACTGTTGCGCACAACCGGGCGAACCACCACTTCCATCGCGCCATAAGGGCACGCCACCACACAGGTTTTGCAGCCAATGCAGCGCTCCTGCATCACATGGACAAACCCTTTTTCACGTTTGATAGCCCCGTTAGGGCAGACATTGGCGCACGGCGCGTCTTCACACTGGCGGCAAATGGCGGCAGTAGAAATATTCACGCCCTTGATAACGTGAATACGCGGCAGGAAAGATTCAGGGGTGAGTGATGCACAATCCTGATCCGCCTGATGCGATACCACGCACGCCACTTCACAGGTACGGCAACCAATGCATTTACTGGCATCGGCCATAATAAAACGGTTCATCTGCTTCTCCAGCATAACAGTCATGCGCGGAGACATTCATAAACCGTGCCAGTTTTTAACTTGCTGATTTATATTGATTTAGAAATTACACGGAGACTGTCATCGTCACTTCTGACGATGACAGATGTCGATGTCAACGATGCGGGCCGTCGATAACCGAGTCGCGTAACACCAGTTCCCCGGAGAAGGTTTGCTGCCAGGTGAACTCACCGCCATCCAGCATAAAGATCAGGCGACTGATGGTTTCTTTGATCATCTCTGTGACCGGCACACGTACGCTGGAAAGAGACGGCACCATGTAAGGCGCAATGGCCACATCATCAAACCCAATCACCGACACCTTCTCAGGCGTGGCGATGCCGCTGTCGTGCAGCTGCTTCATGGCGCCGATGGCCATATCGTCATTACTTGCCACCAGCGCCGAAAATGTTTCGCCCCGGGACAGCAGCTCCGCCACTGCCGCCGCGCCGCTGGCGGGGTTCCACTTCCCCTGCGCAATCAGCGCCTCGCGTAGCGGAATACCGTGCTGCGCCAGCGCGTCCCTGTAGCCGGAGAGACGCTCAACCCCGGTCGGCGAATCCAGCGAGCCGGTAATAAACGCGATTTCCCGGTGACCTTTCGCAATCAGCCGCGCCACCGCGTCCTGGCTGGAGGCCTTATGATCGGACCAGACGCTGTGGCTGCTGTTTTTCCGCAGGCGGCGGTTGAGCACCATAATGGGCTGCTCGCACTTCTCGACGATCTCATCCATCTCTTCCACGCTCAGGAAACGCGGATAAATAATGACCGCATCGCAGCGCATATCCAGCAGATACTGAATCGCCTCACGCTCTTCATCCGCGCTGTGCTTACCGTCCGCCAGGATCAGCTGCCGCCCCTTCTCTTCGGTCATCCGGGCGGCATGGAACAGTAACTCGCTGAAGTAAACGCCGTGATACAGGGTGTTGGTCACCACCAGCCCCAGGGTTTGCGTGCGTTTGGTTGCCAGATTGCGCGCCAGCAAATTGGGGCGATACCCACTCTCTTCAATCGCCTGGAACACCCGGTCTTTGGTCTCCTGGCTCACGTAGCCATTTCCCGACAACACCCGGGAAACCGTCGCTTTCGAGACACCTGCGCGCTTCGCCACTTCCAGCATCGTGGTCATGTTTTTATTCCGTCTGAAACTGATGGGGCGCAGTGTACTGCACCGCAGGAAAATTGTCGCAGCGGCAATATCACGCTTTCAACACCTCAAAGTGATCGTCATCACGAATATAAAAAATGTACAAAATGTGATCTTGTTTCATTCAAAGAAACTCATGATGATTGTGTGGAACCGGTTTCCTACATTTCACACAACGATAACAGGATCTCATCCGATGGCCAAAAATTACGCTGCGCTGGCGAACGACGTTGTCAGCGCGCTGGGCGGCAAAGACAACATCGTCGCCGTCACCCACTGCATGACGCGACTGCGTTTTGTCCTGAAAGAGGAAGCCCTCACCGACACCGCTCGCCTGAAAAGCATCAGCGGTGTACTTGGCGTGGTGCGCAACGATAACCAGTGCCAGGTGATCATTGGCAACACCGTATCCCAGGCTTACCGTGAAGTCGTGAGCCTGCTGCCGACAGAACTGCAACCCGCCGTGCCTGAAGGGCCGCAAAAGCTCACCTTCCGCCGGGTTGGCGCGGGGATCCTCGATGCGCTGATCGGCACCATGTCCCCGCTGATCCCGGCGATCATCGGCGGCTCGATGGTCAAACTGCTGGCGATGATCCTGGAGATGACCGGGGTGCTGCCAAAAGGTGCGCCGACGCTCACCATTCTGACCGTGATCGGCGACGGGGCGTTCTTCTTCCTGCCGCTAATGGTGGCGGCCTCTGCGGCGGTGAAATTCAAAACCAACATGTCGCTGGCGATTGCCATTGCGGGCGTACTGGTCCACCCAAGCTTTATCGAACTGATGGCGAAAGCGGCGCAGGGTGAACACGTCGAGTTCGCTTTTATTCCGGTCACGGCGGTGAAATACACCTACACCGTGATCCCGGCGCTGGTGATGACCTGGTGTCTGTCGTATATCGAACGCTGGGTTGACCGTATTACCCCTGCCGTCACCAAAAACTTCCTCAAACCGATGCTGATTGTGCTGATTGCCGCTCCGCTCGCCATCGTGCTGATTGGGCCACTTGGGATCTGGATCGGTAGTGCCATCTCTGCGCTGGTTTACACCATTCACGGTTACCTCGGCTGGTTGTCCGTGGCGATTATGGGCGCGCTCTGGCCGCTGCTGGTGATGACCGGGATGCACCGCGTGTTTACGCCGACTATCATTCAGACCATTGCCGAAACGGGCAAAGAAGGGATGGTGATGCCGTCAGAAATTGGCGCCAACCTGTCGCTCGGCGGCTCGTCGCTGGCGGTGGCGTGGAAAACCAAAAACCCGGAACTGCGTCAGACGGCGCTGGCGGCAGCAGCCTCTGCCATCATGGCGGGTATCTCTGAACCGGCTCTCTACGGCGTGGCGGTCCGTCTGAAACGTCCGTTAATTGCGAGTCTTATCAGCGGCTTTATCTGCGGCGCGGTCGCCGGGATTGCCGGTCTTGCCAGCCATTCAATGGCCGCTCCGGGGTTGTTTACCAGCGTACAGTTCTTCGACCCGGCGAATCCGATGACCATCGTTTGGGTGTTTGGCGTCATGGCGCTGGCAGTTGTTCTGTCGTTTGTCCTGACGTTAATACTCGGCTTTGAAGACATCCCGGTTGAGGACGAAGCAGAAAAAGCGCGCGCCCTGCAAACCGCACCGGCTCAGGCCAAAGCCGCACAAGCATAATTTTATAGCGAGGTAAAAATGTCTGTTTTTCCACAAGGATTTTTATGGGGTGGCGCACTGGCCGCCAACCAGAGTGAAGGTGCTTACCGTGAAGGCGGTAAAGGGCTGACCACCGTCGATATGATCCCCCACGGCGCAAACCGTCTGGCGGTGAAGGTCGGTAAGGAAAAACGTTTTTCGTTGCGTGAAGACGAATTTTACCCAAGCCACGAGGCGATTGATTTTTACCATCGCTATAAAGAAGACATCGCCCTGATGGCGGAAATGGGTTTCACGGTGTTCCGTACCTCCATTGCCTGGAGCCGTCTCTATCCGAATGGCGATGAGCCGCTGCCAAATAAAGAGGGTATTGCCTTCTACCGCGCGGTGTTTGAAGAGTGCAAAAAGTACAATATCGAACCGCTGGTGACGCTGTGCCACTTCGACGTGCCAATGCATCTGGTGACGGAGTACGGCTCCTGGCGTAACCGCAAGATGGTTGATCTCTTCGCCCGCTACGCCCGCACCTGCTTTGAAGAATTTAACGGTCTGGTGAAATACTGGCTGACTTTCAACGAAATCAACATCATGCTGCACAGCCCGTTCTCGGGTGCGGGGCTGGTGTTCGAAGACGGTGAAAACGAAGATCAGGTGAAATATCAGGCCGCGCATCACGAGCTGGTGGCAAGCGCGCTGGCGACCAAAATCGCCCACGAGGTGAACCCGGAAAACCAGATCGGCTGTATGCTGGCGGGCGGCAATTTCTACCCATATTCCTGCAAGCCGGAAGACGTGTGGATGGCGCTGGAAAAAGACCGAGAGAACCTGTTCTTTATCGACGTGCAGGCGCGCGGTAGCTACCCGGCCTACTCTGCCCGCGTGTTCCGTGAAAAAGGGGTGGTGATTGTTAAAGAGCCTGGCGACGAGCAACTGCTGAAAAACACCGTCGATTTTGTGTCGTTCAGCTATTACGCCTCCCGCTGCGCATCTGCGGATATGAATGCGCAGAACACCAATGCAGCGAACATCGTGAAATCTCTGCGTAACCCGCACATCGAGGTGAGTGAATGGGGCTGGGGTATCGACCCGCTGGGCCTGCGCATCACCATGAACATGATGTATGACCGTTACCAGAAACCGCTGTTCCTGGTGGAGAACGGCCTCGGTGCGAAGGATGTGATTGAGGCAAACGGCGAGATTAACGATGACTACCGCATCAGCTACCTGCGCGAACATATCCGCGCGATGGGCGATGCCATTGAAGACGGCGTGCCGCTGATGGGTTACACCACATGGGGCTGTATTGACCTGGTGGCCGCCTCTACAGGTGAAATGAGCAAGCGCTACGGGTTTGTGTATGTTGATCGCGACGATGCCGGGAACGGCACGCTGGACAGAAAGCGCAAAAAATCGTTCTGGTGGTACAAGAAGGTGATTGCGAGTAACGGGGCGGATCTGGTGTAGTCTGTTTTGCCGGGTGGCGGCTTCGCCTTACCCGGCCTACAAAACCGTAGGCCCGGTAAGCGTAGCGCCACCGGGTACCGGCTCAAAGCCTGGCAAATCCCCCATCCCCAACCCACGCACCCAGCCGGGAATAAACCACGTCCACCGCCTCTTTTACCGGCAGCGTCATCGGGTAATAAAAGCCCACGATATCCGGCTGAATGCCTAAAAACAGCACCTCACCCACGTCGTCCTTAATCTGATCGACCAGGTAATTGAGCGGCATATTGTGGGTCGTCATCATGAACATCTCTGCAATATCGTCGGGGTCGATAAGGCGCGTTTCGCCGGGGTTGAGCCCCATATCGGTGGCATCGACAATCAACAGTCTGTTCGGGTGCAATTCGCGGATTGCCACTACGTCGTTTTCCGGCGCGCTGCCACCGTCAATGACCACCCAGTTACCCTGGGGATGGGCCGCGCACATTTCTGCAAGCAGCGGGCCTGCGCCATCATCGCCCATCATGCTGTTGCCCACACACAGTAAAACGTCAGTCACGTAATCTCCTCACCATCAGGTAGATGGCGCTCTCCTGATGAATATCATGGAGCATCCCGAGCAGGGTTTTGCTCCACACCTGCTGTTCAGGGGTTTGTCGGCTTAGGGCCGCGTCGAACGCATTGGCAAGCATGGCAATATGGTTAGCATCGATAACAATCTCACCGTATTTCGGGACACCTTCCATCTTGCGCCGCGCTGTACTGCCCTCTTCCAGCGTGGCAATCCACGCCAGATACGCTGACCACGGGCAACTTAACGCCGCCTCCAGGCAGTCGATCACCCCCAGGTGGTGGCCAATCGCCAGGCTGTAATAGACCACCTGCTGCGCCGCATCCGGCGTGGCATCGTTCTCATCAATAAACTTACGGCTCAGCTGACTGAACACCACCGTTTCACTCATCGGATACGCGCCTCTTCCACCACCTGATTCAGGTTTGCGACAATCTCATTCAGACGCGGATCGTTTTCCGCCTCCAGCCAGCGTGCTACCTGATGATCGCCCTGACTGAGCAGACGCAGATAATCATCGGCAATCTGGCGGCCATAGCGATAGCCCGCCAGCTTGCGTGCCATGCGGTCGACTTTCACGCGCAATGGCTGCACCATATCCGGGTGCAATATTGTCGCGGGCTGGCTGTCGAGCTCACCCGGTGCACGGGCGTGGATCTTCTGCTCCAGCAGACCGAGCGCCATCGCAAACCCATACAGCGTCGCGGCAGGCGTTGGCGGACAACCCGGAATATAAACGTCCACCGGGACAATTTTGTCAGTGCCGCCCCACACGCAGTAAAGGTCATGGAAGATACCGCCGCTGTTGCCGCACGCGCCGTAAGAGATACAGATTTTCGGATCAGGCGCTGACTGCCAGGCACGCAGCGCAGGCGATCGCATGGCGCGGGTTACCGCCCCGGTAAAAAGCAAAATGTCGGCATGACGCGGGGACGGCACCACTTTGATGCCAAAGCGTTCGGCATCGAACAGCGGCGACAGCGTGGCAAAAATTTCAATCTCGCAGCCGTTGCAGCCGCCGCAATCCACGCGGTAGACGTAGGCCGAGCGTTTGATTTTTTTCAGCAGCGACGCCTTCATGCTGGCGATGGATTCGTCCACCGTCATGGGCACCGGAATGCCGTTATCGTCGCGTGGGCCGAGTAAGTTTTCCATCAGCTGGCCTCTCTCATATGGCGGGTTAAATCGATGCGGTCGGACGGCAGCAGGCATTTCTGGCGTTTGCATTCCGGGCAGGTTTCAAAGCTTTCCCGGTGGTGCTCAGCGCGGACGTCACCGTTGTGCTTTAACAGCGCAATGGCGTAGTCGATCTCTTTTTGCACGGCAAACGGGCGGTTGCAAACGCGGCAGTTGCACAGTTCAAAGCGCGACTGCTGGAGGAAATCCTCCTTCTTCCAGACCGCCAGCTCGTATTCCTGAGAAAGACGGATAGCCACCGTCGGGCACACCTCTTCGCAGCGACCACAAAAAATGCAGCGCCCGAGGTTAAACTGCCAGGCAAGCTCGCCGGTTTTCAGGTCCGTCTCCACCGTCAGGGCGTTAGACGGACAGGCATTCACGCAGGCGGCACAACCGATGCACTGCTGCGGATTGTGCTCTGGCTTACCACGAAAGTTTTTATCCACCGGCATTGGCTCCAGCGGATAACTGCTGGTCTGAGTGCCGGTTTTGATGACTTTTTTGATAAAGGTAAACATGACGAGTCCTTATTTCAGCGGCGAGTTTTTACGCTCGATGCTGTAGCGCTCAAGCTCTTTGTACGGCACCACCTGGCTTTTCTTCTTACGTACATCCACCACCGTCATACGGTCGGTGCAGGAGTAGCACGGGTCGAGACTGCCGATGATCAGCGGCGCATCAGACACGGTGTTGCCACGCAGCATATAGCGCAGGGTTGGCCAGTTGGCGTAAGTTGCCGCACGGCAGCGCCAGCGGTAGAGCTTCTGGTTGTCGCCGGTCATGCTCCAGTGGATGTCGTCACCACGTGGCGCTTCAGCAAAACCAAGGGCAAAGCGGTTTGGAATATAGGTGAAGCCTTCCACCATCAGCGGGCCGCCTGGCAGGTTATCCAGGCCGAAGTCGATCATATTCAGCGCGGTGAACACTTCGTTGATACGCACTTTCAGGCGAGAAATCACGTCGCAGCCCTGTTCGCTGTGTACCGTCATCGGCAGCAGACCGTAGCCCACAAACGGGTGATCGGCACGGGTGTCACGGGCGTGGCCGCTGGCGCGCACCATCGGGCCAACGTTGCTGAAGTCGCGGGCAATCTCAGGATCCAGACGGCCAATACCGACGGTACGCTGCTCGATGTTTGGCGTGCTGAGCAGCATATCCACCAGATCCTGCACATCGCGACGCATCTGCTGCGCAAGCTGGCGGGTCTGGATCATGTCGTCTTTCAGCAGGTCGCGGCGGATCCCGCCGATCAGGTTCAGGCCGTAGGTTTTACGCGCCCCGGTGAGGATCTCCGCCATCTTCATTGACGCTTCACGCACGCGGAAGAACTGCATAAACCCGGAATCGAAGCCGACAAAGTGACAGGCCAGGCCGAGATTCAGCAGGTGCGAGTGCAGGCGTTCCACTTCCAGCAGAATGGCGCGAATCATCTGCGCGCGCTCTGGCACCACAATTCCCATGCCGTTTTCCACCGAGGTGGTGTAGGCAGTGCTGTGGGCAAAGCCACAAATACCGCACACGCGATCGGAGAGGAAGGTCACTTCGTTGTAACCCATGCGGGTTTCCGCCAGCTTTTCCATGCCGCGATGGACGTAGAACAGACGGTAGTCGGCGTCGATAATGTTCTCGCCGTCAACGAACAGACGGAAGTGCCCCGGCTCATCAGAGGTAACGTGCAGCGGGCCAATCGGCACCACATTGTTCTTTTTACTGCCGAGTTCGTTGATGAACTCGTAAGTTTCGCTGTCGGTGGTCGGTGCCGGACGCTGACGATAATCCATGCTGTCTTTACGCAGCGGATAAAGTTCGTCCGGCCAGTCGTCCGGCAGCACCAGGCGGCGTTCATCCGGCAGACCGACAGGCACCAGGCCGTACATATCGCGCACTTCACGCTCGCCCCAGACCGCAGCAGGCACGCGCGGCGTAACGGACGGATACTCTGGTTTGTTCGGGTCCACTTCGACGCGCACGGTTACCCAGCACTTCTCGAACTGCTCCATCGACATCACGTAGTAAACCGCATAGTTCCCGCACAGCTGACGTTCGTCGTTGCCGAACAGCACGGAGAGCCAGCCACCCTGCTGGTAATACAGGAACTCCACCACCTCTGGCAGGTAGTTCACCTTCACGGTGAGGGTTATCTGGTCTTTGGTCTGCCAGGACTCTTCCAGCACCACGCCGGGAAACGCCTGATGCAATGCGGCGAGATACTGCTGACCTTTTTTCTCTTCAGACATAAAAATTCTCTTTAATCACGCCACCAGCAAGGAGACGAATGCTAAAAATGCAAAGCCAAAACCGGCCCAGGTGATACGGGACGTCGCTACAAAACGCAGACGCGCCATGCTGTTTTCAAACAGCGCAATTACCAGCACGCCAATAAGCAGCTTGAGGACGGCAACCACCACTGCCAGCACCAGGCCGCCAGCGGAAAAGTGCGTCATCTGTCCCCACGGGAAGAAAACGCCTACAAACATTTGCAGCACCACCAGCTGTTTGAGGCTGATGCCCCACTTCAGCACCGCAAAGCCGTAGCCGCTGTACTCGGTCAGTGGCCCTTCTTGCAATTCCTGCTCTGCTTCTGCAAGGTCAAACGGCAGTTTGCCCATCTCAATAAAGGTGGCGAACGCGCAGGCGCACAGCGCCAGAACCAGCGGAATGGAACGTGCAACAGGCCAGTGGTAGACGGTGTCGGTGATAAAACTGATATGAGTCGAACCCGCCACCTGCGCGGCAACCCACAATCCCAGCAGCAGGATCGGCTCAACCAGCACGCCCAGCATTGCCTCGCGGCTGGCGCCAATGCCGGTGAACGGGCTACCGGTGTCCAGGCCCGCAATGGCAAAGAAGAAACGCGCGATGGCAAACAGATAGATAAGGGTGATCAAATCGCCCAGTACCGGCAGCGGAGAGCCAACGGTAACCACCGGCAGCGCGGTGGCGATGGTCAGCATGACGCCCACCATCACAAACGGCGTCAGGCGAAACACCCAACCTGCGGCATCGGGTGCAACGCTCTGGCGGGTGAATAATTTGAACAGGTCGCGGTATTCCTGAAGGACACCCGGCCCGCGACGGTTATGCATCCGGGCGCGCAGCACGCGGCACACCCCGGAAAGCAGTGGCGCAATGGCGAATAACACCAGCGCCTGAAGTAATGCCAGTAACAGACTCATGTCAGGCTCCTCGTGAAATCACAATCACCACCAGCACCGCCAGCTCGATAACCGCCAGACGGCGGAACAGCACAGGCACGGCAGCACTCTGCCAGCCAGGGACCCAGGCCACTGGGTTCAGCCAGTGACGCAGCTTCAGCACGGCAGCGAAGTTCTCTTTCACCGGCATGGCAAAGCCGTGGGCGGTGATCACCATTGATTGCTCATGTTCATAGCCGCAGGCCCACGCCGCACCGCGTGAGCGGGAAGAGAGACGGTCGCGTTTGAAGAACAGCATCAGAATGAATGGCAGCAACGGCGCGGCAATCAGCAGCAGCGCAATCATCGGCTGTGAAACAGTGGTGTGCGCCGTCGTGAGCGGCAGCGGTATCGCGCTACCCAGCAGCGGCAGCAGCCACGGCGCAGCCACACCGCCGATAACGCAGCACAGCGCCAGTGCGACAACGCTTGCCGCCATCAGCACCGGCGCGCAGCAGGCCTGTTCCGCCTCTTTCGTGCGCGGTGCGCCGAGGAAGGTCACGCCATAGACTTTCGCCATACACATCACCGCCAGCGCGCCGGTGATAGCCAGCCCCACCGCCAGCAGCGGACCGAGCAGACGCGCAATAAACGCATCACTCTGACCGAGCGCGAAGAAGGACTGGTAAATCACCCACTCACCGGCAAAGCCGTTCAGCGGCGGCAGCGCGGCCATCGCCATCAACCCCACCAGCATGGCAAGAGAGATAACCGGCATCTTTTTGCCGATGCCGCCCAGTTTTTCGATATCGCGATGGCCGGTACGGAACCAGACGCTACCCGCGCCGAGGAACAGCGTGCTTTTAAACAGGCTATGGTTGACGAGGTGATACAGGCCGCCGATAAACCCGGCAGCAATCAGCGCAGGTTGATTGAGCGCCAGCCCGGTCACACCTGCGCCAAGCCCCAGCAGAATGATGCCGATATTCTCCAGGGTGTGATAGGCCAGCAAACGCTGGATGTTGTGCTCCATCAGCGCGTACAGCCCGCCGACAAATGCAGTTACCATACCCGCCAGCAGCAACACCACGCCCCACCAGAGCGGCGGCTGCCCACCCGTAAGCGACAGCGTAAGAATGCCGAACAGCCCAACCTTCATCACCACGGTGGAGAACAGTGCCGCCGCCGGAGCAGAGGCATTGGCATGTGCCTGTGGCACCCAGCCGTGCAGCGGGATGATCCCGGCCAGCAGACCAAAGCCCACCACGCCCGACAACCAGATGTCAGCGCCAAACGGCAGCTGCTGTGCCCGCTCGTTCAGCAGGGCTAAATCCAGGGTGCCGTAGCGTTGCCACACCAGCCAGCAGGTTAACGCCAGCAGCAGCGTGCCGAGCCGCCCAAGCGCAAACCACAGCTTGCCGGAAGCACTGCACCCGGTCAGGAACACGCCGCACAGGGCCATGATTTCGGCCATCACCACCAGCGCACCCAGGTTGCTGGCGGTCACGGTGCAGAGCGCCGCAGCCATCAGCACATTCACCAGCAACCCGTTCGCTTTGGTGCTGTGATGGCGGTGCCAGTCAATATTAAACAGGCTGATAAACAGCCCGCACAAACCAAACGTCACCAGCCAGATGGCATTCAGCGGGGTCACCTGAACCGCGTGATGCACCACCGGAATGGTGGCTTCAACGGATTGCCCGCCGAGCAGAACCACCCCACCCGCGGCCAGGGTCATCAGGCTCCCTATCGCCCCGCCTATCCCGGCAATCCAGCCGCTCAGGGTTTTATGGAACGAAAAAATCAGCGCCAGAACGGCCGCGGCGGCGAACCAGGCCACAGCGCTGTTCATCATCGTCACCGCGTTCATTTTGCCCCCTCGTTAAGTTCCTGAAGCAGCGAAAGATCGCCAAAATCGGTGTTGATCGTCAGCTCGCGCTTGCGCTTGCTGGTACGGGCGATATCGCGAATGTTGACCAGAATGAGCGCTTTAGTCGGGCAGGTGCGCACGCAGGCCGGGCCTTGTTCATCAAAGCAGCACAGATCGCACTTCACCGCGATGGCTCGCACGCCGGGAACCCAGTCCAGCAGCGTACTGACGCGTGCCGGAGCCGGTGGCGCTGGCGGCGCTTTCGGGGAATTGGCATTCGCCGGAATATGCAGCGGGCGGCTGCCGGAAAACTCAATCGCGCCAAACGGGCAGGCAATACCGCACAGCTTGCAGCTTACGCACAGGCTTTCATTGAGCTGTACCGCACCATCAACACGGGTGATGGCATTAACAGGGCAGACACCCGCGCACGGGGCATCCTCACAGTGGTGGCAGAGCTGCGGCGCAGACTCTTTTTCATTTCGCATGACGCGCAGGCGCGGCATTGACTGCAATCCGTGCAGGCGGTGTGTTTCCGAACACGCCGCTTCACAGGTTCGACAGCCGATACAGACCGTCGAGTCGGCAATTACAAAACGGTTCACCGGGTAATCCTCTGGTGATGGTCATTTTTGACGAAAATCTGTCTTATCGACACTTCTCGACACGCAATACTCAGGCAACGTTTGCCGATGGGTTTCCGTTCATCAGCTGTTGCAGGTTGACCGGTAAATCGTGCTCAACCGCGGTGTAAAGGCCGTTGTAGACCGGCGCAATTTTTTCCAGGTAATGTTCCAGCACCTGCTGGCGATCGCGGTTGCTGACGTGGCCATCAACCATGCCATCAGTCATCAGTTGCGCCTGAGCAATGCGTTGTTTATCCCCGTCTTTTGTCTCGACGTAATACTCGATGGTGTGGCTGTTGAAGCTGTCTGCCAGGGTGACGTAAATCGTAAAGTGCCCGAACAACACAAAGCGCATATCGCCCTGTGCCGCGCAGCTCATGGCATGGTGTAGCCGGGCTTTCGACAGGGTTATCCCCTGAACCAGAGAATTGCAGTAAAGATGCCACTGCTCCTGTAACTGCTGATGTCGCTGTGCGATGTAATCCGCTTTTTCGCTGATTTCCCAAATAGTCATGTCAGATATCCGGTTAATGGAGATTGCGGCTATTAAGCAGATTCCATGCCAATTTTTAATTTATTGATTTTTAATGCTTTAAATACAAAACACACTGCTGTAACGGCAGTGTCGACGTGTCATTTCGACAGCGTTGACATCGTCACGCCTTAACAAAAATCAAGATGGCATCGTTATTGCATTACAGGCGCAATTCATTGAGGAGGCGTCATGCACGAAATCACCCTCTGCCAACGGGCTCTGGAGTTAATCGAACAACAGGCAGCACAACACCACGCAAAACGTGTGACCGGTGTCTGGCTGAAACTCGGCGCGTTTTCCTGCGTCGAAACCAGCGCCCTCACCTTTTGCTTTGAGCTGGTGTGCCGCGACACGCTGGCGGAAGGCTGCCAGCTTCATATTGAAGAACAGCAGGCGGAGTGCTGGTGCGAACAGTGCCAGCAGTACGTCACGTTGCTGTCGTCGAAAGTACGAAGCTGCCCGCAGTGTCAGAGCACCGGGCTTCGCATCGTGGCCGATGACGGAATGCAGATCCAACGCCTCGAAATCGAGAGGAAATAATTATGTGTAGTACCTGCGGTTGTGCCGAAGGCAACCTCTATATAGAAGGGGATGAGCATCGTCCTCACTCTGCGTTTCGCTCCGCACCCTTCTCTCCTGCGCCTCGTCCATCAGGAGTCTTTACCGGCCTGGCATTTACGCCAACCCAATCCGCTGACGGCGACCTGCATTACGGCCACGGTGAAGCCGGTACGCACGCGCCAGGCATCAGCCAGCGGCAGATGCTGGACGTCGAAATCAACGTGCTTGATAAAAATAACCAGTTGGCTGCGCGTAATCGCGCCCGCTTTGCCGCCCGCAAACTGCTGGTCCTGAACCTGGTCTCCAGCCCGGGCTCTGGCAAAACAACACTGCTAACAGAAACGCTCAAACGCCTGAACGGACGCGTTTCTTGCGCAGTTATCGAAGGCGATCAGCAGACGGTAAACGATGCCGCGCGTATTCGTGAAACCGGCACACCAGCCATTCAGGTGAATACCGGTAAGGGTTGCCATCTTGATGCGCAGATGATTGCCGATGCCGCGCCACGTCTGCCCGTAGCGGATAACGGCATTCTGTTTATTGAGAACGTGGGTAACCTGGTCTGCCCGGCGAGTTTTGATCTGGGCGAGCGGCATAAAGTAGCCGTGCTATCGGTGACCGAAGGGGAAGACAAGCCGCTGAAATACCCGCATATGTTTGCAGCGGCATCGGTGATGATCCTCAACAAAGTCGACCTGCTGCCGTACCTGAATTTCGACGTCGATAAGTGTCTGGCGTATGCCCGTGAAGTGAACCCGGATATTGAAATCCTGCTGGTGTCTGCCACCGGCGGGCAAGGTATGGATAACTGGCTGAACTGGCTGGAGAGAGAACGATGTGCATAGGCGTCCCGGGGCAAATCCATGCGATTGACGGCAATCAGGCCAAAGTAGACGTGTGCGGCGTGCTGCGCGATGTCGATCTGACGCTGGTTGGCAATGTGGATGAAAACGGTGCGCCCCGCATCGGCCAGTGGGTGCTGGTACACGTTGGCTTTGCCATGAGCGTGATTAACGAAGCAGAAGCGCGCGACACGCTGGATGCCCTGCAAAACATGTTTGATGTGGAGCCTGATGTCGGGGCGCTGCTGTACGGCGAGGAGCGATAACCATGCGCTATGTTGATGAATATCGAGCGCCCGAACAGGTGATGCAGCTTATTGAACACCTGAAAATGCGGGCAAAACATCTGCGCTATACCGCCGAAAAACCGCTGCGCATCATGGAGGTGTGCGGCGGGCATACCCACGCCATCTTTAAATTTGGCCTCGACCAGCTGTTGCCGGACAACATCGAGTTTATCCACGGCCCGGGCTGCCCGGTGTGCGTGCTGCCAATGGGACGCATCGACAGCTGTATTGAGATTGCCAGCCAGCCTGACGTGATTTTCTGTACCTTTGGTGACGCCATGCGCGTGCCGGGGAAAAATGGCTCGTTGCTCCAGGCCAGAGCGCGGGGAGCGGACGTGCGTATCGTCTACTCACCGGTAGATGCCCTAACGCTGGCCGCCGACAATCCCACGCGGAAAGTCGTCTTTTTCGGCCTAGGTTTTGAAACCACCATGCCAGCAACGGCCATCACCTTACAGCAGGCCAAAGCGCGCAACATCAGCAACTTTTTCTTTTTTTGCCAGCACATTACGCTTATCCCGACCCTGCGCAGCCTGCTGGAAGAGCCGGGCAACGGCATTGACGCGTTTCTGGCGCCAGGGCACGTCAGTATGGTCATCGGCACCGGGGCTTACGGTTTCATCGCCAGCGACTTTGATCGTCCTTTAGTGGTCGCTGGTTTCGAACCTCTTGATCTACTGCAAGGCGTGACCATGCTTGTTGAGCAGAAAATAGCAGCCCTGAGTAAAGTGGAAAATCAGTATCGCCGCGTGGTCCCGGATGCCGGGAATGTGCTTGCCCAAAAAGCCATTGCTGAGGTTTTCAGTGTGGAGGGCGACAGCGAGTGGCGTGGCCTGGGATTGATTGCCGAATCAGGTGTGCGCCTGACGTCTGCATACCGTGCGTTCGACGCCGAAGCCCATTTCCACCCGCAACCGCAACAGGTTTGCGACGATCCCCGCGCCCGCTGTGGCGACGTACTCACCGGTAAATGCAAACCACATCAATGCCCGTTATTTGGCAACACCTGTAACCCGCAAACTGCATTTGGCGCACTGATGGTTTCATCAGAAGGCGCATGCGCTGCGTGGTATCAGTATCGCAATCAGGAGTGTGAAGTATGAACAGGGTAGAAATGGCGCACGGTAGCGGCGGACAAGCCATGCAGCAGCTCATTAATCAGCTGTTTATGGACGCCTTTAACAATCCCTGGCTGGCCGAACAGGAAGACCAGGCGCGCATTGATCTCTCTACTCTCACCGCTCAGGGCGACAGGCTGGCGTTTTCGACCGACAGCTACGTTATCGATCCGTTGTTCTTCCCGGGCGGTGATATCGGCAAGCTGGCCATCTGCGGTACAGCAAACGATGTGGCAGTCAGCGGCGCAATTCCACGCTATCTCTCCTGCGGCTTTATCCTTGAAGAAGGGCTGCCAATGGACACCCTGAAGGCCGTTGTCGCCAGCATGGCATCCACTGCACATGAAGCAGGGATCGCCATCGTGACCGGGGACACCAAAGTGGTACAACGCGGCGCGGCTGACAAACTGTTTATCAACACCGCCGGGATGGGGGCAATTCCTGCCGATATTCACTGGGGGGCGGGGCAACTGACCCCCGGCGACGTGTTGCTGGTCAGCGGAACGCTGGGCTGCCACGGCGCGACTATACTCAACCTGCGTGAAGGCCTGGGGCTGGATGGCGAGTTACGCAGCGACTGCGCCGTACTGACACCGCTTATTCAGACTCTGCGTTCATGCCAGGGCGTAAAAGCCCTGCGCGATGCCACACGTGGTGGCGTTAATGCTGTGGTACATGAATTCGCGGCAAGCAGCGGATGCGGTATTGAACTGACCGAACGCGGATTACCGGTCAAACCTGCAGTACGGGGGCTTTGTGAACTGCTTGGGCTGGACCCGCTAAACTTTGCCAATGAAGGCAAGCTGGTTATCGGCGTGGAACGCCAGGCCGCCGAAGCCGTACTGGCGCAGCTGCGTGCTCATCCCTCAGGGAAAGAGGCCGCGATTATCGGCGAAGTGGTTGAGCGCAAAGGGGTGCGCCTGACCGGGCTTTACGGCGTTAAACGTACGCTGGATCTGCCGCACGCCGAACCTTTACCCCGAATTTGCTAGAACCGCGCCAAAAGCGGGCAGCACAGGATTTTCTCTTTTTTTGCCAGTTTCAATTGGAAAGCAATGATGCCGTATACACCGATGAGCGATCTTGGACAGCAGGGCCTGTTCGACATTACGCGCACTCTTTTACAGCAGCCGGACCTCGGCTCGCTGAGCGATGCCCTGACGCGGCTGGTCAGACAGTCTGCACTGGCGGACAGCGCTGCCATTGTGCTTTGGCATAGCGGGAGTCATCGCGCGAGCTATTTTTCCGCGCACGACAACGGCAAACCCTTTCAGTACGAAGATGAAACAGTCCTGGCTCATGGCCCGGTGCGGCGGATCCTCTCCCGCCCTGAAGCCCTGCACTGCAGCTTTGAAGAGTTTCGCCAGGCCTGGCCGGTGCTTGCAGAGAGCAACCTGTATCGTCCTTTCGGACACTACTGCCTGCTGCCGCTGGCGGCTGAAGGGCATATTTTTGGTGGCTGCGAATTTATCCGCAAGACTAACCAGCCGTGGAGCGAGGCGGAGTATGAGCGCCTGCATACCTTTACCCAGATTGTGGGCGTGGTGGCAGAGCAAATCCAGAACCGCGTGACCAACAATGTCGACTACGACCTGCTTAGCCGTGAACGCGACAACTTCCGCATTCTGGTGGCAATTACTAACGCCGTGCTCTCGCGCCTGGATATGGACGAGCTGGTCAGTGAAGTCTCTAAAGAGATCCACCACTATTTCAAAATTGATGCGATCAGCATCGCGCTGCGGGGCCACCGCAAGGGCAAACTCAACATCTACTCAACACACTATCTCGACGAAGCCAATCCGGCTCACGAGCAGAGCGAAGTGGATGAAGCGGGAACCCTTTCTGAACGCGTGTTTAAGAGCAAAGAGATCCTGTTGCTCAATCTGAACGAACACGATGCACTGGCACCCTACGAACGATTACTGTTTAACACCTGGGGCAATAAGATCCAGACACTGTGCCTGCTCCCGCTGATGTCCGGCAATACCATGCTGGGCGTGCTAAAGCTGGCACAGTGTGAAGAAGGTGTGTTCAACACCGCCAACCTGAAGCTGCTGCGCCAGATTGCCGAACGTATTTCCATTGCGCTGGATAACGCGCTGGCTTATCAGGAAATTCATCGCCTGAAAGAGCGGCTGGTGGATGAAAACCTGGCCCTGACGGAACAGCTCAACAATGTCGACAGCGAGTTTGGTGAAATCATCGGCCGCAGCGATGCAATGTACAGCGTGCTCAAACAGGTCGAGATGGTGGCGCAAAGCGACAGCACGGTGCTTATCCTTGGGGAAACCGGGACAGGCAAAGAATTAATTGCCCGTGCCATTCACAATCTCAGCAACCGCAACAGCCGCCGGATGGTGAAGATGAACTGCGCCGCCATGCCTGCGGGCCTGCTGGAAAGCGATCTCTTCGGTCATGAACGCGGTGCCTTTACCGGCGCCAGCAGCCAGCGGCTGGGTCGTTTTGAGCTGGCGGATAAAAGCTCGCTGTTCCTGGACGAAGTGGGCGATATGCCGCTGGAGCTCCAGCCCAAGCTGCTGCGTGTGTTGCAGGAGCAGGAATTTGAACGCCTGGGCAGCAATAAGCTTATCCAGACGGACGTGCGGTTGATTGCCGCCACCAACCGCGATCTGAAAAAAATGGTCACAGACCGCGAGTTTCGCAGCGACCTCTATTATCGCCTGAACGTCTTCCCGATTTATCTGCCGCCGCTGCGGGAACGCCCTGAGGATATTCCGCTGCTGGTTAAAGCCTTTACCGCGAAAATTGCCCGCCGGATGGGGCGCAGTATCGACAGCATTCCTGCCGAAACGCTACGAACGCTCTCGTCCATGGAGTGGCCTGGCAACGTGCGCGAGCTGGAAAACGTCATTGAACGTGCCGTATTACTGACACGCGGCAGCGTGCTGCAACTCTCCCTGCCCGAAGTGACGATGTCAGAAGAACCGCTGGTCGCGGCAGAAGTGGCACAGGCGGGCGAAGATGAATTCCAGCTGATTATGCGCGTGCTGAAAGAAACCAACGGCGTCGTCGCCGGGCCGAAAGGCGCCGCGCAGCGTCTGGGCCTGAAACGCACCACGTTGCTTTCGCGAATGAAGCGACTGGGCATTGATAAAGAGAGCCTGGTGTAACCTGTCTTGCCGGGCGGTGTTTCCTGACGCCGCCCTTTGTCACTCCGCGAAATTGCCCCTCATTGACACAATATATTTTCCTCTGTATAAAATTCCGCCTTAATAATGAGTTTCATTTGCATCAAAAATACAATAAATGAAGGGTAGCGTTTCATGAAAAAGGTCATCTGCGCGCTGGGAATGGCGTTCGCATCGGTCGGTTCTGCTCTGGCAACAACATATCCTCTCACTCTTGAAAACTGCGGATATAAAGAAACATTCACCAAAGCGCCCGAGCGCGTTGTTGCCCTGGGGCAAAATACCGTCGAGATCCTCTTACTGTTAGGCCTGCAAAATAACGTAGCCGCCAGTGCATTCTGGCCCACAAAAGTGTTACCGGCGCTGGCTGAGCAAAATGCAAAAATTAAAACGCTGACGGTAGAAATCCCGACCCTTGAATCCATTCTCGCCCAGAACCCTGATTTCGTGCCTGCACAACTTCCCCTGCTGCTGGGGCCTGAAAGTAAGGTCGCAAAACGCGAAGACCTGGCCACCGTGGGGGTGAACAGTTATTTATCCCCAGGCATGTGCGCCACCAAAAAAGCCGCAGGTGATATGTACGGCAGCCGCCAGAAACTGTGGGATATGACCTATCTCTATAAAGAGATTGAAGATTTCGCCACCATTTTTAATGTGCAGCCTCGCGGTGAAGCATTAATTGCCGACTTTAAAAAACGTGAAAACGATTTGCGCGCTGAGTTTGGCAAGAATAAAAAAGACCTCTCTTTCGTCTTCTGGTTCTCCAGCGCCTCACCTTCTGCTGATGCCTACGTCGGCGGTAAAAACAGTGCATCTGGTTTTATTGCCAACGTTCTGGGTGGGCACAATGCCATTACCTCTGAAACAGAGTGGCCAACGGTGAGCTGGGAAAGCATTATCGCCGCCAACCCGGATGTGATTGTCGTTTCCAGCCTGGATCGCAACCGCTGGGCGCTCGATAACGCACAGGAAAAAATCAAATTTCTGAAAAGCGATCCTGCCGTCAGCCAGCTGGATGCCGTTAAAAAAGGTCACATCGTGGTGATGGACGGCCAGGCGATGAACCCGACCATTCGTACCCTCTACGGTGCTGAACAGGTGGGCGAGCAGCTCAGAAAACTGGGGCTTAACTGATGACCGCTGTTGTTCATCAAGCGCGACAGGGATTCATCCTGACGACCTCGTGTTTGCTTTCCGTCGTGCTGTTGTTCCTGGTGATCGCCGTTGGCGTCAGCGTGGGTGAGCTTTCTATTCCACTGCAAAACGTCTTTTACACCATCAGCAATAAAATGGGGCTGACCGCAGTCCCGCTAAACCGCATTTATGAAAGCGTGATTTGGGATTTTCGCCTGAGTCGTGCGCTGGTGGCCGCGTGCTGCGGCGCGGGCCTGGCAATTTGCGGGGCGGTGCTGCAAAGCTTGTTGAAGAACGCGCTGGCTGAACCTTATGTGCTGGGCGTGTCTGCGGGGGCATCAACGGGCGCGGTATCGGTGGTGGTATTAGGCATCGGCACCGGTGCGGTGTCGCTCTCGGCAGGCGCATTTGCCGGGGCGTTTGCCGCCTTTGTCTTTGTGGCTTTCCTGACAAACGGCGCGCGTGGCGGCAACGAACGCACCATTCTGGCGGGCGTTGCCGCCTCTCAACTTTTCAACGCCATTACCGCATATACCATCAGCACCTCGGCAAGCGCGCAGCAGGCCCGCGACGTGATGTTCTGGCTACTGGGCAGTTTCAGTGGCGTGAGGTGGCCTGAGTTTCAGCTGGCGCTGGTGGTCGTTCTGGCCGGGCTGGCGGTTTGCCTTTATTACTCGCGCGCGCTGGATGCCTTTACCTTTGGCGATGACGCCGCCGCGTCACTGGGTATTGCCGTGCCCTGGGTACGCCTGATCCTGTTCACCACGACTGCGCTAATCACTGCCACCATTGTCAGCATGGCAGGCTCCATCGGCTTTGTCGGGCTGGTTGTGCCGCATGTGATGCGCTTCTTCTTTGGGCCGTTGCATCGCATTCTGCTGATCGCCAGCGCGCTGGCCGGGGCCATTCTGATGGTGCTGGCAGACATTGCTTCGCGTTTACTGATTGCCCCCCAAAGCCTGCCTGTGGGCGTTGTCACCGCCCTGGTTGGCGTGCCTTTCTTTGCCGTTATCATCTACCGTTCAAGGAATAAGTGATGAGTATCACCGCTGAAAATATTACCTGGAAGGTAGGCAATAAAGTCATCGTCAACGATGTCTCGCTGAACATCGCGCGCGGGGAAACCGTTGGGCTACTTGGCCCTAACGGCTGTGGTAAATCGTCGCTTTTACGTGTGCTGGCGGGGCTACGTCGCCCGGATGCCGGGTGCGTGAAGCTTGACGGGCATAACATCGCCCGGATGCCCAAAAAGCAGCTTGCCCGCCGCGTGGCATTCGTTGAACAACACGGCATGACCGATGCCAACATGCGTGTACGTGATGTGGTGAAGCTGGGGCGTATTCCGCACCATTCGCCTTTCTCCAACTGGAGCACGCAGGATGATGAAACCGTCACCTCCGCCCTGCAACGTGTAGATATGCTCGATCGCAGCGAACAAGGCTGGCTGAGCTTATCCGGCGGGGAGCGCCAGCGTGTGCATATCGCCCGTGCCCTGGCGCAATCCCCCACTGAAATTCTGCTGGATGAACCGACCAACCACCTGGATATTCATCACCAGATCCAGCTGATGCATTTGATAAGCGAGCTGCCGGTAACCAGCATCGTGGCGATCCACGATCTCAACCACGCAGCGATGTTTTGTGATTCGCTGATTGTGATGCAAAAAGGCCAAATCGTCACTACCGGGACACCGCAGGAGATCCTGAGCGAAGAACTGCTCTGGGATGTATTCCGGGTCAAAACCAAAATTGAGATCTCTGCGTACCATGGCAAAAAGCATATCCACTTCATTGTTTAACGCCGGGTAATGCGCATGTCACTGTTTTCCCTACGCCCTGCGACAACACTCTGGCCGCCCGTGTTACTGGGCAGCCAGTTCGTTTTTAACATTGGCTTTTACGCGGTAGTCCCCTTTCTGGCGATTTTCCTGCGTGACGATTTGATGCTCTCCGGCGGGCTTATCGGGCTGGTTCTGGGGCTGCGCACGTTCTCGCAGCAGGGCATGTTTATCGTCGGGGGCGCACTTTCAGACCGGTTTGGTGCCCGGGTGATTATCCTGTGCGGCTGTCTTGTCCGCATCGCGGGGTATCTTCTGCTGGCGTTTGGTCAGTCCCTGTGGCCCATCATTCTGGGGGCATGTCTGACGGGCATTGGCGGTGCGCTTTTCTCTCCATCCATTGAAGCGCTGCTGGCAAAAGCGGGAACACAGAGTGAAGCAAAGGGCAAGCGCAGCCGCGCGGAGTGGTTTGCGCTGTTTGCCGTATGCGGTGAACTGGGCGCCGTACTCGGCCCGGTGGCTGGCGCCCTGCTTACCGGGCTTGGCTTTCGCCAGGTTGCTCTGGCGGGTGCAGGCGTCTTTGTGGTTGCGCTGATCGTGCTGTTTTTTTGCCTTCCTCCTGCTCAGCGCAGTAAGCAAACGCTGGAGATCCACCCGTGGTGGAGCACGTTCCGCCAGCCGCGATTTGTCGCTTTTATTATCGCCTACAGTTCGTGGTTGCTGAGTTACAACCAGCTTTATCTGGCGCTGCCGGTAGAAATAGAGCGCGCTGGCGGCAGTGAGAAAGATCTTGGCCCGCTCTTTATGCTGGCTTCAGTGCTGATAATCCTGTTTCAGTTACCGCTTGCGCGTTTCGCCCGTCGGGTGGGGGCTGTCAGAATCTTACCGGCGGGGTTTCTGCTGCTTTCGGCATCGTTTGCGAGCGTGGCCCTGTTTGCCGCCCACCCTCCACCGGAAGGCTGGCTGAGGCTTCTGCCTGCGGGGTGTTTTGTTACGCTACTGACGTGCGGGCAAATGCTGCTGGTACCGTCCGCGAAAGATCTCATCCCGTGGTTTGCGAAAGAGTCTACGCTTGGTGCACACTACGGCGCGCTCTCTACCGCCGGGGGTTGCGCGGTGCTGGCGGGGAATTTACTGTTCGGCAGCCAGCTGGATCACGCGCTAACACCGTCACCACAGGCCGTTTTCCCCTGGCTACAGCTGGCGTTTTTCCCTTTATGCAGCGCGGTGGCCCTGGTGTTCATCTGCCGCCCAATGCGCGCAGCACGGGTTTCCCGGGCGTAGGTTTACTGTTTTTTTGGCCGGTATTTTTCCGGTAATTCAGGAACCGGGCGGCGATCGTCAATCAGATGGCGGATAGTCAGGATGGGGTGTCGCCATAGCATTCGCGGCCCGGCCCAACGCATCACCTGCTTCATCTCTTCACGTTTTGCCGGCTGATAGCAGTGGACGGGGCACTGCTTGCAGGCGGGCTTCTCTTCGCCAAAGACACATTTATCCAGGCGTTTATCTGCATAATCATTAAACGCCTGATAATGCCCCTCTTCTTTCAAAGCCTGCGGGCACTTATTTTCATACAACGCGATCATTTTACCGATCGTCTCTTTTTCTCGTGCGATGCGTTTTCCAGACATGGCGGATCACCCAACAATAACGTGCATTTATAATACCTTTTTATGTGCCCGATTTCAGCCGTTGCATTCCATTTGCTGAAGACGCCTTCCAGTTTTGCCCCTTCCCGCCGTGATATTTACTGGTATTTTATACAGTAAATATCATCGTCACGTTGTGCTTAACTACCGGAGCGCGTATGCAAGAGATCGCTATCACCAAACCCTATCGCCACCTGAAGGTCGGTTACTTCAGAAAGCGTCACGAAGACCGTAAAACTAAAATCCCGACCCGCTATAGCGTCCACGCAGCGCTAAGCCTGAAAGGAGACTGGCTGGAAAAAGCCGGATTTACCACAAACTCACAGGTAAGAGTGGGTGTTGAACATGGAAAAATCGTCATTGAGTTAATGGCGGAAGACGTCTCGTAAACACGCGACATTTTTCTGCGCCGTGCCATTTTTTCATGCGACAATAGAGGGAACTAACGGCCAATGAGCCGCTCAAAGCTCAATATTATCAAAGAAATGGATATCATAACTCCATGACCACAATCGACAATTTCGACGCACATACGCCGATGATGCAGCAGTACTTCTCTAGACAATCTAATGTCATGATCTAAAATGAATAAATATAAAAACCCTCTTCAAAAGTTACTTATAGGCTACATATGAAAAGGATAATCGGTTATCTCTTCACATTACTCTTACTTGTTGTGCTTGTGTATGCAGGATTAGTAAAGGGCGATGTATTCCCTGAATGGATCATGAGTAAGAAGCTCATGATTCGTTGTGGATTGATAGGTGTTCTTGGTGGAACTCTTTACTGCATTCGTGGAGTATATCTAAACAAATGTGTTAGGAATTGTTGGGATGACCGTTGGCATGTTTGGTATGTATTAAGACCTATCGTTAGTGGCATCTGCGGTGTAGTGGCTTATCTATTCCTTAAAGCTGGATTAATAGTGTTAGATGCATCACAAAATGGCAGTGGTGGTGACTACGGATATATGGCATTTGCCTTCTTTGCAGGGTTGAATGTCGATAAGTTCGTTGGCAAAATTGAAGATGTTGGTATGGCTATTTTTGGGATTGAAAAATCTCGCACAGCAAGATCGGGTGATAATTCCGATCAGAAATAATTAAAAAGGATATGATATGTCTGCAAAGATATGCTTCTTTCCCGTTGGGAATGGGGATATGACCCTCATCCAAACGGAAGATGATAAAAATATTTTAATAGATTGTCGCATCAGGGATGGTGAAGAACATCCTGATGTTCGCACCCAACTCAGAGAAAAGCTTCCTCGAAATAACGAAGGTCGTTTGTTTGTCCATCTTTTTATTTGGACTCACCCTGATTCAGATCATTGTGATGGGGTGGCTGACCACTTTCATTTAGGAAAACCAGAAGATTGGAGTGAGAAGAACGATAAAATTTTTATAAATGAGATTTGGTCAAGTCCAATTGTATTCAGGCGACACCATGCACAAAATCATCCGTTATGCGATGATGCAATAGCTTTGAATAAAGAAGTTAAGAGAAGAGTTAATCTTTATAAAGAAAAAAATTATTTGGATGGAGTTGGAAACCAAGTTCTGGTCTTAGGAAAAGACGAAGATGGGAAAACAGACGACATACCAGGTATCCTATTAGAATTAGACCAAACAACCCGCTGGATTAATCAAAGTTATTCTTCATATTTTGAAGCTCATTTATTGGGTCCTTCACCCAAGAAAGATCTTGATGAGTTGGAAGATAAATTAGGTAAAAATCATTCCAGCGTAATAATAAATTTTGAAATTAAAGGTGACAATAAAACTGCACACTTTTTAAGTGGTGGTGATGCAGAAGTCGTTTGTTGGGAAGGTGTTAGAGATCGTTTAACCAATAAATATTCTATGTCATGGTTAGATTATGACATTTTACAAGCACCACATCACTGTTCTTGGCATAGTCTATCTCATGATAGTTTAAGCAAAAAAGGAGATGATGCTAAAACTTCCGAGAAAGCTATGGAAGTTTTTAATAGAGCAAAAGAAAAAGCATTTATAATTTCAAGCTCTAAAACAATTGAAAATGACGAAAAAGATCCTCCAGCATACCGAGCCAAAGAAGAATATGAAAAAATAGTAGATGATGTGCAAGGTCAGTTTTTATGTGTGTCAGACCATAAAAAGAATGGAGAGAATATTCCGTTAGAGATTGAAATTTCCGATAACGGTATTAAGAAAATTGCTGCATCTGCATTAGGTATGGCCGAATCATCAAGTGCCGCTGTAAATAGACAAGGTGGTGGTGGTTATGCCTGATTGTCTTAATAAAAAGATAGATCAGTTGAGCACTATCCTTGCACCTTATGGTGCAAGGAAGCTTTCTACGAATGAATTATCAAAATTCAACGGTAAATATGTTTGTGCTTGGGAATTAGTAACTGATTTAGAATTTAGTAATGAACCTATTGTATTGCAACTAAGATACAAAACTCTTAGTCAATTTGACATCCCAGATGTGTTTATTTCCTCACCAAAAATTGATGTTTGCCAACTCCCACACTTGGAAAAAAATGGCAAGTTATGTGTTTGGCCTGACAGTTATATCATCGATCATAATGATATGACCTATGCAGTCGATTTACTAAACGATGCTATACTAATGCTAAGAAAAGGAATAAATGGTGATTTAAATGAGGATTTTATTGATGAGTTCCAGAACTATTGGATTTATCAATGTAATAAAATAGATCGACTTATAAGCCAGTGTGATCTAACAAATAAAAACACAAGGTTGGTTTTCGGTTATCGGACCCGGAAATTTGGAGTAATATATTCTGACACACAAAAAGAATTAATTAACTGGTTGGAAAACCAAAAAATATTGCCATTAGAATCGGATGGAAGTAATTCAAAAGATAAACGAATAAGGCAACAGCAACTCTCTAAAGTAGTTTCAATTCCATTGATATTCTTCAATGAAGCCTGGTATCCGAGTCAGTATCCCAAAACTGCAAGGGATTTTTTTGAACTCATAAATCAGCAACAGGAAGATCCAGAAAGCACTATTGAATTGATCTTAAGATCTTGTGCTAATATGTTCAATGTCAAGCCCATAATTCTAGTTTCATTCCCAACGCCTTCTGGGATGAATATTATAGGAATACAGATTCCTAAGGGAGTTAGTGATCTTGCCACTGACCGCTTTGATACCAGAGGTATTAGTCGGGGTCGATTCAGAAATACAGCTTTATTAGATGGTTATAGAAATTACATTGATGGAAAGATTTTAAAAAATAGAATAGGCCAAACTAAAACAGAAAATCTTATAGTAGACCGTTCTGACGATTCTTGGTTAACGGGTCGTGAGCATAACAAAACTTACAAGAAAATCTCTGAACATAAAGTAGCTATCGTCGGATGTGGTTCAGTAGGATCTTCGGTATCAAGACTGTTACTTCAATCAGGCATTAGAAAAATGATGCTTTGGGATGATGATTTAATGAAGAGTGAAAACTCCTCTCGTCATCTATTAGGATTTGATTCTGTTTATAAAAATAAAGCATTAGCTCTTGCCTCAAGGCTACGGGAAGAGTTTCCAAATGTCTATATAGAAGCTTTTAATGAAGATTGGACAGAAGATTCCAAGAATAACAAAAAAATTGCAGAAGCCGATATTATAGTAAGCTGCACTGCACATTGGAATACTGAACAGCAGTTAATTAAAAGACAGTCGGAAGACATTCTCGGTGCTATTGTCTTTGCATTTGTTGAAGCTCATGCAATGGCGGGGCATGTAATAGTCAACCAAGTGGATTCTAATGCTTTTAATAGCTGGCATATTACAGAAGGCAAAAATATAGGTGCATTAAAATATCCTGCTACTTACTGGAAAGAAAATACTCGTAAAAGAATAGCAGCATGTGCCGGAGAGTTCCAACCATACGGAGCTATCCCTTTGACTAATTTACATGCTCTAACGGCAAGAACTGTAATAGATCTAATCATGGATCGTTTTTCAAATAAATCTTTTGCATATAGTTACATAGGAAGAGAAGCAGAGCTTTTAGAACTTGGTGGTAACTGGAATGATAAATGGATTGCACAATTCGGAAACCCAGGAAAGGGTGATTGTATTATACCTTTGATTTTTGAAAATTCTAATTGGGAAAAAAGTGATGCATAAATTTCATTGTGCCGAATTAGATTTCAAAATATGCATCAGCCAAAGCATAGTAGATGAATTATTTTCTCATCGTCAAACCCACTGTTTTAGTAAAGAATCAGGAGGTATGCTATTTTCCAATAATCTCAATGATTCTGAGATTGAAATCAATAAAATAACTACACCAGGCTCTACTGACTTGAGGAAAAGAAATTATTTCAAGTTAGATGAGAAAAAAGCCAAAGAAGATATCATATCGTTATTCAAGCAGGGTTTCCACTACTTAGGTGATTGGCATACACATAACGAAGGAATGGCAAGCCCATCAGGAACAGATATCCGCAGTATCCAAGACTTATTTATCAAATCAGGTCATACAAGACCTTTTTTTCTCATGCTAATAATCCCAAACAAAGAAAATATTTCACACTGTTATTTATCAGCAGCAGATGGGAAGATGTTATATAAATTCACATATCAAAAACCAAACAAATAAAAAGGTTGTAATTATATGAATAGCACAAGTAAATCATATCCACGGTGGTTAATCATATTAATACTGTTATTTATTTTTGCTGGCTTCGTTGTTCTTGGGGTAATAATTAATCATAAGTATCACTCTAATGAAAGCTTATCTAAATATATACTCTTAATTCCCCCTGCAATTTTGTCATTAGGTTTTTCTGTATTTTATAAAAGATACGAAGTACAAGCTGAGTGGCTATTTTCATTTGCGACAGCTTCGGCTGCGATAAGTTTATGCGTTGATTCTTTACCTGGTGTCCAAAATGACCTTTTCCCTATATTCCTTCAAAGCGGGTTAGGCTATGCACTTCTCGTAATAATTGCAGCATTGTCGTTCGCAAAAATAATTTCGGCTTTCGTCAGTAGATTCATAAACTAATCATATTTCAATTCTTAAAAGTGTAGTTAATATTTTCAGTTGCTACACTTTTTTACAGGAAAGAAAACAAAAGGGAATACAATAATATAATATATAGGTAGTAAAATTATAAATGTTTCACCAAGACTATTGCTGTTAGCTAATAGTTCATTAACGAAAAAAGTGTATATGAATGATAACAGGAACATAAAAGCCAACAGATATAGTATTTTTTTATTATTAATCATAATCAGGCCTCATCTATTTTAACAATAATCCATTGATACAACATTATATGAGTATGTCAATAGCATCTATATAGATGCAAGGTATGACTAAACGAAGCGGAGCTTCGTTTAGTCTCCTTGTTTTTCGCCCTTCGGTTGAAAAAGAAAGAAAGTCAAAGTCTTATCTAACTAATTGACATAAATTGCATTTCTATTATAACTGTATTATGGGTGTGCAAGGATTGCTCACCATAAAGCGAATACACATATGAAAAGGAGTTTCTATGAGTAATACAATAACCTTATCCTATACAAATGATTTTAAACCAGTCAATAATCATATCCCCCCTGCTCAATCTTTGCGAATACATTGTGTCAGTGTTCGATTTAATAAAGAAGAATTGGCTATTCTCAATAAAAACAGAGGTGACAAAAGCAAAGGCGAATGGCTTCGATTAACCTCTTTGATAGGCTTCCTCCTGTCGTTCCTGCTATCAATGTTGAAGCTTGGAAATCACAGTCTAACATATCCCAAAAGCTGAACCGCCTTATAAGCCATCTTGATGCAAAAAGTAGCAATAGTGAGTTAGCTAAAACAGAGATCTTCGCAGTCAAGAAACAGATCAAAGAGCTTCGCTCGTGCCAGACAGCCTCTATGAGTAGGTATTCCTATGAAGTGAATGCAACAGCCCCTCATCCCTCTAAAAAATGGTCATGAGAGCATGATTGTCAGGATTGCAATTAACCATCAAATTCTTTTTATTTTTTTAGCTTTATCTGAATTTTCTAATATGATTGAAGAAATTATTTTTTCTTCTTTTTTTGCAATTAGAGATTGGATATTAATAGTACCATAATCTAAATTATCACCCCACCAGTACATGAATTCTTTTATTACGGGAGTGATATTGTCTATAACCTCTTGAGATCCTTCGTTATAAATAAAAGATAATATTTTTAAATTTTCAACATCAATCTCTTGCACAATTACCCGAAACATATCATCAGTTGGATATAAATTCGTTTCATTTAATGATATATTTAATTTTTCAAGCATCTCATTCATAAGCAAGTCTACTTCATTGAAGGCCGTATTATATTCAGTCATTATTTAACCTCTTGTTTTAAATTTATACAACATTATAATTAATCACTTTAAGAAAGAATATCAAGAATTTTTGTGAAATAAATAATATTTATTATAAAAAGAATTGCTTGAGTGAATAATTTTTTAATTATAAGCACCATACAGTGTCATCTATTCAACCGAAGCGGAAATTTATAGCATCTTCTGTGCTGCAAGAGAAGCTTTAAAATAAATGCAAGTTAAGCTGTATATCTGTATATAAAATATCAGGCACTGCGATTTTTTATTATTATAGCGAAATGAAGCAAGGGCTAACTCTGCGAAGCCGCTGCGCTTGCTTCTTCGAGTTCCCCTTGCTTTTCTTCCCTTCGGTTAGAAAAGAAAGAAAACCTCTGCCAACCTTGCATATCAATAATTTTACTCAGTAAAATATCATATATACTTCTCTTAAGCATATCTTCCAAAAATAAACCTCTCACTTTACAAACAACTTGACACATCATTTTAGCTTGACATCCTATTCGTTTAGAATATTAACATCCGATGAATTTTAATGACCAAGTAAAAATTTTCACCATGACAAAAAACTTAATAACTAAACGTGATGTAAGTACATTAAGACAGTTTTTTGATTACAAAGTTTTGTATCTTTTGCTTTATCTTCCTGTAAATATGCAAGAAGAGGATAGAGTAAAGGGTACAGAAAATGCTCACAGTTATGTAGTATGGAACTCACTTGGTGTTAGTCCGAGTAGTAGAAATTCACCCAGACAAACATTAACAGCTATACAGCAATTATGTCTATGACCGTGACTCCATTGAGGGCCAACGACTGACATCAACAACCCTGTTACAAAGCACTTACCCCATGAGTCATTGCACTTGCTGAGCTGAACGAAAACACTAAAATCAGATAATAATTAATCGCTGTATAAGCTCGTAACAAGCGGAACTTTAAGGCAAAATAGGGCTACCATCCTAATTCACGAAGTTACGCCAATGGCAAGAAAACCTAAAGAAATCAAAACAGATCCGTTAGAAGTCATCCTGTGGAAAGCGGCAGACAAGCTGCGTAAAAACATTGATGCAGCCGAGTATAAGCATGTCGTGCTGGGCCTCATTTTCCTTAAGTATATTTCTGATTCTTTTGAATCTCATTATGAGTTGCTGAAGGCAGGTGAAGGCGAGTTCGCAGGCGCTGACCCGGAAGATAAAGACGAGTACACCGCTTACAACATTTTCTTTGTCCCTGAGCTTGCACGCTGGAACTATCTAATATCTAAGGCCAAGCTACCTGAAATCGGTAAGCTGGTTGATGATGCTATGGAGCTTATCGAAGCGGGTAACCCACAGCTAAAAGGTGTGCTGCCGAAAGTCTACGCTCGCCAGAACCTCGACGCCACCGTGCTGGGTGAACTGATAGATTTGATTGGCAACATTGCACTGGGAGATGCCAAAGCGCGTTCTGCTGATGTATTAGGCCACGTATTCGAATACTTCCTTGGTGAATTTGCACTGGCAGAAGGTAAACAGGGCGGTCAGTTCTATACGCCAAAATCCATCGTAAGCCTGCTGGTTAACATGCTGGAACCCTATAAAGGCCGAGTCTTTGACCCCTGCTGTGGTTCTGGTGGTATGTTCGTTCAGTCAGAAAAATTTGTAGAAGCACATCAGGGAAATATTGACGATATTTCGATCTATGGGCAGGAGTCCAACCAGACCACCTGGCGTCTGGCAAAAATGAACCTGGCAATTCGTGGGATTAATTCTGAACACGTTCGCTGGAATAATGAAGGTTCATTTCTTAACGATGCTCACAAAGATTTGAAATCTGATTTTATCATAGCTAACCCACCGTTTAACGTTTCCGACTGGTCTGGTGAGCAGCTTCGTGGTGATGCCCGCTGGCAATATGGCATTCCACCTGCTGGCAACGCTAACTTTGCCTGGATGCAACACTTCCTGTATCACCTGTCGCCAAAAGGTCAGGCTGGCGTTGTGCTGGCAAAAGGGGCTTTAACCTCTAAAAGTTCGGGTGAAGGTGATATTCGTGCAGCACTGGTCAAAGATGCCAATGTGATTGATTGTATCGTTAACTTACCCGCAAAACTGTTCCTGAATACCCAGATCCCAGCGGCCTTATGGTTTATGCGCCGAGATCGTGAAAACAGCAGTCATTATCGTGATCGCAGTAAAGAAATTCTGTTTATTGATGCCCGTAATCTTGGTCATTTAATCAACCGCCGTAGCAAAGTGCTTTCTGACGAAGATATCAAAACTATTGCTGACACCTACCATAACTGGCGTAACAAAGGTGGCGACTACGAAGATGTGGCTGGTTTCTGTGCATCTGTCGATATCAATGAAGTCGCTAAACTTGATTATGTGCTGACGCCTGGCCGTTATGTTGGCCTTGCTGACGAAGAAGACGATTTTGACTTTAAAGAACGTTTTACGGCTCTTAAAGCGGAGTTTGAAGCACAATTGGAAGAAGAAGCGCATCTGAATAAGTCTATCGCTGAGAGTCTGGCGAAGGTGGTTTTATGAGTCAGTGGATAAAAACTAAACTTGGTGAGATTGTCATTCTTAATTATGGTAAAGCATTAAAGGCACAGGATAGGAATGCTGGCTCTATACCTGTATATAGTTCAGGTGGATTAACTGGTTGGCATAACAAAGCATTAATAAACGAACAAGGAATTATTATTGGTCGTAAAGGAACTGTTGGGAAAGCGTACTTAACTTATGGACCATTTTGGTGTATTGATACTGCTTATTATATTTTACCTAACCCTTCGAAATATGATTTTGTTTTTTTATTCTATTTGTTGAAAACATTAGGGCTGGAAGAACTGAACGAAGATAGCGCTGTTCCTGGACTAAACAGGGATACCGCTTATAGTCAAGAGATCCTATTACCTTCACTGCCAGAGCAAAAAGCCATCGCCTCTGTGCTGTCCTCTCTTGATGACAAAATAGACTTGCTTCATCGCCAGAATAAAACTCTGGAATCCATGGCCGAAACCCTGTTTAGGCAGTGGTTTATTTTAGATAGTACTGGTGTATCAGTTAGTATAGATCAGATAATTGACTTTAATCCAAAGCGAACTTTAATTAAAAGCCAAGACGCTACTTATTTGGACATGGCTGGACTGAGCACTGTTATTTTTCGTGCAAATGGATATTACAGACGTCCATTTTCTTCAGGAACTAAATTTACTAAACGAGATACCTTGCTAGCCAGAATTACCCCATGTTTAGAAAATGGGAAAGCGGCCTATATTGATTTTTTAGACGACAATGAAACTGGATGGGGTTCTACCGAATTCATAGTTATGCGTCCTAAAAAAGAAATCCATCCTTTTATCTCATATATCATGTGCCGAAACCCGGACTTCAAAGAATATGCAGAAAGCTGTATGGAAGGTTCAACTGGCAGACAACGAGTTAACTTGGATCATCTTAAGAAGTTCAATGTTAATCTGCCAACAGAAGCTTCGCTACGTATAATTAATGAGCTATTAGATTCATTTGAAAGTAAACTTATTAACAACTCAAAACAAATTGATAGCTTAGAAAAACTCCGCGATACCTTACTTCCCAAACTGATGAGCGGTGAAGTACGGGTTCAGTATGCAGAAGAAGCAATCGCATCAGTAGCATAAAATAATTATGCGGGTGTACAGCCCGCTCTCTGGTTAAGCGGCAATAAGGACAGTACGCATGGCAAAGATGACCGAATCCGATATTGAAGTAATGGTAATTGAGCACCTGCAAGGGCTGGGCTATGAGTATGTTTACGGCCCGGACATTGAACCCAGTGGCATCAATCCGTTACGTAGCTATCAGCAGGTTATCCTTGAAGATAAGGTGCGTATTGCTCTACAACGCCTGAATCCGCACCTTAGTGAACAGAAGTGTGAGGAAGCCCTGAAACAGGTGATGCAGATCAGCACACCTGATCTAATGGCAAACAATCTGGCCTTTCATCGCCTGTTGACCGAAGGGATCAATATCGAAGTCAGTAAGGATGGTAATACACAAGGAGAGCTGGCCTGCCTGATCGACTTTAACGATCCCACTAATAATGAATTTCTGGTCATTAATCAGCTCACCATCAAAGAAGGCAATCATACCCGCCGACCTGATCTTATTTTATTCATCAACGGCCTGCCATTAGTCGTTATCGAACTTAAAAATGCCGCTGACGAAAATGCTACGGTAACAGGTGCCTATAATCAGATTAAAACCTATCAGAACCAAATCCCCGTTCTGTTTAACTACAATGCTTTTAATGTGATATCTGACGGGCTGGAAGCCAAAGCGGGGACGGTTTCTGCCGATTTCAGTCGTTATATGACATGGAAAACCGCTAATGGTAAAACACAAGCTACCAGTACCCAACCACAGCTCGAAGTTTTATTACAGGGATTGCTTAATCCTGTAACGCTGTTGGATGTGATCCGCCACTTTATCGTGTTTGAAGCCAGCAAACATGAAGACAGCAAAGGGATTATCAGTATCCGTACCGTTAAAAAAATGGCTGCTTATCACCAGTACTACGCGGTTAATGCAGCAGTACTTTCCACTATTCGTGCCTCAGGTGTAAATGCAGATTCCCCCTCTGCCGAAGTAGCACTGCGCCAGCAGGGACGTAACAGTAAAGTTCTTGTTAATGCGCAAAAAACCGGAGATCGTAAAGCGGGGGTCGTGTGGCATACCCAGGGTTCCGGTAAATCGCTTTCGATGGTGTTTTATACCGGGAAGATTGTACTGGCGCTGAATAATCCAACAGTGGTAGTGATCACTGACCGTAACGATTTGGATGATCAGCTATTCGGTACGTTTTCTTCTGCCACTCAGCTACTTCGTCAGACACCAAAACAGGCCGACAACCGGGAAGAACTCAAAGAATATTTGCGCGTAGCCTCTGGTGGTGTGGTGTTTACCACTATTCAAAAATTCCAGCCTAATGATGGCAGCAATATCTATGAGTTGTTGTCAGACAGAACCAATATTGTCGTTATCGCTGATGAAGCCCACCGTTCACAATACGGTTTCAGCGCCAAAGAAGTTGACGTGAAAGACAGTGAAGGCAACGTTACAGGTAAGCGCACTGTTTATGGCTTTGCCAAATATATGCGTGATGCCTTACCTAATGCGACCTATCTCGGCTTTACCGGAACCCCCATAGAAAAAACGGACGTCAACACGCCTGCTGTTTTTGGTAACTATGTTGATATCTACGATATCTCGCAGGCCGTTGAAGATGGTGCAACAGTTCGTATCTTTTATGAAAGCCGTCTTGCCAAAATTGCCATCAGTGATGAAGGTCGTCAGCTTATTGAAGACTTTGATGATGAGTTTAACGAGGACGAACTGACGCTCACGCAAAAAGAACGTTCTAAATGGGCCAGAATCGAAGGTTTGATTGGCAGTTCAAAACGTATTAAAGCGATTGCGGCGGATATGGTTCTGCACTTTGAGCAGCGCTTAAAATCCAATGCCGATCATGGTAAGGGCATGATTGTTACCATGTCCCGCCGTATTGCTGCTGAACTATATAAAGAAATCATAGCCTTAAAACCTGAATGGCACAGCGATGATTTAAATGACGGTATAATAAAAGTCGTCATGACCTCTTCTGCTGCTGACGGGCCAGAAATTGCCAAACACCACACCACAAAAAAAGAACGTCAGGTTCTGGCTAACCGTATGAAGGATGACGACGACAAGCTGAAACTGGTGATAGTGCGTGATATGTGGTTAACCGGCTTCGACGCTCCCAGCATGCATACGCTGTATATCGACAAACCAATGAAAGGCCACAACCTTATGCAGGCAATTGCCCGTGTGAACCGTGTGTATAAAGATAAGATAGGCGGTCTGGTTGTTGACTATCTGGGCATTGCCTCTGATTTAAAAGAAGCCCTCTCCTTTTACTCTGATGCAGGTGGACGTGGAGATCCTGCTGAGGTTCAGGAAGAAGCCGTAACGCTCATGCAGGAAAAGCTGGAAATCCTGGAAGGCATGATGCATGGATACGATTACAAAGCTTACTTTGCCGCAACTACCTCACAACGCCTGACAATTATTCTTGAATCAGAAAACCATATTTTAGGGCTGGATAACGGTAAAGGTAAAATGCGTTTCCTGGCTGCGGTTGCAGCCTTGTCGCAGGCATTTGCATTGGCGACACCGCACGATAAAGCAATGGAAGCGGCACCCGAAGTAGCATTCTTCCAGGCAGTAAAAGCCAGACTGAATAAATTTACTGAAAACTCAGACGGATCAGAAGAAGAACACAATGACAGTCTGGAAGTTCGGGTAAAACAGACTATCGATCAGGCTCTGGTTACCGATAAAGTTGTTGATATTTTTGACGCTGCTGGGATACAAAAGCCTGATATTTCCGTTCTTTCTGAAGAATTCCTTCAGGAAATGAAGGATTACCAACACAGAAATATTGCTTTGGAAACGCTTAAAAAACTGCTTTCTGACGAGATCAAGGTTCGCTCGAATCAAAGTATCACCCAAGGCAAAAAACTGATTGATATGCTGACCTCTGCAATCAATGGCTACCAGAACAAGGTACTGACCGCAGCGGAGGTAATTGATGAGCTAATCAAGCTTGCCAAGACTATCCAGGAATCTGACAGCCTTGCCAGCCAGTTAAACCTCAGCGCTTATGAATATGCCTTCTATTCTGCTGTTGCAGATAACGACAGTGCTCGCGAGTTAATGGAAAAGGAAAAACTACGAGAACTGGCAGTCGTACTTACAGAGGCTATCCGCAACAATGTCAGTCTTGACTGGACAGTGAAAGAAGCAGCAAGAGCAAAAATTCGCGTGGTGGTAAAACGTCTGCTCAAAAAATATGGTTATCCACCCGATATGTCCTTGCTCGCCACAGAGACCATTTTGAAGCAGGCTGAACTTTTAGCTGGAGAATTAGGAAAATGATTCCCCTAAATTTTTAACATACAAACTATTTTAAGTTATACAGGAGAAGCTAATGGATAGCAGGCCATATCTTAAAACAGTACTATATATACTATCACTATGGCTTCTATTTTTATCATTATTAATTATGTCCTACGATAAGGTTTTGATAAAAAATGTGTGGGACTATATTTTTACTGAAAACTTTACTTTCTCAATCTCGTCATTGAAAGTGAGAAATATCGTTTTCATAGTTAGTTTGATTTTCATCTTTATTGGTGCAATTATTTTAATAGTCCTTGCAAATAGCTTTGGTTCGGGTTGGTCTGTTGCATGCACTGTCTCGGATATCAGCAATGAAAACCATGAACATTTAGAGTTTTTAACCACTTATATAATGCCCTTAGTTTTCACTGATGTCGATAGTAAGAGAACTGTATTAAATTTAGGATTGATGATATTTTTAATCGGCGCAATATACGTAAAGACAAACCGGTTTTATTCTAACCCATCACTTGCAATACTCGGATTCAGAATATACAAAGCTAATGTCCATGACCGTGGAGTGAAAAAATGCACAGTAATCTGCCGCAGTGTTCTAAAGAGCACAGATAATATAAAGTATATAAAAATCGACAATGAAACTTATTTGGCTAAAATAGTGTAGAGGTCATGACATGTTCACTAACATTGAAAATATTTCAAAATCGAAACGCATCTCTGGCGAAGCTTTTTTTGTCACTGATATTCAAGGTACGATAGATATATTTAAGGTTAACCTTGAACCTGATGCTGAAAAAGATCTGACCACTTCATTTTCTAAAAGCTTAATCAATAATATTATTGAACCTAACAGAGGTAAAGTGGCCGTTCCACTTGTATCAACTTTATTAGAAAGAGATAAACAAGTTTTCGAATATGATCACTTAGCAATTAATCATCTCCCAATTGAATTTACTAAAATGAACAACGTGCTAAATTTCGGTGTCAATGGGAATGCAACACAGTTTGATTTTGCAACACAAAGCCTGACATCGGTAAAAGCCGTAATTTACCACCTTTGTGATGGTAATGGAAACAGCGTAGTCATTTACCAACATAAATATCCTGTTTCTCTACATAAGAAAACAAAAAAGTCTTTCTTGAGTCTAAATGGCAGAACCTTAGATAAGATCACTCATGACAGTATTGATATAAATGACACGATTGACTTCTTCTTTTTTCAGAATAAGTACTATGCGCTAAACATTAAACTTCTTGAAAGAATGTATGGATTAGAAAGTGTAATAGATAATCTTGCAAATAACTCAACGCCATTAATAATAAACCTTGGAATTGTTAATACACAAGGTATGCCAGTGCCACTAGATATTTTCAAGGACATGTATAAAGACAGAGCATTTATGCGTAGACTTGCTATGGTTTCAAAAGGGAATTTAGTAAAAACGGGAGTTTCAGTCCCTCAAATACAACAAGTTATGCAAAAATTCCCTGTATTTCAACGGAATATTGATCTAACAGGAGGATTAATAAACCTTAATACTAAAGATCAAAAGAGATACTTTATTCGGCTTCTAAATAATGAAGCATCTTTTGCAGCACTTGATAACTCGCCCTTCCTGGCTGTTGAAAAAGACTCCGCTGCTTAAATTTTAAATGAGCATCCTCAAGCCGAATAACTTAAAGGATGCTCTTCAAATTTTAATAAGAATTATCAACAGCAAAAAACCTCATAAAAAACACTACTCATTTAATTTCCAAAATTAAGAAGAACATTAATAACCACCATTATATTACATGATCTTTTCCATATCCTATAGCATTACTCTCTATAGTATTAATATCTGCGCCTCTAATTATCTCCTTTATACAGATTAGCTCCAATATGGATAAATATTCTTGTGAAAATGGTTGATCCACATCACATAGGATAACCTTAACGTCCCTATGTTCCATTAAGTTAAGAATAACCTCAAGCAAACCAAATCAGATACCCCCTAATAAAACAAAAGTAAATTTGAATACCGTAAAATCTGGTGTCATTAATATCTTGAAAACAACAAAAAAGGAGATAAATAATGATATCAAGAGAAAATAATAAAAATAACCTATTCCGTGTAAAGTCTAAAAATGGTGTCCTTCGTTGCCTTAAGGCTGGCATGGATATAAATATGTGCAATAGTAAAGGTCAAACTGCTCTTTTTACCTGTAATGTACCTGAAGCTATACAGGCAATGATTGACGCTGACATTGACATTCACCACTTGGATAATGACGGTAATAATGCATTATTCTATGCTCAAAATGTTGAAACAGTGGAACTTCTTGTCAGCAATGGTATTAATGTTAACCACCGGAATAAGTCAGGTACCCTTGCGATTCAACATATTGATGTTTCACCAGGGTTAGTAAAATATCTTATCAAAGCTGGACTAGATATCCATACCAAAGATAGCTATGGCAACTCCTTTCTTTTCATTCCATTTGAAGGATATGTATACGATGCACTCATTGAGGCTGGTTGCGACATTAATCATAAAAATTTAAGCGGGCAGACAGCATTCGATTACTGGCAGTCAGAAAACCACAGCATAGCTGGTAAATATACTCACTGGGAATCTAAAAACGATAACTACATTCGTTTTCTTATCCGTAATATTCATCTTAAAGACAGTTCAAAAATTGTATTCACGAACATTACATTTAAATCAATTGAGCTGTTGTCGTTACTTATAAAGCAAAAAAATGAATTTGAGATAAGTGATAAGTGCATTATCACACCAACAAATGCCGACGTTAAAAAATTAATTTTACAACTAAAGAAACTGACAGACATTAGTCATGTTTGGTTTTACATAAACAGTACATATCTACTGACTCACTATGCAGGAAGACTGCTAATTAAATGGTTAATATGTTATGATATAAAAGTTGATATAGAATCACTAAAAGAACGCTACTTCTATGAAGAAATCCTCCAGGAAAAATCACAGAGAGAGCAAAAGGTTTTACGAACAACGATTCAACCAGTTACCTGTAAAGCAATTACAAAAAAAAGATTATGAATTGAATCTGCCTGAACACTCTCCCCTTGGCTTTAACCTTTAGTTAGATAGCCAAGGGACGCTAACATCATTAATTTAATACAAAGCCCCACATTGCACCTTAGCACTTTGAGAAATTTATTTTTTAAAACACCCTCATCGCCAATTCATACAATATCAATTACTACTCTCAAACCAAATCAATCAAATAAAACACAGCACTTTTTGATAAAAATAATTAACAATGAAAAACAACACCTTATATGAAATATAATAAAAATATATCTATTCAATTAAATAAATATAAAAATATATTTGCATTTTGTTTATTTAATAATATATATTTCCTTTGTTAATTAAATAAAGGAGAGCTAAAATGAATAAAACAAACTATCCAAGCCTGACTAACTATCTCGCCAAAACAAAAAAGAACGCAGATCTTTATAGATTATATAATCCACAATTTTCTTTTTTCTGCAAAAGTGACACTCAGGAGCAAAGATTTTATTTCGATTATTTCTCAAGACATATGGTCTCGAAGAGAAATATTTTAACCGTATTCTCTATCTATACATTCACCTCTTATAACATGAACAAAAAAGAGACAATAAAAAATTTCATTCGATTTCTCAAAACGACGAATGAAAGTACATTCCATAATGCTTTTTCATTTCGCGGTGGTAACATTTTGTATGTAAGCAACAAAAACATGTTGAAAGAGATCTCATGGTTTTCACTCGCTCGAATTTACGAAGACATTAAAAAAATAAAGGAATATAAAACCAACCATGACAACTATATCAGATTAGTCGCTTAACAGAGGAGAAAAATTATGAATAACAACGCAATAAATGCATTACTCTCTTGTAAAACTCCAAAAGACATTCAGGCTTGCATTAATGCAGGCTCCGATATTAATACACTGGATTCGTTTGGAAGAAATATACTGTTTTACTGTAAAAACCCAAGAATGATTGACACTCTGGTTAAAGCAGGAATAGATTTTAACCATGCTGACAACTATGGTCACAATGTTTTGTTTAACCAGCGAAATCCTCACATACTGAAAAAATTGATTGATTCCGGCGTAGATATACACCACAAAAATGGTCTCGGCCAAACCTGTTTATGCTCGTTAGCTGATAATATATCCTGTTGCAAAACCCTGATCAATGCTGGAATTAATGTCAACAATGTGGATAAATGCGGAAGAACAATACTTTTTTACGTAAAAAATCACTCTATCTTTGATTTGATGGTTCAGGCCGGTTGCGATATAAACCACAGAGATAACCAGGGTCACGGTATTTTTGAAATTTGCTATTCATTAGGCGATTTCAAAGCCAAAATGCTCATTCGTCATATTAGTATGAAGGATAGCAGTCCAGTAATTTTCAACTACCTCAACAGCGAAAGTCTGCAGATAATGGATTTGCTTCAGAAGAAAAACCTTAACTTTACTATCTCTGATAACTGCCAGGTTTATCTAAGTGCCAATGAAAATGAAATGAGCTCTTTCTTCAGCGAACTAAAGAAGAAGACAGATATCAGCAACACACATTTTCGCCATATTGTACTGCGAGGTTATGATTTACGCGGGGACATTGAAACAATTAAATGGTTTATCCGCAATGACATCAAAATAGATAAAAAACAACTGGAACAGCATATTCGACATGATGAGATTTGTAAATATATAGCAGAACATGAGAGAAAGAAACTTAGCGAAATTATGAAACAAACAATATCTTTAATGCCAGTAAAACGTAGATTGTAACCTCCGCTCCTCCTCACTGTCATAATGAATTTAATATGAACCCTATTTTTACCCAGAGCAGATTACCTAATTAGCAATCTGCTCCACCTATCTTATTTATAAATTTCGACACTGCCTTGACTTATTTTACCAATGCGCTAACTGTAGATCATGAACACATTTTAAAAAAGGTTAGATATGCATAAAAATGAAAGTAAAGAAGATCTATCAAGAAGCTCAAGAAGAGGTAAATTCCATACAGCAAAATATTCACCTAATGAAGTTCGAACTCACTGCGTCAGCGTTCGGTTAAACGAAGAAGAATTATCTATTCTCGATAGTAAAAGAGGCCCTTATAAAAAAGGGGAATGGCTAAGAATGGCATCCCTCAACAAACTCCCACCGGTATTACCTGAAATCAATCGTGAAGCATGGGTTAAACTCGGCAACCTTTCACAGGATTTAAACCGCCTGCTGAATCATCTCGACAGCAAAAGCCCTGACAGCGAACTGACCCGTACAGAACTCTTCGCCCTGCGCAGACAAATCAAAACTCTCAGGGATCACCTTATTCCATCAACCTTTCTGGAGCAAGACCAGTGAAAGGCATGCAGAAAATAAAGCGGGGTAAACAGTTTGCAGGTGTGGTTCTCTATAGCCTTAAGTCAGGATCTCACCACAAAATCACGCCTTATATTATCGGTGGCAACATGACGGGAAGCACTGCTGCTGAACTTATCAGTGAATTTGAAGGCACAAGACTACTGCGCCCCGGTGTCGCCAAACCTGTCTGGCATAATTCGCTTCGCCTGCCAAAGGGAGAAACACTGTCAGTCAGACAATGGGCGGCATTCGCTGACGATTATATGACCCGGATGGGATTCACTGAAACCCATCTTCGCTGCTATATCATGCACGATGATTCGGACGGGCAGCATATCCATATAATAGCTAACAGAATTAACATGGTCGGTGGGAAGCTGTACCTTGGGAAAAATGAAAATCTTATCAGTACCCGGATTATCAGCGAGCTGGAGAAAGTCCACAAACTCACTCAAACCACATCTGCAATCAGTAGTCATAGTCAGGAGAAAAGAAAGCCTTCCCGCAACGAGCTGATGATGGCTGAAAGAACGACAACTCCCTGCCCCAGGTCCACTCTGCAGAGCCTGATTGATAATGCGTTAACCGGCCGCCCTGATTTGCTGACTTTTATCGCTATGCTGGAAAAGGTAGACGTCAGCTGCAAACCCAATATCGCCTCAACGGGAAAAATGAACGGCTTTTCATTTCAGTACCAAGGTATTGCCTTTAAAGCCTCTCAATTGGGTAAAAAATATGGCTGGTCTTCCCTGCAAACATTGATTGATTTCGTACCGGAACATCTGACTTTACTGAAACAAGCACAAAAGCCAACAGTACCTGCACCTGTGCCATTAACAGTGCCAATGCCAGTGCCAATGCCATCATGCGAGTCTGAAGAACAGGCTGCAAACCGGGAAACGATTCTGGAGAAAATCCATCAGCTTGAAGAAAAAATTCGTCTGGAAAGACAACAGGAGACAGTGGGTATCATTCAGCTCAGGAGCAAGCTGCACAATACAACCCGTCAGATACCCCGCCAGCGTCGCCTGAAGGCGTGGCTTGTATTGCTCGGCCATATTGTGGCACTTCTCAGGCGCAGGGGCATGTCTCTGTTACATGCCACTGCACATTCTTTCCACCAAATCCTGCACCTGCATCTTCTGACACCCTGTCATTCCATGACAACAAATCCCATTAAAGAACAATTAGTTAAAAACAACCACCATCCTGCACCATAAGTTAAACAGTCCATACTTTAGTAATAGTCAACAAAATATTGATCGTTTATATAGATCGATAAACTAGTTATGATAGTTAAAACCTATCATCTAAGATCCATCGATCGGTACAAGCAATTTTACTAAAGCGGATCATTCATCGAAAATGTTCAAAAATACATCACTTTAAATCAGGCCACGGAGTCATGATGGATAGTAAAACGATTAGCTGCCCCTTCTGCTTTACACAAAGCCCGCACGGCGTGAGGATTTGCAAAGGTTGCCATGCAAAAGTGGCCTATGGTGAAAGTCCGCTCAGTGTGGCATTCCTGTTTCAATTCGTGGCATTCGGTCTCGCCTGGTTAGTATTTTCATTGACCGGTAGCACTCCTGTCTCAGTCATTACATTTTTTGCCAGCGTCATTATTCTTATCTGCATAATTAAAAAGAAATATGCAGACAGAGTTGTTTTTATACGGTGATATTAATTTCGCACCACCGCAAACATAAAAAATTAATATGGGAGAACTTATGAACAGATTCATGATTTCTGTTTTTTTTATTTCTGCATTCCTTATTTCTGGTTGTTCAATATCAGGCAACCAGCATCTAAAAAAAGAAACATCACAAAGTCTGCAGTCGAAGATTATCAAAAATAAAACAACGAAATCAGAAATCATTACCGCATTAGGTGAGCCGGAAACCAAAACTACACTTGATAGTGGCAATGAAGAATGGACTTATTCCATGGATAACAATCAGTTTGATGCCACCACATTTATTCCCGTGATTGGACTGCTGACAGGGGGTTCACAGACGCAGGCCAAAACGCTGGAAATCGAATTTAAAGGCGAAACGGTCAGCAAGTGGACGTTCTCTGAAAACAACAGCAAGATGAAAACCGGTCTTATTCAATAACGTACTCTACAGTCTGGGATTATTTTATGAAAACATATGCATTTACCACACTCATTGCGTCCATTTTTTTGCTGAGTGGCTGTACCGGTGAACCGTCTGAGCAGGATATTTACACTGCGATGAATAAGGTCGTGGAGCAGACGAATGCCATCGTTAAATCCATAGCAGGTAAAGATGTCCCGAAAGACGCACTGCGGGAATTAAAATCTGTCAAAAAGCATGACTGCGTGAAAGTATCGGATAAAAGCTATAAATGCAATGTAACAGCTGTTGTCGATAACGAAAAACGCACAGCGGCAGTCACGCTGGTCAAAACGGATGATGGCTGGCAGGTCGTTGACAAGTAAGACCACAGTAAAACAATCCCGCCAGGCAGGACACCAAACCGGTGGCTCCTGCCTTTTTAATACTCGATTATGACCTGCCGGAAACGCCAGCTCCATTTCTCTCCACCATTCAGCATCCCATTCCTTGTACACGCTGCTGCCGCTATCAAAGTCTTTTCCTGATCACTGAGCCTGGCGGAGTATAAGCCAGAGAGCCTGCAATGCGTTTCTTTTCATACTGAGCCAGCAAATCAGCATAAATATGCTCTGCTTCGTCCAGATTGCCTGAAATATAATTCACAAGTGAATTCAGGCAATGCAGCAATGTATTGCTGTTTGCAAGCTTCCTGAGCAGAGTTGTGTTCAGGGTTGAAACGACTCCTGTAAACATCTGCATAATATTATCAACATGATAACATGAATTGCGATACTGCGCCCGTGAATAAAAATACTTCAGATGATACCCGGCGAAGAGAACATAAAGTTTTTTGTAAAAGACATTGTTATTAACGCTGTTGTGATGATGGGTTATAAATTTATCAACAACATGTATAAACTTTTCCTCCTGAGATAAAACATCAATAGCACTCATAACTTTCTCCATTTTTTGTTTTTATAATTAAGTACTATCATCTTCAAAAATAAAATCAATAGTAATTTAAAAATATTTTTATAAAACAATATTTGTTCTATCCTCACTTAAAACAGCTTTCACTGTGGAGATATTGAGTCCTCCAGATTGCATTACTATTTCATATTTCAATTATCTGAGTCATTTCCATATTTCAGATAAAAAAACCACAGGAATATTTTTGAGAGCGTGCTACGCACTGGCTTACGCCCCGACTACCGATAAATGTTAATTATTTTTACCAAACCGGTGAAAACCATAATTTTGTTTCCCTGGCAGCGCCGCTGAGTGCCCACAGCACTCACTCGCTGAAGCAGAAAGGTTTTTTTCCGAAGGGTCCCGGCGTGAGCCGTACTCAGCAAATGGGCAAATCATGTATCTGTGTTCTCTTTCCCGATCAACTCAGCCTCCTGATTTTTTGCGCGAAGCGTATTTGTAATGACAGTTAACCTCAGGTCTCTGAACTCGTGCGCGAAGCGTATTTATACTTACAGAAAATACTGTAGTAATGTTCTGAAGCCCAATGGCGCAACACACAGTTGCGCAGGCTTCACTTAAGAAATGATATTATGTAAGAAAAACAATAATAAAAGTGTTTTCATCAGGTACACCAAGGCCTTGAGTATCGTTCTAATGCAAAACTGTGGTTTCTTATTTCTTTATCACTCTTTTATCTTGCAGAACACAATTGAAAATTAACCAATAAAATCAAATAATTAAACAAACCCTGCCGTTATTAATTTCAGAACCAAAAATCATTAATTACATAACAGGTGATGGTGAAATTTAGCACCCCTTGTTTTAAATTTGATAACCAACCATCTCCCACTAAATAACAACCGTAAAATCTCAAAGTAAATACAATTAAATAATACTACCAACCAAGTTGACAAATAAATTAAATGTGCCATATATGTAATCACAACAATAAAAAAGGAGCCATCATGTCAATCACAAGCGTTGTATTAACTAAAGAACAAAAGTCCATTATTGCAGAAGCATTAGAGGTTATGCCCGAAGATCTGGAAGAAATAAAGATTAAAGCAAATAGCTATAAAAAAACGTCATTCAGAGACGATTTCTCAATGATATTCAAAGGCAATATGGCCACACTCGCCAGGATGGATTTGACGCCCACAGCGTTTAGAATTGTGCTTTATCTCTTCTCAGTAATTGATTATGGAAATATTATCCCTGATTTTTCACAGTCACGTATAGCCAAAGATCTTGGGCTGAATAAATCAAATGTCTCACGCGCATTCAAAGAGTTATTTGAGAGAAAAATACTTATTCGTGACGCCATAGATAACCAAGTATACCTTAATTCAAACTTGTGTGTTAAAGGAATCCCTCGTCGTTTCAATGAAGATCTGATGGATAAATTTAGAAAGTCCAGACTGGAGACAGAAGACTTTGCCAATTCGTTTAACTTTTATCGTGCAGGGAGTAAAACAAAGCCGGTTAAAAATCCCAAAAGAAGATATCCTACAGACGGCATTCCATTTGATTAAAATAATAAATAATGCTGTTGAACAATTTATACTTCCGCAAATGACTATTTCCCAATATAAATTCAATTTTATATTGGGAATGAAATTAATCATAAAATATCATTAAGTATATGACGTTCTTGTTCAATTTCACATGATTTAACCATCCCACTTAGTACACTAACAAAAACATCATTCCATTTCTGGCGCTCTCTCGAAGCATGCCAGTTCTCAAACAACACTTTCTCAAGAGAGATCCAAATAACTTCTGCACGAGAGGTATTTAATAGCTCCTTGAATACTTCGTCAGATACAGTAAGGGCATGAGAATAAATTTTATTATCAATAGTCCAGAAAGGCTCTGGCTTGGTAAAATCAGCCAAAGAAGCAAAAGCCAACCCACGGACCTGTGCTGCTTCCATTGTGCTGTTCACTTTATGATTATCCCGCCAGGTTTTTAAATCACCCAACAGATAATTTACGCGTTGATTTCTTGCTTTGCTATCTTCAGCCTGGTATTGGATATAAGCAGGGCCATTACCAGTCTGGCGATAACGAGCCAATGTTTTGACACTTACACCAAGGTAAAGGGCCGAAACTTCAGCACTCAGGGTTGCATCATCTGGCATACTACCAAATAGCCGCCATACTTCAGCATATTCCCTTAAAGTATCGATTGCACTCATTCCCTGTCCCCCTAATTTGTTGGCAATGGTTGATATTTCGCCGAAGCCAAAAGTGTATTATACAACTCAGGTACTGTCATCAGCATATGAAGCTCAATCCGTTGAAGTGCCTCAAAAACTCGCTCGTTATCAGGCTCAGCATATCTTTCAGTAGGGTCCGTGGTATTACGGTGGTTAAGCAATCTTTTCACCACTGCATACGAAGTTAGTTCTTCTGCAACACGGCCAAAAGTTCTTCGCAGATCGTGCATTCCCAGCTTCATTATTCCAGCTTCCTGACAGATATACTCGCGCAAGCTTTTACTGTCAGAATAATGTCCAACCTTGCTTCGTGATGAACGAGCCGGAAAAACCCATTTGCGTTTATCTGCCCGTATTTCGGTATCGTTGACGATATCTCGTCGGTCTTCCAGAATTCGCTTTGTAGCATCACAGATTGGAAGCTCATGGTCGTTACGATTTTTCGTGTCGTAAAAGCGAATAACCCGGTTTTCGAGATCGACATAGCTTGTCGTTCTGACTTCCTCTTCTGTCAGGGCCTCTCGCCAGCACAGTGTTGCTGTCTCTTCTTTCCTGGCTCCTGTCAAAATGGTCAGCAACAGATAATCACAACCCAAACGATTAAAACCTCTCTTATTGTGTAATGCAGCTAGAAACCGTCCCAAAGTATCTTTGGGGGACAATGGATTTCGTACGCCCTTGGCACGATAGCTATCTTCCAGCTCAGATCGTGTTCTGAACTTCTTCTGTACCTTTAAAATTGAAAAAGGATTATAGGACAACGAAGGTTGTCGTTGCTGGGTCTGAGCATTCCCAGCTTCAATCTCGATTGCGTGTTTTACAGCAACATTGGCCCACCTAAAAGTCTGTTCTGCTGCTGTTCTGGCTCTTGAAGCAATCTCGTCAAACTTTCGAAGGATTTCATTACCAGTAAGATCCTTGATTCGAAGGTTTTGCCATTCTTTCAACCGATTCTCAGCTTTGTCTAACACATTGAGAGTGTTTGGTTTAGCAGGTTTGGTTCTGCCAAGTAAGTGACTCCTGTATTGGGCAAAAGCTTCACTCACGGTCAATTCAGCCAGATCGAGTTCCCTTTTAATCTTGTTGGGATTTCTCTTTGTTGCAATCATTGTCTGAACCAACTGCCGAGCTGCCTCACGGGCTTGATCGATACTCGGAAAATCGGACACATTCCCAACCTTTACTTTCAAGACAGAGCTTGGCTTCTTACCCTCACTGACATTACGATCTGAAGAGGCTACTCTTCGCTGGATTACATAGGTTTTTTTCGTCAAACTGACCTTCACACCGAAGCCAACGGGTGAATCTCGATGATCGTCAAAAACTATGTAAGGTTTTTGGTCAGGGTTGGCTTCGAAAACGACTTTTCCAGAGCTACTGAGCTCAGGCTTAACATTAATACTTAACTTGTTGATAATAAAAGCCTGATTGAGAGTTGTTTTCAAAGTATCACCACCATTTGTAACCCAAAGAAGGAGTACAACCAATCTATCACGCTTTGGGCTACAAGTGAGCTACAAATTTATGGGTTTATGTGGGTTTAAAGGGGTTTTATCTGGGGCCATATGAGCACTTGAAAGAATTAAAAAATGAGTAAAATCAATATGAATGAAGACATTGATAAGGACTTCTCTAGCCATACCCCCATGATGCAGCAGTACCTGAAGCTTAAAGCTCAGCATCCGGAAATCCTGCTGTTTTATCGTATGGGCGATTTTTACGAGCTTTTTTATGACGATGCGAAACGCGCATCGCAGCTGCTCGATATCTCCCTGACCAAGCGTGGCGCATCGGCGGGTGAACCTATCCCGATGGCGGGTATTCCGCATCACGCGGTAGAAAACTACCTGGCGAAGCTGGTGAACCAGGGCGAATCCGTCGCCATTTGCGAACAAATTGGCGACCCGGCCACCTCGAAAGGCCCGGTAGAGCGTAAAGTCGTGCGCATCGTCACGCCCGGGACCATCAGTGATGAAGCGCTGTTGCAGGAGCGCCAGGATAACCTTCTGGCCGCCATCTGGCAGGACAGCAAAGGTTTTGGCTACGCCACGCTGGATATCAGCTCCGGGCGTTTTCGCCTGAGCGAACCGGCAGACCGCGAAACGATGGCTGCCGAATTGCAGCGCACGAACCCGGCTGAGTTGCTTTATGCCGAAGATTTTGCGGAAACGTCGCTGATTGAAGGCCGTCGCGGATTACGCCGTCGTCCTTTGTGGGAATTCGAGATTGATACCGCACGTCAGCAGTTGAACCTGCAATTTGGTACGCGTGACCTGATCGGTTTTGGCGTTGAAAACGCGCCGCGCGGCCTGTGCGCTGCGGGTTGCCTGCTGCAATATGTGAAAGATACCCAGCGTACTGCCCTGCCGCATATCCGCTCCATCACCATGGAACGTCAGCAGGACAGCATCATCATGGATGCCGCAACGCGTCGTAACCTGGAGATCACCCAGAATCTGGCGGGTGGTGTGGAAAACACCCTTGCTTCGGTACTCGACAGCACGGTGACCCCGATGGGCAGCCGAATGCTCAAGCGCTGGCTGCACATGCCTATCCGCAATACTGAAACGCTGATCGGCCGCCAGCAAACCATCGCCGCCTTGCAGGACCGCTTTAGCGAATTACAGCCGGTGCTGCGTCAGGTTGGCGATCTGGAACGTATTCTGGCGCGTCTGGCCTTGCGCACAGCACGCCCGCGTGATTTGGCGCGGATGCGCCACGCCTTCCAGCAATTGCCTGAGCTGCGTGCTCAGCTTGCCGAAGTGAACAGCACCCCGGTGCAAAAACTGCGGGAAACCATGGGCGAGTTTACAGAGCTACGTGAACTGCTCGAACGTGCCATCATTGACGCGCCACCGGTTCTGGTGCGCGACGGCGGTGTTATCGCCCCGGGTTACAACGAAGAGCTGGACGAATGGCGCGCGCTGGCAGACGGCGCGACGGATTACCTTGATAAACTGGAAATCCGCGAGCGTGAGCGTCTGGGCCTCGACACCCTGAAAGTGGGCTATAACGCGGTTCATGGGTACTACATTCAGATAAGCCGTGGGCAGAGCCATATGGCACCTATCCACTACGTGCGCCGCCAGACGCTGAAAAACGCCGAGCGCTACATCATTCCTGAACTGAAAGAGTATGAGGACAAAGTTCTCACCTCGAAAGGCAAAGCACTGGCGCTGGAAAAACAGCTGTATGACGAGCTGTTCGACATGCTAATGCCACACCTTGCCGACCTGCAATTAAGTGCTGGCGCGCTGGCAGAACTGGATGTGCTGGTAAACCTCGCAGAGCGTGCCGATGCACTTAATTACACCTGCCCGACTTTTACCGACAAGCCCGGTATTCGCATTACTGAAGGGCGCCACCCGGTGGTGGAACAGGTGCTGAACGAGCCATTCATCGCCAACCCACTGAGCCTGTCGCCGCAGCGAAGAATGTTGATCATTACCGGTCCGAACATGGGCGGTAAAAGTACTTATATGCGCCAGACTGCGCTAATTGCGCTTCTGGCCCATATCGGCAGCTACGTTCCTGCGCAAAAAGTAGAGATTGGCCCGATTGACCGCATATTTACCCGCGTGGGTGCGGCGGACGATCTGGCAAGCGGGCGCTCAACCTTTATGGTGGAGATGACCGAAACGGCCAACATCCTGCATAACGCAACGGAACACAGCCTGGTATTGATGGATGAAGTAGGACGAGGCACCTCAACCTATGACGGCCTGTCACTGGCGTGGGCATGTGCTGAAAGCCTGGCGAACAAAATCAAGGCGATGACGCTGTTTGCGACCCACTACTTCGAACTGACTCAGCTACCAGAGAAAATGGAAGGCGTGGCAAACGTCCATCTCGATGCGCTGGAGCATGGCGATACCATCGCCTTTATGCACACCGTGCAGGATGGCGCAGCAAGCAAGAGCTATGGTCTGGCCGTTGCGGCGCTGGCTGGTGTACCGAAAGAGGTCATCAAACGCGCACGCCAGAAACTGCGTGAGCTGGAGAGCTTGTCGCCCAACGCTGCGGCGACGCAGGTTGACGGTACGCAGATGTCACTGCTGATGCCAGCAGAAGAGACGTCACCAGCCGTAGAAGCACTGGAAAATCTCGACCCGGATTCTCTGACGCCGCGTCAGGCGCTGGAGTGGATATACCGCCTGAAGAGTTTGGTCTAAGACTTCTGCGGATTATTGCCCGGTGGCGCTGCGCTTACCGGGCCTATGGGTTTTGTAGGCCGGGTAAGGCAAAGCCGCCACCCGGCTTTTTTACAGCAGCGGCGGAATGGTTGGCACCTGCGGTGCGTCATCAATATCCTTCTGCGTCATTCGGAACGCTTGCGGGTAGTGCTCACGGCTGGTACGGCGTAGCGGCTCAGTATCACGCCAGGTATACAGACAATGCTGGCACTGGTAGACAGTCCAGACCCCTGACACCGGGGATGTCGCCATCACTTCAATATGCTCATCGGCACAACGTGGACAAATCATGTTTTCCTCCTTATTGGCGAGCTGCGAGCATCGCGGTCAGTTTTTCAGCCCAGGCTTTCGTTTCAGGTAAATCCTGTACCGGCTGGCTATAGTGGCCACGGTTGTCCGGTGCGACAGGCGTGGTGGCATCGATGATCAGCTTGTCGGTGATCCCGGCCGGGCTGGAGCCTGGGTCAAGTTCAAGCACCGACATGTTCGGCAACTGCACCAGATCCCCCGCCGGGTTAACTTTCGACGACAGCGCCCACATCACCTGCGGCAGGTTAAACGGATCGACGTCCTCATCCACCATAATCACCATCTTCACGTAACCCAGGCCATGTGGCGTGGTCATGGCACGTAACCCCACGGCACGGGCAAAACCGCCGTAACGTTTTTTGGTGGAGATAATCGCCAAAAGACCGTGGGTGTACATGGCATTCACTGCCTGTACTTCCGGGAATTCAGCTTTAAGCTGCTGGTAGAGCGGCACGCAGGTTGCCGGGCCCATCAGGTAGTCAATCTCCGTCCAGGGCATCCCCAGATAGAGCGATTCAAAAATGGGTTTAGTGCGGTAAGAGACTTTATCAATGCGTACGACGGTCATATTACGGCCACCGGAATAGTGGCCGGTAAATTCACCGAATGGCCCCTCGATTTCACGTTTGCGTCCCTCAATTACCCCTTCGAGGATAACTTCAGAGCCCCACGGCACGTCGAACCCGGTCAGCGGTGCAGTCGCGATTGGATACGGACTTTCACGAAGCGCGCCAGCCATTTCGTATTCAGACTGGTCGTACTTAAGCGGCGTTGCCCCCATCAGGGTAATAATCGGGTCATTACCCAGCGTGATCGCAATCGGCAGATCCTCCCCGCGCTCTTCCGCTTTATGCAGGTGCAGAGCGATATCGTGCATAGGAACAGGTTGCAGGCCCAGTTTGCGCTTGCCCTTGACTTCCATACGGTAGATCCCGACGTTCTGCTTGCCGAAATGGTCCGGGTCCAGCGGATCGCGTGATACCACGCAGGCTTTATCAAGGTAAAAACCACCATCACCGTCGTTCAGGCGGAACAGCGGCAGAATATCGAACAGGTTAATGTCCTCGCCATCCACCGTATTTTCGGCCCATGCCGGGTTAGCACGGCGCTCAGGTGCAACGGGGAATTTATCCCAGCGGCGAATAAATTCGTCTATCTGGCTCTTCACCGGCGTATTGGCTGGCAACCCCATTGAAATCGCATGGTTTTGCCAGGAGCCGATGGTGTTCATCACCACGCGGGCGTCGGTGAAGCCGCGAATGTTGTCAAACCACAGTGCAGGTGCACCGTCGCCAATACGTCCGGTAGCGTTGGCCGCTGCCGCCAGATCGGGTTCGGCGTTGACCTCTTCCTCAATTTTCAACAGCTGCCCTTGCTCATCGAGCGCCTGGAGGAAGCTTCTCAAATCATCAAATGCCATCTTTGTTCTCCTGTGAAAAATGTCTGGCCTCCTGCAACCCGTTCCAGCGGCGCGCTTTTTTGTGCTCCATACCAAACTGGTCAAGCACACGCGTCACAATATGCTGGGTAATGTCATCGGCGGTTTGCGGGTGGTTGTAATACGCGGGCATCGGCGGCACCATTGCCACGCCCATACGGGAAAGTGCGAGCATGTTCTCCAGATGGATCGTACTGAGCGGGGTTTCACGTGGAACCAGCACCAGCTTGCGTCCCTCTTTTATCACCACATCGGCAGCACGGCCCACCAGCCCTTCGGCATAACCCGCGCGGATACCGGCAAGGGTCTTCATGCTGCATGGAATAACAATCATGCCGTCAGTACGAAACGAGCCGGACGAGATAGTCGCAGCCTGATCGGCCGGGCTGTGGACAACATCCGCGAGCGCAGCAACATCCTGAGCGGAATACGGCGTTTCCAGCACAATGGTTGTTTTCGCCCACTTTGACATCACCAGATGCGTTTCCACTTCTGGCATATCACGCAGCGCCTGAAGCAGCGCCACACCGAGCGGTGCGCCAGTCGCCCCTGTCATTCCCACGATCAATCTCATTCAGCACCTCAATTAATTTGTTCGTGTACGAACATTATGAGTAAGCTACTCCCGGGTCGCTTTTCTGACAAGATCGTTCGCACACGATCACACGAATAGCTAAAAAATGGCGCGTTAAAATCCGGAGCAATAGCGGCTATCATAGTGGGAGATTTTTTTCCGTCGGAGTGTTCATGGAACTAAGACAAGAGGCGTTCCATCTGTTACGTCAGCTTTTTCAACAGCATACCGCGCAGTGGCAGTATGCCTTACCGGAACTCACCAAGCCGCAGTACGCGGTTATGCGCTCCGTTGCCGAGCATCCGGGTATTGAACAGGTGGCATTGACCGAAGTGGCGGTCAGTACGAAAGCGACCCTGGCGGAAATGCTGAGCCGCATGGAGGCGCGCGGGCTGGTCAAACGCGAGCACGACCCGGCAGACAAGCGCCGCCGGTTTGTCTTCCTGACGCCAGAAGGTGAAGCTCTGCTTGCAGGCTGTAAGCCGGTGGGCAACGCGGTGGATGAGGCGTTTTTAGGGCGTCTCACTCAAGCCGAGCGGGAGCAGTTCTCTGCCCTCATCAAAAAGATGATGCACGGTTAATTCACGCTGGTGCGCATAAAATCAATAAAGGTGCGCACCTTCGCTGGCAGATGTTGGGCATCCGGATACACCGCATAGATCCCCTGCTGCGCAAATGTATATTCCGGTAGAACCGGGACCAGCTTTCCCGCATCAAGCGCATCGCGCGCCAGCCATTCCGGCAGTAACGCCACCCCACCTCCCGCAAGCGCAAAGGCCATGAGCGCCTGAGCGCTGTCGGCAAACAAACGCGGCGCTTTTTTAATCTCCAGCGTTTCAGGCGCGCCGCCGGCATTTTTCACCTGCCAGCGCAGCGGCGAAGCGACACGCTCGTGAATAATCCAGTCGGCCTGCGCCAGCTGCGCCAGCGATTCAACCGGATGGCTTACGAGCCACTCGGGCGCCGCAACGGGGAGAATGGAGAAGTGCGAAATCAGCGCGGCGTGATAGCGAGAATCGGCAAGCGTTCCCAGCCGGATGGCCACGTCAAAGCGCTCCGAGATAAGGTCGGCGTGCAATGACGACGAAACATGACGCACGCGAAGATCCGGATGCTGCTGGCTAAACCTGGCCAGCAGCGGCACCACGACCTGCGAGCCATACTCAGGCGTGGTCGTGATCCGCAGCTCCCCCGTGAGCCCCGCATGGTTGGCGCGGACATCATCCTGCAACTGTTCTGCGTCCTTCAGAAGCGCGACACTGCGTTTATGAAACGGCGCGCCCGCCTCGGTTAGCGTCAGACGGCGGGTGGATCGCAGCAGCAGGGTGACGCCCAGCTCAGCTTCGAGCTGGCGAATATTGAAGCTGACCACCGCTTTTGTCAGGCCCATCGCATCCGCTGCCGCCGTGAAACTCCCGGTGTCGGCCACCGCAACAAACATCTGCGCGCGCTGTAAGTTAATCATTATCGCCCTTTATACTGTCAAAATATTTTTGACAGTATATCGCGCTTTGTCAGGTTTATCCGTGCTTCACCGGCCGATACGATACGCCACCTCACCGGAGGATCCACCATGACGTATCGCAGCAAAGTTGCCGTTGTTTATCTGCTGGGCTTTTTTCTAGATCTGATCAACATGTTCATTGCCAGCGTCGCCTTTCCGGCGATGGCTCACGATTTTAACGCCACGCCTTCAACGCTTGCCTGGGTCAGTAACGGGTACATTGCCGGTCTGACGCTGGTGATCCCGTTCAGCTCCGTGCTGACGCGCCGGATCGGGCCAAAGCGCGTCATTCTGCTCTCGCTTTTTCTGTTCAGCGCCGCCTCTGCTGCGGCAGGCATGTCGGCAACGCTTGAAAGCCTGATCGCCTGGCGCGTGCTGCAGGGCGTGGGAGGTGGCTTACTGATCCCCGTCGGACAGGCGCTGACCTGGCAGCAGTTCCGGCCTCACGAGCGTGCCCGGCTCTCCTCCGCGGTCATGCTGGTAGCGTTACTTGCACCCGCCTGTTCTCCTGCTGTCGGTGGACTGCTGGTTGAGACGCTGGGCTGGCGATGGATATTTTTCGCCACGCTCCCGGTGGCTATGGTGACGTTTGTTCTGGCCTGTCTGTGGCTAAAACACGAAAAACCCACGATGAACGCGGCCAGACTGCTAAACCTGCCCTTACTAACGGACCCGCTTTTGCGTTTTGCCATGCTTGTCTATTTATGCGTCCCCGGCGTATTCATTGGGGTGAACGTCACGGGCATGTTTTATCTTCAGCACGAGGCGAACATGAGCCCAGCCGCAACGGGAATGCTCATGCTGCCGTGGTCTGTGGCATCGTTTATAGCCATCACGGCGACGGGACGTTATTTTAACCGTATCGGCCCCCGACCGCTGATCGTCATCGGCTGCCTGCTGCAGGCGGCGGGTATTCTGCTTTTGATTGACGTCAGCTCGTCAACGCTGTTGCCTGCCGTCGCGTTTACCCTAATGGGCGCGGGAGGAAGCCTGTGCAGCAGTACGGCTCAGAGCAGCGCGTTTCTGACAACGCGCCGGGATGACATGCCGGATGCCAGCGCGCTGTGGAACCTCAATCGTCAGCTGAGCTTTTTTGCCGGCGCCCTGCTGCTGGCACAGGCGCTGAACCTGGCGCAGATCTGGCTACCGCCGCTCGCCGCATGGCACGGGATGTTTATTTTTGCCGCAGGCATGACCTTGCTGCCTGTACTGTACGTTTTTCGACTTAACAATACGCAGGTACTCACCCAGCTGCGACAGGAGAATTCATGACGCCTTTCGAACACGACATTATCGACCTCCACATTGCGCTTGAAGACTGGTTAGGCAAAGGCGAAGGCGATTACGACGCCCTGCTCGCCCGCTTCAGCCCGGATTTTCTGATGATCCCGCCGGGCGGTGTGCAGGTCGACTATAACGGCCTGGCCAGTTTTCTGGAAAAACAGCGCGGAAGCCGTCCCGGACTGAAAATCGGCATTGACGAATTAACCACGATCCAGAGCGGCGATTGGAGTGCGGTGCTTCACTACCGGGAGACGCAAACCCGGCCGGATCTGCCCGTCAACGTGCGTTGGTCAACAGCGGTGCTTAATCAGGATGGCGATAAGATAACGTGGCGTCTGTTACACGAAACAGCACAGCCATAGCGCAAAAGAAAAAGGCCCGTCTCACGACGGGCCTTTTTTGACGAAAGATTGCTTATTCGCGGAACAGCGCTTCGATATTCAGACCTTGCCCCTGCAGGATTTCACGCAGGCGGCGCAGACCTTCAACCTGAATCTGGCGAACACGTTCACGGGTCAGGCCAATTTCACGGCCGACGTCTTCCAGTGTCGCAGCTTCATACCCCAGTAAACCGAAACGACGTGCCAGCACTTCACGCTGTTTGGCGTTCAGTTCGAACAGCCATTTGACGATGCTCTGTTTCATGTCATCGTCCTGCGTGGTGTCTTCCGGGCCGTTGTCTTTTTCATCGGCCAGGATGTCCAGCAGCGCTTTTTCGGAGTCGCCACCCAACGGGGTGTCAACGGAGGTAATGCGCTCGTTGAGACGCAGCATACGGCTTACGTCATCAACCGGTTTATCAAGTTGCTCGGCAATCTCTTCCGCACTTGGCTCGTGGTCCAGTTTATGGGACAACTCGCGCGCGGTACGCAGATAGACGTTCAACTCTTTGACGATGTGAATCGGCAGGCGGATCGTACGGGTCTGGTTCATAATAGCCCGTTCGATGGTCTGACGAATCCACCAGGTCGCGTAGGTTGAGAAGCGGAACCCACGTTCCGGGTCAAACTTCTCTACTGCGCGGATAAGCCCTAAGTTGCCCTCTTCAATCAGGTCCAGCAAAGCCAGACCACGATTGCCGTAACGACGGGCAATTTTCACGACCAGACGCAAGTTACTTTCAATCATGCGGCGGCGTGAGGCTACATCACCACGCAAAGCACGACGTGCGAAATAGACTTCTTCTTCGGCCGTTAACAGTGGGGAGTAACCGATCTCCCCAAGGTAAAGCTGAGTCGCGTCCAGTACACGCTGTGTGGCACCCTGCGATAGCAGCTCTTCTTCAGCTAAATCGTTATCACTGGGTTCCTCTTCTACTAAGGCTTTTTCGTCAAAAGCCTCTGCTCCGTTCTCATCAAATTCCGCATCTTCATTTAAATCATGAACTTTCAGCGTATTCTGACTCATAAGGTGGCTCCTACCCGTGATCCCTGAACGAGACACCCTGGCTGGCATGCCCCGTCAAATTATCGCTGCGGTAAATATTGCAGCGGGTTTACGGATTTCCCCTTGTAACGAATTTCAAAATGCAAGCGTGTAGAACTGGTGCCGGTGCTACCCATAGTAGCTATTTTTTGCCCCGCCTTAACTTCTTGTTGTTCCCGGACCAGCATTGTATCGTTATGGGCGTAGGCACTCAGGTAATCATCGTTATGTTTGATGATAATAAGATTACCGTAACCACGCAGAGCGTTACCGGCATACACAACGCGCCCGTCTGCGGTCGCGATGATAGCCTGTCCTTTACTCCCTGCGATATCGATCCCTTTATTCCCACCTTCGGTAGAAGAGAAGTTCTCGATAACCTTGCCGTCAGTTGGCCAGCGCCATGCAGAGATTGGCGAACTGGTTGATGTACTGCTGGCAGTCGGTTCGATAGAGCTAACCACAGGTGCCGTAATCGGTGCTGTGACAGTCGTCGCAGTCCCTTTATTATTAGGCAACATTTTGTTAGCACTCTGATCACCTGAATCCTCAGAATACGTAATTACCGGTTGCGAAGCAACCACTGTGCTGGATTTTTGTGCAGGCTTAACACTGTTGTTCTGCGCGGTCACGTCGGCCGCTGAAACTGTGTTGCCAGGCGTTAGTGGCGTGCCTGTCGCATTACCAACCTGGAGCGATTGACCCACTTCCAACCCGTAAGGTGCCTGTACGTTATTACGCTGAGCCAGGTCACGGAAATCGTTCCCGGTGATCCAGGCAATATAGAACAACGTATCACCGCGTTTCACGGTATAGGTGCTGCCACCGGTATAGCTACCTTTCGGAATATTCCCGTACTTCCGGTTATACACGATGCGGCCATTTTCGGTCTGCACAGGTTGTTCCACAGGTTGAATCTGTGTCGGCTGCGAAACCGGGCGCTGAACGGGCTGAATTTGCGGCGTCTGTTGAACCGTTGATGTGCCCATTTTAGGTGGAGGGGTAATCAACATTCCGCCGGACGTACTACCCGAGCTGCTGTTCCCGCCTACCGTGCTGACCGGCGCAGGTGCGTTACCAGAACTTGAACAGCCTGCCAGCCATAGCGAAACCAGTGATAATGCCGCAACACGGCTGATGGTGAATTTTGGGCTTCCCGCGCTCATTTATCCCCCAGGAATGTGTTAACTACCAGTGACTTAAAAATAACCGTGATGGCACGAACCTTTTGCGCCACACCATACGCTGAATTTGCCTTAATAACCCTGGATAATTCTGAGTCTCAGGCCAGCTCTCCCTTAACAAGAGGCACAAAGCGTACGGCTTCCACAGTATCGATAATAAACTCGCCGCCACGCCGACGAACACGCTTCAGAAGCTGCTGCTCGTCGCCCACGGGCAGGACAAGAATGCCGCCTTCATCCAGCTGCGATAAGAGTGCAGCTGGGATCTCAGGCGGCGCTGCCGTCACGATAATGGCATCAAACGGAGCGCGAGCCTGCCAACCCTGCCACCCATCACCATGACGTGTTGAAACATTATGTAAATCAAGTTGTTTCAGGCGACGACGCGCCTGCCACTGCAAACCTTTAATTCGCTCGACCGAACAAACATGGTGAACCAGATGCGCCAGGATCGCGGTTTGATAACCCGATCCGGTGCCAATCTCCAGCACGCGGGATTCTGGCGTCAGTTCCAGTAACTCCGTCATGCGCGCCACCATGTAGGGCTGCGAAATAGTCTGACCCTGCCCGATAGGCAGCGCCACGTTTTCCCACGCTTTGTGTTCAAACGCCTCGTCTACAAATTTCTCACGCGGGACCTGGGCGAGCGCATCCAGTACATGCTCGTCAGCGATCCCCTGAGCGCGTAATTGTTCCAGAAGAGTTTGTACACGTTTGCTTACCATTGCGTGTTCACTCCAACGCGATCCAACCAGTCCGACACCACATCATGCGCGTTATAAGCGGTTAAATCTACGTGCAATGGCGTAACCGAAACGTACCCTTCATCCACCGCGGCGAAATCGGTATCCGGCCCGGCATCGTGTTTTTCGCCTGGCGGGCCAATCCAGTAAAGCGTATTACCACGCGGATCCTGCTGCGGGATCACCTGATCGGCCGGATGGCGGCTCCCACAACGGGTTACGCGAATACCTTTGATTTCGTCCAGAGGCAGGTCAGGTACGTTAATATTGAGGATACGGCCCGTACGCAACGGTTCGCGGTTGAGCGCGCGCAAAATGGAACAAGTGACTGCCGCTGCCGTTTCGTAATGCTTGTGGCCGTTTAACGAGACCGCCAGTGCGGGAAATCCCAGATGGCGGCCCTCCATTGCGGCAGCAACCGTACCGGAATAGATAACGTCATCACCCAGATTCGGGCCAGCATTGATGCCGGATACGACGATATCCGGGCGCGGGCGCATAAGCGCATTCACGCCCAAAAATACGCAGTCCGTCGGCGTGCCCATCTGGACAGAAATGTCGCCATTTTCAAAGGTAAAGGTGCGAAGCGACGACTCCAGCGTCAATGAGTTAGACGCCCCACTGCGGTTACGATCGGGTGCCACAACCTGCACATCGGCAAATTCACGCAGGGCTTTCGCCAGCGTCTGAATGCCTGGGGCGTGGATCCCATCATCGTTACTCAGCAATATTCGCATAGTCACCCGACGTGTTGATAAGTTCCCTGACAACACTGGTGGCAAAGCTACCTGCCGGCAGCCAGAAGCGTAACTCGACGGTCACGTCATCCCACCAGTTCCAGCTCAGCTGTTGCGGGTAGAGCAGCATCGCACGGCGTGCTGCTTCGACTTTTTCCCGCACCAGCAATGATTGTAATTCTGACGCATCTGCCACGGCCAACTGCTCTGCGGCCAGCGCTTCACCCTGAGTACCCCACTCGCCCGTACCGGGCAATGCAGCGGTAATCATCAGGGATTTGGCATCCACGCGCGACTGCACATCGGCCATTTCTTCAGCCGTTGCCACAAACCAGCTCCCGCGTCCCGCTAATTGTAGCGCATCGCCGACAACAACTTGATTCGCGTCCGGTTTTTTCAGTCGTTCGCTCACCATTTGATTAAACAACGCGCTTCGGGCTGCCGACAACCAAAAACTGCGTTTATTCCTGTCACGAACCGGGGCATCGCTTTGCGCCCAACGCAACGCGCCCTGAATGTTACTGCCACCAATACCGAAACGCTGCGCGCCAAAGTAGTTCGGCACGCCCTGCTCGTTGATGGCATTCAGGCGTTTTTCAACGTCGTCGCGGTTCGTTACCTCACGCAGCACCAGCGTGAAGTCGTTACCTTTCAGCGCTCCCAGGCGCAGCTTGCGCTTGTGGCGGGCATATTCCAGCACTTTACAGCCTTCAAGCTCAAACTTGCTTAAGTCCGGCATCCCATTGCCCGGTACGCGCGCGCAGAGCCATTGTTCGGTAACCGCGTGTTTATCTTTTTGGCCTGCAAAGCTCACTTCACGGACGTGGATTTTCAGAAATTTAGCCAGCGCATCCGCCACAAAGCGGGTATTGCAGCCGTTTTTCAGGATGCGGACCAGGATGTGCTCGCCTTCCCCGTCCGGTGCGAAACCTAAATCCTCGACCACGACAAAATCTTCCGGGCTGGCTTTCAGCACGCCGTTACCCAGAGGTTTGCCGTACAGGTATGTCAGGTTGTCGAAGTCTGTCATTTTGCCGCCTTCACCAGAAGCGCCACGGCCTCACAGGCAATACCTTCACCCCGACCGGTAAAGCCGAGCTTTTCGGTGGTGGTGGCTTTAACGTTAACGTCATCCATATGGCAACCCAGATCTTCGGCAATGAATACGCGCATCTGCGGGATGTGCGGCAGCATTTTGGGCGCCTGAGCAATGATCGTCACATCCACGTTACAAAGGCTGTAGCCTTTGGCCTGGATACGGCGCCAGGCTTCGCGCAACAGCGCACGGCTGTCAGCCCCTTTGAACGCCGGGTCGGTGTCCGGGAACAGTTTGCCAATATCGCCCAGCGCAGCAGCGCCCAGCAACGCATCGGTTAACGCGTGCAGCGCCACGTCGCCATCAGAATGCGCCAGCAGCCCTTTTTCATAAGGAATACGTACGCCGCCAATGATAATTGGGCCTTCTCCGCCAAAGGCGTGTACATCAAAACCGTGTCCAATTCGCATTATGCCTTCTCCTGATGGGTCGAACGGGTAAGATAAAATTCCGCGAGCTGTAAATCTTCAGGACGTGTCACTTTTATATTATCAGCGCGTCCTTCAACCAGCTCAGGGTGAAAACCGCAATACTCCAGCGCCGAGGCTTCATCAGTGATGGTCGCACCTTCTTTAAGCGCACGCGTTAAGCAATCGTGGAGTAACTCGCGGGGGAAAAACTGTGGTGTCAGCGCGTGCCACAAATCAACGCGCTCAACGGTATGTGCGATAGCCTGTTTGCCCGGTTCGGCACGCTTCATGGTGTCGCGCACTGGCGCGGCCAGAATGCCGCCTACCGTGCTTGTTTCGCTCAACGCCAGCAGGCGTGCAAGGTCGTCCTGATGCAGGCACGGACGCGCGGCATCATGCACCAGCACCCACTGCGCGCCTGCGGCAGCCTGAATGCCAGCCAGCACGGAGTCGGCGCGCTCTGCGCCGCCATCAACAACGGTAATTTGCGGGTGATTCGCCAGTGGCAGTTCGGCAAAACGAACATCGCCGGGGCTGATAGCGATAACGACGTGCGTCACCCGTGGATGCGCCAGCAGCGCCGCCACGGAGTGCTCAAGGATCGTTTTATCGCCAATTGAGAGGTATTGCTTTGGACATTCTGTCTGCATACGCCGGCCAAAACCTGCGGCTGGCACCACGGCGCATACGTCCGAAAAAGTAACTGCCATGTCGTAATCCTGGGCCTGATTATCGATTGTTTTGTGCTGAGCCCTGATTGCGTTTAGACGCATCCGGTACCAGACGATAAAACGTTTCGCCCGGCTTAGTCATACTGAGTTCGTTGCGTGCGCGTTCCTCAATCGCCTCTTGCCCGCCATTGAGGTCATCAATTTCAGCAAAAAGTTGATCGTTTCGCGCCTTAAGTTTGGCGTTTGTTGCCTGCTGAGCCGAGACATCATCGCTCACCCGGCTATAGTCGTGTAGCCCGTTCTTACCGAACCACAGCGAATATTGCAGCCAGACCAGCAAAGCCAGCAACAGCAGCGTTAGTTTACCCATCCTGCCCCCTGAAAAACGGCATCATCATCCTATAACTTTCCCCGGGACTCTTCGCCGGGGTTACAGAGATGCCGCAACATCGCGGGCAAATGTACCACATTTTTTCCGCAGAATCGCCCTGCACAATATCGTCACACAGTTGGTTACGGTTTGAATTATGGCTGAAGTTAGCCCATGAGCCACAAAAATAACAGACCAAACATCAAGACCACCGTCACAATCGTGACGATCGCACTATATAGGAGTTTGCCATTGAGTAGCGAATGGAGCGCAATGCCAACCACGACCGCAACGGGCATCAGCGCAAGGAAGAAAGGCCAGGTATAGAGAAAGAAGAACAGCGTGTTACCGCCGTAGATAAGAAAAGGGATACCCAGCGCCAGCAACCACGAGACGAAGCCGACTATGGCCCCAGGAAATGACCAGGTCGTCTCGTCGTCGGTCGATAACGGCTCCGACCCGGTGGTGATAATGTAGTTTTCACTGTTGCGCATAGCTAATCCTGTGACCATGACTCATCGTTCGGGAAGACAGCTCCCGAACGATACCGTCTCAGGATCTGATAATATCGTCCCGTCTGAGCAGGTCTAATAATTGGCTCACTAAATTTGTTACCAATTGTTGACCTTCCAGGTGAATCTCTGGGGATTCAGGCGCTTCGTATACCGAGTCAATTCCAGTGAAGTTTCGCAGTTCACCCGCACGGGCTTTTTTGTAGAGTCCTTTTGGATCGCGTGCTTCGCAGATTTCCAGCGGGGTATCAACAAACACCTCGATAAAGCGATCGTGGCCCACCCGCTCACGCACCATCTGGCGCTCGGCGCGATGAGGCGAGATAAACGCGGTCAGCACCACCAGCCCGGCATCGGCCATCAGGCTCGCCACTTCCCCGACCCGACGGATATTCTCTTTACGATCGTCATCGCTGAACCCCAGGTCGCTGCACAGGCCGTGGCGCACGTTGTCCCCGTCCAGCAGATAGGTACTTACCCCCTGCTGATGTAACGCTTCTTCCAGCGCCCCCGCGACCGTGGATTTACCTGAGCCAGACAGCCCGGTAAACCACAGCACAACCCCACGATGACCGTGGAGTTGTTCACGCTGAGCAACCGTCACCGGATGAGGATGCCAGACGACGTTCTCATCATGTGCAGCCATTACTTGCCTCCCAGCAGATCGCGCGCGCCCCAGTGCGGGAAGTGCTTACGCACCAGTGCATTCAACTCCAGTTCAAATTCACTGAATTCAGAGGTTACAGCAGCCTTGTCATTTGGCTCACGCACCATCCCTGCACCCACGGTCACGTTAGAGAGTCGGTCGATAAAGATAAGCCCGCCAGTCACCGGGTTCTGCTGGTATTGATCCAGCACCAAAGGCTCGTCAAAGGTGAGATCCACCAGACCGATGCCGTTCAGCGGCAACTCTGCCACTTCACGCTGCGTCAGGTTGTTGATATCCACCTGGTACTTAATGCCGTCCACGCGCGCACGGGTTTTCTTGCCTGCAATTTTGATGTCGTAGCTTTGGCCGGCTTTCAGTGGCTGCTCAGCCATCCATACCACATCCACAGCAGCGCCCTGAACGGCCGCCAGCGTTTCATGGGCATCAACCAGCAGGTCACCGCGGCTGATATCAATTTCGTCTTTCAACACCAGAGTGACCGCTTCGCCAGCGCCCGCTTCTGGCAGATCGCCATCGAAGGTCACGATACGCGCAATGGAAGACTCCACGCCCGAAGGCAGCGCTTTCACTCGTTGCCCAACCTGCACACTGCCTGACGCAATCGTGCCGGAAAAACCACGGAAATCCAGGTTCGGACGGTTAACGTACTGCACCGGGAAACGCATCGGCTGGGTGTCGACCACACGCTGAATTTGAACGGTTTCGAGCACTTCCAGCAGCGTCGGGCCACTGTACCACGGCATATTCGCGCTCTGGGAAGCCACGTTATCGCCTTCCAGCGCGGAGAGCGGCACAAAGCGAATGTCCAGATTGCCCGGCAGCTGTTCAGCAAAGGTCAGGTAACTCTGACGGATCTCATCGAATTTCTCTTCGCTGAAATTAACCAGATCCATTTTATTGATCGCCACCACCAGGTGTTTGATCCCCAGCAATGTGGAGATAAAGCTGTGACGACGGGTCTGATCCAGCACGCCTTTACGCGCGTCGATCAGCAGGATCGCCAGCTCACAGGTCGATGCACCGGTGGCCATATTACGGGTGTACTGTTCATGCCCCGGGGTGTCGGCGATGATAAATTTGCGTTTTTCGGTAGAGAAATAACGATAAGCGACATCAATGGTAATGCCTTGCTCACGCTCAGCCTGTAAGCCATCCACCAGCAATGCCAGATCCAGCTTTTCACCCTGGGTGCCGTGACGTTTGCTGTCGTTGTGCAGGGAAGAGAGTTGGTCTTCATAAATCTGGCGCGTGTCGTGCAGCAGACGGCCAATCAGAGTACTTTTCCCGTCATCGACGCTGCCGCAGGTCAGAAAGCGCAGCAGGCTTTTGTGCTGTTGCGCGTGCAGGTAGGCTTCAACGCCACCTTCATCAGCAATTTGTTGAGCAATAGTGGTATTCATGGCGGCTCCTTAGAAATAACCCTGACGTTTCTTCAGCTCCATGGAGCCTGCCTGGTCGCGGTCAATCACGCGGCCCTGTCGCTCGCTGGTAGTGGACACCAGCATCTCCTCGATGATCTCCGGCAGCGTCTGCGCGTTAGATTCCACTGCGCCGGTCAGCGGCCAGCAGCCGAGGGTACGGAAACGCACCATCTGTTTTTTGATCACTTCGCCAGGCTGCAAATCAATGCGATCGTCATCGATCATCATCAGCATCCCGTCACGCTCCAGCACCGGACGTTCAGCGGCCAGGTACAGCGGAACAATCTCGATATTTTCCAGATAGATGTACTGCCAGATATCCAGCTCGGTCCAGTTAGAGAGCGGGAAAACGCGAATGCTTTCGCCTTTGTTGATCTGGCCATTGTAGTTATGCCACAGCTCCGGGCGCTGGTTTTTGGGGTCCCAGCGGTGGAAACGGTCGCGGAAGGAGTAGATACGCTCTTTCGCACGGGATTTTTCTTCGTCACGGCGCGCGCCGCCGAAGGCCGCATCAAAACCGTATTTATTCAGCGCCTGCTTCAGCCCTTCGGTTTTCATGATATCGGTGTGTTTGGCACTGCCGTGGACGAACGGGTTAATGCCCATCGCCACCCCTTCCGGGTTTTTATGCACCAGCAGCTCGCAGCCGTAGGCTTTTGCAGTACGGTCGCGGAATTCGTACATCTCGCGGAATTTCCAGCCGGTATCCACGTGCAGCAGCGGGAACGGCAGTGTGCCCGGATAAAACGCTTTACGCGCCAGATGCAGCATCACGCTGGAATCTTTACCGATGGAGTACATCATCACCGGGTTAGAGAATTCGGCAGCCACCTCGCGGATAATATGAATACTCTCCGCTTCGAGTTGCCGCAGGTGAGTCAGTCGTTTTTGGTCCATAACCGTTCCTTAAGCCAAATTTATAACAGAAGAACCGAAGCCTTCTGTGTCGGTTGTGTGTTGAAACCAGGCGAGCGTGCTGTGCAGCTGCACCACTTCACCCACCACAATCAGGGCGGGCATAGGCGCGTCTTTCGCAAGGTGTACAAGGTCTTGTAGTGTGCCGGTGGCAACGTGTTGGTCGACGCGTGTCCCGCGAGAGATCACGGCCACTGGCGTTGTCGCATCGCGACCATGCTGAATAAGCTGTTCGCTGATTTCCGCCGCTTTCATCGTGCCCATATAGATGGCAAGCGTTTGTCGGCTCTCGGCCAGATGCGACCAGTCAAACGGTGTGCTGTCGGCCTTGTAGTGGCCGGTTACAAAGGTCACGCTCTGAGCGTAATCACGGTGAGTCAGCGGGATACCGGCGTAGGCTGTTACCGCAGAGGCCGCGGTAATACCTGGCACCACCTGGAACGGTACACCCGCCTCGGCAGCGGCCTGAAGCTCTTCCCCGCCACGGCCAAAGATGAACGGATCGCCCCCTTTCAGGCGCACCACGGTTTTGCCTTCTCTGGCTGCCGTAATCAGCATCTGATTGGTTTCGTGCTGTGGCACGGCGTGTTCACCGGCGCGTTTACCCACGCAAATCTGTTCGGCATCGCGGCGGATCAGTTCGCGCACGCCGTCGCTCACCAGGTGGTCGTAAAATACGACATCCGCATCCTGGAGAACCTGTAGGCCGCGCAGGGTTAACAGCCCGGCATCACCCGGCCCTGCGCCTACCAGAATGATTTCACCGCTTCCGCTGCCGGGGTTATCCAGTTCATCTTCCAGAATCTGCTGCGCTGCGGCTTCATTACCGGCGTGCATCAGGCGGGCAAAACGGCCACGGAAGACGCGCTCCCAAAAGCGACGACGCTCGGCCACGCTTGTCAGACGCGTTTTCAGATGGTTACGCCAGTAACTTGCTTTCTCGGCCATACGCCCGAGGCTTGTGGGCAGCAGTGCTTCTATTTTTTCCCGCAGCACCCGCGCCAGAACCGGGGCCGTGCCACCAGAGGAGATGGCCACCAGCAGCGGCGAACGGTCAACGATCGACGGGAAAATGAATGAACACAGTGATGGATCATCCACCACGTTTACCAGACGAAACCGGGACTGTGCCGCCAGAGAGACCCGACGGTTAAATTCACGATCGGGGGTTGCGGCGATCACCAGCACCACGCTGTCTATCTGCGATTCGTCGAACTGCGCGTCAGTAACGACCTGCACCTGTGCGCCAGCACGATGCAAGAAAGCAATTTTGCGATCGGCAATCTCACCCGTGCCAACCACCAGCACGGGCCTGTCTTTTAGGGCAGCAAATAAGGGCAGATAGTCCACAAGCACCAACTCACTAACAACCAGGAATAGTGGGACTATAGGGGTCGGTTTAGATCGAATGAAATTACGAATTGGAATGAGTAGTTACTCAATGGAATAACGCCGTGAAAAAGCAAATATCAAAAAGTGCTTAACACACGAAATTTCGGGCATTTAAGAGCAATTCAAATTGTGTATACCGGGTCACAGTTTCATACTAAGCCAGTTAAAATTTTGCTCTGTTTTTAAGGACTCACTATGTTTTCCGCAACGCGCCACCGTATTGCTGCCCTGGCGCTCGGCGTTTGCTTTATCCTTCCGGCCCAGGCAAAAAATCCACCGTACGGCGAAATTGCCAGTACCCAGGCGCGACATATTGCGACTGTCTTTCCTGGCCGTATAACCGGCACGCCAGCCGAGATGCTCTCCGCCGACTATATCCGCCAGCAGTTTGCCGGGATGGGCTACCAGAGCGATATTCGGGCCTTTCACAGCCGGTACATCTATACCTCACGCAATAACAGCAAAAACTGGCATAACGTGACCGGCAGTACGGTCATTGCTGCACATGAAGGCAAGAGCGCCCAGCAAATCATTATTATGGCGCACCTGGATACCTTCGCCCCGATGAGCGATGCCGATACCGACAACAACCTCGGCGGCCTGACGCTTCAGGGAATAGACGATAACGCGGCGGGTCTGGGCGTGATGCTTGAACTGGCCGAGCACCTGAAGAATATCCCGACGAAATACGGTATTCGCTTTATCGCGACCAGCGGTGAAGAAGAAGGAAAACTCGGCGCTGAGAATATCCTTAAGCGCATGAGCCCTGAAGAGAAGAAAAATACCTTGCTGGTGATTAATCTCGATAACCTTATCGTCGGCGACAAACTCTATTTTAATAGCGGGCAGAGTACGCCAGGAAGCGTGCGCAAATTAACCCGCGACCGGGCGCTGGCGATTGCCCGCAGTCAGGGCGTCTACGCCACCAGTAATCCGGGCGGTAATCCTGCTTATCCACGTGGAACAGGCTGTTGTAACGACGGTGAAGTGTTCGATAAAGCCGGCATTCCGGTATTGTACGTGGAAGCAACGAACTGGGCGCTGGGCAAAAAAGATGGTTATCAGCAGAGAGCCAAATCTAAAGCCTTCCCGAACGGAACAAGCTGGCATGATGTGAGGCTTGATAATCAACAGCACATTGATAGCGCGCTGCCGCAGCGTATTGAACACCGTAGCCGCGATGTGGTGAAAGTGATGCTGCCGCTGGTGAAGGAGCTGGCGAAAGCGGGTAAAGCCTGATGGGTATTTTCCCCTCACCCCAGCCCTCTCCCCATAGGGGCGAGGGAGAAAAGACGGCTCCGGGCGATCCCCTCTCCCCTATGGGGAGAGGGTTAGGGTGAGGGGGAGTTAATGGGATCACCCTTCGTGCAATCCGCACTCTCGCTTGAGCCCAAAGAATCGCGTCTCTTCTTCCGCCATTCCCGGTTCCCATTTACGCGTGGTGTGGGTATCGCCTACAGACAGATACCCCTGGTCCCACAGCGGATGGTACTTCAGCCCGTGTTTTTGCAGATACTGATAAACCGTACGGTTGTCCCAGTCGATAATCGGCAGCACTTTGAACACACCGCGCTGAACCGCCAGCACCGGCAACGTGGCGCGGCTACCAGACTGCTCGCGGCGTAAACCGGCAAACCAGGTCTGTGCATTCAGATCTTTCAGCGCACGGTTCATCGGCTCAACTTTGTTGATTTCATTGTATTTCTCAATGCCTTCAACGCCCTGCTCCCACAGTTTGCCGTAACGCGCCTCCTGCCAGGCCGCGCTTTCAGTCGCGCGGTAGACTTTCAGGTTCAGCTTGAGCTTGTCCGTCAGCTCATCGATAAACTGGTAGGTTTCCGGGAACAGGTAGCCGGTATCGGTGAGGATCACCGGAATGTCTGGTCGGATCTGATTCACCAGATGCAGACTGACTGCCGCCTGAATACCAAAGCTCGACGAGAGCACATAGTCACCCGGCAGATTTTCCAGCGCCCACGCCACACGCCCTTCGGCGTCCAGCTTTTCCAGTTGTGCGTTGGTTTCTGCCAGTGCAAGGATGCGCTCGACTTTTGGCAGGTCGTTAAGGGCGTTTAGATCGAGTACGGACATAAGAACCTCGTTTGCCTGTTTTGCCGGGCGGCACTGCGTTTGCCCGGCTTACAAAACCTGTAATACCGTCGGGATGTTACTCCCAGAAATCCCGAGCGGGATCGAGCACCGGGCGAATGATGCCCGCACGCACCGTAAAGTCACCGAAGCCTTCACCCGCTTCGCGCTCTTTCGCCCAGCGCCCGACAAGCTCGTCAACGGAATCGAGAATTTCTGATTCCGTAATGTTCTCGCGATACATACGCGGAATGCGCGTACCCATCCGGTTACCACCCAGATGCACGTTGTAGCGGCCCGGCGCTTTACCCACCAGACCCAGCTCAGCCAGCATCGCACGGCCACAGCCGTTCGGGCAGCCGGTCACACGCATCACAATATGCTCTTCAGGAATACCGTGTTTTTCCAGAATCGCTTCCACTTTGTCGGTGAACGACGGCAGGAAGCGTTCCGCTTCGGCCATTGCCAGCGGACAGGTCGGGAATGACACGCAGGCCATTGAGTTTTCACGCTGCGGTTTCACCGCATTCATCAACCCATGATCGCGCGCCAGTTTCTCGATCTTCGCTTTCTGGCTTTCCGGCACACCGGCAATGATCAGGTTCTGGTTGGCGGTAATACGGAACTCACCTTTATGGATCTTAGCAATTTCCAGCAAACCAGTTTTCAGAGGGCGGCCCGGATAATCCAGAATACGGCCATTTTCGATAAACAGCGTCAGGTGCCATTTATTGTCGATGCCTTTTACCCAACCGATACGATCGCCGCGACCGGTGAATTCATAAGGACGGATCGGTTCAAATTTGATACCAGCGCGACGTTCCACTTCTTCTTTAAACGTCTCAACGCCCACGCGCTCCAGGGTGTATTTGGTCTTCGCGTTTTTACGGTCGGTACGGTTACCCCAGTCGCGCTGCGTGGTAACAACCGCTTCCGCCACGGCCAGCGTGTGCTCAAGCGGCAGGAAACCGAACTCACTCGCCGTGCGGGCATAGGTTTTTTTGTTGCCGTGTTCGATGGACAAACCGCCGCCCACCAGCAGGTTAAAGCCCACCAGCTTGCCATTTTCCGCAATCGCCACGAAGTTCATGTCGTTGGCGTGCAGATCGATATCGTTCTGCGGCGGGATCACCACTGTGGTTTTGAACTTACGCGGCAGATAGGTCTGGCCGAGGATCGGTTCTTCATCCGTGGTGGCAACTTTTTCCTGATCGAGCCAGATCTCCGCATACGCGCGGGTACGTGGCAGCAGGTGCTCAGAAATCTTCTTCGCCCATTCGTACGCTTCGGCATGAAGCTCAGACTCAAACGGGTTCGAGGTGCAGAGCACGTTACGGTTCATGTCGTTGGCGGTCGCCAGCGCGTCCAGCCCGACCGAGTGCAGCATCTGGTGTACCGGCTTCACGTTCTTCTTCAGAATGCCGTGGAACTGGAAGGTCTGACGGTTCGTCAGACGGATGCTGCCGTAAATGGTGTTGTCATGGGCGAATTTGTCGATTGCCTGCCACTGTTTAGTGGTGATAACCCCACCCGGCAGGCGGCAGCGCAGCAGCATCGCGTGACGCGGCTCCAGCTTTTGTTCTGCACGTTCGGCACGGATATCGCGGTCATCCTGCTGATACATACCGTGGAAACGGATCAGCAGGAAGTTGTCGCCTTTAAAACCGCCAGTCAGACCGTCATTCAAATCTTCGGCAATGGTGCCGCGCAGATAGTTACTCTCAACTTTCATGCGCTCGGCATCAGTCAGTTTGCCTTCGACCACCAGTGGGCCAGGGTGTTTTTCGCTCATTAGTAGACATCTCGCTGATAACGGCGCTCTACGCGCAGCTCACTTAAATATTCGTCCGCCGTTTCGGCATCCATACCGCCGAATTCGGCAATCACTTCCAGCAAAGCCCGCTCAACGTCTTTCGCCATGCGATTGGCGTCGCCGCAGACATAAATGTGGGCACCGTCATTGATCCAGCGCCACAGCTCTGCGCCCTGTTCGCGCAGTTTGTCTTGTACGTATACTTTTTCTTTCTGGTCACGCGACCAGGCCAGGTCGATGCGGTTCAGCACGCCTTCTTTAACATAGCGCTGCCACTCAACCTGGTAGAGGAAATCTTCGGTAAAGTGCGGGTTGCCGAAGAACAGCCAGTTTTTACCGGGTGCTTCATCTGCCGCACGCTGCTGCATAAAGGAACGGAACGGCGCGATACCGGTGCCTGGGCCAATCATAATGACCGGCGTTTGCGGGTTTGTCGGCAGACGGAAGTTGTCGTTGTGCTCGATAAAGACGCGAACCTCGCCCTCTTCTTCTACACGCTCAGCCAGGAAGCTGGATGCACCGCCCGCGCGAGCACGGCCTTCGATGTCATAACGCACCACACCCACGGTCACGTGGACTTCGCTTTCCACTTCCGCCTGCGAAGAGGCGATAGAGTAAAGACGCGGCGTCAGCGGACGTAACAGACCAACCAGGGCTTCTGCATCCAGCTGGGCTGGCGCGAAACGCACCATATCAACAATCGGGGTGGTGGCCGCATAGTGCTGCAACTTCGCTTTATCACCCACTAAAGGCAGCAGGGATTCACTGCGCGTTAAGGTGGCGTAATTCTCAACGATGTTGGCCGTGTTCACGGTCAGCTCAAAATGCCATTGCAGCGCTTCAGCAAGTGTCTGTGTTTTGCCTTCAACGGTGACCGGTTCGTCGCCTTTCAGCCACAGCAGCTCTGCCAGCTCTTTCACTAATGCAGGGTCGTTCTGATACCAGACACCCAGCGCATCACCCGGCTGATAACGTAAACCGGAATCGCCCAGATCGATTTCGATATGGCGAACGTCTTTCTCTGAGTCGCGGCCAGTGATCTTCTGATTCACCGACAGGCTTGCCGTCAGCGGTGCCTCTTTGGTGTACGGGCTGGTGTGAATATCATTGACGGCGCCACTGGCGCTGAATGCTGCCTGCGTGGATGTCTCTTTCGGGACACGCGCTTTCAGCACCTCGACCACGCGAGAACGCCATTCCGCCGCCGCGGTCTGGTATTCCACATCGGCATCGACGCGGTCCAGCAGACGCTCAGCGCCAAGCTCTGCCAGCTTGCTGTCGAAGTCTTTACCGGACTGGCAGAAGAATTCATAGGAGGTGTCGCCCAGGCCAAACACGGCAAAGGCAGTGCCATCCAGTTTTGGCGCTTTCTTCGAGAACAGGAATTTATGCAGCGCCACCGCCTCTTCAGCGGGTTCGCCCTCGCCCTGTGTTGAAGCCACAACCACCAGCAGTTTTTCTGACGCGATTTGTTTGAATTTATAATCCCCGGCGTTCACCAGGTTCACGTTCAGTTTGGCGGCAAGCAGGTCATCACGCAGCGCTTCGGCCACGCGGCGGGCGTTGCCCGTCTGCGAGGCAGAGATAAGCGTAATAGCCGGGATCTCAACGGCAGCGGCAGGCGCGGCAACAACGGCCCCTGGCTGTTGGTTAAGCATTCCCCAGAAATAGCCGGACACCCAGGCAAGCTGAGTGGGTGAAAAATCAGTGGTGGCGGCCTGTAGGCGCGCCAGTTGCTCCGGGTTCAGGGGAAGCAAATTTGAAGGTGGGGCCTGTGTTGTCATGCGTCGTTATGTTCCAGTAGCAAAGCGGAATTTATGCAAAAAGACCAAACTAGAGATAAGGTTAACGGCGTGGATAATAACAATTAAAGAAGGGATGGAAATAATAAATAACCAAATGGACTAACCTGTTTTAGCTATCGTTCTTAACGATAAAACCGATTATCTAATCCATTGAAATATAAATATAAAAACCAGCTAAAACGCTGTATCCGCCATCAATGAAGGTAAAGGCCGTTTTAGTTAATGCTAAAAAATGTGCTTTCCGGTACTATGCGGCGGTTTTTTCCGCATTACTTGAGAGTTCATGATGTCCACCACACTGTTTAAAGATTTCGTCTTCGAAGCCGCACACCATCTTCCACACGTCCCTGCCGGGCATAAATGCGGCCGTTTACACGGGCACTCATTTATGGTGCGTCTTGAAATCACGGGTGAAGTCGATCCGCATACTGGGTGGATCATGGACTTTGCTGAGCTGAAAGCGGCGTTTAAGCCGACTTACGATCGCCTGGATCACTACTATCTGAATGATATCCCGGGTCTTGAAAACCCAACCAGCGAAGTGCTGGCAAAATGGATTTGGGATCAGATGAAACCGCTGGTGCCACTGCTGAGCGCGGTGATGATTAAAGAAACCTGCACGGCGGGATGCGTGTATCGCGGATAGTCACAGTAGTGTCGGGTGACGCTACGCTTACCCGACCTACAATACTGGACGTCTGAAGCCCGGTAAACGCTAGCGTCACCGGGCTTTTTTTAGGCGATATTCAGATACTTGTGTGTCTGCATCGACAGGCGCCAGTTGCGCGCAATACAGGTTTCAATGCACAGACGTGTGGCATCGTCTTTCTGGCTGATAGGCTGAAGAGCAATCACGCGCTGTTTTTCGTCAGACAACGTCGCCAGCAGTTCATCCAGCGCTTCGATATCACGTACGCGGCCAACCGGGTGTTTGATTTCGTCAGCACGCTCCAGCGCCTGCGACAATACATCGTAGCCACCGCGCATACTCACTTTCGGTGAAACCGTCACCCAGGTTGCATGAGAACAAAGCACTTCATGCGTTCCACTGGTTTCAATCTGACAGCTATAACCGTTCTTTTCGAGCAGCTCTGTCAGGGGCGTTAAATCGTGAATACAAGGCTCACCACCGGTGATCACCACATGGCGCGCCGTCCAGCCCTGACGACCGATAATCGCCAGCAGATCTTCTGAACTCCCCGCGCCCCACTTATCGCTCTCTTTGGTTTTAGCCAGAATGCTAAACAGCGACACTTCCCGATCTGCAAGTTTATCCCACGTATGTTTGGTATCACACCAGGCACAGCCAACCGGGCATCCCTGTAAACGAATAAAAATAGCGGGAACGCCGGTAAAGTAACCCTCGCCTTGCAGGGTCTGGAACATCTCGTTAATCGGGTACTGCATAGTCTTCTCAGTTAAAGGGGTAATCGTTAATTATCGCAGATCCCCGTCGAAGGATCATGCTCCATCGGTGCTTTGCCCGCTAATTACCGGGACATACCGCTCCAGCCCGGCTGTGGAGGGTCTGACAATCCCGCAGAAAGGCAGTGCAACACTTCCTCCATTATTATAACAATTATTTAGCAGGTTATTTCATCGCGGCCTGTTACGCTATTCGCTGTTTGTGTCCTTTGTTTTACTTTGGGAAATGACCATTCGTTTTAGCGTTTCGTCATGGTGTAACAAAGCATTTTTATTTTTACATTTAGAATTAACTAGAAAACATAAAAACAGAAAATTAATTCATTAAAAAACAATACATTAAATATTTTAAATTATTTAATTGAATCATTCATTACATACCGTTGTCGAATATCTCCTCCTGATTTCCTTACCTTAAAATAAGCTTAAGATACGGCCTTTAATGGCATTTCTTTATTTAAACGCCGTTTACTTTTCCCCGCCTACAATCCGCTCATCTATCAGCATGAGACAGTATCCATGAATACGTTATTCATTACGGGCGTGACCGGGTTTCTTGGCGGAGCAGTACTCGAAAAAATCCTTAATAGCGATCAGACAGTAAACTTGCTGCTTCTGGTACGTGCCGGCAACCCGCAAGAAGGGCTTGAGCGCGTAAAGGAGAATATGCGCAAATTCCATGTTCATGAGAACACGCTGGCCAGGCTGACAGCGGATGACATCCTCATCGGCGATCTCGCTAACACGCACGACTTCCTGAGCGATCCGCGACTGGATCAGGTTACTCATGTGGTCAACTGTGCGGCCGTCGCTTCCTTTGGTAATAACCCGCTTATCTGGAAAGTAAACGTTGAGGGTACGCTGGCACTCGCTACCCGAATGGAACAGGTGGCAGGTTTACAGCGTTTCCTGCACGTGGGGACAGCCATGTCATGCACGCCAGAACAGGATAGTCTGGTTGCAGAAAGCGCAGAGTTTAGAGAGAACGCCGAACATCTGGTGGAATACACCTACTCGAAATCCACCATTGAGCAGTTGATGCGCCAGCAATGCCCGCACTTACCATTGTTGATTGCCCGCCCGTCGATCGTGGTCGGCCACACACGTCACGGCTGCACGCCTTCGAGCAGTATTTTTTGGGTCTTCAGCATGGGGCTGATGCTGCAAAAATTCATGTGCTCTATGGAAGATAAAGTCGATGTTGTGCCTGTGGATTACTGTGCTGATGCGCTGCTGATGCTGCTCAACAGTTCTGCCCGTCAGGGTGAAGTTGTCCATATTTCGGCCGGAGAAGAGAGCAGCGTTCGCTTTGCTGATATTGATATGGCGATGGCGGAAGCGCTGGAAAAAGCGCCGGTCGGCGACAAATACGCCCAGGTGAGTTATGAAACTCTGGTGAAAATGCGCCGGGAACTGAAGCACATTTTTGGCCCCTGCAATGAGCGCCTGATGCTTAAGGCTATGCGTTTGTACGGTGCGTTTGCCACGCTTAACGTGCGCTTCAGCAACGACAAACTGTTGAGTATGGGGATGCCAAAACCGCCCCGCTTTACGGATTATATCGCCCGCTGTGTGCAGACCACTCAGGGGCTGACAATCCCCGAACAGATGGCAGTCGATTTCAAATAGCCAAAAAAAATGCCAGTCATTTGACTGGCATTTTCATCTTAAGATTTAAAGGCTATTACTGGCCTTTGATCTCTTTAAGACCGTTGTATGGTGCTTTTTCGCCCAGAGCTTCTTCGATACGAATCAGCTGGTTGTATTTAGCAACACGGTCAGAACGGCTCATAGAACCGGTTTTGATCTGGCCTGCTGCGGTACCAACAGCCAGGTCAGCGATGGTAGCGTCTTCAGTTTCGCCAGAACGGTGAGAGATAACAGCGGTATAGCCCGCGTCTTTCGCCATTTTGATCGCAGCCAGAGTTTCGGTCAGAGAACCGATCTGGTTGAATTTGATCAGGATGGAGTTAACGATGCCTTTCTCGATGCCTTCTTTCAGGATCTTGGTGTTAGTTACGAACAGATCGTCACCAACCAGCTGGATTTTGTCGCCCAGTACTTTGGTCTGGTATGCGAAACCAGCCCAGTCAGATTCGTCCAGACCGTCTTCGATAGAAACGATTGGGTACTGTTTGGTCAGGTCTTCCAGGAAGTGAGTGAATTCTTCAGAGGTGAACGCTTTGTTGCCTTCGCCAGCCAGAACGTATTTACCGTCTTTGTAGAATTCAGATGCTGCACAGTCCATCGCCAGGGTGATGTCTTTGCCCAGTTCGTAGCCAGCAGCTTTCACTGCTTCTGCGATAACTGCCAGAGCTTCTGCGTTAGAACCCAGGTTTGGCGCATAGCCACCTTCGTCACCAACAGCAGTGTTCATACCTTTAGCTTTCAGAACTTTAGCCAGGTTGTGGAACACTTCAGAACCCATGCGTACCGCTTCTTTCAGGGATTTCGCGCCAACTGGCTGAATCATGAATTCCTGAATATCAACGTTGTTATCCGCGTGCTCACCACCGTTGATGATGTTCATCATTGGTACTGGCATGGAGTATTTGCCTGGGGTGCCGTTCAGTTCAGCGATGTGCTCGAACAGTGGCTGGCCTTTTGCAGCTGCTGCTGCTTTGGCGTTTGCCAGGGAAACAGCCAGGATTGCGTTCGCACCGAAGTTAGATTTGTTTTCAGTACCGTCCAGATCGATCATGATCTTGTCGATGCCAGCCTGGTCTTTGGCGTCTTTGCCAAGGATTGCCTGAGCGATAGGACCGTTTACAGCGCCAACAGCTTTCAGTACGCCTTTGCCCATGAAACGGGATTTGTCGCCATCGCGCAGTTCCAGCGCTTCGCGGGAACCAGTAGAAGCACCTGATGGAGCAGCTGCCATACCGACGAAACCACCTTCCAGGTGAACTTCGGCTTCAACGGTCGGGTTACCACGGGAGTCGATGATTTCACGACCGATGACTTTAACGATTTTGGACATTAGATTTTCCTCAGTACAAGTTAAACTAAAACTCCAGACAAACAACGCGTACCAATGGTACGCGTTGCCGTTCTAACTTTTTTTACTTCGCCTGACGCTTCTGGTAATCGCTGGCGGCTTTCACAAAGCCTGCAAACAGCGGATGTCCGTCACGCGGCGTTGAAGTAAATTCCGGGTGGAATTGGCAGGCAACAAACCACGGATGGTTTGGCACTTCAATGATCTCGACTAACTGATCATCCCCGGAACGGCCCGCAATACGCAGACCCGCAGCTTCAATTGGTTTCAACAACATGTTGTTGACTTCATAACGGTGACGATGACGTTCGGTGATGGTTGACTCACCATACAGCTTGCGAACAACGCTATCGTCGGACAGCTGGCAGGCCTGTGCGCCAAGACGCATAGTGCCACCCAGATCGCTCTTCTCGGTACGGACTTCGACGTTGCCGTCTTCGTCGCGCCATTCAGTGATAAGCGCCACTACAGGGTACTTACAGTCTGGCACAAATTCCGTAGAGTTCGCGTTTTCCATTCCCGCTACGTTGCGCGCAAATTCGATCAGCGCAACCTGCATACCCAGACAGATGCCGAGGTATGGAATATTGTTTTCACGCGCATAGCGTGCGGTGGCGATCTTGCCTTCTACACCACGGTAGCCGAAGCCGCCAGGGATAAGGATAGCATCCAGATCTTTCAGAATTTCAACGCCGCGAGTTTCAACATCCTGCGAATCAATCAGCTTGATGTTAACGGAGACGCGGTTCTTCAGACCACCGTGTTTCAGCGCTTCGATAACTGACTTATAGGCATCTGGCAGTTCAATGTACTTACCAACCATACCGATAGTCACTTCGCCTGCCGGGTTAGCTTCTTCGTAAATAACCTGTTCCCATTCGGACAGATTTGCTTCCGGGCAGCTCAAGCTGAATCGTTTACAAATATAATCGTCCAGGCCCTGTGATTTCAACAGGCCCGGGATTTTATATATGGAATCGACATCTTTCATTGAAATAACGGCTTTTTCTGGCACGTTACAGAACAATGCAATTTTGGCACGTTCGTTGGCCGGAATAGCGCGATCGGAGCGGCAAACCAGGATATCAGGCTGAATACCGATAGAGAGCAACTCTTTAACGGAATGCTGAGTCGGCTTGGTTTTCACTTCACCTGCGGCAGCCATGTAAGGCACCAGCGTCAGGTGCATGAACAGTGCATGCTCACGACCAATGTCTACCGCCAGCTGACGAATCGCTTCAAGGAACGGCAGGGATTCGATATCACCCACAGTACCGCCGATTTCAACCAGCACAACGTCATGGCCTTCGCCACCAGCAAGAACACGTTCTTTGATTGCGTTAGTGATGTGCGGGATAACCTGCACAGTTGCGCCCAGGTAGTCACCGCGGCGCTCTTTACGCAGAACGTCAGAGTAGATACGGCCAGTCGTAAAGTTGTTACGACGGGTCATTTTGGTACGAATGAAACGCTCGTAGTGGCCAAGATCCAGATCGGTTTCAGCGCCGTCTTCAGTAACGAACACTTCCCCGTGTTGGGTTGGGCTCATGGTGCCCGGATCGACGTTGATATACGGATCCAGTTTCATCATGGTCACATTGAGGCCACGGGCTTCAAGAATGGCTGCGAGGGAGGCTGCGGCAATGCCTTTACCCAGAGAGGATACGACCCCGCCGGTCACAAAAATATAGTTCGTTGTCATGCTGAACCTGAGAAGTTAGGGTGAAACGATGGAATAACCAGGACGGGAAAGTAGTATACCCGAACACCGCGAGCGCCACAAACTTTCATTCTCCGTCTCCTTTCCAGGCTATGACAAACATAAGGAGTGAGAAAATAGCCCGTTTTGGGTAAATGTTTTTGACGCAAATCAAGCGCTTGTCATTTAAAAAATCACACAAATTGCGCTTGATCGCAAAAATCCGTTAGAGATCAGATTCCTGGCGTTTTACTTCCTGCCAGACTTCTTCCATCACATCGAGGTCTACACCGGTCATTTCCAGGCCGCGTGAGGCCACAATCCGCTCCACTTCGCGGAAACGACGCTCGAACTTAATGTTGGCTTTTTGCAGTGCAGTTTCCGCTTTTACACCCAAATGGCGCGAAAGATTGACAGTCGCAAACAACAGATCGCCCATTTCCTCTTCCAGCTTTGCTTCATCCACAACTGCCTGTTGCGCTTCGTGCATCACTTCGTCGATCTCTTCATGCACTTTGTCCAGCACCGGGCCAAGCGATGTCCAGTCAAATCCCACCGCAGAGCAGCGTTTCTGGATTTTGTGCGCACGCATGAGTGCAGGCAGGCTCAGCGGGATGTCATCCAGCGCTGAATGCTGGGATTTTTCAGCGCGCTCAGCGCTTTTTATCTGCTCCCAGCGAGCCAACACTTCCGCGCTGTTTTCGGCGGTAGCATCGCCGAAAATATGCGGATGACGGCGCTCCAGTTTGTCGCTGATGGCAGCACAGATGTCGTCAAAATTAAAACGCCCTTCTTCCTGTGCCATCTGGGCATAAAACACCACCTGGAACAGCAGGTCACCCAGCTCACCGCGCAGATCGTCGAAATCTTCACGGGAGATGGCATCCAGCACTTCGTAGGTTTCTTCGAGGGTATATGGCGCGATGGTGGCAAAAGTCTGCTCTTTGTCCCACGGGCAGCCGTTTTCCGGGTCGCGCAGGCGTTTCATGATGCCGAGCAGGCGGTCGATTTGGGTCATAATATGTTCCATTAAAAAACAAGCCGGGTGGCGGTAAAACCTTACCCGGCTTACAAAAGAAAGCGCGGTTAACCGCCGTGCAGACGACGTGCGTCAATCACGTCCGGTACCTGATTCAGTTTGCCCAGCACGCGGCCCAGCACCTGGAGGTTGTAGATTTCGATAGTCATATCGATGGTGGCGAGCTGCTCGCGGGTATCACTGCGGCTGGCGACGCCAAGCACGTTGACCTTTTCGTTGGCAAGAATGGTCGTGATATCACGCAGTAAACCGCTGCGGTCATTCGCGGTGACGCGCACCACCAGCGAATAGCCAGCAGAGTAACTCTCGCCCCACACAGCATCGACAATACGCTCCGGTGCATGGGATTGCAGTTCGGCGAGCTGATCGCAATCCGAGCGGTGAATAGAGATCCCGCGCCCCTGAGTGATAAAGCCGACAATATCATCACCCGGAATGGGCTGGCAGCAGCGGGCGATGTGGTGCATCAGATTACCGACGCCCTCTACCACCACGCGGCCGTTATCTTTGCTGCGCTGCTGTGGAGCATAGCTTTTCTGCTGAAGCTGTTTCAGCGCGGCGGCGTCCTGCTCTTCCGCACTTGGCTTGTTGAACTGAGCTTGCAGGAAATTCACCATCTGATTCAGACGGATATCGCCCCCGCCGATGGCGGCTAACAGCTCATCCAGCTCATTAAAGTTGTAGCGCGGCAGCAGGTGCTTCTCTGCCTCTTTCAGGCTGATGCCGACATGCTCAAGCTCATCATCAAGGATCTGACGGCCGGCAAGGATGTTCTTATCGCGATCCTGTTTGCGGAACCAGGCATGAATTTTGGAGCGCCCGCGGCTGGTGGTCACGTAGCCCAGGTTTGGATTCAGCCAGTCGCGGCTTGGGTTCGGCTGCTTCTGGGTGATAATTTCAATCTGATCGCCCATCTGTAGCTGGTAGGTGAACGGCACGATACGCCCACCAATTTTTGCGCCGATGCAGCGGTGCCCTACATCGCTGTGGATGTGGTAAGCAAAGTCGAGCGGCGTAGACCCCGCTGGCAGGTCAACGACATCGCCTTTCGGGGTAAAGACATAAACCCTGTCATCAAAGACCTGGCTACGAACTTCGTCGAGCATCTCGCCGGAATCCGCCATCTCTTCCTGCCACGCAATCAGTTTACGCAGCCATGCAATGCGGTCTTCATGGCCAGAACGCGCACCGCCGGTTGTGCCTTCTTTGTATTTCCAGTGCGCAGCAACGCCCAGCTCGGCATCTTCATGCATCTGTTTGGTACGGATCTGGATCTCAACCGTTTTGCCGCCAGGGCCAAGTACCACGGTATGAATAGACTGGTAGCCATTCGGTTTTGGGTTCGCGACATAGTCATCAAACTCATCCGGCAGATGGCGGAAGTGCGTGTGCACTATCCCCAACGCGGCATAGCAGTCCTGCAAGCGATCGGCCACGATACGCACCGCGCGCACGTCAAACAACTCGTCAAAGGCGAGGTGCTTCTTCTGCATTTTGCGCCAGATGCTGTAGATATGTTTTGGTCGACCGTACACTTCGGCACGCACGTTCTCTTCTTTCATCGACTGACGCAACCCGCCGACAAACTCATCGATATAGTGTTCGCGGTCAATGCGACGTTCATGCAGAAGCTTGGCAATACGCTTATATTCCGCCGGGTGCAGGTAGCGGAAGCAGTAATCTTCCAGCTCCCATTTCAGCTGCCCGATACCCAGACGGTTCGCCAGCGGTGCATAGATATTTGTACACTCTTTAGCCGCCAGCACACGTTCATCTTCCGGCGCATCCTTCACTTCGCGCAGGTGAGCAATACGCTCGGCAAGTTTGATGACCACGCAGCGGAAGTCATCCACCATGGCCAGCAGCATCCGACGGACGTTATCGACTTGTTCAGAGGAGACTGAATCTGTATGGGCAGCTTTCAGCTGGCGGATAGCTGCCATATCACGTACGCCATGGATCAACGCCACAACGGGTTTGCCGACGCTCTCCACCAGCACATCCTCAGAAACTACGTCAGCGTCTGCGAGTGGGAACAGGAGCGCCGCCTGTAGTGTTTCGATATCCATGTTGAGCATGGAGAGGATTTCGACCATCTCAATACCGCGCCACAACAGCAATTCAGCATTAGGATGCCCTTGCGTGGTGCGCAGACAATAAGCCCAGGTTCCGGTTAAGCGTTCACACGATTGCTGGCTGGAAATCCCCAGACTTGCTATCCATTTTTGTGGGTCAAACTCACCAGCTTTATTGAGATGTGCACTTCTTACCGCAACCATTGTCCTCTCCTTTAGGGACCAGGGCCTGTCGAAGTCGACAAGCCAAACTCATTATATGTGCTCGAACAACACCATTGATTCCAGATGCCCAGTGTGCGGGAACATGTCCAGCATTGCCAGACGCTGAATTTGGTAACCCGCCTGGGTTAATGTCTCGCTATCTCTGGCAAGCGTGGCCGGGTTACAGGAAACATAGACCACGCGCTTTGGTGCGAGTTTAATAATATGCTGCATCACGCCCGGTGCGCCAGCGCGCGCCGGGTCGAGTAAAATCTTGTCAAAACCCTGCTTAGCCCACGGCTGCCGGGTGACATCTTCCTCCAGATTTTGATGAAAGAATGTCACATTTTGCAACCCATTAAGCTGAGCGTTCTCCTGCCCTTTTGCCACCAGCGCCTCGACGCCTTCAACGCCCACAACGCTTGACGCTTTCTGAGCCAGCGGCAGCGTGAAATTGCCCATACCGCAGAACAGATCGAGCACCCGGTCAGTTGGCTGAACATCCAGCCACGCCAGCGCTTTTTCTATCATTTGCTGATTCACGCCGTCGTTTACCTGAATGAAATCACGCGGACTGAACGTTAAGCGTAGCCCGTTTGACGCATACCAGGGAGCCTCTCCTGTAACCTGCTCAAGTATCTCGCTTTGGGGCGCAAGGAAAAGCGCAAGCTCGTGAGAATGCGAAAAGCGTTCCAGTTTTTCACGGTCTTTTTTCGACAGTGGTGCAGTATGGCGCAGCACCATGAGCGGCCCATTGTTTGCCAGCACCAGTTCAACGTGTCCCAGATGGCGAATGCCGTCCAATTCAGACAGGCAGGAACGCACTTCCGGGAGCAATGCCTCAAGTTGGGGCACCAAAATGGGGCACTGTCGGATATTCACAATATCGCTGGAGCCCGCTTTGCGAAAACCCATATCCAGCTGTTCCGTTTTGGGCTGATAGCTGAGACTCAGGCGGGCGCGGCGGCGGTAACCCCAGGGTTGATCTGCAATAATGTCATTAACGTCATGTCTGATAAGACGCGCTAGTGCGTGACTTTTACTTTTTTGCTGAAGGTCAATACTGGCGTGCTGCTGTTGGCAACCACCGCATATGCCAAAGTGAGGGCAGCGTGGTACAACACGTTCAGGGCTCTCACTCAGGCGACGTTTGACCTGGCCACGGGCATACTGGCGCTTATCTTCCGTCAGGGTTATTTCTGCTCGTTCATCAGGCAGCAAACCTGTTATAAACAAGGTTTTACCATTGTGACGAGCGACCCCCTGACCAAAGGAATCGAGGTCTGTGGCTTCAACAGTTATGATCTGACGCGTCGTCACGCGTCGCTTTGCAGAGTAGAATTGCGCCATCGCCAAGATTTTTCTCAAATAAACATAATTAGCTTAATTGTCCCATAACGGAACTCCATGACCAACTACAGCCTGCGTGCGCGCATGATGATTTTGATCCTTGCCCCCACCGTTCTTATCGGTTTGCTGCTGAGTATCTTCTTTGTGGTGCACCGCTATAACGATTTGCAGAGACAACTGGAAGATGCCGGTGCCAGCATTATCGAGCCGCTGGCGGTGTCCAGTGAATACGGCATGAACCTGCAAAACCGTGAGTCCATTGGTCAGCTCATCAGCGTGCTCCACCGGCGTCATTCCGAGATTGTGCGTGCGATATCGGTCTACGATGAAAATAACCGTTTGTTCGTCACCTCTAATTTTCACCTCGATCCGGCCGAGCTGAAAATCCCGGACGGCTCGCCGTTCCCACGCCATCTCAGCGTATTGCGCCGCGGCGATATCATGATCCTGCGCACGCCTATCATTTCTGAAAGTTATTCGCCTGATGAATCCGCCATGTCTGACGCTAAATCCAGCAGCAATATGCTGGGATATGTGGCGCTTGAGCTGGATCTCAAGTCGGTGCGTCTACAGCAGTACAAAGAAATCTTCATTTCTGGCGTGATGATGCTGTTCTGTATCGGGATTGCGCTGATATTTGGCTGGCGCCTGATGCGCGACGTCACCGGGCCTATCCGCAATATGGTGAATACCGTCGATCGCATTCGTCGCGGGCAGCTCGACAGCCGTGTGGAAGGTTTTATGCTGGGCGAGTTAGATATGCTGAAAAACGGCATCAACTCGATGGCGATGTCGCTGGCAGCCTATCACGAAGAGATGCAGCATAACGTTGACCAGGCGACCTCCGACCTGCGCGAAACGCTGGAGCAGATGGAAATTCAGAACGTCGAGTTGGATCTGGCGAAAAAACGCGCTCAGGAAGCGGCGCGTATCAAGTCTGAGTTCCTGGCGAACATGTCGCACGAGCTGCGTACGCCGCTGAATGGTGTTATCGGCTTCACCCGCCTGACGCTGAAAAGCGAGCTGAACCCGACCCAACGCGATCACCTGCACACCATTGAGCGCTCTGCCAACAACCTGCTGGCGATCATTAACGACGTGCTGGACTTCTCCAAGCTGGAAGCAGGCAAACTGATTCTGGAGAGCATTCCTTTCCCGCTGCGCAGCACACTGGACGAAGTGGTAACGCTTCTTGCCCACTCCTCACACGATAAGGGTCTTGAGTTAACGCTCAACATTAAGAATGACGTACCGGATAACGTGATTGGCGATCCCCTGCGCTTGCAGCAGGTGATCACGAACCTGGTGGGTAACGCCATTAAATTCACCGAAAGCGGTAACATCGATATTCTGGTGGAAAAACGCGCAATCAGTAACAATAAGGTTCAGGTTGAAGTTCAGATCCGCGATACGGGCATTGGTATCCCGGAGCGTGACCAGTCGCGCCTGTTCCAGGCCTTCCGCCAGGCGGATGCCAGCATTTCCCGCCGTCATGGCGGCACGGGGCTTGGGCTGGTTATTACGCAAAAACTGGTGAAAGAGATGGGCGGGGATATCTCCTTCCATAGCCAGCCAAACCGCGGTTCAACCTTCTGGTTCCATATTAATCTGGACCTCAATCCAAACGTCCTCACGGATGGCCCGGTCACAGACTGCCTGAAAGGGATGCGTCTGGCCTATGTTGAGCCTAACGCCGCAGCGGCCCAGAGCACGCTGGACGTTTTAAGCTCTACGCCGCTGGAGATAATCTACAGCCCGACCTTCTCCGCCCTGGCGGTGGGGCATTACGATATCCTGCTGATGGGTATTCCGGTCACCTTTACCGGCGAGCTGACCATGCAGCAGGAGCGCCTGGCGAAAGCCGCGTCGATGACCGATTACCTGCTGCTGGCGTTACCGTGCCACGCCCAGATTAATGCCGAAGAGCTGAAAAACGACGGCGCGGCCGCCTGCCTGCTTAAACCGCTCACCGCCACGCGACTCCTGCCAGCGTTGACGGAATACTGCCGCCTGAGCCAGCACGCTCTGCCGCTGGTTAATGATGAACAGAAGCTGCCGATGAGCGTCATGGCGGTGGACGATAACCCAGCGAACCTGAAGCTCATCGGTGTATTGCTGGGGGATCAGGTTCAGCATGTTGAACTCTGTACCAGCGGTGCCCAGGCGGTCGAACAGGCCAAACAAATGCAGTTCGATCTGATCCTGATGGATATTCAGATGCCGGGCATGGACGGCATTCGCGCCTGTGAATTGATTCGCCAGCTTCCGCACCAGCAGCAGACCCCGGTGATTGCCGTCACGGCGCACGCGATGGCGGGCCAGAAAGAAAAATTACTGAGCGCCGGAATGAATGATTATCTGGCAAAACCTATCGATGAAGAGAAGCTTCACAACCTGCTGCTGCGCTATAAACCGGGTCGTATAGGCGGAACTTACTCGCCATCCACCGAAACCGTTGAGAGCACGATCAACCAGAACGCCACGTTCGACTGGCAACTGGCGCTACGCCAGGCGGCGGGCAAACCCGATTTGGCGCGCGAAATGCTGCAAATGCTGGTGGCGTTTTTGCCGGAAATCCGCAACAAAATCGAAGAACAATTGGTGGGTGAACATCCCGAAGAACTGCTGGAAGCTATCCACAAACTCCACGGCAGCTGTGGTTACAGTGGCGTACCGCGGCTGAAAAACCTGTGTCAGCTGGTGGAACAACAGCTGCGCGCCGGAACACCGGAATCAGAGCTTGAACCTGAGTTCCTGGAACTACTGGATGAGATGGATAACGTGACGCGGGAAGCAAGGAAGATGCTGGGGAACTAACGTAAAAGCCCGGTGGCGCTACCGCTTACCGGGCCTACAGGTGCACTCACAGTTAAAATCCCTGCCCCACTTTCAGTACCGCCGCAATATTTCTTGCTGCCAGGCGGACGTTCTCACCCGCATTTTCCAGCGCATCTTCCAGCGAGCAGATGGTATAAATCACGCTAAACACCGCGTCGATGCCGTGCTCATGAACCACCCCCACATCCGCAGTCAGGCTTCCCGCAATCCCGATAACCGGTTTGTTAAAGCGTTTAGCGACCTTCGCCACGCCAACGGGAACTTTGCCGTGAATAGTCTGGCTATCGATACGCCCTTCACCAGTGATAACCAGATCCGCATCAGCAACCTGCTCATCAAGGTGCAACGCGTCGGTCACAATCTCGATACCCTGACGCAGCTGCGCGCCGCAAAACGCGTACAACGCAGCCCCCATGCCACCAGCTGCACCGCCGCCTGCCAGATTTAAGACATCAATATCCAGATCCCGGGCGATCACTTTCGCGTAATGGGCAAGCGCGTTATCCAGCATCAGGATCATCTCTGGTGTGGCGCCTTTCTGTGGCCCAAACACCGCTGATGCGCCCTCTTCACCCGTTAACGGATTCGTGACGTCGCAGGCGACTTCTATCCGGCAGTCGGCAAGGCGTCTGTCCAGGCTGCTTCTGTCTATTTTCGCCAGCCGCTCAAGCTCGCTGCCGCCAGGACCAATGGCGTGGCCCTCGGCATCAAGCAATCTGGCACCCAGCGCCTGCACCATGCCAGCACCGCCGTCATTGGTTGCACTGCCGCCAATACCAATAATGATATGCTTAACCCCCACATCCAGCGCATGACGGATGAGTTCACCGGTTCCCCAGGAGGTTGTTTTTAATGGATTGCGTTGAGAGGGTGCGACCAGCTCCAGGCCGCTTGCCGCCGCCATTTCGATAAATGCGCTTTGTTCGTCGCCGGATAACCCATAGAACCCTTCCACGCGTTCACCCAACGGGCCAGTGACGGGGACGTGAACAATTCGCCCGCGGGTGGCAGCAACCATCGCCTCTACGGTGCCTTCACCGCCATCTGCAACCGGCAGTTTGACGTACTGTGCCGACGGGAAGATCTCGCGAAAACCCTGTTCTATCGCTGTCGCAACCTCAAGAGCACTCAAACTTTCCTTATACGAGTCCGGTGCGATAACTATTTTCATAAGCCATCCTTACGCATGTTAACTACGTTAAGCATACACCCGCCAGGTCGTCGAAAATGCCGATTCCCGCAGGAACCGGCAATACGCTTAACGCACCATGCAAGGGCGTTTGTTGTTGAAGGTCCAGTTCGGGATCAGATACTGCATTGAGATTGCGTCATCGCGCGCGCCCAGGCCATGCTTCTGGTATAGCTCATGCGCCTTCATCACTTGATCCATATCCAGCTCAACGCCCAGACCTGGCGTTGAAGGCACCTGCACCATACCGCCTTTGATTTCGAACGGCTGTTTGGTCAGACGCTGGTTGCCTTCCTGCCAGATCCAGTGGGTATCGATAGCGGTAATGTTGCCCGGCGCGGCGGCGGCGACATGGGTAAACATCGCCAGCGACACGTCGAAGTGGTTATTGGAGTGTGAGCCCCAGGTCAGGCCAAACTCATGACACATCTGCGCGACGCGCACAGAGCCCTGCATCGTCCAGAAGTGCGGGTCAGCCAGCGGAATATCGACAGATTGCAGAGAGAGCGTATGCCCCATCTGACGCCAGTCGGTCGCAATCATGTTGGTTGCCGTTGGCAAGCCGGTGGCGCGGCGGAATTCCGCCATCACTTCACGGCCGGAGAAGCCTTGCTCAGCGCCGCATGGGTCTTCTGCATAGGCCAGCACGCCTTTCAGCTGTTTGCCAATGTTGATGGCTTCATCGAGCGACCATGCGCCGTTTGGATCCAGCGTTACACGCGCCTGTGGGAAGCGTTTCGCCAGGGCAGAAATGGCTTCTGCCTCTTCCTCGCCCGCCAGCACGCCGCCTTTCAGTTTGAAATCGTTGAAGCCATATTTTTCGTAAGCGGCTTCTGCCAGACGCACAACCGCATCCGGGGTCATCGCTTCATCATGGCGGATGCGATACCAGTCGCATTTTTCATCCGGCTGGCTCTGGTACGGCAGTGGCGTCAGCTTACGGTTACCGACAAAGAACAGATAGCCGAGCATTTCTACTTCGCTACGCTGTTGCCCCTCGCCCAGCAGCGACGCTACGTTCACGCCCAGATGCTGACCAAGCAGATCCAGCATCGCAGCTTCGATACCCGTGACAACGTGAATGGTGGTGCGCAGATCGAAGGTTTGCAGACCACGTCCACCAGCATCCCGATCGGCGAAGGTGCTACGCACCGCATTCAGGACGTTTTTATACTCACCAAGGGTTTTGCCCACAACCAGAGGGATTGCATCTTCCAGCGTCTTACGGATCTTCTCACCGCCCGGAATTTCGCCCACCCCGGTGTGGCCGGAGTTGTCTTTAATAATCACAATATTACGGGTAAAGAATGGGGCATGTGCGCCACTCAGGTTCATCAACATGCTGTCATAACCCGCAACCGGAATGATCTGCATGGAGGTAACTACAGGGGTAGAAAATGTGCTCATCGTTCAATCCTTTTATTTGTGACGTCCAAAAACAGGGCGTTTGCGGTCAAATGTCCAGCCAGGGATAAGGTATTGCATTGGGCCTGCGTCATTACGCGCACCACCCGGCAGTTTTTTATACGCCTCATGTGCTTTGTGGATCTGATCCCAGTCAAGCTCCACACCCAACCCTGGCGCATCGGGTACAGCGATTTTGCCGTTTTTGATTTCCAGCGGGTTTTTCGTCAGACGGGCTTCGCCCTCCTGCCAGATCCAGTGGGTATCAATAGCGGTCGGGTTGCCCGGAGCCGCTGCACCCACATGGGTAAACATCGCCAGCGAAATATCGAAATGGTTGTTAGAGTGGCAACCCCATGTCAGGCCCCAGTCATCGCAAAGCTGCGCAACCCGCACCGCGCCTGAGAGCGTCCAGAAATGCGGATCGGCCAGCGGAATATCAACTGAATTCAGCATGACCGCATGACCCATTTCGCGCCAGTTGGTCGCAATCATGTTGGTCGCCACCGGCAACCCGGTAGCACGACGGAATTCCGCCATCACTTCACGGCCGGAGAAACCCTGTTCAGCGCCGCACGGATCTTCCGCGTAGGTCAGCACGTCACCCAGGCCTTTGCACAAGGCGATAGCTTCATCGAGCAGCCACGCGCCGTTCGGATCAACGGTGATACGAGCATCCGGGAAGCGCTTTTTCAGGGCACGAGCGCTTTCAATCTCTTGCTCGCCCGGCAACACGCCACCTTTCAGTTTGAAATCTTTAAACCCGTAGCGATCCTGCGCCGCTTCAGCCAGGCGAACCACCGCCTCACTGGAAAGCGCTTCCTGATGGCGCAGGTGATACCACTCATGGTTGCCCGGCGAACACGCCAGATAAGGCAGGTCCGTTTTGTTTCTGTCGCCGACATAAAACAGATAACCCAGAACCGTTACCGCATCGCGCTGCTTGCCTGGCCCTAATAGTTCACACACCGGGACATTCAGTGCCTTGCCCAGCAGGTCCAGAAGCGCGGCTTCCAGTGCGGCAACCGCATTCACACGCAGTTCAAACGTCCAGGCACCCTTGCCGAAGGTATCAAAATCAGCAGACTGGTTGCCCTTATGTACTTGTTGAACCACTTTGTTCAGACGGGCCACTTCCTGGCCTACAACCTGTGGGATCGCATCGACCAGCGTCTGGTAAATCACCTCACCACCCGGCGCTTCACCTACACCTGTATTACCGGCACTGTCGGTTAGCACCACAATGTTGCGGGTAAACCAGGCATTATGCGCGCCGCCGATGTTGAGCAGCATACTGTCTTGCCCGGCCACCGGGATGACCTTCATTTCAGTGACGATTGGGCTTGATTGCGTTGTCATCACCCACGCTCCGCAGCAGGTTTCAGTTCGATACGTTTGATATCACCCACCAGCACCAGGTAGCTCAGTACAGCGACCAGCGCATGGACACCCACGTAAATCAGCGCACCGTTAAAGGAGCCAGTGGTACCGACGATGTAACCAATAGCAATTGGGGTGACAATGCCGGAAATGTTGCCGAACATGTTGAACAGACCACCACTCAGGCCGCTGATCTCTTTTGGCGCAGTATCTGCCATCACCGCCCAGCCCAGCGCACCGATGCCTTTACCAAAGAACGCCATCGCCATAAAGCCGATAATCATCCATTCCGCACTCACGTAGTTACAGAACACCATAGTCATCGAGAGCAACATGCCGAGTACGATTGGCGTTTTACGGGCGATATTCAGAGAGCCGGTACGACGCATCAACCAGTCAGAAATCACGCCCCCCAGCACGCCCCCCACAAATCCACAGACCGCCGGAATTGAGGCAACAAAACCTGCTTTGAGGATGGTCATCCCACGAGCCTGCACCAGATAAACCGGGAACCAGGTGATGAAGAAGTACGTTAAGGCGTTGATACAGTACTGGCCCAGATAGATGCCGATCATCATGCGAGAGCCGACCAGCTGTTTGATCTGCCCCCACTTCTGGCTGAACGGCACTTTTGTTTTAGTTTTCTGCTGATCCATGTTGATCAGCGCACCGCCTTCGGCAATGTACTCCAGCTCTTTCTTGTTCACGCCAGGATGCTGGTTTGGTTCATGGATCACTTTCATCCAGATGATACTGATGATGATCCCAAGCCCACCCATAAAGAAGAAGACGTGCGACCAGCCCACCTCCTGCGTCAACCAGCCCATAATCGGGGCGAAAATAACCGTGGCGAAGTACTGTGCGGAGTTAAAAATTGCCACCGCCGTTCCCCTCTCCTGCGCCGGGAACCAGGCCGCCACTATACGGCTGTTACCGGGGAAGGAAGGTGCTTCTGCTAACCCTACCAGGAACCGCAGGGTGAAGAGCGCAACGATAATGCCAAAGCCGCTGAAGATATCGACGAAACCCTGCAACAGGGTAAACATCGACCAGATAAAGATGGACCAGAAATAGACACGTTTGGAGCCAAAGCGATCAAGCAACCAGCCGCCCGGGATCTGACCTATAACATAGGCCCATGAAAATGCAGAGAAAACGTAACCCATGCCAACCGGATCAAGCCCGATATCTTTTGCCATTTCCGACCCGGCAATCGACAGCGTGGCGCGGTCACCATAGTTAAAGGACGTGACGATAAACAACATCACCACAATCCAGTAGCGAGCATTAGTGCGCTTCTCAGCGCTGCTGGCAGCCTGGCTTAATGTACTCATAGTTGCACTCCTGAATCCTGGCTTTCGCCGGTTCATTCTGTACAGTACCTGTAGGGTAATCAGAATGAGGTTAGTGTTTAGCAGTTTTGGTACGGCTTAACGCTGTTTTATAGTGAAGCCCTGCCTTTTAGTAACTGACGGGGAAAGTATATGAAGGAGTGATGCGTTACCTCACCGTGCATGAACACAACATTGACGGCATGGTAAGAGGTTGTTTGTGGCATAAGCCCAAACCACTGGAAGGTACTTCACGGAAATAAGGATTTTGAGAGGTAGGTCTCGCCGGGTGGCGGCTTCGCCTGACCCGGCCTACAAACTACAAAACTATTTTAGCAGTGTCGCCCAGTGTTCAACCCACGGGTTTGATTCGCTTTCCGGTTCAGGATGTTCACCGGCATCAATCAGCAGCATTTCACCCACGCGCTGAGCGCTTTGTTCCTGCAACAGGGCATCGAACTGCTTGCCACCGCCACAGAAATTGGCATAGGAGCTGTCCCCCAGGGCAATGATGCCGTAGTGAACGTCAGGCTGATAGCCAAGCTGGTCTTTAATTCCCTGGAAAAGCGGTACGATACTGTCCGGCAGATCGCCCTGTCCGGTGGTCGAGGTCACCACCAGGATGTATTTGTCCTGGTACTTTTTCCAGTCGTCCAGCTCCGGGTCTTCATACACGGTGGCCTTATGGCCCTGGTTTGTGAGGATCGCTTCGGCTTCTTCCGCCACCAGCAGTGAATTACCGTACATCGTGCCAACAAAAATGCCGACTTCAGCCATGTGTTGCTCCGTTAATTTTTGCTATTGCTGTTCATCCTGAACGCTGCCTGAAACAAACTCAACCCTTTCATTTTCGGGGAGTTGCCCCATCCAGCCAAACTGTGACAATGCCTGCATCCAGACGTCGTCCAGCCCCGCATGTATTGTCAGCGGTTTGCCGGTAAACGGGTGCGTAAGGCTCAGTTCGCTTGCGTGCAGCATCAGACGATGGCAGCCAAAATGTTCGGCCGCGCTGCGGTTCTGGCGCAAATCACCGTGCTTACTGTCGCCGATAATCGGATGGCGCAGATGCGCAAGATGGCGACGCAACTGGTGTTTGCGCCCGGTTTTGGGCAAAAGCTCAACCAGGCTGTATCGCGTGGTCGGAAACTTGCTGGTGGCCACTGGCATTTCCGTGGTCGCCATGCCGCGATAATCCGTCACCGCAGGTTGCGGGCCTTTGTCATCGCGGGCAAATTTATCGGCAATTTTATCCAGTTCTTCCACCAGCGGATAATCCAGCCGGGCGGCATCTGTCAGCCAGCCACGTACAATCGCATGGTAACGTTTCTGGATCTGATGCTGCTCAAACTGCTGTGACAGCAGGCGCCCTGCCTCGCTGGAAAGCCCCATCAGCAATACGCCGGATGTCGGCCTGTCCAGGCGATGCGCGGTAAACACATGTTGACCAATCTGATCACGCACGGTCTGCATCACCACCACTTTTTCGTCGCGATCGAGCCAGCTACGGTGAACCAGCCAGCCTGAAGGTTTATTAACCGCCACCAGCCATTCATCCTGGTACAGGATTTCAAGCGTCATTCATCATCACCTGCAAACAGCGTATCCAGACGTTCCAGCTCAATCAGGAGTATTTCGCGCGCCGGATGTGCGGCATCCAGCGCCATTTCATAATACGGCGACACGGCAAAAGCCTGAGGGAGCGGATGCCCCCCGTCCAGCAACGCGTGCATACGCGGGATAAGGACCCATTGCAGCCACTCAAAAGGTTCAAGCGTATCCAGGCAGAAAGGCTGTGTACTAGAGAATGCTTCCGGCTGCGGAGATACCGCCTGCCAGAGCTGATGCTGACGTAATACTGCTTCGATGGCGTGCAGTTGGGCACGCACGTTGTCGTGACGCGTCATGAAAACCTCGACCGAAAAACACAATGGCGCGAAGCATAACACTGCCGAAGGGGGAAATAAAAAAAGGGAGCACTGTATAAACAGTGCTCCCGGTTCGTTTCGCAGCATTCCAGCTACAATTCGTGCTCCCTGCTCATCCGTGACAACTTTTCCTGAAGCCCGAAGGCCTGGTCATCCGTAAACCTTTGCATCCTTCTCACATCATCCTGACGTGAATGTTTCATCCTGAAACGTCCTGGTATTCCTGACCCACCGCCCATCCTGGCCGGTTCTCATTCTCCTTCCTGGAGGTGTCCTTTACGCGTCCTGCGTGATCCTTTTGCTTCATCCTGAAGCCTTCCTGAAGCGCCATCCTGACGTGTCCTGCGTGAGAAACGCCATCATCCTGATGTTCGTTTCTCGTGTCGGCGTCCTGTCGACAGAGATAGAATCCGCTATTCCGCTTCGTCTTACAACCCACTCTGTAAGCGCTGTAAGACTCATCCCAACACAACAAATTCACTATCCAATTGAAAATAATGAAGTTAATAGCAAAAGGTGGATGGGATTTAACTTAACGACGCGCCGATCTCTCACAAACCTTGTAAGAGATCTCTCACACGCGCTATAGCATGATGGATTACAGGAGAGGCTCAAGCCGGGTAAGGAAATCCGCAAGTGAAGGGGCGAGAACGTCGCGATTGCGGGTGCCGAGTGTCTCTTTAATCACTTCACCAGACAGATTGCAGACGGAGATAACGTCCAGTTCACTGTCGAGCGTGGCTATAAAAAGGGTCGGAGAAAGTTTAAGGCGCTTTTGCGTGACCAGATGACCAATCAGGTTCTCCTGAACACGTTGCAAATCATCTTCGCTCCACGTCTGTAACAGTGTCAGCGGTAAGCCGGCAAAGCGGGCATTCATATCCCCAGCGAATTGCAGGGTATAAAACGCATGAAGCGCAGGTTGTATCACAAGGTCCATTGCGCGTTCAACCGCATTTACATTGGGTTCCCCGGTGAACGGCTTCGGTTGCCAGATAACGCAATCGTCCAGAGTCGAGATGACGCATGGTGAAGGAATGCCATATAAGTCAGCGCTTTGCGGCCACGTCCCTTTCGCTTCTTGCCATGCTTCGCAGTAGCGAGTTGTAAATGTGGTCAGGGCATTTGCAGTTTCGATATCCACCGATTTCTCTCTTCTCGTAAGACAGGATAAACTCAGCCCTTAAGTGTACCTGCAAAGTGGCAATGAAACATGTCTTACGAAAATCATCAGGCGTTAACGGGCTTAACGCTGGGGAAATCGACCGATTACCGCGACACCTACGATGCAACCCTGTTGCAGGGTGTGCCGCGCAGTTTGAACCGCGATCCGCTTGGACTGCACGCCGATGCACTGCCATTTGTGGGTGGTGATATCTGGACACTGTACGAACTCTCCTGGCTGAATGCGCGCGGCCTGCCACAGGTGGCCGTAGGCCATGTGGAGCTGGATTACGCCAGCCTTAATCTGGTGGAGTCCAAAAGCTTCAAGCTGTACCTCAACAGCTTTAACCAGACCCGATTCGACAGCTGGGAAGATGTGCTGCACACCCTGGAGCGCGATTTACGTGCCTGCGCGAAAGGCGACGTCACAGTATCGTTGTATCGTCTGCATGAGCTGGAAGGCCAGCCTGTTGCCCACTTCAATGGAACCTGTATCGACGAACAGGATATTGAGATTGATAACTACGAGTTCAGCACCGACTACCTGGAAAACGCAGCCGGTGGCAAAGTCGTGGAAGAGACGCTGGTCAGCCATCTGCTGAAATCCAACTGCCTGATAACCCATCAGCCAGACTGGGGATCGGTGCAGATCCTGTATCGAGGGCCGAAGATCGACCGGGAAAAGCTGCTGCGCTACCTGGTGTCATTCCGCCATCACAACGAATTCCACGAGCAGTGCGTAGAACGCATCTTCAATGACATTCAGCGTTTCTGTCAGCCCGAGAAGCTGAGCGTTTATGCCCGCTATACCCGCCGTGGCGGCCTGGACATTAACCCGTGGCGCACCAATACCGATTTTGTGCCTGCGACCGGTCGTCTGGTGCGTCAGTAATATAAATATTTTCACAATATGCGGGCGGTATTCCGCCCAAACTGTTGTGAAACCTCATAAGCCAGGGCTATTGTAATCAACAGGGAAAGACGATAATCGTCCCGTAAGGAGCTCACTTGATTACACATATTAGCCCACTTGGCTCAATGGATATGTTGTCGCAGCTGGAAGTGGACATGCTTAAACGCACGGCCAGTAGCGATCTTTATCAACTGTTTCGTAATTGTTCTCTTGCCGTACTGAACTCCGGAAGCCTGACAGACAACAGTAAAGAACTGCTGTCCCGTTTCGAAAGCTTTGATATCAACGTGCTGCGCCGTGAGCGCGGTGTAAAACTTGAAGTCATCAATCCACCGGAAGAGGCCTTTGTCGACGGGCGAATTATTCGCTCACTCCAGGCAAACCTGTTCGCGGTGTTGCGCGACATCCTGTTTGTTAACGGGCAAATCCACAACGCGGGCCGTTTCCAGCATCTCGACCTGGAAAGCTCTGTTCACATCACTAACCTGGTCTTTTCTATCCTGCGTAACGCCCGTGCCCTGCACGTGGGTGAAGCACCGAATATGGTCGTTTGCTGGGGCGGTCACTCGATTAACGAAACCGAATACCTCTACGCCCGTCGGGTGGGGAACCAGCTCGGCCTGCGTGAACTGAACATCTGTACCGGTTGCGGCCCGGGCGCCATGGAAGCGCCAATGAAGGGGGCGGCAGTCGGCCATGCGCAACAACGCTATAAAGAGGGGCGCTTTATCGGGATGACCGAGCCGTCCATCATTGCGGCCGAGCCACCGAACCCGCTGGTCAATGAGCTGATTATCATGCCAGATATCGAAAAACGTCTTGAGGCGTTTGTCCGTATCGCCCACGGGATAATCATCTTCCCTGGCGGGGTGGGTACGGCGGAAGAGCTGCTTTATCTGCTGGGGATTCTGATGAACCCGGCCAACAAAGATCAGGTATTGCCGTTGATCCTGACCGGGCCAAAAGAGAGCGCTGACTACTTCCGCGTTCTGGATGAGTTTATCGTACATACGCTCGGTGAATCTGCGCGCCGTCACTATCGCATTATCATTGATGATGCGGCGGAAGTCGCGCGTCAGATGAAGAAAGCCATGCCGCTGGTCAAAGAGAACCGTCGCGATACCGGTGATGCTTACAGCTTCAACTGGTCAATCCGTATTGCGCCGGAGCTGCAAATCCCGTTCGAACCTTCTCACGAGAATATGGCCAACCTGAAACTGTACCCGGATCAGCCGGTTGAAGTTCTGGCGGCCGATTTACGACGCGCCTTCTCCGGTATCGTTGCGGGTAACGTCAAAGAGATGGGGATCCGCGCTATCGAAGAGTTTGGCCCTTATAAGATACACGGTGACCCCGAGATGATGCGCCGCATGGATGACATGCTACAGGGCTTTGTCGCTCAACACCGCATGAAGCTGCCGGGTTCAGCCTACATTCCTTGCTACGAGATTTGCACGTAACTCCCGCAAGTGACGTCCATCAAGCCGGATAGTGCCGAAGCGCTATCCGGCTTTTTTTATTACCGTTACAACTCATACTTATCTCTTATGTGATTTACATAATCTAACTTCACGCAAACGATTACCTCGATTTTCAGACCGTAAATTATCAGCCTTAATCAAAATTACTCGTCAGAAAACACTAAAAAGCCTCTTCTTTACAGCGTAAGACTCCTAACTCACTGGTCAGTCTTTCAGGCTGCATGTTGTTAATGGTAGCCTTCGCGCCCGTAAATTCTCTTTGATGTTTCTTTAACAGATAAATGGTCTAAAGATATCCATATCAAAAGTGGATTATTGCATTTGGGATCAGGATCACTGATAGATTCATAACTAGAATGTATCTTTCCGCCCGCCAATAGTTACGGGCAAAAATTATTAAAAAACCGTCACTGAACGAATTTCATATTACCGTCAGGCACTTTTTCATCGGATTTGACTAAAAACCTGACAATTCGCTTCCTCCAGGAGATACAGATGGAAACCACTCAAACCAGCACCGTTGCTTCGATTGAATCCCGAAGTGGTTGGCGCAAAACGGATACCATGTGGATGCTTGGCCTTTACGGCACAGCAATCGGCGCTGGTGTACTGTTCCTTCCTATCAACGCAGGTGTCGGCGGTCTGATCCCGCTTATCATCATGGCCATCATCGCTTTCCCGATGACCTTCTTCGCACACCGCGGTCTGACCCGTTTTGTGCTGTCCGGTAAAAATCCGGGTGAAGACATCACTGAAGTGGTTGAAGAGCACTTCGGTATTGGCGCAGGCAAACTGATTACCCTGCTCTACTTCTTCGCGATTTACCCAATTCTGCTGGTGTATAGCGTGGCAATCACCAACACCGTTGAAAGCTTCATGACGCACCAGTTGCACCTGACGCCGCCACCGCGTGCCATTCTGTCGCTGATTCTGATCGTTGGCATGATGACCATCGTGCGTTTCGGTGAGCAGATGATTGTTAAAGCGATGAGCATTCTGGTGTTCCCGTTTGTGATTGCCCTGATGGTGCTGGCCTGCTACCTGATCCCACAGTGGAACGGTGCGGCTCTGGAAACCCTGTCGCTCAGCAGTGCATCCGCGACCGGCAACGGCCTGCTAATGACCCTGTGGCTGGCCATCCCTGTGATGGTGTTCTCGTTCAACCACTCGCCAATCATCTCCTCCTTCGCCGTGGCGAAGCGTGAAGAGTACGGCAATGGTGCAGAGAAGAAATGCTCCAGCATCCTGGCTCGCGCTCACGTAATGATGGTTCTGACCGTGATGTTCTTCGTATTTAGCTGCGTACTGAGCCTGTCTCCAGCCGACCTGGCGGCAGCGAAAGAGCAGAACATTACGATCCTGTCTTACCTGGCTAACCACTTTAACGCACCGGTTATCGCCTGGATGGCGCCAATCATCGCGATTATCGCTATCACCAAATCCTTCCTGGGGCACTATCTGGGCGCACGTGAAGGTTTCAACGGTATGGTGATTAAATCTCTGCGCGGTAAAGGCAAGAGCATTGAAATCAACAAACTGAACAAAATGACCGCTCTGTTCATGCTGCTGAGCACCTGGGCTGTTGCCACGCTGAACCCAAGCATTCTGGGCATGATTGAAACCCTGGGTGGTCCGGTTATCGCGATGATTCTGTTCCTGATGCCGATGTATGCAATTCAGAAAGTACCTGCTATGCGTAAGTACAGCGGCCAGGTCAGCAACATCTTCGTTGTCATCATGGGACTTATCGCTATCTCTGCGATCTTCTATTCCCTGTACACCATGTTCTGATTATCTCCCGCGCCGCCTTCGGGCGGCGCACTCCTCCCTCCTGACTGATAGCAATGGACGCATCATGATTAGCGTATTCGATATCTTCAAAATCGGTATTGGTCCTTCCAGCTCTCACACCGTCGGACCAATGAAAGCCGGTAAACAATTCACGGATGACTTGATTGCACGCGGCATTTTGCACGACGTAACCCGCGTGGTTGTCGATGTATACGGTTCCCTTTCCCTGACGGGTAAAGGCCACCATACCGATATCGCCATCATCATGGGTCTGGCGGGAAACCTGCCGGATACCGTTGATATTGACGCGATCCCTGGTTTCATCCAGGACGTAAATACTCACGGTCGTTTGCTGCTGGCGAACGGCGAGCACGAAGTGGAATTCCCGGTTGATCGGTGCATGAACTTCCATGCCGACAATCTCTCCCGGCACGAAAACGGGATGCGTATTACCGCACTGGCCGGCGATAACGCCGTCTATAGCCAGACCTATTACTCCATCGGCGGCGGTTTCATCGTCGACGAAGACCATTTTGGTCAGTCCAACAATTCTGCTGTTGAAGTGCCGTATCCATACAAAAATGCAGCAGATTTACAGCGCCACTGCCAGGAGACGGGTCTTTCGCTCTCTGGCCTGATGATGAAAAACGAACTGGCGCTGCACAGCAAAGAAGAGCTGGAGCAACACTTCGCGAACGTCTGGGAAGTGATGCGCGGCGGTATCGAGCGCGGGATCACCACCGAAGGCGTTCTGCCAGGCAAACTGCGTGTACCGCGCCGTGCGGCAGCACTGCGCCGGATGCTGGTCAGCACCGACAAAACCACCACTGACCCAATGGCCGTTGTCGACTGGATTAACATGTTCGCGCTGGCGGTAAACGAAGAGAACGCCGCAGGTGGCCGCGTGGTTACAGCACCGACTAACGGTGCGTGCGGTATTGTTCCTGCCGTGCTTGCCTACTACGACAAATTTATCCGTGAAGTGAACGCCAACTCTCTGGCGCGCTATATGTTGGTTGCCAGTGCCATCGGCTCACTCTACAAGATGAACGCCTCAATTTCCGGTGCGGAAGTGGGCTGTCAGGGTGAAGTCGGTGTGGCCTGTTCAATGGCGGCTGCGGGCCTGGCTGAACTACTGGGCGCGAGCCCGACTCAGGTGTGCATCGCCGCCGAAATCGGCATGGAGCACAATCTGGGGCTAACCTGTGACCCTGTCGCCGGGCAAGTTCAGGTGCCATGCATCGAGCGTAACGCGATTGCTTCTGTTAAGGCAGTCAATGCGGCACGAATGGCGCTGCGTCGTACCAGCGAGCCGCGCGTGTGTCTCGATAAGGTTATCGAAACCATGTACGAGACAGGTAAAGATATGAACGCCAAATACCGTGAAACCTCTCGCGGTGGCCTGGCGATGAAGATCGTGACCTGCGATTAAACCGCTTAAGAAGCCTCGTTTTGCGAGGCTTCTTCCTGTTTTCCCCCGCACTATTCGTTTCATCCTGCCGACAGTGTTACCCTTTACTCAGTAGATTTAAGGGAGATTATCTGTGGCTGTTCATTTGCTTATCGTCGACGCACTTAACCTGATTCGCCGTATCCATGCGGTGCAGGGCACCCCCTGTAAAGACACCTGTCTGCACGCTATGGAGCAGCTTATCCGCCACAGTGAGCCAACCCATGTGGTTGCGGTGTTTGACGACGAAGCCCGAAATACAGGCTGGCGCCACCAACGACTGCCCGACTACAAAGCCGGGCGCGCGCCGATGCCAGACGATCTGCACGCCGAAATGCCCGCAATCCGCGCCGCCTTTGAACAGCGTGGCGTCCCTTGCTGGGGCGCTGAGGGCTGTGAAGCAGACGACCTGGCGGCAACGCTTGCGGTAAAGGTCGCAAGCGCCGGACATCAGGCGACGATTGTCTCAACTGACAAAGGCTACTGTCAGTTGCTCTCCCCCACGATCCGTATTCGTGATTACTTTCAAAAACGCTGGCTTGATGCGCCGTTTATCACCAGCGAGTTTGGCGTCTCGCCTGAACAACTTCCTGATTACTGGGGCCTGGCGGGGATCAGCAGCTCGAAGGTGCCCGGTGTTGCCGGTATCGGGCCAAAGAGTGCCGCTCAACTCCTGACTGATTTTCAGAGTCTGGAGGGGATTTATGCCCGACTGGAAGACGTACCAGAAAAATGGCGTAAGAAGCTGGAAGCGCATAAAGAGATGGCATTTATCTGCCGGGATGTGGCGACATTACAGACGGATTTGCAGCTGGACGGGAATTTGCAGCAACTGCGGTTAGAGCGCAGTTAATACCCTCTCCCCAATGGGGAGAGGGTTAGGATGAGGGGACTATCGCTCGTCGCGACGCCCGCCCACAGCCGCCCACCAGCGACGAATGTGCACCGTCACCTCTTCGCGGTCGTGATACAGCTGACGCGCCTGGATGACCACGTTAATACCGTGCTCATCCATCTGCTCCTGAATGTACGCCAGGTTCTGAGAAACTTCCTCATAGCGCTTTTTCATCGGCAATTTGAGGTTAAAAATCGTTTCACGGCACCAGCCGTTCACCAGCCAGGATGCCATCAGCGCAGCAACTTTCGCTGGCTTCTCTACCATATCGCACACCATCCATGAGATGTTGTTACGGGTTGGACGATAACGGAAACCGTCTTCGCGCAGCCAGGTCACCTGCCCGGTATCCATCAGGCTTTGCGCCATAGGGCCATTATCGACAGAAGAGACCCACATGTTGCGTTTCACCAGCTGATAGGTCCAGCCACCCGGGCACGCACCGAGATCGACGGCGTACATCCCGTTTGCCAGACGTTCGTCCCACTCATCCGCTGGAATAAAGACGTGAAACGCCTCTTCCAGTTTCAGCGTCGAACGGCTTGGGGCGTCGGACGGGAACCTCAGGCGCGGGATGCCCATAAAGAACGGCGAGTTATTATTGGTGTAGGAATACCCCGTATAACAACAGCCCGGTGCAATAAAGAAGATATGCACCACCGGGCGTTTCGGCGTCTCGTAGTTTGTCAGGATCCCGGCCTCGCGAAGTGCAGCGCGCAGCGGAACGGTGAACTTGCGGCAGAACTTCATCAGCTCTTTGCTTTCGTTAGTGTCTGCCACCTCAACGCGCAGGTCGCCGCCCTTCTCGACTACGCCCTGCAACATGCCCACAACAGGTGTAATGCGGTCTTCAGGCGGAAGATCTTTCAGCAGTTCTCCCGCAACAAACATCTGACGTGCAAAAATAAGCGAACTGAACGGCAACTCACGTGCCAGCTTATCGGCATCCTCAGGCTGATAACATTCAAACACCACGTAGCCCGCGTTCTCTTTAACGCGAGCAAAACCGAACACTTCGCGGCGTGCAGCCTTATCAGTAATTTCCGCGGCGCACTCTTTCTCAAACCCCGGGCGACAATATAAAACAACCTTATTCATGAACAACGCCCTTGCGTTTCAGACGGATAGCTCCGATAAACATTAATACCCAACCGGCCAGGAAGCTTACGCCGCCGACAGGTGTAACAAACGCCCACAGGCGCAAATGCGAGAGCGCCAGGCAATACAGGCTGCCACTGAACAGCACCGTACCCAGCGCCAGGAAGACGCTGCTCCAGTAAAACCAGATACTAATACGACGCTGCATCGCCACGGCCAGTCCGAAGATAGCCAGCGTGTGGAACGCCTGATATTCGAGGCCGGTCTGGATCCAGCCCATTTCCACAACCCCCAGGGATTTGCTTAACACATGCGCACCAAAGGCGCCCAGTGCGACAAAAATAAAGCCACTCACCGCGGCAAAAATCAGCATGAATCGGCTGGTCATGTTTCGGTCCTAAAGTTATGCGTGCCCTGCACACAAAAAGTTATTGTTCATATCTGAAGCGGAATTTTTCTTGCTCGCTCGCCGCTTTCGCCAGGATCCACTGCCGGAAGGCGGCTATTTTACCCAGTTCTGCCTGGCTGTCATGGCAAACCAGATAAAACGCATTCTTGCTGACCAGAACATCATTAAAAGGGCACACCAGACGGCCTGCCTCAATTTCGGACTGAGACATGACGTTGTTTGCCAATGCCACACCCTGCCCGTGAATCGCAGCCTGTAACACCATCGCACTGTGGCTAAAAATGGGGCCTTGCTGCACGTTTATATGATTAAGACCTAGCTGGCGGGTATAAGTTTGCCAGTCCCGACGAGAAGCATCGTGTAAAAGGGTGTGTAGCGCCAAATCTGATGGCGTTTTCAATGCTTTATCGCCGGTAAGTAAAATCGGGGAACAGACCGGAAGCAGATATTCTGCGTATAATTTCTCGACGCGTAAACCCGGCCAGTTGCCACGGCCATAAAAAATCGCCACATCGACATCATCCGCCAGTTTCTCTTCCTGACGGTCTACAGCCTGGATTCGGACATCAATTCCCGGATAAGCTGAGTTAAAGCTTGAGAGTCTGGGCACCAGCCATTGAATCGCAAAACTGGGCAATAAGCTTACGGTTAGCGCGCCTTTAGCGCTGCGTGCCTGTAGCTTGCGCGTGGCCTCGGTGAGCTGGGAGAAAATCTCTTTAATATCCTGAAAATAGCTCTGCCCCTCTTCCGTCAGAAGCAACGAACGGTTGCGACGACGAAACAACTTAAGCCCCAGGAAATCCTCCAGAGACTTGATTTGGTGACTTACTGCGGCCTGTGTCACAAAAAGCTCATCTGCTGCGCGGGTGAAACTCAGATGACGTGCTGCTGCATCAAAAACACGTAATGCATTAAGGGGTGGTAATCGCTTCGACATGGTTATCTGGCTTAGATGTTAACAAGATTTAACATATAGGAAACAACGTTTAACCTATTAGTTTTTTTTATCTGAGACATTATAATTTGTCCGTTGAGGAACTACCAGCAAATACCTATAGTGGCGGCACTTCCTGAGCCGGAACGAAAAGCTTTTTTTGGAATGCGTGTTCTAAAAGGCTTTTGGCTTACGGTTGTGATGTTGTGTTGTTGTGTTTGCAATTGGTCTGCGATTCAGACCACGGTAGCAACGCTACCAATTTTTCACTTCCTGTACATTTACCCTGTCTGTCCATAGTGATTAATGTAGCACCGCCGATTTGCGGTGCTTTTTTTTGTCCATTTTTTACCTCCCAAGTTTCTCCCCCCTGCGTTTCCTTTAACGACCTTGCCCTGCCGCCAAATTTGCGCGACGATCTAAGGACAGAAATGAGGAATTCCATGAACGCTTTCAGTCCCGCACATTTTCGCGAACAGTTTCCGGCGCTGGCCGATGCCGGTGTTTACCTTGATAGTGCTGCAACCGCGCTCAAACCGCTGGCGGTTATCGAGGCAACAGAGCAGTTCTATAGCCTGAGTGCCGGTAACGTCCACCGCAGTCAGTTTGCCGAAGCACAACGCTTAACCGCACGCTATGAAGCCGCCCGCGATCAGGTAGCGCGCCTGCTGAATGCCGAAAGCGGTAAAAATATCGTCTGGACGCGCGGAACCACAGAAGCCATAAACATGGTTGCCCAGTGTTACGCCAGACCGCTCCTGCAACCTGGCGACGAGATTATCGTCAGTGAAGCTGAACACCATGCCAACCTGGTTCCCTGGTTGATGGTTGCCGGGCAAACCGGGGCACGTGTCATCAGGCTGCCGCTGGGTGCCGATAATCTGCCCGATGTGGCTCGTTTGCCCGAGCTTATCACCGCCCGCAGCCGGATCCTGGCGCTGGGGCAGATGTCTAATGTCACCGGTGGCTGCCCGGATTTAGCGCGTGCCATTACCACCGCCCATGCCAGCGGCATGGTGGTCATGGTTGATGGTGCGCAGGGTGTTGTGCACTTTCCGGCAGACGTACAAAAACTCGATATCGATTTCTATGCATTTTCAGGGCACAAACTCTACGGGCCGACCGGCATTGGCGCCCTGTATGGCAAACCTGAGCTGCTGGCGCAGATGACACCGTGGCTTGGCGGCGGCAAAATGATTACCGAAGTCACGTTCGATGGCTTTAAAACTCAGGACATTCCTTACCGACTGGAAGCTGGCACCCCCAATGTGGCGGGGGTTATTGGGCTAAGCGCGGCGCTGGAGTGGCTTGGCGAAACGGACATCGTCCAGGCTGAAAGCTGGAGCCGCGGACTGGCAACCCTTGCGGAAGAAGAACTCAAAAAGCGCCCGGGATTCCGGTCGTTTCGCGTTCAGGATTCAAGTCTGTTAGCCTTTGATTTTGAAGGTGTTCATCACAGCGATATGGTGACACTTCTTGCCGAATATGGCATTGCCTTACGCGCCGGACAGCATTGCGCACAACCGTTACTGGCCGCACTGGGCGTCAGCGGTACGCTGCGTGCCTCTTTTGCTCCGTACAATACAAAAAGCGATGTCGAAGCGCTGGTTGCAGCCGTCGACCGCGCCCTTGAATTACTGGTGGATTAATGACTAGCCCCGCTTTAGCCGGACACCCGTTTGGTACCGTCATCACAGAAGAGACGCTAAAACAGACCTTCGCCCCACTTACCCAGTGGGAAGATAAATACCGTCAGCTGATTATGTTGGGTAAGCAGTTACCTGCTCTTTCAGACGCGCTTCGGGCACAGGCAAAAGAGATTGCCGGGTGTGAAAATCGCGTCTGGCTGGGGTTTAGCGCTACCGGCGAAACGCTGCATTTCTTTGGTGACAGCGAAGGCCGTATCGTTCGTGGCCTGCTGGCGGTACTGCTGACCGCCGTCGAAGGCAAAAGCGCCGCGCAACTGCTGGCCCATTCACCCTTAACGCTGTTTGATGAGCTGGGCCTGCGTGCGCAGCTTAGCGCCTCGCGCAGTCAGGGGTTGACCGCGCTTAGCGAAGCGGTGCAGGACGCGGCGCGACAGGCTCAGGCCTGACGTTCCGCCTTTGCCATCATTTTCTTCAGCGCGTGCGACACCGCGATAAAGCCAAAGGACGCGGTCACCATGGTGGCCGCGCCAAAACCGGAAGCGCAATCCATCCGTTTTGGCCCTTCCGCTGTGCTTTTCATGGCACAAACAGACCCGTCAGCCTGTGGGTAAACCAGCGCTTCTGTCGAAAATACGCAGTCCACACCCAGCTTACCTTTGCTGTTTTTCACGACGTTAAAGTCGCTTTTTAATCTCTCGCGCAGTTTCGCCGCCAGAGGATCCTGAATCGTTTTCGCCAGATCAGCCACCTGGATCTGCGTCGGGTCGATTTGCCCACCCGCGCCACCGGTTGTCACCAGCGGAACCTTGTAGCGACGGCAGTAAGCAATCAACGCCGCCTTTGGACGCACGCTGTCGATGGCATCAATCACGTAGCTATAGCCTTTGCTCATGTACTCAGCAACGTTTTCTGCCGTCACGAAATCATCAATCACCGTGACCTGGCACTCAGGGTTGATCAGACGAATACGCTCGGCCATCACCTCAGATTTGGCAAGACCTACGTTATCCCGCAGAGCGTGGATTTGTCTGTTGGTGTTGGTGACACAGACATCATCCATATCAATCAATGTGATGGCACCAATACCGGTTCTGGCCAGCGCTTCTGCCGCCCAGGAGCCGACACCACCGATCCCCACTACGCACACGTGCGCATCTGCAAACAGTTGCAGGGCTTTTTCGCCATATAAACGTGCCGTACCGCCAAAACGCTGGCGCCACGCATCGCTGATTACCACAGACATAAAACCTCAGATGTAAAAAGGGTGAGGTTATCCCTCACCCTGAACAGTAATCCGTATTCCGATCAGAATACCATAATCAGCCGCTGAATACGTTGCCGCCCGGTGCTGCCGCTTTCAGCACCCAGACACGCCCGTAGTGGTTATACCAGCCAGCACGATGACCAGCATCCGGGCCAATCCCCTGATAAATATCGAAATGCTGGCCCTTGATAGCGCCACCAACATCCAGGGCAACCATCAGGCGTAATTCATACTGGCCGCTAAATTTCCCGTTGTTATCCAACAGAGGCACTTCCGCCAGCAGTGTGGTACCCGCCGGAATAATTGAACGATCAGATGCCACAGAAGCACGGCCAATCAACGGTACGGCACTTGCCCCTTTCACCGGGGCATAGTTCTGCGGTTTGAAGAAGACGAAGGATGGGTTTTGCTCCAGCAGCTCGCGCACTTCGGCCTCGCTGTGTTTTTCGCCCCACTCGCGGATAGCCTGCATCGACATATCTTCTTTCTTCACTTCACCACGATCGATAAGCACTTTGCCGATACTGCGGTAGGCATGTCCGTTTTTACCGGAGTAGCTGAAGAAGTTAAGCGGAGAACCATCACCAAAATCGATATAACCACTGCCCTGCACGTCCATGATGAAGTTGTCCATCAGGGAGTTACTGTAGGCCAGCACATAGCTATCACTTAAGCCACCCGAGTAAATCTCTGCACGGGACGGTAAACGCCCACGTTTTGGTGGCATCCGGTAGATAGGGTACTGGAATTCGCCCTGACGGGTGTGTCGCGCCTGGATGACAGGCGTGTAGTAGCCAGTAAACTGGACGTTGCCGTAGTTATCTGCACCTTCCATCTGCCAGGCATCAATACCAAACTGGCGCATATTGCGCGTGTCGCCGCCCGCACGCAGCCAGTCCTGTACTGCACTGTAAACGTTATTCTGTGAGCCATACAGACGCGGTGACGCACTACGGATCTGATAGACCTGCTCGGAGAAATCCCCGGCGTTAATCGGTGCGCCTACGGCATCGGGTTGGTTAACTAAAGAGAAAGGCTGGGACAATTTCCCGTCTTTATACTGTTGACCGCGATCGGTCGGTTTGGAAGAGCAGGCCGCAAGAATAGCTACCATTGCGCCTGTCATTAGATACTTCGCCCAACGTCCTTTCATTATATCTCGTCTTTAAGTTGCCCTTATCCGCGTGATGAAGATAACAAACCACCAGGGCTAATGAAATGCAATCACATGCCCTTTGGCAAATTTTGCGCAAAAAATAGTCCACAGGATGCGATGTCGTTCAATTTACATACTAATTACATCAATTATGTAAAAAAGGGGTTGCATCACAAAGCTATCCGCGTATAGTGCGCATCCACGGACGCGGGGTGGAGCAGCCTGGTAGCTCGTCGGGCTCATAACCCGAAGGTCGTCGGTTCAAATCCGGCCCCCGCAACCAATTAAAATTTGATGAAGTATCTTCTATGAATAGAAGAGATTTTTGTTAAGTAGTTTGAATCACAGCAAGGCGGCGACGCAGTGAATCCTTAGAAGCTTACTCCAGTAAGTGACTGAGGTGAACGAGGAAAGCCAACGCAGATGTGATTTGAAATACGAAGCAAAAAGACGGACGCGGGGTGGAGCAGCCTGGTAGCTCGTCGGGCTCATAACCCGAAGGTCGTCGGTTCAAATCCGGCCCCCGCAACCAATCAAATTTGAAGAAGTAAGTTCTGCTAAAAGCAGAAGACGGACGCGGGGTGGAGCAGCCTGGTAGCTCGTCGGGCTCATAACCCGAAGGTCGTCGGTTCAAATCCGGCCCCCGCAACCAACACGTCTAAAACAATAAACACCCTTATGGGTGTTTTTTTGTATCTGTAATAAGTGAATTTGCCGGGTAATGCCCCGGCATCAGTCACTACCCTCTTCTGGCGAGCGTTGCGCTGTCAGAGAAATAGGCTTTAATTCCCGACAATATCGATTCCGCCACTTCCTGCTGGAACTTCGCCGTTTTGAGCTTGCGCTCCTCTTCAACGTTACTGATAAACGCCGTTTCGACCAGAATAGACGGTATTTCAGGCGCCTTCAGCACCGCAAAACCGGCCTGCTCCACACTGTTTTTATGCAGTTTGTTGACGTTGCCAAGTTTGCCCAGTACCGCTTTACCAAATTTCAGGCTGTCGGTAATGGTCAGGGATTGCACCATGTCGAACATGGTGTGGTCGACATAGCGATCGCCGCTTTTACTCACACCGCCAATCAGGTCAGAGGCGTTCTGAGTGTCGGCAAGGTATCGCGCTGCGGTACTGGTTGCCCCTTTTGTCGACAGCGCAAATACCGAAGAACCGCTCGGCTGACGGCTGGTAAAGGCATCAGCGTGGATAGACACGAACAGGTCCGCGCGCTGTTTTTGCGCTTTTGCCACACGGACTTTCAGCGGAATAAAGATATCTTCATTACGCGTCATGTAAGCACGCATGTTGCCTTCTTTGTCGATCAGCGCTTTCAGACGTCGCGCAATTTGCAGCACCACATCCTTTTCACGAGTGCGATACTTCCCGACCGCACCGGAGTCCTCTCCACCGTGCCCCGGATCAAGCATGATCACGATCGGGCGATCGCGCCCGGCTTTACCGGGTTGCGGCCCGCTTTGCGCAGGGGGAACCTGACGCTGAAGATCGCCTTTGTTGTAATCTTCCAGCAGTGCCAACAGCGGATCCTGGATATCCGTGGCATTCGACGGATAGAGATCCATCACCAGGCGCTCTTTAAATGCGGCAACCGGTGCCAGAGCAAAGAGCTGCGGTTTAACGTTCTGCTTAAGCTCAAACACCATACGCACGGTTTGCGGATCAAACTGCCCCACTCGAGCAGATTTGATAAAGGGATCGTCGCCACGGATCTGCGCACTCATCCCTTTCAGGACGGAGTTCAGGTTAACACCTTCGAGATCCACCACGACACGTTCAGGGTTGCTTAGCGCAAACTGCTTATACTTCAGCACCTGATTAGATTCGACAGTCACACGTGTATAGGTTGACGACGGCCAGACACGCACCGCCACCACCTGACTGACAGCAGCAAACGCAACCTGACTGACGCTAAGCAACCACATCGCCCCGGCCCCTTGTAACAAGCGGCGGCGGCTTATTGTTGATTTGGATCCCGACATGCTTCTCCCGAGCAAGAAATCAAATTGATAAATAAACGCCCAAATTGACCGAAAACTTTAACGAATGACGCATAAACTGTCATCTATAAAAGGGTAAACAATCATACGTTAACGCACGCATTACTTATAAATTTCTATGCTTCGCGGAAAATTTAGGCTTGCGCGCGCGGCCACAATCGAATAAAAATACACAAATTACGAATAAACATTCATTAAGGGTTGTGTCATGGTGAAGGAACGTAGAACCGAACTGGTCCAGGGATTCCGCCATTCTGTTCCCTATATCAATGCCCATCGGGGAAAAACGTTTGTCATCATGCTTGGCGGTGAAGCCATCGAGCATGAAAACTTTTCCAGTATTGTCAATGATATTGGCTTATTGCACAGCCTCGGCATTCGTCTGGTTGTGGTCTATGGTGCGCGTCCGCAAATCGATGCCAATCTGGCCGCACATCATCATGAGCCGATTTACCACAAACACACCCGCGTAACAGATGCGAAAACCCTCGAACTGGTAAAACAGGCCGCCGGGCTTTTGCAGCTGGATATCACGGCGCGTTTATCCATGAGCCTGAACAACACCCCATTGCAGGGTGCGCATATTAACGTGGTCAGCGGCAATTTTATCATCGCGCAGCCGCTCGGCGTGGACGATGGCGTGGATTATTGCCACAGCGGTCGTATTCGTCGTATCGATGAAGAAGCCATTCACCGCCAGCTGGACAGCGGCGCAATCGTGCTGATGGGGCCAGTCGCGGTCTCCGTGACCGGTGAAAGTTTTAACCTCACCTCAGAAGAAATAGCCACCCAGTTGGCTATCAAGCTAAAAGCGGAAAAAATGATTGGCTTTTGCTCCTCACAGGGTGTTGTTAACGATGAAGGCGTAATTGTACCGGAATTATTCCCGAACGAAGCGCAGGCCCGGGTCGAAGAGCTGGAAGCGAAAAGCGATTACCATTCCGGCACGGTGCGTTTTCTGCGTGGGGCGGTAAAAGCCTGCCGCAGCGGCGTGCGCCGTAGCCACCTCATCAGTTACCAGGAAGATGGCGCACTGTTGCAGGAACTGTTCTCCCGTGACGGTATCGGTACACAGATTGTGATGGAGAGCGCCGAGCAAATTCGTCGCGCTACCATCAATGATATTGGCGGTATTCTGGAGTTGATCCGCCCGCTGGAGCAGCAAGGTATTCTGGTGCGTCGCTCTCGCGAGCAGCTGGAAATGGAGATCGACAAATTTACCATTATTCAGCGCGACAACCTGACCATCGCCTGCGCCGCACTCTATCCCTTCCCGGAAGAGAAGATCGGTGAAATGGCCTGCGTTGCCGTACACCCTGACTACCGCAGCTCATCACGCGGTGAAATGCTGCTGGAGCGCATTGCGGTGCAGGCGCGCCAGATTGGCCTGAGTAAATTGTTTGTTCTCACCACCCGCAGTATCCACTGGTTCCAGGAGCGTGGTTTTACGCCTGTGGATATTGATTCCCTGCCGGAAAGTAAAAAAGAGATGTACAACTATCAGCGCCGTTCAAAAGTGCTGATGGCCGATCTGGGATAGAACGTGCAGCCCTCACCCGAACGTGAGGGCCAACCTTTAGCTTGCCTCAAATATCGCGCTTAACCCGCTACGACGCTCCGTACGGGTGGCAATCGCCTGCACCAGTACACGCTCATCGGTATACAGCGACAGGCGCTTACGTGCGCGGGTGATAGCGGTATAAATCAGTTCACGGGTTACCACCGGCGAAAGCTGCGAAGGCAGGATCAGCGCGGCATGGTTGAACTCAGAGCCTTGCGATTTATGCACCGTCATCGCCCAGGCCGTTTCATGTTCGGGTAAACGGCTTGGCTGTACCGACTTCACGCTGCCATCGGGCATCAGGAACCACACACGCAGGCCCTGACCACGGTCGAGCGCAATGCCAATATCACCGTTAAACAGACCCAGCGCGCTATCGTTACGGGAGATCATCACCGGACGCCCTTCATACCAGCGCGAATGCGGTAAACGGGTAATTCTGCGCTTCTGAGCCAGCACCTGTTCCAGCCTCTCGTTCAGGCCTGCTACGCCGAACGGCCCTTCCCTCAGGGCGCACAGAAGCTGATATTCGCCAAAGGCGGCGATCACCTGCTCAGGGGGACGTTGCTGCTGTACGCTCGCAAGGAAAAGCTGATACCCCTGCAAAGCCTCATCAAGCATGGCCTGGTACTCTTCGCCATTTTGCAGCGATTTCTTCTCGATATCGTCAAACTCGCCGCTAAAGACCGAGCGTGTTGCATTGCGATCGCCACGGTTTACCGCCGCCGCAAGCTGGCCAATACCCGAATGGCTACCAAAGCGGTAGCTTTTTTGCAGCAGGCAAAGGCTGTCGCGTAATGCGCCTGCGAGCGGGTTGTCGTTGCCTGCCAGCACGCATCCGGTCAGACGCGCCAGCTCCTGCGCTCGCGCCGTGGTGTAGCCCAGGCTTGCATAAGTGCAAATATCCCCCAGTACCGCACCGGCCTCCACGGAGGCAAGCTGGTCACGATCGCCCAGAAAAATGACGCGCGCATGGGAAGGTAATGCCTCAATCAGGCGCGACATCATTGTGAGGTCAATCATAGACGCTTCGTCCACCACCAGCACATCAAGATGCAGCGGGTTGCCGGCATGATAACGCAGACGCTGGCTACCAGGCTGCGCGCCGAGCAAACGGTGCAGCGTGCTGGCCTCATTAGGGAAAAGCGCTAACTGTTCTTGCGTGAGCGGCAGTTTTTGCAGAGCACCACCTAACGATTCCGTCAGACGTGCCGCCGCTTTTCCGGTAGGTGCCGCCAGGCGAATACGGCATTTTTGTTCGCCAGACAGCTGGATGAGCGCCGCGAGCAATTTTGCCACCGTGGTTGTTTTGCCCGTACCTGGCCCACCAGAAATAACCGAAATCCGACGCGTCAGCGCCACGGCAGCGGCAACTTTTTGCCAGTCAATGGGCTCCTGCGAGGTAAACAGGCCATCCAGCGTTTGGCGGAGCAGTACCTCATCGCAAGGGAGAGGAGCGTTGGCCTCGCTAAAATAACGGGCGACGGTCAGCTCATAGCGCCACAGACGATTCAGGTATAAACGCCCGCCTGTAAGGATTAGCGGAGCGGGTGTTGAACCGTCACTGACGGCGGATGAATTGAGCAAAACGCGTTGCCAGTCCACAGCGTCACCCAGAAGAGCAAAACAGGATTGCAACGCGGGCGGGGTTTTGTCATCACAGACCAGTCGTGAAAGCGGCAGACACACATGCCCCTCGCCAGCATCCCGGCTCAGGATGGCTGCGGCAAGCATCACGGCAGGCTGTTCGCCTGCCACCATAATGGCGAATTGCACATCGAGTTGACGCAGCAGGCGCTGTTCTGTGGCCCCAAGCAATAATTCCTGCATTGTCATGCCACGTCCTCCGTGATTGCTGCAAACAGGCTATCCATTTTTTCAACCAAAGCTGCATCCGGGCGGGTGCGATATACCCCCGACTGCGGATCGGCGGCATCAACCCCGCGCAGGAACAGGTAGATAACGCCGCCAAAATGTTCTTCGTAACTGTAGTCAGCAATGCGATGACGCAGATAGCGATGCAACGCCAGGGTATAAAGTTGATACTGCAAATCGTAGCGATGAGACTGCATTGCAGCGGCCATCGCCTGCTGCGTATAGGCTTCGCTGTTCTCACCCAGCCAGTTCGATTTGTAATCCAGCAGGTAATAGCGTCCTTCATGGCGGAAAATAAGGTCGATAAAGCCTTTCAGCATTCCCTGTACCTGACGGAAATCGAGCGGCGGACAGCCCGCAGATAACGGATCATGTGCGCGAATAATCGCATCCAGCTCGTTCGCGTTAAGCGGGCTGACAATAGGAAGGTAAAACTCCATCTCCACCTGTTTGTCTTTGGCGGTGAGCTGGTTCAGGGAGATGCCGTTTTCCGTCAGCGGCGCTTGTAAGATTGCGCTCACCCAGGTTGTCAGCACCGGCTGCCAGGCGGCATCATAACCGCCCTTCTGCAACATCTCCTGCACCCATTCCGGGGAAACAGGTTGTGTGAAATCAAGCTCTTCAAACAAACTGTGTAAAAACGTGCCCGGCGATGCCCCGCGCGGGAACTGGTGCGGCGTAAGCATTGGCTCTACCTGCACATCGCCCACTACTGCGGCATCCACATCCAGCTTAGGCATCAGATCCTGCGCGATGCTTTGGCCATGCTGCTGCAAACCGGAGTAACTCGTTACGCGCCAGTTATCCGCAACGGTTCTCGTTATTTTTCGGGCATCCAGATCGGGTTCACGTTGTTCCGGCATTTCCCAACGATTGTTATCTGGCAGGCCAGGAACACGCAACGCAATATTCTCGTCGCAAATGGACTCAAGGCACTGACGCAGCCCTGCCGCATCTTTTGGCTCGCCCCGCTGGATAAGCCGCCCCACCGCGCTCAGATGGAAATCAGACTCTCCCGCTTTCTCTCCACGTCGACGGAACAGCGGTGCAATACCCAGGCTGCAATGCCAGACTGAACGGGTCAGGGCTACATAAAGTAGTCGCAAATCTTCTGCCAGACGTTCGGCTTCCGCCAGCTCAACGCTCGCATCGGCCTTGCTGAGGTCCAGCACTGCCTCAAAAGAGTCCCGGTCGTGATAAAACGCTTGATCCTGTGCCCGGTAATTCGCAATGAAAGGCAGCCAGACCAGTGGATATTCCAGACCTTTCGATTTGTGGATGGTGACAATCTGCACCAGATGCTTATCGCTTTCGAGGCGCATTTGCTGGCTTGAGGAGTTACTGTTGGGATCGGCAATTTGCTGCGCCAACCAGCGCACCAGGGCGTGTTCGCTCTCAAGCTGCGTGCCGGCCTCCTGCAATAACTCGCTGATATGCAAGATATCCGTCAGGCGACGTTCTCCGCCCGGCGTCGCCAGCATGTTCTCAGCAATATGACGCTGGGTTATCAGCTCACGCAGCATCGCCATAACACCGCGTTTTTGCCAGCGCTCACGATAGTGAACAAACTCTTCAACCACCGCATCCCAGGCAATTTCATCGTTGTTGAGCGCATCAATATCCCGGGCGTTCAGCCCCAACATTGAGCTTGCCAGCGCACTGCGAAGCGTACTTTCCCGCTCCGGTGACAACACCGCCTGCAACAGCCAGAGCAACTCCTGGGCCTCAAGGGTTTCAAATACGCTATCGCGATTCGACAGGTAGACCGAGGGGATATTCAGGATTGTCAGCGCGTCACGGATCAGAGCCGCTTCCTGACGACTACGCACCAGCACCGTGATGTCGGAGGCCTTCACCGGGGAGGCAGTTTCGCCTTTCCATAGCAGCGCCTCACCCCGCACGCCAGCACTGAGCCAGTCGCGAATTTGCGCCGCACAGTGCTGGGCCATCGCGTTCTGGTAGTCGCTTATCCCGAAGCCGTCTCCCTCCAGCAACCAAAAACTCATCGCTGGCTGAAATTCACCATTGAACTCAAAACGAAGGGCGGCGTTTTTAGGTGCAGATTTGACCGGTAAAAACGGGATTTCCCGGAACATGAAAGCGGCATCCATGCGCTCGAACAGCGCATTTACGCTCTCGACCATGCCGGGTGATGAACGCCAGTTGGTATCCAGCGTATAGTGCGCTTCTACCTCACTACGGGCTTTCATGTAGGTAAAAATATCCGCACCACGGAAGGCATAAATAGCCTGTTTCGGATCGCCAATCAGCAGCAGCGCCGTGTCCGGCTGCTGCCGCCAGATACGGCGGAAGATACGGTATTGTTGCGGATCGGTATCCTGAAATTCGTCGATCATCGCCACCGGGAAACGGGCACGAATGGCGGCGGCCAGGGCTTCACCGTTTTCGCTGCGCAGCGCGGCATCGAGCCGGCTCAGCATATCGTCAAATCCAAGTTCACCACGACGCTGCTTTTCACGAGCCACTGTTTCGCGGATCTCGGCCATTGCGCGGGTGATCATCAGATCATTAAGGGTCAATGGCTCGGCCAGCAAGGCTTCAATGGCAACAAACAGGGGATGTTCAGGGACAACGCCGTCAGCCTTCGTTCGTTCAATCAGGAATCGCTGCGAGAATTTTTCCAGCGCGTCCGGAAGCTGATAGCCCCGGGACTCTTCCTGCGCCCAGATGCTGATTTTTTCAATCCACTTTGCCTGGTTACCGCGGTTGAACTTGCGTCTGTCGATACCTGAATTTTCGACGATGGCCTCAATGTCACCGACCGACTCGTTCCATTTCTGCTTCAGGGCGGCAATTTGCGACACGATTTTTTCATGACGTGATGCCAGCGTTTCATCAGCCGGAGGGGGTGATTTAATCACCGGCGCTTCGCCCTGCAAATAACGGTCGATAGAGCGAAGAAGCTCTTCCGGCCCTTTCCATAACGCATGAACCGCTTCGGCAATATCGCGGGGCAATGGATAGCAATGACGACGCCAGAAATCCGCGCAGGCCTGATAGCGCAACTCAGATTCGTCTTCGATAAGCTGCTGTTCAAACAACATGCCGGATTCAAACGCATTCAGGCTCAGCATTCGCTGGCAGAAGCCGTGAATGGTGAAGACGGCGGCTTCATCCATTTGCCGCTCTGCTAACAGCAGCCACTGGGCTGCTTGCTGCTTATCGACAATCTCGTCCAGAAGACGCGCGTAAAGGGGGTTATCCGTGCTCTGGCGCAAGCAGGCGATGCGCAGTTCGTGGATGTTTGAACGAATACGCCCGCGCAGCTCAGCGGTGGCGGCTTCGGTAAAGGTTACTACCAGCAGCTCTTCCACACTCAGAGGGCGTGAAAAAGCCGCGTTTCCTCCAAGCCCGAGCAGCAGGCGCAGATAAAGCGCGGCTATGGTAAAGGTTTTTCCCGTTCCCGCTGAGGCTTCAATCAATCGTTCACCCTGTAGAGGTAAACGTAAGGGATCAAGGGACTCAGCGGTATCGGTCATTCTTTCTTACTCCAGGGCATAGATTGCTGCAATGCGCTGACGCTCTTCCAGACTTTCCAGCCTTTCGGGTTTACGTATTCCGTTTTGCCGTTCTGGCTACCGGAAACCTGAGACAAGATGGCCATTCCCTGCGGTTTGACTACCGCCTGATGGAAGAAATCGGCAACCTTTTGAGGCGTCAGCTGTTTTATCTCTGCCACTACTTTATCACGCGAATCGAAACTCAGATTACCGCGATCAAAATCTTTGCTCAGTTGCGAGGCTTCTTCACCCAAAGTTTGCGGCGGCTGCATCACCTGCGCGATAACCGCCTGCTGGATCTGGGCAAATTCTTCAGGCTTCATCGCACGCAGTTTTTCTTCTGCCTGCGGGAAGAAGGCCTGATAGCGCTTCCAGAGATAGACTGGCTGTTTATCACTGCTTTGCAGCAAGAAACCTAATCCCCACTGGCGCCCGACGTTCATTGAGAACGCGAAGACCGCGTAGCCAAGCTGCTCTTCAGTGCGCAGTTGATTATAGAACCAGGGTTGAATAATCTGGCCCAACACCGCACTCTGCGCCGAACTGGCGAATTCGTCATAACCAGTTGGGACAAATACCGCAGCCAGAGCGGAATCAGTACTGGTCCCAGGCTTTTCAAAAATCACATTCTGTTTTTTCTCAACCAACACATCCTGGTTACGACACCAGACTTCACCTTTCGAACCCAGTTGAGTACGCACATTCTGCGCCAGCGTTTTGGCCTGTTCTTCCCCCATATTCCCGACAATCAGGAATTCAGGACGGGTGTTAGTTTTCAGAGAATCACGGTAATCCAGCACATCTTTCAGCGAGACAGACGGCAGCAGAGCACGCCGGTCTTCACGCTGGAAATACGGGATCTGCGACAGCATCTGCGCTGGCATAATCGCCTGGTCGTAGGCTTTGCCTTTCTCTGCGGAGTCCATCATCTGTGCATACCAGGATTTCGCCTGCTCGAGCTGTTCTTCCGTTGGCGTGTAGCTGAAATACCCTTCAAGCAAGGCCTGGAACAACTGAGGTAAACGCTGGGTATAGCCGTTGGCATTAACCATCAGCCCGTTATTGGCATTGGTGGAGAAGCTAATCCCCCCGACCGCGGCCTGGTTGCTGAGCTGATCAAGCGCGATACCTGCCAGATAGTCGTTAAGTGCAAACAGCACCTGGTTTTTAGCGCTATCCATCGCTTTTGGATTACGCAGCACCACGCTGACATCCGCTTTCGGCTCATTCGCAAAATAATGGCTCGGCGCATAGACCACACGCAGCGTTGGCTCATCAACGATAAGCTCCGGGTGCGGGTACGCTTTTGTGGTTTTAATCAGCGAGAAATCATCCGGGATGTAGGGGTTCAGCTCCGGTAATTTAAGCGCGATCTCTCCGGCTTTTTTCTGCCAGTCAGAGAAGGTCTGTTCACTGATTTTATCCACCTGATAAGGGGCTTCCACGAAATAAGCCGTTTTATTGTGTGGCTCGTTCGGACTGATATACCAGATACGGGCATTCTGTGGGGTCATCATGGCCAGACGGGCTTTTACCGCCGCAGCATCGTACTGGTCGGCAATATTGACCGCATCCAGCGTGTGTTCAACCGGCACGCGGATCATAGTGTCGGCGAGCCATTCCACGTAGTCCATATCACGCGTGATAGAAGGGTAGCGGAAATCGAGATCCAGCACGTGTGCCAGCTCATCGAAATAGCTTTTATCTATGCCTTTATCACGTAACAGGGAGAGGTAGCTGAAAATAGCGGCAACCACTTCATCACGGTTGGCAAGGCCTTTATCCGTCAGGGTTGCGGAAATTGCCAGCACACCGCTGTTACCGTTCACAACGGGATCGGAATCAGCGCGGATACCTTCCACCAGCCCCTGTTTTTGCAACCAGTCGGAAAGCGTTCCCGGGCTACGGTTGCCAATAAGGTAGGTGACAAGTTCATCCGTTTTGCTGCGGAACTGCGCCGTATTGTTATCGATACGGAATTCAACGCGTAACACTTTGCGAGGAAGCGCAGGCACGTAATGGATCACAATACCTTTCTGCGCGTCCGTGACTACCGGCACGTTAATCTGCGGTAACTCAATGTTCTTATTTGGCACCCGACCAAAAGTTTGCGCGGCTATACCTGCCAGCTCTGGTAACGGTTTATTGCTGTAGATAACCGCTTTCATCAGGTTGGCTGAGTAGTATTTATCACGAAACGCATGCAGGGCATCGAGCACCGGGCTGTTAGGTTTGTCGCTCAGAGTATCCAGGTTACCGCCCGAGAAGCGCGAACCCGGGTGTGCCGGGTTTATCGTTTCGGCGCTGACCTGCGCCATTCGCATCCCGTCTCGCGTACGCGCCAGAGTCAGTTCCGCATTGACGGCATTGCGTTCACGATCGGCGTATTTTTTGTCCAGCAGCGGTGCCGCTATTGAATCCGCAAGGCGATCGACCGCCCCTTCCAGCGCATCGTTTTCAACTTCGAGATAAAACGCGGTACGGTAAGGTGCAGTGCTGGCGTTGTGGCTACCGCCATGCATTTTCAGAAATTCAGACAGACTATCAGGCTGCGGGTATTTTTTAGACCCCATCAGCGTCATGTGCTCAAGGTAGTGAGCAAGCCCCGGGTGGGCTTCTGGATCTTCAAGTGATCCAACAGGCACAACCAGCGCAGAAAGAGATTTCACCGCCTGCGGATCGGAAACCAGCAGCACAGTCATCCCGTTATCAAGGTGAATAGCCTGATACTGGCGGGTATCTTTTTCGCTCTTACGGATAGTTTCCTGAACGGGTTGCCAACCGGAATCTGCCTGAGTGATGGGTGCCCAAAGGGCGACAAACAAAACAAACGCTTTGAACAAGGTGCTGCCTGGCATTAACGGACCTCTTTATCACGGCTACATCATTAACAAACTACGTGCTGGACACGCCAACATCTCTTTCTCTGATACATCAGTCCGTGACAGGAATTGCATAATAAATGAACAGTCAAATATGCGCAATTTTTATACGGTCATCAGGACTGATTAAATTTGAACAAAGGTAACAGGTAGCGCTGTGCCTCTTCCGTGATAGCGTCAAAGTATTCTGGCTCAAGCGTGCGCCATAAACGCTGATACCAGACATCTTCCCCTTCCCCGCGCACGATCATGTTCCCTTCGTACGCCTGGATAAATTTACTACGGGCTTTTTGCAGCGAAATGTTATCCGTTAACATGGCATCATTCTGCGCGTCATAACAGGCTTTTATCCACGCACCACCACTTTCTGGCAGCAGCAGCAGAGGTTTTGTCATCCCCTGTCGATATCCTTCGATGAATATCGAGAGATATTCCATTGCCTGCCCGGAAGCCATTGGTGGAAAGCGCCATTCCCCCTCTTTACGCACAAATAACCGGCTTTCACCTTCGTTGCCACCCGCACTGTAGACAAGGTGTTCGAGCCAGAGTTGCAATCCTTGTGAAACACTGAGCATCGAAGGTCGCCAGCGTAACAGCCCATCTTGCTGAACCTGGGGCAACCAGCCCGTAAGCTGGACACCGTTACAGTTGAGATCGATTTCAATACTTTTACCCGGCTTGCGGCATTCAATAACGCGCTCAGCAAGGGCCTGCATCTCCTGACATTGCGCATCCCAGGCGATTTCGCCAAACGCGCCATAAGGTAGCTGCCCCGCTGCGCGATAGCGGCGGAAAAGACTGTGTGCATCTTCCTGTTCAACGAGCGCATTCAAAAGCTGAAGGTTGAGCTGATACCGTTCGAGCCCGTCCAGCGTAAAGGGTTCTGAGTCCGGAATATCGTTCTCTTCAGAACGGAAGTTGACCTGCAATCGTTGCTGGAAGAATGCCCGCACCGGATGGGCCCAGAATCGCTGGAGCTGCTCAAAGGTCAGCGTGTCAAAAGGACGTGGTTCAAGCGCCTGAATAAAATCAGTGTACGCAGCGCCCTCTTTCTTCGCCGCAGGCAGCCACTCACGAGCATAGCTTCGGTACTCATTCGCTCCGTAGTTCACCGGGTCAAACGGCATTCGGGTATGGCTACAGGTAATATGCGCCTTTACCCGCTGCTCGCTTTCATCACAATTGCGCTCTTCATCGCCGGGCAGATAGTGGCTCTGCCCGATATAGTCCACGAGTTCCTGCACCAGTACGGACGGGAAGCGCTCACTGTTGTCCTGAATGGAACGCCCGATGTAGCTGATATAAAGCTTACTTTGGGCGGATATCAGTGCTTCGAGGAAAAGATAGCGGTCATCGTCACGGCGGCTACGGTCACCGCGCTTCGGCTGTGGGCTCATCAGGTCAAAGCCCAGCGGCGCTAATGCCCGCGGATAGATGCCGTCGTTCATACCAAGCAGGCAAACCACTTTGAAGGGGATCGAACGCATAGGCATTAAGGTACAAATGTTGACCGGCCCTGCGAGGAAACGCTGGCTGATACGCTCCTGATCAAGACGTTGTGTCAGTTCGTCACGTAACAGCGATAACGGAACCGCTTCCGTGTAGTGCGATCCGACCCCCTCATCCACGATGGCCTGCCACTGTTTTTCAATTAGCGCCATTGCAGCTTCGGTTTCACTATCAGGCAGGAAGAAATCGCTGAGCATTTCACGGCATACCGGCAGCCACTCTTCCAGCGGACGAGGCTGCATCAGTTCACGACGCCATCGGTTGAGCTGCATCAGGAGCGAAGCAAGATGGCCGACCAGCCCGGCAATTAAGCCGCTGGATTCGTCATAAGGAAGTACCTCATTCCACTCGCCCTGGCTGCTTTCCATGGCATAGCCAAGCAGCATTCGCGTCAACCCAAACTGCCAGGTATGTTGACCTGTCGGCGGGAGTTCGAATTCCTGAACGTTATCGTCGTCGATTCCCCAACGCACGCCGGATTCATTAACCCACTGTCGAAGGTAGCGCAGCCCCTCTTCGTCAATGTCAAAGCGCGCGGCCAGCACGGGTACATCAAGCAGGGCCAGCACATCTTCAGAAATAAATCGGCTATCCGGTAGCGACAGCAAGCTCACAAAAGCCTGTAATGCGGGGTGAGACTGACGCGCACGGCGGTCGGAAATCGCATACGGCAGATAGCGTTCTCCTGTTGCACTGCCAAATACCGCCTGAATAAACGGGCTGTAACTGTCGATATCAGCCACCATTACCACAATATCGCGCGGTGTAAGGGTTGGATCGTCCTGCAACATCGCCAGTAACCGGTCGTGCAGGATCTCTACCTCACGCTGCGGGCTATGGCAAACGTGGACCGTGATACTGCGATCGTCAGGATCCAGTCGTCTTTTATTGTTGCTGTGTGCAAATTCTTCCGCGGTGATGCCCATGACCGCGCGGTTTTCCAAATCCAGGATATCTAGCTGAATGTTGTGCAGCAGGCTATCCGGTGTTATTTCAGCAAACGCATCCACGTCACCTTCACCCGAAGAGGTGATATCAGAGAGCATGTGGATATAGTCGCGCCCCAGTTTTCCCCATGATGCCAGCAGAGGGTTAGGCAGGTTTTGAATCCCCTCTTCATCGAAAAGCTGCGAAGCGGTTGCACTGTCTTTAAACAACGGCACGGTGCGTTCCTCAAAGATGCGTCGTCTTTGGCGGGTAACGAGCCGTGAGAGCCAGCGGGAGTCCTGGATGTCACCCCAGTAATGTCGGCACGGGTTGGTAAAAAGAATATGGATATCAACATGCTTACCCAACGCTTTCAGAGCGTCCAGGTAAACCGGCGGTAAGGCCGATATGCCGCAGATAAACACCCGCGATGGCAAGCCGGGCGGGGGTTCAGAAGCCGTTTCCAGTATGGATATAAACTTGTCATATAAGTTCGCACGGTGCCATTTCGGCTGACCCAGCGCCTCAGTATGTTCCACCAGCGCTTTCCACAGCGGAGCCTGCCAGATTTGCGCTTCGGATAAACCTTCTACAAGTTCCCCCGCTTCCCAGCGAATTAACCAGTCGGAACGGTAAACCAGGTACTGGTCATAGAGATCGGCGGTACGCGACGCCAGCTGGAATAACTTGCGCTTGTCGGTGTCATCAGTGAGGTAGTGCCGCAGCATGGCAAACTCATCGCGCGACAGCATTCCAGGCAGCAGCGACATCAGCTTCCAGCTCATGCTTTGCTTGTTAAACGCACTCTGCTTTGGAATATCAGGCAACACGCGAACAAACATGTCCCAGATAAAGCTCGCGGGCAGAGGGAACTCAATATTTGCCGCGATGCCAAACTTTTGTGACAAGGACATTTGCAGCCACTGTGCCATACCGGTGCTTTGCACCAGCACCATCTCTGGCTCAAACGGATCGTCAAGGCGTTCTCGCTCAACGATAAACTCCATCAGCGCTTCCAGCACATCCAGACGATTTGAGTGATAGACCCTTAACATAAACGCTCCCGACTACTGGCTAACCGGGCAGTGCAGGCGAGTCATCTCACCGCGCTGCCCCAGAGGAGAAATAATAATAGCTGTGATGCTGACACATCCGGACTGCAATGTCTGCACCCGGCTCACCTGCCAGCCCGCTGGTAACGCGTTGACGTCAACCTGAGACTGATTCCAGGCGTTATGCCAGAGCTGACGATACTGGTTTAGCGTCACGAATCGGGACGCCAGAGCCCGGTAATAGCCGGACAATGCTGTGACGGTCATCACCAGAAGTACCATCGCCAGCAAGACTTCAACCAGACTAAAACCCTGCTGTCTGTTCAGGGCAACTGACATAGTGCATTCTCCTTCAGTGGGCAAAAATCAGTCCAGCCATGGGGTGAAAAACGTATACGCCCTTCTGTAATGTCCCCCAACCGCCACAACAGCTGGTCATGGCTTCCTGCGATCAGTAACACCTGATAGTCACTCAGCAGTCGCAAACAGACTCGTGATTGTTGACCAGGCTGCCTGCACTGAACATCAGGCTGTAGCGCCCATTGCTGGCCTTTGCCCCACTCCAGCGCCGACTGCACGTTGGCCTGGTGGTGGATGGCGTTTCTCTCACTACTGACCAGTGCGCTAAAGGTTTCAAGCTGTTGGTTTAGCCCCGTCAGGATCAAACTGCCGAGCACCAGCAAAAGCAGAACCATAGCCAGTGACGATATCCCGGATTGCCGGTTCACAGATTAAACCCCGTCACACCATAGCGCGCCAGATAAGCGTCGCCCTGCCCGTTTTTTCGGCTGGCGGCCAGCTCAATATTCAGCTCTGGAGCGAAACCAGAACGCTCACGCTTGCTTACCACGAATGTCTGGATAAAAAGCCTGTCCGGGTCGGTTAGTTTTTCCCAGCCTTTGCCATCGCATGATGTCGCACCGCGCAGGGTTTCCAGTGAACCGGACTCCAGGCGAAAGCCCGTACTGTCGTTTTCCGATGCAGACATATCCCAGATACCATTGCTGTTCGCATCCCATCGCACTATTACGCAACGCCCTTGCCGACCAATGACCAGTCCTTCTCCCTGACAACCTCCTGCGCAGTATCCCGCTCGCTGAAGGTGCTTACCTATTGAAAAAAGCCGTTGCCAGACCTCCTCTTCAAGCTCCTGTCGACCTGATTGCAGCAGAACAGCCCGCTGCATCCCGGGTAAAAACCGGGCAGTGCTCAACAGCAGAATGCTGCCAATCAGCATGGCAATCAGCACTTCTGTCAGCGAGAAGCCGCGTTGCTTTAACGACATACACTCCCTCCGGCGGTATTACACATCCTGATTCGACTTGTGTTAGAGACAATCACCAGCCATTCACCCGCCCCACTGCTCACCCGAACGTGCCCGGCCCATGCTGTATCTCTTAGCCCATAGAACCCAAGCGCAGGAGTCAATTCAGTGATAGTGACCTCCGGCCAGAGTGGTTTTAGGACAAAGGCGCCACCCGCCTCACAGTCCAGGACAACGGAGCTGAAAAGACACCCGCTTTCCCCGTTCTCCTGAAGGGAAATTTTATGTTCACGGTTATGCCTGTTGGCATCGTTGCGCAGGAACACAAGGTAGTCACGTACCTGGCTGGCGGTTTGCCATAAACGATGCTGCTGTTGCCAGCTGTTCCAGCTGTAAAGCCCGGTAGAACTAAGAATGACAACCAGTGAAATAGCGACCAGGGTTTCGATTAGCGTAAAGCCCGTCTGTTTTTTCATGGCGGCAGTGTGGTACAGCGCAGTAAGGCTGACGAGTCAAAAATCAAGACATTACGAGGTGCTTTCCAGTGAATTAACCCTGTTGCAGGGCTTTGCAAAATCGCTGGATAGCAGCTCGAAAAACAGAATGGAGGCGAAAAAAAAACCGGCGCTAAAAAGCACCGGTTGTGTCAGGATTTACGCTATTAGATAGCGACAGGAGCTTTGATACCTGGATGCGGGTCATAACCCTCAATTTCGAAATCGTCAAAGCGATAGTCGAAGATTGATTCCGGTTTACGTTTGATAACCAGTTTCGGCAGTGCGCGCGGCTCACGGGTGAGCTGAAGATGCGTCTGTTCCATGTGGTTGCTGTACAGATGGGTATCACCACCCGTCCAGACGAAATCTCCCACTTCCAGGTCACACTGTTGCGCCATCATGTGCACCAGCAGCGCATAGCTTGCAATGTTAAACGGCAGGCCGAGGAACACATCGCAGGAACGCTGATAGAGCTGACAAGACAGTTTTCCGTCTGCGACATAGAACTGGAAGAACGCATGGCAAGGCGCCAGCGCCATTTTGTCCAGTTCGCCAACGTTCCACGCCGAAACGATAATGCGGCGCGAATCCGGGTCGTTTTTCAGCTGGTTCATCACAGTGGTGATCTGGTCGATATGGCGGCCATCAGGCGTTGGCCATGCGCGCCATTGCTTTCCGTATACCGGGCCGAGGTTGCCGTTATCATCTGCCCATTCGTCCCAGATAGAGACGTTGTTTTCTTGCAGATAAGCCACGTTGGTATCGCCTTGCAGGAACCAGAGCAGTTCATGAATGATCGAGCGCAGGTGGCAGCGCTTTGTCGTCACCAGTGGGAAGCCTTCTTGCAGATTGAAGCGCATCTGGTGGCCAAAAATGGAGAGCGTGCCGGTACCGGTACGGTCATTTTTCGGCGTGCCCTCATCGAGCACTTTTTTCATCAATTCAAGATACTGTTTCATGGTTCCTCAGGAAAGTTGTTGCTGTGAGCGACGACGATACGCCCAAATCATCATAATGGCACCCGCTACAATCATCGGAATGGAGAGGATCTGCCCCATACTGATGTACTGTACCCACTCACCGGTAAACTGTGCATCCGGCTGGCGGAAGAACTCGACGATGATACGGAACGCGCCGTAGCCAATCAGGAACAGGCCAGAAACAGCCCCCATCGGGCGCGGTTTGCGGATAAACAGATTCAGGATGATAAACAGCACCACGCCTTCCAGCGCCAGCTCATAAAGCTGAGACATGTGACGCGGCAGAACGCCGTACGTATCGAAAACAGATTGCCACTCAGGATGAGACGGCAGCAGTGCGATATCTTCAGCGCGGGAGCCCGGGAACAGCATGGTCCAGGAGACACTCGGGTCGACACGGCCCCACAGCTCACCGTTGATGAAGTTACCAAGACGCCCGGCACCCAACCCAAACGGGATCAGCGGCGCAATGAAATCCGATACCTGGAAGAAGTTACGTTTGGTGCGTTTGGCGAAGATCACCATCACCAGGATCACACCAATCAGGCCACCGTGGAAGGACATACCACCGTCCCAGACGCGGAACAGATAGAGTGGATCGCTCAGGAAGACCGGGAAGTTATAGAACAGGACATAGCCGATACGGCCACCCAGGAATACGCCAAGGAAGCCCGCATACAACAGGTTCTCGACTTCGTTCTTCGTCCAGCCACTGCCAGGACGGCTGGCGCGACGGCCCGCAAGCCACATAGCGAAAACAAAGCCCACCAGGTACATCAAACCATACCAGTGAAGCGCTACAGGTCCTACTGAGAAAATGACCGGATCAAATTCCGGAAAATGCAGATAACCACTGTTCATCTGTCACCACAAGATGTTGTTATTCCGCTGAAAGTGGACAGCGGTAAAAATGCGTCCCCGCCGTTGGCAGGTGCTCCAAGGTTGCGAATCATAGCATAAGCCTGAGGCTGAGGATGCGCCTGAGATGTAAAAGATGTGTATAGAGTTTTGTGCCGCCAGATGCCCTCTTCCACGGGGAGAAGGCGAAAAGCGGCTTAGCGGCCGCCGCGGATCAGCCCGCCCATGCCACGACGCTCCATAAAGGCAGCAACCTGATGACGTACCTCGGTTGCCAGTTGCGCTTCGAGGCTTCGTGCGGCCAGTTCACGAGCATCTTCAAATTCGATATGACGTAGCAGGTATTTCACGCGCGCCACGGAGCGTCCGTTCATCGACAAATGGCGGAATCCCAGTCCGATAAGGATAGCCACACACATGGAATCACCGGCCATTTCACCGCACAGACGCAGGTCGATACCGTACTGCTCAGCTTCGCGGGAAATCATGGACAATGCTCGCAGCATGGCTGGGTGCAGGCTGTCGTAAATGCTCGCGACGCGGGTGTTGTTACGATCGACGGCCAGAATATACTGAGTCAGATCGTTGGTGCCGACAGAGATAAAATCAACACGATTAGCCAGTTGCGGCAGCATAAAGACCATTGACGGGACTTCAAGCATCACGCCGATACGCGGTTTGGGGATCGCGTAACCGATCATCTCTTCAACTTCACGCCCGGCGCGTTCGATCAAACGCCGCGCTTCGTCAATCTCGTCAATACTGGTGACCATAGGCAGCAGGATACTGAGATTACCGGTCGCGGCATTCGCACGCAGCATAGCGCGCACCTGGATCAGGAAGATCTCTGGCTGATCGAGCGTAATGCGTATCCCTCGCCAGCCCAGGCACGGGTTTTCTTCACTGATTGGCATATAGGGCAGCTGTTTATCTGCCCCAACATCCAGAGTACGCAGCGTAACGGGTTTGTCGTTGAACATCTGCAACATGCCCTGATACTGGGCGACTTGCTCTTCTTCAGACGGGAAGCCGCTTTGCAGCATGAACGGGATTTCAGTGCGATATAAGCCAATACCGTCTATTCGGCTGCCGAGCTTTTCTTCATGCTCAGGGCTTAAGCCAGCATTGAGCATCACTTTGACCCGCTCGCCGCTTTTCAGCTGCGCGGGCAAGTTAACGTCATCTTCTGCCAGCTTGCTTAATTCATTCTCTTCGCTGATAAGACGCTGGTATTCCTGAAGCAGAACGGGTTCAGGATCAACCAACAACTCACCACGATAACCATCCACCACCAGCGTACGTCGGTGCAGCACCGATGGCTGGATATCGGCCCCCATAACCGTCGGGATGCCGAGTGCACGCACCATAATGGCGGCATGAGAGTTGGCGGCACCATCGCGCACCACCACACCGGCCAGCCGGTCTTGCGGCAGCTCTGCAAGTGTCGTTGCCGACAGCTCATCGGCAACCAGCACGAAGCGTTTTGGCCAGGCATTTGCGCCCTGAATGGTGTCGTCGAGGTGGAACAGCAGGCGCTGGCCCAGGGAACGTAAATCCCCTGCGCGCTCTTTCAGATAACCGTCAGTCAGCGCGGCAAACTGTTCGGCAAATTTCTCGATAACCTTCTTTACAGCCCACTCGGCAACAAAGCCTTTATCCACCTCAGCAAACAGCTCCCGGCGCAAACGTGCATCGGACAACAGGTGTGAATAAAGATCAAAAATTGCAGCCGTCTCTTTTTGCGCCCCCGCAGCAAAACGCTTGCTGTAACGACGAAACTCGTTTGCCGCCTCTTCCAGTGCGGCAGTGAGGCGCTCACGCTCTAGTGCTTCATCCAGTGTCGAGGCTTCGTACACCTGCTCCATCAGCGGCAGCGTTGCGTCCATCCAGCCTTCTGCGATGGCAACGCCCGGTGAAGCAGGGAGCGCGCGGATACGGGTATGACGATACTGCCCGAACAGTGCGGTGAGCTGAGACTGTGAAAGAATGGCCGCCATCTGCGTGGCCAGCGTGACGAGGAAAGACTCTTCACTTTCATCGTACTGACGCAACTCGCGCTGCTGAACAACCAGCACGCCAAGAAGCTGACGGCGTTGAATGATAGGCACACCCAGAAACGCGCGGAAGCGCTCTTCTTTCACGGAAGGAATGTATTTAAAGCTCGGGTGTTTTTGCGCATCGGCAAGGTTGATGGGTTCGGCAAGCCGCCCTACCAGGCCGACAATACCTTCATCAAATGCGAGCGTAACGGTGCGTCCGCGTGGTTTTTTCAAACCTCGGGTCGCCATAAGGTAATAGCAACGCCGGTCATGGTCGGCCAGATACACCGAACAAACCTCGGTCTCCATCGCAAGACAGATGTCAGTAACCAGAATGTTGAGCGCCTCGTTGAGACGAGGCGCACTGGCCACTTTTTCGACTATTTCTCGCAAGCGGGTGAGCATGATTTGCGTAGCTTAACCTCTTTTACGTCGCCAGGCAGGTGCGCTTTGCGGCTTAGGAGGCGTCTCCTGAAGCGACATCACCACACTTGCGAACTCTTTCATCACCCTACGGTAAACATCGCGCTTAAAGGACACGACCTGACGAACAGGATACCAGTAGCTCACCCAGCGCCAGCCATCAAACTCCGGCGTACTGCTGGTTTGCATATTGATATCTGAATCGTTTCCCACCAACTGCAATAGAAACCACTTCTGTTTCTGGCCGATACAAACCGGCTTTGTGTCCCATCGCACCAAACGTTTCGGTAACTTGTAACGCAACCAGTTGCGGGTTGAAGCCAGGATGCGAACATCTTTCCGGCTTAAACCGACCTCTTCAAACAGCTCCCGGTACATCGCTTGTTCTGGGGACTCTCCTGGATTGATCCCGCCCTGCGGGAACTGCCATGAGTGCTGACCATATCGCCGGGCCCACATGACCTGACCCTGACGATTACAAATTACAATTCCTACGTTTGGGCGGTAGCCATCGTCATCTATCACCGGACTACCCCAAACTAAACCTTATATATGAATGATTGTTTCACACTCCAGGGAGGCGGTAAACCACTCTCTTACAGGCCTGTAACCTAATAACATTTGAATAACCCACAATTATGAGTGGAGTTATAAACAGATAAGGTGCCATAAGGCCAATTTTATTCACCTTTTCTGTGGATATAGTTGTGAAGAAGTACGGAATTACCGATGAACAACCTTTTCAGACGTTAAAATCCTCTGCGATACGAAATAAATATACTCTTTGTTTTTCATATAATTAATTATGTTTTCATGCCAAAAAACATGAATAACGTGATGATCATCACACGAGAGATCGTCATGCTGATGAAAGATCGAGCAGCGTCGGTTTTATCCACAGATTGTGCCAATAAGTTAGACACAATTTGTGTGAAAATTCGATTTTCGTCGCACGTCAAGGCTGTAAATTGAAACAGTAGTAGGGGTTATTCCCAGTTATCCCACTTTTCTGTGGATAACATGGTGTAAGATCCTGTTTATTGTCAGTGACCAGATTTGAACAACCTGTTTTTTGCACCCATTTGATTTCTAAATAAAAGATAAAATCACATACAAATCATACACATGGAATATTCGTACAGAAAAAGTTAAACTCTATCCACAAGGCACAAAAACTTAGTTCATTTTTTAATCAAAAGGTTATCTTCATGCATTCGCTTACGCCGCTGCTCTCTCCTCCCACCAACGAAGACCAATTGCTGCATCAGGCACAGCGCCTGGCGGGTTTTTCGCTTGGCGAGCTGGCCGCGATGGCAGGCTTGCCCATTCCCAACGATCTCAAACGTGACAAAGGCTGGATTGGCATGTTGCTTGAGTTGTGGCTGGGGGCTAGTGCGGGCAGTAAACCCGAGCAAGATTTCGCAGCGCTTGGCATTGAACTGAAAACGATCCCTGTGGATAGCCAGGGAAAGCCGCTGGAAACCACTTTTGTGTGCGTTGCGCCATTAACCGGTAATACAGGCGTAACGTGGGAAACCAGCCATGTACGCCATAAACTGAAACGCGTGCTGTGGGTACCTGTGGAAGGCGACAGGCGAATTCCGCTTGCAGAGCGCCGCGTCGGTACGCCGTTGCTCTGGAGCCCGGACGAAGATGAAGAAAGACAATTGTGCCTGGACTGGGAAGAGTTGATGGATATGATCGTGCTTGGGCACGTTGAGCGCATTACCGCCCGGCATGGCGAAGTTTTACAGTTGCGCCCTAAAGCTGCCAACAGTAAAGCGCTTACAGAAGCTATCGGCGCTCATGGCGAACCGATCCTGACGCTGCCCCGCGGCTTTTATCTCAAAAAGAATTTCACCGGCGCTCTGCTTGCTCGTCATTTCTTACTAAGAACATAGATTTTTCACGAAATTTGCGATGTATCAAACACAATCACCTGGTTTTTAAGATTTTACCGCTTTCTCCTGTCGGATTATCGGGTTATTACTACACTATGATTTGATACGAGCCAGGTGAGGACGATAACGATGAAAAAATGGGCAGTGTTAATTTCAGCAGTCGGTTTAGCGTTTGCAGTATCGGGCTGTAGCAGTGATTACGTTATGTCGACAAAAGATGGCCGGATGATCCTGACAGACGGCAAACCCGAAGTTGATGACGATACCGGGCTGGTCAGCTACCGCGACCAGGAAGGCAACAAAATGCAAATCAATCGCGACGAAGTTTCGCAAATCATCGAGCGGTAAACAGATAAAGGTCAGTGGCTTGCTGGCCTTTTTGATTTTTCTCTTCCCCTTTTGCCTCCCCTCTGCCATGTTTATATTCCTTCGTCGGGGAGTTCCTGACGCCCATTGTAAAGGAAGCCGGCTATGCATTATCACCGTATCCCCCACAGCTCTCTGGAGATAAGCCAACTGGGGTTGGGCACGATGACATTTGGTGAACAAAACAGCGAAGCCGATGCCCATGCACAACTCGATTATGCCGTGAGTCAGGGGATTAACCTGATTGACGTTGCAGAGATGTACCCTGTTCCTCCGCGCCCGGAAACGCAGGGCTTAACAGAAACGTATGTCGGAAACTGGCTGGCAAAACACGGTAATCGTGAAAAGCTGATTGTCGCCTCTAAAGTCAGCGGTCCGTCGCGTAACAATGATGCAGGGATCCGCCCAAACCAGATCCTCGATCGCAAAAACATCCGCGCTGCGCTGGATGCCAGCCTTCAGCGCCTGCAAACCGACTATCTCGATCTTTACCAGGTGCACTGGCCACAGCGCCCGACAAACTGTTTCGGTAAGCTCGGCTATAGCTGGAATGAAAGCGCGCCGGTCGTCACCCTGCTCGAAACGCTGGAAGCCCTGGCTGAATGCCAGCGCGCAGGCAAGATCCGCTACATTGGCGTCTCTAACGAAACGGCATTTGGCGTGATGCGCTATCTGCATCTGGCGGATAAACACGATCTGCCGCGTATCGTCACTATTCAAAACCCGTACAGCCTGCTGAACCGCAGCTATGAAGTGGGTCTGGCCGAAGTGACACAGTATGAAGAGGTTGAGCTGCTCGCCTACTCATGCCTGGGCTTTGGCACACTGACCGGTAAATACCTGAATGGTGCGAAACCTGCCGGCGCGCGTAACACCCTGTTCAGCCGTTTTACCCGTTACAGTGGCGCGCAGACGCAAAAAGCCGTCGCGGCATATGTTGATATCGCTAAACGACACGGACTGGATCCTGCGCAGATGGCGCTGGCTTTCGTGCGTCGTCAGCCGTTTGTTGCCAGCACCCTGTTGGGCGCGACCACTATGGAACAGCTGAAGACCAACATTGAGAGTTTCCATCTTCACCTCAGCGAAGAGGTGTTAGCGGAAATTGAAGCGGTGCATCAGGTTTATACCTACCCGGCACCGTAATAAATGCAGAACGGCAACACATGTTGCCGTTTTTTTTGCGCCGCAGAATACCGTAGGCCGGGTAAGGCGAAGCCGCCACCCGGCTTTTTGTCGGTGTCAGTGCCTGCCATTGCCCGGTGGCGCTACGCTTACCGGGCCTACAACACTTAACGCCGACGCTGCCAGACCCACAGCCCGGCAATCGCCAGCGCGAAGATAGCGCCAAACCCGACCCCAATCGCCACGGCTGGTGTACCCGCTTTCACAGCCAGCGAGTACAGCCCAAGCATCAGCAACATCGCCGCGTTCTCACCCAGGTTTTGCACCGCAATGGCATTTCCCGAACCAACGGTCTGCTTGCCGCGATCCTGGAGCAGCGCATTGAGCGGCACAACGAAGAAGCCGCCGAGAATACCGATCAGAACGAGCAGGACATACGCCGGAAGTAATGCATGTTGCAGAGAGAAAATCAGCACAACAACGCCTATCAGTATCCCCGCAGGCATACAACGCGCGACGGTGTCGAGCGTTACCAGCTTCGCCGCAGCGCCTGCGCCAACCACAATCCCGATCGCCACCATCGCGTTAAGATAGGTCGGCGTGGCATTGTCAGTGATCCCCAACGCCACCGGAACCCACAACACCAGCAGGAAGCGCAGGGTAACACCCGCCCCCCAGAACATACTGGTTCCGGTTAACGAAAAACGCGTTTCGCCGTTACGCCACAGCACGCGGCAAGCATTAAAGAAGCTGGCGGTCATTGGCGTAAAGCGCCAGGATTGCCCCGGTCTTGCCACGGCCAGTTTCGGGATAAACAGGTTCGCCACTACCGCTCCGCCGTATACCGCGGCACAAATGCCCAGCGCCGCCAGCACATGCCAGTCGGCCAGTACGCCGCCCGCCACAGAGCCAAGCAGAATAGCGGCAATCGTTGAAGACTCCATCAGACCGTTAGCTTTAACCAGCCTGTCTCCGGTGGTCAGTTCACCGAGGATGCCATACTTCGCCGGAGAATAGGCCGCCGCACCAATACCCACCAGCGTATAGCCGATAAACGGGTTGAAACCAAAACAGATGCTGGCAGCACCCAGCAGCTTGAGGCTGTTGGCAAACATCATTACCCGGCCTTTCGGGAAACTGTCCGCCACTTGTCCCACAAAGGGAGCAAAAACAATGTAAGCACCCACAAACACCATCTGGAGGATCGGCTGACTCCAGTCGGGGTAGAACTCTGCTTTCAGCAGTGCCAGGGTGGCAAACAGCAATGCGTTATCACCAAAGGCTGACAGGAACTGGGCAGCAATCACTGCCATCATGCCTTTTGACCAGATTGAGGTGTTAGTGTGCACTGACTCACGCATTCTGCTGTTCCGCCTCTTCAAGCATCCCTTTCAGGGTGACAAAATCGGGCTTACCGCTGCCCAGTACCGGCAATTGTTTCAGATAGCGGATATCGCGTGGCACGGCCAGTTCAGGAATGCCGTGTTCACGGGCATGGCGAAGCAGCTGTTCGCGCTTAAGTTCACTGTCGGTCGTATACAGCACCAGCGCTTCACCTTTGCTGGCATCGCTTTTCACGACCGTAGCATGAAGTTTGTCGGCAGAAACCGCCGTCGCCAGCTGTTCAACCATCTCCAGCGAAATCATCTCGCCTGCTATCTTGGCAAAACGTTTTGCTCGCCCCTGGATTTGTACAAAACCTTGCTCGTCGAAGCGGACGATATCACCCGTGTCGTACCAGCCTGTTTCAACAACGCCATCAATGTTTTCTGCCGTTGGCACTTCAAGCACGCCTGGGTTTTCGACACGCAAATACCCGTTCATCACGTTCGGCCCTTTCAGCTGCAAGCGGCCACCGTCTTCAATGCCCGGCACGGCCAGCAAACGCGCGTCCATACCTGGCAGAATTCGCCCAACGGTTGCAGGTTTTGATGCCATAGGCACGTTAATAGACACTACCGGCGCGCACTCCGTCACCCCGTAGCCTTCAAGGATGCGCAGGCCAAATTTGTCCTGCCAAATCTGACGGGTGCTGTCCTGGAGTTTTTCCGCCCCGGCAACCACATAACGCACACGATAGAAGTCATAAGGATTGGCAAAACGGGCGTAGTTTCCGAGGAAAGTGGATGTTCCGAAAATCACGGTACAGTTACGGTCATACACCAGTTCCGGCACAATGCGATAGTGCAACGGGCTTGGATAGAGGAAGACTTCGGCACCGGTCAGCAGCGGCGTAAACAACCCCACCGTCAGGCCAAAGGAGTGGAACAGCGGTAGCGCCGACATAAAGCGGTCATTCGCCGTAAAGTCAGCAATGGTTTTGATCTGTTCGACGTTGGCCAGAATGCTCTTGTGGCTGTGGACGACCCCCTTCGGGTTCCCTTCCGAGCCAGAGGTAAAGAGGATAATCGCCGCATCTTCCGGCTGCTGTTTCACCTGCGCCAGGCGTGGCATCAGCAGGTGGGCAAAGATCCACAGCTTGTCGCCCGTTGTCACGTCCGCTTTGAGATCTTCCAGGAATACCCAGCGAACCTGAGTCAGTTGCTCCGGCAGATGCCACAATTTGCCTTTATCGAGGAACTGACGCGAGGTAAAGACGGTTTTAAGTTGCGCCGCCGTGATGGCGCTGGTCAACCCTTTGACACCCGCCGTGTAGTTCATCATTGCCGGAATGCGGCCGCTGGAGACAGCGCCAAATATCACCGCCGCACTGATACCGGCGTTAGGCAGCATCAGGCCAATTTTTTCGCCTTTCTGGCTGTATTTTTCAAGAATCCGGCCAACAAACAGCGTTTTGGTCAGCAGCTTGCGGTAGGTATCAGGCGTAAAGTTGATGTCTTCGATACAGTTTTTCTTCGCACCATAACGATGTTGCGCCGATAGCAATGATTCGTAGAGCGTTTCGCGTGGGCGGATCGCCATGCGCGCTTCCATCATTATCTGGTGCAGCATTTCACCCGCAATTTTACGGCGGTCGCGCGCACGTGGCGCATCAGGCATCGGCAACGTGGTCGGCGGCAGAATATGCAGGGTAATCTTCGGGAAATAACGCTGCTTCACCAGCCCTGTCAGGCGGCTGAAATGGCTCAGCTCCGCGCCTTCAATACGCAGCGGTACAACGGTTGCTTTCGATTTCGCAGCCACAAAACCCGCGCCATCGTAGATTTTCATCAGCGACCCTGTCACCGAGATTCGCCCTTCAGGGAAAATCACTACCGGGCGACCCTGCTCCACCAGACGCACCAGATGTTTAATCATCATCGGTTTTGTCGGGTCGAGTGGAACAAAATCAATCAGTGGTGCCAGCCAGCACATAAACCACTGTTGGCTGATAGAGGTATAAACGGCAAAAACCGGACGTACAGGCAAGAACAGCGCCAGCAAAATGCCATCAATAAAGGAAACGTGGTTTGGGGTGATAAGAACGCGCTCGCCTTTTAGCGCCTGGGTATCACCGGTGACGCGAATGCGAAAGAGGATACGAAAGAGTGTACGGAAGAACCCAAAAAGCATTTCAACTCCCTTGCCAGCCAGAGTGGGATGTTCTTTAAATGGTGGCAGATTACACGAGAAGTGCAGCAGGAGCGATAGCTAAAACCGGGCAAAAAAAAACCTGCGCATCCGCGCAGGTTGGTGCAAGTGATGAGTACGAGATGCGTACTAAGAATTCTCACCAATCAATACCTCTGGGATCTTGATTGTGGATGTTCACCATGTGCTTCGCCAGTGAGAAAACGCAAGGGAATGAGCCGAAGTGCAACCAGTTGTGAATATTCTCTGTTGCTGTTACAGGTTGAACTGTGAGGCAAAAAAAAACCTGCGTAGAAACGCAGGTTGGTGTAAATCGTGTTAATCAACCGGAGTTGATTTCACCTATCAATACCTCTGGGATCTCGACTCTATCAATCAGCCAACCGTCCCGACTATCAGACAATCGCAACAGCCTGAGGCAAAGTGTAACTAAAGGTTCAGATTGACATTATTTTGACATGTCTTGCTGTGTAACGATTACACCGTCAGGGTATGTTCTGCGTCACGTTTGTGGATTGCGAAAACCCCCGCCCCTTGTATGCGCGCTACTTTTCCGCAACACTAGTTCGTGTGTAAACGCTTACCCCCACTAAGAAGGTATTAAATGGCGACAATTAAGGATGTGGCCCGTCTGGCAGGTGTTTCCGTCGCGACCGTCTCGCGCGTGATTAACAACTCACCAAAAGCCAGTGACGCATCACGCCAGGCAGTACAAAGCGCCATGGAATCGCTGAATTACCACCCCAACGCCAACGCCCGCGCACTGGCTCAGCAGTCGACAGAGACCATTGGTCTGGTCGTAGGTGATGTGTCAGATCCCTTTTTCGGCGCAATGGTTAAAGCCGTCGAACAGGTGTCTTACCAAACAGGTAACTTCTTGCTGATTGGCAACGGTTACCATAATGAACAAAAAGAACGCCAGGCCATCGAACAGCTGATCCGCCACCGCTGTGCCGCGCTGGTCGTCCATGCCAAAATGTTGCCCGATGAAGAACTCATCAACCTGATGAAACAAATTCCCGGGATGGTAATAATCAACCGCATTATTGCCGGATATGAAAAACGCTGTGTTGCGCTCGATGACCGTTACGGCGCCTGGCTGGCGACCCGTCATCTGATCCAGCAGGGTCATACCCGCATCGGCTATCTCTGTTCTAACCACCCCATTTCGGATGCGGATGACCGCCTGCAAGGCTACTACGACGCACTGCGCGAAAACGGTCTGCCGTGTAATGACCGCCTGGTTGCCTACGGTGAGCCTGACGAAAGCGGTGGCGAGCAAGCCATGACGGAGCTGCTAGGCCGCGGGCGGAATTTCACCGCCGTTGCCAGCTATAACGACTCAATGGCCGCGGGTGCGATGGGGGTGTTAAATGACAACGGTATTGACGTGCCGGCAGAAATTTCGCTGATTGGCTTTGATGATGTGCTGGTGTCCCGCTATGTACGTCCGCGTCTGACCACCGTGCGTTATCCTATTGTAACGATGGCAACGCAGGCGGCAGAGCTGGCATTAGCGCTGGCGGATAAACGCCAGCCACCGGAAATTACGCATCTGTTCAGCCCAACGCTGGTGCGCCGTCACTCCGTGGCGTCACCCGTTGAAGGGCTAAGCGAATAACGATAGAGATGGACCGTTTTGTTCGGGTATTCCAGACCATCACCGATATAATGCCAGCCGTAACGTTCGTAAAAGTTGCGGCAGGCAGACCAGAGATGTAATTCGCAATACCCGGCCTGCGCGGCAAAGGCGATGACATGTTCCTGTAGCAACCCCGCAAGCCCCTTACCGCGAGCCGCCTCGTCAACGTACAACGCGGCAAGCCAGGGATAAAGATCCTGACGGCTAATCAAATCACAGCGCCATAACCCCACCGTCCCCAGAAGCTGCTCGCCCTCCGCGGCGATAAACGTCAGCGGCAACGCGCCCGGGGTCTGGCTGTGCTCAACCACGCTCTGGAAAAACTCACGCGGCAGGCCGTCGCCAAAAGCCTGCCAGATCCAGTCGATAACCTTCTCTGCAAACTGCGGCGCGGCATAAAGCGGCATAATTTTCACACCAGCTTCCCCTGAAATACAGGCACAGACTCAAAAAGGTAACCGTCAAAATCTGGCGCATCTTCGTCAGACAGTTCCAGCAGACTCTTTTTCACATTTTCGAGATGCTGGAACATGGCCTGCCATGCGCCCATCACATCGCGCCGACGCAGTGCCGCAAGGATCGTCTGACGATCGCCGAGCCATTTCAGACGCCAGGCGCGGCTGCCAATATGCACGTTGAACTGCTGCCACAACGGGCTGCTGTCCATGTGATGCCAGATGCTTTCAACCGTTGCCAGCAGCATCTGATTTTGCGTTGCGCCCGCCAGCACCAGGTGGAACATTTTGTTGTTATCCTGGCTTTTATCGTCGGCGGCAATGGCGCGTTGCTCCTGTTCGATGATACGGCGCAGGTTATCAATGTCCGCCCGGGTGGCCATTTTTGCAGCAAACGCAGCGATGTTACTTTCAAGCAGTTGTCGGGCCTGTAAAATCTCAAACGGGCCGACATCGCTATTCAGGAACCGCTCTTCTTCACTTTCATGTTCGTCAGGGATGCGCATCACATAGACGCCCGACCCCTGGCGAATATCCACTGTGCCCTGCAACTCCAGCATCAGTAACGCCTCACGCACGATGGTTCGGCTTACGCCATAGGTCTCGGCAATGTTTCGCTCCGGCGGCAGGCGCGAGCCAACGGGATAATGCCCCTGGATAATTTGCGCGCGCAAATCCTCGCCAATCTCCTGGTACTGTTTTTTTTCTGGCGGGACGACTGCCTGATCCACGATATCACCTGTACTTATCTGTTAATGCGCAGGCCGGGCATCCTCCCGACCAGTTTGTGCACTATTTTACCAGAACCCACACTGTTTGCGCTTACTTCCATTCATCGTCAATACAGAGCGTGAGCACGCGCGCCTCGCGCAGTTGCCGGAACCAGGCGGCCGACTTTTTGGCGCGTCGGGCGCGGTTGTCCTCCAGAGCGATCTCAATCAATCCATAGCGATTTTTGAATGCATTCATGGGCGAGACGTTGTCCGTGAACGCCCACAGCATAAAGCCGTGACAGTTTGCCCCCTCTTCCCGCGCCAGTAGCGTGTAGTAGAGATGTTCGCTGATAAATTCGATACGGTAATTGTCTTCGATAATGCCATCACGATTGCGGAACTGCGCTTCGTTCTCAACGCCCATACCGCTTTCCGCCACAAACCAACTGATGTTGCGATAGTCGTTTTTAATACGCATCGCCATGTCATAAATAATGCGCGGGTAGATTTCCCAACCGCGGGATTTGTTCATCCGCCGCCCCGGCAGTTCAAACGGCTCATAATAGTATGCCGGGTGGAAAGGTGTTTCCGGGTGCCAGGAGCGGGATGGCGCTTTCACCCGGTGCGGGTAATAGAGGTTGATCCCCAGCTCATCAACGGTGTTGTCGGCAATCAGCGCCAGCTCTTCTGGCGTGTAATCCCACTGAACCTGGTGTTGCTCCAGCAGGGTAAAAAGCGCCTGCGGGTAATGCCCGTGCACCAGCGGGTCAAGGAATACGCGGTTATAAAACAGATCGTACATTTCGGCGGCGCGCACATCATGCGGCGCACGCGAGCGCGGATAGGTCACTTCCGGGTTAAGAATGCAGCCCACCGAGCCGTGATAACCTTTCTCGCGGAACAGCTTCACCACCTTCGCTGTCGCCAGCACTTTATGGTGGTTCCACTGCATCCAGGTACTGGTGTTCTGCTCATAGGGCCAGCGCAGCGCATCGAGGTAAACGCGGGTCTGCACTACAATCGGCTCGTTGAAGCTAAACCAGCGCGTCACTTTTGTGTGGTAGCGCTCAAACACTTTTTCAGCGTAACGCACAAACAGCTCGACAACATGCTTTGACCCCCAGCCACCGTAGGTTTCCAGCAGCACGCCGGGTAGCTCGTAATGCTCCAGGCAGATCATCGGTTCGATCCCCTGACGGTGCATTTCGTCAAACAGGGCGTCGTAATAGGCCGCGTACTCTTCGTCCACAGTCGCGTTTTCGTAGTCGGTCAAAAAACGCGACCAGTTGATCGAGGTGCGATAGTGCGTCAACCCCGCCTGTTTCATCAGCGCGACATCTTCACGATACCGGTTGATAAAATCGGTCGCCACCGACGGGCCATAGCCGTTATGCCAGACGTGGCGATCGTTTTTATACCAGAGGTCGAGCCAGGAGTCCTGCCCCGCCTTCTTGCCGCTCCAGCCTTCCGTCTGCCAGGCAGATGCCGCCGCCCCCAGGATAAAATCTTTCGGTATTGCTATCTGTTTGGTGCTCATCAGATCCTCACGCGTTGTTGGTGGCTTGTTGCAATGCAGCCTGTTCAGCACGGCGGGAAGCGATCTTCACAAACGGCAGGTAAATAATCACGGCCGTTACAATACAGATAAGCTGAGTGACAACCGCCCCCATTGAGCCCGCAGTTGAAAGCCAGGCGTTAATCAGCGGCGGCGTGGTCCAGGGCACCATCACCACAGCTTTTCCGGCAAAGCCAGTAGCCGTTGCGAAATACCCGATGGAGCCTGTCACCAGTGGGGTGATGATGAACGGGATCGCCAGGATCGGGTTAAGCATGATAGGCATCCCGAAAATCACCGGTTCATTGATGTTAAAGAGGCCAGGGCCGATGGAAAGCTTGGCTATCTCTTTCATCTCTTTGCGTTTAGTGGCAATCATCACCGCAATCAGCAGACCAATGGTTAAACCGGAACCCCCAATGCTCATATACACATCCCAGAACGGCATGGTGATGATGTTCGGGACCTCTTTTCCCTGCTCAAATGCGCTCATGTTGACGGTGATCGCCCCCAGAAGCAGCGGTTCGCGGATCGGTTTGATCATCTGGTTGCCGTGAATACCGATAACCCAGAACAGCTGAGCCACAAACATCAGCAGAAGAATACCCGGCAGGCTTTGTACCACGCGCTCCAGCGGTTGTTGCACCACCTGATAGACCGCATCGTAAAGGTACATGCCGGTAATTTGGTGGAAAACGAAGCCAAACGTCGCGATAGCGGTAGTGGTAATGATGGCAGGGATCAGCGCCGAGAAGGACGCCGCCACGTTAGGCGGCACTGTGTCCGGCATCCGAATCTTCAGGCCTTTGCGGTTTTCCAGCCAGCAGTAAATCTCAACGGAAAGAATGGCAATAAACATGCCGAGGAACAAACTGCGGGTATCCGAGAACTGGCGCAGCAGCACGTCTTTCACCACATGCATCTGCCCGTCGACCATCATTTCAACCGTCGTCGGCGTAACACAGATAAAGCAGATCACCGCCAGCAAACCCGGGAAGAGCGATTTGATCCCGTTGATACGCCCCAGCTCAATACCGATTAAAAAAACCGCACCGATGTTCAGAAAGTTCAGGGTGGCGTAGTTAATCGCACTGGTAATCGGTTTTAGCGCGGCGAGAAAAGAGAGCGATTCGAAGCTCGCCAGGCCATTTTTCGGATCCAGCACCATGTTGGAGATCAGCACAGAGAATGCGCCAACGATGATGACCGGCATTAAGGTAATAAAGGAGGACTTGATCGCCATGATATAGCGATAGCTATTGAATTTGGTGGCGAAACTGCCCAGAGCGTCGATCAGTTTTTCCTGCAATGCCATAGGGTAATACCTCAGTGAAGGGCTTTTATTGGAGTAGATCTACAGCCGCCTGTTATTGGCATACCAAAAATAGCTTTCTGGTGTTATTCGTTCTGTGATTAATCTCCCATCATGACAACAGGTATTCCAAATCATGATTTACAACCACTTTGGCATGCCACTTATTCCGTTTTATGCTGTTGTGATAGCCCGTTGCCAAAAAGCGTGATCGTGGTGGGGATTTTGCCTTCGCCGCTGCACATATGTGCCTGAGTGTCTGTGATAAACTGCGGACGATTACGTGAAAGCAGGAATTTCTAATGGCAACAATGCTGGATGTCTCATTACGCGCTGGTGTTTCAAAAGCCACAGTCTCACGCGTGTTGAACGGCACAGGTCAGGTAAAAGAAAGCACGCGCAAGCAGGTGTTTAAGGCAATGGAAGAGTTAGGTTATCGGCCGAACTTTCTTGCGCGCTCGCTGGCGAACCAGACCAGCAACAGCATTGGTCTGGTGGTGTCGACATTTGACGGTTTTTACTTCGGACGCCTGTTACAGCAGGCATCGCGACAAACGGAAACGCACGGCAAGCAGTTGATCGTCACCGACGGTCACGATGCCCCCGAACAGGAAGAGATGGCCGTGCAAATGCTGGCAGACCGCAAATGCGATGCCATCGTGCTTTATACCCGCTACATGAGCGAAAAAGCGATCATGAAGCTCATCCATTCCGTGCAAACGCCGCTGGTGATCATCAACCGCGAAGTGAGCCAGGCGGCGGACCGCTGTGTGTTCTTCGAACAACAGGATGCCGCCTTTAAAGCCGTGGATTATTTGATAAGTCAGGGCCACCGCGAGATTGCCTGTATCACCGTTCCGATCCACACGCCAACCGGTAAGGCGCGCCTGATGGGGTATCGCAAGGCACTGGAAAAGCACGGAATTGTCTGGGACGATCGTCGGGTGAAATATGGCGATGCAGGAATGACGCGGGGATATGAGCTGTGCAAAGAGCTCATCACTGAAAACGTGCCGTTTAGCGCGCTTTTCGCCTGTAACGACGATATGGCTCTGGGTGCGTCTAAGGCGTTACATCAGGCCGGGCTGCGTATTCCTCAGGATATTTCGCTGTTTGGTTTTGATGATGCGCCGAGTGCGAAGTGGCTGGAGCCTGCGCTCTCTTCGGTCTATTTGCCTATCGATAATATGATAGTGACGGCTATCGATCAGGCGATCCGGCTGGCAAAAAACCAGCCGGTCGAAACGATCCCGCCGTTTACCGGCACGCTGGTGTTGCGCGACTCAGTAACCACGGGCCCGTATTTTCACTCAAAATAGTTCCAGCGCCAGCAGTTCCTGAATGGTCTGGCGGCGGCGAATCAGCCGCGCCACACCATTATCGAACAGCACTTCCGGCAGCAGCGGGCGGCTGTTGTAGTTCGAGGACATTGACGCCCCGTACGCTCCGGTATCATGCAGCACCAGATAATCACCCGGTTTCACTTCAGGCAGCGCGCGGGTTTCCACTTTACCGCCCTCCTGCTGAGTAAACACATCGCCCGATTCGCACAGCGGGCCTGCCACTACAGTTTCAACCCGCGGAGCCTGCGTTAAATCGCGGCCATCTGCGGCCAGCGCGGTAATGTGGTGGTAACTGCCGTACATGGCCGGGCGCATCAGATCGCTAAAGCCTGCATCAATCAGCACAAAGTGACGTGACCCCATCTCTTTCACGCTACGAACCTGCGACACCAGCACGCCAGACTCCGCCACCAGGAAACGACCCGGTTCGATTTCCAGCTTCACCGCATGCCCCAGATGGGCGGCAATTTTATCGCGCGCCGCGCTCCACAGGCCGTAATAGTGATCGGTATCAATCGCCTCTTCGCCTTCACGATATGGAATAGACAGGCCGCCACCGGCGGAGATCGCCTCCATACCCTGACCAAAATCAATAACCTGGCGCACCATCGCGCCACATACTTGCTCCAGGTGACCGTAATCGACACCGGAACCAATATGCATATGAATACCCACCAGCTCCAGGCTGTAGCGCTGTATCACTTCAAGCGCCGCGGGCAGATCGGTATACCAGATCCCGTGTTTGCTGTTTTCACCGCCGGTATTGGTTTTTTGGCTGTGACCGTGGCCAAAACCCGGGTTCACGCGCAGCCATACGCGATGACCAGGAGAAACCTGACCGAGCTGCTCCAGCATATCCACCGAACCTGCATTAACCGGAATCCGCAGTTCATGTACGCGGGCAAGTGTAGGTTCATCAATCAAGTCAGCCGTGAACACAATGGCATCGCTGTCGCTCTTCGGATCGTATCCGGCCGCCAGCGCGCGTTCAATTTCACCCAGAGAAACCGAATCGACCTTCACCCCCTGCTCACGCATCAGGCGCAAAATATGGATATTCGAGCAGGCTTTCTGAGCAAAACGCACCACGTCAAACTGATGTAGCGCGGCAATCTTTTCGCGGACGATCTGCGCGTCGTAGACCCACACAGGGCAGCCAAATTCGGCTGGCAGGCGCAGTAAATTATCGGCGTTCAAATCGGTATCAGTCTGGTTAAGCGGGCGTGGCATGGTCTTCTCCGGGTGATGTCATTTTTTTATGATTACGCCACAGTGCGAAGAGAATAAAAAATATCGTTTTATCGTGAGTCTATGCAAAAATGATATGGATAACCCTCAGTCATCAGGTGCCCAATGCCCGCCGTCAACTTACGCCATATCGAGATTTTTCACGCCGTGATGACCACGGGGAATCTCACCGAAGCTGCACTTATGCTGCATACCTCGCAGCCAACAGTCAGCCGCGAGCTGGCACGCTTTGAGAAAGTGCTGGGGCTGAAGCTGTTTGAACGTACGCGCGGCAGACTGCATCCCACGGTGCAGGGGTTACGCCTGTTTGAAGAAGTACAGCGATCCTGGTACGGCCTGGACAGGATTGTCAGTGCGGCCGAAAGCCTGCGGGAATTCCGCCAGGGTGAGCTGTCGATTGTCTGCCTGCCCGTCTTTTCGCAGTCATTTCTGCCCATGCTGCTGCACCCTTTTCTGACGCGCTATCCCGAGGTCAACCTCACCATCGTGCCGCAAGAGTCGCCACTGCTGGAAGAGTGGCTTTCGGCTCAGCGCCATGATCTCGGCCTGACCGAAACGCTTGTCACCCCTGCGGGAACGCAGCGCACCGAGTTGCTCTCTTTAGATGAAGTTTGCGTACTGCCAGCAGGGCATCCGTTAGCGCAGAAACAGATCCTGACTCCCGCCGATTTTCAGGGCGAAAATTACATTAGTCTTTCGCAGACTGACAGCTACCGGCAGTTACTGGATACCCTGTTTGCCGAGCATCAGGTTAAACGCCGAATGGTGGTCGAGACGCACAGTGCCGCCTCAATATGTGCGATGGTGCGCGCGGGTGTGGGAATTGCGGTGGTGAATCCCCTAACGGCGCTGGATTATGCCGGAACCGGGATCGTTATCCGCCGTTTTAGCGTATCCGTTCCTTTTACCGTGAGCCTTATCCGCCCGCTTCACCGCCCGGCATCGGCACTGGTGGATGCCTTCAGTGAACATCTGCAAGGGGGGCTTAGCACGTTCACTGCAAAACTGGACGATGTGCTTAACAATATGCCCGGCTAACTGCCGGGCATTCGTCAATTCAGTTGAAACGTTTCGCGACAGAAGCTACACGCTCACCGAATTTCACTGCAGTTTCCAGATCGCCCGATGCAATCGCACCTGCGTCAGCATCTGACGGAGACTGCACCAGCAGCCCAACAGAACCGCCCAGGTTGTTGATATCCTGGCGCGTGGCAGCCTGAGTGTTTGACGGTGGCAGACCCAGGCTCACCCAGATACCGCCATGCTGTGAAGCCAGCGTTTGCAGATACTGAAGAGACACTTGTTTGTCACCGTTCAGGCTCGCACTGTTGCTAAAGCCCGCAAACACTTTGTCCTGCCAGCTGCGCACAAACCAGGCTTTCGACGTGGCATCGGCAAACTTCTTGAACTGCCACGGCACACTGCCCATATACGTTGGCGCGCCAAAAATAATCGCCTTCGCATCGTTGAGTTTTTGCCAGTCGCTTTCCTGAATATCGCCATTGCTATCAATCGCGATCAAATCAGCACGCGCGCCTTCAGCAACCGTTTCAGCTACGCGTTTTGTGTGGCCGTAGCCGGAATAATAGATAACTACAACGCTCATTATGTGTCTCCTGATGGAATATTGCTCAAGAAGTCAAACATTTACGGCTGGGTTGCCATTTTCGGTTCCCTGGTATCAAATAGAAACCTTACGTCGTTTTATACACGCAAACATTCGCTTGCGTAAGAAGGCACCTTTACCTCACCTGGTTACCTCGAGGGAACCACCATGACTGACGCTGAAACCGCAACAAAAGAGATGCCACCGTATAATGTGTTCGACGAGCGCTGCCCGACACGCAATGTACTGGCGCGTATCGCCGATAAATGGGCGCTGCTGATCCTTGCGCGTCTGGAAAACGGACCGATTCGGTTTAATCACCTGCAACGTGAGATTCAGCGGATCACCAAGAAAGTGCTGACCCAGTCGCTGCGTAAGCTGGAGCGAGACGGCCTGGTTTCGCGAAAAGTGTTTGCCACTGTGCCGGTAACGGTAGAGTACAGCCTGACGCCGCTCGGCCAGGCGCTCACTGAAACCGTCACCGTGCTGGCTCACTGGGTAGAAAGTAATATGGATGCCATCGTCGCCGCGCAATCTGCTTATGATGCCGCCAACGAACAAGACTGAGCCGGGCAAGCCCGGCTTTGTGCTGCTCAGGAGAGCATAAATTCAACGGCATCCGCGGCATGAATGGCTGCCGTGTCAAACACCGGGATCGGGCTGCGCTCAACCGGCACGAGTAAACCAATCTCTGTACAACCGAAAATAACACCCTCTGCCCCCTGCTGTGCGAGCTTCTCAATCACGCTGACGTAGTACTCGCGCGAGGGTTCGCTGAAGGTTCCGAGACAAAGCTCCTCAAAGATAATCTGATTAATGCGTGCCCGGTCTGCCTCATCCGGGATCAGGCTTTCAATCCCAAATTCACTGCTCAGTCGCCCACGATAAAAATCCTGCTCCATGGTATAGCGGGTTCCCAGCAGCGCCACGCGCGTCATCCCGGAGGCGGTAATCGCGCGCCCGGTGGCATCGGCAATATGCAGGAACGGCAGCGAACAGCGCGATTCAATGTGTGACGCCACTTTGTGCATGGTGTTGGTACAGAGCAAAATCCCTTCTGCGCCCGCACGCTCCAGCCCCAGCGCCGCCTGCGCCAGTATCTCGCCGGCTTTATCCCACTCACCGCTCGCCTGGCAGGCTTCTATCTCATGGAAATCAACGCTGTGCAGCAGCAGGCTTGCGGAGTGCAGCCCGCCAAGACGTTGCTTCACCCCTTCATTAATCAGGCGGTAGTACGGGATGGTCGATTCCCAGCTCATTCCACCTAACAGGCCGATCGTTTTCATACTTTCTCCTTTATGTTTCTTCCAGTGAAGCAAACTTGTGATCCTGTTTCCAGTTCTTTGGCTAGCCGTTTCTTTTTACCGCGCGGTGATATAAATTAAATGAAACATTGTTTCATTACCTTGCGGGGCTAGATATGTTTATTTTTCACAAAGAGACAACGCTTGAAGATCTCGGAAACGGCGTGACACGTCGAATTCTGGCGCATGACGGAAAGATGATGGCGGTAGAGGTGAATTTCCAGCAGGGCGCCATCGGGCCGATGCATAACCATCCGCACGAGCAGTTAACCTATGTGCTTTCCGGCGAGTTCGAATTCACCATTGGTGATGAAAAACATGTCGTGACGGCGGGAGACACACTCTATAAAGAGCCGCATATCATGCATGGCTGCGTGTGCCTGAAACCCGGCACACTGCTTGATACCTTTACGCCTGTGCGCGAAGATTTTCTGCAATAAAAAAAGGCGGTGTCACCACCGCCCTTTTATTACATTTCCGCTTCCGGAAGGGCTTCCGCTAAAGGCTTGCGCATCAGCATCGCATTTTGAACTAGCACAAAGCCGCAGGCGAAAAGCCCACCAACAATGCCTGCGAGCAGCGCAATAACCAGCTTGCCCGGGCCATCTTTTTTCACCGGCAGAGACGGTGACAGCTGATATTTAAAAGGCTCAAGCTTCACATCTTCAACAGACAGTTTCTGCAACTGAGCCAGATGATATTCGCGATTCTGGAAATCGGAATTCAGCTCAGCAACATCCTTGATCGATTTTTCAATTTCCAGCTTTTGCGCAATACCATCAGCACCCAGCGCCACGGAGTAATCCGGGTCATCTTTAACCGCCTGGCCATTACTGTAGACCGGCTTTTTAATTCCGGCGGCATTGGCCACTTTCAGGGAATAATTCAGACGTTGCAGGTTGGTGTTGTGAATATTGGTCAGACGAACCCTGTCCAGTTCCAGCTGCTCTCTCTCCATTCGCGTTTTCAGCGTGACCTGATTACGAATGTTCTGCATCGTTTCTTTTTCGACCAGCGCGGATACGAACTCGATATAGCCTTCAAGCACGGTACGCGCATCTGTTGCCGTCGGCGCTGTAAAGCTCAACGTCCAGGACGCATAGGGCGCTTTATCGGCATCTTTCGCCGCGGTGTTATCCGCCGCTTTCATCTCCTCGGCAATATTGACCACGGCGCGATGCAGCTCAACAGGATCAATATCTGCACCTTCCAGCTGCGCCATAACAAACGGCGAGGAGGTCATATATTCTTCAAGCAGTGACTGTGACTGGAATTTTTTGATAAACAGGTTGAATACATCAGGGCGGGCGATTTTTACGTCCACATCCAGTACCTGAAGTGCCACCAGCATCTGTCGCAGTGGGTTCCACTGCGTTTGTTCTGCCGGCGTGATCACCGCTTTACTGGTCCACTTTTGCGGCAGGATAAATGCCATTGCCAGACCTGCTACAGCACAGGCGAAAGCGGTAACCAGAATACGTTTTTTGGCGACCCACAAGACATCCAATAATCCCAGAAGGTCAATCTCTTTATACTCATGTGCCGGGGAGGCATGACGGGAAAAATCCACATCCGTATTTTTTTTAAAATCCATGACTGACATAACAATTCTTCTATTTTGATGGCGCAGTGAATCTGCCTGAGAGGTCCCTGAGCGTTCGATGATACAAGAAAGTAAGAATTATCTGAATGCCAAAAGATTAAAACCTGATACCTGACTATCAGAATTAGTAGTAAAAATTGGCGCTATATCACGCACATTAATCATTCTTTCTGAAGACTCATCCACTCTCCAGCCGTTTTACGGTGACTCATATCCCGGTTAAAAGTGCCACCTTCCTCACCTTATTGAAACAGCGTTTCGACATCGATCACATTTCCATCATTAAGCGCATGACGCGGAAATAAATAGCAATAAAATAAAATAAAACGATGTTTTAGTATTCAAGAACAACAGTTCGTGAGTTTTTAAAACCCTGACAAGGCTTGCCAGGACGATCCAATAAAATGTTATATAAAACATAAGGTAAGAGAGTAACCGTAACGCGTTTCATACCGAACACACATCCCCGGGCCTGCCATCAGGCGTGGGGCGACAGCATCACAATCGGATTCCGTTTTAAAACCATTGATTGCCAGGTAGGTATGTATGAATGAAAACAAAATGCTGGGGCTAGCGTGGATATCACCCTACATAATCGGGCTGATAATCTTTACCGCGTTTCCCTTTGTCTCATCGTTCTTTCTCAGTTTTACTGATTACGATCTGATGAGCCCGCCGGTGTTTAACGGCATCGAGAACTATCGTTACATGTTTACGGAAGATACTCTCTTCTGGAAATCCATGGGCGTGACTTTTGCCTATGTATTTTTGACCATTCCATTAAAACTGGCATTTGCTCTGGGAATTGCGTTTGTTCTGAACTTTAAATTACGCGGCATCGGTTTCTTCCGTACTGCCTACTATATTCCGTCGATCCTCGGCAGCTCCGTAGCAATTGCGGTTCTGTGGCGTGCACTGTTTGCCATCGATGGCCTGCTGAACAGCTTTATTGGCGTATTTGGCTTTGACCCGGTGAACTGGCTGGGTGAACCTTCTCTGGCGCTGATGTCCGTAACCCTGCTGCGCGTCTGGCAGTTCGGCTCTGCGATGGTTATCTTCCTTGCCGCGCTGCAAAACGTTCCGCAATCACAGTATGAAGCGGCAATGATCGACGGCGCATCAAAATGGCAGATGTTCATGAAAGTGACAGTGCCGCTGATTACGCCGGTGATTTTCTTCAACTTCATCATGCAGACCACGCAGGCGTTCCAGGAATTTACCGGGCCATACGTCATTACCGGTGGCGGACCAACCTACTCGACTTACCTGTTCTCGCTCTACATCTACGACACCGCGTTCAAATACTTTGACATGGGCTACGGCGCTGCGCTGGCCTGGATCCTGTTCCTGGTGGTTGCCGTCTTTGCCGCTATCGCCTTTAAGTCTTCGAAATACTGGGTGTTCTACTCCGCCGATAAAGGAGGCAAAAATGGCTGATATCCAACAACTCTCCACGGCGAGAAGCATTGCTGAGCGCGAAGTGGCTCGCACGCTGCGCAAAGAGAAAATCAACGCCAGTATCCGCTATGTGATCCTGCTGTTTGTCGGCCTGCTGATGCTCTATCCGCTGGTATGGATGTTCTCGGCGTCGTTTAAACCGAACCACGAGATCTTCACCACCCTGAGCCTGTGGCCTGCACACGCCACCTGGGATGGATTTATTAACGGCTGGAAAACCGGGACTGAATACAACTTCGGTCATTACATGCTGAACACCTTTAAGTATGTGATCCCGAAAGTGATCCTGACCATTATCTCCTCCACCATCGTGGCGTACGGCTTTGCCCGCTTCGAGATCCCGTGGAAGAAATTCTGGTTCGCAACGCTTATCACCACCATGTTGCTGCCAAGCACCGTCCTGCTTATCCCGCAGTACCTGATGTTCCGTGAAATGGGCATGTTGAACAGCTATATGCCGCTGTACCTGCCGCTGGCGTTTGCCACACAAGGGTTCTTCGTCTTTATGCTGATCCAGTTCCTGCGTGGCGTACCGCGTGACATGGAAGAAGCGGCGCAGATTGACGGCTGTAACTCCATCCAGGTGCTGTGGTACGTGGTAGTGCCAATCCTGAAACCGGCCATTATCTCGGTCGCACTGTTCCAGTTTATGTGGTCAATGAATGACTTTATCGGGCCGCTGATTTACGTCTACAGCGTGGACAAATACCCAATTGCACTGGCTCTGAAAATGTCCATCGACGTCACCGAAGGTGCGCCGTGGAACGAAATTCTGGCAATGGCGAGTATCTCCATTCTGCCATCCATCATTGTCTTCTTCCTGGCACAGCGCTACTTCGTACAGGGCGTAACCAGCAGCGGAATTAAAGGTTAAGAGGGAAATATCATGGCTGAAGTTATCTTCAACAAACTGGAAAAAGTGTACTCCAACGGCTTCAAAGCGGTACATGCTATCGACCTGAAAATCGCTGAAGGGGAATTCATGGTGATCGTCGGGCCATCCGGTTGCGCGAAATCCACCACCCTGCGAATGCTGGCCGGGCTGGAAACCATCAGCGGCGGTGAAGTGCGCATTGGTGAGAAAATTGTCAACAACCTGGCGCCGAAAGAGCGCGGGATTGCGATGGTATTCCAGAACTACGCGCTGTATCCGCACATGACGGTGCGCGAAAACCTGGCCTTCGGTCTGAAGCTGAGCAAGCTGCCGAAAGATCAGATTGAATCTCAGGTGAATGAAGCGGCGAAAATTCTGGAACTGGAAGAGCTGCTCGACCGCCTGCCACGCCAGCTTTCCGGCGGCCAGGCGCAGCGTGTGGCCGTTGGCCGTGCGATTGTGAAAAAGCCGGACGTGTTCCTGTTTGATGAACCCTTATCTAACCTCGACGCCAAGCTGCGCGCCTCGATGCGTATCCGTATTTCTGACCTGCACAAGCAGCTGAAGAAATCCGGTAAACCGGCGACGACCGTTTATGTGACCCACGACCAGACCGAAGCCATGACCATGGGTGACCGCATCTGTGTGATGAAGCTCGGCCATATCATGCAAGTGGATACTCCGGATAATCTCTACCACAAGCCAAAAAACATGTTTGTGGCAGGCTTCATCGGTGCGCCAGAAATGAACATTCGTGCCAGCAAGCTGGTGGAAAGAGAGGGGAATCTGCTTATCGCTATCGGCAATGAAACCATGCCGCTCAACGGTGAAATGCAGGAGAAAGTGTCTGGCTACGCGGGCCAGGAGATCTTCTACGGCGTGCGCCCTGAATTTGTTTCGCTCTCAGACGAACCTTTCCAGGAAGGGGGTTGCAGCGGCGAAATGGTGCGTGTGGAAAACATGGGCCATGAGTTCTTTGTGTATCTGAAAGTCGCGGATTACGAACTGACCGCCCGAATTCCTTCCGACGAAGCTAAGCCAATGATTGATAAGGGTCTTCATCGTAAGGTGTATTTCAAGTTTGATATGAATAAATGTCATATTTTTGACGCTAAAACTGAACAGAACATCTCTCTCTAATGGAGTTATAAAAATGAAAAAAGTGCTTTTAAGCGCCGCTATCTCCGCTACCCTGGGCCTTACTGCTTTGCCATCGATGGCACAAGATGTTGATTTACGTATGTCCTGGTGGGGCGGTAATGGCCGCCACCAGGTTACCCTGAAAGCGCTGGAAGAGTTCCACAAGCAGAACCCGGATATTAACGTGAAAGCGGAATACACCGGGTGGGATGGTCACCTGTCCCGTCTGACGACCCAGATTGCTGGCGGCACCGAGCCGGACGTGATGCAAACGAACTGGAACTGGCTGCCGATCTTCTCCAAAAGCGGGGAAGGATTCTACGATCTGAACAAAATGAAAGACGTGATCGACCTGAGCCAGTTCGATCCTAAAGAGCTGCAATCCACCACGGTGAACGGCAAGCTGAACGGTATTCCAATCTCCGTGACCGCGCGTGTGTTCTATTTTAATGACGAAACCTGGAAAAAAGCGGGCGTCGAATACCCGAAAACCTGGGATGAACTGATGGCCGCAGGCAAGGCCTTCGAGAGCAAGCTTGGCAAACAGTACTACCCTGTGGTGCTGGAACACCAGGACACCCTGGCGCTGCTGAACTCCTACATGATCCAGAAGTACAACATCCCAGCCGTGGACGAAAAGACCAAAAAATTCGCCTACAGCAAAGAGCAGTGGGTGGAATTCTTCCAGACCTATAAAAAACTGGTTGATAGTCACGTGATGCCAGACACCAAATACTATGCGTCATTTGGTAAGAGCAACATGTATGAGATGAAGCCGTGGATCCAGGGGGAATGGGGCGGAACCTATATGTGGAACTCCACCATTAACAAATATTCCGACAACCTGAAGCCACCGGCAAAACTGGAGCTGGGCAATTACCCAATGCTGCCGGGCGCCACCGATGCGGGCCTGTTCTTCAAACCGGCGCAGATGCTGTCGATTGGTAAATCAACCAAGAACCCGGAAGCCGCCGCGAAGCTGATTAACTTCCTGCTGAACAGCAAAGAAGGTGTCGATACGCTGGGTCTGGAGCGCGGTGTGCCGCTGAGCAAAGCAGCTGTGCAATTCCTGACCGAAGACGGCACCATTAAAGAGAGCGATCCTTCCGTTGCGGGTCTGCGTCTGGCGCAGTCTCTGCCTGCGAAACTGTCCGTATCGCCATACTTTGATGACCCACAGATTGTTGCCCAGTTCGGCACCTCTCTTCAGTACATCGACTATGGCCAGAAAACTGTGGAAGAGACTGCCGCTGACTTCCAGCGTCAGGCGGAACGTATCCTGAAACGCGCCATGCGCTAATCCCCTGGCCAGAACATACCCTGCCACTAACTGTGGCGGGGTATTTTTTTATCTCAAGGAGAGAAAAATGAAAGGCAAAATCATCCCGCTGAATTTTCGCACTCGCCTGGATAATAAAACCGGGCACGAGGTGATACGGATGACGCCCCCGCACATTATTTGTCACCGTAATTACTTCTATCAAAAATGCTTCACCTGTGATGGCAGCAAGCTGATTTTTGGCGGTGCATTCGAAGGCCACTGGAATTACTACCTGCTGGATATTGAGAAACAACAGGCAACCCAGCTTACCGATGGAGGCGGGGATAATACCTTTGGCGGCTTTTTATCTAATGATGATAAGTCCCTGTGGTATGTGAAAAATAACCGCGAACTCCGGCGCGTCAACCTCGACAGCCTTGAGGAGTTTATCGTCTATGATGTGGATGACGAATGGGTGGCGTACGGCACCTGGGTGGCAAATTCAGACTGTACTAAGCTTGTCGGGATCGAAATCAAAAAGAGCGACTGGCAGCCGCTGACCGACTGGAGCAAGTTCCGCGCGTTTTACTTTACCCAGCCTGAATGCCGCCTGATTAATATCGATTTACGCACTGGCGAACGCCGGGTGATGTTGCAGGAAAACCGCTGGCTCGGGCATCCGATCTATCGCCCGTTTGATAGCACCACCGTCGCGTTTTGCCATGAAGGCCCGCGTGATGCCATCGATGCCCGCATGTGGCTGATTGATGCCGACGGCAGCAACGTGCGCAAGGTTCGCCAGCACGCGCCCGGCGAGAGTTTCACCCATGAATTTTGGGTCCCGGACGGCTCCACGCTGTATTACGTAGAACATAAAGAGAACGACCCGAAACGCTATCTGTGCAGCGCCGATCCGCTAACGCTGGAAAACCGCCAACTGATGGCGATCCCGCCCTGCTCTCACCTGATGAGCAACCACGATGGCACGCTGATTGTCGGTGACGGCGCGCCGCATAATACCGGGGATATCAGCCTCAACGATCCGTTTATCTGGGTATTTGATGTGCGTGCGGGGACGCAAAAGGCCGTTTGTCAGCACAACACCAGCTGGAAAGTGCTGGATGGCGACCGTCAGGTGACGCATCCGCATCCGTCATTTTCGCCGGATAATAAGTGGGTGTTGTATACGTCTGATGAGGAAGGAATGCCTGCGCTTTATATGGCGCGGGTGTAAAAAAAAGCCGGGTGGCGGCTATGCCTTACCCGGCCTACATTTGGCGCTACTTTGTAGGCCCGGTAAGCGTAGCGCCACCGGACACGCCATCAGACGCCGATATCGCGTAATTTCTCCCCGGCCATTAGCTTGCGTTCAATGTGTTCCAGCGTCACGCCTTTGGTTTCAGGAACAAGCCAGAACGTAATACCGATAAACACCACGTTCAGCACCGTATAGAGCCAAAATGTACCAGCCGCGCCAATCGAATCCAGCAGCGTCAGGAATGTCGCACCGATAATCATGTTCGACACCCAGTTGGTGGTTGTAGAACAGGTTATCCCGAAGTCACGGCATTTCAGTGGCTGAATTTCAGAGCACAGGATCCACACGACCGGCGCGGCACTCATCGCATATCCTGCAATACACATCATGGTCATGCCGACAGAGAGCCATGAAAGCCCGCTTGATGCCGTGCCGTTATCGAACTGCATCAGGCAGTAGCCGAGGATCAACGTGCCGATGGCCATCACGCTAAAACCAATTTTCAGCGCCGGTTTACGTCCGGCTTTATCAACGGTGAATACCGCAATAAAAGTGGCGAACATAAAGGTCAACCCGACCACCAGCGTGGCTATCATCTGCTGTTCGGTGTTGGTGAATCCGGCCATTTTGAAGATGCGCGGGGCGTAATACATGATGATGTTCATGCCGGTGAACTGCTGCATCGCCTGCAACAACATGCCGAGGAACACCGCTCGACGCACGTTGCTGTTGGCCTTAAACAGCGCCCAGCCGCCCTGCTTCAGTTTCAGGCTTTCGCGGATTTCGTTCAGCTCGTCACGCGCCTTTTCAGACGTATCACGCAACATGCGTAGCACCTCTTCCGCCTCCACGTGACGCCCTTTTTGCGCCAGCCAGCGCGGGCTGTTCGGCAGGAATATCACCAGCACGATCAGCAGCAACGCAGGCAGCGCCAGCACACCCAGCATCGCCCGCCAGTTACCGCTGTAGCTGAAATAGGTATCGGACAAAAACGCCAGCACGATACCGAGCGTCACCATCAGCTGATACATACTGATCATCTTGCCGCGCACGTTCTCGCTTGCCATTTCTGACAGATAAAGCGGCGCGGTGTACGACGCAATCCCCACCGCTACGCCCAGCAGCACGCGGGACAGCAACAGCAATTCCACGCCTGTGGCAAACGCAGAGCCGAGTGAACCGGCGACAAACAGAATGGCGCCAACCATCAGGCTGTATTTGCGCCCAAGGCGGAACGAAAGCCAGCCGTTAAACAGCGCACCGATAGCTGCGCCAAGCATCATACTGCTCACCACCCACTCCTGGAGGCGGCTGCTCAACGTAAAGTGATCGGTAATAAACGGCAACGCACCGGCAATCACGCCGATATCCAGCCCAAACAGCAAACCGGCTACCGCTGCCGCGATAGAGACAAACTGGTTCATCCGGCGGGTATCGCGCAGCGCGCCGGGCATGAGGGTAGAGTCATTTATAGATGTCATATTTTCCTGCCTGAACAGCGAAATTCGTTAACTGAAATTACGAGATGGCGAAAAAAAGTGTCAGGCGGTAATCTGCGAAGATATGGATAATTTTGCTGCGACATACCGATCTGTGATGGACATTACAATTTCAACTAATGCTGAATAATCACATTTTTTTACTAATCAGTTAATTTTTAAGCAATAAAACTGTGATTTATGTCATTCATGATTTTTTGGTATGGATTTTTCATCTTTACGGGTATGGATAATGACATTTTTTGTGCAAAAAAACCTCCGCCATAAGGCAGAGGTTCTTCGTCTGCGGGCGGAATTAACGCGCCAGCCAGCCACCGTCAACGGCAACGGTGTAGCCGTTGATGTAGTCAGAAGCTGGGGACGCCAGGAACACAATCGGCCCCATCAGGTCGCTCGGCAGACCCCAACGGCCAGCCGGGATACGGTCGAGGATTTCCGCGCTACGCTGTTCATCAGCACGCAGCTGCTGAGTGTTATTGGTTGCCATGTAGCCTGGTGCAATGCCGTTGACGTTGATGTTGTGCTTCGCCCACTCGTTCGCCAGCAGACGGGTCACGCCCATTACGGCACTTTTTGACGCGGTGTAAGACGGCACGCGGATGCCGCCCTGGAACGACAGCATAGAGGCGATGTTAATGATCTTGCCGCCTTTACCCTGGGCGATAAAGTGCTTCGCCGCCGCCTGAGACATAAAGAACACGCTCTTGATGTTCAGATTCATCACGTCGTCCCAGTCGCGCTCGCTGAAGTTGATAGCATCTTCACGGCGGATCAGGCCTGCGTTGTTGACCAGGATATCGATATGCCCGAATTCTGCCACAGCGCGATCCAACAGCTCAGGAATGGCATCGATTTTACGCAGGTCAGCGGTCAGGCTCAGGAAACGACGGCCCAGTGCGGTGACGCGTTCAATGGTTTCAGTCGGTTCAACAATGTTGATCCCGACGATATCGCAGCCAGCTTCCGCCAGACCTAATGCCATACCCTGGCCCAGACCGGTGTCACAACCGGAAACTACAGCCACTTTACCCTGTAGAGAAAATGCATCCAGAATCATGTTAGTTCCTTAATCTTTTAACGCCTGTCACGAACAGGCAGGTTTATGCTTAACTGCCCGCGACTAGCGCAGATCTTTAACAGCGACGTGGTCCATGTCATCAAAGACCTGGTTTTCACCGACCATACCCCAGATAAAGGTGTACGCACGGGTTCCCACGCCTGAGTGAATCGACCAGCTCGGAGAAATCACGGCCTGCTCGTTATGCATCACGATATGACGCGTTTCCTGCGGCTGCCCCATCATGTGAAACACGCAGGCATCTTCTTCCATGTTGAAGTAGAAATAGACTTCCATGCGGCGCTCGTGGGTATGGCACGGCATGGTGTTCCACAGGTTGCCCGGCTCAAGCTCGGTCAGCCCCATGCTGAGCTGGCAGGTTTCCAGCACATCGGGAACAAAGTATTTGTTGATGGTACGGCGGTTGCTGGTGAGGTTATCGCCAAGCGTGACCGGGGCTACGTCCGCAGGTGTCACTTTTTTGGTTGGGTACGTGGTGTGGGCTGGCGCACAGTTGTAGTAGAACTTCGCCGGCTTGCCACTATCAATGCTGGCGAAGACCACTTCTTTCGCGCCTTTGCCAACGAACAAAGCATCGCGATGACCAATCTCGTAACAGTGGCCGTCTACGGTGACAGTGCCAGGACCGCCGATATTGATAACGCCCAGTTCGCGGCGTTCCAGGAAGTAGCTCACGCCGAGCTGTTTGCCCACTTCGCCACCAACAGAAACCGTTTTTGCCACCGGCATGATGCCGCCAACAATAATGCGATCGATATGGCTGTAGACCATGGTGTACGCATCGGCTTCAAATACCTTCTCAACTAAAAACTCGTTGCGCAGCGCCTGGGTATCCAGCGTTTTAGCGTGCGCGCTGTGGATGCTTTGTCTGACGTCCACGGTAACCTCCAGAAGTGATCCGTGCCCGAAGGCAAAATAATTAACGAAACATCGTTCCGTTTTCTCGATTGGCACATAGTATCCCCTGAGAAATGGGTTTTCAATTGAATTTAAAACGACGTTTCACTTTTTCTGTATCTTTATGCCAGAAATGATGTTCGGATCACGATTGTTGAGGGGTTGACGCAGAAATGGTTAAAAGCAGCCTGGATGTTAATCATAATAAACAATAAGTTATAAAACCTTTGAAATATGACGGCCTACAAAACATTCAGCGTTAAAAATCTAAGATGACATCGCTTTCATCAATTTTTCTTACAAATTGCGCCATCAGTCACACACATTGAAACGATGTTTTGATAATTTAACACCCAGTTTTTAACTCAATTTTTATCGTATAAAGGAGTGCATTATGGCTAAAGGTATGCGGGTCAAGCTGAACTACGAGGTCAGCCGCGATCCGGATACAGGCGTGGAAGTCACCCGCCTGACCCCACCCGAAGTAACCTGTCATCGCAACTACTTCTATCAGAAGTGCTTCTTTAACGATGGTAGTCACCTGCTGTTCGCGGGAGAGTTTGACGGGAACTGGAACTACTACCTGCTGGATCTGAAAAAAGCAGAAGCCGTGCAGCTGACTGAAGGTACCGGCGATAACACCTTTGGCGGGTTCCTCTCCCCGGATGATAAGTCCTTCTACTATGTGAAGAACGACCGCACGCTGCTGGAAGTGAACTTACACACCCTGGCCGAGCGCGAAGTGTACCGCGTCTCTGACGAATGGGTGGGTTACGGTACCTGGGTGGCCAATAGCGATTGCACCAAACTGGTTGGTATTGAGATTGCCAAAAGTGACTGGACGCCGCTCAACGACTGGAAGATTTTCCATGACTTCTTCCATAAAGGGCCACGCTGCCGCCTGCTGCGCGTGGATCTTAAAACCGGTGAAAGCTCAACCATCCACGAAGAGAAAAACTGGCTGGGGCACCCTATTTATCGTCCGTTCGACGACAACACCGTGGCCTTCTGTCACGAAGGGCCGCACGACCTGGTGGATGCCCGCATGTGGCTGGTCAACGAAGACGGCAGCAACGTGCGCAAAGTGAAAGAGCACGCAGAAGGTGAAAGCTGCACCCATGAATTCTGGGTGCCGAATGGTTCTGCACTGGTCTACGTCTCGTATCTGAAAGGTCAGCAGGGCCGCACGATTTACAGCTTTAACCCGGATACCGGCGTTAACGATGCCGTTATGCAGATGCCCGCCTGTTCGCACCTGATGAGCAACTTCGACGGCACAATGCTGGTTGGGGATGGCTCTGGCACGCCGGTCGATGTGAAGGATACCAGCGGTTATACCATCGATAACGATCCTTACCTTTATGCCTTTGATGTGGCGAAAAAAGCGTACTTCCGCATCGCCCGTCATGATACCTCCTGGGCAACGGTGGCCAATAGCCGCCAGGTGACCCATCCGCACCCATCCTTTACCCCGGATGACAAAGCGGTTCTGTACAGTTCCGATAAAGACGGCAAACCTGCTCTCTATATCGCGAAACTCCCCGAGCAACCTGAAATGTTGCAAGCATGATTTGAGTTAGTGTTTCTGTAACTGGCCTTGCCCTCCTTTATGGAGGGCTTTTTTTTGGGGGGCAGTGCGTGCTTTTTTGCCCGGTGGCGCTGCGCTTACCGGGCCTACAAAACCGGGAGTTCCGGGCATAAAAAAACCGGCTCACGCGGAGCTAATGCCAGTCAGTTAAGCGATATTAAACCACTCTGCTATTTGAGTGGCATCGTTCCGTTCACTTAGGCTTTCCTGCTACCTGCATAATCCGCTGCGGTGAACGTGCTAAGGGGGTTGCCGCCGCCCCCTTAGCAATCCCGGCTCCCGGCAAAGAAACTCGCCGCTTCGCGGTACCCTCAGCTTATTCCTTCCGGCTTATCGGGGACGGGCGGAGGTAACGTCCCTGTAAATCCGCCCTCGCCGCGCATCCCTGCGCGTCGCCCCGGCCTTCAGGAAACGCTTCGGCGATTTTCAGCCGGACTCACGAACCTTCAACCTTCTCTGCGGCCTGAAAATGGCACGGATGTTGAGTCCCGCAGAAATCGGCGAACCGGAGACCGCATGACAAGGGCTGGACGCCATGGATGGCGGCCAGAGGCGAAATGAGACAGGATGTCGAGTCGAGCCGACCGCAGGCAGACGGTCGTGAGGTGAGCGCAGTGCGAAGCACCGATTTCTTTGCGGGCCGCGGGGATTGATAAGGGGGCCGCGGCGGCCCCCTTATCCCGTTCACGTGTTCTGAACGAATTATTTTCTGCTGATATTAAGGTGAACGGAACCCTGCACCGTGCTTCACTGACAAGCATTACTCACGCGGAGCCGGTTTTTTTCCCGGAGGTACTGCTTATTATGTCTTAGAAAGAGTACGCCACACCTAAACGGAAACGGGTCTGGCGCTCATCGGTATCTTTCACGCCCACGTTACCCACTTCAACATAGGGTGCCCAGTTTTTATCCCATTTGTATGCCAGCTTGGCGTTATATTCGTTGGAGTAATCTTTATTATTATTACGAATCATACCTTCCGAACTTTTCGCGTAAACATAGTTCAACTCAGTGCGGAAATTGCCCATTACCCAGCCAACCCAGGCATCACCACGGTTTACTTTATCATCGTCCTTATTTGAGCTTGATGGATAACGGGTATATTCATAACGGTAACGCGCCGCAACGTAGAACCCATTATCGAAGCTATATTGCAAGTGCAGGTTCGGTTTATAAATAGTTCGGCTGTCATTACTCTCAATCGTAAACGCAGGTGTCAACGAGATATTGTCCGTTGCTTTCCAGCGCCAGCTAATCTGGTCTTCGTGGCCGTTACCCACCACATCTGCAAATGGCTGGTCGGCCTTATCGCCGCCAGATTTCCATTTCGCCTCAACCGAAAAACCTAAGCCGTTTTCAAAACGATGTGAAACAGATACGCGATCTGCGTTCGAGCCGCTATCGATGTATTCATGACGTAAATCAACAGTAACAGCCTGAACTGCAAAAGACGCACCGACAAGGGAAGCAAGAGCCAGAGATTTCTTAAACATGAAAAACCCTCAATTGAAATAACGTTTCGTTTTTATGGAATTGCAGTTTATTTTTTTATAAACGTAATTTCAGTGACAAAGATCGTAATTATTTGTTTCATTTTTTTTGGCAAGGATCGACGTGAACCCCGTCAACAAAAAAGGGGCTTTAAGGTGAATTTTTATGGGAGAGATCACACTAAAAACTTAGCGGGGAATATAATTCGGCGTGCAAGTATTAATGATAACTTTAGATTTACCTGAAAAGGGTAAAAATATGATTCTTCATGTCAAAAAAAAACCTCCAGGCAGGAGGCTTTAGTGTCGGGCTGATGGAATATTACCTTTCGATCGCTAGCGCAACCCCCTGCCCACCACCGATACACAGCGTGGCGATCCCCTTACGGGAATTACGTTTCATCATTTCGTGGACCAGTGACACCAGGATCCGGCAGCCGGATGCGCCGATCGGGTGGCCAAGGGCTATCGCCCCGCCGTTGACATTGACGCGCAGCGGATCCCATTCCAGCATTTTGCCTACCGAAATGGCCTGAGCCGCAAAGGCTTCGTTCACTTCGATAAGATCCACATCACTGAGATGCCAGCCCGCGCGCTCCAGGCAGCGACGGGTCGCATAGACCGGTGCGATCCCCATTAAGGCCGGGTCAACACCTACGCTGGCAAATGCCTTGATGCGCGCCAGCACGGGTAAATCCAGCTCCTGGGCTTTGCTTTCACTCATCATCATCACCGCTGCTGCACCGTCATTTATAGAGGATGCGTTCCCGGCGGTCACCGAGCCCAGGGTTTCAAATGCGGGATTCAGCTTTGCCAGCCCTTCGGCGCTGGCATCGGTACGCGGCTGTTCATCCGTGTCGACGACAACAGATTCACCGCTCTGTCTAAGCGTGCTGACGGGCACGATTTCATCGCGAAACCGCCCGGAATCGATAGCCGCACGGGCTTTTTGCTGTGAGCTTAGCGCGTAGGCATCCTGAAGCTCGCGGCTGATGCCGTACTCCCGCGCCAGGTTTTCTGCCGTCACGCCCATGTGGTAGTCATTGAACGCATCCCACAACCCGTCATGCACCAGGCTGTCGATAAGCTGGCTGTTGCCCAGCTGCGCGCCGGTACGGCTGTCGGTGAGGACGTGCGGGGCGCGGCTCATGTTTTCCTGCCCTCCGGCAATCACCACATCCGCTTCACCACACTGTATCGCCTGGGTAGCAAGATGCAGCGCTTTCAGGCCAGAGCCACAGACATCGTTGATGGTAATTGCAGACACGGTATTCGGCAGGCCGCCTTTGAGCGCCGCCTGGCGCGCAGGGTTTTGACCGGCACCGGCAGTCAGCACCTGACCGAGGATCACTTCGTCGATTTCATGCCCGGCGATCCCGCTGCGTTCCACCAGTGCCTTCACCACCACGCTGCCCAGATCAACGGCAGAATAGCGCGACAGTGCTCCCTGAAAACAGCCGATAGCCGTACGCAACGCACCCACTATAACGACATCTTTCATCACGACCTCTGTATAAAATGACATGACGATAGTAGAGGATTGTTATCAACAATTGACGCAATTGTTTAAAAAAAGTGAGTTTAGTCACAGGATTAGCGTGCATCCTGCAAATACTGGCGCAGCCAGCTTCCGGCGACGCCTGGCGGGGATCGTTTGTTCCACAGCAGATCAATCCCGATCGCGCGCGGCCAGCCCGTTACGTTCAGCTGCACCAGAGATTTTGATGCCGCAAACTCATCCACTAGCGCGCATGGCAGCGCACACCAGCCAAAGCCCTGCACCGCCATACTCAAGAGTAACAGGTAATTGGGCGCTGACCAGACCGGCCCCCGCGCAAGCGTTGTTTCCCGCTCAAGATAGGTACTCAGGCGCAACTCGCGCCAGCCGTGAAGTTCGTCAGCCTGTGTCTCATGTTGCGCAGCAAGGGGATGGTCGGCAGAAACATAGATTGCCATCCGGGTCTGCATGGGCAGCCGGGTGACACCGATATCGGTCGGGTAGCCGTCGCGCGCTTCCGTTAGCCCGACCTGCGCCCGCTCCTTTTGCAGCAGGTCGATAACATCCTCTTCCTCGCCGATCAGACATTCGAATTCCGTATGGGGAAAACGCTGGTCGAACTGTTTCATCAGATCTTCCAGCACGTCCGGGTTCAGCGTATCGGAAAGCACAAATGTCAGGCGCGCTTCGGTTTGCGCCGTCAGCGACACCGCCAGCTCGTCGAGCCGCGCGCTGGCCGCAAGAATGGATTGCACATAACCCAGCACTTGCTCGCCCTGCGCGGTTAATACAGGCTGACGCGCCGAACGGTCAAATAGCTCAAAGCCCAGATCGGCCTCAAGATTGGCAATGGAGGTACTGATGGTGGACTGGCTTTTACGCAGCCGACGTGCGGCAGCAGAAAACGAACCGGCGGCAACCGTTTCGACAAACGCGGTGAGAGCTTCGGGTGAATAGCGCATGAAGTATCTATTTTATCGATGGATACCATCTTTTATATATCATCTTTAGCGATAAAAATAGGCCGCAACAACGCCCATTCTGGCGAATTAATGAGGTCACTATGCAACATCAGGATGCACTCCAGCGTAAGCTACCGGAGCGAATCTTCCATGCGGTCTGTTTTGAAGGGATTGCCACGGCGATCCTCGCCCCGACGGCCGCGTGGTTAATGCAACGTTCAGTGGTTGAAATGGGCGGCCTGACCATTATTCTGGCCACCACGGCGATGGTGTGGAATATCATCTATAACTTTGGCTTTGACCGTTTCTGGCCTGTACAGCGGGTGAAACGCACGGCCAAAGTCCGCGCCCTGCACGCGTTAGGATTCGAATGCGGTTTTATTGTGATCGGCGTAAGCATCGTGTCTGCCGTGCTCGGTGTCACGCTGCTTGAGGCATTCACACTGGAAATAGGTTTCTTCCTGTTCTTCCTGCCCTACACCATGTTCTATAACTGGGCGTATGACACTCTGCGCGAGAAAATCATCAAGCGTCGCCAGCAACGACGCGCCCTGGCAGGCTAATTCTCCACTGGCCGGACCCCCGCTCCGGCCAAACCACTCAGAAGCAACGGCGATCTCCTCTCATAATTATGGTAAATTGCACTCCTTTTTGTTCGTTTTATAGTTGATGCGTTGCTCTAATGTCGAAAATTTGGTCAAAAGAAGAGACTCTCTGGAGTTTCGCCCTCTATGGCACTGCCGTGGGCGCAGGAACCTTGTTCTTGCCCATTCAGATCGGCTCCGCAGGCGCCATTGTCCTGCTTATTACAGCCCTTGTGGCTTATCCGTTAACCTACTGGCCGCACAAAGCGCTGGCGCAATTTATCCTGTCGTCGAAAACAAAAGGCAACGAAGGGATCACCGGAGCGGTGTGCCACTACTACGGTAAGAAGATCGGTAACCTGATCACCGCGCTCTATTTTGTCGCCTTCTTTGTGGTGGTGCTTATCTACGCGGTGGCGATTACAAACTCGCTCACCGAACAGCTGGCGAAGCGCATGACGGTCGACCTTAGTGTGCGGGTGATGGTGAGTTTTGGCGTGGTGCTGGCGCTGAATCTGATCTTCCTGATGGGGCGCCATATCACCATTAAAGTGATGGGATTTTTGGTCTTTCCGCTGATCGCCTACTTCCTGTTTTTATCGCTCTATCTGACGGGTAGCTGGCAACCTGAGCTGCTCACAAGCCAGATGGCATTCGATCAACATACGCTGCACCAGGTATGGGTTTCTATCCCGGTGATGGTTTTCGCTTTTAGCCATACCCCGATCATCTCGACGTTTGCGGTCGATCGTCGCGAGAAGTACGGTGAAGCCGCCATGGGTAAATGCAAAAAAATCATGAAGGTGGCGTACCTGATTATTTGCCTGAGCGTACTGTTCTTCGTGTTCAGCTGCCTGCTTTCCATTCCACCGTCTTACATTGTGGCGGCGAAAGAGGAAGGGGTAACGATTTTGTCGGCGCTGTCGATGATGCCCTCTTCTCCTGCCTGGCTTGGGATTTCCGGCATTATTGTCGCCATTATCGCGATGTCGAAATCGTTCCTCGGCACCTATTTTGGGGTGATTGAGGGAGCGACGGAGATAGTGAAGTCGTCGCTGAATCAGGTGGGGGTGAAGAAAAGCCGCGCCTATAACCGTGCGGTTTCCATCCTGGGCGTGTCGCTGATTACCTTTGTGGTGTGCTGTATTAACCCGAATGCGATTTCAATGATTTACGCCATCAGCGGCCCGCTGATTGCCATGATTTTGTTTATTATGCCGACGCTGTCGACGTATTTGATTCCATCGCTGAAGCAGTATCGTTCGGTGGGGAATTTGCTAACGTTGATTGTGGGGGTGTTGTGTGTGTCGGTGATGTTTGTGGGGTGATTCGAGGAATGAGGATGCAGGCTGTTCCGTTCACTTCTATTCCGGTATAACATTTATTCTTCACAGCCCGTGAACGGGAAAAGGGGGCCACCGCGGCCCCCTTTTCAATCCCCGCGGCCCCGCAACAAAATCGGTGCTTCGCACTTCGCTCACCTCCCGACCCTCTGCCTGCGGTCGGCTCAACTCGACATCCTGTCTCGATTCGCCTCTGGCCGCCATCCATGGCGTCCAGACCTTGTCATCCGGTCTCCGGCTCGCCGATTTTAGCGGGGACTCAACACCCGTGCCCCTTTCCGGCCGCAGTGTAGGTTGAGGTGATGCCAGTCCGGCAGAAAATCGCCGAGGCGTTTCACCGTAGCCGGGGCGACGCGCAGGGATGCGCGGAGAGGGCGTGACCTGCATGGATGCAGGATCTCGCCCGACCCGAAAGCGAAGGGGAAAAAGCCGAGGGAACCGCGAAGCGGCGATTTTCATGGCCGGGAGCCGGGATTGTTAAGGGGGCGGCGATAGCCCCCTTAACACGTTCACCGCAGCGGGATAAACAGGTAGCGGAGAAGCTATAGCGAACGGAACGCTACCACCGATCGTGCAGACGGTGGAACATCACGCCCGAATATCGTCATACTCTCGCGTATTATCAAACTCATGCTTCGCGAACGGGCACAGTGGGATAATCTTGCGGTTCTCACCGCGCATCTTCTCCACCACTTTCGCCACCAGCTGCTTACCGACGCCTTGCCCCTTCAGGCTCGGGTCGACATCGGTGTGCTCGATAATGCTCAGGTGCTCGCCGGTCGGGACAAACACAATCTCGGCGACCTGATTTCCGTCTGCATCGTTCACATAAAACTTGTTATGGCCTTCCAGAATATCCATAGTTCCTCGCTTATTTTTGGCGATACTTCAGCGCACCGCTCGGGCAGGTATCAATCACACGAATAACCGTTTCTACATCCACTTCATCCGGGATGATCCACGGTTTGCGTTTCAGATTGAATAGCTTAGCGCTACCGCGCACACAATTCCCTGAATGTTCGCAGATCCCGGTGTTGAAGTAGACATCAATTTTGTCCCCGGTATAGGCCCGGTAACCTGCGTCCAGTAGTTCTTTATCCATGACATTGCCTCTGTAGTTATTATGGTGCTAAACAAAGCATAGCCTTGTGGGATCCTGATGGCTATCCACGCAAAAAACGAAAAGCCAGCTCACAACTCTGTTTTTGTCAGATTGCACGTCACATTTCCCCATGTCAGGCTCCGCAAATATCTCATTTTTGTATTTCAGCCGCAGGACATATGAAACGCAGACTCCCTTTTCAGGTGAAGCTTTTTTTATCTCTGGTGTTCTTTTCCTGTCTGCTATTAGTGCTGCTGGGTGCGATTCTGTTCCATTTTATCGACCGACAGCTGCACCATGACCTCGGACAGCGTGCGCGCGTGCAGGCCAGCGAAATAGCCCTGATGCCGGGGCTTGCCGATAAAGTCGCTGCCAGAGATATCAGCGGCATTGCCCGCTTAATTCAGCCTTTACGCGCAGAAAGTGATGCCAGTTATATTGTCATCGGGGATATCCGCGAACAGCATCTGTATCACTCAGAATCACCTGAACGCCTTAATTTACCCATGATTGGTGGGGATAATGCCGAGGTCTTAAAGGGAAAAACCATTATTTCCGTACGTAAAGGCGGGATAGGTGTTTCATTACGTAGTAAAGCCCCGATATTTAATGCACAACATCAGGTGATCGGGATTGTCTCGGTGGGTTATCTGACGTCGTACATTGCTAATATTAATGCCCGCATCCTCTGGCAGTCGGGCTTATATGGCATTGGACTTTTGCTTCTGCTGTTTATTTTTTCCTGGCTGTTTACCCGTAATCTCAAAAAGCAGATGTTCCGCCTGGAGCCCAAAGATATTGCCCAGCTGGTTCTGCAACAAAAAGCCCTGCTTGAAGCCATGTACGAGGGCGTATTTGCGGTAAATGCTGAAAAGCAGCTGATTTTAATAAACCGGGCGGCGCGAGAACTGCTGGATATTCGCCAGAGCGAAAAAGAGCTTATCGGCAAACCGCTCGATGAGGTGTTGCAGACCTCACCCGGTTTCTTTTCACAGCGCTATACCTCAATAAGCAGCGGTAGCCACGATCAGATTGCCGTCCTTAATCATCGGGAAGTGATCGTTAACCGCGTGGCAATGGAGGTTGAGGCGGGTGTCGAAAGCGGTTGGGTGTATAGCTTCCGCGATAAAAACGACATTAACACCCTCAGCAGCCAGCTGAGCCAGATAAAGCGTTACGCTGACAATCTGCGCATTATGCGCCATGAGCAATTAAACTGGACCGCTACCCTCGTCGGGTTGTTGCAGATGAAGCATTATGACGAGGCCATTCGCTACATTCAGGCCCAGTCCGATGGCGCGCAAAAGGTGCTGGATTTTGTCTCTGCCCGTTTCACGTCGCCGGCATTATGCGGGTTGCTGCTGGGGAAATACGTCAGCGCACACGAAAAAGGCGTTGAACTGCTTTTCGATCCTGCCTGCCAGTTAACCCATATGCCGTTAACGCTCAACGAAACAGAGCTGATGTCGGTTATAGGCAACCTGCTGGATAACGCCGTGGACGCCACGCTAAAAGCCTCCGTACCCGCCGCAGTGGAACTCTATATTTCGGACAGAAACCAGGAGCTGCTGATAGAAGTAGCCGACCGGGGCTGCGGCGTGGACGATGCCATGAAGCCGCATATTTTCCAACAGGGATTCACAAGTAAGCCCGACACCGGCAACGAAATAACGGGCTCCGAGCACGGTATCGGTCTGTTTCTGGTGGCAGGATATATTGATAAGGCCGGTGGCAATATTGAAATCACCGACAATACCCCGCAAGGCACTATTTTCACGGTGTTTATTCCATTTAAACCTTCCGTTCGACAGGGCTAACACATGACTACTACCCGGGCAATTGATGTCGTCATTGTTGAGGACGAACCTCACCTCGCCGAGCTGCATCGTGAGTATATTGAGCAGAATTTCCATTTGCGCGTTGTCGGCATTGCCCCTTCGCTGGAAAAGGCGCGTGAGCTGATTAGCCGCCATCAGCCACGGTTGATCTTGCTTGATAACTATCTTCCTGATGGTAAAGGCGTGAACTTAATCGACAGCCCGCTGCTGAAGAGTTTTGAGTGCTCGGTCATTTTCATCACTGCGGCCAGCGATATGCAAACCTGTAGCCATGCTATGCGCAGCGGCGCGTTCGACTACCTGATAAAACCGGTCTTTTTCCAGCGCCTGCACGCCTCGCTTGAGCGGTTTTTGCGATTCGTCCACACCGTGCAACAGGTGAAAGTGGTGGACCAACATGCGCTGGATCGCCTGTTTAATCTGCCTGCGGCAGAGTCCTCCCCGGCCCCTTCCACAAAAGGGATTGAGCCCAACACGCTGGAGCGCATTAAGCGCTTTTTCACGGATAACCCTGAAAGCAATATGTCTGTAGAAGAGGTGGTAGAAAACGTGGGCATCAGCAAAACCACGGGCCGCCGTTATCTGGAATACTGCGTGGAGAGCGGTTTTATTAGCATCGAAATGTTGTACGGCAATATTGGCCATCCAAGACGGCTATATCGCAAAGCACCCGCCAAAGAATAAGCCGTAAACCGGGTGGTGTTTTGCGGATTTAATGGTGTTAATTGCCGAAACAACGCCGACAATCACACTTCGGAAGCGGGGCTTTCGCCCCCCTATTGTCTGATGTTCCCCATACGCTATGTTGACCATTAGTTCCTCAAATGTAACTAAAAGGTTAATTATAATGTCGAACACTTTCCGAATTTCTCTGCTTACCGCTACTGTACTGATCTCTACGTCTGCAATGTCTGCTTTGCCGCAGGGCTATCCTGCCGAGTATCAAAAAGTCGTGGATGCTGCGACCAAAGAGGGAAAAGTGGTGATTTACTCCACCACCGACACCAAAGCCGCCGGGCCGCTGATTGAGGGCTTCGAGAAAACCTACCCGGGCATTAAAGTTGAATATAACGACATGAACAGCACCGAGCTGTACAACCGTTTTATCAGCGAACAAGCCTCCGGTGGCAGCAGCGGTGATGTGGTCTGGAGCTCCTCAATGGATACCGCACTGAAGCTCGCTACCGACTATGCGCAGGAGTACAAATCCCCTGAGCAAAGCCAGTTACCAAAATGGGCAGTCTGGAGCGATAAAGCCTACGGCACCACCTATGAGCCAGTGGTCTTTATCTACAACAAACGCCTTATTCCTGCGGCCGAAGTACCGGATTCACACGCGGCGCTGGCTAAACTTATCGCCAGCCAGAGCGATAAATTCAAGAGCAAAGTCACCACCTACGACATCGAAAAATCCGGGCTGGGCTTTATGCTCTCCGTTCAGGATTTCAAGGCAGATCCTAACTACCTGAAAACCCTGGCTGATATCGCCAAAGGCGGTTTAGCCGTGCAGTCTTCAACCGGCACGATGATGGAAAGGGTATCGTCAGGTGAAAACCTGATTGGCTTTAACATCCTTGGCTCCTACGCTGAAGCCCGTGCGAAGAACGATCCGTCACTGGGCATCTCCTATCCGAAGGATTACACCCTGGTGTTATCGCGCGTGTCCTTTATCAGCCAGCAGGCGCAAAACAACAACGCCGCGAAGCTGTGGCTGGACTATGTGCTGTCAGAAAAAGGGCAAAGTATTCTGGCGAATCAGGCTGATATCCCGTCCATTCGTAACGATATCGAAGGCAAAAATGATATCGATGGCCTGACCAAAGTGCTGGGCAGCGCGCTGAAACCGATCCCGGTTGATGAAAGCCTGCTGGAATACCTGCAACCGAAAAAACGTCTGGACTACATCAAACAGTGGCGCGAAGCCGCAGCTAAATAAGTCCGGTCATAGCGCGGCGGCTCTGCCGCGCTCCTTCACCTGATGTCGTTGTTCTGGGTTCCAGTACCAGGGATACACTATGAATACATTACACAGAAAGTGGCAAAGCCTGCCTCGCGGCGTAGTGGTGTTGATAACCGCTCTGGTTATCTATGTTCCGCTGTCGTTCATCGTGATACAGAGCTTCTTATCGGCTCCCTTTTTTTCTCCGGCTAAAGAGTGGAGCTTTGAATCATTTGGATTTATTTTCACCGACCCCGACTTCTATAAAGCACTCAGAAGCGGCTTCATTCTCGCGTTCGGTCTGGTCGTTATCGCCATTCCGCTTGGCGGGGTACTGGCGTTTCTGATGGTCCGCACCGACTTGCCTGGCCGGCGTCTGATTGAGCCGCTGATCCTGGTGCCGATTTTTGTGTCGCCGATGGTTCTGGGCTTTGGCTATGTGGTCGCCGCCGGGCCGGTTGGTTTTTTATCTCTGTGGGCGCAGTCGCTGATTGGTTTTGTGCCCTGGAATATCTACGACATGTCGAGCATCGTGGTCATCGCTGGCCTGACGCATGTTCCGCACGCGTATCTGTATATTTCTTCTGCGCTGCGAAGCGTGGGTTCTGATGTAGAAGAAGCCGCGCGCACGGCGGGGGCTTCTCCCTTGCAGGTCATGACCTCCGTCAGCCTGCCGATGGTGCGTCCGTCTATTCTGTACGCCATCGTGTTGCTGTTCTTCCTCGGGCTGGAGGTGTTTGGCCTGATGCTGGTGCTGGGCGATCCAGAAGGCAACATGGTGCTGGCAACCTACCTGTATCAGCTGACCAACAAGCTCGGCACACCGTCTTATCACCTGATGGCGGCAGTGGCCGTGGTGCTGATTTGTATCACCATCCCACTGGTCATGTTACAGCGTCGCCTGATGCGCACTGCCAACCGCTTTGTGACCGTGAAAGGCAAAGCGTCACAGGCGCGCGCGTTGCCGCTGGGCAAATGGCGCTGGGTGGCAGGTGCCGTGGTGGCGTTCTGGCTGACCGTGACCATTGGCGTTCCACTGCTTGGCGTGGTGTTACGCGCATTTATCTCAAACTGGGGGGTGGGAGTATCTCTCTGGGATGAGCTTTCCCTGAGCACCTTCCGCACTATCTGGGCACAACCAAACCTGCTGCGCGCCATCGTCAACTCGATGTCTATCGGCGTGATTGGCGGTGCGCTGGCGGTGGCCTGCTATCTGTTTGTCGGTATCGCCATGCACCGCAAACCGGACAACACCACGCGGTTCCTCGATTACAGCGTGCTGGTGCCACGTGCGGTCCCGGGCTTGCTTGCGGGTCTGGCTTTCCTGTGGGTGTTCCTGTTCCTGCCAATGTGGCTGGATAACTCACTGAAATCAGGATGGCTTTCCGGGTTTGCGTGGTCAGACTGGATGCGTGAACATCTGATTGTCTGGTTGCGTTCATTACGCAGCACCATCTTCAGCGTCTGGCTGGCCTACACCGTGGTGTGGATGGCATATGGGCTACGGCTTATCTCCTCAACGCTGCTCCAGGTCGGGCCTGAACTTGAAGAAGCGGCGCGCAGCACAGGGGCAACGCGCGGGCAAATTACCCGTCACGTCACCATCCCGTTATCACGCTACGGTCTTATTGGCTCATGGTTGTTGATGTTCCTGATCTTTGAACGCGAATACTCAACCGGTGTGTACCTGCTTTCGCCAGGTACGGAAACCATAGGCTCGATGCTGGTTTCCCTGTGGGCGGCGGGTGCCATTGATATCGTGGCTGCGCTCTCTTTTATTAACATCCTGCTGGTCGTGGTAGGTCTGGGCATTGCCCTTCGCTTCGGAGTTAAATTACATGATTGAATTAGCGGTCGAAAATCTGCACTTAACCTACGGCGACAACCCGGTGTTAAAAGGGGTTTCCATGAACCTCAAACGCGGCGAAGTAGTTTCCTTGCTGGGGCCATCGGGCAGCGGCAAGACCACATTGCTGCGCGCGGTTGCGGGCCTGGAAAAGCCGACCCAGGGTTCGATTGTCATCGGCAAAAACAGCGTTTACAACGGCACACCGCGCAGTGAAATCCCGGCAGAGGAACGCAACCTGGGGCTGGTGTTTCAGTCCTACGCCCTATGGCCGCACAAAACCGTTTTTGAGAACGTGGCATATCCTTTAAAGCTGCGTAAGGTCCCAGCGAAAGAGGTAACCCAGCGCGTTCAGGATGTACTGGATCAGCTCGGCCTGGGCCATCTGGGTAAGCGCCACCCGCACCAGCTTTCCGGTGGTCAGCAACAGCGCGTGGCGATTGGCCGGGCGCTGGTCTATAACCCGCCGGTGATCCTGCTGGATGAACCGCTTTCGAACCTGGACGCCAAGCTGCGCGAAGAGGCCCGCGTGTTCCTGCGCGAGTTGATTATCAAGCTCGGCCTGTCGGCGCTGATGGTCACGCACGATCAGAATGAAGCAATGTCGATTTCCGATCGTATTCTGCTGCTGAACAACGGAAAAATTGAGCAACAGGGTACGCCGCAGGAGATGTATGGCTCGCCGAAAACGCTGTTTACCGCCGAGTTTATGGGCAGTAACAACCGCCTGCATGGCAAAGTGACCGAAGTCCGCGACGGCAAAGCGCACATTGAAGGCAACGGCTGGAGGCTGTGGGGCCAGGCGGCGGAAGGCGTGAAAGCAGGGAGTGAAGCCACGGCGGTTATCCGTGTGGAGCGTGTAGCAGTGGTGGACGGCCCGGGAGAAAACCAGCTTGAGCTGCCGTTACTCACCAGCATGTATCTGGGGGATCGCTGGGAATATCTGTTCCGTACCGCGGGGGATGATTTTGTGATCCGCGCCTATGGCCACGACGTTCGGGATCCGCAGCACTGCCATTTGTCGTTACCGGAAAAACACGTCTGGATCTTCCCTAAAGGGTGATGAAAACCTGACAGTGCCCGGTGGCGCTTCGCTTACCGGGCCTGCAATACCAACGTCGGGTAAGCGAAGTGCCACCCGACACAAACGCGTGCTACCGCTTATGGCGTAACAATATTGAACCAGAAATCAAAGGTATCCAGGCAATGCGGGTTCCAGATAACATTGCCCTCCTCGCCCTTGATCATTTCCTGCGAAAGTGGCGCAATAACCCCTTTGCACTAACACGCATTTTCAGTTTCATAAATCCTCGATAGATAATAATGAGTGTCGAAGAAACAAAGCTACCACCTGCATGTTTTATACCCCATCGCTAATACATTTAAAAATAAACAATTTAAATCTGATAGCGCAGTCAACGTTTTAGATAATGTCAGTCTCTCTCATTTACCCAGAGTTATTCCATGAAGAAACTGTCATTATTTGTGGCTATATTCAGCTTGAGTACATTAACCGCGTGTAGCGCCCCTCATCAGGATGAGGTTGAAAAGATAAACCGCCTGCAAATCCCGTTGGTTCTGCCAGGTGAAAAACCCGCAGAGGTGCAAACTTCACACATTGCAGCACTTTACCAAACGAACAAGCAACACATTAATGTGCTAACCACCAGCCTGAAAAATCACTATTTACAAAATACAACAGCGAAAGATATTTTTACCGAAGACAGTCCGGTTCAGCGCGTATATGCCTCTCTGACGAAGCTGGAGCAACTGGATATGATTAACCAGCAATATCTGAAAGATAATAATGAGATGGGTCTGAGAAGTATTAATATCGCCCTTCAACCTTTAGTGGCCGGTTAAATGTCAAAAAGCCCGGCTACAAACGTAGCCGGGCTTTTTCTATTATCATGATTCTGGCAAGTCTTAATCGTGCTGCCCAAAACGATAGGTTAACCCTGCCGTTACAGAGCTCACATCGCTGCTGACGCCTATCTGGTTGGCATTACCCACGTTGCTCACCCACTGATACTCCAGGCGACCCGCCCAGTTTTTGTTGAATGCGTACTCCGTACCGACAGCAGCTAGCGGGCGTACACCAGTATCAAAACGATTGTGACCACTTACATCGGACTCAGCGCGATAGGCCATCGCCCCGGCACGACCATAAATATCCCAGCTGTCCGTCAGGCCGTAGCTGGCTTTTAAGGACATCTGCAAACCCTGGCTTTTCATTTGCGCACCCGCGCTATGATGACCATTAATCTGCATATTGCCTAAATAATCGTAACCACCTTCAACGGCCAGCCATGGCGTTATCTGGTAACCCGTATAAATACCGCCACCGACGTTATCGTGATCGACATTATACTGGTTAGAGCCGTTGTTGTTGTCGTGCGCCTTAGACGCGGTATTGGCATCAAAATAGTGAGACCAGCCAAATTTAGCGCCACTGTACCAGGTGCCTGCATTAGCTGCCGCAAACGCCGTGGTAGCGGTAAAGGCATTAGCAATAATTAATGCGACAAGTGTCTTTTTCATATAAATCCCGTTTGCTTAATTGAATGTTTTCAGTCAGCAAACGATATAGATAAATAAGTGCGTCGTTAATTGATTTTCAGTTTAATTTTAAATTATCACTAGAAAGATTCCGGTAAATGCGTCATCTCCAGCAAATAACCGCCACGCTTAAATGAGATGTATTGCCCTTTTTTTAACGCCGATAATACATTGAGAATACTGCTGCGCGACAATAGCGTACGATCCTGAATATAGTCAAGAATTGTCGTGCGCATTCGCGCTTCTTCGGGCAGCAATATCATCTCCTGCAAATGATTGCGAATAACGGAATAGGTACGTTGCTGTACCACCTGGGCATCACGGTAAACTAAATAGGCCGTGTGATACGAGAGCACTGCCGCGACATCCTCCCATACGCCCTGTTCGCGAAAAAGCGTGGCGGCATGGTCTGCATCGGCACGCAAAACGGTCGATTCACTTTCCACCCGCAGAATATGTCCCTGCGTAGGCTGGATCATCTCGGCGATCCCAAACAGATGCGGTTCATAAACCGTCACCAGCAACAGCCCGTCAGAAGCACGCAGCAACGACAACTCACCCTGCTGGAAAAGGTACATTTGCTGCCGACCTTTATGCGTCCAGGTGATGCGCTTACGCGGAACTAATTTCACGTTCTCCGCGATCGGTTCAAGGATCGCAGTCAGACGTTCAATGGACTGTTCGGGTCGAACAGGAGGTAAAATATGCATGGCACTGCCCTGTAGCCTGGCGACTTTGCCAGTATAGACCAGAAAGTTAAGCGGTTACTGCTTCAGAACTGATAACTGTAGTTCACACTGGCAAACCAGAGGTGTGGATTATCATAGCTGCCGGATAAAACGGCGCGGGGCGCATGACCCAGCCAATGAGCTAGCGCACAGATATATCAGGCGATATTTAGCGAGTAAAAAGAAAAGGGGTTCAATTTTAAATTTCAGCCTGGCGGCTCAGAAAAATTTCGGTAAAGTCACCTCTGAAATATAGTGGTTAATTTAACCTAAATATATCCTCTTCCTGGACGATGATCTCTCAAAGCATAATACTAAGAAAAGCAGGTGAACGATGTCTGGGATCATCACCAACGTCAATACTCTGGTAGTACAAAATACCGCGTTAAAGACCAGTTCCGTATTACAGCAATCCGTTGAGCGACTCTCCTCCGGGATGCGAATTAACAGCGCCAAAGACGATGCGGCAGGTCAGGCGATTGCTAACCGTATGGGCAGCCAGATTAAAGGTCTTCTTCAGGCGCAGCGAAACGCCAGCGACGGGCGTTCAATGGCCGAAACGGCGGAAGGTGCGCTCAGCGAAATTAACCAGCGCTTGCAGCGCATTCGTGAGCTGTCCGTTCAGTCGTTGAGTGAAACCTACACTCTGGAAGATGCAGACAGCATTCAGGCTGAAATTAACGTCAACCTGAAAGAGATTGCCCGTCTTAATTCACAGACCACCTTTAATGGCAAAAACGTACTCGATGGCAGTGCCGGGAATGTGCCGATACAGGTTGGCGTAAATGATAATGAAACCCTTGGCCTCTTCCTTGGCAAACCGGGTTTCAGCGTTGACGAACTTGGACTGACCGACCTGGTGATCCGCGGAATTAGCGGCAAAGTGACGCCGACCGATCAGCTACTGGGCTCCGCCAGCAATATCTCGCTGAGCAGCGGCAGTACCAGCGTCACCTTTAATACCGCAGGCGTCGCGCTAACATCCGCCAAACTGGTTCGCAGCAGCAGCGGTATTTTGTTTATTCAGGGCACCGATGCGCAGGGGAAAAACACCTATCTGACGGCGAACTACGGCGCGACGTACAATACCGCTACCAGTTCGGCCAGCGTAAGCGTTTCAGCCGTGACATCTTCACCGCTCTACAGCGATATCTCCACGCTGCCGTCACGCGCGGTGTCAGGGCTTTCGTTTGTAGACAACAGCAACGCGGCGATGAGCGCCGATGCGCTGGTGAGCAGCAACGGCAAATATTATATCCAGCAGGGAACGGACTATTACGAAGCCGAACTCAACTGGGGCCCGACCGGGGCAATGCAGGCCAAAGTCACTGACCCCACGGCGCTGACGACCCTGGCATCACCGGTTAACGTCACCAGTACACCGGCGGTAGATTTAACCAGCGCCACCCCCACCTTCCTGGACAGCAGCGGGAATGCGGTTTCCGGCACCGCGCGGCTGGTGAAAAATGGCAGCTCGTATTTTATGGAAGTGGACAACGGCGGCGGCGATTTTCGCTATTATGCCGCCTCTGTTGCTGTCAGCAGCGATGGCGGAACACCCGCCGTGACCGTTCAGGCAAACACCGCGACTGCACAAAACGCCTTTACGGATGTCAGCACCGTCGGCGGTACATCTTACATAACGATCGACCCGGCAAAGATGCAGCTGAACTATACGGATAACGACGGCAAAATCTTCGCTAACGTACTCGATAGCGATGCTGACGGGAATTATGTGATGAACCTCGGCGCGGATGGTAAAAGCGCCACTCTGGTACAGCAAAGTGACGGCTCGCTGCTGATTAAGACACTCAACGGCAGCGGCGAGATCCAGATTTATTATCCCAACAGCTATACCACCACAACCGACGCCGCAACGGGCTGGACCACCATCAATCTACGGGAAACCGGTGATGGGATCCGTCTGCGCAATCCGGAAGATCCACTGGCAACTCTCGATGCGGCGATTGCCCGTGTCGATCAGCGCCGTAGCCTGCTGGGCGCAACCATGAACCGCCTCGAATCCGCGCAGAATGTGCAAGCGGCAACCTCCACCGCACTAAGCGCCTCGCGTTCGCGAATTGAAGATGCTGATTACGCGGAAGAAGTGTCGCAAATGTCTCGCGCGCAGATTGTGCAACAGGCGGGGAACTCGGTGCTGGCGAAATCGAACCATCTGCCGGATGCGGTACTTTCATTGTTGCAGGGGTAATTGGCGTGATGGGGTGAAGGGAATCGAACCCTCGTATAGAGCTTGGGAAGTTCTCGTTTTACCCTTTAACTACGCTGTCAGACATAGTATAGCTACCGTTGCTCCCATTCATTTTCAGAGAATAGCCATGAACGCTAAGCCGTGGGTTTTAGTATTTATTATTTTTGTGGGTTCGTTGAATACTGCTATGGCGGATAGTTGCCGAGCCAACATTTTTGATGGCCAGGACTGTCGCTATGACGATGGCACAACATCCAGCAGTCGGGCCAATATTTTCGGCGGGCAAGATACGCAAAACTATTAGCACCAGTAGAGGGTTATGAATGGAATCAGCATGGTCTGCTCGCACAACGCCTGCGGCAGATTTAAAATGAGCGAAAAACAATAACTTCAAGCTATGAGCAAAGCAGATGGGAAACTCTTGCGTGAAACAAAGATACCCCGCCAGTTGCACCGAAATTGTATTGTTTTTTGTTCATGGGCGGATGGGAAAATAAAGGTAGGGGAATTTTGGAGCGGGTGAAGGGAATCGAACCCTCGTATAGAGCTTGGGAAGCTCTCGTTCTACCATTGAACTACACCCGCTTTGAAGTGCGTAAAGCATTATAGGCCTTACGCACTTTCACACAAGCCTCTTGATGACTAAGTGGCGATTAAATAATCACTTAGCACTTCGGTTTGCTGCCCTGTGCCGGAAGATAACGCTGCGGATCGATGGCCGTGGCGCGATAGCGGATCTGGAAGTGGAGCTTCACCGAGTCCGTCCCTGTGCTGCCCATGGTCGCAATCTTCTGCCCCGCCTTCACGTTCTGCCCATTGTTCACCAGCATAGTGTCGTTGTGCGCATACGCCGTGATGTAATCTTCACCATGCTTAATCATGATCAGATTACCGTAGCCGCGCAGCTGGTCGCCGACGTAAACCACTTTCCCGGCACCGGATGCATAAACAGGTGTCCCGCGCGCCGCAGAGATATCAATGCCCTTGTTTCCGCCCTCAGACGTTGAATACGGCATCACTACTTTGCCACTGGCAGGCCAGACCCAGCAGCGCTGCCCGACCGGCGGCCAGGACGATTGCGGCACTGCGTAAGATGGTGTCACTTTGGCGGTTTTCGTTTTAGACGACGTGGAGTTTTTTGCTGTAGAAGAAGAGCCGCCGTTAACCTTCAGCTTTTGCCCCACCTCGATGGTATAGGGCGCAGGGATATTGTTCATCCGCGCCAGATCTTTCACGCTAGTGCCCGTTGTACGCGCAATTCGGTACAGCGTATCCCCGCGCTTAACGGTGTACACCGCACCGCCCATATCGGAGGATTTACTGCCCGAACACCCCGCCAGCAGTAGCGTTAGCGTCAGAAGGGATAAGGCAATAATGGGGTTTCTGTTCAGGCTTCCTGCAAACAAAACGGATCCTCGGTCAGCGTAAATGGCGCACTATGATACCAGCCCGGAGAGATAAGGGTCAGCCCTTTTCCGCTCCTGGAGACAAACCGTTCGTATAAGAATGCCGTATAATACTCCTCTGCTGATGGTGCAGAACCATCCGCATTATTGGCACTGGAGCAGGAATGAGCATTCAAGAACACGTCATTTTAGTAAATGACCAGGGAACGGTAATTGGCACTCAGGAGAAATACGCCGCACACACGTCGCATACCCCGCTGCATCTGGCCTTCTCATCCTGGCTGTTTAACGCAAAAGGCGAATGTCTGGTTACACGGCGCGCCATGTGCAAAAAAGCCTGGCCTGGCGTCTGGACCAACTCCGTGTGCGGCCACCCTCAATCCGGTGAAGAGATTGAACAGGCCATTATCCGCCGCTGCCGATTTGAATTGGGCGCAGAGATTACTGACATTACCGCCGTCGCGCCTGAATTTCGCTATCGTGAAGTCGATCCTTCCGGGATTGTCGAAAACGAGATCTGCCCGGTTTATGCCGCACGCGTCACTGCCGACGTCACCATCAACCATGATGAAGTGATGGAGTACCAGTGGGTCACGCTGGAAGCGTTATTCCGTGCGCTGGACGCAACGCCTTGGGCATTTAGCCCGTGGATGGTGATGGAAGCCACCGTCGCACGCGACGCGCTCCGCGCTTTCGCCACACAATAAAAAAGCCCCGGCGATAATCGCACGGGGCTTTTTTAACGTCCTGACGGCTTATTTCACCGGACGCATCGCCGGGAAGAGGATCACGTCACGGATAGTGTGGCTGTTAGTGAACAGCATTACCATACGGTCGATACCAATGCCCAGGCCTGCGGTTGGCGGCAGGCCGTGTTCCAGTGCAGTCACGTAGTCTTCGTCGAAGAACATAGCTTCGTCGTCGCCAGCCGCTTTCGCATCAACCTGATCCTGGAAGCGCTGCGCCTGATCTTCAGCATCGTTCAGCTCGCTAAAGCCGTTGCCGATTTCGCGGCCACCGATGAAGAATTCGAAGCGGTCAGTGATTTCTGGGTTCTCGTCATTACGACGCGCCAGCGGAGACACTTCTGCAGGGTATTCGGTGATGAAGGTAGGCTGAATCAGGTGCGCTTCTGCCACTTCTTCGAAGATCTCAGTCACGATACGGCCCAGACCCCAGCTCTTCTCAACCTTGATGCCGATGCTTTCTGCAATCGCTTTCGCAGAGTCGAAGTTATCCAGGTCAGCCATCTCCGTTTCTGGACGGTATTTCTTGATAGCTTCGCGCATGGTCAGCTTAACGAACGGCTTACCAAAGTCGAACACCTCGTCACCGTAAGGCACTTCAGTTTTGCCCAGAATGTCCTGCGCCAGGGTACGGAACAGGGATTCGGTCAGTTCGATCAGGTCTTTGTAATCTGCGTAAGCCATATAGAGTTCCATCATGGTGAACTCTGGGTTATGGCGAACGGAGATACCTTCGTTACGGAAGTTACGGTTAATTTCGAACACACGGTCGAAACCACCCACCACCAGACGTTTCAGGTACAGTTCCGGCGCGATACGCAGGTACATGTCCAGATCCAGGGCGTTGTGATGCGTGATGAACGGACGCGCAGACGCGCCGCCTGGGATCACCTGCATCATTGGGGTTTCCACTTCCATAAAGTCGCGGTTAACCATGAACTGACGGATACCAGCCATGATCTGGGAGCGGATTTTGAAGGTCTTGCGGGATTCATCGTTAGAGATGAGATCCAGGTAACGCTGACGATAGCGCGCTTCCTGATCCTGCAAACCGTGGAATTTATCCGGCAGTGGGCGCAGTGCTTTGGTCAGCAGACGCAGCTCGGTACAGTGGATAGACAGCTCACCGGTCTTGGTTTTGAACAGCTTGCCTTTCGCGCCCAGGATATCGCCCAGGTCCCACTTCTTGAACTGCTCGTTGTAGATGCCTTCTGGCAGGTCGTCGCGGGAAACGTACAACTGAATACGACCGCCAACGTCCTGTAAGGTCACGAAAGAGGCTTTACCCATGATACGACGCGTCATCATACGGCCAGCCACAGACACTTCTACGTTCAGCGCTTCCAGCTCTTCGTTTTCTTTGCCGTCGAAGTCAGCGTGCAGTTGGTCTGAGGTGTGGTCACGACGAAAATCGTTCGGGAACGGCACGCCCTGCTCGCGCAGTGCTGCCAGCTTCTCGCGGCGGGTTTTCAGTTCGTTGTTAAGATCGACTACCGCGTCAGCGCCCTGTGCTTGTTGTTCAGACATGTTGGTTCCTCATAACCCTGCTTTCAAACTTGCTTCGATAAATTGGTCCAGGCTGCCATCCAGCACCGCCTGCGTGTTACGGGTTTCAACCCCGGTACGCAGGTCTTTGATGCGGGAGTCATCAAGGACGTAAGAACGAATCTGGCTGCCCCAACCGATGTCAGATTTGTTGTCTTCCATCGCCTGTTTCTCAGCATTTTTCTTTTGCATCTCCAGTTCATAAAGCTTCGCTTTCATCTGCTTCATGGCCTGGTCTTTGTTCTTATGCTGGGAACGGTCGTTCTGGCACTGCGTAACCGTGTTGGTTGGAAGGTGGGTAATACGCACCGCCGATTCCGTACGGTTAACGTGCTGACCACCCGCACCGGATGCGCGGTAAACGTCGATTCGCAGGTCGGCCGGGTTGATTTCGATATCGATATCGTCTTTCACTTCCGGATAGACAAACGCGGAGCTGAAGGAGGTATGACGGCGGCCGCCGGAATCGAACGGGCTCTTACGTACCAGACGATGAACGCCGGTTTCAGTGCGCAGCCAGCCGTAGGCGTAATCACCAATAATCTTAATGGTGATGGATTTAAGACCCGCGACTTCACCTTCAGATTCTTCGATGATTTCGGTTTTGAAACCGCGAGCTTCTGCCCAACGCAAATACATACGCGCCAGCATACTGGCCCAGTCCTGCGCTTCTGTACCGCCAGAACCGGCCTGAATATCGAGATAGCAGTCGGCGCTGTCATATTCGCCGGAGAACATGCGGCGGAATTCCAGCTGCGCCAGCTTCTCTTCCAGCACGTCGAGTTCTGCTACGGCTTCGTTAAAGGTTTCTTCGTCGTCGGCTTCTACAGCCAGCTCCAGCAGACCGGAAACATCTTCCAGGCCCTGAGCCATTTGATCCAGCGTATCTACGATGGCTTCGAGAGAGGAACGCTCTTTACCCAGCGCCTGTGCGCGTTCAGGTTCGTTCCAGACGTCCGGCTGTTCCAGCTCGGCGTTTACTTCTTCAAGACGCTCTTTCTTGGCATCGTAGTCAAAGATACCCCCTAAGAACGTCGGAGCGCTCGGTGAGGTCCTGAATGCGGTTTTTTACCGGATTAATTTCAAACATGGTCTGTTTTCTTTTATGGACTTGTCAAAATGCGGTGATAAGAGCGGGATTGTACCGAATCCACGCTCTTTTTTATAGAGATTACTGACGCTAAATTGGCCAGATATTGTCGATGATGATTTGCAGTGAGCGGTTACCGCGAAACTCGTTAATATCCAGCTTGTAGGCAAGCTCGACTTCACGTACGCCGTTGTCCGGCCAGATGGCGGTGTCGACGTTGAAAGCAATCCCGTCAAGCAGTGGGCCGCCGCCTGACGGCTCGACCATCACCTTAAGATGGCGTTCGCCAACGATACGTTGTTGCAGCAGGCGAAAACGCCCATCGAACAGCGGTTCCGGGAACATCTGCCCCCACGGACCGGCATCGCGCAGCATCTGCGCCACTTCCATGGTCATTTCAGTGGCCGTTAACGCACCATCGGAAACCACTTCACCCTGCAACAAAGACGGGTCTATCCAGTCCGTCACCAGCTCACCAAACAGGCGCTGGAACTCGTCGAACTTCGCCGCTTCCAGCGACAAACCTGCCGCCATCGCGTGCCCGCCGAACTTGATCATCAGCCCAGGATAGAGCGTATCCAGACGCTCCAGCGCATCACGCATGTGCAGCCCCTGAATCGAACGCCCCGAGCCTTTTAGCGTGCCATCCCCTGCCGGGGCAAACGCGATCACCGGACGATGGAAACGCTCCTTGATGCGCGACGCCAGAATACCCACCACGCCCTGATGCCACTCGGGGTGATACATCGCCAGGCCGCCAGGCAGCGCATCGCCGCTGCGTTCCAGCTTTTCGCACAGGGTCAGCGCTTCGGCCTGCATCCCCTGCTCAATCTCTTTACGGGTCTGGTTCAGCGCATCCAGCTCGTTTGCCAGCATCCGCGCTTCGCCGATGTTGTCGCACAACAGCAGCGCAACGCCGACGGACATATCGTCCAGCCTTCCGGCGGCGTTCAGACGCGGCCCCAGGGCAAAGCCTAAATCGCTTGCCGCCAGCTTGAGCGGATCACGGTTGGAAATTTCCAGCAGTGCTTTAATGCCAGGACGGCATTTGCCTGCACGGATACGGCTTAACCCCTGCCAGGTCAAAATGCGGTTATTGGTATCGAGCGGCACAACGTCCGCCACTGTGCCCAGCGCCACCAGGTCGAGATACTCTGCCAGGTTCGGCATCGCAATTCCACGCGCGTCAAACCAGCCTTTTTCACGCAGCAGCGTGCGCAGTGCCAGCATCAGATAAAACGCCACACCCACACCGGCCAGTGATTTGGACGGGAATTCACAGTCGCGCAGGTTAGGGTTAATGATTGCCTCGGCGGCAGGCAGGGTTTCACCCGGCAAATGGTGATCGGTAACCAGCACCGGGATCTTCAGTTCATGCGCACGATCGACACCGGCGTGTGAGGAGATCCCGTTATCCACGGTCATGATCATCTGCGCGCCAAGCGCATGGGCCTGCTCCACCACTTCCGGACTCAGACCATAGCCATCTTCAAAGCGGTTAGGCACCAGGTAGGTGACGTTATCGCACCCAAGCGCACGCAGGCTTAGCACGCTCAGCGCCGTACTGGTCGCACCATCGGCATCAAAATCACCGACGACCACAATCCGCGTCCCTTCACGGAACGCGTCGTAGAGCATCGCGGTGGCTGTTTCAACCCCGCTCAGCTGCTGCCAGGGAAGCATCCCTTTCACGCTACGTTCAAGATCGGCGGCGTTTAACACGCCACGGCTGGCATAAAGCCGACGTAAAAGCGGTGACATATCCGCAGGGAGATCTGCGTTCTCATTCACTTCACGACGGCGGAGTTGGATGGGTGCTTTCACGCGGATTAGTTACCACCAAACTGTTTCTGGTGCGCGTCGAGGAACTCTTTCATCTCTTTCGGCCCCTGATAACCTGGCACAACGTAGCCATTGTTCAGCACAATAGCAGGCGTACCGTTCACACCAAACTGCACGCCCAGCGCGTAGTGGTTCGCGATATCAATGTCGCAAGAAGCAGGCGTAACGCCTTTGCCGTTCATTGCATCATCAAACGCTTTGTTGCGATCTTTTGCACACCAGATAGCCTTCATGTCCTGCTCTGGCTGGCTCTGCACGCCCGCACGCGGGAAGGCCAGGTAACGCACAGTGATCCCCAGCGCGTTGTAGTCTTTCATCTCTTCATGCAGCTTGTGACAGTAGCCACAGGTGATGTCGGTGAAGACAGTAATAACGTGTTTTTCCTGCGCCGCTTTATACACGATCATCTCTTTTTCAAGCGCGTTCAGGTTTTTCATCAGTAGCTGGTTGGTCACGTTCACCGGCTGTCCGCCGCTGACGTCATACATTGGCCCCTGAATGATGTGTTTGCCGTCTTCGGTCACATACAGCACGCCACTGTTGGTCAGCACAGTTTTCATGCCGGCGACTGGCGCAGACTGGATATCGCTGCTGGTTACGCCAAGCTTGGTCAGCGATTGCTTAATTGCGGCATCATCAGCGTGAGCAAAACCGGTAAAAGAGGCTGCCAGCAAAGAGAGCAGCGCTAAAGACTTTTTCATATTCAATCCTATTACAATTCGTCGGCACTCACGCGCGTGGGTGGTGCTGTTGGTGAAGCTGCCGCAGGCGTTCCGTCGCGACATGGGTATAAATTTGCGTCGTTGAAAGATCGCTGTGCCCAAGTAGCATCTGCACCACGCGTAAATCAGCTCCGTGGTTTAGCAGGTGCGTCGCGAAGGCATGACGCAAAACGTGCGGCGACAGTTTTTCACTATCGATACCTGCCAGTGTGGCGTAATGCTTAATGCGATGCCAGAAAGTTTGCCGCGTCATCTGTTGCGCACGCTGGCTTGGGAAGAGCACATCAATAGAAACGCCGTTCAACAACCACGGGCGGCCATGCTCCAGATACGTTTCCAGCCAGTAGACCGCCTCTTCTCCCAGCGGCACCAGCCGTTCTTTGTTCCCTTTACCGATCACACGCACAACCCCCTGACGCAGGCTGATATCACTCATCGTCAGCCCGACTAACTCAGAAACACGCAAACCGGTAGCATACAATAGCTCAAGCATGGCTTTATCGCGTAACTCCAGCGGCAGGTCAACCGCTGGCGACTGTAATAATCTCTCAACTTGTGCTTCGCTCAGATCTTTAGGCAGTCGCTGCGGGAGTTTAGGGGAGGCCAGCATCGCGCTGGGATCGTCGGCACGGATCTTCTCACGGTAAAGGTGCTGAAAAAGCCGCCGCATGGCGCTTAACAGGCGCGCGGAGCTGGTCGCTTTGTAGCCCCCTTCAATGCGTTCAGCCAGCAGTCCTTGCAGGTCATCGCTTTGCGCGTTTTCAAGCCCCAATTCCCTGTGCGCCAGCCACTCCACCAGCAGGGTAAGGTCACGTCGATAGGCGCTAATAGTGTTGTCGGCCAGGTTTTTCTCAAGCCACAGCGCATCGAGAAACTGTTCAATGAGTGCGAGATCCTTTTCCACATCAACCCCTTTGTTTCTGCAATCCGCGCATTATGCCTGATTGCCAGTGGTTTCTGGTACACTACGCGCAAAGTCAAAGCAAGAATTGAGATATTTACGCGATGAATATTGGTCTGTTCTACGGTTCCAGCACTTGCTACACCGAAATGGCGGCAGAAAAAATTCGTGACATCATTGGCCCGGAACTGGTGACGTTGCACAACCTGAAAGATGACACGGTCGCGCTGATGGAGCAGTACGATGTGCTGATCCTTGGCATCCCGACCTGGGATTTTGGCGAGATACAGGAAGACTGGGAAGCTATCTGGGATCAGCTTGATACCGTCAACCTCGACGGCAAAATCATTGCAATGTACGGGATGGGCGATCAGTTAGGTTACGGCGAGTGGTTCCTGGATGCGCTAGGTATGTTGCACGATAAACTGGCCCTGAAAGGCGTTACGTTTATCGGTTATTGGCCGACCGAAGGGTACGAGTTCACCAGCAAAAAACCGATTATTGCCGACGGACAGCTTTTTGTCGGGCTGGCGCTGGATGAAACCAACCAGTACGACCTCAGCGAAGAGCGTGTGCAAAACTGGTGCGAGCAAATTCTGGGCGAAATGGCCGAAAAGTTTAGCTAACCGCCCTATTCCTGCGTCGGTTGTTGCAACACCATCCGACGCAGATCCCGCCACTCCACTTCATCCATGCTGTCCGCTGCCAGCCACAAATGCTGGCGACGCCCACCGCCCACCTTACGTAGCCGGAGCATCATGCCGGAACTGAGCATCCAGGGCGTGCCAATAATGTCCCACTCTTTCCCCTGCCAGCGCAGGCGCGAATCCATCATCAGTTTGATTTCACCCTGACAGGCATTGATACGGCGCTGGCTACGCACGCTGTCAAACACCACGAATGACAATAACAGCAACCAGAGAGGGGTATAGCTAAGCGGCCACGGCATCAGTAATACAAATGCCGCAACCAGCCCGTGGAGTAATAAAGACATCCACTGCGAGCGCCATGAAACGCGAAGATCAGATTGCCACAGGACCACGTTCCCGATTCCGTGTTTGAATTAATTGCACCATCCGTTGCAACTCGGTGTCGGCGGGTTTGCCGTGGTTCATTAGCCAGTTGAACAAATCAGGATCGTCGGATTCAAGCAGGCGAACAAACAGACGCTTATCGTCTTCGCTTAAGCTGTCGTACTCGTATTCGAAGAATGGCATGATGGAAATATCAAGTTCACGCATTCCGCGACGGCAAGCCCAGTGGATACGGGCCTTGTTGTTAATATCCATGTTCTTTTTCCTGCATTACGTTTGGCACAGTCGGTGTCCCGTTCGGGATGCTTTATTTCTGCCGGGAACTCTGGCTAGTGTAACGTGTTTTTGACCGTTTCTTTACTGGAATATTGCGAACCCGGAGCAGGGTTCCAGAATAAACCACATTAAGATAGCGGATTACACTGTTTTGCGTAGCGCTGAGCAGAAGTCAGATATGGCACGAATGGTCTGCTGAAAGCGCTTGCAATGACAACAGTCTCTTTTACCATTAGGCATTATCAAAGCGTTAAGCAATTCAGGACATCACTATGGCTTTTACTCCATTTTCTCCTCGCCAGCCCGTCGCCTCTGCGCGTCTGCCGCTGACGCTTATTACTCTTGATGACTGGGCGCTGGCGACACTGACCGGCGCCGACAGCGAAAAATATTTGCAGGGTCAGGTCACTGCTGACGTCAGCCAGATGACTGAAAACCAGCATTTACTGGCTGCGCACTGCGACCCAAAAGGCAAGATGTGGAGCAATCTGCGTCTGTTCCGCCGCCTGGGCGGGTTCGCGCTTATTGAGCGCCGCAGCCTGCGCGACGCCCAACTGACCGAACTGAAAAAATACGCGGTCTTTTCCAAAGTCACCATCGCGCCTGACGATGAGCATGTCCTGCTTGGCGTCGCCGGGTTCCAGGCGCGCGCGGCCCTGAAAAATCTGTTCAGCGAGTTGCCAGATGCCGAAACGCAGCTGGTGCATGACGGCGCGACCTCAATCCTGTGGTTTGAGCACCCGACTGAGCGTTTCCTGCTAGTGACCGACGTCGCCACCGCAGAACGCGTCACCGATGCCTTGCGTGGTGAAGCTCAGTTGAATAATAGCCAACAGTGGCTGGCACTCAACATTGAAGCCGGGCTGCCGATCATTGATGCGGCGAACAGCGCACAATTTATCCCGCAGGCCACCAACCTACAGGCGCTGGGGGGCATTAGCTTTAAGAAAGGGTGCTACACCGGCCAGGAAATGGTCGCGCGCGCAAAATTCCGTGGTGCGAATAAACGTGCTCTATGGACGCTGGCAGGCCACGCCAGCCGCGTACCGGAAGCCGGTGAAGATCTTGAGCTGAAAATGGGTGAAAACTGGCGCCGTACCGGCACGGTTTTGGCCGCAGTACAGCTGGATGATGGTCGCGTGCTGGTGCAAGCGGTGATGAATAACGACATGGAGCCAGACAGCGTGTTCCGCGTACGTGACGATGCAAAAACCCTGAGCATCGAGCCACTGCCGTATTCGCTGGAAGAGTAATGATTACCCGCCCTCTCCCACTGGGAGAGGGCGGGGGTGAGGGCATCAGACCGCAGGGTGCAAAAAACTACACCTACCCCACATACAAATAAATCGCCAGGAAGTGACACACGCTGCCGCCCAGCACGAAGCCGTGCCAGATAGCATGGTTGTAGGGAATGCGCTTACAGACGTAGAAAATCACGCCCAGCGAATAGACCACCCCGCCAACGGCCAGCAAGGTTACCCCACCTGCCGCAAGCTTGATTGCCAGTTGATACACCACAATCAGTGATAGCCACCCCATTGTCAGATACGTCACCAGCGACAACACCTTAAACCGGTGCGCAATGGTCAGCTTAAACAGAATACCCAGCAGCGCCAGGCTCCAGATAACGATCATCAGGCCACGCGATAGCGGAGAGTTTAACCCCACCAGCAAAAACGGCGTGTAGGTGCCTGCAATAAGAAGATAGATAGCGCAGTGGTCAAATTTCTTGAGCCAGATCTTAGCCCGCTGATGCGGAATAGCGTGGTACAGCGTCGATGCCAGAAACAGCAGGATCATGCTCCCGCCATACAGGCTGTAGCTGGTAATCGCCATGGCGCTGGCGTTGGTATCCGCCGCCTGCACCAGCAGTAACACTAAACCGACAATCCCAAATACCAGGCCAATGCCGTGGCTAATGCTGTTGGCTATTTCCTCAGCCAGCGAATATCCCTGTGCGATTAATGGCTTGCTCACCATAAGTAACTCCGGGAAAACAAAAGATGATTATTCATCGCCTGACTATGCTAACTGAGAATGATTCCAGTGAACACCTGTTAGCTAAAATAAAGTTAACTCTCAATTTTCCAATTTACAATCAGAGAGTTACAAAAACATTTCAGCTAACAAATGTGTTTATTTAACTTAAACACATTTAAAATCAATCACATAAAACTGGGTCTGCCCTGGATAGATTTCGGCGATCACACTTCTCAGCGTACCCACCGTCATGTTTTCCTGCTCAGCATGTTTTTCCGTCAGCGTATCCAGCGTGACGGTCGATGTTCCCGTTACTTCGATGGTGCAAAAATAGCCGTCATCTTCATAGCGCCCAACGCGCAGGATATCGCCGGTTTTAAAATGGGATTCACTTTCATCACGGATGGTGATGGTTTTACGCCCGGCCAGAATGTCATCCTGAAAGCGCTGAAAAAAAGTGATGTCGTTTGGCTGCATGTTATTATTCCCTGAAGATAAAGTCTGATGAGTGAGTGTAGCCACTGTGAGCATGTTCTCCCATTCCGCCGTTGCCAGTCTCAACAATCTGGAGATGATGGTCTACAACTATGTCATTAAAAATCGTGACAAAGTGATGTACATGACCATCCGTGAACTGGCGGATGCGGCGGGAGTTTCGACCACCACCATTCTGCGCTTTTGTCGCAAGCTCAGCTGCGAAGGCTACTCCGAATTCCGCGTGCGCTTTAAACTCTATTTAGAGCAGAACGAACCCCAGCAGGTAAATTTCGGTGCCAGCGAAATCATTAGCTTCTTTAAAAGCGTTAATAATGAAGAGTTCGATGCGTTATTAGATGATGCCGTTGATATTATATTATCCTCTGAGCGAATTATATTTGTCGGCGCTGGCACATCAGGGTCGCTTGCAAAATATGGTGCGCGGTTTTTCTCGAATATCGGAAAATTCAGCAATCATATCGATGACCCTTATTTCCCGGTAACCAACGATATGGCTAAAAATGCGCTGGCGATCGTGCTTTCCGTTTCGGGAGAAACAGAAGAGATCCTGCGCTTCGCCAGCCAGTTCAGCCTCCACCACTGCAAGGTCTTGTCGATTACCAGCCACGAGCACTCCCGGCTGGCAAAACTGGCGGACTTTAATCTCTCCTGGCATGTTCCGCAAACGCGTATTGCGGGCGTCTACGATATTACAACACAAATTCCCGTCATCTATATTCTGGAATCACTGGGGCGTAAACTGGCGAAGAAATTAACAGAATAAAACACCCTGTTTTTTCAATGTGACAAATTACATTTTCTGAGAATTGTTATATCGTGACATTTAATTCCGCTTTGCTAGACTCGAAAGCAATAAGCCATACATTGAGAATAGCAAAGATGAAAAAACTCACCTTACCAAAAGATTTTTTATGGGGTGGCGCAGTTGCGGCGCACCAGGTTGAAGGCGGCTGGAACAAAGACGGCAAAGGGCCAAGCATTTGTGACGTGCTGACTGGCGGCGCCCACGGCGTACCGCGCGAAATCACCCAGCAAGTGGAGCCTGGCAAATACTACCCAAACCACGAAGCCATCGATTTCCACGGCCACTACAAAGAAGACATCAAGCTGTTTGCCGAAATGGGCTTCAAATGTTTCCGTACCTCTATCGCCTGGACCCGAATCTTCCCGAAAGGTGACGAAACGCGGCCAAATGAAGAAGGGCTGAAGTTCTACGATGACATGTTCGATGAACTGCTGAAATACAACATTGAGCCGGTGATCACCCTCTCCCACTTCGAAATGCCGCTGCACCTGGTGCAGGAATACGGCGGCTGGACCAACCGTAAAGTGGTGGATTTCTTTGTACGCTTCTCCGAAGTGGTCTTCGAGCGCTACAAAAACAAGGTCAAATACTGGATGACCTTCAACGAAATCAACAACCAGCGTAACTGGCGTGCGCCGCTGTTCGGCTACTGCTGCTCTGGCGTGGTCTACACCGAACACGACAACCCGGAAGAAACCATGTACCAGGTGCTGCACCACCAGTTCGTGGCCAGCGCTCTGGCGGTAAAAGCCGCACGCCGTATTAACCCGGAAATGAAAGTCGGCTGTATGCTGGCAATGGTTGCGCTCTATCCGTTCTCCTGCAAACCAGAAGATGTGATGTTTGCTCAGGAATCTATGCGCGAACGTTACGTCTTTACCGACGTGCAGTTGCGTGGTTACTACCCGTCTTACGTGCTGAACGAGTGGGAACGCCGTGGTTTCTCTATCAAAATGGAAGCCGGCGACGATCAGATCCTGCGTGACGGTACCTGTGATTATTTAGGTTTCAGCTACTACATGACCAACGCCGTGAAAGCGGAAGGCGGTACCGGTGATGCTATTTCCGGCTTCGAGGGCAGCGTGCCGAACCCACACGTGAAAGCATCTGACTGGGGCTGGCAGATTGACCCGGTGGGTCTGCGTTATTCCCTGAGTGAGCTGTACGAGCGTTATCAGAAGCCGCTGTTTATCGTCGAAAATGGCTTTGGTGCATACGACAAAGTGGAAGAAGACGGCAGCATCAACGATGACTATCGTATCGACTACCTGCGTGCTCACGTGGAAGAGATGATGAAAGCGGTCACTTACGATGGTGTTGATCTGATGGGCTACACCCCGTGGGGCTGCATCGACTGTGTATCATTCACCACCGGCCAGTACAGCAAACGCTACGGCTTTATCTATGTGAACAAACACGACGACGGCACCGGCGACATGTCCCGCTCCCGTAAAAAGAGCTTTAACTGGTACCAGGGCGTGATCGCCAGCAACGGCGAACAGTTATAATCCTTCGCCCTCTCCTCCCGCAGGAGAGGGCAAACCGCTTATCTTCCAGACACTTCTTTACAGCTTTCGCGTTGCCAAAAAACCTGCGCCCTATAAGATAGGCCTCGTGAATATTTGAGGCGAACATGATCAAGCGACAACGCAAAGCAATCCTGCTTGTAGCCCTGGCCTGTCTGGTGGTGCTGATATGCACCGCCCAGCGGATGGCCGGGATGCACGCGCTTGTCATAAATGCCACCGCCTCAGCCCAGTCCGTTCAGCAGGGCCAGGAGAGCAGCGACGCGCCGGTGACGCCGTGTGAACTCAGCGCAAAATCGCTGATGGCGGTGCCGCCTGTGCTGTTTGAAAGCGCACTGTTCGCCGTTACCCTTCTGCTGGCGCTGCTGGCAGCTATTCCACCGCGCCGCGAGCGTCTGTGGCCTCCTCGTGTTATCTCCCCACCCCGATTGCGGGTGCATCTGCGATTATGCGTCTTCCGTGAATGAGCATTCGCCTGACACATCAGGTTAATTCATCATTTACGGAGAAAATTTATGTTTACTGTATTCAGGCGACTGCTGGTCTGCCTGCTTTGGCTATGGCTACCCCTCAGCCAGGCCGCCGACACGGGCTGGCTGCGCGCCGCCGATAATCAGCACGCCAGCGTCAGGCTGCGTGCCCAAACTGAAAACAGCGGCGAAACCCGCCTGCTTCTGGACGTTGCCTTACAGAAAGGCTGGAAGACCTACTGGCGATCGCCGGGAGAAGGCGGGATTGCCCCAGCGATAACCTGGCATCAACCGCTGGAGGCGCTCTGGCGCTGGCCAACGCCCGAGCGTTTCGACGTGGCGGGTATCACCACGCAGGGATATCACGGCGACGTCAGTTTCCCCATCACCCTGCGCGGCAACGTACCCGAACGCCTTAGCGGCGTGCTGACGCTGTCCACCTGTAGCAACGTCTGTATTCTGACCGACTACCCGTTCTCACTGGATTTGACGGCCTCTACGGGCGGTGGCTTTGATTATGATTTCAACCGGGCGATGGGCACGCTGCCACTCAGCAGTGGATTGACGTCTGCGCTTAGCGCTCGCTACGCCTCCGGCAAGCTGACGGTGACCGCGCAACGCGACGCGGGCTGGCAGCAGCCATCGTTATTTATCGACAGCATGGACGATATCGATTTCGGCAAGCCGAGCTTCTCCGTGCGCGACGGCACGCTCACTGCCACCGTGCCGGTGTCCGATAGCTGGGGCGAGACGGCACCGAATCTCAGCGGCAAAACCCTGTCTCTGGTGCTGGCCGATAGCGGTCAGGCGCAGGAGTCCAGCCTGCCTGTCGGGCAAGGCGGCTCTGCGCCAGCCCCCGCCTTAGGCTGGATATTGCTGATGGCGCTGGTGGGTGGGTTAATCCTCAACGTGATGCCCTGCGTACTGCCCGTGCTGGCGATGAAGCTGGGCACGCTGATGCAAACCGAACATCAGGCGCGCGGTCAGGTACGCTGGCAGTTTCTGGCTTCGGTATGCGGGATAGTCATTTCATTCCTCGCGCTGGCGCTGATGATGACGGTGTTACGCTTAGGCAACCAGGCGCTCGGCTGGGGCATCCAGTTCCAGAATCCGTGGTTTATCGCTGCGATGGCGCTGGTGATGGTGCTGTTCAGCGCCAGCCTGCTGGGGCTATTTGAGATTCGGCTTACCTCTTCTGCCAGTACCTTCCTCGCCACGCGCGGCGGCAATGGACTGGCGGGCCATTTCTGGCAAGGCGCTTTTGCAACCCTGCTGGCGACGCCGTGTACCGCGCCGTTTCTTGGTACCGCCGTGTCGGTAGCACTGGCGGCACCGCTCCCGCTGCTGTGGGGCATTTTCCTGGCGATGGGGATCGGGATGAGCCTGCCCTGGCTATTCGTCGTCGCCTGGCCGGGGCTGGCGCAACGGCTGCCGCGCCCCGGTCGCTGGATGAATGTCGTGCGGGTCATGCTTGGCCTGATGATGCTCGGCTCGTCACTGTGGCTGCTGAGCCTGCTGGTCGCGCACATCGGCACCCTGCCTGTCATCACGCTGGGTGTGGTACTGATCCTCATTCTGCTGCTGGCGACGGCCTGGCGCTACCGCTGGCAAACGGCACTGCGCGCCGGAGCATTAACCATTGTGGTTGCAGGTGCTGTCGCGTTTGTGACCGGCTCCGGTGGAGAGAACCCCCGTCGCGACCGGGTGAACTGGCAGCCGCTTAGCGAACAGGCTATTGCCCGCGCGCTGGCGGAGAACAAGCGCGTCTTCGTCGACGTGACCGCCGACTGGTGCGTGACCTGTAAAGCCAATAAATACAACGTGTTGCTTCGCGACGACGTACAGGATGCGCTTTCAGCACCGGATATCATCGCCCTGCGCGGAGACTGGAGCCGCCCCTCCGCCAGCATTAGCCAGTTCTTAACCACGCGCGGCAGCGCCGCCGTGCCGTTTAACCAGATTTACGGACCAGGACTGCCGCAGGGCCACGTGCTGCCTGCGCTATTGAGCCGCGAAGCGGTGTTAACCACCCTGTCCAATGCGAAAGGAAAATAACATGAGAGCCATTGTTGCTTTACTGCTGCTGTCTTTATCAACGTTCAGCGTTGCTGCACCGTCTGAAAAATCGTCTGATGACCAGCTGGCAGAACTGCTGTTTAACGACCCCTACAGCCCGCGAACCGGTGCCAAAGAGCCAAAGCTGACCATTGTCTCGTTCACCGACTACAACTGTCCTTACTGCAAGCAGTTCGACCCCATGCTGGAGAAAATCGTGCGCGATAACCCCGACGTGCAGCTGATCATCAAGCTGCTGCCGTTCAAGGGACAAAGCTCGGTGAATGCCGCTAAAGCAGCACTCTCTACATGGCGTCAGCAGCCCGATATGTTCTGGCCGCTGCACCAGCGTTTGATGATGAAAAAGGGCTATCACGATGATGCCAGCATCGCAGCGGCACGGGTGAAAACCGGCACTGACAACATCACGACGGATGAAAAAACCATGGACTCGCTGAAAATGAACCTGATTTTGTCGCAGGTGCTGAATATCCAGGGTACTCCGGCGACTATCATCGGCGATCAAATGGTTGCGGGTGCGATCCCCTATGACGATCTGGAGGAGCTGGTGAAAGCGCAGCTGGCATCCGCCCGTGGCAAGTAAACTCACGCGCTTGCTGCGCGAGCTGGCGCTATGGCTGACGATTGGCGTTGTTGTGAGCATCGCGGTGGACTATTTCCGCCAGCCTGCGCTGCCGCAGAATTTCTCCGCGACGGCGCTGCAAACCCTCGACGGTGAGCCCGTTGATCTTGCCGCCATGAGCAGGGATCGGCCGCTGCTGGTCTACATCTGGGCGACCTGGTGTGGCGTGTGTCGTTACACCACCCCCTCGGTGGCGACGCTCGCCGCAGAGGGTGGCAACGTGATATCCGTTGCGTTGCGCTCTGGCGATAACGCCATGCTGGAAACGTGGCTTGCGAAGAAGAAGATGACGCTGCCGACGGTCAATGACGCCAGCGGAGAGCTGGCGCGTCAGTGGGACGTTCAGGTAACGCCGACGATGGTGGTCATTTCTCACGGTGAGGTGAAGTCGATCACCACCGGCTGGACCAGCAGTTGGGGCATGCGCCTGAGACTGTGGCTGGCATCGTAGGTTTTACTTTCCGCCAGCAAGTTCCAGGAAGCTGCCGGTCACATAGGACGCTTTGTCGCTCAGCAGCCAGGCAATGGCCTGAGCGACTTCTTCCGGCTGGCCGCCGCGCTGCATTGGCAGCATAGACTTGACCCTATCCACACGCCCCGGCTCACCGCCCGAGGCGTGAATATCGGTGTAAATCAGCCCGGGACGCACGCAGTTGACGCGAATACCCTGCGCGGCCACCTCCAGTGCTAACCCGGTGGTCAGCGAATCTACCGCACCTTTGGAAGCAGCATAGTCTACATATTCGCCCGGCGCGCCTAAGCGTGACGCCGCCGAAGAGACATTCACAATGGCCCCGCCCTGGCCACCATGCTTATGCGACATGCGTTTTACCGCTTCGCGACAACAGAGAAAATAGCCCGTCACATTCGTGGCCAGCACGCGGTTGATACGCTCGGCAGACAGGTTTTCGATAGTGGATTGCTCGAAAAGGATCCCGGCGTTGTTGACCAGCGCGGTCAGCGGCTCGCCTTCCCGGTCGAGGCTTTCGAACATCGCCAGCACCTGCGCTTCATCGCTGATATCCGCGCGCACGGCAAAGGCTTTACCGCCCATATCAACAATCGTCCTGATGACATCGGTTGCCGCCTTGATGTTGCGGTGATAGTTCACCGCAACGGTGTAGCCTTCGCCTGCCAGCTGTAGCGCGGTGGCTTTACCAATTCCGCGGCTGGCACCGGTCACAAGTGCAATTCCCATTCTCTTCTCCCAATAAAAAAGCCGGGTAGCGCTAACGCTTACCCGGCCTACGTTACTACACCACGACTGTTACTGGTATTCGCTCATCGGCACGCAGGAGCAGAACAGATTACGGTCACCGTAAACGTCATCAAGACGCTTCACGGTCGGCCAGTATTTGTTCGCCACGCCAGCCGGGAAGACGGCCAGCTCACGGGTGTAGCTGTGGTTCCACTCAGCCACCAGCTCGTGCTGGGTGTGTGGCGCGTGAACCAGTGGGTTGTCTTCCAGCGTCCATTCGCCGTCCAGCACGCGATCGATCTCCATGCGGATCGCCAGCATCGCATCAATAAAGCGGTCCAGCTCAGCTTTGCTCTCGGATTCCGTTGGCTCCACCATCAGCGTACCCGCTACCGGGAACGACATGGTTGGGGCGTGGAATCCGTAGTCGATCAGACGTTTGGCGATGTCCAGTTCGCTGATGCCGCTTTGCTCTTTCAGCGGACGAATATCCAGAATACATTCGTGTGCCACACGGCCATCGCGGCCAGTATAGAGCACCGGGAAGGCAGACTTCAGGCGAGTCGCAATGTAGTTGGCATTCAGAATAGCCACCTGGCTTGCCTGCTTCAGCCCTTCCGCACCCATCATGCGGATATACATCCAGCTGATAGGCAGGATAGAGGCGCTACCAAACGGTGCCGCAGATACCGCACCCTGACGGGTCAACATGCCTTCAATCTGCACAACGCTGTGGCCAGGAACAAACGGTGCCAGATGCGCTTTCACACCGATTGGCCCCATACCCGGGCCGCCACCGCCGTGTGGAATGCAGAAGGTTTTGTGCAGGTTCAGGTGCGACACATCGGCGCCGATAAAGCCCGGAGAGGTAATGCCAACCTGGGCGTTCATGTTGGCACCATCGAGGTATACCTGGCCGCCAAACTGATGCACCACTTCGCACACTTCACGGATAGTCTCTTCGTACACGCCGTGGGTGGACGGGTAAGTCACCATGATGCAGGAGAGCTTATCGCCCGCCTGTTCTGCTTTTGCACGCAGGTCAGCCAGGTCGATGTTACCGTTCTTATCGCAAGCCACAACGACCACTTCCATCCCTGCCATCTGTGCAGATGCCGGGTTAGTACCGTGAGCAGAGCTTGGGATCAGGCAGATATCGCGATGCCCTTCGTTGCGGCTTTCGTGATAGTGGCGGATCGCCAGCAGACCTGCATATTCACCCTGTGCGCCGGAGTTCGGCTGCATACAGAGTGCATCGTAACCGGTCAGTTTCACCAGCCAGTCAGAAAGCTGGTTGATCATCAGGTGATAGCCTTCTGCCTGCTCTGGCGGGCAGAACGGGTGCAGTTCAGAGAACTCAGGCCAGGTGATTGGGATCATCTCAGCCGCAGCGTTCAGCTTCATGGTGCAAGAGCCCAGCGGGATCATCGCCTGATTGAGCGCCAGATCTTTGCGTTCCAGAGAGTGCATATAACGCATCATCTCGGTTTCGCTGTGATAGCGATTGAACACCGGGTGCGCCAGGATGGCATCGTCACGCAGCATGGATGGCTGGATGGAACGGCTGTCATGGGCCACATCTTTATCCAGTGAGTCAACATCCAGGCCGTGCGCGTCACCCAGCAGCACGTTAAACAGGTTCAGGATATCTTCACGCGCGGTGCTTTCATCCAGTGTAATACCCACTGCGTTGTGAATATCGCTGCGCAGGTTAATTTCTGCTGCATCAGCGCGCGCGAGAACGGCCGCTTTGTCTGCCACTTCAACACACAGGGTGTCAAAGTAGTGAGCGTGGCGCAGCTTGAGGCCTTTTTGTTGCAGGCCGCAGGCCAGAATATCCGCCAGACGATGAATTCGGCTGGCAATACGCTTCAGGCCAGCCGGGCCGTGGAAGACGGCATACAGGCTGGCAATGTTTGCCAGCAAGACCTGCGAGGTACAAATGTTGGAGTTCGCTTTCTCGCGGCGGATGTGCTGCTCACGAGTCTGCATCGCCATACGCAGTGCGGTGTTACCAGCAGCATCTTTCGATACCCCGATAATACGGCCAGGCATAGAGCGTTTGAATTCATCTTTCGCGGCGAAGAATGCCGCGTGCGGGCCACCGTAGCCCATCGGTACGCCAAAGCGTTGTGCAGAGCCGAACACAATATCCGCGCCCTGTTTGCCCGGTGCTGTCAGCAATACCAGCGCCATAAAGTCAGCGGCGACGCTCACTACCACTTTGCGGGTTTTTAACTCGGCAATTAGCGGGCTGTAGTCGTGAACTTCACCGGTAGTGCCTACCTGTTGCAGCAGCACACCGAAGACGTCCTGGTGATCCAGCACTTTGTCTGCATCATCAACAATCACGTCAAAACCGAAGGTTTCCGCACGGGTGCGTACCACGTCCAGTGTTTGCGGGTGAACGTCTGCCGCCACGAAGAAGCGGTTGGCATTTTTGAGCTTGCTGACACGTTTGGCCATCGCCATGGCTTCTGCCGCAGCGGTCGCTTCATCCAGCAGAGACGCGGAAGCGATATCCAGGCCAGTCAGATCCAGCGTGACCTGCTGGAAGTTCAGCAGCGCTTCCAGACGGCCCTGAGACACTTCAGGCTGATAAGGGGTGTAAGCGGTGTACCAGCCTGGGTTTTCCAGCATATTGCGCAGGATAACCGGCGGTAACTGCACGTTGGTATAGCCCATGCCAATGTAAGACTTGTAGCGCTTGTTCAGGCCGGCAATGGCCTTCAGCTCCGCCAGTGCGGCGAATTCTGTGGTGGCTTCACCTACCTGCGGCGGTGTTGCAAGCTGGATGTCTTTTGGCACTATCTGGCCGATCAGTGCGTTTAATGAATCCGCGCCAACCGTGTTCAGCATCTCCTGCTGTTGCTGAGCATCCGGCCCAATGTGACGTTCAATAAAAGCGCCACGGTTTTCAAGCTGGCTTAAAGTCTGTGTCATGAGCGATGGTTCCTGAAACGTGCAGTGAATGTGTTTTCTCCCTCTCCCTGAGGGAGAGGGCTGGGGTGAGGGTGTCGTCTGTTCCCCCTCCCCCTACCCTCTCCCCAAAGGGGAGAGGGATAATGGCTTACTCGTCTTCTAACAGGGCTTCGTACGCGGTCGCATCCAGCAGGGCGGCAACTTCCGCTTCGTCGCTGGCTTTAATTTTAAAGATCCAGCCGCCTTCATATGGTTCGCTGTTCACCAGCTCCGGGGAGTCGCTCAGTGCATCGTTCACGGCCACGATTTCGCCGCTGACGGGTGCATAGATGTCGGATGCCGCTTTAACAGATTCCGCAACCGCGCAATCGTCACCTGCGCCTACGGTCGCGCCCACTTCTGGCAGATCAACAAACACCATATCCCCCAGCAGCTCTTGCGCGTGCTCGGTGATCCCTACGGTGTAAGTGCCGTCCGCCTCTTTGCGCAGCCACTCGTGTTCTTTGCTGTATTTCAGTTCTGCTGGCACATTGCTCATTGAATTTCTCCTGATAAAAATGATTAGGCGACCGGCTTACCGGCGCGAACAAAAATCGGTTTAGTCACATTGACCGGCATTTCGCGGTTGCGGATTTGCACCACCGCCGTTTCGCCAATTCCCGCCGGTACACGTGCCAGTGCAATACTGTAGCCCAGAGTCGGGGAGAAGGTACCGCTGGTGATAACGCCTTCGAGGTGATTGCCGTTAGCATCGGTGAAACGTACCGGCAGTTCGCCGCGCAGCACGCCTTTTTCGGTCATCACCAGGCCGACCAGCTGTTCGGTGCCTTGTTCACGCTGAATTTCCAGTGCTTCACGACCAATGAATTCACGGTCTGCGGGCTCCCACGCAATGGTCCAGCCCATGTTGGCTGCCAGCGGAGACACACTCTCATCCATTTCCTGCCCGTAGAGGTTCATCCCGGCTTCCAGACGCAGCGTATCGCGCGCACCCAGACCCGCTGGCTTAACGCCCGCTTCTACCAGCGCACACCAGAAATCGGCGGCTTTCTCATTCGGCATGGCAATTTCGTAGCCCGCTTCACCGGTATAGCCGGTGGTCGCGATAAACAGATCACCTGCCTGCACGCCGAAGAACGGCTTCATCCCTTCAGTCGCTTTACGTTGCTCATCGCTAAACAGAGAAGCGGCTTTTGCCTGTGCGTTCGGTCCCTGTACGGCGATCAACGACAGATCGTCACGAACAGTGATATCTACAGAGAAAGGTTCAGCGTGTTGGGAAATCCAGGAGAGGTCTTTTTCGCGGGTGGCGGAGTTTACAACGAGGCGGAAGAAATCTTCAGTGAAGTAATAAACAATCAGGTCATCTATCACACCGCCGGAAGCATTGAGCATCCCGGTGTAGAGCGCTTTGCCTGGGGTCTTTAGTTTTGCGACGTCGTTTGCCAGCAGATAACGCAAAAACTCCCGGGTGCGGCTACCGCGCAGGTCGACAATGGTCATATGGGACACGTCGAACATGCCGGCATCGGTGCGCACCGCATGATGCTCATCAATCTGTGAGCCGTAGTGCAGCGGCATCATCCAGCCATGGAAGTCCACCATGCGCGCGCCGCATAACACGTGTTGATCGTACAAAGGAGTCTGTTGAGCCATCTTTTCCTCGTTGAATAAGCAGGGCTATCTTGCGTTTCATGCGCCCAAAATCGCCACGAAACCTGGCGTCGACATCGCCTTACGGATGTCGACGCAAACGTTCTCTTTGACCTGAAGTTACCACCGAAATGGGTGATTAACCATAAGGCAAAGCGGGTCATCACATTAGCTTATGACTAAAAACCGCTAAAAAGCCTACAGAGTTATTCACTGGTAAAATGCGATTAACCCCGCATAAAATTAACATCACGCCAACATGATTTAGCACATGGTGATATTTCATGCGGAAAAGTGGGCTGAATTTCCGTAACATAAAAAACGTAAGATTAGATAATCTAATGCGAAAAATGGCGTGGAATTAGAATATTTCAAACGAGGGAATTTCCCCGGCGCAGAAGCCGGGAAAATAAAGTGTGACGGGGGTCAATACTATTGGAGCCAGTCGGGAAGATCGTTAAGGCCCATCGCCTGACGCAGGAGTTGCGGTTTTACACCCGGGAGGGTGTCGGCCAGTTTCAGGCCAATATCACGCAGCAGTTTTTTGGCCGGGTTTGCGCCAGCGAACAGCTCGCGAAAGCCCTGCATGCCTGCCAGCATCATCGCGGCACTGTGCTTGCGGCTACGTTCGTAGCGACGAAGGTATAAATGCTGACCAAAATCTTTGCCTTCACGGTGCAGACGACGCAGCTCATCAACCAGCTCTGCGGCATCCATAAAGCCCAGATTAACCCCCTGCCCGGCCAGCGGATGTATGGTATGCGCGGCATCTCCTACCAGAGCCAGACGGTGCGCCGCGAACTGACGCGCATAGCGTCCGGTAAGCGGGAAGACCTGCCGTTCGCTTTCAAGGGTGCACAACCCCAGACGATTATCAAAGGCAACGCACAGCGCCTGGTTAAATTCTTCAGGCGTGGCTTCCTGCATCCGTTGCGCTTTTTCCGGCACCAGCGACCAGACAATGGAACAGAGGTGCGGGTCGGCAAGCGGCAGAAATGCCAGAATACCGTCATTATGGAAAATCTGACGCGCCACGCCGCCGTGTGGCTCTGCGGTTCGGATCGTGGCCACAAGCGCGTGATGACGATAGTCCCAGAAGGTCAGCGGAATATCTGCTTTATTACGCAGCCAGGAGTTTGCGCCGTCGGCCCCTACTACCAGCCGCGCGGTGAGCATATCGCCGCTTTGCAGGGTAATGAATGCCTCATTTTCGCCCCAGGCCACCTGCTGGATTTGCGCGGGCGCCATAAGCGTGACATCGCTACAGCGCTGGGCTTTTTGCCACAGCGCGTGGTGGATAACTGCATTCTCAATAATATGGCCCAGATGGCTGTACCCCATGCTTTCGTCATCAAAAGCAATATGGCCAAAGCTGTCTTTGTCCCACACTTCCATTCCGTGATAGCAACTGGCGCGGTGTGCGACAATATCCGACCACACGCCCAGGTGAGTCAGTAGTTTTTCGCTGGCGGCATTGATGGCCGACACACGTAATTCTGGCTGCGCATCCTGTGCAACGGGCTGAGGCAGTTTTTGCTCAAGCACGGCCACACGCAGGCCGCTACCCTGTAAACCACAGGCCAGCGCCAGCCCGACCATTCCGCCGCCGACAATGGCGACATCAACATTCTGCACGGTGATAACTCCTTAACGAGCGACCCAACCAAGAGTCCTCTGCGCCAGCACATCACGTGCCGGGATAAATAATTCCATCGCCATCAGCCCGAGGTTGCGCCCGGCAACCAGCGGTGCCCAGCGATTAGCAAACAGATGCACCAGGCCATCCGTGACACCGATTGTGGCTTCTTTATCGGCATGACGGCGCTTCTGATAATGGCTAAGCACCGAATATGCGCCACAATCTTTTTGTTCACCCCACGCCTGCGCCAGCGATTCCGCCAGGCTCATGACATCACGCAGGCCCAGATTAAACCCCTGACCTGCAATCGGGTGCAGGGTTTGCGCGGCATTCCCCACCAGCGCAACGCGATGGGAAATGGACTGGGACGCCGTCGTCAGCGACAGCGGATAAACAGATCGTTTCCCCGCATGGGTGATGCGCCCAAGCCGCCAGCCGAAGGCCTTTTGCAGCTCAGTGCAAAAGCGCTCATCGCTCCAGGACAGCACTTCATCCGCCCTGTCTTGCGGATGGCACCACACCAGCGAACAGCGATCCTCCGCCATGGGCAGCATCGCCAGCGGGCCATGCTGCGTAAAACGCTCAAACGCACGCCCGTGATGCTCGCTCTGTGTAGAGACATTCGCAATGACCGCCACCTGCCCATAAGGCTGGGTGCGCCATTCCACGCCACACTGTGTGCCCAGCGCAGAACGGGAACCATCAGCCGCAACCAGCAGCTGGCCTTCAAGTGTCGTGCCATCGTCGAGCGTGACGTTAACGGCATCTTCGCTGCGGCTAAAACTTGCCACGCGCGCCGGGCAGTGTAGCGTCACGCCGGGTGCGTCCTGTAACAAGCGGAACAGGCGGAGCCCAACGTCATGCAGCTCAACAACCTGGCCCAGCGCGTCGATGCGATAATCCTGCGCATCAAGGGTAACAAACCCCGCATGACCGCGATCGCTGACGTGCACTGTTTCAATGGCAGTCGCACAGTCGGCGATAGCCTGCCAGATACCAATGCGCGCTAACTGCTGGCAGGCGCCTTGTGCCAGCGCAATTGCGCGGGCATCAAAACCAGGATGTTCGGTGGTTTGAGGTGCGACAGCTTCAATCAGATGAACCGGAAGCTGCCCCTGAGTTAAATGAGATATTGCCAGAGCCAGCGTGGCTCCTGTCATGCCGCCGCCAACGATAATCACGCTCATACGCGTGCCGCTGCCATCAGCGCCTCAATGTCGTCGGCATTTTTCACAACAGAGGCAGTCAGGTTTTCATTGCCGGTTTCGGTGATGACAATGTCATCTTCAATACGAATGCCAATCCCGCGGTACTCTGGTGGGACATCCGCGTCCGGGGCGATGTACAGCCCGGGTTCAACGGTTAATACCATGCCTGGTTCCAGCACGCGCGAACGTTCAGAACCATAGGCACCCACGTCATGAACATCCAGCCCCAGCCAGTGACTCAGGCCATGCATAAAGTACGGACGATGGGCATTTTCGGTGATCAGGGTATCAACTTCGCCTTTCAGGATGCCAAGACGCACCAGACCGGTAATCATTATCCGCACGACAGCACCGGTGACTTCCTGAATCGAGGTGCCCGGACGATAGAGCGTCAGCGCCGTTTCCAGTGATTCAAGAACAATGTCATAAATCGCACGCTGTGCAGGCGTGAATTTGCCGTTTACCGGGAAAGTACGGGTGATGTCCCCTGCATAGCCCTGATATTCGCAACCGGCGTCAATCAGCACCAGGTCGCCCTTACGCAGTTCACTTTCGTTCTCGGTGTAGTGCAGGATGCAGCCGTTTTCCCCGCCCCCCACAATGGTGTTGTAGGACGGATAGCGCGCGCCGTGGCGGGTAAATTCGTGGTGGATCTCGCCTTCGAGCTGGTATTCAAACATCCCGGGACGGCACTTCTCCATCGCGCGGGTATGCGCCAGAGCGCTGATTTCACCTGCACGGCGTAGCACGTCAAGTTCTTCTTCAGACTTGAAGAGACGCATCTCGTGGACCACCGGGCGCCAGTCCGTAAGCGTAGCTGGCGCAGCTAAGTTCTGGCGCGAACCCTTACGCAGCTTATCCAGCGCGTTGAAGACAATCTCATCGGCCCAGGCATATTCACCCTGGGCGTGGTACAGCACGTCCAGGCCGTTAAGCAACTGGTAAAGCTGCTGGTTGATTTCGCTAAACGCCAGGGCGCGATCGACACCAAGCTTTGCAGGCGCGGCCTCCTGGCCTAAGCGACGGCCAAACCAGATTTCGGCGGTTAAATCCCGCACGCGGTTGAAAAGCACGCTGTGGTTGTGGGTGTCATTGCTCTTTATCAGTACCAGTACTGCTTCAGGCTCGTTAAACCCGGTGAAGTACCAGAAATCGCTACTCTGGCGATAGGGGTATTCGCTGTCGGCGCTGCGCGTCACTTCAGGAGCTGCAAAAATTAACGCAGCGCTTCCTGGCTGCATTTTTGCCAGCAGCGCCTGACGACGGCGAGAATACTCTTGATTCGAGATAACCATGACACCCTCCTGTGCGTTATTTTTCTTAATGTAAGGTTGGCTTGCGCACTTCCGGCGCGGTTGGCTGCGAGCGCGTAAAGGTGTCGTGGCACAGCAGCGCCGCAACGCGAACGTACTCAATAATCTCTTCGAGGGACATTTCCAGCTCTTCCTGGTCTTCCTCTTCGTCATAGCCAAGCTGTGCGATGTTGCGCAGATCGTCGATAGCTTCACCCGCTTCGCCGGTCACTTTATCGAGCTTAGGCTGTGTCACGCCAAGACCCAGCAGATAGTGGTTTACCCAACCGGCGAGCGCATCGGCGCGTTCGAAGACGCTAACGTCGTCGCCTTCAGGCAGATAAAGCTGAAAAAGGAAGCCGTCATCTTCCAGAGAATCGCTGGTTGCGGAGTGCATTTTACGCAGCGCTTCAGCCAGCTCGTGACCAAACGCCAGCCCCTCGTTCGTCAGGTCATGAACCAGCGGCTGCCATGAGCTGTCGCTGTTTCCGCCACACAGCATCCCGGCGATCAGACCGTGCATTTCGGCAGGGGTTAAACCCACTCCCTGCTGGTTCAGTAACTGGTTTAATTCGTTGTAACCAGGCATTTCGTTCTGTATAGACATATGCATTCGTCATCAAAGGGAGAAGATTCATGGTATGCTACCACTTTGGACCCTGGTGATACCAGAAAAGGGCTTGTATCTTCACATCAGGGTAGCTATAGTGTCGCCCCTTCGCGGCCCCCGGGGCAGTAAGCGAAGGCAGCGCAGTCAATCAGCAGGAAGGTGGCATGTCTGCACAACCCGTCGATCTCCAGATTTTTGGCCGTTCACTGCGAGTGAATTGTCCACCTGAACAAAGGGATGCTTTGAATCAGGCTGCGGACGATTTGAATCAGCGGTTGCAAGATCTAAAAGAACGCACTAGAGTCACAAATACTGAGCAGCTGGTCTTCATCGCCGCGTTGAACATCAGCTATGAATTGACTCAGGAAAAAGCAAAGACCCGCGATTACGCGGCGAGCATGGAGCAACGCATTAAAATGCTCCAGCAGACCATAGAACAGGCATTGCTTGATCAAGGTCGCACTCCCGAAAGAGCAGGACCAAAGTTTGAATAACACTTCTCAGTTGACTATGGTAGAGTAACTGGGAAGACAAAATTTCTCTGAGATGTTCGCAAGCGGGCCAGTCCCCTGAGCCGATATTTCATACCACAAGAATGTGGCGCTCCATGGTTGGTGAGCATGCTCGGTCCGTCCGAGAAGCCTTAAAACTATGACGACACATTCACCTTGAACCAAGGGTTCAAGGGTTACAGCCTGCGGCGGCATCTCGGAGATTCCCTCTCTCTTCTTCTACCGACTACCATGACTCTACTTTCTGAAGTTTCTGCCTCACGCCAGGACATCCGTCAGTTAATCCGTAAACGCCGTCGTGCGTTAACCTCCGAACAGCAAACGCATTTCGCCCAGCAGGCCGCCGCACGCATGATGGCATACCCGCCGGTTGTGATGGCACATACGGTCGCCCTGTTTCTGTCATTTGATGGCGAACTGGATACCCAGCCGCTTATCGAACAGCTTTGGCGCGCCGGGAAAAAGGTTTGCCTGCCGGTGCTGCATCCGTTTAGCGAGGGGAACCTGCTGTTCCTGAACTACCATCCACACAGTGACCTGGTAGTCAATCGCCTGAAAATCACCGAACCGAAACTGGACGTGCGCGACGTGCTCCCACTTGCGGATCTGGATGTGCTGGTGACCCCACTGGTAGCGTTCGATGAACAAGGTCAGCGCCTGGGAATGGGGGGCGGCTTTTACGACAGAACGCTGCAAAACTGGCAGCAGTATGGATTGCAGCCGGTGGGCTATGCGCATGATTGTCAGGGCGTGGAGGCGTTGCCGGTGGAGAAATGGGATGTGCCGTTGCCTGCGGTGGTGACGCCCAGTAAAACCTGGACCTGGTAGAATAAAGCCGGGTGGCGCTTACGCTTACCCGGCCTACAAAACCTCAACGTAGGTCGGGTAAGGCGCAGCCGCCACCCGACACTACAAACCGCACGATCAGTAAAGCAGACGCGCGCGGATAGTCCCCGGGAGCGCCTTCATGCTCAGCAGCGCCTTCTCGGCCACATCTTCATCCGCTTCAATATCAATTACCACGTAACCCATCTGAGAGTTGGTTTGCAGATACTGTGCAGCAATGTTGACGCCCTGCTCAGCGAAGATCTGGTTAATTGCGGTCAACACGCCTGGGCGGTTTTCGTGAATGTGCAGCAGACGGCGGCCACCGTGCAGCGGCAGAGACACTTCCGGGAAATTCACCGCAGAAAGCGTTGAGCCGTTGTCGGAGTATTTGCTCAGTTTGCCCGCCACTTCCAGGCCGATGTTCTCCTGCGCTTCCTGAGTTGAACCACCGATGTGCGGCGTCAGGATCACGTTATCGAACTCGCACAGCGGAGATGTAAACGGATCGCTGTTGGTTGCAGGCTCGGTCGGGAATACGTCGATTGCCGCCCCTGCCAGATGCTTACGCTTCAGCGCATCACACAGTGCCGGGATGTCGACAACGGTGCCGCGCGCGGCGTTGATCAGCAGTGAACCAGGCTTCATCAGCGCCAGCTCTTCTGCACCCATCATGTTTTTCGTGGACGCATTTTCCGGCACATGCAGGCTCACGACATCACTCATGTTCAGCAGGTCAGACAGGTGTTGAACCTGGGTAGCATTCCCCAGCGGCAGCTTGCTTTCGATATCGTAGAAGAAGACGTTCATACCGAGGGATTCAGCAAGAATACCCAGCTGCGTACCGATATGGCCGTAACCGATGATACCCAGTTTTTTGCCACGCGCTTCGAAAGAGCCGGACGCCAGTTTATTCCACACACCGCGGTGTGCTTTGGCGTTCGCTTCAGGAATACCGCGCAGCAGCAGCAGCAGTTCGCCAATCACCAGCTCCGCAACAGAACGGGTGTTAGAGAACGGTGCGTTAAAGACAGGAATACCGCGCTTTGCAGCTGCATTCAGGTCAACCTGGTTGGTGCCGATGCAGAAGCAACCAATGGCCACCAGCTTTTCCGCCGCAGCGATAACGTCTTCAGTCAGGTGAGTACGGGATCGCAGGCCAATGAAGTGGGCATCACGGATGGACGCTTTCAGCTCTTCAGTATCCAGCGCGCCTTTGTGAAATTCGATGTTGGTGTAGCCTGCTGCACGAAGGTTATCGAGTGCTTTTTGGTGCACGCCTTCTACTAGCAGGAATTTAATCTTGTCTTTCTCCAGTGATACCTTTGCCATTTCCCCGACCCTGTTTTTGTCTGAACTGATGTTGTGCTGGATTTGAATCCGCTGTAGCCAACATATCAAAAAAAACTATTGCAGCAATATGAACGTTTGCGTCGGCACTCTGAAGAAAAGTCATACAGGGCAAAATGGCAGAGGAAAATGCTGCATAAGTTTACGAAAGTGGCAGGATCGGCAAAAGAGGCGCAAAAACGTGACACAAGTCACCGAATTTAGCTTTTCAAAAATTTTTTAGCGGGGGGAGACTTCCCCCCGTCAGATCATTTTACGATGGTTTTCACGCCGTCAGCCGTACCGATCAGCGCAACATCCGCGCCACGGTTGGCAAATAACCCTACGGTGACTACGCCTGGAAGGCCATTAATGGCATTTTCCAGGGCAATGGCATCCAGAATTTCCAGACCGTGCACATCCAGGATCACGTTACCGTTGTCAGTCACAACACCCTGACGGTATTCCGGGCGGCCACCCAGCTTCACCAGTTCGCGCGCCACTGCGCTGCGCGCCATTGGGATCACTTCTACCGGCAGCGGGAATTTACCCAGAATATCAACCTGCTTAGAGGCATCCGCGATACAGATAAATTTATCCGCAACAGAAGCGATGATCTTCTCACGCGTCAGCGCTGCGCCGCCGCCTTTGATCATCTGCATGTGGCCGTTGATCTCATCAGCGCCATCAACGTAGATCCCCAGGCGATCCACTTCGTTCAGGTCAAAAACGGTAATGCCAAGGCTTTTCAGCTTTTCCGTGGAAGCATCGGAGCTGGATACTGCGCCCTCGATCTGCCCTTTCATCGTGCCCAGCGCATCGATAAAGTGCGCCGCCGTAGAGCCCGTGCCGACACCAACAATTGTTCCTGGTTGCACGTACTGGAGAGCGGCCCATCCTACTGCTTTTTTCAGTTCATCCTGCGTCATGATCTTTTTGCCTGTGGTGTGAAAACTCAGGGCGCATTATAGAACACGTAAGCAGGAAATGTCCCTGTGACCACCATCACATAACCGCGCAAAGCCCTGACAGATCCGATGTGGGTGCATTTCGTCTGTATCAAACGTAAATTTGTGTCATAGTGCTGAATAAGCACATTTCAGGAGTAAGCCAGAGCAATGAAACGTCCGGACTACAGAACACTACAGGCACTTGATGCGGTTATTCGTGAACGAGGTTTTGAGCGCGCGGCGCAAAAGCTGTGCATCACTCAATCCGCCGTATCACAACGTATCAAACAGCTTGAAAACATGTTCGGGCAGCCGCTGCTGGTGCGTACCGTACCCCCTCGCCCAACGGAACAAGGTCAAAAGCTCCTTGCCCTGTTGCGCCAGGTTGAACTGCTGGAAGATGAATGGCTGGGTGACGAACAGACCGGCTCCACGCCACTGCTGCTGTCGCTGGCGGTGAACGCCGACAGCCTGGCAACCTGGCTGCTGCCCGCTCTTGCCCCGGTACTGGCCGACTCCCCTATTCGCCTGAATTTACAGGTAGAAGATGAAACCCGTACCCAGGAACGCCTGCGCCGCGGCGAAGTGGTGGGTGCCGTCAGTATTCAGCCGCAAGCGCTGCCAAGCTGCCTTGTGGATCAGCTCGGTGCGCTGGATTACCTGTTTGTGGGTTCGAAGGCTTTCGCAGAACGCTATTTCCCGAATGGCGTTACCCGTGCAGCGCTGCTTAAAGCCCCTGCCGTTGCGTTCGACCATCTTGATGATATGCATCAGGCCTTCCTGCAACAAAACTTCGACCTGCCGCCTGGCAGCGTGCCGTGCCACATTGTGAACTCATCTGAAGCCTTTGTGCAGCTTGCGCGTCAGGGAACCACCTGCTGCATGATCCCGCATCTGCAAATTGAGAAAGAGTTAAAAAGCGGTGAGCTTATCGATTTAACGCCGGGGCTGTACCAGCGCCGGATGCTCTACTGGCATCGTTTTGCACCCGAGAGCCGCATGATGCGCAACGTGACAGATGCACTGCTGGCATTTGGGCATAAGGTATTAAGACAGGATTAAAAAGAAAAAGCCGGGTGGCGGCTACGCCTTACCCGGCCTACTGGTTTACTGAGCGGATTTTTGAGCGGGTTCCAGCTCAAACACCACATCAACCTGATCGTCGAACTGGATAGTCGGCTGCTCGTAAGTTTCCTGAGCAGAAACCGGCGCAGCATCGGCCTTCATCATCCGAACCATCGGGCTTGGCTGGTAGTTAGAGACGTGGTAACGCACGCTATACACCGGGCCGAGTTTGCTGTTAAAGCCTGAAGCCAGCTGCTGCGCCTGATGGATTGCATCATCAATGGCCGCTTTGCGCGCTTCGTCTTTGTATTTTTCAGGTTGCGCAACGCCCAGTGAGACAGAACGAATTTCGTTCAGACCCGCTTTCAGCGCGCCATCCAGTAATGAATTGAGCTTATCGAGCTGGCGCAGCGTGACCTCAACGGTACGCACCGCGCGATAGCCTTTCAGAATACTTTTGCCGTTCTGGTAGTCGTAATCAGGCTGAGTGCGCAGGTTTGCGGAGTTGATATCCTTTTTCGCGACACCATTCTGTTCGAGGAAGGAGAGATATTGCGCAACACGATCGTCTGCCTGTTTTTTGGCAGAAGCGGCATCTTTTGCGGCCACATTCACTTCGATTGCCAACGTTGCCACATCCGGGACGGCATCCACACTTGCCGTGCCTGAAGTCACAATGTGCGGGCCAGCAGGCAATTCATTCGCCTGAACCGACACCGCGCCTAAACTTACTAATGCCGCCAGGGCCATCACTTTAAACTTCACTGTCATTCCTCCATGTTGCGAAGAGTGCCCTATCAACAGAGCACATGCCAGCAAGCTTAGCGGGTCTTATTCAGTTGTCCATAAGACAACACTTAGTTGAGTAAACCCTGTACATGTTGAACACCGTCTTTTGCCAGCTGGAAAGCGATAAACCACATAACGACACCCACAAGCGTGTTAATGATCCGCTGTGCTTTCGCCGTGCGCAGACGGGGAGCCAGCCAGGCCGCCAGTATCGCCAGGCCGAAGAACCACAAGAAAGAGGCGCTGACCGTGCCAAGTGCAAACCAACGTTTTGGTTCGACATCCAGTTGCCCGCCAAGACTTCCCAGGACGACAAAGGTATCGAGATACACATGCGGGTTAAGCCAGGTGACTGCCAGCATGGTGACGATAATCTTCCATCGCCCCTGTTTCATGACCTCTGCCGTGGCTAATTCAAGATTGCTACTCATGGCGGTTTTCAGCGCACCAAAACCGTACCACAGCAGAAACGCCACGCCACCCCAGGTGACCAGCGCCAGCAACCAGGGCGACTGCATCAGTAGTGCGCTACCACCAAAAATCCCGGCGCAAATCAGCAGCAAATCACTTATCGCGCACAGCAGCGCAATCATCAGATGGTACTGACGGCGAATTCCCTGATTCATCACAAATGCATTCTGGGGGCCGAGTGGAAGGATCATGGCCGCGCCTAACGCAAGACCTTGAAAATAATAGGATAACATGACGAAAATCTCACAGAGTTGTCTTGGGGACAGACTATACTGCGAGAGCGACATTAGAGGAAATTGATAATATTAATTGGTGATTAGCATCGCTAATAAAAAGCCCGGTGGCGCTCACGCGTACCGGGCCTGGGGGAGAACGTTATTCGGCTTCTTTCACTTTCTTAACGTTCACGTCCATCTGCGGGTACGGGAAGCTAATGCCATTGGCGTCGAAGTCACGCTTGATGCGTTCCAGAACATCCCAGTAAACGTTTTGCAGATCGCTGCTTTTGCTCCAGATACGTACCACGAAGTTGATGGATGACGCACCCAGCTCGTTCAGTCGTACGGTCTGCTCTTTGTCTTTCAGGATGCGGTCGTCCGACGCAATGATGTTGGTAATCAGCGACTTCACCTGATCGATATCCGAATCATACGCGACACTTATCACCAGTTCGTTGCGGCGCACCGGCTCGCGGGAAAAGTTAATAATGTTCCCCGCGATAATTTTACCGTTCGGAACCACCACAATACGGCCGTCGACGGTACGCATAGTGGTAGAGAAGATCTGCACCTGGAGCACAGTTCCGGCAATGCCGCCCAAATCAACATATTCGCCAGAGCGGAATGGACGGAAGGTTACCAGAAGCACGCCAGCGGCGAGGTTCGACAGCGATCCCTGCAACGCCAGACCAATCGCCAGACCCGCGGCACCGAGTACTGCGATGACCGATGCCGTTTGCACACCAACACGCCCCAGGGCGGCAATCAGGGTAAAGGCCACAATCCCATAGCGCACCAGCGCAGAGAGGAAGTCGGCAACCGTGGCATCAATGTTTCGCGCCACCATTACGCGGTTAACGGTATTTGACACAATCCGCGCCACGATCATCCCGACAATAATAATCGCGATTGCCGCAACGATGTTCACGGCATAACTCAGCAGTAACTCCTGGTTACGCGCAAGCCAGGTACCGGCGTTATTGATGCTGTCTACGACATCGAGTTGTTCCATTTATTCTTCCTTTTATTAAACCAATACACAAAATCCATCCCCCATGGAGACAGGCAGGTCAGTAAAGGGTAAACAAAAAGGACAAATATTGCCAAGCAGATCACAAAAACCAGACTAGCAGTCCATTGAAAAGCCATAAAAAAAGGCCCGCATTTGCGGACCTTTCTGTGGTGTTTAGCAACTCAAATTACAGAACGTCAACCGCGTTCAGTTCTTTGAATGCCTGCTCCAGACGAGTAATCATTGAAGTCTGTGCAGCACGCAGCCATACGCGTGGATCGTAGTATTTCTTGTTCGGCTGGTCTTCGCCTTTCGGGTTGCCCAGCTGGCCTTGCAGGTAAGCTTCGTTGGTTTTGTAGTATTGCAGGATACCGTCCCAGGTTGCCCATTGGGTGTCGGTATCGATGTTCATTTTCACTACACCGTAGCTTACTGAGTCTTTGATTTCCTGAGCAGAAGAACCGGAACCACCGTGGAATACGAAGTTCAGGCTGTTGTGCGGCAGGTTGTGTTTCTTGGAAACGTATTCCTGAGAATCACGCAGGATGGTTGGGGTCAGAACCACGTTACCTGGTTTGTAAACGCCGTGCACGTTACCGAAAGACGCTGCAATGGTGAAGCGTGGGCTGATTTTGCTCAGCTCGGTGTATGCGTAATCAACGTCTTCTGGCTGGGTGTACAGTGCAGAAGCGTCCATGTGGCTGTTGTCCACGCCGTCTTCTTCACCACCGGTGCAACCCAGTTCGATTTCCAGAGTCATATCCATTTTGGACATGCGCGCCAGGTATTTAGAACAGATTTCGATGTTTTCGTGCAGTGACTCTTCAGACAGATCGATCATGTGAGAAGAGAACAGTGGTTTACCGGTTGCCGCGAAGTGTTTCTCACCCGCGTCCAGCAGACCGTCAATCCATGGCAGCAGTTTCTTAGCGCAGTGGTCGGTGTGCAGGATAACCGGAACACCGTAGTGTTCAGCCATCTGGTGAACGTGGTGCGCACCAGAAATAGCACCCAGGATTGCAGCACCCTGAGGAACGTCAGTTTTCACGCCTTTACCTGCGATGAACGCAGCGCCGCCGTTAGAGAACTGAACGATTACCGGCGCTTTAACTTTTGCAGCGGTTTCCAGAACGGCATTGATGGAGTCGGTACCCACGCAGTTAACTGCTGGCAGAGCAAAGTTGTTTTCTTTAGCTACCTGGAACACTTTCTGAACGTCATCACCAGTGATCACGCCAGGTTTTACGAAATCAAAAATTTTAGACATGTTACGAGTCCTGTATCTTCGGCCTTGGAAAGAGGTGCGTGCCCTAAAGCGCGCTGAAAATTGGGCAGGTTTCCCTGCCCTTAAATGGCTTACTTCTTAGCGCGCTCTTCGAGCATAGCTACTGCTGGCAGTACTTTGCCTTCCACGAATTCGAGGAATGCGCCGCCACCAGTGGAGATGTAGGAGATCTTGTCAGCGATACCGAACAGGTCGATAGCTGCCAGCGTGTCACCGCCGCCTGCGATTGAGAACGCTTCGCTGTCTGCGATTGCGTTAGCAACGATTTCAGTACCTTTACGGAAGTTCGGGAACTCGAACACACCAACAGGACCGTTCCACAGGATAGTTTTTGCATTTTTCAGGATTTCGGCCAGTTTCTGCGCAGAAACATCGCCCAGGTCCAGAATCTGCTCTTCATCTTTGATGTCGTTTACAGATTTCAGGGTAGCGGTTGCTGTTTCAGAGAACTCAGTCGCGACACGAACGTCAGTTGGAACCGGGATATCACAGGTGGTCAGCAGGCGTTTAGCTTCGTCAACCAGGTCTGCTTCGTACAGGGATTTACCTACATTGTGGCCTTGAGCGGCAACGAAGGTATTTGCAATACCACCGCCAACGATCAGCTGGTCAGCGATTTTAGACAGGGAATCCAGAACGGTCAGTTTGGTAGAAACTTTAGAACCACCAACGATGGCAACCATTGGACGAGCAGGTTCTTTCAGTGCTTTACCCAGTGCTTCCAGTTCGTCAGCCAGCAGAGGACCTGCACACGCTACGTCTGCAAATTTACCGATGCCGTGGGTAGAAGCCTGAGCACGGTGAGCCGTACCGAATGCATCCATCACGAATACGTCGCACAGTGCAGCGTATTTTTTGGACAGTGCTTCGTCGTCTTTCTTCTCGCCTTTGTTGAAACGAACGTTTTCCAGAACAACCAGTTCACCGGCAGCCACTTCAACGCCGCCCAGGTAATCTTTAACCAGGCGAACCGGGTTGGACAGCTTGTCTTTCAGGTAATTAACAACTGGCAGCAGAGAGAACTCTTCGTTGTATTCGCCTTCAGTTGGACGACCCAGGTGGGAGGTTACCATCACTTTTGCACCTTGCTTCAGTGCCAGTTCGATGGTTGGCAGAGATGCACGGATACGCGCGTCGCTGGTCACTTTGCCATCTTTAACCGGTACGTTCAGATCTGCACGGATGAAAACGCGTTTACCAGCCAGATCCAGATCGGTCATCTTAATTACAGACATGGTGAATCCTCTCGTTGATTCTTAAAGTTTTGCAGACGCACGATGCGTCTTACCTGAAACCTTGAGCAGCCATTGCTAACGTGGTGTCGAGCATTCGGTTAGCAAAGCCCCATTCGTTATCACACCAGACCAGCGTCTTGATAAGGTGCGCGCCACTGACTCGCGTTTGAGTGCCATCAACAATGGCGCTATGCGGGTCGTGGTTAAAATCTACTGAGACCAACGGTAATTCCGTATAGTCAACTATACCATGAAATGCACCCTGTGCCGCTTTTTGCAGCAACAGGTTGACTTCACAGGCTTTTACCGGTTTTTTCACCGTTACACTGAGGTCAATTGCGGTGACATTAATCGTCGGAACACGCACGGCAATCGCTTCAAAACGGTCGTTAAACTGCGGGAAAATACGGGTAATCCCTGCCGCAAGTTTCGTATCCACCGGAATGATCGACTGGCTCGCCGCGCGAGTGCGTCGTAAGTCCGGGTGGTATGCGTCGATAACCTGCTGATCGTGCATGGCGGAGTGAATCGTGGTCACGGTGCCGGATTCAATGCCATACGCATCGTCTAACAGTTTGATGACCGGAATAATGCAGTTGGTGGTACAGGAGGCGTTGGAAACAATACGGTGTTCAGCTTGCAGTTCTTGCTGGTTAACGCCAAAGACGACGGTGGCGTCGAGGTCGTTACTCCCCGGATGTGAGAACAGGACTTTTTTAGCGCCTGCCGCCAGATGGGCTTCACCATGTTCACGGTTGCCGTACACACCGGTACAGTCCAGCACTACATCCACACCCAGCTCACGCCATGGAAGCGCCTCGATACTGCGCTCGTGGAGCACGCGAATCGCATCGTCACCGACAAAAAGCTGGTCTCTTTCCTGGCGAACATCCCAGGCAAAGCGGCCATGACTGGTGTCGTATTTCAATAAATGCGCCATGCCCGTGGCATCCGCCAGTTCATTGATTGCCACCACGGTCATTTCCGCACGACGCCCGGATTCATATAAAGCACGAACCACGTTACGCCCGATGCGACCGAAGCCATTAATCGCTACGCGTACGGTCATAGATCTCCTGCAAAGCTATCCCTGGGTTTGAGGTGGCTGAAAGAGTAATCCAGCTACGCCCGAAGGGGAATGCTTGCCTATCACAAACTGCGATTGATTGGTCAAATGTCGAACACATAATCGACTGAAACGCTTCAGCTAGAGTAAGCGAAAAGAGGAATAAAAGGAACGTCAGTCCAGCGCAATAAGCCAGCTATATGACTTGCGTCACATTTTCGATGGAATAATATGTTTGTTCAGAGACTGGTTTGTGCAATGGACTGGAAGATAAGGGCAAAGCGACTGCTTTGCCCGTAAGGAACAAATCAATAGTATTCTGTATAAGTTCCGCGAGGAATAGTCAGCTGTGCGACCAATGTCTTATTGCCACCAACGTTCTGGTAAACTTTCACTACGTCATCCTGCTGCGGAACAATGTCTTTCGTCGTAGCGTAGACCATTTTCTGCTGACCTTTACCTGCGGCCTTCATGTGCTCAAGAGTGTCGGAGCCTGCAGTTTTAGTCGTCACACTGGCGACGTATTGATCGTTTAAATATACTTGGTATTGGTTGTTAAAAAATCCATCTGTAACAAGCTGAATTGCAGTATAGCCATTAAGCCTACTCACATAGACGGCCTTCAACATGTTCCCGTCAACGAGCATGGCATCGCCTAACATCTGTTTCGTTGCTGTCGTCGAGATCTGAAGTATGTCTTCTCCACTGTCCTGGCGAACAACGCTAACTACGTCACCTTCGTTAATGGTGGTTGTATCCGTCGTTACCTGTACCGTCTGTCCGTTTCTGTAAATACTCGCTTTGCTAGCTGTTCCATTAACCAGTTTCGCAATCGAAACATTGTTTACCCTTACATCAAAGGTTCCGTTTTGGAAGTCCTCATAAGGCAGTTCAAAATAGACGCCAGGTATAAAAGAAAACAGTGCCGTGGCGTCGTTGTAGCTTAAGGAGTTGCCTGCACCAGGTTTTACCGTCACATACGAGACAACGCTGCTGTCGCTGTCACCGCCGTCATCATCGCCATCGTCATTGTCATCGCTGTCCGTCGGTTTCAGGGTCGCGACAATTTTTCCGAGCGCATGATCGCTGGAATCACCGCTGATATCCCAAATAATGACGCCACCAAAGCCCTGTTCCTTGATGTAATTAACCTTATCGGTAATCGAGGCTTCATCGTCGTAGGTCAAAAATTCTTTTGTTTTTGCATCGTAAAGATAGGGAACATGCGCCTGAGGATCCCAGTAACGCGTGTAGTCGCCGCTGGCGATTTTTTGCTGCAGCACGTAAAACGGATTGGTCCCGGTGTATTGGTCTTCATCGTCCCATGCCCCGTGAACCGTAGCGTTGCCCTGAGCGAATAAACCAGGCAATCCTTTTACGATCTCAGTGGGTTCAACATTTCCCCACCCGCGACCGTAGAATGGTACACCCATTGTCAGTTTATTTTTTGGAACACCCCATATCGTTGCATACTCGTTCATTGCCGAGGAAACATTGAGTTTTTGATCTTCATCCTGATCGTTGGCATACAGCGCAGCATTGTGGCCCGTAACAGGATCGAAAGCGCCGTGGATGTCGTAAGCCATGACGTTGACAGAGTCGAGTAACGTGATCGTGGCCTTAGGATTGATATATGCCATGTTATTGTGATTCACCGTCACGGCAGCGGAGAGTTGATAATAAATATCATTTTGCTTACCCAGCATATCTAGCTTACTTCGCAGGCTGGTAATTAAATTGGTGAACTGTGTTTTTTCAGCGTCAGTATCTGGATATTCCCAGTCAATATCCACACCATCAAATTTCCATTCAACAGCATAATCGACAATGCTTTGCGCCAGTTTTTCGACGCCTTCGGCCGTTGTGGTTGCCGCTTCAAATCCCCCTTCTTCCGAGTTGGTCCAGCCACCCACTGAAAGAATATTTTTCACCCCTGCCTGTTTGCTGGCTGTGGCGATCTCTCTCATCAGTTCCGGACCCTTTTCGGTATCGTGGGTCACTACCACGCCATTTTTCACCACGCCAAACGCATAAGAGATATGGGTCAGCTGATCCCAGGCAATTTTGTCCGGAGTAAAATAGTTATGCGCAGCGTAAACACCCCATTCAGGATAATACCCGTATATGCGGGTCTGTTTGGCGACCTTATCTTTTTGCTGCGTCTGATAATCTTCAGCCTGTTGCCCCTGCCACGGCGTAAAGTTGTAGCTTGCGATAACATTATCTTCCAGCGTAGTGGCGGCACCTTTTAACCATACGCTATTGCTCCCGGGAATTTCGCCTGGATTCGCCCACCATTGGTTGGTCCAGTAATATCCGTTATAGCGAACTTTAGTATTTGCAGTACTGTAGGTTTGCGTCGGATCGTAAAGAGGCGTTGTAATAACTTCGGGTAATTTGTTGGCGACAACAACGGTTTCGGTACCAGGAAAGTCGTTATTTATCCCTTTGCTTGTTTCATCGCTTGCTTTAAGCTCAAGCCAGGTTTTGCCATTATCGGTAGAACGCATCAGGGCATTACTGTACGTGCCTTCGATTTTGTTGGTGTCGTCATTAGCGGTTAAGGTAGCCATCGCACTCGTGGAAATAAAACACGACAATATCGCCATGGTAATTATTGATGGTGCTATTTTCATACAATATCCTTATTAGTTTACTTATAATATCAATCAAAACACATAATATTACCTACTAAGTAATTAAGACTAACAAATCACATTAGCAAAAACTAATATTGAAATCTTGGCGAATTCGCATGAAAATATTCACAGGACAAATAAGGTGAGACATATATTAATATATGCACAATTTATATTAATAACTGAACTGGAATTTATGTGAATAAAAAAGGGTGCCGAAGCACCCTTTTTGAAAAAACTGTAATTACAGCAGTTCTTTCGCTTTCGCGACAACGTTCTCTACGGTGAAGCCGAACTCTTCGAACAGCAGCTCTGCCGGTGCAGACTCACCGAAGGTGGTCATGCCAACGATAGCGCCATTCAGGCCCACGTATTTGAACCAGTAGTCAGCGATACCCGCTTCCACTGCCACGCGAGCGGAAACCGCTTTAGGCAGTACGGATTCACGATAGGCCGCATCCTGCTTGTCGAACGCGTCGGTAGACGGCATAGAAACCACGCGCGCTTTAACGCCTTCGGCAGACAGTTTGTCCCACGCAGCAACGGCCAGCTCAACTTCAGAACCGGTGGCGATGAAGATAAGCTCTGGCTGGCCAGCGCAGTCTTTCAGCACGTAACCACCGCGGGCGATGTTCGCCAGCTGCTCTTCGGTACGATCCTGCTGTGCCAGGTTCTGACGGGAGAGGATCAGTGCGGTCGGGCCGTCCTGACGCTCAACGCCGTATTTCCACGCCACCGCAGATTCAACCTGGTCACATGGACGCCATGTGCTCATGTTCGGGGTCACACGCAGAGAAGCCACCTGCTCTACCGGCTGGTGAGTTGGACCATCTTCGCCCAGACCGATGGAGTCGTGGGTGTAGACCATCACCTGACGCTGTTTCATCAGCGCAGCCATACGCACGGCGTTACGTGCATATTCTACGAACATCAGGAAAGTAGAGGTGTACGGCAGGAAGCCACCGTGCAGGGAGATACCGTTCGCGATAGCGGTCATACCGAATTCACGTACACCGTAATGGATGTAGTTACCGGCGGTATCTTCGTTGATCGCTTTAGAGCCAGACCAGATAGTCAGGTTAGATGGCGCCAGGTCAGCGGAGCCGCCCAGGAATTCTGGAAGCCAAGGGCCGAATGCTTCAATCGCATTCTGTGATGCTTTACGGCTGGCGATTTTGGACGGGTTCGCCTGAAGTTTCGCAATGAACTCGTTCGCTTTCGCGTCGAAGTCAGACGGCATGTCGCCTTTCATACGACGGGTGAATTCAGCTGCTTCCTGCGGGAAGGCTTTCGCGTACGCCGCGAACTTCTCGTTCCATGCCGCTTCTTTCACCTGGCCGGCTTCTTTAGCATCCCACTGAGCATAGATGTCAGATGGGATTTCGAATGCAGGGTGGTTCCAGCCCAGAGCTTCACGGGTCAGCGCGATTTCCGCATCACCCAGTGGCGCACCGTGGGAATCGTGGGTGCCCGCTTTGTTCGGAGAACCGAAGCCGATGATGGTTTTGCACATCAGCAGGGACGGTTTGTCGGTCACGGCGCGAGCTTCTTCTACTGCGCGTTTGATCGAGTCAGCATCGTGGCCATCAACACCACGCACCACGTGCCAGCCGTAGGCTTCGAAACGTGCTGCGGTGTCATCAGTAAACCAGCCTTCAACGTGACCGTCGATGGAGATACCGTTGTCGTCATAGAACGCAACCAGTTTGCCCAGCTTCAGGGTACCTGCCAGGGAGCACACTTCGTGAGAAATGCCTTCCATCATGCAGCCGTCGCCCATGAAAGCGTAGGTGAAGTGGTCAACGATATCGTGACCCGGACGGTTGAACTGTGCTGCCAGAGTTTTCTCGGCAATCGCCATACCCACAGCGTTAGCAATACCCTGACCCAGCGGGCCAGTGGTGGTTTCTACACCAGCGGTGTAGCCCACTTCCGGGTGACCCGGGGTTTTGGAGTGCAGCTGACGGAAGTTTTTCAGTTCTTCGATTGGCAGGTCATAGCCAGTGAGGTGCAGCAGGCTGTAGATCAGCATTGAGCCGTGGCCGTTAGACAGCACGAAACGGTCGCGGTCAGCCCAGGCCGGGTTCTGCGGGTTGTGGTTCAGGAAATCACGCCACAGGACTTCGGCGATATCAGCCATACCCATAGGGGCGCCCGGGTGGCCGGATTTGGCTTTCTGTACTGCGTCCATGCTCAGCGCACGAATAGCATTAGCAAGCTCTTTACGTGAGGACATTTTAACTCCAGATCGGACTGTTAAAGGCCATGCCCTTGACGACAGCGCGTTTTGGGCTACGCCGGAAAAAAGTGCCAACAATGTAACCCAAGCGACAAGGCATGTACATGGAGCATTCTTTTGCCGCTTAAGAAATCTCTGGATCATGCTCGCATGTTGCGCAATCTGCTCGCTCGCTACCGTATATCTTCCTTATACTTAGCCCGACACTGGCTTTCTGGCCGGTGCACTTTTCGGATTTAATTCAGACTAACGAGTACGGAAGCAACATCATGAAAATGCGTGCAATTGTGCTGGCCCTGGGTACAACTCTCCTGCTGAGCGGCTGTCAGAATATGGATTCTAATGGTCTGATGACCTCTGGCGCGGAAGCATTTCAGGCATATTCCCTGAGCGATGCGCAGGTAAAAGCGTTGAGCGACCAGGCCTGTAAAGATATGGACGGAAAAGCCACTATCGCCCCTGCCAGCAGCACATACGCGCAGCGTCTGAATAAGATAGCCTCCGCTCTGGGTGACAACATCAACGGCCAGCCCGTGAACTACAAGGTCTACATGGCGAAAGACGTTAACGCATTTGCCATGGCAAACGGCTGTATTCGCGTCTACAGCGGGCTGATGGACATGATGAACGACAACGAAGTTGAAGCGGTCATCGGTCATGAAATGGGTCACGTTGCACTCGGCCACGTGAAAAAAGGGATGCAGGTTGCGCTGGGCACCAACGCCGTTCGCGCGGCAGCGGCCTCCGCAGGTGGGATTGTCGGCAGCCTGTCCCAGTCTCAGTTGGGCGATATGGGTGAAAAACTGGTCAACTCTCAGTTCTCTCAGCGTCAGGAATCCGAGGCCGATGACTACTCCTACGACTTGTTGCGCAAACGCGGCATTAATCCGTCAGGGTTAGCCACCAGCTTCGAAAAACTGGCAAAACAGGAAGCGGGACGCCAAAGCTCAATGTTTGACGATCACCCAGCGTCAGAAGAACGCGCACAGCATATTCGCGATCGTATGGCGGCAGACGGAATTAAATAATTTATGAAGGAGGCAATATTGCCTCCTTTTTTATTTCGCACGTATTGTCAATTTAACCGCACGTATCGATAACGCTCTGAAAGCCTTGCCGCATCAGCATTCTGACGCTGAAACCTTTGCTCACATAATTATTGCAATCAGTAAATTTTCCGGTAATTATCCCTTCGCAGTCTTTCAAATTAATATATCAAGACAGAGATGTTCCCTCCGTGAAAAAACAATTATCGTTAGTTGCTTTAAGTTTATTTGCCGCATTACCCGCGTTTGCAAGCCAACAATCAGACAGCCAGGGTTTTATTGACGACAGCCATCTGGATCTGTTTTTACGTAATGCGTATATCAGCCGCGATTATCATCAGGGCCAGCAGGATAAAGCTGAATGGGGTCAGGGCATCGTCGCCACATTTGCATCTGGATACACCGAAGGCCTGGTCGGCTTTGGCGTCGATGGAATTGCACAGTACGGCGTACGCCTTGATGGTGGCCGTGGTAAGAGCGGCGCAGGCGGTATCGACTTTTTCAAACAGGAAGACGATGGCCGTGCGAAATCCGATCTGGCGAAATTTGGCGCGACCGCCAAAATGCGCATCTCCAGTACCGTGCTGAGCTACGGTAACCAGCGTCCTGAACTTCCGATTGTGAATGCCGACAGCTCCCGCCTGCTGTTTGAAAGCTATACCGGGACGATGCTGACCTCGAAAGAGATAGACGGGCTGGAAGTCAATGCGGGTTACTTCACTGACGAACAACGCAAAAGCGACGACCGCCACGACAGCGGCCTGAAAAGCCTCTCCTTCGGCGGCGCGAGCTATCAGTTCAATGACCAGTTCAGCGGCGCGCTTTACGCTTCTCACGTTGAAGAGGTAATGAACAAGCAGTATCTGGGCATGAACTTCAAACAGCCGTTCAGCACCGGGCAACAGCTGGTTCTCGACTTTAACGGCTACAACTCACGTCTGGATCAGGGTTACGCTGACAGCCTCGATACGGGTCGCAGCAACACCATCTGGAGCATGGCGGCGAGCTATATCTGGGATATTCATACCTTTAAGGTGGCGTATCAGCAAAGCAGCGGCAGCACCGGTTACCACTATGGCAGCTATCGCGATCAGGGCGGCGTGGGTGACGGTGGTAATACCATCTGGCTTGCGAACTCTTACTGGTCTGATTTTAACGGTGAAGACGAACGCTCATGGCAGGCATCTTACGGGCTGGACTTCGCCGGACTCGGCTTACCGGGTCTGAGCTGGACCACCGCATACGTGCGCGGCGACAACATAAAAACCTCTGAAACCAGCAACGGTAAAGAGCATGAGTGGTTTAACCAGGTTCAGTACCAGGTGCAGGATGGCCCGGCGAAAGATCTGAAACTGAAACTGCGCTACTCCGTACTGCGCGTGTCCAGTAACGCCAGTGATTACAACGTGGGCGGGGACGAAATCCGCGTCTATGTGGAATACCCGTTTAACGTGTTTTAAGCGTAAAAAAGCCCTCACCTGCTGGTGAGGGTTTTTACTTAACCGCTAAGCTTACTCGCCTTTTTTCGCCGCCTGGATATAGAGCATTTCCAGTGCCAGCGTCGCAGCAGCCAGGGCTGTGATTTCGGATTGATCGTACGCAGGCGCAACTTCCACCACATCCATACCCACGATGTTCAAATCTTTCAGGCCACGCACCAGTTTGATGGCACGGTCAGACGTCAGGCCGCCAATCACCGGCGTACCGGTACCCGGAGCAAATGCCGGATCCAGGCAGTCGATGTCGAAAGTCAGATAAACAGGCATATCACCGACGATCTGCTTCACCTGCGCGATGATGTCGTCAACGCCACGATCGTTAACCTGGCCGGCATCCAGCACGGTGAAGCCATTGTCTTTATCGAACTCAGTACGAATACCGATCTGTACAGAGTGGTTCGGATCGATCAGGCCTTCGTTTGGCGCGGTGAAGAACATGGTGCCGTGATCGAATTCACAGCCGTTCGCGTAGGTGTCGGTATGTGCATCAAAGTGAACCAGCGCCATTTTACCGAAGTGTTTCGCGTGCGCACGCAGCAATGGCAGAGTCACGAAATGGTCACCACCGAAGGAGAGCATACGTTTACCGGCAGCCAGCAGTTTCTCGGCGTGCGCCTGGAGTTTTTCGCTCATTTCACGCGCATCGCCAAAGGCGTACACCAGGTCACCGCAGTCAACCACGTTCAGGCGCTCACGCATGTCGAAGTTCCACGGGAAGCGATTGTGCTCCCAGGCCAGGTTAGTCGATACCTGACGGATAGCTGCCGGGCCATGACGACCACCCGCACGGCCAGAGGTGGCCATATCAAACGGCACGCCGGTGATAACCCAGTCAGCATCACTGTCGTACGGCTGGAAGTTCATCGGAAGGCGTAAAAAACCAAACGCGTTAGATACCAGAGAGTTATCGTACTGATGACCTAAAGTGCTCATGTCCTGACCTCTTTTAAAGTCGATTCATTAAAAAAAGATGAAAAAAAATCCCCTCCGCGTCGTTAAACCCGACGAGGAAGGGATTGATTCGTAAATAGCATATTGAGGCGAATTATCGCCGTTAATTCATACGGGTTCAAGAGAGTATAGGGCATTGTGCGGTCTTTGCCCCTTCCCCCTCTCCCCACAGGGGAGAGGGGGAAGGAATTACTCGTCTTCCAGGTAAGTGTACCCGTACAGACCCGCTTCAAACTCTTCCAGGAACTGCTGCTGCAAGGCGTCGTCCAGACCGGTGTTTTTCACCTGATCGCGGAACTGGATAAGCAGTTTTTTCGGATCCAACTGAACGTATTCCAGCATGTCCGCCACGGTGTCACCCTCATCGGACAGCTCAACTTCCACGCTGCCGTCAGGGAAGACAAACACGTCCACCGCTTCGGTATCGCCGAACAGGTTGTGCATGTTACCGAGGATCTCCTGGTACGCCCCGACCATAAAGAAGCCCAGCATTGGTGGGTTCTCCGGGTCGTATTCCGGCATTGGCATCGTGGTCGCGATACCGTCACCATCCACATAGTGATCGATGGCACCGTCTGAGTCACAGGTGATATCCAGCAGCACCGCACGGCGTTCCGGGGCGTGGTTCAGCCCTTCCAGCGGCAGTACCGGGAACAGCTGATCAATACCCCATGCATCCGGCATCGACTGGAACAGCGAGAAGTTGACGTAAATCTTATCCGCCATACGTTCCTGCAACTCATCGATAATCGGACGGTGCGCGCGGTTGCTCGGGTCGAGCTGTTTCTGCACTTCATGGCACATGTTCAGATAGAGCTGCTCTGCCCACGCGCGCTCCTGCAAGCTAAAGGTGCCTGAAGAATAGCCGACGTGAATGTCGTGCAGATCCATCTGGCTGTCATGCAGCCATTCGCGCAGTGAACGGCGCGTGCCCGGCTCGTGCATCTCCTGCCAGGTTTCCCACATGCTTTGCAGGGAACGTGGGGCATCGTCTGCCGGAGGCGTCGCTTCGGTGATTTCGCTGCGTTCAACACCAATAATGTTGGACACCAGCACCGTATGGTGCGCGGTGACTGCACGGCCAGACTCGGTGATCACCGTTGGGTGCGGCAGGCCGTTCTCTTCACAGGCATCACCAATCGCCCAGATGATGTTGTTAGCGTATTCGTTCAGACCGTAGTTTACGGAACAGTCAGACTGCGAACGCGTACCTTCATAGTCCACACCCAGGCCGCCGCCCACGTCGAAGCACTGAATATTCACGCCAAGCTTATGCAGCTCAACGTAAAAACGCGCCGACTCACGTACACCTGTTGCGATATCGCGAATGTTGGCCATCTGCGAACCAAGGTGGAAGTGCAGCAACTGAATGCTGTCCAGACGACCGCGCTCACGCAGGATCTCCACCAGTTGCAGCACCTGGTTTGCCGCCAGGCCGAATTTGGATTTTTCGCCGCCGGAGGACTGCCATTTACCGGAACCCTGAGAGGCCAGACGTGCACGCACGCCAAGGCGTGGGATCACGTTCAGACGCTCGGCTTCTTCCAGCACGATAGCGATTTCGGACATCTTTTCGATAACCAGATAGACCTTGTGGCCCATCTTCTCGCCAATCAGCGCCAGACGAATGTATTCACGGTCTTTATAGCCATTACAGACGATCACTGAGCGGGTCATCCCCGCGTGCGCCAGTACAGCCATCAGCTCCGCTTTTGAACCGGCTTCCAGCCCCAGCGGTTCGCCAGAGTGGATCAAGGATTCAATGACGCGGCGATGCTGGTTCACCTTGATCGGGTAAACCAGGAAATAGTCGCCTTTGTAGCCGTAGGATTCACGCGCGCGCTTGAACGCGGCGTTAATAGAACGCAGACGATGTTGCAGGATCTGCGGGAAGCAGAACAGTGCAGGCAAACGCTGGCCCTGTGCTTCGCGGGCTTTGACCAGCTTGGCGAGATCCACGCGCGCTTCAGGGACGTCGGGATCCGGGCAAACGCTGATGTGGCCCAGTTCGTTGACGTCGTAGTAGTTATTGCCCCACCAGGCAATATTGTAAGTGCGCAGCATCTTGCTGGCTTCCTCGGAGCTCATCGCAACCTCCTGCATAGAACGTAGTACACCCTGTTCGCCCGCTGACGAAGGCGAAAAAGAAGACATGTCGTCAGACATAGCGAACCTCAACTCTTTGTAATAAGTGTAAAACAGTTGACTACTATCGCAGCGTTATACGGCGATAACAACCCATAAACGGCTCCGTTTTCCAGCATAGTATGCTGAAATCCTGACCGTGCGACCGGTTTCTTATTCATATCATTGTAAAACACGTATCCGAACTCTGTATGACAAGGTTCGGCGAAACCACGAGAAAACTCTTGTATTAACAAGAGCGCCCTTGTTCAGTTTTCACAAAGCGTGACCGGCCCTGGAATCCTGAGAAGCGCCGAGATGGGTATAACATCGGCAGGTTTGCAGACTAGAAATGCGGGTTGCGGGAATCAAATGCGCGCCAGAACGGCTGCGCTGAATTAGCGGAAAACGATGGTTCATTATCTCGTATCACCTCCACGGCCGCTCCTGTTGAAACGGACCACAAGCCAAAGCTAAAAGTTCACTGCTTAACCCGGCTGGAAGTGGCGACACGATGAGTTCATCGAGCGCTTTTTTTGCATGAGCCGCGCGCCGCGTTTTATACCGAGAAGGTGGCTAAAAAGCAAAACAAAAATATGCGTGTTGCCATCGCCGTCAGGAAATATTTCCAGCTTCGATTTCAACGCAGTGAGAGCTTAGTCAAAAAAAACTGGAAATCGGGTGAAGAAGTGACCTAAAATAGACGTCCAGATGTTAATCCATCCATACTGATTAACACTCAGACTGCCAGTGTCAAAATCCTGCAGGCCTTGGTAGAATTATCTCCTTTGGCTATTCCACACAGCAGCTTGAGCTAACCAAATTCCTCTTAGGTGAAATAAAACATGGCAAAACACCTGTTTACGTCCGAGTCCGTATCAGAAGGACATCCTGATAAAATTGCTGACCAAATCTCCGATGCGGTGCTGGATGCGATCCTGGAGCAGGATCCTAAAGCGCGCGTAGCGTGTGAAACCTATGTCAAAACCGGCATGGTTCTGGTTGGCGGTGAGATCACCACCAGCGCATGGGTTGATATCGAAGAGATCACCCGTAACACGGTGCGTGAAATCGGTTATGTACATTCTGATATGGGCTTTGATGCCAATTCTTGTGCAGTACTGAGCGCAATCGGCAAACAGTCTCCGGACATCAACCAGGGTGTTGACCGTGCCGATCCGCTGGAACAGGGCGCGGGCGACCAGGGTCTGATGTTCGGTTATGCAACCAACGAAACTGACGTGCTGATGCCAGCACCTGTGACCTACGCACACCGTCTGGTGCAGCGTCAGGCTGAAGTGCGTAAAAACGGTACCCTGCCGTGGCTGCGCCCGGATGCGAAAAGCCAGGTAACCTTCCAGTATGACGACGGCAAAATCGTCGGTATCGATGCCGTAGTTCTGTCCACTCAGCACGCCGAAGATATTGATCAGAAATCTCTGCAAGAAGCCGTGATGGAAGAGATCATCAAGCCGGTACTGCCTTCCGAGTGGCTGAGCGCGTCGACCAAATTCTTCATCAACCCAACCGGACGCTTTGTTATCGGTGGCCCAATGGGTGACTGCGGTCTGACCGGTCGTAAAATCATCGTTGATACCTACGGCGGCATGGCGCGTCACGGCGGCGGTGCATTCTCTGGTAAAGATCCGTCTAAAGTTGACCGTTCTGCTGCGTACGCTGCACGTTATGTTGCGAAAAACATCGTTGCTGCGGGCCTGGCTGACCGTTGTGAGATTCAGGTTTCCTACGCTATCGGCGTGGCTGAACCAACCTCCATCATGGTTGAAACCTTCGGTACTGAGAAAGTGCCTTCTGAACAGCTAACCCTGCTGGTGCGCGAGTTCTTCGACCTGCGTCCATACGGCCTGATTCAGATGCTGGATCTGCTGCACCCAATCTACAAAGAAACCGCTGCGTACGGTCACTTTGGTCGTGAACATTTCCCATGGGAAAAAACCGACAAAGCCGCGCAGCTGCGTGAAGCTGCCGGCCTGAAATAACCGACTGACCGTTGCTTTGAAAGGCCAGCCTCCGGGCTGGCCTTTTTGCATTTTAAAGTCGGGTGGCTGCAGCAAAGCACATCATATGAAACCGCTTACACAACCCACGTATTGCTTTTCTTTCAGAATAATCTCTTTGCATGATCGCCTTTCTTCTGGCGTTACATTTCATTTCAGTTAAGTCTGAAATATAAACACCCCCGATGCACATCACTCAATTTATATCTATATTTTCAATATCTTAATTACATTTACATCAGAATACCTGTGTAACCGATTACACCAATGTGATTTGCATCACATATTTTTACCCCTTACTAACCTACCCTTTACATCGATAAAACTGATAACCCAACTGGAGGGCATAATGCCTGACAATAAAAAACAGGGGCGTACGTCCAACAAGGCGATGACTTTCTTCGTCTGCTTCCTCGCCGCCCTGGCAGGATTACTCTTTGGCCTGGATATCGGCGTGATTGCCGGTGCGCTACCCTTCATCACCGATGAGTTCCAGATAACCGCCCACACTCAGGAATGGGTAGTGAGCTCCATGATGTTCGGTGCAGCGGTGGGTGCAGTCGGCAGCGGCTGGCTCTCCTTCAAACTGGGCCGTAAAAAAAGCCTGATGATCGGCGCTATTCTGTTCGTAGCCGGTTCACTGTTCTCTGCGGCGGCACCAAACGTAGAAGTGCTGCTGCTATCCCGTGTACTGCTCGGTCTGGCGGTTGGTGTGGCCTCTTATACCGCCCCGCTTTACCTGTCAGAAATCGCACCAGAGAAAATCCGTGGCAGCATGATTTCGATGTATCAGCTGATGATCACCATCGGTATTCTGGGAGCCTACCTTTCCGATACCGCGTTCAGCTACAGCGGCGCCTGGCGCTGGATGCTCGGCGTCATTATTATCCCTGCGATCCTGCTGCTGATTGGTGTGTTCTTCCTGCCGGACAGCCCGCGCTGGTTTGCCGCAAAACGCCGCTTCGTGGATGCTGAGCGCGTGTTATTGCGCCTGCGCGATACCAGCGCAGAAGCGAAAAAAGAGCTGGAAGAGATCCGCGAAAGCCTGAAGGTGAAACAGTCCGGCTGGGCACTGTTCAAAGAAAACAGCAACTTCCGCCGCGCCGTATTCCTGGGCGTACTCCTCCAGGTGATGCAGCAGTTCACCGGGATGAACGTCATCATGTACTACGCGCCAAAAATTTTTGAGCTGGCGGGTTACACCAATACCACCGAACAGATGTGGGGCACCGTGATCGTGGGCCTGACTAACGTGCTGGCCACCTTTATCGCCATTGGTCTGGTTGACCGTTGGGGACGCAAACCAACGTTGACGCTGGGCTTCCTGGTGATGGCGGTGGGGATGGGCGTCCTCGGTACCATGATGCATGTGGGCATTCACTCACCTTCTGCACAGTACTTTGCCGTGGCCATGCTGCTGATGTTCATTGTAGGTTTTGCGATGAGCGCCGGCCCGCTGATTTGGGTCCTGTGCTCTGAGATCCAGCCGCTGAAAGGGCGTGATTTTGGTATCACCTGCTCTACCGCAACCAACTGGATCGCCAACATGATTGTCGGCGCAACCTTCCTGACCATGCTTAATAGCCTGGGTAATGCCAACACCTTCTGGGTTTACTCTGCTCTGAACCTGTTCTTTATTGTGCTGACCGTGTGGCTGGTTCCAGAAACCAAACACGTGTCGCTGGAACATATTGAACGTAATCTGATGAAAGGCCGTCCTCTGCGCGAGATTGGCGCGCACGACTAACCTGCCTGCGGGAGGTGCCTCTTGCACCTCCCTTTCGCAAGCTCTATGCTCTGCCCCTATGAAAACGCCCCGTCTTCCCATCGCTATTCAGCAGGCCGTAATGCGCAGCCTGCGGGAAAAACTCGCCCAGGCAAACCAGAAGCTCGATCGCAATTACCCGGAACCTAAGCTCGTCTATCAGCAGCGTGGAACCTCTGCCGGCACGGCCTGGCTGGAGTCGTACGAAATCCGTCTTAACCCGGTGCTGATGATGGAAAACCAGCAGGCGTTTATCGATGAAGTGGTTCCGCACGAGCTGGCCCATCTGCTGGTATGGAAACACTTTGGGCGCGTTGCGCCGCACGGCAAAGAGTGGAAATGGATGATGGAAGCGGTGCTTGGCATTCCGGCACGCAGAACTCATCAGTTCGAGCTGGAGTCGGTTCGCCGCAATACCTTCCCCTACCGCTGCCAGTGCCAGCAGCATCAACTGACCGTGCGCCGTCATAATCGCGTGGTACGCGGTGAAGCCACCTATCGCTGCGTCAAATGCGGCGAGCCGCTGGTTGCAGAATAATCAATTGAACAATCAGGAACTTTCCTGATCTGACTGATTGCATACAGGAACAACATTCGTTACGTTGCGGGCTCGTTTTGACACGGAGTTAACGATGTCCCGTAATATTTCTCTCGCGGTCGCTTTTCTGGCGACGGCATTCTCAGGCTATACGCTGGCCGATGGTATTAACAGTTTCTCTCAGGCTAAAAACGCAGGTGTAAAAGTTAACGCCGACGTTCCAGGTGATTTCTACTGTGGCTGTAAGATTAACTGGCAGGGCAAAAAAGGGATCGTTGATCTCGAATCCTGCGGCTATAAAGTGCGTAAAAATGAAAACCGCGCCAGCCGAATCGAATGGGAACACGTTGTTCCGGCATGGCAGTTTGGCCACCAGCGCCAGTGCTGGCAGGACGGCGGGCGAAAAAACTGCGCCAAAGACCCGGTCTACCGCCAGATGGAAAGCGATATGCATAACCTGCAACCGGCGGTGGGCGAAGTGAACGGCGATCGCGGCAACTTTATGTACGGCCAGTGGAATGGCGGCGAAGGTCAGTACGGGCAGTGCGCCATGAAGGTAGATTTTAAAGAGAAAGTGGCTGAGCCACCGGCTCGAGCGCGCGGCAGTATCGCCCGCACCTACTTCTATATGCGTGACCGTTACGACCTCACCCTCTCCCGCCAGCAGACACAGCTGTTTAATGCCTGGGATAAGCAATATCCGGTCACCGACTGGGAGTGCCAGCGCGACGAACGCATCGCCAAAGCGCAGGGGAATCATAACCCTTATGTCCAGCGAGCTTGCCAGGCGCAAAAGAGCTAACCTACACTAGCGGCAATTCGCTTACATTGCATGACACACGGAATTTCTGACTATGCGCATCCCTCGCATTTACCACCCTGAACTGATTACCGCAGGCCGCGAAATCGCCCTGTCCGACGAAGCCGCCAACCATGTTGGCCGCGTGCTGCGCATGGGCGCAGGCCAGGCTGTCCAGCTTTTCGACGGCTCAAATCAGGTTTTCGACGCTGAAATCACCCGTGCTGATAAGAAAAGCGTGCATGTAAATGTGCTGCGTGGCGAAGTGGATGACCGTGAATCGCCGCTGCATATTCATTTAGGCCAGGTGATGTCGCGCGGTGAAAAGATGGAATTCACCATCCAGAAATCGATCGAACTGGGTGTAAGCCTCATTACGCCACTTTTTTCTGAGCGCTGTGGCGTTAAACTGGATGCGGAACGTCTGAACAAAAAGATCCAGCAGTGGCAGAAAATCGCCATTGCTGCCTGTGAACAGAGCGGCCGCAACCGCATCCCGGAGATCCGCCCGGCGATGGATCTGGAAAACTGGTGTGCCGAACAGGACAGCGGGCTTAAGCTCAACCTCCACCCGCGCGCCAGCGCCAGTATTAATACGTTGCCGCTGCCCGTTGAACGTGTTCGCCTGTTGATTGGCCCGGAAGGCGGCCTGTCTGCTGACGAAATTGCTATGACGGCGCGTTACGAGTTTACTGATATTCTGTTGGGACCTCGCGTTCTGCGCACTGAGACAACGGCACTCACTGCCATTACCGCGCTGCAAGTGCGGTTTGGCGATCTGGGTTGAAGCATTATTGGAGAGGAACATGATCAAGCTCGGCATCGTGATGGATCCCATCGCAAACATTAACATCAAGAAAGATTCCAGCTTCGCTATGCTGCTGGAAGCGCAGCGTCGCGGCTATGAACTCCACTACATGGAGATGAACGATCTCTACCTGATCAACGGTGAAGCCCGCGCACGCACCCGTATTGTTAACGTCGAGCAGAACTACGATAAATGGTACGAATTCGGCACCGAGCAGGATATCCAGCTTGCCGATCTCGATGTGATCCTGATGCGTAAAGATCCGCCGTTCGACACCGAATTTATCTACTGCACCTATATCCTTGAGCGCGCAGAAGAAAAAGGCACGCTGATCGTGAATAAACCGCAGAGCCTGCGCGACTGTAACGAGAAGCTCTACACCGCCTGGTTCTCAGATCTGACGCCGGAAACGCTGGTAACCCGCAATAAAGCACAGCTGAAAGCCTTCTGGCAGAAGCACGGCGATATCATCATGAAACCGCTGGACGGTATGGGCGGCGCATCGATTTTCCGCGTGAAAGAGAGCGACCCGAACATTGGCGTGATTGCCGAAACGCTGACCGAACTGGGTACCCGTTACTGCATGGCGCAAAACTATCTGCCTGCCATCGTCGATGGCGACAAGCGCGTTCTGGTGGTGGATGGCGAACCGGTTCCTTACTGCCTGGCGCGTATCCCGCAGGGCGGCGAAACCCGTGGTAACCTGGCGGCAGGTGGCCGTGGCGAACCGCGTCCGTTGACCGAAAGCGACTGGGAAATTGCCCGCCGCGTTGGCCCAACGCTTAAAGCCAAAGGCCTGATCTTCGTTGGCCTGGATATCATCGGCGACCGCCTGACCGAAGTGAACGTCACCAGCCCAACCTGCATTCGTGAAATCGAGGCCGAATTCCCAATCTCGATCACCGGAATGCTGATGGACGCTATTGAAAAACGTTTACAGAAATAACCTGTGACAGCGCCTGAGTTTGTCCCCATACTGGGCGCTGTCGCTTTTTAAACCAGGAAACAGAACCTCTGACAATGAATTTACAGCATCACTTTCTTATTGCCATGCCTGCTCTCCAGGATCCTATTTTCCGCCGTTCCGTCGTTTATATCTGTGAATACAATGAAGACGGTGCGATGGGTATCATCATTAATAAGCCTCTGGAAAACCTGCAAATTGAAGGCATTCTGGAAAAGCTAAAAATCACCACTGAAGAACGTCTGCCTGAAATTCGTCTTGATAAACCGGTGATGTTAGGTGGGCCGCTTGCTGAAGATCGCGGTTTTATCCTGCATACGCCGCCGGGTTTCTCTTCCAGCATTCGTATCTCGGATAACACCGTGATCACGACTTCGCGCGACGTGCTTGAAACGCTGGGCACCGCCGAACAGCCTTCGGAAGTGCTGGTTGCGCTGGGCTATGCGTCCTGGGAAAAAGGCCAGCTTGAGCAGGAGATCCTGGATAACGCGTGGCTGACTGCGCCTGCGGATCTGAACATCCTGTTTAAGACCCCTATTGCCGATCGCTGGCGCGATGCAGCTAAACTCATTGGCATTGATATTCTGACCATGCCGGGCGTAGCGGGGCACGCATAATGAGCGGGACGCTTTTAGCTTTTGATTTTGGCACCCGAAGTATTGGCGTTGCCGTCGGCCAGCGTATTACCGGCACGGCGCGCCCACTGACGGCGTTAAAAGCGAACGATGGCACGCCAGACTGGACGCTTATCGAACGCCTGCTCAAAGAGTGGCAACCGGATGACGTTATCGTTGGGCTACCGCTGAATATGGATGGCACCGAACAACCGCTCACCGCGCGTGCGCGTAAGTTCGCCAACAAAATCCATGGCCGCTTTGGTGTCTCAGTGAAGCTGCACGACGAGCGCCTTAGCACTGTCGAAGCCCGTGCTGGCCTGTTCGAGCATGGCGGTTTCAGGGCGCTCAACAAGGGTAGCGTGGACTCTGCTTCTGCTGTGGTGATCCTCGAAAGCTATTTCGAGCAGGGTTACTGAGCCTCTTCTGAATTGCCCGTAAAATCGGGCATTTCCAGCAGTTTAGCGTTGAGTTCCTGTAGCGCCTGAAGGCGCGCTTCCACCACATCATTCCCGACATTCCACATTCCGGCAAATGCCAGCGCAGCATGATGAACACCAACCGGAATAGCCATCGATACTTCCCCATCATCGTGATGCCAGATAACGTGGCCGGTTTTACGCTGCAGCTCAACGTGGGGCGCCAGGTTGCGCCACTGCTCGTCGGTGAAGCGTAATTTCAGCTGTTCGTCGCTCTCTTCTGCCAGTAATGCCATGCCAATGACGGACTGCCAGGCCGGGAGCATCCGATAACCGGCCAGCGCCTGTGTCGTTTGGCTGCCTGGCACCGAGTGCCAGATGTAGATAATCTGATCCTCCCACAGCACCCCGAGCGCGACGACAATATCGCGCGGAGCGTAACGCTCCAGTATTGGCAACGCGCGGGAAAAAAGCGCTGAACCACGAATGGACTGCGCCGCAAGGGCATGGATACCTGGCCCCGGCAGATAGCGGCGGTGTTCGTCCTGCATCGTCAGGCCAATCGAGGCCATTGTCATCAGCAGGCGGTTAGCGCGAGTGGTGTTAATTCCCATCAGACGCGCCAGCTCGCGACACCCAATCGCACGATCGCTGGACACCAGGTATTGCAGACAGCGTATACCGTCAATCAGGCTTTGATTTGGTTGTGATGACATGGTTTCGTTTGCTCAAAAGATAGAGACTCGATTCTACCGCTCGCACGCAAGGATACAAGGTCAACCCGGCGCAACCGCCGACCTTTCGTGAAGCCGCCCTTGCGCTCTGCGTTCGGCAAAGCTTTGGTCAAAATTCTGCATCCCCGCCTGTTGCCCGGTCTGGATAATACCAGGCAATTGCCAGGTTTTGCCCTCACGGATAAGGTTTGCCGACGCTGAAGTATTCACCAGCAGTTCGTACAGTGCCACGCGCCCTCCCTGAACATCCCGAAAGAGCTTTTGCGCCAGTACCGCGCGAAGACTACCCGCCAGTTGATTGCGCACCGGATCTTTTTCCTGTGCCGGAAAGGTATCGACCAGGCGCTCTATTGCCTGCGCAGCACCACGTGTATGCAGCGTTGCCAGCACCAGATGGCCGGTTTCCGCTGCCGTAAGGGCCAGCCTGATCGTTTCGCTATCGCGAAGCTCCCCCAACAAAATCACATCAGGATCTTCACGTAATGCGGCGCGAAGCGCCTCTGCAAATGAAGGACAGTGTTGGCCTATCTCCCGCTGATGGATAAGACAGCGATCGCTTTGATATATAAACTCAACCGGGTCTTCCAGCGTCAGAATGTGTTTATCGTAGTGGCGGTTAAGATGATCCACCATTGCCGCAAGCGTGGTGGATTTGCCACTTCCGGTTGCCCCTGTCACCAGAATCAGACCACTGTCGTTGTCCAGCAGTACCGGGAGCACACGTGGCGCACCCAGCGCCGAAAGCTGCGGGCAGCTCGCCGGCAAGAGTCTGAGCGTGAGTGAGGCCCCGTTAATGTGGCGGAATGCACTGCCGCGTAAACGCTGCTGGCTGGTGAGCGTCACTGCAAAATCCACCTGCCCATTTGCCCACCAGGTTCCCTGTTGTTCGTCGTTAAGCCACGTTTTTAATAGCTGCGTAATATCCGGCGGCGGGAATGGCGCAGGTTCAAGCGTACCTGCCCTGCGCCAGCGTGGCGGTGAATCACTACACAGGTGTAGATCCGACACATTATGCTTTACACTAAGGGCCACAATTTCTTCCATTACCACACGACTCTCCTCGGAAAATGAACGACATTGCGCATAACCTGGCACAGGTCCGGGACAAAATCTCAGCCGCAGCAACGCGTTGCGGCCGTGCTCCAGAAGAAGTTACGTTACTTGCAGTGAGCAAAACCAAGCCTGCGAGCGCCATCGCAGAAGCGATTGCCGCTGGCCATCGTGCGTTTGGTGAAAACTACGTGCAGGAGGGCGTGGACAAAATTCGTTATTTCCAGGAACGGGGAAATAGCGACCTGCAATGGCACTTTATTGGCCCGTTGCAGTCGAACAAAAGCCGTCTGGTCGCAGAGCACTTTGACTGGTGTCATACCCTTGATCGCCTGCGTATTGCGACCCGTCTCAGCGAGCAACGTCCGGCCGGACTCGCGCCACTTAACGTGCTGATTCAAATCAATATCAGTGACGAGAACAGCAAGTCGGGCATCGCGCTAAACGAGCTGGATACGCTGGCGGCAGAGGTGGCCGCGCTTCCGGGGTTAACCCTGCGCGGATTGATGGCCATCCCGGCGCCTGAGTCAAGTTACGAAAGGCAGTTTGCCGTGGCACAGCAAATGGCTGTAGCATTTGAGGCGCTTAAAGCGCGCTACTCTACGGTCGACACGCTTTCTCTGGGCATGTCGGACGATATGGAAGCCGCAATTGCGGCAGGCAGCACTATGGTGCGCATTGGCACAGCTATTTTCGGTGCGCGCGATTACCCCCAAAAATAAGGAAACCTGAGGAACGCCATGAAGACGTTGACTTTCCTGCTCTCAACGGTGATTGAACTGTATACGATGGCGCTATTACTGCGCGTCTGGATGCAGTGGGCGCGTTGTGATTTTTACAATCCCTTCTCGCAGTTTGTTGTGAAAATCACGCAACCTGTGGTGGGGCCACTGCGCCGTGTGATCCCGGCAATGGGGCCAATTGACAGCGCCTCTTTACTGGTCGCTTTTGTACTCAGCGTCATTAAGGCCATCGTGCTGTTTATGGTGGTGACGTTCCAGCCAATTATCTGGATCGCCGCCGTTCTGATTCTGGTCAAAACCATCGGGTTGTTGATTTTCTGGGTGCTGCTGGTGATGGCAATCATGAGCTGGGTAAGCCAGGGCCGTAGTCCGGTGGAATATGCCCTGATTCAGCTTGCCGAGCCGCTGCTGCGCCCAATCCGCAGTCTGTTGCCTTCGATGGGCGGCATCGACTTTTCACCGATGATTCTGGTGTTGTTGTTGTACGTCATCAACATGGGCATCACCGAGCTGCTACAGGCTACGGGCAACATGCTGCTGCCGGGGCTGTGGATGGCGTTATGAGTGCAGTAAGCACCTGCGCCGATGGGCTGGTTTTACGGTTGTATATTCAACCTAAAGCCAGCCGCGATAGTATTGTTGGACTGCATGGCGACGAATTAAAAGTCGCCATCACCGCCCCACCCGTTGATGGCCAGGCGAATGCGCATCTGACCAAATATCTGGCTAAACAGTTTCGCGTCGCCAAAAGTCAGGTCATCATTGAAAAGGGTGAACTTGGGCGTCATAAACAGGTAAAAATCCTCGACCCGAAATCCATCCCGACGGAAGTCGCGGCTCTGAAAGAACAGGAATAAACGATGCAGAAAGTTGTTCTCGCTACCGGTAACGCCGGTAAGGTGCGCGAGCTGGCCTCGCTGTTGAATGATTTTGGTCTGGATGTCGTCGCACAGACTGAACTGGGCGTAGAGTCCGCCGAAGAGACGGGCCTGACGTTTATTGAAAACGCGATCCTGAAGGCGCGCCACGCGGCACAGGTTACTGGCCTGCCCGCGATTGCCGATGACTCTGGTCTGGCTGTTGATTATCTGGGTGGTGCGCCAGGCATCTATTCCGCGCGTTATTCAGGCGTTGATGCTACTGACCAGCAGAATCTGGAAAAACTGCTTGTTGCGCTGCAAGATGTTCCTGACGAAAAGCGTCAGGCGCAGTTCCACTGCGTGCTGGTCTATCTGCGTCATGCAGAAGACCCAACACCCGTTGTCTGCCACGGCAGTTGGCCGGGCGTGATTACCCGTGAAGCGGCAGGCAACGGCGGTTTTGGCTATGATCCGATTTTCTTTGTCCCGACTGAGGGCAAAACCGCTGCGGAACTGACCCGCGAAGAGAAAAGCGCGATTTCCCACCGTGGACGCGCACTGAAACTGTTACTGGAAGCATTACGTAATGGCTAATTTGCCACCTCTGAGTCTTTATATTCATATCCCGTGGTGCGTACAGAAATGCCCGTACTGCGATTTCAACTCGCACGCGCTGAAAGGCGAAGTGCCGCACGATGACTACGTTGCGCATCTGCTGGCTGACCTGGATGCCGATGTACCTTACGCACAGGGACGTGAAGTTAAGACCATTTTTATTGGTGGCGGTACGCCGAGCCTGCTGTCAGGCCCGGCAATGCAAACGCTGCTGGATGGCGTGAGAGCGCGCCTCAATCTGGCGGCGGATGCTGAAATTACGATGGAAGCCAACCCCGGAACCGTTGAAGCTGACCGTTTTATCGAGTATCAGCGCGCGGGGGTGAACCGTATTTCCATCGGCGTGCAGAGTTTTAGCGAGCCAAAATTAAAACGTCTGGGACGTATTCACGGCCCGGAAGAGGCAAAACGTGCGGCAAACCTGGCGACGGGTCTTGGCCTGCGCAGTTTTAACCTCGATTTGATGCACGGCCTGCCGGATCAGTCCCTGGAAGAGGCGCTGGACGACTTGCGCCAGGCAATTGCGCTGAACCCGCCGCATCTCTCCTGGTATCAGTTGACCATTGAACCGAACACGCTGTTTGGCTCCCGCCCACCGGTACTGCCGGATGATGACGCGCTGTGGGACATCTTTGAGCAGGGGCATCAGTTGCTGACCGCCGCAGGCTATCAGCAGTACGAAACCTCCGCGTATGCGAAGCCAGGCTACCAGTGTCAGCACAACCTGAACTACTGGCGCTTTGGTGATTATCTGGGTATTGGCTGCGGCGCACACGGTAAAGTGACCTTCCCGGACGGACGCATTCTGCGTACCGCCAAGACGCGTCATCCGCGCGGGTTTATGGAAGGGCGTTACCTGGAGCGCAGTCATGATGTTGAGGTTGCTGATAAACCGTTCGAGTTCTTTATGAACCGCTTCCGCCTGCTGGAAGCCGCCCCACGTGCGGAGTTTACGCTGTACACCGGCTTGCCGGAGTCGGTGATACGCCCACAGATTGACGAAGCGCTGGCGCAGAAGTATCTCACCGAGTGCGATGATTTCTGGCAGATTACCGAACACGGAAAACTGTTCTTAAATTCCCTTCTGGAGCTGTTCCTCGCCGAAGAATCTGAAAGCTGATTCAGGATTTTGCATCCCGTTCTGCCAGCTAAGAGAAAGGCTGGCAGAGTGTGGGGATGGACAAATCAAAACAACTCCGCAAACAAATGACGCCCGAAGAATTACGCCTCTGGTATTTGCTCAGAGGACGGCGATTCTTTGGGTATAAGTTTCGCCGCCAGATGCCGGTTGGTACGTATATCGTCGATTTTGCTTGTTTTAAGGCGAAACTGATCGTTGAGCTGGATGGAGGGCAACATCAGGATGAAGCGGCGTATGACTTACGAAGAACTGCGTTCTTAAACGCAAACGGCTGGGAAGTTTTGCGGTTCTGGAATAATGAATTTATGGTGAACGAAGAAGAAGTCTTGATGGTTATTTTGCAAAAATTGCAGAGCCTGATGCCCTCACCCTAACCCTCTCCCACAGGGAGAGGGAACGCTTACCCCCTCTCCCTGTGGGTGTACGTTCCGGGGACATGGTAGACAGGTGTTCGGGGACATGGTGAACACTTTTTAACATCCTTTACCCATGGTGATCGACTTTTTCTTCAGGTCGATCACCCCCACTTTCGTGCTGTACCACCACACCTCGTAGCTGCCGTCTTCCTGCATCTCCTTCAGCCCGACCCGTTCTCCCCTGAACGCCTTGCCTGCGCTCAGACTTACCCCTTTCACGCTCAGCTTTCCGCTGATATCCACTTTCCTGACCATCACGCCCTCGTCGTATTCCGGGGGCGTGGTGTTGCCGCTGTACTGCCGCTCTGACGGCTTATACCGCGACCCCGGTACCGCCATATCCAGCGCCTCATGCGGGCGTTCAAGGTTATAGACTGTCCGCCAGTGGTCGAAGGCGCGCTGCAGTTCGCCCCCGCTCGCGAACCACTTCCCCTGCAGCACTTCTGCCTTCAGGCTCCGGTGAAAACGCTCCAGCTTACCCTGCGTCTGCGGATGATACGGCCGGGAGTGCCCCACCCGGATACCCAGACGCATCAGCCACAGCTCCAGCGCCGTCCAGGTGCCGGTGGTGTCTCCCCACGGAGAACCGTTGTCCATCGTCATCCGGTCCGGCAGGCCGTAGCGCTCAAACACGCTGACCAGCTGCTGCTGCACGGTCTCGCGCCGTTCATCGGTACAGTGCGCCAGGCACAGGGAAAATCGGGAGTGGTCGTCCAGCAGGGTGAGCGGATGGCAGCGGCCGCCTCCAAAGGGAAAGTGGCCCTTAAAATCCATCTGCCAGAGGCGGTTCGGCGCGTCATGTTCGAACCGTCCCGTGGCGGGAATGCCCGGTGAAGTGCCCGGCAGCAGACCGTGACGGGCCATGAGGTTATGGACGGTGCTGAAGGCGGGCATGGTGTGCCCCTGGTCTTCCAGCCAGCGCTTTATCTTGCGTGCGCCCCAGCGTTCATGGCGGTCATGCGCTATACGCAGCAGGGCAGTGATGTCGTCAGATGAGCGGTTCGGGGAATGGTGCGGTATGCGCGGGCGGTCCTGAAGGCCGGAGGCCCCTTCCTCCGCCCAGCGGCGAAGCCACTTATAGCCGGTGGCAGGTGAAATGCCGAAGCGACGGCAGAGGGAACGGATGTTCGCCCCGTCCTGCGAGGCGAACAAAACAAACTCGGTACGTAATGACATGGTATCTCTCGCATCCCAGGACATAAGCGACTCCATAAACGGGTTCTTATGCCTTAGTTGTAAGTGTCTACCATGTCCCCGAACAAGTGTTCACTATGTCCCCGGACCGTACAGTGGGAGAGGGCCGGGGTGAGGGGCACAGCGCGCAGAAATCTTACTTCAGCGTCCCCACCAGCGCCTTACGGCTGTCTTCCAGCGATACCACGCGCTTACACACGTCTTTACCGAACTGCTGGAAATCATCTTCCTGATTCTTCCATTCGTTCTGAATCGAGGTCTGTAGGCCGCCCAGACTACCTAAAACGCCCTGCAATGGGTTTCCGCCGCCTTTTAGCACAGCTTTGGCACCCATTTCGTTGATGCTGTCCTGCAAGATACCGCCCATCGCCTGATTCACCAGTTGCTGCCCATCGGCACGGACCTGGTCAATCGCTTTATAGTGGAACGTCAGGCCATCGGTACGATGCTCAATAATGCGGTTCATCTGCTCTTTTAGCTGTTTGTCCAGCTTGGTCAGGCGAGTACGCATATTGCTGCTCTCACCCACCTCTTTGGTGATGATTTTATCCAGTGCGACACGGCTCTTTTCAACGCGTGTCAGCGCACCTTCATCAATCCACGGCAGCGCGGTACGCAAATCTGCCTGATAATCTTTTGCCTGCTCGCGCTGCGCGGCGCTCAGATTGTACTGTTTGCCGTTAAACGTTACGTTGCCATCTGGTGTAATCACCAGATTGCCGTTTTCGCCTTTAACCTGCACGGTTTGCGGGCTTAATACCACATCGTCGCGCGGCGTCACGCCACATTTATACTCCGCATGGGCGGTGAATCCGGTTGCCATTAATGCAACAGCCAGCAACGTTTTGCGCATCATAAAAACTCCCTCAGACAAAATGGGCCAGCTAATGCTGGCCCCTTGATGCTTACTTAGTCCCACCAAATATCGAAAAGTTCGCTGATACGCACGTCTTCAAATTTGCGGTCTTCAAGCCATTTACGTACTGCTGCCTGATGTTCTTCAGTGCATTTACCCACTTCTTGCAGGCAAATCAGGCCTTCCCATGACAGGTAACCACTGCCGTCAAACGCCAGCTTGTTGGGTTCAATCACGTCGCTAATGAAGGCATCAACGTCCTGATCAATTTGCTCTACGCTTGTACCTTCCGGGAAACGCCATGCGATAGAGAAACCCACTTCCTGGAATTCCTCGATGTGCATTTTTTTACGCAGACGACGGCTACGGTTCTTTGCCATTATTTTACCCTCTCGAACATTAAGTCCCATACACCGTGACCAAGACGATGGCCACGCTGTTCAAATTTCGTCACCGGACGTGAATCCGGGCGCGGTACATAGTCGTTGCTCTCAGACTGGTTTTTATACCCGTCCAGAGACGACATCACTTCCAGCATATGTTCCGCATAAGGTTCCCAGTCGGTCGCCATGTGGAAGACGCCGCCCAGTTTAAGTTTGCTTTTTACAAGCTCAGCAAACTGCGCCTGAACGATACGGCGTTTATTATGACGTGCTTTGTGCCACGGGTCAGGGAAAAAGAGCTGAACCATGTTCAAAGAATTGTCAGGAATCATTTTGTGCAGCACTTCTACCGCGTCGTGACACATCACGCGCAGGTTTTCTACGCCCTCTTCATGGGCGGTGGCCAGACATGCACCCACACCCGGCGAGTGAACTTCAATACCGAGGAAACTCTGCTCCGGGCGCGCTTTGGCCATGGTCACAAGCGACGTACCCATGCCAAAACCAATCTCAAGCGTAACCGGTGTTTCACGGCCAAACAGTTCGGCGAAATCAACAGGCTGTTCACTGAACTCAACGCCCATCACCGGCCAGTAGTTATCCAGCGCATGTTGCTGCCCTTTGGTCAGGCGGCCCTGACGGCGGACAAAGCTGCGAATACGGCGCAGTGGGCGGCCGTTTTCATCAAATTCCGGTGAAATGACGTCGTTTTTCATAAAAGAGTTGTCTGCTTGTGAGAATGTTCGTGAAACGGGCATTATCCAAAGTTAAGGCTTCTATGCAAGCATGGGAAAGATCCGGTTTACAGCAGATTGACGCTGTGCTGCAATCTGCGTCCCTGATTATGTGAATCGATAACCATGCAAGCCTCTCAATTTTCAGCCCAGGTGCTGGACTGGTACGACAAATACGGGCGTAAAACCCTGCCCTGGCAAATTGAAAAAACGCCTTACAAAGTATGGCTCTCCGAAGTGATGTTGCAACAAACGCAGGTCGCCACGGTTATTCCTTATTTTGAGCGTTTTATGGCACGCTTCCCTACGGTGACCGACCTGGCGAATGCCCCGCTGGACGAGGTACTGCACCTGTGGACGGGGCTTGGCTATTACGCCCGTGCGCGTAATCTGCACAAAGCAGCACAGCAGGTTGCCACTCGCCATCATGGCAAATTCCCTGAAACCTTTGAAGAGGTTGCTGATTTACCTGGCGTTGGGCGCTCAACCGCAGGCGCGATCCTCTCTTTGTCATTAGGTAAACATTTCCCAATCCTCGACGGCAACGTCAAACGCGTGCTCGCACGTTCTTACGCGGTGGGCGGCTGGCCTGGCAAGAAAGACGTTGAGAAACGTCTGTGGGAAATCAGTGAAGTGGTCACGCCCGCTAAAGGTGTGGAACGTTTTAATCAGGCGATGATGGATCTGGGTGCGATGGTATGTACCCGTTCCCGACCTAAGTGCGAACTCTGTCCGGTGAATAATATTTGCGTGGCCTATGCCAACAACAGCTGGGCGCAGTACCCGGGCAAAAAACCGAAACAGACGCTTCCAGAGCGCACTGGCTACATGTTGCTGATGCAGCAGGGCGATGATGTATTTCTCGCCCAGCGCCCGCCAAGCGGCCTGTGGGGTGGTCTATACTGCTTCCCACAATTTGAAGATGAAGCATCGCTGCGGGAATGGCTTAAGCAGCGCGGGATTGCTGCCGATAACCTCATGCAACAGACCGCGTTTCGCCACACCTTCAGCCATTTCCATCTGGATATTGTGCCAATGTGGCTTCCCGTGTCCTCATTTGCCTCGTGCATGGATGAAGGTCCGGCTCTCTGGTATAACTTAGCGCAACCGCCATCAGTCGGGCTCGCGGCTCCCGTAGAGCGTCTGTTACAGCAATTACGTGCCGGTGCAATGGTTTAGCATCGGCTAGATAAAGAGGAATGAGTATGGCCAGAACCATTTTTTGCACTTTTTTACAGCGCGACGCTGAAGGACAAGACTTTCAGCTCTATCCAGGTGAAATAGGAAAGCGCATCTATAACGAAATCTCCAAAGAAGCCTGGGGACAGTGGCAGAAAAAGCAAACCATGCTGATTAACGAGAAAAAACTCAGCATGATGAACCCGGAACACCGCAAGCTGCTGGAACAAGAAATGGTGAACTTCCTGTTCGAAGGTAAAGACGTGCACATCGAAGGCTATACGCCACCGGAAAAATAATATTCTGCGGGCTGGTACCCGGCGGCGCTTCGCTTACCCGGGCCTACGGTTTCGTAGGCCGGGTAAGCGCAGCGCCAACCGGCGAAAGCAACGACTAAGCAAACACAACACGCACTCCCGGAATGATGAAAAAAATTTTAGCGCTAGCTCTTATTGCGCCGTTGCTTGTGTCTTGTTCGTCTAAAAAAGGCGATGATTACAACGAAGCCTGGGTAAAGGACACCAACGGTTTTGACATTTTGATGGGGCAATTTGCCCATAACATCGAAAACATTTGGGGATTTAACGAAGTTCTTATCGCTGGCCCTAAGGACTACGTTAAGTACACCGACGCTTATCAGACCCGTAGCCACATCAATTTTGATGACGGTACGATCACGGTCGAGACTATCGCAGGCACCGAACCTGCCGCGCACCTGCGCCAGGCCATCATCAAAACTCTGCTGATGGGCGACGATCCGGGCTCTATTGACCTCTACTCCGATGCTGACGACATTACTATCTCCAAAGAACCGTTCCTGTACGGTCAGGTTGTCGATCAGACCGGTCAGGCGATTCGCTGGGAAGGCCGCGCCACGAAATTCGCCGACTACCTGTTGCAAACGCGTCTGAAGAGCCGGACTAACGGGCTGCGTATTATTTACAGCGTGACCATCAATCTGGTGCCAAACCACCTTGATAAACGTGCACATAAATACGTGGGCATGGTGCGTCAGGCGTCGCGGAAATACGGTGTGGATGAGTCATTGATTCTCGCGATTATGCAGACCGAGTCTTCCTTTAACCCTTACGCCGTAAGCCGTTCTGATGCGTTGGGCCTGATGCAGGTTGTCCAGCACAGCGCCGGGAAAGACGTTTTCCGCTCGCAGGGGAAATCGGGGACGCCAAGTCGTAACTACCTGTTCGATCCGCAAAGCAACATTGATACCGGCACGGCTTATCTGGCGATGCTGAGCAATGTCTATCTTGGCGGAATTGATAACCCAACCTCACGTCGCTATGCGGTCATCACCGCGTATAACGGAGGTGCAGGCAGCGTACTGCGCGTCTTCTCAAATGACAAAGTGCAGGCCGCGAACATCATCAACAGCATGGCGCCGGGAGATGTCTATTCGACGCTGACCTCCCGCCACCCGTCTGCGGAATCCCGTCGTTATCTGTATAAGGTCAATACGGCGCAGAAGAACTACCGTCGCCGTTAGTCCCCTCACCCTGCCCTCTCCCCCTGTACGTTCCGGGGACATGGTAGACAGGTGTTCGGGGACATGGTGAACACTTTTTAACATCCTTTACCCATGGTGATCGACTTTTTCTTCAGGTCGATCACCCCCACTTTCGTGCTGTACCACCACACCTCGTAGCTGCCGTCTTCCTGCATCTCCTTCAGCCCGACCCGTTCTCCCCTGAACGCCTTGCCTGCGCTCAGACTTACCCCTTTCACGCTCAGCTTTCCGCTGATATCCACTTTCCTGACCATCACGCCCTCGTCGTATTCCGGGGGCGTGGTGTTGCCGCTGTACTGCCGCTCTGACGGCTTATACCGCGACCCCGGTACCGCCATATCCAGCGCCTCATGCGGGCGTTCAAGGTTATAGACTGTCCGCCAGTGGTCGAAGGCGCGCTGCAGTTCGCCCCCGCTCGCGAACCACTTCCCCTGCAGCACTTCTGCCTTCAGGCTCCGGTGAAAACGCTCCAGCTTACCCTGCGTCTGCGGATGATACGGCCGGGAGTGCCCCACCCGGATACCCAGACGCATCAGCCACAGCTCCAGCGCCGTCCAGGTGCCGGTGGTGTCTCCCCACGGAGAACCGTTGTCCATCGTCATCCGGTCCGGCAGGCCGTAGCGCTCAAACACGCTGACCAGCTGCTGCTGCACGGTCTCGCGCCGTTCATCGGTACAGTGCGCCAGGCACAGGGAAAATCGGGAGTGGTCGTCCAGCAGGGTGAGCGGATGGCAGCGGCCGCCTCCAAAGGGAAAGTGGCCCTTAAAATCCATCTGCCAGAGGCGGTTCGGCGCGTCATGTTCGAACCGTCCCGTGGCGGGAATGCCCGGTGAAGTGCCCGGCAGCAGACCGTGACGGGCCATGAGGTTATGGACGGTGCTGAAGGCGGGCATGGTGTGCCCCTGGTCTTCCAGCCAGCGCTTTATCTTGCGTGCGCCCCAGCGTTCATGGCGGTCATGCGCCATACGCAGCAGGGCAGTGATGTCGTCAGATGAGCGGTTCGGGGAATGGTGCGGTATGCGCGGGCGGTCCTGAAGGCCGGAGGCCCCTTCCTCCGCCCAGCGGCGAAGCCACTTATAGCCGGTGGCAGGTGAAATGCCGAAGCGACGGCAGAGGGAACGGATGTTCGCCCCGTCCTGCGAGGCGAACAAAACAAACTCGGTACGTAATGACATGGTATCTCTCGCATCCCAGGACATAAGCGACTCCATAAACGGGTTCTTATGCCTTAGTTGTAAGTGTCTACCATGTCCCCGAACAAGTGTTCACTATGTCCCCGGACCGTACACCCCCAAGGGGAGAGGGTAAAAAGATCCCACCCATACGAAAATGTTATTTGCATCACAATCCAAACTGCAAATTAATGTGGATTGCATTTTTTTGCGGGAGGTAACAAAACAAATTGTTGCCTGCTGATAGAATTGCATCAAATACCAACCCTGAATGTTTCTATAACAACATATCTCCCGCTCACTTGTGAGGAAAGTAACATGAACCTTAAGCTGCAGCTTAAAATCTTGTCGTTTCTGCAGTTCTGCCTGTGGGGTAGCTGGCTGACTACACTCGGCTCCTATATGTTTGTGACGCTCAAGTTCGATGGTGCGTCTATCGGTGCCGTATACAGCTCGCTCGGTATTGCGGCTGTCTTCATGCCAACGCTGCTGGGTATCGTGGCGGATAAATGGTTAAGCGCAAAATGGTTATACATGCTGTGTCATCTGGTGGGTGCGGGGACGCTGTTTATGGCAGCCGAAGTCACCACGCCTGGCGCGATGTTCATGATTATCCTGCTTAACTCGCTGGCCTATATGCCAACGCTTGGCCTTATCAACACCATCTCCTACTACCGCCTGAAATCAAACGGTATGGATATTGTGACTGACTTCCCGCCAATCCGTATCTGGGGCACTATCGGCTTTATCATGGCGATGTGGGGCGTGAGCTTCGCGGGCTTCGAACTGAGCCATATGCAGCTCTATATCGGTGCTGCGCTGTCTGTTGTGCTGGCGATCTTCACCCTGACGCTGCCGCACATTCCGGTATCTAACCAGCAGAAAAACCAGAGCTGGAGCACCATGCTGGGCCTGGATGCATTTGCGCTGTTCAAAAACAAACGCATGGCGATTTTCTTTATCTTCTCCATGCTGCTGGGTGCAGAACTGCAAATCACCAACATGTTCGGCAACACCTTCCTGCACAGCTTCGATAACAACCCGCTGTTCTCCGGTAGCTTTATCGTTGAACACGCGTCCGTCATGATGTCTATCTCTCAGATCTCTGAGACGCTGTTCATCCTGACCATCCCGTTCTTCCTGAGCCGCTACGGCATCAAGAACGTGATGCTTATCAGTATCGCTGCCTGGATGTTGCGCTTCGGCCTGTTCGCTTACGGCGACCCAAGCCCGTTCGGCACCGTGCTGCTGGTTCTGTCGATGATTGTTTACGGCTGCGCCTTCGACTTCTTCAACATTTCGGGTTCCGTATTTGTGGAAAAAGAAGTGAAGCCTGAAATCCGCGCCAGTGCTCAGGGTATGTTCCTGATGATGACCAACGGCTTCGGCTGTATTCTGGGCGGTGTGGTGAGCGGTAAAGTGGTTGAGATGTACACCACCAACGGCATCACTAACTGGCAGCCAGTGTGGCTCATCTTCGCCGCGTACTCGCTGGTACTGTTCTTCGCGTTTATCGCGCTGTTCAAGTACAAACACGTTCGCGTTCCGAACGGTGCGCAGCCAATCGCGCATTGATCTTTGGCGTGTTGTGCCCGGTGGCGGCTACGCCTTACCGGGCCTACAAAAGCACAGAAAGATAGCCGGGTAAGCGTTAGCGCCACCCGGCTATTTTATTTCAGAAAGCACCCATCCCACCGACAGCAAATCCGCACTGCCTCCCGGGCTCAGGTTCCGTTCAATCAATGCGTTATCCATCTTAAGCAGCGCATCATGATCCCAGCCATTCGCCAGCAGTTCACGCGCATAGCCCTGCACGTAGCGCAGCCCATCGATACCGCCGCGCGACACCAGGTTACTGTCCTGATTAACCGCCATCAGGCATAACAGTAATTCATGAAGCGAACGCCCGCTCCACTTCGCCAGCGCGTTGCGTACCGTCGAAAAACCGCTTTCCGCCTCACCGCGTGCGCCGGTTAGACCATACTGCTGAAACTGCCGCTCGCCCGCCGTTGCCTGCCCGCTGCGCCCTGCCAGCTCACGCGTCACCAGCCCACGGCAGATGTTACTCACCTCACAGCACAGGCTCTCTGCGCTCACTTTTTGCACCCTCCCGGAGGCAAAACAGAGCAAGCCGAGGGCAAAAATCCCACCTTTGTGAGTGTTCACTCCGTCCGTTGCCATATACATGGCCTGTTCACAGGCTATGCCCATCGGGCGGATAAGGCGCAACTGTTCTGTCACAGGCTTATCTGCATGGGCATCGCCCAGCGCGGCAAAGCGCGTAAACCACGGCGAAATTGCCGCAATGCTGCGGGCAAACAGGGCATGGTCCATATCGCGGTGGGAACCATTATTAAGCTTATCCACTAGACCCGGTTTTGGCGTCAGCTCCAGCTCCTGCCAGAGCGCCTCTTCCGCAAGTCCGGGCACATCCCACTGACGCGGTTTAGTCGCGAGCAAACCAGTCATCAATCATCTTCTCCACGCGAGCCGTCACCTGTTCAACAGGATGATTTCGCGAACGGGAACAGGCGTGGGCGGGTTCGTCACAAATCAGGCAACGACGCAGATTCGCGCCTAATGATACCCGGCCAACATGGCCGTTATGGGGGCAAATCACATCCAGATCCCAGAGCCTGCCGAGTGGATGCGTCTGTTCCAGCTCTGCGCAGTGGGCTTTCATTTCCGCCGCCTGATGGGCCACGCACCATAGCGCCTCTGGCCCTGTCGGCAGCCATAAAACCTGGCGGTCAAGCACCTGCCAACGGTTCTCCCACAGCAGCTGATCGCACATCTGTAGTGCCACACCCATCGTATTGCGATAACGCAGGCTGTCTTTGATTTCACCCGGCGTGACCAGGGTAAGAGAAATCACCGGTTGTTGATAGTGCGCAAGCCAGTCAGCCTGGCGTGCTGCGCGGCGCTCTTTCGCCGCCAGCAACGCTTCCAGGCTGACACCCGCCTGCACGGGTGTCGCTGTCGTCATGATTACTCCTTCACCTGTCTTACGGTGTCGATCACACTGCCGTCGCGGTAGCGGATCACGCCCACAATTTTATCGGTAAATTCAATCGCTTTTGGCACGCCCGTTAGCGAGATAGCCCGCTCGTATAACGCATCGATATCGACGATTTTCAGCCCGGCCTCAAGCAGACGCTCGCGGATCTCCGGGCGCGCCGGGTTGACCGCAATGCCGTGGTCAGTGACTAACACATCGATGCTCTCTCCCGGCGTCAGACGAGTGGTAACACGCTTCACCACCGTCGGAATACGGCTACGCAACAGCGGCGCTACCACAATCGTCAGGTTCGCTGCCGCGGCAACATCGCAGTGCCCGCCAGATGCCCCGCGCATTACCCCGTCGGAGCCGGTGATCACGTTAACGTTAAAATCGACGTCAATTTCCAGGGCGCTAAGGATAACGACGTCGAGCTGGTCGCAACATGCGGCTTTGCTGCCCGGGTTGGCGTAGACGTTGGTGGAGATCTCCACGTGATTCGGGTTGCGCGCCAGCGATGCCGCCGCCTGCCCGTCAAAGCACTGGGTATCGAGCAGCTTTTCAATCAGCCCTTTTTCGTGCAGATCCACCAGGCTGCCGGTTATGCCGCCGAGTGCAAAGCGTGCTTTCACCCCGCTGCGCTCCATCTTTTCTTCCATAAAGCGCGTGCACGCGGTGGCTGCCGCGCCAGAGCCGGTCTGCATGGAGAAGCCCGGTTTGAAATAGCCGGAGTGTTCAATCACATCTGCCGCGTAGCGGGCAATCATCAACTCGCGCGGGTTGCTGGTTACACGCGCGGCACCAACGCTGATTTTGGCCGGATCACCCACGCTCTCGACCTGCACGATGTAGTCCACCTGATCCTGCACCAGGCTGGCGGGCATATTAGGGAATGGCACCAGCTCTTCGGTCAACAGCACCACCTTGCGGGCAAAGTGGGCGTCTACCATGGCATATCCCAGCGAGCCGCAGCTCGATTTCCCGTGCGTGCCGTTGGCGTTACCAAATTCATCGCTGCACGGCACGCCGAGGAACGCAACGTCAATATTCAGCTCCCCGTCCTGCAATAATTTGACCCGTCCGCCGTGGGAGTGGATCTGCACCGGCTCATCCATCAGCCCGTGAGAGATGGCATCTGCCAGCTTGCCGCGCATCCCGGAGGTGTAAATACGGCTGATCACGCCGCTTTGGATATGTTCAATCAGCGCATCGTTGCAGGTCATCAGCGAGCTGGAGGCCAGGGTCAGGTTTTTGAAGCCCATCTTCGCCAGCAGCGCCACCACGGAGTTGATTACCCGGTCGCCTTCACGAAACGCATGGTGAAACGAAATGGTCATGCCGTCCTGCAAGCCGCTGCGTAACACCGCCTCTTCAACAGATGCGCACAGCTTACGATTATGCTTCTCTTCCGGGCTGTTCAGCCACGGCGTCGCGCTGTGGGCCGTATCGAAAGGTGTTAACGCCCGCAGATGGGGAAAATTCACATGGAGAAGTTCTGTCTGATTCATTTTGAAATCCTTAACGACGCACGCCGGAGGCCGCCGCGCGTTCCAGCACCATCTGCGCGTGGTTGATAATCGGGGCATCGACCATTTTGCCGTTGAGCGATACCACGCCCAGGCCGTTACGCTCGCCCTCTTCTGCTGCTTCAATCACCCGTCTGGCGTGATCCACTTCCTGCTGAGTTGGCGCATAGGCGTTGTGTAGCAGGTCGATCTGGCGCGGGTTAATCAGCGATTTGCCGTTGAAGCCCATCTTGCGGATCAGTTCCACTTCACGCAGGAACCCGGCTTCGTCGTTTACGTCTGACCACACCACATCAAAGGCGTCGATGCCTGCGGCGCGCGCCGCGTGCAGCACGGCACAACGGGCGTAGAACAGCTCGGTGCCGTCACCGCGCTCGGTTTGCATGTCCATCACGTAGTCAAAGGCCGCCAGCGCGATACCGATTAAACGCGGGGAGCTGCGGGCAATCGCCACGGCATTAATGACGCCAATAGCCGATTCAATGGCCGCCATCACACGGGTAGAACCCACTTCACGCCCGCATTCGCGCTCGATGCGCTCCAGGTGGCCTTCCAGTTCAGCAATATCGTCAGGCGTATCGGTTTTCGGCAGACGGATCACGTCCACACCGGCACGCACGGCGGCTTCCAGATCCAGCAAGCCAAACGGCGTGCTCAGTGGGTTAATACGCACCACGGTTTCGATATCCTGATACATCGGGTGCTGTAACGCGTGGAAGACCAGCAGGCGCGCGGTGTCTTTCTCGCGCAGCGCCACCGCGTCTTCAAGGTCGAACATGATGGAGTCGGGACGGTAGATAAACGCCGTTGAGAGCATGGCGGCGTTCGCCCCCGGCAGGAACAGCATACTGCGGCGGAGTTTGCTCATTTCAGCGCCCCCCAGTTGATGGTCTGTTCTTCTGCGGCGCGCAGAATCGCGCTTTGCAGACGGGCGCGGATCACACAGTCCAGCGCCCCTTTATCTTCAACGATGATCAATCCCTGCTGCACGTTCATCGCGCGTAATGTCTCATCGACGACCTGGCGGATCTGCTCGCCAAACTGCTTGATCACTTCACTGTGGATGACAATCTCCAGCTCGCCGTGAGCGGGAGCGATTTTCACCATCAGGTCGCTGGACTCCTGCGTTCCGGCCAGCGCCTCCCTTACAATTTTCATGATAAATTCCTGATAGTTATGCGACTTCCGCGCGCGCACTGTAGTGCGCTTCGAGATGCGCGAAAGTGGATTCCGGGACAATCTCCCGGATCCGGGTAAACTGCTGTGTCTTGAGTAAACGGCGAACTTCCGAGGCTGAAATGGCGTTGCCGGTGGCCTTTATGCGCGGCATTTCCACTACGTCGATGCGTGAGGAAAGCAGCGCGTGCAGCGTCTGGTTGTACTGACGGGTGATATCGCAAAATGGCTCTGAGCCGATAAAACGGTGGGTGATCCCCAGGGCCGGCGCGATGTGATCCCGGAAGATCAACACATCGATTTCACTCCATGCTTGCTGCACTTTGCCGGTATCTTTCAGGAAATAGGCCGGGAAGGTCGCGCGGGAAATGATGTACTGTGAACCTTCATGCACAACCACGTTTGGCAGATGTGCCACACCTGCGCTCACCATCTCCAGGCGTGCGCTGAACGGGAAGAACGATGCGTCTTCACGCACTACAAACAGATGCAGCACATCGCACTGCTGCGCGGCCTGCTCCACCAGATGACGGTGCCCAAGGGTGAACGGATTGGCGTTCATCACAATCGCCCCCACTTTCTCGCCACACTTGCGCTTAGCGCTAAGCGTACGGCAGTAACGCTCAATGCCCTGCGGCGTGTTCTCCATCAACACGGCGTTGTTACCGCTCTGGGCAATGGGCCAGAAGCCGCTGCGGGAAAAGCGCTCTTTATTGCACGGACGCGTGCACAGAAAGAGATGAAAGTGCCCACGCGCCAGCGCAGCGTTTTCCACCTCTGCCAGTAACCGCGCGCTCAAGTTCTCGCCCCGAAGCTGCTCGTTTACCGCCACGCATTTGATGACGTTACCGGCAAGGCCTGCGCAACCCACCAGCTGCATTCCGACCCAGGCCTCAACGAACAGCGTAATGTCGTTGTCCAGGCCAAGACCGCTGTCTGCCAGTAAATAACGGATCTGGCTTAAGCGTTCCGGGTGTTTCGCCACGTCTGTCAGACGAAAATCGATAGTGGGTTGCGATTGCATACTGCCGCCTTACTTAATGTGCTGCCGCAAGCGTGGTTGCCGGCGCTTCCATGATCACGTTACTCAGATGGCCGATATGTTCGATCTCCACCTCAATGCGATCCCCCTCTTTCATAAACAGCGGTGGGTTACGCTTTTTACCTACGCCACCCGGGGAGCCGGTGATGATCACATCGCCAGGGCTTAAGCGGGTGAAGGTGGTGATGTACTCGATCAGTTCCGCCACCTTGTGGATCATGCTGCTGGTGTTGTCTTCCTGCACCATGCGGCCATTCAGCCAGGTGCGGATCGCTAACTGGTGCGGGTCCGGGATTTCATCTGCGGTAGCCATCCACGGACCGAACGCCCCGGTCTGACGCCAGTTCTTCCCGGCGGTAAACCAGGTGTGCTGCCAGTCGCGGGCTGAACCGTCCATGTAGCAGCTGTAACCGGCCACGTGGCGCAGAGCGTCGTCGCGGCTGATGTTCTCCCCGCCTTTACCGATAATCACCGCCAGCTCGCCTTCATAATCGAACTCGCTGGAGTGGCGCGGTTTCAGCACCGGCTCGTTGTGGCCAGTCTGGGAATCCGGGAAGCGGACAAACAGCGTGGGTGCCGGGTTGTGCTGGTCAAACTCCTTGCGCTTGTCGGCATAGTTCATGCCCACGCAGAGGATTTTTTCCGGCTGCTCAATCACCGGTAAAAAGGTGATGGCGCTCATCGGCACATCCACGGCATCGTTGAGATAACGGGTGGCCTGTGCCAGCCCGTTCCCCTGCAACAGCGCTTTAAGGTCGCTGTAGCGGTCGCCCAGACGGCGACCTAAATCAATCACACCTTCGGCCTGCACGATGCCGTAGCTGCGTTTACCCTGGTATAAAAAGCTTGCGAGTTTCATTGTTCTTTCCTGAAAACTTAAACGAGGAAGTTGCCCAGTATCAGCAGTGAGACGGAGACGTTAATCGCGCCGCCAATACGGGTGGCTATCTGGGCGAATGGCATCAGGCTCATGCGGTTGCCTGCGGTCAGGATCGCCACGTCACCGGTACCGCCCTGGCCGCTCTGGCAGCAAGAGACGATGGCGACATCAATTGGGTGCATCCCAATCTTTTTACCGACGAAGAACCCGGTCGCGACCAGCGCAGAGACGGTGCTCACAATCACCAGCAGGTTGCTGATGGTGAACGCAGCCACCAGTTCGTGCCACGGGGTGATAGCCACACCGACAGCAAAGAGGATTGGATAGGTCACAGAGGTCTGGAAGAATTTGTACACCACCTGCGAGCCCTCAAGCAGACGCGGGGATGCGCCGTTGCAGAGCTTCACCAGCACCGCCATAAACAACATGCCAACCGGTGCAGGCAGGCCAATCAGCTTGTGGCCAAGCATCCCGAGCATATAGAGCAGTACCGCCAGCAGTGCGCCAGAGGCAATCGTGGTGACATCGGCTTTGCCAGAGAACGCAGGCTGAGTGGCAGTTGCATCGGCATTGGCGCGGTTTGGCATCAGCTGGCCTTCACCGGTCAGATGCGGGTAGCGTTTACCGAGCTGGTTCAGGCAGCCAGAGATAATGATTGCCGTCAGACCGCCAAGCATCACCATCGGCAGCACGCGGCCGAGCGCAACGCCCTGGTCCATATGCAGCAAGGTGGCATAACCAATTGAGAGTGGAATGGCCCCTTCGCCTACACCGCCCGCCATGATCGGCAGAATAATGAAGAAGAAGATCTGGAAGGGCTCAAGACCCAGCGCCAGGCCAACGCCCATTCCGACAATCATGCCGACGATTTCACCGCACAGCATCGGGAAGAAGATGCGCAGGAAGCCCTGAATCAGCACCGTACGGTTCATGCTCATGATGCTGCCGACGATAATGCAGCAGATGTAGAGATAGAGAATATTGGTGGATTTGTAGAACTTGGTTGTGGATTCGACCACCACGTCCGGCAGCAGGCCATAATAGACCAGCGCAGACGGGATAAAGGTGGCGCAAATCGCCGCCGCGCCCAGCTTGCCGATAATCGGCAGGCGTTTGCCAAACTCACCGCAGGCAAAGCCGAAGAACGCCAGCGTCGCCACCATCACCACGATGTCGCTTGGCAGTTTGCCGCCCAGACAGTCAATGGCAATCAGCGCGCCCGCCAGGATAAACAGTGGCAGAGGAATAATCCCGACTTTCCAGGTATCCATAATATGCCACCAGCGCTCCTTGAGCGATGGCCGCTGAATATCAATCGGGTCGTGGGTAACAGAGAAAGAGTCGTCAGTTGTGCTCATAATAAGCCCCTTGGTTATTTTGTGCGTTCAGCTTAAAGTCACAAAGGCTTACTTTATGTGAGGAATGGCATATTAAAACCGAAGTTTTAATGGCAACTATGGTTTTAATGGTTTCTTTTATTTAGTGTGATTTATGCCTTATTAATGGCCGTGGTTTTTATGGTTTCTTTTCTAAATTGAACAAACAAATAACATTTCTGAATTTCATTTCAGGGCGATAAACCTTTCAGATAAATCTTTTACAGGCCGTGCTGTGCAAGGGATCACAAGTTTTCGGCAAACCGGGGGCTGGCGCGAGAAAAGATGATATATTGGCGCCTCTCATTGATACCCTGCGTGATAGTTATGAAAGTATCGTTTCAGATCAAGCTGTTTATTTCGCTGGTAGCCTTTTTCTCAGTGCTGTTTACGTTACTGGGAGGATATTATTATGTCGATGTTGGCAGGCAGCTTTATCAGGAAATGAGTACACGCGCTAAAATACAAGCTGAAGAGATTGCGCTTATTCCGACTTTGCGTAATGAAGTCGAACAAAAAGATATCAAGTCAATCCATGACTTTATGCAAAAAATAGCCATCCACAGTGATGCCAGTTTTATTGTGATTGGCGATAACAAAGGGCAGCATCTGTTCCATTCCGTGTTTGCTGACCGGGTCGGTACAACGCTTGTCGGCGGTGATAACGAAGAAGTGCTGCTGGGAAAAAGCACCACGACCATTCGCAAAGGCGGGTTGGGCATTTCTCTGCGCAGCAAAGCGCCCATTTTTAACGATGCCGGGCAGGTGGTGGGGATTGTTTCGGTGGGGTATCTCACCAGCTATCTCGACACCATTACCGTGAATAAGGTCGTCAATATTTTAATTGCAGCGGTGCTACTGCTCATCGCCCTGTTTATCTTCTCGTGGTTTTTCACCCGCAGTATAAAGAAGCAGATCTTCTCCCTGGAGCCACGCGAAATCGGCCTGCTGGTGCGCCAGCAAAAAGCGATGATGGAGTCCATTTATGAAGGGGTGATCGCCATCGATGATAACCTGCGCATTGAAGTGATCAACCAGGCGGCCAGAAAGCTGCTGGGGTTAAGCCAGCCCGCCCGGGAGTTGCGCGGCCAGCTGATTAGCCAGGTTATCGAACCTGTCCCTTTCTTTGCCCCACAAACCATGCTGGCGAAAGACACCCACGATGAGATCTGCCGCTTTAACGATCTCACGGTGATTGCCAGCCGGGTCCGCATCATGCTGGAAAATTCGCTTCAGGGATGGGTTATCACCTTCCGCGATCGCAATGAGATAGATACCCTGAGCGCCCAGCTCAGCCAGGTAAAACGCTATGTCGATAACCTGCGCATTATGCGTCATGAGCAACTTAACCGCATGACCACGCTCTCTGGCCTGCTGCATATGGGCCGTTATGAAGAAGCCATTGGCTATATTCAGGCACAATCGGAGCACGCTCAGGAGCTACTGGACTTTATTTCGTCCCGCTTTAGCTCGCCCACGCTGTGCGGCCTGCTGCTGGGTAAAACAGCCCGCGCACGTGAAAAAGGGGTCGAGCTGAATTTCGATCCGGCCTGTCGGATGGACACCGTGTTCCAGCCCCTGCATGAAGCCGAGCTGATCTCAATCATTGGTAATTTGCTGGATAACGCCATCGAAGCGACGCAACGCTCTGAACTGCCGCACGCACCGGTGGAGGTGTTGATCAAACTGAACGAACAGGAACTGATCGTTGAAGTTGCCGATCAGGGCGTGGGCATCAAACCGGAGATCCGCGACAGGATTTTTGAGCGCGGCATCACCACCAAAACACGCGGCGATCATGGTATTGGCCTGTACCTGATTGAAAGCTATGTCACGCAGGCTGGCGGCTCGATAGAAGTTGCCGATAACATGCCGCGTGGCGCAATTTTCTCACTGTTTATTCCCGCCACGGGAGCCGCCCGGCGTTCCGTTCAGGAACTGGAAGATACCGATTATGCAACATGAACTTATCGACGTACTGATTGTTGAAGACGAGCGCGCGCTGGCACAGCTCCACGCCGAGCTTATCAGCAAACACCCGCGACTGCGCCTGGTGGGTATTGCATCGTCCCTGGCAGACGCGCAAGTGCAGCTCGAAAGCAAACAGCCGCAGCTGATGCTGCTGGACAACTACCTTCCCGATGGCAAAGGGATCACGCTTATCAGCAACCCGATGCTGACCTGCGCTAACTGCTCGGTGATTTTCATCACGGCCGCAAGCGACATGGACACGTGCAGCCAGGCCATTCGCAACGGCGCGTTTGATTACATTCTGAAACCCGTGTCCTGGAAAAGGCTCAGCCAGTCGCTTGAACGCTTTGTGCAGTTCGCCGAACAACAGCGGGTCTGGAAGATTGTCGATCAACAAAACGTTGATTCGCTGTACCAGCTCCAGGCCAAAAACTATCGCCAGGATAATGGCAGTAAAGGCATTGAAGAGAACACGCTGGCGCTGGTGCAAACCCTGTTTAACCAGAAATCAGCCCACTATTTTTCCGTTGACGAGGTAGTGACCGAAACGGGGTTGAGTAAAACGACAACCCGGCGCTATCTGGAGCACTGCGTGGAGGCAGGTTTTTTGAGTGTGGAAATGCTGTACGGGAAGATTGGGCATCCGCGCAGAATGTACAGGCGGGCAGAGGTCTGAATGTTTTTGTTGGCCGGGTAAGCGTTAGCGCCACCCGGCGTTCGTTCGGGCAGAGGTTTACTTCAATACATACCCATAAAGCCGCTGGATCCCGTCGGCGTCTTTTTCGCTGTAAACGCCCTGCAACTCCGGCGAGAAGCCCGGTAACAGGTTAACGCCCTCTTCCAGCGCCAGGAAGTAACGCTGCACCGCCCCACCCCAGATTTCGCCAGGCACCACGCACAGCACACCCGGCGGGTACGGCAGCGCCCCTTCAGCAGCAATGCGCCCTTCGGCATCACGAATACGCACCAGTTCGACGTTACCGCGAATGTACTCCTGGTTAGCATCCTGTGGGTTCATCACCACCGCAGGCAGGCTCTCTTTGCGGAACATCGCCTTTTGCAGATCTTTCACGTTAAAACTGACGTACAGATCGTGCATCTCCTGGCACAACTGACGCAGGGTGTAGTCCCGATAGCGCACCGGGTATTTCTGATAAATGGTCGGCAGCACGTCGGCAAGCGGGGTGTCATCTTCAATGTGCTGCTCAAACTGCCCCAGCATCGCCACCAGCTGCGCCATCTTCTCGCTGCTTTCAGCAGGGGTTAGCAGGAACAGGATCGAGTTCAGATCGCATTTCTCCGGTACGATGCCATTTTCACGCAGGTAGTGCGCGAGGATGGTCGCCGGGATGCCAAACTCAGTGTAGTGACCGGTTTCCGCGTCAATACCTGGGGTGGTCAGCAGCAGCTTGCAGGGATCGACAAAATATTGCTCGCGGGCATAGCCTTCAAACCCATGCCATTTCGCGCCTGGCTCAAAGCTGAAGAAACGACGCTCGCTGGCGATGGTCGATGTCGGGTGATCCTGCCACGGACGCCCTGCCACCACGGGTGGAATAAAGGGTTTGATCATATGGCAGTTCGCAATGATCGCCTTACGCGCCTCAATGCCCAGCTCCACGCACTCCGCCCAGAGCCTGCGGCCACTTTCGCCTTCATGAATTTTTGCATTCACATCAAGCGCCGCGAACAGCGGATAAAACGGGCTGGTCGAGGCGTGCAGCATGAACGCGTTGTTAAGCCGCTTGTGCGGGCAGAAACGCGCCTGGCCACGAATATGGTTGTCTTTTTTATGGATCTGCGAGGTTTGCGAGAACCCGGCCTGCTGCTTGTGCACAGACTGGGTCACGAAAATACCCGGATCGTTCTCGTTGAGTTCCAGCAACAGCGGAGATGTTTCCGCCATCATCGGGATAAATTGCTCATAACCTACCCAGGCGGAATCAAACAGGATGTAGTCACACAGATGGCCTATCTTGTCGATTACCTGACGGGCGTTATAGATAGTGCCGTCGTAGGTGCCAAGCTGAATGATTGCCAGCCGGAACGGCCGTGCCTCGTCGGCCTTTTCCGGCGCAGCCTCGCGGATCAACTCCCGCAGATATCCATCATCAAAGCAGTGCTCATCAATACCGCCAATAAAGCCGAACGGGTTACGCGCTGCTTCGAGATACACCGGCGTAGCGCCGGCCTGGATCAGCGCACCGTGGTGGTTGGACTTATGGTTATTGCGATCGAACAGCACCAGGTCGCCACGGGTCAGCAGCGCGTTGGTGACCACCTTGTTGGCGGCAGATGTTCCGTTGAGCACGAAGTAGGTTTTATCCGCATTAAAGACTTTCGCCGCGAACTTTTGCGCGTGCTTGGCAGAACCTTCGTGAATTAACAGATCGCCGAGTTTCACATCGGCATTGCACATATCGGCGCGAAACACATTCTCACCGAAGAAATCATAGAACTGCCGTCCCGCAGGGTGTTTTTTGAAAAACGCGCCATGCTGATGCCCAGGGCAGGCAAACGTGCTGTTCCCCATCGCCACATACTGACTCAGGGTGTCAAAAAACGGCGGCAGCAGATCCTCTTCATAACGGCAGGCAGCCGTTTCCAGTTCCAGAAACTCCTGCGCTTTACCGGCGATAACTGCCGTCACGCCCTCAGGAACATCCGTTGGCTCTTGTGAGAACATAAACACCGGTAAGTGGAAGCCGGTACGCTTCAGTAACGCAAGGATGCCGCTGCAACTATCAGCGACCGTAATGACGACTGCCGCCACGTCGGTAAAATCGGTATTGTCCAGCGTCACCTTTTCGCGGTGAGTAGACACGGTGGACACCAGCTCGCGGCTGACGGCAATTTTCATTGATTTCATAAGCACAAATACCCGTTTCAGGGGAGAAAAGGCCCCGGACAGGGTAAATACCCTGCCCAACGAATGTGTCTGATCGGAATCAGCTCCGACCGCCAGACATCAGTAAAATCAGAACGCGTCTGGTTTTACTGTTGTCCTGCAGTGAGCCAGCGTTACCCTCACCGCACGGTGAGACAAGAGTAGAATAGCGTGATACGGACAGGCATTCGCGCAGCGGTAAGCAGTGTCAACATTGGCGGCTCCGTATCAGAAGAGGAGAAAATTCGCGCAATCATGTCACCTTTTATTTTAGGGTGCAAGAAGGAATCATTATGCACTTAATCATCCAAAGCTAAGCCTTTAACACCGAGTCCGTGCAATAATAATGCAATATCAATGATTAAATAACAGGAGCTTACTGTGGTTATCGGTCCTTTTATTAATGCAGGTGCCGTCTTACTGGGCGGTGTACTTGGCGCCGTATTAAGCCAGCGGTTACCGGAGCGTATTCGCTCCTCCATGCCTTCTATTTTCGGCCTTGCATCGTTAGGTATCGGTATCCTGCTGGTCATTAAATGTGCCAACCTGCCGGTGATGGTGCTCGCGACCCTGCTCGGCGCGCTAATTGGCGAGTTTTGCTATCTGGAAAAAGGGATCAACAACGCGGTAAGTAAAGCGAAGAGCCTGATTACGCGCCCGGGCAAAGCGAAGCACGGCAATCACGAGTCGTTTATTCAAAACTATGTCGCCATCATTATTCTGTTTTGCGCCAGCGGCACGGGGATATTCGGCTCGATGCAGGAAGGGATGACAGGTGACCCCAGTATATTGATTGCTAAAGCCTTTCTGGATTTATTTACCGCCACTATTTTTGCCACCACGCTTGGCATAGCGGTAGCCGCGATTTGCGTGCCGATGCTGCTTATCCAGCTGGCGCTGGCAACCTGCGCGACGCTTATCCTGCCGCTGACCACTCCGGCAATGATGGCAGATTTTACCGCCGTGGGCGGTTTGCTGCTGCTGGCAACCGGGTTGCGCATCTGCGGGATTAAGATGTTCGCAGTAGTAAATATGCTGCCTGCCCTGCTGATAGCAATGCCGCTTTCTGCGCTCTGGACACACTTTTTCGCCTGAGATGGCCACAAACTGGCGAGAGAGTGTGCAGTCTGTAACGAAAACAACAAATTTCGTTGACGCCAGAATGTGGATCGGGTTTAATGCGCCCCGTTGCCCGGATAGCTCAGTCGGTAGAGCAGGGGATTGAAAATCCCCGTGTCCTTGGTTCGATTCCGAGTCCGGGCACCACTCATTTATAACCCTCGCTTCGGCGGGGGTTTTTGCTTTTTGAGTCAACAACTTGTTGGTTTACCAGTAGTTACCTCTTTTTAATTTCCTCCGGCCCCGCTTCCCGGTGGTACAGAAAGGTGGTACAAAATGGGCATTATGATACAGCCAACAAAGAACCGTTTCGGCGTTTACCTCGTCCGTAAGGCCGTCCCCAAACACCTGCAAGGCATCCTCAATAAACGTGAGATCAAGTTTACCCTTGATACCAAAGACGTGAGGGAGGCCAGAGAACGTGCACCCGCAAAAATCATTCAGATCGACCTGATGCTAAGACGGGCTGAAGAACTACTTAAGGCAGAGCAATCGTTAACCGATGCGGATATTGAGCTGATTGCGGGTGTATGGGCTTCGAAAATCATGCAGCAGGACCAACTAATCCGTGAGCGATATCTCGTGGAGGAGCTGTTCGACGGTAAAGTAGGGCTGGTTCACTCACCAGAAAACGCGATAATTCACGACTGGCTGGAAGACCGCGAACGTAAGCCCCGCTATAAGTCACAAACATGGCAGGAAGAACGTGACGTATCTATCTGCAAACTGATGTCCATAGAGCTGGATGAAGCTCTGGAATACTCGCCAGTCGTTCTCACTCCGGCCTGGCGAAATCGTCTGGCATGGCGGCTGGCAGAACGACGTAATGAAATCACAAACACGTACCTTCTGAACCTTCGCCCAAGGCTCTATGCCATAAGCAAAGGGCTGGATTCGCTGCCGGAAGCAAAAACACCCCAAAAAACCTTCACCCAATTATTTGAGGCATACAAAGAGTTTAAGTGCCCTTCCGACGCCGAAACTATCGATAAAAAAGCGCTGGCACATGTCAAAGACTACGCCGCAGCAGCGGACCGCTTTGTTGAGATAATCGGCAACCTCGCCATTGACGACATTACTGCCGATCATATTGTTAAATTCCGGGATACGATGGCGAAGTACCCCAAGAATCTGACCAAGAAAGAGAAAGCTTTATCGTTAGCCCAAAAGCTGTCCCTGCAAAACAAAGACCACCTTACCCCAGACAGGGTGCGGAACATGCTCAACCATCTGTCGTCATTCTTTGAGCATGCTATCTACGTTAACTGGCTTAAGCACAACATCGTGAGGGATGTACGCAAACCTTCCCGGACAGCCCGTGACAGCAGCGATAAGCCCTTCACTCAACAAGAGTTGGCGAGAATGTTCTCCGGTCCTGTTTTCACTGGACAAGAAGAGCCTTACGAAGCCATGGATTACTGGATCCCGATTATCCTTTACTACACTGGCTGCCGTGTTGAGGAAATCGCACAGTTGCACAAGCGTGATATTCAGCAACGTGATGGCGTTTTGTGTATGAAATTGCAGGAGAACGAAACGCAGTCCATTAAGACAGGTAAAACGCGTTATGTTCCCGTGCCTCTTCATGTCACAGAGTTGGGCTTCACCAATTTCGTTGCCAGCAGGAGTGCCTTTCTGTTCTCTGACGAAGCCCTTGCTGAGAAGAAATACTCAACTAATTTCCGTAAGCGATTCGGCCGCTACATAAGAAACAACGGTATTGAGCGTGATGAAATATCACCGACACACAGTTTCCGTCATACATTCGTAACGAACTGCCGGAGAAACGGGGTCGCAATGGATATTCGCGACAGCATCACGGGTCACATCGACTCGAACAGAAACGAAAGCGAAAACTATGGCGACAAACCTGTAGAAACAAAATTGGAAGCCATCGAGACCATCCCAAAGTTAAATCTACGCCGAATCAAGGACTGGGGCCGTTAAGGGTACAAGCCATGAAACAGCAGACTAACTATGGAGACGTTCTAAATGTTGAAAATTCCTGATTCAGACTGGCAGACCGTTGACGGGGTCCCCCAGCTTTCCGTTGCTTTCTTGCGGAAAATGACGCCTCAGGCAGCCAGATTTACTCAATGGGCACAGCGGACACATGCCAAATTGCTCAAGGCTCCCGAAAATGTCCTGTCGTGCTGCACATCCGGCCTGATTGAAGGTGAAATTCCCGACAAAAACGGCTGGCTTACCGCTGGTGATGCCCTTACCCTGCTGACTTACAGTATCCACTCCAGCCAGAATGGGCTTCTCATAGATGCCATTGAGCAAAAATCTGGTCTGAAACTCCCGGTAAAGCCCGGCGAAAGCCGCCTTGAGGGGCAATTTGGCGTCAAATTACACGATTTGATCGTCGAACTAAGGCAACAACCACAATTCAGAAGCTATGAACTCGAACGGCAAAAGCAGGTCGGCCCCTACAGAGTGGATTTCTTCCTTACCGAGCAGTGGTATACCGATATGGCAAAAGGGGAAACTGCTAAACGCCAGTTCATCATTGAATTTGACGAGGAGGCTCACAGAACGACGCGTTATCAATTCAATGATAAACGGCGGGATCGCTGGTTACGGAAAAATCAGCCCGATGTAAAGTTAATCAGGGTCAGACATGCAGAACAGGAAGTATGGCTGGAAGCGGTTCGCCAGCTAAAGCGGTTCGTCAGTCTGGAGGATTGCTATGCCCACTGCCTGCGAATGGCCTGTATTAGCCTTTCAGAATCCACGTTAAAGATAAGCAGCGAGTCAGCCCGAAAAGCCTATGATGCAGCACATAATGAATGCAGTTTCCTTCTAAAAAGCCCACGGCAGCCTCTCAGTGAGATGGGTAAACTGCTGGACAGGCTGACAATCCCCTTTGATAAACGCAGGGACAGATACTTCCAGCGTGCAAAATTGAGGTCATACGGCATATAAACTGAAAAGTTGCATCAAAAGTTACAACAAAAGCCTAAAGGATTAGGCTTTTCTACCTGTTCAAACGTTGCAACCTTTGAAACCTAACCCCAGGACATTTATATAGATTTATAGGGTTCTATCAATTTTTATTACTCAAATTCATCTTACTCATAGCATCTTACAGATAATTATCCTTAAGCTATCAACGCTAACTCGCATTTACCAAAGGTGCAAAGTTACCGCCATATCAATACGTCGAACTGAGCGACAGCTTAATGATTTTGCTGCCTCCACTCCCCCAAAAGTTCTTTTCACGTCAGAAGTCACCAGACGTCCTGTAGGCCTCTCACGGCCTTTCTGCATTCAAGGCGTGAATCACTCCTGAACTCAGCTCAGAGGCCCGTACAGATCGTCAGGCAGGCATCCAAATCCGCTCGCTCAATCCTCCTTTCCAAGACTCCCCGCTCCGCAGGTACAAGAAATATGCAGATCACCACAGGAGGCTGAATCATGCATGATGAAATAATCACTCAGGCCCGCGAAATCCTCACTCAACGGCTCTACCGTACCGACACACTGGCATCACCGAAGGACACTGCGAGCTATCTGGCTTTACAGCTTGGCGATCGGGAGCAGGAAGTGTTCAGCGTGATATTCCTCGACAACCGGAATCACGTCCTGAACTATCAGGAAATGTTCCACGGCAGCATAGCAACAACGCCAGTCTACCCCCGCGAGATTGCCCGGCAGGCGCTTAAGCTCAACGCCGCAGCTGTTATCTGTTCCCATAATCACCCATCTGGCAACGCCGAGCCATCCGTTCAGGATAAAGCGATAACGCTCAACATTCAGAAAGTTATGGAGCTAATCGAAGTCCGACTGGTAGATCACATCGTCGTGGGCGGCGGTCAAACAGTTTCATTCGCAGAAAGGGGCTGGCTATGAACTGGAAATCCTTACTTGTTGAAGCCCTGATAATGGCTCTGACAACCTTTGCAACCGTCTTCTTCCGGGGAATGGCAGCACGCTACGCCTCAGAAGAAGATTTCCTCTAATCCCCTACTACCGCTAGACCCATACCAATAGCCCATAGCACTGGCGAAGCTCAAAGGTAAGTATAAAGGCAGAAAGGCCACAGCCCGCAGCAAATCGCAGGAAGTAATCGAGATGCTGGACAAGGGACTGAGCAAACCCGAAATCTCTCGCCAGCTAGGGATCGGTATCACCAGCATTTACCGGATTGTGCGTACGCAATCTGAAGACTAATCAGGCAATCAAAAGGGATTATTCAATGAGAAAAACAATCGGCTTAATCGCCATATTGCTAGCAAGCATCTCCACCACCGCAAAAGCCGCCGACAACGTATATGTGAAGCTCTCATGCGAAAACAACATCACCGTGAACATCACGTTAAAGAAGCAGGAAGAAGTTGGGTGGGCCGAGTTAACTACCCCAAATGGAACGCGACGAGCTAGCTTCTTGATGGGAGGTGGGAATGATCAGGGAGGCGATAGCTTAACATTTGCCAGTCGCGGTATTGGGTTCAACGTAGACTATACAGCGGATAGAAAATTCACTCTCAAGATGATCAGTGGTGGGAGTGGTGAGTATTCTTGTAACGTCATTTAGAATGGAGCAGATTGCATCCCAGCAAGCCAAATAAGGCATTCTTCCACTTCAACGGCCTCAAGCGAACCTTCTTACTCAGGCTCTGACAAAGTTCGGAGCCACACCGCAATCACTGGTTATCCATACACGTAAATATTCTTGCCATATAGCTAATGGCTGGTATTCTTCTGCCTATCAGAATGAGGATAGAACAACATGTACACATCACTTGAGCTTTGTGCCGGTGCAGGCGGTCAAGCACTCGGCCTACATCAAGCCGGCTTTAAACATCTGGCGTTGATAGACAACGATGCTCCGGCGTGTGCCACTCTTCGCCTTAACAACCTTGAACATGGTTTAGAATGGGCTGAGATCATTGAAGCAGACTTGCAGGATTTTGCCCTGACAAAAGCAGTTAGCTTTGAAGGTAAAGTTGATTTGGTTGCCGGTGGTGTTCCCTGCCCTCCCTTTTCTAAGGCAGGCAAACAGCTTGGCAAAGACGACGAACGTGATCTTTTCCCAGTAGCACTTGATATCGTATCCAAAGTTAAGCCAAAAGCCGTGTTAATCGAAAACGTCGCAGGTCTTCTCGACGCTAAGTTTGCTGAATACCGAGAGTATATCGACCAGCAGTTTGAGGCTCTTGGATACAAAACAACATGGAACCTGCTACATGCCAGTAACTATGGGGTTCCACAACTACGCCCTAGAGTGAACCTAGTGGCACTTCTCCCTCAGTATTTCGATCATTTCAAATGGCCTGAAGCATCTACAACGCCAGCTCCAACGGTTGGTGAAGCGTTATATGACCTCATGGCTTTGAATGGTTGGAAAGGTGCTGATGAGTGGAAAGATAAAGCAAATAGCATCGCTCCAACCTTGGTTGGCGGCTCCAAGAAACATGGTGGGCCTGACCTTGGCCCAACTAGAGCCAAACGCCAGTGGCAGGCCTTGCATGTTAATGGACATCGTATTGGCAATGAGCCTCCAGAGAAGGACTATAGCGGGGTTAGAGAAGGGTATGAGAATATGCCATTGCTAACGGTGAGGATGGCTGCACGAATTCAGGGTTTCCCTGATTGGTGGCAGTTCTCAGGGAAAAAGACCTCTTCCTATCGCCAAGTAGGTAACGCATTCCCGCCACCTGTAGCAAAAGCTGTCGGCAAACAGATCTACAAGGCGCTTTCAGCCATTGATCAACAAATCAATACTGCTAAGGTAGCTTAAGGCTACCTTTTTTTATATTGTTATCCACAAAAAGAGGATGGCAATGTGAATTTTCAAGAGTTTGTTGTAGTTATCGGCCAGCGACAAGCTGAGTTGAAGGCTAAAGGTCTTAAGTCAAACATTACCGCAGCACAGTGGAAGATACTTGAACACCTTTTCAAACAAGGCACTGATTTCCCGAGGGATTGGGTTCCACGAGATGTACTTCACGATTTAGTTAAACAAAGTGATTACAGAAGGCGAATTACGGAACTCGGCGATGAGATTGGTGTAGATATCGAAAGACAGTCTGAATCGCCATGGGTTTAACAGACACCTCAGAGTCATTTAAGATGGCTTAAAGAGAGGTGCCCATGAGCGGTAAGCGTTATCCCGAAGAGTTTAAAACTGAAGCAGTCAAACAGGTTGTTGATCGCGGTTATTCTGTTGCCAGCGTTGCAACACGTCTCGATATCACCACCCACAGCCTTTACGCCTGGATAAAGAAGTACGGTCCGGATTCTTCCACTAATAAAGAACAGTCAGATGCTCAGGCCGAGATCCGCCGTCTCCAGAAAGAGCTGAAACGGGTTACCGACGAACGGGACATATTAAAAAAAGCCGCGGCGTACTTCGCAAAGCTGTCCGACTGAGGTACGCCTTTATCCGTGACAACTCCTGTTGCTGGCCTGTTCGCCTGCTCTGTCGGGTGCTGGATGTTCATCCTAGTGGTTTTTACGCCTGGCTTCAGCAGCCGCATTCACAACGCCATCAGGCAGACCTGAGACTGACAGGACAGATTAAACAGTTCTGGCTGGAATCGGGATGCGTCTATGGTTATCGCAAAATCCATCTGGATCTGCGGGACAGCGGGCAACAGTGCGGAGTGAACCGGGTCTGGCGACTGATGAAACGTGTCGGGATAAAGGCTCAGGTCGGATACCGGAGCCCGCGGGCACGTAAAGGCGAGGCCAGTATCGTGTCGCCCAACAGGCTCCAGCGACAGTTCAATCCGGATGCTCCGGATGAGCGTTGGGTAACGGACATAACCTACATCAGGACCCACGAAGGCTGGCTGTATCTTGCCGTTGTTGTTGATCTGTTCTCACGCAAAATTATCGGCTGGTCCATGCAATCCCGGATGACAAAGGACATTGTCCTGAACGCACTGCTGATGGCTGTATGGCGGCGTAATCCCCAAAAACAGGTGCTGGTTCATTCGGATCAGGGCAGTCAGTACACAAGCCATGAGTGGCAGTCGTTCCTGAAATCACACGGCCTGGAGGGCAGCATGAGCCGTCGCGGTAACTGCCATGATAATGCGGTTGCAGAAAGCTTTTTCCAGTTGTTGAAACGCGAACGGATAAAGAAAAAGATCTACGGAACGCGGGAAGAAGCCCGCAGCGATATTTTTGATTACATCGAAATGTTTTATAACAGTAAGCGTCGGCATGGTTCTAGCGATCAGATGTCACCGACAGAATATGAAAACCAGTATTATCAACGGCTCGGAAGTGTCTAGATTTTCCGTGGCGATTCAGTCGGGAACAAATGCTTACCGTCTCAAATCTACAGGTCTGAATCCGGCCAACCCAAGAACCTACCTAACTGCTAGCCAAAAAAATCAATTACTTGCCCGGCAAAATTATACATGCCAAGTCTGCTCTCTTCACGACGAAGGCAACAGTACAGGTACTCTACAGGCGGATCACAAAATCCCTCTTGCTCGTGGAGGGGGTCATTCAAGCGACAACTGGCAAACGTTATGTCATGTTTGCAACGTGGGAAAACGTAATGCGTGCCAAGACTGCTTGAGAGATTGCAAGCAATGTCCATGGGCATTTCCTGAAGTGCACGGCATCAAGATTATGACCCCCTTAAGCCCAAGCGACATTCAAGGCATCATGGCACTTGGTATACCTAAAGAAGGCATTGCCAACTGGTTAGTACAACTGGCAAAACGTGAATTGAAAAGATAATTCATAGCTGACAAATGGTACAAAATGGTGGTACATTCGGAACCGAAGCGTAAAGGTAACTTACTGTTATTCGGTGATTTCGTTTATGTAGAAACGAATCCTTGGTTCGATTCCGAGTCCGGGCACCACTATTCAGAAAAACCAGCCTTAGGGCTGGTTTTTTGCTTTGTGGGGTTCCGGTCTGGTTTCTGGGCGTACAAGCGTAGCGGCCTTTTCCAGTCAGTCTGGGAATTCCATAACAGGCATCATGTGTATTTTGTTCTGCTATCCCCCTCCTCTATTGTGATAATGCCCTCTTCAGATAATGAAAAAATGTAACCACTGAGCAAATGCCTGTGGCAGAAACTGATATTTAACTCCCTCCGCAATTTTCAGAATATAGTTATAAATAATTCACCAAAACAATATCATTCATTAATCTGGATTATTTTAGTGAATGCATACATGTAAACTATAATTTATATAAAACAACAAACAGCATATAATCCAAGCAACATCTCAGGCTGTTAACCCCATAATAAACACTTACCATCATTGCGAGACAAACATATATGAACATCAGGCTGACCCTGTTTTTATGCACATCGTTATTTTTATTAAACGGTTGTGTACACTCTCCCATTGATGCAAAAAAAACAGGTCTTAAACGTGCAGATAGCAGTTTCAGCAAAAATGCAGCAACTCAACTCACTGATAAAGATATTTTCGGCAATGAAACCACGCTGGCGGTATCAGAAGAAGATATCCAGGCTGCAATTAATGGCGATAAATTCAGAGTGCCGTTGAGTTCTTCAGTTATTCTGGTTCAGTCAGGTAGCCATGCACCGGAAATGACCATGCAACAGGAGATAGGGAAATACTATCAGGTATCAACATTCTCAGGTATTCCGGACAGGCAGAAACCGCTTACCTGCAACACGGTAAAAACGGAAGAAGGTGACGCAGTACTCAGCGAAAACATGAATTATATGCAGGCGTTGCGTTATATTGCGGCAAAAGGGCAGCAAAAAGCCGTGATTGTTTATTGGGATACATTACAGACTGGAAGATATGACACCACAACCAAAACAACTCTCTGGGCAGATTACCATGGGGAAACATTGTCCGATTCCGCATCATTACGCTATCTGATACGTTTCGCCCTGGTGGATGTGGCGAGCGGAGAATGGGCCACCTGGACACCGGTTAATTACGAATACAATGTCCTCCAGCCTCAGACGGGAAAAATACCGCTGACCGAAACACAAATCGGCCAACTCAAACAAAAAACCTATGCTGCCGTGGTTAAGGATCTGGTAAATAGATATCAATGACTATTTAAATGTGAGCCTGTTTGACACAACGAAATAAAAGGCGACGTTGCTTGTCGCCAATACCAGCTTATCACCTTCACCATTTCTTCCGTATTTTCATTAATCACGTTGATCCCATGGATACCATCTATGAACATCCTGCCGGGATCATCTTCTGCCACTGCCTGTCCAGCGTAAGATTAGCAAGATGTTCCATAGTGATATTCCTTCTTTATTTACCCGGGCTACCTTCCTCTACTGCCGGTAACGGGCTTTGCTTCAACAGTAACCAACGGCTTAATACCCCATCCAGCCTTTCATCAATCTGTTTTTCCAGCATATCGTTGTTTTTTCCGGTGGAGCGCGCCTGCTGGTACTGCGTCAGCACATATTCCAGCGGGGTTTCCTGATTTAGCGTGCGCTCGGCCTGATAGATGATGGTTTTGATATAGGAGAGCGTGAACCCCGATTTCGCCTGTTCGCGCTGGACGAGCAGTTCGGCGAAGGAACGTAAATCCATTCGTGTCTGTTGCCATCCCTCTAACTTCGGGCTGCCTGCCGCCCGCTCTTTCAGGGTGGCATTCCATTGCGCCGTGACCTGCTGCTGTTGCAGACTTCCCGGCCAGCGGCTCTCTGCCAGACGGGCCATCTGCTGACCCGCCTCCAGCGGCTGTAACGGAGAAGAATGGGTTAGCTGGCGTAACCGCTGCGGATAGTCATTCAGTTTCGGTGAGGCCAACCAGAGCATCGCCGCCCCCTGCGCCGTGTCACGCACAGAGGCAATCTGTTGTTGCAGAGGATAAACCTGCCACCACCAGACAACTGCGCCAACCACAGCACTACAGAGCACCCCAGCTGCAAAACCCTTCACCGCGCGACCCGGTTTGGCTGTCACGATGGGTTGCGGGTTCATATTAAGGCCATGAACAGCCACCCTTACCTCCGGTACTTCCGGCTGTGGCGGCTCCGGTATCGTTGTGGTCTCAGTGCTTTCAGGCATATAAACCAGCGTCCGTATCACCGTTTTTGCCGACATGTCTGTCACATCCGATTCCGGCTGAGGCTCGCAGCGTTTTCGCGTGTTCTGTACAAAATAAAGCAGGTTTTCCACTCGCGGCTGGCGCTTAAGCTCCACCTGCTGAAGTTTGTCACATATTACCTGCAACGCCCGTTCCACCCGATACAACAGTGGCAGGTCTGCAACGGAATACGCCACCTGCTGGCGCAAAATATTACCCGTACGGACGTTGAACCAGTCCAGCATTTCAGTGCGCGCCAGACCTTCCTTCGGCCAGAACTTATCCCATTCACAGCCTATCAACGCCGCCAGCAACTCCACCCCCTCGCAGAACCCCGACAGCCCCTGAGTACGCGTGCGGGCCAGTGTGTAATACGTGGCGGTATGTAGATCCACTCCGTTCGTTTTGAAAATGCTCAGCGCCAGTGATTCCACGAGTTTCCAGTTCATTTCCGGATGCGCTGGATGACTGACCTTATTAATTTCTTCACGCATTGCACTGAACTCCGGCAGACCGCGCGGGTCTTTGCCAGTGATAATCGTCTGAGTTTGTATAACATTACTCATCAAAACACCTCTCTGCCGTAGTAAACTTACCCTTGTGATCAATATTTATTACTTTCGGAACCCGTCCCGGATGTCATATCTAATATGGCAGGGGATTTTTTCTGTTCTGTTTTGTCTGAATATGCTCGCTGCTTACATATTTCTTTGGTTCTGGCATAATAACTGCCGGATGAAACGATGCTTGTGGAACTACACTGGTAGTACTTGGTACCAAGCGGATAAATAGAAATTGCCATTGATAGAAGAAAACCAACGATCAATGCCCCAATAGTATTGGGTGTCACTGGAACCAGTGACTTTTGTATAACCTTTCCCGTCTTTTTTTTGTGCTTTTGTTCCACGCATGGTAAAATCAAAAAAAGCATAAAAATAAAAAATAAGTCTATCAAAACCATTACCGGAAGCAAAAGTAGAACTGGGATTTGTTTTGGATCATAGTAGACATAATCCTCCCCTCTTACTAAATCTAGTATTGATGTACTACCCATCTTGTAGAAAAAACTATAGCACTTGTTAAAGAAAAAATGAGTAACACTCCTGACAGAATACCTTTTAGATTATTCATATTCATGATATTTATATCACTCAGTTATTGTCGAACAGGTAAGGGTTACCGTGCTTGAGGTTCCAGCCTATCCCTTTCTGGTGCACCGGGAGACAATTTCCCTTCAGTTGTTGGTATATATGCCCTCTGCTTACACATTTCTTTAGTTCTGGCATAATAACTGCCGGATGAAACGATACTGGTTGATTTGCATTGATAATAGTCTGTACTAAGCGGATAGAAAGAAATAACCATTGACAAGGGTATGCCAATAACAAACGCAGCAATGGTGTAAACCATCGTCGGGATAAACATTTTTCTCCTGATAGCATCTGTTCTTTCTCTGAATGGTTTCAGAAGCAGCACGATGGATAATTCCGTAACAGCCATAGAGGGAAGCAGAATAAAAAGAGTAATTTGTTTAGGGTCATAGTAAATATAATCCTCCCTTTTAATTATCCCCATGATGGTTGTAATTCCTGTATTGTACACAAAAAACATCATACCACTCAGAGCTACAATACTAATAATAACGCAAACATACCCTTTTATTTTAACTATATTCATAATATCAATAACACCCATTCATTATCAAAAATAGGTAAGAATTACTGTACTGGAGATTCCAGCCTGTTTTTTCCTGGTTTGCCAGGAGAGCGCTCTTCTTCATTTGTTGATATATAAGCCCTCTGCTTACACATTTCTTTGGTTCTGGCATAATAACTGCCGGATGAAACGATGCTTGTTGATTTACACTGATAGTAGTCTGTACCAAGCGGATAAAAAGAAATCACCATTGACATAAATATACCAATAGCGAATGCAACAATAGCGTAAACCGTTGTAGGAATAAACAACTTTTGCATGATTACATCCGTTTTCTTTCTGAACGGCAACAAGAGGCAAATAACGAATAAATCTGCAACAACCATAGCAGGAAGCAGGAGGAACAGAGGGATTTGTTTAGGATCATAGAGAATATAATCCTCTCCTTTAATTATCCCCATAATGGTTGTGATTACTGTATTGTAAACAAACACCATTATACCAGTCAGACATATAATAATAATAATACCGTAAACATACCCTTTAACTTTTACCATATTCATAATATCAATAATGTCCATTTACCATCGAAAACAGATAGGGATTACTGTGCTGGAGATTCCAGTCCGTTACTTTCTGGTGTTCTTCCAACCCCTTTTTAATGCTTTTAATTAAACGATCTGATAAATGATATTTTTCATCCAGAACATACAGCCCATAAGTAATCAAAAAGCCTATAGCAGCAACAATCGCTATCCCTATGGCTACCGGAATAACGACACCGAATGCAGCAGCCACTCCAGTTATCACGCCCATCGCAATTTTCGTCACAAACATCGTAACAATCACCTTCGCTACATCCATCGTAATATTACCGATAAAGGTCGCAACATCGTGCTCAGATGAAAAAATAAACTCTACGACCCGCTGTGCCGCAGAAAAGTAAATACAGAAGCGGGCCCCGCTTAAAATCCCGGCATTTATTCCGGCCTTGCCAATACCTAGATCCAGTATTTTAGGGTTATTCACCGCGTAACGGGTACCATTCAAAATTCGTCGAACTGAAGGATAGCCGGTGATTTTAATATAGGTCACACCCTTATGAACGTAGGGTACCGCTTTGATACCCAGCCCTTTTAAGTTAATGACCAGTTTCCCGGCATCTTTATAGCTTACCAGTTTCGAAATATTTTTCATGCCCGATGTCGCATCTTTAATATTTCCGGAATAGGTTGTCCCTTTGTTGTAGAGCGCATTCAAAACAGCGTAGGCTTCATCTGTGTTCAGCAGCAGAATATGCTCGGTATTTTTATGCAGGACTTCTTCCAGTTTCAGCGTATCGAGCAAATAAGGATGCTGGGGAACGAGCTGATTAACAGGAACATCACCCCGTAACATATCCCCCAGATAGTCATGCCATGCAGGCTGATCGTTATTAAACCTGTTCATTACATTTTCTCCCTGGTTATAAAATGCGCTCATCCCATAGACTGTATCCACTGGTTCCCGCTGTATAATGCTCCCAGCTAATTGATTCATACGTAAACTCAATGGATTCTTCAGGCTGCCCTTCACTGTCATTGATAGTATGGGGTACCTGAAGATGAATTCCCGCAATACGGGCATTAATTAAGGCCAGCTTGTAATAGCATTCGTTCAAACCTGCACGATTTGTACGATAGAAACGAAACTCACAGCTCAGGCACTCATTTTCATTGATTGCTTTTCCCAATAACGGGGAAGATTTATCAACAGGCTTTGCTATAGTTAATACTTGGTGATTAACATTCTGCTGACGTGTCATTCCATGGGTTAACCCCAACACCATTATCTGATCGGTGTGCTCAATTTGCGCTTTATTCCCGATGGAACTCTGCGAAGAACACCCGGCAGAAATTAACCCCTGTAGTTATCCATTAAGTGTCAGATAAATTAAATTTGCCATTTTTGCTCCGAATTATCAGTTTAAATACTGAATGAAACCTTCATCAGGCACATGTCCTGACAAAGGTTTTTCCTTAGTAAAGCGTATCCGGCAGGCGGAACTGACTGAACAGACCGCCTGCAAACGGGTTATCTTGTGTGTCTGTATGGACACGGTAGGTCATCGTGCCACCGTCCACGCTGAAGCGGGCCGTAAAGGAACCGTCCTGCACGCTGGTCAGTTGTCCTGCACCAAACAGGCGGAACTGTGCCCATGGGCCGTTGAACGCGATACTGCGCGGGGCATTCCCCCCCACGCCAACCAGCGTCAGTTTGCTTTCGTTACCCTCCCGCATACTATTAGGCCACACCAGATGCGCCGTAAAACTACGCCCCTGGGTGTAATCCACCAGTTGACCATCGAGATTCAATACACTGCGGCGCTTGTTGCCCGACATCGACAGAGTTTCCACTGCAAACTGTGTCCCCAGGCCGTTTTGGCGGCTGAAGAAGATGTCGCGAATTTTCTGCGCAGAGTCTAACTGTGTGAGAACATCCTCACGGATAACGACATTGTCATCCTCGTTAATCACCTGACTGTTTTCCACGAAGAGCTTCAGGTTCTGCTGATAAAAGGTATCCAGCACACCCTCTGGTTTAAAGAAACGCTCAAACGCATCCAGCGATGCATCGTCTTTTGCACGAGGATTAAACGGATATTTATCGGCCAGCTGACTGTTAAAGGTTTTAACCACGTTGTCACGCCAGTCCAGTTCCATATAGTGAACGGCTTCAATCAGCACCACATGCCAGGCCTGATCCGCCAACTTGCTCACCCAGCGTTCAAGCGGTGCAGGCAGTGTTTTCGCCATCTGACGGGTGGTGAAAATAGGATCGCTGCTGTTCTGGTCGAGCCGCAGTTGCACGGCCTTCAGGGCTGATTTGCCGGGCACAGGTGCATTCTGTATCGCCAGCAGATAACGGTGCAGTTCGGTCAGTTGCTGGTAAACCGCCTGTAATGTACTGCCCTTATCCTTCTGCTCCTCAAGCGTGCTGTTTTCCTGGGCAAACTCATGCCCGAGGCGATTAAACAATCGCCAGTCCGGTTCGGCCTGAGCCTCTGCACGGGCTTTCTCATCCAGTTTTTCTGGCAATATCAGAGAGCGGGTATTGTCACGCAACGCCGTCAGCACCCGCTGGAAAGGCTGGTCACCACTGATAATTTGCTCCAGTGCACCCGTCACTTCCTTCAGCGATTCATAATTTCGGACGTTCAGGTTATCCATGCCAGCCCGCCAGGTGGCGGTGTAGTCGCTGATATACTGTTCTGTAAGCTGGCGTTGAATTTCAGTACGATCGGCATCGCTGTATGTCACGTTGCGCGTGAGGGCAAGTACCCAGGAGTCCATGGCAGTAAGCGTTACCAACTCATCACGCTGCTTCACAAAATAGCTTTGCAACCCGTACCGGGTCAGAAACTGAGGGATAATCAGTCGGGTATCGTCAGCAGAAACAAATACCTTATCGAAGGTCGGGCCAGTCTGGTCGCGCAGGCTGAGGTCGGCGGGCAGCACGCCCAGCGCCCGTGTTTTCAGGCTCTGGTAAACACGCTGATAAACCGGCAGTTTGCTCAGCTCTTTTTGCGCGGCCGCCACAGTTCTGTCATATGGCATCCACAGATTGATTGCGTCGGCATCGCCAATCTGGCGCTGTGCGTGCCAGTCGGTGTGCGCCAGCGCATAGTCAAGGTGGGACATCAGTTGCGCCTGAATATCCTGCTTTCCGTGGAACTGCTCGCTCCAGCGCCGGGCCATAAACTGCTTCACCACTTCATCATTGCGCCCGCTTTTGTCTTCCAGCATACGGATAACCCGCAACACGGCTAGCTTCTCTTCCGATTCCGGCGGCGCATTATTCAGGTCCTTCATCAACCCGTTGAACAGCGAGGGAAGATAGCGCTGCTCCAGCAGATGCAGGTAGGTCTGCTCCACATATGGGCCAACGCGCCTCCCCTGATACAAGCCCATATCAGCAAACCGGCTTCTGTCACCCCAGTCGCCGTAGGCCAGTGTGGCATCACGAACAGGGTTCAAAAGCGGCAGTTGTAGCTGACCGGATTCATCGGTTCCTTGCGGCGGCGGGACATCCATAAACGACTTCGCCTGTGCGAGCACGTTAAGCCCGGCACGATAGTTTTCGTTGTACCAATGATGCCAGCCTCCGGCGAGCACAAGTGCGATAACCGCGCCACACCCGGTGAAGATACTCATTCGACGGCGGGATCCTGCAAGCCACAGGCGGTTTTCTCCGGCAAAATTCGGCTCGGCAAGCAGGACTTCCGAAAACAGGGTACGGGAAAAATAGGGGGTGCTGTCCACCAGCGGCCATGCGGTCAGCGAATCACTTTGAAGACCATACTGCCGGGCGGCTGACTGGGTGAAGATATCGTCCATCTGCCCGCGTTGCAGGGAAGAGGTCAAATACACGCCGCGAAGCCAGATATCCTGATGTTCGGCATCCAGCAGTGCATCCAGCAGCGAAGCGATGACTTCTCCCGCGCCCTGTATCTGGCGAGAAAAGCTAAATGCCGCACTGCGCGCCGATGAGGACTGGATGAGCATCTGATCCACCAGCGCCTCGTTCATCTGCAGCCCCCATGCCTCCCAGAAAGCGTTCAGTTCAGTACGCCAGTCGTCGCTTTCATGGGCATTACGCGTAAACGTGACTCCCAGAATGCGGTCACGATCACGACGGTCCAGAGCCTGGAACCAGGAAGAAAATCCGGTAAGCAAATCCAGCTTCGTCAGCACAATGTAGACCGGTAACCGGGTATGAAGTGACTGGCGAACTTCCTGTAAGCGAGTTCGCAGCATCTGTACCAGCTTTTCGTGACGCCGTTTGTCTGCTGTCAGTAGATCCGGTAAATCCAGCGTCAGGATCAGGCCGTTCAGCGGCTGGCGCGTGCGTTTCTGCACCAGCCATCCCAGCCATTGTTCGCGCAGGCGTCGATGCAGTATGTCACCGTCGTTCGTTTCCGTCAGTGCTCCGTCGGTATCGAAAACCACCGCCTGTTTGCCGACATACGGTGTGATGCAAACCCGATGCTCTGTTCCCCGCAGAGCATCAGGGGTATAAATGATATCCGCCGGAAATCCTTCTCGCAGAAGCGAGGTTTTTCCACTGCCCGCCGGGCCACTCACCACGTACCAGGGCAGTTGCCACAAGTAACGGCTACTATCCAGGTGACGGTGGAGCCGCAACAACCAGCGGTCAAGATAATGCTGCTGGCGGTTAATCGCGATCGCTAGCGGATCCTGCACTTCCTGGCGCTGCTGCTTCTGCTGTTTCTCAATAAATTGCAGGCGCTTCACCACCCTGACGGTCAGCCAGATAAGTGCCAGCAACCCCCAGACGGTGGTTGCCAGCCAGCGGTTTGTCAGCGGTTTCAGCCATTGCTCACCGTAGAGCGTCCACGCAGGGCCTTTCCACCAGATCCACACCAGCAGAACAATCCATGCCAGCGCCAGCAGCCAGCCCGCTGACACCTTAAGTCGGGGCATTGCCGGTCTGAGCATGGTTCTCATTCCGCTAAACATCCGAGGGGTAGGTATTCTGAACACAAACGCTCCTTGTTATCCTCTGGACCTGTTTTCAAGCTGTTGCAACAGTTCCGGTTCCCAGTCCGCGAGTGTGTAGTGTCGCGCGGCCTGGTACAGAGTGTGGTAATGCTGACGAGCTGTCGTCGCCATGCCGGAGGCATCAAGCAACTGCGCCGTCAGGTATTCCCGGTAAAAATGTATGCGGGGGCCACCCGCCGGTAGCTGTTCGAGCCACGCCAGCGCCGCTTCCAGCCCCTGCTCCTGATGACACTGCCAGACCTGTTGCGTCGTATCATCCGCTGCGGCGACAGACGCCACTGATGCCTGCGACTCATCACTCAACCACTGCCGAGTGGCGTTGCCGATAAACGGCGAACGGTCGTTAAACAACAGGGCATCAAGTGCAGGCAGGCGCATCAGAAAATGGCGAGCCTCATCGCGGATAGCCTGCGCCACCTCGCGGTGCCCCAGGCTCTGCGCAATGCTTGCCGAAAGATGGTGGCCATCCAGCCAATACGGGGCCAGCAGCAGGCTCTGTTCCACCTGTTGCCAGAGAGTGATATCCGCCCGGACAAAGCGCGCCTGATAATCCGCGACCATATCGGTGGAAACGGCGGCAAGCTGCGTCCGCCCGTCACTTTCTGCCTGTGGAGCACTGGTAATGTTTTGCCACAATGCATGGCGGCGCAGGCGGTAACCATGAGCCGATGCAGGCAGGCGCTCGCAAAGGATGGCTGCCACTTTCAGTAGGGTATCGCGCCAGGCTTTGTCATCATGACTTTCGACCGTCACCTCCGATACAGGGGCCTTCTCAACGGTTGCTGCGGGAATGCTCGCGGGTGTAGCTGCGGATTGTGCAGATACTGCTGGGCCACCTTCGTGAAACACTCGTTGATACAACCCGGAAAGATTATCGGTAGAGGTGGCAAGCTCCTGTGCCCCAACCTCCTGCCAGCACAGTGCCAGCTTCGCCAGCTCTCCTAAGAGGGCATCACACAGGTCAGGTGTCGCTGTCGTTGCAAAGCCGGCGATACCGGGTTCGAAACGCTTCAATATTTGTTCGGCAAAACGCTTCTTATTCACCGCGCTCTGCGGCCAGGCGATGGCCCAGTAATGGCTGACATACTGCGTCAACATTCTGAGTGCGAGCAGATAATCGCCTGCATGTTGCAGCGTGCGCAGCAAATGCGACACAAGACGGATGTCCTTGCTCTCAGAGGCAAGAAGCGCCAGCCCTCGTTGCTGAAGCTCCGGTACATCAAGCTGCGCATGATTCAGTGAGCCCAGCTTAACAATCTCACTATCGATGTATTCCCACTGCGGGTTATCGTCACTGAGTTTGCTCGCCTGCTTATCTTCCGGCAGATTTTCCAGCAGATGCGATAGCCAGACCTTCGGGTTTTGTATATCCATATCGTTATTCTCCCGCCCAGTGGCATGCGTCACGCAGTGGCGCAATGGTCTGCGCCAGTCCGTCAATGTTAAAGGTCAGCTTTCCAGCGGCATTGCCAACCCCGGTATCAAGCGTCAGCGTTTTTGCACCGAACAGCTGTTTGATTTCGTCGATACCGGATAGCCCCCTACTGGCTTCCAGCAGAAAGCCGTTCTCACGCACAAACCAGCGAGAACGGAACTGACCCTTGTCAGTTCTCAGCACCAAAGGAATATCGTTTTCACGACGGGGGACAGCGAGCGCCACCTGCATCCGGGTGATGTTATCGACACAACTGAACATCAGCACCGGGCGCGGCGGCAGGCTGCCTATGGCGGGCGTAGTGATAATCACCGTAGGACGCTCGCCCTCAGTGCGGGTTATCAGCAATCCGGTGGAGTTATCCATGCGTTGTTTTTCCTGCTCAAGCGCACGCGTCCACGCCTCACCGTCGTAGCGCGCCTTCACCAGTGCCCCAGCAAACCCCTGTGTCTGCACAGGGGTCAGAATTCGGTCATAGCAGTCCAGACGTTCCAGGGCGGCAGACTCTTTCCGGCAGACGTTCATGGCATCTAGCGTCACCTGTTCATCCCCGGCAAATAAAGGAGATGTCACTAACAGCAGGGGTAGCAGCCAACAGGCTGAAAGTCTCATACCGCGCCTTCTTCCTGTGTTACCGCATCCTCTACTTCGGCGGTAAACACACCGTCCTGCACATCAAGCGTGATAAGGGCAACTGCGGTGTTCGACGCCATTTTCTGCAACAACAGCAGGGAGAGCGGCGGTAACATGTCACCATCGATAACCGACTCCAGCATCCGCGCCCCGTTCTCTGTACGAGTGATGCGGCTCATTATTTCGTCCGTAACTTCAGGTTTAATAATAACTTCAGCACCAAAGCGACTGCGCAGCACTCGGTCCAGTCGCACGAGTTTCCAGGTGATAATCACGGAAAGCGTCTCGCGTGATAGCGGCAGGTATGGCACCACTTCCATACGAGCCAACAGTGCCGGCTTGAAGAAGTCAGCCAGCACCGGATACAAGGCGTCGTGCATCGCGTCCGGGCAGTCCGCATGTTCCACAATCACCTGGTAACCAAGGTTGGAGGTGAGGAAGAAAACGATGTTTTTACAGTCGATTATCCGCCCTTCACCATCGGCCATTTCTCCCTTATCGAAAGCCTGATAGAACAGGTTGAGCACGTCCGGATGCGCTTTTTCCACCTCATCCAGCAGCACCACAGAATAGGGTTTCTGGCGAATAGCTTCGGTCAATATGCCACCCTCGCCGTAACCGACATAGCCAGGCGGCGAGCCAATCAGACGCGAAACAGTATGCTTCTCCTGGAATTCCGACATATTGATGGTCGTGAGATACTGACGTCCGCCATAAAGCAGTTCCGCCAGTTGCAGCACGGTTTCGGTTTTACCTACACCGCTTGGCCCGGCCAGCAGAAACGCACCGAGCGGGCGCCCTGGGCGGCGCAGATCAGCGCGTGCCGTGAGCAAGTGTTTATGCAGATGTTTAATGGCCAACTCCTGGCCCTTGATGGTCTCCCCCAGCCACTGTGGCAGTTCGGTAATGACCGACATTTCGTTCTGTGACAGGCGGTTCAACGGCACACCGGTCCATTCGGCGATAACAGCAGCGATCTGTTTTTTATCCACATGGGGCGATACCAGCTGTTGCGTATGATGCAGCACATCCAGTTCTGCACTCAGTTCAGCCAGGCGAACCGCAGGGATGGTGTTAGGTTCCGGTTGTTCACGCTCTTCGTCGCTATGCGATTTCGCATCTTCAAGTAAACCTTTACGCAGGGCGATAATCTCCTGTACCAGCGTCTGCTGCTGACGCCAGGCAGCGTCCAGAGACCTAAGTTCCGTTTGCGACGTTTCATGCTGCACGCGGACCTCATCAAGCCGAACGCTCTCCGTGCGTAAGCCGATACGGATTTCCCGCTCAAGCTGGCGGATTTCCGCATCAAACTGATGGCACAGGGTAGTTAGCGCAGAAATTTGCTTCGGCGGAGAGGAAAGGTTAATCGCCACGCGGGCGCAGGCAGTGTCTAGAACGTCGATAGCCTTGTCCGGAAGCTGACGGCCGGAGAGGTAGCGCTCGCTTAATGTTGCCGCAGCCTGCAATGCATCATCATCAATCAGCACGCCGTGTGACTGCTCATACACCGACGCAAGACCACGCAGAATAACCGTCGCCTCTGCCGACGTCGGCTCACTCACCTTCACTAACTGGAAGCGACGCGACAACGCAGCATCTTTTTCAAAGTATTTTTTGTACTCGCTCCAGGTTGTGGCCGCGATGGTTTTCAGTTCACCCCGTGCCAGCGCTGGTTTCAGCAGGTTGGAGATATCCAGCCCGCCTTGCTGATTACCCGCACCGATCAGCGTGTGAGCCTCATCGATAAACATGATCACTGGCACTGGCGACTGAATCACTTCCGACATCAGCCCTTTAAAACGTTTTTCAAACTCACCCTTTACGGAGGCGCCAGCCTGCAACGCACCGAGATCCAACGTCATAATGTCGGTATTTTTAAGTTTGTCCGGCACTTGACCGGCAACAATACGTAGCGCCAACCCTTCAATCAGCGCGCTCTTGCCTACACCGGCTTCACCGACTACCACCGGATTGTTCTTACGGCGGCGGCAGAGAATATCAATCATCAGATCAATTTCATTGTCCCGGCAAAGCACCGGATCGAGCTTGCCGTTTCTGGCATCTTCAGTCATGTTTTTCGCGTAACGGGCAAGCAGACTGTCATCCGAACCCACAGCCCTGGTAATGCCGTTGTTGCTGCTCATATCCACCGATTCAGCCGACTCACGCGTCCAGTCAGCGAAATCCTGCTGCAATCTTTCGCGGTTGATACCTGTCAGGAGACGGGCGGCTTCTGGCGGTACATAGCGCGAGGCAGAGTGCAACAGAGCCAGTAGCAGAATACCGCCGCGTAGATCGCCGGACTGCATCTCTGTCGATGCCAGCAACCAGCCATCGCGCAGCCAGTCGACCAGCAGCGGCGAAAAAGCCGGATAGCTGTCCGCGTAACGAGTGGTGGCATAATGTTCCACGGTCAGCGCCTGTTCCAGCTCTGCCACGTCAATTTCCGCTCTCTCGATAATGACACGCAGATCACAACGAGGAATGGCAAGCATCTGTGACATCACATGGCTGACGGTGATTTCTGTTGACTGCTGGCTCATACATGCCGTTGCCGCCATTTCAAGCGCCTGGCGGGAGAATATGTTCAGCCGTTTTACCAGCGAGGAGATATCAATCTGAATCATAGGTGTCCTTACCTGGCAAGCAGTCGGTTTAACTGGTTAAGAATGTCCTGGGTCTGGCCATTCAGGCGAAGAAGATAAAACAGATACACCAGCGCCAGGACAGCGATACCGCCCAGCAGAATGTGTCTGATAGTCAGGCGCTTTATCAGTCGGTAACGCCCTCCCTGAATTTTTTTATCCTGATGCAGTAGCGGAAACGGCGCATCGCCGCGAAGCCCATGCAGAACATGATGCAGACGTCGGTAAATCTGCTCGAACTCATCCTGACCCTGCTCTGCGACCTTATAACGCCCGCGAAAACCCAGTGAAAAACAAAGGTATAAAAACTCCAGCAAATCCTGGTAGCGCTTTGGTTCGCGCATCAAACGCTCCAGCAGGATGAACACCTTCTCTCCACCCCAGGCTTCATTGTGGAAATGGACCAATAGCGATTGTTTGATCCATTCATTTTTATTTGACCAGCCGTTTCCCAGTGCAGCCTCATCAATAAAGGTGCAGAGAATGTAACGAAACGACACGATAACGCCCGGCTCGTAGCCCTGTTCCTGCAACAGCTGCTCCACCGCCTGGACGTCCGTCACTACCTGCGCGAACAGGTGTTCAGGCATCATCTGGCTATTCATCCCAGACAGACGCATCACCATTCCGAGCAGAGGTGTGGCAGCATCGATCATTGGATTGAGGCTGTTGCCGCGAAGAATCAGGCGATACTGACGACCAGGCGGGAAGCTGTCTGATTCAGGAGGGAGAACGAATTCACTCATCGTCTTAACCTCTTATTGCCCACAACTGCATATCCAGCTCCGGGAAATTACCGGAAATATGCATTGCCAGCGCACCCGCTTTCACCACGTCCTGCCATGCGGAACTGCCTTTTTCCAGTTCAAAATAAACATAGCCGTCGTGGTAAGGTAGCTGTCGGGGTGCCGCTGGGAGTGTGCGCAGTGCTATGCCTGGCACCTGTACGCTGACCATGCTGCGGATTTTGTCGGTGGCGGCGATTTTTGACTGTTGGGTAAACTGGAGAATAAGCTGGTTGTGTGGCATCCGGGCGCGGACCGCAAGGACGAATGCGCCAGACTGGAACAGCCCCGGTTCGTTGACAGTCGCCAGATACACTCCTTCGGTGTAAACGAGCGGTAGGTTCTGGGCTCGGGGTTGCAGGACAATATTGAGTGCCCGCCGTAACTCCGGGATTACCGTTTTGAAGGAATACGTCAGATCACGATGATCGTAGGGCTCCACCTTGCAGGGCAAACGGCTGTTCTCAGTAAAAGTCATCAGCTCACCCAGCAACTGAGTAAGATCCAGATAAAAAGTCTCAGGGTGCAGAGTGTGCAGGCGAGCGCGATGCGAGAAATGCATCTGGCTGCGGTTAAGCAACTGTAACATCATAAATTCCGCCACATCCGCGATACCACTCTGCTCCGGCGAGCCAATACGTTTCGCCAAATCTACCGCGCGGGTAGCGATCATCCCCTGCACGTCTCCGGCAAACCGGTTCAGCACGGGACTGACGCGCAGCGTCTGGCAGGTCGGGATAAAATCCTCGTCCAGCACTAGCGCTCCCCCAGGTTGTCCGCTGCGGATACGGCACAGAGGCAGCACAACCATTGCGCTAAGATCCTCCGCACCGCTGACAATTCTGAACGCCAACTGGCCCAGCGTCAGCGACTGTACATCGCCATCATCGGTATGCACGTCGCGCACCTCAGTCAGCATCACACTGTAGCGTTCCGAACTCTGACCAGCGCTGCGTAACCCCTTAACTTCACTGATGTTATGGGAGGCAACAGGCAGCGCCAGATAGATATCATGACTTCCTGGTGTCGTTAGCGCACCGGGCTGAAACGGCAACGGTAGCAAATCTTGATCGGGAATACGGAACACTGTGCCGTCAGGCATACAGCCTGCCGCGCGATCAATCATCACCTTTCCTTGTGCAAGCAATTCGATGTTCAGCGACAGCGTCGTGAATCCCCAGGAAAAATCTCCCAGTGCCTCCAGCCGTTCACACAGCATGGCATCGTTATGGCGCTGCTGTTGCTGAAAATGCTGTGGCAGTGCGAACATACCCTCCTGCCAGAGCACCCGGTTTTTCATTGTAGCCATCGTCAGTTATCCTCTGATTTCATTTCAATACTGTTCTGTCGCACATGAACCAGCAGGCGGTATTGATGCCCGGTTCCTTCCACTGGCGTTATTTGCTTCCATTCACTGGTCTGATCGTCGGAAAAGTAAGCAACGATGCTGATAAACCGTGTTTTTGTATCCAGCTTTACGGCTGGGAGCGTTTTTAGGGTATCCGGCAGCAGGGTAAAATCCTGATGGTCGAGATAGTTTTTACCCAGCGCATCAGGTAGCGGTGTGGAGGCCAGCAGGTCGTAATCCGCTGCCTGTAATTTCGAGTCATCGCTCAGGTACACCAGCTGTACATCAACGGGGGCGCCCTCACCTGCACTATTCAGATTGGTGTCCGGTTCCGTCAGCAGCGTGACGGTCAGTTCAGAAGGTTGTTCCTTCATGTCGCCGACCTGAACATCAGGATCGGCGATGACCTGGCCTATCTTTTTGCTCATTGTGCAACCGCTCAGCGCGCCCGCTAGCACAAGCACCAGCATGACGAAAACCCATCTCATCCTTCCAGTTCCCGCTGCTTTTCGCGTAATACCCGGTCATAAACCTGGGCGTAAACCTCGTTAAAAAGCATGGCAAATCCCTGCTGGCGGTCCGACGACAGCTCATCGTAATAATGACGGTACATGCTCCATGCCCCGGCATCGTCCAGTTCCCGGCGCAGTTCATGACTGCGCCGGTACTGAACAAAACGGCGTAACAGGCTCTGTGGCGAGAACGCGTCAAGCATCACCCGCAATGCTTCAGAAATCGCCGCCCGATTGGCCTCTTCATGATGACGGACGTTACGCAGGCTCTCGCGAATGGCGGCAGGAGCGGCAAGATGCACCGGACTTTTGCCTTCGGAAAACATCACTTCCAGCGCAGTGGCGTAGTCCAGGCTGAGGCGCAGCGGGTTATCCTCCAGCGGACGCAGGTGTTTGTCCGACAAGCTGTTCTGGCTGTGTTGCAGGTCAAGAAGCCCTTGAATGGCCGCCTGCAAAGCTCGTCCGGTCTCTTCCAGAAAGGCATCGGCATCCTGTGAATTTTGTATGCTGAGCGTGCTCCCCAGCCCGCGCAGCAACGGCGTCACTGCAAGGTGCTTTTGTGCCATCTCCTCTGGGGAGAATTCATCACCCTCTCTGGGATCGGCGTAAACCGGTGGTAGATCCATAAATGACATATCGATCCCACCATTCGCCTTCAGATCGGACAGTGGCACCGTACGCTGCCCATAAGTTGCAGCTGGTGACGCTGTCGTCAGACTTTCACTCTGTAATACCTGTAGAGGATCGGAAGAAAAACTATTCACCACATTGGAAGTCAACTGATGGCGCGGCTGCATCCCTGGATATTCCGGCTGGCCATCCGTGGAAATCAGCGCCTCCACCAGACTTTCGCGATGCGTCACAATGCTTTCCGGTGTTGCCATCTGCTCGTCATAACTGACGCGCTTCCCCTCATGCAGGAAGACTTTCAGTACCAGCGCGCCGATGCTTATTTCATCTCCCTGACGAAGACGTACCAGACCTGCATCAACTGACACCGGTGCAAGGTTGATCATCAGCCCCGGCATCAGGCAACGTAGACAGAATGCGCCATCATGTCGGACAACGGCGCAAGCGTGTTCCGCAATAGATCCCGTGGTGTCCTGCACAGACCAGTGGCAGCCTTCTGCATGACCAATCTCGCCACCATCGCCGGAAAAAAGGCACCTCGCGGCACGCCCGCTTTCCAGTTCATTGCCATTCATCACCTGTAATGTCAGTGATGCATTGCCGCGTTGTTGTTCCGTAACCACAGACTGCTCCATAAAATTACTCCCTGATGTGGAGTGTGACGTAAGGCGGTGTCTTTGGCTGACCGATGAAACCAGTGCGGCCCAGACAGGTACTGGATTTGTCTCCCAGCTGCATTCCCTTCGCCTGCTCCGGAGCCAGGCACAGCTGTAAATCCCACGCAAACTGGTCGCGCAGCAAAAAAGAGATAAACATCTGTAGCGCCTGATGGTGTTCACCATCAGGCAAAAATGACAGATAACGCTCCATCGGCAGGTTACCTATTCGCAGCAGGAACTTACCGCTGCGATCGGGCACCCGTGCGCCGAGCGTGAAATTGATACCCAGCACGGAGCGTCCGACCACATACCCGGTGGTGCGCGTCTTAGGATTACGCGACCCCAGCTGATTCTGCTGCGATGGTTCAATGGCAACCTTACGCAGTTGCCAACTGTCAATCGTGACATCTGGCAAATCAAAACAGTGAGAGACCAGGTTACATACCACATCCGGAGACCGCCCTGGCGTTGCCAGCACGCCAGCATAGGCCAGCATCTTGCTGTGATTGATAGCCAGCTTATTTCGCATCTGCGGATCCCCCAGCCCCACCAGGGAGTACATGCGCTGCGAAAACGTATCCGTTCCACCATTGCGAAAACAGATGTAATAGCGATACTTACGCCAGGCGTGGTAAGCAAACTGTGTCCAGCGATGGCTAAACAGATCGAGGAATTCTTTCAACCCCTCTTCATTCTGAGCTGACTCCCGCGCCATCCGATCCAGGTAATAACCCGGCAGCGGCGACTGGCTACCGGAAAAACCGAGAAACCGCGTGGTTAACGCAAACTGTCCGACCTCAGTGCGCTCAAGCGTAGTTAAATCGTTGCCAGGGAAAGTAATGGCGGCATCAGATTTGAATAGCACCACCTCCTTTTCAGGCTCGGTCCGCAGGGAGGGCTCCTGGCTGGGTTCACCACAACGTCGATACAGCGACTCCAACAGCACATAGAAATTCATGCTGCGTACATCTTCCGGAAGCGGTATTTTCTTCGCTACATCAGGGCGTGCTGACCACTGCTCTGCCATTCCCAGGCCTCCTGACTTTCCGTGTTTATAATTTTCAGACAGTGGAACGAGTTGATACTTGCGTACAATGCAAAGAACTGTGACAGCACAGTTCCCAGCAGATACACCTCACCCTCACAGACAAACGGAGCGGGATTGATCCACAGCGTGGTGGCAAGCCCTCTGACTGGAACGCCTTTAAACAACCTGTCCACAGGCGTTGTTTCCATCTTCTCAATGGCATCAAGCTTTTGTCGGGAGAGTCTGGCCTGCTGCGGGTGATGAACGCCCGGCAGGTCAAAGGTGCGCAAGATCTGCACCAACGCATCCCTGTCCAGCAGAGATAGGTAGTTCAGGTTCATACTTGAGATCAGCGACCAATGCATATCGCCGTCCATGACCGGATATAGCGGCCGCGTCGGACGCGTGATGTTGCGGAAAGAAGCCACTGACGGATTTTTACCGATGGCAACGCAGATATCGCCGGTATGCAGTTCCGTTGGGAGCATCCGATTGGTGCAGACCAGCGAAACACTGAGAGTTTCACCACCTAGTTGTGAAGAATTTGGCTGGCTACCGTCCGCATGAACAAGTGCAATACTGTGCTCCAGACCACGATGAAACAGCGAGGTTTTTGCCCGATGATGCCAGTAGATAACCTCACGCCGACGACTGTATTCTGTCTGATGATTAAAACTCTCAAACTCTGGCCAGGGACGCGATGCACCTGAACCCTTCTGTCCGGGGATAACTCCGGATGCCACTACTTTGCTTGAGACGGACTGCACACGGAAAATATCGTAGGCTTCCGGATGCTGATGGCTGGCACGTAACGGATATACAGGTGAGCGGCTATCCGGAGTGACTGGCTCTGCATGATGCAAAAACAGATTAACCGCCGGAGCACAAAACAGATTCAGGGAACTCTGCCGTAATTTGACATTCACGGGTAATGGTTGATTAAAACGCAGACGTAACGTAAATGTGCCGCCGTGAAAATCATCCGGCAACGAAGTGGCATCACGCAGATGAAAGAAGAAAAAGCTCTCTGGGTAACAGAAATACTCCTGGAGAACCCGGTAGCCATTGTGAACATTTTTAGGCCACGGTAATAGAGCATCATCACGCTCAAACCCGGCGGGGTCCAGCCACAGACTTGGTAACGGTATGCGGCGTTCGTCCATAATGAGTTCAGCATTCTTCAGACGTTCACTGAACCACAAGTACAGCTGGTAGCGAGTATAATCATCGTTATTACCTAGCCAGAACGTGATTTTGTTTAAATCCAGTGCACTGGAAGACACACCATCTTCAGTAACAAAATCAACATCAATAATACCTTCTTCAAGACTGCTAATATTGCGCACATCCATTATCCGCAAAGGTTGCAGCCACATGTCACGTGCCAGCGTAAAATGGCAGACGGGAGGGAGAACAGTCTCAATATTTTCCAGGACTTTTCGCCCTGACGAGGACATTCGGACGGCGCCTGAGCTGATCTGCTCATCACGTAATATCTGAACAGGTGCTTTTATATTGTTTTCAGGTTCGTACTCAATCACCGACATAGCCGGAACCGGGCGCAGGTAGTTAGGCCATAACATCCGGATGATCCCGTGCGTAAACTCCGGAAACTCATCCTCGAGCTTTTGCCGCAGTGCACCAGACAGAAAAGCGAACGCCTCAAGCAAGCGCTCCACGTCCGGGTCGCCCTCTTTCTCGGCAAGAAAACGGGCCAGGTACGGTTTTTCCTTCGCCAGCAATTTGCCCAACTGGCGAAGATAATCCAATTCTTCCTGGTAGTAACGTTCTTCAAAAGCCACAATACTCACTCCACCTGATAGCGCTGGTGGTTATCCAGCAGGATGTCAAATTCCAGGACATCCGTTGCATCAGCAAAACTAACCTGTGCCACAATATGAAAGCGCAGCTCCAGCGGAGAATAACCATCCGCTGTGGCGGCAATCACCACCGTCTCTGCGATCCGCGGTTCATAACGCAGAATACAGTCACGGATCCCCTGGCCAACCGCTTGACGAAAATCACTGGATACCAGAGCCTCATCATTTAAATCGGCGATCCCCAACTCTGGTGAGCCATAACAGCTGCCGGAACGGGTATTGAAGATGTTTTGCAAATTATTCCTGATGGAATGCAGCAATGCCGTCTTCGTGTTTTGGCGCGGCGATAACGCAACTGAATCACCAATACGCTCAAACAAACTTCCCCCGATACTCCGTTCCGTCATCACGACTACTCCTTGTCCAGACGGCCGACCAACGACAGCTCAAAGCTAGCGCCCATATACTTGAAATGTGGACGCACTGAAAGCGCTACCTGATACCAGCCCGGCTCACCTTCAACATCCAGCACTTCTATTTTCGCCTGGCGCAGCGGCTTACGACTGCGAACATCTGCAGGCGGGTTCTCCTGGTCAGCAACGTACTGGCGTATCCAGGTATTCAGCTGGTTCTCCAGGTCCCCACGCTCCTTCCACGAGCCAATCTGCTCGCGCTGCAACACCTTGATATAGTGTGCCAGGCGGTTGATGATGAAGAGATAAGGCAGTTGCGTACCCAGCTTATAGTTGGTCTCCGCTTCCTTGCCTTCAGGGGTATTTGGGAACACTTTCGGTTTCTGCACCGAGTTGGCCGAGAAAAATGCTGCGCTGTCACTACCTTTACGCATAGTCAGAGAAATAAAGCCTTCTTCCGCCAGCTCGTATTCACGACGGTCCGTAATCAGAACTTCGGTTGGGATTTTTGCCTGTATCTGCCCCATTGCCTCATACAAATGGACGGGTAAGTCCCTCACCGCGCCGCCGTTCTGCGGACCGATGATATTCGGACACCAGCGGTATTTTACGAAGCTCTCTGCCATATTTGCGGCCAGTAGAAACGCTGTATTCCCCCAAAGATAATCATCGTGGCTGCGGCTAACGTTCTCGCGATAGTTAAAGCTCTTCACTGGATTTTCACCTGGTGCATAAGGCTGACGCAGCAGGAAACGCGGAGCCGTCAGGCCCAGATAGCGTGAGTCCTCAGATTCGCGCAGGGAACGCCATTTGGTGTAAACCGGGCCTTCGAAAATCAGACTGATATCCTTAATACCCTGCAACTCAGTCCAGGACTCAAGGCCGAGGAATTCGGGGGCAACCGATGACAGAAACGGTGCGTGTGCCATCGCACTGACCGCGCTGACATATTGCAGTAGTTTCAGATCCGCCGCGTTATTGGCAAACGCATAATTGCCGACAACCGCTGCGACAGGTTCACCGCCAAACTGGCCGTATCCGCTGGAATAAACATGCTTATAGAAACCAGACTGGGTGATCTCTGGGGCGAATTCGAAATCGTCGAGCAATTCTTCCTTCGTCACATGCAGCAGGTGGATTTTGATATTTTCCCGCGTATCTGACCGCTCCACTAGCATCTTCAGGGAGCGCAGAAACGACTCCAGTTCCTGAAACTCTGAGGAGTGGAGAATAAGATCCAGTTGCCGGCCCATACGCTCATCGATATCAGCAATCATGGCATTCACCGCCAGAATATCGGCGGATTCGGCTTCATGCTGCAACAACGCGGAGATAAAGGCGGTTACACCCTGACGGGCAATATCGTAACTTTCAGACTCAGGCTGAAAACGGCTCTGGGCCATAATGTTATCCAGCAGAGACCCTGTGGTCGCAGGTCCGGCGCTGACGGGGGTAACTTCTTCCTGTAGAGACATAGTGAAATCCTTGTGCAAGATTATTTCTGACCAGCGAGGCCCAGTTCCCGAATCAGCTGTTTGCGGGTTTCTTCATTCCCCAACAACGCCTGTAACTGAGCGCGAAAAGCAGGAATATTGCCCATCGGACCTTTCAGTGCGACCAGCGCCTCGCGGAGCTCCAGCAGTTTTTTCAGTTCAGGTACATTGGCGGCAACATTGTCCGGTGAGAGATCGGCCATCGATTTTACTTTCAGGCTGATGTCCATCCGGGCGTCAGCAGTATCACTGAGTGCCGACGACACAGTGAAATTCCGTCCGATACCGGACTCTGCAATTACCGCATCAAAGTTATTTTTGTTAATAGAAACTGGCTGGCGCTCATCCAGCGGTGTGTTATCTACCTGACCTTTCAGGTCGCCAGTGATCAACAGATTAAGTGGCAGTTCCACCTCTGCCGTTTGTCCCTCAACCCTCGGAAGATATCGAATATTAATACGTTCTTTAGGTGCAATACTGCCATCTTTATGGTTGCTCATAATGATTTGTCCATTTGGTTATCTATGAATTCCGTTCAGGCCACAGAAAGGTATAACTACCCGCACTACAAAGGCATTCAGGATACTATTCTCGCGACAATAAAAAGGTAAAGCACAATTTTCAAAACATATGATACTCGCAGCACAAAAATTATAAAACACCTTTACATAATTCCTTAAATGTTTATTGTGCTGATTAAACCCTATATCAGAGCCTATTCAAAGAAAGACGACACACAAAGAACAAAATACGTAACATATTGTTTTTTATGTTAATTAAAAAATATGAAAAATAATCGAGATGTTGATATATAGTTTTCATAAATAATTACCACGTATTTCATTCGCAGTGGTTTTGGTTGATAACAAAAAAATCCACATCAATATAATATTTTTCATGATACTGCTATGGTTTTTTTGTTCCTGACGTCCGTTTTTGTACTTTTTGTTTCCATAAAAAACAGACATTAAGAAAACCCTTATATTCTGGAAGCCATGGAAATAATTTCCAGTAGTGATGCTCACTCCGAGCAAATTAAGCAAAGGAGCTATATATGCCAACACCATGTTACATTTCAATTAAAGGACAAACCCAGGGACTTATTACTGACCGGGCTTTTACCGCAGAATCTGTGGGTAATATTTATGTCCAGGGCCACGAAGACGAAATGCTGGTTCAGGAGTTCAGTCATAAGGTAACTGTGCCGACGGATCCACAGTCCGGGCAGCCTTCGGGCCAGCGTGCGCACAAGCCCTTCATCTTTACCGTAGCACTGAACAAAGCCGTCCCATTGCTGTACAACGCGCTGGCTTCAGGTGAAATGTTACCTACCACCGAACTGCACTGGTATCGCACTTCTGTTGAAGGCAAACAGGAGCACTTCTTCACCACTCGTCTGACCGACTCCACGATTGTGAATATCGACTGCAATATGCCGCACTGTCAGGACGATACCAAACGCGAGTTCACTCAGTTGGTTGAGGTCTCGCTGGCCTATCGCAAAATCGAATGGGAGCACGTATCAGCCGGCACTTCCGGTGCTGACGACTGGCGTGCACCGCTAGAAGCATAAGCGTTAATCCACAGCATTCCGCTTTAAGGGTGGAATGCTGTTTTTCCATATCACGCGACAAAAGTTGTTTCAGTATAGGGTTACGTTTTATCACGGGAGATGGCGGACGCCGGAGACTTCGGCGGTAGCGTGCCTGAAAACGAGCATAACACTTTACGGTCATTTCATTGTTGCACGTCAGGGAGGAATATATGCCATTAAAAGGCTTACGTTTTACGCTGGACGTAGAGGGGCTGCCGGAAACCGCAACCGCCGTCGTCAGCTTCACCCTCTGCCAGAATCTCTCCATCCCCTTTTTACTCCGTGTCGATATCGCCGGGGACCAGACCGGCCTCTCCGGACCGGATTTCCTCGAAAAGAACGCCACACTCACCCTCTGGCAGGGCTCCGTTCCACAGCGCTACCTCCACGGCATCATCACCGGAGTGGAAACACGGGAAAACAACCACTGGCAGATGAACTATCATCTGACGCTTTCTTCCCCGCTCTGGCGCTGCGGCCTGCGTCAGAATTTCCGTATCTTTCAGCAGCAGGATATCCAGGCCATCTCCTCCACCCTGCTCACTGAAAACGGTGTCACTGACTGGGTGCCGTCCTTTTATGAAGCCCATCCGGCACGGGAGTTCTGTGTACAGTACGGGGAGACCGACCTCAGCTTTCTCAGTCGCCTCTGGGCCGAAGAGGGCATTTTCTTCTTCGACTGGCTCCACCCGACCGGTCCCGGACAGAAACTCGTTCTCTGTGATGATGTCGCCGGTCTCTCCTCCCTGGGCTCCCTGCCCTTTAACCCCAATATCCGCGAACCCTCCACGGAATGCATCAGTGAGTTCCGCTACCGGGCGCAGATACGCCCTTCATCAGTGGAAAACCAGGATTACACCTTTAAAACCCCCGGCTGGCCCGGTTACTTCAGCCACCACGCCGAAAACCTGAACGGCCAGCGCAGCCAGTATGAAATCTTCGATTACCCGGGACGCTTCAAGGATGTGCAGCACGGTCAGGACTTTGCCCGCTACCGGGCCGGAGGTTACCGCCGTGATGCTGAGGCAGCGACCTGCGTCACGAACTCCCCGAAACTGTGGCCCGGAAAACGTTTCACCCTGACCGGCCACCCTTCCCCGGCCCTCAACCGGGAATGGCAGGTCACGGGCTGTGTCCTGAAGGGCGAACAGCCTCAGGCCCTGCACGGCAGCCAGGGGGAAGGCACCACGCTCAGAAACACGGTTAACGTCATCCCGGCAGACCGGACCTGGCGTCCCTTCCCGCCACCCAAACCCGCTGTCGATGGTCCGCAGAGCGCCATCGTCACCGGTCCGAAAGGTGAGGAAATCTTCTGTGACGAGCACGGCCGGGTCCGGGTGCGTTTTCACTGGGACCGCTACTGCCCGGGAAACGAGGACAGCTCCTGCTGGATACGGGTATCCCAGGCATGGGCCGGAACCGGCTTCGGCAACCTCGCCATCCCGCGCGTGGGTCAGGAGGTGATAGTCGACTTCCTCAACGGTGACCCGGACCAGCCCATTATCATGGGCCGCACTTATCATCAGGACAACCGCTCGCCGGGCAGTCTCCCGGGAACCAAAACGCAGATGACCATCCGCTCGAAAACCTACAGGGGCAGCGGATTTAACGAACTGCGCTTCGAGGATGCGACAGACCAGGAGCAGGTGTATATCCACGCGCAGAAGAACATGGACACCGAGGTACTGAACAACCGCACCACTGATGTGAAAGTGGACCATACGGAAACCATCGGTAATAACCAGAGCATCACCGTCGGACTCGGGCAGACAGTGAAGGTGGGAAGTAAAAAGAAAAGTGGTCATGACCAGACCGTAACGATAGCTAATGACCAAACAATAACGGTTATTAATGATCGAACGATAGAAGTTACTGAAGGAAATCAAAAGACTGATATCAAAAAAGGAAACCAAGAAATCACTCTTTATGAGGGGGAGCAAACCATAAAAGTGAAGAAAACCATCAGTGTAAATTCTGAAGAAAAAATAGAATTTATTTGTGGAGATTCAAGTATCACATTACTGAAAAATGGTGAAATCACTCTTAAGGGGAAAATAATCACAAACAAAGCAGAAAATGAATATCATGTCAACAGTAAGAAACTATTGGCAGATGGTAGTGAAGAACATTTATTAACAGGTGGTATGTTGAAGTTAAATCCATAAATCAATAAGTTGTTTCATAAGAGAATATAACATGGAGAAGAATGCAGCAAGGCAGACAGCAGACAAAGCTGGGCATGATGGTCCAATCACGACGGGAAGTCCTAATGTTACAACCGGTGGATTCCCGGCTGCAAGAATGGGAGATTCGTTTATTTGTAAGGAGCATGGGCCGGGAGTAATTAGTGAAGGTTCAAAAACAGTTACTATCAACGGAATGCCAGCAGCCAGGTATGGGGATAAGGTCATCTGTGGCAAAGAAGCATTACCACCAACAAAAGGCCCCAAACCACCGGAATATCATTACGCAACATTGGCCAAAAATACAAATGAAGACGGTTCAGTAAAGGTAAAAAATCCAGAAGAATTTCAGATGAATGTGTTGCTGGCCTCATCACAACTATCAGATTCAGATGGGGACGGGAATTTTGATACCGCAAATAATAAAATTGTGTTTGAGGATTTTCAATTAAACCACCAGATGGGTGACAGTGGTGATAATTTAAATCTAGGAGGCACTATTGGTAAGGCTGAAATGGTAGCGGGAACGATATCAAATGAGAAAAATAGTTCCAGTAGTATTAATGCGAAACTGACGGGAGTTTCAGGAAATGTAGGGATTAGTTCAGGGAAAGAAGGAACTGGTGATTATGCGGGAGTAAAAGCTGGAGGGACAATTGGAACAGCAGAAGGAAAGGGGGAAGTTAGCACAACCCATGATAGTGATGAATTAAGTTATGGGGCAAGTTTTGAATTGGGGGCGGAAGCTGCCGTTGCAAAAGGAGAACTTTCAGGGATCATGGAATCAAAATATTTAAAAGTAAAAGGTTCTGCTAGTGGCTCTGCTGGATCGATAGGTGCAGGAATAGGAGCGGGAGTATGGACAGATCTTGATAATATTATGCTAAAGTTTAAATTAACAGGTGAACTGGCGTTCGCACTAGGGTTAAAAGGTGATGTTGAGGTTCAACTTGGACCATTTAGAGCCTGTCAGTAATTCTGTGTAACTGCCAATGTATTAAAGGTGATCGCTCAGGCGGTCACCGAACTCGATAATAAAACGGCTCATTGCCAGCCGCCAGTTCTGGATCGGCATACTCCATTTTTTTGACGCATCCTTGATCGCCAGATAAATAACCTTTCTTACCGAGTCATCCGTCGGGAACACTTTGCGTTTCTTAATCGCAGCCCGGATCACGCTGTTCAGTGATTCGATTGCGTTCGTGGTGTAGATGGCCTTGCGGATATCCGGTGGATAGCTGAACAGCGTATTCAGGTTTTCCCAGTGCGCACGCCAGCTTTTGCTGATTTGCGGATATTTATCGTCCCAGACTCCCGCGAACGCATCCAGCGCCATCAGCGCCGCCTCTTCGGTCGGAGCCTGATAAACTACTTTTAGCCCGCTGGTGACGGCTTTGTAGTCCTTCCAGGATACGTATTTCAGGCTGTTACGCACCATGTGGATGATGCACAGCTGGATGTGAGTCTGCGGGTAAACGCTGTTTATCGCATCCGGGAAGCCCTTCAGACCGTCCACGCAAGCAATCAGGATGTCCTGAAGGCCCCGGTTTTTCAGCTCCGTCAGCACGCTCAGCCAGAACTTTGCACCTTCATTTTCGGCCAGCCACATCCCCAGCAGCTCTTTCTGGCCTTCGGTGTTGATGCCCAGTGCCAGGAACACAGCTTTGTTGATTACGCTGCCATTCTGACGGACTTTGACAACAATGCAGTCCATATAAACAATGGGATACAGCGCATCCAGCTGCCGGTTTTGCCACTCAGTGACCTGCTCTTTTACGGCGTCGGTGACCTTAGATATCAGCGTGGGTGACACATCGGCGTCGTACATCTCTTTGAAGGTGGCAACGATTTCGCGGGTGGTCATGCCTTTGGCGTACAGGGACAAAATCTGGCTGTCCATCTGCGTAATACGCGTCTGGTGCTTCTTAATCAGCTGGGGTTCGAAGGTATTTTCACGGTCACGCGGCGTGTTCAGTTCGATCTCGCCATCATCGCATAGCAGCGTTTTTGACGAGTAGCCATTGCGGGTGTTTGAGCCTGTTTTGGGCGCATTTTTCTCATGCCCGAGGTGGTCAGTCAGTTCCGCATTGAGCGCCGTTTCGACGGTAAGCTTCGTCAACATGCGGGAAAAAGCATTGAGATCGGCTTCGGTTTTAAGGCCCTTAGCCAGTTCAGCTGCCAGTGCTTTGAGTTTCTTTTCGTCCATAATTTGCCTGTCTCCGTTGTTGGAGTGAACATATCAAAAACAGGCAGATACACAATTTAAATTACAGCCTCACCATTTACTGAAATTCCTGTTCAAGAACTATTGGGGTTATCCAGTTCCAAATCTGGTATAGTGCTATCGGGTGCACCGACTATCATCATTGGTGGGTAATATGAAAAAAAACTTTTTATATTAAAATCTTTTTTGCCATTATACAACAATATTGTGTTTAGGTTTTTTTTAGGTATAACCCTGTATTGCTTGTCAGCTTATATAATACTTCATTACGTTCGAGACATGTTATCATTCAAAATAATAGCATTAATGGGGGTTTATGCTGGGATTTATTATACATTTTTTTCGATGCTCGATAGTGGCATTGAAAGAATAGCTTCATTTCAAAAACAATAAAGACAACATCAATAAGCAACCTATAAGATGGTTTTTGTTGCATAAAGGAGACGTGTCCAGATATATTAAGGTAGTAGTTAATATTTTATTTGTATATATTTGCTTTGATGTATTGATTAGATCTTACATTAATTAAATACAGATAACATAGAGGTGCAACCACTCAGAACTCATTAAAGAACGGTAATTATCGGTAGATAGCATATAAGCGTAGTAGATTCATTTGAAATTTATCTTTAGTTTTTAGAACAGGCTATATAACCAATGCGTTTATATAGGAATAAAATCTTCAGAATTATACTTGGTATTGTTTTATGCTTCTTTTTTATTAAGATAGCCTTATATATAGGAAGAACATACTGGGGTACAATAATGTTCCTGTCTGGTGCATATTTATTTTTTTCTATACGTTTTTTAGTATCATTGACAATGGGATTGAAAAAGCTGTGAATTCTCATGGAAAATACAATAAAGAAAATATTAACCGACAACCATTGAGTTTTTTATGAAAAACAAAAAATGATAGCTAAAACATATAAATTACCATTTAATCTATTATTTGCATATTGCGTGATTAAATATACAATTAATACATTTTTTTAACCTGACTGACGAGGTGAATCGGTATTCAGCTTGTGATAATGTTGATTATGTGGTCGGAAGGATACATGGGAATTCAACCCAGACCTTTTGCACACCCGCCTATTGGTAGTTCTGGGAGCGTTCTTTGTGGTTTAGGAAACGTGATCATAGGGGGATAAAATGAAACAATATGGTAAGGGATATAAAATATTATTTGGAATAATTAGTTTTTCATCGTTTATTTATTTCAGAGTGCAGTTAGGTTATTATCCACGACCCCCCACTTTTATCAGACATATGCTTTTTTATTTTCCGACTATTTATTTTATTATCTTTTCCTTGATTGAATCAGGTGTTGGAAGAGTAACTTCCTTTCATCAAGAGCATAATCAGCAAAACATTCATAGGCAACCACTTAAATACTTTATCAAGAATAAAATCCTGATAATTGGCGGATATAAATTTATATTTAACCTGGAATATTTATTGATTGCTTTCCTTGTGTTAAAACACTATATATCAAAATAATTCGAGAGTATTATGAAGGAAAACAGCAGTAGTGAGATCCTTTTCCCTGAGATAATCACATTTAGTTCCGATTATCAACAGAAACAGTTATGGCGTTGTCGTTATACTTCTACTAGCTCAAGGAGTCTACATTATAAAATACTACTCCCACTAAATGTCAAACCTGTCAATATAGAGCCTAAACCTATCAAAGGACTTCATGGTTTCTATACTATTGGTTGTTATAAAACAGTCCCTGAGTCTGAGTTTCCATTTATGGAGACAGAAGTTATTTATGAGTACATAACGAATGATATCGATGCCAGTGACTGGATTGATTACATATTGCCCCTTCTTGAGGAAGAAGTCATTCACCGAAAAGATTATTATAGTGTCGGTGGAAAATATTCGGATATTCTAACAAAAAATAATTTTGATGGGGAGATAGTGATATCCAGAATTAGAGTGTTTAAGAATTATGATTTTGAACACAAAGATGCTAATCTGATTATGGTAAAAGCCAGTTGTCCTCTAGTAAGTTATGATTTACTAGCTGAATATCTGCTTCACTGTGTAAAGTTCTTCACTTTAATTAATGATTCTGGATGGCATCTGGCAGAAGAGTTAAAAAGCATAAATATTAACTCACCCACAAGTTATTCATTTTATTATCCTGCATCGTGGCAGTATACTGAACGATATAATCACGAGAAGATGAGTTATCATTCGTTATCGTTGAAAAAGGAAGGGAAAACTCATGGAATTATTGATGGTTACTTTTTATGTCATGATGCGGCAATAGATAAAGAACATATCTACAGCCTGATTGTTAGCAAATTAAAAGAAAACAATCACTCTGAAATTAAAGAAACCCCTCTAAAAAAAATTAAAAATATTTTCAATAAAAATATAACAGAATTATGGACAGGAGAGTTTAAGGTAAATGATGCAAAGAATGGAGAATGCACATTGATTGTCTGTGCAGGCAAAGTTCAGGAAAATTGGTTCTATGTAATTGGATCGCTTACGCAAAAAAAACAAGATTTCAAATTATGGGCTGCGGGAAAGCGAGCGATAGACATTGTGTTAAATTCATTAAATAATTATGAACTAGCCTATGAAGAAAAATTCTATAAGGAATAAGCCACATATTATTACTTACAATTTGTGCAGTTATTGATGGTGCTGAGTGATGGGAAGAAATTCAGGATTTTGGTAATGTGAATCTGGACTGGTTAAAAACGGATGCCAGTACATGACAACAGCACGGGTAGTCAGCGAAGTTAATGCTAAAAAATCCCAGGAGTGCTTTATTAAATGGATGCAGGACTGTAATGTAATAACTAATAGAAAAATTTATTGTCGTTTACGGAAAACTGTCAGATGCTCATATGATAAAAGTCCTCACAGGGGAGCAATTCATATGGTCAGTGCTTTCTCAACAGTTAATTTTGCAGTAATCGAGCAGGTAAAAATAGATTAGAAACAAAATTAAATTACGGCACTCCTGAATTACTTAACATGCTGGATATAAAAGGCAAACTGATAACCACAGATGCAATTGGATACCCGAAGAAATCAAATTTATAAAGATAAACTATGGTTCTATGATGACGTATCTGATTGCGGAAAGGTTGGGGCTAACAGAAATTGCGGTTCGGTGGACAATTCTCAGTCTGAACATCCCATTAATCGAAAAATATCGACCATGGACAGAAAAGGAGAAAAAGATTATTCACACATATTCCCCTCGTGTTGACTGAGTTACTTTGCTGGCATTAATACTGCCGTGGCGTACACGTAGCGCTATATTTCGGATGATGGATAAATCAGGAGTTATCAGAGCAACAAAATGGAAAGAGCAGGAGCATCGGATTCTGGAGTAGTATTATCCCGTTGAGAGGATTGCAATAATGGACAGACTGCCCGGCAGAACGCACTACGCTATCAGGAGTATGGCTAATCAACTGGGAATAAAGCTTATAGGCAGTTGTACGAGTCAACAAAAATTGACACAGGAAGCATGGCAGCTGCTGGACGAGAACTGATCCTCCCCATGTAATGTGGACACGGTACTAAGCGAGGTTCTGGGTTACCAGGCGCACACCTTCAGCCTGCGTGTACGCAAGATGTTCTAATCGTGACTGTAAAACGGGGCCACTAATGGCCCCGTTTTTTTATCCTCAACGTAGCGCAACCCACTTCCACCCCACGCCCATCGTCCCCAGTACAATCGTCACCACCGCCGCCACATGCAGCAAAAAATCCACCGGATGCACCTCTACGGGATGACAAAACGAAAGCAACGTTAACGCCATACAGGCAACGCCCGCTCCCGCCACTGCAAGCGTTCGCAGCGGATACAGCGCCCGGGTTCGGCGCAAATAACCGATTACCAGCACCATCATCGGCACGCTCACCGCCATCATAAAGACATAACAGTTCACCTCATCAGGATGATGGGCCTGCGTATTCGTCTGGCCGAGACTTAACCCCACGCTGCCCAGCCAGAGCACCACCAGCGGCACAAACCATCGCCAGCTCAAGGGTTTTCGCCCGGCGATGCTGAGCAAAAACGCATTACGAATAGCCAGCGTGCCGGTAATAAACACCAGGATTAACTGAAGCACAGCTAACACCGCGCCGGGTTGTGTCCAGTCGGTGGCGACACGCTGAAACATCAGGCTACTCAAGGCACCGCAGGGCAGCGCCATCATCAGCCAGGCAATGACTCTCCTGCTGTTTGTCCAGGGACGATAGACAGGCTTCGCGTCCCGACTCAGCTGTTCAATTAACACCTCATGACTGCCCATGATTCGCTCCCATACGGCGAAGATTGGTTAATGCCCTGTGAAGTAATGATTTCACGGCTGCAATGCTCAGATTATGGCGCGCAGCGGCCTCCGCAAGGCTCATCTCCTGCAAATGGATATGTTCAACAATTTGCCGCTGTCGCGACGGAAGCTGGTCTAATATCCGCGCCAGCTGTTCTTCATTTTCCCGATGTTCCGGATTTTCTACCGTGGCACCGTCATACGCCCTTTCGTCATCCGTTTCTCGTTGCTGATAACGCCCACGGCGGCGCAACGCGTCAACAGCACGCGCCTGCACGATGGCCATCAGCCAGGGAAGAAACGCAAACGCCGGGTCGTAGGTGTGGCGAACCCGATGCACCGTCAGCAGGACATCCTGGATAACATCGTCAACCAGTGCGCTATCGGCAATCTGTCTGCGAACCAGCACCCGGATGGCCGGGACGATGGCCCGCAGCAGTTGCGTATAGGCTTCGCGATCCCCCGCCTGGGCGGAGGCCATTAGCGCGGGCCAGCGCTCACGCGGGGCGAGATCGTTATCCATAGTCCGCCACGATATTGTTACCTCATGCTTTTTTACCGGATGCCTGATTCAGGGCATTCACCACAATCGACGGCGTAAGCACCTGCGGCAGCACTTTCGGTGCGCTGCCATCCGCCGGGTAGACCACATACAGCGGCAGCCCGCCCTGCCCAAACGCATTCATCGCATCATCGATATCAGCATTAAATTTAGTTGAATCGGCGACCATATAGACAGTTCCGGTGCGGGAAATCGCCTGTTTCACCGCCTGGGTGGATAACGATGTGCGATCGTTTACCTGGCAGGTAATACACCAGGATGCGGTGAAGTTGACGAAAATGGCTTTGCCGTGACCGCGCATTTCCGCCACAGTCTGTGGCGACCATTTCACCTCGGTAATGTTATCCGCAAGCGGGCTTTCCGGCTGGGCAGTTTGCGTGTGCATAACGCCCGGCAACGGCGTTATCGCCGCCAGAAACAACACCACCGTCACCGCCAGTAGCACTTTATAGCTGTGTCCGGTAAATCGCCTGCGCTGGGCAATACCGTACAGCCACGCGGTAAAACTCACCACCACGGCACAGGCCAGCATCGCCGCCAGCGCGGTGGTTCCCGCCTGCTGCGCCAGAACCCAGACGAGCCAGGCAAAAGCGCCAAACATGGGAAAAGCGAGGCCGCGCTTGAGGATATCCATCCAGGCTCCCGGGCGCGGTAAGCGTTTTGCCATCCCCGGAAAGAGCGAAATCGCGGTAAATGGCGCAGCAAACCCAAGCGCCAGCGCCAGAAAAATGGCCAGCGCCACGACAGGCGGCTGAACCAGCGCGTAACCCACGGCCCCCGCCATAAACGGTGCCGAACAGGGGGTAGCCACCACAATACCCAGTGCGCCAGTTAAGGCTGAACGCACAAACGCACCGCGCCCTTCGGCGTTGATTTCCCCTGCCCGCTGAAGCGACAACCCGACTTCAAACACCCCCAGCAGGTTCAGCGCCGCCCCCAGAATGATCAACGCCAGCGCAGCAATCACCAGCGGTGACTGGAGCTGGAATCCCCAGCCCACCGCCGTTCCTCCGGCGCGCAGTGCCAGCAGCACGGCCGCCAGCGCCATCATGGTAAATATAACGCCAAGCAAAAAGCCCAGCCCTTCCGTACGGGCGCTCGCGCTGTTGCCCTGATGACGTAAAAGCCCCAGCGCCTTCAGCGAAATCACCGGAAAGACGCACGGCATAAAGTTGAGAATAATGCCGCCCGCGAAGGCGGCCAGAATAGCCGTTAGCATAGAAAACCCCGGAGGCTAAGTTACGAGTGCGATTGCGCGTATTTTTTCACGGCATCCATCGTTTTCTGGATATGTTCATCCGGGTTACGGTCGGTGTAACTCAGCAGGATTTTGCCGTCCGGGGCGATAACGTACGAGGTGCGGTCAGACAGAGTTTTGCCATTCATTTGCATCAGCGTTTTATACTCTGCCGCCACTTTTGCTCCTGGGTCGGCCGCCACCGCAAATTTGTCGCGACACTCCAGTTTCGAGAACTCATCCACCTGGTCGACATTCCCGGCGGTCACTCCCACCACGGTTGCCCCGAGTTTTTTAAAGTCATCCGTGGCTTCGGCAAAGGCGTGGGCTTCCAGCGTACAGCCCTTTGTAAATGCCGCCGGGAAGAAATAGAGCACCACCGGCCCTTTCTGTAGCGCCTGCTGCAACGAGAAGGTCAGCGGTTTACCGCCCAGCGCCCCTTGCAGGCTAAAGTCCGGGGCTTTATCCCCCACTTCCAGCGCAGCATGTGCGCTCATGGCAAAAAGAGAAAAGCTCAGTACAGCGGCGGCAGACAACGTTTTCAACGGTTTCATGGTCAGCTCCATCAGGAAAAATGTATTACCTGAAGAGTAGTTCGCTAATGATGTCGAAAAGGTTTCGCTGACCACGAAATTTTATTCATTTAGTGGGGATGGCGCGCAAGCAGGGAGACATACCGCTCCGGGGAAACAACCCCGCGGAGCGGTTAGCATTACTTATTTTTCTCGACAATTAACGGCTCAATGTCGCTCTCTTTTTTCACCACCAGCGTATCGTCCCCGCGCAAACAGGTGCCGCCATAGTTCCCGCCCACGGTAAAGGTACACACCTGAATATACTTGCCATCGACTTTTGGCAGGCACCACAGCTGCTGGTAGATATTTTTACGGTCAGCAAACTTGCCGCTGGATTTGTCCAGCAGTTCATCCTGCGGGCTTATCAGGTCGATGTTGCTGCCGCAGCGCCCGGCAATCGGTTTAGCGGCATAGCCAGTCTGTTTCAGCAGGGCGTTCACCTCAAAATCGGTATCCAGAAGGTAACGGTGGTTCGGGAAGAGCTGCCACAGCACCGGCAGGATCGCCTTGTTGCCAGGAATAACCGTCCACAGCGGCTCGAACACCAGCACTTCCGGGCGCAGCAGCACATCGATCAGGCGCACTTCACCTTCAGGATGCCCGGTGCGGATCGGCACCGCAGCGTATTCGGTTTCGCTCACTTCACGGATTTGCTCAATCGCCGTTTCCCAGGCCCAGGTTTTCCACACGCAGTTCACGTGGCGGCCTTCATTGTCGACCAGTTGCCCGGCGCTGTCCCAGCTTAGCGCGCCAAGTCCGTGCAGGATCCGGGTTTCAAACCCGGCCTGAATGAGCGAGCGCTGGATAAACAGGGCGTGATAATCCTCTTCGATATCGTTGTCCTGCATGATGTGAACAAACGGCCGGGCGTGGCTGTGTTTCCACGCGCCAGTAAGTTCTTCCAGTAGCCCTTCAGCCGGGTTGTGGCCATTCCCGCGATAGCCATTTTTCACCCACTCTTCAAGGATCAACCCGCCCTCGGTGTGGCAGGAAGCGGAATCGGCGTTGTACTCGTATACCTTCAGCCCGCGCTCATCCATACAGAAATCCATACGACCGGTGATCATATGGTGACGACGCCATTGCCAGGAAAGACGCAGACGCGGCCAGAGGATTTTCGGGATGTCGAAAAGCGCCAGTAAGTTATCGTCTTTCAGCACCTTGTCGGTGGCGTGCAGGTACATCAGATGCAGTTCGTTGGTGGCTTTGATAAGTTCCTGCTCGGCGCTTTCAGTGATGGTGAAATACTGGCAGGGATCTTTATTGATAAAGTGACCGTTCGCCTGCACGTAGGCCTTCTGAAGGGCATCGTCTTCGTTGAGCCATTTCCCGTCGAACTGACGTTTGTTTTTCAGCCGCGCACCGCTGATTTTAAGCAACTCGCCGTCGATTTCCGGCTGCGGCAGGCTGTGTTCGGTGTCATCGGTCTGGATCATCCAGCCGAGGATCTCGGTGTCATTGAAGGTGTCATGAAGGGTGTAACACCCGTTCTCAACGCTCAGACGCAGTTCACGCGTCCACTGCTGCCCTAACGGGAGCGGGGAGTGAATAACGTTCTGCTCCGCAATGCGGATCTTATCATCCAGCAGCTGGGTAATAACGGCAACGTGCCCGGTTTCATGGAACTCGCCGCCCTTTTGCCAGATAAGCAACGCCCCGGCCTGCGGCGCGCGTTTTGAGCCATTGGCAAAGGCCTGCAATGGCAAGATGTTATCGTTCACCACTTCGCGCAAAAAGCGCAGAGAGAAGATCTCCCACGCCATGCCGACATCGGTAAAAATCACACCGTAGTTGAGGAACAGGAAACGGCGGGCGAACTCAACACACTGCCACTTGTGGCCCATGTATTCGTTGCTGATATAGCTTCTGAAATCCGCGTCTTCAGGGTAGTTACGTGGATCGAGGCTGCCGTAATTTGAAGAGTAAATCGCCACGCCACCCGGCGCATAACCTAACAACGTCCCGAACGGAGCGTCACTGCTTAACTTTCCTTTACGCATGTATCCAACCTAAAACAGGCAGGCGGCAATTTTTTGAAGGGTTGTTGTCGTCTGCACGTTGTAATTAACCTGACAGAGGTGGATTTATCATACACCTGCGTGGCAAATTATTCGTCGCGACAATAACTAAAAAATTCACAACATCAGGAGTCAACATGAGCTTACAGGCGCAACCGCTTGAATGGGGTCACGGCCCACACACTTTCGAAGTGTTCCTGGAACCAACCTGCCCTTTCTCGGTTAAAACATTCAACAAGTTAAACGCGTTCCTGGAACAGGCGGGTGCAGATAAGGTGACGGTCAAAATCCGTTTACAGTCTCAGCCGTGGCATCTGTTTTCCGGCGTGATTGTGCGCTGCATTCTGGCGGCGTCCACATTGCCGGATGGCAAAGCCGCAGCGCACAAGGTGATGCAGTCCGTGGCCGATCATCGCGAAGAGTTTGAGTTTACCGACCACTGTAGCGGCCCGAATATGCAGGCGACGCCAGAAGAGATCGTCGCGCGCATTGAACGTTACAGCGGGGTACAGGTTGCAGAGGCGTTTGCCCGCCCGGAATTGCAAACCGAGATTAAGTGGCACTGTAAATATGCGCGCCAGAACGGTATTCACGTCTCCCCGACGTTTATGGTCAATGGCCTGGTGCAGGCGGATTTGGGCAGTGGCGATGACGTAGAAGTGTGGGCGAAACGGGTTCTGGGATAGCGTTGTGCAGCCTGTCATGTCGGGTGGCGGCTGCGCCTTACCCGACCTACAAAACACGAAACCCTGTAGGTCGGGTAAGCGAAGCGCCACCCGACACGTTTAAGGCTCAAATCTTAAACAACCAGCACGCCGTAAAATGCCCTGGCGCTATCTCCTGCATCGCGGGCTCCTGCGCCTGACAAACCGGCATGGCATGTGGGCAACGGCTGCAAAACTTACAGCCCGGCAGCGTTGAGGTTGGCCCGGGAATTTCACCGCGCAAAGTCGCTTCTTCGAGGTTACGAATACGCGGGTCCGGCTGCGGCACCGCCGCCAGCAGCGCGCGCGTGTAAGGATGCGCCGGATGCTGATACAGCTCGTTTGCGGGCGCAACCTCCACTAGCTTACCGAGATACATCACCCCGATACGGCTGGAAATATGGCGCACCATCGACAGGTCATGAGCGATAAACAGATAGGTCAGATCCAGCTCCTGCTGGAGATCCTGCAATATATTTACCACCTGCGCCTGCACTGATACATCCAGCGCCGACAGCGGCTCATCACACAGCACGAATTCCGGGCGCACGGACAACGCCCGTGCGATGCTGATACGCTGACGCTGCCCGCCGCTGAACTCATGCGGGAACCGCTCAAGATGTTCCTTTTTAAGCCCGACCTTATACAGTAGTGTTTCAGTCCGCTCCCGCTGCTCTTCCCGGCTGTAGCCGTGGATCTGCATTGGCTCAGCCACCAGCTGTTGCACCGTCATACCGGGGTTAAGCGACGAATACGGGTCCTGAAAAATCGCCTGCATTCTTTTACGCAGCGGCTTCAGCTCTTTTTCGCGGGCGTGGGCGATCTCTTGCCCGGCAAAATGGATCTCGCCCGATGTGATATCGAACAGGCGCAGGATGGCGCGCCCGAGGGTCGATTTCCCGCAACCGGATTCCCCGACCAGGCCAAAGGTTTCACCACGCTGAATATCAAAGCTCACCCCGTCAACCGCTTTCACCGCCACGCCTTTGCGCAGCAGGCCGCCGTTAAGCTGATAATGTTTGCGCAGTTCCCGTACGCTCACTAAAGGCGAATGTTGCTCGCTCATGCCTGAACCTCCTTATCTGCCCATAACCAGCACGCGGCGCGATGGCCTTCTCCTGTGGTGTAAAACGCTGGCTGCCTTTCGCACTGGGGCATCCGTTTTGGACAACGTTCGGCAAACGGGCAGCCCGGGGGCGGGTTGAGCAAGCCTGGTGGCGAGCCTTCGATAGGCGAAAGGCGATGATTCACCTCGCCGGGGCGCGGCAGCGAGGCCAACAGCCCCTGGGTGTAAGGGTGCGCCGGACGATAGAAAATGTCCTCCACGCTCCCTTCTTCCATCACCAGCCCGCCGTACATCACCACCACGCGGCTACACACCTGTGCCACCACGCCGAGATCGTGAGTGACCAGCAAAATGGCGGTCTGCGTTTTCTGTTGCAGGCTTTTCAGCAGACGCAGGATCTGCGCCTGAATGGTCACGTCCAGCGCGGTGGTGGGCTCGTCGGCAATCAGCAGTTTTGGGTTACAGGAGAGCGCTATCGCTATCATCACGCGCTGGCGCATCCCGCCGCTGAACTCGTGCGGATACTGGCTATAGCGGCGTTCAGCCTCGGCAATGCCGACCTGCTCCAGCATGTCAATCGCCGCAGCTTTTGCCGCTTTTTTTGACAAACCTTTGTTACGCACCAGGATCTCTGACATCTGTTTGCCGATGGTCAGCACCGGGTTCAGGGCCGTCATCGGATCCTGGAAAATCATCGCAATGTCGTTGCCACGAATGGCGCGCAGCTGCTCGGGGGTTTTCTGTGCCAGATCGTCGTTCTGAAAACGGATACTGCCACCGGTTATCCGCCCGTTGCTGCCCAGAAGCTGAATGATCGACTTACAGGTGACGCTTTTGCCGCAGCCGGATTCACCGACGATGCCGACAAGTTCTCCAGGCTGAATCTGAAAGCTCACGCCGCGCACGGCATGAACATCGCCATCGCGCGTATGAAAGGTGGTTTGCAGGTTATCGAGTTCTAATAAGTTACTCATCGCGGTTCGCTCCCGGCTCGAAGGCGGTACGGAACACATCGCCCAGCACGTTAAAACTGAACACCGTCAGCAGGATCAAAATACCGGGGAACATCGCAAGCCATGAGGCTTCACCAATGTACGACTGCGCATTGTTAAGCATACTGCCCCAGGACGCTGCAGGTGCCTGGACGCCAAGCCCAAGGAAGCTGAGCGTCGATTCCATCAAAATGGCCGACGCGATGTTGAGCGTAGCCGCCACAATAATGGTCGGCAGTACGCCAGGAATAATATGGCGCACAATAATACGCAGCGGGTGTTCTCCGGATGCGCGAGCATAGAGCACATACTCGCGCTCTTTCACCGACAGGGTTTCCGCACGCACCAGCCGCGACATGCTCATCCACGTCAGCAGGCTGATGATAAGGATAATGTTATCCACTCCGGGCTTGAGGTAGGCGTTCACCACCAGCAGCAGGAAGAAGGCCGGAATAGCCATCAGGATATCGACGGCGCGCATCATCAGGTTATCGAGCCAGCCGCCAAAATAACCACTTACCGTGCCGACGACCGTGCCAATCAGCGTGGAAAAAACCATCGCCAGAAAACCGACCATCAGTGATATCTGCCCGCCATACAGCGCGCGGGTGAAGTAGTCACGCCCGTATTCGTCGGTGCCAAACCAGTGCGCGGCATCCGGGGGTAAGGTGCGGGCACCCAGCGCCATCTGGTCGGGATCGTAAGAACTCAGCCCAGCGCACAGGGCCGCGATGACGAAAATAAACAGAACAAATAATGAAAACTGCGCCGGACGATTGCGGCGCAACTGGTGACGAACCTGTTGCCAGCGTCTGCTCATCCGGGTTACCTCAGTGTACGAATGCGGGGATCGGCGAAGCGATAAAGCAGATCCGCTACCAGGTTGCCGAGGATCAGCATCATCGAAGAAAGCATGATGATCGCCATGATCAGCGGGTAATCCAGCGAGGTGATCGACTGGATCCCAAGCAGGCCCATTCCCGGCCAGGAGAAGACACTTTCTGTCACATACGCACCTACCACCAGTTCACCAAACGACAGGCCAAACAGGGTTATCACCGGCAGCAGCACGTTTTTCAGCACATGATGGAACAGAATACTGGAACGTGTCGCGCCGTAGGCGAGCTGGGTTTGCACGTAGTCGGCAGAAAGCTGTGAAATGGTATTCGAACGGATGTAACGCACGTAGCTGGAGAGGTTGTAAAAGGTGAGCGCGATACACGGCAGCACGCCGTGGCGCAGGACATCCAGCCAGTTGTCGTCCATGCCGATGGTGCGCATTCCCATACTGGGGAACCAGTTCAGCTGCACGGCAAAAACGGTAATGAGAAGAATACCAAACCAGAAAATCGGCACCGAAATACCGATATAGGCGAATAAGTTCAGCACGTGATCCAGCCAACGGTGCTTAAATGCCCCAGCCAGCAGTCCCAGCGGGATGGCCAGCACAATCGCCATCAGCAGCGAGGCGCCCATCAGCCCTAACGTTGCCGGAATGCGCTCGCCGATCATCTCCAGCACCGGGCGGTGGTAAATCAGCGAATAGCCCAGATCGCCCTGTAAAACGTTCTTCAGCCACAGCACGTACTGCGTCACCAGAGGTTTATCCAGCCCCATACTCTGGCGAATACGCTCAATATCTTCCGGGGCCATACGTGGCGTAATGTACGCAGCAACCGGATCGCCGGGCGCGAGTTTGACCAGCAAAAAAGCCACCAGCGAAATAAAGAAAAGCATCGGTAGCAGTTGCAGCAGCCGACGCGTGAGTAATGTGTTCACGACATGCCCTTACACGACTTACCATACGAAAAACCCCGGCCAGGTGACCGGGGTAACTGCTTATTTTTGGTAGATTTTTGACAGATCCTGGAACAGATAAACCGGCTTCGGTTCCGCTTCCTGAGTGCCGCCAAAGCGTTTATCCACGGCAACGGTCGCGTTGGTGTAGGCAATCGGGTAGTAGGTCATGTCGTTTGCCACGGTCTGCTGAATTTGCTTGTAGATATCAGCACGTTTCGCGGTGTCGGTTTCCACTGCGCCTTTGTCCCACAGGGCATCAAACTGCGGATTTTTGTAGTGGGCATAGTTGTAGGCTTCGTTGCTCATAAACAGCGATTTGTAGCCATCCGGCTCTGAACCCATGATGTAACCACCCAGGTTCAGCTCCCACGCGGTGTTGTTCATATCCAGGCTACGCTGGGACATGGCGTTGGAGTCCAGCGGCATCAGTTCGACGTTCACCCCAATGCCCTTCAGCGCCTGCTGAATGTAGAGCGCCATGCTCTCCTGGGTTTTGTTGGTGTTCACATACGCCAGATGCAGCTTCAGGTTTTCCGGCGCACCGGAGGCCTTCAGCAGATCTTTGGCTTTTTGCTGATCGAACTTGTACTGCTCTACGTCGTCAGTCTGATACAGCGTATCCGGCGTCAGGAACGAAGTTGCCGGTTTGGCGTAGTCCAGCGAGGTAAACGCGGTCTGGGTCAGCTCGTCTTTGTTGATGGCATAGGCAATGGCCTGACGCAGCTCTTTGCTTTTCATGACCGGCACGTTCTGGTTAAAGGTCATGTAAGCCAGACGCCCTTCCGGGTACACCACAAAATCAAATTTACCGGTGTTTTTCAGGCGGTTCACGTCCTGCGGGTCAACCATCTTGAGGTTGATTTCGCCGTTTTGCAGCGCCAGGTTGGCGGAGTTGCTGTCTTTGGCAAAACGGTAGGTCACGGAATCGAGCTTCGCTTTACCGTTCCAGTAATCGTCAAAACGGGTCAGGGCGAAATACTGCCCGGCGCGGTACTCTTTAAACTTGAACGGCCCGGAACCCACCGGCGCATCGTTTTTGGTGCTTTTTTCCAGATCGCCTTCATTCGCGAACACGTGCTGTGGGATTGGGTAGATCTGCACCAGGGTTCCGGTAAAGGCTGCGCTCACCTGCGGTAAGGTGAACTTCACGGTGCGATCGTCAACCTTGCTCACTTCTACGGGTTTGCCGCCGTAAGTGAACATGCTGCGGAAGAAGCTGTGCTGTTTGGCATCCAGCAGTTTATTGAAGGTGAACACTACGTCGTCCGCCGTCAGCGGCTGGCCATCCTGCCATTTCAGATTGGGTTTTAAGGTCAGGGTGTAGCTCAGGTTATCGGCGGATGGCGTCAGGCTTTCTGCCAGTCCCCATTCAATTTTGCCGTTGTTGAAGCTATACAGCGGGGCATAAAGCGCCTGCATGATGGTTAAGGTGGTACGGTCGCTGGCATAGAGTGGGTTAACGGCTAACGGGTCACCGGAGGTAATACCGATAATCAGCGAGCCCCCCTCTTTTGGGGCGTCGCTTTTCGCTGCTGGCGCATTACTCGTCTCTTTATTTTTCGCATCATCACAGCCTGCCAGACCTAACGCGAGCGATACTACAACTGCGGATAACAGAAGCTTACGCATCTCACTAACTCCTTGCCTGATAAAGTATTTACTACTGATAATTTTCTTTATATGACAGCATCATATTCAGCTTTGCGGTAATACGCATTAACAATGAAAATGCGATTTTCGATTAAGCTTATAACGGTTTTGATATATATAAGCGCCAGAAGGAATAGCCGCGACTCTAATGCGCTCAGTTCGTTAAACCATTCACAAATCTCCTGCTACACTGCCTCAACACATCACTCAAAAGGCAGGCCAACATGTCAGACAACACTTATCAGCCACCGAAAGTGTGGGAATGGAAACAGAACAACGGCGGTGCGTTCGCCAACATCAACCGTCCGGTATCCGGTGCAACCCATGAAAAAACGCTGCCGGTAGGATCGCACCCGCTGCAGCTCTATTCCCTGGGGACACCGAACGGCCAGAAAGTCACTATCATGCTCGAAGAGCTGCTGGCGCTGGGCGTGACGGGTGCAGAGTATGATGCGTGGCTTATCCGCATCGGTGAGGGCGATCAGTTCTCCAGCGGCTTTGTGGACGTGAACCCGAACTCGAAAATACCGGCACTGCGTGACCACTCAACCACCCCGCCAACGCGCGTATTTGAATCCGGTAATATCCTGCTGTATCTCGCAGAGAAATTTGGTCACTTCCTGCCAAAAGATCCGGCGGGCCGGGTAGAAACCCTGAACTGGCTGTTCTGGTTACAAGGCTCTGCGCCGTTCCTCGGCGGCGGTTTTGGCCACTTCTACAACTATGCGCCTGTAAAGATTGAGTACGCGATTGACCGCTTCACCATGGAGTCAAAACGTCTGCTCGACGTGCTGGACAAACAGCTGGCGCGTAGCCGCTATGTGGCGGGAGAAGAGTACACCATTGCCGATATGGCTATCTGGCCGTGGTTCGGCAACGTGGTGCTCGGGAACGTGTATAACGCCGCAGAGTTCCTGGATGCGCAGCAGTACACCAACGTGCAACGTTGGGCAAAAGATGTGGCACACCGTCCGGCAGTGAAGCGCGGCCGCATGGTTAACCGCACCTTTGGCGAGCCGAGCGAACAGCTGCATGAACGCCATGCGGCAAGCGATTTTGATACGAATACCGAGGATAAGCGTCAGGGCTGATGCCCTCACCCTAACCCTCTCCCACTGTACGGTCCGGGGACATAGTGAACACTTGTTCGGGGACATGGTAGACACTTACAACTAAGGCATAAGAACCCGTTTATGGAGTCGCTTATGTCCTGGGATGCGAGAGATACCATGTCATTACGTACCGAGTTTGTTTTGTTCGCCTCGCAGGACGGGGCGAACATCCGTTCCCTCTGCCGTCGCTTCGGCATTTCACCTGCCACCGGCTATAAGTGGCTTCGCCGCTGGGCGGAGGAAGGGGCCTCCGGCCTTCAGGACCGCCCGCGCATACCGCACCATTCCCCGAACCGCTCATCTGACGACATCACTGCCCTGCTGCGTATGGCGCATGACCGCCATGAACGCTGGGGCGCACGCAAGATAAAGCGCTGGCTGGAAGACCAGGGGCACACCATGCCCGCCTTCAGCACCGTCCATAACCTCATGGCCCGTCACGGTCTGCTGCCGGGCACTTCACCGGGCATTCCCGCCACGGGACGGTTCGAACATGACGCGCCGAACCGCCTCTGGCAGATGGATTTTAAGGGCCACTTTCCCTTTGGAGGCGGCCGCTGCCATCCGCTCACCCTGCTGGACGACCACTCCCGATTTTCCCTGTGCCTGGCGCACTGTACCGATGAACGGCGCGAGACCGTGCAGCAGCAGCTGGTCAGCGTGTTTGAGCGCTACGGCCTGCCGGACCGGATGACGATGGACAACGGTTCTCCGTGGGGAGACACCACCGGCACCTGGACGGCGCTGGAGCTGTGGCTGATGCGTCTGGGTATCCGGGTGGGGCACTCCCGGCCGTATCATCCGCAGACGCAGGGTAAGCTGGAGCGTTTTCACCGGAGCCTGAAGGCAGAAGTGCTGCAGGGGAAGTGGTTCGCGAGCGGGGGCGAACTGCAGCGCGCCTTCGACCACTGGCGGACAGTCTATAACCTTGAACGCCCGCATGAGGCGCTGGATATGGCGGTACCGGGGTCGCGGTATAAGCCGTCAGAGCGGCAGTACAGCGGCAACACCACGCCCCCGGAATACGACGAGGGCGTGATGGTCAGGAAAGTGGATATCAGCGGAAAGCTGAGCGTGAAAGGGGTAAGTCTGAGCGCAGGCAAGGCGTTCAGGGGAGAACGGGTCGGGCTGAAGGAGATGCAGGAAGACGGCAGCTACGAGGTGTGGTGGTACAGCACGAAAGTGGGGGTGATCGACCTGAAGAAAAAGTCGATCACCATGGGTAAAGGATGTTAAAAAGTGTTCACCATGTCCCCGAACACCTGTCTACCATGTCCCCGGAACGTACACCCACGGGGAGAGGGAATAAAAAAGTAGGCCGGGTAAGCGCAGCGCCACCCGGCTAAATTACGCCCCGAACCCTGCCTGTTGCAGGATCATCTTCGCCTCTGCTGACACCAGATATTCCGCGAGCGCTCTGCCCTTCGGCGTCACCACCGCACACGCATACTCCGCGCGCGGGTTATACGCTGCGGGGATGTCGATAACCATCAGCCCGTCGACTTCCCGCAATGTTGCGGCATAGCTGGCATAACCGATAAACACCTCCGCCTGGCCGCCATGAATAATCCACTCAGCCGCCAGTTTGCCCGTCGGAATCGGCGCGGAATTTCGCCCGCCCACCAGCGCTTTCGCCCGCATTCTTACCCCCTCACCTGCTTCGCCCATGCGGGTAAACAGCGCCTGGGTGTAATCCCCGGACGGATCGGTTCCCGCCGTAGAGGTCGCGATACGCACATCATCACGGGTAAGCAAAGTGAACCAGTCATCCCCCGCGTGCAGCACATCGCTGCGCACCGTCAGGCAAAGCTGATTGCTGGCAAAAGGCACCACCGATAACGCCTGCCCGGACGCGAATAACGCCTGCGGATGGGCAAGATTTGCCGAAGCAAACAGGTCGCACGACTCACCGGTTTCAATACGTTCCCGTAACAGCCCGGCCGGGCCGAACTGGGTTTCGACCGGTTCAGGAAAGTGCGCCATTAAATTCTGCCACACCACCCGCAGGCTGCCCGCTGCCAGCACGCGCATCAATCAATGCCCTGATACGTGGTGCGATAAAAACGCTGATACCAGTCGTTCGCGACCTTGCGCATATCCACGTCTTTAAACTTCTCCGGGTAGAGCTTTTTCGCCATCCACAGCTCACCAATGCCCATTGCTTCCGGCATTGGGTAGCCCCAGGCTTTGGCGTAATCCGGCATCAGGTAAACGCGCTGATTTTTCACCGCGTCGATGGTCTGCCACTGCGCACCGGTTTTGATCTCGTTAACCACAGACGGGTAACGGTCCTGCACGAAGATCACCTGCGGGTTCCAGGCAATCACCTGCTCCATCGCCACGGTTTTAAAACCCTGAATGGTGGCCGCTGCCACGTTAACCGCGCCCGCGTGCGCCATCATCAGGCCGGTATATTTCCCGGAGCCGTAGGTGGTGAGTTCCGGGTTAGCCATGTAAGCGCGAACACGTTTTTCCGCCGGGATATCTTTCAGGTGGTCGCTGACCATTTTGCGGCCATTGTCGGTCGCTGCAATCAGGGCTTTCGCTTCTGGCTGTTTATTAACTATTTCGCCAATCAGGGTGATCCCTTCTCGCAAACCCAGATCGTAAGCCTGTTCTTCATCTGCCATCGTTGGGTTCAGTTTGGCTTTTTCACCGGCAGCATCGTGGCGCAGGGAAATGGCGACCACCGGAATACCCAGGCTGCTGATCTTGTCGATCATCTCCTGCGGCGCGTAGTTAGTGACGAACACCACCTGCGGCTTCAGCGCCACCAGTTTTTCCGGGTCGACGTGGGTGAGGTCGCCAAGCGCGGCTTTCTGGTTCAGCTCTGGTGCCAGGCGCGCGTAGCCGTCGCCCAACTGCTGTTTCCAGTTCGCCATCACACCGACGATTTTGTCGGTGGCATTCATCTGCACCAGCAGATTCAGGGTCTGGTGCTGGAGCACAACCACACGGTCAACTTCATCAGGAAGAGTGACGGTACGACCAATCTGGTCAGTTATCTGGCGGGATGCCTGGGATGATAACGGGAGTAAAATCAGTACGCTAAACGCGACTGCCTGCCAAAAGCGTTGTTTCATATAATCCTCACATTTTCGTTATGCAAAAGATTATACAGCGATAGTACATCGGAGTCGTGGTGTGCTTTGGGGGTAAGTAAACAAGCATTATTGGCCTACCAGGTATTCGGGCCGACTGACAGACTTCACGCCGATGTTTGATTTACGACTACAAGGAACCGTCATGAAATACCTGAAAACCACGCTTCTTCTCAGCACCCTTATCGTTTCTGCATCCACCATGGCGATGGATAAAACCGCCGCTGGTGCGGTAGCAGGCGCTGCCATTGGCGCCGTTGCAGGCAAAGATGTGAAGTCTACTGTCGGTGGCGCAGTCGTCGGTGCGGGTACAGGGGCGATGTTCAAAAACGGCGATAAAGGTAAAGCCGCGCGTAAAGGCGGAGCTGTCGGCGCTGCCGTTGGCGCGGGCGCTGCCGTTGGCGCGGGCGCTGCGGCTGTAACCGGTAAGAGCGTACTGAAAGGTGCAGCCGTGGGTGCTGGCTCTGGCGCGCTGATTGGTGAAGCCACGCACTAAAAACCTCGCCGGGCGGCACTACGTTTGCCCGGCCTACGAAGACATTCCCTTCAAATAAGATTAATGGTGATCATCATACTGATGTTCAATCACCATCCCTTCCGCCACGCTCGCCACATGGCGTGCACGCGGGTGATAAACCGGCGCAGGTGCGGCATAGGTGGTAGGTGCGGGCGCTGGCGCAACGACCACTGCCTGGGGGACCGTGGTCGATGACGGGACAATCACCACTTTATAGCCGCTCGGCACATCCACGGTGACGCTTTGCGCCATTGCCGAATTGGCCATGGCTAACCCGGCCAGGGCGGCCAGTAAAATAAAGAGATTTTTCATAGTAAATTATATTCCAGGTACAATTCAGAAATATAATTATGGCGAACCTTTCTTAAGACAATATTAATTTTCGTTCTTTGCAATGTGCAGAAAATGCCAAATTTATTGTTACATTAATAAATAGAAAAAATAGCACAGGCCGGGTAAGGCGCAGCCGCCACCCGGCAACTTACGGCTTTTTAATTAATCGCGATATTCCCTTCCAGCGTATTTATCCAGCGTGGTGCTTTCAGCGTATCGGCGAAATAACCCACCAGCTCGCAGAGCAAACTTTCCATAACCGCTGCCATCTCTGGTGGCAATGCCCGGCTTATCAACAACTGCGTTAATACCTGGCAATACTGCGCCAGCTGGTCACTTTCAGGCTCAAAAGCAGGCAGGCGCGACGGCAAATCGTCCACGATGAAATGCGGGATTAAGTGCGCCGGAACAGGCTCGTGCAGCGTGGGTTGCAACAGTGCGAGGCAGGCGGAGAGACGCCCGCAAAGCGCCAGTTTTTCGGTGATGTCGTCGCATTCCACCAGAGAATAAGCGTACTGCTCGCAGTTGTCCGCCAGCTCGGTGAAATCGGTGGTGTTGGCAAAGGGCGTGGTAAATAACGCGTGTGTCTGGGTTGGGATCGTAGCCATGATGGCAGCCTCCTGTAACGGTATAAACATCTGCCATCGGAGAGGTCAATCTCACGGGTGGCAGAACCAGACGAGGTTGACCTTACCGGCGTTACAGGAAACCGGCGCGTCTTGCGACGCCCCCGCCCGGCCCGCCATTGAGGTGAAACCGTGCGCGCGACATAGTAATCCATGTCGCCTGTAACTTGTACCAGGAGGTCAATCCCGACGCCTGATTTTGCAGGCGCGGCAAAAAGATACTGCGATTAACACGAGGCGACAAGGGGCATTCCCGGAAGCCGCCTCGCAAAACAGATCAATACTTTATGTCCCGTGCTTTTTGTCGTCCGGCCTGTTTCATTTGCCGCTTGTCCTGACGGCAGTCGTGATTACTTTGGTTGTTGTTAACCACGCAGGTTTGCTTCATATGACGTGAGGCTTCGCGGGTATCCTGTCGGGTGTCGCGCGCTTCACGTCGTTGTTGTCCCTGCTCGGTTGCGTTAACGGTAAAAGAGCACAGCATAATTAAGAGGAATGTAATGGCAGACACGGATCTGTTCATAGCAACACCTTTTAAAGGATGGGCAGAAAAAACATCGGAGATTGCCAAAGAATAGCACCTGCGGAGATAGCAAAAGGGCGAGTGAATCACCTTGCGCACCCTTAACGCAAATCAGCCTCTTTTTTCAACATCATATTTACAAGCACGTCTAAACTGGCAAAAATCATTCTTATTTCCCGAAGAATCGTCGCATGTCAGAACAGGCGCTAAAACAGCAGATCCAGAATCTGAAAAAGCATAACGCCAGGCTTGCCAGGCTGGCGCGTGACGCCCGCAGCAAACTCAGCGCCGCTCTCGACGGCACGGGTCTGTGTCTGTGGCAGCTCGACGTGCCTACGGGAAAACTGATTATTTATAATCGCCGCTGGGGTTCTATGCTCGGCTACCAGCCAAAAGAGCTGAGCGCACAGTTTGATGTCTGGCGCGAACATCTTCACCCTGAAGATAAACAGCAGGTACTGGACGCATTCTACGACCACCTGAACGGCAAAACGCCCTTCTACGAAGCGCTACACCGGATGCAACATAAAAACGGCACCATTACCTGGGTGCTGGACCGGGGTCGCGTCAGCGAATGGGACGACGAGGGTAATCCCATCAAGGTTACCGGCACCCACATCGACATGACCAAAGAAAAGCAGTACGAAGAACAGCTCGCACTACTTGCCAACCACGACCCGCTCACCGGGCTTGCCAACCGCCATGCGTTGATTCAGCATTTTGCCGAGCTAAAAGCCGCCGGTCCGCTGTGCGTGGCGTTTATCGATCTCGATGACTTTAAGACCGTGAACGACACCTTCGGCCACCGCAGTGGTGATGAACTCTTAATTCAGCTCAGCCAGCGCCTGCGCGGAAGCTGCCCGGAAGGCACGATCGTCGGCCGACTGGGTGGGGATGAATTTGTGTTGCTGCTGCCCTTCCCGCTCTCCAGCTTGCTGGTCAACAGTGCGGCGCACACTTGCCTGCGGGCGGCGCTGATGCCGTTTGAACTCGATAACGGCGAAGCGCGGGTCGGCGCATCAATCGGGATTGATGAAGTACACGCGCAGGATGATTTTGTGAATGCGCTCAGACGCGCGGATCAGTCGATGTACCAGATTAAACACACCGGGAAAAATGGCGTGGCGATTGGCACAACGCTTATCTCTATCTCACGCACCGGAACCGACGCATGAAGGAAAGCAGACAGCAGAGCATCGTTAAGTTGCTGAGCAACAGCGACTGGCTCACCACTGACGCGCTTGCCGGGTATCTCGGCGTCAGTAAAGAGACGATCCGCCGCGATCTGAGTGGCCTGCAACAGCAGGGTAAGATCCTGCGCCACCACGGACGGGCGCGGCTGATCCACCCCGACAGTCGTGATAGCGGCGAGCCTTTTGGTGCGCGGCTCAAAAGCCATTACGCCGATAAAGCCGATATTGCCCGGCACGCGCTGGAATACATCAGTGAAGGAATGACGATTGCGCTGGATGCCAGCTCAACCTGTTTTCATCTGGCACGACAGCTGCCAGACCTGGAGCTGACTGTTTTTACCAACAGCCTGCCCATCTGCCATGAAATGGCCCGTCGCGAGAAAATCACGCTGGTCTGTTCGGGCGGAACACTGGAGCGCAAGTACCGTTGTTATGTCAACCCGGCGCTGGTTACCCAGCTCAAAGCGCTGGAGATAGACCTGTTTATCTTTTCCTGCGAAGGTGTGGATGAGCAGGGCATCATGTGGGACCCGGTTGCACACAACGCCGCGTTTAAAGCACAACTGTTAAGCCGCGCCAGCCAGTCTTTGCTACTGATAGACAAAAGTAAATTTCAGCGTTCGAGCGAAGTGAAAATCGGCCAGCTTTCACAGGTGACGCATGTCATCCAGGGCTGTCAGCCTACCAGACGATAGCCAGAGATAATTAAGGCCGCACAAGGCGGCCTTCAGGATGGGGATTTAGAACGAAACCCAGTCGTCCGGCGTCGTCGCAGGTTTAGCTCGTGCGGGAGTTTTGAGCGGGGCGGCAGCAGTCTGAGCTTGTGGCTCCTGGGCTGATAAGCGGAATTTCTGCACCGAACGTTGCAGATCTTCAGTCTGACGCTCCAGCGCGGATGCCGCAGCGGAAACTTGTTCCACCAGCGAGGCGTTCTGCTGCGTCACGCCGTCCATCTGGCTGATGGCCACGCCGACCTGCGAAATGCCTTTGCTCTGCTCTTCCGATGCAGACGCAATCTGCTTCATGATGGTGGTCACTTCGGTCACCGCACGCAGAATGGCTTCCATGGTTGTGCCGGTGTCATTAACCAGCTGCGCGCCCTGCTCCACGCGGTTGACGGAATCAGCGATCAGCCCTTCGATCTCTTTTGCTGCATTGGCACTGCGGCTTGCGAGGTTACGGACTTCTCCGGCAACAACTGCAAAACCACGCCCTTGCTCACCCGCACGCGCGGCTTCTACCGCGGCATTAAGCGCCAGGATGTTAGTCTGGAAAGCAATGCTGTTGATCACGTTGGTGATTTCCGCGATTTTCTTCGAGCTGTCAGAAATACCGCTCATGGTGGTGACAACATCGTCCACCAGCGAGCCACCACGGCTGGCCGTGGTTGAAGCCACATCCGCCAGCTGGCTGGCCTGACGTGCGCTTTCGGCATTCAGCTTCACCGTTGCGGTCAGCTGTTCCATGCTGGCTGCCGTCTCTTCCAGCGCGGCGGCCTGCTCTTCAGTACGTGACGAGAGATCGTTGTTCCCGCTGGAGATTTCCGTCGCGCCGCGCCAGATATTTTCACTGCCCGAGCGGATAGTGCTGACCGCTTCACGCAGGCTGTCCTGCATGGCGCTCAGCAGCGGAACCAGTTGCCCCACGCAGTTGCGGCCAAAAGGTTCAATCGGTTGGCTGAGGTCACCCTGCGCAATCTGGCGGAACTGCTGACGGATACGATCCAGCGGTTTGACCAGCATCGCCACCAGGTAGCGGTCGGTGAAGAGCAGGATCAGCAGGCCAATAATGGTAGCAGCGATAATCACGGTGCGGGTCATGGCTGTCAGGCCGTCGACCACCACACGGGTGGAGTCCAGACGGTCGCCCGCAGCTTTGTTAAAGCTCTCTGCGGCAGCACCAAACGCGCGGCTCAGCGGCGGAGTGATGTTGTTCGCCTGCTGGCGATAGCCGTCCAGTTGCCCCTGCTGCGCCTGCTGCATCTGCGGTGCAACACCCTGGTCGAGCAGCGCCTGCCAGGTGCTGATCACCTGAGAGGAAACCTGCTCATCCATTGGCCCTGGAGAGATAGCCTTCATCTGCTCCAGCTTTTTGCCCATGTTGTCCAGCGCCTGCTGTGCAGAGGCCAGGTCAGGGTTACCCCCGCTGGCTTTGACTTCCATCGCGCGGCTCAGGCGCGTAACAAAGCGGAAATACTGATCGTTGCCCTGGCTGAGCACCGTCATCTGTTGTACCAGCTGTCTGTCGACCTCGTTGCCATCCGACACCCGGGAGAGCGACCAGGTGCTGTAGAGGCCAACACCCGCCCACATTAAACAAAAGATCCCAAGTATCGTCAGCATGACGAAGCGGATCGTGAAATTACGAAGCATCTGCATAGAGTGTTCCTTGCCGTGAGGGTGAATTCGCCCAGAGGCGAGACTTACCCTCGTTATCGGCAGATGCTGCGGAAAATCTAACCTTTTATGATGAATTTGGGTGACGTTTTATTAATCAATTCAGGTACTTTTCAAACCAGCTTAACGTTCGCTTCCAGGCAAGCTCTGCTGCGGGCTCATCGTATCTTGGGGTAGAATCGTTGTGAAATCCGTGGTTTACGCCCGGATAGATGTACGCCTCGTAAACCTTATTATTCAATTTAAGCGCTGCTTCATAGGTAGGCCAGCCCTCATTAATATTTTTATCCAGCCCGGCATAATGTAGCAGCAGTGGCGCTTTTATTTTCGGAACATCTGCCGCTGCGGGCTGGCGTCCGTAAAACGGCACGGCACAATCCAGCTCCGGGTAAGCCACCGCGGCGGCATTCGCCACACCTCCACCGTAGCAAAATCCGGTGATCCCCACCTTACCGCTGGCATCCGGGTGCTTTCTCATAAATTCAACGGCGGCAAAGAAGTCGTTCATCAGCTTTGTCGGGTCAACCTTCTGCTGTAAAACCTTCCCTTCTTCGTCATTGCCCGGATAACCGCCCACCGAGCTTAAACCGTCTGGCGCAAGCGCAATGTACCCGGCTTTTGCAACCCGTCTTGCCACATCTTCGATATACGGATTAAGACCCCGGTTTTCGTGGACCACTACTACGGCAGGCACTTTTCCGTGGGCTTTAGCAGGCTTTACCAGATAGCCGCGCACTTCGCCGTGGCCGTTTGGCGAGGGGTAATGAATATATTCAGGCAGGATATCGGGATCGGTGAATTTGACCTGCTCTGCCAGCGCATAGTTGGGCTTGAGCATATTGAACAGGGCCAGCGCCGTCACGCCCCCCACGGCGTAGCGTGCCGCGAGATTCAGGAACTCGCGCTTGTTGATTTTACCGTGGGCGTAGTAGTCGTAATAGTCGAGCAATTCTTGTGGAAAATCTTTGGCGGTCAGGCGCGTCATCGCTTATCTCCATGAATTGTGATTTGATAAGCATAGAATGAAAACGTTGTTTCGAAAATTCATCGACAAGAAAGGAGACATCATGTCCTGGCACCCTTACTCCGGCCGCTATGAAAATATGCAGTACCGCTACTGCGGAAAAAGTGGCCTGCGCCTGCCTGCGCTGTCACTTGGTCTGTGGCACAGCTTTGGCCACGTTCAGGCACTCGATTCCCAGCGCGCGCTGTTGCGTAAAGCCTTCGACCTTGGCATTACCCATTTCGACCTTGCCAATAACTACGGCCCGCCTGCGGGCAGCGCCGAAGAGAATTTTGGTCGCCTGCTGCACGACGATTTTGCCGCGTACCGCGACGAGCTGATTATCTCGACCAAAGCGGGCTACGACATGTGGCCTGGGCCATACGGTTCGGGTGGGTCGCGTAAGTATCTGCTGGCCAGCCTCGACCAGAGCCTGAAACGCATGGGCGTGGAGTATGTTGATATTTTCTATTCCCACCGCGTAGACGAAAACACGCCGATGGAAGAGACCGCCTCCGCGCTGGCGCAGGCGGTTCAGAGCGGTAAGGCGCTGTATGTGGGGATTTCGTCCTACTCAACAGAGCGCACGCAGAAAATGGCTGCGCTACTGCGCGAGTGGAAAATCCCGTTGCTTATCCACCAGCCGTCCTACAACCTGCTCAACCGTTGGGTGGATAAAACCGGGCTGCTGGATACCCTTGCGGAAAACGACACCGGTTGTATCGCCTTTACGCCGCTGGCGCAGGGGTTGCTGACAGGGAAATACCTGAATGGCATTCCTGATGGCTCGCGGATGCAGCGTGAAGGTAAGAAAGTACGCGGCCTGACGGAGAAAATGCTGACGGAAGCCAACCTGAACAGCCTGCGTTTGCTGAACGAAATGGCCCATGCTCGCGGGCAATCAATGGCGCAAATGGCCCTGAGCTGGCTGCTAAAAGATGAGCGCGTAACGTCGGTGCTGATTGGCGCAAGCCGCCCGGAGCAGCTGGAAGAGAACGTCCAGGCGCTGAATAACCTGCACTTTACGGACGATGAGCTGAAGCGGATTGACCAGCATGTTGCGGATGGAGAGCTGAATCTGTGGCAGGCGTCGTCGGATAAGTAGAGTGGTCTGTTGCCCTCACCCTAACCCTCTCCCACTGTACGGTCCGGGGACATAGTGAACACTTGTTCGGGGACATGGTAGACACTTACAACTAAGGCATAAGAACCCGTTTATGGAGTCGCTTATGTCCTGGGATGCGAGAGATACCATGTCATTACGTACCGAGTTTGTTTTGTTCGCCTCGCAGGACGGGGCGAACATCCGTTCCCTCTGCCGTCGCTTCGGCATTTCACCTGCCACCGGCTATAAGTGGCTTCGCCGCTGGGCGGAGGAAGGGGCCTCCGGCCTTCAGGACCGCCCGCGCATACCGCACCATTCCCCGAACCGCTCATCTGACGACATCACTGCCCTGCTGCGTATGGCGCATGACCGCCATGAACGCTGGGGCGCACGCAAGATAAAGCGCTGGCTGGAAGACCAGGGGCACACCATGCCCGCCTTCAGCACCGTCCATAACCTCATGGCCCGTCACGGTCTGCTGCCGGGCACTTCACCGGGCATTCCCGCCACGGGACGGTTCGAACATGACGCGCCGAACCGCCTCTGGCAGATGGATTTTAAGGGCCACTTTCCCTTTGGAGGCGGCCGCTGCCATCCGCTCACCCTGCTGGACGACCACTCCCGATTTTCCCTGTGCCTGGCGCACTGTACCGATGAACGGCGCGAGACCGTGCAGCAGCAGCTGGTCAGCGTGTTTGAGCGCTACGGCCTGCCGGACCGGATGACGATGGACAACGGTTCTCCGTGGGGAGACACCACCGGCACCTGGACGGCGCTGGAGCTGTGGCTGATGCGTCTGGGTATCCGGGTGGGGCACTCCCGGCCGTATCATCCGCAGACGCAGGGTAAGCTGGAGCGTTTTCACCGGAGCCTGAAGGCAGAAGTGCTGCAGGGGAAGTGGTTCGCGAGCGGGGGCGAACTGCAGCGCGCCTTCGACCACTGGCGGACAGTCTATAACCTTGAACGCCCGCATGAGGCGCTGGATATGGCGGTACCGGGGTCGCGGTATAAGCCGTCAGAGCGGCAGTACAGCGGCAACACCACGCCCCCGGAATACGACGAGGGCGTGATGGTCAGGAAAGTGGATATCAGCGGAAAGCTGAGCGTGAAAGGGGTAAGTCTGAGCGCAGGCAAGGCGTTCAGGGGAGAACGGGTCGGGCTGAAGGAGATGCAGGAAGACGGCAGCTACGAGGTGTGGTGGTACAGCACGAAAGTGGGGGTGATCGACCTGAAGAAAAAGTCGATCACCATGGGTAAAGGATGTTAAAAAGTGTTCACCATGTCCCCGAACACCTGTCTACCATGTCCCCGGAACGTACATGGGGAGAGGGCGGGGTGAGGGGGACTTTATTTCTTACTGATCTTATCCAGATACCCCATCACAAACGCTGACAGCACAAATGTCAGGTGGATAATCACATACCACATCAGCTTGTTATCCGGGATATTCTTCGCGTCCATAAACACGCGCAGCAGATGGATGGAAGAGATAGCCACAATCGAGGCGGCGACTTTGTTCTTCAGCGACGAGGCATCCATTTTGCCAAGCCAGCTCAGTTTTTCTTTATGCTCATCGATATCCAGCTGAGACACAAAGTTCTCATAGCCAGAGAACATCACCATTACCAGCAAGCCACCCACCAGCGTCATATCCACCAGTGACAGCAGCACCAGAATCAGATCGGACTCAGCAACGGAAAAAATGTTGGGTAAGACGTGAAAAATTTCCTGAAAAAACTTAATGCTCAGTGCGACCAGTGCCAGAGAAAGGCCGAAATAGACCGGTGCCAGTAACCAACGGGAGGCATACATTGCATTTTCAAAAAAGCGTTCCATAGAGTCCTTTGTGCAAAAAAATAAGCGCAGTATATCTTAACGGCGCTTACTCTTTGCAACAACTAACCAACAAAACACCTACACTTCATCCGGATTTACTTCAGGGCGTGCATACTCAGGCCATACCAAAACAACCAGTTCCGGGTAGGCTTCCAGGCTGAACTCGCGAAAGCACTGCCGCAAATTTAAAACATCCAGATCGGAATACGACACCTTCTCGCCATTAAGACAACGCTTCTTGATATTGTCGTAATATTTATACACAGCGGAATTCAGGTCGCTGCAACGGCGCTGGGCTTCAAACAGCCCTGGCGTGTCATTAATTTGCGACATCTTCATGCGCTTTATTGTGGCATGAAGAAAATCGATATATTCGTGGTTAACTCGCCAGTACCAAACCGGAGTCACAGAGTTCATCAAAACGGAAAAATGATCCTCTCCTTCCTCTTTAGTCATCAGTTCAGGTTCAGGCGGTTCACTGGCGTCTTTCGACACTTTCGTTTTATTGAACTCTTGCATCAATAAAAGAACGCCAGCGGTCAGTAATAGTAATGTTATGACCGTAAAGAAAATACTGTTCATGGGTAGGCTCCATTTTTTTTGATTTTAAAATTGCCTCATGTTATTGTCAACGAATCTCACGCCTTTACCAACCCCACCCTGTTGAAATTAAAGGAAATTAAAAATGCTGCCCGACAATCTCGTCCCGGCTAAGTACCACATTGCGCCTGTGGAACAGCAACCGGTGGAAGCAGAAAAAGAGGCTAATTTCACTCAGGGAAAAAGAAAGCTCTCCGATTTTGAAGCAGACGTATTAATTGGTGTTTCCCGAACCGGGAAGTCTCGTAATATGTTGCTGGAAGAGCACGATCGTCATATAAAAGACCGGCTATTTCGCGTTGTTAAAATCGAAGCCTTTGTTCACCTTCTGGATGACTTGCAGGCCGAAGGTGAAATAGATGCCCAGACACTAAGTCAAATAATGGTCGAAAAAACAAAAGAAATAAATGAAGCCGGTAATAAAATTTGGCTTAATTTAATTACCCGCGAAAAAAACAACCCTATTTTTTATAACCTCGGGGATGATTAACGTGAAAGGTATTGAAGATAATAATGTTTATTTGACTTTAGATGACAAAAAAAGTGATGAGTTTATCTTAGAGCAAAATCTCGAGGCGTTGAGAAACACAAAAAATGTGGAAATGACGCGTATTACGCAAGATCTGGTTTCAATACCCGCCACGCTGGTGCGCCTGAAATGGCAAAACCGCCGCGAGATTTATGCGCTCCAGGTTAAAGAAGAAATTTACGGCGCAGTGATGAATGCGCTGATTGAGCAACGACCAGAGCTTAAAGAGAAGATCCTCGGGCGTCTGGAAGCCAACTACCAGTACCTGCTGGCCAGAGAAACGGCCACCCTACGTTTGACCCGCAAGCTCTCCGACGGCGAATACCGCACGTCGAATGTCACTTATGTCGCGCTGAATGAAGACGCGCTGGCATCCAAAACCAACGCGCCCGCTGACCCGCAAAGCTAATCAAATCTAAATACCGCTATCGCCTCTTTTAGCTGTCCGGTCTGCTGCTGCTGTTGCTCGGCAACCTGTATCGTCTGCGCGACATGCCGTACATTCTCCTGCACGCTGGCATCAATACTGGCAATACTGCCGTTCATCTGCGCGATACTGGACCGTTGATCCTCACTCATCTGCGAAAGCTCCTCCAGCAGCGAGCGCAATCCGTCGATACTCTCGATAATCGATTTCATCGTCTGTCCGGCGTGCTCTACGTGCTCGACACCCTGCTGCGTGGTCGTCTGAGAGGTGGTCAGCAGCTGACGGATCTCTTTTGCCGCCCCTTCACTGCGCTGGGCTAACATACGAACCTCGGAGGCTACCACGGCGAACCCTTTCCCGTGTTCCCCTGCTCTTGCCGCCTCGACAGAAGCATTCAGCGACAGAATATTCGTCTGGAATGCGATTCCGTCAATCAGCTCAAGAATGGTGTAAATACGTTGGGACTCTTCGCGGATCTGATCCATGGCCGCGATGGCCCGGCGAACGTTCTCGCCACCCTGTTCTGCTACCTCACTGGCGCTAAGCGCCATCTCCCGCACCTGAATGGCCTTGTGGCTGGTCTGGGTCGCCACGTTACTGAGATGCTCCATTGCGCTGGCTGCCGTCGCAAGCGATGACGCCTGATGATCGGTTCGCTCTGAGAGCGCGCTGTTACGTTGTCGCAGCGCCCGGGAGGCCTCCAGCAGTTGCCCGATATTGGCGCTCACCTGCTCAAGCGTGGAACGCATTGTGCCGAGCGTCAGGCTAAAGGTGCGGGCGAAAGAGGAGTCAGCAGGTTCGCTATCAACGGCCAGCGTCAGATAGCCTGGCTCGCGGTTAATCACCCCCGCGAGCCTCGCTACCTCGCTGGCCGAACGGGCATCCTGCTCCATACGTACCGCCAGCAGGAGAAGAATGGCCGTCTGTACCACTACAAACAGGCCGTGGAAGACCACCATATGAAAACCGGTGTGCATAAAGACCACCACGCCGTACAACCCATTTTCCTGGAGATAATTAAACACCAGATGGTGCAGCGCGATGACCGTAGCGCCCATCACCAGCGGACGCCAGTCACGCCAGGCCAGCAGTGCCGAAAGCAGGACAAAAACAGAGAAGTGGTACTCCGTCTCCCCTTCGCCAAGATGGATAAGCAGCGCGGAAAACGCCATCAGTACGAAAGCAAAGCTCAGGCGCAACAGCAGCGAGCCGGGGCAAAGCATCGCCAGCAGAGTTGAGAAACAGCTCAGCAGGGTACTGATAATCGCCCCCTGCGCCATATTGTCGTTCATATATCCCACGCACAGCGAAACGCCCCACATGGCCCAGATAAGCACCAGCATTAAGCGGTCAGCACGTTGTCGTATTGCAGATAAAGAGATGAGGTCGCGTTGAGGTGCGTGCGGGTGCAGCCATGTCGTCATCGCCATAGGGAGTCTCTTGCTGTGCAGGTGAAATAAGCCCTTCAAAAGAAGGTATTTTTTATTATCTGTTTTAAGCGTAGTGGGTATATCCCACGCTGCCATTTCAGCAAAAAGATATATTTTAATAACGCAGCCGAATACTGATATTTTCTTAACTATCAACAGATTATTAACTATGGCTTTATTGATAAATAAATGTGAAGAGTGGGGATATACAGCAGAAAAAAAGCTGGCTTGCGCCAGCTTAATGCCAGTCAGTTAAGCGATATTAAACTACTCTGCTATTTGAGTGGCATCGTTCCGTTCACTTAGGCTTTCCTGCTACCTGCATAATCCGCTGCGGTGAACGTGCTAAGGGGGTTGCCGCCGCCCCCTTAGCAATCCCGGCTCCCGGCAAAGAAACTCGCCGCTTCGCGGTACCCTCAGCTTATTCCTTCCGGCTTATCGGGGACGGGCGGAGGTAACGTCCCTGTAAATCCGCCCTCGCCGCGCATCCCTGCGCGTCGCCCCGGCCTTCAGGAAACGCTTCGGCGATTTTCAGCCGGACTCACGAACCTTCAACCTTCTCTGCGGCCTGAAAATGGCACGGATGTTGAGTCCCGCAGAAATCGGCGAACCGGAGACCGGATGACAAGGGCTGGACGCCATGGATGGCGGCCAGAGGCGAAATGAGACAGGATGTCGAGTCGAGCCGACCGCAGGCAGACGGTCGTGAGGTGAGCGCAGTGCGAAGCACCGATTTCTTTGCGGGCCGCGGGGATTGATAAGGGGGCCGCGGCGGCCCCCTTATCCCGTTCACGTGTTCTGAACGAATTATTTTCTGCGAGTATTAAGGTGAACGGAACCCTGCACCGTGCTTAACTGACAAGCATTAGGCTCTCGCCAGCTCTCTTTTATTTAACGGCGGCTTTTTCTTCGCCAACCAGGCCAATCTTCAGGTAACCCGCCTGATGCAGCGTGTCCATTACCTTCATCATGGTTTCGTAATCAACCGTTTTATCCGCACGGAAGAAGACGGTAGTGTCCTTCTTCCCGCCTGTAAGCTGCTCCAGTGCCGGGATAACTGATTCATCCGTCACCGGATCATTGCCCAGGAACATGGATTTATCGGCCTTCACCGACAGATAGATAGGCTTTTCCGGGCGCGGCTGCGGCTGCGGCTGGCTGGAAGAGGCCGGCAGATTCACCTTCACGTCAACCGTCGCCAGAGGCGCCGCCACCATGAAGATAATCAACAGAACCAGCATGACGTCGATAAACGGCGTCACGTTGATTTCGTGCATTTCGCCGTTATCGTCCAGATTTTCATTAAGACGCATTGCCATAGCTAATCAACCTGCACGCAGTTTCGACGCCGCGTGTACCGGTTTAACGGAGCTGGCGTTAAGGTCAAGGTCACGGCTTTGCAGCAGCAGAACCTGCGCTGCCACGTCGCCCAGAGTGGCTTTGTAGCTGCCAATCATACGCGCGAAGACGTTATAGATAACCACCGCAGGAATTGCCGCAACCAGACCGATTGCCGTTGCCAGCAGGGCTTCTGCGATACCAGGCGCCACAACCGCCAGGTTAGTGGTTTGCGTCTGGGCAATACCAATGAAGCTGTTCATGATGCCCCACACCGTACCGAACAGACCCACGAACGGGGAAATCGCACCGATAGTCGCCAGATAACCATTACCGCGGCCCATATGACGGCCAACAGCGGCAACACGACGCTCCAGGCGGAAGCCGGTACGTTCTTTAATGCCTTCGTTATCTTCACTGCCTGCGGAGAGTTCCAGCTCGTTCTGAGCTTCGTTCACTAACAGAGTGCTCAGGCTTTTGGCGTGGAAGGAAGAGGTCATATCAGAAGCCTGATCCAGAGAGCGGGCCTCTGCCAGCTGCTGCTGTTCGCGCTTGAGGCGACGCTTCTGCGAAATGAGCTCAACGCTCTTACTGAAGAAAATAGCCCAGGTGACAACGGACGCCAGAATCAGGCCGATCATCACAATCTTAACCACGATGTCAGCATGATGATACATGCCCCAGACGGAAAGATCCGTCTGCATCAAATTATTACCCACTCTGTATCTCCAGGACGCAAATCACAAAATCTGAGCGTAATAATATCAAAACGTCGTCGAATTGATAGTAGTTCTCATTATTATTTACATATTGCCGTAATTTTCGCTCACTTTCCTTGCGCTTACGCAGTAAAAATTTCTTATGCGTATTTTTCATAAAATTTTCTGCTTATTCGATAAGCATCCGGGTGCACATTTTTACAATCGTGGTAGTCTGGACGTCCAGACGTATAAAACAGGGTTGGCGAACATGACTAAGAAGCAGCTTGATACCACGCTTGTGCAGGCAGGACGCAACAAGAAATACACACTGGGATCGGTGAACAGCGTGATTCAGCGGGCCTCCTCACTGGTATTTGATACCGTTGAGGACAAAAAAATCGCAACGCGTAACCGTGCCAAAGGCGGGCTGTTTTACGGTCGTCGCGGGACGCTGACCCATTTTTCACTCCAGGAAGCCATGTGCGAACTGGAAGGCGGCGCGGGCTGCGCACTGTTCCCGTGCGGGGCTGCGGCGGTTGCCAATACCATTCTGGCGTTTGTGGAACAGGGTGACCATATCCTGATGACTAACACCGCCTATGAACCAAGCCAGGATTTCTGCACCAAAATTCTCAGCAAGCTCGGCGTAGCCACCGGCTGGTTTGATCCGCTGATTGGTGAAGGTATCGCAGAGCTTATTCAGCCAAACACGCGCATCGTGTTCCTGGAATCCCCGGGCTCTATCACCATGGAAGTGCATGACGTGCCCGCCATTGTGAAAGCCGTGCGCAGCAAAGCGCCGGAAGCCATCATCATGATCGACAACACCTGGGCGGCGGGCGTGCTGTTTAAGGCGCTGGATTTCGACATTGATATCTCTATTCAGGCAGCAACCAAATACCTGATTGGCCACTCCGATGGCATGATTGGCACCGCCGTGTCCAATGCCCGCTGCTGGGATCAACTGCGCGAAAATGCCTACCTGATGGGACAAATGGTTGATGCCGATACGGCCTACATGACCAGCCGCGGGATCCGTACGCTGGGCGTGCGCCTGCGTCAGCATCACGAGAGCAGCCTGAAAATCGCTGAATGGCTGGCGCAGCACCCGCAGGTTGAACGCGTGAACCATCCTGCCCTGCCGGGTAGCAAAGGTCATGAGTTCTGGCAACGTGACTTTACAGGCAGCAGCGGTTTGTTCTCATTCGTTCTTAAAAAACGGCTGAATAACGATGAGCTGGCGAGCTACCTGGATAATTTTACCCTCTTCAGCATGGCCTACTCCTGGGGCGGTTTTGAATCCCTGATCCTGCCAAACCAGCCAGAGCAGATAGCAGACCTGCGTCCGGGCGGCGAGGTGGACTTCAGCGGAACCCTGATCCGCCTGCATATCGGTTTAGAAAATGTGGACGATTTAATTGCGGATTTAGCGGCAGGGTTTGAGCGTATCGTGTAGAGTGCTGGCTGAAAATGTACCCCTGGACTCTTTTGTGAACACCGCCACCAGAAAAGTCTGCATTAGTTGCGCCCGCGATCAAACCCTGCGGGCGAATCAGGGTGTACAATAGCGCTATATCTGCTGTTCCACAGGAAAGTCCATGGCTGTTATTCAAGATATTATCGCGGCACTCTGGCAACACGATTTTGCCGCACTGGCGGACCCACATGTCGTGGGTGTTGTCTATTTCGTGATGTTCGCGACCCTGTTTCTGGAAAATGGATTACTGCCAGCCTCGTTTTTGCCCGGTGACAGCCTGCTTCTGCTGGCCGGCGCATTAATCGGAAAGGGTGTGATGGACTTTACCCCGACGATGGTCATTCTCACCTCTGCCGCCAGCCTGGGCTGCTGGTTAAGCTATTTACAGGGCCGCTGGCTCGGGAATACGCGCATGGTGAAGAGCTGGCTTTCGCAGTTACCCCATAAATATCATCAACGTGCGACCTGCATGTTTGACCGGCACGGCCTGCTCGCGCTGCTCGCCGGGCGCTTCCTGGCGTTTGTCCGCACGCTGCTGCCGACGATGGCCGGTATCTCTGGCCTCTCGAATCGCCGCTTCCAGTTCTTCAACTGGCTGAGTGGGCTGCTGTGGGTCGGCGTGGTGACCTCACTCGGCTATGCGCTGAACATGATCCCGTTTGTGAAACACCATGAAGATCAGGTGATGACCTTCCTGATGATCCTGCCGATGTTCCTGCTGGTAGCAGGCCTGGTGGGAACTATTGCGGTAGTGATTAAGAAGAAGTATTGCAGCGCGTGATAAAAAATTGCCGGGTGGCGGCTACGCCTTACCCGGCTTATATTTCCCGTCAGGCTCCCTGCATCATTCTGATGCGTGAAGCATCTTCCCCCGGCGTCACGCCGAAGTAGCGCTTAAACTCCCGACTGAACTGCGACGCACTTTCATAGCCTACCCGCATTGCCGCCGCGCTGGCCTTCATGCCGTCGTGGATCATCATCATGCGCGCTTTATGCAGCCGGTATGTTTTCAGGTATTGCAGCGGCGAGGTGCTGGTCACTGATTTAAAATTATGGTGAAACGCCGAGACACTCATGTTCGCTTCCGCCGCCAGCTGGTCAACGCTGAGGTTTTCCGTGTACTGGCTTTCTATGCGCTTGAGCACGCGGCTTATCAGGCTAAAGTGCGTCTGGCGGCTCACCAGCGCCAGCAGCGCCCCGCCACCCGGCCCCAGCAGCACGTGGTAGAGAATTTCACGGATAATCTGTTTGCCCAGAATGCGGGCATCGAGCGGCCTCGCCATCACATCCAGCAAGCGTTCAATGGCACAGAGGATCTCTTCCGATAACGTGGCCGAGTTAATCGCGCTTGCTGCCATCGATGGCTGGAACAGCTCGTCCTCGCCGATCTCCATCAGCAGCTCCTGCAACTGAAGGATATCGACATTTAAACGAATACCGGCCAGCGGAACGGCTTCTGTCGCAAAGGTTTCACATTCAAAGGGTAAAGGTACTGTCAGGAGCAGATATTCATTGGTGTCATAACGGAACACGCGCTCATTGATATAGCCAATTTTATGGCCAGAGAAGAGAAAAACGATGCCCGGCTGGTACATCACCGGCGTACGCGTACCCGGCTGGGTCCCGTAGAGCAGACGAATATCCGGCAGCAGCTCACCACTATTATTATCTTTATCTATCAGATGTTTAATCTGAGAGGTTAACTGAAGGCAAATCTCTTCGCGGTTCATTCTTAGTTACTCCGGGTACGGTTTCCGACCTTAACAGTGTGCGCAGTTTTTTGCTGTTTCTCCAGCGCTCTGTAGAAATGGGCAAGACATCGGCAGGAATGTGCATTGAGAGGATGGCGCGAGCCCGCCACAATGTGCAGCATCAGGTAGCCATCGCGCCACCACGATTTTTCACCCACGATAGGGAACGAGCAATGAACAATTTTAATCTCCACACCCCAACCCGCATTCTGTTTGGTAAAGGCGCTATCGCCGACCTGCGTGCACAAATCCCGGCTGACGCCCGCGTACTCATTACCTACGGCGGCGGTAGCGTGAAAAAAACCGGCGTGCTGGATCAGGTGTACAGCGCCCTGGAAGGTCTGGACGTGCGTGAGTTTGGCGGTATTGAGCCAAACCCATCTTATGAAACTCTGATGAACGCGGTCAAAATTGCCCGCGAAGAGAACATCACCTTCCTGCTGGCTGTTGGCGGCGGCTCCGTACTGGACGGTACTAAGTTCATCGCTGCTGCGGCGCATTACGCAGACGGCGTTGATCCGTGGCATATCCTGGAAACCCGTGGCAGCGACGTGAAAAGCGCGATCCTAATGGGCTCGGTCCTGACCCTGCCTGCTACCGGCTCTGAATCCAACAAAGGTGCCGTTATCTCCCGTAAAACCACGGGCGACAAACAGGCCTTTATGAACGATCACGTACAGCCTGTGTTCGCAATCCTTGACCCGGTTTACACCTACACCCTGCCTGCTCGCCAGGTGGCTAACGGTGTCGTGGATGCATTCGTTCACACCGTTGAACAGTATGTGACTTACCCGGTTGACGGCAAAATTCAGGATCGCTTCGCGGAAGGTATTCTGCTGACGCTGGTAGAAGATGGCCCGAAAGCGCTGAAAGAACCTGAAAACTACAACGTGCGTGCCAACGTAATGTGGGCCGCGACTCAGGCGCTGAACGGCCTGATCGGTGCAGGTGTTCCGCAGGACTGGGCAACCCACATGCTGGGCCACGAACTGACGGCAATGCATGGTCTGGATCACGCTCAGACGCTGGCGGTTGTGCTGCCTGCACTGTGGAACGAAAAACGTGATACCAAGCGCGCCAAACTGCTGCAATACGCTGAGCGCGTGTGGAATATCACCGAAGGCTCAGAAGATGCACGTATCGATGCCGCAATCGAAGCAACCCGCAACTTCTTTGAAGGACTGGGTGTTCCGACACGTCTTTCTGGTTACGGCCTGGATGGTAGCTCCATCCCTGCCCTGCTGGCAAAACTGGAAGAACACGGCATGACACAACTGGGCGAACATGGCGACATCACGCTGGACGTGAGCCGTCGTATCTACGAAGCGGCGCGCTAAGCGTTTTTAACATCCCGCCTTTCGTTTTTTGACATTTCGTCCAGACTTAATGCACACACGCCATCGGGGGTTCGCCCCCGATGGATGAGCAAATGAAGGAGGAAAAATGGCAAACCAAACCGTAATCAAGCTTCAGGACGGCAACGTGATGCCCCAGCTGGGGCTCGGTGTATGGAAAGCCGGTAACGACGAGGTCGTATCCGCCATTCATAAAGCACTGGAAGTCGGCTATCGCTCTATCGATACCGCCGCCGCGTACAAGAATGAAGACGGCGTGGGTAAAGCGCTTGCCACTGCAGGCGTCTCACGCGACGACCTTTTCATCACCACCAAACTGTGGAACGACGATCAAAAGCGCCCGCGTGAAGCGTTACAGGAAAGCCTGGATAAGCTACGGCTGGATTTCGTCGATCTGTATTTGATGCACTGGCCCGTTCCGGCTATTGACCACTATGTTGAAGCCTGGGAAGGGATGATTGAGCTGCAAAAAATTGGGCTGGTGAAAAGTATCGGGGTCTGTAATTTCCAGGTTCACCATCTGCAACGTCTTATTGACGAAACGGGAGTGGTTCCGGTCATTAATCAGATTGAGTTGCACCCGCTGATGCAGCAGCGTCAGCTCCATTCCTGGAATGCCACGCACAAAATCCAGACCGAGTCCTGGAGCCCGTTGGCTCAGGGTGGTGAAGGCGTTTTCGATCAGAAAATTATCCGTGAACTGGCGGATAAATATGGCAAGAGCCCTGCGCAAATTGTCATCCGCTGGCATCTGGACAGTGGTCTGGTGGTTATCCCGAAATCGGTCACGCCAGCGCGCATCGCCGAAAACTTCGACGTCTGGGATTTCCGTCTGGACAAAGATGAATTGGGTGAAATTGCGAAGCTGGATCAGGGCAAACGGCTTGGGCCGGACCCGGATCAGTTTGGCGGCTAATCTCTTCTCAACCCCGGCATCGCCCGGGGTTCTTTTTAACCTACCCGTCTTACTCCGCCGCAATTATTACAACTTTTTGCCTGGGGCGTAACCCAACCAGCGCTGTGTATAGTCTGTCAACATGATCACTTCGGAGATCGGGCTATGAGCAACATGCGGGTAGGTACGAGCGGTAAACTTTTGTTCAAAGAGTGGGAAGGACTTATTCCCTATGAATATCTGGATTCGGGAGGGGCGCCAACGATTGGTATCGGCCATCTGCTGACCCCTTCAGAACGGCGCTCGGGAAAGCTAACTATCGCGGGCGTTACAGTGAGGTACAAGGACGAGCTCACAGAGAACCAGTGCTGGGCGTTACTGGATCAAGATCTTGATCCCGTTGAAGCCCTGATTAACAACAGCGTCCAGCAGATTCTGTCACAAAACCAATTCGACGCGCTGGTGTCATTTGCCTTTAACGTGGGTAACGGTGCTTTCCTGGACAGTACCTTGCTGAAGGTACTTAACAACGGAAACTTTGCTGGCGTTCCCGATCAGATGCGGCGCTGGGTTTACGACAATGGCAAAAAAGTACCGGGGCTGGTCAACCGCCGGGAAAAAGAGGTAGCGCTGTGGAATACCCCTTAGGGTATTCCACTGTCATTTTGCACTAAGCTTTACGCTTCACTGGCTTCTTCGCACTGGAATTGCCGTTCGAACGCTGATGCACAATCGGCGTGTGCTTGGTCAACGCCGGGCGCGTATTGCGGTTCTGACGACGTGCTTCGCGCATTTCATCAAGCGTCGGCGCGGGTACCAGACAGTCGCGACGCGAGCCGATCAGGTGTTTTTTACCCATATCTTCCAGCGCCTGACGGATCAGCGGCCAGTTAGCCGGATCGTGGTAACGCAGCAGCGCTTTATGCAGGCGACGCTGTTTATCCCCTTTCGGCACCACCACATCTTCACTCTTATAGCCAATCTTACTCAGCGGGTTCTTACCGGTGTAATACATGGTCGTTGAGTTTGCGAGCGGTGACGGATAGAAGTTCTGCACCTGATCCAGACGGAAGCGGCGTTGTTTTAGCCACAGCGCGAGGTTCACCATGTCTTCATCACGCGTACCAGGGTGCGCGGAGATAAAGTACGGGATCAGATACTGCTCTTTACCGGCCTGTTTCGAGTAAGTGTCGAACAGCTCTTTAAAGCGGTCATAGCTGCCCATGCCCGGCTTCATCATCTTGGACAGTGGGCCTTCTTCGGTGTGCTCCGGGGCAATCTTCAGGTAACCGCCAACGTGGTGCGTTGCCAGCTCTTTGATATAACGCGGATCTTCAACCGCGATGTCGTAACGCACACCGGAGGCGATCAGGATCTTCTTGATGCCTTTCAGGTCACGGGCGCGGCGATAGAGATTGATCGTCGGCTCGTGGTTGGTGTCCATATGCTCGCAAATGCTTGGGTAGACGCACGACAGACGGCGGCAGGTTTGCTCCGCACGTGGGGACTTACAGCGCAGCATATACATGTTTGCCGTTGGGCCGCCCAGATCGGAGATAACCCCGGTAAAGCCGGGTACGGTATCACGAATGGCTTCGATCTCGTTGACGATCGACTCTTCAGAGCGGCTCTGAATAATGCGGCCTTCGTGCTCGGTAATGGAGCAGAAGGAACAGCCACCGAAGCAGCCACGCATGATGTTGATCGAGAAGCGGATCATCTCATACGCCGGGATACGGCTGTTGCCATATGCCGGATGCGGAACACGCTTGTACGGCAGCGCAAAGACGCTGTCCATCTCTTCGGTCGACAGCGGGATGGCTGGCGGGTTAACCCAGATGTAACGCTCGCCGTGCTTTTGCATCAGCGCGCGGGCACAGCCCGGGTTGGTTTCATGGTGCAGAATACGCGAGGCGTGCGCATAGAGCACTTTGTCGCTTTTGACCTTCTCAAAGGACGGCAGCAGCACATAGGTCTTTTCCCACGGCTTTGGACGCGGCGGCTGCACGACAACGGCTTTAGCTTCGGCTTTTTTCGGCTCGACCGGTTTGTTATCCGCGCACGGCAAATCTTCACCGTACGGATGCGGGATAGGGTCTATTTTGCCCGGCATATCGATGATACGGGAATCCACACCGCTCCAGCCTGGCAGTGCTTCTTTCACCATGATCGCAGTGTTACGCACGTCGCGGATCTCGCTGACTGGCTCACCCTGCGCCAGACGGTGCGCCACTTCTACCAGCGGACGTTCACCGTTACCGAAGATAAGCATGTCAGCTTTGGAATCCACCAGCACTGAACGACGCACGGTATCAGACCAGTAGTCATAGTGCGCGGTACGGCGCAGGCTTGCTTCGATGCCACCCAGGATGACCGGCACGTCTTTCCATGCTTCTTTGCATCGTTGGGTGTACACAAGCGTCGCGCGATCCGGGCGTTTGCCCGCCACGTTATCGGCGGTATAGGCATCGTCATGGCGCAGCTTACGGTCGGCAGTATAGCGGTTGATCATCGAGTCCATGTTGCCGGCAGTGACGCCGAAAAACAGGTTCGGTTTACCGAGCGCCATAAACGCGTCTTTGCTGTTCCAGTCAGGCTGGGAGATGATCCCTACACGGAAGCCCTGTGCTTCGAGCATTCGGCCACAGATGGCCATCCCAAAGCTCGGGTGGTCGACATAGGCATCGCCCGTGACCAGAATGATGTCGCAGCTGTCCCAGCCCAGTTGGTCCATCTCTTCACGGGACATCGGCAGAAACGGCGCCGGCCCAAAACAGGCTGCCCAGTACTGGGGCCAGGAGAAGAGGTCACGATCCGGCTGGATCAGGGAAATTGCGCTCATAATGCTTCCGAAGAAAAAATAAACAAAAGGGCGGGGATTATACGCTGTTAATCTGCCAGAAATGAAGAAAAGGATGCAGGATCAAAACAGAAAATCATGGAAGATGTTAAATCCCAGCATATCCGTAGTTTTAGATCATAATATCCACTATATTTCTCCGGCATTGAACCTCAGAAACCCGTTACCTGGCTGGGAGTTGCCCGTGACGTCCAACGCTTCGTTAAACATATCCCAGTTGCGGGTTGTGCTTCACCTGTGCGGTTTTTTAGTTTGTCTTTACAGCCTCTCTATGCTGCCGCCGATGGTTATAGCCCTGCTGAATAAAGAGCGTAGCTATTTTACGTTTTTAATCACCTTTTTAGCTTTTTTCACTCTCGGTGGGCTCACCTGGCGTTCGACAAAACACGCCGGTATACAGCTCCGCACCCGCGATGGTTTTGTGATTATTGTGCTGTTCTGGCTGCTGTTTTCATTGATTAGCGCCATGCCAATGTGGATGGATGACGGGTTACAGCTCTCCTTTGCCGATGCGCTTTTTGAAGGGGTTTCAGGGATCACCACAACCGGTGCAACCGTTGTTGGTGATGTCAGCGCCCTGCCCAAATCCTATCTTTATTATCGTGCCCAGCTTAATTTTATTGGTGGGTTAGGTGTTATCGTGCTGGCCGTTGCCGTCCTGCCTTTACTGGGGATCGGCGGCATGAAACTTTATCAGTCCGAGATGCCTGGTCCGTTTAAGGAGGAGCGTCTCACCCCGAGACTGGCAGATACCGCCCGCACCCTGTGGCTGACCTATTTAATTCTCGGTTTAACCTGCACCTTCGCCTACTGGCTGGCGGGGATGTCTTTTTTTGACGCGCTCTGCCACGGGCTTTCGACCGTGTCACTGGGTGGGTTCTCTACCCGCAGCGAGAGTATTGGCTTCTTCGACAGCCACGCGGTAGAGCTGGTTGCGGGCCTCTTTTCGCTGCTGTCAGCGTTTAACTTCACCCTCTGGTATGTCGTCATCACCAGACGAACGTTAAAGCCCATCCGCCACAGTCCGGAAGTGAAGTTTTTTCTGGTGGCTGCCACTATAGTGATAGCCATTACAGCCTGGCAGGTGTGGTTTGCGGGGATGTATAACCCCACCGACAGCCTTGTTCATGCTTTTTTCTTAGCCAGCTCGATGATGACAGATAATGGCCTTTCGACAGCGGATTACGCCAAATGGCCCCCTCATACTATCTTCCTGTTACTCAGCGCCAGCTTTTTTGGCGGCTGTGTAGGCTCTACCTGCGGCGGCATCAAGGCGCTGCGCTTTCTCATCATGTTCAAACAGTGTGCTCAGGAGCTGAAGCAGTTAGCCCACCCAAGAGCACTGCTCAGTATTAAAGTCGGTAAAAGCGTGGTCAATGAACGCGTCCTGCGCTCGGTATGGAGCTTCTTTTTCCTCTACGTGATGATTACCGGCTTATTCGTCTGGATGCTGAACCTGATGGGCTACGACCTGTTCACCTCATTTGCCACGGTGGCTGCCTGCATCAACAATATGGGGCTGGGATTTGGTGAGACGGCGTCGACATTTGGTACGCTGAAAGAAGGGGCGAAGCTGTTGATGTGCGCGGCGATGATATTAGGGCGTCTTGAAATTTACCCGGTACTGATCCTGTTTACGCGCTTTTTCTGGCGCACCTAGACTATTCCCGGCGAACCGGGAATAGTGGTTGCGGTTACGGTGCCGGGTTTACCAGCATCTGCCCCACGGAACCCCTGTCCATCATCTCCAGCGTCTGGCTGTGGAACAGGAACGGGAAGTGTGGCCATGAAGGCTGGCCGTAATAGACCAGCAGTTCAACCTGGCCATCCACCCAGACGGTATCCTTCCAGCCCCTGTCTTCCGGGAACGGCATCGCGCCATTCACGTTACGGATCAGGAAGTTCACCCCTTCAATATGGAACGATTGCGGCATGTCTGAACGCACGGTCCAGCGTTCCCATGTTCCCTGCTGAGCAGTGATATCAATGCGGTTAACATCCCACAGCGCACCGTTGATGCCCGGATCGCTACCCAGACTGATATCACGGCTACGCACGGGCGAACCACTCATGATCTCCTGCGGTAGCAAACGCATCGGCAGGGTATCAGTCACCAGCGGCAGCAGGCCGGTAGGACGCAGGGTCAACACCAGGGTCGACACCAGAATGCTTGAGGGTTCAAAGAACCCACGGATGCGATCCACAATGCTCGCCGCTTCACCGCAGGTGACCGACACTTCATCCCCGTTGGTCATATCAATGAGGATTTCACGACGTTCACCCGGCGACAGCGCCAGCTGTTTGACCGCAACCGGTGCAGGTAAAAAGCCCTGATCGCCCGAAATCACATGTAACGCGCGGCCATCGCTCATTTGCAGCTGATAGCGGCGTGAGTTGGAGGCATTCAGCAAACGCAGCCGCACCCAACCGCGAGACACTTCGACATACGGACTTTGCGCGCCATTAACCAGCAAGGTATCGCCGACAAAGCCCCCGCTACCCGGCTCGCTGTACTCAGGCGTGCCGAAATTATCCAGGCGTTTATCCTGGATAATGACCGGGAAATCATCCACACCGTAATGGTTCGGGATCGGCAGCGATTTGCTGATGTCATCTTCCACCAGCCACATCCCGGCCAGGCCGTTGTAAACCTGCTGCCCGGTGCGGTTAGGGGTATTGGCGTGATACCACAGCGTTGCGGCATTTTGACGAATCGGCAGCACCGGCGCCCAGTCAGCGTTAGGTGACATCATGCGTGCCGCGCCGCCAATCAGCGGCCCTGGCACCTGCAACCCGCTGATGGTCATGGCCACCTTTTCAGACGTGCGGTTGCTGTAGATCAGCTTAACGTCATCACCATTCCACACGCGAATGGTTGGCCCAAGATAGCGCCCGTTGATCCCCCAGACCGGCGCGCGCGTGCCCTGGGTAAAAGACCAGTGGCTACGCTGTAGCGTCAGGAATAGCGGTTGCCCGCGACGGGATTCCAGCAACGGCGGAATGGGCAGCGGCGGTTGCTGCCCGGCGGCGTTGGCTGTCGACGGAATCGCACCCGCACAAAGGGCAATCCCCGAAGCCTGAATAAACTGACGCCGACTGAGTGACATATAAGCTCCATCTGAAACGACTAACAACGCGGGAATTCGTTTTCCCTTTCACGCCGGATTAAATTTTACCGGCGGCTTCTCTCTCTGCGACTTCTTTGTCGAGCAGTGCAATATGCTGAGCCATCAGTTCACGGCAGTGTGCCGCCAGCTCACGTACCTGATCTTTGCCGTATTTGCTGGTGTCTACCGGCGGCAGCATTTCGACAATCACCAGCCCATTATTCAGGCGATTAAGATTAATCTTATTAGATGTATTGGAAACACACACAGGAATAATTGGAACGCCTGCCGCAATTGCAGCATGAAACGCACCGGTTTTAAACGGCAGCAGGCCGCGACCACGGCTGCGCGTCCCTTCCGGGAACATCCAGATGGAGATTTTGCGTTTTTTAAAGTGATTCACCATTTCCCCAATGGTGCTGTGCGCTTTCGCACGGTTGTTACGATCGATGAGCAGGTTACCGGTCAGCCAGTACAGCTGGCCGAAAAACGGGATCCACAGCAGGCTCTTTTTACCCACCGTCACCGTCGGTGGCAGGACGATGTTAGCAGCCGTCACCATATCGTAGTTGTTCTGATGGTTAGCGATATAAATGGCGTTACCGAAGTTTTCTGCGCCTTCCGGCAGGCGTTTTTCCACTTTCAGGCCAAACAGCGGCGCAAGGCGACCGAACATGTGACCGAAGGTCGAGACATGCTTCGGGTTACGCGGGCTGAACAGGCAGTAAATAGAGCCGAAAATACAGACCAGAATGCAGTAGATAACGGTAAGAATTAAACGAACAATGAATAGCATAGCGACCTCTGAAGCCCCAACAGCTGACAATTATACTTCACCTGTGGCCAGGTAAGGACTTTATTACGAGCGCGTATTGTTAATCGCAACGCACGAATTAACAACGTTTTTACGGGAAATTTTAATGAAATACCCCCTCCGGAACGGAGGGGGATGGGTACGGGATTACTCTTCGCTGTCGCCCGCGTGGCTTCGCGCCGGAGAGTCAATCTCTACGCGATCGATACGCTGTAGCCCGCGCATCAGTGAGCCGCGGCGACCGCGCTCACCCACCACTTTCTGCAACTCTTCCGGGCGGAGCTTAATTTTACGTTTACCCACGTGGATGGTAAGCGTGCTCTGCGGCGGCAGAATGAACAGGTGCGCCAGGCCATCTTCACCTTTTGCCGCTTCCGCCGACGGGATGTTAATGATCTTATTGCCCTTCCCTTTCGACAACTCCGGCAGGTCGCTAACCGGGAACATCAGCATTCGGCCCGCGGTGGTGATCGCCAGCAGCATGTCGCTTTCGTTTTCAATCACCAGCGGCGGCATAACGTGGGCGTTATCCGGCAGGGTGATGAGCGCTTTACCGGCACGGTTGCGCGCTACGAGGTCGTTAAAGGTACAGATAAAACCGTAACCCGCGTCAGAGGCCATCAGCAATTTCTGCTCGTCGGCTTCCATCAGCATATGGTCAACGGTGGCACCCGGCGGCAGCGTCAGCTTGCCGGTTAACGGCTCGCCCTGCCCGCGCGCAGACGGCAGCGTGATCGGGTCGATAGCGTAGCTGCGACCAGTGGAGTCAATAAAGGCGACCGGCTGGTTGCTCTTGCCTTTCACCGCTGCTTTAAAGCTGTCGCCCGCTTTGTAGCTCAGACCTGGCGCATCGATATCGTGACCTTTAGCGCTACGCACCCAGCCGCTCTGAGAGAGAACGATAGTGACAGGCTCAGACGGCTGCATGTCGTGCTCGTTCATGGCCTTCGCTTCTTCACGCTCGTGCAGCGGAGAACGACGGTCATCGCCAAAGGCCTCGGCATCGGCCTGAAGCTCTTTCTTCAGCAGGTTGTTCATCTTGCGTTCGGACGCCAGAATCGCCTGCAACTGATCGCGCTCTTTTTCCAGCTCGTTCTGCTCACCGCGAATTTTCATCTCTTCCAGTTTGGCGAGATGGCGCAGTTTCAGTTCGAGGATGGCTTCGGCCTGGGTTTCGCTTATCCCAAAGCGCGACATCAGCGCGGGTTTCGGTTCGTCCTCAGTACGAATGATCTCAATCACTTCGTCGATGTTGAGGAACGCCACCAGCAAACCTTCGAGGATATGCAGGCGCTTGAGCACTTTCTCCAGACGATGATTCAGACGACGGCGTACCGTATCGCGGCGGAACGTCAGCCACTCGGTCAGGATCTCCAGCAGGTTTTTCACCGCCGGACGCCCGTCCAGGCCAATCATGTTCAGGTTGATACGGTAGCTTTTTTCCAGATCGGTGGTGGCGAACAGGTGGTGCATGACCTGCTCCATGTCCACGCGGTTAGAACGCGGTACGATAACCAGACGGGTCGGGTTTTCGTGGTCGGATTCATCGCGCAGGTCGTCCACCATCGGCAGCTTTTTATTGCGCATCTGAGCCGCAATCTGCTCCAGCACTTTCGCCCCGGACACCTGGTGTGGCAGCGCGGTAATCACCACCGCGCCATCTTCTTTCGTCCACACCGCACGCATACGCACGGAGCCGCGACCGTTCTGATAGATTTTGCGGATTTCCGCACGTGAGGTGATGATTTCAGCTTCGGTCGGGTAGTCCGGCCCCTGCACGATATCCAGCACGTCATCCAGCGTGGTTTTCGGCTGTTCAATCAGAGTGATGGCGGCTTTTGCCACTTCGCGCAGGTTATGCGGCGGGATATCCGTCGCCATACCCACGGCAATACCGGTGGTGCCGTTCAGCAGGATGTTCGGCAGGCGCGCAGGCAGCATTTTCGGCTCCTGCATCGTGCCGTCAAAGTTTGGTACCCAGTCAACGGTTCCCTGACCCAGCTCGCCCAGCAGCACTTCGGCGTATTTAGACAGGCGGGATTCGGTATAACGCATCGCTGCGAATGACTTAGGATCGTCCGGCGCCCCCCAGTTCCCCTGCCCGTCTACCAGCGGGTAGCGGTAAGAGAACGGCTGCGCCATCAGCACCATCGCTTCGTAACAGGCGCTGTCGCCGTGCGGATGGTATTTACCGAGTACGTCACCCACGGTACGGGCGGATTTTTTGAACTTAGCGCTGGCACTCAGGCCCAGTTCAGACATTGCATAGACGATGCGTCGTTGAACGGGTTTCAGGCCATCACCGATAAACGGCAACGCCCTGTCCATGATGACGTACATGGAGTAGTTCAGGTAGGCGTTTTCCGTGAATTCATGTAGCGCGAGGCGCTCTGCCATATCGCTCATTAAATGTGATTCCTCAACTCAGAAACCTGCCGGTTTCAGGCAATATTGCCGCAGATACTACCCTATCTGGCGTGTTGAGTCACAAAGAAAAAGGGCCAGGTATGTGGCCCTTTTGGGGGTAGCGCAAAGGGTTTGATCGATATTTATTTTATTAGCGCTTCCTTTTACATTTAAATAACCCATAACGATTACTGCGTAATGTGATAAATAGCCGATTAATGATTTAACTTTATAATTATGCTTCTTTCTGAAAAAATACACTCAGGAAAAATAAATGAGCAACCTTATTTATTTAACGCTTGAGGGTGATATTCAGGGACAGATTTCTGCTGGCTGTGGCTCACAGGGCTCCGTTGGTAACCGCTATCAACAGGGACATGAAGATGAGATCTTCGTATTCAGCCTGATGCAGGCGACAGACGGCGCCAATGGCCGTGTTAACCACCGCGGCCTGCAATTTTGCAAACTCCTGGATAAAAGCTCTCCGTTACTCAGCAATGCCATTAATAATAATGAACGTCTTAATATGACGTTTGATATTTACCGGACCAATCAATACGGACGACTGGAGAAATATTATCTGATTGAAATTCGCGGTGCGACGATAAACGCCATTTATCTGAACTCAAGGATGAACGATTTAGATTATGAATATATCTCGGTGGATTATGATTATATTCTGAGTCGCCACCTGATTGCCGGCACCGAGTTTGCTTATCTGCTGACGCCGGAGCGTTATAACCAGCTCTTCCCGGTGGTGCAGAAGACCCTCCTGCCCGAAGAGTTGCCAGAACGCAAGGTGACGTTGGTGCTGGGCATATTCTTTGACGGTACCGGCAACAACGCGGTGAACACCCGAAATATGCTCGAAGCGCTGACGGCGCAGCACTTTGAGATTGATGGGCCTGATGCTGCAAGCATTCTTGCCAGAAATGCGTCAGAGAAGATGGGGATCAGCGGGATTGGGGCGACCAGTTATCTTGGGTATTACACGAACATTCACTGGTTGAATGAGTTGTATCGTTGGCAATTTCCTGAAAATAGCAGTTACGTGCAACACAGGCTGTATATAGAAGGAATTGGCACCCGGGCGGGTCAGCCTGATAACGTGATTGATATAGGACTAGGCACAGCCGAGACAGGAATTATTGCCAAAACTGACGATGCGGTAGCGCAACTGGCCGCTAAAATAAATACCGCTCTTTCCCGACTTAACGGGAAATTTGTCGTCGATGCGCTGTATTTCGACATCTTCGGCTTCAGCCGCGGCGCGGCCGCTGCACGCCACTTCGCCAACCGAATACAGGCTGAAGACAGCGCTATTATCAGTGCTATATCGACGGGTATGCGCAAATTTAGTTATTGCGGCGCACCTGCCGGAATCACCCGCTTTCTCGGCATTATGGACACCGTGGCGGCAGTCGGCACAGTAGCAAATGGACTCGATCCGCACAGCGCCGATACCGGCAGCGTTAATATCCAGCTTCGCCCCGGCGTGGCGCAGAAGGTGTTTCATCTCACCGCCCAGCACGAGTGTCGCTATAACTTCGCCCTTAACAGCGTTGCCCGCGCCTGGCCGGAACTGGCGCTCCCCGGCGTGCATTCCGATATCGGTGGCGGTTATTTGCCGCAACTGCGGGAAGACCTCTTTCTTACGCGCCCACAGGTGGAAACCCTGCCGCAAAATCAGCCCGGATCGCAGTCGCATGTTTACCAGCAGGCAATCGCGCAACTGCACGTGCTGGGACGCTCCCCCGCCATCCTGCCCATTATACGGACCAGTAAGATCACTCCCGAAATATGGGAAGACGACCGGGTACCCGACGACCACTACAGCCAACGGCAAAAACGCACATTCGCCGCCCTGACCCTGCGCCACCGGACGGTCTTTTTTGACTGGTCGAAGGTGGTACTGCGGGTCATGTTCGATGCGGCAGTTGAGGCCGGGGCGATACTTGCAGACGTCGACAAGGTCAGTACGCACAGGCTACCGGATGAACTGAAGGCGTTCAGCGACCATGCCCGGCTGATGGGAAAAGCGGCTCGTCTGGGTAAAAAAATAGCCGGTTTTACAACAGAAGAGGTGGATATGATTGCCCGGAAGTATATCCACTGCGCAGCTCACTGGAACGCGGTGGAGCTCCAGGCGTCCGGAGACTTACGGGGTGGAGCCTCCATCTCTGAAACCATCGGCTTTGTGAACCGACCGGACAGTAACTGGGTCAGAAAAATCTACAACATGGACGGAAAATAACGATGAAAAGACCACACGCACTGGCGCTTGCGCTGCTACTGACGGCTACAGGATGTAGCCCATCTAAAACCCACCCGTTACAGTCAAATCAGGCCGCCAGCGGTGACTGGACGCTGCCGTATGGTGAATGGAACTTTTCTTTTATCACCCCTTATGAGTTACCGTCTGAGGTCCTACATGCCAGGGTGATCGATACGGATGGTTATCTGTATACTTTTAACACTCTGGACCAGGCTTCCCCTGACCCTGATTCCGTCCCGAAATGGGCTAAAAGCGCACATGGATTTGGTGACCAGTTCAACAAAGTCAAAAATCCACCCCAGTATATTGTTTTCTGCTGGGATTCCTATATTGACCAGCAAACCTACGAAACCAGCGCCATATTCGGACCCGACACCTGGCTGCGCATGAAAACCCCTGCTGATCATATTTGGAGTAATGGGGACTTAGTCTGGTACGACAATATGACCTTCGGCCTGTCCCCTGGTGGCAAAGTCAATATCTGGTTCCCCGATGTCGCCGGACGCCCCAGCCTCCGCGTCAAACCCCTGAAGCTAATGACCCGTTCAGGCAAAGACCTGACCCTCTGCAAAGACTATGTCGTACCCGGCGGCAGTTTTAATTTTCTCCCCGAAACGCAGGAGTTCATAAAAGGCAAAACCTACCCCTACGGAAACTGGGATTAACAGGGATAATACCAATGAAAATAAATAACCTGTTGATACTCACGCTGTTGCTGATCGCTGCGGGATGCAGCCCGCAAAAGCGACACCCGTTACAGTCAAATCAGGCCGCCAGCGGAGACTGGACGCTGCCATATGGAGAGTGGAATTTTTCTTTTATTACCCCCTATGAACTACCGGGAGAAGCGCTTCATGTCCGCGTGATCGACACAGATGGTTATCTGTATACGTTTAACACGCTTGACTCGACTTCTCGCGACTCTGAATCCGTCGATAAATGGACAGATGTCACTTTTGGCGGGAGCGTTAATTTCAACAAAGTCAAAAAACCACCCCAGTATATTGTCTTCTGCTGGGATTCCTATATTGACCAGCAAACCTACGAAACAAGCGCCGTATTCGGGCCCGACACCTGGCTGCGCATGAAAGTCCCAGCTGATCATATCAGCCCGACGGGAAGAACGGTCTGGTACGACAGCATGGTGTTTGGCCTCTCCCCCGGCGGTAAAGTCAACGTCTGGTTATCAGATGTTGGCGGACGCCCCAGCCTCCGCGTCAAGCCCCTGAAGCTGATGACCCGCTCCGGCAAAGACCTGACCCTCTGCAAAGACTATGTCGTACCCGGCGGCAGTTTTACCTTCCTCCCCGAAACGCAGGAATTTATCAAAGGCAAAACCTACCCTTACGGGAACTGGGATTAATAAAAAAATGCCGATCGGCGACCGATCGGCATTTTTTGCATATCACCCAGCGGTTATTTATTCAGCCTGGTAACCTGCTTCACGTCGATTTCGAAATCGTTCCACTCTTTATCGACCTTACCCTGGATCTCCACTTTATCCTGCGGGCTGACCGTCACGCCGTTCCAGCGTTTGTGGTCGATTTCCACATTGACGGTGCCGGTTTCATCGCGGAAGGTATAGCGGTCATCAGACAGGCGCTGCGTGATGTTCCCGCGCAGTTTCACCCAGCTATCGTCTTTCATCTCTTTGACTTTCAGCGCGGTGGTGAGGTTGGCGTCGTTATCAATAAAACCGCCCTGCTGAGTTTGCGTCTTCGCAGTGGTGGCTGTTGGGCCAGTAAAGCCCCCTTCTGCCGCAAAGAGCGGAGCCGTGGTCATCATCATGATGGCAGCAATAGCAGCGAATTTTTTCATTTTATCTCTCCCTTTAATGTCGGTTCGCAGTCCATTAAACAGGGTAATCCTTAACAACTTCTTAAGGGGAAAATTTATTTATTATTGCTGTACAGCAGGCTTGCCCAGAGGGTTTACTGGCGTTATCAAGGAGGGAATATGCGCATCTTACTGGTAGAAGACGACAGGCTGATTGGCGATGGCCTTAAAGCCGGGCTGACGAAAATGGGCTTTAGTGTGGACTGGTTTACCGAGGGTAAAACGGGCAAAGCCGCGTTGTACGCAGCCCCCTACGATGCCGTGGTACTCGACCTGACGCTGCCGGAAATCGACGGTCTTGATATCCTGCGTGCATGGCGTGAAAACGGCCGCAGCGAGCCGGTGCTGATTTTAACGGCGCGGGATGCGCTCAACCAGCGGGTTGAAGGCCTGCGTCTTGGCGCAGATGACTATCTCTGCAAGCCCTTCGCCCTGATAGAAGTGGCTGCACGGCTTGAAGCGCTGGTACGCCGCAGCCACGGTCAGGCGCGCAGTGAACTGCGCCACGGCAGCGTGGTGCTTGATCCCACAAGCCTGATTGCCACACGCAACGGCGAAACTCTGGCGCTCAAACCCAAAGAGTTCGCGCTGCTGGAACTGCTGATGCGCAACGCCGGGCGCGTGCTGCCGCGCAAACTCATCGAAGAAAAGCTCTACAACTGGGACGATGATGTCTCCAGCAATACCGTGGAAGTTCACGTCCATCATCTGCGCCGCAAGCTCGGCACTGATTTTATCCGCACGGTGCACGGCATCGGCTACACCCTGGGTGACGCATGAAACTGACTCAACGCCTGAGCCTGAAACTGCGCCTGACGCTCCTCTTTTTATTGCTGTCACTGACGGCGTGGTTTGCCGCCAGCGTGGTGGCCTGGCAGCAGACCTCGCACAAGCTCGATAAGCTGTTCGATACGCAACAAATGCTGTTTGCCAAACGGCTGTTGACCATGAATTTGGACGAGATCCATGCACCAGAACGGATGCGTGAGCTCCCGAAAAAGGCCAAACATGGCCGCCTGGACGATGACGCGCTGGCTTTCGCTATCTACTCCCCCGACGGAAAAATGCTGCTGAATGACGGTGAAAATGGCCGTGATATTCCGTATCACTATCGCCGCGAGGGGTTCGACAACGGGCTATTGAAAGACGATAACGACGCGTGGCGTTTTTTATGGCTCACCGCGCCAGACGGCAAATACCGGGTGGTGGTCGGCCAGGAGCGGGAATACCGTCAGGAAATGGCGCTGGATATTGTCAGTTCGCAGCTTATGCCGTGGATGGTGGCACTACCCGTCATGCTGCTGTTGCTTATCGTGCTGCTGAGTCGGGAACTGAAGCCGCTGAAAAATCTGGCGCAAACCCTACGCTCACGCTCGCCGGATGCCACCGACAAGCTGCCGACCGGCGGCGTGCCGACCGAAGTTCGACCGCTGCTTGATGCGCTCAATCATCTGTTCATGCGCACCCAGGAGATGATGAGCCGTGAACGCCGTTTTACGTCTGATGCCGCTCACGAACTGCGTAGCCCGCTCACTGCGCTGAAAGTACACACCGATGTGGCGCAGCTTTCCCTGGATGACCCGCAGTTGCAGGCTAACGCCCTGGCGCAGCTGCACGCTGGGATTGACCGGGCATCGCGCCTGGTGGATCAGCTTCTGACGCTATCGCGCCTGGATTCTCTGGAAAACCTGGATGACGTTGAAACCCTGCCGATGGCCGATGTGCTGCAATCCGCCGTGATGGATTGTTATCATCCCGCGCAGCAGGCAGGCATCGACGTGCGGCTTCAGGTCAATGCCCCGCAGACCACGCATACCGGGCAGCAGCTTTTGCTCAGCCTGCTGGTGCGTAATCTGCTGGACAACGCCGTGCGTTACAGTCCGCGCGGCAGCGTGGTGAACGTAACGCTCGACGCCCGCAGTTTTACCGTGCGTGATAACGGGCCGGGGATTGCACCCGATGCGCTGGCGCGGATCGGCGAGCGCTTTTACCGCCCGCCGGGGCAGACTGAAACGGGCAGCGGCCTGGGGTTATCTATCGTGAAGCGCATTGCTGCGCTGCACGGGATGCACGTCACTCTGGGCAATGCACCGGAAGGCGGATGTGAAGTAAAGGTGAGCTGGTAGCCGCATTATTGCTTCTCAGGCAAAAGACTTTGCACATTTTGCTCATTTTATCGCTTCGCCCTCGCGCGTAGAATTGTTGCCAGCATTGCATTAACGAGGACAAACAATGAGCAACCTCCTGATTATCAACGGCGCGAAAGAGTTCGCGCACTCTAAAGGCCAACTGAATGACACCCTGACCGAGGTCGCGGACGGTTTCCTGCGCGACGCCGGGCATGATGTTAAAGTTGTACGCGCAGACAGCGACTATGACATCAAAGCAGAAGTGCAGAATTTCCTGTGGGCGGATGTGATTGTCTGGCAGATGCCAGGCTGGTGGATGGGCGCGCCGTGGACGGTGAAAAAGTACATAGACGATGTGTTCACCGAAGGCCACGGTTCACTGTATGCCAGCGACGGTCGTACCCGTTCAGATGGGTCTAAAAAATACGGCTCTGGCGGCCTGATTCAGGGCAAAAAATACATGCTGTCGCTGACCTGGAACGCGCCAATGGAAGCCTTCACCGATAAAGACCAGTTCTTTGAAGGCGTGGGCGTAGACGGTGCATATCTGCCGTTCCACAAAGCAAACCAGTTCCTGGGGATGGACCCACTGCCGACCTTTATCGTCAATGACGTAATTAAAATGCCGGACGTCCCGCGCTATATCGCAGAATATCGCAAGCATCTCGGCGAGATTTTTGCTTAACTGGTAGCCTGGAATTAGAAGGAGTTAACCATGCTTACCGTTATTGCTGAAATCCGTACTCGTCCAGGTCAACATCACCGCCAGGCGGTGCTGGATCAGTTCGCGAAGATTATCCCGACCGTACTGAAAGAAGAAGGCTGCCACGGCTACGCGCCAATGGTCGATGCCGCGACAAACGCCAGCTTCCAGGCGACTGCACCCGATTCAATCATTATGGTTGAACTGTGGGAAACCGTGTCACACCTTGAAGCACACCTGCAAACCGCGCACATGAAAGCGTGGAGCGATGCGGTGAAAGGTGACGTGCTGGAAACCCATATCCGTATTCTGGAGCAAGGGGTTTAAGTTCGGTTGACCCTGAACCGTAGGCCCGGTAAGCGTTAGCGCCACCGGGCTTTGTTTTATCGTCTACCAGTACAGCTTCCAGCTCTGGGTAAACCGCACCAGCGCCTCAACGTAGAAGTAATCCCCCCAGCTTGCGCACTCATCCACCCCTTTGTTGCTCGCCAGATGATAGACCGAGTGTTTCAGCAGCCCGTTGCCCTTCTCGTCTTTACCCATCAGGTAGTGTTTTGTGAGTGACGACATGATCCCTTTCGCCCACTCCAGATAATGCGCCCTGTCAGGATCCGTTTCCGGCAGATGTTTCACCAGCTCCAGCAACCCGCACACCGCAATAGCCGCCGATGACGAATCGCGCAGCGCATCGGTTCCCACCAGCGCCAGATCCCAGTGGCAGACGTAATCTTCCGGCAGGCGGTTAAGGAAGTAGTTCGCCAGCCGTTTAGACAGGGCGATCATCGTCTCATCACCGGTATAGATGTAGCTCAGCAGAAAACCATAAATCCCCCACGCTTGCCCGCGTGACCAGCAAGAGTCATCAGCATAGCCCTGCTGGGTGTTGCCATAACGCGGCGCGCCAGTGACCACATCCATATAGTAAGTGTGGAACGTCGAGGCATCTTCACGGATCAGGTAAGTCGCCGCCTGCATCACGTGGGCTTTCGCCGCATCGGCAAAACGGGGATCGCCCGTCTGTTCGCTCGCCCAGTAGAGCAGCGGCAGGTTCATGTTGCAGTCGATTATCATCCGCCCGGCCTGTTCAGGGTCGGCCAGATCGCCCCACGCCTGAATAATTTTCGCTTTGTCGTGGAAGCGCTCAAGCAGCGCTTCTGCCGCCAGCAGAGAGAAACCGCGCGCTTCACGGTTGCCGGTCAGCCGCCAGGCTGCCACGCAGGAGAGCGTATACAAAAAGCCTAAATCGTGGGTGTTGGTGTCGTTACGCCCGGCGATACGCAGACCAAATGAACGCACATGTTTTTCCGCCATCGCACGGAATTTCTCATCCCCGCTCATCTCCCACGCCAGCCAAAGCTGCCCGGTCCAGAAGCTGGTCGTCCACTCCACGTTGTCCGTCAGCGGATAAAAACCCTCTTTACAGGTTTCCGCCGGGAAGCGCTCACCGAACGCCGTTAAATGACGGCCAATCAGGTCGAGGATATGGCGGCGCGCCGAACTCAGTTCATCACCAAACGCACGCGGATCGACGGGTGCAGGAATAGCGGGCAGGCGCTCTTCAGTGATACGACTTAACATATTTCGGTTCCTTCTTTGACGGCTTCATTAGCGAGATGGATTTTGCTCTGCAACATTCAGCGCCTTTGCGCTGCGCCATTTGCACTGGCAGGCAGATAACGTAAATGCAGAAATAAGGGTAAAGGTCAGCGCCGTAGCACCCATGATGATATAGGTTTGTTCAAAACCGATGCGGTCATACAGTAAGCCTGCGGGTGAAGAGACAACCACGTTGCCGACATACAGCATCGCCTGATACCCCAGTAAATACATGGTGGCATTAACGCGTTTATCGAAATGCTCGGCGATATATTTAAATACTGAAACCAGCAACAGGCAGATTTCCAGACCGTAGAGTGGTTTCAGGACGGAAATTAATAAATGGGAATCACACAGACCAGAAATAATCAGCCGCGCGCCAACAATTAGCCCCACAATCAATAACCCGCGCTTGGCGCCAATGAAATTCACAAACAGTGGGATCACCATATACATGATGAACTCCATCCCCGACTGCACCGTGCCCAGATAGCCAAACACCGCGTTACCCTGATGAATATCATCAAAGAAGGTAACGAAATAACGCGAGAACTGCTGCTCAGCGATAAACATCATCCACGCCACGCCTGCCACATACAGGCAGAAGGCCCAGAACTTACGGCTACGCAGCAGGGCGTAGACATCCGCCGGGGCGATTTTTTCTTTGGTTAACACCTCGCCTGCATGAGCGGAGTTAGTGTTCACTTTCAGGCTAATCAATACCACCAGCATAATGACCGATGTCACGCTGCCCATGATAAAGTTATAGGCCGGAGAGAGGTTGAACAGCAGGCCAGAGAAAGAGGACGCCACCGCCCAGCCAAGCGAACCCCACATACGAATTTGCCCAAATTCCATACCGTTTAAACGGCTGAAGCGGTCAGAGTAGGATTCGCACGCCGCCACACCCGCATACCAGGCAAAGCTTAAATAGAGCGCACCGATGATAATCCCCAGCAGGGTGTTGGACATTAACAGCGGCTGGTAAACATAAATAAAGAACGGTGCCATCAGGGCAGACATCGCCACCACAAAATAGAGCAGGTATTTGCTCATGCCTATCTTATCGAGAATATAACCGTAGATGGGTTTCAGAATAACGGAGAACACACCGTTAACCGCAAATACCGTACCGATAACCGTGCCGCTGAGATTGGCTTTTTGTCCGAGCCAGATTGCCAGCAGGCCAATACTGGCCGACCAGGTAAAGAAATAGAGAAAAATAAAACTGCTTATTTTGTAATATTCGGTTCTGTTATTCGTAGATGTATTTTCCATATCATCCTCGCCGACGTGTAGGGGCCAGAGTTTTTATAATGTGAACGACAGCTGACGTTCGCCTCCAGGTTCGCGGATAACGACCTGGTGATGAGTAATGTTCAGTTGCGGCACTGCCGCGTAGTGTTTTTGTTTTTCACTGGCGATGACGGCACAACACAGCCAGCTTTCCCCTTGCGGGATATCGGTTTTCAGCAGCGGAACAGAGGCGCACTCCGGGAACATAATGCTGCTGTTCGGCGGCGTCACGATGCTGTCCGGCTGGCGCATCAGTTCTGGCGACAGACACACAATCGCGCTGCTGCCGTTTTGTGCGTCCAGGTAACAGCCGCGCTCACGGAGCTGGTGTTCGGTTTTCATCACGGCAAAGCCCCCTTCCACCGTTTGCAGGACGCGGGCGCTGTTGATACGGTGCAGGCGCAAATGCCATTCCCCGAACGGGACTTGCCAGGTTTCGATATGGACGTCGTGCCACGGTGACCAGCGTGAATAGAGGTAATGTTCATCCACCCGCACCGCGTCACACCCGCGGCGACCGCGGAAGTAGTTATCCCCGTCAGCCAGCAGCAGCATGGAGTCACAGGCGGCGTGCTTCAGGCCATAACGCCCGCGTTCAATGGTGAAACCAAAATGGCTGGAGTAGGCAAATTTGGTGTATTTGGCTTCGGTATTGACGTAGTTATTCAGTTCAAGCTGCCCGGCGGTGAGCAGCGTGACATGCTGCGATGCGTCCGCGTGTATCAGGATCTGTTGGGCATGGGGGATCACCTGTTTTTCAGCAAGCGCGGGCAACGGCTGCTCTTCGGCCTGCCAGAACGGGTGAGTCTCTGGTAGAGCCAGGATCAGGTATGTTTTCAGCGCCCAGTACGGTGAGCCAGGGGAATTGTAGTCTTCACACATCGCCAGGTTGGGATAGGCAAAGCCGAGCGTCAGAATACCGTCACGATCGGTAATGGGCTGCTGTTGCCACCAGCGCAGATGGCGCAGAACAATCCCTTTCACGATACCCGGCGTGAACACCTCCAGCCCGGAAAAGGCCACTGCACTCCAGAAGGCAACCATCGCAAAGCGGTAGGTCAGGCTACGGCCAAACGGCACCGACGCGCCATCAGCGGCAGACATATAAATAAAGTCCGTGGCAAACAGACGCGAGCGTTCACGCAGAATGGTCGCCCTCGGTTCATCACCACTCAGGGTCGCGTAAATCAGACCGTAGAAGTGGAACGCCATCGAGATGTAATAATCTTTCGGTCGGCCCGGGCCGTCGGAATACCAGCCATCACCCAGATAGTAGGCGTCCATCATCGCAAAACGCTCATCGATGGCCCGTTGGCTGAACGGCAGCCCGGCGCGTTTAAACCCAAGCTGAACCATAATGGCAAAGTAGTTCCAGTTGCTGTCCGGCATCTGGGCATCTGTTATCTGGTTCAGCCAGGTGTGCAGATTCATCAACTCGCGCTCCGTGAACTGCGACGTGAGTGTGTCCTGCAACAGTGACAGCCCCAGCCCGTACGACGCCATCTCTACCAGACGCTGATCGTAAGGCGCGGTTTCCCCCCAATAGCCCTCGCTGTGCGGATCGGTACCAGACCGGATAGCCGCAATGTACTTGTTGCTAAACGCGGTGGTTTCACCGGATGCCATCAGCGGGAATAGCCCCCACAATGCTCGAGAAAGCCCCTCCATCTGCGCGATATCCGTAGCGTAATGCGCACAGGTATCCCCCAGCGAAAAGCGCGAATGACCTGCCGGAAACTGCGTATCCAGCGCACTCAGCAGGGTATTTAACGCCGCCACTACATCCTGGCGGGAAGACAATGGATTTGATTTTTCTTTATTTACCGCCGACATAGGCTTGTCCTCGTCATCAACTGCGGCAAAGCATAGTGAATCCTCGGGGGGCAGAAATGTTAGCCATGTCACAGGAGAGAGTGATGAATAAACTCGCAGTTGAGAAAATTTAAAAAGGTGGTTTATAAAGATAGTCAGACGGGGAAAAGTTGAGTTTTATTGCACTATGCGCGACACGCTAAAATCCGATCATCTTGAGCTGATCACCTTAAACGATGCCATTGCGTCGTTTAGCCGACTCTTTGCCAATACCGTGCGTTATCACCACTGGCATCAGTGTCTGGAAATTCTGTATGTGGAGGAAGGATTTGGCGTGGCGATTGTTGATAACCGCCACTACACCATGCGCCCCGGGCGACTGTTTTTCTTCCCACCCTTTACCCTTCACAAAGTGATGGTGGATGAGCAGGCAGAGGCGATTTATCGACGCACCATTATTCACCTCGATCCCCATGCGGTGCTGAAGGTACTGCGTGATTTCCCGCAGACCCTGCAACGATTACAAAAGCTCTCACGCCGTGGCGGGGAGGCATGGGTCGCGGATGTGTTTGCCAGCCACGCGCACATTGATCACCTGCTGGAGTGCTATGCAAAGCGCGCCAGCGTTCAGCCCCTTAACAGTGAAAATATTGCCAGCCTGCTGATTAGCCTGTTTGCCATGTTACCCGGTGATAATGACGGAGCACCCGGCAGCAGCCACGGGATCGCAAGCCAGGTGATGTTCTGGCTCGATGAACACTATCGGGAAAAATTCAGGCTGGATGCGCTGGCCGAAGAGCTGGGGAAGTCACGAAGCTACGTGTCGCGAAAATTCCATGCTGAAACGGGCGAGAAGATCCACGACTATCTGAACACTATCAGGCTGCGGAAGGCGTGCGAATGCCTGCTGCACACGGATGCCAGCGTACGTGAAATAGCCGAACAGGTGGGTTTTTCCGACGTGACCTGGTTTATCAGTGCATTCAGGAAGGGGATTGGCGAAACGCCGTTGCAGTACCGGAAGAACCATGCTGACCGCTGAGCGGGGTTATTGCCGGGTGGCGGCTACGCCTTACCGGGCCTACAAAACGACAAAACCGTAGGCCCGTGCAAGCGCAGCGCCGCCGGGCATTTTATCAACCGCTCTTCTTCCCCGGCTTTAACCCGCGATGAAACTCGTTGATGCGCTTCATCGACTTAATGGTGCGCTGCGGCTCGGTTGAGGCCACGGACAAAATAATCATCTCCAGACACAGCAGCACGGTGCCATGCAGCGGGATTTTGCCTTTCTCGCCGCCGCGCGGCACGTGGATGACCACGCTTGCCTCTTTACTGAAGCGCGACTCCAGCGCGTTAGTCAGCAGGATGGTCGGAATGCCCAGACGCCTGGCTTCACGCAGGGTGGTTTGCCCTTCCCGATGAGCAGATTTCTGTGCCATCATCACCAGCACGTCACCCCGCTGAAGCGCAATCAGCTGCTCGGCCAGGCCAATGCCAGTACGGTTAAGGGGTGTGGCGGGCAGACCAATACGGCTAAACAGTCGCGCGGTGTATTCGGCCAGAATACCGGATGCGCCAATGCCAAAAATAGCGACCTGCCGTGCCTGCGCCAGCAGCGACACCGCCTGCGCCATCGCGTAACGGTTACCCGGCTCAGACAACACATCGCAGGTGTGTTGATGCCCTTCGAGCACAAAATCGATGCTCGCGTTCACGTCGCTGGTGAGGGTATTCACCGTGGTGGACATCTTTTCGCTGGAGTTCACCACCGGGCCAAACCACTGCTCCAGCGTTTGCTTCAGGTCGCGCAGCCCGGCAAAGCCCAGCGCCTGAATGGCACGGACCACGGTCGCATCGGAGGTTTTCAGCAGCGTGGCGATTTCCATTGCCGTCTGCTCCATTACTGCCTCACGGTTTTCATTGATATACCGCGCCACCAGCAGCAAGCGCGGTGTCAGCTGATGCCCGCGGGATCGGAAGCGTTCGCCATATACGTCTACCCGCGCTTTGTCTTTTCTGATCACCTGGAGGCCTCCGGCAGCGGACGCCCCGCTATCTGAGACTGCACCTGAGCGGCCATCAGCCCCAGTGAAGCGAATGAGTTTGAAATCGCCTCTTCACGGGAAATCAGGATGTAACGCCCGGTACGACAGGCATTCAGAAACTGACACCAGCCAGGCATCACCGCATCCATCGCCGCCAGCTCATCCTGCGGTTTTCCGCCCGTATCGCCACGCCAGGTAGCAAAGACAAAATCGGCGTCCAGCTCTGGCAGGCGCTCGGCGCTGACGTCAATACGCCCGCCATCCGGGATACTCTCGATAAGCGGCGGGAAGGTGAACCCGGCATCACGCAGCACGCGTCCCAGGGAGTGATAGCTGTGCATGGCGGTGATTTTGCCCTGATTAGCCTGAATCACCGACACCGTGATTTTGCGGGTATCAATGGTCGCTTTCAGCGCATTGATTTGCTCCTGATAGCGACGCTCAAGGATCTTCAGCCGCGCCTGCGTTCCCGTCAGTTGCGCCAGCTTGCGGTAAATTTCCGGCGCACCGCCATCGAGGTGATCGATACTCACCGTGGGGGCGATTTTTTCCAGTTGCTCAACCGGCGTGTTGCGGGTCGGCTCGGTGATGATCAGATCCGGTTTTGCGGCAGCAATGGCTTCGATATCGATATCCGCGGTGCCGATAAACCTGATGGAGGAGTTATCAAAATCAACGCCCGTTAACATCCCACTGGAGCGTATAAAATGGCTGCCGTCCGGTCGCGTGCGACCGTGGCTGGCAACCGGAGGCGCGCCAAGCTCGATTAAGGGGATAGTGATATCCAGATCGTGCAGCGAAACAATCCGTTGCGGATGAACGGGCACGGTAACCTTGCGCCCCAGATCGTCCGTGAACACCTGAGTCGGCTCTGCCGCACTCACCGAAAACCCGACCAGCAACAGCAATGAAAAAAGTACGCGCATCTTTATCCCCTAAAATCTGTCCCGACGCTGCCAGAGCAGCAGCAGGAAAAACGGCCCGCCAATTAAAGAAATCACAATGCCTGCGGGGAGTTGCAGCGGTAAAAACGCCAGACGACCGACGTTATCTGCCATCAGCACCAGCAGTGCGCCCAGCACGGCACTCCCCAACAACAATGCGGTTTGCCCGCCACGTAACAAGGCGCGCGCCATATGCGGGGCAATTAATCCGACAAACCCGATACTGCCCACGCAGGAGACACAGGCAGCAGTCAGCACTACAGGGGCGAGAAGGCGCAGCAGCGCCAGCCGTGACGTACGAACGCCCAGCCCGGTGGCGGCCTGATTGCCGAGCAGGGCCACGTCGGCCGCACGGGCGGTAAAGAGCAGTAAGGCACATGCAGGCACAGCCCACCCTGCCGCCACGCTCACTAACGCCCAGTTTGCCGTATGCAGACTCCCCGCCAGCCACAGCATCGCGGTCTGGACATCACGCACGTCAGCCGTGGTCATAAAGACGCCCATTGCCGCCGCAAAAGCCCAGGAGACGCCAATACCGGTCAGAATAAAACGTGGCCGCGAAATATCACGCGCCAGAGCCACCACCAGTAATGCCGTCAGCAGCCCGCCGACCATACCCACTGCCGGACGCCAGAACAGGCTCAGCGCCGGGAACTGAAAAATCAGCAGCAACACCGTCGCGCTACAGCCCTCTTTCACGCCGATAAGCCCCGGGTCGGCCAGTCCATTACGGGTAATGGACTGCATTGCCGCCCCCGCCATCCCCAGCATGGCGCCACACAGTACGGCCATCAGCAGGCGTGGCAGACGAATATCCATCACGATGTAACGCGCATCCGCAGGCAGGCTTTCAGGGTAAAACAGCGCACGACCGATAGCGGAAGTGGGAATAGGCAGTGAGCCGTGCGTCAGGCCAAAACTGAGCAACAGCACCGTTATTAACAGGAACAGCGCCAGGCACGCCAGCGCGCGCGGACGCACGAGCGCTGAATATGCGCCGATGCGTAACGGCCGCAGACCGGCTCGCAAAACCGCCCGCTTCATTTGAACATCCTCGATGCCATAACGATAAAGACCGGTGCGCCAACCAGCGCCGTCATAACGCCGGTGGCCAGCTCATAAGGGGTGAATAGCGTGCGGGCGGCCAGATCGGCAATCAGTAACACCAGCGCACCGCACAGGGCAGAAAGCGGCACCATCACGCGAATATCTACTGACACCAGACGGCGGATCAACTGCGGTACCACCAGGCCAATAAACCCGATGGGCCCGGCAATGGAAACGGCAGCACCACACAGCAGCGCAATCGCCAGCAGTGCAAACAGGCGGGTTTTCAGCAGCGCAACGCCTAATCCCTGTGCCATACGGTCGCCCAGCGCCAGCATATTCAGCGATGGCGACAGCCACAGCGCCAGCGCGAAACCTGCACCAGCTACCCAGGATGCCGTGCGAACTATCTCGCCGTTTAATCCAGCCAAATCCCCCGCCAGCCAGGTACGCATGGCGAGCAGCGTCTGTTCATCCAGGATCAGCACGGCGGCGGTAATAGACGACGCGAATGCCGACAACGCCACGCCGCACAGGGTCACCTTCATCGGGGTTAACCCGGTGCGCCCGGCGGATGAGAACATCAGCACCAGCAGAAACAGCGCCCCGGCACCGGTCGCAGCAATCAGCGGGCGACCAAACGGCAGGCTAAGCCCCAGAGCACTGGTTAACACCACCGCCAGTGCTGCCCCGGCATTCAACCCCAGAATATGCGGTTCACCCAGCGGGTTGCGGATAACGGATTGCAGCAACACACCCGCCACGCCAAGCGCCGCGCCGGTGGTCAGCGCGGCGAACAAGCGCAGCAACCGCAGCTTAACGATGACGTTATGGTCGAAATTGCGCGGATCGAAATGAAGGAGCGCCTGCACCACCGTTTGCGGGGCAATAAAACGCGCGCCGATCCCCAGATGGGCAATGCCACCCGCCACCAGCAGCAGCGCAAAAAGGATGAAAGCCAGAGATGTGCGCATCATGGTTTTGCGGTTCCCTGACGAAAAGGCATAAAGAACGGCTTTCCGGTCAATGGGTTCACCGACATATGCACGTCGACATCAAAAACCGCTTTGATCAGTTCAGGCGTACAGGTATCGCCTTCATGAAGCACGCCCTGCACTTTTCCCTGCCGCAGAAAGACCAGCGAATCGCCATAGTTAACGGCAAAATTGAGATCATGGAGCACCACCACAACGGTACGTCCGTGATGGCGGGTCAGCGTGTGAAGTAGTTCGAGTATCTCAACCTGATAGCGAAGGTCGAGATACGTCGTCGGCTCATCCAGCAGGATATATGGCGTTTGCTGCGCCAGCGCCATGGCTATCCAGCAGCGCTGACGCTGGCCACCGGAAAGGCTTTCTACTGGCAGGTGAGCAAATTCCGTGGTGCCGGTCAGACGCAGGGCTTCTTCAACGGCGTGCTCGTCTTCGTCGCTCCACTGGCGCATAAAGTTTTGCCAGGGAAAGCGCCCGCGTGAAACCAGCTCAAACACGGTTAACCCTTCCGGCAGTATTGGCGATTGCGGAAGAATGCCCAGGCTGCGGGCAACCGCTTTGGTGGGTTGTTCATGAATTGCCTTCCCGTCCAGAAATGCGCTACCGCCAAGCGGCTGAAGCAGGCGCGCAATGGTACTGAGCAGGGTGGATTTTCCGCAGCCGTTCGCCCCAATCAGGACAGTCATTTTCTGCTGAGGGATCGCCAGGGAAATATCATCAACGATGATTTTTTTCTGATAGCCAGCAGAGAGGTTTTCAAGCACCAACCCCTGCTTTTTCGTGTTATGAGCCACGTGAACGCCAACTTAATAAAATGACAAACAAATAAAAATAAAACTCATTCTCTTTTGGGAGTTTGCCGCTGCGCCATGTAGTAGTCAAGCGAATAAATACCCTGAAAAACCCAGGGATAATGATGGACTACTACGCTAACAACATCTTTATTAATCCTTTTATTTTCAGATTGTTAAAAAAGGAATAACCGGTCATGTACGGGTGTTTTTCTTTTGTAGTCGATTTTTAATGAGATGGTCACTCCCTCCTTCCCGGTACTATGCTGAGGACAGGCTTTCATTCGGAGAACTATCATGGAAAACATTGCGCTCATTGGTATCGATCTGGGTAAAAACTCTTTCCATATTCATTGCCAGGATCGTCGCGGGAAGGCTGTTTACCGTAAAAAATTTACCCGGCCAAAGTTGATCGAATTTTTGGCGACATGCCCCGCTACAACCATCGCAATGGAAGCCTGTGGCGGTTCTCACTTTATGGCACGCAAGTTGGAAGAGTTGGGGCATTCCCCAAAGCTGATATCACCACAATTTGTCCGCCCGTTCGTTAAAAGCAATAAAAACGACTTTGTCGACGCCGAAGCTATTTGTGAAGCTGCATCGCGTCCGTCTATGCGTTTTGTGCAGCCCAGAACGGAATCTCAGCAGGCAATGCGGGCTCTGCATCGTGTCCGTGAATCCCTGGTTCAGGATAAGGTAAAAACAACCAATCAAATGCATGCTTTTCTGCTGGAATTTGGCATTAGCGTTCCCCGAGGAGCTGCCGTTATTAGCCGACTGAGTACCATTCTTGAGGATAATAGTTTGCCTCTTTACCTCAGCCAGTTATTGCTGAAATTACAACAGCATTATCACTATCTTGTTGAGCAGATTAAAGATTTGGAATCCCAGTTGAAACGAAAGTTGGACGAAGATGAGGTTGGACAGCGCTTGCTGAGCATTCCCTGCGTCGGAACACTGACAGCGAGTACTATTTCAACTGAGATTGGCGACGGGAAGCAGTACGCCAGCAGCCGTGACTTTGCGGCGGCAACAGGGCTTGTACCTCGGCAGTACAGCACGGGAGGTAGGACGACATTGCTGGGAATTAGTAAGCGAGGTAATAAAAAGATCCGAACTTTGTTGGTTCAATGTGCCAGGGTATTCATACAAAAACTGGAACACCAGTCTGGCAAATTGGCCGATTGGGTCAGGGATTTACTGTGCCGGAAAAGCAACTTTGTCGTCACTTGTGCTCTGGCAAACAAGCTGGCCAGAATAGCCTGGGCCCTAACGGCACGACAGCAAACTTATGTAGCATAACGGCAGAAATACACCGGTTTAAAGAATTACTGATCTGGTTTTGCGAATACTGATATTGATGATACTAACGGCCCACCGGCCTGTTGAGGAACCTGTAAAACGGAAAGGCTCATTGAAGCCGTATATTTTCTGGAGGTTCATCAGGCGCGGAACTCATCAAGGCGCGGGAATAAAATCCCATTCAGACGCCGGATAGATTCAAGCAAGCCAACTTGTCGTCAAAATCGGTGTTGCAAAAACGGGAGTGACCATAGATTCTGTTTTCCATTTACTACTACATTCCCGCATGATTGAATGATTCTCAATTACATGTTCGATGCCTGACATGGCGAACGGACAGACCGTTAAGGGCAATGAATCACACATTCTTCCGCGAACATTCATGCGCGGGATATTTCGGGAAAACAGATGTAATGGCTAAGTTCACACCTTCTCTCTCTGGGGTAAAAGGGCGCGCGCTCTTTTCACTGTTATTCATCACACCGCTGGTGCAGGCCGCAGATACCACAACGGCTAAAGATGGCGAAACGCTGACTGTTACCGCCGATCCAAATGCAACCACCGATGCCACAAACGGCTATCAGCCGCTGAACACCTCCACCGCTACACTGACCAACATGCCAATGCTGGACATCCCGCAGGTGGTGAATACCGTCAGCGATAAGGTGCTTGAAGATCAGCACGCTACCACGCTCGACGAAGCGCTGTATAACGTCAGCAACGTTGTGCAGACCAACACCCTGGGCGGCACCCAGGATGCGTTTGTACGCCGGGGCTTTGGCGCTAATCGCGATGGCTCAATCATGACTAACGGCCTGCGCACCGTACTGCCGCGCAGCTTTAACGCGTCAACCGAGCGTGTGGAAGTGCTGAAAGGCCCGGCGTCGACCCTGTACGGCATTCTCGATCCTGGCGGCCTGATTAACGTGGTCACCAAACGCCCGGAAACGACGTTTGGCGGTTCAATTTCAGCCACCTCTTCCAGCTTTGGCGGCGGGACCGGGCAATTCGATGTTACTGGCCCGATTGAAGGGACGCGCCTTGCCTGGCGCCTGACGGGTGAATATCAGGACGAAGATTACTGGCGTAACTTCGGCACAGAACGCAGCACCTTTATCGCCCCATCGCTGACCTGGTTTGGCGATGATGCCACCGTCACGGTGCTCTACTCCCATCGCGACTATAAGACACCGTTCGATCGTGGAACGATCTTCGATCTCAATACCAAACAGGCGGTAAAGGTTGACCGAAAAACCCGCTTTGATGAGCCGTTTAACATCACCGACGGGCAATCCGACCTGGCGCAGCTCAACGCGGAATACCGCCTGAACAGCCAGTGGACCGCGAAGTTCGACTATAGCTACAGCCAGGATAAATACAGCGACAACCAGGCGCGCGTGATGGCCTATGACTCTGCCACCGGCAACCTGACCCGCCGTGTGGATGCAACGCAAGGCTCGACGCAGCGAATGCACACCACCCGTGCCGATTTGCAGGGAAATGTAGATATCGCCGGCTTCTACAACGAGATCCTGACCGGCATCTCCTATGAGAATTACGATCTGCTGCGCACGGATATGATCCGCTGTAAGAACGTGAAAGATTTCAACATCTATAACCCGACCTACGGCAATACCGGTAAATGTACAACCGTTTCTGCGTCCGATAGTGACCAGACGATCAAGCAGGAGAGCTACTCCGCCTATGCGCAGGACGCGTTGTATCTGACCGATAAATGGATCGCCGTCGCCGGGATGCGTTACCAGTACTACACCCAGTATGCGGGTAAAGGCCGTCCGTTTAACGTTAACACCGACAGCCGTGACGATCAGTGGACGCCGAAGCTGGGCCTGGTCTACAAGCTGACGCCAAACGTGTCGCTGTTTGCTAACTATTCGCAGACGTTTATGCCGCAATCCTCTATTGCGAGCTATATCGGCGACCTGCCACCAGAGACGTCAAATGCTTACGAAGTGGGTGCAAAGTTTGACCTGTTCAACGGCATTACCGCCAATATCGCGCTGTTTGATATTCATAAGCGCAATGTGCTGTATACCGAAAGCGTGGGGGATGAAACCATCGCCAAAACCGCAGGCCGCGTGCGCTCGCAGGGCGTGGAAGTGGATCTCGCCGGATCGCTCACCGAGAACACCAACATCATCGCCAGCTACGGTTATACCGATGCCAAAGTGCTGGAAGATCCTGATTACGCGGGTAAACCGCTGCCAAACGTGCCACGTCACACTGGCTCCCTGTTCCTGACCTACGACATTCATAACGTGATCGGCGGGAATACCCTGACGCTTGGCGGCGGCGGGCACGGCGTGAGCCGTCGTTCAGCTACCAACGGTGCGGATTACTATCTGCCAGGTTACGTCGTTGCGGATGCGTTTGCGGCGTATAAGATGAAGCTGCAATACCCGGTGACGTTGCAGGTGAACGTGAAGAACCTGTTTGATAAAACCTACTACACCTCTTCAATCGCCACCAATAACCTGGGCAACCAGATTGGCGATCCACGCGAAGTGCAGTTTACGGTGAAGATGGAGTTTTGATGTAAAAAAGCCCGGGGCGCTATCGCTTACCGGGCCTACGATCCAATACCCTCTCCCACCGGGAGAGGGTCAGGATGAGGAGCATCACCCCTCAATATCTGCCAGATCGCCTTTTTCCTGCAACCAGTTGCGTCGGTCTTCCGAACGTTTCTTGGCCAGCAGCATATCCATCATGGCGTTGGTTTGCTGTTCGTCTTCATCGCTGATCGTCAATTGCACCAGGCGGCGCGTGTTCGGATCCAGCGTGGTTTCACGCAGCTGCATCGGGTTCATTTCGCCCAGCCCTTTAAAGCGCTGAACGTTTGGTTTGCCCTTCTTGCGCTTAAGCTGTTCAAGCACGCCCGCTTTCTCTTCTTCCGTCAGCGCGTAATACACCTCTTTGCCGAGGTCGATACGGTACAGCGGCGGCAGCGCCACGTGGACGTGACCGTTTTTCACCAGCGTTCTGAAATGCTTCACAAACAGCGCACAGAGCAGCGTGGCAATGTGCAGACCATCGGAGTCCGCATCCGCGAGGATACACACTTTACCGTAGCGCAGCTGGCTCAGATCGTCGCTGTCAGGATCGATGCCAATCGCCACAGAGATATCGTGAACTTCCTGGGACGCCAGCACTTCATCAGAAGAGACTTCCCAGGTATTCAGGATCTTACCCTTGAGCGGCATGATCGCCTGATATTCACGATCGCGCGCCTGTTTGGCGGATCCACCTGCCGAGTCCCCTTCAACAAGGAACAGTTCGGTACGGTTGAGATCCTGTGCGGTGCAGTCTGCCAGTTTGCCCGGCAGCGCAGGGCCGCTGGTCAGCTTTTTACGCACCACTTTCTTCGCCGCACGCAGACGACGCTGCGCGCTGGAAATCGCCATTTCAGCCAGCATTTCTGCCGCCTGAACGTTCTGGTTCAGCCACAGAGTAAAGGCATCTTTGACCACGCCAGAAACGAAGGCCGCGCACTGGCGCGATGACAGACGCTCTTTGGTCTGACCGGCAAACTGCGGGTCTTGCATCTTCACGGACAGAACGTACGCGCAGCGATCCCAGATATCTTCCGCCGACAGCTTCACGCCGCGCGGCAGAATATTGCGGTATTCGCAGAACTCGCGCATCGCGTCCAGCAAGCCCTGGCGCAGGCCGTTTACGTGCGTACCGCCAAGCATGGTTGGGATCAGGTTGACGTAGCTTTCCGTCAGCAACTCGCCGCCTTCTGGCAGCCACAGCAGCGCCCAATCCACTGCTTCGGTGTCACCGTTAAAATTACCGACAAACGGTTTTTCCGGCAGCGTCGGCAGGCCGTTTACTGCTTCGCACAGATAGTCGTTCAGACCATCGGCGTAGCACCAGGTTTGTTCGGTGTTGTTAACGTGATCTTTAAAGGTGATTTCCACGCCCGGGCAGAGCACTGCTTTGGCTTTCAGCAGGTGCGTCAGGCGAGAAACGGAAAAACGTGGGCTGTCGAAGAAGCTTTCGTCTGGCCAGAAATGAACACTGGTGCCGGTCGTGCGTTTACCGCATGTCCCTACAACCTGGAGCTCTTGCACTTTTTCGCCGTTTTCAAACGCGATGTTATACACCTGGCCATCGCGCTTCACATTGACTTCTACGCGTCGGGACAGGGCGTTAACCACGGAGATCCCCACGCCGTGCAGGCCGCCCGAGAACTGGTAGTTCTTGTTAGAGAACTTACCGCCCGCGTGCAGACGACAGAGGATCAGCTCAACAGCAGGTACACCCTCTTCCGGGTGAATATCGACCGGCATCCCACGACCATCATCAATCACTTCCAGCGACTGATCGGCGTGCAGGATCACGTCTACGCGTTTGGCATGACCTGCCAGCGCTTCGTCCACACTGTTATCAATAACTTCCTGGCCCAGGTGGTTTGGGCGCGTCGTATCGGTGTACATCCCCGGGCGGCGGCGAACCGGCTCAAGCCCGGTGAGTACCTCAATGGCATCAGCGTTATAGGTTTGCGTCATGATTTAAACTAGCAATTCGCATTGATTGTCAGAGGCTGTGCAGTCCAAGAAAATCGACAATCTGGGTGAAATGATTCTCAAAGTCCGTGAAAGCATGGTTTCCGCCCTCTTCTATAGTCTGGCGGCAGGATGCGTAATACGCCACTGCCTGGCGGTAATCCAGCACTTCATCCCCCGTTTGTTGCAGCAGCCAGATAAGATCGGGCGCATCAAGCGGGTCTACCTGCATAACTTTGAGATCGTAAATATGGCGAGACTCTAGCACATATTGCTGTCCGGTGTAGGGGTTCTCGTTTTGACCAAGAAAGTCCCGTAACAGCTCATATGGCCGCACCGCCGGGTTGACCACTACCGCTGGCAGCATGAAGCATTGCGATAGCCAGGTGGCGTAATAACCGCCCAGCGAGGAGCCGACGACTCCCAGGGATTCCCCGCCGTGCTCCAGCACGATAGATTCCAGCATTTCTGCGGCGTCAGCCGGGTATGGTGGCAGCTGCGGGATAATCATCTCAACATACGGATGATGTTCGCTCAGCCACGCGCGGAATTGTGTCGCTTTCGCGGATCGCGGCGAACTGTTAAACCCATGCAGGTAAAGGAGGGTAGACATCAATAGCCTTCTGAAGCGGTATCTGGACGGAATTTTAACCCTGACAAACGGCACACTTCAGTGGTCAGCACACCATCAGCGTGGAGTTCCAGCCAGCGCCAGCCTGGGGCAATGGTATCCAGGGTAAAGTTGGCACAATGCGGTTTAAACTGCACGCAGGTAGACGGCGTTGCCAGCATCCGGCGGCCGTTCCAGTCGAGATCCTGTTCCTGATGAATGTGTCCGCAAAGCAGATTTTTCACCCGTGGGAATTTGACCAGAACACGGTCCAGCGCCGCAGAGTTGCGTAAGCTGTGCTGATCAAGCCAGCTACAGCCAGCCGGTAACGGATGATGATGGAGCAACAACAGCGTATGGCGTTCCGGCTCGGCGGCGAGTTTTGTCTCCAGCCAGTCAAGCTGAAACTCGCTCAGCTCACCGTGCGGCACGCCAAATACCTGGCTGTCGAGCAGCAGGATTTGCCACTGGTCGCCCACGATGACGGTCTTGGCCGGAGAGATGCCTGCCTCCTGAAGCGCGCTGTACATGGCGGGCTGGAAGTCATGGTTGCCCGGCAACCAGACGCAAGGCACGTTAAAGCTCGCGATACCCTCAGCAAAATGCTGATAGGCCGCGGAGGATTGATCCTGCGCGAGATCGCCCGTCGCGACGATTAAATCGCAAGGACGGTTTTCAGCGTGAATCGCGCCAAGTACTGCCTGATAACTCTCCCAGGTGTTCACTCCCAGCAGAGTCTCATGCTTTTCGGCAAACAGGTGAGTATCGGTGATTTGTAATATCCTGACTGGCGCCCCACCAGCAACAGTCAGGTTCAACAGGCTTTCCAAATGGTGTCCTTAGGTAGGTTTATGACGCTAACAAACCGGAATCGCCATTGCTCCATGTGCTAAACAATATCTTAGCCAGTCAGCTAAAAACTGGTTAATTTGATGCTTTTCGTCGCGTTGATGCAACTTTTTATTCGGATAATCATACCGTGCCTTGAAGCGAAAGATCTGCTGGCTTGAACACACTTCAGCGACCATCGCGTCGTGATACAGGCGTACTGTCATTGACGGCAAGCTCCAGTAGCTAATACTGGGTGCCGTTTGCTCGATTTCCACAAGCGTAGTGTAGCGCGTTGATTCTGTGATCGTTAACCGATACTGCGCGTTGCTCACCTGATAGCTCACCGTTTCGCCGGGTGCGTCGTTTCGCGGCAACAGGCGGCGCAATTGTGCAAAATTGGTTTCGCACAAGCGCATCATTTCTGGGAAGTCAGGTGTATAACGCTTCATTTTTTCCACTCGTTTCGTAATGTCTGATAATGCAGTTGCAGCCATTGCAGGGCGATGACAGACGCTGCGTTGTCGATTTTCCCCTCTTCAACCCACTGGTAAGCCTGCTCCCGACTCACCACATGAACCCGAATATCTTCGTTTTCATCTGCCAGACCGTGGATCCCTTCCGCCGTCGTGGCGTCCACTTCGCCCACCATAATGGATAAGCGTTCACTTGTGCCGCCAGGGCTTGCCAGATAGCTGAGCACCGGTTTGGTGCGGCCAACCACCAGCCCTGCTTCTTCCTGCGCTTCGCGGCGGGCGACATCTTCGACCGTCTCGCCCTCTTCTATCATCCCGGCGACCATCTCCAGCAACCATGGACTTGGGCTAACGTCATACGCCGCGATTCGGATCTGCTCAATCAGTACCACTTCGTCACGCACTGGGTCAAAGGGTAGCAAGACTGCCGCATGACCGCGCTCAAAAATTTCACGTCTGATCTCGCCGCTCATCTGCCCGTTAAACAGGCGATGCCGGAAACGGTAAAGATCCATCGAAAAAAAACCGCTATATAGCGTTTCTCGTGCAATAATTTCTACATCGTTTTTGGCGAATGTCACTGGCAACTTATCTGGTTTTTGCATGAGTCATACCTTTGTAGCAATAGTGTTGAAATCATTAATTTCAAGGCTGTATATAAGGCTATATGATAGATTGGTGCAAATTACAGCCGGATGGCACGTAACGCCAACCTTTTGGTGTGGAAGATTCTGTTAGAATCGGCAATTATTTTTAATTAGATCAGCGCTAATACTGCTTCACAACAAGGAATGCAAATGAAGAAATTGCTCCCCATCCTTATCGGCCTGAGCCTGACGGGCTTCAGTGCAATGAGTCAGGCGGAAAACCTGTTACAGGTCTACCAGCAGGCACGTCTGGGCAACCCTGATTTACGTAAATCAGCCGCCGATCGTGATGCTGCGTTTGAAAAAATTAACGAAGCACGTAGTCCGCTGCTGCCGCAGTTGGGCTTAGGTGCAGATTATACCTATAGCAACGGTTTTCGCGATGCTAACGGCGTTAACTCTAACGCCACCAGCGCATCGCTGCAGCTGACCCAGACGCTGTTTGATATGTCCAAATGGCGCGCCCTGACGCTGCAAGAGAAGAGCGCCGGTATCCAGGATGTGACCTATCAGACCGATCAGCAGACGCTGATCCTGAATACCGCCACCGCTTACTTCAACGTGCTGAGCGCCATCGACTCGCTCTCCTACACTGAAGCGCAGAAACAGGCGATTTATCGTCAGTTGGACCAAACCACCCAGCGTTTCAACGTGGGTCTGGTTGCAATTACCGACGTGCAGAACGCCCGTTCACAATACGACAGCGTACTGGCAAACGAAGTGACCGCGCGTAACAACCTCGATAATGCGCTTGAATCACTGCGTCAGGTCACCGGTAACTACTACCCTGAACTGGCCTCGCTAAACGTGGACCATTTCAAAACGGACAAACCACAGACGGTAAATGCGCTGCTGAAAGAAGCAGAAAACCGTAACCTGGCCTTGCTGCAGGCACGTCTGAGCCAGGATCTGGCGCGTGAACAGATTCGTCAGGCACAGGATGGTCATCTGCCAACCCTGAGCTTAAGCGCTTCTACTGGCGTGTCTGATACCACCTACAGCGGCTCTAAAACCAACTCTGCCCAGTATGACGACAGCAATCAGGGTCAAAACAAAGTGGGCCTGAGCTTCTCCCTGCCGCTGTATCAGGGCGGAATGGTGAACTCCCAGGTGAAACAGGCGCAGTACAACTTTGTGGGTGCGAGCGAGCAACTGGAAAGTGCACACCGCAACGTGGTGCAAACCGTGCGTTCTTCCTTCAACAACGTGAACGCCTCCATCAGCAGCATCAACGCCTATAAACAGGCCGTTATTTCTGCCCAGAGCTCACTGGATGCAATGGAAGCAGGCTATTCCGTTGGTACGCGCACCATCGTTGACGTGTTAGACGCAACGACCACGCTGTATAACGCGAAACAACAGCTCTCCAGCGCACGTTACACTTACCTGATTAACCAGCTGAACATCAAATCAGCACTGGGTACGTTGAATGAGCAGGATCTGCAAGCGCTGAACGCAGCACTCGGCAAGCCGGTTTCTACATCGCCAGATAGCGTTGCGCCTGAAAATCCGCAGCAGGTTGCCGCCGTTGATAATTTTAACGCCGACAGCAATACCCCTGCAGCACAACCTGCGGCTACGCGTTCAACCACGCCTGCCAGCAAGAGCACCAATCCGTTCCGTAATTAAGTATTAGTATTGCCCGCTGTCACTTCGCTTATTGAACCTGCTTCACCGCGGGCCGGGTAAGCGAAGTGACACCCGGCGCAAAATCACATCCAAACGTAAGTCAACGTAAAGATCTCCCTGTTTCCACCCCCCTTAGCTTCATTTTCAACCACTCATCCTCTATCCTGAGCCTTATTTACTTCGTTCTACCACTGGGTCCTGGAAGACAAAAATGAAACGGACAAAATCGATTAATCACGCATCGTTCCGCAAAAGCTGGAACGCGCGCCATCTCACTCCTGTCGCGCTGGCGATCACTGCCGTCTTTATGCTGGCGGGCTGTGAGAAAACCGACGAAACGGTATCGCTGTATCAGAACGCGGATGACTGTTCAGCCGCCACCGGCAAAGCCGCAGAATGTACTACTGCGTACAACACGGCGCTGAAAGAAGCAGAGCGTACCGCACCGAAATATGCCTCTCGTGCTGACTGCGTTGCTGAATTTGGCGAAGGCCAGTGCCAGCAAGCTCCAGCTCAGGCGGGCACGGCACCTGAAAACCAGGCGCAGGCACAATCCAGCGGCAGTTTCTGGATGCCACTGATGGCCGGTTACATGATGGGTCGTCTGATGGGCGGCGGTGCAGGCTACCAGCAGCAGCCGCTGTTTAGCTCAAAAAACCCGGCAAGCCCGGCGTACGGTCAGTACACCGATGCCAGCGGTAAAGGTTACGGTGCAGCGCAACCCGGCCGCACAATGACCGTGCCGAAAACCGCGATGGCGCCAAAACCAGCGACCACCAGTACCATTACCCGTGGCGGCTTTGGTGAGTCTGTTGCAAAACAAACTTCCATGCAGCGTAGCGCAACGGGTTCTTCTACCCGCTCAATGGGCGGCTGATCATGGAACGAGTCAGTATTACCGAGCGCCCTGACTGGCGCGAAAAAGCGACTGAATACGGCTTTAATTTCCACACCATGTACGGCGAGCCGTACTGGTGTGAAGACGCTTATTACAAGCTCACCCTCGCCCAGGTAGAGAAACTGGAAGATGTGACCGCTGAGCTGCACCAGATGTGCCTGAAAGTGGTTGATAAAGTCATCGATAGCGACGAACTGATGGCTAAATTCCGCATTCCAAAACACACCTGGAGCTTCGTTCGCCAGTCATGGAAAACCAGCCAGCCATCGCTCTACTCGCGCCTCGACCTGGCATGGGACGGCGTGGGTGAACCTAAGCTGTTAGAAAACAACGCCGACACGCCAACTTCTCTGTATGAAGCTGCATTCTTCCAGTGGATTTGGCTTGAAGACCAGGTGAATGCCGGAAACCTGCCGGAAGGCAGCGACCAGTTCAACAGCCTTCAGGAAAAGCTGATTGAGCGCTTTGGCGAATTGCGTGAACAGCATGGCTTCAACCTGCTGCACCTCGCCTGCTGTCGCGATACAGAAGAAGATCGTGGCACAGTGCAGTATTTACAGGACTGTGCGGCCGAAGCCGAAGTCGCTACCGAATTCCTTTATATTGAAGACATTGGCCTGGGTGAAAAGGGTCAGTTCACGGATATGCAGGATCAGGTAATCAGTAACCTGTTCAAGCTCTATCCCTGGGAATATATGCTGCGCGAGATGTTCTCGACCAAGCTGGAAGATGCTGGCGTACGCTGGCTGGAGCCTGCCTGGAAGAGCATTATTTCTAACAAGGCGCTGCTGCCAATGCTGTGGGAGATGTTCCCGAATCACCCTAATCTGCTGCCCGCTTACTTTGCTGAAGATGATTTCCCGCCGATGGATAAATACGTCGTGAAGCCCATCTTCTCTCGTGAAGGGGCGAACGTATCCATCATCGAAAACGGCAAAACGCTGGAAGCGGTTGAAGGGCCTTACGGCGAAGAAGGGATGATCGTCCAGGAATTTTATCAACTGCCGAAGTTTGGCGACAGCTATACGCTGATTGGTAGCTGGCTCATTAACGATCAGCCAGCCGGGATCGGCATCCGCGAAGATCGCGCGCTGATCACTCAGGATCTGTCACGGTTCTATCCGCACATCTTCGTCGAATAAAGCTTGCCCGGTGGCGCTACGCTTACCGGGTCTACGCGCGACATGTAGGCCGGGTAAGGCGAAGCCGCCACCCGGCATGTTTTTTACCCAATCTGCACCGACAACATACTCAAACTCCCCATCTCAATCCCATCAACCGGGATCGTAATCGGCTCCTGGCCATCCCACGCACCTAATACATACAGCAGCGGCAGGAAGTGATCCGCCGTTGGGTTAGAGAGTGAACCACCCTCGTGTTCCAGATAGTTCACCAGAGGGTGCTGTTCAACCGGGCCTTGCCACGTCAGGTTAGCTTTTACAAAATCGTTGAATGAGGTTGCCCACGGGTACGGCGTATTCTCTCCGTGCCAGCGTGCCGTGCGCAGGTTATGCACCACGTTGCCGCTCGCCACCAGCATAATGCCTTCATCACGCAGTGAGGCCAGCTTACGGCCAATTTCCAGATGCCAGGCCGCAGGTTTGGTACTGTCGATACTCAGTTGCACCATAGGGATATCCGCATCAGGATACATTTTGATGAGCACACCCCAGGAGCCGTGGTCAAAGCCCCAGGCTTCTTTATCCAGTGCAACCGGGACGGGTGCCAGCAGCTCCACCAGCTGTTGTGCCAGCGCAGGCGAGCCAGGTGCCGGATAATGCGTGTCATAGAGCGCCTGCGGGAATCCACCAAAATCATGGATGGTTTTTGGCGCTTCCATCGCCGTTACGCCTGTACCGCGGGTAAACCAGTGCGCGGAAACCACCACAATTGCTTTCGGGCGTGGCAACGTCTCTCCCAGATGACGCCAGGCGCGGGTATAGACGTTATCTTCCAGAACGTTCATTGGGCTGCCGTGGCCTAAAAACAGTGCTGGCATACGAGAAGAAGTCATGGTGATATCCTTACAGAAGGTGTCAATTTGATGGTTCTACATTACGCGTAATCTGGCAAAGATGAACGCAGATAAGCGTGAAGATCATCATCAGGAAATTTGAATGTAAGGAATGTGTAAAGCAGAGTCTCCGCTCTCGCTTTGCCATCAATGAATCATTAATATTAATGATAATCATTATCATAAGGAGCAGTGCATGTCAGTCCCTTTGATCCTGACAATACTTGCAGGTGCCGCGACCTTTATCGGTGCGATTTTAGGCGTGCTTGGTCAGAAACCGTCTAACCGCGTGCTGGCGTTCTCACTGGGTTTTGCCGCCGGGATCATGCTGCTTATCTCTCTGATGGAGATGCTCCCTGCTGCGCTTGGCACAGAAGGCATGTCTCCGGTCCTGGGCTATGGCATGTTTGTGTTTGGTCTGCTGGGTTACTTTGCGCTCGACCGCATGTTGCCTCACGCGCATCCGCAGGATCTCATGCAAAAAAACGTGGCAACGTTGCCGCACAATATTAAGCGCACCGCAGTTTTGCTGACACTGGGTATCAGTCTGCATAACTTCCCGGAGGGTGTCGCCACCTACGTGACCGCCAGTAATAACCTGGAGATGGGTTTTGGCATCGCCCTTGCCGTGGCGTTGCACAATATTCCTGAAGGACTGGCCGTTGCCGGGCCGGTTTATGCTGCTACGGGTTCAAAACGTACCGCTGTCTTCTGGGCGGGCATTTCCGGGATGGCTGAAATCCTGGGCGGTGTGCTTGCATGGTTGATTCTTGGCAGCCTGGTTTCACCCGTTGTGATGGCAGCCATTATGGCAGCGGTCGCGGGAATAATGGTTGCTCTTTCTGTGGATGAGCTGATGCCACTGGCGAAAGAGATCGATCCTGACAACAACCCCAGCTACGGTGTGCTGTGCGGTATGTCTGTAATGGGGCTTAGCCTGGTATTGTTACAAACGGCAGGTATTGGCTGAAAGGTTGCGCTCCCTTTATTGAGGGAGCGCAATTTTATGAAGTGTAAGTGAATACCAACTATCAGTATTAATAATATAAAGTCCGACGTCATACTTTTTGACCGCCATAGAAATCAATTAAGAAATATTACTTATAACTATTCCCTGTAAAATAAATACCGCTTCGCGTATTAAATAAACGTCAAAAGATAGATGTTAATCACTGTTTAACTAAGCATCTCAGCTTTTGATATACAGCATCCATCCCACTCATAACCTCAAGCAATCTATTAATAAACCCTAAATCCCTCATTAAGAAATACTCACGAGAACACCTATATTGTGGCTGATATATTTCACCCGTTTTAATGCAATAAAAGTGTTGCAATATTAATTCATTAAATTTATTGCGATGTCCAATCTTAGATAAAGGATTATATCTTCATGCTTAACAAGACTATCCTGGCAGTTGCGACAACTGCACTGCTTTCTGGCCTGTCCTTTACTGCTGTGGCAGCAGATAACCAGGGCTCAGGGAAGATCACTTTCACCGGTGAAGTCATCAGTGCACCTTGCTCTATCACCCCTGGTGATGAAAACCAGACCATTGAATTAGGCGAAGTCGCGGATAGCGTGCTGAACAGCGGTAAAAACTCGCTGCCGGTTGACGTAAATATCCACCTGCAAGACTGTATTCTTTCCGACAACAGCGGGCAAACGCCAACCACTATCGATAAAGTGAAGGTGACATTTACCTCTGCCAGCACCGATAGCACTGACACCAGCCTGATGAAAAACACCCTGGATGGCAACATCGGCGGTGCGACCGGCGTAGGTATTCGTCTGCTGGATAGCGGCAGTAATAAAGTGACGCTGGGTACTGCGATTCCAGTGTCATTCCCATCTGTTAACTCTTATCAGGAACTGAACTTTAAAGCCCGCATGGAGCCTGTAACAGGCAAAACGGCTACCCCAGGTAACGTTCAGGCCCAGGCGAACTACGTTCTCGACTATAAGTAGTTCAGTTTAACGCCTGAATTACTAGCCGATGATGGACTCATCGGCTTTTTAATTATCTCTTTAATCAGCGAAACGGATTTATGCTAAAACACTCAGCGCCTCAACTATCTCGCCTCTCTGCTTTTATAAAGCATTCGCTGAGTGCAACACTTTACTCAGCATTATTCGTCTTGCCAGTATCTGCGGTTGAATTCAACACGGATATGATTGATGTTGAAGACCGAAGTAATATTGATATTTCCCAGTTTGGGAAAAAAGGCCATATCACACCGGGTAGCTATCTCGTCCGTATTCAGGTCAATAAAAACACGTTACCTCAATCCACAACAATGGAATGGATCGCAACGGAAAACGAAAGCGGTTCACAAATTTGTGTTAACGCCGGGCAATTATCTGCTTTCGGACTGAGCACAGATTTCATTTCGCGACTCCATTATCCACAGAACGGACGTTGCCTTGACCTTTCGGCTGTTCCGGAACTGGGCTTTTCCCTTAATAAAGCGACGATGGTACTTTCCGTGACCGTTCCCCAGGCGTGGATGAAATATCAGGCGCAAAACTGGACGCCGCCAGAATTCTGGGACGAGGGTATTGCGGGTGTTTTACTCGATTATAATCTCTATGCCAGCCAGTACGACCCGCACGGGGGCGACGACAGCCAGAATATCAGCACCTACGGCACGCTCGGGTTTAACCTCGGCGCCTGGCGTCTACGTTCAGATTATCAATATAACCAAAACTTTCGTAACGGTGAGTCTACGGGCAGCGACAGCAGTCTGGCGCGAACCTATCTCTACCGACCAATCCCTTCGCTTTCATCAAAAATGACACTGGGACAATATGATTTAAGCTCAGATATTTTTGATACCTTCCACTTTACCGGTGCTTCACTGGAAAGTGACGAAAGTATGCTGCCGCCTGATTTACAAGGCTATGCACCGCAAATTACCGGCATCGCGCAGACCAATGCCAAAGTGACTGTCTCTCAGTCTGGCCGCGTTCTTTATCAAACGACTGTCGCGCCGGGTCCTTTCACAATTTCTGACCTGGGTGAAACTTACCAGGGACAACTGGATGTGGCAGTCGAAGAGGAAGATGGGCGTAAAACCACCTTCCAGGTCGGCTCATCCTCAATCCCTTTCCTGACCCGAAAAGGCCAGGTGCGTTATAAAACATCCATCGGTAAACCCACAGCCACGGGCCATAACGACATTAATAATCCCCTTTTCTGGACAGGTGAACTATCCTGGGGCTGGTCGAGCAATGTCTCACTGTATGGCGGCACCATGCTGACGGCGGATGATTATCAGGCTATGACCACCGGTATCGGCTTTAACCTTGATTCACTCGGCTCGATCTCTTTTGATGTGACAGGTGCCCAGGCCACACTGCATCAGGAAAAAAATGAAAAGCAGCGTGGATACAGCTATCGCGCAAACTATGCTAAACGCTTCGAGGCAACCGGCAGCCAGATTACCTTTGCGGGTTATCGATTCTCGGATAAAGAGTATGTCTCAATGAGCGAATATCTCGCGTCTCGGGACGGTGATACCTCAACGACAAACGAAAAAGAGAGCTATGTAATCTCCTTCAACCAGTACCTTGATTCTCTGTCATTAAATACGTATCTCAACGTCACCCGTAACACCTACTGGGACAACAGCAGCAACACGAACTACTCCTTTTCGATCAGCCGCAATTTCGATATCGGCAATTTTAGAGGTCTATCCGCATCGCTGGCGTTAAGCCGCGTACGCTGGGATGACAGTGACGAAAATCAGGTCTATTTCTCATTTACACTCCCGCTGGAACAGAGTCGTAGCATTATGTACAGCTACCAGCGCTCAGGCGGCGACAGCGCGTCTCATATGGCTTCTTACTATGACTCCTCCGATCGCAATAATACGTGGAACCTATCCGCCTCTACGACCGAAGACGATTTACGCGAAGGTGAACCGTCATTGCGCGGTGGATACCAGCACTATTCCCCTTACGGACGCCTCAACCTGTCAGGAAGCGTTCAGCCTAATCAATATCGTTCAATAAGCGCTGGCTGGAATGGCTCACTTACCGCCACACGGCATGGCGTTGCCCTGCATGATTACAGCCCGGCCGATAACGCCCGCATGATGATCGATGCCGATGGCGTTGCAGGGATTGAGGTCAACAGTTCGCGTACGCGGACTAACGCATTTGGTATTGCCGTTGTCCCTTCACTCACCAACTACACCACCTCAACGGTGCGCGTAAACAGCAACACGTTACCTGATGGCGTAGACATTGAAACCTCCATCATTCGAACCACGCTGACAGAAGGTGCCATTGGTTACAGCAAACTTAATGCCACCACGGGCTACCAGATTGTCGGCATTATTCGACAGGAAAATGGTCAGTTCCCGCCTCTGGGCGTCAGTATCGTCGACAGCATTTCGGGTAAAGAGGTCGGGCTGGTCGCAGAAGAAGGGTTCGCTTATCTCAGCGGAATTAAGGAAAACAGTGCGTTACGTCTCACCTGGTCTGGCAAAGTGTGCGAAATCACGCCACCGAACCAAAGTAACCTTAGCGGTGACGCTATATTTTTACCTTGTAAAACAGTGCATTAATTCAGGATGAATAAAATGAACATCTCGATTTTCTCAAAGGGAATAATCTGTTTCCTCGGCATGTGCAGCTTTGCACATGCCACCGTATCGCCCGACAGAACGCGCATCATTTTCAACGCTTCAGCAAAAAGCGTGTCGGTCAGACTGACAAACCAGAGTAAAACCGATCCTTATCTGGCTCAGTCGTGGATAGAGGATAAAGAGGGCAAAAAAACACGCGAGTTTATCTCCCCTATTCCGCCATTGTTGCGTATTGAGCCAGACGAACAAGCGCAGGTTCGCCTGATGGCCCAGAAAAAACTCAGCCAGCTTCCTGCCGATCGAGAGTCCCTGTTTTATTACAACATGCGGGAAATACCACCGAAATCAGGGCAGCAGAACGTGATGCAAATTGCGATGCAAAGCCGCCTGAAGCTGTTCTGGCGACCAAAAGCCATTGAGCTAAAAGAAGGGCAATTTGTACCACTGGATAAAGTGGTCATATCCCGTTCCACTGATGGACTGCAATTCAATAATACCAGCCCCTACCATATCACCGTGGGATATATCGGGTTGAATGGAAAAACACTCTTGCCGGGTGCAGAGAGTGTGATGGTTGAACCTTTCGGCCAGGCCAGTCAGACGCTGTCGAATTTACCTGCGGAATTTCAAATAGGCTATGTCGGCGATTACGGCGGACTGGAAATGTTTAAAGTGAGCTGTAATGCGGTGCAGACCAGTTGCCAGAGCAAGCCGGTGAAAAAGGGATAATGATGAAAAGAATCTGCTTCGCTGCAATCGCATTATTTTGTCTGTTCTCATCATCCGCATGGGCGCTGGAATGCTACAAAAGTTCAAAAGGGGGGGCAAGCCTGGTGACAACGACGTTACCGGCTTTCACTGTGCCCGCAAACGCCCCTGTCGGGCAAAAAATATGGGAAAGCGGCGATTTGCTGGTAACGGTGTATTGCGATAGTGCTACGCGCGATCACGCTAAGCCGGTCGACCAGGATCCCTGGAGTGAAAACATTTATGCCTATATCCTGGACAGTTTTCATAACACCGATAGTCTGATGACTAACAATCCTTATCTGGCGTTTGGCGTGACCTACAACGGTGTTGACTATGACATCCCTGATATCAAAATTGATACCGGTGCCTGTCTTGATAAAAAAGATGACTTTTTTGGAGAGTATAAGGTTGCAGCATGTAACGGTACCACAATACAAAAAAACGTCACTTTCACCGTACGGTTTCGCCTCTATGTGAAATTAAAATCGGTACCACAAGCACAGTTTGACTTCACTTTTCCTTCGGTCACAGTACTTACCTTTGATGGTGCTGGCGGAATAAATGTCATGCCTGGTGCAAAAAATCTGCATTACGACATTGCCGGGCTTTCAAACATTCATTTTCTGGATTGCGGCGTGGATATCCGAATCTACCCGGAGAATCAGATTGTGGACTTTGGACAGTTTACGGAGAGCGCCGTAAACGCCAAAGCGCTCACGTCACCGTTTAGCATCTCGACAATTAAAGATGCCACTGCGGGCTGTTCAGAACAATTTGACGTAACGACCAGTTTTTACACCACCGATACACTCTATGATGAAACGCACCTGGACATGGGAAATGGTTTACTCATGCGTCTCATTGATAAAACAAACGGCGACGTGACGTACAATCAGTATCTTCCTTTTGCAACCTATCGCCCTGACGATACGGTGACCACGCTGACTCATGATTATACCGCTGAGCTCACCCGCAAACCGGGTGAAGCCATTGCTCTCGGGCCATTCAGTAAAGACATTATTGTCAAAATTAACTATCAGTAGCCACACCTGCCAGACACAAAAAAGCCGGGCATTGCCCGGCTTTTTCACTTCAGCACTTTTCAGCTTGCTTTGCGTTCATGCGCCTGGCGGTATTCCACCAGATCTTCAATCGTTACAACCGGCATGTTGTGCAGACGCGCAAAGGTGATGCACTCTGGCGCACGCGCCATGGTGCCGTCATCGTTGGTCAGTTCACACAGAACACCCGCTGGTTTGAAACCGGCCAGGGTCACCAGGTCGATAGTCGCTTCGGTATGACCGCCACGGGTCAGCACGCCACCGGCCTGAGCACGCAGCGGGAAGACGTGTCCCGGACGATGCAGGTCGGATGGTTTCGCACCATCGGCAATCGCTGCGCGAACGGTGGTCAGGCGGTCGGCCGCAGACACACCAGTGGTCACGCCATGCGCCGCTTCGATGGTCACGGTAAAACCGGTACCAAAAGCGCTGGTGTTGTTTTCGACCATCATCGGCAGCTCGAGCTGCTTACGACGGTCTTCGGTAATACACAGGCAAACGATGCCGCTACCGTGACGGATGGTCAGCGCCATCTGTTCAACGGACATGTTTTCGGCGGCGAAAATCATGTCGCCTTCGTTTTCACGGTTTTCATCGTCAAGCACCATCACACCGCGGCCTTCGCGCAGTGCATCCAGTGCATGTTCAACACGTTGAGTTGAAGTGCCAAAAGAGGAAAGTAGCGTCTGATTCATGGTAAAAAAACCTCATTAAAATTATGGTTACCAGAATCAGGGCAGTCTTAGGAGCGCCGCATAAGCGGCAAAAAAATAACGTGAGCGGGCCCATGCCCGACTTGATCGTTACTCTCTCCCATCCGGACTCTAACCGTCGGCCCCGGAATTACACCGGATCTGCTGACCTTTGAGTTTTCACCCAAAGCGCTCGCGGGCTTTCAGCGTCACGCTGATTTACCGCCGGTGGGGAATTTCGCCCCGCCCTGAGAATAAGCGAATTAACTATAACGCTATTGATTAACCTGGGCAATGCATAAGCTTCAAACAATATTGGTTTAACCTGGTGCATGACGCGCTACAATGGTCATCAACACCGTTTCATCAAGGGAAGCCACAATGATTGACCCGAAAAAAATTGAGCAAATTGCGCGCCAGGTCCATGAGTCCATGCCAAAAGGCATTCGTGAATTTGGTGATGACGTTGAGAAGAAAATCCGCCAGACGTTGCAGGCGCAACTGGTTCGCCTTGATTTGGTCAGCCGTGAAGAGTTTGACGTGCAGACACAGGTACTGTTGCGCACCCGCGAAAAACTGGCATTGCTGGAACAGCGTTTAACCGAGCTGGAAAACCGCAATGCACCGGAAGAGGTGAAACCGGCACCAGCCATTCCGCCGGTGGACGACCAGGCATAAGTGCGGCCTGATGCCCTCTCCCACAGGGAGAGGGAGAAAAACGAACGGGCCAACTGGCCCGTTTTTTTACTGACTGTCTTTCTGGATCTTCTTAATGATGTTGGTGGTTGAACACCCGTCCTCAAAGTTGAGCACCATCACTTCACCGCCGTTGGCCCAAACCTCTTCGCTACCCGCGATTTGATCTGGCTTGTAATCGCCGCCTTTTACCAGCAGATCCGGCAAAATGCCGGCGATCAGGCGCTGCGGGGTATCTTCTTCAAACGAGACGACCCAGTCCACCGCTTCCAGCGCGCCAAGCACGATCATACGCTGTTCCAGTGGGTTCACCGGGCGCGTTTCGCCTTTCAGGCGTTTCGTTGACGCATCGCTGTTCACCGCCACAATCAGGCGGTCGCCCAACTTGCGCGCATTCGCCAGATACGAGACATGCCCGGCGTGCAGGATATCGAACACGCCGTTGGTCATCACCACTTTCTCACCGCGTTTACGCGCTGCGGCAACGGCAGCTTTCAGTTCATCTTCGCTCATCACCCCGAAACCGGTATCTGCACGGCCGCGCACGGCGTTTTCCAGCTCGATAGGCGAAACGGTTGATGTCCCCAGCTTGCCGACCACTACACCCGCAGCAGCGTTGGCAAAGTAGCAGGCTTCTTCAAGCGAGTTACCCGCGGCAAGCGTTGCAGCCAGCACGCCAATCACCGTATCGCCAGCACCAGTCACGTCATACACTTCCTGCGCCTGAGTTGGCATATGCAGTGGTGCTTTGCCCGGCTGAATCAGGGTCATACCCTGCTCTGAACGGGTCACCAGTAATGCTGACAGCTCGAAGTCAGCAATGATCTTCATGCCGCGTTCGACAATTTCAGCTTCCGTTTTGCACTTGCCCGCCACCGCTTCAAACTCAGAAAGGTTTGGCGTCAGCAGCGTTGCACCGCGGTAGCGTTCAAAATCCGTCCCTTTCGGGTCGATAAGCACAGGGACATTGGCTTTACGCGCCAGCTGGATCATCTTCTGAACGCTTGCCAGCGCGCCTTTGGCGTAGTCGGAAAGCACCAGCGCGCCGATATTCCCAAGCGCCTGATTGATGCGCTCGTGCAGCGGCTCAGGATCAACACCTTCAAACCCTTCTTCAAAGTCGAGGCGGATCAGCTGCTGGTTACGGGAAAGTACACGCAGTTTGGTAATCGTCGGGTGTGTCGGAACAGATACGAAGTCACACTTCACGTTCACGTCCGCCAGCGACTTACTCAACGCACGCGCTGCATCGTCGATACCGGTCAGCCCTACCAGACGCGAATGCGCGCCCAGAGAAGCAATGTTCATCGCCACGTTTGCCGCGCCGCCGGGACGCTCTTCAATGGTGTCTACCTTGACCACCGGAACAGGTGCTTCCGGGGAGATGCGGCTGGTTGGCCCATACCAGTAGCGATCCAGCATCACATCACCGACAACCATAACCCCAGCACGTTCAAACTCTGGCAGTGTTACTTTCATTCCTGACTCCAGAAAGATTCACAATTTGCGCGCGATAATATCACACTTGTTTTGTTACGCACGGTTCCACCAGCCACTTCTGCCAGCTGGCGGTGACCTGCGCGCGTTCCTGCGTAAAACAGTCCAGCGCCACATTGCCGGGCTGTTCCTGTAATGCCAGATGATGCAGCTCATCCCGTAATGTGGTGTAGGCGCGCGTTAACGCCTGCGCTTCCTGCTCATCCATAATGTCGTTTTGTGCCAGCAGTTCCAGAATGCGTACATTGTCCGACCAGCGGATAAGCTTCGGCTTCTCGTTAGCATGGCGCAGCACCAGATACTGCGTAATAAACTCGATATCTGTAATACCGCCTTCATCGGCTTTAATATCAAAGCGGTCGCGATGTTTATTACCTAAGTGGGCGCGCATTTTTTCACGCATTTCACGCACTTCAGTTTGCAGCGTGCTGCCGTCACGCGTTTTGGTCATCACGTCGCGACGGATGGTATCGAACTGGGTTTTAAGCTGCGGATCGCCATAGACGACGCGTGCGCGCACCAGCGCCTGATGCTCCCACGTCCAGGCTTCGTTTTGCTGGTAATCGGCAAACGACTCCGTGGATGTCACCAGCATCCCCGCGGCACCCGATGGGCGCAGACGCGCGTCCACTTCATACAAAATGCCCGACGAAGTGCGGGTGCTGAACAGGTGCATAATGCGCTGTGCCAGGCGCAGATAGAACTGACGCCCGTCGATCTCACGTTCGCCGTCGGTCATCACATCCACCGGGCAGTCATGCAGGAAGATCAAATCAAGGTCAGAGCTATAGCCCAACTCCCAGCCGCCAAGTTTCCCGTAACCCACCACGGCAAAACCGCGGCCTTCACGGTCGGCCAGGTGTTTCGGTTGCCCGTAGCGCGCCACCATTTGCATCCACGCCTGCTGTACCACCGCATCGATGATGGCTTCGGCAAGCCAGGTTAAGTGATCGCTCACTTTCATTACCGGCAATGTTCCGGCGATATCCGCCGCAGCTACACGCAGCATCTGCGCCTGTTTAAACTGACGCAGCGCCTCCAGCTGTTGTTCTTCATCTTCTTCCGGCACGCGTAGCAAGTACTGACGCAGCTCATCCCGGTAGGCATCGGTCGCCGTCGGCTGATAAAGCGTGTTCGGGTCGAGCAGTTCGTCCAGCAGCAGCGGGTAGCGGGCAAGTTTATTGGCCACCATCGGTGATGCGGCGCACAGCGTGATGAGGTGTTTCAGCGCGCCAGGGAACTCACTCAGCAGTTCAAGGTAGGTTGTCCGCGTGATGATCCCGCTCAGCAGCGGCATCATGCGCGACAATGGCACAGGTGCATCCGCACGGGAGCAGACATCGCTCAGCAGATGCGGCATCAAATGATCCAGCACCTGACGGCCACGCGGGCCGATCGCGCGCTTGTTCAGCTCACCACGGAAATCTGCAATCAGCACCACCACGCGGTGACGGTCATCGTCACTTAAGTGAGCCAGTACCGGCGTAGTGTCATCTTCCTGCAACGCATCCTGCCACAGCTCGCGCCAGTGCTCAGAGAGCGTATCGTCCTGAGATTCACTTTCATCGTCGCCGATAAGGTCGTTAAAGATCCGGCGTACGCCCGCCATGTGGGCTTCCAGCTTTTCGGTCAGTGCCGTCCAGTCGTCCACCCGCATTCCCCAGGCCAGACGTGCGCGATTAAGGTCATCGCCCGGCAGGGTCTGCGTTTGCTCATCGTTAATGCTTTGCAGCAGGTTTTCCAGCCGACGCAGGAACAAATAGGCGTCGTGAAGCGTGCTGGCATCACCTTCCGGCAGAAGATGAAGCTGCTCAATGGCGGTCAGGGTCGGTAGCAACGAACGGGATTGCAGCGAAGGCTCACGCCCGCCGCGAATAAGCTGGAAGACCTGAACGATAAACTCAATTTCACGAATACCGCCCGCGCCGAGTTTGATGTTGTCTTTCAGGCCACGGCGGCGCACCTCGCGGGCAATCATCCCTTTCATGTTACGCAGTGACTGGATCACGCTGAAATCGATATAGCGGCGGAATACAAACGGGCGCAGCATGGCGCGCAGCTCGTTGGCGTAGACATCGCCGTTGTCGCCCATGATCCGCGCTTTGACCATCGCATAACGCTCCCAGTCGCGCCCTTGCTCCTGGTAATAATCTTCCAGCGCCGCAAAGCTCAGCACCAGCGGACCGCTGTCGCCAAACGGACGCAAACGCATATCTACGCGATAGACAAAGCCATCCTGAGTAGGTTGATCCAGCGCTTTAATCAGGCGCTGCCCCAGGCGGGTAAAGAATTGCGCGTTGTCCAGCTCACGCCGACCGCCGCGCGTCGTTCCTTTCTCGGGCCAGGCAAATATCAGATCGATATCGGAAGAGAAATTCAGCTCTCCACCGCCGAGCTTGCCCATCCCCAGGATCAGCAACGGCTGAGGAACCCCCTCTTCGCTGCACGGCGTACCCCACTCTTTGCAGCAGGCGTCGTACAACCAGTCTCGTGCCGCGACAATCAGCGTCTGCGCCAGCTCGCTCAGCTGTTGCAACGTGCTCTCTTCGCTGACCAGCTCCAGCGCCTGTGCCCAGGCAATGCGCACCATCACCCGGCGACGGAACAGACGTAGCTCGCGCATCAGCGTTACTTCATCAGCCACGCCACTGAGCGCGGTTTGTAGCCAGCTGGCATAATGCCGCCACTCGTCAGCCTGCGGTGGTGAGCTCTCAAGCTCCGCCAGCCAGTCAGGGTTAGCGGTTACGCTTGCCTGCACAAAATCACTGAACGTGAGCACGCTTTTAGCCTGCTCGCTTAATGATGACGCCGGTAATGACTCAGGCAGACGTTCGCAAACGGTCTGCCACTGCTGCTGTAACTGCGAAGAGAGCGGCATTATTGGGGTTCCTTGCCAGAGTTAACGTTTTCCGCTGTGCAGCCAGAACGGATCCTGCGAAATGGCCTCGTTGCGGAAATGCTCTATTTCTATGTGTTGCCGGGTTTCGATGGCGTGCTTCAGCCCCTGCCAGTTATCCAGCCAGGCCTGTGCTTTAGCATCATACGCACCCGCCAGCAGCAAAATGCTGTCGATGTTGCGTGCCAGACGGGGAAGCTGGTCACCATACTGATCGCCCAGCGGGTACGCAAAGGTGGTTCTCAGTTCAGCGGCATGGCGAGAAAGATGGGTATCGGCAAAACGTTTGAACGATTCGGCGATTTTAGCCTGCGCTTTCGCGTCCAGGAATGTGCGCCAGCCGTGCGAAACCAGGAACTCTGTCAGCGCCAGTTTTGCCGTTGCGGTTTGCGGGCTATAGATGGCTGTCTGCGCCGACACATCCGAAAGCATCACCGCTTCGGTTTGCGTCAGTAAATCACGTAAGTGAGCGCTCGCTTTACGAGGAACAATACCGCCAAACAGCGCCAGGGTATGGCGCACCAGGCCAATCGCCGCCAGCACATGGGCTTTCGCCCCTTTCACGCCGCGTGACCACAGTTCTTCATGGTATTGCCATTGCGAAAGCGCCAGCTCCAGAGACGCTTCCAGTCCTTGCTCTACAGAGGCTTTCGGCGCTACGCGCAAAATAGCAGTCGGCTTCAGCACGCGTGGCGCATTGCCGGCCGCCAGATGGTATCCACGCGCGGCTTTGCTCAGACTGCCCTGGCGTAAACCGGGCTGATTCACCAGCCTGCGCGCCAGCTTCAGCACATCTTCAGCCTCGCCTTCGAGCAGCTCAAGCTCCAGTTCGCAAATCGGTTCCTGGAATTCGCCCGCTTTTACTTCACCCAAATCAAGGGCGATTTCGATGCGGCTTTTACCTTCGTTCACCAGCCATTTTTCGCGCCAGAAATCGGTGCTGAACAACGGTTGCACCTGCTCCGCAAGCGTTGCTGGCAGCTCGCCGTCGGGCCAGACTTCAGCCGGGAAACGATCCAGTTCAAGTTCGGGCTTGCTGATGTCGATATTATATTCAGGACGCTGATGTAAACCGCCCACCACATGGCCGGCGATTTTCATCGTCATTTCGTAGCGCCCACTGGCACCACGAATACGCAGCCCCATATCATGACGGCGCAGCCAGTTGTCCGGCGTTTCGTAATAGATGTTAAGCAGTTGAACCGGTTCATGATGCTCGCCGGTCAGCTGATTCAGGTGTTGACGGAGTGCATCAACGCTATCTTTTTCTACTATAAATTTTAATTCGATCTCTTGAGCCATAGCCTTGTACTTACGGTTGTGTCACAGCTGAATCAATTAAGGCGAACTTACTCGCCAGTTTCTTGTCAGTACATAGTATTTTGCGCCAAATTGCCACGCAATGAGCAATTTGACGGGTGTAAAAGTTTGAAGCAGTGGTTAGCAGGACACAGATGATTCTGATTGATGATGAATACTTTGCGTAGAGACACTGTTACCACTACTATCGTTCCACTTTTTATGAAAATAACGACTGATATGCTTAAATTACGCCTGATTGGACTCACTTTACTTGCTTTAAGCGCCGCGACGGCGGTACACGCTGAAGAGAAACGTTACGTTTCTGACGAACTGAACACCTGGGTACGCAGCGGCCCTGGGGATAATTATCGCCTCGTGGGCACGGTAAATGCCGGCGAGGAAGTGTCGCTTTTACAGACCAACACTGACACCAACTATGGTCAGGTTCGCGACAGCACCGGTCGTACTTCCTGGATCCCACTGAAAGAGCTGAGCAATGTGCCAAGCCTGCGTACCCGCGTACCGGATCTGGAAAATCAGGTGAAAACCCTGACCGACAAGCTGAACAATATTGATGGCACCTGGAATCAGCGCACCGCAGAAATGCAGCAGAAAGTGGCGCAGAGCGACAGCGTGATAAGTGGCCTGAAGGACGAAAACCAGAAGCTGAAAAACGAGCTGATTGTCGCGCAGAAGAAAGTCAATGCCGCCAACCTCCAGCTCGATGACAAACAACGCACCATCATCATGCAGTGGTTCATGTATGGCGGCGGCGTGCTGGGCGTCGGTCTGGTGATGGGTCTGGTTCTGCCACTCCTTATCCCTAGCCGTAAGCGTAAAGACCGCTGGATGAATTAATTCGTCTTCGATGCCAGACTTACGTACTATCTTGCGAAAAGAGAAAACGGGAGTGTTGGGCGTGAAGAGTTATCTGGTCGGTGGTGCGGTTCGTGATGCGTTGTTAGGTCTGCCGGTCAAAGATAAAGACTGGGTAGTGGTCGGCGCCACGCCAGAAGAGATGCTCAACGCGGGCTACCAGCAGGTTGGCCGCGATTTTCCTGTTTTTCTGCATCCACAAAGCCGCGAAGAGTACGCCCTGGCGCGCACAGAACGAAAATCCGGTTCTGGTTATACCGGCTTTACCTGCTATGCCGCGCCGGACGTGACACTGGAGCAAGATTTACTGCGCCGTGATCTCACGATTAACGCCCTGGCGCAGGACGACCAGGGCCACATCATTGACGCATACGGCGGTCAGGACGATCTGAGCAACCGTATTCTGCGCCATGTCTCCCCTGCCTTTTCCGAAGATCCGTTACGCGTGCTGCGCGTGGCGCGTTTTGCTGCCCGTTACGCCCATCTGAGCTTCCGTATCGCAGATGAGACGATGGCACTGATGACGGCCATGACGAATGCTGGCGAACTGGAACACCTCACACCAGAGCGCGTCTGGAAAGAGACGGAAAACGCTCTGACGACCCGCAACCCACAGGTCTTTTTCCAGGTGCTGCGCGATTGCGGCGCACTGAAAGTTCTCTTCCCGGAAGTGGATAATCTGTTTGGCGTCCCGGCTCCGGCTAAGTGGCACCCGGAAATTGATACCGGCGTTCACACGCTGATGACGCTGAGTATGGCTGCGATGCTGAGCCCGGAAGTGGACGTGCGCTTTTCCACGCTGTGCCACGATCTTGGTAAGGGGTTAACACCAAAAGCGCTCTGGCCGCGCCACCACGGACACGGTCCGGCAGGCGTGAAGCTGGTTGAAGGACTGTGCCAGCGCCTGCGCGTGCCTAACGACATCCGTGACCTGGCGAAACTGGTGGCAGAGTTCCACGACCTGATCCACACCTTCCCGATCCTGAAACCGGCCACCATCATTAAGCTGTTCGATAACATCGACGCCTGGCGCAAACCGCAGCGCGTGGAGCAAATCGCCTTAACCAGCGAAGCCGACGTGCGTGGGCGCACCGGGTTTGAAGCCTGCGATTACCCGCAAGCGCGTTTGCTGCGTGAAGCGTGGGATGTCGCCAGAGCCGTGCCGACAAAAGATGTCGTCGACGCCGGATTCAAAGGCCCGGAAATTCGCGAAGAGCTAACGAAGCGCCGGATTGACGCGGTAACAGCGTGGAAGGAACATCGTTGCCCTCAGCCCAAAGACTGAGGGCAATCGGTCAGAAGAAGACCACGTAAACGGCAGCCGCCACGATGAAGCGATAGATAGCGAACGGAATAAACGAAATACGCTTAATCAGTTGCAGGAAGGTTTTGATCGCAATCAGCGCCACGATAAAGGCAGTGATAAAGCCCACCGCGAACATCGGAATATCGCCTGCCGTCAGGAAGTGGTAGCTCTTATAGACGTCGAGCATGGTCGCGCCCATCATCATCGGCACCGCCAGCAGGAACGAAAACTCCGACGCTGCATAACGGCTGACACCCATCAGCATCCCGCCAGAAATGGTCGCCCCTGAACGGGAGAAGCCCGGCCACAGCGCCAGACACTGGAAGCAGCCAATCATAAACGCCTGGCGATAGGTCATATCGTCCAGACCTTCTGCGCGTGGCGTTTTCGGTTTCAGCACTTCCGCCGCAATCAACAGGAAGCCCCCCACCACCAGCGCGTACATCACGTTTATAGGGTTGAAGAGCGATTTGATCGTGTCATGGAACACCAGCCCCAGCACTACTGCCGGAACCATCCCCAACAGGATATGGATAAGCGTCAGGCGGCCTTTACCTGCCCCTTCGTGCTCTGGCGGACGACCGAAGTGGATACCAATCAAACCAAACAGACGACGCCAGAACATCACCACTACGGCCAGAATAGAACCGAGCTGAATAACGACTTCAAATGTCTTTGCCGTATCCCCTTCAAAGCCCAGCAGATGACCAACGATAATCATGTGACCGGTACTGGAAACCGGTAAAAACTCCGTCAATCCTTCGACCACACCCAGTATTGCCGCCACCAGCAGCGAGTGTATATCGCTCATCTATAAACCCCTAAAAAGATATAAAAAAACGGTTCACCCATCAGGCAACCGTGAAAGTTACAGCGTTAAGACCGATATAACAGAAAATGGTTTAGCAATTATGACGTTAATTACGGCCTTTCAGATTATGGCCACGCTCAATAATAACGCCAACATTTGTTGCACGCGCCACGGCACCAGGTTTGCTCAGTTTGATGCGCACCCAGGGCGAGTTGAATTTGTTCAGCAGCAGTTCCGCAACCTCTTCCGCCACGCGTTCTACCAGCGCAAAACGTTGCCCTTCAACGTGGCTGATGACCGTTTCACTGATATCGGCATAGCTGAGGCAGTCATTGACGTCATCACTTTTTGCCGACTTGCGGTTATCCCAGCCCATTTCGATATCGAACACCAGCTTCTGTTCAATGGTCTGTTCCCAGTCGTAAACACCAATAGTGGTGATTACCGAAAGTTGCTCTATAAATACAATATCCATCACGACCTGCCTGCTTTTTGGCTAAACCGGATACCACTTCCGGCGAATTATGCGTATTATCCACAGATGTTGAGAATACAGATACATTTTCAAAACGGAACAGCGTTATGAGTGCAATCGCGCCTGGAATGATCCTCCTCGCCTACCTTTGCGGCTCAATCTCCAGCGCCATTCTGGTCTGCCGCATCGCCGGGTTACCTGACCCTCGCGTAAGTGGTTCCGGGAACCCCGGGGCGACCAATGTACTACGAATTGGCGGCAAGGGAGCAGCCGTAGCGGTTTTGATTTTTGATGTTCTGAAAGGAATGCTACCCGTCTGGGGCGCCTATGCTCTGGGCATTACCCCGTTTTGGCTTGGCCTCATCGCCATCGCCGCCTGTGTTGGTCATATCTGGCCCATATTTTTCGGATTTAAAGGCGGCAAAGGCGTTGCAACCGCGTTTGGTGCTATTGCGCCTATCGGCTGGGATTTAACCGGCGTCATGGCCGGCACCTGGCTGCTGACCATTTTACTGAGCGGTTATTCGTCGCTGGGTGCGATTGTCAGCGCACTGATCGCGCCGTTCTATGTCTGGTGGTTCAAGCCGCAATTTACCTTCCCGGTATCGATGCTCTCCTGTCTGATCCTGCTGCGTCACCACGACAATATTCAGCGTTTGTGGCGACGTCAGGAAACGAAAATCTGGACGAAGCTGAAGCGGAAAAAGAAAGAATCTGAGTAATCGACATGCCCGGCGGCGCTTTGCTTGCACGGGCCAACAGCGACATTGTCCCCTTCAGGTTATGTCTTATAACCAAATGTGATTTAGGTCACCTTCTGCCTGTGGTAACTGTTAGAGACACAACACAACCACACAAAAAGAAAATGGCAGAAATTACAGAAACAGCACCCCTTTCAACGGCAGGAAATGCCCCTGATGGCGACATCAAGTGGGTACGTAACGCATCAGACGTTTCACGCCTGGTCAACGACGGCTCTCAGGGCCGGGCCAATGCCTGTATCGCATCGGTATCGCGCTGGGCGGTATTTTCCTGGATGCCTACGATCTTGGCGCGCTGGCGTTCGGTATCAAAGATATTACCCGCGAATTCAGTCTCACCCCTGCGGGCACCGGAATGGTGGCTTCGGCCATTACCTTCGGTGCCATTGTCGGGGCATTGCTCGGCGGTTATCTCACGGACAAAATCGGGCGCTATCGCGTCTTTATGGCCGACATGGTGTTCTTTGTGGTCGCAGCCATCGCCTGTGCGCTGGCGCCAAACGAGTATGTACTGGCAGGCGCACGCTTTGTGATGGGTCTCGGCGTGGGGATTGACCTGCCGGTGGCGATGGCGTTTCTGAGCGAGTTCGCCAGGTTGAAAGGGCCGGGGAATAAAGCCTCAAGCGTCGCCATGTGGTGCCCGACCTGGTATGCCGCCATCAGTATCTCTTACCTGCTGGTGCTCTTTTTCTACGCCGTACTGCCGGAAAGCCACAGCGACTGGTTGTGGCGTTTGATCCTGGGCTTTGGCGCGGTACCTGCACTGGTGATTATTGCTATCCGCAGCCGCTATATGAGCGAGTCTCCGGTCTGGGCGGCGAATCAGGGTAACCTGAAGGAGGCGGCGTCTATTTTACGCCAGTCGTATAACATCAACGCCCACGTGCCGCAGGATGCGCTCGACCAGCCCGCACCGGTGGTCAACAAGGCGAAATGGTCAAACTATCTGAACCTGTTCCGCGGCATCTATTTACGACGCACTACGCTCGCCACACTGCTGTCGGTGGTTTCCTCGTTCGCCTATAACGCGGTCGCCTTTGGGCTGCCGGTGATTATCTCCAGTTTCTTTGTGCAGTCGATGCTGACCACTATTCTGATTTCGCTGGTGCTTAACCTGCTGTTTGCCTTCGTGGGTGGACTGCTGGCGGTGCGCTACGTGCCGCGCTTCGGCGCATGGCGGATGTCGCTTGCGGGTTACGCCTGTCAGCTTATCGCCCTGCTCGGCCTGGCGCTGATTGGTCGCCCCGAGGGCGCAGCAGAAGGTGTTGCCGCCGTTGCGATGCTGGCTCTGTTCCTGTTTGGTCAGGGCTTTGGACCGGGCGCGCACACCATGACCTTTGCCTCCCTGAGCTACCCGACCTCGCTGCGCGGTGTGGGCGTAGGCCTTAACCAGACGCTGATGCGCAGCAGTTCAACGCTATCGCTGTTCCTGTTCCCGTTGCTGGTCGCGTCCCTCGACACCGCTGTGTTCTGGGTGATCGCCCTGGCGCCGTTTATCGGCCTGGCCTCACTGCTGGCGATCCGCTGGGAACCGTCCGGGTATGATGTGGATGCGGAGGATTACCGGTAGTTTCTTCTTTAACTGAATTGTGGAATGGTTCCGTTCACTACAGCACCTCTGCTATCTGAAACGCCCGCTGCGGTGAACGGAACAAACCTCAAGACTTATCCATAAGCGACTCATATGACAGCCTTCATTTCCGCCAGGGCATACTGAAACGTAACCCGATGGTGAGCAGATGGATGCAGCATGTTAGCAACTCAGGTCACTGATAACTCTTACAAAGGCTGGCAGGCATCGCTTGCTCTGCAATTTTGTCACACCCCTGAGAAAACCCTCCTGCACTCCGCTCACCATGTCGGGCCGCTCACCGTTCAGCGGCCATTTTATCCCGAAGGTGAAACCTGCCATCTCTACCTGTTGCACCCGCCTGGCGGGATTGTCGGTGGTGATTCGCTGGATATCACCGTACGGCTGGACGCGAAAAGCCACGCACTGATCACCATGCCCGGTGCCAGTAAGTTCTATCGCAGTAGCGGACCACAGGCCTGCCTGAACCAGCACTTTTACCTTGATGAAAATGCAACGCTGGAGTGGCTACCGCAGGACACCATTGTCTTCCCCGGCGCGAATGCCGCATTGCGTTCCGTCTTTCACCTGCGGGCATCCAGCACCTTGCTGGCCTGGGAGCTTTACTGTCTGGGCCGCCCGGTCATTAATGAAACCTTCAGCCACGGCACGCTTGAGAGCCGTCTTGAGGTATGGGTCGACGACGAGCCACGCCTGATTGAGCGCCAGCATCTCAGCAATGGCGACCTGACGCCCGTCGCCGGCCATCCGTGGATCGGCACCTTACTGTTTTATCCCGCCTGCGAAAATCACCTTGAAACGGTACGCGAGCGGCTCGGTCCGCTGGACAATTTTGCCGGTGCCACCCTCACCGACGACCTGCTGTCGGTACGCTTTCTTGCACATGACAACCTGATTTGCCAGCGGGTAATGCGCGATATCTGGCAGTCGCTTCGCCCGCTTTTAACCCCCAAAACCGCCTGTTCGCCGCGTATCTGGCAGACATAAGAGAAACGTTATGGAACTGACCCCCAGAGAAAAAGACAAGCTGTTGTTGTTCACCGCCGCGCTGGTTGCCGAACGCCGTCTTGCGCGCGGGGTAAAACTCAATTACCCGGAATCGGTCGCGCTGATCAGCGCCTTTATTATGGAAGGCGCACGCGATGGCGAAACCGTGGCCTCGCTCATGGAATCAGGCCGCCATGTCCTGACGCGCGCGCAGGTAATGGAAGGTGTACCGGAGATGATCCCCGATATTCAGGTGGAAGCCACCTTCCCGGACGGATCAAAGCTTGTCACCGTTCACAACCCGATCGTGTAAGGAGCCACTGATGATCCCAGGCGAATATCAGGTTAAACCCGGCAATATCGCTCTTAACACCGGGCGTAAAACAGTGAGTGTGATCGTTGAAAACCACGGCGACAGGCCGATCCAGGTAGGTTCGCATTACCATTTTTATGAGGTAAACCCGGCGCTGAAATTCGATCGTGAGGCCACGAAAGGCTATCGGCTCAATATCCCGGCAGGCACTGCGGTGCGCTTTGAACCCGGCCAAAAGCGCGAGGTAACGCTGGTTCTGGTGGCGGGCGCACAGCGCATTTTCGGTTTTCGCGGCGATGTGATGGGAGAGGTGAAAAATGGCTGACATTTCACGCAAGGCTTACGCCGACATGTTCGGCCCGACCACCGGAGATAAAGTGCGTCTGGCCGATACCGAACTGTGGATCGAAGTCGAAAACGATCTAACGGTGTACGGCGAAGAGGTTAAATTCGGCGGCGGAAAAGTGATCCGCGATGGCATGGGTCAGGGGCAAATGACCTCGCAGGCGTGTGTGGATCTGGTGCTGACCAATGCGCTGATTGTCGATCACTGGGGGATCGTGAAAGCCGATATCGGCGTCAAAAACGGCCGGATCTTTGCCGTGGGTAAAGCCGGAAACCCGGATATCCAGCCCGGTGTGACGATCCCGATTGGCGCCGCAACGGAAGTGATCGCCGCCGAAGGGAAGATCGTTACCGCCGGCGGGATCGACACCCATATTCACTGGATCTGCCCGCAGCAGGCAGAAGAGGCGCTCGTCTCTGGCGTTACCACCATGATCGGTGGCGGAACGGGGCCAGCGGCAGGTACTAACGCCACCACCTGTACGCCAGGGCCGTGGTATATCGCCCGCATGTTGCAGGCCGCCGATACGCTTCCCGTCAACATCGGTTTACTGGGTAAGGGAAATGGCTCGAACCCTGACGCCCTGCGCGAACAAATCGCCGCCGGAGCCATCGGTCTGAAAATTCATGAAGACTGGGGCGCAACCCCTGCGGCCATTAACTGCTCGCTGACGGTTGCCGACGAGATGGATATTCAGGTGGCGTTGCACAGCGATACGCTTAACGAATCCGGGTTTGTTGAAGACACGCTGGCGGCAATTGGCGGGCGCACCATCCACACCTTCCACACCGAAGGCGCGGGCGGTGGACACGCGCCGGACATCATTACCGCCTGCGCGCACCCGAATATTTTGCCCTCCTCCACTAACCCGACGCTGCCCTACACCGTCAACACCATCGACGAACATCTCGACATGCTGATGGTCTGCCACCATCTCGACCCCGATATCGCCGAGGACGTGGCGTTTGCTGAATCCCGCATTCGCCGGGAAACCATCGCCGCCGAAGATGTGCTGCACGATATCGGTGCCTTCTCGCTGACCTCGTCCGATTCTCAGGCCATGGGCCGCGTGGGTGAAGTGATTGTCCGCACCTGGCAGGTGGCTCACCGCATGAAGGTGCAACGCGGTGCGCTGGCGGAAGAACGCGGCGATAACGATAACTTTCGCGTCAAACGCTATATCGCCAAATACACCATTAACCCGGCGCTGACTCATGGCATCGCACATGAAGTCGGTTCAATTGAGGCGGGAAAACTGGCTGACCTGGTGGTCTGGTCACCGGCCTTCTTTGGCGTGAAACCGGCCACCATCGTCAAAGGTGGGATGATTGCCTGCGCGCCGATGGGCGACATCAACGCCTCGATCCCCACGCCACAGCCTGTGCACTATCGCCCGATGTTTGGCTCTCTGGGTGCCGCAAGACATGCTACCCGGCTGACGTTTATCTCCCAGGCCGCCGCATCCGCCAACCTTGCCGGGCAACTCAACCTGCAAAGCGCCACCGCCGTGGTGAAAGGCTGCCGCAGCGTGAAAAAGGCCGACATGATCCACAACGGCCTGCAACCGAATATCACCGTTGATGCGCAGACGTATGAAGTGCGTGTTGACGGGGAACTGATTACCAGCGAACCGGCTGACGTTTTGCCGATGGCACAACGCTATTTCCTGTTTTGAGGAGCGACAATGATCTACTTAACTCAACGCCTTGACCACGCGCACCGCGTCACCGCCAGCGTTACGCTGCCGATTGATGTGCGGGTGAAAAGCCGCGCCCGTGTTGCGCTGAACGACGGTCGTGAAGCCGGGCTGATGCTTCCCCGAGGTTTACTGCTGCGCGGCGGTGACCTGCTGGCCAGTGAAGACGGCAGCGAAGTGATCGAGGTGATTGCCGCACCGGAATCCGTGTCGGTCGTGCGCTGTGCCGATCCGTTCCTGCTGGCTCGCGCCTGTTATCACCTGGGCAACCGCCATGTTCCGCTGCAAATCATGCCAGGCGAACTGCGCTATCACCACGATCATGTCCTCGACGATATGTTGCGCCAGTTCGGACTGGAGGTGACCTATGCCAGCCTGCCCTTTGAACCGGAAGCAGGTGCCTACACCAGCGATGCCCACAGCCATAGCCACTCGCACGCTCACTCACATTAAGGATTAATCATGCGTAAGTATTTACCTCTGTTACTGCTGGCTTTCTCCCTTCCGGCGCTGGCTCATCCGGGCCACGGTGCCGACAGTTTTCAGGCAGGTTTTTTCCATCCGCTGACCGGGCTTGATCATCTGCTGATGCTAACAGGCGCGGGCGTACTGTCGGCACTGAGCGGCCGCAAGCTGCTACTGCCCTTTGCCACTCTCGGGATGATGCTGACCGGCGCAATTGCGGGCAGCCTGCTCGGCGGCTTTAGCGGGATGGAGATGCTGATTATCGCCTCACTGGCGGTATGTGGCGTGATGATGTTTAAAACTGAAAATCGTCTGCTGCTGGCGGTGCCTGCGCTGGCAATGTTCCACGGCTGGGCGCACGGCGTGGAGATGGCTGGCCATAACTTCTGGCTCTTCACCAGCGGGTTTATGTTCGCCAGCGCCACGGTGCTGTGTGCCAGTTTTGCGGCGGGATTACTGCTGCGCCGCCACGACGGTCTGCGTAAAACCTTCGGCGGCGGGCTGATTGTCTCTGCCCTGTTGGCGCTGATGAGCTAATGGAACACTCCCGCCAGTGGCTGCGACTGATGCAGCTTTCCAGCAGCAGCCTGCCTGTCGGGTCATTTACCTGGTCGCAGGGGCTGGAATGGGCCGTTGAGGCCGGATGGGTAACCAGTGCCGATGCATTCAAAGACTGGCAAATTCAGCAGATGGAACAGAGCCTTTTCTGCGTCGACCTGCCGCTGTTTATCCGTCTGTATCAGGCCTGCGAGCAGCAGGAACTGGCCGCAGCCAAACGCTGGACAGCTTACCTGCTCGCCTGCAGGGAAACGCGCGAGCTGCGCGAAGAAGAGCGCAATCGCGGCGCAGCCTTTACGCGGTTGATTAAAAGCTGGGAGCCGGACTGCCCGGCAGACTGGCTGGCATTAATTGCGCAAAGCCAGCTCTGTGGCATGGCGTGGCTGGGTATGCGCTGGGGAATTGGTGCCCGCGAGCTGGCCCTGAGTCTGGGCTATAGCTGGATTGAGAGCGCCGTGATGGCGGGCGTTAAGCTCGTCCCGTTCGGACAGCAGGCTGCGCAACAGCTGATTATCGGGCTGAGCGACCATTTTGCGAAAGGGCTGGATGCAGCATTTTTACGGGGTGATGAGGCGCTGGGTGCGGCAACGCCACTTTCCGCCATCGCCTCTGCGCGACACGAAACACAATATTCACGGTTATTCCGTTCCTGAGGATGCAACATGGCTGATTACAAACACCCTCTGCGCGTTGGCGTGGGCGGCCCGGTGGGGTCGGGCAAAACCGCACTGCTGGAAGCGCTCTGCAAGGCAATGCGCGACACGTATCATCTGGCGGTGGTCACTAACGATATCTACACCAAAGAGGATCAGCGTATCCTGACCGAAGCGGGCGCGCTGGAGCCAGAGCGCATCGTGGGTGTGGAAACCGGCGGGTGTCCGCATACTGCCATTCGTGAAGATGCGTCGATGAATCTCGCGGCCGTAGAAGCATTAAGTGAGAAATTCGGCAATCTGGATCTGATCTTCGTCGAAAGCGGGGGCGACAACCTGAGCGCCACCTTTAGCCCGGAGTTGGCGGATCTGACCATCTATGTGATCGACGTTGCTGAAGGCGAGAAGATCCCGCGTAAGGGCGGGCCAGGGATCACTAAATCAGATTTCCTGGTGATCAATAAAACCGATCTCGCGCCGTACGTTGGCGCCTCGCTGGAGGTGATGGAGCGTGACACCAACCGGATGCGTGGCGAGCGTCCGTGGACCTTTACCAATCTGAAGGCGGGTGACGGTTTAGCAACGATTATTGCGTTTCTGGAAGAGAAAGGAATGTTGCGGGTGTAGTGCAGTTTATTGCCCGGTGGCGCTGCGCTTACCGGGCCTACAAAACCGTAGGCCGGGCAAACGAAATGCCGCCCGGCAAAAAAACTTACGCCTCTGGCAATTCTGCCAGCGGCCAGCGCGGACGTACGGACACGCTCAGGTCAGACGTTGCGCCCGCATTCAGACGCACCATCCCGGCGTAAGCAATCATCGCGCCGTTGTCAGTACAAAACTCCGGACGCGCGTAGAACACTTCACCGCGACGTTTTTGCATCATCTCTGCAAGCTTCGCGCGCAGGGTACGGTTAGCGCTCACGCCACCCGCCATCACCAGACGCTTAAAGCCGGTCTGATCCAGTGCACGTTTGCATTTGATCATCAGTGTATCTACCACTGCATCTTCAAACGCGCGGGCGATATCAGCGCGAGTCTGCTCGTCGTTTTCGTTATTGCGAATGGTATTGGCCGCGAAGGTTTTCAGGCCAGAGAAGCTGAAATCCAGCCCCGGGCGATCGGTCATCGGACGCGGGAAGACAAAACGCCCTTCGGTGCCCTGCGATGCCATTTTCGATAGCATCGGGCCGCCCGGGTAATCCAGTCCAAGCAGTTTGGCGGTTTTATCGAACGCTTCACCGGCCGCGTCGTCGATAGACTCGCCCAGCAGTTCGTATTTGCCAATTCCCGTCACGCTAATCAGCTGGGTATGGCCACCAGAAACCAGCAGTGCCACAAACGGGAATTCAGGTGGGTTATCTTCCAGCATTGGCGCCAGCAAATGCCCTTCCATATGGTGCACCGGAATCGCCGGAACATCCCACGCGAACGCCAGAGAACGCCCGACCGTGGCCCCAACCAGCAGCGCGCCGACCAGACCCGGGCCTGCTGTATAGGCAACTGCATCGATCTCTTTTGCGCTCAATCCGGCTTCTTTCAACGCCGCCTGAATCAAAGGAACCGTTTTACGTACGTGGTCACGAGAGGCCAGTTCAGGCACGACACCACCGTAGTCAGCATGGAGTTTCACCTGACTATACAGTTGGTTGGCAAGCAGCCCTTTTTCGTCGTCGTAAATCGCGATGCCGGTTTCATCGCAGGATGTTTCTATACCCAGTACACGCATGACTTGTTTTACCTCATTTCAATACCGCGCAGTGTAGAGCCTGGGCGGGTTGATGTAAAACTTTGTTCGCCCCAGGAAGAAGGCTCGTGTATACTCCTCACCCTTATTAAAGTCCCTTTCAAAATCGCATTGGTGCTTTACAAAGCAGCAGCATTTGCAGTAAAATTCCGCACCATTTTGAAATAAGCTGGCGTTGATGCCAGCGGCAAACCGAATTTATTAAAGGTGAGAGTTACATGCCGGTAATTAAAGTACGTGAAAACGAGCCGTTCGACGTAGCACTGCGTCGCTTCAAACGTTCATGCGAAAAAGCAGGTGTTCTGGCGGAAGTTCGTCGTCGTGAGTTCTATGAAAAACCAACGACCGAACGTAAACGCGCTAAAGCTTCTGCTGTGAAACGTCACGCGAAGAAACTGGCTCGCGAAAACGCACGCCGTACTCGTCTGTACTAATCTGTTGAGGGCTGCGGTCCTCAATTGACAGACAGAGTAATAGTCGTAAGGCCGTGCTTCCGGAAGGAATGCGCGGCTTGTTTTCGTTTATAAGTCGCTTAAATTTTTGGGGCATATGGCCGGAAGAATCCCACGCGTTTTCATCAATGATCTGCTTGCCAGAACCGACATCGTCGATCTCATCGACGCGCGGGTAAAGCTCAAAAAGCAGGGCAAGAACTACCATGCGTGCTGTCCGTTCCATAACGAAAAAACCCCCTCTTTCACCGTAAACGGTGAAAAACAGTTTTACCACTGCTTCGGCTGTGGCGCTCACGGTAATGCCGTCGATTTTTTAATGAATTACGACAAGCTCGAGTTCGTTGAAACCGTCGAAGAGCTGGCGGCGATGCACAACCTTGAAGTGCCGTATGAAGCCGGAACTGGCCTGAGTCAGATAGAACGCCATCAAAGGCAAAATCTCTATCAGTTAATGGAGGGGTTAAATGATTTTTATCAGAAATCCTTCACCCAACCCAATGCCGAGCCTGCACGTCAGTATCTGGAGCAACGCGGTCTAAGCGCCGAGATTGTTCAGCAGTTCGCTATTGGTTTTGCTCCGCCAGGCTGGGACAACGCGTTAAAACGTTTCGGTGGTAATGTCGACAACAGGAAGCTGCTGCTCGATGCCGGAATGCTGGTCAACAACGACCAGGGAAGAACTTACGACCGTTTCCGCAATCGCGTGATGTTCCCGATTCGCGACAAACGGGGCCGGGTTATTGGATTCGGTGGCCGCGTACTGGGTAACGATACGCCGAAATACCTTAACTCCCCGGAAACCGATATTTTCCATAAGGGTCGCCAGCTGTATGGCCTTTATGAAGCGCAGCAGCATCAAGCTGAGCCACAACGACTGTTGGTTGTCGAAGGATATATGGATGTTGTCGCCCTGGCGCAATACGGTATTCATTATGCCGTTGCTTCGCTAGGAACATCGACCACAGCCGATCATATGCACATGTTATTCCGGGCAACGAATAACGTTATTTGTTGTTACGACGGCGACCGTGCAGGACGAGATGCCGCATGGCGTGCGCTTGAAACGGCAATGCCTTACATGACGGACGGTCGTCAGCTACGCTTTATGTTTCTGCCCGACGGTGAAGACCCGGATACGCTGGTGCGTAAAGAAGGCAAAGAGGCGTTTGAAGCACGGATGGAGCAGGCTCAGCCGCTCTCCATGTTTCTGTTTAATAGTCTGTTGCCGCAGGTCGATTTGAGCTCACCAGATGGCAGTACGCAGCTGGCAGCGCTGGCGCTGCCGCTTATCAGTCAGGTCCCTGGCGATGCGCACCGTATTCAGCTGCGCCAGACGCTGGGTCTGAAGTTGGGCATTTTTGATGACGGCCAACTTGATCGTTTAATGCCAAAACAGGCAGAAAGTGGTGTCGTACGTCCCACTCAGCAGATAAAACAAACTCCTATGCGTATACTTATAGGACTGCTGGTGCAAAACCCGAATCTGGCACCGCTGGTGCCACCCTTGCATGGGCTGGTGCAGAGCAAGCTACCTGGACTCAGCCTGTTCAACGAGCTGGTGAGTCTTTGTGTAGCCCAGCCAGGCCTGAATACGGGTCAGCTTTTAGAGAACTACCGCGGGACAAGTGAATACTCAACACTTGAAAAACTCTCAGCCTGGAACGATATAAAGGATGAGAATGTTGAAAAAATGTTCACCGACACGCTAAACCGAATTTTTGATTCAATGCTTGAACAGCGACAGGAAGAGTTGATAGCTCGCGATCGCACTCACGGTTTAAGCAGTGAAGAACGCAGGGAGTTCTGGGAAATCAGACAAGCCCTGGAAAAAAAATGAATTTAACGGCTTAAGTGCCGAATATCGATCGGGGAGCCCCCGGCAGCCGCACTGAGAGGCAGCGGCACAAATATAAGTACGCCCTCGCTTTAAAGGTTGGCAGCACCATCGCCAACACCAATCAAACGAATTAAGTGTGGATACCGTCTTATGGAGCAAAACCCGCAGTCACAGCTGAAACTTCTTGTCCAACGTGGTAAGGAGCAAGGCTATCTGACCTATGCCGAGGTCAATGACCATCTGCCGGAAGATATCGTCGATTCAGATCAGATCGAAGACATCATCCAAATGATCAATGACATGGGCATTCAGGTGATGGAAGAAGCACCGGATGCCGATGATCTGTTGCTGGCTGAAAACTCCAACAACACTGACGAAGATGCGGAAGAAGCTGCTGCACAGGTACTGTCCAGCGTGGAATCTGAAATCGGGCGCACCACTGACCCGGTCCGCATGTACATGCGCGAAATGGGCACCGTTGAACTGCTGACCCGCGAAGGCGAAATCGACATCGCTAAGCGCATCGAAGACGGGATCAACCAGGTTCAGTGTTCCGTTGCCGAATACCCGGAAGCGATCACGTATCTGCTGGAACAGTATGACCGCGTTGAAGCTGAAGAAGCGCGCCTGTCTGATCTGATCACCGGTTTTGTTGACCCGAACGCTGAAGAAGATCTGGCGCCAACCGCTACACACGTCGGTTCTGAACTGTCTCAGGAAGAGATGGATGACGACGAAGACGAAGATGAAGAGGAAGACGACGACAGCAGCGATGACGACAACAGCATCGACCCTGAGCTGGCTCGTGAGAAGTTCGGTGAACTGCGTACCCAGTACGAACTGACCCGTGACACCATCAAAGCAAAAGGCCGTAGCCACGCCGCTGCTCAGGAAGAGATCCTGAAACTGTCTGAAGTATTCAAACAGTTCCGTCTGGTGCCAAAACAGTTCGACTACCTGGTAAACAGTATGCGCGTCATGATGGACCGCGTGCGTACCCAGGAACGTATCATCATGAAACTGTGTGTTGAACAGTGCAAGATGCCGAAGAAGAACTTCATCACGCTCTTCACCGGCAACGAAACCAGCGAAACCTGGTTCAACGCCGCTATCGCGATGAACAAGCCGTGGTCTGAAAAACTGCATGACGTGAAAGAAGACGTGCATCGCGGGCTTCAGAAACTGCAGCAAATTGAAGAAGAAACCGGCCTGACCATCGAGCAGGTGAAAGATATCAACCGTCGTATGTCTATCGGTGAAGCGAAAGCCCGCCGTGCGAAAAAAGAGATGGTTGAAGCAAACTTACGTCTGGTTATCTCTATCGCTAAGAAATACACCAACCGTGGTCTGCAATTCCTGGATCTTATTCAGGAAGGCAACATCGGTCTGATGAAAGCGGTAGATAAATTTGAATACCGTCGTGGTTACAAGTTCTCCACCTACGCAACCTGGTGGATCCGTCAGGCTATCACCCGCTCTATCGCGGATCAGGCGCGCACCATCCGTATTCCGGTGCATATGATTGAGACGATTAACAAACTCAACCGTATCTCCCGCCAGATGCTGCAAGAGATGGGCCGCGAGCCATCGCCAGAAGAGCTGGCTGAACGTATGCTGATGCCGGAAGACAAGATCCGTAAAGTGCTGAAGATTGCCAAAGAGCCTATCTCCATGGAAACACCGATCGGCGACGATGAAGATTCGCATCTGGGTGATTTCATCGAGGATACCACCCTCGAGCTGCCACTGGACTCTGCGACCACCGAGAGCCTGCGTGCCGCAACGCACGATGTTCTGGCTGGCCTGACCGCCCGTGAAGCAAAAGTTCTGCGTATGCGTTTCGGTATCGACATGAACACCGACCACACGCTGGAAGAAGTGGGTAAACAGTTCGACGTTACCCGTGAACGTATCCGTCAGATCGAAGCGAAGGCGCTGCGTAAACTGCGCCATCCGAGCCGCTCTGAAGTGCTGCGTAGCTTCCTGGACGACTAATCGGTCCTCGATGAAAAAGCTCCCTCCGGGGAGCTTTTTTTTTGGGGTTTTCCGCTCAGAGTACAAAAATTGGTAGGGGCCAAAATCACAGATGAAATTGTAAATGATATTTATTTTCATTATCATTTTTCTTTTCGTAAACTACTGTAAAGAAAAATTACATGAATTTCAAAACATTAAAAAATCAATCTCTCTGTGCGCTCTTCATTTCTCTGGCACTTCAGGCGGGCCCCGCCTTTGCAAAGGACTTCTCAGAGGATCGGTTCGCCTCCCAACCGCTGGGGCACGGCGTTTACGAGCTGGCTTATGATGCTGGTCAAAAAGCAGTTTATGCCGCGTCCGCCCCCTCTTTCGATAAGGACAAAACGACCGGGGACGTTTTTCAGCTCGCCGCTGACTCCCTGAAAATGAACACGCGGATCGCCACCCAGCGCCGCCCTTTTGCCGTCTCACTGGATGAGCAAAATTATATTCTCTGGTTGGGTAATGCGCTGGATGGCTCCGTTTCCCTGCTGGACACCCGCACCCACAAAGAACTGAAAACCCTCCAGCTCGCCGATTCAGAGAATCAGGCCCATGTCCGTGAAGTGGTTCTCGACAAGAAACATCAGCGGCTCTACGTCTCTGGTATTGGCAGTGAAGGCAAAGGCACGCTGTGGGTTGTCGACACGCAAAACCAGAAGCTTGCGCATACCCTGAAAGGGATGGATCCGGTCGGCTTTGCCGTTGATGAGGCAGGCAACAAGGTTTACGCCGTGACCGGAAAAGGCGAGCTGATCACCCTGGATGGCAAAACCTCTCAGGCAATCTCCCGCGTGAAGGTCGATCCGTCTGAGCCTAACCATTACTTCCTCAACATCGCGCTGAACGCCGCCAAAGGGGTGGGTTTTATCACCGATAGCAACACCAGGGACGTATTGGTTGTTCAGCTCGATTCCGGCAAGATCCTTCACCGGGTTCCAACGCCGAACTCCATTGCCGCCGTCTACAACCCGGCGCGCAACGAAGTGTACGTCACCCACCGCAATGCACGTCAGATTAGCGTTATCGATACCGACACCTACAGCCTGAAACACACCGTCAAAACGGCCGCCATGCCAAACAGCATGGCGCTTTCTCCTGACGGCAAAACGCTGTTTGTCAGCGTAAAGCAGGATGAAAAAGCCACCCAGGCTGACTATGTGCTCAAACTCGATTTAACCCAATTCTGAGGATTGCTTTGTGATTAACCAGACACGTACGGCGCTGGCGATTTCGCTCGCCCTCGCCAGCCTTCCTGCGGCCGTTTTCGCCGAGGAGACAACACCCGCTAATGAAGATCAGATTGTGGTCACCGCCACCGGTTTCGCTCAGGAGCGCCGCGAAGCACCGGCGACCATCTCCGTTGTCGGCGAGAAAGAGCTGAACACCCGTTCGAACCAGAATGTGACTGAAGCGTTGCGTGAGATGCCCGGTGTATTAGTGGGGAACGGTAACGGGAGCCTTGCCACCGGTGATGTGCAGATGCGCGGCATGGACTCCACGTATACCTCCTATATGGTCAACGGCATCAAACAAGGAACCCGCGAGTCCCGCCCTTACGGCCACCATATCGGTACCGAAGCAGCATTCCTGCCACCGCTTGCGGCTATCGAACGCATAGAGGTGATCCGTGGGCCGATGTCCTCCCTGTATGGTTCAGACTCCATTGGCGGCGTGGTGAACGTCATCACCAAAAAAGGCTACAACCTGGATAAATGGACCGGGGTGCTGGAGGATAACTACTTCCTTCAGGAGAAAAGCGAGTACGGCAACACCAACCAGACCAATGCCTTTTTGATGGGGCCGGTCATTCCTGGTAAACTCGGCGTGAGCGTGGCGGCGGATTATCTTGATCGCCGTGACGATGACAGCCAGAACGATGAGCGCTTCGTTAAGCACCAGGCTGGCAACCTGGACGCCACCATTAATATGGCCCCGACCGACACCCAGCTGTGGGATTTGAACGTCGTCAAAGGGCATCAGGTAAAATCACACAACGATAAAGCCTGGCAATGGGACTTCGACCGAGATGCCGCGTCGTTATCCCAGCACGCGTGGTACGGCGACGACCTGGTGGAAGTAAAGAACTTCATCAGTTACGAGAGCGCCAAAACCGAATACCGCGTCCCGGGTATGAGCTCGCAGTTTATCAAACAGAAAAACTATGAAGCCAATAGCGCAAACACCTTTAATCTCGGCGATCATAAGCTGACGCTTGGGATCAACTTCACCCGCAACGAGCTGGATGATACGTTCGGCATCGCCGACAAAGAGGTTCCGGGGATCACGCCGGTCAGCGAGATCAGCCGCAACGGCTGGGCCGTGTTTGCCGAAGACGCGTGGATGATGGTGCCAGACTTCACTCTGACCACCTCGGCGCGTCTCGATCACGACAGCTACTTTGGTTACCACGTGACGCCTAAGCTCTACGGGAACTGGACCATTGATGAAAGCTGGGCGCTGAAAGGTGGTGTATCGGCGGGGTATAAAAAACCTGACCTGCGTGAGAACAACGAAGGCTTCACCAGCGTCTATGGCTCTTATCCTTACTCGTACATTGGGATCGGTAACGATGACCTGAAGCCAGAGCAAAGCGTTAACACCGAGCTGGGCGTCTACTGGCAGCAGGATACGCTGGCGCTGGATGCCACCGTGTTCTTCACCAAATTTAAAGACAAGATCAGCGACTACACCATCTGTACCGCAACCGCCACGCAGAAGTGTATTTACAACGGTTATGAAGCTGAAGAAGTGTCCCAGTATTTCAACGTCAGCGATGCGGAAATCTATGGTCTGGAGCTGAACGCCGACTGGCAGGTCACGCCTGGGCTGAAGGCTAACGCAAACTATACGTACACCCACAGCGAGCAAAAAAGCGGTCAGTATAAGGGAGAAGCGCTGAACGAATTCCCAGGCAGTATGGCCAACTTGTCACTGACGTGGAATGCGCTCAATGACCTGGAGCTGTGGACCACCAGCAGTTGGCGCAGTAATACGCCAAACACCGGTAAATCAACCTCAACCGAGGCCTATGCGCTGGTCGATTTAGGTGCCCGCTACCATCTCAGTAAGAGCATCACGCTGATGGCCGGGGTTTATAACCTGTTCGACGTGAACCCGATTTACAAAACGTCCTATAACCAGTCTTCCATCCTGGAAGGACGCCGCTACAACATGGGCGCTCGATTCGAGTTCTGATAGTGACGCCGGAGCCTGAGGCTCCGGCAGTTACAGTCCGCGCACAACCAACGCTTCATCAAGTTCGCGATACGCCTCAACCAACTTATCCAGCGTCGCCCTGTTCAACCCACTCGGGTTTGGCAACACCCACATCTGCGTAACGCCGATAGTGATGCGTTGTTTACCCCACTGTGTTCCGCGCTGGCTAAATGCCTGCTCATAAGCCTGCTTACCGAGGATCGCCAGCGCCGCTGGCTGGTAGTCTTCAATCTTTTTAATCAGTTCACGCCCGCCACTGCGCAGTTCGTGCAGATTCACTTCGGTTGCCTGTACCGTTGGCCGCTCGACCAGCATGGTTATCCCGCAACGCGTATCCAGCAGATGCTGTTCCTCTTCAGGCTTCAGCAACCTGTCGGTAAACCCCGCCTGATGAATAACCTTCCAGAAGCGATTGCCCGGGTGGGCAAAGTGAAAACCGGTGTGCGCCGAGGACTTACCGGGGTTAATACCGCAGAACACCACCCGCAGGCCAGGGGCAAGAATATCGTTGATCATATTTACTCCCGATCGATACATCATCGTGGAAGTATAAAGGATTGATTATGCGTTGTTTATAAAAACAGCAGGCAGGTGCGAATGGCTGGATTGCTGCGGGGAGTTACTTTATAATTCACCGCCACGGCCCCTTAGCTCAGTGGTTAGAGCAGGCGACTCATAATCGCTTGGTCGCTGGTTCAAGTCCAGCAGGGGCCACCAAATAAAACAAGGAGTTAGATGAGAAATCGTCTGACTCCTTTTTCGTTTTATACGAATCGGGTCAGGTAATGGGTCAGGTAAGGAATTGCCTCCCTGCCCTCTTCATCCCGCTGCCAGCATCCCCGGATAGTGCTTCGCCACGATATCATTCATCTTTTCTGTCAGATCGCACCGTTTAAAAGTGATGTGTGCGGTTCCCTTTTGGAAGTAACGGATACTGAAAAAATCATCTTCGTAAACATCCTTTGAAGGGTTGTCCCGAATATGCTCCATCAACCGTGTAGTGACATCACCACGGTTGTCGGGTATCGGTTTACCATCGAGCAGAAACAGCATTCTCTCCATGTCCGCTAGTTGATCCCGCCGCCAGCCCCAGTTCAGACTAAATCCCCAGCGATTATGACTTACCAGATTATTGATGATGATCTTCTTACCGAAGCTGCAGGGACTATTGGTTTTGTAATCCCACGACAGCCCTTTGAAGACATTGATAATGCCACGCTCAAATACATCCATTTTGTTCAGATGTAGCTGCTCAAAAGTACTGAGGATATTCACCTCACAGATAGCAGGAAGATCGCCCTCCTCCAGGTTCTTGTGCCACTGGTCGCGAGCCTGCGCATCCATCAAGGCCATCATGCCGGACTTCAGCATCAAATCGCGCCAGATACTGCGGTCAATATTGCGGGTGATGGCAGGCATCGCTTTATCAACCTTCTCAGTCAGCCAGCTATCGTAACGGTGCCCGGCTTTCATCGCCCAGTCTTGCGCTGTACCCCCGCCAATTTCTGAGGTTAACCGTGAAATGGCATCAAGCTGCTGAATGAGTTGTTCTATCTGTTTCAGTGCGGTATCACGGCCAGTGACCACACGTTCAATATTGGTTGAAAGGATAAGTTCGTTGTGATCTGTTAACACGTCGGGTTCTGTTTGCATCGTTAATCGTCCGTAAAAGCAAACACGCCTGCCGAAAGTGGCAGGCGCATTATGCGATGAATAAAAAGGGTGGAAAGCGCAGAGATAAAAATCAGGAATGAGGCTCGAAGAATTTAAGTATTTATTAATCCGGTAGCTCGTCTGGCTCGGAGAATATCGGTAGCGGTCAGGAATGGCGTCTGCTCCTGCCAGGTGAATCCTTTGCGGTCAGTACGCACCAACTCATAACGTTCCACTAAGAAATTCACCGCATCAGCCAATGTTATTCCCGCTTCGATATGCTCCTGGATGGCAGCGTCATCATGGAATGGCGTGTCGTTAAGCGTCAGGCCGTAATGGTGCTCCAGCAGATACGTTAACAATTGCTGCCACACCTGTACGGGCGACAGGCGTGACGAAACCGGCACCGTGGCCGGTACAGATGAAATGTGCATGTGTTGAGTCTCTTAAGAAAAGGAACGGAAGATTTGAAGGTTTACAAAGCTGAGATGATGCTGAAGATCAGTCCTTAACCTGATTTGAGGGATAAATTGCGATATACACATACCCATGACTGCCCAACGTATCGGCTTCACAGGTTAGCCCGTTACGGTACAGCGTGACGCAGTGCGCGCACCGGGGATTCAGCTCACCGGAGAGCAGCATCAATTCCAGATGCGCTACAAAATGCGGAAAGGATTGATCCAGATCTCGGGCCTGCATCTCGCTGAATGTGCCAGTGAATCCTGCCCGCTCTGCCAGAAAATGAAGACGATGACCTTCCTGCACCAGCCGGGCTCCAAAGCACAGTGTGATATCTCTTTTAAGACCCCAGGTCTGGATAGTGTCTTTATTCATCATTTTATTCCTGTTAAAGAAGGCCATGTTCGGCGAAGGAGAATATCTGCCTGCTACCGACAATCAGGTGGTCGGGCACGCGAATTTCCACCAGCATCAGCGCCTGTACCAGTCGCTGAGTGACAGCCTTGTCTGCCTGGCTCGGGACAACCTCCCCGGACGGGTGATTGTGGGCAAATATCACTGCCGCCGCATTAAAGTACAGCGCACGTTTTACCACCTCACGGGGATGGACTTCGGTGTGACTGAGTGTGCCGGTGAACAGCGTTTCGTGGGCAAGCAGCTGGTTCTGGTTGTTGAGATACAGCACGACAAACTCCTCCCGCTCAAGGGTGCCCATCTTCAGCCTAAGCCAGTCGCGGGCAGCCTGTGTGGAGGTGAATGCAACACCTGGTTCGCGCAGATGCTGGTCAAGCAGATTGAGGGCACGTTTGATGGTGCGCAGTGAGGTCAATGGCAGTTCCGGTGTAAACAGAGTGAGTTGTTTTTCCATGGCAGAACTCCTTAATCAAAGGTAGTAAGGATGGCACTGGATTCGGTACGGCAGACGTAATGTCTGTATTCGAGCAGGCAGATGGCAATATGAGTGCAAAATGCATGAGGAAACAGAGTCAATAATGACCCAGTGGTTCATACCCAATCACAGTGTTAAAAATAAAAAATCCCGCAATCCAATGAGGATGCGGGAGGATGCAAGGGGATAATATCTATCTGAAAAAGTTTAGAAAAATGGATTTTTCCCGAGACCTATTATGAAATTTTTTCGATCAGATACTTCTCGGATATGATCGTCTGCTGAGTGCCTGCAGGAATTAAGGTGACATCGAGCCTGCATGTGGACACAGGTGGAGCGGCGAGGTAATGTCTTTAAGGAATCATTTAGCTATTATTTGACAGTATCTTGAGGGACTTAGAGTGCGCGTTAAATCGATTAAGCTTACCAATTTCAAGAAATTCAAAGATGAACATCTTGAGTTCAACGATGACGTAAATATCTTTGTAGGTGATAACAACGCCGGTAAAAGTACGATTCTGGAAGCCTTGGAGATGGTTCTTAATTACAACTATCGTGGCCGTCCCTTCAACACCGAGTTAACACCAGACATTTTTAACAAGGATGCAGTCCAGCAATTCTTGGCTTCTGACAAGTCAGCCAAGCATCTGCCTAGCTTGACGATTGAGGCATTCATCGATGGAGTGCCAGAATATCGAGGGGTGAATAACTTCCTGAAAGCCGATGCGCAGGGGATCTCGGTGCAAGTGCGCTTCGATGCTACGCTTGAGGACGTGTATGTCGACTACCTGAAGACAAACCCTAACATTACGAGTATTCCGATCGAGTTCTACAAGCTGGAGTGGTTGGATTTCGGATGGAACCCCATTAAGGCTGTAGCCAAGAAATTCAGGGCGTTGTACATCGATCCGACCCGCATCCACCCGACTTTGGGTAAAAATCAGTACATCTCGACCATCCTGAACACTGCGTTGAACAAAGAGGAACTGGTTAAGCTGACTCTCAATTATCGCGAGAATCAGCAGGTGTTCAACAACTCGGGTGAGGTCAAGATGGTCAACACTGGCCTAGATACAGACCACTTGATCACGGACAAAAAACTCTCCATTGCCGCGAGTACCTTACCTGCCGGATCTATTCAAACCAGTCTTCAACTTGAGGTGGATGACGTACCTTTCCAGTTCATCGGCAAGGGTGAACAGAGTAATGTGCAGATCAAACTCGCAATTCAGAACAAATCGAAGGATATCGATTTGGTGATGATGGAGGAGCCCGAAAACCACCTTTCGCACACTAACCTTAATAAGCTGGTGCACTACATCGAGAGGCAGCGGGGCACCAAACAGCTCTTCCTTACAACTCACAGCTCGTATGTGCTCAATAAGCTGAGCATTGATAAAATCTGCCTTGTCCAGACGGGATATAAGCGCCTTCATAAGCTTGATCCTGCAGTCGTCAAAACCCTTAAGCGATTGCCGGGCTATGATACCTTGCGTGTGGCATTGTCGCGCAATGTGATCTTGGTAGAGGGACCGTCGGACGAGCTGGTACTCAAGAAGATCTACCTTCGCAAACATGGTCGACTGCCGGAGCAAGATGGAATCGATATCATTGTGGTGCGCGGAGTCGGGTTCGATACTTTCATCTCAGTGGGCATGGAGATTGGTACCAGTATCAACGTGCTCCGGGATAACGATGGAGCCTATGATGAGAACGTCGTGAAGGCCCGTGAGGCCTATGCGGCCTATCCCAATATCAAGCTCATCTCCTCTGAGAATGATGAAGAGTTTTCGCTTGAGCCCGCGATGATTTATGCCAATGCAATCGACCTAAAAACGCTGAATGCTTTCGCTGAGGAGGTGTTATCCAAGCAGACCTACAACCTCTACAAGAAGGTTGCCGACTTGAACAAACGGCGCGAATTTCTTATCGAGTGGTTCCGAAGCGTTAAGGGAAACGGTAAGGGCGCTCGCAAGGTCGATTCGGCTATCAAGCTGTTTGATGGGAATATAGATTTCAAGTACCCGGCCTTCCTCGATGAGGTGTTCAACTTTGGCTAATGAATTCTGGATCGCCGGTGCAGGATCAGGCAAAACCTATAAAATCATCCAGGACGCCATTAAGGTGATAGAGGCAGGTGGCCGTGTATTGGTAGTCACCTACACGACGAACAACCAAGCCGAGATCCGTTCTCGTTTCGTGGAGCTATATGGCAAAAGCAGTGATGATTTTGTCGTCAAAGGCTTGTTTTCCTTTTATCTGGAAGACTTAGTGAGACCCTACCAAAATGTTGTGTTCCCTGAGCGCATTACCACCACAGTGTTCACCGAGCATAACCCTCACCTGATGCCGGGTACGAAGAATTGGTATCCCAATAGGGGAGAGAAAATTGGCGGTACGTTAAACCCACTCCATTATCTGACCTCCTGCAAGACAAAAGCATACACCGGCCTACTAGCTAAGCTGGCTACTAGGATCGCTAGCGCGACAAAGAATGCACCAGCCAAGAGGTTGAAAGATATCTATCATCGGGTCTTTTTCGATGAGGTTCAGGATTTAGTTGGTTGGGATTACGATGTTATCAAAGCGCTAAGTAAGATAATGTCTGACTCAATTTGCTGTGTCGGCGATTTCCGTCAAACTATTTACACGACTACGTTCGGTCAAAAGGCACCGCATACTCCTGCGCAAAAGATCCAATATTTTCAGAAGATAAATTTTGAGCAGCGCTCGCTGCCGAGAAACCGTAGATGTATTCAAAAAATCTGTGATCTGTCCGATACGATTCATCCCGGTCTCTATGAAAAGACACTGTCAGAGGTGGAAAATGTTCCTGATGAGGTGGCCCATCACTACGGTGCCTTCGTCATCAAGTCTTCGCAGGTGAGCGATTATCTCACAACGTTCAAACCTCAGGTTTTGCGATGGTCATCGTCCATGGGTAGAGCCTATTTGCCGCCTGATCTGGGCTGTCACACCTTCGGTTCCAGCAAAGGTCTCGGTTTCGATCGTGTCCTGATTATTTCACCAGAGAAACATCTCAAGTATCTAGGCGGCGACCTCAGGGTGTTCGACAAAGATAAAACGGAGGAGTCTAGAAACAAGCTGTACGTGGCCATTACCCGAGCTCGTTACAGCCTGGCGTTTGTCGTTGAGGAAGAGCATTTTACAAATATAAAGCTGCCGCATTGGATTAGACCTGTGTAAGTCGATGCTAACGTCTAACCATTTAACTTCCGCTTGTCACTCCCAGCAGACCTTACAGCCAGAAGCGGATACATTTACCTGAAGAATGAAACTGACCACTGCGCTCATCGTTCGGAAGTGCCAGGGCTATCGGTGGTGAATCAGCGACAAAAAAAGAAAACCCCCGACCGCCGGAGGCAATCAGGGTTGTTATGGTAGGGAAAGCGCAGCCGTCAGTCGTTAGTGCAGTCCGCTAATGTTGGCAGGACCTTTTGTGCATTCTGCACATCAGGGCTGAACGTCCCCACTTTACGATTATTGATGTAGACCTCAAACTGCCCTGCCTGACGAATATCTTTGATGAATTCATACCAAGCATTGTCACCGTTGCGCCAGCCCAGGAATGAAGGGATAGCATATTGCTGGTGGTTCATCACCACCGTGACATCTTTTCCTTCATCGTGTGAACTGACCATACTGTCGTCAGGTAGCGTGACGATAACCGAGTGCTGATAGATACCATTGTTATCGGGATTACCGGTGCAGTTGAGCGTAAATTCCAGCCCCTTTTCGCTGGTAATGGTGTATTCCGCATTTCCCTGCCCGTATCCCTGCCCCCACAAGTTCGGGATGGCCTGTGCGCTGAATGCCGTCAGTGCGGAGCCCGCCACCAGCAGAATGCGAATATATTGATTGAGTTTCATATTCTTCCTTAATGAAAGTAAACGTGTTTTGTTTGGCTGACTCAGTCGTCGTTGTCCTGATTTGCAGGCAGCAGAAGTCTGCCCATGTCCTTGCCATCATGGGAATAGACGAAATATTTCTCACGGGTATAGCGGTCGGTTTCTTCCCGGTACTTGAGGGTGATGTTGTCAGCAAGGCAGAGAGCATTCATCAGGGGCTGGATGGTTTTCTGCTGCATATCGGCCAGGTAGTAATAACTGCCCCCTTCACAGCCCTTCGGTGACTTTCTGGTTTTTATCACCTTATACAACGGCCTGCCGGTACCCTCCAGCTGTGACCATTCATCCGCAATATCATCCTTGTCAGAAACCACATCGCTGAAGCCGGGTGGAGTCAGGTCCTTAAATTTACGCACCGCATTTAATTCTTCATCGTTGCTACCATTACAGGCCGCCAGCAGCATGGTTGACGAAGCCATGAGTAGGACGGGAATACACTTTATTTTTTTCATCATTTTCTCTTTCCTGAGATTAAGCGAACCACTTTGATAAATACGTAAACACCCACCAGTACCCCGACAGGAATTCCAACGAACGGCGTCAGGGCGACGCTGGCAGCACCAGCAGCTCCGCCAACGGTCAGCAGTCCGGCTAGGGTGGCAACGATTAATGCAATAAGGCTCTCGGATACGCCGGTCTTGTTCAGAATGATGACAACAATGACGATGGCGATTATGGCAATGACAGGCATACTTTTGACCTTCCTGAGTGACAGTAACGGACCTGCCGCTTCACCTTAATCCTGCCCTTCCGGCACAGAACTGAAGGAAAGCAGCGACTGTTGTATAAAACGGAAATGGGGCAATGCCTGGATAAATACCGGGTTCTCCACCAGCCGACATAGGTTTTCGCTGCGTCTGAATGCTTCTGTTGTGGGTTGCACTACATGTATTTCATCCAGTGTAAATACCGCGATATGGCCGTTGTATCCGGCGACCAGATACCAGACATCCTGATACGCAATCAGTCTGCAGGGCTCTGCACGTTCACAGCGTTGCCCCTCGGCAATCAGCGTGACCCGCTGGCGGTCAGTGATGGCTTTTATCAGCCGGTAAAAAGACAGTGAGCCTGCCGGGGTGGTAACTTCCGGCGAGGGCCAGGTCAGGCAGGGAGCCTCATCACACTCCAGCAGAGTGGTAACCAGTCGTCTGTCGAGACCCGGAAACATCCCGGCAATTCCCGCCCGGTGGGCAAACGTCAGCACGTCCAGCTCGCGCAGCGCGGTGTTGCCTGCTGCACGCAGGCGACAGGAGCCATGGTGATATTCGAGGTCGAGATACATCAGGCGCTCACGAAAATCACGGCGCAGTGTACGTACGGACACGCCAAACTCAGCGGCCAGCTTGCGTACGCTCAGCGTTTCGCCTGCCACCAGGCGGCTGATAATGAGAGACAGTCTGACGGCCAGCCGGTCATGACGACGAACTGCCTGAGTCATGAAAGACCTCCATGATGATTAAGTGACTGAAAAGGTATGGTTACTTTAAAGAAGGGGGTGGACAGGGTATGGACACTGCAGGAACTATTTTTTCGTCAGCGACAAACCCTGTCGTGATGCGGGTTACAGCGGGAATGATTGTTTAGCGAACATTAAATCGTGATGAATGCGGAAAGGACATGACCGGTTTTAACCGGATATCAACATTTCTATAGAAGTAAAAGGGTAACGGACGATCACGACGGATAACATTAGCTGCGCCAAAGCGCGAAGCCAGACGGGTCATAAGCGGGCTCCTTACGGAAATTAATTAAAGAAAATCCCCGTCGAACAGGCGACAGGGCTCATGGAATAGCAAAGGGTTGAAGAAAATTCAGAAGAAGAAACTCCAGACTGCACGGGCAACAGATACTACAGTGTCGCGTGCAGCCTGAATGATTGCCCGGATTGGAGCTGGTATCAGCGGCATGGAACTTACGGTGTCCAGCACCGAGCCAACCGTTTCACCAAAATCGTCACGAGCTTTTTTATTCACTGCATCGGTACGAAAGGAATGCTGAAGTTGTGCAACAACCGAGCTGCTGGCTTCACGTGGCAGGCAGCGGATCATCCGTTCGGCCATCACCCGTACTCCCCACTGCAGACGGACCGATATGGCGCACACCGGATGCACGGGCTGGAACAGTTCGTGCAGCAGGCAGATTTTATGGCTGATATTTTGTTTCTGCTCTGTGGACAATTTATCTCCACCGCTGCCAGGCTCGGCCTTGTCCGACTGACTGATTACGAACAGCACCTTATGCCGGTATGCTTCACCAATCACCTGCTGGTAAAAATGCTCATCCGTTACCAGAGCCCGATCATCGGCCTTAATCAGCCACAGCACCAAGTCAAGCCGGGGAAGCTGGTCTCGATACAGCGCAGCATACTCGTTATCACGTGCATCACTTTCGCCTACACCGGGCAGATCCACCAATGTCATAAATCGTTCGCCCACCTGAAGGCGAAAGCGCAGGGGTTCACGAGTACAGGCCATCACATCGCTGACCGGCGATACTTCACTTGCAAACAACGCATTACAAAGTGACGATTTCCCCGCCCCGGTTTTTCCCATGATACCGATCGCTGGTTCGTAGTTAGTGAGCTGACGTATTTGCTGCATGATCCGCTCTGAGGCCCATTCCGGCAAACCCGTAAGCGAGTCCTGCAGGGACTGCTGGCCTTCCTTATTTTTCATGACATCTCCCGAGACTAAGAAAACAAAAACGGCGAATCCTTGATAGATTCGCCGTTATGTTGGTGTGTTCAGGAGAATGATATATATCGAAAAATTATTTGAATGAAGGGCATATCCCATTATGGGATACCTCAATGTGTTCGCTCCGGTTTTTCCTGGCTTTCTGTATTCAAACTGACTGTGCCATTAAATCGACAGAGATAAGACCTACACACGATTAACTTGAAGACGCATTTTCAATACCCGGGAATGATCGTTAATAATTCGCTGTGACATTGCCCTGCAAGAGCCGATAACTGGAGTAAGGCAGTCTAACCACGACTCGAATCTATGGTCGCGATCAGCCAATAACCAGCATGAATAAATCCCATAAATGGGGTGACCATAGTCATAGCATCTACCCTGCATGCCGATTACAATCATTACTTGATTTTTGCGAGCAGCATTCCGGATTTTGATGACAAATACCATGATTAAAAATGATAAACGCTGGATTGGCGATCTGCTGGGCGGCTCGCTGATGGTTAGAGAGAGCCGGACAATTGCTGAATTGCTGCTTTCCGAACCAGATGAAACGACCTGGCAGCAGCAAATAATCGATGAAAATATCCTTCAGGCATCCTCCACCAGCACCGCGAATCGCTATGCCAGAACAGTAAAACTTCGACTAATGACGCTAGATCACGAGTGCTGGCAGCTGATAGTTGATGGTAGTGAAAGTGAACGCCTGCAAATGCTGCTAGTGGCCCTGATGATTCAGTCGCCGATTGTCGCGGATTTTATGGCTGATGTCGTGAACCCGGCACGCCAGCAGTTTAAAGAAAAACTTGGCGTAAATTGCTGGAATGAATTCGTGGATGAGAATCTTCGTTTGCACCCCGAACTGGGGGCTTTCTCTGATTCCTCTATTCAAAAAATGGGCAACAACCTAATTAAGGCCCTGGCAGAAGCCGGATATCTAGACACTCCACGCCGTCGGAATCTTCAAACTATTTTCCTGTTACCTGATGTCGCTGCGGCGTTGCATCGTTTAAACAAAGCCGAACTTCTGCCAATCCTGGAGGGCAATGCATGAATGACCCAATCCTTGATTACCGTTTAAAGCAGTTAGAAGAGCGTATCGGCGATGACCGTTTTTTAAAAAACCAGGGCTCCGGCAATGAGATTGGCTTCTGGATTTTTGATTATCCGGCACAGCAGGAGCTACAGGTACGTGAGTACCTGGCGTTTCTTTTTAAGAAACTAGAAAAAAAATACACATTCACCAAGTTGAATATTTTTCAGGTCATCATCGACATGCTGGAAGAACGTAAGCTATTCGAGCGTATCTGCCAGCGTGAACCTGAACTTGGGCTGGAAACACTGAAAAAGCATCTGGCTGCACCACTCAGTCAGAAAAAAATCGCTGAATATATTGCCCGTACGGTAGATCTTCCCGCCCAGCAATTTGTCATTCTGACTGGGCTCGGCAACGCCTGGCCGTTGGTGCGCGGGCATGAGCTCATGAGTGCTTTACAGGATGTCATGGGTTTTACGCCACTTCTGATGTTCTATCCAGGCAATTACAGTGGATATGACCTGTCTCCTCTAGCTGGCATTAACTCCCGTAACTATTACCGAGCCTTCAGACTGGTACCCGAAACCGGTCCTGCGGCGACTTTGACCCCTCGTTAAAAGACGACAGTAATGAATATTGAACAGATTTTCGAAAAACCGCTAAAACGTAATATTAACGGCGTGGTTAAAGCCGAGCAGACCGATGACGAAAGTGCCTGGGTTGAACTGGATGAGTATGTCATTACCCGAGAGCTGGATGGTCACCTGCGCCAGTTTTTCGAGGTGTATGCCCCCGCCACAGGCCCCGGTCGGTTGCAACTTGCCGATAAGATGGGGGTTTGGGTTTCCGGCTTCTTTGGGTCCGGTAAATCACACTTCATTAAGATCCTTTCCTATCTGCTGGCGAACCGCGAAGTTAGCCACAATGGCGTCACGCGTAATGCGCTCTCCTTCTTTGAAGAGAAAATTGATGATGCACTGCTATTGGCCGATATTCGCAAAGCGGTTCAACATCCGACCGATGTGGTGCTGTTCAATATTGATTCTCGCGCAAACGTTGAAGACGGCGTTGATGCGATCCTCAAAGTTTTCCTGAAAGTGTTTAACGAGCTTGCTGGTTATTGCGGGGACTTCCCACACATTGCACACCTGGAGCGCGAGCTCGATAAACGCGGTCAGTTTGATACGTTTAAAGCCGCCTTTGCCGACATTACAGGCTCTCACTGGGAAGATGAACGTGATGTCTATCTGATGATCAACGATCAGATGGCGAAGGCATTAAGCATCGCTACCAAGCAGAGTGAGGAGTCCTCTCGCCAGTGGATCGAACAACTGGATAAGAACTTCCCGCTGGATATTAAGAACTTCTGTACGTGGGTCAAAGAGTGGCTCGACATCCAGGGCAACCGTAACATTCTGTTTATGGTCGATGAGGTTGGTCAGTTCATTGGCAAAGATGCTCAGATGATGCTGAAACTGCAAACTATCACTGAAAACCTGGGCGTTATCTGCGGTGGTCGCGCATGGGTGATTGTGACGTCTCAGGCTGACATCAATGCCGCGATTGGCGGTATGAGTAGCCGCGATGGTCAGGACTTCTCCAAAATTCAGGGACGCTTCTCCACTCGCTTGCAGCTCTCCAGCTCCAATACTTCAGAAGTTATCCAGAAACGACTATTGGTGAAAACCGACGCGGCAAAACCGGCGCTGGAAGCCGTCTGGCAAGAAAAAGGCGACATTCTACGTAACCAACTGGCGTTCGACACAACAACCACAGCCACGCTACGCGCTTACACCAACAGCAAAGAATTCGTTGATAACTATCCATTTGTGCCATGGCACTACCAGATCCTACAAAAGGTCTTTGAATCGATCCGTACCAAAGGGGCCGCAGGTAAGCAGTTGGCAATGGGGGAACGCTCTCTGCTGGATGCCTTCCAGTCAGCCGCTGTTCAAATCTCTGCCGATGGGCTGGACAGCCTGGTCCCGTTCTGGCGTTTCTATTCCGCGATTGAGAGCTTCCTGGAGCCAGCGGTTAGCCGCACCATCATTCAGGCCTGCCAGTCTCCGTCACTGACGGAATTTGACGGCAAGCTGTTAAAGACGCTGTTCCTTATCCGTTATGTCGATGTGTTGAAAAGTACCCTGGATAACCTTGTCACGCTTTCCATTGATCGTATTGATACTGATAAAGTGGAACTACGTCGTCAGATTGAAGCCAGCCTCAATCGCCTACAGGCAGAAATGCTGATCTCACGTATTGATGACAAATTCGTTTTCCTCACCAATGAAGAAAAAGAGATCGAAAACGAAATCCGCAATATAGACATTGAGTTCACCACCATCAATAAACAGCTCTCGACCATCATTTTTGACGAGATCCTGAAGAACAAAAAGTACCGTTATCCGGCGAACAAGCAGGATTTTGATATCAGTCGCTTCTGTAACGGGCATCCACTGGATGGCGCGAACCTTAACGATCTGGTGGTTAAAGTTCTCACGCCGCTGGACTCAAACTACGAAAGCTATAAAGGCACGCATTCCAACAGTCTGCTGATAACGGACAGCAAAGACTGCATTCTGATTTGCCTGCCCGATGAAGCTCGTACCTGGCAAGACCTGACCATGTATGCGCAGACCAAATCTTTCCTCAGTAAGCAAAGCGGGCAACGTCCCGAGCAAGCAACGCTATTGGCCGAAAAAGGCCGTGAAAATGGCATGCGCGAAAAAACGCTGAAAACGCAGATTGAAGCCCTTCTGGCGCAGGCCGATGTCTGGGCGTTGGGGGAACGGCAGGATAAAAAATCCTCCTCGCCATCGACGATTGTTGATGCCGCCTGCAGCTATGTAATCGAAAACAGTTTCTCCAAACTTAAAATGTTGCGTCTCAGTACCGGGGATGTGAACCGTGAAACCCATGCGTTGCTAACGGTAGAAAATGATACCCAGCTTGATTTGGGAGAAATGGAAGAGTCTAACCCGGAGGCGATGCGGGAAGTGGATAACTGGATAAGCATGAGTATAGATACTCATAAGCCGGTTTATCTGCGGGATATCCTCACCACCTTTGGTCGCCGACCATTTGGTTGGCCGGAAGATGAAGTCAAACTGCTGGTGGCCCGCCTGGCGCGTAGCGGCAAATACAGTTTCAACCTACAGGGTAGCGAAATCGCGCTGAAACAAGCGTGGGATGCGTTTAATAATTCACGTCGCTACAGCGATTTGCGACTGCTTAAAATTCGTCGCCATGACGAAGCGCAGTTAACCAAAGCAGCACAGCTGATGGCCGACATTGCCGGGGAACCCTTCAACGAGCGTGAAGAGCAGACGCTGGTATCCCACATTCGCGAATTGTTTGGCCGTTGGAAGAGTGAACTGACGGTCTTTAAAACCAGATCCGAGAGCGGGCAAAACCCAGGGCGTAAAGAGATTGAAGAAGGTCTGGTGCTGCTGAACGGGATTCTCAGTGAGAAAGAAGAGTATGCCGTTATTGAAAAAGTTATCGCGGCGACTGAAGACCTCGAAGATTTTGCAGAAGACTGGGACGATCTGGTCAGCTTCTACAAGAACCAGTATTCCACCTGGCAACGTCTGAGTGCCGCGTTGAACGGCAGTTTTAAAGCTAACCGTAATGCGCTGGAAAAAGACGATACCGCCCAAAATACACTTCGGGAACTGGAAGCTATCTACGGAAAGCCGCGACCTTACGGTGAACTGCATCGTATTATCCCGCTGATTGAAACCGTTGAGTCTGTTAACCAGCGTCTGGTGGAAGAATACCGCAACCATGCGCTTATGCAGATGACCAACCACATTGAAGAGCTGAAGCAGAGCATGCAGGAGATGCACGTTCCTGCTGATTTGCAGCATACGCTCTTGCATCCAATGCAACAGTCGCGCAAAAAAGTGGAACAAAATGGTCTAATCCCGCAAATCATGGACGAACAGTCTGAGGTACGTGCGCTTTTGCTTAAAGCGAATGAGCGCCTGAATGCCTGGGTTGAAGAGCAGCGTAAAAAGGAACCAAAACCAGAGCCTGCACCGGGAGGCGTAGTACCGCCTACTGAACCCAAACCGAAGCTTAAAAAAACCATCTACGTGAATACGCGTAAAACGATGGAACGAGCAGCGGGTGTCACAACGCTGGATAACGCCGAACAGGTAGACAAAGCGCTGGAACAGCTGCGTAAAACGCTGATGGATGCCATTAACGCAGGCGAACGTGTACAGCTTCAGTAATTCCCCCATTTTTAGGGCAGACGCTGTCTGCCCTATTCAGGACTTCACATGAATACGTCAAATATCAAAAAATACGCCCCGGTGGCACGTAAACAGTTCCGCGATGCGGTCATGCAGAAACTGACCACGCTGGGCATTGAAGCCGATAAAAAAGGCAAGCTGCAAATTTCGCAGGCGACAGATCTTGGCGACAGCGTGCGATACGGTCAGTTCACGCTGGAAAAATCACTAACTGCGCGTCGTGAACGTCTGGTTAAACGCGCAGAAAAGCAGGGCTACGAAGTTCTGGTAGAGCACATCGCTTACACCTGGTTTAACCGCTTCTGTGCCATCCGCTATATGGAGTTGCATGGTTATCTGGATCACGGATTCCGTATGCTGTCTCATCCGACGTTGGAAGGCGGTTTTGAGGTGCTGGATCATGTGCCAGAAGTGGCGGATTCTCTGGAGCTAGACAAATCGCGCTTGGTGGAAATGAAACTGGCGGGCGATCGTGACGAAGAGCTGTATCGTGAATTGCTGCTTGCGCAATGCCATACCCTTCAGGGTGCTATGCCTTTCCTGTTCGAAGCCGTCAACGATGATATCGAACTGGTGCTGCCGGATAACCTGACCCGAACCGACTCCATTTTGCGTGGGCTTGTAGACACCATTCCTGAAGAAGACTGGGCGCAGGTCGAAGTGATCGGCTGGCTGTATCAGTTCTACATCTCAGAGAAGAAAGACGACGTGATCGGCAAGGTAGTGAAGAGCGAAGATATTCCCGCCGCCACCCAGCTGTTTACCCCGAACTGGATTGTGCAGTATCTGGTGCAGAACTCTGTGGGTCGCCAGTGGCTGCAAACCTATCCGAATTCAGAGCTCAAAGGCAAAATGCCGTACTACATCGAGCCAGCGGAACAAACGCCAGAAGTGCAGGCGCAGCTGGCAACAATCACCCCATCCAGCATTGAACCAGAAAGCATCAAGGTACTGGATCCGGCCTGTGGTTCCGGGCATATCCTGACCGAAGCCTATAACGTACTGAAGGCGATTTACGAAGAGCGCGGCTACCGTACCCGTAATATCCCACAGCTGATTCTGGAAAATAATATCTTCGGCCTGGACATTGACGACCGTGCCGCACAGCTGTCTGGTTTTGCACTGCTGATGCTGGCCCGCCAGGATGATCGCCGCATTCTGGGCCGTAGTGTGCGTCTGAATATTGTTTCCCTGCAGGAAAGTAAGCTGGATATAGCTGAGCTGTGGACCAAGCTGAACTACCACCAGCAGGCGCAGTGCGGCAGCATGGGGGACATGTTCGCTGAAGGGACTACGCTGGCCAATACTGGCAGTGCGGAATATAAGCTGCTGATGCGTACGTTGGCACTGTTCACCAGCGCAAAAACGCTGGGATCGCTGATTCAGGTTCCACATGAAGATGAAGCGGCGTTGAAAGCGTTTCTGGATGGGTTGTATCGCCTGGCTGTTGAAGGTGATATTCAGCAGAAAGAAGCGGCGGCGGAGCTGATTCCGTATATTCAGCAGGCGTGGATTTTGGCGCAGCGTTACGATGCGGTGGTGGCGAACCCGCCGTATATGGGCGGGAAAGGGATGAATGGCGAGCTGAAAGAGTTTGCTAAAAAGCAATTCCCGGACAGCAAGTCGGATTTGTTTGCGATGTTTATGCAACATGCATTTTCTTTACTCAAAGAGAATGGTTTCAATGCGCAAGTGAATATGCAATCGTGGATGTTCCTTTCTAGCTATGAAGCGCTTCGTGGCTGGTTGCTGGATAATAAGACCTTTATTACGATGGCACATTTAGGGGCTCGGGCGTTTGGGCAAATCTCGGGGGAGGTTGTGCAAACGACTGCTTGGGTGATAAGCAACAATCGCACTGAACGTTACAGGCCAGCTTTTTTCCGTTTAACTGACGGGGGTGAAGAGCAAAAAAATAATAATTTACGAGGTAAAAAACATCGATTTGACACTACTGAACAAAATGATTTAAAAAAAATACCAGGAATACCGCTGGCATATTGGGTCGGACCCAAATTACATAATGCATTTTCTAATTTTAAAATCATTGATGATTTAGCCCCTCCTCGTATTGGCATGATGACAACAGACAATGAGAGATTTTTACGTCAATGGTTTGAGGTTAGTATAAATAGTATAAGATTTGATTTTAAGGATAGAGAATCTGCGGAGAAATCTAGCAATAAGTGGTTTCCCTATAACAAAGGTGGTGGATACAGAAAATGGTATGGACTGCAAACGTTAATTGTTAACTGGCAATTTGGCGGAAGAGAAATTATTCAAAATGGAATGACTAGCTTTCGTGGAAAAAATTACTATTTCAAAGAGGGCATCACATGGTCAGATGTTGCCACTGGGGACTTTACTTGCCGACATACTGAATCTGGGTCGATATTCGACATCAAAGGCACCTCGGCATTTCCTGACAAAAATTTAATTGGGTTAATAGCCTGTACTTTAAATTCGAAAGGGGGGAGTTATATTTTACACCTTCTCAACCCTACGATGTCATATCAAAGTGGCGATATTCGCAGAGTTCCTATTACCAAAGAGCTCTATGAGCAACGTGATTTTTTTAACGAAAACTATAAAAAATTAACTGAAATTTCCAAGAAAGATTGGGATAGGCAGGAGATTTCATGGAACTATAGCAAAAACCCTCTAATTACAAAACAAGGGGGAGTAGAAGATAATTTAAAATCCCTCTTAATGGAATTCGAGTCAGATAAAGAATCCACCATTCAATTAGAGTCCGAAAATAACTCAATAATAATAAATGAGTATGGGTTAAACAATGAAATTAGCCCAACCCCTAATATCAATGAAATTACTTTGATAAGTAATACATGCTACTATTATAAAGGGTTAAACAATTCAGATGAGCACTACAAGCGACAACGCTCTGATATTATTTCTGATTTACTTAGTTATATCATTGGCTGCCAAATGGGTCGCTACTCACTCGATCGCGAAGGCTTGGTCTACGCCCACGAAGCCAACAAAGGCTTTGCTGCTCTCGTAGGAGAAGGTGCCTATCAAACTTTCCCTGCCGATGAAGACGGCATCCTACCACTCATGGATACCGACTGGTTTGACGACGACGTCACTGCCCGCATTAAAGAGTTCGTCCGCACCGTCTGGGGTGAAGAGCATCTGCAGGAAAACCTCGATTTCATCGCCGAAAGCCTCTGTTTATACGCAATCAAGCCGAAAAAAGGCGAATCTTCGCTGGATACCATCCGTCGCTATCTTTCCACTCAGTTCTGGAAAGATCATATGAAGATGTACAAGAAACGCCCGATTTACTGGCTGTTCAGTTCTGGTAAAGAAAAAGCGTTTGAGTGCTTGGTCTACCTGCACCGTTATAATGACGCCACGCTGTCGCGTATGCGTACCGAATATGTGGTGCCACTGCTGGCGCGCTACCAGGGCAATATCGATCTGGTTAACGATCAGCTTAAGAATGCTGAATCCGGCGCTGCCACCACACGCCTGAAAAAAGAACTGGATGGGCTGAGCAAAAAATTCAACGAGCTACGCAACTTTGACGATCGCTTGCGCCATTATGCTGATAGACGTATCACTATTGATCTGGATGACGGCGTTAAGGTTAACTACGGCAAATTTGGCGACCTGCTGGCAGATGTGAAGGCAATCACCGGCAGTGCTCCACTGGAGGCATAATGGATCAACATCCCCTGATTATTAAAGGCTACAAGAGCATCGCGGAGCTTTCCCTTGTGGAAAGCCCACCGTTCATTACTTTTGCCGGGTCCAACGGCGCGGGAAAAAGTAACATTACTGATGCTCTGGCTTTTTTTGGTGCTGTGGTCAAAACCGGCGCGACTCAGGCTATTCGTGATTTTGGTGGTTTTCAGCAGATTCATTGCTACAAACTACGCAAGGAAAACCGGACTACCGCTTCGCTGCACCTTGAGATTGAGCTGGAGGGAAAGCAATTTACCTATGACTTGACGATCAAGAACATGGATAAAAAACCATCAGTCACTGAAAAATTGGTCATTGATGGAGATATTCATATTGATCGTAAGCACCCAGATAATCTTATGATTCGCCTAAGCGATGATGAGGAAACACCAGCTACTTATATCCCTAATTATTCGTCGGATATGACAGCGCTAATGTTGCTGGGCAAAAGTGAATTGTATGCTTTTTTAACCAATATTGTTGTTTTTCGCATCGATCCGCTACGAGCTAAAGAGCCCGATAGCGCCAAAACCGACGCGACATTTCTGGACAGTCATGGCCGTAACATTGCCTCTGTGCTCTCTGCTCTCGAATCGAATAGCGACTTTAAAGAGCAAATACTGGAGTGGATGGAACTCATTGTTCCAGGTATGGAAAATGTATCGACCGAAAAACAAAAATTGGATGGTTCAACAGTACTGACTTTCAAAGAACACGGAACTAAAGCGCGTTTTCCAGCACATTTGATCTCCGATGGCACTATTTATACCTTGTGCATCATGACGGCCATACTGAGTCGAGCTCAGCACACGGGGATGACCATCATTGAAGAACCCGAACGAGGCATTCACCCAAAAGCCATCGGGGAACTTGTGCAATTGATGCGTGATAACGCCACTATGGATCATCCGATTATTATTACCACCCATAGTGAATCTGTTGTTCGCAACCTGGAACCGGATGAATTGTGGTTTGTGAGTAAGCAAGAAGGGAAAACCAAACTGAAACATGCTTTGGAAGCTGGCATTGATAAGAAGAAAATCCCATTGGATACCGCGTGGCTGATGAACATGTTCGATGGTGGTCTGCCATGGTAAAAATAGGATTCATTGTAGAAGGCGATACCGAGTCAATTATCGTCAATTCGCCAGCATTCATTTCATTTTTACGTGCTAATAATTTTGAACTGGTGACCCCCGTCATTGATGCCAAAGGCGGTGGTAACCTGTTGCCGAAGTATGTTGAGAACTTCGTTGAAAGGCTCAGAAATATCGGCGCAGAACGGTTCTGTATTCTCACCGATCTGGAAGATGCCGCTTCGATTGCTGATGTGCAGGCACGAATTGCTCATCAAGATGTTGATGTCTCGTTTATCGCAGTCAAAGCGGTTGAGGCTTGGTTTCTTGCCGATTCAGAGGCAATGAAAAAATGGCTTAAGGTAGACGAATTTAATGAAGAGCAGCCTGAAGCTACAGCCGAAATGCCATGGGATCGCTTAAAAGAAGTCTCACGGCAACTAAGAAAACGAGGGCCAGGAAGTTCTAAAACCGCATTTGCTAAAAGGATGGTTACACATCACGGTTTTGATATTCAGAGTTCGGCTCGCCACCCTTCTTGCCCTAGCGCCCGTGAACTGGTCGAATGGTTTGAGAATCAATAATGCAATTTAAAGAACTGGAATCCGGGCTTCGTCAGAAGTTTACCGACAATCGCATCGTCTTCTGGCACGACCCGGAACTACGCTTCATCGATTCGCTCATTGAGCTGGGTCTCGACAATGTCACGCTGCTGGATATGCGCGGCGTTTCTGTGCTCGCCACCAAAAAAAGAATCGAAATCGACGAGCCAGCACAGAAATTTCTACTTTATTTCACCAGCGAAGTCCCCGCCCGCGAGCAGGACTGGCTACTGGATATCCGCCTCTATAGCACCGAATTCCACGCTGATTATGCCTCGATCACACTGAACTCATTGGGCATCCCACAACTAGGGTTACGTGAACATGTTCAGCTTCGCAAAGCCTTCTTTACCGTCAAACGTACCCAGTTACTTAAAGGCTGGGTTACCGAACGCGAGACAGAAAAATCCCTCGATAAAAAGATGCTGGCAGTGGTTGCCGGAGCCAGCACCTTTGAAACCAAAGAGATCCTGTTTGCTCTCATCCAGCAATTTGTTGCCGCAAGTCAGCAGGATGATAGTGTCCTGGAAAATACTTTTGCCGTGCTGAAAAAGCTGGGGCTGGATAAGGTCCTCTGGGAAGTCCTTAGTCTTGAACTGGGCTACCAGGCAGAAGCACCAACGCTTGAAAACCTACTGCTGAAACTGTTCTGTACCGATCTTTGGGCACAAGGTGATGACTCTCATCGTGAGTGGTTAAGTAAAAATGTGCTGACTACTGCCGCAGGTCGTGCCTCTGCCCTGGCCTTTATGGGGGCATGGCGAAACGATCGTCGCTATAAAGCGGAATATGATTACTGCGCAGCCGATCTCCAGCAAACACTGCAACCGAAAGAGCATTACAACTACAGCTCGCCGTATGCGCTGGCAAAATGTGACACTTTCGAAGCTATCGAGCAATTGATTATCCGTGGCCTGGTAACTCAACTACAAGAAGAAAGCACGACCCTGGACAGGGACGCGTTTAAAGCACTGGTATCAGAGCGTAGTGCGAAATACTGGAGCCAGACGCAGCCAGTGTATCTATCCATCTGGAATGCTATCCGCCAGGCCGAGCGTTTGCTGAATTTGCGTAACCGTTACACCGACGGGTTTAATTTCCCTGATACTGGCGCGTTCTGGAAAGCCTACTGCGACGAAATTTATCGCTTCGATCAGACCTACCGTTTGTTCAATGAATATGCCGCACCGGTGCACAGTAAAGGGGCGATGATCCTCCATGAGCTGGATAAATTCATTGAAGAGCTTTACAGCAATTGGTATCTGGCAGAGCTGAGCCGTGGATGGAACAAACTGCTGGAAGCGGAAAATCGCATGCAGACCTGGCAAATTAGCGGCGTGCCATTGCAGCGTAATTTCTATAAAGAGAATGTGAAACGGCAATTTGACACTTCGCAGGTGAAACGTGTTTTTGTCGTGATTTCAGATGCGTTGCGCTACGAGGTAGCAGAAGAACTGGGTCGACACATCAATCATGAGAAGCACTTCAGTGCCGAACTGCGCTCTCAGACGGGAGTGTTGCCAAGCTACACACAGCTAGGTATGGCGGCATTGTTACCTCATGAGTCGTTGAGTTATCAGCCTGACAATTCCGGCGTAGTGTATGCCGATGGGATGTCTACCTCGGGGTTTGAAAAACGCGCCGCTATCCTGACAAAGGTAAATGGTGTTGCACTTAAAGCGAAGGATTTGCAGAACGCCAACAACCAGGAAGTGAACGATCAAATCCGCAACGCCTCCGTGGTTTATATCTGGCACGACACTATTGATGCCATTGGTGATAAGGCTGCAACAGAAGATAAAACGTTTGAGGCCTGCCGAAGTGCCATCACTGAGCTAAAAGATCTGGTCTCACGTTTACGTAACCGATTTAACGCCAGCCGAATTTTTGTCACTGCCGATCATGGGTTCCTTTTCCAACAACAGGCGCTTGTGGAGCAAGATAAAACGAAGCTGGAGAGTAAAGCAGTAAATACGATTGAAGCGAATAAGCGATTCATTATTGGGCATCAGCTGCCTGAAAGTGAATTTTGCTGGCACGGCAAACTGGCAGATACCGCAGGCGCAAGCGATGAAAGTGAATTCCTGTTGCCAAAAGGCGTACAGCGTTTCCACTTTGTAGGAGGAGCGCGTTTCGTTCATGGCGGTGCCATGTTGCAGGAAGTGTGTGTTCCCGTCTTGAAGATTCGCGCGCTTGAGAAAAAAGCAGCAGAGAAACAGCCACAGCGCCAACCAGTGTCAGTTGTTGCACGGGACCACGTAATAAAACTGGTTAACAGTATTGATAAAATCGGCTTCATCCAGACTACGGCGGTGGACGACCTCAATGAGCCGCGCACGCTGAATATCTTTATCGTTGATGAAAATAAACAGGTGGTATCCGGAACGGAAACAGTTTGCTTCGACAGTGACAATGACGACATGGGCAAACGCACCCGCGATGTGACGATGAAACTTATTGGTTCAGCATTTAACCGTAAAAACAAATATGTGCTCATCCTGGAGAATGCGGACAGCGCCACAGAGTATGGCCGCTATCCCATTACAATCGACCTGGCTTTCCAGGATGACTTCTTTTAAGTGAGGCGTTATGCAACATCAGGATAACTCGACGACTAGCATGGAAATGGCCTCTGCTCAGTCTCAGGACCTAGATTCATTACTGAATCAGCACTTTCGTGGTCGCGTGGTGCGTAAAGACCTGACTAAACAACTTAAAGAAGGGGCGAATGTTCCTGTCTATGTGCTGGAGTATTTACTCGGTATGTACTGTGCATCCGATGACAATGAGGTTGTCGAGCAAGGGCTTCAATCGGTTAAACGTATTCTTTCTGATAACTATGTCCGCCCCGATGAGGCAGAAAAAGTAAAATCGCTGATCCGTGAGCGTGGTTCCTACAAAATTATCGATAAGGTCACGGTAAAGTTAAACCAAAAGAAAGACGTTTACGAAGCCCAATTATCTAACCTCGGCATTAAGGATGCCTTGGTACCTTCACAGATGGTGAAAGATAACGAGAAACTACTAACAGGTGGCATCTGGTGCATGATCACCGTGAACTACTTTTATGAGGAAGGGCAAAAAACATCACCTTTCTCGTTGTTCACTTTGAAACCTATTCAAATGCCAAACATGGACATGGATGAAGTGTTTGAGGCTCGTAAGCAGTTCGACCGCGACCAGTGGATTGATGTGTTATTACGCTCTGTGGGAATGGAACCAGCCAATATTGAACAGCGCACCAAATGGCATCTCATTGCTCGAATGATCCCGTTTGTAGAGAATAACTATAACGTTTGTGAGCTTGGACCTCGCGGCACCGGTAAAAGCCACGTCTACAAGGAATGCTCACCAAATTCATTGCTGGTTTCTGGTGGGCAAACTACGGTAGCCAACCTGTTCTACAACATGGCCAGCCGCCAGATTGGTTTGGTCGGCATGTGGGACGTAGTGGCGTTTGATGAAGTGGCAGGAATTACGTTCAAAGACAAAGACGGCGTGCAGATCATGAAGGACTATATGGCATCAGGTTCGTTCTCTCGCGGACGTGATTCCATTGAAGGTAAAGCCTCCATGGTTTTCGTCGGCAACATCAATCAGAGCGTGGATACGCTGGTGAAAACCAGCCATCTGCTGGCACCGTTTCCGGCGGCGATGATCGATACGGCATTTTTTGATCGCTTCCACGCCTATATTCCCGGCTGGGAAATACCCAAAATGCGCCCGGAGTTTTTCACTAACCGCTACGGTTTAATTACCGATTATCTCGCGGAATATATGCGTGAAATGCGTAAGCGCAGTTTCTCTGACGCGATCGATAAGTTTTTCAAGCTTGGTAATAACCTTAACCAACGTGACGTCATTGCAGTTCGCCGCACTGTTTCCGGCCTTCTAAAGTTAATGCATCCCAATGGCGCTTATGAAAAAGAAGATGTACGCGTGTGCCTCACCTATGCATTAGAGGTTCGTCGTCGTGTGAAAGAACAGCTTAAGAAACTTGGTGGTCTTGAGTTTTTTGATGTGAACTTCAGTTATATCGACAACGACAGCCTGGAAGAGTTTTTCGTCAGTGTGCCAGAACAAGGCGGGAGCGAATTGATCCCGGCAGGAATGCCAAAGCCTGGAGTCGTGCATCTGGTTACGCAAGCCGATTCTGGCATGACTGGACTTTATCGGTTCGAAACCCAAATGACTGCCGGAAACGGAAAACATGCGGTATCAGGGCTAGGCTCAAACACGGCAGCGAAAGAATCCATTCGTGTTGGTTTCGATTACTTCAAAGGTAATCTCAGCCGTATCAGCGCCGCGGCAAAATTCTCTGAGCACGAATACCATCTTCATGTCGTGGAACTGCATAGCACGGGTCCCAGTACGACGACCAGCCTGGCAGCATTGATTGCCTTTTGCTCGGTCCTGCTGGCAAAGCCAGTACAGGAACAGATGGTGATTCTGGGCGGTATGACATTGGGAGGGGTGACTAATCCTGTCCAGGATTTAGCTGCATGCTTGCAAGTAGCATTCGACAGCGGCGCGAAACGAGTATTGCTCCCTATGGCTTCAGCTATGGATATCCCAACAGTGCCGACTGAATTGTTTACCAAGTTCCAGGTGAGTTTTTACGCTGATCCGGTGGATGCTGTTTATAAAGCATTAGGTGTCAACTAAGATGGTTATGCAATAGTCCGTTATGCTTGTAACATACCCGTGAGATAATTGAGGCATCAAACAACAGACATAGCCTTTCCATCCATAACAAAGGCTATGTCTATAAAAAATAAATCAACCTCGACTACAACCGAAATTTCGGTCTCCATCACCGAAGATTTTTGTTCGGACCTTAGTCATATAATCTACCCTATTCATTAACTCGTTATAAGTTTGCTCAAAGTTGTCTCTTTTACGATTGAGGAGATATTTCCCATTTGATGGGTAATTAACTAACGTCCCAGAGTCATCTATCGGAATACCGAGCGCACTGTACCAGGCTGTTGTTATCATTGTGCGTAGCGTGTTACGGTTCAAGTCGTAATCACCCAGATGATAATAAGCCTCCTGATTGAAACACAGTATCAGATGGTAATGCCTTTTTCCATTTTTGGTATATTCCCTGGCCCATGCGTAACGTAAGGTGGAGTGTCTATCATCTGGCCAGTCTTTCCTTTTAGTTTTAAAGTGCTTATGGTGTTCAAGCTTTGCTTTTAATGCACTGGTAAAACGAGATATTGCACCAGAGTCTACTCTGGGTTGAAAGAATGGGTTATCCAGATTTTCCGTATCTATTGGGTCATGTAAATCAACACGTATAATCATTGTATTAGGATGCTCATTCAGTGATTCATCAATGACCTGTTTAATCCTATTCTTATACAGGGTTACATGTGAACCAAACTCACTATCGTATGTCATACAGTATCCTGTTTAATAATAGAGCGGATAATGGTTCTGAGATATATTACCTATCATGACAATAAACCATTATCTGAACTGGGCTCAGTATTTATTTTTACTCCTGAATTATAATATTTGCTCAGTATCAAATCGCGGGCTTCAAATTAGCTATGGCTATCAATGTGGTTTTTCCTCTTTTCCCTATAAGTATTTTATTTTGAGATTGTAGCATGTTGAGTAATTCATTTGCTTTACTGCGATTTCTAAATTTATTGGGACCATATTGGAGTATAGTATTTTTAGTAATGTAAGGTACAACATGGCGATTACAATGGTTCTTTATCCACCAATAAAGTTCATCCCCTTCCGTGATTGCGAGCGTGAATTCATTAGGCTTAGAAAATAAATGGATGTATTCATTCACATACCAGGTAGTTATCTTCACAGCATCTTCGATTGCAGAAAGAGGTATATCTCCATCGTTGCCATTAAAATAATGCAGCAGAGAGGCCACTCTGGCCATATTTTCTGCGACCTTAGAGGCATAATCTTTACAATTTGATAAGGAGCCGAAAAATCCCATATCTGACTCGACCTTGTTATAAAATTCTATCCAGCGATTTTCTGCTTCTAGAGAGAATCGTAGGCAAAGACGATCATTTTTATTATCTAAGGTAATATTATCGTTAACTATTTCCATCAGACGTTGATGGAAAACTGGCAAATGTTCGCTTGAAACAACGGGGCTAGAAATTTTTCTGGAACCTTGCGTTGAATCAGGCTGACATATCAAACACCGAGCGAAGAATCCGATCCCTTTAGCTGCTTCACCTTTACGTTGCAGATAACCTTTAAACACATCAGGCTGAACCATCAATGCTAACGTTAGTCTGGCATTTCTGATTAATTTCTCCGGCTCGCTTTTCCTTTCCACGGAAAACGTTGCACCATCCCACATTTTGTTGATGAAGGGTAGTTCGTTAAGCGTATAACCGTTAAAAATAGCACCAGCTTCATCAGACATAATACCGACAGATCGCCAGTACCCACAGAGGTGATCTTTAATAGCTGCAGGCGTAGCATCATTAAATATCAATTTGAATCTCACCGGTGCTTTCGGTGGCGACTGTAGTAGATCTTTAAGCTTTTCATTTGTTGCAAAATAATCTTTGTTGCGTTGAATATCTGATTTAAGTTTTAACATCAGTGCTTTTTTTTCAATATTAAAAATTGCTTCATCATTTTTCCAAATGGTAAGATCATGAGTATATTTTTCAAATAAATTTTCCTCCAGTTGATATAATGGCTTCATTAGCAGTTTATCAACTGTGCTTTTCCGTTCGCCGGATTCTGCCAGTGTCAGCAAGAAAAGTGATACCGGGCTACGTAGATTATTCAATCGGCAAACATCAATACGGTTCTGACAGGCAAGAGAAATTACTCCTAGAACAGAAGCAGCAATCAAACCTTGTGGAGCCTGCGTATGCTGTTCAACTTCATAGATTGCGTTTCTTATAATTTTAGGAAACGCGTCTACAGGGAAAGGACGATCGTTAAACATACAACACCTCTAATAGAATTTATGTTAAAAAATTCCGCACAAGTTGCTATTCCGCTATTAATGGCAGAAATAGCAGAATGAACACGGGTCATTCAGGAAAAAACAAAACAATAAATGTAAAAAAACTCCCAATGCTAACGTTTACTGATCCAGCACAGAAGGTCGCTTAACAGCCAGCCACAGGACTTCAACCCAATAGACTTACGCAACGGAAATTGACCGACTTGCTCCAGTTTCCATGCTGTTGAACGAGATACCGATGTGATGTACTGACGCTCTTTTTCACGTACGAGGCGATCATGGGGTTCGCCATAGTTGCGCAAGACCTGTAAACGTTCTTGTGGTGTTGGATAGTTGAATGTTGTTTTCATGTTGCCTCCTTCGTTTCAGTGAAAGCAGCATGTCTCAGTTTCCGAGGATGTGAAAGGAACAGATACCTTATTAAGACCTTAATAAGGTATCGAGGACAACAGGAAAACAACACTCTCATCCTTTTAACACAGCATGTAGGATGAAGAGTTCGGACAAAGTGGACTGAGCTATATCAATTCAATACATTGAGTTATATTGGAATGTTTTTTAACCAACGGCGAATAGTCTCAGGTTTGAATATATATTCTCCACCATATTTCTCTTCATTCAGACTGGTTAAAACACCTGCCATTGTTGTGAAGTTAACACTACCATCATTATCCAAACAATACTCATTTAGCAAAATATATAAAGCCAAATGCTCTACCTTAGAATAACGATTTTCACTTTCTTTCTTTTTAATTTTCGATGAACCAGTCAATGCAAACTCTAACTTTTCAATGTCATCAACATTCATACACAGGTCATTTTTATTAATTTCAATTGCTTCTTTAAATATCAAAAAGTCCCCTTCATCATGTCCTATGACTTTCAATAAAGCTGAAACATCGTAATCCGACAACAAAGGATTTAAATTAGATATTTTATAATCACCCTTAATGAACCGTGTAGTTGGTCCAGGTTTAATCCGCCAATATCCATATGCGTAACCGTCGTAATAAAACTGATCATCCCCGATGGGAATATAGAAAATACCCGCCCCTTTTTTCATTCGAAACTGTCTTATCTTAGTTAGAGGGGATTTATCTTTTTGATATAAATCAAATTCGTTAATAATTTCAACCTTGCGGTCTTCAATAAGATATTTATGCTGTTCGATATTATCTAGTGAACTATTAGGCGAACCAATCTCAGTGGAAATATCGTTTAACTCCTCCTTTAAGTGAGACTCATCGTCTTTACGAATAGAACATGATAATTGACACGAATTTCCTTCAAGATGTATATAGAGAGGGATATTATTATCACACCAAAGCTCTATTATATTTTCTAACTTAATACTATATTTTATACAGATAGTTTCAATAGTAAGAAATTGAGATTTGTTTTCCATTATATTTGTTCCTCCTCAGAATAAAATCCTCACCGATTTTACGCTTTTGATTGTGCTTTAAAATACTAACCAATGAGATCTATTGTCCAATTGATTCAGTACAACTATAATCCAATTGAATACATCAAGGAACCGCCCCATGCGCAAGCAATCAACATCACCGCAAGTTACTAAAGCCCAGATTTACCGCTCCGTTGCCAGCTCAACAGCGATCGAAACGGGCGTTTCTGTGCAAAAAATTGAGCAACAACTCAAAAAAAATCAGGCACAGGCGAAAGCCGTTGGCCTCGCCCGTTAATCTGGCAATATATCGCTCACCAGTTGCATCATAGGACTGTAGTTCCCTGATACGCCTGCCTGTATTGCCTTGAAGTAAAACGCCTTGTGCTCATCCCACAGGCTGTAGTCCAGTAAGCCCTTCCCCGCCAGAACTGACAACACATCGCAAAGCAATCTCGACAGACGCCCATTACCTTCTCTGAATGGATGGATCAAAATAAACTCCACATGGCATTCAGCCAGATAGCTAACCAGCTCCGGACGAGCCATGGATTTCAGTTCACCAGACCTAGAGAGAAACTGCCTCTCGAAACCATCAAGAAGCAGCGGAATCCTGTCGGCAGCGGCAAACTGAAAACCGTCTTTAGTTAAGTTGGCATTACGCAACCTCCCTGCCCAGTCATACACATTCCCCAGCCATTGGCGATGCCACCCACTGATGTGCTCAAAAGCCAGCACCGCTGGCGGCTGGCCTTCGATAAATAGCTGTTCATAAAGCATCAGCAACAGGCCTGATTCCAGAGCCTCCATTTCCTCTTCATCAGTGATCCCTAACTTATTAGCCAGCACCAAATCCCCAGAACCCGGCTGATAACGCTCTTCTGCTGAATTAAGCTCATATTTTGCCAAGCTCTTACCTCCGCCCAAACAAGTTCACAACGTTGTTTTCTTGCTGCCTTTGATAGCTATTAACCCTATCTTCCCAGATCTCAAGCGCCCTGCGCTTTTCAGTCAGGTAATCATAACGGTCATAGTGTTTCGAGCTTACGTCATTCAAAGCGTGATTCTGAATACGGTCACGGATCTCTTTACTGATCCCGGCTTCCCCCATTAACGTTTTACAAGTTCGACGTAAATCTCGCGCCGTGAAAACTTTAAACTCAGGATTGAAGGCCCGGAAATACATGATGGAACGCGCAAGGCTATCGGTACGTACTGGGCGCTCACCGTTGGTCGATAGAGGAAAAATATAGGGGCTGTTACTTTCCTTAGTCAGCTCTTTCACTGAGGCTAATTCCTGTAATGCCGACTCAGTCATCGGGATCAGGTGCTCACGCTTGTTTTTCGATACATCGGCAATGACCAGTAACGTCTTTTGCTGCCAGTCAATCGCGCTCCACTGGCTGGCAATCATTTCGAACGGGCGCTGCCCACCAGCATAAACGCAGAAGCGGATTAAATGCTGCATCAGCGGCCCAACGTTGGTGGCCTCTGCGAACTGCTCCATGACAAAACGAAGCTCTTCCAGCGTTAACCATGTATCACCCACTTTTTCCGCCGAAGACTGCTTCGGTATGGCCGATACCGGATTAACTTCAAGCCCGAACGTAATGCCCACGCTGGTATTCATCGGATCGTTATCAGCTTTCAAACCGTAGTTGAATGCCGCCATCAGGTAAGAACGAACTCGGTTTGCATGGACAACGGCATCACGCTGGATAATGCCTGAGAGGATGGTTTTGATCTGCAGAGGTGTCACGTCCTTCGCTTTGGTATCACGAGGAATAACGGTATAGCACTCTCGCTCCATGCGCTTCAATACATCAGCCCACGTCCGCTTATTGTCGAGCTTCATCTTGTTAACGTAGCCATGCACCAGCTCTTCAAATGATCCCTGAGAACGATGGATCTGCATAATATGCTGCTCGGCCAGGCGTTGTTGTTCAAGCTCTTGCTGGGGATCTTTTCCTTCAACAAGCCAGGCTCCGTACTTTTTCGCCAGCTCATTGGCCGTCACCAGTTTCATCTCAGGCCAGATGCCCAACTGAATGAATTTCTCTTTCTTCCCTTTCTCAACGTAGTAACGGAAATAAAAAACCTTGCTGCCTGACGGTTGAACCTTAACGCCAAGTCTGCCTGTACCACGTTGAGCGCTGTTGCTCCACACGTAGTACGCCGTGCTTTTTGTCTTCAATCCACGTATAGCAGTCTCAGTAAGATTAGCGGCCATGAGTTTACCTTTCTAAGGATAAGCGTTACCTGACCCGATGCCCATTTCGGGTCAGGTAATGGGTCAGGTAAGGATAGTACAATGGGGAAATAAGAGAACCAATCAGAAACAAAAATAACTTCATAACCGATTGATTATAGACAATTAAAAATACAAATAGAGACAATGGCGAACAATTAAAAACATGCCAATTTTATGACTCATAATCGCTTGGTCGCTGGTTCAAGTCCAGCAGGGGCCACCAGATACAGCAAGGGCTGGAGAGAAATCTCCGGCCCTTTGTTTTTCTGGAGGTATTGCTCACAGGCAGCAACAGTGCTTTCCAAAGCGCCAGATGCGTTACGTTCGGATAAAGCGTTTATCTGCGGTTAGTTTTTGGTTATCAAACGGCTGGACAGCCCTATTGCTGATCCTACAAACAGTGTGCCCCGTACCAGAAAAACAACAAACCTCTCATTCACCATCAAAAACCCTAAAAACTAAAGAAATCCCCCATCGCGCCGATCATCATCCGTGTGTATTATTTCCTGTAGCGTTTACAACAACTAACCTTAACTCAAATACTTAAGCCCCAAAGCGAAAGGCATCATGAGCACACCGATCAAACGGCTAGAAATCATTAAAAATGCCATTGAACTGGAAGATGACGACATCATCTTTAGTCAGCTGGCACGCCTGAAAAATGAAGCGTTTGGCGATGAGCTACAGGCAATCGTCGTGGCGCTTGAGCAAAAGAATTACACCGCCGCCATCGCGGCTATCACCACCTGGTTACAAAACCAGCGGGCGATAACCCAGTGGCGCGATCCGCAAGTGGCGGCCAGCAAGCTGGAGCTAAAAGCACTGGAAGAACGTCTGCGTGATCTTATTGATCGTCGCAACGCGCGTGTGCAGCAACTTGATGAGTTCAACGATCTCTATTTCTCCCGCCTCGGGCCTTTGATGCAGCAGATCCTCGCCCTGCGTAAAACACTTGCCGAGTTGAATCTGCGTCGTCAACAGGCGGAGGCACGTCGCCGCGAAGAGGACTACCGCCGTTGCCAGCAGTATATGGCGCAGGCAGTAGAGGTGTTAGCAACACTGACTCAGCGCTGGCGCGATCTGCCTGCGGATTCCTTGCAGGCTGCGGAAGCACGCAAACATCTTCAGCAGCAAAGCAACCTGATTGCAAATCTGCTGGCCGAAGCACTGGAGCTGGAAAGCGGGTTAACGCGTGAAGAGGAGCCCGCACGTCAGGCGCGGGATAATGCCAATAACGAGTATGAAAAATACCGTGAACAACACCATGATGCCGAGGTACGTCTGCGGAAAGGGACAAACCTCTCCGAAGAAGATCAGAACGAGCTAAAACGGCTCTGGCGTCAGGCAAGCAAGCTGTGCCACCCGGATCTGGTGGCAGACGATCTGAAAGAAGAAGCCAACACCATGATGGTGCAGCTGAATCAGGCCAAACAACGTGGAGACGTGAAAGCCATTCGCTCTCTGGTTGCTCGCCTGCAACAGGGCTTTGAGCCGCTGATGGCAAGCGACCGTCTGAACGATCTGGAGCGTATCCGCAAAAAAATGGCGCAGGTACGCGAGCAAATCGACACCTTAGTGAACGAGTTGGCCGAGCTGGAAAAAGAAGAGTCCTGGCTGCTGGTCTCGTCCCTGAACAATATGGAAGCTTACTTTATCCAGCAGGAGAAAGCCCTGCATGATGTTCGCGCCTCGCTCGAACATCAGGTAAGCGAAGCGCAGCTGGATACCGCCGCGTAATTATTTGGCGTGCCAGTACGCGCTGGCACGCACTAATTGCTGATCAATCTCGTCATTTTCAAACTGGCGACTCAGGCTTTTCACCACCTTCCCTTCCCCGGTTAACCAGATAAAGTAATCCTCTGCGGGCACGTTAATCGCCGCCAGCTGGTCTGCCACCGCCTGCTCGCTATGCCCGACGACCCAGGTGATGTTGAACTCACTCAGATGCGCCAGATAATCCTTGTAAGACGCATCGCCAATGGTCACAACGGCATGAACGTCTGGGCGCACCGGCAGTCTGGCTATCGCTTCTAAACGGCGACGCAACGCAGGCATCCCGGATTCATCGCACACATACAACTGCCAGGCGTAATCCTCCGCGACCACCAGTGAACCGCGAGGGCCGCCAATAGTGAGTTTGTCGCCCACTTTCGCCTGTAGCGCCCAGTTGCTGGCAACCCCGCCATCATGGACAAAGAAATCGTAAACCAGTTCATGACGCGCTTCATCGTACAGCGGTGTGTAGTCACGCGCTTGCGGGCGCACGCCTTCGCCCCAGTCGATCCCTTCTTCGGTCACTACTGGTGGAACAAACGTCGCCCCTGGCTCCGGGAAAAAGACTTTGCTGTGGTCGTCGAAACCTCTGGAGCTAAAGCCCTCCAGGGCGTCTCCGCCTAAGACGATACGCTGGAAGCCAGCCGCGACACGCTCAACGCGGAGCACAGTCAGCTCGCGAAAGCGCAGGTCGTTACAGACGCGTTGTGGGTAGCGGGTAGATGCCATTTTTATGCCTTCCTGATGTGAATACGATATATCTAAATTAAACTGCAAATGATAATGATTGCTAACAATCAGGATTGCAAGATATTTTTTGATATAGTTAACACCAGACAAGAAGTACAATTAAAATTCCAACACAATCAATATATTAACAAACATTACGATGACGACATTGCTATTAAGATATACTTAGATATAAATTAGATATATCAATTTAAGGAGATACGATGCGACACGCACATGAAGGCGGTGGACGCCGCCAGCGATTTTTCGGCCACGGCGAACTGCGGTTGGTGATTCTGGATATTCTGACCCGCAATGCGAGCCACGGTTACGAGCTGATAAAAGAGATTGAGAACATGACTCAGGGGAACTATACCCCAAGTCCCGGCGTCATCTACCCGACCCTCGATTTCTTGCAGGATCAGACCTTTATCACCATTACGGAAGAAGAAACCGGGCGCAAAAAGATTGCCATTACCCTGGCCGGGCAACACTGGCTGGATGAAAATCTGGAACATCTGGAGAACATTCAGCTGCGGATCAAAGCCCGCTGCGTTGGCTTCCAGTTGCGAAAAAACCCGCAGATGAAGCGGGCTCTGGATAACTTCAAGGCCGTGCTGGACCTCAGGGTCAATCAGGGAGAACTCAGCGACGCGCAGCTTAAGCAGATCATCGGCGTTATCGACCGCGCGGCGCTGGAGATCTCCCAGTTGGATTAAGCCGGTGCGTACTCGTTCACGCGGAAGACTTTTACCAACTCTTTCAGTTGCGTCGCTTGCTCGTTAAGCGATGCAGCCGCCGCGACAGACTCCTCCACCAGCGCCGAGTTCTGCTGAGTGGTGGCGTCAATCAGGCCAATCGCGCTGTTAATCTGCGAAATTCCTTCAGTCTGCTCATGGCTTGCCTGACGGATCTCCCGCAGGATGACGTCCATCTCTTCCACGTTGCCGACCATGCCGTTGATAAGCCCACTGGCTTTCTCTACCAGGTTCATCCCGTCCTGCGTCTGGCTGGTTGAGCTTTCAATCAGCTGGCGGATCTCACTGGCAGAAGAGGCACTCTTCTGTGCCAGCTGGCGCACTTCACCGGCGACCACAGCAAAGCCACGACCGTGCTCACCCGCACGCGCTGCTTCCACTGCCGCATTCAGCGCCAGAATATTGGTCTGGAAGGCAATGGCGTCGATCAGGTCGATAATGTCGGACATCCGGTTCGACGTTTCGTTAATCAGGCGCATTTTGCTGGTCACCTGCTTCATCATCTCGCCGTTGTTTTTTACCACCATGGCCGCATCGGCAGAGAGGTTGGTCGCTTCCCCGGTATGTGATGCGGTATTTTTTACCGTTGCCGTGATTTGCTCCATCGATGCCGCAGTCTGTTCTACAGAGCTGGCCTGCTCTTCTGTTCGTGCGGCTAAATCCTGGTTACCGGCGACAATCTGCGCGGCAGCGCTGGAAATGTTTTCTGAGCCGGTCTGCACCTGCTGCACTATCTCCTGCAAGCGGGTTTTCATCTCCATCAGCGCATTGAGCAGATGGCCGGTTTCATCGTTACCGTGAGAGGTGATATTGCGCGTCAGGTCACCTTGTGCAATCGCTTCGGCAAATGCTACCGCGGTACCCAGTGGACGGGTAATCGAGCGGACAATGTACCAGCCAATCAGGCTGCCAGCGCCCACGCTGAACAGCGTGATAATAATCAGCCACAGACGGTTGCTTCTGAAATCACTATTCACCTGCGCGCCGGCGCTTTGCATCTGGCCGTTTTGAACGCTGATAAGCTCCTTCACTTTATCCTTGTAGGCCTTTTGCAGGTTGATGGTGTTGGTCATCATCTCCTGAATGGCACCTGCGCGATCGTTGTTCTGTACGGCCTGCAAAATGCGGTAGCGGGAGTCGAGATACTGCTGGCGCACCCCGCGAATATCGGCCAGAACCTGCTGAGATTTTCGATCGTGCAGTTCGTTATTCAGGTCGCCCAGGATAACAGTGATATGTTCACTGATCTCTTTCAGGCGCTGCTGGGACTGCGCGGTGTACTTGCCCTGCTCATCCAGCAACATGAGCTGCTGAGTGCTAATAAATTCCTGGAAGTTATCGATTAACTCGTTTGCTTTTACCGTGGTCGGATAATCATTGGTGATGATGGTGTGCATCCCGTTGTTGGCCCGGTTCAGGCTCAGCAGAGACAAGGTTGCACTTACCACCATCAACACAATAAAGAATCCAAACGCCAGAAATAATTTCGTGCCGATCTTTACGTCATGTAAGAACATATTTACTCCATCGATGTGATTATTTCTCAGACGTTCTCCGTTATCGGTAACTAATCACCTAACTTTATGACTTTGATCGTTTTTTTATTCAATAACCGACATGATGGATAGGCGTTAACTATTAATATTGGCGCATTGATCGTTATACAACCAACACAAGGACGATTTCTGAAACAGAATCGTGGAAAACTGACTTAGGCAGGGATAAATAGCTGAGATAATTTATTTAGTTATTTAATATATATTTAACATTAATTCGTAATAGTAATTACAAATAACGGAAATAATAAAGCCGTTTATCCCGGACGAAATAAACGGCTTTTCTGGAACATTACTGACTCAATGCAGCACAGTCACCGCGTCTTCCAGGCGCCCGGCACGGTGTTTAACCATGGCGGAGATCTGCGCGCTCTCTTCTACCAGGTCGGCATTTTTCTGGGTAATACTGTCCAGCTCTGCCACTGCGCGGGTCAGCTCCGATAACCCGGTTGCCTGCTCAGAGGTCGAATGGCTAATCTGCGCGATTAGCTGAGTCACGTTCTTCACCTGCTCCACGATGTCGTCCATCGTGCGGCCTGCGGCGTGAACCTGGTCGGAGCCCGACTGTACCTTGCTGGCGCTGGCATCAATAAGCTTACGAATATCGTTGGCCGCATTGGCGCTTCGGCTGGCCAGGTGGCGAACTTCGCCTGCCACCACCGCAAAGCCTTTACCCTGCTCGCCCGCTCTTGCTGCCTCTACCGCCGCGTTCAACGCCAGAATATTAGTCTGGAACGCAATGTCGTTGATAAGCGAGGTAATCGAGCCGATCCGCTGAGTGCTGTCAGCGATATCGTCCATGGTTTTCACCACAGTCTGCATCGCATTTCCGCCTTCGGTTGCCGCACTGCTGGCGGCCATGGAAAGCTTATCCACTTCGGCGGCCGTTTCAGAATTGCTTTGTACCGAGGCCGCCATCTGGTTCATTGTCGCCACGGTCTGCTGCACGTTGGTGACGGTCTGGCGCGTGCGGTCGTTGAGATCCTCATTGCCCTGCGCCAGCCTGTCGCTGCCATTGCGCACGCTGACCACCTGGCTTGATACGTCATTAATCAACCAGCGGCACATCAACCCAAGTTGCCCCACCGCCCGTAAAGTCAGCCCCAGCTCATCGCTGCGATTAAGGTGCTGCACGGTGTTGCGATCCCCGGTTGCGACCTTCAAAGCCTGACGCGCCACGTTTTCTACCGGGCGGACAATTTGCTGCTCAAACAGCAGGGTCCCCAGCAGCATTACGACAGCCGCCGCCACGAAGGATGCCCAGCCTGCGGATGTTGCCCAAAGTGTTGCCGCCATCACCGCAAACAGCGCCGCCATCACACTGCGTACCCGCCAGCGCAGCGGCATTGCAGGCAGTTTGCCAAGCCAGCTTTTGCGTACCACCAGCCCTTTGTGGATCCGCTTGTTGCAGCGCCCGTCATTCAGTGCCTGATATAAAGGCTCCACGGTGGCAATCTCTTCAGCCGTCGCTTTGGTGCGAATCGACATATACCCTGTGACCTGGCCGTGACGCACCATCGGCACCGCGTTTGCGCGCACCCAATAGTGGTCGCCATTTTTACGGCGGTTTTTGACAATCCCGCTCCACGGCTCACCCTTTTGTAGCGTGTACCACATATCGGCAAAGGCCGCTTTTGGCATGTCCGGGTGGCGCACCAGATTATGTGGCTGTGCCAGCAGTTCCTTGAGTGAATACCCACTCACCTGAACAAAGGTGTCGTTGGTATGGGTCATGTAGCTGTGCAGGTCGGTGGTCGACATTAAGGTGGTGTCATCGTCCAGAGGATATTCGTTCTGGGTGACATAGGATGGAGAGGACATTATGAGCATCCCTTGCAGGTTATTTGAATGTTAATTTTGTGGCTTAATCTTTTTTCGGCGGTAAACAGTTTATCTTTAGTTGTTAAATTTGATTGAGATCGCAAATCCCGGTTAAACCGCACTTTCTGTACGTTTTTCTAATTAATTGATTTAAAATACTTTCGTCAGGAAATTACTCCTGAAGCATGACCTGTTAATGCCCACTAAAGAAGCACGCCATGCACCACCCAGGTGCAATTGACAAAATAGGTCGCTAAAACATCGGCCTTCTCTCTGTCGCTTAATCCCGTCTCGCTTATTTCGGCATGATTAAATATTGCGCAACATAAATTTAACCTGGCGTTTATCCCGATTTTCGTTAAGTCAGCTGAAGTGGCGTAATCCCTGCAATACTTAACGCAGTATCATGTGATACGCGATCCCCGGGAGCACATTTTGAACAGGTTACCTTCCAGCGCCTCGGCTCTTGCCTGTACCGCGCACGCATTGAATCTCATTGAGAAGCGAACGCTTGATCATGAGGAGATGAAACAACTTAACCGAGAGGTCATCGATTACTTTAAAGAGCATGTAAATCCTGGTTTTTTGGAGTATCGCAAATCTGTTACCGCCGGCGGGGATTACGGAGCCGTAGAGTGGCAAGCGGGAAGTCTGAACACGCTTGTCGACACCCAGGGACAGGAATTTATAGATTGCCTGGGTGGTTTTGGCATTTTCAACGTGGGGCACCGTAATCCAGTTGTGGTTTCCGCCGTACAGAATCAACTCGCGAAACAACCTCTTCATAGCCAGGAACTGCTCGACCCACTTCGCGCCATGCTGGCGAAAACGCTGGCGGCCTTAACGCCCGGCAAACTGAAATACAGCTTCTTTAGTAATAGCGGCACGGAATCGGTCGAAGCGGCGCTGAAACTCGCCAAAGCGTACCAGTCGCCGCGCGGCAAATTCACCTTTATTGCCACCAGTGGCGCATTCCACGGTAAGTCGTTAGGCTCGCTGTCCGCGACCGCGAAATCTACCTTCCGCAAACCGTTCATGCCGCTGCTGCCTGGCTTCCGCCATGTGCCATTTGGCGACATTAACGCTATGCGCACCATGCTCAGCGAGTGCCGTAAAACCGGCGACGACGTAGCGGCGGTGATCCTGGAGCCAATTCAGGGTGAAGGCGGCGTGATCCTGCCACCGCCGGGCTATCTGCCTGCCGTGCGTCAGCTGTGCGATGAGTTTGGTGCTCTGCTTATTCTTGACGAAGTGCAGACCGGCATGGGCCGCACCGGCAAGATGTTTGCCTGCGAGCATGAAAATGTGCAGCCAGACATCCTGTGCCTTGCGAAAGCGCTCGGCGGCGGTGTGATGCCGATTGGTGCCACAGTTGCTACCGAAGAGGTGTTCTCGGTGTTGTTTGATAACCCATTCCTGCACACCACCACCTTCGGCGGTAACCCGCTCTCCTGTGCGGCAGCACTGGCCACCATCAACGTGCTGCTTGAGCAAAACCTGCCTGCGCAGGCGGAGCAGAAAGGCGACATGCTGCTGGATGGCTTCCGCCAGCTGGGTCGTGAATATCCTGACCTGGTGCAGGAAGCACGCGGCAAAGGGATGCTGATGGCAATTGAGTTTGTCGATAACGAAACCGGCTACAGCTTCGCAAGCGAGATGTTCCGCCAGCGGGTACTGGTGGCTGGTACGCTCAACAACTCAAAAACCATCCGTGTTGAACCACCGCTGACGCTCACCATTGAACAGTGTGAACTGGTGCTGAAAGCGGCGCGTAAAGCGCTGGCCGCGATGCGGGTCAGTGTGGAAGAGGCGTAAACGCAACGCCCTCTCCTGGGAGGGGGCGTTGTTATTTTATTCCTGAGGCGCTTGCGCTTACCCGGTCTACAAAAAGCATTACGCCGGTAACAACCCCACAAAACTGCGTTTCTTACGCGGCTCTGACATCAACGCCTCGAGCTTATCCACGCACGCCAGGTAGTGCGGCGTTTTCTTATGGGCCAACACCGCCTCTTCGTCCTTGTAGGCCTCGTAGATAAAGAACCGGGTTTTCACGCGTGGGTCCTGCAGTACATCAAAACGCAGGTTCCCCGGCTCCTGAATCGCGCCTTCGTGGTTGGCGCGAAACACCTCCAGAAATTCGTCCACCCGTTCAGGCTTGATGTTGATCTCCACTAACGTCACGTTCATTTTGCTTCTCCCTGTTTCTCTTCCTGCCAGAACTGGAACGCTTCCCGCGCGTTCATGTTCTCGTGAACCACTTTCTTCACCGCTTTCAGCATTGCCAGCGGCGCGCTGGACTGGAATATATTGCGCCCCATATCCACGCCAGATGCGCCCTGGTCGATTGCCCGCCAGCACATCTCCAGCGCCTCGTGCTCCGGCAGCTTTTTGCCCCCGGCGATGACGATCGGCACAGGGCAGCTGGCGGTCACTTTTTCAAAGCCTTCATCCACATAATAGGTTTTGACGAACTGCGCCCCCATTTCGGCGGCGATACGGCTGGCGAGCGAGAAATAACGCGCGTCGCGCGCCATCTCTTTGCCGACTCCCGTCACCGCCAGCGTAGGCACGCCGTAGCGCGCACCCGCGTCCACCAGCCTGATGATGTTGTTGATCGACTGATGCTCAAACTCACTGCCGATGTATACCTGCGCCGCCACCGCGCAGACGTTCAGGCGCAGGGCATCTTCCATCGCCACTGCCACACACTCGTTGGACAACTCACCCAGAATCGAGTTACCGCCAGAAGCGCGCAGCACAACAGGCTTGTTAGTGGCAGCAGGCACCTGACTGCGCAGAATGCCGCGGGTACACATCAGCACGTCAGTTTCGCCAAACAACGGCGCAATAGAGAGATCGATACGCTCAAGGCCGGTGGTCGGCCCCTGGAAATAGCCGTGGTCAAAGGCAAGCATCACCGTGCGGTTGCTTTTCGGGTTAAAGATCCGCGCCAGCCTCGACTGCATTCCCCAGTCCAGCGAGCCGCAACCCTTCAGGGTGAATGGCACGTTCTGCTGCGGTGTGCCGATGCCAAAATCCTTGCCGTCTTTGATGTCGTCTAAATCAGCCATGTGCTCCCCCGTCAGAAATCGTATTTGTTGATGTTCTCTTTGGTGAATACCACGCGCTCCGGCAGCAGCACGATACCGTTGCCTTTCGCCTCATACTGATAACCCTGCACGCTGTTGGGCTCGACCTTCAGCGCCCCGATGTCTTTTACATCCACGCTGTCGCCAACGTTAAGATCGCCTTTTTTCAGCAAATGATCGGCGACATTGACCGCAATTTTGCCCTGCTGAACCACATCCCACAGACCGAAGGCTTTCACCGTGCCACGCTCCACGTACGGACGCATCACGTTCGGGGTGCTGAACCCGACAATCGCCACCCCTTCACGCTTGAGGTTTTCCGCCGCCTGTGCCGCCGCTGGCAGCGCGTTGGCGTCCGGGGCGATGATCGCATCCAGATCCGGGTAGGCTTTTAAGATCCCTTCAGCGGTTTGCAGGGACTTAGTGGCATCGTTATAGCCAAACTGTGTGGTCACAATTTGCCACTGAGGGTGCTCTTTCTCGATTTTGGCTTTGGCCTCTTTCACCCACTGGTTCTGGTCGGTGACGGTCGGGCTTGAGTAGAAGAACGCCACTTTGGCATTCGGTTTGGTCACTTGCTTGCCAGCCATTTCTACCAGCAGGCCGCCGAGCTGTTCCGGGGTTCCCTGGTTGATGTAGATACTGCGGCACTCAGGTTTGGTGTCGGAATCCCAGGTCAGTACCTTAACGCCGCGCTGCATTGCGCGCTTGAGCGCCGGGCAAAGCCCGTCTGGCGACACGGCGGAGACGATAATGGCGTTATAGCCCTGGTTGACGAAGTTATTGATAAGCTGCACCTGGCCGGAGACGCTTGGCTCAGTCGGGCCGTCGTATGTGACCTCTGCACCGAGGTCTTTGCCCGCCTCTTTTGCACCGTTACCCCCGCTGGTAAAGAAGCCAACGCCCACCAGCTTAGGAATAAAGGCAATGCGGTCTGCCGCCTGCGCAGACGCCACGCTAAGCGCCATCGCCAGGACTATCAGTTTTGTTTTCATCTTACGCTCCGGGTAGTTTTGTGAAGAGAGATCGCACCCATTCACGGTGCAGACTCAGCGAACGTCCCATCACCACCACAACCAACAGCGCCCCTGACAGCGCGCTCGACACCTGGTTGGGGATGCCGACCATCTGTAAACCCTGTTGCAGATACCCCACCAGCAGCGCCGCCAGTGCTGTACCCAAAACCGAACCTGACCCCCCGTAGATGTTGGCTCCGCCGAGCACCGCGGCAGTGAGAGCAGGCATTAACAAATCACGCCCCAGATCCGAGCGCGCCGAGCCAAAGTAAGAAACCATCACCAGGGCGGCGATTGCCGAGGCCACACCCACCAGGCCATAAAGCGCGTATGGCATCCCGTTGACTGACAGCGCCGCATAACGCGCCGCACGTGGGTTCTGCCCAATCAGAAACAGGTGGCGGCCAAAGCGCCCCCGGTGAGTAATCAGCCAGAAAAAGACCGTAATCAGCGCGAACAGCACCAGCGGAACCGGTAACCCTAACAACGTAAGGTTGGCGAAGGCGGTAAAGCTGTCCGGGAAACCGCCAATCCCTTCATAACCCGTTGCCCCCGCCATACCGGAAAGCAGCAGCGCCCCGCCGCCGTAGAGGTACAGCGTGCCAAGGGTGATCACCAGCGGGCTGATGCCGGTGTAGTGGATTAATGCGGCGTTAACCAGGCCGCACAGCAGACCCAGCAGCAGAGTCAGCGGAATAGCCACCGGCATTGGCCAGCCGGCCTGCATCATCACCCCCAGCGCAATGGCGCACAGACCAATGATCGAGCCGAGCGAAATATCGATCCCGCCGCTGATAATCACCAGCGTCAGCGGCAGGGCCACAATGCCGATGCAGATAAAATCGCTGGTGCTGAACAGCAGCATGTTGATATCCAGCATCCGTGGGTTGATGGCACCGAAAAGCAGGATTTCGAGCACCAGCAGGATCAGCAGCGCGCTTTCCCAGTTAAGCTTCATCTACGCCACCTCTTTTTTGCGTTTTGGGAACGGAGCGACGTGCTTTCCCCCCCGGTTACCCGGCTGGAAGCGACTGTATTTCAGCGCCCGCTGATGACGTGCCAGGGCCTGACGCAGACGCCCGTCGAGCACAAGCACCCCCAGCAGCACCAGCCCGGCGATAAAGTCATTCCACCAGGCGGGCAGTTTAAACAGCACCAGCACGGTGTCGATTTGGGTCAGGAAGAAGGCACCGAGGAATGCGCCAAGGAGCGTGCCAGTGCCGCCCAACAGCGAAATCCCGCCAAGCACGCAGGCGGCAATGGCTTTCATCTCCAGCCCACTGCCGGTCTGGTTCGGTACAAAGCCAATCTGCGAGGCAAAGACGATCCCCGCGCAGGCCGCCAGTACGCCGTTCAGCGTGAAGGCAATCATCCTGGTGCGGTTCACCGCCACGCCAAGCTGGCGCGCAGCAGCAAGGTTATCGCCCACGGCGTAAAAATCCCGGCCAAACAGGGTGCGCGAGAAAATCCATACCCCAACGCCTGCCAGAATCAGCACGCCAAACCCTATCGGTGAGATCCCGATAACCACAGGCTCGGAGAGTGATTTCAGGCTCGACGGCAACCCTTCTATCCACTTACCGCCGGTCCACAGCAGCATTCCGCCGCGATATAACCCCAGCGTACCGAGCGTGGCGACAATCGCCGGGATGCGTAGCCCGACAACCAGAAAACCGTTAAATGCCCCTGCCAGTGCGCCAATGATCAGCGCAAACAGCATCGCTACCGGCAGGCTGTAACCGCTGTTGAGCGCGACCCCCACGGCAATGGCGCACAAGCCCACTGTAGATCCCACAGAGACATCAATATTGCGGGTCAGCATCACCATCGCCGCGCCCAGCGCCAGCAGGATCAGAATTTGCGAGCTGGCGAAGATCATTCCCAGGGTCTGAAAACTGAAATAGGCCGGGTTAAGGGCCACCAGCACGGCAAACAGCGCCAGGATAGCCAGCAGCGCGCTAAGCTCACGGTTTCTCAGTAACATCTTCATGATTGTCCTCCGAAGGCCAGCGACATCATTTTGTCGAGGCTGACGGCGTGACGTGGCAGCTCCCCGCTGAGCATCCCTTGATGCATAACCAGCACCCGGTCAGCAAGCCCGGGGAATTCGTCGAGATCGCTTGAGATCATCAGCACCGCGACGTTTTGCGCCGCCACGCTTTTTATCAGCTGATAGATGTCTGCCCGCGCCGACACATCCACGCCGCGCGTGGGTTCATCCACAATCAGCAGCAACGGGTTGGCCTCCAGACAGCGCGCCAGCAAAACCTTTTGCTGATTGCCACCGGAGAGCGTCCGCACAGTCTGATCCGCATCGTTGAGTTTGATCCCCAGCGCCCGGTGATAACGCTCCACCACCGCCGCTTCGCGCTTGCGCTGCTGCCAGATTGACGGCTCATTCAGGGCGACCGTGTTCCAGCGAACGGGTGCATCCAGGAACAACCCGGATACCTGTCGGTCTTCCGGCAGATACACCAGCCCCTTATCCAGCCGCGAAAATACTGAATCGCTGCTGATATCCTGGTTTTCCAGCCAGACGCGCCCCGCGCGTACCGGGCGAAGGCCATAGAGGGTTTCGGCGAACTCGGTGCGCCCGGAGCCCACCAGCCCGGCCAGGCCGACAATTTCGCCAGCGAAAATCTCAAGACTGAGGTCGATAAACCCTTCCCCGGTCAGCGTTTCAACCCGCAAAACCGGAAAATCCTGCGCCTGGGTGCGCCGGTTCCCCGGCAGCGCCAGCCACAGCTTTTGGGTGTCACTTAATTCTTTATCGCGGCTAACCGGCGTCATCGCGCCAATGAGAGCGTTATCGTCGTAGTGCGACGTTTCACCGCTGAGCACAATGGCGCCGTCGCGCATCACTGAAACATGGCTCGCCAGCTGGCGGATCTCTGGCAATTTATGCGAGATAAATACAATGCCAACCCCCAGATCCTGCAACGCACGGATCTGGCGAAACAGCCGGTCGGTTTCCCCTGGGGTTAACGAAGCCGTTGGCTCATCAAGGATCAGGATCGTCGCATTGCGCATTAACCCGCGCAGGATCTCCACCATCTGTTGATCCGCCACTTCCAGCGTGCTGGCGGTGGTATCTAGGTTGATCTGGCACTGCAGCTGCCGGAGTTTATCCGTAAGCTTTTTATCCAGATCGTTTTCGCGGGGCAGACGGAAAAGGATGTTTTCCCGTACCGTCAGATTCGGAAACAGCATCGGCTCCTGGGGGACAAGATAGATACCGAGCTTGTGCGCCTGCCCAGGCTTCAGGCGCGCAAATGACTGCCCGGCGACTGAAAGTTCACCGCTGTCCGGTGTCTCTACCCCGGCGATAATTTTCATCAGCGTCGATTTTCCCGCGCCGTTCCCCCCCATCAGCGCATGAACCTGGCCCGCAAGTAGCGTGAAATCAATGCCTTTTAGCACCGGCACGCCAGAAAACTGTTTGCAGATATCACGTGCTTCGATAAGTGGGGTCATCATCGCTCCGCTATTGAACAAATGATTTTTAGAATTAATAATGTTCAAAAGCGTAGACGGTGAACTATATTTACAACCGTGCAGGGATCACAGTTTTATCGATTAAGATCCAGATAAACCAGAAACAATCTAAAAGATCCGTTTTGCCGCGTGGCTCACACTTTCCGCCCGCGCCATCACGAACATATGATCTAAATTTTTATAAGAGTTCAAATATGGGCGATAAACGCATTGCTGAAGAAGGCCGGTTTGCAGGGCTTGCACTGGCGGAAGAAGAACTGGTGGCACGCGTCGCCTGGTGCTATTACCACGACGGCCTGACCCAGAACGATATTGGCGAGCGACTTGGCCTGCCCCGTCTGAAGATATCGCGCCTGCTGGAAAAAGGGCGTCAGTCGGGAGTCATCCGCGTCCAGATAAATTCCCGCTATGAAGGATGTCTGGCACTGGAAACCGAGCTACAACGGCGCTTTGGCCTGAAGCTGGTGCGGGTGTTACCTGCCCTGAATACCCCTCCGATGAACGTGCGGTTAGGCATTGGCGCGGCGCAGTCGTTAATGGGTGTACTGGAGCCTGGGCAGCTGCTGGCGGTTGGGTTTGGTGAAACCACCATGAGCTGCCTGCAACACTTAAGCGGTTTTATTAGCTCGCAGCAGATCCGCCTGGTCACGCTTTCGGGCGGCGTGGGTCCATATATGACCGGCATCGGTCAGCTGGATGCAGCCTGTAGCGTCAGTATGATCCCGGCGCCGCTTCGCGTTTCGTCCGCCGAAGTGGCCGAAATTTTAAAACGCGAAACCAGCGTACGGGATGTGATCCTCGCCGCTACCGCAGCCGATGTTGCCGTGGTGGGAATTGGCGCGGTGAACCAGCGCCGCGATGCCACTATTTTACGTTCCGGCTATATCAGTGAAGGCGAACAGTTGATGTATGCCCGCAAGGGTGCCGTGGGCGATATCCTGGGTTACTTCCTCAATGCCGAAGGGGAATGCGTAGACGAACTGGAGATCCACCGTGAATTACTGGGCGTAACGCTCGATGAGCTGGCGCAGTTACCCACCATCGTTGGCGTGGCCGGAGGTGAAGAGAAAGCCGATGCGATTTATGCCGCACTCAAAGGTCGCCGTATCAATGGCCTGGTGACGGAAGAGACGACAGCCCGCGCGGTGCTGGCTCTGGCGAACTGAGAGCCTGCCTTTCCCGCGCTAACAACGAGGCAAACTCATGAGTTACCTTTTAGCGTTAGATGCAGGGACAGGCAGCGTTCGCGCCGTTATTTTCGATTTGCAGGGCAACCAGATTGCCGTCGGCCAGGCCGAGTGGAAACACCTGAGCGTGGAGAACGTGCCGGGATCGATGGAGTTTGACCTCGACACCAACTGGCGGCTGGCCTGCCAGTGTATCCATCAGGCGCTGGAGCGCGCGCACCTGAGCGCCGCCGATATCCAGTCGGTCGCCTGCTGCTCAATGCGTGAAGGCATTGTGTTGTATGACCGCAACGGCGAAGCTATCTGGGCCTGCGCCAACGTCGACGCCCGCGCCAGCCGCGAGGTGGCCGAACTCAAAGAGATCCACGACTACCGCTTTGAATCCGAAGTGTACGATGTTTCCGGGCAGACGCTGGCGCTCAGCGCCATGCCGCGCCTGCTGTGGCTGGCCCACCATCGTCCGGATATTTACCGTAAGGCCGCCACCATTACCATGATCAGCGACTGGCTGGCGGCGAAGTTATCCGGCGAACTGGCGGTAGATCCCTCCAATGCGGGCACCACCGGAATGCTCGATCTCTTCAGCCGCGACTGGCGTCCGACACTGCTGGATATGGCCGGGCTGCGCGCCGATATCCTCTCCCCGGTGAAAGAGACAGGCACGCTGCTGGGCGCAGTTACCGGGGCAGCAGCTCAGCAAAGTGGCCTGCGCGAAGGCACCCCGGTGGTGATGGGCGGTGGCGATGTGCAGCTGGGGTGTCTGGGTTTGGGTGTGGTGCGCGCCGGGCAAACGGCGGTGCTGGGCGGTACCTTCTGGCAGCAAGTGGTGAATTTGCCGCAGGTACGTACCGATCCCGATATGAATATCCGGGTTAACCCCCACGTAATCCCCGGTATGGCGCAGGCGGAATCCATCAGTTTCTTCACCGGATTAACCATGCGCTGGTTCCGTGATGCCTTCTGCGCAGAAGAAAAACTGATTGCCGGGCGAATGGGCATAGATACTTACTCTTTGCTGGAAGAGATGGCGGCTCGCGTTCCGGCAGGTTCGCACGGCGTGATGCCAATTTTCTCCGATGCGATGCATTTTAAGCAGTGGTATCACGCTGCGCCGTCGTTTATTAACCTCTCCATCGATCCGGAAAAGTGCAACAAAGCCACGCTGTTCCGTGCCCTGGAAGAGAACGCCGCGATTGTCTCGGCCTGCAACCTGGCGCAGATTTCGCAGTTTTCCGGCGTGAAATTTGAAAGCCTGGTCTTTGCAGGCGGTGGTGCAAAAGGTGCGTTGTGGAGCCAGATCTTAAGCGATGTTACCGGGTTGCCGGTGCGTGTGCCTGAGGTCAAAGAGGCCACGGCGCTGGGCTGCGCAATAGCCGCCGGAACGGGCGCGGGCCTGTTTGCGGATATGGCATCCACCGGAGAACGGCTGGTGAAATGGAGCCGGGAATTTACGCCAAACCCGGAACACCGCGAGCTGTACGACGGCATGATGCAAAAATGGCAGGCGGTCTACGCCGACCAGCTTGGGCTGGTCGACAGCGGGCTGACCACATCCATGTGGCAGGCTCCGGGGCTGGTGCGGACATCCCCCTCACCCCAGAGGGGCGAGGGAGAAAACCAGATCGAGCCAATACTTTAAGACAGCACCGACCAGTCCCCTCTCCCCTTTGGGGTGTACGGTCCGGGGACATAGTGAACACTTGTTCGGGGACATGGTAGACACTTACAACTAAGGCATAAGAACCCGTTTATGGAGTCGCTTATGTCCTGGGATGCGAGAGATACCATGTCATTACGTACCGAGTTTGTTTTGTTCGCCTCGCAGGACGGGGCGAACATCCGTTCCCTCTGCCGTCGCTTCGGCATTTCACCTGCCACCGGCTATAAGTGGCTTCGCCGCTGGGCGGAGGAAGGGGCCTCCGGCCTTCAGGACCGCCCGCGCATACCGCACCATTCCCCGAACCGCTCATCTGACGACATCACTGCCCTGCTGCGTATGGCGCATGACCGCCATGAACGCTGGGGCGCACGCAAGATAAAGCGCTGGCTGGAAGACCAGGGGCACACCATGCCCGCCTTCAGCACCGTCCATAACCTCATGGCCCGTCACGGTCTGCTGCCGGGCACTTCACCGGGCATTCCCGCCACGGGACGGTTCGAACATGACGCGCCGAACCGCCTCTGGCAGATGGATTTTAAGGGCCACTTTCCCTTTGGAGGCGGCCGCTGCCATCCGCTCACCCTGCTGGACGACCACTCCCGATTTTCCCTGTGCCTGGCGCACTGTACCGATGAACGGCGCGAGACCGTGCAGCAGCAGCTGGTCAGCGTGTTTGAGCGCTACGGCCTGCCGGACCGGATGACGATGGACAACGGTTCTCCGTGGGGAGACACCACCGGCACCTGGACGGCGCTGGAGCTGTGGCTGATGCGTCTGGGTATCCGGGTGGGGCACTCCCGGCCGTATCATCCGCAGACGCAGGGTAAGCTGGAGCGTTTTCACCGGAGCCTGAAGGCAGAAGTGCTGCAGGGGAAGTGGTTCGCGAGCGGGGGCGAACTGCAGCGCGCCTTCGACCACTGGCGGACAGTCTATAACCTTGAACGCCCGCATGAGGCGCTGGATATGGCGGTACCGGGGTCGCGGTATAAGCCGTCAGAGCGGCAGTACAGCGGCAACACCACGCCCCCGGAATACGACGAGGGCGTGATGGTCAGGAAAGTGGATATCAGCGGAAAGCTGAGCGTGAAAGGGGTAAGTCTGAGCGCAGGCAAGGCGTTCAGGGGAGAACGGGTCGGGCTGAAGGAGATGCAGGAAGACGGCAGCTACGAGGTGTGGTGGTACAGCACGAAAGTGGGGGTGATCGACCTGAAGAAAAAGTCGATCACCATGGGTAAAGGATGTTAAAAAGTGTTCACCATGTCCCCGAACACCTGTCTACCATGTCCCCGGAACGTACAGGGGAGAGGGGACTGGTGAGGGGCATTATTTGATTCCCATCACAATCACTGCATTCCCCTTTTCCCTTTTACTCTCCGCTGGCTAAATTAGTAACTCATCCGACCACATAACAATAATTTTACACTGGAAGAGAGTATGAGCCGCTACCCGTCGTTATTCGCCCCCCTCGATCTGGGGTTCACAACGCTCAAAAACCGCGTGTTGATGGGCTCGATGCATACCGGTCTGGAAGAACATCCCGACGGCGCTGAGCGTCTGGCTGTGTTCTATGCCGAACGTGCGCGTCATGGTGTGGCGTTGATTGTCACCGGTGGCGTAGCACCCGCCCCATCAGGTGTGGGTATGGAAGGCGGGGCCGTGCTGAACGATGACAGCCAGCTGCCGCATCACCGCATTGTGACCGATGCGGTGCACAAAGAGGGTGGGAAAATCGCCCTGCAAATTCTGCATACGGGCCGTTACAGCTACCAGCCGAAACTGGTGGCACCCTCGGCCATTCAGGCCCCCATCAACCGTTTCAAACCGCACGCCCTTAGCCACGACGAGATCCTGACACTGATTGACGACTTCGCCCGCTGTTCCGCACTGGCGCGGGAAGCGGGCTACGACGGCGTAGAAGTGATGGGCTCTGAAGGGTATCTGATTAACGAATTCCTGGCGGCCCGCACTAACCAGCGCGACGACGAATGGGGTGGCGATTACGCATGCCGGATGCGTTTTGCCATCGAAGTGGTACGCGCCGTGCGCGAACGTGCAGGCGCTGATTTTATCATCGTCTTCCGCCTGTCGATGCTCGACCTGGTGGAAGGTGGCGGCACCTTTGAAGAAACCGTACAGCTGGCCCAGGCCATTGAAGCGGCTGGCGCAACCATCATCAACACAGGGATCGGCTGGCACGAGGCGCGTATTCCCACCATCGCCACACCGGTGCCCCGCGCGGCATTCAGTTGGGTGACGCGCAAGCTGAAAGGCAAAGTGTCGATCCCACTGGTGACCACCAACCGCATTAACGATCCTCAGGTGGCGGACGACCTTCTGAACCGGGGTGATGCCGATATCGTATCGATGGCACGTCCGTTTCTGGCCGACGCCGAACTGCTGTCCAAAGCGCAAAGTGGCCGCGCAGATGAGATCAATACCTGCATCGGCTGCAACCAGGCCTGCCTGGATCAGATCTTCGTCGGCAAAGTGACCTCTTGCCTGGTCAACCCGCGCGCCTGCCACGAAACCAAAATGCCGGTGATCCCGGCGAGCAATACAAAGCGTCTGGCGGTGGTTGGCGCGGGCCCTGCGGGGCTGGCATTTGCCGTCAATGCCGCTTCACGCGGGCACAGCGTAACGCTATTTGATGCAGCAAGTGAGATAGGCGGGCAGTTTAATATCGCCAAACAGATCCCCGGCAAAGAGGAGTTCTACGAAACCCTGCGTTACTACCGCCGGATGCTCGAACTAACGGGTGTGGATCTGCGGTTAAATCAGTTTGTAAATGCAGCGGATCTGACTGATTTCGACGAGATCATCCTGGCAAGCGGGATCGCCCCGCGCACGCCGGCTATCGAGGGTATTGATCACCCTAAAGTGCTGAACTACCTCGACGTATTGCGCGATAAAACCCCGGTTGGGGAGAACGTTGCCATTATCGGCTGCGGTGGGATCGGCTTTGATACGGCGATGTATTTAAGCCAGCCGGGTGAAGCTACCAGCCAGAATATTGCTGAGTTTTGTGTGGAATGGGGTATCGACACCAGCCTGAGTCAGGCTGGCGGTTTACGGCCTGAAGGCCCACAGCTGCCAAAAAGCCCGCGCCAGATTGTGATGTTGCAGCGTAAAGCCAGTAAGCCGGGCGAAGGACTGGGCAAAACGACGGGCTGGATCCACCGTGCCACGCTGTTGTCGCGCGGCGTGAAGATGATCCCTGCGGTCAGTTACCAGAAGATCGACGACGAGGGGCTGCACGTGCTGATCGGCGGTGAGCCGCAACTGCTGCGCGTGGACAACATCATTTTATGTGCCGGGCAGGAGCCGAAACGCGATCTGGCCGATCCGCTGCGTGAAGCAGGTAAAACGGTGCACCTGATTGGCGGGTGTGATGTGGCGATGGAGCTGGATGCACGGCGTGCGATTGCACAGGGGACGAAGTTGGCATTAGAGATTTGATTTCTTGCCCGGTGCCCAAGGTAAAAGCAAAACGGCAACCCCGTTGCCGTTTTTAGTGTTTGCTCCCTCTCCCTGTGGGAGAGGGTTGGGGTGAGGGCATCAGGCCGCACATACCCAATCTTAACGACGACGACCCAGCTTAACCGCTTTCAGCACCACGAACTTGTTGTTGGTGGCAATCGTGGTGCAGTTACCGAAAATCTTCTTCAGCTTGTGGAAGTAGTCCAGGTGACGGTTAGCCACAATATACAGCTCGCCGTTAATTTTCAGGCAACGACGCGCGTGGTGGAACATCTCCCAGGCGACGTTATCCGTCAGGGCGTGTTTCTGGTGGAACGGTGGGTTACACAGTACCGCGTTGAAACGGAAAGGCTCCACGCCCGACAGTGCGTTGTTGATCATAAACTCGCAGCGATCCAGCGCCTCTGGCATGTTGGTTTCCACGTTCAGACGACTGGAAGCCACCGCCATTGGCGATTCATCGCTAAACACCACGCTGGCTTCCGGGTTCTTCGCCAGCAGCGTCAGGCCAATCACCCCGTTACCACAACCCAGGTCAACAATCTCACCTTCCAGGTTTTCCGGCAGATTTTCAATAAAGAAACGTGCGCCGATATCCAGACCGGTGCGGGAGAAAACGTTCGCGTGGTTGTGGATGGTCCAGTCGGTTCCTTCCAGTTTCCAGCTCAGCGTTTCTGGTGCGTCAGCCAGTTCCGGCGCACTGAAGGTACAGTTGATCAGGCGCGCTTTTTTCCACGCCAGCGTGGTGGTGGTAGGGCCGAGCACTTTCTCGAACAATTCCAGCGTCGAGGTGTGAATATCACGCGCTTTAGCACCCGCGATAATACGGGTTTCTGGGGTGACAACTGTACGCAACGCGCGCAGCTGTTGTTCCAGCAACGCCATGGTTTTTGGCACTTTGATCAGCACCACACCCGGCGCCTGCGGGTAATCCGCGGTGCTGTCGAGAAACTTCACGCTGGATTCTTCGAGGTCGTTGTGGCGCAGGTTTTCACGCGTCGCCAGCTCGCTTAAGTAGGAATCACCGATGCTGTAAGGAGTGTGTTCCGCCAGAGCACAGCTCAGCGCGCCAAACGCATCATTCAGGATCAGAACCGGGCCGCTGATTTCAGTATCATCCAACTGTTGCAGCAGATATTCATCCGCCGCTTCCCACGCCATAAGCGGGTTGACGTCGTCCGTTTCCGGGAAACGTTTAAGGTTGAGTGAACGGAAACCGTTGTCTAAGTGGCTCATCGGCCCTCCTGAATGGTAAAATTTCGGCGTATCCCTAAAAAGGGTGCGTGAGTATACCGTTTTATTATCGATTTGGGGCGTTGATGAACCAACTTACTTATCTCCAGGGCTACCCGGAGCATTTACTTTCTCAGGTTCGCAGCCTGATTGCCGAGCAAAAGCTGGGCACGGTGCTGGAAAAACGCTACCCGGGCACCCATGATTTCGCGACCGATAAAGCGCTCTGGCAGTATACGCAGGATCTTAAAAGCCGGTACCTGAAGAGTGCGCCGCCGATCAATAAGGTGATGTACGACAACAAGATCCACGTGCTGAAAAACGCGCTCGGTCTGCATACTGCCATCTCCCGCGTACAGGGGGGCAAGCTAAAGGCGAAAGCCGAGATCCGTGTGGCGACCGTGTTCCGTAACGCGCCAGAAGCATTTCTGCGGATGATCGTAGTGCATGAACTGGCGCACCTGAAGGAGAAAGAGCACGACAAGGCGTTCTATTCCCTGTGCTGCCACATGGAGCCGCAGTACCACCAGCTCGAGTTTGATACCCGCCTGTGGCTTACGCATTTATCGTTAAATGGTAATGCGCAATAGCGCACTGGTTTTGCAATAATCCCGTGCTACAGTGGCTAAAGGTTCCCAGCTACGGAGTACGTAAACGTTTATGATACGTTTCGCAGTCATTGGTACGAACTGGATCACACGCCAGTTCGTCGACGCCGCCCACGAAACCGGCAAATATAAGCTCACCGCAGTCTATTCCCGCAGCCTTGAGCAGGCGCAGATCTTCGCGAATGATTATCTGGTCGAACACCTGTTCACTTCGCTTGATGAGATGGCCCAAAGTGATGCCATTGATGCGGTCTATATCGCCAGCCCTAACTCCCTGCACTTTCCGCAAACGAAGCTGTTCCTCAGCCATAAAAAACATGTGATTTGCGAGAAGCCGCTGGCCTCCAATATTCAGGAAGTAGAAGCCGCTATCGCCCTGGCGCGTGAAAATCAGGTGGTGCTGTTCGAAGCGTTCAAAACCGCCAGCCTGCCGAACTTCCTGCTGTTGCAGCAGTCCCTGCCGAAGCTTGGCAACGTGCGTAAGGCTTTCATCAACTACTGCCAGTACTCGTCGCGCTACCAGCGCTACCTGGACGGCGAAAACCCGAATACCTTTAATCCGGCCTTCTCGAACGGGTCGATTATGGATATTGGCTTTTACTGTCTGGCCTCGGCAGTGGCGCTGTGGGGTGAGCCGCACAGCGTAACCGCCACGGCCAGCCTGCTGGAAAGCGGCGTAGATGCACACGGTGTCGTGGTGCTGGACTACGGTGATTTCAGCGTCACGCTGCAACACTCTAAAGTGAGTGATTCGGTGCTGCCGAGCGAAATTCAGGGTGAAGCCGGATCGCTGGTGATTGAGAAGATCTCTGAATGTCAGAAAGTGAGCTTCGTGCCGCGCGGCGGGAAAGCGCAAGAGCTGACGCAACCACAGCATATTAACACTATGCTCTATGAGGCAGAGGTCTTTGCACGGCTGGTAGAAAATAATGAAGTGAATCACCCTGGGCTTTCGGTAAGCCGCACCACGGCGAAGCTGCAAACAGAGATCCGCCGTCAGACTGGCGTGGTGTTCCCGGCAGACGACGTGAGCGCAAAAGCGATCGCGTAAAGCTGTGTAATGAAATCATGCACACCATTGACGAAACCGATGGTCTGACATACTTTGTTACCCACAAAGGGGAGTAACTTCTTCGCCGGTGGATCGTCATTACGATGCGTGCAAAATCGCATCCGGTCGCCGGGCAACTGAAAAGCATGGCTTTTTAGTTGTAAGTGAGACCTTGCCGGAAGGCGAGGTCTATGCATAAAAAGCTAACGGCTATCGTCTTCTGACCATGGCCGTTTTTGTTTTTTATGTGTAAGGAAAATAGTATGCATTCTGTCGGCACTCCAATGTTGTGGGGCGGATTCGCGATCGTCGTGCTTATCATGCTGGCGATAGACCTCTTTTTGCAGGGACGTCGCGGCGCACATGGCATGACCATGAAACAGGCTGCCGTTTGGTCGCTGGTATGGGTTACCCTCTCTCTTCTCTTTTGTGCCGCCTTTTGGTGGTATCTGGCCTCAACCGAAGGCCGCGCGGTTGCCGATCCTCAGGCGCTGGCGTTCCTCACGGGTTATTTGATTGAAAAAGCGCTGGCCGTGGATAACGTCTTCGTCTGGCTGATGCTGTTCAGTTACTTCGCCGTTCCTGCCGCACTGCAACGCCGCGTACTGGTATACGGCGTGCTGGGGGCGATCGTTCTGCGTACCATCATGATCTTTGCCGGCAGCTGGCTGATAACCCAGTTCGAATGGCTGCTGTATGTCTTCGGCGCCTTCCTGCTGTTCACCGGGATCAAAATGGCGCTGGCGAAAGAAGACGGCTCCGCCATTGGCGATCGCCCGCTGGTGAAGTGGATCCGTGGACATCTGCGCATGACGGACAAGATCGAGAGCGAACACTTCTTCGTGCGAAAAAACGGTCTGATGTTTGCCACACCGTTGCTGCTGGTACTGATTCTGGTTGAGCTGAGCGACGTTATTTTCGCGGTAGACAGTATTCCGGCTATCTTCGCGGTGACCACTGACCCGTTCATTGTGCTGACCTCTAACCTGTTCGCGATCCTTGGCCTGCGTGCGATGTACTTCCTGCTGGCGGGCGCGGCAGAGCGCTTCTCGATGCTGAAATACGGCCTGTCGGTGATCCTGGTGTTTATCGGTATCAAGATGCTGATTGTCGATTTCTACCATATCCCGATCGCCATTTCGCTCGGAGTGGTGTTTGGCATTCTGTTCGTGACGCTGATTATCAATACCTGGGTTAATCGCCAGCACGATAAGAAGCAGCAGGTGTAGTGCGTTTTGCCCGGTGGCGCTGTGCTTACCGGGCACTCCCGTTAATCAATAGTTAAAAAACATGACGCAACACGTAAAATCCAGCATTTTACGCTTCCCTCCTCGCCCACTTTCCCTATACTCGACCAGGCAAACATTTACTTACATCCGGACATAAATGTGACTTAGAGCACATCTGGGATGGAACGCAATTTCACTTAAGGAACAACGATGACTACACAATCATCTGGCCTGCTTCAACGTCTGATGCAAGGCAGCCTCGTCAAGCAAATTCTGGTTGGTCTGGTTTTGGGGATCCTGCTGGCAATGGTATCCAAACCCGCCGCTGAAGCCACCGGGCTGCTCGGTACCCTCTTCGTGGGCGCACTCAAAGCCGTTGCCCCGGTACTGGTTCTGATGCTGGTCATGGCCTCTATCGCGAATCACCAGCACGGACAAAAAACCAACATTCGCCCTATTCTGTTCCTGTATCTTCTGGGAACCTTCTCTGCTGCATTAACTGCCGTTGTGTTCAGCTTCCTGTTCCCGTCCACGCTGCATCTGACCAGCGCCGCCGGTGATATCACACCGCCATCCGGGATTGTGGAAGTGCTTCGCGGTCTGCTGATGAGCATGGTTTCTAACCCTGTCACGGCGCTGATGGGCGGAAACTACATTGGCATCCTGGTCTGGGCGATTGGTCTGGGCTTTGCGCTGCGTCACGGTAACGACACCACGAAAAACCTGGTCAACGATATGTCCAATGCCGTGACCTTTATGGTGAAACTGGTGATTCGTTTTGCGCCTATCGGGATTTTCGGCCTGGTCTCCTCCACGCTGGCTACCACCGGTTTTGACGCGTTGTGGGGCTACGCGCAGCTGCTGGTCGTCCTGGTAGGCTGTATGCTGCTGGTGGCGCTGGTGATTAACCCGCTGCTGGTATTCTGGCAGATCCGTCGTAACCCATACCCGCTGGTGCTGACCTGCCTGCGCGAGAGCGGCGTGTACGCCTTCTTCACCCGCAGCTCTGCGGCAAATATTCCGGTTAACATGGCGCTGGCTGAGAAGCTGAACCTGGACCGCGATACCTATTCCGTGTCGATTCCGCTGGGCGCTACCGTGAATATGGCGGGCGCAGCGATTACGATTACCGTACTGTCACTGGCAGCAGTGCATACACTGGGTATTCCGGTGGATCTGCCAACGGCGCTGCTGTTGAGCGTGGTGGCATCACTTTGCGCATGTGGCGCATCAGGTGTGGCTGGCGGTTCACTCCTGCTGATCCCACTGGCCTGCAATATGTTCGGTATCCCGAATGAAATTGCAATGCAGGTCGTCGCCGTAGGCTTCATTATCGGCGTGTTGCAGGACTCCTGCGAGACCGCACTGAACTCATCAACCGATGTCCTGTTCACCGCAGCTGCCTGTCAGGCGGAAGACGCGCGCTTAGCGAAAAACGCCCTGCGCAGCTAATCTGTCAGCCCTTCCGTCAGCGGACGGAAGGGTTCTCTTCCTGCACCTGGTTTTCCACTTTAAACGGATCGATACCGCGCTGCTGCATTCGCCAGAATCGAATGATGTTCAGCCCGTTCATAATAAGAAAACTGCCTTCGATTAACGTCCCGCCAATCGACCCAAGCCAGAAGTTGTGGATCACCCAGCAACAGGTTGAACACCAGATAACGCAGCGCATCGTCAGGCCCTTACTGCGAAACAGCGCCCAGGTACTGACAATGGTACCAATTACCGGTAGCAGCTCGATCGGATGATGAAACTTCGCCAGCCCAATTCCCCCCGTCAGCACAATAAACACCGCCATCACCCACAGGCTGCGGGTACGCAGAGTAATGAGCGTACGTACAGTGTTGAGCATGGCGCTTGAGCCTGCCGGAAATGCGCCCATCAGGAAGAAGTGCACGCCAATAACGGCGCTGTAAACCGAAAGCTGGATTTTGAATTTCCGCTCGTCACGATTGATAAAAGTGGTGATACCAATCAGAAAGGCGATGACGCCAACGCCCTGGGCCAGCCAATACGCGCTCATGAAGGAGTCCTGTGTTCAGACAAAAAGAAACGGCGCTTCATTATATGAAACGCCGTTTCGGATTTAAAGCATGATGACTTACAGCGTGACGCCGCTTTTGAAGATAGCCAGCTCGCGGAAGTCGTTTTTCTCGTTACAGGTCTGCTTGCCGTTAGCGAAATCCACGATGGTATCAACGAATTCATTCAGCAGCTGCGGCATCGCTTTGCCGTGGATCAGCTGGCCGGCATCAAAGTCGATCCAGTGTTTTTTCTTCGCCGCCAGCTCGCTGTTGGTGGCAATTTTCACCGTTGGCACAAAACCGCCGTACGGTGTACCACGGCCAGTACTGAACAGCACCATGTGGCAGCCTGATCCGGCCAGCGCGCTGGTTGCCACCGCATCGTTACCCGGTGCGCTAAGCAGGTTCAGACCGTGGGTTTTCAGGCGTTCGCCATAGCGCAGCACGTCGACCACCTGACTTGCCCCTGCTTTCTGGGTACAGCCGAGCGATTTTTCTTCAAGTGTCGTGATCCCGCCCGCTTTGTTGCCCGGCGATGGGTTCTCGTAAATCGGCTGGTTGTGCGCGATGAAGTACTGTTTGAAGTCGTTCACCATGGTGACGGTTTTCTCAAACGTCTCTTCGTCGCGGCAGTGGCTCATCAGAATGCGTTCAGCACCAAACATTTCTGGCACTTCGGTCAGCACGGTGGTACCGCCGTTAACGATCATGTAATCCGAGAAACGGCCCAGCATTGGGTTCGCAGTGATGCCGGACAGGCCATCAGATCCGCCGCACTCAAGCCCGAATTTCAGCTCGCTCAGTTTGCCTGGCTCACGTTTGTCATGGCGCATCACTTCATACAGCTGATGCAGCTGCTCAAGCCCAGCTTCCACTTCATCGTCCTGGTGCTGGCACACCATAAAGTGCACGCGCTCAGGATCAAACTCACCCAGCGTTTCGCGGAAGGCATCCACCTGGTTATTTTCACAACCCAGGCCAATCACCAGTACCGCGCCCGCATTCGGGTGGCGCACCATGTTTTGCAGCATGGTGCGGGTATTAATATGGTCATCCCCTAACTGTGAACAACCGTAGGTATGGCTAAACAGGTGCACACCGTCGGTGCCTTCGGCATCGTTGGTTTCTTTCAGGAAACGCGTCTGGATTTGACGCGCGATCCCGTTAACACAGCCCACCGTCGGGAGGATCCACAGTTCGTTGCGGATCCCCACGTCACCGTTGGTACGGCGGTAAATCTGTACGTCGCGATCTGCCGCCTGCCCGATGTCCGCCGGGGATTCAGGTTGATAGCTATACTCGTCCAGATCGCTCAGATTGGTGCGGGTATTGTGGGAATGAATATGTTCACCCGCCGCAATATCCGCCAGCGCATGACCAATAGGCAAACCGTACTTCACGACGTTTTCCCCTTCGGTGATGGGGCGTATGGCAAATTTATGCCCACGTGAAATCGCCTGTCGCAACGTGACTGTCTCATTTTCGACAGTCACGTCGGTACCTTCGGTCAGATCCGCCAGTGCTACGACAACGTTATCCAGCGAATGGATTTTGATGTATTGCATATCAACCTCAAACGGCCTTAGTTCAGTTCAATGGCGAAGTAGTCACGCGCATTGTTAAAGCAGATGTTTTTCACCATTTCGCCCAGCAGCTGAATATCCGCTGGCGCTTCGCCCGCAGCCACCCAACGGCCAATCATCTGGCACAGAATGCGGCGGAAATATTCGTGACGGGTATAGGACAGGAAGCTGCGGCTGTCGGTCAGCATCCCGACAAAGCGGCTTAACAGGCCCAGTTGTGCCAGTTGCGTCATCTGACGCTCCATGCCGTCTTTCTGGTCGTTAAACCACCAGCCGGAACCGAACTGCATCTTGCCTGGCATCCCTTCGCCCTGGAAGTTACCGATCATGGTGCCCAGCACTTCGTTATCACGCGGGTTCAGGCAGTACAGGATGGTTTTAGGCAGCAGATTCTGTTCGTTCTGTTTGCTCAGCAGTTTTGACAGCTCTTCCGCCAACGGACGGTCGTTAATAGAGTCAAAGCCCACATCCGCGCCCAGCAGTTTGAACTGACGCTGGTTGTTATTACGCAGCGCACCAATGTGATACTGCTGTACCCAACCGCGACGGGCATATTCTGCACCAAGGAACACCAGTACCGCGGTTTTGAACTGGGCAACTTCATGCTCGCTTAACTGCTCACCGGACAGACGACGCGCCAGGATGCTGTCCAGCTCGGCTTCGTTTGACTCCGCGAACAGCACCACATCAAGCGCGTGGTCAGACACCTTACAGCCGTGTGCAGCAAAGTGATCCAGACGTTTGGTCAGGGCGGTTTGCAGGTCAGTGAAACGACGAATGTCGGTATCAGACACTTCCGCCAGCTTCGCCATATAGTCATTAAAGGTTGCCAGCTCAATGTTGAACGCTTTATCCGGACGCCAGCTTGGCAGCACTTTGATATCGAAAGAGGTGTCTTTCGCCACAACCGCGTGATGCTCCAGCGAGTCGATTGGATCGTCGGTAGTACCCACCATCTTCACGTTCATCTGCTTCATGATACCGCGCGCGGAAAACTTATCCTGTGCCAGCAATTCGTTGCACTGGTTCCAGATTTCATCAGCCGTGGTTGGGGAGAGCAGTTTGCCGGTAATACCAAACGGACGACGCAGCTCCAGGTGCGTCCAGTGGTATAACGGGTTGCCAATGGTGTGCGGCACGGTCGCTGCCCAGGCGTCGAACTTCTCGCGGTCAGTCGCGTCACCGGTACACAGGCGCTCAGCCACACCGTTGGTGCGCATTGCGCGCCATTTGTAGTGGTCACCTTTCAGCCAGATGTCATACAGGTTTTTGAAGCGATAATTTTCGGCAACCTGCTGCGGAGGTAAATGGCAGTGATAGTCGAAAATTGGCTGGTCTTTTGCGTAGTCGTGGTACAGCCGGCGAGCAAATTCAGTGTCTAGCAGAAAATCTTCAGTCATAAACGGAGTCATTTATCGTCTTCCTCTTAACGAGTGCGTCAAAAAGCTTATGTTCAGATGCTGCAAAGTTATCACACCAATTTCCAGAGGCCGAAGTTTTTTTCGTGAGTTAGATCAATAAACGTCAACAAATAAATTACCCTCAACGGAGTAAACCCTCTCGCAGCCCGCACCAGAACTGGCTTTGCGTGCAGAACATAATATCCCCACAAAGAATCACACTTTTGTGATGTCACTCACCTTTTAAAGTTGTATGACAAGTTATCTTTTCGCCGTCGCAACAATTAGCCGACGGAATGCATTACTGGTGTGAAAAACATCGGATTTAACGGTACGGATACCGACTTATGCACGATTACTTATGGCAAGGTTCGGGCCGTTCCGGGAAATTATCCCGGTTACGCCCCTCCCGTTACACAACAGCTCCCGGAAACGGTTGAGAGGTTGCCGTGCCCCGGCACGGAAATAACATAACGATGAGGTTTTACATGCGTAAAATTAAAGGGTTACGTTGGTACATGATTGCACTGGTGACGTTGGGCACCGTGCTGGGCTACCTGACACGTAACACCGTGGCAGCAGCGGCTCCTACGTTGATGGAAGAATTGCATATCTCCACACAGCAATACTCTTACATCATTGCTGCTTACTCCGCGGCTTACACCGTAATGCAGCCTGTAGCAGGTTATGTTCTTGATATTCTTGGTACTAAAATCGGGTATGCGTTCTTCGCGGTCGCATGGGCCATTTTCTGCGGTGCAACAGCACTGGCAGGCAGTTGGGGCGGTCTGGCACTGGCGCGCGGTGCGGTAGGTGCAGCTGAAGCCGCCATGATCCCGGCAGGCCTGAAAGCCAGCTCCGAGTGGTTCCCGGCGAAAGAACGTTCTATTGCGGTCGGTTACTTTAACGTGGGTTCTTCCATTGGTGCGATGATTGCTCCGCCACTGGTGGTCTGGGCTATCGTGATGCACAGCTGGCAGATGGCATTCATCATCTCTGGTGTCCTGAGCTTTGCATGGGCAATGGCGTGGTTGATTTTCTATAAACACCCGCGTGACCAGAAAAAACTGTCTACTGAAGAACGTGATTACATCATTGGCGGTCAGGAATCTCAGCACCAGACCAACAACGGCAAAAAAATGACTGTCTGGCAGATTCTGGGCACCCGTCAGTTCTGGGGTATCGCACTGCCACGCTTCCTGGCAGAACCAGCCTGGGGTACGTTTAACGCCTGGATCCCACTGTTCATGTTTAAAGTGTATGGCTTTAACCTGAAAGAGATCGCGATGTTCGCCTGGATGCCAATGCTGTTCGCTGACCTGGGTTGTATCGTGGGGGGTTACCTGCCACCGCTGTTCCAGCGCTGGTTTGGTGTGAACCTGATTGTCTCTCGTAAAATGGTTGTTACCATGGGTGCACTGCTGATGATTGGCCCAGGTATGATTGGTCTGTTCACCAGCCCATACGTAGCAATTGGCCTGCTGTGTATTGGTGGCTTTGCTCACCAGTCCCTGTCTGGCGCACTGATTACGCTCTCATCAGACGTCTTTGGTCGTAACGAAGTGGCAACGGCAAACGGCCTGACCGGTATGGCTGCCTGGACCGCGAGTACCATGTTTGCTCTGGTGGTTGGTGCTCTGGCAGATACCATCGGCTTTAGCCCACTGTTCGCCGTACTGGCTGTCTTCGACCTGCTGGGTGCGATAGTTATCTGGACAGTGCTGAAAAGCAAATCGGCAGAAGAGTTGCAGAAAGAGTCCGTTGGGGGACCCGCAACGCAGAGTTAGCGTTGATGATGTTATGCCGGGTGACGGCTTCGCCTTACCCGGCCTACAAAATCCAATAAAACCGCAGGCCGGGTCAACCCGGCGAGTACAACAAGAAAGCCGCCTTAGTGAAGTGAACCCCGAAAGTTGGACATCCAACGATTAGGGGTTTTGCGTTTCAATGGGCAGAAAAAAATACTCACCTGAATTCAAGCAGCAAGTCGTACTCCACTATCTGTTCAGCAGTGATGGTGCAAAGAAAACAGCGCGGTTGTTCGGCGTTGATCACGGAGCGGTCAGACGCTGGACTGAGCACTGGAAAGTGAATGGGATGGACAGTTTTACCATTCCTACCAGGGCTTACTCTGCCGAGTTTAAAGAGTCTGTCGTGCTCTGGATGCAGCAACACAACAAATCATCCCGGAAAGCTGCGGCGGAGTTTCGTATTGCAGCCGCTTGTACTGTCAGCAAATGGGAGCGTCTTTACCGTACTGGCGGTATCATTGCCCTACAGGATAAACCCAGAGGACGCCAGATGAAGTCAGGGAAGAACGAAACTTCAGATAAAGAACTTAATAATCCCCGTCCAGCGTTCCAGAACGCTGAGGAAGAACTTGAATACCTGCGTGTTGAGAATGCCTACCTAAAAAAGCTTCAGGCCTTGATTCGGGAAAAGCAGAAGACAAAGCAAAAATAATTACCGAATTGAGGCGAAACCATAACCTGAGAATGCTGCTTCATATAGCAGGATTACCTCGCAGCACGTACTACTGGCATGTCAAAGCAGATAGCCGTGGAGAGCGCTATGAGGGCGAACAGCAAAGAATAGCCCGCACTGTTCCACTATCATAAAGGACGATATGGTTACCGGCGCATTACCCTGGCGTTGCGTAATGAAGGCTATGGCATTAATCATAAAACAGTACGGAAACTGATGCGCAAGATGGGGCTGGCCTCATGCCTGAGAAGCAAAAAGTATCAGTCATACAAAGGCACCTACGGTAAAGTAGCGCCAAATACCCTTGCACGTGATTTTAAGGCCAGCAGTCCAAACCAGAATGGGTCACGGATGTGACAGAGTTCAACGTAAAAGGGACAAAGCTGTATCTGTCACCAGTGCTTGATCTGTATAACAGCGAGATAATAGCCTGGAATATGACGACGCATCCGGGAATGAATCTGGTCGAAAACATGCTCAGCAAAGCCGTCAAGAGGCTGAAACCGGGTGACAGACCGGTACTGCACTCTGATCAGGGTTGGCAGTATCAGATGGCACGGTATCAGGAGAAACTTAAAGCTAAAGGCATAGAACAAAGCATGTCGCGCAAAGGGAACTGTCTGGACAATGCAGTGATAGAAAATTTTTTTGGTCTGCTGAAAACAGAATGTTGGTACCACGAAGAGTTTGAAAATACAGACCATCTACGAAAAACGGTGGAAGAGTATATCCACTACTACAACAACGAACGAATCAAGCTAAAACTAAACGGCCTGAGTCCGGTACAATACCGAACCCAGGCCATGTCAGCCGCCAGTTAAGAACGTGTCCAATATATGGGGTTCACTTCATTAGGGCGGCTTTTTTCATGGCGAAATCTGGAGACTGGCTCGCAAAAGTGGTATAACAAATAATCCGTCGTACCCTGCCTGGAGCGCATATGGAAATCACCGAATCACGTCGTTTATATCAGCAACTTGCTGCCGAGCTGAAAGATCGCATCGAGCAAGGTGTCTATCTTGTCGGTGATAAACTGCCTGCTGAACGCTTTATTGCTGATGAGAAAAGCGTGAGCCGCACGGTGGTGCGTGAAGCCATCATTATGCTGGAAGTCGAAGGCTATGTTGAAGTACGCAAAGGCTCCGGTATTCATGTGATTTCCAACCAGGCAAAACACTCCCCGGTGCCGGACGAAAGTCTGGAGTTCGCCAGCTACGGGCCGTTTGAGTTACTTCAGGCGCGTCAGCTGATCGAGAGCAATATTGCCGAATTTGCCGCCACGCAGGTGACCAAGCAGGACATCATGAAGCTGATGGAAATCCAGGAGAATGCGCGTAAGGAAAAATGCTTCCGCGATTCAGAATGGGACTTGCAGTTCCATGTTCAGGTTGCGCTGGCAACGCAAAATACCGCCCTGGCAGCAATTGTTGAAAAAATGTGGACTCAGCGCGTTCATAACCCGTACTGGAAGAAATTGCACGATCACATCGATTTGCGCACCGTGGATAACTGGTGCGACGATCACGACCAAATTCTTAAAGCGCTGATTCGTAAAGACCCACACGCGGCAAAACTGGCCATGTGGCAGCACCTGGAAAATACCAAGCAGATGCTGTTTAACGAAACCAGTGATGACTTCGAATTTAACGCCGATCGCTATCTTTTTGCTGATAATCCTGTCGTTCACCTCGATACGGCGGCCAATCTCGCAAAATAGTTCCCCTTTCCGCTGACAGGCGCTTCGCTGCGCCTTTCGGCGCAGGTGGGTAAGCAAAACATATATAGTGTCAGCCTTTGTAAATCCCCTCGCTCACCTTCATTGCTTAAGCCAAAATCATTCCGCCCGTACAAAATCTGTGACGCAGAACGTTGGGCTTTGTTACAATTGGATTCAATTTGCTCTCTTGTAAGTTAGTGCTTGCATACCAGCCATTTAACAGGGAACAGTTCTGGCCACCACCAATGTGTCCGCGAGCGACCATAATGAAATCATAAAAATGTCGCCGTACTGTTTTTCCCGGATAACAGGCGTGACGTTAACCGATTTCCAGGAACACTGAATGGAACTTTTGACCCAACTACTACATGCCTTATGGGCTCAGGACTTCGAAACGCTGGCCAATCCGTCTATGATTGGGATGCTCTATTTCGTTTTGTTTATGATCCTGTTTCTTGAGAATGGATTGCTTCCTGCCGCCTTCCTGCCTGGCGACAGTTTGTTAGTGCTGGTCGGCGTGCTTTGTGCCAAAGGTGCAATGGCATTCCCCCAGACCATCCTGCTATTAACTATTGCTGCAAGCCTCGGCTGCTGGGTGAGCTATATCCAGGGACGATGGCTGGGTAATACGCGCATCGTGCAAAACTGGCTTTCGCATCTCCCGGCGCACTACCACCAGCGGGCGCACCACCTGTTCCACAAACATGGGCTTTCAGCGCTGCTGATTGGCCGTTTCATCGCGTTTGTACGCACCTTATTGCCCACCATTGCAGGGCTTTCTGGCCTGAGCAGCACACGCTTCCAGTTCTTTAACTGGATGAGTGGCCTGCTGTGGGTGCTGATCCTGACGACGTTAGGCTACGCACTTGGCAAAACGCCTGTGTTTATGAAATATGAAGACCAGTTAATGTCATGCCTGATGCTGCTGCCAGTTGTGCTTCTGGTCTTTGGTCTGGTCGGTTCGCTGGTTGTCCTGTGGAAGAAAAAATACGGAGCCAAGGGATAACAATGGTCATTTCACCGTTATCCCTGCGCCGCTTGTCTTACGCATTGATTGTGCTGGTATTCATCAGCGCAATGCTGCTGGTATGGACGGCGCTCCAGCACCAGGAATCCACACTGGCAATCCGACCGGTGAATCAAGGAGCCAGCGTGCCAGACGGTTTTTCCATCTGGCATCACCTGGATGCAAACGGGATCCGCTTCAAGAGCATCACGCCGCAAGATGATGTTTTACTGATTAAATTTGACTCCAGTGCGCAAAGCGCGGCAGCCAAAGCCGTGCTCGACAGAACGTTGCCGCATGGATACATCATTGCTCAGCAGGAAGATGACAGCCAGCCAGCGGCCTGGTTGTCACTACTGCGCGACACATCACACCGGTTTGGATAATCTCCAGGATTCTGAATCTTTTCACTCACTTTGGTGATTACCCCGTTTACTTACTATGCTTAAGTACGCGGAGCATCATATCTATGTTCTTCGCATGACTTTGGACATCGGCGCACTCCCCGGACGTGCTGCAAACAATGGAAGGTTCCAATAATGAAATACCGCATCACCCTGGCTCTGGCCCTTTTTTCATTAAGCACAGCCTCTTTCGCCACCTCCCTGTGTCTGGAGAAGGAGAAAGATATTCAGCGAGAAATCAGTTATGCCGAAAAGCATAACAATCAGAACCGAATCAATGGCTTGAAAAAAGCGCTTAGCGAAGTGAAAGCTAACTGTTCCGACAAAGAGCTTCGCGCCAGCCACCAGAAGAAAATCGCGGCGCAAAAGGAAGAAGTTGCCGAGCGCCGTCGCGATCTTCAGGAAGCGAAAGAGAAAGGGGATGCGGATAAAATTGCCAAACGCGAGAAGAAACTGAAAGAAGCGCAAGACGAACTGAACGCGCTGGAATCCCGCGATTATTGAGTTAACGGAAGTCTCACAGGAGAAAATCATGTCAAAAGATACTACGTCAGAAAACCTGCGCGCTGAGTTGAAATCCCTGGCGGATACCCTTGAAGAAGTGCTGAACTCCTCTACCGATAAATCAAAGGAAGAAGTCAGTAAACTGCGCAGTAAAGCCGAGCAAGCATTGAAAGAGAGCCGTACCCGCCTGGGTGAAACCGGTGATGCCCTGGCTAAGCAGACCCGTGAAGCGGCTGCACGCGCTGACGAATACGTTCGCGATAACCCATGGACTGGTGTAGGCATTGGTGCCGCTGTTGGTGTGGTTCTGGGTGTCCTGCTCACGCGTCGTTGATTATGGAAGATAATCGTCATACTGAAGGTCCGGCAAAGAACATTATTGGCATCGGACAGCGGATATTAACCACGCTCGTCGGTATTGCTGAAACGCGTATTCGTCTGGCCGTGGTTGAACTGGAAGAAGAGAAAGCCAATATCTTCCAGATCCTGCTGATGCTCGGTCTTACACTCCTCTTTGCCGCATTTGGCCTGATGAGCCTGCTGGTACTGGTTATCTGGGTTGTCGATCCGCAGTATCGTCTGAATGCCATGATTGCGACCACCGTAGTGTTGCTGTTAGGTGCTGTGATAGGCGGTATCTGGACGCTGCAAAAAGCGCGCAAATCTACGCTACTGCGTCATACCCGTCAGGAGCTTGCAGCCGACCGCACGCTACTGGAGGACGACAAGCCATGAGCAGCAAAACCGAGCTCAGGCAGCGAAAAGCGTTTCTGTTAAGCCAGATCCAGCAGCAACGACTGGATCTGGCCGCCAGCCGTCGCGACTGGGTGGATGCGACACGCCCTCTGGATCGTAGCTGGAATACCTTCCTGAACCTGCGTTCATGGGTACTGGTCGGCAGCAGCGTGATGGCAATCTGGGGTGTGCGTCATCCCAGCAAGCTGATTCGCTGGACGCGTCGCGGCTTTGGTGTCTGGAGCGCCTGGCGTCTGGTAAAGGCAACCCTTCGTCAGCAGCAACTGCGATAGTCTTCTCGCCGGGTGGCGCTGCGCCTCCCCGGCAAAATCCCCCTTACTCAATATCTTTGATAAAGATTGACAGTTTTCCTTGCTAACAATTGTCACTCGTCACGTTTATGATTCTCTCCATCGACAGCAAAGACGCGGTATCTACCCGAATTTGCACACAAATAAAGATCAGCCGCTCATGTGGTTTCCTGGAGAGTAAAATGAAAAAATTAGAAGATGTTGGTGTACTGGTAGCACGCATTCTGATGCCAATTCTGTTCATCGTTGCAGGTTGGGGCAAAATCACCGGTTATGCGGGTACACAACAGTATATGGAAGCAATGGGCGTGCCGGGGTTCCTGCTGCCACTGACCATTCTGCTTGAGTTCGGCGGCGGCCTGGCAGTACTGTTCGGCTTCCTGACCCGTACCACTGCACTGTTTACCGCGGGCTTCACACTGCTGACAGCATTTATCTTCCACAGCAACTTTGCGGAAGGTGTGAACTCCCTGATGTTCATGAAAAACCTGACTATCGCTGGCGGCTTCCTGCTGTTGGCTGTGACCGGTCCTGGCGCATTCAGCATCGACCGTGTTCTGAATAAGAAGTGGTAAGCACGCTATAATGATTTAAAAAAAGCGAGGAGATATCTCCTCGCTTTTGCTATCTGACGGAGGAGGAAAAAATGGGACAACTCGTAGACGGCGTCTGGCAGGATGTCTGGTATGACACTAAATCCACCGGAGGACGCTTCAAGCGCTCTGTTTCGGCCTTCCGTAACTGGCTTACCGCCGATGGCGCGCCAGGCCCCAGCGGTGAAGGTGGTTTTGCAGCCGAAAAAGACCGTTATCATCTCTACGTTTCACTCGCCTGCCCGTGGGCACACCGCACGCTGATGGTGCGTAAACTCAAAGGTCTGGAATCATTACTGCCTGTCTCAGTTGTTAATCCGCTGATGCTGGAAAACGGCTGGACATTCGACAGTGATTTTCCTGCCGCAACGGGTGACGACCTTTACCATCACGATTTTCTGTACCAGCTCTATCTGCGCGCAGATCCGCACTATACCGGCCGCGTCACCGTACCGGTGCTCTGGGACAAGAAAAACCAGACGATCGTCAGTAATGAATCGGCTGAAATCATCCGCATGTTCAACACCGCATTTGATGCGCACGGCGCCCGCGCCGGTGATTACTATCCGGTTGAGCTGCGCGATAAAATTGATGAGCTGAACAGCTGGATCTACGACAACGTGAACAACGGTGTCTACAAAGCCGGTTTTGCCACCAGCCAGGAAGCCTATGACGAAGCGGTCGCGAACGTCTTCACATCGCTGGAGCGCCTGGAGCAGATCCTCGGTCAGCATCGCTACCTGACGGGCGATCGCCTGACGGAAGCAGACATCCGTCTGTGGACTACGCTGGTACGTTTTGATCCGGTCTACGTCACCCACTTTAAGTGCGATAAACATCGTATCAGCGACTACCTGAACCTGTACGGGTTCCTGCGTGACATCTACCAGATACCGGGCATTGCTGAAACGGTCGATTTTGGCCATATCCGCACCCACTACTACCGCAGCCATAAAACCATTAACCCAACGGGCATTATTTCTATTGGGCCATGGCAGGATCTGGATGAGCCGCACGGGCGCGACGTTCGATTTGGATAAATATTTAGGGCATCAATAGATACCCTTTTTTAATTCACAATATCCATCTATCCTTACTTTGATTGCTTAGAAAACAAGTGATTGACCGATCATTGAGGCAAGGAAAAAATGGACTGGTATTTAAAAGTACTGCGCAACTACATTGGATTTGGTGGCCGTGCCCGCCGCAAAGAGTACTGGATGTTCGTTCTGGTGAACTTCGTCCTGATCATGGTGCTGGGCATCGTCGATAAAATACTCGGCTGGGAACGGGCTGGCGGTGAAGGTGTTCTCACTACAATTTATGGCCTGTTGGTTCTGCTGCCATCATGGGCCGTGCTGTTCCGCCGGCTGCATGACACCGACCGTTCGGCCTGGTGGCTACTGCTGCTGTTGATCCCGATTATCGGCTGGCTGGTGATTCTGGTCTTTAACTGTCAGAGCGGCACGCCGGGTGAAAACCGCTTTGGTGCCGATCCTAAACTCAACGCCTGATTCGTTGCCCGGTAGCTTTCGCTTACCGGGCCTACGAACCTATTTATTGTAGTGGGCAAACAGCTTCGGTATTTCTCGCAAACACCACGACTTCGCTTCTCCCATGCTGTCACGGCGCCACGCCATAATAATATCGACCTCACTGGTGTACTCCGGGCTCACCACGCGCAGCCGTCCTTCGGCGATATCTTTTTCGACGAAGGGATAAGGCATGGTCGCCATCCCGAGGCCAGCCAGCAGCGCCTGGCGCTTATCTTCCAGCGATGTCACCGTCAGACGCGGCTGCTTATCCAGCAGCTGTACCGTTAATACCGGGCGCTCACGCGCGGTATCTGCTACCGCCACACCGCGATATTTCACGCGTGTCACTTCAGACAGCGGCTCAGGCTCCTGGTGGATCGGATGATTCGGTGCGGCGACGTAGACGTTCATCACACTGTAAAGCTTACGGGAGTTGATTTCAGACGATGAACGGAAGTGCATATCCGGTGCAATCACGATGTCCGCCCTGCCCGTTTCCAGACGCTCCCATGCCCCCGCCAGCACTTCGGTAATGATCGACAGCTGGGTGTTGGCTTTATCCGCCAGGCGGTCCACCAACGGGAACAGCGCCTCAGTAGGCACGAGTGCTTCAGTTACCAGCGTCAGATGCGTTTCCCAGCCACGCGCCAGCGCTTCGGCGTCGGTGGTTAGTTTATCGGCCGCTTCCAGCAGCACACGGCCACGCTCCAGCAGCATCCGGCCAACGTTGGTGAATTTTGTTCTATGACCGGAACGATCGAATAACACCACATCCAGCTCTTCTTCCAGCTTCTGCATGGTGTAGCTCAGCGCAGACGGAACGCGCCCCAGTTCATCTGCCGCAGCGGCAAAGCTGCCACGCCTGTCAATCGCGTCCATGACGCGAAGCGCCTCAAGCGTCAATGCTCTTTCTTTTGCCATTTCGTTCTCATTCAGGAAATTTGAACATACCAGGCAGAATATCTGGCTAACAATGAAGCGTCCATACCTTTACCATTGTTTTAGTGTAAAGAGAGGTCAAGTTTTATGATTACGACAAGAACAGCTAAACAATGCGGACAAGCTGATTTCGGTTGGCTCCAGGCCCGCTACACCTTTTCCTTTGGACACTACTTTGACCCAAAACTCCTCGGTTACGCATCACTGCGCGTATTGAACCAGGAAGTGCTCGCCCCAGGCGCGTCCTTCCAGCCGCGCACGTATCCGAAAGTCGATATCCTGAACCTGATCCTGGAAGGCGAAGCAGAATACCGCGACAGCGAGGGCAATCATGTCCAGGCGAAGGCTGGCGAAGCGTTGCTGATTTCAACGCAACCCGGCATTAGCTACAGCGAGCATAATCTCAGCAAAGAAAAGACGCTGACCCGAATGCAGCTGTGGCTGGATGCCTGCCCTGAGCGGGAAAATCCGCTACTACAGAAGATAGATCTGAAGGGCGATAAACAGCAGCTGCTTGCGTCGCCTGATGGCAGCAACGGCAGCCTGCAACTGCGCCAGCAAGTGTGGCTGCACCATATCGAACTGAAAAAAGGTGAGCAGGTGAGTTTCCAGCTCCACGGCCCGCGCGCCTATTTACAGTCGATTCATGGCACGGTACATGCAGTGACGCACACGGAAGAAAAAGAAGCGCTCACCTGCGGTGACGGGGCGTTTATTCGTGATGAAGCGAATATTACGCTGGTGGCCGATACGCCGCTGCGCGCGCTGTTGATTGATTTGCCGGTGTAACGTAAAAACCCTCTCCTCCTGGAGGAGAGGGGAAACACCTACACCTTACTCGCCATTATCTCAATGATCTGCCGGTCTGTTGCCTGCATCGAGCGGCACGCCAGTGAGCACAGATTAGCGATAGACTGCTCAACATCGTGCGCGACAATCCCTTCATTGCCTGTCACAGCTGAATCATCCAGCGCCATCATCACCGCCTTCCAGGCGCTCCCGACGCTGGTTGATACCTTCATCGCGCAGCTGTTAGACGCTCCGTCACAGATAATCCCGCTGACATCACCGATCATGCTGCTGATGGCCATCGCAATCGTCTGGTAACGCCCGTCCATCAGCCACGCCATTCCTGCCGCCGCGCCCATGGCCGCCGTTGTTGCTGCGCACAGCGCCGACAAGCGCGGAAGCTGGTAATGGATATAGATGGCCGCCAGATGCGACAACATCAATGCCCGGGCAAGACGTTCATCATCAGCCTGAACATACTCAGCCACCACCACAACCGGCATAGTCGCGGTGATCCCCTGATTGCCCGAGCCGGAGTTGCTCATAGCTGGTAACGTTGCGCCACCCATTCTGGCATCAGAGGCCGCACTGGTGCGGATAATAATGTCTGAACCTATATCCTGCGCCATCCATCCACGCGCGCGCTGTTTATGCAGAGTGGCACCGATGTGCAGCCCCCACTTTCTGCTTAGCCCTTCGCGAGAGAGCGCATCGTTCAGACGTGCCGCTTCCAGGATAAAGCGGATCGCATCGAACGGTACCTGCTTCACAAATTCGACGATCTGCGACAGCGTGGTGTGTGAAAACACCGCCAGCGGATCGCCGCCCATCTCATCGGGCTGCTCGTTAAGGACAAAGCGCGTTTCACCCTGACAAACGATCTCCACGACGCGGGTATGCCCACCGGCAATGGTGACCATTGCGGATGTGTTGCCAGCATGAACGCAGGCGCGGGAATAAAGGATCTCATCGCAAGGTTCTTGCAGCTTCACCTGTACCCGTCCGGCTTGCAGAAGTGCTTTTGCCTTTGCCAACGCGTCGCCTGAGGCATCTTTCAACACCTCCAGCCCGGCCTGCGCGTTACCGCCAATAGCGCCCAGTGCTGCGGCAATGGGTAGCCCGACCATGCCTGTTCCCGGTACCGTAACGCCAAGCCCGTTTTTCATCAGGTTTGGCGACACCCACGCATCTATCTGCGTGACCTCACCAGGAAGTTGTTCCGCGGCAATGGCACAGGCCAGCGCCAGTGAGACAGGCTCTGTACACCCCAGCGCAGGTTTAACTTCTTCCTGCACGGCACGAATAAAATGGTTCCATAAAGGATTGATTTGCTCAGACATCGTTACGACCTTTATTGCTCCTCAGGAGAACGCGAGGAAAGGAGAAACACAAAGCAGCAGCCCGGTGATGACAATAATCACCAGAGATACGCCTTTATATTTATGTAGCGCGGGGACTTTGTAGACCAGCCACGCTGGGATCAGGCAGCCAACCATTCCAAAGATAGGGCTACAAATAGAAGTGAAGCTCAGGACCGGTGCGTTTAAGACAATGGCGCTCCAGGCGAGCAGGATGGCGAACAGCATGATCCCACGCTGAACGGTACGTTCATTGATATTCTCTGCCGGCATTCTGCGGCGCAGGATATTCATCACAATGCCCTGCGTGGCTTCGCGAAAGCCGAGATACACGCCGAAGAAGGCAGTCATGACGGCGAAAATATTCAGGATCACGCTGACGATTTTGACCCAGCCCGCACCGTCACCGCTAATAAACTGCGCGGCGATCGCCAGAGCCGAAATATTTTGCTCATAGGCTTTTACCGCCTCATCGTGACCCATCGCCAGTGTGAAGGAGACGGCATAGAAGAAAACCGTCACAAACAGCACACCAAAGGCAATATTCATCGCACGTAGCGCTTTGTGTCGCGCCACTTCAACCGATTTTTCCCGGGAACGATAAGAGATAACCATCGGGCTTAAGGTCTGGATAAACAGAATCGACGTTAAGGTGAAAGGCAGCGTAATAATGGCGTTTTTGATCAGCAACCCCATCGGTGGCAGCATACCGACGTTGGCTAAATGCCAGAGGCCAATCATCGACAGCCCCAGAGCGGCAACCACAAATAGCTTGGTGAGCACCATCAGGCTGGAAACTTTGAACAACAACTTTTCACCACGAGATGAAATAGCCACCAAAATACAAATCAAAAATAAACCGTAGAACGGGTTTTCTGAAAGCAAACCGTCGGTGATGCCGAAGGTGTGCAGATACGAGGCGCTATCGTTAGTGATGGCGGTGGAATAGACAAACATCCAAATCACCAGCATCACAAAATAAAGTGCCCCTAATAAAATCCCCCAGTTTTTCCCCAGATAACCGCTAATCACGCTCGGGTAATCTTTGCACTCGGGGGATTCCGCCAGCGTATTAATAAACAGGCGCTGGAACAGATACATGGCCGGATAACCAATAATCGACGAGAGCAAAAAGACCCACAGCCCCATTAACCCCACCTGCACCGGGAGAAAAACGATCCCCGCGCCGATGGCCATCCCGATACTCATAATGACCCAGCCCGTGTCGGTGCTGTCGAATTTAATGGCCTCGCACCATTCGCTTTCACTCATCCCTGCCCGCCTTGCCGCGGGAGAGTCGTTCACAATCACACTGCTATTTGTTGCCGTATCCATAAGGCACTCGCTTATTTTGTAGGGTAAACAGTTATTTTTATAAGGTTCTGCCCACCAGCGATAATGAGCCAGACGTTTGCAGGTGCTTGTTATTAGAGTGAAAAGATCATACCTGGAGAGAGGGAGAAAAAAGTCACAAGTTTTATGTGGCTTTTACGTAATGGGAGGAAAAATTACTTCGATATATGAAAATTAAGTGTGATTTTTCTAAAGGTGATGGGGATCAAGAAATAAAAAACCCGCGCCAGGCGCGGGTCAGAAATCATTCAGCCAATGCATTCGCCATATCGGTTCGAATCTGCTTACGCTGTTCAGGCGTCAGGACCTGGCTTACGTCGAAGTAGTATTTCACGCGGTAGTAGCGGGTCTGTTCTTCAATTTTGCTGAAAGCCGCCAGCTGGCTTTTCACCGTGCTTTCATTCCATTTTCCGGCCTGGAACATGTCGATTAACGCGCCATCTTTCACGCCCGTCATTGGGATTTTAGCGACGTTTTGTTCCAGCGCCTGATGCAGCGATTCAATCTTCTTCACCTGCTCGTTACTGAGCTTCAGGTGCTGTACCAGCGGATCCTGCGAAGGCGACGGTGCGGCTTCAACATTGGCCGCCTGTGCCGTAAAACTGCACACTGCCAGCGATGCAGCAACCAAAGCAATACGGGTCATTTTCATCATCTTACTGTCCTTAAATACTGTTTACGTGGAAAACAGGTGCATTGTTTTTCAAGAGCGGATGAATATGTGTGAATAATTATATAAACAATTTTGTATGTACCGTGCCAGACATCAGAGTTTTCATTACTTTTCTTTTTTATTTTCTCAAACGCAAGATTAGATTGACCAATTTATAATACAAAACAGATAGATACAAAAAAACCAATACATATCGCGAATATAATGGTAATCCTTTTCTGAAATTTCCCCTCATTTAAACACTAACTATTTATCCATAAAAAAAGAGAGGATATCGTTGTGTGCGCCAACACAATGGAGATGTGTTTATGTCATTAAAAGGCTTACGTTTTACGCTGGACGTGGAGGGGCTGCCGGAAACCGCAACCGCCGTCGTCAGCTTCACCCTCTGCCAGAATCTCTCCATCCCCTTTTTACTCCGTGTCGATATCGCCGGGGACCAGACCGGCCTCTCCGGACCGGATTTCCTCGAAAAGAACGCCACACTCACCCTCTGGCAGGGCTCCGTTCCACAGCGCTACCTCCACGGCATCATCACCGGAGTGGAAACACGGGAAAACAACCACTGGCAGATGAACTATCATCTGACGCTTTCTTCCCCGCTCTGGCGCTGCGGCCTGCGTCAGAATTTCCGTATCTTTCAGCAGCAGGATATCCAGGCCATCTCCTCCACCCTGCTCACTGAAAACGGTGTCACTGACTGGGTGCCGTCCTTTTATGAAGCCCATCCGGCACGGGAGTTCTGTGTACAGTACGGGGAGACCGACCTCAGCTTTCTCAGTCGCCTCTGGGCCGAAGAGGGCATTTTCTTCTTCGACTGGCTCCACCCGACCGGTCCCGGACAGAAACTCGTTCTCTGTGATGATGTCGCCGGTCTCTCCTCCCTGGGCTCCCTGCCCTTTAACCCCAATATCCGCGAACCCTCCACGGAATGCATCAGTGAGTTCCGCTACCGGGCGCAGATACGCCCTTCATCAGTGGAAAACCAGGATTACACCTTTAAAACCCCCGGCTGGCCCGGTTACTTCAGCCACCACGCCGAAAACCTGAACGGCCAGCGCAGCCAGTATGAAATCTTCGATTACCCGGGACGCTTCAAGGATGTGCAGCACGGTCAGGACTTTGCCCGCTACCGGGCCGGAGGTTACCGCCGTGATGCTGAGGCAGCGACCTGCGTCACGAACTCCCCGAAACTGTGGCCCGGAAAACGTTTCACCCTGACCGGCCACCCTTCCCCGGCCCTCAACCGGGAATGGCAGGTCACGGGCTGTGTCCTGAAGGGCGAACAGCCTCAGGCCCTGCACGGCAGCCAGGGGGAAGGCACCACGCTCAGAAACACGGTTAACGTCATCCCGGCAGACCGGACCTGGCGTCCCTTCCCGCCACCCAAACCCGCTGTCGATGGTCCGCAGAGCGCCATCGTCACCGGTCCGAAAGGTGAGGAAATCTTCTGTGACGAGCACGGCCGGGTCCGGGTGCGTTTTCACTGGGACCGCTACTGCCCGGGAAACGAGGACAGCTCCTGCTGGATACGGGTATCCCAGGCATGGGCCGGAACCGGCTTCGGCAACCTCGCCATCCCGCGCGTGGGTCAGGAGGTGATAGTCAACTTCCTCAACGGTGACCCGGACCAGCCCATTATCATGGGCCGCACTTATCATCAGGACAACCGCTCGCCGGGCAGTCTCCCGGGAACCAAAACGCAGATGACCATCCGCTCGAAAACCTACAGGGGCAGCGGATTTAACGAACTGCGCTTCGAAGATGCGACTGATAATGAAGAAATTTTCCTGCACGCACAGAAAAATATGCAGGTGAAGGTACTCAACAGTAAAGACGTCCGAATTAATTACGACCGTTCTGTCAGTATTGGTCATGACGAATCACTGGTAGTAGCCAATGACAGGAAAGTGACTGTTGACGGGAAGCAGGATCACAAAACAACAAAAGACCACCTCAGTCTGGTTGAGGGTAATCATGGCCTGGAAGTAAAAGGCGATCTGGCGCAGAAGGTTGCAGGTGCCCTCGGGATCAGTGTTCAGGGTGATATTGTTTTGCAGAGCGACAGTAAAATCAGCTTGCGGGTGGGTGGCTCGTTTGTGGCGATACATGCAGGTGGTGTGGATATCAGAGGTCCCCTTATTAACCTCAACGGTGGGGGGAACCCCGGTGACGTTATTTTACCCATGCGCCCGGTGATACTCAAAGCAGCCGCTGGAAGCGGGTCAATGTTCGTGTCACATTGTCCGAAGGAGGAGCCGTAATGGAAGCAATACGGTATGCCATTATTGATGGCGCTATTGAGGAAGGGCTTCTGGAGTTTCTGAAAAAAATAAACTCTCCGCATTGCTGCCTGTATGCCGCCCCCATACAACCAGACCTGGTTGCATTAGCTCCCTATCTCGTAGAAGTTACCCCTGAAGTTGATACATGGCTACAAGCAAAAGATTCTCCGTGGGGAATCTATTTGACATCTGAATTAGGTTTGCGGGAACTACAACAACACTTCCGGCATTATCTCTGGAGTATAATTCCAGAGCAGAAAAAACCTGTATTAATGCGGTATTACGATCCACGCAATATATGGGCAATAACCAGTATTTTGACAGATCGTCAGCTTTTATCATTCATAGAACCTGTCGATAAGCTCAGTACTTATTATGGTGGTGAATACCTTGAGGAAAATTTTTCTTCAATGCGAAAATCTGAACCTGACAGGCTCCAGAAAGAGCACCCGACACTGCTGAGCTTTACTTATAGACAGTATAAAAAGCTAGAACAGCAGGCTCAGAAAAATTATATTGCCCAATTGTCTTGTTTTATCAATGAGAACGCTGAGAAGACGGACTTAATGATTTCATCAAAAAATGCGTTCTCAAAGAGTCTGGCGGTGGAATACTTCTCATTTTGTCAGTCGTTAAATATAACAGACGACCTTTCAATCAGAAACATGGTCCTTATATTACTTAAGAGAAGCATAATTGACACTCGAAACATACCCGAAGAATGGGATAGCATATTGAATGACCTGACATACCCAGGGCATAGCCGAGTTCAGAAACTGGCCTTACAGGAATTTGGTTCAAACCTACAACAAACAGGTTATGGGATATAGTTTATGACATCACCTTCATCAACTGCCGGGAAGGCTTGCGTAGATTGCGGCATACCTGATCCATGTATTCTTGATGTTATTACAGACTTTCCTGAGAATAAGGAAAAACATACATATTTAAAAGAATGGGTAGCTCGTTTTAAACTGTTGGATAAAGGGTATGGTTGTAAAGGCATAATTAATATTATATGTCAATGTGGCAAGACTGGAGAACATGATGCATGGTTAGAGGAAGCATCAGAAAACCATACTCAAAAATTGAAACTCGACGGAAGCCCTAATAATGTTACATTACATTATAATGGACAAAAAAGTGAGACAAATATCATTGATGCATTCCGTTCTCCGTGGGAATATCTGAGCTCTATTACCACTCCGTTTGGTGTATTTGATGAACCGGCACATTATACTGTAATGATAGATGGTTGTTATCAGGGTGGCCGTTATGTTGAAATAGACGTACATCCGATAATTGAAATTAGATTTACCACTGGATTCAGCTATGATATCACCTCATCAAAACGAGAACGCACAATTAAAGAACGTCGTGATGAACGAGTAAAAGCGCGCGAGGTGATGAATGATACCAAGCCTAAGAATAAGAACAAACTACGTGACGGATGGACAAACACTACAACTGAGTTTGAGTGGAGTAATAAAACTGCACTCACTGTAGAACTTGGTGTAAAAATAGGCAACGTTGAATATACACATAAGTATGAAGAGGAAATAAAAAAACTACGCCAAATGAAAACACTGGAACAGTTAAGAAGAGTAGATGCTCTTGTTGAGAACATTAGCAAATACTTCGCACCAGACCCTGAAAACAAAGAAAACACTCGTGAGTATTCATTATTTAGTGCTAAAATAGAGCCAACTAAAATCGGTATTTCATATGCTTATCAGTATATAGATATAGAGGATGGCCCCTGTCATTTTTATGGTTTAATGGGCAAGCCCTTTTTAGAAGCAAAGTTTAAATTCGATATAATTTCATTTATATGCGCATATTGTAAAGTTGAAACCCTGGTAAATCGGTGCCGTGAATACCTCAGTAAACATGGAACAAGCGTTGAATGTTATATAGAAATCTCGACAGGTATCAATCTTAATCTTGGTGCAGTCTATGCTGAAAAAGACAGTGCCTGGGATTTTAATATCCCCAAAAAAAATCAGATTTACCTGGGATTAAAAGGAGTAGTGAGTGCAACATTTGAGGCGGAAGTGTTTGTTGTTAAACTAGCCGCAAATACTAAAGCTACTATTGGAGCGGCAGCCGGATTTGATCTTGACCCTCATAATGATGGATTGGATCTGGCGTTATATCATGATGGTATTAAAGGGACATTTGAGTTTATTATTGACGTGTATTATAAACCAGGTAGCGATAATAAAAAACAACGACCAAAAAAAGAAAACAAGGTAAAGGAAGAATGGCTATTGTGCACTCCATTAAAGGCATCAAATTCACCATTACGCATTAATTTATATGGGAAAATGCGGCCATTAAGTAAACCAGTGGTTACCTCACCCGCACCGATAAAACCGTGGGCAATGGGGACAAACCCTGACTGGAATAACAATGAAGGGAATTACACAGGATATAATGACATTCCCCATCCTTATCAATAGAAGGCATGGTCTTTATGAAGATTAAATATCTGGTATCGGTTGTTTTACTGTCGGGAGGTATTATGGGAGCAGTACTTTATACAGGCGGTGAACCACAAAAAATTCGCAGTCGGTTCAGTATTCAGGAATCATACTGTGCCATCAAAACCAATGGTGTCACGGGGTATAGTAACCGGCGGTCTGCATGGGCAGAAAATGGTGATTCTACAGGTACCGCCACATCCAGTACGAATGCCATGATGCTCATGGAAAATGGTGAAAATGAAATCAGTCTGGAGATTGGCGCGCTGGGGTGGTTTTCTGATAAACCAGCCAGCGCAGAAGAGCGGGCGTGGTTTACACCACAGGCAGAATGCAGTCTGGATCTGGTTCGTTTTGTGAAACAGGATGAGACCACACTGTCATCAATAAAAGTGTCGATTAATCAGCAGGGAATACCTGAAGCACAGCCGGACAATGTCCATCCCGTGGTCCGAAAAGAAATGCTGGCGGAACAGGCAGAGCCCGGATTTATTGACCCGGATTATTTTGATGAAACCTATTTCCCGAAAGAAATGAAAGTATATCAGTTTACACAAAAAGTTACGGTGGAAGGGCTTCCTGAATGGGGCTGGACCAGAGCAACCCCGTTTATCGGCAGTGAGGAGCAACTACAAAAACTAAAAGCTGTATATACCGAAATGGCTGAAATTATTAACAGTCGGGATCGGGGCCGGCTTAAGGCTTTTGATAGTGAGGCGCTGAAAGCATGGTCAGTCACAACTGGCGACAGTGAAGATGCCATCCTGCTTTCACTGTATACAAAAGAAGAACTGGAGGGAGGAAAAGCCAGAATACTTCCTATAAAATGGGGAGATTACGCAATTAGAGTAATGAATAAGGGTCGTATGGTACAGTTATACAATAAATCTAAACCCGTATACTCCCCCCTGACCTACAGATTTATAGATGAAGATGGGGAGGAGGCCATGAGTTCTTATGCTCCGATTTTTTCTCTGATTAACGGCAAATTTATCCCTGTTACGTAATTACTCAAATTATACATTCGTGTATCCGGTAAAATGGTTATTGTTGAACTGAACATTTTACTGGTTATCTAATATTTCCCATCATTGTTATTTCGTAAAGGAGAAGTAAATGTCGTTAGCCGCTAAACTCGCCGACAAAGGCACCCAACATGACGGATATAATGAAACCGTCATTACTGCCGGTTCACCAACCGTGTTTATTGATGGATTACCTGCGGCTCGCCTTGGGGATCCATTGACTCCCCATGCAAAACCACTTCACCCGCCCCACCCACGTAAAATAGCAACAGGTTCAGCCACTGTGTTTATTGACGGTCTGCCTGCTGCAAGAACAGGAGACGCCATAGACTGCGGAGGAGTAATCATAGGCAGTGGAACAGTCAATATCGGCTAATGTGACAGAGATAATGTTCCCGAATAATATAAATTACACAAATAAAAAGCCCTCTTTACCAAAAGAGGGCTTGAGCATAATTCGTTATCAGATCGCTTGCGTAAACGTCCTTGAAATCACATCCTGCTGCTGCTCACGCGTCAGCGCATTAAAACGCACCGCATAGCCTGAAACGCGGATCGTCAGGTTCGGATAATTCTCTGGATGTTCGATAGCATCCATCAGCATTTCCCGGTTCATGACGTTGACGTTCAGATGCTGCCCGCCTTCGATGGCCGCTTCGTGATGGAAATACCCGTCCAGTAACCCGGCCAGGTTGGTTTTGCGCACCATCTCATCTTTACCCAGTGCCTGCGGCACAATCGAGAAAGTATAGGAGATGCCATCTTTCGCGTAAGTAAACGGCAGCTTCGCCACAGAGGTCAATGACGCCACAGCCCCTTTCCGGTCGCGCCCGTGCATCGGGTTTGCCCCCGGGGCGAACGGCGTGCCGCCGCGGCGTCCGTCCGGTGTGTTACCGGTCTTCTGGCCGTAAACCACGTTAGAGGTAATGGTCAGAATAGACTGGGTCGGCACCGCGTTGCGGTAGGTTGGCAACGCCTGAATTTTCTTCATAAAACGTTCAACCAGGTCGCAGGCAATGCTGTCCACACGGTCATCATTGTTGCCGTACTGCGGGTAATCGCCTTCTATTACGAAGTCGACCGCCAGGCCGGTATGGTCACGCACCGGTTTCACCGTGGCGTATTTAATGGCCGACAAGGAATCAGCCGCGACCGACAACCCCGCGATCCCACATGCCATCGTGCGATGTACATCCCGGTCATGCAGCGCCATCAGCGAGGCTTCATAGCTGTACTTATCATGCATGTAGTGAATAAGATTCAGTGCGCTGATGTACTGCACCGCCAGCCAGTCCATAAAGTGATCCAGACTCGCCATAACAGTGTCGTATTCCAGCACATCATCCAGCAGTGGTTCGGTTTTCGGTCCGACCTGGATTTTCAGCTTCTCATCCACCCCGCCGTTGATTGCGTACAGCAGCGTTTTAGCAAGGTTGGCGCGCGCGCCAAAGAACTGCATCTGCTTGCCGATCACCATCGGGCTAACGCAGCAGGCAATGGCGTAGTCATCGCTGTTGAAATCGGCACGCATCAGGTCGTCATTCTCATACTGAAGTGATGAGGTAACAATCGACACCTGCGCGGCGTATTTTTTGAAAGCAATCGGAAGTTGTTCCGACCAGAGAATGGTCAGGTTTGGCTCTGGTGCAGGCCCCATGGTGTGCAGCGTGTGCAAATAACGGAAGCTGTTTTTGGTTACCAGCGTGCGGCCATCCAGCCCCATGCCACCGATCACTTCTGTAGCCCAGATAGGATCGCCTGAGAAGAGAGTGTCGAATTCCGGGGTGCGCAGGAAGCGTACCATGCGGATCTTCATGATGAAGTGGTCAATCAACTCCTGCGCCTGTACCTCATTTATCCTTCCGGCGTGCATATCGCGTTCAATATAGATATCAAGGAAGCTGGCCGTACGCCCGAGCGACATCGCCCCGCCGTTCTGTGATTTCACCGCCGCCAGATAGGCAAAATAGACCCACTGCACCGCTTCCTGCGCATTCATCGCCGGACGAGAAATATCAAAGCCATAGTTCGACGCCATCTGCTGAATTTGCAGCAATGCGCGCTTATGCTCAGCCAACTCTTCACGCAGGCGGATCGTGGCTTCCAGATCTTCACCGCGCTCCAGTTTTGACTGAAGATCCGCGAACTGGAGTTCACGCTCACGCACCAGATAGCTAATGCCATACAATGCCACGCGACGATAGTCCCCAATGATGCGCCCACGTCCGTAACCGTCCGGTAGGCCCGTCAGCACCCCCGATTTACGACAGCGCATCATCTCCGGTGAGTAGACATCAAATACGCCCTGATTATGGGTTTTACGCAGGTCGGTAAACAGATATTCAAACTGCGGATCCATCTCGCGCCCGTAGGCTTCAAAAGAGCTGCGGATCATGTTGATCCCGCCATACGGATGCAGCGCGCGCTTGAGCGGTTTATCGGTTTGCAGGCCGACGATCGTCTCCAGATCTTCGTCGATGTAGCCCGGCCCGTGGGCGGTAATGGTGGTAGCGATATTGGTGTCGAAATCCACCGGGGCATGGGTGGTATTCTCCTGGCGAATACCGACCATCACCTTCTGCCACAGCGCCGTCGTTGCAGGCGTCGCCTGCGCGAGGAAAGCTTCATCGCCTTCATAAGGGGTGTAGTTATGCTGAATAAAATCGCGCACGTTAACGGCGTCTTTCCATTCTTCACCGCGAAACCCGGCCCATGCATCACTGTAGGGTGCAACGCTCGTATCGATTGTTACTTTCATGACATTCTCGCTTTATCAGGCGTAAGCCGCAGCCGGGGTCACCTTTCCAAGACGGAGGGCGTCCAGCGCGATCATTTTTTCTTCATTAGTTGGGATCACCGCGCAGGCCACGCGGGATAAATCAGTGGAAATAACGCGCTCACCCGCACTGCCCGGTAGCGCGTTTTTGGCTTCATCCAGGATGATGCCAAAAACCTTCAGGTGCTCTGCCACCAGGGCGCGAATGAGGATTGAGTTCTCGCCAATGCCTCCGGTAAAGACCACGCCATCCAGACGATGCAGTGATGCCGCGTGGCCGGCGATATGCCGCGCAATGCGATGGACAAAGGTGTTTATCGCCAGCTGTGCCCGCTGATGCCCGTTATGCCAGGCCTTTTCCAGGGTGCGCAAATCGGACGACAACCCGGAGATCCCCAGCAGGCCGGATTCCTTATTCACAACGCGCTCCAGATCCTCAAAAGATTGCCCCGTTTGCTGGCCAATCCACGCCATCGCGCCAAAATCGACATCCCCGCAGCGCGTGCCCATCACCAGTCCTTCCAGCGGCGTCATTCCCATGGAGGTATCCACGCTTTCGCCGTTACGCACCGCGCAGATAGAGGCGCCGTTACCGAGATGAGCGATGACCAGACCGCTGTCATCTCCTGATAACGCCAGCAACTGATGCGCCTGCCCAGAAACATAGCGGTGAGAAGTGCCATGGAAACCGTAGCGACGCACGCCCAGCTCTTCAAAATAGTGATAAGGCAGTCCGTACAGATACGCTTGCGGTGGCAGGGTCTGGTGGAAGCTGGTATCAAACACCGCCACCTGCTGCACGCCGGGGAATAACTGCTGTGCGGCTTCCACACCGCTTAAGTTGGCGTAGTTATGCAGGGGCGCTAGCGCGGAAACCTGGCGAATCTGTTCAATAACCTGTTCGGTGATAAGGGTCGACTCGCTGAAGAGTTCACCACCGTGAGCAATGCGGTGGCCAATTAAGGCCACACTGCTCATCAGGTTGCGTTTTTCCAGCTCCAGGGCGATGGCAGCCAGCGCCCCTTCGTAGTCATGGTGAGCCAGTCTGGCTGGCTCACCCCCATTCACGGAAATAAAGGCTTTTTCAGTATTGATACCGTCTGCAATGCCCGTCACCAGGGCATCGCAGCTGCTGGCGTCCAGTACCGAAAACTTAACAGAGGACGATCCGCAGTTAATAACCAGTACTACCGGAAATTCAATCATGGTGTGACTCCGCTCATCCTGAGCTTTGATTTAGAACAGTTTGTATACGATATTCAAAATGGTCAGCAGGCCGACAACGGTGACAAAAATGTTCTCCGTTCTGCCTTTGTATTTCGCCAGCGCTGGGGTCTTGCGGATGGCATACATTGGCAGCAGACACAGCAGAGAGGCGATGATTGGCGCGCCCATAGCTTCGATAAGGTCGAGAATGTTCGGGTTGGCGTAGGCCACAATCCAGGTAGAGCCCATGATGAAGACCATGCTGATGGTGTTCAGTTTGCCCACCGAAACTTTCTTCTTATCGCCCTTGTAACCAAACTTCAGGACAAGGCCGTTCATCCCTTCCAGCGTGCCGAGGTAGTGGCCGAAGAAAGATTTGAAGATAGCGACCAGCGCAATGATCGACGCACCGTATTCCAGAACCGTCGCAAACGTAGATTTAGTTCCTGACATCGACGCAAAGTGGTTCGCCAGGTATGAGAGCACCGGGATGTTCTGCGCTTTGGCTTCCGCCATGTTCTCCGGAGAGAGCGTAAACAGGCAGCTAAAGGCGAAGAACATCACTACGGCGACCATCAACAGGCTGGCGCGACCGATGATTTTGGAACATTTTTGCTCGGTGAACTCTTTGCCGAACTCCGGTTCGTACTCTTCACGTTTCGACACCACGAATGAAGAGACGATAGGTGAGAAGTTAAAGGAGAAGACCATGATGGAAATCCCCAGCCAGACGGTAACCAGAATGCCGTCATGCCCGGTAAAGGCAATGTCACTCAGGTTGACCTGGTCGATAACTGCGGAGTTCCAGTATGGGATCAGCGACAGGGAAATCAGCACCAGGCTTGCGATAAACGGGAACACCAGGAAGCTCATGACCTTCACCATCAGGTCTTTACCAAACCAGATAACAAAGGCCATTAGCAGCAACAGGAACAGTGCCACGAAGCCGCGGTTCAGCGCAGGCAGCTGGAGCTGGTTTTCCCAGAAGGTCATGAATGTGTTGGTAATGGTGACGCCGTAAATCCACAGCAGCGGGCAAATGGCAAAGAAGTAGAGGAAGGTGATCACCACCCCGCCGGTTTTACCAAAATGCTCTTCCACTGTCTCGGTGATGTTGCCGGAAACATTGCTACCGGACAGGCACAAACGCGCCAGCGCGCGGTGGCAATAAAACGCAATCGGGAAGGCGAGTACCAGCATCAGCAGGATGGGAATCAAACCGCCAAAGCCTGCACGAATGGGGAAGAACAGCACGCCTGCGCCAATGGCGGTACCAAACAGGCCGAGCGTCCAGGTGGTATCAGACTTACGCCAGGTGGACGTTTTTGTCTGGCCAACGATAATGCTTTCAGTGTTGCTCATAGGTCATCCTTTTATGCGTCAACAAAGCCGGTAATTTGGGAAACGCGGGACAGGTCGATATTGCCGCCAGAAATAATGCACACAGTTTTACGGCCCTGAATATAATGATCAAGCTTGCCGCTTAATAATGCCGCACACGCCAGTGCGCCAGCACCTTCAGTGACCACTTTATTTCGCTGAATGAGGGCAATCATACTGTTGCGAATATCGTCTTCACTGACCAGTACAATGTCGTCAACTAATTCACGAACAATTTCGAAGGTTAAATTCCCCGGACGAGAAACATCGCAACCATCGGCTAATGTACCGGTGGTACGGTGATTCATTATTTCTCCGGCATAATAGGATGCTGCCATACCGTGAACATTTTCAGACTGTACGCCAATAATATTAATGGTTGGGTTAATGGATTTAATGGCTGTTGCAATCCCGGCAATTAAACCACCGCCACCAATGGGCACAATCACGTTATCGACATCGTATAAATCTTCGAGGATTTCCAGACCAATGGTGCCCTGTCCGGCAATGACTTTAGGGTCGTCATAAGGCGGGATAAAAATACGCCCTTCCATCTCAACAATTTCACTCACTTTGGCAATGGTGTCGTTGAAGTTCTCACCGTGCAGCACCACTTCTGCCGAGTAGTCACGTGTTGCTGCGACTTTGGATTTCGGCGCACCCATCGGCATCACCACTTTGCCGTCGATACCGAGCATCGCGCAGGAAAGAGAGACGCCCTGCGCGTGGTTGCCCGCTGAACATGCCACCACACCTTTACGTTTTTCGGCATCGGTCAACGAACTTAATTTATTAAATGCACCGCGAATTTTAAAGGAACCGGTACGCTGCATATTTTCAAACTTCAGGAATATCTCACCTTTACAACGTTCGCTGAGATAGTTTGAGCGCGGCATTCCGGTTTTATATATTTTTCCTGCCAGTCGTTTTCTGGCGTCCTGAATATCTTCAATTGTCACCGGGAGATCGTAGGTAATGTGCATAATATCCTCGTTATAATAATTCATTTTCTTCAGGCAAGATCAGGGTGTCAGAGTTTTAACAAGTTAAACTCTGGGTGTTTTTAAAAAGGGTTAAACGTATTTTTGTTAACGTTAGTAATGAATCATCGTCGTCGTTCACTGTTCAGTGAAGAATATTGTTTTGCCAGTTCGACTAATACTGACGCCGATTTTTTAATACTGTAATTTTTAGACCACACAGCGGCATAACGCGCTACGGGTAATTCATCTTCAACCGGCAGTATAATAAACTGGTCTGAGCCAAAAGGCGCAATCATGTCGCGCGGGATCACCGTCAGGTAATCGGCATTCAGTACCAGGTTGTAGATGGTGACGACGGAATCGGTCTGGACGATGTTTTCAATGCTGATGTGGTTGTCTTGCAGGGTGGTCAGGAGTTCTTTGTAGTAGCCCATATCGGTTTGCGGCATCACCCACTGTTCATCCGTGAGCGATGCCAGTGTAGTCGATCCGGTGCATGTTCGGGATTTGCTGGCCACCAGCACAAATTCGGATTCAAACAACGGCTCAACATGCAGATCCTGAAGCAACATTTCGTCGCTCAGGGTGCCAATCGCAAAGTCGAGTCGCCCGTCGCGAATGGCTGGCAGGAAAGAGGAGAGCTGCGCTTCATACATAGAGACTCGCGCTTTTGGGAACACTTCCTTGAATTTTTTGATCATTTCCGACAGGAAGGTGAAACCAATCAGCGACGGATAGCCAAAGGAAACATCCATAACGGTGCTGAAACTGAGGCTGTTAATTTCACTCACCATGTTTTTCATTTCGCGGGTGATCGACTCAGAGTAGGACAGCAGCACCTGGCCTGCGGCAGTCAGTTTTACGCCGGTGTTTTTGCGAACCATCACTTCAACACCGAAGTAGGACTCGATATCGTTGATAATTTTGCTGACAGCGGGTTGCGTCAGGCCCAGTTGTCTTGCAGCAGAACCTATGGAGCCACTTTTAATGACTTCCTGAAATACCACGAGGTGCTGTGTTTTCGGTAGAATAATAGTGTTCATAATATTCTGCGCTTATTTCCCTATGACGGGGAAGGATTCTACTCAATATCGTTGAGAGGGGTATGTGCTGTTACTCACAATTTGCCTTTCCACACCATTACCGCAGGCTGTAAAAACTCATCAAAACCATTGCATATCAATGAGATAAGAAATATAAAACATACCATTCCGCTGATATTGATCAACAAAAAAGGCAGTAATAACTTTATTTTATGCCGATAACCGAGGTGGCTTTTGTCTATTTTTAAATATCAATAAAGACTATATTTCAGGCAATTAAAGGCGAATAAATAACCATTATTCATTTAAAACATTTTTGTGGCTTATCAAATATATCAATAATTATTTCTCCGACCTGCCGGAAAGAGTGGAACGCATCACACATTCACAGGATAAATGTATTTAGATTCAATATATGCATATCAAATAAGAAATGAATTGGCACCATCAAGACAACAACTATAACAATTAATCAACACTGGAAAATAACCATTTTCCAGTGTGAAATTTTGCTATCGACGTCATCTACGGATGAGGAATGTAAGCATTGATCAGATAAACAGTGAAATGTGCTTAGCGTCGCAAATTTGAGAATTGATGTCGTTTGAGGGCATTGCCGGATAGCGCTGCGCTTACCCGTCTAAAACCAACCAAAAGCAAAAACCCCGCCGAAGCGGGTTCGTTCAACCATACGTCAGGCATCTGCGGCGCTGGTTTTGTCTTGTGTCACGGATTGAATCTCTGTTTTTGTTGCCGAGTAAAGCCACCGAGTGAGGCACCTTTCACACCCAGCCATGCTTAATAGCCAGCATTAACAATCCGCCAATGATAAAGAAGATAAGGCTCACGACGGCCAGATATATCTCGACGTAGAAAGGACCAATCAGCCGTCGGGGAAGTCCTCGGATGAAGTCCTTATCATCATTTTTGGTCATGTTGGAACTTTTATTCCAGAGTAGAGGCTTAAAAATAAATTGCATTTTTACGCTGTAAGCGAAGTCAACATAAAGCGTGTTAACATCATCAAAAATCTGAACCATTGGAGGTAAATCACCAAATTTCTCTTTGTAGAGTTTGCAGATCTCTTTGTATCTTTTTTTGTTGAGGGCACCAGTAATTAGGCTCGCAGCAGCGAAGACAAAACCTAAACTGCCGACAATGAGAAATATTGCATTAATAGTGTGAATCATCGCTGGTCGCCTCATATAATTTTACCCCCAGGAAACTACCCAAAGAACTTAGCGCGCTATCACTGCCATACGAAATACCACCCGCGACACCAATAGTGCAGAGCAAAGCGCCTGCGCCACCCGCTTCAAAAGTAGCAGCCCCCAGAACAACGGCGCATACGGTATCTACAGTACTGCCAGCCAATAATTTTGTAGCCAATTTCCCGCCGACGAGACTCCCGGAAAACTCCCCAATGGAAGTAAACGACGTTTTTGCACAATCCCTGCCCACGGTGCAGGCTTCGGTGATTTTTGCTGCAGCATCAAAGGCAGACAGACCAATGCCAATCTTCCCGGCGGTTTCCATCCACTTGACGTACTTCGCCAGCTTCTCAATATGGGTGGCGTAACCCTCTATATCGCTTACGCCTGTTTCGTTCCAGCGTTGAGTGATTGAACGGCTGGAGAGGCCAAGGGCACTTTTCAGATCGGCGTACTCGTTGAACATGAATCGATGCTTCATAAACATCTTCAGAACGCTATCAAGCTGACCAAACAGCCGACGTCGTTCAACGAAAAATTGTTCACCGATCAGTGCTCCGCTTGTTATATATTGATTTTTATAGGTTTTATCAATCTCGGTAAGTATCCTCTCTACCTCCTCAAAATAGCCTCTTGCGGCTTCAGTGGCTTGTCCTGAATATCCGGCAGCATCACTGACTTTGCTGGCGGCAGCTGCAAAGAGTTCAATTGTGTCTTTATGTCTGAATAAGAAGTCCGCTTGCTGCTCCGAGAGAGGTGCCAGTGCTTCATCAATGCGTGATTTTGCTGCATGCATGTGAGAAATCTGTTCGCTGTCCTGTTTATCAGGATCAACTACCAGCAGAATTGAACCCGCTTTGTGCTCTTTTCCGGCACCATTCAGGGAACGATACAATTCGCGCGTACCCTCAGGCTGATGACCTGAGAAAAGCAGGCTTTCGAAAGAGCTTGTTGTTGAATACCGGGGAATGATGCAAAAACCCGCGTCTACACCAGCGCGGGGGGCTGTAGGGTAATTAGCGCGTGGATCGGGCGTTGGATGAATATCTTTATCACCCTCTGGAAACGGATGCCCCCTTTTAGCAGCCTGCGCATATTGCTCGGGCTGCTCAGCAGATGTCTCAGAATTCAGCGACGTTGCCTGATTGCCAGAATCATGAGGTGAAGGCTGAAAAGGCGTGTTCCCGATAATGACATCTCCGCTACCGGATATAATGACTCCACCACAGTTAATACCATGAGAAACTGTGGCGGCGGGTCTGCCGTTAATAAAAACAGTGGCCGATCCTTCAGAGACAATTCGGGAATGCGTTCCGCAATCCTTCCCGCAGGTACAGCCATGCGCTTCTACCGCATCTCCCAGCCGTGCTGCGGCTAAACCATTGATGAAAACATCAGGGCTACCTTCGATAACAGGGCTGTCGGGAAAACAGCCGTGACCTTTAGCCAGATCTCCCTTCCTTGCGCCTCCTGGCATGAAACCTCCTGCGATGATGTCTGTTTTATCAGCCGGCTCTCTTTATCCTTCATACGAGCGACGGCGCTGCGTCAATGCCTAATCACACATAAAACACATGGTTAAGAACGTGGTAACATGCTATATGCAATAATCACCAGCGCAACTAATTTGTTATTTAAGTGATACTGTTTTCTAAGCGAAATGAGAAGGGAAGTGTTGCGGGGACAGTTTGCCAGGTACTCAATCAGAACTGAATCTTGAGGCGTCTCAACCAAAAGCAAAAACCCCGCCGAAGCGGGGTTTTTTAAGAAGGTGAAGCTGACCGATAAGCCGGGTTCTGTCGTTGGACAGTCATTCATCTAGGCCAGCAATCGCTCACTGGCTCAAGCAGCCTACCCGGGTTCAGTACGGGCCGTACCTTGTGAACCCCTATTTGGCCTTGCTCCGGGTGGAGTTTACCGTGCCACGGACTGTTACCAGCCGCGCGGTGCGCTCTTACCGCACCCTTTCACCCTTACCTGATCCCACTTGCGTGGGCCATCGGCGGTTTGCTCTCTGTTGCACTGGTCGTGGGTTTCCCCCCCAGGCGTTACCTGGCACCCTGCCCTATGGAGCCCGGACTTTCCTCCCCTCCGCCCGTCTCCCCCCGAAGGAGGACGACGACGAAGCGGCGACTGTCTGGTCAGCTTCGGCGCGCAGTATAGAGGGTTTGCGCGCCGCTGTCACCCTTGCGTGCGCATCCCCATCTGCAAAGTCGCCGCGATATTGCGTGAGGCGCGGTAAATGTTGTCGAATGCTCCCCGGAAAGCCTCTTCCAGCGAACCAATGCTGGTCAGTACACTGAACACCGCATCGATACCATACAGGTGTACGACGCCCACGTCTTTGGTCAGGCTACCGGCGATACCAATCACCGGCTTGTGGTATTTTTTGGCGACATTCGCCACGCCGACGGGCACTTTGCCATGAATACTCTGGCTGTCGAGCCGCCCCTCTCCCGTCACAACCCAGGTGCAGTCGTGAATATGTTCTTCCAGGTTAAGCGCCTGAGTGACTATCTCAATACCGCTGCGCAGCTCTGCGCCAAGGAATGCCATCAGCGCCGCCCCCATCCCACCAGCAGCACCCGCGCCCGGAACATGCTTCACGTCGATTCGCAGGGACGTTCTAATCACGTCCGCATAGTGGCTAAGATTGGCATCCAGCTCCAGGATCATCCCCTCATCCGCCCCTTTCTGCGGGCCAAAGATACGGGATGCCCCTTTTTCCCCCACCAGCGGGTTCGTCACATCACACGCCACGCGAAGGGTGCAGCTCTTCAGACGCGGATCAAGGCCTGACAAATCAATACTGTTGAGCGCCATCAGGCTACCGCCACCGTAACCAATCTCTTTGCCGTTGGCATCGCAGAGTTTTGCGCCCAGCGCCTGCACCATGCCAGCCCCACCGTCGTTCGTTGAGCTACCGCCAATACCGATAATGATATTGCGTGCGCCTTTATCCAGCGCACTGAGGATAAGCTCTCCGGTACCGCGTGAGGTGGTGACAAGTGGGTTACGCAGCGCAGGAGGCACAAGTGCCAGGCCGCTTGCCGCCGCCATCTCGATAAATGCAGTCTTACCATCGCCGGACATGCCCCAGCAGGCATTCACCTTTTCGCCCAGGGGCCCGGTCACAACGGCATGATGCTCCGCGCCCTGGGTTGCGGCAATCATCGCTTCGACCGTGCCTTCCCCACCATCGGCAACAGGAACAGAAACATAAAGTGCATCGGGGAAGATCTCCCGAAATCCTTTTTCTATCGCCTGAGCTACCTCGGTGGCAGAAAGGCTTTCTTTATAAGAGTCTGGAGCGATTACGATTTTCATAGTTGTAGCCTGTTACTGCACTCGGCAAAAATATCGGGCGCGTTCCCGCGCCCGTTTTTATTAGCGAGAAACTTCTACCTTCGCCAGTTTTTCGTAGTAACACGCAATCGCACTGTGATCTGCAGTGCCCAGACCATCGGCACGCAGCGCCTGCATCATCTCCATTACCGCCGCGGTCAGTGGCAACTGTGCGCCCACGCCGTGAGAGGTATCCAGCGCATTCGCCAGGTCTTTAATGTGCAGGTCGATACGGAAGCCTGGCTTGAAGTTACGATCCATCACCATTGGCGCTTTCGCATCCAGAACGGTGCTGCCTGCCAGACCGCCACGGATAGCCTGATACACCAGATCCGGGTTCACGCCCGCTTTGGTCGCCAGTGTCAGCGCTTCGGACATGGCGGCAATGTTCAGCGCCACAATCACCTGGTTTGCCAGCTTGGTTACGTTACCTGCGCCGATTTCACCGGTGTGTACAACAGATCCCGCCATCGCTTTCAGCAGGTCGTAGTATTTGTCGAAAATCGCTTTATCACCGCCCACCATCACCGACAGCGTGCCGTCGATCGCTTTGGGTTCACCACCGCTTACCGGGGCATCCAGCATATCCACGCCTTTCACTTTCAGCGCTTCACTGATTTCACGGCTCGCCAGCGGGGCGATAGAACTCATATCAATCACTACCAGGCCCGGTTTGGCGCCTTCGATAATGCCGTTCTCACCCAGAGCAACCTCTTTCACATGCGGTGAGTTTGGCAGCATGGTGATGATCACATCGCACTGCTCGGCAATGGCTTTGGCGGTAGTTGCTGTTTCTGCCCCTGCGGCAATCACTTCAGCAACCGCTTCTGGATTACGGTCAGAAACCACCAGTGAGTAACCTGCTTTAATGAGGTTTTTACTCATTGGTTTACCCATGATACCCAGGCCAATAAAACCAACTTTCAGTGTCATAATTGCGTCTCTCTCTTTCTCTCAGGGGTGGTTATTTCTTAAAGGAATCAGCCAGTTTTTGCGTGGCAGAGCGGAATACGCCCAGATCACTGCCGACGGCAACAAACGTCGCACCCCATTCCAGGTAACGACGGGCATCGGCTTCAACCGGGGCCAGAATGCCGCACGGTTTGCCGTGCGCTTTGGCACGGGCAAAAATATGCTGGATGGCGCGTTGTACTTCCGGGTGAGACGCATTACCAAGGTGTCCAAAGGCGGCAGCCAGATCGCTTGGGCCAACGAAAATACCGTCAACGCCCTCGGTCGCCGCGATGGCATCGACGTTATCGACACCCTGCTGGCTCTCAATCTGCACCAGGATAGTGATGTTCTTGTTGGACTGCGCAAAGTAGTCCGGCACGGTGCCAAACATGTTGGCGCGGTGAGAAACAGACACGCCGCGAATGCCTTCTGGCGGGTAGCGTGTTGATGCCACGGCCTGCACCGCTTCCTCGACATTTTCCACAAACGGGATCAGGAAGTTGTAGAAACCGATATCCAGCAGGCGCTTGATGATCACCGGTTCGTTAGTCGGGACGCGAACGACTGGCGCGCTGTTGCTGCCTTTCAGCGCCATCAGCTGTGGGATAAAGGTGCTGATATCGTTCGGCGCATGTTCGCCGTCCAGTACCAGCCAGTCGAATCCCGCCAGGCCGAGCACTTCTGTGCTGATTGGGCTTGCCAGAGCTGACCAGCAGCCAATCTGGATCTGGTGTGCCGCGAGGGCCGCTTTAAACTTATTCGGGAAGATTTCGTTACTCATCGCTTATACCTTTGCTTATTTCTGCAATTCCATACGTTTGATGTCGCCGACTACGAACAGGTAGCAGACCATCGCCATCAACGCTGAACAGCCAACGAATACCAGTGGAGTCACAATGGACGCCACGTTACCAAAGACGTTAAACACACCACCGCACAGGCCCACTATCTCTTTTGGTGCCGTGTCGGAAATCACCGGCCAGCCCAGCCAAACGCGGAGAAGATATAGCCCATCGATACGGCACTCAGTTGCAGCTCCTTCGCCACTTCAGTACCAGCAATTGACAGCGTCGCACGGTCAGCGTAGTTAATCGCCGTAACGATAAATATAATCAGTAGAATTAAATATCGGGTAGGCACACCCTTTTTAGCTTCTACAGCAGTATCCAGTATCATGTTTATTTCCTCTGGCACATCGATAAATTTATATTTATAATTTTCAGAAATAATATTTCCTGATTATTTATCGATAGCAGGCAATATCAGGTAATTAACCAGATGCAATGGAATCGTGATTAAGTATAATCATCACCCGGCTGCCGCACATTGTTTTAATGCTCAATTATTACTCCAAATCTCAATATTATATTGAGCATATGCACAAAGCACTGGGCGCTGATGCACAGAATCACGTATTACTGACCAGGACGCGCGATCTCTGGCTTTGTTGAGTGACCTGGATCACATTCCTATCCTTTAAGTCCTGACATTCTTTATTTAAGAAAGCAGCGTCTTTATTTGCTAATAAGAAAATAAACACCCAATCAGCTGCATTTATTATCAGACACTTTGCTGGAGAATACTGAACAATGGCCGACATTGAAATCCGACAAGCGTCGCCGACGGCGTTCTATATAAAAGTACACGACACAGATAATGTGGCGATTATTGTCAACGACAATGGTTTAAAAGCCGGAACCCGATTCCCGGACGGGCTGGAACTGATTGAGCATATTCCACAAGGACATAAAGTTGCCCTGGTGGATATCCCTGCTCATGGCGAAATCGTTCGTTATGGCGAGGTCATCGGCTACGCGGTTCGTGCCATCCCGCAAGGAAGCTGGATTGAAGAGTCCCTGGTTGAGCTGCCAAAAGCACCGCCGCTGAATACGCTTCCACTGGCGACCCGCGTTCCTGAACCGTTGCCGCCGCTGAAAGGCTATACCTTCGAAGGTTATCGCAATGCAGACGGCAGCGTGGGTACCAAAAACCTGCTCGGCATTACCACCAGCGTACACTGCGTGGCGGGCGTGGTGGACTACGTGGTAAAAATCATCGAACGCGACCTGCTGCCGAAATACCCGAACGTAGACGGCGTGGTAGGCCTGAACCACCTTTACGGCTGCGGTGTGGCCATCAACGCGCCGGCGGCCGTTGTGCCTATTCGTACTATTCACAACATCGCCCTGAACCCGAACTTTGGCGGCGAAGTGATGGTGATTGGTCTGGGCTGTGAGAAGCTGCAACCAGAGCGCCTGCTGCAAGGCACCGAAGATGTAAAAGCCATTCCGGTGGACGATGCCAGTATTGTCCGTTTGCAGGATGAGCACCATGTCGGTTTTAAATCGATGGTCGACGATATTCTTCAGGTTGCAGAACGCCATCTGGATAAACTGAACAAGCGCCAGCGTGAAACCTGCCCGGCCTCTGAGCTGGTGGTCGGCACACAGTGCGGCGGCAGCGATGCGTTTTCCGGCGTAACGGCGAACCCGGCAGTCGGCTATGCCTCTGACCTGTTTGTACGCTGCGGCGCAACGGTGATGTTCTCTGAAGTCACCGAAGTGCGTGACGCCATCCACCTGTTGACGCCACGCGCCATCAATGAAGAGGTGGGTAAACGCCTGCTGGAAGAGATGGCCTGGTACGATAATTATCTCGATATAGGCCAAACCGACCGCAGCGCCAACCCGTCTCCGGGTAACAAAAAAGGCGGCCTGGCGAACGTGGTGGAAAAAGCCCTGGGGTCGATTGCCAAATCCGGCCAGAGCGCCATTGTGGAAGTGCTCTCTCCCGGCCAGCGCCCAACCAAACGCGGCCTGATCTACGCCGCAACGCCAGCCAGTGATTTTGTCTGCGGCACGCAACAGGTGGCGTCCGGCATTACAGTACAGGTCTTTACCACCGGGCGCGGCACGCCGTACGGCCTGATGGCGGTGCCTGTCATTAAAATGGCAACTCGTACCGAGCTTGCCAACCGCTGGTATGACTTAATGGACATTAACGCCGGGACCATTGCCACCGGGGAAGAGAGCATTGAAGAGGTGGGCTGGAAACTGTTCCACTTTATTCTGGATGTGGCAAGCGGTCGCAAGAAAACCTTCTCTGATCAATGGGGATTACATAACCAGCTGGCGGTGTTTAACCCGGCTCCTGTGACCTGATTTTGCAGTAAACCTCGATTAGCATGGCTCCGGCCATGCTTTTTTTTTGCTTTCGTTTCTTTCGCATACTTACTTTCACTTTCGCTTCCTTCATTTTTAAGATGTGAATCACAAAAAAACATTCCGAAACCCTATATCTTCTTTCGTATAAACAAAACGAAAGGTTTCGGAGGAAAGATGTACGTTATCTCAACGAAAGCGATGCTGCAAAAGGCACAGCGAGAAGGTTACGCCGTTCCGGCATTCAACATTCACAATCTCGAAACGTTGCAAGTGGTGGTCGAAACCTCCTCTGAAATGCGCTCCCCTCTGATCGTTGCGGGAACGCCCGGCACGTTCAGCTACGCCGGAATCGGCAATGTGGTGGCGATCGCAAGCGATCTGGCCAAAACCTACAACCAGCCGCTGGCCATTCACCTGGATCACCACGAAGTCTTCGACGACATAGCACAGAAAGTCCAGGCCGGGGTTCGCTCAGCTATGATCGATGGCTCCCACCTTCCGTTTGCCGACAACATCGCGCTGGTCAAAAAAGTGACTGACTACTGCCATCGTTACGACGTGAGTGTAGAAGCGGAACTCGGACGATTAGGCGGCCAGGAAGATGACCTGGTTGTCGACAGTAAAGATGCGCTCTACACCCATCCACAACAGGCACACGAATTTGTGGCGCTGACGGGCATTGATTCTCTGGCGGTCGCGATAGGCACCGCACACGGCCTGTATACCGCCACGCCGAAACTCGACTTCGAACGACTGGCCGAAATCCGCAGCAATGTGGATATCCCCCTGGTATTACACGGCGCATCCGGGCTTTCGACCGCGGATATCCGCCACGCCATTGCGCTGGGGATTTGCAAGGTTAACGTTGCCACCGAACTCAAAATCGCCTTCTCAGACGCCCTGAAGGACTACTTCTCTGCCCACCCGGATGCCAGTGACCCACGTCATTACATGGTGCCGGCGAAAGCCGCGATGAAAGAGGTGGTTCGTAAAGTCATTACCGATTGCGGTTGTGAAGGGAAGCTCAGATCCCTGCGCAACACCAAAGCATTCAGCCATTAACCGGAGGAAAACGTGAAAGATATTATTGCCCGCCATAAGGCGGGAGAGCAGCTCGGGATTTGTTCAGTCTGTTCAGCGCACCCGTTGGTCATCGAAGCCGCCCTGCGTTTTGACCTGAACACCACCAACAAAGTGTTGATTGAGGCGACCTCAAACCAGGTCAACCAGTTTGGCGGCTACACCGGGATGCAGCCAGCCGATTTTCGCGATTTCGTCCTGAATATCGCTAAAGAAGTAGGGTTCCCGCAGGAGCGCCTGATCCTCGGCGGCGATCATCTGGGGCCAAACTGCTGGCAGAACGAACCGGCCGATGCTGCCATGGAAAAATCCATCGAGCTTATCAAGGCTTACGTGCGTGCGGGCTTTAGCAAGATCCACCTTGACGCTTCGATGTCCTGCGCGGACGATCCGGTCCCGCTCGCACCTAAAGTCGTGGCGCAACGTGCCGCACGCCTTTGCCAGGCGGCAGAAGAGGTGGCCAGCGATGAACAAAAAGCCGCACTGACCTACGTCATTGGTACTGAGGTGCCGGTGCCAGGTGGCGAAGCCAGCAGCATTGATAGCGTGCATGTCACTCGCGTTGAAGATGCCGCACAAACGCTGGAAACGCACCGTGTGGCATTTGGTGCTCTGGGGCTGGACGAGGCCATGAAGCGCGTTATCGCTATCGTCGTCCAGCCGGGCGTGGAGTTCGATCACACCCAAATTATTCACTATCAACCGCAGGCCGCAAAGGCGCTGTCCGGTTGGATCTGCCAGACACCAATGGTCTACGAAGCACACTCCACCGATTACCAGACCCGCCAGGCCTATCGCGCGCTGGTGAACGATCACTTTGCCATTCTGAAAGTGGGCCCGGCGCTGACCTTTGCGCTGCGTGAAGCCATCTTTGCCCTTGCGCAGATGGAAAATGAGCTGGTCGCGCCGGAACAACGTAGCCACGTGCTCGACGTTATCGACGAAGTGATGCTGAACGAACCGGACTACTGGAAAAAGTACTATCGCCCTACCTGGAGTCAGGCCATGGTCGATATTCATTTCAGCTTATCTGACCGTATTCGTTATTACTGGCCGCATCCGCGAATTTGCCAGAGCGTCGAAAAACTGCTCGCCAATCTGGACGCGATTTCACTGCCGCTGGGTCTTATTAGCCAGTTTATGCCGGTTCAGTTCGAACGTTTATCCATGAATGAGATCGCTGCAACACCGCAAAATCTCATCATCGACAAAATACAAGATGTATTACGCGCCTACCGTTTTGGCTGCACCCCTGAAAAAGCCTGATGCCCGGAGTTTGTATGAGTCACGTTTTTGTCCGTACCGGAATTGAGTTCGAAACCTGCCAGCAGGCGCTGGCACACATTGGCGAAGAGATGCTGGCGAAAGGTGTCGTACATGCCTCTTATCCCGCAGCACTCCTGGAAAGAGAGCTGAATTATCCCACTGGCATTGCTCTTGAGCGCCATGCGGTCGCGATTCCGCACTGCGAAGCAGTACATGCCAAAAGCCCTGCTATATACCTGATTCGCCCGGACAAACCGGTGAATTTTCAACAGGCTGATGATGATGGAGAGGTCGCGGTTTCGCTCATTATCGCGTTGATTGTTGAAAACCCGTCGGCGCAAATGAAGTTGCTGCGCCGTCTTTTTAGTGAGCTGCAAAACCCGCAAACGCTGGACATGCTGCTGGCCACGCCAGCAGAACAACTGGCCGCCTGTTTCCGGGAAACGATCCTTGAGCCTTCCTCCTGTGCTCAGGCTTCATAACATACTGATAATAAAAAGGAGTACCCTATGAAACGCAAAATTATCGTTGCCTGTGGCGGTGCAGTCGCCACCTCAACCATGGCAGCAGAAGAGATCAAAGAGCTGTGTGAAGCCCACCACATTGAGCTGGATCTGGTGCAGTGCCGCGTAACCGAAATTGAAACCTATATGGACGGCGCAGACCTGATTTGTACCACGGCTAAAGTCGACAGATCCTTTGGCAACATCCCGGTAGTACACGGGATGCCGTTTGTTTCAGGTGTCGGCATCGAAGCGTTGCAGCAAAAAATCCTGACCATCCTCGAGGGGTAAAACCATGTTTACCGAAATCATGCGGTACATCCTCGATCTGGGGCCGACCGTAATGTTGCCAATCGTCATTATCATCTTCTCGAAATTACTGGGGATGAAACTGGGCGATTGCTTCAAATCAGGCTTGCATATCGGTATTGGCTTCGTGGGGATTGGGCTGGTTATCGGCCTGATGCTGGACTCCATCGGCCCAGCAGCGAAGGCAATGGCGGAGCATTTCCAGATTAATCTTCATGTTGTGGACGTGGGCTGGCCAGGCTCCTCCCCAATGACCTGGGCATCGCAAATTGCACTGGTTGCTATTCCTGTGGCGATTGGTGTGAACGTGGTCATGCTTGTTACACGAATGACGCGCGTGGTGAACGTGGATATCTGGAACATCTGGCATATGACCTTCACCGGCGCAATGCTTCATCTGGCTACCGGTTCGTACTGGCTGGGTATTCTGGGTGTAGTGGCGCACGCAGCGTTTGTTTACAAATTGGGTGACTGGTTTGCCAAAGATACGCGGGACTTCTTCGGGCTTGAGGGGATTGCCATTCCCCACGGTTCATCGGCCTACCTTGGCCCTATCGCCGTGCTTGTGGATACGCTTATTGAGAAGATCCCGGGGCTTAATCGCATTCATTTCAGCGCTGATGATGTTCAAAAACGCTTCGGCCCGTTTGGAGAGCCGGTCACCGTCGGCTTCGTCATGGGGCTGGTTATCGGGATGCTGGCAGGGTACGACGCCAAAAACATCTTACAGCTTGCGGTTAAAACCGCAGCCGTCATGCTGCTGATGCCGCGCGTTATCAAACCTATCATGGACGGCCTGACGCCGATTGCAAAACATGCCCGCAAGCGCTTGCAGGCTAAGTTTGGCGGCCAGGAGTTCTTAATCGGCCTTGATCCTGCGCTGTTGTTGGGCCATACGTCAGTGGTGTCTGCGAGCCTGATTTTTATCCCGCTCACCATTCTGATTGCAGTGCTTGTTCCGGGTAACCAGGTTCTGCCGTTTGGCGATCTTGCCACCATTGGTTTCTTCGTGGCGATGGCCGTGGCCGTGCATCAGGGCAACCTGTTCCGCACGCTTATCTCCGGCGTGATTATCATGGGTATTACGCTGTGGATCGCCACACAAACTATCGGCCTGCATACGCAGCTTGCCCAGAACGCCGGGGCACTGAAAGCCGGTGGGCTGGTGGCCTCGATGGACCAGGGCGGTTCCCCGATTACCTGGCTGTTGATTCAGCTCTTTACCTGGCAAAACGTGGTGGGCTTTATCGTGATTGGCGCGATTTACTTCACCGGCGTTCTGCTCACCTGGCGTCGTGCCCGCGCGTTTATGGCTGTGGAAAAGAAGGCCAGTAACCCGCAAAACCAGACGGCATCTTGATATCCGGGGAGCGATGCTCCCCCTTTTTTTCTGGAGTGAATCATGAAATCAGTGGTAATTCATGCTGAGGGCAGCGTGCGCGTTGAAGAACGCCCTGTCCCACAAATTAAGGCGGTGGATGATGTGCTGGTGCGCGTAGTCTGCTCGGGGTTATGCGGCTCAGACATCCCGCGTATTTTCGCCAAAGGGGCACACTTTTACCCCATCACCCTGGGCCATGAATTTAGCGGCTATGTTGAAGCCTGTGGTTCGGCTGTGACCGATCTCACGGCTGGTGATGCAGTTGCCTGCGTCCCGCTGCTGCCCTGTTTTTCCTGCCCGGAATGTGAGAAAGGCTACTACTCGTTATGTAAGCAGTACCAGTTTGTCGGTTCACGCAGCGAAGGGGGTAACGCAGAATACATCGTCGTTAACCGCGCTAATCTGTTCCGTTTACCCGCGGAGATGAGCATCGAAGACGGCGCGTTTATAGAACCCATTACCGTAGGGCTTCATGCGTTTCACCTTGCTTCAGGATGCGAAGGTAAAAACGTCATTGTGGTTGGCGCTGGCACTATCGGCCTGCTGGCGATGCAGTGCGCGCTGGCCCTGGGTGCCAAAAGCGTGACCGCCATTGATATCAACGACGATAAGCTCGCGCTGGCGAAAACGCTTGGAGCAACCTGCGTATTCAACAGTAAAGTCATGAGTGCTGAAGCGATCTCGGCCCAGCTGAACGATAACCGCTTTGAGCAACTGGTGCTGGAAACGGCCGGTGCGCCGCAGACCGTTTCTCTGGCTATTGATATCGCGGGGCCACGCGCAAAAGTGGCGCTGGTGGGAACGCTGCACCATGACCTGAATTTATCGGCTGCCACATTTGGCAAAATTCTGCGAAAAGAGCTGACCATTTTCGGTAGCTGGATGAACTATTCCGCCCCCTGGCCGGGCGAAGAGTGGGAAACGGCCGCGCGCCTGCTCACAGAGAAAAAACTGAAGCTGGAACCGCTCATTGCGCACGTTGGCAATAGCGAAAGCTTTGCCCAGGCCGTGCAGGCACTGAACGGCTCGCCCATGCAGGGCAAGATAATGCTACGCCTCGCTTGAGCCTTCGAGCCAGCAACCTGAGCTGGCTCACATTTACTTTCGAATATTATCGTACACCTTTCGCATACCTTCGATTAGAATAGGGATAGTTAATTGTCAGGCAAATCAATATGAACTCATTTGAACGAAGGAACAAAATAGTTGACCTCGTCAACGCTCAGGGCAGCGTCATGGTGCTGGATCTTTCGAGTCTGTTTGGGATTTCGGAAGTGACGATTCGTACCGACCTGCGCCTGCTGGAAGAAAAGGGGCTGGTCACACGTTTTCACGGTGGCGCAGCAAGGCCCGGTAGCAATCTGGCCGAAAGCGAAAACCAGGAAGTCATCCTGGAAGATCGTTATCAGCTGGCAAGCGACCCGAAAAAACGTATTGCACTGGCCGCCGCAGCCATGATTGAAGAAGGGATGACGGTTATCCTGGACAGCGGCAGTACAACGATGCTGATTGCCGAAGCGCTGACCAAAAAAGCCAACATCACGGTTATCACAAACAGCCTTCCCGCCGCGTTTGCCCTTTCTGAAAACAAAGACATTACGCTGGTGGTTTGCGGCGGTACGGTACGCCATAAGACCCACTCAATGCACGGCACCATTGCCGAGCGCTCACTTGCGGGTATCAGCGCAGATTTGATGTTCGTGGGTGCTGACGGAATAGACGCCACAAACGGCATTACCACCTTCAATGAAGGCTATGCGATCAGCAGCGTGATGGCCGCCGCCGCCCATAAGGTGATTGCGGTACTGGATGCCAGCAAGTTCAACCGCCGCGGATTCAATCAGGTACTGCCGATGGCGAAGATTGATTGCGTGATTACGGATGAAGGGATTGTCGAGAAAGACAGCAAAGCGTTAAAACAGACATCAGTTGAACTGATTGTTGTTTAAGTGTTTAGAAGTCTGACCTTCCAGGCCGGGTAAGGCGCAGCCGCCCCCCGGCAAATACATGGGCAAGAGGCTTACTCTCCCTGCTGCTCCAGCGCATACTTATACAACGCATTTTTCTTCACGCCGTGAATTTCCGCCGCCAGGGCAGCCGCTTTCTTGAGTGGCAGCTCGCTTTGCAGCAGCGTCAGGGTGCGGATGGCATCAGCAGGCAGTGCGTCTTCTTCTGCTTTGTGGCCTTCAACAATCAGTACCATCTCGCCTTTACGACGGTTTTCGTCTTCTTTTACCCACGCCAGCAGCTCGCCAACAGGGGCACCGTGGATGGTTTCCCAGGTTTTCGTCAGCTCACGCGCCAGCACCACGTAGCGGGCTTCACCCCAGACGGTGACCATATCGTCCAGGCTTTCCAGTAAACGGTGGGTAGATTCATAGAAAATCAGCGTGCGCGGTTCGGTTTCCAGATCTTTTAGCACGTCGCGGCGGCCTTTTGATTTCGCCGGCAGGAAGCCTTCATAGCAAAAACGATCGGACGGCAAACCCGCCGCACTCAATGCGGCAATCGCGGCGCACGGTCCCGGCAATGGTACAACGCGAATACCCGCTTCACGACAGGTACGCACCAGATGGTAGCCAGGATCGTTAATCAGCGGTGTTCCGGCATCGGACACCAGGGCGATGTTCTGCCCCTCTTTCAGTTTCGCCACCAGCGTGTCAGCTTTTTGTTGCTCATTGTGATCGTGAAGGGCAAACATTCGGGCGTTAATGGCGAAGTGTTGCAGCAGTAAACCGGTATGGCGGGTATCTTCAGCAGCAATTAAATCAACGGCTTGTAATACAGTGAGGGCACGTTGGGTAATATCAGACAAATTCCCGATAGGAGTAGGTACAATATAAAGCTGGCCTTGAGAATTATCTGCCGTTTCGTGTTGTTTCATTGTTTAGTCCGTATTGCCGATTTAATATTGAGCATTGCGTAAAAAAAATCACTGGATACAGTATGGTACCGTTAACGTTTCTTCGAACAAAAGCCGCGCGCAGCGTGCCTCTGCTGCTGGCAGCCCTGATCTTTGCAGGCTGTGGCACCCAGGCACCCGATCAAAGCGCTGCCCATATGCAGGGATCCGCGCAGGCTGATTCTGGCTTTTATCTGCAACAAATGTCGCAGAGCTCAAATGATACCAAGACCAACTGGCAATTACTCGCCATTCGTGCACTGCTGAAAGAAGGTAAAACCCAGCAGGCCGCCGATCTGTTCAACCAGCTGCCGCAAGATCTTAACGACACGCAGCGTCGTGAGCAGGTATTGCTTTCAGCAGAGCTGAAAGTGGCACAGAAAGATTATGCGGCCGCCAAAAAGATCCTCGGCGACATCGACGTCAGCGCGCTGGATAAAAACCAGCAGGCTCGTTTCTGGCAAGCAGGTATCACCGCAGAACAGGGCCGTGCTTCCCTGCCGCTGCTCCGCGCACTGATTGCCCAGGAGCCACTGCTTAGCGCTGCCGACAAACAAAAAAATATCGATGCCACCTGGCAGGCGCTCTCCTCAATGACGCAGGAACAAGCGCAGCAGTTGGTGATCAACGCCGACGAAAACGTATTGCAGGGCTGGCTGGATCTGCAACAGATGTGGTTTAACAACCGCAACGATCCGAACATGCTGAAAGCCGGTATTACCGACTGGCAGACTCGCTACCCGCAAAACCCTGGTGCGAAAATGCTGCCAACGCAGCTGGTTAACGTGCAGAACTTTAAACCTGCGTCCACCAGCAAAATCGCCCTGCTGCTGCCGTTAAACGGCCAGGCGGCGGTATTCAGTCGCGCGATCCAGCAGGGTTTTGAAGCGGCGAAAAACGGCACAACTGCCGTTGCAGGCAATGCCGTGCCAGAGCAAGCCGCGCAGGCTGCTAACGTCAACACCGTGGTCAGCCCTTCCGCTGCGGAAACCAGCGACCTGACGACAGCACAAACGCCAGCCCAGGGAACTCTGCAAAACCCGGTCACGGCGCCAACAACGCCAGCCGCGACTACACCAGCAGCGGCGCCGGTACAGACACCAGCGGCAACGCAGGCTGCACCTGCCACTCAGGCAGCAACTGCACAGCCGCAGGCGACTGAACAACCTCAGACGACACAGCCTGCCCAACAACCGGCAGCACAGCCTCAGGCTGTGGCGACAACCGGCGCAAATCCGGGTGCAGAGCTGAAAATCTACGACACCAGCTCACAGCCGCTCGATCAGGTTCTGGCGCAGGTTCAGCAGGACGGTGCCAGCATCGTGGTTGGCCCATTGCTGAAAAACAACGTCGATGAGCTGATGAAAAGCAATACCACCCTGAACGTCCTGGCGCTTAACCAGCCAGAGCAAGTTCAGAATCGTGCGAATATCTGTTACTTCGCTCTCTCTCCGGAAGATGAAGCCCGTGATGCGGCGCGCCATATTCACGAGCAGGGTAAACAAGCGCCACTGCTGCTCATTCCGCGCAGCACGCTGGGTGACCGCGTAGCGACTGCATTCGCACAAGAGTGGCAGAAACTGGGCGGTGGCATTGTTTTACAGCAGAAGTTTGGCTCAGTGTCTGAGCTGAGAGGCGGTGTCAACGGCGGTGCGGGCATTTCGCTCAGCGGCAGCCCGGTTTCGGCAAGCCTGCCACAACAGCAGGGTGTCACCATTGGTGGCTTGAACATTCCTGCCCCACCGACCGATGCACAAATCAGCGGTGGCGGTAAAGTTGATGCTGCTTACATCGTCGCGACCCCGGAAGAGATCGCGTTCATCAAACCGATGATCGCCATGCGTAACGGCAGCCAGAGCGGTGCAACACTGTACGCAAGCTCTCGCAGCGCACAAGGCACGGCTGGCCCAGATTTCCGTCTGGAAATGGAAGGCCTGCAATACAGCGAAATTCCAATGCTGGCGGGCAGTAACCCGGCACTGATGCAGCAGGCGCTGGGCGCCGTGCGTAACGACTACTCTCTGGCACGCCTGTATGCCATGGGTGTTGATGCATGGGCGCTGGCAAACCACTTTACTCAGATGCGCCAGGTGCCAGGGTTCGAACTCAACGGCAACACCGGCGATTTGACCGCCACTCAGGACTGCGTGATTAACAGGAAGTTATCATGGCTCAAATACCAGCAGGGGCAGGTCGTCCCGGCCAGTTAAGCCGTAAACAGACCGGTGACGCGTGGGAAATCAAAGCGCGTCGCTGGCTTGAAGGCAAGGGACTGCGCTTTATCGCCGCCAACGTTCGCGGACGGGGCGGCGAAATCGACCTTATTATGAAAGACGGTCAAACGACCGTGTTTGTCGAAGTACGCTTCAGGCAGTCATCGCAATTTGGCGGGGCTGCCGCCAGCGTGACGCCCGCCAAACAACAAAAATTATTACAGACAGCCCTCTTGTGGCTTGCCCGCCATAATGGGAGCTTTGATACTGTGGATTGCCGGTTCGATGTGGTAGCCTTCACCGGAAACGACATTGAGTGGCTGAAAAACGCGTTTGGCGAAGACACCTGAATACGATTTAAAGGGATAACGTGCTCGAAAGAATTAAAGTGTGCTTCACAGAAAGCATTCAGACTCAGATTGCAGCGGCGGAAGCCCTCCCGGACGCGATTTCTCGCGCAGCGATGACGCTGGTACAGTCCCTGCTTAATGGCAACAAAATCCTCTGTTGTGGCAATGGCACATCGGCCGCCAACGCACAGCATTTTGCTGCCAGCATGATAAATCGCTTTGAAACAGAACGACCTAGTTTACCTGCCATTGCACTAAACACCGATAATGTGGTCTTAACAGCGATTGCTAACGATCGTCTGCATGACGAAATTTACGCGAAGCAAGTGCGCGCCCTGGGTCACGCCGGAGATGTTCTGTTGGCTATCTCCACGCGTGGTAACAGCCGCGACATCGTCAAAGCCGTTGAAGCAGCTGTCACCCGCGATATGACTATCGTGGCGTTAACGGGTTATGACGGCGGTGAGCTGGCAGGCCTTCTGGGGCCGCAGGATGTGGAAATTCGCATTCCTTCTCATCGCAGCGCACGCATTCAGGAAATGCACATGCTAACGGTGAATTGCTTATGCGATCTGATCGATAACACGCTTTTCCCTCACCAGGATGATTAAGGAGTATTCATGAAGGCTTTATCGACCCTCGCAGTCCTGATGTCTGCACTGCTACTTCAGGGATGTATTGCTGCGGCTGTTGTGGGTACCGCAGCCGTTGGTACAAAGGCAGCAACCGATCCTCGCTCCGTGGGTACTCAGGTTGATGACGGTACACTGGAACTGCGCGTAAACAGCGCACTGTCGAAAGACGAACAGATTAAGAAAGAAGCGCGCATCAACGTAACGGCGTATCAGGGCAAAGTACTACTGGCAGGCCAGGCACCGAATATGGAACTCGCCTCCCGCGCCAAACAGATCGCGATGGGTGTAGAGGGTACGACGGAAGTCTTTAACGAAGTGCGTCAGGGTCAGCCGATTGGTCTTGGAGACGCATCGTCCGATACCTGGATCACCACCAAAGTCCGTTCTCAGTTACTGGGCACTGACCAGGTGAAATCTTCCAACGTGAAAGTCACCACCGAAAACGGCGAAGTGTTCCTGCTGGGCCTGGTCACCGACCGCGAAGGGAAAGCGGCTGCTGATATCGCCAGTCGGGTAAGCGGCGTGAAACACGTCACCACCGCGTTTACCTACATCAAATAACACACACCTGACTGTAGGCCCGGTAAGCGCCAGCGCTACCGGGCTTTTTTTATATCAGCGCAATACTGCCCACAATCACTCCACTCAATGCCACCAGACCCGCAGTCAGCCACAGGGCTTTGGCCGGGAATGACTTACGCAGCATGATAAGCGACGGCAGGCTGATCGCAGGCAAGGTGATAAGCAGCGCCAGCGCCGGAGCAGTCCCCATGCCAGCCAGCATCATCGTCTGAACAATCGGGATTTCAGCGGCCGTAGGGATAACAAACAGACAGCCTGCAATGGCCATCGCAATCACCCACAGCATCGAGTTATCGATAGCACCATCCGCATGAGGGAATAGCCAAACCCGCGCAGCCCCAAGCACCAGAACCGCCAGGATATACACCGGGATAGTGCTCCAGAACAGCTGCCAAAGTGCTTTGCCCCAACGCGCAAAGAAGCTGCCCTGTGGCTCGGCGATGGTCACGTCCACAGACACAGGCTCAACGGTCTTGTCTTTCACCAGGTTCTGCACAAGCGTTGCGACCACCAGCACCGTCAATAACCCTGCAACAAGGCGGATAAACGCAAAATGCCAGCCGAGGACAAACCCCATGAACACCAGTGTAGCCGGGTTCAGCAACGGGTTACCCATCCAGAATGCCAGTGCACCGCCCATTGAAACGCGCTGGCGGCGCATTCCGGCCGCGACAGGCGCTGCGCAGCAAGAACACATCATGCCAGGCAAAGAGAATATCGTCCCCAGAAGCGTGCCCTGAAAACGCGGCTGCCCTAAGGTTTTCACCAGCCAGTTACGCGGGATAAGCACCTGAATCAGTGAGCCTAAGAGCACACCCAACACTGCAGCTTTCCAGACGGCAAGGAAATAGACCATCGCGTAATCCCACGCCGCCTGAAGCGGGCTGGAATCAGCCTGAGCAAGAATGGATTTGCCGATACTGTGCGTTTCGGCGGCAGTGAATGCTTTTCCGTAATAGGGCTGCCACTTCACATACCAAAGACCAACGATAACAACGAGAAAGAAGAGAGCGGGTTTCCACCATTGAAATGGCGTAGCCGCCTGAGATGAAGACTGACCAGTCATAGCATTCCCCAGGGAGTGTTAATAAGCCCGAAGATACTACGCCTCACCTCGCGCAAGTTCACGTAATTTTGCCGATGGGATAATGTTAACGCCCTCCTGCGATGGCGACAGCGCCTCTTTCAGCATTGCACGTGCGACATCACGCGCATGAATTGATTTCCAGTTACCGGGAAGGATCCGAAACAAAGGCGCAAAAATCGACTCGTTAAAACGACGCTTGTCGCGGTGCCCCAGCAGCATGGAGGGGCGAACAATCGTCAGATGTTCCCATTTCTGCGCAATCAGCGCGGCTTCCATTTTTCCTTTCACTTTGTTGTAAAAGAATGGCGAGTTTGCGTTTGCCCCCATCGAACTGACGACCACCAGATGTTTGGCCCCGAGCCTTTTCGCCCTGAGTGCGGTATCCACAACCAGCGCGTAGTCAGCGTGAACAAACGCCGTTTTACTGCCCGCTTCACGGCGGGTCGTGCCCAGACAACAAAAGGCGATATCAATTGGGTCGCACACATGAGCCAGTGCATCGCTCAGTTTCGGCGCATGAGGATTAAAAACACCGGGCATGGCGGCAAGCGGACGACGCGTCGGGGCGGCGATGTAGTTCACTTTTCGCTCCTGAATCAGCATACGCAGCAGATACCCACCCACCAGCCCGGTCGCACCTGTAATTAGTACCTGACTCATACCTTACTCCTGACGCAGCCAGTGGATCTTTTTACCAAACCCCAGTGTGTTATCTGTAAATTTTAGTTCATCAAGGCGGATTTCCCACACCGGCGCTTTAAGCGCAATGGCGACAGGAAAACGACGATTGTAGCGCCCGCGTTGCGCGTCGCTCTCTTCACCATCAAGACGACGGATCTCACCTTTGAACTGGACGCCACGGATCAAAGCGACCGTTTTCGGCTGGCCGTTAACCGTACCAGCGACCTTCGCCAGCTGGCCTGTCATCTGCGCATGACGTGTTTTATCTTCACTTAAGACGTAGAAGGCCACGCGCTCAGGATCGTAGTAGTAGAACGCATTCGCACACCACATTTCACCGTCATCATAAACACACCAGGTGACGACATGTTGTTTCGCCAGCCAGCGGTTAATGGCCGTCAGTGTTTCCATTTTTCTTGTCTCTCATGCTAAGGTGCGTTCACCTTAACATACTGAATCTGTTTACCGTGTCCTGGTTTCTTTATCTTGTCCGCACCGCTGATAACGCACTCTATACCGGGATCACCACCGATGTGGAGCGGCGTTTCCTGGAACATCAAACGGGGAAAGGGGCAAAAGCGCTACGCGGGAAAGGGGAATTGCGGCTGGCCTTTTCGGCTCACGTGGGCGATCGTTCGCTGGCGCTCAGGCTGGAATACCGCATCAAGCAGCTGACGAAGCGCCAGAAAGAGCGCCTCGTCGCCGGAGACGGGTCGTTTGAGGCGCTACGTGAGAGCCTGATTAAAAGCGATTGAAGTGGTCGTGGTATTCCACCAGCCCGTTTACACCGTTCAGGGCATCATCTGCCAGGCGATGCAGCTGGAAGGCAGACTCGGTGCCCGGCCAGCGACAGCGCAGATCGTAATGCGCCGCCTGTTCAAAGCCTAAACGACCGTAGAACGCAGGATCACCCAGCGTAACAACGGCGGCATAACCGAACTCATTCAGCGAATCCAGTCCTTCATAGACCAGCTGGCGGGCAAGGCCCTGGCCACGGTAGCTTTCGTCTACCGCCAGCGGTGCCATTCCCACCCACTGAAGCTCTTCACCCTGAACCGTCACCGGGCTGAACGCCACATAACCGACAACCTGACCTTCGTCATCGGTGGCAACCAGACCCAGGGTGATCAGGCCATCTTCGCGGAGATCGTGGACCAGTCGGGCTTCGGCATCGCTCGCAAAAGAACGGCGTAATAACGCATCGATACCCGGTGCATCAATTCCAATTTCAACTCGAATCAGCATGGCTCACCTACTGAAGTGTGTTTGCTTTCAGGCGGGCTTTTCAGCCCAGCCTCTACAAAATCAGCCATTTGCAGCAGAACCACGCGCAGCGCTTTCGGCATCTGCTCCAGCTCAATGGCATCCATCAAATTTTTCACGTACAGGCCAAGCTCCGTATCCCCTTCGATAACCAGACGACGCTGGAAGAAGAGTGTGTCGGGATCTTGCTTACGCGCGGCGATCATCAGCAGATCGCTGGCATTAGCGCTAAAGCTTACGTCTGCCTCAGCCGATTCACGAACAATCAGCTGGTCATTCTCTACCGAAGTAAACCAGCGCAGCCCGATATCGCGGACTTCAATACTCAGCCAGCGGCCATCAAGGAATTCCAGCTCACCTTCCTGTAACGCCTGGCGGAATTGCCAGCTCAGCACTTGCTCCAGAACCTGGCGTTTCAGCGCGAAAGGCGTCAATTTTACCGGCACGCTCAGCATTGATGGACCAAATTGTACGAGTCGTGAACGCAGTTTATCCAGCACGAGCTTTACTCCCTGATATCTATAGTCCTGTTATTTTGCCATATCCTGAGACCAACATAGCGGCGTAAATCAACAAACCGTCGTCCGGTGTGACCCATTATTGGTGCCATCAATACGCCATTAGCTGCCTTAAATCAAAAATTGTCGCGTATGGGTTAATTAAAATCCCAGTTCGTTAACAATTTTGCGATCGCTGAGATCGAGATTATCAGGATAAATTATGGAGCTGCTCTGCCCTGCCGGAAACCTTCCGGCGCTTAAGGCGGCCATCGAAAATGGTGCCGATGCGGTTTATATCGGGCTGAAAGATGATACCAACGCCCGCCATTTTGCTGGCCTCAACTTTACGGAGAAAAAGCTTCAGGAAGCCGTTAACTTCGTCCACCAGCACCGCCGCAAGCTGCATATTGCAATCAATACCTTCGCCCATCCTGATGGCTACGCCCGCTGGCAACGCGCGGTGGACATGGCGGCACAGCTGGGGGCCGATGCACTGATCCTGGCCGACCTCGCTATGCTTGAGTATGCAGCAGAACGTTATCCGCATATCGAGCGTCATGTCTCTGTTCAGGCATCCGCCACCAACGAAGAAGCCGTTCGCTTCTACCATCGCCACTTTGACGTGGCCCGCGTGGTGCTGCCGCGCGTGCTCTCTATTCATCAGGTTAAGCAACTCGCCCGCGTCACGCCAGTTCCGCTGGAAGTTTTTGCGTTCGGCAGCCTGTGCATCATGGCGGAAGGACGTTGCTATCTCTCCTCTTATTTAACCGGTGAATCCCCGAACACCGTGGGTGCCTGTTCCCCTGCCCGCTTTGTGCGCTGGCAGCAAACGCCGCAAGGACTGGAATCTCGCCTGAATGAAGTGCTGATCGACCGTTACCAGGATGGCGAAAACGCCGGCTACCCGACGCTGTGCAAAGGCCGCTATCTGGTCGATGGCGAGCGCTATCATGCGCTGGAAGAGCCCACCAGCCTCAACACCCTGGAACTGCTGCCAGAATTACTGGCGGCGAACATTGCGTCCGTGAAAATCGAAGGTCGCCAGCGTAGCCCTGCCTATGTGAGCCAGGTGGCAAAAGTCTGGCGTCAGGCCATCGACCGCTGCATGGCAGACCCACAAAACTATGCGCCGCAACCCGCCTGGATGGACACGCTCGGTTCAATGTCCGAAGGCACGCAAACCACGCTTGGCGCGTATCACCGTAAATGGCAGTGAGAAGACCATGAAATATTCATTAGGGCCAGTGCTGTACTACTGGTCAAAAGAGACGCTGGAAGATTTCTACCAGCAGGCGGCGACAAGCAGCGCCGATGTGATTTATCTCGGCGAGGCGGTATGCAGCAAGCGCCGGGCAACAAAAGTGGGTGACTGGCTGGATATGGCCAAAAACCTGGCGGGAAGCGGCAAGCAGGTTGTGCTCTCCACCCTGGCGCTGGTTCAGGCCTCATCCGAACTGGGTGAGCTGAAACGCTATGTGGAAAACGGTGATTTTCTGATAGAGGCAAGCGATCTTGGCGTGGTGAACATGTGCGCCGAACGTAAACTGCCGTTTGTCGCCGGACATGCCCTGAACTGCTATAACGCCGTCACGCTGCGTCTGCTGTTGAAACAAGGTATGACGCGCTGGTGTATGCCGGTCGAACTCTCCCGCGACTGGCTGGTGAATCTGCTGAACCAGTGCGAAGAGCTTGGCATCCGTAACCAGTTCGACGTGGAAGTGTTGAGCTATGGCCACCTGCCGCTGGCCTACTCCGCGCGCTGTTTTACCGCACGCTCTGAAGATCGCCCGAAAGACGAATGCGAAACCTGCTGCATCAAGTATCCAAACGGACGCAGTATGCTGTCGCAGGAAAATCAGCAGGTCTTTGTCCTCAACGGTATTCAGACCATGAGTGGCTATGTCTACAACCTCGGCAACGAACTGGCATCGATGAACGGGCTGGTGGACATGGTGCGCTTATCTCCGCTGGATACCAACGTGTTTGCGATGCTGGATGCCTTCCGCGCTAACGAAAACGGTTCGTCTCCGCTGCCGCTGACCGCTAATAGTGACTGCAATGGTTACTGGAAGCGTCTCGCCGGCCTGGAACTTCAGGCCTAAAAAAGGCTCACTTTGTTAACAACGGTTACTAAACTTTGATGCAGTATTAAAGACTGACCGTCGATAAAGTGAGCTGCTATGACCGCTAAAACCATTCCATTTTCGGTGCTGGACCTAGCACCGATCCCTCAAAGTGCCTCCGCGAGAGAAGCCTTTTCGCACTCTCTCGATCTTGCTCAACTAGCCGAAAAGCGTGGTTATCACCGCTACTGGCTTGCGGAGCATCACAACATGGTGGGTATCGCCAGCGCTGCGACATCGGTACTGATTGGCTACCTGGCAGCAAACACCACCACCCTGCACCTGGGCTCTGGCGGCGTTATGTTGCCAAACCATGCCCCACTGGTGATAGCCGAGCAGTTTGGCACATTGAATACCCTCTATCCGGGTCGTATTGATTTGGGTCTTGGCCGGGCACCGGGTAGCGATCAGCCGACAATGCGTGCCCTGCGCCGCCATATGAGTGGCGACATCGACAATTTCCCGCGCGATGTGGCTGAGCTGGTGGACTGGTTCGATGCGCGCGATCCTAATCCGCACGTGCGCCCTGTGCCGGGCTACGGTGAGAAGATCCCCGTTTGGCTGCTGGGTTCGAGCCTGTATAGCGCTCAGCTGGCCGCGCAGCTCGGCCTGCCGTTTGCATTTGCCTCGCACTTTGCGCCCGATATGCTGCACCAGGCGCTGCATCTTTACCGCACGAATTTCAAACCGTCCGAACGGCTGGAAAAACCGTACGCGATGGTGTGTATCAACATCATTGCCGCCGACAGCAATCGCGATGCGGAATTCCTGTTTACCTCTATGCAGCAGGCATTTGTGAAACTGCGTCGCGGCGAAACGGGCCAGTTGCCGCCACCGGTAGAGAATATGCACCAGCTGTGGTCTGCTTCCGAGCAGTATGGCGTGCAGCAAGCGCTGAGCATGTCTCTGGTGGGTGATAAAGCGAAAGTGCGTCACGGCCTGGAAGCCGTGCTGCGAGAGACGCAGGCGGATGAGATTATGGTTAACGGGCAAATTTTCGATCACCAGGCGCGTTTGCACTCGTTTGAGCTGGCAATGCAGGTGAAAGAGGAGTTGGTGGGGTAGTTTTTTTGCCGGATGGCGGCTTCGCCTTATCCGGCCTACACGCTCCATGTAGGCCCGGTAAGCGTAGCGCCACCGGGCTTTCTGTTTACTGATACACCGGTAGCAGATTAAAGCTCGACAACACATGCACCAGCGCGTTGCCAACACCAAACACCAGAATCAGCGCAATCATTGGCTTGCCGCCCCAGACGCGGAATGTCGGGCTACCAAAACGCTTACGTGATTTACGCGCCAGCAGCGCCGGCACAATCGCCGCCCAGATGGTAGCCGCCAGTCCTGCGTAGCCAATGGCGTACAGGAAACCGTTCGGCCACAGCAGGCCGCCTACAATCGGTGGCAGGAAGGTCAGCAATGCGGTTTTGAAGCGCCCCATCGCAGAATCATCAAAGCCAAACAGATCCGCCAGATAATCGAACAAGCCTAACGTCACGCCGAGGAAAGAGCTCGCCACCGCAAAGTTGGAGAATACCACCAGCAGCAGATCCAGACTGCGGCTGTTCAGCACACCGCTCAGCGCCTGAACCAGCACATCAATGTTACCGCCCTTCTGCGCGATACCAATAAATTCCGGACGCGGGATGTTCCCCATCGTCCCCAGCAGCCAAATCACGTACAGCCCCAGCGCCAGCAGCGTGCCGTAGACCAGACACTTCACAATGGTACGCGGATCTTTGCCGTAATATTTCATCAGGCTCGGTACGTTCCCGTGGTAGCCAAACGATGCCAGACAGAACGGCAGGGTCATCAGCAGGTACGGCGTATAGGAGGTATTCGCTTCCGCCACGTTAAAGAGCGTGGTCGGGGTAACGTGCCCCAGCAGGCTGCCGAAGGTCAGGAAGAAGGTAATCACCTTGGCGCCCAGCACAATCGCCGTCATACGGCTGACCGCTTTGGTGCTTAACCAGACAATGAACGCCACGCCCAGTGCAAAGCACAGCCCTGCCAGACGTGCCGGGACGTTCAGGGACATCTCCGAGAAGGTGTGATGCAGAATCGAACCACTGGCAGAGATGTACGCGTAAGTCAGGATATAGAGCACGAACGCAATGGAAATACCATTCACCACGTTCCAGCCTTTCCCGAGCAGGTCTTTGGTGATGGTGTCGAAGCTGGAGCCAATACGGTAGTTCAGGTTGGCTTCGAGGATCATCAGCCCGGAGTGCAGCATACAGAACCAGGTGAAGACCAGCGCCGCCAGCGACCAGAAGAACCACGCACCGGACATAACCACCGGCAGGGAGAACATACCCGCACCAATGATGGTTCCGCCGATGATCACCACGCCGCCTAACAGCGAAGGTGATGTTTGTGTGGTGGTTAGTGTCGCCATACAGCCATGTCTCCAGTTAAAAATATTGGTCCTGCATTTTAATGTGCTGCACTGTACCAGTACAAGAGTACAAAGGGAATAAAAAAAGCCCCGATAGATGTTATCGGGGCTGTATATTTTACTTTACGTCAGAAGCGTAAGGTTTACGCGTCACGGCGACGGCTTGAGCCTTCATCGCGACGTGGACCACGGCTTTCACGACGTTCGCCGCTGAAGCGACCTGCGCCTGGCGCGCCGCCTTCACGACGAGGACCACGACCGCCTTCACGACGCTCACCGCCACCGAAGCTACGACGTTCGCCAGATGGACGATCACCACCACGACGTTCGCTACGCTCACGCGGCTGAGCATCACCCATCAACTGCATGTTCATCGGCTTGTTCAGGATGCGAGTACGAGTAAAGTGCTGCAATACTTCGCCCGGCATACCTTTTGGCAGCTCGATAGTAGAGTGAGAACCGAACAGCTTGATGTTACCGATGTAACGGCTGCTGATGTCGCCTTCGTTAGCGATCGCGCCAACGATATGACGTACTTCAACGCCATCATCACGACCCACTTCAATGCGATACAGTTCCATTTCGCCTGCGTCACGACGCTCACGACGTGGACGGTCTTCGCCACCACGCTCTGGGCGGTCAGCACGCGGACCACGGTCATTACGATCGTTACGGTCACCACGACGTTCGAAACGCTCGTCACGGTCGCGGAATTCACGCTTAGGACGCATCGGTGCATCTGGTGGAACAATCAGAGAACGCTCGCCCTGTGCCATTTTCAGCAGCGCAGCAGCCAGTGACTCGATATCCAGCTCTTCGCCTTCAGCGGTTGGCTGAATCTGCGCCAGCAGTGCACGGTACTGGTCCAGATCGCTGCTTTCCAGCTGCTGCTGTACTTTCGCGGCGAATTTTTCCAGACGGCGTTTGCCCAGCAGGTCTGCGTTTGGCAGCTCAGCTTCTGGAATAGTCAGCTTCATGGTGCGTTCAATGTTACGCAGCAGACGGCGTTCACGGTTCTCAACGAACAGCAGCGCACGACCCGCACGACCCGCACGACCGGTACGACCGATACGGTGAACGTAAGACTCTGAATCCATTGGGATATCATAGTTAACAACCAGGCTGATACGTTCAACGTCCAGACCACGTGCTGCCACGTCGGTTGCAATCAGGATATCCAGACGACCGTCTTTCAGACGCTCCAGAGTCTGCTCACGCAGGGCCTGGTTCATGTCGCCGTTCAGCGCTGCGCTGTTGTAGCCGCTACGTTCCAGAGCTTCAGCCACTTCCAGAGTCGCGTTTTTGGTACGAACGAAGATGATCGCCGCATCAAAATCTTCTGCTTCCAGGAAGCGTACCAGCGCTTCGTTTTTGCGCATACCGTACACAGACCAGTAGCTCTGGCTGATGTCCGGGCGAGTGGTTACGCTGGACTGAATACGCACTTCCTGCGGATCTTTCATAAAGCGACGGGTAATGCGACGGATTGCTTCTGGCATGGTTGCAGAGAACAGAGCGGTCTGATGACCTTCCGGGATCTGCGCCATAATGGTTTCTACGTCTTCGATGAAGCCCATACGCAGCATTTCATCTGCTTCATCCAGTACCAGACCACTCAGTTTAGAGAGGTCCAGAGTACCGCGCTTCAGGTGATCCAGCAGACGACCCGGCGTACCGACGACAATCTGAGGACCCTGGCGCAGGGCGCGTAACTGCACGTCATAACGCTGGCCGCCGTACAGGGCTACCACGTTTACGCCGCGCATATGTTTAGAGAATTCCGTCATTGCTTCAGCAACCTGAACAGCCAGTTCACGGGTCGGAGCCAGGACGAGGATCTGCGGTGCGCGCAGGTCCGGATCGATGTTGTTCAGCAGCGGCAGCGAGAATGCCGCAGTTTTACCGCTACCAGTCTGGGCCATGCCCAGCACGTCACGACCAGAGAGCAGATGTGGGATACATTCTGCCTGGATCGGAGATGGTTTTTCGTAACCCAGATCGTTAAGGGCTTCAAGGATAGGAGCCTTCAGGCCCAGATCTGCAAAAGTGGTTTCGAATTCAGCCATGTAGTACAAGTGCCTCGATATTAATGGCGGCCAGTCTACTTAGCTCATCGTGAAAATGATTAGCAATTTTCATTGAAAAGTGTGAACCGGCTCAAAGTAGGTGTATTGACGAACAACAACGCCCTCACCAGTTAAGGTGATGGCAATCAAAAGATTACGGGCTGATGTTTATGTCGTCAGCTATTGCTGGTCCGATTCTGCCAGGTCGTCTTGCTCCTGGCCCAAGAGCGATAATTCCAACAATGCATAACGGTGCTCAACGAAGTTGTGTACGTTGTTAGCAACCGCTAATTTGAACAGTGCCGTAGCGCTGTCCTTATCCCCCAGACTTAGGTAGTACTTACCTAAATAGAAGTTGGTTTCACTGAGATGCTCAGCGAGCGAGGTGTTATCCGTTGCGTCTGCCTTGAGTCTTTCCATCAGCGTTGCTTCGCTAATGTTACCCAGGTAGAACTCGACAATATTCCATCCCCATTGTTCCTTGTCCGACTTGTCGAAGCGTTGTTGTAACGCGTCTTTTGCCTGTTTTTCATTGAGCTTCTGCTCAACGATATAAAGCCACAGGCTACGGAAAGGATCATTAGGATCGTCATGATAAAACGCCAGCAGATCATCTTGCGCTAACTTATCACGACCGCCGTAGTACAATGCGATACCGCGATTCAAGTGCGCGTAGTTATAAGTTGGATCAAGCTCAAGTACAGAATCAAACGCTTCATAGGCAGCATCAAAATTGCCTGCCTGCGTTAAATATATGCCTAAATAATTGAAAACTTCAGGCATATCAGGTCGGATTGCCAGCGCTTGTGAAAAATCATTTCGCGCTAATGCCCTCAGACCGAGACTATCATACAACACTCCGCGCTCATATAAAAGCTGTGCGCGTTCATCATCGGTTAAAGCCCGACTGGCAAGAATTTGTTCCATGCGTGCCAGAATCACTTCCTGTTGCAAAGTCGGTTGCAATGGCACTGCGAGGACTTCGCTCTTACGCCAGGCAGAGTTGCTGCATCCTGCCAGCGTTAAAGCTGTCGCAACGAAACACCAGCGCAAAAAAGGCTTCATTTCCCACTCCCGAAGACAACTATTGGATGAACGTCCTGTCCCCCGGCGGCTCAACAAGGCGTCCTGCCTGATAATAGGCCCTCCGCTAAGCGGAGGGCAAATGGCAACCTTACTCGCCTTGCTGTTCTGCTGCCGGCGCTTCTGGCGCAGCTGCAGGCTGAGACTGCTCGGTGGCTTCTTTAATGCTCAGACGGATACGGCCCTGGCGGTCAACTTCCAGAACTTTAACCGGTACTTCCTGACCCATTTGCAGGTAATCCGTCACTTTCTCTACGCGCTTGTCAGCGATCTGAGAGATGTGAACCAGACCTTCTTTACCGCCACCGATGGCAACGAATGCGCCAAAGTCAACGATACGGGTCACTTTACCAGCGTAGATACGGCCCACTTCGATTTCTGCAGTAATTTCTTCGATACGACGAATAGCGAATTTCGCTTTCTCGCCATCGGTTGCAGCAATCTTCACGGTACCGTCATCTTCGATTTCGATGGTGGTGCCAGTTTCTTCGGTCAGAGCACGGATAACAGAACCGCCCTTACCGATAACATCTTTGATCTTGTCTGGATTGATCTTGATGGTGTGGATACGTGGAGCGAACTGAGAAATGTCGCCACGCGGCGCGTTAATCGCCTGTTCCATCACGCCCAGGATGTGCAGACGCGCACCTTTAGCCTGATTCAGAGCAACCTGCATGATCTCTTTGGTGATACCTTCAATTTTGATATCCATCTGCAGTGCAGAGATACCGTCGCGGGAACCCGCAACTTTGAAGTCCATATCGCCCAGGTGGTCTTCGTCGCCCAGAATGTCAGACAGTACAACAAAGTTGTCGCCTTCTTTCACCAGACCCATTGCGATACCCGCAACAGCAGCTTTGATTGGCACGCCTGCATCCATCAACGCCAGAGATGCACCACACACGGAAGCCATGGATGAAGAACCGTTGGATTCGGTGATTTCAGAAACCACACGCACGGTGTATGGGAATTTATCCGCTTCTGGCATCACAGCCAGCACGCCGCGCTTCGCCAGACGACCGTGACCAATTTCACGACGCTTCGGCGAACCAACCATACCGGTTTCACCTACGGAGTACGGAGGGAAGTTATAGTGGAACAGGAAGCTGTCAGTACGCTCGCCCATCAGTTCGTCGATGTTCTGTGCGTCACGCGCAGTACCCAGGGTCGCAGTAACCAGCGCCTGAGTTTCGCCACGGGTGAACAGTGCAGAACCGTGAGTACGTGGCAGTACGCCAGTACGAACGTCCAGACCGCGGATCATGTCTTTCTCACGACCATCGATACGCGGCTCGCCTGCCAGTACGCGGCTACGAACAGCATTTTTCTCGATTGCGTGCAGAATTTCGCTCAGCTCGTTAGCGTCCAGAGATTCATCTTCAGCAACCAGCGTAGCAATGGTTTCAGATTTGATGACATCAATCTGCGCGTAACGCTCTTGTTTGTCGGTGATGCGGTATGCATCGCTCAGACGTGCGCCCGCCAGTGCAGCAACGCGTGCATTCAGCGCGTCGTTTACGGCTTCTGGCTGCCAGTCCCAACGTGGTTTACCGGCTTCTTTCACCAGGTCGTTGATGTTCTGGATAACAATCTGCTGCTGCTCGTGGCCAAATACCACGGCACCCAGCATCTGGTCTTCGCTCAGCAATTCTGCTTCGGACTCAACCATCAGAACAGCGGCTTCAGTACCTGCAACAACCAGGTCCAGCTTACTCTCTTTCAGCTCTTCCTGGGTTGGGTTCAGTACGTACTGGTCGTTGATGTAGCCAACGCGCGCGGAACCGATTGGGCCATTGAATGGAATACCAGACAGAGACAGGGCAGCGGATGCACCGATCATTGCCACGATATCCGGGTTAACCTGCGGGTTAACGGAAACAACGGTCGCAATAACCTGAACTTCGTTTACGAAGCCTTCCGGGAACAGCGGACGAACCGGGCGGTCAATCAGACGCGCAATCAGGGTTTCGCCTTCGCTTGGACGGCCTTCGCGACGGAAGAAGCCGCCTGGAATTTTACCGGCAGCGTAAGTACGCTCCTGGTAGTTAACGGTCAGCGGGAAGAAGTCCTGACCTGGTTTTGCTTTTTTCTGGCCAACAACAGTCACGAAGACTGCGGTGTCATCCATGCTTACCATTACGGCAGCAGTAGCCTGACGCGCCATCATGCCGGTTTCCAGCGTGACGGTGTGTTGGCCATACTGGAATTTACGAACGATCGGATTCAGCAAAGTTCTGTCCTTTCTTAGATGTTTGACAGCACACCACCGGCGTGCTGACGATTTAACCCGATCTTCTTCGCATCCTCGCGACTAATGACAACCGACACCCCCATGGGTGAAGCCTCTCATTAGCCGCGCGAACCTCTGCAATGAAGATCATTTATAGCAACAATACAATAGTTTCCAGTGAATTGCTGCCGTCTGGTTGAAAAAAGGGGCCATCAGGCCCCCTTTTCTGAAACTCGCAAGACTTAGCGACGCAGACCCAGACGCTCGATCAGCGCGGTGTAGCGTGCAACATCTTTACGTTTCAGGTAGTCGAGCAGTTTACGACGCTGAGAAACCATGCGCAGCAGACCACGACGGCTGTGGTGATCTTTTTTGTGCTCTGCAAAGTGACCCTGCAGGTGGTTAATCTGTGCAGTCAGCAGTGCAACCTGAACTTCGGTAGAACCGCTGTCGTTAGTACCACGACCAAACTCAGAAACGATTTTAGCTTTAGCTTCAACGCTTAGAGACATTTTCAAACTCCAAAATATAAAGAATGTAAGGATGCCGATCTCTAATTCAGCAATCCCAGTGTACGACCAGCAGATTGTTAAACAATTTGCAGATCGTTAAGCGGCGATATTCTACTCGTCTCCCCTGTTTATCGCAAGGTGAGACGTTATCACCGTTAGCCTTCAACCGGGTATTCAACCACCAGACGGCGCGGCGCGACACGCCCTTCGCCATCCATTTCACCCATGCCGATAAACTTACCGTCATCGCCTTCAGTTACACGGACCAGGCCTTCCAGTGGCGCCTCGGTGGTGCGAACAGGGTTACCATTTTTAAAATAAACGGAAGAGGTTAACGGCAGATTTACAACCGGGAAATCTGCAGCCGGGCTGTCCATCGGCATTAACAGTGGATCAAGCAAATCCGCAGGAGAAACTCCCTGCGCTTCCGCCTGCTCAACCAATGCGCGAAGATGCTCAAGGGTCACCATACGTTCAACAGGGTATTTGCTGACAGCAAGGCGACGCAGGTAAATCACATGCGCACCACAGCCCAGCTTTTCGCCCAGATCGTCGATGATGGTACGAATATAAGTGCCTTTCGAGCAGTGAACTTCCAGCTCCAGTTCGTCGCCTTCGTGACGAATGAAAAGCAGTTCATACACGGTAATCGGACGAGCTTCACGCGGGACATCAATGCCCTGGCGTGCATATTCGTAGAGCTTCTTGCCCTGATACTTCAGCGCCGAATACATCGACGGCACCTGCATCGTGTCGCCACGGAAACTCTCCAGCGCGGCATCGAGTTGCTCTGTACTGAAAGTTACAGGGCGCTCTTCAACAACCTGACCATCCGCATCGGATGTGTCCGTACGTTGGCCAAGCTTTGCGATCACGCGATAGCGCTTATCGGAATCAAGCAGATACTGGGAAAACTTGGTTGCTTCCCCCAGGCAAACCGGCAACATTCCGGTCGCCAGAGGATCCAATGCACCAGTGTGCCCCGCGCGGTTAGCGTTAAAAATACGCTTAACCTTTTGCAATACGTCGTTGCTGGAGGCGCCTTGCGGTTTATCCAGCAGTAACACACCATGCACATCGCGACCGCGACAACGAGGACGACTCATCAGTCCTCCTTGCTGTCGTCCGCAGGGTTCACACGACGTTCATCGTCATGCTTCACCACGCTGGTCACCAGGTTGGACATACGCATACCTTCGACCAGTGAGTTGTCGTAGAAGAAGGTCAGTTCTGGCACGATGCGCAGGCGCATTGCCTTACCCAGCAGAGAGCGGATGAAGCCAGAGGCTTCCTGCAATGCTTTGATGCCGTTTTTAACTGCGGCTTCGTCCTGATCGTTCAGGAAAGTCACGAATACCTTGGCGTAGGCCAGGTCGCGGGACATTTCCACACCAGACACGGTGGTCATCATACCCACGCGTGGGTCTTTAATTTCACGTTGCAGAATGAGTGCGATCTCTTTCTGCATTTCCTGCGCGACGCGCTGTGGGCGACCAAATTCTTTCGCCATAATAAATTCTCCAGACAAAAAAGGGGCTAAAGCCCCTTTTTAAAATTATTGCCGGGTGGCGCGAGGCGATCCCGGCTTACTCTCGATCGTTACGCAATGGTACGCTGAATTTCGATGATCTCGAACACTTCGATCATATCGCCAACGCGAACGTCGTTGTAGTTCTTCACGCCGATACCACATTCCATGCCGTTACGGACTTCGTTAACGTCATCTTTGAAGCGGCGCAGGGATTCCAGCTCGCCTTCGTAGATAACCACGTTGTCACGCAGAACGCGGATTGGGTTGTGACGCTTGATGTTACCTTCGGTAACCATACAGCCCGCGATCGCACCGAATTTCGGCGATTTGAACACGTCACGAACTTCAGCCAGACCGATGATCTGCTGTTTCAGCTCAGGAGACAGCATCCCGCTCATTGCGGCTTTCACTTCGTCGATCAGGTTATAGATGACGGAGTAGTAGCGCAGATCCAGGCTTTCGGATTCAATAACTTTACGCGCAGACGCGTCAGCACGAACGTTGAAACCAACCAGAATTGCGTTAGATGCAGCAGCCAGGGTTGCGTCAGTTTCGGTGATACCACCTACACCAGAACCGATGATCTTCACTTTCACTTCGTCAGTAGACAGTTTCAGCAAGGAGTCGGAGATCGCTTCCACAGAACCCTGAACGTCTGCTTTCAGAACGATGTTCACTTCGTGAACTTCGCCTTCGGTCATGTTGGCAAACATGTTCTCGAGTTTAGATTTCTGCTGACGAGCCAGTTTAACTTCACGGAATTTGCCCTGACGATACAGTGCAACTTCACGCGCTTTCTTCTCGTCACGAACTACGGTGACTTCATCACCCGCAGCCGGTACACCGGACAGACCCAGGATTTCCACTGGAATGGATGGACCCGCTTCCAGCACTTCCTGACCCAGTTCGTTACGCATCGCACGCACGCGGCCGTATTCGAAACCACACAGAACGATGTCGCCTTTGTTCAGCGTACCTTCACGAACCAGAACCGTTGCAACCGGACCACGACCTTTATCCAGGAAGGATTCGATTACCGCGCCGCTCGCCATACCATTACGGATCGCTTTCAGTTCCAGAACTTCAGCCTGGAGCAGGATAGCGTTCAGCAGGTCGTCGATACCGGTACCCGCTTTTGCCGATACAGGAATGAACTGCGCTTCGCCGCCCCACTCTTCCGGCATAACGCCGTACTGAGACAGTTCGTTCTTAACGCGATCCAGGTCAGCTTCTGGCTTATCAATTTTGTTCACTGCAACAACCAGAGGCACCTGCGCCGCTTTCGCGTGCTGGATAGCTTCAATGGTCTGTGGCATCACGCCATCGTCTGCTGCAACAACCAGAACAACGATATCCGTTGCCTGAGCACCACGAGCACGCATTGAGGTAAACGCGGCGTGGCCTGGGGTATCCAGGAAGGTGATCATGCCGTTATCAGTTTCTACGTGGTATGCACCGATGTGCTGGGTAATACCACCCGCTTCACCGGATGCCACTTTCGTCGAACGAATGTAGTCAAGCAGAGAGGTTTTACCGTGGTCAACGTGACCCATGATGGTCACTACTGGTGCACGCGGTTCTGCCGCAGCGCCAGTGTCACGGTCGCTCATTACTGCTTCTTCCAGCTCGTTTTCACGACGCAGGATAACTTTATGGCCCATCTCTTCTGCAACCAGCTGTGCAGTTTCCTGGTCGATAACCTGGTTGATGGTAGCCATTGCGCCCAGTTTCATCATCGCTTTGATGACCTGAGAGCCTTTAACCGCCATTTTGTTAGCCAGATCGCCAACAGTGATGGTTTCGCCAATCACAACGTCACGGTTAACAGCCTGAGCTGGCTTCTGGAAGCCCTGTTGCAGTGAAGAACCTTTACGTTGTTTGCCGCCTTTACCACCGCGAATGGCCGCACGGGCTTCTTCACGGTCAGCTTTAGACTCGGCGTGTTTGTTGCCTTTTTTCGCTGGGCGCGCAGCTTTAGTATTACGGCCACGGCCACGACCGCCTTCAACTTCACGGTCGTTGTCGTCTTCAGCCTGACGCGCGTGCTGAGAAGTGGTCACGTGATAATCGCTGGTGTCTTCAGTCGGCTCAGCGGTATTCACACCATTCTTCTCATTTTCTTCTGCCATGCGGCGCGCTTCTTCAGCCACGCGGCGAGCTTCTTCTTCCAGCTTACGGCGTGCTTCTTCTTCCGCTTTACGCTTCAGATCGGCTGCTTCATTTTCACGGCGGGCTTTTTCAGCCTGGGCAGTTTTGGTCATTTCGTCGGTCTGTTGATTGCTCACTTTGTCTTTTTCCGCAGCGTCACGCTTCACTTTATCACTTGTGTCGCGTTTCGCTTTTTCTGCGGCCTCACGTTCAGCTTTTAATTCTGCCTCGCGTTTGGCAGTTGCTTCTGCCTCACGCTGAGCTTGTTCTTCCGCTTCACGCTGTGCCTGCTCTTCCGCGGCAAGGCGTTCTGCCTCTTGCGGATCACGTTTTACAAAGGTGCGCGTCTTGCGGACTTCAATTTGTACCGATTTGCTTTTACCACCGGTACCTGGGATATTCAACGTGCTGCGGGTTTTTCGCTGCAACGTCAGCTTGTCAGGCGTTGAACCGTGTTCACGGTTCAAATGCGCTAACAAGGTTTGTTTTTCAGTCGCAGTCACCGAGTCATCAGCGGACTTTGGGATCCCTGCATCAGCAAATTGCTGTACCAGGCGGTCCACAGAGGTCTGAATCTCGGCAGCCAGCGATTTTACAGTTACATCAGTCATGCTGTTCCTTCCTGCTACAGTTTATTACGCTTCGTCGCCGAACCAGCAAATATTACGTGCGGCCATGATGAGTTCGCCGGCTTTCTCGTCGGTTAAACCTTCGATATCAGCCAGGTCATCAACGCCTTGCTCAGCGAGATCTTCCAGCGTACAAACACCACGGGCAGCCAGCTTGAACGCAATCGCACGATCAAGACCTTCCAGATTCAGCAGGTCATCAGCCGGCTTATTATCGCCAAGGCTTTCTTCCTGAGCCAGTGCCAGGGTGGTCAGTGCGTTTTTAGCGCGTTCACGCAGGGCTTCAACGGTTGGCTCATCCAGACCGTCAATTTCCAGCAGCTCTTTCATTGGCACATAGGCCAGTTCTTCCAGCGAGGAGAAGCCTTCTTCAACCAGGACGGTGGCGAAATCTTCGTCAATATCCAGGTATTTAGTGAAGGTATCAATCGCTGCATGGGCTTCAGCCTGATGCTTAGCCTGCAGGTCATCAACGGTCATCACGTTGAGTTCCCAACCGCTCAGCTGTGAAGCCAGACGAACGTTCTGGCCATTACGGCCGATAGCCTGCGCCAGGTTACCCGCTTCAACGGCGATATCCATGGTGTGCTTGTCTTCGTCAACCACAATAGATGCGACATCAGCCGGCGCCATTGCGTTGATAACGAACTGCGCTGGGTTGTCGTCCCACAGGACGATATCGATACGCTCGCCGCCCAGTTCAGTAGAAACAGCCTGAACACGCGCACCGCGCATACCTACACATGCACCCACTGGATCGATACGCTTGTCGTTGGTTTTCACAGCGATTTTCGCGCGAGAACCAGGATCACGGGCAGCGGCTTTAATTTCGATAACTTCTTCGCCGATTTCCGGCACTTCGATACGGAACAGTTCAACCAGCATTTCTGGTTTAGAACGGGTCACGAACAGCTGCGCACCACGTGCTTCAGGGCGAACGGCATACAGAACACCACGGATACGGTCGCCAGGACGGAAGTTTTCACGCGGCAGCATGTCTTCACGCAGGATAACGGCTTCAGCGTTACCCGCCAGCCCTTCGGATTTGACTTCCAGAGAGATGTTGTCGCGGTTAACTTTCTTCACCACGCCAGTAACGATTTCGCCTTCCTGGTCGCGGAACTGATCGACAACCATTGCGCGCTCAGCTTCACGTACTTTCTGTACGATAACCTGTTTCGCCGTCTGAGTGGTGATACGGTCAAAGGTCACAGATTCGATCTGATCTTCAACGTACTCGCCAACGTTCAGACTTTCGTCTTCGAAACGCGCTGCTTCCAGCGTGATTTCTTTGGTTGGCTGAGTCACTTCTTCAACAATCACCCAACGACGGAATGTATCGAAGTCACCGCTTTTACGATCGATTTCTACGCGAACATCGATCTCTTGTTCGTATTTTTTCTTGGTTGCTGTAGCCAGTGCACTTTCCAGCGCTTCGAAAATTTTCTCACGCGGCAGTGATTTCTCGTTGGAAACGGCTTCAACAACAGCCAAAATTTCTTTGTTCATCGCGGGCTTTTCACCTCAATCCAGACTGTTAAAAGTGGGGAACCAGGTTCGCCTTCTGGATATTACTCAGCGCGAACACTTCATCTTTGCCTTCGACTGTCACCGTGATCATTTCACCATCAACGGCTTTGATAATACCCTGCCATTTGCGGCGGTTCTGTACGGCCATACGCAGAACGAGAGCCACTTCTTCACCGGTAAAGCGCACATAGTGCTCGGCCGTGAACATCGGGCGATCGAGGCCAGGTGAGGAAACTTCCAGGTTATAGGCAACGGTGATCGGATCTTCAACATCCATTACCGCGCTCACCTGGTGGCTAACATCAGCACAATCATCAACATTGATGCCATCTTCACTATCAATATAGATGCGCAGCGTCGATGTACGGCCGCGAACGAATTCGATGCCGACCAGTTCGTAGCCCAGTGCTTCGACCGGTGCAGTAATCATCTCTGTTAATTTTTGCTCTAATGTGGACAAGCCCACCCCCAAGACATAAAAAAAGGGCATAAAGCCCAGTTATTCTGTAGTCAGATAACAAAAAACCCCGATAAATCGGGGCTTTAGATAACTGAACCCTATAGCCGCAACTGCGGCCTGGAGCACTTTCTGAAAGAATTTTTTCAAATCCAGCTACGAAGGCTCTAAGTCTTCACAGTATATTTGAAAAAGAACTTTATGGGAAAGTGGTTGCGGGGGCCGGATTTGAACCGACGACCTTCGGGTTATGAGCCCGACGAGCTACCAGGCTGCTCCACCCCGCGCCTGAAACGTGGCAAATTCTACGCCTTTTGGGTAGAAAATGCAAATAATGCTGGGATTTGGTACCGAAGACGGGACGTAAAATCGGCGTTCAGTATATTGATAGTTAACCCTGCCTGTCAACCCTGCAGCCTATGCGTTTTGCTGAATACGCCATTGCGCACTATTCTGTTCTGGCATCCTTGCAACAACTGGCTTGCAGCGAGGGAAATTTTTACAAAAAGCACATGAATCTCTTCCGGTCACCGGCAAAAGATGATTAAATGAAAACTCACTTATTTTGCATAATCATGCAATGAGAGCGAAAGCGGTCTCTAATCAGTCAATCAAGCAGGGTTTTATTTTATGACGACGATTCTCAAGCATCTTCCGGTAGGACAACGTATAGGCATCGCCTTCTCCGGCGGTCTGGATACCAGCGCTGCACTGCTGTGGATGCGCCAAAAGGGAGCGGTTCCTTATGCATATACTGCGAACCTCGGTCAGCCAGATGAGGAAGATTATGATGCGATCCCTCGTCGTGCCATGGAGTATGGCGCAGAGAACGCACGTCTGATTGACTGCCGCAAGCAGCTGGTAGCTGAAGGTATTGCAGCTATTCAGTGCGGTGCATTCCATAACACCACTGGCGGCCTGACCTATTTCAACACCACCCCACTGGGTCGTGCTGTTACCGGCACCATGCTGGTTGCTGCGATGAAAGAAGATGGTGTGAATATCTGGGGCGATGGCAGCACCTATAAAGGTAACGATATTGAACGTTTCTATCGTTATGGCCTGCTGACGAACGCCGAACTGCAAATTTACAAGCCGTGGCTGGATACTGACTTTATCGATGAACTGGGCGGTCGTCATGAAATGTCCGAGTTTATGATCGCCTGCGGTTTTGACTACAAAATGTCTGTCGAGAAAGCCTACTCCACCGACTCCAACATGCTGGGCGCAACACACGAAGCAAAAGACCTGGAATTCCTGAACTCCAGCGTAAAAATTGTTAACCCAATCATGGGCGTGAAGTTCTGGGATGAGAATGTAAAAATCCAGGCTGAAGAAGTGACCGTTCGCTTTGAGCGCGGCCACCCGGTAGCCCTGAACGGCCAGACTTTTGCTGATGATGTGGAACTGATGCTGGAAGCTAACCGCATTGGCGGCCGTCATGGGCTGGGTATGAGCGATCAGATTGAAAACCGTATCATTGAAGCGAAAAGCCGTGGCATCTACGAAGCCCCGGGGATGGCGCTGCTGCATATCGCTTACGAACGTCTGCTGACCGGTATTCACAACGAAGACACCATCGAGCAGTATCACTCTCATGGCCGTCAGTTGGGTAAACTGCTGTATCAGGGTCGCTGGTTCGATCCACAGGCACTGATGCTGCGTGATTCTCTGCAACGCTGGGTGGCGAGCGCAATCACTGGTGAAGTTACGCTGGAACTGCGTCGCGGTAACGACTACTCAATTTTGAACACCGTGTCTGACAACCTGACTTACAAAGCTGAACGTCTGACCATGGAAAAAGGCGAGTCTGTGTTCTCTCCTGATGACCGTATCGGCCAGTTGACCATGCGTAATCTGGACATTACAGATACCCGCGAGAAGCTGTTCAATTACATTGAAAATGGCCTGCTTTCCGCAAACTCCGGTAATGGCCTGCCGCAGGTTGAGAATCTGGAACATAGCGATAAGAAGTAATCGCTTATCAGAATGGAAAAAGGCGCCTGATGGGCGCCTTTTTTATTTGGATTTTCGTAGGCCCGGTAAGCGCAGGGCAACATGGCGAGTGGCGCTGCGCTTACCCGCCCTACAAAAGACAAAACTACAGACGAAAAAAAAGACGTCTTTCGACGTCTTTTTTCTGGAATATTGGTACCGAGGATGGGACTCGAACCCACAAGCCCGTTAGGGCACTACCACCTCAAGGTAGCGTGTCTACCAATTCCACCACCTCGGTACAGATACTGCTTTTAGTGCGGGATATCGCTGGTCGGCTTAGCCGGTTCAGCTGGCTGAGTAGTCTGCTCAGTTTTTGCTGGCGCACTCAGGTTTTCCCACTCGCTTCCTTTACTGGTCTTGTTGCTGTTGATATTGCCCAGCGCCAGACTGATGATGAAGAACAGCGTGGCCAGAATCGCAGTTGTACGGGTCATGAAGTTCGCAGAACCACTTGAACCAAACAGCGTACCGGAAGCGCCTGCTCCGAAGGAGGCTCCCATATCAGCGCCTTTACCTTGTTGCAGCATGATCAGCGCTACGAGAGCGATGGCTACAATAAGGAAAATAACTAAAAGAGCTTCGTACATAATCAACCTGTTCCTTGCGGATTTGCCGCATACCAATGCTTCGACCAATTAGCAGGATTTTTGTTTCCCACTGAAGCGGGTGTGAATACTAACCAATGCGGATGACCTTCGCAAGGGCATTTTCAGTGCATTGTATCAACTGCGGAAAAAAACAGCAAAACGCCATTAATTGCACAAAACAAAGGCGGCAAGCGCCGCCTTTTTAAACACTTAACATGAAAAATTATGCAGCTTTCACGGCATCAGCAATACGGTGAGCAAACTCCGTTACCTGCGCTTCATCTTCACCTTCCACCATGACGCGGATTAAAGGTTCAGTACCTGATTTGCGAAGTAATACGCGACCACGGTTACCCAGTGCCGCTTCAACATCCGCCATCACCGCTTTCACATTTGCATTTTCCAGCGGATCGCCATGTCCGTCAGTGAAACGAACGTTAACCAGCAGTTGCGGGAACATTTTCATACCGCTGCACAAGTCATGCAGGCTCATATGGTTGCGCACCATTGCCGCAACGACCTGGAGTCCCGCAACAATACCGTCACCGGTAGTTGTTTTGTCGAGCAGGATAACGTGACCTGAATTTTCAGCGCCAATACGCCAGCCTTTCTCCTGGAGTTTTTCCAGCACATAGCGGTCGCCAACTTTGGCGCGGACAAACGGAATACCCAGCTGTTTCAGTGCCAGTTCAAGACCCATGTTGCTCATCACCGTGCCCACTGCGCCACCGCGCAGCTGGCCCTGACGCAGCGCTTCACGCGCAATGATATAAAGGATCTGATCGCCATCGACCTTATTCCCTTCGTGGTCGACCATAATGACACGGTCGCCATCGCCGTCCAGTGCAATACCAAGATCCGCTTTTTCTGCCAGAACACGGGCCTGCAAGGCACGAACATCCGTTGCCCCGACTTCTTCGTTGATATTCAGACCATCGGGTTCACAACCAATGGTGATCACTTTCGCACCCAGCTCGCGGAAAACATTCGGAGCAATGTGGTAAGTCGCGCCGTTTGCACAATCCACCACAATCTTAAGGTGCCCCAGGCTCAGTTCATTCGGGAATGTGCCTTTGCAGAACTCAATATAACGACCGGCAGCATCGACGATGCGGCTGGCTTTACCCAACTCAGCAGAATCGACACAGGTGATCTCTTTTTCCATTTCAGCTTCGATGGCTTCTTCGACTTCGTCCGGGAGCTTAGTGCCGTCGATCGAGAAGAATTTGATACCGTTGTCATAAAATGGATTGTGGGACGCAGAAATAACAATTCCGGCTTCAGCACGGAAGGCGCGCGTCAGGTAAGCAACCGCAGGCGTTGGCATTGGGCCCGTGAAAGAAGCGGATAAACCCGCAGCAGCCAGACCGGCTTCCAGGGCAGATTCCAGCATGTAGCCTGAAATACGGGTATCTTTACCGATAATGATTTTACGAGAACCATGACGTGCCAGCACTTTACCTGCCGCCCAGCCCAGTTTCAGGACAAAGTCAGGGGTGATTGGTGCATCGCCTACGCGCCCACGGATACCATCGGTACCAAAATATTTACGATTACTCATAGCGTTTATTTCCCTTCGCCGCCAGTGTGGCTTCAACCACACGCATGGCTTCTACTGTCTCTTTGACGTCATGGACACGAATAATGTGCGCGCCTTGCATCGCCGCAATGACCGCGCAAGCCAGGCTGCCGCTCAGACGTTCGCTCGGCCCCACATTCAGTAACTGCCCAATCATCGACTTTCTCGACATTCCCACCAGCAGCGGCAGGCCGTACTGATGAAATGCTGATAAGCGCGTGAGCAGCTCATAATTATGGGAGAGATTTTTACCGAAACCGAAGCCCGGGTCGAGTATCAATTTCTCTTTTGCGATACCCGCACGTTCGCACCGTTCGATATGTTCAATAAAAAAGCGATTCACATCAGCAAATACATCGTCGTACTTAGGTGCTTCCTGCATCGTTTTCGGTTGCCCTTGCATATGCATCAGGCAAACCGGTAAGCCGGTTTCCGCGGCGGCGTCCAGAGCACCCGGTTCAGTGAGCGAACGAATGTCATTGATAATGTGAGCACCCACTCTCGCCACTTCGCGGATAACTTCCGGTTTGGAGGTATCGACAGAGATCCAAACCTCAAAACGCTGCGCAATGGCTTCGACCACAGGGACTACGCGCGCCAGTTCTTCCTCCACTGAAACATCCGCCGCACCAGGACGTGTTGATTCCCCACCGACATCAATGATGGTAGCACCTGCATTAATCATCAAATTTGCGTGCTTAACAGCCTCTATAAGCGTGTTATGCGTGCCACCGTCAGAGAAGGAGTCAGGGGTGACATTCAAGATCCCCATCACATGCGGATGTGAAAGATCGAGATGCGAGTCCTGGGCGAAAAGTTTCATGGCGAAATCCCTGGTATTAAAGTGGGTTAACAAAAAAGAAAAACCCCGGAGCAAGCTCCAGGGTTTCAGGTACAGACAATATCATCAACAGCAGAGGCTTACTTGTCGCCCAACTGTTCTGACATGGTGTTGCCCGGGTTCTGCGTATGCGGTTCATCAACCGGACGCGGAGCACGTGGGGTGCCATTATTGTCAGAATTGTTGGAAGCGCCTGGATCTTCCCAGCCTGCTGGAGGACGCACTTCGCGGCGTGCCATCAGGTCGTCAATCTGTGGAGCATCGATAGTCTCATATTTCATGAGCGCATCTTTCATCGAATGCAGAATATCCAGATTGTCGTTCAGGATTTCACGAGCGCGACCGTAGTTACGTTCAATCAGTGCTTTCACTTCCTGATCGATGATACGTGCAGTCTCATCGGACATATGTTTCGCTTTCGCAACAGAACGGCCCAGGAACACTTCACCCTCTTCCTCTGCATACAGCAGTGGACCGAGTTTGTCGGAGAAGCCCCACTGAGTCACCATGTTACGCGCCAGGTTAGTCGCGACTTTAATGTCGTTGGACGCACCGGTAGAAACATGCTCCACACCGTAGATAATCTCTTCAGCCAGACGACCGCCGTACAGGGTAGAAATCTGACTTTCCAGTTTCCGACGGCTGGCGCTGATTGCATCACCTTCCGGCAGGAAGAATGTTACCCCCAGAGCACGACCACGAGGAATAATCGTCACTTTATGTACCGGGTCGTGTTCCGGCACCAGGCGACCGATAATCGCGTGACCTGCTTCGTGGTAAGCCGTGGACTCTTTTTGCGCTTCCGTCATCACCATGGAGCGGCGTTCCGCACCCATCATGATTTTGTCCTTCGCTTTTTCGAATTCCACCATGGACACCACGCGCTTGTTACCACGAGCAGCAAACAGTGCAGCTTCGTTGACCAGGTTCGCCAGATCCGCACCGGAGAAGCCCGGAGTACCACGCGCAATGATTGCCGCATCGATATCTGGTGCCAGCGGTACGCGACGCATGTGAACTTTCAGAATCTGTTCACGGCCACGAACATCCGGCAGACCAACCACAACCTGACGGTCGAAACGGCCTGGACGCAGCAGCGCTGGGTCAAGTACGTCTGGACGGTTAGTTGCCGCGATAACGATGATACCTTCGTTACCTTCAAAGCCGTCCATCTCAACCAGCATCTGGTTCAGCGTCTGTTCACGTTCATCGTGACCGCCACCCAGACCTGCGCCACGCTGGCGGCCTACGGCGTCGATTTCATCGATGAAGATAATGCACGGTGCTGCCTTCTTGGCCTGCTCGAACATGTCACGCACACGAGATGCACCGACACCCACAAACATTTCAACGAAGTCAGAACCTGAAATAGTAAAGAACGGCACCTTTGCTTCACCCGCAATGGCTTTTGCCAGCAGGGTTTTACCGGTACCCGGAGGCCCCACCATCAGAACGCCTTTCGGGATCTTACCGCCCAGTTTCTGGAAACGGCTCGGCTCACGCAGGTATTCTACCAGTTCACCCACCTCTTCTTTCGCTTCGTCACAACCTGCGACATCAGCAAAAGTGGTTTTGATCTGGTCTTCCGTCAGCATACGCGCCTTACTCTTACCGAACGACATGGCACCTTTGCCACCGCCGCCCTGCATCTGGCGCATAAAGAAGATCCAGACGCCAATAAGAAGCAGCATCGGGAACCAGGAGATGAAGATAGAAGCCAGCAGGCTTGGTTCTTCTGGCGGCTCGCCTACCACCTTGACGTTTTTGGTCAGGAGGTTATCAAGCAGCTTAGGATCGTTCACCGGGATGTAGGTCGTGTAACGGTTACTATCTTTCTTGGTAACGTTGATCTCACGTCCGTTGATACGCGCTTCGCGAACCTGGTCCTGATTGACCTCTTGCAGGAAGGTAGAATAATCCACCTTGCGGCCATTCGACTCGCTGGGCCCAAAGCTCTGGAATACTGACATCAGCACAACGGCAATGACCAGCCAGAGTATTAGGTTTTTCGCCATGTCACTCAAGGGATTAACCTCACATTACAACTGTGTTAAAAACAGCGTCAGGATACTCAATATTCAGTTTCATTCAAACTTTCGTTTGAAATCCACCGGTTATCATTTTCGCCCGGTCGCTACAATATACACTTCTCGGGAACGAGCCCGGGAAGAGTCCGGCTTACGAACTTTGACCTTCGCAAACAGGGAGCGAATTTCCTTAAGGTACTCCTCGAAACCTTCGCCCTGAAACACCTTCACAACAAAACTACCACCAGGCGCTAGAACATCACGACACATTTCTAACGCTAGCTCCACCAGATACATGGCACGGGGGATATCCACCGCCGGTGTTCCGCACATATTTGGCGCCATATCAGACATGACAACCTGGACCTTACTATCACCTACACGATCAAGTAACGCTTTCAGCACTAATTCATCACGAAAATCGCCCTGAAGGAAGTCCACACCGACGATGGGATCCATTGGTAAAAGATCACATGCGATGATTCGGCCCGCGCCGCCAATCTGCGTTACCGCATACTGCGACCATCCGCCAGGTGCCGCACCGAGGTCGACAACAGTCATTCCCGGCTTAAAAAGTTTGTCACTTTGCTGTATTTCATCAAGTTTAAACCAGGCGCGGGAACGCAACCCTTTTTTCTGCGCCTGAAGAACATATTTATCGCTAAAGTGTTCCTGAAGCCAGCGGCTGGAACTGGCAGAACGCTTTTTACCTGTCATTTAACATTTCCGTCCTGGTTCATCGTTGCTTGCCTGCGACGTAAATTTCTACGCAGCTATTTGGCGATATTAGGGAGATGGCGGTAGAATGAACCGTTTTCAATCCCAACGTAAGCAAAAATATACGATGAATCTGAGTACTAAACAAAAACAGCACCTTAAAGGTCTGGCACATCCGCTCAAGCCTGTAGTCATGCTTGGCAACAATGGTTTGACCGAAGGGGTGCTTGCCGAGATTGAACAAGCGCTGGAACACCACGAGCTGATCAAGGTGAAAATCGCCTCTGAAGACCGAGACACTAAAAACCTGATCGTGGAAGCCATCGTGCGCGAAACCGGCGCCTGTAATGTACAGGTCATCGGTAAAACGCTGGTGCTCTATCGCCCATCTAAAGAGCGTAAAATCTCGCTGCCACGCTAAGAATATCCTGAATCAAACACATTTTCTGTGTAAAACGAGGGATTTCTTTCAGCAGGTGAGCAAAATGCCACGCTCCTTGAGTTGATAAAAGGCCGCTATGCGGCCTTTTTCCTTTCTTTACAATGTATCAACATCTTAGCGGAGATGCGAATTACAGGTACTCGACCTTGATAATTTCGTATTCCACTTCGCCACCTGGCGTACGGATGTTAACAACATCATCCTGCTCTTTACCGATCAGGCCACGCGCAATCGGTGAATTCACAGAGATCAGGTTCTGTTTAAAATCAGCCTCATCGTCACCCACGATGCGATAAGTCTGTTCTTCTTCGGTGTCCAGGTTCAGTACATTGACGGTAGCACCAAAGATAACGCGGCCATTGTTCGGCATTTTAGTGATATCGATAACCTGCGCATTAGACAGCTTCGCTTCGATATCTTTAATACGTCCTTCACAGAAGCCCTGCTGCTCACGCGCGGCGTGGTATTCGGCATTCTCTTTCAGGTCGCCATGCTCACGCGCATCCGCAATAGCGGCGATGATTTCAGGACGACGGACGGATTTCAGGAAATCCAGTTCTTCGCGCAGTTTTTCGGCACCACGTAAGGTCATCGGAATAGCTTGCATTTGTTATACCTCTTAAACATTCCTGTTGGGAGCGACATGACCCGCCCCACCCCTGTGCCCACGTAAGTCATAACCATGTGCGGGCCAGAAGCAAAAAGAAAACCGACCCGGAAGCAAAGCCCAGGTCAGCAGCAATTTTTCAATTTGATACGCATTTTACCGCGAAGTTCACTATGGGTCATCGTTTACTTTGCAGGGGGTTGCGCCGTAGTATGGCGGTTTGTTTCCGGGTTGTTAGCGCGAGATTATGCGATTTTCCAGATTTATCATCGGATTGACTACCAGTTTAACGTTCACCGTCCAGGCCGCGAATGTTGATGAGTACATTAATCAGCTGCCCGCAGGTGCCAACCTTGCACTGATCGTGCAAAAGGTCGGGGCTCAGACGCCTGATATTGACTATCACAGTCAGCAAATGGCACTGCCAGCCAGTACCCAGAAGGTTATCACTGGACTTGCCGCCCTGCTTCAGCTTGGCCCAGACTTCCGCTTTACCACTACGCTTGAAAGCAAAGGTAATGTCGATAGCGGCGTGCTGAAAGGTGACTTGATCGCCCGATTTGGCGGCGATCCGACGTTAAAACGCCAGGATATTCGCAACATGGTTGCGGTACTGAAAAAATCGGGTGTCCAGAAGATTGAAGGCAATGTCCTCATAGACACCTCCATTTTTGCCAGCCATGATAAAGCACCTGGCTGGCCCTGGAACGACATGACGCAGTGTTTTAGCGCCCCACCAGCTGCAGCCATTGTTGATCGTAACTGCTTCTCAGTGTCGCTCTATAGCGCCCCAAAACCAGATGATTTAGCGTTTATCCGTGTGGCGTCATATTACCCGGTGACAATGTTTAGCCAGGTTCGCACACTGGCAAAAGGCTCGCCAGATGCACAGTATTGCGAGCTCGACGTTGTACCAGGCGATCTTAACCGCTTCACGCTTACCGGCTGCCTGACGCAACGCGCAGACCCTCTTCCGCTGGCTTTCGCTATTCAGGATGGCGCAAGTTATGCCGGAGCCATTATTAAAGACGAGCTTAAGCAGGCCGGAATTACCTACACCGGAACGCTGCTGCGCCAGACACAAGTCAATCAACCCGGCACGGTGATCGCCAGCAAGCAGTCTGCACCGCTTCACGACCTGCTGAAAATCATGCTGAAAAAATCAGACAACATGATTGCCGATACCGTCTTCAGAATGATTGGTCATGCTCGTTTCGGCGTTCCCGGCACCTGGCGCGCGGGTTCCGATGCGGTTCGTCAGATTTTACGTCAGCAAGCCGGAGTTGATCTTGGTAATACCATCGCCGTTGATGGTTCCGGGTTATCACGTCATAACTTGATCTCCCCTGCAACCATGATGCAAGTACTTCAGTACATTGCACAACATGACTCTGAGCTAAACTTTATTTCGATGCTGCCCCTCGCCGGGCATGATGGTTCACTTCAGTACCGCGCCGGGCTTCACGCTGCTGGCGTAGACGGCAAAGTCTCAGCCAAAACAGGTTCATTGCAAGGGGTATACAACCTTGCCGGTTTTATCACCACCGCCAGCGGGCAACGCATGGCATTCGTGCAGTACCTCTCAGGCTATGCTGTTGAACCGACCGATCAGCGCAATCGTCGTATTCCGCTGGTTCGGTTTGAGAGCCGGCTTTACAAAGACATCTATCAGAATAATTAGTGATGAAATTACTTATTGTTGAAGACGATCTGTTATTGCAGGAAGGACTGTCACTGGCGCTGGCTAACGAAGGCTATGCGCTGGACTGTGCAGCGACCGCTGCTGAAGCAGATTCCTTGATCCAAAGCGGTGAATATAGCCTGGTGATCCTCGATTTAGGTTTACCCGATAAAGACGGCGCAACGTTGCTAAGTCAGTGGCGCCGTCGCGGTATTTCAAACCCGGTTCTGATCCTCACCGCACGTGATTCACTCGAAGACCGGATCAACGGTCTCGACTCTGGCGCAGATGATTATCTGGTTAAACCTTTTGCTCTCGCTGAGCTTCAGGCGCGGGCGCGGGCGCTTATCCGCCGCTATCAGGGCCATAGCGATAACCTGCTGACGGATGGCGATATCACGCTGAATCTACAAACACAGCAGGTGCTGCGTAATTTACAGCCCGTTGAAGTCACCCCTAAAGAGTTTGCGCTGCTGACGCGCCTTATTATGCGAAGCGGTCAGACAGTACACCGGGAAACGCTCCAGCAAGACATCTACTCCTGGCAGGATGACCCAGGTTCAAACACACTTGAAGTGCATATCCATAATTTGCGCCGTAAGCTTGGCAAAGACAGGATTAAAACCGTTCGCGGCGTGGGTTATCGCCTGGAGAGCCAGAAATGAACAGTATGCGTCGGCGACTGATGGTTCTGCTGGCGGTTATTCTGTTGTTTTTCCAGCTGATAAGCGTTGTCTGGCTGTGGCATGAAAGCCGTGAACAGATCAGCTTTCTGGTCAGTGAGACGTTGTCTGCGAAAGCGCGAAACAACCATGTTGAAAAAGAGATCCGTGAAGCCATTGCCTCGCTGCTGGTGCCGTCTCTGGTCATGGTCAGCTTTACCCTGCTTTTCTCTTTCTGGGCAGTGACCTGGATAACACGGCCGCTTAATCAACTGCGCGATAGCCTTGCCAATCGCTCGGCGGATAATCTCACCCCCCTGCCGATGTATTCCGATATGGAAGAGATTGGCGCAGTCACCACATCACTCAATCAACTGCTCGCCCGTCTGGATCATACCATCCAGCAGGAGCGGCTGTTCACCGCAGACGCGGCCCATGAGTTGCGTACACCGCTTGCAGGGATAAGGCTGCACCTGGAGCTGATGGCACAGGCGGGCTCTGCACAGGCGAAGACTTTAATTAGCCGCATCGATCAGCTGATGCACACGGTAGAGCAATTGCTGATGCTGGCCCGAGCCGGGCAGGCGTTGGCCAGTGGACACTACAATACTCTGGTCTGGACGGAGAATATTATCGCGCCACTCGGGCTTGAGCATGAAGCCAAAGAACATAAGGTGATTTGGCCGGAGAAAAGTCCCCTGACCGTGCAGGGCGATGCCGTTCTGTTGCGTCTGATGCTCAGGAACCTGCTGGAGAATGCTGCACGCTACAGCCCAACAGGAACGACGATTACTGTCAGAATCACACAGCAAGGCGATGGTACTCAGGTAAGTGTTATCGATCAGGGGCCTGGTATTGATGAGGCACACCGGCAATCGATCACCGAACCTTTCCGGCGCCTTGATCAGCGTTACGGAGGAAGCGGTCTGGGGCTGAGTATCGTCCAGCGTATTGTCCAGCTCCACCACGGCAGGCTGACGCTTGAGAACGGCCCGGAAGGTGGCTTAATCGCCAGCTGCTGGTTACCTTCAATGCTGAGCTAAAAAAAAGCCCCCTGTGCAGGGGGCTTATACAGAGATTAGTGCTTGTAGATGAACTCGACACCTTCTTCGTCGTCTTCATCCCAGTCATCGTCCCAGTCTTCATCATCGTCTTCCGCTTCCAGCTCTTCGAGCTGTTGACGATGGTAGTCATCCCACATGAACTCAACTTTTTCAGGCTGCTTCGCTTCTTCCGCCTGAACAATTGGGTTCTCGATGATAAAGGTCATCACATCCCAGCAGAGATCTTTCACGCCAACCTGGCTCGCAGCAGAGATCAGGTAGTATTTCTCTTCCCAGCCCATCGCTTCGGCAATCGCTTTAGCTTTTGCTTCGGCTTCTGCTTTATCCATCAGGTCGATCTTGTTGAAGACCAGCCAGCGCGGTTTACCTGCGAGTTTTTCGCTGTATTTTTCCAGTTCGCCAATAATGATACGGGCGTTTTCAACCGGATCGGATTCATCGATAGGGTTAATATCAATAATGTGCAGCAGTACACGGCAGCGCTCAAGGTGTTTCAGGAAGCGAATACCCAGTCCTGCGCCTTCTGCTGCACCCTCGATCAAACCTGGAATATCAGCGACGACAAAGCTCTTCTCGTGGTCCATACGGACAACGCCCAGGCTTGGTACCAGCGTGGTAAACGGATAGTCCGCCACTTTTGGCTTGGCTGCAGATACCGCGCGGATAAAGGTCGATTTACCGGCGTTCGGCATCCCCAGCATCCCTACGTCTGCCAGCAGCATCAGTTCCAGCTGCAGCTCACGCGTATCACCCGGTGTACCCATGGTTTTCTGACGTGGAGCACGGTTAACGGATGATTTAAAACGGCTGTTACCCAGACCGTGCCAACCACCTTTAGCAACCAGCAGGCGCTGACCGTGTTTGGTCATATCGCCCATGGTTTCACCTGTGCCCTGATCGATAACACGCGTACCGACCGGAACCTTGATGTTGACGTCTTTACCACGTTTACCGGTACAGTCACGGCTCTGGCCATTCTGGCCACGCTCTGCGCGGAAAGATTTTTCGAAACGGTAGTCGATCAGCGTGTTGAGGTTCTCATCCGCCTCTAACCACACGTCACCACCATCACCACCGTCGCCGCCGTCAGGGCCGCCACGTGGAATATATTTTTCACGGCGGAAGCTTACACAACCATTGCCGCCATCACCTGCTACGACCAGGATCGTTGCTTCATCAACAAACTTCATTTTACTCTCCGTAAATCATTCGCCTGAGCGGGGGACTTCTACTACTACCGCTTCATTTTTGCGCCAACGTCCCCAAAGACGATGACCAATGGCGGAATACATCGCGCCCGCAACCACGACAAACGCACCGAGATAACCCAACATGTTGAGCATCGGTCTGACGAAGACATCGGGCCAGGCCATTGATAACAAATCTGAAAATAACAGCGTAAACAGCGGAGTCAGCGTGATTAACGCGCTCACCTGCGCTGCCTGCCAGCGCGCCATTGCTTCGGCCAGCGCGCCATAACCGACCAGCGTATTCAAGCCACAAAAAATGAGGCACGCCAGTTGCCAGTCACTAAGCTGGGTGATCACACCCGGTTTAGCTAACGGCACTAATGCTAGTGTACATAAAGTGTACAGCAAAAGGAGGATCTGCTGTGAGGCAAGACGACGCAATAACACCTTTTGCGCGACGCCATAACTCACCCAGACCGTTGCTGCACCCACACCGAAAATCACACCCCAGGTGTAATCCGTCAGTCTGGTAAAAATCTCAATCAGGCTGGTGTTGAAGAACATCACCAGACCGCAGAGCAGCATACTTGCCCCAATGACCTGTGTACCACGCATCTTCTCTTTCAGGATGAAGACGCTGGCAACCATCATGCCTACCGGTGAAAGTTGACCAATCACCTGCGATGCCGTGGGGCTAAGATATTGCAGGGAAGAACTGAACAGAATGAAGTTGCCAAACAGACCGCCCGTTGCGATAGCCAACAACACCAGCCAACGCGGTTTGCGGAAGAGTCGCAATGGCGGAAGCTTACCTTTGACAGCAAGGATGGCTCCGAGGCCAATGCTTGCCATCAGAAAGCGATAAAACACCACCGTAGGCGGTTCCATCACTTCCAGTACCTGCTTCATTGCAATTGGCAATGCACCCCAGCACATCGCGGTAGTGAGCGCCAAAAGAATACCAATGCCGGCCTGCTGCTTCATGCCCGTTTTCCCTACAGAAAAAATTACCGGGTTTCCAATGTAAAAAGCCCCGCAACAGGGTGCGGGGCTTTAATCCGTTACCGGACCGAGAAAACCTTACTCAGCAACGATGCTGATATATTTACGGTTGTTCGGGCCTTTAACTTCAAATTTCACTTTACCGTCTGCTTTAGCAAACAGAGTGTGGTCACGACCGCAACCTACGTTGTTGCCAGCGTGGAATTTGGTACCACGTTGACGAACAATGATGCTACCCGCCAGAACGGATTCGCCACCGAAACGCTTAACGCCCAGGCGTTTAGCTTCTGAATCGCGACCGTTACGTGTGGAGCCGCCAGCCTTTTTATGTGCCATTTAAATCTCTCCTCAGGTCTTAGGCGCTGATGCCAGTAATTTTCACATCAGTGAACCACTGACGGTGGCCCTGCTGCTTACGGTAGTGCTTACGACGACGAAACTTAACGATTTTAACTTTCTCGCCACGACCGTGTGCAACAACTTCAGCTTTGATAACGCCGCCATCAACGAAAGGAACGCCGATTTTGACTTCTTCACCGTTTGCGATCATCAGAACTTCAGCGAACTCAACAGATTCGCCAGTTGCGATGTCCAGCTTTTCCAGGCGAACGGTCTGACCTTCGCTTACTCGGTGTTGTTTACCACCACTTTGGAAAACCGCGTACATATAAACTCCGCTTCCGCGCACGTCCTCGTATGAATCAGAGTGCGCTATAAATATTCACAATAGGGCGCGAATATTACGCAAAACGCGAGCCTTTGACAAGTGCTACCATCAATACATGAAGAAAAAAAACACAACACGTACGGTAACGTTTATCTGAGCCGTTTTTTCAGTACAATCAGCAATACTTTTGATAAACCGAAACCCTTCGTTAACCCATTTGATGTGGGATAAACAGGATAAAAAGCCCGGCTTTTGCGATGAATTTAGAAAAAATCAACGAGTTAACCGCGCAAGATATGGCGGGTGTAAATGCAGCAATCCTGGAGCAACTCAACTCTGATGTTCAGCTGATCAATCAGTTGGGCTATTACATCGTCAGTGGCGGCGGCAAACGTATTCGCCCGATGATAGCTATTCTGGCGGCGAGAGCTGTTGGCTATCAGGGAAATGCGCACGTCTCCATCGCGGCACTGATCGAATTTATCCACACTGCGACTCTTCTTCATGACGACGTAGTGGATGAATCAGACATGCGTCGTGGTAAAGCCACGGCAAACGCCGCATTTGGCAACGCTGCCAGCGTTCTGGTGGGGGATTTTATTTATACCCGCGCCTTCCAGATGATGACCCGTCTGGGCTCGCTGAAAGTGCTGGAAGTGATGTCTGAAGCCGTGAACGTCATTGCCGAAGGTGAAGTGCTGCAACTGATGAACGTCAACGACCCTGACATCACCGAAGAAAACTACATGCGCGTAATTTACAGCAAAACGGCACGTCTGTTTGAAGCTGCAGCGCAGTGCTCTGGTATCCTGGCGGGATGCTCAGAGGCTCAGGAGCGCGGATTACAGGACTATGGCCGCTATCTTGGCACCGCATTCCAGCTGATTGACGATTTACTGGATTACAGTGCGGATGGCGAAACGCTCGGTAAAAATGTCGGTGATGACCTGAACGAAGGCAAACCGACCCTGCCGCTGCTCCATGCCATGCGCAATGGTACCCCGGAGCAGGCACAAATGATCCGTGAAGCGATCGAGCAGGGAAATGGTCGACATCTTCTGGAACCTGTACTGGAAACAATGGCTATCTGTGGTTCCCTTGACTGGACGCGCCAGCGCGCAGAGGAAGAGGCAGATAAAGCCATTGAAGCGCTCCAGGTCATCCCAGATAGCCCATGGCGGGATGCTCTGATCGGCCTTGCCCACATCGCCGTTCAGCGCGATCGTTAACACGCCATCTTCTCCCCGTGTGCTTCACGGGGAGCTTCCAATAAGCGCCTGTAAATTTCATATTCACGTTAAAACATCAGCTTACAGGCCGCATGAATAAAGCTATGTCTTATTCTGAATATTGCTTCCAGTAATGCGAACTTTTTAGAACGGCTGTTCGAAGAAGGTATAGTAACGCTGTCATTTCAAGAGAACTGGCTCGGACGTATACGCACACAAGGACAGCACTATGGATATGAAATTTATCGACTGGCACTCGGCCGATATTATTGCGGCACTCCGCAAAAAAGGGACATCGCTGGCAGCAGAATCGCGTCGCAGCGGACTGAGTTCCTCTACGCTAGCAAATGCACTCACTCGCCCATGGCCAAAGGGCGAATTAATTATCGCAATTGCACTGGAAACCGACCCGTGGATAATCTGGCCATCGCGTTACCACGATCCCATCACTCACGAATTTATCGACAGAACACGCATGATGCGCCAGAAAAAGAGTAAGCAAGAGGATCAAAACTGACCCTCAGGTTTTGACAGGAACAGCAACCCCCCGGTCATCTCTGGCAGGGGGCTGCCGGAACGATTACTCGCCCTTCACACGCTCGATATTGGCACCCAGCGCGCGCAGTTTGTCTTCAATACACTCATAGCCGCGATCGATGTGATAAATACGATCCACCACCGTTGTGCCTTCAGCAATACAACCCGCCAGAACCAGACTCGCAGACGCGCGAAGATCGGTTGCCATCACCTGTGCACCAGACAGTTTCTCAACGCCATGGCAAATCACGGTGTTACTTTCGATTTCTGCATGTGCGCCCATACGGATAAGTTCCGGTACGTGCATAAAGCGGTTTTCGAAGATAGTTTCGGTGATAACACCCGTCCCTTCAGCAACCAGGTTCAGCAGCGTGAACTGCGCCTGCATGTCGGTCGGGAATGCCGGATGTGGCGAGGTGCGAACGGTAACGGCTTTAGGGCGCTTACCATGCATGTCCAGGCTAATCCAGTCTTCACCCACTTCGATATCGGCACCTGCTTCACGCAGTTTCGCCAGCACAGCGTCCAGCGTATCAGGCTGAGCGTTACGGCAAATAATTTTGCCGCCAGAAATGGCTGCTGCGACCAGGAAAGTACCGGTTTCGATACGGTCTGGCAGCACGCGGTAAACACCGCCGCCCAGACGCTCAACGCCTTCGATGGTGATGCGGTCAGTACCCTGCCCCGTGATTTTCGCACCCAGTGCAACGAGGAAGTTTGCGGTATCAACGATTTCCGGCTCACGCGCGGCGTTTTCGATGATAGTGGTGCCTTCTGCAAGCGTAGCCGCAGACATAATGGTCACCGTTGCGCCCACACTCACTTTGTCCATGACAATGTGCGCGCCCTTCAGGCGACCGTTTACAGAGGCTTTAACGTAACCTTCTTCCAGCTTGATCTCAGCGCCCAGTTTTTCCAGGCCAAAGATGTGCAGGTCAACCGGACGCGCGCCGATCGCACAACCACCCGGCAGAGAAACCTGACCCTGACCAAAACGCGCCACCAGCGGGCCTAGCGCCCAGATGGAAGCACGCATGGTTTTGACCAGGTCGTATGGTGCAGAAAAGTTATTCACGTTGCTGGCATCGAGCCAGACGGAACCGTTGCGCTCAACTTTAGTGCCCAGCTGGCCGAGCAGCTTCATGGTCGTGTCGATATCTTTCAGCTTCGGTACGTTCTGGATCTCTACCGGCTCTTCTGCGAGCAGCGCCGCAAAAAGGATTGGCAGTGCAGCGTTTTTCGCGCCAGAAATTGTGACTTCGCCCTGGAGGCGCGTAGGCCCCTGCACACGAAATTTATCCATGATTTTGCTCTCTTATAAATTCAACCGTGCTGCGGGCCTATAGCCCTCAGCTCAAAAACCGTTTAGTTTGCGATCGCGAGCCCACTCTTGCGGGGTGAACGCTTTAATCGACAGGGCGTGGATGCGGTTATCCGCAATGTATTCCATCAGCGGCGCGTACACAGCCTGCTGTTTCTTCACGCGGCTCATTCCGTCGAAGATCTCACCCACAGCAATAACCTGGAAGTGACTGCCATCGCCAGAGACGTGGGCTTCCTGAAGGGAGAGTGCATTCATCAGCACTGCCTGGATTTCATTATTTTCCATGGGTTCTACATCATCAGATAGTGAAAACAAGCCCAACATCTTAGAGCAAAGTAGCGTTGTCTTAAACAAGCAAAAAGCCCCAACGATGAAACAGTCGGGGCTTTCAGAATTAACGCTTTGAAAATATTAACGAGGTAGTACGTCTTCCGGCAAATTGTAGAGCTGCGCAAGAGTCATCACATTATCGCTGGCACCCGCCAGTGCAACCGTGAGCCCCTGCTTTTTGCCTTCCGCAACAAGATGCACTAACAGGGCGATTCCTGCCGTATCCACGCGTGAAACACCGGTCAAATCAATCAGCGTAACGCCTTTCATGGCATCGTTGCGAGCATCCCATAACGGGTTCAGCAAATCCTGATCAAGCTCGCCAGACAACAACAACGTCTCACCTTCGCGCGACCAGCTCAGTTGCTGTTGCATTACTTTTTCTCGTCCAGGGAAATTTTCTGACGCGAGATGGACTGCAACTGCGCGGTCAGGCCATCAATGCCTTTGGTACGCAGCAGGTCGCTCCATTCATTTTGCTTGGTGGTAATCATGCTCACCCCTTCCGCAATCATGTCGTACGCCTGCCAGTTACCTGTCTGGGAGTTTTTACGCCACTGGAAGTCCAGGCGAACAGGCGGACGACCGTTAGGGTCAAGAATGGTCACACGAATTGGCACAATAGTCGCATCGCCCAGAGGCTGTTCAGGCGCAATTTGATAGGTTTGACCGTGATACATTGCCAGCGCCTGACCGTAAGCCTGTTTCAGGTATTCACGGAACGCAGCAAAGTAAGCATCACGCTGTGCAGGCGTCGCATCTTTGTAGTAACGACCCAGCACAAGAGCACCCGCGTATTTAATCTGCACATAAGGCAGCAGTTCCTGATCAACCACTTCACGCAGATAATCCGGGTTAGCACGAATTTTAGGTTGTTCGTTTTTAAGGCGATCGAAGGTCTTTTTCGCGGCCTCATCCATCTGTTTGTACGGGTTACTCAAATCGGCAGCATGCGCTGCGGTCAGAGGGGCAATCACCAGCATGGCAACCATGAACAGTCGTTTAAACATGAATTACTTCTCCTGAGATGAATTCGTCGCGTCTGGGGCTGGCGCGGCGTCAGTATGGCCTTCACTTTGTGCTGGCGCACCGTCAGTTTTCTTGTCGTCACCGCCTTTACTGCTGTAAAGGAACTGACCAATCATATCTTCCAGCACCATGGCTGATTTCGTATCCTGAATGACGCTACCGTCTTTAAGGATAGTCGTTCCCAGTTCAGGATCTTCAAAGCCAACGTTAAGTGCCAGATATTGTTCACCCAACAGGCCGGAGGTACGAATCGACAGCGAACTGGTGTCCGGAAGATGGTTGTAACGCTCTTCGATATCCATCGCGACACGCGGCAGATAGGTTTTCTCGTCCAGCGTGATGTCCGCCACGCGACCAATAACCACGCCGCCAATACGCACCGGTGAGCGCGCTTTCAGGCCGCCGATGTTGTCGAACGTTGCATAGAGGCGATATGTCGGTTCGGTGCGAATAGACGTGATATCCGCAGCTCTCAGACAGATGAACAGCGCAGCCAACAGTGCCAGCAACAGAAACACGCCGACCCAAATTTCATTTTTTCTCGTTTGCATGAACTCAATTCCCAAACATCAGTGCGGTGAGCACAAAATCCAGACCCAGTACGGCCAGCGACGAATGTACGACAGTACGTGTAGTTGCACGGCTAATGCCCGCCGACGTCGGGATGGCATCGTAACCGTTGAACAACGCAATCCAGGTGACCGTAATAGCAAATACCACGCTCTTAATCAGACAGTTAACCAGGTCCATCCGCAGGTCGATAGCATCCTGCATGGCAGACCAGAAGAACCCGGCATCAATGCCTTTCCAGTGTACGCCAACCAGCGAGCCCCCCCAGATCCCGACCGCAACGAACAGGATAGTGAGCAGCGGCAGTGAAATCACGCCCGCCCAAAAACGCGGGGAAATCACACGGCGCAGAGGATCGACCGCCATCATCTCCATACTGGATAACTGCTCGGTGGCACGCATCAGGCCAATTTCAGCGGTTAACGCTGACCCGGCACGCCCGGCAAACAGGAGCGCGGCAACAACCGGGCCCAGTTCGCGCAGCAGCGAGAGTGCCACCAGCATCCCAAGGCTGGTCTCTGCGCTGTAGGTTGTGAGCACAAGATAGCCCTGCAACCCCAGTACCATGCCAATAAACAGGCCAGAAACGATAATAATGACCATCGACAAAACGCCGACATTGTAGAGCTGTCGCACCAGCAAAGGCGCGTGCTTACGGAATTCCGGTTTGCCAACCAGCGCATTGAATAACATCAATCCGGCACGCCCGAACGTCCTGATGGTTTTTACGCCACGGTGTCCCAGAGCGGCCAACGCATTTAACAGCATGAGTGGCTTAACTCCCTATTCCCAATAAATCGTCACGATAGTCGCCCGATGGATAGCGGAACGGCACCGGGCCGTCTGCGATACCGTCCAGGAACTGCCGTACTCGCGGATCGCAATTATCCTGTAGTGCCTGAGCACCACCGTGCGCGACGATCCTTTTGTCTGCCACAATATAGGCGTAATCAGCAATACTCAGCACTTCCGGTACATCGTGAGAAACCACGATACAGGTGACGCCAAGCGCACTGTTCAGTTCAGAGATTAACTTCACCAGAACGCCCATGGTGATAGGGTCCTGCCCGACAAAAGGTTCGTCGAACATGATTAAATCGGGTTCTAACGCAATGGCACGCGCCAGTGCGGCACGGCGCGCCATACCACCAGAAAGCTCTGATGGCATCAATTTGGCAGCCCCGCGAAGGCCAACGGCCTCGAGTTTCATCATGACCGTACTTTTCAGTAATTCATACGGCAGATTGGTGTGCTCGCGCAGCGGGTAGGCCACGTTATCAAAGACATTCATATCGGTGAATAATGCCCCTGACTGAAAGAGCATACTCATGCGCTTGCGGACAGTATACAAGCGCGAACGCGACATCTCCGGGACGTTCTCTCCGTCAAAGAGGATCTCGCCACTATCCGGCGGGATTTGCCCACCGATAAGACGCAACAGGGTCGTTTTACCGATTCCCGACGGCCCCATAATGGCGGTGATCTTGCCACGGGGTACAGTCAGTGAAATATCATCAAATATCAATCGGTTGCCGCGAGAAAAGCTGACACCACGGACATCGACTAAATTCGCCAAATTGGGGCTCATTTATGTTTCCTTTCTTACCCTGATTCACATTAAGCATGACGCTTAAATCAGCCCTAAACTCAACATTTTTACAGAATAATAGCCGTTGAGGTTAGCGAAAGCTGGCATTTGTTTTACTTTTCCGGCGCATAAAGTCAAAATTAGGAATTCGTTACGTCTTAGACTGTATGCAGCACCAAAATTCACGCGCAGTGGACCGGCGAGTATACCTGAAGAAAGGACTTTTGATGCTTTTAGCAACAGCACTGTTAATAATTGGTTTACTTTTGGTGGTCTACAGTGCTGACCGTTTGGTATTCGCTGCATCAATATTGTGCCGACTAATTGGCGTGCCGCCTATTATCATCGGGATGACGGTCGTCAGCGTCGGGACGTCTCTTCCTGAAATTATCGTGTCCGTCTCGGCATCGCTGCATGGCCAGATCAATCTCGCTATCGGCACGGCCATAGGTTCTAACATCGTCAATATCCTGCTGATTCTTGGTCTGGCTGCATTGCTGCACCCATTTCGCGTGCATTCTGATGTTCTGCGCCGTGAATTGCCGCTAATGTTAATCGTAAGCCTGTTGGCGGGCTGTGTGCTCTATGATGGGGTGCTGAGCTATAGCGATGGCATTTTCTTACTGGCGCTGGCGGTAATTTGGCTGCTGTTTATCGTTAAAATCGCCCGCCAGGCCGAAAAACAGGGTAATGATAGCCTCACTCGTGAGCAGGTAGCAGAGCTGCCGCGGGAAGGAACGTTACCGGTCGCGCTGCTTTGGCTTGGCGTGGCGCTCATTATTATGCCAATGGCCACCCGCATGGTGGTGGATAATGCCACCGTGCTGGCAAACGCCTTCGCCATGAGCGAATTAACCATCGGCCTGACCGTGATTGCTATCGGTACCAGCCTGCCGGAACTGGCAACCGCCATTGCCGGCGCGCGTAAAGGTGAGGATGATATCGCGATTGGCAATATTATCGGCTCTAACATTTTCAATATCGCGATCGTGACCGGCTTACCGGCATTGATATCGCCAGGGCCGTTTAATCCGCTGGCATTTTCGCGCGATTACGGTGTGATGTTGCTGGTCAGTGTTGTTTTTGCCCTGCTCTGCTGGCGGCGGAAACGTCAGATTGGTAAAGGCGCAGGCGCGCTACTGACAGGTGGATTTATCGTATGGATGGCGATGCTGTACTGGCTTTCGCCTCTTCTCTCTGGGTAAACGGAAACGCATTATGTCGCAAATAGAATTGCAGCCGGATTTTGACTTTCAGAAAGCAGGCAAAGACGTTCTGGAGATTGAACGTGAAGGTCTGGCGCAGTTAGATCAGTACATTAATCAGGATTTTAGTCTGGCATGTGAGAAGATGTTCTACTGTGCCGGCAAAGTCGTGGTCATGGGAATGGGCAAGTCTGGTCATATTGGGCGCAAAATGGCCGCAACTTTTGCCAGTACCGGAACTTCTTCATTCTTTGTTCACCCAGGGGAAGCAGCACACGGCGACCTGGGCATGGTCACGCCGCAGGATGTGGTCATTGCACTGTCGAATTCCGGTGAATCGAACGAGATCCTGGCGCTTATTCCAGTGTTGAAAAGGCTGCACGTGCCGCTGATTTGCATGACCAGCCGCCCGGAAAGCAGCATGGCCCGCGCTGCAGATATTCACCTGTGCGTCAAAGTGCCAAAAGAAGCGTGCCCATTGGGTCTTGCCCCGACGTCCAGCACCACTGCCGCACTGGTCATGGGAGATGCGCTTGCGGTGGCATTACTCGAAGCTCGTGGTTTTACGCCAGAAGATTTCGCGCTCTCTCATCCAGGCGGCGCGCTGGGGCGCAAGTTGCTGCTCCGGGTAAACGACATTATGCACACGGGCGATGAGATCCCGCATGTAAGTAAAGCCGCTTCACTGCGTGATGCGTTACTGGAAATTACCCGCAAAAATCTCGGCATGACGGTTGTTTGCGACGATCTCATGAAGATTCAGGGGATTTTCACTGACGGTGACTTACGCCGCGTGTTCGATATGGGCGTGGATGTCCGCACGTTAGGTATCGCCGATGTCATGACACCAGGCGGGATCCGCGTTCGTCCTGGCACCCTGGCGGTGGATGTGCTGAACCTGATGCAGTCCCGCCACATAACCTCGGTGATGGTTGCCGATGGCGACCAACTGCTGGGTGTGGTACATATGCATGATCTTCTACGCGCAGGCGTAGTGTAATGAAGGATAAGACAATGAGTAATGCGGGTGCATCCCTTGCAACCTGTTATGGTCCAGTAAGTACAGACATGATGGCGAAGGCGGAAAACATCCGTCTGCTGATCCTGGATGTTGATGGCGTACTCTCCGATGGCCTGATTTATATGGGCAATAATGGCGAAGAGCTAAAAGCATTCAATGTTCGCGACGGTTATGGCATTCGCTGCGCGCTCACATCCGGGATCGAAGTTGCTATCATCACCGGGCGAAAAGCTAAACTTGTAGAAGACCGCTGCGAAACGTTGGGCATTACCCATCTGTATCAGGGACAATCCGACAAGATGTTGGCATTCAACGATTTGCTTGCGAAACTGTCCATCGCGCCTGAGCATGTTGCCTATGTTGGCGACGATCTGATCGACTGGCCGGTGATGGCCGAAGTGGGGCTGAGCATCGCGGTAGCCGATGCCCATCCGCTGTTGATACCGCGTGCTGACTATGTCACCCATATCAACGGCGGTCGCGGTGCCGTACGTGAAGTCTGCGATCTGCTTCTGCTGGCGCAGGGCAAGCTTGAAGAGGCCAAAGGGCAATCAATATGAGTAAAACCAGACGTTGGGTTATCATTCTGCTAACGCTTGTCGCACTGGTACTGATTGGCGTAAACCTCGCTGACCGTGACGATACACAACCGGAAGTGTTCAACAATAGCGATCCAACATACAAAAGCGATCACAGTGACACGGTGGTTTACAGTCCAGAAGGTGCGCTGAACTATCGCCTGATTGCAACGCATGTTGAGTATTTTTCAGATGATGGTATCTCGTGGTTTACCCAACCGGTAATGACCACATTTGATGCCGATAAAGTGCCAACGTGGTCGATTAAGTCTGACAGAGCAAAATTAACAAATGACCGTATGCTTTATCTGTATGGTCATGTTGAGGTCAACGCCCTGACCGCTGACTCTCAACTGCGTAAAATTACAACAGATAATGCCCAGATTAACCTGGTGACCCAGGATGTGACTTCGCAAGATCTGGTTACACTGTATGGCACAACATTTAATTCCAGCGGTCTGAGAATGCGCGGGAACTTACGCAGCAAAAACGCCGAGCTGATTGAAAAGGTTAGATCCTCTTATGAAATTCAAAACAAACAAACTCAGCCTTAATTTTGTTATCGCCAGCGCGCTGCTGGCAGCCAGTCTTCCCGCACTTGCTGTGACTGGTGATACCGAACAGCCGATTCATATTGAATCTGACACTCAGTCTCTCGATATGCAGGGTAATGTCGTCACCTTTACCGGCAACGTCGTCATGACTCAGGGCACCATCAAAATTAATGCCGACAAAGTGGTCGTTACCCGTCCGGGCGGCGAGCAAGGCAAAGAAATTATTGATGGTTATGGCAACCCGGCAACCTTCTACCAGATGCAGGACAACGGTAAACCGGTGAAGGGCCACGCCACACATATGCACTATGAACTGGCGAAGGATCTTGTCATTCTGACCGGTAACGCCTATCTGGAACAGCTGGACAGCAATATCACCGGCGACCAGATCACCTATCTGGTGAAAGAGCAAAAAATGCAGGCTTCCAGCGAGAAAGGCAAACGCGTTACCACCGTGCTTGTTCCTTCACAGCTGCAAGATAAAGGCAAAAGCCAGGCCCCGGCACAGAAGAAGAGTAACTAATTCGTTATGGCAACATTAACTGCAAAAAATCTCGCTAAGGCCTATAAGGGCCGCCGCGTCGTGGAAGATGTCAGTCTGTCCGTCAACTCCGGCGAAATTGTTGGCCTTTTAGGTCCTAACGGTGCGGGTAAAACCACTACCTTCTACATGGTGGTGGGCATTGTGCCGCGTGATGCAGGCAACATTGTCATTGATGATGAAGATATCAGCCTTCTGCCGCTGCACGCCCGTGCGCGCCGTGGTATCGGCTATCTTCCTCAGGAAGCGTCCATTTTCCGCCGTTTAAGCGTCTTCGATAACCTGATGGCCGTCTTGCAGATCCGCGACGATCTGTCGAGCGAGCAGCGTCAGGATCGCGCTAACGAACTGATGGAAGAGTTTCATATTGAACACCTGCGCGATAGCTTAGGCCAGGCACTGTCAGGCGGTGAACGTCGTCGTGTCGAGATTGCGCGCGCACTGGCTGCAAACCCGAAATTCATCCTGCTGGATGAACCCTTCGCGGGCGTTGACCCTATTTCCGTCATCGATATCAAACGTATTATTGAACATCTGCGTGACAGCGGGCTTGGCGTACTGATCACTGACCACAACGTCCGTGAAACGCTGGCCGTTTGTGAACGCGCTTATATTGTGAGCCAGGGCCATCTGATTGCCCATGGTACGCCGACGCAGATCCTCGAAGATGAGCATGTTAAGCGCGTGTACCTTGGGGAAGACTTCAGACTCTGATAGGGTAGAGGTAACGTAACGCCGCACCGGAGAAAAATGCTCTGAACATGAAGCAAGGTTTGCAATTAAGGCTCAGCCAACAACTGGCGATGACGCCACAGCTACAACAAGCGATTCGCCTGTTGCAACTGTCCACGTTAGAACTTCAGCAGGAACTCCAGCAAGCACTGGACAGCAACCCGTTGCTGGAGCAAACCGATCTTCATGACGAGGTAGATACTCAGCAAACGCAGGACACCGAAACGCTCGATACCGTTGATGCTCTCGAACAAAAAGAGATGCCGGACGAGCTGCCTTTGGATGCCAGTTGGGATGAAATTTACACCGCAGGAACCCCGTCCGGGACGCGTGCGGACTACCAGGATGATGAGCTACCGGTCTATCAGGGCGAAACTACCCAGTCGCTTCAGGATTACCTTATGTGGCAGGTGGAGTTAACGCCCTTCTCTGACACCGATCGTGCGATTGCGACATCCATTGTCGATGCCGTTGATGACACCGGATATTTGACCGTTTCTCTGGACGATATTCTTGAAAGCATCGGCGATGATGAGATCGAACTCGAGGAAATTGAAGCGGTTCTGAAGCGTATTCAGCGCTTCGACCCGGTTGGCGTGGCCGCGAAAGATCTGCGCGACTGCTTGCTGATCCAGCTTTCTCAGTTTGCCAAAGAGACCCCCTGGATTGAAGAAGCCCGGTTAATTATCAGCGATCATCTGGATCTGCTGGCAAACCATGACTTCCGTACACTGATGCGCGTCACCCGCCTGAAAGAAGAGGTGTTGAAAGAAGCCGTCAATCTGATCCAGTCGCTCGATCCTCGCCCCGGCCAATCCATCCAGACCAGCGAACCCGAATACGTTATCCCGGATGTGCTGGTCAGAAAACATAACGACCGCTGGGTTGTAGAATTGAATTCAGACAGCATTCCTCGCCTGCAAATCAACCAGCAGTACGCCTCCATGTGCACCAGCGCACGCAACGACTCCGACAATCAATATATTCGTAGCAATCTTCAGGAAGCGCGATGGCTGATCAAAAGTCTGGAGAGCAGAAATGATACGCTGCTCCGTGTAAGCCGCTGTATTGTCGAGCAGCAGCAGGCGTTCTTTGAGCAGGGCGAAGAGTATATGAAACCGATGGTGCTGGCAGATATTGCCCAGGCCGTCGAAATGCATGAATCAACTATTTCCCGCGTGACAACGCAGAAATATCTGCACAGTCCACGCGGTATTTTTGAGCTTAAGTATTTCTTCTCCAGCCATGTGAATACCGAAGGCGGCGGCGAAGCCTCGTCGACGGCAATTCGTGCACTGGTGAAGAAGTTGATCGCCGCGGAGAATCCCGCGAAGCCACTGAGTGACAGTAAGTTAACCACCATGCTGTCCGATCAGGGTATCATGGTGGCACGCCGTACTGTTGCAAAGTATCGAGAGTCTTTATCCATTCCGCCGTCTAACCAGCGTAAACAACTGGTCTGACACAACCGATAAGGAAGACACTATGCAGCTCAACATCACAGGACACAACGTCGAAATTACTGATGCTTTACGTGATTTTGTGAACACTAAGTTCGCGAAACTTGAACAGTATTTCGAAAGGATCAACCAGGTCTATATTGTGTTGAAAGTGGAGAAAGTGACTCATATCTCGGATGCAACCCTGCACGTGAACGGGGGTGAACTCCATGCCAGTGCGGAAGGGCAAGACATGTATGCTGCTATCGACGGCTTGATTGACAAGCTCGCGCGACAGCTCAATAAACATAAAGATAAACTGAAACAACACTAATTGTCCGGGCAGTTAACGGGTGCAGGAAGGCCTGTTGTGAAACACAACAGGCCATTTGTACAGTTAGCGCTTAGGTGAAATTATGATGAACAACGATTCCGCTCTTCAACTGAGCAATGTCCTTAACCAGGAATGTACCCGTAGTGGCGTTCACTGCCAGAGCAAAAAACGTGCGCTGGAAATCATCAGTGAACTGGCCGCAAAACAGCTGGGCCTGCCGTCACAGGTGGTGTTCGAAGCTATTCTGACCCGCGAAAAAATGGGCAGTACTGGCATTGGCAACGGCATTGCTATCCCGCATGGTAAGCTGGAAGAAGACACCCTGCGTGCCGTCGGTGTATTTGTGCAGCTCGAAACGCCTATCGCCTTCGACGCCATCGATAATCAGCCAGTCGATCTCCTCTTCGCGCTGCTGGTTCCTGCTGACCAGACCAAAACCCATCTGCATACGCTTTCGCTGGTCGCTAAACGTCTGGCTGATAAAACTATTTGCCGTAGACTGCGCTCAGCCCAAAGTGATGAAGAGTTATATCAAATTATCACTGAAGCAGAAGGCAATCAGGATGATGCATAACCGGGAGATGTCCTTTACATCTGTTGTCCTGAGGAGAAACGGAACATGGTGCTGATGATCGTCAGCGGTCGTTCAGGGTCGGGGAAATCCGTCGCCCTCCGCGCGCTTGAAGATATGGGTTTTTACTGTGTCGATAACCTGCCGGTTGTGCTGCTGCCCGACCTGGCCCGGACGCTCGCGGACCGACAAACGTCTGCTGCCGTCAGTATCGACGTCCGTAACATGCCAGAATCACCGGAAGTCTTTGAACAGGCGATGAGCAACCTGCCTGACTCGTTTTCGCCTCAGTTGCTGTTCCTTGATGCTGACCGTAACACGCTGATCCGTCGTTACAGCGATACCCGCCGTTTGCATCCGCTCTCCAGTAAGAATCTCTCTCTGGAAAGCGCCATCGACGAAGAGAGCGACCTGCTGGAGCCATTGCGCTCTCGTGCAGACCTCATTGTCGATACATCTGAAATGTCCGTTCACGAGCTGGCTGAAATGCTCCGAACCCGTTTGCTGGGTAAACGCGAGCGCGAACTGACAATGGTGTTCGAATCCTTCGGCTTTAAGCACGGCATTCCTATCGATGCGGATTATGTTTTCGACGTGCGCTTCCTGCCTAACCCCCACTGGGATCCAAAACTGCGTCCAATGACCGGTCTTGATAAACCCGTGGCCGCGTTCCTCGACAGGCACACAGAAGTTCACAATTTTATCTACCAGACGCGCAGCTACCTTGAGCTATGGTTACCTATGCTGGAAACAAACAATCGTAGCTATCTGACGGTGGCGATTGGCTGTACCGGTGGTAAACATCGTTCGGTTTACATTGCTGAACAACTGGCCGACTACTTCCGTTCACGCGGGAAGAACGTTCAGTCCCGTCATCGTACGCTGGAAAAACGTAAAACATGACCGTAAAACAAACTGTTGAAATCACTAATAAGCTGGGTATGCACGCCCGCCCGGCGATGAAACTGTTTGAACTGATGCAGGGTTTTGATGCGGAGGTTCTGCTGCGTAACGATGAAGGTACAGAGGCTGAAGCCAATAGCGTTATCGCGCTACTGATGCTGGATTCTGCCAAGGGCAGACAAATTGAAGTTGAGGCAACAGGCCCACAGGAAGAAGAAGCTCTGGCGGCAGTGATAGCACTGTTTAATGCCGGGTTTGATGAAGACTAGACTGATGCATCCACCCTCTCCTTCACGGAGAGGGTCACTAATACAGCTTATTTCCCGTCATAAATCCTTCCCCGCCTAACTGGCGCATTTGCCGCATAATCCACGCCTGACGACCACGAACATACCCCGATGGGGCACTGGCCTTAAAGCGGACGGGATTGGGCAACACGGCCGCTAACAACGCGGCTTCTGATATCGTCAGACGGCTGGCAGGTTTATGGAAATAACGTTGCGCGGCGGCCTCGACACCAAACACCCCATCACCAAATTCAGCGATATTCAGATAGACGGTCAGAATACGCTTTTTGCTCCAGACCGTTTCCATACCAAGTGTCAGACCCGCCTCAAGACCTTTTCGCAGCCAGCTACGCCCATCCCATAAAAACAGGTTTTTTGCCGTCTGCTGAGAAAGCGTGGATGCACCCCGCACACGATCTTCATGCCTCTCGTTATGCGCCAGCGCTTTCTGGATAGCCGCTACGTCGAACCCCCAGTGATCCGGGAATTTCTGATCTTCTGCGGCAATCACTGCAAGCCCCATAAACGGAGAGATCTCATCCATGCTCACCCAGTCAGAGTGCGCAACGTAGCCGAAATCACCGGATAACCAGGCGCCAAGCTGGCGCTCAACCATCACGGCAGAAAAGGGGACAGGCATGATGCTAAACAAAGCAATACCGCCGCCCCAGAATACCGCCAGGACAATGACAATACGCAACAGGATCCGTTTGACCCACGCGCCAGCCGTGAATTTTCGGATCATTCAGTCAGAACCAACACTCTGTCTACCAGCTTCTCGATACCAGCTGCCGCCTCTGCGATGTTTTGCGCCAGCATATAGGCAGGTGTTGTGACAATCTTATTGTCCTCGTCAACCACGATATCATCGACCGGGCAAGGCACATGTTCGCCCCCCATATCTTCAATCATTTCTGCGGTATCGATATCTGTCCCGATGGTCAGGCGAAGCGGGAAATCGAAAATTTTTGGCAGCATGGCAGGAGCAATACAGATAAAGCCCAGCGGCTTACCGGCGGAATGCATCGCCTGTGCCAGCACGCTAAGATCCCTGTCGACCTGGCATTCGCTGCCCTGGGCTGCAAAGGTGCTTAAATTTTTGGCCGCGCCAAAGCCCCCCGGGACAATAAGCGCGTCAAGTTCAGCGGCATTAGCCTGCGCCAGGGGATGAATGTCGCCCCGCGCAATTCGGGCCGCCTCAATCAGCACGTTGCGGGTTTCCGGCATGGCTTCGCCAGTCAGATGATTTACCACGTCCACCTGGTTTTTATCCGGGGCGAAGCAGATAACGTCGGCGCCACGTCTGGCTAATGCCAGCAGTGTTATTACCGATTCGTGTATCTCAGAACCATCGTAAACTCCGCATCCACTCAGTACGACACCAATCTTTTTCATCATGACGTTCCTTCTTTGCAAATCGCTGAAGCATATTAATAATTCTGATTAAAACGCTATGCTTCACACATTTCACTGATTCATGTAACAAACTATTTAAGATTTGCTATCTTAACTGCGTGCGGCCTAAATTTTCAGGCGGCGTCCATGCGAAAACAACACAAAAAATCAGGCGCAGCCACGATTTCCCTGGTGTTGGCGCAGTATTCGCGCACCCCGGTTAATCCGGGGTCATTTTTTTCTGGCGTCCACCCAGGCTTTCAGTACCGCCACATCGTTCAGCCACTCTTGTTTCATCTCTTCAACCCATTCACCCACGTTATCTTCCCATGCAGGTAAATCCGGGGATTGAATCTGTTGTCCAAGCTGTTGCAGGTGGCGTAAGCCAACCGAACCGGCGGCACCTTTAATTTTGTGGCCCTCTTCAACGATCCCTTTTTGATCGCGCGCCGTCAGGTTCGATTCCAGCACACTCAGGTAGCCCGGCATCATTTTTTCAAACACGGCCAGACCATCGGTAATCAGTTTCGGACCAACCAAATCGATGTATTGCTCAAGCATGGCAGTATCCAGAATCGCTTGTGTCTTCGCGCTATCAACAGACGTCATGGTGCTCTCCTCTTCATCACAGGTATCCCAGAACTTCTTAATCATGGCGGTTAATGCAGGAACCGCCAGCGGCTTGCTGAGCACATCGTCCATACCGGCATCGAGATACTCTTTTTTGTCCTTCAGTACGTTCGCCGTCAATGCCACCAGCGGCGGCAGCTCATCGGCGGCGTACTTACGCGTTAGTTCACGAGAGATATCCAGCCCGGTCATGTCTGGTAGCTGAATATCCAGCAGCACGAGGTCATACTCGCCTGGCGTGAACATATCCAGCGCGGCCTGGCCGGTCATGGCCACATCCACGCTGTTGCCCAATTTTTCCAGTACCGAGCGCGCCACAATCACGTTCAGCTCAATGTCTTCCACCAGCAGGACATGCAGTGCAGGCAGCGGCATTTCGTCGTTATCAAAGGTGTCTTCTACCTCTTCAGCGACCGCCGGGGCATGAACCGTCAGCGTAAAGACAGAACCTTTGCCCGGCTGGCTGGCGACGGTAATATCCCCACCCATGCTTTTAGCCAGGCGTTTAGAGACGGCCAGGCCAATCCCGGTGCCCGTCGCAGGTTTACCGCCGTGACTGTCTTTCACCTGGTAATACATCGCGAAAATTTTATCCTGCTCTTCCTGCAGAATGCCGATACCAGAATCTTCGACTTCGAAATGCAGCATGTCCCCTTCGTCATAGCGGATACGCACAGCCACCCGGCCCCTCTGGGTAAATTTCACCGCGTTGCTGATCAGGTTCCACAGGATCTGGCGCAGACGCGTTCCGTCCGTGGTCACTTTATGCGGCAGCGGCAACGCTGGCTCCATCACAAAGCTCAACCCCTTTTGCTGAGCCTGTAACCCGGACAGGTTTTCCAGGTCGGCGAGGAAGCTGGTGAAATCCACCGGCTGGTTATCGAGCTGAACTTTACGGCGCTCCATCTTATCCATGTCAATAATATCGTTAAAGATATTACCCAGCGTCACCGCAGAGACATGGATCGTTTTCAGGTATTTTTCCTGCTCGCCCGTTAGCTCCGTATCCAGCAGGATGCGGCTCAGGCCGACAATCCCGTTCAATGGTGTACGCAGTTCATGGCTGATGGTAGAGATAAAGGTGGTTTTGTCGCGGCTGGCGCGCTCCAGGGCATCCTGATAACGCTTACGTTCGGTGATATCACGGCCAAAGCCCATCAGGCCGTGGCGTTTCCCCACGCGGTCGTAGTAAGGCACCTTACGGATTTCGAAGCAGGCTTTCCGCCCGTCCGGGTAATCCAGCCACTGCTCATAGGTGAGAGACACATTATGGCGGAAGACCTTTTCATCCGTTTCCATCACCTTCGCCGCCGCCTCTTCAGAATAGACATCCTGCGGCTTGAGGTTAACGAGCTGTTTCTCGCTTTTCCCGGTGAGCAACTCCATCGCCCGGTTACAGCCGGAAAACTCTTTGTCTTCGTTACGGTAGAAAACCAGATCCGGTGAAGCATCAAGGAAAGAGCGCAGGAAAGAGGATTGTTGTTCAAGCTGAATTTGCGTCACCTCACGCTCTTTCATTTCGATTTTCAGCTGCTCAAGCGTGGCCTGACGTTCGGCTTCGGCTTTTTCGCGATCTGAAATCTCCTGGTTGAGCTGGGCAATATTGTCCTTGAGCTGGACGTTAAGTTTGAGATCGCGCTCGCGCATCTCTTCCAGCTTCTCCACCAGTTTTGATAAACGCTGTCGGGACTCCTCAAGCTGCTCCACTACCACGGAGAGGAAATAGACCGCCCAGGGCGTAATCAGCAATCCGAAGAAGATAGAGCGGATTACGTCGATACTTTCGACCTGACCATGCAAGACCATGGTTACAGCCATCTGCACAACAATCGCCAGAACAACCAGCGCCAGAGCCAGCAGCATGGAGAAACGCACCAGGCCGAGCTTCATCATCAGATCGACATAGTACTGGGCCAGCATTCGAATTTGCTTCATAGAGGATCCCTTCACGACTTTATCGCTCAATAATACTCAAATTCAGGGCGGGGCGGTGGAGGTTGTGAGAAAAAGTGCGGGGTGAAACAGGAGATTAGCCTCGCTCCCGACAAGCCGGGAGCGAGATGAAGCATTTATCAGGAACGTTTCAGAAGCAGCCAGAGGCTGATCAGCAGGAAACTGGCGCTTGGCAACAGCGCACCGATAATTGGCGGGATGCCATAAACCAGCGTCAGCGGGCCAAAGATCTGGTCGAGAACGTAGAACACGAACCCGCAGCTGATACCGGTTACGACGCGAACCCCCATCGGCACGCTACGTAACGGCCCGAAGATAAACGACAGCGCCATCAGCATCATAACCGCAACGGACATCGGCTGGAAAATCTTGCTCCACATATTGAGCTGATAACGCCCGGCGTCCTGGCCGCTCAATTTCAGGTATTTCACGTAATTATGCAGACCGCTAATGGACAGCGCATCAGGATCCAACGCCACCACACCCAGTTTGTCCGGGGTAAGGTTGGTCTTCCACGTATCAGAAACCGTCTGAGAGCCGGTGATCTGTTTCGGGTCTTTGAGGTCTGATTCATCAACCTGTGATAAGCGCCATTGCTTATGCTCGGGATCAAACTTCGCGGAGGATGCGTGACGCACAGACTGCAAACGACGCTGGTCGTTGAAAGCGTAAATACTCACACCGCCCAGTTCATCATCGCCTTTCACGCGTTCAATGTAGACAAAGTTATTGCCATCTTTTGCCCACAGCCCTTGCTGGGTCGAGAGCAATGAGCCACCGTACATGGCCTGCGCACGATAGTTGCGCGCCATCTGCTCACCCTGCGGCGCCACCCACTCGCCGATCGCCATGGTCAGCAGCACCAGCGGGATAGCCGTTTTCATCACCGAGAGAGCAACCTGCAAACGGGTAAACCCGGAAGCTTGCATCACTACCAGCTCACTGCGCTGCGCCAGCATCCCCAGGCCAAGTAGTGCGCCTAACAGAGCGGCCATTGGGAAGAAGATCTGGACATCTTTTGGCACGCTAAGAAGGGTATACATCCCCGCGCCCAACGCGTCGTAAGTACCCTGCCCGGCTTTTTTCAGCTGGTCGACAAATTTAATAATGCCGGAGAGCGACACCAGCATGAACAAGGTCATCATGATGGTGGAGAAAATCGTTTTACCGATGTAGCGGTCGAGAACGCCAAACGCCTGCATTACAACGCTCCTTTACGCGAGAATCGGGCACGAATGCGGCGCACCGGCACCGTATCCCACAGGTTTAATCCCAGCGCCAGCAGGATATACAAACTGTTGACCACCCACGTCCAGACCATTGGATCAAGTTTACCCTTCGCACCATTCGAACGAATCGAGGTTTGCAACAGGAAGTAGACCAGATACAGCAGCATCGCCGGCAGCATAGAAAGCACGCGGCCCTGACGCGGGTTAACCACGCTCAGCGGAACGACAATCAGCGCCATCATAAACACGGTGAATACGAGAGTAATACGCCAGTGGAATTCTGCGCGTGCCCTGTCGGTATCGGTATTCCAGAGCGTGCGCATATCCATCTGTTCGGTATCGCCTGGATCAAGCGCAACCGCCTGGTGACCAATAATGGCCTGATAGTTCTGGAAATCCGTAATACGGAAATCGCGAAGCATCGCGGTACCTTCAAAACGGGTGCCTTTATTCAGCGTAACTATCTGAGAACCATCTTTACGCTGAGCCAGCTGGCCTGAATCGGCCACAACCACTGACGGGCGAGCATTGCCTTTCGTGCGCAGTTGCGCGAGGAATACGTCATTGAATTTGCTGCCATCAACGCTTTCGATGAACAACACAGAGTTACCGTCGGTGGCCTGCTGGAACTGCCCTTGCGCTAACGCCGCCATACCTGGGTTGGCTTTGGCTTCGGCCAGCACTTCATCCTGATGACGAGAGGACATCGGGCCCGCCCACATGACATTCACTGCGGCAACAATCCCGGTAAACAGCGCCAGTACCAGGGCGGCCTTCACCAGCACGGCTTTACTCAAGCCACAGGCGTGCATCACCGTGATTTCACTTTCGGTATAGAGTCTACCCAGCGTCATGAGCAAACCGAGGAAAAGGCTAAGCGGCAGAATGAGCTGCGCCATCTCCGGGATCCCCAGCCCAAGCAGGGAAAGCACCAGATTCGTTGGAATTTCGCCGTCAACGGCCGCACCGAGGATCTTCACCAGCTTCTGACAGAAGAAGATCAGCAGCAGGATGAACAGGATCGCCAGTTGGCTTTTGAGCGTTTCCCGCACCAGATATCTTATGATTATCACTTTAAATACGCCCGTAAAAACCCGTCTTTTTGCTGGAAAATCGCTTGTTTCATGGCTTAAACGTCATTTATTCTCTTGAGTCGTCGAAATCATCGCTAAGATTAAAAAACCCGGCGGATTCACGCTTCAGGATATTTTCTGACGTGTCGAAACCGTAATAACGTAAGATTAACACGAAGTCACCACAACAGCGGACATGAGTTACGAAAGGTTTCAATTCTATCCGTAGCAGCCGCCGTTGTCTTTAAGATTCAGGAGCGTAGTGCATGGAGTTCAGTGTAAAAAGCGGTAGCCCGGAGAAACAGCGGAGTGCCTGCATCGTTGTGGGCGTCTTTGAACCACGCCGACTCTCCCCGATCGCCGAACAACTCGATAAAATCAGTGACGGCTATATCAGCGCCCTGCTGCGCCGTGGCGAACTGGAAGGCAAACCTGGGCAGACGCTGTTACTGCACCATGTTCCGAACGTGCTGTCCGAGCGCATTTTGCTGATTGGTTGTGGTAAAGAGCGCGAGCTGGATGAACGCCAGTACAAGCAGGTTATTCAGAAAACCATTAACACGCTGAATGATACCGGCTCAATGGAAGCGGTATGCTTCCTGACCGAACTGCATGTCAAAGGGCGTAACACCTACTGGAAAGTGCGCCAGGCCGTTGAGACGGCAAAAGAGAGCCTGTACAGCTTTGATCAGCTAAAGACCAACAAGAGTGAGCCACGTCGCCCGCTGCGTAAAATGGTCTTTAACGTCCCTACCCGTCGCGAACTGACCAGCGGCGAGCGCGCCATCCAGCACGGTCTGGCGATTGCCGCAGGGATTAAAGCCGCTAAAGATCTTGGCAACATGCCACCGAACATCTGTAACGCGGCATACCTGGCTTCCCAGGCACGCCAGTTGGCTGACTCGTACAGCAAAAACGTCATCACCCGCGTGATTGGCGAACAGCAGATGAAAGAGCTGGGGATGCACTCTTACCTGGCCGTCGGCAACGGTTCTCAGAACGAATCGCTGATGTCGGTCATTGAGTACAAGGGCAACCCGTCTGAAGAGGCGCGTCCGGTTGTGCTGGTCGGTAAAGGCCTGACCTTCGATTCCGGTGGTATCTCCATCAAACCTGCCGAAGGCATGGATGAGATGAAGTACGACATGTGCGGTGCGGCGGCTGTTTACGGCGTGATGCGCATGGTTGCAGAGCTTCAGTTGCCAATTAACGTCATCGGCGTGCTGGCTGGCTGTGAAAACATGCCTGGCGGTCGCGCGTACCGTCCGGGTGACGTGCTGACCACCATGTCCGGCCAGACCGTTGAAGTGCTGAACACTGACGCAGAAGGCCGTCTGGTGCTGTGCGATGTGCTGACCTACGTTGAGCGCTTCGAGCCAGAAGCGGTTATCGACGTCGCGACACTGACCGGTGCCTGCGTGATTGCACTGGGTCACCACATTACCGGCCTGATGTCGAACCACAACCCGCTGGCACACGAGCTTATCGGCGCGTCCGAACAAGCCGGTGACCGCGCGTGGCGTCTGCCGCTGGGCGACGAGTACCAGGAACAGCTGGAGTCCAACTTTGCGGACATGGCGAACATCGGCGGCCGTCCGGGGGGTGCTATCACCGCGGGCTGCTTCCTGTCGCGCTTTACCCGCAAGTACAACTGGGCACACCTCGACATCGCGGGCACCGCATGGCGCTCCGGTAAAGCCAAAGGCGCAACCGGTCGTCCGGTCGCTCTGCTGTCGCAATTCCTGTTGAACCGCGCAGGGTTTAATGGCGAAGAGTAAGTCAAAACGGCAGTAAACCGTAGGCCGGGTAAGGCGAAAACGCCACCCGGCTTTGCATTTAAAGTGAGCACAAGAAGCCCCATATATGAAGAATGCAACGTTCTACCTTCTGGACAACGACACCCATCAGGATGGCTTAAGCGCCGTTGAACAACTGGTGTGTGAAATTGCCGCAGAACGTTGGCGCGCAGGCAAACGCGTTCTGATTGCCTGTGAAGATGAGCAACAGGCGATTCGCCTGGATGAAGCGCTATGGGCGCGCCCGCCGGAGAGTTTTGTTCCGCATAATTTGTCTGGCGAAGGGCCGCGCGGCGGCGCACCGGTCGAAATTGCCTGGCCGCAGAAGCGCAACAGTAGCGCGCGTGATGTGCTGATTAGCTTGCGCATCGATTTTGCAGATTTTGCCACCGCTTTCACAGAAGTGGTAGACTTTGTCCCTTACGAAGAATCTTTAAAACAACTGGCACGCGATCGTTACAAGGCGTACCGCCTGGCTGGTTTTAACCTGAATACGGCAACCTGGAAATAATGGAAAAGACATATAACCCACGCGATATCGAACAGCCGCTTTACGAGCACTGGGAACAGCAGGGCTATTTCAAGCCTAACGGCGATGAAAGCAAAGAGTCCTTCTGCATCATGATCCCACCGCCGAACGTCACCGGCAGTTTGCATATGGGTCATGCTTTCCAGCAGACCATCATGGACACCATGATCCGCTACCAGCGTATGCAGGGTAAAAACACCCTGTGGCAGGCGGGGACTGACCACGCGGGTATCGCGACCCAGATGGTCGTTGAACGTAAAATTGCTGCGGAAGAAGGTAAAACTCGTCATGACTACGGTCGCGATGCCTTCATCGACAAAATCTGGCAGTGGAAAGCAGAATCCGGCGGCACGATCACCCGTCAGATGCGCCGTCTCGGTAACTCCGTGGATTGGGAGCGCGAGCGCTTCACCATGGACGAAGGTCTTTCCAACGCTGTTAAAGAAGTGTTTGTCCGTCTGTACAAAGAAGACCTGATTTACCGTGGCAAACGCCTGGTAAACTGGGACCCTAAACTGCGCACCGCTATCTCTGACCTGGAAGTGGAAAACCGCGAGTCTAAAGGCTCCATGTGGCATATCCGCTATCCGCTGGCTGACGGCGCGAAAACCGCAGACGGTAAAGATTACCTGGTTGTTGCAACGACCCGTCCTGAAACCCTGCTGGGTGATACCGGTGTGGCCGTCAACCCGGAAGATCCACGCTATAAAGATCTGATCGGCAAATTCGTGGTGCTGCCACTGGTTAACCGCCGTATTCCGATTTTGGGCGACGAACACGCCGACATGGAAAAAGGCACCGGCTGCGTGAAAATCACCCCGGCGCACGACTTTAACGACTACGAAGTGGGTCGTCGTCACGCCCTGCCAATGATCAACATTCTGACCTTCGACGGTGATATCCGTGAAAGCGCAGAAGTGTACGATACCAAAGGCGAAGAAACTGACGTTTACTCAAGTGACATCCCGGCAGAATTCCAGAAGCTGGAACGTTTTGCTGCACGTAAAGCCATCGTTGCTGCTGTTGACGCACTGGGACTGCTGGAAGAAATCAAACCTCACGATCTGACCGTGCCGTACGGCGACCGTGGTGGCGTGGTTATCGAGCCGATGCTGACCGACCAGTGGTACGTGCGTGCCGACGTGCTGGCGAAACCGGCTGTTGAAGCGGTTGAAAATGGTGACATCCAGTTCGTGCCGAAGCAGTACGAAAACATGTACTTCTCCTGGATGCGTGATATTCAGGACTGGTGTATCTCCCGTCAGCTGTGGTGGGGTCACCGCATCCCGGCATGGTACGACAACGAAGGCAATGTCTACGTTGGCCGCACGGAAGACGAAGTGCGTCAGGAAAACAACCTGAGCGCGGATGTTGCCCTGCGTCAGGACGAAGACGTGCTGGATACCTGGTTCTCCTCCGCGCTGTGGACCTTCTCCACGCTCGGCTGGCCAGAAAACACCGATGCGCTGCGTCAGTTCCACCCAACCAGCGTGATGGTTTCCGGCTTCGACATCATCTTCTTCTGGATTGCCCGCATGATCATGATGACCATGCACTTCATCAAAGACGAAGACGGTAAGCCGCAGGTTCCGTTCCATACCGTTTACATGACCGGTCTGATTCGTGACGACGAAGGCCAGAAGATGTCTAAATCCAAGGGTAACGTGATTGACCCGCTGGATATGGTTGACGGTATCTCTCTGGAAGACCTGCTGGAAAAACGTACCGGCAACATGATGCAGCCGCAGTTGGCTGAGAAAATCCGCAAGCGCACCGAGAAGCAATTCCCGAACGGGATTGAACCTCACGGTACCGACGCCCTGCGTTTCACCCTGGCGGCACTGGCTTCAACTGGCCGTGACATCAACTGGGACATGAAGCGTCTGGAAGGTTACCGTAACTTCTGTAACAAACTGTGGAACGCCAGCCGCTTCGTGCTGATGAACACCGAAGATCAGGATTGCGGCTTCAACGGCGGCGAGATGACCCTGTCTCTGGCCGATCGCTGGATCCTGGCCGAGTTCAACCAGACGGTGAAAGCGTTCCGCGACGCGCTGGACAGCTACCGCTTCGATATCGCTGCGGGCATCCTGTACGAATTCACCTGGAACCAGTTCTGTGACTGGTATCTGGAGCTGGCGAAACCGGTCATGAACGGCGGTACTGAGGCGGAACTGCGCGGTACGCGTAATACGCTGATTACCGTACTGGAAGGTCTGCTGCGTCTTGCGCATCCGGTCATTCCATTCATCACCGAAACCATCTGGCAGCGTGTGAAGGTTATTGCTGGCATCAACGCAGACACCATCATGCTCCAGCCATTCCCGGAATTCGATGCAGCCCGTGTTGATGAAGCCGCAGCGGCCGATACCGAATGGCTGAAACAGGCGATCGTTGCTGTGCGTAACATCCGTGCAGAAATGAACATCGCGCCAGGTAAACCGCTTGAGCTGCTGCTGCGCGGTTGCAGCGAAGCTGCCGTTCGTCGTGTCACCGAGAACAACACCTTCCTGCAAACCATGGCGCGTCTGGAAAGCATCACCGTGCTGCCTGCTGATGACAAAGGTCCGGTATCCGTGACCAAAATCATCGACGGCGCAGAACTGCTGATCCCGATGGCTGGCCTTATCGACAAAGACGCTGAGCTGGCTCGTCTGGCGAAAGAAGTGGCGAAGGTCGATGTGGAAATTGGCAAAATCGAAAGCAAACTGGCGAACGAAGGCTTTGTTGCCCGCGCGCCGGAGGCGGTCATTGCCAAAGAGCGTGAGCGTCTGGTTGCCTTCGCTGATGCCAAGACCAAGCTGATTGAGCAGCAGGCTGTTATCGCAGCTCTGTAATGCTTTTACCCCTTACGCTTCAGGGCGTAAGGGGTTTCCTTCCTGAAATATCCTCGCTTGCACTCACCTTTATGCGGTGCTATTAACAGCAGATGAGTGTCAATTTTTGTCATGAGTAATGCTATGAGCGTGATTATCCCCGTCGCGACCAACATGCGTCGGATCACTGAGCAGGACAACCCGGCCATCGCCTCGGTTATCCGTGAAGTTTCGGCAGAGTACGGACTGACCGCCGATAAAGGCTATACGGTTGCCGACCCCAACCTGGACGAGTTGTTCCAGCTATACAGCCAGCCGGGCCATGCCTACTGGGTTATCGAGCAGGATGGCAAGGTCGTGGGCGGTGGCGGAGTTGCACCACTCAGCTGTAGTGAGCCGGATATCTGTGAGCTACAGAAAATGTATTTTTTGCCTGCGGTCCGTGGACAAGGCCTGGCAAAGAAACTGGCGCTGATGGCCTTTGAACACGCGCGTGCTCAGGGTTTTAAACGCTGCTACCTCGAAACAACTGCCTTCCTCAAGGACGCTATCGCCCTGTATGAACATCTGGGCTTTGAGCATATTGATGCGCCGCTTGGCTGCACCGGCCATGTTGATTGCGAAGTCAGAATGCTGAAAGCTCTGTAAATTTCGTTCCGGCCGTCTTCTGTTAAGCGACTGTAAACTGAATGCTCTACACTCTCAGTTCACACCATAACGGGGGAAAAACGATGTCGAAGATAAAAAGCTACGCCGCACCGCAGGCAGGTGCAGAGCTTGAACTGTACGAGTACGATGCAGGCGATTTAAGAGCTGAAGACGTCGAAGTGCAGGTTGATTACTGCGGTGTCTGCCATTCAGATCTCTCCATGATCGACAATGAATGGGGCTTCTCCAGCTATCCGCTGGTTGCCGGCCACGAAGTGATCGGACGCGTCGTCGCCCTCGGAACCGCTGCGCAGGACAAAGGCCTGAAGATCGGCCAGCGCGTGGGCATTGGCTGGACGGCACGCAGCTGTGGTCACTGTGATGCCTGTATCAGCGGCAATCAGATCAACTGCCTCGAAGGCGCTACGCCTACCATCCTGAACAAAGGCGGTTTCGCCGATAAACTGCGCGCCGACTGGCAATGGGTTATTCCACTGCCGGACAGTATTGATATCGAATCCGCAGGCCCGCTGCTGTGCGGCGGCATCACGGTGTTCAAACCACTGCTGATGCACCATATCACCGCCACCAGCCGCGTCGGCGTGATCGGTATTGGCGGTCTGGGCCATATTGCTATCAAGCTGCTGCACGCAATGGGCTGCGAGGTCACGGCATTTAGCTCTAACCCGGCGAAAGAGAAAGAAGTGCTGGCGATGGGTGCCGACAAAGTGGTGAACAGCCGCGCTCCTGAGGCACTGAAAGCGCTCGCGGGTCAGTTTGATTTGATCATCAACACCGTCAACGTCGATCTTGACTGGCAGCCGTACTTCGAAGCGCTGGCCTACGGCGGTAACTTCCACACCGTCGGTGCCGTGATGAAGCCACTGCCGGTTCCGGCGTTTACACTGATCGGCGGGGATCGTAGCGTGTCTGGCTCGGCCACCGGTACACCATTCGAGTTGCGCAAGCTGATGAAGTTTGCCGGACGCACCAAAGTGGCACCAACCACTGAGCTGTATCCGATGTCGAAAATCAATGAAGCTATCCAGCACGTTCGTGACGGTAAAGCCCGTTACCGCGTGGTGTTGAAAGCGGATTTTTGATGTGATATTGCCGGGGAATGTGCGGCCTGATGCCCTCACCCCAACCCTCTCCCACGGGGAGAGGGCGCAAACACTAAAAACGGTAACGGTTGTTACCGTTTTGCTTCTGCCATGGCCTTAAACACCTCTGCCACCGCCACAGCCCCCGGATCCATCACCCCTTCCAGATTCTCTTTATTCACATACGACGAACGCCCAGCCCCGGCTTTCACCATGTTCGCCGTTGCCTCTGCACCCTGTTTCGCCGCCCGTGCCGCCGCATGAAGATCGCCTTTCTGCAATGTCTCCAGCGCCGGTTGCAGGGCATCGATCAGCGTGCGATCGCCAAGATCAGCCCCGCCGTACTGCTTCATCTGGGCAAGCCCGCTCTGCAATGCCTGCGGCAACGGCTGCCCGTCATGCAGTTTCTGCCCGGCGGCGGTGAAGAAGATCGACATTAATACGCCACTCGAACCGCCCATTACCGTTGCCAGCCGCTCCCCCACCAGCAACAACAGCGCCGGCAGATCGTTAAGCGGAAGTTTCCCCGCGTCAAGATACTGCGCAATTTCCCGCGCGCCTTGCGCAAAGGTCGAACCGGTATCGCCATCGCCGACTTTTGCATCGAGGGCATTCAGCCGGTTTTCCAGCCGGGAAAGCATGTCCGTTGCCGCCGACACATAGCCCGCCACCTGTGGATTTTCCGACGGGGTATATTCCACGCGGTCATGAATGGCGCTGTGCGCAACGCTACGCAATGGTGCAAACGCCACTGGCTTCTGCCAGCCCAGCGTCTCGACGTCTTCATGGAGCGCTTTTTCGAACAGGTCGTTAAGCTTCAACAGCGACAGGGAAAATCCTTTCATATCCAGCGAGCTCACCAGCAGCGCCGGGCCAATCAGCCAGGCTATCTGATCTTTCAGCGCGGAATGCGCCAGCTCTTTGGTCAGCAGAGCCATCTCCAGTGCCGACACGCCGCCGAGGTTATTGATCAGCACCGCAAACCGCCCTTCAGCGGCCCGTGCTTTCAGCGCGTTGACCAGCGTGTCGATAATCTCTTTGCTGTTTTGCGTATCAACAACCGATGCTCCCGGCTCACCGTGTATACCCAGCCCCAGCTCGATATGGCCCTTTCTGATGCGCCCCTCTTCATCGTCGCTTCCCGGCAGGTTGCAGGTCTGCATTGCCACCCCCAGGCTCCAGAGGTTGTCACAGGCCTGTTGCGCAATGTCCCGTACTTCACCCAGCGATTTACCGTGCTCGGCCGCGTAACCCGCAATCTTGTGAACCAGCGCCGTACCCGCAATGCCGCGCGGCTGTTTGTTATCCGGCAGGGCGATGTCATCGGCGACAATCACCATTTCGACCTTCAGGCCATAGCGTTTGGCTTTTTCCGCCGCCAGGCCAAAGTTAAGGCGATCCCCGGTATAGTTTTTGACAATCAGCAGGCAGCCCCGGTCGCCCGTCACCGCTACAATGGCATTCAGCACCGCATCCACGCTGGGAGAAGCAAACAGGTCCCCACAAACTGCCGCCGTCAGCATCCCTTTCCCGACAAACCCGGCGTGAGCCGGCTCATGCCCTGAACCTCCGCCAGAAATAATCGCCACACGGCTCTTATCCCAGTCACTGCGTGCAACCACACGAATGGCCGGGTCGATATCGAGTTTGACGAGGTTGCCGTGCGGAGCAGAAATCAAAATGCCTTCAATGGCGTCGTTGACCAGTTGTTTGCGGTCGTTAAAGAAGAATCTGGACATAATTTCCTGAAATGTTGTGAACCGTATGCAAAAGCATAGTCCGCACTGGATAATGCGCCGCAAAGTAAGGAATTTACTGAGTCATAGTGCCGCCAGGTTGCCTATACTCCACCCAGGACAAAGAGAGGACGTTCATCATGAGTACACCACTGTTAATTGCCCGGACGCTGGATAAAGAACTGTTTTTGCTGCCTGCAATGGCGAACCGCCACGGCTTAATCACCGGCGCCACCGGGACGGGTAAAACCGTCACCCTGCAAAAGCTGGCAGAGTCCCTTTCAGAAATTGGCGTTCCGGTCTTTATGGCCGATGTAAAAGGCGATTTAACCGGGGTAGCTCAGGAAGGCACGGCATCAGAAAAGCTCATCGAGCGGCTGAAAAATATTGGCATCACTGACTGGGAGCCACATAAAAACCCGGTCGTCTTGTGGGATATCTTTGGCGAGAAAGGTCATCCGGTACGGGCGACGGTGTCCGACCTTGGCCCTTTGCTGCTGGCTCGCCTGCTTAATCTGAACGATGTGCAGTCTGGTGTACTGAATATCATCTTCCGTATCGCCGATGACCAGGGTCTGCTGTTGCTTGATTTCAAAGACCTGCGCGCCATTACCCAATACATCGGCGACAACGCTAAATCGTTCCAGAACCAGTACGGCAATATCAGCAGCGCTTCCGTGGGAGCCATCCAGCGCGGGTTACTGACCCTTGAGCAACAGGGCGCTGAGCATTTCTTCGGTGAGCCCATGCTGGATATCAAAGACTGGATGCGAACTGACAGTAACGGCAAAGGTATCATCAATATTCTGAGTGCAGAAAAGCTGTATCAGATGCCGAAACTCTATGCCGCCAGCCTGCTGTGGATGCTCTCCGAACTTTACGAACAGCTGCCGGAAGCGGGCGATCTCGACAAGCCGAAGCTGGTGTTCTTCTTTGACGAGGCCCACCTGCTGTTTAACGATGCGCCGCAGGTACTGCTGGACAAAATTGAGCAGGTTATCCGCTTGATCCGTTCTAAAGGGGTTGGCGTGTGGTTCGTTTCGCAAAACCCGTCCGATATCCCCGATAACGTGCTCGGGCAGCTTGGCAACCGCGTACAGCACGCTCTGCGCGCCTTTACGCCGAAGGACCAGAAAGCGGTCAAAGCGGCCGCCCAGACCATGCGGGCTAATCCGGCATTTGATACCGAAGCCGCCATCCAGGCATTAGGTACCGGTGAAGCGTTAATCTCATTCCTGGATGCGAAAGGCAGCCCGTCTGTAGTGGAGCGCGCGATGGTCATTGCCCCTTGCTCCCGCATGGGGCCAGTCACCGACGATGAGCGCAACGGTCTGATTAACAACTCGCCGGTTTACGGAAAGTATGAAGACGAAGTGGATCGTGAATCGGCGTTCGAGATGCTGCAAAAAGGGGTACAGGCAACCACGGAATCACAGAATACCCCCACCACCAGTGCCCAGCCTTCTGCCGTGGATGACGGTATTCTGGGTGGGCTGAAAGATATTCTGTTTGGTAGCACCGGGCCGCGCGGGGGTAAACGCGATGGCGTAGTTCAGACGATGGCAAAAAGCGCCGCGCGACAGGTCACCAACCAGATTGTACGCGGCATGTTAGGGAGCCTGTTAGGCGGTCGCCGCCGGTAAACGAGGAACCCACGGGCGGCCAAGTGCCGATCCCTGTACACCCTGCTCATGTAGATAGCGGTCTATTTCCACCATCCCCGTCCAGCGGTTCTCACACCAGAGCGGTGCCAGAAGCGTTGGACGGCGGGCGCTGGCGGAGATACGGTGATAGATAATCTCCGGCGGCGTGTGGCGAATCATCTCCCCCGCAGTGACCGTATATTCATCCAGCTCAATGCCATTTAACCGCCCCGCTTCCCAGGCTTTCGCCATGATGCTGCCCTTCACGATATGCAGCGGATGCAGCTTGATACCGTCCACGCCCGTCTCAACCACCTTTTCCAGCGTCTCCAGCCCGTGCTGCTGCCCTTCTCCTGGTAAACCGACAATCAGATGCGAGCAGACTTTCAACCCGCGCTCACGGGCAAGGCGCGTCGTTTTTTGATAGCAGGCGAAATCATGCCCGCGATTAATCCGGTGCAGCGTTTTGTCATGTGCGGTTTGTAACCCCAGCTCCAGCCAGATTTCATACCCCTGCTCTTTGTATTCGCAGAGCAAATCGAGCACGGCCTCCGGTACACAATCCGGGCGCGTGCCCACACACAGCCCCACGATATTGGCCTGGCTGACGGCCTGCTGATACATCGAGCGTAACACCTGCGCTTCCGCCCAGGTGCTGGTGTAGGCCTGGAAATAAGCCAGATATTGCTTTGCGCGGTTCACCAGGCTGGCCTGATGTGAAAGCTGCTCGGCAATGGAGTGGTGCTGCTGGGCCTCGTCGGCAAAGGAGGCAACGTTACAGAACGTGCAGCCGCCACGCCCGATGGTGCCATCGCGATTCGGGCAGCTAAAACCGCCGTGCAGCGTCAGCTTATGAACCTTTTGCCCATAGCGTTGCAAAAGATCCCCACCAAACATATTGACTAATTTCTGTAACTGCATAATCTGATAGACCGTCCCGAAGAAAGGGGACAAGCCTGCCATTTTTAGCCTCTGTCGGCGATGACCTGGATCAATCGCCCTGGACGGCCTTTATCCATTTGAATAAATAATCAAGATTACTGCAATTTCATTCACAGCAGGCGTGATTACTTTTCCTTATGTTCAGACTGTTTTTTTCATTAATGCTATCAACACTGAAAAACAGTGTCTTTATGCGGGTTTACAGCCATAACCAGATTAAAATTCTGCTAAAAAATCACTATTCAGCACGCTGCATTGATAATACCGCTTTCATATAGTGAGTCAGATCACACTCCGCGGTGACTCCTCAGGACGTTTAGTAGATGTAAAAATAGTTAAATATCTTTTGCATTCAAATATTTAACGCCTCTTTAGCACATTTTTGTATAAATAAGATTGCCATTTGACCTGTGTACCAATTCCCGATAAGTTGGAAATCCGCTGGAAGCTTTCTGGATGAGCGGCCTGCTCATCATATTTATGCAGTAATTGAGATTCCCTCTGAAGCAAGTCCTCAAACTTGTTTACCTGCGCGAAAGGATGAAAAGAGGGCGAATGCGAGGTACGCGTATGAAACGCAAACCCCGTCGCCATGCTCTTTCTGTGCCTGTGCGCCACGGTAAAGTTCAGTGGGAAGCCCGACGAGCCTGGGGAGGTTCACTGATATGTTGTACGATAAATCCCTTGAGAAGGATAACTGTGGTTTCGGCCTGATCGCCCACATAGAAGGCGAACCTAGCCACAAGGTAGTGCGTACTGCTATTCACGCACTGGCCCGAATGCAGCACCGTGGTGCAATCCTTGCCGATGGTAAAACCGGTGATGGTTGCGGCCTGCTGCTGCAAAAACCCGATCGTTTCTTCCGTATCGTTGCGGAAGAACGCGGCTGGCGTTTAGCCAAAAACTACGCTGTCGGGATGCTGTTCCTGAATCAGGATCCTGAAAAAGCGGCCGCCTCACGCCGCATCGTCGAAGAAGAACTTCAACGTGAAACCCTGTCGATTGTCGGCTGGCGCAATGTGCCAACCAACGAAGGGGTGCTCGGTGAAATCGCCCTCTCCTCGCTGCCTCGTATTGAACAGATTTTTGTTAACGCGCCTGCGGGCTGGCGTCCACGTGATATGGAACGCCGTCTGTTTATCGCCCGTCGCCGCATTGAAAAGCGTCTCCAGGAAGATAAAGAGTTCTACGTCTGTAGCCTCTCTAACCTGGTGAACATCTATAAAGGTCTGTGTATGCCGGCTGACCTGCCGCGCTTCTACCTGGACCTGGCGGACCTGCGTCTGGAATCGGCCATTTGCCTGTTCCATCAGCGCTTCTCCACCAACACCGTTCCACGCTGGCCGCTGGCTCAGCCGTTCCGCTATCTGGCGCACAACGGCGAGATCAACACCATTACCGGTAACCGCCAGTGGGCACGCGCCCGTACCTATAAGTTCCAGACTCCACTGATCCCTGACCTGCATGATGCAGCGCCATTCGTCAACGAAACCGGCTCTGACTCCAGCTCAATGGATAACATGCTGGAACTGCTGCTGGCAGGCGGCATGGATATCGTTCGCGCCATGCGTCTGCTCGTGCCGCCAGCCTGGCAGAACAACCCGGATATGGATCCGGAGCTGCGCGCGTTCTTCGACTTTAACTCCATGCATATGGAGCCGTGGGATGGCCCGGCGGGTATCGTGATGTCCGACGGTCGTTTTGCTGCCTGTAACCTGGACCGTAACGGTCTGCGTCCTGCGCGCTACGTCATTACCAAAGACAAACTGATCACCTGCGCCTCTGAAGTCGGTATCTGGGATTACCAGCCTGATGAAGTGGTCGAGAAAGGCCGCGTTGGCCCGGGTGAACTGATGGTTATCGACACCCGCGGTGGGCGTATCCTGCACTCCGCCGAAACCGATAACGACCTGAAAAGCCGCCATCCGTACAAAGAGTGGATGGAGAAAAACGTGCGTCGCCTCGTGCCGTTCGAAGACCTGTCTGATGAAGATGTTGGCAGCCGCGAAATGGACGACGACACACTGGCGAGCTTCCAGAAACAGTTTAACTACAGCGCTGAAGAGCTGGATTCCGTTATCCGCGTGCTGGGTGAAAACGGCCAGGAAGCCGTTGGCTCCATGGGCGATGACACGCCGTTTGCCGTGCTCTCCAGCCAGCCACGTATCATTTACGATTACTTCCGTCAGCAGTTTGCGCAGGTTACCAACCCGCCAATCGATCCGCTGCGTGAAGCACACGTGATGTCACTGGCCACCAGCATCGGTCGCGAGATGAATGTCTTCTGCGAAGCCGAAGGCCAGGCGCACCGTCTGACCTTTAAATCGCCGATCCTGCTGTACTCCGATTTCAAACAGCTCACCACCATGAAAGAGGAGCACTACCGCGCCGACACGCTCGATATCACTTTCGACGTGACGAAAGCGAGCCTCGAAGAGACGGTGAATGCCCTGTGCGACAAAGCCGAACAGATGGTGCGTAATGGTACCGTTCTGCTGGTGCTGTCCGACCGTAATATCGCGAAAGACCGCCTGCCGGTGCCTGCGCCAATGGCCGTGGGTGCTATCCAGACGCGTCTGGTCGACAAGAGCCTGCGCTGCGACGCCAACATCATTGTTGAAACCGCAAGTGCGCGTGACCCGCACCACTTTGCCGTGCTGTTAGGCTTCGGTGCGACCGCAATTTACCCGTACCTGGCCTACGAAACACTGGCTCGTCTGGTCGATACTCGCGCTATCGACAAAGAATACCGTGCAGTGATGCTGAACTACCGTAACGGCATCAACAAAGGCCTGTACAAGATCATGTCCAAAATGGGCATTTCTACAATTGCCTCTTACCGCTGCTCGAAGCTGTTCGAAGCCGTTGGCCTGCACGATGACGTGGCGAACCTGTGCTTCCAGGGCGTGATCAGCCGTATCGGCGGGGCCGGTTTCACTGACTTCGAACAAGACCTGGCGAACCTGTCAAAACGCGCCTGGCTGGCACGTAAACCGCTGGATCAGGGTGGCCTGCTGAAATACGTTCACGGTGGTGAATATCACGCCTACAACCCGGACGTGGTACGCACCCTGCAACAGGCCGTACAGAGCGGCGAATACAGCGATTATCAACAGTACGCTGAGCTGGTTAACAACCGCCCGGCGGCGACGCTCCGTGACCTGCTGGCAGTGAATCCAGGTGATGAAGCCGTCAGCATCAACGAGGTTGAGCCTGCGGCTGAGCTGTTCAAGCGCTTTGATACCGCGGCAATGTCTATCGGTGCTCTCAGCCCGGAAGCCCACGAAGCACTGGCGGAAGCCATGAACAGCATCGGCGGGAACTCAAACTCCGGCGAAGGCGGCGAAGATCCTGCGCGTTACGGCACCAACAAAGTGTCCCGTATCAAGCAGGTGGCATCCGGTCGCTTTGGCGTTACGCCAGCGTATCTGGTCAACGCCGACGTCATTCAGATTAAAGTCGCTCAGGGTGCTAAACCGGGCGAAGGCGGTCAGTTACCGGGTGATAAAGTCACGCCGTACATCGCCAAACTGCGCTATTCCGTGCCGGGCGTGACGCTGATCTCCCCGCCACCGCACCACGATATCTACTCTATCGAGGACTTAGCGCAGCTGATTTTCGACCTGAAACAGGTCAACCCGAAAGCGATGATCTCCGTGAAGCTGGTTTCTGAACCGGGCGTCGGCACCATCGCAACCGGTGTGGCAAAAGCCTATGCCGACCTGATTACCATTGCCGGTTACGACGGTGGTACAGGTGCAAGCCCGCTCTCCTCCGTGAAATATGCGGGTTGCCCGTGGGAACTGGGTCTGGTGGAAACCCAACAGGCACTGGTGGCAAACGGCCTGCGTCACAAGATCCGTCTGCAAGTGGATGGCGGTCTGAAAACCGGTCTGGATATCATCAAAGCGGCGATCCTGGGCGCTGAAAGCTTCGGCTTCGGTACCGGTCCAATGGTCGCGCTGGGCTGTAAATATCTGCGTATTTGTCACCTGAACAACTGCGCAACCGGTGTTGCTACCCAGGACGAGAAACTGCGTAAGAACCATTACCATGGTCTGCCGTTCAAAGTGACCAACTACTTTGACTTCATCGCCCGTGAAACCCGCGAGCTGATGGCGCAGCTGGGCGTGAAACGCCTGGTCGACCTGATTGGCCGTACTGACCTGCTGAAAGAGCTGGAAGGGTTCACTGCCAAACAGCAGAAACTGGAGCTGTCTAAACTGCTGGAAACGGCCGAGCCTAAGGCGGGTAAAGCGGTGTACTGCACCGAGAACAACCCGCCGTTCGATAACGGTGTGTTGAACGCACAACTGCTGCAACAGGCAAAAGCGTACGTGGATGACAAACAGAGCAAAACGTTCTGGTTTGATATCCGCAACACCGACCGTTCTGTTGGCGCGTCGCTCTCTGGTTACATCGCTCAGACGCATGGCGACCAGGGCCTGGCTGCCGATCCAATCACCGCGCACTTCAGCGGTACTGCGGGTCAGAGCTTCGGCGTGTGGAACGCAGGCGGCGTTGAGCTGTACCTGACTGGCGATGCTAACGACTATGTGGGTAAAGGCATGGCGGGTGGTCTGCTGGCGGTACGTCCACCGGTGGGTTCAGCCTTCCGCAGCTGTGATGCGAGCATCATCGGTAACACCTGTCTGTACGGGGCAACCGGTGGTCGTCTGTTCGCTGCAGGCCGTGCAGGTGAACGTTTTGCCGTGCGTAACTCCGGTGCTATCACCGTTGTGGAAGGCATTGGCGATAACGGATGTGAATACATGACAGGCGGGATTGTTTGCGTACTGGGTAAAACCGGCGTGAACTTCGGCGCAGGCATGACGGGCGGTTTTGCTTACGTCCTGGATGAAGACGGTGAGTTCCGCAAACGCGTGAACCCTGAACTGGTGGAAGTGCTGGGCGTTGATACGCTGGCCATTCACGAAGAACACCTGCGCGGTTTGATTACCGAACACGTGCAGCATACCGGTTCTTCGCGCGGCGAAGAGATCCTGGCGAACTGGCCGGCGTTCTCTGCGAAATTCGCGCTGGTTAAACCGAAGTCCAGCGATGTTAAAGCACTGTTGGGTCACCGTAGTCGTAGCGCAGCAGAGCTGCGTGTGCAGGCGCAGTAAGGAATTCAGATGAGCCAGAACGTATACCAGTTTATCGACCTGCAGCGTGTTGATCCGCCAAAGAAACCGCTGAAGATCCGTAAAATTGAATTTGTTGAAATCTACGAGCCGTTTTCAGAAGGCCAGGCCAAAGCACAGGCAGACCGCTGCCTGTCCTGCGGTAACCCTTACTGCGAATGGAAATGTCCGGTACACAACTACATCCCGAACTGGCTGAAACTGGCCAACGAAGGGCGTATTTTTGAAGCCGCCGAGCTGTCTCACCAGACCAACACCCTGCCGGAAGTGTGCGGCCGCGTGTGTCCTCAGGACCGTCTGTGTGAAGGTTCCTGTACGCTGAACGACGAGTTTGGCGCGGTGACCATCGGTAACATCGAACGCTATATCAACGATAAAGCGTTCGAGATGGGCTGGCGCCCGGATATGACCGGCGTGAAGCAAACCGACAAACGCGTGGCGATCATCGGTGCAGGCCCGGCGGGCCTGGCCTGTGCGGATGTCCTGACCCGTAACGGCGTGAAGGCGGTGGTCTTTGACCGTCACCCGGAAATCGGTGGTCTGCTGACTTTCGGTATCCCGGCCTTCAAGCTGGAAAAAGAGGTGATGACCCGTCGCCGTGAAATCTTCACCGGCATGGGCATTGAGTTCAAGCTGAATGTGGAAGTGGGCCGCGATGTGCAGCTCGACGATCTGCTGAAAGATTACGATGCCGTGTTCCTGGGCGTGGGCACCTATCAGTCCATGCGCGGTGGTCTGGAGAACGAAGAAGCGCCAGGCGTATTTGACGCCCTGCCGTTCCTGATTGCTAACACCAAGCAGATTATGGGTTACGGCGAAACGGCCGATGAGCCTTACGTCAGCATGGAAGGCAAACGCGTTGTCGTACTGGGCGGTGGTGATACCGCGATGGACTGCGTGCGTACCTCCATTCGTCAGAATGCGACTCACGTTATCTGTGCTTATCGCCGTGACGAAGAGAACATGCCAGGCTCCAAACGCGAAGTGAAAAACGCGCGTGAAGAGGGCGTGGAGTTCCAGTTCAACATCCAGCCTCTGGGTATTGAAGTGAATGCCAACGGTAAAGTGAGCGGTGTGAAAATGGCGCGCACTGAGATGGGTGCGCCGGATGCGAAAGGTCGTCGTCGCGCGGAGATTGTGGCAGGCTCTGAGCACGTGATCCCGGCCGATGCCGTGGTGATGGCGTTTGGTTTCCGTCCTCATAGCATGGAATGGCTTGCGAAGCACAGCGTTGAGCTGGATTCACAGGGCCGCGTGATTGCACCTGAAGGCAGCGATAACGCATTCCAGACCAGCAACCCGAAAATCTTCGCCGGTGGCGATATCGTGCGCGGTTCTGACCTGGTGGTCACGGCCATTGCCGAAGGCCGTAAAGCAGCCGACGGGATCCTGAACTACCTGGAAGTGTAATCCACCCTCCCGGCAGACCCTTTCTGCCGGGTTCTTCTCCTTCTTGCCGTTCCTCTCGTCAGCTTCACGCCTTCAGCGCATCATTTAAGATATCTTTAAAATCGGTTTTAGATTAAGTCATTTTATTAATAGATAGAGCAACCCTATCATATGAGAATAATCCAATGAATTACACCGAGAGCAGCAAGAATGAAATTTCCTTTAATACTTACTGTACTTGCAAGCATGGCTGCAAGTTGTTTTTCCTCCGCCTATGCAACCGGGATGACACCTGAATTCTCTGTATTATTGGTTAATGCAAATGATAATGGTGCCAGTATTAATGTTAAAAATACTGATGATAAAGCTGAATTGCTTTATACGGTAATGACTCCAACTTATTGATAGTGTTTTATGTTCAGATAATGCCCGATGACTTTGTCATGCAGCTCCACCGATTTTGAGAACGACAGCGACTTCCGTCCCAGCCGTGCCAGGTGCTGCCTCAGATTCAGGTTATGCCGCTCAATTCGCTGCGTATATCGCTTGCTGATTACGTGCAGCTTTCCCTTCAGGCGGGATTCATACAGCGGCCAGCCATCCGTCATCCATATCACCACGTCAAAGGGTGACAGCAGGCTCATAAGACGCCCCAGCGTCGCCATAGTGCGTTCACCGAATACGTGCGCAACAACCGTCTTCCGGAGCCTGTCATACGCGTAAAACAGCCAGCGCTGGCGCGATTTAGCCCCGACGTATCCCCACTGTTCGTCCATTTCCGCGCAGACGATGACGTCACTGCCCGGCTGTATGCGCGAGGTTACCGACTGCGGCCTGAGTTTTTTAAATGGCGGAAAATCGTGTTGAGGCCAACGCCCATAATGCGGGCGGTTGCCCGGCATCCAACGCCATTCATGGCCATATCAATGATTTTCTGGTGCGTACCGGGTTGAGAAGCGGTGTAAGTGAACTGCAGTTGCCATGTTTTACGGCAGTGAGAGCAGAGATAGCGCTGATGTCCGGCGGTGCTTTTGCCGTTACGCACCACCCCGTCAGTAGCTGAACAGGAGGGACAGCTGATAGAAACAGAAGCCACTGGAGCACCTCAAAAACACCATCATACACTAAATCAGTAAGTTGGCAGCATCACCCGTTATGTTTACAGATAATCCACGTTAAACGTTACGTTACCGTCGATGGTTTGCTGATCGGTAATATCTCGCAGGGCACTTGAAATATAAGCCGATGTCATAAACCTAAATTCTGCAGTGGCGCTAGCCTCTGGCTCCAGCGAACCTGAAGCGGCCATGGCGACATAGGCTCTGTCAGTGCTCCCCGCCTTGTTATTTAATGGGGTTATTGCCACGCCTGCGGGAGCTTTTGTCCAACTGGCGCCTGATGCTGCACTCCGAGAGAGCATGTCCTGATAATCCGTGCCGCCGAATTTAGTGGTGATATTTTGCAGTGAGATGTAATAGCCGCCAATATTCACATTATCGCTGGTTTTTCCCAGCCCTAACACGCGGCCTTCAAATGCAGCCCCTTGGGATGTCTCTGCGGCAGGAATAGCGGAGTCAGCCCGGTTATCGGTAAGTGACACCTGATATTTCAGCGGGCTAGTGCAGGTGATCCGCAAATAGTTAGTTTTCCCTAACGCCTCCAGACTGCCTGTTGGGGGAAGACTGTCCGCGCTGATATTACCTAAATCAATATTGGCCGTGGGCAATACAGCAGCGGTACAGGTCCCGGTAGAAACCTGGCCTTTTACCGCCAGCGTGGCGGAAGGGTTGGCCATTACCAGGCCGGAGAAAGCCATTGCGCCCGCCAGCAGCGAGTATTTAAAAATTCCATTTTTCATTGTTTGCTTCCTTACATGTAATCAACGTTGATGGTGGTATTGCCATCAAGATTCGCAGTGCTGGTGATACCCTTCATATCGCTGCTGATGGACGGGGTCACTTCCAGAGTGAAGGTGTAGTTTTTCTTGCTGACCGGCGCGGAGCCGCTGGTGTCGGTATAGGTAATATACTGAGCGGTGGTACCGTTATTGACGAATGCGTCAGAAGAGAGCGAGCTCCAGGTACTGGCGAGGGTTTTGCCGGTGCTGGAGAGCAGGCTACCTTCTGTGCCCTCTGCCGTGACCTTAGTGATTTTGATGCCATAAGAGCCGATTTTAAGGGCGTCATCATTGGTGCCCAGACCGAAGGCGGTGTTGCTGTCGGTCAGTTCGTCAGAATGGGTGGCGACCGAGTCCTTACGGTTATCGACAAAGCTGATAGCCACGGCCTGCGCCGTGTTCTGGCAATCAACGGTGGTGTCGATGGTTTTCGGCGTCATAGTATAAGTGCCGGTTGAAGGCAGCGCTTCGATGCTGACAGGATCAAAGGTCAGGGTGCCGCCGCCAGAAAGCGCAATAGTACAGGCTGCCGGGGTGACGGTGCCGGAGATGGTCAGAGTCGCGCTGGTACCTGCGTAGGAGGAGAGCGTGACGGTTAACAGCGAAGCAATCGCTCCTGCGGTAAAAATCTGTTTCTTGTATTGCATTGTTAACTCCGTTTAATGAGATCGCTTTTATTGATTAACGATACGTATAGCCAGCCAGTGTTGAACTATTCCGACTGCTCTATTCGCACCGTTAAGGTACTTTCAATTTTTTTGTCATCCGCTAAATCGCGGTAGGTGTTTTGTCCTAACCATGGTGTTATCTCTAGCGTTGCATTTAAGCTACGCACCGCGAGAGGAAGGCCCCCTGCGTCGACGGGTTTTATCCTGTCGCCCATATAAACTCGTAAGGAAGAGACGGGGTCAGTACTGACCGTTTTTCCCGTCGTACGCTTTATAAAAACATCGCCTGAGTCAGCCGAGAGGCTGGTAACGGTTAATATCACCTTGCCGTTATCTGAAAACGCCAGATCGCTGTTCTCAGTGATATTTCCCAGAAACGTCAGGTCAAATGTCTCTTTCTCCGGACAGGTAACGGTCAACTGGACCTGGCGTTTACGTAATTCCGCCGCCTGACCTTTATCTGTCGACGTAAAATTCAGTTCATCTTTATGAATTCGGCCGTAGTCCTGGCTTGTGGGGGAAAACAGGACATTACAGTCGGTATATTCCGCGTGAACACTGCTGCAGACACCTACACCGAACAGCATTACTGCAATCGTTAATTTCTTCATCATGGTTTCCTGCTATTCCGGCTTACACGTCGCGTTAACTTTCTGGTAAAAACTTTCTGTGTCCTTCTCGTCTAACGAGAACTGCACCCGGCAGCGGTGCCCCTGCTGATCGACAGTCGCGTAGATATCGGGTGTCGCGTCGACATCGCTAATAAAGACCAGCCCATCGTCAACCGCGGTGGTCACATACTGATTTTTTGCATCGACCAGCACATCCCCTTTAGGCACGGGTTTACCGTCCGGCAAATGTAATGTGAGCATTGCCCTTCGCACCTTAATCACGCCAAAGTTGACGCTGGTGACGGATCCGTGTCCCGGGGTTAGTTTTTTGATGCCATTATTTACGTCAATATTTTTCGGCAGCGTTTCGGTGTTGATTTCAAGCGTATTGACCCGATAAGGTGTAGCCGAAGCCGAAACGGCTTGTCCCCAAAAGTCTGTCCACACTGGCCCCTGCGGGGTGGAAATTTCTATTCCAGGCACGTTGTCATTAAACGAGATAACGCTAAAGGTATCCTGTACCTGATAAGGCGAAAGTGTCACGCCATGAGGGTGGGCGACGATGCCGCCTGACATATTTGCCGAATAGTTTTTAAAATCACTGCCCGACTTCGAGGCATTCAGGCTCAGTGAGGTGTAGTGCATATTGGTGCTCACCCCGGCAGCGACATATTTATCGCTTTCCTGGTCGCCTTTTTCAGCTGTGATGCTGTAAGTCGAATTTTTTGTTAACGGGCCATTGGCCTGCATGCCATAGCGTGTTTTTTCGCCATCATCACGCATGTAGCTTTGAATGCTGTGGCCGCCGAACGGCACACTGATGCTGACGTAGAACGTATCAGCGTCACGATAATCATTGCCTTCATCTTCATCCGGTGTGTTCAGGGCGTGCTGCCAGCTGGCATTGACGGATGCGTACTTAAACGTTTTGCCCCACGTCAACATGGATTGACGTGAATCGCTGTCATCACCAAAACCTTCAGATTGCGAGAGTGAAACCGCAAGCGAGCCCAGCATGGAGTTTGACCATCCTAGCGACGCACTGTAGCTATTTTTGATCCCAGCCGTTTCATCGTCGTCCTGAAGGGTATCGACAAGTGTACGAAAACCGCTCGTATTATGTGTACCTGACAGGCTGACGGACAAATTCCAGGGTAAGCGGTAGTTCGAGCCAATCTCGAACTGGTGTCCCATGTGATCGTTACGTTGATCCCATGCGCTCTGGGTGTTGGCATACAAGGAAAGATCCTGAAAGGGGATCACATTTACGTTAGCTGCCACTGACTGGTATTTTTGTGCTGTCATCGCCCCAATGTTGAGATTAAGGTTCGATGCAACCTGCCAGCTATTAGTCGCTGTAACCAGCCAGGGTTTGCTGTAACGCGTATCAATATCTCGCAACGTGCCCGCTGCAAGCGACCATCCTTCGGGCGGACGCAGACGTGCACCAGCCAGATTCGCCGCAGGAACCGTGAACTGACTCGAAGACCCGTCAGTTTCTTTTATGTTTACTAATAGATCGGTATTGGCGTTGGCTACCGGAACATCGCGCAGCGTAAACGTTCCGGCCGGCACCAGTGTGGACATAATCAACACGCCATTCTGACGAACCTCGACGCGCGCCTGATCGCTTCTGGCGATGCCCGTGACGGTGATGCCGCTTCCGGTCTCGCCTGTCAGTGCCGTTTCAGGTGTCAGTTGTACCCCGTTCAAACCTGAAAGGCTGAATGGCGTGTTTTGCACGTTGATTGCACCCGCCTGCATCACCTTTTCTAGCCCGGCGAAGGTATGCTGAACGTAGCCGTAAAGCACGCTGCTGTCTTGCTCACCGTCTGAATCAGAGACGATAAACTGGCTGCGTGCCAGCCAGTCAGCCACATTGACTCCGGCTTCAAACGTGCCCTGATCGTATTGCGTGCTACCACCGTTGTAATGGCTCTGACTGGTAAACATGTTGTAGTTCAGCAGAGCACCCGTACCACCAGTCTGGTAGTTTTTCGGTTTAATGCTGTTATCCAGCGCGTCTTGCGGAACGATCAGCTCCAGTTTTTCCTGGCCAGGTTTGAGCTTAACGATAGAACCCGGCCATGATGCGGCATAGTCGTAGCAGACAGGCGCGTCTGGTTTATCTTCCTTGCTGATAACTGAGTCGGGTGTCTTTAATCCTGAAAATTCGTTAAATTCTTTATCAAAACAAGGTTCCCCGGATGCATTAAAAAGTAGGGAGACTTCACCCTTCTCAGTGCCGTTGAGTATCAGGTTCACTTTTTGAATCCCCGGAGCAAACCGTGAGCCATGGGCGAAATATTCTGCGACTTCGGGAGACAATCCTCTATTTTTAAGCGTTGTAATATCAAAACTAGCAATATCCATGCTTTGTGCACTCTCGCTGCCTGATAAAGATGCAGGGACTTGTGCGGCGAAACTACAAGAAGAGAACGCCATTAGTGGATATATATAAACACCCGCGAAAATTCCATTTTTCATATAAGTTTTTGATATTGTTAGTTTATTGTCTGAATGAGATCATTCCTCGTTAATAATTCTAATTATTTATTAACTGCAGCTGTATAATCATTAACGGCGATACCAAAGCGCGAGGCTGGGAATATTTTTATTTGACTGTCAGTTACTGGTTTTTCCATTTTAATCGTTTCTGTTTCACCCGGCAGGATCCATGTTTTACTCAACATTCCTTTATTACCGGAGGGTAAGGTTTTCACTTGCTGTGACAGACGAACCACATAAGGGCTTGGATTACTGACAACGAGGGTATTTCCGGTCGTTTTCCAGACCAGTTTATCCCAGGGAGTAGAGGGTGATGCTGCCAACTTACTGATTTAGTGTATGATGGTGTTTTTGAGGTGCTCCAGTGGCTTCTGTTTCTATCAGCTGTCCCTCCTGTTCAGCTACTGACGGGGTGGTGCGTAACGGCAAAAGCACCGCCGGACATCAGCGCTATCTCTGCTCTCACTGCCGTAAAACATGGCAACTGCAGTTCACTTACACCGCTTCTCAACCCGGTACGCACCAGAAAATCATTGATATGGCCATGAATGGCGTTGGATGCCGGGCAACCGCCCGCATTATGGGCGTTGGCCTCAACACGATTTTCCGCCATTTAAAAAACTCAGGCCGCAGTCGGTAACCTCGCGCATACAGCCGGGCAGTGACGTCATCGTCTGCGCGGAAATGGACGAACAGTGGGGATACGTCGGGGCTAAATCGCGCCAGCGCTGGCTGTTTTACGCGTATGACAGGCTCCGGAAGACGGTTGTTGCGCACGTATTCGGTGAACGCACTATGGCGACGCTGGGGCGTCTTATGAGCCTGCTGTCACCCTTTGACGTGGTGATATGGATGACGGATGGCTGGCCGCTGTATGAATCCCGCCTGAAGGGAAAGCTGCACGTAATCAGCAAGCGATATACGCAGCGAATTGAGCGGCATAACCTGAATCTGAGGCAGCACCTGGCACGGCTGGGACGGAAGTCGCTGTCGTTCTCAAAATCGGTGGAGCTGCATGACAAAGTCATCGGGCATTATCTGAACATAAAACACTATCAATAAGTTGGAGTCATTACCAACATAACGAATCAAAGCCGTTCTATTTCTAATATTAATAGCTCGTACTGAAAAGTTTGATTTTATTTAAACCTGTCTACTCATACGAGCTATTTGCCAATTAAGTGAACACATTAAATGGAGTTAAATATGTCATTCACTAAACAGATTTTTACCGCAGGAGCGATTGCTTCGCTGTTAACCGTCACGCTCTCCTCCTACGCAGGTACCAGCGCGACTCTGACCATCTCCGGCACCGTCACCCCGGCGGCCTGTACTATTGCGATTTCTGGCGGCGGCACCCTGACCTTTGATCCTGTCAGCATCGAAGCACTGCCTTCAACCGGCACTTACACCATGACGCCGAAAACCATCGACACCACCGTTGATTGCCAGAACACGGCGCAGGCCGTGGCTATCAGCTTTGTCGATAACCGTAAGGACTCGGTCGCCACCCACTCTGACGAACTGACCGACAGCAACACCGCCTTCGGTCTGGGCACCAATGATGACGCCCTTAAAATCGGCTCTTATGGCATCAAAATCACTAAGGTCACGGCAGAGGGCACAGAAGGTAGCCTGCTCTCCAGCACCGGCAAAACCCTCGCCAGTACCTGGAGCTCGCTCTCTTCTGACGCATTCGTCAATAACGGTACCACCGCTCAGTATATTACCTATACCGACACCAGCGGCTCCGCGCCGGTCAGCAAGAAAAACTACACCTTCACTCTGGAAGTCACCCCGTCCATCAGCAGCGATATGAAGGGTATCACCAGCACCGCGAATCTTGATGGTAACACCACCATCAATGTTGATTACATGTAAGGAAGCAAACAATGAAAAATGGAATTTTTAAATACTCGCTGCTGGCGGGCGCAATGGCTTTCTCCGGCCTGGTAATGGCCAACCCTTCCGCTACTCTGGCGGTAAAGGGACAGGTCTCGACCGGGACATGTACAGCAACGTTGACAAAGACGAACATTGATTTAGGCAATATTAGTGCGGATATTCTCCCTACGACTAAGAGTTATCAGGCAGCAACGGATGTTGACGATTATTTATATGTCGATTGCACCAGCCCACTGAAGATGCAGGTGTCGCTCACCGATAACCGGGCTGATTCCCCTATCCCTGCAGCAGATATTAATTCATCTTTTGCAAAGGATGGCAATATCATGGGTTTAGGCAAAACGAATACCGGTGAAAACATTGGTGGCTACACCATGTCATTATTTACGATTAATGCCTCAGTCGATGGAAAGACAACCTATATGAATGTACTGTCCAAAACCAGTGATGAAAGTGCAACCTGGGTCATTGAACAGGACAAAAGTAAGACAAACATTTCACCATTGAATAATGCCGCTGGGCTAACAACGAAATCCTATATTTCGCTTTCGCTATCCAATGGTAAAACACCGTATCCGACGACCTCCAGCGAATACAGATTTAAAATCAATGCTTATATTTCGAGTAAGCTGAGATCTATTACCGATCAACAAACCATTGACGGCAATGTTACATTCAACGTCGACTATTTATAAATACTGTTAAGCAAAGGAATATATTTAATGGAATTTAAAAAGACAGTACTTGCCTCAGGAATATTTTATTCCCTGATGGCGACAACATTTATGGCACACGCAGGTACCAGTGCGACCCTGACCATCTCCGGCACCGTCACCCCGGCGGCCTGTACTATTGCGCTTTCTGGCGGCGGCACCCTGACCTTTGATCCTGTCAGCATCGAAGCGCTGCCTTCAACCGGCACTTACACCATGACGCCGAAAACCATCGACACCACCGTTGATTGCCAGAACACGGCGCAGGCCGTGGCTATCAGCTTTGTCGATAACCGTAAGGACTCGGTCGCCACCCATTCTGACGAACTGACCGACAGCAACACCGCCTTCGGTCTGGGCACCAATGATGACGCCCTTAAAATCGGCTCTTATGGCATCAAAATCACTAAGGTCACGGCAGAGGGCACAGAAGGTAGCCTGCTCTCCAGCACCGGCAAAACCCTCGCCAGTACCTGGAGTTCGCTCTCTTCTGACGCATTCGTCAATAACGGTACCACCGCTCAGTATATTACCTATACCGACACCAGCGGCTCCGCGCCGGTCAGCAAGCAAAACTACACCTTCACTCTGGAAGTCACCCCGTCCATCAGCAGCGATATGAAGGGTATCACCAGCACCGCGAATCTTGATGGCAATACCACCATCAACGTTGATTACATGTAAGGAAACCGATAATGAAAAACAGAATATTTAAACTCTCGCTGCTGGCTGGCGCAATGATCTTCTCTGGCCTGGCAATGGCTAAACCTTCCGCTACCCTAGCGGTAAAGGGACAGGTCTCGACCGGGACATGTAATATTGACTTATCTAAAGATGATATCGCCTTAGGTAATATTAGTGCTGATTCTTTGCCGGCAACTGGAAGCTATGCTTTAAACTCAGCCATTGAGTTTTTGTTTATCACATGCACCAGCCCACTGAAATTACAATTTTCTTTTACGGATAATCGTGCAGACTCAGCAATCTCTGCCGATTTGACGAATAGAGGTAGTACTTTTAACGGCCGTTTTATGGGTTTGGGTAAAACAGAAGATGGCAAAAAAATAGGCGGGTATTATTTTGCTTTACAGTCTATTATTACGACCATGAATGATAAAGCCACCTACATGAATATTCTGGGAAGAAGCAGTAAAGATGGGGCCTGGGAAGAAAATCCTAATCACATTATCTATCCGTTAAATAATGAAGCTGGAATTACGGAAAATATCTATACTACCATGGCTGAACCTGGTTCACTCGAGCCATACCCGTCTTCCTATACTGAAGTAAGGTATAATGTTTATCCTTATATTTCTAGCGAACTTCGCTCTATTACGGATCTGCAAACCATTGATGGTAGCGTGACCTTCAACGTAGATTATCTCTAAGCGAAAGAAAACAGGCCCATTCGGGCCTGTTTTCTTATTTCACAACGCGTAGCGCTGGACGTCCTCCGCGCGGCGGCGGCGGATCGTCATCAGGATCGTGGTCGTTGTGATGGTCAGGTTTGTCGCCATCAATGATAGACATCACCGTATCGCTTTCGCGATCGTCAGATACGTCGTCATCATTCAGGCTGGCACCGTCTTCGTCATAAGCCGCTTCCGGCTCGAACATGGTACCTGCACCGTTTTCTCGCGCGTAGATGGCCAGCACGGCAGCCAACGGCACGGATACCTGACGCGGCACGCCGCCGAAACGCGCGTTGAAGCGCACTTCGTCGTTTGCCAGTTCCAGGTTCCCCACTGCACGCGGCGCAATATTCAGCACGATCTGTCCGTCACGCGCGTATTCCATTGGCACCAGCACATCAGGCAACGTCACATCCACAACCAGGTGCGGCGTGAGCTGGTTATCCAGCAGCCATTCATAGAAGGCGCGCAGCAGATAAGGACGGCGTGGAGAAAGTTGTGACATTTCCACAGTCATTAGCCTCGGCCGAGACGCATTTCACGTTCCGGCTCTGTCAGAGAAGCCAGGAAAGAATCGCGTTCAAATACGCGAGTCATGTAGCCTTTCAGCTCTTTCGAACCCGGGCCACTGAACTCAACGCCCAGGGTAGGCAGACGCCACAGCAACGGTGCCAGATAGCAATCTACCAGGCTGAACTCGTCACTCAGGAAGAATGGCTTCTGACCAAATACCGGGGCAATCGCCAGCAGTTCTTCGCGCAGTTGCTTACGTGCAGCATCCGCCTCAGACGAGGAACCGTTAACGATGACGTTCATCAGCGTATACCAGTCTTTTTCGATACGCTGCATGTACAGGCGGCTTTCACCACGCGCAACAGGGTAAACAGGCATCAGTGGTGGATGCGGGAAACGCTCATCCAGGTATTCCATAATGATACGGGATTCCCACAGGGTCAGCTCGCGATCCACAAGCGTTGGTACGCTTTGGCTCGGGTTGAGATCGATCAGATCCTGAGGCGGGTTATCCTTTTCCACATGCTCGATCTCAAAACTGACACCCTTCTCGGCCAGCACGATACGAACCTGATGGCTATAAATGTCAGTAGGACCAGAAAACAGCGTCATTACCGAACGTTTGTTGGCAGCGACAGCCATGAAAACCTCCAGGTATATTCAGAATTTTTACTGCTACCGGCCCACCAGGGCCAGCCAGATGAAATATCGCCCATCCCAGAGAAGACACATTGTTCAAGAATCGAACAAAAATCGAGTATTCACCGATATTTGGGCAGAAAATTGGATGATAGTTTACCAGATTTTAAGACCATTGTGGTGAGGGGATTCTGGAAATGTGGAAAAAGAGGACATATATGCATTGAATTTGTGGATAACCTGAGCATTATCCATAAAAAAAAACCCGCCGAAGCGGGTTTTTCGCCAATCGTTCTGCGGAAGCAGAAATTGATTAACGTTTGGAGAACTGTGGACGACGACGTGCTTTACGCAGACCCACTTTCTTACGTTCAACCTGACGAGCGTCACGAGTAACGAAGCCAGCTTTACGCAGTTCAGAACGCAGGGATTCGTCGTACTCCATCAGAGCGCGGGTGATACCGTGACGGATCGCACCAGCCTGACCAGAGATACCACCACCTTTAACGGTGATGTACAGATCCAGTTTTTCTACCATATCAACCAGTTCCAGCGGCTGGCGAACTACCATGCGGGCAGTTTCACGACCGAAGTACTGTTCCAGAGAACGTTGGTTGATTACGATTTTACCGCTGCCCGGTTTGATGAACACGCGAGCTGCGGAACTTTTGCGGCGACCAGTGCCGTAGTATTGATTTTCAGCCATTGCCTATAATCCCGATTAGATGTCAAGAACTTGCGGTTGCTGTGCCGCGTGGTTGTGCTCGTTGCCTGCGTAAACTTTCAGTTTACGGAACATAGCACGACCCAGCGGGCCTTTTGGCAGCATGCCTTTAACCGCGATTTCAATCACACGCTCAGGACGGCGAGCAATCATCTCTTCAAAGGTCGCTTCTTTGATACCACCGATGTGGCCGGTGTGATGGTAGTACACTTTGTCTTCGCGCTTGTTGCCGGTTACAGCAACTTTTTCTGCGTTCAGAACGATGATGTAGTCACCAGTATCAACGTGCGGAGTGTATTCCGCTTTATGCTTACCGCGCAGGCGACGAGCCAGTTCGGAAGCCAGACGGCCCAGAGTTTTACCGGTCGCGTCAACAACATACCAGTCGCGCTGTACGGTTTCTGGTTTAGCTGTAAAAGTTTTCATTAAAAGCTTACCCAAATAATAAGTTACACGTTGGTGAACACCCAAACGTTTAGTCAGTTGAGGTTCACACGACAAAGTCCGGCAAACCTACCCCTTCGAATAGCTAATGCCGACACATAGAAAGTTTCGGGAAAAAAACCTTCTCGTAACGTGGGGTCGCAAGATTATAGAGAAGTTGAGGTTAAAGATCGACCCTTAAATGTGATTCGGAGCGGGTTTTTCGGGGTTAAGTATTGTGCGGTCTGGTGCCCTCACCCCCAGCCCCTCTCCCACAGGGAGAGGGTGGCATTTATTACGGCATATGCTCACGCTTGAGGTACTCTTCGCTTTGCATCTCCTGCAAACGCGACAGGCAGCGCTGGAACTCAAACTTCAGCCGCTCGCCCTGGTACACCTCATATAAAGGCACTTCTGCGCTCACCACCAGCTTCACGTGGCGCTCATAGAATTCATCCACCAGCGCGATGAATCGGCGCGCTTCACTCTCCATCAGCGGCGTCATAACGGGCACATCCAGCAGCATCACCGTGTGGAACAGGCGCGAAAGCGCAATGTAGTCATGCTGACTGCGGGCATCCACGCAAAGCGTGGTGAAAGAAACTGCCAGCGTTTGATTCTCAACGCCCTGCGTTTGCAGTGGCCGGTGGTTAATGTCCAGCACCGGCATGTTATTTCGCGGCGCACCCGCAAGCGCCAGCCACAGTTTATCCATCTGGCCTTGTGTGTCGGCGTTTAATGGCGAGAGCCACAAATGCGCCTGGGTCAGCGTGCGCAGACGATAATCCACACCCGCATCAACGTTCATGATGTCGCAATGCTGCTTGATAGCATCAATGGCGGGCAGAAAACGCGCCCGCTGCAAACCATTTCGGTAAAGCTCGTCGGGGGGAATGTTCGATGTTGCCACCAGCGTAATCCCGCGCGCGAACAGCGCTTTCATCAGGCCGCCCAGCAGCATGGCATCGGTGATATCGGATACAAAAAACTCATCGAAACACAGCACGTCCGTTTCGGCTTTGAAACGTTCGGCAACAATATCCAGCGGATCGCTCTGCCCCTGTAGCGCCGTCAGCTCTTCGTGAACACGCAGCATAAAACGGTGGAAATGCAGGCGCTGTTTACGCGTTCCCGGCAGGCTTTGGTAGAACATATCCATCAGCCAGGTTTTACCGCGCCCCACGCCTCCCCACATATATAAGCCACGCACCGGTGCATTCACCTGCGGCTCTTTTTTACCGAGCAACCGCCCAAATGCCGCTTTTAACCCACCGCTTTGCACTACATCTGCGGGTTTTGCCGTGAGTTCCTGGTAAATTGTATCCAGTCGGTTTACCGCTTCACGCTGAACGTCATCTGGCTGATGTGAGCCCTCGTTCAGGGCCTGTTGGTATCGCGATGAGGGGGAAAGGCTTTGCATGATATTGTTGTTATTCCTTCAGTTAATGCTCATCAGTGTGCACGACTGATGAAAAAAAGGCCGTTCTACACTACGCGATGATACGTCAGGATTCCACTTCTGCGGAAATAGCGGTTATAGTGGCATTATCAGGCACAGGCAGGAGCCGAGCCAACACCCTACGGAATCACAAGACAACGGGAGAAGTTCATGACCTGGGAATATGCGCTAATTGGTTTAGTCGTCGGCATCGTGATCGGTGCTGTAGCCATGCGTTTCGGTAATCGCAAATTGCGTCAGCAGCAGTCCTTACAGTACGAACTGGAAAAGAATAAAGCTGAACTGGAAGAGTATCGCGAAGAGCTGGTCAGCCACTTTGCCCGTAGCGCCGAGCTGCTGGATAACATGGCCACCGACTATCGTCAGCTGTATCAACACATGGCAAAAAGTTCCAGCAGCCTGCTGCCGGAAATGACCGCGGAATCCAACCCATTCCGCAATCGTCTGGCTGACTCTGAAGCCGGTAACGATCAAGCCCCGGTGCAGATGCCACGTGACTATTCAGACGGCGCATCCGGCCTGCTGCGCGGTGGCGCAAAACGCGATTAATCGCACAACCTGAATATATTTTACGGGTGCACATGCTGCACCCGTCCTTTCTTTCTGACCCCAGCTATTATTTAGTCAAATACCTCATTGTTCAGCGGTTTAAAATTCAATAACATCAACGTGTTTTTGGGGCCGTTCTTCCTTTATTTCAGGTTACGAGAGTCAACATCGATGAAGAAAAAAAACCAGCTGTTGAGCGCTATCGCGTTAAGTGTCGGGTTATCTCTCTCGGCGTCCTTCCCTGCAACCGCAAGCCTGCCTGCGCAGGTTCCGGGACAGTCAGCCATTCCTAGCCTCGCACCGATGCTGGAAAAAGTGCTGCCTGCTGTAGTGAGCGTAAAGGTGGAAGGCACTGCGCTGCAAAACCAGCGCGTACCTGAAGAACTGAAAAAATATTTCGGCGATGAATCTCCCGACCAGCAGGCTCAGCCTTTTGAAGGTCTGGGCTCAGGGGTGATCATCGATGCAGCCAAAGGCTATATTCTGACCAACAATCACGTTATCAGCCAGGCCGATAAAATCAGCGTTCAGTTGAACGATGGCCGGGAGTTTGATGCCAAACTGATTGGCGGTGATGACCAGAGTGATATCGCGCTGTTGCAGGTGCAAAATCCCAGTAATCTGACCCAAATCGCCATCGCCGACTCCGACAAACTTCGTGTCGGCGATTTCGCCGTGGCGGTCGGTAACCCGTTTGGTTTAGGGCAAACGGCAACCTCCGGCATCATTTCAGCACTGGGGCGCAGCGGCCTGAATCTGGAAGGGCTGGAAAACTTTATCCAGACCGATGCCTCTATTAACCGGGGTAACTCCGGCGGCGCGCTGCTTAACCTGAACGGCGAACTGATTGGCATTAATACCGCTATCCTGGCGCCTGGCGGCGGCAGTATCGGTATCGGTTTTGCAATCCCGAGCAACATGGCCAAAACCCTGGCGCAACAGCTGATGCAGTTTGGTGAAGTGAAACGCGGGCTGTTGGGCATCAAAGGAATGGAGATGAGCGCGGATATTGCTAAAGCGTTCAACATCAACGTGCAGCGTGGCGCGTTTGTCAGCGAAGTGCTGCCAAACTCCGGCTCCGCCAAGGCGGGGGTGAAATCGGGTGATGTCATTGTGAGCCTGAACGATAAACCACTGAGCAGTTTTGCCGAGCTTCGTTCACGTATCGCCACCACCGAACCGGGTGCCAAAGTGAAACTCGGTCTGATTCGCGATGGCAAACCGCTGGATGTGGAAGTGACGCTGGATAAAAGCACGTCCTCCTCTGCCAGCGCAGAACTTATCGCCCCTGCGCTGCAAGGCGCAACGTTGAGTGACGGGCAGCTTAAAGACGGAACGAAAGGCATTACTATCGATACCGTCGAAAAAAGCAGTCCTGCCGCTCAGGCAGGTTTACATCAGGATGATGTGATCATCGGTGTGAACCGCAACCGCGTGCAATCCATTGCGGAAATGCGCAAGGTGCTGGAAAGTAAACCGACGGTCATTGCCCTGCAAATTATGCGTGGCAATGAGTCTATTTATATTTTACTGCGCTAAGCATTTGCGACTCCGGACTTCGCCGCTGCGTGTGATGTCCGGAGAACTCATGTTATGCTGCAAACCGTTCCTTTTTTAACGACACGCGCATCATGCTTTTAAAGCTCTTTCGTTCCATTGCCATCGGTTTGATCGTTGCAGGCCTGCTGTTAGTGGCTATGCCGTCTTTACGTCAGTTCAATAAGCTGACGGCACCGCAATTTGACAGCACGGATGAAACGCCTGCCACTTACAACCAGGCCGTTCGCCGTGCCGCCCCTGCTGTGGTTAACGTCTATAACCGCGGCCTTAACAGTTCGAGCCATAACCAGCTGGAAATCCGCACGCTCGGATCCGGTGTGATTATGGACGAACGCGGCTATATCATTACCAACAAGCACGTTATCAACGATGCCGACCAGATAATCGTCGCATTGCAGGATGGCCGCGTGTTTGAAGCTCTGCTGGTTGGCTCTGACAGCCTGACCGACCTTGCCGTGCTGAAAATCAACGCCACCGGCGGCCTGCCGGTTATCCCGATTAACCGCAAACGTACGCCGCATATCGGGGATGTTGTTCTGGCGATTGGCAACCCATATAACCTGGGGCAAACCATTACCCAGGGGATTATCAGCGCCACCGGTCGAATCGGCCTGAACCCATCAGGCAGACAGAACTTCCTGCAAACGGATGCCTCTATCAACCACGGTAACTCCGGCGGCGCGCTGGTGAACTCGCTGGGTGAACTGATGGGGATCAATACCTTATCCTTTGATAAGAGTAATGACGGTGAAACGCCTGAAGGGATCGGTTTTGCAATTCCATTCCAGCTGGCCACCAAAATCATGGACAAGCTGATCCGCGATGGTCGCGTGATCCGTGGCTACATCGGTATTGGCGGGCGTGAAATTGCGCCAATGCATACCCAGGGTGGCGGCATTGATCAGATCCAGGGGATCGTGGTCAACGAAGTGTCACCTGGCGGCCCGGCAGCCAATGCGGGTATTCAGGTTAACGATGTGATTGTGTCAGTGAATGGCACACCGGCGGTATCTGCGCTGGAGACCATGGATCAGGTTGCGGAAATTCGTCCAGGTTCGATCATTCCGGTAGAAGTGATGCGTAATGATAAGAAGCTGACTATCCAGGTGACTATCCAGGAATACCCCGCGACAAATTAACAGGCATAAAAAAACGGAGCGATTAGCTCCGTTTTTTTTATGCCTGGAAGCGATATTACTTGTTAACGAACTCTTCGCCCAGGGTGATATCTTTTTTCAGCGTATCCAGCATGCCTTCCATCGCGTTCTGTTCAAACGCACTCAGTTTGCCAATAGACTGATGTTCTTCGATACCGTTTTTGCCCAGCAGCAGTGGCTGAGAGAAGAAGCGTGCGTGCTCGCCATCGCCTTCAACGTAAGCGCATTCCACCACGTTTTTCTCGCCCTGCAGAGCGCGAACCAGAGACAGACCGAAACGTGCAGCCGCCTGGCCCATAGACAGCGTTGCCGAACCGCCACCTGCCTTCGCTTCCACCACTTCGGTGCCGGCGTTCTGGATACGTTTGGTCAGGTCAGCCACTTCCTGCTCGGTGAAGCTCACGCCTGGGATCTGAGACAGCAGAGGCAGAATAGTCACGCCTGAGTGACCACCGATAACCGGCACTTCGATGTCGGTTGGCTGTTTGCCTTTCAGTTCGGCAACAAAGGTGTTGGAACGGATGATATCCAGCGTAGTCACGCCGAACAGTTTGTTCTTGTCGTAAACACCCGCTTTCTTCAGCACTTCTGCTGCGATAGCCACGGTGGTATTGACTGGGTTAGTGATGATACCTACGCACGCTTTCGGGCAGATTTCAGCGATCTGCTGTACCAGGTTTTTCACGATGCCGGCGTTGACGTTAAACAGGTCCGAACGATCCATGCCTGGCTTACGTGCAACACCTGCGGAGATCAGCACAACGTCAGCACCTTGCAGAGCAGGACGCGCATCTTCACCGGAGAAACCTTTGATTTTCACAGCTGTCGGGATGTGACTCAGATCAACCGCCACACCTGGGGTTACCGGAGCAATATCGTACAGGGAGAGTTCTGAGCCTGAAGGCAGTTGGGTTTTCAGTAGTAGGGCAAGCGCCTGGCCGATACCACCAGCAGCGCCGAGGACTGCGACTTTCATCCTAAACTCCTTATTATGGTTAACTTAAGTAACTAAAACTTCGTCGCGGCGACCTTAATTCAGCAAGTAAATAATTTCAATTTTCGTAGCTAAAGAATTTGAGGTCACTCGCCTTTCGCCAACGCCAGAATGCTATCGGACAGCAGGCGGCAACGAATTAAGAGGTGGTTACAATACACCCTGCCCCGCCACCAAAACAACATCAATTTGATAACATTTAATTTACTTTTAGCCTTATTTGCGCGGCGTGACCCAGGCATGTTTTCTGATAACGAAATCTGATAAAATCACTCCCTTTCATAACATTATTTCAGCCTTACACTTGGCAGATAGTTTGCATAAAAATTCATCCACATGCATAATAATGTTGTTTCTACCGTCATATTCCGGGTGACTTATGCGAAGCTCGTCTAAGCAAGAAGAATTAGTGAGGGCGTTTAAAGCGTTACTCAAAGAAGAGAAATTCAGTTCTCAGGGAGAAATTGTTCAGGCGTTGCAAGAACAAGGCTTCGATAACATTAACCAGTCGAAAGTCTCCCGCATGTTAACCAAATTTGGCGCAGTACGTACGCGTAATGCCAAAATGGAAATGGTCTACTGCCTGCCTGCTGAGCTTGGCGTGCCAACAACCTCAAGCCCACTGAAAAACCTGGTGCTGGATATCGACTACAACGATGCCGTTGTGGTTATCCACACAAGTCCGGGCGCTGCGCAGCTTATTGCCCGTCTGCTGGACTCCTTAGGTAAAGCGGAAGGCATCCTCGGTACCATTGCCGGTGATGACACCATCTTCACTACTCCGGCAAATGGCTTCTCCGTAAAAGATCTCTACGAAGCTATTCTGGTGCTGTTCGAACAAGAGCTGTAACCCTTCTCCCCGTGGCCGCTGGCTGCGGGGATCATCCTGCTCCCGCCTCGTTTCGCCCTACTTTATATCACCCTTCACTTTGACAAATAGTGCGTTTTACTGCGTTCAAACATTCATTTGGTGAATGCTAAATCAACAAATCGCACAAAAAATCAAAGTCTCATATCCATATGATTTTTTTAGACATAACCAAACATCGTGACGAGAAAATGACCATTTTTATACATTTTGGTTATAAAAAATATGTTGGTTAACACTTAATTACCAGTGAAACCATTAGCATGGTATTAATTTTTGTCGTTATTAGTGTATACTTGATTTTGTGATGAGGGTCACGAAACAAGACCCCAATAAAAAATTCGACGAGGTAAAGAATCATGAAAATCAAAACTACTGTAGCGGCTCTGAGCGTTCTGTCTGTCCTGTCATTCGGTGCTTTCGCAGCCGACTCCATCAACGCAGATCAGGCGCAGTCCCGCCAGGTAATCGGTACGGTTTCCGTAGGGGCTATCAGCACTTCGCCTATGGATATGAACGCCATGCTGAACAAAAAAGCGGAAGAACAAGGCGCGTCATCTTATCGCATCATTGAAGCCCGCACTGGCGACCACTGGCATGCAACGGCTGAACTGTACAAATAAGATTTGCTGATAACTGAAGACACTTTTTCCCTTAACGGCACCAGGCATAAAAAAAGCAGTTTAACCCTTCTCGCCGTTGAGCAAACACGATTCAGGAGTAATGACTATGAACACTAAATTAATCATCGCAACCCTTGGCCTGGCCTCTGTTCTCTCTTTTGGCGCTAGCGCCGCAGTTCACCAGGTTAATGCCGAACAAGCAGAAAATCTGCAATCCATGGGTAGCGTATCTGTTGCAGCAGTAGCGGGTTCTCCGATGGATATCCGTCAGGAATTGGCCGCTAAAGCTGAAAAAGCAGGCGCCAGCAGCTATCGGATCACCGAACTGAATGAAGGTGACCACTGGCACGCAACGGCTGAGCTGTACAAATAGACCCTCGTCGTATCTCATCATACGACTTGCCCCTGACTCCGGTCAGGGGCTTTTTTTATCTGTGGTTCAATGCCGGGCGTTGAAACGCAGCTGCCCTTCAAGCTCTTCTTCAGCCTCATCAAACAACAACACCAACGCGCCAAAACGCCTGCGCAGTTTTTCCGGCAGATGGATAAACTCGATTTCCAGTGGTAATGGCAACTGATTGCCAGTAACCACATCCCACAGCGTGTCTAAATTGGTGACGCTCTCCCGCCCCAGGTCAAACACCCGAATAAATTCACGATAGAAGTCTTCCTGACTGTCGATCTCGTCAAAATCAAATGTGTAGGTTTTCATTGCCAACCACCCGGTCCAGGCGGGCGGCAGATGCCGCCCTGACGATTATAATCCCCCAATATGCAGGGTTTTAACTTCCAGAAACTCTTCCAGCCCCAACACAGAGCCTTCACGGCCTAGCCCTGACTCTTTAACGCCGCCGAAAGGTCCCAGCTCGGTCGAGACTGCACATTCATTAATGCCGATCATGCCACTTTCAATGGCCTGAGAAACACGGAACACGCGCGACAGGTTCCGAGTATAGAAATAGGCCGCCAGGCCGAAGGGTGTATTATTGGCGCGCTGAATGACTTCCTCTTCCGACGTAAAGCGGAAGCAGGCAGCAACCGGGCCAAATGTCTCTTCTGCTGCAAGCAGCATATCTTCGTCGCAATCCCCCAGAACGGTCGGCATCCAGAAGTTACCGCCCAGAGGGTGCGCCTTGCCGCCTGCCAGCACGGTTGCACCTTTTGCAACGGCATCTTCAACATGCTCCCGCACTTTGCTCACCGCCGCAGACTCAATCATCGGCCCCACGACAACGCCCTCTTCCAGGCCATTCCCAACCTTTAAGGCCTTCACGGCATCAGCAAGCTTGTTCACAAACTGGTTGTAGACGGTTTCCTGAATATAGAACCGGTTTACACTGACGCAAACCTGCCCGGCATTACGGAATTTGTTAGCGATGGCGCCTTTAACGGCGGCATCGATATCTGCATCTTCAAAGACGATATAGGGCGCGTTTCCGCCCAGCTCCATAGAGACTTTTTTCATTGTCTCTGCCGCGTTACGTACCAGCGTTTTGCCGACCGCAGTAGAGCCGGTGAAGGAAATTTTTCGAACATCGTGGCTGGCCATAATCGCATCGCTGATTTCGTGCGTGTTCCCTGCCACGGCGTTTAATACGCCATCCGGTACACCTGCCTGTTTTGCCAGCGTCAGCAGAGCAAAAGCGCTCAGGGGCGTGTTATTGGCCGGTTTGATAACACCGGTGCATCCCGCAGCCAGCGCCGGGCCGAGCTTACGTGTCAGCATCGCCATCGGGAAGTTCCACGGCGTAATTGCCGCCACCACACCGACAGGTTCGCGGGTAGCCAGAATACGCGAGCCGGGTTTGATCGGCGGGATAATCTCACCGTTTGCCCGTTTAGCCTGCTCAGCAAACCACTGGATAAAACTTGCTGCATACTCGACTTCACCCTCGGCCTCTTTAAGGGGCTTACCCTGCTCGGTGGTCATTAACCACCCGAGCCAGCTTTTGTTTTCAATAATCAGTTCATACCAGCGATACAGGATCGTCGAACGTTCCTTCGCTGTTTTCGCCCGCCAGGCGGGAAAAGCACGGGTCGCCGCCGCAATGGCTTCTTCGGTTTCTTTTTTTCCTGCTTTTGCGACTTTGGCGATTACGTCACCCGTTGCCGGGTTGAGTACATCAAAGGTGGTTGCCAGCGTTTTCCATTTGCCATTGACCAGATAGCCGGTCTGAAAGAGTGCATTGTCCTGAAGTGCCTGGGTAGTCATGTGTCCTCCCTTTCTGAGTTTAAGAACTTGCAAGACTAAGTATAGCCACAAAAAAACCGACGCTTTTGGCGTCGGTTTTTAAGGTAATCAGTTGTCTGTTAGCGCGTTCTGATAACGATGAAGCATGAACACCAGTCGCTCTACCGGCTCTGTGACCTGCGGCGGCGCTTCCCAGATGCGCAGCTTCTCCTGGTAAATATCCAGCTCTTCCAGCAACTGCTTAAAGTAGCGTCGCCGTTTGTCATCACTGGTTGCGGAAATGACATGGTCGGCGGTACGACGCAGCTGGCGGTGAAATGAAGAGAGATCGTCGTTGATCGGCACTGGCGCATTTCGCAAACGCTGATGTGCAATGATCATTGTTAATGCCAGGCGGAACTTAGCGATGTCGCCAGGGAATTTATTCAGCAGTAAAAACAACTGCTGATACAGCGCTGGCAAGTGGTTCTCTTTACGACGCGCGGCGTTAGTAGTCATGGACGATACCGCAGCCGAAACAAACTGGTTTAACAACACGCGGCCTGTTCGCACCTGTGAGTTATCGCGTACCAGCAGAATCACCATCAACGCCAGGAAACACCCCACCAGTTGACCCAACGCGCTGTCGAGGAACTGGCTGAAGTGGAACGTCATTGGGTTATCCAGCACAATGATGTTAATGGTACTCGCCAGCGCCCCCAGAGAACCAATACGACGCTTCTGTACCTCAATACCAATAAAGAACGCCAGCACCGCCAGGCTGATACAGAGCAGCAACATACTTTGCTGGGTCGAAGGGATGATCACCAGGAAATAGAAGGCGCCGATCGGCAAGGCGGCAATAGTCCCGTACAGGAAATCAATCGCCACCATCCGTGGGTTGGGCAGGCGCATTGCCAGCGAGGTGACAACGGCAATCATCACCATGGCACCGCTACCGGAAGTCCAGCCCGTCCAGAGCCAGAACAGAGTGCCAAGCATACAGGCAAGCGTTGTACGCCAGAAGTTAACCATCGCGTGATGCCGCTCGGCAGACTCTGCCTTGATAACCACTTCCCCTTGTAAGACGTCTTCTTCGGTTGCGCTGATTTTGGTGTTGCTGATAACACCACGTTTAAGCAACAGATAGCGAGTCGCCGCGCCAACCCAGGTATAGATTGTCTCCGGCGTATCGCGCTCACCCGTCCAGGCGATGACCCTGCGCATACGTTTAAGCTGTTTGTGGACGTCCTGCACCGTTTCAACCGGCTCATCAAACAGCTCGCGGAAGGTATCGGTCACCACTTCCGGGCGTGTGTTCTGAATAAGATAGGTTTCGCACGCCTGGGTTATCAGGGTGAGTGATAACGTATTGATGGCTTTCAGGCGGCGATTTGCACGCGCCCAGCGCGAGGACTCCATGTTCAGGTTGCTGCGCATCCCTTCCAGAGCCGCCGTGCGACGCACCAGCCCGCTCCAGGCTTTATCAACCACTTCGCTGTCACCGTGCTTAATGCACAGTTGCATCAGCTGATATTGCGCAACCAGCAGCGAATCCAGCTCAATATCGACTTCTTGTTTGATTGAACGAGGCGAGAAAAGCAGGTCGGCAACAATCGCGCAGACAATACCAATGACGATTTCGCTACAGCGCTCCACTGCAAATTGCGGTGCGAGCAGCGGATCGGTCTGAATGGTAATGACAATGATCAGTGCGGTATAACCCGAAAGCCCCCAGGCGTAGGAGTTTTCCACCCTCACAAGGGAAGAGATCCAGGTACAGAAACCGGCCCATATACAGCACACCATCAGCATCAGCAGAGGCGTGCGGATCATCAGAATGATGATCGTTAGCGCCGCAATACAGCCGATGAATGTCCCGATGATACGCAGCATCCCGCGGTAACGGATAGCGCCAGAGTAGGGTTCACCACCCGCAGCAAATGCCGGGCCTGCGGCCACAATAGCCGCCGTCAGCACCGCCCAGCGGGGCGTTTCCAGCTGGAAGTGAAAGCCTACAAACAGCGCCAGCACAATGGCACATGCCAGCTTCACGGCGAAGCGGATGTGCTGGCTGGCGATGGAGAAGATGCCCATAGCGATTAACCAAACTCACGCAGGCGATGTGCGATTTTACGGAAGATAGAGTCCTGGCTGGCATCCCGGTCTTTTTCGCCGGTGATCACTACCGTAGCGGTTGTCCCCGCAGGCCACAGGTTACCCTGCTGCTCATCCAGATGAATACGCACCGGCACACGCTGCGCCAGACGCACCCACTCAAGGTTGGAATCAACGGTTGCCATCCCTTTCGTGTCGCTGGTGCTGCTGGAGTTAGTCACACCCGCAGCCACGCTGTCCACCGTACCTTTCAGCACGCGGTTACTGCCAAGCGGAGTAATTTCTGCACGATACCCCGGACGCACGCCCTCAAGCTTAGTCTCTTCCATATAGGCGAGCACGTAGAACGAGTTTTGCTTCACCAGCGCGACCGCGGTGGAACCCCGGGTAATAAACTCACCGGTATAAACGTTCAGGTTAGTCACCCAGCCATCAGATGGCGCACGGATTACGGTACGCTCCAGATCGAGCTTCGCCAGATCGCGCGTTGCTTCTGATTTTGCCAGTTGATGCAGCACGGTTTGCAGCACGTTATTGGACTGGTCAATCTCTTCACGAGACATGGCCTGAATACCCAACTGGTTGCGGCGTCCGGCTTCACGACGTTTTTCAGCCGCCAGCGCCTGGTAGTAGGCTACGTCTGCGTCAGCCTCTTCTAAGGCTTTTTGGTAACGTGGCTGGTCGATGGTGAACAGCACCTGATCCTTTTTCACCAGTTGGTTATCGTGTACGTTCACCGCAGTGATAAGACCGGCGACATCAGGTGCAATTGCCACCACATCGGCACTGAAACGCGCATCGCGCGTCCACGGTGATTCGGTGTAATAGACCCAGGCGCGAAAAATAGCGATGAACGCGAGGATAACCAGCGCCATGGTAATGGCGGTGCGGGAGATTTTTCTTGTTAGCGTTTTCACATCGACCTCAGACAAACATGCGCGATATTAGATAAAACAGGCAGCAATACAGCGCGGTATTAAACAATGCAGGATGCCAGACGAAATCGTAGATCCCGGTAGGAACCAGCACCTTGCGCACCAGCCAGAAGATCGCCAGTGATAAAAGAAGTTCGAAAAATATCGGTGGGAACGACAAACCGAACACCACGATAACGGGAAACAGACTCATGTTGACCTTGATTAGAGAGAGTGCAGGCTACAGAATTTTTAAGCACACGCCACCGCAGGAGAGCAAGAAAGGCTGGGCGAGAGTGGCGTAGCCGTTATGTAATTAATAATATATTAACGTAACTGTTATGCTGTTATCTATAATATGTGATCTAAATCACTTTTAAGCCAGAGTGAACAATGGAACGTTTAAAACGCATGTCGGTCTTCGCCAAAGTGGTCGAACTTGGCTCCTTTACTGCCGCTGCCAGACAGCTCCAGATGAGCGTCTCTTCCATCAGCCAGACGGTTTCGAAACTGGAAGATGAGCTACAGGTCAAACTGTTGAACCGGAGCACTCGCAGTATTGGGCTGACGGAAGCTGGCAAAATTTACTACCAGGGTTGCCGTCGCATGTTGCAGGAAGTGCAGGAAGTGCACGAGCAGCTCTACGCCTTTAACAACACGCCCATCGGTACGCTGCGCATCGGTTGTTCTTCAACTATGGCACAAAATGTACTCGCTGGCATGACGGCTGAAATGCTCAAAGAGTACCCCGGATTAACGGTAAATCTGGTCACGGGTATCCCCGCCCCGGATCTGATCGCCGATGGGCTTGATGTGGTGATCCGCGTCGGCGCATTGCAGGACTCCAGCCTCTTTTCTCGCCGTCTGGGGAGTATGCCCATGGTGGTCTGTGCTTCAAAAAGCTATCTGGCGCAGTATGGTGTCCCGGAAAAACCCGCCGATCTCAGCAACCATTCATGGCTGGAGTACAGCGTTCGCCCGGACAACGAATTCGAGTTGATTGCCCCGGAAGGCCTTTCAACGAAACTGCTGCCGGAAGGGCGGTTTGTCACCAACGATCCGATGACCATCTCGCGCTGGCTGGTTGCCGGTGCCGGGATCGCCTACGTACCACTGATGTGGGTGATCAACGAGATCAACAGCGGGGTACTGGAGATCCTGTTCCCGCGCTATCAATCCGATCCGCGTCCGGTGTATGCCCTGTATACCGAAAAAGACAAGCTGCCGCTGAAAGTGCAGGTGTGTATTAACTATCTGACGGAGTATTTTGTGGAAGTGGCGGAGCTTTTTCAGGGAATGCGGGGAAGACGCAAAGAGTAATAATTAAATCCCGGAAAGAATATTTGGCATGAACATTTCCGGGATTTTTCCGCCGCACTTAAGGAATTTTCCGCCCTCCTATCAAGAATAGCGAATTGACACTGCCACCACCTGACATTTACCGTGTAAGCAGTCTGACATTCAGACTGTTATTTTTTTGTTACCAATATGAATAATAAAAATATATTTTTCAGGATTATTTAAACAAGGACCAGAAATGAATCTATTTGAACAAACACCGCCTTCGCGCAGGCGCTACGGGCTAGCCGCGTTCATTGGCTTGATCGCAGGGATTGTCTCCGCGTTCGTCAAATGGGGAGCCGAAGTACCACTGCCCCCGCGTAGCCCTATTGATTTATTCAGCGGCGCATGTGGGCCAGAGCAATTAATAAGAGCAGCCGGGCAGATTGACTGTTCTCGCAACTTTTTAAACCCGCCTTATATATTTCTACGCGACTGGCTGGGCGTTGTTGATCCTAACGCGGCAGTTTACACATTCGCTGGTCATATATTTAACTGGGTTGGCGTAACGCACATTATTTTTTCTATCGTCTTCGCCGTAGGTTATTGCATAGTTGCAGAAGTCTTCCCAAAAATAAAACTCTGGCAAGGCCTGCTCGCCGGTGCATTAGCTCAGCTCTTTGTTCACATGATCTCGTTCCCACTGATGGGGCTGACACCACCGCTCTTCGAACTTCCCTGGTATGAGCATGTTTCAGAGATCGTGGGCCATCTGATCTGGTTCTGGTCGATTGAAATTATTCGTCGTGATTTGCGTAACCGCATCACTCACGAGCCCGACCCTGAGTTCCCGCGCGGAAACTTACGTTAAAAAAAATGGCGCTACCCACAGAGTAGCGCCATTTTTCATGACGGGTCAGGTCAGGCTGTGCCGCCCACCGTCAGGCTGTCCACTTTCAGTGTTGGCTGGCCCACGCCAACCGGCAGGCTCTGACCTTCTTTACCGCAGACGCCCACGCCGTTATCCAGCTTCAGATCGTTACCCACCATCGAAATCTGCTGCATGGCTTCAATGCCGGAGCCAATCAGGGTTGCGCCCTTCACAGCTTTGGTCACTTTGCCTTTCTCAATCAGATACGCTTCTGAAGTAGAGAAGACAAATTTACCGGAGGTGATATCCACCTGGCCGCCGCCAAAGTTTGGCGCGAAGATACCGTAATCAACGGATTCGATAATCTCCTGCGGTGTGGATTTGCCCGCCAGCATGTAGGTGTTGGTCATACGCGGCATCGGCAGGTGCGCATAAGACTCACGACGGCCATTACCGGTTGGCGCAACGCCCATCAGGCGCGCATTAAGTTTGTCCTGCATATAGCCTTTCAGTACGCCGTTTTCGATAAGCACATTGTACTGGCCTGGCGTGCCTTCATCGTCGATAGCCACAGAGCCACGGCGATCGTGCATCGTGCCATCATCCACCACAGTGCAAAGTTCAGACGAGACAAGCTGCCCCATCTGACCACTGAATACGGAAGTGCCACGGCGGTTAAAATCGCCTTCCAGACCGTGACCGACAGCTTCATGCAGCAGCACGCCCGGCCAGCCAGCACCCAGCACCACCGGGAATGTCCCCGCTGGGGCAGCAACTGCATTCAGATTCACCAACGCCATACGCACGGCTTCTTTGGCCCACGCGTCAGCGCGTGTTTCACCGTCAACATCGCCCAGGAACCAGTCATAGCCGAAACGACCGCCGCCGCCGCTTGAGCCGCGCTCACGTTTACCGTCGTCATCGACCTGCACGCTAATAGAAAGACGCACAAGCGGACGTACATCCGCTGCCAGGGTGCCGTCAGTCGCAGCAACCAGGATTAATTCATAGACACCGCTCAGGCTGGCGGACACTTCCTGCACACGCTTATCGGCGGCGCGAGCCACTTTATCCACGCGGCGCAGAATATCCAGCTTCTCTTCGCGGCTCATGCTTTGCAGTGGATCGATGCTGGTATACAGCGCGGAATGTTGTACTTCACCCAGCGTTTTTACCCGGCCATCGCCGGTTTCACGCACAATGGTACGCGCGGCCTGCGCGCTCTGCTCCAGCGCAGTCAGGCTTATCTGATCCGCATAGGCAAAACCGGTTTTCTCACCGCTGACGGCACGCACACCAACGCCCTGGTCGATGTTATAAGAGCCATCTTTAATGATGCTGTCTTCTAAAACCCAGGATTCGTGATAGCTCGACTGAAAGTAAAGATCGCCGTAGTCAAGTCGGCGTTCGGTCAGTTGACCAAGAATGGAAAACAGGTCCTGATGGCTCAGGCCGTTCGCTGCCAGCAGATGTTCACTTACCAGGTTCAGACTCATCGTTTTGCTACTCGTTCGTTGCCGCCGCATGGCGGTAAATAAATTCTTATCAGTTGAGAGTGAGGCAATTAAGCGCCTTCGTCAAATCATTGCTGTGCATCTTTGCGCGGCTGGCGCAGCACTTCATTAATCTGCGGCTTATCAACCGGGCCCGTAATACGGTAACGCAGAATAGAGACTTTACTCCACAGCGGCCCCAGCACTTTACTGGCTGCAAACACCGCCGCGCCGATAATCGGGTTCACCACGAATGCCGTCGCAACACCGACGGTTGCAGAGATCTCTGGCGCAACCACGGCCTCCATATCCAGCTCGCGGCGAACGAGATCCACCGACCCTTTCATGGCAATATCGGCTTCCAGGCCATCCACCAGCGTGTCGTCAGTGTGCAGCACACCATCTTTGATCCAGGCAGTACTGCGGATGGAATCATAGTAGAAACCTTCGCTGAAGGTATCGCTGAAATCGAAGCGCAGCTTACGCAGCAGCGCGTCAAAGCTCAGCAGGCGCAGGATCTGCCCGGCATGACCGGTACTGACATCTGCAATTTCCCCTTTGCCAAAGTTAGTTTTCAGGATGCCGTTCAGAGAGGCTTCGTCTGGTTTCCACGGCGCAGCACGCCAGTGCAAATCATAGTTAACGTCAAACGAGGAGCCACGCAGCGGGGTACTGATACCAAAGAAGTTGGCCGCTGCATCCAGTTTGTTCCCCTTAATTTGCCCCTTGAGGGATGTACGCTGCTCGCCTGGGTTATTTACCCATTCGCCTTCTGCTGTCAGGCGTCCAAAACCGGTATCCACCAGACCACCGGAAAGACTCAACGTATTTCCCTGTATCGCTAAATCACCGTCGATACGGCCATACTTTTGTCCCCACAGCCAGCACTCGGCGCAACGCAGTTGCAGATCGGGCCAGCCGCTGAAATCCACACGCGCAGTGCTGCTGAACGGCGACGCGTTTGCTGACTGATCTTTCCCGGGCGCGGTCGCCGGGTTGTAGTAGAGATAGCGGATCGCCGCTTGCCACGGCGCATTATTACGCAGGGTGAGTGTGCCGTTGATCTCCCGGCCCTGCGCTTCGACTTTCGAGCCCGTCGCCGTGGGCTGTGAAACAATGCTCAGGTTATTCCACTGCTGTCCGGCCATGGTCAGCGCCGGGGTGCGCAGGGTAACGGTTTGCGGGAACTGCGCTGCATCGTCAACATTTTGCCCGATGCCTTGCTGGAGCAGGGCCAGCCATTCAGCGCCATCCATCGGCGGTAAATTCAGCTCGATTCCTGATTGTTCCGGCAATGGCGGGATTGTGCGGCTGTCCGTGGTCCAGATAGCTTTATCAAGCGTAAGCTTGCGGTTCAGCAGCCAGCGGCTATTAAAGTGGTTCGTGCCGTTCGCATTACCAGTCAGCTCAAAGCTGTTCAGGTTGCCATCCACGTTAAGCTTCACTGGCAGTGACTGGCCGGCTTTCTTATCCAGCGGCGCCGGAAGGTCACTGCTGATGTTTTTAAGGTCGCCGGTAATATCGACTTTATACCGCGCACTGGCGTGATATGGCAGATCAATGGCAACCTTACCATTCCAGGACACAGCGCCGTTAATGGCGCCCGCAATCGGCTTTGGCAACACGTCCATACGGGAAGGCTGCCAGCTGGCGTCCAAATTGACGGCCACCTGATAGGCTTTTTCACCCTCTGTGGTCGAAAAATCGATGTTAACCGGCTGATTGAACCAGCTCGCCTTCAGCGGGTCACTCTTCAGATTGCCGTTTTCAAAGCTGAACTGCCCGGTGAGGTTTTTCAGGGTGCTATTAAGCGGTTTGATAAAGAGGCTGTTGTTATTGAGCCGGACGTCGCCTTTGGCGGTGGTCATCTTCCCGTCCAGCGGGATATCCAGATGTAAGCGAGCATTCACATCGCCATCAAGCTGCAACTCCTGAAGGGTAGCAGCCAGGGACTCTTTCAGCGGCGTCTCTTCAAAGTACGGACCAACGGCTTTGCCTGGGCCATTGATATCCGCATCAATGAGCAGTTTTTCTTTCGAATAGTCCGGTATGTTCGCCGTCAGGTTGCTGGCGGTCACGCCCCCGAGCCCAACACTTGCCGACTTCATCCACAGCCCGTCATTGAGGAAGTTAAGCTCAATATCGAGGTTTTTCAGCGCAGGCCAGTTTGGCTGGAAGGCAAAGGTGGCGTTGTGCAAAGGCACCAGCACCTGGAACTGCCCTTCATTATGCTTGTACGGGAAAAGGTGCGGGTTGCCGCCATACACCAGCGTGGCGTTATCCGCCTGACCGCCCTGGATCGCACCGCTCAGGTAATCCACCAGCTCTTTACCCATCAGGTTTTCCGGGAAGTAGCGCCAGGCCTGAGAGCCATCGTCAGTGCTAATGCCTGCCAGGATGCCGAGCCAGGGCTCATCTCCCTCCGGCTGCAAATAACGGAAGTCACCGCGGGCATGAACCCCTTTGGCTTTCACATCAATGTTGCGCCCATCCAGCTGGAAGCCTTTATCATTTTTGAGCCAGTTGAGTGTAGCGGTGCCCTTTTCTATCTCCAGCGGGGCGCGGAATACCGTTTCGTATGGCATTTTGGCGTCGGCCATTTCTGCCGTCAGCCTGCCGTCCTCAACGCTGCCTTCCAGCTTGCCGCTAAAGTGCTGCGCGCCTGGCAGCAGTTTCCACTGTTTCCAGGCCAGGTCTTTCCAGGTCACCTGGAAGCGGGTTTTTTCTGTGACCTGTAATGGGATATCCAGCGCCAGCGTCTCTATCTGCCCGCTTGGTTGTGTTGCCAGCCAGATGTCACCCAAATCAGGAGAGAGTTTGGCCGCCATTGAACGCAGCCCTTCAACTGCGGCCAAATCCAGGTTGCTGGCACGAATGCGTAGCTCATCGCTACGTTTACCACTTGTCCCGCCAACATCCTGCTCAGGGATCCAGGCCAGCGCCAGCTCGCCACGCGGCCAGGGTTTGTTGTCCATGGTGATGCGCGTATCCGGGATTGCAAATTGCCAGCCGTTCTGTACTTTGGTGATGTGTGCGGTCAGGTTATCAACGGAAAGCTGATGCTGCTGGTTTTCCCCTTTCCAGCTCCCGCCCCCCTGCTTTAGCCAGATATCGCCGCTGGCAAATTCGCCTTTGGTCAGCGTCATCCAGCCTTCCAGGCTAAAACGGGCGGTTTCCAGCTGCATGTTTTGCTGTAACCAGTCGCCAAGCCAGGGCTTCACATCCACATCATCGGCTTGCAGCCAGACCTTGCCATTGTTCAGCAGACCATTGTCATCTCGCAGATCCATACGCACCTGCATCACGCCATGCTGCCCGTTCAGGCTGGAAAGATTAACCTGCCCTTCAGCGCGATGCCGGTCTTTGCCGTTAAGCCAGGTCAGCTGCGGAATGGCCAGCTCTGCGCGCTGGCCGGAGAGCGTGATAAAGCTCACTTCGCTGTCGCGCAAATCGAAATGATCGAACTGACGCAGGAAGAGATCGCTTATCCGGTTGGTTTCAATACCCTGGCTACTGTCGTCGCTGCGCAGCGGCGTGTTGGTCAGAAACTGGAGCTGATAAAAGGTGAGATCGCGAAACTGCCAGCGAAGGTGCAGCAAGCTTTGCCACACATCCAGCGCCAGAGTCACACGTTTGATTTTCAGATAGCCGCCATCTTTCAGGCTGGCATTGATATCCCGCACATCGAGCGTCGGGCCGAAGTTTTGCCAGTTGGCACTAACCTGGCTCACATCCACCGGCACGCCGGTGGAGGATTCGATTTTCGCCAGCACCTGCGGGCGCCAGCTGTCCAGATGCGGTAAAACGAGGCGCAGCCCGCTCACGAGCAACGCGACAATCACGACAAGCGTTGCCCCTGTAAGCAGTAAAATCCCCGGCAATCGCCTCACGCATCTCTCCTTGTCAGCCTTTGGTCTCGCAGCGTACTGCGTCTTACATCATGACGACGTCAAACTGCTCCTGGTTATAGAGCGGCTCGATTTGCACTTTAACCTGTTTGCCGACAAAGATTTCCACTTCCGCCAGCGCGTGCGACTCTTCGCCTTTGAGGGCCTCAGCCACCGCAGGGGAAGCATAGACCAGAAAACGGTCAGAGTCGTAGGCGTGATGGACACGAACAACTTCACGCATGATTTCGTAACAGACAGTCTCCACCGTCTTTACGGTGCCACGGCCATGACAGGTCGGGCATTCATTACACAGCACGTGCTCTACGCTTTCGCGGGTACGCTTACGCGTCATTTCCACCAGACCCAGCTGCGAGAAGCCGTTGATACTGGTTTTCACGCGATCTTTACTCAGCGCCTGCTCCAGCGAGTGCAGTACGCGACGGCGGTGATCTTCATTATTCATATCGATAAAGTCGATGATGATAATGCCGCCCAGATTCCGCAGACGAAGCTGGCGCGCGATGGCCTGCGTCGCTTCGATGTTGGTATTGAAAATGGTGTCGTCCAGATTACGATGGCCAACAAAAGCCCCGGTATTGATATCCACCGTGGTCATGGCTTCGGTCTGATCGATAATCAGATAACCGCCCGATTTCAGCTCAACCTTGCGCTCAAGCGCGCGCTGGATCTCGTTCTCTACGTCATAGAGATCGAAAATCGGCTGGCGGCCGGAGTAGTGCTCCAGCAGACCGGGCATTTCCGGGATATATTCGGCGGTAAACTCCAGTAGCGCTTCATACGTCAGGCGGGAGTCAACACGAATTCTGTCGAGCTGCGCATCGGCAAAGTCACGCAATACGCGCTGAGCGAGCGCCAGTTCGCCGTACAGCTGGTAACGGGTCTGGTTGCGTTTTTTACGCTCCATCACCTTGGTCCAGACGCGCTTCAGGTAGGCCGCATCAGACGCCAGATCCTCTTCGCTGATCCCTTCCGCCGCAGTACGGATGATAAATCCGCCCTGCTCGTCGCAGTACGCGCTCACTACTTTTTTCAGGCGTTCACGTTCGCTTTCGCTCTCAATGCGCTGTGAAACGCCAACGTGCGAAGCACCCGGCATAAAGACCAGATAACGGGAAGGAAGCGTGATGTCGGTCGTCAGACGTGCGCCTTTGGTGCCCAGGGGATCTTTCACCACCTGCACCATCAGATCCTGGCCCTGACGCACCAGCTCGGAGATGTCGCGGACGGCAAACTGTTTTTGCTCTTCGCCTGCCACGCACTCGGTGTGCGGCATGATATCGGAGGCATGTAAAAATGCCGCCTTATCCAGTCCAATATCTACAAAAGCCGCCTGCATGCCCGGTAGTACACGACTGACACGACCTTTGTAGATATTGCCTACTATTCCGCGCCGCGCTTCACGCTCAATATGAATTTCCTGAAGAATGCCACCATCAATGTAGGCCACACGGGTTTCCGATGGCGTTACGTTTACCAACAATTCAGCCGTCATAATTATCCCTTCCCTCACGCAGTGAGTTAAAATTGCTCAGCAACTCATACGTTTCCACCAGCGGTAAGCCGACCACGGCGTGATAGCTGCCATTAATCTTCCTGACAAAACAGCCACCCAACCCTTGAATACCGTATGCACCTGCTTTATCCATTGGTTCACCGCTGGCGATATACGCGGCGATCTCATCGTCGGTAAGCACTCTGAACGTGACGTCCGTAACCACCAGGCAATCCAGTACGTCCTGGCTATCAGCCAGTGCCACTGCGGTCATCACCTGGTGTGTTTGCCCGGACATCTTGCGCAGCATCCGCGCCGCATGTTCTGCGTCACGGGGTTTCTCAAGGACTTCACCATTAAGAATAACGATGGTATCTGCCCCCAGCACCGGTAAGTCACGCGGCACAAGCGCCACACCAGCACGCGCTTTTTCACGAGCCAGACGAGAAACGTACTGCTGGGCGCTTTCACCCTCAGCACGTTTTTCTTCAATACCGGTAACGATGCGTTCAAAGGAGACGCCCAACTGAGTGAGCAACTCCTGACGACGCGGTGAACCAGAGGCAAGATATACAGACGTCATAGAAACCTTTTATTGCACGGCAAACTGCTGGCGAACTTTACGCATCAGCAGGAACAGCCACGGCCAGAGCACACCATTCACTACACTACTCCAGAACACTTCCGGTCGGAAAGAGACATTGATCACTAAAAACTCTGCCCAGAAAACAACGATATCCGCAGCAAGCGACAACAACATCACCACCAGCGCCTGTTGCCAGAGCGCGAGGTTACGAAAGAGCTGGAATTTGAGTGCGACGAGGTACGCAATAATGCTCATGGATAAGGCGCGCACGCCAAGCGTAGAGCCACTAATGAGATCCAGTATGGCACCCATCACAAAACCTGTGCCGACATTTACGCGGTGCGGCAGGGCAAGGATCCAGTAGAGCAAAATGAGCAATACCCAGTTTGGCCGGAAGACGAGGATGTCGTCCGGCCAGGGCATAATTTGCAGCAATAGTGCAATGAGAAACGAGAGCCAGATAACCCAGCGTCCCTGGCTACGATAACTTGCCACTACTGCCCTCCCTGGGAGAGTCGCGGTGGCGGTGGCGCATCCGGTAGAGGCTGCGTTAATCCCGTAGCAGGCGCAGGGACTGGCGCAGGTGGCCCCATAGAGTCAGCCGGCGGAAGCACCTGCGGCATCATTTGCATCAGGCGTTCATTCGCAACACGGTGAACCTCTTCCGGGGTCATCGGGTTAGTGCCGTTACGATCGGCCCCCCACAGCAGCAGCAAATAGCGCAGACGCTGTAAACCTGCCGTTGGACGAGCCTGAATCACGGTGTAAGCACGCTGGGTATCAAGCTTCACAGACGAGACAACCCCAACCGGATAACCTTCAGGGAAGCGTCCGCCAAGGCCGGATGTCACCAGCACATCACCCACACGAATATCCGTGTTGGCTGGCAGGTGTTCCAGTTGCAGATCGTCCGTACAGCCGTTGCCGGCCGCAATCACACGGATGTCGTTACGCAGTACCTGAATCGGCAGTGCATGGGTTGCATCGCAAATCAGCAGGACGCGGCTGGTCAATTTCGCGACCGCCACAACCTGGCCGACAACGCCTTTATCACTGATTACAGGCTGGCCTTCATAAACCCCGTTGACGCTGCCTTTGTCGATCACCACCTGATCGCTGTAAGGATCGTTCACGGTGGAGATGACCTGGGTCACCATTTTCTGCTCGTCCTGACGCAGCGGCGAGCCAAGCAGTTCACGCAGACGCGCGTTTTCCTGCTTATATTGGCCAAGCATCAGCAGCTCGCTATTTTTCAGCAGCAGTTCCTGACGTAACGCCCGGTTTTCAAGTTCGAGCTGGTCGCGTGAAGACAACGTTTGAGAAACGGAGTCGAGTAATTCACGGGGACCATTTGATACAAAGTAGAAAGGACTGACGGCGGTATCCATGTACGTTCTGATTTGGCTGAACGTACCGAGGCGGCTATCGGCAATAATGACACCAAGCGCCACCAGAACCGCCAGGATCAGGCGAAACTGTAGCGATGGGCCACGGCTAAAAATTGGCTTCATAGGCTATGCGTATTCTCGCGTCAGAGAGAAAGGGTAGCAATTTGCTACCCTTTCACAACCGACTACTCTTCGCTGAACAAGTCGCCGCCGTGCATGTCGATCATTTCCAGCGCCTTGCCACCACCACGGGCGACGCAAGTCAGTGGATCTTCTGCAACTACGACAGGAATACCTGTCTCTTCCATTAACAGGCGGTCGAGGTTACGCAGCAGCGCACCACCACCGGTCAGCACCATACCGCGCTCAGAGATATCAGAAGCCAGTTCTGGTGGGCACTGCTCCAGAGCAACCATTACCGCGCTCACGATACCGGTCAGCGGCTCTTGCAGCGCTTCCAGGATTTCGTTGGAGTTCAGGGTAAAGCCGCGTGGAACGCCTTCAGCCAGGTTACGACCACGAACTTCGATTTCGCGAACTTCGTCACCCGGGTAAGCAGAACCGATTTCGTGCTTGATACGCTCTGCGGTGGCTTCACCGATCAGAGAGCCGTAGTTACGGCGCACATAATTAATAATGGCTTCGTCGAAGCGGTCACCACCGATACGTACGGAAGAGGAGTAAACCACGCCGTTCAGGGAGATAACGGCCACTTCAGTGGTACCACCACCGATATCAACCACCATAGAACCGGTCGCTTCAGACACAGGCAGACCCGCACCGATTGCCGCAGCCATTGGCTCTTCAATCAGGAACACTTCACGCGCACCAGCACCCTGAGCGGATTCACGGATTGCACGACGTTCTACCTGAGTTGCACCAACGGGCACACACACCAGAACACGCGGGCTTGGACGCATGAAGCTGTTGCTGTGAACCTGCTTGATGAAGTGCTGAAGCATTTTTTCAGTCACGAAGAAGTCAGCAATAACACCGTCTTTCATTGGGCGGATCGCGGCGATGTTGCCTGGGGTACGACCCAGCATCTGCTTCGCATCATGACCAACAGCAGCCACGCTTTTTGGCGAGCCGGCACGGTCCTGACGAATGGCCACAACGGAAGGCTCATTCAATACGATGCCTTGTCCTTTTACATAAATAAGGGTATTCGCGGTACCCAGGTCAATGGACAGGTCATTGGAAAACATGCCACGAAATTTTTTCAACATACTAAGGGATAATCCTGAAAGCTGGGGCGGAAAACAAAATCCGCTTACTTTACCAACCACACGCAGCAGCGACAAGGCGCAAAAATCGTCTGCTACGGTGAAAATTAGTGCAGTACGTTTCCTTTGTTACAAATTCATCCCCTGAGTCCCTCAGGGCTGAGTAAACAGTAGCGTCCCTCACTTTCATTTGTAACCAGTCAAAGGTCGTTCACTGGCTTTTGCTCGTCAAACTCAAAGCTACAGGCGCGATATTCTACGTGAAAACAAATTAAACGGCAGGTCAAACAGAGTATCTTTGCAAATATTTTTTCACATTGGTGTCAAGCGGCTGAGAGGACGCAAAAAAATCACCCTGACCACCCACAACACCGCGCTCTGTCAACATCTGCCATTCGCTTCGTGATCGCACGCCGGTGGCAAATACTTGTGTTCGCGTTCCCTTGCACGCTTCAACCAGGCTCTGAACCAACAGCTGGTTTTCCGTGCGTTTTTCGATATTCCTTACCAGCCCTGGATGAAGTTTCAATAATTCAACATCCAGTTCCTTGATCCAGCTGGTGCTGACCAGCGTCAAGCCCGCCTGCGTGACCGCCACACGAGCGCCGAGCGCATTCATCAAACGTACCATCGGGCGTAACCGGCTGATGTGTTGACCTACATCCGCCTCAGCAAGTTCAAAAATAATGCGTTTGCGTTGCGATTTTTCGCATTGCATTAATATATCGCGTAGCCAGCGCTGAAAACGCGGGCGAATTAAAGACTCGACGGTGACCTGTAATGCCAGGTTTTCCTCTGGCCAGAAAGATAAGAAGGGAATAAGCCGCGTAATCTGCTGGCGGTCGTACTCTTCTGATAGCCCAAATTGCAACACAATCGGCAGATACTCTGCGGAAATCACCTCTTCCGTTCCGTCGAAAATACGGCACATCAGTTCACGATGATGCACATGGCCATTTTTCATCACCGCAGGTTTTTGATAAATACGTGGCCCGCCGCGACTCAGCATTTGCTCAATCAGCGTTCGCCAGCGCACATTCCCGCGCCCTTTCTCCGGCAGCGAGTCATCATATACCGCCCACCCGTTTGCCCCTTGCAACACGGCGTTGCGGGTGGCTGCTTCCGCATGTTCCATGACCTGTTCAGTCGACTGGCCGCCGCGCCAGGCACAGATACCAATGTGTACCATGTCATCCCTGTCGAGCATTTTGCTTTGTGGCAATGCATCGACGGCTTTAAGCAGTTGACCTGCAATGCTTTCAGATTCTTTTAGCGTACGGTGAGGCAACAGCACGGCAAAATCGCTGCGGTGATAGCGCGCCAGCAGAGAGCCAGGATAGCGCATAATAAAGGTCGACAGCAGGTTAATAAGGATAAAGAGATTGTCTTCCGCCACGGCCCGTCCCCAGTTGTCCCGCAGCAGATCAAAATCGGGCAGGCGGATCATCATCACGACCCCGTGCGTCCCTACTTTTTCAGGATCGTCCAGCAGCGTAGCCAACTGATTATCAAAGAAGAGACGGTTATTCAGGCCGGTTTTATTGTCCTGCGCGGCGTAGGACCGAATCAGTGTATCCATACGACTGCGCTGATCGCTGGCAAACTGGATTTCCGAAAGCAGCACGTCCAGGGCGCTGCTGGTACGCGTCGGCCATTCGTAAATTGACCCGCGAACCTGCGGCCCACGTTCGCCATTTAAAATGCGTACCGAGCGGTTTTCCAGCAGCTCCTGCCCTGAAAGCTGACGACGCTGCCAGCGCACGGCCAGAAAAATCAGCAGCACAATAAACCCCACCGCCAGAGTAAGCGGTGCGGTGGTCATTAAAGAGCGGAAGTAATTTGCCATCGGATCCTGATAAGCCAGTTTGATGGTCATACCTGGATTTTTGAGCGAATGAACCGTCACTTCACGATACTGGTTCATCATGCCTGCCGGACGGTAGCTTCCCTGCCGGGCATGGCTGAAGACGAGCGAATTCCCCTGGCGGATGTCTATCTGAACGATATCAACCGGCACCATAATTTCATCCAGTTCACGGGACAGTGCTGGCAACGGCGTGGTCACCAGACGCGTATCAATGACGGATGCAACAGACTGGACCCGATTAACCAGCTTGTCCTGAATGGCGTTATAAAAGCTCAGGGAACAGCCGATGAGGGTGACAAAGATGGTGAGTCCCGTCAGCAGCGTGATAAAAGCCGAGAATTTCGTCGTTAATCGCATCCTTGAGATTACTCCGTGGGTTGATGGGGTAGCGAGTAAGCGCTAACTTGCATTTCAAATGCGGCATACTACCAAACCTGGTGTTTCTGGCAATTTATTGCGTTAAATCGGCATTGGCTTTCAATGAGCGAGTATAGTCTTCAGAAAATTTTTTCCAATCATCATACGTAGTGAGGACCCTGTATGCAGGCTTTGATCTTAGAACAGCAGGACGGCAAAACGCTTGCCTCGGTGCAAACCATTGAAGAGAGCCGTCTGCCGGAGGGTGAAGTAACCGTCGACATCGACTGGTCCAGCCTGAATTATAAGGATGCGCTGGCCATTACGGGCAAAGGCAAAATCATTCGTAATTTCCCGATGGTTCCAGGTATCGATTTTGCCGGGCGTGTGCATACGAGCGAAGATCCACGCTTCCACCCAGGACAGCAAGTATTGCTCACCGGCTGGGGGGTTGGCGAAAACCACTGGGGAGGTCTGGCAGCTCAGGCCCGGGTGAAAGGTGACTGGCTGGTGCCTATGCCGAAAGGCCTGGATGGGCGTAAAGCGATGATCATTGGTACCGCAGGCTTTACCGCCATGCTTTGCGTAATGGCGCTGGAAGATGCAGGTATTCGTCCTGAGTCAGGTGAAATCGTTGTCACCGGAGCCAGCGGTGGCGTGGGCAGTACCGCCGTGGCTCTGCTGCATAAATTAGGCTATCAGGTTGCTGCCGTATCTGGACGCGAAAGCACGCACGACTACCTGCGCCAGCTGGGTGCTAACCGGATCCTGGGACGTGACGAATTTGCCGAAACCCGTCCACTGGAAAAACAGATCTGGGCTGGTGCAGTCGATACCGTGGGCGACAAAGTGCTGGCAAAAGTGCTGGCGCAAATGAACTACGGCGGTTGCGTAGCCGCCTGCGGTCTGGCGGGTGGATTTACCCTGCCAACCACCGTAATGCCGTTTATTCTGCGTAATGTGCGTTTACAGGGGGTGGATTCCGTCATGACCCCTGCGGCGCGTCGTGCAGAAGCCTGGGAACGCTTGTCTCGTGACCTGCCAGAATCATTCTACGCCCAGAGTGCAACGGAAATTAGCCTTAGCCAGGCACCGGAATATGCCGGTAAGATCATGGACAACCAGTTCCACGGCCGCGCGCTGGTGAAAATTGTCTAATCTTCAAATTTTCGTGACATATTCGCGCTAACCCTTCTCCTCCGTCATGCTTAGAAAAACGCATGACGGAGGATGCCATGAAAACCAAAAAACTGACGGAAGCCGACGTAACGTCCGAGTCTGTCTTTATGTTACAGCGCCGCCAGATCCTGAAAATGCTTGGCATCAGCGCAACCGCCCTGACGCTCTCACCGGCAGCCCATGCCGACCTGCTTGACTGGTTTAAAGGTAACGATCGCCCGAAAGCCCCTTCCGGCGCGCCACTCACCTTTACCAAACCAGCCGAATGGCAAAACAAACTCGCTTTAACGCCCGAAGACAAAGTCACTGGTTACAATAACTTCTACGAGTTTGGTCTTGATAAGGCCGACCCGGCGGCCAACGCTGGCGGAATGAAAACCGATCCCTGGACGCTGAAAATTGACGGTGAGGTCGCGAAGCCCCTGACCCTGGATCATCACGACCTGACCACCCGTTTCCCGCTGGAAGAGCGCATCTACCGTATGCGCTGTGTCGAAGCCTGGTCGATGGTCGTGCCCTGGGTGGGGTTCCCGCTGCATAAGCTACTGGAGATGGTAGAACCCACCAGCAATGCAAAATATGTCGCTTTTCAGACGCTCTACTCCCCGGATGAGATGCCCGGCCAGAAGGACCGGTTTATCGGCGGTGGGCTGGATTATCCTTATGTAGAAGGGTTGCGCCTCGATGAGGCCATGCACCCGCTCACCCTGCTTACGGTGGGTGTGTACGGTAAAGCTCTCCCGCCACAAAACGGCGCACCTGTTCGCTTAACCGTGCCGTGGAAATACGGATTTAAAGGGATTAAATCGATTGTCAGTATTAAGCTCACACGCGAGCGCCCTCCTACCACCTGGAATCTGGCCGCGCCCGATGAGTACGGTTTTTTTGCCAATGTGAATCCGCATGTGGATCACCCGCGCTGGTCGCAGGCTACAGAACGTTTTATCGGCTCAGGCGGCGCACTGGACGTTAAGCGTCAGCCAACGCTGCTGTTTAACGGCTACGCCGATGAGGTCGCTTCTCTGTATCGCGGCCTGAATTTACGGGAGAATTTTTAAGTGCGTTTAAGCGTAAAACAGATAACCTGGCTCAAGGTCATTTTGCACTTAGCAGGATTGCTTCCATTTATCTGGCTGTTTTGGGCAGCCAGTCACGGGTACTTCAGCGCCGACCCGGCAAAGGATATTCAACACTTTACCGGTAGGATGGCTCTGAAATTTCTGCTGGCCACCTTGCTGGTTTCCCCTTTAGCGCGCTACGCTAAACAGCCATTATTGATACGTACCCGTCGGCTTTTAGGGCTATGGTGTTTTGCCTGGGCGACGCTACACCTCACCAGCTATGCGCTGCTTGAGCTGGGTATTAACAATCTGGCATTGTTGGGTCGTGAGCTGGTTACGCGTCCTTATCTGACGTTAGGTATCGTCAGCTGGCTGATTTTACTGGCACTGACGCTGACTTCGACGCAATATGCGCAGCGAAAACTGGGCAAGCATTGGCAACTGCTGCACAACTTCGTCTATCTTGTCGCGATCCTCGCCCCCATACATTACCTGTGGTCAGTGAAGATTTTATCCCCGCAACCCATCATCTACGCACTGCTGGCCCTGGCGCTTTTAGCGTGGCGTTACAAGAAGTTCCGCCAGTGGATGAGATAGTTCGCCAAACTGTGCGTTTTCCCGCAGATTACTTATCCGCCGCGACTCTTTTTCGGATAGCGGTTGATAATCTTCCCTGATAAGACCAGTATTTAGCTGCCAAATGCTACGAAATCGTTATAATGTGCGACCTTGGTTTTCCTGACAGGGGTTTTAGGCCTCTGAAAAGGTGACAATCGCGCATCGAAGGTATATTTTGTTTTTTACCGGAGAATCGCAGGAGATAGCAGCACAATGGCTGACAAGTTCCAGATCTTAGTTTTGAACGGACCGAACTTAAACATGCTCGGCACCCGTGAGCCAGAGAAGTACGGCACGCTGACATTGAGTGAAATTGTTAACCGTCTTGGGACGGAAGCAGCCTCGTTGAATGTGGATTTGGATCATTTTCAGTCAAACGCGGAGTACGCACTCATCGACCGTATTCATCAGGCTAAAGACAATGTGGACTATATCCTGATCAATCCGGCCGCGTTTACGCACACCAGTGTTGCTATCCGTGACGCGCTGCTCGCGGTGAGTATCCCGTTCATCGAGATCCACCTGAGCAACGTACATGCGCGGGAGCCGTTCCGTCACCATTCGTATCTGTCGGATATCGCCGCTGGCGTTATCTGCGGACTTGGTGCGGACGGTTATTCATACGCTTTACAGACAGCGGTAAAACGCTTGTCACAATCACACTAAACAAGAGTACGGAACCCACTCATGGATATTCGTAAGATTAAAAAACTGATCGAGCTGGTTGAAGAATCAGGCATCTCCGAACTGGAAATTTCTGAAGGCGAAGAGTCTGTACGCATCAGCCGTGCAGCCCCAGCCGCTAGCTTCCCGGTAATGCAGCAAGCATACGCTACGCCGATGATGCAGCAGCCAGCCCTTTCTAACGCAGTTGCGCCGGCAGCAGAAGCGCCAGCAGCGGCGGCAGCAGAAATCAGTGGTCACATCGTACGTTCCCCAATGGTTGGTACTTTCTACCGCACCCCGAGCCCAGACGCGAAAGCGTTCATCGAAATCGGTCAGAAGGTCAATGTAGGCGATACCCTGTGCATCGTTGAAGCCATGAAAATGATGAACCAGATCGAAGCAGACAAATCAGGTACTGTGAAAGCGATTCTGGTCGAAAGTGGTCAGCCGGTTGAATTCGACGAGCCGCTGGTCGTCATCGAGTAACGAGGCGAACATGCTGGATAAAATTGTTATCGCCAACCGCGGCGAGATTGCTCTGCGTATTCTTCGTGCCTGTAAAGAACTGGGCATCAAGACTGTCGCTGTGCACTCAAGCGCGGATCGCGATTTAAAACACGTATTGCTGGCGGATGAGACGGTCTGTATTGGCCCGGCTCCGTCCGTAAAAAGCTATCTGAACATCCCGGCTATCATCAGTGCCGCTGAAATCACCGGCGCGGTGGCAATTCATCCGGGTTATGGTTTCCTCTCTGAGAACGCCAACTTTGCTGAGCAGGTTGAACGCTCTGGCTTCATCTTCATCGGCCCGAAAGCCGACACCATTCGCCTTATGGGTGACAAAGTGTCTGCGATCACGGCGATGAAAAAAGCCGGTGTTCCAACCGTACCAGGTTCTGACGGCCCTCTGACCGACGACATGGATGCTAACCGTGCTCATGCTAAACGCATTGGCTACCCGGTTATCATCAAAGCGTCCGGCGGCGGCGGCGGTCGCGGGATGCGCGTTGTGCGCGGCGATGCTGAACTGGCGCAGTCCATCTCCATGACCAAAGCTGAAGCGAAAGCCGCGTTCAGCAATGACATGGTGTACATGGAAAAATACCTGGAAAACCCACGTCACATCGAAATTCAGGTGCTGGCAGACGGTCAGGGTAACGCTATCTATCTGGCAGAACGTGACTGCTCTATGCAGCGTCGTCACCAGAAAGTCGTTGAAGAAGCACCAGCGCCGGGTATTACCCCGGAACTGCGTCGTTACATCGGCGAGCGTTGCTCTAAAGCCTGTGTGGATATCGGCTATCGCGGTGCAGGTACTTTTGAGTTCCTGTTCGAAAACGGCGAGTTCTATTTCATCGAAATGAACACCCGTATTCAGGTAGAACACCCGGTTACCGAAATGATCACCGGTGTTGACCTGATCAAAGAACAGCTGCGTATTGCAGCCGGTCAGCCACTGTCCATCAAACAGGAAGAAGTTGTGGTCAAAGGCCATGCGGTAGAATGCCGTATCAACGCCGAAGACCCGAACACCTTCCTGCCAAGCCCGGGTAAAATCACGCGTTTCCACGCGCCGGGTGGTTTTGGTGTGCGTTGGGAGTCTCATATCTACGCCGGTTACACCGTACCGCCGTACTATGACTCAATGATCGGTAAGCTGATTTGTTACGGCGAAAACCGTGACGTGGCAATTGCCCGCATGAAAAACGCCCTGCAAGAACTTATCATCGACGGTATCAAAACCAACGTTGACTTGCAGATGCGTATCATGAGCGACGAGCACTTCCAGAATGGTGGAACTAACATCCACTATCTGGAGAAAAAACTCGGTATGCACGAGAAGTAAGACTGCATCGACGCTAAAAGGCCGGATTATCCGGCCTTTTTTATTTCTGGGGATCCGAAAGCCCCATCATGTACAATCCCCGCTTTCTTCATCCACAAGGGACGACAAATGGACACGCGTTTTGTTCAGGCCCATAAAGAGGCGCGCTGGGCGCTGTGGCTGACCCTTCTCTATCTTGCAGCATGGTTAGTGACTGCTTACTTACCTGATTCTGCTATTGGCATTACCGGCCTTCCGCACTGGTTTGAAATGGCCTGCCTGCTGTTACCGTTGGTTTTTATTGTGTTGTGCTGGGCAATGGTGAAATTTATCTATCGTGATATTCCGCTGGAGGACGATGATGCAGCTTGAGGTCATTCTGCCCCTTATCGCTTACCTGCTGGTGGTGTTTGGTCTGTCGGTTTATGCCATGCGTAAAAGAACGACAGGCACCTTCCTGAACGAGTATTTCCTCGGTAGCCGCTCGATGGGTGGCGTCGTGCTGGCCATGACGCTCACGGCTACCTACATCAGCGCCAGCTCGTTTATTGGCGGGCCGGGAGCTGCCTATAAATACGGGTTAGGCTGGGTGCTGTTAGCGATGATTCAGCTTCCTGCCGTCTGGCTCTCTCTGGGCATACTCGGCAAAAAGTTTGCCATCCTTGCACGTCGTTATAATGCCGTAACGCTCAACGATATGCTGTTTGCCCGCTACCAGAGCCGCTTACTGGTATGGCTGGCGAGCTTAAGCCTGCTGGTCGCCTTTGTTGGTGCGATGACGGTGCAATTTATCGGTGGTGCGCGTCTGCTGGAAACCGCAGCGGGTATTCCCTACGAAACGGGGCTTATCATCTTCGGGGTCAGCATTGCGCTCTATACCGCCTTTGGCGGGTTCCGTGCCAGCGTGCTGAACGATACGATGCAGGGCATGGTCATGCTCATCGGTACGATTGTTCTGCTGGTGGGTATCGTTCATGCCGCAGGTGGCCTGAGCCATGCTGTTGAAACTCTGGAAGCGATCGATCCGAAACTGGTCTCGCCGCAGGGGGCGGATGATATCCTTTCTCCGACATTCATGACCTCCTTCTGGGTGCTGGTCTGCTTTGGGGTGATTGGCCTGCCGCATACCGCCGTACGTTGTATCTCTTATAAGGACAGTAAGGCGGTTCATAAAGGCATCATCATTGGCACCATTGTGGTTGCCATCCTGATGTTTGGAATGCATCTGGCAGGTGCATTAGGCCGCGCTGTGATTCCGGATCTCACCGTGCCGGATCTGGTGATCCCGACATTAATGGTCAAAGTTCTGCCGCCGTTTGCCGCCGGGATTTTCCTTGCCGCACCGATGGCCGCCATCATGTCGACAATCAACGCCCAATTGCTGCAAAGTTCCGCTACGATCATTAAAGATCTCTATCTGAGCGTGCGTCCCGAGCAGGTCACCAATGAAACTCGCTTAAAACGCATGTCGGCCCTGATAACACTGGTGCTGGGAGCGCTGTTGTTATTAGCCGCCTGGCGTCCGCCAGAGATGATCATCTGGCTCAACCTGCTTGCGTTTGGCGGCCTGGAAGCCGTGTTCCTGTGGCCACTGGTTCTGGGGCTGTACTGGGAGCGGGCAAATGCCGCTGGCGCATTAAGCGGTATGATTGTCGGGGGAGTGCTGTATGCCGTCCTGGCAACATTTAAAATTCAGTACCTGGGCTTCCATCCGATTGTGCCTTCGCTACTGTTAAGTTTGCTGGCGTTTGTGGTGGGTAACCGTTTTGGTCAACCTGTGCCACAGGCCGCCGTAATTTCTACTGATAAATAAAGAGTTTGCCATGCCGTGGATCCAACTAAAACTGAACACAACCGGCGCTAACGCCGAAGAGCTGAGCGATGCGCTGATGGAAGCCGGTTCGGTTTCTATCACCTTCCAGGACACGCATGACACCCCGGTGTTTGAGCCGCTGCCTGGCGAAACACGCCTGTGGGGCGACACTGACGTTATCGGCCTGTTCGACGCAGAAACCGACATGAAAGAGGTGGTCGCTGTCCTGGAAAACCACCCGCTGTTGGGTGAAGGCTTTGTGCACAAGATTGAGCAACTGGAAGACAAAGACTGGGAGCGCGAGTGGATGGATAACTTCCATCCGATGCAGTTCGGTAAACGTCTTTGGATCTGCCCAAGCTGGCGCGACGTGCCGGATGAAAACGCGGTTAACGTGATGCTTGATCCGGGTCTGGCGTTTGGTACGGGTACACACCCGACAACGTCACTGTGCCTGCAATGGCTGGACGGTCTGGATCTGGAAGGAAAAACAGTGATCGACTTCGGTTGCGGATCCGGGATCCTCGCCATCGCGGCACTGAAACTGGGCGCAGCAAAAGCCATCGGGATCGATATCGATCCGCAGGCGATTCAGGCCAGCCGTGATAACGCTGAACGCAACGGCGTATCAGACCGTCTTGAACTGTATCTGCCAGACGCTCAGCCAGAGGTCATGAAAGCCGATGTGGTGGTCGCCAACATCCTGGCCGGCCCATTACGCGAACTGGCCCCGTTAATCAGCGTGCTGCCCGTTGAGGGGGGTCTGCTGGGCCTTTCGGGAATACTGGCAAGCCAGGCCGACAGCGTCTGTGAAGCTTATGCCGACCTCTTTGCGCTTGACCCGGTGGTCGAGAAAGAGGAATGGTGCCGTATTACAGGACGTAAAAAATAAGTTTTTGGCGTGGTCATCTGACCACGCCTTTCCCTTCTGATTTTCCTCTCATCCCCTGCCATTCTTCGTTAAAATAACCACACAAATCATAGTAATAATTATTGATTTGGATAATAAAATTCACAGGAAGAATACTATGACTCACTTTACTGGCAAGGCAGCGCTGCTGGCGCTAAGCATTATCTCGTTCTCAGCATCTGCGTCTCACTGGGGCTATGAAGGAGAAGGCGCACCTGAGCATTGGGGAGAATTGGACGACGCATACAAAACCTGTAAAAACGGGGTTAACCAGTCTCCCGTTAACATCGATACCACCGCCAAAGCCCACCTCTCTCCTTTGCAAACGCATTACAGCGAAGGGCCTGTCTCTCTGACGAATAATGGACATACCATTCAGGCGGGTGAAAAGGCCGGAACACATGACAGTATCACCCTCGATAAACAGAGCTGGATCCTGCAACAGTTCCATTTCCATGCCCCAAGCGAAAACACAGTGCATGGCAAAAAATACGCGATGGAAATGCATCTGGTGCACAAAAATGCCGAGGGGGAACTGGTGGTAGTCGCCGTGATGTTTGATCAAGGCGCAGCTAACTCAGAGCTGGAAAAACTGTGGGCCGTGATGCCAGGACAAGCCGACCAGAACGTTAGCATTACGTCGAACCTCAATCTGAATAAATTACTGCCAACCGACAAAACGTTCTGGCGTTTTAGCGGTTCTCTGACCACTCCACCTTGCTCTGAGGGCGTCACCTGGGTTGTCCTCAAACACCCACTGACCCTTTCTACAGAACAACTGGAGAAATTCACCCATACCATGCATCACGATAATAACCGCCCGGTACAGTCACTTCATGGCCGCGTCATTGTCGAATAACGTGCATTTTTTGCGCTAAGATCATGTTCTAAATTGCGACGTAGATCGCATAGAACCGGGATAATCCGCTGCAAAAAACAGCAGATTATCCCGCTTAAGTGATACCTTTATTCAGAAATGATGAGAAGTTACGGGAAATTGTAAGAGACGATAAAATAACCGTTATCGCATAACATAATGATTTAAATAATGAATAATTTTTACCACAGGCCCTGAGCGGCGATTCATTGATCTACAACAGTGGATTGTTCAAAGTTTGGCCTTTCATCTCGTGCAAAAAATGCGTAATATACGCCGCCTTGCAGTCACAGTATGGTCATTTCTTAACTCATGCGCATCGGACACCACCAGCTCAGAAATCGCCTGATCGCAGCACCTATGGCAGGTATTACCGACCGACCATTCAGGACGCTGTGCTACGAGATGGGAGCAGGATTAACCGTATCCGAGATGATGTCGTCTAACCCGCAAGTGTGGGAAAGCGATAAGTCCCGCCTGCGGATGGTGCACATAGATGAACCAGGTATTCGTACCGTGCAAATTGCCGGAAGCGTGCCTGAAGAGATGGCAGATGCCGCGCGTATTAACGTGGAAAGTGGCGCCCAGATTATTGATATCAATATGGGTTGCCCGGCCAAAAAGGTGAATCGCAAGCTTGCAGGTTCAGCCCTTCTGCAATACCCCGACCAGGTGAAGTCAATCCTGGAGGCGGTTGTCAGCGCGGTGGACGTTCCTGTTACGCTGAAGATTCGCACGGGTTGGTCGCCGGATCACCGTAACTGTGTAGAGATTGCCCAACTGGCCGAAGACTGTGGCATTCAGGCCCTGACCATTCATGGACGCACTCGCGCCTGTTTGTTCAACGGTGAAGCTGAATACGACAGCATTCGGGCAGTTAAGCAGAAAGTTTCCATTCCGATTATCGCGAATGGCGACATAACTGACCCGCTTAAAGCCAGAGTTGTGCTCGACTATACGGGAGCTGATGCTCTGATGATAGGACGTGCCGCTCAGGGAAGACCCTGGATCTTTCGGGAAATCCAGCATTATCTGGACACTGGAGAGCTGCTTGCTCCACTGCCTCTGGCAGAGATTAAGCGCTTGCTTTGTTCGCATGTTCGGGAATTGCATGACTTTTACGGTCAGGCAAAAGGGTACCGAATTGCGCGTAAACACGTATCCTGGTATCTCCAGGAGCACGCTCCGAATGACCAGTTTCGGCGCACATTCAACGCCATAGAGGATGCCAGCGTACAGCTGGAGGCGTTGGAGGCATACTTCGAAAATCTTGCGTAATGAAATAAAGAGCTGACAGAACTATGTTCGAACAACGCGTAAATTCTGACGTACTGACCGTTTCCACCGTTAACTCTCAGGATCAGGTAACTCAAAAGCCCCTGCGTGACTCGGTTAAACAGGCACTGAAGAACTATTTTGCTCAACTGAACGGTCAGGATGTTAATGACCTGTATGAGCTGGTATTGGCTGAAGTTGAACAGCCACTGTTGGACATGGTGATGCAATACACCCGCGGTAACCAAACCCGCGCTGCGCTGATGATGGGTATCAACCGTGGTACTCTGCGTAAGAAACTGAAAAAATACGGCATGAACTGATACTAGTCAGTTAAATGCTTGTTTAAAAAGGCGCTCTTCGGCATGGGGAAGCGCCTTTTTTATTGCCGCTCACATTTAGCGTCAATGCTTTGTAAACCTTCACATTTCCCACTTTTCAACATCTACTTTTCGTGTATATTTCCACCACCTTAACGGCCTCTCTTTTCCCGGAATGTCACAATGATTCGTAAATACTGGTGGCTGGTTGTCTTTGCTGTCTCCGTTTTCATTTTCGATGCGCTACTGATGCAGTGGATTGAACTGATGAGCACCGAAACCGATAAGTGCCGCAATATGAATTCTGTGAACCCGTTAAAGCTCGTGAATTGTTCCGATCTCGATTAAGCGTCAGACACTGCACACCCTGCTATCACTCAATAATTGAAGGGATTTAAATCCCTTTGAGTCATTACCTGACGGTGATAATGTCTCAGCCCTTCTAAACCTCTCTTGCTAAACTTCTCACAACGAGCTGAAAAGACCATGCTGGTTAGCCAATACAACCAAATCCTCGTAGTCACCTCCTTTGTTGTCGCCATCCTTGCTGCCTTTACCGCGTTGAATATGGCTGCACGTGTCGCCGGAAGCCAGGGAGTAGCTGCTCGCATCTGGTTAGCGGGCGGTGGTATCGCAATGGGTATCGGCGTGTGGGCGATGCATTTCATCGGGATGCTGGCCATGGATCTCTCCATGAGCATGAGTTACAACGCGGCGCTTACAGTGCTATCGATGGTGATTGCCATTGGCTCATCGATGTTTGCGTTGTGGCTTGTCAGCTGCGAGCAACTGCGTTTACGCCGCCTGCTGCCCGGCGCGTTAGTGATGGGGAGCGGTATTGTCGCCATGCACTACACCGGCATGGCAGCGCTTGAGGTTATGCCGGGCATTGTCTGGGATAAAGGTTGGGTGGCCATTTCTGTCGTCATCGCCCTCGTCGCGTCACTCGCCGCATTGTGGCTAACGTTCCGTTTACGTCACGAAGCCGCACAGGTGGCGCTGATGCGCCTGGGAGCGGCTATCACCATGGGGATAGCCATCGCCGGGATGCACTATGCTGGGATGAAAGCCGCACAGTTTCCAATGTCGACAATGGTGCATCACGACGGCATTAACGGCAGCTGGCTGGCGGTACTGGTCAGTGTCGTGGCGCTCTCAATTCTTGGGATCAGCCTGCTGGTATCGATGCTGGATGCCCGCCTCCAGGCGCGTACGTCTTTGCTGGCCTCTTCTCTGGCAGAAGCTAACCGCGAGCTGGCACAACTGGCGCTACACGATACGCTGACGCGCCTGCCCAATCGTATTCTGCTGGAAGACCGACTTGATCAAGCCATCAGCAAAGCTGACCGTGAAGGCTCCCACTTTGCGCTGATGTTTATGGATCTCGACGGCTTTAAAGCCATCAATGATGCCTACGGCCACGATGTGGGCGATAGGCTGCTGGTCGCCGTCACGAAACGCATGCTACTGCCACTGAAAGGCCAGTACACTCTTGCCCGTATCGGTGGAGATGAGTTTGTACTGTTGGCCGAAACGGAAGGGCCAGATGATGCCGCCTCACTGGCAAGCGCGCTGGTTCGCGCGATTGATAGCCCCTTCCTCCTGGAACCCTGCGAGCTGGTCGTGACCCTCAGCATCGGCATTGCACTCTACCCGCACGACGGTCATAACGATCGTGAGCTCATGTTTAACGCTGATGCGGCGATGTACCACACCAAACATATGGGACGAAATGGCTATCACTTCTTCCAGCCATCAATGAACACCATGGCGCAAACGCATCTCCAGCTCATGAATGACCTGTGGCTGGCTATCGACCGCGATGAGTTACGTCTGCTTTATCAACCTAAATTCCACGCTCCGGCAGGGCCAGTCCTCGGATTTGAAGCCCTGCTGCGCTGGCAACACCCGAAACAGGGCCTGCTGACACCGGACATGTTCCTGTCGCTGGCCGAAAAAACGGGACTAATTATTCCTATCGGTAACTGGGTGATTAACGAAGCCTGCCGCCAGTTGCGGGAATGGCATATCCAGGGACACCAGAGCTGGTCGATGGCGGTGAACCTGTCAACGCTTCAGTTCGAGCAGCCTTCACTGGTTAAAACCGTGCTCGACTGCCTGGCGCGCCACAATGTGCCACCTGAAATGTTGATTCTGGAAGTGACCGAAACCACGGCAATGAGTAACCCGGATGAAAGTGTACGTGTGCTCACCGAGTTAACCAATGCAGGTGTAAAAGCCTCCATTGACGACTTTGGTACAGGCTACTCAAGCTTGCTTTACCTTAAACGTTTACCGGCCTGTGAGCTGAAGATAGACCGGGCATTTGTGAAAGAGCTGAGCGGGGAGAGTGATGATGCAACAATTGTCTCGGCTATCGTTGCACTGGCCAAAACGCTTAACCTGAAAGTGGTTGCCGAAGGTGTTGAAACACAGGCACAGCAGGAATTTTTAACAGAACTGGGCTGCAACACGCTTCAGGGTTACCTGTTAGGTAAACCTGTTACGGCACAGGCCGTTGAAGCCCTGTGCCAGGACGGGGAGTTGCTTCCCACCAGAGTGTCATAACGCTACGCCATAAACCGCTGGCGACACGCGCGTGCTATGCAGTGTCGCCAGGATATTATCGACCAGAGCAGGAGCCTGTTGATAGAGATTAAAGCTGTCTCTGTTCATTAACCAATTCTTAATCAATCCGCTAAAGAAACCGTGGAAAACAATCAGCGTGAGATCAATATTCACGCTGGGTGAAATCGCATTTTTTAAAACACACAGCTCCAGCGTTTTACGCAGGCAATCGTCATTTATGCCAATACGCTTACGAATTTCACACTCTGAAATAACTTCGTTACTAAACTCACATTTATGATAAAGAATTTGTAATAGCGCATACTGCCGGGGTTCATGGGCGATATATTGTAATGTGGTAATAAATTGCTCACGAAGCATTAACAACGGGTCGTCATCCTCTGAAAGCGAGAGCTTATCCCTGATTATTTCCCGCAGCGGTAATTGCTGTTCCCAGATAGCATTAAATATTTCTGATTTACTGGAAAAATGCCAGTACACCGCCCCACGAGTCACCCGCGCAGCATCGGCAATATCCGTCAGGGTCGTGTTCGCCACACCGCGCGTAGCGAACTGCCCGATAGCCGCTTCGATCAGCTGTTGCCGTGTCTTTTGTGCATCTTTTTTGGTTTTACGCGCCATAGGCAGTAACTCATTACTCGCAGGGTTGATACGCAATCCGCAGCCAATAAGCGGGCTCAGAAAAACAGAAGTATTCACCAGAACGGGAATTCATTTTGTACAAAAAAAGTCACTTCATTTAATTCATAGATTTGGCAAATGATTCAATTGCGCCATATTCATTAAACACATTAATAATGTGAATGGACAACGGATAAAATAAATAAACCGATCGCCATGATACCTCTAATACAGAGTGTAAAATTCTGATTATGGTGTTCCCATCTCTTCCTCAGCACTTATAAATTAAAAAACATTAAATACCCTCATTATTATACGCAGCTACATTTTTTGTTTTTATGCCCCCTCAACCCTCTCACCGATTTTCGGCAAACATCGGTTATGGGTATTTAAAGGAACAGTAATGACACTTCATTTCAGGCTCTTACCCTTATCCGGTTTAATTGTTTGCGCCGCCCTGCTCGCGGGCTGCGATGGGCAGGATGACCAACAACAGCATCCGCAATCGCCGCAGGTTAGCGTGTATACCGTAAAAAGCGCGCCACTGGCCGTAACCACTGAGCTACCGGGCAGAACCGATGCTTTCCGCGTTGCAGAAGTGCGGCCACAGGTGAGCGGGATCATACTGCGCCGTAACTTTACGGAAGGAAGCGATGTCAAAGCCGGGGACTCCCTTTATCAGATAGATCCCGCAACCTACAAGGCAGCATACGACAACGCAAAAGGTGAGCTGGCTAAGGCCCAGGCAGCGGCAAATATTGCCCATCTGACAGTCAAACGTTATGTCCCACTGGTGGGCACACAATATGTCAGTAAGCAGGAGTACGATCAGGCCGTAGCAACGGCTCAGCAGGCTGATGCCAGCGTGGTCGCAGCGCAGGCAGGGGTAGAGAGCGCCCGTATCAATCTGGCGTATACCAAAGTGACATCCCCCATTGAGGGCAGGATCGGTAAATCCAGCGTTACCGAAGGGGCGCTGGTCACCAATGGACAGGCCACTGCTCTGGCAACCGTCCAGCAGCTTGATCCCATTTATGTCGACGTGACCCAACCCAGCAGTGATTTTATGCGTCTGAAGCAGTCCAGCCTGCAAAAAGGAGATGGCAGCAGTGCCGTCGAGTTACTGATGGAAAATGGTCAGCCTTATCCCCTGAAAGGCACGCTGCAATTCTCCGATGTGACGGTAGATGAAAGCACCGGCTCAATTACGCTTCGCGCTATTTTCCCGAACCCTAAACACCTGCTATTGCCGGGCATGTTTGTGCGTGCACGCATTGATGAAGGCATACAGCCAGACGCAATTCTGGTGCCTCAGCAGGGGGTCACTCGCACCCCACGTGGCGATGCAACCGTGCTGGTTGTTAATGACAAAAATCAGGTGGAATCGCGCACGGTTGTTGCGCCACAGGCCATTGGCGATCGCTGGCTGATTACCGAAGGGTTAAAGAACGGTGACCGCGTGATCGTCAGCGGTTTACAGAAAGCCCGTCCTGGCACCACCGTGGTGGCTACACCCGATACCACTGCCAATACAGCCAGTTAAGGGAAGAGAACATGGCTAATTTCTTTATCCAGAGGCCTGTTTTTGCCTGGGTGCTCGCCATCATTCTGATGATTGCCGGTGGGCTTGCCATCTTAAAACTGCCCATTGCACAGTATCCTACCATTGCGCCACCTGCGGTGGCGGTCACGGCAACTTACCCTGGTGCTGACGCCCAGACGGTACAGGACACCGTTACACAGGTTATCGAACAGAACATGAACGGTATCGATAACCTGATGTATATGTCCTCCACCAGCGACTCTGCCGGTAGCGTGACGATCACCCTGACCTTCCAGTCAGGTACAGACCCGGACATCGCCCAGGTACAGGTGCAAAATAAACTCCAGCTCGCCATGCCATTGTTGCCGCAGGAAGTGCAGCAACAGGGTATTGGCGTAGAGAAATCCAGTAGCAGCTTCCTGTTGGTCGCGGGCTTTGTTTCGGACAATAAGAGCCTCACCCAGGATGACATCTCTGACTACGTTGCATCGAATGTGAAAGATGCCATTAGCCGTACATCCGGCGTTGGCGATGTTCAGCTGTTTGGTGCCCAGTACGCCATGCGCATCTGGCTAGACAGTAATGCGATGAATAAATACCAGCTCACACCGCTGGATGTTATCAACCAGTTGAAAACCCAGAACAACCAGATTGCTGCTGGCCAACTGGGTGGAACGCCGTCCATACCGGGGCAGCAGTTAAACGCATCCATCATTGCGCAGACCCGTCTCAAAACGCCGGAAGAGTTTGGCCGCGTAACGCTGAAGGTGAACCCGGATGGCTCAATGGTGCATCTGAAAGACGTTGCCCGTATTGAGCTGGGCGGTGAAAACTACAACATGGTGACGAAGATCAACGGCCAGGCAGCAACCGGCCTGGGGATTAAGCTTGCCACCGGTGCCAACGCGCTGGATACCGCTGCGGCGATCAAAACCAGGCTTTCGCAGTTGCAGCCTTTCTTCCCGCAAGGGCTGAAAGTGGTTTATCCGTACGACACCACCCCGTTCGTGAAAATTTCTATTCATGAAGTGGTGAAGACGCTGTTTGAGGCGATCATACTCGTCTTCCTGGTCATGTATCTGTTCCTGCAAAACCTGCGAGCAACCCTGATCCCTACCATCGCGGTTCCGGTGGTATTGCTGGGGACATTCGCAATACTGGCCGCATTTGGCTTCTCTATAAACACGCTAACGATGTTCGGTATGGTGCTGGCCATAGGCCTGCTGGTTGATGATGCCATCGTGGTAGTGGAGAACGTCGAACGCGTAATGGTCGAAGACAAACTGCCGCCCAAAGAGGCTACGCAGAAGTCGATGGAACAAATTCAGGGCGCACTGGTAGGTATTGCCATGGTGCTCTCTGCGGTGTTCATCCCGATGGCCTTTTTTGGCGGATCGACGGGGGCCATTTACCGACAGTTTTCACTCACCATTGTCTCTGCGATGGCGCTGTCCGTACTGGTGGCGTTGATTTTAACGCCCGCACTCTGTGCAACGCTGCTCAAACCGGCCAGCGAGCACCACGAAAAACGAGGCGGATTCTTCGGCTGGTTTAATGCCCTTTTTGAGAAAAGTGTGGAGCATTACACCAACAGCGTCAGCGGTATTTTGCGCAAGACCGGTCGTTACCTGCTGATTTATGTCCTTATCGTCGGCGGCATGGCGGTTCTTTTTCTGCGCCTGCCAACCTCCTTCCTGCCAGAAGAGGATCAGGGGGTGTTTATGACAATGGTTCAGCTGCCAGCAGGTGCAACGCAGATGCGTACCCAGCAGGTCCTTGACCAGGTTCAGAACTATTACCTGAACCAGGAAAAAGCCAATGTGGAATCGGTGTTTACCGTTAACGGGTTTAGCTTCAGCGGTCAGGGGCAAAACTCGGGCCTGGTTTTCATAAGCCTGAAACCCTGGGAAGACCGCCCGGGGAGTGAAAACAACGTTGAGTCCATTGTTGGCCGCGCTACTAAAGCGTTCAGCCAGATAAAAGATGGCCTGGTATTTCCGTTTAACTTGCCTGCCATTCTGGAGTTAGGCACGGCTACGGGCTTCGATTTTGAGCTGATTGACCAGGCGAACCTCGGACATACTCAGCTGACCCAGGCGCGTAATGAGCTGCTCGGTATGGTGAAAGAGCATCCTGACCTGCTGGTGCGCGTGCGTCCTAACGGGCTTGAAGATACGCCGCAGTTCAAGCTGGATGTGGATCAGGAAAAAGCACAGGCATTGGGTATAAGCCTCTCAGATGTTAACCAGACCATTTCGACAGCGCTTGGCGGAACCTATGTGAATGACTTTATTGATCATGGTCGTGTGAAAAAGGTGTATGTCCAGGCGGATGCCCGTTTCCGAATGCTACCGGGCGATATCAACAATCTTTACGTGCGCAGTGCGAACGGCGAGATGGTCCCTTTTTCATCGTTTAGCAGCTCTCACTGGGTTTACGGTTCACCACGCCTGGAGCGATACAACGGGATGCCATCAATGGAGATCCTCGGAGAATCTGCACCGGGTAAAAGTACCGGTGAGGCAATGGCAATGATGGAAAGCCTGGCCGCAAAACTGCCAGCGGGTATCGGCTACGACTGGACGGGGATGTCCTTCCAGGAGCGTCTGTCAGGTAACCAGGCGCCAGCACTGTATGCCATCTCCTTGATCGTGGTTTTCTTATGCCTCGCCGCATTGTATGAAAGCTGGTCTATACCGTTCTCGGTCATGCTGGTTGTGCCACTGGGGGTCATCGGCGCGCTTCTCGCAGCGTCACTTCGCGGTTTGAACAATGACGTTTATTTCCAGGTCGGCCTGCTCACGACAATAGGGTTATCGGCCAAAAATGCCATTCTGATTGTGGAGTTTGCAAAAGACCTGATGGAGAAAGAAGGCAAAGGTATTATTGAAGCAACGCTTGAAGCGTCAAGAATGCGTCTTCGCCCTATTCTGATGACGTCTCTGGCCTTTATTCTGGGTGTGATGCCGCTGGTGATGAGTAGCGGAGCCGGAAGCGGCGCTCAAAATGCCGTGGGGACAGGGGTAATGGGCGGCATGTTGTCAGCCACCCTTCTGGCCATCTTCTTCGTGCCGGTGTTCTTTGTGGTTGTCCGACGACGGTTCACCCGTCATAAAGAGTAACGCTTAACAAAAGGCACCCTGGGTGCCTTTTTATTTTTAACGTAAACAATGAATTGGCCAGCGAAACGTAACAACATTTAAAATGCGTCATTTGCATTAAGTAAAAATAAAACCGCCAGTAGATTCACACTTTCTCCATTAATTCATCCAGGTAAGTCTCTTTTCTCCATGATTTTTACAAACCACATAATTTGAGATTATTCCCCATGCAACCAGGGCTTATCACAATGGTAAAATATCCTCGATTCGTTAATTGCCCTCCTGGCTTTATAGCGAATTAAAAAGAATGCAGAGGTAACATCATGAAAAGATTCATTTCCGTTGCACTACTCGCTGCGCTGCTTGCTGGTTGCGCGCACGACTCTCCATGTGTACCGGTATACGACGATCAGGGGCGACTGGTTCATACCAATACCTGTATGAAAGGCACCACCCAGGATAACTGGGAAACAGCCGGTGCAATCGCTGGCGGTGCTGCCGCAGTAGCAGGTCTGACGCTGGGTATCGTTGCTTTGACGAAGTAATCGCTAAGGCATAAACGTACACTTGTGAAAGCGCGGCTCCGGCCGCGCTTTTGCTTTGAAATAGTGCAGTTTTTTCAGAGAAGTAAAATATTAGCCCTGGTTTCTTCCATCAGCTTATTTTAATCCACGACGTTAATCACATCTTTTTTGCGCATCGATTCAAATTTCATATTCAACAGTGATGATTTTCACAAATCAATTACATTAAATATCCTGCCAATATTCACGCCAGAAACTATCTATTGTTATATCCGATATGTAATCAAACTTTTGCTCTAATTTGTGGCGCAGGTTGTAATTTCGCACCATTTCGGGGCGCTCGATTTATTTAACCCTGTCTACACTCAGCATTATGCGTTCCGTTGTCCTTTATTTTCGCGAGCGCAAACCTGGCATTACGTTTGCTTTATAAACGTTGGCCAAAGCCACAGACAGGTCAAAGCGTTTTAAGACGCCTCTATAACGATAAATTTCGCCACACAGGATGCATTATGAAAAAGACGATGATAGCCAGCCTGGCCGCCGCGAGCGTGTTGTTTGCTGTAGCCAACCAGGCCCACGCGGGCACAACGCTTGATGCCGTTAAAAAGAAAGGTTTTGTACAGTGCGGTATCAGTGACGGGTTACCTGGCTTCTCTTATGCCGATGCCAACGGCAAATTTACCGGTATTGACGTTGATGTCTGCCGTGGCGTCGCCGCAGCCGTTTTCGGTGATGACAGCAAAGTAAAATATACCCCGCTGACGGCGAAAGAACGCTTCACCGCACTGCAATCTGGCGAAGTTGATATGCTCTCGCGTAATACCACATGGACCTCTTCTCGTGATGCCGGCATGGGGATGTCATTCACTGGCGTGACCTATTACGACGGTATCGGCTTCCTTACCCATAATAAAGCGGGCCTGAAAAGCGCCAAAGAGCTGGATGGGGCGACCGTATGTATTCAGGCCGGTACCGATACCGAGCTGAACGTCGCCGATTACTTTAAAGCGAACAATATGAAATATACGCCTGTGACGTTCGACCGCTCTGACGAATCTGCGAAAGCACTGGAATCTGGTCGTTGCGATACATTGGCTTCTGACCAGTCTCAGCTGTACGCCCTGCGTATCAAGCTAAGCAATCCTGCTGAGTGGATCGTATTACCTGAAGTGATCTCCAAAGAGCCTCTGGGACCGGTTGTTCGCCGTGGCGATGAAGACTGGTTCTCCATTGTTCGCTGGACGCTGTTTGCCATGCTGAACGCCGAAGAGATGGGCATCAATTCGAAAAACGTTGATGAGAAAGCGGCGAACCCGACTAACCCGGATATGGCGCACCTGTTAGGTAAAGAAGGTGATTTCGGTAAAGACCTGAAGCTCGACAACAAGTGGGCTTACAACATTGTTAAGCAGGTTGGTAACTACTCCGAGATCTTCGAACGCAACGTAGGATCTGAAAGCCCGCTGAAGATCAAACGCGGCCAGAACAATCTCTGGAACAACGGCGGTATTCAGTACGCTCCGCCAGTACGTTAAGCATTTGCTGTAACGGGCACCGCGCTTGCGGTGCCCACTCCAGAGTCATGGTTACCGAGGTTTCTTTATGTCCCATCGCCGCTTAGCCGTAAAAGGATCGTTATCCTTTTCTCATCCCGCGGTTCGCGCCTGGCTTTTCCAGATTATAGCCATCGTCGTGGTTGTGGTTATCGCCGTTTATTTAATCCATAACACTGTTACTAACCTGAATAACCGCGGTATCACCTCCGGCTTTGCATTTCTGGATCGCAGTGCGGGTTTCGGCATTGTTCAGCATCTTATTGATTATCAGGAAGGAGATACCTACGGACGTGTGTTCGTGGTCGGCCTGCTGAATACGCTGTTGGTGTCAGCACTCTGTATTGTTTTTGCATCCATACTGGGGTTCTTTATCGGCCTGGCGCGGCTTTCTGAAAACTGGCTGCTGCGAAAACTGTCGACGATTTACATTGAGACTTTCCGTAATATCCCGCCACTGCTACAGATCTTCTTCTGGTATTTTGCCGTTCTGCGTAACCTCCCAGGCCCTCGCCAGGCAGTGGATGCCTTCGACCTGCTTTTTCTGAGTAATCGTGGGCTGTACATTCCTTCGCCTCTGGCAGGTGAAGGGCTTTACGCGTTTGTTGTTGCTATTGCTATCGCTATTGCCCTTTCTGTAGGGCTATTCCGCTATAACCGCAAACACCAGATTAAAACCGGTCAGCTTCGCAAAACCTGGCCCAGTGCTGCACTCCTTATCGTGGGTTTGCCACTGCTGGCACACTGGCTCGTTGGCTCTGCGCTGCACTGGGATATTCCACATTTGCGCGGTTTTAACTTCCAGGGAGGGATGGTCTTAATTCCTGAGCTGGCGGCGCTGACGCTGGCGCTATCCATTTATACATCGGCATTTATCGCGGAGATCATCCGTTCAGGGATCCAGGCCGTGCCTTATGGTCAGCACGAGGCCGCTCGCTCGCTGGGCCTGCCGAACACAGTGACGCTTCGCCAGGTCATTATTCCGCAAGCGTTGCGGGTCATCATTCCGCCACTGACCAGCCAGTATCTCAATATTGTCAAAAACTCGTCGCTGGCTGCCGCCATTGGCTATCCCGATATGGTGTCACTGTTTGCAGGAACCGTGCTCAACCAGACCGGACAAGCGATTGAAACTATTGCCATCACAATGTCTGTTTATCTGATTATCAGTCTGATTATCTCGTTGCTGATGAACCTTTATAACCGTCGCATCGCACTGGTTGAGCGTTAAGGAGCCATGATGACAAAAGCGATATTGTCTCACTCTTCGCGTCCAGCCAGAAAACCTGGCGGACGCTATATCAACTGGGCGCGCAAGAACCTGTTCTCCAGCTGGAGTAACGGCCTGCTGACCATTGTCTGTCTGTGGTTGATGTGGGAGTTGATCCCACCGTTACTGAACTGGGCGTTTTTGCAGGCTAACTGGGTAGGTTCTACCCGAGCTGACTGCACAAAAGCGGGCGCATGTTGGGTATTTATCCACGAACGTTTTGGCCAGTTTATGTACGGGCTGTACCCGCACGAACAACGCTGGAGAATTAACCTGGCTCTGGTCATCGGTTTGCTCTCCATCGCCGCAATGTTCTGGAAAAAACTGCCGCATCGTGGGCGTTACATTGCCTGCTGGGCGGTGGCCTATCCCATTATTGTCTGGGTGTTGCTGTACGGTGGTTTCCTGGGACTGGAACGTGTCGAAACCCGCCAATGGGGTGGCCTGACGCTAACGCTGATTATCGCCTCCGTGGGGATTGCCGGTGCGTTACCCTGGGGGATTTTACTGGCGCTTGGACGGCGCTCCAGAATGCCGGTCGTGCGTGTGCTTTCCGTTCTCTTCATCGAGTTCTGGCGCGGCGTGCCGTTGATTACCGTGCTGTTTATGTCATCGGTCATGCTTCCACTCTTTATGGCTGAAGGAACGACGATCGATAAGCTTATTCGCGCACTGGTAGGGGTGATTTTATTCCAGTCTGCTTACGTTGCCGAAGTCGTGCGCGGTGGTCTTCAGGCATTACCAAAAGGTCAGTACGAGGCTGCGGAATCACTGGCTCTCGGTTACTGGAAAACACAGGGGCTGGTGATACTGCCTCAGGCGCTTAAGCTGGTTATTCCAGGGCTGGTGAACACGATCATCGCACTCTTTAAAGATACCAGCCTTGTGATCATCATCGGCTTGTTTGATCTCTTTAGCAGTGTGCAGCAGGCCACTGTCGATCCTGTCTGGCTTGGTATGTCTACTGAGGGCTATGTCTTTGCCGCTCTGATTTACTGGATTTTCTGTTTTAGCATGTCGCGCTATAGCCAGCATCTGGAAAAGCGCTTTAACACCGGGCGTACACCGCACTGAGGAAATTATGAGCCAGATTACTATGACACCTGCCGACGCGATGATTACGCTGGAAAACGTCAATAAATGGTACGGACAGTTTCACGTTCTGAAAGATATCAACCTGAAGGTAAAACAGGGGGAGCGAATCGTTCTCTGTGGGCCTTCAGGATCGGGTAAATCAACAACCATTCGCTGCATTAACCACCTGGAGGAACATCAGCAGGGACGTATTGTGGTTGATGGCATCGAGCTGAATGAAGATATTCGTAATATCGAACGTGTGCGCCAGGAAGTGGGGATGGTGTTTCAGCACTTTAACCTTTTCCCGCACCTGACGGTTTTACAGAACTGCACACTGGCACCAATTTGGGTGCGAAAGATGCCGAAAAAGGAAGCGGAAGCACTGGCAATGCATTACCTGGAACGCGTGCGAATTGCTGAACATGCGAATAAGTTTCCGGGGCAGATATCAGGTGGACAGCAGCAACGAGTGGCCATCGCCCGTTCACTGTGCATGAAACCTAAAATTATGCTGTTTGATGAGCCAACATCCGCGCTCGATCCGGAAATGGTGAAGGAAGTTCTGGATACCATGATTGGTCTGGCGCAATCCGGGATGACCATGCTGTGCGTAACACATGAAATGGGGTTTGCCCGCACCGTGGCTGACAGGGTGATCTTTATGGATCGCGGTGAGATTGTGGAACAGGCTCCGCCAGATGAGTTCTTTGCTCATCCAAAGTCAGAGCGTACCCGTGCCTTCCTGTCGCAGGTGATTCACTAGTCGTTTGCTCTGCCCGGTGGCGCGTTGCCTACCGGGCCTATGGGCTATCCAGGTCGGTTAAGGCGAAGCCTCCACCCGACTTTTTCAGACAGCACAAAGCAAAAAACCCCGAACCTTACGGTACGGGGTTTTTCTTATTGGATATCTGCCCGTTGTATGCCGGGCGTCCTGCAGCCAGCCAGGAGAGCTATCACCGACAAATAACACCTAAAACAAAAGGCCCAGTCTTTCGACTGGGCCTTTTGTTTTAATTGATGTCTGGCAGTTCCCTACTCTCACATGGGGAGACCCCACACTACCATCGGCGCTACGGCGTTTCACTTCTGAGTTCGGCATGGGGTCAGGTGGGACCACCGCGCTAAAGCCGCCAGACAAATTCTTTTACTATGTGCCGAACTTCAACCTACGTATTAAGTGGTGCTGATACCCAGAGTCGAACTGGGGACCTCACCCTTACCAAGGGTGCGCTCTACCAACTGAGCCATATCAGCACGCTAAATTTGATGCCTGGCAGTTCCCTACTCTCACATGGGGAGACCCCACACTACCATCGGCGCTACGGCGTTTCACTTCTGAGTTCGGCATGGGGTCAGGTGGGACCACCGCGCTAAAGCCGCCAGGCAAATTCTGTTAAATCTGTATCAGGCTGAAAATATTCTGTCTCTCAACCGCCGAAACAGCTTCGGCGTTGTAAGGTTAAGCCTCACGGTTCATTAGTATCGGTTAGCTCAACGTATCGCTACGCTTACACACCCGACCTATCAACGTCGTAGTCTTCAACGTTCCTTCAGGACTCTCAAGGAGTCAGGGAGAACTCATCTCGGGGCAAGTTTCGTGCTTAGATGCTTTCAGCACTTATCTTTTCCGCATTTAGCTACCGGGCAATGCCATTGGCATGACAACCCGAACACCAGTGATGCGTCCACTCCGGTCCTCTCGTACTAGGAGCAGCCCCCCTCAATTCTCCAGCGCCCACGGCAGATAGGGACCGAACTGTCTCACGACGTTCTAAACCCAGCTCGCGTACCACTTTAAACGGCGAACAGCCGTACCCTTGGGACCTACTTCAGCCCCAGGATGTGATGAGCCGACATCGAGGTGCCAAACACCGCCGTCGATATGAACTCTTGGGCGGTATCAGCCTGTTATCCCCGGAGTACCTTTTATCCGTTGAGCGATGGCCCTTCCATTCAGAACCACCGGATCACTATGACCTGCTTTCGCACCTGCTCGAGCCGTCACTCTCGCAGTCAAGCTAGCTTATGCCATTGCACTAACCTCCTGATGTCCGACCAGGATTAGCTAACCTTCGTGCTCCTCCGTTACTCTTTGGGAGGAGACCGCCCCAGTCAAACTACCCACCAGACACTGTCCGCAACCCGGATTACGGGTCTACGTTAGAACACCAGCCATTAAAGGGTGGTATTTCAAGGTTGGCTCCACGCAGACTGGCGTCCACGCTTCAAAGCCTCCCACCTATCCTACACATCAAGGACCAGTGTTCAGTGTCAAGCTATAGTAAAGGTTCACGGGGTCTTTCCGTCTTGCCGCGGGTACACTGCATCTTCACAGCGAGTTCAATTTCACTGAGTCTCGGGTGGAGACAGCCTGGCCATCATTACGCCATTCGTGCAGGTCGGAACTTACCCGACAAGGAATTTCGCTACCTTAGGACCGTTATAGTTACGGCCGCCGTTTACCGGGGCTTCGATCAAGAGCTTCGCGTTGCCGCTAACCCCATCAATTAACCTTCCGGCACCGGGCAGGCGTCACACCGTATACGTCCACTTTCGTGTTTGCACAGTGCTGTGTTTTTAATAAACAGTTGCAGCCAGCTGGTATCTTCGACTGATTTCAGCTCCACCCGCAGGGGCTTCACCTACACATCAGCGTGCCTTCTCCCGAAGTTACGGCACCATTTTGCCTAGTTCCTTCACCCGAGTTCTCTCAAGCGCCTTGGTATTCTCTACCTGACCACCTGTGTCGGTTTGGGGTACGATTTGATGTTACCTGATGCTTAGAGGCTTTTCCTGGAAGCAGGGCATTTGTTACTTCAGTACCGTAGTACCTCGTCATCACACCTCAGCGTTAAAAAGAGTCCGGATTTACCTAAACTCTCCGCCTACATGCTTAAACCGGGACAACCGTCGCCCGGCTAACATAGCCTTCTCCGTCCCCCCTTCGCAGTAACACCAAGTACAGGAATATTAACCTGTTTCCCATCGACTACGCCTTTCGGCCTCGCCTTAGGGGTCGACTCACCCTGCCCCGATTAACGTTGGACAGGAACCCTTGGTCTTCCGGCGTGCGGGCTTTTCACCCGCATTATCGTTACTTATGTCAGCATTCGCACTTCTGATACCTCCAGCATCCCTCACAGGACACCTTCAACGGCTTACAGAACGCTCCCCTACCCAACAACGCATAAGCGTCGCTGCCGCAGCTTCGGTGCATGGTTTAGCCCCGTTACATCTTCCGCGCAGGCCGACTCGACCAGTGAGCTATTACGCTTTCTTTAAATGATGGCTGCTTCTAAGCCAACATCCTGGCTGTCTGTGCCTTCCCACATCGTTTCCCACTTAACCATGACTTTGGGACCTTAGCTGGCGGTCTGGGTTGTTTCCCTCTTCACGACGGACGTTAGCACCCGCCGTGTGTCTCCCGTGATAACATTCTTCGGTATTCGTAGTTTGCATCGGGTTGGTAAGCCGGGATGGCCCCCTAGCCGAAACAGTGCTCTACCCCCGAAGATGAGTTCACGAGGCGCTACCTAAATAGCTTTCGGGGAGAACCAGCTATCTCCCGGTTTGATTGGCCTTTCACCCCCAGCCACAAGTCATCCGCTAATTTTTCAACATTAGTCGGTTCGGTCCTCCAGTTAGTGTTACCCAACCTTCAACCTGCCCATGGCTAGATCACCGGGTTTCGGGTCTATACCCTGCAACTTAACGCCCAGTTAAGACTCGGTTTCCCTTCGGCTCCCCTATACGGTTAACCTTGCTACAGAATATAAGTCGCTGACCCATTATACAAAAGGTACGCAGTCACACCACGAAGGTGCTCCCACTGCTTGTACGTACACGGTTTCAGGTTCTTTTTCACTCCCCTCGCCGGGGTTCTTTTCGCCTTTCCCTCACGGTACTGGTTCACTATCGGTCAGTCAGGAGTATTTAGCCTTGGAGGATGGTCCCCCCATATTCAGACAGGATACCACGTGTCCCGCCCTACTCTTCGAGTTCACAACCTGTGTGCTTTCGTGTACGGGGCTATCACCCTGTATCGCCGGACTTTCCAGACCGTTCCACTAACACACAAGCTGATTCAGACTCTGGGCTGCTCCCCGTTCGCTCGCCGCTACTGGGGGAATCTCGGTTGATTTCTTTTCCTCGGGGTACTTAGATGTTTCAGTTCCCCCGGTTCGCTTCGTTAAGCTATGTATTCACTTAACGATAGTGTGTCGGAACACACTGGGTTTCCCCATTCGGAAATCGCCGGGTCAAAGGTTCATATCACCTCGCCGGCGCTTATCGCAGATTAGCACGTCCTTCATCGCCTCTGACTGCCAGGGCATCCACCGTGTACGCTTAGTCGCTTAACCTCACAACCCGAAGATGTTTCTTTCGATTCATCATCAAATTGCGAAAATTTGAGAGACTCGAACACACCACTTAAGGTGTGTCGTTTCAATTTTCAGCTTGATCCAGATTTTTAAAGAGCAAATATCTCAAACATGACTCGCTGAGTCAGTTTTGAGATACGGGGGTCGGCGACTTTCACTCACAAACCAGCAAGTGGCGTCCCCTAGGGGATTCGAACCCCTGTTACCGCCGTGAAAGGGCGGTGTCCTGGGCCTCTAGACGAAGGGGACACTGAAGTCTGCTTCGGCAAGACGCCTTGCTATTTACTTTTCATCAGACAATCTGTGTGAGCACTACAAAGGCAGGTTCTTTAAGGTAAGGAGGTGATCCAACCGCAGGTTCCCCTACGGTTACCTTGTTACGACTTCACCCCAGTCATGAATCACAAAGTGGTAAGCGCCCTCCCGAAGGTTAAGCTACCTACTTCTTTTGCAACCCACTCCCATGGTGTGACGGGCGGTGTGTACAAGGCCCGGGAACGTATTCACCGTAGCATTCTGATCTACGATTACTAGCGATTCCGACTTCATGGAGTCGAGTTGCAGACTCCAATCCGGACTACGACATACTTTATGAGGTCCGCTTGCTCTCGCGAGGTCGCTTCTCTTTGTATATGCCATTGTAGCACGTGTGTAGCCCTACTCGTAAGGGCCATGATGACTTGACGTCATCCCCACCTTCCTCCAGTTTATCACTGGCAGTCTCCTTTGAGTTCCCGGCCGAACCGCTGGCAACAAAGGATAAGGGTTGCGCTCGTTGCGGGACTTAACCCAACATTTCACAACACGAGCTGACGACAGCCATGCAGCACCTGTCTCAGAGTTCCCGAAGGCACCAATCCATCTCTGGAAAGTTCTCTGGATGTCAAGAGTAGGTAAGGTTCTTCGCGTTGCATCGAATTAAACCACATGCTCCACCGCTTGTGCGGGCCCCCGTCAATTCATTTGAGTTTTAACCTTGCGGCCGTACTCCCCAGGCGGTCGACTTAACGCGTTAGCTCCGGAAGCCACTCCTCAAGGGAACAACCTCCAAGTCGACATCGTTTACGGCGTGGACTACCAGGGTATCTAATCCTGTTTGCTCCCCACGCTTTCGCACCTGAGCGTCAGTCTTTGTCCAGGGGGCCGCCTTCGCCACCGGTATTCCTCCAGATCTCTACGCATTTCACCGCTACACCTGGAATTCTACCCCCCTCTACAAGACTCTAGCCTGCCAGTTTCGAATGCAGTTCCCAGGTTGAGCCCGGGGATTTCACATCCGACTTGACAGACCGCCTGCGTGCGCTTTACGCCCAGTAATTCCGATTAACGCTTGCACCCTCCGTATTACCGCGGCTGCTGGCACGGAGTTAGCCGGTGCTTCTTCTGCGAGTAACGTCAATCACCAAGGTTATTAACCTTAATGCCTTCCTCCTCGCTGAAAGTACTTTACAACCCGAAGGCCTTCTTCATACACGCGGCATGGCTGCATCAGGCTTGCGCCCATTGTGCAATATTCCCCACTGCTGCCTCCCGTAGGAGTCTGGACCGTGTCTCAGTTCCAGTGTGGCTGGTCATCCTCTCAGACCAGCTAGGGATCGTCGCCTAGGTGAGCCGTTACCCCACCTACTAGCTAATCCCATCTGGGCACATCTGATGGCAAGAGGCCCGAAGGTCCCCCTCTTTGGTCTTGCGACGTTATGCGGTATTAGCTACCGTTTCCAGTAGTTATCCCCCTCCATCAGGCAGTTTCCCAGACATTACTCACCCGTCCGCCGCTCGTCACCCAGGAGCAAGCTCCCTGTGTTACCGCTCGACTTGCATGTGTTAGGCCTGCCGCCAGCGTTCAATCTGAGCCATGATCAAACTCTTCAATTTAAGTTTGATGCTCGTGAATTAAACTTCGTAATGAATTACGTATGTTCACTCAGAGACTTGGTATTCATTTATCGTCTTGCGACGTTAAGAATCCATGTCACTTTGAGTGCCCACACAGATTGTCTGATAAATTGTTAAAGAGCAGTGCAACGTGGCTTTCAGCTCACCGTTGCGAGGTGGCGTATATTACGCTTTCCTCTTTCAGAGTCAACCCGTTATTTCAGGATTTTTTCTCTTCAACCGACCGCGTTGTTTGTGAAGTGATTCACATCCGCCGTGTCGATGGAGGCGCATTATAGGGATCCCAGTTTTTAGCACAAGCGTTTTTTAGATCTTTTTTTCTGACTGCTGCTTTTCCACTCTTTTCGCTGAAATCCCACCCGATTTGCTTAAATATTGACGCATTTTGGCCTTGCCTCGATCCATAAATGCGATCAAAGTCTTCTGTGTAGCGTTTATTAACAGAGGTAGATATGTCAGCTGTACTGCGTCCTTATAAAGATCTGTTCCCCCAGAAAGGCGATCGCGTGATGATCGATGCCAGCAGTGTTGTCATCGGCGATGTGCGAATGGCGGATGATGTCAGTATCTGGCCGCTCGTTGCGATCAGGGGAGACGTCAACTATGTTGCGATTGGTGCTCGCACCAATATTCAGGACGGCAGCGTTCTGCATGTAACCCACAAATCTTCGTATAACCCGCAAGGCAATCCTCTTATCGTCGGAGAAGAGGTTACCGTTGGCCATAAGGTGATGCTCCACGGCTGCACGATAGGCAACCGGGTTCTGGTCGGTATGGGTTCAATTCTGCTGGATGGTGTTGTTGTAGAAGATGATGTGATGATTGGCGCTGGCAGCCTGGTCCCGCAAAATAAACGGCTCGAAAGCGGTTATCTCTATTTAGGCAGCCCGGTAAAACAGATCCGCCCCTTAACAGAGGCGGAAATTGAAGGATTAAAATACTCTGCGAACAACTACGTAAAATGGAAGAATGACTATTTAGATCAGGATATCCAGACCCAGCCTTGATCATCTTCCTGCTGATCGCGGATTAAATCGCTGGCTTCCTCTTCAAGGTCCCAGCGATTTTCGCAAAATACGTCGATTGCCTGAGTGCCGCCAAAGCGTTCTAGCAACACATCCTTACTGATTGCGCAGGTTAACTGCATCCCATGTACCAGCACCGGGAAACAAACGGCTTGTTTTTCTTCGTCCCAGATTTCTCGGTCGGGAAAGTGAATGGCCTGATTCACGCGGACAGTTCCTGTTTCAGCTTCTCAATCACAGGCTCGACCGCAGGTAACACGCCATGCCAAAGCAACACGGCATGTGCAGCTTGCCCCACCAGCATTCCCAGACCGTCAGCCAGATGTTTCGCTCCATGCTGTTCGCACCAGTTAAGGAAAGGTGTTTTCCCATTCTGGTAGAACATGTCATAGAAAAAGAGATGCGCATTCACCAGCGAAGCAGGGATAGCCGGGACTTCTCCGCCAATACCGCTCGATGTTGCGTTAATCACCAGATCGAACTCATGCCCCGCCAAATCATCCAGCGCGACAGCACTCACGCTGCCTGTATGTGCAAACAATGCGGCTAACTCTTCTGCCCGGGAAAAAGTACGGTTAGTAATGGTAACGGAACAGTCCAGTGATAACAGAGGCAGCAACACGCCACGTGATGCGCCGCCTGCACCAATCAGCAATATCCGGAAGCCTGGCTTTATAAATGACAACCTTTCCAGATCGCTCAACAGCCCAATCCCGTCGGTGTTATCACCCAGCAGGCGTCCATCCTCAAGCCGTTTAAGCGTATTCACTGCGCCAGCAAGAGAAGCTCGCTCAGTAAGTTCATCCGCTCGCTCGAAAGCCTCTTCTTTAAAAGGGACGGTGACATTCGCCCCTTTACCACCCGCATCAAAAAAGGCATTCAGGGTCGCAACAAACGCATCAACTGGGGCCAGCACCCGGCCATAGGGATGGTCTATCTGCAATTGTTCAGCAAACTGCTGATGAATCAGCGGTGATTTACTGTGCGCAATCGGATTTCCAAAAACGGCATAAGTTTCCATCATATTACCCCTGGCGAAAACGTTCGCCGGTTAAAGCATCGCGGATTTCAGAGGGATTCAGGCGCCCGCCCGTTTCACCAACAGCCACCGGGAAATCATCCCCGAATTGCGCCAGCACTTCTTCAGAAGTCCGGCAAGGTGGCAACCCGGTCAGGTTAGCGCTGGTCGACACCAAAGGTTTACCGAACGCCAGACATAGCTCAACCACCAGCGGATGATCTGTTACGCGAACGGCGAGGGAATCAAAGCGCCCGGTTAGCCAGCGCGGCGTTGTCGGCTGCGCCGGGAAAACAAAGGTCACAGGGCCAGGCCAGGCGGAGAAGATTGTTTCCCGCTGCGCCGGCGTCAGCATGGAATCATCAATGTAAGGTTTGAGTTGCTCGTAATTTGCTGCAATCAGTATCAGCCCTTTCTCGACAGGCCGTTGTTTCAGCTCAAGCAGACGGCCCACAGCCATTTCGCTGTCAGGATCGCAACCGACCCCAAATACAGCCTCTGTTGGATAAGCGATGACTTCTTCTTTTTTCAGTACGTCCACCGCATACGCAATGGAGCCTGATGGCAGGTTATTATTCACTGGTTTGATCCGCCGCAACCGGCTTTCCACATTGTTTACTGGCGCAGAAACGTTTTATGCCTTGCGCAGTTTTCTTCTCTATTAGTAACGGGTAGTCGCAATGAGGGCAGACTCCCGCTACCGGTTTGAAATTGATAACGAACTGGCATTCAGGATAGCGATCGCAAGAATGGAAGGTCTTACCAAAACGAGAACGACGCTGAACCAACTGCCCATGCTGGCATTGTGGGCACGCGATTGCCGTTTCATCTGGTTTATCAATTTGTTCTGTATGTCCACATTCAGGATAGTGACTGCATCCGATAAACATGCCGAAGCGGCCTTGTCGCAAAGCTAACTCACCACCACAGACAGGGCATAACTGCCCCTCCAGAATCTTAACGATATGACCATCCGCCTGGCTTTTCAGGGGACGGACATAATCACATTCCGGATAGTGTGAACAACCGAGAAACGGACCGTGTTTCCCGGACCGAATGACAAGTTCAGCCCCGCACTGCGGGCAGGGCTCATTTTTATGCACCGTGAATAGTGCTGATTTGGCCATAACAACTCTTGGTGCTGCACATTTGAATCAGTGCAGCATACCTTCATTCACTTCAAAGAGTAATTCTTCCATTTGTTGATAGGCATTTTCACAGCCCGGGATATTAAACAGAACCATCAGAATCACCCACTTGAGGTCTTCCAGTTCGAATTCTGCTGTATCCAGCGCCATAACGCGCTCTATCACCATTTCTCGCGTTTCGAGGTTTAGCACCTGAATCTGCTCAAGGAATAAAATGAATCCCCGGCAGCTGGCATCCAGCCTTTCACACTCTTCAGCTGTATAGATGCGAACAGACAGCGGATCGGAAGCAAGCTGCATCGGTTCGGCAAGGCCTTCCTGATAATCAGCCAGCTTCTCTAACCACATCAACGCATTATAAATATCTTCCCGCTCGAATCCCGCATCGGTAAGATCCCGTGTCAATTTGTCCTGATCCACTCGCATTTCTGCTTCGTTATGGATGTAAGTCTCAAACAAATACATCAGTACGTCGAACATGGCTTGCCCTCCTTAATCGGACATAGCCGCCGGGTACAGCTGCGATCCACCCTGCTAACTCCAGTTCGAGTAGCTGTGCTACCGTTACTGGCACAGGTTGGCCGGCACGTTCAGCGACAACGTCAACAGGTGTTACCTCATCTCCTACGTTAGCCAGGAGCTTGGGAAATGGCAATGCCACCTCCTCCTGATCTGATGAATATTGTCGCTTTTCGGCTTCCCCCTGAAGCCAGTGCAGCCCGTATCGCAAATTTTCCAGAATGTCTTCTGTACTTGTGACAGGCGTTGCGCCCTGCTTTATCAGCCAGTGCGGTCCTTCGCATCCAGGATTCCCAACTGGCCCCGGCAACGCAAAAACCTCACGACCTTGCTCCAGCGCACATCTGGCGGTAACAAGCGAACCGCTACGTAAGGCCGCCTCAACTACAAACACCCCCAGGCTCAACCCGCTTATGATGCGGTTACGACGAGGAAAATTACCGGGCCAGGCAGATGTTGATAAGGAGAACTCAGAAATAACGGCCCCACCGCCCTCAATCAGTTGATCGGAAAGGGAAAGATGCCTGCGCGGATAAATACTGAAAAGGCCATTGCCTAACACCGCAACGCTGCTTCCTTTAGCCGCCAGTGCCGCTCGATGAGCAACACCATCAATCCCACAGGCCAGCCCGCTGGTTATCGTGAATCCACATTGCGCCAGCTGCTCGCACAGGAGCTTTCCCCAGCGCTGACCATACCAGGACGGCGAACGGCTCCCCACAACCCCCAGTTGAATACTATTGAGTACTTCAACATGCCCTTTAACGAATATGGCGCCAGGGTAATCCGGTATCATTCGAAGTAATGGTGGATATCGTGGGTCATTCGCGGACAGCAGAAAATGACCTGGCTGTTCGAGCCAAATCAGGCTCCGCTCAAGCTCAGCCTCACCGAGTGCAAAAAAGCGTTCAGCTTGCTTAACCGACAGCCCTGCATCTTTGATAGAAACATTATCAATATTCGTCTGGCGCAACAGGTATACGGCTGCTTCCAGCATCGTATCACCGCACAGTGTTGCCATGTTTATCAGTCGTAACCATATCTCTGTGGACGTCATCCTTTTCCCTGCCATAAGCAGCCTCCGCAATCATTGCGATTGGTCACTGATGCTGTCAATCGATGGGGGATTTGTCTAGAATAGAGGTAATATTCTTATCAACTCCTGAATACGACTCTGGAAATTTATGGCAGTTTTGCAAGTGTTACATATACCGGACGAGCGCCTTCGCATCGTCGCTGAACCGGTAAAAGAAGTGAATGCAGAAATTCAGCGTATCGTCGATGATATGTTCGATACCATGTACGCCGAAGAAGGCATTGGCCTGGCGGCTACGCAGGTTGACATTCACAAGCGTATTATCGTGATTGACGTCTCTGAAAATCGCGATGGCCGTCTGGTGCTGATCAACCCTGAGCTGCTCGAAAAGAGCGGAGAAACAGGTATCGAGGAAGGCTGTCTGTCCATTCCAGAACAGCGTGCTTTAGTACCACGTGCCGAAAAAGTGAAAATTCGCGCTTTGGATCGTGACGGTAATCCGTTCGAGCTGGAAGCTGACGAACTGCTGGCGATTTGTATTCAACATGAGATGGATCATCTGGTCGGTAAACTGTTTATCGATTATCTCTCGCCACTGAAACAACAGCGTATTCGCCAGAAAGTAGAGAAACTGGATCGTATGCGCTCTCGTGCATAACATCCCGGGATACAAGGAATAACGTGTCTAAATCGCTACGTATTATCTTCGCAGGAACTCCTGATTTTGCAGCGCGCCATCTCGACGCGCTGTTATCTTCTGGCCACCAGGTTGTGGGTGTATTTACTCAACCGGATCGTCCGGCTGGCCGCGGCAAAAAGCTGATGCCGAGCCCGGTAAAAGTACTGGCAGAAGAACACGGACTACCTGTATTCCAGCCCGTATCCTTACGTCCTCAGGAAAATCAGCAACTTGTTGCCGAGCTGAATGCTGACGTCATGGTGGTGGTGGCTTACGGTTTAATTCTGCCAAAAGCTGTTCTTGAAATGCCTCGCCTGGGCTGTGTCAATGTGCACGGCTCTCTGCTGCCTCGCTGGCGCGGCGCTGCACCTATCCAGCGTTCTTTGTGGGCAGGAGATGCAGAAACTGGCGTCACTATCATGAAGATGGACGTGGGTTTAGACACCGGCGACATGTTGTATAAACTCGCCTGCCCGATTACCGCAGAAGACACCAGCGCAACACTTTACGACAAGCTGGCGGATCTTGGCCCTCAGGGTCTCATCGAGACCCTGCAACAGCTTGCGGATAATACGGCGCAGCCTGAAGTTCAGGATGAAGCGCTGGTTACCTATGCCGAAAAGTTGAGCAAAGAAGAAGCTCAGATCGACTGGTCATTGTCGGCAGCTCAGCTTGAACGCTGCATTCGTGCATTTAACCCTTGGCCGATGAGCTGGGTAATGATCGATGATCAGCCAGTAAAAGTCTGGAAAGCTTCCGTCATTGAGGGGCACTCAACCGCAGAGCCCGGTACGATCCTCGATGCGAACAAACAGGGGATCCAGGTTGCAACGGCAGAAGGTATTTTGAACCTTGAGTCGCTCCAGCCTGCGGGTAAGAAAGCGATGAGTGCCCAGGATCTGTTAAATTCCCGTCGCGAATGGTTTATCCCCGGCAAACGTCTTGCCTGAGAAAATTTATCCTTAAGGCCCGGTGTTTCCGGGCATTTTTATTTTTACGGCTATGAAAAAACAAAATCTACGCAGTATGGCGGCGCAGGCCGTCGAACAAGTGGTTGAGCAAGGGCAGTCGCTGAGCAATGTACTGCCACCGCTTCAACAAAAGGTATCGGATAAAGACAAAGCGCTACTTCAGGAGCTGTGCTTTGGTGTCCTGCGCACCCTTTCCCAGCTCGAGTGGCTGATTAACAAGCTGATGTCACGCCCGATGACAGGAAAGCAGCGCACCGTGCATTACCTGATTATGGTTGGATTCTACCAGCTGCTTCATACCCGAATTCCCACTCATGCTGCGCTGGCAGAAACGGTAGAAGGCGCCGTTGCCATTAAACGCCCGCAGCTGAAAGGATTGATCAACGGGGTGCTACGCCAGTTCCAGCGCCAGCAAGAAGCGTTGCTGGCTGAATTTGCCAAGACCGAGAATCAGTTCCTTCACCCGTCATGGCTGCTTAATCGTCTTAAAAAAGCGTATCCGCAGCAGTGGCAGGACATCGCCGGCGCCAATAACCAACGTCCTCCGATGTGGTTACGCGTCAACCGTATTCATCATACCCGCGACGCGTGGCTTGCCCTGCTGGAAGAATCTGGTATGAACGGATTTACGCATGATGCCTATCCTGATGCTGTACGTTTAGCAACCCCGGCGCCAGTACATGCATTACCGGGTTTTGAAGAGGGATGGGTGACGGTTCAGGATGCCTCAGCTCAGGGCTGCATGACATGGCTTGAACCCAAAAATGGCGAGCAGATCCTCGATCTTTGTGCGGCCCCCGGGGGTAAAACGACACATATTCTCGAAGTTGCCCCGCAAGCCAGCGTAATGGCTGTTGATGTCGACGAGCAGCGTCTTTCTCGCGTCTATGACAACCTGAAACGTTTAGGGTTAAAGGCGCAGGTCAAACAGGGTGACGGACGTAAGCCTGCTGAATGGTGTGGTGATACACAATTCGACCGTATCTTGCTGGATGCACCTTGTTCAGCTACCGGCGTGATCCGCCGCCACCCGGACATCAAGTGGCTGCGTCGCGATCGTGATATCAACGAACTTGCTCAGCTGCAAGCCGAAATTCTCGATGCAGTTTGGCCACATCTTAAATCTGGGGGGACACTGGTGTATGCAACCTGTTCAGTTCTTCCAGAAGAAAACTGTCAGCAGATCGCGGCATTCCTGAAACGTACCCCAACTGCTTCACTGCATGGAACAGGTACACCAGAGCGCCCTGGTTTGCAAAACCTGCCAGGTGCTGAAGAAGGCGATGGTTTCTTTTACGCTAAGCTAATCAAAGAGTGATGTGAGAACAGGCCGCAAGATATGAAGATAATCATTCTGGGTGCAGGACAGGTCGGTGGAACACTGGCCGAAAACCTTGTTGGTGAGAACAACGATATCACTATTGTCGATACCAATGGCGATCGACTGCGCGTTTTGCAGGATAAGTTTGACCTTCGGGTTGTACAAGGCCACGGTTCACACCCACGAGTACTTCGCGAAGCCGGTGCAGACGATGCCGATATGCTGGTCGCGGTGACCAGTTCTGACGAAACCAATATGGTTGCGTGCCAGGTTGCTTACTCACTTTTCAACACGCCAAACAGGATTGCTCGCATCCGTTCCCCGGATTATGTCCGTGACGCTGAAAAGCTGTTTAATTCTGAAGCGGTTCCGATTGACCATCTTATTGCGCCAGAACAATTGGTTATCGACAACATTTACCGTCTGATCGAATACCCGGGCGCACTCCAGGTCGTGAACTTCGCCGAAGGAAAAGTGAGCCTGGCCGTAGTTAAAGCTTATTACGGTGGTCCACTGATTGGTAACGCCCTGTCGACCATGCGCGAACATATGCCGCATATCGATACCCGTGTCGCAGCCATTTTCCGTCACGACAGGCCTATTCGTCCGCAAGGCTCGACTATTGTCGAAGCCGGTGACGAGGTCTTCTTTATTGCCGCTTCTCAGCATATCCGTGCGGTAATGAGTGAGCTTCAGCGTCTCGAAAAGCCGTACAAACGCATTATGTTGGTCGGCGGTGGTAATATCGGCGCGGGCCTGGCGCGTCGGCTGGAAAAAGACTATAGCGTGAAGTTGATCGAGCGCGATCAACAACGTGCGTCTGAGCTCGCTGAAAAATTACAGAACACGATCGTGTTTTATGGTGATGCGTCGGATCAAGAGTTGCTGGCCGAAGAACATATTGATCAAGTCGATCTGTTTATTGCCGTCACCAACGATGATGAAGCGAATATCATGTCGGCGATGCTCGCAAAACGGATGGGAGCCAAAAAGGTGATGGTGCTTATTCAGCGCCGCGCCTACGTAGACCTGGTCCAGGGTAGTGTCATTGATATTGCGATTTCGCCGCAACAGGCCACTATTTCTGCACTGCTAAGCCACGTTCGTAAGGCCGACATCGTTGGTGTTTCGTCTCTTCGTCGCGGTGTCGCTGAGGCTATCGAAGCCGTTGCACACGGTGATGAAACAACCTCCCGCGTGGTAGGCAGGGCGATTGATGAAATTAAACTACCGCCAGGCACCATAATTGGGGCGGTGGTGCGTGGTAATGATGTCATGATCGCCAATGATAATTTGCGTATCGAGCAAGGTGACCATGTCATTATGTTCCTTACCGATAAAAAATTTATTACCGACGTCGAACGTTTATTCCAGCCAAGTCCATTCTTCCTGTAATGATTGGGGTGCTCTTAAAAGGGCACCCCCAAAATTAACCCTCTCATTAATATGCCATTAATTTTTCATAACGATTATTTATCACCAATGGAAATTAGCTAATCATTTGTTAAACTTATAATCGTCAGCTGGCTCAAGGAGAACATAATGAGTTTTATTAAAGAGTTTCGCGAATTTGCGATGCGCGGGAATGTGGTGGATTTGGCTGTGGGTGTCATTATTGGTGCGGCGTTCGGTAAGATCGTTTCATCACTGGTAGCCGACATTATTATGCCACCTTTAGGGTTGTTAATCGGGGGCATTGATTTTAAACAGTTCGCGGTTACGCTGCGGGATGCACAAGGTGATGTCCCTGCGGTTGTGATGCACTACGGTGTGTTCATCCAGAACATCTTCGATTTTGTGATTGTCGCGTTTGCTATTTTTATGGCGATCAAGCTTATCAACAAGCTTAACCGCAAAAAAGAAGAGCCGGCAGCAGCACCTGCACCAACCAAAGAAGAAGTACTGTTGACCGAAATCCGCGACCTGTTAAAAGAACAAAATAACCGTTCTTAATCAGAAGCAAAAAACAGGAAGGCCAGTGGTAAAAAAGCAATTTGCTCTCTTGCCACTGGCCTCCCAGTTACCCCGATTGCCATGTTTGCCCTTACGCAGATAACTTCCTTTCCCCTTTTTATTCTTCTCTACCCGCTGCCGGAAAAGTGGATCATGGAGCAGGGCTTCGATGGCATTGTCTTTAATTTGCCCCTTCGTATGCTGATAGCGACTCATAATTTCTCCTGAGTATGGTTTAAGTCGACCGGAGTCTAGACCTGGACGTACTAAAAATCAACACCCCTGTGTTTCTCCACTTGCTCCCTGCTCGAGTGCTTCAAGGATCGAGCAATAGACGCTGCTATGGGCTGTACCACAGCAGGCATCATTCAGGCGCTGTAGTGACCGCTGCATCGTCTGAAGCTCCTGGATCCGCGCTTCTACTTCATCCAGTCTGGCCTGAACAATGCTCTTCGACTCCTGGCAAGTATGATGTGCCGGATCTATGCGGATCGATAAAAGCTCACGGATGGAATCAAGGGTAAAACCAAGCTGGCGTGCGTAACGTATAAACCGGAGGCGCTGTAGATCATTATCGGTATAAAGACGAAACCCACCTTCCGTGCGCACCTCATGGTCAATCATCTGCTGCTTTTCGTAATAACGAATGGTGTCGGGTGTTACGTTTGCAAGCTTTGCGAGTTCACCAATACGATACATAACTACTCCTCCTTCATTTTGTGCATCAGCCGTTCACAATACTCGCCATGCAGAAAATCTGTATTCATTCCAGCCTGGCGCAGTTTCAATTCGATCAATGCCAGACGACGGCTAATTTCTGGATGCCGGGGATCGTCCTTGCGAATGCCTTTCAACAGATCAACAAGTTCTACAGCCTCTTTACGCTGCTCAAGCTCCGGGGGTAAGCAACCGGCATTTTTCAGTAAGCGATAGCCAGAACGTAACTCAGGCGCGACATGAGAATCGTCATCCAGCGCTATCGGAGCACCGGCACCGGGGAGATTGTCGAACTCACCTTTTCTTAGGGCATCGCAAATATGGCGTTCTGCCCACTGGTCGAGCAACCACATAACGGACTCCAGGGGATGAACAGAAAAGATACAGTTATTGTAGAGAAGTGGGGATTCTGCGGATATAAAAAAACCCGCCGAAGCGGGTCTTTTTACGTTACTACAGATTACTCTGCAGCAGCTTCTGCTTTCGATTCAGAACGATCAACCAGCTCGATGTAAGCCATCGGAGCGTTGTCGCCTGCACGGAAGCCACACTTCAGAATACGAGTGTAACCACCTGCACGGCTCGCGAAACGCGGGCCCAGTTCGTTAAACAGTTTTGCCACGATCTCGTTATCACGAGTACGGGCGAATGCCAGACGACGATTAGCAACGCTGTCAGTCTTGGCAAGAGTAATCAGCGGCTCAACTACGCGACGCAGCTCTTTCGCTTTAGGCAGGGTCGTCTTGATGATCTCATGACGAACCAGTGAACCTGCCATGTTGCGGAACATAGCCTGGCGATGGCTGCTGTTGCGGTTCAGTTGACGACCACTCTTACGATGGCGCATGACCTTATCCTTCTCAGTAAAACCTTAACCTGTGATCCGGTTACTCGTCAGCAATGCTTGCCGGTGGCCAGTTTTCCAGGCGCATGCCCAGAGACAGACCACGTGAAGCCAGCACGTCTTTAATCTCAGTAAGAGATTTTTTACCCAGGTTCGGCGTTTTCAGCAACTCAACCTCGGTACGCTGTACCAGATCACCGATATAGTGGATAGCTTCTGCCTTAAGGCAGTTAGCAGAGCGGACAGTCAATTCGAGATCGTCAACAGGGCGCAGCAGGATCGGATCGAATTCTGGTTTCTCTTCTTTAACTTCCGGCTGACGAACATCACGTAAGTCAACGAAAGCTTCAAGTTGTTCTGCCAGGATGGTTGCCGCACGACGAATCGCCTCTTCAGGATCGATTGTGCCGTTGGTTTCCATTTCGATGACCAGCTTGTCCAGGTCGGTACGCTGTTCTACACGCGCTGCTTCAACATTGTAGGCAATACGCTCTACAGGGCTGTAACATGCGTCGACCAGCAGACGGCCGATTGGGCGCTCATCTTCTTCCGAATGAATTCGGGCAGAAGCCGGCACATAACCACGACCGCGCTGAACTTTGATACGCATGCTAATAGCTGCGTTCTCATCGGTCAGGTGGCAGATCACGTGCTGCGGCTTGACGATTTCAACATCACCGTCGTGGGTGATGTCGGCTGCAGTCACAGGGCCAATGCCAGATTTATTCAGAGTAAGAATAACTTCATCTTTACCCTGAACTCTCACCGCCAGCCCTTTCAGGTTGAGCAGGATTTCAAGGATATCTTCCTGAACGCCTTCTTTGGTGCTGTACTCATGAAGTACACCATCAATCTCAACCTCGGTCACCGCGCAACCCGGCATCGATGAGAGCAGAATACGGCGCAGTGCGTTACCCAGAGTATGGCCAAAGCCACGCTCTAAAGGCTCAAGGGTCACCTTGGCGTGCGTCGAACTCACTTGCTCGATATCTACCAGGCGCGGTTTTAGAAACTCTGTCACAGAACCCTGCATTGTGTCCTCTCTTTGGTACTAAGCTTTACTTGGAGTAAAGCTCGACGATCAGGTGTTCGTTAATGTCCGCAGACAGATCAGAACGTTCTGGCTGACGCTTGAACGTACCTTCCATCTTGCCAGCATCAACTTCCAGCCAGGTTGGCTTTTCACGCTGCTCAGCCAGCTCCAGAGCGGCCTTCACGCGAGATTGCTTTTTCGCTTTCTCACGAATGCTAACAACGTCATTCGCTTTAACCTGATAAGAAGCGATGTTAACAACACGACCGTTTACCATGATTGCTTTGTGGCTAACCAGCTGACGTGATTCAGCACGAGTAGCGCCGAAGCCCATACGGTATACAACGTTGTCCAGACGACCTTCCAGCAGAGCCAGCAGGTTTTCACCTGTGTTGCCTTTCAGACGTGCTGCTTCTTTATAATAGTTACGGAACTGACGCTCCAGCACACCGTACATACGGCGAACTTTTTGCTTTTCACGCAACTGCACACCATAGTCAGACAGACGCGGTTTACGCGCACCGTGCTGGCCAGGAGCTTGTTCAATTTTACACTTGGTATCGATCGCGCGAACGCCAGACTTAAGGAATAAGTCGGTGCCCTCACGACGGCTCAGCTTGAGCTTAGGACCCAAATATCTTGCCATTTTCTATCTCCAACTAACCTAAAAAACGAGCGTTATACGCGACGTTTTTTCGGCGGACGACAACCGTTATGAGGGATCGGAGTCACATCAGTAATATTAGTGATGCGGAAACCAGCGGCGTTCAGAGCGCGAACGGTAGATTCACGACCCGGACCCGGACCTTTAACCATAACTTCCAGATTCTTGATGCCGTATTCTTTTACGGCTTCAGCGCAACGCTCTGCTGCAACCTGAGCTGCGAACGGAGTGGATTTGCGTGAACCACGGAAACCGGAACCACCGGCTGTTGCCCAACCCAATGCGTTACCCTGACGATCAGTAATAGTAACGATGGTGTTGTTGAAAGAAGCATGGATATGAGCCACGCCGTCAGAGACTTGTTTTCTTACACGCTTACGTGCACGAACTGGTGCCTTTGCCATTATTCAATCACCCCGATTATTTCTTGATCGGTTTGCGCGGACCCTTACGGGTACGTGCGTTGGTCTTAGTACGCTGACCGCGCACTGGCAGACCACGACGATGACGCAAACCGCGATAGCAACCAAGATCCATAAGGCGCTTGATGCTCATGCTAACTTCACGGCGCAGATCACCTTCAACGACAAATTTGGCAACTTCGTCACGCAGCGTGTCGATTTGTTCTTCAGACAGCTCACTGATCTTAACATCTTCAGCGATACCCGCTGCAGCCAGAATGGCTTTAGAACGGGTCTTGCCGACGCCGTAGATCGAAGTTAATGCGATCACAGCATGTTTCTGATCAGGAATGTTAATGCCTGCTATACGGGCCACTATGCACTCCTACTATTTAATATGTACGCACCATGCTGAAAAGCCCGTTTTCAGGATACTCAAATGGATACGTACAGACATACAAAAGATTGGCTGGCTAATCTAGCCAGCTCAACCCAACTTTGCAAGAAAAATATGCGAAATAATCAGCCTTGGCGCTGTTTATGCTTCGGCTCGGCACTGCAAATCACGCGGATGACGCCATCACGCTTAACGATTTTGCAGTTACGGCATAATTTCTTGACGGAAGCACGAACTTTCATTTTTACTCTCCGTAACTTCTCAGGCGACCAATTAGCGGCCGTAGCCTTTCAGGTTCGCCTTCTTCAATGCAGACTCATACTGACTGGACATCATCAGAGTTTGCACTTGAGCCATAAAGTCCATAATCACGACAACAACGATAAGCAGTGAAGTCCCACCGAAGTAGAACGGTACTTTCATTGCATCACGCATGAACTCCGGGATCAGGCAGATAAAAGTAATATAAAGCGCACCAACCAAAGTCAGGCGAGTCATTACTTTATCGATATACTTCGCCGTTTGCTCTCCCGGACGAATTCCTGGTACAAATGCACCGGACTTCTTCAGGTTATCTGCTGTTTCACGCGGGTTGAAGACCAACGCCGTGTAGAAGAAACAGAAGAAGATGATCGCAGACGCATAGAGTAACACATAAAGTGGTTGCCCAGGCTGCAAATACAGCGAAATTGTTGTCAGCCAGTTCCAACCAGTCCCGCCCCCGAACCATGACGCGATGGTCGCCGGGAACAGAATAATACTGGAAGCGAAGATTGCCGGGATTACCCCTGCCATATTCACTTTCAGCGGTAAATGTGTGCTCTGTGCAGCATAGACACGACGACCCTGTTGACGTTTAGCGTAGTTCACCACAATGCGGCGTTGACCACGTTCAACGAAGACAACAAAGAACGTCACTGCAAATACTAATACTGCAACCAACAGCAACAGGAGGAAGTGCAGGTCGCCTTGACGCGCTTGCTCGATAGTGTGGGCAATGGCTGGCGGGAGTCCCGCAACAATGCCGGCGAAGATAATGATTGAGATACCGTTACCGATACCACGTTCAGTAATCTGTTCGCCGAGCCACATCAGGAACATGGTTCCTGTGACCAGACTTACAACAGCGGTGAAGTAGAATGCAAAGCCTGGATTAATCACCAGGCCCTGCATACCAGGCATATTCGGCAAACCGGTAGCAATACCGATAGACTGGAATATAGCCAGCACCAGAGTGCCGTAACGGGTGTACTGACTGATCTTACGACGTCCGGACTCCCCTTCTTTCTTCAACTCTGCCAGGGCTGGATGAACAACCGTCAGCAGCTGGATAATAATGGATGCCGAAATGTACGGCATAATACCCAGAGCAAAGATAGAAGCACGGCTGAGAGCACCACCAGAGAACATGTTGAACATTTCAATGATGGTGCCTCGCTGTTGCTCAAGCAGTTTGGCAAGTACAGCGGCATCGATACCAGGGATCGGAATAAAAGAGCCAATACGGAAAACAATCAGCGCGCCGATAACAAACAGCAGTCTGCGTTTCAGCTCGCCAAAACCACCTTTGGCACTTTGAAAATCTAATCCCGGTTGCTTAGCCATCTGCTACTTATTCCTCAATTTTACCGCCAGCAGCTTCGATAGCAGCACGAGCACCTTTAGTCACACGCAGGCCACGAACAGTTACCGGAGTAGAAACTTCACCAGCCAGGATCACTTTCGCGAACTCGATCTGGATACCGATAATGTTAGCTGCTTTCAGCGTGTTCAGGTCCACAACGCCGCCTTCAACTTTCGCCAGGTCAGACAGACGGATTTCCGCTGTGATCGCTGCTTTGCGAGAGGTGAAGCCGAACTTCGGCAGACGACGGTACAGTGGCATCTGACCACCCTCGAAACCGCGACGTACGCCACCGCCAGAACGAGAGTTCTGGCCTTTGTGACCACGACCACCGGTTTTACCGAGGCCAGAACCGATACCACGACCCAGGCGTTTACCCGCCTTTTTAGAGCCTTCGGCCGGAGACAGAGTATTTAAACGCATCTCTTACTCCTCAACTTTAACCATGAAGTAAACCGCGTTGACCATACCGCGAACAGCAGGAGTATCCTCGCGCTCAACAGTATGACCAATACGACGCAGACCCAGGCCAAGCAGCGTTGCCTTGTGTTTCGGCAGACGACCGATTGCACTGCGGGTTTGAGTGATTTTAATAGTCTTTGCCATGGTCAATTACCCCAGAATTTCTTCAACGGATTTACCACGCTTGGCAGCGACCATTTCTGGAGAATTCATATTTTCCAGGCCATCAATAGTTGCACGAACCACGTTAATCGGGTTGGTGGAACCATATGCTTTAGCCAGAACGTTATGAACCCCAGCAACTTCCAGAACGGCGCGCATTGCACCACCGGCGATGATACCGGTACCTTCGGAAGCTGGCTGCATGAATACACGAGAACCCGTGTGAACACCTTTAACAGGGTGTTGCAGGGTGCCGTGGTTCAGCGCGACGTTAATCATATTGCGACGGGCTTTTTCCATCGCTTTCTGGATCGCTGCTGGAACTTCACGCGCTTTACCGTAACCAAAACCAACGCGACCGTTACCATCACCAACTACAGTCAGAGCTGTGAAGGAGAAAATACGACCACCTTTAACGGTTTTAGATACGCGGTTAACCGCGATCAGCTTTTCCTGCAGTTCGCCAGCCTGTTTTTCGATGTGAGCCATCTTACACCTCTACCTTAGAACTGAAGGCCAGCTTCACGGGCAGCATCTGCCAGTGCCTGGACACGACCATGATATTGGAACCCGGAACGGTCAAAGGAAACATTGCTGATGCCTTTTTCCAGAGCGCGTTCTGCAACAGCTTTACCTACAGCTGCAGCGGCGTCTTTGTTACCGGTGTACTTCAATTGTTCTGCAATAGCTTTTTCTACAGTAGAAGCAGCTACCAGAACTTCAGAACCGTTCGGTGCAATTACCTGTGCGTAAATATGACGCGGGGTACGATGTACCACCAGGCGAGTTGCACCCAGCTCTTTGAGCTTGCGGCGTGCGCGGGTCGCACGACGGATACGAGCAGATTTCTTATCCATAGTGTTACCTTACTTCTTCTTAGCCTCTTTGGTACGCACGACTTCGTCGGCGTAACGAACACCCTTGCCTTTGTAAGGCTCAGGACGACGGTAGGCGCGCAGATCTGCTGCAACCTGACCGATCAGCTGTTTATCAGCGCCTTTCAGCACGATTTCAGTCTGAGTCGGGCATTCTGCAGTGATACCGGCCGGCAGCGGATGCTCAACAGGGTGTGAGAAGCCCAGAGACAGGCCTACTGCATTCCCTTTGATAGCTGCACGATAACCAACACCAACCAGCTGAAGCTTTTTAGTGAAGCCTTCGGTAACACCAACAACCATTGAGTTCAGCAGGGCACGCGCGGTACCAGCCTGAGCCCATCCATCCACGAAACCATCACGTGGACCGAAGGTCAGAGCGTTGTCTGCATGTTTAACTTCAACAGCATTGTTGAGGGTACGAGTCAGCTCGCCGTTTTTACCTTTGATCGTAATAACCTGACCGTCGATTTTTACATCAACGCCGGCAGGAATGACGACCGGTGCTTTAGCAACACGAGACATTCTTTCCTCCGATTAGGCTACGTAGCAGATAATTTCGCCACCAAGACCAGCTTGGCGCGCTGCACGATCAGTCATAACACCTTTAGAGGTAGAAACAACTGCGATACCAAGACCAGCCATAACTTTTGGCAGCTCATCTTTTTTCTTATAGATGCGCAGGCCTGGGCGGCTGACACGCTGAATGCTTTCTACAACAGCTTTACCCTGGAAATACTTGAGAGTAAGTTCCAGTTCCGGCTTGGTGTCGCCTTCAACTTTAAAATCTTCGATAAAACCTTCTTCCTTCAGCACGTTGGCAATTGCCACTTTCAGCTTGGCGGAAGGCATGGTGACCGCAACTTTGTTCGCGGCCTGACCGTTACGGATACGGGTCAGCATATCCGCGATCGGATCTTGCATGCTCATCTGTCTTTACTCCCGTGATTCAATTGGTAATTACCAGCTAGCCTTTTTCAAGCCTGGCACTTCACCGCGCATAGCGGCTTCACGCAGTTTGATACGGCTCAACCCAAACTTGCCCACATAACCATGTGGACGACCTGTTTGACGACAGCGGTTACGCTGACGAGACGGGCTGGAATCACGCGGCAGAGACTGCAGCTTGAGAACCGCATTCCAACGATCTTCGTCGGAAGCGTTCACATCAGAAATGATCGCTTTCAGTTCAGCGCGTTTAGCGAAGAATTTATCAGCTAAAGCTACGCGCTTTACTTCGCGTGCTTTCATTGATTGCTTAGCCATTCAGTAACCCTACCTTACTTGCGGAACGGGAAGTCAAAGGCAGCCAGCAGAGCACGGCCTTCTTCGTCAGATTTCGCAGTAGTGGTAATGGTAATATCCAAACCACGCACGCGGTCGACTTTATCGTAGTCGATTTCTGGGAAGATGATCTGCTCACGGACACCCATGCTGTAGTTACCACGACCGTCGAAAGACTTAGCGGACAAGCCACGGAAGTCACGGATACGTGGAACAGCAATAGTGATCAGGCGCTCAAAGAACTCCCACATGCGTTCGCCACGCAGAGTTACTTTACAGCCGATCGGATAGCCCTGACGGATTTTGAAGCCTGCAACTGATTTGCGTGCTTTGGTGATCAACGGCTTTTGACCGGAGATTGCTGTCAGATCAGCTGCTGCGTTATCCAGCAGTTTCTTGTCAGCGATCGCTTCACCAACACCCATGTTCAGGGTGATCTTCTCGACCCGAGGGACTTGCATGACAGAATTGTAGTTAAACTCAGTCATGAGTTTGCTAACTACTTCGTCTTTGTAGTAATCATGCAGTTTCGCCATCGTACTACTCCAAATTACTTGATAGTTTCGCTGTTAGACTTGAAGAAACGGACTTTTTTGCCGTCTTCGAATCTAAAGCCTACACGGTCAGCCTTGCCGGTAGCCGCATTGAAGATTGCAACGTTAGAAACCTGAATAGCAGCTTCTTTTTCAACGATGCCACCTGGTTGGTTCAGGGCCGGAACCGGCTTCTGATGTTTCTTAACCAGGTTGATACCTTCAACGACGAGTTTGCCGGAAGACAGAACATTTTTTACTTTACCGCGTTTACCTTTATCTTTACCGGTTAACACGATAACTTCGTCATCACGACGGATTTTCGCTGCCATGATTCGCTCCTTAGAGTACTTCTGGTGCCAGAGAGATAATTTTCATGAACTTCTCAGTACGAAGTTCACGAGTTACCGGCCCAAAGATACGCGTGCCGATAGGCTGCTCGCTGTTATTGTTCAAAATAACGCATGCATTACCATCGAAGCGAATGACAGAACCGTCAGGGCGACGAACACCCTTCTTGGTGCGCACCACTACCGCTTTCAGCACATCACCTTTTTTGACCTTACCACGTGGAATTGCTTCCTTGATGGTGATCTTGATGATGTCGCCTACGCCTGCGTAGCGACGGTGCGAGCCACCCAGAACCTTGATACACATTACGCGACGTGCACCGGAGTTGTCGGCGACGTTCAGCATAGTCTGTTCTTGGATCATTTTAGTGCTCCGCTAATGTCAACTACTACCTGAGACTCTAAAATCAGAGCCGTTAAAAAGCCCCATATCGAGGGCGCGGCATTATAACACCGCTTCTGCAATATGGGTAGAAAAAATAAACGGCTCATCGCTGAGCCGTTTATTCGTATCGAGAAGGCTTACTGTATTACAGAACCGCTTTCTCTACAACGCGAACCAGCGTCCAGGACTTAGTCTTGGACAGTGGACGGCATTCACGGATTTCAACCTTGTCGCCGATACCACATTCGTTGTTCTCGTCATGTACGTGCAGTTTGGTCGTACGCTTGATGAATTTACCGTAGATCGGGTGTTTCACAATACGTTCGATAGCAACAACAATGGATTTCTCCATTTTGTCGCTAACAACACGACCTTGCAGAGTACGGATTTTATCGGTCATTACGCACCCGCCTTCTGAGTCAGTAAAGTCTTAACGCGTGCAACATTGCGACGCACTTGCTTCAGCAGGTGAGTCTGTTGCAGCTGGCCACTTGCAGCCTGCATACGCAGGTTAAACTGCTCACGCAGCAGATTCAGCAGCTCGGCGTTCAGTTCTTCAACGCTTTTTTCACGCAGCTCATTTGCTTTCATTACATCACCGTCTTAGTTACAAAGGTGGTTTTGATAGGCAGTTTCGCTGCTGCCAGGCCGAAGGCTTCACGGGCCAGCTCTTCCGGAACACCGTCCATTTCATACAGGACTTTGCCCGGTTGGATCAAGGCAACCCAGTACTCCACGTTACCTTTACCTTTACCCATACGAACTTCCAGCGGCTTCTCGGTGATTGGTTTGTCCGGGAATACACGGATCCAAATCTTACCTTGACGCTTAACTGCACGGGTCATTGCACGACGTGCTGCTTCGATCTGACGTGCAGTCAGACGACCACGGCCAACAGCTTTCAGACCGAAAGTGCCGAAGCTAACATCCGTACCCTGCGCCAGACCACGGTTGCGGCCTTTGTGCACTTTACGGAATTTTGTACGCTTTGGTTGTAACATCAGCGACGCTCCTTATTTACGGCCTTTACGCTGCTGCTTTTTAGGTTGAGCAGCCGGTTTTTCCGGTTGTTCAACAGCAGCCATACCACCCAGGATCTCACCTTTGAAGATCCATACCTTAACGCCGATTACACCGTAAGTGGTGTGCGCTTCAGAGGTGTTGTAGTCGATGTCAGCACGCAGAGTGTGCAGCGGTACGCGACCTTCACGGTACCATTCGGTACGTGCGATTTCCGCGCCGCCCAGACGGCCGCTAACTTCAACTTTGATACCTTTAGCGCCCAGACGCATTGCGTTCTGTACAGCACGCTTCATAGCACGACGGAACATAACACGACGTTCCAGCTGAGAAGTGATGCTGTCAGCAACCAATTTAGCGTCCAGTTCAGGCTTACGAACTTCAGCGATATTGATCTGTGCAGGAACGCCAGCGATATCCGCTACGACCTTGCGCAGTTTTTCTACGTCTTCGCCTTTCTTACCGATAACGATGCCAGGACGAGCAGTGTGAATGGTTACACGGATGCTCTTAGCCGGACGCTCGATAACGATACGAGATACAGACGCTTTAGCCAGTTCCTTAGTCAGGTACTGACGTACTTTAAAATCGCTGTCCAGGTTGTCAGCGAATTCTTTGGTGTTCGCAAACCAAGTAGAGTTCCATGGTTTTACAATACCCAGGCGAATACCATTAGGATGTACTTTCTGACCCATTGCTAGTCTCCAGAGTCTCAGCGATCGGACACAACCACAGTAATGTGGCTGGTGCGCTTCAGGATGCGATCTGCACGACCTTTCGCACGCGGCATAATGCGCTTCATGCTTGGGCCTTCGTCTACGAAAATTTTCGCAACTTTCAGATCGTCAATGTCAGCGCCATCGTTGTGTTCAGCGTTAGCAATGGCAGATTCCAGTACTTTCTTAACCAATACCGCAGCTTTCTTGTTGGTATAGGTCAGGATGTCCAGGGCCTGCGACACTTTCTTACCGCGAATCAGGTCAGCAACAAGGCGAACCTTCTGAGCAGAAGAACGAGCATGGCGATGTTGAGCTAAAGTTTCCATCTCTTCCTCCTACCTTATTTCTTCTTCGCTTTTTTATCAGCAGCGTGGCCGCGATAAGTACGAGTCGGTGCGAATTCACCCAGTTTGTGACCAACCATTTCGTCGGAAACAAAGACTGGAACGTGCTGACGACCATTATGGACAGCGATGGTCAAACCGATCATGTTAGGAAAGATCGTTGAACGACGGGACCAAGTGCGCAGGGGCTTCTTGTCTCCGCTTTCCACCGCTTTCTCTACCTTCTTCAGCAAGTGCAGGTCAATAAAAGGACCTTTCTTGAGAGAACGTGGCATGGCTTATCCTCTAAAATTATTTGCTACGGCGACGTACGATAAATTTATCAGTACGCTTGTTGCTGCGGGTCTTCTTACCTTTGGTCTGAACGCCCCACGGAGTTACCGGGTGCTTACCAAAGTTACGACCTTCACCACCACCATGTGGGTGGTCTACTGGGTTCATCGCAGTACCGCGAACGGTAGGACGAACACCACGCCAGCGTGCAGCACCTGCTTTACCCAGAACGCGCAGCATATGCTCAGCATTGCCAACTTCGCCCAGAGTAGCGCGGCAGTCTGCTTCGACTTTACGCATTTCACCAGAACGCAGACGCAGGGTGACATAAGCACCGTCACGAGCAACGATCTGAACGTAAGTACCAGCGGAACGTGCCAGCTGACCGCCTTTACCTGGTTTCATTTCTACGTTATGAACGGTAGAACCAACCGGGATATTGCGCATCGGCAGGGTGTTGCCTGCTTTGATTGCAGCATCAACGCCAGACTGAATCTGGTCGCCAGCTTTCAGGCCTTTAGGGGCCAGGATGTAACGGCGTTCGCCGTCTTTGTACAGAACCAGCGCGATGTTCGCGGAACGGTTCGGATCGTACTCAAGACGTTCAACAACTGCTGGGATACCGTCTTTGTTGCGTTTGAAGTCAACAATACGATAAGCCTGCTTGTGGCCACCACCGATGTGACGAGTGGTGATACGGCCATTGTTGTTACGACCACCGGATTTGCTGTTTTTTTCCAGCAACGGAGCAAAAGGTTTGCCCTTGTGCAGCTCAGGGTTAACCACTTTAACTACGTGGCGACGACCCGGAGATGTCGGTTTACATTTAACAACTGCCATTGTATTACTCCTCCGACTTACTCAGCGCCGCCAACGAAGTCCAGATTCTGGCCTTCTTTCAGGGTGACGTAAGCTTTTTTCCAGTCGCTACGACGACCGATACGCTGTCCTTGACGTTTAACTTTCCCTTTAACTACCAGGGTGTTAACGACTTCGACTTCGACTTCAAACAGTTTCTGCACAGCAGCTTTGATCTCTGCTTTGGTCGCGTCTTTAGCAACTTTGAGAACGATGGTGTTTGTTTTTTCCATCGCAGTAGACGCTTTTTCAGAAACGTGCGGTGCACGCAGCACCTTCAGCAGACGTTCTTCACGAATCATGCCAGCATCTCCTCAACTTGCTTAACAGCATCAGCAGTCATTACGACTTTGTCGAAGGCGATCAGGCTAACCGGGTCGATACCAGTTGCATCACGTACGTCAACCTTGTGCAGGTTACGCGCAGCAAGGAACAGGTTCTCGTCCAGCTCACCGGTGATGATCAGCACATCTTCCAGAGCCATGTCTTTCAGTTTCTGTGCCAGCAGCTTAGTTTTAGGCGCTTCAACAGAGAATGATTCGACAACGATCAGACGATCCTGACGTACCAGTTCGGACAGGATGCTTTTCAGCGCGCCGCGGTACATCTTTTTGTTAACTTTTTGACTGTGGTCCTGTGGACGCGCAGCGAAGGTCACGCCACCTGAACGCCAGATCGGGCTCTTGATAGAACCTGAACGCGCACGGCCGGTACCTTTCTGGCGCCATGGCTTTTTGCCAGAACCAGTTACTTCAGCACGAGTCTTCTGAGCACGAGTACCCTGACGAGCACCAGCTGCATAAGCAACAACAACCTGGTGAACCAGCGCTTCGTTGAAATCACGACCGAAGGTAGTTTCGGAAACAGTCAGCGCGCTCTGCGCGTCTTTCAATACTAATTCCATTGCTATCCCCTTACGCCTTCACAGCTGGTTTAACGATCAGGTCGCTACCGGTTGCACCCGGAACTGCACCTTTAACCAGCAGCAGGTTGCGCTCAGCGTCAACACGTACTACGTCCAGGCTCTGAACGGTTACACGTTCGTTACCCAGCTGACCTGCCATTTTCTTGCCTTTGAACACTTTGCCCGGAGTCTGGTTCTGACCGATAGAACCCGGAACGCGGTGAGACAAGGAGTTACCGTGAGTAGCGTCCTGGGTACGGAAGTTCCAGCGCTTAACGGTACCAGCAAAACCTTTACCTTTAGAGGTACCGGTTACGTCAACTTTTTTAACGTCAGCAAACAGCTCAACGCTAATGTCCTGACCTACGGTGAACTCTTCGCCTTCAGCAAGACGGAATTCCCACAGACCACGGCCAGCTTCAACGCCAGCTTTAGCGAAGTGACCCGCTTCTGGTTTGGTTACACGGTTAGCTTTTTTAGCACCAGTGGTAACCTGAACAGCGCGGTAGCCATCGTTAGCCAGATCTTTAACCTGAGTAACGCGGTTTGCTTCAACTTCGATTACGGTTACTGGGATTGAAACGCCATCTTCAGTGAAGATGCGGGTCATACCCACTTTTTTACCGACTAAACCAATCATTGTATCAACCTCTCAATCGCTCGATGACCTGATTAACCCAGGCTGATCTGCACGTCTACACCGGCAGCCAGATCCAGACGCATCAGAGCATCAACGGTTTTCTCAGTTGGCTCAACGATGTCAACCAGACGCTTGTGAGTGCGGATTTCGTACTGATCACGCGCGTCTTTGTTGACGTGCGGGGAGATCAGAACGGTGAAGCGCTCTTTGCGGGTCGGCAGCGGGATCGGACCACGGACTTGCGCACCAGTGCGCTTAGCAGTCTCGACGATTTCCGCGGTTGATTGATCGATCAGACGATGATCAAACGCTTTAAGGCGGATACGGATTCTTTGGTTCTGCATGAGACCAGAGCTCCAATTATTTTATAAACGAAAATGATTACTCCTCAAACCCATTACGATTGATGGGAGAGTGTAACCGTTCTTACGTAGCTCCCCGATTGGGAGCATTGTTGAGTAACAAAATTAGTTACTCCGGTTCAGATTGAACCAGCCGTCAATTACGACAAGCCCGCGCATTATACGTATTTACAGACTTAATGCAAGTCAACTGTGTCGATAATAACCAACCTTTATTAAGGTGTACTCATTGCTGTTCGATATCGGCCATAGCCTGCTTCACCCGCGCTTTGAGTTCGGACTGTTCAGTGAAATTTTCTGGCGCTGGTTGCTCTCCACTATCACCCTCCCAGGCAGTCTCTTCTGTCACGCTCTCTTGTGGCAGCGGTAAAGGTTTCTTCTTATATATATAGTGTTCATCTGACAGGCGATAGTTCAGGGGCGCTGGTTCAGACCCCGTGGTTTGAGAAATCCAGAGATAGATAAAGCAGCCCGCCAGGGTGCATCCCATGATATACACCAGCCAACACAACAAATGCAGTAAACACCGCCCAGGCGTAACCGGCATATCAGGTCTGATAAAGCCTTCGTTTACGTTCGGGGTGTCACCCCGTTTCGTACTCATGCTTTTCCTCCATCAGAGGTTATTTTCGGGCTTTCTCCCAGTGCCTGCCACAGCCTGATAAGCGAAATTCGCCCCATCACGCCATCAGCCTTAATTTTGTTTTGCCTTTGAAACTGGCGAATTTTTTCAATCAGCACTGGACTCCACTCGCCGGTCTCTTCGGCATCGACGTTAAGCACGCGGCTAAGCATAGTATCTAGCCACACAATATCATCGGCGCTGCTCTTCTTTGAAATGCTCCCATTGCCGTCAGGAGATGGCTTCCACATCAGGGTATAGCTCCCCTTCCAGACGCTGCTGAACCATGCTTTATTCAGAACCCAGGTTTTTTCCCCCGACAACGCAACGAGCGAATCGCCCCCTCCCCCGATGATAACAACCGGGATGTGCGTATTTTCTATCTCCAGAGCGGCGATCCAGGGCAGCCCCTGAGCCATCAACGATGCCAACGTATCGGTTCCGGACACACACGCCATTCCTGCCCGGAATGCCTGATCGCACCAGGCTTCTCCTTGATCCACTTCATAACCCCAGACGCTATAGAGTAATGCGAGTGATCCCCTGGCAGACAAAATCCCGGATGTCAGCGCCGGCGGTTTCACCGGACTCTTTGTCGCAGTAATCCACCTTGCAGGAGAAGGAAACCCGCGTGAAAGTGGTTGCGCAAAATACCCACCCGCGCTGCCCGACACGATCGCCACCAGGAACAATGCCAGCCACAGTCGTCCTCCCCGCCGGGGTGCTGGCAGACAACGTAGGGTATCGGCTTGCTGGGATAGCGGCAGAGTATCATGTGCACCATCACCCGATGGTGCACTCCCGTGGTAGCGTCTGCCTGCCCGGGCGGCTAAATGCAGGTTCCCCTGGCTGCGTTTCATCATGTCGCGGATGAATTTGTCAGGAAACGCCCTCCCCTCCCCTGGCTCAATACCGGCATAAAAAGCGAATACCTGTCGGTAGTCATCTACTCTCACGCCAGAAAGCTGAAACCATACCGGATGGTTTATACGTAATTGACGTTGTTGGCGATTGGAAAAATTGCCGGTTATCAAAAGATGGGCTTGCGGCATAAGTGCGATGAACATCTCGACTATGGCCACAATGCCTTTTGGTACCCGATGGCTGTCTTCAAGAACCAGCAAAAGCGGGTGGTCTGGCATCGCGTCGGTAGCGCACAACAATTCACGCCAGAGCGAATTGCTGGAAAACGCCCTCCCGGTTAAATTGCCCGAAACTTCAGTGTCAGCAATCACAGTCCATTCCCACTGATAGCCCTTACTGTTAGTGGGGCTCATCGTTAGAGCACGATTAGGCCAGTGGGTGATAGCGCCACGCGCCAGTGTGCTTTTGCCACTGCCTGTTACACCCTGCATCACCACCCAGTGTTCATGAGCCAGCGTGGTGCTCAGACTGTCCAGCATCCTGCGACGCAGGGCAGTATAGAAATGAATGTGTTCATCCATGAATAGTGTATTAGCCTCAAAATTTATTCTTTTCCTAAAATAAGCATCCTGCTTGTAAACTTCTTGCTGCTTACCAGATAGCAATTATATTATCGCGACCATTAACAAGAAATAGATTTACTCTTTAGAGATTCTTAATAATAAATTTATGATAACTGTACCCCTCACGTTAAGAAGCGCGTTTTCTTCCCGTACGCTGTACGCGCTAATTATATTGACAAGCTTTATAACTATATTCATTTCAATAAACGATGGATATATGAAGATATCTAAATACAGTTCATCGAATAAAAACCACAACAACATTTATGAAATAAATAAAACGAGCAAAAAATATAAATGGAACCTATCAAGCTCGGCAACAGAAAACCCAGCAATGACAACCTTAACCATAAAAGAAGCTGACACATTGTCCGGTATTCAGTTGAGTGGAATTATTTACAGCACCAATAAATTACATTCCCGTACCATCCTGCTGGAAGGAGGTGAACAGACTGCCTATGCTATCGGCGATCGTCTGAACTCCTCAAAGATTACACGTGTCTCCGACATCACAACGAATCAGGTATTTTTTTCCACCGAAGGACATACCCAACATCTCAATCTGTTAGAAGAACTCCCCGCATCTTCAGCAGGCGTCGATAAGGCCGCTTCGCGGTCTCAGGCGATATTGTCAGACTTTATTGCTGCCAGCCCCGTGTTCACTAAAACTACTCTACAGGGTTTACGCCTGCTTCCGCGGGATAATGCAGCGTTGTTTTCTCATGCTGGTCTTGAGCCGGGTGATATCGCCATCATGCTCAATAACCTGTCCTTAAAACAGCCAGTTAATATCAAGAAAGCGCAGGCGTCACTTGAAACGCTACAAAGGGTGCAATTCACCTTATTGCGAAATGCATCACCGCAGCGGATTACTGTTTCCGTTGAACAATTCCAGGAAGGAAATAAAACCAGATGAAAGGGACCTCTCCAGGCCAGCGAATGAAAGCCCTTTCGCTGGCATTGTTACTTGTCACTTCCGGTAAACCCGCATTTTCAGCAGATTACACCGCTAACTTTAATGGCGCGGACATTCAAACATTTGTCAGTATTGTGGGCCAGAACATAGGGAAAACCATTCTGATAGATCCTGATGTAACGGCATCTATTTCTGTAAGAAGTTCAGACACCTTTACTGAGGAAGAATATTATCAATTTTTCCTGAGCGTACTGGATCTTTACGGTTTTTCACTCATCAGTCTTGATAACGGATTGCTGAAAGTCGTGCGCTCCGAAAAAGCAAAGACCCTGCCTGGTCGAATTACCAGCGGCGCACAGCCCGGTAAAGGGGATGAGCTGGTCACACGTATTGTCTCACTGGAAAATGTCCCCGCACGTGCGCTCTCTCCTCTGCTGCGGCAAATGTTAGACGGCAGTAGCGTGGGCAACGTTGTGCACTATGAACCCTCAAACGCGCTGATCATCACCGGGAAAGCGTCATCCGTAAATCGCCTTCTGGAGGTTGTAAAACGCGTCGATGTAATGGGTGATGAGAAAGAGCAAATCATCCCACTGAAATACGCCTCTGCCAGCGATCTGGCCGATGTACTCACCGACCTGTCGCGGGAAAGCGGAAAAGAAGCGAAACCGGCAACGCTCCAGACGCGCATCGTTGCCGACAAAAGAACGAATTCGCTGATCGTCAGCGGTTCCGATCGCGCGCGCGCGCGCGTTTTACAGCTCATCGCGCGGCTCGATACGCAAGACCAGGGCCAAGGCAATACCCGCGTCTGGTATTTGAAATATGCCAAAGCGGACAAACTCGTTGAGGTGCTGACGGGCGTCACACAAAAATTAAAAGATGAAAAAGCGGGATCATCCAAAACCACCAACAATAGCAACGGTAACGATATCTCAATAACGGCCGATGAACAGACCAACTCACTGGTGGTTACCGCGGACCAGGGCATTCTGCAACAACTGAGCGATGTTATCTCAAAGCTGGATATTCGTCGAGCTCAGGTTCTGGTCGAAGCAATCATTGTGGAAGTTCAGGATGGCAGAGGTCTTAACCTGGGTGTGCAGTGGGCGAACAAAAATGTTGGTGTGCAACAGTTTACCAGAACCGGCTTACCCATCTTTAATGCGGCGCAGGGCATCCATGAGTTTAAGTCTCAGGGTGGTATCACCAGCGACAACCCGGCGTACGATCTCTTCAGTGGCTATACCGGTCTTGCGGCGGGCTTCTTCAACGGTGACTGGGGAGTACTGCTGACCGCTCTCAATACTGACAATAAAAACGATATCCTCTCCACGCCCAGTATTGTGACGCTGGATAACAAAGAAGCCGCGTTCAACGTTGGCCAGGACGTTCCCGTGCTCTCAGGTTCCCAAACCACCGCAGCCGATAACATTTACAGCACTGTCGAGCGTAAAACCGTCGGCACGAAGCTGAAAGTCACCCCTCAAATCAACGAGGGCGACTCCGTTTTAATGGAGATAGAGCAAGAGGTTTCCAGCGTCGACTCTTCGACAACGTCCTCCACGCTGGGACCCACATTCAACACCCGCACCATCCAGAATGCGGTGCTGGTAAAAAGTGGGGAAACCGTTGTGCTTGGCGGATTGATGGATGATGCCAGTAAGCAGGAAGTCTCGAAAGTTCCTCTGTTAGGTGATATCCCGTTGATTGGACAGCTGTTCCGCTACACCTCGAATGAAAAGAGTAAACGTAACCTGATGGTCTTTATCCGCCCAACCATCATTCGGGACGACGACGTATATCACTCGCTCTCACGGGAAAAATATACCAGCTTCAAGGATATGCAAAGGGAGCGCAGTGATAAGCAGCATGACAAGCTCATTAATGTCGACAACATTGATGAACTGGATGACCGCGCATTTGATAACGCCCCTGCGGCGCCTGCTGCCAAAAATCCGTTCAGGGAAAACCGCGCAAAATGACACCCTATTCCTGGAAAAAAGCGCAGCGTGTCGGTGTTGCCTTCCAGCAGCAGGAGTTGTTCTATGCAGAAAATGCCACGCTTGAGCATCTGCTTGAAGTAGCCTCTGCTGCCCCCCACTGCACTCACTTTACGCGGCTTACCCCTGCGCAATTTACAGAAAAGCTTGAGATTCTCTACCAGCAAAATAGCGAGTCAGCCCAGCTCATTGCTGAAGATATTAACAACTCGGACGACCTCAGCGTCCTTTCCGATGAGATCCCCGTGAATGAAGATCTGCTCAACGAGCAGTCAGACGCGCCGGTGATCAGACTCATAAATGCCGTACTCAGTGAAGCGCTTAAGGAACACGCCTCGGACATTCATATTGAGGTGTTTGAAAAGACGATGAGCATCCGCTTTCGTGTGGATGGGGTATTGCGACCAGTGGTTCAGCCAAATAAAAAGCTGGCCGCGCTACTCGTCTCGCGCATCAAAATTATGGCCCGGCTGGATATTGCAGAGAAAAGGCTGCCGCAGGATGGGCGGATAACCCTAAAGATAGGCAATCGAAACGTCGATGTGCGCGTCTCCACGCTGCCCTCACAGCACGGAGAACGGGTTGTTTTACGCCTGCTGGATAAAACCAGCCTGCGCCTGTCGCTCGACAGGCTGGATATGTCAGCCGATGACATCCGCAATCTGAAACATCTTATCGCCCTACCCCACGGCATTATTCTGGTCACGGGTCCCACCGGATCAGGGAAAAGTACCACTCTTTACGCACTCCTTTCCGCGCTCAATAGCCCGGAACGTAATGTCCTCACGGTTGAAGACCCCATCGAATATGAGCTGGAGGGGATCGGCCAGACGCAGGTTAATAGCCGCGTGGATATGTCCTTTGCCCGCGGGTTACGCGCCATTTTGCGTCAGGATCCTGATGTGGTGATGGTAGGGGAAATACGCGATGCTGAAACTGCGCGGATTGCCGTACAGGCCTCATTAACCGGGCATCTTGTCCTCTCCACCCTGCATACAAACAGCGCCAGCGGCGCAGTGACTCGCCTGCGTGATATGGGTACGGAATCATTCCTGCTCTCATCATCGCTGGTCGGGGTGATCGCACAGCGTCTGCTAAGACGCCTCTGTAACCAGTGCAAATCCGCTCATCCCGTCACGCTTCAACAGCAGCAGTTATTGCTGGCGCAAGGAATTGATGCTTCGCAACTTTGGCAGGCCAGCGGATGTAGCGCCTGTCGACAAAGTGGCTATCAGGGACGTCTGGCCATTCATGAGCTGTTAGTGATGACACCAGAGATACGCGAAGCCGTACACGCAGAGATCAATGAACAACAGCTGGAGCAGCTTCAGCGCCGTAATCACTTCAGCTTACTGGCAAATGGCCTGCGCGTAGCCGCACAAGGATTGACCTCACTGGAAGAGGTACTGCGCGTCACTGCCGAAGGGCACGCTTCAACGGAGCACAAAGGATGAAATTTCGCTGGGTAGCGACCGATGATAACGGCGACCGTCACACTGGCGTGAGCGAGGCCGAAAGCGAGCGGGAGATGGTAGCCCGGCTGCGAAGCCAGTCACTGCTGCCGCAGTCCATAAAGCAGCAGCGCCACAGGACAACACTATGGCGGTTTTCTGCACGGGTCAGTCATGCAGAACTCACGCTTTTTACGCGCCAGCTCGCTACCCTGATGGCTGCTGCACTGCCGCTGGATGAGGCGCTCGCCGCTATCCAGCAGCAAAAAGAGAGTAAAAATCTTGTCAGTATTATCGGAGCACTTCGTCAGGCAGTGCTGGAAGGGCAATCCCTTTCCGCCGCGATGCAACTGCATCCTCGACTGTTTGATACCGTCTATTGCACGCTTGTTAAGGCCGGAGAAACCGTAGGTCAGGCTGGCGCGGTTCTGGAAAGACTGGCTGACTTTAATGAAGCCCGGCAGCGTATGCGCAGCAAACTCACGCAGGCGTTAATTTACCCCTCCCTGCTCACCACGGTTGCCATTCTGGTGGTGGTTATCCTGCTCACCGCTGTTGTGCCAAAAGTTGCCGCACAGTTTATTCATCTCCGGCACGAGCTCCCGCTCACAACCCGCCTGCTGCTCGCCATTAGCCACTTTCTGTCAGCGCAGGGACCCTGGCTGTTGCTGTTATTCATCACCTTAGGTGGCCTGTTTTCCTGCTGGCTAAAGCGAGAAGGAAACCGGCTTCGTTTTCATCGTCTGTTGACTCGCTTTCGGCTGGTTTGCGCCATCAACAGCGCTCGCTATTTACGCGCCCTCAGCATTCTCAACGTGAGCGGCGTACCACTACTTCAGGCAATGGCTCTTTCGGCTGAAGGGGTGATGAACCAGGAGATACGCCAGCGTCTGTGCAGCGCCGCGGAAAGCGTACGTCAGGGAAATAGTGTCAGCCAGTCACTTGGGAAGACGCATATTTTCCCGCCCATGATGCTGTACATGATCGCCTCCGGGGAAAAAAGTGGCCAGTTGGGGGAGCTCATGCAGCGCGCGACGGATAACCAGGAAATTCATCTGCAAAACCGTATCACGATGGCGCTGGCGATATTTGAACCTGCACTGATTGTCCTCATGGCCGCCATCGTGCTGTTTATTGTCGTGGCGGTCATGCAACCGATATTACAACTTAACTCATTGATGAACTAAGGAAAGGTTATGGAACGACAGACATTAAGAACACAGCGTGGTTTTACCTTGATGGAGCTTATGGTGGTCATTGTGATTCTGGGCATTCTTGCCAGCCTGGTTGTACCCAACCTGATGGGTAACAAAGATCGTGCGGATCGACAAAAAGCCATCAGCGACATTACCGCTCTCGAAAACGCGCTCGATATGTACAAGCTGGATAACCATCGCTACCCCACGACCGAACAGGGAATGGAGGCTCTCGTTGAAGCTCCTGTGCTGTCACCGCTGGCTGAAAATTATAATCCCGGTGGCTATATCCGTCGCCTGCCCGCGGATCCGTGGGGTAATGACTACATTCTGGTAAGCCCAGGCGAACACAGTGCTATCGACTTAAGCTCAGTCGGGCCCGACGGTGAAGCGGGGACAACGGACGACGTAAACAACTGGGATAACGACAAAAAAGCTCGCTAATCATGGCACATCAAAAAGGATTCACTTTGCTGGAAGTGCTTCTGGTGGTGGTCATTCTCGCAGCTGCGGTTGCGGGGGTAACCGCCATGCAAAGCGATCGGCTGAGCACGAGCGGAAAGCTACGCCAGCGCGCCGATGCATTCAGGCAATCAGTTGAATACGCAGTGGATCTTGCGCTGCTGGAAAAACATGCCGTTGCCTTACGGCTGTCTGAAGAGGGTTGGGCACTCTACCTTCCGCAGATAGATGCACGTACCGGCTGGCAATGGGTAGCCGCCACAAATCACGACAACTTACCGCTTCACGGTGAATGGGAAAGAGCGAAGTCACCGGACATTACCCCATCAACGAAAGGCACTTCACCGCAAATTATTATTATGCCTGATGGCCAGATGACGCCATTCACCCTGCTGTTCAGGAAAGATGATGGCGAAAAAATCCTGCTTATACACAGCGCCGGTTCGCTGCCGCTGGACATTAGGCCAGTAAAGGAGCCGCAATGAAAAATCAGAGTGGAATGCTCCTGTTGGAGGTATTGCTGGCACTGGCCATTTTTGCCACGGCGGTTACGGGATTAGTCAGCAGTATGCAATGGCAGCTCTCAGCGCTGGATACCCTGAAACAAGAGATGCTTGCACGGTGGGTTGCAGATAATCAGCTGATTAAAGCGCATGGTGGCCAGGACGCATTGAAGACCGGGCAGTCATCACAGTTAAACATGACCTTTGCCTGGCAATTCTCCGGGCGCTCGCAAACCCCGGGATTGTTTACGCGCAGCAGCATCACCGTGGTAACCCCGGGAGGGCGTTCACTAATCCTCAACGACTGGGCTTCGGTATCCGGGGAGCAAGGGGAAAAGCATGATTAACAGGCAGCACGGTTTTACCCTTCTTGAAGTGATGCTGGCGGTCGCGATTTTCTCAGCGCTCAGTTTTATGGCGACGATTGTCTTTTCCCAGGCATCAGAACAGCACCAGCGCGCGCAAAAAATTGCCAACGATTTCCATGCCTTACAATACTCCCTGTTGCTGCTTGAAAATGACCTGACGCAATTCGTTCCCAGAAAAAATCGTCAGACTAACCAGACATTTACAAGCAGTTCGGATGATGTGGTTTTCACCACCCAGACACGAGATGCCGCGCTGCCTTTCGACACCGCAACGGTACTGGCAACGGTCCACTGGTATGTTCAGGACGGAACGCTCTATCGCGCGGTGAAATACGCGCCAGATGACAAGGAGGATAAGACGCCACGCCCGCTGTTATCCGGCATTACTCATTTTAATGCCGCACTGGCGCTCGCAGAGGGCAACAATCTATCCACCACCGTTTCCATAACCCTGGAGCAGGAAAACCAGCAGACCATTCATCGTCTGTTTATTCTGCCCGGGTGGATCCCAGAGAAACAAACGCCCCGCACTGATGGGGCCAGCAAATGAAAACACAGAGAGGGGCAGCGCTGCTTATCGTGCTGATGATTCTGGCGTTGATGGCTGCACTGGCGGCCGAAATGACCCTGAGTTTTCAGACTCAGCTCCAGCGCAGCAGACGTACCAGCGACACATTGCAGGCAAAATACGCCCTGCTGTATGCCGAAAGTGAAGCCACCTCCGGCGTAGTAAAACATGATGATGAACGCCTGGCAGGGATGGCGGAACTGGGTGACAACACAAGGGTACGCTGGCGCACTGACGATATGCAAAACTGCTTTAATCTGAATGCGCTGGAAAACACGCCAGCCGCACCTCTGGCCTCTATGCCCTATGAGATCAGCGTATTTGCAGCTCTGCTCGATAAACTCGGTGTCGATAAAGGTCGCGCAGAAGAGATTATCCAGTCTGTGGCGGATGACATAGACACCGATACCTCTCCACGGAGCAAAGGGGCGGAAGATGAGTATTACCAACGAGACGGCATTCAGCATCTGACCGCAAATCAGATGCTCTTTTTGCCCACAGAGATCCGCACATTAAAAGGCATGACCCACACGATTTACGAGAAACTCGCCCCGTTAATTTGTACCGCATTCAGCAACGATTTATCCATCAATATCAATAGTCTCACCGCGGCGCAGGCACCGCTTCTTGCCGCTATTTTTCTTAACGATATCAGTACGTCAGATGCCAGGGCATTGCTCAAAAAGCGCCCCGAAAAGGGGTGGAAAACAGTCGATGCCTTTCTCTATCAGGCCCAGCAGGATTACAGCGCGGTTAAACCACGAGTGGATCAGCTGAAAAAGTATCTGACGACCAATAGCCACTATTTTTTGGTCACATCCACCGCTCATGAAGGTGAGCTGACTTCGGGTATGCGAACATTTTTCTATTATGACGACAAGAAGAAAACAATTGGGCTCTATTTACGCCAACTCACGGATGGCGAACATGAAGAGTAAAACAACCTCTCTGCCCGCGCCCAGACTGATCGTTCGCCTGCATAAACAGACGGAGGATCCTGTGGAATGGGCCATATATCAAGACGATTGCTGCAAAGACGTTCAAAAGTTGCCACGTGAAAATCTCACTGAACTGGCTGCCCTGCCCGCAGCCCGGCAAACCCAACTGCTTGTTCCGGTTGAAAAAGCAACGTGCAGAACCCTGGTGATCCCTGATGAAAACTACGAACTGACCGATCAGAAGTTGCACTGGCTTGCCGATGACACACTCGATGAGGATGCCCCCTCCCTTCACTGGACGTTGCTGTCTCGCCAGGGAACACGCCTCGTTGTCGCAGGCATAGAAAAGGCATGGCTAGATGCAGAGCTGAAGATGCTCAGTTCAGCGGGCCTGAACATTGTGCACGCGACCATTGACGCCCTCTGCTTACCGGCACCAGAGAACGGTTGGACAGTGTTGAAAGACGATGACGCCTGGCTTGTCAGAACACAGGAGGGAGTTGTATCTCGTCTGACAGAAACGTGGCTTCTCCACCTACTGACGCACTTCCCTCCCCAGCAGTTAACCCATTATGGCGCGCTGCCGGGACCACACCAGGGCACATTGGTAAAATCAGAATGCCACATCATGGCGCATTTTGCGGATACAGAGTTGCCCAATCTGTTGCACGATGGCATTTGTCCTCCCGCACAGCTTTCCCCGTGGACTGGGCGGCTAAAGTCCGTCTCACTTTGCAGTATTGCCCTGGCCGCAGGTATCGCGCTACTTATCCAGGGGGCCTGCTACTGGCAACTTCTTGGACTGGAAAAACAACTCAGGAATACTCTGGCACAGCAATGGCAACGCTATATTCCGGAAAACCGACACAGCAGTAACGTGCGCGTCTGGCTGCCAAAGCAATTGCAACAACACTCTCCGGCGCCTTTCGCTCTCCTGCTACAAATACAGTCGGGTCTTGCCTCTTTCCCAGGCCTGGCGCTGGAAGGGGTGAGCTATAACTCACAGAAAAAATCATTACAGCTGTATCTCTATGCCAGCGATGAGAGCCAGGTACAGCAGTTTATAAAACAGGGCATAGCAGGCTTTTCATTGAAGATCGGCAAACACGAACAGGGACTGTGGACACTCAGCAATGATTAAACACACGCGGGACAAATTCCGGCAAAAAAGCCTTCATGAGCAACGATTCATCATCGTCTTGTGCGCATGTACCCTGAGCCTTTTTTTCTGGTTTGGTCTTTACCATCCACTCGGGCAGGCCATTGCGACACTTCAGACCCGGTGTGAAAGATTACAAAGAGAGACGGTGTGGCTCAGCGAACAGGTTAGTGCTGCGGGCCTCCTGCCCGACAAAAAACTGTCGGGAAAACCGGATGAGCTCATCAGGAGCAGCCTGAAAAAAGCCGGCGTATTCGCAACGATCCAGCAGGTCAATGCCAGTGAACTGGAGATCACCGCCAGCAACGTCAGCATAGAACGCTTTATGCAGTGGCTGGAAGAGGCGCAATTAAAACACGGGCTGCGCGTTGTAGCCGTGGAGTTTCATGCCAGCAAACAATCCTCCGGGATTATCACACTGACACGCCTGACTATTGGGGTGAAAAAGAATGGATAACGAATTAGTCGTACTGTTTCTCATCATCGGTCTGGCGGCGGGAAGTACGATGGGAATGGTCACCTGGCGGCTCCCATTAATGGTTTTACAGCAATATCAGCCTGATGATACGTCCTTCCGCTGTAATTTATGGCTACCGCCTTCACACTGCTGTCACTGCAAAACCCCGCTGGCCTGGTATGACAATATCCCTGTGTTTAGCTGGTTGCGCCTGAAAGGGAAGTGTCGCTATTGCGGCCTGCACGTTTCGTGGCGATATCCTGTTCTCGAAATCAGTAGTGCAATCATGGCGGTGCTTTGCTACATCCTTCACCCTGACGCACTGGTGTTGGCGCTGGGGCTCTTTCTCTATTTCTGGTTCGCTCTGGCCCTTAGTGTCATTGATTTCCGGCATTTATTACTGCCTGACCTACTGACCCTGCCCTTGCTTTGGCTCGGGCTGTTATTTAATGTCTTGTCGGGGATCGTATCTTGCGAAGATGCCATCCTGGGAGCCGTAGCCGGATATCTTCTGCTGTGGATGATTTACTGGATAATCTGGCTTATATGGCATAAAGAAGGGATGGGATTTGGGGATTTTAAACTGCTTGCGGCAACCGGCGCCTGGACCGGGTGGCAAAGTCTTCCGGTAATACTTTACACCGCATCCTTAGTCGGGATTGTCTATGGATTACTGTTGTGGCGTCGGAAAGGGCACTACACCGGCGCCCAACCTTTCGGTCCGGCGCTGGCATTATGTGGCTGGGGTTACTTCTGCTGGCATACTTTGTAAGGCTATCCTTCTTCGCGGATCTGCGCCTGAAGATAGTTCTGGATACCGAGTTTATCGATGAGATCCAGCTCGGTCTCTAGCCAGTCGATATGGCCCTCTTCATCTGTCAGGATCTCAATCATCATGTCACGACTAACATAATCAAAGACGCTGTCGGCATAGGCGATAGCTTCACGCAGGTTTTTCGCCCCTTCTAACTCAAGCGCCAGATCGGAACGCAGCATTTCCTCAACATCTTCGCCGATGCGAAGTTTGCCAAGATCCTGAAGATTAGGGATACCTTCGAGAAAGAGAATACGCTCAATATACTTATCAGCGTGCTTCATCTCGTCGATAGATTCATGATATTCAACGTCATTCAGGCGTTTCAGGCCCCAGTTTTTGAACATTCTCGCATGGAGAAAATACTGGTTGATTGCGACAAGCTCATTTCCCAATAATTTATTGAGATAATTTATGATCTTAACATCACCTTTCATTATATAGTCCCTCCGCTTCCACTCATTGAAGCGTAGATCGGGCTACAGGGATGTCAAAAAAAAGAGTGTGACTCAGGCGATTTCTTTAAATTCCGGCATTTGCATTAACTCGTCCTGCATAACTTCTCGTGCCGCACGCGTGCATTTACCACATTGATTTCCAACGGGAATAAACTTGCGCAATTGCTGAAAAGACTGCGGATGAAACTGGCGTACGGCCTGACGTATCTTTTTATCGCTGATACCGTTACATAAACAAATGTACATAGAAACTCCCATTCAAATCACAATACAATATTAAGTGAGAATGGTTTTTATTACAATAAATGTGATTAAAAAAGGCGCAAAAATCTTGCGCCTTGTAAATAACACAACCGCTCAGTATGGGGGATAAAAACTACGGGGCTGGAGTATACGCTTCGAATTTCTGCGAAACGTCGCTCGCATTGCAAGAACGCATGGTCACAAATTTATCTGAACCAACGGACATACAACGCTCCACACCCAGCATCAGGCTTTTGAACTGCCCATCCTCAAACTTCCAGTTTTGGTTAGGGTTAGCATTGCTGTCAGAATGGCAGGTAAAGGAAATAACCGAAATGCCCTCCACGTTATAGCCATCTTTAGCATCGAGGCACTTATTGGTGTCGCCAATCTTCAGTTTTACCTCTTTGAATGGCATGAAGACCTCGTTATTTGCCCCCTTGCCACATGAGTCAGTAATCAGACGGTCACCATCATTCATTGATCCCCCCTGGATATTGAGGCACCCTCCTGTTTTCACAGATTTATACATACCACTGTTAGATACTGCACGAGTGAATGGCGCAAATATTTCACTGAATGCATACTTAGCGGCCTGCTGCTCGGTTAAGCCGCTGTGCTCTGGCGATACCTGCCCAGCCACACCCGGCTGGTCACGCATCATAGACCAGGCGCCAATCATACCCAGACCACGATCGGTGGCATCCTTCATCACCAGATTTGCATCCGACAGATAGAACACTTCACCCTGAACATCGTTGTAACCGATCATCGGGGTAGTACCCATCATCGCGTTGATTTCAGCATCGGTCTTATCGGTAAAGATCTGCTTCAGCTGGCTGAACAGGTTTTCAATTGCAGAGGTTGCGCACTTACCGTGAATGTTCTGGCCTTCAGTACCATCGGACTGACAGATACTGTTGCCGTAGTCCATTGCCATCACGTTCACGCCCGCCAGCTCGACACCTTTAGCTTTCGCATCTTCCAGTACGTAAATACCTTCTGCGGTCAGACCGGTTGGCAGAATTGGCAGCGTATACCAGATGCCCACACTACGGCCTTCTGACTTCCAGGTATTCTGTACGGCTTTCACCGCTTCGTTACGGCGGTTGATGGATTCATGATCCGCAACCCAGGTACCTTCAATATCGAAATCCAGCACGTTCAGATTCAGGTTCTCGACAATATCGTAGTAATGCTGTTTCAGATCGTCGATATTCTTACAGGATGCCGCCAGCGGTGAGTTATTCGCACCACCAATGGACACCATCACGTCGCCGCCAGCATCACGCAGTGCTTTGATTTTGCTGTATTGCGCGTAGTCGTTGATGTTATACGCCGTCCCCCAGGTCGGGAGACAGGTTTCGGCATCTTTGCTGACCACAAACGCCATGGTGAAATGGGTTACCCCCTGGTTCTGCGCCAGGCTTGCCAGATCTGGCTGTGAGTTCAGGGTAAAATCAACATATGGGGCATAAACATGTGCAGGCCAGCCTGATTTCGGCGTGCCAACTTTTTCTTTGGTGCCCGTCCAGTCGATAAATACGTGCCATGGGTTAGTATCTGAAGGAGACACTTTCTGTACTTTGGACTGCGAGACGTAGTTACCACCGTTATAACGAATCAGCGTGCCGCTTTCGTACACGGTCGAAGCACTGTACTGCGGAGCTTTATTAAGCTGGTCCTGAGTATAAGAGATTACAGCACCCAGCGGTTTCCATGGACGGCCATTCGTACCAGTTGGGTTTTGGTTTGCTGCAATAGAAGGATCGTCGCCCTGGGTATAAAACAGAGCTTCATATTCCTGACCATTTTTCTGAACTTTATCGCCTTTATTATAAGTGGTCGAAGAGGACCACTGTGTAACGGCGGAATATGCTTCCCACGGATTGTCTTGTCCTGGGACAAAACCATAGGCACTCTGTGAAGAGGCAGTTTTATAGGTCGCATTATTATAAGAGACTATATCTCCTGCTTTATATTCAGCGTTATTATCATATGCCGGATAGGTTACAGTGCCGCCACTGGTTTCACAGGTAGTAGGGTTACCATACTGGCTCATTTCCGCTGCCGTAGCAGCACGCTCATAACGCCATGGGTTACTCGCCTGATCGTCAGCGGCATTGCCCGGGCAATCAGAAGCGCTAACCCACCAGGCATTATTATAAACACCACCATCAAAAATAACTTCAATCGTACTGCCACCTTCCTGACCGCTCCAGGCTTCCAGAGCAAATGCTGGTAAGGCTGTGCATGTCAGCCCCAGGCAAAATAGTGTTTTTGTCGCGAAATTCAATTTCATAATCAACAATCCTTTTGTGTTAATTCATTAGGTTATTACATTGACATGTAATAAGCCGTAAGATAGAACCAACAAACAGTGAGTTCAATTATTAACATTGACCCTGAATTGTTTTAAGAAATAAGAAAGCTCATCCGATCAGTCAACTTAATATCAAATTAAGCCAGACTTATTTTATTTATATTAATTTTATTATTAAGTAAAAATAAAAAAAACCCCGAATAAATTCGGGGTTTTTAAGACTAAAACGTTAATTAAAACGTATAATTAGCCCAGAACTTTAGCAACAACGCCCGCGCCAACGGTACGGCCGCCTTCACGGATTGCGAAACGCAGACCGTCGTCCATCGCGATTGGGTGGATCAGAGTCACAACCATCTTGATGTTGTCGCCTGGCATTACCATCTCAACGCCTTCTGGCAGTTCGATGGTACCGGTCACGTCAGTTGTACGGAAGTAGAACTGTGGACGGTAGCCTTTGAAGAACGGAGTATGACGGCCGCCTTCGTCTTTGGACAGAATGTACACTTCAGATTCGAACTTGGTGTGTGGCTTGATTGAGCCTGGCTTCGCCAGTACCTGACCACGTTCGATTTCTTCACGTTTGATACCACGCAGCAGAACACCTACGTTCTCACCAGCACGGCCTTCGTCCAGCAGTTTGCGGAACATTTCAACGCCAGTACAGGTAGACTTCGCAGTCTCTTTGATACCAACGATTTCAACTTCTTCACCAACTTTAACGATACCGCGCTCTACACGACCGGTAACAACGGTACCACGACCGGAGATGGAGAATACGTCTTCGATTGGCAGCAGGAATGGCTTATCAATCGCACGCTCTGGTTCTGGGATGTAAGAATCCAGGAAGCCAGCCAGTTCGATGATTTTTGCTTCCCACTCTGCTTCGCCTTCCAGCGCTTTCAGAGCTGAACCACGAACGATTGGGGTATCGTCGCCTGGGAAATCGTACTGAGACAGAAGTTCACGAACTTCCATTTCTACCAGTTCCAGCAGCTCTTCGTCATCAACCATGTCGCATTTGTTCAGGAACACAATGATGAAAGGAACGCCTACCTGACGACCCAGCAGGATGTGCTCACGAGTCTGAGGCATTGGGCCGTCAGTCGCAGCAACTACCAGGATCGCGCCGTCCATCTGCGCAGCACCGGTGATCATGTTTTTAACATAGTCGGCGTGGCCTGGGCAGTCTACGTGTGCATAGTGGCGAGTCGGGGTGTCGTATTCAACGTGGGAAGTGTTGATGGTGATACCACGAGCTTTTTCTTCTGGTGCGTTATCGATCTGGTCGAATGCACGAGCAGAACCACCGTAGGTTTTTGCCAGAACGGTAGTGATTGCAGCGGTCAGGGTAGTTTTACCATGGTCAACGTGGCCGATAGTACCAACGTTGACGTGCGGTTTTGTACGTTCAAATTTTTCTTTAGACACGGCTATATTCCTTACTATAGTGCTCTCCCCTTCGGAGAGAGCACGGGACTTAGGTTTTAATCCTGTGGATTACTTACCACGGGCTTCAATAACGGCCTGAGCAACGTTGTTAGGAGCGTCATCATACTTCAGGAATTCCATGGTGTATGATGCACGACCTTTGGTCAGAGAACGCAGCTGAGTTGCATATCCGAACATTTCAGACAGCGGAACTTCAGCGTGGATCTTAACGCCAGTTACTTCAGATTCCTGACCACGCAGCATACCGCGACGACGGCTCAAGTCACCGATAACGTCACCGGTGTTCTCTTCAGGAGTTTCTACTTCAACCTTCATGATTGGCTCAAGCAGAACTGGTTTAGCTTTCTTAAAGCCTTCTTTAAAGGCGATAGAAGCAGCCAGTTTAAACGCCAGCTCAGAGGAGTCAACGTCATGGTAAGAACCGAAGTGCAGACGAACACCCATGTCAACAACAGGGTAGCCAGCCAGAGGACCAGACTTCAGCTGCTCCTGGATGCCTTTATCAACGGCAGGGATGTATTCGCCAGGAATTACACCACCTTTGATGTCGTTGATGAACTCGTAACCTTTAGGGTTAGAGCCCGGCTCCAGTGGGTACATGTCGATCACAACGTGACCGTATTGACCACGACCACCGGACTGCTTAGCGTGTTTACCTTCAACATCAGTAACTTTCGCGCGAATCGCTTCACGGTAAGCAACCTGAGGTTTACCAACGTTAGCTTCAACGTTGAATTCACGCTTCATACGGTCAACGATGATGTCGAGGTGAAGTTCACCCATACCAGCGATGATGGTCTGGTTAGATTCTTCATCAGTCCATACGCGGAATGATGGATCTTCTTTAGCCAGACGGCCCAGAGCCAGACCCATTTTTTCCTGGTCAGCTTTGGTTTTTGGCTCAACAGCGATGGAGATTACCGGCTCAGGGAATTCCATACGTTCCAGAATGATCGGGTGGTCCTGGTCACACAGAGTGTCACCAGTGGTCACGTCTTTCAGACCGATTGCTGCTGCGATGTCGCCCGCACGAACTTCTTTGATCTCTTCACGTTTGTTCGCGTGCATCTGTACGATACGACCGAAACGCTCACGTGCCGCTTTCACGGAGTTCAGGATGGTGTCACCGGAGTTAACCACACCAGAGTACACGCGGAAGAAGGTCAGGTTACCCACGAATGGGTCAGTAGCGATTTTGAACGCCAGTGCAGCAAACGGCTCTTCATCACTTGCGTGACGTTCAGCCGGAGTGTCTTTACCGTCGTCCAGGATACCGTTGATCGCAGGAACGTCAACCGGGGATGGCAGGTAGTCAACTACCGCATCCAGCATCGCCTGAACACCTTTGTTCTTGAACGCAGAACCACAGGTTACCAGGATGATTTCGTTGTTCAGAACGCGCTGACGCAGAGCTTTTTTGATCTCTTCTTCAGTCAGTTCTTCACCACCCAGGTATTTCTCCATCAGCTCTTCAGAAGCTTCAGCTGCGGATTCGATCAGGTTCTGGTGCCATTCGTCAGCCAGGTCCTGCATTTCAGCTGGGATATCTTCGTATTCGAAGGTAACGCCCTGGTCTGCATCGTTCCAGTTGATGGCTTTCATTTTCACCAGGTCGATAACGCCGGTGAAGCCTTCTTCAGCACCAATTGCCAGCTGCAGCGGAACAGGGTTCGCGCCCAGACGGGTTTTGATCTGACCAACAACTTTCAGGAAGTTAGCACCCATACGGTCCATTTTGTTAACGAACGCGATGCGTGGAACTTTATATTTGTTCGCCTGACGCCATACGGTTTCAGACTGTGGCTGAACACCACCAACTGCGCAATAAACCATTACAGCGCCGTCAAGAACACGCATGGAACGTTCTACTTCGATGGTGAAGTCAACGTGGCCCGGGGTGTCGATGATGTTTACGCGATGCGGTTCGTACTGCTTAGCCATACCTGACCAGAATGCAGTAGTCGCTGCGGAGGTGATAGTAATACCACGCTCCTGCTCCTGTTCCATCCAGTCCATGGTGGCTGCGCCGTCATGAACTTCACCGATTTTATGGTTTACACCGGTGTAGAACAGAATACGTTCGGTAGTAGTGGTTTTACCGGCGTCGATGTGCGCACTGATACCGATGTTACGATAGCGTGCGATGGGTGTTGTACGAGCCATTTGATTCCTCGTTTGTTTCTTTGGCGTTCAGTTAAGTAACCCAGAGCGGGCAGCTTCTCTGAAGCGCCCGTCTGGTGACTATGACTCCGAAGGGATTACCAACGGTAGTGTGCGAACGCCTTGTTGGCTTCTGCCATACGGTGAACATCTTCACGTTTCTTAACCGCGGTACCTTTGTTGTCCGCAGCGTCAGAAAGTTCGTTCGCCAGACGCAGAGCCATGGATTTATCACCGCGTTTACGAGCAGCTTCAACGATCCAACGCATTGCCAGGGCATTACGACGAACCGGACGAACTTCAACTGGAACCTGATAAGTAGAACCACCAACACGGCGGGACTTAACTTCTACAGTTGGGCGAACGTTGTCGAGAGCGACTTCGAAAGCTTCCAGTTCATTTTTACCAGAACGCTGAGCCAGGGTCTCAAGCGCGCTGTATACGATTGCTTCTGCAGTAGATTTTTTACCATCTACCATCAGGATATTTACAAATTTTGCCAGCAGTTCTGATCCGAATTTCGGATCTGGAAGGATTTTACGCTGACCAATGACGCGACGACGTGGCATGGGAATACTCCGTTGTTAATTCAGGATTGTCCAAAACTCAAAGAGTTTAGTGTGACATTAAGATAAATCAGTTTGGCCTTACTTAACGGAGAACCATTAAGCCTTAGGACGCTTCACGCCGTACTTGGAGCGAGCCTGCTTACGGTCTTTAACACCTGAGCAGTCGAGCGCACCACGAACGGTGTGGTAACGAACACCCGGAAGGTCTTTAACACGACCGCCACGGATCAGGATCACGGAGTGCTCCTGCAGGTTGTGACCTTCACCACCGATGTAGGAAGTCACTTCGAAACCGTTAGTCAAACGCACACGGCATACTTTACGCAGTGCGGAGTTTGGTTTTTTAGGAGTGGTGGTATATACACGAGTACATACGCCACGTTTCTGCGGGCAGGCTTCCAGTGCAGGCACGTTGCTTTTTGCAACTTTGCGTGCACGTGGTTTGCGTACCAGCTGGTTAACTGTTGCCATTAAATAGCTCCTGGTTTTAGCTTTTGCTTCGTAAACACGTAATAAAACGACCTCATACAATATGAGGACGCGAAATTTTAGGGCTACGTCGAAAAGGTGTCAAGAAATATACAGCGATCTCAAATCACCAGTTCATTTGACTGGGGTGCGTCACAGCAAGATTGACGAAATCAGTATAGCCAACGACGTCAATTTTGGCTGAAATTTGACCAGCAAGACCCCGCGCGTCAATGTCTTCTTTCAGCGCAGATACAGAGATGGGGGCATTGGTAAGAATTTCAACGAAGCGGTTGCCTTCAATTGCCGCAAGCACGCCATCCTGAATAAGTAGCAGATCATCGCCTTCACGCAGCATTCTTACTAATGCTTCAATGTCGCACTGCCACGGTGAATGGCTCAGGGTATGGAGCATGACAGCCTCAGAAAGTCAGAACGGTATCGTAGTGAGAGAGTTGTTCGCGCAGCGCGTCAGCCGCAAGAACCGTTACATCGAGGACAAACGCGTTCTTTTCATTTAACCCGCGCGCTACCAGAGAATCGGCGCAAACATAGAACGTTTCAATATCGTAAAGCGGCAGAACTTTGAACGTCGCGATGTAATCACGGGCGAGCACCGCCTGGGGTTGTTGTCCGGCAAGAAGCTGGAACACGCCATCACCCAAAAAGAAAACACCAATGTCTTCGGTTAACGCCGATGTCGCCAGCAGTGCATCAAGCCCTTCCCGGCCCGATGCGCTACCATGCGGAGCAGAGGAAAATACGAAAGCCACACGATTCATCAGAACTGCACCATACGATCACAGGTCAGTGCGGCCTGAGCCAGGGCACCTAAACCACTCAAAGAAAAACCGGCCTGAAGATTTGCCGCAGGAAATCCCAGCCGCGCGGCTTCCGTTGTATCGGTGATACCACGGCGCAGCGCAGCAGCCACGCAGATATGCAATTCAACACCCTGCTTTTCGTTTAGCGCTTGCCATGCCCGCACCAGGTCAAATTCATCAGAGGCCGGTGAAGTAAACTGATTGGCGTTATAGACGCCTTCGCGATAGAAGAAAACACTCACCAGTTCATGCCCGGTTTCCAGTAGCGCATGTGCAAATTGCAGCGCGCTGCTGGCTTGCTGTGTGCCATAAGCCGGGCCAGTCACCATCAGGGCAAAGCGCATTACTTTTCTTGCCCCAGGAAATCGCCGCTTTTGAACTGACGAATATAGAGATAAACCGTGTGTTTGGAGATGTTCAGACGGTCGGCCACCTGGTTAATGGCATCTTTAATATCAAAAATCCCTTTCTCGTAAAGGTTCAGCACGATCTGACGATTCTTGGCGTTGTTAGATACGTTGCGATCGGCATTAACCTCTTCGATGGTGAACTCGAGCGTTTGCGTGACGAGGTCTTCAACGGAAGAAGCAAAGTTAACGGATGAGCCTACGTCCGGGGTTTCTGGCGGAATAAAGGTGCTCATGATTTGCGAGAATGGCACATCAAGGTTCATGTTGATGCACAGCAGTCCAATCACACGATGCTCGCGATTTCGGATCGCAATCGTTTCTGATTTCATCAGCACACCACTTTTGGCGCGGGTGAAATAACATTTGGAGACGCTGCTGTCCGCACCGGTCATGTCGTGCAACATACGCAATGCAAGGTCGGTGATAGGTGAGCCAATTTTACGGCCAGTATGTTCGCCATTAGCAATGCGGATGGCGGAACACTTCAGATCTTGCAGGGAGTGCAATACGATTTCGCAGTGGGACCCAATGAGCATCGCTAACCCGTCCACCACCGCTTCGTAGGATTTCAGAATATCGAAATCGGTCTGATCGAAAGGACGTTGATCCAGCAAATCGAGTTCACTGGTTTCGTTGGTTAAAAGCGACCTGGACATGAAAAAAACACTCCTTTTCAGGAGCCTGTCGTTATGTTTTCAGGGCAGGCTCATTATCTACACGGACAACTAAATTAATACAGCGTGTATAACGCTTTCCAGTGTTAATTATATCTGCCCCACAATAAAAAAAACCGCCGCCTTAAAGGCGGCGGTTTTCATAACATTACTTCTTGGCGTCTGCCGCTGCTTTCTCGTCTGCCGGCGCGTCAGTTTTCGCATCAGCTTTCGGTGCTGGTTTGATGTCCAGCAGCTCTACTTCAAAGACCAGAGTAGAGTTCGCAGGGATTCCTGGAACGCCAGTTTTGCCGTAAGCCAGATCTGGTGGGATAACCAGCTGGATTTTACCGCCTTTCTTGATGTTTTTCAGGCCTTCAGTCCAGCCAGGGATCACACCATCCAGACGGAAGGAAAGAGGCTCACCACGGGTGTATGAGTTATCGAACTCTTTACCGTCGATCAGCGTACCTTTGTAGTTAACCACTACAGTGTCGCTGTCTTTTGGCGCATCGCCAGTACCTTCTTTCTCTACTTTATAGACCAGGCCAGTAGAAGAGGTTTTGGCGCCTTTCTCTTTAGCAAAAGTATCGCGGTAGGCTTTGCCTTTCGCTTCGTTGTCTTTTGCATCAGCATCCATCTTGGTCTGAGCTGCGCCTTTCACGCGAGCTTCAAACGCCTGAAGAGTCTGTTCGATTTCCTGGTCAGACAATTTGCTCTTGTCTGCGAAAGCATCCTGAACACCGGCGATCAGCTGGGCTTTATCCAGTTTGATGCCCAGTTTCTCTTGCTCTTTCAGAGAGTTTTCCATGTAACGACCCAGAGATGCGCCGAGTGCGTAGGCGGATTTCTGGTCGTCATTTTTGAACGCTGCTTTGCTGTCTGTCGTCGCAGCAGGTTTCGCAGCAGTATCAGCAGCGAAAGACAGCGGCGCATTCAGTGCAACCGCCATCGTGGTTGCCAGCAGCGTTACTTTAAACAGTGATTTCATCCATATCTCCAGGGCCTGGGGACTTTCACCCCAGCATTAAACGTAAATGAGTTACGTACTATAAATCGTTGCGGAAGAAATCTACAGACAGACTCTCCCGATTCTCGCCACTTTTCAGACTATTTTTGTTTAAATAAGTTTCTTGCTACAGGGATGAATACTGTACTTAGGGATAAACTCGGTTAAACTTCGCCGCCGCTGGCCCATTATGGCGAATCAGAAACAGACGAGGTGAATCATGAAGGACACGATGATAGAAGAGAGACTGGCCGAGCTTGAAAGCCGACTGGCTTTTCAGGACATCACCATCGAAGAGCTCAACCAAACGGTGACCGCCCACGAGCTAGAAATGGCAAAACTGCGGGATCTGCTGCGTCTGCTCACTGAAAAAGTGAAAGCCACACAGTCATCGCACATCGCCTCTCAATCTGAAGAGACGCCACCACCTCATTATTGAGGCGTAAAAAAAGCGGGATAATCCCGCTTTTTTTATTTTCCGCATAACGGAATTAGTGACAACCGCAACCGCCGTTACCGCAACCACCTTTACCGTGGTCATGACCATGGTCGTGGTCGTGGTCGTGATCGTGGCCGTGACCACCGCAGCAACCATCGTGGCCGTGATCGTGGTCATGGTCGTGTCCATTCGCACCGTGAACATGGCCGTGAGCCAGTTCTTCTTCGGTCGCTTCACGGATAGCAACAACTTCTACGTTGAATTTCAGGTTCTGGCCAGCCAGCATGTGGTTGCCGTCAACGACAACGTGGTCGTCTTCAACTTCAGTAATTTCTACAGGAACCGGGCCCTGGTCGGTTTCAGCCAGGAAACGCATACCAACCTGAAGTTCGTCAACGCCCATGAACACGTCTTTAGGGACGCGCTGAACCAGGTTGTCGTCGTACTGACCGTAAGCGTCATTTGCACCTACAGCAACGTCAAATTTGTCGCCAACGTCATGACCTTCCAGCGCAGTTTCCAGGCCGGAAATCAGGGAGCCGTGACCATGCAGGTAGTCCAGCGGCGCACTCACCGGAGACTCATCAACCAACACACCGTCTTCTGTACGTACCTGATAGGCCAGGCTGACCACCAGGTCTTTTGCTACTTTCATGATATCTCCTGAGCGTGGGAAAATTGCTGGCGCAGATTGTAGCCGAAATCTGCACCCGTGTACCCTTTAGCTTAAAAAAACTCAGGGCATATCGCTAGTCCGGATGAAAAATGCCGATCACTTGCTCTTCTTTGCGAACATGATCGCGCGCCTCTTTGTCGGCCTCGCGCATCTGATGACCGCACTTAACACACTCAACAACATCAATATTATTCTCGCGCCACATTGCCAGCGTATCTTGCGCCTGGCAGGTCGGGCACTTTGCACCCGCAATAAAGCGTTTACGTACCGCCATGTTATTTACCTTTTATTCAAATTCATCCCAGCCATCCAGCTGGCGTCGTTCTTGCTGCATCTCTCTCTGGAAGATTTCTTCCAGCTCGCGTCGCGCCTCCCGTACACGGGAAATCTGCACCGTATCGGTGTGAACAGGCATAAGCTCGCGCAACATGCGCATATCCAGCCTGCGGAAATGCATCTGGGCGCGCTGGGCCTGATGAGGATGCATACCCAGTGAAACAAGCGCTTTACGCCCAAGCTCTAGCGCGGATGAGAAAGTCTCACGCGAGAAATGTTTTACCCCCGCCTGCAACAGTTCATGCGCCTCAACACGCCCACGGGCGCGCGCCAGGATATGTAAATGAGGGAAGTGCTGCTGGCACAACTCCACCAGCTTCATGGTGTCTTCCGGCTCGTTACAGGTAATGACGATGGACTCAGCGGCTTCTGCCCCGGCAGAGCGTAAAAGCTCAAGCTGAGTGGCATCACCGTAGTAAACCTTATAGCCATATTTTCGCATCAGGTTCACCGCGCTAATATCACGCTCCAGCACCGTAATACGCATTTTGTTCGCCATGAGCAAACGCCCGATAACCTGACCAAAACGGCCAAATCCCACGACGATCACCTGCGGCTTATCATCTTCCACCCACGGGGTTTCGTCTTCATCTTCTGTCAGGTTAAAGCGGCGAGACAGAAACTTATCCACCAGCTTCATCAGCAGCGGCGTGGTCATCATCGACAACGTCACCGTCACCAGCAGCAACGCCATCTGGTCATCTTTGAACAATTTCTGCGACGATGCCATGGAGAAGAGCACAAATGCGAACTCTCCCCCCTGGCTTAATACGCTGGCAAACTGCATTCGCTCAGCGCTGCGCAGCCCGTAAATCCGCGCCAGCGCGTACAGCACCAGCGTTTTGACCACCACCAGCACGGCAACACAGAGCATTACCCACAGAAAATGGGTATAAAGCACGCCCAGATTGAGTGCCATACCCACCGAAATAAAGAACAGCCCTAAAAGCAGCCCTTTAAAGGGATCGATGGCAATTTCCAGCTCGTGACGATACTCGCTCTCGGCAAGCAGCACTCCGGCGATAAACGTCCCGAGCGCCATAGAAAGCCCCAGCGCATCCATAAACAACGCCGACCCAAGAACCAGCAGCAGCGTTGCCGCCGTAAACACTTCGCGTACGCCGGATGCGGCAATAAAGCGGAACACCGGGCGCAGTAAGAAGCGCCCGCCAATCAGCATCCCCGCGAAGGCCAGCACCTTCATCGAGACTTTTGCCCAGTCAAAGTGATCGTCGCCAGAGCCTGCCAGCAGCGGCACCAGCGCAAGGGCCGGGATCACCGCCAAATCCTGAAACAGCAGCACCGAAAAACCCAGTTGACCCGCTTCGCTGCGGTTCATGCCCTTGTCGCGCATCAGCTGTAACGCCATTGCCGTGGAAGACATGGCCAGACCAATACCGCCAATCACCGCCGCCTGCCAGGAAAAATGAGTGAGCATTAATAGCCCGCCCAGAATGGCAGCACTGAACACTACCTGGGCCGTTCCGACACCAAAAATAGAGCGGCGTAACTGCCACAGCTTAGACGGGTTCAGCTCAAGGCCGATGATGAACATCAGGAACACCACGCCCAGCTCAGAGAAATGCAGGATTTCATCAACATCGCTGATAAAACCAAGTCCCCACGGGCCGATGGCAATTCCCGCCAGCAGATACCCCAGCACCGCGCCAATACCAATCCGCGATGCCAGCGGCACAGCAACCACGGCGGCAAATAAGAAGAGAACGCCAGCCAGCAGTAAATTCGATCCTTCCATCAGCGACCTCCTGCCGGGATCGGCGAGGCCAGCCATTCACCATAGGCTTTGGCATGATTCGCCAGCTCCTGCGGCTCCTGACGGCGCGCCCAGTAAACAATTATCGGGCTCATCCAGTGCATACGGCACATGGCAGCCGTGAGTTCAAACGGTCGCAAAATATCGCTCATGGGATAACGATTCAGACCATCGTAGCGGTATGCGCTCTCTGGCTCGCCCGTGGTGATGACGCTACGCCAGTACTTTCCCGCCAGTTGGTTGCCCCCTACCCCGCTGGAGAAACCCCGGCTCAGAACGCGATCCAGCCACTCTTTTAGCAGCGCCGGACAGCTGTAGGTATAAAGCGGATGCTGGAACACAATCACGTCATGCTGACGCAGGAGTTCCTGCTCGTATGGAATATCGATAAAGAAATCAGGGTAGTGCGCGTAGAGATCGTGCACCGTCACGTTACTGAGCAGTGAAGCCGGCTTAAGCAGAACCCGGTTCGCCACCGAGTCCTGAGATTCCGGATGGGCATACAGCAGCAGCACTTTTGCTGTCTGAAACATCACTCCCCTCCCGGTTCTGTTTTTGTGTATTGTTGTCGTTTTGGGCTACCATGGCGGCCCGGTGGGGAATATGGCCCACACCTTACATTATCATAATGACAAATTAACATAGTCGGAACATACGGCGCTTCTATGATTGTTTTCTCCTCGTTACAAATTCGTCGCGGCGTGCGTGTCCTGCTGGACAACGCAACGGCCACCATCAATCCAGGTCAAAAAGTCGGTCTGGTCGGCAAAAACGGCTGTGGCAAATCCACCCTGCTGGCGCTGCTGAAAAACGAGATAAGCGCCGATGGCGGCAACTTTACCTTCCCGGGTAACTGGCAGCTTGCGTGGGTAAATCAGGAAACCCCCGCGCTGAGCGAACCCGCACTCGACTATGTCATTGACGGCGATCGTGAATACCGCAAGCTGGAAGCAGAGCTAAACGCCGCCAACGAACGCAACGACGGTCACGCCATTGCTACCGTTCACGGCAAGCTGGACGCCATCGACGCCTGGACGATTCGCTCCCGCGCCTCCAGCCTGCTGCACGGGCTGGGCTTTAGTAACGAACAGCTCGAACGCCCGGTGAGCGACTTCTCCGGTGGCTGGCGTATGCGTCTTAACCTGGCGCAGGCGCTGATCTGCCGCTCTGACCTGTTGTTACTCGATGAACCGACCAACCACCTCGATCTTGATGCGGTTATCTGGCTAGAAAAATGGCTGAAAAGCTATCAGGGTACGCTGATTCTGATTTCCCACGACCGCGACTTCCTCGATCCAGTGGTGGATAAAATCATTCATATTGAACAGCAAACCATGTTCGAATACACCGGCAACTACAGCTCTTTCGAACGCCAGCGTGCGACGCGTCTTGCGCAGCAGCAGTCGATGTACGAAAGCCAACAACAGCGTGTCGCGCATCTGCAAAGTTTCGTTGATCGTTTCAAAGCCAAAGCCTCTAAGGCCAAGCAGGCGCAGAGCCGCATCAAAATGCTGGAACGCATGGAGATGATTGCTCCGGCGCATGTGGATAACCCGTTCCACTTTAGCTTCCGCGAACCCGAAAGCCTGCCGAATCCGTTGCTGAAAATGGAGAAAGTCAGCGCGGGCTACGGTGAGCGCATTATTCTGGATTCCATCAAACTCAACCTGGTGCCAGGTTCACGTATCGGCCTGTTAGGGCGTAACGGTGCGGGTAAATCGACCCTGATTAAGCTGCTGGCGGGTGAACTGAACCCGGTAAGCGGTGATATCGGTCTGGCTAAAGGCATCAAGCTTGGCTACTTCGCGCAGCATCAGCTGGAATTTTTACGCGCCGATGAGTCGCCGATTCAGCACCTGGCACGTCTGGCGCCGCAGGAAATGGAACAGAAGCTGCGCGACTATCTCGGCGGCTTTGGCTTCCAGGGCGATAAGGTGACGGAAAATACCGAACGCTTCTCCGGCGGTGAGAAAGCCCGTCTGGTGCTGGCGTTAATCGTCTGGCAGCGCCCTAATCTGCTGCTGCTCGATGAACCGACAAACCACCTGGATCTCGACATGCGTCAGGCGCTGACCGAAGCGCTGATTGAGTTCGAAGGCGCGCTGGTTGTGGTCTCGCACGATCGCCACCTGATCCGTTCGACTACCGACGATCTTTATCTGGTCCACGACGGTAAAGTCGAGCCCTTCGACGGCGACCTGGAAGACTACCAGCAGTGGCTGACAGACGTACAAAAGCAAGAGAACCAGCCGGACGAAGCGGCGAAAGACAATGCCAACAGCGCCCAGGCACGTAAAGATCAGAAGCGCCGCGAAGCAGAGTTACGCACCCAGACGCAGCCACTGCGTAAAGAGATCACCCGTCTGGAAAAAGAGATGGAGAAACTCAACGCCACGCTTGCCACCGTTGAAGAGAAGCTGGGCGACAGCGGGCTGTACGATCAGAGCCGCAAAGCCGAGCTGACCGACTGTCTGCAAACCCAGGCCAAAACCAAATCCAGCCTCGAAGAGTGTGAAATGGCGTGGCTGGACGCGCAAGAGCAGCTGGAAGCGATGCTACAGGCTGACTAACCGTCAGGAGAGTTATGAGTTTCGATACCACGAGCGATATTACATTCCGTAAACTCAGCATCTTCATGACGTTCATGGAGAAGGGCAATATCGCGCGTACCGCCGAAACTCTGGGCCTCAGCGGCGTCAGCGTGCACCGCGCGCTGCATACGCTGGAAGAAAACGTACGCTGCCCGCTCTTTACCCACAAGGGGCGTAACCTGATTGCGCTTCCGTCCGCCTGGACACTACTGGAGTATTGCCAGGAAGTGATGCAGGTAATGGCGCGCGGGGTGGAAGAGTCGCGCAAAATTGCCGGGATCGGCCAGGGAAGGCTGCGGGTGGGCACACTCTACTCGCTCACGCTGGAAACTGTGCCGCGCCTGATAATGGGCATGAAGCTACGCCGTCCGGATCTGGAGATGGATCTGACGATGGGCTCTAACGAAACCTTGCTGCATTTGCTGGATGAAGGCGCGCTGGACGCCGTGTTAATTTCGATTTCCGAAAGCGATATCGACCGTAACAGCCTTGAAGTCCTGCCCCTGTTCCATGACGATATTTTCCTTGCCGCCCCGGCGTCCGCCACGCTGAATACCCGCGGGCCAGCGGATCTCCGTGATTATAAAGATCAGAAATTTGTCGCGCTGGCGGAAGGCTTCGCCACGTATGCAGGCTTTCAGGAAGCCTTTCATATCGCCGGATTTGAACCCGAAATCGTGACCCGCGTGAATGACATTTTCTCCATGCTCAGTCTGGTGCAGGCAGGTGTCGGCTTCACGCTGATGCCGGGCAGGATGAAGAAAGTGTATGAGAATTCAGTACAGCTACTGAAGCTGGCGCAGCCGTACCAGATGCAGCAGCTTATCGCCATTGTGTTTGCCCGTAACCGCGAGCAGGACCCTAGCCTGCGCGCATTAGCCGCCGAAGGGCGGATGTATGCGCGTAGTTTGCAAGAAGGTACCTGATGTTATTGCCTGGTGGCGCTACGCTTACCGCTGAAGCCTACCCGCCAAATGCACCGCCACATCCAGGCCGCTGCGTTCCAGTGAAATAGACTCCCCTTCCCAGGCGGCCTGCCGCGTCAGACAGGTCAGCACGCCACCGGGTGGCATCTCTATCGCCAGCCGTGCTTCACGCTCGTTAGCGGAAATTACCGCCTCCTGCCAGCGCACGGTTCGCGCCATGTTCATCGCCAGATCATCCGCGATCTTCTCCGGCTGCCAGAGCACGCGCCCGGTACTGCCACTCAGGTATGCACAGCGTGGGCGTGAAAGCATGACGGATTCAAACGCCGCCGCCAGCTTTTGTGCCGGTATTGCCAGCAACTCACAGTGCGACGGCACGCTCACCGCCAGCCGATGTGCCTTACTTGCCCCGCACGCCAGCGCGCGCGCCGCGACCTGTGCCATCCCCTCATCAGTTCCGGCAATCACTATTTGTGTTTCAGCGTTCAGGTTCGCAATATAGGTTCCGGTGCCTTCAATCAGCGTTTCAACCTGCGGCAGGGTTAATCCCATAATTGCCGTCAGGCCGTAACCGTGCGGGTAAGCCTGCTCCATCACATCACCGCGCAGCGCCACCAGCTTCAGTGCGTCAGTAAATTCCAGCACACCCGCGATAACCGCTGCCGGGTAAGCGCCAATAGACAGCCCGCTGACGATATCCGGGAAAACCCCACGACGTTCCAGCTCGCGCGCCCAGGCAACACCGGCAATCAGCAGCGAAAGCTGCACCGCGCGGGTGTGGGTTAGCGAGGCTGCGCTGTCCAGCGTATCGATTTCGGCCCCCAGTACCTCGCGGGCCTGAGCCAGCACCGTTCCCGGTAGATTTTGCAGCATCCCTTCATGCTGCGTGCCCTGTCCCGGAAAGGTAAACAGTATTTTCATCACTCCTCCCTGTGCCACGGATCCGCCACCAGGCGCGGTCCACGGCGGGTTTTCAGCAGTATTTTTCCGTCACGCAGCCACTCTGCCAGCGCAAAGCCCCCTTCCGGCGTATCAACCTGCGTATCCGCCCGGCACAATGCGCGGCTGAGCTGCGACTGCCAGGCGGTAAAAGTATCAGGGGAAATCGGCTCAGGGGCGCGGATCAGCAGATCAAGATCGCTGTCGGCATGTATTACCGGAATGCCGGTCGCCAGCGCATAGCCTGTGCTGCCGGTAATACCCCACGCCCACGGCCACGCCTGCTGAGAAAGCTGCAGCGCCACCTGAACCGGTGGCTGGGTAACAAACGGAGAGCGCAGCAGATCGGCCGTCACGCTCAACGCCTCAGGCGTAACGACGCGGAGGACGTTTTCGGGCTTCACCCACCCGGCCGCACGCTGGTCGCGGCGCAGACCGCGCACGCCAACGGGAATACGGCCATTGTTATCAACATCACGCCGCACCACGACCGGCAGGCCGATATGCCAGGCAGCATCCACCCAGGATTCGGTGATCCCTTCCAGGGCATTGCGCGCGCTAAGCCAGATGAGGTCGTGTGGGCGTAATGTTGTGGTCATGATTACATTCCTGAAGTCAGCGAGATAAACAGCGGCAGCGACAGGATACACAGTACGGAACTTAACAGCAGCACGGCTTCAGCATCCGGCGACTGCACACCAAAGCGGTTACCGAACACCACGCCGAAGAAGCCCGCAGACAGCGCAATCATCAGGATAGCGGTAATTGCCACGGAGCCGTGCAGACCGAAAATCAGCACAATACCCCAGGCAATCGCTGGCTGGATCAGCAGCTTGGCAATAGTGGAAGTAATAACCATGGTGTTGATCTGCAGCTTACGCGCCGAGAGGATCACCCCGGTCAGGAACAGCGCGGCAGCGGTTGCGGACAGTCCCAGTGGTTTGATGGCCGCCAGCACCAGTTCCGGCATTTTGATGCCGATGGCAGATAAAATCACCCCCAGCAGCGGGCCCATCACAATCGGCTTTTTAATCGAGCGCCACATCAGCACCGGCAGCATAGAGAGCGTTGAGCCGGTGTTATTCCCTTCGGCACGCGCTTTTTCGCGCTCCAGGATCAGCAGGCAGAACGGCGTCATCAGCACTGAACCACAGGCGATGGAAACCGCGACGGAGAGCGATGTCGAAGAACCTTCACCCAGCACGCTGCCCAGAATCGGCAGACCAAGCGCGGCGTAGTTCGGCAGGGCAACGGTGAGCGTCAGTACCGCGGCATCTTGCGGAGATTTTTTAAAGACGCTGGTCGCCAGGAAGTAAATGGCCGCATAGGTAATCCACATCGCCAGGGTCAAGACCAGGATCAGCGGCGACTGAGCCACAATGCCGGTCCACGGCGTTTGTACGGTGGCGCTGAACAGCGCGGCAGGTAACGCAAAATCCATCACGAAGATATTAAGCAGGGACACATTTTTGTTATCGACCATCTTTGCCTTACCGGCCCAGAATCCCAGCAGCATGATGACGAAAATCGGTGCAAGAGCATGAACAATTACGTAAGTCATAAATCACCTGTATTAAAAAAGTTTTAGCACTGGTGCGATGTTTATTATTTTTCAGGATGCAGGTTCCCACGCGGGCGCAAGGGATGCGCCCACGGGGTTATGCCTCTCTGGCAGGTCTTAATTTACTTACCAGCTTGCTCGCATACGTTCGCGTACCAGAGCAGAGCTGCGACGGTTATCAGCACCCAAACGATTTTTTAACGTGGTGTCCTGACGAGCGTCATTGATGGCCTGTTGCAGCGTGGTCTTCACCTGCGTCAGATCGAGATCGGATGGTGCATCCGGGTTGCTGATGTCCAGGAGGTTAGAGAGCAGCCCCAGCGTGGCGTAGTTGCTAATGTCATACGCCATTGGCGGAATAGTCGCCGCCAGTTTTTCCAGCGCCTCGACGGTGCGCAGCGTGATACGTGCGGCTGACTCTTTACCCATCGCGTGGATCAGCACCCCCTTGTCATTGAAGGCGATCAGACGGTTAGCCTGGTAGCCGTGCGCCAGAAATGCACCGGACATCGCTTTACCGACGATAAGCCCAATCACCGGGTGGCCCGCCAGACGCGCGTTGGCATACGCAGCAGCCGCACCGGCCAGCGCCTGATGAATACCAAACGCCTCTTCACGACGGCCATAGGCCTGGCTCGGGACGTCAATTACCGCCACAATCGGGCGTTTCACGGCGTTGTTCGCATCGGCAGCTACGGTTTCGCTCACCACTTTTGCCAGGGTCCAGCCTTCCAGCAGACCCACCTCACCTTGCGCCGCACGCGGGAAATGGTTGTTGGCGTCCGGCACAACGGCCACAAAACGCACCGCTTCACCGTTAAGTTCACCATCTGCTGCCTGCACGGACGGGCATAACCCTTCCAGACGTTTAGCGTTCGGGGCGAGGGTGTCCAGCCAGAGTTCGCCACGGCTCATTGAAGTACTCATCATTTCACCTCCCGGGCAAAAAGCGCGTTAATCTGTTCGGCATCGGCCTGCTTGCGGGTGTCGAAATGCGTCAAACGGTTCAGGTAATCGTCATAGTTATCGGTGCGATGTTTGGCCGGAACGCCTTTGGCAATCGCGTCGTTCATCGCACCTTTCACCGCGTTGATCCCGTCACCGACCAGCGCATCCACCAGCCCGCTTTGGTAGCGCACCTCGCCCCCGGTCATGCTCCAGATAAACGGCCGGTCGCGGGAGTCGTATTCTTCAATCCCCGCTTCCTGCTCGATAACCTGCGGGCCGTTCAGGCCAAGACGCGCTTCACGGGTCACAATCAGATAGCTACAAAGCGCCGCCGCGATGGACATCCCGCCGAAGCAGCCCACGGTACCGGCGACAATCCCGACGACCGGGGTGTAGCGACGCAGGTCAACAATCGCGGCGTGAATATCAGCGATCGCCGCCAGGCCAAGGTTGGCTTCCTGCAAGCGCACGCCGCCGGTTTCGAGGCATAACACCGCCTGAGTCGGAATGCCGTTGCGGTTATCTTCCGCCGCCAGTTCCAGCGCGGCCGCCATTTTGGCACCGGACACTTCGCCCATGCTGCCGCCCTGGAACGCACCTTCAATGGCGACCACAACCGCAGGTTGACCGTTGATCGTGCCCTTCGCCACCACCATGCCGTCATCGGCCTGTGGAACAATGCCCTGTGGCCCCAGCCACGGCGAGATAATCCCTTCAAACGGATCCAGCAGTTCGCGGTAGCTGCCGTCATCCAGCAGCGCCTGCGCACGCTGGCGTGCTTTTAATTCGATAAAGCTGCTGTCATCACGCATGGCTCACCCCTTCAAAGACCTGTTCGATACGAATGCGCGCCACGCCCGGCGTCGCGCCGAAATCGTGGATGGTCAACGTGCCGGCAGGCAGACTGCTGACGGTTTGCAGACGGCTGAACAAGGCTTCCCAACGACCACGGCTGTTGTCGACGGAAGTGGTGATATCAATGGTTAACGTCTGGCCCGGTTCGGCGGTGAAAAGCACCTCCATATCCCCGGAACCGACAACCCCTGCCAGCGCCCTGCCGCGTAACGCGCGGCTGGCTGGCACGGTCAATGTGATTTTTTCCATAACATCCTCTTAATGCTTTGAATTTGGCGTCTCGATACGGTCGAGGAACAGCGTGGCGGCAAGCAGGTCAGCAGCGCCGCCCGGTGAAGCGTTAAGCGCCAGCATCTGACGATCCAGGTTTGCCAGCGCCTGCTGGCCCGCAGTCGTTGCACAACCTCCGGCGTTCAGCACCGCACGCGCGCCGTCCTGCATGGCGTCCAGCCCCTCCATCCCGGCGCGCGACAGCACGCAGGTGTCGGTGAGCGACGTCATGATGGCCATTAGTGCATCGAGCCTGGCCTGAACTTCACTGCTGCCATTAAGACGGCTGAGACGAAGCTGTGGCAGCGCACGCTGCATAACGTGCGGGAAGGCCTGCTGAGCCTCTTCGCGTGCGCCTGGCACACGGTAGCGATGCGTGGCGCGCAAGCCTTTACTGAACACCTTCGGTGCGGCATCGTCCGGCAGTTTTGCCAGTTGCGCGGCGGTGTTAGCGACGACATTTGCCTTTGCATCGCCGCCCAGCATCGCTACCGCGCTCACCAGCAATCCCAGCGCCCAAATCGCGCCACGATGGGTGTTCACGCCACCGGTTGCGGCCATCATTTGCTGCTCGCCTTCGCGGCCAAGCCGCCCGACGGTTTGCCTAAGCGCAATATCTGCCGGACGCTGCCAGCTGTGCTGCGCCAGCACCTGAAACGTGGAGGTCAGGCTGTGCGCAGAGCGCTCCATCAGCGCAAGCGATAAATCGTGGTGCGCGCCGTTCCCCCGACTGTCCACCAGACCGGGTTTCGGGCTTAAACGTGCTTCGTCAATCAGACACTGCGTGGCGGTTCGCGCCAGCCATTCGGCACCACCTTCAACCTGAATCTGGGGCAGAAGTTTCATTACCAGCTCCGGAATTTCGCAGGTGGGTTGTAAAGACCGCCGGACCATTCAACCAGGTCAGACACGCTACCTGCCGCCAGCAGAGAGCGAGTGGCGTCGGTGCGGCGAATACCCATATCTTCCGGGTAAACCACTTTGCCGCTCTGGCGCAGTTCCGCCACGCGTTTAGCGTCAACGCCCAGACCGATGTCGGTGATACCGGCAACTGCGGCCACCATGGCGCGACGTTCTTCGAGGTCTTTCGCACGATAGAGGTAGGCAATCCCCTCTTCCGTGAGCACGTGGGTAACGTCATCGCCGTAGATCATCACCGGTGCCAGTGGCATCCCGGAGGCTTTAGCCACCTCGACGGCATCGAGTTTTTCCACGAAGGTGGGTTTCACACCGGCCTGGAAGGTTTCGACCATTTGCACGACCAGTTTTTTACCGCGCTGCATTGGGTCAGGCTCGGTGATCATGTTCAGCCAGGCTGGCGTGGCGTGACGACGACCGTGCGGGTCATGACCCATGTTTGGCGCGCCGCCGAAGCCGGAAAGACGACCACGCGTGACCGTTGAGGAGTTGGCGTAACCGTCAACCTGCAAGGTAGAACCGATAAACATATCCACCGCGTACTGACCCGCCAGCTGGCAGAAGGCACGGTTGGACCGCATAGAGCCGTCAGCACCGGTAAAGAAGACGTCAGGACGGGCGCGGATATACTCTTCCATTCCCAGTTCGCCGCCGAAGCAGTGCACGCTTTCCACCCAGCCGCTTTCAATTGCCGGAATAAGCGTAGGGTGCGGGTTCAGCGTCCAGTGTTTACAGATTTTTCCCTTCAGACCGAGCTGTTCGCCGTAGGTGGGCAGCAGCAGCTCAATCGCAGCGGTGTTAAAGCCAATCCCGTGGTTCAGGGACTGCACCTGATGTTCCGCGTAGATGCCTTTAATCGCCATCATCGCCATCAGGATGTGTTCCTGCTTGATCAGACGCGGGTCTCGGGTAAACAGCGGTTCGATAAAGAACGGTTTATCAGCTACGACAACGTAATCAATCCAGGAGCCAGGAATATCAACACGCGGCAGGTCACACTCGTCGTCCACCAGCTCGTTAACCTGCGCGATAACAATCCCATCATGGAAGGCAGCGGCCTCTACCAGCGCCGGAGTATCTTCGGTGCTGGCACCGGTGTAGAGGTTGCCTTTGCGGTCGGCTTTGAAACCAGCAATCAGCGCCACGTTTGGCGAAAGGTCGACGTACAGGCGGGAATAAAGCTCGATGTAAGTATGGATGGCACCAATTTCGAGTTGCCCGTCTTCGAGCAGCTGCGAGATACGCAGGCTTTGCGTCCCGGAGAAGGAGAAGTCCAGCTTGCGGGCGATACCTTTCTCAAAGATATCCAGATGTTCGCTACGCCCGACGCTTGGCATGATCATATGCAGGTCGTGGACGATTTGCGGGTTCACTTCAGCAAGTGAGCGAGAAAGGAAATCCGCCTGCTTCTGGTTGTTGCCTTCCAGGACGACTTTGTCGCCAGGGGCGATCAGTTTTTCCAGCATGGCGACAAGATCGCCGGTTGGCAGTACCTTGCCCTGCACCGGTACGGATGCCAGACGACGCGCTTTCTCACTGCGTCGCGTGTTCCATTGCCGGGTGGGTGTTTGCCCAGATAACATTATTAACCTCCTGATTCAGCTAATCATTTTGATTTGCCTAACGCTGAATAAAGTGTGCGCCCTGGTGAGAAAGGCATCAATTAAGCGTAGAGTCTAATCATTAGCCTGAGAGTAATAATCAGCGTAAATATTTGTGATCGGGATCAGTTCATGTTTCGGAAAAACAGGCTAAACGGGGTACAATTCGGAAGGTATAGTAAATAACTGACAAGAATCAGCATCGCCGTTATGACCCAAATCATCCCATCAGACTTCGACATTGCAGCCGAAGAGAGCGCAGAATTTGTGCCCATGCGTGGCGTAGCCAATCGCCATTTGCAGACCATGTTGCCGCGCCTTATCCGCCGCAAGGTGCAGTTCACCCCACACTGGCAACGTCTGGATTTGCCGGACGGGGACTTTTTGGATCTTGCCTGGAGCGAAGAGCCGGAGCAGGCTAAACATAAACCCCGTCTGGTGGTGTTTCACGGTCTGGAAGGCAGCCTGTACAGCCCATATGCACATGGTCTGATCCAGGCGGCGAAAGAGCATGGTTGGCTCGGCGTGGTGATGCATTTTCGCGGGTGCAGCGGTGAGCCAAATCGCCAGAAGCGCATTTACCATTCAGGCGAAACCGAAGACGGCACCTGGTTTTTACACTGGCTGAGTGACAATTTTGGTACGGTGCCCACGGCGGCCGTGGGCTATTCGCTGGGAGGTAATATGCTGGCCTGCCTGCTGGCGAAAGAGGGTGACACGGTTCCTCTGGACGCTGCGGTGATTGTCTCTGCCCCGTTTATGCTGGAGCAGTGCAGCTACCATATGGAAAAAGGCTTTTCCCGGGTGTATCAGCGTTATCTGCTCAACCTGCTGAAAGCCAATGCCGCGCGTAAGCTCAAAGCCTACCCGGACACTCTGCCGGTAAGTCTGCGTCAGCTGAAGAAGGTGCGTCGTATTCGCGAGTTCGACGACTTGATCACCGCCAAAATTCACGGTTTTGCCGATGCGATAGATTACTATCGCCAGTGCAGCGCCATGCCACTGTTGAGCAAAATCACCAAACCGACGCTTATCATCCATGCGAAAGATGATCCGTTCATGGATCATCACTCCATCCCCGCGCAGGAATTTCTGCCCGCCAACGTGCAGTACCAACTGACTGAACATGGCGGTCATGTTGGCTTTGTGGGTGGTACGCTCAGACGCCCGCAGATGTGGCTGGAAACACGCATTCCAGCCTGGCTCACCGCTTTTCTGGACGGTAAAAAATGATTATCCCCTGGCAGGATCTGGCGCCCGAAACGCTCGATAATCTTATTGAAAGCTTTGTATTACGCGAAGGCACAGATTATGGTGAACAAGAACGTTCGCTTGAACAAAAGGTCAACGATGTAAAGCGCCAGCTCAAAAGTGGCGAGGTGGTGCTGGTATGGTCTGAGCTGCACGAAACGGTCAATATCATGCCCCGCAATGCCTTTCACGACTGACCTTTAACACTATTCCAGTCAGGGAGTTGCTATGTCTGCCAGACATCCGGTTATTGCCGTTACAGGCTCAAGTGGTGCGGGTACAACCACCACCAGCCTCGCCTTTCGCAAGATTTTCGCGCAACTGAATTTACGGTCCGCAGAGGTAGAAGGTGATAGCTTTCACCGCTACACCCGCCCTGAAATGGATATGGCGATCCGCAAAGCTCGCGATCTCGGCAAACACATCAGCTATTTTGGGCCAGATGCCAACGATTTCGGTCTGCTGGAGCAGACTTTCAAAGAATACGGACAGACCGGCAAAGGCCAGTCGCGGAAGTATCTGCACACCTATGACGAAGCCGTTCCCTGGAATCAGGTACCAGGGACATTCACCCCCTGGCAGCCTCTTCCCGAACCTACCGACGTGCTATTTTATGAAGGATTACATGGCGGCGTGGTGACCACGCAGCATGATGTGGCGCGCCACGTGGACCTGTTGGTCGGCGTTGTGCCGATTGTGAACCTGGAGTGGATCCAGAAGCTGACGCGCGATACCAGCGAGCGCGGTCATTCACGCGAAGCGGTGATGGATTCGGTTGTTCGTTCGATGGAAGATTACATTAACTTCCTGACGCCGCAGTTCTCACGCACCCACATCAACTTCCAGCGCGTGCCGACGGTAGATACCTCCAACCCGTTTGCGGCCAAAAGCATTCCCTCGCTGGACGAAAGCTTTGTGGTTATTCATTTCCGCAATCTCGAAGGCATTGATTACCCCTGGCTGCTGGCCATGCTGCAAGGCTCATTCATTTCGCATATGAATACGTTGGTAGTGCCGGGCGGGAAAATGGGGCTGGCGATGGAACTGATTATGTCACCGCTGGTGCAGCGGTTGATGGAAGGGAAGCAGATCGCGTGATCCTTTTCCCTCTCCCCGTGGGAGAGGGTTAGGGTGAGGGCATCAACGCGTATGATGCCCCTTGCATTAAGCCTCGATCACTTCATACGAATGCGTGATTTTTACCGCTTTCTCCAGCATTAACGCCACGGAGCAATATTTCTCCGCAGAAAGATCCACCGCACGTGATACCGCAGCGTCTTTCAGCTCTTTGCCGGTCACAATAAAATGCAAATTGATGTGCGTAAACAGGCGTGGTGCTTCTTCACGGCGTTCAGAAGTGAGTTTTACTTCGCAATCCGTCACGTCATGACGACCTTTTTGCAAAATCGACACCACGTCAATTGCGCTGCAACCACCCGCCGCCATCAGCACCATCTCCATTGGGCTTGGTGCTTTATCGCCGGAGTTCCCATCCATTAAAATCTGGTGTCCGGAAGCGGATTCGCCCAGGAACGTTAAACCTTCAACCCATTTCACACGCGCTTGCATATTCATTAACTCCAACGTTGCATTTTTGGTGACAGATTACGCGTACGTTACATTTCTCGCAACGGAAGGCGACCTGCATCATGCTGAAGCGAGACACCAGGAGACACGCGACAAAAGCTATGCTAAAACACTCTGGATGCTACAGTAATACATTGACGTTACACATGTATGCAGAGGACATCAAACTTTACTGGCTGCGACTATTACGACAGCCGACTTCCCAGGGTATGGGTAAGAATTCGATTGCAACCCCAGAGTCTGGATGCATCTTATGACTCTGGTGACAGCTTATAACAGAGGATAACAGCGCATGGTGCTTGGCAAACCGCAAACAGACCCGACTCTCGAATGGTTCTTGTCTCATTGCCACATTCATAAGTACCCATCGAAGAGCACGCTGATTCACCAGGGTGAAAAAGCGGAAACGTTGTATTACATCGTCAAAGGCTCGGTGGCAGTGCTGATCAAAGATGAGGAAGGGAAAGAAATGATCCTTTCTTATCTGAACCAGGGCGATTTCATCGGTGAACTGGGCCTGTTTGAAGAAGGCCAGGAACGTAGCGCCTGGGTTCGTGCAAAAACCGCGTGTGAAGTGGCCGAAATCTCCTACAAGAAATTCCGTCAGCTGATTCAGGTTAACCCTGACATCCTGATGCGTCTTTCTTCGCAGATGGCTCGCCGCCTGCAAGTCACGTCTGAGAAAGTGGGTAACCTCGCCTTCCTGGACGTAACGGGCCGTATCGCTCAGACTCTGCTGAACCTGGCGAAACAACCAGACGCGATGACCCACCCGGACGGAATGCAAATTAAAATTACCCGTCAGGAAATTGGTCAGATCGTGGGTTGCTCCCGTGAAACAGTGGGCCGTATTCTGAAAATGCTCGAAGACCAGAACCTGATCTCCGCCCACGGTAAAACCATCGTGGTTTACGGAACACGTTAATTCCGGTCAAACGGCGTGCCATCGCAAGGTGTCACGCCGTTTTTGTCTCTACTCCCCATGTGGCGCAGGCTAATTTATCACCCGGAAGTTAACTACGCACTGCGACAAACGCTGGTGTTGTGCCTTCCTGTGGCCGTGGGTTTGCTGCTGGGCCATCTGCAACAGGGTCTGTTGTTCTCCCTGGTTCCTGCCTGCTGCAACATTGCAGGTCTGGACACACCGCATAAACGTTTCTTCAAGCGCCTGATTATTGGCGGCTGTCTGTTTGCAGGCTGTAGCCTCGCTGTACAACTGCTGCTTGCCCGTGATATTCCGCTTCCCCTGATCCTGACCGTACTGGCCATGACGCTTGGCGTGACCGCTGAAATCAGCGCGCTACATGCCCGGTTGCTGCCCGCGTCGTTGATTGCCGCCATCTTCACGCTGAGCCTCGCCGGGAATATGCCGGTGTGGGAGCCGCTACTCATCTACGCGCTGGGAACCCTGTGGTACGGCGTGTTCAACTGGATCTGGTTCCGCCTGTGGCGCGAACAACCGCTGCGCGAATCGCTCAGCCTGCTCTACGTGCAGCTTGCCGACTACTGCGAAGCCAAGTACACCCTGCTCACTCAGCATACGGATCCGGAAAAATCGCTGCCGCCGCTGCTGGCGCGCCAGCAAAAAGTCGTCGATCTGATTAGCCAGTGTTATCAGCAGTTGCACATGCTCGCCGCCAATAAAAATCATGACTATAAGCGACTGCTGCGTATCTTCCAGGTCGGTCTGGATTTACAGGAACATATCTCTGTGAGCCTGCATCATCCGCAGGAGGTGCAAAAGCTGGTCGAACGTAGCCACGCCGAGGCGGTGATCCGCTGGAACGCCCAAACCGTGGCAGCGCGCCTGCGCATTCTCGCTGACGATATCCTGTATCACCGCTATCCCACGCGTTTTAACATGGACAAACAGCTGGGGGCGCTGGAGAAAATTGCCCATCAGCACGCGGAAAACCCGGTGGGCCAATTTGCGGCGTGGCACTTCAGCCGCATCGCCCGTGTCCTGCGGACTCAGCGGCCACTTTACCCCCGTGACCTGATGGCCGATAAACAAAAGCGTCTGCCGCTGCTGCCAGCCCTGAAAAGCTATCTGTCACTGAAATCTGCCGCGCTGCGTAATGCCGCGCGTATCAGCGTGATGCTTAGCACCGCCAGTCTGATGGGCGTCGCGCTGCACTTACCGAAACCGTACTGGATCTTAATGACCGTGCTGTTTGTTACGCAGAACGGTTACGGTGCTACGCGGGTGCGCATTCTGCACCGGGCAGGTGGCACAATCGCGGGGCTTATCATTGCCGGGGTGACGCTGCACTTTCACGTACCGGAAGGCTATACGCTGCTGGGGATGCTGGCTGTCACCATGGTGAGCTACCTGATTATTCGCAAGAACTATGGCTGGGCGATGGTGGGCTTTACGGTCACTGCGGTATACACCCTGCAACTGCTCACGCTCAATGGCGAACAGTTTATTCTCGCCCGCCTGGTCGACACCCTGATTGGCTGCCTGATTGCCTTTGGCGGCCTGGTCTGGCTCTGGCCCCAGTGGCAAAGCGGGTTGTTGCGCCAGAACGCCCATGATGCGCTGGAAGCAGATCAACAGGCGATACGCCTGATCCTGAGCGATGATCCACAGCCTTCGCCGCTGGCGTATCAGCGCATGAAGGTTAACCAGGCACATAACGCCCTGTTTAACTCACTGAACCAGGCGATGCAGGAGCCGGGCTTTAATTCCCACTATCTGGCAGACATGAAACTGTGGGTGACGCACAGCCAGTTTATCGTCGAGCACATTAACGCCATGACCACGCTTGCACGCGAGCACACGATGCTGACACCCGATCTGGCGCAGCGCTATTTGCAGTCCTGTGAGATTGCCTTGCAGCGATGTCAGCAGCGCCTGGAGTACGACGCGCCGGGAGAAGCAGGAGATTCGAATATTCTTGAAGCACCGGAAACACTGACGCTTGGCCCAATGAGCACCCTGGAGCAGCATTTGCAGCGCATCCTGGGGCATCTGAGCACCATGCACACCATTTCGTCGGTGGCATGGCGTCAGCGTCCGCATCACGGGATTTGGTTAACGCGGGTATTAAAACGCACGCCGTATTGAATCACGTCCGGCTGGATTGTAGGCCCGTGCAAGCGCAGCGCCGCCGGGCAATCATGTTATCCCCGGACGATCTTCTCGACCGCCGCCGCAAAACGGTTTAAGCCGTCTTCTATGTCTTTGTCTTCAATCACCAGCGACGGCGCGAAACGCATCACGTCCGGCCCGGCATTCAGCACCATCACCCCTTCATGAGCTGCGGCGTGCAGGAAATCGCGTGCGCGACCTTTGTACTGTGGCTTCAGCTCAGCGCCAATTAACAGCCCCATACCACGGATCTCGCTGAACACGTTGTACTGCTCATCAATCTGCTGAAGGTGTTTCACGAACAGCTCGCGCTTCGCATTAACGCCGTTCAGCACCTCTGGCGTGTTGATGATATCGAACGCCGCACCAGCAATGGCGCAGGCCAGCGGGTTGCCGCCGTAGGTCGAACCGTGAGAACCCACGTGGAACGCAGAAGCGATATCCTGCGTGGTGAGCACCGCACTTACCGGGAAACCGCCGCCGAGCGCTTTGGCGCTGGTCAGGATATCTGGCGTCACGCCGTAGTGCATATAGGCAAAGAGATCGCCGGTACGCCCCATGCCGCTCTGCACTTCATCAAACACCAGCAGCGCCTGGTGCGCATCGCACAGTTCACGCAGGCCTTGCAGGAACTCAGGCGTTGCCGCCATTACGCCGCCTTCGCCCTGAATCGGCTCGACCACAACCGCGCAGGTATGGTCGTCCATCACCGCTTTTACCGCATGAAGGTCGTTAAACGGCACGTGGATGATATCGGCCGGTTTCGGGCCAAAGCCATCGGAATACTTTGGCTGCCCGCCAACGGACACGGTAAACAGCGAACGGCCGTGGAAGGCGTTATGGAAGGCAATGATTTTGGTTTTATACGGGCTATGACGGGTTGAAGCATAGTAGCGTGCCAGCTTAAAGGCCGTTTCGTTGGCTTCAGTACCGGAGTTCATGAACAGCACACGTTCAGCAAAGGTCGCGTCGATGATTTTACGTCCCAGGCGCAGCGCGGGTTCGTTGGTAAAGACGTTACTGGTGTGCCACAGGGTTTCGCCCTGGGTTTTTAACGCGTCTACCAGAGCAGGATGACAATGACCCAACGCCGTCACCGCAATCCCCCCCGCGAAATCAACGTACTCTTTACCCTGCTGATCCCAGACGCGGCTGCCCTTCCCTTTAACCGGGATAAACTCAGCCGGTGCATAAATCGGCAGGATCACTTCATCGAATGTCGCGCGGGTAATTGCTGATTGTTCAGTTGCCATGTCATGCCCATCCATTTTATGTCACATTGATTGTGAAAATATAATCACAAAATATGCATAAAAAATCATAATAAGGCAATAAAAATTCAGCGATTGAGGAAATTCGCCAGCAGCTGATGTCCCTGCTCGCTCAGGATGCTTTCAGGATGGAACTGCACCCCTTCGAGATCCCATTCCTTATGACGAATGCCCATAATTTCGTTGGTGTCGCTCCAGGCGGTGACGTCAAAGCACGCTGGCAGCGTAGGGGGATCAATCACCAGGGAGTGATAGCGCGTAACGGTTAACGGATTATTTAATCCGCTGAACACGCCTGCGCCATTGTGGGTAACGGGGGAGGTTTTGCCATGCATCACTTTCGCCGCACGCACAATGGTTGCGCCAAACACCTGAGCAATAGCCTGATGGCCAAGACAGACACCCAGAATAGGCAGCTTACCGGCAAACTGTTTTATAACGTCCAGAGAGATACCGGATTCCGACGGCGTACACGGCCCCGGTGAGATAACGATTTTCTGCGGAGCAAGCGTCTCAATATCGGCAAGGGTGATGTCGTCATTGCGGCGGACAACCACCTCCGCGCCCAGTTCGCAGAAATACTGGTACAGATTCCAGGTAAAGGAATCGTAGTTATCTATCAGCAGGATCATGGCGGCTCCACAGCAAAAAGGCGCCCTATTCTACTCAGTTTCGCGCGCTTCGCTCACCACTTTACTAAAGATGGCAGTCAACGCGCTTAAATCGCCCATCGCACCACTCTGGTTTGCCGCCGCCCAGGCCTGCGAGTCGATATTTTGCCAGCTCAGCTGATAGCCTGCGTGGAGCGCGAGCTGCTCAAAGAAGACCCGCTGGGCAATGCCGTTACCGATGCGAAACGGATGCAGCACGTTAATTTCGCAGTAGTAGTGGCTCAGACGGGCAACAAACTCGCTTTTCTCAAGACCGGCCAGATAGCCCTCTTCTTCGAGATCCTGCATCAGGCTGTTGCCCTCTTTTTCGATGTAGGCGAAATGACAAAAACGGGTATCGCCCTGATAAATATCCACTTCGCGAATATCACCAGCCCAGTCGAAAATGTCCTGATACAGATGACGGTGGATAGCACACAGATGCGGTAACCCGCGCGCGGGCGGCCCTAAACCGAGCGTGGCCGCACGCAGAGCGGTGAGTTCATAAGAAGCATGGGCAAGCCGGTCTGCCTGATGGATGTTCAGCAGATTACGCATCACATTCAGACCAGGATAGAGGTAGGGATCGCGGTCGTCGCCGTATTTATCGCTCATAGTGCCTCCTCAGTTCTTCAAGGCGGCGCTGTGCATCCAGGGCATTAAGCGTGACGAGTGGGCTGTCGACACCCTCCAGGCGGCGGCTGGCCTGGAAATTCGCATTTCGCTGCTGCTCCCAAAGTCGGGATTTTTGCTTGTCGGTGAGTTTTTTCACTTAACGCCTCCCTGAATGTGTCCGCTTGCCACAAGTATAAGCAGCAAAACGCGCTTTCGCAGGGAGGGTCAGCAACGCGGGCAAAGAATGCCCGCGCAAGGAAGATTACGGCAGAACTTTTGCAGAAAGGATCACAACAGGTTTGGACGGCACATTCTGATATGGGCCGACATCGTGGGTTGGCACCTGAGAAATTTTGTCCGCCACGTCCATCCCTTTCACAATTTTACCAAATACCGCATACCCGAAATCACGCTGACCGTGGTCGAGGAAGGCGTTATCCGCAACGTTGAGGAAGAACTGGCTGGTTGCGCTGTCTTTATCTGCAGTACGGGCCATAGAGATGGTGCCACGGGTATTCAGCAGGCCATTGTCCGCTTCGTTTTTGATTGGCGGGTTAGGCTGCTTTTGCTGCATCTGCTCTGTAAAACCGCCGCCCTGCACCATAAAGCCCGGGATCACGCGGTGAAAAGTGGTGTTGTTATAGAAACCGCTGTTCACGTAGTCGAGGAAGTTTTTCACAGAAACAGGTGCTTTCTGGCTATTCAGTTCCAGCTCAATATTTCCGGCAGAGGTTGTCAGCAGAACGTGAGGGTCACCTTTTGCTGCCAGTGCAGCAGGGGTAACGGCAGAAAGAGCAAACACAGCTACAACAGCCGCCAGCGTTGATTTGAGCATGAGAATTCCTTAACAAAGCGCAGTAAAGAGAGCGAGTGGCTTGATTCTAAAGAGCAGTATGAACGGAGGCCAGCCTTTTACCTAATTTTACGAAATTGAAACAGTTGTTACTGCGCAAACGATTGGTTATAGCGCCAATTAACGTGATCGCGATCACACTAAAGCATGCAACTTGGATCAAAGGTTTCCTAAAAGATTTAAATAGATCACTTTCGCGACTAAAATCTGCCCGCTCAAACGCAGTCAATGCGTTTTACTTTACTTTGAACAGGCCAGACATGACTAACAGCAATCGCATCAAGCTCACATGGATCAGCTTCTTCTCCTACGCCCTGACCGGCGCGTTGGTGATCGTCACCGGGATGGTGATGGGGAACATCGCAGACTACTTTCAGCTGCCCGTTTCCAGTATGAGTAACACCTTCACCTTCCTGAACGCAGGTATTTTGATCTCTATCTTCCTGAATGCCTGGCTGATGGAAATCGTCCCGCTGAAAACGCAGTTGCGTTTTGGTTTTGTGCTGATGGTCGCCGCCGTGGCGGGCCTGATGCTGAGCCACAGCATCGCCCTGTTCTCTGCGGCCATGTTTGTACTTGGCCTGGTGAGCGGTATTACGATGTCTATCGGTACGTTCCTGATTACTCACATGTATGAAGGCCGTCAGCGCGGCGCACGCCTGCTGTTTACCGACTCCTTCTTCAGTATGGCAGGCATGATCTTCCCAATGGTGGCCGCCGTTCTGCTGGCGCGCAGCATTGAGTGGTACTGGGTTTATGCCTGTATTGGCCTGGTCTACGTGGCCATATTTATTCTGACCTTCGGCTGTGAATTCCCGGCGCTGGGTAAAAAAGCGCAAACCGTGGCAGAGCCTGTCGCGAAAGAGAAATGGGGGATCGGCGTGCTGTTCCTCTCCATCGCCGCACTGTGCTACATCCTGGGCCAGCTGGGCTTTATCTCCTGGGTGCCGGAATACGCTAAAGGTCTGGGCATGAGCCTAAACGACGCGGGCAAACTGGTGAGCGATTTCTGGATGTCTTACATGTTTGGCATGTGGGCGTTTAGCTTCATCCTGCGCTTCTTCGACCTGCAACGCATTCTGACCGTACTGGCAGGTATGGCGACCGTCCTGATGTATCTGTTCATCAACGGTTCACCGGAACATTTACCGTGGTTCATTCTGACCCTGGGCTTCTTCTCCAGCGCGATTTACACCTCGATCATCACCCTGGGCTCACTGCAAACTAAAGTGGCGTCCCCGAAACTGGTGAACTTCGTTCTGACCTGCGGCACCATCGGCACCATGCTGACCTTTGTGGTAACAGGTCCGATTGTGGCTCACAGCGGCCCACTGGCTGCACTGCATACGGCTAACGTTCTGTATGCCGTGGTGTTCATCATGTGCTTTATCCTGGGCTTCGTGACCCGCCACCGCCAGCATAACGTGGCGGCAGCGTCTCACTAATCGCCTTGCCCCTTTGTGTTATGCAGAGGGGCTGTTTCTGGCAAAACTCACCTCTTCCCCACCGTTGTCCATCTGGATCCACGTCTGCGCCAGTTGCGTGGTGGCAATAATCCGCCCCTGACGAATCGACCAGCGTACCGGCACCTGGCAGCGTACCGCTTCAAATCCGCTCTCTGCTGGCAGAATGATCAGGTTTGCCGGGTTCCCCTTTGCAATGCCGTAATCGCTCAAACCAAAGGTTCGGGCGCTGTTGTGGGTAATCAGGTTCAGCCCGCTGTCAATCTGCGGATACCCCATCATCTGACACACATGCAGCCCCATATGCAGCACCTGCAACATATTACCGGTGCCGAGCGGGTACCACGGGTCAAAGACATCATCATGGCCAAAGCAGACGTTGATGCCCGCCTCCTGAAGCTCCTTCACGCGCGTGATCCCCCGGCGTTTCGGGTAATCGTCAAAGCGTCCCTGAAGATGGATATTCACCAGCGGGTTGGCGACGAAGTTAATCCCCGACATCTTCAACAGGCGGAACAGCCGCGAGGTATATGCGCCGTTATAGGAGTGCATGGCTGTAGTGTGGCTGGCGGTTACACGCGCGCCAATACCGGCCTCATACGCCAGAGTCGCAACCGTCTCAACAAACCGTGACTGCTCGTCGTCGATTTCATCGCAGTGGATATCCAGCAGACGGTCATATTTCTTCGCCAGTTCGAAGGCAATATGCAGCGACTGCACGCCGTATTCGCGGGTAAATTCGAAGTGCGGGATCGCGCCCACCACATCGGCGCCCAGCTTTAAGGCTTCTTCCAGCAGTGCCGCGCCGTTCGGGTAAGACAGGATCCCCTCCTGCGGGAAGGCCACGATTTGCAGCGTTATCCACGGAGCGACCTCCTTTTTGACTTCCAGCATGGCTTTCAGCGCCGTGAGCGTTGGGTCGGACACATCCACATGCGTGCGGACAAACTGAATACCGTTGGCGATTTGCCATTTCAGCGTTTTCCAGGCCCGCGCTTTCACATCTTCGTGGCTGAGCAGCGCCTTGCGCTCCGCCCAGCGTTCGATACCTTCAAACAACGTGCCGGACTGGTTCCAGTTCGGCTCGCCTGCCGTCTGAGTGGTATCCAGGTGAATATGCGGCTCAATAAACGGCGGGATAGCGAGCCCTCCACGGCCGTTTAAGATCTCGTAGCTTTCACTGCTGGCCTCCCCCATCGGGGTGATCTCGCCAAATCGCCCGTTCTCAATGGCGACCTGCCATAACCCTTCACGATCTGGTAACCGAACATTCTGGACCAGCCAAAGTGGTGCTGTAGACATACCTATCCCCCCGGAAAACGCGACTGAAATTCAGGAGTACGCGTTTATTAAAATTAGCCACCTATTTTGTACACAAAATCGTCTCAGACGAAAAGCGAACGATTTCCATAACTTATAAAAATCCTGACAAATCAACTATATACCACCTAAGGAGTAGTTGAAAGCGTATTTGATTTGCATCAATAAGCGCCGTAGCTGAATCGTTAAGGTAGGCAGTAATAGAAAAGAAATCGAGGCAAAAATGAGCAAAGTCAGACTCGCTATCATCGGTAACGGCATGGTCGGCCATCGCTTTATTGAGGATCTTCTCGATAAAGCTGACGCTGCCCAGTTCGATATTACCGTGTTCTGTGAAGAACCCCGCAAGGCGTACGACCGTGTGCACCTTTCTTCCTACTTCTCCCACCACACCGCCGAAGAGCTTTCTCTGGTGCGTGAAGGTTTCTACGAGAAGCATGGCGTAAAAGTGCTGGTGGGCGAACGCGCTATCACCATCAATCGCCAGGAAAAAGTAATCCACTCCAGCGCCGGACGTACGGTTTTTTACGACAAGCTGATCATGGCGACTGGCTCTTATCCTTGGATCCCGCCTATCAAAGGCTCAGAAACCCAGGATTGCTTCGTTTACCGCACCATTGAAGACCTCAAAGCCATTGAAAACTGTGCACGCCGCAGCAAACGCGGTGCGGTTGTCGGCGGCGGCCTGCTGGGTCTGGAAGCCGCTGGCGCACTGAAAAACCTCGGCGTTGAAACCCACGTTATCGAATTTGCCCCAATGCTGATGGCAGAGCAGCTTGACCACATGGGTGGTGACCAGCTGCGTCGTAAAATCGAAAGCATGGGCGTGAAAGTTCACACCAGCAAGAACACCAAAGAGATCGTCCAGGAAGGCAGTGAAGCACGCAAAACCATGCGCTTTGCCGACGGCAGCGAGCTGGAAGTGGACTTTATCGTCTTCTCCACCGGTATTCGCCCACGCGACAAACTGGCTAACCAGTGCGGTCTGGCCGTGGCGCAGCGCGGTGGGATCATGATTAATGATGCCTGCCAGACCTCTGACCCGGATATCTACGCTATCGGCGAATGTGCCAGCTGGAATAACCGCGTGTACGGGCTGGTAGCGCCTGGCTATAAAATGGCGCAGGTTGCCGTTGACCACATCCTTGGCAGTGAAAACGCCTTCGAAGGCGCAGACATGAGCGCCAAGCTGAAACTGCTCGGCGTGGACGTTGGCGGTATCGGCGATGCCCACGGCCGCACCCCGAACTCCCGCAGCTACGTTTACCTGGACGAAAGCAAAGAAGTCTATAAACGCCTGATCGTGAGCCAGGACAACAAAACCCTGCTCGGCGCAGTTCTGGTGGGCGACACCAGCGACTACGGCAACTTGCTGCAACTGGTGCTGAATGCCATCGAACTGCCAGAAAACCCGGACGCCCTGATCCTGCCTGCTCACGCCTCGAGCGGCAAACCGTCTATCGGCGTCGATAAATTGCCAGACAGCGCGCAGATTTGCTCCTGCTTCGACGTCACGAAAGGCATGTTGATTTCCGCTATCAACAAAGGCTGCCACACCGTTGCAGCGCTGAAAGCCGAAACCAAAGCCGGTACTGGCTGCGGGGGCTGTATTCCACTGGTGACTCAGGTGCTGAACGCCGAACTGGCGAAACAGGGCATCGAAGTGAACAATAACCTGTGCGAACACTTCTCTTATTCTCGCCAGGAGCTTTACCACCTGATCCGCGTAGAAGGCATCAAGTCCTTCGACGAAATGCTTGAGAAACACGGCCAGGGTTATGGCTGCGAAGTGTGTAAACCTACCGTCGGTTCTCTGCTGGCCTCCTGCTGGAATGAGTACGTACTCAAACCAGAACATACGCCGCTTCAGGACACCAACGACAACTTCCTGGCAAACATCCAGAAAGACGGGACCTATTCTGTTATCCCACGCTCTGCCGGTGGCGAAATCACTCCAGAAGGTCTGGTGGCGGTCGGCCGTATCGCGCGTGAATTTAACCTGTATACCAAAATTACCGGTTCCCAGCGTATCGGCCTGTTTGGTGCGCAGAAAGATGACCTGCCAGAAATCTGGCGTCAGCTGATTGAAGCGGGCTTTGAAACCGGCCACGCGTATGCCAAAGCGCTGCGTATGGCAAAAACCTGCGTGGGCAGCACCTGGTGCCGCTATGGCGTGGGCGACAGCGTGGGCTTTGGCGTTGAGCTGGAAAACCGCTACAAAGGCATTCGTACACCGCACAAAATGAAGTTTGGCGTCTCCGGCTGTACCCGTGAATGTGCCGAAGCACAGGGTAAAGACGTGGGTATTATCGCCACCGAAAAAGGCTGGAACCTGTACGTGTGCGGTAACGGCGGGATGAAACCACGTCACGCCGATCTGCTGGCGGCGGATCTCGACCACGATACGCTGATTCAGTATCTCGACCGCTTCATGATGTTCTACATCCGTACCGCCGACAAACTGACCCGTACCGCATCCTGGCTGGACAACCTGGAAGGCGGCATCGACTACCTGAAGTCAGTCATCATCGATGACAAGCTGGGCCTGAACGAGCAGCTTGAAGCCGAAATGGCTCGCCTGCGCGACGCGGTGATTTGCGAGTGGACTGAAACCGTGAATACCCCGGCGGCGCAGACGCGCTTCAAACACTTTATCAACAGCACCCAGCGCGACCCGAACGTACAGGTTGTGGCAGAGCGCGAACAGCATCGTCCGGCGACACCTTATGAACGTATTCCGGTGACTCTGGTGGAGGAAAACGCATGAGCCAGTGGGTAAACATCTGCAACATTAACGACATCCTGCCTGCCACCGGCGTCTGCGCGCTGCTGGGTAAAGAGCAGGTCGCGATTTTCCGCCCACGCCACGACGAACAGGTTTTTGCCATCAGCAATATCGACCCGTTCTTTGAGGCCAGCGTGCTGTCCCGTGGGTTGATTGCGGAGCATCAGGGCGAACTGTGGGTCGCAAGCCCGCTGAAAAAGCAGCGTTTCCGCTTAAGCGACGGGCACTGCATGGAAGATGAGAGCCACTCTGTGAAGCATTACGACGCCCGGGTGAAGGACGGAAAAGTGCAGCTGAAAGGCTAATTCTCTCGCCTTTTCAATATGAAAAGCTTATGACCCCTTATGGGTAACGGCAGGAAAAACCGTATGTTCTGTACGATTCCTGCTGTTATCCTGACAGCAACTCTTATCCCCTCCTTGAATGCTGTGAGGTATTGTCGTGGATCACCTGCCGATTTTTTGTCAATTACGCCACCGCGACTGCCTGCTTGTGGGCGGCGGTGACGTGGCTGAGCGCAAAGCTCGCCTGCTGCTAGAGGCTGGCGCCCGACTGACCGTCAACGCCATTAACTTCGCCCCACAGTTTGACGTCTGGGCGCAGGAAGGGATGCTTACGCTGGAACAGGGGGAGTTTAACGAATCTCTGCTGGATACCTGCTGGCTGACCATTGCCGCAACGGATGACGATGAAGTGAACCAGCGCGTAAGCGATGCCTGCGAAACACGTCGTATCTTCTGTAACGTGGTGGATGCGCCGAAAGAAGCCAGCTTTATCATGCCGTCGATTATCGACCGTTCGCCGTTGATAATCGCGGTGTCGTCGGGCGGCCGCTCGCCCGTTCTGGCGCGCCTGCTGCGGGAAAAGCTGGAAGCCATATTGCCACAACACCTCGGTCAGATTGCCCACTACGCAGGGCAACTGCGTTCACGCGTGAAGCAAACCTTCGCGACCGTTGGTGAGCGCCGTCGCTTCTGGGAAAAATTTTTTGTGAATGACAGGCTGGCGCAATCGCTGGCGAATCAGGATCAGAAAGCAGTTGAAGAGATAACCGGAAAGTTACTCAGCGAACCGCTGGATAATCGTGGTGAAGTGGTGCTGGTGGGCGCTGGGCCAGGTGATGCAGGGTTGTTGACGCTTAAGGGTTTGCAGCAGATCCAGCAGGCAGACATCGTGGTTTACGACCGTCTGGTCTCCGATGACATTATGAACCTGGTGCGCCGCGATGCTGACCGCGTATTCGTGGGTAAACGCGCGGGTTACCACTGCGTTCCACAGGAAGAGATTAACCAGATCCTGCTACGTGAAGCGCAAAAAGGTAAACGCGTGGTGCGCCTGAAAGGCGGTGATCCGTTTATCTTTGGTCGCGGCGGCGAGGAGCTGGAAACCCTGTGTAATGCGGGCATTCCGTTCTCTGTCGTACCTGGGATCACGGCAGCTTCCGGCTGTTCGGCCTATTCCGGCATTCCGTTAACCCATCGCGACTACGCGCAAAGCGTGCGTCTGGTGACGGGCCACCTGAAAACCGGCAGCGAGCTGGACTGGCACAACCTGGCCGCCGAAAAACAGACGCTGGTGTTTTATATGGGTCTGAATCAGGCCGCAACCATTCAGGCGAAACTGCTGGAACACGGAATGCAGGAAGATATGCCTGTTGCCCTTGTAGAGAATGGTACATCGATTACTCAGCGCGTGGTGAACGGCGTAATAATGCAGTTAGGTGAACTGGCGCAGCAGGTAGAAAGCCCGGCGCTGATTGTGGTGGGTCGCGTGGTTGAACTGCGCGAAAAACTGAACTGGTTCTCTAACCACTAACGCATAACATCCCTTCTTCGGGTAGTCCTTAACCGGACTACTCGCTTCTTGTCGCCGCCGCTAACATACCGCCCCGAAGTGGAACTTTTCCATTTATTCCCTCGTGTTACATCAAAAATTCGTTTTTAGACAAGGAATGCGTATGTTCAAACTGGCAAAGGCAGCCGCTCTGGTCGCCGTGTTATCGACTCTTACAGCCTGTACGGGTCACGTTGAAAACACCAAAAATAACTGTAGCTATGATTACCTGCTGCACCCGGCGATCTCCATTTCGAAGATCATCGGTGGTTGCGGTCCGGCGGCACAGCAGTAAGCGTTTTTCAGGCATAAAAAAAACCGGGATTTCCCGGTTTTTTTATTTGGAAGGACGCGGTCTGATGCCCTCACCCTGACCCGCTCTCACAGGGAGAGGGAAAAGTGCATCATGGCTTCGCTACAAACCCAATCGCTTCGTATACCGCTTTCAGGGTTTCGGACGCGCGAGCACTGGCTTTTTCCGCGCCATCTTTCATCACTTTTTGCAGGAAAGCTTCGTCGTTGCGATAGCGGTTATAACGCTCCTGCAACTCGGTCAGCATCCCGGATACTGCGTCCGCCACTTCGCCTTTCAGGTGGCCATACATCTTGCCTTCGAAGTGCTGCTCCAGCTCAGGGATCGTACGACCCGTCACGCCAGAGAGAATATCCAGCAGGTTAGAAACACCCGCTTTGTTCTGCACGTCGTAACGTACTACAGGCGGCTCTTCGGAGTCGGTCACTGCACGTTTAAGCTTTTTAACCACCGATTTCGGGTCTTCCAGCAGGCCGATAACGTTGTTGCGGTTATCGTCAGACTTGGACATCTTCTTGGTTGGCTCCAGCAGCGACATCACGCGCGCACCGGATTTCGGAATAAACGGCTCAGGCACTTTGAAAACATCACCATAAATGGCGTTGAAACGCTGGGCTATATCGCGGCTCAACTCCAGGTGCTGCTTCTGGTCTTCACCGACGGGAACCTGGTTGGTCTGGTACAGCAGAATGTCTGCCGCCATCAGTACCGGGTAATCAAACAGACCTGCGTTGATGTTTTCAGAATAGCGAGCGGATTTGTCCTTGAACTGGGTCATACGGCTCAGCTCACCGAAATAGGTGTAGCAGTTCAGCGCCCAGCCCAGCTGCGCGTGCTCTGGCACGTGAGACTGAACGAAGATGGTGCTTTTCTCTGGATCAATACCACATGCCAGATAGAGTGCCAGCGTATCGAGAGTGGCTTTACGCAGTTTCTCAGGATCCTGACGCGCGGTAATGGCATGAAGATCCACGATGCAATAAATGCAATGGTAGTCATCTTGCATATTGACCCACTGACGCAGCGCACCCATGTAGTTACCAATGGTCAATTCACCTGACGGCTGTGCGCCACTAAAAACGATGGGCTTAGTCATTTTTCAATTCCTGATTTTCACTGTGCGAGAGCCCGAGTGCGGGCAATATATCTTTGAAGTGATCGAACACCACGTCCGGCTCACTTAGCGTGATGGCTTCACCGTAGTTGTAGCCATAGGTTAATCCCACGGAAGGACAGCCTGCCGCTCTGGCAGCCAGAATATCATTGCGTGAATCACCGACAAAGAGCAGCTGCTCAGGCGTTAAGGATAATTTTCCTGCCACCAGTAATAGCGGTTCAGGATGTGGCTTTTTGTTCTGCACATCATCGCCACCCACAATCACGGAAAAATATTTCGCGATATCCAGCGCTTCCAGCAGCGGTGCAACGAATGGCGTGGGTTTGTTTGTCACCAGGCCCAGCGGAATGCCTTGCGCGTGGAGGGTGCTCAGCGTTTCAGCCACATCCGGGAACAGGAAGCTCCCTTCCTCGACCGTTTCTTCATAGAAACGGTCGAACAGTTTACGCAGAATACGCTGCTGCTCTTCCTGAGGAATATCCGCATGATCAACACCGGGTTTCCCCTGTGCGGCACGCAGTACGGCACGCTCCTGGCGCGCCCAGGTCAGGGCGCGTTCCATCAGCACATCGGCACCGTTACCAATCCACGTCACCACGCGCTCTTCACCCGCAACGGGCAATTCAAGCGCGTACAGCGCCTGATCGACAGCGCTACTTAAGCCCGGCGCGCTGTCTACCAGCGTGCCGTCGAGGTCAAATGCTACACCCCGGGTTGCCTGCAATTTATCCATGACTTACCTTTGCCAGTTCACGGCGCATTTCATCAATGACTTTCTTATAATCCGGTTGGTCGAAGATAGCTGAGCCCGCGACGAACATATCTGCACCCGCAGCCGCAATCTCACCAATGTTATTCACCTTAACACCACCATCCACTTCCAGACGAATGTCATAGCCTGACTCATCAATACGGCGGCGTACTTCACGCAGTTTATCCAGCGTATGAGGAATGAACGACTGACCACCAAAGCCCGGGTTGACGGACATCAGTAAGATCACGTCCAGCTTATCCATAACGTAATCGAGATAAGTCAGTGGTGTCGCCGGGTTAAAGACCAGGCCTGCTTTACAGCCGTTCTCTTTGATCAGTTGCAGCGTGCGGTCGACGTGCTCGGAAGCTTCAGGGTGGAAAGTGATGATGCTGGCACCCGCAGCGGCAAAATCGGGAACAAGGCGATCGACCGGTTTAACCATCAGATGCACGTCAATCGGCGCGGTAATACCATAATTACGCAGCGCTTTCAGGACCATCGGGCCGATGGTCAGATTGGGAACATAGTGGTTATCCATAACGTCGAAATGGACGACATCCGCACCCGCAGCAAGCGCTTTGGCGGTGTCCTCACCCAGGCGGGCAAAATCGGCCGACAGAATTGAGGGGGCAATCAAAAACTGTTTCATCCGCATCTCCTTGAAATGTGTTTACCGGCAGGCAAAACGGCTCAGGGTCGATAAAGAGCCAGCAGTTCGTCCACCTTTTTACGTGTACCGCCGTTGCTGCTAATACTGCGTCGTACCTTAACCTGGAATTGCTTCGCGGCTTTGTACCATTCGCGTGTATCCGGCGTATCGTGATTCGAAATTAACACTGGAATTCTTTTACTGACCAGCTTTTCTGCCATCTCCGCCAGACGCGCCTGCTCAGCCGGGCTGAAGCTGTTGGTGTGATAAGCAGTGAAGTTCGCCGTCGCAGAAAGTGGCGCATAAGGTGGGTCACAATAGACCACCGAATTCGCGTCAGCCTGCTCCATGCACTCTTCATACGAGAGGCAATAAAACTCTGCGTTCTGCGCTTTTTCAGCAAAGTGGTACAGCTCAGCCTGCGGGAAATAAGGGCGCTTATAGCGGCCAAACGGCACGTTAAATTCACCACGCAGGTTATACCGGCACAGGCCATTGTAGCCATGACGGTTGAGGTACAGGAACAACAACGCGCGGCGGAACGGATCCTGGCTTTGATTAAACTCTGCGCGAAGTTGATAGTAAATGTCTGGATTGTTGTGCTCTGGGGTAAACAGCTTACGTGCCTCGTCCACGTACTCATCGGTACGCAGTTTGACGATGGTGTAGAGGCTGATGAGGTCGCTGTTAATATCCGCCAGAATATAACGCGAAAAATCGGTATTCAGGAATACCGATCCAGCACCCACGAAGGGCTCGATAAGGCACTCGCCTTTCGGCAGGTGTTTTTTAATATCGTCGAGCAGGGGGTATTTCCCCCCTGCCCATTTCAGAAAAGCGCGATTTTTTTTCATGCTGACTAACTGATTACACCTTCTCCGGCTGTGGAGAAAGCTCCGACAGCATCCTGCGCTTTATACATTACTTAAGATCGGCCTGGACCTGATGAATCGGCTTCGCCCACGGGTTTTTCGCCTGAACATCAGCTGGCAATGAGGCTACCGCGCGTTTTGCTTCGTCTTTAGACGAATAAACACCGCTCACCAACACGTACCACGGTTGCCCGTTGCGGGTCGTCTGATAAACCACGTAGTTTTTCAGATTCGACTTCTTCGCCCAACCGTTGAGGTTGTCATAGCTAGACGAACTGCTCAGTTGCAGCGTGTAGTTGTTGGACGGTGCTGACTTCAGGGAACCAACGTTACCTGTGGTTTTGCCTGTCGCTGCCGCACTCGCCGCTGGTGCCGGAGTCGCCGCTGGCGCGGTTGTGGTAGCCGTTGCTTTAGGTGTTGCCGTTACTGGTGCTTTTACAGGCTCGCTAACAGCGACTGTTTCAGTACGTTTTGGCGGCGTTTCAACTTTTGATTCTGGCGCTTTTACAATGGCCTGCGGTTTAACTTCACGCTTCGGCTCAATGACAACCTGCTTACGTTCCTGATGCGTTGCCGTTTGCGTCTGACGCGGCTTAGTTTCCGTTGCAGCGGTTTGCGGCTGTGCGTTACCACCACGAATCGGAGCCACAGTGGCAGGTTCAGTTGGCAGCGTAGAGTTCGCCACTACGTTGTTTACCTGTTCCTGATTCTGAGGCTGTGTCAGTGCGTTGTTCAGATCGCCCTGAACTTCTACACGCTGCTGGCCTTCTGGCGTAGCAGGTGCCTGACCCTGAGTCGGGGTAGAAGAGACTGGCGGCAGAGAAACATCCTGCGGGGTCGTTGTGTTTGCGGCGGTCTGCTCTGTAGAGGTTGCGCCCGGCGCTGGTTGCGCGCCATTCGCCTGATTGGACGCATCATTATCAGACAGGTTGATGCTCTTCTCAGTCGAAGCGGTCTGTGAATTTGAGTCAGTTGATGGTGCTTTTAGCGCGGAACCGATGCCAACAATCAGCAGCAACAGAACCAGGACGCCCAGGCCCATCATGATGTACTGGCGGGAAGCCGGTTTGCTTGCCGCAGCTTTTTTACGTTTACGCGGGCGACGCTCTACCGGCTCTTCGTCCATTGAATCTTCTTCAGGCTCATAATCCTCTTCTTCTCGCTCATCACGCGCGTTACGGCTGCGTGAAGGGCGACGATCGTCTGCATCCAGATCAACCTCGTCAAAGTTGATCTGCGGCTCGTTATCACGTTCTGAAGATTGACGAGAACGACCAGTACGACGATCGCTGGGATCGGGTTTCAGCTCGTCTTCTGGTTTGAATTCATCCATTTAACACCCCACTCAAAGGCTTATGCCAACGACTTTGCATTTCACCTGAAGCTAAACGACCACTTTTGACAGTGGCCTGACCTTTCTAATTGTTACGCTTGCTGACAATCAGCGATAGCGCCAAGAACAACATCATGCGGCACTCCGCCGCGCACTTCACTCTTCCCTATTGCAAGTGGGAGTACCAGACGCATCTCACCTGCCAATACTTTTTTATCGCGCATCATGTGGGGTAAATACGCTTGTGCAGACATTTCCTGCGGCCCAGTCACCGGCAAGCCAGCGCGCTCAAGCAGCGTAATAATGCGCTGAGTCTCTTCCGGTTTGAACTGACCGAGACGTTCAGAGGTGCGGGCAGCCATCACCATACCGGCTGCAACCGCTTCGCCGTGAAGCCAGTTGCCATAACCCATTTCGGCTTCAATAGCGTGACCAAACGTATGCCCCAGATTCAGTAAAGCACGTAAGCCGGTTTCACGCTCGTCTGCGGCTACAACTTCCGCTTTCAGCTCACAACAACGACGGATGCAGTAGGCCAGAGCAGCCCCATCCAGACGCAGCAGGGCATCCATATTCTCTTCAAGCCAGGTGAAAAACTCGCCGTCAAGAATGATGCCGTATTTGATCACTTCAGCAAGACCAGAGGCCAGCTCGCGTTTTGGCAACGTTGACAGGCAATCGAGATCCACCACGACCGATGCCGGCTGATAGAACGCGCCGATCATGTTTTTACCGAGTGGATGGTTGACTGCCGTTTTGCCGCCAACAGAAGAGTCGACCTGTGACAACAATGTAGTTGGGATCTGAATAAAGCGTACGCCGCGTTGATAACTTGCGGCGGCAAAACCCGTCAGATCGCCAACAACACCGCCGCCAAGAGCAAGCAGTGTCGTATCGCGACCATGGGGTTTTTGCAGTAATGCGGTAAAGACGGTATCCAGTACCGTCAGGCTCTTATACTGCTCGCCATCGGGCAGAATCACACTGTCGACCTTCACGCCCGCTTGTTCAAGCAGATGGCGTACACGGTCGAGATAAAGCGGAGCCAGAGTCTCATTGGTGACCAGCATCGCCTGATCACCCGCTTTCAGTGGTAAGAAGGAAGCTGGGTCGTTAAACAAACCAGCCGCGATGGTGATAGGGTAACTACGTTCCCCGAGAGTAACTGTAATCCTCTCCATGACGCGACATCCACCTTAAATGCTTTTACCCGCAGGCGAGTGTATATAAAGCCAGAATCAGTTGCTTTCCAGCATATGAATAATCTGGTTTGCAACCACTTTAGCGCTCTGATCGTCAGTACGAATGGTCACATCAGCAATCTCTTCGTACAGAGGATTGCGTTCACCGGCCAGGGCTTCCAGAACTTCGCGTGGCGGCGTTTCAACTTGCAGCAACGGGCGCTTTTTATCACGCTGCGTACGTGCCAGCTGTTTTTCAATGGTCGTCTCAAGATAGACCACAACGCCACGGGCGGAGAGACGGTTGCGGGTTTCGCGAGATTTCACAGAACCGCCGCCTGTCGCCAGAACGATGCCCTGTTTTTCCGTGAGTTCGTTGATCACTTTTTCTTCTCGGTCACGGAAACCTTCTTCGCCTTCTACGTCGAAGACCCAGCCCACATCAGCTCCGGTTCGTTTCTCAATCTCTTGATCAGAATCGTAAAATTCCATATTGAGTTGTTGAGCTAACTGACGCCCAATAGTGCTTTTGCCGGCACCCATAGGCCCAACCAGAAAGATATTGCGTTTCTCTGCCATTTTTTCGGTACTACTAAGACTATTCGTTAATGGTAATCCCCGCTTCGCAGACACCTCGCGTAGCAGGACATGAACTGAAACCTCATATGCAATAGAGCGAGAGTCAGACTAAAAATTATCTCAATACTACGGCTTGTTTGGCAACTGATTAAATCACCGCACCAGACGCATAAGACAAGTCCAACTCAAATCGGTACTCCTTGTATGCTAATTCATGCCCCACGTCAAACATCTGCAACAAACTGAATGCAAAATCATTGCGGGGATCGTTTCCCATTAGTGGATACCTACCAGGCGTGGCGTAATAAACACCACTAACTCACGTCGTTCATTGTCCTTACCATCATGGCGAAAAAACTGCCCAAACCAGGGGATTCTTCCAAGACCGGGCACACTATCACTCCCTGTTTTATTCTTTTGCGAGAAAATACCGCCCAGCGTCAGCGTTTCCCCACTTTTGACCTCAACCTGAGTTTCAATCTCCTGCTTATCGATAGCGAGTGTTTCGCCATTTTCCTGCTGCAACACCTGCCCCGGCATGTTTTCACTGATGTGCAATTTCAACCGCACCCGCCCGCCGGGTAACACGACGGGGGTCACCTCCATGCCTAATACGGCCTCTTTGAACTCAACGGAAGTGGCTCCGCTTTCTCCGCTGGACACCTGATAAGGTATTTCACTGCCCTGCTTAATGCTGGCCGGCTGCATATGCGATGCAAGCAATCGTGGGCTGGCGATAATCTCGACCTGTTGCTTTTGCTCCAGCGCCGACAGCTCAAGGTCCAGCAACCTGCCGTTGATCCGCCCAATGTTAAAACCCACATGCGTTGTTGCCTGGGACACGGAAAGATCGGCACTCAACGTGGTCGCTTGCCCGACGCTTCCAGCCCCCGTGGATTCAGCAAGATTCCATTTCACCCCTAACTCACGCAGACTTTTTTCTGTGATTGTCACAATGTGTGCAGCCAACTCTACCTGTTCGACGGGCATATCCATCTGTTCAGCCCAGAGCTGTAGCGAATCCAGCACGGCCTGGTTGTCACGCGCCAGCAGGCGGTTGGTGCGTTTATCCACCGACAAACTGCCCTTTGGGCTGAGAAGTTTTTCAGCCGCCTTTTGCAACTCCCCGGCATCCGCATATGAAAGTGAAATACTGCGCGATAGCAGCGGGGCATCAAGCTGCCGCTTGATCTGTTCCTGCTCTTTAAGCGTCTGTTGTTCACGTTGCCAGGCTGCGGTGTGAACGTAAAAAATCCCACGTTCTTCCCGTAAGACAAGTCCGGCACTGGCGACAACGGTGTTAAGCGCTTGCCGCCAGGGAATACGCGTCAGATTCAGCGACAACGTACCGCTCACATCGGGTGACACCACAAGATTACGATCCTCCTGTGCGGCCAGTGCCTGTAGCACCTGCACCACAGGAACATCATCGACGACCAGAGTGACCGGCTTTGGGGTGCCCGCCCACACCGGATGGCTGAGTATCATCAGCAAGAGCATTATCCTGATTTTCATTTTTTCCCGTTCCTTCTCGTTGCCACTGCCATTGCTTTGGCTCGCACGCATCGCCCAGGGCAATGACCAGTTCCTTTTCATCCATAGCGATCACCCGCCATCCCACCGACAAACGATCATCTTCCCTGACACGATGCCAGCGTTTTTGCCCATCCTGCAAAATACCAATGCTGCTGATACCGCTGACGATCCCCTGATATCGCCACAGCGCTAACTGCCCCACCGCACAGCGGTCTTCTGGTGGATGAAAGGGATCGCGCATCCCGGTTAACAACAGCAAGGAACACAGGAGCAGAAAACGCACGTTACTCTGCATGAAGTCGCTCCAGTTGGATGCTCAGACGAAGCTGTGCCCCCTGTGGACTCATGTCGAAAGCCTCCACATTGACATCCCGCTGCGCCAGCCGGGTAAACACGTCAGGGATCTGCGCCCAGTCAGCATCGAGCGTCAACTCGCCTCCATTCCGCGAGGGCTTCCAGTGGACGAGCTTCGTGCCACCATGTTGAAAATCCAGGGGTGAAAAGCCCTGCCGTATTTGCGCGTTACCCTGTTCTGCCGCAGGTGAATAGCGCATGGCCATTGTCCAGAGGGTTGCGCGGGTTCGCAGGGTATCGGCAAGCTGAACATTCAGTGCCACCTGCCGGGAATGCAGCGGCTTCACCACCGCTCCCCAGGCGACAAGCGTTAACATTGCGACCCCTGAACACCCCAGGAGCACCCGTATCCGCAAATGGTACGCACACCAGCGTTCATAAAAGTTGTGCACGGGCTATCCCTGACTTACCAGCCTGAAAGTGAACATCCACCGCCCCTGGTTATCCTGTTGTAACTCGCCAGCGGCCCCCGGACTCATCCCCTTCACCCTTGTGAGCGCGTCAGCCATCGCGGTGAGCGCCGAAAGCGATGCGGCATAGCCTGTCAGCGTCAGAGAAGGCGGCTGATAACGTAGCTGCGTTAGCCATGCCTGAGACGGGATCTCCTGTGCCAGTGACAGCAGCACTGGTTGCCACGGCTGATTCGCGGAAGGTTGCACAGCCGCCTGCGGAATCTGTAAGACCTGTTTCTGCCGCGCTTCAAGCGCGTGCTGCACAGCCGACAGACCTGCTATGTCCTGCTGTAGCGCGCGGATGCCGATAAAGTGATGCGCCCGCAGCCAGAACGTGACGGTCAACACCATCAGCAACCAGCCCACCAACAGCAAGCCCCAGAGCCGAATGCATCGCGTCTGCCGTTGTTGCCTCCAGGGCAGAAGATTCACCCTGCTCATACGGGCATCTCGTTCATGGCCAGCGCCAGCGCCACTGTGAATTCAGCCCCACATTCAGGCAGTGGAGGCTGGCAACGTGATACGGCGTCCCACGGGTCACGAGCCTGGGCATCAAACAGGGCAATATCGTCGGGGGAAAGCGCCAGCAATGCGGCCAGTTCAGTCACATTTGCTGCCTCGTGGCATAAACGGCGTCCCCACTGGTGGCGCATAGCCCACAGCCACTGATGTTCATCGCGCCAGGCAACACACTGAGCGGGTGCGGCCGAAGGAAGCAGGCTGACCAGCGCCCCGGCATCAGGCGTTACGGTTGCCACTCGCAGGCGCAGGGTTGTCGCCAGTGACAGAAGGGTTGCGACCTCTTTGTTTTGCGCCGCAGTCACATGGAAAGTGCTGCTGAAGGTATCTTGCGCATAATCAAAGCATAACGAATCAGGCGGCATTTCAAGTTCGCGCGCCAGCGCAGAGCTCACCCAGGTAGCCTGTTCACTGTCACGCAGTGCAATAGCCGGCCGAGGAAGTGTCTTTTGCAGGGTCCGGGCCGCAGGGAAAGCAAGATAGATCCGATGATAAAACGGTAGCATTCTCCGCCAGCCACGTAGTGACGCAACCAGTTGTTCTGGCTTAATAATTTTCCCATCGCGAATAATATCGTCCGCCAGCGGGATGGCCCACCAACGGCGCAAGCTCCAGGCTGATTTCTCCTTCGCCAGCGCAACAATCCGTACCTTATCTTGTTGAATATGAACGCCCGTATGCCATGTTTTGAAAGCCATATTTCACGATCTCCTTATCGACCATCAGGTTGACGGCTATATCAATGCATCAGGCTTGCCTTTATACTACCGCGCGATTGTTTATAAACTGCCCAAGTGAAACCAAATGGGAAATCTCCGGTGAAGTTCGTAAAGTATTTATTGATCCTTGCAGTCTGTTGCATTCTGCTGGGAGCAGGCTCGATTTATGGTTTGTACAAGTACATTGAGCCGCAGCTACCTGATGTCGCCACGCTTCGCGATGTTCGACTCCAGATCCCTATGCAGGTCTATAGCGCCGATGGCGAGCTCATGGCGCAATACGGCGAAAAGCGTCGTATCCCGCTGACCTTAAAACAAGTCCCACCCGTTATGGTGAAAGCCTTTATTGCGACCGAGGACAGCCGTTTTTACGAGCACCACGGTGTCGATCCAGTGGGGATTTTCCGTGCTGCAAGCGTTGCGTTGTTCTCAGGCCATGCGTCTCAGGGGGCAAGTACCATTACGCAGCAGCTGGCGCGTAACTTCTTCCTCAGCCCTGAAAAGACGCTGATGCGTAAGATCAAAGAAGTGTTCCTCGCGATCCGCATTGAGCAGCTGCTGAGCAAAGATGAGATCCTTGAGCTTTACCTTAACAAGATCTATCTGGGCTACCGCGCCTACGGCGTGGGCGCTGCTGCACAGGTGTACTTCGGTAAACCGGTTGATCAGCTCACGCTGAGCGAAATGGCCACGATTGCCGGCCTGCCAAAAGCGCCGTCCACGTTCAACCCGCTCTACTCTCTTGATCGTGCCACTGCGCGACGTAACGTCGTGCTGTCACGTATGCTGAGCGAAGGCTACATCAGCCAGAACGAGTATGATCAGGCGCGTAATGATGTGATCGACGCCAACTACCACGCACCGGAAATTGCGTTCTCTGCGCCATATCTCACAGAAATGGTTCGTCAGGATATGGTGAGCCGCTACGGTGAGAACGCTTATGAAGATGGCTATCGCGTTTACACTACAATCACCCGTAAAGTGCAGCAGGCGGCACAGGACGCAGTGCGCAATAACGTGATGGACTATGACATGCGTCACGGCTATCGCGGCCCGTCAAACGTGCTGTGGAAAGTGGGCGAAAGCGCATGGGACAGCAAAAAAATCACCCATTCGCTGAAAGCGCTGCCAACGTATGGTCCGTTACTGCCTGCCGTGGTAACTCAGGCCGATCCGCAGGAAGCCGTAGTAATGCTGGCAGATGGTACGTCGGTCTCCCTGCGCATGGACGGCGTTCGCTGGGCGCGCCCATACCGCTCTGACACTCTGCAAGGCGCAACGCCACGCAAAGTGACCGATGCCATTCAGACCGGGGAGCAAATCTGGGTTCGCAAGGTTGGCGATGCCTGGTGGCTGGCGCAGGTTCCAGACGTGAACTCCGCGCTGGTGTCCATCAACCCGCAAAACGGCGCAGTGATGGCGCTGGTCGGCGGATTCGATTTCAACCAGAGCAAATTTAACCGCGCCACACAGGCGCTGCGTCAGGTGGGTTCTAACATCAAGCCATTCCTGTATACCGCCGCGATGGATAAAGGGCTGACGCTCGCCAGTATCCTCAACGACGTGCCAATTTCTCGCTGGGATGCAGGTGCGGGTTCTGACTGGCAGCCGAAGAACTCCCCGGCGGAATATGCAGGCCCGATTCGTCTTCGTCAGGGTCTGGGGCAGTCGAAAAACGTAGTGATGGTCCGTGCGATGCGTGCGATGGGCGTTGATTATGCAGCGGAATACCTGCAACGCTTTGGCTTCCCTGCGCAGAACATCGTGCATACCGAATCGCTGGCGTTGGGTTCTGCTTCCTTTACCCCGCTTCAGGTGGCTCGCGGCTATTCTGTCATGGCAAACGGTGGGTTCCTGGTCGATCCGTATTACATCAGTAAAATCGAGAACGATCAGGGCGGCGTGCTGTTCGAAGCAAGGCCGAAAATTGCTTGCGCCGAGTGCGATATTCCGGTGATTTACGGCGACACGCCTAAATCCAATGTGCTTGAGAACAAGGACATGGAAGACGTTGCGATTTCTCAGGAGCAGCAGAATTCCACCGTGCCACAGCCTCAGCTGGAGCAGGCGAATCAGGCGCTGGTCGCGCAAAGTGGCGCGCAAGAGTACGCCCCGCACGTGATCAACACGCCGCTGTCGTTCCTGATTAAGAGCGCGCTGAATACCAACATCTTTGGTGAACCAGGCTGGCAGGGTACAGGCTGGCGTGCCGGACGTGATTTGCAACGTCACGACATTGGCGGCAAAACAGGGACCACTAACAGCTCGAAAGACGCCTGGTTCTCTGGTTATGGCCCGGGCGTGGTGACATCGGTCTGGATCGGCTTTGACGATCACCGTCGTGATTTGGGTCGTACGACGGCATCAGGCGCCATTAAAGATCAAATCTCCGGTTATGAAGGTGGCGCGAAGAGTGCGCAACCGGCATGGGATGCTTACATGAAATCCGTCCTGGATGGTGTGCCGGAACAACCGCTAAGCCCGCCTCCTGGCGTGGTGACGGTGAATATCGACCGGGGCACCGGGCAGCTCGCCAATGGCGGTAACAGCCGTGAAGAGTATTTCATCGAAGGCACACAGCCAACCACGCAGGCGGTGCATGAAGTGGGTACAGAAATGATTGATAACGGCGAAACGCACGAGTTGTTCTGACGCCAATAAAAAAAGCCGGGTGGCGGCTACGCCTTACCCGGCCTACATTTCCTTGCAAAACGGCAACCTGATGGTGGCCGTTTTTACTTGTTGCACTACAACCGCCCCTGCCCTTTCAGCCACTCACGCACCAGGAACAGCGCGCTCACGTTACGGGCCTCGTTAAAATCTGAGTCTTCCAGTAAATCCAGAAGATGCGCCAGCGGCCAACGCACCTGCGGCAGCGGCTCGGGTTCGTCCCCTTCCAGCGACTCCGGGTACAGTTCTTCTGCCACCACGATATTCATTTTGCTGGAGAAATAGGAGGGTGCCATGCTGAGCTTTTTCAGGAACGACAGTTCCTTCGCGCCAAAACCGACCTCTTCTTTCAGCTCGCGGTTTGCCGCTTCAAACACGGTTTCACCCGGGTCAATCAGCCCTTTAGAGAATCCAAGTTCGTAAGATTCTGTCCCCACTGCATATTCACGGATTAAAATCAGATGATCGTCGATGATGGGGATAATCATCACCGCTTCGCGCGCAGAGGGGCGCATACGTTCATAAACGCGACGCACACCGTTGCTGAACTCCAGGTCCACACTTTCGACATTAAACAGGCGCGATTTGGCGACAGTTTCAACATTCAGAATGGTGGGTTTTTGTAATGGTTTGCTCATCTTGATGGGTCTTTGCTGTGAGAACTGGGTTTATTGTGCGATACGCCGCACGGTTTCGGCAATGTCAATCGTTCTTTATTTACATTTGTGCAACCTAATGAGAATCAATCCTTATTTCAAAACAAAAGTCAAGAGGTTGAAATAATTCCAGGAATTTGCTGATATCGCCCCATGGCAGGCTTTGCTATCATCATCGATCACTGGGATGCGCTTCAAAATGCTCAAGTTCGACTCCATACTTGCCGATAGCCAGCCACAGACTCTCATTCATTGTTAAAGGTGCTACTGACTACACCTGTAAGAAGATAAGTAAGATGGGGAAAGCATGAGCACCATTTTGATTTTTATCGCTGCTATGCTGGCCGGCGCTTTGATTGCAGGGTGGGTATACAGGCGTCGCATACAGCGCCGATATCGGCTGCCATTTTTAACTGCATTTGCCGGTGCGAATACGCGTAAGCTCTCGCCGGAAGAACGCAGCGCTGCTGAAAGCTATCTTGAAACGCTTAACCGCTCGCAGCTGACACCTGGGCCGACGGGTGCCAGTGCAGCGCCTGTATCGCTCAAACTTAACGGACAGAGTGATACCGTTATCTGCGTAACGCGTTCGATTACCCGCTACGGTATTACCACCGACGATCCCAACAAATGGCGTTACTATCTCGACTCCGTTGAAGTTCATCTGCCCCCTTTCTGGGAGCAATATATCAATGATGAAAACAGCGTTGAGCTTATCCATACCGACGCCTTACCGCTGGTCATCGCCCTTAACGGCCACACCCTGAGCGAATACGTTCAGGAAGTGCCTCGCTTTGCGCTGGAACGCGCCAGTTCAACCCAGGCCTCCATTCGCGGTGAAGAGACAGAACAAATTGAGCTGCTCAATATTCGTCAGGAGACGCATGAAGAATTTGCCCTGAACCGCCCGGATGGCATTCGGGAAGCAGTGCTCATCGTTACCTCTTTTCTGCTGTTCTTCATCTGCCTGCTTACGCCAGATGTGTTTGCGCCCTGGCTGGCTGGCAGCGCGGTACTGCTGCTGGCTGCGGGTCTGTGGGGGCTGTTTGCGCCTCCGGCCAAAACTACCTTACGAGAAATTCACTGCCTGCGCGGCACGCCAAAACGCTGGGGGTTGTTCGGTGAGAACGACCAGGAACACCTCAACAACATCTCGCTTGGCATTATCGACCTTATCTATCCGCGCCACTGGCAGCCGTGGATTGCCCAGGATTTAGGGCATAAAACCGACATCGATATCTATCTCGATCGCCATGTCGTGCGTCAGGGTCGGTATTTGTCCCTGCATGACGAGGTGAAGAACTTCCCGCTCCAGCACTGGTTGCGGAGTACCGTTATCGCGGGTGGAGCCGCGGCGGTGCTTATGATGCTGATTTTCTTCGTGCCACTCGATATGCCCATCAAATTTACCCTGTCGTGGATTAAAGGGGCGCAAACCGTGGAGGCCACCAGCGTAAATCAGCTGGAAGAAGCCGGTGTGCGGGTGGGCGATACACTGCGACTGAAAGGAACCGGGATGTGTAATATTCATACCCCGGGCACCTGGAATACACGGCAAAACTCTCCGTTTACCCCGTTTGATTGCTCGCAAATCATCTGGAACGATGCCGCTCCGCTGCCTCTGCCGGAATCCGATGTGGTGGGCAAAGCGACGGCGCTCACCCAGACGGTAAGCCGTCAGTTGCATCCTAAAGCGGACGATGATTCACGCGTCAGCCCTGCGCTGCGCTCCGCCATTCAGAAATCCGGCATGGTATTGCTGGATGACTTTGGCGAAATCGTGATGAAAACACAGGATTTATGTTCCGCACCCGATGAGTGCGTACGCCTTAAGAATGCCCTCGTGAACCTCGGCAACAGTAAAGACTGGGAATCGCTGGTTAAACGTGCCGAAGCAGGTCGGCTGGACGGTGTTAACGTTCTGCTACGCCCGGTTAGCGCTGAATCGCTGGATAACCTGGTGGCAACCTCTACCGCGCCGTTCGTCATTCGTGAAACGTCCCGAGCCGCGCAGTCACTGAATAGCCCGGCCCCTGGGGGCTTCCTGATTGTCAGCGATGAAGGTAGCGACCTGGTCGATCAGCCGTACCCACAAATCACACTCTATGATTATCCAGCCCAGGAACAATGGGGTGAATTTCAACGTCTGGCACAGATGCTGATGCAGACGCCGTTCAGCGCCGAGGGGATTGTGACGGGTATCTTTACCGATGCCAACGGCACGCGCCATATAGACCTGCACCGGATGCCGGACAGCGCCGGTCTGTGGCGTTATATTGGAACATCCCTGCTGATGATAGCGATGCTGGTGTCTATTTTCTGGAACGGTTTTATGGCCGTACGTCGCTATCAGCGTTCGCGCACGCGTCTGGCTGAAATTCAGCAATACTACGAAAATTGCCTCAATCCCAAACTCATCCCTGCCCCTGAGAGCCTGATCGGATAACGTCACTGCGCGACAAGTTGTGCTACCCTGTCGCGCACGTAACTTCTGGCTGGAGAGTTCCCCTTATGCATCTTGATATCGCCTGGCAGGACGTTGATACCGTCCTGCTGGATATGGACGGCACACTGCTCGATCTCGCCTTTGATAATTATTTCTGGCAAAAACTGGTGCCGGAAACTTATGGACAGCAGCAGGGCATCTCTCCGACGGAAGCACAGGAGTTCATTCGTTCGCAATATAGCGCCGTGCAGCATACGCTAAACTGGTACTGTCTGGACTACTGGAGCGAGCGCCTCGGTTTGGATATCTGTGCCATGACCACCGCCCAGGGCCCGCGTGCCGTGCTGCGTGAGGACACAGTACCCTTCCTGGATGCGCTAAAAGCAAGCGGCAAGCGCCGTATTTTGCTAACCAATGCGCACCCACATAATCTGGCCGTGAAGCTGGAGCATACTGGTCTTGCTTCACACCTTGATTTATTACTTTCCACCCACACATTTGGTTATCCGAAAGAGGATCAGCGGTTGTGGCACGCGGTTGCAGAAGAGACGGGTTTGCAGCCTGAAAGAACCCTGTTCATAGATGACAGTGAACCGATTCTGGATTCTGCTGCTACCTTCGGCATTCGCTATTGCCTGGGCGTGACCAATCCTGATTCTGGCCTGGCTGAAAAAAGCTATCTGCGACATCCGGGGCTGAGCGACTATCGCCGGATGATCCCCTCACTGACCGTGAAGGAGTAGCCATGAAAGAAAAACCCTCTGAAGGGGTGAGACTGGATAAATGGCTGTGGGCAGCCCGTTTTTATAAAACCCGCGCACTTGCCCGAGAGATGATTGACGGCGGCAAGGTGCATTACAACGGCCAGCGCGGTAAACCGAGCAAGCTGGTTGAGCTGAATGCCACCTTAACGCTGCGTCAGGGCAACGATGAACGAACGGTAGTGATCAAAGCCATTACCGAACAGCGCAGACCCGCAACCGAAGCTGTTTTGCTCTACGAAGAAACGGCGGAGAGTATCGAGAAACGCGAAAAGACGGCGCTGGCTCGCAAAATGAATGCACTGACCATGCCGCACCCGGATCGGCGTCCGGATAAAAAAGAGCGCCGTGAACTGATGAAATTTAAACACGGTGAGAGCGAGTAACCCCTCACCTGCACGAGAGACTATTATGGCCCAACACGACCAATTACACCGCTATCTGTTTGAACAATTTGCCGTTCGCGGCGAGCTGGTGACCGTATCCGAAACCTGGAAACAGATTCTGGAAAACCACAACTACCCGCTGCCAGTAAAAACCCTGCTGGGCGAACTGCTGGTTGCCACCAGCCTGCTAACCGCGACGCTGAAATTTGCCGGCGATATCACCGTGCAGTTACAGGGCGATGGCCCAATGACGCTGGCGGTGATTAACGGGAATAACCAGCAGCAAATGCGCGGTGTTGCGCGCGTTCAGGGCGACGTACCGGAAGGCGCTGACCTGAAAACGCTGGTCGGCAATGGCTATCTGGTTATCACTATTTCTCCAGAAGAAGGTGAACGTTATCAAGGTGTTGTTGGTCTGGAAGGCCACACACTGGCGGCATGTCTGGAAGATTACTTCATGCGCTCCGAACAGTTGCCAACCCGTCTGTTCATTCGCACCGGTGAAGTAGACGGTCAGCCTGTGGCGGGCGGGATGCTGTTGCAGGTTCTGCCAGCGCAGGATGCACAGACCAACGACTTCGAACATCTGGCAACACTGACTGAAACCATTAAGGCAGATGAGCTGTTCAACCTGTCTGCAACCGATGTGCTGTGGCGCCTGTATCACGAAGAAGAAGTGACGGTTTACGATCCGCAGTCCGTTGAGTTCAAGTGTACCTGTTCCCGCGAGCGTTGCGCGGACGCGCTGAAAACCCTGCCGGATGAAGAGATCGACAGCATCATGGCGGAAGACGGTGAAATTGATATGCATTGTGACTACTGCAGTACGCACTACGTGTTCAATTCAATGGATATTGCCGAGATCCGCAACAACGCCTCCCCGGCGGATCCGCAGGTTCACTGATCCTCTCTTTCCCCCTCACCCTGACCCTCTCCCCTTTGGGGAGAGGGCTGGGGTGAGGGGCAAAAATCCCCCCATAAGCTGAATCGTTTTCAGAATGTAACCCTTACGTAATTTTTCTACATGTATGCGATTACATTCACATTCCTTCCGTTAAAATCACCACCGCTTAACCTTTTCAGAACATTTTCCCCAACAAAAAACCGATTCCTGCGATAATCCGCCTGCCCTGTGACTGGAGTCGCAGCGTTTTCCGTTAGCAAGGGTTTTGTCCAGATACGTAAATCTATGAGCCCCGTCGCGGTTAACAAACACAGAAAAACCCTACAATTTTAGGCAGTACATATTGGCTAAGGAGCAGTGATATGCGTGTTACTGGTTTAACCCCGCAAGATCTCAAGGCTTATGGTATTCACGACGTCCAGGAAGTCGTCTACAACCCCGATTACGATACGCTGTATCAGGAAGAGCTCAATCCAGCACTGGAAGGATACGAGCGAGGTGTGTTGACGAACCTTGGTGCTATCGCCGTCGATACCGGTATTTTTACCGGTCGTTCGCCGAAAGATAAGTATATCGTCCGAGACGAAACCACCCGCGATACGCTGTGGTGGGCAGATAAAGGCAAAGGGAAGAACGACAACAAACCGCTCTCCCCTGAAACCTGGCAGCATCTGAAAGGGCTCGTCACCCAACAACTCTCCGGCAAGCGTCTGTTCATTATTGATGCCTTCTGTGGCGCAAACGCCGACACCCGTCTTTCCGTCCGTTTTATCACCGAAGTGGCCTGGCAGGCGCATTTCGTGAAAAACATGTTTATTCGTCCGACTGGTGAAGAGTTAAAGGATTTCACCCCGGATTTCATCGTGATGAACGGTGCAAAATGCACTAACCCACAGTGGAAAGAACAAGGCCTGAATTCCGAGAATTTCATCGCCTTCAACCTGACCGAACGTATCCAGCTGATTGGCGGTACCTGGTACGGCGGCGAGATGAAGAAAGGGATGTTCTCGGTGATGAACTACCTTCTGCCATTGCAGGGCATTGCCTCCATGCACTGTTCCGCGAACGTTGGCGAGAAAGGTGATGTGGCCGTGTTCTTTGGCCTGTCAGGCACCGGGAAAACCACGCTTTCCACCGATCCGAAACGCCGTCTGATTGGCGATGATGAGCACGGCTGGGATGACGATGGCGTGTTTAACTTCGAAGGCGGTTGCTACGCCAAAACCATTCGTTTGTCTGAGGAAGCTGAGCCGGACATCTTCCACGCCATCCGTCGCGATGCATTGCTGGAAAACGTTACCGTGCGTGCCGATGGCACCATCGATTTCGATGATGCATCCAAAACCGAAAATACCCGTGTCTCCTACCCGATCAACCACATCGAAAACATTGTGAAACCGGTGTCGAAAGCGGGTCATGCCACGAAGGTCATTTTCCTGACGGCAGATGCGTTCGGCGTGCTGCCTCCGGTATCACGGCTGACGGCCAACCAGACGCAGTACCACTTCCTCTCTGGCTTTACCGCTAAACTGGCCGGTACAGAGCGCGGTGTGACTGAACCAACGCCAACCTTCTCCGCCTGCTTTGGCGCGGCATTCCTGTCGCTGCACCCAACGCAGTACGCTGAAGTGCTGGTGAAGCGTATGCAGGCATCCGGCGCACAGGCGTATCTGGTCAACACTGGCTGGAACGGTACGGGCAAACGTATCTCTATCAAAGATACCCGCGCTATTATCGATGCCATTCTGGATGGATCGCTGGATAACGCTGAAACCTTCACCCTGCCGATGTTTGATCTGGCGATCCCAACGGAACTGCCGGGCGTGGATACGCATATCCTTGACCCGCGTAATACCTACGGCTCACCGGAGCAGTGGCGTGAGAAAGCGGAATCGCTGGCGAAGCTGTTTATTGAGAACTTTGAGAAGTACACCGATACACCAGCAGGTGTTGCGCTGGTGAGTGCGGGACCGAAGCTGTAACCCTTCTCCCTCTCCCACGGGGAGAGGGTCGGGGTGAGGGCATCAGGCCGCAGAGACCGTACCTTAGTCAGGTGGCGGCTTCGCCTTACCCGACCTACGAAAAAGGGTGGCTAGTGCCACCCTTTTTTAACTCTCTTTCACCTGTCGCGTGACAGGTACCGGCAACCACGCACGAATACTCAAACCACCCCGCTCGCTGGTTCCAATTTCCAGCAAACCGTTATGGTTATCGATAATACGCTGCACAATCGCCAGACCTAAGCCCGTGCCGCTGGTGCTACGCGCGCTATCGCCACGCACAAACGGCTGGAACAGATGCTTACGCTGCTCGGGCTTGATGCCCGGGCCGTCATCCTCAACCTGGAACCAGGCGCGGTTAAGCTCAGATCCACTGCTGACCTTTATCCAGCCATTCCCGTAACGCGCCGCATTGACCACCATATTGGCGACAGCACGTTTGATAGAGAGCGGATGCATTCGCACCTGGATCTCTCCCAGCTGAAGGTCGGTGTCAATTTCGCGCTCGTAGCCGCTTTCCGCTGCCACCACTTCACCCAGCACCGCATTCAGATCCGCCATCTCCATCGGCATCTCCTGCCCGGTGCGCAGGTAATCAATGAACTGCTCAATGATGGCATTACACTCTTCGATGTCTTTGTTAATAGACTCCGCGAGATAACCATCCTCTTCGCCCATCATCTCTGTGGCCAGACGAATACGCGTCAGCGGGGTGCGCAGATCATGGCTGACACCGGCCATCAGCAGCGTACGGTCATCCGCCAGCTGTTTCACGCCTGCCGCCATATGGTTGAAGGCACGCGTAACCGAACGCACTTCCGACGCGCCATATTCGCGCAGCGGCGGTGGAATAATCCCTTTACCGACCTGAAGCGCTGCGTGCTCCAGGTCGACCAGTGGTCGGTTCTGTATACGAATAAACAGCCACGCGCCCCCTATCGCCAGCAGCATAATGGCCAGGGTATAGCGGAACAGTGGCGAAAAATCGCCCTGATGGATTTCGGTCAGCGGGACTCGCACCCAGATATTGGGTGAGAGCCAGGTTTTTAGCCAGACAACCGGCGAGCTTTTGTTGACCTCAACGCGGACTTCCGTCGGGCCACCCAGCTGCTGCGCCATCTGTTGACTCAGGAATTCGTAGTGTTGCGCCCAACGCAGGCCTGCATCTTCTGCCGCTTCATTGGAATAAAGCGAAATACCCAGCTCGCGGTAAATCTCACGACGAAACGCCGGAGGAACCACCAGCTGTGTGCCATCCTCCAGTTGCAGTTTATCGGTCATCAGCATACGGACTTCATACGCCAGGACCTTATTAAACTGCTGGAGACTGGGCAGGATCGCAAAGTTCAGCACCACCAGATAGGTCGTCACCAGGCTGACGAACAGCAAGGTGACGATCAGTAACAGCGTGCGGGCAAACGAACTTCGCGGCGAGAAGCGCATTCGCCTCATGCTTTAGAGCCGTCCGGCACGAATACGTAGCCCAGACCCCAGACGGTCTGAATATAACGAGGATGCGCCGGATCTTCTTCCACCATGCGGCGCAGACGAGAGATCTGCACGTCGATTGAGCGTTCCATTGCGGAGTATTCGCGGCCACGCGCCAGGTTCATCAGCTTGTCACGGGAAAGTGGTTCACGCGGGTGGCTAACCAGCGCTTTCAGAACCGCGAACTCGCCGCTGGTGAGAGGCATTGGCTCATCTTCACGGAACATCTCACGCGTACCGAGGTTCAGCTTAAACTTACCGAACGCGATAACCGCTTCTTCCTGAGACGGCGCACCCGGCAGTTCGTTCGCCTGACGACGCAGCACAGCGCGAATACGCGCCAGTAGCTCACGCGGGTTAAACGGTTTTGGAATGTAGTCGTCGGCACCGATTTCCAGGCCCACGATACGGTCAACTTCTTCACCTTTCGCCGTCACCATAATGATCGGCATTGGGTTGCTCTGGCTACGCAGACGGCGGCAGATAGAAAGCCCATCTTCGCCAGGCAGCATCAGGTCGAGAACCATCAGGTGAAAAGATTCACGGGTCAGCAGACGGTCCATCTGTTCAGCGTTCGCAACGCTACGAACCTGGAAGCCCTGCTCGGTCAGATAACGTTCCAGCAGCGCGCGCAGGCGCATGTCGTCATCCACGACCAGAATTTTGTAGTTCTCTTGCATTATGTGTACTCCCAAAGGTTCGGATAGTCTTTGTAACAGCGTATTCTAAAAAAGTGCACGTGTTCGACCAGCTAATTCTGGTATAAATTCTAGTCGAAATTGTTACAAAGCATATTTAACAGCAGCTTATCTGCACATTTCATCACATAAATCATTATTAACGCTGTCTGTTACTATATTTGATACGTAATGTGCGCAACGTCTGCAATGAAGTCGAGTCTGAAGGTCACACCATGAAAACGCCCCTGATCACCCGCGAAGGGTACGAAAAACTCAAAAAAGAGATGGATTACCTGTGGCGAGAAGAGCGCCCGGAAGTGACCAAAAAAGTCACCTGGGCGGCAAGTCTTGGCGATCGCAGCGAAAATGCTGACTACCAGTACAACAAAAAACGCCTGCGTGAGATAGACCGTCGGGTACGTTACCTGACCAAATGCCTTGAGAACCTCAAAATCGTCGATTACTCCCCGCAACAGGAGGGCAAGGTGTTCTTCGGCGCTTGGGTTGAAATTGAAAATGATGACGGCAACACCCTGCGTTTTCGTATTGTCGGCTATGATGAAATTTTTGGTCGTAAGGATTACATCTCTATCGACTCACCGATGGCCCGCGCGCTGCTGAAAAAGGAAGTGGGTGATTTGGCCGTCGTGCAGACACCTGCCGGTGAGGCCAGCTGGTACGTGAATGAGATAGAGTACGTTAAATAGTCCGAGAGCGCCCTCCACGGCTGGCATTTTGCCGTGTCAGCCCGTATAACTATCCCCTGATTTTTCGACTCAACAGATGATAAAGCCATGATGAATGATTCGCTCTGCCGCATTATTGCGGGTGATATTCAGGCCAGAGCCGAACAGGTAGAAGCTGCCGTTCGCCTGCTTGATGAAGGGAACACCGTGCCGTTTATTGCACGTTATCGTAAGGAAGTCACTGGCGGTCTGGATGATACTCAGCTGCGTAATCTGGAAACCCGCCTGGGTTATCTGCGTGAGCTGGAAGACCGACGTCAGGCAATCCTCAAATCCATTGGCGAACAGGGCAAGCTCACCAGCGACCTGGAAAAAGCCATTAACGGCACGCTGAGCAAAACCGAATTAGAAGATCTCTATCTGCCGTATAAACCGAAGCGTCGCACGCGCGGGCAGATTGCGATTGAAGCCGGTCTGGAACCTCTGGCCGAGCTGCTGTGGAACACCCCATCCCACGACCCGGAATCCGAAGCCGCGAAATTTATCGATGCCGATAAAGGCGTGGCCGACACCAAAGCCGCCCTCGATGGCGCGCGTTATATCCTGATGGAGCGCTTCGCCGAAGACGCCGCGCTGCTCTCTAAAGTGCGTGACTATCTGTGGAAGAACGCGCACCTGGTGTCAACCGTGGTGAGCGGCAAAGAGGAAGAAGGTGCGAAATTCCGCGATTATTTCGATCACCACGAGTCCATTTCAACTACCCCTTCTCACCGCGCGCTGGCGATGTTCCGTGGCCGCAACGAAGGTGTGTTGCAGCTTTCCCTGAATGCCGATCCGCAGTTCGATGAGCCGCCAAAAGAGAGCCACTGCGAGCAGATCATTATCGATCACCTCGGACTGCGTCTGAACAACGCCCCGGCAGACAGTTGGCGTAAAGGCGTAGTGAGCTGGACGTGGCGTATCAAAGTGCTGATGCACCTCGAAACCGAGCTGATGGGCACCGTGCGCGAGCGCGCCGAAGACGAAGCGATTAACGTTTTTGCCCGTAACCTGCACGATCTGCTGATGGCGGCACCTGCGGGCCTGCGTGCCACCATGGGCCTCGACCCTGGCCTGCGTACCGGCGTGAAAGTGGCAGTGGTTGACGGTACCGGCAAACTGGTGGCTACCGACACCATTTACCCACACACCGGCCAGGCTGCGAAAGCGGCCGTCGCGGTTGCGGCGCTGTGCGAAAAGTACAACGTTGAACTGGTTGCTATCGGTAACGGGACTGCATCCCGTGAAACCGAGCGTTTCTTCCTTGATGTACAAAAACAGTTCCCGAAAGTCACTGCCCAGAAGGTTATCGTCAGTGAAGCGGGGGCGTCTGTTTATTCCGCATCTGAACTGGCAGCCCAGGAATTCCCGGATCTGGACGTTTCCCTGCGCGGCGCGGTGTCTATTGCCCGCCGCCTGCAAGATCCGCTGGCAGAACTGGTGAAAATCGATCCGAAATCCATCGGTGTGGGCCAGTATCAGCACGACGTCAGCCAGACTCAGCTGGCGCGTAAGCTGGATGCGGTCGTGGAAGACTGTGTTAACGCCGTCGGTGTAGACCTGAATACTGCCTCCGTTGCCCTGCTGACCCGCGTGGCGGGCTTAACCCGCATGATGGCGCAAAACATCGTGGCCTGGCGTGATGAAAACGGTCAGTTCCAGAACCGCCAGCAACTGCTGAAGGTGAGCCGTCTGGGGCCGAAAGCGTTTGAGCAGTGCGCGGGTTTCCTGCGTATCAACCACGGCGATAACCCGCTGGATGCCTCAACCGTGCACCCGGAAGCTTATCCGGTTGTCGAGCGCATTCTGGCTGCAACGCAACAGGCGCTGAAAGAGCTGATGGGTGACAACAGCGCCCTGCGCAACCTGAAAGCGGCTGATTTCACCGACGAACAGTTCGGTGTACCGACGGTCACCGACATCATCAAAGAGCTGGAAAAACCAGGCCGCGATCCGCGTCCTGAGTTTAAAACCGCGACCTTTGCTGAAGGTGTCGAAACCATGAACGACCTGCTGCCGGGTATGGTACTGGAAGGCGCCGTCACTAACGTCACCAACTTTGGTGCGTTTGTGGATATCGGTGTGCATCAGGATGGCCTGGTCCATATCTCATCGCTGGCCGATAAGTTCGTTGAAGATCCACACACCGTGGTCAAAGCGGGCGATATCGTGAAAGTGAAAGTGCTGGAAGTTGACCTGCAACGTAAGCGTATTGCCCTGACCATGCGTCTGGACGAGCAACCGGGTGAAACCAATGCGCGCCGTGGCAACGGCGGTGGTGCTCGCGAGCAGCAGCGTCCTGCGGCCAAAGCCGCAAAACCGCGTGGCCGTGATGCTCAGCCTGCGGGTAACAGCGCCATGATGGATGCGCTGGCAGCCGCAATGGGCAAGAAAAAGTAACGTAGTTAATTCCCTCACCCTCTCTTTTTGAGAGTGTGAGGGTAAATTAATTAGCCTGCAAAATAATGGCTAATATGAAACCGATTGCATATCCATATTTAAACCAACCTTCATCAGTTTATTAACAAATACGTTAATTCTGCGTGACACCCAATTGCATTAAATATTGCGCCAGGTCAATTCCCCTTCAAATTAATACCCGCGTTAGCATCCCGTCACATTTTATGTATTGATGATAAAAACAATTCTCATTACCATCGTATTGTTGATTATTTAATCTTTCCTTCTTTAAGTAGGCACTATGCAATTCACTCCCGACAGTGCATGGAAAATTACCGGCTTCACCCGTGAAATTAGCCCGGCTTATCGGCAAAAACTGCTGTCATTAGGCATGTTACCTGGCTCGTCATTCCAGGTCGTGCGCGTGGCACCGCTGGGTGATCCTGTTCATATCGAAACCCGACGCGTAAACCTGGTTCTGCGTAAAAAAGACCTCGCATTAATCGAAGTCGAAGCTATTTCCCGATAACAAGCCAGCGGTTTCAGTGAGTCTAATGCAATGAAAAAATTAACTATTGGCTTAATTGGCAATCCTAATTCCGGCAAGACAACCTTATTTAACCAGTTAACGGGCGCACGTCAGCGTGTGGGAAATTGGGCGGGTGTCACCGTTGAACGAAAAGAAGGTCAGTTTTCCACAACAGACCATCAGGTCACGCTGGTTGATCTGCCCGGAACCTATTCATTAACCACTATCTCGTCGCAAACCTCGCTCGATGAGCAGATTGCCTGCCACTATATTTTGAGCGGCGATGCGGATTTATTAATTAACGTGGTGGACGCCTCCAATCTGGAGCGCAACCTGTACCTGACACTGCAACTGCTTGAGCTCGGTATTCCGTGCATTGTGGCGCTGAATATGCTCGACATCGCGGAAAAACAACACCTGCGCATTGATGTCGATGCGCTCTCTGCCCGTCTGGGTTGCCCGGTTGTGCCGCTGGTCTCCACCCGCGCGCGCGGCATTGATGCCCTGAAACTGGCGATCGACCGCCATGCGGGTAACACCAGCGTTGAGCTGGTGCACTATGCCCAACCGCTGCTTCGCGAAGCCAGCCTGCTGGCGCAGGAAATGGAACAACACATGCCGGCCAAACAGCGCATGTGGCTCGGCCTGCAAATGCTGGAAGGGGATATCTATAGCCGCGCCTACTCAGGCAACGCTGCCGATAAACTGGATGTCGCGCTGGCGCGTCTTAGCGACGAGCTGGACGATCCCGCGCTGCACATTGCAGACGCCCGCTATCAGGCCATTGCCGCCATTTGTGATGTCGTGAGTAACGCCCTGACCGCAGAGCCAAGCAAATTCACCGCCGCAGTCGATAAAATCGTCATTAACCGTTTCCTCGGGTTGCCGGTGTTCTTGCTGGTGATGTACCTGATGTTCCTGCTGGCTATCAACATCGGGGGCGCGCTTCAGCCAATTTTTGACGCCGGCTCGGTGGCGATATTTGTCCATGGTATTCAGTGGATTGGCTACACTCTGCACTTCCCGGAGTGGCTGACCATTTTCCTTGCCCAGGGGCTTGGTGGCGGTATCAACACCGTTCTGCCGCTGGTTCCGCAAATCGGCATGATGTACCTGTTCCTCTCCTTCCTTGAGGATTCCGGCTACATGGCGCGCGCGGCCTTCGTGATGGACCGCCTGATGCAGGCACTGGGTCTGCCGGGGAAATCCTTTGTGCCGCTGATTGTCGGCTTCGGCTGTAACGTACCATCGGTGATGGGTGCCCGCACCCTGGATGCGCCGCGTGAACGTCTGATGACCATCATGATGGCGCCGTTTATGTCCTGCGGCGCGCGTCTGGCGATCTTCGCGGTCTTTGCGGCGGCCTTCTTTGGCCAGCAAGGTGCGCTGGCGGTGTTCTCGCTGTATGTGCTGGGCATCGTTATGGCTATCCTCACAGGGCTGATGCTCAAACACACCATCATGCGTGGTGAAGCTTCGCCGTTTGTGATGGAGCTGCCGGTATATCACGTTCCTCATCTGAAAAGCCTGATTATTCAGACCTGGCAACGTCTGAAAGGCTTTGTGCTGCGCGCCGGTAAAGTGATTGTCATCGTCAGCATCTTCCTGAGCGCGCTGAACAGCTTCACGCTGAGCGGTGAGGCGGCGGACAACATCAACGACTCTGCCCTTGCCTCCGTCAGCCGCGTCATCACGCCTGTCTTCAAACCGATTGGCGTGCATGAGGATAACTGGCAGGCGACCGTCGGCCTGTTCACCGGCGCGATGGCAAAAGAGGTGGTGGTCGGTACACTGAACACACTCTTTACGGCGGAAAACATTCAGGAACAAGAGTTCAATCCGGCAGATTTCCACCTCGGTGACGAACTGCTCAACGCAGTAAAAGAAACCGGGCAGAGCCTGAAAGATACCTTCAGCCTGAGCGTGCTGGCGAACCCAATCGAAGCCAGCAAAGGCGATGGCGAAATGGCGACAGGTGCAATGGGTGTCATGAGCGAGAAATTTGGCAGCGCATCCGCAGCCTACAGCTACCTGATCTTCGTGCTGCTCTACATCCCGTGCATCTCCGTGATGGGTGCGATTTCCCGCGAGTCCAGCCGTGGCTGGATGGGCTTCTCGATTTTGTGGGGGCTGAACATTGCTTACTCACTGGCCACGCTCTTCTATCAGGCAACGAACTTTAGCCAGCATCCACGCTATAGCCTGGTCTGTATCCTGGCGGTTATTTTGTTCAACGTGATAGTTCTGGGCCTGCTGCGCCGGGCGCGCAGTCGTGTCGACATCAACCTGCTGGCAACGCGCAAAACCGCAGCCACCTGCTGCGACAGCCCGGCAGGCGACTGTCACTAAGGAGAATCGCCATGGCATCGTTGATTCAGGTTCGTGATTTACTGGCGCTGCAAGGGCGTATGGAGGCAAAGCAGTTGAGCCTCAGCCTGCATACGCCGCAACCGATGATCGATGCCATGCTTGAAAAACTGGAGGCGATGGGGAAAGCCATGCGAATTCAGGAAGATGCAGACGGTTGTTTATCCGGCAGTTGCAAAAGCTGCCCGGAAGGAAAGGCCTGTCTCAGGGAGTGGTGGACGCTTCGTTAAAAATGCCGGGAAAGCAGAGCGCTTCCCGGCGTTTTTATTACTTATACACGTCCGCGGTTGCGCGTACGTTTTTGGTTTGTTTTTCCGCACTGGTCACGACGTAGTACGTACCGCCCAGCTCATCTGCCTTTTTAGACAACTCTTTTCTCGCGTCCATTGGCGCGGTGGTGTCAGAGGTCGTGATCTCACCAATTTTGGTCAGATTCATCCCGGCAAGCTTATCTTTTTCCAGCTCTTTAGCTGCAAAAACACCAAATGACAGTGACCCAATAACCAGAGAAGTGACAATACCTGTAACAAGTTTCATAACCATGACTCTCCATAGGATTGTAATTTTGATTATCGTAGGCAGTTCGACCGCAACGATATGATGAGTATTGTTGCGGTGTGTAACTTTTGCCAGGATGGATGGAAAATAATCAGTTTAAACGTTGACTTAACGCAACGAGAGCGGAACAAAATTCAGCGGGATGAGAGATAAACGGCGCGTGCGCGGCTTTCACAACCACATGTGATTCGCTTTGCGGCCACAGCGTATCCAGCAGCGGAACCACTTTACGTGGCACCAGCCCGTCCAGATAACCGTAGATCCGCAGATGCGGCAGGGCAAGCGTTGCCAGTGGCTCACGCAGGTCGACCGTTTTTAAAATCTCCAGCCCACCGTTCAGCACATCAACGTCCGGCATCGGCAGTGACAACACGGTGTTTTTCAGCGTGCGGGCGTCTTGCCGTGCCGTTTCGGTACCCATTGTTTGCAGCGCCAGGAAGCGTTCCACGGTCCGCTGAAAATCTTCACTCAACTGCAGCTGGAACCCGGCCAGTACGTCAGGCTTAATACCAGGCCACGCATCGCGTGCGCTAAAGCATGGCGAAGAGGCCACTGTCACCAGCGCCTGCACGCGTTCCGGGTGGGTCAGCGCAATCTTGCTTGCCACCAGCCCACCCAGACTCCAGCCGAGCCAGATGGCGTTTTGCGGCGCCGCATCCAGAACGTGCTGTGCCATCTCATCAAGCGACATCGCCTGATAGCCATGGCTGCGGCCAAAACCCGGAAGATCAACCAGGTGCAGCGTAAAATGCGAGGCCAGTTCCTCACTTACGCAATGCCATACTTCGGCGTTCAGTCCCCATCCGTGCAGCAGCACAAGATGGCAATTTCCCGTCCCTACGGTCTGCCACCACAGAGTCTTCATCAGTTACTGTTCTCTTTTTTCACAAGGAGGTTGCACATGCTAACAGTGCCTGGCTTGTGCTGGCTATGCCGAATGCCACTTGCCCTGAGCCGATGGGGGATCTGCTCAGTGTGCACGCGCGCGCTCATGCGCCCTGCCTGCGGGTGCCCACAGTGCGGTTTACCTGCCATGAACCCGAACATCCCTTGCGGGCGTTGCCTGCAAAAGCCACCGCCGTGGTGTGCGTTAGTGGCAGTGACGGATTACATCCCGCCGCTGAGTGGGCTTGTTCACCAGTTTAAATTTTCCCGCCAGAGCACCCTGGCCATCCCACTTGCCCGCGTGTTGCTCCTCGCGATTTTACAGGCGCGCCGCACGCGTACCTTGCCACATGCCGACTGCATCGTGAATGTGCCCCTGCACGCCCGCCGCCACTGGCGGCGCGGCTATAACCAGAGCGACCTGCTCTGCCGGCTGCTCGCTCACTGGCTGGGTTGTCGCTACCCCGCGTCTGCGCTCAAACGCGTCCACGCCACCGCGATACAGCACCAGTTGACTGCGCGGCTTCGCAAAAAGAACCTTAAAAATGCCTTTCGCCTTGAATTCGCGGTGAAAGGCCTCCATATCGCGATCGTGGATGATGTCGTCACTACGGGCAGTACCGTTGCTGAACTTTCCCGACTGCTTTTGCGAAGCGGTGCCGCGTCTGTTCAGGTATGGTGTCTGTGCCGTACCTTGTAGCCCTTCTTCAATGGGCGTATGATTATACCCAGGTAATTTAGTCAACTATTAGGCCAAAGCTATGATCCGTATTTCCGATTCTGCACAAGCGCACTTTGCCAAACTGCTGGCAAATCAGGAAGAAGGGACGCAGATCCGCGTGTTTGTGATCAATCCAGGCACTCCGAATGCAGAATGTGGTGTTTCTTATTGTCCCCCGGACGCTGTGGAAGCAACTGACACTGCCCTTAAATTTGAACAGCTCACCGCGTATGTAGATGAGCTGAGCGCACCGTATCTTGACGATGCGGAAATCGACTTCGTCACAGACCAATTGGGCTCTCAGCTGACCCTGAAAGCGCCAAACGCGAAAATGCGTAAAGTGTCTGACGATGCGCCACTGATGGAGCGCGTTGAATACCTGCTGCAATCCCAGATTAACCCTCAGCTGGCAGGCCACGGCGGCCGTGTTTCGCTGATGGAAATCACTGAAGATGGTCTGGCGATCCTTCAGTTTGGCGGCGGCTGTAACGGCTGTTCCATGGTCGATGTGACCCTGAAAGAAGGGATCGAGAAGCAGCTGCTGAACGAATTCCCTGAACTGAAAGGCGTGCGTGACCTGACCGAGCACCAACGCGGCGAGCACTCTTACTACTAAGTTGCCCGTCTGCTTGCCCGGTGGCGCTGCGCTTACCGGGCCTACAAAATATGCGGTTTGATGCCCTCACCCCGCCCCTCTCCCACGGGAGAGGGAGAAAGCATTAAAAACGGTAACCTCTGGGTTACCGTTTTGCGTTTATCCCCCCAGATGTTGACCTGCGTCCCAGAATTTAAATTTTGCCTCCCAGGGTGATTCTCAATCACACCATGTTACCCGTATCATTCTCGTGGGCACTAAACACCCTCATAACAGCCGACTAAACTTAATAGTTTCACAGGCATCAGTATTAGTGCCGTTAACGCTCTGTTCCCAGTTGGGACAATCGGAACTTGTCGTTGAAACAATGACGTTACCCATAACAATTCAAAGGCCAGGTAAATCATGCCATTAGTCATCGTCGCTATCGGTGTAGTCTTATTACTGCTCTTGATGATCCGCTTCAAACTGAACGGATTTATCGCTCTGGTTCTGGTGGCACTTGCAGTCGGTCTGATGCAAGGGATGCCGCTGGTGAAAGTCATCAGCTCCATTAAAGCCGGTGTCGGTGGTACTCTCGGCGGCCTGGCGCTGATCATGGGCTTCGGTGCCATGCTCGGTAAAATGCTGGCGGATTGCGGCGGTGCGCAGCGTATTGCGACCACGCTTATCGCCAAATTCGGTAAGAAAAACATTCAGTGGGCAGTAGTGTTAACCGGTTTTACCGTCGGTTTTGCGCTGTTCTATGAAGTCGGCTTCGTGCTGATGCTGCCGCTGGTGTTCACCATCGCCGCGGCGGCGAACATTCCTCTGCTGTTCGTCGGTGTGCCAATGGCAGCAGCGCTGTCCGTGACGCACGGCTTCCTGCCGCCGCACCCGGGCCCAACTGCTATCGCGACCATTTTCCACGCCGACATGGGTAAAACCCTGCTGTTCGGTACGATTCTGGCGATCCCAACCGTGATTCTGGCAGGCCCGGTATTTGCGCGTTTCCTGAAAGGCATTGATAAGCCAATCCCGGAAGGTCTGTACAGCGCGAAAACCTTCACGGAAGAAGAGATGCCAGGCTTCGGTGTCAGCGTCTGGACCTCTCTGGTACCGGTAATTCTGATGGCGATGCGTGCTGTCGCAGAGATGATCCTGCCAAAAGGTCACGCGTTCCTGTCCGTTGCCGAATTCCTGGGTGACCCGGTCATGGCGACGTTGATTGCAGTCCTGATTGCGATGTTCACCTTCGGTCTGAACCGTGGTCGTTCAATGGATCAGATCAACGACACGCTGACCTCTTCCATCAAAATTATTGCCATGATGCTCCTGATCATCGGCGGTGGCGGTGCGTTCAAGCAAGTTCTGGTCGACAGTGGCGTGGATAAGTACATCGCCGCAATGATGCATGAAACCAACGTCTCTCCACTGTTTATGGCCTGGTCTATTGCTGCGGTTCTGCGTATCGCACTGGGTTCTGCAACCGTCGCAGCAATCACTGCCGGTGGTATTGTTGCACCGTTGATTGCAACTACTGGCGTCAGCCCGGAGCTGATGGTGATTGCGGTCGGTTCCGGTAGCGTGATTTTCTCTCACGTAAACGATCCAGGCTTCTGGCTGTTCAAGGAGTACTTCAACCTGACTATCGGTGAAACCATCAAGTCCTGGTCGATGCTGGAAACCATCATTTCGGTGTGTGGTCTGGTCGGGGTTCTGCTGTTGAATATGGTTATCTGATGCCATAAGTCGGGTGGCGGCTTCGCCTTACCCGACCTACTCGCTCCATGTAGGCCCGGTAAGCGTAGCGCCACCGGGCAATAAAAAACCCGCCACTGGCGCAATGCCGTTCACTTAAGCGGAGCGGCACGGGAGTTCACCGGATAGCGGGTTTTTGACATCTTTACCGCCCTCGGCCCTGATGGTCGGGGGCGTTTTGTTATGAACACCGCGTCCAGATTTCCCCGCAGATGTTCCAGCCGTTTCGGGATAGTCCCCGGCGAGACCGTGTTCCCCAGCACTATCATTTCCGTGGCGATAAACTGGAACGCGAACTTAAAACTTATTTCTGAGGGCGCTTTTTTGTGTTTCTCCGCAGCCCTGGTCGCCTCGCGCCGTATCAGGTTATACGCCAGCAACATCCCCCAGACCTCCTGCTCCAGCAGCTCTGTCTTACGGCTTCTCAGCACCAGAGCATTATCCAGCAGGCTGCTCTTGAGGTTCCTGAACCCGACCTCGATTTCCCTCCGGGAGTGGTAAAGCTCCGCCACCTCTTTCGCTTTATAGCGGTCTGCCGGAAGTGACGTCAGGACCGTTTTTTCCACGCCGTTCACCTCGTAAGTGACCGCCCGGGCATACCAGAACTCCGGCAATGCAGGATTCTTTTTCCGCGCCTGCGGCGATACTTTCAGTTTCAGCAGCCTGTCGCCCGAACCGTAACTTTCTTCTGTTTCCGCCACCATATTCTTACGGGCCGGCAGCAGCCAGTGCCGGTTATTCCCCTGCTGATTCAGCGTCAGCAGCAGGTCTGCGCTATAAAACAGTTTGTCGAACAGTGTGACGGAGTTGTCCGGGATGGATGCCGTCAGCGACGGCGAACAGTCGCGTGCTCAGAAAGGGTCAGGCAATGCTGTATCCACTCCGTGGGAAGATGCTCGGCAAACATCTGTGCCGAAGGCGGTGGCATAAGAGGATGGTCGCTGAAATCGAGCAGGTCATTGAGAAGTGGCATAAGAAAACGGCTCCCTGTAGTGGAAGCCGTTATAGTGCCGCAGTTTAAGGATCGGTCAACCGATCCTTAACTGATCGGCATTGCGCCATCGGCGGGTTTTTTTCACTTCTTCGCGGCTGCTTTTCGCCGCTTATCCAAATCCTTAATCAGCTTGTTCACCCCAGCATCGGCAAACATCTTCTCAAGCGTTACGGACAACTTACGGCGCCAGTTCTTGTACTGATAGCTGGTGCCCGGAATGTTCACCGGCTCAGGCATGTCTATCCAGTCTTCCGGCTGCAGACCCAGCAGGGCACTGTTGCTGTCAGCAATATAGCGCTGTAAGCCACGGTTGAGCGTTGAGGTCATCGCCATCAGCGACGCTTTATGCCCGGCACGTTTCGGCAGGCAGCCATGCTTATGCAGCGCATCCAGCAGACCCTGCTTCGCCAGCTCGCGATCCTGATACAGACCGCGTAGCACTTCTTCATCAGGATACAGTCCCAGCGTTTTGCCAAGGGTCAGATCGCCGCTTTCCCAATAGCCACGAAGCGTAGGAAGGTCATGCGTCGTCGCGACTGCCATTGACTGCTCCGGATACGCTTTTGGCGCACGGAAGGTTTTCTCATGGTCGTTTTCAAAATAGAGCACTTTGTAGGAATACACGCCGCTATCACGCAGCTTGCTGACAATCTCAACCGGTACGGTACCCAGATCTTCGCCGATCACCATGCACTGATGACGTTTACTCTCCAGCGCCAGGATCGACAGCAGATCGTCCACCGGATACTGAACATAGGCCCCATGATCGGCCGTTTCGCCATATGGGATCCACCACAGACGCAGCACGGACATTACATGGTCAATACGCAGCGCTCCGCAGTTCTGCATGTTGGCGCGCAGCAAGTCGATAAACGGCTCGTAAGCACGCGCAGCCATCACGTGCGGATCCATCGGCGGCAGCCCCCAGTTCTGGCCGAGCGGACCAAGAATATCCGGTGGCGCACCCACAGAGGCTTTCAGGCAGTAAAGTTCGCGGTCACACCAGGTTTCCGCCCCACCCTCTGCCACGCCTACCGCCAGGTCACGGTACAGACCGATAGGCATCTTGTAACCCTGGCTTACCTGCCAGCAGGCCGCGAACTGGCTGTACGCCAGCCATTGCAGCCACAGGAAGAAATCGACTTCATCAGCATGTTTTTTGCAGAAGGCTTTCACTTCAGGTGTATCAACGGTTTGGTACGCTTCCGGCCATACCGGCCAGCCCCAGCGCATTTCGTCTTCTTTTACCTGATAAGCATGTAAGGCATCAAAAGCAGCCTGCCAGTAAAGGCTCTCACCTTCCTGGGTCACAAACTGACGGAAAGCTGCCATCTGTTCGTCATCGCGCTTCGCAAAACCTTTCCACGTCAGACGCAGTGCAGCCATCTTCAGGGCGGTGACAGTGGCGTAATCCACCCAATCAGCGTTGCGCGCCTGTTTTAGCGCCTGCTGAGTGGTGCTGAGTTTCCACCAGTCCTGGGCCTCTTTGCTGTTTTTGAAGTCATCTAAGGCGTTAACGTCGATGTAAATCACGTTCAGCCAGCGGCGAGACGACGGGCTGTACGGGCTGGCGCTCTCCGGGTTCGCCGGATAGAGCGCGTGGATCGGGTTGAGGCCGATAAACGCGCCGCCGCGTTCACCCACATCTGCCAGCATCTTCTTCAGATCGCCAAAATCGCCGATACCCCAGTTGCTGTCGGACCGCAGCGTGTAGAGTTGCACGCAGGCACCCCACAGTTTCTTGCCTTCCAGCAGTGCCTGTGGCTCATAGCAGCGCTTTGGCGCGACAATCACCCGGCAGTGAAAACGCTGGTCTTCCTGGGTGAGCGTTAAGGTGTGGTAGCCCTCCGGCAGCTTCGCCGGAAGGGTAAATGGTTTGCCGCCGGTGGCGTGACCTTTATGCTGATGCCCTTCTTCAGTCGTGAGCAGCCAGCTAAACTCGCCACGCCCTTCCACCGCCAGCGGCATCTTTTTGCCTGCGGTAAAGACCTTTACATTCGGCACCGGGGCAACCGGCGCTTTCGCGTCGGTTTTGGTTTTGTGCATGGCATCCAGCAGACGTCTTTTGGTGTCCGCACCAATAGATTGCGGTTTGCCGTGAGCATTGATGTAACTGAGGCTGATCCCCGCCGCCTGCGCGGCACTGTCCAGACGTTTGCTATCCATTGCGCTTCCTTAACGTTTTGCCTGCCAGATACGAGCCTGATAATCGCGGATTGAGCGGTCAGAGCTGAACATCCCACAACGGGCAGTGTTCAGAATGCACGCACGGGTCCAGGCTTCCTGGTCGCGATACAGCACGTCGACCTGTTTTTGCGCTTCAACGTAGGCCGTGAAATCGGCCATCACCAGATACGGGTCACCGCCGTGTTTGTTCATGCTGTGCAGCATCTGGTCAAACGCATGTTTGTCGCCGTCGCTGTATTTACCGCTCTCCAGCTCTTTCAGCACTGCATCGAGCACCTTGTCTTTCTTACGCCATTTCACCGGATCGTAGCCTTTGGCTTTGATGGCTTTCACCTGCTCAACGGTATTGCCGAAGATAAAGATGTTCTCTTCACCCACTTTTTCGGCGATTTCGACGTTTGCTCCGTCCAGCGTACCCACCGTCAGCGCGCCATTGAGCGCCAGCTTCATGTTGCCAGTACCGGAAGCCTCTTTCCCCGCCGTGGAGATCTGCTCAGAGATATCCGCCGCCGGGATCAGCATTTCAGCCGCAGAGACACAGTAATCCGGCAGGAACACCACTTTCAGCTTATCGCCCACTTTCGGATCGTTGTTGATGGCTTCAGCAACCTTGTTGATTGCCAGAATGATGTTCTTCGCCAGGTAGTAGCCCGGCGCCGCTTTCGCACCGAACAGGAACACGCGTGGAACGCGATCGGCTTTCGGGTTTTCGCGGATCTCTTTGTACAGCGCCAGAATGTGCAGCAGGTTCAGGTGCTGACGTTTGTATTCGTGCAGGCGTTTAATCTGGATGTCGAAAATGGCATTCGGGTTGATCTCAATCCCGGTACGCATTTTCACAAACGCCGCCAGGCGAACTTTGTTCTCTTGCTTGATGGCGCGGTACTGCTCGCGGAATTTCGCGTCGTCGGCGTATTTTTCCAGGTTGATGAGCTGGTCAAGATCGTTGGCCCACTCTTTCTTCAGGGTTTTATCCAGCAGCCCTGCCAGCAGTGGGTTGCACTGCTTGATCCAGCGACGTGGCGTGATGCCGTTGGTCACGTTGTGGAATTTGGTTGGCCACAGCTGGTGGTATTCAGGGAACAGATCTTTCACCACCAGATCGGAGTGCAGCGCGGCAACGCCGTTAACCGCAAAGCCGCTCACCACGCACATGTTCGCCATGCGGACCTGCTTGTCGTGAACCACAGCCAGCTTCGCCCAAACCTCTTTGTCACCCGGCCAGGTCTTTTTCACCAGCACTTTAAAGTTGTCGTTAATCTTGTTGATTATCTGCATATGGCGCGGCAGCAGTGCTTTCACCAGCTTCTCGTCCCAGCACTCCAGCGCTTCTGGCATCAGGGTGTGGTTGGTGTAAGCGAAGGTGCGGCTGGTTATCGCCCATGCGTCATCCCAGCTCAGCTGATGCTCATCGATCAGCACGCGCAGCAGTTCCGGGATAGCAATGGTCGGGTGCGTGTCGTTCAGTTGGATAACTTCGAAGTCTGGCAGTTGCGCCAGCTTGCGACCCGCCAGATGGTGACGACGCAGAATATCAGCCACAGAGCAGGCGCACTGGAAGTACTGCTGCATCAGGCGCAGTTTTTTACCCGCCAGATGGTTGTCGTTCGGGTAAAGCACTTTGGTCAGTTTTTCGGCGTCGATCCCCTGCTGCTCGGCACGCAGGAAATCGCCATCGTTGAATTTGGTGAGGTTGAACGGATGCGCGTGCTTCGCCTGCCACAAACGTAGTGGCTGCGCCACGCCGTTACGGTAACCCAGCACTGGCAGATCCCATGCTTCGCCGCTAATGACAAAGCCCGGTTCCCAGTGTCCCTCTTTCGACACTTTACCGCCAATGCCCACCTGCACATCGAGCTGCGCGTTGTGGCGGAACCATGGGTAGGTATTGCGATGCCAGTCGTCCGGCGCTTCCATCTGATGCCCGTCAGCAAAAGACTGGCGGAACAGGCCGTATTGATAGTTCAGACCATAACCAATTGCCGACTGGCCCACGGTTGCCATTGAATCCAGGAAACAGGCTGCCAGACGCCCAAGACCACCGTTACCCAGAGCCGGGTCAATTTCTTCTTCCAGCAGGTCGGTGAGGTTAACGTCGTGCTCTTGCAGAACATCACCCACTTCCTGATACCAGCCAAGGTTCAGCAGGTTGTTGCCGGTCAGACGGCCAATCAGGAATTCCATCGAAATGTAGTTCACGTGACGCTGGCCTTTTACGGGCTTCGCCACCGGCTGAGCATCCAGCTGCTCTGCGAGCGCACCGCTCACCGCCTGCCACCACTGGTGAGGCGTCATCTCGTTTGCAGCATGTAGGCCAAAACGCTGCCACTGACGCGTCAGGGCAGCCTGGAATTGAGCTTTGTTAAAAGTAGGCTGTGACATAGGGAATCGGCATCCTGTAGAGAGAAAAAACATGTTGGCGCTAGTGTGCCTGGCTCATTTCACCTCTTCCTCATCCTGTCGGGGATTAGACAGGGAGGAGTAGTGGGGATGAGCATAAAAGTGTGATCAAGGCCACTCAGTGAGCATAGCCGGAGTGTGCCTGGATAGGGAAAAGATAACCTGGAAGGATGTCAAAAAAATGAAATGCAGTTTCGTAAAAAATTATTCCACGTAGAAATGATTACTTACGTAGAATAATATTTCTGCAATTAGGGAATCTCTAAGAACACTATTTAGCTTGCTCAACTTTACCGAAACTTTATTAACTCTGACGTCACTATACCTTTCTGAAACCAGTTTCAGTTTATTCGCACTAAATGCATACAAGCCAGCATCCACGCGGCATGTGAGCCATTTTAAAAAGTTCCCCTCTTAGCCTGAATATTTTGTGACAGAGTGCAAATTCAGAGGCACAAAACCCAGACATAACTTGCAATAGTTCCCTTTCTGGCCGACCTTATATCTATTAATTACGAAGCGCAAAAAAAAATAAAATCCCTCGTTCCCACAGTGAAGTGAAAACTATGTTGATTCCGTCTAAATTAAGTCGCCCGGTTCGTCTCGACCATACAGTGGTCCGCGAACGTCTGTTGGCTAAACTTTCCGGCGCGCATAATTTCCGACTGGCGCTGGTTACGAGCCCGGCAGGCTATGGAAAAACAACGCTCATTTCGCAATGGGCCGCAGGGAAAAATGATCTGGGCTGGTACTCCCTTGATGAGGGCGATAATCAGCAGGAGCGTTTTGCCAGCTATTTGATTGCCGCTATTCAGCAGGCGACCAACGGGCACTGCGTCACCAGCGAAGTGATGGTGCAAAAGCGCCAGTATGCAAGCCTGTCCTCCCTTTTCTCACAGCTGTTTATCGAACTGGCCGAATGGCATCGTCCGCTGTATGTGGTGATTGATGATTATCATCTGATTACCAACCCGGTTATTCACGAGTCGATGCGCTTCTTCCTGCGCCATCAGCCGGAAAACCTGACCCTGGTGGTGTTGTCGCGCAATCTGCCGCAACTGGGCATTGCCAACCTGCGCGTGCGCGACCAATTACTGGAAGTTGGCAGCCAACAGCTCGCCTTTACCCACCAGGAAGCCAAACAATTCTTCGACTGCCGTTTGACGTCCCCGATTGAGGCTTCCGAAAGCAGCCGCCTGTGTGATGACGTGGCTGGCTGGGCGACCGCGCTACAGCTGATCGCCTTATCAGCACGCCAGAACAACAGCCCGACACATCAGTCTGCACGCCGTCTGGCAGGGATCAACGCCAGCCATCTGTCGGATTATCTGGTGGATGAAGTGCTGGATAGCGTCGATCCTGCTACCCGTAATTTCCTGCTGAAAAGCTCCCTGCTCCGCTCCATGAACGACGCGTTGATTGTGCGCGTCACCGGCAGCGAGAACGGCCAGCTTCAGCTCGAAGAGATTGAACGTCAGGGCCTGTTCCTGACCCGCATGGACGACCCCGGCGAGTGGTTCAGCTATCACCCGCTGTTTGGCAGTTTCCTGCGCCAGCGTTGCCAGTGGGAGCTTGCCGTCGAATTGCCGGAAATCCACCGCGCCGCCGCCGAAAGCTGGATGGCGCAAGGTTTCCCGAGTGAGGCCATTCACCACGCGCTTGCCGCCGGTGATGCCAGCATGCTGCGCGATATTCTGCTCAACCATGCGTGGGGGCTGTTTAATCACAGCGAACTGACGCTGCTGGAAGAGTCCCTGAAAGCTTTGCCGTGGGAAAGCCTGCTGGAAAATCCGCGCCTGGTGTTGTTACAAGCCTGGCTGATGCAGAGCCAGCACCGCTACAGCGAAGTAAACACCCTGCTGGCTCGCGCCGAGCAGGAGATGGAAAGCGACATGGATACCACTCTGCACGGCGAGTTCAACGCGCTACGTGCACAGGTGGCGATTAACGATGGCGATCCAGAAGAAGCTGAACGCCTGGCGATGGTCGCGCTCGACGAGCTGCCGCTGGCAAACTTCTACAGCCGCATTGTGGCCACATCGGTTCACGGTGAAGTGCTGCACTGCAAAGGCGATCTCACCCGTTCGCTGTCGTTGATGCAGCAAACCGAACAGATGGCGCGTCGCCACGATGTCTGGCATTACGCGTTGTGGAGCCTGATTCAGCAAAGTGAAATCCTGTTTGCTCAGGGGTTCCTGCAAGCTGCCTGGGAAAATCAGGAAAAAGCCTTCCAGCTCATTCGCGATCAGCATCTGGAACAACTGCCGATGCATGAGTTCCTGTTGCGTATTCGTGCCCAGCTTCTGTGGGCGTGGTCGCGTCTGGATGAGGCAGAAAGTTCTGCTCGTCAGGGCGTGGATGTTCTCTCCAGCTTCCAGCCGCAACAGCAGTTACAGTGTCTGGCACTGCTGGTGCAATGCTCGCTGGCGCGCGGGGATTTGGACAACGCCCGCAACCACCTTAACCGCCTGGAAAACCTGCTCGGTAATGGCCAGTACCACAGTGACTGGGTATCGAACGCCGATAAAGTACGGGTGATTTACTGGCAGATGACCGGCGACAAAAAATCCGCCGCCAACTGGCTTCGCCAGACGCCAAAACCTGAATTTGCCAATAACCACTTCCTGCAAAGCCAGTGGCGCAATATCGCCCGTGTGCAGATCCTGCTCGGCGAGTTTGAACCTGCCGAAATAGTACTGGAAGAGTTGAACGAGAACGCGCGCAGCCTGCGCCTGATGAGCGACCTGAACCGCAACCTGCTGTTGCTTAACCAGCTCTACTGGCAGGCAGGGCGTAAAAACGATGCTCAGCGTGTGCTGCTGGAAGCATTACAGCTTGCTAACCGCACCGGCTTTATCAGTCACTTTGTGATTGAAGGCGAAGTAATGGCACAGCAGCTACGCCAGCTCATTCAGCTGAATACGCTGCCGGAGCTGGATCAGCACCGCGCTCAGCGTATTCTGCGTGAAATTAACCAGCACCATCGCCACAAGTTTGCGCACTTTGATGAGAACTTTGTTGAACGTCTGCTGAATCACCCGGAAGTGCCGGAGCTTATTCGCACCAGCCCGCTCACCCAGCGTGAATGGCAGGTGCTTGGACTGATTTATTCAGGCTACAGCAATGAGCAGATTGCCGGTGAACTGGCCGTGGCGGCAACCACCATCAAAACGCATATCCGAAATCTGTATCAGAAACTGGGTGTCGCACATCGTCAGGATGCAGTGCAACATGCGCAGCAGCTGTTGAAGATGATGGGGTATGGTGTGTAGGTTTTGTGTGGCCTGATGCCCTCACCCCAGCCCTCTCCCACAGGGAGAGGGAGAAAACATTAAAAAAGGCAACTTGCGTTGCCTTTTTGCATTTACCCTGGCCTAATGCCCTCTCCCACAGGGAGAGGGAGAACAATTTGTAGGTCGGGTAAGCGCAGTGCCACCCGACACAACCGTTAGCACAGTTCCAGCTGCAAGTTATTATCTTTAATCACCTGCATCACACCCGCTGGCGGCATCACGTCGGTATACACCGCATCCACCATGCTGATGCTGCCCATATTCACCATCGCGTTACGGCCAAATTTAGAGTGGTCCACCACCAGCATCACATGGCGGGAGTTCTCAATAATCGCGCGCTTGGTGCGCACTTCGTGGTAATCAAACTCCAGCAGTGAGCCGTCGGTGTCGATGCCACTGATCCCCAGAATGCCGAAATCCAGACGGAACTGAGAGATAAAATCGAGCGTCGCTTCGCCAATGATCCCACCGTCGCGGCTGCGCAATTCACCACCTGCCAGGATGATGCGGAAATCGTCTTTTTGCATCAGCGTGTTGGCCACGTTCAGGTTGTTGGTCACTACTCGCAGGTTCTCGTGATCCAGCAGTGCGTGCGCGACCGCTTCAGGCGTAGTGCCGATGTCAATAAAAAGCGTGGCCCCGTTCGGGATCTGGCTGGCAACTTTACGGGCAATACGCTCTTTTTCTGCCGTTTGCGTCGCTTTACGGTCGTGCCACGAAGTGTTGACGGAACTGGACGGTAACGCGGCTCCACCGTGGTGGCGCAGGATACGGCTTTGATCGGCAAGGTCGTTCAGGTCACGGCGAATGGTCTGAGGGCTGACGGCAAACTGCTCTACCAACTCCTCGGTGCTAACGTATCCCTGTTTTTTAACCAGTTCGATAATAGCGTCATGACGTTGTGTTTGTTTCATGAAATATCCCTGGAAATTATGTTCGTTTACGCGCATGGAGCGTGTCGGCAAAGGCCATCGCCAGCCCAACGGCCAGCCCGGTAACGTGTGCACCGTTAGCGATAGACATGCCAAACAGATCAAACCATCCGGCAATAAGCCATATTAACGCAAAGGTTATTAAACCGCGTTGCAGATAGATGCCGCTTTGTGGGTCACGCTCTCCCCGGAGCCAGACGTACCCCATCAGCGCATAGACCACACCCGATAACCCGCCAAACCACGGGCCGCTAAATTTGTGCTGCACATACCCGCTTAACAAGGCGCTAATCAGGGTAATGACAATCAGTTTTCCGCTGCCAAGCCGCTTCTCCACTGCACCGCCAAGATACCACCACCACAGAAGGTTAAAGAGGATATGCATCACTGAGAAATGCATCAGCGCATGGGTAAAGTAACGCCAGACGTCAAATTCCAGAGAGGGATCGTACGGCCATGCCAGGGCTATCATCACACTCTGGTCGCCCACCACATTCATTATGATGAACACCAGAATACAGGCGGCCATCAGCAGCAGGGTAAATGGCCCTGCTCGCTCACGCACGGTGGCAAGAAAAGGAAAGCGACGATAGTGCAATCCGCTGCCCGTATGGCCGGATTGCCAGCTGGCGGCCAGATATCGCGGATCGCCAGGGTTCTCAAGAAAGCGTGCCAGTTCGGCATTCACGCGTTCAGCCTGGCTTTCATCTGCCAGCCAGACATCCGTTTGCGTATGTTGCTGAATGGTCAGGATAACGCCCTGCGTCGCCATGTAATCGACAAACGCCTGGGCAACGCGCGGGTTGGTAAAAGAGGTAATCATCAGCATTGCAACAGTCGCTTATTTCCACACAAAAGGGGACAGTATAGAGCGAATGGTATTAGCCGCCAAACGCGTGCTCAACTTCTGCCGGGAAATGGCGATGCCAGGCATCGAAGCCACCATCAACGCTATATACTGCGTCGTAACCCTGCTGGAGCAGATACTGCGCTGCACCTTTACTGCTGTTGCCGTGGTAGCACATGACCATCACTGGCGTTTCAAAGTCGTTATCGCGCATAAACGCACCCAGCGTGTCATTGGTCAGATGGAACGCGCCTGGCGTGTGGCCCATTGCAAAACTCTGCGGATCACGGATATCCACCAGCACCGCCGTTCCCTGGTGCATCTTCTGATGGGCTTCTTCTACGTTAATACATTCAAAGTGATCCATGGTGTTCTCTTTCGGTTGCTCAGGTTGGGTGCGCGCTAATGCCCTGACCCCAACCCTCTCCCACGGGAGAGGGGGAAAAGTTAGTCGCACTATTTTACCCCGTAGTGTACGTCCTGGCGGCGGGTAAACGCCATTATGTTATCCATATCACTCTAAATTGTTTTTTTGATGTTACCAAAAGCGCGTTCGTTTGCTATTATGAGCGATATCGAACATTTCTGAGCTTTAACGAAAGTGTGTGAGGGTGACATGGAAACCAAAGATCTGATTGTGATAGGCGGTGGCATTAACGGTGCCGGTATTGCGGTCGATGCCGCAGGACGCGGTTTATCCGTACTGATGCTGGAAGCTAACGATCTCGCGTGTGCGACATCGTCCGCCAGCTCAAAACTGATCCACGGTGGCCTGCGCTACCTGGAACACTACGAATTCCGTCTGGTCAGTGAAGCGCTGGCTGAACGCGAAGTGTTGCTGAAAATGGCACCACACCTGGCCATCCCGATGCGTTTCCGTCTCCCTCATCGTCCACATCTTCGCCCGGCGTGGATGATTCGAATTGGTCTGTTTATGTACGATCATCTGGGTAAACGCACCAGTCTGCCAGGTTCGAGTGGTTTGCGTTTTGGCTCAGAATCGGTCCTTAAGCCAGAAATCGTGCGCGGATTCGAATATTCTGACTGTTGGGTGGATGATGCACGTCTTGTGCTGGCGAACGCACAGATGGTGGTGAAAAAAGGTGGTGAGGTGAAAACCCGCACCCGTGCCACTTCTGCCCGCCGTGAAAACGGCCTGTGGATTGTCGAAGCCGAAGACGTGGATACCGGCGAGAAATTCAGCTGGAAAGCCCGCGGCCTGGTCAACGCCACCGGCCCATGGGTGAAACAATTCTTCGACGAAGGAATGCAATTGCGTTCCCCGTACGGCATCCGTCTTATCAAAGGCAGCCATATTGTCGTTCCGCGCGTTCATGCCCAGAAACAGGCTTACATCCTGCAGAACGAAGACAAACGCATTGTGTTTGTGATCCCGTGGATGGACGAGTTCTCCATCATTGGCACTACCGACGTAGAGTACAAAGGCGATCCGAAAAATGTCGAAATCGACGAGAGCGAGATCAACTACCTGCTGAAGGTCTATAACGCGCACTTTAAGAAACAGCTGGCACGTAACGATATCGTCTGGACGTACTCCGGCGTACGTCCACTGTGCGATGACGAGTCAGACTCTCCGCAGGCTATCACCCGCGACTATACGCTTGATATCCATGATGTAGATGGCCAGGCTCCGCTGCTGTCGGTGTTTGGCGGCAAGCTCACCACCTACCGCAAGCTGGCCGAACACGCACTGGAAAAACTGGTGCCGTACTACAAAGGCATTGGCCCGGCGTGGACGAAAGGGGCGGTATTGCCTGGCGGCGACATTGACGGCAATCGCGATGACTTTGCGGCAAAACTGCGTCGTCGCTACCCGTTCATCACCGAATCTATGGCGCGTCACTTTGCCCGTACCTACGGCAGCAACACGGAGTGGATCTTAGGCGAGGCGAAAGAACTTGCAGATCTGGGCGAACATTTCGGGCATGAGCTGTACGAAGCCGAATTGCGCTATCTGGTTGAGCACGAATGGGTTCGCCGTCTGGACGATGCTATCTGGCGTCGCACCAAAGAAGGGATGTGGCTTAATGCGGAACAGCAGTCTCGCGTAGCGCAGTGGCTGTTGCAAAACGCGGGGAAACGCGAGTTGTCGTTAGCGTCGTAATGCGATCGGTGCGGGCTGATGCCCTCACCCTGCCCCTCTCCCTGTGGGAGAGGGAACAAACACTAAAAACGGCAACCAGGGTTGCCGTTTTGCTTTTATAACCTCACCGGATCAATGTGCCAAATCGAATCGGCATACTCTTTGATGGTCCTGTCCGACGAGAAGTAGCCCATATTGGCGATATTATACATCGCAGCATTGGTCCACTTCTCTTGATGACGATACAGTTCATCCACCCTGTCCTGGCAATCCACATAGCTACGATAATCCGCCAGCACCTGATAGTGATCGCCAAAGTTAATCAGCGAATCCACCAAATCACGGTAGCGGCTTGGCTCTTCAGGGTTAAACACACCGGTCGCGATTTGCATCAGAACCTGGCGTAACTCTTCGTCCTGCTCGTAATATTCACGTGGTTTGTAACCCTTCTTACGCAGCTCCTCCACCTCTTCCGTCGTATTACCGAAGATAAAGATGTTATCTGAGCCCACGTGTTCGAGCATTTCGACGTTAGCACCATCCAGCGTGCCAATGGTCAGCGCGCCGTTCAGGGCAAACTTCATGTTACTGGTCCCGGAGGCCTCCGTCCCTGCAGTGGAAATCTGCTCGGAGAGATCCGCTGCCGGTATGATCAGCTGGGCCAGGCTCACGCTGTAGTTCGGGATAAACACCACCTTCAGCTTATCGCCAATATCCGGGTCGTTGTTCACCACCTTCGCCACATCGTTGATGAGGTGAATGATGTGTTTCGCCATGTAATAAGCGGAAGCCGCCTTACCAGCAAAAATTTTCACGCGCGGAACCCACTCGGCTGTCGGATCGGCCTTGATGCGGTTGTAGTGCGTAATCACATGCAGCACGTTCATCAGCTGGCGCTTGTACTCGTGGATACGTTTGATCTGCACATCGAACAGCGCTTTCGGGTTGGCGACCACATTCAGGTGCAGCGCGAGGTAAACCGACAAGCGTTTTTTGTTCAACAGCTTGGCTTCACGTACGGCTTTGTTCACCGTCGGGAAATCAATATGCTGTTCAAGCTCGCGCAACTGCCCCAAATCGGTACGCCATGTCCGGCCGATGTTGGTGTCCAGCACCTCAGACAACGGCTGGTTTGCCAGCGCCAGCCAGCGGCGCGGCGTGACACCATTGGTCACATTGCAGAAACGTGTCGGGAAGATCTTCGCAAAGTCAGCAAACAGCGACTGCACCATCAGGTTCGAGTGCAGCTCAGACACACCATTCACCTTGTGACTTATCACCACCGCCAGCCAGGCCATACGCACGCGACGGCCATTTGACTCATCGATTATCGATGTGCGGCTCAGCAGGCCAGTATCATTCGGATACTGCTCCTGAAGCGTTTTCAGGAAATAGTCGTTGATCTCAAAGATAATCTGCAAGTGGCGCGGCAGGATCTTACCCAGCATGTCCACCGGCCAGGTTTCCAGCGCTTCGCTCATCAACGTGTGGTTGGTGTAGGAGAACACCTGGCAAGTGACTTCAAACGCGTCATCCCAGCTGAACTTATGCTCGTCAATCAGCAAACGCATCAGCTCAGGGATCGACAGCACCGGGTGGGTGTCGTTCAGGTGGATGGCGGTTTTTTCGGCCAGGTTGTTGTACGTTTTGTGCAACAGGTAGTGACGGCTCAGGATGTCCTGAATCGTCGAGGAGACCAGGAAATACTCCTGACGCAGACGCAGCTCACGCCCGGAGTAGGTTGAGTCATCCGGGTAAAGAACACGGGACACGTTCTCGGAGTGGTTTTTATCTTCCACCGCCGCAAAGTAGTCGCCCTGGTTAAATTTACCGAGGTTAATTTCACTACTGGCCTGCGCGCTCCACAGGCGCAGCGTGTTGGTGGCGTCGGTGTCGTAGCCCGGGATAATCTGGTCATAGGCTACGGCCAGGATCTCTTCAGTTTCGACCCAGCGGGACTTTTTGCCTTCCTGCTGAATGCGTCCGCCAAAGCGCACTTTATAGCGGGTGTTGTGACGCTTGAACTCCCACGGGTTGCCGTATTCCAGCCAGTAATCCGGGGACTCTTTCTGACGTCCGTCAACGATGTTCTGTTTGAACATACCGTAGTCATAGCGAATGCCGTAGCCACGGCCCGGCAGCGCCAGCGTTGCCAGTGAATCCAGGAAGCACGCCGCAAGGCGCCCCAGACCACCGTTACCAAGCCCTGGGTCGTTTTCTTCGTCAATCAGCTCTTCTAAATCCAGCCCCATCTCTTCCAGCGCATTTTTGACGTCGTCATAAATACCGAGCGATAACAGTGCATTAGAAAGGGTGCGGCCAATCAAAAACTCCATCGACAGATAGTAAACCTGACGCGTTTCTTGTGAGAGCTGGGCGCGGTTGGAGCGCAACCAGCGTTCGACTAAACGGTCACGTACCGCAAACAGCGTGGCGTTAAGCCACTCGTGTTTGTTGGCGATGACCGGATCTTTCCCAATGGTGAACATCAGCTTATAGGCGATGGAGTGCTTTAACGCCTCGACGCTGAGTGTCGGTGAAGAGTAGCTAAAAGGTGCATTCATATCAGTGACTCCGCCTCGTTACATCAAGCGTTGATAGAGATCGCGGTATGACTGCGCCGCAACGTGCCAACTAAAATCCATGGCCATCGCCTGGCGTTGAACGTAACGCCACAAAGAAGGACGGGACCACAATACGAAAGCACGCCGAATCGCCCTTAGAAGCGACCAGGCATTACTGTCTTCAAAAACAAACCCGCTGGCAATACCGTCCGCCAGGTTTTCCAGAGAGCTATCGGACACAGTATCGGCCAGCCCGCCCGTGCGTCGCACCAGCGGTAACGTGCCGTACTTCAGGCCATAGAGCTGAGTCAGGCCACAAGGTTCGAAACGGCTCGGCACCAGAATGACGTCTGCACCGCCCATGATGCGGTGTGAAAACGCTTCGTGATAACCAATTTGCACGCCTACCTGGCCTGGGTGTTCAGCCGCCGCCGCGAGGAAACCTTCCTGCAATACCGGATCGCCTGCGCCCAGCAACGCCAGTTGCCCACCCTGTTCCAGTAATCCCGGTAAAGCTTCCAGCACCAGATCCAACCCTTTCTGGCTGGTCAGGCGACTGACCACGGCGAACAACGGCGCTTTGTCATTGACCTTCAGCCCCATCGCGATTTGCAGCTGACGTTTGTTTTCCGCTTTGTCTTCCAGGGAATCACGATCATAGCGGGACGCCAGCAGGAGATCGGTTTCGGGGCTCCAGATTTTCTCGTCGACACCGTTCAAAATCCCCGACAAGCGCCCTTCACGATGACGCTGGCGCAACAGCCCTTCCAGACCGTAGCCAAACTGTGCCTCGGTGATTTCGCGGGCATATGTTGGGCTGACCGCCGTAATATGATCGGCGTAGTACAGCCCCGCTTTCAGGAAGGAAATTTGTCCGCCAAATTCCAGTCCGTGCATGTTAAAGAACGACCATGGCAGCTCGATGTCATTCATATGATGGGCGTAATACATGCCCTGATACGCCAGATTGTGCACCGTAAAGACAGATTTCGCCGGGTGGCCGCGTGCGGCAAGGTACGCGGGAGCCAGCCCCGCGTGCCAGTCGTGCGCGTGAACCACATCCGGGCGCCAGAAGGGATCCAACCCCGATGCCATCTCCGCCCCCACCCAACCGAGCAGCGCAAAGCGCTGCACGTTGTCCGGGTAAGCAAACAGATTGGTGTCGTGGTATGGACTCCCCGGTCTGTCGTATAAATGCGGTGCGTCAATCAGGTAAATTCCCACACCATTGTAATGTCCAAACAGTAGCGTGATGCGCCCGGCGAACGTTTCACGGCGGGTCACGACCTGAGCATCAGGAATACCGCGCCGGATATCTGGAAAAGCGGGTAACAGGACTCGGGCATCAACACCGCCGGCAATTTGCGCCGCAGGTAATGCACCAATAACATCCGCCAGACCGCCCGTTTTTAATAACGGGAACATCTCTGAACATACATGTAAAACCTGCATTATCGCTCCTGTTTGACATGCAATTTCCGCAGCATTTCCCGTGTTACCAACACGATCCCTTCTTCTGAACGGTAGAAGCGACGCGCATCTTCTTCCGCATTCTCGCCAATCACCATACCTTCAGGGATGACGCAAGCGCGGTCGATAACGCAACGGCGCAAACGGCATGAGCGCCCTACCCAGACATCTGGCAGCAATACTGCCGAGTCGATATTACAGAAAGAGTTCACGCGCACGCATGGGAACAACACGGACTGCACCACCACAGAGCCGGAAATAATGCACCCGCCAGAAACCAGCGAGTTCAGCGTCATGCCGTGGCTGCCAGAGCGATCCTGAACGAATTTCGCCGGTGGCAGGGATTCCATATGGGTACGAATTGGCCAGTTCTGGTCGTACATATCCAGCTCAGGCGTCACCGATGCCAGATCCAGGTTTGCTTTCCAGTATGCTTCCAGTGTTCCTACATCGCGCCAGTACGGCTCCGAGTTCGGGTCAGACTGTACGCAGGACAATGGGAATGGATGTGCATAAGCCATGCCAGCTTTGGTGATTTTCGGGATGATGTCTTTACCAAAGTCATGGCTTGAGTTTTCGTCTTTGTCGTCCTCTTCGAGCAATTCATAAAGATAATCTGCATCAAAGATATAGATCCCCATACTGGCGAGCGATTTGGTTGGGTCGTTCGGCATGGTCGGCGGATTAGCCGGTTTTTCGACAAAGTCGATAATCTTGTCGTCTTCATCCACATCCATTACGCCAAACGCCGCCGCCTCAGCAACGGGCACAGGCAGACATGCTACGGTGCAACGCGCCCCTTTTTCGACATGGTCGATAAGCATGTGGGAGTAGTCTTGTTTGTAGATATGGTCACCGGCGAGGATCACGATGTATTCCGCGCCGTAGCGACGAATGATGTCGAGGTTTTGCGTCACCGCATCTGCCGTGCCGCGGTACCAGTTTTCACCGTGAACGCGCTGCTGAGCAGGAAGCAAATCGACAAACTCATTCATCTCTTCGCTGAAAAATGACCAGCCACGCTGAATATGCTGAACCAGAGTGTGCGACTGGTACTGAGTAATGACGCCAATTCGACGGATGCCGGAGTTAAGGCAGTTGGACAATGCGAAGTCGATAATACGGAACTTACCACCAAAGTGAACGGCCGGTTTGGCGCGTTTGATGGTCAAATCTTTAAGACGGGTACCGCGCCCACCAGCCAGTATCAAAGCAACTGTTTTTAATGGTAGCTGGCGCGCCAACATTAAGGGATCGTTCTTCTCTAATCTCACCATGACTAACTCCTTTTTTATCATCTCTGGAATACGCACACTCCGTGCGCAGGCCCATGCCAGACTGCCATTACGACCGGGTTATCCTCTCCGGCAAAAGGGGGAATGGCGTGCCACGCCCCATCAGGTAATACAAAATTAACCACGTCTTGCGTGGCGTTTAACGTGATAAGCCAGCGTTCCGAAAGCAGGATTTGCAGGCATGGCGCGCCGCTTTGCCACTCTTGTGCGCTCAGCGGTTGCGCCTCTTTGTTTAACCAGACAACATTGCCATCACCCTCTTCCCACCACTGATTTGCCGTCAGCGCGGGGATGGTCTGGCGAAGATGAATCAGTGCAGCTGTAAAATGCACCAGCCCGCTGTTCGCCTGTTCCCATTCAAGCCAGGTGAGAGTGTTATCCTGGCAATAGGCATTGTTGTTGCCATGCTGGCTGTGTCCATGTTCATCACCCGCCAGCAGCATCGGCGTGCCTTGTGACAACAACAGCGTTGTCAGCAGCGCATGGATGCTGGCGCGGCGTCTCTCGATGATGTCCTGACTACCGCCTAATCCTTCTATACCATGATTAAAGCTATGGTTATTGTTAGTGCCATCGCGATTCTCTTCGCCGTTTGCCTCATTGTGTTTCTGATTGAAACAAACGCAGTCGCGCAGAGTGAAACCGTCATGCGCCGTCACCAGGTTGACGGTGGCAGAAGGTTGTTTCCCATCGCGTTTAAACAGATCGCTGGACGCCGCAAAGCGTCCGGCAAATTCCCCCAGCGACACACTTCTTTCCAGCCAGAAGCGGCGCGTGGCATCACGGTAATGATCGTTCCACTCGGCAAATAACGGCGGGAAATTCCCCACCTGATAACCGCCATCGCCAATGTCCCACGGCTCCGCAATCAGTTTGACCTGCGAGAGCACTGGGCAGTTTTTTATCACCTCAAACAGCGGCGCCTGTTGGCTGAATGTCGGGGTCCGCCCCATCACCGAGGCTAAATCGAAACGAAAGCCATCGACATGGAACGTTTCAACCCAATACCTCAGGCATTCATACGCATAGTGCGTCACGGCCGGATGGCTGAGATTGAGCGTGTTACCGCAACCGGTCCAGTTGTGGTAATCGCCATCTTCCCTTATCCAATAATAGCTACGGTTATCAATTCCGCGCAGGGAGAGCGTGGGGCCATCAAGATCGCTTTCAGCGCTGTGGTTCAACACCACATCCAGAATGACCTCAATGCCCGCCTCATGCAGCGCCTTCACCGCATCGCGGAATTCATCCCGCGCCTTATCCGGGTGCGCCGCATAGCGCGGCTCAAGCGCAAACATCGCCAGCGGGTTGTAACCCCAGTAGTTGCTCAGCCCCAGTCGTTGCAGGCGCGGTTCGCTGGCAAAATGCGCTACTGGCAGCAGCTCCAGCGCAGTGATCCCCAGATGCTTCAGGTACGCAATCATCACCGGATGCGCGAGCGCCTTATAGGTGCCGCGGATCTCTTTGGGGATCGACGGATGCAGTTGCGTCAGCCCCTTGACGTGCGCTTCGTAAATCACGGTTTTGCCCCACGGCGTGCGCGGCGGTTCGTCACCTTCCCAGTCGTAGAGCTCGTTGACCACCATGCTTTTTGGCGCAACGAGCGCACTGTCGCGGTGATCGGGTTCGCCGTAGCCAACGTGTAAAACCGGGTCGTCAATCAGATCGCCTTCCACGCGGTGCGCGCAGGGGTCGAGCAACAGCTTCGCCGGGTTAAACCAGTGGCCTTGCGCTGGCTCCCACGGGCCATGAACGCGAAAACCGTAGTGCATTCCTGGCCGTCCTCCGGCCAGGTAGCCATGCCAGGTATCCCCTGTGCGTGCGGGCAGGTCGTAACGATGTTCGTTGCCTTCCCCGTCAAACACACACAGTTCCACCCGCTCTGCATGAGCGGAAAAGAGGGTGAAATTCACACCCTTTCCGTCAAAACTCGCCCCGAGCGGTTCGGATCTACCTGCCGTGAGTTGCGTCATTCACCCTCCCGAACCAGCCAGATTGTGCTCAGCGGCGGCAACGTCAGGCTCAGTGAGTTCGGGCGTCCGTGGCTTTCCATCGCATCACTTTGCACCAGCCCGCCGTTACCCGTGTTACTGCCGTGGTAGTGCATGGAATCGGTGTTCAGTATTTCGCGCCATTTACCGGCCTGATTAATGCCGAAGCGATAATGCTGACGAGGAACAGGGGTAAAGTTGCTGACGACAATGATCTCGTTGCCTGCTTTATCGCGACGGACAAAGGCCAGCACCGAACGTTCGTTATCGTCCACCACCAGCCACTCAAAACCGTATGCGTCGAAGTCGAGTTCATGCAGGGCTTTATGGTGGCGGTAAGTCAGGTTCAGGTCGCGAACCAGGCGCTGAACGCCGTGGTGCCAGTTGTCGCCGCCTTCGAGCAGATGCCAGTCAAGGCTCCCATCGTGGTTCCACTCGCGCCCCTGGGCAAACTCGTTGCCCATAAACAGCAGTTTTTTGCCTGGGAAGGCAAACATCCAGCCGTAGTAGGCGCGCAGGTTGGCAAACTTCTGCCAGGCATCGCCAGGCATCCGGTCGAGAATGGATTTTTTGCCATGCACTACTTCGTCGTGCGACAGCGGCAGCATGAAGTTTTCGGTGTAGTTGTAGAGCATCCCGAAGGTGAGTTTATTGTGATGATACTGGCGATGAACAGGATCGAGCTTCATGTAGTCGAGCGTGTCGTGCATCCAGCCCAGGTTCCACTTGTACCAAAAGCCCAGACCACCCAGTGAAGAAGGGCGAGACACGCCAGCGAAGTCGGTCGACTCTTCCGCCATCGTGACAGCCCCCTCAACCTGCTCACCAATAATGCGGTTGGTGCTGCGCAGGAACTCGATCGCTTCCAGATTTTCGCGCCCGCCAAACTCGTTAGGGATCCACTCCCCTTCTTTACGGCTGTAGTCGCGATAGATCATCGATGCCACCGCATCGACGCGCAGGGCATCAATCCCAAAACGTTCAATCCAGTACAGGGCATTACCTACAAGATAGTTCGCGACTTCACGGCGACCGTAGTTGTAGATAAGCGTGTTCCAGTCCTGGTGATACCCTTCGCGCGGGTCACTGTGCTCATACAGAGGGGTGCCATCAAATTCGGCCAGACCAAAATCATCCGACGGGAAATGGCCTGGCACCCAGTCGAGGATCACGTTCAGCCCGGCGGCGTGTGCAGCACTGATGAAATAGCGGAAGTCATCGCGCGTGCCGAAGCGGCGTGTCGGCGCATACAGCCCGGTGGGTTGGTAGCCCCAACTGCCATCGAAAGGGTGTTCGTTAACTGGCAAAAGCTCCAGATGGGTAAAGCCCATCCATTTGGCGTACGGCACCAGTTGATCGGCCAGTTCGCGGTAGCTCAGCCAGAAGTTGTTATCGGTGTGGCGACGCCATGAACCCAGATGCACTTCATACACGGAAATAGGCGCATCAAAGCGGTTCGCCTGCTTGCGCTCCTCGCTCTGGGTGACCTTTTCCGGCAGGCCGCAAATCAGCGATGCCGTGTCCGGTCGCATCTGCGCTTCGAAGGCATACGGGTCGGCTTTAATGCGCAGCTTTCCGTGCGCGTCAATCATCTCGAATTTATAGAGTTGGCCGTTATTCGCGCCGGGGATAAACAGCTCCCAGATGCCGGTTTCGCGGCGCAGGCGCATCGGGTGACGACGACCGTCCCAGTAGTTGAACTGGCCGACGACAGACACGCGTCGTGCGTTAGGCGCCCACACGGAAAAACGGGTTCCCGTGATACCGTCCATCGTGTCTGCATGTGCGCCCAGCGTTTCGTAAGGGCGCAAATGGGTACCTTCAGACAGCAGCCATGCGTCCATCTCCTGTAAAAGAGGACCAAAGCTGTAAGGATCATCAATGAGATTTTGCTGGCCGTGCCAGACAACGGCGAGCTGATAACGGAAAGGGTTTTTACGGCGAGGCATTACGCCCGAAAAAAAGCCGCGTGAATCAAGGCATTCCAGATTGCCCACTTTACGCCCGGTTTTAGGTTCAATGACCCACACTTCTGTGGCATCCGGTAACAGCGCGCGGACTTCAAGCCCGGCGTCGGTACGGTGCATTCCCAGAATGGAAAAAGGGTCGGCGAAATGACCCGCAATAAGCGCATTAATCACGTCTCTATCCACACGATCAGACATGGTATTCATCCTGTTTTTTAGTAATCGCCCCTTTTTAAGCGCCCGGGTGCGATTTTTAATGTGACCTGAACGAAGCTCCTCTCTGCTTCGTCCTACCCTCAGGTAAGAAAGACTCTCCCTTAAAGCATAGCCAACGCTCTAAATGACTCCTGATAAAAAATAAGACATACGCGTTTACTCCATGTAGTACGCAAAAAAAGGGGTGACAATGCACCCCTGAGATTTAACAAATTATTACGCCAGCTGGCGAAGCATTCTGCGAAGCGGCTCGGCAGCGCCCCACAGCAGCTGGTCGCCCACGGTGAACGCGGACAGGTATTCCGGCCCCATGTTCAGTTTACGCAGACGACCAACCGGGGTGGTCAGCGTACCGGTGACTGCCGCCGGAGTCAGTTCACGCATGGTGATATCACGATCGTTCGGCACCACTTTCGCCCACGGGTTGTGCGCAGCCAGCAGCTCTTCAACGGTCGGAATAGACACATCTTTTTTCAGTTTAATGGTGAAGGCCTGGCTGTGGCAGCGCAGCGCGCCGATACGCACGCACAGACCGTCAACCGGAATGGTGTTCGCGGTTGCGAGGATTTTGTTGGTCTCGGCCTGGCCTTTCCACTCTTCGCGGGTCTGGCCGTTATCCAGCTGTTTGTCGATCCACGGGATCAGGCCACCGGCCAGCGGTACGCCAAAGTTATCTACCGGCAGCTCGCCACTGCGGGTGAGCTGAGTGACTTTACGCTCGATATCGAGAATAGCGGACGCCGGGTTGGCCAGTTCAGTCGCAACGCTGTGGTGCAACTGACCCATCTGGGTCAGCAGTTCGCGCATGTGGCGCGCGCCGCCACCAGAAGCCGCCTGATAGGTAGCAACAGAAACCCACTCCACCAGATCCTGCGCGAACAGGCCGCCCAGAGACATCAGCATCAGGCTGACGGTGCAGTTACCGCCAACAAAGGTTTTCACGCCTTTGTTCAGGCCGTCGGTGATCACGTCCTGGTTAACCGGGTCGAGAATGATGATGGCATCGTCTTTCATGCGCAGCGAAGATGCCGCGTCAATCCAGTAGCCCTGCCAGCCGCTTTCACGCAGCTTTGGATAGATTTCGTTGGTATAATCGCCGCCCTGGCACGTGACAATAATGTCGAGTGCCTTCAGCGCTTCCAGATCGTAAGCATCCTGCAACGTGCCTGTGGTACCACCAAAGGACGGTGCAGCCTGGCCGAGCTGGGAAGTGGAGAAGAAGACCGGGCGGATAGCGTCGAAATCGCGCTCTTCAACCATGCGTTGCATGAGTACAGAGCCGACCATACCGCGCCAACCGATAAAACCAACGTTTTTCATAGCATTTTTTTCCTGGAGAGGTGTGTGCTGTTTGTGCAAACCAGTATTTAACTGGGATATGCTTCACATTACAAAATGCTGCCAAAGTCGCAAGCGAAATTAATCGATGATTGCCAGACAATCAGAAAAGCAGCTAATCATCAGAATGACCATAGAAAGTATCAGGGATAACTTACGATGAGTGAAATCATTTCCGCAGCGGTTTTATTGATCCTGATTATGGATCCACTCGGAAACTTACCTATCTTCATGTCGGTGCTAAAACACACCGAACCGAAGCGCCGCCGGGCAATTATGATCCGCGAGCTGCTGATTGCGTTGCTGGTGATGTTTATCTTCCTTTTCGCGGGCGAAAAAATCCTCGCGTTCCTGAATTTACGCGCAGAAACGGTCTCTATTTCCGGCGGGATTATCCTGTTCCTGATTGCCATTAAGATGATTTTCCCGAGCGCGGAAGGGAGCAGCAGCGGGCTACCTGCGGGTGAAGAGCCGTTTATTGTGCCGCTGGCGATTCCACTGGTTGCCGGGCCGACAATTCTGGCGACGCTGATGTTGCTGTCGCATCAGTATCCGAACCAGATGAGCCATCTGGTGATTGCCCTGCTGATTGCCTGGGGCGGGACCTTTATTATTTTGCTGCAATCGTCGCTGTTTTTACGTCTGCTGGGCGAGAAAGGGGTGAACGCGCTGGAGCGCCTGATGGGGCTGATTCTGGTGATGATGGCGACACAGATGTTCCTGGACGGGATCCGGGCGTGGATGAAAGGCTAGCAAGGTAAATGCAAAACGGCAACCACGTTGCCGTTTTTAGTGTCTGCTCCCTCTCCCCGTGGGTGTACGGTCCGGGGACATAGTGAACACTTGTTCGGGGACATGGTAGACACTTACAACTAAGGCATAAGAACCCGTTTATGGAGTCGCTTATGTCCTGGGATGCGAGAGATACCATGTCATTACGTACCGAGTTTGTTTTGTTCGCCTCGCAGGACGGGGCGAACATCCGTTCCCTCTGCCGTCGCTTCGGCATTTCACCTGCCACCGGCTATAAGTGGCTTCGCCGCTGGGCGGAGGAAGGGGCCTCCGGCCTTCAGGACCGCCCGCGCATACCGCACCATTCCCCGAACCGCTCATCTGACGACATCACTGCCCTGCTGCGTATGGCGCATGACCGCCATGAACGCTGGGGCGCACGCAAGATAAAGCGCTGGCTGGAAGACCAGGGGCACACCATGCCCGCCTTCAGCACCGTCCATAACCTCATGGCCCGTCACGGTCTGCTGCCGGGCACTTCACCGGGCATTCCCGCCACGGGACGGTTCGAACATGACGCGCCGAACCGCCTCTGGCAGATGGATTTTAAGGGCCACTTTCCCTTTGGAGGCGGCCGCTGCCATCCGCTCACCCTGCTGGACGACCACTCCCGATTTTCCCTGTGCCTGGCGCACTGTACCGATGAACGGCGCGAGACCGTGCAGCAGCAGCTGGTCAGCGTGTTTGAGCGCTACGGCCTGCCGGACCGGATGACGATGGACAACGGTTCTCCGTGGGGAGACACCACCGGCACCTGGACGGCGCTGGAGCTGTGGCTGATGCGTCTGGGTATCCGGGTGGGGCACTCCCGGCCGTATCATCCGCAGACGCAGGGTAAGCTGGAGCGTTTTCACCGGAGCCTGAAGGCAGAAGTGCTGCAGGGGAAGTGGTTCGCGAGCGGGGGCGAACTGCAGCGCGCCTTCGACCACTGGCGGACAGTCTATAACCTTGAACGCCCGCATGAGGCGCTGGATATGGCGGTACCGGGGTCGCGGTATAAGCCGTCAGAGCGGCAGTACAGCGGCAACACCACGCCCCCGGAATACGACGAGGGCGTGATGGTCAGGAAAGTGGATATCAGCGGAAAGCTGAGCGTGAAAGGGGTAAGTCTGAGCGCAGGCAAGGCGTTCAGGGGAGAACGGGTCGGGCTGAAGGAGATGCAGGAAGACGGCAGCTACGAGGTGTGGTGGTACAGCACGAAAGTGGGGGTGATCGACCTGAAGAAAAAGTCGATCACCATGGGTAAAGGATGTTAAAAAGTGTTCACCATGTCCCCGAACACCTGTCTACCATGTCCCCGGACCGTACAGTGGGAGAGGGCCGGGGTGAGGGCATCAGGCCGCACCCTAAAATAATATTTCGTTTTGCGAGCCGCCTTCCAGAGCCTCTCTTGCCACCCGATCTTCAAAGCAGTATCTTCTCGCCACGCCTGCAAAATCAGGCGTCAGGGTTGGTCCCCTGAATATCCTCATCATCACTTCTCACTTGAGGAATATTATTCATGGAATACACCTTTTCTCACACCTTATTTACCGCCCCGTTCGATCACACCACCGATTTCACCGAACTGGCAGACAACTGCGCGCGGTTTGTCGACGTACTGGTTGAATGTGACGATCCAACCCAAAAGATGGCGCTGTGCGGACAGCTCTCTACCTGCCTTTCCCTGCTTCAGCCAACGTTGCTTGAACCTGTTCCTGAACATTTAAAAGCGAGCCTGACGGTGGATGACCTGCCGCTGGACGTGCCGGTCTTTGAGCCGGAAATGGATCAACTGGGGAGATACTGCCAGCTGCTAACGCAATTGCTATTGGCTCGAACGCTCCCGGCGAGCGATGAAAGAGTGGCGGGAGATTTATTGCAGGACCTTACAGGGTTTTACGGCGATACGCTGAAAGCACCGCGCTGGCTGCGTACCACTGAAGGTGTCGTACAGTTGTAAAAAAGCCGTCACCCGACAAATCCAGCCTCTGCGGCCTGATGCCCTCACCCACAGGGAGAGGGAGCAAACATCAAAAAGGCAACTTACGTTGCCTTTTGCGTTTTCCTTGAGAGGGAGAAAACCGGAGTTAGCTCAGCAGCGTAAACGCAATCATCCCGACAATTGCACCTGTTGTGCCGAGGATAGTTTCCATCAGCGTCCAGGTTTTCAGGGTTTGTGCTTCGGTCGCACCGGTGAATTTACCGAACAGCCAGAAGCCTGCGTCATTCACGTGAGACACCACGATAGACCCACCTGCAATACAAATTGACAGCGCGGCCATCTGTGCACCGGAGTAATGCAGCTGTTCAATCACCGGCATCACCAGACCCACGGCGGTTAAACACGCCACGGTCGCAGAGCCCTGAATGATACGCACCGCAGCCGCCAGCACAAAGCAGGTTACCGCAATCGGCAAGCCCATGCCGGTCAGCGCTTCACCCAAAGCCGGGCCCACGCCAGAATCCACCAGCACCTGCTTGAACACGCCACCGGCACCGATCACCAGCAGGATGATACCCGCCGGTTGCAGCGCAGCACCGCAGATCTCCATCACCCGGTCTTTCGGCATCCCCTGACGCATCGCCAGGCCGTAAATCGCCACCAGACACGCCACCAGGATCGCCGTGAACGGATGGCCGATAAACTCAAACCATTCGTAGGCGCTAGAGCCCACCGGCACGAAACGCGCAGCGATGGTTTTCAGGCCCACCAGAACCAGCGGCAGCAGGATCAGCGACAGACTGAATCCGAAGGACGGCATTTTGCCTTCGCCGAGGTGCGGCTCGGTAATGTCATCAGGAATGTGCAGTTCAACATAACGGCTGATAAAATTGCCCCACAGCGGGCCGGCAATAATCATCCCCGGAATTGCCGCGCACAGGCCAATCAGGATCATCCAGCCAAAGTCAGCGTGCATCTGGGACGCCAGCAGCATCGGTGCAGGCCCCGGCAGCAGGAACGCTGCGGCGGCGGCCACGCCCGCAAACAGCGGAATAACCAGCTTCACAAGGTTGGTGCCAGTATGGCGCGCCATCGAGAATGCCACGCTAATCAGCAGCACCACCGCCACTTCGAAGAACAACGGCAGCGCGCAAATCAGACCGGCCAGACCAATCGCATAGTGCGCGCGGCTGTGCCCGAAGGATTTCAGCATTTTGACGGCTATCTGATCGACTGCGCCCGTCTCATGCAAAATCTTGCCAAACATCGCACCCAGTGCCACGACAATCGCCAGGAAGCCCAGCGTGCCGCCCATCCCTTTTTCCATGGTCGCTGCGATTTTGTCGAGCGGCATTCCGGAAAACAGACCTGCACCAATAGAAACCACCATCAAAGCAACGAAAGCGTGCATACGCGCTTTCATCACTAAAAACAGCAGCAGCAAAACAGAACCTACTGCTGTTAAAACAAGCGTTAATGTACTCACAACTTACTGCCTTTTATTAATAACCTCGATGGTGCTGGCAACAACACCTTCCAGTGACTGATCGATATCAACCACTAAGACATCTTTTTCATCCGAACCCGGCTCCTGCAACGCTTCAAACTGCGTCACCAGCATCTGGGTTTTGAAGAAGTGACCTTTGCGCGCCTTCAGGCGGCTTTCAATCACCTCGAAATCACCTTTCAGGTAGATGAAAGAGAGGTTCGGGTTACCGTCACGCAGCAGGTCGCGGTAGGTTTTTTTCAGCGCGGAACACACAATCAAAGAGACTTTGTTGGTGCGCTGCATCGCGAACGCAGCGTCGTTCAGCGCCTGCAACCACGGTTTGCGGTCGTCGTCGTTCAGCGGTTCGCCTGCGGCCATTTTGGTGATGTTGCTGCGCGGATGGAGGAAGTCGCCATCAAGAAACGCGGCATGAAGTTGATGCGCCACTTCGCTGGCAACGGCAGATTTACCGCTACCGGAAACGCCCATCAGGACGTAAACGTGGTGATCATGATTAGTCGTGCTCAAAGGGAGTCCCTCAGTCAATTGTTACGGGTAACTGTTATCGGTAACATTGTCCTGCCGGGGCAAAACAGAAGCAATATCCAAACGTGCGCGAAGTGAATAAGTGTGAGCTACTTCAAATTTGTCAGGTTAAATAGATCCACCTGGTGACAAGGTGAAACCTAAATCTAACATTTTAGGGGTCACAACCTCACCACGAATGCGCGCCAGCAGGCGTTCTGCGCCAATACGACCCATGCGTTCACGCGGTGTCAGGACGCTCGCCAGACGCGGCTCCATCACCTGGCCAATGTCATGGCCGTGGAAACCAGCAATCGCCATATCATCAGGGATTTTCAGCCCCAGACGCTGACATTCAAACGCCGCACCGACCGCGAGGTCATCGTTGGTGCAGAAAATACCGTCCAGTTGCGGATACTCGCGTCGTGCCTGGCGCATCAACTCAATACCCGACGTATAGGAAGAGGACTGCTCCACCATCACGCTGTACGGGGTTAAGTTTGCGTCGAGCATCGCCTGCTCGTATCCCTTCTGTTTGATGATAGTACGTTCATCAAGACGCGCACCCAGGTAGGCCACATGGCGATGACCGCGGGCGATGATCGCCGCGGTCATTTGACGCGCCGCTTCGAAGTTATCAAACCCGACGGCGATATCGAGGCAGGGCGACTGGCTGTCCATCAACTCCACCACCGGGATGCCGGCCACTTCAATCATTTTCAGCGTGCGCGGGGTGTGAGTACGTTCCGTTAAAATCAGGCCGTCGATGTTCCAGGAAAGCATTGATTCAAGACGTTCTTCTTCCAGTTCCGGCTTGTACCCGTAGTGCGCCAGCATGGTCTGATAACCAAACGCATCGGTCACACTTTCGATACCGCGTAATACTTCGGCGAAAACCTGGTTGGTCAAGGAAGGAAGCAAGACACCTACCGCGCGGCTGGTGGCATTGGAGAGAATATCGGGTGCGCGGTTGGGGATATAACCCAGTTCATCGAGGGCAGCGGCAATCTTGCCACGCAACGCCACGGAAACCTGTTCCGGGTTACGTAAAAAACGGCTGACCGTCATTTTGGTCACACCGACGCGATCGGCTACATCCTGAAGTACGGGGCGTTTCTTTTTCATCGTCCTGAGAAATCTTAAGTGATAGATTTTCTCAGTTTATCACGGACAAAGCCCATCCTTCCCCTTTCAGAGGGAAGGATGGGCAATTATTTATGAATTATTAAACCGGCGGCAGATCGAACAGCAGAATTTCGCTTTCGCTGTCGGCATGAACGGACAGTGCCTGCTCATCCCAGATTGCCAGACCATCAGCCGTGGTGGCTTTAGTACCGTTAATGGTCACTTCACCTTTCACCACCTGGATCCACACGCGGCGGTTGGCAGCAATCTGATGCACAGACTGTTCGTTTTTCGCCAGCGCCCAGCGATACAGTTCCATATCCTGGTTCACTTTCAGGGAACCTTCACGCGCATCCGGGGACAGCACCAGCTGTTTGCCCTGCTCTGCGTCGAAACGACGCTGTTCGTAACGCGGCGTGATGCCGGTTTTTTCTGGAATGATCCAGATTTGATACAGGTGCAGTTTTTCCGTTTTGCTTGGGTTGTACTCAGAGTGACGCACCCCGGTACCCGCGCTCATAATCTGGAACTCGCCCGCCGGAACCTGCTCTTTGTTGCCCATGCTGTCCTGGTGCTCAACCGCCCCTTCCAGCACATAAGTCAGGATTTCCATGTCTTTGTGCGGATGGGTTCCGAAGCCCTGGCCTGCGTCAATCACGTCGTCGTTAATCACGCGCAGTGCAGAGAAGCCCATGAAATTCGGGTCGTAGTAATCAGCAAACGAGAATGAATGCCATGAGTCCAGCCAGCCATGATTCGCGTGACCACGTTCGTTTGCTTTGCGTAAGTAGATCATTGTTTTCACCCTCAGTTCGTTTCGATGGAGTAAGTGTGGACGTAAACGGCCTGGGATCATAGAGGGTGAAAATTGACTCCTCTGTTCAAAAAATATGAATAATTACAGAGGAGCCATTTTTACTTATCTGGCGAGGGTTATCGTGGCAGGAGAAGCCTGTGCAAAGGCCCGTTCAAGGATTTCAAGGTTGGTCAGAACTTCAGTTTCCTTGACGTAATTCGGCGCGCCGTTGCTGAGGGTGTCAAACAACGCATCGTACACGCGGCCATAGTCGCCCGTTTCAGGTGCCAGTTCTTCCCTGACCGTTACGCCATCGTCATTCACGTACTCCAGCACGCCCACGGAATCATCCGCCGCAAAACCGGGATCGCCCGGCATGATATTGGCCTTCAGGCTGGTTTCCTGCTGGTCAATGCCGTACTTGATAAACGACCCTTTCGTGCCATGGACGATGAATTTCGGATAGTCGATTTTCACCAGATGGCTGGTTTTGACGATGGCCTTCAGGTCGCCGTAAAACAGCTGCGCTTCGAAGGTATCGTCCGGGTTGGCTTTATTACGCAGGCTGCGGATGTCATAGGCCACGTCACCCGGGCGGCCAAACAGAGAGATAATTTGGTCCATCGTATGCACGCCCAGGCCATAGAACGCGCCATCCTGCGGCTGGCCGGGTTTGGTTTCCGCCACCGGACGGAAGTAATCAAAATGGCTTTCAACCTCAACGATATCACCGAGCTTGCCGCTCTCAATCGCCTTTTTTGCCGTCAGGAAGCAGCTGTCAAAACGGCGATTCTGGTATGGCGTGACGATCAGCCCTTTGCTTTTCGCCAGCGCAAACAGGGTTTTCGCTTCGGCAAGCGTCGGGGTGAACGGTTTTTCCACCAGCACATTTTTCCCGGCTTCCAGCGCGCGTTTTGCGTAGTCGAAATGGCTGTCAGCGTGGGTACAAACGATAACCAGTTTGACCTGCGGATCGCTTAAGACTTCATCAAGGTCGCTGGTGAAATGAATATGGGAATACTGCGGGGATTGCTCTTCGGGTTTCGCGCTGCGGCGGTAGACGTGGGCAACGTGCCAGCGGTCTTTACGGTTGAGAACATACGGCAGGTGATACCGGGTGGTGCTTTTACCAAATCCAATAAATGCGCAATGTAGGGTCATAGCTCAGTCCTTTTGGAAGGTTACTGGGACTTACCATAACAAAAAAAAAGCCAGCTAGAAGCTGGCTAAAGTAATACTGGAAGCAATGTGAGCAATGTCGTGCTTTCAGGTTCCCGTAGCGGTTCTCCTGAATGCGAGACAATAATAATCATTCTCATTCGCACTTGTCCAATACTTTTTGCAAAAAATAGCGGTTGACTCAAGTTTTAAAGTCACTGATGTTGAAAGAGACATTAACCCACAGAGGACGAAGGAATGAGTGAGATAGTGATACGCCACGCTGAACCGAAAGATGCCGAAGCATTACGCCAGAATTATATGCATCCGGAGGTGTATCACGACACGCTACAACTACCTCATCCTTCCCTTGAGCATTGGCAGGAACGCCTTATCCCTAAGCCTGGCCAAAAACGCCTGGTGGCCTGCATCGACGAGAAAATCGTCGGCGATCTGGCGCTTCAGGTGGAAGCAAGCCCGCGCCGCAGCCACGTGGCAACCTTTGGTATCAGCGTTGCAGCACAGGCTCAGGGGCGCGGAGTCGGCAGCGCGTTAATGCGTGAGATGATCAACCTTTGCGACAACTGGATGCGCATCGACCGTATTGAGTTAACGGTGTTTGCTGATAACCCGCCAGCGCTGGCGTTGTACCGGAAATTTGGTTTCGAAATTGAGGGTACGGGCAAGAAATTCGCGCTGCGCAACGGCGAGTATGTGGATGCCTATTATATGGCAAGAATGAAGTGACACACTCCCCTCACCCCGGCCCTCTCCCCATAGGGGCGAGGGAGAAAAGACCCCACCGTGCAATCCCCTCTCCCCTATGGGGAGAGGGTTAGGGTGAGGGGAATAATCAGTACCCTGCCGTTAAATCATCCACCGAACGTGGATCCGATGCCCCAAACAGCGCACCGTCCGGCCCGACCATAATGCTCTGGGTGCTGCCCATCGCCTCTTTCACGGCCACTTTTTGCCCGCGCTGCTCCAGCAGTTTGAGGGTGTCCGGGCTAAAGCCCTTCTCAACGCGCAGCTCATCCGGCAACCACTGATGGTGGAAACGTGGGGCGTTAGTGGCTTCCGCCACGTTCATCCCAAAATCGATACTGTTCACCACCATTTGCAGCACGGTCGTGATAATACGGCTGCCACCAGGGCTACCGGTCACCAGCCAGGTTTTACCGTCTTTCACCACGATAGTGGGCGACATAGACGACAGCGGACGTTTCTTCGGCCCGACGGCGTTGGCATCACCACCCACCAGCCCGTAGACGTTTGGCACGCCCGGTTTGGCAGAGAAATCATCCATCTCGTTATTCAGCAGAATACCGCTGTTACCCGCCACAATCCCGGTACCGAAGGTGGTGTTAAGCGTGTAGGTCACCGCCACCGCGTTACCGTCTTTATCCACTACCGAGAAATGCGTGGTCTGGTTGCTTTCATACGGTGCCAGCTTGCCGGGGCGGATTTCACTCGACGGTTTAGCTTTATTGATATCAATCTCATCAGCAATGGATTTGGCATAGGCTTTGTTGGTCAACGCCTGCCACGGCACCTTCACAAAGTCCGGGTCACCAAGATATTCCGAACGGTCGGCGTAGGCGCGTTTTTCCGCCTCCGCCATCACCTGCATGGCATCCGCGCTGCCGAAGCCAAACTTGTGCATATCGAAGTTTTCAAGAATGTTGAGGATCTGCACGATGTGGATCCCGCCGGAAGACGGCGGCGGCATAGAGAACACCTGATAACCACGATAGCTTCCGCTAATCGGCTCGCGCTCAACCGCCTTGTACTCAGCCAGATCCGCTTTGGTGATTAACCCGCCGTTCTTTTGCATCTCTTCGGCAATCTGGTCCGCTATCGCCCCTTTGTAAAAGGCATCCGGCCCGTGCTCCGCAATCAGCTCCAGGCTTTTCGCCAGGTTTTTCTGCACCAGCCTGTCGCCTTTTTTCAGCGGCTCGCCGTCTTTCCAGAAGATGGCCTTACTGTTTTCATGATTCGGGATCACTTCGCTGCCGTAGGTTTTCAGGTCGTCAGCCAGCGCATCGTTTACCACAAAACCGTCTCGCGCCAGTTTAATGGCAGGCTGCACCACTTTATTGAGCGGCATCGAGCCGTATTTTTCCAGCGCCAGGGAGAAGCCTGCCACCGTACCCGGCGTGCCGGATGCCAGGTGCGACGTCAGCGATTTTTTGCTGTCCGGGTTGCCCTGGTCATCAAGGAACATATCGCGGGAAGCCTGATTCGGCGCCATTTCGCGGAAGTCGATGGCCGTGGTTTTGCCATCTTTGGTGCGCAGCATCATAAAGCCGCCACCGCCCAGGTTACCGGCCTGCGGGTGCGTTACCGCCAGCGCGTAACCCACAGCCACCGCCGCATCTACCGCGTTCCCACCCTGCCTGAGAATATCCACGCCTACTCGCGTGGCCATCGCATCAACCGATGCCACCATGCCATGCGTCGCCCGCACGGGATGAAACACATCTTCCTCCACGCCGTAGGACACTGGCGGAGCGGCTGGCGGGTTCGCCGCCACGCTAAATGTGCCGCTGGCCATTAACGCCGCGATTGCAATCCAGCGCAAATATGTTGGTTTCATAGTTATTGTTCTCCAGGTGATGGGATCCATATGCCCGGGTTAAGCCTGGTTCACAACTCCTAAAAAATCATTGTTATGCTGGATCCGGGGTAAACTTAAGAAAAGCCTCAGAGGGGGAGAAAACCATGAAACGATTACTGATCCTGGCCGCATTGTTACCTTTTGCTGCACTTGCACAGCCACTCAACACCATGAATAACCCGAACCAACCGGGCTATGTCATTCCGAGCCAGCAACGTATGCAAACGGAAATGATGGGCCAACAGCAGCAACAAAAAGGGATGCTCAACCAGCAGTTGAAAACGCAAACCCAACTCCAGCAGCAGAGCCTGCAAAATCAAATGAATGCCAATACTCAACGCATTCAGCAGGGTCAGGTACGTGAACAACCGCTGCCAAATCAAAACGGCGGCATGTTAGGCGGGGGAACAACGCAGAGTAGCGGACAGCAGCATATGCTGCCGTCGCAGTCGAATGGCAGTATGCTTAATAATCCGCAGAATTAAAAGCCGGGCCAATCTGGTCAATGGCGTCAGTGCAGATGCTATCCACCCCCCAGCGCAGCAGTTCGGCTGCACGCTGGGGTTTGTTGACGGTGTAGACCAGAATATGCAGCCCCGCCGCTTTTAACATCTTCACCCGCGCTTCATCCAGCAGCTTGTGGTTCAGGTGAATCGACACGCAGGCTAAACGCGTGGTTAGCGCGTGCCAGTCTTCACGCCACTCATCCAGCAGTAACCCGCGCGGCAGTTCCGGTACTGCCGCCTGAGCCGCTTCCAGCGCGTCAATTTCAAACGACGAGAGTAACGGCGCGGTCATCCCTTCCCACAGTTCGCGTGCGGCCAGGGCAATCACCTTGCCGGTTATCGGCCCGGTGCCGGTGGTCGGTTTGATCTCAATGTTGGCCATCATCCCGTGTTGACGACAGCGGTCGGCCACTTCCGCCAGCAGCGGCAGTGGTTCGCCTTTGAATTCGCCGCTGAACCAGCTTCCGGCATCCACTTTCAGCAGGTCGCGCCACGGCAGCTCACCCGCGACACCCCAGCCGTTGCTGGTGCGTTCAAGGTTGTCATCGTGCAGCAGAAAAATTTCGCCGTCTTTCGACAGCTTGGCGTCGAATTCGATCATCGTGTGACCATAACGCGCACCGGTGTCGATGGCAGCCAGGGTGTTTTCCGGCGCCAGTTTACCGCCGCCACGGTGGGCGACGATGTGGGGATAAGGCCAGTTACTCATATGCGTTGTCCTGTTTCACCGTCAAATAAGTGCAGGTGATTTTCCGGCAGATGTAGCCACAGCGTGCTGCCTGCTTTAGGGCGTTCCTGATGTGCCAGACGCACCACCAGTTTTTGCTCGCCCCAACGTCCGTGCGCCAGGTTGTCTGCACCCAGCATCTCCAGCGTGTCCATCACCAGCGGCACGCCGCCTTCCGCCTGAGAGGTCAAGCCAATATGCTCCGGGCGGATCCCGAGCGTCATTTTACGCCCGGCGTAGCCACGATAGTACCAGTTGACCGGCAAAGCCATACCGCTTTCCAGCTCAAAATGGGTACCCGCGCTGCTGATACGCCCTTCCAGCAGGTTCATTGCCGGGCTGCCGATAAAGCTCGCCACAAAGCGGGTGGCCGGTTTTTCGTACACTTCAACCGGGGTGCCAATCTGCTCGGCGATCCCTTTATTCATCACCATCACGCGCTGGGCAAGCGTCATCGCTTCGACCTGGTCGTGGGTCACGTACAGGGATGTCGTTTTAAGACGACGGTGCAACTGTTGCAACTCAAGGCGCATCTGCACACGCAGCTTGGCATCCAGGTTTGAGAGCGGTTCATCGAACAGGAACACCGCCGGGTCACGCACGATAGCGCGGCCCATTGCCACGCGCTGACGCTGGCCACCGGAAAGCTCGCGCGGGCGGCGTTTGAGAAGGCCGTCCAGCTCCAGAATACGGGCCGCTTCTTTGACGCGCTCATCGATATGGCTTTTACCCATACCGCGGATTTTCAGCCCCCAGGCCATGTTCTCTTCCACGCTCATGTGCGGATAAAGCGCATAGTTCTGGAACACCATCGCGATACCGCGGTCTTTTGGCTCCATTTCGGTGACGCGCTGGCGGTCAATCCAGATATCGCCGGATGTCACGCGCTCAAGCCCCGCCACCATGCGCAGCAGCGTCGATTTGCCGCAGCCTGACGGGCCAACCATCACGATAAATTCTCCGTCCGCTACGTCGAGCGTTAACGGCTGAATGACCTGGGTTTTGCCGTCCCAGCTTTTGGTTACTGCCTGAAGTTTTAAACCTGCCATCTTATTTCTCGCTATCGACCAGGCCGCGGACAAACGCACGCTGCATGGCTAAAACAATGACTACGGGTGGGATAAGGGTGAGCAGCATCGCCGCCATCACCTGGTTCCAGAGGGTGGTGCCTTCGCCGGTGGCGATCATGCCTTTGATGCCCGCCACGGCGGTGCCGAGGTTGACGTCCTGGATAATCAGCAGCGGCCAAAGATACTGGTTCCAGCCGTAGATAAAGGTGATCACAAACAGCGCCGCGAGGTTGGTTTTCGACAGCGGCAGCACGATGTCGCGGAAGAAGCGCATCGGTGAAGCGCCGTCGATACGCGCGGCTTCAATCAGTTCGTCCGGCAGGGTCATAAAGAACTGGCGGAACAGGAAGGTGGCGGTCGCCGAGGCCATCAGCGGCAGGGTTAAGCCCGCGTAACTGTCCAGCATCTTGAGGTTGGCGATCACTTCCACCGTTGGGAAAATACGCACTTCCACCGGCAGCATCAGGGTGATGAAGATCATCCAGAAGAACAGGTTACGCAGCGGAAAGCGGAACCAGACGATGGCGAAAGCCGAGAGCATCGACACCGTGATTTTGCCGACCGTAATGCCGAACGCCATGATGAAGCTGTTAAGCATCATCAGCCAGAACGGTGCGCTGTTGGCGCCCACGCCCTGGGTCCAGATGGTTTTCATGTTCTCGAACAGATGCCCGCCCGGGATCAGCGTCATGGGGGTGTCGAACACCGCTTTGGTATCAAGCGTGGCGGCAACAAAAGCCACGTACAGCGGGAACAGAATGACGATGATGCCCAGAATGAGCATGGTATGGCTGAAAATCGTCAGCCCGCGACGGTTCTCAATCATTGGTAGCGCACCTTACTTTCGACATAACGGAACTGCACCACCGTAAGGATGATGACAAGGAACATCAGCACGACGGACTGCGCGGCAGAGGCCGAGAGATCCAGGCCGGCAAACCCTTCGCGGTAGATCTTATAGATAAGCGTGGTGGTCGCCTGCACCGGGCCACCGGCGGTGGCGGCATCGATCACCGGGAAGGTGTCGAAGAAGGCGTACACCAGGTTGACCACCAGCAGGAAGAAACTCACCGGGGCGATCAGCGGCAGCGCCAGCTTAAAGAAGCGACGGATCGGGCCTGCGCCATCAATCGCGGCCGCCTCAACCAGCGAGCGCGGAATGGATTGCAGCGCGGCAAAGAAGAACAGGAAGTTATAGCTGATCTGCTTCCATACAGAGGCGAACACCACCAGAAACATCGCCTGGCCACTGTTCTGCGCGTGGTTCCAGTCGTAGCCAAACTCCGCCAGAAAATGGGTAATCAGCCCGCGCCCCGGGTTAAACAGGAAGATCCACAGCACGGCGGCGACGGCAGGCGCAACAGCGTATGGCAGCAGCATTAACGTCTGATAAATACGGCTGCCACGCACCACATAATCCACCAGCGCGGCAAAGAACAGCGAGGCGACAAGGCCGCTCACGGTCACCAGGGTGCTGAATTTGATCGTCGTCCAGAAGGCGTCGATATAGTAGCTGTCATGCCACAGGGCTGCGAAGTTATCCAGGCCAACGAACTGGCTGGAAAGACCAAATGGATCAACGCTTTGCACCGAGTACCACAGCGCTTCGCCCGCAGGCCAGATAAAGAAGATGACGGTGATGACCAGTTGCGGCGCGACCAGCAGATACGGCAGCCAGCGCGAACGGAACACCGGACGGGATGATGACATAGGTTAGCTCAGGTTGGTTTCCCCTCACCCTAACCCTCTCCCCAAAGGGGCGAGGGGATAATTACACCCTCTCCCCAAAGGGGAGAGGGTCGGGGTGAGGGGTAAGGTTTTAATTACGATTTGGTCGACTGCTCAAAGCGGCGCAGCAGCTGGTTACCACGTTCTACCGCTGAATCCAGCGCCTGCTGTGGCGTTTTCTTGCCGGTCCACACGCTTTCCAGCTCTTCATCGACGATGGTACGGATCTGCGGCATATTGCCCAGACGCAGACCTTTCGTGAACGGCAATGGCGGCTTGTTCAGCATCTGACGCGTGGCGATATCCGCACCCGGGTTCTTGTCATAGAAGCCCTGCTGACGGGTCAGGTCATACGCGGCTTTGGTGATTGGCAGGTAGCCGGTCTTCTGGTGCCATTCGGCGGCATTTTCTGGCTTCGCCAGGAAATCCAGGAACTCGGCAACGCCTTTGTAAGTCCCGTTGTCTTTACCTTGCATCACCCACAGGCTTGCCCCGCCGATGATGGCGTTCTGCGGTGCGCCTTTCACGTCAGCGTCGTAAGGCATCATGCCCACGCCGTAGTTGAATTTGGCGTAATGACGGATATCCGCCAGCGAGCCGGAAGAGGCGGTAGTAATGGCGCAATCACCGTTGTAGAACTTCTCGGTGGATTCGTCTTTACGGCCGAAGTAGCTGAAATCGCCCTTCTTGTTCAGTTCTTCCAGCAGCGCGATGTGTTTCACCTGCTCTGGTTTGTTGAACTCCAGTACCGCGTCAGTGCCGTCGAAACCGTTGTTTTTGGTGGCAACCGGCAGGCCGTGCCAGGCGCTGAAGTTCTCAATCTGGATCCAGCCCTGCCAGCCACTCGCATAACCACACTTCATCCCCGCGGCTTTCAGCTTCGCGGTGTACTCAGCCAGATCCTGCCAGGTTTTTGGCGGCTGCTCTGAATCTAAACCGGCTTTCTTGAAGGCGTCTTTGTTGTAGTACAGAACAGGGGTGGAGCTGTTAAACGGCTGAGACAGCAGGTGGCCGGTTTTGGAGTCGGTGTAGTAACCGGAAACGGTCGGCACGAACTGGGATTCGTCGAACTTGATACCCGCGTCTTTGAACACTTCGTACACCGGTTTAATGGCTTTAGAAGCCATCATGGTGGCGGTGCCGACTTCATAAACCTGTAACAGTGCAGGCGCGTTGCCGGTACGGAAAGCAGCAATGCCCGCACTCAGGCTCTGCTCGTAGTTACCTTTGTACACCGGCACAATTTTGTAATCCGGGTGGGTGTCGTTGAAACGTTGCGCCAGGGAGTCAACTTCTTTACCCAACTCCCCTTCCATGGAATGCCAGAACGGAATGGTGGTGACAGCCATTGCGTTCGTCGCAAAAGCCAGACCAATTGCCAGACCCAAAGCTGTGTGTCGTAACGATGTCATTGTCATCTCTCTTATTGTGCCGGATGCGCGATATCACGCGTTTTATGCTCGCGAGGTAACATGACATGCTCGAATGACAGAAAAATAACTGTTTATTTACAGAATGATGACAACAAAGCGTCAGGGGGATGATGGTTGTGTGAAGGGGATTGGGGTTTGGTTTGGGTGCGGTCTGGTGCCCTCACCCCGGCCCTCTCCCATGTACGGTCCGGGGACATGGTAGACAGGTGTTCGGGGACATGGTGAACACTTTTTAACATCCTTTACCCATGGTGATCGACTTTTTCTTCAGGTCGATCACCCCCACTTTCGTGCTGTACCACCACACCTCGTAGCTGCCGTCTTCCTGCATCTCCTTCAGCCCGACCCGTTCTCCCCTGAACGCCTTGCCTGCGCTCAGACTTACCCCTTTCACGCTCAGCTTTCCGCTGATATCCACTTTCCTGACCATCACGCCCTCGTCGTATTCCGGGGGCGTGGTGTTGCCGCTGTACTGCCGCTCTGACGGCTTATACCGCGACCCCGGTACCGCCATATCCAGCGCCTCATGCGGGCGTTCAAGGTTATAGACTGTCCGCCAGTGGTCGAAGGCGCGCTGCAGTTCGCCCCCGCTCGCGAACCACTTCCCCTGCAGCACTTCTGCCTTCAGGCTCCGGTGAAAACGCTCCAGCTTACCCTGCGTCTGCGGATGATACGGCCGGGAGTGCCCCACCCGGATACCCAGACGCATCAGCCACAGCTCCAGCGCCGTCCAGGTGCCGGTGGTGTCTCCCCACGGAGAACCGTTGTCCATCGTCATCCGGTCCGGCAGGCCGTAGCGCTCAAACACGCTGACCAGCTGCTGCTGCACGGTCTCGCGCCGTTCATCGGTACAGTGCGCCAGGCACAGGGAAAATCGGGAGTGGTCGTCCAGCAGGGTGAGCGGATGGCAGCGGCCGCCTCCAAAGGGAAAGTGGCCCTTAAAATCCATCTGCCAGAGGCGGTTCGGCGCGTCATGTTCGAACCGTCCCGTGGCGGGAATGCCCGGTGAAGTGCCCGGCAGCAGACCGTGACGGGCCATGAGGTTATGGACGGTGCTGAAGGCGGGCATGGTGTGCCCCTGGTCTTCCAGCCAGCGCTTTATCTTGCGTGCGCCCCAGCGTTCATGGCGGTCATGCGCCATACGCAGCAGGGCAGTGATGTCGTCAGATGAGCGGTTCGGGGAATGGTGCGGTATGCGCGGGCGGTCCTGAAGGCCGGAGGCCCCTTCCTCCGCCCAGCGGCGAAGCCACTTATAGCCGGTGGCAGGTGAAATGCCGAAGCGACGGCAGAGGGAACGGATGTTCGCCCCGTCCTGCGAGGCGAACAAAACAAACTCGGTACGTAATGACATGGTATCTCTCGCATCCCAGGACATAAGCGACTCCATAAACGGGTTCTTATGCCTTAGTTGTAAGTGTCTACCATGTCCCCGAACAAGTGTTCACTATGTCCCCGGACCGTACACCCACGGGGAGAGGGAGAAAACACTAAAAAAGGCAACGTGCGTTGCCTTTTTGCTTTTACCTAGCCGCCTAAATACGCACTCCGCACCGCTTCGTTGGCCAGCAGCGCATCGCCGGTATCGGATAGCACGACGTGACCGTTCTCCAGCACGTAGCCGCGGTCGGCGAGTTTCAACGCCTGATTGGCGTTCTGCTCGACGAGGAAGATGGTCATCCCTTCTTTACGCAGCTGTTCGATGGTGTCGAAAATCTGCTGGATGATGATCGGCGCAAGACCGAGCGACGGTTCATCAAGCAGCAGCAAACGTGGCTGGCTCATTAGCGCACGGCCAATCGCCAGCATCTGCTGTTCACCGCCGGACATGGTGCCTGCACGCTGAATACGCCGCTCCCACAGGCGTGGGAAGAGTTCATACACTCGCTTGATACGGGTCTGGAACTGGTCACGGTCGGCAAAGAAGCCGCCCATCGCCAGGTTCTCTTCCACCGTCATACGCGAAAACACACGACGCCCTTCAGGGACAATCGCCACCGCTTCACGCATGATTTTGGCGGTCTGCCAGTCGGTAATATCTTTGCCATCAAACACAATCCGCCCGCTGGTGGCACGCGGATCGCCGCACAGGGTGCCGAGCAGCGTGGTTTTACCTGCGCCGTTCGCCCCAATCAGGGTAACGATTTCACCCTGATTGATATGCAGGCTGACATCATGCAGCGCCTGAATCTTGCCGTAGTGGGCACTTACATTGTCAAACGTTAACATCGCTTTTTCCATCTTATGGCTCGCCCCCATTATGCTTCACCTAAATAGGCGCGGATCACGTCCGGGTTGTTGCGGATCTCTTCCGGCGTCCCGTTAGCCAGCGGCGTGCCCTGGTTTACCACGTAGATACGGTCAGAAATGCCCATCACCAGCTTCATATCATGCTCAATCAGCAGAATGGTGGTGTCATGATGATCGCGCAGCTCGGCAATCAGCTCGTCCAGCTCTTTGGTCTCTTTCGGGTTCAGACCGGCCGCCGGTTCATCGAGCATCAGGATTTCCGGCTGTGTCACCATGCAGCGCACGATTTCAAGACGACGCTGATCACCGTAGGCCAGGTTACTCGCCTGACGGTTAGCGTGCTGAAGCAGACCAATACGATCAAGCCAGGTGGCCGCTCTGTCGAGGGCTTCGCTCTGTGCGCGACGGAAGGCTGGCGTTTTCAGCAAACCGGAGAACAGACCGGATTTCAGCTGCTGATGTTGCGCCACCAGCAGGTTCTCAATCACCGTCATTTCACGGAACAGACGCACGTGCTGGAAGGTACGCACCACGCCCATACGCGCAATCTGCTGACCCGGCAGTCCTTCCAGGTGCTGGTCGCGCAGCATGATGGTGCCGCCCGTCGGCTTGTAGAAGCCGGTCAGGCAGTTGAAGACCGTGGTTTTCCCCGCGCCGTTCGGGCCAATCAGGGAGACAATCTCTTTTTTGTGCAGATCCAGATTCACGTTGTTGACCGCCAGCAGGCCGCCAAAACGCATCATCAGACCGTTAACGGATAATAATGGCTGACTCATGCCTGCTCTCCTTTCGCTTGCCCGTTTTTCAGCTTCAACTGTGGACGGGTCATCGGCAGCAAGCCCTGCGGACGCCAGATCATCATCAGCACCATCAAACCACCCAGCATCAACATGCTGTACTCGTTAAAGTCACGCATCAGCTCACGGGAGACCACCAGCAGAATGGCGGCAAGGATAACGGCGAACTGCGAGCCCATCCCACCGAGCACCACAATCGCCAGCACGAAGGCGGATTCGGCAAAGGTGAAGGATTCCGGGCTGACAAAGCCCTGACGCGCAGCAAACAGCGTCCCGGCAAAACCAGCAAACGCGGCGCTGATGGTAAATGCCGTCAGCTTGATACGGGTCGGGTTCAGACCCAGAGAACGACAGGCAATCTCATCTTCGCGCAGCGCTTCCCACGCGCGGCCCAGCGGCATCCGCAGCAGGCGGTTAATCACGAACAGGGTAATCACTACCAGCAGCAGTGCCACCAGATAGAGCCAGATGACACGGTCAGACGGATCGTATTTCACCCCGAAGAAATTGCTGAAGGTATCCCAGCCGCCTTCACGCGCGGTGCGGCTGAATTCCAGGCCAAAGAAGGTCGGTTTCGGGATCTGGCTGATACCGTTCGGGCCACCGGTTACTTCGGTGTTGTTAAGCAGCAGGATACGGACGATTTCGCCGAAGCCTAAGGTCACAATCGCCAGGTAGTCACCGCGCAGGCGCAGTACCGGGAAGCCCAGCAGGAAGCCCGCAGCAGCAGAGACCAGCCCCGCCAGTGGCAAACAGGTCCAGAAGCCCAGGCCGTAATAGTGGTTCAGCAGTGCAAAGGTGTAGGCACCGATGGCATAGAAACCGCCGTAACCCAGTACCAGCAGGCCAGACAAACCTACAACCACGTTCAGACCCAGGCCCAGAATCACGTAGATCATGGTCAGGGTGGCAATGTCTACCGTACCGCGTGATACCACGAACGGCCAGGCAACAGCCGCGACCAGCAGCGCCACGAGGAACAACTTCTGCTTAACGGTTGAGCCATCGATAGCAGGGAGAACGAATTTCGGGCCAGAGACGTTTTTCAGCGTCTTCTGGAACACCGGACGCAGCAGCTGGAACAGGAACACCACCGCAGTGCCGATAAACACCCACTGCCAGCGGATGTCGGCGGCGGTATCCACCACCAGCTTAGTGCCATCCAGCTCTAACTGAACGCCCATAAAGACGCCCGCCAGCACGAAGAACATGGCGGCAGAGAGCAGCGCCATTGCAAAATGCATCGGTTTCATACTTTCTCTACCTCCGGACGGCCCAGAATACCGGTAGGCATTACCAGCAGAACCAGAATCAGCAGGGCAAACGACACCACATCTTTGTATTCAGTGCTCAGATACGCCGAGGAGAGTGCTTCAGCCACGCCAAGGATCAGGCCGCCGATCATCGCACCAGGAATACTGCCGATACCGCCAAGTACCGCTGCGGTGAAAGCTTTCATCCCGGCCATAAAACCGATATACGGGTTGATAACACCGTAGAACTGGCCGAGCAGCACGCCCGCCACCGCCGCCATCGCCGCACCAATCACGAAGGTGAGCGCAATCACGCGGTCAGTGTTGATACCGAGCAGGCTCGCCATTTTCAGGTCTTCAGCGCAGGCACGGCAGGCGCGCCCCATGCGGGAATAACGAATGAACAAGGTCAGCGCCAGCATCGCAACAAAGGTGACGATCCAGATAACCAGCTGCATGGTGGTAATAGACGCAGAGAAGTTGTCGCTCGCTCCTACAATCCACTGGCCGTTAAACAGGCTTGGCAGCGCCACATCGCGCGAACCTTCGGTCAGGCTGACGTAGTTTTGCAGGAAGATGGACATACCGATGGCAGAGATCAGCGCAATCAGACGCTTGGAGCTACGTACTGGCCGGTAAGCCACACGCTCAATGCTCCAGCCGTAGGCGCTGGCAACCACAATCGCCCCCACGAACCCGGCGGCAACCAGCAGCCAGCTGCTGTCGATCCCCATCATCATCAGCGCGGCGATAATCATAAAGGAGACATAACTGCCGATCATGTACACCTCGCCGTGGGCGAAGTTGATCATGCCGATAATGCCGTAAACCATCGTATAACCGATGGCGATCAGTGCGTAGGTGCTTCCCAGCGTGACGCCGTTAAACATCTGCTGCAAGAAATAGAGAAACTGCTCGGACATATGCAAACCTTTTTATACCCGCCCGGACGCCCGGGCGGTGGGATAATTATTTGGCGACCGAAGACGAACCGTCGGCGTGCCACTTAAAGACACCAAATTCAAATCCCTTCAGATCGCCTTTCTCATCCCAGTTCAGCGGCCCAATCACGGTGTTCGCCCCGTGAGCTTTTAAATCTTTCACTAAATCCAGCGGCTCTTTGCTGTCGGTACGTTCCAGTGCGGTTGCCAGAGACTGCACAGCAGCATAGGTGATCCACACATACGGACCGCTCGGATCTTTCTTCTGCGCTTTGAGCGCATCTACGATAGTCTTATTCGCCGGATCCTGGTCATAGCGTTTTGGCATCGTCACCAGCATCCCTTCCGCCGCATCACCTGCGATGTTAGAGAGTGACGCGTTACCTACCCCTTCCGGGCCCATAAACTGGGTTTTCAGGCCGGTGCCGCGCGCCTGGCGTAACATCTGGCCCATTTCCGGGTAGTAGCCACCGTAATACACGAAGTCGATATTTTCTTTTTGCAGGCGGGCAATCAGCGCCGAGAAGTCTTTCTCGCCTGCGGTGATGCCATCAAAGAACACAATATTCGCGCCGCCTTTTTTCAGGCCATCCTGTACGGAGCGCGCCAGACCTTCGCCGTATTGCTGCTTGTCATGAATAATGGCAATGCGCTTTGGCTTCACGTTTTCGAGGATAAATTTGGCGGCCGTTGGCCCCTGAGAGGAGTCCAGACCTGCGGTACGCATGATGTGCTGGTAACCGCGTTGAGTCAGTTCCGGGTTAGTCGCACCTGGGGTAATCATCAGAATGCCTTCGTCTTCATAGATATCAGACGCAGGCTGCGTGGATGAGGAGCAAAGATGGCCGATGACGTACTGAATGCCGTCGTTAACGATTTTGTTGGCGACCGCGACAGCTTGTTTCGGATCGCAGGCGTCGTCATATTCCACCCCGACCAGTTTGTCGCCCTTGATACCACCTTTGGCGTTGATGTCTTTAATCGCCTGGCGCGCACCGTTGAACTCCATATCGCCCCACTGAGCAACCGGACCGGACATTGCACCTACCACAGCAACTTTAATATCTTCCGCCATAGCTGCATGTGAAATCGCCAGTGCAACTATCCCCGCGACTAACGTCTTCGCGTTCCTTTTCATCTCTGAATCCCCATTCGTGATGTTGTGTATATATTTTGTTTTATTATGGTTAAAAAGCATTCTGTACTTTTAATGAACAACGCTATTTTTACCAGTGCCTTTAATGGTTTAGCGCAGTTTTTTGTCAAAAACCAGACTAAAATCTCTATTTTTCAGGCGATTAAGCAAAGATAATATTCTGAAATCAGGCAGAGATAAACAAATAAAAGTACGGTTTGCAGCATAAAATAACGGTACAAAGCGCCGAATAAATCGCTACTCTTTAGGTTAAAATTCTGCTTGTTTTTCGATCCATGTGTTTTCGAACTGCACATTGTGACGCCGAAAAACTAATCGCCTGGTAAATGGTTTAAAAAGAGGAAGCCGCTGGCTGAATAAATTGAGTACACTGCGCATACTCTTTTTGATTTGGACAAGCAGCTAATGAAACTGACTATCATCCGTCTGGTGACCTTTAGCGATCAGGATCATATCGACCTGGGCAAGATCTGGCCGGAATATTCCCCTTCATCACTGACCGTTGACGAGACGCACCGTATTTATGCCGCACGCTTTAATGAGCGTCTGCTGGCGGCCGTGCGCGTGACGCTGAGCGGGACAGAAGGTGCGCTCGATTCACTGCGCGTGCGTGATGCCACCCGCCGTCGCGGTGTGGGGCAGTATTTGATTGAAGAAGTGATCCGCGAAAACCCGAGCGTGACCTCCTGGTGGATGGCCGACGTGGGCGTAGAAGACCGCAGCGTGATGGCGGCATTTATGCAGGCGTTAGGGTTTACGGCACAGGAAAATGGGTGGGAAAAGCGCTAGGTTTGGTTTGTGCGGCCTGATACGTGCGGCCTGATGCCCTCACCCCGGCCCTCTCCCACGGGGAGAGGCGGCAACCACTAAAATGGCAACCTTAAGGTTGCCATTTGCGTTTATTTGGCGTCAGTAGCAGTACCGTTCGCATGCCAGTCAAACACGCCGAACTCGAAGCCTTTCAGATCGCCCTTCTCATCCCATGACAGCGGCCCCATAACGGTATTTACGGTATTCGCTTTCAGGTATTTCGCGATCTCAGCCGGATCGGCTGACTGATTCAGGCCCGCCTGCAGAGATTGCAGTGCCGCGTAGGTGGTCCAGACGAACGCCCCACTTGGATCCTGTTTCTTCGCTTTGATGGCGTCTACGATAGGTTTGTTCGCTGGAACCTGGTCGTAGTTCTTCGGTTTGGTCACCAGCAGGCCTTCCGCAGACTCACCGGCGATGTTAGACAGAGACACGTTCGCCACACCTTCTGGACCCATGAACTGAGTTTTCAGGCCGGCAGCACGTGCCTGGCGCAGGATCTGGCCCATTTCCGGGTGGTAGCCACCGTAGTAAACGAAGTCGATATTCTCTTTCTTCAGACGCGCCACCAGCGTGGAGAAGTCTTTCTCACCGGCAGTGATACCGTCAAAGAACACCACGTTAGCCTTGGCTTTCTTCAGGTTATCCTGTACGGCACGCGCCAGGCCTTCACCGTATTGCTGTTTATCGTGAACGATCGCGATACGCTGCGGCTTCACTTTTTCCAGAATGTATTTCGCGGCAGTTGGGCCCTGGTCAGAGTCCAGACCGGTGGTACGCAGGGTCAGCTTATAGCCACGCGCAGTCAGTTCCGGTGCGGTTGCCGCCGGGGTGATCATCAGAATGCCTTCGTCTTCGTAGATATCAGACGCTGGCTGGGTGGAAGAGGAGCACAGGTGGCCGATAACGTATTTAATCCCGTCGTTTACCACTTTGTTCGCAACAGCTACCGCTTGTTTCGGATCGCAGGCATCGTCATATTTTACGATTTGCAGTTTTTCGCCTTTAATACCGCCCTTGGCATTAATGTCTGCAACCGCTTGTTCTGCGCCAGTAAACTCCTGGTCGCCGTATTGTGCTACCGGACCGGACATTGCGCCGACAACAGCCACTTTAATATCTGCATGTGCCATCGTGCTGAATGCCAACGTGATACATCCTGCCAGTAACGCTTTACCCTTCTTGTTCATCCTGAGAATCCCCATTGTTATGGTTTTTGCAATTGTTGTGATGTTGTTGTGCGGTACATTATTTTTCTTATAGGCATAAGAAAAGCATATGATAGTTATGTTTTGGGTCACTGCCCGTACCAAAGCAGCATACTCTGCTAGAACATACCCCATTTTTATGAATTTGGAATAGCTAATTTGAAATGTATATATGCTAAGCCCGGCAACGTTTCGCTGCCGGGCAGTGGCTTTATCGTGTCAGCGAGGCAGAGATAATATCCAGCGCTTTACGGAACTGTACTTCGGGGATGGTAAGCGGATAAAGGAAGCGAATAACATTGCCGTATACACCGCAACTCAGCAGCAACAGGCCTTCCTGCAATGCACGCTCCTGGACCTGGCGGGTAAAGTCGGGTGAGGGTTGCCCGGTTTGCGGATCGTTAAATTCCACCGCTACCATCGACCCTTGCGCCCGGATATCAGCAATAAACGGACAATCCGCCTTCGCTTTGTTGAGCACTTCTACCAGATGATGACCAAGGTGCGCCGCGCGTGTGCAGAGATCTTCTTCGTCAATCACGTCCAGCACGGCATGTGCCGCGGCAATCGCCAGCGGGTTACCCGCATAGGTGCCGCCCAGCCCGCCCGGTGCAGGGGCATCCATAACCTCTGCCCGGCCAGACACAGCCGAGAGCGGCATCCCGCCCGCCAGGCTTTTCGCCATGGTGATCATGTCAGGCTTCACGCAGTGGTGTTCCATCGAGAAAAGTTTACCGGTACGGGCAAACCCGGTTTGTACTTCGTCGGCAATCAGCAAAATACCGTGGGTATCGCATAATGCGCGCAGCGACTGCATGAAATCGGCAGGCGCGACGTTAAAACCGCCCTCTCCCTGTACCGGCTCAAGAATAATGGCGGCAACCTGGTCTGGGGCAATATCCGCTTTAAAGATACGCTCGATGCTTTTTAACGCCTCCTGGCTGCTCACGCCGTGAAGTGCATTGGGATATTGTGCGTGGTAAATCGAGCCCGGGAAGGGACCAAAACCGATTTTGTAAGGCGCGACCTTGCCGGTCAGCGCCATTGTCATATAGGTGCGGCCATGAAAACCGCCACCAAAGGTGATAACGCCAGGACGTTTGGTGTAAGCACGGGCAATTTTTACCGCGTTTTCGACGGCTTCTGCGCCCGTTGAGAAGAAGGCCGTTTTGGCCGGACCGTCAATAGGCACACGTTCGTTAATCCGCTCTGCCAGCGCCACGTAGCCTTCATACGGTACAATTTGATAGGCGGTGTGGGTAAAGGCATGGAGCTGTTTTTCAATTGCCGCAATCACTTTTGGATGGCGATGCCCGGTATTCAGCACGGCGATCCCGGCGGCGAAGTCGATAACCTCGTTACCTTCCACATCCCACAGCGTGGCGTTCTCTGCTTTATCGGCATAAAAATTACACATGACACCGATACCGCGCGGCGTCGCCTGCAAACGCCGGTCATTCAGTTCTTTATTTTTCACCCTGTCCCCCTGAGATTTCAGCAGCCCAAAATGCAAATAGCGCATCTGTAAGTGTTTGCCAGGGGGGAGGAATTCGCCAGAGGAGGCGCTAAAAAAACAAAACCCCCGAATTTACATTCGAGGGTTCTCGTCATACTTCGCGGAAATTACGCTTCGATAGCGGCGCGAAGTTTTTTCATGGCGTTCTTTTCAAGCTGACGTACACGTTCAGCGGAGACACCATAGCGGTCGGCCAGCTCCTGCAAGGTGGACTTGTTGTCTTCGTCCAGCCAGCGGGCACGGATAATATCCTGGCTGCGCTCATCGAGGCCTTCCATCGCATGAGTCAGTTTGTTGGCAGCCTGGTCTTCCCAGTTGTCCTCTTCAATGCCATCAGCAAAGTTGGAGGATTTATCCTGAAGATACAGAACCGGCGCCATCGGCTGGCTGTCAGACGCATCGTCGTCAGAAGACATATCAAACGTCATGTCCTGAGCGGCCATACGAGACTCCATCTCACGCACATCTTTGCTGGACACACCCAGCTCACGCGCCACCATTTCAACTTCATCCTGATTGAACCAGCCCAGACGCTGCTTGGTTTTACGCAGGTTGAAGAACAGTTTGCGTTGCGCTTTTGTCGTGGCGACTTTCACGATACGCCAGTTACGCAGGACATATTCGTGAATTTCAGCTTTGATCCAGTGTACGGCGAAGGAGACGAGTCGCACACCCACTTCCGGGTTAAAGCGTCGTACTGCCTTCATCAGACCGATGTTACCTTCCTGAATCAAGTCCGCCTGCGGCAGGCCGTAGCCCGCATAATTACGAGCAACGTGAACAACAAAGCGCAGGTGAGACAGGATCAGCGTCTTAGCTGCTTCCAGATCGCCCTGGTAATGCAGCTTTTCAGCAAGCTCCTTTTCTTCCTCGGCCGTTAACATCGGCCAGGTGTTTGCAGCCCGGATATAAGATTCCAGGTTACCAACAGGGGCTAAAGCTAAAGTTTGCATTTCTTTGGTCATTCATTCCTCTCAATGTTTCTTCTGGTCCAGGTTATCCCCATCAGGCAACAACCATGCCAAAGCGTTTGAGCAACGAGATTAGCATTCACTCTTTTATCAGACAGTGATTTTATCCACAAGTTCCAGGTGCAACAGTGAATAAATTACGCACAAAATGTGACATGAAGATGATATTGCGGGGGAAGAGAAAACAGGGACTCTTTCCCTGCAAGCGAACAGCTCGGTGCAGGGAAAGATTATATCACGCTTTTATTATTCGGGAGTAAAGTGACGTAAATGTTGAACCGTCGCCAGCCATGCCGCTACCCAGCCGATCATAGAGCAAACCAGCAGTAGCAACAGGCACTCATCGAACCCTAACCCACTGATATTAAACTTAGTTCCAAAAACCTGCGCCACTTCGGTAACGGCAGATGACAGCCGCATCACCAAAATTTCTGACAATATCAATGAAAGAAATGCGCCAGAAAAACCCAGCAATGCGCCGCCGTACAGGAACGGACGAAGGATAAACCCATCCGTGGCGCCAATCAGTTTTTGCACGTTGATGGTGTCCCGGCGGGCAAAGATGCTCAGGCGTACGCTGTTACCAATGACGAGGAAGACCGCAGCCACCATCAGCACGCCGATCATCGCCGACACACGGCCAACCAGTCCCGTCAGGGCCGACAACCGCGCAAACCAGCTATCGTCCATCCGCACTTCATCAATCCCCTTAATGCGCGAAATACGGTCACGCAGGGTATTCAGGGCTTCTGTTCCCTGGAAGTCGAGCTTCGGGTTCACCACAGCCACGGCAGGCAGCGGGTTCTCTTCGAGCATATCCAGCGCACCGCCAAACCCGGACCAGTTGCGGAACTCACCCAGCGCCTCTTCGCGCGAAAGATAGTTCACCTTATCGACGCCCTGCTCAGCCTGGATTTGCCCCACAACCTGCGCTGCCGCGTTATCGTCGAGCGCTTTATCCAGATACACCGTGATTTGCGGTGAAGGGTAGTACTGCGAAGCTGCCTGATTAACGTTCTTGTAGACCATGTAGCAGACGCTTGGCAGCGTCAGGGAGATGGCAATCACCATCACCGTCAGGAACGTGGCCAGTGGTTTGCTTTTCAGATCCTGCAACGCACCGTGGAAGGCATAGCGTACCTGCTCGTTGAAGACGTTGGTTTTACGCGAGTTCGGTTTTGGCGCAGCTTTCGCACGCTTTGGCGTATTGCGGTTGTTATCTCCGCCGCCCTGCGGTTTACGGAACCGGTCAAAGCGGTTCCCAAACTGCCGAATCTGGTTTATTGCGTCACGCTTATTCACCCAGGCCTCCGTGCAAATGACCGTCGCTCAGGGTCAGCATCCGGTACGAACGACGGGAGATAAGCCCGATGTCGTGCGTTGCCATCAATACTGTCACCCCAACACGGTTAAATTCCTCAAACAGACGCAAGATCCCTTCCGACAGGGCGTCATCCAGGTTACCGGTAGGTTCATCCGCCAGCAGCACAGCAGGTTTGTTCACCACCGCGCGGGCGATACCCACACGCTGCTGTTCACCGCCAGAGAGCTGGATCGGGAAATTCTTCGCTTTGTCCAGCAGCCCGACTTTATCCAGCGCCGCCGACACACGGCGACGAATATCATCATAGCTGGCACCGGCAATGATCAGTGGGATCGCCACGTTATCAAATACGGTGCGATCCATCAGCAGGTGGTGATCCTGGAAAATCATACCGATCTGGCGACGCAGGAACGGCACCTCACGGTTTTTCAGGCGGCTAATGTCATGGCCGCTGAAATAGATTTTCCCGGCGCTTGGCCGTTCGATCCCACAGATAAGCTTGAGCAGGGTACTTTTCCCCGCGCCGGAATGGCCGGTCAGGAATGCCATCTCGCCCGGTTGCAGGTGGAACGTTACCCCCTGCAACGCTTGTCTCCCACCGAGATAGGCCTTGCTGACGTGTTCAAAGCGAATCATTGTTAATCCTCTCGGGCAAATAATGCCTCAATAAAGTCGTCCGCTTTAAACGGACGTAAATCCTCAATACGCTCGCCCACACCGATATAACGGATAGGAATGCCGAACTGATCTGCCACGGAGAAGATCACCCCGCCTTTGGCTGTACCGTCCAGTTTGGTCAGCGTAATCCCTGTCAGCCCTACCGCCTCATGGAACAGTTTCGCCTGACTGATGGCGTTCTGCCCGGTGCTGGCATCGAGAGTCAGCATAATTTCATGTGGCGCTTCTTCGTCCAGCTTCTTCATGACGCGAACGATTTTCTTCAGTTCTTCCATCAGGTGCGATTTGTTCTGCAAACGCCCTGCAGTATCAGCAATCAGCACATCCACATTACGCGCTTTAGCCGCCTGAATGGCGTCAAAGATAACGGACGCAGAATCTGCACCCGTGTGCTGCGCAATGACCGGGATGTTGTTGCGCTGACCCCAGACCTGCAACTGCTCCACCGCTGCCGCACGGAAGGTGTCGCCAGCCGCCAGCATCACCGATTTGCCCTGCTGTTCGAACTGACGCGCCAGCTTGCCGATGGTAGTGGTTTTACCCACGCCGTTAACGCCAACCATCAGAATAACAAATGGTGTTTTGCCTTCAATATTAAGCGGTTCGTCAACTTTTGCGAGAATTTCGCCCATCTCGTCTTTCAGCAGACCGTACAGCGCTTCGGCGTCACGCAGCTGTTTGCGGCTCGCGCCTTCCGTCAGGCTGGTGATGATTTTACGGGTTGTTTCAACGCCTACGTCCGCAATCAGCAGTTGCTCTTCCAGCTCTTCAAACAGATCATCGTCGATCTTTTTGCCGCGGAAAAGACTGATAAATCCGGAACCTAAGTTTTCTTTGGTTTTTAACAGGCTGCGTTTCAGACGCGCGAAGAAACCTTCTTTAGTCGGTTTTTCCTGCTCCTGAACCACTTCTTCTGCCTGCTCTTCCTCCGGCACGACGATAACCGCTTCTTCTGCGGCTTCTGCCGCCAGTGCCTGAGCTTCCAGCTCTTCATCGGTGAGTTCTGGCTCGAGCTCTGCTTCTTCTTCGACCGCCTCAACAATTTCAACGGTTTCTGCTTCTGCCTGCCACTCTTCTGCGGCGATCTCTTCGGCTTTCACCTCTTCCGGTAGCGGCAACTCTTCATGCTCAACAACCGCCTGAGGCGCTTCTTCAATAATATCTTCGCGCTCAACTTCAACCTGAAGGGTTTCAGATGCCTCTTCCAGCGCTTCAGGCTCTGGCGTCTCGCTTTCCTGAACCTGTTCGGTGACGTCAACAATCTCTTCAGCAAAGGCTTCTGTCTCTTCTTTGCTGTGCGTATGTTCTTCCGCTTCTACAACTGCGGCGGTTTCGACAGGCGTTTCAGCCGGCGTATGCTCTTCAACCGCCAGCTGTTCTTCGATTTTCTGTTCTGTTTCTTGCTCTTTTTCACCGAAGCCCAGCCAGGAAAAGAAGCCACGTTTTTTTTGTTTTGCCATCTGCGACTACACTCCTCGCGGCGCTATATACATGGAAGCTAAAAAAATGATGAAATAGTCTATCACTTAACTTAATTAACATCATCGCCTGCAATCGCAGGCCAATTGTTAGCAGAGCTTTCCTGAAATGAAGAAAACTACCCGCCAGGCCGGGCAAATTCGTATTATCGGCGGCCAGTGGCGAGGCCGGAAATTACCGGTGCCGGACAGCCCCGGTTTGCGCCCAACGACTGACCGCGTAAGAGAAACCCTGTTCAACTGGCTGGCACCTTCAATGGTCGATGCCCGCTGCCTTGACTGCTTCGCCGGGAGCGGCGCTTTAGGTCTTGAAGCGCTGTCGCGCTATGCCGCCAGCGCCACGCTGCTCGAAATGGAGCGTGGTGTTGCTCAACTGCTTGTGCAAAATCTGGCGACGCTGAAAGCCGCTAATGCCAAAGTGGTGAACACCAACACCCTTTCCTTCCTGTCACAGCCGGGTACACCGCATGATGTAGTGTTTGTTGATCCGCCGTTCCGTAAGGGGCTGCTGGAAGAGACGCTCTCCCTGCTTGAAAACAACGGCTGGCTGGCCGATGGCGCGCTGATCTACGTAGAAAGCGAAGTTGAAAACGGTTTACCACCAGTGCCTGTTTACTGGGATCTGCACCGTGAAAAGGTAGCAGGCCAGGTTGCCTATCGTCTGTATCACCGACAAGTACAAGGAGGATCCGATGCCGGTACTGATTAATCTGGGACGTTTACTGATGCTGGGTGTATGGGCATTTCTGATCCTGAACCTGGTGCATCCATTCCCGCGTCCGATGAATATTTTCGTCAACGTGGCGCTGATCTTTACCTCATTTATGCACGCGTTGCAGATGGTGATGCTGAAAAACGGCCTGCCGAAAGATGGCCCACAAATGACCGGCTGGCAGCAGCTGCGGGTGTTTATTTTTGGCGTGTTTGAACTGCTGGTGTGGATGAAAAAGTTTAAGGCGCAGGTGAAGAAGTAAGTGGCTTTTGCCCGGTGGCGCGATGCTTACCGGGCCTACGGATCACCATCACTGTGACGATACACCGTCAAGTTGGTCATTCAGTTTTTGGATATCCCTGGCTCTTGTTTTGAGCAGGTATTTTATCTGCGTACAAATCTCCTCGGTCCGGGTGTAATACGTACCTGAAAATGGTCCTGAACGTTCACATAAGACATAGTTGGTTCCAAGTGGATAAAATATGATAATAAATGAGAGTAAAGTGCCAATGATGAACGCCAAACCGAAATAGTGATATGCAAGGGTAATTCCTTTCGCCAGGAGTTTAGGTGCCTGAAGGTTTCTCGTAAAAAACACAAACACAAATACAAATGCGAAATAACAAAGAGCCGGAATGAATAACATACCAATAAAACACCCCCAGAAATAGTAGACAATACTTCTTGATTCAACCAAATCAATTATACTTTGCATACTCACGAAATAAGCCAACCAGGCAAACCCACAATAAAAAGCAATAACCAACAATAAAAAGAATCTTTTTTTTAAGTTAACAAGGTTAATTGTTACGTCCATATCAGTAACGCCCCCAGTAAAATGAACTATCATATACAGAATTGTGAGCGTTCCACTCTGCAATTTTTTGCTGCTCTTTCAGTCCCTTTCTTATGCAATCTATAATCTTATTTGATAAATCGTACTGTTTGTCTATCCTGTTGAGCGCATCAGCAATAATTATACCTAATACAACCACGCAAACTATTTGTCCCCAAACAGGAACAGCCGCACTCGCTACAAATGTTGATATAGCCAACGAGAACCCCCTCCCTGCCAAACTCGAAACAAAAACACTCACAATCACCTTCGCAACATCCATCGTCACATTCCCCAGCAATGCGGCAACATCATGATCGGATTTAAAGATCAACTCTACCAACCGCCAGCATACTGAAAACCAAATGCAGAATCTGGCTCCTGACATAATGCCGTTTCGATACCCGGCACTGCCAATACCCACCTCAAGCACTTTGGGGTGATTAATCCGGTAACGCGTTCCGTTAAGAATGCGTCGCAAAGAAGGGTAACCTGTAATCTTCACATACAGTTTTCCCTGATAAGCATACTGTGTTGCTTTGATCCCAAGACCTTTTAAGGTGAAAACAATCTTTCCGGCCTGCTGATAAGAAAACAACTTAGACAGGCTCTTCGTAGCAGAAACCGCCTCTTTGATATTACCGGCGTAGGTGGTAGAAAAACTGACAGGCTGACTACCTAACAAATCGTTAATCACGCCCTGAGCCTCATCGGGTGTTAACAACATGATGTGTTGTACATTATTTTCCAGGCTCTCTTGCAACATTCTGATTTCGTTTTCGAATTGCTGTGTACGTTGCCAGTTATTTCCCCTGATAATATCTTCTCGATGCTCGTTTATCCAGTCAGCATACTCGTCCATCATAGCTCCTTAAAAAACCGTCCCATACACTGTATGTATCTATCCCAGTAAATTAGATTCATTTGCCAAATAAATATATTAAGCCACTCTGGATACATATTTATACACTTAAAAAACCACGGATATGAAAGGATATAGAAAAGCACATTGAGAAATAGTGATATGAACAGTGCTTTACATCACTTTTAAAAAAGAAAACAAACACAGCCATCTGAAAAATAAAAACCACGATTATATTTTCATGAATTTATATATATTCCAGATGAGTCTATTTTCGGCACTGGTGTGAGAAACACAGTGCCGCTCAACAGATTACTGCTCCGGCGTAAATCCCTCGAACCGTGACCCTTTGTAGCTCAACGTCCCTCTGTCCCCGACCGTCAGCTGATGGTACTGCTGCGCGTCCAGACGGAACGTCATTTCCAGCCCGCCGGTTTCGGGTTTAAAGCTCGCCTCATACCGCACGGATGTCCCGGCTGGCGCTGTTTGCTGCTGGCGCGAACGGCGGTCGTTAAGGGTTTTTTCGCGCTTATTGCTGACTACCACACGTTTTTGCAGTAGCGGCGCGGCATCGTTATTGGCCTTTTCGCGGCGCTGCTGCACAAAACGGAACGAGGCGGCGATAACAATTATGGCCACCACGACAACGAAAAACAGCGGCATCTTGCTCATTGGTTTATCCCATCAGATTATGCGGAAATCAGGATACCTTGCCTTATCCGACATTGCCAAACGCCTGCCCACGTCACTACACTGAATCAGAAACTGATTATTCAGTCATAACAGATACAGGGAGTTAATATGCTTTGGTCATTTATCGCTGTCTGTTTGTCTGGCTGGCTCTTCGTCGATGCATCTTATCGCGGGCCTGCCTGGCAGCGTTGGTTGTTTAAACCCGTTACCCTACTTCTCCTGCTGCTGCTCGCCTGGCAGGCTCCAATGTTCAATGCCGTCAGCTACCTGGTGCTCGCAGGCCTGTGCGCCACGCTGGTTGGTGATGCCTTGACGCTGCTACCCCGTCAGCGTTTGCTGTATGCCGTAGGGGCATTCTTCCTTTCGCACCTGCTTTACACCATCTATTTTGCCAGTCAGATGACGCTCTCTTTCTTCTGGCCGTTGCCGTTGATATTGCTGGTGATTGGCGCACTGCTGGTCGCGGTGATCTGGACACGCCTTGAAGAGATGCGATGGCCAATCTGCACCTTTATCGCCATGACACTGGTGATGGTGTGGCTGGCGGGTGAGCTGTGGTTCTTCCGCCCAACATCGGCTGCGATGTCGGCATTCTTCGGCGCAACGCTGCTGCTTATTGGCAATATTGTCTGGCTGGGCAGCCATTATCGCGGCCGTTTCCGCGCGGATAACGCTATTGCCGCCGCCTGTTACTTTGCCGGGCACTTCCTGATTGTACGATCGCTGTACATCTAAATAACTCTTGACTCTGGAGTCGACTCCAGAGTGTATGCTGCGGCTAATGAGAAAATTATCATTACCGGAGAATGCCATGTCGACTCCAGAGACAAACAAAAAAGTGCCACAATTTTCGGCACTTAAGCTTAACCTTCTTCCCGCAAAAGACGATTGCTGCTGCGAAGGCTCCTGCACAACTCAGCCTGAACAGGCATTACCCGATAACGGAAACCGTTACAGTTGGGTGGTGAATGGTATGGATTGCGCCGCCTGCGCACGTAAAGTCGAAAATGCCGTCCGGCAGGTGAAAGGCGTCGACCATGTTCAGGTGCTTTTCGCCACTGAAAAACTGTTGGTCAGTGCTGCCTCAGATATCAGCGCCCAGGTTGAAGCCGCCGTGAAAGGCGCCGGATATTCCCTGCGCAGCGAAGATGCCCCGGCCGAAAAAGTCAGCCCGCTGCGCGAAAATCTCCCGCTGATAATGCTGATTATCATGATGGCGTTAAGCTGGGCACTGGAACAGTTCAACCATCCTTTCGGTAATCTGGCCTTTATCGCCACCACGCTGGTCGGGCTGTACCCTATCGCCCGCCAGGCAGTGCGTCTGATGAAAACCGGAAGCTGGTTTGCCATCGAAACACTGATGAGCGTTGCCGCGATTGGCGCGTTGTTCATTGGCGCAACGGCAGAAGCGGCGATGGTACTGCTGCTGTTTTTAATTGGTGAGCGCCTTGAAGGCTGGGCTGCAAGCCGTGCGCGTAAAGGTGTCAGTGCGTTAATGGCGCTGAAACCCGAAACCGCAACTCAGCTGGTCAACGGTGAGCGTAAAACCGTGGCTATCAGTGCACTGCGCCCCGGGGATGTTATCGAAGTGGCCGCAGGCGGCAGGTTACCTGCCGACGGCGCGCTACTTTCGGCAACGGCCAGTTTCGATGAAAGCGCCCTTACCGGCGAGTCGATTCCCGTGGAGCGTGAAGCGGGTGAAAAAGTCCCTGCCGGAGCCACCAGCGTCGACCGTCTGGTGCAATTGACCGTACTCTCCGAACCAGGCGACAGCGCTATCGACCGCATTCTGAAGCTCATTGAAGAGGCCGAAGAGCGCCGTGCGCCGGTGGAACGCTTTATCGATCGCTTTAGCCGCATTTACACCCCTGCCATCATGCTGGTTGCCCTGCTGGTCACCATTATCCCGCCATTGTTGTTTGGCGCGCCGTGGGAAGGCTGGATCTACAAGGGCCTGACGCTGCTGCTGATTGGTTGCCCGTGCGCGCTGGTTATCTCCACACCCGCTGCGATTACATCAGGCCTTGCCGCCGCAGCACGCCGCGGTGCGCTGATTAAAGGCGGTGCGGCACTGGAGCAGTTGAGCCAGGTTCAGCATATCGCATTTGATAAAACCGGCACGCTGACCGTGGGTAAGCCACAGGTGACTGGCGTTTATCCCCAGAACATCAGTGAAGACGAACTACTGGCACTGGCTGCCGCCGTTGAACAAGGTTCGACGCACCCGCTGGCCCAGGCGATTGTGCGTGAAGCGCAGTCCCGTGGGCTGACCATACCGGCAGCCACTGCCCAGCGTGCGCTGGTGGGTTCAGGGATTGAAGCCCACGTCGGGGACAAGAAAGTGCTTATCAGTGCTGCGGATAAATTCCCTGTGGCCGGGTTAGCTGCCCGCGTAAATGAGCTGGAACAGGCCGGGCAGACGGTCATTATTGTGGTGCAGGATGGCACTGCGCTGGGGATGCTGGCACTGCGTGATACCCTGCGTGAGGATGCAAAAGCGGCCATGGCTGATCTGCATCAGATTGGTGTTCAGGGCGTGATCCTGACGGGGGATAACCCGCGCGCCGCCGCGAGCATCGCCGCAGAGTTAGGCATGGAGTTTCAGGCCGGGCTGCTGCCTGCCGACAAAGTGAAGGCAGTCACCCGACTGAATGCCAGTGCGCCACTGGCGATGGTGGGTGATGGGATCAACGATGCCCCGGCAATGAAAGCCTCAACCATTGGCATTGCGATGGGTAGCGGCACCGATGTGGCACTGGAAACCGCGGATGCCGCGCTCACGCATAACCGGCTGACAGGGCTTGCGCAGATGATCCGCCTGGCGCGCGCCACTCGCGCTAACATTCGTCAGAACATCACGATTGCACTAGGCCTGAAAGGGATTTTCCTGGTGACCACGCTGCTTGGAATTACCGGGCTGTGGCTGGCGGTGCTGGCAGATACCGGAGCAACCGTGCTGGTAACAGCGAACGCGCTGCGGCTGTTGCGTAAAAGGTAAAACACCGCCCGGTGGTGGCTTCGCCTTACCGGGCAGGCGATTAACCTTTACGAATCAAATACCGGTACGGCAGCGCTTCCGTCTGCTGCGCGACCAGTTCGTGTTCCATAAAGGTACAAAAACCGGGGATGTCGCGGGTGGTTGCCGGATCGTCGGCAATGATTAAAAGCGTTTCGCCGGTCTGCATGTTACGCACGGTTTTGCGCACCATCATCACCGGTTCCGGGCAGCGAAGGCCCTGGGCATCAAGCGTATGGTCTGGGCTGGAAAACAGGTCGGTCATTTTCTTCTCGTTCACATAAAAACGGCTGTAGTTTACGCCCCGTTGCCGCCAATGCAAACCAGGTTAACGATTGCGTGAAAATTAGCCATTGCAAAGGTGAATGAAAGCAGTATCATGCAGCGGTTTTTATTGGGTTCCCTCACCCCAACGTTCAAAAAGGTCACAATATGACGCAGTTCTCTCAACCGCAGCGCGTAAAAGCGTTGTTCTGGCTTTCTCTTTTTCATCTGCTGGTGATCACCTCCAGCAACTATCTGGTACAGCTGCCGATCGCCATTTTTGGTTTTCATACCACCTGGGGCGCGTTCAGTTTCCCGTTTATCTTCCTCGCGACCGATTTAACCGTGCGTATCTTTGGTGCACCGCTGGCGCGTCGAATTATCTTTGCGGTGATGCTTCCGGCACTGTTCATCTCCTACGTGATTTCTTCCCTGTTCTATATGGGAAGCTGGCAGGGCTTTGAGGCGCTAACGCACTTCAACCTGTTTGTGGCGCGTATCGCTACCGCCAGCTTTATGGCCTATGCCCTGGGGCAAATCCTTGACGTTCACGTGTTTAACCGCCTGCGGCAAAACCACCGCTGGTGGATGGCGCCAACGGCCTCCACGCTGTTTGGTAACGTAAGCGATACGCTGGCCTTCTTCTTTATCGCTTTCTGGCGTAGCCCGGATGCGTTTATGGCTGAACACTGGATGGAAATCGCGCTGGTGGACTACTGCTTCAAGGTGCTTATCAGCATTGTGTTCTTCCTGCCGATGTATGGCGTATTGCTGAATATGCTGCTGAAAAGGCTGGCAGATAAATCTGAAATCTCTGCATTGCAGGCAGGTTAAGGGTTCGCTTTAACAGTTGTGATAAGATGCTCGAATGAGCCGTTATGGCCGTTTATCGAAAGGAAGAAGTCAATGCGCAATCTGGTTAAATATGTCGGGATTGGCCTGCTGGTTGTAGGCCTTGCCGCCTGTGATAACAGCGACACGAAAGCACCTGCTCAAGGCGCGTCAGCAGAAAGTAATGCGGCCGGGCAGCCGGTAAGTCTTCTGGATGGCAAGCTGAGTTTCTCTCTGCCAGCAGATATGACCGATCAGAGCGGTAAGCTGGGTACACAGGCGAACAATATGCACGTCTATTCCGATGCGACCGGGCAGAAAGCCGTGATTGTGATTGTGGGCGATGACACCAACGAAGATCTGGGCGTTCTGTCCAAACGTCTGGAAGATCAGCAGCGCAGCCGTGACCCGCAGTTGCAGGTTGTGACCAACAAGTCCATTGAGCTGAAAGGTCACGCAATGCAACAGCTGGACAGCATCATCTCTGCAAAAGGCCAGACCGCATACTCTTCTGTGGTGCTCGGCAAGGTCGACAACAAACTGCTGACCCTGCAAATCACCCTGCCAGCAGACGATCAGCAGAAAGCGCAGACCGCCGCTGAAAACATCATTAACACCATCGCGATTCAGTAATTACTCACGATGGTGACGTGGCCTCCGGGGTTTGCTCCGGGGGCCATTTTTTTAGCCTCCACGTCAGCAACAACGCCACCGCCACCAGCCCCGCTGCCGCAAGGTAGATAACCGGCACGCCTGCCCACGCCATCACCAGCCCCGCCAGTGGCCCGGTAATGCCCAAAGACATATCCATAAACACCGTATAGGTCGCAAGCGCTGCCCCCTGGTTTTGCTGCGGCACCGCCTTCACCGCCACCACACCCAGCGCCGGGAACACCAGCGAGAAACCGGCGCCCGCCAGGAAAACACCCATTTTTGCCATCCACGGCGCCGCGGCAATCCCGGTCAGCAGCAGCCCGACAATCTCCACGCTAAAACAGATCATCGCCACATTCAGCCCGCCCAGGCGGTTGATACCGTTCGGGAACAGCAAACGCGTCCCCACAAATGCACAGCTAAACAGGGTTAACGCAAATGCGGCCCCGTCCCACCCTTTTGCATCGTAGAACAAAGTAATAAAGGTCGCGATGACACCAAAACCAGCTGAGGCCAGCGCCAGCGACATGCCATAAGGCCACACGCGGCCAAGCACCGCACGAAACGGCATCGGCTTACCTTTGCTGGCTTTTACTTTCGGGCGCGGCAGGGCAAACAAAATCGCCAGCAGTGCGACAGCCATAATAGTCAGCGCCAGCCCGTTTAACCCCGCAAATGAAAAACAGACCACACCCAGCGGCGCGCCGATTGCCATCGCCCCGTAGGTGACAATGCCATTCCACGATATCACTCGCCCAATGTGGGAAGCACCCACAACGCCCACGCCCCACAGCGTTGACCCTGTTCCGGCCAGGCTTTGTCCGATACCGAGGATCACGCGCCCCAGGCACAGCAGCACCAGGCTCACTATCGGCCAGCCGCTACTCAATCCGGCCATCAGGTAACTCAGCCCGCTGAGGAAGCAGCCACACAGCCCTAAGACCACAATGCTTTTTGGCCCGAACAGATCGGCATAACGCCCCGCATAAGGGCGACTTAGCAGAGTCGCGAAGTATTGCAGGCTAATCACCAGCCCCGCCCAGAATGCGCTAAACCCCATGACATCATGGACATAGCCAGGTAAGACCGCCAACGGCAGGCCAATGGTCAGATAACTGGCAAAATTAAAAATGACGACAGAAACAATACGCAGATTAAGGCGTAATCCGCTGAGTGCCGGTTCGGCGGAAGGTTCGGGCATGGGGTTCTACCTGGATTTTTACAACAGTGTTTCACTATTACCACGATGGGTTAAGAAAAGCAGCAGTGACTTTCAGATTAACGGCGTCAGACGAAGCGCAACCCGCGCACTACACTTAACAGGCTCCCGGCAAAAGGAATCCGTATGACATCGACCCAGCCCGACAAGACAGGTCTGCATATTTTGTTAAAGCTCGCCAGCCTAGTGGTTATCCTTGCGGGCATCCATGCAGCGGCAGATATCATCGTACAGCTCCTGCTGGCCCTCTTTTTCGCCATCGTGCTGAACCCGCTGGTGACCTGGTTTATCCGCCGCGGTGTGTCGCGACCAGTGGCAATAACAATTGTGGTTATCGTCATGCTGATTGTCCTGACTGCACTGGTCGGTGTGCTTGCCGCCTCGGTGAATGAATTTTCCACCATGCTGCCAAAATACAACAAAGAGCTCACGCGCAAGGTCCTGCAATTACAGGATTCGCTCCCGTTCCTGCACATCCACATGTCCCCGGAGCGGATGCTGCAACGGATGGATTCAGAAAAACTCATGGCCTGGGCCACAACCCTGATGACGCAGCTCTCCGGCGCGATGGCCAGCGTGTTGCTGCTGGTGATGACGGTGGTATTCATGCTCTTTGAGGTACGTCATGTGCCTTATAAGCTGCGTTTTGCGCTGAATAATCCGCAAATCCATATTGCCGGCCTTCATCGCGCACTCAAAGGTGTGTCTCACTATCTGGCGCTGAAAACCTTACTGAGCCTGTGGACCGGGGTGGTTGTCTGGCTCGGGCTGGTGTTGATGGACATTCAGTTTGCGCTGATGTGGGGTGTGCTGGCCTTCCTGCTGAATTATGTGCCGAACATCGGGGCAGTGATTTCCGCCGTACCGCCAATGATTCAGGCATTTTTATTTAATGGCCTTTATGAATGCATGCTGGTGGGCGCGCTGTTTCTGGTGGTGCATATGCTTATCGGCAATATTGTCGAGCCACGCATGATGGGGCACCGGCTCGGGATGTCGACACTGGTGGTCTTTTTATCGTTACTCATCTGGGGATGGCTGCTCGGCCCGGTAGGGATGCTGCTTTCAGTCCCGCTTACCAGCGTGTGTAAAATCTGGATGGAGACAACCAAAGGTGGCAGCAAGCTGGCAATTTTGCTCGGCCCGGGGCGCCCAAAAAGCCGATTGCCGGGGTAATTCCGTATCCCGGTTAGCTATTATCAGGAGCATTGGATTATAGTATTGGTTTCGCCGCGGAACTTTGCGGTTATCTCTGTTTCGACTTAAGGCCCGACTTCATATGTACCAGGTTTTTCTGGGAAAGATCTCTTCGCTGAGCACAGACCGCTGGGCACAAGCTCTTGCCCTGCACGCTCCCACGGGCGTACAGCGCGACCGCTGGCTGGCCGGCCGCGGGTTGCTTTCCCGCCTGTTTGCACCACACCCCTTGCCGGAAATCGTCTATAGCGAACAGGGAAAACCGGGCTTTGCTGACGACTATCCACTGTGGTTTAGCATCAGCCATTGTGATGACGATATCGCCCTGATTGTCAGTGATGAAGGTGATGTGGGTTGTTCACTGGAACACATACGCCCGCAGGATAACTGGCGTACGCTTGCAAATGCGGTCTTCAGCACTGCCGAACATGATGAAATGGAAAACGAAAAACCGGAGAGTCAGCTTGCCGTGTTCTGGCGTATCTGGACGCGTAAAGGCGCCATCATCAAACAGCGTGGCGCGCACTCATGGCAAATAGTGAGTATCGACAGTGCTGCCAGCACCCTCCATACGGTAAGCCATTGCCAGGTCGACTCCCTGAGTCTTGCCGTATGCACGACCACACCATTTGGCCTTACGACGGCTCTGATCCATTCGGCCGACGACGCGTCGGCAGAAAAATGGTCAGCACACCCAGAATAATAAATCCGACACCCGCCAGCCCGTGCCAGGAGAACGTTTCTCCCCAACCGGGCAGCAGAATGGCTGCACCCCACACCAGGATGTAACTGAGACTCAGCAAGGCATAGGCTTTGCTGAGCGCCAGACGATGCAGCGCCAGATACCAGCACCCCATTGAAGCCACATAGCCCATCAGCCCAAGCATCAGCGACCCGGTACCCGGAGCAAAATGCCACAGCGCGATGATAAAAGAAAAATCCTCGCCAACCGGCGGGAGTGTGACCATGGCGTACCGTAACAACAGCTGCGCGATGCTGACTAACACCACGCTGCACAACGCCCAGAATGCGCCTTTCACAGGCTCCCTCCCAACAGGATTATCCCGACCATGATGAACCCTACGCCGAGCCAGTGGTGCGCCGCGACGTTCTCACGCCAGAACGTTTTCGCCGCCAGCGTCACCCAGACAAAGTTCAGGCTCAGCATCGGGTAAGCAATCCCTACCGGAAGGCGTTGTAGCACCACCAGCCAGACCAGCATTCCGAAGCCCAGCGCCAGCAGCGCCAGGCCAAGCCAGAAGACGATATGCGCACCACGCCGCCCGGATTTCGCCGGACGGGTGGCCTGTTTCTGGCACAGCTGCCCTGCACAGCTCAGCAGGCTAGCCAATACCAGCCAGAACCAGGTCATCATTGTGGCAGATACTGCAAGTAAGCCAGACGCCCCTGAATATACAGGCTGTCAGGTTTTGGCAACTTCAGGCGCTCAAGGTCATCGTTTTTCGACAACAAGATCACCACCGAGATCCGCCCCTGCTGGCGATGTTCTTCCAGCCATTGTGGGAAATCGGCTTTGCCGACAAAGCGGTCTTTCACATCCGGATAGTCCAGCCCGTAACGCACTTCGCCGCTCTGACCATACAGAACGATGTCATTACGCTTTAACTCCCAGGCCAGGCCAGACGCGACGCCCACGTTATTCGCCAGAACGAAACGGCTCTCCTGAAGCGGCTCACGTACGGTGTCCACCAGCGACTGCGGCTGTTTTGAATCCACCACCAGATTCGGGATAGCAAAGCCAATCAGCAGCGTCAGGCCAAGCGGACACAGTGCCGCCAGCCACCAGCGCTGCTGGCTCTGGCGCAGCGTAAACCAGCCCACTGCGGCCCAGATCAGGAAAGCCACAACCGCGCAGAAGACTTTATACAGCTCAACGGACGTCCAGACCGGGTGTTTTGACAGCCCCCACGGGGAAACCACCAGCGCCGCCACCACACCCAGCACACCAAACGCCAGGTTGATCCATCCGTTGATGCGCAGCACTTTGCCGCTCTTTTCCGCCACGGTGCAGGCGTAGTGCGCCATCAGCATCGCCAGCGGTGCAAAGCACGGCAGGATATAGGTCGGCAGCTTACCTTTGGCGATACTGAAGAACACCAGTGGCATAACCACCCAACCAAGCAGGTACAATCCGCCGCCTTCGCCCTGTCGTCCACGCCAGCCCTGACGCAGCGCACCTGGCAGCAAGGCCAGCCACGGCAGACTTCCGGCAATCAGGAACGGAATGTAATACCAGAATGGCGCTTTGTGCTGGGCATCGCTCTGCGCAAAACGCTGAATATGCTCAACCCAGAAGAAGTAACGCCAGAAGTCCGGTTCACGATGGGCAATCGCCAGCCCCCAGGGCAGAACAATAAGCACGCAGCTGAGGATAGCCAGCCAGCCAAACAGCAGCACCTCTTTCCAGCGCTTCTGGGCAATCACCCACGGCAGCACGCCAATGACCGGCACGGCAAGCGCCAGGAACCCTTTGGTCATCACCCCCATTCCGCAGGCAAGCCCAAGCAGCACATAGCCACCCGCTTTTCCGGCGAACGTTTTCGCCTGTGCAGCCAGCCAGAAGCTGCACATCGCAAACACCAGCCAGAGAGTGATAATCGGATCCAGCACGGCATACGTGCCGATGCCATACACCAGGAAGAGGGTTAAGAAGATAACGCCCGAAAGCAAGGCGACGCGTTTATCGCGCCAGATGCGCCATGCGAGCCAGATAACCAGCAGCGCCGCCAGCCCGGTGGAGAATATCGCTCCCGCGCGTACGGCAAAGTTGGTATGACCAAACAGCATCTGTCCGATACTGTTAACCCAGTATCCGGCTATCGGTTTTTCAAAGTAACGAAGTCCCAGGAAATGCGGGACGACCCAGTCCCCTGATGCCAGCATTTCACGGCTAATTTCCGCGTAGCGCGTCTCATCAGGTTGCCATAACAGGCGGATATCGACGGGAATAAGGTAGTAAATGACAAACAGTGCGAAAAGCGCAAAGCCATAACGGGCTGCTTTCATGATACCGGGCTCACGGTTTGTTGATAGCCAAGCCAGCCTTCCCGGCCAGCCATTTCTTTACGAACAATTTTGCCTACAGGCAGTGTGCTGAGGTCGTCAGGCAGCAGTTCGCTGAGTGGGCAAAACTGAATACCTTCCTCTGCGGCCATCGTCAGCAGCGCATCAAAGTCATGCTGATACGCAATCCCTTCCACTTCGGCGTGGATGGTATACACCGGCGTACCGGTATCACGATGGATGCAATCCAGAATGTAACGGTTAAAGCCCTCGGCAGTCACCTCGCGTCCCACCACTTCATCCCAGGTGGGAAGCGTGACCGGGATTTGCACAGTGCCAAACAGGTTTTCACCCAGCAGAGGCAAAAACGGCCCGCTGCCGCGACAGTCGCTGTTATAGCGAAATGCGAATGGCTGTTTCGCTTTCACCACGCGCTGATCCGCTCGCCAGCCTGCCACCGCCGAACACTGCACCGGTTTACAGGTAATGGCTTCCAGCTCCATCATGCCGCGTTCAACCTCACGACCCAGACGTGGGATATCCCACACACCGGCCCAGGCCTGCCACGCATGGTGATCCCAGGCATGTAGCCCTACCTCATGCAAACGCGATGCTTCGCGGATAATGTCTTCATTACCCGCGCCGATGCGCCTGCCAGGCCAGGCGGTTCCGGCCAGCAAAATATCCCAGCCGTACAGCGATGCTGCGCGTGAGCGCAGCATTTTGAACAGAAACGCCGGTTTAATCAGACGCCATAAATGGCGTCCCATGTTATCCGGCCCCACACTGAAGAAGATACTGGAGCGCACATCATGCTTGCCCAGTAACTCCAGCAGTTTGGGCACGCCATCACGCGTGCCCCGGAAGGTGTCGACGTCTATACGTAAGCCGACTTTTTTCATGATGTCTGTTCCGACAGCTCCACTGTGCGCAGGAAGAAATCGAGCGTTTCATCGATGGTCTGTTCCATCTTCACTTCCGGCGTCCAGTTCAGGCAGCGCTTGGCGTTACGGATGCTTGGCTTACGGTGCTCAACGTCCTGATAGCCTTTACCGTAGTAGCTGCTGCTTTCCACTTCACGGAAGCCCGCAAACGGCGGGAACTGGTCACGAAGTGGATGACGCTCGAAGCTTGCCAGCAGCATCTCAGCCAGTTCACGAATGCTGGCTTCGTTTTCCGGGTTACCGATGTTGATGATTTCACCGTTGCAGCGGCCATCTTTGTTTTCGATGATGCGGAACAGCGCTTCGATACCGTCAGAGATGTCAGTAAAGCAACGCTTCTGTTTGCCGCCTTCAATCAGCTTGATTGGGGAGCCTTCAACCAGGTTCAGGATCAGCTGAGTGATCGCACGCGAACTACCAATACGCGCGGCATTCAGGTTATCCAGACGTGGCCCCATCCAGTTAAACGGACGGAAAAGAGTAAAGCGCAGGCCTTCTTTTTCACCGTATGCCCAAATCACGCGGTCCAGCAGCTGTTTGGAAACAGAGTAGATCCAGCGTTGTTTGTTAATTGGGCCGACCACCAGGTTAGAGGTGTCTTCGTCGAAGTTTTTGTCCGTACACATGCCGTACACTTCAGACGTGGACGGGAAGATGATGCGCTTATCGTATTTCACGCAGTCGCGGATAATCTTCAGGTTCTCTTCGAAGTCCAGCTCGAACACGCGCAGCGGGTTACGGGTGTATTCAATCGGGGTCGCGATCGCCACCAGCGGCAGCACCACATCGCATTTCTTGATGTGGTATTCGATCCATTCGGAGTGGATGCTGATATCCCCTTCAACGAAGTGGAAACGTGGGTTGGTCAGGAAGCGGCTGATCGCATCAGAGCCAATATCCAGGCCATAGATTTCGTAGTTGTCGTCTTGCAGCAGACGTTCGGTCAGGTGGTTACCGATAAAGCCGTTCACACCGAGGATCAGTACGCGGGTGCGGCGTTTGATGGCCACAACCGGTGCGCTGGTGATAATTGCGCCAGCAACCAGACCCAGAGACTGCGCCAGCTGCGTGCCCTGAACGTATACGCCGTTGTCAGTTTGCCCGGTCAGAATTTCCAGCGCCTGCTCGCCGCAGCTCACTACCAGCGGGGAAACAGAGACCACCGTACCCGGTTTTGCCGCCGGAATGTCGTCACGTACGCGGGATTTCCAGACAATAAATTTGCTTACGCCCGCGAAGCTGTACGCGCCCGGCCACGGGTCAGTGACCGCACGCACCAGGTTGTGCAGCTGACGCGCAGGTTTCGCCCAGTCCAGACGACCATCTTCCGGGTTACGGCGGCCAAAGCAGCTTGCTTTGCTCTCATCCTGCGCGGTCTCTTTAAAAGAACCCTGCTGAATGGAAGGCAGCACATCACGCAGCAGGTTTTGCGCAGCGCCACACAGTTTATGATGCAGTTGCAGCGCGGTTTCATCTGCTTCAATAACCACTTTCTGCTGGGCCACAATATCGCCCGCATCTGCGCGACGCACCATGCGGTGCAGAGTCACGCCGGTTTCCGTTTCACCGTTAACCAGCACCCAGTTCAGCGGCGCGCGGCCACGGTATGCTGGCAGCAGGGAGCCGTGCAGGTTGAATGCGCCTTTTGGTGCCAGGCTTAAGATATCGTTGCTCAGCAGATTGCGATAATAGAAAGAGAAAATCACATCAGGAGAAAGCGCGCGAATGCGGTCAACCCACAGCGGGTGGTTTACATCATCAGGGGCATACACCGGGATGCCACGCTCAGCGGCAATACGCGCAACGGAACCAAAGAAGTTATTTTCTCCGGCAGCGTCCGGGTGAGTGAAGATTGCAGCAATATCATAACCCGCTTCCAGCAGGGCCAGCGTGCCCGTACACCCCATATCGTGATAGGCAAATACAACAGCTTTCATGGGTGAATTTCCTCTTGAGATGCTTTGTGTTCCTGACGGACAACACGTTGAATAAAGTAGCGCGGACGTGCGCGAACATCGTTATAAATACGGCCGATGTACTCACCGAGTAAGCCCATCCCAACAAACTGGGCACCGATGAACATGAACAGTACGGCAAACAGCATAAAGACCCCTTCCGCCGCCCACTGAGGGCCGAAGATCAGTCGCAACGCGACCAGCAGGACGGAAATCGCAAACCCGGCCAGTGCGATAACACTGCCGAACACGCTTAACAAACGCAGCGGCGTGGTGGTCAGGCAGGTGATCAGGTCATACATCAGGTTAATCAGGCGCATAAAGCTGTACTTCGATTCCCCGTGCTCGCGCTCAGCGTGCAGCACCGGGATTTCAGTCGCTCTGCGGGCAAAGGTATTGGCGAGAATCGGAATGAACGTACTGCGCTCGTGGCAGTGCAGCATGGCATCGACAATGTGGCGACGGTAGGCGCGCAACATGCAGCCGTAATCACCCATTGCTTTACCGGTCGTGCGCTGGATAAGGCGGTTAATGGTGCGCGACGCCAGCTTGCGGAACAGGCTGTCCTGGCGGTTCTGGCGAACTGTGCCGACCACGTCATAGCCTTCATCGGCTTTCGCTACCAGGCGCGGGATCTCTTCCGGCGGGTTTTGCAGGTCGGCATCCAGAGTGATGATCAGGTCGCCCGTTACGTGGCTAAAGCCAGCCATAATGGCAGAGTGCTGACCGTAGTTACGGTTAAGCAGTACGGCTACGATGTGGCTTCCTTCAACCTCTGCGGCGTCAGTGAGCATCTGGGCAGAATCGTCGCTGCTGCCATCATCTACCAGCAGAATTTCGTACGCCTTGCCCATAGTGTCACAGGCTGCCGTGGTGCGGCGGATAAGTTCAGGCAGGCTCTCCTGCTCGTTGTAAACCGGGATAACAACTGAAACTTTTTGTACAGGTGGTGCGCTGAACATATCAATTTCCTGCAAGCTGATGGAGCGCGGTAATGACGCGGGTTGCGTCGTCATGCGTCATGTCCGGGAAAAGAGGGAGTGAACAAATACGCGCGCTGTTCCATTCGGAGTTCGGGAGCGAGACTTCAGGGAAACGCTCGCGATAGTATTTTTGCGTATGAGCAGCACGGAAATGCAGACCAGTACCAATGCCTTTTGCTTTCAGCGCGTCCATTAACGCGTCACGTGAGATCCCACAGCGGGCTTCATCAACGCGAATGATAAAAAGATGCCATGCATGGACATGCGGCCAGGCTGGAATACGCAGCGGCTCGAAAGGTGTATCCGCAAGCTCCGTCAGATAACGTTCAGCGATTTCGCGACGGCGCGCGTTGGCTTCGCTCAATTTACCCAACTGGACCAGCGCCAGCGCGGCGTTGATATCCGCGAGGTTGTATTTATACCCCGGGGAGATAACTTCTGCCTGCGGCGCGCGGCCGTGAGTCTGGCGGTCATAAGCATCAACACCAAGCCCGTGGAACTTGAGACTGCGGATACGCTGTGCCAGTTGTTCGTCGTCCGTCACCACTAAACCGCCTTCCGCGCAGGTCATGTTTTTGATCGCGTGGAAAGAGAAGATAGCGGTACCCTGCCAGCCAACATGGCGATTTTTGTAGTAAGTGCCTGCTGCGTGGGCTGCATCTTCAATAACAGGTATACCGTGACGTTCGCTTATCGCGTGAATTGCATCGATATCAAAAGGCGCACCCGCATAATGCACGGGGATGATGGCTTTGGTACGGGGAGTAATAGCGGCTTCGATGGCCTCTGGCGTTACCATCAGCGTGTCTTTGTCGACATCGATCATCACGGGTGTTGCGCCCAGCAGCACAATCATATTGAGGGTCGACACCCAGGTTAGAGAAGGGGTAATGACTTCATCACCGGGGCCAATGCCCATCGCCATCAGCGTGACGTGCATCCCGGCGGTTGCAGAGCAGACAGCAATCGCATGACGATTCCCCGTCAGCTTACAAAATGCCTCTTCAAGCTCCTGATTTTTTGGCCCTGTGGTGATCCAGCCCGACATCAAAACGTCCTGAAGCGCCGCAATTTCCTCAGCGCCCATCGACGGTCGCGAAAAAGGCAGAAAATCAGGTGATGCTGCCAACTTACTGATTTAGTGTATGATGGTGTTTTTGAGGTGCTCCAGTGGCTTCTGTTTCTATCAGCTGTCCCTCCTGTTCAGCTACTGACGGGGTGGTGCGTAACGGCAAAAGCACCGCCGGACATCAGCGCTATCTCTGCTCTCACTGCCGTAAAACATGGCAACTGCAGTTCACTTACACCGCTTCTCAACCCGGTACGCACCAGAAAATCATTGATATGGCCATGAATGGCGTTGGATGCCGGGCAACCGCCCGCATTATGGGCGTTGGCCTCAACACGATTTTCCGCCATTTAAAAAACTCAGGCCGCAGTCGGTAACCTCGCGCATACAGCCGGGCAGTGACGTCATCGTCTGCGCGGAAATGGACGAACAGTGGGGATACGTCGGGGCTAAATCGCGCCAGCGCTGGCTGTTTTACGCGTATGACAGGCTCCGGAAGACGGTTGTTGCGCACGTATTCGGTGAACGCACTATGGCGACGCTGGGGCGTCTTATGAGCCTGCTGTCACCCTTTGACGTGGTGATATGGATGACGGATGGCTGGCCGCTGTATGAATCCCGCCTGAAGGGAAAGCTGCACGTAATCAGCAAGCGATATACGCAGCGAATTGAGCGGCATAACCTGAATCTGAGGCAGCACCTGGCACGGCTGGGACGGAAGTCGCTGTCGTTCTCAAAATCGGTGGAGCTGCATGACAAAGTCATCGGGCATTATCTGAACATAAAACACTATCAATAAGTTGGAGTCATTACCGAAAATCACTCATTATTAATTTCCTTGCTGTATTAAAGGCGTCATCTTTTACTGCGCTGTCGTAATGGGCAGCTCAATGGGATCATGCAAGATGGAATTTAAATAAATACCAAATAAAATTTAGTCGTTGCTTCATTTATGTCAACAAACCATCAACTAAGGCAAAGTAGTCCTCTTTTCTTAGGAAAAAATTAAGACACAGCTAAATTACAATGAGATTAACAAGAAGGGGAAGCGAAAAAACCGTTTAACAACATAAAGATAGATGGAATCTCTGTTTTTTTGAATTTTTTGTGATTAGGCTCACGGCAAATTAAGGCTGTATTTCACTTGATTGCAGGGAAAATAATAAGAAAAGTAAATAAATGCTCAACCAAAATAAGAATTCCGGGCATTTCGCCTGAAAAACGAAATCACCCGGGAACTTTCTAAATAAGTGAATTGTCGCGCTTAGTTAAGATTAGCAGGGAAATCATCCGGCAATTCACTGGCAGCACAGGCAATCACCGAGTCATTGTTCGCACCGCAGTCCCGCACAAAGGTAATGGTCGCAAACTCATCAATCACTTCAGTAGGATACGCCGGCCCCTGGTCACGATACGCATTCATCAGTGGGATATGATCATTCTGGAAACAGATCGTTTTTTCCGGGTTATTAATCACCCAGCGCGGGAAGAAAATCGTACCGTGGAAGAGTTTGTCACCCAGATTCACAATCAGGCTAACATCCGTACCGGTGGGTTCAGTCCAGGAAATTTTATAAATACTCTCACCCACCCTCACGATATATGCCTGCTGGTCTTTTACCCAACGGTTCGCCACGATGCCGCTGTGAATGCGGTAATCCAGCGTGGTGTCATTTTTCACGTAGATCTCGTAGTTCCAGCCATTATCGTAGGTGTAGACCAGGTGTTTACCCACAAAGCCGCTCAAATCATGTTTGTCGAAGGTGCTCATAATGTGTCTCCTCTGTTTTGATGAGACGATCGTACTCCTTCAAAAAATGGATGAATAACGCTATGTTTGAATCAAATTCATTCAAATTTTAGATACGTTATGCACAAGACAACGCTGGAACAGTGGTCACTACTGGAGAAAGTGGTAGAGCTTGGCAGCTTTGCCAGAGCGGCAGAAGAGACCGCCCGCAGCCAGTCCTCCGTGAGTTATAACCTGTCTTTATTGCAGGAGCGGCTGGGAGTGGCGCTGCTGGCGCCGGAAGGTCGACGCGCGGTATTAACCCCTGCCGGAGAATTGCTTCTCAACCAGGTAAAGCCGCTGCTCAAGGCTTTTTCGTACGTCGAAACACGGGCGGCAACGCTGCGCAACGGGATGCGCACGCGGCTGGACCTGGTCGTAGACAACATTTTCCCGCGCCGCCGTCTGTTCGCCATTTTGCGCCAGTTCCAGCAAATGTACCCGCAAACCCAGGTAAGGCTGACGGAGGTGCTGGAAAATGCCAGCTCGGATATCGTCAATAATGAAGCCGATGTCATGGTGTTAACCCGCCGTCAGGACATCACCGGGCTTGGCGAATGGTTGATGAACATTGATTTTGTTGCCGTCGCCCATCGCGATCACCCCTTATTTGCGCTCAATACGCCGCTCAATGACGAGATGCTACGTCCGTGGCCACTAATTCATATTGCAGATAACCAGCCTGCCGCCAGCACTGCCGGAGAGTCGTGGACATTTTCGACCATCGATGCCGCGATTGAGGCCGTGATGTATCAGGTGGGCTATGGCTGGTTGCCGGAGGAACGCATTCAGAGCCAGCTTGAACAGGGCGTGCTTAAAATGCTGCCACTGAGCCACGGTACGCGCCGTGCCACGCCTCTGCACCTGATCGTAAAGCGCGCCCTGACGCCGCTGGACGAGCAGGTTGAAACGCTACTGCGCCTTTTTAGCCCACCCCGGTAAACCTCAACTGCTACGCTTTAAGGTCTGAACTTTGAAAACCACAAGGAGCAGACAATGAAAATTGATTTTACGGGCAAAGTTGCGCTGGTCACGGCCTCCACAGGCGGCATTGGTTTTGCCATTGCCAAAGGGCTGGCCGAAGGCGGCGCGGAAGTGATCATCAACGGGCGTAGCACCGAATCGGTCAATAATGGGATACAGCAATTACAGCAGGCAGTGCCGGGTGTCCAGGTGCGGGCAGCCATTGCCGACCTCAGCACCCCGGAAGGGGTTGAATCGCTGCTGAAGGTCGCAACCAGTGTCGATATTCTGGTAAACAACGCCGGGATTTACGGCCCGCTGGATTTTTACGACACCGACGATGCCACCTGGGAGCGCTACTGGCAAACCAACGTGATGTCGGGTGTACGGCTCTCCCGCGCCCTGCTGCCGGGTATGGTGCAGAAAGGCTGGGGTCGTGTGGTCTTCATTTCATCGGAATCGGCCTGCAATATTCCGGCAGATATGATCCACTATGGCGTAACCAAAACTGCACAACTCTCACTGGCACGCGGCCTGGCGAAATTCGTAGCGGGAAGTGGCGTGACGGTGAACAGCGTGCTGCCGGGGCCAACCATTTCCGATGGTTTCGCCGAGATGATGAAAGACGAAATCGAAAGAACCGGCAAATCGCTGGAACAGCTGGCGAAAGAGTTTGTGATGGCCAACCGCCCCAGCTCAGTCATACAGCGCGCCGCGTCGGTTGAAGAGGTGGCTAATATGGTGGTGTATGTCTGTTCAACGCAGGCTTCCGCCACCTCCGGTGCGGCATTGCGCGTGGATGGCGGCGTGGTGGACGATATTATCTGACCTGCTCAGGCCGAACTGCCTGCCACACGGCGGGCAGTAATAAAGTGCTCTTGCCAGTAGTTGTCGGTCAAGGTTGAAACCGTGACGCCCTGGCTGCTCGACGCATGGATAAACTGGCTATCGCCAATGTACACGCCCACGTGACGACGGTTTGGCCCAGTCTGGAAGAACACCAAATCCCCGGCTTTTAAGCGATATTGTGCCACCTGCACACCACGATGGATCTGCTCGCCTGTGGTGCGCGGCAGGTTGAGGTGCGCCGCATCGCTGAACAGGTGCTGCATCAGCGCAGAGCAATCCACCCCACGGTGCGTGGTGCCACCCCACAAATATTGGGTGCCTTTCCACTTCTGGTATTGATCAAGAATACGTGAGCGCAGCGGGCCCGTTTCCTGATGCACCAGCGCAGTCTTCGCCGGAGAAGTCGCCAGCTCGCTGTTCATGGACAACATCGACGCGGGCAGTTGAAAACTAAAGGCAGAAAAAGAAGCAAAACTTAACGAGAGTATTGAAATAAGCGATCTAAGAGTCATATCAAGAAAGAAGCAGTGAGTGAATTTTTCCTTACGCGTGGGGGCCAATGTTCCCCCGAAATATCTTTCGATGCGGTGATAATATAGACAGCTCATTTTTTACCCAATCTTTATCGGGACCAAAAATGGACTCACTTTCAGGTCGCAAGATTGATAAAAAAATGCACGTTACAGAAGGACTGATGGGGTAAAGCAGGTAAACTAATGAGCAGAATGTGTATTTCAGCTAAGACGTATTTATGACCAATATGATTGCCGACGAGGCAGTGGCCAAGTCCAACGTGCTCTCTGTCTTTGACTTTGATGGAACATTGACGCACCACGACAGCTTTATCCCGTTCCTGCGTTTTGCCTTTGGTAAACGTTACTTTGCGGGGCGCCTGGTGCGTATGGCGTTACCGACACTCCACTGCGTACGCCGTAAGCTGACGCGTGATGAGCTGAAAGAAGTGCTGATCAAAACCTTCCTGACCGGCGTAGATGAACACTGGCTGCGCCAGCAGGCCGAGGTGTTTTGCGAGAAATACTGGACGAAGCTGATGCGCCCGGCGGGTGTGCTGGCGGTTGCCGCAGAGGTCAATTCCGGTGCAGAGGTGACTATCTGCTCAGCCTCTCCGGCGCTGGTATTGCAACCGTGGGCCGATAAGCTCGGCATTAAGCTTATCGGGACACAGCTTGAAGTGAAAAACGGCAAGCTGACCGGACGGATCACCGGTAACAACTGCCGCTGTGCGCAGAAGGTCGCAAGGCTGGAAAAAGTGTATGGCAATCTGAACGATTACCATCTGCGCGCCTGGGGTGACACGCGAGGTGACCACGAACTGCTGGCGGCAGCGCAGGATCCGCACTGGCGACATTTCCATCATCCGCGTAAGCGCCGGAATTCACCGATTAAGGGTTAGTGCGCTCTGGTGCCCTCTCCTCGCCGGGAGAGGGCGAAAACAGAGCATCAGGCCGCACGTTTGCCTGGGAACATCACGCTCGTAATTATCCCCAGCGCTAACACCCCTAGCACCACAAACAGGCTGGCGGTTGCGCCAATGCTGTAACCGTGATGCCAGAAGTGATCGGTGGCATTAAGACCCAGCTTAAACGCGACAAAGAACAGCAGCAGGACCACCGCTTTCTCCAGATGCACCAGGTACTGTTTCAGCGCTTCCAGCACAAAATAGAGCGTACGCAGGCCGAGGATAGCGAACATCATCGCGCTGTAGATGATGAGCGGTTCACGGCTGACGGCGATAATCGCCGGGACCGAGTCAAACGCGAACATCACATCGGACAGCTCAACAACCGCCACGCAGAGCAGCAGTGGTGTTGCGTAACGCTTCGCCTTCTTCATGCGCCCGACCATAACATCCTGGTTTTCTGGCTTTTCAAGCTCTGCATCCACCTCTTTCTGGGTCAGGATAAACGCATTGCTGCTGATTTTCGGCCAGACCGGGTAAAAGCGCTTCACCAGACGGTAGGCCAGATGGCCGGAGTAATCTTCAACCTCGTCACTCTCTTCGTTACGTTTGAGCATCATCAGTGCCGTCCAGCCAACGACCAGCGCAAAGATGACCTCGACGTAGGGCCCCAGACTCAGCAGGCTGGTACCAATGGCGACGAAAATACCGCGGAAGACAATCGCCCCCAGTACACCCCAGTAGAGCACGCGGTGGCGGTACTTATCCGGCACGCCGAACCAGGCAAAAATCGCCATCATGACAAACAAGTTATCGACCGACAGCACCTCTTCCAGCGCATAACCGGTCAGGAACAAGCTCGCCATCTCTGCGCCATGATGCACATAGAGGAACCCGGCGAACGCCATCGCCATCATGACCCAGAAAATAGACCACATGGCGGCGCTTTTCAGCGAGACAGGTTTATCGTGACGGTGCATGAAGAGGTCGATAAACATCGCCCCGACAGCCATCACGACAAAAACAACAACGGTTTCAGTTGGGAAACCGAGATGAGCAACAGACATACACAACCCTTTTTGAAGACAAAACGCTAACCATGCAGACTGGTTAAAACCAGAAGTAGAAAAGGGTGGGCTGTTTATCAGCCTCTCACCCTCAAGGCCGCAGCCTAATCGGCTGCGCAAGGAAACGTACTTTACCTTACTACAAGGGGTGGGCGCATCTTTCGATTAGGCGCTCATTCCACGTAACCGCTGGAGCACGGCCACCAGCACCGCCACTGACCAGCCGACCATCAGGGCGCCGACCAGCCCTTCCAGCCCGCCAATCAGCCGCCAGTTTTGCGGCAGCGTTACATCGCCATACCCCACCGTGGCGTAGCTCACCAGCGAGAAGTAGAAGCTAGTGTTCCAGTCGTTAAAAGCCTCAACCAGGAAGTAGAATCCCGCAAACAGGCTGGCTTCGAGAAGATGGGCAAAGATCATTGAAATCACAATGCCGACATTGCGCAGCACAACGCGCACCGCAGAATCGACTTCCAGGTTTATGAATTTTAAAACGCAAAACATCCACAGCGAATGGATAACCACGGTTAGCGTGAGCAAAATAATGATGCTGAGTAGCTGCATGGAAGGGGCTCTGACTGAGAAAGAGAAGACTGCCCCTGCTGAACGCGCCGGGGCACCTGAACATGTTTTTCTGAGTCGAAGCTTAGTGGAAAGCCGGGGAAATGTTGGTGCAATAATTGCGTAGTGTGATTATTTCTCTGCCTGTACACAGACATTAAAGTTGTCTCCTTTAACATGAAAAAGACTTTAAAGTTGTCTACTTCTTCAGATAGACCTACTTAACAGGATACTAAGTAGGTCATCTCCTTTCTCGCGTAGCATCTCTCGACGTTCACAGCAGAGGACACGTTTCAAAATGTCATCCAAAATTTTTTTCCATTATCTGACGTTGGGTGATTTTGATGGTCAGCGAGTAGAGGCTTTAACAATGTGGGTTGCCCTGAGCAAAGTAAGGGAAGTAGATGTACCAGAAATGTACGCGTTTCCTTGCATGAAGGGGGGCATCTTAAAGCTCATTGATTAAACAAACTCACTATGCCGCTACAAACAGCCCAAAACCGTCACTTGATAACGTGTTATTTAGATAAATTAATGCTCAGGGCTTTTAGCCAAACTGTCACTTGATGTAAGAATCCAGAACCTTCAGCACAACGTCCAGGTCTTCTTCTCGTTTCTGTTCTTCACTTTCATGAACAATATGTTCAGTCAAATGTCCTTTAATCACTTCACGCAATAAACCATTCACGGCACCACGTATGGCGGCTATTTGTTGCAGTACAGCGGCACATTCGTGAGGTTCATCAAGCATTTTTTTCAGCGCAGCAACCTGCCCCTGGATCTTGCTTGTACGTGCTTTCAGTTTTTGTTTATCGCGGATGGTATGTGACATGTGGGCTCTCACTCTCCTGGATATTTTATGTAACTATACCAGCGTTATTCTACTGGGGGGTAGTATATTTTACTGGGGGGGAGTAGAATCCGGCCTACACTTAATAACCAAGAATGATTCTCATGAACGAATTTACGACACTTCTTCAGCAAGGCAACGCATGGTTTTTCATCCCCAGCGCCATTCTGCTTGGCGCGCTTCATGGACTGGAGCCCGGGCACTCCAAAACAATGATGGCAGCATTCATCATTGCTATAAAAGGCACCGTACGTCAGGCCGTGATGCTGGGTGTCGCGGCAACATTGTCGCACACTGCAGTCGTATGGCTGATTGCTTTTGGAGGGATGTATATCAGTAATAAATTTACCGCAGAATCAGCCGAACCCTGGCTACAGATGGTCTCTTCAGTGATCATCCTTGGTACGGCTTTTTGGATGTTCTGGCGAACCTGGAGCGGTGAGAAAAACTGGCTGGAGGGAATGCAGGAGAATGAACATCATCACCATGACGAAACAAGGTTGATCGATACTGGCCATGGAAAAGTTGAACTGTCCATTTTTGAAGAAGGACAACTTCCCCACTGGCGGCTACGCACTCTTAGTGGCCAAAGATGGGCTTCTGAAGATATCTCATTAACCACACTTCGGGAAAACAGTACGATCTCTCAGACTTTTGAATTTGTTGATCATGGTGATTATCTGGAGTCAACATCTCCCATCCCTGAGCCTCACAGTTTCAACGTACGTCTGTCTCTGGGACATCGTGGTCATGTCCATGACTATGATGTGGCGTTCGCTGAACACGACCATGACCATGACCACTCTGAGCTTGATGGGCTGGATGTGAATTCGAAAGAGTATCAGGACGCTCACGAACTGGCTCATGCCAATGACATAAAACGCCGCTTCGACGGGAAAGAAGTAACCAACGGGCAAATCCTGATATTTGGACTGACAGGAGGGCTTATCCCTTGCCCGGCAGCTATAACTGTATTGTTGATCTGCCTTCAGCTTAAAGCGCTTACGCTGGGTGCCACACTGGTTGTTTGTTTCAGTATCGGCCTGGCATTGACCCTCGTAACGGTTGGAGTGGGTGCGGCGATCAGCGTTCGTCAGGTCGCCAAACGCTGGAGTGGCTTCAATACCATCGCCAGAAGAGCCCCCTATATTTCAAGCGCCCTGATTGCTGCTGTTGGGATTTACATGGGTATACATGGCTGGAATGGGCTGGTGCATTAACACCGGTACTGATGACACACACTCTGGGTACTTACAAAGTACATCCTAAGCGCCACCGTTGAGGTTATGAGCAGAAAAACCCGGAATATAAAGCTGCTCTTTCCGGGACTTGTTGCTGAGGCAGGGATTAAGTAACTGATTAAATCCATTCCCATAAGACTCAATGATAAATGAAAGAATAAAAAAAACGCTCCCGAATGGGAGCGTAAGCCAGTGACTTCGGCGTCAAATGAGGGTCTAACAAGTGGAGCTGCGGGTTAATTCTGGGTGATCTGGCTGCGATGCTTTTCAGCCTGCTGCTGATGAATAACGGAAGACTGACCATTATTCGCCTTCTCGTGCACAACAGCGGCTTTTTCATGCTCGTTCATTTCTGAAAATGACGTTGCTGATTCGTTGGTGGCCCCTGGTTTGCCTTTCATCATTTTTTTATGCATCTCCGCCATGTCCTGGTGGGCAGAAGCGTTGCCGTTTTGCATCATTTCATGGGACATTGCAGCCTGATCGTGTCCGCTCATATCCATCATTGTCATACTGTCTCCCTGAACAGCGCTTTTTTCAGAGGTTGACTGCATCTGATGGGCGGGTGCCTGGGCATTATTTACCTGGTCATGCATGTTCATTGTCTCTGCAGCCATGGCGGATGAAGCGACAGCCATAATGGCAACAAATGATACAAGGATCTTTTTCATGGTTGGGTCTCCGGTGTTTTCATACCCAAACAATCAACGGCTTATAACAGAGAAAGCATTTGATCTCAGGGCGGGTTATTCATCACTCCAGGAACCAGGCGATTGCGTTATCACTCTGCTCCTGATTTATGTATGATTATAAAAAACCGCCTCTGTTTATCGCGTGACTGAATGATGACAATTTTGTCACCTTCCAGGTTTCTCCTGAAGAACGGGATTAATCCATTAACAGGCGCACTTTGAACACAATTTCCCGCCCCTGCTGTTCTGCTGACAGCTCGCCGCCGTGAGCATGAATGATCGACCTTGTAATTGATAATCCCAGCCCCGCGCCTTCCGTGTTGTAGAACCTTGATGAGTCTGCGCGATAGAACCGGTCAAACAAACGTTCCAGATTAGCGGGAACCTGGCCGGACATCGTATTCGTAATCATCACGTTCACACAGTCACTGTCACGCTCAAGGTGTATCGCTGTACAGGTGTTATCGGGAGAATACTTGATTGCATTGGAAAGCAGGTTACTGAAAGCACGTCGGAGCATATCGCTGTCTCCGGCAACAACGCCCTCTCCTTCAACCGTGATTGTCTTTCCTGTTTCGTCTGCCAGGGGCTCGAACAACTCACGTAATTCATTCAGTTCGGCTGCCAGATCCACATCATGTTTATCCAGCCGCAGCAGACCATGCTCTGAACGTGCCAGAAAAAGCATGTCACTGGTCATTCGTGACAACCTTTTCAGTTCTTCCAGGTTAGCGAATAAAATTTCGCGGTAATGCGAAACATCCCTTTCCTTAGCCAGTGCAAACTGCGTCTGCATCATCAGATTACTGACTGGTGTGCGCAGCTCATGCGCGATGTCAGACGAGAAATCTGACAGTTTCCGGAATGCCCCCTCCAGGCGATCAAACATATTATTGAACTCCTGCATGGTCTCAGAGATTTCCGGCGGAGCCAGATCGGGATTTAGACGCTGATCCAGGCTGTGTACAGTCATGGAGGAAGCCAGACTGGTCATTTCCCGTAACGGTTTCAGACCAATACGTGTGGTCAGCCAGCCCAGAAAAACAGAAATAAAGACCAGACCGATATTGAACCAGAACAGCCAGGTACTGAGTTTGTCCATAAACAGGGTGTGATACCCAGTATCCGTGGCAACCGTAATGATGACATGTTTGCTTTTACCCTGTTCCGGCGTCACGGCAACCCGCCGCGAGATACTGCGGTACACGGTGTTATTTTCTTCCGTCTGGATCATATAGTCGAGAATATCACCCGACTTATTAAGCAGGACCGCTGGAACAACAGAATTTTTGGCATAGAGTTCAACAATTTTTTCATTTTCCATGTTTTTTATAGAAATGAATAAACCATTGTGCCCTACCATCGCATCGTTTATTTTTTCTGATAATGACTTAATATCCGTTTTGTTCCGGAACGTCTCTGTTTTAAGAAACTCTTCGGTGAGCTGAAGTTTACCTGTCAGAAAATCGCGGTCCTGATTATCGAAATAGCCATTAAGGGTGCTAATCAGGATAAAACTTGATAACCACCATACCGTAAGCATCACCGCAGAAAAAATCAGGCTCAGGCGTGTGGTCAGGGAAATTTTGAACCTCACTCTTCTCTGATCTCCAGGACATATCCGGCACCGCGAACGGTATGGATCAGTTTTGGCTCAAAGTCATCATCAATTTTACTTCTCAGACGTCTCACGGCGACATCAATCACATTCGTATCACTGTCAAAATTCATGTTCCAGACCAGGGACGAGATAAGACTCCTGGGTAACACTTCTCCGGTGCGTTGCAGCAGCAACTCAAGCAGAACGTATTCTTTACCGGTGAGATGGATCTTCTTCCCCGAACGGATCACGGTCCGGCGCACCATATCAACGGTCATATCGGCGATGGTGCAGACTGTTGCGGCCTGCGAGCGTGCCCGGCGCAGTAGGGTTCTTACACGTGCAACCAGCTCCGTAAAATCAAAGGGCTTAATCAGGTAGTCATCTGCGCCAAGCTCCAGTCCTTTCACTTTGTCCCGCACGTTGTCCTTTGCGGTTAAAAACAGGACCGGTTCTTCGTGCCCGGACTCCCTCAGTGCGCTGATGATTTGCCACCCGTCGAGGAAAGGCAGCATCACGTCCAGTATTATCAAATCATACTGTCCCTTCGACGCGGCCCCGAGACCATCGCGGCCATTATTAAAGAGATCGGCCTGATAGCCTTCCTCAACCAGTCCCTGCTGCAGGTAACGACCTGTTTTTTGTTCGTCTTCAACGATTAAAATACGCTGCATGGTCAACTCGCTGATATGAAAGTAAAAATCTCACGCATGAGCTTTGGCTGTCCCCTAGCTGACCTGAGACGGAGCAAGCATTCCGAGCCACGCTACGGCGCCCAGAATGATAATCGCAACAACGAATTCTGTCAGGATGCTGTTTCGCATCAGGGCAACGCTGCGATCATAATTCCCTTCCCTGACCATAACTTCAAGCCGGGGACCCAGGTGAAACCGGTTTGCTGCAGCCAGAAGAAGCATCAGAACAAACAGAGCCGTCTTGGCAAGCAATATCCTCCCCCAGGAACTGTTGAATAAGGGAGTTAAGTTACCCTCAGCAATATACAGATAGTTGACCAGCGCACTCAGGATCAGGGCTACAACAATCACCGTTCCTGCCGTGGCAAATTTTGCCAGGGAGTCAGATATCACAATGACGCTCTGTGCATTATGCTCGTTTCTGCGCATCAGCAGGATAGCAAATGCAACCAGAGCACCTGTCCAGGCACCTGCAGCACCGAGATGGGTCAGATCGCTCAGTAAATGGAGATAGTAATGCAGACCGTCATGCATAACGGCGTGTCCTCCCCAGGCAAGTGTAGCCAGCGCCACGCCCCCACTCATCGTCATCAGCAGGCAGGACAATACTCTCTTATTAGTGTAAAGGAACAAAGCACCGAGTGTGGTAAACAGGGCACAGAGCCTGACAATCCAGCTAATACCCACATCAGTTTCTTCTATCACCATCTCGATAACATGGATGGATAATTCTCTGAGGTCAGTTACTCCACTCATGGCATTAGATACCAGGAGCATATTAATGCCAGTAAGAATGATGCCTGTAACAACAGCAAAGGTTATAAACGACCTGAAATTAGTCAGGTTATAGGTTTCATGTCTGACACCGCTTATTCCATATATCTGAAAAAATGGCAATCCAAATATTACCATCAAATCCAGATAAAGAAGAAAACGAATAACAATCATAATCAGGTCGTTCATAATATTACTTCACTGTAAAGGTGTAATTACCGGTAATAGGGTGCGTATCTGAAGAAACCGCGCGCCAGTCAACACGATAAGTGCCAGCGGGTAAAGGCTCTCGCGGAATAATGACCATCGATTTAGGGTCAGCGCCTGGCGCCACTTTTGCCGCGACCGGCATCGGAGAATGTGATGACATGCCTTTCATACCCGTCATCGTTAATTTTGCACCTGAGAATTTCACGGTCAGATTTTCCGAGAAATTAAGCTGAATCTTTTCCGGGGCCGCTACGGCTGAATCAGCCTGTGGCACAGAGCTTTTTAATTCCGGATGGGCCATAGCAGAGAAAGCAACGCCCATAACGAGGCCACCTGTAAGAATGGCTTTATTTAAAATCGACATTTTATTTACCTGTTTAGTTGAGTGTTTTATATCAGTGCGTTAAAACCAGATTCTGGCTCCCGCCAGGAATACTACCTGATGGTCTTTCTCACCTTCTCTTTTCGCCATATCGGATGTTTTCCCGTAAAGTTGATTCCAGGAAACGCCTATATAGGGTGCAAACTCACGGCGTATTTCATAGCGCAGCCGGAGCCCCAGCTCTGTGTCAGTCAGTCCCCTGCCGCGACCCCGCGATTCATCATCCTGACTGTAGAAATTCACCTCATAGGATGGCTGGAGTATGAGCCGGTTAGTCAGTAAAACGTCGTATTCTCCTCCCAGACGAAGGGCTGCTTTTCCGCCATTACTGACAAAACCCGTAATTTCAGACTCAAAATTATAGAGTGCCAGCCCCTGAAAACCGACAGCAGCCCAGGTCCGGGCAGAAGCAGGTCTGAAATCCTGCCTGACACCCGCAACCAAATCCCACCATGGGCCAACCGCATGTCCCCAGAGTAACTGCGCTTCAGCCGCCTCCGTTTCCCCATTGCTTCGTTCACCTTCACTCTTTAGCCAAATCCGATCTGTGTCGCCTCCAATCCAGCTGTTAACACTCCAGCTGAAATTGTTGGTGTTATCCGACCGTTGCCATTCCAGTTGATCCAGCAGAACCAGATAATTAATCGCACTGTCGTGAATCGCATGCCCCTGTAAATTGCCGAATGCAGCCTTCCGGTCGGCATCGGTAACAGGCGGAATTGGCGTTCTGCTCTCAGTTACAATGGGCTCCATTGACGTCATCTCAGTGAAATTCTCATCTGCTGGCATCTGCATGGCAGACATGTCGTGCCCGGCGTGGGGATCTGCAGAGACGGAGCCCGCCGCAATAGAAAGCGGTGAGGTAAACAAACCGGCGACCAGAACAGGTATGGCCTTCAAATTTCTCTTCATTCGCATCATTCCTCCACCCGGACTTCACGAAACATTCCCATTTCCATGTGATAGAGCAAATGGCAGTGATACGCCCAGCGGCCAAGCGCATCTGCTGTCACTCTGTAACTGCGTTTTGTACCAGGGGGAACATCTATTGTGTGTTTACGAACCATGAAATTACCGTTTTCATCTTCCAGATCGCTCCACATACCATGCAGGTGAATGGGGTGAGTCATCATGGTATCGTTGATCAGCGTGATCCTGAGCCGCTCACCGTATTTCAGCAGCACCGGTGCGGCATCTGAAAACTTGATTCCGTTAAATGACCAGGCAAACTTTTCCATGTGGCCGGTTAAATGCAGTTCTATGGTACGGCCAGGTTCACGTCCGTCAGGATCCTCAAAGCGGCTTTTCAAATCCGCGTACGTGAGAACCTTTCTTCCGTTATTTCGAAGACCAATACCCGGATCATTTAATTTCGGAGAGACGCTCATCGCCTGCATATCAACCAGTGGGTTATCCGTTTCTGACGCAGGATGACTTTGCATACCCGGCATTCCGGCCATCCGGGAATGATCCATACCGGCCATGCTGCTGTGATCCATGGGCGCGGAGGATGTCCCGCTATCCGGAAGGTCAGCACCGTCCATAGACATCATCTCTCCGCTGTTATCCATGCCTCCCATCTGGCTGTGGTCCATTCCTGCCATATCATGTCCCATTCCCCCCATACCCATATCTTCCATGGTCAACAGAGGACGGGGATCGAGGGGGGGAACGGCAGCACTTAACCCCTCTCTCGTGGCCAGTGTCCCTCGAGCGTAACCGGTCCTGTCCATGGATTGTGCGAAGATGGTATAGGCCTCACCCTGAGGCTCCACAATGACATCATAGGTTTCGGCAACGGCAATCCTGAATTCGTCAACGGTAACCGGGTTTACATACTGGCCATCTGCAGCCACGACCGTCATTTTCAGCCCGGGGATACGGATATCGAAATAGGTCATTGCCGAGCCGTTGATAAACCGTAAGCGTATCTTTTCACCGGGACGGAACAGTCCGGTCCAGTTTTTCAGCGGGGCCTGCCCGTTCATGAGATAGGTGTAGGTGTAGCCACTGACATCCGCGAGGTCAGTCGGATTCATTTTCATTTCAGCCCACATTTTCCGATCGGCAATGGTGGCTGACAGCCCCCTGGTATTCACGTCGCGGAAAAAAGAGCCAACGGTTGGTTTATTGAAATTGTAGTAATCCGACTGTTTTTTTAATTTTTTCAGCAGGCTGTGAGGATTTTCATCGGTCCAGTCAGACAACATGACCACATGCTCACGATCGTAAGCAAACGGTTCTGGCTCCCTGGCATCGATGATAATGGCACCGTATACCCCCTCCTGTTCCTGCAGACCGGAATGGCTGTGGTACCAGTAAGTCCCGTTCTGCTTAACCTTAAAGGTGTAAACGTAGGTATCATCAGGCTCTATGCCCATAAAACTCAGCCCCGGAACACCATCCATATTGGCCGGAAGAATAATGCCGTGCCAGTGAATGGACGTCTGTTCATTAAGACGGTTTTTGACCTTCAGGGTAATGGTGTCACCTTCTTTCCAGCGAAGAACGGGCCCCGGCAGGCCTCCATTGATTGTTTTGGCCTGACGCTCACTGCCCGTGATATTGACGGCCGTTTCACCAATGGTCAGGTCAAACTGAGTACCCTGCAGGGATGCGGCAACTGGCAGGCTCAGACTGGAACGCGCATTGAAACTCCATACGCCAAGACTTCCGGCTACGCCAGAGAGGGTTAACCCCTTCAGGAAAGTTCGTCGAGACGTTTTCAACAGCATGCGCATTCCCTTATTTAAAGTATGGTTACTGACAGAATTCGAGAACCGATTTAAATTAAATTACTGGTTCATCCACTTACAATGAAATGAATCTAGCACACCTTAAGAAACAAATTCATTACAATCGTGTAATGTACATAGCTGTATTACATTTACGTCATCTTCCCCACAGGTTGATTATTTTTATATATGATCATAAGGACATCTTTTATGTACCTCAGAAGGTAATTACACATGAATATATTAATCACGACCACTGCGTTTACAGCTTTATTTTGTGGGGCAGCTTTTGCTCAGTCCAGTGATATTGCCCATGAAGCACATCGATTTGTTAATAATGCCTCAGCCGTCAGTCATGTGAATTCCTCGACGCATGAAAACTTACCGGACAGGGTTAATAAAAACAACACGCCCTCATTCTCTGAAATGAATGAACATGAAAGGGCCATTGTTGCTCATTCATTTATGAACAACAGCGCGTCCTATGCGCATCAGAAAATGATTGAGGAACATAAAAAAATGCTGTCCGGCAGTGATGCAAATTCAAAGACCTCGTCTTCTTCTTTTAACGAACTGAATGCCGGAGAAAAAGCCGCTCTCGTGCATGAGCAGGTCAATAATGCCGGTGCGGAAGCACATCAGACGCAGGCAAGAAAGCTTCGCGGGCTGTATTCGACCAGGTAACTGCAGGCGGGTTAGTGCTTAGCGTCAGGTGCGCAGCAGGGCTTTACTGACGGGTTACGTAGCAGGACATGAGCCCCATATTGCTCTGCCGTAACCTGTTTCAGTCCCGTTAATCATCACCGTCGGGCTGGTCATACAGTTCCCAGAGCTTCAGGAGCAAACGGGAAACAAGATATGTTACAAAAATGACGACCATCAACGGTGCTCCCGATTAACTGACAGATGACACGCCTCCTGAAAACCCCTAGCATACGCCGCAGTGTTCATGCTAACGGCGAATTCCAGTAAATGTATTCTACCGATGTCGTAAAAGAAAATGCCTACCTTTCAGCCACCCGCTCGGGGCTGGAATCGAACGAGATCGCTACTCTTCAGCGCTCCTTGCCTTCCCGGTTTAATCTGCGGCATTTGAAAAAAAATGAATCATTAAAACTCGTACTGCAAAAGAAAGCGGGAAAATCACGTGTCGTGGCCTATAAATTTACGTCCGGTTCATTTAATTACACGGCGTATCGTATATCAGATAAAAAGTTCTATAACCTTTCCGATACTTCCGGGAAAGGCAGTCTCGATTATCCGTTACCGGCCACAGCAAGACTCAGTTCGCCTTTCAATCCTGCAAGGCTTAACCCGGTATCGGGAAAAGTGAGTCCCCATAATGGCATTGATTATTCCATGCCCATGAACACGAAAATAGTCAGCGTCATCGACGGAAAAATCACCCGGGCCGAATACAACAGTACCATGGGATATTTTGTTGAAGTAACGGGAAAAGCCGGTGTTAAAACTCGCTATCTCCACCTCAATAAAATACTCGTTACTAAAGGGGCCAGGGTTACACGGGGAGGTGCTATTGCGTTATCCGGTAACAGCGGACGTTCATCCGGTCCTCATCTGCATTACGAGCTGGTCATCAATAACAACCCTGTTAACTCTCTGGCGTTCCGGGCAGCGGCACCCGCTGATAACAAACTCGAACAGCATGCCTTTGCGCATGCCAGAGACTACGAACGATACCTGGACTGATAACGGGACCGCGACGCGGCCCCGTCTGCCGGATTAATTTTTTTTATCGTTTTCACTTCCGTGATGTTGATGATCTCCATGCCCTCCGTGGCCGTGGAAAAGATGCATTAGCGGGCAGACCAGCAATAACAGATATGGCCAGTAACCTGCCACATGTGACCAGTGTTCGCGCAGGAGGGCAAATGCCGCGATCGCGGCGACAGCAATAAGCGCATAGGTGGTACTTTTCATACTGGACTCCTTCTGTTCGTAACTGACCCTTCACTCAGTGTTATTTCCCGAGCCTGACACTTTTCAGACGCAACGCATTCACAATGACGCTGACGGAGGAAAGAGCCATGGCCGCCGCCGCAATAACTGGCGACAGCAGTATTCCATACACAGGATAAAGCAGACCTGCAGCCACAGGCACGCCAAGTGCGTTGTAGATAAATGCAAAAAACAGATTCTGACGGATATTTTTCATGGTGATCTCTGACAGATGACGGGCCCTGTTCAGTATCATCAAGTCGCCTTTGAGAAGGGTGACTCCGGCACTTTCAATTGCCACATCTGTACCCGTTCCCATGGCTATACCCACGTCAGCCGCTGCCAGCGCCGGGGCATCATTCACACCGTCTCCGGCCATCGCAACCACATGGCCAGACTCTTTCAGTCGGGTTATCACTGCTTTTTTGCCATCCGGCAGAATTCCGGCTTCAACCTCATCTATTCCCAGTTTCCGTGCGACTGCTTCAGCAGTAAGCTGGTTATCCCCGGTGAGCATAACAATGCGGATCCCCGCCTGACGCAAAGCTTTAAGCGCATCCGGCGTGGTTGTTTTCACGGGATCCGAGATAGCTATCAGGCCTGCAAGGTCCCCGTCTGTGGCCACATAGATAACGGTAGCGCCTTCCATCCGCAACGTATCCGCAACGGCCTTTTGATTATCAATAACGATACTGTTTTCCTGCATAGCCAGTTCATTACCAATAACAACCCGTTGACCTTCGACATCGCCTGAGACACCTTTACCCGACGGTGCATCGAAATGAGTGACTGCGGGTATTGCGATCCCCTTTTCCTGTGCTGCTTTAACTACTGCCATACCCAGCGGATGCTGCGAGCCTTTTTCCACTGCGGCTGTTACACGCAAAAGAGATATTTCCCCACCCGGATTGAGACTGATAATCCCTGTCACCGTAGGCGAACCTTCCGTGAGCGTGCCTGTTTTGTCGACAACCAGCGTGTCCACTTTTTCAAGACGCTCAAGGGCTTCGGCATTCCTGATTAACACCCCGGCCTGGGCTCCTTTGCCCACCCCCACCATTATCGACATCGGCGTGGCCAGCCCCAGCGCGCAGGGACAGGCAATAATCAGGACCGACACAGCCGCAATGAGACCGTGCGCCATCCTGGGCTCGGGCCCCCAGACAGACCAGATCACGAAAGCAACAACCGCGATAAGTATCACCAGAGGAACAAACCAGCCTGAAACGCTGTCAGCCATTCTCTGGATGGGGGCACGCGAACGCTGTGCATCAGCGACCATCTGAACAATTCGTGAGAGCATTGTTTCATCACCGACTTTCTCTGCACGGATGATGAGACTCCCTGTCTGATTAATGGTCCCCCCGATGACAGGGTCACCCTCCGTTTTGGTAACCGGCATAGATTCCCCGGTCACCATCGATTCATCAACGGTTGTTTTGCCTTCGATCACAATACCGTCGACCGGAATACTCTCTCCTGGTCTGATGCGGAGCTTATCGCCAGGCAGAACATCTTCCGCATTAATATCCGTTTCATGACCGTCATGATCCAGCCGCCTGGCGGTTTTGGGGGCAAGATTCAGTAGTGCAGTAATGGCACCTGAGGTTTGTTCCCGTGCCCGCAGCTCAAGAACCTGTCCCAGCAGAACAAGCACCGTAATAACTGCTGCGGCTTCAAAATAAACGGCCACCAGGCCATCCATGTTTCTGAACGATGCAGGAAACCAGGAGGGGAAGACGGTTGCAATGACGCTGTACACCCAGGCTACGCCGGTGCCCATTGCAACAAGGGTAAACATATTCAGGGAGCGGTTACGTAACGACATTCCGGCCCGGGCGAAGAATGGCCAGCCACACCACAACACGACAGGAGAGGCCAGAAGCAGCTGCAGCCATGTGTTGTACTGTGGCGGTACTGTATTCCTCAAGGCGGGAAACAGATGAGATCCCATTTCGAGTACCAGAACCGGAAACGCCAGCAACAACCCCAGCCAGAAGCGTCTTGTCATGTCGCGAAGTTCATCACTTGGCCCCGTGGATGCCGTAGCTACGAGCGGCTCCAGTGCCATTCCACAGACAGGACAGCTTCCGGGACCACTGCGGCGTATCTCCGGGTGCATCGGACATGTCCACACACCTTCAGAATTCTCTTTCTCCGCCTGGTGGTGAGGCTGTTTTATCTGATCAGGGCTGACTTCGTGATGATCGTGGTGATGGTGATGGGAATGTTCACTGGCATCTTCGGTAAGATAACGATCGGGATGGGCTTTAAATTTACTCTCACAGCTGGCGGAGCAGAAATAAAGTTGATGGTCCTGGTATCGAATGCTGCTGTGCGCCCTGTCGGGCAGGATGTCCATCCCGCACACGGGATCTCTCACCTTATGCAATACGTGGCCCTCGTCCGGGGATAATGTCTGCTCAGAAGCAGTCTGGTTGTTGTGTTGCACTGCATTGTCATTTTTCACAGTAACTCTCCTTATGCATACCGAAGCATCTTCTGTCTTCAGGGTATGTCATGGATGCGATTACCACGAATGCCGCCGGCATAAGAGTGCCTGCTGCCGGCGTCCCGTTATCAGCCGTTCCGCTGACTATTCGATTCGCTGGAAGACTTTTTTACTTCCATCCGGTGAGAATGCGATAACATCGTAAGCCTCTTTTCGGGCTCCCATCTCCATTCCAGGACTTCCTGCTGGCATACCGGGGGTGGCGAGACCGTATATACCTGAACCAGACTGCATTGCCTTATGTATCGTTGTCGCAGGCACATGGCCTTCAATGATCAAATTACCGGCAACCGCGGTATGACAACTTCGCAGTCCTGCAGGAATAGCATGCTTTTCTTTCAGGGCTGACAGCGCCTGATCATTCATGACGTGAGTTCGTACTTCAAACCCGTCTTTTTCCATCGCCTTGCCCCACAGGGAACAACAGCCACAGTTTTCAGATTTGTACATATCAATCACTTTTTCACTCGCCATCGCGGGCAGTGAAAGGCCGAGAGCCAGCGCCATCAGAACCACTTTTTTCATACTCACCTCTGTATATTATCGATTTAAACCCTGACGTCAGGGTGAATCAGTAAAGAAGGACACCCACAGGGGGTGCCCTTTCAGGTTCAGGACACGCTTTTTTTATGTCTGCGCAGCCAGATTAATTTGTAGGCGGCAGGAATAATGAACAGGGACAGCAGCGGAGCCGTGATCATCCCACCAATCATGGGTGCCGCGATACGGCTCATGACTTCTGAACCTGCACCGGTTCCCCAGAGTATTGGCAGCAGACCCGCAATGATCACCGCCACGGTCATGGCTTTCGGCCGGACACGCAGTACGGCACCATGATAGAGGGCTTCATCAAGGCCTTCCGGTGTGAACGTCTCTTTACGGGACAATTCCGGGTGCGCTTCAATGGCATGACGCAGATACATCAGCATGACCACGCCAAACTCTGCTGCCACCCCGGCCAGAGCGATAAACCCCGTTCCGGTTGCGACAGACATATGGAAGCCCTGCCAGTACAGGAACCATATCCCGCCAACCAGGGCGAACGGCAGGCTCATCAGGATCAGCAGGGCTTCATCAACCCGGCGGAATGCCAGATACAACAGGATGAAGATGATCATCACCGTCATCGGCACCATCAGCTTCAGTTTCTTGTTGGCATGCTCAAGCAGTTCAAACTGTCCGGAGAATGACACGCTGGTACCCGGTCTCAGTTTCACTTTCTGACTGATCGCCGTTTTAATGTCATTAACCACCGACACCATATCCCTGCCGCGCGCGTCAATGTAAATCCAGCTGGCTGGACGGGCATTTTCCGTTTTCAGCATAGTCGGCCCGGAAACGACCTTAATATCCGCAACATCGCCCAGCGTGATCTGCTGCTTCATCGGGGTCAGGATCGGCATCTGTTTCAGGGCCTGCGGGCTGTTCCGGTAATCCTGCGGATAGCGGATATTAATCGGGTACCGGGCCACGCCTTCAACCGTCTCACCCACCATAGCCCCACCGATGGCTGATGAGATGAACAGCTGCACATCGCCCACCGTCATTCCGTAGCGGGAGGCTTTTTCCCGGTTGATATCCACATCAATGTAGCGCCCGCCTTCCAGTCGCTCTGCGAGAGCAGACACTACGCCGGGTACGGTTTTGGCGACCGCTTCGATACTCTGCGCCGTTGCATCGATATCGGACAGAACCGTTCCGGACACCTTGATACCTATCGGGCTTTTGATCCCGGTTGAGAGCATATCAATACGGTTACGGATTGGCGGCACCCAGAGGTTTGCCAGCCCCGGTAAACGGACGGTCCTGTCGAGTTCTTCAATAATCTTGTCAATCGTCATGCCTGGACGCCACTGATCCTCAGGTTTGAGCTGGATCGTGGTTTCAACCATTTCGAGCGGTGCGGAATCCGTGGCGGTCTCTGCTTTACCGGTCTTGCCAAATACAGAGGCCACTTCAGGAACGCTTTTGATTAACTTGTCCGTCGTCTGCAGGAGCGCTGCAGCTTCAGCCGGAGAGACACCCGGCAGGGTCGACGGCATATACAACAGGTCGCCCTCGTTAATCTTCGGCAGAAACTCACCGCCCACCTGGCTCAGCGGCCAGATAACGGTGAAAATGGACAAGGCCGCAACCAGCAGGGTTGTTTTTGGCCAGTGGAGAACCCGCAACAGCAATGGATGATACGCTTTGATCAGTACCCGGTTCAGGGGGTTACTGGTCTCTGCAGGAATTTTCCCCCGGATCCAGAATCCCATCAGAATCGGAATGACGATGATGGCCAGCGCGGCCGCGCCCGCCATGGAGTACGTTTTCGTGAATGCCAGCGGGCCAAACAGACGTCCTTCCTGACCTTCCAGGGTAAAGATAGGAATAAAGGACAGGGTGATGATCAGCAGGCTGATAAACAGTGCGGGTCCCACTTCAACGGAGGCATCGGTAATCACCTTCCAGCGGGTGGCGTTGTCAATCTGCTCACCAGGATGCTGATGATCCCACTCCTCAAGCCGCTTATGCGCATTCTCAATCATCACAATGGCGGCATCCACCATCGCACCGACGGCAATCGCTATCCCTCCCAGCGACATGATATTGGCGTTCAGTCCCTGGAAGTGCATGACGATAAAGGCGATACACAGACCAAGCGGCAGAGAGATAATCGCCACCAGGGCAGAACGTACGTGCCACAGGAACAGGGCACAGACGATGGCCACCACGATAAACTCTTCCAGAAGTTTGGAACTGAGGTTATCAATCGCCCGGTCGATGAGCTGGCTGCGATCGTAGGTGGTCACGATTTCAACGCCTTCCGGCAGGCTGGCCTTCAGCGTCTCAAGTTTATCCCTCACTGCCGTGATAACGTCGCGTGCATTTTTACCCGACCGCAGGATCACCACGCCGCCAGCGACTTCGCCCTGGCCGTTCAGCTCGGCAATACCACGCCGCATTTCAGGCCCGGTCTGCACGCGGGCAACATCCCGCAGATAAACCGGCACGCCGTTCTCGCCTGTTTTCAGGACGATGTTATTAAAATCATCAATGCTCTGAAGATAACCGCTGGCACGGACCATATACTCAGCTTCGGCCATTTCAACGGATGAGCCACCGGCCTCCTGGTTAGACGATTCAAGGGCCTGTTTCACTTCGGGCAGGCTGATACCATACTGAGACAGTTTTACCGGATTGACCTGAATCTGGTACTGTTTCACCACGCCGCCAACCGAAGCGACCTCAGCCACGTTCGGGATGGTTTTCAGCTCAAATTTCAGGAACCAGTCCTGCAGAGAACGCAGTTCTGAAAGGTCGTGTTTTCCGCTGCGATCGACAAGGGCATATTCAAATATCCAGCCCACCCCCGTGGCGTCCGGACCGATTTCAGAACTCACACCGGCGGGCAGTTTTCCCTGTACCTGGTTCAGGTACTCCAGCACGCGGGAACGGGCCCAGTACAGATCGGTGCCGTCTTCAAAAATGACATACACATACGAATCACCGAACTGTGAAAAACCACGCACGGTTTTTGCGCCAGGCACGGACAGCATGGTGGTGGTAAGTGGATAGGTGACCTGGTTTTCTACAATCTGCGGGGCCTGGCCGGGATAGCTGGTTTTGATAATGACCTGCACATCTGACAGGTCAGGCAAGGCATCGACAGGCGTGTTAATAATCGTCCATGTGCCCCAGATGCTGAGAAACAGGGCCCCCATCATGACCAGGAAACGGTTGGCGACAGAGCGCCGGATAATCCATTCAATCATCGTCGTCTCCTCAGTGCCCTGAATGCATATTTACAGGCTGGTCAGACATTGCTGGCATACTGCTTTCTGTTTTTTCAGGGTGGCGCATACGTTCCAGTGCGCCCGTAATATTGGCTTCAGAGTCAATGAGGAACAGGCCACTGACCACCACGGTATCGCCTTCATTCAGGCCGGAGCCGATGCCGGACTGTTGCTGTGACTCATGCAGAACGTGGATCTGTTTCGGCACAAACTTGCCTTCATCATCAACAGTAATCACGCGCTGTTCTTTGCCGGTATCGATAACGGCCTGGCTTGGTATCAGCAGCATCTCCTGGCTCCTGGTATTCAGTTTCAGATAGGCATTCATGCCCGGCTTGAGAAACTCATCCTTATTAGAAACCTGGAGACGGACCTGAAGCGTACGGGTTGTCTGATCCACGCTGGGAAGAATATTCCATTTTTCGACATGGAATGTTTTATCCGGATAAGCCGGTACCGAAATTTCAAACTGCGACGTATCTTTCAGCAGATAGGCGATAGATTCTGGCACTGCAGCGCTGATCCAGACCGGGTCCATTCCCTGAATCTGAGCCACCACCTTATCTTTCGAAATATTCATGCCGGTGCGCAGGTCAAATGCAGTAATGACACCATCAATAGGTGCTTTAATGGTAAAACGGGTCTGAATGCTCCGGGTAGAACGCAGTCTCTGAATATCCTCTTCCGGCATACCTGCCAGGCGAAGCCGTTCCAGAACGCCTTTAATTTGCGTGGAAGTACCACCGGTGCTGGATAACAGAAGGAATTCACTCTGTGCTTCCACCCAGTCCGGAATGGTAATATCGATAAGTGGCGTCCCCTTCTTCACATGATCGCCAATCGTCATGGGGTAGACTTTTTCGACAAACCCGTCAGAACGCGCCTGCACAATAACAAACTGATACTCGTTATAGCTGACATTAGCCGGGATTGTCTGAGAATAATTCAGCATTCCTCGCGTGACTTTTTGCGTTTTTAATCCCAGATTCTGAACCTGGGTTGGGTCGATACGGATCCCGCCACTGCTTTTATCGCCACTGTCATCAGCATATTTTGGCACCAGGTCCATATCCATAAAGGGCGATTTTCCGGGTTTATCAAATTTGGTATCCGGTTTCATTGGGTCATACCAGAAAAGCACCTTTCGTTCCGGTGCCTTTTGTTCTGTTTTTTCTGTCTTTTGTGCTGAGTTTACATACTGCCAGGCAGTAACCGATATCAGCCCCCCTGCTATGAGGCTGCTGATAATTATTGCAGCATATTTTATCTTTAAAGAAGCCATACAATTTTCCGCTAAAAAATCAAAACACCTGGCATATGCGCCTGACGGTTAACTCACACATATACCTATGTGAATGTACAGGCGCACAGGATGTAATCGCTCCGGACAGCCAATCAGGACTGCGTCACGTTAATGCTTTTGAGTAAGGAGATATTGCCCTGCTGAATAAACGAGAAATCGACATGGTTGCCTGTTTTCAGGGCATTAATAGCATCGTCTGCATTAACAAAAGTAAAGCGCATGGTCATTGCAGGCCAGCCCACCGCTGGAATTGCTTCATGCGAAATGGTGATTTTCTTAGTATTCATATCAATGTCTTTAACGACACCGGGCCCTTGATAACTTGCTGTACCGAAGCATCACTGGCAGTATTCATATCGCCATGCTGATGTGTTTCAGCATGAAGACCGGCAGAAAACATGACAGAGAAGGCACCAAATAAAACGGCTTTAAGTGAATTACGCATTTTAATTTCCTGATTAATTAAATAAATTTACTCTACCCAACCGCCACCCAGCGCGGTAAACAGATTAATTTCGTTAACCTGCCGGGAATAGGTAAGATCGAGAATGGTTTGCTGGGTAGCGAAGAGGGAACGTTCTGCATCCAGCACTTCGATGTAACTGACAGCACCACTTGCATACAATCCTCTGGCACGCTGGAGAGTTATCTGAAGTGAATCAAGATAACGCTGCTGTGACTCAAGTTGCTGGCTAAGGCTGTCGCGCAGCGCAAGCGTGTCGGAAACATCCTTAAAGGCTGACTGAATTTTTTGTTCGTAATTAACCACCGACTGTTGCTGGCGAATTTCAGCCAGCTTCAGATTGGCTTTATTCCTGCCAGCATTAAATATAGGAATTTCAATTTTAGGGATAAAATTCCACATTCCACTTCCTGACGTAAACAGGCTGGACAGCTCCGTACTGCTTGCGGAAAGACCACTGGTCAGGGTAATTGAGGGGAAAAAGGCCGCTCGCGCTGCGCCAATATTGGCATCAGCCGCTTTCAGCTGATATTCCGCTTCCATAATATCCGGTCGCTGCAGCAAAATTTGTGAAGACAGATTTGGTGGCAATTTTACTGGGGCTATCTCCCCGCCTTTCATCCCTTTTTCTGACGGAAGTGCGCGGTACGTTCCCAGCACCAGTTGCAGGGCATTGTTTGCCTGAGCCAGATCGCCTTCTCGTTTGGCTATTTCGGCGCGGGTACTTTCGATTTGTCCTCGCGCCTGTTCAAGTGCCAGAACGTTCGTACTCCCGGTCACGAGCTGCTGCTCAACGAAAGCATAGGACTGTTGATAATTTTTCAGCGTTTCCCGCGCAATACGAAGTTGTTCGTACGCCAGTTGCTGGCTGAAATAGCTTTGTGAAACGTTGGATACCAGCAGGATGTGTACGGCCCGACGGGCTTCTTCGCTGGCAAAGTAGTTCTGGCGATCAGCATCACTCATGTTCTTAAGTTTGCCGAAAAAATCGAGCTCATAACTGAACTCCAGACCTGCGTCGTACTCCTGTGTGGTCGGCTTGTCACCTTTCAGACCACCGCTGTATGTGATCCCGGATGAGGCATTCAGCTGGGGATAACGATCTGCATCCGTGACGTTGAACTGGGCCCGGGCCTCTTCAACCTTCAGTGCAGCCATTCTCAAATCACGGTTATTAGTCAGGGCTTCAGTAATCAGCCGGGTGACCTGGGGATCGACAAAAAAGTTACGCCAGCCCGTATCCTGATAGCCATTCACCGCTGGCGTCAGGCTGTTACGGGACAGTGAAAACTGCTGGGGTACCGGTGCTGCCGGACGCTGATATTCAGGCGCCAGAGAGACACAACCAGCCAGAATGAAGATTGTGCTGATGCTGAGTAGTTTTAATTTGAACATATTGCTTCTCGTCCAGGCAGACCTGGTAAATGGTTCAAATGAAGTCCAGAGTATTGATAGGGGTACTTTACCTAACGCTCTCTGTTTGCCGAGTGACAGGATAATGACAATGTTGTCATTTTTGCTGTAATCCGTTGATAACGATCGTGGGCGCAATAGAATGACATTAGCAGCCAGCCGGGGAGCAAGATGAAAATATTGATCGTCGAAGACGAAATTAAAACAGGTGAATATCTCAGCAAAGGGCTTACAGAGGCAGGGTTCGTAGTGGATCACGCTGATAATGGTCTTACCGGATATCATCTCGCCATGACAGCCGAGTATGATTTAGTCATTCTGGATATCATGCTACCTGATGTGAACGGCTGGGATATCATCCGCATGCTGCGCACTGCCGGAAAGGGTATGCCGGTCTTACTGCTGACAGCCCTCGGCACGATCGAACATAGGGTCAAAGGACTGGAACTGGGTGCGGACGATTATCTGGTTAAACCCTTTGCGTTTGCCGAACTGCTCGCCCGGGTGAGAACCCTTCTGAGGCGGGGAAACACGATGATCACGGAAAGCCAGTTTAAGGTGGCTGACCTCTCGATTGATCTCGTATCCAGAAAAGTCAGTCGCGCCGGAAACCGCATTGTGCTCACCAGTAAAGAGTTCAGCCTGCTGGAATTCTTCATTCGCCATCAGGGAGAGGTTCTTCCCCGCTCCCTGATTGCCTCTCAGGTCTGGGACATGAATTTTGACAGCGACACTAATGCGATCGATGTCGCAGTAAAGCGACTCCGCGCTAAAATAGACAACGATTACGGGACAAAGCTGATCCAGACAGTCCGGGGCGTGGGCTACATGCTGGAGGTCCCGGATGCATAGCAAACCTTCCAGACGCCCTTTCTCACTCGCTCTGCGGCTGACCTTTTTTATCAGCCTGTCCACGATACTGGCTTTTATCGCCTTCACCTGGTTTATGCTGCATTCTGTTGAAAATCATTTTGCCGAGCAGGATGTCAGCGATCTTCAACAAATCAGCACCACACTGAACCGTATACTGCAGTCCCCGGTGGATCCGGATGATAAAAAAATAAGCAAAATAAAGGAATCAATTGCCAGCTACCGCAACGTTGCCCTTTTGCTCCTCAATCCCAGGGGTGAAGTGCTCTTTAGCTCAGCTCAGGGGGCGGCACTACGCCCGGCAGTGAATTCAGCAGATTTTAGCGAGCACAGCCGCGCACGGGATGTCTTTCTCTGGACGGTGGAGGATCCTGCGGGACCGATGGATACCGGGTCCGAAATGAAGATGGAAACATACAGGATTATCGCCTCCTCTGGTCAGGCGATATTTCAGGGCAAACAGCAGAACTATGTCATGCTGACTGGCCTATCCATTAATTTCCATCTCCATTACCTCGATGCGCTGAAAAAGAACCTGATTGCGATTGCCGTCGTGATAAGCCTGTTGATTGTTCTGATCATTCGAATCGCTGTCCGTCAGGGGCACCTGCCCCTTCGTAATGTCAGCAATGCCATTAAAAACATCACCTCCGAGAATCTTGATGCGCGACTGGAACCGACACGCGTTCCCATTGAGCTGGAGCAACTGGTTATCTCGTTCAATCATATGATTGGAAAGATTGAGGATGTCTTTACCCGCCAGGCCAATTTCTCTGCCGATATCGCGCATGAGATCAGAACGCCCATCACCAATCTGGTGACGCAGACTGAAATCGCACTGAGTCAGGATCGAACACAGAGGGAACTTGAGGATGTCCTCTATTCCAGTCTTGAAGAGTATAACCGGATGACCAAAATGGTCAGCGACATGCTGTTCCTGGCACAGGCAGATAATAATCAGCTGATACCTGACAGGGTCATGTTTGACCTCAGAGCGGAAGTCATGAAAGTCTTCGAGTTTTTCGAAGCCTGGGCCGAAGAACGCAATATCACGCTCAAATTTAACGGGATGCCCTGTCTGGTCGAGGGAGATCCACAAATGTTCAGAAGAGCGATCAATAATCTGTTATCCAATGCCCTGCGTTATACCCCTGAGGGACAGGCAATCACCGTCTCAATAAGAAAACAGGGGAGCTTTTTTGACCTTGTGATTGAAAATCCGGGGAAACCAATCCCTGAAGAGCATTTATCAAGGCTGTTTGACCGTTTTTATCGGGTGGATCCGTCCAGACAACGAAAAGGAGAAGGCAGCGGCATCGGTCTTGCGATTGTGAAGTCAATCGTGGAAGCACATCACGGAAGAGTGCATGTGGAATCGGATATACGCTCGACACGTTTTATTTTATCCGTACCCAGACTGGAGAAAATGATTCCGGATCCCCAACACTGAGAATAAAGATTTAAATGACAAAGATGTCATTAGCCTGTCATGCAGCAAACAGAAGCCATTTGATATAATTAGTGCAACTTATCAGGAAGGCTGGATTGCTTCATCAATACCCGGCGTCAGAGTACGCCAGGAATGAATATCCAGCCATCTCCCGGAGAAATAATAACTGCCGAACCTGTTTAAGTTATGAAACTGAAAACACCGGTTGTACTTCCCCGGACATCACTAATTCAGAAATGGAGAGTTATCATGAAAAATATCGTATTAGCATCTTTGCTGGGCTTTGGTTTAATTTCATCGGCCTGGGCCACTGAAACCGTGAATATCCATGATCGCGTCAACAATGCACAGGCTCCTGCTCACCAGATGCAGTCTGCTGCGGCTCCTGTCGGGATCCAGGGGACTGCTCCTCGTATGACCGGTATGGACCAGCATGAACAGGCCATTATTGCTCATGAAACCATGACGAACGGCTCGGCGGATGCGCACCAGAAAATGGTGGAAAGTCATCAGAAGATGATGGGAAATAACACGGTATCCACGACCGTCCCGTCAACGTCTTACGCGGCGATGAATGAGCATGAAAGAGCAGCGGTTGCCCATGAATTCATGAATAACGGGCAATCCGGCCCACATCAGGCCATGGCCGAAGCGCACCGCCGCATGATCAATGCAGGCTGAATGCGACGGTAGTATCCGTGCTGTTACCTTTTCCCTGATAGATTTTCCTGAAACAACGTTGCTACATTTTTGCCCCCCGTCAGGGGGCTTTTTTGTCTGACTCAGCTACACTTAACCGGTACCTGTCTGAAAGGAATTATTATATGAAAATCAAAAACACCCTTTTTGTAATATTAATGTTATCCCTGCCAGCCATTTCTGCTGAACATTCGGAAATGAAAATGTCAGATATGCACTCATCGGCATCATCACAGGAATATATGGCTGGCATGAAAAATATGCATGAAAAAATGATGGCCGCCGTTAATGAATCCAATCCCGATAAGGCCTTTGCAAAAGGTATGATCGCACACCATGAAGGGGCAATCGCAATGGCTGAGACCGAGCTCAAATACGGAAAAGATCCCGAAATGAGAAAGCTTGCGCAGGACATCATTAAAGCTCAGAAAGGTGAAATCGAGCAGATGAATAAATGGCTTGGCAGTCAAAAATAAAGATTGCAAAAAAGCCATAATAAGCGTAATTTTAATTCACTCCCGGGCACGGGAGCCTGTTAAACGTTAAATAATTAAAACCCGATTAATTTCGGGTTTTTTATATACTATACTCCGGTCCTTTGCTGTGGACCGGAATATATGCAGCTGCGATAATTTTTACACATTATCTCGTCATGGCAACAATATCGCTCAGGATCTCAACCAGCTCAATCCTTTCCTGCATTCCGTCATGATAGGTTGATCTTGAGATGATTCTTTCCGCTGTCATCCGGGGCCAGAATTTATCAAGCACATTATCGGGTTTCATTCCCACCGCCCGGCCAATTATTTTTTTAGCATCACAGGTGTCCGTAAACGTGACGGCTACACCGGTCATTTCTTCAATCAGATCCGGGCAGAGATAGTTCTCTATTTCACGTTTGCGCGTGGCGAAGAATACCTTACCGGCATCCTCCACTTCTTTTTTACGTTTCTGAATGGACAGAACCTGTGCAGGGTCTCCCCCAATATCGGAGTCCAGAAATACGCACCAGGGAAGCCCCAGATCGTTGGCCAGATTCAATGTCACCCAGTGTTTGACGCTGCCACACCCTCCTATGAGGACTGGCACTATTTTCACGTCCTCCAGAGAGGCTGGCAACATACCTGACTGTTTTAATGAACTGGCCGCATGCCTCAGGAAAGTGACATCCGACTTTCCCTCTACCAGAACTATCCCCTGCGCCCTTTCCATACCGGTCTCTGGCAGCACCCCCAGGCTTTCAGTGGCTTCCTTCAGCACAGCGTCATCCGGCATTTTTACTACGGGTTCACCCGCCTCATTTCGGGTGACATAACGTACGCCTTCGACAGGGATCAATCCGGCCAGCGCCGGGACATGGGTGGTGACGATAATCTGACGGTGCGGCTGGCCTGCCAGTGCCAGTAACGCTTTCATCAGCATCATCTGATAGTTCGGATGCTGTGACGTTTCAGGCTCCTCTATGGCATAAATCACATTTCTGGGCGTCCCCGCGACATGCTTCTCGGCCTCAGCCCGGAAAAAATTCAACAGGATAAGCCTCCTTATCCCGCTGCCGCGCTTATTGATGGGGATGCCATTTTCCCCGTCCAGGGTGAAACTGAAGGTCCACTTGGGTTTCTCCTTAAATCGTGGAGTCAGTTCACTGGCGAGTTCGGGGGCCATTTCACGTAATTTATCCAGCGTTCTCTGTGCGACATCCAGTACGCTGTCCTGGATCTCATTTTCCAGCGCTGTAATTTTGTCCTGCAGCGCAGCCTGAGCGTCTTTTACGGCCTGCTGTAAGGGGTTTTTAGCTTCTGAATCCCCGTCGCTGCTTTCCCTGTCGGCTTTGAAAATCGCATACGTGGGCAGCAAATCGAGGATCTTACCCCATAATGATTTTGTGTCGGTTCCAAACTCTTTATCGACATCCAGCAACATTTCAGAACAGGTATAGGGAGCGGCGGCTTCCCTGATGGCCTGACGCCATAACGATGCAGTGCGTTTATCCGCCACATTTTTTTCAGCTTCTTTTCCCACCGCCCTGAGCTCGGAAATTTTCATTGCCAGTAAGTTTCTCAGGGGCTCCTCTTCGGGATGGATGCAGCGGATGCAGGTCTGCTCCGGTTTTCCTGAAGTCGTTGCTTTAAACGTTTTGACGATTTCAAAATTGCCGTCTTCATTCAGCAGATGTTCTGAGGCGAGCGTGGTCTGCACCCTGTCGTCGATCATGATAAAATCGGGCAGGTCATCAAATTCACAGGCTATTTCAAAACGGCCGTCCCCTTCTCTTAGGCTGAAACAGTTCATGTCATTCTTGTCAGCCTTCATTCCTTCTGTTTCAAAAAAAATAGCCAGCGCTTCCAGAATCGTTGACTTCCCAAAGTCATTACGACCGACAATACCCGTCATGCTTTCATCAATAATGATTTCAGTAGAGTTTCTGTAGCCTCTGAAGTTTTTCAGTTTTAATTTTCTGAGCCGCATATGAAGTCCTGTGTGTAAGAAAGCGTTTTGCTGCAACCTGAATACAAAATATATTTTCAAATGCCTGCCAACATGCAGGGATAACCGTTATTCAGAATATCTTAACGACATTTCTGGATTATGATCTGGTCGCGCTTTCTGAACTTTACTGCTCCTCAAAACACCGGAAGCCAACTTGTGGTTCGATACATGGCTAAGTTAAAACTCCAGAATGATGGGTAATAATTTCAATGCTCATTATATTTTTTGGAACTGACTCATGGCTTTTATGACTTAAATGATAATAATACACATTCTTTGATATTAATTATGTCGTACGGACATTGATAAATTTAAAGGTAGATAGATTTTCATTTACGGATTATTTCCTAAATTCATCGATAATGTGATCGACATAAAATTTTCATTTAAGAGTGAAGAGATAATTTATGGTTGTCCGAAACAGCTCAAACTGGTGTATTTAACATAACAGAAGAAACGAAAGGCTTCATAGCAACCTGATACTTCAGGCCGCTAAGGGGTTAATATTGCTGCAGACAATTAGACCGGGAAGCGCATGGCGTCACCATTTCTCCCGCCTGGCTGGAAGTGAAGAATCATTGTGCAAAGCTCCGTATTCGGGCTTTGCATCTGACAATGGTTCCCTGGATGAAAGTACGATCTCCACTCCAAGGACGCTGAACACTCTAAACAAACGCTCAAAACCCACACTTGCAGGGTTGGCCTCCAGTCGGGCATAAGTTTGCTGTGTTACACCCAAACGTTCAGAAACATCTCTTTGCGTCAGTCCATTGGCTTTGCGAAAGCCGATTAAAACAGGACGCAACTGATTCAAGGTCTTCAAAGCGTATTGAGTGTTCATAAGTGATCTTCCGTATCGACGGGTTAACAAGCACAACGAATGGATTTACAGCAGATAAGCTGTAATACTCATTAACAGACTATAGGCTGTAATACGCCTCTTGCCAAGATTCGGCATCTTTCAAAAACAAGGCCGTGTTGAGTAAGCAGTACTGGTATCTAGCACCCCTGACCACTTTGCTTGAGAGTGACCCAGTGACATTTATCGTGATCGTAGGTCTTTTAGACGTTGTTGCTAACCGGCATCATACTCAGGTGGTAACCCCCAGGGATACTCGGGAAGTGATAATTTATTCCCGCCCTAATCAAAATATATAACCCTATCTTATTAGCTTTCTTAGTAGTTTATAAATGAAGTAAAAATTAGCGAAGAAGCTTTACATTAAAAAGTGAGCAAAAATTTTTACCATTGAACCGGCAAAATTTGCAATCTGCGGCTTTTAGCCTGAGAAAATCCACATTAACAGAATAATCATCAAGTCCAACAGAGGCATAACTTACGTCCTCGAATAAATCGGTAATAAATGAGTTGAAATTACAAAAATTAACCTCACTCAATATCCTGAACACCGCAGAAATATAACTACTATGCATTATCCTGACTTCAATAACCTTTAATAAACTAGAATGCGATTTACTTTTAAAGAGGTCAAAGAGAAAGTAAACCAGCTCATTTTTATTGTCAGAAATCCATTTTAAAATTTTATCCCTGGCACATGGCAATAAATACACTGGAGTTTTGAAAGGATTTGAAATGTCAACCACAAGGGAACAATAACCATGAGGATTTATTCCACTTATAATTAAGTCACTAAGTCCTTTCACTGCATCCAAATAGTTGTCAAAACAAACCTCATATAAACAGGTACTATGAGCTGCACATTTAGATTCAAACAACCATCTATGACGAAGATAACCAATGCCTTTAGAGTGTATATCTTCAATAATACATTTATGGCAGTAACGAATCTTTGAGATGTTTACCAATGGATATGAATTAGTTATGTGTAAATTATTTCGACAGGCATCTTCAACAGCGTTGAAATACCCGTAAACACCAGAAGATAACGACACTATATTGGAAGTTAGTATATAACCATTTCTTGTGGCAAGAATGTCATATATATCCTGCAAACTATGCAATTTGTACATATCAATCAGTTCGAGCCGAGGAAAGGCATCGTACCTTAGTTCACCATGCTTAGATATTATGTTCCTGCAATTGGATAAGTTATACATTATCTGTGAACGCAGAAGAAAACTGTGCCACAATTCATTTTCGTAAACCATATCACTCCCTCTTATTTAATTAGATTCTTTTTCCTGAGAAGTGTCATTGTCATTGGTAGTTTATCTCTGTATTTCAAAAGCCAGTTATGCCCCCCCAGTAAAGCATCCAGGCTTGTAAGTGACATCGGGTATTGCCCCTGAGATAAAACAACATTTATTAATGATGATGAGATTATATCTCTCTCGCTCCAGTCTACTCTTTTATTTCTATAACATCGTACTGCTTTAGGAAGACAGGAATTAAGCCAGCCATTTTCATGTTTATTTAGCCAAAAGAAACTAGCATAACAACTTTCCTTGACTAACTTTCGCGTTACAGAAATGGATTGATTATGTATAAATCTTAATATTTTCTGCTTATGACGCCGTCTTAAAGAATCTTTTTTACATTTTTTACGCCATGAGCATAAACCGTAACAAGATGAAATTACAGAGGATACAGTTCCTTCCGATAATGAGTTTTTCTCAGCTATGGATGCCAGACTAAACCCCCTTACAGCCATAGACTTGATAAGCAATTCAGTGAATATATTAATTTTTGTGTTTCGCTTAAACGCCCTCAGGTATTTTTTATAAATAAGTGTTTTAATGTAACATCTGCTGCGATTAAATTCTCTCCCAAGGTTGCTAACACTAGTATTATTTTCAGCCATATGAAAGCTGTATTCCTTATGACTTTTAAAGATTTCTTTCTTTTTATTAGGACGACTTCCTGCATACGTTGGCCAGCAAGTATTTAACAAACAATAACAAAGCAAAAGGTGCTTTGTGGGATGCTGACAACATTTATCTTTGAGTATAGGCTCCCAGTAGTGATAATCAGTAAGGGATGTCGGTAGAAGCTCCGATGAACCCTCCCCAAATAACTGGCACTTAGCATAAACATGTGCGTAAAATACATTTTTCTTCAGATTCCCGTCCAATGATAATAAATTTAACTTTTTAAGTACATCCATGTAATTTGGGTGACAAATTTCTTTTCTTCTGATTATATTTATGGACTCATAACAAAATTTAGCAAAATCGAAGTCTGTCTCATTGCTGAGTTGTTCTGTATACGAAACAGGAGGCATCAGTCCAATACGTATGTGCGGTGCAGAAGGGACATTGATGCTTTCAAGCACTACCTGGTGCCGATGGCAGGTTGTAACCCCATGAAGTTGATGCGCCAGATGCCAATAAGTAACACCATAATGAAAAGTATCTTCACGAGCGCAAACCGGGCAAAACTTCAATAGTGTCCGCTGTCCTAGTGAAAAATTACTAAGGCGGCACAATCGATTAAGCCTGGCAGGGGTCGTGTTGAAATCCATAATTTCATTACGACTGATTGGTAGTGCCCAGGCAAACAGAGGGAGTAAAGTCTGTTCATGCCAGAGCTGGTCTGCACTTTCGGATGTATGAAGAGAAATAGCCTTTAATCCTGAATTGAGAATTGGATGGACGCTCATATCAGGTTTGTGGAAAATGATCGTTAACAGAGAAGATGGGGACATACCGTACACGGTAGCTGTCCGACAAAACCGACTGAACAAGGATTCATCAGGTAAAACAGACAACATTCTCATTTACCCCACCTCTCTTTGACCGTTACGAACTGATGACCTCATTACAATTTATTAAGTGGATCTGTATTTATAAGCCCGCAACGCTGAAGAGCATCGTAGGTATTTTTCTTTTCAGCTGTTCTGGTGATAACAAGATCATGGTCAAGAGACAGTATTTTCTCGTCGAAATTGCGCATAACCTCGTCTATTTTTCTTACGAATTCCTTGTGCTGTGGCCTGTCTATATCTCCAGGGATCAAAGCTTTTAAGGGCTTCTCTGACATGAACTTAGCCGAAGCATCACTTTCATTAGATGCAGAGAGCCATTTGGCTTCCTCGTCTTCAGTCGCTGCCCCCGGGAGTAAAGTATCCTTATATTCCTCCGTATGGCTTACGAGTACCGGTACAGAGGCCGACAAGACTGCACCAGTTATGATTTCATTACCGCTACCGATAACCTTTAATTGTGCCCCCCGATAAATCATCTGAGCCAATCCAATGTTGCCTTTAGATAAAATGAATAATTTTTCGTTTAACTCATCATTTAATGGTGTTTCAACATTTGTCCATTGTAATGGCCATAAATAATGAATAAACGATTGCCAGTCTTGTGAGTCGTATCTGACATTTGAAATTTTCATATAACCACCAGACTCTGCCCGCCTGGCAATTCTCATTTTCTTTGTCAGAGTCTCGTCAAAAGGATGATTTCCACAAAAAACCATAGATACCCCCATCGAATCTACAATTTCATGTAAAAAATCAATCAACTTACTCTCACCTCCAGTTCTTGAAAATTTTAGCCTCTGCATTTCATCAATAACAAGGATACCTAAAAATGATGATTTTATTCTTTGCGCAATCTGGCGAGCCAGAGCACCATTTCTAATCTCTGGTGTAGTTCGTTCAATACCAATTGCATCATCTAATTTTTGTAAAATCTCTTCACAAAGGTCTCTCACACTTGAGTTGTATGGACAATTAATCTTTACCCATACGATTTGCTTACTGAAGCCGGGAAAAACTCCTTTATAGCTGCTGTGTTCTATAATCTGAGGGAAATGATCCATGACTTGCTCGATCATGGTAGTTTTTCCAGAACCACTCATTCCAACTATCGTAATGGTTTCAGCCTGGGATTTAAAATATCCACTTTCGGGTTCAATATCAGGACGCTCAGTCCCATAGTAATGAAGATATTGAATAGTTCCGCTTTTTAAAGGATTACGGGCTGCATAGCTTTCCCTAAGTGCCCGTAAAATCATTTTATAAGCCTGGATAAGATTGGTTTGAGGGCAACGGAATTTCTTTATACGTTCGACATACTGCTCTCTAACATTCGCCGGGGCAGTCCAGCGGATTTTTTCGTCAATTTCGGGAAAATAACTCATTTCCAGAAGTACTTCATCTTCCGTAAGCGCTTCAGGAAGTGCTTCAATTAAGGGGTTGCCACGATACTCAGGTAACTCCTGTTCTTTATATATCGCTGAAACGCTCCGTATAAGGTTCATTATTCTGCGTCCTCAGTCTTCTTCTTACCTTTTAACCATCTTTGTTTCTCCTCCCGGCCAGGCAAAAGCAGAACCTTACTGGATGACGGAAGTAGGGGTTCAGGTCTTCCATTAGCAACATCAGTTCGCCCTAATGAATCAAGTTCATTTTTCCTGTTCTTTTTAATATCTTTACCATGTACCCGTCGAGATTCGTATATTTCATTTAATCTTTCGTTACCTTTCTTGTTAAAATCATCTTTATTATTGATATTGCTGAGTGAATCCAGAGTAAATAAATTAATTTCTTTTTGAGTATCTACCCAATCAGCCATTACATCTGTATCAAGATGAGCTTTACCTTTAAATATATCTCTTTTCTTAAGCAGGTAATGCTTTTTGAAAATGCTATTTTTGTCAAATCTTACATATATATAATCTACGCAATTGTCATCTATTCTTGCTTCACAAGTGGTTCTTCCAAATACTCTGGCACCTGATGCAATGTCTGGATCACATTCATAAAAAAGATTATTGTACTGAATCCCACCGGCGGTAATGTTAGCGTTCACAGGGATCAACAATCGTGCGATCACTTCGTCGGCCCCAACGGCTCTTGCGCTGAATCTCCCGTGCTTTAAGCTTATCATCCAACTATTTTTTGGTGATATTACGAGATCATTTTCAATCAGTAAGGGATTGATATAAGCCAGTTCTTCATATGTTCTCTGATTATGTGCAAGTATCTCCCGAATCAGTAAAGACGTGACCTCCTGAATCGTTAAACAAGCCCTGGATTGCGGTGTTGGCGCTCCTTTAACAATCTTACCCCTTCGTGTTGTTCCAATAAGCCTATGAATAACTTCATCATTTAGAATACCGAAACAGCGTTCAACAATGCTTTTTCTGTCGCCTCTACCGACTGGCGCAAACTCAAGTTTTGTCAGGGGGGTCATCTTTTCCTGAGGTTTAAGACCAATCATCTCCCCGTTGTCACACATCAATGTTAATGGAATATGAGAACAAGGCCAATCATCATTAGTAATAGAGATTCCAAATAATCTACAATATTCTTTTTTTGGCATAAAGCAATTTGCTAACGCTTGTCGGGCAGCTCGCCATGAAGCATGGTATAAAGAAACATGAAGGCCAACAATCATTCTTGTTGCGCGATCCACCACTGTATAAATAGTTGGGCGCCCAATGACTTTTCGTCTGTTTAAACTCGAAATAAGATGTACATCAGCGACAGTTGAGTCTATTTCGAAAACATCACCCGGTAAAACAGTTGTATTAGCCGCACTACCTAAAAGCGCCCGCATTTTGAGGTCTATTTCTTTTTTCGTGTTCTTCTTCTTTATCGAGAAATCTTTAGTGAAGAGTTTTTTATTCCAGTATGAAAATTGTTTTAAAGAAGGAACATATGGAGCTCTATTTTCTAAGTTCGCTGTTTTAATTTCATCCCTAAAATACAAATCAATATGTCTCTCTAATGTTTTCTTTATCGTATCTCCGTTAACTTTATAATGATACATAATGAGAGATTTTCTAATATTATTTATATCTCTTTCATTAAGAATGAAAACACGTGAACGTTCATTAGGTAATGCTCTGTTTTTCTTGGAATTCCCAAGTTTAATTTCATGTTTGATTCTACTTTTCCCAGCGGCACCACAGTTCGAGAATGCGGGTAGTAATGCATAAACATCCTGCCCATGTCGCCAGTACAACGCCAGAAGCGTTCTGATAGTATATTGTGATATTTTTTTATTTCTGGAGTAGTCCATTAAAAGGTGAGACTTTTTATGTAATGCATAGTCGAACAGAAACATTCTGTCATCTACAAGATCTTTAATGATATTGTAATTTTCATCTCGCCTTCCCCTGTCTTCATCTGTTATTTCTTTCTCATCTACTAACATATATGAAGGGTATATATAATCTTTACAAGTTATGCTATTTGATTCAATATAATATTTAAACAATGAAAATGAGAAAGGAATTGGCTTACCCGTTCTTTCTGATTTTATTTTAAACAAAATTAACAAATCAACCTTTTTGTCAAAATCCAAAACACGATAAAGCCCCTCTGCAAGCAAATCAGTGCCTTGAGAGAGCCAGACTGAATTTCTAATAATATCCATTTGCGTTCAGTCCTATATAGTGGCCATTGGATATTATCTTTATCAGACCGGTTTCGAGTATTGGATATGATAAATCAATTTTTATCATTTTTAATCCAATCATTGCCTGCAATAACATCATCGCTTCTTGTGCATCTACCCCAATGATTGATGAAATCATTGCACGTAGTCCCACTATGGGATAAACATCTGGTTTAAGCTTCCATAGGATTTTATCAAGAGGATATTTATCATAAAATACAGAACCATCTCTTAATACAGAAGTAACCCAACAAATATTTTTACCGACGACGTTATTGAGTTCCGAGCCAACATAAATTTGAAACTCAACATCAATCAACTGCCAAAACATCCTCTCTATTTCAAGTTTTTGGGCTTCGCGTTCAGGTATGCTCTCGTTTTGTTTTACTGCTACAGCTTTGTATCGAAGTCCGCCTTCAGGAGTTCTCAAGGTCAGTAAAAAATCGGTTGTCATAACATTCAGAACTTCGACAGGTACTCCTCTTACTCCCCTCACCATAGGATGTTGAAAATGTAGATGATTTGCTATTTGTTGGGTAAGCCGGAGAGGAAAGAGTGGGAATTGTTCCCGGATATCAATCACCGAGTCATTAAACTCAGCCAGATAGAAAAAGTTACTTTCGACAGAAGAAAGGAGATGATGGTTTCGAAACGTCTTAAGGCCAAAGACTATCGAACGGTTTCCACGGGATTTAACGTCCTGAGCTCTAAGCCAGGGCTGATAACTTTGGCCATAGCCCACTCCTATGCCGTCACCTAGCGCATTTTCATAATCCAAATAGGATTTGAGACGCCTACCCCTACCCATGATCGTACCCAAAAAACGACATTGATACGTACCTATATGTGCATTTTATAGTCTCCAACCCTATAACCACACATTCAGTAAGTATACAACATTAGCGTCGTTTTTTGAGAATGGTTACAACTTTAGTGCTTTGTGTACAACTTTATTGTCTTCGGACAGCCAGAGCCTGCGCGCATGCCCATGCGCTCGCCCAGGCCCACTGGAAGTTATACCCACCAAGCCAGCCGGTAACGTCCATCACTTCACCAATAAAATAGAGGCCCGGCACGTCACGCGCTTCCATGGTGCGCGAAGAAAGCCCATCAGTATCGACGCCGCCAAGCGTCACCTCTGCCGTACGGTAGCCTTCGGTGCCGTTGGGTTGCACGCGCCAGTTTATCAGGGTATCGACCAATGCCTGCTGATCGCGGCTGTTGAGCTGCTTAAGAGACACATCCGGCACCTGCCCTAACACCTGCAAGCACTCAACCAGGCGCTTCGGCAACTGCATCGCCAGCGTGTTTTTCAGGCTTTGATTAGGATGTGCACTGCGCTGCTCGTCCAGGAAGCTTTCCAGGTCGCAATCAGGCACCAGATTGACCGTCACAAACTCGCCCGGTTGCCAGTAGCTGGAGATCTGTAACACCGCCGGGCCGGAAAGCCCGCGATGGGTGAAAAGCAGATTTTCGCGAAATACCGTGCCATCTTCGGCAGTGATGACAGAGGGAACAGACACACCGGAGAGCGTCTGAAGTTGTTCAAGTAATGGCTTATGCAGCGTAAACGGCACCAGCCCGGCGCGTGTAGGCAGTACCTTCAGGCCAAACTGTTCGGCAATCTTGTAGCCAAAGGGTGACGCACCCAGCCCCGGCATCGACAGCCCGCCGCTGGCAATCACCAGATTATCCGCGCTGACGGTTTCACCGTTCAGTTGCAGCGTATAGCCTTGCTCATCGCGCGATACCTCCAGCACTTCCGTACGCAGGCGCATGACCACATCGCCTTTTTCGCACTCGGCCACCAGCATATCGACAATCTGCTGGGCGGAGTCGTCGCAGAACAGCTGACCCAGCGTTTTTTCATGCCAGGCGATACCGTGTTTACCCACCAGATCGATAAAATCCCATTGGGTATAGCGCGCCAGCGCAGATTTGCAAAAATGACGGTTTTGACTCAAATATGCCGCGGGTTCGACATACAAATTGGTAAAGTTGCAGCGGCCCCCGCCAGACATCAGGATCTTGCGTCCGGGTTTTTTACCATTATCCAGCAGCAGTACCCGACGGCCCGCTTGCCCGGCCATTGCCGCACAAAACATACCCGCCGCACCGGCCCCAATCACAACGGCATCAAACCTTTCCACGTCAAAACCCTCTTCGTTAACTGCGCGGATTGTAAAGTTTCCGCTGTGGTCGCACCAGCGCAAATAAGCCAGATATCAGTCATATATTTGAAATATAAAATATATTTCTTTACCTAAGTCCACCAAAGCCGAAGGAATATCAAAAAAAAGCTATATTTCACTTTGCCCGTTGCGCATTTGTCCTGGATAATGCGCCGCGTTCATGTCCTCAAAATGGCGTAACGTCCTATGCTACATTTGTTTGCTGGCCTGGATTTACATACCGGGCTTTTATTATTGCTTGCACTAGTTTTTGTTCTGTTTTACGAAGCAATCAACGGCTTCCACGACACTGCAAACGCAGTAGCAACGGTTATCTACACTCGCGCAATGCAGTCGCAACTTGCGGTTGTTATGGCGGCGGTATTTAACTTTTTTGGTGTCCTTCTGGGCGGACTGAGCGTTGCGTATGCCATTGTGCATATGTTGCCAACGGATCTGCTGCTTAACGTTAGTTCTGGCCATGGCCTTGCTATGGTGTTCTCAATGCTGCTTGCTGCAATTATCTGGAACCTCGGTACCTGGTATTTCGGCCTGCCTGCATCCAGTTCTCACACCCTCATCGGCGCGATTATTGGTATTGGGTTAACGAATGCCCTGATGACCGGTACATCGGTTGTCGATGCGTTGAACATCCCGAAAGTGATTGGGATTTTTGCCTCACTTATCGTCTCCCCTATCGTGGGTCTGGTGGTAGCAGGTGGATTGATTTTCATCCTGCGTCGTTACTGGAGCAATACTAAAAAACGCTCCCGTATTCACCTGACACCGGCAGAGCGTGAGAAGAAAGACGGCAAGAAAAAACCGCCATTCTGGACGCGTATTGCCCTGATCCTTTCCGCTATCGGCGTGGCCTTCTCACACGGCGCGAACGATGGTCAGAAAGGCATTGGTCTGGTGATGCTGGTCCTGATTGGTGTTGCTCCGGCAGGCTTTGTGGTCAACATGAATGCCTCCGGTTACGAAATCACACGTACTCGTGATGCCGTGAACAACGTCGAAATTTACTTCCAGCAGCACCCTGAGCTGCTGAAGCAAGCGACCGGTGTTGACCAGTTGATCCCTTCACCGGAAGCAGGCGCAACCACCGCACCTGGCGAGTTCCACTGCCACCCGGCGAATGCGATTAATGCTCTGGAACGTGCGAAAGGTATGTTGGGCGACATCGAAAGCTACGACAAACTTACCGTTGAGCAGCGCGGTCAGCTGCGTCGCATTATGCTTTGCATCTCTGATGTGACGGATAAAGTGGCGAAACAGCCTGGCATAAGCGCTGACGACCAGCGACTGCTGAAGAAACTGAAAGGCGATATGCTCAATACCATTGAGTACGCGCCAATCTGGATAATCATGGCGGTTGCGCTGGCACTGGGTATCGGTACGATGATTGGCTGGCGCCGTGTGGCAACAACAATCGGCGAGAAGATTGGTAAGAAAGGCATGACGTATGCGCAGGGTATGTCCGCGCAGATGACAGCGGCGGTTTCTATCGGTCTGGCGAGCTACACCGGGATGCCAGTGTCCACCACCCACGTACTCTCCTCCTCTGTGGCGGGTACCATGATTGTTGACGGTGGTGGTCTGCAACGCAAAACGGTTACCAACATTCTGATGGCCTGGGTGTTCACACTCCCGGCATCCATCCTGCTGTCTGGTGGTTTGTACTGGATTGCGCTGAAGCTGATTTAATTCGTTAAGCGCAACAAAAAAGCGGGCCAGGAAACTGGCCCGCTTTTTTTATGCTCAGTGCCAAATCATCAACGCAATCATACTGACCACAACCAGGCCGCACAGGGCGCTGGTTAAAATAAACTGACGACGCAGGCGCTCACAGCGACGGATAAACTCTTCATCGTGATGATCGCGGTAGCGCTGGTAATAGATATACCCCACCAGACGCATCTGCTTGCTGGGCTGTCCATGCGAGGTGAAGAACCCTCCACCGTCCACATACTGATAAAGCAACGGATCGCAACCACGAAGTACCACTAATAGCGCACGTAACGATGAGAAGTAGCGCGCCATATTCACTATGCAAACTACGCATAACGCCCAAAACAATGCGACGGTGCTAATCATACATCCTCCCCGGCGTCCGCCCTCGAAGCAAAGCCCCTGAGCTACCGCACCCAATGCCCTGACAGACAGTTCAGTGAAAGAATGACTCAAAAGTCGATCCGGTTCGCGTTTTAATATCCGAACGGCTCATTAAATAGTGTAGGAGATCCGTTAATTTTTTTGCCACAAGGTTAATCGTTATCAACGCGAAGGCTTGAAAAATTTGTTGAACTGAGCCGTAATGAAAGCAACAGACGACGGCTTTCTCTTTTAGTCATCGATAACTTAAGGAAGGAGTAACACTATGGCTTACAAACACATTCTCATCGCGGTAGACCTCTCCCCGGAGAGCAAAGTGCTGGTTGATAAAGCGGTATCCATGGCGCGTCCCTATAACGCGAAAGTTTCTTTGATTCACGTTGATGTGAATTACTCCGATCTCTATACCGGTCTGATCGATGTGAATCTGGGCGATATGCAAAAGCGTATCTCTGAAGAGACTCACCATGCACTGAGTGAGCTGTCTACCAACGCGGGCTACCCTATTACCGAAACCTTAAGCGGTAGCGGCGATCTGGGTCAGGTACTGGTTGATGCAATCAAGAAATACGATATGGATCTGGTGGTTTGCGGTCATCACCAGGACTTTTGGAGCAAGCTGATGTCTTCAGCGCGTCAGCTGATCAACACCGTTCACGTGGATATGCTGATTGTTCCACTGCGTGACGAAGAAGAAGAGTAAGTGGATTAAATTCCCCTCACCCTCTCCCACCGGGTTGAGGAATCCCCACAAAAATACGAGCACGGACGGCTCCCTCTCCTTTTTGGGGTGTACGGTCCGGGGACATGGTAGACAGGTGTTCGGGGACATGGTGAACACTTTTTAACATCCTTTACCCATGGTGATCGACTTTTTCTTCAGGTCGATCACCCCCACTTTCGTGCTGTACCACCACACCTCGTAGCTGCCGTCTTCCTGCATCTCCTTCAGCCCGACCCGTTCTCCCCTGAACGCCTTGCCTGCGCTCAGACTTACCCCTTTCACGCTCAGCTTTCCGCTGATATCCACTTTCCTGACCATCACGCCCTCGTCGTATTCCGGGGGCGTGGTGTTGCCGCTGTACTGCCGCTCTGACGGCTTATACCGCGACCCCGGTACCGCCATATCCAGCGCCTCATGCGGGCGTTCAAGGTTATAGACTGTCCGCCAGTGGTCGAAGGCGCGCTGCAGTTCGCCCCCGCTCGCGAACCACTTCCCCTGCAGCACTTCTGCCTTCAGGCTCCGGTGAAAACGCTCCAGCTTACCCTGCGTCTGCGGATGATACGGCCGGGAGTGCCCCACCCGGATACCCAGACGCATCAGCCACAGCTCCAGCGCCGTCCAGGTGCCGGTGGTGTCTCCCCACGGAGAACCGTTGTCCATCGTCATCCGGTCCGGCAGGCCGTAGCGCTCAAACACGCTGACCAGCTGCTGCTGCACGGTCTCGCGCCGTTCATCGGTACAGTGCGCCAGGCACAGGGAAAATCGGGAGTGGTCGTCCAGCAGGGTGAGCGGATGGCAGCGGCCGCCTCCAAAGGGAAAGTGGCCCTTAAAATCCATCTGCCAGAGGCGGTTCGGCGCGTCATGTTCGAACCGTCCCGTGGCGGGAATGCCCGGTGAAGTGCCCGGCAGCAGACCGTGACGGGCCATGAGGTTATGGACGGTGCTGAAGGCGGGCATGGTGTGCCCCTGGTCTTCCAGCCAGCGCTTTATCTTGCGTGCGCCCCAGCGTTCATGGCGGTCATGCGCCATACGCAGCAGGGCAGTGATGTCGTCAGATGAGCGGTTCGGGGAATGGTGCGGTATGCGCGGGCGGTCCTGAAGGCCAGAGGCCCCTTCCTCCGCCCAGCGGCGAAGCCACTTATAGCCAGTGGCAGGTGAAATGCCGAAGCGACGGCAGAGGGAACGGATGTTCGCCCCGTCCTGCGAGGCGAACAAAACAAACTCGGTACGTAATGACATGGTATCTCTCGCATCCCAGGACATAAGCGACTCCATAAACGGGTTCTTATGCCTTAGTTGTAAGTGTCTACCATGTCCCCGAACAAGTGTTCACTATGTCCCCGGACCGTACAGGGGAGAGGGCTGGGGTGAGGGGGAACATACGGCTCAGGTGGTCATTCCGTTCACTTTACGTTCCTTGCTACTCTGTCACCACAATACCGGTGAACGTGCCAGGGTAGCTCACCGCCGCTACCCTGGCGACCCGGGCTCCCGGCAAGAAAATCGTCGCTTCGCGATGCCCTCAGCGTTTGCTCCAGGCTAATCGGGGACGGGCGGATGAAACGTCCCTGTAAAGCCGCCCTCGCCGCGCATCCATGCGCGTCGCCCCGGCCTTCCGTAAACGCTTCGGCGATTTTCAGCCGGACCATGACACCGCTGTAAGTCCCTTAATTCAATGGCGTAATATCATCGCTGAATTAAAGACAAAAATTACTGGGGATCCCTCAGCCCACCGGGAGAGGGAATAGAATGTAGGCCGGGTAAGGCGAAGCCGCCACCCGGTTTTTTTATTCCGCTGTCCCCGAATAAATATCAAACCGGTGCCCTTTGGTGGTCACCGCGTTGGTCGTGGCAACATCCGCCAGCGGTGGCGCATAGTCCGGGCGCTTCACCACCACACGCTTTGTCGCGAGCAGGCGGGCAGGCTCCAGCAGACCATCGGCATCCAAATCTGGCCCCACCAGCGACTGAAACACACGCATCTCTTTTTTCACCAGCGCGCTTTTCTGCTTATGCGGGAACATCGGGTCGAGGTAGACCACCTGCGGGCGCGGGGTGATATCCGTCAGCGCCGTCAGGCTGGAGGCGTGAATAAGCTGCAAACGCTCCTGCAACCACGGGCCGATTTCCGGGTCCGCATAGCCACGCGCAAGCCCATCGTCCAGCAACGCCGCCACTACCGGATTGCGCTCCAGCATCCGCACACGGCAGCCAACAGACGCCAGCACAAAAGCATCGCGCCCCAGCCCCGCGGTGGCATCAACCACATCCGGCAGATAACTGCCTTTGATCCCGACCGCTTTCGCTACCGCTTCGCCACGACCGCCGCCGAACTTGCGCCGGTGCGCCATGGCACCACCCACAAAGTCGACAAAGATGCCGCCAAGCTTCGGCTCGTCGCGTTTACGTAGTTCCAGATGTTCTGGCGTCATCACCAGCGCCATCAGGTTTTCGTCATCGTGCTCCAGTCCCCAGCGGGCGGCCAGAACAGATAAGGCGCCGTCTCCGGCGCCTGATTCATCTACTAAGCAGATCTTCACGTAACAATCAGCCTTTGATCCCGTAATGCTCAAGCATCGCATCCAGCTGCGGCTCACGGCCACGGAAGCGTTTGAACAGCACCATTGGCTCTTCAGAGCCGCCACGCGTCAGGATGTTATCCAGGAACGACTGGCCGGTTTCACGGTTGAAAATGCCCTCTTCTTCGAAACGAGAGAAGGCGTCTGCCGCCAGCACATCGGCCCACAGGTAGCTGTAATAACCCGCCGCGTAACCACCTGCAAAGATATGGCTGAACGCGTGCGGGAAACGGCCCCAGGTTGGTCCTGGAATAACGGCGACCTGTTTTTTAATCTCGGCCAGGGTTTCGAGGATTTTCGCCCCTTGTTCCGGGCTGAACTCAGCGTGCAGGCGGAAGTCGAACAGGCCGAACTCCAGCTGACGCAGGATAAACATCGCCGCCTGGTAGTTCTTCGCCGCCAGCATTTTATCCAGCAGTTCTTTTGGCAGCGGTTCGCCGGTTTCAAAGTGACCAGAGATGAACGCCAGCGCGTCCGGCTCCCAGCACCAGTTTTCCATAAACTGGCTTGGCAGCTCGACTGCATCCCACGGCACACCACTGATACCGGCAACGCCTGCGGTTTCAATGCGGGTCAGCATATGGTGCAGGCCGTGACCGAATTCGTGGAACAGGGTGATCACTTCGTCGTGTGTAAACAGCGCAGGTTTACCATTCACCGGACGGTTAAAGTTACAGGTCAGGTAAGCGACCGGTTTTTGCAGCGAACCATCCGCTTTACGCATCTGGCCCACGCAGTCGTCCATCCATGCTCCACCGCGTTTGTTTTCACGCGCATAGAGATCCAGATAGAAGCTGCCGCGCAGCTCGTTCTTCTCGTCATACAGCTCGAAGAAACGCACGTCCGGGTGCCAGACTTCGATGTCAGTACGCTCTTTGGCGGTAATGCCATAGATACGTTTCACCACTTCGAACAGACCGTTTACCGCTTTGTTTTCCGGGAAGTACGGGCGCAGCTGCTCATCGCTGATGCTGTAGAGATGCTGTTTCTGTTTTTCGCTGTAGTAAGCGATATCCCACGGCTGTAGCTCATCCACACCGAATTCCGCTTTCGCGAAAGCGCGCAGCTGAGCCAGCTCTTTCTCGCCCTGTGGACGGGCGCGTTTTGCCAGGTCGGTTAAGAAATCCAGCACCTGCTGTGGGTTTTCCGCCATTTTGGTGGCGAGAGATTTGAAGGCATAGCTTTCAAAGCCCAGCAATTGTGCCAGCTCGTGACGCAGGGCGAGGATTTCAGCCATCACCGGGCTGTTGTCCCATTTGCCCGCATTTGGGCCTTGATCGGACGCGCGGGTGCTGTAAGCGCGGTACAACTCTTCACGCAGCGCCTGGTTGTCGCAATAGGTCATTACCGGCAGGTAGCTTGGGATATCCAGCGTTAACAGGAAACCTTCCAGCTCTTTCGCTTCGGCCTGTGCTTTCGCTGCCGCCAGCGCGCTTTCCGGCATCCCGGCAAGCTCTGCTTCGTCGGTTACCTGCTTCGTCCAGCCCATTGTGGCATCCAGCACGTTGTTGCTGTACTGGTTGCCCAGCTCAGACAGACGCGCGGCAATTTCGCCATAGCGAGTCTGTTTCTCTTTTGGCAGACCAATACCGGACAGCTCAAAATCACGCAGCGCGTTATCCACAGATTTCTTCTGCGCGGTATTCAGTGACGCATAGTGATCGCCATCGCGCAGGTCGCGGTAGGCCTGGTACAGCCCTTCATGTTGACCCACCCAGGTGCTGTACTCAGAGAGCAGCGGCAGGGTTTGCTCGTAGGCTTCGCGCAGCTCCTGGCTGTTTTTCACCGAGTTCAGATGACTCACTGGCGAAAAGATACGGCCCAGCACGTCATCCACTTCCGCCAGCGGCTGACACAGATTTTCCCAGGTGTACGGCGCACCTTGCGCCACCACGCTTTCTACCGCCGCACGGCAATTATCCAGCGACTGCGTAACGGCTGGAACCACATGCTCAGGGAGGATTTTAGAAAACGGTGGCAACGAAAAAGGCGTCAGTAATGGATTGGTCATAAGCGCTGTCCTGTTGAAGAAGATGAATGAAGCGCGCATCCGGCGCTGTACATATTGGTTCAGTAATGGGGTTAAGTGTAGAGGATTTCAATGGTGCAAGCGGGGAATTACGCCCGACAGCGTAACGCTGCCGGGTATGGGTTACTTAGTGTGCGTGATGCCCGAGTGCATAGGCAGCAGGCAGGTTCAGACGCTGCCAGAACTGCTGATCCGGCGTTGTCCCGGAGAGCGGATAACCCGCAGGCAGCGCAGTTTTCACCATCAGCGCCTGGCGCTGGGCTGCACTGAGGTTTGGCAGTGCCGCTTCCAGCAGCACATCGGCCCCTTCAGGCACTTTCAGACTCTGCTGTTCGCCTTTTTGCTGCGGCAGATCGTAGGTCATGGTGAAGCGATAGAACGTCTGCATGGCCGGGTCACGATACGGATCGTTCTTACCGTCGGTCTTTGCGCACTCAGTCAGCGATGTCCCACACTCTTTTTCCAGCGCGGTGCGCAGCTGGTCGCGGGCTTCGTTAAACAGCGCGCGATAGCTGGCGTCATTCAGATAATGGGCTACATTACGCTGCGCCACCATTCGCGAGCCCATCACATCCAGCGGATAATGCACGCCGAGGACAATACGGGAATAGCCATAGCGTGCCCCCCGCGTCACCAACGCATCAAAACGTTCCGGGATCATCTCTGCCATCAGCAATGCGTCGGTGTAACCGGTGTTGGTGTGCCCGCTCGGGAACGAACCGCCGTCAGCGGTATAGGGTTGATTGTCTTTTACCACCACGTCATCAGGCACCAGATGAATGGTATTGCCCTGGATAAGGAACGGGCGCGGGTTGTTAAAGTGCTTTTTCGCCTCGCCAGTGCTGACTTCAGATGCCTTAATCAGCGCCGCGGCTTTGCCAAGGTCCCCTTTGTCATAGGCATCAAGAAATGCCTTACCCAGACGCGGCCCCAGCGCGTCGCTCAGGAAGTAGAGATAGCTAATCCCTTCGGCATCCGCCAGTGCCTGATGGCGAGTGAGTTGCGAAGCATCGCGGTTAATGGCAGTCACTGTTTGGAGGTTTGCGTTGATAACGGTCTCGGGCAGTTTACTGAATACCGAAAGCAGGTCGATACCCGCCTGCTGGTTCTCTTTCACCCGGAAGTCATAGCCGCTTGCCTTAAGCCAGGCTTTATCGGCCTGGGTTTTGTTCTGCTTCGCCTTTTCGAGCTGGTCACGCGTGAGCGTGGCGGCATCACCTTTCAGCGCCGCACGCAGTTGCGCCAGCGTCTGAATTTCCAGAGCATCAAACGACGGGCTGGCAGATGCCGGCGTAACGCTGCTGGCGATGTCGGCCGCCTGGCTGAGCGGAACCTCTTTTGCCAGTACCGGCAGCGCGAGGAGGAGTGCTGATGTGAGCAGTGTGAATTGCAGCTTCATTATTTTTCCTTTTATTCAAAGAATTACCTTGCCTGCCTGCGACGCTAGCCCTGCTGGTTGACACTTTTATGACACCGATATGTTTTGCAACGCTTTTGCCGGAATTGAAACAGCACGGCGCTTTAGCGGTAATCCAGGCGGATCTACGGTAAACTAGCGCTTAACTTGTCTACTTCCCGGAATCTCTGCATCCATGCTCAGTTATCGCCACAGCTTTCACGCAGGCAACCACGCCGACGTCCTTAAACACACCGTTCAGAGCCTGATCATTGAAGCGCTCAAAGAGAAAGATAAACCCTTTCTCTACCTGGACACGCACGCCGGCGCGGGCCGCTATCAGCTGAGCGGCGAGCACGCCGAGCGTACCGGTGAATATCTCGAAGGCATCGCCCGTATCTGGCAGCAGGATGACCTGCCGGCAGAGCTGGAGCCTTATATCGGCGTGGTTGAGCATTTCAACCGCAGCGGCCAGCTGCGTTACTACCCAGGCTCTCCGCTGATTGCCCGCCAGCTGCTGCGCGAGCAGGACAGCCTTCAGTTGACCGAACTGCACCCGAGTGATTTTCCACTGCTGCGTTCCGAATTCCAGAAAGATAACCGCGCCCGCGTGGAAAAAGCCGATGGCTACCAGCAGCTGAAAGCCAAACTGCCGCCGGTTTCCCGCCGTGGCCTGGTGTTAATTGACCCGCCGTACGAAATCAAAACCGACTACCAGGCGGTGGTGACCGGCATCAACGAAGGCTACAAACGCTTTGCAACCGGCACTTATGCTCTGTGGTATCCGGTGGTACTGCGCGCGCAAATCAAGCGCATGATCAAAGACCTGGAAGCCACCGGCATCCGCAAAATCCTGCAAATTGAGCTGGCCGTGCGCCCGGACAGCGACCAGCGCGGCATGACCGCCTCCGGCATGATTGTGATCAACCCGCCGTGGAAGCTCGAAGCGCAAATGAACAACGTGCTGCCGTGGCTGCACAAAACGCTGGTGCCAGCCGGTACCGGCCATGCGACAGTGGGCTGGATCGTGCCTGAGTAATCGCAGTCATTGGTGGAACCTATTGATTTCAGGTATACAATCGCGGCAATTCACGATTAAGGATAAAAGCTATGACGAAGCATTATGACTACATCGCAATCGGCGGCGGCAGCGGCGGTATCGCCTCTATCAACCGTGCAGCCATGTACGGCCAGAAGTGCGCGCTGATTGAAGCCAAAGAGCTTGGCGGCACCTGCGTGAACGTGGGTTGTGTACCGAAGAAAGTGATGTGGCACGCGGCGCAAATCCGTGAAGCTATCCATATGTATGGCCCGGATTACGGCTTTGACACCACCATCAATAACTTTGACTGGGACAAGCTGATTGCCAGCCGTACGGCTTATATCGACCGAATCCATACCTCGTATGACAACGTACTGGGTAAAAACAACGTCGATGTGATCCGGGGTTTTGCACGCTTTGTTGATGCCAACACGATCGAAGTGAACGGTGAGACGATCACTGCCGATCATATCCTGATCGCCACCGGTGGCCGCCCAAGCCACCCGGACATTCCAGGTGTGGAATACGGTATCGACTCCGACGGTTTCTTCGAACTGCCTGCCCTGCCAAAACGCGTTGCGGTTGTTGGCGCAGGTTACATCGCGGTAGAGCTGGCGGGTGTGATTAACGGTCTGGGCGCCGAAGCACATCTGTTTGTGCGTAAGCACGCACCACTGCGCAGCTTCGACCCGCTGATCGTCGATACCCTGGTCGAAGTGATGAACGCCGAAGGCCCGACCCTGCATACCCACGCCGTACCAAAAGCGGTCGTGAAAAATACAGATGGCAGCCTGACCCTGGAGCTGGAAGATGGCCGCAGCCAGACCGTCGATTGCCTGATCTGGGCGATTGGTCGTGAGCCGGCAAACGACAACTTCAACCTGGCCGTCACTGGCGTGAAAACCAACGACAAAGGCTATATCGTCGTCGATAAATTCCAGAACACCAGCGTGCCTGGCATTTATGCGGTGGGTGATAACACCGGTGCCGTTGAACTGACTCCGGTCGCGGTGGCCGCTGGCCGTCGTCTCTCTGAGCGTCTGTTCAACAACAAGCCGGACGAGCATCTGGACTACAGCAACATCCCGACAGTGGTATTCAGCCACCCACCAATCGGCACCGTGGGCTTAACCGAGCCGCAGGCGCGCGAACAGTATGGCGATGACCAGGTGAAAGTGTACAAATCGGCGTTTACCGCGATGTATACCGCCGTCACCTCTCACCGTCAGCCATGCCGCATGAAGCTGGTATGCGTTGGCCCGGAAGAGAAAATTGTCGGTATTCATGGTATTGGCTTTGGTATGGATGAGATCCTGCAAGGCTTTGCTGTGGCACTGAAAATGGGCGCAACCAAGAAAGACTTCGATAACACCGTAGCTATCCACCCAACTGCGGCGGAAGAGTTTGTGACCATGCGTTAATCTCGCATTGCCTCTGGCGTCAGGCGATTAATATTTGCCCGACGCCAGAACATTCTTCGAAAACAAACATCCTCCTGTGCATATTCATCAAACGCATCCCCGCCACCTGGCAACCACGAAAGACAATAGGTTTTGTCACCACTGAATGCGAAAAACAGACATTGCGCATATCGCAGTTTTCAAATGTAATATTTTCCAGACAACAACGATTTAACGTTAAGTAAGAAAAACAAATATCTCGGAACGAAATTTCACTTAAATTACTGCGATAAATGATTGCGCTTATTTTCTCCCCCCGGATATTCAAACCTACCAATTGTCGATTTTCTATTAAACCATTTAAGTCTGATATAGTGTTTCGCTGCGTATTCTGTAAAGACAAAGGCATAGCGCCCTGACGCTTCGCGTTAAGGTTCATAAAGGTTCCATTTTTAGTGTTGTCATCAGAAAGGATGACGAGTGAGTGGATCCCTTTAATGCCTTACTGCGCTATGCCGAAACAACAGCGATTTTGTCCATTTATTTGCAGAGTTGGTCTGCAAAATAAAAGCGTTTAAATAAACAATTCCAAATCACGTAACGTAATAATTTTATTTAAGTGAGTTTTTAATGCCAAAACACACAAGCAGTAATTGTATTCTGGTGATCGAATCCCCGTGGGAGTTAGATGGGCAAGACTCTAATCGTTCTTCGGTTGTACCGTTTATCGAGGGCATCGCAAAGTTACACGGGGATACTGATGTCTATTTTCTGAATTTTTACGACAAAAGTAGTTTTAAGACCGCGCTTGATTGCCTGTGTAAGCAAACTTTTGCGAATACAATCGTCTATGTTGCAGCCCATGGCAGCTCAACACACATAGCAAAAGTGCCGTTGAAGGATATCCTCAGCGCCGTGAGTGAGAAATCCGCAAAATTCAACATCAGGGGCCTGATGCTGGGGTCATGTTTCGCCGGAGGAAAAACGCAGTTATTGCAGAATTTCACTCAGGGTAGTGGTCTGCGCTGGTGTGCGGGATATGCCTCTTCGTGTTGCTGGCTGACAGGTACGATGATTGATTGCGCCATTATCCGCAGTGCACTGGGGATGCATGAAGAGCATTACCAGGATCGTGATTCAATGAACCATGCATTTGCGAATGCACTCGCTCCGTTTGCACCAAATGCCATTATTGGCAACGGTAAAAAGCGCGATAACGTTCCTCTTTGTGAGTCTCTGCAATTTGTAATTCAGCCTGAAGGCAAAGGTCATCGCCCTCTTCTTGCGGCTGAAGAAATATTCGCGCAGGCACATTCGCTGCGTGTAGAAGTAGAAACAGAAGACGAAGCCTACTAGCCCCCCGGTTAATACATACTCTGTTGCAAAGTGAATGCTCTGAATTTTAAGGTGTTCAGGAATGTAGGGTTAGCAGGTTTATGGTTTAAATATCATGAGCCTGTGTAACCTTTTATCTTTTTCACCTCCCTGCCAAAACGTGATCTACCGCACATTTAACTCCCCACGCATCGAAGCGAATGTCTACGCTTATGAGACACCCGGAAAAACCTGTCATTGTGAATACAACCGGAGGTCCCTATCACTATGTTCAGCCAGAAACTACACGCCGCCGATATCGTCGAGTTCGGGATTGAGGAAGAACTTCGCTACGAGGCCGATCCCTGCGAGTTGAAACTGGATGAAATGATTGAAGCGGAGCCGGAACCCGAAATGATCGAGGGGCTGCCCGCATCCGATGCCCTCACCCCCGCCGATCGTTACCTTGAACTGTTTGAGCATGTGCAGTCATCGCGGCTGTTTGCAGACAGCAAAACCTTCCCCGACTGCGCACCGAAAATGGATCCGCTGGATATTCTTATCCGCTATCGCAAGGTAAAACGTCACCGGGATTTCGATTTGCGCCAGTTCGTTGAGAACCACTTCTGGATGCCGGAAGTGCTCTCCAGTGAATATATTTCTGACCCAAATCTTTCCCTGAAAGAGCATATCGATAATCTGTGGCCGGTGTTAACGCGCGAACCGCAGGACCATATTCCCTGGTCGTCACTATTGGCGCTGCCGCAGGCGTATATCGTGCCCGGCGGGCGCTTCAGCGAAACCTACTACTGGGATTCCTACTTCACCATGCTGGGGCTGGCGGAAAGCGGACGCCACGACATGCTGAAGTGCATGGCGGACAACTTCGCGTGGATGATTGAGCGTTACGGCCATATTCCCAACGGCAACCGCACCTACTACCTGAGCCGCTCGCAACCGCCGGTGTTTGCCCTGATGGTCGAGTTATTCGAGGAAGATGGCGTGCGCGGCGCGCGGCGCTATCTCGACCATTTGTTACTGGAATATGCCTTCTGGATGGATGGCGCGGAATCGCTGCTGCTGAATCAGGCCTACCGTCACGTCGTGCGAATGCCGGACGGCTCTATGCTTAACCGCTACTGGGACGATCGTGACACGCCGCGCGATGAATCATGGATTGAGGATGTAGAAACAGCGAAACACTCCGGTCGCCCGCCGAACGAGGTCTATCGCGACCTGCGTGCGGGTGCGGCTTCGGGCTGGGATTACTCCTCCCGCTGGCTGCGCGATGCCGGGCGTCTTGCCAGCATTCGCACCACACAGTTTATTCCCATCGATTTAAATGCCTTCCTGTACAAGCTGGAAAGCACCATCGCTAATCTTTCTGGTCGGAAAGGTGATAAAGCGGCCGAAGCCCATTTCCGCCAGAAGGCAAGCGATCGCCGGGCAGCAGTAAACCGCTATCTGTGGGATGACGAGAACGGCTGTTACCGTGATTACGACTGGCGACGCGAAGAGATGGCATTGTTCTCCGCCGCCAGCATTGTGCCGTTGTATGTCGACATGGCGACCCACGAGCAGGCCGACCGTCTGGCCGATGCCGTTAACGCCCGTCTGTTGACGCCGGGCGGTATTTTAGCGACCGAACATGAAACCGGCGAACAGTGGGATAAACCTAACGGCTGGGCGCCGTTGCAGTGGATGGCTATTCAGGGGTTTAAACGCTATGGCAACGACTCGCTGGGCGATGAGATTGCCCACAGCTGGCTGCAAACGGTGAACCATTTCTATAAGAAACATCACAAGCTGATTGAGAAGTACCATATCGCCAGCAGCACACCGCGTGAAGGTGGCGGTGGTGAATATCCGTTACAGGATGGGTTTGGCTGGACGAACGGTGTGGTGCGGCGTTTGATTGGGCTGTATGGGGAGCCGTAGGTTACCGGGGTGGTAGCGGTGAGTCACCCCGGCACTCTCCCGCAAAGTTACCGAATCACATCATAAATAGCGGTCTGAATAGACTGCCATTTTTTAGTGTTATCGTCCGGCTGCGCCTGGGCGCGACGCGTGGCCATATCCGTATCATGCTGCTGGCGTTTCACCACCGCAGGTACTGTGCAAAACGCCTTAAGATACTGCTTACGCAGCGAAGTCAGGGCATCACCGTTCGACATGGCATGGCTGAGGGTATTGATAAACCGACGGCACGGTTTTTCCTCCACCATTTGCGACCGGTAACGCAGCATCAACTCCAGCACGCCGTCGTGCTCCGCGGCCATCGCCTCTTCAGTCCATGAAAGCTTCCAGTCCATTCCGCCCTGGAGGAACAGCTGCGCCACGCGGGTGTCGTTACGGTTGATGGCCGAACGGAAATTGTTTTCATCCCAGGTCACGCCCATGCGCGTGAGTGTTTCACGTGAAGTGGGCGCTTCGCGCATCTCCTGAGTCGGGGAAGCTTCCTCTGCGTTTGCGGTTGCAGGTGGCGGTTTACCGCTGGTGACGAGCCAAAAACCTCCCATCACGATGGCAATCACCATCACCCCAACCGCCGCCCATAGCAGGCCAGAAATCAACTGGTCGCGCTGTTCTTGTGTACGCGGCGCACGCTGGGTCGGCTTTTCAATGGTGTCGCGCACCTCGAACAGATCGCCACCGGTGATGCGGTCCATTTTTTGCGCGTTTTCCCAGAAGTTATGCAGCTCGCTGGCGTCCACCGACATCAATCCCGCCGGGTTGATGCGCGTGCGCCCTTCTTCAAACGCCCGCTGAACGGGGCGGGTAATTTGTGTGTAGTAGTTATCCAGCAGCAAAATTTGTGCGGAGCTCAAACGCTGGTTAACGGCAATGCTGTTGCGGATCTGGCGGATATCATTCAGGAAGGTTTGCAGGGTTTTTCGCGGCTCAACCAGCAGCGTCAGCATCATCGGGTCGCTAAACAACGGGGAGTAGTAACGGCTAAATTCCCGTTTATCCACCAGCATCTGTGCCAGCTCGCTAAACATCATGCCGCTGAGGATATCGTTGATTTCACCCAGCTTCAGCCAGCGCCGGACGCGGTCGGCGTTAAATAACGTTTTAAGGTGATTATTGAGCCGCACCGGATCGGGCCACGCCTGCTGGATAAGCCCCTTAATCATCAGCTCAATTGCCCGAACCTGCTTTTGCGCCTGCTGTTGTTGGATCTCGTTGCCTGCCGCAAGCTCCGTACTGTAGGTTAAAAGCGTCTGTTGCAGACGCACGTGTTCCAGGGCGGTCACAAAACGCATGGCCGCAATCAGCTGGTTTTCACTGACATCCTGCCCACTTTCGTACTGTGGGACTCGCTGCTGCAACAGGCGCAGTTGCAGCGTAAAGTCCGACATTTCAGCATCATTCAGGTTGAGTTTTTTCGCCACAGCGCCCCAGCCACCTAATGCGAGGCGGGCGCTATCCAGTTGTTCAAGGAACCAGCGAGGATCTTTGCCTTCCGAAACATGGACATTCAGGAGAAGCAACATTTCGACTGAGGCCTGACGAATGACCGCCAGGCAGTGCTCAAACTGCTCGCGGATATGATGTGATGTGCTGAGAGTCATTGTTTTCCTTCAGGGACAACGAATACATCATGGCAGACCCGATAAGGTCATTTTTCTTTTTATTTATACGAGGTTAAACCATACCTGAGTTTCTGTTGAAATACAGTGACAGCCCTATAATCATTTACACATGCTCTGGAGAACCCGAATGCCTTCCCTCACCACCGCACGTCTGACCTGCTCGCCGTTGCAAGCGTCTGACTGGCCCTTCTTTCTTGCATTGCAGCAGCATCCCGACGTCATGCGCTTTGTCGCAGAAGACCGTTCCGTTGCAGACATCCGCGAAGCCTTTGATTCCCGCCTTGCCCCGTGGGCGCCAGGCAGCGCGCAGTGGTTATGTCTGGTGGTGCGTGATGCCGCCAGCCAGACACCGCTGGGCGTCACGGGTTATATCCATCGGGAAGACGATTGCGCCGAAGTCGGTTTTCTTTTCGCGTCATCCGCCCAGGGCAAGGGCTATGGATTTGAATCATTGCGGGCACTCTGTGATTTTGCGTTTAACCAGGGCGGCATCCGTCGGCTGACCGCTACCGTCACGGCGGGCAATATCGCCTCACGGGCTTTACTGGGAAAATCAGGGTTCAGGCTGGAAGGCGAACTGCGCGAAAGCTATTTCCTCTCCGGACAGTGGCACAATGACTGGCTATTTGGTTTGCTGAAGCATGAGTTTCAGGCTTAAAAAAACAGTTCAACAGCCATTTGGCGGATATTGATCACCCACCATTTCCTCTACAGTCATGCCAGAGAGAGGAAACGAATATGATATGCCGTTCGCTGAAGATATCGTCGTCTGGAATTGAATTAATTAAACAATATCAGGGTCTGTCCCTTGAGAAATATTGTGATGAAAGTGGTTTATGGATTATTGGATTTGGCCACGTGATCGGTCCGAAAGAGACAACTTCCGCGTTTATTACTCTGGCTCAGGCCGAACAATTTCTCTACGACGATATTCAGAAATGTGAAGACGTTCTACGGGAAAATATCGCCCGTCCGCTGACGCAAGAAAAACATGATGCCCTTATTTCATTGATATTCAGCTGCGGGATTAAAGACTGTCTGAACACTGGTATTATTCAGGAGGTTGCACGCGGTAATAACGCGCAAGCGACACTGCTCTGGCGTAATGCTCTTATGCTTAATGGCAAAAAGATCAACAGCCTGGCGCAGCAACGCCAGGCTGAATGTGCACTTTTCGACAGCGAATAAACCTCAGGCTGCCCGGGTATAAAACAGGGCTGCCTGCGTGCGATTTTTGACATCCAGGCGGCGAAAAAGCGCTTCCAGATGGGCTTTTACCGTTCCTGTGCTGATGTTTAGCGTGCGGCTAATTTCTTTGTTTGTCTCACCCGCTGCCAGCAGTTTTAGTACTTCGCGCTGGCGCTCACTCAGCGAAGAGAGCCCCTGCTGCGGCCGGGAATGTTGTTTAAGCCAGTCGCACGGGAAACAGACCATCCCCTTCGATACCGACTTCAGCATTGCAGCGATCATTTCCGGGTGTGCATTGCGGGGAATAATGGCCGTGACATTATTCTGCATAAGCTGCTCCACCCATCTGACATCATTTTTTGCCAGCACCATGACCACACGCAGTGCCGGAAAACGCAGCATAATCTCTTCCAGCATCGTCATGCCGGCATCCTCAATAAAGCGGCCGTCAATCATGAGGATAGATGTTGGCGAGGCGGATAAAAGCGCCCACAGCTCATCAGTCTGACGGGTTCCCGATATATTTATTTCTGGAATTAATTCTTGCAGACGATTTATCGCTCCATGAATAAATATTGACTGCCTGTCAAACATGATAACTCGCATTATTTTTACTCCCACTGAAAACCCCGTGCCACGAAGTATCGTCATGGATAGATAATAAAGACTCAATAATTCGAGGGGGATTCTACAGAGGGTCTGCCTGAGAACAAACTCAACTACGGGAAGCGTTACAAAATGCCCGACTTGATTAAATCTTGCCAGATTTTGACATAATTGCTTTAAGGAACATCTTAATCACTACCAATACGGGGATCCCTCCCCGCAGGCCATTGCATTACAGGAACATCCCGCCTGAAACTTCAATACGCTGGGCGTTCATCCAGCCCAGTTTATCGCTCAGCAACGCGGCGATCGCATCACCAATATCGTCCGGTAAGCCCACACGACCCAGCGCGGTTTGAGACGCCAGCATCTGATTCAGCTGCGCGTTGTCTCGCACCCGTCCACCGCCAAAATCGGTTTCAATCGCGCCCGGGGCAATAATATTGACCGAGATCCCTCGCGCACCCAGCTCTTTTGCCTGATAGCGGGTCAGCACCTCCATTGCCCCTTTCATTGAGGCGTAAGCCCCGGAGCCTGGCTGTGTAAAACGCGCCAGCCCGCTGGACACATTCAGGATGCGGCCACCGTCTTTAATCACCGGCAACAGTTGCTGGGTCAGAAAAAACGGGCCTTTGAAATGGATATTCATCGCCTCATCAAACTGCGCTTCCGTCGTCTCGGCAAAAGGCGCATATAAACCTGTGCCCGCATTGTTCAATAAACAATCAAAGGTATCACGCTGCCAGATGTTTTTGAGCGTTTCCTGAACCTGCCTGCTGAAATCCTCAAAGCTGGCGACATTGCCGACGTTAAGCTGTAATGCTGCGGCTTTAACGCCTTTTCCCTCAATTTCCCGCACAACTTCAAGCGCTTCTTTCTCGCTGCTGTTATAGGTCAGGATAATTCCTGTACCTGCATCAGCCAGCTTCAATACCGCGTTTTTCCCCAGACCACGGCTACCACCTGTTACTAATGCAATACGTTCAGACATAAGAAACCTCGTTCCGGCTGTTATGAAGATTGAGAAAGAGCTTATTAGGTGATAGAAGATCAATAAAGGCAGTAAGAAACGCTTCACTGTTTCATTACGAACAACAATGAGCCACGCCTATGGATAAAATTCACGCAATGCAGCTCTTCATCCGTGTCGCGGAACTGGAAAGTTTTTCCCGCGCGGCGGATACCTTAGGCCTGCCGAAAGGGAGCGTTTCGCGGCAAATTCAGGCGCTGGAAAACCTGCTGGGCACGCAGCTTTTACACCGCACCACGCGCCGCGTCAGCCTGACGCAGGACGGCATGGTCTATTACGAGCGCGCAAAAGATCTGTTGACCAACCTCGACGAACTGGACGGCATGTTCCAGCTTGATCCCTCCAGCATCAGCGGACGATTGCGTGTCGATATGCCTGTGGGCGTTGCTCGAAATTTAGTCATCCCTAAACTCCCGGCATTTTTACAGCAGTATCCCGGTATTGAGCTGGAACTCAGCAGCAGTGACCGCCTGGTCGATGTGATCCGCGAAGGGTTTGACTGTGTGGTGCGCGTCGGCGCGCTGAAGGACTCCGGACTGATTGCCCGCCCGCTAGGCAAGCTGTCGGTGATTAATTGCGCCAGCCCAGAGTATCTGGAGCGTTTTGGTTACCCGGATAGTCTGGACGATTTGGCTTCACATGCGGTCATTCACTATGCCGCCAGTCTGGGCACTCGCCCGCAGGGCTTTGAGTATTACAACGGCAACGTTACGCAGTGGATAAAAACGGGCGGGATCCTGACCGTAAACAGCACGGAAACCTACCATGCGGCCTGTATCGCCGGGCTGGGGATAATCCAGGTGCCCCGTGTTGGTGTGCGTGATTCGCTGCGAGCCAAAAAACTGCTCGAGATCCTGCCGCAATACCGCGCAGAACCCATGCCCGTGTCGCTGATTTATCCGCACCGGCGTAACCTCTCCCGCCGGGTGCATCTGTTTATGGAGTGGCTAACCGTATTAATGAAAGCCTATGTTGATTAAGGGCAGGCTATAATTTCAATTACATCCCGCCAAACGAATAAGGAAAAGCGTGTGACGCCGGAAAACAACCAGCAACGTCCCCCACAGGAAAACACCCCAGGAAAAGCCGTCAACGCGCTGAAAACCGTCACCAGCACGGCACAGAAGATCCAGCGTCGGCCTTTGATTGCTCATCTGATACGCGCGACTGAGCGCTTCAATGATCGTATGGGGAATCAGTTTGGCGCCGCCATCACCTATTTCTCATTTCTGTCGATGATCCCCATCCTGATGGTGTCGTTTGCTGCCGCAGGTTTTATTCTTGCCTGGCATCCGACGTTGCTCCAGGACATCTTCGACAAGATCCTGATGAACGTCAGCGACCCTACGCTCGCGGGTACGCTCAAAAGCACCATCAATACCGCCGTGCAGCAGCGTACCACCGTTGGTCTGGTTGGTTTGCTCATTGCGCTCTATTCCGGCATTAACTGGATGGGAAACCTGCGTGAAGCCATTCGCGCCCAGTCCCGCGAAGTATGGGAACGCACGCCGCAGGAGCAAGAGAAAATTTGGGTTAAGTACTTCCGTGATTTTGTTTCGCTGATTGGCCTGCTTGTGGCCCTGATTGTGACGCTATCCATTACCTCTGTTGCCGGTTCAGCACAGCAGATGATTATCTCAGCGCTCTATCTCGACAGCATTGAATGGCTTAAACCTGCATGGCGAGGCATTGGGCTGGCCATTTCTGTCTTTGCCAATTACCTGCTGTTCTTCTGGATATTCTGGCGGTTACCACGCCACCGGCCACGTAAAAAGGCGCTGATCCGCGGCACACTGATTGCGGCAATTGGTTTTGAAATCATCAAAATCGTGATGACCTACACCCTGCCAGCGCTGGTGAAATCCCCGTCGGGAGCGGCATTTGGCTCGGTGCTGGGGTTAATGGCGTTCTTCTACTTCTTCGCCCGCCTGACGCTGTTCTGCGCCGCATGGATAGCCACCGCGCAATACAAAGATGACCCGAGAATGCCGGGTAAAACCCACACCTGATGGAATATGCGGGCTGAATAAGAATGCAAAAATTCAGCCCGTTCTATAATTTCAGAATATAAATCCAGTCCGTAACTTTTATTTAACCAAAAACCAGTTTTATCATCTAATATTTAAAAACTGTGAAGCATTTCATAGAAGATATTTTGCTGGTCTGAAAATTATTCGCTTTTTGCTGCTTTTATCGCCATTGATCCGGTTTGTTACAGATTGAAATGTCGCTTTTGCTGTGCGTAATATGGCCGTTCGTTCGTCAAAATATAAGAATATTTTATGCAAGCAACCGCCACAACACTCGACACTGAACCGGAAAGCACGCCGGTTAACTCACGTAATAAAGTTGTCGTCGCCTCGCTGATTGGCACCGCCATTGAGTTCTTCGACTTTTATATTTATGCCACAGCTGCGGTTATCGTTTTCCCGCATATCTTCTTCCCGCAGGGTGACCCAACGGCCGCCACGCTACAGTCTCTGGCGACATTCGCCATCGCCTTCGTTGCGCGCCCGATTGGCTCTGCGCTGTTTGGTCACTTTGGCGACCGCATCGGCCGTAAAGTCACGCTGGTGGCGTCACTGCTGACCATGGGGATTTCTACCGTGGCGATCGGCCTGCTGCCGACTTACGAAACCATCGGCATTATGGCGCCGGTTCTGCTGGCGCTGGCGCGCTTTGGTCAGGGTCTGGGGCTGGGTGGTGAATGGGGAGGTGCAGCGCTGCTGGCAACCGAAAACGCCCCTGCCCGTAAACGCGCGCTTTATGGCTCGTTCCCGCAGTTGGGAGCGCCGATTGGCTTCTTCTTTGCCAACGGCACTTTCCTGCTGCTCTCCTGGCTGCTGACGGATGAGCAGTTCATGAACTGGGGCTGGCGTATTCCGTTTATCTTCTCTGCCGTGCTGGTTCTGATTGGCCTGTACGTGCGCGTTTCTCTGCATGAAACGCCAGTGTTCGCCAAAGTTGCGGCGGCGAAAAAGCAGGTTAAAGTGCCGCTGGGCACGTTGCTGACAAAACACGTTCGTGTGACCGTGCTGGGCACGTTCATCATGCTGGCGACCTATACGCTGTTCTACATCATGACGGTCTACTCAATGACGTTCAGCACCGCTGCCGCACCTGTTGGTCTGGGGCTGCCGCGTAATGAAGTGCTGTGGATGCTGATGATGGCGGTTGTTGGTTTTGGCGTGATGGTGCCGATTGCAGGCCTGCTGGCGGACAAATTTGGCCGTCGCGCAAGCATGATTGTTATCACCTCGCTGATTATCCTGTTTGCGCTGTTTGTCTTCCCGCCGCTGCTGGGCTCAGGCAGCCCTTCGCTGGTGATGGCTTATCTGTTGATTGGTCTGAGCCTGATGGGACTGACCTTCGGCCCGATGGGCGCGCTGTTGCCAGAACTGTTCCCGACTGAAGTGCGTTATACCGGAGCATCTTTCTCCTATAACGTCTCTTCTATCCTGGGGGCATCTGTTGCGCCATATATTGCCACCTGGTTACAGGCTAACTATGGTCTGTTCTATGTGGGTGTGTATCTTGCGGCGATGGCGGCACTGACGCTGATTGCGTTGCTGCTGACCCACGAAACTAAAGATCATTCTCTGTAAACGGGTCATGCCGGGTGGCGGCTTCGCCTTACCCGGCACAAACAGACCGCACCATCACTTCTTCATCTGCGCCAGAATAGTCCGGCACTGATTCGCATCCCCTTCCGACGGTGATACCAGAGCCAGCAGTGCTGCCGCTGGCGTCACCAGCGTAGCCAGCGCCGCCGCAACCGCACCACGCGCAATCAGCGGCCCGGCTTTCACGCCAGCCTGCGGATACTTGAACGAACCGCGCACATACAGCGGTGAACGCAGGGTGATGATACGAATGCCCTTACTCTCAGGATCGATAGTCAAATCCAGCTGTTCAGAGGCCATACTGGCCGTCCCGGTGACATTGATAACGGCATTTTCCGTGTCGAAGGCAAAAATCTGCGGGCGCGCAACGCCATTGACCAGATCCAGGTTCGCCGCTGCGCAGTTCACACGGATTTCATCGTCGCCAAAAATCTGCCCGATAATGTAGTTACCGACGTTAAGCCCGAGGATCTCCATCAAATTCCGGCTTACCAGCCCGTCATTCATCAGGAGCTTCAGGTTGCCGTTACTGCTGCCCAGCAACGCCGCCACCGAATTACCCACACCGCGAATATCCGCATCGCCGTTCATCTCGCCCAGGGTTTTCTGCATCAGTGCAATATCCGGCATCAGTTGCTTTAGCTTCAGCCGCCGTGCCTGAATATCCGCCTGCCCGTGCATCGGCTTTTTATCCCCTTCAAGATGAATATTGGATGAGATAGTCCCGCCCGCCAGGCCAAATTTCAGCGGCTGTAAGCGCAGGTCGGCATTTTTAAGGATCAGGTGCGTGGAAAGGTCGCTGATGGGCAAGGTGCTACCGTGCTCGATTTTGCGCCCTTTAAAACGGACATCGGCATCCATGACGTTCCACTTGTCGGTTTCAAAGCGTTCATAAGGCAGGACTTTACCCGCCGGCTGGGGATCCTTTTTGACATCTTTGGTCTTCGTGCCTTTACCAGAATCGATACCAATCAGCGGCCCCAGATCGGCCAGGCGTAGCTGGCGAGACTCCATATCGCCTTCCAGTTTTGGGCGTGGTTTTCCGGTCGTATACGTCAGAGAACCGTGGATATCGCTATCCCCAATCCGGCCATTAAAATCGCGGTAATTGAAAACTGACGCAGTTTGCAGGTCGATTTTCGCCGTTAAATGCCCGTCGGTTTCAAAAGGTGGCGTATCGGGCAGCAGTACGCCGGTCAGGTCATATAGCTCGCCAAGTGAATCCCCGGCAAATTTCAGCCGCAGGTCAACACCGCCCATTTTCATTGGATCGTTAACCGTACCCACGAATGCCACGCGGGTATTCCCCGAGCGAAAATCTGCCTGTACCGGGAAGGGTGTACCTTCACTTCTCAGCGCCAGCATCCCGCCGATTTTACCCGTGCCGCTCAGAGGCTGGCCGTTGTAGCGCCCTTTCGCCGTCAGGCCAAACACGTAATCGCCTGCTTTGCTGTTGTCCCCTTTCTCTTTGCTGCCCGTAACCTCACTAAACGGCAGCGGTTTTCCCAGCGGATCGACCATGATCTCCACATCCGCTTTACTCACCTTGTCATCAATGAGGATCCGCCCGCGATCGAAAAGAATATTATCCAGGCGAAAAGACCAGGACGACGGCTGGGCATCAGGCGTGCTGTCGCCACTGCTGGCGAGGTTGAACGTCCAGTTGTTATTTTTTTCAGATAAGCGGATCAGGCGCGCATCTGGCTGCTGGAGTTTGATCCACGGCAGATAGACCGTTTTGGTCAGTAGCGCGAGAGGGGCCAGCGTGGCTTCAACACGTGGCAGGTGCACCATAGTGATGTCGGGAATATCCGGCGGATTGCCAAGAATGATGTCATCGGCGTGAACATGCGGCCAGGGCACCCAGCTTCGCCAGCCGGTTTCCTCTTTCTGCCGCTCCCAAACCACGCCCAGATCGCCGCGAATGGCAAACGGCCGGTTCAGTTCGGTAGAGACTTTCTGGTTGATGGTCGGTTTAAGGCGGTTCCAGTCAAACGTCGCGAGAATGATGATTGCCACCACAATCAACAACAAGAAAATCCCACATCCCCAGGTGACAATCCTGGTTGTTTTCGTCATTGTTTCCCCCTTACCAGATAGTCTTACCTTTCATCAATATAGCTCATGACACAGGTAAGCGGGGGGCCACTGCGTCCGGTAATAATGCGTAAGTGCGACGCACTATTACGGGAAACAGATTACTTTACAACGTAATAACGACGTTATTCAGGGTATCCATCGGGACAGGACGAGAGAGGAAATAGCCTTGCGCTGCTGCCGCAGGTGAGTTTTGCACATCACGCCACTCTTCCAGCGTTTCAACACCTTCAACAATGACACCCTGGCAATAACGGTTCATCAGTTGCAGGAGCAACGTGAACAGATTTCGGCCTTCCGGCGTCTGGCGCAGCATAATAAACAGGTCGCGAGCCACTTTGATGTAGTCATAGCGCACTTCACTGAGCGCGGAGAAGTTCGCCATACCTGTACCAAAGTCGTCCAGCCACAGCGGGCCAAACTCACACATAGTGGCAAATGACGAATCCTGAGGCAGGCTGACGTGCTCCACCAGCTCGAAGCGCATCCACGGCAGCGTGGCGATCAGCTCCTGCAATTTTGCGTTCTGGCGCAATGCTATCAGGGTCGGGCCGTCTACATTCACCGATGCAAGAATATTGTGCTGAGTGAAAAACTCATGCTTTGTCGACAGCATTTTCAGCTGCTCTTCCAGCACATCGATACGCTGGCGAACGGCCACTTCAGCAAAATAGCGATCCGGCGGAATACGCTGCGAAGGGTTCGACGGATGCGTAACAACCGTTAAAATCTCAATGGCCATCAACCGGCCGTCAGTACGGTAGATCGGTTGATAGGTATAGGCACGCTCACATTGCAGCCAGTAGCGATGCTCCTGCAAGTTCTCAATACTTGCCTCAGGCGTAGTGCTTAGCCGCTGGATAACCTGCTCTGACTTCATTTCAGATGTCCTGTTTTATGGGGATGACCTTTCTGGACTCGTCAAAGGGTTATCGGCGGGACAATTGAGAACTTTATGTCCAGTTCGCCGGGAAAATGAAATTAAGATGACAGAAATTATCAGGAATACGCGCTGGCTCAAAAAAAATATTGGAACGTCGTTTTAATATAGTTGACCACATAATCCACACAGCGCACACTGCTTCTAATTTATCTGTTCAGGTTCACGACTATGTCTAAAAAAATTGCCGTGATTGGCGAATGCATGATTGAGCTGTCACAAAAAGGCGCGGAAGTTAGCCGCGGTTTTGGTGGCGATACATTGAACACATCGGTTTACATTGCCCGTCAGGTCGCTCCCGACGCACTCGCCGTGAATTATGTTACCGCACTGGGTACGGACAGTTTCAGCCAGCAGATGCTGGAGTCCTGGCAGAGTGAAAATGTACAAACTTCCCTGATTCAGCAGATGGAAAACCGCCTGCCGGGTCTGTATTACATTGAAACCGACAGTACCGGCGAGCGTACGTTCTACTACTGGCGTAACGAAGCCGCGGCCAAATTCTGGCTGGAAAGCGACGCCGCAGCTGCCATTTGTGAAGAACTGGCTACTTTTGACTATCTCTACCTGAGCGGGATTAGCCTGGCGATTTTAAGCCCGTCCAGCCGCGAAAAACTGTTGTCATTACTGCGTGAATGCCGCGCCAATGGCGGTAAGGTGATTTTCGATAACAACTACCGCCCTCGTCTGTGGGCCAGCCGCGAGGAGACGCAGCAGGTTTATCAGCAGATGCTGCAATGCACCGACATCGCGTTCTTAACGCTGGATGACGAAGATGCTCTGTGGGGCGAAAAACCGGTCGATGAAGTTATCGCCCGTACTCTGGCCGCTGGCGTGAGTGAAGTCGTGATTAAGCGCGGTGCAGAGTCGTGCCTGGTGGCGATTGCGGGGGAAACCGTTGTGGAAGTCCCGGCAGTCAAATTAGCCAAAGAGAAAGTGATTGATACCACCGCTGCGGGCGATTCATTCAGTGCGGGTTATCTGGCGGTACGTCTGACGGGCGGTACGCCAGAAGCGGCGGCACAGCGCGGGCACCTGACCGCCAGTACGGTGATTCAGTATCGCGGGGCGATTATTCCGCGCGAGGCAATGCCTGCGTAAATCAGGAGGGGGCTGATGCCCCCACCCTAAGCCTCTCCCACCGGCATTACTGCCCCTGCGGAATATCCGTTGCATCCTGATGTAAATCATCTGCCGTTGTCGTCTGCGCAGCCTGCGGTGCAGTGACCATAATCGAATCCCAGGTTGACTGAAGTTCTTTCATGTCATATTCCGGCTCGCCCTTTGGCTGCAACAGAATCAACGCCATATCCTGCGACAGTTGCTGACGCAAATCCTGATTCAACATATCGACCGTCAGACTGCTCAGGAAGTCCTGACGCAGTTTCTGATACTGTTCCGGCGCAATATCAACAACCTGGTTTTGCAGCGAACGAATACGCTGGCTAATCAGGATATCGGTATCTGCGCGGGCATAGGTCGCAAACAGTTTTTGCAGTTCGAGTTTTTTCTGCGCCACCAGCGCATTAAATTCCTCTTCTGACAGCCCCACCTTGCGTACTTTCGCCAGCTCTTTCGCCACCAGACCCAGGTTCGCATTCAGCTTGTCACCCGGTGATTCCACGTTGATGGCGCACTGGGCGCGCTGGAACAGCACACGGCAGTCAAAGCCCAGGCCGATGTCCTTCATGTTGTTTTTGCTCAGCGTCTGCTGAACGTGCCAGAACAGCGCCTCACGGGCGAGATCCGCACGCCAGTAACGCAACAACGCCGCAGACTCACGAATGGGCTGCCAGGCGGTATCCCACATCATAGAGAGCTTATCCTGACGCACCGTGTCCGTCATAATGCTGACCGGCTCTGCGCGCAGCGGTGAAAGCGTAGGGACAGGGGCTGGCGATTCACGCTTGCCTTTCAGATCGCCAAAGGCCTTGTTGATCTGCTCAACCACCGCACGGCTATCAACATTACCCACCACAATCAGGGTCATTGCATCCGGGGTATACCATTTCTGGTAGAAGGATTTGACCTGCTCAGTATCGACGGGCTGTTTCAGCGGCTCTGCCGGGTCATGTCCCAGCAGCGTGGAGCCTTTCAGGCGGTAGCGCCACCAGCCTTCTTTCGTGTCCACAGGCCAGGTTGCAACCATGTCGCTGTTGCTCAGCGCATAATTTACGGTGTCTGGTGTGATGGCAAGCTTGCCAGTGGCATCAGACAGATAGGTCAGGGCTTCTTTCAGGAGATCGTTACGGTTGTTCGGCAGACTCAGGTTAAACATGGTGTAGTCATAAGAAACGACTGCCGGAGGAAGTGGGCGTTTAGGGTCAATGGCTTGTTGCCAGAGAGAACGCACCTGAACTGCCTGCAAACTGCCGCTCTGGGTGAGCGCCAGCCGGGGAATAAAGTGACTTAAACCGGTCTGCTGAGTGCTTTCTGTCAGAGAGCCTGTATTCACAGACAGACGAATTTCAATACGGTCACTCGGGCGCTGCGGAGTGGCTAAAACTTGCCACTGAAAACCGTTCGCCAGAGTTCCTTGTTGCCAGGCCGGGTCTGGCTGGAGCGCATCTGCCTGCACATAACTGGCTGCTGCCATCATCAGCAAACCGCCGGTTAAGAGTCGAATTTTTGTGCCCTGCATGTGAACCCCTGATCAACATTCCTGGTTAAAAAGAGTGTCTCGTGACGTGGAGCACTCCAAAAGATGACGATGAAAACACTTCGATTAGACCGCGTGTTCTGCGAAACGTCACGGACGGAAGTGAAATATACCTTAAAAAAATCTTGTCGAATTATGACAGGTATGAACAGTTATTATGCGCAGGAGCCCGCATCCCGACAAGGGATAGCGGGCATTTGTGACGATATTAGGAGGATATACCTTGAGTCTTGCTGTCAGAATTGCGGTTATTCAGCGTGTCATCAAGCTTTTTGTGATCCAGCTCTTTCACCCATTTCGCCACCACAACCGTGGCCACGCCGTTACCCACCAGGTTGGTTAACGCACGGGCTTCTGACATAAAGCGGTCAATACCGAGAATCAACGCCAGACCTGCCACCGGTAGATGCCCCACTGCCGAAATGGTCGCGGCCAGAACGATAAATCCACTGCCCGTTACGCCCGCAGCGCCTTTCGAAGAGAGCAACAACACCACCAGTAGGGTTATCTGATGGAAAATATCCATATGGCTGTTGGTTGCCTGTGCGATAAATACCGCGGCCATCGTCAGGTATATCGAGGTGCCGTCGAGGTTAAAGGAGTAACCCGTCGGGATAACCAACCCCACCACCGACTTACGGCAGCCCAGTTTCTCCATCTTATCGAGCATTCGCGGCAGTGCAGACTCAGACGATGAGGTACCCAGCACAATCAGCAGTTCTTCGCGGATATAGCGGATAAACTTGAAGATGTTGAAGCCTGCCGCGCGGGCAATCGACCCCAGAACCACCACTACGAACAGAATACAGGTAATGTAGAAGCAGATAATCAGCTGACCTAGCTGCACCAGCGTACCTACGCCGTATTTCCCGATGGTAAAGGCCATCGCCCCGAATGCGCCGATCGGTGCCAGACGCATGATCATGTTGATGATGCCGAAGATGACCTGCGAGAAGCTCTCAATCACGTTGAAGATCAGCTGACCTTTACTGCCAAGACGGTGCAACGCAAAACCAAACAGCACCGCAAACAGCAGAACCTGCAAAATATTGCCGCTGGCGAATGCGCCGATGACGCTGCCAGGAATAACGTCCAGCAGGAAGGCCACAACGCCCTGGTCTTTTGCCTGCTCGGCGTACATCGCGACGGCTTTGGCATCCAGCGTCGATGGATCAACGTTCATCCCCGCGCCCGGCTGCACCACGTTAACAATAATCAGACCAATAATCAGTGCGATGGTACTGACCACTTCGAAATACAACAGAGCGACTGCTCCGGTACGACCAACAGCCTTCATGCTTTCCATGCCAGCAATGCCGGTCACCACCGTACAGAAGATAATCGGGGCGATGATCATTTTGATGAGCTTAACGAACGCGTCGCCAAGCGGTTTCATTTGCGCGCCTAATTCAGGATAGAAGTGACCAAGCAGAATACCGATCGCGATGGCTGTCAGGACCTGAAAGTAGAGACTTTTGAAGAGTGAGGTTTTCATAGGGTGTCCTTGGGAAGAAAAACCACAGGTTTTGTAAGATTTTGGTTAACCTGCGACTTTAAAATAACACCCGTAAAACATGACAGAAATAAACTTACATCAACTTTGAAACACGAATGTTAAGAAATTTGAGCTGACTCGCGCAAGCCAGCAACAAATTTACGCTTTTGCATTATTGCTTTCATTCGCCAGATAGCGTTGCTCGAACACATCCGAAGGGACTGCGCGGGCAAAAAGGAACCCCTGTCCGCTCTCCACCCCTGCGGCTGCCAGCCAGTCGCGTTGCGCTTCGGTTTCAATGCCTTCTGCAATCACATGCAGGTTGAGGCTACGCGCCATCTGGATGATGGCCTGCACCATGCTGCTGTCTTCCGGTAGACCGTCAACGAAGGTTTTATCGATTTTCAGCACATCAACCGGCAGGGTTTTCATGTGATGGAGCTGACGCAGCCCGGCATACCCCATGCCAAAATCGTCCAGCGCGATGCGGATCCCGGCATTACGCAGCGGTTTCAGAATAGTGACCGCTTCGTTAGGGTCGTCAATACGGCGGCTTTCTGTCACTTCCAGGATCAGCGTGTCAGGTTTTACCCGATAGCGGTGGATAAGCTCCAGCATCTCCGAAACCATGGTTGGATGCATAAGCTGTAGGGCAGACAAATTCACCGACAGCGGCAACGTGACACCCCGCTCCTGCCAGGCCGCAAGCTGGCGGCAGGACTCTTCAAGCACCCAGTAACCCACGGTGACCATCAGGCCACAGGACTCAATACGCTCAATCAGCCCTTCGGGCAGCTCCCACGAGCCATCAGGCTGCTGCATCCGCAGTAATGCTTCTGCGCTTTTGACTTCGCCCGTCAGTAAATTCACCTGTGGCTGGAGCCAGATGGCAAACTGGCGGTTATCCAGCGCGGTCAGAATATCGCTCTCTTCGGTCAGGCGCTGCTGCGCTTTTTCCATCTGCTCCGGTTCGAAGAACTGGATCTGGTTTTTCCCTTTACGACGGGCAGTGAAGGCGGCAGAAAACGCGCGGCGATACAGCTGCTCTGCTGTGAGGTCGCCGTAGAACATAGCGATCCCGATGCTTGCGCTTGGACGTAGCTGAATACCCTGAATGGGCAACCGCTCATTAATGACAGTGAGTACTTGCTGACCTAATGTAATCGCGTGCCACGGCTCTTTCACGCCGTGGGCAATGATCACCAGGTCATATCCGCTGACCTGGGTCAGCACCATGCGCGGAGCCAGGACAGATTTCACCTTTTCCACCAGCGTCAGCAGCAGCACTTCGCGCTGGCTCTCTTTGAGAACACCCGCCGTGTCCTGCAAGGTTTCACAGGCGACAACCATCAGTGCGGTCGTCTGCTGGCGCGCCACGGTCTGCTCCAGCAGGGCCATCAAAAAGGCTTTGTTGGGAAGCTCTGAAACCGGAAAACGGGTCGCACTGCTGTTCAGATCGTCCTGCTGGCGCAAAATACGCTGCTGGTTGAGGTTATAGCTGCGCACCAGCATGCCAATTTCATCGTCATGGTGCAGATGCGGAACCTCCAGCTGATGCCCCACCTGTTCCTGCGGCGAGAGGTTATTCAGCTCGCGAGCGATGCGGCGTACAGGGTGCACAATCAACCGGTTAATACACCAGGTCAGGGCCACGCTGAGGATCAGTGCCAAAAGTAAGTAAGTGGTTACTAACGTAATAACCCAACTCATCACAAATTTATACAGGCGATATGAGTCGGCCTGAAGCACCAGATAGGCTAACGGTTGCGGGTTCGCCGGGCGCTCAAGAGAATAGACAGGCAGGGAAATTTGTACCGGCAGCTCAAACAATCGCATGATCATGACCGGAACCGGACGTTCAGGGATAAAACTCATCCGCAGTGCCTGGAACTGGTTAGGCAGAACCACATCCGCGCGGCTGACTATACCAGCAGGCTGGATGCGTTTTAATATCGTTTCCGCCTCAGGAATATCCCCTTTCAGGATAGAGGCAGAAAGTGGCCCACGTACTGCGCGGGCAATACTTTCAAGTTGTGTAGCCGTGTTATAGCGATTCTGCTGTACGGAATGAAACAGCAAAATGACGCAGAAAAGGAAAACAAACAGCATCGTGACGGCAGAAACCATCGCCATCTGTTTGATAGTTAAAGAACGGCTGACACGCAAAATGACTCTCCACAAAACTCAAAGCGCAAGGCGCACCAGGGCGTTAACCTGGTGCGCCTGAGTATACCCGATTGCTGCGTTTATTAGAGAGACTTACAATTGGATTAAGGTAAATCTGATTACCAGTCCGCGTACGGAATAAGCGGCTGCGGTGGCAGATCCATGTCTCCTTGCCAGCCCGCCGCAGAATAACGTACGTAGAGCAGCGCATGGCTCGGGGTATAATCTTTTGCTTCCTGAATATCAACGCCCATCCCGACAAACCAGTTAGACGTTACACGACGTTCAACAATCGCTCTGGCGGTATAACCCGTGCCTGACGAACTGCTGCCGTTTTCCGGCTCTCCCCGGTCCGTATAGTTTGTCGGGATCAGGCTCTGAATGGGATATCGCATTCCATCGTCCGTTTTGGAGTGCGACCAGGAGACTGAACCACCCAGCTCCCATGACCAGTTTTCGGTACGTTTACGCCAGGTCACAGGCAAGGCAAAAGAGACATACTGCTGCGGGCTGTAATAACCGCCCTGGCCCAGCGTATACCCGCTAAGATCCTTGTCGTAATGCCACAGCATATTGCTGACGCCAACGGTCAGGCGCTCATTATTTTTATTAATGAGCTTGTAGTAGTAACCGGTCATCCAGCGAACACGCCAGTTATCTTCCACATTTTTCCCTGTCAGGCTATCAGCACTCAGGCTTGACCAAATGCCGTTCGCCTCACCTTTGTCATAGCTCAGGCTCACGCCGCCACCGGTGGCACGCACGCCGCCCCATGTGGTGTCGGTGTTGGAATCACGCTGCCCGGCAAACGCCAGAAGCGAGCTGGAAATCGGGCGACGGTGGGCGTTTACGGTATAACCAATTGGCCCCAGATCGTTGCTGTAACTCAGGCCACCAACCACATCCACCACGTCGAAACCCATCGGCGTTGTGCCGATGTCCATCGCCCAGGTTTTATTCTGCCAGCCCACGGCAACGCTCGCGCCGTTTGCGGTCTGGTTGGTATTGCCATGACAAGGCGTCGCCGCACAAGTACCCCATTTCGGATCGTACTTTCCGTCTTTGGTGGCAAATGTCCCGGCATCCATGTTGACCAGATCGCTACGGAAGAACATACGCCCGTCAGAAAGCGGCGCATCCACCTGCAACATGGTGGTGTGAGCTTTCAGGTCGGAATAACCGCCCGTACCGCTTGAGCCCCAGTAGTCGTGTTGCAGCGTGACGTTAACGTCTTGCTGACGGTATAAATCACCGGCATCGCTGCGTACGCCGCGCTTCAGCCAGTCGTCGTTCTCGTCGTTACGCGTCAGGCGGGTAAAACTGTCGTTATCCGTTGGACGCGTGGTGGTGATACCAGAAGACACCATCGCGTCTTTATAGGTTTCCAGCGCCTGCTGAGGCTGGCCGTTTTGCGCCTGAAAACGCGAGGCGTCACGCAATACCAGCGCATTATCCATAGACGCAGGCTGCGATTTCGCCTGAGGAATTAGCTTGCTGAAGGTTTGCTCCGCTGCGGCGTTATCGCCTAGCCCCGCCTGCGCCATCGCAATCCGCCGCTGCATGTTCAGTGACTGCGGTTGCCCGGCTTTCGCATCCGGGAGTTTTGCCAGTTCGGCGCGCGCGGCGTCTTTATTCCCTTCCGAGATATAGATTTCCGTCAGCCCAAGGATGGCGTCTTCGTTTTGCGGTTCACGCTGCAACACCGCGTTATACGCGGCTTTCGCCTCTGCACGGTCACCACGCTGCTGCGCCCAGTCAGCCAGGGTTAAATCGATACGCGTTGAAGAAGGTTGCTGACGGAGCAGGTTTTCAGCCTCTTGCTCTTTACCGCTGTCCCGCAGACGGCTCGCCGTTTCCAGCACCTGGTTGCTTTGCAGACGGTCAGCCAGCTCCTGGATATTGCCATTCCACTGGCTGCGCGGCAGGGTGTTCAGGTGAGCCAGAGCGGCCCTGTCCTGGTCGTTACCGGAAAGATAAAGCCCGCTGGCGTATACCTGATCAGGATCGGTCGGTTTTTGGTTTGCCAGCTGGCGCATCAGGGTGTCGGCCTGGCTGCGCTGGCCCGCACTGTAGAGATCGCGCGAAAGACGATAAGTTATCCACACATCGCCCGGCGACAGCGCCAGACGACGACGCTGAATTTCCGCAGCCTGGGCATATTTGCCTTCGTTTTCCAGCTGCTCGGCCTGCCGGGACAACTGTTCGTTCGTCAGGCTACGTTCAATATCATCAATGCTGCGGCGCTGGCTGGCAGAAAGTGACTGGATAAACTGCGAGGCTTTTTCCGGTGACTGGGCACGATAGATATTGGCCAGTCCGCGTACGGCGTTACTGTTACCGCTGTCCATACGCAACGCCTGGCGATAGTAACGCTCAGCTGCGTCATTATCTTTGCGCGCCGCCGCCACATCCCCAAGACCGAGCACCGCATAGCTATCGGTGTTGTCGATATTTCGCGCCTGCTGGTAATAGCGTTCCGCCTGCGCGGTGTTGTTCGCTTTAAGCGCGGTATCACCCTGCTGGATCAGCAGCCAGTAGCGGTTAACCTTCAACAGGCTATCCCACTTACCCCGGTTATCGCTCTGCGGATCAAGGGCAATGGCTTTTTCAAACTGCGCCACTGCACGGGCGCGATCGCCTTTTTGCGAATACGCCTGGCCCAGTGCGCCAACGGCCTCGCTGTCGGCATGGTTAGCGCTAACCGCTTTTTGCAGTTCCGTGACCGCTTTACTGCCCTGCCCGGCATCGACCGCCGCTAAGCCTTCGGCTTTGGCACGAAACGTCGGGTCGGCCAGCTGCTTTTGCTGCGCTTCAAGCTGGGAACGCGCCGCTGTCACGCTATCGCCAGTGCTGAAGACAGTCAGGTATTTTTGCAGCGCGCTCACGCTGGCGCTGCTGGCAGGTTGGTCTTTAATCTGCTGATACCACATGTCAGACGCCTGATCGCGGCCATTATTGGTTTTGGCCATATCCTGCAATACCGCGAATCCTTCATCACGGCGTCCGTTCTGGAACATCAGCTGCGCCAGTGTGGCCTGTAGCTGCACATTGCCAGGATTGCTGGCATTGATTTTCTTAAGCTGGTTAATGGCACTGGTACGTCGGGCAGGATCTTTGGCCACCACATTCCAGTACTCTGTTGCTAAATCGCCACCAGGCGGGTTTCCGGCAAAGAGTTTGTCGTAAGCCGCAATCGCTTCCTGAGTGTGGCCTGTTGTGGCTAACAAACGCGCCTGCTGCAAAGCCTGGCGGCCATCCGGCGTTGAAAGCAGCATGGTATTACGGGAAGACTGATACACAGCCGAACCCGGGGCGATCCCTTTCAGGCGATCCAGCTCTTTTTGCGCGCCAGCAGTGTCGCCCTGGCGCAGCAAATAACGGAAACGTGCGGCAATCACATCCGGGTTGTTTGGATCGATAAGCTCAAGACGATAGAGCGACTGGCGAACCAAATCCTCGCGCTGCGTTGATTCGCCCAGACGAACCTGCTCCAGCAGCTGTTTCTGCTGGGGGGAGTTGGCAGCCTGCGCCATCGGCATCAGTGCCAGGCCAAGCGATAAACTGAGTAGATTTAATGTGAACTTGCGCATTCCTGGCCCCAATCCGGTATTAATTCACCTTTTTCGGTGAAGCGAAAACGATGCTGATCCCATCCTTGTCCAAAGAGAGTCAGTACGTAGCTGTAATAGGCGTTGTTATCGGGAAAGTTATCAGCGACACGCTGGCGCTGAACCGCTTGCGCGTCACGGGATTGTAAAAAGGGCAGCAGAGAAGCCGAAAATCCCACCGGGCCGTGACCCGTTCGTTTCCCGCCCGCCACATCCACTTTCTCCGGCGGTATACCCTGTTTTTTTGTCACCGCAGCCATCGGCTGGAAACGCGCCAGCAGTCGGGCTTTTTGCGGGTCTTTGTCGTTCATCATCCCCACCCAGAGATAAACCCGGATGGCATCGTAGCTGCCGACCAGGGTTTTATCCGGCTTCAACTGCCAGCCTTTATTTTTCTGGTATTGCACCCAGTCCGGGGAAAATCCTTTCGGTGCCGTTTCCAGCAACAGGCGCAGGTTAGTCTCGCGAAGGGTTTTCCAGGGAGCGCCAAAGCGGGTGAAATAGCTCGCAAGCTGAGGGGGAAGGTAGCTGGGGTTGAAGCGCCAGGCATTCTCTTCTGCAAAGCCGATTTTGCCCGGCAGCAGCATCGAGCCAAGACCCGGTACTTTTACCACTTCCTCGCTGGCAATACGTTTGAGCAGCGCCTTCCCGGCGCGGGTGTAGTCCGGGTGTTTCCATAACCGACCGGCTTCGAGCAGTGACCAGGCAATCCAGATATCGCCATCAGATGCAGAGTTAGTATCGATGACCGCCCAGGTGTCTTTGTCTTTTTGACCCCACAGCCAGGCGGGCAGACGCTCGTGTAAATCCCCTCCGGCGAGGTTATCGCGCGTCCACGTCAGCAACTGGTCGAACGCCTTGCGGTCATTCGCCGCAAGGGCAAAGAACAAGGCGTAACTTTGCCCTTCTGAGGTAGTAATTTTGCGCGTGTCACTGGGGTCAATGACACGCCCGCTCTCGCTAATGTAATCCTTTTTAAACTGCTCCCAGGCAGGCCAGGTGCAGGCGGCGCGAAGATTCGTCGCCGCCAGCATCAACGCTGCTAACGCACACCAGCGAAAGGCTTTCATCACATCTTACTCATGATCCGGGTTAAGGCGACGACGGCTGATGATACGCAGCAGACGCCACAGCACCCACGCCAGCAGTACGACACTCACTGCCGCCAGAATTGCGAGCAGAACCGGGTGGTTTGACAGCGCATACCACAGGCGTTCGAACCACGGCAGATGGCCGACGTAGTACACATCGCCCACGCGCAGGCTATCCACTCCAGACTCACGGATAACGGCGACAGAGCCAAACATGGAGGCACGTTTACCGCTGTCGTTCATCGCGTTGTTGAGCAACTCATAACCGCGCGGGCTATCAGCCAGCAGCGCGATGACGCTACGCTGATCGTTAAACGGAGACTGGAAGCCCACGATTGCCGCCATTGAGCCAGAAGACGATACTTCGGTCTGAACGCTGGCCTGACGATCGTTCGAATCCGGCATAATGCTTGGGAACTCGGTCTGACGCAGCGGCGTGTTCACCCAGGACTGGGTAGCCTTCACCAGCAAATCAATACGCTTATCATCCTTCAGCTTATCCGGGATGGAGCCAATCACCATGATGTCAGCGTCTTTGTCCTGGATCTGGCTGCCGTCATCCGTCAGCGTCACATTAATCGCCGGTAAACCTGTCTGAGCGCCCACGGAAGCCATGGTGTCCAGCAGGGTTGTCACCTGGCCTTCGGTTGGCGCTTTTGGCATCACAACGATGGATTCAGAGAGATCCGCCATACGGCTGAACGGGAAGCTGGCATTCGCAAATGCGCGCAGATCCGGCATCGCCAGGAAGTGATAATACCTGGAGAAGTCGATGGTCGAATCATCACCAATGACCACATGGTTCTGCACCGGCTGGAAGGTAATACAGTTATCCACCGAACCACCCGGCATTGGGTTCATGTACTGGAAATTAAAACGCAGCTGGTTTACCGCGCCCAGTTTCAGCGCAGGGATAGAGACATCCGTTTTACCATCCAGCAGCCCTTGTAGCACCGGCAGACGAAGCATTAGTTGGTTGGTGTCCTGGCTACTGGTCAGGCTAAAGGATTGCAGGAACTGGTTGTTCAGGCTGATATCCATGCGCGAGCTGTCTTTGGTTACAGGCGCGGTGTAACGGTATTTCAGGTTGATATCAATCCCGTTGGTACGCATCAGATACAGGTCTGGCGGCAGGTTCAGCGAAAGGCTGATTGGCGATGGCTCAAGCCCGGTCGACTGAAGCTGTTCTTCATAGGTTTTCAGCTCACCAAAGCTAATTGCGCGGTCGGTACGCACCCAGTTAGGCGCATCGTAAGGTTTACGCGCCAGCAGAGGTTTCACGTTGTCGACAGTCACGCTATTGCCACGGAACAGGACGTTACCCTGGGCAATGCCTTTCGCCGCCTGGAGCAGGTCTTTATCATCACGCCCGAACACCACCAGCAGCTTCACATAAGGGTTATCCGGGTGGTTCATAACTTCAACCGTCGGTGCTTTCACGTCCGGGTGGTCGCGCAGGAACGACGGGCGTTTATCATTGGTTGCAAACACAATGGCATTGCGATCCGGCAGTTTATCGTACATCACCGGGAAGCTCTGACCGCGCCAGGCCGCACGTGAACCAAACCATGAAGCGACAATCGTCGCAGCCAGCTGCTGAGTCACATCCGGAGAGGCCGCGAAGACTACCGGCAGCGTGAGCTGGCGGTTATCGCGCGGATCAAAGAATGGCACAGGGAAAGCCGAGAGATCGTTTTTCAGCGCCAGCGACTGATAAGTCATTTGCAGCGATGTGTTACGCCCGACATCCATCCACAGCGTACTGCTGGCCGGGTTTTCGCATACATCGCGATAGTGCCCGACAAACTCCAGACGAACGCGGTTAAAATCGGTGATAAACAGCGGGTTGATAGGTACCTGTGCCAGCGTCTTTTTGCCGAGCTGTTCTTTGGTAACCGGCAACACGTCCATCAACTCATCGTTGAGATAGACCTTAAGCTGGGACTGAACCGGCAGCAGAGAAGGTGACGGTGTGTATTCCAGGTTTAGCATCGCCTTCGACACCACTTCATCGCTGCGCATTCCAAACTCAACGCCGCCGTTCGGGTTAATGCCACGCAGGACCATGCTGCCCGGAGGTGGGGCGATCTGTGCAAAGGTCAGCTTCACGTCCCTGGACGGGGCATTATCTGCCACGACAGGCGCGTTCGCACCACGCACGCCAGGCAAGACGCTGCCGATAGGTTGAGCCGTCCCGTCTGCCGGTTGATTGGACTCAGCGTTATCGGTCGCGGTGACGGTTGGATCGGTTTCCTGCACCACAGGCGTAGCCGTAGTCTCAGGAGCTGCATTCGCCATCATAGGGGGAAGCGCACTCATTCCCATTGCCACTGCACATAACCAGGAAAGTTTTGTTTTCATCGCGTTATCATCATTGTTGAGCCATAACCGGGTCCGATTGCTTCGCCTCTTCCCGCTCAGGTCGGCGTGGAATAAACGACACGACCCAGGAAACCAGCGAGGTAAGTGACCGGAAAATTAATTTCACAGACGACGGGGCAAATTCTGCAAGGTGACGATAGCCACGGAACCCCAGCTTAAGAATATCCAGCAGGCTTTCCAGAGGTTTATCTTCCGGGAAGCTGTCCTGCCAGAGAGCCCACGTATCCGCGCGGGCAAACGTACACTGCACAAAATCAATGTGTTGCTTTTTAGTCAGCGGCATCAGCTGCAAACCCACTTCATTGCCTAACACACGCACAACCTGCGTCGGGAAGACGTACTCCTGCTGGCCGCGTTTAAGCAGTAGGTTGACCTTCTGCCCTTCCAGCACTTTCGCCTGGCCGTTGATCTTGATACCCAGACCACCGTCAGAGAAGTCATGCACGGTACAGGAGAAGAGATGACCATCTTCACGGGCAATTGCCGCAGGCATACTGATTTCAACGCGATGCGCGCGGCGCACCTGTTTACTCTCTACCGAAACCGCCACCGCGCCGCCAAGAATAATCAGGTTGTAGAACACCCACGCCATACTCACGATCACGGTCAGCACTTCGTTTTCGGGGCCGTAGAAGTAGCGCCAGATACCGGCGATAACACCCACAATATTCAGCAGCACCAGGAAGATATACGGACGGGAGATCACCCAGTCGACATACTCTTCTTCCACCAGGCCGCCCTTCGCGGTGACGTTAAACTTGCCTTTATGCGGATTAATCAGCGCCACCATCGTTGGCGGGGCGATATACCAGGCGAGCACCGTTTCGTAGATTTCACTCCAGAATGAATGGCGGTATTTACCCTGAATCTTCGAGTTCGTCAGGCTCGCGTGGATCATGTGCGGCAGAACAAACAGCGCAATCATCAGCGCTGGCGCGTAGATGATGTAAGCGTGAAGCAGCAGGAACGCCAGCGGCGCGGTCAGGAAGATAAGCCGCGGAATACCGGACAAGAAGTGGAACATAGCGTTGACGTAGCACAGACGCTGCGCCAGTTTTAACCCTTTGCCCACCAGCGGGTTATCAAGGCGGAAGATCTGCACCATGCCGCGCGCCCAGCGAATACGCTGGCCGATATGGGCTGATAGCGACTCCGTCGCCAGGCCTGCCGCCTGCGGAATACGCATGTAGGCAGACGTATAGCCACGACGGTGTAAACGCAGCGAGGTATGGGCATCTTCGGTGACTGTTTCTACGGCAATGCCGCCAATCTCATCCAGCGGTTTACGACGGATAACCGCACAGGAGCCGCAGAAGAAGGTGGCATCCCACATATCGTTGCCATCCTGCACCAGCCCATAGAACAGCGTACCTTCGTTTGGGGTTTTACGAAAACGCCCGAGGTTACGTTCAAACGGGTCCGGCGAGAAGAAGTGGTGCGGTGTCTGCATCATCGCCAGCTGCTTCTCTTTCAGGAACCAGCCCATCGTCATTTGCAGGAACGAGCGGGTCGGTACGTGGTCGCAGTCAAAGATGGAGACAAACTCCCCTTTGGCGTATTTCAGCGCATTATTGATGTTCCCGGCTTTCGCATGTTCGTGGGTAGTTCGCGCGATATACTCCACGCCCACTTCCTCGGCGAACTGGCGGAACTCCGCGCGGCCACCGTCATCCAGGATCCAGATTTTGAGTTTATCTTTTGGCCAGTCGATACCTAACGCCGCATAAATGGTGTTTTTTACCACCGTCAGGTCTTCGTTGTAGGTTGGCACAAACAGGTCAACAGACGGCCATTGCGTGGTGTCTTTTGGCAACGGAACAGGCTGGCGATTGAGCGGCCAGATAACCTGGAAGTAACCCAGAACCAGCACAATCCATGCATAGGTTTCCGCAAACAGCAGAATCAAACCGCACACCAGGCTGACCGGATCATCCCAGTTCAGCGTTGAGGTATAACGCCACCAGATATAACGGCAGGAGACGGTCAGTGACAGCACAATCAGCATCAGGGCCGAGAAACGCCCAGGAATACGCCGGACCAGCAGCGCCACGCCCCACAGCAGGATCAGGAAGGTAAACTGCGCCAGCGGGTTAAAGGGCTGCGTGATACAGACCACAGCAAGAATGAGCGAGAAGACGACAATTACGCCGAGGATAAAACGCCTCAAGCCCGGGTGCAGATGCCCAAGTTCTTTGTGGTTATCCAGATGGCTGGTTTTGTGACTCACACTATCGGGCAGTCTGTTCAGCCATTGATGGTAGCGTTCACGTAAATTCGCCACCCGGTCGAAGCTGCGCCAGCGCGGAGCTTTATGTTCCTGTCGGGGCATGGTGGCCACCAGCCAGACAGCCTGGATAAGATAACGGGCCGGATCCAGCGGCCGCGGCCGGTCGGGATTAATGTGCGGGTAAAGCTCGCTGTGGCGCGCACGAATACGCTGCCAGCGCGGGTGTTCAAGCGGTATAAACATCCATGCCAGGATCATCCAGAAACAGCCAAGCGCAGCGCTTAACACCGATGCGCCGTGTCGACGGTAATGTCGGTAGCGTTCGCTTAAGCGCGCGCTGACCGGTGGGATGAGTAACCAGGTGGACACACGACTCATACAGCACTCCTGGCAGACTCTGGACGACGAGTGAAGTGCAACAGACACCAGTTCGCCAGTGTAAGGATCTCTTCTGCCGCCAGTGAATCACCACGGTATTCACCGAGTGGCTGTTTGGAGGCGAGACATTCCGCCATCCCCTCGTCACGATGAATCACCATAGGTAACAGGCGGCGCTGAGTTTGCAGCCAAATCTGGTAAAGATCGTCCTGAATCTGGCTGCTGATGCGTAAATCGTTAATCAGAATATGGGCGTCTGCGGGCAACGCTTGCTGATGCAGGCGGATATGACAGTTTGCGTCCACATTCACAATCGACAGAATGTGATCACAGTGGGTAATGAGCTGGCGCGTCAGCGGCGCAAAACCGTGCGGCAGATCCAGCAATATCCAGTCGTAATGGCTCTGTTCCTTCAGGCGCTCCAGCGCGTAGGTGAATTGCTCCAGGGTTTGCTGGCTTGAGGAATAGTTCTCACGTTCTTTTGCAGTCAGATGCCCAAAGGGGAGCAGATCGAGCTGGGAGGTGTAGCGCAGTCCTGCATCCTGCCAGTCTTTACCGTCAAGCAGCGCGCGCGCCCAGCCATCGTGGTGATCAAAATCAACGTTGAAAGACATGCGCAGCAAATTATCGGGGCAGGCATCAATAACCAGCACCGATTCACCTAATAACTGTAATGACCACGCCAGCGCTGCTGTAATGGATGTCGTACCGACACCACCGCGGACGCCCTGTAATCCTAGTATGGCCATCAATGGCTCCCTTATTGTTGTTGGGCAAATTCAGCCAATAAAGGCCAGCGTTTAATAGCCGCTGCCAACTGTTCCCGCTGGGAAATATCGGTGTAATCAATTTCAGGCAATGAAAACGCCTGAGTCAGAGCCAGAAAATCGTTTTGGAATGTGTACCCCAGACTCGAGTCGACGGGTGTTCCGGGTTCGTTATTATGCATTTTTATCTCATCCCATTGAGTAAAATCTTACGATCAGATGTAGCGAGGCGTCCTGCCAGGAATTTTCGTTTACATGCTAAATCTGATGTTCTTTAATTTCAATGTTAGGTTTATTTCTACGCTTTCGCTAGTAAACTGAGATACAGATAAATTAGATGAAAAGAGGGACACCGTGGACTCCATATTTTCTATTGGCATCCAGTCATTATGGGACGAATTGCGCCACATGCCAGTCGGAGGAGTGTGGTGGATTAATACTGACCGCAATGAGGATGCTGTAAGTCTGGTTAATCAAACCATCGCCACGCAGACGAAGGATGCGCGCGTCGCCGTCATCACCATGGGTGAAGAACCGAAGAAAATCATCAGGCTTGAGGATGACCGCGGGCCACAAACGGTTCAATTATTTTCCATGTCAACCGAGGCAGATAGTCTATACTTTTTGCCCCGCGACATTCAGTGCACTCTTGATCCCGATCACTATTTAGTGATTCTTAAATGCTCAAATAATGCCCTGCAAAATATACCGACTGAGAAACTTCTGCACTGGCTTGAAAAAATCAACAGATGGGCGAAAAATCAAAACTGCACGGTATTGGTCGTAAACCCTGGCAGTAATAATGACAAGCTATTCTCGCTTTTAATGGGGGAATATCGTTCTCTTTTCGGTCTTGCAAGTATCCGTGACCAGACCGACAGTTTTCTTTACGATATTGCTTTCTGGTGTAATGAAAAAGGCGTGAGTGCGCGACAACAACTTGCACTCAAACTTATCGAAGGCAATTGGCATGTCGCGCAACAAGAAGAAACCGTAGTGCAACCGCGCAGCGATGAAAAACGCATTCTCAGCCAGATTACGGTATTAGAAGGTGCGCCGGCCCTTTCTGAAAATTGGTCGCTGTTTGAAACAAACGAAGCGCTATTTAATGAAGCCCGTACCACTCAGGCCGCCACTATTGTTTTTTCCTTGATGCAAAATAACCAAATCGAAACGCTGGCGAGACAGATTCATATCTTACGCCGCCAGCGCGGCAGCGCGTTAAAAATCGTGGTACGTGAAAATAATACCAGCCTGCGCGCAACGGACGAACGCTTGCTGCTGGGCTGTGGTGCGAACATGGTCGTTCCCTGGAATGCCCCGCTTTCACGCTGCCTGACGCTGATTGAAAGCATTCAGGGCCAGCAGTTTAACCGCCGCGTGCCGGAAGATATCTCCACGCTGTTGTCCATGACTCAGCCGATGAAACTGCGCGGCTATCAAAAATGGGACACGTTCTGTGATGCCGTCAGTAACATGATGAACAACACGCTGCTTCCGGCAGACGGAAAAGGGGTGATGGTTGCCCTGCGTCCTGTGCCGGGTATCCGCGTTGAGCAGGCGCTCACGCTGTGCCGCCCGAACCGTTCGGGGGATATCATGACGATTGGCGACAACCGCCTGGTGCTGTTTTTATCCTTCTGCCGGGTGAACGATCTCGACACCGCCCTGAACCATATTTTCCCGTTGCCAACAGGGGATATCTTCTCTAATCGCATGGTCTGGTTCGAAGACAGCCTGATCAGCGCCGAGCTGGTGCAAATGCGAACCCTCGCACCTGAGCAGTGGGTAAAACCGTTGCCGATGACTGCCGACACCAAACCCATTCTCAATGCTAAACATGACGGGCATGTATGGCGTCGGGTTCCTGAACCACTTCGCTTGTTATCCGGGAATGAGGAGAACGCATCATCATGAATATCAGTGATATTATTCAACTGGTCGTACTCTGTGCGCTCATTTTTTTCCCGCTCGGCTACTATGCACGCCATTCGATGGGCCGTATTCGTAATACCGCCAGGGCGCTGTTTGTAAAACCTCGCTACGTTAAACCAGCCGGAACACTGACACGGGCTCCGCACGTCAAGGCAAACCGAAAACATGACTAACTCTACCTATACCCATTCGGCGCCATCGCCGCTCTGGCAATACTGGCGCGGCCTTTCCGGCTGGAACTTCTATTTCCTGGTGAAGTTTGGTCTGCTATGGGCAGGCTACCTGAATTTCCACCCCCTGCTTAACCTGGTGTTTATGGCCTTCCTGTTGATGCCAATCCCCAGCATCAGGCTGCATCGTTTGCGCCACTGGATTGCCATTCCGGTGGGCTTTGCTCTGTTCTGGCATGACACCTGGCTACCCGGCCCGGACAGCATTATGAGCCAGGGCTCGCAGGTCGCAGGCTTTAGCTCTGACTACATTCTCGATCTGACCGAGCGGTTTGTTAACTGGCAAATGATTGGGGCAGTATTTGTACTGCTGGTTGCCTGGCTGTTCTTGTCGCAGTGGGTGCGTGTAACGGTGTTTGTTGTGGCCATCCTGATATGGCTTAACGTACTGACCCTGGCGGGGCCTGGCTTCTCTTTATGGCCTGCTGGCCAGCCGACAACCACGGTCACTACCACGGGTGGAGCCGCTGCCGCAACAGTGGCAACTGCAGGAGATAACCCGGTCGTTGGGGATATTCCAACACAGACGTCACCACCAACATCCACTAACCTGAATGCCTGGCTTTCAAGCTTCTATACCGCAGAAGACAAGCGCCAGACCAAATTCCCGGATGCGTTACCTGCTGACGCTCAGCCGTTCGAGCTGCTGGTGATTAACATCTGTTCCCTGTCATGGGCCGATGTGGATGCCGCTGGTTTGAGCTCCCATCCGCTGTGGTCGCACTTCGATATTCAGTTTAAAGATTTCAACTCGGCTACCTCTTACAGCGGCCCGGCGGCGATTCGTCTGTTGCGCGCAAGCTGTGGTCAGCCATCGCATAAAAATCTTTATCAACCCGCGGGGAATCAGTGTTATCTGTTTGATAATCTGGCGAAACTGGGCTTTACGCAGCACCTGATGCTGGGCCATAACGGCCAGTTCGGCAACTTCCTGAAAGAAGTGCGTGAAGAAGGCGGAATGCAAGCGCCGCTGATGGATCAGACCGGCCTGCCGGTATCACTGCTGGGCTTTGACGGTTCACCGGTTTATGACGATACCGCCGTTCTCCAGCGCTGGCTGCAAACCATTGAGAAAGATGCTAACCCGCGCAGTGCCACGTTCTATAACACCCTGCCGCTGCATGACGGTAACCACTTCCCGGGCGTCAGCAAAACGGCTGATTACAAAGTGCGTGCGCAGAAAATGTTTGATGATCTGGATGCGTTCTTTACCGAGCTGGAAAAATCTGGCCGCAAGGTGATGGTCGTGGTTGTGCCGGAACACGGTGGTGCGCTGAAGGGTGACAGAATGCAGGTGTCTGGCCTGCGTGATATCCCAAGCCCGTCCATTACCAACGTACCTGCCGGGATTAAATTCTTCGGTATGAAGGCTCCACACCAGGGCGCGCCAATTGAGATCACACAGCCAAGCAGCTATCTGGCGATTTCTGAGCTGGTGGCACGTGCGGTAGACGGTAAGCTGTTTGTGGAAGATAGCGTGAACTGGAATCAGCTTACCAGCGGCCTGCCGCAGACTGCTGAGGTATCGGAAAATGCCAACGCTGTTGTTATCCAGTACCAGAACAAACCGTATGTTCGTCTGAACGGCGGCGACTGGGTTCCGTATCCGCAGTAATCAAGACTCCCTCTCCCCAAAAAGGAGAGGGAACTCGTCCGGCCCCAACGTTATTGCCCTGCGAGCCATACCAGCATTTTCAGGCTCGCGGAGTAATAATCATCTTTGGCAGTGATTTCCGGTTCACCAGGCGCCTGCCCCATCGTTAAATCACGCACGGCCAGCAACCCCCCTTCCATCATGTACGGCGCGTACTCATTGGTAGTGACATTCACCCACGCCGGGGTTTGCTCGCGGCTGAACTGAGCAAACCAGCTGCGCCACGGCGTCAGCAACGAACTTTGTTTATCCGTCCAGGCGACGTAAAGCGGGATACGAATCGCGTCATAGCTCATCCGCGGAGCCCAGGCTTTAGCCGGGACCAGCTTGCCGCCCGCTTCCAGAGACTCCCAGTCTGTTGGCAGATTCGCTTTACCCGATCCCATTTTCCCGAGCAGTCGCTGTCCGTCCTGAATCAGCTCCCGCCAGACCTGTAAATGACTGCGATCGGCAAACGCCTGCCAGGCAGGGAACACAAAGTAAGAAGGATTAAGCACCACTTCACTGTTCAGGTTAAATCCCTGCACGCCAGGCAGCATCACCCGGTATCCCGCATAGCGGATCACATTGTGCGCAATCAGCGCTTTAGTGATGCTGTCCGATGCTGTGCTGTAGCGCTTGTCATGCCAGCGGGTGTCAGCTTTCAGCAGCGCCCATGCAATCAGGACATCGCCATCAGATGCATTGTTTTTGTCGGCGACCGGGTTGGCTTCCACCGGGTTATATCGCCAGTAAAACAGCCCATTGTCTTTGTTTTTCAGCGTGCTGTCTGTCCACTGCCAGAGCTTGTCGAAGGTGGCTTTATCGTCGTTTGCCACGGCCATCAGCATGGCAAAGCCCTGCCCTTCCGTATGAGAAACATTGCCATTACCGGTATCAACTATCCGGCCATCCGGCATAAAGAAACGCGCCTTATATTGCTCCCAGGCCTGACCGGCATGGGAGAAAGGCGAAACCAACAAACTCATCATGACCACCAACGCGGCACATGCGGGCTTTCGCATAATCATCTCATTGTGGATTGTGATAGCGGAACTGAACGTCCGAAATGGAAAAGAGACGATCGCGACTCACCGTCACGTGCGCTTTTCCGCCCTGCCCCTGCATCCAGTGGGCATATAATCCCTCCAGTATTGCACAGAAGGCATGACACCAGCGGTTTTGCTGCTCTGCAACACGGCTCACCGGTAGCCCCTGATGACGAAGCGTCAGATCGGTGTCGCGGGTGGTGATATCCACACATCCCCAGCCAAAACGGGCCAGTTGCCTGTTGATATTCGCCTCCAGCTCACCCACGGTTTCCGAGGGCTGGAGCGGGAACTGCTCCGCCAGCGCGTGCCCCATCTGGCGCAGGAACGGCTGGCTTTCATGTTCGCCGACGTTACTCACCATTCCTTCGACCATTAAGGCCAGCAAATCAAACCAGCCTTCTGGCGTTTGCTGCCCACGAAACCAGCTCATCAGCGCAGGATTGTCCATATTCTGTGTCATCACTTATCTCCCAGCATGTAGCGGAAATAGAGCCCCGCCGTACTTTCGTTATAGCTGCCAAAGGTGTCATAACCGACGTTGCCGCCAATGGTCATATCTTTGTTGACGTTGTAATCCACCCCTGCGCGAACCGTGTAGCCAATACCGTTTTCCGAGCTGCTCTTATAGCGGGCCTCTTTGGCGAAACCACTGGCAACCGCCCCTTCAAGCAGATCCTGCCAGGCGTCTTTCGTCGGGAAGTAGTCACTGCTGTCCTGGCTATACGATTGATACCCAACGGAGCCACCCAGCTTCAGTTTCCAGTTATCAATTTTCTGGGTGTAATCCACCGGCAACGCTACGCTGACGTAGTTCTGCGGGCTGAAGTAACCGCCCTGGCCGAAGGTGAACTGGCTCAGGTTTTTCGAGAAGTCCATCCAGCTCATGCTCAGCCCGGCCTGTACCTGACGGAGATCGTCATGATAAGGCCGCAAATAGACCCCGGCGCCTGCGTTCACGCTGGTGTTGCTTGCCACATTCTCGCCAAGATAGCTGTAGCCACCGCCGCCAACGTAGAACCCGGCATCGCCATCGTCATAACTGAGCTGTAGGTTGCCCCCGTTTTTGGTGACGCGCCCCCAGCTCTTGCCAGAGTACTTATCTTCCAGGCCAACATAAGAGAGCAGACTGTCGGTCACGGCGCGACGTTCACCGGTCAGGATAAGCGAGAGGTAATTGGTGAGTTTCGGCGACCATTTCACCCCGCCAACCAGCGTACTCAGGTCCTGTCCGAGCGGCGTACTGCCGATGTCCATACGGTAATCTTTACCACTCAGCGCCATGCTCAGCTCGACGCCGTTCGCTTTTTGCGAATCGGTCGACACATCGCCTGGCTGGCTGACGTTTGGCTTGTGGCTGGAGGCTTCAAGGTATTCACCCACCGCCCCGCCGTCGTAAGCGCCAAGCTTCGCCAGATTGAGCTGCCCGTCGGTACTGGTCAGGTTAAAGTCGCTCGCATTAAGCGTGCCGAGAGAGTCGATCGTCGCCATTTCAGGATGGCTGGCGAGATAGGTTGCCCTGTCGGTATCACTCATCGCCGCCAGAGATTTTTGCTCGTTAGTGACGGTAGAAATCACGTTCGAGGCCGCATTAGCCAGCGGGTTTGAGCCAAAGCGGCGCCACGCATCACCGCTGGCGCTGCCTGCACTGAGCGTGACCGGGGTTGCGGTAAATTCGAAGCGCGACTCGCCAAACGGCGAGCTGGACCAGGTAAGCGGCGCTTTCGCTTCCGTAAGCTTGCTGGTTCCCGATTCACCGTCACGACCACGAATTTGTACGCCGCCCTGCAACCAGGTGCCGGTTTGATCCTGCATCTGCAGCATCATGTCATCCACCTGGCGCAAGGTACGGCTCTGAACAGTTTCTTGCGGCAGGTCGGTCCGTGTGGTGCCTGGCAGCGTAGACCCCGGCTCACGCGCGGTTTGCGCCAGTTGCCATGGCAACGCGCTTTCGCTGGACACCGTGGCTCCCGCCGCCTGAGAGGTACGACTGGTGCTGACAAACGGGTTGTCTGCCAGCAACAAGCCACCCATCGTCGGCGTGGCGGCGCTGTTGGTAGACTCCAGCCCCACCAGCTTGCCGCGCGCGCTACGCAGATACGTCATCGCCTGCTGGTGATTACCCTGCGCCTCTTCCAGACGCGCCAGCAACAGCAAACGCTGCGGCGAGTTGTTGGTTTGCAACCCATTAGCCAGCTGTTTCGCCTTCACGACATTGTCTTGTGCCAGCGCAACATCGATTGCGCCCACGCGCGCATCCTGATCCGGCGTATCGCGCGTCATCAGGTAGTCATAAACCACGCCCGCTTCTTTGTTCATTTTGCCGGTCTGGTAAAGACGCGCCATCGCAAACATCAGATCGGTATTTTGCGGATCGCTTTGCAGCGCGCGGATCAGTTTGTCGTAGGCTGCCGCATAATTACCCTGCTCGCGAAGCTGATCCGCTTCGTTGATCACATAGCCATTACGCACCCCTGCCAGTTGGGTTGGCGTACTGCGTGAAAGCAGTTCCGGGTTTGCCAGGAAGCGCTGAGCTTCGCCGTTCAGCCCGGCCTGGTTCAGTACGGCAACCTGATCGGCATAGTCGCCGGCATTGCCCTTCACCCCGTCGTTCATGTTGTTGCGAACGACCGATACCGCTCCCGTGAGGTCGCCGCTTTGCGCCAACATCCTGGCCAGCTTGCCTGCATCTGCCGGGCTTTCCGGTGGACGAGACGACAAGGTTTTCAGCGTGTTGGCCGCCGCAACTCCATTGCCCTGCGCCAGATAGCGCTCAGCGGTAGCCATTTGCAGGTTGTAATTCACCCGCTGCGAGAGCTCACGCATTTGCGGTGTCTGGCTGGCGGGAGAAACCCGTGACAACAATGTTTGTGCCTGCTGCCAGGCATCGTTTTCACTGGCAAACAGAGCGGATGCATACAGTGCACTGGCTCCTGCCCCCGGACGTGACGCAGGTTGCATCACAGATGCCGCTTCACCATCAGCCCCTGATTTTTGCAGCAGACGCGCCAGATCAAGACGCAGCCACGGATCGTCCGGCAAACGGGCAACACCCTGACGCAGAATAGCGATAGCCTGTTGCGTATTGCCGCTATCGACAGCCTGTTGCGCCTGACGACGAACAGGATCTCCCGGCAAACCGGTCACCACACGCGGCTGAAGCTTCGCCTGAAGCGATGCCGGTAAGGTTCGTAATATGGCCTGCGCGTCATCCGTTTTGTTTTGCTCTTTCAGGACGTAATAGAGATTTTCGCGCGCCGCGCCGTTTTGCGGTTGGTTGTTCACCATTTCACGCAGGATTTGTTCAGCCTGCGGGTAGTCTTTGTTATGACGCAGCACATCGGCACGGAACAGTTTGGCAGCCGTCCCCCGCTCACCTGTTTGCTGGGCCAGAGGTGCGGAGAGCACGAGCGCCTGGCTAATATTGCCCTCTTTCAGCGCCTGCTGAGCCTGGGCAAGCTGGCCGTAAAATGCCGCGTCATCTGCCTGAGCTTGTCGCTGTGCAGAGGCGTCACCGCCCTGACTGGCCGCACGCCCCAGATACTGCGCCGCTGCCTGATAATCCCCTTTGCGCTGTGCGATATACCCCATCCCGGCCAGGGCATCGGCATCCTGCGGGTTGGTTTGCAGCACTTGCTCGAACTGGCGCTTTGCGGCATCGGTATTGCCGCTGTTCAGGGCGGTAAAACCTTCGCCTTTTGCCGCACCGCCCACGTTTTTGCGGTAGTACGCCTGCACTTCGCTGTCCTGCGGATGGCGCTGCAACCAGGTATCATAAAACTGTTCATCGCCCGGTTTTGGTCCCAGCCATAACAGCGCCTGACGCAGCCCGGCATCGGCATCTTTGCTGCCGCTGGCCATCTCCTGCAATTGCATCATCCCGTCACGGCGCGTCTCTTCCCGCCAGGTAAGCATTTTTCCCAGCGCCACGCGTGCCGCGTTATCCTGCGGATTCTGTGCCGAGAAGCGCTGTAATTCTGCCAGCGCCTGAGGATAGAGCGCTTTGTCACTGCCCATCGTCAGGTAGTATTCCGGCGCAAGGCTCACCGGGGGAGTATCGCCATTAAACAACGTTTTCCAGGTATCGAGCGCCGCAGGAATATTGCCGCTACGTGCCTGCTGACGCGCCAGAGTTAACGTGCCCTGTGGCACCTGGGTCATCTGCCTGGCGTTATCCAGCGCCTGTAATCCGGCATCATCTGGCGAGACTTTCGCCAGCCGTGCACGCCACTGGGCCGCGGTTTGTAAATCGCCATTTTGCTGCGCCCACAATGCCATCAGATAGAGTGCCTGGGTGTTATTGGCATCCACCATCAACACTTTTTTCAACGACTCACTGGCGAGGTCATCATGGGATTTTTCATGCCAGTAATTTGCCTGGTCGAACAGCGCTTTCAACGCAGCATCGTTTTGCGCCGCAAATGCCGTCGTACCAAACGTCAGCACACCGGAAAGGCAGATAGCCGATTTAATTGTTATTTTTTTCACTTTCCTGTCTCCGGGTTCAGGCGCTTATGCGCACGCTTTTTCAGGAAGGCATAAAGCGCCAGTCCGGTCAGCGAACTGATAATCAACCCAAGAATGGCCAGCAGCGCCGAATGCTGGTTGGCATACCAGACAATCATCATTTGCATCGGCATTTGCCCGCTCGGGAATTGCGACCCGACGCGGAAACTGCGTACACCGTTTTCGTTGGTGATAATCGCCGCATCGCCACGAATACCGGCGTTGATGCGTGCTGAGGTTAAATCCTCATGCAGGCGTGAAAGCTGATCGTCATTGCTGCCCAGCGCCATCACCACCAGTCGGTCACTGTTCCACGGCGAGCGGAAGCTCACAAACCCGCGCCAGGCTTCGTTGGAAGAGAAGTAGCGGTCAGCGTCGACGCCATCGGACGTCCAGTCTCCGGTGAGCCACCGTTGCAGCTTCTGCCAGGTTGTCGGCTCACGCACGCCCAGGGTGTTGTCATGCGAGGTAAACGGCGAACTGCTGAGCAGCGCCTGGTTGAAGTCATGCTGAGCCATCCCACTGACGGCAAGCACATCGCGGGTACGCAGCAGCTCCAGATTGCCGCCCGCCGCGGGCACGCCCATCACGACGCGGTTGTTGTACAGTGCAGCACCGGTGGCGTTACCAGAGCGCGCCGCCATGTCCAGAAGCGTCGCGACCTGGGTTTCAGTCGGGTGTTCCGGCAACATCAACACTGTTTCCGAGTAATCAGCCATACGGGTGAACGGGAACGATGCGCCGACAAAGTAAGAGAGGTTTGGCATCAGCGCGAAGTGACGCGTATGGTTCAGATCGATCCACGAATCCTCGTCAATACGGCTCTTGATGTTGTTATTCAGCAGCACGCTGCACGGGGCGTTCTCTTTTGCCGTAATGTTGAAATAGAGCGAAAGCTGGTTGTCGCCGTAAATCATGTACGGCTCCAGCGGCATATCGAATTTCTCCTGCCGCGCATCGCCGCCCACCTTGTGCCAGAGGGTTTCCAGCGCACCTTGCTTGTTCACCGGCAGGTTATGCAGGAAGGTGTCGTTGAGCGTCATGCTGAGCCAGGACTTGTTTTCGTCAATCCAGTTTTCGGTCGGGAAACGATAGCCAATGTGCAGCGGGATTGTTTCGCCATCCCACAGGAACAGATCGGGAGCTGCACGAAAGGCAACGCGCAGCGGTGGATGCCAGATCCCGGTGACGGTCAGGCTTTGATCTTTACGGATCAACTCTGAAAGCTTCACCGGACGATCCGTTGGGATCCATCGCGGGGCATCATAAGGTTTGCTGACAGGGATCTTTTGCACCGGCAGCGAGATACTGGCGGTTTGCAGTGCAAAGTTACCGCGCGTCAGCCGCCATGCCGCCGTGCGCAGCGCGGCTTCATCCTTACCCACGACCAGCAACAGCTTATAAACCGGGTTTGCCGGGTTATCGACGATTTGCAGCATCGGCTGAGTGGTTTGCGGCAATGTCATACCGCCAATCTTCTCGCCGGGATGACCAATCAGAATGCCGTTTTTCTCTGGCAGCGTGTCAGTCAGCGCGGCAAACGAGACACCGCGATAATCTGCCTGAATCCCCAGCCAGGAAGAGATCAGTGCCGCCGCGCTGAGCGAATCGCTGCTAAGACTTGCCCCAAACGCAAAGGCGATGGTGGCTGGCGTCATCTGCATACTGTCAAAGAACGGGCGCGGGAAGTGGCTCAAATCAGCGCCAATATCCAACTGCTGCCCTTCCAGTTCAAAACGGGAATCAGGCAGGACCGTAACGCGATATTTATCCGTCAGATCACGCTGGCACTGCATCGCATCACCATCGTTAATCTTAAAGCTCAGGCTGTTGCTGGAGACCAGCAGCGCAGAGGGAATATCCAGCTGGAATCGTGAAACATCGCTCTCTTCCGCTCCCAGCGGCACAGTGCCAAGCGGTTGCCCGTTGAGCATCAGCTGCATAGTGGCATTACGCGTGGCCATCGCCGGAGAAACTTTCAGATTCAGTAAAAGCTGGGCGTTAGTGACCACCTGATCGACCGGCAGGGTAAAGCGTGTACCGCCCTGCAACTGGCCGCCGCTCAGCACAATCCCCTGCGGTTGCCCCATTTGCGCCACGCTAATGGTGTTCACCGAGGTAGGGGCAAAGGATGCAGCAGGCGCGGCTGGCGCAGGCATTTCAACCGGCAATAACGACGCTACTGTGGTTTCCTCACTGTGCAGTGGCAGCGCAAACAACGACGCCGCCAGCAGGGTGAGTGTTGTCAGACGTTTCATGCGTTGCCGTCCTCCTGAACCTGTACTTTTGCCTGCACGCGGCGGTTTGCCCGGCGGGTTTTCCAGGTCATCCAGAACAGTTCGAATACACAGCGAACAATGGTCGCCAGCGAGCGGAATGGATTGTCCTGCGGTTTCGGCGGCTGGATCCACGCATCGGCGCGCGCCAATACCACCCGCACCAGTTCGCGGCGTCGTGACAGCGGGATATCGTCGAACATCAGGCGGATATAGCGTTCATCCGTCGTGACAACTTTCACCGGAATGCTGATCGCCCCTGATTGCAGCAGCAGCTCAATTTCTTCAATCTCATCCGTCAGGTGACGGTCGTCTGGCAGCTCAATACGGCAGCCGCCCATTGACAGATCGGCCGTCTGGCTACGGGAAGAGATACCGCTGGCGTAGTGGATAAGCACCGGAATGGTGACATCAATACGAATCGTTTTGCGTGTCTGACGCGTTTCACGCGCCACCGCAATGGCGGCCAGCAGGAAGATCAGGCTGTAGAGTCCCCAGCCCACGTTAAGTGCGATAACGCGTGGATCAACGCCGTAGTAGTCATGCGCGAAGGCGCGGACAATCCCCGCAATCACGCCGATACCAAGCAGAATGGCAATCACCAAATGGGGCCGAACAACCCTGAAATCAAAATACCCGACGTCCAGCAGAGCGCCCTTGTCGGTCACGTTAAACTTGCCGCGTTTCGGGAAGACCATGGTGACAACCGTTGGCAGCACCAGATGAAACGCCAGCACCAAATCGTAAATTTCACCCCAGAAGCTGTAACGGTAGCGACCGTTCATGCGCGAGTTGATGTAGATCGCCAGGAAAAGATGCGGCAATGCGTACGCGAAGACCAGGCTCGCCGACGAGTGAATGATATTGAGGTTGAACAGCAGATACGCCAGCGGCGCGGTTAGAAACGCGATGCGCGGTAAGGCAAACTGGTAATAGAGCATTGCGCTCAGGTAACACAGACGTTGCTGAATCGTCAGGCCACGGCCAAACAACGGGTTATCCAGACGGAAAATCTGCGTCATTCCTCGCGCCCAGCGGGTACGCTGAATCACATGTAACACCAGACGCTCGGTCGCAAGACCGGCAGCCAGCGGAATATCCAGGAACGCCGATTTCCAGCCCAGACGCTGCATCTTCAGCGCGGTGTGAGCATCTTCGGTAACGGTTTCCACAGCAAAACCGCCGATCTCTTCCAGTGCGCTACGGCGAATAACCGCACATGAGCCGCAGAAGAAGGTCGCGTTCCAGTTATCGTTACCCTGCTGGATAGGGCCATAGAACAGCGTGCCTTCGTTCGGGATATTGCGCCCGACAGAGAGGTTACGTTCGAACGGATCTGGCGAGTAGAAGTAATGAGGCGTCTGCACCAGCGCCAGTTTTGGATCTTTAAGGAATCCACCGACTGTTGCTTGCAGGAAGATACGCGTGGCTACGTGGTCGCAGTCGAATACGGTAATCAGCTCGCCCTGAGTCAGCTTCATCGCATGGTTGAGGTTACCCGCCTTGGCATGAGAATTATCGTTACGCGTGATGTAACCCACACCGACATCCGCCGCAAACACCGCAAACTCCCGGCGTTTCCCGTCATCAAGCAGGTAGATCTTCATTTTGTCGCGCGGATAATCGATACACTGCGCCGCGAGCACCGTATCGCGCACCACTTCCAGCGATTCGTTGTACGTAGGAATATAGACATCAACCGTTGGCCACAACGACATGTCATCCGGCAAAGGCACAATTTCGCGTTTCAGCGGCCAGATAGTTTGCAAATAATTCAGCAATAACAGCACCCAGACGTAGACCTCTGCCAGAAATAACCCCATGCCGAGGATGGTTTCAATCTCTGAATTAAAATGCAGCGTTTGAGTCAGGCGAAAATACATATAGCGGGTAGACATCAATAATGACATCACCACCATAATCACTGAAATGCTTCGTTTTTTACTGAAGCCCATTAAAAACAGCAGGCCGATGCTAATCAGGCCAAATATATACTGCTTTTGGCTATCCATCGGGGTAATGACAACCAGCAAGGCAACAGGAACCATTGCCAGTACCAGCAAAATTAAGAGCAACTTTTTCATAGGAAACCCTGCGTGGAATTAGAACCCCGACATACGCGGAAGGGTATGAACCGTACCGTCACCCACTTTCACCCCGAGGATGCCTGCAACTTTTTTGGCGATAAGCTCAATGTCGAAAGCCGCTGCGGATGCCGGGCTAAAATCGAAAACGGATTGCTGAGAAGCATTGGCTTCACCTACGCTTTCATCCCGGTGAACGACGCCAAGCAGTTTTTCACCCAGCTTGTTCTCGACAAAGGCCGTCACATCGCGGCTGATTTGGCGGCGGTTGTCGCTCTGGTTAAGCACGAAGTAATGACCTGATTTCTGATTGAGTACCCCACCCGTCAGGCGCTGGTTTTCAATTTGCGGCAGAAGCGATAGCGAAGCTGTATCGGCCAGTAACGTCACCAGATGGAGATCGGCCAGGCGGGACATCGCTTTCAGCGCAGGCGTTGGGCCAGGAGGAAAATCTGCGATGATAATCAGTCCTGGATAGTTCAACAGCGTACTCAGACCTCGGGTCAGGAAGTGCTCGTCGTGAGTGAGGCGTTCTTCAAACGCCAGACGCTGTGGTTCGGTCGCATCGCCATAAGGCAGGACAAAGATATTGCCCCCGGCGGTCAGCACAAACTGGCTCCAGTCGGAAGACTCAGCGGCCCTGGCAACGTAGCCACGGCTGTCGGAAAGGGGTACCCCAAAGTGCAGGCGCAGCGCATTTTGTACATCAAAATCCAGAGCCAAAACTTTGCTCCCCGCGCGCGCGAGTGCATACGCCAGATTGGCGGTCATGGTGGTTTTACCCACGCCACCTTTCGGTGAACAAACGCAAACTAACGGCATGTGGCAATCCTTTCCAGCAGTGAATTTAATGGCTGGTTTTTCTCAGCCGCAGGGACAGGTTTTGTGGTCGCGGGGGCAAACAGACGAGTAAAATCGACAGGCCCTTGTTCCGGCTCAGTGACGGGATGTGATACCTGCACCCGGGCAGATATGGGTGTCGGCATGGCTGGAGCCTGCCGGGGTGTTGACGCCAGTTGCTCATCTACCCCTTGCAGGATCGAGGACACAGGCATGGGTGCAGGCTCGGCAACAAGAACCTGTGGCACTGGAGTGAGTTCGCTCACCGCAAATGTCTCTTCCGTGACCGGCTGAGGGGCCGACAATGAAACATGTCCGCCGGCGGCGAGTGAATTAACTTCAGTGGCAGGAAGAAGCTGGTTGATAATCGCCCAGCTTCCCTGTTCCTGCGCATGGCTCTGAGCTGAAAAATCCTTAAAATCAAGCGACTGACTACGCGTTTTATCCTTAAATCGCTGCAAATCATCATAATGATTCATAGTTATACTCATGATTTACAAAACAATAATGCACCTGCCACGGCTAGAATTCAGTGGTCATGTACGATCAATGGATGTATTTATTCAGGTGTAGGGGCACAGTAACGTTACGGTGGTGATGCTGCCAACTTACTGATTTAGTGTATGATGGTGTTTTTGAGGTGCTCCAGTGGCTTCTGTTTCTATCAGCTGTCCCTCCTGTTCAGCTACTGACGGGGTGGTGCGTAACGGCAAAAGCACCGCCGGACATCAGCGCTATCTCTGCTCTCACTGCCGTAAAACATGGCAACTGCAGTTCACTTACACCGCTTCTCAACCCGGTACGCACCAGAAAATCATTGATATGGCCATGAATGGCGTTGGATGCCGGGCAACCGCCCGCATTATGGGCGTTGGCCTCAACACGATTTTCCGCCATTTAAAAAACTCAGGCCGCAGTCGGTAACCTCGCGCATACAGCCGGGCAGTGACGTCATCGTCTGCGCGGAAATGGACGAACAGTGGGGATACGTCGGGGCTAAATCGCGCCAGCGCTGGCTGTTTTACGCGTATGACAGGCTCCGGAAGACGGTTGTTGCGCACGTATTCGGTGAACGCACTATGGCGACGCTGGGGCGTCTTATGAGCCTGCTGTCACCCTTTGACGTGGTGATATGGATGACGGATGGCTGGCCGCTGTATGAATCCCGCCTGAAGGGAAAGCTGCACGTAATCAGCAAGCGATATACGCAGCGAATTGAGCGGCATAACCTGAATCTGAGGCAGCACCTGGCACGGCTGGGACGGAAGTCGCTGTCGTTCTCAAAATCGGTGGAGCTGCATGACAAAGTCATCGGGCATTATCTGAACATAAAACACTATCAATAAGTTGGAGTCATTACCCGTTACGGTTATACCGTACGCATATTATTGGCGTGTATAAATTACAGCTTTACTTCCACGCGACTTATTATCGGCAATAGCATTAACATCAATAGTACACATGCTATCTGTTTTTTAAGGTAAAAAATATGCAGGGGTTTTGACTTGATATCACCATCATAATGGCATTTATAATTAAACAACCATCATTAAGTAGAGTATTAATTCAATAAAAACGTATGCAATGGCATTAAAATCCAATTAAGACGATTCTTACTTTAATAACTTGTTACTCTGAGAAATATTTAGAAATACTTTTTCATCGTTACTTTTTAATAATTTAGCTTAACTCTTTCTTCTGGCTGAAATTATCTCCTGCCTACTATTTTCAGGAGGGGGGGAGATAACCACACTGACAGGCAAAAAAAGGGAGCCTGTGGCTCCCGGAATTTATTCAGCACTGCGTAGCGAGATTTCACCGCCTACCCAGGGCTTAATCATGCCATCCTGTTCAAGAAGCAACGCGCCCTGCGCATCAATTCCGCGCGAGATACCGTAGATCTCCTTCTCGCCAATCAGCAGTTTTACCGGACGGTTGATAAAGTTATCCAGTTTTTCCCAGCGAGAGAGGAACGGTGCCAGCCCTTCTTGTTCAAACAGTGATAAGGAGTCGCGAAGCTCTTTAATCAGACGTACTGCAAGCGTGTTGCGATCGATGGAGATCCCCGCTTCCTGTAGATTAGTCCAGGCCTGGTTTACCACATCGGTCTGCACATTACGCATCACCAGGTTTACGCCTGCGCCAATCACGATCTGTGCAGCATCGCCGGTTTTACCTGTTAGTTCGACCAAAATGCCGGCGAGTTTACGATCCTTAAGATAGAGATCGTTTGGCCATTTAACCCGGACTTTATCCGCGCCCAGATCATGCAGAACTTCGGCCATCACAATCCCGATGACCAGACTCAGACCAATAGCAGCAGCTGGCCCCTGCTCAAGACGCCAGTACATAGAGAGATACAGGTTGGCCCCAAAGGGTGAGAACCACTTACGGCCACGACGACCACGTCCCGCCTGCTGATATTCCGCTACGCAGGCATCACCCGACTGTAGCTCGCCCAGGCGATCCAGAAGATACTGGTTGGTTGAGTCAATAACGGGCAGCACGGCAACCTTTCCATGTTCAATCTGACTGCCGATCAGCTCTTCATTCAGGAGCTGAATAGGCTCTGGCAGGCTGTAGCCTTTTCCCGGCACCGTAAAGACATCAACACCCCAGTCGCGGAGAGTCTGAATGTGCTTGTTGATGGCGGCACGACTCATCCCCAGGCGCTCGCCCAACTGTTCGCCAGAATGAAATTCACCATCAGCAAGGATGCCGATCAGGGTTAATGGAATGGTATTATCCTTCACGCAATGGCCTCCACAGCATTCACTTCACCGGAACGGCCAATGAAGCGGACTTCAGGTTCGAGCCAGACGTTGAATTTTTCACCCACACACTGACGTACATGGTGCGCCAGCTGCACAACATCGCTGCCGGTCGCATTGCCCTGGTTAATCAGAACCAGTGCCTGCTGGCGATGCACTGCGGCACCACCCATCGTGACACCTTTTAACTGACACTGATCGATGAGCCAGCCCGCAGCCAGCTTAACGCTGCCATCGGCCTGCGGATAATGTGGCGCAGTTGGCCAGCCCGCGAGAAACGCTTTTGCATTTTCGCCGCTGATTACCGGGTTTTTGAAGAAACTACCCGCATTTCCGTTCACTTTCGGATCGGGGAGTTTGGTCATTCGCATGTGGCAAACAGACTCAAACACTTCGCGCGCGGTTACAGTTGCCGGGTCAAGACGCGTCAAATCACCATAGGTAAGAATCGGGTTCCAGTTTTTCGTCAGGCGCAGGCCAACGGCCACAATCACATAGCGATCCTGATATTCATGTTTGAAAATACTGTCACGATAACCAAAACGACACTGTTCAGCGGTCAAACGCAGAGCGTTCCCTGTTGCCAGTTCGATGCAGTCGACATATTCACAAACATGTTTAAGTTCAATGCCATAGGCACCGATGTTTTGAATGGGAGATGATCCTGTGCAGCCCGGAATCAACGCAAGGTTTTCCAGGCCAGGCATCCCTTTTTCAAGGGTGTATTGCACCAGATGATGCCAGTTTTCCCCGGCACCAACGTGCAGATGCCAGCTATCGGCGCTTTCTTCGACATCAATACCCATGATGCGGTTGACGATCACGGTACCTGCAAAATCGTCGAGAAACAGGACATTACTTCCTTCGCCCAGAATTAATACAGGTTCACTGTTTTCTGTTGCGTTTTGCCATGCAGCCAGCAGTTGCTGGGCATTTTCGGCACGTACAATTTCGTTAGCATTCCGCTGAATACCAAAGGTATTCCAGGGCTTAAGGGAGTGATTCATAGACGCTATCCTGATGCAAAAACCGGGATAGTTTACCGTATATAGGGAAGGATAGGTGATTAGTTTATGGATACCGGGAAGGGAGAAAAACGCAAAAAGGCCATCCTTGCGGATGGCCTCTTCACTTAATTGATGCCTGGCAGTTCCCTACTCTCACATGGGGAGACCCCACACTACCATCGGCGCTACGGCGTTTCACTTCTGAGTTCGGCATGGGGTCAGGTGGGACCACCGCGCTAAAGCCGCCAGGCAAATTCTGTTAAATCTGTATCAGGCTGAAAATATTCTGTCTCTCAACCGCCGAAACAGCTTCGGCGTTGTAAGGTTAAGCCTCACGGTTCATTAGTATCGGTTAGCTCAACGTATCGCTACGCTTACACACCCGACCTATCAACGTCGTAGTCTTCAACGTTCCTTCAGGACTCTCAAGGAGTCAGGGAGAACTCATCTCGGGGCAAGTTTCGTGCTTAGATGCTTTCAGCACTTATCTTTTCCGCATTTAGCTACCGGGCAATGCCATTGGCATGACAACCCGAACACCAGTGATGCGTCCACTCCGGTCCTCTCGTACTAGGAGCAGCCCCCCTCAATTCTCCAGCGCCCACGGCAGATAGGGACCGAACTGTCTCACGACGTTCTAAACCCAGCTCGCGTACCACTTTAAACGGCGAACAGCCGTACCCTTGGGACCTACTTCAGCCCCAGGATGTGATGAGCCGACATCGAGGTGCCAAACACCGCCGTCGATATGAACTCTTGGGCGGTATCAGCCTGTTATCCCCGGAGTACCTTTTATCCGTTGAGCGATGGCCCTTCCATTCAGAACCACCGGATCACTATGACCTGCTTTCGCACCTGCTCGAGCCGTCACTCTCGCAGTCAAGCTAGCTTATGCCATTGCACTAACCTCCTGATGTCCGACCAGGATTAGCTAACCTTCGTGCTCCTCCGTTACTCTTTGGGAGGAGACCGCCCCAGTCAAACTACCCACCAGACACTGTCCGCAACCCGGATTACGGGTCTACGTTAGAACACCAGCCATTAAAGGGTGGTATTTCAAGGTTGGCTCCACGCAGACTGGCGTCCACGCTTCAAAGCCTCCCACCTATCCTACACATCAAGGACCAGTGTTCAGTGTCAAGCTATAGTAAAGGTTCACGGGGTCTTTCCGTCTTGCCGCGGGTACACTGCATCTTCACAGCGAGTTCAATTTCACTGAGTCTCGGGTGGAGACAGCCTGGCCATCATTACGCCATTCGTGCAGGTCGGAACTTACCCGACAAGGAATTTCGCTACCTTAGGACCGTTATAGTTACGGCCGCCGTTTACCGGGGCTTCGATCAAGAGCTTCGCGTTGCCGCTAACCCCATCAATTAACCTTCCGGCACCGGGCAGGCGTCACACCGTATACGTCCACTTTCGTGTTTGCACAGTGCTGTGTTTTTAATAAACAGTTGCAGCCAGCTGGTATCTTCGACTGATTTCAGCTCCACCCGCAGGGGCTTCACCTACACATCAGCGTGCCTTCTCCCGAAGTTACGGCACCATTTTGCCTAGTTCCTTCACCCGAGTTCTCTCAAGCGCCTTGGTATTCTCTACCTGACCACCTGTGTCGGTTTGGGGTACGATTTGATGTTACCTGATGCTTAGAGGCTTTTCCTGGAAGCAGGGCATTTGTTACTTCAGTACCGTAGTACCTCGTCATCACACCTCAGCGTTAAAAAGAGTCCGGATTTACCTAAACTCTCCGCCTACATGCTTAAACCGGGACAACCGTCGCCCGGCTAACATAGCCTTCTCCGTCCCCCCTTCGCAGTAACACCAAGTACAGGAATATTAACCTGTTTCCCATCGACTACGCCTTTCGGCCTCGCCTTAGGGGTCGACTCACCCTGCCCCGATTAACGTTGGACAGGAACCCTTGGTCTTCCGGCGTGCGGGCTTTTCACCCGCATTATCGTTACTTATGTCAGCATTCGCACTTCTGATACCTCCAGCATCCCTCACAGGACACCTTCAACGGCTTACAGAACGCTCCCCTACCCAACAACGCATAAGCGTCGCTGCCGCAGCTTCGGTGCATGGTTTAGCCCCGTTACATCTTCCGCGCAGGCCGACTCGACCAGTGAGCTATTACGCTTTCTTTAAATGATGGCTGCTTCTAAGCCAACATCCTGGCTGTCTGTGCCTTCCCACATCGTTTCCCACTTAACCATGACTTTGGGACCTTAGCTGGCGGTCTGGGTTGTTTCCCTCTTCACGACGGACGTTAGCACCCGCCGTGTGTCTCCCGTGATAACATTCTTCGGTATTCGTAGTTTGCATCGGGTTGGTAAGCCGGGATGGCCCCCTAGCCGAAACAGTGCTCTACCCCCGAAGATGAGTTCACGAGGCGCTACCTAAATAGCTTTCGGGGAGAACCAGCTATCTCCCGGTTTGATTGGCCTTTCACCCCCAGCCACAAGTCATCCGCTAATTTTTCAACATTAGTCGGTTCGGTCCTCCAGTTAGTGTTACCCAACCTTCAACCTGCCCATGGCTAGATCACCGGGTTTCGGGTCTATACCCTGCAACTTAACGCCCAGTTAAGACTCGGTTTCCCTTCGGCTCCCCTATACGGTTAACCTTGCTACAGAATATAAGTCGCTGACCCATTATACAAAAGGTACGCAGTCACACCACGAAGGTGCTCCCACTGCTTGTACGTACACGGTTTCAGGTTCTTTTTCACTCCCCTCGCCGGGGTTCTTTTCGCCTTTCCCTCACGGTACTGGTTCACTATCGGTCAGTCAGGAGTATTTAGCCTTGGAGGATGGTCCCCCCATATTCAGACAGGATACCACGTGTCCCGCCCTACTCTTCGAGTTCACAACCTGTGTGCTTTCGTGTACGGGGCTATCACCCTGTATCGCCGGACTTTCCAGACCGTTCCACTAACACACAAGCTGATTCAGACTCTGGGCTGCTCCCCGTTCGCTCGCCGCTACTGGGGGAATCTCGGTTGATTTCTTTTCCTCGGGGTACTTAGATGTTTCAGTTCCCCCGGTTCGCTTCGTTAAGCTATGTATTCACTTAACGATAGTGTGTCGGAACACACTGGGTTTCCCCATTCGGAAATCGCCGGGTCAAAGGTTCATATCACCTCGCCGGCGCTTATCGCAGATTAGCACGTCCTTCATCGCCTCTGACTGCCAGGGCATCCACCGTGTACGCTTAGTCGCTTAACCTCACAACCCGAAGATGTTTCTTTCGATTCATCATCAAATTGCGAAAATTTGAGAGACTCGAACACACCACTTAAGGTGTGTCGTTTCAATTTTCAGCTTGATCCAGATTTTTAAAGAGCAAAACTTCGCAGTGAACCTTTTCAGGTACACTCTGAAGTTTTCTTGTTTTCGCAGTAAAGATGGTGGAGCTATGCGGGATCGAACCGCAGACCTCCTGCGTGCAAGGCAGGCGCTCTCCCAGCTGAGCTATAACCCCATCGTATACACTAATCTCTGTACCGCTCATCCTTTAACATAAGGATTTTGGTAGGCCTGAGTGGACTTGAACCACCGACCTCACCCTTATCAGGGGTGCGCTCTAACCACCTGAGCTACAAGCCTGCAGAGATTTTTACTGCTATTTTTCATCAGACAATCTGTGTGAGCACTACAAAGGCAGGTTCTTTAAGGTAAGGAGGTGATCCAACCGCAGGTTCCCCTACGGTTACCTTGTTACGACTTCACCCCAGTCATGAATCACAAAGTGGTAAGCGCCCTCCCGAAGGTTAAGCTACCTACTTCTTTTGCAACCCACTCCCATGGTGTGACGGGCGGTGTGTACAAGGCCCGGGAACGTATTCACCGTAGCATTCTGATCTACGATTACTAGCGATTCCGACTTCATGGAGTCGAGTTGCAGACTCCAATCCGGACTACGACATACTTTATGAGGTCCGCTTGCTCTCGCGAGGTCGCTTCTCTTTGTATATGCCATTGTAGCACGTGTGTAGCCCTACTCGTAAGGGCCATGATGACTTGACGTCATCCCCACCTTCCTCCAGTTTATCACTGGCAGTCTCCTTTGAGTTCCCGGCCGAACCGCTGGCAACAAAGGATAAGGGTTGCGCTCGTTGCGGGACTTAACCCAACATTTCACAACACGAGCTGACGACAGCCATGCAGCACCTGTCTCAGAGTTCCCGAAGGCACCAATCCATCTCTGGAAAGTTCTCTGGATGTCAAGAGTAGGTAAGGTTCTTCGCGTTGCATCGAATTAAACCACATGCTCCACCGCTTGTGCGGGCCCCCGTCAATTCATTTGAGTTTTAACCTTGCGGCCGTACTCCCCAGGCGGTCGACTTAACGCGTTAGCTCCGGAAGCCACTCCTCAAGGGAACAACCTCCAAGTCGACATCGTTTACGGCGTGGACTACCAGGGTATCTAATCCTGTTTGCTCCCCACGCTTTCGCACCTGAGCGTCAGTCTTTGTCCAGGGGGCCGCCTTCGCCACCGGTATTCCTCCAGATCTCTACGCATTTCACCGCTACACCTGGAATTCTACCCCCCTCTACAAGACTCTAGCCTGCCAGTTTCGAATGCAGTTCCCAGGTTGAGCCCGGGGATTTCACATCCGACTTGACAGACCGCCTGCGTGCGCTTTACGCCCAGTAATTCCGATTAACGCTTGCACCCTCCGTATTACCGCGGCTGCTGGCACGGAGTTAGCCGGTGCTTCTTCTGCGAGTAACGTCAATCACCAAGGTTATTAACCTTAATGCCTTCCTCCTCGCTGAAAGTACTTTACAACCCGAAGGCCTTCTTCATACACGCGGCATGGCTGCATCAGGCTTGCGCCCATTGTGCAATATTCCCCACTGCTGCCTCCCGTAGGAGTCTGGACCGTGTCTCAGTTCCAGTGTGGCTGGTCATCCTCTCAGACCAGCTAGGGATCGTCGCCTAGGTGAGCCGTTACCCCACCTACTAGCTAATCCCATCTGGGCACATCTGATGGCAAGAGGCCCGAAGGTCCCCCTCTTTGGTCTTGCGACGTTATGCGGTATTAGCTACCGTTTCCAGTAGTTATCCCCCTCCATCAGGCAGTTTCCCAGACATTACTCACCCGTCCGCCGCTCGTCACCCAGGAGCAAGCTCCCTGTGTTACCGCTCGACTTGCATGTGTTAGGCCTGCCGCCAGCGTTCAATCTGAGCCATGATCAAACTCTTCAATTTAAGTTTGATGCTCGTGAATTAAACTTCGTAATGAATTACGTATGTTCACTCAGAGACTTGGTATTCATTTTTCGTCTTGCGACGTTAAGAATCCATGTCACTTTGAGTGCCCACACAGATTGTCTGATAAATTGTTAAAGAGCAGTGCCGCTTCGTTTTCGCTGCGGCGCGGGGTGTGCATATTACGCTTTCCCGCCACAGAGTCAAGCATTTATTTTCGCTTTTCTCCGGGATTCTTCAGCGGCTTTCGCCGGAGAACCCTGCTGACCCGGCGGCTTGCTTGCCGTTGTTCCGTGTCAGTGGAGGCGCATTATAGGGAGTTATTCTGAAGTGACAAGCATAAAATTCAAAAAACTTTTCGTTCGCTCACTTTTCAAACTTTGCGCTTATTTTACCTTCGAATTGACCGTTAATTGTGCGATTTCACGCGCAAAACTGGCAACCTGCGCCCAGTCGGTATAGACCACTTCTTTACGGGTATCCGTTTCACCGCCAGTCATCTTCATAATTAGACGGATCATAAAGCGGTCATACCAGCGATAACGTGGGTAACGCAGCGCACCGGCGAATACGGCACACAGATCTGGCTGCCACGGAGAGCCCAGCAAAAACTTACGCGTGTAGCTGTTCGTCTGTGGTGTGCGTTTCTCAGCTTTACGCGCAACCAGGTTTACGGAATAGAAAGCGCCCGGCAATGCATTCAGCACCGCCGTATGCTTTTTCACAAAGCTATCCAACGCAGGATGGAAATGCCCGTAACGAATAGACGCTCCAATGACCACGCGATCGTAGTCTTGCCAGCTAATCTCTTCTGTACGGTTCAGGTTCACGACATCTGCGTAAACCCCCAGCTCTTTTAATTCAGAAGCCAGATAAGAGGCAATCTCACGCGTTTGCCCGTCACGTGTGGAGAATAGAATAAGTGTTTTCAACAATGACTCCCTTACTCGCGCCAGAATGTTGGGGTAAACAGCACCAGCAGCGTAAAGACCTCAAGACGCCCGAACAACATGTTGGCAATTAAGATCCATTTTGCCACCGGGTTCATACTGGCAAAGTTATCCGCCACTACGCCCAGCCCTGGCCCCAGGTTATTAAGCGTTGCCACCACGGACGCGAATGCAGAGAAATCATCCACACCGGTTGCAATAATGGCGAGCATACTGACGATAAAGACCAGCGCATAGGCAGAGAAGAACCCCCACACCGCTTCGAGGATACGTTCCGGTAGCGCGCGGTTCCCCAGTTTGATGCTGTAAACCGCGTTCGGGTGCACCAGGCGTTTCAGCTCACGGTTCCCCTGCTTAAACAGCAGCAGGATACGAATGACCTTCAGACCACCGCCCGTAGACCCGGCACAACCACCAATAAATGCAGAACAGAGCAACAGCACAGGCAGGAACAACGGCCAGCGCGCAATGCTGTCGGTTGTGAAGCCCGCCGTTGTCGCCATCGATACAACCTGGAAGAAGGCCTGATTGAGCGTGGTGATTGCCGAGTTATAGACATCATGAAGCCACAGCACCAGGGTGCAGATGACGACCAGGGTAAGCTGGACGCCAATAAACATGCGGAATTCCGGGTCGCGCCAGTAAACCTTCAGGCTACGCCCGCTCAGTAAAGAGAAGTGCAAACCATAGTTACAACCGGAGATCAGCAGGAAGATGGCAATAATGGTGTTGATTGTCGGGCTGTCGAAGTAGCCCACACTGGCGTCATGCGTAGAGAAACCGCCAATGGCGATTGTGGCAAAGCTATGGCCAATGGCATCAAAGGCAGGCATCCCGGCAAACCACAGCGCCAGTGCGCAGGCAATCGTCAGTAAGACGTAGATAAGCCACAGCGTTTTCGCCGTTTCGGCAATACGCGGGCGCATCTTATTATCTTTCAGCGGACCAGGCATTTCGGCGCGATACAACTGCATCCCACCGACACCCAGAATCGGCAGAATGGCCACGGCCAGGACAATGATCCCCATGCCGCCGAACCATTGCAGCATTTGCCGGTAGAAGAGAATAGCGTGAGGTAATGAATCCAGCCCCACCAGCGTGGTTGCCCCGGTGGTGGTTAAGCCTGAGAACGATTCAAAGAAAGCGTCCGTGATGGTCAGATTCGGTTGCTCAGCAAAGATGAAAGGTAGCGCACCCACGCTCCCCAGCACCGTCCAGAACAAGACGACAATCAAAAACCCTTCGCGGGATTTCAGTTCACCTTTCTCACGACGGTTAGGCCACCAGAGCATCGAACCGATCATCAATGCGACAAAGAACGTCTGGGTAAACGCACGCCCCGCACCGTCCCGGTAGATAAGTGCCACCAGTCCAGGGAGAATCATCGTCCCGGAAAAGAGTATGACCAGCAGTCCAACGATTCGGGTAATGGCACGAAAATGCATCTCTGCCGCTTCCTTAGGTATTCAAAAAGTAAGGTGGGGATTATTCTTCAATCGGCAGCAATTGCAACGAACCACGACTAAAATCAGCCAGCTTTGCTGAAAAAGCATCCAGTTCTGCCTGAGGAAGCGCCACACGCAACTGTACTGTCGCCTGGTAATCACTGCGCGTAATCACGCCATTAAATTGCTTTAGCAGGGTTTCGATACCCGATAACTGAGCGTAATCGCACAGCAAAGTATATTCGGTGAGTGGCGTTTTGCGGGTTGTTATCAGCAGATGAAGTGCCTGTTGAACGCCGCCACCGTAGGCTTTAACCAGCCCACCCGTTCCGAGCAAAATGCCGCCATAGTAGCGAACCACTACAGCGGTTATCTCTCCCACACCACTTCCCATTAACTGAGAAAGCATGGGCTTACCGGCAGTGCCTGCCGGTTCACCATCATCAGAAAATCCCAGTTGCTGCGAGTCATCCGGTGGCCCGGCCACCCACGCGACACAGTGGTGACGCGCATCAGGGTGTTGTGCGCGAACGGATTCCACAAACGCCTTTGCCGCCTCTACGCCGTCGGTGTGTGCCAACAGCGTAATAAAGCGGCTTTTCTTGATTTCCTCAACAAAGGTGACCGGTTCCGCCGGTATCAGCCAGCTTTCCATCAGGCCAGTTTCAGATCTCGCGTCATGTTCTCGACACCGTTTTCGTGGATAACCACGTTATCTTCGATACGAATACCGCCAAACAGTTTCAGCGCTTCAATTTTTTCCCAGTTGAAGTGCTTGCTGAACTGGCCTTCACGCCACGGCGCCAACAGGGATTCGATAAAGTAGATACCCGGTTCAATGGTCAACACCATACGCGGCTCGATAATACGCGTGCAGCGCAGATAAGGATATTTAGACGGTGCCGCCAGATGTGTGCCCGTGTCATCCTGCATGAAGCCTGCGACATCATGAACCTGAAGACCCAGCGGGTGACCAATACCGTGCGGCATGAATGGCCCGGTCAGGTTGTTTTCCACCATCGCTTCTTCGCTCATATCCTTCACAATCTGGTGCTTACGCAGCAGTTTTGCGATGCGCTGATGGAACTGGATGTGGTAATCCACATAGCTGGTTCCCGCTTTCATGGTGCTGATAAGCGCCAGTTGCTCGTCATTTACGTCTTTGATCAGATGTGCAAAATCGGTATCACCGTTGGCGGCCCAGGTACGGGTCAGGTCAGCGGCATAGCCGTTGTACTCAGCGCCCGCATCCAGCAGGAAGCTGCGCATCTCAGACGGAACATGATGATCCAGTTTGGTGTAGTGCAGAACGGACGCGTGCTCATTCAGCGCCACGATGTTGCTGTACGGCACATCGGTATCACGATGACCGGTTGCCGTCAGGTATGCCTGGTTAATATCGAACTCGCTCATGTCAGACAGGAACGCTTCATGCGCAGCACGGTGGCCCGTCACCGCTGTTTTTTGCGCTTCACGCATACAGAAGAGTTCGTAATCAGTTTTATAAGCGCGGTAATAGTGCAGATAATCCAGAACCCCTTTCGGATTCAGTTTGTCAGCCGGAATATCCAGGCCCAGCGCACGCTCTGGCACAGGTCCAATATAGGCAATATTGCCACGCGCAGCGGGCAACTGGCTGCCAATCCCGTCGGCTTTCGGCAGCGCGATAACGTCCACTTCTTCGGTCCAGAAGGTCGTTGGCAGCGGCTCAACGTTGTGCCAGTAATCCACCGGCAGATAGAACCACAGCTTCGGCTTGTTCACGCCATCAACCAGCAACCAGCAATTTGGAACCTGTGTCACCGGCACCCAGGCTTTAAACTGCGGGTTGACCTTAAACGGATAAGCATGGTCATCAAGGAAGGTATTCATCAGTTCGCCGGAGTGGATCAGCAGGGCATCCAGCTTAAAACGAGCCAGTACATCGCGGGTACGTTCCTGTAAGGTAACGATATGATTTTTATAGAGCACAGCCAGTGAGTCCATCATTTTTCCTTTCGTTTTTTCGACCTCAAGTCTTCGCATCTTAGCACACCTGCCCTCACCTGCGTGATTTCCACCGAGCGTGATCAATGCAGCAATTTTTTAATGAGTGATTTGCATTTTATTAACATAAATTCCACACTCCGTCTCATCTGGTATGACCAGATCCAATTGCTGGATTCAGGAGACTGACATGCTCTACAAAGGCGACACCCTGTACCTCAACTGGCTGGAAGATGGCATTGCCGAACTGGTGTTCGATGCCCCCGGCTCAGTGAACAAGCTCGATACCGCGACGGTGGCCAGTCTTGGCCAGGCGCTGGATGTACTTGAAAAGCAATCTGATTTAAAAGGGCTGCTGCTGCGCTCTAACAAAGCGGCCTTTATTGTCGGTGCCGATATTACCGAATTCTTGTCTCTGTTCCTGGTGCCAGAAGAACAGCTGAGCCAGTGGCTGCATTTTGCCAACAGCGTGTTTAACCGCCTGGAAGATTTACCTGTTCCGACGATCTCCGCCGTTAACGGCTACGCGTTGGGCGGTGGCTGCGAATGTGTGCTGGCCACCGATTATCGTCTGGCGACACCTGACCTGCGTATCGGCCTGCCTGAAACTAAGCTGGGCATCATGCCGGGCTTTGGCGGCTCTGTACGTATGCCACGCATGCTGGGTGCCGATAGCGCCCTGGAAATTATTGCTGCGGGCAAAGATGTCGGCGCGGAACAAGCACAGAAAATTGGCCTGGTAGATGGCGTCGTTAAGCCAGAAAAACTGGTTGAAGGTGCTATCGCCATTCTGCGTCAGGCTATTAATGGCGATCTCGACTGGAAAGCGAAACGCCAGCCGAAGCTTGAACCCTTAAAGCTCAGCAAAATTGAAGCGGCCATGAGTTTCACCATTGCCAAAGGCATGGTGATGCAGACCGCAGGTAAACACTACCCGGCACCTATCACGGCGGTAAAAACCATTGAAGCCGCTGCCCGCTTTGGCCGGGAAGAGGCACTTAAATTAGAAAACCAGAGCTTCGTTCCGCTGGCGCATACCAACGAAGCGCGCGCTCTGGTGGGCATCTTCCTGAACGACCAGTTCGTTAAAGGAAAAGCCAAACAGCTGACCAAAAACGTCGAAACCCCGAAACACGCGGCGGTACTGGGCGCAGGCATTATGGGTGGCGGTATCGCCTGGCAGTCGGCCTGGAAAGGCGTGCCGGTAGTGATGAAAGACATCAGCGAAAAATCCCTGACGCTGGGCATGACCGAAGCGGCCAAATTGCTCAACAAGCAGCTTGAGCGCGGCAAGATTGATGGTCTGAAACTGGCGGGTGTGATCTCCACTATCCAGCCAACCCTGGAATACAGCGGTTTCGATCGCGTTGACGTGGTTGTCGAAGCCGTTGTTGAGAACCCAAAAGTTAAAAAAGCGGTCCTGGCAGAAACGGAAGATAAGGTTCGCCCGGATACAGTTCTGGCGTCGAACACCTCTACCATCCCGATTAGCGAACTGGCAAGCGTACTGAAGCGCCCGGAAAACTTCTGTGGTATGCACTTCTTTAACCCGGTTCACCGGATGCCGCTGGTTGAAGTCATTCGCGGGGAAAAAACGTCTGATGACACCCTTGCTAAAGTGGTGGCATGGGCCAGCAAAATGGGTAAAACGCCGATCGTGGTGAACGACTGCCCTGGTTTCTTTGTGAACCGCGTGCTGTTCCCTTACTTTGCCGGTTTTAGCCAGCTGCTGCGCGACGGTGCGGATTTCCGCAAAGTCGACAAAGTGATGGAAAAACAGTTCGGCTGGCCGATGGGCCCGGCGTATCTGCTGGATGTAGTCGGTATCGACACGGCGCATCACGCGCAGGCCGTCATGGCCGCGGGCTTCCCGCAGCGCATGAGCAAAGATTATCGCGATGCCATCGACGCCATGTTCGATGCCAACCGTTTTGGCCAGAAAAACGGTCTGGGCTTCTGGCGTTATAAAGAAGACAGCAAAGGTAAGCCGAAGAAAGAAGAAGATGCGGCGGTGGATAGCCTGCTGGCGGACGTCAGTGCGCCAAAACGCGACTTCACTGACGACGAGATTATCGCTCGCATGATGATCCCAATGGTGAACGAAGTGGTGCGTTGTCTGGAAGAAGGCATCATCGCAAGCCCGGCAGAAGCGGATATGGCGCTGGTCTATGGCCTCGGTTTCCCTCCGTTCCACGGCGGTGCGTTCCGCTGGCTGGATACGCTTGGCAGCGCGAAGTACCTCGATATGGCCCAGCAGTATCAGCACCTCGGCCCGCTCTATGCCGTGCCGGAAGGTCTGCGCAATAAAGCGCGCCATAACGAACCCTACTATCCAGCAGTTGAGCCTGCCCGTCCGGTTGGCGAGCTGAAAACGGCTTAAGGAGTCACAATGGAAAAGGTTGTCATTGTCGATGCAATTCGCACCCCGATGGGCCGTTCAAAAGGCGGCGCATTCCGTAACGTTCGCGCGGAAGATCTCTCCGCGCACCTGATGCGTAGCCTGCTGGCGCGTAATCCGGCGCTGGATCCCACCGCGCTGGACGATATCTACTGGGGCTGCGTGCAGCAAACCCTGGAGCAAGGTTTTAACATCGCCCGTAACGCAGCATTGCTGGCTGAAATCCCGCATTCGGTACCGGCGGTAACCGTTAACCGCCTGTGTGGCTCGTCAATGCAGGCGCTGCACGATGCTGCCCGTATGATCATGACCGGCGATGCGCAGGCTTGCATGATTGGTGGCGTGGAACATATGGGTCATGTGCCGATGAGCCATGGTGTCGATTTCCACCCGGGTATGAGCCGTAACGTGGCGAAAGCAGCGGGCATGATGGGGCTGACTGCTGAGATGCTCTCGCGAATGCACGGCATTAGCCGTGAAATGCAGGACGCCTTCGCTGCGCGCTCCCACGCCCGCGCCTGGGCCGCCACGCAGTCTGGCGCATTTAAAAACGAGATTATCCCAACCGGTGGGCATGACGCTGACGGCGTACTGAAGCAGTTCAGCTACGACGAAGTGATCCGCCCGGAAACCACAGTCGAGGCACTTTCCACACTGCGCCCGGCATTTGATCCGGTCACAGGCACGGTAACCGCCGGCACATCATCTGCCCTTTCCGACGGTGCCGCCGCGATGCTGGTGATGAGCGAAAGCCGCGCCCGCGAATTAGGCCTGACGCCACGTGCGCGTATTCGTTCAATGGCAGTGGTCGGCTGTGATCCGTCGATTATGGGTTATGGCCCGGTTCCGGCCTCGAAACTGGCGCTGAAAAAAGCGGGATTAACCGCCAGCGATATCGACCTGTTCGAGATGAACGAAGCCTTTGCCGCACAGATCTTGCCGTGCATTAAAGATCTGGGGCTGATGGACAAGATCGACGAGAAGATTAACCTCAACGGCGGCGCGATCGCACTCGGTCACCCGCTGGGTTGTTCCGGTGCACGTATCAGCACTACCCTGATTAACCTGATGGAACGCCAGGATGCCCAGTTTGGTCTGGCAACCATGTGTATCGGCTTGGGTCAGGGGATCGCGACTGTGTTTGAGAGGGTTTAAATCCAGGAAATTATCTCAAAGCCAATGACGTCAGAACAAGGCGGCAAACGAGCGAATCCCGATGAGCTTACAAGAGTAAGTGATTCGGGTGAGCGAGCGCAGCCAACGCAGTTATGGCGTCATTGGCGAAGAGAGAAGGTTTAGTTGCCGTTCTTCCCGCCTGTCAGGGGCGGGTTTTTTATTTCGTTTACTTAGATAAACGCAAATGCATCGCCGAACAGGCGGTCTTCACGCGCACCACGTTCGTTACAGAACAGGTCACGGGCAATTTTCGCCATCTCAAAACGACCCGCGATATAGATATCGTGCTCCGCCAGCGTGCCGTAATCCTGCAATACTGCCGTCAGCACCGTACCGCTGCGCCCACGCCAGCCCTCTTCCGGCTGCTCGACAACCGGCTCAATACGCAGGTTCGGGTGGTTAATGCTCAGTGCTTCCAGCTCGGACAGATCGTAGAGATGTTTCTCTTCGCGACCACCCCAGTAGATGGTGATATCACGGTCTGGATTGCGCGCGAGTGCGGTCAACAGAATAGAGCGGGCGTAAGAGAAACCGGTGCCGCCCGCAATCAGGATCAGCGGACGGTCTTCGTCTTCACGCAGCCAGGCGTCACCGTGAGGAATATCCACCAGGATTTCGCGCTCTTTCAGAATGCGATCCATCACGGCCATCGCATACAGGTTAAGCTCTGACGCACCGATATGAAGCTCGATGAATTCCTGCTCTGCTGGCGTAGAGGCCATAGAGAAAGGACGCTTATCTCGTTCATCCATCACGACCATTAAGTACTGACCAGCGCGGAAAGAGAATGCCGCTTCTGGCACTAAACGGACGCGATATACGGTGTCGGTGATAGCATCTACCGAGGTCACTTTACAGCTTAAGGTTGTCATTCGCTCTCTCTGTCGGGAAGTCTATAGGGCTTAACGGTCAGATTCGGTTTTACCGTTATTCATTATGGCCAGTTCGTCCCAGATCGCGTCAATTCGCGCGGTCACGGCAGGATCTTTTTTGATCGGGCGACCCCATTCACGGTCGGTTTCGCCAGGCCATTTGTTTGTGGCATCCAGTCCCATTTTTGAGCCAAGACCGGAAACCGGCGAGGCAAAATCCAGATAATCAATCGGGGTGTTTTCCACTAACACCGTGTCACGTGCCGGATCCATACGCGTGGTGATGGCCCAGATAACGTCATTCCAGTCGCGGGCATTGACGTCATCATCACAGACAATAACAAACTTGGTATACATAAACTGGCGCAGGAAAGACCATACGCCCATCATCACGCGTTTAGCGTGACCCGCATATTGCTTCTTCATTGTGACCACAGCCAGGCGATAAGAACACCCTTCCGGCGGCAGATAGAAATCAACAATTTCCGGGAACTGCTTTTGCAAAATAGGCACGAACACTTCGTTCAGCGCTACGCCCAGAACGGCCGGTTCATCCGGTGGACGGCCGGTATACGTCGAGTGATAAATAGCATCTTCACGCTGGGTGATGTGGGTAACGGTAAACACCGGGAAGTTATCGACTTCATTGTAATAACCCGTGTGATCGCCATATGGCCCTTCCGGTGCCATTTCACCCTGCTCAATGTAGCCTTCCAGCACAATTTCCGCACTGGCCGGTACTTCCAGGTCATTGGAAATGCACTTCACCACTTCGGTTTTGGTACCGCGCAGCAAACCTGCGAACGCGTACTCGGAAAGCGTATCAGGAACAGGCGTAACCGCACCCAGGATGGTCGCCGGATCGGCGCCCAGGGCAACAGACACCGGGAAACGCTCGCCTGGGTGTTCAGCACACCACTCCTGGAAATCCAGCGCGCCGCCGCGATGCGACAGCCAGCGCATAATCAGCTTGTTTTTACCAATCAGCTGCTGGCGATAGATGCCGAGGTTTTGCCGCTCTTTGTACGGGCCACGCGTAACGGTCAGTCCCCAGGTAATAAGCGGCGCAGCATCTTCGGGCCAGCACTGCATAATAGGGATTTTAGTCAGATCAACCGCCTCACCTTCCAGCACTTTTTGCTGGCACGGCGCACCGCGCAGACGTTTGGTTGGCATATTCAACACCTGCTTAAATTGCGGCAGTTTGTCGAACAGGTCGCGGAAGCCTTTTGGTGGCTCCGGCTCTTTCAGAAAGGCCAGCAGTTTGCCCACTTCACGTAACGCAGCCACATCCTCTTGCCCCATGCCCAACGCCACACGACGTGGTGTGCCAAACAGATTGCACAGCACCGGCATGGAGTAGCCTTTTGGGTTTTCAAATAACAGCGCAGGGCCACCGGCACGCAGGGTGCGGTCAGCAATTTCTGTCATTTCCAGATAAGGATCAACAGGAAGTGTAATGCGTTTGAGTTCGCCCTGCTTTTCCAGCAGCGCCAGGAAGTCGCGTAGATCGTGGTATTTCATGCAGTTAGTCATGGCCTCTCTGTAAGCGCTTCATTATACGGCGTAAGACTGCGTGATGCTGTAATTTTGTTAAATTAGCGTGAAGTTCCGCGTCTTACTCCACTTTCGGCCATTATAATCAACTTAGCGATCGCGCCAGGGTTTTGATATGCTTGCGCCCCGAACTAAGGGAAAGAGTGATTATGCAGGCCTGGTATTTACTGTATTGCAAACGCGGGCAGCTTCAGCGCGCGCAGGAACATCTTGAACGTCAGTCAGTGCATTGCCTGACGCCGGTGATCACGCTTGAAAAAATGCAGCGTGGGAAACGTGCGATGGTCAGCGAACCTCTTTTCCCGAACTATCTGTTTGTCGAGTTCGACCCGGAAGTGATCCACACCACCACCATCAGCGCCACGCGCGGCGTCAGCCACTTTGTGCGTTTTGGCGCGCACCCGGCAAGAGTTCCGTCAACGGTCATTCACCAGCTTTCGGTCTACCAGCAACCTGAAGATATCACCGATCCAGAAACGCCTTACACCGGTGATGACGTGGTGATCACCGAAGGCGCATTCGAAGGGTTACAGGCCATTTTCTCTGAGCCGGACGGCGAAGCACGCTCCATGCTGTTGCTCAATTTGTTGAACAAGCAGGTACTTCAGAGCGTCAAAAACACCGATTTTCGCAAAATTTAAAACTGCACGCCGAACAGGCGGCGCACGTTGTCATCCGTTTGTTCCGCCAGCCACTGTGGTTCTTCTCTACGCCAGCGCGCCACGCTTTCAACAATATGCCCCAGGAATGCCGGTTCGTTACGTCGTGAAGACGGTTTTGGCGAGAGGTCACGGGGCAAAAGATAAGGCGCGTCCGTTTCAACCAACAGCCGTTCGGCAGGAATAACAGGCAGCAACTCACGCAGCTCCAGCCCACGTCGTTCATCACAAACCCAACCCGTTACCCCCAGATATAGCCCCCGGTTCAGGCAATCCAGGGCTTCCTGTCGGGAGCCGGTAAAGCAGTGCAGTACCGCACCAGGCAGCTTATCCAGCCAGGGTTCAAGCAGCGCCAGAAAACGTTCATGGGCATCACGGCAGTGCATAAACACCGGCATCCCCAGTTCGGCTGCCAGCGCAAGCTGAGCGGTAAAGGCGTGTTCTTGTTCAGAGGGGGTGGAAAAGTTGCGGTTGAAATCCAGCCCGCATTCGCCAATCGCCACCACTTCCGGCGTGTTTGCCAGTGTATGAAGGGTTTCGGCGCTCCCTGCATTCCAGGTACTGCTGTTATGTGGATGCACACCCGCAGTTGACCAGCAGTGCGGATAATGCCGGGCAAGCAGCTGCGCCTGTTCGCTTTCATGCAGGCTGGTTCCCGTCAGCAGCAAGCCTTTCACCCCCGCGGAGAAGGCGCGAGCGACAACGTCATCGCGATCTTTGGCAAACTGAGAGCTGGTGAGGTTAAGGCCGATATCAAACATGTGGTTTCCCATGTAAAAACCGCCCTGACGGGCGGCTGGTTTTACTCTTCAGTGGTCTTGTCTGACTCGTCGTCTTCTTCGCCTTCCTGTGGGCGTCGTTTGCCGACATAGAACCGCGAGAAGAACACACCGACCTCAAACAGACAGTACATCGGTATGGCCAGAAGCGTTTGCGAGAACACATCCGGCGGCGTCAGCAGCATGCCGACCACGAATGCCCCGACCAGAATATACGGGCGTTTCTTACGCAGGTCTTCCGGCGTGGTCACGCCGACCCAGCACAGCAGCACAATCGCCACCGGGACTTCAAACGCCACGCCAAACGCCATAAACAGCGCCATGACAAAGCTGAGGTAGCTGGCGATATCCGTCGATACCTGCACTCCTTCCGGCGCAGTATGCGTCAGGAAGCCAAAGGCCAGAGGGAAGACAACGAAATAAGCAAACGCCATACCGATATAGAACAGCAGCGAACTGGACACCAGCAGCGGGATCACCAGCTTGCGTTCATGTTTGTACAACGCCGGAGCCACAAACGCCCAGACCTGGTACAAAATAACTGGTGCAGCCGCAATCAGCGATACCCAGAAGGTCAGCTTAATGGGGGTAAAGAACGGCGAAGCAACGTCCGTTGCGATCATCGTTGCACCCAGCGGCATTTGCTTAATCAGCGGCGCAGAAACCACCTGGTAGATATCGTTGGCGAAATAGACCAACCCTAAGAAAATGATGCAAACCGCAATAATGCAGTTCAGCAGGCGCTTGCGCAGTTCAATAAGGTGCGCAATAAGCGGTTGAGTATCATCTACTGCCATGTTTACGCTTTATCACTCGACGAGGGGGATGATTCGGAAACAGACGCAGCAGCTTTAGCTTCAGTCGCCGAAGTGTTAACAACGGGCTCTTCCGGCTGCACCTGTTTTTTCACTTCAGGTTCCTGCGGCGTCTGTTCAGGTGCTGCGGCCTGATGCTCTGCGCTGGCAGGGGTCACCCCCTCTCGCTGCGCTTCGCTCTCTTTTACCACCGGGTTATGGATGGTATTCGCTTCATCGCTCGCTTTTTCAGGATCGTTAACGCTGTAAGAGCGTTTCATGGATTCCGCGGCTTCACGCAGTTCATCCATCGAGGCTTTGAGCTCTGGCGTCAGGTTATCCATGCTCGCCTTCTCAACCTTTTTCAGGCTGTCCTGAAACTCCTGAAGCTTAAGCTCCTGCGCCAGCTCGTTTTGTACCGTGGTGGCAAGCGATCGAAGCGCACGCACCCAACCCGCAACCGTTTTTACCGCAACGGGTAAACGCTGCGGGCCCAGCACAATCAGGCCAATCACCAAGACCAGCAGCAGTTCACCAAAACCAATGTCGAACACGAATTACACCTGCTCATTATCGTGGCGTTTAGCGTCTTCCTTTTTGGCTTCATCTTGCTTGTCGGTAATGGATTTCGCAGTAAAGTCAGCATCCTGGCTGGATTTTTTCTGCTTATCTTCATCATCACTCATCGCTTTCTTGAAGCCTTTGATGGACGCGCCGAGGTCGGAACCGATGGAACCGAGCTTTTTGGTGCCAAACAACAGCACGACGATGACGGCAATGATCACCAATTGCCAGATACTGATACCACCCATACATGTTCCTCAGTGATAGATGATTAATTAATCAGGTCGCATTATACGTATGCAACCCGGCGATAGCGACGCAATTTCAGCGCGTTTTTCTCCAGCCCGCAAACCAGACAACCACACCGCCAGCCATCAGCCAGGCAGGCATCATCTGCCAGTCCGGGCGATTGATCAGCAGCAGCGTACCGCTCAGCAACAGTGTCGCACCAATCCCAAAGAGATAACGGGACTGTCCCTGACGAACGCGATTGGACTGAAGCTCGCGGGCGATTTTATCCATGCTGTGCTGAAGGTTCTTGCTCTGACGCAAACTGTCGTAAACCAGTTCAGGTATCTCCGGCATTTTTTCAATCCAGAACGGGGCTTTCTCTTTGAGAGAGCGCACCAGCGCCGGAATGCCGACCTGATCCTTAATCCAGGATTCGAGGAAAGGTTTCGCGGTCTTCCACAAGTCTAACTGAGGATAGAGCTGACGGCCTACGCCCTCAACGTAAAGTAATGTTTTCTGGAGTAAAACTAACTGCGGCTGAACTTCCATATTAAAGCGGCGCGCGGTGTTAAACAGGTTCAGCAAAACATGGCCGAATGAGATTTCCGCCAGCGGTTTTTCGAAAATCGGCTCACACACGGTACGGATAGCGAACTCGAACTCTTCAACGTTAGTATCTGGCGGAACCCAGCCAGAATCCACGTGCAGCTCAGCAACCTTACGATAGTCGCGATTGAAGAATGCGATAAAGTTTTCTGCGAGATAGCGCTTATCTTCTTTGTTCAGAGAGCCCACGATACCGCAGTCAATACCAATGTATTTCGGATTTTCCGGGTGGTCATAGCTGACGAAAATATTGCCCGGGTGCATATCCGCATGGAAGAAGCTGTCTCGGAACACCTGGGTGAAGAACACTTGCACTCCGCGCTCGGCCAGCAGCTTCATGTTGGTTCCCTGGTTTTCGAGAGCCACAACGTCAGATACCGGAATGCCGTAGATACGCTCCATTACCAGCATATTCTGGCTACAGTAGTCAGAGTAGATCTCAGGAACATACAGCATCGGGCTGTCTTCAAAGTTACGGCGCAACTGGATGGCGTTTGCCGCTTCACGTAGCAGGTTGAGCTCATCAATCAGCGTTTTTTCATACTCGCGCACAACTTCCATTGGACGCAGGCGTCGACCATCCGGCAGCAGACGTGGAACCCAGCGCGCAAGGCGGTAGATAAGCTTCATGTCCGCCTTGATAACCGGCAAGATGTCCGGGCGGATCACTTTAATAACGATCTCTTTGCCATTTTCTTTCAGGCGTGCAGTATGCACCTGAGCAATCGAGGCCGATGCCAGCGGCTGAATTTCAAAATCGTCAAACCAGGTTTCAACGGGGATATTCCCCATTGCTTCTTCGATTTGCTGCTTTGCTCGCGCACCGTCAAAAGGCGCTACGCGATCCTGCAATAACGCCAGCTGATCGGCGATTGTAGGCGGGAAGAGATCCCGACGGGTGGAGAGCATCTGCCCAAACTTGATCCATACCGGGCCAAGCTCCTGCAACGCCAGACGCAGGCGTTCACCCAGCGGCTGATCCTTGTGGCGATTTGGCATCCAGAACAACATCCGTCGCCAGATTCGAAGCGGCAGAGTGATACGCATTTTGGGGATAAGCTCGTCGAGCCCGTAACTCAAAAAGGTGTGGACGATAAAATAGAGGCGCCGAATTTCACCAGGCGTCATTTGCCCTCCAGTTTTTCCAGCCGTTTGGTTAGCGCGTCAACCGCACGTTCGACAGCAGCAGTTTCTTCCGCAAACCATGCCACTTCAAGCGGCCCCGGAGCCATGCGCCACTCTTCGGTCAACACTTCTGCCGCGTAGCGCTGTTGGCGCTGAACAGTTTTGCGCAGAAATGCCGAACCACCATGAATGACTTTGCTGATCCCTTCGGCGGCGATGTCGCCAATATAAGGTGCAAGCAACTCTGCCGGGTCGAACTCGGCAAGATCGCTTAACGCAACGAAGTTCTGCACGACCTGAATGTCACCTTCGACTTCCAGCTCGCCGCTACGGATAAGCGCAGTCAGCTGCTGGCGGTCGCGCAGTTTGGGCACCACGCTCATATGCGTGATGACCGAGCAGTCGGCCTCACCTTCCCACTCACCCAAAACATCAAGCTGGCGCTCACTGAACACCAGCACCAGCGGCGTAGAGAACTCTTTTAAAACAATACGTAACACCTTTCCGTTGAGCCGCTGACGCGCAGTTTTTAGCGCCGAATCACGGTACAGAAAGGCATTCAGAGCATTCTCGATGCCTGCGGTGACTAAGGGTTTAAATGGCACGGGATACCTCCACTCAGAACTTGTAACCGCGATGCAGCGCGACGACACCCGCCGTCATGTTGAAGTATTCAACGTTTTCAAAAGCGGCATCCTGCATCATTGCTTTTAAGGTGTCCTGATCCGGGTGCATTCGGATAGATTCAGCCAGATAGCGATAGCTTTCGGCATCGTTCGCCACCAACTCACCAATACGCGGCAGCACGTGGAACGAATAGGCATCGTAGGCTTTACTCAGCGGCTCGATAATCGGTTTGGAGAATTCGAGCACCAGCAGGCGTCCACCCGGCTTCAGCACGCGGTACATGGAACGCAGCGCCTTGTCTTTCTCGGTGACGTTACGCAGGCCAAACGAGATGGTGATGCAGTCAAAAGTGTTGTCCGGGAACGGCAGCGCTTCAGCGTTCGCCTGTACATATTCAACATTACCCACAACGCCGATGTTACGCAGCTTCTCACGTCCCATTTTCAGCATGGAGTCGTTAATATCTGCCAGCACCACGCGACCGGTTTCGCCAACCAGACGTGAAAACTTCGCCGTCAAGTCGCCTGTACCTCCCGCTAAATCCAGCACCGTTTGCCCACGACGCACACCGCTACAGTCGATGGTGAAGCGTTTCCACAAGCGATGAATGCCGAATGACATCAAGTCATTCATCACATCGTACTTCGCCGCCACGGAATGAAATACGTGGGCCACCATGTCAGCCTTCTGCGCTTTAGCAACAGTCTGAAAGCCAAAGTGCGTCGTGTCTTGTGAATCGTCAACCATCTCAGAGCCTGCTTATCAGTCAAATGTCCGTGAAGTGTAACAGATTGGGCGCGTTTGCCCTATGGTTCAACCACCGTGAAAGAAACGATTCGGCGGTTCAGAAGGTGACAAATCCGCGGCTAAATCGTTGTCTTCGCTGTCTGTATTTTGCACACCTGCCCCTTCCCGTAGGCGATATTCATCGTCCTGAGCGGTAGCCTGTTCAACCATTTCAGGATTAATCTCGCGCTTAACCTCCACCCCCAGGCTACGGAATGCCTCTGCTTGCGCCAGCAAGTTGCCGCGCCCGGAAGAGAGCTTTTTCATCGCCTGGCGGTAGTTATCCTGCGCGCGATCGAGGCTCTGCCCAACAGAGGACATATCGTCCACAAACAGGCGCATTTTGTCGTACAGCTTGCTGGCGCGATCGGCAATTTGCTGTGCGTTACGGCTTTGGTGCTCGTAGCGCCAGAGATTTGCAATCGTCCGCAGCGCCACCAGAAGTGTCGTGGGACTTACCAGCATAATGTTATTTTTCAATGCTTCGGTTATCAGTTCGGGCTGTCTGTCGAGCGCCAGCAGGAATGCGGGCTCAACCGGAATGAACATCAACACGTAATCCAGTGAGCGTAACCCCGGTAGCTGCTGATAGTCCTTACGGCCCAGCAGACGGATGTGGTTACGGACAGACGCGATATGCTCCTGTAACGCAGACTCGCGAATGTAATCGTCCTCGGCATTGAAGTAGCGTTCGTACGCCACCAGCGTCATTTTGGCGTCGATAACGACATCTTTGCCCTGCGGCAGGCGCACAATGACATCAGGCTGCATCCGCGAGCGGGCATCGTTTTCGATGCTGACCTGCGTTTCATACTCGTACCCTTCACGCAGGCCAGAAGCCTCCAGCACGCGGGTCAGTACTACTTCACCCCAGTTGCCCTGTGCTTTGTTGTCGCCTTTAAGCGCACGCGTCAGGTTAACCGCCTCTTGCGTCATCTGCGCGTTCAACTGCTGGAGATTACGAATTTCATGCGCCAAAGTGTGGCGTTCGCGCGCCTCCTGGCCAAAGCTGTCCTGCACCTGGCGGCGAAAACCGTCCAGCTGCTCACGCAGCGGCGTGAGCAGGTTGTTCAGGCTCTGGCGGTTTTGTTCGTCAACACGGCGGTTACTGTGCTCAAAAATGCGGTTCGCCAGGTTTTCGAACTGTTCGCTAAGGCGCTGCTCGCTGTTGATCATCTGGCGGATTTTGTCTTCCGCATGGAGCTGGGTCGATTCAAGACGGGTGGTGACTTCGCGGAGATCGGCTTCCAGCGAGGTGTTGATATCACGCAGATTGCGCAGTTCGTTATTGAGCAGCTCGCACTCGTCGCGCCAGTGCCCGCTCTGGGTAAGCTGTTGTTTCGCGGCACTGAGCTCGGCGACCATCTCTTCGCGTTCTGCCAGTTGATCGGCTTTATGCTGCGCGTGCTGATAGCTGGATATGAGCCAGCCTATTCCCACGCCCACCAGCGCAATCACTGCATAAATCAGGATTGAGATATCCACAATGCCCCCTGCATCAACGTTTTACCCGCATAAAATAGAATTGTGCTGTTTGGCATCCTCCCCGACCTAAAGGTCCGAGACCCCTACAGCGTTCAGACCGAAACCTGACTCACCTCGGTGGGTTCCTGCTTCAACGGAAGTCCTGACTTCACCATCCCTCCACAGGCAAGCACGGCATGCCCTGCCGCTAAAATATTACGCGCGCCGTTGATATCGGCGTTCGCCCTGTATCCACATATCTGACAAACAAATTTACTCTGGGACAGGCGATTTTCCTTCGAAGTATGACCACATCTGGAACATCGCTGGCTGGTATATGTCGGAGGAACGGTAATCACCAGACCACCTCGCCAGCGCTGCTTATACTCAAGCTGGCGGCGCATTTCATACCACCCCTGATCCAGTATCGCGCGATTTAAGCCTGATTTGGCTCTGACGTTTCGCCCGTGCAGCTCAGCCGTGCCTTTCGCCGACTTCGACATGCTTCTGACCTTCAGGTCCTCAATGACAATCATCGCGTGGTTTTTGCTGATTTCACTGGTGATTTTATGCAGATAGTCGCGCCGGACATTAGCAATGTGTGAGTGTAAACTCTGAAGTTTTTGTTTCTGCCTTTGCCAGTTAGCACTGAATTTAACTTTGCGACTTAACTGGCGGTGGAGCTTTACCAACTTACGCTGACTTGTTTTGTAGCTATTGACGGGTTGGTATACCGTACCATCTGAAAGCGTTGCGAGTTTAACGACTCCAGCATCCAGGCCGACAATTGACGCAGCATTATGAACGGGTTCGGCAACGTCGCACTCTGTCTGGATACTAACAAACCATTTGCCACATGACTGATTAACGGTAACGTTTTTCACTTCACCAGTGATTTTACGGCTGTTGCGGTAGCGTATCCATCCCAGCTTTGGCAACGATATACGGCTGTTGGTTTGATCAAGCTTCACACCCTGAGGGTAGCGGAACGCATCATTCTTCCCGCGTTTTTTAAAACGGGGGAATGCTGCACGTTTCTGAAAAAAATTCCTGTAGCCACGTTCCAGATCTTTCAGCGACTGCTGTAACGTCTGCGATGGAGATGCTTTAAGCCACTCTGTTCCAGGATCGGATTTCCAGGCTGTGAGCCAAAAAGCCATTTTTGTATAGGGAATGTACTTATTCCCTGTCTCATGGTTCTCATTCTGAAGCGCCAACGCGCGGTTAAAGACGAAGCGACAAGCCCCAGCGAAGCGCCACATATCTCGCTCCTGCTGACCATCGGGTCTCAACTGAAATTTGAAGGCTTGAAGTCGTTTCATTGACACTATTCTACTTTGGTCTATGGCAAATGAAACCGCTATTCGCCGTGACTATTGAGAGATTGCTCAGCACGATTACTACGAAGGCGTTCTGTGGGTTCTGGGTTATTTTACAAGTACTTGTAGCAACGCTACCGACACCGATTTGACAATACATCGAGCGGCAATAAACACCAGGTTAACCCTAAAATCGCACCCTATGTTACTGTTCTGAAGGACGAGTTTTATAACAAACCTGTATAAACGTCCAGTTTGAAAGGGTTTTCCTGCGAGGCGCTACGCAAAAAGAAAAGGCCGAACAAGTCGGCCTTTTATCGAAGAAGAGAGGACTAGATCAGGCGGCGAGCCGCTTCAACCACAATTTTCACCGCATGGCTTTCGGTCTGCTTCATGGTTTCGGCGTTCGGGATCTCCTGCTGAGTACGGTTAACGATAACACCCGCCACCATACCGGCACGCAGACCCTGGCTTGCGCACATGGTCAGCAGCGTTGCAGATTCCATTTCGTAGTTCATCACGCCCATAGACTGCCACTCTTCCATTGAGCCTTTAAAACGGCTCACTACGCGGCCAGAGAAGGTGTCGTAACGCTCCTGGCCCGGGTAGAAGGTATCGGAAGAGGCGGTAACGCCGATGTGCGTTGTTGCGCCCACAGATTTCGCGGCTTCAACCAGTGCGGTGGTGCATTCAAAATCCGCCACTGCCGGGAATTCCATTGGCGCAAAGTGCAGACTTGCACCGTCCAGACGCACAGACGCGGTCGTGACCAGCACGTCACCCACATTGATATGCGGCTGGATAGCGCCGGTGGTGCCGATACGCAGGAAAGTACGGATACCCAGCTGCGCCAGCTCTTCAACAGCAATAGAAGTAGACGGGCCGCCGATACCGGTAGAACACACGATCACCGCTTTACCATCCAGCTCCGCGCGCCAGGTGGTGAATTCACGATGGGATGCCAGCTTAACCGGCTTATCCATCAGCGCGGCGATCTTTTCCACACGCTCTGGATCGCCAGGGACGATAGCGAGCGTAGCCCCTTGTAAATCGTTTTTAGTGAGGCCGAGATGAAAAACATCAGACTTAGACATAGGTGACTCCTCTGTGGGTCGGTTTGTCAGAAGAAGTAAAACGGTACTTTACAGAAGCAGTGTGCGTAATTTCGTGACGAACCTCACCATGAATGAAAATGATTGCAGTTAATTTCCATAAATAAGTGATCAACATCACATTAACAATGTTATACCGTGGTGTGTTGCACAAAAGATAGACCGTTTAAGGCACTGTGGGTTGTTAACCTTGTGACTATATTTACCTTTGCGCTAACTCAACATTGGTACGGAGAATGCCATGACTGAAAAAACCGGTTTTGCACCTGCTGCTGCCCCTCATGCTTCAACCATTGTCACTACTCCCGAAGAAGCCATTAGTGCAGGAGAGACATCCATTCCCTCACAGGGGGATAACATGCCGGCTTACCATGCGCGCCCGAAATCGGCCGATGGCGCTCTGCCGGTCGTGATTGTGATACAAGAAATTTTCGGCGTACATGAGCATATTCGCGATGTTTGCCGTCGACTGGCGCTGGAAGGTTATCTGGCCATCGCACCAGAGCTCTATTTCCGCCAGGGCGATCCAAATGACTACAGCGATATCCCGACGCTATTCACTAATCTGGTCAGCAAAGTCCCGGACGCGCAAGTGCTGGCGGACCTGGACCATGTCGCCAGTTGGGCGGCGCGTAACGGCGGCGACCCACATCGGTTGATGGTGACCGGTTTCTGCTGGGGCGGTCGCATCAGCTGGCTGTACGCCGCGCATAATCCGCAGCTCAAGGCTGCCGTGGCGTGGTACGGCAAGCTGGTCGGCGAAAAAACGCTGAATTCACCTAAGCAACCGCTGGATATCGCCGTGGATCTTAACGCCCCGGTGCTGGGTTTGTACGGCGGCCAGGATACCGGCATTCCACTCGATACTGTGGAAACCATGCGTCACGCGCTGCGGGCGGCAAATGCGAAGGCAGATATCGTGGTTTATCCCGATGCAGGACATGCTTTTAACGCGGATTATCGGCCGAGCTATCACGAAGAATCCGCCAAAGATGGCTGGCAACGAATGCTGGCCTGGTTCCGGCAATATGGCGCTAAAAAGGGTTAAGCGGCTCACAAATTGATGCATGAAGCACCTGTGTTGTTTGACTTTTAAGCACAATCTGGCCGATATACAAAGCACAGGCGTGTAACTACGAGCCGTAGGCAAGACCTGAAGCCCCTCTCCTCTTTCGAGTGGAGAGGGGCTTCAGGTCTTTTTTTTTGCTCTGGAGACAGGGGCCAGAACATGAACCACTTGCAAACTGCGCTGGACATCATCGCCCTGGTTGGCGGTGCTGAGAATATCGAACATATCGAACATTGCTCCACCCGCTTGCGGTTGAGCCTGTATGACAACAGCAAGGTCAACGAAACGGCGCTGACAAACATCGACGGCGTGTTGGGCGTTCGCGTCAACGTGCAGTGCCAGGTGATCATCGGTCACGAAGTGGTACAGGTGTTTGATGCGGTGCGTTCTCTGGTGGGCTCGCCGCAGGCCGGTGGGCAGCACACACCTGCCAGAGTCAGCCGCGGGGCGCAGATTGTCGATTTTGTCATTAGCGTTTTTCAGCCGCTGGTGCCGGCGATTGCTGGCGGCGGGGTGCTGAAATCCCTGCTGCTGTTGCTGGATGTGATGGGCTGGCTGAGCCGCAACAGTTCAACATACAAGGTTCTGGATAACATCGGCTCTGCACCGCTCTATTTCCTGCCGATCCTCGTGGCGATCACCACCGCCATGAAGCTCAAAGTGAACGTGCTGGTTGCGGTGTCTGCCGTGTCGGTCATGGTGTTGCCTGCCATGACCAAACAGCTTGCCGAGGGAACGGCATTTATGTCGTTCGACCTGCGCAACGTGGCGTATGCCTCACAGGTGTTTCCGGCGATCCTGTGCGTGCTTTTTTACGCCCAGACCGAAAAGCTGTTTAACCGCTACTCACCCGGCGCACTGCGCATTTTCCTCTCGCCGATGCTTTCTCTGCTGGTCACCGTTCCTGTCACCCTGCTGATCCTGGGGCCACTTGGCTATGAACTGGGGGCCGGGCTGGCAACGGTCATTTTGTGGCTGTACGGAAAACTGGGCTTTGTGGCAACCGGGCTGCTTGCTGCCGTCCTGCCCTTTATGGTCGCTGCCGGGATGCACAAGCCGATGCTGCCGTACACGGTTGCCTCCATGAGCCAGTTCGGGCGTGAGATGCTCTACCTGCCTGCGTCACTGGCGCACAACATTGCCGAGTCCGGCGCGTGCCTGGCGATTGCGCTCAAAAGCAAAGATAAGGTGCTGAAATCCACCGCGTTCTCAGCCGGGATCTCCGCGCTGTTCGGCATTACCGAACCGGCGCTGTATGGCGTGACGCTGCTGAATAAAAAAGCGCTCTACAGCGTGATCCTCGGTGGCGTGGTGGGCGGTGCGTTTATCGGCTGGATGGGCATTCAGGCTTTTGCGCTTGTGGGCCCCGGCCTTGCCAGCATCTCGATGTTTGTCTCGCCAGATAACGCGATGAACATCGTCTGGGCCTTTGCCGGCGCAGGGTTGTCATTTGCCGTGGCATTTATCAGTGCATTAGTGCTCTGGCGCGACAAGGTGCCGGAAAAAACCGATACCCTGACGTTCACCCGCCCGGTAGAAGGGCAAATCATCCCGCTGGAAAACGTTAATGACGATGTTTTCTCGCGCAAAATTATGGGTGACGGGATAGCGATTGTGCCTTCTCAGGGCGTGTTGCGCGCCCCGGCAGACGGTACTGTTGCGAATGTATTTGAAAGTGGTCATGCCCTAAGTCTGCTCACCGATGCCGGTGTCGAGCTGATATTCCATATCGGGATCGACACCATCAGGCTGCAAGGCGAGGGCTTCTCGGCAAAAGTGGCCGAAGGTCAGCACGTTAAGTGCGGCGACACGCTGATTGAATTCTCACTGGACACCATTACCGCCGCCGGGCTCGATCCGGTGGTCATGATGGTGGTCACTAACGGCGAACGCTTTTCGCTGACATCAGGTAATACCGACGATAAGAATCCAAATCCTCATATCATCATGACGCTTAAGGAGTCCGTGTAATGGAGAAATCCCTCCCGTTTCCGCAAGGTTTTTTATGGGGCGGCGCGATTGCCGCAAATCAGGCCGAAGGGGCATGGAATGTGGACGGTAAAGGGCCGTCCGTGGCTGATGCCATAACCTGGAAGCCTAACCTGTCCGTGAAGGATTACAGTGGCCATATGGCGCTGACCGACGAAAACATCCGCGACGCGTTTGAAGGTAAAAATGACGCGCTGTACCCGAAACGCCGCGGCATTGATTTTTATCATCACTATAAAGATGACATCGCGCTGTTTGCCGGGATGGGCTACACCGTGTTGCGCGTGTCGATTGCCTGGTCGCGTATTTTCCCGACCGGGGAAGATGCTGCACCAAACGAGGCAGGCCTGAAATTTTACGAGGAGATGTTCCGCGAGCTTCGCCGCCATAACATTGAGCCGCTGGTCACGCTTTCTCACTACGAAATGCCGCTGGCGCTGAGCGAAAAATACAACGGCTGGGTACACCGCAATGTGGTGGATGCCTTCGTGCGTTTCAGTAATGTCTGTTTCGACCGCTACAAAGATCTCGTGCGCTACTGGCTGACGTTTAATGAGATAGACAGTATCCATCGCCACCCGTTTACCACGGCAGGTATCCGCGAAGAGAAAAGTCTGCCGGGCAAAGCGAAACAGGATATCTACCAGGGGCTGCATCACCAGTTTGTTGCCTCTGCGCTGGTCACGCGCGACTGCCACGCTAAAATTCCGGGCAGCCAGGTCGGGTGTATGCTCACCAAACTCACCACCTACCCGCACAGCTGCCGCCCGGAAGATGTGGAAGCGACGCTGAAGAAAAATCTCGAGAACTACTTCTACGCGGATGTACAGGTGTTTGGTGAATATCCGCCGCTGATCCTGCGCGATCTGGCGCGTCGGGACATTCAAATTGAGATGCAGGCCGACGATCAGCGTATTTTGAAAGAAAATACCGTCGATTTCGTCTCTTTTAGCTACTACATGTCGATGACCGAATCGACACAGCCGGACATCGAGCGTATCCCCGGTAACACGGTTCTTGGGGTGAAAAACCCGTACCTGCCTGCCTCTGAATGGGGCTGGCAGATTGACCCGGTCGGGCTGAAGATCTCCCTGCTTGAACTGTACGACCGCTACCAGAAACCGCTGTTTATCGTTGAGAACGGCCTCGGGGCGAAAGATGTGGTCGAAAACGGCGAGATCCACGACAGCTATCGCATCGACTATTTCCGCGCCCACTTCGAGCAAACTTTGGCCGCTATTAATGAAGGGGTGGATGTGATGGGATTCACCACCTGGGGATGTATCGACATTATCAGCGCGGGCACGTCGCAGATGTCCAAGCGCTATGGATTTATCTATGTCGACCAGGACGATGAAGGCAACGGCACGTTAAAACGCCTCAAGAAAGACTCTTTCTGGTGGTACAAAAAAGTGATTGCCAGCAATGGCGCTGACATGAGCTAACCGGCCCGGCCGCAGGAATAACCGTGATAACGATAAAAAAATCGCTTAATAACAGTATGCTGCTGGTCGACAACGACCAGCGGGAGATGATCCTGTTCGGCAAGGGGATCGGCTTTGGCGCAAAACCCGGCACCAGCATCGATCTCGCGCAGGTAGAGAAAGTTTTCCTGCCGCTGAGCGACCTCAAATCCCGCCATTTTTTATCGTTAACGGACACCATTCCTGCGGCATTCTTCGATATCAGTCACGACATTCTTACCCTTGCACGCAGTCAGTGCGGGGACAGGCTCAATTCGGTGCTGCTCTTCACACTCGCAGAACATCTGCACTTTGCCGTGGAACGCTGCCGCAGCGGGCACCTCATCCACAATAAGCTCAGCTGGGAAGTGAAGCGCTACTACCCGCAGGAGTATGGCGTAGGGTTGCTGGCACGTGCGCAGGTGAACGATAAGTTTGACGTTGAGTTACCGGAAGACGAAGCAGTCAATATCGCTTTTCATCTGATCAACGCCAGCGGTCAGGATGACGACAGCAGCGCCCACCAGCAGGTTGAGCTGGTGAACCGTATCGCCGAAATCGTGCGCTATAAACTCGGTCAGGCGATTGATACGCAATCGGTGAACTATATGCGCTTTATTACTCATCTGCGTTACTTTGCCGAGCGGGTTCTGGCGGGGAAGATTGCGTTGAGTGAAACCGAGGATTTTTATCAGGAACTGATGCGCCATCGCCCGGATGCGATGACCGTAGCGTGGGTGATCCGCGACTATGTGCAGGATAAATATCAGCTCACCTTACCGAAAGATGAGCTGACATGGTTAAGCATTCATATTAGCCGCCTGATGGATGGGCAGGCGTAAAACGAGCGCCGGGGTTAACCCTGACGCAGATTCTGCGCGGCCTTCACCATATTCGCCAGCGCGGCGCGGGTTTCTGGCCAGCCGCGGGTTTTGAGGCCGCAGTCCGGGTTTACCCACAGACGCTCCGCCGGAATACGCTGTGCCGCTTTCTGCAACAGCGCCTCAATCCATTCCACGCTCGGTACGTTAGGGGAGTGAATATCGTAAACGCCCGGTCCGATTTCGTTCGGGTATTCGAACTCTTCGAAGGACTCCAGCAGCTCCATGTCTGAACGTGACGTCTCAATGGTGATCACATCGGCGTCCAGCGCAGCGATGGAATCCATGATGTCGTTAAATTCGCAGTAACACATATGTGTGTGGATCTGGGTGTCGTCCTTTGCGACGGCAGCGTTAATGCGAAACGCCTCAACGCCCCACGCCAGATAAGCATCCCAGTCGCTGCGACGTAGCGGTAAACCTTCACGCAGAGCCGGTTCGTCAATCTGGATAATACCAATCCCCACCGCTTCCAGGTCCGCCACTTCATCACGCAGCGCCAGCGCAATCTGCCTGGCGATAGTTTCGCGGGTCACGTCTTCACGCGGGAAAGACCAGCAGAGAATCGTCACCGGGCCGGTCAACATGCCTTTGACAGGTTTGTCGGTCAGGGACTGGGCGTACTTCGCCCACTCAACGGTGATTGCTTCCGAGCGGCTGACATCGCCGATCACCACCGGCGGCTTCACGCAGCGGGAGCCGTAGCTCTGCACCCAGCCGTTCTGGGTAAAGACGAAACCGTCCAGGTGTTCACCAAAATATTCCACCATGTCGTTGCGCTCGGCTTCACCGTGGACCAGCACGTCCAGTCCTAAACGCTCTTGCTCCACAATCGCCTGTTTGATGTGTTCGGCAATGCCGGTGCGGTAGTTGTTCGCATCCAGGTTGCCCTTTTTGAAGTCCAGACGCAGGCCGCGAATTTCAGTGGTCTGCGGGAATGAACCGATGGTGGTTGTCGGCCAGGCTGGCAGGTTAAAACGGGCGCGCTGGGCTTCGGCACGCACTTCATAAGCGCTCTGGCGCTGGCTGTCCTGGGCGGTGATGGCGGCCAGACGTTTTTCCACAGCCGCGTTATGTACGCGAGTCGAGTGGCGACGCGCCTGAATTGGAGCACTCCATTCGGTAATGGCGGCCGTGTCACCGCTGTTCAGCGCATCACGCAGCAGCGCCAGCTCTTCACATTTTTGCAGGGCGAACGCAAACCAGCTCTTCACTTCGGCATCCAGACGCGTTTCAACACTCAGGTCAATTGGGCTGTGCAGCAGCGAACAGGAAGAGGCCACCCACAGATCACGTTTACCGACAATCGCACTAATCTGGGCATACTTTTCTGTCAAATCAGCACGCCAGACGTTACGGCCATTCACCAGACCAGCAGAAAGCAGCCAGTCAGCAGGCAGACGTTTGTGCAGCTCCGCCACATCATCTTTACCGTGGACCAGGTCAACGTGCAGGCCCTGTACCGGCAGCGCGGTAATGGTATTGAGATTCGGGGTGACCCCTTCAAAATAGGTGGTCAGCAGCAGCTTCACCTGGCCTGTGAGCGCGTCATACGCGGGTTTAAAGGCGTTCAGCCACTCCGGCGGCAGCTCCAGTACCAGCGCAGGTTCGTCGATTTGCACCCACTCGATACCGCGTTTTGCCAGCTCCGCCAGCACCTGCTGGTATACCGGCAGGATATCGTTCAGCAGGCTCAGGCGGTCAAACTGCTCGCCCTTCACTTTACCCAACCACAGGTAGGTGACCGGGCCAAGCAGCACAGGCTTCACCTTGTGGCCCAGCGCCAGCGCTTCGTCCACTTCATCCAGCAGCTGCGTCCAGGTCAGTTTGAACTGCTGGCCTTTGACAAATTCCGGCACCATGTAGTGGTAGTTCGTGTTGAACCACTTGGTCATTTCTGCTGCTGCAGCGGGCTCACCGCTCGGCGCACGGCCACGGCCGATACGGAACAGGGTGTCGAGATCGACCGATCCATCGTTGTTCTGATGACGAGCCGGCACGTTGCCAAGCAGCAGGCTGGTAGTCAGAACATGGTCGTACCAGGCGAAATCGCCCACCGGCAGCAGGTCAATGCCCGCCTGTTTTTGCTGATCCCAGTGACGGGCGCGCAGCTCGCGGCCCACGGCCAGCAGCTCTTCACGGGTGGAGTTTCCTGCCCAGTAGCTTTCTTGCGCTTTTTTCAGTTCGCGACGCAGACCAACGCGAGGGAAACCGAGTGTGTGATTGCGGATTGTCATGGTGTACCCCTTGTGAAATTCGTTATTTAGACGTCCAGATGTTTACACTTCTATAATTGGCAGGTACTGTATATTCCTCAAGCGCAAAATGTTCATGCCGAAGTGAAGGACTTTCATGATCGAGATAAAACACCTGAAAACGCTACAAGCGTTGCGGAACTGCGGTTCTCTCGCAGCGGCTGCGGCCACGCTGCACCAGACCCAGTCTGCCCTTTCACACCAGTTCAGCGATCTGGAACAACGCCTCGGTTTCCGTCTTTTTGTGCGTAAGAGTCAGCCGCTGCGCTTTACCCCGCAGGGTGAGATTTTGCTGCAACTGGCAAATCAGGTGCTGCCGCAAATTGCCAGCGCGTTGCAGTCCTGCAACGAACCGCAGCAGACAAAATTGCGCATCGCCATTGAGTGTCATAGCTGTATACAGTGGCTGACCCCCGCGCTTGAGAACTTCCGCCAGAAGTGGCCGCAGGTGGAGATGGACTTTAAATCCGGCGTGACATTTGACCCACAGCCCTCGCTCCAGCAGGGCGAGCTGGATCTGGTCATGACCTCAGACATCCTTCCGCGCAGCGGCCTGCACTACTCGCCAATGTTTGATTATGAAGTGCGCCTGGTGCTGGCACCGGATCATCCGCTGGCCGCTAAAACACGCATCACGCCGGAAGATCTGGCCACGGAAACGCTGCTGATTTACCCGGTACAACGCAGTCGCCTGGATATCTGGCGTCACTTCCTGCAACCTGCAGGCATTAACCCGCAGCTGAAAAGCGTGGATAACACCTTGCTGTTAATTCAGATGGTTGCCGCCAGAATGGGTCTTGCGGCACTGCCGCACTGGGTAGTGGAGAGTTTTGAACGCCAGGGCCTGGTGGTGACCAAAACCCTGGGTGAAGGACTGTGGAGCCGGCTGTACGCTGCCGTGCGCGATGGCGAGCAACGTCAACCGATTACAGAAGCGTTTATTCGTTCAGCGCGGAACCACGCGTGCGACCATCTTCCGTTTGTGCGGAGCGCGGAGCGACCCAACGGCGATGTACCCACAGCGAAGCCAGGATCACCGTTCCCCCAATAATAAAGCTCGGCCAGTGCGGTTGCTCCTGCCAGATAGCCAGGTTGACCAGCAAACCCGCAGGCACATGCACGTTGTTCATGATCCCCAGCGTACCGGCGTCTACCTGCGTAGCGCCGTAATTCCACATGAAGTATCCCAGCCCTGAGGCCACCACGCCCAGCCAGACCAGAACGCCCCACTGCACGGAAGTGGTCGGTAGCTTTTGCGGGTTGCCGAGCATAAACCACGCCGCCACGGCAACAATAGCCGCCCCCATATAAAACCAGGCAAAGGCGTTATGCTGCGGCATCGGACGGGTTTCCATCAGGCGTTTGTAACCCACCATGCCAATGGCGAAACTGATGTTGGCCAGCTGCACAAACATCAGACCGGTCCAGAAGTGGTCGCTCACTTTGTCGTAGCGAATGATCGCCGCACCGACAACCGCCAGCAGCGCGCTCAGCGCATAGCCCCAACGCAGGCGACGCTTACTCAGCAGATCGTAAATCAGCGTGATATAGAGCGGTGTGAACACGGTAAACAGCAGGAATTCGGATACCGACAGGTAAACGTAAGCGCGGAAGCTGAACAGATACATGATACCGAGCTGCATTGCCCCCACCAGCATGTACAGCAGAATGGTTTTCAGCGATTGGCCACGCGTACGCAGAAACGGCAGGAATACCAGCGCCGCCAGCCCCACGCGCATCAGCACTGAGAAGTAACTGTCCACCGAACCCGCAAGGTATTCGCCAATCAGGCTAAAGGAGAAGGCCCACAGAATAGTGGTGATAATGAGTAGCGCCACAATGCTTGTCTCTCTGAAAGAAGGACAGGCATTGTAGCGAACTCTTTAGTTGACAACTGAGCAATAAACAACCAAATGAAGATTATTCAAGGAACAGCTTGCGCAGATAATTCGGCACGGCGTTGTCGGCATTAGAACCGATCACTTCCAGTTCCGGGTGCAGATCCTTCAGACGCTGGTGCGCGTTCTCCATGATGCAGCCTTTACCCGCCATCGAGAGCATTTCCGCATCGTTCATGCCGTCGCCGAAGGCGATGCAGTCTTTCAGTTCAAAGCCCATACGTTGTGCCACCGCTTCCAGCGCGTGACCTTTCGAGACGCCACCGGCCATCACTTCCAGGCAGGTCAGCGTAGAGAAGCTGACGTTAACACGGTCACCCCAGCGGGCGTTGATCGCCTGCTCCAGCGGGAGCAGCTCTTCGTGGCTTTCACAGGTGAAGAACACCTTGCTGATCCCTTCCGGCTCCAGCAGGCCTGGCTCATACAGGGTGTAGTTGAACACGGCCTCTTTGAAGAAACGCATTTCGTCCGGGCGATGGCGGTTCATAAACCACTCATCATCGCGATACACGTTGGTCACGATGTCCGGGTTGTTGTGCTCCACGCCGAACAGATCGGTGGCGATATCCCGGTCAAGGTTATGCGTGAAAATCAGGTTGCCATCGGTGTCGTGTACGCGCGCACCGTTGGAGGTGATCATGTAGGCTTTGATGCCCAGGTTATCGCGGATCTGCCCCACGTCCACGTGGTGGCGACCGGTGGCAAACACGAAGTTCACGCCACGGGCAGTCAGGAGCTTCAGGGTTTCTTTCGCAAAAGGCGATAAGGTGTGATCGGGGGAAAGCAGCGTGCCATCTAAGTCAGATGCAACAACCTGGTACATAGGGAAATTTAACCTCAATAGAAAATCAGTTATGCCTGTCGAAAAATTCGACAATAGCGTTGAGCGCGACTGAGCGCATGGTGTCCTTTTCGAAAAGGATCTCATGGTACGCACCGTTTATGACCCACGGTTTACCCCCTTCACAAGGGTGACCGGCGGCGGCACGCAGTTCACAAAAGCGGTCATGCATACGGTTATCAACCACACGCTCTTCTTCCGCCTGAAGCAGTAATGTCGGCGTGCTGTCATCACCAGCACCCGCCAGCGCCTGCTCACCGGCAAGAATGCCTTCCCGCACCCAGTGATAGGTGGGGCCGCCAACGCGTAAACGCGGTTCATCGGCATAAAAACGCAGGTTACGACGGTATCGCTGTCGACTGTGGGTCAGCACGTTCATGGCATACGGCAGCGCGCGCCAGCGTCCTGTTCCGATAGCATAACCTTCCCGAATACGCTGATGGCCCTCAGCCCAGTCGAGAATATGTCGTACCATCCAGTCAGGAAAACGCATCACGATGCCAAACATGGGCGCGCTGAGCGCAATGGCATCACATTGATGCGAATGGCGCTGCAAGAACAGCGTGGCAATGGCACCACCCATTGAATGCGCGAGAATATAGCGTTTCCGCCAGGGGCCGGGCTGCACTTCCTGCTGCCAGAATGCCGCAAGGTCGTCGACATAATCACTGAAATTATCTACGTGACCACGGTGGGTGTCCGACAGCATTCGCCCGGAAAGCCCCTGCCCGCGATGGTCAATAATCAGCACGTCAAAACCACTGTGGAACAGGTCATACGCCAGTTCGGCATATTTGACGTAACTCTCTATGCGACCAGGGCAAACCACAATGACACGATCGTTTTTTTCAGCCCGAAAACGAACAAAGCGTACAGGAACATTGCCCACTCCGGTAAATCCGGCCTCTTCACGCTGACGCCAGAAGTTGGTAAGTGGGCCCATAGAGAAAGCAGCAAATGCGTTTTCTCGAGTTTCCCAATCCTTTTTCTGCTGAAACATCGGGTTTCCACCCCTGTAAGCCAAGGAATATCGTTTTTTCGTGACAGGTCACAAAATGACTCAACAATAGCGTATTGTGGCATAAAAACAGACGATTCGGGAGTTTCAAATGACCTTCGAGTGGTGGTTCGCTTACCTGCTGACATCCATCATCCTCAGCCTTTCACCAGGCTCTGGCGCGATTAACACCATGACCACTTCGATCAACCACGGCTATCGTGGTGCGGCGGCATCCATTGCCGGTTTGCAGACCGGGCTGGGCATTCACATCGTGCTGGTCGGTATCGGCCTGGGGACACTGTTTTCCCGCTCGGTGCTGGCGTTCGAAGTGCTGAAATGGGCCGGTGCGGCGTACCTGATTTGGCTCGGTATTCAGCAGTGGCGCGCGGCAGGCTCCATCAACCTGAACACCCTTGCGCAAGCGCAAACGCGTGGACGTCTGTTTAAGCGCGCAGTGTTTGTGAACCTGACGAACCCGAAAAGTATCGTCTTCCTTGCAGCCCTGTTCCCGCAGTTTATCGTGCCGCACCAGCCGCAGGTGATGCAGTACGTGGTGCTCGGAGCGACCACCATCATTGTCGATATCATTGTGATGATTGGTTACGCGACGCTGGCTCAGCGGATTGCGGCGTGGATTAAAGGGCCTAAGCAAATGAAGGCCCTGAATAAAGTGTTTGGTTCGCTGTTTATGCTGGTTGGCGCGCTGTTGGCGTCAGCGCGTCATGCTTAGCGAGAAATGATGAGATGAATGCCGAAGCCGGTGAACAACGCACCGGCAAATCCGTCTATCCACTTCGCAACGCGCTGATACCCACGGCGCATCGCCGGTAAGGCGAACAGGCTCGCAACGATAGTAAACCAGGCGAACGTCTCAACGACGATCAGCAGGAAGATACCCCAACGTGCACCTGCGCCCACGCTATCTCCCACAAACAGGGAGAACACGGAGCCGAAATAGATAATCGCTTTCGGGTTTGCCAGATTCGTCAGCAGCCCTTTCACAAAGCTGCGGCCACCGGTTGCCAGCTCGACTTTTGGCTCTTCCGGTTTTTTCTCTTCTTTCTTCAGCGCCCCGCGCAGCATCTGATAACCCATCCAGCACAGATACAGGCCACCACCGACCATAATGATGTTATGCAGCCATGCCATTTTCGCGAGGATCAGGTTCAGGCCCAGCAGCGCCACCGCCGCCCAGACCATAACGCCCATGGTAATACCGAGCACACCCATCATCGCCTCTTTGCGGGAGCGGCTGACGGCTGTTTGTGATACGAAGAAAAAGTCAGGGCCCGGGCTCATCAGCGCAACGATGTGCACTAACGCCACGGTGAGAAATAGCATTAACATAATTAACTCGCGGGGAAATAATTCAGTGTGTCACCATCCTGGCACTTTTTAGCCCGGCTGACTACTCCTCATCATCACCGTCGGCGTGAGAGCGGATAAGCGCCATAAACTCCTTACCAAAGCGCTCGAGCTTACGCGTGCCAACGCCGTTGACGCTGAGCATCTCGCTGGCGCTCAGCGGCATTTGTTCGGCCATCTCAATCAACGTCGCGTCGTTGAAGACCACGTACGGTGGGATATTCTCTTCATCCGCGATGGCTTTACGCAGCTTGCGCAGTTTGGCAAACAGCTTGCGGTCATAGTTGCCGCCGTAGGATTTCTGCATCACCCGCGGCTTGAGCGCGATAACGCGCGGAACGGCGAGCTTCAGTTCGATATCACCGCGCAGCACCGGACGCGCCGCTTCGGTAAGCTGAAGCGCAGAGTGCTGGGCAATATTCTGGGTGGCAAACCCCAGATGAATAAGCTGGCGGATAATACTGACCCAGTGCTCGTGGCTCTGCTCTTTGCCGATACCGTAAACGGGCAGCTTGTCATGGCCCATATCGCGAATGCGCTGGTTGTTCGCGCCACGCAGCACTTCCACCACGTAGCCCATCCCGAAGCGCTGATTAACGCGATAGATAGTCGAGAGCGCCTTACGCGCATCCATCAGACCATCGTACTGCTTTGGCGGATCAAGGCAGATATCGCAGTTACCGCAGGACTCCTGACGGCCTTCACCAAAATAGTTGAGCAGCACCAGACGACGACAGGTTTGCGCTTCAGCAAAGGCCCCCATCGCGTTGAGCTTGTGGCGCTCGATATCCTGCAACTGACCCTGCGGTTTCTCTTCCAGGCAGCGGCGCAGCCAGGCCATATCCGCCGGATCGTAGAACAGCATTGCTTCTGCTGGCAGGCCATCACGCCCGGCACGGCCAGTTTCCTGGTAGTAGGATTCGATATTACGCGGGATGTCGAAGTGCACCACAAAGCGCACGTTGGGTTTATTAATCCCCATCCCGAATGCTACCGTGGCGACCACGATTTGCAGGTCATCGCGCTGGAATTTCTCCTGCACGTCGGCGCGGATGTGGTTTTCTAACCCGGCATGATAGGCCGCAGCGCTAAAGCCACGGTTTTGCAGACGCGCGGCGGTATCTTCCACTTTTGCGCGGCTGTTGCAGTAAATAATGCCGGACTTACCGCGCTGCTCCTGCACGTAACGCAAGAGCTGATCCAGCGGCTTGAACTTTTCCATCAGCATGTAGCGGATGTTGGGGCGGTCGAAGCTGCTGACCTGGATAAACGGATCGTTTAGCCCCAGCAGACGAACGATATCAAGACGCGTTGTATCATCCGCCGTGGCGGTGAGCGCCATAAACGGCAGCTCAGGGAAGCGCTGACGCAGCTGACCGAGCGCGGCATATTCCGGGCGGAAATCGTGCCCCCACTGCGAGATACAGTGCGCTTCGTCTACCGCCAGCAACACCGGGTTCCAGTGCGCAAGGTGATCGAGGAAGTTATCCAGCATCAGACGCTCGGGTGCGATATACAGCAACCGAATCTGCCCGGTACGGCAACCAGCCATCACTTCCTGCTGCTGCTCGCGGGTCTGCGTAGAGTTGATACAGGCCGCTGCTACGCCGTTGGCAAGCAGTTGATCTACCTGATCTTTCATCAACGAAATAAGGGGAGAGACCACAACCGTGAGGCCATCAAGCACCAGAGCGGGCACCTGATAACAGAGCGATTTCCCGCCGCCGGTCGGCATCACCACCAGGCAATCGCGACCTTCCAGCACGGTTTCAATGATGGTTTCCTGGCCAGGGCGGAACTGCTGGTAGCCAAAGGTTTCATGCAGAACCTGTTTAGCCAGCGATTCCTGATTCAATACTTCCGCCTGCGCCACGTTAACCCCATTTGCCAGAAATAAAACAGGCGCTATTTTCAGCGCCTGAGAGAGAAACTTCAACGTTTAACGCAAAAACATTCGAGCAGCCTAGAAAATATCATTCAGCATTACGCCCACACCGACGCGGGTTTGATTGAAGTTGTAATCGATAAGCGACTCGCCGTAACCACTGTATACCTGCGTGTAAAGACGCACATGCTTGCTCACCGGATAGCTCAGGCCTACTTCCGCGCCGCCGTAGCCGGTATTCCAGTTGTACTGTCCCTTCGCGCTCAGCACCGCATCGCCTAACTGGTAACCAATTTTGAGCTGGTAGTAACCCATGTATTTGGTGATATCCGGGTTGTCGTCCGTAGCGCCCACCACGTACCACGGCTTAACTTCCACCATCCAGTTACCGTTTTGCGCCATCAGGCGGGTATAAAGGCGGTTCCAGCTGCGTGAAGTGGGGTCGGCGCGGCCGTTGGAGTCGTGGTTAAAGCCCATCTCCACGTCGCGTAGCGTCCAGCCTGCAAATTCGTAATCCGTCGCGAAACCGAGGAACAGCTGCGGTTCATAGTTGGTTTCACGAAACGGTGAGGACTCGCCGCTGTTTGAAAGCTGCCACCAGGATTTTTGCGTATAGGACGCACCCAGCACCGAGTTTGGCCCCAAAATACCGCGCCAGAACGGGAATGCCAGGCTGAGCTGGTACTTCACCTCATCTTTGCGCGCATTATCAGACCAGTTGTAAGACTTAATCGCCTCTTTGTTGATATCGCTGGTCCAGGTGTAGAGCAAATAGTTGGTGTCATACGGGTAGAGCGTGAACGGATTGTCATGCTCCTGAAGTAAGTTAGCGATAATGCTGCCGCGAACGGCTGGCGTATCGTGTACTTCATTAACAGTCGCTTCCTGCGCATATGCTGTGAGGGGCAGCGAAACCGCCGCCAGTAACCAACCCAGATACGTCCGCATCGGTGGTGTTCTCCTGCAAATATTGAGATTTCATGAATAGTTATGTGGCGGACATTCTACAGACTTCCGCACTAACTTCCGCCTCCTCGTTTCTGAAAGTGGAATTCCTTATTGTTGAGGCATAAAATCAACATTTTATTAACAATAAGGACGTCATTTCTCATGTCAGCCACGCTAACCGCCGAAGATGCTTTAAAACTCGTGGGCGAAATCTTTGTTTACCACATGCCGTTTAACCGCGCGCTGGGGCTGGAACTGGAACGCTACGAGAAAGACTTTGCCCAGCTCAGCTTCAATAATCAGCCGATGATGGTGGGTAACTGGGCGCAAAGCATTTTGCATGGCGGTGTGATTGCTTCTGCACTGGACGTAGCTGCGGGGCTGGTCTGTGTCGGCAGCACGCTGACGCGTCATGACACCATCAACGAAGACGAATTACGCCAGCGTTTATCACGCATGGGTACCATCGACTTACGTGTCGACTATCTGCGCCCTGGCCGGGGAAATCGCTTTACCTGCACCAGCAGCCTGTTGCGCGCAGGCAACAAAGTCGCCGTCGCCCGTGTCGAACTGCATAACGAAGAACAGGTCTATATCGCCAGCGCAACCGCCACTTATATGGTGGGTTGATGCCGCAAAATCGGGTAAAGTTAGTTCACTTTTTTGTAACGGATTTTCCCGATGGATGCTAAACAGACGCGGCAGGGCGTGTTACTCGCTCTGGCCGCTTATTTTATTTGGGGTGTCGCTCCGGCGTATTTCAAGCTTATCGCTTATGTACCGGCTGATGAGATCCTCACTCACCGCGTAATCTGGTCCTTCTTCTTTATGATTGCCCTGATGAGCATCAGCCGTCAGTGGTCAGGCGTCAAAACGCTGCTAAAAACCCCGAAGAAGGTCTTCCTGCTGGCGCTCTCTGCGGTGCTGATTGGTGGCAACTGGCTGCTGTTTATCTGGGCGGTGAATAACCATCATATGCTCGAAGCAAGCCTTGGGTATTTTATTAACCCGCTGGTGAACATTGTACTGGGGATGATTTTCCTCGGCGAACGCTTCCGCCGTATGCAGTGGCTGGCGGTGATTCTGGCGTTCTGCGGCGTGCTGGTGCAACTGTGGACCTTTGGGTCACTGCCGATTATCGCCCTGGGGCTGGCATTCAGCTTTGCGTTCTACGGGCTGGTGCGTAAGAAAATCGCCGTTGAAGCGCAAACAGGCATGTTGTTCGAAACCCTGTGGCTTCTGCCAGTGGCCGCAATTTATCTGTTTGGCATTGCCGACAGCGCGACCAGCCATATGGGCAACAACCCGTGGTCGCTGAATCTGATGCTGATGGCCGCCGGTGTGGTGACAACCATTCCACTGCTGTGCTTCACCGGGGCAGCAACGCGCCTGCGTCTCTCTACGCTGGGCTTCTTCCAGTATATTGGCCCAACGCTGATGTTCGTGCTGGCAGTGGTGTTTTACGGCGAAGTGCCAGGCGCGGACAAGATGGTAACCTTCGCGTTTATCTGGGTCGCACTGGCGGTATTCGTCGCAGATGCGATTTATACCCAGCGCAGGACCCGCAGAGGGATGTAGGTGTTTTGTAGGGCGGGTAAGCGCAGCGCCACCCGCCTGATTTTTACAGCCAGTTGCGACGCTTAAAGTACAGATACGGCGCAAGCCCGGCGAGGATCATAAAGATAATCGCCCCAGGATAACCAAAGCTCCATCTCAGCTCCGGCATAAACTCAAAGTTCATCCCGTAACTTGATGCCACAAGCGTAGGTGGCAGGAACACCACAGATACCACCGAGAAGATCTTGATGATGCGGTTCTGCTCGATATTGATAAAGCCCATTGCCGCCTGCATCAGGAAGTTGACCTTCTGGAACAGGGATTCGTTGTGCGGCAGCAGGGATTCGATATCGCGCAGGATCTCACGCGCCTGCTCCAGCTGCCCGCCCGGCAGACGCGCTTTACGCACCAGGAAGTTCAGCGCGCGCTGGGTATCCATCAGACACAAACGCACCTTCCAGCCGATATCTTCCAGCTCCGCCAGCGTGGAAAGGGCTTCGTCATACTCATCACCCTGATGGCCTTCCATGATCACGCGACTCAGCTTTTCCAGATCGCTGTAGATGTTTTCGATCTCATCCGCCAGCTGTTCGATTTTGGTTTCAAACAAATCGAGAAGCAGCTCGTAGGCGTTTCCGTCAACCATTGCCTGGCTACGGGCGCGCATTCGGTAGAGACGAAACGCAGGTAACTCGCGCTCACGCAGGGTAAACAGGCGACCGTCGCGGATGGTGAATGCCACGGTTGAGTTACCGGCGTGATCTTCGGCATCTTCAAAGAAGAAAAAGGAGTGAATGTGCAGGCCGTCTTCGTCTTCAAAAAAACGGGCCGATGCTTCGATGTCTTCCAGTTCTGGACGGGTTGCCAGGCTTTGCCCCAGCTCGGATTGTACGCGAAGGCGCTCATCGTCGTCCGGCTCGACCAGATCCACCCATACAGCATCAATGAGGGGCTGCGACTCTTCGGCTTCAAGCCGAGTCAGTCGGTTATTTTCGAGTTGAAATGCGCTCAACATGACCGGGACTCCCAATGCAAAAAATATCGGACAGTTCGGTGGGCACACAGAAACAAATTGGGTTTCAGACCATTAAACAGCCTGACTCAGTGCGACGGGAAATAATACAGGTCGCTGACAACCACTAAGGCCATCAGCAAGAGGAGATAGCCTTAGGAGTTGTTCCTGGTTGACAGGGAATTGAGCCAGTATCTACTGGGTGTGTCCAAGGCGAATGTCCTCTTAGCGTAATCGTGCGCGCATGTTACGCCAGCAGTAACAGTGGCGTCAACACGCAACGAAACGCTGAAGGGCATTAATTGACCTTCAACGTATAAGGCTAGCAGATTATTACAAAATAATGATATTTTTCTGAAAGTTACACAGTTTCCAGTCGGGCATAGGCGGCCACCAGCCATTTGATCCCCTGCCCCTGGAATGCCACCTGCAACCGGCTATGCTCGCCGCTGCCTTCAAGGTTCACAATGGTACCTTCACCAAATTTTGCATGACGCACGCGCTGGCCGAGCTTGTAACCGGTGTCATTTTCCGACATCGGCGTACCCAGGCGCTGATGGCTGACAGGACGGCTGACACTGGCGCGCAGGCGTACCTCTTCCACACACTCTTCCGGCAGTTCACCGATAAAGCGTGATGGACGGTGATAGACCTCTTTGCCATACAGACGGCGGGTTTCGGCGTAGGTTAACGTCAGTTTTTGCATGGCGCGGGTGACTCCCACGTATGCCAGACGGCGTTCCTCTTCCAGACGTCCACCTTCATCCAGCGACATCTGGCTCGGGAACATCCCTTCTTCCATCCCGACGATAAACACCTGCGGGAACTCCAGCCCTTTGGCGGAGTGCAGAGTCATCAGCTGCACCGCATCCTGCCAGGTATCCGCCTGCCCTTCACCGGCTTCCAGCGCGGCGTGGGAAAGGAATGCCTGGAGCGGCATCAGGTCTTCGTCTTCTTCGTTGTAGCTGAACTGGCGCGTTGCCGTGACCAGTTCCTCTAAGTTCTCAATACGGGTCTGGCCCTTCTCGCCTTTTTCCTGCTCGTACATCATCCACAGGCCGGAATCTTTGATAACCCGGTCAGTCTGAACATGCAGCGGCATGTCCGCCGTTTCCTGCGCGAGAGCGTCAATCAGTTCAAGGAAGCGCTGCAACGCGCTGGCGGCACGTCCGGCGAGGGCTTTTTCCTGCAACAGCTCACGACAAGCCTGCCAAAGCGTGAGCTGGCGATCGCGGGATGCCTGACGCACCACGTCCAGCGTTCTGTCACCAATGCCGCGCGTTGGGGTATTCACCACACGCTCGAAGGCCGCATCGTCGTTACGGTTGGCCATAAGACGCAGATACGAGAGCGCATCTTTAATTTCCTGGCGTTCAAAGAAGCGCATCCCGCCATAAATCCGGTACGGCATACTCACCTGCAACAACGCCTCTTCCAGCACGCGCGACTGGGCGTTGCTGCGATAGAGAATGGCACACTGCTCCAGCGCGCCGCCGTTGTCCTGCCAGGTTTTGATGCGGTTAACCACAAAGCGCGCTTCATCGAGTTCGTTAAAAGCGCAGTAGAGGGAGATTGGCTCGCCGTCGACGCCATCGGTCCACAGCTTTTTGCCCAGACGTCCGTTGTTGTTCTCAATCAGGGCGTTCGCCGCGCTCAGAATGTTGCTGGTTGAACGGTAGTTCTGCTCCAGACGAATGGTTTCTGCGCCAGGGAAGTCATTGAGGAAGCGCTGGATGTTTTCCACCTGCGCGCCACGCCAGCCGTAGATAGACTGGTCATCATCGCCGACGATCATCACCTTGCCGGTATCGCCAGCCAGCATCCGGATCCAGGCATACTGAATGTTGTTGGTATCCTGGAATTCGTCCACCAGGATATTGGTAAATCGTTCGCGGTAATGCTGGAGAATATGCGGCTTATTCAGCCACAACTCATGTGCTCGCAGAAGCAGTTCGGCAAAGTCCACCAGACCGGCGCGATCGCAGGCTTCCTGGTAGGCCTTATACACGTTCTGCCAGGTCTGCTCGACCGGGTTGCCAAAGCTCTGAATATGGTGCGGGCGCAGCCCTTCGTCTTTTTGACCGTTGATGTACCACATGGCCTGACGCGGCGGCCACTGTTTCTCATCGAGGTTCATCGCCTTGATCAGGCGTTTCAGTAAACGCAGCTGGTCTTCGCTGTCGAGGATCTGGAAGTCCTGCGGCAGGTTGGCGTCCATATGATGCGCGCGCAGCAAACGGTGTGCCAGACCGTGGAAGGTGCCCACCCACATACCACCCTGGCTGGTGCCCATCAGCTGCGCAATACGGTGACGCATCTCTGCCGCTGCTTTGTTGGTGAACGTCACCGCCATAATGGAATACGGTGAGCAGTTTTCAACGCTTTGCAGCCACGCGATACGGTGCACCAGAACGCGCGTCTTACCACTGCCCGCCCCAGCCAAAACCAGCAGGTTAGTACGCGATGCGGCAACCGCGTCACGCTGTTTGTCATTAAGGCTGTCGAGAAGGTAGGAAACGTCCATTGGCACCGCCAGGTAATGTCAGGCAGGCGAAGGTCATGCATTCGCCAAAACCCTGGTAATTTATACAATATTATTGGTGATTATATCAGCGTGGTGAGGGATGCCAACCGTGAAATTTCTATGTGTGGCAACAGCCGACTGTCCTGGGTCTGCATCAGATCGGCCTTTTCTGGCTTGATCCAGCAGGCCTGCATCCCACAGCGGATCGCCCCGGCAACGTCCGTGGTCAGATCATCGCCCACGTGCAGGATCTCGCCTGTCTGCAGGTCGAGTTTTTCCGCCGCCAGGTGGTACATATCGTTGAACGGCTTAGCGCGTCCGTGCGGGCCTGCACGCAGCACGAATTCAAAATAGTCGCCGAGGCCAAAGAGTTCAGGTTGCGCATTGCCGTTGGTGATCGCCACCAGCGGCCACTTTTCAGCAAGCGCTTTCAGGGTGTTGTGGGTTTCCCGCGGTACATCGATACGGCTACGCCATTTCGCGAAGTTTTCCATCGCCGCTTCGGCGCCAATGGCGGCATCGTGCGCACTCATGCCAACATTTAACATCGCCTGCTCCACCGCACGGCGACGCCACTCAGTGACATCGTGATAAATATCCGGCTCGGTTTCCCGAAGAGCCTGACGCAGACGCTGGAAGTCTTTGTTCTGCATCTCTTTCAGGGCAGGATGGTAGTTCTGCACAAACGCCAGCGACTCCTGCTCAGTGCGCAAGATAACCGGGTGGTTGTCATAAAGGGTGTCATCAAGATCAAACGTCAGGGCTGAAATCTGACCTAATGGGCGGTAAAAACGCATTATTTCCCCCGTTTGGCGCGTGGATGCGCCGCGTCGTACACCGAGGCAAGGTGTTGAAAATCAAGGTGGGTATAGATTTGAGTGGTCGATAAGTTGGCGTGACCTAACAGCTCCTGCACGCCGCGTAAATCACCGCTCGATTCAAGCATGTGGGTGGCAAATGAGTGGCGCAGCTTGTGCGGGTGAACATGGCTGTTAAGCCCTTGCTTAATGCCCCACTCCGCAAAGCGTTTCTGCACGTTTCGCGCCGAAATGCGCTTGCCGAGCTTCGACAAAAACAGGGCGTTTTCCTCTGCGCCAAACAGACCGCGCAGATCCAGCCAGTGCTCAATCCAGGACACCGCATTGCGGCCAATCGGTAAGCGGCGCTCTTTGCTGCCCTTACCCATTACCCACACTTCACCGGTATCAAGATCGAGATGTTTTAAATCGAGGTTCACCAGCTCAGAAAGACGCAGCCCGGCACCGTACATCACTTCCAGCATGGCGCGATCGCGCACGGCCAGCGGATCGTTAAGATCGATATCCAGCAGGCGGTTTACATCGTCTACATCGATATTCTTGGGCAGATGACGAGGAGCTTTTGGCGTGGCGATCCCTTTTGCCGGATTGGCTTTCAGGCCACCCTGGCTGACCAGCCAGTCGAAGAAACTGCGCAGCGCAGAAAGTCTGAGCGCAAGGCTCGCCGGGCTTAGCCCCTTGCGGCGGCTACGCACCACAAAGGCTCGCACGGTAGCAGCGTCACATTGTTGCCAGCTTTTCAGGCCGATTTCTTCGGCAATCTGCATGATGGCATCAAGCTGACGCTGATAGTTGAGCAGCGTAATCGGGCTTAGCTGACGCTCAACGCCCAGAAAACGCAAAAAGCGCGTGACGTCAGTCGAGAGCAATACGTCCGTCATACCCGTTCAATCCAGCGCTCCAGTAGCTCAGGCAACATGAGCGCCAGCTCCTGCAACAGGTGTGTCCCCTGCCCTTGCTCATAATGGTGCGCGTCACGGCTGGTGAACAACATCACGCCTAAATCGCCATCGCGCCCCATCAGCGACATCGCCACCGAACCAATGGCTTTGGCCTCTGGCAAAACCACCAGCAGCTCAGGTCCGTTCAGCGGCCCAAGATAGTGATTCTCGTGGCCAAGACGCTGAATGCGCAGCGGTTCAAACGCCTGACGGTTTAGCGCCAGATGGGTAAAGCCGGACGGCGCGCCGATGCGCCAGCGGTCGGGGAAGAGGCGGATCGTTGCGCCTGCCAGCCCCAGTTCACGCGCCCAGCGATGGAAACGACTGAGAAACTCGTCGAGGCTGTGCGCAGAGGCCAGACGCGCTTGCAGATGCAGCAAGCGATAGAACAGGCTTTCGTTGTTACTTGCCTGCTCCATCAGCAGCGTCATGTTCTCTTCGAGCTGATTGATATGGTTACGCGAGCGTGCCATGTGCCATTCGACCAGCGACACAGATTCACGCACCGGATGGGGCACGCGCATCTGTTCGACAACGCGTGCATTGCGGATAAAAAACTCAGGATTGCGCAGCAGGTAATCAATAACAGCTCTGTCGTCCAGTTCCGTTTCTGATGCCTGAAGTTCTTCCCCTGGTTGTTTCATAGATGGATAAACCCGTCATAGACATGTGCCGCCGGGCCAGTCATATAGAGTGGATGACCCGGTCCTTTCCAGGCGATATCAAGACGACCGCCTGGTAACTCCACGCGAACCTCTTCTGCCAGTAACCCCTGAGAGATACCGACCGCAACAGCCGCACAGGCACCGCTTCCGCAGGCCTGGGTTTCACCCGCGCCGCGTTCATAAACACGCAGACGGATGTGTTCGCGTTTTACCACCTGCATAAAGCCAATATTCGCACGCTCAGGGAAACGCTCGTGGCTTTCCAGCACCGGACCAAGTGTTTCAACTGCGGCGGTATCAACATTATCGACCTGAATCACGCAGTGTGGGTTGCCCAGAGAGACAACGCCGCACAATACTGTCTGCTCGGCCGCACGCATAATATAGGTCTTTTCCGCTTTGTTAGCGCGAAACGGCACGGCGGATGGCTCAAAGTTAGGCTCACCCATATTCACGCGAACCAGCTCATCGTCGGTAACGCTCAGGATCATGCGTCCGTTCGCCGTGCTCACACGAATATCACGCTTGTTGGTCAGCCCTTTCAGGCGAACAAAGCGGGCAAAGCAGCGCGCGCCGTTACCACACTGCGACACTTCACTACCGTCGGCATTGAAAATGCGGTAGTGAAAATCGAGGTCAGGATCGTAGGGTGGCTCAACCACCAGCAGTTGATCAAACCCCACGCCCAAATGTCGGTCCGCCAGACGACGGATCAGATCGGGTGAGAAAAAGACATTCTGCGTTACCGCGTCGACGACCATAAAATCGTTGCCAAGGCCATGCATTTTAGAGAACTGCATCATTTGCTCCATTGCGCGGGTACAGAACGTAATTATCAGAAATTAACCTGAGTCGGGCCGCCATTATCACCGCGATCGTTAGTCGTCGGCGAAGAGGACTCGATGGTGCTTTGTACTGGTTTCGTCGGCGGTGGCGCGGTTTTATCCGCTGGCGGGAAGTACAGTGGTCCCTTCAACCCGCAGCCGGTCAGGCTAAACAGCGTGATGAGAACGGCAAGCGTTCGGAAAACGTTTTTCATTATAAAGTTGCCCGTAAGTTCAAATCTGTTTCTATCATCGCAGGAGAAGACACAAAAGCAAGAGTTTGCCGCTTTCCTGCAACGGGAATTATTTAGCGTTATACTGCCGGCATCACGAAAAACAGGAACAAAACCATGAACGACAGTGAATTTCATCGCCTTGCCGACAACCTGTGGATGACTATCGAAGAGCGTCTTGACGACTGGGAGGGCGACAGCGATATCGATTGTGAAATCAATGGCGGTATCCTGACCCTAAGCTTCGAAAACGGCAGTAAAATTATTATTAACCGTCAGGAGCCGCTTCACCAGGTCTGGCTGGCAGCCAAGCAGGGCGGCTACCATTTCGATCTCAAAGAGGGCGAATGGGTTTGTGACCGTAGCGGTGAAACGTTCTGGGATTTGCTGGAGCAGGCGGCGACCGCGCAGGCGGGTGAAGAAGTCAGTTTCAGGTAGTTTATGGCCGGGTAAGCGTAACGCCACCCGGCGACAAGGCTCAGGAAAAATACTGCTGCAACAGCGGTGTCGTTGCGTCCTGGCTGGCTGGCACTGCTGGCGCAATGGCCTGAGTGCGGAACGGGATCACCTGTGTGCGGCCATCCACATTCACAATCTGGTAGAACTGCGGCAGGTTGAAGTTAATAAAGCTTGAGCCGTAGGTGAAGCGGTCGTGAGACGACGAGTAGAAGCGGCTGACATCGCGTACCAGCTCTTCTTTGCTGCCTTCACAGTGGTGATAAACCTCAGCGCGGTTGGTTTCATCCAGAATGTAGATGTTGAAACCGGCGTCATCACCCGACTCTTCGAAGAAGAACTGAATAATCCCTTCACTGGCAAAACCATCCACCACCTGCGGCAGTTTGACATGGTTGGTTTCGACCTGCACGGACAGGCCATGCAGCTTGTTGTGCGAAATCGCGCCGTAGAACTCGATGGCGTTTTCCAGTTTCTGTACCGACACGTTCAGGCGTTCAAAGAACAAGCCCCAGGTCTGGCCGGAGACGCGCAGTGCTTTAAAGCGCCCGGTTTCCTGGCGAGTACTGGAAAGACGCAGTTCAATACACTCAGAAACCAGCTGCTGTACACGGGTACGGATCAAACCACGAAGGTGCTGGCTGTAGCAGAACACTTCCACGCTGTCCGGTGGTGCGGCATCCTGGTGCATCTTGCCGAGAATCGTTTTCAGCGCTTCGATCATCGCCTGCTCGCCGTTGAAGTGCAGGGTACGCACTTCGTTCCACGAGTTGCGATACAGCAGGTCAACGCTGCCAACCAGGCAATTTTGCTGCTCACCAAAACTAAAGACATCCAGCTTGCGGAAATCAAAATGGACCACCTGATTGCGGAAGGCCGCCGTCGGGTCGTATTCCAGGTTGACGATAATCGCCAGATGGCGAATCTCACACGGACTGTAGAGCGCTTTCGGCGTCGGCGCAGGCAGACGCAGCGGGAAGTGGTGCGAAACGTCAGCGACCATCTCCTGCAATTTTGCTAAATCGACTACCTCGTTACCTTTAATAAACAACCGGGTGCGCGAGGTCAGCAGGCCGTTAAACCAGGCCCAGGCCACCAACTTGTTTAGATAGCGGTTATATTCCAGCGGCTGATGGCTGATTATCGAATCCATGCTTGGCGCACGATTGTACAGATACCATCCGGTGCGGTTCGCGCGGCCCGGCGGTACATAGATAAAGGTCAGATTCGGTTCAGACAGGTCAGGCGAAATCTGCGGGTTAACCAGCGTGACTTTACCCGGCAGCGCCTCAAACGCGGCGTACAGTTTACGGGTCAACACACCGATATCCTGTGGGCTGGCTGATACACTAAGGTTATTACGGCGCGCAAAGCGGATAAGATTACGGTAGCTTTGCATCATCGCATCGAGCAGTTCATTGTGCGCTTCACGCACCTGGTCGATTTTCCAGTTAGCGCGGTTGTCGAGCATGGACAGACGTTCTTCGTCCCATCCCCACTCTTTGACTAACTGACTGACCACTTCACGGCGCCAGCCAACGCAGGCGCGTTCGCGGCTAAGTTTTTCACAGACTTTAAGATAGAAACATCGACGCACCAAATCCAGACGCGTGGTGTCATCAATGGCTTTCAGGTATTCGGTGACGCGTTCCAGCATCATGCAGTAGGCATCAAGCCCGAAGGAGACAATCTCACCATCGTGCAGACGCTGTTTGATATCTTTCGCCAGCAGGCGCGGCGTTGGGTATTCCCAGGAATAGGCTTCAAGCAGCAGCGTTTTCAGCACCGCTTTGTACGGGGAATCGATACTTTTATACAGCTGCCACAGGCTCGCGCCAAAGTACTCTTCGGCCGACAGGGAGCTCAGCCCGCCCAGATCCAGCCATTCGTTTGGCGTCAGTACGCCCTGCGCATACAGCGACATGACGTAATCGTCGTAATGCTCTTCTTCTTCACACGGCACCATATTCCACAGAATACGCTTACCGGCCAGACGAACGGCAGTACGGTAGAATTCATCCAGCAACAAAATGTGCTGCGTCGAGCCGCAGTCCTCACCACCCAGACTGCCACTTTCGTTATGACGGAAACGGTTTTCATCAATCAGGAAGAAGCTCACTTCCACGCCGAGCGATGCCGCCCAGCTTTCCAGCAGGCTGCATTTACGCTGCAACAGCTGACGCTCTTCGTTATCAAGCCAGGATTGATGACAGACCCAGATATCCAGGTCAGACGAACAGCTTTGCCCTACCGATGAGGTACTGCCCATGGAGTAAACGCCGGTTATCGGCAGCTCACCTTTCGGTGATTCCTGCGGCGGCATCCCACGATAGAGTTCCAGCTCGTTCAGATAGTGCTGTTGGGTTTCATCAGGCGTGAAAAGGCAAATGCCCTGGGGAACGTTACCGTCGAGGTAACCCGGCATCAGCGGATGGTGATAGTGCAATAATGTCGGCAGCAGACTGTAAACCTGTTGGAAAGCAGGTCCCATGGCAGCAAGCGCGCGATCCACACGCAATTGATTTATGGCATCCAGTCTCTGTTTCAGAGTCTCAATATAGAGGTACAAGACGTATCGCCTGATGTTTGCAGGTGTCGCAAACCATTCATAAATCGAACAATGGCGAGCCCGCAGTATTTCAAAAAGATAACCGTTACCCTTTTTCGCCCTTATCTTTATGGTAGTAGCGACGAAAAAATGGTCTAAAACGTGATCAATTTAACACCTTGCCGATTGACCGTAAAGAAAGTTGCGCTACATACAAAGTGTAGCATCAATCTGTACGTGTAAATTCCTGAATACGGCTGCGGGTGACGATAACGCCGCCCTGTCCCTCTCTGCATCATCTACCGTAAAACTGCCATCACAGAGACAACAATGTTAGGATGGTCAACGGTTGATAATGACGGTAACAAGCATGTTAGACAATGTTTTGAGAATTGCCACACGCCAAAGCCCCCTTGCGCTCTGGCAGGCACATTATGTTAAGCAGCGCCTTGAAGCCTGCCATTCTGGTTTACGCGTCGAGCTGGTGCCAATGGTTACGCGCGGTGACGTCATTCTTGATACGCCACTGGCCAAAGTGGGCGGAAAAGGCTTGTTTGTCAAAGAGCTGGAACTGGCATTGCTTGATAACCGCGCCGATATCGCCGTACATTCGATGAAAGATGTGCCCGTTGAGTTCCCGGAAGGTTTAGGGCTGGTGACCATCTGCGAGCGCGAAGATCCGCGCGATGCATTTGTTTCAAACCAGTACGACTCGCTCGAGGCGTTGCCACAAGGCAGCGTGGTTGGCACGTCAAGTTTACGCCGCCAGTGCCAGCTGGCTGAACGCCGCCCGGATCTGGTGATTCGTTCGCTTCGCGGCAACGTGGGCACCCGCCTGAGTAAGCTGGATAACGGCGATTACGATGCGATTATCCTCGCCGTGGCAGGGCTGAAACGCCTGGGTCTGGAGTCACGCGTCCGCGTTGCGCTGCCGCCAGAACTGTCGCTGCCGGCAGTTGGCCAGGGTGCCGTTGGGATTGAGTGTCGTCTGGATGATGCGCGCACACGCGAGCTGCTTGCGCCGCTGAATCATGACGACACCGCGATTCGTGTCAAAGCCGAGCGCGCGATGAACACCCGTCTTGAAGGCGGCTGTCAGGTGCCAATTGGCAGCTATGCTGAATTAACCGGTGGCGAGCTGTGGTTGCGCGCGCTGGTTGGCGCACCGGATGGCTCACAGATGGTTCGCGGCGAACGTCGCGGCAAGCCGCAAGATGCCGAACAGCTTGGCGTTTCGCTGGCGGAAGAGTTGCTCAATAACGGCGCCCGTGAAATTCTGGCTGACGTATACAACGGAGAACCCCCTGCATGAGTATTCTTGTCACCCGCCCTTCTCCCGCAGGAGAACAATTAGTGAGCCGTCTGCGCACACTGGGGCAGGTGGCCTGGAGTTTTCCGTTGATTGAATTCTCCCCCGGTCGGGAGCTGTCTGCGCTCGCCGACCAGATGAATACCTTGCAGGAAGGCGATCTGCTTTTTGCCCTGTCGCAACATGCCGTGGAGTTTGCCCATGCTCAGCTGCAACAGGCCGGATCGCACTGGCCCACAGCACCGCGCTATTTCGCGATTGGGCGCACCACCGCGCTGGCACTGCATACCGTAAGCGGAATAGATGTTCGCTATCCGTTAGATCGGGAAATTAGCGAAGTCTTGCTACAATTACCTGAATTACAAACTATTGCCGGAAAGCGCGCGCTCATTTTACGCGGTAACGGCGGGCGTGAATTACTTGGCGAGACCTTAAGTGAACGCGGTGCTGACGTCACGTTCTGCGAATGCTATCAGCGCAATGCAAAAAATTATGATGGTGCGGAAGAAGCGATGCGCTGGCACATGCGCGGCGTCGATACCCTGGTGGTCACCAGTGGTGAGATGCTGCAACAGCTCTGGTCGCTGATACCGCTTTGGTATCGTGAAAACTGGTTACTCCGCTGTCGGCTTCTGGTCGTCAGCGAGCGTCTGGCGAACCACGCCCGGGAACTGGGCTGGCAAGATATTCGGATCGCTGATAACGCCGACAACGATGCGCTGCTGCGCGCATTACAATAACTCTCATAATGGGAAGCCATAATGACGGAACACGAAAAATCCTCCGCCGTGGTTGAAGAGACCAGGGAGACTGTGGATACCACATCACAGTCAGAAACGACTGAGAAAACCGTTGAGAAGAAAAACGGCAGCAATAAAACCAGCCTGGTGCTAAGCGCAATTGCCATCGCCATTGCTCTGGCTGCCGGTGTTGGCCTGTATGGCCTGGTGAAACAACAAGGCACCAACCAGACGGCCACCAGCGATGCGCTGGTTAATCAGCTCACCGCCCTGCAAAAAACGCAGGAAACACAAAAAGATGAGCTGGAAAGCTTTATCAAACAGCAGGCTACCGCACTTTCCGAGGCGAACAGCAAGCAAGAAGAGCTGACCAAACAGCTGAGTGAAGTGCAGCAAAAAGTCGCCACCATTTCCGGTACTGATGCCAAAACATGGTTGCTCTCGCAGGCCGATTTCCTGGTGAAACTGGCCGGGCGTAAGCTCTGGAGCGATCAGGATGTCACCACGGCCGCCGCGCTGCTGAAAAGCGCCGATGCCAGCCTTGCCGACATGAACGACCCGAGCCTTATCTCCGCACGTCGTGCCATTACCGAAGATATCGCCAGCCTGTCTGCCGTTTCGCAGGTCGACTACGACGGCATTATCCTCAAGGTCAATCAGCTCTCCAACCAGATTGATAACCTGCAACTGGCGGATAACAACGACGACGACTCCCCGATGGATTCCGACGGTACCGAGCTTTCGAGCTCGCTCGGCGAATGGCGCGTGAACCTGCAAAAAAGCTGGCAGAACTTTATGGACAGCTTTATTACCATCCGCCGTCGCGATGAAACCGCCGTACCGCTGTTAGCACCGAACCAGGACGTCTATTTGCGCGAAAACATTCGCTCTCGCCTGCTGGTTGCCGCGCAGGCGGTTCCGCGCCACCAGGAAGAGACGTACAAACAGGCGCTGGATAATGTCTCTACCTGGGTACGCGCGTACTACAACACCGATGACGCGACGACTACCGCTTTCCTCGATGATATCGACAAGCTGAGCCAGCAGAACATCACCATGAACGTTCCGGATAAGCTTGCCAGCCAGCCGATTCTGGAAAAGCTGATGCAGACGCGTGTGCGTAACTTACTGGCACAGCCAGGCGTTCCGGCAGAGTCTAACGCCGAAGCTCCTGCCTCCGCGCCAGCACCAGCGCCTGAAAACGCGCCACAGGGAGAGTAATCATGTTGAAAGTGTTATTACTCTTCTTACTGTTGATCGCCGGGATCGTCCTGGGGCCAATGCTTGCAGGTCATCAGGGTTATGTCCTGATCCAGACCGATAACTACAACATCGAAACCAGCGTGACCGGTCTGGCGATCATCCTGATCCTCGCGGTTGTTGTGTTGTTTGCCGTTGAATGGGTTCTTCGCCGCATTTTCCGTACCGGCGCACATACCCGCGGCTGGTTTGTCGGTCGTAAACGCCGCCGCGCCCGCAAGCAGACTGAGCAGGCCCTGCTTAAGCTCGCCGAAGGTGACTATCAGCAGGTTGAAAAGCTGATGTCGAAAAATGCCGATCATGCAGAGCAGCCGGTGGTGAACTACCTGCTGGCGGCAGAAGCGGCGCAGCAACGTGGTGATGAAGCCCGTGCGAATCAGCATCTTGAACGTGCTTCCGAGCTGGCTTCAAACGATCAGATCCCGGTTGAGATCACCCGCGTTCGCCTGCAACTTGCGCGTAATGAAAATCACGCAGCGCGTCATGGTATTGACCGCCTGCTGGAAATAACCCCGCGTCACCCGGAAGTGTTGCGTCTTGCCGAGCAGGCGTATATTCGTACCGGTGCATGGGGCTCGCTGCTGGATATCATCCCATCGATGGCGAAAGCAGAGGTGGGTGATGATGAACATCGTGATGAACTTCAGCGCCAGGCATGGATTGGGCTGATGGATCAGGCGCGCGCCGATCTGGGTAGCGATGGGCTGAAAACCTGGTGGAAGAATCAGAGCCGTAAAACACGCCAGCAGATCCCGCTGCAAGTGGCGATGGCTGAACATCTGATTGAGTGTGACGATCATGACACCGCCCAGGAGATCCTCCTCGACGGCCTGAAACGCCAGTATGACGACCGTCTGGTGATGGTGATCCCGCGCCTGAAAACCAACAACCCAGAGCAGCTGGAAAAAGTGCTACGCCAGCAAATCAAAACCGTGGGTGACCGCCCGCTGTTATGGAGCACGCTGGGTCAGTCGCTGATGAAGCACGGCGAATGGCAGGAGGCGAGTCTCGCCTTCCGTGCTGCGCTGAAACAACGTCCTGACGCGTTTGACTACGCCTGGCTTGCCGACACGCTGGACAAGCTCCACAAACCGGAAGAGGCGGCCGCCATGCGCCGCGACGGGCTACTGTTAACCTTGCAAAACAACGCGAATCAGCAGTAACAGAACAGGAGGCCAGTTGGCCTCCTTTTTTTATCGCTCATCTCCTGCTACATTCAATGCAACTTCACCCGGAAATGAACCCGCCAATGTAACGACATCTTTTCATTAACCTTTTTTCATACACGCGCTGATTGCCGCGTGGACTAAATCGTTTTTGAAAGGAATGTCTTCATGAACTCGCTTCTGTATGCGCTTGTTGAAGCGCTGCGTAGCCACCGCTGGCTTCGCTTACTGGCCTGCGCCTTTATCTTTACCTCACTGGGCAACGGATTAACTCAGGTTGTGGTGTTTGGCCTGCTGCTACAGTGGCAGGCACCCGCCGCCCTGTTAACCCTCGCCTATTTCTTTGCCACCGTACCCGGGTTTATCGGCAGCCTTTTCGGCGAAAGATTATGCCTGCGCTTTTCACCGATGGGTTTGCTGATGCTGACGGAACTGCTGGGGTTAATCGCCCTGCTTTTCCCTTTGCTTGGCGTGTATTACCACAGCATTCCGGCATTACTTGCCGTGCAATCCGCGGAAGCACTCCTGAGCGGAATGAGCTGGCCGGCCCTGACCTTATTGTTCAAACGTGGGCTGTCGGAATATGAGCTTCCGGCGGCAACCTGCCTTGAGAACGTGATTTTTGCCTCTCAGGTGCTGTTAGGCACAGGGCTGGGTGTGGTGTTGTTTCAGCGGATCCCCATTCAGCCGTTGCTGGCAATAGATGCGGCGAGCTTTGTGGGTTCGATAATGATGCTGTTTCTGGCAGGGAAGGCTTTTGTCTCCCGGACAACACCGAAACCCGCAGATGAGCAGCCACCCGTTTCGTTACGCTGGCAGCATCTCACGGTACGGCAAAAGCGTAGCCTGCTGCTGTTGCCCGCGCTGGCGGCTGTAGGCTCTCCTGCCATGGCGCTGCTCCCGGCCCTGGTGCAGCAGATCCATCCTGCGGATGCGGTTAGCCTCGCCCTGCCCCTGCTCTTCGCCAGAAGCATGGGCCAGCTGTGTGGCCCTATGCTGCTAAAGAGAGACAGCCTGGCGCGATACGCGGCGAAAAACCGCCTGCTGCTGACCTGTATGAGCGTATTTCTGCTGGCATATGGCGTGATACCGTTTGTATCAGGGGGTGCGGTGATGGCTCTGGGAATGGTTTTTATCGCCCACCTGGCATCAAACATTGTTTTTGCGGCAGGAACGTTTGGCGTGCTGAGTAGCTTTCATGCCATGCAGATCGCTTCGGCCAGCGGTAAAGCCTGGCGATGGCAAACGATCAGTGCCTCACTCTTTACCGGTATTGCTGCTCTGGCAACGACATCGCTTGGCGCAATTCAGACGCTGTATGTGGTCTCTGCCAGCGCACTGCTGCTGGTTGCCCTTATCATGGCGAATTTCCGGGAATAATGCATAAAAAAACGCCTGCTAAAAAGCAGGCGTTAAAACAGGTCTGTAAGACAACATATTGGTGCTTCACTCAACGTTGTGTCCATGGTGTTTGATGAGGCCGAAGCGACATCTGTCAGTGGACGATAAGCACCGTAAACGGCTCTGCATCATTCCGGGGTTTATGAGGCACAAAGGCGAACATAAGAGATGGAATGAGCATCTACACGTATATTATTGCACGTTACATGCCAGAGTTGCACCAGAGAGTGTTATCCCGCGCAACATTTTAAGATAAAAGGCTTTTTCGTTATTCTGGCAACGGTTGTGCCCTGGAAAGCACAGGCAAAGCGATCAAAGTGTTGCCTGGAAGCGACAGCAAAAGCGCCAGACAGACAAATGATTATATTTCAGTGGATTAGGTGTCGCTGAATCACGACAAAGATACTGAGCGTTGTCGGGGAATGACAACAGCAGTGAAGAACGACAGAAAACAAAAAACCCCGCCGAAGCGGGGTTCAAAATTGGTCGGCGAGAGAGGATTCGAACCTCCGACCCACTGGTCCCAAACCAGTTGCGCTACCAAGCTGCGCTACTCGCCGATGTACTGCTTTTTTTGAATTTTTAGTTCAATTCATTTAAAAAGTCGTGGTGCGAGGGGGGGGACTCGAACCCCCACATCCAAAGGACACTAACACCTGAAGCTAGCGCGTCTACCAATTCCGCCACCTTCGCAATTCACAACTCTTTCAAATAATGGGGTGGCTAATGGGATTCGAACCCACGACAACTGGAATCACAATCCAGGGCTCTACCAACTGAGCTATAGCCACCACTGATAATACTTTCACGCGGTACTGACTACTTCTCAGACCACCGCAGCTCCAGCACCGGGTTAATGGTGCGCCCGACAGGATTCGAACCTGAGACCTCTGCCTCCGGAGGGCAGCGCTCTATCCAGCTGAGCTACGGGCGCTTAGCGCCGTTGCGGGGCTGGATATTACGTACCTCCGTCCCCGCTGTCTAGTGCTTTTTTTAAAAAAATGCGCGTTTGGTTATGCTTTGCACACTTTGCCGCTTATTCCTCCACTTTCTGCGTGGAGGCACGGCGGCCAAGGCCAAACAACTTGTACCCTGCAGTCACGGCGGCCAGGAAGATCATCCCGACAAACAGCGACATGCGAGTATCGTCATTAAAGTACATACCGATTAAAACGCAAATCAGGAACGCCATCGTTAAATAGTTCGCCCACGGGAACAGAATTGAGCGGAACGGATGGCTGGCAATGGCCTTCTTGTGCGCCTGACGGAAACGCAACTGGCTAATCAGGATCACAAACCACGGGATCATCCCTGGCAGCACGCTGGCGCTATACACATAGACAAACACGCGCTGTGGATTCGGGATGATGTAGTTCAGGCATGAACCAATCAGCAGGATTGCAATCGATACCGCCACGCCCGCAACCGGAACGCCCGTACGAGAAACTTTCCCCATTGCCACTGGCAACTGGTTGTTTTTGGAAAGCGCATACAGCATCCGGCCACAGCTGTACATTCCGCTGTTACAACCAGACAGCGCAGCCGTCAGTACCACAAAGTTGATGATCCCTGCCGCCGCGGTGATACCAATTTTCGCGAAGGTTAAAACAAACGGGCTACCGGTCGTGCCGATTTCATTCCATGGGAAGATAGTCACGATGACGAAGATCGCGCCCACATAGAAAATCAGGATGCGCCACAGCACTTTGCCTACCGCACTACGCAGCGTAACCTGCGGGTTTTTCGCTTCACCGGCGGTAATACCAATCAGTTCAACACCCTGATAAGAGGCCACGACGATACACAGCGCTGTCAGGAGGCCCTTCCAGCCACCAGCGAAGAAGCCGCCGTTCTCGGTCAGGTTACCAAAGCCGATGGCGTGTCCACCGTTGCCAATACCGAAGAAGATAACGCCCAGGCCGACCACAATCATCACAATGATGGTGGTGACTTTGATCATCGCGAACCAGAATTCAATCTCACCGTACAGACGCACGGCGGCAAGGTTGGCCAGTGCGACCAGCCCCACGGCGATAAGCGCAGGTATCCACTGCACCATATCCGGGAACCAGAACTGCACGTAGACCCCTATCGCGGTGATTTCCGAGATACCAACGGCCATCCACATAAACCAGTACGACCAGGCTGTCAGATAGCCAAAGAACGGGCTCATATAACGGTGTGCGTATACGGCGAATGAACCGGCCACCGGCTCCAGGAAGAGCATTTCGCCCATCGAACGCATGATGAAGAAAACGAACAGCCCGGCGATGATATACGCCAGTAATACAGACGGGCCTGCCCACTTGAGCGTACTTGCGGAGCCCATAAACAGGCCAACGCCGATAGTGCCGCCCAGCGCTATCAATTCAATATGTCGAGCCTCCAGCCCACGCTGAAGCTCTGGTTTTTTCTCTGCCATAAATCCTCGGTTGTGTTTGCCGTTTCCCGGTTTTTACCGGTTATATTTTTTGGGGTACTGAAATATGCGGGGGAATGGTTTCTTAAATTCTGCCAAATGGCAAACGATGCATTAAAAAAATGAATGTATTGCACAGATACGCAGCAGTTTTGCAGGGGAGTTGCAGCGCGAACAGCATATCGCGCTACATTTTGATTACATTTTTCCGGTGTAGTGCCAGGTGAGATACCGCAGCAGACGGATCTGCCGTTTGATACGTGTAGGCTGAGATAAAAGACGATACAGCCATTCCAGCCCCAGGCGCTGCCACACCTTCGGTGCACGTTTAACATGGCCGGTAAAGACATCGTAAGTGCCGCCAACCCCCATGTAGAGCGCATTCGGGCACACAAGACGGCAATCACGCATCAGGATCTCCTGGCGCGGAGACCCCATCGCCACCGTCACTATCTTCGCGCCGCTGTCGCGCACGCGTTCAAACAGCGCCTGCCGGTCTTCTGGTTTGAAATACCCATCCTGGCAGCCAACGATATTTACATTCCACTGGCCACGCAGCTTCTGTTCCGTCTGTGCCAGTACATCTGGCTTACCACCGATAAGGAATACGGGCGTGCCTTCAGCCCCTGCACGCGCCATCAGTGCTTCCCACAGGTCTGCACCCGCGACACGAGAGACCTGCGCACCCGGGTATTTTTTACGGACAGAACGTACCACGCTGATACCGTCTGCGTATTTAAACTCTGCGGCTTCTATCAGGCTTTTCACTTCAGCGTTATCTTCTATCGCCAGCATCTTTTCTGCGTTGATGGCCACCAGCGTGCCCGATTTCATCTGCCCTTCAGAGAACAGATAATCCAGCGCGTGTTGCATATCACGCCAGCCAATAAGCTGTATGCCGCGCAGCGCGTAGAGCGGCGCGGAAGTCGTGTCAGTCATAACATCCTTACTCAGACTTGCGAAAGCGTTCTGCTGCCGCGTGGCTCGCGCTTATGCACAAGCCCCGCGCTGTCAAACAACCAGTACAACAGTTTTGCCAGCAGCAGGCAGACGCCGAAAATTACCATGAAGAAAACCACGCGCGACACGAACGAATCCAGACCTTCGCGCGCCAGAACGATCATATTGAAAATGGCCCCAAAACAGAAACTGTGCAATATCGCTGCTTTGTAGCGATTCGTCTCTTCATTGCCGCGCTGATAAAGCCAGTCAAACCACTTAATGATTAACCCGACCACAACCGCGCCCGGCAGGATAAACCATGTGCCACCCATCACCACCAGCGAGCCAATCAGCGTGGGTGAAATCGCCAGCCCGGAGTGGTTGTTGAGTACCTCCCAGGTGAAGTAATTCGCCGTATTCAGCACAATACCTGGGCGGTCCGGCCACAGCCACGTCGGAATAAAGACGTAGAAATCACGCACAATCGGCGCCAGCCCCTGGAAATCAATCTTGTCGTAGTTTTGCAGCAACAGCGCCAGGTTCTCCCACGGCGAGAAGGTGTCGCGCGTGAGATACAGGAAAGTGTAAAACGCTTCATCACCGGACACGTTCATTCCGTAGCGCTTGAGCGCCAGCCAGAACATCCCCACGATACCAAACACCCCTGCCGCCGCCAGCATCCACAGCGAGATCCAACCGCGAATGATGCCGATAAACAGGAAGATGGCGAACGCGATAATGATGTTGGCACGCGTACCACCAACAATCATGTAGGTCAGCACGCCAAACGCGACAGTACTGACCAGGAAAAACAGCCAGGCTTTGCTGTCCTGACGCAGGAAAAAGACCACCAGCATCGCCGGGATGAAGAAGTAGAAGAAGCGCTTAAGTGCCACACCTGAAACTTCTGCGGAAAATATCTGGCTGTAGGACTGCAACTTAAACAGCAGAAAACCGTTATGCATAAAGAAGATGCCCACGCTCACCAGCGCAATGGCCATCAGCATCACCCATGTCAGATGCGTCTCGACCCGGTTCATGGTAAAGAGCGCCCGGCGTGGTGCAGTGTCTTTTGCTGAACGCAGGCGCGTCTTATAAGCGACGTAGTAAACCGCGTAGAAACAGGTTGCCGACAGTAATGCCTGCATCAGGATCTCCGGCGGGGCGACACTTACGTCAAACCGGAAAACCAAAATACTGGTCAGCGGGAAACCAAAGTAAAAGGTCAGCAGGAACAGCAGCGAGAAAAAGACGTTGAAGTTAAAGCGCACGCGCCGGAATTCAAACCAGGTAAGCGTGGCGATAAATAAGGTACTCAGAAGCCAAATCACCAACAAGCCGCTAAATTGCAACTGGCTCATGCATTGTCTCCTGAAGCGATACGCAGTGCACGATGCCACGGCGTGAGGTAATTCGGGCTAAAAAAGTCGATGGCATTTTTATCCACCAGCGCCAGCTGACGCTGCGCTTCACGCACCACATCCACGGTAAGTGTGTCTGTGGTAAACAGCACCGGTAGATGCTGCGCGGCCATATCCTGCCAGAACGGGTTTTCGCGATTAAGCACGCACGGAATACCAGCCTGAATAAGCAGGCACAACGTGCCGATCCCCTGCTGGCGGGCAAAGATAAAATACCCCAGGTCGCACCGTCGCAACAGCGCGAGGTAGTCATCAAATTCCAGCTTATCGCTGAGAATTTGCACGTTCTGCGCACTAAACAGTGCCAAACCCTGCTGACGTACTTCGTCGATATACGCGTGATTATTCGCCGGATAACCCATCGGCACAATGACATTCACCGTATCGCCAAACTGGCGATGGATCGCCTTCAGAGCCGCGACATGTTCGTTACTGCGATCGCCGGAGTTACCCACCAGAATCGTCAGTTTTCCTTCCCGCGCGACATCATTTGCCATGGTGTTCAGCGCCGGGTCCATTCGGGTCGGGAAATAGAGCAGATCCCCGCGCACGTTCGGATGCAGTCGGGCAAAGTAACTGAGATCGCCTCGGGTGGCAAAAACACAGCCCACACGCCCCTGCGCCATCCGCCGCAGCGGATAGAAGAGGCGGAATTTCCAGCCACGGGACACTTCATACAGATCCGCACCCCAGATATGCCAGCTGCACTGGGAAGGTTTAATCCCACCGCTTAACAGCGCCAGCCACAGGCCGGTATTGAACTGCCCGTGGAAAAAGAACCGCTGTTCACGGTTGGCCTTTGCTCTGGCCACGACCGCTTTCGCCAGCGCAGCCTTATCCGGCCAGAAGGTCACGTTTAGCGCCGGGTACGCCGCGCTCAGGCCATTCTCCTGGCCTGCAACCATAAACTCGCGCGCATCCGTACTGCCGGATGCCAGCTCATCATTGAAAAACCGCAGAACGGTCTGGTTATGGTGTGGGATGTCCGATCCCAGAATGTGAATTAGTGCAGTCATGCGCGTTTACGCCAAAGTAAAAATACGCCGCAACAGGCAGCGAAATAAACAATGTAGGTTGCCATATAAGCCTGTGCCGCCCCCAGAGCGCCATGTGCGGGGATGAGCCAGTGTGAGAACGCAGTAAGGAGCGTAAACTGGCTAATCTCCGCCAGGATATACAACCGCAGCGAGGCTTTTGCTATCACCAGATAGCCGAATACGTAAGCACCTACTTTCAATACATCGCCCACCAGCTGCCAGGCAAACAGGTCGCGCATGGCGGCGAACTTCGCTGAGAACAGCAGCCAGATGGCTACATCACGCAACAGCCAGACGGTAAAACTGGCAACCGCAACAGCAGGAAGTACAAAGCGCAGGGAGCGGATTATCTCACGGGTGATCGCTTTTCTTTCGGTCAGGCGCGATAAGGTTGGCAGCAACCAGACGCTAAAGGAAGCCGTTATAAATTGGAGGTAGGCATCAGAAATGCTGCTCACGCCCTGCCAAATCCCCACTTCATCCCAGCTGTAATGCGCGGCCAGCAGGTTTCGCATCATCACGTAAGCCACAGGAATGGTGACCGAGGTGATGAGCGCCATCAGGGTAAATTTACCTAGCTGCCCCGCCAGTGCTTTGTCCCACTGCGGTTTAAGGTAGTGCAGCGGGATAGTCCTCCGACGCATCAGCATGAACGCTGCTGGCACCACAACCAGCGCCGGAACCAGCGCCAGGCCCAACAACGCCCCTTCGTAACCGCCCAGGAGAAAACAAAAGTAGTAGGCTATCACCCCAATGATACTGCCGAGGATCAGCGCCAGCGCGTTTCCGGCGGCGTCACGAAAGCCTTTCATCAGCGCCAGCAGCAGGTTTGCCCAGGCAATCCCCATCTGCACCAGCGCAACCAGCCGCACCAGCCCCTGATAGTCAGCGTGACCAAACAGCCCCTGGCTGATGGGAGCTGAAGCCAGCAGGAACACAACGGCCAGCAGCGTAGAGAACCCCAGCACCATCGCTGATGATGTTCCCACCACTGAACGCAGCTTTTCTGCATCATCATGATGTTGCGCGACAAATTTGGTCACGCCGTTGAAGATCCCGGCACCTGCCAGAACACCCAGCACCGTGACCAGCTGACGGAAATTCCCCGCCAGCCCAACACCTGAAGGGCCAAATGACACGGCCAGAAGCTTGACGACCAGCAACCCGGCGCCAATTTTTACAAGTGTGGACGCGGCGGTCCACACCGATGCTTTTGCCAGAGACATATCAGCCGAAATAACTCAGAAGGGTATTGATCACCGTACGCTGGTTAACCGGCGCGAGGTTGTAGAACAGTGGCAGGCGAAGCAAACGCTCACTTTCCTGCGTGGTGTAACGGTCTTCACCGGCAAACACCCCGAAGGCTTCTCCGGCCGGGCTGGAGTGCAGCGGAATGTAATGGAACACCGCCATAATTTCGGCTTCTTTAAGCCACGCAATCAGCTGGCCGCGATCGTCATTATCGCGCAGCTTGATGTAGAACATATGAGCATTGTGGACGCAATCGGCCGGAATGGTCGGCAGCTCGATACGTCCGGCTTTTGCCAGCGGCTCCAGCGCATCGTAGTAGGTTTGCCACAGCGTCAGACGCTGCTGGTTAATGCGCTCTGCAGCTTCCAGCTGCGCCCACAGGTATGCCGCCTGTAGGTCCGCCATCAGGTAGCTGGAACCAATATCGCGCCAGGTGTATTTATCCACCTGACCACGGAAGAACTGGCTACGGTTGGTGCCTTTTTCGCGGATCACCTCAGCACGCTCGACAAGCGCGCGGTCGTTAATCAGCGTCGCGCCGCCTTCACCGCCAGCGGTGTAGTTCTTGGTTTCGTGGAAGCTAAAACAGCCGATATGGCCAATCGTCCCGAGCGCACGGCCTTTGTAGGTGGACATCACACCCTGAGCGGCATCTTCCACCACGAACAGGTTATGCTTTTTGGCAATCGCCATGATGGTGTCCATTTCACAGGCCACACCCGCATAGTGAACCGGGACAATCGCCCGCGTTTTATCGGTGATCGCCGCTTCAATCAGCGTTTCGTCAATGTTCATGGTATCCGGGCGGATATCCACAAACACGATTTTGGCTCCGCGCAGCACAAACGCGTTCGCCGTGGAAACAAAGGTGTAGCTCGGCATGATCACTTCGTCGCCAGGCTGGATATCCAGCAGCAGCGCGGCCATTTCCAGCGAAGCGGTACAGGATGGGGTCAGCAGGACTTTAGCACTGCGAAAACGCTGTTCCATCCACTGCTGGCAGCGACGGGTAAAACCGCCATCGCCGCAAAGTTTGCCGCTGCCCATAGCAGACTGCATATAGTCGAGTTCGGTTCCCACAACGGGAGGCGCGTTAAATGGAATCATCTTGTCACCTGTATAACCAGTAAGCGGTTGCGTCGACGTTGGCGCCACTCGCGATATAACGTTTAAGCGCGGCGGTGTTGCCCATCTGGGTCGCCACCCGCAAAGTCGAAAGTTGATGTTGCTGCGCCCAGTGCAGCGCCGCCTGCATGAGTTTGTCGCCCATGCCCCGCCCGGCTAATAAGCCGATGCGCGCGTCATGATCACTGAGCTTACGTAGCGAGACAAATCCCTGAATCTGCCCATCGGGCGCGCGAAACACCAGGCAAACATGGTCAAACGTGCCCTTTACCGCATTCTCTATCCACTGGGCATAAAAACGGCCACTGTCCTCGGGAGCATACCAGGGAGCGCGAAAGCGGCTCTGGGCAAAGGCCTGCGCTGCCATCTGACGCAGCACCGGGATATCCTCTGCCGTTGCGGTTTCGGCGCCAGCCGGGTCGTATTGAGCCACGGCGATAGAGAGATCAACCTCACCCTCTACCAGTTGAAATCCGTGCTGCTGAAGAGCATCCAGCAGGTCGCTGCGTCCCGCCGGAATTTTGGCCTGCACACGCTGCCACGCAGCAAAGTCTGCTGCTGCAAGCCCAGGCGCATCATCGCGCAGGCGCACTATTGCTGAAGGCAGGCCGAAGAAGGTACTTTCCCACTGGAGGGACTCAAGCACCCCGTTGAGGTCACTCAACGCCACACGCCTTTCGTATCAACAATATATTGCTGACGTACGGCATCACCTGAGATGGCTTTAAACGCTTTGTGATCCACCAGTAATACCAGCACATCCGCTGTTGCCAGCGCGTCATCTAACGCCGTAAGCGTGCAATGGCCCGCCAGTTTTGCCGGAAGCTCATGAATGTTCGGCTCAACTACCAGCGTTTCACCGCTGTGCCATTCGGCGATCATCTCAGCAATTTCCATTGCCGGGCTTTCGCGCAGATCGTCGATGTTTGGTTTGAATGCCAGACCAAAGCAGGCGATTTTCAGCTCATTGGCCCGTTTGCCGCTGTCTGCCAGGCAATCGGCTACCGTGGCTTTAACCTGGTTTAACACCCAGTGTGGTTTGCTGTCGTTCACTTCACGGGCGGTACGGATCAGACGCGCCTGTGCCGGGTTTTGTGCCACGATGAACCACGGGTCGACGGCGATACAGTGCCCGCCCACGCCAGGACCTGGCTGAAGAATGTTCACACGCGGATGGCGATTAGCCAGGCTAATCAGTTCCCAGACATTAATCCCCTGTTCGGCACAAATCAGCGACAGTTCATTAGCAAACGCGATGTTGACGTCGCGGAAGCTGTTTTCCGTCAGCTTGCACATTTCAGCGGTGCGGGAGTTCGTCACCACACATTCGCCTTCGAGGAAAATCTTGTACAAAGCGCTGGCGCGTTCAGAGCAGACCGGTGTCATCCCGCCAATCACGCGGTCGTTTTTAATCAGCTCAACCATCACCTGCCCTGGCAGCACACGCTCCGGGCAGTAGGCGATGTTGATGTCAGCCTGTTCGCCCGCCTGCTGCGGGAAGCTTAAATCCGGGCGGGCTTCTGCCAGCCACTGTGCCATCTGTTCCGTAGCACCTACCGGAGAAGTCGACTCCAGGATCACCAGCGCGCCTTTTTTCAGCACCGGGGCAATGGATTTTGCTGCCGCCTCGACGTAAACCATGTCAGGCTCATGCTCGCCTTTAAAAGGTGTGGGAACGGCAATCAGGAAGGCATCAGCCTCCACCGGCGTGGTGCTGGCTTTCAGGAATCCGCCCTCAACGGCGGCCTTAACCACGCGGTCGAGATCCGGCTCCACGATATGAATTTCGCCACGGTTAATGGTTTCCACCGCGCGGGCGTTGATGTCCACGCCTACAACCTGTTTTTGACGAGAGGCAAAGGCCGCCGCAGTGGGCAGCCCAATGTAGCCAAGACCAATGACAGAGATGGTAGTAAAACTCATAGCGATACCCGATTGTGTTTAAGTGCGTGCAAAATACGACCACAAGCCTGCCCATCGCCATACGGGTTATGGGCCCGGCTCATCGCCTGATACTCTTCATCGTCGTGCAGCAAGCGCGTGACTTGCTCGACGATATGACGGCTGTCCGTGCCCACCAGACGTACCGTGCCGGCTTTTACCGCTTCGGGGCGTTCTGTGGTTTCACGCATCACCAGCACCGGCTTACCAAGCGAAGGCGCTTCTTCCTGAATACCGCCGGAATCCGTCAGGATCAGCCAGGCATGGTTCATCAGCCAGACAAACGGCATGTAATCCTGCGGCTCGATCAGGAACACGTTCTCAACGTGGCCCAGAATACGGTTCACCGGCTCGCTGACGTTAGGATTGAGGTGCACCGGATAAACAATCTGTACGTCTTTGTTTTCTGCGGCGATCTCGGCCAGCGCATGACAAATTTGTTCAAAACCCCGGCCGAAGCTTTCGCGACGGTGGCCGGTGACCAGAATGGTCTTTTTATCGTTGCTCAGGAACGGATAGCGCGCAGTCAGCTCGCTTTGCAGGCTATCATTCGTCAGCACGCGATCGCGTACCCAAATCAGCGCATCAATGACGGTATTTCCGGTGACGAAAATTTTCTTATCCGCGATATTTTCGCGCAGCAAATTCTGACGGGAGTTTTCCGTTGGCGCGAAGTGATACATCGCCAGGTGTCCGGTCAGCGTGCGGTTGGCTTCTTCCGGCCACGGTGAGTAGAGATTACCGGTACGCAGCCCTGCTTCAACATGGCCGACGGGAATACGCTGATAAAACGCAGCCAGACTCGTCGCAACAGTCGTTGTGGTGTCGCCATGCACCAGCACGACATCAGGCTTAAACGACTCCAGAATAGGTTTCAGCCCTTCCAGAATACGGCAGGTAATCTCCGTCAGCCCTTGCCCCGGTTTCATGATATTCAGATCGTAATCCGGGACGATGGAAAAGAGCGTTAACACCTGATCGAGCATCTCCCGGTGCTGGGCAGTGACACACACTCTCGCTTCAAAATCAGGATCCCTGGCCAGCGCATGAACCAGAGGTGCCATCTTAATGGCCTCCGGCCGGGTGCCAAATACGGTTAGTACTTTCACATCGATTCTCTTCGATTAGCCGATGAAGGCAGTTAGCCTTCATCGTAGATGGCCTTCTTAATTTTTGCGGCGACGTGATAACGCCACACCCGCGCCAGTCAGAGCGCCAACAATTCCCCACATAATCATCAGGAACGCGCGACGCGGACTATCGCGTTTTACAGGTTCTTCAGGCGTACGCAAATAACGATAGGTCTGAAAACGTGGGTCCAGAGTCGGACCAACATTCAGGGTGTTCAGCATCGCGCGATTTTGATCGTAGTCGAGGTCAAAATCAGGCCCGACAGCCTGCTGGTTTTCCAGACGCGCCTGCAACATTGGGCGTCCAAGCAGGAACATTTCTGAATCAGGCAGTTCATCAGCCGGAACGTCAGTTTCGCTGCGCGAGATATTGCGTTGTTCCGCAATCTTCAGCGCCTGCTCAATATTGTGTACCCGACGGGCAAAGATAGCTTTTGCCACTTCTTCCTGACGTTTCACCTGCGCTTTCATCTGGATGGTACGCGCGGCCCATGCGCCTTTGAGCTCATCATTCAGATGGCTTGCCGCGCGCTGGCTGGCAAAGGCCACATACTGACGCAGCAAGTTATTGGCATCCGGCGCCGTTTCGGCCACCAGCTTCACGTTGTCGTTCAGGTTGCGCAGCGCATCCCCTGGCGTGAACTGGATGTTGTTAATCATGTCGTCCAGCAGCCCGGCATCGACTTTACTGTTGCCGACCATGCGTTGCTTGTAATAATCGGTCTGGGACCAGAAATCACGGCGGGTATCCCAGGACGCCAGTTGCATCACGAATTCTTTATAGGCCTCATCCATCACTGAGGCCTGGTCTGGCGTGGCCAGATTCGCTTTGATATCCAGATTACGCAGGAACTGCTGCTGCGAGTAGAACCCGCCGAGCATGTTGACCGTTGGTCTGTCCGTAATGGCGGTTGCGCTCCACTCCTGTTTTGCAAAGAAGGTATACGCGAGCGCGATTAACGCGAACCCCAACGCAACACCTGCAATCCACAGTTTGCCCGCCCATAAAACGCGAAACAAGCCACGTATATCCAGCTCATTCTCGGTCATCTCTGATTTAGCTCCCGCCAACGGTTGAGTCATCACGATCCCAGTTCATTTAGTTAAAGTTGGATTATTGCCACTATTTCGACGCATCCTGCGCTTTATACGCTTAATGAAACGCGCGACTTTCCATGCGCGTTTAATGCAGTAGCCATACAGAGAAAACGCTAGCAAGAACAATACCAACATCACCCATTCAGGGATAAAGTGGGCATATTCCGACGCAACACCAATCCCCGCAAGAATAGCAGCCGCCAGGGTTATCAGCACAAATGCCTGACGGGAAGTGAAGCCTGCTCGCATGATCAAATGATGAATATGCTGGCGGTCGGCTGAAAAAGGACTCATCCCTTTTCGCAGACGGCGATACATAATCGCCACCATATCCATCAACGGAATGGCGATTATCCACAGCGCCGTCACCGGGCTAATGGGGTGAACTTTACCCTGCGTGGTTTCCAGTAGAATCCAGATGATGGTGAAGCCAATCAACGTGCTGCCCGCATCGCCCATAAAGACTTTATAGCGACGGCCCAGAACGCCGAGGTTGAGCAAAATATACGGCAGGATGGCGGCAATCATGGCGAAACACCACATGGCGAGGCTGTACTGGCCATCAAACCACAAAATAATGCCGACAGCTGCGAAGGAGACGGAGGAAAGCCCGCCCAGCAGGCCATCAATGCCATCCACCATATTGAAGGCGTTAATCGCCACCCAGACGGCGAATAGCGTCAGGAAATAGCCGAACGGCCCCAGAACCATCTCCCAGGGCCCGAAAATATAACCGAGACTGCTCAGGTGAAGTTTGGCCGCCACCATCATGGCAATACCGACGGCGGCCTGAACGAAGGCACGGATTTTCACGCTAATGTCATAGCGATCGTCGAGCGCACCCACCACAACCAGAACGGTGGCGCAGATCAGGTAGAGCCTGGCATGAGGAATATAGTAATCAGCAATCGCGAAGGTGAAGCAGATACCGGCAAATACGGAAATACCACCGACCAGCGGGATCATACCTTGATGGCGTTTACGGAAGTTGGGTTTATCCACTAACCCCAGATATTTTGCCACCTTGCGCGCAAGAAACAAAAAGCAGGTGGTAAACAAAAAAATACTGGTTAGCTCAGTAAACGTATCGAGTAGGTTCACAATGGATGTTCTCAACAAATGTCAGTCAAGGAAGTATAACCATGAAGGCGCCGGGCCTGAAGGCATAAAGCAAACCTCTTGCAACTCCATTTGTTTATTATTCAATCTATTAATGTTTTTGCTGTGCGAATAATCCTATTGTCGCACCGACAGGTCAAAATTGGGAGTCCGCGGTAATAGCGTATAGGCCATAAACGAAAAACGCCACGTAAAAACGTGGCGTTTGCTGGCTTTATTTGCGTTACGAGCGCTTCATCATGTCGAAGAAATCGTCGTTTGTTTTGGTCATCGCCAGTTTGTTAATGAGGAATTCCATTGCGTCGATTTCGCCCATTGGGTGAATGATTTTGCGCAGAATCCACATTTTTTGCAGCTCTTCCTGGGTGGTGAGCAGCTCTTCCTTACGCGTACCGGAACGGTTGTAGTCGATAGCAGGGAAGACACGTTTTTCAGCAATCTTACGGGAGAGGTGCAGTTCCATGTTACCTGTACCTTTAAACTCTTCGTAGATAACCTCATCCATCTTGGAACCGGTGTCGATAAGCGCGGTTGCAATGATGGTCAGACTGCCGCCCTCTTCTACGTTACGCGCAGCACCGAAGAAACGCTTCGGACGGTGCAGGGCGTTCGCATCCACACCACCGGTCAACACTTTACCGGAAGCCGGAACCACGGTGTTGTAGGCACGTGCCAGACGGGTGATGGAGTCGAGCAGGATAATAACGTCTTTCTTGTGTTCAACCAGACGTTTGGCCTTCTCGATAACCATTTCAGCAACCTGAACATGGCGAGATGCAGGTTCGTCGAAGGTAGAAGCAACCACTTCACCTTTCACCAGACGCTGCATCTCGGTCACTTCTTCAGGACGTTCGTCGATAAGCAGTACCATCAGCACACAGTCTGGGTGGTTGTAAGCAATGCTCTGCGCGATGTTTTGCAGCAGCATGGTTTTACCCGCTTTTGGCGGTGCCACAATCAGACCACGTTGACCACGACCAATCGGAGAAGCCAGATCCAGAACGCGAGCGGTTAAGTCTTCGGTAGAACCGTTACCACGCTCCATGCGCAGGCGAGAGTTCGCGTGCAGCGGCGTTAAGTTTTCAAACAGGATCTTATTGCGCGAGTTTTCTGGTTTGTCGTAGTTAACTTCGTTAACTTTCAACAGCGCAAAGTAGCGTTCACCCTCTTTAGGAGGACGAATCTTACCTGAAATGGTGTCACCAGTGCGGAGGTTGAAACGGCGGATTTGGCTAGGGGATACGTAGATGTCGTCAGGACCGGCGAGGTAGGAGCTATCTGCTGAACGGAGGAAACCAAATCCGTCCTGCAATATCTCCAACACACCGTCGCCAAAGATATCTTCGCCACTCTTAGCGTGCTGCTTCAGGATGGCGAAAATGATGTCCTGCTTGCGCATACGAGCCTGGTTTTCCAGCCCCATATTTTCGCCGAGAGTGATCAGCTCAGAAACCGGCGTATTCTTTAATTCGGTAAGATTCATAATGGTGTGGGTTCTTAAACTCGGGGTGATTCTCGAACTTAATGTTGTGAATGGTATGGCAGGGTCATCCATGCCTGTTTAGCGGCCATCACCTCATGTCTGTTCGCTGTCTGGTCACAGGGAAAGAACGCAGAACTGAAACGACAAGACGGATTGAGTGACAAGCCCGGAATTTAGCAACTTCACGCACTGTGGATATCAACAACGGGAAGTTTCGGGTAAAGCAAGATTCAAACAACAAGATATGTTTAAAACGAAGTCATAGCTAACTTAGCACGACTAAAGCCGGGCGTCCAGAGATCCACATCATTTAGGCGCTCTGGACGCTCAACCGAGAAACCTTACGCCAGGTTAGCGTCCAGGAACTCTTTCAGTTGACCTTTGGACAGTGCGCCCACTTTGGTCGCCGCCACTTCACCGCCTTTGAACAGCAGCAGGGTCGGAATGCCACGGATGCCGTATTTTGGCGCGGTGCCCGGGTTCTGGTCGATGTTCAGCTTGGCAACGGTCAGTTTGCCCTGATATTCGTCAGCGATCTCATCCAGAATCGGGGCGATCATTTTGCAAGGACCACACCATTCAGCCCAGAAATCGACGAGGATCAGCCCGTCAGCTTTAAGTACGTCCGTGTCAAAACTGTCGTCAGTCAGGTGAATAATTTTATCGCTCATATATAACTCCACAGGAATAAGCCTGGTGCGTTGGTTTCGCATCAATCAACGACGTGTTGATGTAGCATTAACCAACTAAAGGTTGACTTTATTTCACCGGATACGCTTTCGTAAAGCAATAGTAAGCTGATATTCTACCACACTATGAGCAAAACACATTTAACAGAACAGAAGTTTTCCGACTTCGCCCTGCACCCAAAAGTGATCGAAGCCCTTGAAAATAAAGGGTTTCATAACTGCACGCCCATTCAGGCCCTCGCACTGCCGCTGACGCTGGCAGGCCGCGATGTTGCAGGGCAGGCGCAAACCGGTACTGGCAAAACGATGGCGTTTTTAACGTCAACGTTTCATTATTTACTTTCTCATCCAGCGATTGCTGACCGCAAAGTTAACCAGCCGCGCGCGCTAATTATGGCTCCGACGCGAGAACTGGCGGTACAGATCCATGCAGACGCTGAACCGCTGGCTCAGGCAACGGGCCTGAAGCTCGGCCTGGCCTATGGCGGCGACGGTTACGATAAACAGCTGAAGGTGCTGGAAAGCGGCGTGGATATCCTGATTGGGACCACTGGCCGTCTTATCGACTACGCGAAACAAAACCACATCAACCTCGGCGCGATTCAGGTTGTGGTGCTGGATGAAGCCGACCGTATGTACGATCTGGGCTTCATTAAAGATATCCGCTGGCTGTTCCGTCGGATGCCTGTGGCAAACCAGCGTCTGAACATGCTGTTCTCCGCTACCCTCTCTTATCGCGTTCGTGAACTGGCGTTTGAACAGATGAACAACGCCGAATATGTAGAAGTGGAACCCGAGCAGAAAACAGGCCATCGCATTAAAGAAGAGCTCTTCTATCCATCCAATGAAGAGAAAATGCGCCTGCTGCAAACGCTTATCGAAGAAGAGTGGCCAGATCGCGCCATTATCTTTGCGAACACCAAGCACCGCTGCGAAGACATCTGGGGTCATCTGGCCGCTGATGGACACCGTGTTGGCTTGCTGACGGGCGATGTGGCGCAGAAAAAACGCCTGCGTATTCTTGAAGAATTCACCCGTGGCGACCTGGATATTCTGGTTGCAACCGACGTCGCTGCACGCGGCCTGCATATTCCAGCCGTAACGCACGTCTTCAACTACGACCTGCCGGATGACTGTGAAGATTACGTACACCGTATCGGCCGTACCGGTCGTGCTGGTGCAAGTGGTCATTCCATCAGCCTTGCGTGTGAAGAGTATGCGCTGAATCTTCCAGCCATTGAGACTTACATCGGTCACTCTATTCCGCAGAGCAAATACAATCCGGAAGCGCTGTTAAACGAACTGCCGCCACCGAAGCGCCTTACCCGCGCCCGTACCGGCAATGGTCCGCGTCGTTCCGGCGCACCGCGTAATCGTCGTCGTTCAGGTTAAGAAAATATGCTCAGTTCCACCTCGCTTTATGCGGCAATTGATCTCGGTTCCAATAGTTTTCATATGCTGGTTGTGCGCGAGGTGGCGGGAAGTATACAAACGCTGACGCGTATTAAGCGCAAGGTCCGCCTGGCGGCGGGCCTGAGCAGCGATAATCACCTTTCCCCTGAAGCCATGGAACGTGGCTGGCAATGTTTGCGTCTTTTTGCCGAACGTCTGCAAGATATCCCACATAATCAAATCCGCGTGGTCGCGACAGCCACTCTGCGTCTGGCGGTTAACGCCGTTGATTTCATTGCCAAAGCGCAGGAAATCCTCGGCTGTCCGGTGCAGGTCATCAGTGGTGAAGAAGAAGCGCGATTGATTTATCAGGGCGTTGCGCACACAACCGGTGGCGACGATCGCCGCCTGGTGGTGGATATCGGTGGTGCCAGTACCGAACTCGTTACCGGCACCGGGGCGCAAGCCACCTCGCTGTTCAGCCTGTCGATGGGCTGTGTCACCTGGCTTGAGCGCTATTTTACCGACCGTAATCTTGGCAAAGAGAACTTCGACGAGGCCGAAAATGCCGCGCGCGACGTGCTGCGTCCGGTGATGGATGAATTGCGCTATCACGGCTGGAAAGTCTGCGTTGGCGCGTCGGGAACCGTGCAGGCGTTGCAGGAAATCATGATGGCGCAGGGGATGGACGAGCGGATCACGCTTGCCAAACTCCAGCAACTGAAACAGCGCGCCATTCAGTGTGGCCGTCTGGAAGAGCTGGAAATTGAAGGCCTGACTCTGGAACGTGCGCTGGTTTTCCCAAGCGGGCTTGCCATTCTGATCGCCATTTTCACCGAACTGAACATCCAGTGCATGACCCTTGCCGGTGGTGCGCTACGTGAAGGTCTGGTTTACGGGATGCTGCATCTGTCGGTTGATCAAGACATTCGCAGCCGCACGCTGCGTAACGTTCAGCGCCGCTTTATGGTTGATACCGATCAGGCGCAGCGCGTTGCGCAACTGGCATCGCTCTTTGCCGATCAAGTCGGCGAGGACTGGTGCCTTGAGCCACTCAGTCGTGATCTTCTGCTGAGCGCGTGTGCGCTGCACGAAGTGGGTTTGAGCATCGATTTCAAACAAGCGCCTGCCCATGCAGCCTATCTGGTACGCAATCTTGATTTGCCGGGTTATACGCCTGCGCAGAAAAAGCTGCTGGCCACCCTGCTGCTGAACCAGACCAGCGCGGTCGATCTCTCTTCTCTGCATCAACAAAATGCCGTACCACCACGGGTTGCCGAGCATCTTTGTCGGTTGCTGCGCCTGGCCATTCTGTTTGCCTGCCGCCGCCGCGACGATCTGTTACCGGCCATCACGCTGGTTGCAGAAAATGAAAAGCTCACGCTGACGCTGCCGGAAAACTGGCTGGATGATCATCCGCTTGGCGCGGAGATGATCGAACAGGAATGCCAGTGGCAGAGTTATGTGCACTGGCAACTGGATATTAAGTAAGACAATGCCGGGCGTCGCTGCGCTTACCCGGCTTGCACTGCTTATCCCTTCTCTTTGGCTTTCGCCAGCATGGCGCGAATGTTCGCCACGTTAGCCTGCCCTTTGTGCATCCGCTCTTCCGGGGTAATCGCTTTACGCTCCTGTTCCCAGATGAGGTCGTCTTGCGGTAATTCCAGCAAGAATCGGCTCGGCTCCGGACGCACCAGCTCGCCATACTGCCGGCGCTCTTTGCACAGCGTAAAGATCAGCTCTTTCTGCGCACGGGTAATGCCCACATAGGCCAGTCGACGTTCTTCATCGACATTATCTTCATCGATACTGCTCTGATGCGGCAGCAGCCCCTCTTCCATGCCAACCAGATAGACATACGGGAACTCTAGCCCTTTAGAAGCATGCAGCGTCATCAGCTGCGCCTGGTCAGCCTCTTCTTCGCTCTCGCCGCGTTCCATCATATCGCGCAGCGTAAAACGCGTGACGACCTGCGTCAGGGTCATTGGCTCGTCAATTTCTGAGCCTTCCAGCATTTCAGTCATCCAGCTAAACAACTGGTTGACGTTTTTCATGCGCATTTCTGCCGCTTTTGGGCTGGCAGAGGTTTCGTACAGCCAGGATTCGTAATCGACGCCGTGGATCAGGTCACGCACGGCCGCCACAGGCTCGCGCTCTGCCAGGCGCTGCACCTCGCCAAGCCAGTGGGTGAAACGGGTTAAGGAATCATATCCGCGCCCGGTCAGCGTGTGACTCAGCCCCATATCGAAGCTGGCGGTAAACAGGCTTTTGTTGCGTGTCATCGCCCATTCACCCAGTTTTTGCAACGTGGCCGGACCGATTTCACGCTTCGGTGTATTGACGATACGCAGGAAAGCGCTGTCATCATCCGGGTTGGTGAGCACACGCAAATATGCCAGAAGATCTTTGATTTCAGGGCGCGAAAAGAACGACGTACCGCCCGAAATTTTGTACGGAATGCGGTTTTGCATCAGCATCTTTTCAAAGACGCGGGACTGGTGGTTACCGCGATACAGGATAGCGTAGTCCTTGTATTCGGTTTTATTGACGAAGTGATGCGCGATCAGTTCGCCGGTCACACGTTCCGCTTCGTGCTCCTCATTATTCGCGCTAAGCACTTTCAGCTCAGTCCCGTAGCCCAGCTCAGAGAACAGGCGTTTTTCAAACACGTGCGGGTTATTGGCGATCAGGATATTCGCCGCTTTCAGGATGCGCCCGGACGAGCGGTAGTTTTGCTCGAGCTTGATAACCTGGAGCGCCGGAAAATCTTTGCTTAACAGCACCAGGTTTTGTGGACGCGCACCACGCCAGGAGTAGATCGACTGATCGTCATCCCCCACAACGGTGAAACGCGCACGTTGCCCCACCAGCAACTTCACCAGTTCGTACTGGCTGGTGTTGGTGTCCTGATACTCATCTACCAGAAGGTAGCGGATCTTGTTCTGCCAGCGCTCACGCACCTCTTCATTACGCTGAAGCAGCAGCGTTGGCAGCAAAATAAGATCGTCGAAATCCAGCACGTTGCACGCTTTCATGTGCGCGTCGTACAGGCTGTAGCAGTGAGCGAAGATCCTGTCCCGTTCACCTTTCGCACTCGCTGCCGCCTGAGCAGGTGTCATCAGATCGTTTTTCCAGTTGGAGATCGTCGAGATCAGCTGTTGCAGCAGAACTTTGTCATCTTCGATCAGCCCTTCGGTCAGCTCTTTAAGCAGCGCCACCTGGTCGGTGTCATCGAAAAGCGAGAAGTTAGACTTCATGCCCAGCGCAGCATATTCACGTTTGATGATATCCAGCCCCAGGGTATGGAAGGTAGAGATCATCAGCCCGCGCGCCTCTTTGCGCCCCAGCGTCTGGCCAACACGCTCTTTCATCTCGCGTGCTGCTTTGTTGGTAAACGTCACCGCCGCAATGTGGCGCGCCTGATACCCGCATCCGCGGATCAGGTGGGCGATTTTGTTGGTGATCACGCGGGTTTTACCGGAACCAGCCCCTGCCAGCACCAGGCATGGTCCAGTAACGAATTCGACCGCTTGTTGTTGTCCAGGGTTTAAACGCATGGGATATTGCTCAATCTTCGAACGGGGTGTGGATTGTAGCAGAAAGCCGGGCGCAGATTTACCGGCTAATGATAAAGTGAAGAAAACGCGATTAACCCTGAGAACAGAACCATGGTAAAGACCGCAGCAGCCCTGCACATTCTGGTAAAAGAAGAAAAGCTGGCGCAGGAGATCCTCGCCAAACTGGAACGTGGCATTAGCTTTGATCATCTGGCGAAGCGCTACTCTAAATGCCCGTCCGGGCGTAATGGCGGTGATTTAGGTGAATTTAAACAGGGGGCGATGGTGGGGCCATTCGATCAGGCGGTGTTTAGTTGCCCGCTTCTGAAGCCTTTCGGTCCGGTGAAAACCAAATTTGGCTACCATATCATTAAGGTGCTGTATCGCCGCTGACGCGTGCTATATTGCGCCCCAATTTATCTCAACCCATTTAAGGCACGATCATGGCAAAGACAGCAGCAGCACTGCATATTCTGGTGAAAGAAGAGAAACTGGCTCTGGATCTTCTGGAGCAGATTAAGAACGGTGCCGACTTCGGTAAACTGGCGAAGAAGCACTCTATTTGTCCATCAGGCAAACGCGGCGGCGACCTGGGCGAGTTCCGTCAGGGCCAGATGGTTCCGGCGTTTGATAAAGTGGTGTTCTCTTGCCCGGTGCTGGAGCCAACCGGCCCACTGCATACCCAGTTCGGTTACCACGTTATCAAGGTGCTGTACCGCAAATAAAAAAGCCGGGTGGCGGCTGCGCCTTACCCGGCCTACATCTTACGGTTTTGTAGGTCGGGTAAGCAAAGCGCCACCCGACAATCTAATTAACCCGCTACAGCAATACGCTTCATGTCGGTCATATAGCCACGCAGTTTCTGGCCAATTTTCTCGATTTCGTGGCTGCGGATAGCGTCGTTCACGTCACGCAATTGCGCATTATCTACCGCGCCTTCAGCAATCGCTTTGCCCAGGTCACCCGCTTGCAGGGTGGTCATGAACTCTTTCAGCAGCGGTACACATGCGTAAGAGAACAGGTAGTTACCGTACTCTGCGGTATCAGAGATAACCACGTTCATTTCGTACAGACGCTTACGGGCGATGGTGTTCGCTATCAGCGGCAGCTCGTGCAGTGATTCGTAGTAAGCAGACTCTTCGATGATGCCGGAATCCACCATGGTTTCGAACGCCAGCTCAACGCCTGCTTTCACCATGGCAATCATCAGTACGCCTTTATCGAAGTACTCCTGCTCGCTGATTTTGCCGTCAAACTGTGCAGCCGTTTCGAACGCAGTTTTACCGGTCTCTTCACGCCAGGTCAGCAGGTTTTTATCATCATTAGCCCAGTCAGCCATCATTCCGGAGGAGAACTCGCCGGAGATGATGTCGTCCATGTGTTTCTGGAACAGCGGAGCCATGATGGTTTTCAGCTGCTCGGACAGCGCAAATGCACGCAGTTTCGCCGGGTTGGACAGACGATCCATCATCAGCGTGATACCACCCTGTTTCAGGGCTTCGGTGATGGTTTCCCAGCCGAACTGAATCAGTTTTTCTGCATATGCCGGGTCAGTACCTTCTTCCACCAGCTTGTCGAAGCACAGCAGAGAGCCGGCCTGCAACATGCCGCACAGAATAGTCTGCTCACCCATCAGGTCAGATTTCACTTCTGCAACGAAGGAAGATTCCAGAACGCCCGCACGATGGCCACCGGTTGCGGCTGCCCATGCTTTCGCAATCGCCATGCCTTCACCTTTTGGATCGTTTTCCGGGTGAACAGCAATCAGGGTTGGTACGCCGAAGCCACGTTTGTACTCTTCACGGACTTCAGTACCAGGGCACTTCGGAGCAACCATCACAACGGTGATGTCTTTACGGATCTGCTCGCCCACTTCAACGATGTTAAAGCCGTGGGAGTAACCCAGCGCTGCGCCGTCTTTCATCAGCGGCTGCACGGAACGCACAACGTCAGAGTGCTGTTTGTCTGGAGTCAGGTTAACAACCAGGTCTGCCTGTGGGATCAGCTCTTCGTAGGTGCCTACTTTGAAGCCGTTTTCGGTCGCTTTACGCCAGGAAGCGCGCTTCTCAGCAATCGCTTCTTTACGCAGTGCGTAAGAGATATCCAGACCGGAGTCGCGCATGTTCAGACCCTGGTTCAGGCCCTGTGCGCCACAGCCGACGATGACCACTTTCTTGCCCTGAAGGTAGCTTGCGCCATCAGCAAATTCATCGCGCGCCATGAAGCGGCATTTGCCCAGCTGTGCCAGCTGCTGGCGCAGATTCAGTGTGTTGAAGTAGTTAGCCATGGTGATACCTCGTGATGTTGTACTGTCTTATTGTTCGGTTCGCATATGCGAGAATGAACTTACTATATGACAGGAAATTTATTGCGGAAATTGATATATTCACAACGTCACGTTGCAATTTCTGCAATGTAAAAAGAGGGAGTGGAATCAATGGATTTACGCGATCTGAAAATGTTCCTGCATCTGGCGGAAAGCCGTCACTTCGGGCGCAGTGCGCGCGCCATGCACGTCAGCCCCTCCACGCTTTCTCGCCAGATCCAGCGCCTTGAGGAAGACCTCGGCCAGCCGCTTTTTGTGCGTGACAATCGCACCGTGACGCTCACGGAAGCAGGGGAAGAGCTACGCGTCTTTGCCCAGCAAACGCTGTTGCAGTACCAGCAACTACGCCACACCATCGACCAGCAAGGGCCGTCACTGTCCGGCGAACTCCATATTTTTTGTTCCGTGACGGCGGCCTATAGCCACCTGCCGCCGATCCTCGACAGATTCCGCGCAGAGCACCCGTCGGTCGAAATCAAGCTCTCGACCGGTGATGCCGCCGATGCCATGGAAAAAGTGGTGACGGGAGAAGCAGATCTCGCCATTGCCGGGAAACCGGAAATGTTGCCTGGCGCCGTCGCGTTCTCAATGCTGGAAAATCTGGCGGTGGTACTGATTGCCCCTGCGCTGCCCTGCCCGGTGCGAAATCAGGTGTCGGTAGAAAAGCCAGACTGGTCAACGGTGCCGTTTATCATGGCCGATCAGGGCCCAGTGCGCCGCCGCATTGAGCTGTGGTTCCGCCGTCAGAAAATCAGCAACCCGTCGATTTACGCTACAGTAGGTGGCCACGAGGCGATGGTGTCGATGGTGGCGCTGGGTTGCGGCGTGGCGTTGCTGCCGGAAGTGGTGCTGGAAAACAGCCCGGAGCCGGTGCGTAATCGCGTGATGATTCTGGAGCGCAGCGACGAAAAAACACCGTTTGAGCTTGGCGTGTGCGCACAAAAAAAGCGGCTGCATGAGCCGCTTATTGATGCGTTCTGGAACATATTGCCGAACCACTAACCCGCGAGGAAGAACCTGAACGCCGGGTTATGGGTTTCGTCATGACAGTCGTAACCCAGTTCGTTCAGCCGCGTTTCGAAATCAGGCTCGTGCTCGCCCAGTTCGAATGCCGCCAGCACTCGACCGTAGTCCGTACCGTGGCTGCGGTAGTGGAACAGAGAGATGTTCCAGTGCGTACCCAGCGTATGCAGGAACTTGAGCAACGCCCCTGGTGATTCCGGGAACTCGAAGCTGTACAGACGTTCCTGAAGCGGCTTCGACGGACGCCCGCCCACCATGTAGCGAACGTGCAGCTTCGCCATTTCATCGTCGGAAAGATCCACCACGCTGTAGCCACCTTCGTGCAGCAGGTTGAGGATCTCTTTACGTTCTTCCAGACCGCGACTCAGGCGCACGCCAACAAAAATGCAGGCATCTTTGGCGTTAGCAAAACGGTAGTTAAATTCCGTCACTGAGCGGCCGCCAAGCAGCTGGCAGAACTTCAGGAAACTGCCCTTCTCTTCCGGGATGGTCACCGCCAGCAGGGCTTCGCGCTGTTCACCCAGCTCGCAGCGCTCGGAAACATAGCGCAGACCGTGGAAGTTAACGTTGGCACCGGAAAGCACATGCGCCAGACGTTCGCCGCGAATGTTGTGCTGCGCGACGTATTTTTTCATCCCTGCCAGCGCCAGTGCGCCAGAAGGTTCCGCAACCGCACGAACATCCTCGAACAAGTCTTTCATCGCCGCGCAGATAGCATCGCTATCAACGGTGATGATATCGTCGAGATACTCCTGGCACAGGCGGAAGGTTTCATCGCCAATGCGTTTAACGGCCACGCCTTCGGCAAACAACCCGACGCGCGGCAGGTCCACCGGATGACCCGCATCCAGCGCTGCTTTCAGACAGGCTGAGTCTTCCGCTTCAACGGCAATCACTTTGATTTGCGGCATCAGCTGTTTGATCAGCACCGCCACACCCGCCGCTAACCCGCCACCGCCAACTGGCACAAATACGCGGTCAAGATGGGCATCCTGTTGCAGCAGTTCCAGCGCCAACGTGCCTTGTCCGGCAATTACCATTGGATGATCAAATGGCGGCACCCAGGTGAAACCCTGCTGTTGCGCCAGTTCAATGGCTTTGGCTTTCGCTTCGTCAAAGTTTGCGCCGTGAAGCAGCACTTCGCCGCCAAAACCACGCACCGCATCCACTTTGATATCTGCCGTGGCAACCGGCATCACAATCAGCGCTTTCAGCCCCAGGCGGGCAGAGGAGAACGCCACACCCTGAGCATGGTTGCCCGCAGAGGCCGTGATCACGCCGCGCGCTTTTTGCTCGTCGCTCAACCCAGCCATCATCGCGTAAGCACCGCGCAGTTTAAAGCTGTGTACTGGCTGGCGGTCTTCGCGTTTCACCAGAATTACGTTGTCGAGGCGCGAAGAGAGCTTTTCCATTTTTTGCAGTGGAGTGACCTGCACTGCTTCATAGACCGGCGCACGTAGCACCGCCCTAAGATATTCCGCCCCCTCAGGGGCGGCGGATAAGGGTTGTGATTCGGCCATCATTAGCCCCCAAGTTTCGATTTATCGCGCACCGCGCCTTTATCTGCACTGGTGGCAAGGCTTGCGTAAGCACGCAGAGCGAAGGAGACTTCACGCTGACGGTCTTTCGGTGTCCAGGCTTTGTCGCCGCGAGCTTCTTGTGCTTCACGGCGCGCTGCAATTTCCTGGTCGCTCAGTTTCAGCTGAATACCGCGATTTGGGATGTCGATTTCGATCAGGTCGCCATCTTCGATGATGGCGATATTGCCGCCACTCGCCGCTTCAGGGGAAACGTGGCCGATAGACAAGCCGGACGTACCGCCAGAGAAACGACCATCGGTGATCAGCGCACAGGCTTTACCGAGACCCATAGATTTCAGGAACGTGGTTGGGTAGAGCATCTCCTGCATCCCCGGCCCGCCTTTCGGACCTTCGTAGCGGATCACCACCACATCACCTTCCACGACTTTGCCGCTCAGAATCGCGTCCACCGCCTCGTCCTGGCTTTCATACACTTTGGCCGGACCGGTGAATTTCAGGATGCTGTCGTCCACGCCCGCAGTTTTTACGATACAGCCATTTTCAGCGAAGTTACCGTACAGCACGGCCAGACCGCCGTCTTTGCTGTACGCGTGCTCAAGCGATCGGATGCATCCTTCGGCACGATCGTCATCCAGGGTGTCCCAACGGCAATCCTGCGAGAATGCCTGGGTGGTACGAATACCGGCCGGACCCGCGCGGAACATGTTTTTCACCGCTTCGTCTTTCGTCAGCATTACGTCATATCTGTCCAGCGATTCTGGCAGCGTCAGACCCAGTACGTTTTTCACTTCACGGTTCATCAGCCCGGCGCGATCGAGCTCGCCGAGAATACCGAGCACGCCACCGGCGCGGTGCACGTCTTCCATGTGGTACTTCTGGGTACTCGGCGCCACTTTACACAGCTGCGGCACTTTGCGAGACAGCTTGTCGATATCGCTCATAGTGAAGTCGATTTCAGCTTCCTGTGCGGCCGCCAGCAGGTGCAGAACGGTGTTGGTGGAACCGCCCATGGCGATATCCAGAGTCATGGCGTTCTCGAACGCGGCTTTACTGGCGATGTTGCGCGGCAGCGCGCTGGCATCGTCCTGCTCGTAGTAGCGTTTGGTCAGCTCGACAATGCGTTTACCGGCGTTGAGGAACAGCTGTTTACGATCGGCGTGGGTCGCCAGCAGCGAGCCATTACCCGGCTGGGACAGGCCCAGCGCTTCGGTCAGGCAGTTCATGGAGTTTGCGGTAAACATGCCAGAACAGGAGCCACAGGTTGGGCACGCGGAGCGTTCAACCTGATCGCTTTGCTCATCAGAGACTTTCGGGTCAGCGCCCTGAATCATCGCATCAACCAGGTCAAGCTTGATGATTTTGTCGGAAAGCTTGGTTTTACCCGCTTCCATTGGGCCACCGGAAACGAAGATCACCGGAATATTCAGACGCAGGGAAGCCATAAGCATCCCCGGGGTGATTTTGTCGCAGTTGGAGATACAGACCATCGCATCGGCACAGTGGGCGTTCACCATATACTCGACCGAGTCGGCGATCAGCTCGCGCGACGGCAGTGAATAAAGCATCCCCCCGTGGCCCATTGCGATACCATCGTCAACAGCAATGGTGTTGAACTCTTTCGCCACACCGCCAGAGGCTTCGATTTGCTCGGCAACCAGTTTACCCAGATCGCGCAGGTGCACGTGGCCCGGTACAAACTGAGTAAAGGAGTTAACCACGGCGATAATTGGCTTGCCGAAATCGGCGTCGGTCATCCCGGTGGCGCGCCAGAGCGCACGGGCCCCCGCCATATTACGACCGTGGGTGGTGGTGGCGGAACGATACTTAGGCATGCTTTATTTACTCCCGTCTGACTATTAAATGGGACGGTGCGCGCCGTCCCATATTTATACTTAGTTGTTAACTTGATCCAACCAGCCGTATTTATCTTCCGTTTCACCGGTGAAGAGGCCAAAGAAAGCCTGCTGAATACGTTTAGTTACCGGGCCACAGCGGCCTTCACCTACCTGAATACCGTCAACACTGCGAACTGGTGTGATCTCAGCGGCGGTACCGGACATGAATACTTCGTCGGCCAGATACAGGGATTCACGAGACAAGACCTGCTCGCGCACTTCGATACCCAGATCTTTTGCCAGTTTGATAATGGCATCACGGGTGATACCCGGCAGCGCGGAAGAAGTGAACGGCGGAGTGAACAGGATACCGTCTTTCACTTCAAACAAGTTTTCGCCTGCGCCTTCAGAGATATAGCCATTCACATCCAGCGCGATCCCTTCCTGATAACCATGACGACGTGCTTCGCTGCCAACCAGCAGAGAGGAAAGGTAGTTACCGCCCGCTTTTGCAGCAGTCGGGATGGTGTTTGGTGCCACGCGGTTCCAGGAAGAAACCATTGCGTCGATCCCCTGTTCCAGTGCTTCAGCACCCAGGTAGGCACCCCACGGGAACGCAGCAATGATCACATCAGTGGTATAGCCTGCTGGCGGGTTAACACCCATGCCCACATCGCCAACAAACACTAACGGACGAATATACGCGCTGGTCAGGTTATTCTTACGAATCACCTCGCGGCAGGCTTCCATCAGTTCATCAACGCTTTGTGAGACAGGAAAACGATAAATTTTGGCTGAGTCATGCAGACGCTGCATGTGTTCGCGATGGCGGAACACCACTGGCCCTTTGTGAGAATCGTAGCAACGGATGCCTTCGAACACGGACGTACCGTAGTGCAGCGCGTGGGACATCACGTGGACTTTCGCGTCCTCCCAACGAACCATCTCACCATTGAACCAAATGTAATCAGCTTTTTTCGTCGTCATTTTTTTTCTTCCTGTCACGCTTAAGCGCGGATTTGTTGTGATGTGGTTGTGCTCTGGCAGATGGCAACATGGGCAACGTCTACCAGCTTTGTTAACTGACTAAACAGTAAGTCGACCGACCGCGCGCTGGCAACGGTTAATTCGATACTGATGTTCCGTGCGTCTGTGGCCGTCTCCATATTCATAGAGCAAATTTGAAAACCACGATGACGGACTACACGCAAAACACGTTCTAAGGTTTCTGGGTTGAAGCGAGCCTGCACGGCGACCTGATGTTGCATCATGATAATTTCTCCAGCATTTGTGAATTACTGGCACCTGGTGGTACCAACGGCCAGACATTCTCAAGCTCGTCGATTGAGACATGAAGCAGGTAAGGCCCTTCGCTTGACAGCATAGTGTCGAGTGCCGCTTCAACCTGGTCTTTACGGGTGATGTGCTGGCCTGGGATACCAAAGGCACTGGCCAGCATGAGGAAATCGGGGTTATCGGTCAGCGTCGTTTCGCTGTAACGCTCCTGGAAGAACAACTGTTGCCACTGGCGAACCATGCCTAAGCGCTGGTTATCGAGCAATACGATTTTCAGCGGTAACTGCTTACGCTTAACGGTGCCCAGCTCCTGAACATTCATCATGAAAGAGCCGTCACCGGAGATACAGATGACGGTATCGTGCGGACGGGCAACCTGTGCGCCTACCGCCGCAGGCAGGCCAAAGCCCATCGTGCCTAACCCGCTAGAAGTGATGAAGTTTTCCGGGCGAGTGTAGGTCATGTGCTGCGCAGACCACATCTGATGCTGGCCGACGTCGGTGGTGACCACGCTGTCTGCCGGTTTACGATCGGACAACTGTTTCAGCAACAGCGGCGCGTAGATGGCGTCACCCGGATGGTCGTAACGCCAGGCGTGCTCAACACGCATATCTGCCGTGTGTTGACGCCATTCATTGATGTTCAGCAGCTGCTGTAATGCAGGCAACAACACATTGAGATCGCCCTGAAGGGCCACGTGCACCTGACGCAGCTTATTCATTTCCGCAGGGTCGATATCCATGTGGATCACTTTCGCATTCGGCGCGAAGGTATTCAGTTTGCCGGTTACGCGGTCATCAAAACGGGCGCCTACGGCAATCAGCAAGTCGCATTCCTGAACCGCCAGGTTGGCGGCTTTGGTGCCGTGCATACCCAACATACCCAGATAGAATGGGTAATCTGCCTCTACCGCACCCAGGCCTTTCAGCGTGCAGGTGGCTGGCATTTGGGTGGCGGCGATAAAGCTTCGCAAGGCAGGTACGGCCTGCGCCATGCCCACACCACCACCGACATACAGCATCGGCTTTTGCGCTTCCGCTATCATCTGACGCGCCGCGTCCACTTCGGAATGTGGGAAAGCATCGTCGTTTTCCACGGTGGAGAAATGCGGCTCCAGCTCACCCAGGGCAACCTGGATATCTTTTGGGATATCAACCAGAACCGGGCCAGGGCGGCCAGAGTTGGCAACATAAAATGCATCCGCCATTACGCGCGGCAGCTCTTCCAGAGACTGAACGAGGAAACTGTGCTTTGTGCAGGCCAGTGACAGGCCCAGTACGTCCACTTCCTGGAAAGCATCGGTACCAATGAACGGGGAGGCCACCTGCCCGGTGATGGCGACAACAGGAACGGAATCAAGCAGTGCGTCGGCCAGGCCTGTGATCAGGTTGGTTGCCCCCGGGCCTGATGTTGCCATGCAGACGCCAGTTTTACCCGTAGCACGCGCATAGCCAATGGCCGCCATTGCAGCGCCCTGCTCGTGTCGGCACAACAGGTGTTCCACGCCGCCGTCATACAATGCATCGTAAATCGGCATAATTGCGCCCCCCGGATAACCGAAGACTGTTTCGACTCCCTGTGCGCGCAACGCATGTACTACCCACTGTGCACCATTCATAGTTAGTTCCCCGTCATAAATCGGGAGAAACAGAATTTTATGCTAATAGTCATTCTCTGCTCCTCGTTTAAGTTTTTTAGTCATAAAAAAACCCCCGGACCTTTCGGTGCGGGGGTCTTAGTTCGTTAAGGCTTGATTTCTATGCCTTTCCTCGTCCAAGTGCAGCCCCGCACGGTGGGATAATAATCACCACCACGCTAATCACGACCAGGCTAATCACTCGTAGAAGGGCTGTCATTTTCAGTTCTTTTTGCATCTTGTTCGAAGGAATACCTAAAGAGTTATCACAGATTCCGAATTAAACACAAGATTTATTTATGACGCATTTGTTTAGCACGCGAATGATTTTCCTAAAAATCTTTGTTTTATATGAAAAAAAATAGAAAATGAATTTTTTTCATTTTTTTTCGTTTACATCAGCGGTCAAACGGGGGGGTTATCCCTCTTTGCGGCGCCGATTCCATCCTGATGCAATAATTACACTTTGCCGCTAAAAGTGATGAATGCGTATCGTAAAGTCGCAAACATGCGGTCAAAAGCAAGAATAAAAACTGGCATAGTTGCCCGACAAGGAGGGTTTATATGTCACTGTCGGTTGTTTATACACGAGCCGCTATTGGTGTGAAGGCACCACTGATTTCTGTTGAAGTACATCTGAGTAATGGCCTGCCAGGGCTTACTCTCGTTGGTCTACCCGAAACCACAGTAAAAGAGGCCAGGGATCGGGTACGTAGCGCTATCATCAATAGCGGTTATACCTTCCCTGCCAGGAAAATCACCATCAACCTGGCACCTGCTGACCTTCCAAAAGAGGGAGGACGATATGATTTACCCATCGCTATTGCGCTTCTCGCCGCTTCTGAGCAGCTGAATACCACCAGGCTAAGTTCGTATGAGTTCATCGGAGAACTCGCTCTTACAGGCTCATTAAGAGGCGTTCCTGGCGCAATTTCAGGTGCCCTGGAAGCTATAAGCGCAGGCCGACAAATCATTGTGGCCAATGAAAATTCTCCTGAAGTGAGCCTGATTGCAGAAAAAGGGTGTCTGATAGCCGGCCATCTACAGGAGGTTTGTGCGTACCTGGAGGGGCGGCATGAGCTTGCCGAACCACGGGAGGCCGAAGATATCCAGCCGGACAACCGGGACGATCTCAGCGACATTATTGGCCAGGAACAGGGAAAGCGAGCCCTGGAGATTACCGCCGCAGGTGGGCATAACCTCTTATTGATTGGCCCACCAGGAACAGGCAAAACAATGCTGGCAAGCCGCCTGAATGGCTTACTGCCGCCATTAAACAATCGCGAGGCACTTGAAAGCGCCGCCATATTTAGCCTCGTTAGCTCAACATCACTGCAAAAGCAGTGGCGGCAACGACCCTTTCGCTCACCGCACCACAGTGCTTCTTTGACAGCAATGGTGGGTGGGGGCTCTATCCCGGGGCCTGGCGAAATCTCGCTGGCGCACAATGGCATCCTGTTTCTTGATGAATTACCTGAATTTGAACGGCGGGTTCTGGACGCCTTGCGTGAACCAATTGAGTCGGGACAGATTCACATCTCCCGGACGCGCGCCAAAATCAGTTACCCTGCGCGGTTCCAGCTGGTCGCTGCGATGAACCCCAGCCCAACAGGGCACTACCAGGGGAACCATAACCGGTGTACGCCCGAGCAGACGCTCCGCTATCTTGGAAAACTATCAGGTCCTTTCCTCGACCGGTTCGACTTATCTCTGGAGATCCCTCTCCCACCTCCCGGGCTACTCAGCAAGAACAACGGACAGGGAACAACTTCAGCGGAAGTGCGCGAAAGAGTCATCACTGCCCAGCAGAAGCAATATGCCCGTCAGTGCAAACTCAATGCCTATCTTGATAATGCGGAAATTCGGCAATTCTGCCATCTGTCGTCGGAGGATGCGCTTTGGCTTGAGGACACCCTGGTACGGTTTGGGCTTTCGATTCGTGCCTGGCAGCGCTTATTGAAAGTCGCCAGGACGATCGCTGATGTTGAAGGGTGTACTGAAATCCAGAGGCAGCATCTGCAAGAAGCATTGAGTTATCGTGCAATAGACCGTTTGCTACTGCATCTGCAAAAAATGCTGGCGTAAAAAAAGGGGCCATAGCCCCTTTTCTTGTCACATTAGTCGTCAGACTCGGTGTAATCTTCAGCACCTTCCATCTGAGGCTTACCGCCAGACAGTGTGTGGAAACGCTTAGGACGCTTGATACGCGCCATATATTTCACCCATACACGTTCTACTTCTGATACCGGCTCACGCTCGCCACGGCAAACGGCAACAAACTGTTTTTCGTCTTCCGTTTCTGGTTCACGTTTCCCCAGATCCAACTCGTTAAAGGCATAACCATGGCGCTCAAGCAGTTGTGCCTCTTTAATGGTGAAGTCACCATGGCGAGAGAACCCGCGCGGATAATTTTTATTGTCGAAAAAACGATTCGTCGTCGTAAAGCTTTCCGCCATCCTACACGCTCCTAATTCTTTGGCCGAGCTATTTATGGCGCGGAGTATTAGTTACGCTTGACAGAGTGTAAAACAAAACATTTAAATCATAACGACAAATAATTTTGCGGAGAAAGATGTGGATACGGAATTGCTAAAAACTTTCCTCGAAGTGAGCAGAACGCGTCACTTTGGGCGAGCAGCGGAAGCCCTTTACCTGACGCAGTCAGCGGTCAGTTTTCGTATTCGCCAGTTGGAGAATCAGCTGGGTGTGAATCTTTTTACGCGCCATCGCAACAATATCCGTTTGACGCCTGCCGGTGAAAAACTATTGCCCTATGCAGAAACGCTGATGAATACCTGGCAAGCAGCACGCAAGGAGGTTGCGCATACATCACGGCATAACGAATTCTCTATTGGGGCCAGCGCATCGCTATGGGAATGTATGCTCAGTCAATGGCTTACACAGCTATACCGTTCACATAACCACCTACAGTTTGAAGCAAGAATTGCGCAACGTCAGTCGCTGGTTAAGCAATTGCATGAACGGCAACTGGATCTCCTGATCACGACAGAAGCCCCCAAAATGGACGAATTTAGCAGCCAGATTATTGGGCAATTTAGCCTTGCACTGTATGCCTCTGAACCCTCAATGATGAAGGCTGACCTTAACTATTTACGCCTGGAATGGGGGCCGGATTTTCAACAACATGAGTCTGGATTGATCGCAAGTGATGACGTACCTCAGCTCACCACAAGCTCGGCTGAGATCGCCTGTCAGCATCTTTCTTTACTGAAAGGTTGCACCTGGTTACCCACGCGTTGGGCGAACAATAAGCCTGAATTGCATACTGTGGCGGATTCCACAACGCTCTCAAGACCGCTCTATGCCATCTGGTTGCAGAACAGTGACAAACAATCTCAGATAAAAGATCTGTTAAAAATCAACATAATGGAATGATGCATATTTCCTGCATGGATGCAGGTAGCATTTTCAAAGACGTGGTTTTAGCCTTTTTAAGGCAAAAAAAAATCCTTTGCCTAAGCAAAGGATTATATATGGCAGGGGCGGAGAGACTCGAACTCGCGACACCCGGTTTTGGAGACCGGTGCTCTACCAACTGAGCTACGCCCCTAAATTTTCTTACCATTAAGCCTGCTAAGATATAGCAGGCTTAATGTCTTAATAAGTGGCGGAACGGACGGGACTCGAACCCGCGACCCCCTGCGTGACAGGCAGGTATTCTAACCGACTGAACTACCGCTCCACCGAAGACTTTGTAACCACCGGATTAATGCACCGGCTTACTACTTAATTTGATGCCTAGCAGTTCCCTACTCTCACATGGGGAGACCCCACACTACCATCGGCGCTACGGCGTTTCACTTCTGAGTTCGGCATGGGGTCAGGTGGGACCACCGCGCTAAAGCCGCCAGGCAAATTCTGTTAAATCTGTATCAGGCTGAAAATATTCTGTCTCTCAACCGCCGAAACAGCTTCGGCGTTGTAAGGTTAAGCCTCACGGTTCATTAGTATCGGTTAGCTCAACGTATCGCTACGCTTACACACCCGACCTATCAACGTCGTAGTCTTCAACGTTCCTTCAGGACTCTCAAGGAGTCAGGGAGAACTCATCTCGGGGCAAGTTTCGTGCTTAGATGCTTTCAGCACTTATCTTTTCCGCATTTAGCTACCGGGCAATGCCATTGGCATGACAACCCGAACACCAGTGATGCGTCCACTCCGGTCCTCTCGTACTAGGAGCAGCCCCCCTCAATTCTCCAGCGCCCACGGCAGATAGGGACCGAACTGTCTCACGACGTTCTAAACCCAGCTCGCGTACCACTTTAAACGGCGAACAGCCGTACCCTTGGGACCTACTTCAGCCCCAGGATGTGATGAGCCGACATCGAGGTGCCAAACACCGCCGTCGATATGAACTCTTGGGCGGTATCAGCCTGTTATCCCCGGAGTACCTTTTATCCGTTGAGCGATGGCCCTTCCATTCAGAACCACCGGATCACTATGACCTGCTTTCGCACCTGCTCGAGCCGTCACTCTCGCAGTCAAGCTAGCTTATGCCATTGCACTAACCTCCTGATGTCCGACCAGGATTAGCTAACCTTCGTGCTCCTCCGTTACTCTTTGGGAGGAGACCGCCCCAGTCAAACTACCCACCAGACACTGTCCGCAACCCGGATTACGGGTCTACGTTAGAACACCAGCCATTAAAGGGTGGTATTTCAAGGTTGGCTCCACGCAGACTGGCGTCCACGCTTCAAAGCCTCCCACCTATCCTACACATCAAGGACCAGTGTTCAGTGTCAAGCTATAGTAAAGGTTCACGGGGTCTTTCCGTCTTGCCGCGGGTACACTGCATCTTCACAGCGAGTTCAATTTCACTGAGTCTCGGGTGGAGACAGCCTGGCCATCATTACGCCATTCGTGCAGGTCGGAACTTACCCGACAAGGAATTTCGCTACCTTAGGACCGTTATAGTTACGGCCGCCGTTTACCGGGGCTTCGATCAAGAGCTTCGCGTTGCCGCTAACCCCATCAATTAACCTTCCGGCACCGGGCAGGCGTCACACCGTATACGTCCACTTTCGTGTTTGCACAGTGCTGTGTTTTTAATAAACAGTTGCAGCCAGCTGGTATCTTCGACTGATTTCAGCTCCACCCGCAGGGGCTTCACCTACACATCAGCGTGCCTTCTCCCGAAGTTACGGCACCATTTTGCCTAGTTCCTTCACCCGAGTTCTCTCAAGCGCCTTGGTATTCTCTACCTGACCACCTGTGTCGGTTTGGGGTACGATTTGATGTTACCTGATGCTTAGAGGCTTTTCCTGGAAGCAGGGCATTTGTTACTTCAGTACCGTAGTACCTCGTCATCACACCTCAGCGTTAAAAAGAGTCCGGATTTACCTAAACTCTCCGCCTACATGCTTAAACCGGGACAACCGTCGCCCGGCTAACATAGCCTTCTCCGTCCCCCCTTCGCAGTAACACCAAGTACAGGAATATTAACCTGTTTCCCATCGACTACGCCTTTCGGCCTCGCCTTAGGGGTCGACTCACCCTGCCCCGATTAACGTTGGACAGGAACCCTTGGTCTTCCGGCGTGCGGGCTTTTCACCCGCATTATCGTTACTTATGTCAGCATTCGCACTTCTGATACCTCCAGCATCCCTCACAGGACACCTTCAACGGCTTACAGAACGCTCCCCTACCCAACAACGCATAAGCGTCGCTGCCGCAGCTTCGGTGCATGGTTTAGCCCCGTTACATCTTCCGCGCAGGCCGACTCGACCAGTGAGCTATTACGCTTTCTTTAAATGATGGCTGCTTCTAAGCCAACATCCTGGCTGTCTGTGCCTTCCCACATCGTTTCCCACTTAACCATGACTTTGGGACCTTAGCTGGCGGTCTGGGTTGTTTCCCTCTTCACGACGGACGTTAGCACCCGCCGTGTGTCTCCCGTGATAACATTCTTCGGTATTCGTAGTTTGCATCGGGTTGGTAAGCCGGGATGGCCCCCTAGCCGAAACAGTGCTCTACCCCCGAAGATGAGTTCACGAGGCGCTACCTAAATAGCTTTCGGGGAGAACCAGCTATCTCCCGGTTTGATTGGCCTTTCACCCCCAGCCACAAGTCATCCGCTAATTTTTCAACATTAGTCGGTTCGGTCCTCCAGTTAGTGTTACCCAACCTTCAACCTGCCCATGGCTAGATCACCGGGTTTCGGGTCTATACCCTGCAACTTAACGCCCAGTTAAGACTCGGTTTCCCTTCGGCTCCCCTATACGGTTAACCTTGCTACAGAATATAAGTCGCTGACCCATTATACAAAAGGTACGCAGTCACACCACGAAGGTGCTCCCACTGCTTGTACGTACACGGTTTCAGGTTCTTTTTCACTCCCCTCGCCGGGGTTCTTTTCGCCTTTCCCTCACGGTACTGGTTCACTATCGGTCAGTCAGGAGTATTTAGCCTTGGAGGATGGTCCCCCCATATTCAGACAGGATACCACGTGTCCCGCCCTACTCTTCGAGTTCACAACCTGTGTGCTTTCGTGTACGGGGCTATCACCCTGTATCGCCGGACTTTCCAGACCGTTCCACTAACACACAAGCTGATTCAGACTCTGGGCTGCTCCCCGTTCGCTCGCCGCTACTGGGGGAATCTCGGTTGATTTCTTTTCCTCGGGGTACTTAGATGTTTCAGTTCCCCCGGTTCGCTTCGTTAAGCTATGTATTCACTTAACGATAGTGTGTCGGAACACACTGGGTTTCCCCATTCGGAAATCGCCGGGTCAAAGGTTCATATCACCTCGCCGGCGCTTATCGCAGATTAGCACGTCCTTCATCGCCTCTGACTGCCAGGGCATCCACCGTGTACGCTTAGTCGCTTAACCTCACAACCCGAAGATGTTTCTTTCGATTCATCATCAAATTGCGAAAATTTGAGAGACTCGAACACACCACTTAAGGTGTGTCGTTTCAATTTTCAGCTTGATCCAGATTTTTAAAGAGCAAAACTTCGCAGTGAACCTTTTCAGGTACACTCTGAAGTTTTCTTGTTTTCGCAGTAAAGATGGTGGAGCTATGCGGGATCGAACCGCAGACCTCCTGCGTGCAAGGCAGGCGCTCTCCCAGCTGAGCTATAACCCCATCGTATACACTAATCTCTGTACCGCTCATCCTTTAACATAAGGATTTTGGTAGGCCTGAGTGGACTTGAACCACCGACCTCACCCTTATCAGGGGTGCGCTCTAACCACCTGAGCTACAAGCCTGCAGAGATTTTTACTGCTATTTTTCATCAGACAATCTGTGTGAGCACTACAAAGGCAGGTTCTTTAAGGTAAGGAGGTGATCCAACCGCAGGTTCCCCTACGGTTACCTTGTTACGACTTCACCCCAGTCATGAATCACAAAGTGGTAAGCGCCCTCCCGAAGGTTAAGCTACCTACTTCTTTTGCAACCCACTCCCATGGTGTGACGGGCGGTGTGTACAAGGCCCGGGAACGTATTCACCGTAGCATTCTGATCTACGATTACTAGCGATTCCGACTTCATGGAGTCGAGTTGCAGACTCCAATCCGGACTACGACATACTTTATGAGGTCCGCTTGCTCTCGCGAGGTCGCTTCTCTTTGTATATGCCATTGTAGCACGTGTGTAGCCCTACTCGTAAGGGCCATGATGACTTGACGTCATCCCCACCTTCCTCCAGTTTATCACTGGCAGTCTCCTTTGAGTTCCCGGCCGAACCGCTGGCAACAAAGGATAAGGGTTGCGCTCGTTGCGGGACTTAACCCAACATTTCACAACACGAGCTGACGACAGCCATGCAGCACCTGTCTCAGAGTTCCCGAAGGCACCAATCCATCTCTGGAAAGTTCTCTGGATGTCAAGAGTAGGTAAGGTTCTTCGCGTTGCATCGAATTAAACCACATGCTCCACCGCTTGTGCGGGCCCCCGTCAATTCATTTGAGTTTTAACCTTGCGGCCGTACTCCCCAGGCGGTCGACTTAACGCGTTAGCTCCGGAAGCCACTCCTCAAGGGAACAACCTCCAAGTCGACATCGTTTACGGCGTGGACTACCAGGGTATCTAATCCTGTTTGCTCCCCACGCTTTCGCACCTGAGCGTCAGTCTTTGTCCAGGGGGCCGCCTTCGCCACCGGTATTCCTCCAGATCTCTACGCATTTCACCGCTACACCTGGAATTCTACCCCCCTCTACAAGACTCTAGCCTGCCAGTTTCGAATGCAGTTCCCAGGTTGAGCCCGGGGATTTCACATCCGACTTGACAGACCGCCTGCGTGCGCTTTACGCCCAGTAATTCCGATTAACGCTTGCACCCTCCGTATTACCGCGGCTGCTGGCACGGAGTTAGCCGGTGCTTCTTCTGCGAGTAACGTCAATCACCAAGGTTATTAACCTTAATGCCTTCCTCCTCGCTGAAAGTACTTTACAACCCGAAGGCCTTCTTCATACACGCGGCATGGCTGCATCAGGCTTGCGCCCATTGTGCAATATTCCCCACTGCTGCCTCCCGTAGGAGTCTGGACCGTGTCTCAGTTCCAGTGTGGCTGGTCATCCTCTCAGACCAGCTAGGGATCGTCGCCTAGGTGAGCCGTTACCCCACCTACTAGCTAATCCCATCTGGGCACATCTGATGGCAAGAGGCCCGAAGGTCCCCCTCTTTGGTCTTGCGACGTTATGCGGTATTAGCTACCGTTTCCAGTAGTTATCCCCCTCCATCAGGCAGTTTCCCAGACATTACTCACCCGTCCGCCGCTCGTCACCCAGGAGCAAGCTCCCTGTGTTACCGCTCGACTTGCATGTGTTAGGCCTGCCGCCAGCGTTCAATCTGAGCCATGATCAAACTCTTCAATTTAAGTTTGATGCTCGTGAATTAAACTTCGTAATGAATTACGTATGTTCACTCAGAGACTTGGTATTCATTTATCGTCTTGCGACGTTAAGAATCCATGTCACTTTGAGTGCCCACACAGATTGTCTGATAAATTGTTAAAGAGCAGTGCAACGTGGCTTTCAGCTCACCGTTGCGAGGTCCCGTATATTACGTTTTCCTCATTCAGAGTCAAGCGTTTATTTTCGTTTTTCTCTGTTGGCGTTCATCTCTGAACCCCGCTAACCCGGCGGCTTGTAAGCCGTTGTTCCGTGTCAGTGGAGGCGCATTATAGGGAGTTCTCAGACGTTGACAACCCCTCTTTTGAAAAAAACTTTCAACCGTCTCTTTTTTGCTCAAAACCGTGCTACAACGCTAGTTTTTCGAGCGTTTCAAAGCCGTAACGATGTAAAACGGGTAAAAGTTGTTCAGTCTCTTTTGTTATCGCCATACAAAAAGCGATATTGGCATCACTAGATTTTGCATCTGGCGCTTCATGTTCAAGCAGCCAGGCAGTACGACGCGCAATTGCCGCACCGGAATCCACCAGCCGGGTCCCCTCTGGCAGAACCGCCAGAAGCTCTTCCTGTAAAAGAGGGAAATGGGTACATCCCAGAACAACGGTGTCCGGCGGCTCCGGCATCCGCAGCCACGGACGCAAAATGCGGCGCAGCTCTTCCAGTGGAACAGCGTGTCCATGCAACTTCGCTTCCGCCATTTCGACAAGCTCCGCAGATCCGAGCATCGCAATCTGGCATTCATTAGCAAAGCGGTCGATCAGCTCACGCGTATAAGGACGCTTCACCGTACCACGCGTAGCCAGCAACCCGACAATCCCATTCGCCGTCAGACGTGCGGCCGGTTTAATCGCAGGCACAACACCCACAACCGGGAACGGAAACTTTTCGCGTAATGCGGGAAGGGATACCGTACTCGCCGTATTGCAGGCGATAACGGCCAGCGCCAGAGGATAGCGCTTTTGCACGGCAGTCACGATTTCAAGGACACGCTCAACAATGAACTCTTCGCTCTTTTCTCCATAAGGGAAAGCGACGTTATCGAAAGCATAGATGTAATGGAGATTCGGCAGGAGATGCCGAATCTCATCATAGACCGAAAGCCCACCTACGCCGGAATCAAACACCAGCACGGAGGGACGCGGATCAGAAGGTGTAGCTGCCAGACAAGGTGTATTCCCGTCCTGCAGTTTGGTAGCCATAAACTGTCTCGTAATCTTTATCGAACAGGTTGGCTATTTTACCACGAACTGTAAGGTGAGAGGTGACAGGATATGAAACTGCGACATCCCACAAACTTACACCGCCCATTTTGACTTCACGAGACGGGAAACTACTGAAGTCATCGTCATAGCGCGTACCCAAATAGCGATATGCAAGATTCCAGTCAACATCCCAGGTTTGCCAGTCAAGTTGATATTTCACCTGCTGCTTAGAGCGGCGCTTGAGCACTTCATTGGTGTTTGCATTACGTGGATCCACATAATCATATGAGACCTGATGGCTAATCGGGCCGGTATCAAATTGAGCAGTGGCCTCTATCCCCTCAATACGTGCTTTGTTCACGTTGTATGGACGGTTCATCTGATCGTAACCAATCAGATTATCGACATCGTTACGGTAAGCGCTAACACGCCAGTTCACCGGGCCGGTTAAACCTTCAAAGCCGCCTTCCCACTGTTTGCTCTCTTCAGGTTTAAGATCCGGGTTGCCGTACTTCGCACTGTGGATCTGACTCATGGTTGGCGCTTTATAGGCTGTACCGTAGGAGGCAATGAAGCGATATCCTTCGATAAACTCCCAGGCCGCGCTGGTTTGCCAGGTGCTGTGGTTGCCGAAGTTCGAGTTGTCATCATTACGAGCGGCGGCTTCCAGCGTCACGCTATCAAACTGCTGCATACCGGAGAGGAAAACACCCGTATTGTGCTGCTCGTAGCCTTTATCCAGAGATGCCGTTCCCGACTGGGTTTTCTGTTTCTGCCAGTCCAGACCTGCGCCGATATTGCCGTGACCGACGGCCACGTTGTTCATCCACTGAGCGGTATATTGCTTAACATCATCCATGCTGGAAGATGCTGCATAACGGCCTTTGCTCGGATCATAGTTAAGGTCTTTGCTACGACCATAGCCCGCGACCAGCTGAGATTGATAAATCCCCTGGCTATAGCGAAGCCCGGTATCCCAGTTCTGGCTATACAGTTGGCGTGTATCCGGAGTGCCGGTTATAGCCGTGTAATCATCATTGTAGGTATCGTAACCATCGTACGCCGTGCGGTTATCGTAACCAAAGCCACGGAAGAAACCGCTCACGCTGTCGGTGATCTGCTGCTCCACAGAGCCATAGAGTGACTTACTCATAAAGCCGTCACGGTCAGGCTGGCGCGGTGCATCGTTTGCGCCAATATCAAAACCACGGGTATAGGTATAGTTGCCCGCCATTGTAATTTTGGTTTTATCCAGCACCTGCTGGAAAGAGCCATCATAGGTCTGGTAACCCTTAGACCCCACCCCTGCAGAAATTTCTGCCCCCGGTTTGTCGCGCCCGGTGATGATGTTGATTACACCGCCAATCGCGTCGGAGCCATACAGGGCCGAACGTGGGCCACGAATGTATTCAATACGCTGAATCAGGGAAGTAGGGATCTGGCTGAGGTCAGGAACGTTGCTGATCCCTGCATTATTCAGAGGGACACCATCGATCAGCACCAGAACATGGCGGGATTCGGTCCCGCGTATAAAGGTAGAAGAGGTCGCGCCCATACCACCGCTTTGCGCGATATCCACGCCTGGCAGTCGTGACATGATTTCCACCACACTCTTTGCCTGCCAGCGTTCGATATCTTCACGCGTCACCACTGACGTCGGTGCGAGAACGGTATTAACAGGTTGCTCAAAACGGTTTGCAGTCACCACCAACGAGTCTGAGCTATCCTGCGCCCAGCCCGAAAATGCCGTGACGGAAAGCGCCGTCAACAGCGATACTTTTTTAATCATTGTTAAAGCATCCACAATATAAGAAGGATGCCGCAGGCCTCATCTATAGCACGCGATGATGAAACCAAATGCGACGTGTTACCGGCAGGTCTTCGGGCTAGGTGGCGTTTAATGGATGAAGACTTCCCGTTCTCACAGTGTCTACAACTCTCATCCCGCCAGTCTTTACCGCTGCGCGTCAGCTCCAGATTTACACTGGATTCCCTTTTCACTCTCAGGAGACCGGAAACAGAATGCTACAATTAGACACGTATAGATGTCCAGATAGCTATTAGCCATTAAATCTGGACATCCCCTGAACAATGCCTACAATCCCCGCGTAATTCTTTATCACTCAGGACGCATCATGACCCCCGAACACCTCCCGACAGAACAGTACGACGCGCAGCTGGCAGAGAAAGTTGTCCGCCTGCAAAGTATGATGACGCCTTTCAATGCGCCCGTTCCAGAGGTGTTCCGTTCCCCAGTCAGCCATTACCGGATGCGTGCAGAATTTCGCATCTGGCACGATGGGGACGACCTGTACCACATCATTTTCGATCAGCAGACAAAATCCCGTATCCGCGTAGACAGTTTTCCGGCGGCGAGCGAGCTGATTAACCAGCTGATGACCCTCATTATGGATGGCGTGCGCAGCAACCCGGTGCTTCGCAACAAGCTGTTCCAGATTGACTACCTGACCACGCAAAGCAACCAGGCGATTGTCTCCCTGCTGTATCACAAAGCACTGAACGACGAGTGGCGCGAGCAGGCAGAAGCCCTGCGCGATGCCCTGCGCGCGCAGAATATCAATGTTCACCTGATTGGCCGTGCCACCAAAACCAAAATCATGCTGGACCAGGATTACATCGATGAGCGTCTGCCGGTGGCGGGTAAAGAGATGATTTACCGCCAGGTAGAAAACAGCTTCACCCAGCCAAACGCCGCGATGAACGTGCAGATGCTGGAGTGGGCGCTGAAGGCGACAGAAGGGTCAACGGGCGATCTGCTTGAGCTGTACTGTGGTAACGGTAACTTCTCACTGGCGCTGGCGCGTAACTTTGAGCGCGTGCTGGCAACTGAAATCGCTAAGCCGTCGGTCGCTGCCGCCCAGTACAACATCGCCGCTAATCATATCGACAACGTGCAGATCATTCGTATGGCGGCAGAAGAGTTTACGCAGGCGATGAACGGCGTGCGTGAGTTCAATCGATTACAGGGTATCGACCTGAAGAGTTACCAGTGTGAGACGATTTTTGTCGATCCGCCGCGCAGTGGTCTGGACAGCGAAACCGAGAAGATGGTGCAGGCGTACCCGCGTATTTTGTATATCTCCTGCAACCCGGAAACCCTGTGCAAGAATCTGGAAACATTAAGCCAGACGCACAACGTTGAACGTCTGGCTCTGTTCGATCAATTCCCGTATACGCACCACATGGAGTGCGGTGTATTGCTTACCGCGAAGTAATCTGTATGCCGGATGGCGCTGCGCTTATCCGGCCTACAACCCCCAATTCACTTACTCCGGCAGCTCGTGCTTACGGCCACGCATCCGCGAGCCAATCCAGAATACCAGCGCCACAGACAGCACCGCCGGCAGGAAGTTTGAGCCGATATCCGGGTACTCTGCACGTACCACAGTGCTATACAGCAACACGCCTAAAATAAAGCATGCTGCAGCAAGCCCCGGCAACCCCACAGGCATCGTGCGGTTCAGATAGCGTTGATGCAGACAGTACACCGTCAGCACCAGTGCAATTAGCGGGAAAATTGAGAATGGTACGATAGAGCTGAAAACAGCCGAAAACGTGCCATTAATTGATAAGCCAGCGATCAATGCCAGCAACAACGTACCTTTATCCTGACCTGACTGTTTCATTACTCACCCTTCACTCATCGGTTTGATGTGCCAACTTTTCTTGTTCACGGCGATACCAGTAATATGCCCCTTTGGAGATCATCCTGAGTTGCAATACCAGTCGCTCTTCGAGCTGCTTGCGCTGTTCAACGCTCACATCCAGTGCTTCGGCACCCGCACTAAAGACAATGGTCACCATCGCCTCGGCCTGCGCTTCAGTGAATGCACGCGGCATATGGTTTTCGAGTTCAAGATAGTCGGCAAGTTCCGCAATGAAGTGCTGAATTTCACGCGCGACCGCGGCACGAAATGCGGCCGATGTCCCGGAACGTTCACGCAACAGCAGGCGAAATGCGTTGGGGTTATTGCCGATGAACTCCATAAAGGTCGATACGGACGTGCGAATAACACTACCGCCTTTTGCGATACGCTGACGTGCCTGGCGCATCAGCTGGCGCAGCATCAGACCACTTTCGTCGACCATGGTCAGGCCCAGTTCATCCACATCACGGAAATGACGATAGAAGGACGTTGGCGCAATCCCGGCCTCGCGTGCTACTTCACGCAGGCTCAAACTGGCAAAACTTCGCTCAGCACTCAGCTGACTGAATGCGGCTTCCACCAGCGAACGCCGGGTTTTCTCTTTTTGTTGTGCTCTTACGCCCATCACGATAGTTGAATCCTTCCAAAGGCCTGATGGCACTATACCAGAGAATAAAATTAATCTGTTTGCCTGGCTTTGTGAATGATTGTTTACGCGCGGTTTGTGCTCCACTGCCCGAAAAAAGCACAACGATAATTGGGTTACTCTGGCAATGATGTTATGATTCTGTTGCTTTTATGTATAAGAACAGGTAAGCCTTGCCATGCCACACACCTACGATTACGACGCAATAGTTATTGGTTCCGGCCCCGGCGGCGAAGGTGCTGCTATGGGTCTGGTGAAACAGGGAGCCAGAGTAGCGGTCATAGAGCGCTACCATAATGTTGGCGGCGGTTGCACCCACTGGGGCACCATCCCTTCCAAAGCCCTCCGCCATGCCGTTAGCCGTATTATTGAATTTAACCAGAACCCTCTTTACAGCGACCACTCCCGACTTCTTCGTTCTTCCTTTGCCGACATCCTGAATCATGCGGATACCGTCATTAACCAGCAGACACGTATGCGTCAGGGATTTTATGAGCGTAACCACTGCGAAATTTTGCAGGGCAACGCGCATTTTGTCGATGAGCACACCCTGGCACTCGAATGCCATGACGGTTCGGTTGAAACCATCACCGCCGAAAAATTCGTGATTGCCTGCGGCTCGCGCCCGTACCATCCGGCCGATGTCGACTTCTCGCACCCACGTATCTACGACAGCGACTCCATCCTCAGCCTGCACCACGAACCACGCCATGTGATTATCTATGGCGCAGGAGTGATTGGCTGCGAATATGCGTCGATCTTCCGGGGTATGGAGGTCAAAGTTGACCTGATTAACACTCGCGATCGCCTGCTGGCCTTCCTCGACCAGGAGATGTCGGATTCCCTCTCGTATCATTTCTGGAACAGCGGTGTGGTGATTCGCCACAACGAAGAGTACGAGAAAATCGAAGGCTGCGATGACGGTGTGATCATGCATCTGAAATCCGGCAAGAAGCTGAAAGCCGACTGCCTGCTGTATGCCAATGGCCGTACCGGTAATACCGATTCGCTGGCGCTGGAAAACATCGGGCTTGAAACCGACAGCCGTGGCCAGTTGAAGGTCAACAGCATGTACCAGACCGCGCTGCCGCACGTTTACGCGGTGGGTGATGTGATTGGTTATCCAAGCCTCGCGTCAGCGGCCTACGATCAGGGGCGCATCGCGGCTCAGGCGCTGGTGAAAGGCGAAGCTACCGCACATCTGATTGAAGATATTCCGACAGGGATTTACACCATCCCGGAAATTAGCTCCGTCGGGAAAACCGAACAGCAACTGACGTCCATGAAAGTGCCTTACGAGGTGGGTCGTGCACAGTTTAAACATCTGGCGCGCGCGCAAATCGTGGGAATGAGTGTGGGAACGCTGAAGATTTTATTCCATCGCGAGACGAAAGAGATCCTCGGTATTCACTGCTTTGGTGAACGCGCGGCGGAAATCATTCATATCGGCCAGGCGATAATGGAGCAAAAAGGTGGTGGTAACACCATCGAGTACTTCGTTAACACCACCTTTAACTACCCGACCATGGCGGAAGCCTATCGGGTAGCGGCACTAAACGGTCTGAACCGTCTGTTTTAACGCGCCGTCAAAATGGCCATCCATGGAACTACGGATGGCCTCTGCCAGCTGCTCATAGCGGCTGCGCAGTGGCGAGCCCGGGCGATAAACCAGGCCAATGGTACGACGCGGCTCTGGTTTAATGCACGGCAGATAGACCACACCATCACGTTTACGCTCGTGCGGAACAGCCAGCGCAGGCAGCAGCGTGATACCGCTTCCCGCCGCCACCATGTTACGCAGCGTTTCCAGACTGGTTGCGCGGAAATGGGTATCTTCATCCGCACCGGCCTCAAAACAGAAGCCCATCGCCTGATCGCGCAGACAGTGGCCATCTTCCAGCATCAGCAACTTTTCACCGGCCAGATCGGCCATCGGCACGCGATCGCGGTTCGCCCACGGGTGATCTTCATAGATAGCCAGCATCATCGGCTCATCAAACAGCGGCACCTCAATAAAGGCTTCACTCTCTTTGACCAGCGCCAGAATAGCGCAATCGAGCTTACCGCTATCTAACTGCGCCAGCAGCTGATGGGTTTGTGCTTCATGCAGATACATTTCGAGTTTCGGGAATGTCTGGTGCAGCATCGGTATGATCTGCGGTAACAGGTACGGGCCAACGGTTGGGATCAGGCCAATATGCAGTGGGCCCGACATCGCTTCCCCCTGCTGGCTTGCCATTTCCTTGAGCACTTTGACCTCGCGCAGCACGGTGCGCGCCTGATCCACCAGCAGAAGACCTGCCTGGGTGAACAGAACCTTACGACTGGTGCGCTCCAGCAGCATTACGCCCAGCTCATCCTCCAGCTTGCGGATTTGACCGCTCAGCGTGGGCTGGCTCACGTGGCAGGAATCTGCCGCGCGGCGAAAATGACGGTGCTCGGCTAACGCTACCAGGTATTCAAGATCACGAATATTCATTATTCATCCTCCGTCACCACGATAGTTCGTGGCGATAGATAGCATAGCAACGAACGATTATCCCTATCAAGCATTCTGTTGAATAATACACCACATAGACAGGGCGGCACATGTTTGACCCAAAACGACCCCGCCACCGTCTGACGAGTTTCTCTCAAAACTCGAACAACTAAAGCCAACGTGAACTTTTGCGGACCCCGTGGTCCGCATTTTTTTTGCGTAAAAAAGCCCGGCGCTAAGCCAGGCTCTGTTTTTCTCCCTCTCCCTGTGGGAGAGGGCCGGGGTGAGGGCATCAGCCCGCACGGTTCAAACCAACCGGCTCTTCGCATCCGCGATCGCCTGCGCGACCTGCTTAGGCGATACACCGCCTTTCGCCGCACGCTTATCCAGGCAAGACTGCAACGCCAGAATCGGATAAACATCATCCCCGATAACCGCACTGAATTTTTGCAGGTCGGTAAGCGTCAGCTCTTCCAGAGGTTTACCCTGACGAATCGCTTCCACTACCGCTTCACCCACAATATGGTGCGCTTCACGGAACGGAACACCTTTCGCCACCAGATAGTCAGCCAGTTCGGTGGAGTTAGCGTAACCCTGCTGTGCAGCTTCCTGACAACGTGGGCGTTTCACCTGAATACCATCCAGCACCAGTGCGCCCATATGCAGGCAATCCAGCCAGGTGTCGAGCGCGTCGAACAGCCCTTCTTTGTCTTCCTGCATATCTTTGTTATACGCCAGCGGCAGCCCTTTCAGGGTCATCATCATGCCAGTCAGCGCACCCTGCACACGGCCACACTTACCGCGGATAAGCTCCAGCGCATCCGGGTTTTTCTTCTGTGGCATCAGGGAAGAGCCAGAGGTCACACGGTCAGAAAGCTCAACAAAGCCAGCTTCACCGGAGTTGAAGAAGATCAAATCTTCTGCGAAACGCGACAGGTGAACCATCCCGATAGAGGCATTGGACAGCAGCTCCAGCACGTGATCGCGGTCAGACACGCTGTCCAGGCTGTTACGGGTGGCAGAAGCAAAGCCCAGCCAGCCTGCCAGCTGTTCACGGTCGATTTCATACGCTGTACCCGCCAGCGCACCGCTACCCAGCGGACTCACGTCCAGACGCTTCAGGGTATCCTGAAGACGGCTTTCATCACGTGCCAGCATTTCTACATAGGCCAGGCTCCAGTGAGCAAACGTCACCGGCTGGGCACGTTGCAGGTGGGTGTAACCCGGCATAACCGCATCCTGGTTGTTCTGCGCGGTTTCCACCAGTGCAGCCTGTAACTGACGGTTTGCCGCCAGCAGTTCAACTACGGTGTCTTTGCACCACAGCTTCAGATCGGTTGCGACCTGGTCGTTACGGCTACGGCCTGTGTGCAGCTTTTTACCCAGCTGACCGACTTTATCGATAAGCTTACCTTCCACCCAGCTATGGATATCTTCGGCATCGCTTTTCAGGATCTGCTGCGGGTCCAGACGTACCTCTTCCAGCAGGTTGTTCAGCGCTTCTTCCAGCTGCTGTTGCTCATCTGCGGTCAGCACACCTACGGTCACCAGTGCTTTGGACCAGGCCACAGAGCCGACGATATCTTGTTCGGCCAGGCGGTAGTCGAAGCGCAAAGAGTCGTTAAACTGTTTGAACCGTTGATCCGCTGCCTGTGTAAAACGCCCACCCCAAAGTGCCATAACATGCTTCCTTAATATCTTGGAATTTCATTGCCCGGTGGCGCTGCGCTTACCGGGCCTACAAAACAATAAATCGATTACGCCAGAATACGCGTGCCAATCGGCGTGCCGTTAAACAGCGCCGGGAGTTGCTCCGCGTGACGCCAGGAGGCGATATCTACCGGGCGGCCAAGCGTGCGGGCAGCATCCAGCGCTGCGTTCACTTTCACGATCATGCCGTCGGTAATAATGCCCTGCGCAATCAGCTGCTCGGCTTTCGCCGCCGTCATTTCCGCAATACGCTGGCCTTTACCGTCCAGAATACCGCTCACGTCAGAGAGCAGAATCAGGTCAGCACCCAGCGTTGCCGCCAGTGCGGTTGCCGCCTGGTCTGCATTCACGTTCATTAGCTCACCCTCTTCGGTGACACCGATTGAGCTTACCACCGGCAGGAAACCGCCCTCCAGCAGCGTGTTAATCAGCTTAGGCGAACCTGGCTGCGCCAGTCCAACATGTCCGAGCTCTTCGTCGAGCGGGGTCACTTTTACGCTATCGCCATCGCCCAGATAGAGGCCAACAGAGGCGATATGGTGTTTCTTCGCCCATGCCAGCAGCGTTTTGTTCGCCGTACCCGCCAGCGCACCGGTAATGATGCCAATCTGATCGGCAGGCGTTACGCGCAGGCCATTTTTCTTTTTCACTGGCAGGTTGAGCCCTTTCATCAGCTCATCCACCACGCAGCCGCCGCCGTGGACAATCACCAGCGGGCGTTGGTGTGATTCACGATAGTTAACCAGTGCGGTAAAAAGACGCTCCAGCGCTTCTTCGCTGTCCAGCAGTACACCACCGAGCTTGATAATTAATGGGTTCATCATCACACCTTAAATAAGAGACTGCGTTTCAGCGAAGCCAAAACGAATGTTTGCGCACTGCATTGCCTGGGCGGCAGCGCCTTTGAGTAAGTTATCTTCTGCGGCGACCACAATCAGGTGTTCGCCCTGCACGGCAAAGCCGATATCGCAGAACGGCAGACCGACCACATTTTTCAGCGCCGGGACACCTTTTTCATACAGACGCACCAGGGGTTTATCAGCATATGCCTGAGTAAAGACCTCGCCCACCTGTTCTTTGGTCACACCCGGTTTCAGGCGGCAGGTAATGGTTTCGAGGATCCCACGCGGGAAGCTGCCCAGGTGCGGGGTAAAAATCACATCCGCGCCCAGATGGGTGGTGATTTCAGGGTGATGACGGTGATTAAACACGCCGTAAGGCTGGAGGCTCACTTCGCAGAAACTATTGGAAATTGCCGCCTTGCGTCCAGCACCGCTCACGCCACTGGTGGCGTTGATCACCGGCCACTGATTCAGATCCAGCAAACCTGCGTCGATCAAGGGCTTAAGTGAAAGCTGCGCCGCCGTTGGGTAGCAACCCGGCACGGCAATCAAATCTGCTTCTTTCAGTTTGTCCGCGCTCCACTCCGCCAGGCCATATACCGCTTTTTCAAGCAGATCCGGGTGCTGATGGGTGAAACCGTAATATTTCTCGTAGAACGCGCCATCGTTAACGCGAAACGCGCCAGAAAGGTCGAACACCACACAACCGGCCGCCAGGAATTGCGGTACCAGGTCGTGGCTGACTTCGTGCGCTGTGGCTAAAAACACCACGTCGACACCGTCGGTGAACTCGGTGATGTCAGACATCGGCTGCAAAGGCAGATCAACGATGCCCTTAAGTTGTGGATGCAAATCAGAAATTAACTTTCCTGCATCATTGCTTTGCGCTGACACGGTCAAAGCGGTTATGGTCATATGTGGATGGCGATTCACGTAGCTTACAAGCTCTGCGCCCGCATAACCGCTAGCGCCTACAATCAGCGTATTCAACATCGGGTTCCTTTATGCTCAACGTTAATGTATTTTTATTCACATTTATTGCATGAATATTGATACTATCACGACCTAAGGTGTGTCAACAATGAAAATGAACTTACCGCCATTTATCGAGATTTACCGCGCCCTGATCGCCACACCGTCCATCAGTGCAACCGAAGAAGCGCTGGATCAGAGCAATGAGTCTTTAATCAATCTTCTGGCGGGTTGGTTTAGCGATCTTGGGTTTAACGTTGAGGTTCAGCCTGTCCCCGGAACACGTCATAAATTTAACCTGCTGGCCAGTACCGGAACCGGCGCGGGTGGGCTGCTGCTGGCAGGCCATACTGACACCGTTCCGTTTGACGACGGCCGCTGGACGCGCGACCCGTTCACCCTGACCGAACACGACAACAAACTCTACGGTCTGGGCACCGCCGACATGAAAGGTTTCTTCGCTTTTATCCTCGACGCGCTGCGTGACGTGGACGTGACGAAACTGAAAAAACCGCTCTATATCCTGGCGACCGCCGATGAAGAAACCAGCATGGCAGGCGCACGTTATTTCTCTGAAAATACCTCTATTCGCCCGGATTGCGCCATCATCGGCGAACCAACCTCTTTGCAGCCCATTCGTGCGCATAAAGGCCATATTTCTACAGCGGTGCGCGTACTGGGCCAGTCCGGCCACTCCAGCGATCCGGCTCGCGGCGTGAACGCCATTGAGCTGATGCACGATGCCATCGGCCACATCATGCAACTACGTGATTCCCTGAAAGAGCGCTATCACCATGATTCGTTCACCGTGCCTTACCCGACGCTGAACCTCGGTAGCCTGCACGGCGGGGATGCCTCCAACCGTATCTGCGCCTGTTGCGAACTGCATATGGATATCCGCCCGCTGCCAGGTATGACGCTGAGCGACCTGAACGGTTTACTGACAGAAGCCCTGGCACCAGTGAGCGAACGCTGGCCTGGCCGCCTGACAGTTTCCGATCTGCATCCGCCTATTCCGGGCTACGAGTGCCCGCCGGATCACCAGCTGGTCGAAGTGGTGGAAAAACTGCTCGGCGAGAAAACCGACGTGGTGAACTACTGCACCGAAGCGCCGTTTATTCAGACCCTGTGTCCAACACTGGTCCTCGGCCCTGGCTCCATCAACCAGGCCCACCAGCCGGATGAGTACCTGGAAACCCGCTTTATCAAACCAACCCGTGAACTGATTACCCAGGTTGTGCATCACTTCTGCTGGCATTAATGACCTTTCCCCTCTCGAATGAGAGGGGAAAATCTCGCGATCTTCGTCACATTCCCATAAGCATCACTTATCTGACGCGAAGCGAATTAAATTTCGTAAATTGCCCACATTTATTCGTTTGCTGAACCGTTTTCGCAGCAATTGACGACAGGGGTTTTACGTGGCTTTATAAAGGGAGATGACAAAATATTGTCCAAAAGATTTTCGATTGGGCATAAACAAAAATGATGGGGTGACTGGGTTTTTATGAACGAACAATATTCCGCGTTGCGTAGTAATGTCAGTATGCTCGGCAAGGTGCTGGGAGATACCATCAAGGATGCGTTGGGTGAGAACATTCTCGACCGCGTTGAGACAATCCGTAAGCTGTCTAAATCTTCCCGTGCAGGAAACGAGGCCAATCGTCAGGAGCTGCTTACCACCTTGCAGAACCTGTCTAACGATGAGCTGCTGCCTGTTGCACGCGCATTCAGCCAGTTCCTGAACCTGGCGAACACCGCTGAGCAATACCACAGCATTTCGCCAAAAGGCGAAGCGGCCAGCAACCCGGAAGTTATTGCCCGTACACTTCGTAAACTGAAAGACCAGCCAGACCTCAACGAAGCGACCATCAAAAAAGCGGTGGAGTCGCTCTCTCTGGAACTGGTACTGACTGCTCACCCAACCGAGATCACCCGTCGTACGCTTATCCACAAAATGGTGGAAGTGAACAACTGCCTGAAGCAGCTGGATAACAAAGACATCGCCGACTACGAACGTAACCAGCTGATGCGCCGTCTGCGCCAGCTGATTGCCCAGTCCTGGCACACTGACGAAATTCGTAAGAACCGCCCAAGCCCGGTCGATGAGGCCAAATGGGGCTTTGCGGTGGTGGAAAACAGCCTGTGGGAAGGTGTTCCTAACTACCTGCGCGAGCTGAACGAACAGCTGGAAGAAAACCTGGGCTACCGCCTGCCGGTGGATTTTGTGCCGGTGCGCTTCACTTCCTGGATGGGCGGTGACCGTGACGGTAACCCGAACGTGACCGCAGAGATCACCCGCCACGTCCTGCTGTTAAGCCGCTGGAAAGCCACCGACCTGTTCCTGAAAGATATTCAGGTGCTGATCTCTGAGCTGTCGATGGTTGAAGCGACACCAGAACTGCGTGAACTGGCCGGTGAAGAAGGTGCCAGCGAGCCGTATCGCTATCTGATGAAAAAGCTGCGTGGTCAGCTGATGGCAACTCAGGCCTGGCTGGAAGCGCGCCTCAAAGGCCAGCGCCTGCCGAAGCCGGAAGGCCTGCTGAGCCAGAACGAACAGCTCTGGGACCCGCTGTACGCCTGCTATAAATCTCTGCAAGCTTGCGGTATGGGCATCATCGCCAACGGTGAACTGCTCGACACCTTGCGCCGCGTGAAGTGCTTCGGCGTACCGCTGGTGCGTATCGATGTTCGTCAGGAAAGCACCCGCCACACTGAAGCGCTGGGTGAACTAACCCGCTATCTCGGTATTGGCGACTACGAAAGCTGGTCCGAAGCCGACAAACAAGCCTTCCTGATCCGCGAGCTGAATTCCAAACGTCCTCTGTTGCCACGCAACTGGGAACCCAGCAACGAAACCCGCGAAGTGCTCAACACCTGTAAAGCGATCGTTGATGCGCCGAAAGGATCGGTGGCGGCCTATGTGATCTCGATGGCGAAAACCCCGTCCGATGTGCTGGGTGTTCACCTCCTGCTGAAAGAAGCCGGCATCGACTACGCCCTGCCGGTGGCACCGCTATTTGAAACCCTGGATGACCTGAACAACGCCAACGATGTCATGACGCAGCTGCTGAACATCGACTGGTATCGCGGCTTTATTCAGGGCAAACAGATGGTGATGATTGGCTATTCCGACTCCGCAAAAGACGCGGGCGTGATGGCGGCATCCTGGGCTCAGTACCAGGCGCAAGACGCACTGATCAAGACCTGCGAGAAAGCCGGTATCGAACTGACCTTGTTCCACGGTCGTGGTGGTTCCATTGGCCGTGGCGGTGCGCCAGCTCATGCGGCACTGCTTTCTCAACCGCCGGGAAGCCTGAAAGGTGGCCTGCGTGTAACCGAACAGGGCGAGATGATCCGCTTCAAGTACGGTCTGCCGGAAGTGACTATCAGCAGCCTGTCGCTTTACACCAGCGCCATTCTGGAAGCCAACCTGCTTCCACCGCCAGAGCCGAAGGAGTCCTGGTGTCATATCATGGACGAGCTGTCAGATATCTCCTGCGATCTGTACCGCGGCTACGTGCGTGAAAACAAAGACTTCGTGCCTTACTTCCGTTCAGCGACACCTGAGCAGGAGCTGGGTAAACTGCCACTGGGTTCACGCCCGGCCAAACGTCGCCCTACCGGTGGCGTAGAGTCTCTGCGTGCTATCCCGTGGATCTTCGCCTGGACGCAAAACCGCCTGATGCTGCCAGCCTGGCTGGGTGCCGGTGCGGCGCTGCAAAAAGTGGTGGAAGATGGCAAGCAGAGCGAGCTGGAAGCCATGTGTCGCGACTGGCCGTTCTTCTCCACACGCCTTGGGATGCTGGAAATGGTCTTCTCCAAAGCCGACCTGTGGCTGGCGGAATACTACGATCAGCGTCTGGTGAAACCTGAGCTGTGGGCGCTGGGCAAAGAGCTGCGCGAACTGCTGGAAGGCGACATCAAAGTGGTACTGGATATCGCCAACGACTCGCACCTGATGGCAGACCTGCCGTGGATTGCCGAGTCTATCCAGCTGCGTAATATCTACACCGACCCGCTGAACGTACTCCAGGCTGAGCTGCTGCACCGTTCCCGCCAGGCCGAAGAGGAAGGTAAAGAGCCTGATCCTCGCGTTGAGCAGGCGTTGATGGTGACAATTGCAGGCGTTGCGGCAGGGATGCGTAACACCGGCTAATGCTTGATGCCAGGCGGCGCAGCGCCGCCTGGCAAATTTCGGTATCCACACCATGCACCACGATATCACCCAGATCCTGACTAACCTGATTAACGGTGCATTACCGCTGGGTCAGGTGCATTTTTCAACCCAGGCATCCAGTGCACCCGAACTTGCCTTACAGGTCGATTTTCCACGTCTGGAGATTGTTCTTGAAGGGTCTGTTGAAGATTGCGCGGCCTCCGTTCTACAGCCACGTGATGTCCTCTACGTTCCGCCAGGAGGCTGGAATGACCCACACTGGCAAGAACCCGCGACAACGCTGAGCATTCTGTTTGGTAAACAACAACTTGGGTTTAGCCTTTTGCACTGGGACGGCGTGGAAATCCGCAATCTCGCGAAGCAACATGTTGCCCGCCGTGGCCCCCGGATTGGCTCCTTCCTGCTGCAAACACTCCATGAAATGCAAATGCAGCCGAACGAGCAACAAACAGCAAGACTGATTGTGGTTAGCCTGCTGAGTCACTGTATCGACCTGCTGGGCAGTCAGATCCAAACCGCCTCCCGCAGTCAGGCCCTGTTTGAAGCCATTCGCATTTATATTGATGAACATTACGCCGCACCACTCACCCGTGAATCGGTCGCCCAGGCGTTTTACATCTCACCCAATTATCTGTCGCATCTTTTTCAGAAAACAGGTGCAGTGGGCTTTAACGAATACCTGACACACACCCGGCTGGAGCACGCACGTCAGTTGTTGAAAGGGTATGATTTAAAAGTGAAAGAGGTGGCTCACGCCTGCGGCTTTGTCGACAGTAACTACTTCTGCCGGTTATTCCGTAAAAACACGGAGCGCTCGCCGTCAGAATATCGCCGCCAGTACCACAGCCAGCTCACCGGAAAAGCGGCTAGTCCAGAATGACCTGAGTGTACTGCGGTGCTGATAACATTTTACGCACCGCAACCATGACCTTCTGCGGATCGCGCAGAAAAGCGTTAATCCCGCACTTCACATAGCGGGTATGTTCAAAACGTTCGCTTCCCGCCAGTTCAATATCAGTGATGAGTAACACGACATCTGCACGGCGAATATCGTCTTCCGTGAGCGTACTTTCCACGCCCAGAGCGCCCTGAGTCTCAATGTGAACGTTCCATTTTTCCTGCTGACATAACTTTTCCAGTCGTTCTGCGGCCATATAGGTATGTGCCACACCGCTGACACAGGCAGTCACCGCCACCAAATAACGCCCCGTTATCACTGTCATTCCTAACCTCCTACGGTGACCTGGAACCCTTCACGTTCAGCCATTTGACGCATCGATGCAACCTCATCCTCTGTCGGAGGAGTCACCTGCCGCATCCCCCACTCCTGCTCCAGCAGACGGTATTTTGGTTCTCCGTACTGATGGAAAGGTAGCAGGTGCAGTTGCCGTATCCCTGAAGGTATCAGAAACGCGAGCACCCGCGCCATGTTGGTGTCGTTGAGCGTATGGCCTGGAATAAGAGGTACGCGGGGGATTACGTTCACACCCGCTGCCACCAGTTGTAAGAAGTTATCCAGGACTCTGGGCAAATTGATTGCCAGCGAGGCACGTGCCTGATCGGGATCCATCATCTTCAAATCAAACAGCACTTCATCGCACTGTCGGGCCAGAGGCAGTAATCGTGACAAAGGCGCATCACCTGCGGTTTCAATGGCGGTATGTACACCATAGCGACGCAGTCGCTGGAAAAAATGGGTCGCAAAAGAGGCCTGCATCAGAACTTCGCCACCGGAAAGCGTGACCCCACCGCCCGAAGAGCGAAAGAAGACATCGTCCTTCATCACCTCATGTTCAAGCTCATCCAGGGTCACATCCCTGCCGATACGCTCAAACGCACCTGACGGGCACTCATCAGCATCACGCAGACAGGGGGCACAATGCAGACACTTACTTTCCCGGCGTACCGTCTCGATTTTCGGCGAGATTGATTCCGGATTAGCACACCAGGGGCAGCTGTGAGGGCAGCCTTTAAAAAAGACGACCGTGCGGATACCACGTCCGTCATTTAACGAGTAGCGCTGGATGTTGAAAATGCGCGCCATATCGGCGCGCGCTTCAACCACGTTACAACTGATGCGCTGTACGACGGATAATATCATCCTGGATCTCCTTCGACAGCTCAACAAAGAAGGCGCTGTACCCAGCAACGCGTACTACCAGCCCGGCGAAATCCTGCGGGCGTGACTGCGCTTCTCGTAATGTATCCGCATTCACCACGTTGAACTGGACATGCTGTAGTTTTAGCTGGGTAAATGCGCGAAGAAAATCGACCAATTTTTGCAGCCCGGCATCCCCTTCCAGCGTCGCAGGGGTGAACTTCACGTTCAATAGCGTACCATTAGATAACAGATAGTTATCCAGCTTGCTCACCGATTTCAGTACCGCCGTTGGGCCTTGCATATCTTGCCCAAGCATCGGCGAAAGACCGCCATCTGCCAGTTGCTCACCGGCATAGCGGCCATCAGGTGTCGCGCCAACTACGGCTCCCAGTGGCACATGTGCCGATACGGTATAAGATCCCGGCGTGAACTGCCCACCGCGCGGATTCCGGTATTTTTCTACCTCTTTACAGTAGTGGCGCAGCAGTTGAGCGCTGATGTTATCGACATCATCGATATCATTACCGTATTTCTCGAAGCGATTGATCAGGCGGGCACGTACTTTTTCCCCTTCGGAGGTGGCGAAGTTAGCTTTTAACACTGCCAGAAGTTCATCAAAACTTAAGCGTTGCTGTTCAAAGACCAGTCCTTTCAGGGCATGAAGCGAATCGCTTAGATTCGCTATCCCGATCCCCTGAACACCAGAGAAGTTATAGCGCGCCCCCCCCTCAGTAATATCTTTTCCTTTATCCAGACAATCACTTATGAAGGAAGAGAGTAGCGGTACCGGCGCCCAGTCACGATGGCCAATATCACAGATATTGCTTCCCTCAACCATCAGCGCAATGTAGTGATTAATCTTCGCGCGAATGTGCTCAAGCAACCCCTCATAAGTCAGCTCGGTATTTCCCTCATTATCCTGCATGGCAATTTCCATTACTTTCAGCAGGTTAAACATGGCAATATCGTGCAGACCATACGTTTTACCCGGAATCGACAACTCAACGCAGCCGACAACCGCGTAATCACGCGCATCTTCCAGCGACACTCCCCGATTCAAAAAGGCAGGAACAACAACCTCGTCGTTAAAAATCTGCGGAATACCGGTGCCCAGGCGGATTGTCTCGGCGGTTTTGAGCAGAAATGGCCTGTCGATAAGCTCATTCACCCGTACGCCAAGGTTCGGCTGCGGAAGCTGAATGCTCTGGTAGGCATCCAGACACAGGAAAGAAAGTACGTTAACGGCACTTCGCCCGTTTTCGGTCAGCCCGCCCAATAGCGCGGTATAGCCAGTCGGGAAACCAGCGAAATAGCGGGCACTACTGGTCGAACGTAAGAGCACCACGTCATTGCACTTCACCCACAGTGATTCCAGTAGTTCTTTAAGGAATGCAGGCTCTTCACCCTGCGAAAGTGATGCCTGATAAAACGGCAGCATATACTGGTCAAAACGCCCGATTGAGAGGGAACTGGCGTTGGATTCGTACTGTAAAATGACGTTCATGTACCAGAATAGCTGACACGCTTGCCAGAAGGTTTGCGGCTTATGATGTGCGTTATGACGCGAGATTTCGGCAATCTTCAGTAATTCTTCACGCCGGGTGGTTTCACTGAGTTCTGCCGACTCCTCAGCCAGTAATGCATAACGCAAAATATGACGCTGGGACGCTTCAAGAAGGATCAGCGCCGCAGCATAGAAGGTGTTCCTGGTATCGCGGGTGCAGTGGTCACGCATTTCTGCCACCAGTGCATCCAGGCCGTTATTCAACAGGCGCGGGTAATCAATAATGATATGCCCCTGCCCTTTATCCGTCTGGTTAACGCTAAAAATCTGCGTCCCCACCGCGGCTTTAACCTCGTCCGTCATCTGGCTGTTGATAAAATCCTTCATCGACCGCTTTTCCCAGTAGGGATAGAGCAGATCCCGGTAGGTCTGCTTATCTTCATCACTGATGTCGAAGCGGTCCTGTGGCCGGGTAGCAAACTGATCCAGTTCCTGAAGGAGCCAGTAGGGATCCATCTCAGGCGACATAATACCTGCACGCGGTTTGACAGTACGGTTCCCGGCAATCAGTTCCTCATCACGAATCGCGATATTCACGTGGTCAAGAATGTACGCCGTGGCTTTCGCGCGCCTGATAATCGCTGGCTCACCTTCCGTCTGCTGATGGCTGGCAGTGTAGAGCAAAGCACGTTCTAGTGAGATTTCACGCGGGTTGGCAAAGAGTGCGTCTTTCAAACGCTGGGTACGATTCGTCATGAGGGAACTCCTGTAACGGGAAACCAGCCCGCCCCAAAGGGCGGGAGAGCATCAGGCGGTTTGCGCCAGATGGGCATCAATTTTGTTCATGATGGCGTCGGCGCGTTTGACTGCGTCACTGATATTGACGCGAACGATAGTCTTCCCGGCAAAACGCTCTTCAAATTTAATGCCGATATCTTTGGTCAGGATAACCATATCCGCCGCGGCAATATCTTCACTCGTCAGCTCGTTCTCAAGACCAATCGACCCCTGTGTTTCAACCTTCACCTCCCAACCTTTGGCTTTAGCCGCGCTTTCCAGCGCTTCGGCGGCCATGTAGGTATGGGCAACGCCAGACGGACATGCTGTTACTGCGATAATTCGGGCCATGTTCTCTTCCTCATTCAGTTAATTTCGAAATCCAGATCCAGGTCATCCTCTTTTTTCTCGACCTGTTTCGCATTCCTGCGGGCAAGGCTCTTCAGCACGTTGACGCTAATGGCCGTCACCAATGCCCCCACTGCAACCGCTGCGATATAGCCAAACTTGCCTTCCACCACAGGAAGAACGATCAGCCCACCCCATCCGGCATAACACTGTGCCCCCATCACGGCAGCCGTTACCGCACCACACGCAGAGCCCAGCATGATGGAAGGAATAACACGCAAAGGGTCGGCAGCGGCAAACGGAATAGCCCCTTCGGTGACACCCACACAACCCATCACCAGCGCCGCTTTACCCGCTTCACGTTCTTCATCAGTAAAATTTTTACGGTTAATCAGCGTCGCCAGGCCTAAACCCAGTGGTGGAACACAAATACCGACCGCTGCAATCGCCACCACGGTATAGACACCCTGAGCGACGCAAATAAGCATGAAGGCATAAGCCACCTTGTTTATTGGGCCGCCCATATCAAAGGCCAACATGAGTCCGATGATGACGGCCAACACCACGATGCTGCCTTGCTGCATTCCCTGTAGCCATTGCGTTAAGCCCGCCGTTAACGCACCCACAGGTTCGCCCAGCCCCCACATCATGATGCCCGCAGTAATAAAGGTGCCGATGACAGGGATAATGAAAATAGGCATAACGGAGCGCAGGATCTTTGGCACCGGCAGTTTTTTCAGGTACCAGACAACAATCCCACCGAGGAGCCCGGCAATAATGGCCCCGAAGAAACCAGCGCCGAAGCTGTTACCAACCCAGGCCGCTATGGCGCAGGGAGCCAGCGCAGTACGTTCTGCAATGGAATAGCCTATGTAAGCCGCCAGAAAGGGGACCATCAGCGTTAACCCCGCAACGCCGATATCGAACAGTTTTTTCAGGTTGGGATCCGTTGCGGCATCCGGTACAGCGCCCTTGCCATACAGCATGACCGAGACCGCCAGCAAAATGCCGCCCGCGACCACGAACGGGATCATATGTGACACCCCGGTCATCAGATGCTGCCGCGTGTTCTTGAGAATATGCACCAACTCTTTCATATGCCGCTCCTGGACTATATCCATAAAGATGTTGTGGCAAACAATAGGCAATCAGGAAGAGGCCGGACAGGAGACAAAAAGGCCATTTACTGGATTTTTGTAATGTCGAAATAAAAATGCGATCCGCCTCGACATTTCATACCCAGGTCCTATTAAGCAAACCATCACAACCTGTGAGTCAAATCTCACTTTCGAATGGATATTACATTTGTCCAGCTTTTGGCAGATTTGTCACATGGCGCTCTTCATCACCACACTCGTATGCTGTCTGCAATAAATGACTATTGGTTTCAGGAGTGTGTGTATGGCTCTGGTTGTGGAATTTACCTGTGAACTGCCTAACGGCGTTCACGCGCGTCCGGCAAGTCATGTTGAAACGCTGTGCAATACGTTTATCGCGCAAATTGAGTGGCACAACCTGCGTAACGACCGTAAAGGCGATGCCAGGAGTGCACTGGCTCTTATTGGCACCGATACCCTGGCAGGCGATGCCTGTCGTCTGATTATCAACGGCGAAGATGAACAAAGCGCCCATCAGCGGCTGGCACAATGGCTGCGGGATGAGTTTCCGCACTGTGATGCCCCGCTTGCTGAAGCCATCAATACCGAACTTGACCCATTGCCGGAATCACTCACCCGCCTTAACCCCACGCTGTTCCGTGCACTGCCCGTATGCAGCGGCAGTGCACAGGGCATCCTGACAATATTAACGTCGCTGGATCTCAACGCCCTGTCCGATTTACCCGATGCAAAAAGCCCGGAAGAAGAACAGTCTGCGCTGGATAACGGCCTGATTCTGCTGGTGAAAAACATTGAGCTACGTGCGCTGGACACCGACAGTACTGCCAGCGCCATTCTGGAAGCACATCGTTCGCTGGCTACGGACACGTCGCTACGCCAACACCTGCTGGCAGGAGTGAACCAGGGGTTGAGTTGTGCGATGGCAACTATCGCAACAGCGAACCATTTCTGCGGCGAGTTCTCCCGTTCCAGCAGCAGTTATTTGCAGGAACGTGTGCTGGATGTCCGCGATGTCTGCTATCAGCTTTTACAGCAAATCTACGGGGAACAGCGTTTCCCAACGCCAGGACAACTCATCCAGCCGACCATTTGCCTCGCGGATGATTTAACGCCCGGCCAGTTTCTGGAACTTGATAAAACCATGCTCAAAGGGCTGCTGTTAAAAAGCGGCGGAACAACCTCGCATACCGTGATCCTTGCGCGTTCTTTTAATATCCCGACGCTGGTCGGCGTTGATAGTGAAAGCTTGCTTCAGTGGCGTAACCAGCCCGTCTTTGTGGATGGCAATGCTGGCGCTGTTGTGGTCAATGCCTGCGATGCAGTGGCACGCTACTACCGCCAGGAAGAGCGCGTGCAACAAAAGATAAGCGAGCAGCAAAGTCTCTGGCTTAACCGTGAGGCCAGAACAGCCGATGGACTGCGAATCGAGATTGCCGCCAACATTGCCCATGCGGCAGAGGCTCAGGCGGCATTCGGCAACGGCGCAGAGGGGGTTGGCCTGTTCCGCACCGAAATGCTGTATATGGATCGCACCAGCGCACCCGGCGAAAATGAGCTATACAACATTTTCTGTCAGGCGCTTGAATGTGCAAACGGGCGCAGCATTATTGTGCGAACCATGGATATCGGCGGCGACAAGCCGGTGGATTACCTGAACATTCCGGCAGAGAACAACCCCTTCCTCGGCTACCGTGCCGTGCGCATTTATGAAGAGTACTCTGTGCTTTTCGCTACCCAGCTGCGGGCAATCCTGCGTGCCTCCGCGCATGGCAAACTAAAAATCATGATCCCGATGATCTCCTCCATGGAAGAGATCCTGTGGGTAAAAGAAAAACTCGCCGAAGCGAAACAGCAACTTCGCGCCGAACATATTCCGTTTGATGAGAAAATCCCTCTTGGCATCATGCTGGAAGTGCCATCGGTGATGTTCATCATTGACCAGTGCTGCGAAGAGATTGATTTCTTTAGCATCGGCAGCAATGACCTGACGCAGTATCTGCTGGCTGTCGACCGCGACAACGCCAAAGTCACACGGCATTACAACAGTCTGAACCCGGCATTTCTTCGGGCGCTGGATTACGCCGTGCAGGCCGTTCATCGCCAGGGAAAATGGATTGGCTTGTGTGGTGAATTGGGTGCGAAAGGCTCGGTGCTGCCACTGCTGGTTGGCCTGGGGCTGGACGAACTCAGCATGGGCTCGCCTGCCATCCCTGCCACCAAAGCCCGTCTGGCACAACTTGATAGCCGCGCCTGTCGGCAGCTGCTGAACCAGGCGATGGCTTGCCGCACCTCACTCGAAGTAGAACACCTGTTGGCGCAGTTCCGCATGAATCAACAGGACACACCGTTGGTGACGCCGCGCTGCATTTCACTGCATAACGACTGGAACAGTAAGGAAGAGGTCATGAAAGGAATGACCGACAACCTGCTGCTCGCAGGGCGTTGCCGCTATCCCCGCAAGCTGGAGGCCGATTTGTGGGCACGCGAGGCCGTATTCTCCACCGGGCTTGGCTTTAGTTTCGCCATTCCGCACAGCAAATCCGAACATATTGAGCAATCCACCATCAGCGTTGCACGCCTGAAATCCCCGGTTATGTGGGGCGATGAAGAAGCGCAATTCATCATTATGCTCACACTGAACAAACACGCCGCAGGCGACCAGCATATGCGTATTTTCTCCCGCCTGGCTCGTCGCATCATGCATGAAGATTTCCGCAGCGCACTGGTTAACGCCAGCTCAGAAGAGGCAATCGCCTCCCTGTTACAGCACGAATTAGAACTTTAACGAGGAAGAGTAATGGAACTGTATCTGGATACCGCCAACGTGGCGGAAGTTGAACGCCTGGCGCGCATCTTCCCGATTGCGGGTGTTACCACCAACCCAAGTATTGTGGCTGCCAGCCGTGAATCTATCTGGGACGTGCTGCCACGTCTGCAAAAAGCTATCGGGCCGGAAGGCACGCTGTTCGCCCAGACCATGAGCCGTGATGCAGAGGGCATGGTGGCAGAGGCCAAACGCCTGAGTAACGCCATACCGGATATCGTAGTGAAAATCCCGGTGACCGCTCAGGGGCTTATCGCGATCAAAGCGTTGAAAAAAGAGGGGATTACCACGCTAGGCACCGCCGTTTACAGCGCCGCGCAGGGTTTACTGGCCGCACTCGCAGGGGCGAAATATGTCGCACCGTATGTCAACCGCGTTGATGCACAGGGCGGTGATGGCATTCGCATGGTTCAGGAGCTGCAGACTCTGCTGGAACTGCACGCGCCAGAAAGCATGGTGCTGGCCGCCAGTTTTAAAACACCACGACAGGCGCTGGACTGCCTGCTTGCCGGATGTGAAGCAATCACACTTCCTTTAGATGTAGCGCAACAAATGCTCGGCACTCCGGCGGTAGAGTCAGCCATAGAGAAGTTCGAGCAAGACTGGAAAAACGCGTTTGGTAACCTCAACCTCTAAGGGAGAAATGTTATGGACCGTATCATTCAATCGCCGGGGAAATACATCCAGGGCGCTGATGTTCTCACCCGTCTGGGCGACTATCTGAAACCGCTGGCAAAACGTTGGCTGGTAGTTGGCGATAAATTTGTACTGGGTTTTGCCGAAGAGACCCTGCGTGAAAGCTTCAAAAAAGCGGAACTGCACGTCGAAATCGCACCATTTGGCGGCGAATGTTCGCAAAATGAAATCGACCGTCTGAAAAAGCTGGCCGACAGCGCCGACTGCATGGCGGTACTGGGTATTGGCGGCGGTAAAACGCTGGATACCGCTAAAGCACTGGCTCACTTTATGGACGTGCCGGTTGCTATCGCCCCAACCATTGCCTCCACCGATGCACCTTGCAGCGCCCTTTCCGTTATATATACCGACAGCGGTGAGTTCGATCGCTACCTGATGCTGCCACACAACCCGAACATGGTGATTGTCGATACCAAAGTGGTGGCGGGCGCACCAGCACGCCTGCTGGCGGCGGGTATTGGTGATGCACTGGCCACCTGGTTTGAAGCTCGCGCCTGTTCCCGCAGCGGCGCAACCACCATGGCGGGCGGCAAATGTACCCAGGCTGCTTTAGCGCTGGCGGAACTGTGCTACAACACGCTGGTTGAAGAGGGTGAAAAAGCGATGCTGGCAGCGGAACAGCACGTGGTCACACCGGCGCTGGAGCGCATCATCGAAGCCAATACCTATCTCAGCGGCGTCGGTTTTGAGAGCGGCGGGCTGGCAGCAGCACATGCCATTCATAACGGGATGACGGCAGTACCAGAAGCCCACCACTTCTATCACGGTGAAAAAGTGGCGTTCGGCACACTCACACAGCTGGTTCTGGAAAACGCACCGGTTGAAGAGATAGAAACCGTTGCCGCGCTTTGCCACAGCGTAGGGCTGCCAATTACCCTGGCGCAGCTGGATATCAAAGAGAATATTCTGGCGAAAATGCGTCTGATCGCTGAAGCGGCCTGTGCCGAAGGTGAAACCATTCACAACATGCCGGGCGGTGTGTCGCCGGATCAGGTTTACGCCGCGCTGCTGGTTGCAGACCAGTACGGACAGCGGTTCTTACAGGAGTGGGAGTAACAAAAATTGCCGGGTGGCGTAGCCGCCGGGCAAAAAAATCCCCGCTGAAGCGGGGATTTTTATTTACTTCAGGTCAAAACGATCCAAATCCATCACCTTCGCCCATGCCGCAACGAAGTCGCGAACGAACTTCTCGCTGGCATCGCTGCTGGCGTACACTTCAGCCAGTGCGCGCAGGACGGCGTTAGAACCGAATACCAGGTCAGCGCGGGTTGCGGTGTATTTCACATCACCGCTGGCGCGATCGCTACCGGCAAACAGCTCGCTGGACGCATCAGTCGCTTTCCACTGGGTATTCATATCCAGCAGATTCACGAAGAAGTCATTGCTCAGCACACCTTCACGGTCAGTGAACACGCCGTTTTTGCTGCCATCAAAGTTAGCACCCAACACACGCAAACCACCCACCAGCACCGTCAGTTCAGGCGCAGTCAGCGTCAGCTGCTGGGCTTTATCAATCAGCAGCGATTCTGTTGTCGCAGCGTCAACCTGCGCACGGTAGTTGCGGAAGCCATCGGCAATCGGTTCAAGCAGGGTAAACATCTCGATATCCGTCTGGTCCTGACGCGCATCAACACGGCCCGGCGTAAACGGTACGTTAACGTAAACCCCTGCGGCTTTCGCCGCCTGCTCAACACCGACCACACCCGCCAGCACGATGATATCGGCCAGTGAAGCTTTGTTGGTCGTGCGCTGAATAGCTTCCAGCGCTGGCAGGGCACGAACCGCTGCAGCGTTAACATCCCAGTCGCGTTGTGGTGCCAGCGCCAGACGCGCACCGTTGGCGCCGCCGCGCTTATCACCACCACGGAAGGTCGACGCAGACGCCCAGGCAACAGAAACCAGTTCACTGATGGACAGCCCGGATGCCGCGATTTCCGCTTTCAGGCTCTCAATGTCTTCCTTAGAAGGATTGAACACCGCCTGCGGCAGCGGATCCTGCCAAATCAGATCTTCTTTCGGTACTTCCGGGCCAATGTAACGTGATTTTGGCCCCATATCGCGGTGGGTCAGCTTGAACCACGCACGCGCAAAGGCTTCATTGAAGGCCTGCGGATCGTTGAGGAAGCGACGAGAAATCTTCTCGAACTCAGGGTCAAAACGCAGGGTCAGGTCGGTGACCAGCATAGTTGGTTTGCGTTTTTTCGACGGGTCGAATGGGTCAGGCATGATGTCTGGCGCGTTAACGGCTTCAAACTGAATCGCCCCTGCCGGGCTGCGGGTCTGAACCCACTCGAATTTGAACAGGTTCTCGAAGAAGTAATTGCTCCACTGGGTCGGGGTTTGCGACCAGATAACTTCCAGACCAGATGTAATCGCATCAGCCCCCGCTCCGCTGCCAAAACTGCTTGCCCAACCCAGGCCCTGAGATTCAATTGGTGCGGCTTCTGGATCGGCACCCACATGCGTTGCTTCACCGGCACCGTGTGTTTTACCCAGCGTATGGCCGCCGGCAATCAGGGCGACAGTCTCTTCGTCGTCCATTCCCATGTTGCCGAAGGTTGCGCGGATCGCCGCAGCCGCAGACAGCGGTTCGCCGCTGGCGTTTGGCCCTTCCGGGTTGACGTAAATCAGACCCATTTCAGTGGCAGCTAAAGGACGCTTCGCCAGCGCTTCAGGATCGCGATGGGTCAACCAGGCTTTTTCATCACCCCAGTTCACATCCTGATCTGGCTCCCAGACGTCCTCACGCCCGGCACCAAAGCCAAAGGTACGGAAGCCCGAGTTTTCCAGCGCCACGTTACCCGCCAGGATAAACAGGTCAGCCCAGGAAATTTTCTGCCCATATTTCTGTTTGATAGGCCACAACAGGCGGCGTGCTTTATCCAGGCTAACGTTATCTGGCCAGGAGTTCAGCGGCGCAAAGCGCTGTTGACCGCGTCCTGCACCACCGCGTCCGTCAACGGAGCGATAAGTACCAGCACCGTGCCAGGCCATACGAATAAACAGGCCCGCATAGCTGCCCCAGTCGGCAGGCCACCACGGTTGGGAGTCGGTTAAGAGTGCTTTGAGATCGCCCTTGAGGGCTGAGTAGTCGAGCTTGCTGAATTCTTTGCGGTAATCGAAGTCTTCACCCAGTGGGTTCGAACGGCTGGAATGTTGATTCAGAAGATCAACACGAAGTTGCTTAGGCCACCACTCTTTACTGCCGGTGCCAGCACCCGCGCTAAGATCAACGCCGCCCTGATGGAACGGACACTTACCGGCTGATGCCGCTTTATTGGTATCGTCTGACGTGCTCATCGTTGTGCTCCCTTTACAGTATTACTGTTACGATATACGCCCTTATTGATAAGGTATAGTTGGGATAACCCACAGATTCGATAGTTAATTCCGTTTAATTTTACATTGAAAATATGTGACTTTTGTACGTCAAAGGCAGCATTGCTGAACTGGCAGGAAAATAAAACCCTTATAAATCAAAAAACCCTCCGAAGAGGGCTTTTATTTGTTACACGCCAGGTCGAACGCCGAGCGTGTGGCAAATGGCGTAACTCATTTCCGCGCGGTTCAGAGTATAGAAGTGGAAGTCCTTCACCCCTTCACGACTTAAGATCTTCACCATGTCCATCGCGATATTTGCGCCCACCAGCTTGCGTGTTTCCGGGTCATCGTCCAGCCCTTCGTACATTTTAGACATCCAAAGCGGAATGCGCACGTTGGTCATGCCAGCGAATTTTTTCGCCTGTTTGAAGTTAGACACCGGCAAAATGCCAGGAATGATTTCAACGTCGATGCCCGCAGAAACGCAGCGGTCACGAAAACGCAAATAACTTTCTACGTCGAAGAAGAACTGGGTGATGGCGCGGTTTGCCCCGGCATCCACTTTACGTTTCAGGTTGAGCAAATCCGCCTGCGCGCTTTTCGCTTCCGGGTGAACTTCCGGGTACGCGGCAACGGAGATATCAAAGTCCGCCACCTCTTTCAGCAGCGTCACCAGGTCAGCCGCATACATTTCCGGTTTGCCGCTGCCCGGCGGCAGGTCGCCGCGCAGGGCGACGATATGACGAATCCCGTTGTTCCAGTAGTCCTGGGCGATGGCGCGCAGTTCATCGCGGGTAGCATCGATGCAGGTCAGGTGCGGAGCCGCTTCCAGACCGGTTCTGTCTTTGATGCCCTTGATAATGCTGTGCGTGCGGTCACGCTCACCGGAGTTTGCACCGTAAGTCACGGAGACAAATTTCGGTTTCAGGCTGCTCAGGCGATCGATAGAGCTCCACAGGGTTTGCTCCATTTCACTGGTGCGCGGCGGGAAAAATTCAAAAGAGACGTTAATCTGGCCGTTTACTTCGGCCAGGCTCTGATTCAGGGCTTCCCGCTGGTTGGCGTGAAAAAAGCTCATACCTTACCTCATCAATCGCGTGTCGTTGTTTGTTGTGATTCGAACTTCTATACGTTTAGACGTCCAGATGTAAAAATGACGGAAAAGCGGAGTGGCGTCAACAGAAATAATCAACAATAACGGTGAGGATTGCTCAGGGAAGATGAGGGAAGTTCATGATGAAGAGAAGTCCCTCTCCCGGTAGGAGAGGGAATAATTGAGATTACAGCAGCTTAGCCAGACGGTTGATGTCGGACTGAATTGCCCCGGCGGTCACATCGCGACCAGCACCCGGGCCACGGATCACCAGCAGGTTATCGCGATACCAGCGGCTTTCAATCGCAAAAACGTTATCGCACGGCAACAGCGCCGCCAGTGGATGCTCAGGGCGCACCGCTTCAACACCGACTCGCGCTTTACCGTTCGCCTCGAAGCGCGCCACATAGCGCAGCACCAGGCCCATTTCTTGTGCCGCTTCCAGACGTTGCACCATCTGGTCATTCAGCTCGTCACCGTTTTCGAAGAAGTGGTCGACAGAACCTTCCTCACAACCCGCAGGTACCAGTGACTCCACGCGCACTGCGCCCGGCTCGATGTCATACCCAGCTTCACGCGCCAGGATAACCAGTTTACGCATGACGTCTTTCCCGGACAGGTCCACGCGCGGGTCTGGCTCGGTCAGCCCTTGCTGCCACGCCTGATCCACCAGGTCGGTAAAAGGAACCGTGCCATCGAATTGCAGGAACAACCAGGAAAGCGTGCCGGAGAAAATTCCGCTCAGCGCCAGAATACTGTCACCGCTTTCAATCAGATCGCGCACGGTATGGTTAACCGGCAGGCCCGCGCCAACAGTCGCGTTGTACAACCAGTGACGGCCCGTTTTTTCGAACGCGTCATGGATTTGACGGTATTTATCGGTGCTGCTCGCGCCCGCCAGTTTGTTGGCACTAATGACATGGAAGCCGTGGCTGGCGAAATCCAGATACTGATCGGCGAGCTGTTCACTGGCCGTGACGTCCAGCACGACCAGGTCATCATACGGGTGCGCACGCATCCACAGGAACAGTGACTCTTCATCCTGTTCAACCGCTTCATCATTAAAGAAGGCAAGTGCGCGGCTGGCATCCAGACCTTCGTAATTCAGCAGGCTACGGCGGCTGTCCACTACGCCCGCGAGAATAAATTCAAACCCGGTACGCGCTGAAAGCGTCTCTTGCTCACGCGCGAACAGCTCCAGCCAGCGAGAACCGATATTCCCTTTGCCGAACAGCACCAGGCCGATACGCTTTTCCGCGCGGAACAGAGAGGTGTGCAGACCCTGAATCAGGCTCTCAGTTGGTCCTTTACGCAGAACGGCCACCAGACTGATGCCCTCTTCCGACTGCCAGGTAAACTCAACTGGCTGGCCCTTCAGCTGCTGCCAGAAGCGGTGGCAGTGCAGCGGATTACGGGTGACACCTGCGCCCACCATCGCGACCAGCGCCAGCCCCTGACGCAGGCGAAGTTCACCCGGCAGGCCAGCTTCATCAAGAATTTTCAGTGCGCTGTCGGCCACTTCTGCGGTGTAGCAGAATTGCAGCAGCTGGCGATCGTTATGCACGCCAACGGCTAACGGACGCACCTGCGCACGTTTCAGAATAAGGTCGATATCTTTGTGTGCCAGTTTGAAATCCTGGCCGGCTGGCACCTGGAACTCAATCAGGCAGATGTCGTCATGGCTGGTGACGATACGTGCGCCTGTGCCGGAGGCCAGCACACGCTCAATGCGAGTTGAACCTTGATCCGGGGTATAGCTACAGCGCAGTTGCAGGTCGATATCACTGCCCGAAACCGGCTGAAGCGTACGGGCGTGCAGCACCGGAGCAGCCAGACGTGCCAGCTCGCTGGCTTCATCCAGACGCAGCAACGGCAGCAGGCAGGCATCTTTCACTTTGCGCGGATCAGCGCTGTAAACACCCGCCACGTCACTCCAGATAGTCACACGGGAAACACCGGCCAGCGCACCGATTTGTGTTGCAGAGTAGTCAGAGCCATTACGCCCCAGCAGCACGGTTTCACCCGCGTTGCTGCGGCTGATAAAGCCGGTCACCACAATACGTTTGCCCGGGTGCTGCACCAGCAGCTGTTGCAGTAACGGATAAGACAAGCCTTCGTCGACCTGCGGCTGTGCAGCACGCTCAGCGCGCAGGAAGTCGCGCGCATCAAGCCACGCGGCTTCAACACCCTGGTGTTGCAAAACGGACGCCATCAGACGCGCAGACCAGACCTCACCGTGACCCACCACTTCGGCATACACCGCATCGGTAATGCCGCTATCAAGCAGGGCAGCCAGGCGCTCAAGGTCATGAGTAAATGCGGAAATCAGCCCATCAGCGACCTCGGCTGGCAGCAAGCCGGCAATGAGTTCGCTCTGGTAACGACGTAAGGATTGTTGAACCTGATGCGCAGAAAGGCGATCGGTCTGGCTTAATTTCAGCCAGCTAATCAACTGGTTGGTGGTGCTGCCAGCCGCAGAGACAACCATCATGTCACCCGGCTGTGAATACTCTGTCATGATCCCTGCGACACGCAGGTAACATTTCACATCAGCAAGACTACTACCACCAAACTTGTGCAGCTGACGACCCTTCGCCCCTGCCTGCGCTATCACACTCATGATTACCCCTTGGCTGCGACCTGGAAGCCATTTTCCAGATCGGCAATTAAATCTTCAGAATCTTCAATACCGGTTGAAATACGCAGCAGCGTTTCAGAAATACCGGCGGCGGCACGTGCTTCGGGTGCCATCCCTGCGTGCGTCATGGTCGCGGCGTGGGAGATCAAGCTTTCGACCCCACCTAATGATTCCGCCAGCGTAAACAATGACAGCCCGCTCAGGAAGCGACGCAGCGTTTGCTCATCGCCATCCAGTTCAAAGCTTAACATCGCGCCAAAACCCTTCTGTTGACGCGCGGCAAACTCATGCCCCTGATTTTCCGGCAGCGATGGATGATACAATTTTTTCACCAGCGGCTGCGTTTTCAGGAAATCGACAATCGCCAGGGCATTACGCTGAGCCGCTTCCATGCGCGGCGACAGCGTGCGAATGCCACGTAACAACAGGTAGCTATCAAAGGCGCTTGCGGTGACGCCAATGTTATTGGCCCACCATGCCAGTTCGGTGACAACGTCGGGATCTTTTGCAATCACCACGCCCGCCACCACATCAGAGTGCCCATTCAGATATTTAGTGCATGAATGCAATACAAGATCTGCACCCAGTGCCAGTGGGTTCTGGAGGGCCGGACTGAGGAACGTATTATCCACTACACTTATCGCTCCCGCATCCCTTGCGAGCTGACAAATTTTGGTAATATCGACAACGCGCAACAATGGATTGCTTGGGCTTTCCACCAGAACCAGCTTTGGTTTCTCTGCCAGCGCCTGTTTCAGGGCTTGTTCGTCGTTTTGATCAACAAACAACACGCGATAACAGCCCCGTTTTGCCAGGCTGTCGAACAGACGATAGCTGCCGCCATAACAGTCGTGCGGCGCAACCAGCAGATCGCCAGGTTTCAGGAAGACCGTTGTCACCAGATGGATGGCAGACATACCGGTGTTGGTTAACACCGCACCTGCGCCACCTTCCAGCTCCGCCAGCGCGCGCTGGGTAACATCGCGCGTAGGGTTGCCACGACGGGAATAGTCGTGCGCACGGGGTTCATTAAATCCGGTGAAATTGTAAGTACTGGAAAGATGAATCGGCGGGACAACACAGCCGTACTGCTCGTCATCATTCAATCCGCTACGCACTGCGATGGTGGCCTGTTTACGCGTCATGGTGAAGGCTTCCTGGCTTATTAGGTGAAAAGTCAGCCACCAGAGTAAACATTGAAAGTATGGACGTCAATACATCTGGACATCTAAACTTCTTTGCGTATAGATTGAGCAATGCGCAAATAGCCGTTAAAATTATATGCTTTAGTGCACGCCGCAGTGCCAATATCCGTGCCACGGTAGTGTCTCTACGGTAAACTACGCAAGATTACGGTCCAAAACACTCCTTATTACAGGGTTTTGCACCTTTAGATTAATGACTGAGAGGATTAAAGGTATCTCATGGCTGAATGGAGCGGCGAATATATCAGCCCATACGCTGAGCACGGTAAGAAGAGTGAACAAGTAAAGAAAATTACGGTTTCCATTCCTCTGAAGGTGTTGAAGATCCTCACCGATGAACGTACGCGTCGTCAGGTGAACAACCTGCGTCACGCGACCAACAGCGAATTGCTGTGTGAAGCATTTTTACATGCGTTTACCGGTCAACCGTTGCCGAATGATGAAGACCTGCGTAAAGAGCGCAGCGATGAAATCCCGGAAGAGGCAAAGGTGATTATGCGTGAACTGGGTATCGACCCGGATACGTGGGAATACTGATTTGCAGAGACAAAAAAGGCACCTTTCGGTGCCTTTTTTTCGGGAAACTTATTTAGCGCCCGGGATGCTGAAACGCTTGTTGAAGCGGTCAACACGGCCACCGGTTGCAACATCACGCTGCTTACCAGTGAAGAACGGGTGGCATTTGCCGCACACGTCCAGGTTCAGATCGTGACCCACGGTGGAGCGGATCTGGATAGAGTTACCGCAAGAGCAGTTTGCAGTAATCATTTCGTATTTCGGGTGAATATCTTTTTTCATGGGAGAACCTCAGTTAAGGCCGCGTCGCTCTTCCAGCCCTAACGCCAGACACCACGCGATGTTAATAGTATAGGTTTTGACACTGCATAAAGCGCATCAAAGGCGGCGAATCATACAGAATTTGACCAGCGTATGCAAACTGATCCGCACGCCGCTTTTACTAATGTGTATACTAACGCGCCACTTTTCAAGTCAGGAAGATTCGATGCCCGTCGCTCACGTTGCCCTGCCCGTTCCGCTTCCCCGCACCTTTGACTATCTGCTGCCCGACAGCATGAATGCCAAAGCGGGCTGTCGCGTGACCGTGCCCTTTGGCAAGCAGCAGCGCGTGGGGATCGTGGTTTCCGTCAGCGATAAAAGTGAGCTTCCTGTTAATGAGCTGAAAGCCGTTGCAGAAGTGCTGGATAACGAGCCGGTCTACTCAACGAGCACCTGGCGGCTGTTGCTGTGGGCGGCGGAATACTATCACCACCCGATTGGCGATGTTCTGTTCCATGCCCTACCCATTTTACTGCGCCAGGGTAAGAGCGCCAGCCACGCGCCGATGTGGTACTGGTTCGCCACCGAACAGGGGCAAGCGGTAGACATTAACAGTCTGAAGCGTTCCCCTAAACAGCAACAGGCGCTGGCAGCCCTGCGCCAAAGGCGCATCTGGCGCCATCAGGTTGAAGAGCTGGACTTTACTGACGCGGCACTTCAGGCACTGCGTAAAAAAGGGTTGTGCGAGCTGGCAAGCGAAGCGCCCGCCCTTTATGACTGGCGCGACAGTTTTTCCGTTTCCGGGGATCGTCTGCGCCTGAATACCGAACAGGCTACCGCCGTGGGGGCGATTCACAGCGCCGCCGACCATTTTTCCGCCTGGTTGCTGGCAGGTGTTACGGGTTCCGGCAAAACCGAAGTCTATCTTAGCGTGCTGGAAAATGTGCTCTCTCAGGGCAAGCAGGCGCTGGTCATGGTGCCGGAAATCGGCCTGACGCCTCAAACCATCGCCCGTTTTCGTGAACGTTTTAATGCGCCGGTGGAAGTCCTGCACTCCGGCCTGAACGACAGCGAACGCCTCAGCGCGTGGCTCAAAGCGAAAAACGGTGAAGCTGCCATTGTCATTGGCACGCGCTCGTCGCTGTTCACCCCGTTTAAAAATCTGGGCGTCATCGTAATAGATGAAGAGCATGACAGCTCCTATAAACAGCAGGAAGGCTGGCGCTATCATGCTCGCGACCTGGCCGTTTATCGCGCTCACAGCGAGCAGATCCCGATTATTCTCGGCTCCGCCACGCCTGCGCTGGAAACGCTGCACAACGTCCGCCAGCGTAAATATCACATGCTGCGCCTGACACGCCGCGCGGGGAACGCCCGCCCGGCCATTCAGCATGTGCTGGATTTGAAAGGTCAGCAGGTGCAGGCCGGGTTAGCGCCTGCATTGATCACCCGAATGCGCCAGCATTTGCAGGCCGGGAATCAGGTGATCCTGTTCCTGAACCGACGCGGATTTGCCCCGGCGCTGCTCTGCCATGACTGCGGATGGATTGCGGAGTGCCCACGCTGCGACCACTACTACACGCTTCACCAGGCACAACGCCATTTACGCTGCCACCACTGCGACAGCCAAAGACCTATCCCGCGCCAATGCCCGTCTTGTGGCTCGACGCACATGGTGCCGGTCGGCCTGGGGACGGAACAGCTGGAGCAAGCACTGGCCCCGTTCTTCCCGGATGTTCCCATTTCACGTATCGACCGGGACACCACCAGCCGCAAAGGCGCGCTTGAGCAACAGCTCGCGGAAGTGCATCGCGGTGGTGCGCGTATATTGATTGGGACTCAGATGCTGGCCAAAGGGCACCACTTCCCGGATGTCACGCTGGTCGCCCTGCTGGATGTGGATGGCGCGTTGTTCTCTGCCGATTTCCGCTCCGCCGAACGTTTTGCCCAGCTCTATACCCAGGTGGCCGGTCGCGCCGGTCGCGCCGGGAAGCAGGGAGAAGTGGTGCTACAAACCCACCACCCGGAACACCCTCTGTTGCAAACCTTGCTGCATAAAGGCTATGACGCGTTTGCCGAACAAGCCCTGGCTGAGCGTCAGACCCTGCAACTGCCGCCGTGGACCAGCCACGTGATCATCCGCGCGGAAGATCATAATAATCAGCAGGCACCGCTGTTCCTCCAGCAGCTCCGCAATCTGCTGCAAGCCAGCCCACTGGTGGATAACCAGCTGTGGATTTTAGGGCCTGTTCCTGCGCTGGCACCCAAGCGGGGTGGGCGTTTCCGCTGGCAAATTTTATTGCAGCACCCCTCGCGTATACGCTTACAACATGTTGTCAGCAGTACGCTGGCATTGATAAATACCCTGCCGGAAGCGCGTAAGGTTAAGTGGGTCCTGGATGTTGATCCCATTGAAGGCTAAGCCTCTGTTGCGAGACGGATCGAAAAAATTTAACCTTCCTCACACTTTTTATGAAAATTCTGTAACCGCTCTCATAAACTATCTGTAAAAATGAGGTGTCAGAAGTTCGGTGTTCATGCGAGGAGAAGACGTGAAGTCCAGGAAAGAGGTTGCCACGGCGACCATGAAAGACGTTGCCCAGAAAGCACAGGTATCTACGGCAACCGTGTCCCGCGCATTAATGAACCCGGATAAAGTCTCCCAGGCGACACGCAATCGGGTAGAGCAGGCGGCGCTGGAAGTCGGCTATTTCCCGCAGGCAATGGGACGTAACGTTAAGCGCAATGAATCGCGCACGATACTGGTGATAGTGCCGGACATCTGCGATCCCTTCTTTAGCGAAATCATCCGCGGTATTGAAGTGACCGCTGCCGAACAAGGCTATCTGGTGCTGATTGGGGACTGCGCTCACCAGAATCAGCAGGAAAAAACCTTTATTGACCTCATTATCACCAAGCAGATCGACGGAATGTTACTGCTCGGCTCACGCCTGCCCTTTGATGCCAGCATTGAAGAACAGCGCAATTTACCGCCGATGGTGATGGCGAACGAATTCGCCCCAGAGCTGGAACTGCCGACGGTGCATATCGACAACCTCACCGCAGCCTTTAACGCGGTGAACTATCTTCAGGATCTGGGGCACAAACGCATTGGCTGTATCGCCGGGCCAGAAGAGATGCCGCTGTGTCACTACCGCTTACAAGGCTACGTTCAGGCTCTGCGCCGTACCGGCGCGACGGTCGACCCGCATTATATTGCGCGCGGGGATTTCACCTTTGAAGCCGGTGGGCTGGCGCTGGAAAAACTGCTGGCGCTGCCGGAACCGCCAACGGCGGTATTCTGCCACAGTGATGTGATGGCGCTGGGTGCGTTATCTTATGCCAAACGCCGTGGTCTGCGCGTGCCAAAAGATCTGTCAATTATCGGGTTCGATAATATTTCTCTATCAGAATTTTGCGATCCACCGCTTTCAACCGTCGCGCAACCGCGCTACCAGATTGGTCGCGAAGCGATGCTCCTTCTGCTGGATCAGCTGCATGGTCAGACAGTTAGTAGCGGGTCACGTCTGCTGGATTGCGAACTGATTGTGCGCGGCACTACCCAGGCATTGACTTAAAGTAAACGCCTTTAGGACACCCTTATCTGGTCAAAGCCCCGCCGCTTAAGTAACATGGCGGGCTGACGAACGAATAAATACAGCGAAACGATAGTGGCACAACGAGATTATGTACGTCGCGGCCAGCCGGCACCTTCGCGACGCAAAAAGAGTAGCTCAAGGAATAAGCAACGTAGCCTGCCTGCTGTCTCCCCGGCGATGGTCGCTATTGCCGCGGCCGTAGTGGTAGCCTTTATCGGTGGCCTGTACTTTATTACTCACCATAAGAAAGAAGATGCCGAGGCGCTTCAGGGCAACAAGGTTGCCGGGAATGGCTTACCGCCAAAACCTGAAGAGCGCTGGCGCTATATCAAAGAGCTGGAAAGTCGCCAGCCAGGCGTTCGCGCACCTACTGAGCCTTCTGCCGGTGGTGAAGTCGTGAACGCGAATCAGCTGACCGACGAACAGCGTCAATTATTGGCCCAGATGCAGGCCGACATGCGCCAGCAGCCGACACAGCTGAACGAAGTGCCGTGGAATGAACAAACGCCAGCACAACGCCAGCAAACGCTGCAACGTCAGCGCCAGGCACAGTTGCTGAGCCAACAGCAGCAACAGCAGCAACCACAACAGCAGTGGACGCAAACTCAGCCAGTACAGCAGCCTCGCACGCAGCCGCGTGTGGCAGAGCAGCCTTACCAGCAGCCACAGCAGCAAACGCGTACCGCACAGGCACAACCTGTTCAGGCGCCTAAGGCACAAACGCAGAAACAGGCGACTCAGGCCCAGGCGTATCAGGATCTGTTGCAGACCCCTACGCACACCACGGCACAGCAACCGAAGACGCAACAGGCCGCCCCGGTGACCAAAGAGACGGAAGCGCCTAAGCAAACGGCTGAGAAAAAAGACGAGCGCCGTTGGATGGTTCAGTGCGGTTCGTTTAAAGGTGCAGAGCAGGCCGAAACGGTACGTGCTCAGCTGGCATTTGAAGGATTTGATTCACGCATCACCACCAACAATGGCTGGAACCGCGTGGTGATTGGCCCGGTCAAAGGCAAAGAAAATGCCGATGGCACTATCTCCCGTTTGAAAGTTGCCGGTCACACAAACTGCATTCGACTCGCTTCCGGGGGTTGAAACCCCCAAAATCCCCCCCATTTATCATTTAATTCAGCCCTGAGCACTGGCTCAGGGCTTCTGTTTCCCGAATCTGTAACCAGGGGGTCTGCTCGTGACAACAATAGTAAGTGTACGCCGTAACGGCCAAGTGGTAATCGCCGGTGATGGCCAGGCCACGCTGGGTAATACCGTCATGAAAGGCAACGTGAAGAAAGTGCGTCGTCTCTACAACGACAAAGTGATCGCCGGTTTTGCAGGCGGTACCGCTGATGCCTTCACGCTGTTTGAACTGTTTGAACGCAAACTGGAAATGCACCAGGGTCATCTGGTGAAAGCCGCCGTTGAGCTGGCGAAAGACTGGCGTACCGATCGTATGCTGCGCAAGCTCGAAGCCCTGCTGGCTGTGGCCGATGAAACCGCTTCGCTGATTATCACCGGTAACGGTGACGTTATTCAGCCCGAAAATGACCTGATTGCTATCGGCTCTGGCGGCCCCTACGCCCAGGCTGCTGCCCGCGCGCTGTTGGAAAATACCGACATGAACGCACGCGATATCGCGGTGAAGGCGTTGGATATTGCAGGTGATATCTGCATCTATACCAACCACAACCACACCATCGAAGAATTGACCTCCAAAGCGTAAGGATCTCCCATGTCTGAAATGACCCCACGCGAAATTGTCAGCGAACTGAACAAACACATTATCGGCCAGGATAACGCGAAGCGTTCCGTGGCTATCGCCCTGCGTAACCGCTGGCGTCGTATGCAGCTCGATGAAGAGCTGCGTCACGAAGTGACCCCAAAAAACATTCTGATGATCGGCCCGACCGGTGTCGGTAAAACCGAAATCGCCCGCCGTCTGGCGAAGCTGGCCAACGCGCCGTTCATCAAAGTGGAAGCGACCAAGTTCACCGAAGTGGGCTATGTTGGTAAAGAAGTGGATTCTATCATCCGCGATCTGACCGACTCCGCTATCAAGATGGTGCGCGTCCAGGCCATCGAGAAAAACCGCTATCGTGCCGAAGAGATGGCTGAAGAGCGCATTCTCGACGTGCTGATCCCACCGGCTAAAAACAACTGGGGCCAGTCTGAACAGCAAGCTGAGCCATCTGCCGCACGCCAGGCATTCCGCAAAAAACTGCGTGAAGGGCAACTGGACGACAAAGAGATTGAGATCGATCTTGCTGCCGCGCCGATGGGTGTTGAAATCATGGCACCTCCAGGTATGGAAGAGATGACCAGCCAGTTGCAGTCCATGTTCCAGAACCTGGGCGGCCAGAAGCAGAAAGCGCGTAAGCTGAAAATCAAGGACGCACTGAAGCTGCTTATCGAAGAAGAAGCGGCAAAACTGGTGAACCCGGAAGAGCTGAAGCAAGATGCAATCGATGCGGTTGAGCAGCACGGTATCGTGTTTATCGACGAAATCGACAAAATCTGTAAGCGTGGCGGCAACAGTTCCGGCCCGGATGTGTCCCGTGAAGGCGTTCAGCGCGACCTGCTGCCTTTGGTTGAAGGCTGCACCGTCTCCACCAAGCACGGTATGGTGAAAACTGACCATATCCTGTTTATCGCGTCAGGCGCATTCCAGGTTGCCAGCCCGTCCGACCTGATCCCGGAATTGCAGGGTCGTCTGCCAATCCGTGTAGAGCTTCAGGCACTGACTACGGAAGATTTCGAACGTATCCTGACCGAACCAAACGCCTCTGCTACCGTACAGTACAAAGCGCTGATGGCGACCGAAGGGGTTAACCTTGAGTTCACCGAAGACGGTATCAAACGTATCGCCCAGGCCGCATGGCAGGTGAATGAAACCACCGAGAACATCGGTGCGCGTCGTCTGCACACCGTACTGGAACGCCTGGTGGAAGATATCTCTTATGATGCGAGCGACCTGAACGGTCAAAGCATTACCATTGACGCAGAATATGTGAGTAAACATCTGGATGCGTTAGTGGCAGATGAAGATCTGAGCCGTTTTATCCTATAATCGCGGTTACTGCATTCTCATCACTGTTAATGGGGCTGAAAAGCCCCATTTTTATTGGCTAAATAACTATGACTGATATCAGCCGTACTCAGGCGTGGCTCGAAAGTCTGCGCCCTAAAACGCTTCCTCTGGCCTTTGCCGCGATTATCGTTGGTTCTGCCCTCGCATGGTGGCAAGGTTATTTCGACCCTCTGGTCGCCGGTCTGGCACTCGTCACCGCCGGGCTGCTGCAAATCCTCTCTAATCTCGCCAACGATTATGGTGATGCCGTAAAAGGCAGCGATAAACCCGATCGGATTGGGCCGCTGCGCGGGATGCAAAAGGGGGTGATCACCCAGGCACAGATGAAACGCGCGCTGATTATCACCGTGGTACTGATTTGTTTGTCCGGCCTGGCACTGGTGTCTGTCGCCTGTAAAACCACGGCTGATTTCATTGGTTTTATGGTGCTGGGTTTGCTTGCCATTATTGCCGCCATTACCTACACCGTCGGCACGCGCCCTTACGGTTATATTGGCCTGGGTGATATTTCCGTGCTGGTCTTCTTCGGCTGGCTGAGCGTAATGGGCAGTTGGTATTTACAGGCGCATACGCTCATCCCTGCCCTGTTCCTGCCTGCTACGGCATGTGGCCTGCTGGCGACGGCGGTACTCAATATTAATAACCTGCGCGATATCGACAGCGACCGCGAAAACGGGAAAAACACTCTGGCGGTACGCCTGGGGACGGTTAATGCGCGTCGTTACCACGCCTGTCTGCTGATGGGCGCGCTGGTGTGTCTGGCGCTGTTTAACCTGATTTCACTGCACAGTTTGTGGGGCTGGCTGTTTATTCTGGCCGCGCCGCTGCTGGTAAAACAGGCGCGGTATGTCCTGCGCGAACATGATCCAGCTGCAATGCCGCCCATGCTCGAACGAACGGTAAAAGGGGCATTACTGACTAACCTGTTGTTCGTAGTGGGTATTATTCTGAGTCAGGCGTTACGTTAACTGACAAATATCAATTAACAATTGATGATTTTGCCAACAATGCGTTTCGCGCGATATACTGAAAGCACTCGCAGCAACTGAACATTAAGCCTATGAAATACGATACTTCCGAGCTTTGCGACATCTACCAGGAAGATGTCAACGTCGTAGAACCCCTGTTTACCAACTTTGGTGGGCGGTCGTCGTTTGGCGGACAAATTATCACGGTGAAATGTTTCGAGGATAACGGGTTGCTGTACGATCTGCTCGAACAGAACGGTCGTGGCCGTATTTTGCTGGTCGATGGTGGTGGGTCTATGCGCCGTGCGTTGATTGATGCCGACCTTGCCCGCCTGGCCATGCAAAACGAGTGGGAAGGGATAGTGGTGTACGGCTCAGTGCGCCAGGTCGACGATCTGGAAGAGCTGGATATCGGTATTCAGGCCATCGCGGCCATCCCGGTGGGTGCTGCGGGTGAAGGTATAGGTGAAAGCGACGTTCGCGTTAATTTCGGCGGCGTAACCTTCTTCTCCGGCGACCATCTCTATGCCGATAACACCGGCATTATCCTTTCCGAAGACCCGCTGGATATCGAGTAATAAACGCGTTTCCCGCAGGAAGCGCGAAGCATAAAAAAACCGCCAACAGCAATGTGGCGGTTTTTTTTGTCCCTCGGGATTCGCGGTCCGTTGGGAGGTCTTACAGACCCACACCAGGGACATTTATCATACCGCCCTATAAACGGTAGGCAACCCCTTCGAACCTTTATAAATTCCCAATTATGTTTGAAGACCTTAACTCCACGGCTGAAGCTATTTATGATGCTGCGTCCCTTTCCGCCATCTCGCAAATGGGCATCGGTCCTGGGAAAGGTGTATTCAACGCCGTAAAGCAGCCCGCACCAGGGCTTGTGTCCACCGACTTATCACCGGTGGTGAACGGTGGAGCGGTTAGTCACAGGGACCGCATAATGAAACGCTATATCTGTATCGCGTTCATTGTCGCCAGTAAGCAACGACCACAAAAAAGCCGGGTAGCGATGACGCCATACCCGGCCTGTTCAGTTCATTCCCGACTGGAATTAAACTTCTTCCATACGTCCCAGCAGCGCCTGTAAGCGATCCTGCCAGCCGTTCTGCTGTTCGCGCAGTTGGTTGTTTTCGCGCTCCAGTTCTTCACGGCCGTGCTGCGCGGTCTGAACTTCTTGTGCCAGGCTGTTGTTCTTTTCTTTCAGCTCTTCAATTTCCATTTGCAGCAGCGTGATGGTGTCAATCGCCTGCTGTACTTTCGATTCCAGTTTCTCAAACACTTCTAAAGACATGATCCTACCTCTCCTGAATTGCAAGGCGACGCTTTAACGTAAACGCGCACAACATATATGCCGATTGTATGAAGCCCCGCCGCCCCTGTCCAGCGACATGCCGCGCAGATCGCGGTTTGCAACACTTTTCGGCCTCGTCCTGGTGCGTTCGCGTCATATACCCCTAAATTGTTAACTCTTTCGTTAATGAAATGATTCAGCTCTCATTTCGCCGTTGAGTTAAAAATGTGCTTTGTAGCGCGAAAACGCTCATTTTATTGACACAGACCACACATTTTGATTTCGATATTTCTCGTTTTTGCTCGTTAACGATAAATTAACACTATGTCTACAGGACATCGTGGCTGTCACGGGCGGCCATGCTAACAATAAACATCAATTTCTTCAGGATTCCGATTATGAGTCAGACATCAACCTTAAAAGGCCAGTGCATCGCCGAGTTCCTTGGTACCGGGTTGTTGATATTCTTCGGAGTGGGTTGTGTCGCTGCACTGAAAGTGGCGGGTGCCAGTTTTGGTCAGTGGGAAATCAGTATCATCTGGGGTCTGGGCGTGGCGATGGCCATTTACCTGACCGCAGGCGTTTCTGGTGCACATCTTAATCCGGCGGTGACCATCGCGTTGTGGTTGTTCGCGTGCTTCGATGGACGCAAAGTTGTCCCTTTCATCATTTCTCAATTTGCTGGCGCGTTTTGCGCAGCAGCATTAGTTTACGGGCTTTATTACAATCTTTTCATCGACTTCGAACAGACGCATCATATGGTGCGCGGCAGTGTCGAAAGTCTGGATCTGGCTGGCATCTTCTCAACTTATCCAAACCCGCATATCAATTTTGTGCAGGCGTTCGTGGTTGAAATGGTGATTACCGCTATCCTGATGGGCGTTATCCTGGCGCTGACCGACGATGGCAACGGCATTCCGCGTGGCCCACTGGCGCCGCTGTTGATTGGCCTGCTGATTGCCGTTATCGGCGCATCCATGGGTCCACTGACTGGCTTCGCCATGAACCCGGCGCGTGACATCGGGCCAAAAGCCTTTGCCTTTATCGCTGGCTGGGGCGACGTCGCTTTCACCGGTGGCAAAGACATTCCTTACTTCCTGGTTCCGCTGTTCGGGCCAATCGTGGGGGCGTCACTGGGTGCATTTGGCTATCGCAAATTAATTGGTCGCCACTTACCGTGCGACACCTGTGTGGAAGAGGAGAAGGAAACGACTTCTGCCGCACAACAAAAAGCTTCGCTGTAATCTGACTACGGGACTCAAACCATGACCGAAAAAAAATATATTGTTGCGCTCGACCAGGGCACTACCAGCTCCCGCGCTGTCGTAATGGATCATGACGCGAATATCGTCAGCGTGTCACAGCGCGAATTTGAGCAAATCTACCCTCGTCCAGGCTGGGTAGAGCACGACCCAATGGAAATCTGGGCGACGCAAAGCTCCACGCTGGTAGAAGTGCTGGCGAAAGCTGATATCAGTTCCGACGAAATTGCCGCTATCGGTATCACCAACCAGCGTGAAACCACCGTGGTGTGGGAGCGCGAAACCGGCAAGCCGATATACAACGCGATCGTCTGGCAGTGTCGCCGTACCGCAGAAATCTGCGAACAGCTCAAGCGCGACGGTATGGAAGAATATGTGCGTAGCGCAACCGGCCTGGTGGTTGACCCGTACTTCTCAGGGACCAAAGTAAAATGGATCCTCGACCACGTGGAAGGCTCACGTGAACGTGCGAAACGTGGCGAGCTTCTGTTTGGTACCGTTGATACCTGGCTTATCTGGAAGATGACCCAGGGACGTGTCCACGTAACCGACTACACCAACGCCTCACGCACCATGCTGTTCAACATCAACACCCTGGAGTGGGATGACAAAATGCTGGACGCGCTGGACATCCCGCGCGCCATGCTGCCAGAAGTGCGTAAGTCTTCTGAAGTGTACGGTCAGACCAACATCGGCGGTAAAGGCGGCACGCGTATTCCTATCGCCGGTATCGCCGGTGACCAGCAGGCGGCGCTGTTCGGCCAGCTGTGCGTTAAGGAAGGGATGGCGAAGAACACCTACGGTACAGGTTGCTTCATGCTGATGAACACCGGCGAGAAAGCGGTGAAATCAGAAAACGGTCTGCTGACCACCATCGCCTGTGGCCCGCGCGGTGAAGTGAACTATGCGCTGGAAGGTGCGGTGTTCATGGCGGGTGCGTCAATCCAGTGGCTGCGTGACGAGATGAAGCTTATCAGCGATGCGTTCGACTCCGAATACTTCGCGACCAAAGTGAAGGACACCAACGGCGTGTACGTGGTACCTGCGTTCACCGGCCTGGGTGCACCATACTGGGATCCGTATGCTCGCGGCGCGATTTTCGGCCTGACGCGTGGTGTGAACTCCAACCACATCATCCGCGCCACGCTGGAATCCATCGCCTACCAGACGCGTGATGTTCTTGAAGCGATGCAGGCTGACTCCGGCATTCGTCTGCACGCCCTGCGCGTAGACGGCGGCGCAGTTGCCAACAACTTCCTGATGCAGTTCCAGGCCGACATTCTGGGTACACGTGTAGAACGCCCGGAAGTCCGTGAAGTTACCGCACTGGGTGCGGCATACCTGGCGGGTCTGGCAGTGGGCTTCTGGCAGAACCTGGACGAACTTCAGGAAAAAGCGGTGATCGAACGCGAATTCCGTCCGGGGATCGAAACCACCGAGCGTAACGTCCGTTACAGCGGCTGGAAAAAAGCGGTGAAACGCGCCCTGGCGTGGGAAGAGCACGAAGAGTAATTGTCCTTAATACCCTCTCCCCTGGGGAGAGGGTGTTTTAAGTCCCCTCGCCCCTTTGGGGAGAGGGTTAGGGTGAGGGGAGTACAGACCGCACCTTACCCACTCTGTGATAAACTTCGTGCAATTCCTTTTGATTGCACGAGTACCTCATGAAACGTGAACTTGCTATCGAGTTTTCCCGCGTAACCGAAGCCGCCGCTCTGGCGGGCTATAAATGGCTGGGTCGTGGCGACAAAAATACCGCAGACGGTGCGGCTGTCCATGCCATGCGCATTGTGCTTAACCAGGTCAATATCGACGGCACCATTGTGATTGGTGAAGGCGAGATCGACGAAGCGCCGATGCTCTATATCGGTGAAAAAGTCGGGACCGGCAAAGGCGATGCTGTAGATATCGCAGTCGACCCTATCGAAGGCACTCGCATGACGGCCATGGGCCAGGCCAACGCGCTGGCGGTAATGGCGGTGGGTGACAAAGGCTGCTTCCTCAACGCGCCGGATATGTACATGGAAAAGCTGATTGTCGGCCCTGGCGCGAAAGGCGCTATCGACCTCAGCCTGCCGCTGGACGAGAACCTGCGTAATATCGCTGCCGCTCTGGGTAAACCGCTCAGCGAGCTCACCGTCACCATTCTGGCGAAACCGCGCCACGACGCCACCATTGCGCAGATGCAAAAGCTTGGCGTGCGCGTGTTCGCCATCCCGGACGGCGACGTTGCCGCCTCTATTCTGACCTGTATGCCGGACAGCGAAGTGGATGTGCTTTACGGCATCGGCGGCGCGCCTGAAGGCGTGGTGTCTGCTGCGGTGATCCGCGCGCTGGATGGCGATATGCAGGCCCGACTGCTGCCGCGTCATGATGTCAAAGGCGACAACGCAGAGAACCGTCGTATTGGCGAAGAAGAGCTGGCTCGTTGTGAAGCCATGGGCATAGAAGCCAATAAAATCCTGGCGCTGGATGAAATGGCCCGCAGCGATAACGTGGTCTTCTCCGCAACCGGGATCACCAAAGGCGACCTGCTGGACGGCATCACCCGTAAGGGGAATATGGCTACCACCGAAACGCTGCTCATCAGGGGCAAATCGCGCACCATTCGCCGTATTCAGTCCATTCACTATCTCGATCGCAAAGACCCGGACGTGCAGACCCACATTCTGTAAAACCGTTTGATCGATAGAGCTTTCCGGCCCGAACGGGCTGGAAATTTTCACGACAAGTACGGAAGATAGAAGAGAGAAACAGCACAGGAGAAGATCATGGCGGACTGGGTAACAGGTAAAGTCACAAAGATACAATTCTGGACCGATGCGCTATTTAGTCTCACCGTCCATGCCCCTATCCACCCGTTTACGGCCGGACAATTTGCAAAGCTGGGGCTGGATGTCGATGGCGAACGCGTGCAGCGCGCTTACTCTTACGTCAACGCGCCAGATAACCCGGATCTTGAGTTCTATCTTGTCACCGTCCCGGACGGCAAACTCAGCCCACGCCTTGCTGCGCTGAAGCCCGGCGATGATGTACAGATTGTGAGCGAAGCGGCGGGCTTCTTCGTGCTGGATGAAATCCCGGAGTGCGACACCCTCTGGATGCTGGCTACCGGCACGGCGATTGGCCCCTATCTTTCTATCCTGCAATACGGCAAAGATCTGGAGCGCTTTAAAAATATCGTGCTGGTTCATGCCGCGCGTTATGCCGCTGATTTAAGTTATCTGCCGCAGATGCAAGAGCTGGAACAGCAGTATGGCGGGAAGCTGAAAATTCAGACCGTGGTCAGCCGCGAAACCGCAGCAGGCTCGCTCACCGGGCGTGTTCCGGCGTTGATTGAAAGTGGCGCACTGGAAAATGCGGTTGGTTTGCCGATGAACGCCGAAACCAGCCATGTGATGTTGTGTGGTAACCCACAGATGGTCCGGGATACACAACAGCTTCTGAAGGACACCCGGCAGATGACGAAACATCTTCGCCGCCGGCCGGGCCATATGACCGCCGAACACTACTGGTGATCAGCGGTACTTCACCTCAAGGGTATCTTTCCCGTATTTGTTCTCGCTCTGGGTGCCGATAAACGCGCCCAGATCGACAAACATCATGACAAAGATAATGGATGGCAACAGCCGCCCCACAACCCAGGGGAGGATCGACGGCAGTATTGCCCAGTTACCGGCCACCAGCATCCACGCCAGAATAATCAGAAATGCCCATGCGCCGGAGCGACCGCGATCGTGCAGGCGTTTTACCACCACGGCCGCCGTTGGCCACAGCAAACAGACCAGGGCAAATGCCGCGGTTTGCGTGCTCAGCCATGCATTGTAGGCAACGAAAAACAGAAGCAGCATGGCAACGACCCACGTCACCATCCAGATCCAGAAATCACGGCGTCCAATACGCCCTTTGAATGAAAACAGCCACTGCTGTATGGTCATGTAAGGTTCCTTCATTATTATATAGTGCGCATTTTACCCTGGAGTTGTGACCTTTTGACAAGCCGACCAGATATCGTTTTAATCATGAGCAATTACGGCCAGGGGCAATATTGATGAAAATTTGGGCTTACTCCCTTTTATTGTGTTTAGCCATGCCAGGCGCCAGCCTCTCTCTGCACGCCGCCGAAACCACTGCTCCTGCCACTGCGCCGTACCTTCTGGCGGGAGCACCGTCGTTCGACCAGTCAATTAGCGCGTTTCGCGAAACCTTCAACCATAACAACCCAACGCTGCCACTGGATGAGTTCCGCGCGATTGATAGCGCTCGCGATACGCCGACGCTGACGCGCGCCGCCAGTAAGATTAACGAAAATCTGTATGCTTCAACCGCACTTGAACGCGGTACGTTAAAAATCAAAAGCATGCAGATAACCTGGCTGCCGATTCAGGGACCAGAACAAAAAGCGGCAAAGGCCAAAGCGCTGGAGTACATGAGCGCCATCCTGCAGGCCTTTACCCCTGCTCTGACCAAAGCGCAAAGCCAGCAAAAGCTGCAAAAACTGCTGACTGCCGGTAAAAACAAGCGCTATTACGCCGATACGGAAGGCGCCATTCGCTATGTTGTCGCAGATAACGGCGAAAAGGGACTGACCTTCGCTGTTGAACCGATTAAGCTGACACTATCTGACTCACTCGGAGGGGCGAATTAATGACAAAAAGCAAAGCCTTTCGAGGGAAAATCTCTATACTGATTCACAGACCATGCTGCCCGTCAGGGTGGCCATATTCCTTAATTCGCTTATTTAGCGTGGAGAATTGAAATGCGACATCCTTTAGTGATGGGTAACTGGAAACTGAACGGCAGCCGCCACATGGTAAACGAACTGGTTGCTAACCTGCGTAAAGAGCTGGCTGGCGTAACTGGTTGCGCGGTTGCTATCGCTCCGCCTGATATGTACCTGGATCTGGCTAAACACGCGGCTGACGGCAGCCACATCGTTCTGGGTGCACAGAACGTTGACGTTAACCTGTCTGGCGCATTCACCGGTGAAACCTCCGCTGAAATGCTGAAAGATATCGGCGCGAAATACATCATCATCGGTCACTCAGAGCGTCGTACTTACCACAAAGAATCCGACGAGTTCATCGCGAAGAAATTCGCTGTGCTGAAAGAGCAGGGTCTGATCCCGGTTCTGTGCATCGGTGAAACCGAAGCAGAAAACGAAGCTGGCAAAACTGAAGAAGTGTGCGCACGTCAGATCGACGCAGTGCTGAAAACTCAGGGTGCGGCAGCATTCGAAGGCGTGGTCATTGCTTACGAGCCAGTCTGGGCTATCGGTACCGGCAAATCAGCAACCCCTGCGCAGGCTCAGGCTGTTCACAAATTCATTCGTGACCACATCTCTAAAGCAGACGCGAAAGTGGCTGAACAAGTCATCATCCAGTACGGCGGTTCCGTAAACGCGGCTAACGCTGCGGAGCTGTTCACTCAGCCAGACATCGATGGCGCGTTGGTTGGCGGCGCATCCCTGAAAGCTGACGCTTTCGCGGTGATCGTTAAAGCAGCAGAAGCGGCTAAACAGGCGTAATTGCCTTTGTGGCGGGTGGCGCTTCGCTAACCCGCCCTACGGTTCTGTAGGCCCGGTAAGCGTCAGCTCCACCGGGCTTTTTTACAGCTGTCCCAGTACGCTAAACCACAGATAATCCAGCGGCAGCAGCACCAGATACGTTGCAATCGCCAGCGCCAGACAGAGCAGCATCCCCGCCCTTGCAGGCACCTTCCCTAGTCCCATAGCCACCACAATCGGCGATGCCTGATACGGCAGCAGCGGCGTGGAATAACCCAGCACCTGAATCATAATCACCGACAGCAGCGGGAAGCCGGTCGCGTCGGCAAAACTCTGCGCCAGCGTGGTATACAGCGCCGGTACGCCGTTGGCGGTCATAATGAAGTTGAGCGCCGTGGTGATCCCGGTCAACGCGAGGAAACTGGTGAACGGCCTGTCTGCATCCAGCGGCATGACCCGCAGCAAGGCTTCGCCAACGGCAGTGCCAATCCCGGTCTGCGTCACGACAATCGCCAGCCCAAGAATGCCCGCCACATAAATACAGGTACGCATGTTCACACCTGTCGAAAACTCTTCCCCGGTGGTAAAACCAACACGCGGCAGCAGCACAATGACCGATGCCGCCAGCCCCGTCCAGGCGGGCCCAATACCGTGCCAGCTCTCGGTAACCCACATGGCCAGTACCACCGCCAGCAGCCAGGCGAGACGCTTTTCATCCCGCCCCATCGGTTCAGACGGTGCCATATCCCGCGCGGGTTTTGGGCTACCCGGAAATAACCAACAGATAAGGCCAATCAGAATTAACCCTTTCAGAATGCCGAGTACCGGCGTATGCAGCAGCAGATACGGCACATAGTTCAGGTGAATACCGTATGAGCCTTCTGCCGCACCGCTCATCACCAGGTTTGGCACGTTAGCAGGCAGGATAGTGGCCGAGAGCTGGAAGGTGCCAAACCCGACGGCCAGCGCCAGGCCAAACCATGCGCGAGAGCCGTCGGCGATGCCGGCGCGTTTTGCCATCGCCGCAACAATCGGCATCAGCAGCGCGATACGCCCCATGTTTGACGGCATGACAAATGCCAGCGCGTAGCTCAGCAGCACTACGCTTGCCACCATCAGCACCCAGGAATCGGTCAGCCTGGTTGAAAGCGCCCGCGCGGCCCTGTCTGCCAGACCGGTTTTGCGGATCGCTACTCCGAGCACAAACCCGCTGAATACCAGCCAGAACGCCGACGAGGCAAAGCCGCCGAAGATCACCTCCGGCGGGGCAATTTTGGCGGTCATCGCCGCCGTGAAAAACAACAGCGCGGTGATAAATTCCGGCAGCAGCGACGTCGCCCACAGCACGATGGTGACGCCAACAATCAATGAGGGAAGAAGCAGAGGGTGAGATAACCAGAGCGACATGCCTGTCTCCTGTAGATTTTTTCAGCAAGTCTACGGCGACAGGCATGGCGAGTAAACGCTATTTATGGTGGGGTCAATTCAGGATAGCGCATTGATGATCCTGTAGTTCTTCGGCCGATGCGCGGTTAAGGGCGAGCAGATTACGCTCGGTCGCCAGCAGAACGAACGAGCCATCGGACTGCTGGGCCATCGCCAGTGCGAAGCGCCCCATATGGTCGCGCGCCTCTGGCAGCTCTTCTGCCAGCATCATAAATGGGCTGCGCTGAACCAGTTCGTTTTCCGTCACTCTGCGGGCAAGATATTCATGCCCTTCCAGCCCGCCGGGGAACGGCAGCCACTGGGTGCCAATTTGCCCCTGATTCGCATTGAGCTTTTCACGCACGTCAGCACGCAGGCAGGAAATATGGATATGAAAATGGTTCTGCGTGCGCCCGGTTGGGGAGTTGATGGTCAGCGAGATCGCGCTATCAGGCACGTCGGCGCCACGTCTGAGCGTCATAAAGCTACGCGACTGCCACGCCAGCCAGAAGAAATTCGGCGTGTGAGGCTCAGTTAACAGCGGGCTTTCCGTGCCGTTAATGCGGTACGTCGGCATCAGCAAATATTGCAGCGGCCCGTTGCGATCTTTAAACACCACGTACCCCGCATCCGGCTTCACCTGTGCACAGGGCGCCGGGTTTCGGTGTTGTATCTGGTTGGGCACACACTGATCGAGAACGATATGGCGTAAGGCGTTCGGGTTACCGGACTTCATCCAGAACCAGCCACCCGCGGCAAGCGCGAGGATAATTAGCACCAACAGAATGATTTTTTTCACAACGCGTTCCCTGTATCCAACTGAAGTGAAAGAGTAACGCAAAATGATGACCAAATAAAAAACCCGGTGGATTTCTCACACCGGGTCACCGTGTCGTTCTTTGCGAAACGCTTAGCGTTTGCTGATCTGGTCGAAAGTACCGCCGTTAGAGAAATGCTCTTTCTGCGCTTTCGTCCAGCCACCGAACTCGTCATCAATGGTGAAGAGCTTCAGTTTCGGGAATTCGTTTTCGTATTTCTTCGCAACAGCCGGGTCACGTGGACGATAGAAGTTTTTCGCCGCAATTTCCTGGCCTTCTGGCGAGTAGAGATACTTCAGGTAGGCTTCAGCCACTGCTTTGGTATCTTTCTTCTCAACCACTTTGTCGACCACAGAAACGGTCGGCTCCGCGAGGATAGATTCGCTTGGGGTCACAATTTCGAATTTGTCTTTACCCAGTTCGTTGGTGGCCAGCAGGGCTTCGTTTTCCCATGCGATCAGCACATCTCCAATACCGCGCTCAACGAAGGTGTTAGTTGCGCCACGTGCGCCGGAATCCAGCACTTCGACGTTTTTAAACAGCGCTTTCACAAACTCCTGAGCTTTTGCCTGGTCGCCGTTGTTGTGGTGCAGGGCATAACCCCAGGCTGCCAGGTAGTTCCAGCGGGCGCCGCCAGAGCTTTTCGGGTTCGGGGTAATGACAGAAACACCCGGTTTAATCAGGTCGTTCCAGTCATGAATTTGTTTCGGGTTGCCTTTACGCACCAGGAAAACGATGGTCGAGGTATATGGCGCGGAGTTGTCCGGCAGGCGTTTGATCCAGTTTTTATCAATACGGCCACGTTCTGCGATCGCGTCAACGTCATAGGCCAGCGCCAGAGTGACCACATCGGCTTCAATACCGTTGATAACTGAGGTCGCCTGTTTGCCGGAGCCGCCGTGAGACTGGCGCACCACGACGTTGTCGCCGGTTTCCTGTTTCCAGTGCGCCGCGAATGCTTTGTTGTACTGCTCGTACAGTTCACGCGTCGGGTCGTATGACACGTTCAGTAACTGGATGTCCTTTGCCAGAACGCTGGTCGATGCCAGCAATAATGTTAAACCCACGCCCCATTTATTCATCGCCCAGCTCTCTTGTGTAGTGTTTTGATGAATGCAGCGTGCCAGAAAGATATCCAATGATTAAAGAATAAAAAAAGATTGGCTATAACGTAGAGGAATAAAAAGGGGAATTGCGCGAACAAAAAAGCCCGGTGGCGCTTCGCTTACCGGGCCTACGAACCGTGCTTTTGTAGGCCGGGTAAGGCGAAGCCACCACCCGGCACGATACACACGCCGATCAGTACAGTTTTTTGGCGCAGTCTAACCAGTCACCTTTGAACGGACGCTTCATGTTCTCAATGGCATCGATGATGTCATGGTGAACCAGTTTTTCGTTCTGAATACCGACGCAACGGCCACCAAAGCCCTGCAACAGCAGATCGATGGCATAAGCACCCATACGGGATGCCAGGATACGGTCGTACGGGCCAGGGGAACCGCCACGCTGAATGTGACCCAGTACGGTGGCACGGGTTTCACGTTTGGTTTCGGTTTCGATGTATTTCGCCAGCTCGTCAACGTCACAGATGTGCTCGGTGATGGCGACGATTGCGTGTTTCTTACCTTTCGCGATCCCGGCTTTGATTTCGTTAACCAGGTCTTCGCGGCTGAATTCAACTTCAGGAACCACCACGAACTCACAACCACCGGCGATAGCCGCAGCGAGAGTCAGGTCACCGCAGTAACGGCCCATCACTTCAACGATGGAGATACGCTGGTGGGAAGAAGAGGTGTCACGCAGACGGTCAATCGCTTCAACAACCGTACCCAGCGCGGTGAAGTAACCGATGGTGTAGTCAGTGCCTTTGATGTCGTTGTCGATAGTGCCTGGCAGACCGATGCACGGGAAGCCCATTTCAGTCAGACGTTTTGCACCCATATATGAGCCGTCACCACCGATAACAACCAGTGCATCCAGGCCGCGTTTTTTCATGTTCTCGATAGCCACTTCACGAACGTGTTCGTCACGGAATTCCGGGAAGCGAGCGGAACCGAGGAAAGTACCGCCACGGTTAATCATGTCTGACACGCTGTAGCGATCGAGCTGAACCATACGGTCTTCATACAGACCCAGATAACCGTCATAGACACCAAAAACTTCCAGACCTTCCGTCAGCGCTGCACGGACAACCCCACGAATTGCCGCGTTCATGCCCGGCGCATCACCGCCGCTTGTCAACACACCGATTTTCTTAATCATGACTACCTCTGAACTTAGGAATGCAAAATTGAAATCTGTTGCCGGAAGAAATTGTTCGACCAACGAATACTGCAAATAGTATATCAATCACTTCCAGCTGAATTGATTCAGGTCAGACCAAATGGCGGTAATTTATACACAAAATGCTGGCCTGGCTCACTTTTTTACAACGAATTACGAAAGCTCAAAATGTCCGGGTACAACCGAGCAGGGATCCTGATGAATGATGACGTCTGAACCAGGAAAACGCTGCAAAATTGCCTGCTCGACCTGCTCAGCTATGACGTGAGCCTGAACCAGCGGCAAGTTGTCTTCCATTTCCAAATGAATCTGAATAAAGCGGGTCGGCCCTGACTGCCGCGTACGAAGATCGTGTGCACCGCTGACGCCAGGCCAGGAGGTCACGATAGTAAAAATTTCATCACGTTCTGCATCGGGAAGTGCGCGATCAAGCAGTGATTGCACCGCTTCGTACCCCATCCGCAAGGCGCTATATAAAATATAGGTCCCAATCCCTAACGCGAATAATGCATCGGCACGATGCCAGCCATACCAGGCAAGACCGAGTGCAATAAGAATAGCGCCATTCATCATAACATCAGACTGATAATGAAGCATATCTGCCCGTACTGCCTGACTTTGCGTTTTGCGAACCACCCAACGCTGGAATGTAACAAGAACCAATGTACATATCAGCGCAATTACCGTGACGACCACACCCACACCCGGATCGTTCATTGGCGTGGGTGAAACCAGATGCTGAATGCCAGTCAAAAACAGAAACAGCGCAGAGCCTGAAATAAACATACTTTGCGCCAGCGCGGCCAGTGATTCGGCCTTACCGTGCCCAAAGGTATGTTCTTCATCTGCCGGTTGCAGCGAATAGCGCACCACCAGCAGGTTTGTAAGCGACGCGGCAATATCCACAAGTGAGTCCACCAGCGACGCCAGAATACTGACCGACTCGGTGTACCACCACGCGAAAATCTTGATTAACAGCAAACACGACGCCATAACTGTCGCCGCAATCGCCGCACGGCTAACCAGCCGTCCATAGGATTGATTCATAAACACTCCTGTCATGCCATGCCGCTAGTATAACGGATGCTTAAGGAGTCAAAGGATGAATAAACGGTTAACAACGATGATTGAAGGGCAAAAAAAACCCCCACATCATGTGGGGGAAGACAGGGATGGTGTCTATGGCAAGGAAAACAGGGTTTACTGGTTACTACGGGTATTGCTACTGAAAAGCGTCATTTCTGAGCTTCGTTGCATCCGTGCAACCTCACGCAACTGGTCCATTCGTTGCTGATGTTTCTCGTTCAAAACCGCTTGCTGCTCGGGCGATAGCAGGTGGAACATCTGGTTGCGAACCCTGGCCATCTCGACCTGGCGGGCAACCTGTATCTGTGCCATTTTTTCTGCCTGAGCGCGTACAGCGCTTTCGTCAAAATTTTCTGCGGTGACAAGGCTATGCATTGTCTCCATTTCGCTAACATTAACAGGGGGCTGGTCTTGTCGTGCCCTCTGCATCAGATCTCGCATCTGTTGACGCTGATGTTCGGTTAAACTTATGCCGTCAAACATATGGCTTTGGCCGCTGTGCTGCGCTTCACTCTCTCCTGAGAGCCCGTTGTCGCCGATGATTGCTACGGCAGCCTGGCTAAACGCACTGAACGCCAGCGTTGAGGCCATGACGGCAGCGGTAACTTTGCGCATCACTTGCTCCCAAAATCTTTCGTGTCGCGATTCAACGAGAGACAGTCTACGATTCAGGCTGCAAACATGCGTCAGGGGGTGTAAAACAACGTAAAGTCATGGATTAGAGAGCCTTGATGTCGTAATTTCTGCCTCGGAGGTATTTAAACAATGAATAAAATCCTGTTAGTTGATGATGACCGAGAGCTCACATCCCTTTTAAAGGAGTTGCTCGACATGGAAGGTTTCAACGTTCTGGTTGCCCATGATGGCGAGCAGGCGCTGAGTCTCCTTGACGACAGCATCGATTTACTTTTGCTCGACGTCATGATGCCGAAGAAAAACGGCATTGATACGTTGAAAGAGCTTCGCCAGACACACCAGACCCCCGTGATTATGCTGACCGCACGCGGCAGCGAACTTGACCGTGTACTCGGCCTTGAGCTGGGCGCGGATGACTATTTACCGAAGCCGTTCAACGACCGTGAACTGGTTGCCCGTATTCGCGCTATCCTGCGTCGTTCCCACTGGAGCGAACAGCAGCAGAATACTGACAACAGCTCGCCAACGCTGGAAGTGGATTCCCTGAGCCTGAATCCAGGCCGCCAGGAAGCCAGCTTCGACGGCCAGACACTGGAACTGACCGGCACCGAGTTCACCCTGCTGTATCTGCTGGCGCAGCATCTTGGCCAGGTGGTATCGCGTGAACATTTAAGCCAGGAAGTGCTCGGCAAGCGCCTGACGCCGTTTGACCGTGCTATCGATATGCATATCTCTAACCTGCGTCGTAAACTGCCGGAACGTAAAGACGGTCACCCATGGTTTAAAACCCTGCGTGGTCGCGGTTATCTGATGGTTTCCGCTTCATGATAGGTAGCTTAACCGCCCGCATCTTCGCCATATTCTGGCTGACGCTGGCACTGGTTTTAATGCTCGTATTGATGTTGCCAAAACTCGACTCACGCCAGATGACGGAGCTTCTCGACAGTGAGCAACGTCAGGGCGTGATGATCGAGCAGCACGTAGAAGCCGAGCTGGCAAACGATCCGCCGAACGATTTAATGTGGTGGCGCAGGCTGTTTCGCGCTATCGACAAATGGGCGCCCCCCGGACAACGTCTGTTGCTGGTCACCAGCGAAGGCCGCGTCATTGGGGCCGATCGCAATGAAATGCAGATTATCCGCAACTTCATCGGCCAGGCGGATAACGCCGATCATCCTCAGAAGAAAAAATATGGTCGGGTAGAAATGGTTGGCCCCTTCTCCGTGAGAGATGGGGAAGATAACTACCAGCTCTATCTGATTCGCCCTGCGAGCAACTCCCAGTCCGACTTTATCAACCTGTTGTTTGACCGACCGCTGCTGCTGCTGATTGTCACGATGCTGGTCAGTTCACCGCTGCTGCTCTGGCTGGCTTGGAGCCTGGCAAAACCGGCGCGTAAGCTGAAAAATGCCGCCGACGAAGTGGCGCAGGGCAACCTGAGACAGCACCCTGAGCTGGAATCCGGGCCGCAGGAGTTCCTTGCCGCAGGCGCCAGTTTTAACCAGATGGTGAGCGCGCTGGAGCGCATGATGACAGCGCAGCAACGGCTGCTTTCGGATATCTCGCATGAGCTGCGCACACCGCTCACGCGACTCCAGCTTGGCACCGCGCTGCTGCGTCGCCGCAGCGGCGAGAGCAAAGAGCTGGAGCGTATCGAAACGGAAGCGCATCGTCTGGACAGCATGATCAACGACCTGCTGGTGATGTCACGCAATCAGCAGAAAAACGCGCTGGTCAGCGAAACAGTGAAAGCCAATCATCTGTGGCACGAAGTGTTAGACAATGCCGCATTCGAAGCAGAGCAGATGGGCAAATCCTTTACCGTCAACTTCCCGCCGGGGCCATGGCCGCTGTACGGTAACCCCAACACGCTGGAAAGCGCGCTGGAGAATATCGTGCGTAACGCCCTGCGCTACTCGCATACGAAGATTGAGGTGGCGTTCTCGGTGGATAAAGACGGGATCACCGTCATTGTCGACGACGACGGTCCAGGCGTAAGCCCGGAAGACCGCGAGCAGATTTTCCGTCCGTTCTACCGTACCGACGAGGCGCGTGACCGTGAATCTGGCGGTACGGGGTTGGGTCTGGCGATTGTTGAAACCGCCATGCAGCAGCACCGTGGTTGGGTGAAAGCCGACGACAGCCCGCTGGGTGGGCTGCGGTTAACACTGTGGTTGCCGCTGTATAAGCGTTCGTAACCCCCTCACCCTAACCCTCTCCCCATAGGGGAGAGGGGACGGCTCGGTGCGGTATTTTCTCCCTCGCCCCTTTGGGGAGAGGGCCGGGGTGAGGGGCTGTTATTTCCCCCACAATCTCCGCGAATTATCCTCGATCTCACCGCTAATGCGGCGCTTCTGCATCGTTCTTGTCCAGCTGGTCGATAACCCCGCCGCCGACAGCAGGCGATGATACTGTTCATCGTCAAACGGCATATGCCAGGCAATCGCACAGGCGTCGTACACCGAGACATCACTCAGGCGTGACGCCAGCTCCAGCGGCGCGTCCGCAGAAACCTGCCCTGCCAGTACCACGCGGTACAGCCAGCCGGTTTTACCCGCCGTTTGCAGACGGGCCGACATATCACTGATACCGAAATGATAATTAAGTTTGAAGCACGGCGAGCGCGGTTGCGTCACCTGAATCAGGGCATCTCCCCAACGGAAAATATCACCGATAAAGACGTTATTCTCGGTCAACCCTTCGGTCGAGAGGTTCTCGCCAAACGCCGGCGCCACAAACAGGTCTGCCTGTTCAGGGAATGCGGTGATCCAGTGCTGATAGTGTTCGCGCGGGTAGTGGCACAGCGCGCGCTCAGGCCCGCCGTGGATTTTCTTTTCGGCCTGCTCGTCGCCCGCCAGCCCGACATCGGTTAACGTCAGTTCTCCGTCAACCTGTACTTTGGCGATGGCGCTCGGGCGGCTGCCATCGTAATCCCTTACCTTGCCTGTAAATACATTCACCGGGTAGTGCATCCTGGCTCCTTTATATGCCCTAAATAATTCGAGTTGCAGGAAGGCGGCAAGGGAGTGAATCCCCAGGAGCTTACTCAAGTAAGTGACTGGGGTGAGCGAGCGCAGCCAACGCACCTGCAACGTGAAGTATGACGGGTATACAGATACAAAAAAAAGCGAGTCATAAGACTCGCTTCTCACAGGCGTCAATGCAACCTTATTTTTTAGCGGCGAAACGCGCTGCTGCTTCGTCCCAGTTAACCACATCCCAGAATGCTTTGATGTAGTCAGGGCGACGGTTCTGGAATTTCAGGTAGTAAGCGTGTTCCCACACGTCCAGGCCCACGATTGGGAAGCCGGATGCGCCAGAAATTGCTTCACCCATCAGCGGGGAGTCCTGGTTTGCGGTAGAGACAACAGCCAGTTTGTCGCCTTTCAGTACCAGCCACGCCCAGCCTGAGCCGAAACGGGTAGCCGCAGCTTTTTCAAACTCAGCTTTGAAGTTGTCTACAGAGCCGAAATCGCGCTCGATAGCCGCTTTCAGGTCGCCCTGCAGGGTAGTGCCGGTTTTCAGGCCTTTCCAGAACAGGCTGTGGTTAGCGTGACCACCTGCGTTGTTACGCAGAACGGTTTTCTTGTCAGCTGGCAGCTGGTCAAGTTTGGTGATCAGCTCTTCAGCAGACAGGTTTGCGAATTCTGGCAGGCTTTCCAGCGCTGCGTTCGCGTTGTTCACATAAGCCTGGTGATGTTTAGTGTGATGGATTTCCATCGTCTGCTTGTCGAAATGCGGTTCCAGTGCGTCGTAGGCATACGGCAGGGATGGCAGTGTGTAACTCATAATCCTCTCCATTAGTGTCGGGCGGCACAGCTGTTAATGCCGCGTAAGCAGTTGGTTCATTATAGTTAATTAAATGATATTGAAAATGATTATCAATGCCGTAGTTTTTATAAGGTTATTCGTCTTTCGCAACAATCACGAAATTGTGAGTCTGCTCACGCGGTTAACGCGTTAATTGCCATTTAAAACCAAATTGCGGCAACCTTCTGAAGGTTCCCAATCCGCCTAATTTTTACACTCATCAAGTCGGCGGGAAGCCTCCGACATATAAAAACGATGAGGATGTAAAAATGAATCATGCGATTACGATGGGTATTTTCTGGCATCTGATAGGCGCAGCCAGTGCGGCCTGTTTCTATGCCCCGTTTAAAAAGGTTAAACACTGGTCGTGGGAAACCATGTGGTCCGTTGGGGGTACCGTCTCGTGGCTTATCCTGCCCTGGACCATCAGCGCTGTGCTGTTGCCCGATTTCTGGGCTTACTACTCTTCTTTTAACGCCTCCACGCTGCTGCCGGTGTTTCTGTTCGGTGCGATGTGGGGTATCGGTAACATCAACTATGGCCTGACCATGCGCTACCTCGGCATGTCGATGGGCATTGGTATTGCCATCGGTATTACGTTGATTGTCGGTACGCTGATGACGCCGATCCTCAACGGCAACTTCGATGTGCTGATCCACACTCAGGGCGGGCAGATGACGCTGCTTGGCGTGCTGGTTGCGGTGATTGGCGTGGCTATCGTGACCCGCGCAGGCCAACTCAAAGAGCGCAAAATGGGCATTAAGGCCGAAGACTTCAACCTGAAGAAAGGTCTGGTGCTGGCGGTGATGTGCGGCATTTTTTCGGCCGGTATGTCCTTTGCGATGAACGCCGCCAAACCGATGCATGAAGCCGCTGCCGCGTTGGGCGTAGACCCGCTGTACGTTGCGCTGCCAAGCTACGTGGTGATTATGGGCGGCGGCGCGCTGGTGAACCTGGGCTTCTGCTTCATTCGTCTGGCAAAAGTGAAGAACTTGTCGGTAAAAGCAGACTTCTCTCTGGCAAAACCGTTGATCATCACCAACGTGCTGCTCTCTGCTCTCGGCGGCCTGATGTGGTATTTGCAGTTCTTCTTCTACGCCTGGGGTCACGCCAGTATTCCGGCGCAGTATGACTACATGAGCTGGATGCTGCACATGAGCTTCTACGTGCTGTGCGGCGGGTTAGTGGGTTTGATCCTGAAGGAGTGGAACAATGCCGGGCGTCGTCCGGTGGGCGTACTGAGCCTGGGCTGCGTGGTGATTATTATCGCCGCCAACATCGTTGGCCTCGGCATGGCGAACTGATTACGCCGCCTTTCGACTGCGATGACGCCACTGAACCGGCGTCATCCCCACCTCGCGGTTAAACACCACCGAAAAGTAGTTACTGTCCTCAAAGCCACAGCGCATCGCCACTTCACTGACCATCAGCTCCGTATGCTGTAGCAGATACTGAGCATGACAGATGCGCAGCTGGCGCAGATAGTGGTTCACCGTCATTCCCGTCTGAGTACGAAACTGCTGGCGCAGCGCGCGCTCGCTGCACTGCTCCTGTTCGCAAAACTTCTCCAGCACGAAGCTCTTGTTCAGGCTGCCCGCAAGGGTGGTAATGAGCTTGTCCAGCAGCGCTTCCTGTTCACTCGCGGAGGGGTTATCGGTGGCGTAGCGATAGCGTTTGAGCGTCATGACCAGCTGTGCGAAAAGCAGTTCCGCCATCGGGTTGGCAAGCGGGTCGGCCTTCTGGCTCTCCTGTTCAAGCAGGGAAATCACCTGGCGCACCTGGGTCATGCCGTTGCTGCTTAAACGCCAGTGCGGCGTGTTGCTGGCATCGTTAAACCCCGGGATATGCGCGGCCCAGTCGACGTTGAGCTTGAGTCTGTCCGGGCAATAAATCACGTTCTGCAACACCAGATCGTTTACCGAGGCGTAGGAGTGTTTGTCTTCGGCGCGGATATAAAACAGGTCACCGCGAGTAATACGGTAAGGCCGGTCGTTGAGAACGTGTAAGCCGTTTCCCCGCCACACCAGCACCAGCTCACAAAACTCATGCGTGTGTTCGGCAAAAACATTTTGCGGATAGCGATCGGCCACCGCAACGGACTGGCCAGCGGAGGCAAAGAAATCATTTTTGCGAAGGATTAACTGAGCAGCCACACCACAACCTCAACGGCGAATAACCTGACATTATTAGCTTTTTTGCGGCAAGAAAACGGTGACTGCCCTCGCGTTACTGGAGTGATGCGTCCTTACCCTGGCGAATATCGCGCGGCGACCAGTTAAATTCCCGGCGAAACAAAGTCGAAAAATGGTTACTGTCGCCGAAACCGCAGCGATAGGCGATATCCGTAACGCTTTCGTCAGTATGGCGCAGCAGGTGGCGCGCTTTGATCAGGCGCAGGCGGTTGAGGTAGCGCTGCGGCGTGAGTCCGGTGTGATGTTTGAGTTGACGATGCAGGGTGCGTAGCGATAACGAGAAATCATCCGCCAGCGTTTCCCAGCGGATATCCTCGGCAAAGTGGTCTTCCAGCCAGGCCATCAGTTGATTCAGCCGCGCGTCGTTATTCTCCAGCCCTTCCACCAGGCTACTGCGGCGCAGCAGTACCAGTAACTGCATAAACAGCAGCTCGCGGGTGGCGATGACATGCGTCTCGTGCCCGTCTTCACTCTTTTCCATCTGATTAACCAGCAGGCGCACCTGTTGCAGCGTGGCCTGATTCACCCGCCAGTGCGACGGATAATGCCCGTCCTTCTCCTGCGGCAGCAGCTGGTTAAGCCCCGAAAGAAACTGAAACGCATCCGGTGACCGGTAAAGCACATTGGTCAGACACAGGTTGTCCGTATGTTCATACAAATGTCTGTCGTGGTCACGCACAAAGCACACCGTACCGCCGCTGATAGTGTACGGCTGGCCATTAAACACGTGGATCCCCGTACCGTGTTCAACAATCACAATTTCATGGAAATCATGATAATGCTCCGGAAATGCAGCCTGTGGGAGCCGTGGTTCAATCGCAACAGGCGAACCTCCCGAAGGAAAAAAATCCACGCTGTGTAGTACGGTCATAGCAGCCCCCACCGATGAGAAATGTTCTCAAAATAGTAATTAAGGCTCTTCAGACTCACCTTAAATTTTCGGCAGCAAACCTCGCAAAAGCTGCCCGTTTTTCAAGAAACAGATGGAAAGATCAGGAAATGCGGCAAGCGTCACATTGCCTGCAAAGCCCGCCATTACTGGAAACTGTGAACTCCCTCACGTTCATCTTTGCTTTCTTGCCAGCCCCGGTTTTCGCCTGTCAGTAACGAGAAGGTGACTTTTTCTTCCCTTTCTTACACTCATCCCCAATGACTTAAAGAGGGACCCGAACATGACATTTCGCCATTGTGTGGCAGTCGATTTAGGCGCATCCAGCGGCCGCGTAATGCTGGCCACGTATGACTGTACCCAGCGCACACTTTCGCTTCGTGAAATGCACCGCTTTGTTAACTGCCTGCAAAAGCAGGATGGTTTTGACACCTGGGATATTGATGGCCTGGAGGCCGAAATCCGCATCGGGCTGACGAAAGTCTGCGATGACGGGATCCGTATCGATAGCATCGGTATTGATACCTGGGGCGTGGATTATGTGCTGCTTGGTCACAACGGCGAGCGCGTTGGCCTGCCTGTTTCGTATCGCGACAGTCGTACCGATGGTGTAATGATGCAGGCCATCGAACAACTCGGCATGGCGAATATCTATGGCCGCTCAGGCATTCAGTTCCTCCCTTTCAATACGCTCTACCAGCTGCGCGCCCTGGTCGACACACAGCCGGAGCTGGTGACGAATGTCGCCCATGCCTTGTTGATCCCGGATTACTTCAGCTACCGCCTGACCGGCAACATGAACTGGGAATACACCAACGCCACCACGACTCAGCTGGTCAACATCAATTCCGATAACTGGGACGAACATCTGCTGAACTGGACGGGCGCATCCGCTTCCTGGTTCGGCACGCCAACCCATCCCGGTAATGTGATCGGTCAGTGGATATGCCCGCAGGGCAATGAAATCCCGGTGGTGGCCGTTGCGAGCCACGATACCGCCAGCGCGGTGATTGCCTCGCCGCTCGCCAGTAAAGACGCAGCCTACCTCTCTTCCGGCACCTGGTCGCTGATGGGCTTTGAGAGCAAAACGCCGTACACCAGCACCGCCGCTCTGGTGGCAAACATCACCAATGAAGGCGGTGCGGAAGGCCGTTATCGGGTGCTGAAAAACATCATGGGTTTGTGGCTGCTTCAGCGCGTGCTGAAAGAGCAAAGCATTACCGACCTGCCGCGCCTCATCGCCGATACCGGAGCACTGGCTGCATGTCGCTTCCTGATTAACCCGAACGATGACCGTTTTATTAACCCGGCGCACATGAGCGCGGAGATCCAGGCCGCCTGCTTTGAGGCCGGACATTCCGTGCCATCCAGCCCCGCTGAGCTGGCGCGCTGCATATTCGACAGCCTGGCGCTGCTGTATGCCGATGTGCTGAGCGAGCTGGAAGCCCTTCGCGGTAAGCCATTCAGCCAGTTACACATCGTGGGCGGTGGCTGCCAGAACCAGCTTCTGAACCAGCTTTGCGCCGATGCCTGCGGTATCACCGTGGTGGCAGGCCCTGTTGAAGCCTCCACGCTCGGCAATATCGGCATTCAGCTGATGACGCTGGATGAGCTTTCAAACGTTGACGATTTCCGCTCGGTGGTGACAGCGAACTACAGCCTGACCACCTTCACACCCAATCCCTGCAATGAAATTGCCCGCTACCGGGCCCAGTTTCAGCAAAAACGACTGACTAAGGAGCTTTGCGCATGACCACTCAACTTGAACAAGCCTGGGACCTGGCTAAACAGCGTTTCGCCGCCGTTGGCGTGGATGTCGAAGAGGCGCTGAGCCAGCTCGACCGTCTGCCGGTGTCCATGCACTGCTGGCAGGGCGATGACGTCGCCGGTTTCGAAAACCCGGGCGGTTCCCTGACGGGGGGCATTCAGGCGACCGGTAACTATCCGGGCAAAGCGCGTAACGCGACCGAACTGCGTGCCGATCTGGAACTGGCACTAAGCCTGATCCCGGGGCCAAAACGCCTGAACCTTCATGCGATTTACCTCGAATCAAGCGAGCCAGTTGCGCGTAACGAGATCAAACCAGAACACTTTAAGAACTGGGTTGAGTGGGCGAAAGCCAACAAACTGGGGCTGGACTTTAACCCGTCCTGCTTCTCTCACCCGCTGAGCGCCGACGGTTTTACCCTCGCCCATGCGGATGATGAAATTCGTCAGTTCTGGATCGACCACGTGAAGGCCTGCCGCCGTGTCTCGGCCTGGTTCGGCGAACAGCTTGGCACGCCATCGGTGATGAACATCTGGATCCCGGACGGCATGAAAGATATCACCGTTGACCGTCTGGCCCCGCGTCAGCGCCTGCTGGCCGCACTGGATGAGGCTATCAGCGAAAAACTGAACCCGGCGCACCACATCGACGCCGTAGAGAGCAAGCTGTTCGGCATTGGCGCTGAAAGTTACACCGTGGGCTCTAACGAGTTCTACATGGGTTACGCCACCAGCCGCCAGACCGCGCTGTGCCTGGACGCCGGTCACTTCCATCCAACAGAGGTGATCTCCGACAAAATTTCCGCCGCCATGCTCTACGTGCCGCGCCTGCTGCTGCATGTGAGCCGCCCGGTACGCTGGGACAGCGACCACGTCGTGCTGCTGGATGACGAAACGCAGGCCATCGCCAGCGAAATCATTCGCCACGACCTGTTCGACCGCGTGCACATTGGCCTCGACTTCTTCGATGCCTCCATCAACCGCATCGCGGCATGGGTTATCGGCACCCGCAACATGAAGAAAGCGCTGCTGCGGGCGCTGCTGGAACCGACCGATGCACTCAAACAGTTGGAAGCTAACGGCGACTACACCGCCCGTCTGGCCCTGCTGGAAGAGCAGAAATCCCTGCCATGGCAGGCGGTCTGGGAAATGTATTGCCAGCGTAACGATGCCCCGGCGGGCAGCCAGTGGCTGGACAACGTGCGGGCGTATGAGAAAGAGATTCTGAGCAAACGTGGATAAGTAATCCCGGCAAGAACCGACTGCATCAGGTACACGCCCGGTGCAGTCGGCGTTAGATCTGTACCAATAAAAACATCGCGTCCCGCTGATTCAGACGGGACGAAAACCACCTGCAATCCCTACAACTAACTCAAGTCAGTGGAGTAAAAGCAATGAAAATAAAGACAAGCTTGATCCTCACCGTTGCCGCTCTGGCGTTGTCCGGTTCCGCTTTAGCAGAAGTCAAAATCGCCCTGGTGGCGAAATCATTAGGAAATGGATTCTTCGAGGCAGCGAACGTTGGCGCACAGGAGGCAGCCAAAGAGTTAGGTGATGTAAAAGTCATTTATACCGGCCCAACCACAACCACCGCTGAAGCGCAGATCGAAGTGCTGAACGGGCTGATCGCCCAGGGCGTTGATGCGATCGCGATTTCAGCGAACGATCCTGACGCTCTGGTTCCGGTGCTGAAGAAAGCGATGCAGCGTGGGATCAAAGTCGTTTCCTGGGATTCCGGCGTGGCAAAAGCCGGGCGTCAAATCCACCTGAACCCGTCCAACAACGCCCTGATTGGCGAAACCAACGTCAAGCTCGCTGCCGATGCGCTAAAAGCGCTGAACGTGGATAAAGGCGAAGTGGCCGTGCTGAGCGCCACGCCAACCTCCACCAACCAGAACACCTGGATTGCGGAGATGAAAAAGGTGCTGCCGCAGTACCCGTCCGTCAATCTGGTGACCGTGGCGTACGGTGACGATCTCTCTGACAAGAGCTACCGCGAAGCGGTCGGTCTGTTGAAAACCTACCCGGACCTGAAAGTGATCGTTTCGCCATCGTCTGTCGGCATTGTGGCCGCAGCCCAGGCGGTCAAAGACCAGGGCAAGATTGGCAAAGTGTACGTCACGGGATTAGGGCTGCCGTCTGAAATGGCGGGCGCGGTGAAATCTGGTGCCAGCAAGAGCTTTGCTATCTGGAACCCCATCGATCTGGGCTACGCCGCAACCTATTTAGCAGATGACCTGGTGAAAGGTACGGCAACGAAAGACGAAGCCAGCATGGGTAAACTGGGCAAAGTGAAGCTGGATGCCGACGGTAACGGGGCGATGGCTGAGCCGTTCGTCTACGATGCCAGCAATATTGATAAGTTCTCGAAGATCTTTTGATCCTTTCCCCCTCTCCCGGTGGGAGAGGGAATACTATGGAGAACTATCATGACCCCATTGCTACAGCTTTCCGGCATCACCAAGGTTTTCCCGGGGGTGCGTGCCCTTGAGAACGTCCAGCTTGAGCTCTGGCCCGGCAAAGTCACCGCCCTTATTGGTGAAAACGGTGCGGGCAAGTCGACGCTGGTCAAAGTGATGACCGGCATTTACCAGCCTGAAGAGGGCGAGATCCTCTATAAGGCGATCCCTATTCAGCTCCCGACGCCGGAATCGGCGCACAAGGTTGGGATCACCGCCATTCATCAGGAAACCGTCCTGTTCGATGAACTGTCGGTCACCGAAAATATTTTCGTCGGGCAATACCTCTACAAAGGCTTTTTCAAAAAGCTCGACTGGCCAGAGATGCACCGCCGGGCGCAGGCCATCCTCACCCGCCTGGAAGTACAAATCGACCCACGCGCCACGCTGAAAACCCTGAGCATCGCCCAGCGTCATATGGTGGCGATTGCCCGTGCGCTGTCGTTTGAGGCGCAGGTCGTTATTCTCGACGAACCCACGGCAGCCCTGTCGCAACACGAAATCCTCGAGTTTTACCAAATCGTTGAACGCTTAAAGCAGGAAGGCAAAGCCATCCTGTTTATTTCGCACAAGTTCGACGAGATCTTTGAGCTTGCCGACCACTACACCATTTTGCGCGACGGCATCTTTGTGGGTGCCGGGGCGATGAGCGAGATAACCGAAGAGCGGATGGTGTCGATGATGGTCGGGCGCGCCATTACCCAGACCTTCCCGAAAGTCGACTGCGAAAAAGGCGCAACGGTGCTGGAGGTGAAAGACCTGTGCCACCCGACCGAATTCGCCAATATCACTTTTTCCCTGCGTAAAGGGGAAATTCTTGGCTTCTATGGGCTGGTGGGCGCCGGGCGTACCGAACTGATGCAGGCACTTTCTGGCGTCACGCGGCCGTCGTCCGGGGAAATTGTTCTGAACGGCCACGCACAGCACTTTCGCCAGCCTGCCGATGCCATCAAAGCCGGTATCGTCTGCGTGCCGGAAGAGCGTCAGAAACAGGGCGCCATTATCGAACTGCCTATTGCGCAGAACATCAGCCTGCCGCAGCTCAGCAAGCTCAACCCGAATGGTGTGCTGGACGATGACCGTGAATGGCGGCTGGCAGACGAGTATGCAAAGCGTTTGCAGGTCAAAGCCTTTAGCTGGAAGCAGGCGGTTGAAACCCTCTCAGGCGGTAACCAACAAAAAGTAGTGATCGGCAAATGGCTGGCCACGCATCCTGACGTGATCATCCTCGATGAGCCAACAAAAGGCATTGATATCGGCTCAAAAGCAGCGGTTCATCAATTTATGTCCGAACTGGTTGGGCAGGGCCTGGCGGTGATTATGGTGTCGTCAGAGCTGCCGGAAGTGATGGGCATGGCGGACAGGATAATCGTCATGCACGAAGGGCTGATGGTGGCGGAATATCAGGCGGGCGCTGCCACGGCGGAAACCATCGTTAGCGCCGCCAGCGGTGCAAAACAGGAGGCGGCATAATGTTGAACCAACTCCTTAAACACCGTGAAGCCCTGCTGGGGGCGGTCATTATTCTGATGGTGATTGCCATTGGCAGCCGCGTGCCGTCGTTTATCGCGCCGGGTAACCTGGTGGAGATATTTAACGATACCTCCATTCTGGTAATCCTCGCACTTGGGCAGATGATGGTGCTGCTGACCAAAGGCATTGATTTGTCGATGGCGGCGAACCTTGCGTTGACCGGGATGATTGTCGCGCTGATTAACTTCCATTACCCGGATGTTCCCGTCTGGACACTGCTGATCCTCGCCACCGCGCTTGGCCTGCTGATGGGCGTCATTAACGGCCTGCTGGTGTGGAAGCTGGGCATTCCGGCGATTGTCGTGACGCTGGGCACCATGAGCATTTACCGCGGGATAATCTTTTTGCTCTCCGGCGGCGGTTGGGTCAACTCTAACCAGATGGGGGCGGATTTTCTCGGTCTGCCGCGCGCCTCGGTGCTGGGGCTGCCGGTGCTGAGCTGGTGCGCCATCGCCGCGGTGCTGCTGGTGGGCTATTTCCTGCGTTACAGCCGTACGGGCCGTGCGCTCTACACCGCAGGCGGTAACGCCACGGCGGCCTACTACACCGGGATCAACGCCGGAAAGATGCAGTTTGTCAGCTTCTGCCTGTCGGGGCTGTTAGCCGGATTCTGCGGCTATCTGTGGATTTCACGCTTTGCGGTGGCTTATGTCGATGTTGCCAACGGCTTTGAGTTACAGGTAGTGGCGGCGTGCGTCATCGGCGGGATCAGTACCATGGGCGGTACCGGGCGGGTGCTCGGCTGTCTGTTTGGCGCGCTTTTCCTCGGGGTCATCAACAACGCCCTGCCGGTGATTGGCGTCTCTCCGTTCTGGCAAATGGCGATTTCCGGCACGGTTATCGTGATTGCGGTTCTGCTTAACGAGCGCGGCAATAAACGTAAAGGCCGCCTGATCCTGCGTGACGCCGCGCTGGCACGTCAGAAAATGGCGGTGAAATCATGAGCAAAATGATGACCTCTGAAGAGTTCAAAAACGAGCCTGCTCCGGCGGGCATTTTCCAGCGCCTGCTGTGCTGGGAAGGTTTTCTGCTGGCAGTCACGCTGGCGGTGTTTGTGGTGAATGCCCTCGCCTCACCCTATTTCCTCAACATCTGGAACCTCTCGGATGCGACATTCAACTTCACCGAAAAAGCGATCATCGTGCTGCCAATGGCGATGCTGATTATCGCCCGGGAAATTGATCTGTCGGTGGCCTCCACCATTGCACTCAGCTCCACGGTAATGGGCTTTTGCGCGGCAGCTGGCCTGGATACGCCACTGCTGGTGTGCGTGGGATTAGGCGTGGGGCTGCTGTGCGGGTTGTTCAACGGCATCCTGGTGACGCGCTTTAACCTGTCATCCATCGTCATCACCATCGGCACCATGAGCCTGTATCGCGGTATCACTTACATCCTGCTCGGCGATCAGGCGCTGAACAGCTACCCGGACAGCTTCGCCTGGTTAGGGCAAGGCTACGTCTTTGGCGCGCTGTCATTTGAGTTTGCCCTGTTCATCGTGCTCGCGGCGGTGTTTGCCTTTGTGCTGCACCGTACCAACTTTGGCCGTCGCACCTACGCCATCGGGAATAACCCAACCGGCGCGTGGTATTCGGGCATTAACGTCAAACGCCATAACCTGATCCTGTTTGCACTGGTGGGGCTGATGTCCGGCCTGGCTTCGGTGCTGCTGACCTCGCGTCTGGGCAGTACCCGCCCGACGATCGCGATGGGCTGGGAGCTGGCAGTGGTGACGATGGCGGTGCTCGGTGGGGTCAATATTCTGGGCGGATCCGGCAGCATGGTCGGCGTGATTATCGCCGCCTTCCTGATGGGGCTGGTGACCTTTGGCCTGAGCTTGCTTAACGTGCCCGGCATTGTGATGTCGGTGATTATCGGCGCGATGCTGATCGTGGTGATTTCACTGCCCATTATTACGCGCCGGATTATGCAGCGAAGACGGATCTAATTGCCGGGTGGCACTGCGCCACCGGGCATAAAAATCACAGTAATTAAGGAGAATTATCATGAGCTTTATGTTGGCACTTCCAAAAATCAGCCTGCACGGCGCGGGTGCAATCGGCGATATGGTGAATCTGGTGGCAAACAAACAGTGGGGTAAAGCACTGGTCGTCACCGATGGTCAGCTGGTGAAACTCGGCCTGCTGGACAGCCTGTTCGCCGCGCTGGACGCCCATCAGATGTCATACCATCTGTTTGATGAGGTATTCCCGAACCCGACGGAAGCCCTGGTGCAGAAAGGTTTTGCAGCTTACCAGAGCGCGGAGTGTGATTACGTCATCGCCTTCGGCGGTGGCAGCCCGATTGATACCGCCAAAGCCATCAAGATCCTCACCGCCAACCCTGGCCCGTCAACCGCTTATTCTGGCGTGGGCAAGGTGAAAAACGCGGGCGTGCCGCTGGTGGCGATTAACACCACCGCAGGCACGGCGGCAGAGATGACCAGCAACGCGGTCATCATCGATTCCGCGCGCCAGGTGAAAGAGGTGATCATCGACCCGAACATCATCCCGGATATCGCCGTGGACGATGCCAGCGTAATGCTCGATATTCCTGCGTCCGTCACCGCCGCTACCGGTATGGATGCATTAACCCACGCCATTGAAGCCTATGTCTCCGTTGGCGCTCACCCACTGACCGATGCCAATGCGCTGGAAGCCATTCGCCTGATCAACCTGTGGCTGCCAAAAGCGGTCGACGATGGCCATAACCTGGAAGCGCGCGAGCAAATGGCGTTTGGTCAGTATCTGGCGGGTATGGCGTTCAACAGTGCGGGTCTGGGGCTGGTACATGCCCTTGCACACCAGCCGGGCGCAACCCACAACCTGCCGCACGGCGTGTGCAATGCCATCCTGCTGCCGATCATCGAAAACTTTAACCGCCCTCACGCTGTCGCGCGCTTCGCCCGTGTGGCGCAGGCGATGGGCGTCGACACGCGCGGCATGAGCGATGAAGCGGCAAGCCAGTCAGCCATCCAGGCAATCCGCGACCTGAGCATCCGGGTTGGCATCCCGTCTGGTTTCAGCCAGCTTGGCGTGACCAAAGCGGATATCGAAGGCTGGCTGGATAAAGCCCTCGCCGACCCTTGTGCGCCATGCAACCCACGCACCGCCAGCCGCGATGAAGTCCGCGAGCTGTATCTGGAGGCATTATGATCCGCAAAGCCTTTGTGATGCAGGTAAACCCGGACGCGCACGAAGAGTACCAGCGTCGCCATAACCCCATCTGGCCTGAGCTGGAAGCCACGCTGAAAAGCCACGGCGCGCACCACTACGCCATTTATCTCGACAGGGAACGCAATCTGCTGTTTGCAACCGTAGAGATTGAATCGGAAGAGCGCTGGAACGCGGTAGCGAATACCGACGTTTGCCAGCGCTGGTGGAAATTCATGGGTGACGTCATGCCGTCGAACCCGGATAACAGCCCGGTCAGCGCCGGGCTGAAAGAGGTATTTTACCTGGCCTGATCGGGTAACGCTGCCGCGCCCGCGGCAGCGGCAATCTCCTGCCGGCTGCTCAGCGTAAATGCCGACACCACCGTAATCGCCAGCACAAAACAGCCCAGCATCAGGTAAGTATCCTGGAAACCGATCCGGTCATACATATTCCCGGCAAAGGCGGAGAGGAAAATGGCCGCCGACTGTTTCGCAAACTGAAAGCCAATCAGGTAGATAGTGGCCGACAGGCGAGTATCAAACACCCCGGTGATGTACTTGAATGCCCCCACCAACAGGAACGGCACTTCCAGCGCGTGCAGCATCTTCAGGGCAATCACCTCCACGGCGGTGGTGGCAAATGACGAACCGATAATGCGCGTCGCCATAATCAGCCCGGCAATCAGCAGCGTGTTTTTCGCCCCGATGCGGTTAATGATCCACGGCGAACAGAACATGATGATGGCATTACATATTTCCCCTGCCGTGGTGGCAAAACCAAAGGCGCGCGTCCCTTCCTGCGGTGTGGCAAAGAAGGTTTTGAAGAAGGTAGCGAACTGCTGGTCGAACACGTCATACACGCAGGCCACGCCAATCACATACAGGATGAACATCCACATTCTGCGCTGACGGAACAGGTTGAATACGGTTTTGGCGGTGATCTGCGGCTGGTTTGCGCCCAGGGCGTTCATCACCTGCGCCGTCTGGTTGGGCTTCGGCTTCGCGACCACCAGCAGCAGCATCAACAGCAGCGCCGCCCCCGACCCCATCCAGAAGACATACGACGGATCGATGCCGAACAGGATCCCCCCCGTTGAGGCACACAGCCCCCAGCCGAGACAGCCGAACATGCGCGCCTTGCCGTACTCGAAGAAGCTGTTGCGACTCACACGTTCAATGTAAGCCTCAATCGCCCCTGAACCCGCCGAGAAGACAAATCCGATGTACAACCCGCCGCTCAACGCACCCAGCCAGATATTGGCTTTAAGCAGTGGCGCAAAGATGAACAGGAAGAACGGCGCGAATAAAAACAGCAGCACCGCGATAATCCACAGCAGATGTTTTTTCAGCCCCAGCTTATCTGAGATAACCCCCAGCACCGGCTGGAAGGCGATAGCCGAAAGCGAAATGCAGGAGAACACAATCCCGGTATGGGTTTTGTTCAGCCCGATGATATCCGACAGCCAGATCGGCAGGAACGGAAAGCAGGTGGCCATAATGAAGAAATAGAGAAAGAAAAACAGCCCGAAGATCCAGAAATTAGGGTTGTCTTTGTGGGTACAGGTTGTTGTGTTCATTATTTTTATCCTCAACGGAGGGCCGGTTACCCGGTCCATCACCCTTACACGCGTTCCACGCCAATCAGAATGGCGGTTTCCGGGTCCAGGATCGGCAGCGCAATCCCCGCCTGCATCAACCACTCACCGCTCACCGTTTGCGGTGTTTCCATCCACGCCGGTAACTTGCGCATGGTGTGGCCGCCCTCACCCGTTAAACGAATATTCGGGTGATCGAGCAGGGTGATGCGATACTGCGCGCTGGCCTCCAGCCCCGGCATGCGCAGCGGCATCATCAGGGTGTAATCCGGCATCGCGAGCTGGCTGACAATAAACAGCCCCTGCGTTTTGTCTTCGCTCACTATACCCTGCGCCAGGGTGCTGCTATCCGGCATATCTACCCGCCACTGGATACCGTGATGGATAACCTCGCGCCACTGCTTATGCAGCGCGGCGTAATGGCGATACCCTTCGCGTTCCTGCGCGTCCACGCTGAGTGGATCCAGCTCCAGCCCCATATGGCCAAACAACGCCGTCAGGCCACGGAAGGCTATGCTGTGCTGGCGGAAGGTGGCGTGACATTTATGATGACCGATATGCGCGCCCATCACCTCTGGCGGGAAGAAATAGCTCATGCCCCGCTGAATGGTGTTGCGCTCCAGCGCATCGTTATTATCTGAAGCCCAGAAACGGTGACTGCGGGTCAACACCTCATAGTCAATGCGTCCGCCGCCGGAAGAACAGGATTCAAATTCAATATGCGGGAAACGCTCGCCCAGCACATCTAACAGACGATAGAACTGGTGCGTTTGTGCATCGGCGGCGGCTTTACCGTTATGCCCGGGCTGCACCAGCTCGCGGTTCATATCCCATTTCACGTAGTCGACCGCATGTTCGCCCAGAAGCCAGCTCATACGTTCGACCAGATAGTCGAAAGCTTCCGGGATATTCAGGTTGAGTACCAGCTGATGACGTCCGGTCGCCTGCTCGTAGCCCGGCAACGCCAGCACCCAGTCGGGATGTGCACGGTAGAGGTCAGAATCAGGGCTAATCATTTCCGGCTCAACCCAGATGCCAAACTCCATGCCGAGTTGTTTCACATGATTGATGACCGGCGTCAGGCCGTTCGGGTATTTTTTCTCATCCAGATACCAGTCGCCCAGCGCGCGGCGATCATCGTTGCGGCCTTTGAACCAGCCATCGTCGATAATAAAACGCTCGACACCCAACGCCGCCGCTTCGTCGGCCATCCGCATAATGTATTCAGGATCATGGTGGAAATAGATCCCTTCCCAGGTGTTGAGGTGCACCGGGCGCGGTTTGTTTTCCGGGAAGCGGATAATGTTGCTACGCAGGTAGCGGTGGAACTGCTGGCTCATGCCGTTCAGCCCCTGCGCTGAGTAGCTCGCAAACAGGCGCGGCGTCCAGAGCGTTTCCCCTTCGTTAATCGCCATTTCCCCTGGCAGATAGAGCGCTTCGGCCTGGAGATAACGGCGTCCATCCGTTTTGGCTTCAGCGCGCAGGCGGTGGTTACCGCTCCAGCCCAGATGTACGCCCCAGACGTCACCCTGCATTTCGCTGAAAGACGAGGTGCCTGAGATCAGCGCCGGGAAGTGCTCATGGGATGTTTTTCCGCGGCGGTTTTCTATCACAAAGCTGTTGTGCTCAAGCTTCACGCGGTGCGGCTGAAATTCGTGGATCCAGCGCCCATGAAAGGCCATCACTTCCTGAGCGCGTTCCGCAACCGGCAGCGTCACGGCAAAGCGGTCAACCTGCCAGGGAAGTGCGCGCAGGTTAGTTAAACCATGACGTACCACCAGCACGCCACTGGCATCGAGCGCCAGCTCACTGGTCAGGCGCAGGCCAGCGTGCGCATCTTCTGCCGTCACCGTCAGGGTGTGCCCCTGCAGCCGTACATCAGATGTCCTGAATACCGGCGAGCCGTCCAGCCCCTGCCGGTGCCCCTCAATCCCGGGCGACCCAAACAAACCGTGGCCCAGCTCCGCCATCAGCGTGACCGGGGAGTCAACATCCAGTCTGCCGTTGGCCACCGGGCGCGACAGACTAGCTGCATCCAGTGGTGAAAAGTGGCTAAGATGTGGCCCCCAGTAGAGAATTTCGGCGAACGGGTGCGTTTTTATCACCACGTCTACCGTCTTACTTTCGAGTCGTAAAATGAAATCTTGCATCAGACATCTCCTGTCATCGGGATGCCCTGAGTGTTGATCCGAAACGTTTCGGATGAGAACCAAAACGTTTCGGATTTGTGATCGGGTTTGGAAATTTGCTGTATTTAGGCCGTCTGACCTGGGGAGAATTCCGGCTGCCAGAGCACCTGAAGCTGAGCGATATCGTCGCCGTTAATCAGCTGGCGCACCATATCGGCAATCTGTATTCCCACGCCCTGTCGCGTTGACTGGATAACGGATGCCACGTCGATTTCCACGATGCTGTCCTGCGGCAAACCGTCGTATACCACCAGCGACACCGCGTTTTCGCCTGTTAAGCGGCCACGCTGTGCCAGTGCCATGGCCGCGCCGTCGCCGTGGGTGTTGCAGTCGGTAATGATGGCTGTAGGCGGTTGTGGCAAAGAGAGGAGTTCATTCGTGGTGGCATACCCCACGCGACGCGATGGCGGCATGGCGCGCAGCCATTCGCTGGAAAGGCCAGCTTCCCGCAATGCGTCCAGATAACCCTGCCGACGCTGCGTAATGAAAGCCTGACTGTTGCTCTCACCCAGAAACGCAATCCGCTGATGGCCCTTGTCGATAAGCCAGCGGGTCGCCTGATACGTACCAGCATAATTGTCGAAATCGAACCATGCGTACGGTTGCGGCAACTGGCTACGCCCGAGCGCCAGGAAAGGAAATCCGGCGGCCTGGAGCTGCTCCAGACGCGGGTCATGATCCAGCGTATGCGCCACAATCAGCGCATCCACGCGGCGGCTTTGCACCATGCGCATGTAGCTGTGCTTGTCGGCCAGATCGTCATCGGCAATCAGCAGGAGATCGATTTCATGTCGCGCAAGTTCGTGGCTAATTTCGCCGACCATGTCCATAAATACGCTGTTATTGAGCGGAACAGGATGAACCGGAAACACCAGACCGACGGCATCGATTTTACCCATCTTCAGACGCCGGGCGAAGGTATTAGGCCGGTAACCCCGTCGCTGGGCCTCCGCTTCAACGCGGGTGCGCGTCTCACTGGAGACGTCGTCATATCCGTTCAGGGCGCGGCTGACGGTGGTAACAGACAACCCCAGTTCTTTGGCAATGGCTTTAAGCGACATGATTTTCCGTAACTTCGTTAGTTTTGTTCCGCAACCAGCAACGCATGGGTATCCGGCTCCAGCGCCTTAAAAATATGCGGCAGATCGGCGGGATAGCAAATGTAATCCCCTGGCCCCAACTCCTCTGGCGCATCCGTCAGGCCAACCAGCGCCCGGCCTTGCGTCACAATAATATGCTCAACCGAGCCCGGCGGATGCGGCTGGGAAATACGATCCGCACCCGGCTGCGTCAGCAGCAAATAGACATCCCGACGGGCACCCGGCGGGCACCCGGCCAGCAAAATCGCCTGATAGTTTGCCTGTTCAGCAATCACTTTGGTGCCTTCACCACGGCGAATAACCTGCGTGGTGGGCTGCTGCGGCTCCAGCAAGCGGGCAAACGGAATACCCAGCGCAACACAAAGCGACCAGAGCGTCTCCAGGCTTGGGTTACCGTTGCCGGATTCCAGCTGCGAAAGCGTGGACTTGGCGATCCCGGCACGGCGGGCAATTTCCGCCAGTGAAAGCCCGGTTCGCAGGCGTTCTCGCACCAGACTTTTGGCGATCACGCTAATTGGCTGCGTCATATAACGGCCTCTGTTCTATAAATCGAACGAATCGTTCATCTTGAAAAACGATATTGATGCGTTCATTATAATGGAAATACGTTCGATATGGCTAAAATTGTATGAAGCATCACCTCTCCTGCCTTAAGGGCGACACGATAAAAGCAATCATCCTGGTGTGCCTGGCGGTGGGCGTAGTCGGGATGTCCTATGGCTCGCTGGCGATGGCGTATGGTTTCCCGGTCTGGGTGCCGTTTGTGCTGTCTATCACCGTGCTGGCGGGCGCGTCTGAATTTATGTTTATCGGCATTGTGGCGAGCGGCGGTAATCCGCTGGCGGCTGCCGCTGCGGGCTTACTGGTCAACGCGCGTCATGTCCCGTTCGGCGTAACAGTGCGTGAACTGGTGGGTAAGCGCGGCCTCAGCCTGCTCGGCTGCCACATCATGAACGATGAAAGTGTGGTCTTTGGCCTGTCGCAAAAAACGCCTGAACAGCGAAAAGCCGCCTACTGGTTATGCGGTCTTGGCGTGGCGCTCATCTGGCCGCTCGGCGCGTTACTGGGGGCAGTGGTTGGCAAGCTCTTACCCGCCCCGGAAACCATCGGACTGGATGCCGTGTTCCCTGCCATTTTACTGGCGCTGGTGGTTCCGGCATTTAAAAACCGCACCACGCTTATCCGCGCCTGTAGCGGCGCCATGTTGTCGCTGGCCGCCGTGCCATTTGCCCCGGTCGGTTTACCGGTTCTTCTTTCTTTACTGGGCCTGGCGGCGAGGAAAAAATAATGGGAAACATGACATTCTTTATTCTGGGTATCGCCATCTTATCGGCAGGGACGTATCTGATGCGTCTTGGCGGGGCGAAACTTGGGAACCGACTGGCGCTTTCTGAGCGTTCACAGGCGCTGCTTTCTGACGCGGCAACGGTATTGCTGTTCTCCGTGGCGCTGGCGACCACGTTTTATGAAGGGGAACACTTCGCCGGAATGGCGCGGGTGCTGGGCGTGGCGTTTGCGGTGTTTTTAGCCTGGCGAAAAATGCCGTTAATTGTGGTAATCGTGGCGGCGGCGGTCGTGACGGCGCTGCTGCGTCTGGCAGGAATACAGTAAAAGCCCGACAGCACGCGACCGTCGGGCAAGGCGGCGCTTACTGCGCCGCGAGGGTATCGTAATTTACCGTTAGCATTTCTTCGAGCTCCGCCGCATCGCCCGTCTTAAATGCGTTATCGTTGAGATAGGTGACCACGGAGAGCGTAACAACCAGCTGTTTGCCCGCCACCTCGCTGCCGTTCACCGCGACAAGAGACATATCCGGTGGTAGCGTAACCTCTGCCGCGCCAGCGGTAACCAGCCCTGAACCGCGCGGCATGGCTGCCAGCTGTACGGCGCTATTGTCCATACGGGCCTCTTTCGCCGTAATTTTCAGCGCACCGTTTTCGCTAAAGCGATAGGCGTGATTTCCACGGGTTGGCCCATCCACCTCAAGGCGGATCTTACGCGCATCAGGGCAGATCACCGACACCTGGATCTCACGCTCTGACGAGGCGTAACCCCGGTAATGTTTGCCGGCAATATCCGTACTGACCTTGCGCATCGTCTCCCGACGCAGGAGGCCATTGTTAACATTCTTCACCGAAGAAACGACCTGACACGCCTCTTCTGCCAGGACGGTGGGGGCATGAGCCATTGCGGCACAGGCCAACAGCAGTAAACAGGTGCGATAAATCATCAGAGACATTTTCCGTTTATCTCCTCGTAGAATTGAGTGGGGTCCGCTTCCGGTAACGTGAAACTCAGCCTGCAGCGGCCATTATCCTGCTTCGCATAGAGCGTCTGGCTGGCGGAAATATCATTCAGGAAGATGATGCCGTCTTCCGGTGCTGAGGTGATGTACTCTCCTTTGCCATCCACGACAGAAACACCTTTCGGTAACGGGGTGCCGTCCGCACGGGTGATGTTCAGCAGCACGCGCCGCTGGCTCAGCGTAGAAAACTTCCAGTGTGCAAACGCCCCGTGAGAGGCCTTCAGCGACGCGTGGCCATTGCTGACGTCCAGGTTGCCCGGCAGACTTTGCGTATCGATTTCCACCTTGCTTTCACTGAACGGCGTCAGAGCGGGGACGACTGCTCTGCCCCATTTGTCCGTCCAGACATCACCGCGAGGGGTGCCGATCGCCACGCCGGCAACAGGTTTATCCAGCGCCACGACCGCATAGGTATCCGTCACCGGATAAGGTGAGAAGGTGACGCCATCACCATGCGCGACAATGCCACCGCTCAGCGCTACGGAGGCGTTACGGTTGCTTTCATTGTCACCGCCCAACCCCACCGCGAGCGAGGTGTAGTGCAGGTTACTGCTCAGCGAACTGTCCCAATTTGTCACGTTATCATCGTGATCCTGAGAGACGCCCACCGTGTAGGTGTTTTCGTTGTTAAGTGAACCCATTGCACGGGTCCCATAAGAGGCTTTGCCCTCATTTTCCCGGTACCAGCTGTTGGTAGACACGCCGGAACGGCCCAGCGGCACGGACACATTCACATAAAACATGTCGCTATCGCTGGTGCTCTTATCGCCGTGGCTGATGTCTGATTCCCAGTTGACGCTGACGCTGAAAGAGCGAAACGACTGGGACCATGACGAAATAATACGACGGCTATCGTATTCGCTGTTCCAGGTCTGGTTGTTGTAGTAGCTCAGTGTGAAACGGCCCAGCATCGTATTCGACCAGCTCACGCCAACGCTGGTGTCGTATTTCGTGGTTGAGTAATCGTCGTCGCTGTACAGTTCCTGCATTTCACGGTACTTCGGCGTACCGTAGCTCCCGCCAAGCGACAGGCCGAGTCCATACGGCAATGAGTAGCCGATATCCAGCGTGGTTTTATTGCCATCGGTCTGCGAAAAGTTATCAATCGAGCCGAGAAAACCCAGCGAGGCATACATATGCTGCATCGGCACGGTGTCAACGTTGGCTGAGAAACCGTAATAGTGGTTATCCGCCATCACCATGCCAGCGAGAAAATTCATGCGGTTATTGATAGACCAACCGTTTGACGCGGCGACAATCCATGGCTGCGTAAAGTTCGTCTCCATATTATCTGCACGTCCGACAGCAAGCGAAAATCCCGGCGCGCGGCCAACGTGGTTGCTGCGAAAGGTGCTGGCTGCAACCGTAAAATGACTTTCGCTGCCGTCGGTTTCCGTCACCGTGACGTTTAAATCTGTGTTCAGGTTGGCAATCGGCACATCACTTAAGGTGAACGGCCCGGCGGGTACCAGCGTGGAGAAAACCAGCTGTCCGCCCTGGCGAATATCCACGCGTGCCTGGGCGTTACGGGCAATACCACTGACCTCAATGCCGCTGCGATAATCCGACTGGAGGGCGTTATCTGGCATCATCTGTACGCCATAAATGCCCGGCATACTGAAGCGGCTGTTAGCGATGTTAATTTGCCCTCCCTGGACCATCACACCGTAGTCGGTAAAGGTGCGCTGAGCATAGGTGTACAGCGATTCGCTCTCGAACGGCATGCCGCTGCCGTCGCTGATAAACTGCGAACTGCGCACAATCCAGTCGCCCGCGTTAAAACCGAACTCAAACGAAGACTGAAAGCGATCGGATTTATCATCATCAAAGTCGTAATGGGTGCCAAACATGGAGTAGTTCAGCATCGCCGCGCGTCCGCCGCGTACGTCAGCCACCTGGCGATCACTTTCCGGGTTAACGGCCTCTGGCGGCACAACCAGTGAAATTTCCTCAACGTCCGGGGAGGTGACCACGGTCGCATTTTTCCAGTACTGATGAATTAAGGGGCAAGTTTCACGTTTGAGTTTTTTATATAACCCGGCACTTTCCAGGAATTCGCCATCAATACAAGGAAAACCCTCATCATTAAATTTCACGGGCATAATGCCGCGCTTTTTACCGTTAATGATGACGGTGACATTATGATAGCCCGGCATAAATCGCGGTGCGACGGCATAATAGTCAGCAATTGCCGGATCGAGGCCACTCTCTTTTAGCGCATCGGTATCGAATAACGCCCTTGCCAACTCCATCGAGGGCAATGCAGTGGGAAGTATTTCTGCGCGAATGCTGAACGCTACCGCGCTCAGGAAAAATACCAGCGCACCTGATTTACAGGAGGAAAGTATCATGGCCACTCCGTCTGGTATTATTATTTTAATTCTGCAATGTAAGAACTGGCTTTATAGCCAAAACGGGTGGCGGGGTAAATTTCCACCTTGTTATCCTGTCCTGATATTGTGCTCCCCGACGTCGCTTTCATCGTCTGACCGGGAAGAATATAACTTTTATCAAATTTTACCTGTGTTCCGGACGGTAATAGCTTTGCGTTTTGTTCCATACGTACCACATACGGTGTATCGTTTACCACCGTCAGGCTACCGCCTTTAATTTGCCAGTGCAGATCTTTCCACGGTTCCATATTCACTTCGAGACCTGCCGGGTGAATAATGACAGGCAGGTTCTGGCTGAAAACCATTTTAACTTTATTCTGCTCTCGCTGCGGAATGGTGGAAAAAATGACACGTTTTAAGTGTTCAGTTTTTAATTTTTCCGCACTATCTTTTAAGACAAAACGCACACGCTGAGTTTTACCGGCATTTACACGCACTACCGGCTGAGTAACAATCACACCCGGTTTTGGATCGTCCGGTAAATCGACAATACGGGTATAAAGAAGCTGAGCAGAATCGTCGGTATTTTTCACATCCATGCTCGCGCCGCGTTCGTCTTCTTTAATGAGCAGCAGTGAAGTGTCTGGCACCATACCGGCAGCAAACGTCTTCAGCGAAGATAAAAGAAAAACACAGAGCAACGTTTTTTTAGAAATAATCATAATATTAGTCCGTTAATATTGAGGGATACTGCTCCCCTTAACCTGGGGAGCAAAGAATTATCATCCTGATAATAATTAAAGGTAAACCAGCTCAACGTTGGTTAAACCGTCCAGGGTCACTTCATCCGTGACATTTAAATCGTTGGTTGGATTGATAGAGGCCTCAACAGTGACTTTAAAGTTGATTTTGCTTTCAGCGGAAAGCACGCGATTCGAGAGATCCTTCGTAAAACCATAAATTTCACGGTTATCACTGGCAATTTGCATAAAGTCAGTGCCTCTCGTGTCCCAGTTTTCACCACTATCTGCACTTAACATGGGATAAAGTGATTCACCGTTGCCGTTAGTGCTGGCACCTTGTGCGCGCGATATACCTAATGCATAAGAACCAATATTTTTGCTGTTATAGGTTCCCAGACCAAAGGCAAACTGCGGGGCGCCACTAAAGCTATAAAATGGAACGGCTGCCGTTGGGGAGGAGGCGTCACGCGCATCGGTAAACTTCACCGCAACGCGGGTGGCTTCTTCACAGGTAATGGAAACAGGAATGTCTTTCCTTTCCGTCAGCGGCGTCACGCTGGTCGCGTTGAGAGAGGCCACTTTCATTGTACCGAAGTCAGCGATACCGCCACCGCTCGGAAACGCAGGTGTGCAGGAAGACGGGATAATTTTCCCCGTGACTTTAATATCAATGCTTTGTGCAGCCATAGCGGTATTAACCGACAATGCCAGCACCGTCACCAGCGTTCCTTTTTTAATTAATGCGTTCATTCAATTTCCTTATTTAGATGAAATACACAACCAAGCCAGATATCGATATTTGGCTGAGGAAGAGAAAAATAGCAGCATAGATAACCCCTATCAATAGCCTTAATCGCATTTAGGATTTACGCCTGAGAATTTCCTTAATAATTAGGATCAATCATTTGCTTTATGAATATATAGTAGAGACCATTCTCTTCAGGAGCTTAAAAACATTGATGAAAATAATGTTACCGAAAAATCGGTCAGCCGAACCATTGAGGAGAGTTATTTAACGATGAGTGTGGATCGGAGGTGATGAAAAAAAGAGCAATAGAGGAGCATTTTTTAGAATGGCTTAATTTGTTTGTTAATCTTGATTAATACTGCTCCCCTTAACTGAGGAGCAGTGAACAGTGATAAGGATGTTAATTAGAGGTAAACCAGCTCAACGTTGGTTAAACCGTCCAGCGTCACCTCATCCGTGACATTTAAATCGTTGGTTGGGTTAATAGTGGCTTCGACAAATACCTTAAAGTTGATTTTGCTTTCAGCGGAAAGATCGCCACTAGAGAGATCCTTTGTAAAACCATAAATTTCATCATTATCACTCGAAATTCCCATAAAATCGGTGCCACTGCGAAACCAGGTTTCACCACCATCTGAACTCAATATGGGATTAAGTGATTCACCATTACCATTGGTGTTTGCACCCTCAGCACGTGATATACCTAAGCCATAAGCACCAATGTTTTTACTGTTATAAGTTCCCAGTCCGAAGGCATACTGCGGGGAGCCAGCAAAGCTATAAAAAGACACAGACTCAGTTGGAGAGGAGGCATCACGCGCATCGGTAAACTTCACCGCAACGCGGGTGGCTTCTTCACAGGTAATGGAAACAGGGATTTCCTTCCTGTCCGGAAGTGGGGTCGAGCTGGTTGAGTTAAGAGAGGCCACTTTCATCGTGCCGAAGTCAGCGATACCGCCACCGCTTGGAAACGCAGGTGTGCAGGAAGACGGAATAATTTTACCTGTTACTTTAATATCAATGCTTTGTGCAGCCATAGCTGTATTAACCGACATCGCTAACGCTGTAACCAGCATTCCTTTTTTAATAAATGCGTTCATTCAATTTCCTTATTTAGGTGAAATACAAAACGAAGCCAAATACCGACACTTGACTGAAGGAGACAAAAATACCAGTATCAATAACCTCTATCAATTACCTGGAACGTATTTAGGATTTGCGCCTGAGAAATTCATAAATAATCAGGACCAATTATTTAACGAGTGAATATAAAAAGGATACAGTTCGCTTTATCAGCTTTAAAACATTGATAAAAATAATGCTATCGTAAAACTGGTTAGCCGTATTATTTAAGCGAGTTATTCAACGACGTGTGTAAAACAGAGGGTGACAACAAAGAAGGGAGGCGTAGCGGGAAAGCCTTTGCAAGCGAGTATAGGGATTATTTGTATTCACACCTGTCCCCGCTCCGAAGAGCAAGGGACAGTGGCAACATATCTTATTTGGTCAGTTCTGCCGTCATGTGTACGCGGTTACCAGAGAATGCCTGAGTAATTTTGTAAGATGACGCGCCTGCTTCCTGAGCCTGAGCTGCGATTTTCGCTTCTGCGCCGTCAATGGTTGAGGCGGTTGCGGTGACAGTCTGTGCAGCGAAAGAACCGAAAGAAGTAGCCAGAGCAATTACAGCGACAAAAGTTTTGATGCTTTTCATGATTTAAACCCTTTCATTAAGTTGTTTAGGTAAGGCACCGTGCCTTGATGAGATAAATACTAGACCTCATCATGAACAACTAAAAGCGGAAGGATTTGCTAATATCATTCAAAATTACTGATTAATAATTAAACGCTGAGGATGAGTATAAATCGTCGCCCTTCCCGGCTTACAGAATCCGACCAGCGTCAGGTTGCAGCGCTCTGCCACTTCCACAGCCAGCGTGGTCGCCGCTGACACCGCGAACAGAATTTCAATGCCACACATCGCCGACTTCTGCACCATCTCATAGCTGGCCCGGCTGGACACCAGCGCAGCACCCTGTTGCCAGATAGCGTTCTCACGCGCTCTGCGGCCCAGCAGTTTATCCAGCGCCACATGGCGACCCACATCCTCATGCCCACCAGCAATTTCACCTGATGGCAGCACCCAGGCTGCGGCGTGTGTACAACCGCTCAGCTGGCCAATGGGCTGAACATCGTTCAAATGCTCAAGCGCGCTGTCGAGGTGCGCCAGGTTAAATGTCTGGGTAAACGGCAGCGGGGCTATTGGTTTGCCAATATCGTTAAGTTGCTCAACGCCACAGACTCCGCAGCCCGTGCGCCCGGCCAGCGCGCGACGGCGCTCTTTCAGCCCCATAAAGCGGCGACTGGAGAGCTCAATTTGCACTTCAAGGCCATTACAGGCCTGAACCACGTCCATGCCGTAGATATCTTGCGGGTGCTCAATGATGCCTTCCGAAAGGGAAAAGCCGATGGCAAACAGGTCGAGATCTTTGGGCGTGGCCATCATCACAACGTGCGAGATACCGTTGTAGACCAGGGCAACAGGGACTTCCTCCGCCAGAAAATCGGGAGTGGCGCGGGTAATATGGGGCGGTCTGTGTACCGACAGTTCCACAATGCCCGCAGGCAGTGGCGACGCGTGGGTAGCACGGTTTTGTTTAGACACAACGGTATTCCTGAACAACCACAGAGGCAGGTCTGCTATTGCAACATAAACGGCAGACCTTACGCATAGTATGGATCAACTTTTCAGCACCCATCCTCATCAAGTTTACCTACTCATTCCGGAGGGGTGCAACTGCAGCCATGATACACCCCTTTAACATGAGAGGTTGATAACGTGATTGATATCACACTTTATAATCAATGCAGTGATAATACGTTCACTTTGTATTAACGCAGTTCAAACAGGCTTACCGACAATGTGGTATTCTGATGATATCCCTCGTGGAATTGAGGGATTAACACAAATTTTCTTCTTTGCGGGCAAAAAACGACCGCGAAGTTAAGACTCTATATGTAAGCAATGTCGAAACAAGGAGTGACCCATGCAGGTCAGCAGAAGGCAGTTCTTTAAGATCTGCGCTGGCGGTATGGCAGGCACCACGGCAGCGGCACTGGGCTTTGCACCCGGCGTAGCGCTGGCGGAAACGCGGCAGTACAAACTGCTGCGCACCCGTGAAACCCGTAATACCTGTACGTACTGCTCTGTCGGTTGCGGGCTGTTGATGTATAGCCTCGGCGACGGTGCGAAAAACGCCAAAGCGTCTATCTTCCACATCGAAGGCGATCCGGATCATCCGGTCAACCGTGGTGCGCTGTGTCCGAAAGGCGCAGGTCTGGTGGACTTTATCCACTCAGAAAGCCGCCTGAAATTCCCCGAGTACCGCGCTCCAGGCTCCGACAAATGGCAACAAATCAGCTGGGATGATGCGTTTGACCGCATCGCGAAACTGATTAAAGAAGACCGCGATGCCAACTTCATCGACAAGAACGCCGATGGCGTAACGGTGAACCGCTGGCTCTCCACCGGGATGCTGTGTGCCTCTGCTTCCAGTAACGAAACCGGTTATTTAACCCAGAAATTTACGCGTGCACTCGGAATGCTCGCGGTCGACAACCAGGCGCGTGTCTGACACGGACCAACGGTAGCAAGTCTTGCTCCAACATTTGGTCGCGGTGCGATGACCAACCACTGGGTCGACATCAAGAACGCCAACCTCATCGTGGTGATGGGCGGTAACGCCGCTGAAGCGCACCCTGTCGGGTTCCGCTGGGCGATGGAAGCCAAAATTCACAACGGCGCAAAATTGATTGTTATCGATCCCCGCTTTACGCGTACTGCGTCAGTGGCGGATTTCTACACCCCTATTCGTTCAGGTACTGACATCACATTCCTGTCAGGCGTATTGCTGTACCTGATGACTAACGAAAAATACAACCGCGAATACACCGAAGCCTATACCAACGCCAGCCTGATCGTGCGTGAGGATTATCACTTCGAAGATGGCCTGTTCAGCGGTTATAACGCCGAAAAACGCAAGTACGACAAAACCAGCTGGAACTACGAGCTGGATGAGAAAGGCTTTGCGAAGCGCGACACCACCCTGCAACACCCGCGCTGCGTGTGGAACCTGCTGAAAGAGCACGTTTCCCGCTACACGCCGGATGTAGTTGAAAATATCTGTGGTACGCCGAAGGCGGACTTCCTGAAAGTCTGTGAGCTTATCGCCGAAACCAGCGCGAAAGATAAAACCGCGTCGTTCCTGTATGCACTCGGCTGGACGCAACACTCCATCGGTGCGCAGAACATCCGTACCATGGCGATGGTTCAGCTGCTGCTTGGCAACATGGGGATGGCAGGCGGTGGCGTAAACGCCCTGCGCGGTCACTCCAACATTCAGGGTCTGACCGACCTCGGCCTTCTGTCTCAAAGCCTGCCGGGATATATGAACCTGCCAAGCGAGAAACAGACTGACCTGCAAACCTACCTGACGGCCAGCACGCCTAAACCGCTGCTTGAAGGCCAGGTAAACTACTGGGGCAACTATCCGAAGTTCTTCGTCTCGATGATGAAAGCGTTCTTCGGCGACAAAGCAACGGCTGAAAACGGCTGGGGCTTTGACTGGCTGCCGAAGTGGGACAAAGGTTACGACGTTCTCCAGTACTTCGAGATGATGAACCAGGGCAAGGTCAACGGCTATCTGTGCCAGGGCTTTAACCCGGTTGCCTCGTTCCCGAACAAGAACAAGGTTGTGGCATCCCTGTCAAAACTGAAGTTCCTGGTAACAATTGACCCGCTCAATACCGAAACCTCGACCTTCTGGCAGAACCACGGTGAATCGAACGATGTCGATCCATCGAAAATTCAGACCGAGGTGTTCCGACTGCCATCGACCTGTTTCGCGGAAGAGAACGGCTCTATTGTTAACTCCGGGCGCTGGTTGCAGTGGCACTGGAAAGGCGCAGACGCCCCAGGGCTTGCCATGAACGACGGTGAGATCCTGGCCGGCATCTTCTTGCGCCTGCGTAAGATGTACGCAGCAGAAGGCGGCGCGAACCCGGAACCGGTTCTGAATATGTCCTGGAACTACTCGACGCCAGAAAATCCAGCGCCGGAAGAAGTGGCGATGGAGAGCAACGGTAAGGCGCTGGCGGATGTTATCGACCCGGCTACCGGTGCCGTTCTGGCGAAGAAAGGTGAACAGCTCAGCACCTTTGCGCACCTGCGCGATGACGGCACGACGTCCAGCGGTTGCTGGATCTTCGCCGGAAGCTGGACGCCGAAAGGCAACCAGATGGCCAACCGCGATAACGCCGACCCTTCGGGTCTGGGCAATACGCTGGGTTGGGCATGGGCATGGCCGCTTAACCGCCGCATTCTGTACAACCGCGCCTCCGCAGACCCGCAGGGGAATCCGTGGGATCCGAAGCGTCAGTTGCTGAAATGGGACGGCGCGAAATGGGGCGGCGTGGATATTCCGGACTACAGCACTGCCGCACCAGGCAGCGATGTCGGGCCGTTTATCATGCAGCCTGAAGGGATGGGACGCTTGTTTGCTATCGATAAGATGGCGGAAGGGCCGTTCCCGGAACACTACGAACCGTTTGAAACGCCGCTGGGTACCAACCCGCTGCACCCGAACGTGGTCTCTAACCCGGCAGCCCGTATCTTCAAGGGCGATCTCGAAGCGCTGGGTAAAAAAGACAAGTTCCCGTATGTGGGTACAACCTATCGTCTGACCGAGCACTTCCACTACTGGACCAAGCACGCGCTGCTTAACGCCATCGCGCAGCCGGAACAGTTTGTAGAGATCGGCGAGAAGCTGGCGAACAAGCTCGGCATTGCCCACGGCGATACCGTGAAAGTCTCCTCTAACCGCGGCTATATCAAGGCCAAGGCAGTGGTGACCAAGCGTATTCGCACGCTGAACGTTCACGGTCAGCAGGTGGACACCATTGGTATTCCTATCCACTGGGGTTACGAGGGCGTGGCGAAGAAAGGGTTTATTGCTAACACCCTGACGCCGTTCGTCGGTGATGCGAACACGCAGACGCCGGAGTTTAAGGCCTTCCTCGTGAACGTGGAAAAGGTGTAACGGAGACGACTTATGGCTTATCAATCGCAAGACATTATTCGTCGTTCCGCGACTAACGGTTTCACTCCCGCGCCTCAGGCGCGGGACCACCAGCAGGAAGTGGCGAAGCTTATCGACGTGACTACCTGTATCGGCTGTAAAGCCTGTCAGGTGGCGTGTTCGGAGTGGAACGACCTCCGTGATGAAGTCGGTCACAACGTCGGGGTGTACGACAACCCGGCGGACCTGACCGCAAAATCCTGGACGGTAATGCGTTTCTCGGAAGTGGAGCAGAACGACAAACTGGAATGGCTTATCCGCAAAGACGGCTGTATGCACTGTGCGGATCCGGGCTGCCTGAAGGCGTGCCCGTCAGAAGGGGCTATCATTCAGTATGCCAACGGCATCGTCGACTTCCAGTCCGAACAGTGCATTGGCTGCGGCTACTGCATCGCCGGCTGCCCGTTCGACGTACCGCGACTGAACCCGGAAGACAACCGCGTCTACAAATGTACGCTGTGCGTTGACCGCGTAACCGTCGGCCAGGAGCCAGCCTGCGTGAAGACCTGCCCAACCGGTGCTATCCACTTTGGCTCTAAAGAGGATATGAAAACGCTGGCGGCAGAACGCGTGGGCGAACTGAAAACCCGTGGTTACGACAACGCAGGCCTGTACGATCCGGCCGGTGTTGGCGGTACGCACGTGATGTACGTGCTGCACCACGCCGACAAGCCGAATCTGTACCACGGCCTGCCGGAGAACCCGGAAATCAGCGCTACTGTTAAGTTCTGGAAAGGCATCTGGAAACCGCTGGCAGCGGTCGGGTTTGCTGCCACCTTCGCAGCAAGCATCTTCCACTACGTCGGTGTCGGCCCGAACCGCGCGGAAGAAGAAGACGATAACCTGCATGAAGAGAAAGACGAGGTGCGCAAATGAGAAAACGTGACACCATCGTGCGCTATACCGCGCCGGAGCGAATCAACCACTGGGTCACCGCCTTCTGCTTCATGCTGGCGGCGATAAGCGGACTGGGGTTCTTCTTCCCGTCCTTCAACTGGCTGATGCAGATCATGGGGACACCACAGCTGGCGCGTATATTGCACCCGTTTGTTGGCGTCATCATGTTCGCGTCGTTCATCATCATGTTTTTCCGATACTGGCACCATAACCTAATCAATCGGGATGATATCTTTTGGGCGAAGAATATTCGTAAGATCGTCGTCAACGAGGAAGTGGGTGATACCGGGCGTTATAACTTCGGCCAGAAATGCGTTTTCTGGGCGGCGATTATCTTCCTGGTACTGTTGCTGGTGAGTGGTGTGATCATCTGGCGTCCGTATTTTGCGCCTGCTTTCTCAATCCCGGTGATCCGATTTGCGCTGATGCTGCATTCATTTGCCGCAGTGGCGTTAATTGTGGTTATCATGGTGCATATTTACGCCGCCCTTTGGGTGAAAGGCACCATTACCGCGATGGTGGAAGGATGGGTAACCAATACGTGGGCGAAGAAACATCACCCGCGCTGGTACCGTGAGGTCCGAAAGACAACGGAAAAGAAAACTGAATGAGTATTCGCATAATCCCGCAAGATGAGCTGGGTTCGAGCGAGAAACGCACGGCGGAATATATTCCGCCGTTGTTATTCCCCAGACTCAAGAACCTCTATAACCGCCGCGCAGAGCGTCTGCGCGAGCTGGCAGAGAACAATCCTCTGGGCGACTTTTTGCGCTTTGCCGCGCTGATTGCCCACGCACAGGAAGTGGTGCTTTACGACCATCCTCTGCAAATGGATCTCACCGCGCGCATCAAAGAAGCCAACGAGCAGGGTAAACCGCCGCTGGATATTCACGTGTTGCCGCGCGACAAGCACTGGCGCAAGCTGCTGCATTCGCTGATTGCCGAGCTTAAGCCGGAGATGAGCGGCACTGCGCTGGCGGTGATCGAGAACCTGGAAAAAGCCTCTGATATGGAGCTGGAAGAGATGGCGAGCGCGCTGTTTGCTTCTGACTTTACGCTTGTCAGCAGCGATAAAGCCCCGTTTATCTGGGCTGCGCTGTCGCTCTACTGGGCGCAAATGGCCAGCCTGATCCCAGGTAAAGCCCGCGCAGAATATGGCGAAGCACGTCAGTTCTGCCCGGTGTGCGGTTCAATGCCGGTGTCCAGCATGGTGCAGATCGGTACGTCCCAGGGGCTGCGCTACCTGCACTGCAACCTGTGTGAAACCGAATGGCACGTGGTGCGCGTGAAGTGCAGCAACTGCGAACAGACCCGCGATCTGAACTACTGGTCGCTGGAAAATGAAGAAGCGGCGGTGAAAGCGGAAAGCTGCGGCGACTGCGGGACCTACCTGAAGATTCTTTATCAGGAAAAAGACCCGAAAGTCGAAGCGGTGGCCGACGATCTCGCCTCGCTGATTCTGGACGCGAAGATGGAGCAGGAGGGCTTTGCCCGCAGCTCGATTAACCCGTTCCTGTTCCCGGGTGAAGGGGAGTAGTCTCCTTTGACAGTGCCGGGCGGCGCAAGCTTGCCCGGCCTACAGATGATAGGGTGAGACAACCCCAACAATTCCCGCAAAATCTTTCGTATTACGTGAAATCAACGGGCAATTTCTACTCTGGGCTGTGGCCAGAATGATGGCATCAGGCAGTTTCATCCCGTGCTCCTCACGGAGTAAAACGCTTCTTTCAGCGATTTCACGCGACACATCGATAATCTCAAAGGCACCCAATACAGCCGCCGTTTTTGCTTCATGACCGTGCCTGCGCGCGCCGACCATCACTTCCATCTATGTAATCAGGCTGATCGCCCGGTGCGATGCTGTGTTTTCAATCGCATTCGCTGCCTCAGTGCGATTATTAAAGAGATCGATAAGAATGTTGGTATCAAACACTGCCATGTGTTCCACAATTACCACTCCTCACGCAGCTTGCGTTCGTACTCCAGCCCATCTTCTTGCTGGTTGCCCCACAGACCCAGCGCATCACGAATAACCGAAGTGCTTTGCTGGTCGAGATACTGCTCTATCGCTTCTCGCAGCAATTCGGCACGAGGTTGATTCCGCAACTGTTTGAGGTTATCCAGCCGTTGAATGACGTCATCCGACAAATCGATCAGTATTCTGCCCATATCAAGGTTCACCAAAAGACTCATATATCATCCTAGTATATCACAAATGGTTAATTTTCAGGCAAAATACTCCTTGTCATTTTAAGGTCAAAGTTCATTTTAAAATTCGCGACCACTTTTGCGAGCCGCTTTCCAGAACCGAGTTCCCATGCAAATCCTCTATTTTCTTCCGCGATAATCCAGGTTATAACACTGTATATCCATACAGAAAAAAGGCATTCACATGGCGCTGGAAAAGGGTATAGATAAACTGGTTCAGGATTTTATTGCAGCAGGAAGGCCCTCTTCGAGTAGCCAGAGTATTGATGACCGGAGAGCGGGATATCTCGCCAGCACAGTGCTCGCAGGGGAGACAGAAACGCGCATAACGGTTGAAAAACTTGAACGTGAAGGTATGACTTTCCAGGTCTACTCACCAGGTAACGCGGCCAAATTACTGCCCACCGTTATTTATTATCACGGTGGCTGTTTTATCAGCGGTGGGTTTGAGACGCATGACAATCAGCTCCGCCAACTGGCGTATTACGGCAACTGTCGCGTGATTGCCATAAGATACCGACTGGCGCCAGAACATACCTTTCCGGCAGCACATGATGATGCAGAAAAAGGTGCAAACCTGGTACGGAAGTATGCGGATACGTTTGGGGTGGATACAAACCGGATCACCCTCTGCGGAGACAGTGCAGGAGGCCATCTGGCTCTGGTGACATCACTGCGGCTCAAGAAGGCAGGAGTCTGGTTACCCGCACAGCTGATTTTTATCTATCCCATGCTTGATGCTACCGCCAGGTCCGGGAGCTACACCCGCAATGGCCTGGATTATGTCATCACCCGCGATACGCTGTTGAGCGGCTTTGAAACGTATCTGGTTGATACCGAAAAGCTTCATCCTGAAGCCAGCCCGCTATGGCGAGATGATTTGAGCGGTCTGCCGCCTGTACACATTATTACTGCTGAATTTGATCCGCTATGCGATGAGGGAGAGACACTCTATCAATATCTGACAGAACAAGGCGTGGTGTGTACGGCTCAGCGCTGGTTGGGCGTGATCCACGGCTTCTTTCAGCTTGGCGGTATCAGCCAGTCAGCACGGGATGTCATACGAGATATCGCACGGCGAATTAATCCAGCCCAGCAATAAACCGGGCTGGACAAGATTACTCTTCCTCGTTCCCACCCTCTTCGTACGCGCCAAACGGCTTCGCAGGGAGAACGATGTAGGTACCTTCAAATACCGCGCCCGATGTTTCGTCACCAAAAAGCTCAACCTGCATCTGCACGCGGGCTTTGCGTCCACGAGCCAGGCGGTCAAGGTCGCCACCGAGCGACCCCAGATCGGCAACGGCACTTGGCTTGCCGCTTATCGGTGCGCTGTAGCGAATGTGGGCATCTGCAAGAATGATGGTGCCACCAAGATGGCGCTCGCGCAGCATCAGCCAGATAAGCCCCCAGCCAGTGAGCGTGGCCAGCGAGAAAAGGCTGCCTGCAAACAGCGTGTGGTGCGGGTTTTGATTGCCGATTTCCGGCATCGTGGTGATGAATTTTTGCCCCGTATACTGCTGGATACGGACACCCATTTTTTCACTCAGCGGGATGTGCTGATACCAGGCCTGTTGTAGCTGCCCGCACCAGTCTGCGCGATGCAAAATATCATCCAGCGTGGCAACGGGTTTAATCATCAGGAAATGGCGAACCGGGGTGGTTTGCGGTGTCGTGATTTCACCCTGGTTAACAAAACCCAGCTTGGCAAAAAACTCCACGGCATCCTCACGGGCGCTACAGGTCACGCGCTTTACGCCCTCCTGACGCGCGACAGACTCCAGGGTCATCGCCATCAGTGTGCCCAGGCCTTTGTCCTGAACCGAAGGATGGACTGCCATAAAACGAATGGAGGCTTCGTTATCGGCATTAATATACAACCGCCCAACGGCGACGAGGTTACCCTCTTCATCCACCACCATCTGGTGATGTGCCATTGCATCCCAGGCGTCACGTTCTGAACCCTGAGGCTGATGTAATGGCTTGCGCAGCATTTCCCAGCGGAAATGGTAGTAAACGTCTAACTCTTCTTCTGTTTGCGGTACTCGAAGGTGATACATAGCTGTACTCTCTCTTGTTACCCGCGGCCACGCCGCCAGCTGGCTCATACCTGGAGCCAGAAAGTGACGGGGCCATCGTTCACCAGCGAAACCTGCATATCCGCAGCGAATCGTCCGGTTTGCGTATTCATTTCCTGTTGGCGACAACGCTCAACAAAGTACTCATAAAGCGCTTCTGCACGATCTGGCGCTGCCCCTCTGGAGAAGCCCGGTCGCATTCCGCGCTCAGTGTCCGCAGCAAGCGTAAATTGAGACACCACCAGCACGCTGCCACCCGCCTGCTGGACATTGAGATTCATCTTTCCTTCTGCATCGCTAAAGATGCGGTAGCCCAACACGCGCTCACATAAGCGGTTGGCTTTTTGTTCGTCATCTTCCTTTTCGACACCTAACAACACTAAAAGTCCTGGGCCAATTTCACCCGTCACCTCTCCCTCCACGGTGACGCTGGCACGGGTTACGCGCTGTATCAATGCAATCATGGTTGGTCTGCTTCTTGTTGTTTTTCAGCTTCTGCTGCTTTTCTGAGTTCGCGATATATTCCGAGAGTGACAGTTATTTCGGCACCAAGCAAGACGATACACCAGGTCCAGTACACCCAGACAAACAAAATGGGGATCACCGCCAGCACACCGTAGATCAGCTGATAAGACGGGAACATGGTGATATAGAGGGCAAATCCTTTTTTCCCCAGCTCAAAAAGCACTGCCGCCACCAGCGCGCCTAACACGGCATCGCGATTGGGTACGCGAGTGGTCGGGACTACGCTGTACAACAGCCAGAACGAGAGCCAGGACAACACCAGCGGGAAAAGGCGCAGCACATTGTCGATAACGCCATTTAGCTCACTGGCCCAACGCAACGAGAGCAGATAAGAGCTTATCGCCAGGCTCGCCCCCGCGAGCAGCGGCCCAAGCGTCAAAATCATCCAGTAAACGGCAAAAGAGTACACTCTGGGTCGAATCCGCTTACTGCGCCAGATAGTGTTCAGCGCACTATCAATGGCATACATCAACAGCAATGCCGTTACTATCAACCCACATGCCCCAACGGCGGTCATCTTGTTTGAATTGGCAACAAACTGTTCGATGTAATTCTGAATCACATCGCCGGTGGCCGGAATAAAGTTAGCAAAGATGAAATGACGCAGCTGTAGGCTTACATCCGCAAACATCGGGAATGCAGAAAAAAGGGCAAAAACAACCGCCACCAGCGGCACTAACGAGAGCAACGACACATAAGCAAGATTGCCTGCCAGTGTCGTCATGTTGTCCTCATCAATGCGATGCCAGAGAAGTTTCAGCCACGCCCTGAGCGGGCGGGTATGGTGAGCGGCTTTTTGATGAACGTTTTTTAGCATAACTGCTTCGCGAAATAGTGGGGTATCGTCTCTTTTCCGGTCACCAGAATTGACGTGATACCTAGCTGGTTAGCTCCCTCTATATTATCGGCGTTGTCGTCGAAAAAGACCGCATCCGCTGCGGAGTATCCTTCTTTCTGCAATACGGCCTGATAAATTCGCGCCTCAGGTTTGCGCATTCCCATCTCCTGGGAGAGATAGACGTGATCCGCTGCGGCATTTACCTCAGGATATTCATCTGGCCAGAATGTCGTGTGCAGACGGTTGGTATTTGACAGGACCACCACCCGGTGCCCTTGTTTGCGAAGTTTTTTCATGATGTCGGTGACTTCCGGGCGGATCGCCACAAATACAGCCTGCCAGCCGTGAGCAAATTGCTCGTAGCTTAATGACAGGTCCATTTCGTGACAAAAGCGCTCGGCAAACTCTTCATCACTGATTTCACCACGCTCATGCTGATGGAAGGTCTCACTCATCGCGAAGCTCTGTTTTAATGTCGCCAGCGGAACGCGGCTAAAGTCGCTCCATGCGCCCAGCACCCGATTAAAATCGATATCGACGATTACATTTCCTAAGTCAAAGATATAAAGCATGTTTATCTCCTTTTCGCCGTGGAAAAGTAACTGTAGCGGGAAAGATAAGCTTTGGCTATGCGCTGCGACATAACGCATAAAAAGAAAAACCCCGCCACAAAGGACGGGGTTTTGCAGACTAAAAGAAGCGTGAATTAGTCTTCTTTCGGACCGCGCATCGCACGTTTACGATCGTTCTCGGTCAGGTGACGTTTACGGATACGAATTGACTGTGGAGTCACTTCTACCAGTTCGTCATCATCGATGAATTCCAGAGCTTGCTCCAGGGTCATCTTGACTGGTGGAACCAGGACCGTTGCTTCGTCAGTACCTGACGCACGCATGTTGGTCAGTTTCTTACCGGTCAGGCAGTTTACAGTCAGGTCGTTAGAACGACTGTGAATACCGATGATCTGGCCTTCGTAAACTTCAGCACCGTGACCCAGGAACAGCTTACCGCGGTCCTGCAGGCTGAACAGTGCGAACGCAACCGCTTTACCCTGACCGTTGGAGATCAGAACGCCGTTGTTACGCTGGCCAACTTCGCCTGGACGAACGTCGTCGTAGTGGCTGAAGGTGGAGTACAGCAGACCAGTACCAGAAGTCATGGTCATGAACTCAGAACGGAAGCCGATCAGGCCACGGCTTGGGATCACGTAGTCGAGACGTACGCGGCCTTTGCCATCTGGATTCATGTTTTTCAGGTCGCCTTTACGCTCACCCAGAGCCTGCATTACAGAACCCTGATGCTGCTCTTCAACGTCCAGCGTTACGTTTTCGAACGGCTCTTGTTTACGGCCGTCGATTTCGCGGAAGATTACTTTCGGACGGGAAACCGCCATTTCGAAACCTTCACGACGCATGTTTTCGATAAGAACAGACAGGTGCAGCTCACCACGACCAGAAACACGGAATGCGTCTGCATCCGGAGTTTCTTCAACACGCAGCGCAACGTTGTGCACCAGCTCTTTATTCAGGCGGTCAAGGATCTGACGAGAGGTAACGAACTTACCTTCTTTACCACAGAACGGAGAGGTGTTGACGTTGAAGAACATGGACACGGTTGGTTCATCAACGGACAGAGCTGGCAGCGCTTCGACGCTCTGCGGATCGCAGATGGTGTCAGAGATGTTCAGCTCACCCAGACCGGTGATTGCGATGATGTCGCCAGCTTCAGCAACGTCGCTCTCGATACGCTCAAGACCCAGGTGAGTCAGCACTTTACCGACTTTACCGTTACGGGTTTTGCCTTCGCTATCGATGATAGTAACCTGCTGGTTAGGCTTAACTTTACCGCGCTTGATACGACCAATGCCGATTACGCCAACATAGTTGTTGTAGTCGAGCTGAGAGATCTGCATCTGCAGGGTGCCGTCGAGATCAACGCTTGGTGCAGGAACACGGTCAACAATCGCCTGGTACAGCGGGGTCATGTCTTCAGCCATGTCTTCGTGGTCCAGACCTGCGATACCGTTCAGCGCAGAAGCGTAAACGATAGGGAAGTCCAGCTGCTCGTCGGTCGCATCAAGGTTAACGAACAGGTCAAATACCTGGTCAACAACCCAGTCAGGACGCGCGCCAGGACGGTCAACCTTGTTGATAACAACGATTGGCTTCAGACCATGGGCAAATGCCTTTTTGGTCACGAAGCGCGTCTGCGGCATTGGGCCATCCATTGCGTCAACGACCAGCAGCACGGAGTCTACCATGGACATTACACGTTCAACTTCACCACCGAAGTCGGCGTGCCCTGGGGTATCAACGATGTTGATACGGTAGTCATTCCATTTAATCGCGGTGTTTTTCGCGAGGATGGTAATCCCACGCTCTTTCTCCAAATCGTTGGAGTCCATCACGCGTTCTTGAGTTTCGGCACGAGCATCAAACGTACCGGATTGCTGCAGCAGCTTATCAACCAGGGTAGTTTTACCATGGTCAACGTGCGCGATGATGGCGATGTTACGCAAATTTTCGATCACAACTTTGCCTCAGGCATTTAGAAATAGCGCGTTATTGTACACGGATTAATCGCACTACAAAACAGGATCACAAACATCCCCCGCAAACAAGTATTGCAGAGATGCTTTGTGATCGCTTTCACGGAGCGGTAAAGGGCGCTTTAACGTAAATTGCACCAATATGGTGCTCAATGTTCACCATGGAGCACTATACTGGTGCAACATAACCATCATGGTGCAGCCCTTTTGCACTATGGTGCGCATGATAACGCCTTTTTGGGGTGTTTTAAAAGTTGGCACAGATTTCGCTTTATAAAAAATATGGCAACACAGCCAGTACAAGACAAAAATTGAAGACCTCGTTACCACGACGACAATGACCAATCTGGAGAGTTAAGTATGTCCGCTGAACACGTTTTGACGATGCTGAACGAACATGAAGTGAAGTTTGTTGATCTGCGCTTCACCGATACCAAAGGTAAAGAACAGCACGTCACAATCCCTGCACATCAGGTGAACGCCGAATTCTTTGAAGAAGGCAAAATGTTTGACGGCTCCTCCATTGGTGGCTGGAAAGGCATTAACGAATCAGACATGGTTCTGATGCCGGACGCAACTACTGCGCTCATTGACCCGTTCTTCGAAGAACCTACTCTGATCATCCGTTGCGATATTCTCGAACCAGGCACACTGCAAGGTTACGACCGTGACCCACGCTCCATCGCTAAGCGCGCAGAAGAGTACCTGCGTTCTACCGGTATCGCAGACACCGTTCTGTTCGGGCCAGAGCCAGAATTCTTCCTGTTTGACGACATCCGTTTTGGTGCTTCAATTTCTGGTTCCCACGTTGCTATCGATGACATCGAAGGCGCATGGAACTCCTCCACCAAATATGAAGGTGGTAACAAAGGTCACCGTCCAGGCGTGAAAGGCGGTTACTTCCCGGTTCCTCCGGTCGATTCCTCACAGGACATCCGTTCTACCATGTGTCTGATCATGGAAGAGATGGGCCTGGTTGTTGAAGCTCACCACCACGAAGTGGCAACTGCTGGCCAGAACGAAATCGCAACCCGCTTCAACACCATGACCAAAAAAGCGGATGAGATTCAGATCTACAAATACGTTGTGCACAACGTTGCGCACCGTTTCGGTAAAACCGCGACCTTCATGCCAAAACCAATGTTTGGCGACAACGGTTCCGGTATGCACTGCCACATGTCTCTGTCCAAGAACGGCACCAACCTGTTCTCTGGCGACAAATATGCGGGTCTGTCCGAGCAAGCGCTGTTCTACATCGGTGGTGTTATCAAACACGCTAAAGCGATCAACGCCCTGGCGAACCCAACCACCAACTCCTACAAGCGTCTGGTCCCAGGCTATGAAGCACCAGTAATGCTGGCTTACTCTGCCCGTAACCGTTCTGCTTCTATCCGTATCCCGGTTGTTGCTTCTCCGAAAGCGCGTCGTATCGAAGTTCGCTTCCCGGACCCAGCAGCTAACCCATACCTGTGCTTCGCTGCTCTGCTGATGGCTGGTCTTGACGGTATCAAGAACAAGATCCACCCAGGTGAAGCAATGGACAAAAACCTGTATGACCTGCCGCCAGAAGAAGCGAAAGAGATCCCACAGGTTGCCGGTTCTCTGGAAGAAGCGCTGCAGGCGCTGGACGCTGACCGCGAGTTCCTGACTGCAGGTGGTGTGTTCACTGACGAAGCTATCGACGCATACATCGCTCTGCGTATCGAAGAGAACGACCGTGTGCGTATGACTCCGCACCCAGTTGAATTCGAACTGTACTACAGCGTTTAATTTTTAACGGGTTTCGCGCGACTTTTTACGCGCGACCCCGAAAGCTGTTTTTTTGTTGCCGTGGAAACTTTCAGCCCATCTTCGGATGGGCTTTTTTCTCCACCAACAACCTGATCTCACGCGCTTTTACGCCGAAAAAGCTATACTGCACTAAATTAGTGCACACAACTCCAGGAGACTGCTGAATGGCAACTGGCACGCTGCCCGATGCTGGGCAGATCCTCAATTCCTTAATTAACAGTATCTTGTTGGTCGACGACGAGCTGGCAGTGCATTACGCCAACCCGGCGGCGCAGCAACTGCTTGCCCAGAGCGCACGCAAACTGTTTGGTACACCGCTCCCGGAATTACTGAGCTATTTTTCACTGAATATTGGCCTGATGCAGGAAAGTTTACAGGCCGGTCAGGGGTTCACCGATAACGAAGTGACGCTGGTGATAGACGGACGTTCCCATATTCTTTCGCTGACGGCGCAACGCCTTCCTGAGGGGCTTATTCTGCTCGAGATGGCACCGATGGATAATCAGCGTCGCCTTAGTCAGGAACAGCTCCAGCATGCCCAGCAGATCGCTGCCCGGGATTTGGTGCGTGGCCTGGCCCATGAAATCAAAAACCCACTGGGTGGTTTGCGCGGTGCGGCGCAGCTGCTGACCAAAGCACTCCCCGACCCTGCGCTTGCCGAATACACCAACGTCATCATTGAGCAGGCAGACCGTCTGCGTAATCTGGTCGACAGACTGCTTGGGCCGCAGCAACCGGGAATGCACGTATCAGAAAGCATTCATAAAGTGGCTGAGCGGGTGGTGAAACTCGTGTCGATGGAGTTACCGGAAAACGTCACGCTGGTGCGCGATTACGATCCAAGCCTGCCAGAACTGGCGCACGATCCTGACCAGATTGAACAGGTTCTTCTGAATATCGTGCGTAATGCTCTTCAGGCGCTTGGGCCTGAAGGTGGTGAAATTATTCTGCGCACCCGTACCGCTTTCCAGTTAACGCTGCACGGTGTGCGTTACCGACTTGCGGCAAGAATAGACGTTGAGGATAACGGGCCAGGCATCCCATCGCATCTTCAGGACACATTGTTCTACCCGATGGTTAGTGGCCGCGAAGGCGGTACAGGACTGGGGTTATCCATTGCCCGTAATTTGATTGATCAACACTCTGGCAAAATTGAATTTACCAGTTGGCCGGGTCATACCGAGTTTTCGGTTTACCTGCCAATTAAAAAATAAAGGTGACGTGTATGCAACGAGGGATAGTCTGGGTAGTCGATGACGATAGCTCCATCCGTTGGGTGCTTGAACGCGCACTCACGGGAGCGGGATTAAGCTGCACGACGTTTGAGAGCGGCAGCGACGTGCTTGATGCACTCACCACCAAAACCCCGGATGTTTTGCTGTCAGATATTCGGATGCCTGGCATGGACGGGCTGGCGCTCTTAAAGCAGATCAAACAACGCCACCCAATGCTTCCGGTCATCATAATGACTGCCCACTCCGATCTGGATGCCGCCGTCAGTGCGTACCAGCAAGGGGCATTCGATTATCTGCCAAAACCCTTTGATATCGACGAAGCGGTAGCCCTGGTTGAGCGCGCCATCAGCCACTACCAGGAGCAGCAACAACCCCGCAATGCGCCAGTTTTTGGCCCGACGACGGACATCATCGGCGAAGCGCCTGCCATGCAGGACGTTTTTCGCATTATCGGTCGTTTGTCCCGTTCTTCCATTAGCGTATTGATTAACGGCGAATCGGGAACCGGTAAAGAGCTGGTTGCCCATGCGCTACACCGGCATAGCCCGCGTGCGAAAGCACCGTTTATCGCTCTGAACATGGCGGCGATCCCGAAGGATTTGATTGAGTCAGAACTGTTCGGCCATGAAAAAGGGGCATTTACCGGCGCAAACACTATTCGCCAGGGTCGCTTTGAACAGGCTGACGGCGGGACCCTTTTCCTGGATGAAATCGGCGATATGCCGCTGGATGTTCAGACCCGCCTGCTTCGCGTGCTGGCTGATGGGCAGTTCTACCGTGTGGGGGGTTATGCTCCCGTAAAAGTAGACGTGCGTATTATTGCCGCAACGCACCAGAACCTTGAGCAGCGCGTTCAGGAGGGCAAATTCCGTGAAGACTTATTCCATCGTCTTAACGTGATCCGCGTTCACCTGCCACCGCTGCGCGAGCGTCGCGAGGATATCCCTCGTCTGGCGCGCCACTTCCTCCAGGTTGCCGCGCGTGAGCTGGGTGTGGAGGCCAAATTGCTCCACCCGGAAACCGATGCCGCCCTCACCCGCCTGGCCTGGCCTGGCAACGTGCGTCAGCTTGAAAATACCTGTCGCTGGTTGACGGTCATGGCCGCCGGTCAGGAAGTGCTAATTCAGGATTTACCAGGAGAGCTGTTCGAAGCCACCGCTCCAGAAAGCAGCACCGGACATGCGCTGCCGGACAGCTGGGCGACACTTCTGGCGCAATGGGCGGATCGCGCGCTACGATCCGGTCATCAAAACCTGCTTTCAGAGGCTCAGCCAGAAATGGAACGCACGTTGTTAACCACTGCGCTTCGTCATACTCAGGGCCATAAACAGGAAGCGGCTCGTTTACTGGGATGGGGACGCAATACCCTGACACGTAAGCTGAAAGAGCTGGGAATGGAGTGATTTTTACCGCTGTGTAAAGATTACTAATTGAGCGCAAATTGCCGTTATTTTGCGCTTTACTGTTCCGATGAGTTTTGTATGATCGTGCCCGGAAATTGGGGGGACCATCATGCTGGAATCATTAGTGAATTTGCTCTCGAGCGGAGCAGCCGAAAGCCACACGCCACAAACCGCCGTTGCTGCTGTATTGTGTGCGGCGCTGGTTGGGCTGTTTAGCTAGCGGGCTTGAATGTAAATGCCGGGTGGCGGTGGCGGCTTCGCCTTACCCGGCCTACATTTTGACGCAATTCTGCGCGTATTAAATCACCCGCGAGAACTGTTGCAGACGCGCTTTCTGACGCAAATACGCGTCGAAGCACATGCAGATATTACGAATCAACAAACGCCCTTTCGGCGTAACCTCAATCGCACTCTCCGAAATATCCACCAGCCCATCTTTCGCCAGCGGAGCAAGCAGCTTCAGGTCTTCCGCAAAGTACTCGTTAAATACCAGATCCCACTGCACTTCTGTCGCACTGAAATCGAGGCGGAAATTACAGATAAGCGCCTTAATCACATCACGGCGAATACAGTCATCCCGCGTTAACGCGATACCGCGCCACAGCGCATTACCTGTGTCATCGACCTGCTGGTAGTACTGCTTTAACTCTTTCTGGTTCTGCGCGTAGCAGTCGCCAATCATGCTGATGGCCGAAACGCCCATCCCCAGTAAATCGGTGTCGCCCTGGGTGGTGTAGCCCTGGAAGTTGCGGTGCAGCACACCTTCACGCTGGGCAATCGCCAGCTCATCGTCCGGGCGGGCAAAGTGATCCATACCAATAAACTGATAACCGGTATCGGTCAGCGAAGTGATGGTTTCCTGCAAAATATCCAGCTTCTGCTGGGCAGAAGGCAGATCCGCATCCTTGATTTTGCGCTGCGCGGCGAACAACGTTGGCAGGTGCGCATAGTTAAAGACACTCAGGCGATCGGGATTGAGCTCAGCCACACGCTTCAGCGTAAAGGCGAAGCTCTCTGGCGTCTGTTTTGGCAGACCGTAAATCAGGTCAATGTTGGTCGACGTAAAGCCGATATCACGCGCATGGTTCAGCAAGGCAAAGATAAAGTCTTCATCCTGCTCACGGTTCACCAGACGCTGCACTTCTTTGTTGAAATCCTGCACGCCCATACTCAGGCGGTTAAAACCTTCAGCGCGTAAGTGATCCAGTACATCCAGCTCAATTTCACGTGGATCGACCTCGATCGAAATTTCAGCGTCATCGTTAAAATTGAAGTTACCGCGCAGCAACGCCATCAGTCGGCTGATTTGTGCTTTGTTCAGATAAGTTGGCGTACCGCCACCCCAGTGCAACTGGCTGACGTGGCGTCCGGCAAAGAGCGGCGCACGATGCAGGATTTCCTGTTCAAGTGCATCCAGATATTGATCGGCCTTGTGCTGCTGGCGGGTAACAATTTTATTGCAGCCACAGAAGTAGCAGAGCTTATGGCAGAACGGAATATGGACGTAGAGCGAAAGCGGGCGCTCAGGATAGCGGGCAACAGCCTGAAGAAATTCAGGCTCACCGAATGTATCGGTGAACTCCAGCGCGGTTGGGTATGACGTATAGCGTGGCCCGGAATAGTTATATTTCTGGATTAGGGCCAAATCCCAGTCGATAGATGGTACAGACATACTCACTCCTTCCGTTGGTGTCGCGTTCGTATACGGCGGCCCGTTCTGGCCCCATTGCGGGCCATCATTCGGGTGCGCAGCCACTTATGTCGCCGCGACAACCGCCGTAGTTTAACGAATAACCACACCAGATAACATATAACCGGAAGGGTTATAAGCAGGACTGTCGTACCTGCCGGGTGCAAATGTTAGTTTCCACCCTTCAGAAGACGCATCATATCTTCCTGCTTCTCTTCTTCTTCTTCGTCATCTTCATCGTCGTAAGACAGACCAAGTTTCTGCATTAGCTCATCGATACGATCCAGTTTGGCATCAACCCACGACTGTTCTTCAGCGGTCAGGGCCTCTCCCTCTTCAAGACGTTCCAGCAGCGCGTCCAGGCGCTCATCATTCTCCAGCATATCCAGCTCAGCCTGCGGTGAAAGCATAGGTTTCTCGCTCTTTGGTTTGTGCTGCTTAGTGACCGGGGTGTCTGTCACGCCCAGTTGAATGGGAGTTTTACTGCCGATACGCGGATCTTTCTGCTGCTTGTTTTTCGCAGAAGAGGACGATTCACCGCTACCGTTCGCACGGCTGCCCGCAGCATGACCACGATGCTTTTTATCGCGTTTACGATCGCGCGCTTCCTGGTTCAGTTCTTCGCGCGTTTTGCGGCGTGCTTTTGCAGGGCGTTTTGCGCCCGCTACGGAGGTCGGTTTTTTCATGATGTTTTATCTTTAAGTCGTTTTCTTCAGTATAGAATTGCGGCGAAATCTAGCAGAAAGCAAGCAAAGAAAAAAGGCGACAGAGCAATCTGTCGCCTTTTTTCCTGACTCACAACCCTTAACGGGTCAGACATTCCTTGTTTGCCTACAACGAACCCTGTTTTATCCTTTGGCAGATACCGTCCGTGATACGGTTCCCTTTCCTGTTTTAAACGCCTCCAGGCGCTTGTCATCCTGACAATCCTGAGTCTTCGCCTCCTGGCGCTCCTGACCCTTATCCTTAAGTCGTTATCCTGTTGGCATCCTCGCCTTGCCGCACACTTTACCTTGTTCCATTAAACTAACAAGCAACAGAAAGGTACAAAAGTGGATTTTAAGAAAATTACCCATAATTAACTTTATGATTTTAAATGGTTTGTGTTTTTTAACACCTGCGATTTCTCTGAGATCTCCCATAGCATCTATGGCAGATCTCCTACACCGTCTGCGGTTATGGCCTACAGGGTTATTACGATGAGAAAAGCCTTTTGCCCGCATTCAGGTATAATCCCCCACAGATTACGATTTCTGGAGACGACCACGTGACTACCTGGAACTACCAACAGACGCATTTTGTTACCAGTGCGCCTGATATTCGCCACTTACCTTCTGATACAGGGATTGAAGTTGCATTTGCTGGCCGCTCCAATGCGGGGAAATCCAGCGCCCTGAATGCGCTGACCAATCAGAAAAGCCTGGCGCGTACGTCAAAAACGCCTGGCCGTACTCAGTTGATCAACCTGTTTGAAGTGGCTGACGGTAAACGTCTGGTCGACTTGCCAGGCTATGGTTACGCGCAAGTACCGGAAGAGATGAAGATCAAATGGCAACGTGCGCTGGGTGAATACCTGGAAAAACGCCTGTGTCTTAAAGGTCTTGTGGTTCTGATGGATATTCGCCATCCATTGAAAGACCTCGATCAGCAAATGATCGACTGGGCCGTGGCGAGTGATATTGCGGTGCTCGTGCTGCTGACGAAAGCCGATAAACTGGCGAGCGGCGCACGTAAAGCACAAGTGAATATGGTTCGCGAAGCGGTACTGGCGTTTAATGGCGATGTGCAGGTTGAGCCATTCTCCTCGCTGAAAAAGCAAGGTGTCGACAAACTGCGTCAGAAGCTTGATAGCTGGTTCAACGAGCTGGAGCCCGCGACAGAAGCGGAAGAAGAGTAATAACGCGCGCGGCAATGACCGCGCTTTTTTTTGCCCGCAATTTTCTTTGGCACAATAAAAAACGCCCCAGTCATTACTGACTGGGGCGGCTAAAATATTCAGCCAAATCCGATTACGTGAAGTAAAAGGTCTGAAAGATAGAACATCTTACCTCTGTACCCTACGTCGTTAACTCTACTCTTTTTTTATCGATCGAAAAAGCACTTTTCGTAGTTTTTTTTCATTCTTTACATAGGGAATTCTAATGATCATCACAAAACGCACCTGGTTATGTTGCTAAGTTACATAAAAAGCACGTTATTCGCCTGACCCTTAGTGAGCTTGATCCCAGTTTTCCCCACTGCCCACTTCCACCAGCAATGGCACATCCAGTTTCATGCTGCTTTCCATCAGTTCGTGGATCTTTTTCGACACAGCAGCCAGGTCATCTTTATGCACTTCGAACACCAGTTCATCGTGCACCTGCATGATCATGCGCACACGCGGTTTCTCGTGTTCCAGCCAGGCATCAACGGCAATCATTGCACGTTTAATGATGTCAGCTGCGGTACCTTGCATCGGGGCATTGATCGCTGCACGCTCTGCGCCGGCACGGCGAGCTGCATTGCTGGATTTAATGTCCGGCAGATAAAGACGACGGCCCTCCAGAGTTTCAACGTAGCCTTTCTCTTTTGCCTGGGCGCGAGTACGCTCCATATAGTCCAGCACACCCGGGTAACGCTCGAAGTAGAGATCCATATACTTCTGCGACTCTTTACGCGGAATGTTGAGCTGACGCGAAAGCCCGAATGCGCTCATGCCATAAATCAGACCGAAGTTGATCGCTTTTGCACTACGGCGCTGCTCGTTGGTCACGCTTTCTAGCGGCAGGCCAAACACCTCTGCTGCGGTAGCGCGGTGAATATCCTTCCCTTCGGCAAATGCAGTCAGCAAACCTTTATCACGCGACAGATGCGCCATAATACGCAGTTCAATTTGCGAGTAGTCCGCAGAGACAATCAGGTAATCATCCGGGGCAATAAACGCCTGGCGAATACGACGCCCCTCTTCATTACGAACCGGGATGTTTTGCAGGTTTGGATCGGTCGATGAAAGTCGCCCGGTCGCAGCAACCGCCTGATGATAGGAGGTATGCACACGCCCTGTTTTCGGGTTAATCATCAATGGTAGCTTATCGGTATAGGTCGATTTAAGCTTCGCAAGCCCACGATATTCGAGGATCACTTTTGGCAGCGGATAATCCAGCGCCAACTCCTCAAGCACTTCTTCAGAGGTCGATGGTGCGCCACCTGGGGTTTTCTTCAATGGCTTGATGCCCTGTTTTTCAAACAGGATAGTTTGCAGCTGTTTCGGCGATGACAGGTTAAACGCCTCGCCGGCAAGCTCATGCGCTTTTTGCTCAAGCTCGGTAAGACGTTGCGCCAGCTCACCCGAGTGGTTATGCAGCACCGTTGGGTCGATTTTCACGCCGTTGCGTTCAATACGGGACAGCACCGGCACCAGCGGCATTTCGATATGCTGGAATACGCTCAGCGGGCCTTCGTTCTTCTGAAGCTTTGGCCACATCTTCAGATGCAGTTGCAGCGTTACGTCGGCATCTTCTGCCGCATAGCGGCCTGCTTCTTCCAGCGCAATCTGGTTAAAGGTCAGCTGGTTTTTACCCTTACCGGCAATCTCTTCAAAGGTAATGGTTTTGTGCTTCAGCCAGCGATCGGACAAGGAGTCCATATCGTGACGGCCTGCAACGCTGTCCAGAATGTAGGATTCCAGCATGGTGTCGAAGGCAATACCGCGCAGCTCAATACCGTAGTTTTGCAGGATGCCACGGTCATATTTAAGGTTTTGCCCCACCTTAAGGACTTTGTCGTCTTCAAGAAGAGGTTTGAGCAATTCCAGCACGCGCTCGCGAGGAATTTGATCCGGTGCGTCCAGGTAGTCATGCGCCACAGGGACATATGCAGCCAGGCCCGGCTCCGTTGCAAACGAGAGGCCAACCATATTGGCGGAGATGTTGTCGAGGCTGTCCGTCTCAGTATCGAACGCGAAGACCGGTGCCTTCTTCAGCTTTTCAATCCACGCAATTAACTGCGCTTCTTCAAGCAGGGTTTCATAGTGTTCAGAAGACAGGGCGCTCACCGGCTCTTCTTCTACTTCAACCTCAACTTCGAGGGTTTCTTTTGGTTTTGCCGCAGGTTTAGCACCCTTCGCCTGCATCCATTTGCCTGCTTCGACGTCTGTCGTCCAGCGTTTGAATTCGTATTTTTTAAACAGACTCAGCAGATCGTCCGCTGACGGTTGCTGCACTTCAAGTTGCTCGCAACCCAGCTCCAGCTCAACGTCAGTTTTGATGGTTGCCAGTTTATAAGAGAGGTAAGCCAGATCTTTATTTTGCTCAAGCTTAGCCGCCATCGTCTTCGCGCCGCGGAATGTCAGGCTCGCGATTTTATCTGATTCGCCGTAAAGCGTATCCAGCCCGCCAAGCCCCTGCAACAACGCCTGAGCCGTCTTTTCACCCACACCCGGTACGCCCGGAATGTTATCGGAGGAGTCGCCCATTAAGGCAAGGAAATCGATGATCAGTTCGGGCGGCACACCGTATTTGGTGACAACTTCTTCTGGCCCCAGAATGGTGTTCGTCATGGTGTTAATCAGGGTGATCCCTGGCGTCACCAGCTGCGCCATATCTTTATCGCCGGTGCTGATAAGCACGGGACGGCCCAGTTTTTCGGCTTCACGGGCCAGCGTGCCGATTACGTCATCAGCCTCTACCCCGGACACCGCCAGCAGCGGCAGACCCATCGCTTTCACCATCGTGTGCAGCGGTTCTATTTGTGCGCGCAGATCGTCAGGCATTGGCGGACGATGAGACTTGTAGTCTTCGAATAATTCATCACGGAAGGTTTTGCCCTTCGCATCAAAAACAACGGCCGCATGGGTCGGTTGATACTGAAGGATCAGGCTGCGCAGCATGTTTAACACGCCATACATCGCGCCGGTAGGCTCTCCTGCGCTATTGGTCAGAGGAGGAAACGCATGATACGCCCGATACAGGTAAGAAGAGCCGTCGACGAGAATAAGAGGGTTTTCTGGGATCTGAACCATAATGTCCGTGCCTTTAATCAATTTATGGGTAAAGGATGCCACAGAAGGATGAAAACATCAGTTTTTAGCGCCGATAACAGGAAAAGATTTTGCGATCGTGAGGATCGCTCGCAAATTTCAATCTGTGGATAAGTTTGTGCATATTTTTGCTTCATATGAATAACAGCCATGAAAATTATATACCACATTCTATTTTTATATTTAATATCAGTTAGTTGATTATTGATCCGGGATCTCTTTCGTCAACTGATGACAATTTACTCCATGTGGATATAAGACTTGCCATTCCCACCATCATAGTGGAATCGTCTGCTGCTGAGTAAAAGCCTCAGGCTCGCGGTATGAAAGCGCCATTATTGTGTCTGTTTTCTGGTAAAATCAGCGCCCAGCGCCGGAAACCGGCCGCACCTTATAGATAACTATCTGAAAATGCTCATTATGTTGAGATTACTTGCTGCGATAACATTACTGTTAAGCATCATTTTAACTATTCTGGTTACCATCGCCTGTTCGGTGCCGATTATTGTCACCGGAATAATTAAACTGCTGTTGCCTGTTCCCGCAGTCTGGCGCGCGGTTTCTACATTTTGTAATTTTATGATGTACTGCTGGTGCGAAGGTTTGGCCATACTGCTTTACCTGAATCCCCGCCTGAAGTGGGATGTTGAAGGTCTGGACAGACTGAACAAAAAGAACTGGTATTTGCTTATCTGCAATCACCATAGCTGGGCAGATATCGTGATTTTATGCGTGTTGTTCCGCAAACATATCCCAATGAACAAATACTTCCTGAAACAGCAGCTAGCCTGGGTTCCTTTTATTGGTCTGGCCTGTTGGGCGCTGGATATGCCGTTTATGAAGCGCTATTCGCGCAGCTATCTGATCCGCCATCCAGAACGCCGCGGTAAAGATGTAGAAACCACGCGCAGCTCATGCGAAAAGTTTCGGGCGCATCCGACGACCATCGTTAACTTTGTTGAAGGCTCGCGTTTTACTGAAGAAAAACGCCAGCAAACGCGCTCACCTTATCAGAACTTATTACCACCGAAGGCCGCAGGAATTGCGATGGCGCTTAACGTATTAGGGGAACAGTTCGATAAGCTGCTTAACGTCACCTTATGCTATCCGGAAAACGATAAGACGCCATTCTACGATATGCTCAGCGGCAAATTAACGCGGATTGTGGTGCGGGTCGATCTGGTGCCTGTGGATGCAGAGCTGCACGGTGATTACGTTAACGATAAGAATTTCAAACGTCGTTTCCAGCTTTGGCTCAATACACTCTGGAAAGATAAAGACGAGCAGATAAACAGCATAAAATCTTCATATAAAAACGCCGGTCACTGACCGGCGTTTTTTTCTTACTTCTTCTCAACCAGATATTTCACGGTATCGGCATACTGTTGTACGAAGATATCCATGCTGCTGGTATCCATGCCCTGCATGTTCAGCTGGTATTTGCCGTTAACATACATCGCCGGAACCCCCTGCAATTGCAGGTCGGCTGCCGCTTTCTCTTGCTGAGCAACCAGAGATTTCACCACGAAGCTGTTCCAGGCCGCGTCATAATCTTCGCCCTTCACACCCGCATCAACGAATACTTTACGGATATCAGCTGTCGTTTGCACAGTCTGGGTTTTCTGCACAGCTTCAAACATTGGGGAGGTGATCTTGTCTTCCACACCCAGGGCAATGGCAACCGCCCACGCCTGAGTCAGGTCTTTGCCCAATGGGCCCAGGAACTCAACGTGGTACTTGGTCATTTTGGTGCCTTCCGGCAGCTTTTTCTTCACGTTGTCAGAAACATGCAGCACCTGCTCAAACTCATAGCAGTGCGGGCAATAGAACGAAAAGAACTCCAGAACCTGTGGCTCACCCGCTACTGGCTTCTCGAGCGTGATGAACTGCTTGCCGTCAGTAAACTGAGCAGCAGAAGCGCTAAATGCCAGAATCATACCTGCCAGCGCCAGCCAAATTTTTTTCATGATCAACTTTCTCCTGGGTGTGTCCAATTAATACATCGGCGTTAATTGCAGAGGGGGTTCCTGAAGAACCTTAACCTGCTCGGTAAATGTGGATATCTGGTTGCGCCAGTAATCCTCCCCGGTAAGCCACGGGAAATTTCGGGGAAATGCGGGGTCATCCCAACGCCTGATTAACCATGCGAGATAATAAACAAAACGCATCGCACGTAAAGGTTCAATCAGGGCAATTTCGTCTGAATTAAAGGGACTAAACTCTTCATAAGCTTCAATGATGGTTTCAAGCTGCATACGCTGCTCGGCTTTGTCCCCATTGAGCAGCATCCACAGATCCTGAACGGCTGGCCCCATTCGGGCATCGTCCAGGTCAACAAACAGTGGGCCATCACGCCAGAGAATATTACCGGCATGGCAATCCCCATGCAGACGAAGCACTGGAATATCGTCGCGCCAGCATGACTTCACCGCATCGATTAGTTTATCCGTCGCAGCGAGGAAATTATCTTTCAGCATTGCCGGGATAAGTGCTGACGATTCGAATACCTGACGTGGCTCCTGAAGATATTCCTGAATGCCCATGGTCGGGCGAGCAATAAACGGTTTTTTACGGCCAGTCTGATGGATTCGCCCAAGATAACGCGCAACCCATTCCATTTGATCGATATTGTCGGCTTCGAACTGGCGGCCACCCAGGTTGGGAAATACAGCAAAGTAGAATCCCTGGTGAGTGAGCAACGTCTGGTTATTGAATTTCAGCGGCGCGGCAACAGGGACATCGTCCTCCAGCAGATCGTGGGCAAACTGATGTTCTTCCTGGATTTGCTCCGCGGACCAGCGCTCGGGGCGATAAAATTTAACGACAAAACGCTGCCGATCCTCGTCCTGAAATTGATAGACGCGGTTTTCGTAGCTATTTAAGGGAGTTAACCCGGAATCCACCCGAATACCCTGCTCAAAAAGGGCATCCATAATGGTATCCGGGTGCAATGTCTGGAAAGTAAAAGCCTGGTCGTTCATCCGATCATCCGGAAAATATACGAATGATTCAGGATATCATCTTGTGGCGATTTCGGAGTCGCCGCTTACAAGCTTTTACTCTTTAATTACGCCACGTGCGCGCAGTAATGCGGTTTTAAAATCTTCCTCATAATCTTTCTGAATACCCGGAATAACAGCATCTTTTGCAGAGTCGCGCATTTTAAGGTGATAGATCAGGATGTCATCAGAAAGGTCTGTCAATTCACCGTCATAACCTGACTCTTTCGCCAGTTTCTGCAAAAATTGCATCAGGTTCAGCTCTGGCTCTTTTTGCCAGGCCGGCTGGAGGAGTTCAATAACTTCATTCAGACGTTTACATTTCATGGTGGTGCTCCTTTCATTTAGAAAGACACGTTAGCAGGGTCAATCCCACAATAAAAGAGGCGATATTCGTGAATCGATATCAGGAAATTACCGGTGTCGTTCTGGCAGGCGGAAGAGCAACGCGTATGGGAGGGAAAGATAAGGGGCTTGAGGAGCTAAACGGTAAGCCCTTATGGAAACATGTCGCCGACACTCTGTCAGGCCAGGTCGCATCAATCGCCATTAGCGCTAACCGCAATATCGATATTTATGAGCGTAGCGGATTTGCAATCTATCAGGATAAGCTTGCTGATTACCCGGGTCCTTTGGCTGGAATGCTCTCGGTGATGCAGCAATCTCAGGGGGAGTGGTTTCTTTTTTGCTCGTGTGATACGCCTTTTATTCCGTCTTGCCTTGTTGAGCGCATGGCGATGCAACGAGGCGTATCACCCGTTGTCTGGGTACATGATGGTGAACGGGATCATCCAACAATTGCATTAATTAACAAAGCGTTAGTCCATGACCTGCAAACTTATCTTGCGGCGGGTGAAAGGCGAGTGATGGTATTTATGCGCCAGTCTGGCGGGCATTCTGTTGATTTTAGCGATTTGAAGTCGGCGTTTATCAATGTGAACACAACGGAAGATCTTCAGCTGATGCAGGTGAAACGATGACACCGATTTTGGCCATTTCAGCCTGGAGTGGAACAGGTAAAACCACACTCCTGAAAAAACTGATACCTGCCCTTTGCGATAAAGGGATCCGCCCGGGGTTAATCAAACATACTCATCACAATATGGACGTAGATAAACCCGGTAAAGACAGTTACGAACTTCGCAAAGCAGGCGCAGCGCAGACGATGGTGGCAAGTACCCAGCGCTGGGCATTAATGACTGAAACGCCTGATGAGGCACCGCTGGATCTCGCTTATCTGGTCAGCCGGATGGATCATTCGTTGCTGGATTTGGTCCTGGTGGAAGGATTTAAACATGAAGCAGTACCGAAAATACTGCTTTTCAGACGCGATGCGGGGCACGATATCGCTGAATTAACGCTGGATGAACATGTTATTGCGGTGGCCAGCGATATAGGGTTAGACCTGCCAGTACCGGTTCTTGATTTGAATGATGTGGACGGGATTGCAGAGTTTATTATGACGTGGAGCGCGGCCTGACTTCGCCTTACCCTGCCTATAAAAACCTGTGGTTCAGAAACGCAAAAAGGCCATCCTTGCGGATGGCCTCTTCACTTAATTGATGCCTGGCAGTTCCCTACTCTCACATGGGGAGACCCCACACTACCATCGGCGCTACGGCGTTTCACTTCTGAGTTCGGCATGGGGTCAGGTGGGACCACCGCGCTAAAGCCGCCAGGCAAATTCTGTTAAATCTGTATCAGGCTGAAAATATTCTGTCTCTCAACCGCCGAAACAGCTTCGGCGTTGTAAGGTTAAGCCTCACGGTTCATTAGTATCGGTTAGCTCAACGTATCGCTACGCTTACACACCCGACCTATCAACGTCGTAGTCTTCAACGTTCCTTCAGGACTCTCAAGGAGTCAGGGAGAACTCATCTCGGGGCAAGTTTCGTGCTTAGATGCTTTCAGCACTTATCTTTTCCGCATTTAGCTACCGGGCAATGCCATTGGCATGACAACCCGAACACCAGTGATGCGTCCACTCCGGTCCTCTCGTACTAGGAGCAGCCCCCCTCAATTCTCCAGCGCCCACGGCAGATAGGGACCGAACTGTCTCACGACGTTCTAAACCCAGCTCGCGTACCACTTTAAACGGCGAACAGCCGTACCCTTGGGACCTACTTCAGCCCCAGGATGTGATGAGCCGACATCGAGGTGCCAAACACCGCCGTCGATATGAACTCTTGGGCGGTATCAGCCTGTTATCCCCGGAGTACCTTTTATCCGTTGAGCGATGGCCCTTCCATTCAGAACCACCGGATCACTATGACCTGCTTTCGCACCTGCTCGAGCCGTCACTCTCGCAGTCAAGCTAGCTTATGCCATTGCACTAACCTCCTGATGTCCGACCAGGATTAGCTAACCTTCGTGCTCCTCCGTTACTCTTTGGGAGGAGACCGCCCCAGTCAAACTACCCACCAGACACTGTCCGCAACCCGGATTACGGGTCTACGTTAGAACACCAGCCATTAAAGGGTGGTATTTCAAGGTTGGCTCCACGCAGACTGGCGTCCACGCTTCAAAGCCTCCCACCTATCCTACACATCAAGGACCAGTGTTCAGTGTCAAGCTATAGTAAAGGTTCACGGGGTCTTTCCGTCTTGCCGCGGGTACACTGCATCTTCACAGCGAGTTCAATTTCACTGAGTCTCGGGTGGAGACAGCCTGGCCATCATTACGCCATTCGTGCAGGTCGGAACTTACCCGACAAGGAATTTCGCTACCTTAGGACCGTTATAGTTACGGCCGCCGTTTACCGGGGCTTCGATCAAGAGCTTCGCGTTGCCGCTAACCCCATCAATTAACCTTCCGGCACCGGGCAGGCGTCACACCGTATACGTCCACTTTCGTGTTTGCACAGTGCTGTGTTTTTAATAAACAGTTGCAGCCAGCTGGTATCTTCGACTGATTTCAGCTCCACCCGCAGGGGCTTCACCTACACATCAGCGTGCCTTCTCCCGAAGTTACGGCACCATTTTGCCTAGTTCCTTCACCCGAGTTCTCTCAAGCGCCTTGGTATTCTCTACCTGACCACCTGTGTCGGTTTGGGGTACGATTTGATGTTACCTGATGCTTAGAGGCTTTTCCTGGAAGCAGGGCATTTGTTACTTCAGTACCGTAGTACCTCGTCATCACACCTCAGCGTTAAAAAGAGTCCGGATTTACCTAAACTCTCCGCCTACATGCTTAAACCGGGACAACCGTCGCCCGGCTAACATAGCCTTCTCCGTCCCCCCTTCGCAGTAACACCAAGTACAGGAATATTAACCTGTTTCCCATCGACTACGCCTTTCGGCCTCGCCTTAGGGGTCGACTCACCCTGCCCCGATTAACGTTGGACAGGAACCCTTGGTCTTCCGGCGTGCGGGCTTTTCACCCGCATTATCGTTACTTATGTCAGCATTCGCACTTCTGATACCTCCAGCATCCCTCACAGGACACCTTCAACGGCTTACAGAACGCTCCCCTACCCAACAACGCATAAGCGTCGCTGCCGCAGCTTCGGTGCATGGTTTAGCCCCGTTACATCTTCCGCGCAGGCCGACTCGACCAGTGAGCTATTACGCTTTCTTTAAATGATGGCTGCTTCTAAGCCAACATCCTGGCTGTCTGTGCCTTCCCACATCGTTTCCCACTTAACCATGACTTTGGGACCTTAGCTGGCGGTCTGGGTTGTTTCCCTCTTCACGACGGACGTTAGCACCCGCCGTGTGTCTCCCGTGATAACATTCTTCGGTATTCGTAGTTTGCATCGGGTTGGTAAGCCGGGATGGCCCCCTAGCCGAAACAGTGCTCTACCCCCGAAGATGAGTTCACGAGGCGCTACCTAAATAGCTTTCGGGGAGAACCAGCTATCTCCCGGTTTGATTGGCCTTTCACCCCCAGCCACAAGTCATCCGCTAATTTTTCAACATTAGTCGGTTCGGTCCTCCAGTTAGTGTTACCCAACCTTCAACCTGCCCATGGCTAGATCACCGGGTTTCGGGTCTATACCCTGCAACTTAACGCCCAGTTAAGACTCGGTTTCCCTTCGGCTCCCCTATACGGTTAACCTTGCTACAGAATATAAGTCGCTGACCCATTATACAAAAGGTACGCAGTCACACCACGAAGGTGCTCCCACTGCTTGTACGTACACGGTTTCAGGTTCTTTTTCACTCCCCTCGCCGGGGTTCTTTTCGCCTTTCCCTCACGGTACTGGTTCACTATCGGTCAGTCAGGAGTATTTAGCCTTGGAGGATGGTCCCCCCATATTCAGACAGGATACCACGTGTCCCGCCCTACTCTTCGAGTTCACAACCTGTGTGCTTTCGTGTACGGGGCTATCACCCTGTATCGCCGGACTTTCCAGACCGTTCCACTAACACACAAGCTGATTCAGACTCTGGGCTGCTCCCCGTTCGCTCGCCGCTACTGGGGGAATCTCGGTTGATTTCTTTTCCTCGGGGTACTTAGATGTTTCAGTTCCCCCGGTTCGCTTCGTTAAGCTATGTATTCACTTAACGATAGTGTGTCGGAACACACTGGGTTTCCCCATTCGGAAATCGCCGGGTCAAAGGTTCATATCACCTCGCCGGCGCTTATCGCAGATTAGCACGTCCTTCATCGCCTCTGACTGCCAGGGCATCCACCGTGTACGCTTAGTCGCTTAACCTCACAACCCGAAGATGTTTCTTTCGATTCATCATCAAATTGCGAAAATTTGAGAGACTCGAACACACCACTTAAGGTGTGTCGTTTCAATTTTCAGCTTGATCCAGATTTTTAAAGAGCAAATATCTCAAACATGACTCGCTGAGTCAGTTTTGAGATACGGGGGTCGGCGACTTTCACTCACAAACCAGCAAGTGGCGTCCCCTAGGGGATTCGAACCCCTGTTACCGCCGTGAAAGGGCGGTGTCCTGGGCCTCTAGACGAAGGGGACACTGAAGTCTGCTTCGGCAAGACGCCTTGCTATTTACTTTTCATCAGACAATCTGTGTGAGCACTACAAAGGCAGGTTCTTTAAGGTAAGGAGGTGATCCAACCGCAGGTTCCCCTACGGTTACCTTGTTACGACTTCACCCCAGTCATGAATCACAAAGTGGTAAGCGCCCTCCCGAAGGTTAAGCTACCTACTTCTTTTGCAACCCACTCCCATGGTGTGACGGGCGGTGTGTACAAGGCCCGGGAACGTATTCACCGTAGCATTCTGATCTACGATTACTAGCGATTCCGACTTCATGGAGTCGAGTTGCAGACTCCAATCCGGACTACGACATACTTTATGAGGTCCGCTTGCTCTCGCGAGGTCGCTTCTCTTTGTATATGCCATTGTAGCACGTGTGTAGCCCTACTCGTAAGGGCCATGATGACTTGACGTCATCCCCACCTTCCTCCAGTTTATCACTGGCAGTCTCCTTTGAGTTCCCGGCCGAACCGCTGGCAACAAAGGATAAGGGTTGCGCTCGTTGCGGGACTTAACCCAACATTTCACAACACGAGCTGACGACAGCCATGCAGCACCTGTCTCAGAGTTCCCGAAGGCACCAATCCATCTCTGGAAAGTTCTCTGGATGTCAAGAGTAGGTAAGGTTCTTCGCGTTGCATCGAATTAAACCACATGCTCCACCGCTTGTGCGGGCCCCCGTCAATTCATTTGAGTTTTAACCTTGCGGCCGTACTCCCCAGGCGGTCGACTTAACGCGTTAGCTCCGGAAGCCACTCCTCAAGGGAACAACCTCCAAGTCGACATCGTTTACGGCGTGGACTACCAGGGTATCTAATCCTGTTTGCTCCCCACGCTTTCGCACCTGAGCGTCAGTCTTTGTCCAGGGGGCCGCCTTCGCCACCGGTATTCCTCCAGATCTCTACGCATTTCACCGCTACACCTGGAATTCTACCCCCCTCTACAAGACTCTAGCCTGCCAGTTTCGAATGCAGTTCCCAGGTTGAGCCCGGGGATTTCACATCCGACTTGACAGACCGCCTGCGTGCGCTTTACGCCCAGTAATTCCGATTAACGCTTGCACCCTCCGTATTACCGCGGCTGCTGGCACGGAGTTAGCCGGTGCTTCTTCTGCGAGTAACGTCAATCACCAAGGTTATTAACCTTAATGCCTTCCTCCTCGCTGAAAGTACTTTACAACCCGAAGGCCTTCTTCATACACGCGGCATGGCTGCATCAGGCTTGCGCCCATTGTGCAATATTCCCCACTGCTGCCTCCCGTAGGAGTCTGGACCGTGTCTCAGTTCCAGTGTGGCTGGTCATCCTCTCAGACCAGCTAGGGATCGTCGCCTAGGTGAGCCGTTACCCCACCTACTAGCTAATCCCATCTGGGCACATCTGATGGCAAGAGGCCCGAAGGTCCCCCTCTTTGGTCTTGCGACGTTATGCGGTATTAGCTACCGTTTCCAGTAGTTATCCCCCTCCATCAGGCAGTTTCCCAGACATTACTCACCCGTCCGCCGCTCGTCACCCAGGAGCAAGCTCCCTGTGTTACCGCTCGACTTGCATGTGTTAGGCCTGCCGCCAGCGTTCAATCTGAGCCATGATCAAACTCTTCAATTTAAGTTTGATGCTCGTGAATTAAACTTCGTAATGAATTACGTATGTTCACTCAGAGACTTGGTATTCATTTTTCGTCTTGCGACGTTAAGAATCCATGTCACTTTGAGTGCCCACACAGATTGTCTGATAAATTGTTAAAGAGCAGTGCAACGTGGCTTTCAGCTCACCGTTGCGAGGTGGCGTATATTACGCTTTCCTCATTCAGAGTCAAGCATTTATTTTCGCTTTTCTCTGTTGGCGTTCATCTCTGAACCCCGCTAACCCGGCGGCTTGTAAGCCGTTGTTCCGTGTCAGTGGAGGCGCATTATAGGGAGTTATTCTGAAGTGACAAGAGGAAATTTAAAAAAAGTTTCTGACCGTGTTTTTTTTCACCAAAACATACTAAATCAAGCTACAAATTGTTCTATTTGATGTATTTGCAACCACAATCACACTCCAGGTGGCATACTTACCAGCATGAACAATTAAGGAATAAGAGCGATGCCCTTAAGCGCACAACAGCTGGCAGCACAAAAAAACTTATCGTATGTGCTGGCAGAAAAGCTGGCTCAGCTGATCTTAGCGGGTAAATATGCCCCTGGTTGTATCCTGCCTGGCGAAATGGAACTGGGTGAGCAGTTTGGGGTAAGCCGTACTGCCGTTCGCGAAGCAGTGAAAACATTGACGGCAAAAGGGATGGTATTGCCACGCCCGCGCATAGGGACTCGCGTTATGCCGCAGGGTAACTGGAATTTCCTCGACCAGGAGCTGCTCTCCTGGTGGATGACGGAAGATAACTTCCATCAGGTTGTTGATCATTTCCTGGTAATGCGTAGCAGTCTTGAACCTCAGGCGTGCCTGCTTGCCGCCACGCTCGGTAGTGCAGAACAAAAAGCGGAGCTGAATACCTTAATGGAAGAGATGGTCTTCCTGAAGAAGCACTTCAATCGCGAACGCTGGGTTGAAGTGGACATGGCCTGGCATGAGCACATCTATTATATGAGCGGTAATCCGTTCCTGACCTCGTTTGCTTCTCTATTCCATTCGGTTTATCACACCTACTTCACCTCAATTACACAAGACGAAGTGGTGAAGCTGGATCTGCATCAGGCCATTGTTGATGCGATTCAGGACAGTGACGGGCAACGCGCCCAGAGTGCATGTCAGGCATTGCTGGCAGCGCCAAACCACCAGCAGGAAAATAAATGACCGAGAAAAAAGCACGCAGCATGGCCGGATTGCCGTGGATTGCAGCCATGGCGTTCTTTATGCAGGCACTGGATGCCACCATCCTTAACACCGCTCTCCCTGCAATTGCCCACAGTCTTAACCGTTCTCCGCTGGCAATGCAGTCGGCCATTATCAGTTATACCCTGACGGTGGCGATGCTTATCCCGGTCAGCGGGTGGCTGGCAGATCGCTTCGGCACCCGCAAAATCTTTATGCTGGCCGTGACCCTGTTTACCCTTGGCTCCCTGGCCTGTGCGCTTTCTACATCCTTAACGCAGCTGGTAATCTTTCGCGTACTTCAGGGGGTTGGCGGAGCGATGATGATGCCTGTGGCACGCCTGGCGCTGTTACGGGCCTATCCGCGCAGCGAACTGCTTCCCGTGCTTAACTTCGTTACCATGCCTGGGCTGGTAGGCCCAATCCTGGGCCCGGTCCTGGGCGGCGTGCTTGTGACCTGGGCAAGCTGGCACTGGATATTCCTTATTAACATTCCGATTGGTATCACAGGGCTTCTCTATGCCCGCAAATATATGCCGGACTTCACCACCCCCAAACGCAGCTTTGATATGGGGGGCTTTTTCCTGTTTGGCCTGAGCCTGGTACTGTTCTCCAGCGGGATGGAGTTGTTTGGCGAGAAGATCGTGGCAACGTGGATAGCGGTATCCATTATTCTCAGCGGCATTCTGCTTTTGCTTCTTTATATACGTCATGCACGCCGCCACCCGACGCCACTTATCTCGTTGTCTCTCTTTAATACGCGAACGTTTTCAGTGGGTGTTGCCGGAAACATTGCCTCGCGGCTGGGTACAGGTTGCGTTCCCTTTCTGATGCCGTTGATGTTGCAGGTCGGTTTTGGTTACCCGGCATTGATTGCTGGCTGCATGATGGCGCCCACGGCAATGGGGTCGATTCTGGCCAAATCAACCGTGACACAGGTGCTGCGCTGGTGCGGTTATCGTAAGACGCTGGTTGGTGTGACCGTATTTATCGGCCTGATGATTGCACAGTTCTCGCTGCAATCCGCAGCATTACCGGTCTGGATGCTCATCCTGCCGCTGTTTGTTCTGGGGATGGCGATGTCTACGCAGTTTACTTCGATGAATACCATCACGCTGGCAGACCTGACGGATGAGAACGCCAGCAGCGGGAATAGCGTGCTGGCGGTTACTCAACAGTTGTCGATAAGCCTGGGGGTTGCCGTGAGTGCGGCAGTACTGCGGTTCTATGAAGGATTCGACAGCGCAAACACCGTCGAGCAATTCCATTACACCTTTATCACGATGGGCGCGCTTACCGTTGTCTCTGCGCTGGTCTTTATGTTGCTAAAACCCAAAGATGGCCGAAACCTGATCAAAGAACGCCACAAACCAAAGGTTAAACCGAACCCCGTTCCATCAGAACAGGAGTAAGCTGCAAACGTTGCTGTTGCAGTGCGGGCTGCGCCATACGATGGATCAGCACATCAATAGCCAGCTCGCCCAGTTCATCTTTTGGCTGATGAATAGTGGTCAGCGGTGGGGTCATGTAGCTGGCCAGTTCGATATCATCGTAGCCGATCACCGCCATATCACCTGGAATACTCAACCCGGCCTGATACAACGCCTGATAAGCACCAAATGCCATCGCATCGTTGCCAATAAATACCGCCTGCGGACGTTGTGCCTGTGCCAGCAGCTTTTGCATGGCCTCTAACCCGCCGTTAAATTCAAAGTCGCCGGTAATGCAATATCCCTCAGGAATGGAAAGCCCTGCCCGCGCCATTGCGGAGAGATATCCTTCAAGACGTAAACGGGCCGGCGTTTTATCCAGTGGCCCCGTGATACAGGCAATGCTGGTATAGCCTTTATCGATCAGGTATTGCGTTGCCATATCACCACCCAGCAACGAGTTATCCTGAATCAGATCGCTGGTGCCGTCGAACGGTGCCCAATCCATCATCACCGTAGGAATAGAAGGGTAGCGCTGAATAATCTCTTTTGAGGGCTGATGCGTTTCGGTACACAGCAGCAGTAACCCGTCGACGCGTTTTTGCATCAGCGTTTCAAGGTTACGGTTCATGCGCTGCTCGTCGCCTTCGGTATTACACAACACCAGGCTGTAGCCGCGCTCAAAGCAACTACGCTCTACGCCACGCACAAGTTCGGAATAAAACGGGTTGGTACTGGCGGTAATGAGCATCCCGATGGTACGGGTCTGGTTGAGCTTCAGACTACGAGCCAGCGCCGACGGCGCATAGTTGAGATCTTTTACTGCGGCTTCGACTTTTTCCCGAATCGCCTCGCTGACAAAGCGATCGTTATTGATAACGTGGGAGACAGTAGAAGTAGAAACGCCCGCCATGCGGGCGACATCTTTCATTGTGGCCAAGCGTTACCCCTGCTGACTTAAGAATTCATCGATCTCTTTACGCCACGGAACGGAAGGCTGCGCACCTTTGCGGGTGACCGCGATAGCGGCAGCGGCATGAGCAAAACGAATGGCCTCATCCAGCGCTTTACCTTCCAGCAACGCCGTCACCAGCGCACCGTTAAAGGTGTCTCCGGCCGCAATGGTATCAATGGCTTTAACCTTAAAGCCCGGTACGCGGCGGCCTTCACCGTTGACGCTGGCCCACACACCGCGGCTGCCGAGGGTAATGATAACGTTGCTGATACCTTTTTCGTGCAGCGCTTTCGCCGCACGCGCCGCATCGTCGTCATTTTCCACACGAATACCGGTCAGCTTTTCGGCTTCGGTTTCGTTAGGGGTAATGATATCCACCAGCGCCAGGAGCTCATCTGATAATACACGGGCAGGCGCCGGATTAAGTACGACAGTGGTATGATTTTCATGCGCAATCTGCGCCGCAGCCAGTACGCTTTCCACTGGGGACTCCAGCTGCATCAACAATGCTTCTGCACTGGCAATAATTTCGCGCTGCGCCTCAACGCGTTCGGTTGTCAGCGCCGCGTTAGCTCCTGCATGAATACCGATGACATTCTCACCTTCCGCATTAACGAAAATCAGCGCTACGCCGGTTGATTCCCCGGCCACCACGCTCACTGGCGCAATGTCGATGTTATCGCTTGCCAGCTGTTTACGTACGCGCTCACCCGTATCGTCATCACCCGTGCAGGCAATAAACGCAATATGTGCGCCGCTGCGCCCGGCAGCAACGGCCTGGTTTGCGCCTTTGCCGCCAAATGCCACCTGGTACTGATTACCCGTGACGGTTTCACCGGGTGTCGGGAAAGATTCAAGGTTAAGAATGTGATCGGCATTGATACTGCCAAGAACAACGAGGTTGCCAGCGGTTTTCATGTATGAGGTGTCCATCTGAGAGCGCCACCGGGATTAACCGGTGGCGTATGCCACACTTTTCTTTGTATTTTGTCCATCAGGCCGCCAGTGACGGCCTGAATCGCATATTACTGCTTGATGACCAGTTTCAGGTCAACTGGATATTTTGCCTGAACCTTTTCGCCCTTCAGCACTTTATCAGCAGTCTGAACACCTGTTGCGCCAATCTGCTCAGGCAGCTGAGCGATGGTCGCAGCCAGTTTGCCATCATTTACTGCTTTTTCACCATCCGGAGTACCGTCAAACCCGACAACCATCACATCAGATTTACCGGCAGTTTGCAGAGCACGCAGCGCACCCAGCGCCATTTCGTCATTCTGTGCGAATACGGCCTGGACATCAGGGTGTGCGGTCAGCAAGTTCTGCATCACGTTCAGACCTTTAGTACGGTCGAAGTCGGCAGGCTGGCTGGCCAGAACGTTAAATTTGTGTGCTGCAACAGCCTGCTGGAAGCCTTCGCCACGTTCACGGGCAGCGGAAGTACCGGCGATACCCTGCAATTCGATAACTTTCGCGCCTTCACCAGCTTTCTTCGCGATGTAATCACCGGCGATTTTGCCGCCCAGAACGTTGTCAGACGCAATGTGGCTGACGACATCACCTTTAGATGCCTGACGGTCCAGGGTGATCACCGGGATTTTCGCCTGGTTTGCCATTTTCACGGCGTTACCCACAGCGTCGGAATCGGTTGGGTTAATCAGCAGGATTTTGGTGCCACGAACGGTTAAGTCCTGAACGTTAGCCAGCTCTTTCGCCGGGTTGTTCTGGGAGTCCAGTACAATCAGGTTATAACCCAGTTTGTCCGCTTCTTTTTGCGCGCCATCCTTCAGAGAGACAAAGAACGGGTTGTTCAGCGTTGAGACCACCAGCGCGATGGTGTCTTTCGCCATTGCGTTAGCACTTACGGTTGCGCTCAGCGCCACAGCAGAAACCAGGGTAGCCAGTTTTTTCATGTTCATATCTAAGATGTCCTGTAGTGTCGTCAGTTACTGTTTTTTGTTGTCTACCAGTACCGCCAGCAAAATCACTACCGCTTTAACGATCATCTGGTAATAGGAGGAAACACCTAACAAATTCAAACCATTATTCAGGAAACCGAGGATCAGTGCGCCGATCAATGTCCCAACAATACGTCCTTTACCGCCGGCAAGACTCGTACCGCCCAGCACCACCGCCGCAATGGCGTCCAGCTCATAACCTGTACCCGCCGTAGGTTGCGCAGAAGAGAGACGCGCCACTTCGATGATGCCCGCCAGTGACGCCAGCAAGCCGCACAGGGAATACACGATAATTTTGACTTTATTGACGCTGATACCAGAAAGGCGAGTCGCCGCTTCGTTACCGCCCAGCGCATAGATATAGCGCCCCAGACGGGTGTGATGCAGCATGTACCACGCCGCCAGGAAGACGATAGCCATGATCCAGACCGGCGTCGGGATACCCAGCGGGCGACCGATACCGAACCAGCCAAACAGATCGGCGTTATCCGTAAAGCCGGTGTTCACCGGGCTGCCGTTGGTGTAAACCATGGTCACACCGCGCAGCAGCAGCATCATTACCAGCGTGGCGATGAACGCCTGGACGCGGCCTTTCGCCACAATCACGCCGGTCACGGCGCCAATCGCCGCACCTGCTGCCAGTGCCGCAGCCACGGCCACCAGCGCGTTGACCTCAATCCCTACAATTGAAGCCGCAATCGCACCGGTGAGCGCCAGCAAGGAACCAACGGACAGGTCGATCCCCGACGTCAAAATCACCAGCGTCATCCCGACCGCCATAATGGCGTTTACAGAAGTCTGCTGAAGAATGTTGAACAGGTTATTAACGGTGAAAAAGTTCGGGCTCATGGTGGATACAATCGCGATCAGCACCAGCAGGGCAATCAGCGATTTTTGTTCCAGCAGCCATGCCTTGGTGAAATAACGGCGACCAGAAACAGCCTGGGTAGTCATCTTCTTACTCCTGATTCACGCGATTAAGCTTGCCCACAGCGGCAGCCATCAGAACTTCCTGGGTGGCCTGCTCGCGAGTGAATTCACCGCCGAGATGCCCTTCATGCATGACGATAATGCGATCGCTCATGCCTAATACTTCTGGCATCTCGGAAGAGACCAGAATGATGCTCAGACCGTCGGCCTTGAACTGGTTAATCAGCTGATAAATCTCTTTTTTCGCGCCCACATCCACGCCACGGGTTGGCTCATCAAGGATCAGCACTTTCGGGCGCGTCATCAGACCGCGCGCAATGGCCACCTTCTGCTGATTACCGCCGGACAACAGGCCAATTGCTTGCTCCATCGACGGCGTTTTGACGTTAAAGAGACGGATAAAATCGCTGACCGCCTGCTGTTCGTCTTTGTGCTTCAGGCTGCCGCCGCTATGGCTGAAATAGCGCAGTGCGGTAAGAGACATATTCTCTTTCACCGACATGCCCAGCACTAAGCCGTCGCGCTTACGGTCTTCAGAAATATAGACGATGCCATTCGCCAGACCATCTTGCGGAGAGCGAGTGACAACTTCATGGCCATCAAGGGTGACGTAACCGCTGGTGCGCGGCAGTGCGCCGTAGAGCACTTTCATCAGCTCGGTACGTCCCGCGCCCATCAGGCCCGCTACGCCGAGGATTTCCCCCTGACGCAGGGTAAAGGTTACATCGTTCACACCCGGTCCGCAGAGATTGTCCACCTTCAGGCGGATTTCTCCCGGCGCTTTATCCAGATGCGGGTACTGATCTTCGAGCTTACGTCCCACCATCATTTCGATCAGGGTATCTTCGGTCAGCGTGGCCACTTCGCGCTCGGCAATAAACTGTCCGTCGCGGAAGACGGTTACGTCGTCGCAAATCTCGAAGATCTCTTTCATACGGTGAGAGATATAGACAATCCCGCGCCCCTGCGACTTCAGCTCGCGGATAACACGGAACAGGGATTCGGTTTCGGTATCGGTCAGGGCGTCGGTCGGTTCATCCATAATGATGACCTTTGACTCAAAGCTCAGCACCTTAGCGATTTCCACCATCTGCTGATCGCCGATGGAGAGATCGCCCACCAGGCGGTCGCTTTTAAAGCGCAGGTTCAGCTTCGCCAGCAGTTTGTCCGCTTCGGCGTACATCGTTTTCCAGTCGATTTTGCCAAACCGGTTTACGAATTCGCGCCCCAGGAAGATGTTTTCCGCAATGGTGAGTTGCGGGATCAGGTTCAGCTCCTGGTGGATAATGCCGATACCGGCTTCCTGGGATGATTTCGGGCCGTTGAAGGTGGTTTCTTTACCCAGCCACGTGAGTGAGCCTGCATCGCGTTGATAGATACCGGTCAGCACTTTCATCATGGTGGATTTGCCAGCGCCGTTTTCGCCCACCAGCGCCATCACGCGCCCGGCGTATACGTTCAGCGCGGCTCCGGAGAGGGCTTTTACGCCAGGGAACGATTTATCGATCCCTTTGAGTTGCAATAATGCGTCCATGATGGCCTCAGAAAGTGACGCCAGCACAGAGAATAATATTCGCATACGGGGAACACTCCCCGCTGCGAATCACCGCCTGACTGTCTGCGGTTTGTTGTTTGAACTGTTCGTGCGTTGTGTAACGAATTTCTATGGTGTTTCCCTGGTGTTTTTGCAGTTGCTCAATGTGGCCGAGCAACGTTTCGTGGAGTTGCGGATTATGTTGTTTGATCTCCGTCGCGAGAATGGCTGCCTCAACCTGCATCTCCGCTGTCACCACGTCCAGTACCTGCATAAACGAGGGCACGCCCTGCGTTAACGCCATATCGATACGGGTTGTGCTGCGCGGAACCGGTAAGCCTGCATCGCAAACCACCAGCGTATCGGTATGCCCAAGACGGGAGATAACCGATGAGATTTCTGAGTTGAGTACAGTGCCTTTCTTCATTTTCTTGCTCCACTAGCGAAACGTTTCGCTGAATACAGTGTAGACCCACTAGTGTTCAGAAAACCATCATGACGTAACAGATTTGTGATCAACGTCGAAACGTTTCGCTAAGTGAAATGTGGAGAGGGGGAATTGCCCGGCGGCGCTTCGCTTGCGCGGGCCTACGGGTAGAGTAGGCCGGGTAAGCGCAGCGCCACCCGGCATTTCAAAGAGGACTTAAATCTCGACCTGTGTCCCAAGCTCAATCACGCGGTTAGGCGGGATCTCAAACTGGTCAGGTGCGCGCAGGGCGTTACGTTGCAGGATAAGGTACAGCTTGCCACGCAGACGCAGATACCACGGCCGCTTACCGATGATCAGCGACTCATGCGACATGAAGAACGAGGTCTCCATCATGCGGCAGTTCAGCCCTTCCAGACCGCAGCGGTGGAACACCTCTTCCACGTTAGGCGTTTCGCGCCAGCCGTAGCTCGCCACCACGCGCCAGAAGGTTGGCGACAGCTGCTCAATCTGGACACGACGCACGTTATGAACATATGGCGCATCTTCAGTACGCAGCGTCAGCAGGATCACGCGTTCATGCAGCACTTTGTTGTGCTTGAGATTATGCATCAGCGCGAACGGGATAACGTTCAACGCGCGAGACATATACACCGCAGTGCCCGGAACGCGAACCGGCGGGGATTTCTCCAGAGAAACAATCATCGCTTCCAGAGAGTTACCGTGCTCATGCATACGACGCAGCAGACGGAAGCGTTCGCTCTTCCACGTTGTCATCACAATAAACATCACCAGACCGAGGGTAAGCGGCAGCCAGCCACCGGAGACAATCTTGTCGAGGTTCGCGGAGAACAGCGGCACGTCGATACAAAGGAAGCCCACCAGAATCATCCCCACCAGGAATTTATTCCAGTGCCAGTTCCGGTACGCCACGGTCGTGGACAGGATCGACGTCAGTACCATGGTACCGGTCACAGCAATACCGTATGCCGCAGCCAGGTTGCTGGAGTGCTCGAAACTCACAATAACAATTACAACCGCAAAGTAGAGCAGCCAGTTAATGAAAGGAATGTAGATCTGGCCCGACTCCATTTCCGAAGTATGGATAATGCGCATTGGCGAGAGATAACCCAGACGCACGGCCTGACGCGTAAGGGAGAACACGCCGGAAATCACCGCCTGAGACGCGATAACGGTCGCCAGGGTGGCGAGGATCAGCATCGGCACCAGCGCCCAGTCGGGTGCCAGCAGGAAGAACGGGTTCTTAATGGCTTCCGGGGTTTTGAGCAACAGCGCGCCCTGGCCGAAGTAGTTCAGCACCAGTGACGGCAGCACCACGGCAAACCATGCCACGCGGATAGGCAACTTGCCGAAATGCCCCATGTCCGCATACAGCGCTTCAACACCAGTAATAGAAAGAACAACCGCACCTAATGCAATAAACGAAACGGTTTTATATTCGAGGAAGAAGTTAACTGCCCAGAGCGGGTTCAGGGCGTGCAGCACTTCTGGGTTCGCAATAATGCTGCGCAACCCCAGCGCCGCCAGGATCAGGAACCAGGCCAGCATAATCGGTGCGAACAGCTTCCCGACAAGCCCAGTGCCATGCTTCTGAATAGCAAACAGCAGCGTCAGAACAATAATGGCCAGCGGGACAACCCACGTATCAAGCTGCGGCGCGATGATTTCCAGCCCCTCTATTGCCGAGAGAACCGAAATCGCCGGGGTGATCACCACCTCGCCATAGAAGAAGCTGCCGCCAATCAACCCAATGATAACTAGCACCGAGGTCATTTTGGCCGAAGTATTACGCCCGGCAAGAGACATCAGCGTCAGGATACCGCCTTCACCTGCGTTATCAGCACGCATAACAAAGGAGAGATATTTAACGGAAACAACCAGGATCAGCAGCCAGAAGATGAGTGACAAAAAACCAAACACAGCGTCACGTTCAACACCAAAACCAAACTGACCGGACAGACATTCACGAAGCGTATAAAGTGGGCTGGTGCCGATATCACCGTAGACAACCCCGATCGCCGCAAGCGTTATTGCGGGTAATGATTGCTTATTATCAGTGCTCATAGACTAGTCTTTTCGTTTGTATAACAAATGTGTGCTTAGTCCCTTGGCCCACAAAAAGCGCACAGTATGCACGATTAATTGCAAAATCGTACCCCTAAATGCAACCGCGTTAATGTATCGCAAAGAAAATAGCGCCGCACTTCAGTCTATTACCAGCCCTGACTGAAACGTCTATACTCGCTTCAATTGGCCGCCACGACGGCGAAAGGATGCAAAACTATTATGGCTCACTCACATTTATTAGCAGAAAGAATTTCCCGCCTCAGCAGCGCGCTGGAAAAAGGCCTTTTCGAGCGTAGCCACGCTATCCGCCTGTGTTTACTGGCGGCGTTGAGCGGTGAAAGTGTATTTTTGCTTGGCCCGCCGGGGATTGCGAAAAGCCTGATTGCCCGCCGGCTGAAATACGCTTTCCAGAATGCCCGTGCCTTTGAATATTTGATGACCCGATTCTCTACCCCTGAAGAGGTTTTTGGTCCGCTTTCCATTCAGGCCTTAAAAGATGAAGGGCGCTATCAGCGTCTGACGGATGGCTATCTCCCGGAAGCGGAGATTGTGTTTCTCGATGAGATCTGGAAAGCCGGCCCGGCCATTCTGAACACCCTGCTTACGGCAATTAACGAACGTCGCTTCCGTAACGGCGCCAGTGAAGAGAAAATCCCGATGCGCCTGCTGGTGGCCGCCTCCAACGAACTTCCGGAAGCCGACAACAGCCTGGAAGCGCTTTACGACCGTATGCTTATCCGTCTGTGGCTGGACAAAGTCCAGGACAAATCGAACTTCCGCTCGATGCTGGTCAGCCAGCAGGATGAGAACGAAAACCCGGTACCCGCTTCCCTTCAGGTCACCGATGAGGAATATCATCAGTGGCAGCAGGAGATCGGCAAAATCAAACTGCCGGATGCCGTTTTTGAGCTTATCTTCATGCTGCGCCAGCAGCTCGATTTACTGCCTTCAGCTCCCTATGTTTCCGATCGCCGCTGGAAAAAAGCGATCCGTCTGTTACAGGCCAGCGCCCTGTTTAGCGGGCGCGATGCCGTTGCGCCTATTGACCTGATCCTGCTGAAAGATTGTCTGTGGCATGACGCAGAAGGCATGAACCTGATGCAGCAACAGCTTGAAATATTGATGACCGGGCAGGCCTGGGGGCAGCAGTCAATGCTCAATCAGCTCGGCGCCATTGCCCAGCGTAGGATGCAGCTCCAGCAGCAACAAAGCGATAAAACAGCGCTTAAAGTTAACCGTCTTGGCGGTATGTTTGCCCGTAAACCGCATTACGAGTTGCCGGCCGAACTCACGACGACGTCCCTCACGCTTCTGCTCCAGCAACCGCTAAAACTCCACGATATGCAGGTGGTGCACATTACCCTTGAGCGCGAGGCGTTATCGCAGTGGCTCGATAAGGGCGGCGACATCCGCGGCAAACTCAACGGTATTGGTTTTGCGCAGTTGCTGAATATGGAAGTGGATACCAGCCAGCATCTGGTGCTCCGCGATGTTAGCCTGCAAGGTTCCCGCCTTGCGTTACCCGGCACGGCGGCAGACAGCGTGCCAGAAGAGATCAAACAGCAGCTGGAAGCACTGGATACCGAATGGCATCAGCAACATACTCGCTTCAGCGAGCAGCAGAAGTGTCTCTTTATCCATAGCGACTGGTTAGGGCGCATTGAAGCCAGCCTTCAGGACGTGGGCGCGCAGATCAAACAGGCACGTCAATGCTAACGCTGGATACGCTCAACGTCATGCTGGCGGTCAGCGAGGAAGGATTGATCGAAGAGGTCGTCATTACTCTGCTGGCCACCCCACAGCTGGCGGCCTTCTTTGAAAAATTCCCAAAGCTCAAAAAGGCCATGACCGACGATCTCCCGCGCTGGCGAGATAATCTGCGTAAGCGCTTAAAAGAGACAGAAGTCCCGCCTGAACTCACTGAAGAAGTAGCGTGCTATCAGCAGTGCCAGCGGTTATCCACGCCGCAATTCATTGTTCAGCTACCGCAAACCCTGACTCTGCTGGATAAAGTCCACTCTCCGTTTGCCAGCCAGGCCAGAACGCTGGTCACCGATAACGCCACCTTTACTCCGGCACTGCATACCCTGTTTTTACAGCGCTGGCGGCTCAGCCTGGTGGTGCAGGCGACAACCCTTAACCAGCAGCTGCTTGATGAAGAGCGTGAACAGCTTCTGAGCGAAGTGCAGGAGCGTATGACGCTCAGCGGCCAGCTAGAGCAGGTGCTGGTGGAAAACGAAAACGCGGCCGGACGCCTGTGGGATATGAGCGCCGGGCAGCTACGGCGCGGTGATTACCAGCTGATTGTGAAATATGGCGACTTTCTGACGCAACAACCTGAGCTCATGAAGCTCGCAGAGCAGCTGGGCCGTTCGCGGGAGGCGAAATCCGTCCCGAAAAAAGATGCGCCAATGGAAACTTTCCGCACGCTGGTGCGTGAACCGGCAACGGTGCCAGAACAGGTTGATGGGTTACAACAGAGCGATGATATTTTGCGCCTGTTGCCTACTGAGCTGAGCACGCTGGGTATCACCGAGCTGGAGTACGAGTTTTATCGTCGGCTGGTGGAAAAGCAGTTGCTCACTTACCGGCTACATGGCGAATCCTGGCACGAAAAAATCAGCCAGCGTCCGGTGGTGCATCAGGATTTTGATGAGCAGCCGCGCGGGCCTTTTATAGTGTGCGTGGATACCTCCGGTTCAATGGGCGGTTTTAATGAGCAATGCGCGAAGGCCTTTTGCCTGGCGCTAATGCGCGTGGCCCTGGCCGACCGACGTCGCTGCTTTATTATGCTGTTTTCCAGTGAGGTGGTGGGTTACGAACTGACGGGGCAGCAAGGCATTGAGCAGGCCATCCGTTTCCTAAGCCAGCGCTTTCGTGGCGGTACCGATATGGCAAGCTGCTTTCGCGCCATTATCGAACGTATGCAGGGTGGCGACTGGTATGATGCCGATGCGGTGGTGATCTCTGACTTTATTGCCCAGCGGCTGCCGGATGATGTGGTAAATAAAGTGAAGGTGTTACAGCGCGAACATCAGCATCGTTTTCACGCTGTGGCGATGTCCGTTAATGGCAAACCCGGCATCATGCGCATCTTCGATCATATCTGGCGCTTTGATACCGGGTTACGTAGCCGCCTGCTCAGACGCTGGCGACGCTAATTAAAGAAGGGAACCGACGCTTTCACGAACCTGCTGCGGCCAAACTCCACATTGCACCTGGCCAATATGCGACAGTTGCAGCAGGAGCATAGTCAAGCGGGATTGCCCAATGCCACCCCCAATGGTCTGCGGCATCTCACCACGTAACAACGCCTGGTGCCACTCCAGCTGGAGACGATCTTCATCACCCGTAACAGTAAGCTGGCGTTTCAGCGCAGCAGCATCAACACGGATCCCCATTGAAGAAAGCTCAAATGCATCTTCAAGAACCGGGTTCCAGACCAGAATGTCACCGTTCAGACCGGCAAATTCGCTCTCGCCAGCCGTGCTCCAGTCATCGTAATCAGGCGCACGAACGTCATGACGCTTACCATCAGACAGCTTGCCGCCGATACCCATCAGGAATACAGCACCCAGTTCTTTTGCAATTGCGCGTTCACGGCCTTTAGCATCCAGATCCGGGAAGCGGCTCAGCAACTCCTGGCTGTGAACAAAGTGGATCGTTTCCGGCAGGAACGGCGCCAGACCAAACTCTTTGCTCACTGCGACTTCAGTCGCTTTGATCCCGGCGTAGATCGCCTCAACGGTGGATTTCAGCGTGCCGATATGACGCTCGCCATCACCCATTACGCGCTCCCAGTCCCACTGGTCAACATAGACAGAGTGAATAGCGGAAAGGCGGTCTTCATCAGGGCGAAGGGCTTTCATGTGCGTGTAGAGCCCTTCGCCGGCGCTGAAGTCGTGTTGTCCCAGCGTTTGACGCTTCCATTTCGCCAGTGAATGAACCACTTCGAACTGGGCATCTGGCAGTGTTTTCACTTTCACCTGAACCGCTTTTTCGCAACCAGACAAGTTATCCTGTGTCCCGTCTCCTACGCGGCTTAAGATTGGAGCCTGAACTTCAACCAGGCCGAGCTTATCTTCCAGCTGACGGGAAAAGTGGGATTTAACGAAGCTGATCTGGCGTTGTTTTGCGATGTAAGCAGTTTTCATTATTTATACTCCTGCGTCCTGTTGGTATTGATTAAGCAACAAAAATGGCACTCAATTCAATAATCCAACAACAAAAAGCCACCTTCACTTTTGATTCGTTAAAATATGACGCTAGAATAGAGTGATTCACTAATCTTCATAAGAAAAACCTATGGAAAATTATCAGATCGACAATCTGGACCGCGGCATCCTGGAAGCGTTAATGGCCAATGCACGTACCGCCTATGCAGAACTGGCAAAACAGTTTGGCGTCAGCCCCGGAACCATTCACGTGCGTGTAGAGAAGATGAAGCAGGCCGGGATAATTACCGGTGCACGTATCGATGTCAGTCCAAAACAGCTGGGTTACGACGTCTGCTGTTTTATTGGCATCATCCTTAAGAGCGCCAAAGATTATCCCTCTGCGCTGGAAAAGCTGAATGCACTCGATGAAGTCACCGAGGCGTACTACACCACCGGGCACTACAGCATCTTTATCAAAGTGATGTGCCGATCCATCGATGCGCTCCAGCAGGTACTTATCAACAAGATCCAAACAATCGATGAAATTCAGTCCACCGAGACACTGATCTCCCTGCAAAACCCGATCATGCGGACTATCCGCCCATGATCGGGCAAATTCATTCCCACATTTTCCACAGGTAGATCCCAGCTCGTTCACAGCGTACAATGGCCGCCTCTTAATATGAGCGAGCGATCAATGGCGGACATTACTCTTATCAGTGGCAGCACCCTGGGCGGCGCGGAATACGTTGCAGAACATCTGGCCGAAAAGCTGGAAGATGCCGGTTTTTCCACCGAAACCCTGCACGGGCCGTTACTGGAAGATCTTCCGACTGCCGGGATCTGGCTACTGATCACTTCTACGCACGGTGCGGGCGATATCCCGGACAACCTGCAACCTTTATATGACGAACTGCTGGAGCAACAACCCGACCTGTCAGCCGTACGTTTCGGTGCAGTCGGTATCGGTAGCCGTGAATATGACACCTTCTGTGGTGCAGTAGAGAAAATAGAAGCCGCAGTGAAGTCATCTGGAGCCAAACAGCTCGGTGAAACACTCAAGATCAACATCCTCGAACACGATATTCCAGAGGATCCAGCAGAGATTTGGCTGGAAGAATGGAAAAATTTACTCAAAAACGATTAAAGATCGCGCGAACAGATGTGGATAACTCTGGTTAAAAGCTCGTATTAAGCGGTAGTTATCCAAAGAATAACTCGCGTCCCGTTTTTGGCCTGTGTATAAAGTCGCGATCTGATCCCAGCTTATACGGTCCAGGATCACCGATCATTCACAGCAAACGATCCTTTCTAACTGCATGATCTTCTTTGCGAGATCGGACTTACCCACAGGGAGAGGCGATCCTAATAAGAGATCACAATAGAACAGATCTCTAAATAAAAAGATCTTCTTTTTAATAGCCCAGGATCCCAATGCTTTCTCGAAAGACTAAAGTTGAGTAGAATCCACGGCCCGGGCTTCAATCCATTTTCATACCGCTTTACGCGAGGCAGACCACCATGTTTTATCAGGATCCTTTTGACGTCATCATCATTGGCGGGGGTCATGCAGGCACTGAGGCCGCAATGGCCGCAGCGCGTATGGGTCAGCAGACCCTGCTTTTGACACACAATATCGACACGCTTGGACAGATGTCCTGTAATCCGGCGATTGGCGGCATTGGGAAAGGACACCTGGTAAAAGAAGTGGATGCACTTGGCGGCCTGATGGCGAAAGCGATCGATCAGGCAGGCATCCAGTTTAGGATACTAAACGCGAGTAAAGGCCCGGCTGTCCGTGCGACCCGAGCCCAGGCAGACCGCGTGCTTTACCGCCAGGCAGTGCGTACCGCACTGGAGAACCAACCGAATTTGATGATCTTCCAGCAAGCGGTGGAAGATCTTATCGTTGAGAACGATCGCGTTGTCGGCGCGGTGACCCAGATGGGCCTCAAATTCCGTGCTAAAGCGGTAGTGCTGACCGTCGGGACATTCCTGGATGGCAAAATCCATATCGGTCTGGATAACTACAGCGGTGGCCGTGCTGGCGATCCGCCGTCCATTCCGCTTTCTCGTCGTTTGCGTGAGCTGCCGCTGCGCGTCAGCCGCCTGAAAACCGGTACGCCGCCACGTATCGATGCCCGAACCATTGATTTCAGCGTGCTGGCGCAACAGCATGGTGACAACCCAATGCCGGTGTTCTCGTTCATGGGCAATGCGGCTCAGCATCCGCAGCAGGTTCCTTGCTACATCACGCACACCAACGAAAAAACCCATGACGTGATCCGTAATAATCTCGATCGTAGCCCAATGTATGCTGGCGTGATCGAAGGGATCGGCCCACGCTACTGCCCGTCGATCGAAGACAAAGTGATGCGCTTTGCCGATCGTAACCAGCACCAGATCTTCCTCGAGCCGGAAGGACTGACGTCTAACGAAATTTATCCGAACGGTATTTCCACCAGCCTGCCGTTTGATGTGCAGATGCAAATTGTTCGCTCAATGCAGGGCATGGAGAACGCTAAAATTGTTCGTCCAGGCTACGCTATTGAATATGATTTCTTCGATCCGCGTGACCTGAAACCAACCCTGGAGAGCAAGTTCATCCATGGGCTGTTCTTCGCCGGTCAGATCAACGGCACAACAGGTTACGAAGAAGCTGCCGCACAGGGCCTGCTTGCGGGTCTTAACGCCGCGCGCTTCTCTGCCGAGAAAGAGGGCTGGGCTCCGGGTCGTTCCCAGGCTTACCTGGGCGTGCTGGTCGACGATCTTTGCACCCTGGGCACCAAAGAACCGTACCGTATGTTTACGTCCCGCGCGGAATATCGCCTGATGCTGCGCGAAGACAACGCCGATCTGCGTCTGACCGAAATGGGTCGTGAGCTGGGTCTGGTGGATGACGAACGCTGGGCGCGTTTCAACGAGAAGCTGGAACGCATCGAACAGGAACGTCAGCGCCTGAAAACAACGTGGGTGAATCCACAGGCAGAAACTGCTGCCGAAGTGAACGCTCACTTGACTGCGCCGCTCTCGCGCGAAGCCAGCGGTGAAGATTTGCTGCGTCGCCCGGAAGTGACCTATGAGAACCTGGTCAAACTGACCGCGTTCGCGCCGGGTCTTGAAGACGTTGAAGCGGCAGAGCAGGTCGAAATCCAGGTGAAGTACGAAGGCTACATCGCGCGTCAGCAGGATGAGATCGAAAAACAGCAGCGCAACGAAAACACGTTGCTGCCGGAAATGCTGGACTATCGTCAGGTGACAGGCCTTTCCAATGAAGTGATCGCCAAACTGAACGATCACAAGCCTGTGTCGATCGGCCAGGCATCACGTATCTCCGGCGTCACGCCTGCCGCGATTTCGATTCTGCTGGTGTGGTTGAAAAAACAAGGTATGTTGCGCCGCAGCGCGTAGTTCCTTGAACATTGCTTTTTGGCGGGTGGCGCTTCGCTTACCCGCCCTACTTATTCGTAGGCCCGGTAAGCGACAGCGCCACCGGGCGAAAAATCTCTAAACAGGTATTCACCGTGCTCAATAAACTCTCTCGTCTGCTGGATGAAGCAGGTATTTCGCTCACCGATCACCAGAAAAATCAGCTGGTGGCCTATGTCGATATGCTGAACAAATGGAACAAAGCGTACAACCTGACTTCCGTACGCGATCCCAACGAGATGCTCGTTCGCCATATCCTCGATAGCATCGTGGTTGCCCCGCATCTGCAAGGTGAGCGCTTTATCGACGTCGGGACGGGTCCGGGCCTGCCTGGCGTGCCGTTGTCGATTGTTCGTCCTGAGTGCCATTTCACGCTGCTGGACAGCCTGGGAAAACGCGTACGTTTCTTACGCCAGGTGCAGCATGAATTGCAGCTTGATAACATCACACCCGTACAGAGCAGGGTAGAGGAGTTCCCGGCGGAACCACCGTTTGACGGTGTTATCAGCCGTGCATTTGCATCACTCAACGACATGGTGAGCTGGTGCAAGCATTTGCCTGCACAAAATGGCCGTTTTTATGCGCTGAAAGGGCAGTTGCCTGGTGAGGAGATTGAACAACTTCCTGTTGGTTTTTCAGTCGAATCTATTGAGAAATTAAACATTCCTCAACTCGAAGGCGAACGCCATCTGGTGATAATTAAGCCAAACAATTTTTAAATAATTAATAAAAAATGTGGAATTTGTGCTGTTCTTATAGTGTTAAAAAACAGCACAACTAAAGAGATTTTGCTGAAGTTAATTTAACCTTGTTGTTACCATGGATTTTCTTTGGGTTAACGTTATTCGCATGGTTACCCTGGAGAATAGTCAACAACGAAAATATCAGCCTGCTAAAAGTGAAAAGTCGCAATAAGGTGGGAATGTTAAATATTTATTAAGAATGTCAATGAAAGGTTTTTGTTGTATACAGGGCTGTTTTGAAAATAGTTACGACAATTTATCTTTAATATCATAAAGATGAAATAAACCGATTTACGTCTTTGATAAATACAACCTTATCGTAAATGTGTATTTTGTGATCTCGTGCACGCTTTATCGTCAACGTTTTCGCGCGGTTTGCAGTTTTGTTGGAAGGCCTGCGGTTTCACGAAAAGTTAAAAAATAGCGGTGGGGAAAAATATTTAAACATTTATTCACCTTTTCGCTACTTAATGTTTGAAATCACGGGGGCGCACCGTATAATTTGTCCGCTTTTTGATGCTTGACTCTGAGCCTTAAAGGACGTTTTATACGACACGCGACATACCTCAAAGGGAGCAGGAGTAAAAACGTGATGTCTGTGTCGCTCTTGAGTAGAAACGTTGCTCGTAAGCTTCTGTTCATTCAGTTTCTGGCTGTGATAGCAAGTGGACTGCTGTTTAGCCTCAAAGACCCCTTCTGGGGCATCTCCGCCGTGTGCGGGGGTTTGGCGGTGGTTCTGCCAAACGTGTTGTTTATGATTTTTGCCTGGCGTCATCAGGCGCATACACCTGCCAAAGGCCGCGTGGCCTGGTCCTTCGCCCTCGGCGAAGTGTGTAAGGTGTTGCTAACCTTTGCTCTACTGGTGATGGCGCTGGCGGTTTTGAAAGTGGTATTCATGCCGCTGATAGCTACGTGGGTTTTGGTGCTGGTGGTACAAGTTCTGGCTCCAGCTGTAATCAACAACAAAGGGTAAAAGGCATCATGGCTTCAGAAAATATGACGCCGCAGGATTACATAGGTCACCATCTGAATAACCTTCAGTTGGACCTGCGTACATTCTCGCTGGTCGATCCGCATAACCCCCCGGCCACCTTCTGGACGATCAACATCGACTCCATGTTCTTCTCGGTGGTTTTGGGTCTTCTGTTCCTGGCCATGTTCCGCGGTGTTGCTAAAAAAGCGACCAGCGGTGTTCCAGGGAAATTCCAGACGTTCATCGAAATGATCATCGGCTTTGTCCATGGCAGCGTGAAAGACATGTACCATGGCAAGAGCAAGCTGATTGCTCCGCTGGCCCTGACTGTGTTCGTTTGGGTCTTCCTGATGAACCTGATGGACCTGCTGCCTATCGATTTTATTCCGTGGATCGGCGAGCACGTCCTCGGTCTGCCTGCACTGCGCGTGGTTCCGTCCGCAGACGTGAACATCACTCTGTCGATGGCGCTCGGTGTATTCATCCTGATTCTTTTCTACAGCATCAAAATGAAAGGCGTAAGCGGCTTTGTGAAAGAGCTTACCTTGCAGCCGTTCAACCACTGGGCGTTTATTCCGGTCAACCTGATCCTGGAAGGCGTTAGCCTGCTGTCCAAACCTGTTTCACTGGGTCTGCGACTGTTCGGCAACATGTATGCGGGTGAGCTGATTTTCATTCTGATCGCGGGTCTTCTGCCGTGGTGGTCACAGTGGATTCTTAATGTGCCATGGGCCATTTTCCACATCCTGATCATTACGCTGCAAGCCTTTATCTTCATGGTTCTGACGATTGTCTATCTGTCGATGGCATCTGAAGAGCACTGATTCTTTACCAACACTACTACGTTTTAATTGAAACAAACTGGAGACTGTCATGGAAAACCTGAATATGGATCTGCTGTACATGGCTGCCGCTGTGATGATGGGTCTGGCGGCTATCGGTGCTGCGATCGGTATCGGCATCCTCGGGGGCAAATTCCTGGAAGGCGCAGCGCGTCAACCGGATCTGATTCCTCTGCTGCGTACTCAGTTCTTTATCGTTATGGGTCTGGTGGATGCTATCCCAATGATCGCTGTAGGTCTGGGTCTGTACGTGATGTTTGCTGTCGCGTAGTAGTAGTTTTAAAACCCTAAGCCACAGAAATTAAAGAGGTATTGTGCTGTGAACATGAACGCAACAATCCTCGGCCAGGCCATCGCGTTTATTCTCTTTGTCTGGTTCTGCATGAAGTATGTATGGCCGCCATTAATGGCTGCCATCGAAAAACGTCAGAAAGAAATTGCTGACGGTCTGGCTTCCGCAGAACGCGCTAAGAAAGATTTGGACCTTGCACAGGCCAACGCGACAGACCAGCTGAAAAAAGCGAAAGCTGAAGCTCAGGTAATCATTGAACAGGCTAACAAACGCCGTTCTCAGATCCTGGACGAAGCAAAAGCTGAAGCAGAACAGGAACGTACTAAGATCGTGGCACAAGCTCAGGCTGAAATTGATGCTGAGCGTAAACGTGCTCGTGAAGAACTGCGTAAGCAGGTTGCGATTCTGGCTGTTGCTGGCGCCGAGAAGATCATCGAACGTTCCGTGGATGAAGCTGCTAACAGCGACATCGTGGACAAACTTGTCGCTGAACTGTAAGGAGGGAGGGGCTGATGTCTGAATTTGTTACGGTAGCTCGCCCCTACGCCAAAGCAGCTTTTGACTTTGCTGTCGAACACCAAAATGTCGATCGCTGGCAGAACATGCTGGCGTTTGCCGCTGAGGTGACGAAAAACGAACAAATGGCTGAGTTGCTTTCCGGTGCGTTAGCGCCAGAAACCCTCGCCGCGTCGTTTATCGCCGTGTGCGGGGAGCAACTGGATGCCAACGGCCAGAACCTGATTAAGGTTATGGCTGAGAACGGTCGTCTGCGTGTGCTCCCTGATGTTCTTGAGCAGTTCGAGCACTTACGTGCCCTTAGTGAAGCTACTGCTGAAGTCGAAGTGACTTCTGCAACTGAACTGAGTACCGAACAGCTTTCGAAGATCACTGCTGCGATGGAAAAACGTCTGTCACGCAAAGTTAAGCTGAATTGCAAAATCGATAAGTCTGTAATGGCAGGCGTAATCATCCGTTCGGGTGATATGGTCATTGATGGCAGCGTACGCGGCCGTCTTGAGCGCCTTGCAGACGTCTTGCAGTCTTAAGGGGACTGGAGCATGCAACTGAATTCCACCGAAATCAGCGAACTGATCAAGCAGCGCATTGCTCAGTTCAGTGTTGTGAGTGAAGCTCACAACGAAGGTACTATTGTTTCTGTAAGTGACGGTGTTATCCGCATTCACGGCCTGGCCGATTGTATGCAGGGTGAAATGATTTCCCTGCCGGGTAACCGTTACGCTATCGCACTGAACCTGGAGCGCGACTCCGTAGGTGCAGTTGTGATGGGTCCATACGCTGACCTCGCCGAAGGCATGAAGGTTAAGTGTACGGGTCGTATTCTGGAAGTTCCGGTTGGCCGTGGCCTGCTGGGTCGTGTTGTTAACACCCTGGGTGCGCCAATCGACGGTAAAGGTCCGGTTGAGCACGATGGCTTCTCTCCAATCGAAGTTATCGCACCAGGCGTTATCGACCGTCAGTCCGTTGATCAACCAGTACAGACTGGTTATAAATCCGTTGATGCCATGATCCCAATCGGTCGTGGTCAGCGTGAACTGATCATCGGTGACCGTCAGACCGGTAAAACCGCAATGGCTATCGATGCCATCATCAACCAGCGCGACTCTGGCATCAAATGTGTGTACGTGGCTATCGGCCAGAAAGCGTCCACCATTTCCAACGTTGTTCGCAAACTGGAAGAGCACGGTGCGCTGTCTAACACCATCGTTGTGGTTGCAACCGCTTCTGAATCTGCTGCACTGCAATACCTGGCACCATATGCTGGTTGCGCGATGGGCGAATACTTCCGTGACCGCGGTGAAGATGCACTGATCGTATACGATGACCTGTCTAAACAGGCTGTTGCTTATCGTCAGGTTTCTCTGCTGCTCCGTCGTCCACCTGGACGTGAAGCATTCCCTGGCGACGTATTCTACCTCCACTCTCGTCTGCTGGAGCGTGCTTCCCGCGTTAACGCGGAATACGTCGAGAACTTCACCAAAGGTGAAGTGAAAGGTAAAACTGGTTCACTGACCGCTCTGCCGATCATTGAAACCCAGGCGGGTGACGTTTCTGCGTTCGTTCCGACCAACGTAATTTCCATTACCGATGGTCAGATCTTCCTGGAAACCAACCTGTTTAACTCCGGTATTCGTCCGGCAGTTAACCCGGGTATCTCCGTATCTCGTGTTGGTGGTGCAGCTCAGACCAAGATCATCAAGAAACTGTCCGGTGGTATCCGTACCGCTCTGGCACAGTATCGTGAACTGGCAGCGTTCTCTCAGTTCGCGTCCGATCTGGATGAAGCTACCCGTAAACAGCTGAGCCACGGTCAGAAAGTGACCGAGCTGCTGAAACAGAAACAGTATGCCCCTATGTCTGTTGCACAACAGGGCCTGGTGCTGTTCGCGGCTGAACGCGGTTACCTCGAAGATGTGGAACTGGCGAAAATCGGTAGCTTCGAAGCCGCTCTGTTGGCTTACGTTGACCGTGATCACGCTCCGCTGATGCAAGAGATCAACCAGTCCGGTGGCTATAACGACGAAATCGAAGGCAAGCTGAAAGCTATCCTCGATTCCTTCAAAGCAACCCAGTCCTGGTAACGTCCGGCGGCTTGTCTTAGGACAGGCCGCAAGGCATTGAGGAGAAGCTCATGGCCGGCGCAAAAGAGATACGTAGTAAGATCGCAAGCGTCCAGAACACGCAGAAGATCACTAAAGCGATGGAGATGGTCGCCGCTTCCAAAATGCGTAAATCGCAGGATCGCATGGCGGCCAGCCGTCCTTATGCAGAAACCATGCGCAAAGTGATTGGTCACCTTGCAAACGGTAATCTGGAATATAAGCACCCTTACCTGGAAGAACGCGAAGTTAAACGCGTGGGCTACCTGGTGGTGTCGACCGACCGTGGTCTGTGTGGCGGCTTGAACATTAACCTGTTCAAAAAACTGCTGGCGGATATGAAAGCATGGTCCGAAAAAGGCGTTCAGAGCGATATCGCGATGATCGGCTCCAAGGGCGTGTCTTTCTTTAACTCCGTTGGTGGCAATATTGTCGCTCAGGTGACCGGTATGGGTGATAACCCATCCCTGTCCGAACTGATCGGCCCGGTTAAAGTGATGTTGCAGGCCTATGATGAAGGCCGTCTGGACAGACTGTACGTTGTCAGCAACAAATTTATTAACACCATGTCTCAGGTTCCTACTCTCACTCAGATGTTGCCTTTACCGGCATCAGAAGATGACGATATGAAGCGTAAAACCTGGGATTACCTGTATGAACCCGATCCGAAACCGCTGTTGGATACTCTGCTGCGTCGTTATGTCGAATCTCAGGTTTATCAGGGCGTTGTAGAAAACCTGGCCAGCGAGCAAGCCGCACGTATGGTGGCGATGAAAGCCGCGACCGATAATGGCGGCAGCCTGATTAAAGAGCTGCAGTTGGTTTACAACAAAGCTCGTCAGGCCAGCATTACTCAGGAACTCACCGAGATTGTCTCGGGGGCCGCCGCGGTTTAACCAGGTTTACGAATTACGTAGAGGATTCAAGATGGCTACTGGAAAGATTGTCCAGGTAATCGGCGCCGTGGTGGACGTCGAGTTCCCTCAGGACGCCGTACCGCGCGTGTACGATGCGCTTGAGGTACAGAATGGTAACGAGAGCCTGGTGCTGGAAGTTCAGCAGCAGCTCGGCGGCGGTATCGTGCGTACCATCGCCATGGGTTCTTCCGACGGTCTGCGTCGTGGTCTGGAAGTTAAAGACCTTGAGCACCCGATCGAAGTTCCTGTAGGTAAAGCAACACTGGGTCGTATCATGAACGTATTGGGTCACCCAATCGACATGAAAGGCGACATCGGTGAAGAAGAGCGTTGGGCTATCCACCGTGCAGCACCTTCCTACGAAGAGCTGTCCAGCTCTCAGGAACTGCTGGAAACCGGTATCAAAGTTATCGACCTGATGTGTCCGTTTGCGAAGGGCGGTAAAGTTGGTCTGTTCGGTGGTGCGGGTGTTGGTAAAACCGTAAACATGATGGAGCTGATCCGTAACATCGCGATCGAACACTCCGGTTACTCCGTGTTTGCAGGTGTTGGTGAGCGTACTCGTGAGGGTAACGACTTCTACCACGAAATGACTGACTCCAACGTTCTGGACAAAGTATCCCTGGTTTACGGTCAGATGAACGAGCCACCAGGAAACCGTCTGCGCGTTGCGCTGACTGGCCTGACTATGGCTGAGAAATTCCGTGACGAAGGCCGTGACGTTCTGCTGTTCGTTGATAACATCTACCGTTATACCCTGGCCGGTACTGAAGTATCAGCACTGCTGGGTCGTATGCCTTCAGCGGTAGGTTATCAGCCAACTCTGGCAGAAGAGATGGGTGTTCTTCAGGAACGTATCACCTCTACCAAAACCGGTTCTATCACCTCCGTTCAGGCGGTATACGTACCTGCGGATGACTTGACTGACCCATCTCCAGCAACCACCTTTGCGCACCTTGATGCAACTGTGGTACTGAGCCGTCAGATCGCGTCTCTGGGTATCTACCCAGCCGTTGACCCGCTGGACTCCACCAGCCGTCAGCTGGATCCACTGGTTGTTGGTCAGGAACACTACGACACCGCGCGTGGCGTACAGTCCCTGCTGCAACGTTACCAGGAACTGAAAGACATCATCGCCATCCTGGGTATGGATGAACTGTCTGAAGAAGACAAACTGGTGGTAGCACGCGCTCGTAAGATCCAGCGCTTCCTGTCCCAGCCGTTCTTCGTTGCGGAAGTATTCACCGGTTCTCCGGGTAAATACGTTTCCCTGAAAGACACCATCCGTGGCTTTAAAGGCATCATGGAAGGCGAATACGATCACCTGCCAGAGCAGGCGTTCTACATGGTTGGTTCCATCGACGAAGCCGTGGAAAAAGCCAAAAAACTTTAACGCCTTAATCGGAGGGTGATATGGCAATGACTTACCACCTGGACGTCGTCAGCGCAGAGGAACAAATGTTCTCTGGTCTGGTCGAGAAAATCCAGGTAACGGGTAGTGAAGGCGAACTGGGTATCTTCCCAGGTCACGCACCGCTGCTCACCGCCATTAAGCCTGGTATGATCCGCATCGTTAAACAGTTCGGTCATGAAGAGTTTATCTATCTGTCCGGCGGCATTATTGAAGTGCAGCCTGGCAGTGTGACCGTTCTGGCCGATACCGCTATCCGTGGCCAGGATCTCGACGAAGCGCGAGCCCTGGAATCGAAGCGTAAGGCTGAAGAGCACATTAGCAGCTCTCATGGTGACGTGGATTACGCTCAGGCGTCTGCGGAGCTGGCCAAAGCGATCGCGAAACTGCGCGTTATCGAGTTGACCAAAAAAGCGATGTAACACCGGCTTGAAAAGCACAAAAGCCAGTCTGGATACCAGGCTGGCTTTTTTTTATTCCGTATCTCTAGACACTAAATATTTTCTGATTTTTCCGCACTTGCCTATACCTTTCCATTTTTTAAGGTCATTGCGCGCTACGCTTCCAATGGCTCGATGAAGGCATTATTCAATGTTTAAACTGACTATACGGAGCAATTATGGCCAATCTAGTCTATCTGACACTTAATGGACATTGCAGGGGTTAATTTCTGCGGGATGTTCTTCGCAGAGGTCTATTGGTAATAAAGCGCAAACTGCGCATGCTGACCAGATAATTGTGCTGGGGTTAACCCATGGGAAGAATACATTTTACAAACAGGAGGAAAAACGCGATGAACAGATTCAATGATGAGCGCCCTGCATGGCATGATTACCTCGGTGATACGCTACGGGGCAATGTTCCTGTTAACCAACTTATTCCCCAACATCCTTATTTACTGAATACGCTGCAACTGGAAGAGGCATTGCACAAAAACACTGAACATATCATGCTGCTGACCACGGATGAAGCCTATGCGGTGATGAATGCCCTGTACAAAAAAGGAACGACCTACTCTGGAAATATCAAAGATGCGATGTCGGGCACGAAAAACATAACGAAACTGGTAAGCTATAGAGATGCCGGAAAGCTGGTGTTTAACTTAAAAGGTCTGGGTATCAAAGCTGTCCCCTACATGCACAAAGGAGTGACCTATATTAAAATTACTGGCTATCCTTCAGCCCGACGAATCCTTAATGGCACCCGTTATGCGATGAATAATCTAAAAATACTGGAACTGGGCATCGGCAAAGCCGGGATTAATGCCGAAATTTTAAGAGGCGCCCGTTTCTGTATTCGCTTTGCTGCGGCACAGCGGGCGGTGGAGTTTATTTTTTCATCTGATCATTATTTTGCTACGTTTATCGGTAATATCACGATGGATGTGGCGAAGGTGGTTGTGACGATGTTTGTGACGAAAGTTGCAATGGGCATGTTAACTGGGTTGGCTACTGTAGCTGGCGCCGTTATACCTGTAACTATAGGGATAGCGATTGCAGTTGCACTGGGTTTTTACATTACTTATAAACTGGCAGATCTGGATGAAAAGTATCATTTATCAGAGCGCTTAATCGCAATGATTAAAAACGGGTTGGAAGAACACCAGAAAATGGTGGGTTGGAATATTCAGCACAGTAATCCATGTCTTTTTCCAATGATGAATGGACATTATTAATATAATGAACCTGGTAAAGGCTAAAGGGTATATTTACGGGTTTGTTATAATTATATGCCTGACGGCTATAATTATAGATCTGTATTATAGTATCACTCCAACAATCATGGGGCTAGTTAAAGGGGATGATTATATTTACTATGATCCTAAACAAGTTACTCTATTCCTATTACTTCCCGCTATGATTGTTGCAGATTTATCCGTTGTTTTTCTATTATTACCGTTCAGAAAAAAAACGGATATAATAAGACAGAAATGTATGATACCAACGATGATTTACGCCATTGCTGCATTCATTATTGGTATTCTTCTGTCGATAGTGATTTCTATCTACCCGCTTGGTACAGACTACTATCAGTGTCGCTCTACAAGCATTGTTTCATCCGGTAGTTATTATGCCCGGAGCGAAGAGATGTGTAAGCAGAGAGCATATTTATCAACCAGTGAAGAAGAACAACCTCCCCAAACACCAGAATATAATGAACTGGAACCTCCGGCACGGTAACCCTCACCTGAGCCTACCGTGTAGTGTGGATATACTCCTGAGTGAGAGGATCTTTATTCATGACCCAAAAAAATAGCTAAGCTATTGTGTGCGTTAGCGACTTACCGCGAGAATGCTATTTTCAAGAGAAAAAGTGATTTACTCTGCCCTAAAAAGTATCCTCAAATAGCCCGTAAAGCCCTGGGTTGAGCGTTTTAACGGCATTCCATTTTATGGCGCAAAATATGTAGAATTTTCAACGTCAAAGGGTTTTACTTCTCACTCAAATTACAGTCAGGACGCGTATGTTGAACAATACGATGAGCGTGGTCATCCTTGCCGCAGGTAAAGGCACCCGCATGTATTCCGATCTTCCGAAGGTGCTGCACACCCTGGCAGGAAAGCCTATGGTGCAGCATGTCATTGATGCCGCTAATGATCTCGGTGCCCGCAAGGTACACCTGGTTTACGGCCACGGCGGCGATCTGCTAAAGCAAACGCTGCGTGATGACAAACTCAACTGGGTACTTCAGGCTGAACAACTGGGCACTGGTCATGCGATGCAGCAGGCTGCCCCGTTCTTCGCGGATGACGAAGACATTCTGATGCTTTACGGCGATGTTCCGCTGATTACCGTCGACACCCTGACTCGCCTGCGTGAAGCGAAACCGCAGGGCGGTATTGGTTTGTTAACCGTCGTACTGGACGATCCGAGCGGCTATGGCCGAATTACCCGTGAAAATGGCAACGTAACGGGTATTGTTGAGCATAAAGATGCCAGCGACGCCCAGCGTCAGATCCAGGAAATCAACACCGGCATCCTGATTGCCAACGGCGCAGATATGAAACGCTGGCTGTCGAAACTGACCAACAACAACGCGCAGGGTGAGTATTACATCACGGATATTATTGCCCTGGCGTACCATGAAGGCCGTGAGATTGCCGCTGTACACCCGGCTCGTATCAGCGAAACCGATGGTGTAAACAACCGCCTGCAACTTTCCCGCCTGGAGCGTATTTACCAGTCAGAACAGGCGGAAAAACTGCTGCTGGCAGGCGTTATGCTGAGCGATCCAGCGCGTTTTGATCTGCGCGGCACCCTGGCTCACGGGCGTGATGTTGAGATTGATACTAACGTTATCCTTGAAGGCAACGTGACCCTTGGCCATGGCGTCAAAATTGGCACGGGTTGCGTGATTAAAAACAGCGTCATTGGTGATAACTGCGAAATCAGCCCATACAGTGTGGTAGAAGATGCCCATCTGGAAGCGGCGTGCACCATTGGTCCGTTTACGCGCCTGCGCCCTGGCGCTGAGCTGCTGGAAGGCGCGCACGTGGGTAACTTCGTCGAAATGAAAAAAGCGCGGCTGGGTAAAGGCTCTAAAGCCGGTCATTTGACCTATCTGGGCGATGCGGAGATTGGCGATAACGTGAATATTGGTGCAGGAACGATCACCTGTAACTACGACGGTGCTAATAAGTTTAAAACCATCATTGGTGATGATGTGTTTGTCGGCTCTGATACGCAGCTGGTGGCGCCTGTTACCGTTGGTAATGGCGTAACTATTGCCGCAGGAACGACTGTCACGCGTGATGTGGCCGATAACGAGCTGGTGTTAAGCCGTGTGCCGCAGGTTCACAAGCAGGGCTGGAAACGCCCGGTGAAGAAGTAACAGATTTTCGGGACGAGGGGATAATATAATCCCCCTCCCATAAGCAGTACCCATAAATATAACCCCACTCTCTACAAGGCTCGGGGCGCCCGAAAAGGGCAACAACAGGTCAGCGACAACGCATGGCATAGCGCCATAATCAGGAAATCTAACTATGTGTGGAATTGTTGGAGCAGTTGCGCAGCGTGATATTGCTGAAATCCTTCTCGAAGGTTTACGTCGTCTGGAATACCGTGGCTATGACTCTGCTGGTCTGGCTGTGGTGGATGCGGAAGGTCAAATGACCCGTTTGCGTCGTCTGGGTAAAGTGCAGATCCTGGCGCAAGCGGCGGAAGAACACCCGCTGCACGGCGGAACCGGTATTGCGCATACTCGCTGGGCGACGCATGGCGAACCCTCCGAAGGTAACGCACACCCGCATGTGTCTGAACACATTGTGGTGGTGCATAACGGCATTATCGAAAACCACGAACCACTCCGTGAAATGCTGAAAACACGCGGTTATACCTTCGTGTCTGAAACCGACACCGAAGTTATTGCTCACCTGGTTCACTGGGAACTGGAACAGGGCGGCACGCTGCGTGATGCGGTGCTGCGTGCTATTCCTCAGCTGCGCGGTGCATACGGGACGGTTATCATGGATTCCCGTGACCCGAGCACACTGCTTGCTGCACGCTCCGGTAGCCCAATGGTTATCGGCCTTGGCATGGGTGAAAACTTCATCGCATCCGATCAGCTGGCACTGCTGCCAGTGACCCGTCGCTTTATCTTCCTGGAAGAGGGCGATATCGCTGAAGTGACGCGCCGTTCCGTGTCTATCTTTGATAAAGCCGGTACGCAGATCAATCGCCAGGAAATTGAATCCAACCTGCAATACGACGCAGGCGATAAAGGCGCTTACCGTCACTACATGCAGAAAGAGATTTACGAGCAGCCGAACGCCATCAAAAACACCCTGACCGGGCGTATTAGCCACGGCGTGGTGGATTTGAGCGAATTGGGCGACAAGGCGAACGAGCTGCTGTCGAAGGTTGAGCATATTCAGATCGTGGCCTGCGGCACCTCCTACAACTCCGGTATGGTCTCTCGCTACTGGTTTGAATCGCTGGCGGATGTGCCATGCGATGTGGAAATCGCGTCTGAATTCCGCTACCGCAAATCCGCAGTGCGCCGTAACAGCCTGATGATCACCCTTTCCCAGTCTGGCGAAACAGCCGATACCCTGGCGGCGCTGCGTCTGTCCAAAGAGCTGGGCTATCTTGGCTCTCTGGCGATTTGTAACGTGCCGGGATCTTCTCTGGTACGCGAATCCGATCTTGCGCTGATGACCAACGCGGGCACGGAAATTGGTGTCGCATCGACGAAAGCCTTCACTACGCAGCTGACAGTGCTGCTGATGCTGGTGGCGAAACTGGCGCGTTTGAAAGGGCTGGATGCCGCTGTTGAGCAGAACATTGTTCATGGTTTGCAGGCTTTGCCGAGCCGTATTGAGCAGATGCTGTCTCAGGACAAACGTATTGAGCAGCTTGCGGAAGATTTCTCTGACAAACATCACGCGCTGTTCCTGGGGCGTGGCGATCAGTATCCGATTGCGCTGGAAGGCGCGCTGAAGCTGAAAGAGATCTCGTACATCCACGCAGAAGCCTATGCGGCAGGTGAGCTGAAACACGGCCCTCTGGCGCTGATTGATGCGGATATGCCGGTTATCGTCGTTGCGCCAAACAACGAACTGCTGGAAAAACTGAAGTCCAACATTGAAGAAGTGCGCGCCCGTGGCGGTGTACTGTACGTCTTTGCTGATAAGGATGCCGGTTTCACCAGCAACGACAACATGCACATCATCGAGATGCCGCATGTGGAAGAGGTGATTGCACCTATCTTCTACACCGTTCCGCTGCAATTACTGGCTTATCACGTTGCGCTTATCAAAGGCACCGACGTTGACCAGCCACGTAACCTGGCGAAATCTGTGACGGTTGAATAATCATCTCAGGCTCCACCTTCGGGTGGAGCTTTTTTACCCTTCCTGGTTTGTTTTTAATCAACTCTTTCCCATTTTTATTTATGACAATCTGTCATCTTCAGCTACTTTTTTCAGTGTCACATAAAGAAAATATCACTGAAAACATACTGTCATGTTTGTGGCTATCTAATTGATACGTTTGATAATTTTTACTGACTTTTAAGTTAAACTTTCGTTGTCATAAAACTGTCATAATTCGTACATTTATCTGTCACCTGTTTGTCCTATTTTGCTCATCGTAGCCACTAAACAACGATTTACGAAAATCTTGCAGGAGACATTATGAAAGTTATGCGTACCACTGTCGCAACTGTTGTCGCCGCGACCTTATCTCTGAGCGCTTTCTCTGTATTCGCAGAGGCAAGCCTGACTGGTGCCGGTGCAACCTTCCCTGCGCCGGTGTATGCCAAATGGGCGGATACTTACCAGAAAGAAACGGGTAACAAGGTTAACTACCAGGGTATCGGCTCCTCCGGTGGCGTTAAACAAATTACCGCTAACACCGTTGATTTCGGCGCATCAGATGCTCCACTGACTGATGAAAAACTGGCTCAGGAAGGCCTGTTCCAGTTCCCTACCGTTATCGGTGGTGTGGTTCTGGCCATCAACCTGCCGGGCGTGAAGTCTGGTGAGCTGGTGCTGGACGGCAAAACACTGGGTGACATCTACCTGGGCAAAATCAAAAAATGGGATGACGAAGCCATTGCTAAACTCAACCCAGGCCTGAAACTGCCTTCTCAGAACATCGCTGTGGTTCGCCGCGCAGATGGTTCTGGTACCTCTTTCGTCTTCACCAGCTACCTGGCGAAAGTGAACGAAGAGTGGAAATCTAAAGTCGGTTCTGGCTCTACCGTTAACTGGCCAACCGGTTTGGGCGGTAAAGGTAACGACGGTATCGCGGCATTCGTACAGCGTCTGCCAGGCTCTATCGGTTACGTAGAATACGCTTACGCTAAGCAGAACAACCTGGCTTACACCAAGCTGCTGTCTGCTGACGGCAAGCCAGTAAGCCCGACTGAAGAGAACTTTGCTAACGCTGCTAAAGGCGCTGACTGGAGCAAATCCTTTGCACAGGATCTGACTAACCAGAAAGGCGAAGGCGCATGGCCAATCACCTCTACCACGTTCATTCTGGTTCACAAAGAGCAGAAGAAACCTGAGCAAGGTACTGAAGTGCTGAAGTTCTTCGACTGGGCATACAAAAACGGCAACAAACAGGCTAACGATCTGGATTACGCCAGCCTGCCGGATAGCGTGGTTGAGCAGATTCGTGCTGCATGGAAGACCAACGTAAAAGACAGCAGCGGTAAGGCATTGTATTAATTTAGCATTCTGACGAAAATGGCGGGTGGCGCTTGCGCTAACCCGCCCTACGGTTCCAACTGTAGGCCGGATAAGCGCAAGCGCCATCCGGCAATTTCGTAAACGCGTTTAACAGAAGAGTGATTTATGGCTGCAACCAAGCCTGCATTTAACCCTCCGGGTAAAAAAGGTGACATGATTTTCAGCGCGCTGGTAAAACTGGCTGCGCTGATTGTGCTATTGCTGCTGGGCGGCATTATCGTGTCCCTGATTTTCTCATCCTGGCCGAGCATCCAGAAATTTGGATTCTCTTTCCTGTGGACGAAAGAGTGGGATGCACCGAACGACATCTACGGTGCGCTGGTGCCGATTTACGGCACGCTGGTGACCTCGTTCATTGCTCTGCTGATTGCTGTTCCGGTCAGTTTTGGTATTGCCCTGTTCCTGACGGAACTGGCGCCTAACTGGCTGAAGCGTCCGCTTGGTATCGCCATCGAACTGCTGGCGGCTATCCCGAGTATCGTGTACGGCATGTGGGGCCTGTTTATCTTTGCTCCGCTGTTTGCGAAATACTTCCAGGAGCCGGTGGGCAATGTTCTGTCCTCTATCCCGTTTGTGGGGGCGCTGTTCTCTGGCCCGGCATTCGGTATCGGTATTCTGGCTGCGGGTGTGATCCTCGCCATCATGATTATTCCGTACATTGCGGCCGTTATGCGCGATGTCTTCGAACAAACCCCGGTGATGATGAAAGAGTCGGCTTACGGCATCGGCTGCACCACCTGGGAAGTTATCTGGCGCATTGTTCTTCCGTTCACCAAAAATGGGGTGATCGGTGGTGTTATGTTGGGATTAGGTCGTGCACTGGGTGAAACCATGGCGGTGACCTTTATCATCGGTAATACCTACCAGCTCGACAGCGCATCGCTCTACATGCCAGGTAACAGTATTACATCAGCCCTGGCTAACGAATTTGCTGAGGCGGAATCCGGGCTGCACGTTGCTGCTCTGATGGAACTGGGTCTGATTCTGTTTGTTATCACCTTCATTGTTCTGGCGATTTCCAAGCTGATGATTATGCGTTTGGCTAAGAACGAGGGGGCACGTTAATGGCGACTCTCGAAATGCAAAGCACCGCTGAGCTGGCGGAATCCCGCCGCAAAATGCAGGCCAAGCGCCGAGTGAAAAACCGTATTGCGCTGACGCTCTCTATGGCGACGATGGCATTCGGTCTGTTCTGGCTGGTCTGGATCCTCTTCTCTACCGTTGTGCGCGGTATTGACGGTATGTCACTGGCGCTGTTTACCGAAATGACGCCACCACCGAACACCGCGGGTGGCGGCCTGGCGAACGCCCTGGCGGGCAGCGGCCTGTTGATCCTGTGGGCTACGGTCGTTGGGACACCGCTTGGCATTATGGCGGGGATCTACCTGGCAGAATATGGTCGTAAATCCTGGCTTGCAGAAGTGATTCGCTTCATTAACGACATTCTGCTCTCTGCACCTTCTATCGTGGTCGGCCTGTTCGTTTACACCATTGTGGTGGCGCAGATGGAACACTTCTCCGGCTGGGCTGGCGTTATTGCGCTGGCGCTGTTGCAGGTGCCCATCGTCATCCGTACCACCGAAAACATGCTGAAACTGGTGCCTGATAGCCTGCGTGAAGCGGCCTATGCACTGGGAACACCAAAATGGAAAATGATCTCCGCGATTACGCTGAAAGCGTCAATCTCCGGGATCATGACTGGCGTCCTGCTGGCCGTTGCCCGTATTGCGGGTGAAACGGCTCCGCTGCTGTTTACTTCGCTCTCCAACCAGTTCTGGAGTACGGACATGATGCAGCCTATCGCTAACCTGCCGGTCACCATCTTTAAATTTGCGATGAGCCCGTTCGCGGAGTGGCAGCAGCTGGCCTGGGCCGGGGTGCTGATCATTACCCTTTGCGTTCTGTTGCTGAACATTCTGGCGCGCGTCATTTTCGCGAAGAAGAAACACGGTTAATTTTTTACGGCGCGGCACATCGCGGCGTCGAATGAGGAAATGAGTCAATGAGTATGGTTGATACTGCCCCGGGTAAGATTCAGGTTCGTGATTTGAACTTCTACTACGGCAAATTCCATGCCCTGAAGAATATCAACCTGGATATCGCGAAGAATCAGGTCACGGCATTCATCGGTCCATCTGGCTGTGGTAAATCCACCCTGCTGCGTACCTTTAACAAGATGTATTCGCTCTATCCGGAACAGCGCGCAGAAGGCGAGATCATTCTGGATGGCGAAAACATTCTGACCCAGGCCCAGGATATTGCCCTGCTGCGTGCGAAAGTGGGCATGGTGTTCCAGAAGCCTACGCCGTTCCCGATGTCGATTTACGACAACATCGCCTTTGGCGTGCGTCTGTTTGAAAAGCTCTCCCGTGCTGATATGGACGAGCGCGTGCAGTGGGCTTTGACCAAGGCCGCATTATGGAACGAAACCAAAGATAAGTTGCACCAGAGCGGTTACTCTCTCTCCGGTGGTCAGCAGCAGCGTCTGTGCATTGCGCGTGGTATCGCCATTCGCCCTGAAGTGTTGCTGCTGGATGAGCCGTGTTCAGCCCTGGACCCGATCTCAACCGGGCGTATTGAAGAGCTGATCACCGAGCTGAAACAGGATTACACCGTGGTAATCGTGACCCACAACATGCAGCAGGCTGCGCGTTGTTCCGATCACACGGCGTTTATGTACCTGGGCGAGTTGATTGAGTTCAGCGATACGGACGCGCTGTTCACCAGGCCCGCGAAGAAACAAACCGAAGATTATATTACTGGCCGCTACGGTTGATTTGCCTTAGTGCATGTGGAGAAACCATGGACAACCTCAATCTTAATAAACACATTTCCGGCCAGTTCAACGCAGAGCTGGAAAGCATCCGCACTCAGGTGATGACCATGGGTGGCATGGTCGAGCAGCAGCTTTCTGATGCGATCACGGCGATGCACAACCAGGACAGCGAACTGGCGAAGCGCGTTATCGAAGGCGACAAAAACGTCAACATGATGGAAGTGGCGATCGACGAAGCCTGCGTACGTATTATCGCCAAGCGTCAGCCGACGGCGAGCGACCTGCGTCTGGTGATGGCTATCATCAAAACCATCGCCGAGCTGGAACGTATTGGTGACGTTGCGGATAAAATCTGCCGCACTGCGCTGGAGAAGTTCTCTCAGCAGCACCAGCCGCTGCTGGTGAGCCTGGAGTCGCTGGGGCGCCACACCGTGCAGATGCTGCATGACGTACTGGATGCCTTCGCGCGTATGGATCTGGACGAAGCGGTACGTATTTACCGTGAAGACAAGAAAGTCGACCAGGAATACGAAGGCATTGTGCGTCAGCTGATGACCTACATGATGGAAGATTCACGTACGATCCCAAGCGTACTGACCGCGCTGTTCTGCGCGCGCTCTATCGAGCGTATTGGCGACCGCTGCCAGAACATTTGCGAATACATCTTCTACTTCGTGAAGGGGCAGGATTTCCGTCACGTGGGCGGCGACGAGCTGGACAAGCTGCTGGCAGGTAAAGATCCGAAAGAGTGATGTTTGTGGCGGGTAGCGCTAACGCTTACCCGCCCTACATTCACTTAACGCGTAATATCCCACCCGCGCGCCTTCCACAGCTCTGGCAGTTGCGCCAGTTCGGTAAAGGTCGTCACTTTTGGATGATCGATCGGTTTGTTATGTGGGTCAGCGCAGAAGTAAAACACTTCCATTCCCGCATCGATCCCTGACTGTGCGCCAGCAGACGAGTCATCCACCAGAATGCAGTTTTCTACGTTGACGTTCATCGCCTTCGCCGCGTGGAACATCAGCGCCGGGTCTGGCTTCCAGCGCTGGATATCGTAGCCGCTAAACAGTTTTTCCGGGAAATGGTGCAACATCTCAAGCTTACCCAGCGAGTGCTGCATTTTGCTGACCGGACCATTGGATACCACGCAGATTGGCACTGTCATCGCATCCAGAAGCGCATTTGCTCCGGCAATGACCTCCAGCTCCGAGTCGAACAGGCGTGCGACCTCGGCGCGGTAAACAGGCTCCAGAGCGGCTTTTGCCAGCGCCACGCTATGCTCTTCATTAATGATGTCGATGATCTCGTACAGTTTCACGCCCTTAAAGCGTTTGAACACCTCTTCGAGATCGAGCGTAATGCCAAATTCCTGAAACATGGAGACATACGCACGGGAACAAATGACCTCGCTGTCGACAAGCGTACCGTCGCAGTCGAAAAATACCGCCTCAATTCCGGACATGCCTTTCCCTTTTAACAAGTTTAACGTTTACGTGGTGCAGTTTTACGACACGCAATCGTTGCCGTATAAGCAAATTCAATGAAAAAAAGTACCCTATAACCGCCCTTATTGTCGCATTTTGGTATAGGATAGCGACGAATTTTCCCTCCTTGTTCGGAAATTTATGATGAGTCAACAACACACTACCCAGACATCTGGTCAGGGTCTGCTTGAGCGCGTGTTTAAACTGCGCGAGCACGGCACAACGGCACGCACCGAAGTGATCGCCGGTTTCACCACCTTCCTGACGATGGTTTATATCGTTTTTGTTAACCCACAAATTCTGGGCGTTGCTGGCATGGATACCAGTGCCGTCTTCGTAACCACCTGTCTTATCGCGGCCCTCGGCAGTATTCTGATGGGGGTATTCGCGAACCTGCCAGTTGCGCTGGCACCGGCAATGGGGCTGAATGCCTTCTTCGCGTTTGTTGTGGTTCAGGCGATGGGCCTGCCGTGGCAAGTGGGGATGGGTGCTATTTTCTGGGGCGCGATTGGCCTGCTGCTCCTGACCATTTTCCGCGTACGTTACTGGATGATTGCCAATATTCCTGTGAGCCTGCGTGTGGGTATCACCAGCGGTATTGGTCTGTTTATCGGGATGATGGGCCTGAAAAACGCAGGGGTTATCGTGGCCAACCCGGATACGCTGGTCAGCATCGGTCATCTGACATCGCACAACGTTCTGCTGGGCGTGCTGGGCTTCTTTATCATCGCGATTCTGGCGTCCCGTAACATTCATGCGGCGGTGCTGGTTTCCATCGTGGTGACAACGCTGCTGGGCTGGATGCTGGGTGATGTTCACTACACCGGCATCGTCTCTGCGCCACCGAGTGTTTCCACCGTGATTGGTCACGTTGATCTGGCGGGCTCCCTGAATCTGGGTCTGGCGGGCGTGATTTTCTCCTTCATGCTGGTAAACCTGTTCGACTCCTCCGGTACGCTGATCGGTGTGACCGACAAAGCAGGCCTGGCAGATGAGAAGGGCAAATTCCCGCGCATGAAGCAGGCGCTGTTCGTTGACAGTATTTCTTCCGTTGCGGGCTCCTTTATCGGCACCTCTTCTGTTACCGCTTACATTGAATCCTCTTCCGGGGTTTCTGTTGGTGGCCGTACTGGTCTGACAGCCGTAGTTGTCGGTATTCTGTTCCTGCTGGTGATTTTCCTTTCTCCGCTGGCGGGGATGGTGCCACCGTATGCGGCTGCAGGTGCGCTGATTTATGTGGGCGTGCTGATGACATCCAGCCTGTCACGCGTGAAGTGGGATGATTTAACCGAAGCGGTTCCCGCGTTTATTACTGCAGTAATGATGCCGTTCAGCTTCTCGATTACCGAAGGTATCGCGCTGGGCTTTATCTCTTACTGTGTGATGAAGCTCGGTACCGGTCGTTTCCGCGACCTCAGCCCATGCGTCATCGTTGTGGCGCTGCTGTTTGTGCTGAAGATTGTGTTCATCGACGCCAAATAAGCAGCAAGCCCTTTTCGAAGAAAAGGGCTTTAGTGTTTGCACCCTCTCCCGTGGGAGAGGGCTGGGGTGAGGGCATCAGGCCTCTCCAGTCTACGCTTTCACCCGCTTAATATAATCACCAAACGCCGTCAGCTGACCTGCCAGATGATCCCGCGTGCTTTGATCAACCACTTCACCCGTCTGCGCGTCGACCTTGTTCTGAATCACACCGCCCATAAATTCCGGCTTGTTCATCACCATTGCATCCAGGAATACCAGAATCTGGCGCAGATGATACTGGCAGCGCGCGCCGCCAATGGCACCCATAGAGCTGGTCTGAATCAACACGGGCTTACCTGACAGCGGCTGCTGGGGTAAACGGGATAACCAGTCAATCGCGTTCTTCAGGCCGCCTGGCACAGAATAGTTATACTCTGGCGTAACGATAACGACGCCGTCAGCCTGGCGAATCTGCTCTGCCAGCGCTTCGACGCTCTGTGGAAAACCGTCTTCCTGCTGAACATCGGCATCGTACAGTGGGATATCACCAATAGACGGCAGCGCTGAAACGTCCATTCCTGCCGGAGCCAGCTGTGGAAGAGAACGGGCAACCATCCCGTTAAATGAACCTTTGCGCAGGCTTCCCAGTAACGTAACAACTTTCAACGTATCAGACATGATTACTCCTTTTTCATCATGATGGCCCTGGATGGGTCAGTTAAGGGTAAGAGCTTTTTCTGCCGGTAAACTGGTTAATCTCATTAAACGTGCGGCAGGCTCATTAGCGCGCGCCGGGACATCAGGAAGACTATGCCACCCGCGTCCACTGTCAAATTCCCAAATTTTGAGGCGTTCAATGGCCGGTGTAACGGCAATTGACCAAATCAGAACATCTTCCGCATCACTGAGCGCTTCAACCAGTGCCGCTTTTGAGGCTCGCAGCCGGCCTGAGCCGGGTAACAACTGAAGCAGCCGGGCATCATCAGAGGCGCAGCCTGATAATTTACGAATACTCTGGCGCAGCGTGATGAGCTGAGCCTTTGCTTCACTGGGATCGTTCTGGTTACGGATCCACAGTTTTTCGTTGCTTGAGAGCGGATACTCATCAAGCGTATTCACCCCCAGGAAGCTGTTGGTTGCTCGCTGGAGTTCCATATCCAGCCCGCAGTCGCCTTCGGTTGTGAGGGCAACGCCAATAATGTTGCCCGTGTAAGAGATAGAAAAGCGGGGAAGTTCCGGGTCAGCAAAGACCGGGCGACCTTCTGGCTGGGTGATGATATCTGGCAGCTCGCTGGTGCCGTACAGCATAAACATCAGTTCAGCGAGCAAGGCTCTTGAGGCTAAAAAGCGCGTCCGTCGATGTTCGGGGAGTTTGAGTGCCTCAGTGTGACATGCTGAAGAAATTCTGGCCGATACGAGGCGTCCTTCTGTGAGTGTCCCTCTTGCAAAGTGCGTTGCCATTTTTCGCTCCTTGATAATGGTCGTATTCGGTTAAACGGTTACATCATTATCGCTTAACTTCTCTTCTGTTTTAATCAGTAAATGGGAGTAAGAGAAGCCTGAGGACTGAACTTTACATTTTCTTAGGCAAAAATTGGATCGCTAGCTCAGTGGGGAGCCATACAGTGCCTTGATCGTCTCTCTGAGCCAGAGGATTTTCGGGTTGTGGCTGTTACGTTTATGCCAGATAAGCGTGAAGGGCACGGTCAGCTTTTCTGCCAGTGCGTCATCGACGGGAATGGGGAGTGTAATCAGCTTACGCTGGTGGAGTTGATTGTAGTGATGGCAGTAGTACGGAGCGGTGGCAATATAGTTATGCCCCGGCTGCGCTGCCATAAACATCGACTGCTCGAACCCGGGCAGGCTCATGGCGATATTCCGCTCGCGGCCCATCTCTCTTAGCACTTCATCGAGTGCCCAGGTATCGCTACGTTCCCAGTAAACACTGATATGCGGGTAGCGCAGGAAGGTGTCGAGATCCCACTTTTCCTGAAGCGCCGGGTGATCTTCGCGCAGATAAACACAAGGACGGTCGCTGAACAGGATTTCATAGTCGATAAACCACGGCATCAGCTTAAGCAGTTCGCGGGAGCGTGGGTGCGTTTCGCGCCCGGTAAAACCGAGATCAACCTCTCCGCGCGTAATCGCGTCCAGCGAATCGTAATCCCACTGCCGCATCTTTACCGTGGCCTGTGGATAGCGTTGATTCACCTGCTCCAGCAGGGTATTGAAGCGGATCAGCATCAGCGGCGTTTCCGCCGCCATTTCGAATTTCAGGCCGCCAGGAGAGTCATGGTGGAATTTATCGAGGATCTGATTGCCAATCTGCATCCAGTCGGCTAGATCTTGCTCAAGACTCACAGTCAGCGGCGTAGGCAGCAGCCCCAGCGGGGTTTTCACAAACAGCGGGTCCTCAAACCAGTCACGCAATTTCGCCAGCGATTTACTCACTGCCGACGGCGTAACGTTCATCCGCTTTGCGGCTTTGGTTACGCTGCGTTCCTGCAACAGAAGTTGCAGGGTTAACAACAGGTTAAGATCCAGGCTGCTGATGGGCTTCTTCATAATATGCGGCGGTCTGTATCACCATAAGTAAAAGAATGCACAGTATGCTACAGCCAATCAGTATCCCGATCAGCATATTCAGCGCGTTAAGACCAAGAACGGCCGCCAGCCAAATCCACAATGAAGAACCGCAGACCTGGGCAATACCCAGTACCGAGCTTGCTACGCCTGCGCGCAGTGAGAATGGGCCAAGTGCCTGGCTCATTGCCACACCAAAACCAACGGAGAATCCGGCGCAGATTAGGGTAATGCCTGCCAGCATAAAGGCGTGTGCGTTTGTCGTGGCCAGAATCACGCCCGCCGCCAGGAACAGCACCTGAGAGGTGAGCATCAGCGTGCGCTGACGGAAAACATTCAGGGCGAAAGGTGTTGAGAACGAAACGGCCATGCTGACCAACGCCGTTGCTGCCATCACTGTAGAATATTCCCCGCGATCAAATCCCATCGTCTCCATCAGCAGTACCGGGGAAACGTTTACATAGGTCAGGATCACCGCCACGCTCAGGGTCGTGATGAGCAAACGGCTGATGAAAAAGCGATTCAGGAGCTTTTCCGCCGGGTTAATCGTCGCGTTATGCCCTGCATTCTGCGCGCCTGGATGCGTTTCTTTAAGCACCACAGCAGACAGAATAAAGACCAGCCCGCCCATCGCCGCCATTGTCCAGAACAGGCTCTGCCACGGGAACTTGAGCATAATCAGATAACCCACAACGGGTGCCAGCACGGGAATAATGCAGGTGATGCCGTTCAGCATTGAAAGCACTTTGGCGCGTCGCTGGGCATTTAAGGTATCGCGCAGAATGGCAAAGGCCACCACGTAGCAGCCGCCAGCGCCAATACCCTGAATAAAGCGCCCGGCCAGGAACAGGCTACTGTCCTGAGCCATTGAACACAGAACAGAAGCCAGCGCAAAAATCACTGCACCGGTAATGGCTACAGGCTGCCGGCCCGCTTTGTCCGCAATTTTTCCGGCAAATACCATCGATGACGCCATCCCTGCGAGATAGGCCGAAAACGCAATATGCAGCTGTGCTTCGCTGGCGCCCAGATCGCGGGCGATGTGCGGTAAACCCACCAGATACATATCAATACCTGACGGATAAAGCAGAACCAGCGCAAAACTACAAAACAGAAAACGAGCCATAGATCCCCCATAGATGCAGGCAAGAAGAATAGGGGGAGAAAGGGGAAGAAGCGAGTTGCCATTTGGACAATGGTGATTTCCTGGGAGGAAATCACCCTGTATTTACGAACGTTACTTACCAATACAGAAACTGGAGAAAATCCGTCCCAGCAAATCATCCGAGGTGAACTCCCCGGTGATCTCGCTCAGATTCTGCTGCGCCAGACGCAGCTCTTCCGCCAGCAGTTCACCTGCCCAGGCACCGATCAGCTGTGCTTTACCCTGAACAAGATGGTTTGCCGCCTCTTCCAGCGCCTGCAGATGACGACGGCGCGCCAGGAAGCCGCCTTCCATGCTGGTGTCGAAGCCCATACTCTGTTTGAGATGGTTACGCAGGTCGTCCACGCCTTCACCAGTACGGGCCGACAGGCGGATCAGTGAGTGACCATTCACATCGCTGATGCCCAGCGTTTCGCCAGTTACATCCGCTTTGTTACGCACCACGGTGATGGGCAGTTTGGCTGGCAGACGGGCGATAAAGTCCGGCCAGATGTCCGCCGGGTCAACGGCAGCAGTGGTGGTGCCATCCACCATAAACAGGACGCGATCGGCTTGCTCGATTTCCTGCCAGGCGCGTTCAATACCGATACGTTCCACTTCATCACTCGCATCGCGTAACCCGGCGGTATCGATGATGTGCAGTGGCATCCCGTCGATATGAATATGCTCGCGCAGTACGTCACGCGTTGTCCCGGCAATATCGGTCACGATCGCCGCTTCACGGCCCGCCAGGGCATTCAACAGGCTCGATTTCCCGGCGTTAGGGCGACCAGCGATAACAACCTTCATCCCTTCACGCAGCAGGCTGCCCTGGCGTGCTTCGGCGCGTACTGCGTCGAGGTCGGCCATCACGCTGTTAAGCTGCGCTTCGATTTTGCCATCAGAAAGGAAATCGATCTCTTCGTCAGGGAAGTCGATAGCTGCTTCGACGTAGATCCTGAGGTGAGTAAGTGCTTCCACAAGGTGGTTCACGCGTGCGGAAAATGCGCCCTGAAGCGAGTTAAGAGCAGAGCGAGCAGCTTGTTCGGAGCTGGCGTCGATCAGGTCGGCAATCGCCTCGGCTTGTGCCAGATCGAGTTTGTCGTTCAGGAACGCACGTTCGGAAAACTCACCCGGTTTTGCGATACGCAGGCCAGGCAGGGTCAGAATACGTTTTAACAGCAAATCGAGGATAACCGGGCCACCGTGACCCTGTAGTTCCAGCACGTCTTCACCGGTAAAGGAGTTCGGGCCGGGGAACCACAGCGCAATACCCTGGTCCAGCGCAGTACCGTCGGCATCTTTAAATGGCAGATAGTCGGCATAGCGTGGTTTTGGCAGTTTGCCCAGCACGGCTTCGGCAACCTCGCGTGCCTTGAGGCCGGAGATGCGCAAAATACCTACACCACCGCGTCCCGGTGGGGTTGCCTGGGCGACGATAGTGTCGTTATGGCTCATGGTTTGTCTCTACTGTGTTGCAATAAAAAAAGGCGGTCAATCGACCGCCCTTATTTTAGCGTTAAGTTACCTGATCAGGACTTTTTCTTTTCGCGGCTATGCAGGCCACGTTTTTCCAGACCACGGTAAATCAGCTGCTGCTGAATAATGGTTACCAGGTTGCTGACGATATAGTACAGCACCAGACCTGACGGGAACCACAGGAAGAACACGGTGAAGATGACCGGCATAAAGGTCATGATCTTCTGCTGCATCGGGTCGGTCACAGTGGTAGGCGACATCTTCTGAATGAAGAACATCGTGATACCCATCAGGATCGGCAGGATGTAGTACGGGTCCTGTGCAGACAAGTCATGGATCCACAGTGCGAACGGCGCGTGGCGCAGTTCAACGGAGCCCATCAGCATGTAGTACAGTGCAAGGAAGATTGGCATCTGTATCACAAGCGGGAAGCAACCACCCAGTGGGTTCACTTTCTCTGCTTTGTACAGGGCCATCATTTCCTGGCTTTGACGCTGTTTATCATCGCCCAGACGCTCACGCATCGCCGCAATCTTCGGCTGCAACATGCGCATCTTCGCCATGGAGGTGTACTGCGCTTTAGTCAGCGGGTACATGATGCCACGAACGATAAAGGTGATAACGATGATGGAGAAGCCCCAGTTACCCAGGAAGCTGTGGATGAACTTCAGCAGCTTAAACAGCGGCTGAGAGATGAACCACAACCAACCGTAATCTACGGTCAGATCCAGGTGCGGCGCGACAGCGGCCATTTTGTCCTGGATTTCCGGGCCGACCCACAGGGTGCTACCCAGGTTAGCCGTTTGACCCGGCTGAACCAGAACTGGCTCGGATTTGTAGCCGATAGCAGCAATGCCATTGCCCAGGTTTGCGGTGTAGAAGTTGTTCGTACCTTCGTTGCGCGGAACCCATGCAGTCGCAAAATACTGTTGCAGCATCGCAACCCAACCGCCTTTAGCGCTAACGTTCAGGTTTTCGTTATCGGCGATGGTGTCGAATTTGTATTTCTCGTACTTCGCATCAGGCGTGGAGTATGCCGCGCCACGGAAGGTATGCAGCGCAAAGTTGCTGCTTCCAGTATCGCGATGCGTAGGCAGATTGATGGACTGCTTCAGCTGGCCAAAGGTTGCGAGTTCCAGTGGTTTTGCACCGGTGTTCTGCACGCTATAGCCCACGTTCACTGAATATTCACCGCGTTTCAGGGTGAAAGATTTGGTGAAGGTGTTGCCCGCAGCATCAGTGTAAGTCAACGGGATCACGAGTTCGTTTTGGCCATCAGCCAGAACAAACGCATCTTTATCGACGTTATACAGCGGACGCGGACCGTTCGCCGGGTTATCTGGGCCGTCACGACCGGTCAGGCCGCTCTGAGCCTGGTAGATAAACTGAGGCGTGGTTTCAAGTAACTGGAACGGTTCGTTAGATTTCAGTTCTTTTGGGTAGGTTAACAGCAGCGCCTGCTCAACATCACCACCACGGGTGTTGATAGTCAGCTCAAGCACATCGGTCTTAACCGTGATCTGTTTCCCCTGGCCACTGGCCGGCACGCCCTGGTCGGCGGCGCTACCCGCTGCTGTGGTCGTTGTCTGCGTGACCTGCTGTTGTGGTTGAGGATTTTTATCCTGCTCCCACGCCTGCCAGATCATGAAAGACACGAACAACAAAGCGATGATAAGAAGATTGCGTTGCGAATCCATCGTTAGTGTTCTCTGGTATCAAATGGCCCTGGGGGGACGGGATCGTCTCCACCTGGGTGTAAAGGGTGGCATTTTAATACGCGTTTCACCGTCAACCAACTGCCTTTTATCACACCAAACCTGCGCAATGCCTCAATTCCGTAGCTTGAGCATGTTGGTGTGAAACGACAGTGCGGCCCGAGTAGCGGACTAATCAGGCGCTGATAGACCCTAATGAGGGCTATCAGGACCCGTGAGCCAGGCGACAGTGGCGGCGCCATAATTTTTCCAACGCTTCCGAGAGAGCACGGTTATCGAGGTCGGCAACCCCTTTTTTTGCCACCACCACGAAATCCATAGACGGGAGTTCATGTTGACGTAAACGGAAGCTCTCACGCGTCAGACGTTTAATCCGATTGCGTTCGTGCGCACGCTTAACGTTTTTCTTGGCGACAGTTAGACCGATGCGGGGATGCCCCAGCGAATTTTGGCGGCCGAGGATGGTGATTTGCGGCGTGCCAGCCCGTTGTGGCTGCTGGAAGACGAAAGTGAATTGAGTGGGAGTTAACAAACGTAACTCCCTGGGAAATGCTAGCTTAACCACTCAGGGGTTAGCTTTATTACTTGGAAACGGTCAGACGAGCGCGGCCTTTAGCACGACGACGTGCCAGAACCTGACGACCATTTTTAGTAGCCATACGAGCACGGAAGCCGTGAGAACGGTTGCGCTTCAGTACAGACGGTTGAAAAGTGCGTTTCATGGCGATTTCTACCTAAACTTGAATAAATTCACTGACTTTTGCGTTTACCCGAACGAGTTTCGAACGACTAACGCCTCAGCGTGGGTGATTAAAGAGGCCGGATTGTAATAATTGTACACTCCGGAGTCAATTCTCTTTCCTTAATTCCCGCGTATTTTCGCACGTTTTCGCGTGGAAAATGAACAGCGTTCAACGCGGGGAAGCCGAGCTTTACGCGACGGGTGGGGGATTATACGACCTCCCCGGTAAAGCGCAAGGATCGTCCAGGATCTTCGTTAGATCATTTAAGCAAAAAATTGTCTGTACTCATTAATTTTTCCAATATGCGGGCTAAATCGTGGGGCACTCCCGTCAGGATCGATTACACTTACCCGGTTTCGGATCTTCCTGTGGATAAATCGGGAAGAATCTGTGAGAAACAGAAGATCTCTGGCTCAGTTTAGGCTATGATCCGCGGTCCTGATCGCGATCCCAGGATCCTGGTCAGGATAAAATTGCAGATAGCAATTCGCACATCACCCTTTTTTGCACAGGGTCTTGTCGATGTGTGCCAACAATCATGAATATTCAATAGTTTTCTTTATATTGTTCGAGTGGAGTCCGCCGTGTCACTTTCGCTTTGGCAGCAGTGTCTTGCCCGATTGCAGGATGAGTTACCAGCCACAGAATTCAGTATGTGGATCCGCCCATTGCAGGCGGAACTGAGCGATAACACGCTGGCTTTGTATGCGCCAAACCGTTTTGTGCTCGATTGGGTAAGGGACAAATACCTCAATAACATCAATGGACTGTTAAATGATTTCTGCGGATCAGATGCTCCGCAGCTGCGCTTTGAAGTGGGAACTAAGCCAGTCACGCAAACCGTTCGTGAAACCGTGAATGTGGCGGTACCAGCCCAGGCTGTACCTGCACCGGCTCCTCGTGTCGCGCCTGCTCGTCAGGGTTGGGATAACGTTCCTGCTCCGGCAGAGCCAACCTACCGTTCCAACGTCAATGTTAAGCATACGTTCGATAACTTCGTTGAAGGTAAATCGAACCAGCTGGCGCGTGCAGCGGCTCGCCAGGTTGCTGATAACCCAGGCGGCGCGTATAACCCGTTGTTCCTTTATGGTGGCACTGGCCTGGGTAAAACCCACCTTTTGCACGCTGTCGGCAACGGCATCATGGCGCGCAAACCGAATGCGAAAGTAGTGTATATGCACTCCGAACGCTTCGTTCAGGACATGGTTAAGGCCCTCCAGAACAATGCGATCGAAGAGTTTAAACGCTACTATCGTTCCGTCGACGCACTGCTTATCGATGACATTCAGTTCTTCGCTAATAAAGAACGTTCACAGGAAGAGTTTTTCCACACCTTTAATGCACTGCTGGAAGGTAATCAGCAGATCATTTTGACCTCGGATCGCTATCCAAAAGAGATCAACGGTGTTGAAGATCGCCTGAAATCCCGTTTCGGCTGGGGCCTTACCGTGGCGATCGAGCCACCGGAGCTGGAAACCCGCGTTGCGATCCTGATGAAAAAAGCCGATGAGAACGATATTCGTCTGCCGGGTGAAGTGGCGTTCTTCATTGCCAAGCGTCTGCGTTCCAACGTACGTGAGCTGGAAGGGGCACTGAACCGCGTTATCGCCAATGCCAACTTTACTGGCCGCGCGATCACTATCGATTTCGTGCGTGAAGCGCTGCGCGATTTGCTGGCATTGCAGGAAAAATTAGTCACCATCGACAATATTCAAAAGACGGTGGCTGAGTACTACAAAATTAAAGTGGCAGATTTGCTGTCTAAACGTCGTTCCCGCTCGGTGGCGCGTCCGCGTCAGATGGCGATGGCTCTGGCAAAAGAGTTAACCAACCACAGTCTGCCGGAGATCGGCGATGCGTTTGGTGGCCGTGACCATACGACCGTGCTGCACGCTTGTCGTAAGATTGAGCAGTTACGCGAAGAAAGCCACGACATAAAAGAAGATTTTTCCAATTTAATCAGAACATTATCATCGTGACGCTATGAAATTTACCGTTGAACGTGAACATTTATTAAAACCGCTGCAACAGGTGAGTGGCCCATTAGGTGGCCGCCCTACGCTGCCTATTCTTGGAAACCTGCTGCTTCAGGTTGCAGATGGTACGCTGTCGCTGACCGGCACAGACCTGGAAATGGAAATGATCGCGCGTGTTACGCTGTCTCAGCCGCATGAAGCGGGCGCGACCACTGTTCCGGCACGTAAATTCTTTGATATCTGCCGTGGGTTGCCGGAAGGCGCAGAAATCGCTGTACAGCTGGAAGGCGACCGTATGCTGGTGCGCTCTGGCCGCAGCCGTTTTTCGCTCTCTACGCTGCCTGCCGCGGACTTCCCGAACCTGGACGACTGGCAAAGTGAAGTTGAATTCACCCTGCCGCAGGCGACGATGAAGCGTCTGATTGAAGCGACCCAGTTTTCGATGGCGCATCAGGATGTGCGTTACTACTTAAACGGCATGTTGTTCGAAACCGAAGGTGAAGAACTGCGTACCGTGGCAACCGACGGTCACCGCCTGGCGGTGTGCTCGATGCCGATTGGCGATTCCTTGCCAAACCATTCGGTGATCGTGCCGCGTAAAGGCGTGATTGAGCTGATGCGTATGCTCGACGGCGGCGAAACCCCGCTGCGCGTGCAGATTGGCAGCAACAATATTCGTGCCCATGTCGGCGATTTCGTCTTCACATCCAAACTGGTTGACGGTCGTTTCCCTGATTATCGCCGCGTATTGCCGAAAAACCCGGACAAAACGCTGGAAGCGGGATGCGATATCCTCAAGCAGGCCTTTGCCCGTGCGGCCATTCTCTCTAACGAGAAATTCCGTGGCGTGCGCCTGTATGTGAGCGAAAACCAGATCAAAATCACCGCGAACAACCCGGAACAGGAAGAAGCAGAAGAGATTCTGGATGTCACCTACGCCGGGACCGAGATGGAAATCGGCTTTAACGTTAGCTATGTGCTGGATGTACTGAATGCACTGAAATGCGAGAATGTGCGCATTCTGCTGACCGACTCCGTTTCGAGCGTACAGATTGAAGATGCCGCATCACAGTCGGCTGCTTATGTTGTCATGCCAATGAGACTGTAATGTCGCTCACCCGTCTGTTGATCCGCGACTTTCGCAATATTGAAAGCGCGGATCTCGCTTTATCCCCTGGCTTTAACTTCCTGGTCGGTGCGAACGGCAGCGGCAAAACCAGCGTGCTGGAAGCCATCTATACGCTCGGCCACGGTCGGGCGTTTCGCAGTTTGCAAATCGGTCGCGTTATTCGCCATGAACAAGAATCCTTTGTTCTGCACGGGCGTCTGCAGGGTGCAGAGCGGGAAACCGCTATCGGCCTGACCAAAGACAAGCAGGGCGACAGCAAGGTTCGCATCGACGGGACCGACGGCCATAAAGTGGCCGAGCTGGCGCTGCTGATGCCTATGCAGCTGATTACGCCGGAGGGGTTTACTTTACTCAACGGCGGCCCCAAATACAGAAGAGCGTTCCTTGACTGGGGATGCTTTCACAACGAAGCCGGTTTCTTTAATGCCTGGAGCAACCTGAAGCGTCTGCTCAAGCAGCGTAACGCCGCGCTGCGCCAGGTCACACGTTATGCGCAGCTGCGCCCGTGGGATATGGAATTGATCCCGCTGGCGGAACAAATTAGCCGCTGGCGTGCCGAATACAGCGCAGGTATCGCCGAAGATATGGCGGACACCTGCAAACAGTTTTTACCTGAGTTTTCTCTCACCTTCTCTTTCCAGCGCGGCTGGGAGAAAGAGACGGACTATGCAGAAGTACTAGAGAGAAATTTCGAGCGCGACCGCATGTTGACCTACACCGCACATGGCCCGCACAAGGCGGATTTCCGCATTCGTGCAGACGGTGCACCGGTCGAAGATACCTTGTCGCGCGGGCAGCTCAAGCTCCTGATGTGCGCGCTACGTCTGGCGCAGGGGGAGTTTTTAACCCGTGAAAGCGGGCGGCGCTGCCTGTATCTGATAGATGATTTTGCCTCGGAACTTGATGACGCGCGGCGCGGGCTGCTTGCCAGCCGCTTAAAAGCCACGCAGTCTCAGGTTTTCGTCAGCGCTATTAGTGCTGAACACGTTATGGACATGTCGGACGAAAATTCGAAGATGTTTACCGTGGAAAAGGGTAAAATAACGGATTAACCCAAGATTAAATGAGCGAGAAACGTTGATGTCGAATTCTTATGACTCCTCCAGTATCAAAGTCCTGAAAGGGCTGGATGCGGTGCGTAAGCGCCCGGGTATGTATATCGGCGATACGGATGACGGCACCGGTCTGCACCACATGGTATTCGAGGTTGTGGATAACGCTATCGACGAAGCGCTCGCGGGTCACTGTAAAGACATCGTGGTGACGATCCATGCGGACAACTCCGTATCCGTCACCGATGATGGTCGTGGCATTCCTACCGGTATTCACCCGGAAGAGGGCGTATCTGCCGCGGAAGTTATCATGACCGTCCTGCACGCAGGCGGTAAGTTTGATGATAACTCCTATAAAGTTTCCGGCGGTCTGCACGGCGTAGGTGTTTCAGTGGTTAACGCCCTGTCGCAGAAACTGGAGCTGGTTATCCAGCGTGAAGGCAAAATTCACCGCCAGATTTATACGCACGGCGTGCCACAGGCGCCGCTGGCAGTCACTGGCGACACGGATAAAACCGGTACGATGGTGCGTTTCTGGCCAAGCCACGAAACCTTCAGCAATGTGACTGAATTTGAATATGACATTCTGGCGAAACGCCTGCGTGAACTGTCGTTCCTGAACTCCGGTGTGTCTATTCGTCTGAAAGACAAGCGTGACGGTAAAGAAGACCACTTCCACTACGAAGGCGGTATCAAGGCGTTCGTTGAGTATCTGAACAAGAACAAAACGCCAATTCACCCGAACATCTTCTACTTCTCCACCGAAAAAGACGGTATTGGCGTAGAAGTGGCGCTGCAGTGGAACGACGGTTTCCAGGAAAATATCTACTGCTTCACCAACAACATTCCACAGCGTGACGGTGGTACCCACCTTGTTGGCTTCCGTACGGCGATGACCCGTACCCTGAACGCCTACATGGATAAAGAAGGCTACAGCAAAAAAGCGAAAGTCAGCGCCACCGGTGACGATGCCCGTGAAGGTCTGATTGCTGTTGTCTCTGTGAAGGTTCCGGATCCGAAGTTCTCCTCTCAGACCAAAGACAAGCTGGTTTCTTCTGAGGTGAAATCGGCGGTAGAACAGCAGATGAACGAACTGCTGAGCGAATACCTGCTGGAAAACCCGTCGGACGCGAAAATCGTGGTCGGCAAAATTATCGATGCGGCACGTGCCCGTGAAGCGGCGCGTAAAGCCCGTGAAATGACCCGTCGTAAAGGCGCGCTGGACTTAGCAGGCCTGCCGGGCAAACTGGCTGACTGCCAGGAACGCGACCCGGCACTGTCTGAACTGTACCTTGTGGAAGGGGACTCCGCGGGCGGTTCTGCGAAGCAGGGTCGTAACCGTAAGAACCAGGCGATTCTGCCGTTGAAGGGTAAGATCCTTAACGTAGAAAAAGCGCGTTTCGACAAAATGCTCTCTTCTCAGGAAGTGGCGACGCTGATTACCGCGCTGGGCTGCGGCATCGGTCGTGACGAGTACAACCCGGACAAACTGCGCTATCACAGCATCATCATCATGACCGATGCGGACGTCGACGGCTCGCACATCCGTACGCTGCTGTTGACCTTCTTCTATCGTCAGATGCCGGAAATCGTTGAACGTGGCCACGTCTACATTGCACAGCCACCGCTGTACAAAGTGAAGAAAGGCAAACAGGAACAGTACATCAAAGACGACGAAGCGATGGATCAGTACCAAATCGCGATCGCCCTTGATGGCGCAACGCTACACGCGAACTCCAGCGCACCAGCACTGGCGGGTGAGCCGCTGGAACGTCTGGTTTCTGAGTTCAACGCCGCGCAGAAAATGATTACGCGTATGGAACGTCGTTACCCGAAAACGCTGCTGAAAGAGCTGGTGTATCAGCCAACCCTGACCGAAGCGGATCTGAGCAACGAACAGACCGTCACCCGCTGGGTGAACACCCTGGTGAGCGAGCTGAACGAGAAAGAGCAGCACGGTAGCCAGTGGAAATGCGATGTTCAGCAGAATGCCGATCAGCAGTTCGAGCCGGTGATTCGCGTGCGTACCCACGGCGTTGATACTGACTACCCGCTGGAGCACGAGTTTATTACCGGTCCGGAATACCGCCGCATCTGTACGCTTGGCGAGAAGCTGCGTGGTCTGATCGAAGACGATGCGTTCATCGAACGTGGCGAACGCCGTCAGCCGGTTGCCAGCTTCGAGCAGGCGCTGGACTGGCTGGTGAAAGAGTCCCGTCGTGGCCTCGCAATCCAGCGTTATAAAGGTCTGGGCGAAATGAACCCTGATCAGCTGTGGGAAACCACCATGGATCCTGAAAGCCGCCGCATGTTGCGAGTGACAGTGAAGGACGCCATTGCTGCTGACCAGCTGTTCACCACCCTGATGGGCGATGCGGTTGAACCACGCCGTGCCTTTATCGAAGAGAACGCCCTGAAAGCGGCGAATATCGATATTTAATCGTCGTCAGATCGCAAAACGCAGGCCGCGCTTTTAGCGCGGCTTTTTTATGGCCTCAGGAAGGTCCAGTGACATTACTGCTGGCAAACGGCTCACTAGCGTGTCGATGGCAATGCGTACCCTCAGCGGCAAATGCGGTGTCTGCTGCCAAACTGCATGAACGTCGAAGCGTACATCTGGCGCCTGCTTCAGGAGCGGGACGAGTTTGCCTTGATGAATCTCTTTGATGGCCATCCAGCAGGGTAACCACGCAATGCCGTGTCCCGCCAGCGCCGCGTCGCAGATCGCCTGTAAGTCATCCATATTGAGTGATGAACGGGGAGTAAAGGTGTGCGAGTGACCTACGTTATCCATCAGTTGCCAGGGTAGCACTCTGCCTGCCCGCAGATAGTTGATGGCCACATGATGGGGTAAATCAGCCACAGTTTCTGGCTGACCGCTTTTCTGCAGATAATCCGGCGCGGCACACAGCACCATGCGGTGCTCCCCTAGCCTTCTGGCGACCAGAACACTGCTGTCCTGCAGCGTGCCGTTACGCACCGCCATATCAAACCCTTCTTCGACGAGATCCACCACGCGGTCGCTGAATGACATTTCAAGCTCAAGGCCGGGGTGTTCCTGCGCCAGTTCTATCAGTAGCGGAGCGACACACTGGCGACCAAACAGCACCGGCATGGCAACGCGCAGGCGGCCGCTGACCTGCTGTTTTCCTGTTTCCAGCAGGGATTCTGCGCCCCGAATCTCCTCCAGCGCGCGCAAGCAGCGTTCGTAAAAAAGAGCGCCGTTATCGGTCAGGCTCTGGCTGCGGGTGGTGCGTTGAAAAAGACGGACCCCCAGCCGGGCTTCAAGGCGGGCGATGCTTTTTCCTACCGCCGAGCGTGATAAATGCAGACGAATAGCGGCCTGAGCAAAGCTTCCCGCCTCAACGGCGGCGACAAAAACGGGGATGTCTTTCAGCGTATCGGACATGGATTGTATCCACTATGGCGTCAATAAAAGGAAAACTTATCGCCACTGGAGACTATTATTCAACGTTAGACTGTCAGTACAGAAGCTCATTTTGATGACAGGAGTAATACGATGAAAGAGACAATGCAACGCTGGTCAATGAACGCTCTCGGGCGCGAGAGCCTCAAACTCATTCAGGAACCTGTTCCACAGCCCGGCCCGGGCGAAGTGCGCGTACGGGTGAATGCCGTTGCGCTCAACTATCGCGACAAAATGGTCATTGAAGGCACGATGCCGATTCCGCTTTCCTTCCCGTTTACGCCGGCGTCTGACATGGCGGGCGTGGTGGATAGCGTGGGTGAAGGCGTCACGCGTTTCAAAGCCGGTGCTCGCGTCATCTCCACCTTCTTCCCTGAGTGGATTGACGGTAAGCCAAAAGCCGATGCACGCACCTTGCCCTATAAAACGCTTGGGGGTTACTTTCAGGGGATGCTGGCCGAATACGTGATTATGAATGAAAACTGGCTGGTGGCGGCCCCGCAAACCCTGGATGATGCACAAGCCAGCACGTTGCCCTGTGCAGGGCTGACCGCATGGTTCGCGCTGGTGGAGCGCGGGAATTTACGCGCCGGGCAATCGGTGCTGGTGCAGGGCACGGGCGGCGTGGCGATATTCGCTTTGCAGATTGCAAAAGTGCTGGGTGCGGAGGTTTTTGTCACCTCGGGAAGCGATGAAAAACTGGCCCAGGCGAAAAAGCTGGGAGCCGATCACGGGTTAAACCGGCTCAAAGGTGATTGGGTTGAAGGGATTTACGTACAGTCTGGCGATCGCGGAATCGACCATATTATTGAAACCGTTGGCGGGGAGAATCTAAAACATTCTCTGCGAGCCGTTGCGGTCCACGGCCGAATTTCGGTGATTGGCGTTCTGGCTGGCACGGAAATCTCATTGCCTGCCAGCGAACTGCTGCTGAAATCACCGGTGATTCAGGGGATTGGCGTCGGACACCGCCGCGCGCTGGAAGATTTCGTCCGCGCCGTGGATGTGACCGGCCTGAAACCTGTGATCGAACACCGCTACCGCTTCGACCAGCTTGAACAGGCGCTCGAACATCTGGATCGCGGCGCGTTCGGTAAAATCGTCCTCACCCGCGAGTGAGTCTGCGATCCCCGGGATTTGCGTAAAAGGGGGGGGGTTGGTTGCGCAATGTAGCCCTATTTTTGTGGGCTTAATCGAGTTAGCATGAGTCAAGACTCATTCAAACCGGGGATCTCATGGCCATCAAACTCATTGCAATCGATATGGACGGCACCCTGCTGCTGCCAGACCACACTATCTCTCCAGCCGTTAAAAACGCAATCGCCGCAGCGCGTGCAAAGGGCGTTAATGTGGTACTGACCACTGGCCGTCCGTATGCCGGTGTTCACAGCTACCTGAAAGAGCTGCATATGAATCAACCGGGTGATTATTGCATCACGTACAATGGTGCTCTGGTGCAAAAAGCCGCTGACGGCAGCGCGGTGGCGCAAACCGCGCTGAACTATGACGATTACCTGTTCCTGGAAAAGCTCTCCCGTGATGTGGGTTCCCATTTCCACGCGCTCGATCGCAATACGCTCTATACCGCAAACCGCGATATCAGTTACTACACTGTGCATGAATCCTTTGTCGCTACCATTCCGCTGGTGTTCTGCGAAGCAGAGAAGATGGATCCGAACACCCAGTTCCTGAAAGTGATGATGATTGACGAACCCGAGATCCTGGACAAAGCCATTGCGCGTATTCCGGCAGATGTAAAAGAGAAGTACACCGTGCTTAAAAGTGCGCCGTACTTCCTCGAAATCCTCGATAAACGCGTCAATAAAGGCACGGGCGTGAAATCACTCGCCGACGCCCTGGGTATTAAACCTGAAGAGATCATGGCGCTGGGCGATCAGGAAAATGACATCGCAATGATTGAGTACGCCGGTATGGGGGTCGCGATGGATAACGCGATCCCGTCGGTGAAAGAAGTGGCCAACTTTGTTACTAAATCCAACCTGGAAGACGGCGTTGCCTGGGCAATCGAGAAATTTGTCCTCAATTAAGATGTGATGCGTAATTTCTCTGTGATGCCTTAACGGTGTCACAGGGCTTGTGATGGAAATGAACAGGAGGCGGTGATGTTAAATAAAGACACACAACTATGCATTTCTCTATCAGGAAGACCCAGTAACATTGGCACGCGTTTTCATAACTATCTGTATCAAAAACTCGACCTCGATTTTATCTACAAAGCTTTCAGCACAACGGATATCGAACACGCGGTAAAAGGCGTGAAAGCGCTGGGCATTCGCGGTTGTTCTGTCTCGATGCCATTCAAAGAAACCTGCATTCCGTTTATTGATACCCTGTCCGATTCCGTACTGGCGATTGATTCAGTGAATACCATCGTCAACGATAAGGGGCATCTGACAGCCTACAACACGGACTACATTGCGGTTAAAAACCTCATTCAGGATAATTTTAACGATACGCAAATGTCGGTCTTCGTGAAGGGCAGCGGCGGGATGGCGAAAGCGGTTGTTGCTGCATTTCGCGATAGCGGGTTTACCCGTGTCACCATTGTGGCGCGCAATCAGCAGCAGGGGCAGGCGCTCGCCGAAAAATATGGCTATCAGTGGCGTCAGGATGCGACGGGGCGGCAGGCTGATATCCTCGTTAATGTCACCCCGATCGGCATGAGCGGCGGTGTGGAAGAAAATAGCCTGGCCTTTGAAAAAGAGGCGGTGAATGCGGCACGCTGGGTGTTTGATGTGGTCGCTTTTCCTTCCGAGACACCGCTTATCCGGCTGGCGAAACAGCTTGGAAAACCGGTCGTGACCGGGGCTGAAGTGATTGCCTTACAGGCGCTCGAGCAGTTTGCGCTCTATACCGGCGTCCGCCCGGATGAGCAGCTTATGCGTGAGGCGTCGGCTTTCTCTCGCCTGTGATGGTCTTCGCGCTGAGTTAAGCGGTACTATGTCGCCTGGTCCTTTGCCCGGATAACGACATGAAACAAATCACCTTCGCTTCGCGCCATCATCAACTGACAAATACCCACACCTGGACGCCTGACAGCAGCTGGCTTGCCTACGATGTGCGTTCTTCTGGTGCCTCTTTTACCGGTGAAACCATTGAGCGAGTGAACGTTAACTCGGGTGATGTTGATGTTATTTATCGTGCCACCCACGGCGCGCATGTCGGAGTGGTGACCGTTCATCCCGCTGAAGATAAGTATGTTTTTATCCACGGCCCGGAAAACCCGGATGCCGGTTGGCACTATGATTTCCACCATCGTCAGGGCGTGATTGCCTACCGCGGGCAGGTAAGTCACCTCGACGCAATGGACATTACTGCGCCCTATACCGCAGGGGCACTGCGTGGCGGCAGCCATGTCCACGTCTTTAGCCCGGACGGGCAGTGCGTGAGCTTTACCTACAACGACCATGTCCTGCACGAGCGCGATCCAAAACTCGATTTACGCAATGTGGGAGTGGCCGTACCCTATGGCCCGGTATCGCCGCCGGGTGCTCACCCGCGTGAATATGCCGGTACGTTCTGGAGCGTGCTGGTGAGTCGCACCACGCACACGCCGGAGCCGGGAAGCGATGAAATCAATCGTGCCTATGAAGAGGGCTGGGTCGGTAACGACAGGCTGGCGTTTATTGGCGATACCGTGTCGGTTCACGGCGATAAAGTTCCGGAACTGTTTATCGTCGATTTACCGAAGAACGAGCAGGGCTGGAAACGTGCGGGAGATACACCATTACAGGGAACACCGGAGACCATGCCAGCGCCGCCTGCGGGCGTGGCGCAGCGCCGTTTAACCTTTACCCATCAAAAGGCGTTCCCGGGGCTGGTGAATGTTCCTCGTCACTGGGTGCGCAGCAATCCGCAAGCAACGCAAATCGCGTTCCTGATGCGCGACAATAACGGCATTGTGCAACTCTGGCTTATCGCACCTGAAGGCGGTGAGCCGCGACAGTTAACCCATAACGAGAGCGATATTCAGTCGGCGTTTAACTGGCACCCATCCGGGAACATGCTTGGATTTGTACTCGAAAACCGGATAGCCCGGTGTGATGCGGCCACAGGAGAGGTGACGTTTTTGACGTCCGATCACGGCAACCCGCCGTCCGGGGACGCCATCGTGTTTTCACCGGATGGGGAGCTGGTTGCCTGGATGGAAGAGACAGCCGGTTTCCGTCAGATTTGGGTCACGGAAACCGCGTAATGTCAGTGTGAGGGCATCGCCGCAGGCGGGATAACGGAGTTTGTCGCCAGGTTTTCCTGCTCGCTTTTCTCGACGCGCGAACGCACTGAGTTGTCGGTACGCAACATATCCCACGGCAGCAGGAGCGTATCGGCGACTGCCGTCAGCGGCATATCCAGTATCACCAGGGATTTGGTGCCCCAGTTAGTGTCGTCATCCGTGATCATCGCGGCGCTCGCACGAGTGCCCGGGTATGTTCCTTCTTTACCGCCAGTGTGAGACATCACGCTCGAACACCCGCAAAGTAATACCACTCCGCTGAACGTTGTCAGCTTAATCAGAACATTTTTCATCATCTGTAATCATCGTTAATGGCACGGCTCAAACCTGCAATGGGGTTTATAACGGGCCATGTTCGAAATGAATAGTCGAAAAGCGCCGCTCTGTGGCGGCCATCGCAATTTAACCCTTTGTGCTGTAGTCCCAGTCTATGCAAGTACCAGCAAAGTGCAAAAAAATCTCACGGTCTGTGGCTTGAAATCCCCTTTTACAGACCCATTTTAAGTATGTACCCCGATAACACATACGCCTGATGGGTATTTGGGGGGTACAGCAGCCTGTCCATGGTGGAAGGCTAAAAATTCTCGCTGATTTCAGGAGCTTTTATTTATGCGTAACTTCGATCTTTCCCCGTTATACCGTTCTGCCATTGGTTTTGACCGCCTGTTTAATCATTTAGAAAATAATCAAAGCCAGAGCAACGGCTACCCTCCTTACAATGTTGAGCTGGTGGATGAAAACCACTACCGCATCGCCATTGCCGTCGCCGGTTTTGCAGAGAACGAACTGGAGATCACCGCCCAGGATAACCTGCTGCTGGTGAAAGGTTCACATGCGGCGGAGCAGAAAGAACGTACCTACCTTTACCAGGGCATCGCCGAGCGCAACTTTGAACGCAAGTTCCAGTTAGCCGAGAACATTCATGTTAAAGGCGCGAACCTGGTCAACGGCCTGCTGTTTGTCGAACTGGAACGCATCATTCCAGAAGAGAAAAAACCGCGCCGTATCGAAATTAACTAATTTAGCGGGTCGCGTTCGCGGCCCAAACCGAATTGCTTGCCGTACCGGGAGCATATGCGAATCCATAAGGATTTGCAGGAACAACTGCGCACAAAATTAAACTGTGCCGAACTCGCTTCTCAGAAGGAGATTTAGTATGCGTAATTACGATTTATCCCCCCTGCTGCGTCAGTGGATTGGTTTTGACAAACTGGCTAACGCCCTGCAAAGCACCACCGAGCAACAGACATTTCCGCCGTACAACATCGAAAAGAGCGATGATAACCACTATCGCATCACGCTGGCGCTGGCTGGCTTCCGTCAGGAAGACCTGGATATCCAGCTTGAAGGCACTCGCCTTAGCGTAAAAGGGACGCCGGAAAAACAAGACACCGAAACCAAGTGGTTGCATCAGGGGCTGGTGACTCAGCCGTTCAGTCTGAGCTTTACCCTGGCCGATCATATGGAAGTTTCTGGCGCCACGTTCACTAACGGGTTGCTGCATATCGACCTGACCCGCAACGTGCCGGACGCCATTGCACCGCAGCGTATCGCCATTAGCGAGCGCCCGGCGTTAAATAGCTGATTTTGTGCGGGCTGGTGCCCTCACTCCGACCCTCTCCTACTGGGTTGAGGGTTCCCCAGAAAAAATACGGGCACGTACGACCCCCTCTCCTTTTTGGGGAGAGGGGGAACATACAGCTCAGGTGGTCATTCCGTTCACTTTATGGTCCTTGCTACTCTGTCACCACAATACCGGTGAACGTGCCAGGGTAGCTCACCGCCGCTACCCTGGCGACCCGGGCTCCCGGCAAGAAAATCGTCGCTTCGCGATGCCCTCAGCGTTTGCTCCAGGCTAATCGGGGACGGGCGGATGAAACGTCCCTGTAAAGCCGCCCTCGCCGCGCATCCATGCGCGGCGCCCCGGCCTTCCGTAAACACTTCGGCGATTTTCAGCCGGACCATGGAGCTGCGGTAAGTCTTTTATTTCAATGGCGTAATATCATCGCTGAAGAAAGACAAAAATTACTGGGGAACCCTCTCCCACCGGGAGAGGGCGCAAACACAAAAAACGGTCACCTTTGGGTGACCGTTCTACTTTTACCTTCGGCTTTTTTGTGCGCCATCGCCCATACAACCGCGTCCGGCTCTGAGAGAATCCTTCTTATAACTAAGGTTATGCACAGGAAGTGGATCATGAGTGATATCGCGTTAACTGTTAGCGTGTTGGCCCTGGTCGCGGTGGTTGGCCTGTGGATTGGCAATATTAAAATCCGTGGCGTCGGGTTTGGTATTGGCGGGGTGTTGTTCGGCGGGATTTTTGTCGGACATTTTGCTGACCAGCTTGGGCTTGTGCTCAGCACTGAGATGCTGCACTTCATCCAGGAATTCGGTCTGATCCTCTTCGTGTATACCATTGGTATCCAGGTTGGGCCGGGGTTTTTCGCTTCTCTTCGTGTTTCTGGCTTACGGCTTAATCTGTTTGCGCTCGGCATTGTCGTGATGGGTGGGCTAGTCACCGCTCTTCTGCATAAACTCTTTGCTATTCCGCTCCCCGTGGTGCTGGGTATTTTCTCTGGCGCGGTCACCAACACGCCTGCGCTGGGTGCCGGGCAGCAAATCCTGCGCGATCTGGGTATCTCGCCAGGCATTGTTGACCAGATGGGGATGAGCTATGCCATGGCTTACCCGTTCGGTATTTGCGGCATCCTGCTCTCGATGTGGCTGATGCGTGTGCTGTTTCGCATCAATGTTGAGAAAGAGGCGCAGGATCATGAATCCACGCTGACGAATGGCCATGCGCTGATCAAAACCATCAATATCCGGGTTGATAACCCCAACCTCGACAAAATGGCCATTCAGGACGTGCCGATCCTGAACAGCGTCAACATCATCTGCTCGCGGCTTAAACGTGACGACATGCTGATGGTGCCATCGCCCGGCACCATTATTCAGTTGGGGGATTTACTGCACCTGGTCGGGCAACCGGGGGATCTGCATAACGCGCGGCTGGTGATTGGTCAGGAGGTGGATACCTCGCTCTCCACACGCGGAACCGACATGCGCGTTGAGCGTGTTGTGGTCACCAACGAGCAGGTTCTTGGCAAGAAAATCCGCGATTTACAGGTAAAAGAGCGTTATGACGTGGTGATCTCGCGTCTTAACCGTGCGGGCATCGAACTGGTCGCTAGCCCGGATGCCAGCCTGCAATTTGGCGACATCCTCAATCTGGTTGGCCGGCCCTCGTCGATAGATGCCGTGGCGGATATGGTCGGCAACGCGCAGCAAAAATTACAGCAGGTGCAGATGCTGCCGGTATTTATCGGTATCGGTCTGGGCGTGCTGCTCGGCTCCATTCCGCTGTATGTACCGGGCTTCCCGGTGGCGCTCAAGCTGGGGCTGGCGGGCGGCCCGCTGATTATGGCGCTGATCCTCGGGCGTATCGGCTGCATCGGTAAGCTGTACTGGTTTATGCCGCCGAGCGCTAACCTGGCGCTACGCGAGCTGGGGATTGTGCTGTTTCTGGCGGTTGTCGGCCTGAAATCCGGCGGCGATTTTGTTGATACTCTGGTCAGAGGCGAAGGGATGAGCTGGGTAGGCTACGGGATATTTATTACCGCAATCCCGCTGCTGACGATGGGCATTCTGGCGCGGATGTTCGCCAAAATGAACTACCTGACACTCTGCGGGATGCTCGCGGGCTCCATGACTGACCCGCCAGCACTCGCCTTTGCCAATAACCTGCACGCCACCAGCGGTGCGGCGGCACTCTCTTATGCCACGGTTTATCCGCTGGTGATGTTCCTTCGTATTATTACGCCACAGCTACTGGCGGTGATTTTCTGGGGGATGAGTTAGTAACTCTTCCGGGTGGATGCGCCGTAAATGGTAGTCCACCTGGTAATCACTGGTATTACGGAACATCACGGAATAATTGAGGAACTCGCCGCTGTCGCTGTAAGAGAGAGAAGTGATTCGCAACAGCGGCGTTTGTTCCGGCAGGTTCAGGTACTGCGCCAGCTGTTTGTCTGCCAGAACGGGCGTCAGGCTTTCGTAGTTCCCGCTGATGGTTATCCCACACTCCTTTTCGATGTAATCAAACTTCGACCCTTCAAGATGCGCCAGCGACAGGTTGCGAAACAGCTTCACTGGCATAAAGCTGTCCTCCAGCATCAGCGGCTTGCCTTCTACATAACGCACCCGGCGCGAAAAGTAGATCCGCTCATCAATCTGAATGCGTAACTGGCTGGCAATGGCAGGCGGCGCGGGCATCACCTCAAACTGTAACACCTTGCTTTGCACCTCTTTTCCCTGCTGGCGTAGCACTTCCACCAGCCCGGTCAGGTTCGTGGTTTCATGGTGGACGTCTTTACGTGCCACAAAGGTGCCGCTGCCGTGACGACGTTCAACCAGCCCCCAGCTCACCAGTAAATCGAGCGCCTTACGGATGGTCATTCGCGCCACGCCAAACTCCTGCGCCAGCGCTTTCTCACCCGGTAACGGGCTACCGACATTGTAATCCGATGAATTCAGCCGTAACCGCAGCCTGTCGGCAATGGATTTGTAGATCACCTGTAGACCTCTCTGTGCATATCAGGGGGGAGAGCTGAGTGTGAAGATGTCCATATTTACAACCAAAAGTAGACCTGATTGGCCAAATTAAAACCATGAATGCGATCACGGAACGCAGCGGTACGTCATGTTTGCTCACCAGTAAATTCTTATGCTCATTTCAGGCCAGCAAAAAACCATAAAGGCCTCTACCCCTTACAGGTTGTTACATGAGGATTTAAAAATGCTCAGTCAAATACAACGTTTTGGCGGTGCCATGTTTACCCCGGTGTTGTTGTTTCCGTTTGCCGGGATCGTGGTTGGGATCGCCATCATGCTGCGCAACCCGCTTTTCGTGGGTGAAGCGCTCACTGCACCGGATAATTTATTCGCGCAAATCGTTCACATTATTGAAGAAGGTGGCTGGGCGGTGTTTCGCAACATGCCGCTGATTTTCGCCGTGGGTTTACCCATTGGCCTGGCAAAACAGGCGCAGGGTCGGGCCTGCCTTGCGGTACTGATTAGCTTCCTGACATGGAACTACTTCATCAATGCGATGGGGATGACCTGGGGCCATTTCTTTGGCGTCGATTTCTCCGCTGAACCCACTGCTGGCAGCGGGCTGGCAATGATTGCCGGGATCAAAACGCTGGATACCAGCATTATCGGGGCGATAGTTATTTCGGGTCTCGTCACCGCCATCCATAACCGCTATTTCGACAAACCCCTGCCGGTGTTTCTGGGGATTTTCCAGGGCACGTCGTTTGTCGTCATCCTCGCGTTTTTCGTGATGATCCCCTGCGCCTGGCTGACGCTACTGGGCTGGCCAAAAGTGCAGATGGGCATTGAGTCCTTACAAGCGTTCTTACGTTCTGCCGGTGCGCTGGGCGTTTGGGTTTATACCTTCCTGGAACGCATTCTGATCCCAACCGGACTGCACCACTTTGTCTACGGACCGTTTATTTTCGGCCCCGCAGCGGTGGAAGGCGGCATTCAGGTGTACTGGGCGCAGCATTTACAGGAATTCAGCCAGAGCACGTTGCCGCTGAAAACCCTGTTCCCGGAAGGCGGATTCGCGCTGCACGGCAACTCAAAAGTGTTCGGCTCCGTCGGGATTGCGCTGGCGCTCTGGTACACCGCCTCACCTGAAAACCGCGTCAAAGTGGCGGGCTTGCTGATCCCGGCAACCCTCACCGCCATGCTGGTGGGCATTACTGAGCCGCTTGAATTCACCTTCCTGTTTATTTCGCCGCTGCTGTTTGCCGTCCATGCCGTGCTGGCGGCAACGATGGCGACGGTAATGTATGTCTTCGGTGTGGTGGGCAACATGGGGGGCGGGCTGCTTGACCAGTTCCTGCCGCAAAACTGGATCCCAATGTTCCACAACCACGCTTCCATGATGTTCACCCAGATAGGCATTGGTCTCTGCTTCACCGGTATCTATTTCGTGGTCTTTAAAACGCTGATTGAGCGGCTGAACCTCAAAACGCCGGGACGTGAAGAGAGCGAAATCAAACTCTACAGCAAAGCCGATTACCAGGCCGCTCGCGGGCAAACCACTGCGCCGGCAGCGGCAAGCCAGCAGGTCGGCCAGGCCGCCGGTTTCTTACAGGCGCTCGGCGGCGCCGCCAATATCGAAAGCGTGAATAACTGCGCCACCCGCTTACGTATCACGCTGGTGGATATGGCACAGACCCAAAGCGACGACGTCTTTAAAGCCCTGGGCGCACACGGTGTGGTGCGACGCGGCAACGGCATTCAGGTGATTGTCGGTCTGCACGTTCCCCTGGTGCGCGACCAGCTTGAATCGCTGATGAAAACCCCTTTAACGAACGAACAAACCACCCTGACGGAGGCTGTATCATGAAAAAATTCTCAGTTGTCATTGCAGGCGGCGGCAGTACCTTTACCCCGGGTATCGTCCTGATGTTGTTAGCCAACCGTGACCGTTTCCCGCTGCGCGCCCTGAAGTTCTATGACAACGATGGCGCACGCCAGGAAACCATCGCCGAGGCGTGCAAAATTATCCTCAGGGAGCAGGCCCCGGAAATCGAATTTAGCTACACCACTGACCCAAAAGTGGCCTTTACCGATGTGGATTTCGTGATGGCGCATATTCGCGTGGGTAAATACCCGATGCGCGAAAAAGACGAGAAAATCCCGCTGCGCCATGGCGTGCTGGGCCAGGAAACCTGCGGCCCGGGCGGGATCTCTTACGGGATGCGCTCTATCGGTGGCGTGCTGGAGCTGGTGGATTATATGGAGCAGTACTCGCCGAACGCGTGGATGCTGAACTACTCCAACCCGGCGGCAATTGTGGCGGAAGCGACCCGTCGCCTGCGTCCGAACGCCAAAATCCTTAACATCTGCGATATGCCGATCGGCATTGAAGGGCGCATGGCGCAGATTGTTGGTCTGAAAGACCGCAAAGAGATGCGCGTGCGCTACTACGGCCTGAACCACTTCGGCTGGTGGACATCGATTGAAGACTTGAACGGCAACGATCTGATGCCAAAACTGCGCGAATATGTGGCGAAAAACGGTTATGTTCCGCCTTCTGAGGACGCGCATACCGAAGCAAGCTGGAACGATACCTTTGCCAAAGCGAAAGATGTGCAGGCGCTGGATCCAGACACCATGCCGAACACCTATCTGAAATATTACTTCTTCCCGGATTACGTGGTGGCGCACTCTAACCCGGAACGCACCCGCGCTAACGAAGTGATGGATCACCGCGAGAAGCATGTGTTCAGCTCCTGCCGGGCGATTATCGAAGCCGGTAAATCCTCCGCCGGGGAGCTGGAAATCGACGAACATGCTTCCTACATCGTCGATCTGGCCACTGCGATTGCCTTTAACACCCAGGAGCGCATGTTGTTAATCGTGCCAAATAACGGCGCAATCCATAACTTTGATGCCGATGCGATGGTGGAAATTCCGTGCCTGGTGGGGCATAACGGCCCTGAACCGCTCACCGTGGGCGATATTCCGCACTTCCAGAAAGGGTTAATGAGCCAGCAGGTGGCGGTGGAAAAACTGGTGGTGGATGCCTGGGAGCAGCGCTCGTATCAGAAACTCTGGCAGGCGATCACCTTGTCGAAAACCGTGCCGAGCGCGTCGGTTGCCAAAGCGATCCTCGATGACCTGATTGAAGCCAACAAGGATTACTGGCCAGAGCTGCATTAATCTTCCTGACCGGCATCGTCCGATGCCGGTTTTCTTGTCCTTGTCGATTTACGCTATGCTGAAGCCTGCCTGGAGCACGACAAGGAACCTTCATGAAAATTTCTCGCCTCGGCGAAGCCCCGGACTACCGCTTCTCGCTGGCCAATGAACGTACATTTTTAGCGTGGATACGCACTGCACTGGGCTTTCTCGCTGCAGGTGTTGGCCTTGACCAGCTGGCCCCGGATTTCGCGACCCCGCTGATCCGCGAAGTACTGGCCCTGCTGCTGTGTCTGTTTGCGGGCGTACTGGCGATTTACGGCTACCTGCGCTGGTTACGTAACGAAAAGGCGATGCGTCTGAAGCAGGATCTACCCTACACGCGCGGGTTACTGATTATCAGCGCGATACTGTTGACGGTGGCAGGTGTGGTGATGGTGCTGGTGTTCTATGGCGGATAGCCGCAAAGCGCGCCGCGAAGCCGATCCCGGCTTACAGCCGGAACGAACCTCACTGGCCTGGCTTCGTACGCTACTGGGATACGGTGCGCTGATCGCGCTGGCGATTAAACACAACTGGCATCGCACAGGCGTGCCGTTCTGGGTTTCTCTTGTTGTGCTGGCGCTGGTGGCGATCATTTTGTGGCGTTATACCCGCAGCCGTAACCTGATGGATGTCGCCCAGGACGACGTTGTCCAGCCAAAAGCGGTGCGGGATAAGTTTCTGATCGCGCTGGCCGTGCTGTCACTGGCGCTACTGTTTGCCGTCACCCATATTCAGCAGATCCTGAATATGTAAAAAAAATCGATCCCTCTCCCACAGGAGAGGGATACACAAAAAACCTTAACGGCCCTTCGCCAGATATTTCGCCATCTCGTCTTCCGGCACCATACCGCCGCCGGTCGCCCACACCAGGTGAGTGGCATCGGCTTTAACGCGCACCGGCCCGGCCATACCCGCCAGCGCCGATGGCTCCAGGCGAATACCCTCTTCCTGCGCCAGCCAGCCGAGCATGTCATACATGCTCTGATCGCTTAAGGTGTAGAAGCCATCGAGCAAACGCTCCATCGCACGCCCCACGAAACCAGATGCACGACCTACCGCCAGCCCATCGGCTGCCGTCACGTTGTCGATCCCCAGATCCTGCACCGCAATCTCGTCGTGCAGGCCGGTATAAACGCCCAGCAGCATACAAGGGGAGTGAGTTGGCTCGGCAAAGAAGCAGTGAACGTTGTCGCCGAAGGCCAGCTTCAGACCAAACGCCACGCCGCCAGGGCCACCGCCCACACCACACGGCAGGTAGACGTACAGCGGATGTTGCGCATCCACCACGCGGCCCTGTGCGGCAAACTGTGCCTTCAGGCGCTCGCCTGCAACGGCGTAGCCCAGGAACAGGGTGCGGGAGTTTTCATCGTCGATAAAGAAACAGTTGGGGTCGCTTTCTGCGGCTTTGCGCCCCTGTTCAACCGCCACGCCGTAGTCCTGCTCGTATTCGACCACAATCACGCCGTGGCTGCGCAGTTTGGCTTTCTTCCATTCGCGGGCATCGGCAGACATATGCACCGTGACCTTAAAGCCGATCCGCGCACTCATGATCCCGATGGACATCCCCAGGTTGCCGGTCGACCCTACCGCAATGCTGTACTGGCTGAAAAAGTCCTTAAAGCGTGGCTCCAGCAGGATGCTGTAATCGTCGTCGACGCTGAGCAGGCCCGCTGCCAGCGCCAGCTTTTCCGCGTGAGTGAGCACCTCATAGATACCGCCGCGCGCTTTTATGGAACCCGAAATCGGCAGGTGGCTGTCTTTTTTCAGCAGCAGCGTGCCGGGGATCGTCGTGCCGAACTCTTTCTCCAGCCGCTTATGCATTGCCGGAATGGCCACCAGTTCAGATTCAATAATCCCGTTGGTGGCTGCCGTTTCCGGAAACGCTTTCGCCAGATACGGTGCGAAGCGGTTCAGCCGCGCATGGGCGTCGTCCACGTCGGCTTTGGTCAGCCCGACATACGGCAACCCTTCTTCAAGCGAGGTGGTTCGCGGGTTAAACCAGGTGGTTTCTTTCAGGGCAATCAGATCCTCAACCAGAGGGAACTGTGCGGTTAGCGTGGTGATAGTTGCGTTTTCCATAATAAATCTCTTCGCGCTCAGATAATGAAAGAAAGCAGGAATGTGCCGCCAAGTGCAAGCACCGAGGCGATAAAGGTCGCCGTCGTATAGTATTTGAACGTCTCATTCAGGGTCGCGCCGCAGTATTGCTTCACAAGCCAGAAGAGGGAATCAGTCACGATCGTGCAGCCAATGGCACCAGAACCGATGGCAATGGTAATGATTTCCGGGCTGACGTTCGGGTACAGCGGCAGCATCGGGGCCACGATGGCGGTGGCACCCATCATCGCAACGGTGGCTGAGCCTACCGCTGCGTGTAGAACTAACGCCACCAGCCAGGCGAGCAGGATCGGATGCATATGCAGGTTCGACAGGATCTGCGCCAGCGTATCGGCCAGTCCGCTGGTTTTGAGGATAGCGTTAAACGCCCCGCCCGCACCGATAATCAACAGAATGTTAGCAATAGAGCCAAAGCCGTGTTCGGTATGGGTGAGCATGGTGCTCATCCCCATATGCTGACGCAGTCCAAGCAGGTAGTAGGCAACAAACACGGCGATAAACATCGCGGTGATCGGGTTGCCGATAAATTCCAGTACCGTGTACAGGGTGCCCGTTTTCGCCATGTTCAGCTCGGCGATGGTTTTCACCAGCATCAGGCCGATGGGCAGCAGCACCGTGAACAGCGTTGCCCCAAGTGACGGCAGCGTGTGTTCTTCCCGGACTTTCAGGTCAGAAAATTCTGCCGGAACCGGTTTGAACGGCAGACGATTGCCGAGCAGTTTCAGGAACAGTGGGCCGCCCACCAGTGAGGCCGTCAGGCCAACCAGTAAGCCGTAGACAATAACTGTCCCCACATCGGCGCCCAGTTTGTTGGTGACGAACAGCGCTGCCGGGTGCGGAGGCACTACACAGTGCACGGCCATCAGCGCAGTACAGAGCGGAATAGCCAGCTTCAGTAGTGAGGTCTGGGTTTTTTTGGCAATCGAGAAGGCAAGCGGGATCAGCAATACCACGCCCACTTCCACAAACAGCGTGATGCCGCAAATCATCCCCACCAGCACCATAATCACATCGGCGGATAGCCAGCGGCAGCGTTGAAGCGTGATGCCGATACGCTCCGCCGCGCCGGACACTTCCATCATCTTGCCGAGGATCGTCCCCAGACCAATCACCGCGGCGAGGAAGCCCAGCGTGCCGCCAATACCGCTCTCAATGGCGTTCACCATATCCAGCGGGCCCATCCCCATCATGGTGCCGACGAAAAAGCTCGCCAGCAGCAGTGCAAGGAACGGATGAAACTTCAGTTTTACGATGGTTAATACAATTAACACGATGCTGATGAGCAGCGTCGCCACAACCCAGACCTGAGATCCCATATCTCACCTCACCCTTAAGTAATCTGCGGGTATTGGACGAAAAAACGGCATGGGCTGACAAACGATATAAATTGCCGTTCAGGTGAGCCAGATAGAATCAAGTGAGTGACTAAACTCTAAAAAACACACTTATTTCGTGTTTGGTTCACATAAATTCATCTCTGAAAGGTATTCTGGGCAGGTAAAAAGAGAGTGAGAATGGCGATGAATGATGCAAATGAGGCCAGAAACCGCCTGTTAAATGGCTGGCAGTTGTCAAAAATGTACACCTTTGAAGTGGCGGCGCGTCACGAATCCTTTGCGCTGGCGGCGGAAGAGCTATCGTTAAGCCCCAGCGCGGTCAGTCACCGCATCAACCTGCTGGAAGAGGAGCTGGGCATTCAGCTGTTTGTGCGCTCACACCGGAAAGTGGAGCTGACCCAGGAAGGAAAGCGTGTGTACTGGACGTTAAAATCGTCGCTGGACACCCTGAATCAGGAGATCCTGGATATCAAAAACCAGGCGCTGTCCGGCACGCTGACGGTTTACTCCCGTCCATCGATTGCCCAGTGCTGGCTGGTACCAATGCTGGGGGACTTCACCCGCCGGTATCCGTCGATTTCGCTGACCATTTTGACCGGCAATGATTATGTAAATATGCAGCGAACGGGGGTCGATCTGGCGCTCTATTTCGACGATACGCCGCCAAATCATCTGTCTCACCATTTTCTGATGGATGAGGCTATCCTGCCGGTGTGTTCCCCGGAATATGCACAACAACATGCGCTGCTTCAGAACCCGGATAACCTGCGCCACTGCACCTTGCTGCATGACCGCCAGGCCTGGAGCAACGACTCCGGCACCGACGAGTGGTTTAGCTGGGCGCAGCATTTTGCAGTAAATATGCCGCCATCATCGGGTATTGGTTTCGATCGTTCTGATTTAGCGATTATTGCTGCAATGAACCACGTGGGGGTGGCGATGGGGCGTAAACGTCTGGTGCAAAAGCGCCTTGAGACTGGGGAACTGATAGCGCCCTTTGGCGAGAAAACGCTGAAATGCCATCAACACTATTACATCTCCACCCCGTCCGGGCGACAGTGGCCAAAAATCGATGCCTTTATCAATTGGTTGAAGGCGATGGCGCAGTGAAGATTTATTACGCTTTGGCTCTACACGAAATGTGAAAAAGCGTGCTAAATACAGGTTATTGCTTTTGATTTCTCGCAAGGTACATTGTGTTTAAGCCTCTCATTGCCACTGCGTTACTGCTAACTACCGGCTGGGCCACCGCCGCTGAGCCGCCGCTGACGGCTGCCCTTTATGCGCAGCAGCTTGGCGTGGGTATTGATGTCGACTGGGCGCGCACCGAACGTGGCATCCGGGAATTCGATCCGCTGGTCGTTCGTGATTTTCGCGCCAAAGGGTTAACGCATGTGCGTATTCGCGTGGCGGATGAACCTACCGAAGCGCGGCTCATTCATCTGCGTAAACTGGTAGAGGCGTGCGAGCAATACGGGGTGATCCCCATCATCGCTTATCAGGCTGACGAATATAAAAACGACCCCAAAGCGGACAATGAAAAAGAGGTGATCAACTGGTGGATTGCGGTGGCGCACTATTTTGGCCAAAGCTCGCCGCTGCTTGGGTTTGATCTGATCTATGAGCCGGCGGATAAGCTCAACCACAACCAGGCTTCGCTGAACCGGGTATACGAGAAAACAATAAAAGTCATTCACAGCATTGATGCTAATCGCATGATTTTTATCGCGCCACGCCTGCGTGCCGCGCCGGAAGATTTATCCAGCATGAAGCTGCCTGCGCACAGCCAAAATTACCTGCTGGCCGAGTGGCATATTTTCCCATGGGGGCCGCTGAAAAATAACGGCAAATATCCGTGGACGTCCGGTACGGCGGCCGAAAAAGCCGCCATTCACAACCGGATTAACACCGCGTTGCACTGGCAGCAAAAAACCGGACATGTCAGTTGGGTTGGCGGCTGGGGAGTGGGTGAATCAAGCCGATTTACGCCAACTGCGTCGCAGCTGGCGTTTGCCACGTTTATGGCCTGTGAACTGCAAAAGTCGAAAATCCCGTATGCCATTAACGCCGATTTCCAGTTTTATGACGGGGAAGAAGGGGCCTGGCGGCCTGCGCCAGAGCCTTTATTGCAGACCATGATTACACCTGAGTGTGAAAAGCCCGCCGAGAAGCCGGGCCATCATGCAGTTAAACCGGCTGCTCATGATGCGGGACACGGGACGCCAGCGGCAGCCAGCACAGTAAAATCAGCAGCCCCATCAGCGTCATCAGTAAACCCAAACTAGCCTGACCGGTTTGCGGTAACAGCGCAGAAAGCCAGGCCAGCGCGCCGGAACCGATATTCTGCAAACCGCCCACCAGCGCGCCCGCCGTGCCTGCGAGGAACGGGAACGGCTCCATTGCGCCGCTGGTGGCGAGCGGGAACAACATCCCTGCACCGAAAAAGAACAGCGCCGCCGGGATAAGCAGCGTCCAGACTGTCATCACGCCGAACAACCCTGGGATCCACATCATCACGCCTGCCAGCAGGCAGCTAATCACTGACTGCCACATCAGCGTGGAGAAACGTTTGTTCGGGCGTCCGGCAAACCATGCGCCGAAAAACGCTGCCGGAATAGGCAGGATAAACAGGATACTCACCACCATACTGCTGAGGCCAAGCCCTGCGCCTAACAGTACGCCGGAGCAGGCTTCAAACACGGCAATCCCCGCCAGGCCGCCGATCAACATCAGCAGGTAGCAGGTGAACGCCCCGTTGCCGAACAGCGTTTTATAGCTGGTGATAAGTTTGGTGCGCGGTGCGTCGGTGGGGCGCGTTTCCGGCATCCAGCGCGCCATGCTGAAGGTCACAATCACACACAGCACCAGCAGGAAGACGTAGCAGGCACGCCACGACCACATTGTATCCAGCAGGCCGCCAATCAACGGGGCCAGCAGCGGACTCACCAGAATGCCCATATTGAGCAGACTATTGGCATGGCGAAGCTGGGTGCCCTGGTACAGATCACGCGGCAAGGTGCGCGCCATCACCCCGCCAACGCCGGTCCCGACGCCTTGCAGAGCGCTGGCGGCAATCAGTACCGTCAGGCTATGGGTAGTGATGGCAATCACCGTGGCGACCATAAATATGCACATGCCCACCAGAATCACCGGGCGACGCCCGACGCGATCGGACAGCGGGCCGTAAAACAGCTGAGAGACGCCATAGGTCAGCAGATAAGCGGCCATGACGCTCTGCACTGCGCCCTCGCGGACGTTCAGTTCCTTTGCCATGTCGGCGATTGCCGGAATGTAGATGGTTTGCGCCATCTGACCGACGGCCACCAGTAACACCAGCATCAACAATAAGTTAACGTTCCTTTGTTTTTTCATGTCGCTGAATACTTTTGCCAAAAGAGAGAAATAAAGAATAAGTGACTGCTCATTCCCATAAATGCGCGAGGAATCTACCACAGTGCGATGGCAATTTAAGCATTGTTGTAGCGAATGGAAAAACCGGGAAAGGCAGGATTTGTAAACAAGATCGGCAACTAATGTTGCCAGTGATTTACGCCAGGCGCAGCAGAATCGCTCCGCCAGCAATACCCAGCGCCGCAGCAATACGCAGACCCGCAACTTTCTCTTTTAAAAGGACAAACGCGATCAGTGCCCCAAAAAGAATGGAGGTTTCGCGCAGCGCTGCGACCACTGCCAGCGGGGCCTGCGTCATTGCCCATAGCGCCAGGCCGTAAGAGCCCATAGTACCTATCCCGCCGAGCAGCCCCTTTTTCCAGTGCAGCCGCAGGTAGCTGGACGCTTCACGCCGCCGCGCGACCATCGCCCAGCTCAGCAGGCAGAAGCCGTTCATAAAGAAGGTCCACAGCGTGTAGCCCAGCGCGGTGTCAGAGAGCCGCACGCCGGTGCCATCCACCAGCGTATAGCCCGCGATAAAACAGGCATTCAGCAGCGCCAGCCAGATCCCTTTTCGGGACTGCATGCGTCCGTTCATCGCCATCGCCAGTATCGACAGGCAGATCACCCCAATGCCGGACCACGCGAGCCATGAGAGGCTATCGCCGAGCGCCAGCACGCTGATCAGCGCCACCAGCAGCGGCGCAGTGCCGCGCATCAGGGGATAGGTCTGACTCATATCAGAGACCTGATAGGTCTTCGCCACCAGCACCGTGTACACCACCTGTAACGCGCAGGAGACGATTAAAAACGGCCAGCTTGCGGCAGAAGGCTGTGGCGAAAAGGGGAGCAGCACCAGGGCAATCAGCGTGGCGGAGCCGCTGACGCTGATTGCAGAATAGAGCTTATCCGTTCCGGCTTTGACGATGGCGTTCCAGCTGGCATGCAGCAGCGCGGCGAAGAGTAAAATGCAGAAAACGGTGATGGTCATGGCGTATCGGGTGATTAATTGTCACTCAACTGTAACATTCACACTCTGATGCTGCCAGCCGGTTAGACCGCACAAAAAAGGCGGTGCGTCACCCGCGGTTCGTCAGACACCAGCGTAAAACCCGCCTGGCGATAGAAACCATACGCAGTGTCCGGCGCATGGGTATTGAGAAAATCAAACCAGATGCTCGCATCGGCCATTACCACGGTCAAAAGCTGTTTTCCAATGCCCAGTCCGCGGCACTTCTCGCTGACGTAGAGATGGCGAATGCGTCCGGCGCGTGGTTGCTGGCTAAACGGATCGCGGTTCAGGCCGCATACGCCCACTAGTTTGCCGTTCAGAAACGCCCCCAGCAGTTTTTCACCCGGTGCGTTAAAGCGGTTTTCACCGCGCTGCCAGTTCTCTTCCAGCCTGCGTAGCATGTTGAAATTCAGCGTGATGCTTTCGGTTTTCAGGGCAATATACCCGGGTTCTTCGGGTGTAATGGGTTCAATTAACAGACGCGACATAGCATTCCCTCGTTATTAAAGAGGGGCGGTTGCCCGCCCCTCTCAGGTGCGACTTGAACCTGAATCACCGCAGGTATTTCAGGACGGCATCAAGCAGTTGCAGTACAGCAACAATGAGTTTGAGGATAAGAACCACCATATCCACTACGCTCATACGCGTCTCCTTTTGGTCAAAAGGAGCACGATGCTGGCGTACCTTTCCGCCGCCTGTTGCCAGCACCTGGATTGACGTAACACAGTGTGCTCACTTCAGGGGTTAAGGCACTGACGGTACCACCCGTTTCAGCCAGGACTTTGTTGCGCCGGTAAAACAGCGGCCCCCTCGCGCACTGCGAACACCCTGAGTATAGATAAATACTGTATATATGAACAGTATTTTATAGACAAAGATTGTCAGAGGGTACATACTCAGAAACGTCAAAATCCGTGCCTTAAATTGCGCGTTCGTCGCCGATCGCGTATACTTTTTGCGTTGACGTAACACAGTGTGTTCTGCGGTTACCAGCCGCAAACCCTGAAAAAAACCTCGCTCCGGCGGGGTTTTTTGTTTTCCGGGCAAATACAACAAACGAGTCAGTTGACTAAATGGCAATGCATGTTATTGTTGCCATATTGGCAACGGACGCGGTGGGAATGCAGGATGCATTTAATTTCTATGAAGGCAATTTTGGATGCAGTCATTACCTTTCCACAGCATAAGGAAGAACTCCTTTTTCTGGGGAGAGTCATCGAAAAGAGCAATTGCCCTACGCCTGCTGCGCTGAAAAAGCTGTTTCCAACACTTGATAATTTTAAGTATCTGGATAAGCACTATGTTATTGATATAGCGAACAACAATCTCAGAGTGGTGGCTCTCATATTCTTTGAAAGCCAAAAGTTTTATGTGCGCCATGTTTTTACTCATAAGGAATATGACCGTTTTACGGAGAAACATCGCACTAAGGGGAAGAAATGATGATCGTTGCTGATGCAATGAAAGCTACGTATGCCCTTGTTGCGGCTGTTCCTCTGCTGGGTGAACATCCTAACGAACAGGATTACAAAGACGCTCTGGAACTGGTTGAGTATCTTCTTATGAACGAACCGGGTAGCCCTTTACTGGATATCGTATGTGCAAGAATTAGCCGCTACGAAGCGAACCAGCCAGACATTGTCGCGTTACGTCTGGAGATGGAATCTGTACCTGTCGGTATTGCGGTTTTAAGAACCTTAATGGATCAGTACAACCTGACGATATCTGATTTTCAGGATGAAATTGGCAGTAAATCAATGGTTTCAAGGGTGCTTAACGGCCAGAGGCAGCTCACTCTGAACCACATTAAAAAGCTTGCAGCCCGATTTGGTGTATCGCCCGCGCTATTTATTGAATGACAAAAAATCAGGCTTTTTTTGTTTTCATCACTCAACAAACGAAACGTGATCTTTGACGCATTTTTGCGCAGATGAAAATATTTCCATTGTCACGCCGAAAAACCTGTGTTTGTATGAATTCTATCAATGATTCCAAACACAGGTCCCCAATGACTTTATCCATGAACACCGCGACCCTACTAAAAACTGCGCTACCAGCCGCAGTGGTCGTCGTGCGTGTGGTGGTGGTCGTCGGCAATGCGCCGTAGGGACTGGAACAACACACGATTCCAAAACCCCGCCGGCGCAAACCGGGCGGGGTTTTTAGTTTAAACGCCTCCCGGAAAGTCGGCCCATAAAAGGACTGGAGCATGGCAATTTCGGGCACAACATCCACAAAGACGCGTTTCACCGGCGCGCAGCTGATCGTTCATTTGCTGGAACGTCAGGGCATCACCACGGTTGCGGGTATCCCTGGCGGGACAGTGCTGCCGCTGTATGATGCGTTAAGCCAAAGCACGCAGATCCGTCACGTACTGGCACGTCACGAGCAGGGCGCAGGTTTTATCGCCCAGGGCATGGCGCGTACGCAGGGTAAACCGGCGGTTTGTATGGCCTGTAGCGGGCCGGGTGCGACCAACCTGGTCACCGCCATCGCCGATGCGCGCCTCGACTCCATTCCGCTGATCTGCATTACCGGCCAGGTGCCGTCCTCGATGATCGGTACGGATGCATTCCAGGAAGTGGACACCTACGGCATCTCTATCCCCATCACCAAACATAACTATTTAGTTCGCGATATCGCCGAGCTTCCACAGGTTATCAGCGATGCATTCCGCATTGCCCAGTCTGGCCGTCCGGGCCCGGTGTGGATAGACATTCCTAAGGATGTACAAACCGCAGAAATCGACATCGACGTGCTGCCTGAGCCGGGCGGCCGTGCCCCCGCGCCGGAATTCAGCGCTGATAGCGTGCGTGATGCAGCGGCGATGATTAATGCCGCCAAACGCCCGGTGCTCTACCTGGGCGGCGGGGCGATTAATGCTTCAGAAGAGGTGCGCCAGTTCGCTGAAAAAGCCAACCTGCCAACCACCATGACCCTGATGGCACTTGGCATGTTGCCAAAAGCGCACCCGCTGTCACTGGGAATGCTGGGAATGCACGGCGCGCGCAGCACCAACTACATTCTGCAAGAATCTGATTTATTGATTGTTCTTGGCGCACGTTTTGATGACCGGGCGATAGGTAAAACCGAGCAGTTCTGTCCGAACGCCAAAATCATTCACGTGGATATCGACCGCGCCGAGCTGGGTAAAATCAAGCAGCCGCACGTTGCTATTCAGGGCGATGTTGCCGAAGTTCTGGCGCAACTGATCCCACAAACAGACGCGACCGGGCGTGAAGACTGGCGTCAGCTGGTAGCCGACCTGCAAAAAGAGTTCCCGGGCGCCATCCCGACCGAAGGCGACCCGCTCAGCCATTACGGGCTGATTAACGCCGTTGCCGCCTGCGTGGATGACAGCGCCATCATCACCACCGACGTGGGCCAGCATCAGATGTGGACTGCACAGGCTTATCCGCTGAACCGTCCGCGCCAGTGGCTGACCTCCGGCGGGCTGGGCACTATGGGCTTTGGCCTGCCTGCGGCGGTTGGCGCGGCGCTGGCTAACCCGGATCGCAAGGTTATCTGCTTCTCCGGTGACGGCAGCCTGATGATGAACATTCAGGAAATGGCGACCGCGGCCGAAAACCAGTTAGACGTGAAAATCATTCTGATGAACAACGAAGCGCTGGGGCTGGTGCATCAGCAGCAAAGTCTGTTCTACAAGCAGGGCGTGTTTGCTGCGACCTATCCCGGTATGATCAACTTTATGCAGATTGCCGCCGGTTTTGGCCTGCATACCTGCGATCTGAACGCAGAAGAAGACGCGCACGCGGCGTTGCAGGCGGCGATTTCACGCCCGGGCCCGGCGCTGATCCACGTGCGTATCGACCCTGAACAAAAAGTGTATCCGATGGTACCGCCGGGTGCGGCAAATACTGAGATGGTGGGAGAATAAGCCATGCAGAAACAACATGATAACGTCATTCTGGAACTCACCGTCCGTAACCACCCTGGCGTCATGACCCACGTCTGTGGGCTGTTTGCCCGTCGCGCGTTTAACGTAGAAGGCATTCTCTGCTTGCCGATTCAGGGCAGCGAACACAGCCGCATCTGGCTACTGGTTAACGACGATCAGCGTCTGGAGCAGATGATGGCGCAGATCGATAAGCTGGAAGATGTCACCAAAGTGGAACGCAACCAGTCCGATCCCACTATGTTTAACAAAATTGCGGTGTTCTTCGAATAAATCGCTCATTGCTTGAACACCCACGCGCTTATCGATAAGGTAAGCGCGTTTTTTTATCCGCCCGCCAGGAACGCGCCATGACCACTATCGCCCTTATCGACGACCACCTTATCGTCCGCTCAGGATTTGCTCAGCTTCTGAACCTTGAACCTGATTTTCAGGTGGTGGCCGAGTTTGGTTCTGGCCGCGAGGCGCTGGCCGGTTTGCCCGGGCGCGGGGTGCAGGTCTGTATCTGCGATATCTCAATGCCGGATCTCTCAGGGCTGGAGTTGTTAACCCAGCTGCCAAAGGGAATGGCGACCATCATGCTTTCGGTTCACGACAGCCCGGCGCTGGTGGAACAGGCGCTTAACGCGGGGGCGCGCGGATTCCTTTCCAAACGCTGTAGCCCGGACGAACTTATCGCCGCCGTACGCACCGTCTCCACTGGCGGCTGCTACCTGACGCCGGATATTGCCATCAAGCTGGCGGCAGGACGCCAGGATCCGCTGACCCGACGCGAACGCCAGGTGGCGGAGAAGCTTGCTCAGGGAATGTCGGTAAAAGAGATTGCAGCTGATCTGGATCTGTCACCCAAAACCGTCCACGTCCACCGTGCCAACCTGATGGAAAAACTCGGCGTCAGCAACGATGTCGAGCTGGCGCGCCGCATGTTTGATACCTGGCAATGAGTCCCGTTTTCTCGCGGCTGATTGCCGTGGTCGCCAGTTTTTTTATCTTCTCTGCCGCCTGGTTTTGCCTGTGGAGTATCAGCCTGCATCTGGTTGAACGCCCGGCGCTGGCGGTGCTGCTGTTCCCCTTCGGCCTGCGTCTGGGATTGATGCTGCAATGCCCGCGCGGTTACTGGCCGGTGCTGCTCGGCGCTGAGTGGCTGATGCTGGTGTGGCTGGCGCAGGAAGTGGCGCTGGCGCATCTGCCCTTATTGATTTCCGGCAGCGTGCTCGCGCTTATCCCGGTTGCACTTATCTCCCGATACCGTCACCAGCGCGACTGGCGCACGCTGTTGCGTCAGGGGGCGGCGCTGATTGCCGCCGCGCTGCTCCAGTCCCTGCCGTGGATGGGTGAAAAAGAGATGCTCAACGCGCTGCTGCTGACGCTCACTGGCGGCCTGACGCTCGCGCCAACCTGCCTGGTTATCTGGCATTACCTCACCAGCACCGTCTGGCAGCCGCTCGGCCCGGCGCTGGTGTCTCAGCCGGTAAACTGGCGCGCGCGGCATCTCATCTGGTATCTGCTGTTATTCGTCGTGAGCCTGTGGTTGCAGCTCGGCCTGCCTGCGGAGCTTTCGCGCTTTACACCGTTTTGTCTGGCGCTGCCGATCATTGCGCTTGCCTGGCATTACGGCTGGCAGGGGGCGCTGATCGCCACACTGATGAACGCCATTGCCCTGATTGCGAGCCAGACCTGGCACGATCATCCGGTAGATTTACTCCTTTCTCTGCTGGCGCAAAGCCTGACCGGGCTGCTGCTTGGGGCGGGCATTCAGCGTCTTCGTGAACTGAACCAGTCCCTGCAAACCGAGCTGGCGCGTAACCGTCGTCTGGCAGAACGCCTGCTGGAAACCGAAGAGACTGTACGACAGGAGGTGGCGCGTGAGCTGCATGACGATATCGGCCAGACCATTACCGCCATCCGCACCCAGGCGGGCATTGTTCAGCGTCTGGCGGCGGAAAACGCGGGCGTGAAGCAGGGAGGGGCGCATATCGAACAGCTTTCGCTCGGGGTGTATGATTCGGTTCGCCGCCTGCTGGGGCGGCTGCGTCCACGTCAGCTGGACGACCTTTCCCTTGAGCAGGCCGTGCGTTCCCTGATGCGCGAGATGGAGCTGGAAAGTCGCGGAATTGTCAGCCATCTCGACTGGCGCATCCATGAGCCAGGGCTGAGCGAAGGCCAGCGCGTCACGCTGTTTCGCGTCTGCCAGGAGGGGTTGAACAATATTGTTAAGCACGCCAGCGCCAGCGCGGTAACCCTACAGGGCTGGCAGCAGGATGAACGTCTGATGCTGGTGATTGAAGATGATGGCTGCGGCCTGCCTCCGGGTTCGGGCCAGCAGGGTTTTGGCCTTGCGGGGATGCGCGAACGCGTAACGGCGCTCGGCGGGACATTGACCCTCTCCTGCACCCACGGCACGCGCGTTAGCGTCAGCTTGCCGCTGCGTTACGCATAAGGACTCACCATGTTTAAAACGCCTGCCAACGCCACCCCTATAAGCGATAAAGCAGAAATCGACGCCCGCTACCGTTACTGGCGACGCCATATCCTGGCAACCATCTGGCTCGGTTACGCCCTGTTCTACTTCACCCGCAAAAGTTTTAACGCCGCAGCACCCGAAATCCTGGCCAGCGGCGTGATGGTGCGCACCGATATCGGCCTGCTGGCGACGTTGTTTTACATCACCTATGGCCTGTCGAAGTTCTTCTCCGGTATTGTCAGCGACCACTCTAATGCCCGCTATTTTATGGGCTTCGGGCTGATTGCCACCGGGGTAGTGAATATCCTGTTTGGTTTTTCCACCTCGCTGTGGGCCTTTGCGTTGCTGTGGGCGCTGAACGCCTTTTTCCAGGGCTGGGGCGCGCCAGTGTGCGCCCGCCTGCTCACCACCTGGTATTCGCGCAACGAGCGTGGTGGCTGGTGGGCGATATGGAACACCGCGCATAACGTTGGCGGCGCGTTGATCCCGATTGTGGTGGGTGCGGCGGCGCTGCACTACGGCTGGCGGGCGGGAATGATGATTGCGGGCGGCCTGGCAATACTTGCCGGGGTATTCCTGTGCTGGCGTTTGCGCGACAGGCCGCAGACCGTGGGGCTGCCTGCGGTGGGCGACTGGCGGCACGACGAAATGGAAATCGCCCAACAGCAGGAAGGCGCAGGGCTGACCCGCAAAGAGATCCTCACCAAATATGTGCTGAAGAACCCCTATATCTGGCTGCTGTCGCTCTGTTACGTGCTGGTCTACGTGGTGCGTGCGGCGATCAACGACTGGGGTAATTTGTATATGTCCGAAACGCTCGGCGTGGATCTGGTAACGGCGAACTCGGCAGTGACCATGTTCGAGCTGGGTGGGTTTATCGGCGCACTGGTGGCGGGCTGGGGTTCGGACAAGCTGTTTAACGGCAACCGTGGCCCGATGAACCTGATTTTCGCCGCCGGGATATTGCTCTCGGTCGGCTCGCTGTGGCTGATGCCGTTTGCCAGCTACGTGATGCAGGCGGCGTGCTTCTTCACCACCGGTTTCTTCGTGTTCGGCCCGCAGATGCTGATCGGTATGGCAGCGGCAGAGTGCTCGCACAAAGAGGCGGCAGGCGCGGCAACGGGCTTTGTCGGGCTGTTTGCTTACCTGGGGGCATCGCTTTCCGGCTGGCCGCTGGCACGGGTGATCGACATCTGGCACTGGAGCGGTTTTTTTGCGGTGATCGCCATTGCAGCGGGGATTTCTGCCCTGCTGTTGCTGCCATTTTTAAACGCTCAGGCCCCACGCGAAACCAGTGTGATGTGATGCGCTTCACCTTTTCGCCCCGAGTGGTGCAAAACCAGGAAATTTTCCCGGTTTCACCTGGACGGTATCTCAGGCGTCTCTCCCGGCTGATTTTTACAATGCCTGCCATTCGCAGGTATAAAAATCAGCTCAGGAGCAAACCATGCTGGCCTTCTTAAACCAGGTACGTAAGCCGACCCTGGATCTGCCGCTCGATGTGCGGCGCAAAATGTGGTTCAAACCCTTCATGCAGTCCTACCTGGTGGTCTTTATTGGCTACCTGACCATGTACCTGATCCGCAAGAATTTTAACATCGCGCAGAACGACATGATCTCGACCTACGGGCTGAGCATGACGCAGCTGGGGATGATTGGCCTGGGCTTCTCCATCACCTACGGCGTGGGTAAAACGCTGGTTTCCTATTACGCCGACGGCAAAAACACCAAGCAGTTCCTGCCGTTTATGCTGATCCTCTCCGCCATCTGTATGCTCGGCTTTAGCGCCAGCATGGGCACTGGCTCGGTCAGCCTGTTCCTGATGATCGCCTTCTACGCACTCAGCGGTTTCTTCCAGAGTACCGGCGGGTCGTGCAGCTATTCCACCATCACCAAATGGACGCCGCGTCGTAAGCGTGGGTCGTATCTTGGCATGTGGAACATCTCCCACAACCTCGGGGGGGCGGGTGCGGCTGGCGTGGCGCTGTTCGGTGCTAACTATCTGTTCGACGGGCACGTGATCGGCATGTTTATCTTCCCATCGATTATCGCCCTGATTGTCGGTTTTATCGGCCTGCGCTTTGGCAGCGACTCCCCGGAATCTTACGGCCTTGGTAAAGCTGAAGAGTTGTTTGACGAGGAGATCAGCGAAGAGGACAAAGAGACCGAAGAAAACGAGATGACCAAATGGCAGATCTTTGTTGAGTATGTGCTGAAAAACAAAGTGATCTGGCTGTTATGTTTCTCAAACATCTTCCTGTACGTGGTGCGTATTGGTATCGACCAGTGGTCTACCGTGTATGCCTTCCAGGAGCTGAAGCTTTCCAAAGAAGTCGCGATCCAGGGCTTTACCCTGTTTGAAGTGGGCGCGCTGGTCGGCACGCTGCTGTGGGGCTGGCTTTCTGACCTTGCCAATGGCCGTCGTGCGCTGGTGGCCTGCGTGGCGCTGGCCCTGATCATCGCGACCCTTGGTGTTTATCAACATGCCAGCAACCAGTACGTTTACCTCGCATCGCTGTTCGCGCTTGGCTTCCTGGTGTTTGGCCCGCAACTGCTGATCGGCGTAGCCGCCGTCGGCTTCGTGCCGAAAAAAGCGATCGGCGCTGCCGATGGAATTAAGGGCACCTTCGCGTACCTGATTGGCGACAGCTTCGCCAAGCTCGGTCTGGGGATGATCGCCGACGGCACACCGATTTTCGGCCTCACCGGCTGGGCAGGCACCTTTGCCGCGCTGGATGCAGCAGCCATTGGCTGTATCGTCCTGATGGCGATGGTCGCGGTGCTGGAAGAGCGTAAGATCCGCCGCGAAAACCGCGCACAGAAGCAGAAATTGAAAGCAGCCTGAGTGTGCAGGTAACGTTTTGCCCGGTGTGATGCCGGGCTTTTTTATGCCTGCCGCTAAGGCGCATATCATTTAAATCTCAACTGATTTATCTGTTATTTTCTTGCTGCTTTGACGGCTTTATCCATGCATCATCATACTTTATATTTCCTTTATGGTAGTTCCATTCAATCTCTCTAAATCTTAGCCCTATAACTTCATGCATATTTGGCACAGAGCTTCCCGGATAGTAGATATGAGTAAAATCGACAGAGGAGATAACTACGCTTTTCAGCGTAATGCTATAAACTTCTACCTCAAATCCCGCCTCTGAAGTTTCATAATATTTAAGTACGGCTTTCTGTAATCGTCTGGATTCACAAACGGCAATAGCAAAGAAGGGACTTGTTTTATCTAATTGCTTATGAATTTTTATCGGGTCATGCTGTCGCGTTCCCGTCATGCTTCCCGTAAAACTATCAACACTTTGCCTTAAACCGTAGCTACTATTCAAAACCTCAATCGCCCCTTCTCTACCTGGAGCCTGACAGTCGCTATTGACCTGCACTCCATGGTCATCGTATAAAAATAAATATGCTGGCAGTGTCATATCTATAATCCTCCATCTTTATCAATAAAGAATGCATCAGTGTATTGTTTACCATTGAGGCCATAGTAAATATTATACTGATAACCATTTTCTAATTTAACGTTGATGCATGTTTTAGGGTAAGATAATTGAATGTTATCTTTTGCTGCGATAACCGTGTATTTACCTTTCGGTGAGTAGTAAACATTATAATGGTTTAGTATATCTGTTTTGTTCACACTAAAGCAGATGGTGCCAGCTTGAATAAAAACACTACGGTGCGCAGGAGCTGGTTTACCGCCTGGGCAGCCAGAAAGAAGGACTGTAAACGAAGCAACGATTAACCTTTTCATCCAGGGAACCCATTCATGGCAGAACGATATTTATGAATCAAGGTGTAAATAGATTCGTCAGGAGTATAATCAAGATATTCATATAACCCTTTATTACCTTCAAAACCGTAATTGAGTAATAGCCAATAATCGCTGGCTATTGATGCTTGTTGCTCTAAGCCGTAATGAAGAAAATGAGATTTATCTAAGCTGTAACTATAATCTGCAAACCGGGAAAACATGCCTCGTGTTCTGACAAACATTCCTTTTTGTGATTGCCATGCATGAACCATTTCATGCATGAATCTAAGCTTTTTTGTTAGATCTTGTTCTAATGAGAAGTCTGGTGAATATGTTTCCTCTCTGAACCAAAGTTCACCGTTGGGCGTCATTGCAACATCTACAGGTTGAAGGTTAAAGGGGAGATGGCTTTCACGATGTACCCAAATTAAACTGTAATTGAGACTTCCACCGAAAAGTGTTTTAGACAGCGCGATCTCGCCTATCGTAAGTTGTCTTACCCCTCCAGGCATTATGGCTGTCCCTGAGGTGGGTCTAATTCGTTCATCTACTGACATTTAATATCTTCCCAGTCCCTGATTATTATTTTTCTCTCTAACTTAATGAAAAGGGTGTGTGAATCTTGTGATAAAACTCTCAAAGCTAAAGTCTTTTGAGGTAATTTTATTTAAAATCCAATGCGGGGTCTGAAATAAAATTAATGGAAAAGATAATAAGCAGAGGAGTGACGTTAATCATTGCTAATGTCAATATTATTGAGCAATGTTATTTATCCATTGCTCTTATAAATACAAATATTACCGGTTTCAATTTATTGCCGCCCGCTCGTCTCCAGCAACAACTCCCTCAGCCACTGCTGCGCCGGGTTACGGTGCGTGCGTCCGTGCCAGGCCATGCTTTTGGTGAATCCGGCTACCGGAACAGGCGTGTCACACACAAACATATCCGCCCGGTTTTCGGCCATGCGCTGCGGCACTACGGCGATCATATCGCTGATGGTCAGCACCTCCGGCAGCACCAGGAAGCTGCTCACCGATAATCCCACGCGTCGCTCGCGCCCGGCCTTTGCCAGCGCATCGTCGGTCACGCCGTGGAAGCTTTCGCCCTCATAAGACACCAGCACATGCTCCAGAGTACAAAAGCGCTCAAGTGAAAGCGGTTTGCCCGCATCCGGGTGATCGGCGCGCATCATGCAGACGTACCGTTCATCATAAAGCGCGCGGCTGTGGAGCTCATCAGGTGTGGTGTGCGGCGTCAGCAGGGCGAGGTCGATTTTCCCCTGCTCAAGCTGGGCGACGAGGCGCTCCGGCTCTACCGGCACCACGCGCACGCGGATGTGAGGGGCCTGCACCTTAAGGGCGGCAATAAACGGTACGATCACCGCGCGCAGGGCGTAGTCGGTGGCGGCGAGGGTCACGGTGATGCTCGCCGTGAGCGGGTCAAAAATGACGGGCTGCAACAGCACATCGATATCCGCAAGAATGCGCTTGATGGGCGCGGCCAGCGCTTCCGCGCGGGTGGTTGGCACAATGCCGTGTGGGGCGCGGATAAACAACGGGTCGTCGAAGTAATCGCGCAGGCGGTTTAGCATCCCGCTCACCGCAGGCTGCGTAAGGGCAAGGCGCGCCGCGGCTCGGGTGACGCTGCGCTCGTCCAGCAGGGCATCCAGTGCTTTCAACAGGTTAAGATCCAGCGTGCGCAGATCTGCTTTCATGACGATTTTCCACCTCTTTTCAGTTCACTATTATGGCGCTGCCTGCTGTTGACGCTGCGCGTTTCCCGATATGATGAGCGGCTTATTTAAGGAGAACGCATGGTCTGGATAATGCTGGCAACCCTCGCGGTGGTGTTCGTGGTCGGATTTCGTATCCTGACCTCTGATTCCCGCCGCGCGATCAAACGTTTAAGCGAGCGTCTGGGTATCACCCTGGTGCCGGTAGAATCGATGATCGATCAGTTTGGTAAAACGCCCGGCAATGAGTTTATCCGCTACCTTGAGCGCCCGGACGAAGCCCATCTGCAAAACGCGGCGCAGGTGCTGCTGATCTGGCAGGTCTGTATCGTCAACGGCAGCGAAGAGAACCTGCACACCTGGCACCGGCTGCTGCGTAAAGCCCGCCTGGCGGCACCGATTACCGATGCGCAAATCCGCCTCGCGCTGGGTTTTATGCGCGAGATGGAGCCAGACCCGCAGGAACTTAATGCCTTCCAGCTGCGCTACAATCAGCTCTTCTTGCCGCAAGAGGGCGTGTTTTACCTGCACTGATATCACGAATCGTGATGAAGAGTATAAAGTATCATCATTAGATTTATACCACTCGCGAGCGCAACATCACCTCATCAACAACATGACGAGGTGAACCATGAAACAATCCGCGATTATCTGGCCGAACGACTATCTGCCAGGCACCACCGATAACTTTGCATCTAACGAAATCATCGTCGCCGGGCTGAGCGCCAAAGACATTTGGGCGCAGCTTAACGACACGACTCTGTGGCCGGGCTATTACAGCAACGCTGAAGATATCCGCTTCCATGACGGCAGTGGTCCTGAACTGAGTGCCAACGCCCGTTTCCGCTTCACCACCTTTGGCTTCCCGGTTGAAGCGCAGGTGACGGAATATGTGCCGCCGGTTGACGGTGAAGCGGCACGTATCGCCTGGCACGGCTGGGTGGAAGGAGAGGCGAACTCGCGTCTGGACGTGATCCACGCATGGCTGTTTGAAGACCTGCCCGGCAACCGCGTGCGCATCCTGACCCAGGAGTCACAAAAAGGCGTTCCGGCACAGGAATTAGCGCGTACCGTGCCGAACCCGATGATTAACGGCCACCAGGAGTGGATTGTCGGATTAGCCAATGCCGCCCTTAAGGCTCGCGGGTAATTTTGCCCGGTGGCGCTTTGCTTACCGGGCCTACAAACCCCGTAGGCCAGTGCAAGCGCAGCGCCGCCCGGCAAAAAAAGCTGCGAAAGTTGTCAAAACGTTAAATCCGTCACACTTTTGATGATAAACTGCGCAGCTTTTCCGCACATTTATCTTCAGGTGACGCCATGACCGAACATATCCAGCCCACGACCAGACCGCAGACCAAAGAGGTTTCACGCCCGAACTGGTCGGCGGTTTTCTCCGTGGCATTCTGCGTTGCCTGCCTGATTACCGTCGAGTTTTTACCGGTCAGCCTGCTGACGCCAATGGCGCAGGATTTGGGTATTTCCGAAGGTGTAGCGGGGCAGTCCGTTACCGTAACTGCGTTTGTGGCGATGTTCGCCAGCCTGTTTATCACCCAGGTGATTGGCACGATTGACCGCCGCAAAGTGGTTATCCTTTTCAGCGTGCTGCTGACGCTCTCCTGCCTGCTGGTTTCTTTTGCCAATAACTTTACCCTGCTGCTGCTTGGGCGCGCCTGTCTGGGGTTAGGGCTGGGCGGTTTCTGGGCAATGTCGGCATCTCTCACCATGCGCCTGGTGCCCGCGCGCACGGTGCCTAAAGCCTTGTCCGTTATCTTTGGTGCCGTGTCTATCGCACTGGTGATCGCCGCGCCGCTGGGCAGTTTCCTCGGTGGGATTATCGGCTGGCGAAATGTGTTTAACGCGGCGGCAGTCATGGGTTTGCTGTGCATTATCTGGGTGTGGAAAGCATTGCCGTCCCTGCCGGGTGAAGCGGCGCATCATAAACAGAACATGTTCAGCCTGCTCAAGCGCCCGGGCGTGCTGGCGGGGATGAGCGCCATCTTTATGGCCTTTGCCGGGCAGTTTGCCTTCTTTACCTATATCCGCCCGGTGTTTATGACCATGGCGGGGTTTGATGTGGATGGCCTGACGCTGGTGCTGTTGAGCTTCGGTATTGCCAGCTTTGTCGGTACGTCGCTCTCATCCCAGTTCCTGAAACGCTCCCTGAAGGTGGCGCTGGCGGGTGCCCCGCTGGTTCTGGCGATAAGTGCAGCGGTGCTGGTGCTGTGGGGCAGTGATAAGTGGGTGGCGTCGGCGATTGCGATTATCTGGGGCTTTGCCTTTGCGCTGATCCCGGTGGGTTGGTCGACGTGGATCACCCGAACGCTTGCCGATCAGGCCGAAAAAGCCGGGTCGATTCAGGTGGCGGTGATCCAGCTGGCGAACACCTGTGGTGCGGCGGTCGGCGGCATTGCGCTGGATCATCTGGGGCTGACCTCACCGCTGGTGATTTCCGGCACGCTGATGCTGTTGACGGCATTGCTGGTGGCGGGGAAGGTTAAGGCACGTTGATTGATAAATAGTCACTTCGGCGATATACTTGTACCGTAACTTGTACAGGAGGCAGTATGCAGGTTGTGACTTTTACTGAAGCCCGAAGCCGGCTCAAAGATGTGTTAGATGATGTGAATGAAAATGTGGAGACGACAATAATCAGCCGCCGCAACGGTGGGGATGCAGTTGTCATGTCTCTTCAGCACTATAACTCGATGATGGAAACCATCCATCTGATGAGCTCGCCTGCCAACGCCAGCCGACTGATGGAATCAATCGCTCAGGCAAATACGGGAAAAACCACACAGAGGGATCTGATAGATGACCAGGCTTCTGATTTGGACTGATAACGGCTGGGATGATTACCTGTGGTGGCAACAGCAGGACAAGAAAACGCTTCGCAGAATCAACAAGCTGATTGAAGATGCGAAGCGCCATCCTTTCGACGGACTGGGCAAACCGGAACCGCTAAAAGGCAACCTTTCCGGCTATTGGTCACGCCGGATAAACGATACTGATCGCCTTGTTTATGGCGTAACGGATAGCGCCATTACCATCCTGATGTGCCGCTATCACTATTATTCCTGAATTACGCCGAGGTCTTCACCCGTCTTCTCGAATCCATCGAAATCAACACCACCGACGACACAATCAATAGCGTGCCCAGCCAGTCCGGCAGGGTGAACGCCACGCCCAGCAAGATGACAGACAGCAATGCGCTGCTCAGCGGCTCGGCGCAGCTCAGAATGCTCGCCTTCGGCCCGCCAATCATCTGTGCGCCTTTCAGATACAGGCTGAACGTCAGCGCTGTACCGATCACGACCAGATAGAAAAACGCCAGCAGCAGGCTGCCATCAATGACAAACGTTGTTCCGCGCCCGGCGTAGAACGGCGCCAGCATTAACCCGGCAATCAACATACTCCAGCCGACAATCGGCAACGTGCCGTAGCGGGCAATCAGCGTCGACGGATACGTCGTGTAAAACGCGGCGGCAAAGGCCGAAGCGATCCCGAAGAACAGGGCCGCAGGCGAAATGGAGAGCGAGGTGGGATCGCCATGGGTCACCAGCAGAAACGTGCCGATCAGTGACGTCATAATCGCGGACAACACAAATATCCCCGGACGCTTTTTCCGCGCCAGCGCAAACCACGCCACGATGATGGTCGGCGACAGGAATTGCAGCACGGTGGCAGTGGCGGCGTTGGATTTTTCAATCGTCAGCAGGAAGGTGAGCTGCACGGTGAGCGCGCCAACCAGCGAGAAAATCAGCAGGCTGATGGCATCTTTGCGATTTTTGATGACCGAGAAAATCTTGTCGCCGTGAACGAAGGAGAGCGTGAGCAGGATAACACCGGTAAACAGCAGGCGAACCATGGTCAGGTAAGGCGAAGAAATGTGGCTTTTCTCCATGATGTATTGCGCGCAAACCCCTGAACTGCCCCATAAAACGGCGGCGATCAGAACGTTCAGCATCCCTTTACGTGTGGAACCCATGTTCTCCCCTGCTATGTTGTCGTTAATTCGGTCAACAGCATAGCATGGTTGTGTGCGACCTGATGCCCTCACCCCGGCCCTCTCCCACTGTACGTTCCGGGGACATGGTAGACAGGTGTTCGGGGACATGGTGAACACTTTTTAACATCCTTTACCCATGGTGATCGACTTTTTCTTCAGGTCGATCACCCCCACTTTCGTGCTGTACCACCACACCTCGTAGCTGCCGTCTTCCTGCATCTCCTTCAGCCCGACCCGTTCTCCCCTGAACGCCTTGCCTGCGCTCAGACTTACCCCTTTCACGCTCAGCTTTCCGCTGATATCCACTTTCCTGACCATCACGCCCTCGTCGTATTCCGGGGGCGTGGTGTTGCCGCTGTACTGCCGCTCTGACGGCTTATACCGCGACCCCGGTACCGCCATATCCAGCGCCTCATGCGGGCGTTCAAGGTTATAGACTGTCCGCCAGTGGTCGAAGGCGCGCTGCAGTTCGCCCCCGCTCGCGAACCACTTCCCCTGCAGCACTTCTGCCTTCAGGCTCCGGTGAAAACGCTCCAGCTTACCCTGCGTCTGCGGATGATACGGCCGGGAGTGCCCCACCCGGATACCCAGACGCATCAGCCACAGCTCCAGCGCCGTCCAGGTGCCGGTGGTGTCTCCCCACGGAGAACCGTTGTCCATCGTCATCCGGTCCGGCAGGCCGTAGCGCTCAAACACGCTGACCAGCTGCTGCTGCACGGTCTCGCGCCGTTCATCGGTACAGTGCGCCAGGCACAGGGAAAATCGGGAGTGGTCGTCCAGCAGGGTGAGCGGATGGCAGCGGCCGCCTCCAAAGGGAAAGTGGCCCTTAAAATCCATCTGCCAGAGGCGGTTCGGCGCGTCATGTTCGAACCGTCCCGTGGCGGGAATGCCCGGTGAAGTGCCCGGCAGCAGACCGTGACGGGCCATGAGGTTATGGACGGTGCTGAAGGCGGGCATGGTGTGCCCCTGGTCTTCCAGCCAGCGCTTTATCTTGCGTGCGCCCCAGCGTTCATGGCGGTCATGTGCTATACGCAGCAGGGCAGTGATGTCGTCAGATGAGCGGTTCGGGGAATGGTGCGGTATGCGCGGGCGGTCCTGAAGGCCGGAGGCCCCTTCCTCCGCCCAGCGGCGAAGCCACTTATAGCCGGTGGCAGGTGAAATGCCGAAGCGACGGCAGAGGGAACGGATGTTCGCCCCGTCCTGCGAGGCGAACAAAACAAACTCGGTACGTAATGACATGGTATCTCTCGCATCCCAGGACATAAGCGACTCCATAAACGGGTTCTTATGCCTTAGTTGTAAGTGTCTACCATGTCCCCGAACAAGTGTTCACTATGTCCCCGGACCGTACACCCACGGGGAGAGGGAGCAAACACTAAAAACGGCAACTTGCGTTGCCGTTTTGCTTTTATCTTAGAACCACGCTTCCCACATTGCGCCGACGTTGAAGTCGTCGAGGGTTTCGTCTTTTGTATTATTCACGCGAGCGGTGTGTTCGTTATCCACTTTGCCGCCGGTCACGTAGAAACGCAGCATCGGGCGGAACTCTGGCCCCATGGCGATAGACATGTTCTGCGACAGGGTCAGCTTCCAGCCTTTGTTATCGCCGCCATTGTCATAATCAACGTGCTGCCAGCCCGCTTCCAGCCAGGTGGAGTGAACGTCGTTCCACCAGTGCATCGGGCGAATAATGGCGTTGTAGTTTTTGCGGTTATCGCCCTTGTCGCGGCTATTGTCGTAGTCGTGGAAGGCAAGGATGTACTCCACCTGGGTCTGCGGGGTGAATTTGTACAGCCCTTCGAAGCTGGCGTACACCGTGGTCAGATCCTCGGTTTTGTTAAACACGCTGTTGTCCGAGTTATCCGAGTAACGGGCAATCACTTTGTTTACGCCGCTGTCATTGGTGTGGCTCAGCACCACGCCGCCCTGCCAGGCATTCAGACGCTTATCGCTTTCAACCGCTTTGGAGTCAAAGCCATAGTTGGCGTACAGCTCCAGATCCAGCGGGCCAACCTTCATGCCGTGGATTTTTGAGGTGGCCGCGTAGTTACCTTTGTCGCCCGTGCCGGAGCCGCCGGTACAGGTGATGCGCGATGGGTTTGCTTCGTCTGCCATCACTTCCGGGCTACAGGATTCCACTGCCGCCACGGTGGCGACGTCAAACTGCACGCCGCCGATATCGAAGTTTTTCACCCCGGCGCCCTGGCCGTCGTGGTTCATCCAGAAGTAGTCGTTGATGCCCTGTTGCGGGCGCTGGTGGAAGTCACGACCTGCCCAGAAATAAGCGTTAGGGTTAGACGCCATAATGTTGGTCACCCCCGCGTAGGCTTTTTTCAGGTTAACTTCGTCGCTCCAGTGGTCAATCATCACGTTGATGTCCCAGATGGCGCCATTTTCGCCCTTGAAGGCTTTAGAAAGCTGGAATTCACCGCCGTTGCCTTCGTTACCCAGACGACCAATCGCGGATGCGCCGTTGTAGGAGCCATCCACCGCCACGTATTTCTGATCGGCGGCCTGGAAGTGCGCGCCGTAGCGGGCGTAGCCGGTAAATTTGATGCCGAACGGGATAGCCATATCCGGGGATTGCGCCGCGCTTTGCGGCTCAGTCACCACGTCGACCTTTTTCGCCACCGCCGCATCCATTTTGGCCTGACGGTCTGCCAGGGCTTTATCCACCGCTTTGGCCACAATGGCGTCGATTTGCTCCTGCGTGAATTCTTGTGCGAGGACAGAAATTGGGCAAAGCGCGGCGATAACCGCCATTGTTAATGGAAGTTTTTTAATATTTTTCATTGTCATCTCTATTAATTTACATTTTATTCAGACAATAACCATCCCATTCCGATTTGACAGAATATGTCGCTATCATCAGAAACAGAGTGATTTATATTTTCAGGTACAGAGGTATTACATTAACTTTATTTCGCCATAAGCTATCTCTGGTATAAATGAATAATTTCTTCGGATAATTCACGCGCCAGCAGGGAATTCATTAAATGATCCTGGGCGTGCACCATAATTAACGTCATCGGCTGGCGGGCTTCGCCCGCATCTTGCTCGATCAGTTTGGTTTGCATCTTGTGTGCCTGGCGCGCGTAGCCATCGGCTTCGCGCAGCAGGTTTTTGGCTTCGTCAAGGTTGCCCTGACGCGCAGCGTGCAGTGCTTCAAAGCACAGGCTGCGCGACTGACCAGCATTGACGATGATTTCCATTACGGCTTCTTCTAAGGCAACCATCATCTCTTTCTCTATTTATCGAAACTATTATTTAACGAGGTAGCGGCAAACCACTCACCGCTCTTTTTAACGGTGCGTTGCTGCGTATCTAAATCGAGCTGGATAAACCCATAGCGATTTTTATAGGCATTACACCATGACCAATTATCAATAAATGTCCACATATGGTAACCAAGACAATTACACCCTTCGCTAATACCTTTATGCAGCCAGGTTAAATGCCCGGAAATAAAATCAATGCGGTATTGATCGTTTATTTGGCCATTTTCAATAAAGCGTTGTTCATTTTCGACACCCATACCGTTTTCAGAAATAAAGCAGCGTGGGTTGCCGTAATTGTCGCGAAGATTAACCAGAATATCGTAAATACCGGGTTCATAGATTTCCCAGCCACGATAAGGGTTCATCTTGCGGCCTGGCATTTCGTAGTTATCAAAGAACCACTCCGGCATAAAGGGCGCCTGTGGGTTCACCGCGCTGTCACGGCACTTCACGCGACGCGGCTGATAATAGTTAATGCCGAGCAGGTCGATTTTCCCTTCTGCAATCAACGCGCTGTCTTCCGGTTTACAGGCCGGAAGCTGATCGTAGGACTTCAGCAGAGTCACCAGGTCGGCCGGATACTCGCCGCGTAACACCGGGTCGAGGAAGCTGCGGTTAAACATCAGATCCGCAATGTGCGCCGCTTTCACATCGGCCGGGTTTTGTGAACGCGGGTACGATGGTGTGAGGTTTAGCACAATGCCAATTTCCCCCGCGTAATGGCCCGCTCGGTAAGCGCGAACGGCCTGCGCATGAGCCAGTACCGTGTGGTACGCCACCGTTGCCGCGCGGCGGAAATCCACCACGTTCGGATAATGGAAGTCGTACAGATAACCGCCTTCAACCGGGACGATCGGTTCGTTGAAGGTAAACCAGTGCAGCACGCGATCGCCAAACAGCTCGAAGCAAATTTGCGCGTAACGGGCATAGGCTTCCACCACATCACGGTTTTCCCAGCCACCGATCTCCTGCATTGCCATCGGCATGTCGAAATGGAACAGGGTGATAAACGGCGTAATGCCCTGTTCAATCAGCTCATCAATGACCTGATTATAAAAATCGACTGCCTGTGGGTTCACTTCACCGATACCGTCGGGGATCAGGCGCGCCCAGCTAATCGAGGTACGAAAGCTGTTGTGGTTCAGCTGCTTTAATAGCTGAATGTCCGTTTTCCAGTGCTGATAGAACGTGGAGGTCTGCTGCGGCCCCACGCCATTGTGAAAACGGTTCGGCTCGCGGGCAAACCAGTAATCCCATGTGGTTTGACCCTCTCTTGTCCCTTCGGTCTGGAGAGCGGAGCTTGCGCTGCCCCACCAGAAATGCTCGGGAAATGAATATTTCATGACGCTTCCTCTTTGACTTAATTGCTTGCTGTTTCAGCGGCACCCACGGTTGCCTGAGCTTTCTGCTCTTCGTTTTTGAGCAGTGAACGCTCATAAGCACGCAGGAACGGTAAATACATCAGCGCGGACATCACCATGCAGACGACGCACATCACCACCGGACTTAACGCCCAGTTCGCCGCCCATGAGGCACCAATTGGCGCGGGGGTGGTCCACGGCGTTAACGACACAACCTGTGCCAGCCAGCCAAGTTTCGTTGCGCCGTAGGCCAGGCAGGCGTTTACCAGCGGAACACACACGAACGGGATGAACAGCATCGGGTTCATGATGATTGGCGCGCCGAACAGAATCGGTTCGTTGATGTTAAAGAAGCTTGGCACAACGCCCATTTTTCCGATGGTGCGCAAGTGCGTTACGCGGCTACGCAGCAGCAGGAACGCCAGCGGAAGCGTCGAGCCTACACCGCCAATCAGCAGGTAGTGATCCCAGAAACCTTGCAGATAAACGTGTGGCAGCGCCGCACCAGCAGCCAGTGCCGCCTGGTTTGCCGACAGGTTTGCCATCCAGAACGGGTTCATGATGCCGGTGACAATCAGCGAGCCGTGGATACCCGCGAACCAGAAGATCTGGCACAGCAGCACAGAAAGCAGAATGGCAGGCAGGGAGTCAGACGCAGAGACCAGCGGCTCCAGCAGGTGCATAATCGCCTGCGGAATAATCATCCCGGTTTGCGCTTCAATAAACAGGTTCAGCGGGTGCAACGTGCCGATGACCACCATCACCGGGATCAGAATTTCAAACGAACGCGCCACGCCGGTTGGCACTTCTTTCGGCAGGCGAATGGTCACGTTGTTCTGCTTCAGCCAGGCATACACGCGGGTAGAGTAAATCGCCGTGATAAGCGCGGTGAAAATCCCCTGACCAGACAGATACTGGGTAGAGATTTTGCCGTCGGCATACGGTGCTGCAACCAGCAGAAACGCCATAAAGGCCAGCAGGCCGGACATCACCGGGTCGAGGTTAAACTGACGCCCCAGGCTCGCACCAATCCCCACCGAAATGAAGAAGGTCATCACCCCCATGCTGAGGTTAAACGGCAGCATCAGCTGTTCGCGGTAGGTCTGGGAGAAATCCAGCCAGCCGCGGGCGAAGCTGTTGGTGGTATCCGCTGAGAACGGCGGGAAGATGAACACCAGCATAAACGAGCCGATGATCATGAACGGCAGGGCGGCGGTAAAGCCGTCGCGGATCGCAATCACATACTTCTGCTGTCCGAGCTTCGCCGCCAGCGGGGTAATAGATTGCTCAATAACCGCGACCATTGATTGATATAACGAACTCATGTGAACACCTTTTAGTGTGCCGCTTCGATGAGCGACAGTGCATAGTCCAGTACTTTATCGCCACGTTGCATCCCGTAGTCCATCATGTCGATGGGTTGTACCGGAATACCTTGCGTAGCCGCCTTGTCTGACAGTGTCTGTAACATGTATTTCACTTGCGGTCCGAGAAGTACAACCTGGTACTGCGGAAACTGCGTATCAAATTCGGAAACCCCGTACGCATCAATCTTGACCGGCAAACCACGTTCTTTCGCGACATCGACCATTTTGCTGACCAGCAGGCTTGTGGACATCCCGGCAGAGCAGCACAGCATAATCTTGAACATCGACAACCATCCTCTAAATGTAAAAAGTTATTGCGAGGATGATTGGACATCATACGGAAACCGGTTTCCATTTATAAAAGAAAGAAATGTGACAGCCATCAAGAAGCGGTGCTTATGGGGCTTGTTACCACGATCTGTGTCACAGAATTTGGCGATTAAGACCTCATTTTGAGTGGAAACGGAAAATCGGTTTCCATGAAAATAGGAAACGGATATACTCCATTCTGGCTATAATGTGAGCCGTAGCGGTTATGGATTTTACAGGTGCGGGTTGTTGCCTGTCAGGGGAGAGAGATGTCTACAATCAACGATGTATCACGTCTGGCCGGGGTGTCCAAAGCCACGGTATCACGGGTGTTGAGTGGGTCGCGTGGCGTAAAGGAAGCCAGCCGTCTGGCCGTTCTGAAAGCGGTGGAAGAGCTGAACTACCGGCCGAATGTGATTGCACAGTCGCTGCTGAGCCAGTCTACGGGCTGTATTGGCGTGATTTGTGCGCAGGAGAATATTAACCAGACCACGGGTTATCTCTACGCGCTGGAAAAACATCTCAGTCAGCATCAAAAACACCTGCTGTTGCGCTTTGCGCATACCAAAGCGGAAGTGATGCACGCCCTTGAAGAGCTCTCCTGCGGGTTATGTGATGACATCCTGGTGATTGGCGCGCGTTTCCCGCTGGATATCGACATGGAAAACGTCATTCTGGTCGACTGTATGGAAACCGATAACGCCAACAGCATTCAGTTTGATCATGCTTTCGCCGCCGAAACCGCCTGTAACTACCTCACCAGCCAGGGGCGCCGGCAGATTGCGCTGATCCAGCCGCAGGGTAGCGGTTTTGCCGACCAGGTGCTGCTGGGCTATAAGCACGCGCTGGAGAAAAACTTCCTGCCCTTTAACCGTAATCTGGTCTTTATGGAGGCAACCTCTTCTTCCGTTGCGCTTCAGGAGCTGCTCAACAACGCCACCACGCTGAATTTTAACGCGCTGCTGGTGGCTGATGAGCAAGAAGCCCAGCGCGTTATCCCGCAGTTGCAGGCGTTTAATAAATCCGTACCGGACGACATTATGGTCTTCAGCCTTGCCGGCTCGCTGCACCTGCCGGGTATCCCGGTGATCCCGGCCATTGAGTATTCGATGGATGCGATGGCAGCGAGAATTGTGGCCTGGCTGAACGAGAAAACACAGATGCTTGGATCCTACGTCTTACGCGGCGATTTAATCATTCCGGATATACGTAAGCGCTAAAAAAAAGCGTGAAGCTCAGGCTTCACGCTTAATAATCTTCCATACAATCAATCTGCCCGACTGCCGCCCAGTAGCCATCCAGATTGTCGCGCTTCACCGCCGTAATGGCGTTTTTCACCAGCAGCTGATTTGCCTCGGATGACAAAATCATATCCTGCCATTCTTTATCACTCTGCTTTCGCTGTGGTGTGCAGGTTTTCTTGATGTCTTTGAGCACCTGCTGCTTAATCTGCGCATCCTTGGCCGGGCTTTCTTCTTCCTGGGCATGGACGAACGCAGCAAACAGCAGGCAGACGATCAGGCAAAAAAGGTGTGCAGATTTCATTGAAACCTCCGTCATTGAGTCACATGTTTCACCTGAAATATATAGTTACATTCACCGTTCCGACTCAAGCCGAAAGTATGAATTTACTCATTCGCGCGTATGAGTACCGATTACCAGTGCAATGCTATAGCTGACGACCACGGCGATACTCATTTTCAGCATAGTTTCTCCACCAATCCCGGCAAGTGGTGCCGCAATCCCGCCGAACAAAAACATCAGCATCCCCAGAATGGCCGATGCCGTGCCCGACTCGCGGGACTCGACGGCGCTCATGGCCTCTGAGCCCGCAATGGTGCTGATCCCGCTGTTAAACGCGACGGTAAAAAATAACGCGATCAGCGCAAGCGCTGAAAGGTGCATCCAGGCGAAGAGCAGCGTTAATGCTGCCGTGGCAACGGCCAGCACCAGACCCATTTGCATCAACCCTTCCGACGGATGGCGGCGGGCCAGGCGTGAAAAAATCAGCGCGGAAATAATCAGCCCAATCCCGTTTACGCCAAACAGCAGGCTAAATTGCATGGCGCTCAGGCCATACTCGTTTTGCAACACAAACGAGGAGGCACCGATATAGGAAAACAGGCCCGCCAGCATAAAGGCCTGAATCAGGCAGAAGCGCATAAAACGGCGGTTTTTCAGCACCGTTTTCGCCGTGCCCAGCAGTGATCCCGCGCCGGATTTTTCGCTGAGTGATTCACGGATAAACAGTTGGCTGGTGATCAGCAGCGCCAGACCCGCACCGGCCATCACCCAGAACAACATCCGCCAGTCGAAGTGTGACGAGATATAGCCCCCAAGCACCGGAGATACCACCGGTGCAATGCCGTTAACCGTCATCAGCAGGGCAAAGAACTGCGTCAGCATCGTGCCGTGATAATTATCGCGGGCGATAGAGCGCGCCAGAACCGAGCCGCCCGCCCCGGCAACGCCCTGGACGAACCGCCAGCCGATCAGCGCGTAGATATTCTGCGTGGTGGCGCACAGCACAGAGGCCATCACAAACAGCAGCAGCGAAATCAGGAGCGGTATTTTACGCCCCATGCGATCGCTCAGCGGGCCGAAAAAGAGCTGCCCAAGTCCCAGGCCAATCAGCGCCGAGGTCAGCGAAAGCTGCGTCAGCGTGGTGGAGGTGTGCAGATGCGTGGCGATCTCCGGTAGCGCCGGAAGATAAAAATCAGAGCACAATGGCCCGATGGCCGTCAGCAGGCCAAGAATGGCCGCAAATGAGAACGAGAGTTTTGCCATATTAATCTGTCCCGCAGGCCGGGCAAGCTTCGCGCCGCCCGGCGAACCATACTAAAGACCGCCACCCAGCGACTGCCATAAGGTGATGCGGTTTTCCTGGTCGGTTTGTTGTAATGAAATCAGCGATGCCTGCGCCGACCACAGCGACCGCTGCGCGGTGAGCACCGTCAGATAATCCCCCGCGCCGGCCTGATAGCTGCGCATTGCCACATCCAGCGTTTTTTGCTCGGCGGCCACGTATTCACGCTGGGCATCAAGCTGCTCGCTCAGCGTTTCGCGACGCGCCAGCGCATCGGCCACATCCCTGAACGCGCTCTGGATGGTTTTCTCGTAGGTGGCAATCAGCCCTTTTTTCTCGGCCTCAGCGTAGCGCAGCTGCGCCATGTTGTTGCCACCGCTAAACAGCGGCAGGGTGATGGATGGCGCGAACGACCAGACCTTCATGCCGTGGCTGAACAGGGACGACAGCGAATCGCTGCCCACACCTGCGCTGGCGGTGAGCGAAATGGTCGGGAAGAAGTTGGCGCGCGCTGCGCCAATATTGGCGTTCGCGCTCAGCAGGTTATGTTCGGCTTCCTGAATATCCGGGCGGCGCAGCAGTGTGCTCGAGCTGACGCCTGCCGGGATCAGGGTGATGGCGTTATCGCTCAGGCTCTCCAGCGTGCCGGGCAGCAGGTTATCCGGTACGGTCGCGCCCGCCAGCAGATTAAGGGCGTTTTTGTCCTGCATCACCTGGGTTTGATAACTCGCCACGCTGGCTCGCGCCTGCTGGTAAACCGCCATTGCTGAGCTGACGTCCGTGGCTGCCGCGACGCCGACTTGCTGCTGACGCTTCACAATGTTGAGCGAATTTGCGGCGCTCTCCATTGTTGATTTCGCCAGCGCCAGGTTGCTGTTATCGGCGGCGAGGGTAACCCAGGCTGTCGTCAGCTCGCTGACCATCGTCAGGCGGGTGTTCTGGGCGGTGAATTCGCTGGCAAGCCAGGTTTCGCGCGCCGCCCGGGAGAGGCTCTGGTTACGGCCAAACAGATCCAGCTCGAAGCTGGATACCGCGCCGTTGGCTTCGTCGCTGGTGGTCACACCGCTTGCCAGCGTGCGGCTGCGGGTGTGGCTCAGTTCTGCGTCCACCGTCGGGAACAGTGTCGAACGGGTTTCACCGTACTGGGCGCGGGCGGCGTCGATATCCGCAATCGCTTTTTGCACGTCGCGGTTGCTGTTGAGCGCCATCGTCACCACGCTTTTCAGGCGCGAGTCGTTCATCACCTGCTGCCACTGGCTGACCACGGCAGTCGCTTCACCGTGTGCACCCGGCAATGTCGCCGGGACGGGCGCGTCAGGGCGCTGATAAGTTGGGTCTAACGAGACACAGCCTGCGCTCAGCAGCGCTAACACTAAAACAGATACACGAAACATTATGGCCTCCGGTTTGCGTGCTTACCGGAGAACAGACGTTTCACCAGTACAAAGAATAAAGGGACGAAGAAGATAGCCAGCAGCGTTGCGGCGAGCGTCCCACCGATGATGCCCGTACCGATCGCCACGCGGCTGTTGGCCCCTGCACCGGTTGCCACGGCCAGCGGCGTCACGCCTGCAATAAACGCCAGCGAGGTCATGATGATTGGGCGCAGACGCGTCTGGGCGGCGCGTATGGCGGCGCGGGTCAGGGAATACCCTTCAGCCACTTTCGCCTCGGCGAATTCAACAATCAGAATGGCGTTTTTCGACGACAGGCCGATGGTGGTCAACAGCGCCACCTGGAAGTAAACGTCGTTGTTCAGGCCGCGCAGGGTGGCTGCCACTGTAGCCCCCAGTACGCCAAGCGGGATAACCATGATCACCGAAATCGGCACTGACCAGCTCTCATACAGCGCGGCCAGACACAGGAACACCACCAGAATGGAGAGGGCATACAGGCTCATCGCCTGGCCGCTCGCCAGTTTCTCTTGCAGCGACAGGCCGCTCCACGCCCATGTCGTACCGGATGGCAGGTTGTTGGCCAGTTGTTCCATTTTGCTCATCGCAGTACCGGAGCTGGAGCCGCTGGCGTTTTCGCCCTGAATCTCATAGGCCGCCGAGCCGTTGTAGCGCACCAGGCTTTCCGGGCCATATTCCCAGCGGGTGGTGGCGAAAGCAGAGAACGGCGTCATGGTGCTGTCACTGCCGCGGACATACCATTTGTTAAGATCGGACGGCACGGCGCGGTAATCGCTGTCCCCCTGGATATAGACCTTTTTCACGCGACCCCGGTCGATAAAGTCGTTCACGTAGGTCCCGCCCCAGGCGCTTGAGAGCGTGTCGGTCACATCGCTGAGGGAGAGCCCCAGAGACACGGCTTTGTTGTTATCAATATCCACCTGCAACTGCGGCATCTGCGGCAGATCGTTGGCACGCACAGCGTGCAGGTCGCTATCCTGATTGGCCTCGCCAATCAGCTGGTTACGCATTTTCAGCAGGGTTTCACGGTCGGTATTACCGGCCGCCATCAGCTCGAAGGTAAAGCCGTTACTCTGCCCCAGGCCGTCGACCGAAGGCGGCGTCATGGCAAAAATGGTGGCATCACGAATGGTGCTCAGCTCCTGCGTGGCACGCAGGGCAATCGCCTGGGCGGTGTTCTCAGAGCCTTTACGCTCAGACCAGTTTTTCAGCGAGACAAACGCCATCCCGGCATTCTGGCCGCTACCGCTAAAGCTAAAGCCCTCAACGGTAAAGATGACATCGGTATTGGCTTTCTCTTTGTTGAGGAACCATTCGCGCACCTGGCGGCTCACCTCTGCGGTACGCACGGCTGTTGCCCCTGCTGGCAGGGTGTACTGCACCATGATTTCGCCCTGGTCTTCCGTTGGCAGGAAGCTGCCCGGCAGTTTCAGCATCGCCAGCCCCATCGCACCGCAAAGCAAGGCGTAGATAGCCAGCATCCCGCCGGAGCGGCGCAGTGCGCCCAGCACCTTGTTCTGATAGCCGCGTTCGGTTTTGCTGTAGAAGCGGTTAAACGCGCCGAAGAAACCTTTTTTGTGCGGTGGGGTGTGGCTCAGTACCGAGCCGCAGAGCGCTGGCGTCAGGGTTAGCGCCACCACGACCGAGAGGATCATTGCCGAAATAATGGTGACCGAGAACTGACGATAGATAACCCCGGTGGAGCCGCCGAAAAACGCCATCGGCAGGAACACCGCGGAAAGCACCAGCGCAATGGCGACCAGCGCGCCAGAGATTTCGCCCATCGATTTTTCGGTGGCTTCGCGGGCGGGCAACCCTTCGTCGCGCATAATACGCTCGACGTTTTCCACCACCACGATGGCGTCATCCACCAGAAGCCCTATCGCCAGCACCATCGCAAACAGCGTCAGGGTATTGATGGAATAACCGAACAGCGCCAGGACGCCAAACGTACCCAGCAGCACTACCGGCACGGCCAGCGCCGGGATCAGCGTGGCGCGGATGTTTTGCAGGAACAGGTACATCACCACCACCACGAGGATAATGGCTTCGAACAGCGTCTGGATCACGTCCTCAACCGAGATCTTGATGAACTCGGTGCTGTCTTTCGGATAGGCAACGTCGTAGCCTTCCGGCATCGCACGTTTAAATTCAGCGATTTTGTTCTTCACCGCCGTGGCGGTATCCAGCGCGTTGGCACCCGGGGAGAGCATCACCGCCATACCCGCTGCCGGGTGGCCGTTCAGCTTTGCGGTCGCGGTGTAATCTTCACTGCCCATTTCCACGCGAGCAACATCGCTTATGTGCACGACCGCGCCGTTGGACTGGCTCTTAACAATGATGTTTTTGAACTGATCGACCGTTTGCAGACGCGACTGGGCGCGCACGGTGGCGGTCAGTTGTTGGGCGTTTGATGACGGCAGCGCACCGATTTTACCGGCAGAGACCTGCACGTTCTGCGCTTCAATCGCGCTTTGCACGTCGGACGGCATCAGCGAGTAAGAGGCCAGCTTCGCCGGGTCGAGCCAGATACGCATGGCGTATTCAGCGCCAAACACCTGCAGGCTACCCACGCCTTCAACACGCGCCAGCGGGTCCTGCATGTTACTGACCATCCAGTCGGCGATATCGGAGCTGCTGGATGTGTCGGTCTTATCGTACACGCCCATGATCAGCAGGAAGTTACTCTGCGATTTTTCGACGGTGATGCCAGATTGCTGCACTTCGGTCGGCAGGCGTGATTCCGCCTGCTGGACTTTGTTCTGCACCTGAACCTGCGCGGTGTCCGGGTCGGTTCCCTGTTCGAAGGTCACATTAATGCTGACCGAACCGTCCGAGCTGCTGGTGGAGGTGAAATAGAGCAGGTTATCCAGCCCGGTCAGCTGTTGCTCTATGACCTGAGTGACGCTGTTTTCCAGCGTCTGTGCCGATGCACCGGTATAGGTGGCGGAAATTTTGATCGACGGCGGAGCGACGTCCGGGTACTGCGCAACCGGCAGTGTGCGGATCGCCAGCATCCCCGCGAGCATAATCAGAATGGCGATCACCCAGGCAAATACCGGGCGACGCACAAAGAAACGGGAAAACATCAGGCGTTTCCTCCGTTGGCTTTCATCTCTTCGGCTTTCACTTCCTGACCGGCAGCGACTTTGTCGGTGCCTTCGACAATCAGTTTATCGCCGGCTTTCAGGCCGCTCAGCACCAGCCATTTGTCGCCGTAGGTATCACCCGTTTCCAGCTGACGCTGTTCCACTTTGTTGCTGGCATCAACGACCAGTGCGGTGGCGTTGCCTTTGGCATCGCGGGTAATGCCTTGCTGTGGCGCGAGGATCGCATCGTCCATGATGCCTTCATCCACTCTGGCGCGGACGAACATCCCCGGCAGCAGCAAATGCTGTGGGTTCGGGAAGACGGCGCGCAGCGTAACCGAGCCGGTCGATTCATCGACTGCGACCTCGGTCAGCGCCAGGCGGCCTTTTTCGCTGTAGGTACTGCCGTCTTCAAGCAACAGGGATACGCTCAGGGTGTCGCTGTTGCTGGCGAGGGTCTGTTTGCGTAAGCGCAGCAGGTCGGCGCTGGAGCGGGTTAAATCAACGTACATGCTGTCCAGACCACGAACGGTGGCCAGCGCGGTGTCCTGCTGGGCGGTGACCAGCGCGCCTGGCGTGACGGAAGAGATCCCAATACGCCCGGCAATCGGCGCGGTGACGGTCGTCCAGTTGAGGTTAATGCGTGCGCTCTCCTGGGCGGCTTTTTTCGACTCCACGCTGGCTTTGTCCTGCGCACAGGTGGATTTCGCGTCTTCTGCATCCTGGCGCGATACGCCGTCGTCTTTCACCAGCAGCGCATAGCGCTGGGCTTTCTGGCAGTCGGCTGTTACCAGCGCCTGCGCCTGTTTCAGTGCCGCTGCGGCTTCATCGTAAGCCGCGCGATAGCTTGAGGGATCAATCTGATACAGGGCTTGCCCGGCTTTAACGGTATCGCCTTCGGTAAATAGCCGCTTCTGGATAATGCCGCCGACCTGTGGGCGCACTTCGGCGCTCATGGCGGCGGTGGTGCGGCCGGTCAGCTCGCTGACGACCGACACCGGCTGGCTCATAAGGGTGACTATACCCACTTCCGGGAGGGGGCGCTGGGGAGCAGATGTTTGCGCATTATCGCACCCTGTCAGGAGGAATAATGCCGCGATGGAGGTTGTTATGGTTTTCATAATTTTTTCCAGGGTGAACGATGCCTGCCCTGTTAATGGATTAACAAGGAGGAGGGCTATTTAAAGGCACAGCGATACCGCATCTCCGGCAGCGCCGGAAATGTAAAAACGAGAAATTACCTATCTCTTTTAATTATTCACATACGATTACTTTGCAGTGAAAAGCATATTTAAAATATCCTGGTAAATGGGCTGTAACTGTTCTGATGGCACCTTTAAGGGTGTTAACCGACGGTATATGGTGCCCTCGATCATCACGGCGGTGATCTCCACGCAGCAGCGGATATGCTCGTCGCTGAGGTGGGGAAATTGCTTTTTCAGGTGTGTGCAGGCGTTGGCAAACATGCGGGCTTCGGCCTCGATAAGCATGGTCGCCACCTGCGGGTTGCGTGTTGCTTCGGCGGACATTTCGAGCATCAGCGCATCGTCATCTTCGTTAAGCGTCAGGCGTGAGGCCAGGGCTTCCGGCATTCCTTCTACCAGCGTTTTGCCTTCCATCTCTTCGATGCGCGAGTCGATAATCCGGCGGATCATCTCTTCGATAATGGCATCTTTGTTACTGAAATAACGATAGATTTGCCCGACGCTGAGCTTCGCCTCGCTGGCGATTTGCGACATGCTGGCAGCGTGAAATCCGCTGACGCGAAAACAGCGTCGTGCCGCAGTGAGGATCTCGTCCTGGCGTAATTTTTGGCGTTCTGCAAGCGTTGGGCTCATCGTTGGTTACCGTGCAAAAGTGAGGGTGATCGTTCTCATTATATGTTTTAAGAGCGTATTGGAAAGAGTTTTTTTTAATTACATTTTGAATGAATATTTCCAGATAAAAAGAATGAAGGAATTAAGGAGTTTCTGTGAAGGAAAGGCTGTGAGATATTAAGAATGCACAGAAAATAAGGAGAACAATATGCACCTGAGCACGACTGATAATGTCACACAGCAAGAGAAAGACGAGTTATTAACGGGATTGAGAGCCTACAACGGGCAATTTTTGGATCTGATGACCTTTAGTAGTGATATTGGCGTTTATGTGCGAGACGATAAAGGCGTAATGTTGGGTGGGTTAATCGGCGTGCGTAAAGGCGACTGGTTAAACATCGACTTTCTGTGGGTCAGCGATAGCGTGCGGGGTTCCGGCGTAGGCAGCCAGATTATCAAAACGGCAGAAGATGAAGCCCGACGCAAAGGCTGCAAGCACGCGCTGGTGGATACAGCCAGCTTCCAGGCGCGCCCGTTCTATGAAAAGCTGGGGTATCGGCTACAGATGTCCCTGCCGGACTACCCGTATCCGGGAATGCAGCGGCACTACCTGACCAAATCTCTCTAACCGCCTATCCCATGGCCAATCACCGCTAAGGCATGGCGCACAATGATCTCCGGCGAGAGGGTTTTCAGCCTCTCGTCATTGCGCATCCGCGAGAAGGGCACAAGCACCAGGCTCAGCAGCGTGGTGAATAACAGCTCCGGCGCAAGCTCACGATTCAGTTTTCCTTCCTGCTGCCAGCGTGTGATGGCGGTAAGCGTTGCCTGATATTTCTCATCGCCAAACCGCGCGTGCAGGTGCGTGCGCAGAACCGGCATCTCGCCAATCACTTCCTGCATCCACAGCGGCGCAAACCAGTGGTGTTGCCCGGCCAAATCGGCCAGAGCCTGCACCATCTGCGTCAGGGCTTTCACCGGGGAGTCCGGGTATTCGGCAAAAACAGCGCCGATCTTGCTGCGTAATGGCAGGAAACGTTCCTCAATCATTGCATCGAGCAGCTGTTCCCGGGAGTTAAAGTAGTAGTGCAGCATCGCAGGCGTCACGCCCGCTTCTTTCGCAATCGCGTTCAGCGACGTATTGGCAATCCCCTGGCGGGAAAAGAGATGCAGCGCGATATCCAGCAGCTGCTCGCGGCTGGCGGTAACACGTTTGCCACCGCGCGGGCGGCCAGGGCGGCGGGGTTCAGAATTGTCCTTTTGTGCTGACATGGTCACAGTATCTCTTGATCTTATTCATCACTTACACAAATATTAATTATCCAATTAATTAATTTCAAGTGATGTCTTATGGAGTCCGACGTAATGGCTCAAACTGCGCAAAAAGCGCCGTCGATTAAGCTGCTGTTCAGCGCACTGCTGCTGGTGATGCTGCTCTCTGCGCTGGATCAGACGATTGTCTCCACGGCGCTGCCGACCATTGTTGGCGAGCTGGGCGGGCTGGATAAACTCTCCTGGGTGGTCACGGCCTACATTCTCAGCTCCACCATCGTGGTGCCGCTGTACGGCAAATTTGGCGATTTGTTTGGCCGGAAAATCGTCCTGCAAATTGCGATTGTGCTGTTCCTGGCGGGCTCCGCGCTGTGCGGGCTGGCACAAAACATGACCCAGCTGGTGCTGATGCGTGCCCTGCAAGGGCTGGGTGGCGGCGGGCTGATGGTGATTAGCATGGCCGCCGTGGCGGACGTTATTCCGCCTGCCGAGCGTGGACGTTATCAGGGACTGTTTGGCGGCGTGTACGGCCTGGCAACGGTTATTGGGCCGCTGATTGGCGGTTTTATCGTGCAGCACGCCTCCTGGCGCTGGATTTTTTACATCAACCTGCCGCTGGGACTGTTTGCCCTGCTGGTGATTGGCGCGGTGTTTCATGGCAGTGCCCGGCGCAGCAAGCACGAGATTGACTACCTGGGGGCGATTTACCTCAGTATGGCGCTACTGTGCATCATTCTGTTCACTACTGAAGGCGGGACCATCCGCCAGTGGAACGACCCGCAGCTGTGGTGCATTCTGGCTTTTGGCCTGACGGGGATCATCGGGTTTATTTACGAGGAACGCCTGGCCTGGGAGCCGATTATCCCGCTGTCGCTCTTCCGCGATCGCAGCTTTCTGCTGTGTAGTCTGATTGGTTTTATCATCGGGATGTCGCTGTTTGGCTCGGTGACCTTCCTGCCGCTCTATTTGCAGGTGGTGAAAGACGCCACGCCAACGCAGGCCGGTTTGCAGCTGATCCCGTTGATGGGCGGATTGCTGCTGACCTCGATTATCAGCGGGCGGATAATCAGCCATACCGGGAAGTACCGCCTGTTTCCGATCCTCGGCACGCTGCTGGGTGTGGTCGGGATGGTGTTGCTGACGCGCATTTCGATTCACTCCCCGACCTGGCAGCTGTACCTGTTCACCGGTGTGCTGGGAATGGGGCTTGGGCTGGTGATGCAGGTGCTGGTGCTGGCGGTGCAAAACAGCGTGTCGGCAGATCAGTACGGTGTGGCGACCTCCGGTGTGACGCTGTTTCGTTCCATCGGGGGGGCGATTGGCGTCGCGCTGTTTGGCGCGGTGTTCACGCACATGCTGCAATCCGGCCTGATGGACCGTTTACCGGAAGGGGCTAACCTGCCGCGCGCGCTGGATCCGACCGCTATTCATCATCTGCCTGAGACCCTGAAGCTGGATTATCTGGATGCGTTCGGCTCGGCTATCCACGCCGTGTTCCTGCTGGCTGCGAGCATTATGGTGCTGGCGTTTGTGCTGTCGTGGTTTTTACGTGAAGCGCCGCTGCGCAAAAGGTATGAGTGATTTCCTTCGCCCGGTGGCGCTACGCTTACCGGGCCTACAACTACCACTCACGGAGGCCGGGTAAGCGCAGCGCCACCCGGAAAAAAATTGTATATAACTTATCCTTCTTATTGATTCCTTTTCGGTTTTTAGCACGCCGCTTCGTTGTCGATATAGTCATCAAAACGTTTATCAAAAGGAACTGTCTGGTGAAATTTCGATTGGGTGCTCTGGTTCTCGCGGGCCTGCTGCTGGCGGGTTGCGATCAAGGTGGCAGCGATGCCAAACACATTAAAGTCGGCGTGATTAACGGCGCGGAGCAGGATGTGGCGGAAGTCGCCAAAAAGGTCGCAAAAGAGAAATATGGCCTGGATGTCGAGCTGGTGGGCTTTAGCGGATCGCTGCTGCCAAACGATGCCACTAACCACGGTGAACTGGACGCCAACGTCTTCCAGCACCGACCGTTCCTGGCGGAAGATAACAAGGCGCACGGCTACAAGCTGGTGGCGGTTGCCAATACCTTCGTCTTCCCGATCGCCGGTTATTCCCGCAAGATAAAATCCGTGTCTGACCTGAAGGATGGCGCGACCATTGCCATTCCGAACGACCCGACCAACCTTGGCCGCGCGCTGTTGCTGCTGCAAAAAGAGAAGCTGATTACCCTCAAGCCTGACGTTGGCCTGCTGCCGACGGCGCTGGATATCACCGCAAATCCCAAAAACCTGAAAATCATGGAGCTGGAAGGGGCGCAACTGCCACGCGTGCTGGATGACCCGAAAGTCGATGTCGCCATTATCAGCACCACCTATCTCCAGCAAACCGGGCTGTCGCCTGTGCATGACGGGGTCTTTATCGAAGACAAAAATTCGCCGTACGTGAACATTGTGGTGACGCGTGAAGACAACAAAGACGCAGAGAACGTGAAAGAGTTTATTCAGTCGTATCAGTCACCTGAGGTGGCGAAAGCGGCAGAGACTATCTTTAACGGCGGCGCGGTACCTGGCTGGTAAGCACTCTGGCGGGGAAACCCGCCTTTTCATATTGACCCGATTCCATCGATCATCGCCCTTTAGCCCACATCACAAAACGGCTCATCTGGCTATTCTCCTTATCACACCAACCGGAGGATAACCCATGAACATCACCCAAATTCGCAATGCCACCCAGCTGATTACCTACGCCGGAAAACGTTTTTTAATTGACCCGATGCTGGCACCAAAAGGCGCGTATCCCGGCTTTCCTGGCACGGCGCGCGCAGACATTCGCAACCCGATGGTCGAGCTGCCCGTTGACGTAAAAACGCTGCTGGATGCCGATGCGGTGATTGTCACCCACACCCATGACGATCACTGGGATCATACGGCCATTGAGCTTATCGCCAAAGACAAGCCTGTCTACGTGCAAAACGACAGCGATGCCGCGCTGCTGCGCAGCCAGGGATTCACTCACCTGACGGTGATGACCGAAGAGACGACCTTTGGCGATATCCGCATTGCGAAAACCCACGGCGGCCAGCACGGTACCGACCGCGCTTACGCTGTGCCGGAGCTGGCAGAACGTCTGGGCGAAGCCTGCGGCGTGGTCTTCCGCCATTCTGACGAGAAGACGCTATACATCGCAGGCGATACCATCTGGCGTGAAGAAGTGGCGGCCGAACTGCAAAAACACCAGCCGGATGTGGTAGTACTGAATGCCGGTTATGCGCATGTGCTTGGTTTCGGGCCGATTATCATGGGCGAGCAGGATGTGCTGAACGTCCATTTCCTGCTGCCGCAGGCGCAGATTGTGGCGACCCATATGGAGGCGATCAATCATTGCCTGTTAACCCGTCGCGCCCTGCGCGAATATGCCGAAGCCAACCAGTTCAGTGATGCGCTGAGCATTCCCCAGGACGGCGAAAGCGTTATATTCTGAACACCACAAAGGGAAAGGAGAGACTGATGCCGCCAGTAAACGTCGCGATTGTCGCGGTGGATGGGTTTAGCCCGTTCCACTACTCCGTTCCCTGCATTCTGTTTGGCGATACGGTATCGGGTGAAAAGCGCTTTAACGTCACGATCTGCGCCGAAAAGCCGGGATTGCTGACCTCCAGAGACGGCTTTGCGCTGAATGCCTCGCAGGATTATTCCGCGATTGCGCAGGCCGATATCGTGGTAGTGCCTTACTGGCAGCACGTTCTGGAGCGCCCGCCGCAGGTATTGCTCGAAAGCCTGGTCCAGGCCAGGGACAACGGCGCGGAGATCGTCGGCCTGTGTCTGGGCTCGTTTGTGCTGGGCTATGCGGGCATTCTCGACGGCAAACGCGCGGCAACCCACTGGGAGTTTGAGCACCAGTTTGCGTCACAGTTCCCCGACGTGAAGCTGGATATCAACGCGCTCTATGTTGATGACGACAACATCATCACGTCCGCAGGCACCGCCGCCGCACTGGATTGCTGTTTGTATATCATCCGCCAGCGCTTTGGCAGCGTGGTGGCTAACCAGATTGCCCGGCGGATGATTGTACCGCCGCACCGTGAAGGCGGGCAGGCGCAGTTTATTGCCCAGCCGGTGCCAAAAGATACCCGCGATGCGCAGATTAACTGCCTGATTGATTATCTCCAGCAGCATATTACCGAGCCGCATAATCTGGACTCTCTGGCGGAGGTTGTTTCCATGAGCCGCCGTACCCTGACCCGCCATTTTGTTAAGGCCACGGGCATGAGCGTTGCCGACTGGCTGACCGCCGAGCGCCTGCGGCGCAGCCAGATCCTCCTTGAAGCCGGAAATCTGCCGATCGAAAGCGTGGCCGGGCAGGTGGGATTTGTGTCGGCGGTGACGTATCGCCAGCAGTTTAAGGCGCGTTTTGGGGTCAGCCCGGCGGAATGGCGCAAGACCTTTCGGACTCATTCGTAGGCCGGGTAAGCGTAGCGCCACCCGGCGTTTATCCCAGCCTCTCCATCCTCGTTTCCCCCTCTACCATCGACAGCTGATACAGCGAAAACGAACGGTGTTTTTCAATCAGCTTTGCCAGCTCTGGTGAGTGGCTGGTGAGCCAGATCTGTGAGTAGCGGCTGGCCTCGGCAATCAGGCTCGCCAGCGCGGGCAGCATCTGCGGATGCAGGCTGTTTTCCGGCTCGTTGAGGGCGATAAAGGCCGGTGGGCGCGGGCTTAACAACGCCACCGCCAGACACAGGAAACGCAGCGTGCCATCGGAGAACTCAGCCGGCTCCAGCGGTCGGCTTAACCCCTCGCGCTGCATCATCATCCGAAAACGTCCGCCAGAATTGTCGCTGTAAAACACGCAGCCGGGGAACGCCTGATCGAGGATGCGCATCAGCAGCAGCTCGTCGCCAATTTCGATAGTCGTCTGAAACGCCGCAGCCAGGTTGGAACCATCGCTGGCCAGCACCGGCGAGCGGAAGCCAACCTGCGGGGCGCGGATCGCCGAGCCGGATGAGACAGAAAACTCGTGATAAAAACGCCAGTTCCGCAGGGATTCACGCATCTGCGACACTTCCGGGTAGAGATGCGGTTCGCCGAGCTGCCCGAACACCGATTCGTTCTCATACAGCGTGCCGCTGTGGGTCACTTTTTCGTGATGCACGTTATTCAGAAACACGGCCTGGTTTTTGCGCTTCATCAGCTGTGACGACGGGCGACGATGCTGGCCGCTCAGCCAGATGGACTCCTCTTTGATCACCGGGTCGAGCTGAAACTGCGACGGATAGGGCAGCTTTTCGACAAAACCCACCTGCAATTCGTATTCGTAGGTTTCGGTTTCCACCGCCAGGTTCATGCGCCGCAGCTGGTCGCTGCGCGTTTTGCCTGCCCAGAATACCTTCAAAATCCCGCCCTCATTCGCCAGCGCCTGAGAAAACTGCCCCTGCGCCGCGCTGTGCATCAGGTAAATCGCCTTATAGATATTCGATTTCCCGGTGCCGTTTGGGCCGAAGACGATGTTGAGCTGTTCCAGCTTCAGCGACATGTCGCGGATTGAACGGTAATTCTGAATGTGCAGGGTGTTAATCATCAGCGAGGGCCTGTTTTTTGAAAAAAAAGTCATCGTCTTTGTTATTCATATCATTTAAACCACTAAAACGGCGGCGTAATCCGCCAGCCTTTCGGGTGGGAAATGCAGCGATGCATCCTGGCGAAAAGCATCCAGCAGATACTCCACTGTGGCTTTCACGCGCGGCGCGACCAGCGCACGGTGGGGATACTGGATAACCATCTCGTAATTACCAGGGTCGTGCTGACCGACCAGCACGGCTTTTAGCGCCCCGGCCTGCAAATGCGCCAGCGCGTGATGCACACCCACCTGAGCAATACCCAACCCCAGCAGTGCCGCTTGTGTCTGGGCTTCCGGTGCGGAGAGCGTCACTGCCGCGGCGTCTGGCTCAAGTGTGGTCAGGCTGCCATCGCTTCCCCTGAACCCCCATGGCGAGACACGTCCCCCTAAAAAACGCCTGGCGATAAGATGATGATGCGCCAGGTCAGCAGGTGTTTTGGGTACGCCGCAACGCGCCAGATACTCAGGCGAGGCAACTAGCGCGGTTTTGAGCTGGCAGACGGGCCGCGAAATCAGCGACGAATCGACAATGCGCCCGCCGCGAATGGTCAGGTCGTAGCCGTCGGCAATCAGGTCTGTCACCCGGTCGTCAAAATCCACTTCGACTGAGATACCCGGATAACGTGCCCGCAGCCCCGGCAGCACCGGGAGCAACTGCTCGCGCCCGAAGGCGGCGCTGGTGGAAATGCGTACGTGACCGCGGGTTTCCATTTTGCGAGCCACCACGGCATCCATCGCCGTATCCAGCGCGCCGATAGCAATCCGTGCCTGTTGCAAAAAGGCGGTTCCCTCTTCGGTCAGGCTCAGCGTGCGCGTGGTGCGGTTCATCAGCCTGACGCCCAGCGCCTGTTCCAGCCCGGCGATGTTTTTACTGACCGCGGCAGGGCTGATCCCCTGGCTGCGTGCGGCGGCGGCAAAGCTGCCCGCACTGGCGGCTTCTACGAATGAGACAATCGCGCGAACTCGCTGTGATAACTCCATGTTTCACTCCCGTATTCACAACCTGAAGTTGATTATCTATTAACCATAACCCTAATTCTCGTTACGAGTAAACGGGCACATACTCTTGCCATCAACCCACAGTGAGGAACTTGTATGAACGTGTCCGAGCCTGCTTATTTCATTTTTGATGTGGTTATTCATGACCCTGCGGCGATGCAGCCGTACCGGGAAAAAGTCGAGGCCAGCTATAAAGCCTTTGGCGGTAAACGCCTGGTGATGGGAGGCCGGTGCGACACCGTGGAAGGCAACGGCCCGCAGGGGATGCTGGTGATGTTGCAGTTCGACAGCGCGGAACAAGCGCACGCCTGGCACGATTCCCCTGCGTATCAGGAGATCATTCACTACCGACACGCCGCCGCCAGCACCAACGCCTGGCTGGTAAAAGGCGTAATGCCGGAACAACAATAAAGGAGACACCCATGAAAACCTTAGCGATTGTATCCCATCCTTATGCGTCTCAGTCTCGTATTATCAAGGCCTTACAGCAGACGGCAGAGGGTGTAGATAACGTCATCGTCCGCAATCTGGAAGCGATGTACGGCAACGACGTGAACGCCATTAATGTGGCGGCAGAACAGGCGGCGTATGACGGCGTTGACCGCGTGGTGTTTATCTACCCGACTCACTGGTTCAACCTGACGCCAATGCTGAAAGGCTATCTGAATGAAGTATGGCAGTACGGCTGGGCGTTTGGTGCAGGTGGCGAAGCCCTGAAAGGGAAAAGCCTGATGGTGGTCACCTCCGCAGGAGCCAGTCCGTTTACGTACTCCCACGAAGGGCTGATCCAAAGTTCGATGGATGAAGTGCTCAGCCCAATGAAAGCCAGCGCGCTGTATGTGGGCATGAACTGGCTGCCACCGCTGGCGTTTTATGAAGTGGCAGCGGCGAATCGCGACAAGTTACCGCAGTTCCGCGAGGCGCTGGCTCAGGCGCTGTGCGCGGCGTAAAAAAAAGACGACAGTGAGGTGTCGTCTAAACGGGGTACTGCCTGAGGCCTCTTTCGTTCCATGGACCCTTTGCATACTTTCTTTCAGGTGATAGCCAGGCGCAGACCTAAATCGTCCGGGTAGGGATCAAAATAGTTTTGCGTCATCAGATACCGGTCAGGATATTCGGCCATGTAGTGTTTGAGCAGAGTCAGCGGCGCGAGGATAGGCAACAGCCCATCGCGATAGTGCAGGATCACATCGCGCAGTTCGCCACGCTGGCTGCTGTTGAGCTGATTACGAAAATAACCCTGAATATGCATCAGCACGTTGGTGTGATTTTTCCGCGAAGCGGGTTTCTTCAGGATTGTCATCAGCTTATCGCGGTACGCCACAAAGAAGGCGTCCAGATCCTCCCACTCGTGCAGCGAAGCGACGAACGGGCCGATTTCGCGGTAACCCGCCTGATGGTGCGCCAGCAGCTGTAGTTTATAGCGGCTGTGGAAGTCCAGCAGCGCGCGGCGCGTCAGGCCGTTGGCACGCAGGGTGTTCAGCTCATGCAGGGCAAAAACGCGTTCGATAAAGTTTTCCCGCAGCACCGGGTCGTGCAAACGACCATCTTCCTCTACGGGCAGCCACGGCCGGGATTCAAGGAGGGCGGAGGTGAACAGCCCGACACCCTCCTTGCGGCCCCGGTTGCCGTTTTCATCATACAGCCGCACACGCTCCATACCGCAGCTTGGCGATTTCGCACAGACGATAAATCCCGCCAGATCGTCGATTTTAGGCAGATAATCCGCCGTAAAGTCCGCCATTTTCTGCGTGAGGTTTTCGTGAGGCGGCTTGCTGAAACGCAGCTGCGTATCACCGCTTTCTGTCAGCGTTAAACGAATAGCAGGGCGCGGCGTAGGCAGGCCAATCGCCATTTCAGGGCAGACGGGCCTGAAACCGACCCACTGGGCCAGTTCATCCATCACAAAGCCCATACGCTTGTGTCCGCCGTCAAAGCGAACGGCGGAACCGGTCAAACATCCGCTAATACCCAGCACAGGTTTCGTTGTCATGGTGTGTATCTCCAGTTCATATCATTAAAACTTACACAACATGTCTAATTTGTCCAAGTATTAGCGGAATTGTTTTTTCTTTCCGTTTAAAATCAATGGTGATCAACTACCCTTGTAAGTCGAATATCCGTACTGGCTAAGCAGGAGCGGGATGTGCAACTTTTCGTTGGTGCGGGTCACGGTAAACAGCACCGGGATTTCCGGGAAGAACGTGTCCAGTTTCTTCGCGTGGAAGTAATCAGCCGTTTTGAACGTCACTTTGTAGACGCCTGGCTGCATATCCTGATCCTCCGGATAGAGGGATTTGATGCGTCCGTCATGGTCGGTTTTACCGCTGGCAAGCGGGGTCCATTTATCCTGCTGCTGCTTTTCCAGCGTGACGGTAACGCCCGGTGGCGGTGTGCCGGTTTGCTGGTCAAGAATGTGAACACTCAGCGTACCGACAGGGGCGCTAAACGCGGCGGGGGCGAAGGCCATGGTGGCCAGGATCAGCAGGGGGGTTGTCTTTTTCACGGTATTTCCTGTGGAGTTATCAGTCACAGGAAAACGTTAGCATCTGCGGTGCGGAAAAATATTCAACTTTTCGTGAAGTTTCCCGCAGAGGAAAATAATCAGAGGATAATGACGTCCAGCGATACCTGCTGCTGCCACTGTTCCACCTGTTTTTTCCGCGCCACGGTGAGTTTGCCACGAGTCACCAGCAGCCATTTCCTGTCCGGAAAAATCTCCGGTGCCAGCATGGCTGGGGGGGTGGGCAAAACATCAATGCGGTGGCCCTGGCCGGTACGCGTTAAGGCTTCGAGCCAGATTTCACCCGGGTCGTTCAGGTGCCAGCCGGTCAACAGAAGGTTATCACCCGGCGCTTTTTTATCGCCCTCCAGGCAAAAGGAGGTATAGGCGATGATAATACCGTCGAAGATATCGCGCAGGGTCATGGCCGCAGGGATGTTGGCCGACATTTGGCTTCGCACCGGACGCAGAACATTCGCTACCAGTTCAGGGCGCGGATATTCGCGACCGGCGTCGTAAATCATCTGGCGCAGGGACTCGATTTTGCCCTCCTGCAGACGTTGAAGCATGTTTTGTTGCAACGTTTGCCAGTTGTTGGTACGACGCGGCACCGGGCGTTCCAGCAACGGTTTGACCTGGCCAATCGGAACGCCTTTTTTTACCCAGTCGAGGATTTTCAGCGCCTGTTGAACATCTTCTTCGCTGTAAAGGCGATGACCACCCTCCGTGCGCTCTGGCTTAAGCAGGCCGTAACGGCGCTGCCACGCCCGGAGCGTGGTGGCGGTGATGCCGCTGAGTCTGGCGAATTCGCCGATGGAGTAAGCCATGTCAGTGCCCGGAGAGGTAGAATAATCTCAATATACTACGAATTTTTGCTGACGGGATGAAGCACCTTCACGGTGCACTACACTTAACGTCCGATCGTGCAAATGAAAGGAATTCTCATGAGGATATGGCCTGTTGTGACCGGTGTCGCCATTGCCCTGAGTCTGGTGGCCTGTAAATCTCCCACGCCGCCGAAAGGCGTGCAGCCCATTACTGGCTTTGATGCCAGCCGCTATCTCGGCAAATGGTACGAAATTGCCCGCCTGGAAAACCGCTTTGAGCGCGGGCTTGTGCAGGTGACTGCAACCTATGGCGAGCGCGGAGACGGCGGTATTAGCGTACTTAACCGGGGTTACGATCCGGTGAAAAACGAGTGGAACGAGAGCGAGGGTAAAGCGTACTTTACCGGCGCGCCGACTACCGCCGCGCTGAAGGTGTCGTTCTTCGGCCCGTTCTACGGCGGCTATAACGTGATCGCGCTGGACGATGCGTACCAGTTTGCGCTGGTCAGCGGTCCGAATCGTGATTACCTGTGGATCCTGTCGCGCACGCCAACCATTCCCGATGAAGTGAAACAGGAATACCTGAATACTGCACGTAGCCTGGGCTTCCGGGTTGACCAGCTGGTGTGGGTGAAGCAGTGAAGATCGTGCTTTCTTCGTAGGGTATTACTGGCCTGCCTGGATAGACTTCCGTTAAAAGCGCAACGGGGGACGATGAGATGAACTGGCAGCCTTTTCGCGGCAACGCGCCGGAAAATATGACCATTTTTAGCGCCTCATTTCCCGACGTCAGCGACCAGTGGCCGATGAAAGACGACACCATCCGCGAAATAAACGCTATCGACCAGGCACTGAAAGCGGATACCCGGCTCATGTCCCCGTTGCTGGATTACGAAGAAGGCGGGCTGCCGATTCTGGTGCCCCGGCACCGTTATTCTGAACAAGCCTACCGCAACCGCCCGGCGCTGGAAGCCTGGCGCACCCGGCTTGTCCCCACTGCGCTGGCGCTGTTTGTGCTGCAAAATCCGCTGGAGGAACGCCTTCCCGAAGGAACAAAAATGGACAGCGACAGCCGCCAGTGGTTTATCCACGCCAACGATGCCATCGGCATTCGCTCTCGCGCCAGGGTGTTGGGCGCACTGGTCGGAAAGTATATTCACAACAATATCGAAAGCGACTGGGTTAGCCTGGCGTGCGGCGCGGCGATTCCGGTGCTGGAGGCATTGCGCATCGCCAGACTGAATGGGCAAAACGTGCATCTTTCGCTGGTGGATAAAGACCCGGTTGCCCTGAGATGGGCGGAAACGATGGCGGCGCAGGATGGGCTGACCGTGGATGAACAGCTGACCCTGCTCAGGCGTGATCTGGTACATACCCTGGTGCGAAACGAAGATTTACTGCTGGAGCTGGGCGAGCATCAGGCCGACCTGGTGGATGCGCTGGGGATTTTCGAATATTTCAACGACACGGATGCGGCGGTTTTTTTGCAACGCGCACTGCGGCTGGTGAAGCCTGGCGGCGCGGTGATTGTGTCGAACATGCTGACCAGTAGCCCGCAAATCGACTTTGCCCTGCGCTGCATTGGCTGGGAACACATCTTCCCGCGTTCGTTGCAGCAGTTGCAGGATATTCACCTCGCGGCGGGTGTGCCGGTGGAAAATGTCACCGTGATTGTGCCGAAGGACGGGGTGTATGCGGTGATGGAGATTAGAACGTAGCGCGATCGGTTCCCTTTCCCCGTGGGCTGAGGGTTCCCCAGTAATTTTTGTCTTTAATTCAGCGATGATATTACGCCATTGAATTAAGGGACTTACAGCGGTGTCATGGTCCGGCTGAAAATCGCCGAAGCGTTTACGGAAGGCCGGGGTGATGCGCGGCGAGGGCGGCTTTACAGGGATGTTTCATCCGCCCGTCCCCGATTAGCCTGGAGCAAACGCTGAGGGCATCGCGAAGCGACGATTTTCTTGCCGGGAGCCCGGGTCGCCAGGGTAGCGGCGGTGAGCTACCCTGGCACGTTCACCGGTATTGTGGTGACAGAGTAGCAAGGAACGTAAAGTGAACGGAATGACCACCGCAGCCGTATGTTCCCCTCACCCCAACCCTCTCACCAAAAAGGAGAGGGAGCCGTCCGTGCTCGTATTTTTGTGGGGATTCCTCAACCCCGTGGGAGAGGGTTAAGGGGACAGGTCGCAGAGAAGCGTTATTATTTGCTCAAGATACAGACATAGGCGGTTGAGGGTACTGTAACCCCTGGCACAACTTGTGACAGAACACATGTAGGTTTGCATGGATCAGAGGGAGGCTTATCCGCTAGTGAATCTATTACCCCTATCAAAATGCAGAGGACAATAATGAGCGAATAGGGTAGATGAACAAAATCCTGAAATGCGGCGCTTCTGAATCGTTGCCATTTTTTGGCTGGTCTGTAGGCGGTTTCGTAACCGTAGATGGGTTCATCTTTCGAGTAAGACTTAAACCACCAATGATAAATTTGTAATGGCTTCGGATCTTTGAATAACACATGTGGGTCCTGGCGAAAGTGCGCTTCAATAATCCGGATTCGATCCGCAATAGCATACTGGAACGTTTTCCATTTTGCCTCGAGATACCAAAAACACAGGGCGATCAACGAAATAGCAAACAGAGTGAGTAATGTTACATGTTTGTCTGCATTGGTACCCAATGCGAACCCAGCCAATGCCCCAGCGCCAATCCATCCCTTTATCACTAAAGCTCTGCGATCGTAGTCTTCATATTGGTCCTGTAGCTTTAAATATTCATCTTTGAGAAAGCCATCGCTTTGATCTGCCATTTCAGGATCTCCAGCCGCTTATGTAGCCATCGTATTCAGATCGTAGTTTTGTTCTTGGCTGGCGCTTTCACATTCATGCCTTTGCATTAGCCCTGCAACTTTTTCCCTTTGGCCTAAGACTTTTCTCTACTTCTGATGGCTTGATTTTAGGTTGGCTGATAGCCATGATCCCCCCCATGAAAATAGAAAACGCAGTCCCCTCACAATTCGAACGTCTTGTCGCGATCTGGGAATCTTCCGTTCGTGCCACTCACCACTTTTTGCAGGAAAGCGATATTGCGGCGCTGCGCCCGTTATTGCTTAACACGTATTTACCCAACCTCCGGGTCGTGATTGCCCGCGATGAAGCGGGAGTGATTCACGGCTTTTTAGGTGTTGATGAAAACCGCATTGAAATGTTATTTGTCGATGACGTAAGCCGTGGGAAAGGTGTCGGCAAATTACTGCTGAAATACGCCATTGAACATTTTGGCGCGAACGAAGTGGATGTTAACGAGCAAAACCCGCAGGGCGTCGCGTTTTATCGCCATATGGGGTTTGAGCAGGTTGGCCGCTCAGAACTGGACGGGCAGGGGAATCCGTTTCCGCTGCTGCATATGCGGTTGGGGTTATAATATTTACCCCGCTGGGGCTCAGAACATCCCCTCAAAAAATGTCTGCACGAACGTCCTCTCTCCCTTTGGGAGAGAGGACGACGTCACCGAACATGAATAATGATGCTTATTATGAGTTCTTAACCCCTGGTGGAACTTGTAAGTCCGGCTTACAAGTTGCTTGCGACAGCTTTTCCTCTTCCTCATCCAGTTGCAGATCGATTGCATGGCTCATTTCCTCTGCCATCTCTTTAACTCGCAGCTGGCTTTCCGGTGGACGGGATGCAATCGCTTCATTTAACGTTTTCATTTTGTTGCCTCCAGGCTTACCCGTCTGTTTTGTTATCCAGGTTTCCGGAAAAACTAATGAGCCAATGCACCCTGGATTTCGGTCAACTTCGCTTGCGCGTGTTTGTAATCGTCCAGCAACTTCTGCTCGTTCTCGCTATACGCCATCAACACTATGCAGCCTTTCATGACTTTCACCGTGACCTGGTGTCCGGTTTCAAACCCCGCCGCGCGCAGCCATTTGCCGGAAAGAATAATATTGGGTGTAGATTTGTCGTGAACCTTCGGGCGATATCCCACAATTAACGAACGCTCGGTTCCGGTTTCGTCGGTGTCTGGGGTAGAATGCAAATCAGCCATAATCAACTCCTTGATAGTTGGTGAGGTTAGACGCTCCGGTTGTGTTCCCGCACATCGGGGCGTTGCAAGTAAAGGAGGTTTAGGTGGCCTCCTATGTGCCTCAGAGTAGATGGATAGGTGGCCTCATGTCAATCATATCGCGCGAAAAAAAACCAAAAGGCGGCGGGCAGTCTCCGCAGTTTAAAATGCGTATTGATCCGGCATTGAAGGAGCAGTTGGATGCTATGGCTGCTGAGGAAGGGGTGAGCCTCGCCAGCTGGTTGAAGGAGCTAGCGAGGGAGGAGTTGAGAAGAAAAGGATTTGAGCCAAAAGGATAAGGAATCTACTAGGTATAACTAATCAGCAAGTTGCATTGATTAAGTGGATAAAAGGAATTTTTATGACACGCACAGTTAATCAGTTAAAATTACTAGAATCGCTAAGAATAAACGAAAAAAATAATAATACATTTACACCGTTAGATTTAGCCAAAGAAACAGGTTATTCAGAGAACAGTATAAGGAAATATATAAATGAAAAGTTGAATGGAAAATATGTACATAGCGCAGATGGAAAGACTTGGAGATGCCAAGGGATTTTGAAAATATCAAATGATGAATTCATTTCATTAATGTCCCAATCTTTAAAAGCTAAATCATTAACTCCGGATATAAAAATTTATAGGTCACTCTTAAAAAGAAGCCTAGATGCATTTATATTATCCTTGGAGGTTTATAACAGACCTAGTCTAGATAATAGAATCGAAGCATTTTGTATTTTGTCGGTAAATGCTTGGGAGCTTTTATTAAAGGCTGAACTAATAAAATCCTCAGGTTTGACGACGGTTTTCAACAAAAATGGATATTCCATCTGTATTTCTGATGCAATAAATAAACGTTTGCAGCAAAATGATCCTGTAAAGAAAAATTTAGATGTTTTAATTGAACTTAGAGATGGTGCAATACATCTTCTCCTCCCTGAGTTGCAACCAGAATTATCTCGTCTTTTTCAGGCAAATGTTTTAAATTTTCAACAAAGATATTTAAATGAAACTGGAATGTCCCCATTAGCAGGACAAAGCGTAGGGATGCTTAGTCTAGTTATTGATGGACCTAAAAGTAATTTAGCAACGATTAAAGAAAATTACGGAGAGATGACGGCAAATGTAGCAAAGGATTTTCTAACACGGTTTCATAATACTGTTGAAGAGCAAAATTCAAATGAATTCAGTATATCCATTGATTATAGACTGACGCTAACTAAATCAGAAAAAGACAGCGATCTGTCTCTAGGTGTAGGAAATAATGGAAGTAACGCTATTATTATCAGGGAAACCCGTGATCCAGATATCACACATCCTTATTATCAAGGATCTGCAATTGAGCGAATCAATCAATTGTTAAATAGTAAAGCGATAACAAAATATTCTTTTAATGCCATAATTAAAAAACACAATATCCAAAAATCAAAACGTTCTGAAATGCACTATACAATTGATGAACGTCATCGTTACTCTGAAAGGTTCATTCAATGGATAGTTAAGAATTTGGAGCAACCAAAATGGTTAGATGAATCAATTACATTTTATAAAAATATAACGAAGAAAAAATAGCAAACTATTGGCGGAAGATCACAGGAGTCGAACCTGCCCGGGAACGCTGGCGTCCCCAACTGGATTTGAAGTCCAGCCACCTCACCGGAGATGACGATCTTCCGCGCCTGCATTGCTACATGGAGGCGGGGCGCATTATAGCTACTTTCAGGCATTTACCACATACCCCGACACACTTTTTTCACGTCTCTTTTGACCTGTATTAAGTCATTTAAGTTAATTCTTAAGAAAATCCTCATGTTAGCCCTGCGTGCTCCCAACATTTACCTCGATCACAAAAAACAAGAAACGTAATTTGCTAACCAGAAAACGCAATACTCGCCCCTGGAACAATGGTTTAAAACCTCTGTAACCGGTCTCAGTGACCTTATCGCTACAGGGCAGGCATCTGACGACCAGCAAAGAATTACAGAACTAAGAGGACGATAAGATGAAAATCAGTGATGGAAACTGGCTCATTCAACCTGGCCTGGAGGTAACTTACCCGGTGCAGGTATTTGATGTGGAACAGCAGGGCAACGACCTGGTGGTCTACGTTGCGCCGCGTGATGTGCGCGAGCGCGCCTGGCAGCTCGACAGCCTGATGTTTACGGTTCGTCTGTTCGCGCCACAGGAAGGGATTGTCGGGGTGCGCATTGAGCACTTCCAGGGGGCGCTGGATAACGGCCCGCACTATCCGTTGAACGTGCTGAAAGACGTGAAGGTAGAGATTCAAAACAATGCGGAATTTGCCGAGCTGAAAAGCGGCAACGTCAGCGTACGCGTCACCAAAGGTGAGTTCTGGGCGCTGGATTTCCTGCGTAATGGCCAGCGTATTACCGGCAGCCAGCTGAAAAACAACGGCTACGTGCAGGACAGCAACACCGATCGCAACTATCTCTTCGAACGTCTGGATCTGGGTGTGGGCGAAACGGTCTACGGGCTGGGCGAGCGCTTTACCGCACTGGTGCGCAATGGCCAGACGGTCGAAACCTGGAACCGCGATGGCGGCACCAGTACCGAACAGTCGTACAAAAATATCCCGTTCTATCTCACCAACCGCGGCTACGGCGTGCTGGTGAATCACCCACAAAACGTCTCGTTTGAAATCGGCTCTGAGAAAGTCTCCAAAGTGCAGTTCAGCGTTGAAGGCGAACATCTGGAATATTTCGTGATCGACGGCCCGACGCCGAAAGAGGTATTAAACCGCTATACGCAGTTCACCGGGCGTCCGGCGCTGCCGCCGGCATGGTCTTTCGGCCTGTGGCTGACGACCTCGTTTACCACCAACTATGACGAAGCCACGGTAAACAGCTTCATCGACGGTATGGCCGAGCGCGACCTGCCGCTGCACGTTTTCCACTTCGACTGCTTCTGGATGAAAGCCTTCCAGTGGTGCGATTTCGAGTGGGACCCGGTGACCTTCCCGGACCCTAAAGGGATGATCCGCCGCCTGAAGGAAAAAGGACTCAAAGTCTGCGTGTGGATCAACCCGTACATTGGCCAGAAATCACCGGTGTTTAACGAGCTAAAAGAGAAAGGCTATCTGCTTAAACGCCCGGATGGCTCTCTGTGGCAGTGGGATAAGTGGCAGCCGGGTCTGGCGATTTATGACTTTACCAACCCGGAAGCCTGTAAGTGGTACGCCGACAAGCTGAAAGGCCTGGTGGATATTGGCGTGGATTGCTTCAAAACCGACTTTGGCGAGCGTATCCCGACCGACGTGCAGTGGTTTGATGGCTCGGATCCGCAGAAAATGCACAACCACTACGCCTACATCTATAACGAACTGGTGTGGAACGTACTGAAAGAAACCGTCGGCGAAGAAGAGGCGGTGCTGTTTGCCCGTTCAGCGTCTGTGGGGGCGCAACAGTTCCCGGTGCACTGGGGCGGTGACTGCTACGCCAACTATGAATCGATGGCAGAAAGCCTGCGCGGTGGGTTGTCGATTGGTCTGTCTGGCTTTGGCTTCTGGAGCCACGATATCGGCGGGTTCGAAAATACGGCCCCGGCGCATGTCTACAAACGCTGGTGCGCGTTCGGGCTGTTCTCCAGCCATAGCCGCCTGCACGGCAGCAAATCCTACCGTGTGCCGTGGGCGTACGATGACGAGTCCTGCGACGTGGTGCGCCACTTCACGCAGCTGAAATGCCAGATGATGCCGTATCTGTATCGCCAGGCCGCGCTGGCGCGTGAGCTGGGCACCCCGATGCTGCGGGCGATGATGCTGGAATTCCCGGACGATCCGGCGTGCGATTATCTCGACCGCCAGTACATGCTCGGCGATTCCATGATGGTTGCGCCGGTGTTCTCCGAAGCGGGTGATGTGCAGTTCTATCTGCCGGAAGGACGCTGGACACACCTGTGGCACAACGATGAAATCCAGGGCAGTCGCTGGCACAAACAGCAGCACGACTTCCGCAGCCTGCCGGTGTACGTGCGCGATAACACCCTGCTGGCGCTGGGTAACAACAACCAGAAGCCAGACTACGCGTGGAACGAGGGCACTGCCTTCCAGCTGTTTAACCTGGGCGATGGCGCAACGGCAGTCAGCGAAGTGCCTGCGGCGAATGGCTCGGTGGTGTTTACGCTGAAGGCGTTACGTCAGGGCGACGTCGTGACCTTTACCGGCGCGGGAGAAGCGAAAAACTGGTCGGTGTGCTTGCGCAACGTGCAGAAGGTGAGCGGCGTGAAGGGCGGTTCACACGCGGGCAGCGAGTGGGGCGTGGTGGTGAAAGCGGAGGGGGATGAGGTGGTGGTTCACCTTTAATTCCCCTCACCCTAACCCTCTCCCCAAAGGGGCGAGGGAATGGTTTGCTCCCTCTCCCTTTCAGGGAGAGGGCTGGGGTGAGGGTGGTGTTGAAACCACACCGCCCGTCATCGTCTGCTGCACCTGCTGTTTATCCATATTCACCGCGTTCAGCTTGCCGTTCACCGTTGGCTTCAAGGGCGCACTGGCCTGCACGCTGCCGCTGGCGGTCAACTGCACATTGCCATCTCCCGCAATCGGCAGCGCTGGCCAACCCCAGTGCTGGATCACGTTCAGCGGCACGCCTCGCCCGTTCAGGCTGACTGTGGTTTGCCGCTGCGGCAGTTGTGAAACCGTCGCGGTGGCCTCCAGAATGCCTTTCTCGGTAAAGGCGCTCAGCTCGCTGATGTTAACGGTCGATGCGTTGGCATTCAGCGTGAGCGACGGGCGTCGTACGTCCACGCGGTTAAAGGTCGCTGCTGCGCCATTCAGCGTTGCGCTGCCGCTCCACACGCCCCACTGGTGGTCTTTTGCCAGTTGCAGGTTTGCGCCGTAGCCGTCCAGAGAGGTAACTTGCCACGGGAAGGCCGGATCGATATCAATCACCAGGTTGCGGCTCAGGCCGAATTTTTTCAGCGTCACGCTGTTCAGCCATTCAGGCAGCGGGTCCATCCACAGGGTTTTCCAGTTCTGCGGCAGAGTGTATTCCAGCCCGGCAATGGCGGCATCGTCCAGCACCAGCGATTTGCCGTCGCGCTGCCAGTTGCCGGAGGTGCGCACCATGCCGCCCTCCCAGCGAGAGGTAAACTGGCGCAGCGCAATGCCCTGCGGGGCGAATTCTGCATTCAGGATCGGGTCAAACAGATGCACAGAGCCATAGATAAACTCACTGGCGTTCATCGATAACCACCCCTCCTGGCTTTGCCAGTCACCTTTGCTCAGGGTCAGGTTGCGCAAGCTTAAATCGAGATCCGTCACTGCCCAGTCCGGGCCTTGCAGACGCGCGTCGGTCACCTCCAGCCGGCCAATCTGCAAGGACGGCAGCGTGGTTATGGGGGCAAAGAAATCCATCAGTGATTTATCGCTTTGCAGGCGGATGTCATTCAGGCGCATAGAGTCGATAATCCAGCTGCCATCGGCGTTACGCAGGGCCGAGCCGGTAAGTGAGCCGCGCGCCATATCCGCGCCAATGGTGTTCAGAACCACCTCTTTACCGTTGAGCTGCCCCTGGATCAGCACGTTACTGGCTGGTACGCCATTCAGGGTGAGCGACCCAGCACTCATCTGGATCTGCGCGTTTTTACCCAGCACGTTACCTGCCTCTGGCTGCCACGGGGTCACGCCGCCCGTCACTTTCTGTGCGCTCAGGTCCCAGTCGGTATTCGGGCTGTTAAAGGCCATGTTGTTTAACTGCAAGCGGTCTGCCTGGAAGGGCAGAGGTGCCGTTTGCGGAGAGAGATTCAGCGTTCCGTCATACAGGGTGATGGTATCCACGTGCAGCGGATCGGTTATCTGGCGGCTGCTTAAACCGATATCTACTTTTTTCGCCACCAGAGTGGCGGGTTTGCCGTCACGGCCAAAGGTGATGTTTTCCAGAATGATGTGGGAAGGTGACGAGAAGCGATGATCCATCTGGTCGAAACTGAGTTCGTAATCGGTATTGACCGTGACCCAGCTACTGACCTCAGACGCACCCCAGCGAGTCTGGAGCAGGAAATAGAACGCCAGAACCACAATTAACAGGGCTATCAGAAGATAAACGAGCAGCTTTCCAATAAATTTCATGGTCTTCCATCCCGCGAAACGCACATAAAGGAGTTATGCACGATTTATGCGCAATGCTCAAGGCGGGAATGGTGTAATTAGATGTCACGGCAGGCATTGACTGCCTGCCGTGATGGCGATCAATTTTTTTCAGGCGGGAAAACGAGGTTCAGTACGATGGCCGTAATACCGCCAGCCGCGATGCCGGAAGAGAGCAGGTTTTTCAGCCAGTCTGGTGCGAACTGAAGGATCAGCGGCTGCTGAGAAACACCCAGGCCGACAGCCAGAGACAGCGCGATAATCATGATCGCACGACGATTCAGCGGCTCGCGCGAGACAATGCGCACACCCGATGCGGCGATAGTCCCGAACATCACAAGCGTAGCGCCGCCAAGCACCGGCTCAGGAATGTGCTGCACAAAACCACTTACTGCCGGGAACAGGCCGAGCACGATCAGCATCAGTGCCACCACAAAACCGACGTAGCGGCTGGCAACGCCGGTCAGCTGGATCACGCCGTTATTCTGGCCGAAGCAGGAGTTCGGGAAGGTGTTGAACACCGCAGAGACAAACGAGTTCAGGCCGTTTGCCAGCACGCCGCCTTTCAGGCGTTTCATGTACAGCGGGCCAGAAACCGGCTGCTCAGAGACATCAGACGTCGCCGTAATATCACCGATGGTTTCCAGCGAGGTGATCATAAAGACCAGCATCAGCGGCACCAGCAGACCCCAGTCAATGCCCAGGCCGTAGTACAGCGGGGTCGGGATGGTGATTAATGCACTGCTGGCGGGGGCAGCATTTTCCGGCAGCATCCCCAGCGCCCATGCCAGCAGATAGCCGGCAGCCATGGCGATCACCAGTGACGCGACGCGCAGGTAAGGGTTACGCTGACGGTTAAGCAGAATAATGATCGCCAGCACCACGCCTGCCAGCAGCAGGTTTTTCGGTGCGCCGAAGGTGTGGTCGGCCATTGCGCCATAACCGCCGCCGATGGAGGTCAGGCCAACCTGAATCAGAGACAGGCCGATAATCATCACTACCACGCCGGACACCAGTGGGGTGATCACGCGGCGCGCCAGGTGCAGAACGCGGGAGATAACCATTTCCGTGCAGCTTGCCAGCATCAGGGTACCGAACAGGGCTGCCATCATGGTCGGGACATCGGCACCACCGGTTTTCAGCGCCGTGCCGCCCATAATCAGCGGTGCCACAAAATTAAAACTGGTGCCCTGAATCGACAGCAAACCCGAACCCACCGGACCCCACGCTTTAATCTGAATAATCGAGGCCACGCCAGAGGCGAACAGGGACATGCTGATGATGTGTTGTGTGTCCTGAGCCGGTAAACCAAGCGCCTGGCAAATCAGCAGAGCAGGCGTGATCACCGCAACAAACATCGCCAGTAAATGCTGACAAGCGGCAAACAGGGTTTGAGGCAGCGGTGGGCGATCTTCAAGGCGGTAGATTAATTCACTGTTCTGCGGCTGCGCAATCGGTTGCGCATCGGGAGACTCTATGGTGTTAACGGACATCGGCAGCAATCCCACGGTAGAAAAGCGGGCATTTTATCTGACCAGTTGGTAAAAGCAAACGATTGCCAGCAAAAAAAGATAAGAAAATCTGCCGCTGCGGGCACCTTTTTTACACGCCGTCAGGAAAAAAAATTACACTTTTTACGCGGGTGGCTCATGACGAGCGCAAACCCGCCAGGATAACGCCGCGTGTGAGTGGAATACGCGCAGAATAAGGAGCCCTCTATGATTCACCTCGATACGTTGTCGACACTTGTTGCCGCAACGCTGGTCTTACTGCTTGGCCGTAAACTGGTACACAGTGTTTCCCTTCTCAAGAAGTACACCATTCCTGAACCCGTTGCCGGTGGATTACTGGTGGCGCTGGCCCTGCTGGTGCTGAAAAAAAGCATGGGCTGGGAAATTGATTTTGATATGTCCCTGAAAGACCCGCTGATGCTGGCTTTCTTTGCCACCATCGGCCTGAATGCCAACCTGGCGAGCCTGCGCGCGGGCGGTAAAGTGCTCGGCGTATTTTTGATTGTGGTGGTTGGGCTGCTGCTGATGCAAAACGCTATCGGTATCGGCATGGCCACGCTGCTGGGGCTGGATCCGCTGATGGGGCTGCTGGCAGGGTCAATCACGCTGTCTGGTGGACATGGCACCGGTGCCGCGTGGAGCAAGCTGTTCATTGAGCGTTACGGCTTTGAAAACGCAACGGAAGTGGCGATGGCCTGCGCAACCTTCGGCCTGGTGCTGGGCGGGTTGATTGGTGGCCCGGTGGCGCGCTATCTGGTGAAGCACTCCACTACGCCAGACGGCAGACCGGACGATGAACTGGTGCCCACGGCGTTTGAAAAGCCGGATGTCGGGCGCAGTATTACTTCGCTGGTGCTGATTGAAACCATCGCGATGATTGCCATCTGCCTGACCGTGGGCAAAGTGGTTGCGCAATGGCTGGCAGGCTCCGCATTTGAACTGCCGACATTTGTTTGCGTGCTGTTTGTCGGGGTGGTGCTGAGTAACGGTCTGGCCGCAATGGGCTTCTACCGCGTGTTCGAACGTGCCGTTTCGGTGCTGGGTAACGTCTGCCTGTCACTGTTCCTGGCGATGGCGCTGATGAGCCTCAAGCTCTGGGAACTGGCCTCTCTGGCGCTGCCGATGGTCGCTATTCTGGCGGTTCAGGCCCTGTTTATGGCCCTGTATGCCATGTTTGTCACCTGGCGCATGATGGGTAAAAACTACGATGCTGCGGTACTGGCTGCGGGGCATTGCGGGTTTGGTCTGGGTGCGACGCCGACCGCTATTGCCAACATGCAGGCGATCACCGAGCGATTCGGTCCCTCTCATATGGCGTTTCTGGTGGTTCCGATGGTGGGGGCGTTCTTTATTGATATCGTCAACGCGCTGGTGATCAAGCTGTACCTGATGCTGCCAATGTTTGCCTGATATCAGGCGTTGGAATAGCGCTCGGTTTCAGGCATCCAGCGTTCAATAAGCGCGGTTGCCTGATCCGGGTAACGTTCATGAATATGGCGGGCAAGGCGCTGAACTTCGGGGATCATGGCCTGATCGCGCAGCAGATCGGCCACCTTGAATTCGGCGTTCCCCGTCTGGCGTGTGCCCAGCAATTCGCCCGGGCCGCGGATCTCCAGATCTTTTTGCGCAATCACGAAGCCATCGTTGCTGTCGCGTAACACCTGCAAACGCATTTGTGCCGTTTTCGAAAGCGGGGCTTTGTAGAGCAATACGCAGTGGGAAGCCACGGCGCCACGTCCGACACGGCCACGCAGCTGGTGGAGTTGCGCAAGGCCAAGACGTTCCGGGTTTTCAATGATCATCAGGCTGGAGTTAGGAACATCCACGCCCACTTCAATGACCGTGGTGGCAATCAGCAAATGCAAATCACCCTGTTTGAATGACTGCATCACCGCCTGTTTTTCGGCAGGCTTCATGCGCCCGTGAACCAGGCCCACGTTCAGCTCTGGCAGGGCCAGTTTCAGCTCTTCCCACGTTGCCTCTGCCGCCTGCGCTTCAAGCAGCTCGGATTCTTCAATCAGCGTGCAGACCCAGTACGCCTGGCGGCCTTCGTGAGTACAGGCGTTGCGTACGCGGTCGATGATATCGCTGCGGCGCGTGTCCGGGATGGCAACCGTGGTGACCGGCGTACGGCCCGGCGGCAGCTCGTCGATAGTGGAGGTGTCCAGATCGGCGTAGGCGGTCATCGCCAGGGTGCGGGGGATTGGTGTCGCGGTCATGATCAGCTGATGCGGGTGGAAGCCCTGCTGAAGACCCTTTTCCCACAGCGCCAGACGCTGATGCACACCAAAACGATGTTGTTCGTCGATGATCACCAGGGCCAGGCCATTAAACTGCACCTGTTCCTGGAAGATGGCGTGCGTGCCGACAATCATCTGCACTTCGCCGCTGGCAATGGCGTCCTGTTGCGCAAGACGCGCTTTGCCCTTTTGCTTACCGGCAAGCCAGCCGACTTCAACGCCAAGCGGGGCAAACCAGTTGCGGAAGTTGTTTGCGTGTTGCTCAGCCAGGAGTTCAGTGGGTGCCATCAGCGCCACCTGTTTGCCGTGGGCGATCGCACGCAGGGCGGCCAGTGCAGCAACCAGCGTTTTACCGGAACCCACATCACCCTGTACCAGACGCATCATGGGTACATCGAGCGCCATATCACGTTCAATCTCGGCTACCACGCGCGCCTGTGCGCCCGTAGGTTTAAACGGCAGCGATGTCAGCAGCTTATCTTTTAAATCATCATGGGTGCTTAACGGCTGAGCGTGGAAACGCTGCGCGCCTGCACGCAGTGCCAGCATACTCAGGTTATGCGCCAGTAATTCTTCAAGGATAAGCCGCCGCTGTGCCGGATGCTGGCCGCTTTCTAAATCACTGAGCTGTAGCGACGGAGGCGGGCGATGCAGCGTATGCAGCGCTTGCGGCAGGCTCATCATTCCCTGAGCCAGCTCAGGCGGCAGCAGTTCGGCAATGGCGCAGGTATCGAGCAGCTCCAGCGCCTGATCGGTGAGCTTACGTAATGTGGCCTGTTTGATGCCTTCGGTGGTCGGGTAAACCGGGGTCAGCGTTTCCTGTAGTTCCGGCGTGCTGAGATCGCCCTGCACACGGTATTCCGGGTGGATCATCTCCGCGCCGTATTTGCCGCGTTTGGCTTCCCCGTACGCGAGCACACGTCGGCCAGTGGCCAGGCTGTTTTTCATCGCTGCGCTGAAGTTGAAAAAACGCATGGTGAGGATGCCGGTGCCATCGCTAATCTGGCAGGTCATCATCCGGCGGCCGCCGAAAGTGATGTTGCAGTTCAGCACTTCGCCTTCAACCGTGGCGTAAATCGCGGGAAGGAGATCGCCAATTTTATACAGCTGGGTGCGGTCTTCGTAACGCAGGGGGAGGTGGAGCAGGAGATCCTGCACGGTGTGCAGACCAATTTTCGCCAGTTTGCTGCCTTGCGCTGCGCCCACGCCTGTCAGCGTATTAAGCGGAATGGCATCCAGCAGGCGGCCTTTCATGGGTTATCCTGCGTACTGCATGGTGGACCACCACTCAGCATCGGCTTCGATTTCGCCCTGCGCGTTGACGTGGGGGTAAGGTAATTTTTTCTGCTTCGCCACGCGGGCCAGCACCGGATAGCCGCCTTCAAACAGCAGGCGTTGCTGTTCGTCTTCCGGCAACATGCTGTTGCTGCGTTTGTACATACCGGCGTTCTGACGCTGGCGTTGCGCTTCATACAGAATGAGCGCCGAGGCCACAGAGACGTTCAGCGACTGCACCATGCCAATCATCGGGATGATGATGTCCTGATCCGCCAGATCCAGCGCTTCTTGCGAGATCCCGGTTTTTTCCTGACCCATCAGAATGCAGGTCGGGCGGGTGTAATCTATCTCGCGGAAGTCGACGGCTTTATCGGACAGGTTGGTGGCAAGAACCTGCATACCGCGCCCTTTCAGGTGCGATACGGCTTCGCCAATGGTCTGATGGTTTTTCACTGACACCCAGCTGTTGCTGCCTGCCGCTGCGGATACCATGTTGCGCATCCGGGAACCCGGCCAGACGGCGTGCACTTCATGCACGCCAACGGCATCGGCGGTACGGACAATCGCTGAGACGTTATGAGGTTTATGGACCTGCTCCATGCAGACCGTCAGGTCCGGTTGGCGCCTGGCGAGCATCTCGCAGATACGTGCATAACGTTGTGCATTCATAAAACTAGTTTCTGTTTCGGGTGACTTTAATCACGTCCGGCATCACGCGGATTTTGCGCATAATGTTTGCCAGATGCACGCGGTCACGGGCCGTCAGGCGGATAAAGGCGCTGTAAACGCGGCCATCTTTTTCTTCGGTATTCAGACTCTGAATATTTGAAGAGGCCGTGTTAATCGCCGCCGTCAGGTTAGCCAGTGCACCCTGGTGGTTGAACATATCCACCTTAATTTCGGTGATAAATTCCTGTGCAGTCTCTTTATCCCACTCGACCGCCATGAACTTCTCTGGCTCTTTCTGGTAGCCACGGATGTTACGGCAGGATTCGTGATGGATAACCAGGCCTTTGCCCGGGCTGACGTGCGCAATAATCGGATCACCCGGGATCGGTCGGCAGCATTTGGCGAAGGTGATAAGCACTCCGTCTGCACCTTTGATCGGCAGATGACCATGGCCTTGTGTGGTAGATGGCGCAACAGATGCATCACCCTGCTGCAGGTTTTTCGCGACGACCACGCTCATGGCGTTGCCGAGGCCGATTTCTGCCAGCAGGTCATCAAGTGACGCAAGCTTCATGCGCTCCAGCTCGTGCTGGATGTTCTCTTTCGGGATTTCCGCAAGCTTACGGCTGCCACCCAACGCGTGGTTGAGCAGACGACGGCCCAGGCTTACCGAATCATCGCGTTTGAGATTTTTCAACAGCTGGCGGATTTTGGCGCGTGCCTTGGAGCTCACGACAAAGTTCAGCCAGGCCGCATTCGGACGTGCGCCCGGTGCGGTGATAATTTCCACCGTCTGACCGCTTGAGAGCGGCTGAGACAGCGGGTAAGGCTGTCTGTCGACGCGTGCGCCGACACAGGCATGACCGATATCGGTATGTACTGCGTAAGCGAAGTCGACAGGTGTTGCACCAGCAGGCAGTTCGACGATGCGCCCCTCTGGTGTGAAAACGTAAATCTCATCCGGGAAGAGATCGGATTTAACGCTCTCGATAAATTCAAACGAGCTACCGGCGCTCTGTTGCAGTTCCAGCAGGCTTTGCATCCAGCGTTGCGCGCGGATCTGTGCGGTAGTGGTGCTTTCGCCACCGTGCTCTTTATACGCCCAGTGTGCCGCGACACCCATTTCTGCCATCTGGTCCATGTCTTCGGTGCGAATCTGCACTTCAACAGGAACACCATGAGGGCCGATCATCGAGGTATGCAAAGATTGATAGCCGTTCGCTTTTGGAATGGCGATATAGTCTTTGACGCGACCTGGACGCGGTTTGTAGAGGCTGTGCATCTGGCCCAGTACGCGATAGCAAGTATCGGAATCGTGGACGATGACGCGAAACGCGTAGATGTCCATGATCGAGTGAAAACGCTGCTCTTTGAGCACCATTTTGCAGTAGATGGAGTACAGATGTTTTTCGCGACCGCTGACGCGGCACGGAATTCCCGCTTCCTGTAAACGCCCTTCAATTTCAGAGAGGATTTTTTGAATCATCTCTTTACGGTTACCACGTGCGGCTTTCACCACCTCTTTAATCACGCGATAGCGGTTTGGGTACAACGCTTCAAAACCCAGCTCTTCCAGCTCGGTTTTAATGTGATGGATACCTAAACGGTGCGCCAGCGGGCTATAGATTTCGAGGGTTTCACGGGCAATGCGGCGACGTTTGTCCGGGCGAAGTGAGCCCAGCGTGCGCATGTTGTGGGTACGGTCGGCGAGTTTGATGAGTATGACGCGGATATCCTGCACCATCGCCATAATCATCTTGCGGAAGTTTTCGGCTTGCGCCTCTTTCTTGTCGCGGAATTTCAGCTTATCAAGCTTAGACACCCCTTCCACCAGTTCGGCAACGCTTTTGCCAAACAGCTGTTCCATGTCCTGGTAGGTGGCGGGGGTATCTTCGATCACGTCATGCAGCAGTGCGGCCATCAGCGTTTCATAGTCGAGTTTCATCTCGGCCAGAATACAGGCCACCGCTACCGGGTGCGTGATATAGGGTTCACCGCTTGAACGTGTCTGGCCCTCGTGAGCGTCACGTGCAACGAGATACGCCTGCTGGAGACGCTTAATCTGGTCTTCCGGCAGGTAGTGTTGAATCAGTTGATTCAGGCTTTCAAACAGATACAAGGGCGACCCGCAGGTTTAATTAACGACGACCTTCAGCAATGGCGGTTACGGCCTGCAGTTCTGCGGCTTCCTGCTCTTGCTGCTCCTGGCGCTCACGCACGTCGAGGATCTGGTTGTTGATCAGACCTTCTTCGATTTCGCGAAGTGCAATAACGGTGGTTTTATCGTTTTCTTCCGGTACCAGCGGATCTTTGCCGCCTACCTGCATCTGACGAGCGCGACGCGCGGCGACCAGCACCAGGTCAAAACGGTTACCAATTTTCTCTACAGCGTCCTGAACAGTTACGCGTGCCATACTTAAAATGCTCCACAGGTGAAGAAATGACTGGGCATGATACTGAAAGTGGGTTCAGTCTGCCAACAGTTTGGTGATTAATGCGTCATGTCGCTGCTTCTGGCGGCTCATACGCAGACGTTCTGCGCGAAGAATGGTTTTGAGATCGCTCAGCGCGGCATCAAAATCATCATTCACAATAAGGTAATCATATTCCGCGTAATGGCTCATTTCTGCAACTGCCTGTGCCATACGCTTTGCGATCACTTCTTCGCTGTCCTGGCCACGGCCACGCAGGCGGCGATCCAGTTCATCTTTCGATGGCGGTAAAATAAAGATGCTGCGCGAATCAGGCATTTTCTTGCGGATTTGCGCTGCGCCCTGCCAGTCGATATCGAGGAACACATTCACGCCAGTCGCCAGAACCTGCTCAATAGTTTCACGCGACGTGCCGTAGTAGTTACCGAAAACTTCTGCATGTTCAAGAAACGCATCTCTGCCAATCATCGCTCTGAATTCGTCGTGATCTACAAAGAAATAGTGTTCACCGTGCACTTCACCCGGACGCGGTTGGCGTGTGGTGTGAGAAACAGAAACCTGTGTGTCGTACAACGGTTGGGTTTTTAACAGTGCCTGAATAAGGCTGGATTTACCCGCGCCACTAGGGGCAGAAACAATATAAAGCGTGCCTTGAGCCATGAGAGTCTTTTGTATGTGTTAGCGAAGAAGTCCTACATACGGGCTTATTATACACGTCACCGCCCTGTGACGTAGCCTTTGTCACACTTTTTCACCAGGTTTATTGAATTTTGCGTAACGATTTCCGGTTTTACATACGGTTTGCTGCAACGGCAATAAATCCTGGATAACGCCTCGCAGGTTGATGTTTTGACGTTAGTACCCTGACACGTATCGCGTTATACCTCTGATCATTCAATGGAGGGGTAGCGATGTGGCGATGGATAAGCGGGATGATGTTGCTGTGGTGCGGATATGGCGTGGCGGTATGCCCGGTTTGGCCGCCAGCAAAGGCAGACAAAGAAATAGCGACGCTCAGTGCGCAGCTTAAACGCTGGAACGATGCGTACTGGCAACAAGGCAGCAGCCCGGTTAGCGATGAAGTGTACGATCAGCTCACTGCACGGCTAAAACAGTGGCAGCGTTGTTTTGGCAGCGAGCCTGCGGACCTGGCGATCCCCGTGCTTGCGGGGAATATACAGCATCCAGTTTCCCATACTGGGGTGCAAAAAGTGGCGCACAAAGCGGCACTTCGGCAGTGGATGCAGTCGCGCGGCGATCTCTGGGTGCAGCCAAAAGTCGACGGAGTGGCGGTGACGCTGGTCTATCGCAACGGGGTGTTAACCCAGGCGATTAGCCGCGGGGACGGCAACAAGGGGGAAGACTGGACTGAGCAGGTTCGCGCAATACCGTCGGTGCCCGGTCACCTGCAAGGCGCACTGGCGAACAGCGTGTTGCAGGGCGAATTATTCCTTCTGAGCGACAGCCATATCCAGAAGCAGATGGGTGGTATGAATGCCCGGGCGAAGGTCGCGGGTGCACTGATGCGAAAAACGGACAAACTGCAATTAAGCCGCATTGGCGTGTTTGTCTGGGCCTGGCCGGATGGCCCGGCAACCATGCCGCAGCGTCTTGCGGCGTTAACAGAGGCCGGATTCCCCCTTACGGCACGCTATACGCTGCCCGTCCGCTCAGTGGATGAAGTCGAGAAGCAGCGTGCGCAGTGGCTCACTTCCCCGCTCCCGTTTGCCACTGATGGCATTGTCGTTCGTTCTGCGAATGAACCACCGGGTGAGCGCTGGCTACCCGGAGAAGGGCACTGGGTAGTTGCATGGAAATATGCACCGGTTTCGCAGGTTGCGGAGGTAAGGGATATCCGTTTCACCGTAGGAAGAACGGGCAAGATTTCGGTTATTGCCGCGCTGGAGCCTGTGCAACTGGATGACAAACGTGTTCAACGGGTTAATCTGGGCTCTGTTGCTCGCTGGCAGGAACTGGATATTGCGCCAGGGGATCAGATCCTGATAAGCCTTGCCGGGCAGGGCATTCCCCGGATTGATAAGGTCGTCTGGCGGGGCCCGCTTCGACAGAAACCCAATCCGCCACCCTCAAAATTCCATTCGCTGACCTGCTTCTACGCATCCCCGGAATGTATGGAACAGTTTATAGCCCGGCTGACGTGGTTAAGTTCGAAACCGGTGCTGGATATTGAAGGTGTAGGGGAGTCTGCCTGGAGAACGCTTTATCAGACCCACCATTTTGACCATATTTTTTCGTGGCTTTCATTAACCCAGCCAGAGTTGCAGGCGACGCCGGGGTTCTCTGCCGCGCGCGGGTTAGCGGTATGGCACCGGTTTAACCTGACACGCGAACGGTCATTTATTCGTTGGGTTATGGCGATGGGGGCTCCACTGCCTCAGGCGTCACTGAAAGCGGCCACAGGCGTGTCGTGGCAGGAAATGAGTCAGCGGAATAGTTCAGAGTGGCGAGCTTTACCGGGGACGGGAGAAGAAAAAGCGCGGCAAATCGTTAACTGGCTGCACCAGCCCGATGTTGCTGCGCTGGCAAAGTGGCTTTCAGAGCAGCACATCAACGGGTTTTAAGTCAGTGTGCGTTGTGCTTGTAATGAAAAACGGGCAGGCCGAGTTTCAGGCGCAACGCCAGCATCCGGGCGGTAAAGCCAAACAGTAGTGTGGAGATAACCACCACGTCGTGATTAGAAACGTAATGCTGCAACGCAACATAGAGCACTGCTGCGGCAAAGGATATCCCGGCATACAGCTCTTTCTGGAACACTAACGGAATGCGTTTGCAGAACATATCGCGCAACACGCCGCCGAACACCCCCGTGACCACGGCAGCGATAATGGCAATAACCGGGCCTTCACCCATATCCAGCGCGATTTGTGCGCCGATAATAGAAAAGACGATAAGCCCAAGCGCATCCAGTACCAGAAACAGGCGGCGCAAATGAGGCATGACGGGGGCAACAATTGTGGTTAATACTGCGGCCGTTGCCACAATAATCACGTATTCAGGGTTTTTCACCCAGCCGAGCGGGTAATGGCCCAGCAGAATATCGCGCACAGAGCCGCCGCCAAGTGCGGTTGCGGTGGCGATAATAATCACGCCGAAAGTGTCCATGCGGCGACGCCCCGCCGCGAGCGCGCCGGTCATGGCTTCTGCGGTGATCCCGATAAGATAAAGAATGTGAAGCAGCATATAACCTCCGGTGTGAAGGCGTGGAGGTTAGCGATTTGTGCGCAGGATCACGATTGAGATTTTCTAAGGTGAATCATTTTTGATAATTTTTAGTAATGATTGGTTGCCAAATGTTAATAATTTAATTGCCTGTTTTATAAGAATTATATCCCCATTATTAGCCTGATCTTACTGAGTGTTTATTTTATTTTTTACCTATAAAAACTAATCCTTTAAAGTGATGCGCAGTACCAGTTATTCAGGTAAGCACTTTCCTGATTTTAGCTTCGTGGCTAATCAACCATTCTTTACGCGCAATACCCCCGCCGTAGCCGGCCATTGAGCCATCTTTTCCAATAATGCGATGACACGGGATAACAATCGCGACACGATTCGCGCCATTCGCTGAGGCAACAGCACGCACGGCAGTCGGTTTGCCAATCTCCGTCGCAAGGGCCTGATAATGTGCGGTATCACCAAACGAAATGCCCTGTAATCCCTCCCAGACGCTTCGCTGGAACTCGCTGCCGGGTGTATCAAGTGCCACATCGAATGATTGTCGCAGGCCGGCAAAGTATTCCCCAATTTCTTTCTCAGCCTGGCGGGTATGGGTGTTTTCCCCTGCGATGATGTTCGCCCTGAACAGATGTTGCAGATCCCTGAATTCGGTTTCCAGCGCCCGACGGTCGACAAATTCCAGCAGACAAACCCCGCGCTCAGTGGCGCAAACAAACATTGGGCCTAATGGGGTGGTAAAGCGATGAATGAGGATTATCTCTTTGTGTGTACCGGGCGAGGAGCCCGTCAGTTTTTTGCAGGTGTAGCCAAATCCGCTCAGGGATCCGTAACCATTGTCGAACGCGACGTCGGTCGTTGAGCGGCCGGTTTTTAGCTCCTGTAGTGCCACGTTAACCCGCTGCATCCGCTGAAAGGCCTGAAACGTTATCCCGTGGTTTAGCAGGAACCAGCGCCGTACTCGCTCCGGGCTGATGCCGTTCTGACGCAGTTCAGTATCGCTGACGCGTTCTTTGGGTTGTTCGCGCAGAAGCCTTAGCGCGTGTTCAATGAAATCAGGCGCAGAACTGGCGTTCTCTGTTGGGCGACACACCTTGCATGGGCGGAACCCGGCATCCAGAGCGGATTTAAAGTCAGTATAAAATTCAACGTTCTCTCGTTTGGGTTTTCGCGCACGGCATACCGAAATGCAAAACACGCCGGTGGTTTTAACGCCCACGAAAAAAACGCCGGTAAATTCTTCTGCGCGGTTGAGTAACGCCTGATACCAGATATCGCACTGGGTATTATCGGTTATTTTCATGGCCAAAAATGTCCGAGAAAGAGTGGGTTGCCTGAATCTTACAGAGTAAATCTGTGAGCCGCGCTTGCAGGGTAGCATGGATAAAATTACCCATCGAAATGCGCTTTACACCCAGCGTGGCCAGAGTATTGAAATCTGGCAGGGCAGGCATACACATCACGTTTAAGGATACAGTTATTTTGCTGGCAAGGGCGGCAATAGCGGCGCTGGACGTACCCAGTGCGTGATATCCCGACTGTTCGGCGGCGAGAGCACTGCTGGCATCCCAGACGTTGGCGATAAGCAATGGCTGGGGCTGATGGTGAAGCGCGTTGAAGTCCATGATTTTCTCCTGTTGTGATGTGCAGTATGAATGTGCCGCGTCAGGCACAGCTCTCACAACCGAAAATCGGACGAGCATTTTTTCGTGGGCGCAAAATGAAAAAAGCCACTGTTTCCAGTGGCCTTTTCTCACGGTACTGCGGGAGATTATTCGATGTTCTGGATCTGCTCGCGCATCTGCTCAATAAGCACTTTCAGCTCAATGGCAGAATTAGTCACGTCGGAATTGATGGATTTAGACGCCAGGGTGTTCGACTCGCGGTTAAACTCCTGCATCATAAAATCGAGGCGACGACCTACGGCTTCTTTTTTCTTCAGAATGTTGTAGGTTTCTTTCACGTGCGCTTCCAGACGGTCCAGCTCTTCTGCAACGTCCACACGCTGCGCCATCAGCACCAGCTCTTGTTCCAGACGGTTGTTTTCTAACTGAACTTCGGCTTCTTCCAGCTTCGCTACCAGGCGTTCGCGCTGCCATTGCAGCACTTCTGGCATATGGGCACGGACTTTGGTGACTTCGGTGCTGACACCTTCAAGGCGTTGCTCAATCAGGGCTTTCAGCGCCTGGCCTTCGGTTTCACGGGCAACGATAAAGTCATCCAGAGTGCCATCGAGGGCGGCAAGGATTTCCGCAGCGATAGCATCCAGATCCTGTTCACCGGCGGCCATGACGCCAGGCCAGCGCAGAATATCAACCGGATTGATTTCGCCTTCATCGCTTTGCATTTTGACCCAGTTCGCCGCATTGACAAGCTGTTTGGCCAGTTTTTCGTTGAGGATCAGTTCACCCTGTGCGCTGGCATCAGGCTCAAAACGCAGGTTACATTCTACTTTACCGCGCGTCAGGCGAGAGCGGATACGCTCACGCACAACAGGCTCAAGGCTGCGGAACTGCTCCGGCATACGGAAATAAGTTTCCAGGTAGCGCTGGTTTACCGAGCGCATTTCCCAGGTCGCACTGCCCCAGCTGCCCTTGATTTCACGCCGGGCGTAGGCGGTCATACTGCGGATCATAGACATTCCCGTTTTTAAAGGAGAGATGGGGGGATTATAGCTTTCAGGACTTTGTCAGGATAGGAATAAGCGCGTTTAATCCGTATAATGCGCAGCCACATTCGTTTCAAGCCGGAGAATTCATCATGCGTCCAGCAGGTCGTAGCGCCAATCAGGTACGCCCCGTCACCCTGACCCGTAACTATACAAAACACGCTGAAGGCTCCGTGCTGGTTGAATTTGGTGATACCAAAGTTCTGTGCACCGCGTCCATCGAAGAAGGTGTACCGCGTTTCCTGAAAGGTCAGGGCCAGGGCTGGATCACCGCCGAATACGGCATGTTGCCGCGTTCGACCCATACCCGTAACGCGCGCGAAGCGGCGAAGGGCAAGCAGGGCGGCCGTACCATGGAAATTCAGCGTCTGATCGCACGTGCGCTGCGCGCCGCTGTTGATCTGAAAACGCTGGGCGAGTTCACCATCACCCTGGACTGCGATGTTATCCAGGCCGACGGCGGTACGCGTACGGCATCCATCACCGGCGCCTGTGTTGCTCTGGCTGATGCCCTGAATAATCTGGTTGCTGCGGGCAAACTGAAAACCAACCCACTGAAAGGGATGGTTGCCGCAGTTTCTGTGGGTATCGTGAATGGCGAAGCGCTCTGCGACCTGGAATATGTTGAAGATTCCGCCGCAGAAACCGATATGAACGTGGTAATGACCGAAGATGGTCGAATTATTGAAGTGCAGGGCACGGCAGAAGGCGAGCCGTTCACTCACGAAGAGCTTCTTACCTTGCTGGCTTTGGCCCGAGGGGGAATTGAATCCATTGTAACGACGCAGAAGGCGGCGTTAGAAAATTGATTTTAAAGGCGACTGATGAGTCGCCTTTTTTTTGTCCGTAGAAAAGCAAAAAGTCATTTGAGGAGTAAGCCCATGAAACCGTATCAGCGCCAGTTTATTGAGTTTGCGCTTAACAAGCAGGTACTTAAGTTTGGCGAATTTACGCTGAAATCCGGGCGTAAAAGCCCCTATTTCTTCAATGCCGGGCTGTTTAATACCGGGCGTGATCTGGCCCTGTTAGGCCGTTTCTACGCAGAAGCGCTGGTGGATTCAGGGATTGATTTCGACCTGCTGTTTGGCCCGGCTTACAAAGGCATTCCGATTGCGACGACTACCGCTGTTGCGCTTGCGGAACACCACGACCGCGATGTGCCGTACTGTTTTAACCGTAAAGAGGCCAAAACCCACGGTGAAGGCGGTAACCTGGTAGGCAGTACGTTGCAAGGCCGCGTGATGCTGGTGGACGATGTGATCACTGCCGGTACGGCGATCCGCGAATCAATGGAAATCATCCAGGCTAACGGCGCAACGCTTGCGGGCGTGCTGATCTCTCTGGATCGTCAGGAGCGTGGACGCGGCGAAATTTCGGCGATTCAGGAAGTGGAGCGTGATTACGGCTGCAAAGTGACGTCAATCATCACCCTGAAAGACCTGATTGCGTATCTGGAAGAGAAACCAGAGATGGCGGACCACCTGGCATCGGTGCGTGCGTACCGGGAAGCGTTCGGCGTATAAATATATAGCCCGGTGGCGCAACGCTCACCGGGCCTGGATCCTACTGTAATTGTGCTGCCACTAACGGCCAGCGGGCGTCAAAATCGTCCGTTGGACAGTATTTGAATTCGCTACGCACAAAGCGGGAGAGCATACCCTCGCAAAACGCCAGGATCTGGCTTGCCAGCAGTGTTTCGTCAGTCACATACCCTTCGCCTTCACGCATTTTCTTCTCACGCAGTACCTGGCGCAGCTGCGCTTCGATGCGTTCAAAGAGCTGGTTAATGCGACCCTGGAGTCTGTCCTGTTCAAACATCAGCGCGTGGCCGGTCAGAATGCGGGTTAAGCCTGGGTTACGTTCACCAAAACCCAGAATCAACAGCACGATCAGACGCAGGCGTGCGGTGGTGTCTTTCTCATCTTTCAGAATCAGGTTGATGCGTGTGATCAGGCTGTCTTCGATAAACTCGATCAGGCTGTCAAACATCCGGGTTTTGCTGGGAAAATGACGGTATAGCGCTGCTTCTGACACGCCAACAGAGGCGGCCAGTTTTGCAGTGGTGATGCGTTGACTGCCATCGCTGGATTCAAGCATCAGAGCCAGAGATTGAAGTATTTCTTCGCGACGATTCCTTTTCGCAGTTTGTTTTTCTGCCATGTTACAAAATACCCCTGAAAATAATCACTTGCCAGGCTGGCATCCACGCAGCGACCGCAAACTGGCGTTTGCGGTTTTTTATTGCATTATGGCGCTGTGGGACGCGTATTTATTGGGCGATTATTTCCGCCCGGAATGGCCGAAGCCGCCTTCGCCGCGGTCGGTGGTGTCAAAGTCTTCCACCAGGTTAAATTCTGCCTGCACCACCGGTACAAATACCATCTGCGCGATGCGTTCGCCCGGTTCAATGGTGAAGCTGTCCTGACCGCGGTTCCAGACGGAAACCATCAGTTGACCCTGATAGTCAGAGTCGATCAGACCGACCAGGTTACCCAGCACGATACCGTGCTTATGACCCAGGCCAGAGCGAGGCAGGATCACCGCTGCCAGCGACGGGTCAGCAATGTGAATCGCCAGCCCGGTCGGGAGCAGGGTGGTTGCACCCGGCGCCAGCTCTACGGCGTCATCGAGACAGGCACGCAGGTCAAGACCGGCAGAGCCGGAGGTGGCATAGGTTGGCAGCGGGAATTGCTGACCAACACGCGGGTCCAGAATCTTAACGTCGATTTTTTTCATCATAACGGGTAACGATCTCGTCCAGTAATTGTTGGCCCAGGAGTTCCTTGCGCTCAAGCGGTAAGACTTTATCTCCATCCTGCCAGAAAAGGTGCAGTGCGTTGCTGTCGCTGTTAAATCCTTGAGTGGCCAGCGATACGTCGTTCGCGCAAATCAAATCGAGGTTTTTGCGGGTACGTTTTTGCCGGGCATATTCTTCCACATTATTCGTTTCTGCGGCAAACCCAACAACGTAAGGGCGATGATTTTTCAGCGCGGCAACCCCGGCAACGATATCCGGGTTTTTCACCATTTTTATCGTTAATTCATCGCCTTGCTTTTTAATCTTCGCATCAGCAATGGTCTCTGCGCGGTAATCAGCCACCGCCGCACAGCCGATAAAAATCTGCTGGTTGTGCGCGTGAGCTTGCACGACAGCTTCCATTTCCAGCGCCGTTGTTACATCAATACGCTGTACAAAAGGTGGCGTCGGCAGTGACACCGGGCCACTCACCAGCGTGACGTTTGCCCCTCGTTTTGCCGCGGCCTGAGCAATGGCAAAGCCCATCTTACCGGAGCTGTGATTGGTGATATAGCGCACCGGGTCCAGTGGCTCGCGCGTTGGGCCCGCGGTAATCATGATGTTGAGATGTTGCAGATCGTTGACAGGCGCAAAATGGGCTGCGGCCATATCCACAATCGTCAACGGGTCGAGCATTCGCCCAGGGCCGATATCGCCACAGGCCTGGCTGCCGCTGTCTGGCCCCCAAATCAGCAAACCACGCGCGGCCAGGGTCTCCAGATTATGCTGGGTGGCGGCATTACGGTACATCTGCTGGTTCATGGCGGGAACCACTGCAACAGACGCAGGCGTTGCCAGGCAAATTGTCGATACCAGGTCGTTTGCCATGCCTGCTGCAACGCGCGCAATTAAGTCGGCTGTTGCAGGGGCAAGAATAACCAGGTCTGCCCATTTGCCCAGCTCAATATGGCCCATAGCGGCTTCGGCAGCCAGGTCCAGCAGGCTGTCTGATACCGGGTATCCTGAAACGGCCTGAAGGCTCAGGGGAGTGATAAAGGCTTTACCGCCTTCAGTTATCGCGACCCGCACATCGGCCCCGCGCTCGCGCAAGCGGCGTACCAGCTCCGGCGCTTTATAGGCAGCAATACCGCCGCTCACGCCAAGAACGATTTTTTTACCGGCCAGGCTCATCATGATTCTTTCCTGTTGGGTTTCACCAGAGAGCAGGCATTTTATCACAATCCCAAAAGTGGGGTGCTTTTGTCCTTCGGTCACTTTGCGAGGCGATACGCAAGAATGAAAACTGTGCGTCGAACGCGGGACTGGCCTGTGGCAGCATTGACGGCAACCACAAGGAGACAGGGATATGGAACGTATTTCACCCATGCTACCGCGTGAAAAAATGCTGAATTACGGCATCACGTCGCTAACGGATGATGAACTGCTGGCGCTGTTTTTACGCACCGGCACACCTGGGAAAACGGTTTTTACTCTGGCGCGAGAGCTGCTGCAACATTTTGGTTCGCTGCACGGCTTGCTCACGGCTGAGCTGGCAGAGTTTAAGAATGTTGAAGGTATTGGCGTGGCGAAATATGCCCAACTGAAAGGCATTGCAGAGCTTGCCCGGCGTTTTTACAGTGTGCGGATGCTGGAAGAAGATTCGCTCTTAACCCCTGACATGACGAGAGAATTCCTGCAAAGCCAGCTGACGGATGCCGAGCGCGAGATCTTTATGGCGATCTTCCTCGACAATAAAAATCGGGTGCTGAAGCACTGCCATCTGTTTTCGGGAACGCTGAACCACGTTGAGGTTCATCCGCGAGAAATTGTGCGGGAAGCGATAAAAGTGAATGCAGCCGCCGTGATCCTCGCGCATAATCACCCCTCAGGCTGTGCGCAACCGAGCAGAGCCGACAAAGAGATCACCGCGCGCATTATCAAATGCTGTCAATTCATGGACATTCGTGTGCTGGACCATCTGATAATTGGTCGCGGAGAGTACGTTTCTTTTGCAGAACATGGTTGGATTTAGACCATTTCACGCGATCCATCGGGATCTTTGTCTGTTCGGGACTTGAGCACATCGCCGAGTCAGCGTATACTACGCCACCTTTGAGAATCTCGGGTTTGGCAATTGGGCCTGGCAATCGAGAGTTCGCTTAGAACTGCGATGACCGGGCTGTAAAGCCTGACGAGGCGCCGATACCCCATACGAAGCTCGAGCTAATTTGATTTTTGGAGAATAGACATGTCCCGAGTCTGCCAAGTTACTGGCAAGCGTCCGGTGACCGGTAACAACCGTTCCCACGCACTGAACGCGACTAAACGCCGTTTCCTGCCGAACCTGCACTCTCACCGTTTCTGGGTTGAGAGCGAGAAGCGTTTTGTCACCCTGCGTGTATCTGCTAAAGGTATGCGTGTTATTGATAAGAAAGGCATCGATACAGTTCTGTCTGAACTGCGTGCCCGTGGCGAAAAGTACTAAGTACTTAACGAGGAACTAAATCATGGCTAAAGGTATTCGCGAGAAAATCAAGCTGGTTTCTTCTGCTGGTACAGGTCACTTCTACACCACCACGAAGAACAAACGTACTAAGCCGGAAAAACTGGAACTGAAAAAATTCGATCCAGTTGTACGCCAGCACGTACTGTACAAAGAAGCTAAAATTAAATAATTTTAGTCTCCTTGTATTGAAAAACCCCGCTCCTGCGGGGTTTTTTGCATTCTGACTCTCAACGGAGGAACCATGCCTGAATTACCTGAGGTAGAGACCAGCCGCCGCGGTATTGAACCCCATCTGGTTGGCGCGACTATTCTTCATGCTGTCGTTCGCAATTGCCGTCTGCGCTGGCCGGTTTCCGATGAGATCCATGCCCTGAGTGATAAACCGATTCTGAGCGTGCAGCGCCGCGCCAAGTATCTGCTGCTGGAGCTGCCGGATGGCTGGATAATCATCCATCTGGGGATGTCCGGGAGCCTGCGGATCCTCAGTGAAGAGTTACCTGCCGAAAAACACGACCATGTTGATCTGGTGATGAGCAATGGCAAAGTACTGCGCTACACCGACCCGCGCCGCTTTGGGGCGTGGTTGTGGACCAAAGAGCTTGAAGGGCATAGCGTGCTGGCACATCTGGGGCCTGAGCCGCTCTCTGACGCCTTTAACGCAGACTACCTGAAAGAGAAGTGTGCGAAGAAGAAAACCCCGATCAAACCCTGGCTGATGGATAACAAGCTGGTGGTGGGCGTGGGCAATATTTACGCCAGTGAATCCCTGTTTGCCGCGGGCATTCATCCCGACCGTCTGGCGTCGTCGCTGTCGGCTCAGGAGTGCGAACTGCTGGTCAGAGTGATTAAAGCGGTACTGCTACGCTCGATTGAGCAGGGTGGAACGACACTGAAGGACTTTCTGCAAAGCGACGGTAAGCCGGGCTATTTTGCGCAGGAGTTGCAGGTATATGGGCGTAAGGGTGAGCCGTGCAGAGTGTGCGGGACACCGATTATTGCCACGAAACACGCTCAGCGCGCCACGTTCTACTGCCGTCAGTGCCAGAAGTAATACATTTTTAGGCCGGGCAAGCGCAACGCCGCCTGGCAATCAAAAGGGTTACTTCAGCTTCTCCATCAGCGCCTGATGGACATTCACCGGCAGGAAGTGGGTCACATCGCCGTGATGACGGGCGACCTCTTTCACCAGCGTGGAAGAGATAAACGACCACTCTTTTGACGGCATCAGGAATACGCTCTCCAGATCCGGCATCAGATGGCGGTTCATGTGTGCCAGCTGCATCTCATATTCGAAGTCAGCCACCGCGCGTAACCCACGGATCAGGATATTGGCCTGCTGGGTACGGGCGAAGTTAGCCATCAGGTCACTGAACCCCACCACTTCAACGTTCGACAGGTGTGAAATCGCATCGGTGGCGAGCTGTACGCGCTCGGGCAGATCGAACATCGGCTTCTTACTGGGGCTGGCAGCAATCGCCAGAATCACCTTGTCGAACATGCTCGCTGCACGGGTGATGATATCAAGATGGCCGTTGGTGATCGGATCGAAGGTACCCGGATAAATCGCTTTTGTGCTCATGGCTCACGTTTTCTCTGAGTAGCCGCGGCTAAGCGCCCACAGCTCGGTGTATTTGTTAAATGTATACTGAGCATTCACGACCGCCAGTAACCAGCCCTGTTTTCCGTCCAGCACCCCGCCACGCAGCAGCAAGGTTTTCAGAAATGCTCCGATCGTATGGGTGAAAATACCGGTCAGCGTTGCCTTCTTGCCACGTTGATGGCGTTCCTGTGCCCATGCGGTAGCGTAGTTGAGCTGTTTACGCTGGAAGCTGGCGAAATCGCGGCAGGTCAGGTGCAGTAAATCACCGTTTAAGGCAACTACCGGAGCGTTATCGCAGGCCAGGGATTCATGCACCAGGTTATCGTTGTACTGGTAACGCTCGCGCTCATACAAACGCATCACACGGTCAGGGTACCAGCCGCTGTGGCGCATAAACCGGCCGAGAAAGTAGTTACGACGCGCGATGCTGTACACAGCACCTGACTGAGGCGCGGCGAGCACGCCCTGAATCGCCTGCTGGAGCTCTGGCGTAATGCGCTCGTCGGTGTCGATCATCAGCACATAATCGCCGGTCGCGTAAGATTGCGCGCGTTGACGCTGCACGCCATAACCCTGCCAGTCCGTATTGGTGTACACCTTCACGCCTGCTGCACGGGCTATCTCTGCCGTGTTGTCCTCACTGCCTGAATCGAGGAGGACAATTTCGCCAGCCCAGGCCACAGAGTCCAGGCAATCGGGAAGCAGGTCGGCGGCGTTTTTGGCGATCATGACGACCGACAGACGCTGAGACATTAATGGCTCCGCTGAGGCAGATAAGGTTGAAGAAGTTGCAGCAGACGGGTCAGTGCGCCCTGGTTCTGATGCAGCACCTCGACGGCATGGCGGCCATACCACAGACGGTAATCTTCGTCAGTCAGAAGGGTCGATACCTCTTTGACCACCGAGTCCGCATCGGTCACGGTAATTAAGCCATCGGCTTGCTGCAATTTAGCGCAGATATCTTTGAAATTAAATGTGTGTGGGCCCATCAGCACTGGAATCGCGTGCGCCGCAGGCTCCAGCGGGTTATGACCGCCGCGCTCGACCAGGCTACCGCCCACAAAGGCGAGGTCGGCAATTCCGTACAGCAGCATCAGTTCGCCCATCGTATCGCCAATCACCACCTGGGTGCTACTGGACGGGATCTCGCCGCTGCTACGCAGGGTGAAGCTGAAACCGCCTTTCTGCACCATCTCGCGGGCGTCTTTGAAACGTTCCGGGTGACGAGGGACAAGAATCAGCAGTAAGTCCGGGAATTTTTCCAGCAGCTTACGGTGCGCTTGCAGGATAATCTCTTCTTCGCCGTCGTGGGTACTGGTGGCAATCCAGACCTGGCGGCGCGGGGCCCACTGGCGACGCAATGTGACTGCGCGTGCGGCGAGCTCGGGCGTGACCGAAATATCGAATTTCAGGCTGCCGGTCACCGCCAGCTGGTTGCGCTTGAGGCCAAGAGAGACAAAGCGTGCAGCGTCTTCTTCGTTCTGCGCGGCAATCAGCGTGATTTTGCCAAGCAGGCGACGCATAAATTTACCCAGCTTGCCGTAGCCTTTTGCCGAGCGCTCAGAGAGGCGCGCGTTGGCGATAACCAGCGGGATTTTTCGGGCATGAAGAGCGGAAATCATATTCGGCCACAGTTCGGTTTCCATCACGATCACAAGCTTTGGGCGAACGGTATTCAGGAAACGATTCATGGCGCAGGGCAGATCGTAAGGCAGATAGACGTGATGCACGCCTTTGCCAAATGCGGACATAACGCGCTCTGAGCCGGTCGGGGTCATGGTGGTGACGGTTATCGGCAAAGAGGGGTAACGGTGGCGCAGGGCGCGTACCAGCGGAATAGCCGCCAGCGTTTCGCCAACAGAAACGGAATGCAGCAAAATACCGTCCGGGGCGACTTTATTGCGGCAATAGCCATAGCGTTCAGCCCAGCGTTTTCGGTACGCAGGCGCTTTACGGCTACGAAGCAACAGTCGCAGCCACACCAGTGGCTGAATGATGTAGAGCAGAGCGGTATACAACAATTCCAAGCGATTATCCGTTTTTTTTAGTTTCGGCGGGCAAATTCTAAGCATTTAAGCCAGGTAAAGCTATCTCTTATGCCAGATACCGCTTTAAACGGAAATAACGGCGGCCCAGGCGCCAGTGCTGGCGAAGCCCACGGGCGTTTTTCCAGATAAGTGCCCAGATCCCGCGATCGAACAGCTCCTGGATAATTTCACGCTTTTTGGCCGTATCGCCAATGTTGTTAATCGCGTGCAGGATCCCCAGACCCTCTTTCGCGATTTGCCACTGGCAGGCCGGTACGCGGCGCACGGCATCCGGGTAGCGCTGGTTGATAACGTCCAGCATCTCAAGGATTTTCATATAGTGGCGCGCGTTACGCATCCGCGAGTCATCCGTGCCCGGCGTGTGTGATACCGATGCGGAATGGATGAGATAGTCGTAGAAGGTTTCGTCTGTGTACTGAACGCGTCTGGCGGTCAGCAGCACTTCGGTCGTCCACGGGATATCCTGGTGGCGCAGTCCATGCTCGAACGTGAACCCTTGCGCTTTAATAAACGCGTGGCGATAAATATTAAGCCAGGTCACATGCAGGAATTTACGCGATGCCAGCGCGCGCTGAAGCCAGGTTGGGCCATCCAGCACGTCGGTGGATTGCAGTTTGTCGGACGGGAAGATTTTTTTCGCAGGTCTGCCGTCATCGTAAATATAGGTGCCGTTACAGGTGGCGACGTCGAGATCGTTTTTCTTCGCCATCTCCAGCAGGCGTGGGTACATGCCCGGGTAAATCACATCGTCGATGTCCGGGAACGCGACATACTCGCCTGTGGCCTCAGCCAGACCGGTGTTACGAGCGGCAGAGACGCCCTGGTTGGTCTGTTCGATGACCTTGTAATACGGGAATTCACTGGCGTATTGCGCAATGATGGCCGCAGAGTTATCGCTTGACCCATCGTCCACAACGACAAGTTCCAGACTGTCCAGATGTTGAGCTTTGATGCTGTCGAAAAATGCACTCAGGAATTTTTCACCGTTATAGACGGCGACCACAAGGCTCAATAAAGGTTTGTCGGACATGCTTTCTCCGTTGTGTTCAGGGCAGGCCACCCATGTTGGTGGTACCATTCGTGCTGTATTATATCTGGTGGATACTAAAAACATATGCCTGTAGGGACAAAGATCCCGTCAGGCGGCAAATTAGCGTCACGCTGGCGAGATTCATAACAGGAAATGTATGCATATTGTTCACACTGAAGCAGACGGTGGTAAAGGCGGGCAGCCTTTGCGCATTATTAACGAATCGTTAGGCATGATTCAGCGTGGCCATCAGGTGACCATTCTTTGCCCGGAAACCGCGCCGCTGCACGCGATGGCGAAAAGCGCCGGGCTAACGGTTGTCACCATGCCGTTAAAGCGTAAGAACCTTAAAAATCTGCAATTGTTACGTCGCTGGCTGAGTGACAACCGTAAATCGATTGATGTCATCAATAGCCATAACTCAGCTGATACCTGGCTGGTGGCACTGGCAAACCTGACGCTGTCGAACCCTGTGCCGCTGGTGCGCACGCGCCATGCCTCTGGTGTGCCGCGTAATAACTGGACGACCCGCTGGCTGTTCCGTAAAGCCTGTGCCCATATCGTCACAACCGGTGAAGCGCTGCGTCATCAGGTGGCGAATATTGGCGTACCCATGTCCCAGAGCACATCCGTGCCGAGCGGTGTGGATACGCAGCGTTTTCACCCGGCGGATAAACACGACGCCCGCGTGCACTGTGGATTGTCGCAGGAGGATTTCTGGCTGGGGGTGGTGTCGCATCTGCGTCCGAACAAAGGCCACAGTGTGCTGCTGCGCGCCCTGGCGCAAATCGATAACCCACACATCAAGCTGGCGATTGTCGGGGAAGGGCCGCACAAGGCAACGCTGGAGCAGGAAATCGTCGGCCTGGAATTGCAACAGCGCGTAGTGATGGCGGGGCATCAAAGCGACCCTGAGCGCTGGTTCCCGGCGTTTGATATTGCGCTGAGTCCTTCACACGATATGGAAGGTGTTCCTCAGGGCGTTCTGCAATCGCTGGCGTCTCGTATTGCCACTATCGCGACCGATGCCGGCGGGACGGCGGATGCAGTGATTGATGGTCAGACGGGGATTCTGGTCGCCCAGCGTGATGAAAAAGCGCTGCACGATGCCATCGAGAAACTGTATAACGATGCAGCTCTTCGCGAGAAGCTGGCGCAGCAGGGTTATGATTACCTGAGCACCCACTTTACCCGCGAATGTATGCTGGACGCGATGGAGAAAGTCTTCTCTGAAGCGGCTCAGCGCAGCAGGTCGCGATAAAGCGCCTGGAGCTCTTTTGCCATTCTGTCCAGGGTGTAGGGTTCAGCGGTTGCGCGAGCAGCTGCTGAATAATCAACGCCCTGACCACGGCCTTGCAGCCAGTGGGCGATAGCCTGCTGATAGCCTTCACTGTCGAGCGCGTCGCGCACCCAGCCGTTTTGACCTTCAGTTATCCATTCTGCCGCGCCGCAGCCGTGGCTGGTGAGCAGCGGCAGACCACAGGCCAGCGCTTCCACGCAGACATTCGGGAACGGATCGTAGAGCGTAGGCAGGATCAGCGCGTCCGCCGTGCCGTAAACTTCCCGCACATCTGCAACCGGCCCCAGGAAACGCACGCGTGACGCCACGCCGAGCGTCTGTGCCAGCTTTTCAAATTTGCGCGCGTGTTTATCGCGACCGGCAACCAGCAACCAGACGTCAGAATGCGGGACAATGGCACGTAACGCGGTGGCCACGCCTTTACGGCTAAAACCAGACCCGACATACGCCAGCACTGGCGCATCTTCGGGGATGCCGAGCGCAGCACGCTGCGACAACGCGCGGACATCCGGGCTGAAATGCGCCGTATCCACACCGTTGTAGATCACGGTCAGTTTGTCATCCGACAAAGCAAAGCGGCGGGCGATGTCATCACGCACCATCTTTGAGTTGCAGATAACGGTGCGCAGTTGCGGATGGGTAAACATCTGCGCTTCAGCCTGCAAAATATAGCGGTGATAACGGCTGAATGACTGCGCCCAGCGTGCCAGCGGCGATAAAATGCGGCCATACTGCTCAAGCCATGTGGCGTGTACGCCATCGCCTGCGCGGAAAATGGTTGCCCCCGGAATTCGCTCATGGCTTTGCACAATATCGAACTGAGCAAAATGCGAGGCTGCTTCCACCGCAAACCCGGACTCGCGGGCAATACGGTTACGGAACGGCGGGTTTACCGTCAGTGTTTTCCAGCCTGAAGCATCTTCCCACTGGCGGGCAATCAGCGTGACATCCAGGGTTGTGTCCTGAGCCAACACGTTCAGCGCGCGGGAAACAAAACGCTCCGCGCCGCCGTTGGGGTTGTAGGTCTGTCGGACGATCGCCAGCTTCATGCAGGATATTCCAGCAGCAGGGTATCAATAGCGCTCAGCACCTGTTGCGGGGTAATGGCGGTGATGCAGTCGGAAACGCCACCGTCACCGCAGCCCGCCTTGCCGCAAGGCTGGCAGGTAAATCCGGCGGTGATCACGCGATAATTCACACCCCACGGTGCCCACTTGATTGCCCCGGTTGGGCCAAAGATAGCCACGGTCGGGGTCCCTACGGCACTGGCGAGGTGCATTGGCATGGAGTCAACGCCGAAGTAAATACGCGCGTGCTTCATCAGGGCACCCAGCTCTTTCAGGTTCAACTGACCGCTTAAATCAAACACCGGCTGGGTAAGCGCAGCACGCAGCTCATCCATATACGCGGTTTCTTCTTTTGACGGCGCGGCAGAGAGGATAATCGGCAGGCCACGAGCCGCCAGGTTATCGATTGTTGCCGCCAGCTTTTTGATATCCCAGGCTTTAAACATCCAGCGCGACGTCGGGTGCACCAGAATGTAGGATTTACTCTGTAGACCAAATCCGGCCAGTTTCTCAGCTATGGAGGTTTCCGCCGCGTCACCCGGTACAAACAGGGTATGTTTGTCTTCATCAGACTGCGGGTGGATCCCTACCCGACGCAGGGCGTCCAGATTCACTTCCACCATGTGGCGGCTGTTGTCCTGAATCGCCGGGTAGAGCGTGGTGAAGGATTTCACCCAACGACGACGTGCCAGTCCACCGCGTTTATCCGGTTTAAAGCCGACGGAGACACGCGGCTTCAGCCGACGCGCCAGACGCGCGCCGTGCCAGTGTTCGGTAAGGTTAATCAGCACATCGTACTGACGTCCTTTCAGCGTATTGACCAGAGCACGATACAGACGGAACTGCTCGAACCAGCCCTTTTTGCGCCAGTTGCGACCAATGGTATGCACCTGATCGATATGCGGATGGCTGGTCAGCATCGCCTGCGTGTCGTCGTAGACCAGCGCGTCGACTTCAACATTCGGCCAGTTCTTTTTCAGCACGGTAAAGACCGGCGAGGTAAGCAGTACGTCACCGTGGTGACGCAGCTTAATGATCAGCACGCGCTTTGGTGGGCGCTCCGCTGAGAAAAAATCAGACATAGGCTCTCTCTGCTGCCAGCAAAGGCTCTAATTGCGCAAATACCGCAGCGGCGCTGAGGTCGCTCAGCTGCGATGAATGTTCCGGACGGCAGATATATTGATTTTTTCCGTAGCCGCCGATAAGACCCGGGTCCGTTGGGCCGTAAAGCGTAATATTAGGTCTATCCAGTGCGGCCGTCAGGTGGCTCAGGCCAGTATCTACCGATACCACTGCCGTCGCGCCCGCCAGCTCTTGTGCCACGCCATCGAGCTTCATGCGTGGCAAGACGTCCACGTAATCAAACCCTTCTGCCAGGCGTTTGGCGCGCGCCTCTTCATGCGGGGCACCCCACGGCAGTTTGATGCGCAAACCTGCGCTACCCAGTAAACCGATCAGCTCACGCCAGTGGGTTTCCGGCCAGTGTTTGTCATCCCGGGTGGTGGCATGGAGGAAAATCAGATAAGGCGCGCTAAGTTGCTGTGAATTATGGAGGAAATGCTGCGAAATGGCGTAATCGCCCTGCATTTCAGGTTTGGCATAACCCAGGCTTTTGGCGAACAGTTCACGGGTACGTTCCACCGCGTGCTGCTGTTTCGCAATATGATGGCGACGGTTATAGAACAGGCTTGCCAGCGGTTCGCGGGCGCTTTGCCAGTCCATGCCGTGCTTTACGCCGTGCGCCAGGCGCGTCACCAGCGCGGCGCTTTTGACCAGCCCTTGCGCGTCGATGATGGCATCGTAATGCTGAGCCTGCACCGCATCGCGAAACGCTTTGCGCTCGGCTTTAATCGGTGCGGAGAACCACGCCTTACGCCAGCGGCGGATAGCCACCGGGATCACACGGTCGACCGCTTCATGCCAGGTGGGGATCTGCGCGAAACCTTCTTCCACCACCCAGTCAAAACGAATGCCGGGAATGGCTTGCATCGCGTCCGTAAGGGACGGCAGCGTATGCAGTACATCGCCCATCGAAGAGGTTTTAACGATCAATACCCGCATTCGTTATCCTTCTTCGCTCAACAGCAGTTCGTTAAGCTCTTCGAGCACGCGCTCTGGCGTAATGTCGATCAGGCTCTGATGATAGCCTTGTGCCGCATCGCCTTTACGCACTTTGTGGTAGCCGGTGATCAGGCGAATAACACGCGCCTTGTGTGACAGCGGCGGGGTGAAGTCCGGGCTGCTTGGGCCATAAAGGGCAACCAGCGGGCGGTTAAGCGCAGCAGCAACGTGCATCAGGCCAGAATCGTTGGTGACCACGGCTTTACAGGCGGCAATCAGAATAACCGCTTGCTCCAGCTGGGTTTCCCCGGCCAGGTTACGGCACCAGGCCTGCTGTTCTGTACTCAGTGTGGCAAGGATTTCATTGCCCGCTTCGTGATCTTTCGCCGAGCCGAACAGGACAATCTGGTTGCCTTCGTCGATAAGCTGTTTTGCCAGTTCGGCGTAGTGATAGTGCGGCCAGCGTTTTGCCGGGCCGAACTCTGCGCCAGGGCAGAAACCGATCATTGGGCGTTCGTCCGAAATACCAAACGCGTTGCAGGTCTGGGATTTTTCGCCATCGTTAACCTGCAACTGCGGCCACAACAGCGGCTGCGGCAGGTCTTTCGCACTGCGCATCACGCCTTTGTCGTAGGCCAGCGCAACATAGCGCTCCACCATCAGTGGCCAGGCCGCTTTATCCAGCACTCGGGCGTCGTTCAGCAGGCCGTAACGCATTTCACCGCGCCAGCCGGTGCGATGAGGCACGCCAGCAAAGAAGGGTACTAAGGCGGATTTAAACGAGTTGGGCAGCACGTAAGCGCGATCGTAGCGCTTTTCGCGCAGGCTGTGGCCGAGCTTGCGGCGTTCACCGATTTCCAGCGCCCCGTGGCCCAGCGGCATCGGGATAGCGTCGTTTACTTCAGGCATCCGCGATAACAGCGGACGGCACCATGCAGGTGCCATCACGTCGATTATCGCCTGGGGATAGCGCGCCTTGAGCGTGCGATAGAGACTTTGCGACATCATCATGTCGCCCACCCATGACGGGCCGATCACCAGTATCTTCATGCTTACTTCTTACGCGTCGCGGTTCAGCCAGGCCATATATTCCGTTACGCCTTCGGCAACGGTCTTGAACGGCTTGTCGTAGCCCGCGGCACGCAGGTTGGTCATGTCAGCCTGAGTGAATGCCTGGTAGCGGCCTTTCAGCTTTTCCGGGAACGGAATGTATTCAATGCTGCCTTTTTTGTGATACGCCAGGGTTGCGTCCGCAACGGCCTGGAAGGATTCTGCACGGCCCGTACCCAGGTTGAAGATACCGGACACGCCGTTTTCCCAGAACCACAGGTTCACCGCGGCAACGTCGCCAACATAAACGAAGTCACGCTTGAAGCTATCGCTGCCTTCGAACAGTTTCGGACTTTCGCCATTATTCAGTTGGGTGTTCAGGTGGAACGCAACGCTCGCCATGCTGCCTTTGTGGCCTTCACGCGGCCCGTACACGTTGAAGTAGCGGAAGCCCACGATCTGGGAATTTGCTTCAGGCAGAACCTGACGCACGTATTCGTCGAACAGGAACTTAGAGTAGCCATATACGTTCAGCGGCTGCTCATATTCGCGGGATTCGATGAAGTTTGACGTACGGCCGCCGTAGGTTGCCGCAGAAGAGGCATACAGGAACGGAATTTCACGCTCCAGGCAGTAGTGCAGAATCTCTTTGGAGTACTGATAGTTGTTGTCCATCATGTACTTGCCGTCCCACTCGGTGGTGGAAGAGCATGCACCCTCGTGGAAGATAGCTTCGATTTCGCCGAACTCTTCACCTGCCATAATCTGGATAAGGAAGTCTTCTTTATCCATATAGTCAGCAATGTTCAGATCCACCAGGTTTACAAATTTGGTGCCGTCTTTCAGGTTGTCCACCACCAGGATGTCGGTGATGCCTTTGTCATTGAGAGCCTTAACAATATTGCTGCCGATAAAGCCCGCGCCGCCGGTAACGATAATCATAACTGTAACCTTTGAAGTGTGGAGCCCGGGGACAATCCCGGACGCTAATGTTTCTATCATATCATTAGTATGGCGACCCTACAGCCATTCACCGACATCGCGCATGGGTACGCGTGATTTATGCTACAAAAACGAGAAGAGATAATGTGTCATCTCGTCATGAAGTATAGGTTTGGGTAATATGTGCCGAAATTTGCCGAGTCTGGAGAATTGCAATGCGTGGTGATTTTTACAAACAGTTAAACAGCGACCTGGACACCGCACGCGCGGAAGGGTTGTTCAAAGAAGAACGCATCATCACTTCTGCACAGCAGGCGGACATCACCGTCGCCGATGGCAGCCATGTGATCAACTTTTGTGCGAACAACTATTTAGGTCTTGCGAATCACCCTGAGCTGATTGCCGCTGCGAAAAACGGCATGGACACCCATGGTTTCGGTATGGCCTCCGTACGCTTTATCTGCGGTACGCAGGACAGCCACAAGCAGCTTGAGAAAAAGCTGGCGTGCTTCCTCGGAATGGAAGACGCGATCCTGTACTCCTCTTGCTTTGATGCTAACGGCGGCCTGTTTGAAACGCTGCTGGGCGCAGAAGATGCGATTATTTCCGATGCGCTGAACCACGCCTCCATCATCGATGGCGTGCGTCTGTGTAAAGCGAAGCGTTTCCGCTATGCCAACAACGATATGGCTGAACTGGAAGTACGCCTGAAGGAGGCGCGTGAAGCGGGCGCTCGCCATGTGCTGATCGCCACCGACGGCGTGTTCTCAATGGACGGCGTGATCGCCAACCTTAAGGGCGTGTGTGACCTGGCGGATAAATATGATGCGCTGGTGATGGTCGATGACTCTCATGCGGTGGGCTTTGTGGGCGAAAATGGTCGTGGTTCGCACGAATACTGCGACGTGATGGGCCGTGTGGACATCATCACCGGCACGCTCGGTAAAGCACTGGGCGGCGCGTCCGGCGGCTATACCGCAGCGCGTAAAGAAGTGGTCGAGTGGCTGCGTCAGCGTTCCCGTCCGTACCTGTTCTCCAACTCCCTGGCACCAGCCATTGTTTCAGCCTCCATCAAAGTGCTGGAGATGGTGGAATCAGGCGCGGAACTGCGTGACCGTCTGTGGTCCAATGCGCGTCTGTTCCGTGAAAAAATGAGTGCCGCAGGCTTTACCCTGGCCGGTGCTGACCACGCGATCATCCCGGTAATGCTGGGCGATGCGGTTGTGGCGCAGAACTTTGCCCGTGAACTGCAAAAAGAAGGGATTTACGTTACCGGGTTCTTCTTCCCGGTGGTGCCAAAAGGTCAGGCGCGTATTCGCACCCAGATGTCTGCGGCGCATTCGCCTGAACAAATTGAACGTGCGGTTGAAGCCTTTACCCGCATCGGCAAACAACTGGGCGTGATTGCCTGAGGACGTGAGATGAAAGCGTTATCCAAACTGAAAGCAGAAGAAGGGATTTGGATGACCGACGTGCCGGAGCCGGAAGTCGGTCATAACGATCTGCTGATCAAAATCCGTAAAACCGCCATCTGCGGTACTGACGTCCATATTTACAACTGGGACCAGTGGTCGCAGAAAACCATTCCGGTACCTATGGTGGTTGGCCACGAATATGTCGGCGAAGTGGTTGGCATTGGTCAGGAAGTGAAAGGCTTCAAAATTGGCGATCGCGTGTCTGGCGAAGGTCACATCACCTGCGGCCATTGCCGTAACTGCCGCGGTGGTCGTACGCACCTGTGCCGCAATAGCGTGGGTGTGGGTGTCAACCGTCCTGGCTGTTTTGCGGAATATCTGGTGATCCCGGCATTCAACGCGTTCAAAATCCCGGACAACATTTCCGACGATCTGGCCTCCATCTTCGACCCGTTCGGTAATGCGGTGCATACGGCGCTGTCGTTCGATCTGGTGGGTGAAGACGTGCTGGTGTCTGGTGCTGGTCCGATCGGCATTATGGCTGCGGCAGTGGCGAAACACGTCGGCGCGCGTAACGTTGTTATCACTGACGTGAATGAATATCGTCTGTCGCTGGCACGCAAAATGGGCGTTACCCGTGCTGTGGATGTCTCTAAAGAGAGCCTGAACGACGTGATGGCTGAGCTGGGCATGACCGAAGACTTCGACGTGGGCCTGGAGATGTCTGGCGCACCACCGGCGTTCCGTACCATGCTGGATACCATGAACCACGGTGGCCGTATCGCCATGCTGGGTATTCCGCCGTCAGACATGTCTATCGACTGGAACAAGGTGATCTTCAAGGGTTTGTTCATCAAAGGCATCTATGGCCGTGAGATGTTCGAAACCTGGTACAAGATGGCTGCACTGATCCAGTCTGGTCTGGATCTGTCGCCAATCATTACTCATCGCTTCTCCATCGATGAGTTCCAGCAGGGCTTTGACGCAATGCGTTCAGGCCAGTCCGGGAAAGTTATCCTGAACTGGGATTAAGCTGCTCTCAGGCACCCGTTTTACGGGTGCCTGTACACGTTTTAGCGGTTTGACTTTCCAGGGGTTACTTGTTAACTTCTGGCGAATTTTTCTCCACAGAGTCTTCTCCGCGCGTTCATTCTTGCAGTCATAATGATTACGTCAGGAAAGATTTTGCCAGGCTAATCAGGTCATTATGTCCACATTGTTTTCGCAAAAGTTGGTTGATACCCCTTCACGGCTTGCCGCTTTTTTAACTGTAGTTGTTTCCCTGCTAATAGTTATTGGCGTTAATATTGTAAATGCTAAATATAATGCGGTGATTAACCGAACGCTGGTTTTTGTACTGATATTGCTGACGTTAAAGTGCATAAATAACAAATTTATTAAAAACGTACTGGCGGTAGTTTTATTAATTCCAGTCGCGGCTGATCTTACCCTTCAGTTATATGCGTGGAATAACTTCAATTCAGCATTTAGCTATGGGTTTGCGCTCAGCGTATTAAATACCACGCCGGGTGAAGCCAGTTCGATGCTCGGGCTGTACTGGCGTGAATGCATTATCTTTGTGGCGTTTTCCGCGCTGTTTATCTATACCGCCAACACTGGCGGATGGCCTGTTGCACCACGTTTTCGTCGCTGGCCGGTTATTGCGCTGGCATTAACGCTCGCAGCCTTTATCGGCCAGGCCTGGCAGCATCAGCTCAGAAGAAGTAATGTTGAAAGCATGGCGCAGCGCGTTGTGCAGGCCACGCCAGTCAGTACTGCAAAAGTGTTTATGCAGGCGATAGAAGATAACGCGGTGGTCGCTAATATCGGCAATAACATTCCCGATTATAAACTCACGCTGTCGGACACCGGGATTGAAAACTATGTGCTGATTATTGGTGAGTCAGAGCGCACGGCAAACATGGGTATCTATGGTTATCAACGGGATACCACGCCAGAGCTGGAGAAACAAAAATCGCAGCTTTTGCTGTTCCGCAATGCTGTAACTCCCGCACCTGTCACCATTATGGCCGTGCCATTAGCAATGACAGCCGATACCGTGGGCAAGCGCGATCCGCATAAATACAGCGATAATGTCATTAATATCGCCAATAAAGCGGGATATGACACCTACTGGTTTAGCCGTCAGGGCAAGGGCGGGGCGCATAATAATGTCATTACTGGCATCGCCATGAACACCAGGCAGCATCAGTGGGTAGAAGGGGGCTATGATGAAGACCTGCTTCCGTTACTGAATGATGCGCTGAAAAAACCGGGCAAAAAAATCATCGTTTTGCACCTGTACGGTAGCCACGAGCCAGCCTGTCGACGTTTCCCGGCAAGCCAGGCCGTTCTGAGTGGCGGCAGCGAAGCCGATGATTGTTACGATAACTCGGTGCGTTACACCGATACTCTGATGGGAAATGTATTCCGTACTCTGGAAAACTCGCGTTCATCGGTGATGTATTTTTCCGATCACGGTCTGATTCGTGATCCGCAGCGTTCGGTGGTTTACTCTCACGGCAACGTTAACCCTCCCAGAGAGGCCCTGCAGATCCCGATGTTTATCTGGTACGGGCAACAGGTTGATTCTAAAAATAAACTCATCGGCGACTATGATAAGCCCTGGTCCGCTGATGATGTAAACACGCTCGCGGAGTTGTGGTTAGGCATTCATCGTCAGGGAGAGCCTGAGCAGTCGGTGCAGTCCTGGCTTGCCAGTTACGATAAGAATGTGACGGTGCTGGATACGACAGGTAAGTCGTATGAATGGCGCAATATTCGTTAACACAGGTACGTTCAACTTGTTTCTGGCTATGTGGTAGCCTGATTTGCCTTTTAGTAAATGGAATGATGATGATTATTGTAAAACGAGATAAGGTCCAGTTTGCGTTACTGCAATTACTCTTCGGACTGTGTGCTATTGCTTTTGGTTGCGTTGTCGTTGCACCTAATTTGTCGGCAAAAGTTCTGAGTGTGGCGGGAATCACTGCACTGGTCATTTTTTTGCTGGATATCAAAAACATCAAAAAAAATGATGCATTTTGGCTTTGCCTGATCCTGTTGGTCATCGGGATCTGCGATTTGACCTGGTACCGTATGTATAAGGTCGAAAGTGCAGCGATAAACTCATATCGCGCATACCTTGAGGCCGGAAAAATCTGTGTTTTCGGTGCATTTTCGATCTTTGTTTTCGCAAATAAAAATCAGCTGAAGGTTGGCAGCAATAAGATACATATGTTGCTGATCATCGCGTTACAGGTGATGATTGTTATCTACGCGGGCTATCAGCATCTGTTTATGGACAGTAAGAGGGTGACGCTGGCACTTACGGGCGGCACTGATGCAACAGGTGCGGCATATACAGTTGCCTTTATCTCCTTTTATACCATCCTGGTTCTGCAACACAGTAAGACAAGATGGAAAGAGCTTTTCATCCTGGGACACTTTTTCATCACATTCCTGGTTCTGGTCACGACAGAAACACGTGCCGCGATTTTGGTCTATCCGATTATTTTCTTTGGGCTGCTGGTGGTAAAACTCTATAAAGAGAAGCACATTCCGTGGAAAGGTGTAACTGTTTTCCTGATCGCCTTACTGGCCGGTGCGTTTATGATGAAAGACAACCTGGTGAAGCGATATGATGACCTTAACCGCGATATTGTCGCTTTCGATAAAGACAACAGTAGAACATCGGTAGGCGCACGCTTTGCAATGTGGGAGACAGGTCTGGCAGCATCGAAAAATAATTATTTCTGGCAATCCACCGATGAGCGCAACGCGAAGATAGTGGAAGAAGTAAAAAGGGATCCGAGCCTGTCCGGGGCGCTAGAGCACATGCGAGGCCATCTGCATAATGAAATAGTGGAAACGCTCTCAGTTAAAGGACCTTCTGGTGTAATTCTCTATATTCTTTTTGTTATATCACTGGGTTGGTACGCTTTACGCAAATTAAAAAGTATTATTCTTTGTGCCTTCCTGGTGTCATTAATTATGTTCGGTTTAAGCGGTGTAATGTTCTATTCTAAAACCACGCCGGTTGCCTGGATGCTGACACTTATAATGTCGGTTGTTTTCCTTGAGCAAAACAAGCATCGGGATATCATAAAGTAATCGTTTTGATTCTCCACCGGGAAAAAGGTATTCTCCCGGTGGAAAAATGTCATTTAACAGACGAGCACGCTATGAACGAACTGATTTCAGTAATCATCACCACCTACAACAGAGAGGATTTGCTGGAACGTGCCATTCGCTCAGTAATTGCTCAGACTTACCCTGCTGTAGAATTGATTATTGTTGATGACTGTTCGAACGAAAAAACGGCGCAACTCATTGAACGTATACGATCAGAGTGTGACGCGCGTTTTGTGCATTTCATTTATGAACGTAACGAGAAGAACAGCGGCTCTAACTTCAGCCGCAACCGGGGTTACGCACTCTCGCACGGTGTGTTTGTCACCGGTCTGGATGACGACGACTATTTCCTCCCTGAGCGTTTATCAAAGCTGGTTTCGCGCTACGATGAAAACTATGCCTTTGTTACGGATACCCCTGCCCGGCTGGATAAAACTCACCGCACCTACCCAGATACCAACGATAAAAGAATAATTGGGTTACAGGATATCCTCTGTGAAAACGTGGTGGGTAATCAGGTACTGACAACGAAAGAGAAACTTTCAGGCGTGGGGGGATTTTCCCCTGAGATTAAACAACAGCAGGATCGCGATGTCTGGATTAAATTAATCCTGAAATATGGTCCCGGTATTAAATACAGTTTTAGCACCGCCATGGTGGATGCTGAGCACGGCAGTAACCGAATTACATCGCAAATTAAAAAATACAATGCTTACCGGAAGCTCTATTTTAAATACCGTGAGCACATGTCCGAAGAAACCAAAAGCAATAACCTGTTCCAGCTGATGTCGTTCCGTGGGTTTAAATCTTCGCGCATGAACTGTTTATTACGCGGGCGTAAAAAAGATGCCAAGCTGAGAATGAAACTGCTGCGCCGTACGTTAAAAGAGATGTTCCAGGGTAGATAAGGGCGAAATGATGAATCTCAATCTAATCAATAAACTCATCAAAAAAGCACGGCGCTGGCAGAAGAAAACCGGTTTATCTCTTTTCCAGCGTGCGGCTGCGCATTTTGAGCAGAAGAAAAAAGAGACGCTGTTTGGCGTTATTGATGCGCTGAAAATTCAGCCAGAATCCGCGAGCAACACTGAACCCAGCCAGTCGCGCATTATCTGGATCTGCTGGTTTCAGGGGCTGGAAAGCGCGCCAGAGCTGGTTAAGCGTTGTATCGAATCCGTACAACGTAATACGCCTGACGCTCAGGTTGTTATCCTGACGGATGACAATATCCCTGATTACCTCTCATTACCGGAACACATTAAAACCAAGTATCAGGCCGGGCTTATCAGCAAAGCACAATATTCCGATATTGTTCGCTGCTCATTGCTGTATCAGTACGGCGGGATCTGGATGGATGCCACCGTCTTTATGACGAAAGCCGTGCCCGAGTCTTTCTATGAAAATAGCTTCTCTTCGCTGCGTTTTGACTCACGCGAAAATGCGACAAGCCAGGGATTCTGGACGGCCTATTTTCTTGCCTCGCAAAAGGGCAATACGCTGGTGAAACTGGTTCGGGATATCCTTTATCGTTACTGGCAACATCACGATACCCTGATCGAATATTTCCTGATTGATTACAGCTTCTTGTATGCCCGCGAACGTTATCCTCAGTTTCACGAGGTAATGAATGCGCAGCCGGTGACGGGAAATAATCGCTTTTTGATTCGCCAGTTTATCTCTGCTGCACCTGATGCAGCGGCGATTGATACCCTGAACCGCGATCCCGTGGGGATCTATAAACTCTCCCACAAGGAACAGTATCGTACTGCGGATAACGGGAAGCCGACGCTGTACAGCCAGATCCTCGACGATACCTTCCGTCTGTAATGACAAAAAAGCCACCCTCACTGAAGTGAACCCCATATATTGGACACGTTCTTAACTGGCGGCTGACATGGCCTGGGTTCGGTATTGTACCGGACTCAGGCCGTTTAGTTTTAGCTTGATTCGTTCGTTGTTGTAGTAGTGGATATACTCTTCCACCGTTTTTCGTAGATGGTCTGTATTTTCAAACTCTTCGTGGTACCAACATTCTGTTTTCAGCAGACCAAAAAAATTTTCTATCACTGCATTGTCCAGACAGTTCCCTTTGCGCGACATGCTTTGTTCTATGCCTTTAGCTTTAAGTTTCTCCTGATACCGTGCCATCTGATACTGCCAACCCTGATCAGAGTGCAGTACCGGTCTGTCACCCGGTTTCAGCCTCTTGACGGCTTTGCTGAGCATGTTTTCGACCAGATTCATTCCCGGATGCGTCGTCATATTCCAGGCTATTATCTCGCTGTTATACAGATCAAGCACTGGTGACAGATACAGCTTTGTCCCTTTTACGTTGAACTCTGTCACATCCGTGACCCATTTCTGGTTTGGACTGCTGGCCTTAAAATCACGTGCAAGGGTATTTGGCGCTACTTTACCGTAGGTGCCTTTGTATGACTGATACTTTTTGCTTCTCAGGCATGAGGCCAGCCCCATCTTGCGCATCAGTTTCCGTACTGTTTTATGATTAATGCCATAGCCTTCATTACGCAACGCCAGGGTAATGCGCCGGTAACCATATCGTCCTTTATGATAGTGGAACAGTGCGGCTATTCTTTGCTGTTCGCCCTCATAGCGCTCTCCACGGCTATCTGCTTTGACATGCCAGTAGTACGTGCTGCGAGGTAATCCTGCTATATGAAGCAGCATTCTCAGGTTATGGTTTCGCCTCAATTCGGTAATTATTTTTGCTTTGTCTTCTGCTTTTCCCGAATCAAGGCCTGAAGCTTTTTTAGGTAGGCATTCTCAACACGCAGGTATTCAAGTTCTTCCTCAGCGTTCTGGAACGCTGGACGGGGATTATTAAGTTCTTTATCTGAAGTTTCGTTCTTCCCTGACTTCATCTGGCGTCCTCTGGGTTTATCCTGTAGGGCAATGATACCGCCAGTACGGTAAAGACGCTCCCATTTGCTGACAGTACAAGCGGCTGCAATACGAAACTCCGCCGCAGCTTTCCGGGATGATTTGTTGTGTTGCTGCATCCAGAGCACGACAGACTCTTTAAACTCGGCAGAGTAAGCCCTGGTAGGAATGGTAAAACTGTCCATCCCATTCACTTTCCAGTGCTCAGTCCAGCGTCTGACCGCTCCGTGATCAACGCCGAACAACCGCGCTGTTTTCTTTGCACCATCACTGCTGAACAGATAGTGGAGTACGACTTGCTGCTTGAATTCAGGTGAGTATTTTTTTCTGCCCATTGAAACGCAAAACCCCTAATCGTTGGATGTCCAACTTTCGGGGTTCACTTCATCACAGGTGGCTTTTTTGTTATCAGGATTTCTTACCCCATCCCTGCCACTGCTGCTGAACGTATTTCACCAGCGTGCTTTCACTAATGCTATCGCCAATCACTGTGAAGAAGCGGGTCGCGTAGACCGGCGCTGGCGGCTGTTTTGGTTTGCAGCTCTTCACACCGCGGAACGGATTACGCGGCGCAGATGGCTTAGCGGGTTGTGAAAGATTTGGTGTCGACGTATCTGACTGCGGTTCATTCAGCAGGTCGCTCGGGCGCACCAGCGTGATATCGGAAGGCAAAGTCGGCAGCATCTGTTGCAGGACGCGCACGGTAGACGGATGCGGGTGACCAATGGCAATTGCCGATCCGTTGCGACGCGCCAGCTGCACCGCACGATTGAACTGTACGCGAATATCCGCTTCGTTTTGGGTGTCATCCAGGAACACCTTGCGCTTAATGACTTTCACCCCAGTGCCCTGGGCTGCACGCATGGCCTGGCTGTTGCCGATGGTCATGCTGTCCAGGAAGTAGAGATTGTAGCGCTCCAGCGCCTGCATCACTTTCAGCATGCCGTACAGGTTGGATGTCATCGCGCTGCCCATATGGTTATTCAGGCCCACGGCAAACGGCACTTTGTTGTAAGCGTCGCGGATGATGCGATCGATCTCATCGCTGCTCATGTCCGGACGTAGGGTGTCTTTTTCCAGCGGTTGTTTGCTGAGCGGTGCCATCGGCAAATGGATCAGAACCTGATGCCCGCTATTGTGGGCTTTGGTTGCTATTTCGCGGGCGTGTGGCGCATTGGGCAGCACGGCGACGGAAATGGCCGACGGCATCGCCAGTACCTGGTTTTCGGTTTGCGGACGATAACCGAAGTCATCAATGACGATGGCAAGTTTGCCTGCGTATACCGGTGCTGCCAGCGCCAGTGCGCTGGCGACGGAGAGAACAATTCGACGAAATTGAAGCAAAACTTATCTTCCCAACCACGGCTGTGGATTGACCGCCTGACCCTGGCGACGAATTTCGAAATAGAGTGACGGGCGGCCCTGACCGCCACTGCTGCCCACAAGGGCGATGGGTTGACCCGCGCGCACCTGAGTGCCGACGCTGACCAGTGCGCTCTGGTTGTAGCCGTAAAGGCTCATATCGCCTTTGCCGTGTTCGACCACCACCACAAGCCCGTAACCCTGTAACCAGTCGGCAAGGATCACGCGGCCATCGGCAATCGCTTTTACTTCGCTACCTTCAGACGCACCGATAACTATCCCTTTCCAACGTAGCTCACCCTGCAACTGTTCGCCATAGCGATGCAGAATAGAGCCGCGAACAGGCCAGTAAGCCTGACCGCGAGGCGCACCCAGACCGCCAGTACGCGACATCAGTGAGCGTTCGCTCTCCGTGGGTTTGTAGGTTGTCCCTTTGCGTGACGCTTCTTGTTGCTTGTCGCGAACGGCCTGCGCGTCGCGTGCTTCTTTCTCGGCGCGCGCTTTGGCTGCCGCTTCTGCACGGGCAATGCTGTTACGCAGTTTTGATTCGTTGGCGCGCATTTCGCTTAGCTGGCTCTGGCCTTCCTGAATGGACGACTCAAGACCAGAAAGGGTTTTTTGACGCTCATTACGCGCCCGCTCGAGCTTTGCCTGCTGCGCCTGCTGATCGTAGAGCAGCGTTTGTTGCTGACTCTGTTTCTCTTCCAGCTCGGCTTTTTGTGAGGTGACTTCTTCGCGGGTCTGTTTCAGCTGGGCGATAGTTTCCTGGCGCGCCTGGTTCAGGTAACCGAAGTAGGCCTGCAAACGCTGGCCGCGCTGGGTTTCTTCCCCGCTTAAAATCAGCTGAATGCCGGTATGCTCCCCCTGACGGAAGGCGGCATCAAGCTGAGCCGCGAGATTGCGCTCCTGGCTGGCGCGCTGGCGCTCCAGTTTGGCAATCGAGGCATTCATTTCGTCGATCTGTTTATTCAGCTGCGCGAGGGTGTTTTGTGTTTCACGTAGCTTGCGTGCGGCAGCGGAGATGGCTTCTTCCTGCTGCTTCAGTTGGGCAAGGAGTGATGAACGCTGCTGTTGCTGCTGGCGTACCGCACGCTCTTTGGCGGCGATATCGGCCTGAATAGATTTAAGCTGGTCGCGATCGTCCGCATGTGCGGATGCTGCGCACAGCAATACGCCAGCGCTGAGTGCGCTGGCGCAAAATAGGGCCCTGACTGATAACCGAAGCGGTTTCACGACCCATGTGATTGAAAAAATCGCCTTTCCCCTCATGGGGAGCGATTATTCCACGATGAACAGCGGCTTGCCAGTCATCTCTTTAGGGATTTCCATACCCATCAGCGTCAACATGGTTGGCGCGATGTCGGAAAGCTTGCCGCCTTCCACCGCTTTCAGTGGTTTATCACCGACATAGATCAGCGGAACAGGCAGGTTGGTGTGGGCAGTGTGAGCCTGGCCGGTAGATGGATCGCGCATCTGTTCTGCGTTACCGTGGTCGGCGGTGATCAGCATCTGGCCACCCACGGATTCAATCGCTTTTGTAACCTGCTCAACGCAGTGATCCAGTGCTTCAACGGCTTTGATTGCGGCTTCCATCACGCCGGTATGGCCAACCATGTCGCCATTCGGATAGTTACAGATGATGGTGTCGTACTTACCGCTTTCGATAGCCGCGACCAGTTTTTCAGTCAGCTCGGCAGAGCTCATTTCTGGTTGCAGATCGTAGGTAGCAACTTTCGGCGAGTTGATCAGGATACGGTCTTCGCCTTTGAACGGCTCTTCAACACCACCGTTAAAGAAGAAGGTCACGTGTGCGTATTTCTCTGTTTCAGAGATACGCAGCTGCGTTTTATCGTTTTTCGCCATCCACTCACCGAGGGTGTTTGCCAGTGAGGCCGGTGGGTAAGCGCAGGGTGCTTTGATGTCTGCGGCGTATTCGGTCAGCTGGATGAAATCAAGTTTCACCACCTTCTTACGGGCGAAGCCGTCGAAATCGCTGTTCACGAATGCACGGGTGATTTCACGCGCACGGTCAGCACGGAAGTTCATGAAAATCAACGCATCGCCGTCTTCCATCGCTGCATCGGCCTGGCCTTCAGCGCGGATAACCGTCGCTTTCACGAATTCGTCGTTTTCATCGCGGGCGTAAGCTGCTTCCAGACCTTCTACGGCAGTCGCAAACTGGAACTCGCCTTTTGCCTGGGTCATCAGGTCATAAGCTTGTTCAACGCGATCCCAACGGTTGTCGCGGTCCATTGCGTAGTAACGACCGATGATGGAGGCCACACGGCCTTTACCCAGTGCGGCAAATTTGTCTTCGAAGGCTTTCAGGGAACCTTCAGCGCTGCGTGGTGGCGTATCGCGGCCATCAAGGAAAGCGTGCAGATAGATTTTCTCAGCACCGCGTTCTGCTGCCAGCTCAACCATAGCCATGATGTGATCTTCATGGCTATGAACGCCGCCCGCAGAGAGCAGCCCCATGATGTGTACAGCCTTGCCTGCGGCAACGGCTTTATCAACCGCGCCAGACAGCGTTGGGTTAGAGAAGAAAGTACGTTCCTTAATTTCAACGTCCAGACGGGTCAGGTCCTGATACACGATACGACCCGCGCCCAGGTTAACGTGACCGACTTCGGAGTTGCCCATCTGGCGATCCGGCAGACCCACTTCCAGGCCAGATGCATCAATCAGGGTATGGGGACGTTTTGCCCACAGTGCATCCATGACTGGGGTTTTGGCGTTGAAAATGGCGTTATCCTGCTGATCTTCACGGTAGCCATAGCCATCCAGAATCACCAGTACCATAGGTTTTTTAGAAACCGACATTGCGACAACCTCATGCTCAAGAGACAAAAAATTTGCGTAATTTTACTACAGCTGAATCGATCAAATAGCCGCAGAAGATCAAAGAATGCGTAGGGGCAAGGCGCTTCCCAGGTCATTTTAAGGCTTTTTTTTCGTGGCATCCCGCAGAAAATGGATTAGCTTATTGTCGCTGGCTGTATTTGCCACAACGCACAGGTATACTCCTGTCCTGGTTTTTTTAATCACTTTTGACGGGAGTTGTTACCCCCCATGCAAGAAATTATGCAATTTGTTAGCCGCCACCCGGTACTGAGCATCGCGTGGATTGGTCTATTGGCCGCAGTGCTGTTCACTACCTTTAAGGGCCTGACGTCCAAAATTCGGGTTATTACCCGTGGTGAAGCGACGCGTCTTATCAATAAAGAAGATGCCGTCGTCGTCGACCTGCGCCAGCGCGATGATTTCCGTAAAGGCCACATTGCAGGTTCTGTTAACCTGCTGCCTGCTGAAATTAAAGCGAACAACGTTGGCGAGCTGGATAAGCATAAAGCCCAGCCGATTATCGTTGTAGACGGTACCGGGATGCAGGCGCAGGAATCTGCGAGCGCACTGCACAAAGCCGGTTTTGAAAACGTATCTGTGCTGAAAGAAGGCATTTCCGGCTGGAGCGGGGAAAACCTTCCTCTGGTTCGCGGTAAATAAGGAGCCCAGTCATGGCCAATATCGAGATCTACACCAAAGCAACCTGCCCGTTCTGCCACCGTGCGAAAGCGCTGCTGAACAGCAAAGGCGTCACCTTCCAGGAACTGCCTATTGATGGTGACGCGACAAAACGCGAAGAGATGATTCAACGTAGTGGCCGTACGACGGTTCCGCAGATTTTTATTGATGCGCAGCACATTGGCGGCTGTGATGACTTGTATGCGCTCGACGCACGTGGTGGACTCGATTCCCTGCTGCGCTAAGAGACTTTAGGACAATTAAAAAGGGTTTTTCCATGTCAGAACAAAACAACACCGAAATGACTTTCCAGATCCAGCGCATCTACACCAAGGATGTCTCTTTCGAAGCGCCAAATGCGCCACACGTTTTCCAGAAAGATTGGCAGCCAGAGGTTAAACTTGATCTTGATACCGCATCCACCCAACTGGCGGATGATGTGTATGAAGTTGTGCTGCGCGTAACCGTAACCGCTTCTCTGGGCGAAGAAACTGCATTCCTGTGCGAAGTACAGCAGGGTGGTATCTTCTCCGTCGGCGGTATCGAAGGTAACCAGATGGCGCATTGCCTGGGTGCATACTGCCCGAACATCCTGTTCCCGTATGCTCGTGAATGCATCACCAGCCTGGTTTCTCGCGGTACATTCCCGCAACTGAACCTTGCGCCAGTTAACTTTGATGCGCTGTTCATGAATTATCTGCAACAGCAGGCTGGCGAAGGTGCTGAACAACATCAGGATGCCTGATGAGCACTGTTAATGCGTCAATGACTGTGATCGGTGCCGGCTCTTACGGCACCGCTCTTGCTATCACGCTGGCAAGAAATGGTCACGATGTGGTTCTGTGGGGCCACGATCCAAAACATATCGCGACGTTGCAACACGACCGCTGCAATGTGGCGTTCCTCCCGGACGTTCCGTTTCCTGATTCCCTGCGCCTCGAAAGCGATCTCGCGACCGCACTCACGGCCAGCCGCAATATTCTGATTGTGGTGCCAAGCCATGTCTTTGGCGAAGTGCTGCGTCAGATTAAGCCGCTGATGCGCGCAGATGCACGTATTGTGTGGGCGACGAAGGGGCTGGAAGCTGAAACCGGACGCCTGCTCCAGGATGTTGCCCGCGAAGCGCTGGGTGATGACATTCCTCTGGCTGTGATTTCCGGGCCGACGTTCGCGAAAGAGCTGGCCGCAGGTCTGCCAACGGCAATCTCTCTGGCCTCGACCGATGCGACCTTCTCTGACGATCTTCAGCATTTGCTGCACTGCGGCAAGAGCTTCCGTGTCTACAGCAACCCCGATTTTATCGGCGTGCAGCTGGGTGGTGCGGTGAAGAACGTGATTGCTATCGGCGCAGGTATGTCAGACGGCATTGGTTTCGGCGCGAATGCGCGCACGGCGCTTATCACCCGCGGGTTAACCGAAATGTCCCGTCTTGGCGCGGCGCTGGGCGCTGATCCTGCCACCTTTATGGGAATGGCGGGCCTGGGTGATCTGGTACTGACCTGTACCGACAACCAGTCGCGTAACCGCCGCTTTGGCATGATGCTTGGACAGGGCAGCGATGTAAAAGGCGCGCAAGAGAAGATTGGCCAGGTGGTTGAAGGCTATCGCAATACCAAAGAAGTCCGCGAGCTGGCACACCGTTTTGGTGTCGAAATGCCAATAACCGAGGAAATTTATCAGGTATTGTATTGCGGAAAAAATGCGCGCGAGGCAGCATTGACCTTATTAGGTCGTGCGCGCAAGGACGAGCGTAGCAGCAACTAATCGCAGGGAACTGTCGTCACTCAACGATCGGCCAGCAAAGACTGGCCGATCGTACTATTACGTCTGGAGTATGCAATGCCGTGTGAAGAACTGGATATCGTCTGGAATAATATTAAAGCCGAAGCCCGGGCTTTGGCCGACTGCGAGCCTATGCTGGCCAGCTTCTACCACGCGACGCTACTCAAGCACGAAAACCTCGGCAGCGCCCTGAGCTATATGCTCGCCAACAAACTGGCCTCCTCAATTATGCCTGCCATCGCCATTCGCGAAGTAGTGGAAGAGGCCTACGCCGCAGACCCGGAAATGATCGCCTCTGCCGCCTGTGATATCCAGGCTGTGCGCACGCGTGACCCGGCTGTTGATAAATACTCCACGCCACTGCTGTACCTGAAAGGCTTCCATGCGCTTCAGGCTTACCGCATTGGTCACTGGCTGTGGAACGAAGGCCGCCGTGCGCTGGCCATCTTCCTGCAAAACCAGGTGTCGGTCACCTTCCAGGTGGACATCCACCCGGCCGCGAAAATTGGCCGTGGGATCATGCTTGACCATGCCACGGGCATTGTCGTGGGTGAAACCGCGGTCATTGAAGATGATGTGTCGATTCTGCAATCGGTCACGTTGGGTGGTACGGGCAAAACCAGCGGCGATCGCCACCCGAAAATTCGCGAAGGGGTGATGATTGGCGCGGGTGCGAAGATCCTCGGTAATATCGAAGTCGGGCGTGGGGCGAAGATTGGTGCGGGTTCGGTTGTGTTGCAGCCCGTTCCGCCGCACACCACCGCAGCTGGCGTACCGGCGCGTATCGTCGGCAAGCCAGACAGCGATAAACCGTCGATGGATATGGATCAGCACTTCAACGGTATTCACCATACATTTGAGTATGGTGACGGCATTTAACTTCTGAGAATGGCGCCAGGGTAACCCAGCTGGCGCCAGGCTTCATACACCACCACCGACACCGCATTAGACAGGTTCATGCTGCGGCTGTCCGGCATCATTGGAATACGGATTTTGTGTTCAGCGGGCAGGGCGTCCAGAATGGTTGCGGGCAGGCCACGGGTTTCCGGGCCAAACATCAGATAATCCCCGTCCTGATAGCTCACTGCACTGTGTGCAGGCGTTCCTTTGGTGGTCAGGGCAAACATGCGCTGCGGCTTTTCTGCCTCCAGAAACGCGGCATAGTCGTGATGACGAACCACGGCAGTAAATTCATGATAATCCAGCCCTGCACGGCGCAGGCGTTTGTCGTCCCACGTGAAGCCCATTGGCTCAATGATATGCAGGCGAAAACCGGTGTTAGCGCACAGGCGGATGATGTTGCCGGTATTGGGTGGGATTTCTGGTTCGAATAAAACGATATTAAGCATGTTGCCCCCTTGAATAGCGGGGGCAGAATAGCACAGAACTAGGCCGCATTCCCTTGCGACAGCGGTGCCAGTGCCGCAGGTAGTCTACTCAGTTCCTGCACCAGCGAATCCTGGCTGATTTCGCTAATCGATTTCGCACCAGTCAGCGTCATTGCCACTTTCATCTCTTTCTCGATCAGGTTCAGCAGATTCGCCACGCCCGCCTGACCGTGGGTAGCCAGTGCATACAGGTAGGCACGACCCAGCAACACGCTGTCTGCACCCAGTGCAATCATGCGCACCACGTCCAGCCCGCTGCGAATGCCGCTGTCGGCCAGAATAGCGATATCACCTTTTACTGCATCGGCAATGGCAGGCAGTGCGCGGGCAGAAGAAAGCACCCCGTCGAGCTGGCGCCCACCGTGGTTAGACACCACAATGCCGTCAGCACCAAAACGCACGGCGTCGCGCGCATCTTCCGGATCGAGAATGCCTTTGATCACCATCGGGCCGTCCCAGAATTCACGGATCCACTCCAGATCTTTCCAGGAAATTGACGGATCGAAGTTGTTCGCCAGCCAGCCGATGTAATCTTCCAGACCGGTGGGTTTACCGAGATAAGTCGAGATATTGCCCAGATCATGCGGACGACCGTTCAGACCAACGTCCCACGCCCACTGCGGGTGAGTGACAGCCTGCCAGTAGCGACGCAGGGCGGCATTCGGGCCGCTCATCCCGGAATGCGCATCGCGGTAGCGCGCCCCCGGCGTTGGCATATCGACGGTAAAGACCAGCGTCGAACAGCCTGCGGCTTTGGCACGCTCCAGCGCATTACGCATAAACCCGCGATCGCGCAGAACGTACAGCTGGAACCACATCGGGCGCTGAAGGGTTGGAGCGACTTCTTCAATCGGGCAGACGGACACGGTGGAGAGCGTAAACGGAATGCCTTTGGCATCTGCCGCTGCGGCCGCCTGTACTTCGCCGCGACGGGCGTACATGCCACACAGGCCGACAGGGGCGAGCGCAACAGGCATTGAGAGCGTTTCATTAAACAGCTTCGTCTCAAGGCTCAGGTCAGACATATTTTTCAGCACGCGCTGGCGCAGAGCCACTTCTGACAGATCTGCTACGTTACGACGCAGTGTGTGCTCTGCATACGCTCCGCCGTCGATATAGTGGAACAGGAATGGCGGTAAAATGCGTTGCGCCGCGGCGCGATAGTCACTGGCTGCTGAAATAATCATGCTTTGTTCTCCCTGGAAATATCGTTGTCGCCAGGCAGACGGGTAATGCGTGCCTGTCGGGCCTGATCTTCATCGAATTGTTTAATGGTGGTGTGCACAAAGCCCAGATGCGCCATCATCGCTTTGCGCGCGGCATCGGCATCACCGGCCAGAATGGCGTTAAGCACCGCCTCGTGCTGCTCGGTCAGTTGAGCAAACACTGGCGGTACCAGATACATGCGCTGGCGGCTCTGCTTGACGGAGGATTGCAGCAGGTCGAAGAAACCGCGCATGGTCTGGAGCAGCACCACGTTATGTGAAGCCTCGGCAATCGCCAGATGAAAACGGACATCAGCCTGCGAAGCGATATCGGGGTCGCTGCTTTGGGTTGCCTCAAAACAGGCCCGCAGTTTCTCTTTATCGGCTTCTGTGGCCCGCATTGCCGCATGCCAGGCGGTGCTGGTTTCGATGGCGTGTCGGGCTTCGAGGATGTCAAAGCTGTAGTCAGGGTCGTTTGCCATCAGCGTTTTGAGGGGCTGAACAATGTTTTGCTCAGACCAGTCATCGTGCTGCCAGCGCACAAAGGTGCCGCCGCCACGACGGCTCAGTAGCACGCCGTCATTAACCAGCGTCGCCAGCGCTTCGCGCAGTGAATTACGCGATACCCCAAGCTGGGCGGCAAGCTGGCGCTCGGCGGGCAATTTCATGCCCGCTTCAAGCTGTTGTTCTTCAATCAGCGCCCGCACGCGAGAAGCAATCTCGTCGGACAGGCGTCTGGGCATCACTATCATGGAATCATCCAGGTTAAGACATAGGCCTGAAGGGTGGTTATCACACCGACCATGCAGGTAAATATCAGGCTGTGTTTGACGGTAAAGCGGAACAGATCCGACTCTTTACCCACCAGGCCCACCGCCGCACAGGCAATAGCGATGGATTGCGGGGAGATCATCTTGCCGGTGACGCCGCCCGTTGTATTCGCTGCGACCAGCAGCACGTCCGAGACGCCGATTTGCTGCGCGGCAGTTGCCTGAAGCGCGGCGAAGAGGGCGTTAGACGACGTATCTGAACCTGTCAGGAATACCCCCAGCCAGCCAAGGAACGGCGAGAAAAAGGTGAAGGCGTGGCTGGTGTGCGCCAGAGCCAGCGCCAGCGTGGATGACAGGCCGGAATAGTTCGAGATAAACGCGAATGCCAGCACCATTCCAATGGAGTAAATCGGCAGCGCCAGCTCTTTAATGGTGGTTGCAAAGGTCTGTATAGCTGCGGATGGCTTCATACGCAGCCACACGACAGAAAGGATAGCCGCAAACAGGATGGCTGTGCCGGTCGCGGAGAACCAGTCGAACTTGTATACCGCAGCATAGGGTGTTGCGGCGTGAACAACCGGCGGCATCCGGGCGACCATTTTGTCGAGGAACGGTACGGAGATGTTAATCACCATGTCGTACAGCGCACCGCCTGGGGCAAACAACGCTTTAAACGGCGGCACGCTCCACAGTGTGACGGTTGCCGTCAGGAACAGGAACGGTGACCACGCGCGGATCACCTGGCCCGCGGTATATCCGGTGCGCGCCAGTGTTTGATCAACCTGCGAGGCACCCATATCCGCAAAGCGGAAGATGCGTACCGGCTGCCAGCGTTTGAGGAACAGCGTCAGACAAACCAGCGAAACCAGGGAAGAGATAATGTCCGGCAGTTCCGGGCCGAGGAGGTTTGAGCTGAGGAACTGAGCAATGGCGAATGAACCACCCGCCACCATTACCGCAGGCCAGGTTTCTTTCACACCACGCCAGCCGTCCATAATCGCCATGATCCAGAACAGCACGATGATGGTCAGGAACGGCAGCTGGCGGCCAACCATCTGGCCGATTTCGAAGCTGTCCAGCCCGGTGACTTGCCCGGCAACCAGAATCGGGATACCCATCGCGCCAAACGCCACCGGCGCAGTGTTAACGATCAGGCACAGGCCCGCGGCATAAAGTGGATTAAAACCAAGACCAACCAGCAGTGCCGCCGTGATCGCAACAGGTGCGCCAAAACCGGCTGCCCCTTCAAGGAATGCGCCGAAGGAGAAACCGACAATCAGCATCTGCAAGCGCTGGTCCGGGGTGATCGAGAGAATCGACGACCGGATGATGTCAAACTGCCCGGTTTTCACCGAGATTTTATAGACAAAGACTGCGGCAATAATGATCCACGCTATCGGCCACAGGCCGTAGAAGAAACCGTAGACGACGGAGGCCAGCGCGCGATCGACCGGCATTTTGTAGAAAAGCAGCGCCACCATCAGGGCGATGGCAACGGTATACGTCGCGGCGAGGTAACCCTTCAGCTTGAGCTTAATCAGCGCAAAGAAGAAGAACAGAATCGGTAGCGATGCGATCAGGCTTGAAAGCCAGATATTCCCGGCCGGATCGTAGTTTTGTTGCCAGAGGCTCATGCAGGTCTCCTGAGGACCACACAGCTAGCAATGCGGGTGAGTCTCCGCTCATCTCTGCGTCACAAGCTGTGTAAAAGTGGTCCTGCCAATAGTGTGATGTAGGGTGAATGACAATGAATGGTTAATCAGATGTTATCGATGAGCAATGGTTTTGTGAGTAAAGATTATGGAATTGTGAACCAGGGAAGGGATGTTTGATTAATTGGTTGGGCCAATTATGGCTGGAAAGGGAAGTAGGCCGGGTAAGCGCAGCGCCACCCGGCACGAAATCAGAACGCGGTCTTACAAAAACCCGTCATCTCTTTCAGGCCCATTTCGCGGCCGAGTTCCGTCATCGGGTGTACGACGACCAGGCCACGCACGCTTTTCTTCAGCTTGCCCATATCGGCCTGTTCTTTTTTGGTGATCGCGCGACGGTGCGGCATGTCCATCAGCTTTTGCGCTTCTTTGCTCAGCTTCTGGCCTTTGACTTCACGCAGACGTTCGATTTCGGTTTCCAGCGTGGCGATCTCTTTTTCCAGCTCAGCGTATTTCTCAGCGGCATCAACCAAAGAGAGATCGGCCTGCTGGTGGCGGATCAGATCCAGACGATCGCTCAGGCGTTTAATTTCGTTCTTTTCGACTTCTTTCATCACAAATGACTCTAAAAACGGGGGATTTACAGGGAAGGATACACCAATGTGCGCAGGCTTACTTCTGAAACGCTTTTTTTAAGCTGATTCGGGAAATCAGCTCAGTCAGGGAAAGCACCATTGTAGAACGGACAACCTGTTGATAACGAAGCTTTTGCATAGCATACAGCTCAGGATCACTGTTATCAAAATGAGGTGCCGGAGGCAACGCGGTGACGCAGTGCAACTCACCGAAGGGTCCCAGAATTTCATCATCGGTGAAGGTGTACTCGTTACCGTCATGATTGAGCTCTTCACGCAGCGCCATCAACAGCTCAGCGTCTTCATACTCTGGCCTGCTGAGCACGCCAAGGCCGTAAATCAGCTTCAGGCGCACGGATAAATCGCCCAGCGGTCCGTCTCCGTCCAGTAACGGTTCTACAGCATATTTTACCGCGTAGTCGTCTTTGCGAAACACCTGAAGCACCAGGATATTCACCGCCTCGGTCAATAGCTCGACGGCGGCAATCAGGAAGCTTCGTACGGTTTTGCCAGCATTCAGACGCTCAAGCACACGATTTTCAAAGGCCTGGGTTTGTTCCATTATTGCCTGCATATCTGACAATCTGTTATCTGGGCGCAGGATAACCTGCGCCGCATTCTGCATCATTTGGTTGCGTTATAAGCTTTAATCGCCTCCACAACCACGTTGCTGTTGGCATCCAGGCCTGAAACCTGCGCCAGCGCAGCTTGCGGGCCTTCATCGCCAATCAATTTCGCCAGCTCAAGCGCCTGTGGATCTTGCTCGCTGCGGTAATGCATGGCAGCGGCAATCCCTTTCACCAGGTTGGCGTGCGGCAGACCGTATTCCAGCGTGCCCAGCAGTGGCTTAATCAGACGGTCGCCCGCGCTCAGTTTGCGCAGTGGCTGACGGCCAACGCGCTCAACGTCATCTTTCAAATACGGATTTTCAAAACGACCGAGGATTTTCTGGATGTATGCTGCATGTTTTTCAGCATCAAAACCGTAGCGTTTGATCAGCACCGCGCCGCTCTCTTCCATTGCACCTTTTACCACAGCGCGGATTTTCTCATCGAGAATCGCGTCACGGATGGTCTGATGACCGGCCAATTTTCCGAGGTACGCGGTTATAGCATGACCGGTGTTCAGCGTGAAGAGTTTACGTTCGACAAATGCCATCAGGTTATCAGTTAATTCCATCCCCGGGATGGTTGGCAGCGCGCCTTTAAACTGTGTTTTATCGACAATCCATTCGCTGAAAGTTTCAACGGTCACTTCCAGCGGGTCGTTGGTGGCGGATTCAGACGGCGGAACGATACGGTCAACGGCGGAATCGACAAAGCCGACGTGTGCTTCAACCCAGGCTTTATCTTCGTCGGCGACGGCAGCCAGGACGTGACCTTTCAGCTGCGTGGTGCCACGCACCATGTTTTCACAGGCGATGATGTTCAGTGGGGTATCAATGCCCTGAGCTTTACGTTTCGCCAGGCCTTTTGCCACCGCAGGGGCGATACGCTCAAGCACAACCGGGCCGACCGCAGTCGTCACCAGGTCAACGCTTGCGATCAGATCAACCACGTCATCACCGATGCTGCTTACCGCATTCACGCCAGAAACGGTTTCGATTTGCTCGTTTTCTCCCACCACGTGAACCTGATAGCTATGACGGGCATTCAGGGCGTCTAGTACCACCTGGTTCACATCGGCGAATGTCAGCGTAATGCCCGCGTCGGCCAGCAATTTGCCGATAAAGCCACGACCAATATTACCTGCGCCAAAATGTAATGCTTTCATAGTGTTAACCTTCATTAATGTTTTTACCCGAGAGGGCTGGGGTGAGGAACCGCATAACTTTCCCCTCACCCTAGCCCTCTCCCCAGTGGGGAGAGGGAAGAGAACGATATTACTTATTCAGCAGCGCCAGTACTTCTTCCACGCTGGTGGTGCTGGCCAGACGCTCGATGACCGATTCGTCATCCAGGGCGTTGGTCAGGCTGGTAATCACCTGAATGTGCTCGTTGTTGCGAGCGGCGATACCAATCACCAGACGGGCAATGTCGTCTTCTTCTTCACCGAAGCGAACACCCTGTGGATACTGACAGAACACAACACCGGTTTTCAGCACGCGGTCTTTCGCTTCAACCGTACCGTGCGGAACCGCGATGGATTCACCCAGGTAGGTTGGGGTCAGTTTTTCACGTTCCAGCATTGCGTCAACATACTCAGGCTGAACGTAACCGCCTTTCACCAGTTGCTCACCCGCAAAGCGAATCGCTTCTTCTTTGTGGGTCGCAGTACGACCCAGGAAGATGTTTTCCGCACCCAGTTTGAACAGGTGGCTGTCGTTCGCATCGAAACTGTCTTTCAGGCTATCGCGAACTTTCACTTCGTTGTCTTCGTGGCGTTGTGCCGCAACCAGACGCTCAGTCAGGTTGGTGTACAGGCCGCTGTCGAGGAAGTTGGTCAGCGAAATGTGCTGCGCCTGTGGAACCTGACGCATAGCACGTTCGGTCAGGTCGCGGTGCGTGATAACCAGGTCAACATCCGGTGGCAGGCTGTTAATCGCGCTGTTGGTCACAGAGATATTGCTCAGACCTGCATCCTGTACTTTCTTACGCAGCACGCCTGCACCCATTGCGCTGGAGCCCATACCGGCGTCGCAGGCAACGATGATTTTACGTACGTGGCTCAGGTCGTTAGACACATCACCTGCGGCCAGCGGAGTAGCGCCTTTGGATTCCGCTTTCATGTCGTGCATACGACGAGTTGCTGCTTCGATATCGTCGTCTTCTTTCACTTTACTGGTTTTCAGCAGGATAGAAGAGACAACGAAGGAGACCGCCATTGCCGCACAGATAGCAGCGATGTTAGCGAAGTAAGCACCTTTTGGCGTCATCGCCAGCACGGCCAGGATAGAGCCCGGAGAGGCAGGAGAAACCAGACCACCGCCCAGCACGCTCAGAGTGAACACGCCAGTCATACCGCCGAGGATAACGGCCAGGATCAGACGTGGGTTCATCAGCACGTACGGGAAGTAAATTTCGTGGATACCACCCAAGAAGTGAATGATAGCTGCACCGCCCGCAGACTGTTTTGCACTGCCGCGACCAAAGAAGATGTATGCCAGCAGAACACCCATACCCGGGCCTGGGTTCGCTTCAATCAGGAAGAAGATGGACTTGCCAAGTTCATGAGACTGCTGAATACCCAGCGGTGAGAAGATACCGTGGTTGATGGCGTTGTTAAGGAACAGGATTTTCGCTGGTTCTACAAAGATAGACGCCAGCGGCAGCATGTCGTGCGCAACCATGAAGTTAACGCCTGCTGCCAGAATTTTGGACAGCACTTCAACAGCCGGGCCAATGCCGAGGAACGCCAGAATCGCCAGAATCATACCGATGATGCCAGCAGAGAAGTTGTTCACCAGCATTTCAAAGCCGGAACGAATCTTACCGTCAACCCAGTTATCAAAGTGCTTAATTGCCCAGCCGCCCAGAGGACCGGCAATCATCGCACCCAGGAACATCGGCATATCCGCACCGACAATCACACCCATTGTGGTAATGGCACCAACCACACCACCACGGTCACCGCCCACCAGACGACCACCGGTAAAACCGATGAGCAGCGGCAGCAGGTAAGTAATCATTGGGCCAACAAGTTTCGCCAGCGTTTCGTTAGGCAACCACCCTGTCGGAATGAACAATGCAGTGATGATACCCCACGCGATAAACGCGCCGATGTTTGGCATCACCATGTTGCTGAGGAAACGACCAAAGCTTTGTACTTTGATCTTGAAATCGGATGACATAAAACACCCCTTCTTATGTTTACGCTTAGGCTTGCGGCCCGAGGTTTATCGTTAATGTACGGCGGTAGAGGTAGCCGGGCCCTGTTCATGCTGTGAAATCTGGCACTGAATCGTTCAACTGTCCAGACGGTGAAATTTTGTGTGATCTGAGTCACGTAAATGTAGGGGGTGTGGTATTTAATGAGGTGATCTGCATCACAAAAGTGATGTGCAAAAAAAAGTCAACGCGGGTAAATGGCGTAAAAACCACAGCATTTTGTGATGCGTATCACATTTAGTGGTCACCTGTTTGTTTCTATAACGTGACTGAATTCACAAAAAATTTTCATGCAGATTTCTCTGGATGTGATCAACGACAAACTCTGTTTTGCAGTTCACAGCCAGGATGTAATCAAACAGCATCAAAAGCAAAAACTACACATGTGTGAGTGTGTTATGGCGAAAAGTGAAAACCTGGAGTACTCTCATATGTAAGGTTAAGTCTATTATTATTCAGGATATATTTTGACACGCTTATAAACTTGCATGGAGATGTAATAAAAAACCATACTCTGCGGCTCTGAAAAATAAGTGCACGTTATTGCGCTTAAATTGAATTAATTTGCGTGCTTATTATTTAATTTATTTAATGAGTTTTCGTTGTCTGAGTGAGGGAAATATGTTTCTCAACTACTTTGCGCTGGGCGTATTAATTTTCGTGTTCCTGGTTCTGTTTTACGGGATCATCGCCATTCATGATATTCCTTATAATATGGCTAAAAAACGCAACCACCCCCATGCTGATGCAATCCATACAGCCGGGTGGATAAGCCTGTTTACTCTCCATGCCATTTGGCCGTTTTTGTGGATTTGGGCAACGCTGTACCAGGAGGAGCGTGGCTGGGGTATGCAGAATCATATCACAAAGCCTGATGAGGTCCCCGGCATGGATGCTCTGTCCAAACGTGTGGCCGAACTAGAACAAAAACTGGCTGCTGCTCAAGCGCCAGCAGATAAGAATACGTCGGAGCACTGATCATGGATCTGTTGATTATTTTAACCTATGTGGCTTTTGCCTGGGCTATCTTTAAAATATTCCGTATTCCTGTAAACCAGTGGACGCTCGCCACCGCGACATTAGGTGGGGTGTTTATTGTTGCGGGACTCATCTTATTAATGAACTATAACCACCCGTATACTTTTACGGCGCAAAAAGCGGTTATTTCGATTCCCATTACACCGCAGGTTACGGGTGTGGTTAGCGAAGTCACAAATAAAAATAACCAGCTTATTAAAAAAGGCGAAGTGTTATTTAAACTGGATCCGGGCCGCTACCAGGCGCGCGTCGACAGACTGCAAGCTGACCTGGTGACCGCCACGCACAATATCGACAACCTGAAAGCGGGTAATGACTCCAACTTATTGATAGTGTTTTATGTTCAGATAATGCCCGATGACTTTGTCATGCAGCTCCACCGATTTTGAGAACGACAGCGACTTCCGTCCCAGCCGTGCCAGGTGCTGCCTCAGATTCAGGTTATGCCGCTCAATTCGCTGCGTATATCGCTTGCTGATTACGTGCAGCTTTCCCTTCAGGCGGGATTCATACAGCGGCCAGCCATCCGTCATCCATATCACCACGTCAAAGGGTGACAGCAGGCTCATAAGACGCCCCAGCGTCGCCATAGTGCGTTCACCGAATACGTGCGCAACAACCGTCTTCCGGAGCCTGTCATACGCGTAAAACAGCCAGCGCTGGCGCGATTTAGCCCCGACGTATCCCCACTGTTCGTCCATTTCCGCGCAGACGATGACGTCACTGCCCGGCTGTATGCGCGAGGTTACCGACTGCGGCCTGAGTTTTTTAAATGGCGGAAAATCGTGTTGAGGCCAACGCCCATAATGCGGGCGGTTGCCCGGCATCCAACGCCATTCATGGCCATATCAATGATTTTCTGGTGCGTACCGGGTTGAGAAGCGGTGTAAGTGAACTGCAGTTGCCATGTTTTACGGCAGTGAGAGCAGAGATAGCGCTGATGTCCGGCGGTGCTTTTGCCGTTACGCACCACCCCGTCAGTAGCTGAACAGGAGGGACAGCTGATAGAAACAGAAGCCACTGGAGCACCTCAAAAACACCATCATACACTAAATCAGTAAGTTGGCAGCATCACCTGAAAGCGCAGCTTTCGGAAGCAGTAGCCAATACCACGCGTGTGTCTGCTGAGCGTGACCGCCTGTATAAAGATTATCAGCGTTACCTGAAAGGCAGCCAGGCGAAGGTTAACCCATTCTCTGAAAGCGATATCGATAACGCACGCCAGAACTATCTGGCACAGGATGCGCTGGTAAAAGGCTCAGTGGCTGAACAGACGCAGATCCAAAGCCAGTTAGACAGCATGGTTAACGGTGAACAATCGCAGGTGGCGTCCCTGCGTGCGCAACTGGCTGAGGCCAAATACAACCTCGATCAGACTGTCGTCCGTGCGCCAAGTAATGGATATATCACGCAGGTGCTGATTCGCCCTGGGACATACGCAGCCGCGCTGCCACTGCGTCCGGTGATGGTGTTTATTCCTGAACAGAAACGCCAGATTGTTGCTCAGTTCCGTCAGAACTCCTTACTGCGTCTGAAACCGGGTGATGAAGCTGAAGTGGTATTCAATGCACTGCCAGGACAGGTGTTCTCCGGTAAACTCACAAGCATCCTGCCAGTGGTGCCGGGTGGTTCTTATCAGGCCCAGGGAGTGTTGCAATCGCTGACGGTCGTTCCGGGTACGGACGGCGTACTGGGTACGATTGAGCTTGACCCGAATGCCGATGTCGATGCATTACCGGACGGTATTTATGCTCAGGTTGCGGTCTATTCCGACCACTTCTCGCACGTTTCCGTAATGCGTAAAGTGCTGCTGCGTATGACCAGCTGGATGCACTACCTCTACCTCGATCATTAATCCTTCCGGGGCAGGAATGCGATACGCATACCTGCCTTTTTTCATTGCTTGATCCATACTGACCTCTTTGTGGGCATTCAGGATCAGGCAATGAAACTTATCGGCAGCTATACCAGTCCCTTCGTGCGTAAAATCTCAGTTCTCCTGCTGGAGAAAGGGATTGAATTTGAATTCGTCAATGAACAGCCCTACAACGCCGAAAATGGCGTTGCCCGGTTCAACCCGCTAGGGAAAGTCCCGGCGCTGGTAACCGATGATGGCGAATGCTGGTTTGATTCCCCTATTATTGCGCAATACATCGAACTACTGGGCGTCGCACCAGCCATGCTCCCGGCCGATGCTAAAGCGGCACTGGCGGTGAAACAGATTGAAGCCCTGGCTGATGGCATTATGGACGCGGCACTGGCTTCCGTGCGCGAACAGGCAAGACCCGCCGCACAGCAATCGGAAGCGGAACTGGTGCGTCAGCGTGAAAAAATCAGCCGTAGCCTGGATATGTGCGAGCAGTTAATCCGGGATGGCATCATCCAGAGTGATAGCCTGAACCTGGCGACAATAGCCATTGCCTGCGCCATCGGTTATCTCAATTTTCGCCGGGTTTCTCCGGGCTGGTGTGTGGAGCGCCCGTTGCTGGTTAAGCTTGCCGAAACACTGTTCCAGCGCGAGAGTTTTGCCCAGACTGAACCGCCTAAGGCTTGATTCGGGTTATAACACTTCGGTTCGGGAGGCTGTACAATCCCTCTTCACATCGACTCCCTCTCCCGTCGGGAGGGGGGATGATAATCCATTGCCAGGCGCTTTCATGACTACTCAACGCTCTCTCTACAGCCACATCCCCGCAACCGATCGTCTGCTTCGTGATCCCCACTTCCTGGTCGTACTGGAAACGTTCGGCCATCGCGCAACGGTCGATATGCTGCGCACGTTACAGGAAGAGGCCCGGGAACACATTCTGGCCGAAAATGCGTTGCCAGACTGGGCTGCACACTGGGGGCAGGAAGTTGAACAGCGGCTGGCAGCGAATACACAAAACACGTTGCGACCGGTCATTAATCTGACGGGGACCGTTTTGCATACCAATCTGGGGCGCGCCCAGCAGGCTGAAGAGGCCGTCAGTGCGGTGGCGCAGGCCATGCGCTCGCCCGTCACGCTGGAGTATGATCTCGACGGCGCCGGGCGTGGGCATCGGGACAGAGCGCTCGCGGACTTACTTTGCCAGCTCACCGGCGCGGAAGATGCCTGTATTGTGAATAACAACGCGGCGGCAGTGCTACTGATGCTGGCGGCGATAGCAAACGGTAAAGAGGTGGTCGTATCGCGCGGTGAACTGGTCGAGATTGGCGGTGCGTTCCGCATCCCGGATGTGATGCGTCAGGCCGGGTGTACATTGCATGAAGTGGGCACCACCAACCGTACCCACGCGAAGGACTATCGCGCGGCAGTGAATGAAAACACAGCGTTGCTGATGAAAGTGCATACCAGCAACTACCATATCGAAGGCTTTACCCACACAGTTGAAGAAGCCGAACTTGCGGAGATTGGGCGCGAGCTAAACGTGCCGGTGGTGGCGGATCTCGGCAGCGGTTCGCTGGTGGATTTGAGCCAGTACGGCCTGCCAAAAGAGCCGATGCCGCAGGAGATGATCGCCGCGGGCGTCAGCCTGGTGAGTTTTTCCGGCGACAAATTGCTGGGCGGGCCGCAGGCGGGGATTATTGTTGGTCAGCGCGAACTGATTGCCCTTTTACAGCAACATCCGCTGAAACGGGCGCTGCGTGCGGATAAAATGACGCTCTCGGCGCTGGAAGCAACGCTGCGGCTCTACCTCCACCCGGAGAAGCTGGCCGAACGCCTGCCGACCCTGCGGATGCTGACGCGAGATGCTGCTTCGATTCGTGCTCAGGGAGAGCTGCTGCTGGCACACGTTGCGCAGCATTACACCGATTTTGACGTGCGTGTAGAATCCTGTCAGTCCCAGATTGGCAGTGGTTCGCTACCGGTAGACAGGTTGCCCAGCGCAGCGCTCACGTTCACCCCACGCGACGGGAGAGGCAGCCAGCTTGAGGCGCTTTCTGCACGGTTACGCGCCTTACCTGTGCCGATAATTGGACGTATTTATGATGGCCGAATGTGGCTGGATCTACGCTGTCTTGAAGATGAAGAGCGGTTTCTGGAGATGATGTCGAAATGATTATTGCCACCGCCGGTCACGTTGACCACGGCAAAACCACCTTATTGCAGGCCATTACGGGCGTAAATGCCGATCGTCTGCCTGAAGAGAAAAAACGTGGGATGACCATCGATTTGGGTTATGCCTACTGGCCGCAGCCCGATGGCCGAGTGCTGGGCTTTATTGATGTGCCTGGCCATGAAAAGTTTCTTTCCAACATGCTGGCGGGCGTGGGTGGTATTGACCATGCGCTGCTGGTGGTGGCGTGCGATGACGGCGTGATGGCACAAACGCGCGAACACCTGGCGATCCTGCAATTGACCGGAAACCCGCAACTGACGGTTGCGCTGACGAAAGCCGACCGCGTTGATGATGCACGCGTCGATGCTGTGCGCGAAGAAGTGCAGGCCACCCTGCGTGAATACGGTTTTGCCGATGCCTCGCTATTTGTGACGATCGCCACCCAGGGGCGCGGGATTGATGCTCTGCGTGACCACCTGCAACACCTCGCATCCCGCGAGCAGGCCAGCCATCACCGTTTTCGTCTGGCGCTCGACCGCGCATTCACCGTGAAAGGTGCGGGTCTGGTGGTGACGGGGACTGCGCTGAGCGGTGAAGTCAGCGTGGGCGATACCTTATGGCTGACAGGCGTTAACAAGCCAATGCGTGTGCGTGCTCTTCACGCGCAAAATCAACCGGTTGAACATGCTCATGCCGGGCAACGCATCGCACTGAATATCGCGGGTGATGCCGAAAAAGAACAGCTGAAACGTGGTGACTGGCTGCTCTCTGATGCGCCGCCAGCACCGTCGGAACGTGTCATTGTCGCGCTTCAGACGCACTCACCGCTGACTCAGTGGCAACCGCTGCATATCCACCATGCGGCCAGCCACGTGACCGGGCGCGTATCACTACTGGAAAACGACCTGGCTGAACTGGTGTTTGATACTCCGTTGTGGCTGGCGGATAACGACAGACTGGTGCTGCGGGACATTTCTGCTAAAACCACGCTTGCCGGGGCGCGCGTGGTAACACTGAATCCGCCACGCCGTGGGAAACGTAAGCCAGAATATCTGCAATGGATTGCGACACTGGCGCAAGCAAAAGGGGATGCTGACGCGCTGGCCGTGCATCTTGACCGTGGCGCCGTAAATCTGGCAGATTTTGCCTGGGCTCGCCAGCTTAGCGGCGAGGGGCTGCGTCAGCTGACGCAAGAGCCGGGCTTTATTCAGGCCGGAAACAGCTTGTTAAATGCGCCGATTGCGGCGCGCTGGCAACGTAAGGTGCTGAGCACGCTCGCCACGTATCATGAACAGCATCAGGACGAACCCGGCCCGGGCCGCGAGCGTTTACGGCGCATGGCGTTGCCAATGGAAGACGACGCGCTGGTGCTGTTACTGATTGAAAAAATGCGTGAAAGCGGAGTGATCAACAGTCATCACGGCTGGCTGCATCTGCCGGATCATAAAGCGGGCTTTACGGCCGAACAGCAGGCGGCGTGGCAGAAAGTTGCCCCACTGTTTGCAGATGAACCCTGGTGGGTGCGCGATTTAGCCCATCACACTAATACCGATGAAACACTGATGCGCCAGGTATTGCGCCATGCGGCTCAGCAGGGGCTGATTGTGGCGATCGTGAAAGATCGTTATTACCGTAACGATCGCATTGTGGCGTTCGCGAATCTGATCCGCGAACTGGATCAGGAGCGAGGTTCAACCTGTGCGGCTGATTTCCGCGATCGGCTGAACGTGGGGCGCAAGCTGGCCATTCAGATCCTGGAATATTTCAACCGCATTGGTTTTACCCGTCGTCGTGGTAACGATCATTTATTACGTGATTCATTATTATTTCCTGAAACAAAACCAGGAATTAATACAGAAATAGAATAGATCGAAATAGATATATATATTAATTAACGCATTCGCAGGTTTGAATTTATTAAACCTGCGAATGTGCACGCAAAACAGGTTATTGATCATGTTTTTCAAATAATCTTTTCCGTATGCTGCCGATACTTTTTATCTCTTCGAGGAAATATCATGGCTGCATCCGTATTTTATATTCCTTCTGTGAATATTATTGGTTCTGAATCATTGGGTAGCGCAATGGATACCATGCGCGACTACGGCTGGCGTCGTGCGTTGATTGTGACTGATGCCATGCTCAGCAAACTGGGTATGGCGGCGGATATTCAGAACGCGCTGAAAGAACGAAATATTGCCAGCGTAATTTATGACGGGACACACCCTAATCCCACCACGGGAAATGTGGCCGCTGGTCTTAAAATATTAAAGGAAAATAACTGCGACTGCGTTATTTCTCTCGGTGGTGGCTCGCCGCACGACTGCGCAAAAGGTATTGCGCTGGTGGCCGCTAATGGCGGCGATATTCGCGATTATGAAGGCGTGGATCGTTCTGCAAAACCGCAATTGCCGATGGTGGCCATTAATACCACGGCGGGTACGGCCTCTGAAATGACGCGTTTTTGTATTATTACCGATGAGGCACGCCATATTAAAATGGCGATTGTCGATAAACACGTTACCCCGGTGCTTTCTGTTAACGACTCATCGCTGATGGCGGGAATGCCGGCCTCACTGACGGCGGCGACAGGTATGGATGCCCTGACCCACGCGATTGAAGCTTATGTTTCCGTTGCCGCAACCCCCATCACAGATGCCTGCGCGTTGAAAGCGATCACCATGATCGCCGAAAACCTTGTTCATGCCGTTGAAGATGGCGGCAATACGGCGGCGCGTGAGGCGATGGCCTACGCGCAGTTCCTTGCTGGAATGGCCTTTAACAATGCCTCGCTGGGTTATGTACATGCGATGGCGCATCAGCTTGGCGGCTTCTACGATCTGCCGCACGGCGTCTGCAATGCGGTGTTACTGCCACACGTTCAGGTCTTTAACTCGCAGGTTGCGGCTGCCCGCCTGCGGGACTGCGCCAACGCAATGGGCGTGGATGTCAGCAAAATGACCGACAACCAGGGCGCGCAGGCCTGCATTGTTGAAATTCGCGCCCTGGCGCGTCAGGTGAAGATCCCGGCGGGTCTGCGTGAGCTAAACGTCAAAGAGGAGGATATTCCGGTGCTGGCAACTAATGCCCTGAAAGATGCCTGTGGGGTAACGAACCCTGTTCAGGCAACCCACGAAGAGATCATGGCGATTTACCGCGCCGCGATGTGACCCCTGTCGTAAACCCAACACGGGCTGGCGAGAAAATCGCCAGCCAGAACTACCCTTGTTGTACACCAACAGCAAGGAGACGGTCATGACAAACAATCCTCCCTCATCGCGTATTCAGCCTGGCGAGTATGGTTTCCCCCTCAAGTTAAAGCCCCGTTATGACAACTTTATTGGCGGCGACTGGGTTGCGCCCGCCGACGGTGAGTACTATACGAATCTGACCCCAGTTACTGGCCAGCCGTTGTGTGAAATTGCCAGTTCCGGGAAAAGAGATATCGATCTGGCGCTGGATGCGGCACACAAGGTGAAAGACAAATGGGGGCATACCTCTGTGCAGGACAGAGCCGCCATTTTGTTCAAAATAGCCGATCGAATGGAACAAAACCTGGAGCTGCTGGCAACGGCGGAAACCTGGGACAACGGTAAACCTATTCGTGAAACCATGGCGGCGGACGTCCCGCTGGCCATTGACCATTTCCGCTATTTTGCGTCCTGTATCCGTGCGCAGGAGGGGGGAATAAGCGAGGTGGATAGCGAAACGGTCGCTTACCATTTCCACGAGCCGCTGGGGGTGGTCGGGCAAATTATTCCGTGGAACTTCCCGCTGCTGATGGCGAGCTGGAAGATGGCTCCGGCACTGGCGGCAGGCAACTGCGTTGTGCTCAAACCTGCGCGCTTAACCCCACTGTCGGTGCTGCTGCTGATGGAAGTGATTGGTGATCTGTTGCCACCGGGGGTGATCAACGTGGTGAATGGCGCCGGGGGTGAAATTGGTGAATATCTGGCGACGTCAAAACGTATCGCCAAAGTAGCCTTTACCGGGTCGACGGAAGTGGGTCAACAAATCATGCAATACGCGACCCAGAACATTATCCCGGTAACGCTGGAGCTGGGCGGTAAGTCCCCGAATATTTTCTTTGCCGATGTGATGGATGAAGAAGATGCCTTCTTCGACAAAGCGCTGGAAGGCTTTGCGCTGTTTGCCTTCAACCAGGGGGAAGTGTGCACCTGCCCGAGCCGGGCGCTGGTTCAGGAATCCATTTACGAACGCTTTATGGAGCGAGCGATCCGCCGTGTGGAGTCTATTCGCAGCGGTAACCCGCTGGATAGTGCCACCCAGATGGGCGCGCAGGTGTCGCATGGGCAGCTGGAAACCATCCTCAACTACATTGATATCGGTAAGAAAGAGGGAGCGGATGTCCTCACCGGTGGACGACGTAAGGTGCTGGGTGGTGACCTCAATGAAGGCTATTACCTTGAGCCCACCATTCTGTTCGGCAAGAACAACATGCGTGTCTTCCAGGAAGAGATTTTTGGCCCTGTGCTGGCGGTGACGACCTTCAAAACAATGGAGGAGGCGCTGGAAATCGCCAACGACACGCAATATGGCTTAGGGGCGGGCGTCTGGAGCCGTAACGGCAATCTGGCCTATAAGATGGGGCGTGGCATTCAGGCTGGCCGCGTATGGACAAACTGTTATCACGCCTATCCGGCACATGCGGCGTTTGGCGGGTACAAACAATCGGGGATTGGCCGCGAAACGCACAAGATGATGCTGGAACATTACCAGCAAACGAAATGCTTGCTGGTCAGCTACTCTGATAAACCGCTCGGGCTGTTTTAATCACCCAGCTCAGGTCGCCCAGTGGCGGCCTGAGCAATTTGTTGGCGAAGGCAGTTCAGTACGGCGTCCAGGACGTATTGCACGCGCCAGGGCTGGTACTCGCGTTTGCGAAATATGGCGGTGAGATCGAGCCACCACTCCTCCTGATGTGAAAAGCAGGGGACTAACATGCCATGAGTGAGCTCTTTTCTCAGGCTCTCTTTCGGGGCAAAAACAATGCCGAGATTATTTCTCGCAAGCTCCAGCGCAGTCTGGGTATTATCACAAATATAATTCCCGGTGACTTTATAGTCGCGCGCACCTTCACTGCCGTGAGCCCTGAAACGCCAGATGTTAGCATCGTCAACCAGCATCGAGTCTATTAATATACATGAGTGATTGATTAAATCATCGGGGCCGTTGATAGGGTGGAGTTTTAAATATTCTTTAGAAGCAAATGCCGTAACGGAATATTTTGTTAATATGCTTGCGACTAAACTTTCATCTTTCGGTTGCGCATAGGTGATTAAAATATCGCAATCGTCAGGGAACGAGACTCCCTCGGAAAATTCGTTGCTATCAAGGTTATAGGTTTTTAGCGAAATACGAATGTCGCCGGGATCTTCAATCTTGTGAATAACATAGCGAGCCAGATAGGTGACGATGCCCGTTGGGGCGTAAATCGTTACCTTCCCCCGTTTTTCATGCTTATAATCAGCAATAAAATTAATGAGTTGGCTATTTTTATCCAGCGAAGCATTAACGTAGGGTAACAACGCCTCTCCGAACTGTGTGAGTGACAGCTGGCGGGTGGTGCGCTCAAAAACTTTGAGTCCAACGCGGGTTTCAAAATCAGATAAATATTTACTCACATTGGCCTGCGCCATACCCAATAAGGCGGCAGCATCACCAATGCTGTGCGTTGCGGCGATGACAGAAATAATTTTCAACTCACGCGGCTTCAATTGCAGGTTACTCATCATGCGCACCCATCTATATGATTCTATATATAATATTATATAAACGGCAGCGTTGCATTGGCAAATTTGTAACCATTATTATTCGCCTCGCTTGTTTGGCGTTTAAATGGATTGCATGGAATGACTATTAATAAAAATTTACTCATCGCTGCCACGTTATTTGCATCATCATCCGCGATGGCCGGTGATTTTTCACTAGGGGCGGGGGCTGTATTTAATGAATCGCCTTACAAAGGGTATAACGAAAATACCACCGCAGTACCGTTAATTAGCTACGAAGGCGACCGGTTCTATGTGCGTCAGACCACGGGAGGATGGATCCTGTGGAAAGATGGTAAAAATGAACTGAGCCTGACGGCAACCTGGATGCCGCTGCATTTCGACCCGGATGATAACGACGACCATCAGATGAAACACCTTGATGAGCGTAAAGCATCGGCATTTCTGGGCGGCGCATACTATCGCCACGAAAGCTGGGGTAGCCTGAAGTTCGCCGTTTCTGGTGATGCGATGGATGAAAGCGGTGGTGTGATGGGCGAAGTGTCCTATTTCCGCCCGATTCGTATGGAGCGCCTGACGCTGACGCCGTCAGTGGGCGTTTTCTATAGCGATGAAAGTTACAACGATTACTACTACGGCGTGTCCGGCAACGAATCTCGTCGCACCGGGCTGGATGAATACAAGGCTGGTGACAGCTGGACACCGTACGTTGGCCTTGCCGCAAAATACCAACTGACCCAAAGCCTGTTCCTGAATGCCAGCGCGGTGTACACCGTATTACCTGACGATGTGAAGAACAGCCCGATGATCGACCGTGATGACAGTTTCGCGCTGATGACGGGTGTGACCTGGCGTTTCTGATGGCTTAACACTGTCCCCACGGAAGGGGGCAGCCTCTCTGATTGCCGGGTGGCGGTTCCGCCTTACCCGGCCTACGATATTATCTCCCTCTCCTGTGGGAGAGGGTTGGGGTGAGGGCAACGGGTCGCAAGGAATTAGGCCTCATCCACCCAAATCCGCATTTCCCCTTCACCGCGGTTCGCCCAGCTAAACCATGGAATAAAGGTTAATGTCTGAGGCTGACGCTGCACCGGTGAACGGTCGTATTGCCACAACGCATCTGAATCTGCTGCATGGCAACCGATGCCCTCAGCCTGAATCAGCATCTTATGAGCGAATATCCCTTTCCCTTCATAGACCCGGAATGTGCTCTCCTCTGGCAGGGAGAGGTTATGCAGATTCGTACCGTTGTCGGCCTCTTCCAGGCAATAAACCAACGGCCCGCGTTGCAGGGCGACTTTACCCGCCTGCTGGCGTACCTGTGGATTACCGTACAGACGGCGAACCGGCATGGGTAGCGTCAGCGTGAGGTTATCTCCCTCCTGCCAGCTGCGGGTGAGGTAAAGATAACCCCGTGCCACTTCCCCTTTAATGACTTCGCCATTCAGGGCAACGTCCGGGGTCGCGCACCAGTCCGGCAGGCGCAGAGCCAGCGTGTGAGTCACTGGCACCGGAGAGGTAATGTCGATTTTTACCTGCTCATGCCACGGATAGTTACCGCTGATACGCAGCTGTAGCGTGCGATCGCCAACCGGGATAGCAACGTCGTTCCCCACATACAGGTTGATAAACAGCGTATCCTCACGAACGGTATAGATGTAATGACCGAGCGAAGTCAGCACACGAGCGATGTTTGGTGGGCAACACGCGCAGCCAAACCAGCGCTGGCGAACCGGCTTCACGTGATCGTAGATATGGTTGAACGACAACGTCCTGGGATGCACCTCAAGTGGATTCACATAGAAGAAATGCTTCCCGTCCAGCGCCATACCGCCTAATACCGTGTTGTGTAACGCCCGCTCCATTACGTCGGCGTACTGGCTGTCTGCTTCCATCTCCAGCATCCGGCGGGCAAACATCATCAGGCCAATCGAGGCGCAGCTTTCGGCATACACTGTGTCATTGGGCAGATCGTAATCACTGCTGAAGGCTTCGCCACTGCTCTGCGAGCCGATCCCACCGGTAATGTAGAGCTGACGCTGGGCCATATTTTTCCACAACCGCAAACAATCCTGGCGCTTGCCTTCGTCATGACTCAGGCGCGCCAGATGTGCCATACCTGCCATCAGATAGACAAAACGCACCGCATGACCAATTGCCGTTTGTTGCTCCGCAAGTGGCTGATGCGCCTGACTATAGGCTTTGTCTTTCACCATCCATGCCGGGCCATAGGTGTTCCAGTGTGACGTTTTGCCGCGCTTCTCGTATTCGATATCGTAAAAATGCGGCTGCGCCCCGCGTTCTTCAATGAAGTATTTCACCAGCGCCAGGTAGCGCGGCTCCTGCGTTACGTCGTACAACCGCATCAGCGCCAGTTCAATTTCCGGGTGACCAGGATAACCGTGCAGCTGGTTAACGCCTGGACCAAATACACTATCGATGTGATCGGCAAGCTTGCAGACCACCTCCAGCAAACGGCGTTTCCCCGTCCCCTGAAAATACGCCACGCCAGCTTCAATCATATGTCCGGCGCAGTAAAGCTCGTGGCACTCAGCCAGATTCGACCAGCGCGCTTCGGGGGCTTTCACTGTGAAATAGGTGTTGAGATAACCATCTTCGCATTGTGCCGCCGCAACCAGCTCAATCACCTCATCGGCGGTTTTTTCCAGCTCTGCATCGGGCTTCTGGCACAGTGACCACGCCACGGCTTCAAGCCATTTCGCCACGTCGCTGTCCTGAAATACCATGCCGTAGAATTCGCCTTTCTCCAGACCCGCCGCAATGCGGAAGTTGGTGATGGCGTGGCTTGGCTCGGCTTCTGCCACGCGATCGTTGAGCGCATCCCACTGGTAGGGAATGACCACATCGCGCACCAGCTGCTGATACTGGCCAAGAAAGGGATCGTTAATTTTAAGCGTGTGCAGGTCGGCTTCCATTATGGACATCTCGTTCTCCTCAGGACTGTACGTGACGCTGGCGCAAATCGGTGGAAATGCGCGACATCATTGGATTGTTGAGTCTGCACCAGCGGATAGAGACAGCCAGCAGCAGATGGAAAAGGGCAGGGAGCAACGTCTCCATGGCGGTGATGCCCTGCAGGGACGCCGGTGTCTGATTACCGGCACCAGGCTGGTAGGCCACGGCGATAAACACAAGGCTGATGATCCCGGCGCTGGAGGCCCACGCCAGCTTGATGAAAAACAGGTTGAAGGCGAAGTTCATGCCAGATGAGCGCACGCCGGTTTTCCATTCGCCGTAGTCATCGGCGAAGGCCATCAGCGAAAAGTGCAGCGGCAGCGTAAAGCCCAGGATGACGCCGTTGCTCAGGATCACAATCAGCCACAGCGTCTGGTCATTCGGCCCGCCGGGCAGGAACCACATTCCCGCCGCGAGTACGGCCAGCACCAGGTTGGTGTAATAGTAGAGTTTGACCGTATCAATACGGCGGGACAGCGGGTTAACGATCACCGCCCCGAGAATGGCTGCAAAGGTCACCATGGTGAAAAACAGTGAGGTGTAGGCGGTGCTGCCCTGGAGCACGTAGGTGATGAAATACATATATCCGCCGCCGCGAATATTGAACACGTTAATCAGCAGGAAGGACATCACCAGCATCAGCAGCAACTGGTCGTTATTACGCAGGCCAGCCAGATGCTCGCGGAGGGTGAATTTGCCCATCAGTGCCAGCGGTACTCGCTCACGCACCCAGAAGAAGCAGCACAGGAACATCACCACGGCGATGGCACACAGCACGCCCACTCCAAGCTGATAACCCTTTGCGGCATTGCCCTGGCCTAATGCAGATACCAGCCACGGCAGGCCGACGGACACTAAAAACCCGGCAACGCCGCACAATACAAAGCGCCAGGACTGGCAGGAGATCACCTCGTTGTGGCGCGTTGTCATGGTGTTAATCAGCGCGCAGTAAGGCACGTTGATGGCGGTATAACCCACAGACAGGAGCAAGTATGTTCCGAATGCCCAGGCGATTTTCACCCCCATGCTGGCTTCCGGGACGGTGAAGGTCAGTACGCCGATGATCCCAATCGGTAATGCCACCCACAGCTGCCAGGGGCGAAAGCGTCCCCACCGGCTTTGCGTACGGTCGGCAATCACGCCCATCACTGGGTCGGAGATGGCGTCAAACACGCGAAGTGCAATAAACAGCGTGCCGACGAGAGCAGGCGTCAGACCAAAGATATCGGTATAGAAAAAGGTGAGAAAGTTCATGATAAGACAGGTAATTACCGTGCCGCCCGCGTCACCCAGGCCATAGCCTATTTTTTCGCGAACTGACAGGCGGTCATCCATTACCTGTTGTGCAACGTCAGATTGTGTAATCGGTGTGGAAGTCATGAGGTAACTCCTCGGTAATCGATTTTTATCGTATTTGTGCAAGGTACCCCATTCATTCTGCACTGAACGGAAAGACCAACAAGGGAAGGGAAAAGTATAAAAAGATGACGATTCCGACCTGATGCCAAAAATGTGAGTTGGATCGGGCGGCGAAGTTAATATTTATTAATAATCAATAAATAAACTCAATTTTCACGACGATAAAAGCGGGATAGTGAATACCGATGCTTGAATTATCCATAGCGCTTCCGATTAAAGTACAAAATGGCGGGTTATTCATTTCCCGGGGTGTGGGTCGCCATCCTGCGAGAAAATTGACGTCGTGGGAGATTATTTTTGTCGAAAAAGGGACGTTAACGATCCTCGAGGAAAATACCCTTTTTGAGGTGAAGGCCGGAGAGAGCTTATTGCTTTGGCCGAATCGGCGACACGTTGGCGTGGAGGATTTCCCGGCAGACCTCAAATTCTACTGGCTGCACTTTGAAGTGGAAAACGTTGAAGTGGAAAACGCCGCGCAGAACGCTCCGCCGCTGGCAATAGAACAACATTGCAGCGTCAGGGATGCGCAATATGTCATTTCACTGTTCCGCCAGTTTCTGAGCGAGCAGGAAAAATTACAGCGCAGCATTGCGCTGGAACTCTTGTTGCTCCTGATTTTACAGCAGGTTTCGCTCTCTTCCGGATATGAAGACAAAATGGATGAGGCCGGCGCTTCGATGGCCTGGAAGGCGAAACAGCTCATTCGCACACAATTTCATTTACCCCTCTCCACTTCGCAACTTGCCAGGGAATTGCACTGTAATGCCGACTATCTGGGGCGGGTGTTTCGTCGCACCTTCCATTTAACCCTGACAGAGGCGATTCATCGCCAGCGTGTCAGGGCGGCAGAAAAACTGTTACTGAACGACTCCGCATCACTCACCGAAGTGGCAACCCGCTGCGGGTTTAATGACGTGGGCTATTTCCGGCAGATATTCACTAAGCACACGGGCTTAACACCCGCCGTCTGGAAACGGCGGTATTGTAAGGAACATATTAATTCCGGGTAATTACTGCCCGTAATACGCATTCGCCCCGTGCTTGCGCAGGTAGTGTTTGTCCAGCAGATCTTGCTGCATCACCGGTAGCTGGGGGGCCAGCTGGCGCGAGAACAGACCCATATAGGCGCACTCTTCCAGGACCACGGCGTTATGTACGGCATCGGCCGCATCTTTGCCCCAGGCAAACGGGCCGTGGGAATGCACCAGCACCGCCGGGATCTGCATCGGGCTAAGGTCACGCTCCTCGAAGGTTTTGATAATCACTTCACCGGTCTGATACTCATATTCCCCGGCAATTTCTGCTGTGGTCATCAGACGCGTGCAGGGGATTGCCCCGTAGAAGTAGTCTGCGTGAGTGGTTCCCCAGGCTGGTAGATCTTGCCCCGCCTGTGACCAGATGGTTGCGTGGCGGGAATGGGTATGCACGATGCCGCCAATCTCAGGATAACGGCGGTACAACGCAAGATGCGTTGGCGTGTCTGACGAGGGTTTTTTGCTCCCTTCGACAACCGCGCCGGTGGCGATATCTACCACCACCATATCCTTTGCGGTCATCACGTCATACTCCACGCCGGAAGGTTTGATCACCATCAGGCCGCTTTCACGATCGACTGCGCTAACGTTGCCCCAGGTAAATGTCACCAGCTGGTGGGCGGGAAGCGCCAGGTTTGCCGCCAGCACTTCGGCTTTGAGTTGTTCTAACATGCCATGCCTCCTTCCTGCATACGGGCTTCAATCCAGCGACGTGCCTGGATAATTTCAAGTACGGGTTCTTTTGCTTTTTCGGTCCACATTTCAATGAGAAATGCCCCGCGATAGTTCAGCTGATTCAGCGTGTTAAACACGCCAACAAAGTCAACGCACCCTTCGCCAAACGGCACATCGCGGAACTGACCCGGGCTTTGTTCGGTGACGGGTTGGGTATCTTTCAGGTGGATTGCGGCAATACGGTCAATGCCCAGCGTCAGCTCGGCGGTCACATCGTTACCCCATGCGCTCAGGTTGCCGACATCCGGGTAAACGCTAAACCACGGCGAGGCGAGCATGTCGTCCCACTTTTTCCACTTGCTGATGGAGTTCATAAAGGCGGTGTCCATGATCTCCACTGCCAGCATCACCTGAGCGGCAGCGGCTTGTTCAACTGCCCAGGCCAGCCCTTCGGCGAAGCGCTGTTGCGTGCCCTCGTCATGCTCTTCGTAATAAACGTCATAACCTGCAAGCTGAATGGTGCGGATACCCAGGTCACGCGCCAGCCTGATGGCTTTGGTCATGATCTCGCGAGCGCGTTCACGCGCGGTTTCATCGCGGCTGCCAAACGGGAAGCGGCGGTGGGCGGACAAACACATCGACGGGATCGATACACCTGTTTCCAGCATGGCTTCTACCAGAGATGCGCGCTGCGCGGTGCTCCACTCCAGGCGGGATAAACGTTCATCGGTTTCATCGACCGACATTTCAACAAAATCGAACCCGCAGCTTTTTGCCAGAACCAGGCGCTCTGGCCAGGAGAGTGTTTTTGGCAGCGCTTTTTCATAAATGCCTAACGGATGCTGACGCATGGTTACTCTCCCCAGATGTCGCGGATTTGCGAATGGAATGCCTGCGCCACCTGCGGTGGATTTTCTGCACCTGCCAGCGCTCGCCCAGCGATAAAGGCTTTAACGTTGATCTGCTTAAACAGCGGCAGGTCGGCAGGGGTGATCCCACCGGTGATTGAAAGCTGTAAACCGATATCGGACAGCGCTTTCATTTTGGCGAGATCCGCTTCGCCCCACTGCTGACCGCTGGCCTGGGCATCACGTCCACGGTGGTAGATGGCTTGCTGTACGCCAGTGCGATACCACGCACGGGCATCGTCCAGTGTCCAGTTACCAAACAGCTCCATCTGGATTTCACCGCCGCAATGTTGTGCAACCTCATGGCCTTTTTCAACAGTTGCCAGCGGCGCGGCGCAGATGATGGTCATCCAGTTAGCTCCTGCACCAAATGCCTGTTGTGCCAGTGTTTCCCCGGCATCGGCCACCTTCCAGTCGGCCACGATGATTTTATCCGGGCACTGTTCGCGAAGCGCGCGCACGGCGTGTAAACCCTCGGTCAGGCACAGAATGGTGCCCGCTTCGACGATGTCGACATGATCCGCAAGCAAAGCGACATCGCGCTGCGCGGCCTGAAGTGAGGTATGGTCGAGCGCCAGTTGCAGTAATGGACGGCTCATAGGTCAAACTCCTTAACGCGGGCGTGATAGCCCTGTAGTGCGGTAATCAGTAACTGGTATCGGTGGTATTTGCGCTGGTAGGCCGCATGGGCGCGCATGTCAGGTTCAATAATCCGGATGTCATGTCTCAGGGCACGCTGCGCAGCGTGAAAATCGGCATAGATACCCGTACCGACGAGTGCCGCAAGCGCGGCACCGGAACACCCCGTCTCTTCAACCTGCGGCAGCTCTATTGCCAGGCCGCTGACATCTGCCAGCATTTGCATCCACACATCCGAATGGGTTGGGCCACCCGTGACACGCAGTGACGTCACCTGCGTAAAGCGTTCGAGCATCCGGTTCAGGTGGGTCATGTGGCTAAAGACAACGCCTTCATAAACCGCCTGCAACAGATGGGCCCGGGTGTGGAGCGCCTGCATTCCGTAAAAACCACTGGTCATATCCAGGCCAGCGTTGCTGCCATAGAGAAAAGGCAGGAAAAACACATCGCTTTCCGCTTTCGGTAAGCTTGCGACGGCGTGGTTAATCTCACTGAACGACACGTCACCCCACTGCGCGGTCAGCCATTCCAGGTTGCCGGATGAGGTAGGGCTGGCTTCATGCACGATGTACTGCTGCGGGTGAATATAGCGGCCATACACATAAGGAAAGGGTTCGTTATCGCGAATGCCGTTGGCGATCCCGCTGGTCACGGCCCAGGTTCCCATCACCGCGTTAAGCGTATATTCGTCATGTAATCCGGCGCAGATCGCGGTGGAAACCACATCAAACAGCCCGCCAACGACGGGAGTACCCGCCGCCAGACCGGTAAGCGAGGCTGCCTGAGCGGTGATTTCCCCGCAAATTTCTGCTGACCCGACAATGGGCGGAAGCGCGCCATCAATTTCGCTAATCCCGAGCCAGCGAGTCAGCTGCGGGTCGTACTGGCCGGTGTTCATGTTGTAGAGGTTGGATTCTGAGATGTTGCTCTCTTCGCAGCCTTTTACCCCCGTCAGGCACCAGCGCAGGTAGTCGTGCGCCATCATCACGCAGCCAATCTGCTGATAACGCTGTGGTTCGTTCTCTTTGACCCAGCGCAGGAGCGATGCCGGATGCCCTGTCCACAGCGTCTGGCGCGTGTGCGGGTAGAGTTTTTCGGGAATGCCGTCCTGCTGCCAGTGCTGCACAATCTCCAGTGCCCGACGGTCAGAGGAGAGCATGGCGTTGCCCAGCGGTTGATCCTGTTTATCAAGAAGAAACAGCCCTTTGCCCTGAGCAGAAATACCGATACCTTTGATCTGCTCGCCGTCGACATGGGCGTTTTTCAGCAGCAGTGCGACGGTTGTGTGGCAGTGTTGCCAGAGCTGGTGCATATCCCGTTCGGCATAGCCAGGGCGCGGGCTGAGGGTGGAAACCGAGCGGCGCTCAATACACACTTCTTTACCCTGGCTGTTGTATAAACCGGCTTTCAGATAAGTACCGCCACAATCGATACCCAGCCAGAAGGGCTCTTTTTCACTCATCTTTGATTCTCTCGTCTTGCTCCCTCTCCCGGTGGGAGAGGGCTGGGTGAGGGCATCAGGCCGCACGTTTATGCGGATTCACCGTGGGATTCGTTTCCGATCCGGCATCGCATTTCGCCGGTAACAGCAGGGCCAGCAACGATGCCAGCGCCAGAGATACCGCCAGGCAGTAAACCCCTGCGTCTTTGCTGTACAGCGTGATAAGCACGCCTACCGCATAAGGGCCGCAGAAACCACCGAGGTTGCCCAGGGCGTTAATGACGCCGCGCGCACCGCCTGCCATTTCGGCACTGAACAGACGCGCCGGAATGGTCCAGAACACGCCAGCAGCGGATTGCAGGAAGAAGCCGCAGCCGACCAGAGCGGAGTAGGCCAGCCAGGTGTTCTCTTTTAGCGCCACAGAAAGGAACATGCAGAGCGCGAAGCCAATCAGCGGCAGGGAGACAAACAGTTTGCGTTTGCCGGTACGGTCAGAGAGTGAAGAGAACAGGAACATGCCCGCAATAGCACCGATGTAAGGCAGAACGGCGAGCATCCCCACCTGGCCGATGCTGGTGTGTGTCAGCTCTTTCAGGATGGTGGGCAGCCAGAGGGTGTAACCGTAAATCCCGGTCTGGTAGAAGAAGTTCAGGGCGATTAACTGCCACATGGTTTTGTCGGAAAGCACGGCGCTCAGTGAGGCGTTTTTCACCTCTTTACCGGCGATCGCTTGTTGCTCTGCCGCCAGGGTTTGTACCAGGTAGTTTTTTTCAGCCTCGGAAATCCAGCGTGCTTCCTGCGGACGGTCGTAGACGGTGAGCGCCCACAGCACCAGAACCACAATCGACAGCAGGCCTTCAATGATGAACAGCCAGCGCCAGTCGAGTGCGGTGATTATCCAGCCCGACAGCGGCGCGGTGATAATCCCGGCGATGGGTACAAACATGATAACAATGGCGTTTGCCCGACCACGTTCGGCATCCGGGAACCAGTTACTGATCATCGTGAGCACGACAGGCAGCATCCCGCCCTCAGCCACGCCGAGTAAGAAGCGTAGCGCCAGCAACTGATACTGGTTCGTGACGAGACCCGTCAGTACCGAGAGCACCGCCCAGGCGACCAGCGACCAGCCGATGAATTTCTTACCGCTGCCGTGAACGGCAATTTTGCCGCCAGGCACCTGGAGGAATAGATAGCCAAGGAAGAAGATGCCACCCGCCAGGCCTGCCATGGTGGCAGAAATACCCAGCTCCTCGTCCATGCCGCCTGGCATCGCAAATGCAATATTCACACGGTCCATATATGAAATAATGCAGGCGATAAGAATGGGAGGGATAATTCTTAGCCAGCGCTGGTGTGGAATATCCGCATGTAGAGCATTAGAAGAAGTGTTCATATTTAATGTCTCAGTTAATGTAACCGATATAGGGATGTTATTTTTATTGTTATTGCGTTGCTTTATTCATAGCGCTAATGCCGTCACGCAAAATGGCGATGCGATGGCTGACGTTAGCATTAGCATTTATTTCCAGTAATTTAATACCGGAGAATTTCAATGTTGCGGTGCTCGCCGCAGTAAACAGTGTTTTTGCGTGTTCAGTCGTCATTAAACTTTCGGCGCAGAACGAAGAAAACGGCGCATGGAGATCCTGCCAGTCACCGTATTCACCGGTTGCTGTTGTGCCGGAGAACATCAGTGCCCCGAGCTTACCGGCCTTGAGTGCCGCCTGAACATGCTCAACAGGTCGCGTGGTATTTCGTCCTTCAATGGCCGAACGCGCCCAGTTAATGCACACGCTGATATCGGTGTCTTTCACGACGTCCAGCACCTGCTCCAGGGGCAAAAATCCCTTACGTGGCGCGCTGCCGTTCATGGCATCGCAGTGTTCCAGAACCAGATCGCATGACCAGTCCCATCCGGCGATTTCGCGGATGGAACGGGCGAAGGCGTCAGTGGCCTGCTCAACCGAGGCGTTGCCTGCCTGTGGGGCGGCCTGCATTTCCAGCGCGATCACTTTGCCCGGGAAACGCGTATTGACGGCATCAATCTTTTGGCGCAAATGACGGTAAAAATTGATGCTGGCTTTTCGCTGATCTTCGTCTGCGGAGGCCAGGCCAAAGGCACCGTTTGTGCCACGCCGGCGCATGGTTTCCATCACTGCTGTGACCACGATTTGCCAGTCGCCAGGCGTATGACGGAACAACCATTCATCGCCATAAGGATGAAGGTCTTCAAGGCAGGGTTGTTCCAGCCCGCGAATGTACGGCGTGTCGGAAAGTTCTCGCCAGAAGGTGTGTTCTTCTTGTTCCCCTTTCTGGTGAAACGAGGGTGCGCAGGGGTACGCACCAATAATAAAACCGGTGTTGGTCATTTCGCGTTCCTGTATTTATCAGAAAATTACGGTAATTCGCTGATTGCCACTTTCACTACAATTTTACGAATTGCAGTTTCCTTGTTTTTAATACAGGCAGGACGATGAACATCCTGCGGAAAAAATATGGCGTAATTGCCCGGAGTCATTTCAATAAACGATTCGTTTTCACTGCCGTGATAAAAAATAATATCCCGTTGTTCCAGCAACGATTCACTTATTTCGTTATTACCCGTATCAATAGCGATACCTATTTTTTCTTCACCCCAGGCGAGAAACTGGATATCCAGGTAACGGCGATGCACTTCAGGACGGTTTTGGTGTTGTTCCTTCGTTTTCAGGTCGAGCACCTGGGCGAAGATGTTCCGTCCGTCAATTTCCACGACGCCAGGCTCCAGGGCGGTGAAGTCTGTGTTACGCAGAAAATCGAGTGCTTTTTCAATTGCCTGCGGCAGGCGGCACGGATTTGGCTGCGAAATATGTCCGAATATCATGGCGTCACTCCTTACAGCGACTGGATCTTCGCCCAAACGCTGTCATCAACGGTGATACCGTTACGACGGTTCTCTTCCAGCAGGCGCGTGAATTCATGCCCTGGCAGGCGAACAGCAACGTTTTCGTCTGAGCGCTCGGCCTGGGTGATGAAATCCATAATGCGCTGAAGTTTGGCATCGCGGGTTGGGCCGTCGATCAGTTTATCGACCTCAATGGCGATAAAGATCTGTGACACGCCGTACTCGTCGCTGTTGTCCTGAGTGACTTCCGCCACAGAGGAGCCGTTAGAGAGCAGGGTCGCAATCATATCCAGCACGATAGACAGGCCAGAACCTTTCCAGTAGCCCATTGGCAGAATGCGGCGGTTTTTCTCAATCACGCCCGGCTCTTTGGTCAGGTTGCCTTCGTCGTCAAACCCACCGTCAACCGGCAGCGTGCGCCCGGCAAGGCGGTTCACTTCCAGCATCCCGTAAGAGAACATCGACATCGACATATCCACCATGGTGATGGGGCTGGACGGGATTGCGACGATCAATGGGTTTGTCCCGATGCAGCACTCTTTCGATCCCCACGCAGGCATCACGGCGATGGAGTTCGTCCAGCAAATGCCAATATAGCCTTTCTCCGCAGCCTGCCAGCCGTAGCTGCCGCCGCGCATCCAGTGGTTAGCGTTACGCAATGCCACCAGGCCAATCCCGTGGTCGGAGGCCAGCTCTGTGGCGCGATCCATCATCTTTTTCGCCGTCAGGTTGCCAATAGAACGCTGGGCGTCCCACTGTTCGATAGCACCCAGCGTGGTCACGCGTTTTGGCAGCGCATCAGGAATGATGTCGCCTGCATCAAGCTGCTGGATAAAACGTGGGAAGCGATTCACGCCATGTGAATAGACGCCTGATTCTGTGGTGCGGGCAAACATCTCCGCACATGCCTCTGCGGTATCGGCTTTAATGCCGCGATTGAGCAGAACGCGATTAAATGCCGCTTTCAACTCTTCGAATGTCACTTTCATCCCTGTTCTCCTGTTCTTTTTAGGGGGCGCTGTGAGTGCTTTTTTATCTCTAAATTTCACTATGCGAAATCTGATTTCAAATATAGCGATCAATTTTTGCCAGATCAACGACATTCATGATTTTCAAAATCGATTAAAATCAATTGGTTGTGTTTTTTCTGTTGAGATCGTGAACTGAGCCACACTTTGCGCTACCATCAGGGCGCGATAAAAAGGAGCCATTTGATGAGCATGAAAGAGAGCGAAATGACGCAAGAAAAAGAGAGGCCAGCAGGTAGCCAGAGCTTGTTTCGCGGCCTGATGCTAATTGAGATCCTCAGTAACTACCCGAACGGGTGTCCGCTGGCGCATTTATCAGAACTTGCGGGGCTGAATAAGAGCACCGTGCATCGGCTGTTACAGGGTTTACAGTCGTGCGGCTATGTCACACCAGCCCCGGCCGCGGGCAGCTATCGCCTGACTACCAAATTTATTGCCGTCGGACAAAAGGCGCTGTCGTCGCTGAACATCATCCACGTGGCGGCGCCACATCTTGAGACGCTGAACATTGCCACGGGTGAGACGGTGAACTTCTCCAGCCGGGAAGATGACCATGCCATTCTGATTTACAAGCTGGAACCGACGACAGGGATGTTGCGTACGCGCGCCTATATTGGCCAGCATATGCCGCTCTACTGTTCTGCAATGGGTAAGATCTACATGGCGTTTGGCCACCAGGATTATGTGGCGAGCTACTGGGACAGCCATCAGGAGCAGATCCAGCCCCTGACGCGAAACACCATTACTGAACTCAGCGCCATGTACGATGAGCTGGCAAACATTCGCGAACACAGCCTGGCGATGGATAAAGAAGAGAATGAACTGGGCGTGTCGTGTATTGCCGTGCCGGTCTTTGATATTCATGGCCGCGTGCCGTATGCCATCTCCATATCGCTTTCTACCTCGCGTATGAAGCAAGTGGGCGAGAAGAACCTGTTAAAACCCCTGCGTGAAACCGCAGAGGCGATTTCCCGCGAGCTGGGTTTTACCGTGCGCAGCTAAACGTCTGGCAAAAAGCCAGATCGGGTGGCAAATGCCACAAATCTGGCTCCTTTCCCCTGTTTGATCAAAGCGCTGTCGCGCACCTCTCTGGCAATCTGCGGTTTTAAGCGCGCAGGCGGAGTGAAGAGATGAACCGGTTTATTGTTGCTGATTCGGCAAAGTGCATTGGCTGTCGTACCTGCGAAGTGGCCTGCGTGGTTTCGCATCAGGACACGCAGGATTGCGCAGCTGTTACTGCCGTGGCGTTTTCTTCGCGTATCCGGGTGATAAAAGGCGGGGCATTTACTACTGCGGTAGCGTGTCATCAGTGCGAAGACGCGCCCTGTGCGAATGTGTGCCCAACTCAGGCAATTCGTTCTGAGGCGGGAGTCTGGCGGGTGGAGCAGTCTCGCTGCATTGGCTGCAAGAGCTGTATGGTGGCCTGCCCGTTTGGGGCGATGCAGGTTACTGTGGTCGCGGAGCACGCCCAGGCGCTGAAATGCGATTTGTGCGCGCATCGCGCGGACGGGCCAGCCTGCGTTGCTGCTTGCCCGACTCACGCGCTGAGCTGTGTTGATCCCGCCAGATTACGCGCCGAACGTCTGCGTTATCTGGCATAGGGCGTTACTGGCCGCCTTCGCGCCAGGCGATTTCAATCTCTTCTGCGAGAATTTTCACGCCAGCTTCAATTTTGTCCGGATCGGGAACGTAGTTCATACGCATACACTGGTGCGTGTGCGGCCACGGCTTATCCAGACCCGGGAAGAAGTAGTCCCCTGGCACCATCAGGACGCCGCGTTTTTTCAGGCGCTGATAAAGCAGCTCCGTCGAAATTGGCAGATCCTTAAACCACAGCCAGAGGAATATTGCCCCTTCCGGTTTATGGATCAGGCAGCGTTCTTCCGGTAAATAGCGGCGAAGGATGGCAATCGTGTCCTGAACGCGCTGGTAATAGAACGGTTTAATCACGTCGTTTGACAGGCGCAGCAGGTCGTTGCGTTTGATCATTTCGCACATCATCGCCGGGCCGATACCACCAGGTGAAAGGCTAATAATGCCGTTCATATTGGTGATGGCGGTGATGATTTTTTCGTTGGCAACGATGATACCGCAGCGGCTACCCGGCAGGCCGAGCTTGGAAAGGCTCATGCACAGCACAATGTTCGGGTTCCACAGCGGGCGCGCTTCGCTGAAAATGATGCCAGGGAAAGGCACGCCGTAGGCATTATCAATCACCAGCGGGATGCCGTGTTGATTCGCCAGCGCATCGAGCTTCATCAGTTCGTCATCGGTAATCACGTTGCCCGTTGGGTTGGTAGGGCGCGACACGCAGATCATGCCCGTCTCTTCACCAATGTGCAGGTGTTCAAAATCGACGTGATACTTGAACTGGCCTTCCGGCAGCAGCTCGATATTCGGACGTGCAGAAACAAACAGGTCTTCTTCGAGGCCGGAATCGGCGTAACCGATGTATTCCGGGGCCAGCGGGAACAGCACTTTTTTGGTGGTGCCGTCGGCGCGACGTCCTGCAAAGAGGTTAAACAAGTAGAAAAATGCACTCTGACTGCCGTTTGTTAGTGCAATATTCTGTGGCTCGATATCCCAACCCAGCTCTTCACGCAGCATATCGGCAAGGAGAGTGAGCAGCTCTGTTTTACCCTGAGGGCCATCGTAATTGCAAAGCGCATCAGTCGCTTTACCGTTTTCCAGCATGTTGGCAAGCAGCGTCTGGAAATACTCATTCATCTCCGGGATTTGAGCCGGGTTTCCGCCGCCGAGCATGATTGCGCCCGGTGTGCGCAGCCCGTCGTTGAGATCCTCCATCAGGCGTGTAATGCCTGAATGGCGGGTAAATTTGTCGCCGAAAAGTGAAAACGTCATAGCAGGTGTTCTGTCGGGCTTATTATGAAAGTGGGTAACCATAACGCTAGCATCGGGCGGGTGCAAATCGAGTGAAACGACAGGGTTTATAGTTTTATCCGGTATGGGCGTATTTATGTGGTGGATTATTCTGCTGGTTTAACCCCCACCCTTTCGGGAGAGGGTTAAGGTGAGGAGTTACTGATTTCCTGCCCACACGACCATGGCTTTATCGCCATTATGATCACGTACAAAACCGTACCCTTCTTTTAGCGAAAGCGTGGTTTGCTTGCCTTCGCCAATGGCCGGGTGGCGGGCGCGGAACTGCCCCAGGATCTGCCAGTGAGCAACGGTTAACGCCTCTTTGCCCGTGACATCCTGCCAGTTCATATCCGAACGTGTTCCCTGAAGTGGATCAGATCCTGTCGGGCCAAATGGGCGTTCGGATTCATCCCCGTAGTAGATTTGTACGCTTCCTGGTGCCAGCAGGAGCAGCTCTGCGGCACGCTGCCCTCCTTCACGGAACAGACGGGTATCGTGTGAAGAGAGGTAGCTCAGAACGTTGAATCCCTGGAGCTTTTCGGCCATTTGCTGCCAGGTTAAGTCGATATCGGCCAGGCAATCCACCGCTTTCGCCGCCTGTTCCTGGTAGTCGAAGTTGATCATTGCATCGAAACCGTGGCGGTAATAGTCGCTCTGCATAACCCCGTGCCCCCAGGATTCACCGGTCATCCAGAACGGGGCATCATCGAGCTTTTTGGTGGGGTTTTCTGCTTTCCACGCCTTTAACGCTGCGCTTGTCTGGTCTTTCAGCTGCTGCCATGCGGCAAGTTCGACATGTTTAGCCGTGTCGACACGAAAACCGTCGATGCCGTAATCACGTACCCACTGGCTGAGCCAGTGAGTCAGGTAATCCCGTGGCGTATAGCCGGCAATCTCTTTGGCGTGCGTATCTGGCTTGTGTTGATAAAAGTTTGGCAGGCCGGAAGGGACGGTTGATTCTGTTTTCAGGTCAGGTAAAAACGCCAGCGACATGGTTAAGTCGTCATAACCCGGACTGTCGTAATCACCGATATCGGTGCGTATCCATTTTTTACCCCACCATTTTTCCCACGCGGCTTTGTCACTGAAATTAATGTAGTCGTTAAAACTGTGCCAGCTCTGGCCAGCGCCCGGTTTCCAGTCGGTCCAGTGTTCGCCCAGGGTCTTTTTCAGCTCGTCGCCTTGCAGATACAACGCGCCAAACTGGAATTCCTGCATATCGGCGAGCGTGGCATAACCCGTGTGGTTCATCACGATATCGAACAGGATGCGGATACCGCGTTTGTGGGCTTCATCAATCAGATGACGTAAGTCGTCTTCCGAGCCCATATTGGCATCAAGCTTTGTCCAGTCCTGCGTGTAGTAGCCGTGGTATGCGTAGTGAGGGAAATCGCCTTTCGTACCGCCGCCCACCCAGCCGTGGATCTGTTCCAGCGGGGAGCTTATCCAGAGCGCGTTAACACCCAGTTGCTGTAAGTAATCGAGTTTACTGGCGAGGCCTTTAAGGTCACCGCCGTGGAACGTGCCAATCTCCTGCATTCCGTCTTTATGGCGACCGTAGCTGTTGTCATTCGTCGGATCGCCATTAACGTAGCGATCGGTCAGTACGAAGTAGACGGCAGCATTTTGCCAGCTAAAAGGGGCAGGTTTGTCGGTTTCGGCACGCTCCAGCAGCAACAAACCGTTGCTGTTCGCTGCGGGCTGAAGTGTGATTTTTCCCTGCTGCACGGTCGCGGTTTGCTTGCTGTAGAAATCGCGCACCACTGAGCCTTCAGGGAAGGTGCTGCTCACATCGAGGGTTAGCGGTTTTCCGTCCCATTTTGGACACTGACGGATTACGTTTGCCACCGGCTGTTCCGTCACGCTTTGAATCGCCAGCATCAGGGTTGGCGTGCCAGAACGGGTATCGACACGCATCTGGTAATCGCCATCACGGAACAGACGCCACTGCGGCGGGGTACCTTCGCAGGGTTTAAGCGACAACATCTCGTTGAGTTTTATGGCATCTGCTGGCTGCCAGCACGCGTTGTCAAAACTCAACGTCAAAGGACGAGTACCCTTCGCAAGCTTTGCATGGCTGGTGAATATTCCGGTGCCTTCGGCGCTGAACGCGCCAAAACCCGGTGATGTCCAGTCCGCGTGTGCCAGTGCGGGTAACATCAGAAAAGCTAATGCAGTGCGTTTCATTCCATTTTCCTGTCGCGGCATTTTTGACCAGTGTGCCACCAGGTAAAGTCGAGAAACTCATCCCTTTGCGCTTTCTGAGAGGGTGATGCGAAAGGATGAGTGATCCCGCGCAAAATTAAGCAGTTATCTGCGATAACGCACACAATTTTTCAGGAATGATGTTTTAGTGAGCAACTTTTAGGTGACATAGTTTCGGAATTGGACTATTTCTTTAGGTGCTCTGGAAGTCTATTTTTGTTATGATTTGAGATTCCGCTCTCAAATTTGTGAAAAAAATAAGGTGTTGGAATGTCTAAATCCGACCAGGAGACCTAATGATATCGACTCCCATTCGACGATTTGGGGCTACGATACTCATGTTACTCACCGTGTCATTTTCAGGTGAGGTGCTTGCGAAAACGCACACGGATACATCGAGTCATAAAGCCCACGTCATAAAGACGACGAGTAAAAGTAAGGTTAGCAGTAAACAAGAGTATTCTCGCAATAGTGCAAAGAGTAGTTCACTTCCTGATTTGCGAAAATACCCTTCCGGAACACCAAGGAAAAAAGCGTTTCTCCGGACGGTAATGCCTTATATTACAAGTCAAAATTCCGCGATTACTGCGGATCGTAACTGGCTGACATCAAAGCAGTACGATAGCCGCTGGTCGCCATCTGAACGCACGCGTCTGAAAGATATCGCGCAACGCTACAAGATAAGCTGGAACGGCAACACGCGTCGTGTGCCGTGGAATGCGTTGTTAGAGCGTGTGGATATCATCCCAGGCAGCATGGTAGCGACAATGGCCGCAGCCGAAAGTGGCTGGGGTACGTCGAAACTGGCGCGTAGCAACAATAATCTCTTCGGTATGAAGTGTGTCAAAGGCCGTTGTAACAATGCGCCAGGCACGGTGAAAGGGTATTCGCAGTTTGAGTCTGTCAAAGACTCTGTGAACGCCTATGTGGTGAACCTGAACACGCACCCGGCATACTCCTCATTCCGTAAGTCACGCGCTCAGCTGCGTAAAGCGGATCAGGAAGTGACGGCAAGCACGATGATCCACAAGCTGAAAGGTTATTCCACCCAGGGACAGAGCTATAACAACTATCTGTTCGCGATGTACCAGGATAACCAGCGCTTAATTGCCGCACATATGTAATCCTCAAAAAAACGCCTTCCACTGGAAGGCGTTTTTCTTTTCTGCATCAGACTATATCAGCACTTCACTGTGACGCTCCCGATACTCCTTCGGCGTGGTGTCGTACTCTTTCTTGAATACCGAGTAGAAGTATTGCAGCGACGGGTAACCACACATCTGCGATATCTCGTTGATAGATAGCGAGGTAGAGACCAGCAGGCTACGTGCTTTCTCCAGTTTCTCGGCGTGGATGACGGCATGAATGGTTTCGCCAACCTCTTCCTTGAAGCGTTTCTCCAGGTTGGAGCGCGAGATGCCAACTGAATCCAGCACCTGATCGACCTTAATACCTTTGCAGGCATGGTTGCGAATGTAGTGCATGGCCTGGATCACGGCCGGGTCGTTCAGGGAACGGTAATCGGTTGAACGGCGTTCCACTACACGAACGGGAGGAACCAGCAAACGCTGGAGTGGCAAGGCTTCGTTATCCAGCAACCGGTGGAGTAATTTCGCTGCCTGATATCCCATCTGGCGCGTTCCTTGCGCAACTGACGACAGCGCCACGCGTGACAGATAACGGGTAAGCTCTTCGTTATCGATACCGATGACGCACAGTTTTTCGGGAACAGGAATGTGTAAATGCTCGCAGACCTGTAGCACATGGCGGGCACGCGCATCGGTTACCGCGATAATGCCGGTTTGCGGAGGCAATGTTTGCAGCCAGTCTGCAAGGCGGTTTTGCGCGTGTTGCCAGTTTTCTGGCGCGGTTTCCAGCCCCTGATACACCACTCCGCGATACTTCTCCTGTGCAACCAGTTGGCAGAAGGCGTATTCACGTTCCATTGCCCAGCGTTTACCGCTTGAGGCGGGCAGGCCATAAAATGCAAAGCGGTGAACGCCTTTCTCTTTTAAATGCAAAAAGGCACTTTCGACCAGCGCATGATTATCGGTCGCGATGTAGTTAACCGGCGGGTAATGTTCGGGTGAATGGTAAGAGCCGCCGACGCCCACAATCGGGACGTCGACGTCGGTAAGCAACTGTTCGATGACGGGATCGTCATAATCTGCGATCACGCCATCGCCAAGCCAGTCTTTGATATTTTCGATACGAGCCCGGAAATCCTCTTCGATGAAGATATCCCACTCCGATTGCGACGCCTGCAAATATTCACCTACACCTTCAACCACCTGACGGTCGTAGGCTTTGTTGGCATTGAATAACAACGTAATGCGGTGACGCTTCTCAAACATGGCTTACTTCCCAAATAAGTAACAATGATGTTATCAGGCCCGTCGCTTGGTTGCAGAGTCCATCCAGACTGCCAACAACAGAATGGCCCCCTTGACGATATACTGCCAAAAGGTCGGGACGTCCATCATGCTCATTCCGTTATCCAGCGAAGCCATAATAAATGCGCCCATCACCGCACCCGCCACGCTGCCGACACCCCCGGCGAGACTGGTGCCACCAATGACGCAGGCCGCGATGGCATCCAGTTCGGCGATGTTCCCTGCAGATGGCGAACCGGCACCCAGACGTGAACTGAGAATCAGCCCGGCGATCGCGACCATCAGCCCGTTGATAGCAAAGACGGCGAGCTTAGTGCGTTCTACATTAATGCCAGACAGTCGTGCCGCCTCCAGGTTGCCGCCAATCGCATAAATACGGCGACCAAATGCGGTGCGTGTGGCCATAAACATGCCCGCCAGCAGCAGAAGGGCTAACAGCAACACCGGGGTCGGTACGCCGCGATAGTCGTTCAGAAGCCAAATTGCGCCCAGCACGATCACCGCCGTCAGCGCCTGACGCCCGACAACCGATGTCGATGGGGCAGAGGCCAGCCCCAGCGCCTGACGACGCATACGCCCGCGCCACTGCCAGGCAACGAACGCCATTAACCCTACCACACCGAGCGTGAAGCCTAAGCCACCAGAGAGATAGCTCTGCCCAATTTGTGACATAGATGCGCTGGTAGGCGACACCGTTGTGCCGTTGGTAATACCAATCAAGATGCCCCGGAAGGCCAACATGCCGGCAAGCGTGACAATAAACGAGGGCACTTTGCGATAGGCAACCCACCATCCATTCCATGCGCCGAGCACCAGGCCCATGATCAGCGTGACGGCAACAGTGAGCGGCAGCGGCCAGCCGAACCAGACGTCGAAAATGGCGGCCACACCACCAAGCAGGCCCATCATTGAGCCAACGGAGAGGTCTATCTCGGCGGAGATAATCACAAATACCATGCCCACGGCCAGGATGCCTGTGATGGCCGTCTGGCGCAGCAGGTTGGAGACGTTACGTGCGCTCAGGTATGAGCCATCGGTCATCCAGGTAAAAAACAGCATGATGACGATAATCGCGGCAATCATGACAAAGACTTGCAGGTTAAGTACCTTAAGTCCCGCGAACGCGCCAGGCGTCGGTGCAGCGACTTTAAGATCAGACGGATTGCTTTTCGACATGGCGTTCGCTCCTTAATGCGGCTTCCATCACCTGTTCTTGCGTCAGGCCTTGGTTAATCAGGTTGGCTTTTAATTTCCCTTCATGCATGACCAGCACGCGGTCGCTCAGACCAAGCACTTCAGGGAGCTCAGAGGAGATGACAATGACGGCAATCCCTTGCTGCACAAGCTGATTAATCAGTTTGTAGATTTCGTATTTTGCACCGATGTCGATCCCGCGCGTCGGCTCATCCAGAATTAATATGCGGGGATTGAGCAGCAGGCAGCGCGCCAGTATCGCTTTTTGTTGATTACCCCCACTCAGACGACCAATGGCCAGTTCCGGGGAGGAGGTTTTTACTTTAAGCCGGGCGAGCGACTGGAGAATGCACTGCTGCTCGGCGGCATCGTCCAGGCTGCTGAGTGCGCCAGAAAACTGGTTGAGGGCGGCAAGTGTGATGTTTTTACCCACGGCCATTACCGGAACGATGCCGTCTTTTTTACGGTCTTCCGGCACCATGGCGATGCCCTGAGCAATGGCCTGCTGGCAGTTTTCGATATGGATTGGCTGGCCATCGATATAAATGCTGCCTTCCCAGCGCCCTGGCCAGACGCCGAACAGACATTGTACGGCTTCGGTGCGTCCGGCGCCGACCAGCCCGGCGATGCCGAGGATCTCACCACGATGAAGTGAGAAGGAGACATTGTTAACCCGCTTAATGTGACGATTAACGGGGTGCCATGCGGTCAGGTTTTCAACGCGTAAAACTTCATCCCCAATCGTGTGGGGTTCGTTCGGATACAGCGCAGTAAGCTCGCGTCCGACCATCATGGTAATGATGTCGTCTTCGCTCATGCCTGCCGCTTCGCGCGTGCCGATGTGCTGACCATCGCGGATCACGCAGATGGTGTCAGAAATGGCTTTCACTTCATTGAGTTTGTGCGAAATGTAGATACAGGCAATGCCGTGGTGTTGCAGGTCGCGGATGATGTTGAGCAGAACAGCCGTTTCCTGTTCGGTGAGCGATGCTGTGGGTTCATCGAGAATTAACAGCCGTACCTGCTTGTTCAGCGCTTTGGCAATTTCAACCAGCTGCTGTTGACCCAGCCCTAAATCCCCCACGCGCGTATTGGGTGAAATCGCGAGGCTCACCTGCGCCAGCAGCTTTTCACAACGCAGCGTCATGGTGTCGTAATCCAGCACGCCGTGACGTGAAATCTCAGCGCCCAGGAAGATATTTTCCAGCACGGTGAGATGCTTAACCAGTGCCAGCTCCTGATGAATGATAGCGATGCCTTTGCGTTCGGTATCGCGGATGTGTGTGGCCTGAATCACCTCTCCGGCAAAGACAATTTCGCCGTCATAGCTGCCGTGAGGATAGATCCCGCACAACACTTTCATCAGTGTTGATTTACCCGAACCATTTTCACCGCACAGTGAAACGACCTCACCGGCGTTGAGCCGCAGGCTGACGTTATCGACAGCTTTCACCGTACCGAAAGCTTTAGTGATACTTTTCATTTCTAGTAAATAAGGCATAACTGCTCCACATGACCCGAAGTCAGAACAGCACAAGTCGATGCGCCCCCGCAGGGCAGGGGCAGCGCTGGATTACAGTTCACTCTTTTTGTGGAAACCGTCTTTAATCACGGTGGCGTCAATGTTCTCTTTATTGACTTCAATTGGGGTGAGCAGGCGGGACGGAACATCTTTCAGGCCGTTGTTCAGGCTAGTGTCTGCTTTGGGTTGTTGGTTATTACCTAGCTCAACGGCAATTTCAGCCGCCGTGTTGGCGAGTTCGGTGATGGGTTTGTAGACGGTCATGGTTTGCGTGCCGGCGATAATACGTTTAACGCCCGCGAGATCGGCATCCTGACCTGAAATCGCGACTTTACCGGCAAGGCCCTGTGCACTGAGCGCCTGAATGGCACCGCCAGCTGTTGCATCATTGGACGCAACAACAGCGTCAATTTTGTTGTTATTGGCGGTTAAGGCGTTTTCCATAATTTTCAGCGCATTTTCTGGAAGCCAGCCATCTGCCCATTGATCGCCAACCACTTTAATCTTGCCATCATCAATATATGGCTTAAGCACTTTCATTTGTCCTTCACGGAACAGTTTGGCGTTGTTATCGACCGGCGAGCCGCCCATCAGGAAATAATTCCCCTGAGGCACTTTATCAACCAGACTTTTTGCCTGTAGTTCACCGACTTTTTCATTATCGAATGAAATATAAAAATCAATATCCGCATTATTAATCATGCGATCATAGGCTAAAACTTTTATACCTTCTTGTTTTGCTTCTTTAACCACGTTACTTAACACCTGGCCGTTATAGGGGATAATGACCAGAACATCTACACCACGGTTGATCATATTTTCGATCTGCGACATTTGTGTTTCTTCATTGCCGTTGGCCGACTGAACAAACACCTGGGCGCCAAGCGATTCCGCTTTTTTCACAAAAATATCGCGATCTTTTTGCCAGCGTTCAAGGCGCAAATCGTCAATAGCCATGCCGATTTTTACCTCTTTTGCATGACCAGCAAAGCTTGCAAGCAGGAGAGTAGTGCAGAGAGTAAGGGACAGGTTCTTTATCTTCATGATTATATGGCCTTTTTGTAGGTGATGTGCTGCTGAGATAAAAGAAACATTCACTGCTGTAGACGCAGCAAATTTTTAACGTGGAATGGCTGGCTGGCAATTACAGATTTTTATCTTCTCGTTATGATATTTGGTTTATTTCTAAATTTATGACCGCGATCTGATTTTAAAAGGCGTAACTTATTAATTACACGCAAATATGGAATAAGCGCCGAAAAAATAGTTTGCTTGCGCATTATTTTGCGAGCCAGCGCACAGTTGTGTATTCTCTCAATAGCAGTGTGAAATAACGTAATTGAGCAAGTGCGAATGTCTATTCACTATTACTCCAGTATCGACTACTCGCCGCATCCCTTGATTATGGAGCTCAATATGCAAGCTTATTTCGACCAACTCGATCGCGTTCGTTACGAAGGCCCGAAAACGTCCAATCCTTTAGCATTTCGTCACTACAACCCGGATGAGCTGGTGCTGGGTAAGCGCATGGAAGACCATTTGCGCTTTGCCGCCTGTTACTGGCACACCTTCTGCTGGAATGGCGCCGATATGTTCGGCGTGGGTTCCTTCGACCGCCCGTGGCAGCAACCCGGCGAGGCCATTGAGCTGGCGAAGCGTAAAGCGGATGTCGCGTTTGAATTCTTCCACAAGCTGAATGTGCCGTATTACTGCTTCCACGATGTGGATGTGTCACCGGAAGGTGCATCGCTGAAAGAGTATCTGAACAACTTTGCGCAAATGGTTGACGTGCTGGCGGCAAAACAGCAGCAAAGTGGCGTGAAACTGCTGTGGGGCACTGCAAACTGTTTCACTAACCCGCGTTATGGTGCCGGTGCGGCAACAAACCCAGATCCAGAAGTGTTCAGCTGGGCCGCCACCCAGGTGGTGACAGCAATGAACGCTACCCATCAGCTTGGTGGCGAAAACTATGTTCTCTGGGGTGGCCGCGAGGGATATGAAACCCTGCTGAACACCGATTTGCGCCAGGAACGTGAGCAGATTGGTCGCTTTATGCAGATGGTTGTCGAGCATAAACACAAAATCGGTTTCCATGGCACGCTGCTGATTGAGCCGAAACCGCAAGAGCCAACCAAACATCAGTACGATTATGACGTTGCCACCGTATACGGCTTCCTGAAGCAGTTTGGTCTGGAAAAAGAGATCAAAGTGAATATCGAAGCAAACCACGCCACGCTGGCGGGCCACTCTTTCCATCACGAAATCGCCTCTGCCATTGCGCTCGGCATCTTTGGTTCTGTTGATGCGAACCGTGGCGATGCACAGCTGGGCTGGGATACCGACCAGTTCCCGAACAGCGTGGAAGAAAATGCGCTGGTGATGTACGAAATCATCAAAGCGGGCGGCTTCACTACGGGTGGCCTGAACTTCGATGCCAAAGTGCGCCGTCAGAGTACTGACAAATATGACCTGTTCTACGGCCACATTGGCGCGATGGACACCATGGCGCTGGCGCTGAAAATCGCGGCACGTATGATTGAAGACGGTGAGCTGGATAAACGCGTGGCGAAGCGTTATAGCGGCTGGAACAGTGAGCTGGGCCAGCAAATTTTGAAAGGCCAGTTATCGCTTGCCGACATCGCGAAGTACGCTGAACAGCATCATCTGGCGCCGCAGCATCAAAGCGGACATCAGGAATTGCTGGAAAACCTGGTGAATCACTACCTGTTCGATAAGTAACAGCGAGCTGAAGACGTTCATGGGCCCGGTAAGCGTAACGCCACCGGGCATTTCTGTTAAAGGAGTCACCGCAATGTATATCGGGATCGATCTTGGCACATCGGGTGTGAAAGCCATCCTGCTCAGCGAGCAGGGCGAGGTGTTAGCAACACAGACTGAAAAGCTTCAGGTTTCACGCCCGCATCCGCTGTGGTCGGAACAGGACCCGGAGCAATGGTGGCAGGCGACGGATCGTGCAATGAAGGCACTGGGTGAGCAACACAGCTTACGTGATGTAAAAGCAGTCGGTATTGCCGGGCAAATGCATGGCGCAACTCTGCTTGATAGTGAGCACCGCGTGTTACGCCCGGCAATCCTCTGGAACGATGGCCGCTGCGGTGAAGAGTGCGCCATTCTTGAAGGCCGAGTACCCACATCCCGAGAGATAACGGGCAACCTGATGATGCCAGGCTTTACCGCACCAAAACTGCTCTGGGTGCAACGCCATGAGCCAGAGGTTTTCCGTCAGGTCGCCAAAGTGCTGCTGCCGAAAGATTACCTGCGTTTTCGCATGACGGGTGATTTCGCCAGTGATATGTCCGACGCGGCGGGCACCATGTGGCTTGATGTGGCTAAACGCGACTGGAGCGAGGCAATGCTCGATGCCTGTCATCTGACCCGCGATCATATGCCGGCGCTTTTCGAAGGCAGTGAGATCACGGGGATATTACAGCCCGGCGTAGCCAAAAGCTGGAACATGCCGGCCGTGCCGGTAGTTGCCGGTGGTGGCGATAATGCAGCTGGCGCTGTGGGTGTCGGGATGGTTGACGCGGGGCAGGCTATGCTCTCGCTGGGGACATCCGGCGTCTATTTTGCAGTTAGCGATGGTTATCGCAGCAACCCTGAAAATGCCGTGCACAGTTTCTGTCATGCCCTTCCGGGTAAGTGGCATCTGATGTCGGTGATGTTGAGTGCGGCATCCTGCCTTGACTGGGCGGCAAAACTGACCGGAATGGCAGATGTTCCGACGTTGATTGCGGCTGCGCAACAGGCGGATGAAAATGCGGGTACCGTCTGGTTTTTACCTTATCTTTCCGGCGAGCGTACGCCGCATAACAACCCTGAAGCCAAAGGCGTCTTTTTTGGGCTGACACATCAGCACGGCCCGGCAGAGTTGGCGCGTGCGGTGCTCGAAGGGGTAGGTTATGCACTGGCCGACGGGATGGATGTCGTACACGACTGCGGACTAAAACCCGGCAGTATCACCCTGATTGGCGGAGGCGCCCGGAGCAGCTACTGGCGACAGATGCTGTCTGATATCAGCGGGTTGCAGCTGGACTACCGGACAGGTGGCGATGTGGGCCCTGCGTTGGGGGCGGCGCGTCTGGCGCAGATTGCCCTGAACCCGAATACTCCGCTTGCACAGCTGTTACCGCAGCTTGCACTTGAACAGGCGCATGTGCCTGATGCTAAACGCCATTTACAGTACGCTGAAAGGCGCGATGTCTTCCGCAAAATCTACCAGCAACTGCTGCCGTTAATGTCATAAGAACGGTTGTCTGAAACAGGCATGAGGATGTCCTTTTTTGGTCTGTTCGTGCTCCCATTTCCTCGCCAGAATAAGGATACACCCACTGGCGAGGAGAACTATCATGTCACGTATTGCTTTACTCAATATCGATACCCAACAGTCTTTCCATCATCGGGATTACTGGCAGGAGAAGGATATTCCCGCTTTTCAGCAGGCGATGCTTGGGCTGATTGAAGGCTGCGAATCGCGCAATATTCCCGTTGTTGATATCTTTCATGTAGACGAGGAAGGCCCCTTCTCACTGCAAAGTGGCTCTGTCAAACCGATGGCTTTTTTACGTCATCATCCTGCTGTTGTATTCCAAAAACACGTCCACAATGCATTTACCGATACCGGCCTTGACCATTGGTTGCGAGAGCGCGATATCAACCAGTTGATCATCTGCGGCATTCGTACCGAGCAGTGCTGCGAAACAACCGCCCGGGTGGCCTCCGATCTGGGCTATGCTGTGACCTTTGTTAGCGAGGCAACGCTCACGTTTCCGATGACGCATAAGGGGATCACTCTCAGCGCAGACGAACTACGTCATCGCACCGAGACGGTGCTGGCCGGGCGATTTGCCGATATTAAAACTGTTGCGCAGGCGCTGGAGTCACTTTAATGAGCATCGACGTCTGGTTCGTCATGCTGCCAGGGGTGTTGTCATTAGACATGACCGGCCCGGCAGAAACCTTCGTGCTGGCAGGCGATGTATTTCGCCTGCATTACATCGGCCCGGAGCCAGAAGTACCAACGTCGATTGGCCTGACGATGGGGGGCATCCAGCCATTACCGGATACCCTGCCTGCGGGGAGTTTGCTGGTGCTGCCCGGCGTCAGTGACTCCCGCTATCAGTTTTCAACGCCGCAAGCGAAGCGTATTCAGAACTGGTTGATGCGCCTGCAACCGCAAATTCACCATCAGGACATCACTGTCATGTGCGTCTGTTCAGGGGCTCTGCTGGCGGCGAAATCCGGTTTGCTGAATGGCAGGCAGTGCACAACGCACCACGATGTTATCGAGCGTTTGCGCAGTGCCGCACCTACGGCGACGATCAAAGAGAATCGCATATTCGTTCAGGATGAGAGTATCTGGACCAGTGCCGGGATCACGTCGGGTATCGATCTGGCACTGCATATGATCAATCGTCTTTGCGGGCCGGAAAAGGCACTGGCGGTGGCGCGTGAGATGGTGGTCTGGTTCCGTCGCTCTGGCGACGACCCGCAGTTATCCCCCTGGTTACGCTATCGCAACCATCTTCACCCGGCCATCCATCGTGCGCAGGATGCGCTCACCGCAGAACCGCAAAAAGCGTGGAGCCTGCCGGATATCGCCGCGCTGGCGCACGTCAGCCCGCGTCATTTGACCCGACTTTTTCAGGTGCATTTAGGCATAAGTGTTCGGGATTACCTGGAACAATTGCGTCTTGCTGTGGCTGAGCAGTGGTTGTTGCAGGGGCGTGGCGTGGAGCACGCGTCCCTGGCGGCAGGGTTTTCCTCCCCGCGCCAGTATCATCGCGCCAGACAGCGTATCGTTAACTGACGAAGCGGCGAGTATCTATCTTCTGTAGCAGCATCGACAGCAACAAACTCACGCCCAGTGTGGCGGCAAAAATCCAGACAATATCCAGCAGCGGCCAGCTTTTCAGCTCAACGCCTCGGGTTCGCAGGGCGTGGATCACCAGCGCGTGAAACCCGTAAATCCCCAGAGAATGCCGCGAGATAAAGCCAAGCCAGGGAAGAGGACGAGCGTTCAGCGTATTCTTGACCAGCGTCAGCAGGGATACGGCACAGATAAAGACCATCGGCCCGCAGTACAGGTACCACGTATCAGCGAAGTTACCGCGCCATTGCAGTTCGTACAGCGTCCCGCGGGAAATAATTACCACGCCGATGATAAAAACGGCGGCGCATAACCCATTAAGCCCGCGCTTTTGCGTGTCCATCATGCCAATGGCGCGCCCCAACATGCCGTAGAGAATGTAGTAGAACGTATCGCCGCTGATATAGAGGTTAACTGGCAACCATTCAAATCCCCCTATTTTTTGCGACACCGTATTGGGGTTGGCCACTACGCCAATCACCACCATCAGCGCCAGTAGCATTTTTCCGCTCACATTTTTTACCTGAATCAGCGGAGAAACCAGATAGATAACGATAATCGCGAAGAAGAACCACAGATGGTAGAACACCGGTTTTTGCAGCAGATACTTGAATGAAAGCCCGGCGTTAATAGGGGTAAAGAGCGTGATATAGAGCAGCGCAATGGCGCTGTAAAACAGCAGGCATGATGCGATGCGCATGAAATGCTTTGGCTGCGCGCTTCGTTCGCCAAAAAAGAGAAAGCCGGAAATCATAAAGAACAGCGGCACGCTGACGCGGGACGCGGAGTTCAGAATATTGGCGATATCCCAGTTAACGTGGCTGATACTGTGGGCGTTAGTGACATACCAGGTGGTGGTATGGATCATCACCACCATCAGGCAGGCTATTCCTCGCAGGTTATCAATCCAGTTAATTTTTGACTGCATCAGTTCCTCTGTTTTCCTGTTAAAAAGAGTGTGACTGCCAATATGTGAAAGCCTCTCGTTGGAAAATTCTGAGTTTTATTATGCGGGCTTGTGTGCAAGCCGCGAGATTCGCAGAATGCCAAACCTTAATCTATAAAAGCTTTGATACTAAAAATAACAGCCACAGAGCGGGCCGGTAATAAAAATGATGATGAAGCGCGTTGTGTCACTCTTTCTGCTGCTTATGCTGGCAGGATGCAGTTCTTCGCAAGATGCCCCTGTGCAAAAAGCGCAGCAGGGTAAAATGAGCCCTGAACGCTCTCTGAATATGGAGCACCTGTGCAAGGATCAGGCTGCCCGCCGCTATAACACGGGCATGGATAAAATCGATGTCACTCGCTTTGAACGGTTTCAGGGCAGTTTCGAGATGCGGGGACATACCTCTCGTAAAGAGGGCTTTGTCTGCTCTTTTGACGCAGACGGCCAGTTTTTACACCTCTCCATGCGCTAACCTGTGCGCATAATCAGCCGCCAGACCGGGCAAGTCTTCTGGCTGAAAGGCTTATTTCCCAATTTTCCCTAAACAAACCCGTTTCGTACTGTATATCTTGCAGTCAGCGGGTATACTGATCCCTTCCATTAAAAACCACACGTATCCAGCACGACATACTATGCAAAAGTTTGATACCAAGACCTTCCAGGGCCTGATCCTGACCTTACAGGATTACTGGGCTCGTCAGGGCTGTACCATTGTTCAACCTTTGGACATGGAAGTAGGCGCAGGCACTTCACACCCGATGACCAGCTTACGCGCGTTGGGGCCAGAACCAATGGCGACGGCATATGTGCAGCCATCCCGCCGCCCTACCGATGGCCGTTACGGCGAAAACCCGAACCGTTTACAGCACTACTATCAGTTCCAGGTTGTGATTAAGCCATCACCGGATAACATTCAGGAGCTGTACCTCGGGTCACTGAAAGAGCTGGGTATGGATCCAACCATCCACGACATTCGTTTCGTGGAAGATAACTGGGAAAACCCAACGCTGGGTGCCTGGGGTCTGGGCTGGGAAGTGTGGCTGAACGGTATGGAAGTGACACAGTTCACTTACTTCCAGCAGGTTGGTGGTCTGGAATGTAAACCGATTACCGGTGAAATCACCTACGGTCTGGAACGTCTGGCTATGTACATTCAGGGCGTAGACAGCGTTTACGACCTGGTCTGGAGCGACGGCCCACTGGGTAAAACGACCTACGGTGACGTGTTCCATCAGAACGAAGTGGAGCAATCCACCTACAACTTCGAATACGCAGATGTGGACTTCCTGTTCACCTGCTTCGAGCAGTACGAGAAAGAAGCCCAGCAACTGCTGGCGCTGGAGACTCCGCTGCCGCTGCCTGCTTACGAGCGTATTCTGAAGGCCGCCCACAGCTTCAACCTGCTGGACGCCCGCAAGGCTATCTCCGTGACTGAACGTCAGCGCTACATTCTGCGAATTCGTACCCTGACCAAAGCCGTTGCAGAAGCTTACTATGCGTCCCGTGAAGCCCTTGGCTTCCCGATGTGCAACCGAAACAAATAAGAGGCGGCCATGTCTGAGAAAACTTTCCTGGTGGAAATCGGCACCGAAGAGCTGCCACCAAAAGCCCTGCGCAGCCTGGCTGAATCTTTTGCTGCGAACGTGACCGCCGAGCTGGATAACGCTGGCCTGGCGCACGGTAAAATTGAATGGTTTGCTGCACCGCGCCGCCTGGCGCTGAAAGTGGCAAATCTGGCGGCGTCTCAGCCCGATCGTGAAGTGGAAAAACGTGGCCCGGCGATTGCTCAGGCGTTCGACGCTGAAGGTAAACCAAGCAAGGCGGCAGAAGGCTGGGCGCGTGGTTGCGGTATCACCGTTGACCAGGCTGAACGCCTCACCACTGACAAAGGCGAGTGGCTGCTGTATCGCGCCCATGTAAAAGGCGAAAGTGCAGAAGCACTGCTGCCAGACATGATTGCGACTTCCCTGGCTAAACTGCCGATTCCAAAACTGATGCGCTGGGGCGCGTCTGACGTGCACTTCGTGCGTCCGGTTCACACCGTAACTCTGCTGCTGGGCGATACCGTTGTTCCTGCTACCATTCTGGGTGTGGCATCCGATCGCGTGATCCGCGGCCACCGCTTTATGGGCGAGCCGGAGTTCACCATCGATAACGCCGATCAGTATCCTCAGATCCTGCTGGAGCGCGGTAAAGTCATTGCTGACTACGAACTGCGTAAAGCGAAGATCAAAGCTGATGCAGAAGAAGCAGCGCGCAAGATTGGCGGTAACGCTGATCTGAGTGAAAGCCTGCTGGAAGAAGTCACCTCTCTGGTCGAGTGGCCAGTTGTGCTGACGGCGAAATTCGAAGAGAAGTTCCTGGCTGTTCCGGCGGAAGCGCTGGTGTACACCATGAAAGGTGACCAGAAGTACTTCCCGGTCTACGCCAACGACGGCAAACTGCTGCCAAACTTCATCTTCGTTGCGAACATCGAATCTAAAGATCCGATCCAGATTATTTCCGGTAACGAGAAAGTGGTGCGTCCACGTCTGGCGGATGCGGAGTTCTTCTTTAATACCGACCGCAAAAAACGCCTGGAAGACCACCTGCCGCGCCTGCAGACCGTACTGTTCCAGCAACAGCTGGGCACACTGCGTGACAAAACCGACCGTATTGCAGAGCTGTCCGGCTGGATCGCTCGTGAAATCGGTGCTGACGTGAACCACGCGACCCGCGCGGGCCTGCTGTCTAAATGCGACCTGATGACCAACATGGTGTTCGAATTTACCGACACCCAGGGCGTGATGGGGATGCACTATGCGCGTCACGATGGTGAAGCAGAAGATGTGGCCGTTGCCCTGAACGAGCAGTATCAGCCGCGCTTTGCGGGTGATGACCTGCCGTCTAACCCGGTGGCCTGCGCGGTAGCGATTGCCGACAAAATGGATACCCTGGCGGGTATCTTCGGCATCGGTCAGCATCCGAAAGGTGATAAAGACCCGTTTGCGCTGCGCCGTGCCGCACTGGGTGTGCTGCGTATCATCGTTGAGAAGAACCTGAACCTTGATCTGCAAACCCTGACCGAAGAAGCGGTTCGTCTGTACGGCGACAAGCTGACCAACGCGAAAGTGGTGGATGACGTTATCGACTTTATGCTCGGCCGTTTCCGCGCCTGGTATCAGGACGAAGGCTATACCGTCGACACCATTCAGGCGGTGCTGGCACGTCGTCCGACCCGTCCGGCGGACTTCGATGCGCGTATGAAGGCGGTATCTCACTTCCGTACTCTGGAAGCGGCATCTGCGCTGGCTGCGGCTAACAAACGTGTATCCAACATCCTGGCGAAATCCGACGAAACGCTGAACGAGCGTGTGAACGCTGCGACGCTGAAAGAGCCGGAAGAGATCGCCCTGGCGATGCAGGTTGTAGTGCTGCGTGACAAGCTGGAGCCGTTCTTCGCAGAAGGTCGTTATCAGGAAGCGCTGGTCGAACTGGCTGAACTGCGTGAAGTGATTGACGCCTTCTTCGAGAAAGTGATGGTGAACGTAGAAGATAAAGATCTGCGTATTAACCGTCTCTCTATGCTCGAAAAACTGCGTGAGCTGTTCCTGCGCGTGGCGGATATTTCGCTGCTCCAGTAACGTGCTGTTGCCCGGTAGTCGGGCCTGGAAATGCTAAAAACCCGCTTCGGCGGGTTTTTTTATGGCGCAAAGTTGTGTTAGCCGATTGCGATCATGCCTTCACTGGTTTTCAGCCAGCGTGGCGCTTTCAGCGTATCGGCAAAATAGCCGATCAGTTCGCACAGCAAATCCTCCAGCACGATTATTGTCTGTCGCGGCAGGGAACCGTTCATCAGCAATTGCGTGATCTCCTGGCAGTAACGTCCCAGTTGGTCACACTCAGGTTCGAAAGCCGGAAGGCGTGACGGAAGTTCTTCCACGGTCAGGCTTGCTTTTAAGTATTCCGGGACGGGTTCCAGAAGCGTGGGTTGCAGCAGATTCAGGCAGGCGGACAGTCGGCCGTACAGCGCCATTTTTTGTGCGGGTTCCTCGCAATCAATCAGGACATCGGTGAAGCGTTCGCAGTTATCTGCCAGTTCGGTGAAGGCGGTGGAGTGGTTGAAGGGAAGAGTGATTAAAGAGTCAGTCATAGCCATAATAATAACCTCAGTGAGTGGTATATCTTCCGCCACCGGAGGTTCCAGGCTCGCTGGTGGCGGAACCGGACAAGGTTGGAACGACTGGCCTCACTGACACCAGCGCGCTTTGCAGCGCCCCTGTCCGGCCCGCCATTGGGATGAAGCAGGCCGTACGACACAGAGCCTGTGTCGCCAGTGAAGTGAGTCAGGGTTCCAATCCCGGCACCTGATTTTGCAGGTGCGAAGAGAACTTACTGCTCATCAAAACAAGCGGCAACAGATTTGAGCTATGTCGCTGAGGATATTACCATTTCTGGAAAGAGGCTCGCAAAATTACCGCCTGTTCCACCCTTACCCTCTCCCAAAGGTCTGAGGGTTCCCAGGTAGTTTTTGTCGTTATTCAGCGATGACATTACGCTATTGAAATAAAAGGCTTACAGCGGCGCCATGGTCCCGAAAGCCGAAAGGAATAAGCTGAGGGTACCGCGAAGCGGCGATTTTCTTGCCGGGAGCCCGGGTCGCCAGGGTGGTGGCGGTGAGCCACCCTGGCACGTTCACCGGTAATGTGGTGACAGAGTAGCAAGGAACATAAAGTGAACGGAATGACCACCTGAGCTGTATGTTCCCCCTCATCCCAAAGGGGGATGGAATCTATCTTGCCCAAAAATTAACCTTGAAACGGTCAACAAATTACCGTTATCCTTATGCCGTTAACTTCCTCCCTCTGGAGCGCATCCCGAAAATGAACAAACACGACTGATGAATTTCGATCCTTGCTAAACGCGACCGCGTCGGCAGGGGATGTTTTGATTTCATTCAGGAGTGCTTATGGCTCATTTTGCGCAGCCCCCTTCTTTTATTTTGCATCAGGTCACCTGTCAGTTTGCGACGGGCGATACGCTTTTTGGTCCGCTGGATCTCTCTCTTGAGCCGTCACTGTGCGCACTGGTTGGCCGTAACGGCAGTGGTAAAACGCGCCTGCTGCGTCTGCTGGCCGGGTTTGATGAACCCGCGAGCGGGCATATCGAGCGTTTCGGCACGCACGCCTATATGGCGCAACAACATGATATTTCCCCACAGACTCTGCTTGCTGAATTGCTCGGGTATGACGACATTTTTGCAGCCCGCAAGCGTATCGAAAGCGGTGATTACCAGCCAGACTGTCTGGAAACACTCGACGGATACTGGGATTTAACGGAACGGCTGAGCGGGGCGTTTAGCCATGCGAAACTCCCGCCATTTGATCCTGATAAACCTGCCACAGAGCTTAGCGGTGGCGAACGTATTCGCGCTCTGTTGTGCGCAGCATTTACTGCCGGTGCAGATTATCTTCTGCTGGATGAACCCACCAACCATCTCGACAAGCAAGGCCGTGAGTGGTTTTACGAACAGCTTTCCCGCTATCAGGGGGGCGTGCTGGTGGCCTCTCATGACCGTGAACTCCTGGCGCAGGTTCCGCGTATTCTGGAACTGAGCGCGTCGGGTTTGCGTAGTTACGGCGGGAATTATGCTGATTACCAGCGTCAACGTGATGCCGAGCAGCAATCAGCCCGCGCAGCGTTTGAACATGCCACAACAGAACGTAAGCGTACACGTACGCGGATGAAAAAAGAGCATGACGACAGCCAGCGGCGTTCGGCAAAGACGCTGCGCACTGTCGACAGTCTTAATATCGCCTCGTTCGAGCGGATCAAATATAAAATGGCGGCGAAAGAGCGTATTGGATCGTGGCGAAAACAGCATAACGATCAAAATGATGCGCTGAATATTGCTGTCCACAAAGCGCGTGAACGGGTGGAAGACGATAACCCGGTGATGTTCACCCTGCCGGGAAGCCAGATTGCCGAAGGGAAACAGGTGCTGGTACTCGAGGATCTGGTGCTGGCGTATGTGGATATCCCGCCGACAAACTGGCGGATGGATGGCCCGATGCGCGTGGCGCTGCGTGGGCCAAACGGCTGTGGGAAATCGACACTCCTAAAGACCATACTTGGGGAAACATCACCGCACGCGGGCAGTTGCCGAGTGTCAGTAACCTGCGCTTATCTCGACCAACACCTGTCGCAGCTGGATCTTACGCTGTCGGTGATGGCGCATCTCAACCTGAGCAATACACCTCTGGAAGAAGGAGGGCTACGTACCCGTTTAGCCCAGCTTCAGCTCGGCGCAGATAAGGTCATGCTTCCGCTGGCGGAACTGAGCGGCGGCGAACGTCTGAAAGCCGCGCTGGCCTGTGTGCTCTGGCGAGAAGAGGCCACACAGCTTCTGCTACTTGATGAGCCGACCAACCATCTGGATTTGGCCTCCGTTCAGGCGATTGAAGCGGCTCTGGCGGCTTTCCCCGGCGCGTTGCTGGTGGTATCGCACGATGAAGCATTCCTGAACGGACTGAACCTGACGCATGAAATGGTGTGGCAGAAAGAGGGATGGCGCTGTGAGAGGCTTTAAAACACAAGCCCCCGCAAGGGCGGGGGCTGTCACAATCTGGTATTACGCTATCTGTTTGCTGAGTGCAGTGTTTGCCTGAATCAGGCGCATCAGCTTTATTTCGGTGGCTGTGGGTCTTTCACGTTTTGATTCCCACTCCAGCACCATTGCTACGCTGACACCCATTGCTCTGGCGAATTCATCAGTTTTCAGCCCTGTCCCTTTGCGCAATTGCTCATATTCTGTAAAGGGATTGGATTTTTGTTGCAGGGTAATCGTCTGCGGTACATCTTTAAAAACAATCTGTTCCAGGCTGCTCAGCAGCTCAAACTCAGGATCTTTATATTCCATTGAGAACTCCTCTTAAATCACACAGCGGGATCGTGAACATCAGAGAGCCAATTAAGAATAGTCCCTAAAACAGACGCATGATCACCAGGGTTGTGATTAATCGTGCGGTAGTCGGGGCTTTACGCGTTTCAGCAGAAGGCTTACCCGCGCTAATTGACTGATTATTCATAAACAGCGCGACAGCGTATTTTTTTGTAAATCGTCAGCAAGAAAACGGCAATAGTCGTTTTGTATGAAAAGAGTATCTTGCAAGGCTGACCTGGACTATCCTTGTCAGCGTCGGGCACGCGTGTGCCGGTGTGCGCTTTTTTGGGTGAAAGGAGTAATGAAATGGCGACAGGAAAGTCCTGCTCTCGCTGGTTTGCGCCTGTTGCGGCGTTATTGATGGTAGTTAGCCTGAGTGGGTGTTTCGATAAAGAAGGCGATCAGCGCAAAGCGTTTATCGATTTTCTACAGAATACGGTGATGCGCAGTGGCGAACGTTTACCAACGCTGACTGCGGATCAGAAAAAACAGTTTGGTCCCTTCGTGTCCGATTATGCCATTCTTTATGGTTATTCACAGCAGGTGAGCCAGGCAATGGACTCAGGTCTTCGTCCTGTGCTGGATAGCGTTAACGCGATCCGTGTACCACAGGATTATATGACCCAGCGTGAACCACTGCGCCAGTCTAATGGTGCTCTGGGTGTGCTGAGCCAGCAATTGCAGAATGCAAAAATGCAGGCCGATGCTTCCCATTCTTCGCTGAAGCAAGGCGACGATCTTAAACCTGTCTTTGACAAGGTTTACGAGAAAGTGGTGACCAAACCCGCTGACGCTATGCAACCGCTGATCCCGGCTGCGCAGATTTTCACTCAGCAACTGGTACAGGTTGGGGATTACATCTCCCAGCAGGGAACCCAGGTGAGCTTTGTCTCTAACGGTATCCAGTTCCCGACCTCTCAGCAGGCCAGCCAGTATAACTCGCTGATTGGGCCGCTGGCGTCCCAGCACCAGGCCTTTAGTCAGGCGTGGAGCACGGCAGTCACAGCCACTGAATAAGATAAAAAAACCCCGCGAGAAACGGGGTTTTTTTATCGGTGATGAAAATATTGCTTGTCATTCATGTACCACATAGGTATAACAGTGACGTCGGTTTGTTACACAGACCTAAAGCAGTTTAGTAAAGCAGTCCAGATTGTTATCCATAGATACCCTTCGTAGTGACCCTTCCTTCATCGCTTAAAAATCTGTAACGCAACCTATCGCGCCGGAAGGCACAATATATTTGTTAATAAGGTAATTTCTATGTCTGCTAAAATGACTGGTCTGGTAAAATGGTTCAACGCTGATAAAGGTTTCGGTTTCATCACTCCTGATGATGGCTCTAAAGACGTGTTCGTACACTTCTCTGCTATCCAGAACGATGGCTACAAATCTCTGGACGAAGGTCAGAAAGTTTCCTTCACCATCGAAAGCGGCGCTAAAGGCCCAGCAGCTGGTAACGTTGTAAGCCTGTAAGCTTCCAACCCAGTAGCAAAGAATTTAAAAACCCGCCTTCTGGCGGGTTTTTTCGTTTCTACTGCTGTACCTGCGGGTTAACGCAGTTTTTCTCAACCCTTCCGCCCAGTGCGGCGATAAGGTTGTCCACTGCGGTGGCCGCCATGTTGTAGCGGGTTTCGTGAGTTGCCGATCCAATGTGGGGCAGGGCGACGACGTTTGGCAATGTCAGTAGTGGTGAACTGACCGGCAGTGGCTCTTGCTCAAACACATCAAGACCCGCAGCATGGATCTCACCGTTTTGCAGTGCTTCAATCAGCGCCTTTTCGTCCACCACCGGGCCGCGACCCGCGTTGATGAAGATGGCTGATTTCTTCATTTTCGCGAACTCGGCTTTGCCTATCAGATGATGTGTTTCTTCCGACAGCGGCAGGATCAGGCAGACGTAATCGGCTTCCTGAAGCAAGGTATCCAGTTCGCAGTAGCGCGCGTTAAAGCGCTCTTCAGCTTCCGTGTGATGACGACGCGCGTTGTACAGCACCGGCATGTTAAAGCCGAAATGCGCACGTTGCGCCAGCGCCAGGCCAATGCGCCCCATGCCGACAATCCCCAGCGTTTTGCCGTGAACATCCACACCGAACCAGTCCATGCCAATGCTCTTTGTCCATTCGCCCGCTTTCACGCGTTCGGCCACTTCCACCACCCGGCGGGCGGTGCTGAGCACCAGCGCCATCAGCGTGTCGGCCACGGTTTCTGTCAGGGCATACGGGGTATGCATCAGCACAATTTTGCGGGTGTTCAGGGCCTCGACGTCGAAGTTGTCATACCCCACGGAAATCGTAGAGGTAGCACGCAGCTTCGGCATTTTCTCCAGCAATGCGACATCCACTTTTTCGCTTGAACCCAGCAGCCCTTCTGCGCGGGCAAACGCATCAGCGTGCTGCGCGACGGTGTCCGGGCTAAGGTTCTTCACCTGAGTCACGGTGAAGTGTTCTTCCAGGCGCTTTTGCAGATCTTCAGGCAGTGCTTTATACAAAATGACGGACGGCTTCATGCTAATCTCCGTTGATTTTAAAAGGGTCAGGCGTGACGCGCGCCGACGGGAAGCTGTTGATTATTAGCAGGCTTAACAATTAAAGTAAGCCACACTGAGGCAAAAAGTGCTACCCCCATAAATATGTACGAGGTTGACGGGCTGCCGGTTGCGCCGTTCAGATAGCCCACAAACCAGGAGCCGCAGAACGAGCCCAGAGCACCCATGCTGTTGATGAGCGCCATCGCGCCGCCTGCCACATTACGCGGCAGCATCTCCGGGATGATGGCGAAGAACGGGCCATACGGGGCATACATCGCTGCACCGGCAATCACCAGCAGGGTGTAAGATGCCCAGAAGTGGTTGGTACCCACGGCCCAGGAGCCGATAAAGGCAAAGGCAGCAATCAGCAGCAGCGGCCAGACAAACAGTTTACGGTTTTGCAGTTTGTCCGAGGCCCAGGAGGCGATAACCATGGCAATGGTTGCCGCCAGATAAGGCACGGATGACAGCCAGCCCACTTCCACCATGCCGAGGTTTTCGCCGCCGCTGCGGATAATCGATGGCAGCCACAGCACAAAGCCGTACACGCCAATGCTCCAGGTAAAATACTGCGCGCACAGCAAAATGACGTTGCGGGAACGGAAGGCTTCGCCGTAGTTACGTACCGCTTTCAGGCCTTGTTGCTCTTTATCCAGCTGCGCCTGCAAAGCCGCTTTTTCATCCTCAGAGAGCCATTTCGCCTGCGAGGGTTTATCTTTTACCAGCATCCACCAGCAAAATGCCCAGATGACCGCTGGAACCCCTTCGATGATAAACATCTCGCGCCAGCCGAATGACTGGATCAGGTAGCCAGATACCACCGACATCCAGAGTACCGTGACCGGGTTACCGAGGATCAAAAAGGTGTTGGCGCGGGAACGCTCAGATTTAGTGAACCAGTTGCTGATATAGATAAGCATTGCTGGCATCACTGCTGCCTCGACCACGCCAAGAATAAAGCGAATGGCGGCCAGGGCAGGAATGTTGTTCACCACGCCGGTCAGTGAAGCGCAGCCGCCCCAGAGGATCAGGCAGATAAAGATAAGCTTACGAACACTGCGACGTTCGGCGTAGATAGCGCCAGGGATCTGGAAGAAGAAATAGCCGAGGAAGAAAAGGGCACCTAACAGGGAAGAGATACCTTTGGTGATCCCCAGGTCCTCAGTGATGCCCGCGGCGGATGCGAAACTGAAGTTGGCACGATCAAGATACGCCAGGCTGTACGTGATAAACACGATTGGCATGATGTACCACCAGCGTTTTACTGCATTGGTCGAACTGTTCATAGGCTTGCCTCTGTTGTTGAGGTTTGTACCGCCGTTGTATGTAGGGTACACGGTGGTTTGTTTGTTGAGTGCGTTTTCCCCCTCACCCTAAGTGAGGGGGAATGTTTATTCGTTAAGCTGCGCGCGTGTCGGTAGCCCTTCGCTGTCGCCCTGCACCTGAATTGCCAGTGCTCCAATTTTATTGCCGCGCGACACCGCCTGATGCAGCGTTTTTCCTTCCAGCAGGGCGCTAATCACCCCCACGGCAAACCCGTCGCCAGCCCCAACGGTGTCGACAACGTTGTCGACTTTTACCGCGGCAACCGCGCCTTGTTCACCTTCGGCAGTTTTAAACCAGGCTCCGTCGGCACCGGTTTTCAGCACCACGGCTTTTACCCCTTTGTTCAGATAAAAATCGGCGATCCCTTCCGGCGTTTTTTGTCCGGTGAGGATGATCCCCTCTTTCACACCCGGCAGCACCCAGTCAGCCTGGAAAGCCAGGTGGTTAAGCTTTTCAACCATTTCGGCTTCGCTTTTCCACAGCACCGGGCGCAGGTTAGGATCAAAGGAGATCGTTTTCCCTTGCGCTTTCATGGCCGCAGCCGCGTGATCCAGAAGCTCATAAGAGCTGGCGGAGAGCGCTGCCGCCACGCCGCTCAGGTGCAGATGGCGTGCGGAGGCGAAATAGTGCGCGTGATAGTCGTTTACCGACAGATGACTTGCCGCCGAGCCTTTGCGGAAATACTCCACAATGGGATCGGTTCCATTTTCGACTTTAGATTTCAGCTGAAAGCCGGTAGCGAAGCGTGCATCGAGGGTGACACCCGCGGCATCAATCCCCTCTTTTTTCAGCGTATCCAGAACGAAATGGCCAAAACTGTCATCACCCACGCGGCTTACCCAGCCGACGTTCAATCCCAGGCGCGCCAGGCCGGTCGCGACGTTCAGCTCTGCCCCTGCCACGCGTTTGAAAAAGTGCTCTACTGCGCTGAGCTCGCCCGTTTGCGTGGCAACGAACATTGCCATGGCCTCGCCGATGGTGATTACATCCAGCGTCTTGTGCATGATTTACTCCTCGCGCAGCAGATTAACGTAATGACGGGTGACGGCAGCCAGGTCAGGCCCTTCCAGCGGGAACTCGATCCCGCGCGGCGCGTCAGATGGCAGCTGATTAAGCAATTCCAGCCAGCGAGCATCGGCGTGATCCGGCGCAATGGCACGGAACTGCTGATGATGTGGAACGGCGGCTTTGACATGGATATAGCTCACGGCAGGTGCCAGATGGCGGGCGGCTTCTTCCGGCGAATCGCCCACCCACAGCCAGTTGCCCATATCAAATGTCAGCGTCACGGGTAACGACAGCACCCGGCAGGCCGCCTTAAAGCGCTGCATTGGCGCGAGCTGGCCGCAGTCGGTCTGATCGTTTTCGACCACCAGCGCCATGCCACTTTCGTTCAGCAATGTACGCAGCTCCTCAAGCGGCTGCTTATCGCGGAAATGACCCAGTGAAACTTTCAGCCACAAGGCATTGAGCGTGGTGGCTTCGGCGAGATACCGCGAAAGGTCGGGGTTGAGGATCCCGTCAGGCGTGAACAGGGGCGCTGGCGCGGAGTAACAGGCCAGTAAACCCAGCAGCTCAATGGACTCGCCCAGTGCGGGCAGCGCCAGTAACTCTTCGCTGCTGAAAAGCTCACGGCGGATCTCAACGCCGTCGGCACCTGCAGCGGCAATCACCGGAAGCATCGCCCGTTGGCCACCCGCCTGTCGTACCTGATCCGCGCCATATGCGGCGGTGACCACCATTATTTTCCTGCCCATTGCCTGACTCCGTTACAACTCACATCGATAGTATTACGCTAGATGGAACCGGTTCCAAAGAAAAGGACAGGATGTTGAATTTATGATCGGCATCACGAAGGGGAAATTAACGGGCGGTAGAGCCCCTAATAATCAGCTCGCCAGAGAAGACCTGCTCGTGAATGGCATCGCTAATGCCTTCAATACGGCGGACAACCTGCTCAACCGCGGCATAACCGATTTGCCACGTGGGCTGTTTGAGTGTGGTAATGCCCACGCCAGCCAGCTCAGCCCACTCCAGCTCATCGAACCCCAGCAGGCCAATATCGCTGCCCCAGTGCAGGCCGATACGTTTGAGCGAGCGGGCAACCTGTAGCGTTAGCGCGCCGTTGGCGGAAATCACGGCTTTTCGCATCCCGCGATGGCGGGTGTGGAACTGGCGCAGGATGTTGTCGATCTGTTCGGCTTCGTGCAACGGTGTTTCGGCATTCTCGGCAATCACGCCGGGATAGCGTGCCAGGGTCGCGCGGAATGCCGCCAGCCGATCGCGGCGGGTGTTGACTGTGCCCAGCGGTTCGCTCAGAAACAGAATGGCCTCGAAGCCCTGTTCGACCAGATGCTCGGTAGCTGTGGTGGCTGCCTGAGTGTTATCCAGGCCGACGACATCACAGGCGAATTCCGGGATTTTTCTGTCGATAAGTACCATTGGCAGGGAGGATTGTTGCAGGCGATTGAGGCCTTCTTCACGCATTCCCACGGCATTCACCACAATTCCCTCCACCTGGTAACTGCGCAGCAGATCGAGGTAATGCAGCTCCTGGTCGACTTCGTTATTGGTGTTACACACCAGCGGGGTAAACCCTTTTTCACGGCAGGCCGCTTCAATACCGCTTAACACATTCACGGAGTAGGGGTTGGTGATGTCGGCGATGATAAGCCCGATAAGACGAGTACGGCCATGCTTCAGGCCGCGAGCCATCAGGCTTGGGCGATAATCCAGATCGGCAATGGCTTGCTCAATACGGGCCAGCAGGGCATCAGACAGCAGATGTTTCTCGCCGTTGAGATAGCGTGAAATACTGGTTTTACCGGTTTTGGCGGCTTTTGCTACGTCGCTGATGGTGGCCCGTGCTGATTTGCTCATCGCTGTTTTCCCTGAATTGAGTGAGAACACCTTAGCGGGAAAATCTGACGAATCAAGTGATTTGCCCGGTGGCGCTGCGCTTACCGGGCCTACATGTCGAACGTAGGCTGGGTAAGGCGAAGCCGCCACCCGGCGCAATGATTACTGCACAGGACTCAGGGTGATCTCTACGCGACGGTTCTGCGCTTTGCCTTCAGTGGTGCTGTTGCTGGCGATAGGATTGGCAGGGCCCATACCTTTGCTGCTGATACGGTTAGCTTCAACGCCCTGGGTAATCAGCGAGCTGGAAACGGCATCGGCACGCTGCTGTGACAAGCGGGTGTTGAGATCCAGGCTACCCGTGTTGTCGGTGAAGCCGAACACGTTAACCGCTGTCTTGTTGTACTCTTTCAGTACCATCGCTACGCCGGTCAGGGTGTTTGCACCTGCTGGTTTTAACGTGGAGCTGTTGGAGTCAAAGGTCACGTTGTTTGGCATGTTCAGGATGATGTTATCGCCATTACGCGTCACGCTCACGCCGGTTCCCTTCATTTTTTCGCGCAGTTTTGATTCCTGCACATCCATGTAATAACCCGCGCCGCCACCCAGCGCTGCACCGGCCGCTGCGCCAATCAGCGCACCTTTGCCGCGATCTTTCTTGGATGAGGAGAGTGCGCCAATGCCCGCACCTACCAGCGAACCGAGACCTGCGCCGATGCCCGCTTTTCCTGCTTCGCTTTCACCGGTATAAGGGTTTGTTGTGCAGCCTGAAACAGCCATTGCGCCGCTCACCAGAGCAGCAATTACGAGTACGCGTTTTTTCATCTTATTTCCTTAATCCTTTTTATTCTTTGCCACGACGAGCGTGGCGGTTGATTATGACGTCCAGATACGGAGAAAATTCCGGGTATTACTCTGAAATTTGTGTCAAACCATAAACAGCCTCAATAAGAAGGCCGTAAAACCTGCACGCAACCAGGAGCGCACGCTTGAGCACCTCAACAAAAACGATTCTGACCGCCGCCCACTGGGGCCCGATGCTGGTCGAAACCGATGGCGAAAACGTCTTGTCATCCCGCGGGGCACTGCCTTCGCAACATCCGAACTCGCTTCAGACGGTCGTTCGCGATCAGGTACACAGTAAAACCCGCGTGCGCTGGCCGATGGTCCGCAAAGGGTTTTTGATGTCACCGGATAAACCGCAAGGTATCCGTGGGCAGGATGAGTTTGTGCGTGTGAGCTGGGATGACGCGCTTGCACTGATTCATGCGCAGCATAAACGTATCCTTGAGAGCTATGGTCCATCGTCCATTTTTGCAGGCTCTTATGGCTGGCGTTCGAACGGGGTACTGCACAAAGCCGCTACACTTCTCCAGCGTTATATGAGCCTGGCCGGGGGCTATACCGGGCATCTGGGCGATTATTCGACCGGTGCGGCGCAGGCCATCATGCCGTACGTGGTGGGCGGGAATGAAGTTTACCAGCAGCAGACCAGCTGGCCGCTGGTGCTGGAGCACACCGATGTGGTGGTGCTGTGGAGCGCTAACCCGCTCAATACACTAAAGATTGCGTGGAATGCCACTGACGAGCAGGGCATTCCCTACTTTGATGCGCTGCGTAAAAGCGGTAAGCGCATTATTTGCATCGATCCGATGCGCTCTGAAACCATGGATTTCCTGGGCGACAGTGCCGAATGGATTGCCCCGCACATGGGAACCGATGTGGCGATGATGCTGGGTATTGCGCACACGCTGGTGGAAAACGGCTGGCAGGATGAGGCGTTTCTGGCGCGTTGTACCACCGGTTACGACAAATTCGCAGACTACCTGACGGGCAAAACCGACGGGATCGCCAAAACGGCTGAATGGGCGGCAGATATCTGCGGTGTAAATTCAGAAAAAATCCGCGAGCTTGCGGTGTTGTTCCACGAAAATACTACCATGCTGATGTCCGGCTGGGGGATGCAGCGCCAGCAATACGGTGAGCAAAAACACTGGATGCTGGTGACACTCGCCGCAATGCTTGGCCAGATTGGTACGCCGGGTGGCGGTTTTGGGCTCTCTTATCACTTTGCGAACGGCGGAAATCCCACGCGTAAAGCTGCTGTGCTGGCGTCCATGCAGGGTACCGTTCACAACGGCACAGATGCCGTGGATAAAATCCCGGTGGCGCGCATTGTCGAGGCGCTGGAAAACCCTGGCGGGTTTTATCAGCACAACGGCATGGACCGGCACTTCCCGGATATTCGCTTTGTCTGGTGGGCGGGTGGTGCGAACTTTACCCATCATCAGGATACCAACCGTCTTATCCGCGCCTGGCAGAAACCGGAACTGGTGGTGATTTCAGAATGCTTCTGGACTGCTGCCGCCAGGCACGCAGATATCGTTCTGCCTGCCACGACCTCGTTTGAACGTAACGACCTCACCATGACCGGCGATTACAGCAATCAGCATATGGTGCCGATGATGCGTGTTGTGGCGCCGCGTGATGAAGCGCGCGACGACCTGGATGTCTTTGCCGACCTGAGTGAACTCTGGGAAGAGGGGGGGCGCGAGCGATTCACTGAGGGTAAAACCGATCTGGAATGGCTGGAAACGTTCTACCAGATAGCCAGTCAACGTGGTGCTGCGCAGGGTGTCACATTGCCACCGTTTGCCCGTTTCTGGGAAGCAAATGACATTTTCGAAATGCCGGAGAGCGAGCAGAACGCGCAATTTGTCCGTTTTGCCGATTTCCGTCGTGATCCGCAAAATCATCCGCTTAAGACCGAAAGCGGGAAAATTGAAATCTACAGCCAGCGGATCGCCAGCTTTAATTACGCCGACTGCCCGCCGCATCCTGCATGGCTTGAGCCAGACGAATGGCACGGAAATGCGCAGCCGCAGCAGCTTCAGATACTGTCTGCTCACCCGGCACACCGCTTACACAGCCAGCTTAACTATACCTCGCTGCGTGAACAGTATGCTGTAGCAGGACGCGAGCCGATCACCTTGCATAAAGATGATGCGCAGGCCCGCGGGATTGCGGATGGCGATGTGGTGCGTGTCTGGAATCAGCGCGGGCAAGTGCTGGCGGGTGCCGTGGTAAGTGACGGGATCAGACCTGGTGTTATCTGTATTCACCAGGGAGCCTGGCCAGACCTTGATCTGACCGAAGGCGGTATCTGTAAAAACGGGGCCGTCAACGTGCTGACCAAAGATCTCCCCAGCTCAAAGCTGGGGAATGGGTGCGCCGGAAACACGGCGCTGGCATGGGTCGAGAAATATCAGGGGCCCGAACTTACACTAACGGCGTTTGATCCGCCTGCCAGCTCATGATCCACGTCGGGTGTTGAGTGTCATCCTGCCAGGCGCTGTCTTCAATGCGAAAGCCCTGGGAATGGTAGAAATTCACCGCCCGGACGTTTTTTTGATACACCTCCAGGCTTAGATGCGGGTAGCGCTGCTGAACATAGTTCAGCAGCGCGCGCCCGATGCCTTTCCCGATGAACGCCGGGGCGACAAACAGCGCGCCGACAAACTGCGTCTGCATCACGCTAATGAATCCGCACGGGTGCCCGTTTTCTTCCCAGACCCAGGTTTCTGCCGACGGGAGATAGACGTCACGCACCAGAATTTCATTCTCTTTCCAGTAACCCGGATCGATAAACGGATGTGCCTCGGTGGTGCTTTCAAGCCATAAGCTCAGTAACGGATCTGCATTCTCACTTTGCCATTTGCGGATCATCAACGCCCCCAGGGTGACAGATGCAGCCTGTAATATGGTCGTTCACCAGCCCACAGGCCTGCATAAAGGAATAACAGATAGTGGTGCCCACAAATTTAAACCCTCTTTTCTTCAGTGCCTTAGACAGTGCATCTGAAGCGGCGGTTGAAGTGGGGATCTCCGCAAGCGTTGCGGCCAGCGTCACTTTTGGGGTGTTATCCACAAATGACCAGACAAAATCTGAGAACGGCTCGCCGTTTTGCGCCATGGCCAGGTAGGCCCGCGCGTTACCGATGATGGCCTGTATTTTGCCGCGATGACGGATAATTCCGGCGTCCAGAACCAGCCTTTCTACATCCTCGTCGGTCATGGCGGCGACCTTTACGGGATCAAACTGATGGAAGGCTGCGCGGTAGTTCTCACGTTTCTTCAGAACGGTTATCCAGGATAGACCGGCTTGCTGGCCTTCCAGACAGATCATCTCAAAGAGTTTTTTGCCGTCTTTTTCCGGCACACCCCATTCCTGATCGTGATAGTCGATATAGAGCTGATCCTGGCTTACCCAGCCGCAACGTTGCATAGGTTATCTCCCTTATTGATACTGAAATCGCAAAAATTTCAATCTTTCAGGCTTGACGTGTCTGCTAAAGAGACAATAGTTAATACAGGGCTTCGCCCTAATACCTCTTCTTAAACAATGATAAATATCGCCGAATTCGGCTCTTTCTGGAGTCGCTTTGATGATGATAAAAAAAATCAGTGGCTGCCGTGCTTTTTTTGGCCTGGCAGGTGTCTCAGCCTGTTTATTTTCCTGTAACACCGCGTTTGCCTGGCAACAGGAATATATCGTTTCAGATACACAAAGCAATACGGCGGAACGCTATACATGGGACGCCGATCACCAACCACGTTACGACGATATTCTCGCTGAGCGTATTAAGACGTCGCAGAATGTGCCTGGGCTCGCCCTGACTCTGCCATCTGACTCGACGTCCGAACCCCCTGGTTCTATGAGCCTGGGATGGAATTTCCCTGTCACCAACCATATCACCACCGGGCCTGTTGTGGCATGGCGTTACGATGGTTCGGCACCCAACATGTACAACGAGTTTGGTGATAGCGCCACAACGCAATCACTGACCGACCCACTCTGGCACGCAAGCGTCAGCTCGCTGGGCTGGCGAGTGGATACGCAATATGGCGATCTGCGCCCCTGGGCACAGATTAGCTATAACCAGCAGTTTGGTGAGAATCAGTGGAAATCGCAGTTTGGCATGTCTCAGTCACCTGCCCCCTTGCAGTACGGGAGTTGGGTAGATCTTACCGTTGGCACCGACGTGCTGCTTAACCCACATATGGCGGCGTATGCCTCTTTATCCCAGGCGGATAACACCCCAACCGGTGAAGACTTTTTGTATACCCTGGGTGTGAGTGCAAAATTTTAGGGTTGTTATTTTTTTCAACGATGCGATAACATCTTTGGCACAATAACGGTCGGGGTTGCAGCGATAGTATGCACTAACACGCTTTCGCTCCAGACCCCGGCAAGGTCATTCATTCCTGATTCCAGGCATTTCATTCCGTCTCTCCTGCATTTCATGCCGTTTTCCCCCAAGTGTTTTAAGGTTTTGTTTATCGTTGTCCTAAGCGTTTTCCCTTAATTTCTCTTGCAGGACAACTGCCATGAACACATCAACATACAACCGCACTCGCTGGCTGACCTTATTTGGCACCATCGTGACTCAGTTTGCGCTGGGTTCGGTCTATACCTGGAGCCTGTTTAACAGTGCACTTTCCGATAAGCTCGGCGCGCCGGTGAGCCAGGTGGCGTTTTCCTTTGGCTTATTGAGCCTCGGCCTGGCGCTTTCCTCCTCGGTGGCGGGCAAGTTGCAGGAACGTTTTGGTGTTAAGCGTGTCACCATGACCTCCGGCATTCTGTTAGGCGTAGGCTTTTTCCTGACGGCACACTCCAGCAACCTGATGATGCTGTGGCTGAGCGCCGGGGTGTTGGTGGGGCTGGCAGACGGTGCGGGTTATCTGCTGACGCTGTCAAACTGTGTGAAATGGTTCCCGGAACGCAAGGGGTTAATTTCTGCCTTTGCTATCGGCTCTTATGGCCTGGGCAGCCTCGGCTTCAAGTTTATCGATTCGCATCTGCTGGCCTCTGTGGGTCTTGAGAAAACCTTCATGATTTGGGGCGTCATCGTGCTGGTGATGATTCTGTTCGGGGCTACGCTGATGAAAGATGCGCCTCAGCAGGAAGTGAAATCCGTCAATGGGGTGATGGAAAATGACTTCACCCTGGTGCAATCCATGCGTAAACCACAGTACTGGATGCTGGCCGTCATGTTCCTGACGGCCTGTATGAGCGGTCTGTATGTGATTGGCGTGGCGAAAGATATTGCTCAGGGGATGGTGAAACTCGATGCGCTCACCGCCGCTAACGCGGTAACTGTTATCTCTATCGCTAACCTGTCCGGCCGTCTGGTGCTGGGTATTCTGTCCGATAAAATTGCCCGTATCCGCGTGATCACCATTGGTCAGGTGGTATCGCTGGTGGGAATGGCGGCGCTGCTCTTTGCGCCACTGAATGAAGCCACGTTCTTTGCAGCGATTGCCTGTGTTGCGTTCAACTTTGGCGGCACCATCACCGTATTCCCGTCACTGGTGAGTGAATTCTTTGGCCTGAATAACCTGGCGAAAAACTACGGTGTGATTTACTTAGGGTTTGGTATCGGCAGCATTTGTGGCTCGCTGATTGCCTCACTGTTTGGCGGGTTCTATGTGACCTTCTGTGTCATTTTCGCATTACTGATTATTTCGCTGGCGCTGTCGACAACGATTCGTCAGCCGCAACGCGAAGTATTTACCGAAGCACATGCGTAATGCATAAGAAAAAAGGCCGGTGTTCCGGCCTTTTTATTGCCTGTAAAACCGCGACTTAGACGAAAATGTCTACATTCGTATTTGATTTTTTGTAAATAACTGTTCCGATCACATTCTCTGCTGCCACTTTTTCCTTTCCCTGTGGTCTACTGACCACGCTTGTAGGCGTTTCTGATAACGATTCCCTGAGCGAATATTTAATCTGTTCACATTTAGTTCAAAGGCGGACGGCTTTACTGTCCCTTTTCCCGGGTAGGTTGCATGAAATACATTAAATCGATGGCGCAACAAAAGCTGAGCTTTTTGCTGGCGTTGTACATCGGCCTGTTTATGAATGGCGCAGTGTTTTTCCGTCGGTTTGACGGTTACGCGCAGGATTTTACCGCCTGGAAAGGAATTGCAGCGGTTGTTGAACTGGTCGCTGCTGTACTGGCTACGTTTTGTTTGCTGCGCGTGCTCTCACTGTTTGGGCGGCGTGTGTGGCGGGTTCTGGCATCGTTTGTTGTGCTGTGTTCGGCGGGTGCCAGCTATTACATGACCTTTATGAACGTGGTGATTGGCTACGGCATTATTGCCTCTGTCATGACCACGGACATCGACCTGTCGAAAGAAGTGGTTGGCCTGCACTTTGTGCTCTGGCTGCTGGCGGTTAGTGCATTGCCGTTGCTGCTTATCTGGAGCAACCGCTGCCGCTACACCTTAATACACCAAATTCGCACACCGGGGCAGCGTATCCGTAGCGTCGCGCTGGTGCTGCTGGCGGGGCTGATGGTCTGGGGACCGATTCGCCTGCTGGAAGTGAAACAGAAGTATGACGAGCGTACCTCTGGCGTGGATATGCCAAGCTACGGCGGCGTTGTCGCGAACTCTTATCTGCCTTCTAACTGGATCTCTGCGCTGGGGCTGTATGCCTGGGCTCAGGTGGATGAATCCTCCGATAACAAATCGTTGATGAACCCGGCGAAGAAGTTCTCCTATGTAGCGCCGAAAGATATCGATGACACCTATGTCGTCTTTATTATCGGTGAAACGACCCGCTGGGATCATATGGGTCTCCTCGGCTATGACCGCGATACCACGCCGAAACTGGCTCAGGAGAAAAACCTGGTTGCGTATCGTGGCTACTCTTGCGATACGGCGACAAAGCTTTCCCTGCGTTGCATGTTCGTGCGTGAGGGTGGGGCAAGTGATAACCCGCAGCGTACGCTCAAGGAACAGAACGTTTTCTCGGTGCTTCGCCAGCTTGGGTTTACGTCCGATCTTTATGCGATGCAAAGCGAGATGTGGTTCTACAGCAACACGATGGCGCAGAACATTGCCTACCGTGAGCAGATTGGCGCAGAGCCGCGTAACCGTGGCAAGAATGTCGATGACATGCTGCTGATCGACGAGATGAAAAACTCGCTGAACGGTAATCCTGATGGCAAGCACATGATTATTCTGCATACCAAAGGCTCGCACTTTAACTACACCCAGCGTTATCCGCGTAGCTTTGCGAAGTGGACGCCAGAGTGTGTCGGAGTGGATAAAGACTGTACCAAAGAGCAGTTGATTAACTCCTTCGATAACTCGGTGACCTACGTTGACCACTTTATTGATACCGTGATTGACCAGGTGCGTGATAAGAAAGCGATTGTGTTCTATGCCTCTGACCATGGTGAGTCGATCAATGAGTTCGAGCACCTGCACGGTACGCCGCGCAAGATGGCGCCACCGGAGCAGTTCCGCGTGCCAATGATGGTGTGGATGTCGGATAAGTATCTGGAAGACCCGGAAAAAGCGAAGATGTTTGCGCACCTGAAAACAGAGGCGGAAATGAAAGTGCCGCGTCGTCACGTTGAGCTGTACGACACCATTTTGGGCTGCCTGGGCTATACCTCACCCGACGGTGGCATTAACGAAAATAACAACTGGTGTAAACTCCCCGATAACACCACAAAAGCCGCGCAATAGCTCGTCTGGCGAGTTTATCGCCAGTTGAATGGCTTTTTTAATTTAGGGGATTGACGGGGGCGCACCTCAGCAGTAAGATGCGCTCCGCATTCGGCGAGTAGCGCAGCTTGGTAGCGCAACTGGTTTGGGACCAGTGGGTCGGAGGTTCGAATCCTCTCTCGCCGACCACATTCGAAACCCTGCTCTTAGAGCAGGGTTTTTTGCTTCTGAAGTTTATGAGGATGAGAATCTCCGGGGCAGGAGGTTCGACCCTCGCGAAGCGAGAGAACGTTGCTTTAGCAACGGCCCGAAGGGCGAGCCACGCAGTGGCGAGTCATCCTCTCTCGCCGACCACATTCTGAAAAGGGCTAACCGCAAGGTTAGCCCTTTTTGCATTAGCGGGTTATTCATCCCGATTGTCCAAAACGCCCCTTATCCTTGCTTCAACCTGCCTGTTAACGATTTTGTGACATAATCCATTGTATTTTTTTATATATAGATTGATCTTTTTTCGCGTTGCTTATGGATAACCTCAGCATTTTTCGCTGTGCGTTTTAACGTTCGCGGTATTTAGTGCTCAGATAATCACCATTCTGCAAGAAAATTTACCCAATCTGAATAAAAGTTAATCACTGCATGTTGCAGAATATGAAGATATTTGTGCTGCAACATAGCGAGTAGCATAAATTTCCCTGCTGAAAACTGGCGCCTAAAGTTTTTTTAATCTTTGTTTGCGGTTTCGCACACTCAGCGTAAATCCCCGTCACCTGTATTGACGTTTTCACATTCTGTTGACAGATTGTAGGGCACGAGGGGCATTTCAGGGAGGATCTGCGCTGCAACTCAAAGGCTCTTCTGAAAGGATTCTCCATCCCTTTAACGCCTTCGGGCATCACCGACCGGACCGGGTAAAAAATAAATAAAGGTCAGGCGGCGTAACACAACAAAGCAAAACATCACATTGGAGCAGAATAATGAGTATTTCCTTGAAGAAGTCAGGGATGCTGAAGCTTGGTCTGAGCCTGGTGGCTCTGACCGTCGCAGCAAGCGTACAGGCAAAAACCCTGGTTTATTGTTCTGAAGGCTCGCCGGAAGGCTTTAACCCACAGCTCTTTACCTCTGGTACAACGTACGACGCAAGCTCTGTACCTATCTATAACCGTCTGGTTGAATTCAAAACCGGGACTACGGAAGTGATTCCGGGTCTGGCCGAGAAGTGGGAAGTCAGCGAAGACGGCAAAACCTATACCTTCCATTTACGCCAGGGCGTGAAGTGGCAGGACAGCAAAGAATTCAAACCAACGCGCGACTTTAACGCCGATGACGTTGTGTTCTCCTTCGACCGTCAGAAAAACGCTCAGAACCCGTACCACAAAGTGTCTGGCGGCAGCTATGAATACTTCGAAGGGATGGGTCTGCCAGATCTGATCTCTGAAGTGAAAAAAGTTGACGACAAAACTGTACAGTTCGTGCTGACTCGCCCGGAAGCACCATTCCTGGCTGACCTGGCAATGGACTTCGCATCTATTCTGTCTAAAGAATATGCGGACAACATGCTGAAAGCGGGTACCCCGGAAAAAGTGGACCTGGATCCAATCGGTACTGGCCCATTCCAGCTGCTGCAATACCAGAAAGATTCTCGCATTCTGTATAAAGCGTTCCCTGGATACTGGGGTACTAAACCTCAGATCGACCGCCTGGTGTTCTCCATCACACCTGACGCCTCTGTGCGTTATGCAAAACTGCAGAAAAACGAGTGCCAGGTTATGCCATACCCGAACCCGGCTGATATCGCACGTATGAAGCAGGACAAAAACATCAATCTGCTGGAGCAGGCTGGCCTGAACGTGGGCTATCTCTCCTTCAACACCGAGAAGAAACCGTTTGATGATGTGAAAGTCCGTCAGGCGCTGACTTACGCGGTGAACAAAGAAGCGATCATCAAAGCGGTTTATCAGGGTGCAGGCGTTGCCGCTAAGAACCTGATCCCACCAACAATGTGGGGCTACAATGACGACGTTAAAGACTACACCTACGATCCTGAGAAAGCGAAAGCGCTGCTGAAAGAAGCAGGCCATGAAAAAGGCTTCACCGTTGAGCTGTGGGCGATGCCAGTACAGCGTCCTTACAACCCGAACGCACGCCGTATGGCTGAAATGGTTCAGGCTGACTGGGCTAAGATCGGCGTTCAGGCCAAGATTGTGACCTACGAGTGGGGCGAGTATCTGAAACGCGCCAAAGCAGGCGAGCATCAGGCTGTGATGATGGGCTGGACCGGCGACAATGGGGATCCAGACAACTTCTTCGCAACCCTGTTCAGCTGTGCTGCTGCGAAAGACGGTTCCAACTACTCTCGCTGGTGCTACAAGCCGTTTGAAGATCTGATTCAGCCGGCACGTGCGACCGACGATCACAACAAGCGTATTGAACTGTACAAGCAAGCTCAGGTTGTCATGCACGATCAGGCTCCGGCGCTGATTGTTGCTCACTCCACCGTGTACGAGCCAGTGCGTAAAGAAGTTAAAGGCTACGTGGTTGATCCACTGGGCAAACACCACTTCGAAAACGTATCTGTTGAATAATTAAAAGCAACGCCAGGCGGCGCTGCGCTTGCACTGGCCTACGGTATGTAGGCCGGGTAAGCGTAGCGCCACCCGGCAGCAGTGCTTTATTCCCTCTCTGAAAGGGGAGGGAATAAGATTTGTGAGCAATACAGACGTCACGCTGTTTGTCGTGCGTCATCAGAGAGAATCCGGGTTATGTTGCAGTTCATCCTCCGACGTCTGCGACTTGTTATCCCCACGTTTATCGGTATCACCCTTCTCACTTTTGCCTTCGTTCATATGATCCCCGGCGACCCGGTAATGATTATGGCGGGCGAGCGTGGTATTTCCCCTGAGCGCCATGCACAGTTGCTGGCTGAGCTTGGTCTGAACAAGCCGCTGTGGCAGCAATACCTCAACTATATCTGGGGTGTGTTGCACGGTGACTTAGGTATTTCCCTGAAAAGCCGTCTTCCGGTGTGGGACGAGTTCGTGCCGCGTTTTAAAGCGACGCTGGAACTTGGTGTCTGCGCCATGATTTTTGCCACTGCGGTGGGTATTCCGGTCGGTGTACTGGCTGCCGTTAAGCGTGGTTCTATTTTCGATCATACTGCTGTTGGTCTGGCGCTGACCGGCTACTCCATGCCTATCTTCTGGTGGGGCATGATGCTGATTATGCTGGTGTCGGTGCAGTGGAACCTGACGCCGGTTTCCGGGCGCGTCAGCGATATGGTTTTCCTTGATGACTCCAATCCGTTGACCGGCTTTATGCTGATCGACACGGCCATTTGGGGTGAGCCGGGTAACTTTATCGATGCAGTGGCCCACATGATCCTGCCTGCAATGGTGCTGGGCACTATTCCTCTGGCCGTTATCGTGCGTATGACCCGCTCATCCATGCTGGAAGTGCTGGGCGAGGACTACATCCGTACTGCCCGCGCGAAAGGCCTGACCCGGATGCGCGTCATCATCGTTCACGCGCTGCGTAACGCCATGCTGCCGGTTGTTACCGTTATCGGTTTGCAGGTGGGGACGTTGCTGGCAGGGGCGATCCTGACCGAGACTATCTTCTCCTGGCCGGGGCTTGGACGTTGGCTGATTGATGCGCTACAACGCCGTGACTATCCGGTGGTGCAGGGCGGTGTGCTGCTGGTTGCGACGATGATCATCCTCGTCAACCTGCTGGTCGATTTGCTGTACGGCGTGGTGAACCCGCGTATTCGTCATAAGAAGTAAGGGGCCATCATGTCACAGGTTTCTGAAAACAAAGTTGTCACTGCACCGGTTCCAATGACCCCGTTGCAGGAGTTTTGGCACTACTTCAAGCGCAATAAAGGCGCTGTCGTCGGGCTGGTCTATGTCACCATTATGATCCTGATTGCGGTGTTTGCGAACGTGCTTGCACCGTTTAACCCTGCGGATCAGTTCCGCGATACGCTGCTTGCTCCTCCAGCCTGGCAGGATGGCGGTACCTTGACGCACCTGTTGGGCACTGACGATGTGGGCCGTGATGTGCTGTCGCGTCTGATGTACGGCGCGCGCCTTTCGCTGCTGGTCGGTTGTCTGGTGGTGGTGCTGTCACTGGTCATGGGTGTTGTGCTCGGCCTGGTTGCCGGTTACTTCGGCGGCATCGTCGATAACATCATCATGCGTATTGTCGACATCATGCTGGCTCTGCCGAGCCTGCTTCTGGCACTGGTTCTGGTTGCGATATTCGGCCCGTCGATAGGTAACGCAGCGCTTGCGCTGACCTTCGTGGCACTGCCTCACTACGTGCGATTAACGCGTGCGGCGGTGCTGGTGGAAGTGCATCGCGACTACGTTACCGCTTCTCGTGTGGTGGGTGCCGGCTCAATGCGTCAGATGTTCGTTAACATTTTCCCGAACTGCCTTGCGCCGCTGATCGTTCAGGCGTCGCTCGGTTTCTCTAACGCCATTCTCGATATGGCCGCTCTTGGCTTCCTTGGCATGGGTGCGCAGCCGCCTACACCGGAGTGGGGCACTATGCTCTCCGACGTGTTGCAGTTCGCACAAAGCGCCTGGTGGGTCGTCACCTTCCCGGGTCTGGCGATTCTGCTGACGGTGCTGGCATTTAACCTGATGGGTGATGGTCTGCGTGATGCACTTGATCCCAAACTGAAGCAGTAAGAGGCACGAGATGGCGTTATTAAATGTAGATAAATTATCGGTGCACTTCGGCGATGAAGGCACACCGTTTCGCGCCGTGGACCGCATCAGCTACAGCGTAAATCAGGGCGAAGTGGTCGGCATCGTTGGGGAGTCAGGTTCCGGTAAATCGGTCAGCTCGCTGGCGATTATGGGGCTGATTGACTATCCGGGCCGCGTGATGGCCGAAAGTCTGGAGTTTAACGGTCAGGATCTGAAGCGCATTTCCGAAAAGCAGCGCCGCCAGCTGGTAGGTGCAGAAGTGGCGATGATCTTCCAGGACCCGATGACCAGCCTTAACCCATGCTACACCGTGGGTTTCCAGATTATGGAAGCGATTAAGGTGCATCAGGGTGGTAACAAAAAAACCCGTCGTCAGCGGGCAATCGACCTGTTAACCCAGGTGGGTATCCCCGATCCGGGTTCACGTCTGGATGTTTATCCGCACCAGCTTTCCGGCGGTATGAGCCAGCGTGTCATGATTGCGATGGCCATTGCCTGTCGACCAAAACTGCTGATTGCCGATGAACCGACAACGGCGCTGGACGTGACCATCCAGGCGCAAATCATCGAACTGCTGCTGGAGTTACAGCAGAAAGAGAACATGGCGCTGGTACTGATCACTCACGACCTGGCGCTGGTGGCTGAAGCTGCACACAAAATTATTGTGATGTATGCCGGGCAGGTTGTGGAAACGGGCGCAGCGAACGACATCTTCCGCGCGCCGCGTCATCCGTATACTCAGGCACTGCTGCGTGCGCTTCCGGAGTTTGCACAGGACAAAGCGCGTCTGGCGTCATTGCCGGGTGTCGTTCCGGGTAAATATGACCGTCCGCAGGGCTGCTTGTTGAATCCACGTTGCCCGTATGCGACGGACAAATGCCGTGCAGAAGAGCCAGAACTGAACCGGCTTGCTGACGGTCGCCAGTCGAAATGCCATTACCCACTCGATGATGCCGGGAGGCCAACACTATGAGTACGCAACAGGCCGCCACGCAACAACTGCTGTTGCAGGCCATCGACCTGAAAAAACACTACCCGGTGAAGAAGGGGCTGTTCGCGCCTGAGCGCCTGGTAAAAGCGCTTGATGGCGTATCGTTCACTCTGGAGCGTGGTAAAACGCTGGCGGTGGTGGGCGAGTCCGGCTGCGGGAAATCTACGCTGGGCCGTCTGCTGACGATGATCGAAACACCTACGGGCGGTGAGCTTTACTATCAGGGCCAGGATCTGCTCAAGCACGATCCGCAGGCGCAAAAGCTGCGTCGTCAAAAAATCCAGATTGTGTTCCAGAACCCCTACGGTTCACTGAACCCGCGTAAGAAAGTGGGGCAGATCCTGGAAGAGCCGCTGCAGATTAATACCAGCCTGAGCAAAGAACAGCGCCGTGAAAAAGCGCTGGCGATGATGGCGAAAGTCGGGCTTAAAACCGAGCACTATGACCGTTACCCGCATATGTTCTCTGGCGGTCAGCGTCAGCGTATCGCTATCGCCCGTGGTCTGATGCTTGATCCGGATGTGGTGATTGCCGATGAACCAGTGTCGGCCCTTGACGTTTCCGTTCGTGCCCAGGTGCTTAACCTGATGATGGACTTGCAGCAGGAACTGGGGCTGTCGTACGTGTTTATTTCGCACGACCTGTCCGTTGTTGAGCATATTGCGGATGAAGTGATGGTGATGTACCTGGGGCGGTGTGTCGAGAAGGGGACGAAAGATCAGATCTTTAATAATCCTCGTCATCCGTATACTCAGGCACTGTTGTCTGCCACTCCGCGTCTGAACCCGGACGACCGCCGCGAGCGTATTAAGCTGACCGGTGAGCTGCCAAGCCCGCTGAACCCGCCTCCGGGATGTGCGTTCAACGCCCGTTGCCGCCGTCGCTTCGGCCCTTGCACCCAGTTGCAGCCGCAGCTGAAAGACTACGGTGGTCAACTGGTGGCGTGCTTTGCCGTCGACCAGGATGAAAACGGCGAAAAGCCGCACGCGTAATGCAAAAACAAAAAACCGGCGCTTATCGCCGGTTTTTTTATGTCTGCTTAATGCTTATTTCCGCAGGCGGATTTGGTCGACCGCGTGCTTCTCGCTCTTGGTGAGGATAAGGCTCGCGCGCTCGCGGGTTGGCAGAATATTCTCTTTCAGGTTCACGTAGTTGATCTCATTCCACAGCCCCGTCGCCACATTGATGGCCTCTTCTTCAGAGAGTTGCGCGTAGTTATGGAAGTAGGAGTCAGGATCGGTGAATGCCCCTTCGCGGAATTTCAGGAAGCGGTTGATATACCAGCTTTGCAGCAAATCTTCCGGCGCATCGACATAAATAGAGAAATCGACAAAGTCGGAGACAAACACGTGGTGGGGATCGTGCGGATAGTCCATGCCGCTTTGCAGCACGTTTAATCCTTCCAGAATCAGGATATCCGGCTGAACCACCGTTTTGTCGCCATCCGGGATACGGTCATAAATCAGGTGCGAGTAAACCGGTGCGGTCACATTGGGTGCGCCTGATTTCAGATCGGAGACGAATTTAACCAGCCGGTGCATATCATAAGAAAGAGGGAAGCCCTTCTTCTTCATCAGACCGCGTTCTTTTAACACTTCATTCGGGTGCAAAAAGCCGTCTGTGGTGATCAGTTCTACGCTGCGATGCTCCGGCCAGCGGCTCAGCAGTGCCTGCAATACGCGCGCGGTGGTACTTTTACCAACGGCAACGCTACCCGCAATACTGATGATATAAGGAATACGCTGCCCATTCGTCCCAAGAAACTGCTCCAGTACTGCCTGGCGTCGTAAGTTGGAACTGATATAGAAGTTAAGCAAGCGAGATAATGGTAAATAGATTTCTGCCACCTCTTCCAGCGACAGGTCTTCATTTATCCCTTTTAACCGCGCTATCTCACCTTCCGTCAACGTCATAGGGACGGAATCGCGCAGGGCAGCCCACTGGCTGCGGTTAAAGTGAAGATAAGGCGTCATTAACGTTTGCTCTTTTTTGCTCATAAGCATGTTTCAGTGAACCAGCGACAAAACAGCCGGGTCGTGGTTCTTCACATAGTTAATTTTGGACAATGGGCAGGAGGTTAACACCAGATGACAGGAATAATAAGAAAAAATATAGGGAAGCGCTGCTTTACGCGGGAGCCATCACGGTACGCTATATACGGTGTAAATCATGTATTCATGCTGGATTTTTAACCGCGAGTGGGTGAATTTACAGCGTTTAGACCTTCTTTCGAATAAAATGTGAGCGAAAGAACGTTTTATGCAATTTTTTAGTTGCATGACTGCTCATGTCTCCATAGAATGCGCGCTACTTGATGCCGACTTAGCTCAGTAGGTAGAGCAACTGACTTGTAATCAGTAGGTCACCAGTTCGATTCCGGTAGTCGGCACCATCAAGTCCGGTGGGGTTCCCGAGCGGCCAAAGGGAGCAGACTGTAAATCTGCCGTCACAGACTTCGAAGGTTCGAATCCTTCCCCCACCACCACTTTCTGGCAGCGTAAATGCCGCCGGAGCTGGTTAGAAAAATTAATCAGCTCAAACATGAAAAGAGAGAAATCTCTTTTTTTGTTACAGAAAGAACTGGGTAGCCGAGTTTCAGGATGCGGGCATCGTATAATGGCTATTACCTCAGCCTTCCAAGCTGATGATGCGGGTTCGATTCCCGCTGCCCGCTCCAATACGTGCTGATATGGCTCAGTTGGTAGAGCGCACCCTTGGTAAGGGTGAGGTCCCCAGTTCGACTCTGGGTATCAGCACCACTTCACTTCTCCTCCCGTTTCTCTCTGTTTCAATTTAAATGTATTCAACAGTTCAGGCATTTCGCCTGGTTGATGTGGTGATATCACCGATTTATCCGTGTCTTAGAGGGACAATCGATGTCTAAAGAAAAGTTTGAACGTACAAAACCGCACGTTAACGTCGGTACTATCGGCCACGTTGACCATGGTAAAACAACGCTGACCGCTGCAATCACTACCGTTCTGGCAAAAACCTACGGTGGTTCTGCTCGTGCATTCGACCAGATCGATAACGCACCAGAAGAAAAAGCTCGTGGTATCACCATCAACACTTCCCACGTTGAATATGACACCCCGACTCGCCACTACGCACACGTAGACTGCCCAGGCCACGCCGACTATGTTAAAAACATGATCACCGGTGCTGCGCAGATGGACGGCGCGATCCTGGTAGTTGCTGCGACTGACGGCCCAATGCCTCAGACTCGTGAGCACATCCTGCTGGGTCGTCAGGTAGGCGTTCCTTACATCATCGTGTTCCTGAACAAATGCGACATGGTTGATGACGAAGAGCTGCTGGAACTGGTAGAAATGGAAGTTCGTGAACTTCTGTCTCAGTACGATTTCCCAGGCGACGATACCCCAATCGTTCGTGGTTCAGCTCTGAAAGCGCTGGAAGGCGAAGCAGAGTGGGAAGCAAAAATCATCGAACTGGCTGGCTTCCTGGATTCTTACATCCCAGAACCAGAGCGTGCGATTGATAAGCCATTCCTGCTGCCAATCGAAGATGTATTCTCCATCTCCGGTCGTGGTACCGTTGTTACCGGTCGTGTAGAGCGCGGTATCGTTAAAGTTGGTGAAGAAGTTGAAATCGTTGGTATCAAAGAGACTGCGAAGTCTACCTGTACTGGCGTTGAAATGTTCCGCAAACTGCTGGACGAAGGCCGTGCTGGTGAGAACGTAGGTGTTCTGCTGCGTGGTATCAAACGTGAAGAAATCGAACGTGGTCAGGTACTGGCGAAGCCAGGCTCAATCAAGCCACACACCAAGTTCGAATCTGAAGTGTACATTCTGTCCAAAGACGAAGGCGGCCGTCATACTCCGTTCTTCAAAGGCTACCGTCCACAGTTCTACTTCCGTACAACTGACGTGACCGGTACCATCGAACTGCCAGAAGGCGTTGAGATGGTAATGCCAGGCGACAACATCAAGATGGTTGTGACTCTGATCCACCCAATCGCGATGGATGACGGTCTGCGTTTCGCAATCCGTGAAGGCGGCCGCACCGTTGGCGCGGGCGTTGTTGCTAAAGTTCTCGGCTAATCGCTGATAACATTTGACGCAATGCGCATGAAAAGGGCATCATTTGATGCCCTTTTTGCACGCTTTCACATCAGAACCTGGCTCATCAGTGATTATTTTTGTCATAATCATTGCTGAGACAGGCTCTGCAGAGAGCGTATAATCCCTAAAGGGATTAAGCGTTTCGATTTGGCTCGCCTCGCAATCGCGGGGTGAAATTATTTGTAGAATTCTTCTTACAGGTTGGTTTATGAGTGCGAATACCGAAGCTCAAGGGAGCGGGCGCGGCCTGGAAGCGATGAAGTGGGTCGCTGTTGCCGTGCTGCTGATTGTGGCAATCGTTGGCAACTATCTTTATCGTGACATGATGCTGCCGCTGCGTGCGCTGGCAGTGGTGATTCTGATTGCTGCAGCGGGCGGTGTCGCGCTGTTAACGACTAAAGGTAAAGCAACCGTTGCTTTCGCGCGCGAAGCACGTACCGAAGTCCGCAAGGTAATTTGGCCAACCCGCCAGGAAACATTGCATACCACGTTGATTGTGGCTGCAGTGACTGCGGTAATGTCACTGATCCTGTGGGGACTGGATGGTATTCTGGTTCGCCTGGTATCCTTTATCACTGGCCTGAGGTTCTAAGATGTCTGAAGCCCCTAAAAAGCGTTGGTACGTCGTTCAGGCGTTTTCCGGTTTTGAAGGCCGCGTAGCTACGTCGCTGCGTGAGCATATCAAATTACACAATATGGAAGAGTTGTTTGGCGAAGTAATGGTTCCGACCGAAGAAGTGGTCGAGATCCGTGGCGGCCAGCGTCGCAAAAGCGAACGTAAATTCTTCCCGGGTTACGTGCTGGTTCAGATGGTTATGAACGACGCGAGCTGGCACCTGGTGCGCAGCGTACCGCGCGTGATGGGCTTTATCGGCGGCACGTCTGACCGTCCGGCGCCAATCAGCGACAAAGAAGTTGATGCGATTATGAACCGCCTGCAACAGGTTGGTGATAAGCCGCGTCCTAAAACGCTGTTTGAACCGGGTGAGATGGTTCGTGTTAGCGACGGTCCGTTTGCTGACTTCAACGGTGTGGTTGAAGAAGTGGACTACGAGAAGTCCCGCCTGAAAGTTTCTGTTTCTATCTTCGGTCGTGCGACCCCAGTAGAACTGGACTTTGCCCAGGTAGAAAAAGCCTAAGCAGCGATCAAAAAAGCGGCGATTTAATCGTTGCACAGGGCGCGAGATTGGAATACAATTTCGCGCCTTTTGTTTTTATGGGCTAAGCCCGTAAAACGATTTTTACATCACGGGGAGCTTCTCTGAAGCGCTATCACCCAATTTGAGGATTTTAGAATGGCTAAGAAAGTACAAGCCTACGTCAAGCTGCAGGTTGCAGCTGGTATGGCGAACCCAAGTCCACCAGTTGGTCCAGCTCTGGGTCAGCAGGGTGTTAACATCATGGAATTCTGTAAAGCGTTCAACGCCAAAACCGAATCCCTGGAAAAAGGTCTGCCAATTCCAGTCGTAATCACTGTTTACGCTGACCGTTCTTTCACTTTCGTTACCAAAACCCCTCCAGCAGCAGTTCTGCTGAAGAAAGCGGCTGGTATCAAGTCTGGTTCCGGTAAACCGAACAAAGACAAAGTGGGTAAAATTTCCCGCGCTCAGCTGCAGGAAATCGCGCAGACCAAAGCTGCCGACATGACTGGTGCCGACATTGAAGCGATGACTCGCTCAATCGAAGGTACTGCACGTTCCATGGGCCTGGTAGTGGAGGACTAAGAAATGGCTAAACTGACCAAGCGCATGTCCGTGATCCGTGACAAAGTTGATGCGACCAAACAGTACGACATCAACGAAGCTATCGCTCTGCTGAAAGAACTGGCTACTGCTAAGTTCGTTGAAAGCGTTGACGTTGCTGTTAACCTGGGCATCGATGCTCGTAAATCTGATCAGAACGTTCGTGGTGCAACTGTACTGCCACACGGTACTGGCCGTTCCGTTCGCGTAGCCGTATTTGCTCAGGGTGCCAACGCAGAAGCTGCTAAAGCTGCTGGCGCTGAACTGGTAGGTATGGAAGATCTGGCTGACCAGATCAAGAAAGGCGAAATGAACTTTGACGTTGTTATTGCATCTCCAGATGCAATGCGCGTTGTTGGCCAGCTGGGCCAGGTTCTGGGTCCACGCGGCCTGATGCCAAACCCGAAAGTGGGTACTGTAACTCCTAACGTTGCTGAAGCGGTTAAGAACGCTAAAGCAGGTCAGGTTCGTTATCGTAACGACAAAAACGGCATCATCCACACCACCATCGGTAAAGTGGACTTTGACGCTGACAAACTGAAAGAAAACCTGGAATCTCTGCTGGTTGCGCTGAAAAAAGCTAAACCAACTCAGGCTAAAGGCGTGTACATCAAGAAAGTTAGCATCTCCACCACCATGGGTGCAGGTGTTGCAGTTGATCAGGCTGGCCTGAGCGCTGCTGCAAACTAATGCCTTTACGTGGGCGGTGATTTTGTCTACAATCTTACCCCCACGTTTGCTAACGAAAGTTAGCGGCTAAAAGATTTGTTCGTTGGAGCCTGGCCTAATCCAGGCCTCCGTCGAAGACCGCAGGTGTTTCGCAAGAGACTTAATCCCCTGCGTAGACGGTGACAGAACGCTAAGATTATTTTTTGATACTCTGGCTTGTTTCTGCTCACCGTATTAAGACGCTCTTTCCGTTGGAATGAGTGAAGTGAGTTCCGGAACATGAGTTCCGGCAAACATCCAGGAGCAAAGCTAATGGCTTTAAATCTTCAAGACAAACAAGCGATTGTTGCTGAAGTCAGCGAAGTAGCCAAAGGCGCGCTGTCTGCAGTAGTTGCGGATTCCCGTGGCGTTACTGTAGACAAAATGACTGAACTGCGTAAAGCAGGTCGTGAAGCTGGCGTATACATGCGTGTTGTTCGTAACACCCTGCTGCGTCGCGTAGTTGAAGGTACTCCATTCGAGTGCCTGAAAGACACGTTTGTTGGTCCGACCCTGATTGCATACTCTATGGAACACCCGGGCGCTGCTGCTCGTCTGTTCAAAGAGTTCGCGAAAGCGAATGCAAAATTTGAGGTCAAAGCTGCAGCCTTTGAAGGTGAGTTGATCACGGCATCGAACATCGATCGCCTGGCAACCCTGCCGACCTACGAAGAAGCAATTGCACGCCTGATGGCAACCATGAAAGAAGCTTCGGCTGGCAAACTGGTTCGCACTCTGGCTGCTGTTCGCGATGCGAAAGAAGCTGCTTAATAGCAGTTATCTTTATAAAGCATTTGCTTACGTATAAACTTATTCTGATTTTCAGGAACAATTTAAATGTCTATCACTAAAGATCAAATCATTGAAGCAGTTGCAGCTATGTCCGTAATGGACGTTGTAGAACTGATCTCTGCAATGGAAGAAAAATTCGGTGTTTCCGCTGCTGCTGCTGTAGCTGTAGCTGCTGGCCCGGTTGAAGCTGCTGAAGAAAAAACTGAATTCGACGTAATTCTGAAAGCTGCTGGCGCTAACAAAGTTGCTGTTATCAAAGCAGTACGTGGCGCAACTGGCCTGGGTCTGAAAGAAGCTAAAGACCTGGTAGAATCTGCCCCAGCTGCGCTGAAAGAAGGCGTGAGCAAAGACGACGCAGAAGCACTGAAAAAATCTCTGGAAGAAGCTGGCGCTGAAGTTGAAGTTAAATAAGCCAACTTTTCTGGTTGCAGCCTAAGTAATTAGGCTGATGGCTGGTGACTTTTTAGTCACCAGCCTTTTTGCGCTGTAAGGCATCAGTAGCATTTCACACTGTTTGACTGCTGATTGTCCTGACAATGCTTGTTTCTATCGACGCCTTAATATACTGCGACAGGGTGCTCGCTCTGTGTAAATCGCAACGAAATGGTTTAAGCGTGATAGCAACAGGTATTGCGGAAAGTATTCAATTTTCCGATCAAAAAAATGGTGTTGCACAAACTGTCCCTTCGTCGGACAGATGGGTCGACTTGTCAGCGAGCTGAGGAACCCTAATGGTTTACTCCTATACCGAGAAAAAACGTATTCGTAAGGATTTTGGTAAACGTCCACAAGTTCTGGATATACCTTATCTCCTTTCTATCCAGCTTGACTCGTTCCAGAAGTTTATCGAGCAAGATCCTGAAGGGCAGTATGGTCTGGAAGCAGCTTTCCGTTCCGTATTCCCGATTAAAAGCTATAGCGGTAATTCTGAGCTGCAATACGTCAGCTACCGCCTTGGCGAACCGGTGTTTGACGTTCAGGAATGTCAGATTCGTGGCGTGACCTATTCCGCACCGCTGCGCGTAAAACTGCGTCTGGTGATCTACGAGCGCGAAGCGCCGGAAGGCACCGTTAAGGACATTAAAGAACAAGAAGTCTACATGGGTGAAATTCCACTCATGACAGACAACGGTACTTTCGTTATCAACGGTACTGAGCGTGTTATCGTTTCCCAGCTGCATCGTAGCCCGGGCGTCTTCTTCGACAGCGATAAAGGTAAAACACACTCTTCCGGTAAAGTACTGTATAACGCGCGCATCATTCCTTACCGTGGTTCCTGGCTGGACTTCGAGTTCGATCCAAAAGACAACCTGTTTGTCCGTATCGACCGTCGTCGTAAACTGCCAGCGACCATCATTTTGCGTGCGCTGCAATACACCACTGAACAGATCCTGGACCTGTTCTTCGAGAAAGTGATCTTTGAAATCCGCGACAACAAGCTGCAAATGGAGCTGGTGCCGGAACGTCTGCGTGGTGAGACCGCGTCGTTCGACATCGAAGCCGACGGCAAAGTGTATGTGGAAAAAGGTCGCCGTATCACTGCGCGCCATATCCGTCAGCTGGAAAAAGATGATATCAAACACATCGAAGTTCCGGTTGAATACATTGCTGGAAAAGTGGTCGCGAAAGATTACGTTGACGAGTCAACGGGTGAGCTGATCTGCGCTGCGAACATGGAGCTGAGCCTGGATCTGCTGGCGAAGCTGAGCCAGTCTGGCCACAAACGTATCGAAACGCTGTTCACCAACGATCTGGACCACGGCGCGTATATGTCTGAGACTATTCGCGTCGACCCAACCACCGATCGTCTGAGCGCGCTGGTAGAAATTTACCGTATGATGCGTCCTGGTGAGCCACCAACTCGCGAAGCGGCGGAAAGCCTGTTCGAGAACCTGTTCTTCTCCGAAGACCGCTATGACCTGTCTGCGGTTGGTCGTATGAAGTTCAACCGTTCTCTGCTGCGCGACGAAATCGAAGGTTCCGGTATCCTGAGCAAAGACGACATCATCGAAGTGATGAAGAAGCTCATCGATATCCGTAACGGCAAAGGCGAAGTGGACGATATCGACCACCTCGGCAACCGTCGTATCCGTTCCGTAGGCGAAATGGCGGAAAACCAGTTCCGTGTTGGCCTGGTACGTGTAGAGCGTGCGGTGAAAGAGCGTCTGTCTCTGGGCGATCTGGATACCCTGATGCCTCAGGATATGATCAACGCCAAACCGATTTCCGCAGCAGTGAAAGAGTTCTTCGGCTCCAGCCAGCTGTCTCAGTTTATGGACCAGAACAACCCGCTGTCTGAGATTACGCACAAACGTCGTATCTCTGCACTCGGCCCAGGCGGTCTGACCCGTGAACGTGCAGGCTTTGAAGTTCGAGACGTACACCCGACTCACTACGGTCGCGTATGTCCAATCGAAACGCCTGAAGGTCCAAACATCGGTCTGATCAACTCCCTGTCCGTGTACGCACAGACTAACGAATACGGCTTCCTCGAGACTCCGTACCGTAAAGTGACTGACGGTGTTGTAACTGACGAAATTCACTACCTGTCTGCTATCGAAGAAGGCAACTACGTTATCGCTCAGGCGAACTCCAACCTGGATGACGAAGGTCACTTTGAAGAAGATCTGGTTACCTGCCGTAGCAAAGGCGAATCCAGCTTGTTCAGCCGCGACCAGGTTGACTACATGGACGTATCCACCCAGCAGGTGGTATCCGTCGGTGCGTCCCTGATCCCGTTCCTGGAACACGATGACGCCAACCGTGCATTGATGGGTGCGAACATGCAACGTCAGGCCGTTCCAACTCTGCGCGCTGATAAGCCGCTGGTTGGTACCGGTATGGAACGTGCTGTTGCCGTTGACTCCGGTGTTACTGCGGTTGCTAAACGTGGCGGTACTGTTCAGTACGTGGATGCTTCCCGTATCGTTATCAAAGTTAACGAAGACGAGATGTACCCAGGTGAAGCAGGTATCGACATCTATAACCTGACCAAGTACACCCGTTCTAACCAGAACACCTGTATCAACCAGATGCCATGTGTGTCTCTGGGTGAGCCAATTGAGCGCGGCGACGTGCTGGCTGACGGCCCGTCTACCGACCTCGGTGAACTGGCGCTCGGTCAGAACATGCGCGTAGCGTTCATGCCGTGGAACGGTTACAACTTCGAAGACTCCATCCTCGTCTCCGAGCGTGTTGTTCAGGAAGATCGTTTCACCACCATCCACATTCAGGAACTGGCATGTGTGTCCCGTGACACCAAGCTGGGGCCAGAAGAGATCACCGCTGACATCCCGAACGTGGGTGAAGCTGCGCTCTCCAAACTGGATGAATCCGGTATTGTTTACATCGGTGCGGAAGTGACCGGCGGCGATATTCTGGTTGGTAAGGTAACACCGAAAGGTGAAACCCAGCTGACGCCAGAAGAGAAACTGCTGCGTGCTATCTTCGGTGAGAAAGCGTCTGACGTTAAAGACTCTTCTCTGCGCGTACCAAACGGTGTTTCCGGTACTGTTATCGACGTTCAGGTCTTCACCCGTGATGGCGTAGAGAAAGACAAACGCGCGCTCGAAATCGAAGAAATGCAGCTCAAACAGGCTAAGAAAGACCTGTCTGAAGAACTGCAAATCCTCGAAGCGGGTCTGTTCAGCCGTATTTATGCGGTGCTGGTTGCCGGTGGTGTTGAAGCTGAGAAGCTCGACAAACTGCCTCGCGATCGCTGGCTGGAACTGGGCCTGACCGACGAAGAGAAACAAAATCAGCTGGAACAGCTGGCTGAGCAGTATGACGAACTGAAACACGAGTTCGAGAAAAAACTCGAAGCGAAACGCCGTAAAATCACTCAGGGCGACGATCTGGCACCAGGCGTGCTGAAGATTGTTAAGGTGTATCTGGCTGTGAAACGTCAGATTCAGCCTGGTGATAAGATGGCAGGTCGTCACGGTAACAAGGGTGTTATCTCCAAGATCAACCCGATCGAGGATATGCCACACGATGCTAACGGTACGCCGGTAGATATCGTACTGAACCCGCTGGGCGTACCATCTCGTATGAACATCGGTCAGATCCTCGAAACCCACCTGGGTATGGCTGCGAAAGGTATCGGCGAGAAAATCAACGCCATGCTGAAACAGCAGCAAGAAGTCGCGAAACTGCGCGAGTTCATCCAGCGTGCGTACGATCTGGGTACTGACGTTCGTCAGAAAGTCGACCTGAACACCTTCAGCGATGATGAAGTTCTGCGTCTGGCGGAAAACCTGCGTAAGGGTATGCCGATCGCAACGCCAGTATTCGACGGTGCAAAAGAGTCTGAAATCAAGGAACTGTTACAGCTGGGTGGCCTGCCGACTTCCGGTCAGATCACTCTGTTCGACGGTCGTACCGGTGAGCAATTCGAGCGCCAGGTTACCGTTGGCTACATGTACATGCTGAAACTGAACCACCTGGTTGATGACAAAATGCACGCGCGTTCTACCGGTTCTTACAGCCTGGTTACTCAGCAGCCGCTGGGTGGTAAGGCTCAGTTCGGTGGTCAGCGCTTCGGTGAGATGGAAGTGTGGGCGCTGGAAGCATATGGCGCAGCATATACCCTGCAAGAAATGCTTACCGTTAAGTCTGATGACGTGAACGGCCGTACGAAGATGTATAAAAACATCGTGGACGGCAACCATCAGATGGAACCAGGTATGCCGGAATCCTTCAACGTACTGTTGAAAGAGATCCGTTCACTGGGTATCAACATCGAGCTGGAAGACGAGTAACTCTCGCTCAAACAGGTCACTGGTGCCGGGTTAATCCCCGGCACCAGATTGTGCTAACTCCGACGGGAGCAAATCCGTGAAAGACTTATTAAAGTTTCTGAAAGCGCAAACTAAAACCGAAGAGTTTGATGCGATCAAAATTGCTCTGGCCTCGCCAGACATGATCCGTTCATGGTCTTTTGGTGAAGTTAAAAAGCCAGAAACCATCAACTACCGTACGTTCAAACCTGAGCGTGACGGCCTTTTCTGTGCGCGTATTTTCGGGCCAGTAAAAGATTACGAGTGCCTGTGCGGTAAGTACAAGCGCCTGAAACACCGTGGTGTTATCTGTGAGAAGTGCGGCGTTGAAGTGACCCAGACTAAAGTGCGTCGTGAGCGCATGGGCCACATCGAGCTGGCGTCTCCGACTGCCCACATCTGGTTCCTGAAATCTCTGCCGTCCCGTATCGGTTTGCTGCTGGATATGCCGCTGCGTGATATCGAACGTGTTCTGTACTTCGAATCTTATGTTGTTATCGAAGGCGGTATGACGAATCTGGAACGTAACCAGATTCTGACCGAAGAACAGTATCTGGACGCGCTGGAAGAGTTCGGTGACGAATTCGACGCGAAGATGGGTGCGGAAGCTATCCAGGCCCTGCTGAAGAGCATGGATCTGGAGCAAGAGTGCGAGCAGCTGCGTGAAGAGCTGAACGAAACCAACTCCGAAACCAAGCGTAAAAAGCTGACCAAGCGTATTAAGCTGCTGGAAGCGTTCGTTCAGTCTGGTAACAAACCAGAGTGGATGATCCTGACCGTTCTGCCGGTTCTGCCGCCAGATCTGCGTCCGCTGGTTCCACTGGATGGTGGTCGTTTCGCAACGTCCGATCTGAACGATCTGTACCGTCGCGTCATCAACCGTAACAACCGTCTGAAGCGCCTGCTGGATCTGGCTGCGCCAGATATCATCGTACGCAACGAAAAACGTATGCTGCAGGAAGCGGTAGATGCCCTGCTGGATAACGGTCGTCGCGGTCGTGCGATCACCGGTTCTAACAAACGTCCTCTGAAATCTTTGGCCGATATGATCAAAGGTAAACAGGGTCGTTTCCGTCAGAACCTGCTCGGTAAGCGTGTTGACTACTCCGGTCGTTCTGTAATCACCGTAGGTCCATACCTGCGTCTGCATCAGTGCGGTCTGCCGAAGAAAATGGCACTGGAGCTGTTCAAACCGTTCATCTACGGCAAGCTGGAACTGCGTGGCCTGGCCACCACCATCAAAGCCGCTAAGAAAATGGTTGAGCGTGAAGAAGCTGTCGTTTGGGATATCCTGGACGAAGTTATCCGCGAACACCCGGTACTACTGAACCGTGCACCAACACTGCACCGTCTGGGTATCCAGGCATTTGAGCCAGTACTGATCGAAGGTAAAGCTATCCAGCTGCACCCGCTGGTTTGTGCGGCCTATAACGCCGACTTCGATGGTGACCAGATGGCTGTTCACGTACCGCTGACGCTGGAAGCCCAGCTCGAAGCGCGTGCGCTGATGATGTCTACCAACAACATCCTGTCCCCAGCGAACGGTGAACCAATCATCGTTCCTTCTCAGGACGTTGTATTGGGTCTGTACTACATGACCCGTGACTGTGTTAACGCCAAAGGCGAAGGCATGGTGCTGACTGGCCCTAAAGAAGCTGAGCGTATTTACCGCGCTGGCCTGGCCTCTCTGCATGCGCGCGTTAAAGTGCGTATCACCGAATATGAAAAAGATGAAAACGGCGAGTTCGTCGCGAAAACCAGCATTAAGGACACGACCGTTGGCCGTGCCATTCTGTGGATGATCGTGCCGAAAGGTCTGCCTTTCTCCATCGTCAACCAGGCGCTGGGCAAGAAAGCAATCTCCAAAATGCTGAACACCTGTTACCGCATTCTGGGCCTGAAGCCGACCGTTATCTTCGCTGACCAGACAATGTACACCGGCTTTGCTTATGCAGCGCGTTCAGGTGCATCTGTTGGTATTGATGACATGGTCATCCCAGAGAAGAAACACGAAATCATCTCTGAAGCGGAAGCTGAAGTTGCTGAGATCCAGGAGCAGTTCCAGTCTGGTCTGGTAACCGCGGGCGAACGCTATAACAAAGTTATCGATATCTGGGCTGCGGCGAACGATCGCGTATCCAAAGCGATGATGGATAACCTGCAAACCGAAACCGTTATTAACCGTGACGGCGTAGAAGAGCAGCAGGTTTCCTTCAACAGCATCTACATGATGGCCGACTCCGGTGCGCGTGGTTCTGCAGCACAGATTCGTCAGCTGGCAGGTATGCGTGGTCTGATGGCGAAGCCAGATGGCTCCATCATCGAAACGCCAATCACCGCGAACTTCCGTGAAGGTCTGAACGTACTCCAGTACTTCATCTCTACTCACGGTGCTCGTAAAGGTCTGGCGGATACCGCACTGAAAACCGCGAACTCCGGTTATCTGACGCGTCGTCTGGTTGACGTTGCGCAGGATCTGGTTGTTACCGAAGACGATTGTGGCACCCTCGAAGGTATCACCATGACCCCGGTTATCGAGGGTGGTGATGTTAAAGAGCCACTGCGCGATCGCGTTCTGGGTCGTGTAGCTGCGGAAGACATCCTGAAGCCGGGTACCGCAGACATTCTGGTTCCACGCAACACGCTGCTGCACGAGCACTGGTGTGATCTGCTGGAAGCCAACTCTGTTGACTCAGTGAAAGTGCGTTCCGTTGTATCCTGTGACACCGACTTTGGTGTTTGTGCGCACTGCTATGGTCGTGACCTGGCGCGTGGCCACATCATCAACAAAGGTGAAGCAATCGGCGTTATCGCGGCACAGTCAATCGGTGAGCCGGGTACACAGCTGACGATGCGTACGTTCCACATCGGTGGTGCGGCATCTCGTGCGGCTGCTGAATCCAGCATCCAGGTGAAAAACAAAGGTAGCATCAAGCTCAGCAACGCGAAGTCTGTTGTTAACTCCGCAGGCAAGCTGGTTGTGACCTCTCGTAACACCGAGCTGAAGCTGATCGACGAATTCGGTCGTACCAAAGAGAGCTATAAAGTGCCTTACGGTGCTGTTATGGCGAAAGGTGATGGCGAGCAGGTTGCTGGCGGCGAAACCGTAGCAAACTGGGATCCACACACCATGCCGGTTATCACCGAAGTAAGTGGTTTCATCCGCTTCACTGACATGATCGACGGCCAGACCATTACTCGTCAGACTGACGAGCTGACCGGTCTGTCTTCTCTGGTGGTTCTGGATTCTGCTGAACGTACTGCCGGTGGTAAAGATCTGCGTCCTGCACTGAAAATCGTTGATGCTCAGGGTAACGACGTTCTGATCCCAGGCACCGACATGCCTGCGCAGTACTTCCTGCCAGGTAAAGCGATCGTTCAGTTGGAAGATGGCATTCAGATCGGTGCGGGTGATGCTCTGGCGCGTATTCCTCAGGAGTCCAGCGGTACCAAGGACATCACCGGTGGTCTGCCACGCGTTGCGGATCTGTTCGAAGCACGTCGTCCGAAAGAGCCTGCAATCCTGGCTGAAATCAGCGGTATCATTTCCTTCGGTAAAGAGACCAAAGGTAAACGCCGTCTGGTTATCACTCCAGTAGATGGTAGCGAGCCGTACGAAGAGATGATTCCTAAGTGGCGTCAGCTCAACGTGTTCGAAGGTGAACGTGTAGAACGTGGTGACGTGGTTTCCGATGGTCCAGAAGCGCCGCACGACATTCTGCGTCTTCGTGGCGTACACGCGGTAACGCGTTACATCACCAACGAAGTACAGGACGTTTACCGTCTGCAAGGCGTTAAGATTAACGATAAGCACATCGAAGTTATCGTTCGTCAGATGCTGCGTAAAGCAACCATCGAAAACGCTGGCAGCTCCGACTTCCTGGAAGGCGAGCAGGTTGAATACTCACGCGTTAAGATCGCTAACCGCGATCTGGAAGCGAACGGCAAAATCGGTGCGACCTTTGCACGTGATCTGCTGGGTATCACCAAAGCGTCTCTGGCAACCGAGTCCTTCATCTCCGCAGCATCGTTCCAGGAGACTACACGTGTCCTGACCGAAGCAGCTGTTGCGGGTAAACGTGATGAACTGCGCGGTCTGAAAGAGAACGTTATCGTGGGTCGTCTGATCCCGGCTGGTACCGGTTATGCGTACCATCAGGATCGTATGCGTCGTCGTGCAGCGGGCGAACTGCCAGCCGCACCGCAGGTCACTGCTGAAGATGCATCCGCGAGCCTGGCAGAACTGCTGAACGCAGGTCTGGGTGGTTCCGACAACGATTAATCGTTGATGCCCGGTGGTGAAAATTGCCGGGCATAGGATCGTAGGTCGGGTAAGCATCGCGCCACCCGACAATAAAAAACCCGCTTCGGCGGGTTTTTTTACATCTGCATGTTTTCAGTTTACCAACGGGATCCGTCGATAAAGCTCAATCATGTCGCCCGCCAGATCCTGGATAACCATCGCGTTCATCAGGTGATCCTGAGAATGAACAGTGATCAGGTTGACCGGAAGCTTCCCGGTGCCTTCATCAAGACCAATCAGCTGCGTCTGGATCGTGTGCGCATGTTTCACATATTCGCGCGACTCTTCCATCGCTTTTTCGGCTTCGGCAAAGTCACCTTTACGAGCCATCTGCAATGCAGTCAGGGCTGCACTGCGCGCTGCGCCCGCATTGACCAGTAATTCCATGATCGTTGTTTCTAAATCTTCCACAGGTCACTCCAGCAGTTTGAGGGCTTTTTCCAGTACGACATCGCCTTTCATCATGCCGTAATCCATCATGTCGATAACCGCGACCTTTTTACCCAGCGGGTCTGCCTGCGCCTGAAGTTTTGCCAGCTCGTATTTTACCTGTGGCCCCAGTAATACGATGTCGGCGGCGGCAATGTTGTCTTTAAACTCCGCAACCGGGACGGCTTTAATGGTTACTTCAACCCCTTTTTTCTGCGCGGCATCTTTCATTCGTTGAACCAGCATACTGGTCGACATTCCCGCTGCACAGCATAAAACGATGTTCTTCATAGTCAGCCTCGATGTACATGTGTTTATTGATAATTATCCCGTGCAGACCGCTTCAACAACCGCTTTACCGCGATTGTGTGTTTGGCATCACAAAGAAATCGGCAATTTTCTGAAACCGGTTACAATTTTACATCTGCAGGCAATATGCCCGTTGAAACGGGCACTGAGAAAGGAGAGGGGTTAGTTATCGGAGGTTTGCAAAATGCGATTTTTACCCTGCTGTTTGGCTTTATAAAGTGCACCATCTACGGTGCCAATAAACTGCTCAAGCGGCTCGAAATGCCATTCGCCCAGCCCGGCGCTGAATGTCACGTGCAGATTCTCTTCTCGCCATGCGCGCTTCTCCACCGCGATACGCCATGTATCCAGTAATTCGTGAGACAGCGCGAACAACTCCGAGCGGAAGATAACCGCAAACTCCTCACCGCCGTAGCGATAAACAGAGACGTTATGTGGCTGCATAACCTGAAGCCCTTCACGCGCGACGTTGCGCAGAACGATATCACCGCTCAAATGTCCCCAGGTGTCATTGATGGATTTGAAGTTATCAATGTCGACCAGCGCCAGGGCAAACGGCTGATGGTTATTGAGCAGCTCAGCAATGTCGTTGTCGAAAGCACGGCGGTTTTTACAGCCTGTCAGCGCATCGTGGGTCGCCTGGCGCACATAGGCAAGTTCCCGTTCTTTGTTTGACTGAATGGTATGGCTGAGCATCGCTTCAAGGCGAGGCGCCGTGCTGACATCCCCGGTTTTGATCGCGTTAATGATGTTCATCAGAACGGTGCGTGAGGCATGACGCAGGTATAAACCAAACAGGATGATAATGAGGCTTGCCAGCGCCAATCCCCAGCCGACGATAGCTGTCTCATGTTGGGTGATCCCGATGAGTGTAGAATCAGCCACCCGGTAGATAACAAACCAGTCGGGGTTGGTAAACGAGTAGTAGTAAAACCAGGTTTTGCTTTCCGGGTCATAAAGATGGCCCTCACCGCTGGTCATTTTATCCATCAGCGCTTCGCTGACGTACGGCTTAAAAAGTGCCCCGGTATCAGGGTGCAGCACGACAGTACCATCCCGCTCCACGATAAAAAACTCGCCTTGTACGGGGGCGACCATTTGCCGCAGTGTAAATCCCATTGACGTCAGGTCGAGGTGAAATGCGAGCGTCCCTTTCAGGCGCCCCTCTGGCGAAATAACGGGTTTAAAGAGTGTGACCGTAGGATGTCCGGTGAAGTAATCCATATAAGGATGGGTATAGCGGCTGAAAGTACTGGCTTCTGCCTGGCCGATAAACCACGGGCGGGTGCGGGCATCAAATGTTTTGCTCTTGTCCGTGGGCAGAACTTCCGGGGCACGCAGATAATGCCCTTGTGTGTCGGCCAGCGAGATGGAAGAGACGGTCGGCATCAGATTCTGAAGATGCATCAATACCTGCAATCCTTCACCTGGATTGGTGTTTATTGTTTGATTCAGCCTGTCGTTACGTGCGAAGAAGGTGGCTGCTCGTCCAAGGATATAGTCATTTTCATGCAGGATGGATTCGGTGTAGATCACCGCAAGGTTGTGGGTGAAGTTTCCGTTAATCTTATGATAATCATTAAGAAAATTACTGCGCTGGGACAGGGTGATAAACACAGCGACCAGAATAAAACTGAGCAGGATCCCCGCGAAACTGACCATAATCGGCCTGGTGAAAGATAGTTTTCTGCTATGAAGTGCCATGAGTTGTAAATCAGTCCAGATGATGTGAGGCGTGAGAGCAATGAGTATCCTCTGAGCATAGTCGCTACCCGGATGTTGGCGGTTAATTATACGCGTAAGGTTTCAATGCAAGATGATTTACCTTAAGAAACGATAATAAATTTCGTATTTATTTGATGAATTAAAATTTTGTTGTAGTGATCAAGAGAAGGCAGGGCGAATCGAGGAAGAAGCTATTCGCCCTGGTCAGCGTCCGTTGCTGACGAAGAAAGCATAAAAAAACCGGGTGATGTCTGACAACCACCCGGTTATAACGCTACGAAGCTTCTCGGCAACTTTCTGCACCGTTGCACGGTGTTTCATCGTAATTGCGAAGCGCGCCCCAACCAGCTATCCCAGTCTTTCCATACCGGCTGTAACCCCTGTTCTGCAAGCGCATCTGCCACGGCTTCAGGGCGTCGGCCATCGTGGGGCGCAAACTGTTCCAGCTCGGGATGGTCATCGGCATAACCCCCTGGCTGGGTTTTGGAAAAGGCACTGACATTGTTGATAGCCAGCGGGATAACACGGTCGCGAAACGCCGGTGATTCGCGTGTGGAGAGTGACAGTTCCACCTCCGGCGCGAACAGGCGAAATGCACAGATGGTCTGAACAAGCTGGCGTTCATCCATCAGCGAAGCCGGCTCTATTCCCCCTGCGCACGGACGCAAACGTGGGAAAGAGATCGAGTAGCGGCTTTGCCAGTAGTGTTGCTGTAGCCACAGCAGGTGCTCCGCCACCATATAGCAATCTACCCGCCAGCTATCAGAAAGCCCAATCAACGCACCCAGCCCGATTTTGTCAATCCCGGCACGTCCAAGCCTGTCTGGCGTCTCCAGCCTGAAGAAAAAATCCTGTTTTTTCCCTTTCAGGTGATGCTGCGCGTACATCGCCTCGTGATAGGTTTCCTGGTAGACCATTACGCCATCAAGCCCCAGGCCTTTAAGCTCGGCGTATTCGTCCTCAGAAAGGGGCTGAACCTCCATCTGTAACGATGAAAACTCGCGGCGAATGGCAGGAAGATGCTGGCGAAAATAGTCCATCCCGACTTTCCCCTGATGCTCTCCGGTTACCAGTAGCAGATGTTCGAATCCCATCTCGCGTATGGCGGCACACTCGCGGGCGATCTCCTGCTCATCCAGCGTTTTGCGTTTGATACGGTTGCTCATGGAAAAACCGCAGTAGGTGCAGTCATTGGCGCACAGGTTAGAGAGATAAAGCGGCACGTAAAAGCTGACTGTGTTGCCAAAACGTTGTCGGGTAAGACGCTGTGCGCGCCGGGCCATCGGCTCCAGATAAGCGCTGGCCGCAGGGGAGAGCAAGGCCATCAGGTCCTCACGGGTCAGATGACGGGCATTTAAAGCCCGCTCCACATCTGCTGACGTTTTACTGTTGATGCGCAGGCGAATATCGTCCCAGTTGAGCTGCCGCCAGCGGTCGGTAAAAGTGGTCATCAGAGCGCCTCCAGAAAGCCGGTCAGCGGGCTGGTGGCCCGCGCAAGAGGGCTACGTGACCCGGGGCCAGACTGACGTGCCAGCATGCCTGCTTCCACCGCCAGACGAAACGCGCGCGCCATCATCACGGGATCGTCTGCCACCGCAATTGCGGTGTTGACCAGTACGGCATCGGCCCCCATTTCCAGCGCCTGCGCGGCATGGCTCGGAACACCAATACCAGCATCAACTACTACTGGTACGGTTGCCTGTTCAATAATTATCTCCAGCATGGCGCGGGTTTCCAGCCCCTGATTGGAACCAATAGGCGCGCCCAGCGGCATCACGGCGGCACAGCCCACTTCTTCCAGCCGTTTGCACAATACCGGATCGGCCCCGCAATAGGGCAGAACGGTAAAACCAAGCTGGACCAGTTTTTCGGCGGCTTTCAGGGTTTCGATTGGGTCGGGCAGCAGCCAGCGGGCATCAGGATGAATTTCAAGTTTCAGCCAGGGCGTCCCCAGCGCTTCTCGTGCCAACTGGGCGGCAAAAATCGCCTCTTCTGCGGTTTTTGCTCCGGAGGTGTTTGGTAGCAAGGTCACGCCAGCCGCCAGCAGTGGCCCGAGTATGGCATCGCTGTGATTGCGCAGATCAACGCGCTTCATAGCGAGCGTTACCAGCTGGCTACCACTTTCCTGAATGGCATCGACCATTAGCTGCGGTGACGCGAATTTTCCGGTTCCGGTAAAGAGATGTGAATCAAAGGTTTTGTCGGCAATACGTAACATATCAACCCCCTGCGATAACCTGAAACAGCAGGATGTTGTCGCCTTCGCGCACCTGCTGATGCTCCCACTGCTCACGCGGCAGGATCTGTTGATTAAGTGCCAGAGCTGTTCCCGGCTTCAGTTGGCGCAATTTGTCGAGCAGTATGGCGATGGTGAGCCCATCGTCGCACTTCAGCGGTTCGTCATTAAACAGAATGCGCATTCTGGCCTCCACACACCGGACATTGGCTTGCGCGGTGTAACGCCAGGTGTCGCCAGCCGCCAGAGCGGGCATCAAACAGCCGCAGCGTATTGCGATCCGTCTCCATATCGCTGAGTAACTTAATGGCCTCCAGTGCCTGCAATGTCCCCATTACACCCACCACAGGCCCAAGAATGCCCGCGGTGCGGCAGTTGCGTTCCGGCTCGGCATCGTCTGGCCACAGGCAGCGATAGCACCCCTGCGCCCAGGGCGGCGTGAGCACCATCATTTGCCCGCCGAAACCGACCGCACTGGCGGTGATCAGCGGCGTGTTATGTGTTACGCAGGCGGCGTTGATGGCCTGGCGGGTTGCCATATTGTCGGTGCAATCCAGCACAACATCCGCAAGCGCCACTTCGCGTAGCAGGTCTTCACCCGCCAGACGCTCTTGCAGGGCGATAAGTTCGATATCAGGGTTGAGCTGGTTTAGCCGCTGCCGGGTGATACGCGCTTTGGGCTGGTTAATATCGTCGGTGGTAAAAAGGATCTGGCGTTGCAGGTTGCTGAGATGCACGTCGTCGTCATCCGCCAGCACCAGCGTACCCACGCCCGCTCCAGCCAGATACAGCGCGGCGGGCGTCCCTAATCCTCCCAGCCCGACAACTAACACCCGGCTTTCAAGAAGTTTTTTCTGGCCGTCGATAGCGATATCTTCCAGCAGTATCTGCCGGCTGTAGCGCATAAAGTCGCGATCATTCATCACCTGCTCCTGCCAGCTGTAACAGCTGTTCGGTGGCGGCCTGCCAGTCTGCGGCCTGGGTGATGGCGCTGACGACGGCAATACTGCCAACGCCCGTCTCCAGCACAGCCGGAGCCCGTTCAAGGCTAATGCCGCCGATGGCGACGGTCGGATAATCGGTCAGTCGCTGAATATGACCAGCCAGCTGCCCAAGCCCCTGGGGTGCTGAAGGCATCTGTTTGGTCTGTGTCGGGAAGACGTGGCCAAGTGCGATATAAGAGGGGCGTGCGGCGAGCGCCACATCGATCTCCATGTCGTCGTGGGTTGAGACCCCCAAACGCAGTCCGGCTTTACGGATAGCGTCCAGATCCGTTGTCTCCAGGTCTTCCTGACCCAGGTGCACGCCGTAAGCCTGGTGCTTAATGGCCAATCGCCAGTAGTCGTTGATAAACAGGCGGGCCTCATAACGACGCCCCAGTTCAATGGCGGCGACCACATCGGCCTCCACCTCTTCATCACGTTTATCTTTGATGCGCAGCTGGATGGTGCGAACGCCTGCCTCCAGCAGGCGCGCAATCCACTCAACGCTATCCACTACCGGGTAAAGCCCTAGCCGAAAGGGAACCGGTGGGAAATCAGGCTGATACATTACGCCTCCTCTTTTTTGAGGTAGATTTCGCCGCCTTTTGCGCGGAAGTTATCTGACATGTCCGCCATGCCCACTTCAATAGCCTGTGCCGCTGCGTAATCACGCACTTCCTGGGTGATTTTCATGGAGCAGAACTTTGGCCCGCACATGGAGCAGAAGTGCGCCACTTTACCGGATTCCTGTGGCAGGGTTTCGTCGTGGTAGGCGCGGGCGGTGAACGGGTCGAGCGCCAGGTTGAACTGATCTTCCCAGCGGAATTCGAAGCGTGCTTTCGACATCGCGTTATCACGGATTTGCGCGCCCGGATGGCCTTTCGCCAGATCCGCTGCGTGGGCGGCAATTTTGTAGGTGATCAGACCCTGTTTGACATCTTCTTTGTTCGGCAGACCGAGGTGCTCTTTCGGCGTTACGTAGCAGAGCATGGCGCAGCCGAACCAGCCGATCATCGCCGCGCCAATCCCGGAGGTGAAGTGGTCGTAGCCTGGCGCGATATCTGTGGTCAATGGCCCCAGAGTATAGAACGGCGCTTCGTGGCAGTGCTCCAGCTCTTCGGTCATGTTGCGGCGGATCATCTGCATAGGGACATGTCCCGGGCCTTCAATCATTACCTGCACGTCATACTCCCAGGCGATTTTGGTCAGTTCGCCCAGCGTATGCAGTTCGGCAAACTGCGCTTCGTCGTTGGCATCCTGAATCGAGCCTGGACGCAGGCCATCACCCAGTGAGAGCGAAACGTCGTAGGCCGCGCAGATTTCGCAAATCTCGCGGAAGTGCTGGTACAGGAAGTTTTCCTGATGGTGCGACAGGCACCATTTGGCCATGATTGAGCCGCCGCGCGAGACAATCCCGGTCAGGCGTTTAGCGGTCATCGGCACATAACGCAGCAGCACACCGGCGTGGATGGTGAAATAGTCCACACCCTGTTCAGCCTGCTCCAGCAGCGTATCGCGGAAGGCTTCCCAGGTGAGGTTTTCGGCGATGCCGTTCACTTTTTCCAGCGCCTGATAAATGGGCACAGTACCAATCGGTACCGGGCTGTTACGCAGGATCCACTCGCGGGTTTCGTGGATGTAACGTCCGGTAGAGAGGTCCATCACCGTGTCTGCACCCCAGCGGGTAGACCAGACCAGTTTTTCCACCTCTTCTTCAATGGAGGAGGTCACCGCCGAGTTACCAATGTTGGCGTTGACCTTCACCAGGAAGTTACGCCCGATGATCATCGGCTCTGATTCAGGGTGGTTGATGTTCGCAGGGATAATGGCGCGCCCGGCAGCCACTTCGTCACGCACAAATTCCGGGGTGATATTTTCCGGCAGACGCGCGCCGAAACCTTCTCCTGGATGCTGGTGGCGCAGCACTTCACCGCGAATACGTTCACGTCCCATATTTTCGCGGATGGCGATGAACTCCATTTCCGGCGTGACGATACCCTGGCGCGCATAGTGTAGCTGGGTTACGCATTTGCCTGCTGAGGCGCGTTTCGGGGTCAGCAGGCCGGTGAAGCGCAGCTCGTCCAGACCGTCGTCGGCCAGGCGCTCTTTGGTATATGCGGAGCTTTGCTCGTTGAGTTCTTCGCTGTCATTACGGGCGTCAATCCACGGCTGGCGCAGCTTTGCCAGACCCTGCTGAACGTTGATCGCAATCTCAGGATCGCCATACGGGCCAGAGGTGTCATACACCGGGATCGCTTCGTTATCTTCAAACTGCGGATCCTCTTTGCTGCCGCCAATGAGCGTTGGGCTAAGCTGGATTTCACGCATCGGGACGCGGATATCCGCCTGAGAGCCGGTAATGTAAATGCGGTTTGAGTTCGGGAAAGCAGTGCCTTCCAGGGTGTCGATGAAGTGTTGTGCTTGTGCGCGTTGTTCGCGACGGGTCAGTTTAGTGGTAGACATAGCTCATTCCAAAAGTGAAGGACATGGCTTGTCAGACGACGGATGAAGCAAGAGGAGATCGCCCAGGGGCGATACAACAGCAGTGTAACTCTTGTTCCCTTCGCAGGTATTAGCCTGATCAGGTTCCGCGGATCCCGAATTAACGGTCTCAGCCCGCGTTTTTGCAAACGCTGGGCACTCCGACAAGAAAAATCCCCCTCGTGAGAGGGGCGAATGTTTGTAAATTACTCGTTAACGATTAAGAACTCAAGCAGGCCGCGCGATGTTCTCTTCGTTACTGATGTTCAAATCGTTGTCCAGCGCGAGGGCGATCAGCTTATCTTCCAGCGTAAATCGCTCTTCCAGGGCTTCGCCAAGATCGGACAGCGCCTGCTGGAACTCAAGATAGTTATCGTGATCAATAGCGTTCTCAAGCGTGGAGTCGTAGTAGTCCATAATCTGCTGAGTGTTGGCTTCCAGCAGCGGATAGAGTTTGCTGGCCGCTAAATACGGCGTTGTCCCTTCCATTTCGCGGATAATACGTTCATAAATATTGAAATGGCCGTCGGACAAGTAGTCGACCAGGCTCTGACAAAAATCATCCAGCGCTTTTTCGTTCAGGCGCATGTAGGATTCTTTGCCAGGCTTAATGCCGACCAGATTGTAATAAGCCACGAGCAGATGCTTGCGTACATGTAGCCAGCGATCCACCAGTTTGTTACTTCCTCCAACGCGCTCTGTCAGGCTTTCCAGCTGGTTTAACATGTTCGACTCCGCAAGGTTTAGAATTGAATCTGCTTACCCAAAATTTAACCACGATGCTAACAACATGTCAGTGAAGCGAAGGTAGTGCAATAGATATGGATCGTATTATTGAAAAATCAGATCTCGGTTGGTGGTTAGTCAGTTACGAACAAAAATTATGGTTGCCCGCAGGGGAAATACCCTATGGCGCGGCAGAAAAATTCGATCTTGTGGGCCAACCTGCGCTGAGGATCGGCGAGTGGCAGGGCGATCCTGTGTGGATGATCCAGCAGGCCCGCCGTCAGGATATGGGATCGGTTCGTCAGGTACTCGATCTTGATGTCGGGCTGTTCCAGCTGGCTGGCCGCGGCGTGCAGCTGGCGGAGTTTTACCGTTCGCATAAATACTGCGGCTATTGCGGCCATACCATGCATCCGAGCAAAACCGAATGGGCGATGCTGTGCAGCCACTGCCGGGAACGTTACTACCCGCAAATTGCGCCGTGCATCATTGTCGCTATCCGCCGGGAAGATTCGATCCTGCTGGCGCAACACACCCGCCATCGCAACGGCGTACACACCGTGTTAGCCGGATTCGTTGAAGTGGGTGAGACGCTGGAGCAGGCCGTAGCACGCGAAGTCATGGAAGAGAGCGGGATTACGGTGAAAAACCTGCGCTATGTCACCTCACAGCCGTGGCCGTTCCCGCAATCACTGATGACCGCGTTTATGGCCGAATACGACAGCGGCGAGATCGTTATCGACCAGAAAGAGCTGCTGGAGGCGAACTGGTATCGTTACGACGATTTACCGCTGTTACCGCCACCGGGCACCGTGGCGCGCCGGCTGATTGAAGATACCGTAGCAATGTGTCGGGCTGATGCTGAGTGACATGTTACACTGAGGCCATGACGCTTAAGGAACTGCAAAAATGACCGAACTGAAGAACGATCGTTATCTGCGTGCGCTGCTGCGCCAGCCCGTTGATGTCACTCCGGTGTGGATGATGCGCCAGGCTGGCCGCTATCTCCCGGAGTACAAAGCCACCCGTGCCCAGGCGGGGGATTTTATGTCGCTGTGCAAAAATGCGGAACTGGCTTGCGAAGTCACGCTCCAGCCGCTGCGACGTTATCCACTGGATGCGGCGATCCTCTTTTCGGACATTCTGACTATCCCTGATGCCATGGGTCTTGGGCTGTATTTCGAAACGGGCGAAGGCCCACGTTTCACCTCTCCGATTAAGAGCAAAGCCGACGTCGATAAGCTGCCGATCCCAGACCCTGAGGGTGAGCTGGGCTATGTGATGAATGCGGTACGCACCATCCGCCGTGAGCTGAAAGGCGAAGTGCCGCTGATTGGCTTCTCCGGCAGCCCGTGGACGCTGGCGACTTACATGGTTGAAGGCGGCAGCAGCAAAGCCTTTACCGTGATCAAAAAGATGATGTATGCCGAGCCACTGGCGCTGCATGCGCTGCTCGACAAGCTGGCGAAGAGCGTCACGCTGTATCTGAATGCCCAAATTAAAGCGGGTGCGCAGTCAGTGATGATTTTCGATACCTGGGGTGGTGTGCTGACCGGGCGCGATTATCAGCAATTCTCGCTCTATTACATGCACAAAATCGTTGATGGTCTGCTGCGCGAAAATGAAGGCCGCCGCGTGCCGGTAACGCTGTTCACCAAAGGTGGCGGTCAGTGGCTCGAAGCGATGGCAGCAACAGGCTGTGACGCGCTTGGGCTGGACTGGACGACCGATATCGCTGATGCACGTCGCCGCGTGGGCGACAAAGTGGCGCTGCAAGGCAATATGGACCCATCCATGCTGTATGCACCGCCTGCACGTATCGAAGAAGAGGTCGCAACTATTCTGGCGGGCTTTGGTCAGGGTGAAGGCCACGTCTTTAACCTCGGCCACGGTATTCATCAGGATGTACCGCCTGAGCACGCGGGTGCGTTTGTGGAGGCGGTACACCGGTTGTCTGCGCAGTACCACAAGTAAGGAATAGCTATGGATCTCGCGTCATTACGCGCTCAGCAGTTGGAACTGGCATCATCGGTGATCCGCGAGGATCAACTCGATAAGAATCCGCCGCAGTATATTGGTGGCGCCGATGTGGGGTTTGAGCAGGGCGGGGAGGTGACGCGAGCCGCGATGGTGGTACTGAAGTACCCTTCGCTGGAGCTGGTGGAATACAAGGTAGCGCGTATCGCTACCACCATGCCTTACATTCCAGGTTTTCTCTCCTTTCGTGAATATCCCGCGCTGCTGGCCGCGTGGGAGCTCCTCTCGCAAAAACCTGACCTGCTGTTCGTTGACGGGCACGGTATTTCTCATCCGCGCCGGTTGGGCGTTGCCAGCCATTTTGGCCTGCTGGTGGATGTGCCAACGATAGGTGTCGCCAAAAAGCGCCTGTGCGGTGCGTTTGAGCCTCTTTCTGCCGAAGCGGGCGCACTCGGCCCCCTGATGGATAAAGGCGAGCAGCTGGCATGGGTCTGGCGCAGTAAAGCGCGCTGTAATCCGCTGTTTATCGCCACCGGGCACCGGGTCAGTATGGACAGTGCGCTAACGTGGGTGCAGCGTTGCACAAGAGGATATCGTTTACCGGAGCCAACACGCTGGGCGGATGCCGTTGCATCACAGCGACCGGCTTTTATTCGCTGGCAGGAAATTCAGCGATGATTCAGGTAAACTGCCGCTAATTTCCGATTCGAGACATCATCATGTTACAAAACCCGATTCATCTGCGCCTTGAGAAGCTGGAAAGCTGGCAGCACGTCACTTTTATGGCTTGCCTGTGCGAGCGCATGTATCCCAACTACGCCGCGTTCTGTAAGCAGACGGAATTTGGTGATGGCCATATCTATCGCCGTATTCTGGATCTCATCTGGGAAACGCTGACCGTCAAAGACGCGAAGGTGAACTTCGACTCTCAACTTGAAAAGCTGGAAGAGGCCATTCCGGTAGCGGATGATTTCGACCTGTACGGTGTCTATCCGGCAATTGATGCCTGCGTGGCATTAAGTGAACTGATTCACTCCCGTCTGAGTGGCGAAACCCTGGAGCACGCCATTGAAGTCAGTAAAGCATCGATTACTACCGTTGCGATGCTGGAAATGACCCAGGAAGGTCGCGAAATGACCGATGAAGAACTGAGAGCGAACCCCGCAGTTGAGCAGGAATGGGATATTCAGTGGGAGATTTTCCGATTACTGGCAGAGTGCGAAGAACGCGATATTGAGCTGATCAAAGGGCTTCGTGCGGACTTACGTGAGGCCGCCGAGAGTAATATTGGTATAATTTTTAACCAATGAGTCAACAAAACGTGATTTAACGCCTGTTTTGTCACTCCTCGACTCTTCCCTTTCGCCCCCCGTCTGGTCTACATTTGGGGGGCGAAAAAAAGTGGCTATCGGTGCGTGTATGCAGGAGAGTGCTTTTTTGGCATTTTCGTCGCACTCGATGCTTAGCAAGCGATAAACACATTGAAAGGATAACTTATGAACAAGACTCAACTGATTGATGTAATTGCGGACAAGGCTGATCTGTCTAAAGTGCAGGCTAAAGCTGCTCTGGAATCTACCCTGGCTGCTATTACTGAGTCTCTGAAAGAAGGCGATGCTGTACAACTGGTTGGTTTCGGTACCTTCAAAGTGAACCACCGCGCTGAGCGTACTGGCCGCAACCCGCAGACCGGTAAAGAAATCAAAATCGCCGCAGCTAACGTGCCGGCATTTGTTTCTGGTAAAGCACTGAAAGACGCTGTTAAGTAAGACGCGTGGCAGTGAACAGTTTTAACGAAGGGGCGGTAACGCCCCTTTTGTCTGTCTGGCGTGGTGCACTCGCGCTGGCCGGCGTGCTGTTGCTGTCAGCCTGTAGTCATGACTCCTCTCTGCCACCGTTTACCGGCAGCGGCTACGCTGACAATCAGGGAGCAGTCAGGATATGGCGCAAAGATTCTGGCGGGGAAGTTCATCTTCTCTCTGCCTTCAGCCCGTGGCACAGCGGCGATACCTCAACCGCTGAGTACCGCTGGCAAGACGACACCCTGTCGCTTATCGAGCTGAATATCTACAGTAAGACCCCCGAACATGTCCGTGTGCGTTTTGACGACCATGGCGAGCTGAGTTTTATGCAGCGTGAAGTGAGTGGGCAAAAGCAGCAACTTTCCAGCGATCAAATCGCCCTCTATAAATACCGTGCTGAACAAATTCGTCAGACCAGCGATGCGCTGCGTCAGGGACGTGTCGTGCTGCGTCAGGGACGCTGGCATGTGGATGGTACGGTCACCACCTGCGAAGGGCAGACGGTGAAGCCTGAACTTGAAACCTGGGCGATACAACATATTCAACGTCGACAGCAAAAGTCGTCGGTTGAAGTGAGTGTATCCTGGCTGGAAGCACCGGAAGGATCTCAGCTGCTGCTGGTGGCGAACGAAAATTTCTGCACCTGGCAGCCGATGGAGAAGAGTTTCTGACGTAATTTCCCTCTCCCGGTGGGAGAGGGTTAGGGTTAGAGGGTATTACTCGCCCTGCTCACGCGCTATCGCGCGATAACCAATATCCCGGCGGCTGAAGCTACCGTTCCAGTGAATATCTGCCATCAACGCATACGCACGCTTCTGAGCCTCTGCGACGGTATTGCCAAGCGCAGTCGCGCACAGCACGCGGCCACCGTTGGTCAGCACGCGATCGTCATCAGACAGTTTCGTCCCCGCATGGAATACCTTACCGCCTTCAGTCTCTTCCAGCGGCAGACCGTGGATTTCGTCACCGGTGTTGTAGTTACCCGGATAACCGCCCGCAGCAATCACCACGCCCAGAGAAGCACGTTCGTCCCACTCGGAGTTTTTCTCGTCCAGCTTGCCTTCGCAGGCCGCCAGACACAGATCAACCAGATCGGATTTCATGCGCAGCATGATCGGCTGAGTTTCAGGATCGCCAAAGCGACAGTTGAACTCGATAACCTTCGGATTACCCTGCTTGTCGATCATCAGGCCCGCATAGAGGAAACCGGTGTAGGTGTTACCTTCGGCCGCCATGCCTTTTACGGTTGGCCAGATAATGCGATCCATCGTGCGCTGATGCACGTCATCAGTCACGACCGGAGCCGGGGAGTACGCGCCCATACCGCCAGTATTCGGGCCGGTATCCGCATCGCCAACACGTTTGTGATCCTGGCTGGTGGCCATTGGCAGTACGTGCTCGCCGTCGACCATCACGATAAAGCTCGCCTCTTCACCGTCGAGGAACTCCTCGATAACAATACGGTGGCCAGCGTCACCAAACGCGTTGCCTGCCAGCATATCCTGGACTGCAGCTTCTGCTTCTTCGAGGGTCATCGCCACGATAACACCTTTACCGGCAGCCAGGCCGTCGGCTTTAATAACAATCGGCGCGCCTTTTTCACGCAGATAAGCCAGGGCTGGCTCAACTTCCGTGAAGTTCTGGTATTCCGCAGTGGGAATATTGTGGCGAGCGAGGAAATCTTTGGTGAACGCTTTGGAGCCTTCGAGCTGCGCGGCGCCTTCGGTTGGACCGAAGATTTTCAGGCCCGCAGCGCGGAATGCATCAACCACGCCAATCACCAGCGGAGCTTCCGGGCCAACGATAGTCAGGTCGATCTTCTCGTTCTGGGCAAAGCTCAGCAGCGCCGGGATATCTGTTACGCCGATAGCCACGTTTTGCAGCGCAGGCTCCAGCGCCGTACCGGCGTTGCCTGGTGCGACAAAGACGGTTTTCACCAGCGGGGATTGTGCTGCTTTCCACGCCAGAGCGTGCTCGCGCCCGCCGTTACCAATCACTAATACTTTCATTGTCTGCTCCGTGGATTAATGGCGGAAGTGGCGCATGTCGGTGAAGATCATCGCAATGCCGTGTTCATCGGCTGCGGCAATCACTTCGTCGTCACGAATGGAACCGCCAGGCTGGATCACACAGGTGATACCTACAGCTGCGGCAGCATCGATACCGTCACGGAACGGGAAGAAGGCGTCAGACGCCATGGCGGAGCCTTTCACTTCCAGACCTTCGTCACCTGCTTTGATGCCGGCGATTTTGGCAGAATAAACGCGGCTCATCTGGCCTGCGCCTATTCCGATGGTCATGTTCTCTTTTGCATAAACAATGGCGTTGGATTTCACGAACTTCGCCACTTTCCAGCAGAACAGCGCATCACGCAGTTCCTGCTCGGTTGGCTGGCGCTTAGTTACAACGCGCAGATCACCCGCCGTGACCATACCCAGATCGCGATCCTGAACCAGCAGGCCGCCGTTCACGCGTTTGAAGTCCAGGCCTGATACGCGCTCAGCCCACTGACCGCAAACCAGCACGCGCACGTTCTGTTTTGCGGCGGTGATTTTCAGGGCTTCTTCCGTGGCAGATGGCGCGATGATCACTTCAACAAACTGACGGGAGATGATGGCCTGTGCGGTTTCAGCATCCAGTTCGCGGTTGAAAGCAATAATGCCGCCGAATGCAGAGGTCGGGTCAGTTTTATAAGCGCGATCGTAGGCATCCAGAATAGAGGTGCTTACCGCCACGCCGCATGGGTTTGCGTGCTTCACAATAACGCAGGCTGGCTCGCTGAACTCTTTCACACATTCCAGCGCGGCATCGGTGTCGGCAATGTTGTTATAAGAGAGCGCTTTGCCCTGAACCTGCTGTGCAGTCGCCACAGATGCTTCTTTTACTTCTTCTTCTATATAGAAGGCAGCCTGCTGGTGGCTGTTCTCACCGTAACGCATATCCTGCTTCTTAATGAAGTTCAGGTTCAGGGTACGTGGGAAGCGACCAGACGGCTCACGGCTTTCGCCATGATAAGCTGGCACCAGGCTACCGAAGTAGTTGGCGATCATGCTGTCGTAAGCGGCGGTGTGTTCGAAAGCTTTAATGGCGAGGTCGAAACGCGTATCCAGAGTCAGGGAGCCTTCGTTGGCATCCATCTCATTAATAATAGCAGCGTAGTCGTTGCTCTTAACCACGATGGCAACATCTTTATGGTTCTTGGCAGCGGAGCGCACCATGGTTGGGCCACCGATATCAATATTCTCTACTGCATCTTCCAGAGAGCAGCCTTCGCGGGCAACGGTCTGGGCAAATGGGTAGAGGTTAACAACAACCATGTCGATCGGCGCAATATCATGTTGTTCCATAATACCGTCATCCTGGCCGCGACGGCCAAGGATGCCGCCATGCACTTTCGGGTGCAGAGTTTTCACGCGTCCATCCATCATTTCCGGGAAACCGGTGTAATCGGACACTTCGGTAACCGGCAAGCCTTTATCTGCTAACAGGCGAGCAGTTCCGCCAGTAGAAAGCAGCTCTACACCACGTGCAGAAAGTGCCTGAGCGAATTCGACGATACCGGCTTTATCAGAAACACTGAGCAGAGCGCGGCGGATTGGACGACGTTGTTGCATGGTAAATCCCCTGGATTTCACGATTACAGTGAGCGTTAGATGAATTTTCCACAAAAAAACTCAGCTAACACCCCTAACGGGACATCCTTGTCAGGCGCGAGCATTTTAACGAAAACGTTTGCGCAACGCTCGCGAATTTTCACTTTTTCGTAGTATTGTGGATAAGTCTGTGTGTAAAAAGGTATAAGGCGGGGTTTTGCTGTGGAATGCAGCAGTCAGTCATTTTTCTGCAATTTTTCTATTGCGGCCTGCGGAGAACTCCCTATAATGCGCCTCCATCGACACGGCGGATGTGAATCACTTCACAAACAACGCGGTCGGTTGAAGAGAAAAAATCCTGAAATAACGGGTTGACTCTGAAAGAGGAAAGCGTAATATACGCCACCTCGCAACGGTGAGCTGAAAGCCACGTTGCACTGCTCTTTAACAATTTATCAGACAATCTGTGTGGGCACTCAAAGTGACATGGATTCTTAACGTCGCAAGACGAAAAATGAATACCAAGTCTCTGAGTGAACATACGTAATTCATTACGAAGTTTAATTCACGAGCATCAAACTTAAATTGAAGAGTTTGATCATGGCTCAGATTGAACGCTGGCGGCAGGCCTAACACATGCAAGTCGAGCGGTAACACAGGGAGCTTGCTCCTGGGTGACGAGCGGCGGACGGGTGAGTAATGTCTGGGAAACTGCCTGATGGAGGGGGATAACTACTGGAAACGGTAGCTAATACCGCATAACGTCGCAAGACCAAAGAGGGGGACCTTCGGGCCTCTTGCCATCAGATGTGCCCAGATGGGATTAGCTAGTAGGTGGGGTAACGGCTCACCTAGGCGACGATCCCTAGCTGGTCTGAGAGGATGACCAGCCACACTGGAACTGAGACACGGTCCAGACTCCTACGGGAGGCAGCAGTGGGGAATATTGCACAATGGGCGCAAGCCTGATGCAGCCATGCCGCGTGTATGAAGAAGGCCTTCGGGTTGTAAAGTACTTTCAGCGAGGAGGAAGGCATTAAGGTTAATAACCTTGGTGATTGACGTTACTCGCAGAAGAAGCACCGGCTAACTCCGTGCCAGCAGCCGCGGTAATACGGAGGGTGCAAGCGTTAATCGGAATTACTGGGCGTAAAGCGCACGCAGGCGGTCTGTCAAGTCGGATGTGAAATCCCCGGGCTCAACCTGGGAACTGCATTCGAAACTGGCAGGCTAGAGTCTTGTAGAGGGGGGTAGAATTCCAGGTGTAGCGGTGAAATGCGTAGAGATCTGGAGGAATACCGGTGGCGAAGGCGGCCCCCTGGACAAAGACTGACGCTCAGGTGCGAAAGCGTGGGGAGCAAACAGGATTAGATACCCTGGTAGTCCACGCCGTAAACGATGTCGACTTGGAGGTTGTTCCCTTGAGGAGTGGCTTCCGGAGCTAACGCGTTAAGTCGACCGCCTGGGGAGTACGGCCGCAAGGTTAAAACTCAAATGAATTGACGGGGGCCCGCACAAGCGGTGGAGCATGTGGTTTAATTCGATGCAACGCGAAGAACCTTACCTACTCTTGACATCCAGAGAACTTTCCAGAGATGGATTGGTGCCTTCGGGAACTCTGAGACAGGTGCTGCATGGCTGTCGTCAGCTCGTGTTGTGAAATGTTGGGTTAAGTCCCGCAACGAGCGCAACCCTTATCCTTTGTTGCCAGCGGTTCGGCCGGGAACTCAAAGGAGACTGCCAGTGATAAACTGGAGGAAGGTGGGGATGACGTCAAGTCATCATGGCCCTTACGAGTAGGGCTACACACGTGCTACAATGGCATATACAAAGAGAAGCGACCTCGCGAGAGCAAGCGGACCTCATAAAGTATGTCGTAGTCCGGATTGGAGTCTGCAACTCGACTCCATGAAGTCGGAATCGCTAGTAATCGTAGATCAGAATGCTACGGTGAATACGTTCCCGGGCCTTGTACACACCGCCCGTCACACCATGGGAGTGGGTTGCAAAAGAAGTAGGTAGCTTAACCTTCGGGAGGGCGCTTACCACTTTGTGATTCATGACTGGGGTGAAGTCGTAACAAGGTAACCGTAGGGGAACCTGCGGTTGGATCACCTCCTTACCTTAAAGAACCTGCCTTTGTAGTGCTCACACAGATTGTCTGATGAAAAGTAAATAGCAAGGCGTCTTGCCGAAGCAGACTTCAGTGTCCCCTTCGTCTAGAGGCCCAGGACACCGCCCTTTCACGGCGGTAACAGGGGTTCGAATCCCCTAGGGGACGCCACTTGCTGGTTTGTGAGTGAAAGTCGCCGACCCCCGTATCTCAAAACTGACTCAGCGAGTCATGTTTGAGATATTTGCTCTTTAAAAATCTGGATCAAGCTGAAAATTGAAACGACACACCTTAAGTGGTGTGTTCGAGTCTCTCAAATTTTCGCAATTTGATGATGAATCGAAAGAAACATCTTCGGGTTGTGAGGTTAAGCGACTAAGCGTACACGGTGGATGCCCTGGCAGTCAGAGGCGATGAAGGACGTGCTAATCTGCGATAAGCGCCGGCGAGGTGATATGAACCTTTGACCCGGCGATTTCCGAATGGGGAAACCCAGTGTGTTCCGACACACTATCGTTAAGTGAATACATAGCTTAACGAAGCGAACCGGGGGAACTGAAACATCTAAGTACCCCGAGGAAAAGAAATCAACCGAGATTCCCCCAGTAGCGGCGAGCGAACGGGGAGCAGCCCAGAGTCTGAATCAGCTTGTGTGTTAGTGGAACGGTCTGGAAAGTCCGGCGATACAGGGTGATAGCCCCGTACACGAAAGCACACAGGTTGTGAACTCGAAGAGTAGGGCGGGACACGTGGTATCCTGTCTGAATATGGGGGGACCATCCTCCAAGGCTAAATACTCCTGACTGACCGATAGTGAACCAGTACCGTGAGGGAAAGGCGAAAAGAACCCCGGCGAGGGGAGTGAAAAAGAACCTGAAACCGTGTACGTACAAGCAGTGGGAGCACCTTCGTGGTGTGACTGCGTACCTTTTGTATAATGGGTCAGCGACTTATATTCTGTAGCAAGGTTAACCGTATAGGGGAGCCGAAGGGAAACCGAGTCTTAACTGGGCGTTAAGTTGCAGGGTATAGACCCGAAACCCGGTGATCTAGCCATGGGCAGGTTGAAGGTTGGGTAACACTAACTGGAGGACCGAACCGACTAATGTTGAAAAATTAGCGGATGACTTGTGGCTGGGGGTGAAAGGCCAATCAAACCGGGAGATAGCTGGTTCTCCCCGAAAGCTATTTAGGTAGCGCCTCGTGAACTCATCTTCGGGGGTAGAGCACTGTTTCGGCTAGGGGGCCATCCCGGCTTACCAACCCGATGCAAACTACGAATACCGAAGAATGTTATCACGGGAGACACACGGCGGGTGCTAACGTCCGTCGTGAAGAGGGAAACAACCCAGACCGCCAGCTAAGGTCCCAAAGTCATGGTTAAGTGGGAAACGATGTGGGAAGGCACAGACAGCCAGGATGTTGGCTTAGAAGCAGCCATCATTTAAAGAAAGCGTAATAGCTCACTGGTCGAGTCGGCCTGCGCGGAAGATGTAACGGGGCTAAACCATGCACCGAAGCTGCGGCAGCGACGCTTATGCGTTGTTGGGTAGGGGAGCGTTCTGTAAGCCGTTGAAGGTGTCCTGTGAGGGATGCTGGAGGTATCAGAAGTGCGAATGCTGACATAAGTAACGATAATGCGGGTGAAAAGCCCGCACGCCGGAAGACCAAGGGTTCCTGTCCAACGTTAATCGGGGCAGGGTGAGTCGACCCCTAAGGCGAGGCCGAAAGGCGTAGTCGATGGGAAACAGGTTAATATTCCTGTACTTGGTGTTACTGCGAAGGGGGGACGGAGAAGGCTATGTTAGCCGGGCGACGGTTGTCCCGGTTTAAGCATGTAGGCGGAGAGTTTAGGTAAATCCGGACTCTTTTTAACGCTGAGGTGTGATGACGAGGTACTACGGTACTGAAGTAACAAATGCCCTGCTTCCAGGAAAAGCCTCTAAGCATCAGGTAACATCAAATCGTACCCCAAACCGACACAGGTGGTCAGGTAGAGAATACCAAGGCGCTTGAGAGAACTCGGGTGAAGGAACTAGGCAAAATGGTGCCGTAACTTCGGGAGAAGGCACGCTGATGTGTAGGTGAAGCCCCTGCGGGTGGAGCTGAAATCAGTCGAAGATACCAGCTGGCTGCAACTGTTTATTAAAAACACAGCACTGTGCAAACACGAAAGTGGACGTATACGGTGTGACGCCTGCCCGGTGCCGGAAGGTTAATTGATGGGGTTAGCGGCAACGCGAAGCTCTTGATCGAAGCCCCGGTAAACGGCGGCCGTAACTATAACGGTCCTAAGGTAGCGAAATTCCTTGTCGGGTAAGTTCCGACCTGCACGAATGGCGTAATGATGGCCAGGCTGTCTCCACCCGAGACTCAGTGAAATTGAACTCGCTGTGAAGATGCAGTGTACCCGCGGCAAGACGGAAAGACCCCGTGAACCTTTACTATAGCTTGACACTGAACACTGGTCCTTGATGTGTAGGATAGGTGGGAGGCTTTGAAGCGTGGACGCCAGTCTGCGTGGAGCCAACCTTGAAATACCACCCTTTAATGGCTGGTGTTCTAACGTAGACCCGTAATCCGGGTTGCGGACAGTGTCTGGTGGGTAGTTTGACTGGGGCGGTCTCCTCCCAAAGAGTAACGGAGGAGCACGAAGGTTAGCTAATCCTGGTCGGACATCAGGAGGTTAGTGCAATGGCATAAGCTAGCTTGACTGCGAGAGTGACGGCTCGAGCAGGTGCGAAAGCAGGTCATAGTGATCCGGTGGTTCTGAATGGAAGGGCCATCGCTCAACGGATAAAAGGTACTCCGGGGATAACAGGCTGATACCGCCCAAGAGTTCATATCGACGGCGGTGTTTGGCACCTCGATGTCGGCTCATCACATCCTGGGGCTGAAGTAGGTCCCAAGGGTACGGCTGTTCGCCGTTTAAAGTGGTACGCGAGCTGGGTTTAGAACGTCGTGAGACAGTTCGGTCCCTATCTGCCGTGGGCGCTGGAGAATTGAGGGGGGCTGCTCCTAGTACGAGAGGACCGGAGTGGACGCATCACTGGTGTTCGGGTTGTCATGCCAATGGCATTGCCCGGTAGCTAAATGCGGAAAAGATAAGTGCTGAAAGCATCTAAGCACGAAACTTGCCCCGAGATGAGTTCTCCCTGACTCCTTGAGAGTCCTGAAGGAACGTTGAAGACTACGACGTTGATAGGTCGGGTGTGTAAGCGTAGCGATACGTTGAGCTAACCGATACTAATGAACCGTGAGGCTTAACCTTACAACGCCGAAGCTGTTTCGGCGGTTGAGAGACAGAATATTTTCAGCCTGATACAGATTTAACAGAATTTGCCTGGCGGCTTTAGCGCGGTGGTCCCACCTGACCCCATGCCGAACTCAGAAGTGAAACGCCGTAGCGCCGATGGTAGTGTGGGGTCTCCCCATGTGAGAGTAGGGAACTGCCAGGCATCAATTAAAATGAAAGGCCCAGTCGAAAGACTGGGCCTTTTGTTTTAGGTGTTGTTTGTCGGTGAGGGCTCTCCTGAGTAGGACAAATCCGCCGGGAGCGGATTTGCACAGCACGGAGTGCTGCCCGCAGGGTGCCGGGCAGGAAGCCCGGCATACAACTGCCAGGCATCAATTAAGAAGAACCCCGTACCGAAAGGTGCGGGGTTTTTTGCTTTTGTGCGTAAAAAATGCCCGGTGGCGCTACGCTTACCGGACCTGCAAAACCGTAGGCCGGGTAAGGCGAAGCCGCCACCCGGCAATGTCGACCGCACGATCCCTCCTTGAAACTTTCTCACCTTTCACTTGCAGGCTCGACATTCAGGCCATTTCTGCGTATCGTTAGCTATCTGGATGTCTAAACGTTTATACGTATGCTGTGAGGATATAAGGTTATGCCGATTCGGGTGCAGGACGAGCTACCAGCCGTCAATTTCTTACGTGAAGAAAATGTCTTCGTAATGACAGCTTCACGTGCAACAGGTCAGGAAATTCGCCCGCTGAAGGTGCTTATTCTCAATCTGATGCCGAAAAAGATCGAAACAGAGAATCAGTTCCTGCGTCTGCTGTCGAACTCGCCGCTTCAGGTGGATATCCAGCTGCTGCGTATCGATGCCCGTGAGTCGCGCAATACCCCTTCTGAGCATCTGAACAATTTCTACTGTAATTTCGACGATATCCGCGACGAAAATTTCGATGGTCTGATCGTGACTGGCGCACCGCTTGGGTTGGTAGAGTTTAATGATGTCGCCTACTGGCCGCAGATCAAACAGGTGCTGGAGTGGGCAAAAGATCACGTCACCTCCACACTCTTTGTCTGTTGGGCGGTACAAGCCGCGCTGAACATTCTTTATGGTATCCCCAAACAAACCCGCACTGAAAAGCTCTCTGGCGTATACGAACACCACATCCTTCATCCTCATGCGCTGCTGACGCGCGGTTTTGATGACTCCTTCCTCGCCCCGCATTCCCGCTATGCCGATTTCCCGGCACAGCTGATCCGTGATTACACCGATCTCGAGATCCTGGCGGAAACGGAAGAGGGTGATGCCTACTTGTTTGCCAGCAAAGACAAGCGTATCGCGTTTGTGACCGGGCATCCTGAGTACGATCCAAACACACTCGCGGCGGAGTTTTTCCGCGATGTTGAAGCCGGTTTAAGCCCGGAAGTTCCTTATAACTATTTCCCAAAAGACGACCCACAAAACAAACCACGGGCCACCTGGCGCAGCCATGGAAATCTGCTCTTCACCAACTGGCTCAACTATTACGTCTATCAAATCACGCCATACGATCTGCGCCACATGAATCCGACGCTGGAGTAATCCACTACTCTGGACGATCCTAAAGCGTTTCAGCTATTCAGATCAGGCACCTTCGGGTGCCTTTTTTATTTCCGAAATGCCACTCAACATTGCAAAAAACTTTAACTCTATATTAATCAGCAAGTTGCATTCAATTAATAATTAAAATGGAAATTGTTTTTGATTTTGAAAAAATTATAGATAATCTTAATTCTGCTGAGCGAAAACCACACAACGATCTTTCGCTCGCATTGGGGGAGTGTTTTTGGATCTTTGATGAGGAGCAGAATGATGACTCAACAGGCAACCACGGCCGACGAACTGGCTTTTAACCAGCCACATGGCGAACAAGAGCAGCAAATCTTAACGCCAGAGGCTGTCGAATTCCTGACCGAACTGGTGACCCGCTTTACGCCAAAGCGCAATAAGCTGCTGGCGGCACGCATCCATCAACAGCAGGAAATTGACGATGGCAAGTTGCCTGGATTTATTTCGGAAACCGCTTCCATTCGCCGTAGTGACTGGACAATCCGCGGTATTCCTGAAGACTTACAGGATCGTCGCGTCGAGATCACCGGCCCGGTGGAGCGCAAAATGGTGATCAACGCCATGAACGCCAACGTTAAAGTCTTTATGGCCGATTTTGAAGACTCTCTGGCTCCGGACTGGCGCAAAGTCATCGATGGGCAAATCAACCTGCGTGATGCCGTGAACGGCACCATCAGCTATACCAACGAAGCCGGGAAAATCTACCAGCTCAAGCCGAACCCGGCAGTGCTGATTTGCCGTGTACGTGGTCTGCATCTGCCTGAAAAGCATGTCACCTGGCGCGGTGAAGCCATTCCTGGCAGCCTGTTCGATTTTGCCCTCTATTTCTTCCACAACTACAAAAGCTTGCTGGCGAAAGGCAGCGGCCCGTACTTCTATCTGCCAAAAACCCAGTCCTGGCAGGAAGCGGCCTGGTGGAGTGAAGTCTTTAGCTATGCAGAAGATCGTTTCAACCTGTCGCGGGGCACCATTAAAGCCACGCTGTTAATTGAAACGCTGCCGGCGGTATTCCAGATGAATGAAATCCTGCACGCGCTGCGTGACCACATTGTTGGCCTGAACTGCGGACGCTGGGACTACATCTTTAGCTACATCAAAACCCTGAAAAATCACGCTGACCGCGTGCTGCCGGATCGTCAGGTTGTCACCATGGACAAGCCATTCCTCAGCGCCTATTCGCGTCTGCTGATTAAGACCTGCCACAAGCGCGGTGCGTTTGCGATGGGCGGTATGGCGGCATTTATTCCAAGCAAAGACACCGAGCGAAACAACCAGGTGCTCAACAAGGTGAAAGCCGACAAAGAGCTGGAAGCACGTAACGGCCATGACGGCACGTGGATTGCGCACCCGGGCCTTGCCGATACGGCGATGGACGTATTCAACCGCGTACTGGGCGACAACAAAAACCAGCTGTTTGTCACGCGCGAAGAGGATGCGCCAACCGCAGAAGAGCAGCTACTGGCGCCGTGTACGGGCGAACGCACTGAAGAGGGAATGCGCGCCAATATTCGCGTTGCCGTGCAGTACATCGAAGCGTGGATCTCCGGTAACGGCTGCGTGCCAATCTACGGGCTGATGGAAGATGCCGCCACGGCGGAGATCTCCCGTACCTCTATCTGGCAGTGGATCCATCACCAAAAAACGCTCAGTAACGGTAAGCCGGTAACCAAATCCTTGTTCCGTCAGATGCTGGCCGAAGAGATGCTGGTTATCCAGGACGAACTGGGCGAGCACCGCTTCAGTAGCGGGCGTTTTGACGACGCTGCGCGCCTGATGGAGCAAATCACCACATCAGATGACTTAATCGACTTCCTCACCCTGCCAGGCTACCGCCTGCTTGCGTAATCCACCACATAACAATATGGAGCATCTGCACATGAAAACACGTACCCAACAGATCGAAGAATTACAAAAAGAGTGGACACAGCCGCGCTGGGAAGGCATTCGTCGTCCGTACAGTGCCGAGGAAGTGGTGAGATTACGTGGCTCGGTCAACCCGGAGTGCACGCTGGCGCAGCTGGGTGCGGCCAAAATGTGGCGTCTGCTGCATGGCGGCTCGAAAAAAGGCTACATCAACAGCCTGGGGGCGCTGACGGGTGGTCAGGCGCTGCAACAGGCGAAGGCGGGTATTGAGGCGGTTTACCTGTCGGGCTGGCAGGTGGCGGCGGACGCCAACCTCGCCTCCAGTATGTATCCGGATCAATCGCTCTATCCGGCAAACTCTGTGCCGTCGGTAGTGGATCGGATCAACAACACCTTCCGTCGTGCGGATCAGATCCAGTGGTCTGCGGGCATTGAGCCAAACGATCCGCGTTTTGTGGATTACTTCCTGCCGATCGTCGCTGATGCAGAAGCTGGTTTCGGTGGCGTGCTGAATGCGTTTGAGCTGATGAAATCGATGATTGAGGCTGGTGCAGCGGCCGTACACTTCGAAGATCAGCTGGCATCGGTGAAGAAGTGCGGACATATGGGCGGTAAGGTATTGGTTCCGACTCAGGAAGCGATTCAGAAACTGGTTGCAGCGCGTCTGGCTGCGGATGTTCTGGGTGTTCCGACGTTGGTGATTGCCCGTACCGATGCAGACGCGGCTGACCTGATCACCTCTGACTGCGACCCGTATGATAGCGAGTTTATTACCGGTGAGCGTACCAGCGAAGGCTTCTACCGCACTCATGCTGGCATTGAACAGGCTATCAGCCGTGGTCTTGCCTATGCCCCGTATGCAGACCTGGTGTGGTGTGAAACCTCGACACCGGATCTGGCGCTGGCAAAACGCTTTGCCGATGCTATTCATGCGAAATATCCGGGCAAACTGCTGGCCTATAACTGTTCGCCATCCTTCAACTGGCAGAAGAATCTGGACGACAAAACGATCGCCAGCTTCCAGCAGCAGCTGTCTGATATGGGCTACAAATATCAGTTCATCACCCTGGCGGGTATCCACAGCATGTGGTTCAACATGTTCGACCTGGCCCACGCTTATGCGCAGGGTGAGGGTATGAAGCACTATGTTGAGAAAGTACAACAGCCAGAGTTCGAGGCCGGTAAAGAGGGTTATACCTTCGTTTCTCACCAGCAGGAGGTGGGAACAGGCTACTTCGATAAAGTCACCACCATCATTCAGGGGGGCGCCTCCTCCGTGACGGCCTTAACGGGATCGACGGAAGAAGCACAGTTCTGATGTTTTCCCCCTCTCCCCGCTGGGGAGAGGGTTGGGGTGAGGGGGAATAAGATGTCGCGTGGTCTGGAATTATTGATTGCACAAACCATCCTGCAAGGCTTTGACGCGCAGTATGGTCGTTTTCTGGAAGTGACGTCCGGCGCACAGCAACGTTTTGAACACGCCGACTGGCACGCCGTTCAGCAGGCCATGAAGCAGCGTATTCACCTTTACGATCACCATGTGGGTCTGGTGGTGGAACAGCTGCGCTGTATTACCGATGGCAAAAACCCTGATGCCGCATTTTTGCTACGTGTTAAAGAGCACTACACCCATTTATTACCCGATTACCCGCGCTTCGAAATTGCGGAGAGCTTTTTTAACTCTGTCTATTGCCGGTTATTTGACCACCGCTCGTTATCTCCCGAGCGGTTATTTATTTTCAGCTCCCAGCCTGAGCGCCGTTTTCGCACCATTCCGCGGCCGCTGGCGAAAGACTTCTTTCCCGATAACGGCTGGGAATCTCTGCTACACCGTGTGTTAACCGATTTACCGCTGCGCTTGCCCTGGCAGAACAAAACCAGAGACATCGGTTTTATCATCGCGCATCTCAGTGAGACGTTTGGTGAAGAGGTGCTCACTCACAGCCATCTGCACGTTGCGAATGAGCTTTTTTACCGTAATAAGGCTGCCTGGCTGGTCGGCAAACTGATTACACCCACCGCTACCGTGCCGTTCCTGCTGCCCATTCACCGCAGCGATGAGGGCGAGCTGTTTGTTGATACCTGCCTGACAACCAGTGCCGAGGCCAGCATTGTTTTTGGTTTTGCCCGTTCTTATTTCATGGTGTACGCCCCGCTACCTGCGGCTCTGGTGGAGTGGCTGCGTGAGATCCTGCCGGGGAAAACCACCGCCGAGCTGTATATGGCGATTGGCTGTCAGAAGCACGCCAAAACCGAAAGCTACCGGGAATATCTGCACTACATCTCAACGGCTGATGAGCAGTTTATCGAAGCCCCCGGTATTCGTGGGATGGTGATGCTGGTGTTCACCCTGCCAGGTTTCGATCGGGTGTTTAAGGTTATCAAAGACAAGTTCGCGCCACAGAAAGAGATGACCGCCGCCCATGTCCGATCCTGCTATCAGCTGGTGAAAGAACACGACCGCGTCGGGCGTATGGCGGATACCCAGGAGTTCGAAAATTTTGTGCTGGATAAGCAGCAGATTGACCCGGTGCTAATGGCGCTTTTGCTCCAGGAAGCTCCGGCAAAGATAACCGACCTGGGCGATAAGATTGTCATCAGCCACCTCTACATAGAGCGCCGCATGGTGCCGCTGAATATCTGGCTGGAGCAGTCGGAAGGGCAAGGATTACGGGATGCCATTGAAGAGTATGGCAATGCTATCCGTCAGCTTGCCGCCGCCAATATCTTCCCGGGCGACATGCTGTTTAAAAACTTCGGCGTCACCCGTCACGGGCGTGTGGTGTTCTACGATTACGATGAAATTTGCTATATGACCGAAGTGAATTTCCGCGATATACCGCCCCCACGCTACCCGGAAGACGAGATGTCCAGCGAGCCGTGGTATAGCGTCTCACCGGGGGATGTTTTCCCGGAGGAGTTTCGTCACTGGCTATGTGCCGACCCGCGCATCGGGCCGTTATTTGAAGAGATGCACGACGACCTGTTCCACGCCAGCTACTGGCGCGGGCTGCAAACGCGGATTAAAAACGGGCACGTGGAGGATGTGTACGCCTACCGGCGTAAGCAGCGGTTTTGCATCAGATTTTCTCCCTCCCCTGCAGGGTGAGGTCATCATGTTTTCTCCCTCTCCCGGTGGGAGAGGGCCGGGGTGAGGGCATCTGGCCGCACTCAATCCTAACGGATCCCACCGTACGCCAGCGTCACCTCTTTTGCCGCTTTAATCACCAGCGCACCCAGCTCGGTTACCCGGTCATCGGTCATGCGGGAGATTGGCCCGGAGATGGAAATGGCTGCAAACGGCTCGCGGTGCTCGTCAAAAATACAGGCCGCGAGGCAGCGCAGACCCAGCGCATGTTCCTCATCATCGAACGAATAGCCGCGCTTGCGGGTCAATGCCAAATCTTCTTTCAGATGCACCGGCGAAACCAATGTGGCGTGGGTATAGGCGTGTAGCCCTTTACGATGCAGCAACCCCGTCACTTGTTCCTCGCTAAGCTGCGAGAGAAACGCTTTGCCCGCCCCGGAGGCGTGCATTGGCAGCTTGCCGCCAATGGGAGCAGACATACGCATCAGCTGTGTACATTGCACCTGGTCGATGATGATCGCCTGATGGTCACTCTGGTCCAGAACGGCCAGGTTCACTGTTTCACCGGAATCTTCCATCAGCTTGCGCAGAATAGGGTGCACAATGGCCAGCAGGTTGCGGCTTTGCAGGAAGCTACTGCCGACGATAAACGCATGTGCGCCCACCGCCCAGTGCCCCAGCTCGCCCACCTGACGCACAAAGCCCAGCTGTTGCATGGTGGTGAGCAGACGGTGAGTGGTGGAGTTCGGCAGTCCGGCCTGTTGAGCCAGCTCCGTCAGGGCCACGCTGCTGTGCGACTCGGCTATCCATTCCAGCAGCTTCAGACCGCGAGTCAGCGATTGAACCTGTCCGCCCTGTGGTGCAGCGGTGGTGGCAGCAGGTTTTCTGCCGCGTTTAGCGGGAACGGTCGCGACCATGACGATCTCCTTTTTCTGTATCGTGGAAATCATTTTCGTTTTATTTGCTGTTTTTGCAACCGTTATCCTGACTGATCGGATGAGTGATGGTGAACATGTCTCATGTTACCGCTGTGTGACTTTTCCACTCTGTCAGATTATGCCAGTATGGACTGCTGGCCTTTTGGCCTGGTTGAGCGTTGTCGGGAGCAAGTGTGAGCAGCAAAGTAGAGCAACTGCGTGCGCAGTTAAATGAACGAATTCTGGTGCTGGACGGCGGCATGGGCACCATGATCCAGGGCTATCGTCTGAGTGAAGACGATTTCCGCGGCGATCGTTTTGCCGACTGGCCATGTGATCTGAAAGGGAACAACGACCTGCTGGTGTTAAGCAAGCCGCAAGTGATTGCGGATATCCACAATGCCTATTTCGAAGCAGGCGCGGATATCGTTGAAACCAACACCTTTAACTCGACAACCATCGCCATGGCGGATTACCAGATGGAATCCCTGTCGGCGGAAATCAACTATGAAGCCGCGAAACTGGCGCGCGCATGTGCAGACGAATGGACGGCCCGCACGCCGGATAAACCGCGCTACGTTGCCGGGGTACTTGGCCCGACAAACCGCACGGCGTCGATTTCACCTGACGTGAACGACCCGGCGTTTCGTAACATTAGCTTCGATCAGCTAGTGGCCGCGTACCGCGAATCCACAAAAGCGCTGGTGGAAGGCGGTTCCGATCTGATCCTGATTGAAACGGTATTCGATACCCTCAATGCCAAAGCCGCGATTTTCGCGGTGAAAGAGGAATTCGAAGCACTGGGCGTTGACCTGCCGATCATGATTTCCGGCACCATTACCGACGCCTCCGGCCGTACGTTATCCGGCCAGACAACTGAAGCCTTTTATAACTCGTTACGCCATGCCGAAGCGCTCTCCTTCGGCCTGAACTGCGCCCTGGGGCCAGACGAACTGCGCCAGTATGTGCAGGAGCTCTCGCGTATTGCGGAATGCTACGTCACCGCCCACCCGAATGCCGGTCTGCCAAATGCCTTTGGTGAATACGATCTGGATGCCGACACCATGGCGGCGCAAATCCGCGAGTGGGCTGAATCGGGCTTCCTGAATATCGTGGGTGGTTGTTGCGGTACGACGCCAGAGCATATTGCCGCAATGAGCAATGCGGTGGCCGGGCTGCCGCCGCGTAAATTACCTGAGCTTCCCGTTGCCTGCCGTCTTGCCGGCCTTGAGCCGTTGACCATCGGCGACGATAGCCTGTTTGTGAACGTCGGTGAACGTACTAACGTCACCGGCTCCGCGAAATTCAAACGCCTGATCAAAGAAGAGAAGTACAGCGAAGCGCTGGACGTTGCCCGCCAGCAGGTGGAAAGCGGCGCACAGATTATCGATATCAACATGGATGAGGGGATGCTTGACGCCGAAGCGGCGATGGTGCGTTTCCTCAACCTGATCGCCGGTGAGCCAGACATCGCCCGCGTGCCGATTATGATTGACTCCTCGAAGTGGGAGGTCATCGAAAAAGGGCTGAAATGCATTCAGGGTAAAGGCATCGTTAACTCCATCTCGATGAAAGAGGGGATCGATATCTTTATCCACCACGCGAAGCTGGTACGCCGTTACGGCGCAGCTGTGGTGGTCATGGCATTTGATGAAGTCGGTCAGGCCGACACCCGCGAGCGCAAGATTCAGATTTGCCGTCGCGCGTATAAAATTCTAACCGAAGAGGTAGGTTTCCCACCGGAAGACATTATCTTCGACCCGAACATCTTCGCGGTGGCAACCGGGATTGAAGAACATAACAACTACGCCCAGGACTTTATTGGCGCGTGTGAAGACATCAAACGCGAGCTGCCACATGCGCTTATTTCTGGCGGTGTGTCGAACGTGTCGTTCTCATTCCGTGGTAACGACCCGGTGCGTGAGGCTATCCACGCCGTATTCCTTTACTACGCTATCCGTAACGGAATGGATATGGGGATCGTGAACGCCGGGCAACTGGCGATTTACGACGACCTGCCGGCAGAGCTGCGTGATGCGGTGGAAGACGTTATCCTCAACCGTCGTGACGATGCCACCGAGCGAATGCTGGATCTGGCAGAAAAATACCGTGGCAGTAAATCGGATGAAGCCGTCAACGTTCAGCAGGCTGAGTGGCGCTCCTGGGATGTGAAAAAACGACTGGAATATTCGCTGGTTAAAGGTATCACCGAGTTTATCGAACTGGATACCGAAGAAGCGCGTCTTCAGTCCGCACGTCCGATTGAAGTGATCGAAGGGCCGCTGATGGACGGCATGAACGTGGTCGGTGACCTGTTCGGCGAGGGCAAAATGTTCCTGCCACAGGTGGTGAAATCCGCCCGCGTAATGAAGCAGGCGGTGGCCTACCTCGAGCCGTATATTGAAGCCAGCAAAGAGAAAGGCTCCAGTAACGGGAAAATGGTTATCGCCACCGTGAAAGGCGATGTTCACGACATCGGTAAGAATATCGTCGGCGTGGTGTTGCAGTGTAATAACTACGAAATTATCGATCTTGGCGTGATGGTGCCTGCGGATAAAATCCTCAAAACCGCACGTGAAGTGAATGCTGACCTGATTGGCCTTTCCGGGCTGATCACCCCGTCACTGGACGAGATGGTCAACGTGGCGAAAGAGATGGAGCGTCAGGGCTTTACCATTCCGCTGCTGATTGGCGGTGCGACCACCTCTAAAGCGCATACCGCAGTGAAAATCGAGCAGAATTACAGTGGCCCGACGGTCTACGTGCAAAACGCCTCGCGAACCGTGGGGGTCGTCTCTGCGTTGCTTTCAGCCACGCAGCACGATGACTTTGTGGCACGAACCCGCAAAGAGTACGAAACCGTCCGTATTCAGCATGCGCGTAAAAAACCACGTACGCCGCCGGTTACGCTACAGGCCGCGCGCGATAACGATCTGGCGTTTGACTGGTCCAGCTATACGCCGCCGGTTGCGCACCGTCTGGGCGTGCAGGATGTGACTGCCAGCATTGAAACGCTGCGTAACTACATCGACTGGACACCGTTCTTTATGACCTGGTCGCTGGCGGGGAAATATCCGCGCATCCTCGAAGACGACGTGGTCGGTGAAGAAGCACAGCGCCTGTTCAAAGACGCGAACGAGATGCTCGACACGCTGAGTGCAGAGAAAACCCTTAACCCGCGCGGCGTTGTCGGGTTGTTCCCGGCAAACCGCGTGGGCGATGACATCGAAATTTATCGCGACGAAACCCGTACCCACGTACTGACGGTGAGCCATCACCTGCGCCAGCAAACCGAGAAAGTGGGTTTCGCGAACTACTGTCTGGCCGATTTCGTGGCACCGAAGCTTTCCGGGAAAGCCGATTACATCGGCGCATTTGCCGTAACCGGTGGTCTGGAAGAAGATGCGCTGGCAGATGCATTCGAAGCGCAGCACGATGATTACAACAAAATCATGGTCAAAGCGATTGCCGACCGCCTGGCGGAGGCCTTCGCCGAGTACCTGCACGAACGCGTGCGTAAGGTGCACTGGGGTTATGCGGCGAACGAAAACCTCAGTAATGAGGAGCTGATCCGCGAAAACTACCAGGGCATTCGCCCGGCACCGGGCTACCCGGCCTGCCCGGAACACACCGAGAAGGGCACCATCTGGGAGCTGCTGGATGTGGAAACACACACAGGCATGAAGCTGACCGAATCCTTCGCCATGTGGCCCGGGGCGTCGGTTTCTGGCTGGTACTTCAGTCACCCGGACAGCAAGTACTTTGCTGTGGCACAGCTTCAGCGCGATCAGATAGAAGATTATGCGCAGCGTAAAGGGATGAGCGTTCCAGAAGTGGAGCGCTGGCTGGCGCCGAATTTAGGCTACGACGCGGACTAAGGTCACTTTTCCTTACAACAAACAGGGCGCTCATTGGGCGCCCTGTCTCTTTCTTACGCTTAAACCCTTATACTTGAGAAAAGCTCAGGTTAATCGTAGGCCGGATAAGCGAAGCGCCATCCGGCTTGTATAACATGGGCTTAAGGAACCTATAACGATAAGGAGAACCCCCTTCTGTGCTGACTCTGTTACACCTGCTCTCCGCAGTGGCATTGCTGGTATGGGGCACGCATATTGTCCGTACCGGTGTGATGCGCGTATTCGGTGCGCGCCTACGAACCGTTCTCAGCAGCAGCGTTGAGAAGAAGCCGCTCGCCTTCTGTGCGGGCATCGGCGTGACGGCGCTGGTGCAAAGCAGTAACGCCACCACCATGCTTGTCACTTCGTTTGTGGCGCAGGATCTGGTGGCGCTAACGCCTGCGCTGGTGATTGTGCTGGGTGCCGATGTGGGGACCGCGCTGATGGCGCGTATCCTGACGTTCGATCTGTCGTGGTTGTCGCCGCTGCTGATTTTCATCGGCGTTATCTTCTTCCTGGGTCGTAAGCAGACCCGTGCCGGGCAGCTCGGGCGAGTGGGCATTGGCCTGGGGCTGATCCTGCTGGCACTGGAGCTGATTGTGCAGGCGGTGACACCCATTACTCAGGCCAACGGCGTGCAGGTGATTTTCGCCTCGTTGACGGGCGATATCATGCTGGATGCGCTGATCGGCGCCGTCTTTGCCATCGTCAGTTATTCAAGCCTGGCCGCCGTGCTGTTGACCGCTACGCTGGCGAGTGCCGGGGTTATCTCGTTCCCGGTGGCGCTGTGTCTGGTGATTGGCGCGAACCTCGGCTCTGGCCTGCTGGCGATGCTCAACAACAGCGCCGCCAATGCTGCTGCCCGTCGCGTTGCGCTCGGTAGCCTGTTGTTTAAGCTGGTGGGAAGCCTGATTATTCTGCCGTTTGTGCACCTGCTGGCTGGGATCATGCAAAAGCTGCCTTTGTCGGACGCCGAGCTGGTTATCTATTTCCACGTGTTCTACAACCTTGTCCGCTGCCTGGCGATGGTTCCCTTCGCCGCGCCAATGGCCCGTTTCTGCGAACGTCTTATCCGCGATGAACCTGAGCTGGATGCCCGGCTGAAACCGAAGCATCTGGACACCTCTGCACTGGACACGCCAGCTCTGGGCCTGGCCAATGCTGCCCGCGAGACGCTGCGCATGGGCGATGCGATGGAAACGATGCTGGAAGGGCTGCAAAAGGTCATGCATGGCGAGCCTCGCGAAGAAAAAGAGCTGCGCAGGCTGGCAGATGATATCAACGTGCTTTATACCGCCATCAAGCTCTATCTGGCGCGGATGCCGCAGGACGAGCTGGCGGAAGAGGAATCGCGCAGGTGGGCGGAAATCATCGAAATGTCCCTCAACCTGGAGCAGGCCTCTGACATCGTCGAACGTATGGGCAGTGAAATAGCCGATAAATCGCTGGCTGCGCGCCGTGCGTTCTCGGTCGAAGGTCTGAAGGAGCTTGAAGCCCTGCACGAACAGTTGTTGAGTAACCTCAAGCTGGCGATGTTGGTCTTTTTCTCAAGCGATGTGCCAGGCGCACGCCGTTTACGCCGCAACAAACACCGTTTCCGTATTCTTAACCGCCGCTACTCTCATGCGCACGTTGAACGCCTGCATCAGCAAAACGTGCAAAGCATTGAAACCAGTTCCCTGCACCTGGGGCTGCTGGGCGATATGAAACGTCTTAACTCGTTGTTCTGTTCCGTGGCCTACAGCGTGATGGAACAGCCGGATGAAGACGACGAGCGAGACGAGTATTAATCTCTGAAAGCGCCTCGCAGTTTCCCGCTGTGGGGCGTGACTCAATCTCACTGAAAATTTAACGTTATCCCATTGGACATGCGCTTACACGTGAAGGAACGTGTTATGCCTGTGTTTGTATAAAATTTTATACAGGGATGTGTTATGCTTTCAGAAAGGCCAGCGATGCGACCCATCGCATGGATAGGGAGTGCATTTGACGATTTACTCAGCTTTCCTGAGGTCATCCGCAAAGACGCAGGTTTTCAGTTACACCGCCTGCAAGCCGGGTTAGAGGCCGCTGACTGGAAGCCGATGCCGGAAATCGGTAAAGGCGTTGCTGAAATACGGCTTAGAAGCCATACGGGCGCTTATCGAATTCTCTATTTGGCCCGTTTTGAAGATGCGGTATATGTGCTGCATTGCTTTATGAAGAAAACACAGCGGACTTCCGGACAGGATAAGCACATCGCTAAAGCCCGTTTGCAGGCAGTGATTGATGCGAGGAATAATCGAAAATGAGTAAAGGTGTTGATACTAAAATTCGCCATGTTACGGCGGCAGAAACCAACATATTTTCCGAGCTGGGCTTTGAAGCGAGTGAAGCAAAACGGCTGCAAAAGGATGCTGATAAAGAAGTTGAACAACTGCTGGCCATCAAGCGACAACTGATGCAGGAGATCTCCGCATGGATTGCTGATAATAAGCTCCGTCAGGCTGATGCTGCAGCCATGCTCAATGTCTCTCGTCCACGTGTTTCGGATGTAGTTAACCTCAAAACCAGCAAGTTCACGCTCGATACTCTGGTCATGATGCTAAGTAAACTTGGAAAACCTGTCTCAGTTACCATCGGCTAATCTTTTTACCAGCCCAAACCTAAGGTATATTTCGCCTCTACAGGAGAAACTATGCTGCCAACTCAATCAACCCGATTAAACAAATACATTAGCGAGAGCGGGATCTGCTCACGTCGCGAGGCTGACCGTTACATTGAACAGGGTAACGTGTTCCTCAACGGCAAACGCGCCACCATCGGCGACCAGGTGGTACCTGGCGATGTGGTCAAAGTGAATGGTCAGGTCATCGAACCCCGCGATGCCGAAGACCTGGTGTTTATCGCGTTGAATAAACCGGTTGGTATCGTCAGTACCACGGAAGATGGCGAGCGGGACAACATTGTTGATTTCGTTAACCACAGCAGCCGTGTCTTCCCGATTGGCCGACTGGATAAAGACTCTCAGGGGCTGATTTTTCTCACCAACCACGGCGACCTGGTAAACAAAATTCTGCGTGCCGGAAACGACCACGAAAAAGAGTACATCGTCACGGTGAATAAACCGGTCACTGACGAGTTTATCCGTGGAATGGGCGCTGGCGTGCCGATTCTGGGCACCGTTACCAAAAAGTGTAAGGTGAAGAAAGAAGCCCCGTTTGCGTTTCGCATTACGCTGGTACAGGGCTTAAACCGCCAGATCCGCCGTATGTGCGAGCACTTCGGTTATGACGTGACGAAGCTGGAACGCACCCGAATCATGAACGTCAGCCTGTCCGGTATTCCATTGGGCGAGTGGCGTGATTTAACCGGTGACGAGCTGATTGAGCTGTTCAAGCTGATTGAGGATTCATCTTCTGAAGCGAAACCAAAAGCGAAAGCCAAACCGAAGGCTCAGGCGGTTAAACGCCCGGTGGTGAAAGCCCCGCAGGCAGAAGATAAAGGGCGAGGTAAACCGGCTAACGGAAAACGCTTTACCCAGCCTGGGCGCAAAAAGAAAGGGCGCTAATCAGCGCCGTCCCCGGGTAGAGGTGTTTGCCGACCAGGAAAAAGTCGTCTCTGCATCGGGTTTATAAGCCTGCTGTTTCTTCAACTTGCGGGCTTTTTTTGCTTCTGCTTCACGCTGTTCCATCAGTTTGTCGATGTACTCTTTTTTTACCTGATTGGTTTCGCCGTTAGTCAGTGTGCGGCCATGGGCGATACGGGCGCGGCCGAGAAGCGTCTTGAGTTCACGCTGCTCGGCTTCTGTCATATCTTGCTGGGTCAATCGTTGTGTCGCCATCGCTGAAGCCTCATGTGGAAGAGGCTTCAGTGTAAAACAAGTGGCGGAAATTAACCTTGTTTCACCACATCTTTTTTCGGTTGTTCTTCGATGGGTTTACCAGACCAGTAACCTGCCAGCAGGGAGCCTGAAAGGTTATGCCAGACGGAGAACAACGCGCCAGGCAGGGCGGCCAGCGGCGAGAAGTAGATTTTACCGAGTGCCGCGGCCAGGCCAGAGTTTTGCATTCCCACTTCAATCGCCAGCGTGCGGCAGGTAGATTCGTCAAAGCCGAACAGTTTGCCACCCCAGTAGCCTCCCAGCAGGCCAATGGTGTTATGCAGTACCACAGCAATGATCACCACAAAGCCGACAGACGCAATGTGCGAGGCGGAGCCTGCTACCACGGCGCTGATGATTGCCAGAATACAGACCATCGAAAACGCCGGCAGACAGGGTTCGACCGCCTTCACCAGGCGCGGGAACAGATGGTGGATAACCAGCCCCAGTGCAATCGGGATCACCACAATTTGCAGAATGCTGAGCAACATCCCCATTACGTCTACCTGAATATGTGCGTCGACATACAGGCGGGTTAACAGCGGTGTGGCAATCACGCCCACGAGAGTAGACGCGGACGAGATGGTCACGGAGAGCGCAACATCGCCTTTCGCCAGATAGATCATCACGTTGGAGGCCGTACCGCTTGCCACGCTGCCCACCAGCACCATCCCGGCGGATAAATCTGGCGGCATCTTAAAGGCCATTGCCAGCAGCCAGGCCGCGAGCGGCATCACCAGATAGTGCAGGAAAATACCCGCCGCGACAGGTGCAGGGCGCGACAGCACGCGTTTAAAGTCGTCAATTTTCAGGTGCACGCCCATGCCGAACATAATCAGCATCAGCAGCGTGGTGACCCAGGGGCCGATGCCCGTGAAGCTGGTGGGGGTGTAATACGCGAGTACAGAGAGCAGCAGTGCCCATAACGGGAACAGCCGGGTGATGGCGGATAACATAGTTAATTCCTTGCAGTATTGTCGTGTTGTTTAGTTATGAAAAAGCCGGGTCTGTGCCCAGCTTATAGGTATTGTTTATCGTGCTAACGAATTTTATTCAAACAAATTCTGATGAAGTTTTTGCACGACAAGCTCCGCCTGATCGGCCGGCACCAGGAAGCAAAGGTTGTAGCTGGATGCACCGTAGCAAATCATGCGGATGTTGAACGGGTCGAGCACGCCAAAGACCTCTTTACCCACGCCACAGGCGCGTGACAGCTTGTTACCGATGATGGCAACCAGCGCCAGGTTTTCTTCGACTTCCACGCGGCACAGCTCAGACAGCTCAATCAACAGCGATTGCGTCAGCAAGGTATCGCCAGTAGAAGTTGAACCGGTGGTATCCAGCGTCAACGCGATGCTCACTTCGGAGGTGGTGATCAGATCCACGGAGATATTATGGCGTGCCAGAATGCTAAACACTTCCGCCAGGAAACCGCGGGAATGCAGCATATTGTGGCTATGGAGCGTCACCAGCGTCTGGCGGCGGCGCAGGGCCAGCGCGCGGAACAGCGGTGGGTTTTCCGTTTTCTTACAGACCAGCGTACCACCCGCTTTCGGATCTTTACTGGAGCCGACGAACACCGGAATATCGCTGCGCACGGCTGGCAGCAGCGTTGCAGGGTGCAGCACTTTCGCGCCGAAGGTGGCCATTTCCGCCGCTTCTTCAAACGCGATCACATCAATTCGTTTCGCTGCGGAAACGACGCGCGGGTCGGTGGTGTAAATGCCCGGAACGTCAGTCCAGATATCCACACGGGTAGCGTGCAGTGCTTCACCCAGCAGTGCGGCGGTGTAGTCGCTGCCACCACGGCCAAGCGTTGTAGTTCGGCCTTTCGCTTCGCTACCGATAAAGCCCTGGGTGATAACGATACCCTCTGCCAGACGCGGTGCCAGCTGCTGAGTAGTCAGCTCGGCCAGCGCTTCAACGTCCGGTTCGGCGCGGCCAAAGCGATCGCTGGTACGCATCACTTTACGCACGTCAAACCACTGCGCCTGAATGTTACGTTCGCGCATGATTTCCACAAACAGCAGAGTGGACATCAGTTCACCATGGCTGACCAGTTCGTCGGTCAGGGCGGTGGAGGTTGCCAGAGAGGCGGCTTCTGCCAGGGTGGTGATGTTTTCCAGCAGACGTTCCACTTCCTCGCGGATGACGTTCGGGTTCTGCAGGCGTTCAAGGATGTCGAACTGAATTTTGCGCAGTGCATCCAGCTTAACGAAACGTTCTGTCGCTTCCAGTCCTTCAGACAGAGAAACCAGCAGGTTCGTCACGCCAGCGGATGCAGAAAGCACCACCAGGCGGGCATTCGGATCGGCTAGCACCACATCGGCGCTGCGGTTCATGGCATCGTAATCAGCCACACTGGTGCCGCCAAACTTAGCGACCACAAAACTCGTCATAACAACCTCGTGTCAGGGAATGAATAAAGCGACCTTGGCACAAGAATGAAACGAAAACAGGTGCAGGCGCAAATACGGCCCTATAAATAAAATGTGGGGGAGGTCCTGTCAATGCTGGGATTATGCGGATTTTTCATGGGGGGGCACCCCTCAGTAACAGGACTTATAACAAGCCGCTATTTTATTCTGCAAATCAGGACGTTCTGAACGACATTCAACCCCCTCGGGGGCAGGTTTTAGCAGCTATACTTTTCGGGTCTTTTCACCTGCGTTTGATGCAGGCCAGGGCAATGGCATAAAAACCATCACAATTTTTATTTGCAGGCGCTACAATCGACCGCAGTCACAATTCTCAAATCAGAAGAGTATTGCTAATGAAAAACATCAACCCAACGCAGACCGCTGCCTGGCAGGCACTACAGAAACATTTTGATGAAATGAAAGACGTCACTATCGCGGATCTGTTCGCGAAAGATGCCGATCGTTTCAACAAGTTCTCCGCGACCTTCGACGACCTGATGCTGGTGGACTTCTCCAAAAACCGCATTACCGAAGAGACACTGGCAAAATTGCAGGATCTGGCGAAAGAAACCGCGCTCAGTGATGCCATTAAATCCATGTTCTCTGGTGAGAAGATCAACCGCACCGAAGACCGCGCTGTGCTGCACGTTGCACTGCGTAACCGTAGCAATACTCCAATCATCGTCGATGGCAAAGATGTGATGCCGGAAGTGAACGCGGTGCTGGAGAAGATGAAAGCCTTCTCTGAAGCGATCATCTCTGGTAGCTGGAAAGGTTACACCGGTAAAGCTATCACTGACGTGGTGAACATCGGTATCGGCGGTTCAGACCTCGGTCCATTCATGGTGACCGAAGCGCTGCGCCCGTACAAAAACCACCTCAACATGCACTTCGTTTCTAACGTTGATGGTACACACATTGCTGAAGTGCTGAAGAACGTGAACCCGGAAACCACCCTGTTCCTGGTGGCGTCTAAAACCTTCACCACGCAGGAAACCATGACCAACGCCCATAGCGCGCGTGACTGGTTCCTGGAAACCGCAGGTGACAACAAGCACGTCGCGAAACACTTCGCCGCGCTGTCTACCAACGGTAAAGCGGTTGGCGAGTTCGGTATCGACACGGCAAACATGTTCGAGTTCTGGGACTGGGTTGGTGGCCGTTACTCTCTGTGGTCTGCAATCGGTTTGTCCATCATCCTGTCTGTTGGCTTTGACAACTTCGTTGAGCTGCTTTCCGGCGCACATGCGATGGATAAACACTTCGCGTCCACCGCGCCTGAGAAAAACCTGCCAGTGCTGCTGGCGCTGATTGGTATCTGGTACAACAACTTCTTTGGCGCTGAAACCGAAGCTATCCTGCCATACGACCAGTACATGCACCGCTTTGCTGCCTACTTCCAGCAGGGCAACATGGAATCCAACGGTAAATACGTTGACCGTAACGGCAATGCCGTGGACTACCAGACTGGCCCAATCATCTGGGGCGAGCCAGGCACCAACGGCCAACATGCGTTCTACCAGCTGATCCACCAGGGCACCAAGATGGTACCGTGCGATTTCATCGCGCCTGCTATTACTCATAACCCGCTGTCGGATCACCATCCGAAACTGCTGTCTAACTTCTTCGCTCAGACTGAAGCGCTGGCGTTCGGCAAGTCCCGCGACGTGGTTGAACAGGAATACCGCGACCAGGGTAAAGATCCGGCGACCCTGGATCACGTTGTGCCGTTCAAAGTGTTCGAAGGCAACCGTCCAACCAACTCTATCCTGCTGCGCGAAATCACCCCGTTCAGCCTGGGTGCGCTGATTGCCCTGTATGAGCACAAAATCTTTACTCAGGGCGCGATCCTGAACATCTTCACCTTTGACCAGTGGGGCGTTGAGCTGGGCAAACAGCTGGCAAACCGCATTCTGCCAGAGCTGGGTGACGACAAAGCGATTAACAGCCACGACAGTTCTACAAATGGTTTGATTAACCGTTATAAAGCATGGCGTGCATAATTAATATGTCATGAAAAATGCCGGCGAAATGCCGGCATTTTTTTATCGGATAATTCCTGATGTCTGTTATTTAACTCAAATTACTGTTCTGAGTTTAATCTGAAAAAGTCCATTAACCTGTTAATTACTGCGGTTTATTTTAGGAATATACGGAGAATGAAACTGGTAATAACTTATTATAACTTTATGAATGTAATGGGATTTATATTTATTTAATTATTGTTGTGTGTCGCAAATATCCAATATTCTGAAAACTCCCTCTCTATTTACCTGCACGGCAATCCCTCTGCTTTAGTTGTGTATACTCGATTCCGCTCGAAATTCTTTTTGGGCACATCTCCATTCATTCAATGAAGGGAAATTGTTATGAAGAAAGTACTGTATGGCATTTTTGCCATATCTGCGCTTGCGGCGACATCTGTATATGCGGCTCCGGTTCAGGTCGGGGAAGCTGCAGGGTCGGCAGCGACGTCTGCGTCTGCGGGGAGTTCTACCGCAGCCAGCACCAGCACCGTAAGTTCAGCCGTGGGTGTCGCGCTGGCGGCAACCGGTGGCGGTGATGGCTCCAATACCGGAACCACGACCACCACGACGACCAGCACCCAGTAATACCGGGTGTTTTAATCATAACCACACTTCGGTGTGGTTATTTCGCCCCTTCGGAGAAGAGTCGTGAAGCGACCTGCAATCATCATGATTTGCCTGCTCTTGCAGGCGTGCTCAGCCACCACTAAAGGGCTGGGGAATTCGCTGTGGGACAGCATGTTTGGTACGCCTGGCGTCCATCTTACTGATGACGATATCCAGAACATGCCTTATGCCAGCCAGTACATGCAGTTAAACGATGGCCCGCAACTGTTTGTGGTGCTCGCTTTCGATGAAAACGGGCAGCAGAAATGGGTGACGCAGGATCAGGCCACCATCGTGATGCAGCATGGTCGCATCGTAAAAACGCTGCTCGGCGGCGACAACCTGCTTGAGGTCCACAACCTTGCGGCCGACCCGCTCATCAAGCCGAATCAGGTAACCGACGGCGCAAGCTGGACACGCACGATGGGCTGGACGGAACACAAACAGGTGCGCTACGCCACGGCACACTCTGTATTCCGCTGGGACGGTACGGACAGCGTAAGGGTCGGCAGCGATGAAACCCAGGTTCGCGTGCTGGATGAAGCGGTCACGACCGACCAGGCAAGCTGGCATAACCGCTACTGGGTGGATGAAGAAGGGCAGATACGCCAGTCACTACAGTACCTCGGCGCTAATTTCTTCCCGGTAAAAACCACTCTGATCAAGGCGGCGAAACCATGAAAATCCGCACTAGCATGGCGCTGATCCTGTGCCTTGCCGCGCCGCTGGCCTGGTCTGCGGGCACGGTGAAGGTTTACACGCCTGACAGCACACAACCCAAAACCTTAACCAATGCCGGGCATCTGCTTGATCTTGTCGGCCAGCCAAGGCTTGCAAACAGCTGGTGGCCCGGGGCTGTTATCAGCGAGCGTCAGGCAACGGTGCTGGCAGAACAAAAACAGCGCGCGTTGCTCGCAAGGCTTACCGGCCTTGCAGAACAGGAAGATGGCGATGACGCGGCGGCAATCAACAGCGTTCGCCAGCAGATGCAGACGCTGAAGATAACCGGCCGCCAGCAGATCAATCTCGACCCGGATGCGGTGAGAGTGGCAGAGAACGGCAACCCAACGCTCGAAGGGGGGTACACGCTCTGGCTTCCGGCTCAGCCTTCAACCATCACCGTGATGGGGCTTGTCAGCAGTCCGGGTAAAAAGCCCTTCACGCCAGGGCGCGATGTGGCGAGTTACCTTGACGAGCAGAGCGCGTTAAGCGGCGCGGATAACAGCTACGCCTGGGTAGTTTATCCCGACGGGCGCACGCAAAAAGTCCCTGTGGCCTACTGGAACAAACGCCATATCGAGCCCATGCCCGGCAGCGTGATTTTTGTCGGCTTTGCCGACCACTTCTGGACGAAGGCATATGACGGACTCAACGCCGATATCCTTCACACCCTGATGCAGCGGATACCGGATTAATGAAAAGAACTTATCTCTACAGCATGTTAGCGCTGTGCGTTAGCGCTGCCTGCCATGCAGAAACGTATCCGGCGCCTGTTGGTCCATCGCAATCGGACTTCGGCGGTGTCGGGTTAATGCAAACGCCCACGGCACGCATGGCGCGTGAAGGGGAACTGAGCCTTAACTATCGCGATAACGATCAGTACCGCTATTACTCTGCTTCTGTGCAGCTGTTTCCATGGCTTGAAACCACGCTGCGTTATACCGATGTGCGCACCAAAAAATACAGCAGCGTAGAGGCATTCTCCGGCGACCAGACATACAAAGATAAAGCTTTCGACGTCAAACTGCGCTTGTGGGAAGAGAGCTACTGGATGCCGCAAGTGTCCGTGGGGGCGCGGGATATCGGCGGTACGGGCCTGTTTGATGCGGAGTATATTGTTGCCAGCAAAGCCTGGGGCCCGTTTGATTTCTCGTTGGGTATGGGCTGGGGGTATCTCGGCACCAGCGGTAACGTGAAAAACCCGTTCTGCTCCTACAGCGACAAATATTGTTATCGCGACAACAGCTACCAGAAAGCCGGCTCCATCAACGGCGACCAGATGTTCCATGGCCCGGCCTCACTGTTTGGCGGCGTAGAATACCAGACGCCGTGGCAGCCATTACGCCTCAAGCTGGAGTACGAAGGGAATAACTACAGCGACGATTTCGCCGGGAAGATTGAGCAGAAGAGCAAGTTTAACGTCGGCGCCATTTACCGCGTCACCGATTGGGCCGACGTTAACCTCAGCTATGAGCGCGGTAACACCGTGATGTTTGGTTTCACCCTGCGCACCAACTTCAATGATATGCGGCCGCATTACAACGACAATGCACGGCCTGCGTATCAGCCCGAGCCGCAGGACGCCATTATTCAGCACTCCGTGGTGGCCAACCAGCTTACGCTGCTGAAATACAACGCGGGCCTGGCGGATCCGAAAATTCAGGTGAAAGGCGACACACTTTACGTCACCGGCGAGCAGGTGAAATACCGCGACTCGCGTGAAGGGAGCGAGCGCGCCAACCGGATAATCATGAACGATCTGCCGGACGGGATCCGCACGATCCGCGTCACGGAAAACCGCCTTAATTTACCGCAGGTGACCACGGAAACGGATGTGGCCAGCCTGAAACGCCATCTGGAAGGTGAACCGCTGGGCCATGAAACCGAGCTGGTGCAAAAACGCATTGAGCCTGTTGTGCCTGATACCACCGAGCAGGGCTGGTATATCGATAAATCGCGCTTTGATTTCCATATCGATCCGGTGCTGAGCCAGTCCGTCGGCGGGCCGGAAAACTTCTACATGTATCAGCTGGGTGTAATGGCCACGGCGGATCTGTGGGTTACTGACCATCTGCTGACCACTGGTAGTCTGTTTGGCAACATCGCCAACAACTACGACAAATTCAACTACACCAACCCGCCAAACGACTCGAAGCTGCCGCGCGTGCGTACACGCGTGCGTGAGTACGTGCAGAATAATGCCTATGTGAATAACCTCCAGGCGAACTACTTCCAGTACTTCGGCAACGGTTTCTACGGCCAGGTGTACGGTGGCTATCTGGAAACCATGTACGGCGGCGCGGGGGCAGAGGTGCTTTACCGTCCTGTTGACAGCAACTGGGCGTTTGGAGTGGATGCCAACTACGTGAAACAGCGTGACTGGCGCAGTGCGCAGGACATGATGAAGTTCACCGATTACAGCGTTAAAACTGGTCATCTGACAGCCTACTGGACGCCATCGTTCGCCCCGGATGTGCTGGTCAAAGCCAGCGTCGGGCAGTATCTGGCGGGGGATAAAGGCGGTACGCTGGATATCTCTAAACACTTCGACAGCGGTGTTGTGGTGGGCGGTTATGCCACTATCACCAACGTGTCACCGGATGAATACGGGGAAGGAGACTTCACCAAAGGGGTGTATGTATCGATTCCGCTGGATCTGTTCTCCACCAGTGCGACGCGCAGCCGCGCGGCAATCGGCTGGACGCCACTCACGCGTGACGGTGGCCAGCAGCTTGGGCGTAAGTTCCAGCTGTACGACATGACCAGCGATAAGAACATTAACTTCCGCTGATGTTTGTTTGCCCGGTGGCGCTGCGCTTACCGGGCCTACGATAGTGTTTTTTGTAGGCCGGGCAAACGCAGTGCCGCCCGGCAAGAATGCTCATGCGGACAAAACATAAACAAAAAATATAGATCTCCGTCACATTTTTGCGTTATACAGGAACCTCGCCCTGGAGAATGAGGTGCTGTATGACATCCCTGACTCGTCCGCGTGTTGAGTTTATCTCAACAATCCTCCAGACCGTGCTGAATCTCGGTCTGCTGAGCCTTGGTCTGATACTGGTCGTCTTTCTGGGAAAAGAAACGGTGCATCTGGCGGATGTGCTGTTCGCCCCTGAACAAACCAGCAAATATGCGCTGGTAGAAGGACTGGTGGTCTACTTTCTCTACTTTGAATTTATCGCCCTGATTGTGAAGTATTTTCAGTCAGGCTTTCACTTCCCGCTACGCTATTTTGTCTACATTGGGATCACGGCGATAGTGCGGCTGATCATCGTCGATCATAAATCTCCCCTGGATGTGCTGATCTATTCGGCGGCGATCCTGCTTTTGGTTATCACCCTCTGGCTGTGCAACTCTAAACGGCTGAAACGAGAATAAAAAAAGGGCGCTCCGAAGAGCGCCTAACAACAGTCACAAGTTGGGTCAATACAATACGTCAAAGTTGAGGGTTGCAGTGGCATAACACAATGAAACTTAACCTTTTACACCGCCCGCCGTCAGGCCGTTAACCAGCCAGCGCTGCGCCAGCAGGAACACCACGGTAATCGGGATGGCAGAGAGTACAGCTGCCGCAGCAAAGTCGCCCCACAGGTAGTTTTGCGGGTTGAGGTATTGCTGCATCCCTACCGCCAGGGTGTAGCTGTTCACATCGCGCAGTAACAGAGACGCGACCGGCACTTCGGTGATAGCGGCGATAAACGACAGGATAAACACCACCGCCAGGATAGGCACCGACAGTGGCAGCAGTACCAGACGGAACGCCTGCCATGGGGTTGCGCCATCCAGCGCCGCCGCTTCTTCCAGCGAGTTGTCGATGGTTTCGAAATACCCTTTGATGGTCCACACATGCAGTGCGATACCGCCAAGATAGGCGAAGATCACGCCGCCGTGCGTGTTCAGGCCGATAAACGGCACATACTGCCCAAGGCGGTCAAACAAGGCATACAAGGCGACCAGAGACAGTACCGCCGGGAACATCTGGAAAATCAACATCCCTTTCAGCAGTGTAGCTTTGCCCGGGAAGCGCATACGGGCGAAAGCATACGCACAGGTGGTTGAGAGCGTTACGATACCAATCGCGGTGATCCCGGCGATTTTTATCGAGTTCCACAGCCACAGCAGCACCGGGAACGGTGGCGGCGTGACGCGGCCATCCGCATGTTCCACGCTAAAGCCAAGCGCTAACTTCCAGTGTTCCCAGGAGATTTCATCCGGGATCAGGCTACCTGTCGCAAAGTTACCCGAGCGCAGGGAGATGGCGATGACCATCAGCAGCGGGAACATGATTGCTGCGATAAAAATCAGCAGGCCTAAATGCGTCGCGAAGAGGCGCAGCTTCTGAGATTTGGGTTGAACCATAGACATAATCAGTGCCCTCCTTAATCAAATTTCATTCGTGTAGCTTTCAGATTCACAATCGCCAGAGCGCCTACCAGCAGGAAGATCAGGGTGGCAATCGCCGCCGCCAGACCGAAGTCCTGACCACCGCCACCTTCGAAGGCGATACGGTAGGTGTAGCTCACGAGCAGGTCGGTATAGCCTGCGGGCGTTGTGGTGCCAAGACGGTCAGGGCCGCCGTTGGTCAACAGCTGAATCAGTACGAAGTTGTTAAAGTTAAAAGCAAAGCTTGCAATCATCAGCGGCGTCAGCGGTTTAATAAGCAGCGGCAGCGTGATTTTAAAGAAGTTCTGGAACGGGCCAGCGCCATCCATTGCCGAGGCTTCGTACAGGTCGTCCGGGATGGCTTTCAGCAGGCCCATGCACAGGATCATCATGTACGGATAACCAAGCCAGGTGTTCACGATGATAATCATCGAACGGGCCGTTGTCGGGTCGCTGAACCAGGCCGGTTTGATACCGAACAGTGCGCTCAGCATCATGTTGATTTCACCGAAGCTCTGGTTAAACAGCCCTTTGAAAATCAGAATCGAGATAAACGATGGTACGGCATACGGCAGGATAAGCAGCACGCGGTAAATCGCTTTGCCTTTCAGTGATTCCCACTGCACGAGACACGCCAGCACCATGCCCACGGCAACGGTCAGGATCACGGTCAGCACCGAGAAGACGACCGTCCAGACAAAGATGGCGAAGAAGGGTTTTTGAATGCCTTCATCGGTAAACACGCGGGCAAAGTTGTCCCAGCCGATGGTCACGGTATAGCCCGGGCTGAGTTTGTCATCACCCCATTTGCCATCGGCAGTGATGGACTGATAGAAACCAATGTCGTTGTTCGGGCGATATTTCACGCCGCTCTGGTTGTTAGTCAGCGTGCCGTCATTGGCCAGTGTGTAAAGCGGCTGAGTGCCGGAGAACTGGCGCAGTGAACTCATGGTCACTTTGCTTTCATCGGGCAGCATGGCAGTCAACTGGGTCAGTGCCAGGCGGTTCTGGGTAATGATTCGCAGGTTGGCGCGTTCACCTTCCGGCAGGGCGGCCTCTTTTAAGGCCAGCTTCTGTTCGCCGCCGAATTTGAACGTGTCGGAAACAAAGCTTTTACCGCTCTCTTCGTCAGTGAGTGCTAACTTCCACTCATCACCCGCAGGATACAAGCCGAAGTTGAAGGTCTTACCCGCCTGGTATGAGCGATCCAGAAGCACCTGCGTTGCGCGTTCTTGCGCCAACTGGTTGGTGCTGCTGTAGTTAGTAAAGGCGATAGCAATGGTACAAATCAGCGGGAACAGGACGAACAGCCCCATCCCGGCGACACCCGGATAAACGTAACGCCATGCATAGGCTTTACGATTAGCGAAAATATACAGGCCAGCAGAGCTTAAAATCAGCGTCACGATGGCGAACAGGTACTCCCCCTGTACGTACATTAAAACAATCAAGTAGCCCACCAGCAGGCATAACAGACCAATCACTGACCATTTCAGTGTGTCACTTTGCCACCAGTGTTTCTTTTTAATGACATCCATGGGGTTCTTCCTCTACAACGGTGAAAACTTATTGTCAGGTGGCGCTGCGCTTACCTGACCTACGGATCGTGCCGTAGTCGTAGGGCGGGTAAGCGCAAGCGCCACCCGCCGTTTTTCTGACTTACTTGGTGATACGGCCCTGAGCATCTTTCAGCGCAGCATCGACAGTCTGACGACCGCTTGCGGCGTTAATGACCGCAGTACGGGTGGCATACCAGAATGCGGCCATTTGTGGGATGTTCGGCATGATTTCGCCTTTCTGGGCGTTATCCATGGTGGCCGCGATACGTGGGTCTTTTGCTAAATGATCCTGGAAGGATTTCAGCGCAACAGCACCCAGCGGTTTGTCCTTGTTCACTTCATCCAGACCCTGATCGGTCAGCAGGTAGTTTTCCAGGAACTCTTTCGCCAGCTCTTTGTTCGGGCTGGCGGCGTTGATACCTGCGCTCAGCACGCCAACGAACGGTTTAGACGGCTTGCCTTTGAACGTTGGCAGCAGCGTTACGCCGTAGTTGATTTTGCTCTTGTCGATGTTGGTCCAGGCCCACGGACCGTTGATGGTCATCGCGGTTTCGCCTTTGTTGAACGCAGCTTCCGCGATGGAGTAATCGGTATCGGCGTTCATGTGTTTGTTCTTGATAAGGTCGACCAGGAAGGTCAGACCCGCTTTCGCGCCAGCGCTGTCCACGCCCACGTCTTTCACGTCATACTTGCCGTTTGCAAATTTGAACGCGTAACCACCGTCGGCGGCAATCAGCGGCCAGGTGAAGTACGGTTCTTGCAGGTTGAACATCAGCGCAGATTTACCTTTCGCCTTCAGCGCTTTATCCAGAGCAGGGATCTCTTCCCAGGTTTTCGGTGGGTTTGGCACCAGGTCTTTGTTGTAGATCAGAGAGAGGGCTTCAACCGCGATTGGGTAGGCGATCAGCTTGCCGTTATAGCGAACGGCATCCCAGGTGAACGGGAACAGTTTGTCCTGGAACGCTTTGTCTGGCGTAACTTCAGCCAGCAGGCCAGATTGTGCGTAACCGCCGAAACGGTCATGCGCCCAGAAGATGATGTCCGGGCCATCGCCCGTTGCAGCAACTTGTGGGAATTTCTCTTCCAGTTTATCCGGGTGTTCAATGGTGACTTTGATACCCGTGTCTTTCTCGAATTTTTTACCCACTTCGGCCAGGCCGTTATAGCCTTTATCGCCGTTAATCCAGATAACCAGCTTACCTTCTTCAATTTTGGCGAGAGCCGGTGCGGAAATCATCATTGCTGCCAGGGCGGACAATGCGAAAACGCGTGCGCCAGTCTTGATCTTCATATCTGCCATCCTTTTTTGGTGATGTGCTCGTGGATACACTGAGGTGGTTCAACGTGACTCAGTCTCCTTATTTGACATCCTCTTTCCATCCTCCTGAGCCCTACGCCCCACCCCCTGTTTGTGTGATCTCTGTTGCATAAATTTAAGTTATGAGTGCTGGCGCACATAAAAACACACTGAATTTTGCAGGCCGCTTCACGATTTTAGTATCAGCGCCCCAGACGCGGTCGCAGAGCCTGCTCTCTCATCCTCCCGTCTCCTCCCCCATAAAAAAGCCGGGGGTGGAGGATTCACGAAAGTTATGGATACCCCATAATGAACTTATCTTGAATGTTTCTGTCGGTGACAGGTTGTAACGAAGGGAGAAGGGCATGGCGAGCGTACAGCTGCGTAATGTAACGAAAGCCTGGGGCGACGTAGTGGTGTCGAAAGACATCAATCTGGACATCACCGAAGGTGAGTTTGTGGTGTTTGTTGGCCCATCAGGCTGCGGTAAATCTACTCTGCTGCGTATGATTGCCGGTCTTGAAACGATCACCAGTGGCGATTTGTTCATTGGTGAAACCCGTATGAACGACATCCCGCCTGCCGAACGTGGTGTAGGCATGGTGTTCCAGTCTTATGCACTTTATCCACACCTGTCCGTTGCCGAAAACATGTCATTTGGCCTGAAGCTGGCAGGGGCGAAAAAAGAGGTGATTAACCAGCGTGTGACTCAGGTCGCCGAAGTTTTACAGCTGGCTCACCTGCTGGAGCGTAAACCAAAAGCGCTCTCCGGTGGTCAGCGTCAACGTGTGGCAATTGGCCGTACGCTGGTGGCGGAACCGCGCGTGTTCCTGCTTGATGAACCTCTTTCTAACCTGGATGCCGCACTGCGCGTCCAGATGCGTATCGAAATTTCCCGTCTGCACAAGCGTCTTGGTCGCACCATGATTTACGTCACCCACGATCAGGTCGAAGCGATGACGCTGGCCGACAAGATTGTGGTGCTGGATGCCGGTCGTGTGGCGCAGGTGGGCAAACCGCTGGAGCTTTATCACTACCCGGCAGACCGCTTTGTTGCGGGCTTTATTGGCTCGCCAAAGATGAACTTCCTGCCGGTCAAAGTGACAGCCACCGCGATTGAACAGGTACAGGTGGAGCTGCCAAACCGCCAGCAAGTCTGGCTGCCCGTTGACAGCGCCAACGTACAGGTAGGGGCGAATATGTCCCTCGGAATTCGCCCTGAACATTTACTGCCGAGCCACATCGCTGATGTGACGCTGGAAGGTGAAGTTCAGGTTGTAGAACAGCTTGGTCACGAAACACAGATTCATATCCAGATCCCCGCCATCCGTCAGAACCTGGTTTACCGCCAGAATGACGTGGTGTTGGTAGAAGAGGGTGCCACATTCGCTATCGGCTTGCCGCCAGAGCGTTGCCATCTGTTCCGTGAGGATGGCACTGCATGTCGTCGGCTGCACAAAGAGCCAGGCGTTTAAGCAATCCCAATAAAAGACACGAAACCATCAGGTGAAGTGTTCAAAGAAAAGCAATGATCTCAGGAGATAGAATGATGATTACTCTGCGCAAACAAGTCCCTCTGGCGATCGCCATTGCGGCAGGCATCCTGTCTGCCCAGGCAGGAGCCGTAGACTTTAAAGGTTATGCTCGTTCCGGCATTGGCTGGACCGGGAGTGGCGGTGAACAACAATGTTTCCAGGCAACAGGTGCTCAAAGTAAATACCGTCTTGGTAACGAATGTGAAACGTATGCCGAGTTAAAACTGGGCCAGGAAGTATGGAAAGAAGGCGATAAGAGCTTCTATTTCGATACTAACGTAGCGTATTCCGTTTCTCAGCAGAACGACTGGGAATCCACCAGCCCGGCTTTCCGTGAAGCTAACGTGCAGGGTAAAAACCTCATCGACGCACTGCCAGGTTCTACCATCTGGGCAGGTAAGCGTTTCTATCAACGTCATGACGTCCACATGATCGACTTCTACTACTGGGATATTTCTGGTCCTGGTGCGGGTATCGAAAACATCGATCTGGGCTTCGGTAAACTTTCTCTGGCAGCGACCCGTTCTTCTGAATCGGGCGGTTCTGCGACCTTCGCTGACCGTGATGCACTGGGTAACCGTATTTATGACAACCTGGTACCGAACGATGTCTTCGACGTCCGTTTAGCACAGATGCAGGTCAACGAAGGCGGTACGCTGGAGTTCGGTGTTGACTACGGTCACACCAACATTCCAGACGACTACTACCTGCAACCTGGCGCGTCTAAAGACGGCTGGATGTTCACCGCTGAACATACCCAAAGTATGCTGAAGGGCTTCAACAAGTTCGTTCTGCAATACGCAACTGACTCTATGACCTCCAACGGTAAAGGCCGTCCTGAAGGTGGTAGCATCAACAACAACGGTGACATGTGGCGCGTGCTGGACCACGGTGCGATCTCTCTGGGCGACTCCTGGGACCTGATGTACGTGGGTATGTACCAGGACATCAACCTGGATAACAACAACGGTACCAAATGGTGGACCGTCGGTGTTCGTCCTATGTACAAATGGACGCCAATCATGAGCACCTTGCTGGAAGTTGGCTACGACAACGTCAAATCTCAGAAAACTGACGATACCAACAGCCAGTACAAAATCACCCTGGCACAACAATGGCAGGCAGGCGACAGCATCTGGTCCCGTCCGGCTATCCGTGTCTTCGCAACCTACGCGAAGTGGGATGAGAAATGGGGCTACGCGAACAGCGACTCCGGTACTGGTTATGATTCTGGCGTAGCGTACAGCGACACTTCCGCGAAAACCTTCAGCCGTGGCGACTCTGATGAGTGGACCTTCGGTGCCCAGATGGAAATCTGGTGGTAATACGTAAGACCTGACGTAATGACCTAAAAAGAGGGGCGAAAGCCCCTCTATCCTTAGGGTGCTGCGCGCTATTGCCTGGCCACCGCAGTGCTCACGCTATCAGAGGTAATAACAATGAAAATGAAGAAAAGTCTCGTCGCGCTGTGCCTCTCTGCGGGGCTGCTGGCAAGTGTACCGGCTATCACCTTTGCAGATGTGAATTTCGTTCCTCAGAATACCAGTGCTGCGCCAGCAATTCCGGCGGCGGCGCTCCAGCAACTCGCCTGGACCCCGGTTGATCAATCTAAAGTCCAGTCAACGCAGCTCTCTGCGGGCGGCCAACAGCTTAATGTTCCCGGCATTACTGGCCCGGTTGCCGCCTTTAGCGTACCGGCAAATATCGGTGAACTGACGCTGACCCTGACCAGTGAAGTGAGCAATCAAACCAGCGTATTTGCGCCTAACGTGCTGATCCTTGATCAGAATATGACGCCATCTGCCTTCTTCCCAAGCGAGTACTTTGGCTACCAGGAACCTGGCGTGATGAGCGCTGATCGCCTGGAAGGGAAAATGCGCCTGACGCCTGCGCTGGGTCAGCAGAAGATCTATGTGCTGGTCTTCACCACCGAGAAAGACTTGCAGCAGACCACCAAGCTTATCGACCCGGCTAAAGCCTATGCAAAAGGCACAGGTAACTCGGTACCGGATATCCCGGACCCGTTGGCGCGCCACGTAACCGATGGCCTGCTGAAGCTGAAAGTTTCAACAAACAATGCATCCAGCGTCCTGGTTGGCCCACTGTTTGGCTCCTCCGGCACCGGCCCTGTGACCGTGGGTAATACCGCCGCACCTGTTTATGCTGCTCCAGCCGCTGCGGCAGCTGCACCGGTTGCCGCTGCATCTCAGGCTCCGGCAAAACCATCCGAGCCGGTGCTCAACGATACCGAATCTTACTTTAACAACGCCATTAAGCAGGCTGTTAAGAAAGGCGATGTCGATAAAGCACTGAAGCTGCTTGATGAAGCTGAGCGTTTAGGTTCAACCACTGCCCGTTCCACCTTTATCAGCAGTGTAAAAGGCAAGGGGTAACCGTTTCCCCACAGTGCTGATTTGTTAGTTTTAGTGCGCCTGAGTGGGCGCACTTTTTTTTGTGTCGCCCGCGCTGTTGCGCTGTTGTTGCGATAGTGATCGCTAAATAACGTTTGGCCGCCCTCAATCCGTTTTTCTGCGATACAATGCCATTATGTTATGTATCGGAGAGTCTGGCATGTCACACCCTGCGCTAACGCAACTGCGTGCGCTGCGCTATTTCGACCAAATACCTGCGCTTGACCCGGAGCAGCTTGACTGGTTGCTGCTGGAAGATTCCATGACTAAACGTTTTGAGCAACAGGGCAAAACGGTCACCGTGACGCTGATTCAGGAAGGGTTTGTCACCCCTGAGGCGATTGCCAGTGAGTTGCCGCTGCTGCCAAAAGAAGAACGCTACTGGTTACGTGAGATTTTACTTTGTGCAGATGGCGAGCCGTGGCTTGCCGGGCGGACGGTTGTGCCTGAATCCACCTTGTCCGGGCCGGAATTAGCGCTGCAACAACTGGGGAAAACGCCGCTGGGGCGATATCTTTTCACCTCCTCCGAACTTACCCGTGATTTTATTGAGATTGGCCGCGATGCCGATCTGTGGGGGCGCCGTTCCCGCCTTCGCCTGAGCGGTAAACCGTTAATGCTGACGGAGCTTTTTTTACCGGCATCGCCGTTGTACTGAGAGGAAGAAAAAATGGAGTGGAGTCTGAAGCAGAACAAGCTGCTGGCCTATCACCGCTTAATGCGTACTGATAAACCCATCGGCGCGTTGCTGCTGCTGTGGCCTACCCTGTGGGCGCTGTGGGTTGCGACCCCCGGTTTGCCGCCACTGTGGATCCTGGCGGTGTTTGTCGCTGGAGTCTGGCTGATGCGTGCGGCAGGCTGCGTGGTAAACGACTACGCGGACCGTAAATTCGACGGCCACGTGAAACGTACCGCCAACCGCCCGCTACCAAGCGGTCAGGTCACGGAAAAAGAAGCGCGCACGCTGTTTATCGTGCTGGTGGTGCTCTCCTTTTTACTGGTGTTAACCCTCAACACCATGACCATCCTGCTTTCTGTCGCGGCACTGGCGCTGGCCTGGGTGTATCCGTTTATGAAGCGCTATACCCATCTGCCGCAGGTGGTGCTGGGTGCTGCGTTTGGCTGGTCGATTCCGATGGCGTTTGCGGCGGTCAGCGAAACCGTACCGCTCAGCTGTTGGCTGATGTTCCTGGCTAATATCCTGTGGGCCGTGGCGTACGATACCCAGTATGCAATGGTCGACCGCGACGATGACCTGAAAATTGGGATCAAATCGACGGCGATCCTGTTTGGCCGCCAGGACAAGCTGATTATCGGGATTTTGCAGGTAGCGGTACTGGCGCTGATGGTGGCGATTGGTCGCCTGAACGAGCTGAACTGGGAATTTTACTGGTCAGTGCTGATTGCCGGGATGCTGTTTGTATATCAGCAAAAGCTGATCGCGAAGCGCGAGCGTGAAGCCTGCTTTAAAGCGTTTCTGAACAATAACTACGTGGGCCTGGTGCTGTTTTTAGGGCTGGCGATGAGTTATTTTTCATAATAAAAAAGCAGCCAGATTGAAGTGAACCCCGAAAGTTGGACATCCAACGATTAGGGGTTTTGCGTTTCAATGGGCAGAAAAAAATACTCACCTGAATTCAAGCAGCAAGTCGTACTCCACTATCTGTTCAGCAGTGATGGTGCAAAGAAAACAGCGCGGTTGTTCGGCGTTGATCACGGAGCGGTCAGACGCTGGACTGAGCACTGGAAAGTGAATGGGATGGACAGTTTTACCATTCCTACCAGGGCTTACTCTGCCGAGTTTAAAGAGTCTGTCGTGCTCTGGATGCAGCAACACAACAAATCATCCCGGAAAGCTGCGGCGGAGTTTCGTATTGCAGCCGCTTGTACTGTCAGCAAATGGGAGCGTCTTTACCGTACTGGCGGTATCATTGCCCTACAGGATAAACCCAGAGGACGCCAGATGAAGTCAGGGAAGAACGAAACTTCAGATAAAGAACTTAATAATCCCCGTCCAGCGTTCCAGAACGCTGAGGAAGAACTTGAATACCTGCGTGTTGAGAATGCCTACCTAAAAAAGCTTCAGGCCTTGATTCGGGAAAAGCAGAAGACAAAGCAAAAATAATTACCGAATTGAGGCGAAACCATAACCTGAGAATGCTGCTTCATATAGCAGGATTACCTCGCAGCACGTACTACTGGCATGTCAAAGCAGATAGCCGTGGAGAGCGCTATGAGGGCGAACAGCAAAGAATAGCCGCACTGTTCCACTATCATAAAGGACGATATGGTTACCGGCGCATTACCCTGGCGTTGCGTAATGAAGGCTATGGCATTAATCATAAAACAGTACGGAAACTGATGCGCAAGATGGGGCTGGCCTCATGCCTGAGAAGCAAAAAGTATCAGTCATACAAAGGCACCTACGGTAAAGTAGCGCCAAATACCCTTGCACGTGATTTTAAGGCCAGCAGTCCAAACCAGAAATGGGTCACGGATGTGACAGAGTTCAACGTAAAAGGGACAAAGCTGTATCTGTCACCAGTGCTTGATCTGTATAACAGCGAGATAATAGCCTGGAATATGACGACGCATCCGGGAATGAATCTGGTCGAAAACATGCTCAGCAAAGCCGTCAAGAGGCTGAAACCGGGTGACAGACCGGTACTGCACTCTGATCAGGGTTGGCAGTATCAGATGGCACGGTATCAGGAGAAACTTAAAGCTAAAGGCATAGAACAAAGCATGTCGCGCAAAGGGAACTGTCTGGACAATGCAGTGATAGAAAATTTTTTTGGTCTGCTGAAAACAGAATGTTGGTACCACGAAGAGTTTGAAAATACAGACCATCTACGAAAAACGGTGGAAGAGTATATCCACTACTACAACAACGAACGAATCAAGCTAAAACTAAACGGCCTGAGTCCGGTACAATACCGAACCCAGGCCATGTCAGCCGCCAGTTAAGAACGTGTCCAATATATGGGGTTCACTTCAAGATGGCTGCTTTTTTATTTTCACCCTCTCCCTGTGGGAGAGGGCCGGGGTGAGGGCATCAGGCCGCGATTAACATCATTCGTCCTGCGTCGCGCTCTCAATCGTTAAACGCACATCAGACGTAATCAGATCAGCCAGCATCTGGTAAACCTTCAGCGTCTCTTCTGGCTCGGCATCGCCGGTATCACTGATAAACCCTTCATCACGCAGCGTCAGCACTAAAGAGCTGAATACCGCTTTGTCGAAGAATTCTGGCGCGTTAATGCCGTGCAGTACCGACAGGCGCTGTGCCAGCGTGCGGCTCTCTTTCTCAAGCGTGCCGCGGTTGATGGATGGGTTAGCACTCAACAACCAGAACGTAATGGCATAGCGTTGCAGGGTTTCACGCGCGCCAGCCGCCAGCAGTTGCAGGGTGCGGGAGCGAGATGGGTTGATATGCAGCTCGTCATTATTGACGGTGATAAGCCCCTGACGACGCAGCTCTTCGGTCAATTTATCCAGCTCTGCCGCCAGCTCGGTTTTACTCCAGCGCAGGAACAGCTCGGCTTTCAACATCGGATACAGCGCGTCGACATGACGCAGCAGGTCCTGACGAGAAATACGACGATGCTGGGTAATAATGGCGGCCATCAGCGAAGGCAGCATCAGCATATGCGCGATGTTGTTACGATAGTAAGTCATCAGCACCGCCTGCTCGCGCGGCAGAATGATGATGTCGCCAATCGTATCTTTCTCAACTTCGAACTTATTCATCTGCAAGGCATGATCGATAAGCTCGCTGGCGGTTGCGGCAGGCGCCGTCGAGTCCACTGAGTACGGAACATTCCGCATAATGTCCAGATAGCAATCGAGCTGCTCGGTAAGCTGTTCACGGGTCAGTGAACGCTGACGCGATGCCAGCAGCGCAGTACAGCACAGGTTCATGGCGTTGGCCGCACCTGCGTTGTTAATACGCACCATCAGCTCGGCGGCAATGCCGTTCACCGTTGGCGTCAGCCATGCAGGGCGTATCGCTTCGATAGGGTCGATAGACTCGCGCCATTCCGGGACATGGTGGTTAAGGTAGTTCATCAGCGGCATTGGCTCGCCGAAGTTCACGTAGCCCTGACCCAGATTACGCAGCTTGCTCAGACCACGCAGCATCTGTGGCAGGCTCTCTTTCTCTTTGGTCGCACCGCGCAGCTCTTTGGCGTACGTTCCCACTTCCATCACGTGCTCGTAACCGATGTAAATCGGCACCAGCGTAATTGGGCGGGTACCGCCGCGCAACATGGCCTGGATAGTCATCGACAGCGTGCCGGTTTTCGGATCAAGCAGGCGGCCAGTACGGGAACGCCCACCTTCCACGAAATACTCAACGGAATAACCACGGCTGAACAGCTCGCCCAGATATTCGCGGAATACGGTGGAATAGAGCTTGTTACCTTTGAAGGTACGACGAATAAAGAAGGCACCAAGGCGGCGGAAAATCGGCCCTGCTGGCCAGAAGTTCAGGTTAATACCGGCCGCGATGTGCGGTGGCACCAGACCCTGATGATAAAGCACGTAGGAAAGCAGCAGGTAGTCCATGTGGCTGCGGTGGCAGGGCACATAGACAATTTCGTGGCCGTCATGTGCCAGCTGGCGCACGCGCTCGGCGTTGTGGACGTTGATCCCCTGATAGAGGCGGTTCCACGTAAAGCTCAGAATACGATCGGACAGGCGAATCATCTCGTAGGAGAAGTTCGCGGCGATCTCTTCCATCAATGCGATGGCGTTCTGCTGTGCTTTCTCATGCGAAATCTTCTTGCTGCGCGCTTCGTCTTCCACGGCGCGGGCAATGGCTTTAGACGCCAGCAATTTATTGAACAGGTCCTGACGCGCCGGGAGGCGCGGCCCTACGGCTGCAAGACGCTGGCGCGCAAAGTGCATACGTGCCACGCGAGCCAGTTTTTGCGCGATGATTTTATCCGTACCGTGTTCATCTGCCATACGGCGCAGCGACACAGAAGGAGAGAAACGCACGAAGCTATCGCGACCAAGCCAGGACACCGCGAAGAATTTCTGGATACCGTTGAGCATCCGCAGCGGTGGGTTTTCTTCCCCTTTTTCGCGACCTGGGCGACGACCAAACATCACCGATACCGGCACCATCTGCACATCCAAATCAGGATTGCTGCGGTGTAGATCGAGGTAGTCGTGGAACAGCTTGATGGACTCTTCTTTTGGCGTGTAATAGGTAAACACACGCGGCCCGCCGTGAATGAACACGTAGCGCGGCAGCAGAGTACCGTCGATCTCCAGTGGTTCAAGCGGATCGGGTAAATCATGCGCCAGACACTGGGCGCGGAGCGTGAGCAAGTCTGCCTTCGAGTTGTAAGGCAAAACATACATAATAGGGCGAGAGGTATCGAGCCCTAATTCCAGCGCGGGTTCTGCTGGGATAGACTTGCTTTTTACCAGAACGGTTAATGGTAAATTAAGTAATTTGTAGTAAATTCGTGGCCAGCCGGACATAAACGATGTAAAGCCTCTGGTTAATAATGCAATTGCGGCGCAAGGATAACAGAAAGCGCGCAAAATTTCTGTTGTTACCCGTCATACTTCAGGCGGCAGTAAACGCACTGCGTCTATAGTTACTGACGCTATTTCTAATAAAAGGTTCTTTTAATGGCCAATAATACCACTGGGTTAACCCGAATCATCAAAGCTGCCGGCTATTCATGGAAAGGTTTCCGTGCCGCGTGGATCAATGAAGCCGCTTTTCGTCAGGAAGGCGTTGCCGCAATCGTTGCGGTAATCATTGCCTGTTTCCTTGATGTTGATGCCATAACGCGCGTTCTTCTTATTGGTTCTGTGCTTCTGGTGATGATAGTGGAAATTCTCAATAGCGCTATTGAGGCGGTAGTTGATCGTATTGGCTCTGATTTCCATGAGCTCTCTGGTCGTGCAAAAGATATGGGGTCTGCCGCCGTGTTGCTGGCGATTATCACTGCGGTTATCACCTGGGTCACGCTGCTTTGGTCGCATTTCCGATGAGCCTCGAGGAATAATTAAGTCCCTGGTTTTTTGTGCAGTTTTTGGTTCCAAAATCACCTTTGACTGTATATACTCACAGCATAACTGTATATACACCCAGGGGGCGGAATGAAAGCGTTAACGACCAGGCAGCAAGAGGTGTTTGATCTCATCCGGGATCATATCGGCCAGACAGGAATGCCACCTACGCGTGCGGAAATCGCGCAGCGTCTGGGTTTCCGTTCTCCAAATGCTGCCGAGGAACACCTTAAAGCGCTGGCGCGTAAAGGCGTGATTGAGATTGTTTCTGGCGCTTCACGCGGCATCCGTCTGCTGGTAGAAGAAGAGACGGGCATTCCGCTGGTTGGCCGTGTCGCGGCAGGTGAACCTTTGCTCGCACAACAGCATATTGAAGGTCACTATCAGGTCGATCCTGGCATGTTCAAACCGAGTGCAGATTTCCTGCTGCGCGTTAGCGGCATGTCCATGAAAGATATCGGTATTCTCGATGGCGATCTGCTGGCGGTTCATAAGACTCAGGATGTGCGCAACGGCCAGGTGGTGGTGGCGCGTATTGATGACGAAGTTACCGTTAAGCGCCTGAAAAAACAGGGAAATACTGTGCAACTGCTGCCGGAAAACAGCGAATTCTCCCCAATCGTGGTGGATCTTCGCGAACATAACTTCTCCATTGAAGGTCTGGCGGTTGGCGTCATCCGCAACGGAGAATGGCTGTAATCTCCCCCTGACAGGCTACGGAGCCTCCGTAGCCTGATTCATTTCCCACTCCCGGTATTTTTCATGTCACTGCTGACTGCTTCCGATAAGGCATTGTGGCGTCTTGCACTGCCGATGATTTTTTCCAATATCACCGTTCCGCTGTTGGGGCTGGTCGATACGGCGGTTATTGGTCATCTGGATTCACCGGTGTATCTGGGTGGCGTGGCGATTGGCGCAACGGCAACCAGCTTCCTCTTTATGCTGCTGCTTTTTTTACGCATGAGCACCACCGGGTTAACGGCACAGGCGTTTGGCGCAAAAGATCCCCTGCGTCTGGCGCGTGCGCTGGTACAGCCGTTAATTCTGGCGCTGGGTGCGGGTGTACTTATCGTTCTGCTGCGTACACCACTGATTGAGCTGGCATTACACATTGTAGGTGGCAGTGAAGCGGTGCTGGAGCAGGCACGGCTTTTCCTTGATATTCGCTGGCTAAGCGCACCGGCATCTCTGGCGAATCTGGTTCTGCTGGGCTGGTTGCTGGGCGTTCAGTATGCCCGTGCTCCCGTTATCCTGCTGGTTGTCGGGAACGTCCTGAACATAGTGCTCGACCTCTGGCTGGTTATGGGGTTGCACATGAATGTGCAGGGCGCGGCGCTGGCAACGGCTATTGCCGAGTACGGCACGCTGATTATCGGGTTGTGGATGGTCTGGCGTGTTCTGGTTATGCGGGGCATAACACCTGCACTGCTGAAGGCTGCCTGGCGCGGCAATATCCGCAAGCTGCTGGCGCTTAACCGCGACATCATGCTGCGCTCGCTTTTGCTGCAACTGTGCTTTGGCACTCTGACGGTCTTTGGCGCGCGGCTTGGCCCGGAAATCGTTGCTGTCAACGCGGTGTTAATGACGCTGCTGACCTTTACCGCCTATGCCCTCGACGGCTTTGCCTACGCGGTAGAAGCCCATTCCGGGCAAGCGTATGGCGCGCGCGAAAGCGGGCAATTACATGATGTCTGGCGTGCTGCATGTCGTCAGGCTGGACTGGTGGCGCTGGCATTTGCACTCATCTACGCCTGCTTTGGTGAGTATATTGTTGCGCTGCTCACGTCATTACCTGCACTGCGTGAGCTGGCAAGCCACTACATCATCTGGCAGGTGATCTTACCGGTTGTGGGCGTCTGGTGTTATTTACTCGACGGGATGTTCATTGGCGCAACGCGTGGCGCGGAAATGCGTAACAGCATGGCGGTCGCGGTGGGTGGGTTTGGTTTAACGCTGCTCACGGTGCCGTATCTGGGGAATCATGGGTTATGGCTGGCCCTCGCGGTCTTTCTTCTTCTTCGTGGCCTCTCGCTGGCGTTTATCTGGCGTCGTCACTGGAAAAATAATACCTGGCTTTCATCTCGTCACGACATCTCCTGATGGTAAAAGATTCTGAATAAATTCCTGAGTGCCAGATGCTCAACTAAAATTGTTATCACGTCCAGCATGAAATGAAGGTTTTGGGCGGCCCTTTCACTCTTTAACGATGAGGACCTGATGATGAATAAAGACGAAATCAGCGGCAACTGGAAACAGTTCAAAGGTAAAGCGAAAGAGCAATGGGGTAAGCTGACAGATGACGATATGACGGTCATCGAAGGAAAGCGCGATCAGCTTGTCGGTAAAATTCAGGAACGCTATGGCTACGCCAAAGATCAGGCGGAGAAAGAAGTCGGCGACTGGGAAAAGCGTAACGACTATCGCTGGTAGACCGGTAATACCCGCAAGTACAAGGATGTACACCCTGAGGGCGGCCCTGAGCCGCCTTATCTTTTGCCGTTAGCGCGGTTTTTTCTTTACCAGAATGGAGTGGTCATGCTGGCACGCATCCTGATGGCTGCATGATTCGACTTCCACGCACGCAGAGCATAATCCGTGTGCTTCAATCACATTATGGCGCAGGGCGAAGCCCATTTTGGCTGCCAGCGTATGCATAATGTCTTCAACACCTTCTGCACACTCTTCTTTCACCACGCCGCAGCGGTCGCAGATAAACATGGCCGAGGTGTGGGTAGGCTGATCAAATAAATGGCACAGCACATAGCTGTTTGTTGATTCGACCTTGTGCACAAAGCCCTGCTCCAGCAGGAAATCCAGCGCGCGATAGACGGTAGGCGGCTTGGCCTGCGGCTCGCTTGCGCGCAGCAGGTCGAGTAAATCATACGCACTGATGGCGCCCTGTTGCAGGCTCATCAGACGCAATACTTCAAGGCGCTGTGGGGTCAGGCGCACATTGCGTTGCGCACAGAGCTTTTCAGCTTGCGCCAGCAGCTCTTTTGTGGACTTATCCATTTAGCACCTCGGCTGTATATGGGATGGAAAACCCTCACTTTATCATGTTCTGTTAAAAACACCGAGAACCGCCAGGTGTGCTATACCTGAGGCATTGAAATTCGGGGAAACACCTAATGAAAAGACCTGACTGTATTCGACACTGGCGCGATGTGGAAGGCGCGGATGATTCTACTTATCCCGACAGCACTGAGCGTTTTTCCATTGGCGCACCACTGGCCCGTAAACTTGGCCTGGGGCGAATTGGTATTCATCACGAACGCCTGCCGCCAGGGCGGCGTACGTCTTATCCCCATGCGGAAAGTGACGAAGAGGAGTTTATCTATGTACTGGAAGGCTATCCGGAAGCCTGGATAAATGGCTATCTGTGGAAGCTGGAGCCGGGTGATAGCGTGGGGTTTCCGGCCGGAACCGGGGTATGCCATACCTTTATCAACAATACGGATGAAGAGGTCCGGCTGCTGGTCGTTGGCGAGGCCAACAAAAAGCACAACCGCATCTATTATCCACTGAATCCGGTTTATGCCGCCACGCGTGAAGACCGGTGGGTAGACCATCCGCCGCAGTTTTTTGGCCCGCACGATGGAAAACCTGGGCGAAAATAATATCCTCTTCTATAAATATTGAAGGCCGTCACAAAATACAACAGGCCCGGTGGTGATTTAACTTAGGGAAATAGCGGGTCTTTTTGTACTTATTCACAGCAATAGTTCGTTCCTGTTTGGGTGATAACAGACAGGGGTTATTTCATAACAGACTATAAGACGAGCATACTGTGAAGAAACATTTTAAATTTTCGGTGGTTAGCATCGCTGTCTCCTTGTTTATGGCAAATCAGGCGGGAGCAGCCAATACCTGGACAGAAGCGCGTAGTGACGCGATGGGTGGCACGGGCGTAGCGGCAGGCAGCTATGGCAGCGGGGTGTTAATCAACCCGGCATTGCTGGCAAAGGCGAAACCTGACGATGACGTCACCCTTATTTTACCCTCCATTGGCGCGCAGATTTCTGATAAAGACAATCTGCGGGATAAGATTGATGACATCAGCGATGACGTGAACCGTTATCGCAGCACGCTGGATAGCATCAATCTTATCGACCTGTTAAATCCTCTTAGTCCTGCATCGCGGGAAGTTTCTTCTGCGGCAGGCGACCTGGCCGATCAACTGGATTCACTGAAAGGAAAAACTGCCAGCGGTAAAGCGGGTGGTGGGATCGCTGTAAGCATTCCTAATGATGTGCTCTCGGTGGCATTTGTGGCAAAAGCCAACGCGCGTGCACGCGTGAGTTCTTACATCGATCAGGGCGATATCGACAAACTACGGGCAGTGGAAGCTGCACCATCTGCTGTGTTTGGCGTTGATCCGAACGATCTGAAATCGAAAGGTTTTGGCCGTGCGGCAATTGTTTCAGACTACGGCGTGGTGGTGGCGCGTCAGTTTGATATCAGCGGTGTGCCAGTGTCTGTGGGGATCACCCCGAAGCTGCAACAAACCTGGCTGTATAACTACACGGTGTCTATCTACAACTTCAACAGCGACGACATCAACAGCAGCCGTTACCGTAACGATGACACCGGGTTTAACGTCGATGCGGGTATTGCCGCTGACTTTGGCGATAACTGGACGGTCGGCCTGACCGGGCATAACCTCTTCTCGCGCGATATCGATACCAAAGAGGTGGATGGCGTGCGCGATACCTACCAGATAAGCCCTGTCGTCACCGCTGGTGCAGCATGGCATACCGATCTTCTGACCCTGACTGCGGATGGCGACCTGACGGAAACCAAAGGCTTTAAAAGTGAAGAGAACTCTCAGTACGTGGGTGTTGGTGCAGAAGTTACTCCGTTGAGCTGGCTGGCGGTTCGCGCCGGTTACCGGGCAGACGTGAAGAACAATGACAGCAACGTCTTTACGGCGGGTGTCGGGTTCGCACCGCTCAACACGGTACATGTCGACCTGATGGGCCTGTACGGTGAAGACGAAACCTGGGGGGCAGGAGCACAGTTGACTCTGGCATTCTAAGAAAAAAGGCACCAGCAATGGTGCCTTTTAACTTATCCATGCGCCGCTTTAGTGAGCGTATCGCTGATCCACTGGTTAACGCTTTTACCTGACACTTCAGCTGCGATATTAATCGCAGAGTGAATTTCCGGCGCTATTCGTAAACTGATTTTCCCGCTTGCCGGACGCAGGGGCTCTCGACCTTGTTCTGTGCAGTAAGCAAGATAATCATCAACGGCTTCTTCAAAGGCTGTACGGAGGCCAGAAACATTATCTGCATGAAAACCAATAACATCTCTTATACCTGCTACATGCCCAACGAAGCACAGGTCTTCATCACTGTAATCGATTTTTGCGGCATAGCCTTTATAAGTCATGGTGTTAATCATGGAGATACTCCTGTTGCGATGAGAAAAGCCATTGCGTCGCGAACCTGGTAAACCTTCTCTTCTTTATCCGGATGAGGACGATGAAACGAAGCTACAACTCCATTAATTTCGAATCTCACCCTTGAGTCGTTACCTTCAGACATTTTTGCACCCAGCGCGATAAAAAGTGCTTCAATTTTGCGCCATTCCAGAGAGCAAGGTGTTGGTAAAGAGAAAATTAACTGCAATGTTTTTTGGTGGCGGGCGTTCAATGTTTTCATCATTTGTATATTCCATTCAATGTTAATCCGCCGCCAGGTTGAGAATAATGATATCATTTTTTGATATCACATTAAGTCGAATCGTATCCCTTTTGAGCCTGTGCTATAGTAGCGCCCCTTTTCCACCAGATGCTTAAAACTTCGCCATGTCGTCAGAATCACAGACTGTTTTTCCTGCACACCGTTTCTCCATTGCGCCGATGCTCGACTGGACGGACAGACACTGCCGCTACTTCCTGCGTCAGCTCTCCCGCCACACGTTGCTGTACACCGAAATGGTGACAACCGGTGCGATCATTCACGGAAAGGGCGACTATCTGGCGTACAGCGAAGAAGAGCATCCGGTTGCGTTGCAGCTTGGCGGGAGCGATCCGGCAGCGCTGGCGCAGTGCGCGAAGCTTGCTGAGGAGCGGGGTTACGACGAGATTAACCTCAACGTCGGCTGCCCGTCCGATCGCGTGCAGAACGGCATGTTTGGCGCGTGCCTGATGGGCAATGCGCAGCTGGTCGCAGACTGCATCAAGGCGATGCGTGATGTGGTCTCCATACCGGTAACGGTCAAAACCCGTATCGGTATCGACGATCAGGACAGCTACGAATTCCTGTGTGAATTCATCAATACCGTTGCCGGAAAAGGCGAGTGCGAGATGTTTATCATCCATGCACGTAAAGCCTGGCTATCAGGCCTCAGCCCGAAAGAGAACCGCGAAATTCCACCGCTGGACTACCCGCGCGTCTATCAGCTGAAGCGTGATTTCCCGCAGCTGACGATGTCGATTAACGGCGGAATTAAATCGCTGGAAGAAGCCAAAGTGCATCTTGACCATATGGATGGTGTGATGGTTGGCCGTGAGGCGTACCAGAACCCGGGCATCCTGGCGACGGTTGACCGTGAAATCTTTGGCGTGGAAGGTGCTGATACTGACCCGGTCTCCGTAGTGCGAGCCATGTATCCGTACATTGAACGCGAGCTGAGCAACGGCACCTATCTTGGCCACATTACCCGCCACATGCTTGGCCTGTTCCAGGGGATCCCGGGGGCGCGTCAGTGGCGTCGTTACCTCAGCGAGAACGCGCATAAGGCCGGTGCAGACATCGAGGTGCTGGAGCACGCGCTGCGTCTGGTCGCCGATAAGCGATAAATTTCGCTAAAAGATAGTTAATTTCACCACGCCCTGCACATTGTTGCGGGGCGTTTTGTTTTGATAACAATGAGTTAGGTTTGGCACGTTTCTTGTAATGCTCAATGCATCATTGGGCATTACCTGGGAGAGAACCATGCTCGAACTACTTTTTGTGATTGGCTTTTTTGTCATGCTGCTGGTGACCGGCGTATCGTTGCTCGGTATCCTGGCGGCGATGGTGGTGGCGACGGTCGTCATGTTTATTGGTGGGTTATTTGCCCTGACGATCAAACTGTTACCGTGGTTACTGCTGGCAATTGCTGTTGTGTGGGTGATTCGGGCGATTAGATCACCAAAAGTCCAAAATTATCAGCGCAATAACCGCTTTCGTTACTAAGGTATTGAGGGGTTCATCACATACCTGCAACTTTTCCGGCTGCATTGCATAGAACGGAATAGGATTTAGTTATCTATTCTGTCACTATGGCTACCGCTAAAGAATTCATCGAGCTGTACCCTACATACAGCCGAACTAAAAAAAGAAAGGGCTTCCTGAAAAGGAAGCCCAATTTCTTTTCAGGGATCAGGGAATTAACAGACTCGACCCCTGCGTCACCCGACTCTCCAGCACCTCATGCGCGCGCTGCGCATCAGCCAGCGGATATTTCTGCGCATCTGCCACATCCACTTTAATTACCCCGCTGGCGATCAGTGAAAACAGCTCGTTGCTGGCTTCCTCCAGCTCTTCCCGGTTAGTGATGTAACCCTGAAGAGAAGGGCGCGTGACATAAAGCGAGCCTTTCTGATTCAGAATACCCAGGTTAACACCGGTCACGGCACCTGACGAATTACCAAAGCTCACCATCAGGCCGCGGCGTTGCAGGCAGTCCAGCGAGGCTTCCCAGGTGTCTTTGCCCACCGAGTCATACACCACGCGCACTTTTTTGCCGTTGGTTATCTCTTTTAACCGCTCAACAATGCTCTCTTCACGGTAGTTAATCACCTGCCATGCGCCAGCCTTCAATGCGCGCTGTGCTTTTTGCGCATTGCCTACGGTGCCGATAAGTTTCGCACCTAACGCTTTTGCCCACTGGCAGGCGATAAGGCCCACACCTCCGGCGGCGGCATGGAACAGGAATTGTTCGTCGGGTTTGATCTCGTAAGTTTTGCGCAGCAGATAGTAAACGGTTAGCCCTTTCAGGAAAGAGGCCGCTGCTTGTTCAAACGAAATGGCGTTAGGTAAAAGGGCGGCTTTATCCGCTGGCACGTTGTGTACGGAACTGTAGGCTCCCAGCGCCGATTGCGCATAAACCACGCGGTCACCTTCTTTAAGGTGCTTAACGGCGCTGCCCACTTTAATCACCACACCTGCCGCTTCGGTTCCCAGCCCGCTTGGCAGAGACGGTGGTGGATAGAGCCCACCGCGAATATAGGTGTCGATGTAATTAATGCCGATGGCTTTGTTTTCAACCTGAACGTCGTTTTCACCCGGTGCGGCGGGGGTAAACTCCACGGCGTTGAGTACCTCAGGGCCACCATGCTTGTGAAATTCAATACGCGTTGCCATGCTTCCTCCATAAGAAAATGTGGTAATCTTTCGACCCACTCTTTATCTCGGTAACTCCATTCACTATGGCAGGAAACAAACCCTTCAACAAACAGACTGAACCCCGTGAACGTGATTATCAGGTCGCCGGGTTAAAAGTCCCGCCGCACTCGATTGAAGCGGAACAGTCGGTGTTGGGCGGTTTAATGCTGGACAACGAACGCTGGGACGATGTCGCCGAGCGCGTCGTGTCCGACGACTTCTATACCCGTCCGCACCGCCATATTTTTACCGAAATGGCGCGTCTGCAAGAATCGGGCAGTCCGATTGACCTGATTACGCTCGCGGAATCGCTGGAGCGACAGGGGCAACTGGACAGCGTCGGTGGGTTTGCCTATCTGGCCGAGTTATCGAAAAACACGCCAAGTGCGGCGAACATCAGTGCCTACGCCGACATCGTGCGTGAACGTGCCGTTGTCCGCGAAATGATTTCGGTGGCCAATGAAATCGCCGAAGCAGGCTTTGACCCACAGGGGCGCAACAGCGAAGATCTGCTCGACCTGGCTGAATCACGCGTGTTTAAAATTGCCGAAAGTCGCGCGAATAAAGACGAAGGCCCCAAAAATATAGCCGATGTGCTCGATGCCACCGTCGCGCGTATCGAACAACTTTTCCAGCAACCGCACGACGGTGTAACCGGCGTCAATACCGGCTACGACGACCTCAACAAGAAAACCGCAGGCCTACAGCCGTCGGACTTGATTATCGTCGCTGCGCGTCCTTCGATGGGTAAAACGACATTTGCGATGAACCTCGTCGAAAATGCGGCGATGTTGCAGGATAAACCGGTTCTGATTTTCAGTCTTGAGATGCCATCAGAACAGATCATGATGCGTTCTCTGGCATCGCTGTCACGCGTGGATCAGACCCGAATTCGTACCGGTCAGCTTGATGACGAGGACTGGGCGCGTATCTCCGGCACCATGGGGATCTTGCTGGAAAAACGTAATATCTATATCGATGACTCGTCCGGTCTGACGCCAACGGAAGTGCGTTCCCGTGCGCGCCGTATTGCCCGCGAACACGGCGGCATCGGCCTTATCATGATCGACTACCTCCAGCTGATGCGCGTGCCGTCACTTTCGGACAACCGTACGCTGGAAATCGCAGAAATTTCCCGCTCACTCAAAGCGTTAGCTAAAGAACTACAGGTTCCTGTTGTGGCCCTGTCACAGCTTAACCGCTCCCTGGAACAACGTGCGGATAAACGCCCGGTCAACTCCGACCTGCGTGAATCTGGCTCCATTGAGCAGGATGCGGACTTAATCATGTTTATCTACCGTGATGAGGTTTATCACGAGAACAGCGACCTGAAAGGGATCGCGGAAATCATTATCGGTAAGCAACGTAACGGCCCAATCGGTACGGTACGTCTGACCTTTAACGGACAGTGGTCGCGTTTCGACAACTATGCCGGTCCTCAATATGATGATGAGTAATTTCTAAGGAATTCAAATGCAAGCGGCAACAGTTGTTATTAACCGCCGCGCTCTGCGACACAACCTGCAACGTCTGCGTGAACTGGCACCTGCCAGCAAGCTCGTTGCAGTCGTGAAAGCGAACGCTTACGGACACGGTCTTCTTGAGACCGCGCGAACGCTCCCCGATGCCGACGCTTTTGGCGTCGCCCGTCTTGAAGAAGCTCTGCGCCTGCGCGCAGGCGGAATTACCCAGCCCATTCTGCTGCTCGAAGGCTTCTTTGAAGCCAGCGACCTCACCACGATTGCCGACCAGCATCTGCATACCGCGATCCATAACGAAGAGCAGCTTGCTGCACTGGAAACCGCCGAGCTCAGCGAGCCGGTGACCGTGTGGATGAAGCTCGACACCGGGATGCACCGTCTGGGCGTGCGCCCGGAGAAGGCGGATGCGTTTTACCAGCGCCTGTGTGAGTGCAAAAACGTGCGCCAGCCGGTCAATATTGTCAGCCATTTTGCCCGTGCCGATGAGCCAGAATGTGGCGCCACTGAGCAACAGCTCGATATCTTCAACACTTTCTGTGAAGGCAAACCGGGAATGCGCTCTATTGCCGCATCCGGCGGCATTTTGCTCTGGCCGCAGTCCCATTTCGACTGGGCGCGTCCTGGCATCATTCTCTATGGCGTTTCGCCGCTGGACAACAAGCCCTGGGGGCCGGATTTTGGCTTCCAGCCAGTGATGTCGCTGGTGTCTAACCTGATTGCCGTGCGTGAGCACAAAGCGGGTGAGCCTGTGGGCTACGGGGGAACCTGGATCAGCGAGCGCGATACGCGGCTTGGCGTGGTGGCGATGGGGTATGGCGATGGTTATCCACGCGCCGCGCCGTCTGGTACACCAGTGCTGGTCAATGGCCGCGAAGTGACGATTGTTGGCCGCGTGGCGATGGACATGATTTGCGTCGACCTGGGGCCGGAAGCCCAGGACAAAGCGGGTGATGATGTGGTGATGTGGGGCGAAGGATTACCCGTAGAACGCATTGCTGAAATAACGAAAGTGAGTGCTTACGAACTTATTACGCGCCTGACGTCACGGGTGGCGATGAAGTACGTCGATTAAGTTAAGGCGTTCGCGTCCAACCGCCTCGGGTGCCGTTGGACGCGATCCCGCCACCAGACTTATTTCAACACGTTGTAGATGGCCTGGTTGGTTAAGTAATCCGATGCCAGCCCCGATACTGGGTTAAAGCGAGTACCCTGCACGGACGAGAACGGTTTTCCGGTACTGCCCAGAGAAACGTAACGCTCCCCCTGATCGTTCTCAGAAACCGTATATACCGTTTTTTGCATCTGTGCGAATTGCCCCGCATTACGCTGGTTTGCCTGATGCAGTTCCAGCAGCTGTAATCCGCTCAGATTCAGCGTTTTATCCAGGCTTACTCCCCATCTTTGCAGGCACACTTCAGCGAAATGCCGCACGATCGTTCCCGGTTCATGCAGCACTTTTTCGCCACTGTCGCCATTTGCGGAAGCATTGCCTACCAGCGTCGCATGTCGCCCTGACATCGGGTAAATATGCACCGCCGTCGCGTTGTCGGTATCCGGGACCACGCACGAGAAACCTTTCGAGCGCTCGTCTCTGGCGTAGAAAGCCACATACTCTTTGACATTGCGGCCAAGCGTGACCTTCTCCGTCTGGAAGTTCCCCATACCCGGCACCGGATCGATGGCAAAAATATTCACCGGAATAGTGGCCAAAAGCGGATCGGCCAGCATGGCATTGGCGAGCATATGGCAGCTAATTCCCCCGCGGCTCCAGCCTACCAGGTTAACCTGAGTTGGCAGGATTTGCCCTTTGCGGAAGGTCTTGATGATCTGCTGCTGAAGCGCCTGCTGCGTCACTTTGCGATCACCATAGTCATATTTACGCCACCAGAAAGAGCCAGTCACTTCGACATCCTGGATGGGGACTCCCGCTTTTTTTAGCTGTTCATAATTCTCCTGGGTCAGCTTTTCGCGCTGCCAGTCAACGTGGCCTTTAATAATATTGATGGCATGTTGCACATTTTCCTTCCAGCCACTGCCCACAAGCTGTCCGCGAAGTTGCGAATAATCGCCGCTTTTTACCCACAGCTCATCGCTTTGCAAATTGCCGCTTCCTGGCCCATCAAGAATGACCCATTCGGCAAACTCTTTGCCTTTGTTGTTCGCGGCCAGTGCGGAAATTAATTCGCCATTCCAGTAATTAGCATGAGAATCATCGAATTTATTAGAGCCGGTACCACAAAAAAATACTGTTAATGTCGTCATAAATAACCTCGTTAAAATATTACTGTATAGGTGGATGACACAGCTGCCTTTTAATAATAAGTGTCAGGGTTATATTTAAAATATGCCGATAAGCCTGGGCTTTTTCTGATAGAAATGGTTTTTCGGGTTATATTTTATTAAGGCTGTATTTTTCGTTAAGTGTTACTTAACTTTTTGATCAGGGAATATGACATTCGCCTTATGCCGAATGCTGTTTTTACAGTTCGGGAATAGCACTCATACTCATTTTCGGAAAAGGTTGATTGAATAATTCAAGGAATGGAAATCACACGAGGTTATGCTGCGATGAATATATTGATGATCGATGAATTGCCGATCTACATTCACGGTATGAAGACTGAGCTGAAAAGAGTCATGCCGGAATGTACTGTTTTTGCTACAAACAGCTTTGAAGATGCACAGACTATTCTGGCATCAATGCCGGTAAACATTATTTTGCTCGACGGTGAAATGAAATGCAGTGATTTCATCAATAGCCTGACGTCCAATTGGCCCACATTGCCGATTGTGGTGATGTTAAGAAAAGCGACAGACAGGATATTTAATTTTTACATTCGACAAAATGTAAAAGGCATTTTCACCAAAGAGCTTCCGGTAGAGAAAATCAGCCAGATATTAAGCATGGTTTCCTCCGGGGTGGTCTGCTTTCCCGAGCAGGCGGTGGTTCACCGGGAACAGCCCGTTAGCGCATTGCCGATCCACTCTCTGAGCCGTCGGCAGCAGGAAGTTCTCAAACTTCTGGCCAACGGAGGAACAAATAAGCAAATCAGCAGACAACTCAACATCAGTGCAGGCACGGTCAAAGTGCACCTCGAGTCAATCTTTCATCGGCTTCAGGTAAACAACCGCACCCAGGCCGCAATGCTTTATTTTAAATATATTGCTAATTAGACGACACGCCGTAAATTTTTGCACTATGATTGTCATGTTAAATAAAAGCGCAACAAGTGGGCCCTGTTGCGCTTTTATCGTGTTTAGTGAGATTGTGATTTGAAATAATAGATAACCACAATTAAGGTTCCGAAATCTTGTAATAACCAAAAAGGGAAGCTATCGCTCAAAATGTCAGCGCTTGTCAAAATAAATTTAACGTTTAAGCTGCTTTCGCCAAAAAAGCCAAACGCCAGTGCCGCCAAACCGACTTTACAGAGTGTCGGCAAGGCGTGTACGCGTCGGCTGTAGGCCGCAAATAATATCAATAGCGACGTCACCAGATCGACAACAATAATAAAAGGCAGAACCCATCCATTCATTATGTTAAGCATCTTATTCTCCATCAGGTTTGTTGTTATTTAAATCAGGCTGAGGGAGTGACTCATTTCTGACTTTGCTTTTGATGACGCTGGCAACATCAAAAATATCGCGCTGTTCATGACGGCGAAAGAAGTTAGCCAGCCAAACAATCAGCCCATTGCTCATGGCACCCAATATGTACCCTAAACCCAGCGTAATATCGGCCTGGTTAAGATCTATTTTCAGCCAGCGGGCTGCTAACCCACCTAACGCCACCGCTGCCCCCATACTGATACCACCAAAAATGATGCCCGCCATAAACCGGCTGTGCTGGTGCAACCGCTGTGGTTGCCAGAAAAAAGAGATACTTACACCACCAAATAAACCTGAAAAAGCCAGTAATGCTTCACTGATAAGCGTAGGGAGAAAGTTGTCAGACATGACGTTATCCTCAACAAAGATAAAACCCCGGTAAATGGGGTTTTATCACCGTGACAGGGGCGGATTATTGGCAAGGTTCCAGCTCAGCCAAATGCTGATACGTATCGGTTGTGATAAACCGCTGTTGCCCGGAAAGGCTGTAAATCAGGTGCTTAGGGCTGCGATAGCCCTTCTGGACGTCGATGTCCGCGCTGAGCCACTGTTGTTTTGCGGGCAAAGCCGGGTTTGCGTAGCTATCGCCGCCAATCCATTTTTTGTTGGTGGGTTTTACCCCCCAGAGAGTCTCCATTTCACTGCCGGACCAGCCAAGACGTTTTGCTTCGTGGGTCGTGATATAGCGATCGGGCAGGCGGCCAAAGTTCTTGATATTGCGCAGCGTGGTCGCCAGGTCAGTCACGTCGTTAATAGGTGCGACGCCCTGCTCAGATAAAAACGTATTGGTCTCTTTAATTTCATCTTCGCAGGTTTTCAGGGCAGCGCTGGCCTGCATCGCAGCAGAAAGGGTGACGGCCAGAACAGCGACGTTTATGAAAGTACATTTTTTCATCGTATTTTCCTGTTTAATTAACTGAGAAATAACTTCATTTCCGCCTCACGGCGTCGGGTAAGGCCAGTCAACACTTTGCCGCCCGCTTTGTTCCAGCTTTTGAACTGGAGCGCTGCGCCGTCGATATCCCCGGCGTTAAATTTCTTCAGCAGGGTCGATTTCTTTAAATTGCCGACGCCGAGGTTGAAGGCAAACGACACCAGTGCATCGAACTGACTTTGGGTTGCGCTGTGGATCAGCAGCTTTTTAACGCCATCCTCCGTGCGCTTCAGGTCTTTGCGCAGCAGGGTTTTGGCTTCGCCAGTGGTGATTTTGATGAGTTTTTCCATCTCCTCTTTGAGGATCAAATGGCCGTAGCCGATGGTCCACAAACCCACGGCGTCGCGATAACGCTCCAGCTTCAGTCCTTCAAAATGGCAAATCAGCTCGACGCCTTTATCGCCGGTGCTATCAGGTTGTTTTTGCATCATGGAGTCTCCTCTGCTTTGGGACGGGGAATGACTTTGTTGGTGTATTCGTCGATCAAACGCATCACGCTTTCCGGCGGGGGTAATGCGGTAAATTGCATCTCCACGTCGACGTGGCGGCTATCGCGTCCACCTTTGCTGTCGCTTGAGGGCGAAAGGCTGACGTGGAAGCGACCAAATTCGTTTTCACCTGCCTGCTGCGACGGGGTTTGCATCCCTTCAGTGCGGATCGTGAGGTTGACCTTCATTTTTTCCAGCATCAGCCCGCGCGGGGTGGAAAGCGCGACCAGCGGCAGGTCAAAATAGTGCTTTTCATCCAGCGCCAGCTGAACGGTGCGGGGGATCAGCGAGCCGTCGTCCGCCGGTTCAAAAAAAGGGTCCAGCGCCTTCATATATTGCTGGGCGATCATTTCATTGGCTGCCGTCGCCGCGTATTGCATTCCCCGGGTAATATCTTCAAGCGTGACGGGTACGCCCGGAATATCTGCGGGAGGCGGTGGATTATTTCCCTTTACCGGAGGCGGCGTTCCATCAGCCTCTTTCTCCGTCTTATTCTCTGGCTCCTCATCCTTGTTGCCGCGTAGCCATGTTTTAAAAGACATAATTCACTCCTGAAGTGAGGCCACCGACGGCAGCCTCATGCGTTAGGGAAAAGCAATACTCTGCTGGCGAGCCGTTACTGCGCCGCGACAGGCTTGGTTTTGGCGTTGGTGAGGTAATCAATAACGCGTTGCAGCGCTTCAGGCGGTTCCTGACGTTTGATCTGCGTGTGAATGGAATACTTGGCGCGGGTGTCGGTGGAGCGAGTTTGCTCCGATTTATGCGATACCTTGCCGGTCATTTTGGCTTTGAACACGCCCCAGCCGATGGACGCTTCAACGGAGGCTTCCGCTTCAGTGCTGCTGGAGCTGGCTTCGCTCTGGCTCACTTCCAGTTCGAAGTCGATGGTGCCGTCTTCAATGCAAATGATTGGGTGAGTGATGGCCGCCAGCAGCGGGATGCTCATTTTGCGGGTGACGCTGCCTTTGCTAACGCCTTGCTCGTCCACCACGGTTTCGTCGTAATCGAACTCAATGGCGACGGCTTTACCGTCTTTAATACAGACGGAAAGCAGGAAATCGGTATACGACTTGCTGGCCTGAACCTGCGCTTTGATCATTGCCTGCAGCGGGCCGCCGATCATATGTTCCAGCGGCAGGGCGTTAATGACTGAACCAATAAATTGTGAATCCATAATGTGAACTCCTTGAATCAGTGAATGCGCGGATGCGCAGGGTTCACATTACGGCAGGGCGAGAGCGTGAAATATTGGGCAAATGACACGGGGCGAGAGTGCAAAAAACCTATGCCGATCGCAGGATGCGGGGAAAGGGTGGTGTTACGGGAGGTTCCGGTTTATTGTTGAATTCCCTGCCTGATAATAATCTGGAGAACCATCGCGTGTTTCAGAAAGTTGACGCCTACGCCGGCGACCCCATTCTCTCCTTAATGGAGCGTTTCAAAGAAGATCCTCGCAGCGACAAAGTGAACCTGAGCATTGGTCTGTATTACAACGAGGATGCCATTATTCCTCAGTTGCAGGCTGTTGCAGAAGCCGAAGCGCGTCTGAATGCCATGCCACATGGCGCATCGCTTTATCTGCCGATGGAAGGGTTAAATGCCTACCGTAACACCATCGCGCCGCTGCTGTTTGGTGCCGATCATCCGGTGCTTGCGCAAAAACGCGTCGCCACCATCCAGACGCTGGGCGGCTCGGGTGCGCTGAAAGTCGGCGCAGACTTCCTGAAAAAATATTTCCCGGATTCCGGCGTGTGGGTCAGTGATCCTACGTGGGAAAACCACATTGCTATCTTCGAAGGTGCGGGTTTTAAGGTCGCGACTTATCCGTGGTTCGACAATGAAACCAACGGTGTGCGTGTAGAGTCACTGCTGGAAAAACTGAATACCCTGCCAGAGCGCAGTATTGTGCTGCTGCACCCGTGCTGCCACAACCCAACGGGCGCAGACCTCACCAATCCTCAGTGGGATGCGGTGATTGAGGTACTGAAAGCGCGCAACCTGATCCCGTTCCTCGACATTGCCTATCAGGGTTTTGGCGCAGGTATGGAAGAAGATGCCTACGCTATTCGCGCCGTTGCCAGCGCCGGATTACCTGCACTGGTCAGCAACTCGTTCTCGAAAATCTTCTCCCTGTATGGCGAGCGCGTAGGCGGCCTGTCTGTGATCTGTGAAGATGCTGAAGCCGCAGGGCGTGTGCTGGGTCAGCTGAAAGCGACCGTGCGCCGTATCTACTCCAGCCCACCAAACTTTGGTGCGCAGGTTGTGGCGACCGTTCTGGGTGACGATAAACTGAAAGCCACCTGGCTTGCGGAAGTGGAAGCGATGCGTAAGCGTATCCTGGCGATGCGTCAGGAGCTGGTAAACGTGCTGAAAGAGGCGGTTCCAGGGCATAACTTTGACTACCTGCTCAGGCAGCGCGGTATGTTCAGCTATACCGGCCTGAGTGCCGCACAGGTTGACCGTATGCGTGATGAGTTCGGTGTTTACCTGATTGCCAGCGGCCGTATGTGCTTAGCCGGTCTGAATACCAGTAACGTTCAGCGCGTGGCGCAGGCATTTGCTGCTGTAATGTAAGTACTCACTCACTGAACTATGTAGGCCGGGTAAGGCGTAGCCGCCACCCGGCTTTTTTTGTACCCGTGTAAAAGATTGCCCGGTGGCGCGGCGCTTACCCGGCCTGCGTCTCTCATCCACACTCTGTGATCTTCTTCTTTTTATTCAGATCCATAAGCAAAAACTCCTTTCATTCGACTCCCCCAGGGGTTATGGTCGGGTAGTTTTTTGACCGTTCGCTCAAAATAAAACGATAACAAACTGAATATTCAGGGGAAAACATGCGCAAGATCACACTGGCGCTCAGCGCCGCCTGCTTATTGTTCTCGCTTAATAGTGCAGTCGTTGCGCGAGCTTCCGCGCCCACACCGGTTTACACCGGAACCACCGCCGCCATTCTTGCTGAGCAAGCACCGATTCACTGGGTTTCTGTGGCACAGATTGAAAACAGCCTGATGGGCCGCCCGCCGATGGCCGTGGGTTTTGATATCGACGACACCGTCTTGTTCTCAAGCCCGGGTTTCTGGCGCGGTAAGAAAATGTACTCACCGGACAGCGAAGCCTATCTGAAAAACCCGGAATTCTGGGAAAAAATGAATAATGGCTGGGATGAGTTCAGCATTCCGAAAGAAGTGGCTCGCTCACTGATTGCCATGCACGTTAAGCGTGGCGACAGCATTTTCTTTGTGACCGGACGCAGCCAGACCAAAACCGAAACGGTATCCAAAACCTTGCAGGACGATTTTCTGATCCCTGCCGCCAATATGAACCCGGTGATTTTTGCGGGTGATAAACCTGGCCAGAACACCAAAACGCAGTGGCTGGAGCAGAAAAATATCAAAGTGTTTTATGGTGATTCTGACAACGATATCACCGCTGCTCGTGATGTAGGTGCCAGAGGGATCAGGGTGTTACGCGCCTCTAATTCGACCTATCGACCACTGCCGATGGCGGGGAGTTTTGGCGAAGAGGTGATTGTGAATTCTGAATACTGAGGTATGCTGATTTTTTGAACAAATCAGGCCTGCCGGGTTTACCTTTTGTCGTCTTGCTGCACACTTAAAGAGGCAGGTACTCAGGTCGTGTTCAACCCATTTACAGGTGAGCAAAGATGACAATCTCGGAGATACTTCAATACTGCATGAATAAGCCTGGCGCAGAGCAAAGCGTCCACAGTGACTGGAAAGCCACGCAGATAAAGGTTGGTGATGTACTGTTTGCCATGGTGAAAGAGATCGAAGGTCGCCCGGCGGCATCGCTGAAAACCAGCCCGGAGCTGGCTGAGCTGTTACGCGAGCAGCACCATGATGTCCGGCCAAGCAAGCATCTCAATAAAGCCCACTGGAGCACCGTCTATCTTGATGGCTCGCTGCCTGGCTCGCAAATTTACTATCTGGTGGATGCGTCTTATCAGCAGGCCGTTGAACTGTTGCCGGACACGACCCGACAACAGCTCTCCGTGTGACGATTACAGCAAAGGCTTGAGGAAACGTGCGGTGTGCGAAGCTTCGCACTCTGCAACGGTTTCTGGCGTACCGGACACGAGAATTTCACCGCCGCCGCTACCGCCTTCAGGGCCGAGATCCACAATCCAGTCTGCAGTTTTAATCACATCGAGATTGTGCTCAATCACCACAATGGTATTGCCCTGATCGCGCAACTGATGCAGTACGTCGAGCAACTGCTGGATATCCGCAAAGTGCAGGCCTGTGGTCGGTTCATCCAGAATGTACAGCGTCTGACCGGTGCCGCGCTTGGACAGTTCGCGCGCCAGCTTCACGCGCTGCGCTTCACCGCCGGAAAGCGTGGTCGCTGACTGCCCCAGACGGATATAGGTCAGCCCCACATCCATCAGCGTTTGCAGTTTACGCGCCAGCGCAGGAACGGCATCAAAGAACTCGCGCGCCTCTTCAATGGTCATATCCAGCACTTCGTGGATGGTCTTGCCTTTGTATTTAATCTCCAGCGTTTCGCGGTTATAGCGCTTACCTTTGCACTGGTCGCACGGTACGTAGATATCTGGCAGGAAGTGCATCTCAACCTTGATAACCCCGTCGCCCTGACAGGCTTCACAACGACCACCGCGCACGTTAAAGCTGAAACGTCCTGGCGTATACCCGCGCGAACGGGATTCCGGCACACCAGCGAAGAGTTCGCGTACAGGTGTGAACACGCCGGTATAGGTTGCCGGGTTGGAACGCGGCGTGCGGCCAATCGGGCTCTGATCGATATCGATAACCTTATCGAAATGCTCCAGCCCCTGAATATCGCGGTACGGTGCTGGTTCTGCGAGCGTTGCGCCATTAAGCTGGGTCTGCGCAATCGGGAACAGCGTATCGTTGATAAGCGTCGATTTACCGGAACCGGACACGCCGGTAATACAGGTGAACAGGCCGACGGGCAGCGTCAGGGTTACGTCTTTCAGGTTGTTGCCGCGCGCCCCAGTCAGCTTCAGCACTTTTTCTGGGTTCGCCGCCACACGCTGTTTCGGTACCTCAATCTTGCGTTTGCCGCTCATGTACTGGCCGGTCAGTGATTCTGGCACCGCCATAATATCCTTGAGCGTCCCTTCCGCCACGACCTGACCGCCATGCACGCCTGCGCCCGGGCCGATGTCGATAACGTGGTCAGCGGCGCGAATAGCGTCTTCATCGTGCTCGACCACAATCACCGTGTTGCCGAGGTTACGCAGGTGGATAAGCGTACCGAGCAGGCGTTCGTTATCGCGCTGATGCAGGCCGATAGACGGCTCGTCCAGCACGTACATCACGCCCACTAAGCCCGCACCAATCTGGCTTGCCAGGCGGATACGCTGTGCTTCACCACCGGAGAGCGTTTCAGCCGATCGGGAAAGCGTCAGGTAGTTCAGACCCACGTTCACCAGGAATTTCAGGCGATCGCCAATCTCTTTCAGCACTTTTTCGGCAATTTTCGCGCGCTGTCCGGAAAGCTTCAGGTTAGTGAAGAAGTCCATCGCGTGGCCGATGCTCATATCTGAGATGGTCGGCAGCGCCGTGTTTTCGACAAACACATGACGCGCTTCGCGACGCAGGCGCGTGCCGTCGCAGGTGGCGCAGGAGCGGTTGCTGATAAACTTCGCCAGCTCTTCACGTACAGCGCTGGATTCCGTCTCTTTGTAGCGGCGCTCCATGTTGTGCAGCACGCCTTCAAACGGGTGACGGCGCACGGAGGTATCGCCACGATCGTTCATGTATTTGAATTCGATGTTCTCTTTACCGGAACCGTACAGCACCACTTTGTGTACCGTCGGGTTCAGGCTGCCCCATGGGGCTTCAACATCGAATTTATAGTGCTCTGCTAACGACTTGAGCATCTGGAAATAGTAGAAGTTACGCTTATCCCAGCCGCGAATAGCGCCGCCAGCCAGCGACAGCTCCGGGTTCTGAATCACGCGGTCTGGATCGAAATACTGCTGAACGCCCAGCCCGTCGCATGTCGGACATGCGCCCGCCGGGTTGTTGAACGAGAACAGGCGTGGTTCAAGCTCGCGCATACTGTAGCCGCAAATTGGGCAGGCAAAGTTAGCAGAGAAGAGCAGCTCTTCGGCTTTTGGGTCGTCCATGTCGGACACCACGGCGGTGCCGCCTGAGAGTTCGAGCGCCGTTTCAAACGATTCGGCCAGACGTGTTGCCAGATCCTCACGCACTTTGAAGCGGTCAATCACCACTTCGATGGTGTGTTTCTTCTGTAATTCCAGCTTCGGTGGATCAGACAGGTCACACACTTCTCCGTCGATACGGGCGCGGATGTAGCCCTGGCTTGCCAGGTTTTCCAGCGTTTTGGTGTGCTCGCCTTTACGCTCTTTAATGATAGGGGCGAGCAGCATCAGGCGTTTACCTTCCGGCTGCGCCAGCACGTTATCGACCATCTGGCTCACGGTTTGCGCGGCCAGTGGTACATCGTGGTCCGGGCAGCGCGGCTCACCAACGCGTGCAAACAGCAGGCGCAGGTAATCATGAATTTCGGTAATCGTACCGACCGTTGAACGCGGGTTATGTGAAGTCGATTTCTGCTCGATAGAGATAGCAGGTGACAACCCTTCAATGTGGTCAACGTCCGGTTTTTCCATTAACGACAGGAACTGCCGGGCATAGGCTGAGAGTGATTCAACGTAACGACGCTGTCCTTCGGCGTATAAAGTGTCGAAAGCCAGCGAGGATTTGCCAGACCCCGAAAGCCCGGTCACGACGATGAGTTTGTCGCGAGGGATAATGAGGTTGATATTTTTGAGATTATGGGTGCGGGCGCCCCGAACTTCGATCTTATCCATTCACCTTTCCCGGTAGGAACACTGTTTGCCTGGTTTGTTTGAAGGACAACCGGCTGTCAGAAACGGCTAATTATGACACAAATTGACCTGTTTGGATATACAGTATTGGAATGCATTTTCTGATTCGCTGTGTAACAATGTTCAGTTCGCGAGAGAAGTCTGGAACATGCTACGCAACTATCAAAGTGGCGTATGGAAATGGTACACTCTCGCGTTTACACTATTAAGAAACGTATTCAGGAGACACGAACATGGCCAGCAGAGGCGTAAACAAGGTGATTCTCGTCGGTAATCTGGGCCAGGACCCGGAAGTACGCTATATGCCGAGTGGTGGCGCAGTTGCCAACATTACGCTGGCTACTTCCGAATCCTGGCGTGATAAAGCGACCGGCGAAATGAAAGAGCAGACCGAATGGCACCGTGTTGTGCTGTTTGGCAAACTGGCTGAAGTGGCGGGTGAGTACCTGCGTAAAGGTTCTCAGGTGTACATCGAAGGCCAGCTGCGTACCCGCAAATGGACCGATCAGTCCGGCGCTGAAAAATACACGACCGAAATCGTGGTTAACGTTGGTGGCACCATGCAGATGCTGGGTGGCCGTCAGGGCGGTGGCGCACCAGCAGGTGGCGGCCAGCAGCAGGGCGGTTGGGGTCAGCCTCAGCAGCCACAGGGTGGCAACCAGTTCAGCGGCGGCGCGCAGTCTCGTCCGCAGCAGCAGTCTGCTCCAGCGCCATCTAATGAGCCGCCAATGGACTTCGACGACGATATCCCGTTCTGATTTCCTTTCAGGCATAAAAAAACCTCGCAAATGCGAGGTTTTTTTATTGTGCTCATCAGCACCCGCAGGAATTACTCTGTCAGGTAATCACCATCGGCCAGTCCGGCGGGGTGTGGCTCATTGCTTCAACCATGACGACTTTCATATTTTCCCAGATGGTTGCGATATCCAGCAGAGTGATGCCAAGCAAGCCCGTTGCAAACCAACATGCTGCGCCCAGTCCCAGCACGGTGCTGATCACTGCAAGGCCAGCGTAGTCAGATTTACGAAATTGAATGTTCAGCGTGCTGGCTAAAAACATCAATACCGCACTGAACAACGGCCAGCGCAGGAGAACCATGCTGGTGGTAATGGTTGCCATAAACCTATCCTCGAAAAGCAGACGAACGACTGAAACAGTGTTTTGAGTTACATGATATGTGTGAACTATATCACACTTGATGTTTTATTCGCCAGTATCAGGAAGATGAAAAGAGGGGCAGGTATAGACACGAGATATGCTTCAGAACGTAAAGTGAAAATATATCTTTGCAGGCTAATGATGAGCTTTTCCCGCTCTTTTTAATAAATTCATTGAGATAGCAAAACCTCTGCAATATTTCATTAGTTGTATAATGTTTACAGCATAAACCCTATAGATTATGCTTGAGTGGACAAATAAATGTACTCGTAGCTAATAATTCAGGTTTTTGAATTTTTTGGTTTTTTTCTGTTGCGTATCATTTTCATTACACACAGAGTGTTATTTAATTATTCTGAATTTTAATTCAGTAATTAACGGTTTTTTTGAATCTGAATATATGTTGCGGTCGGTCTATCATTTAATGACCTGCGAACAAATGATGAAAGAAAAACGACGCGATATTGTTAATGACAGTATGCAGGCGCTGCACGCACTGGCTAAGCTTATGCCACTGCTTAATTCTCAGTGCTCTTTATCGGAAATGCTGGACACCATTAACCGGGTTTTAGGTTCAACACTTGCCTGGGTCAGCGTTGATGACGATGACGGATTGCAACGGGTGGTGTGTGCAGGTGACGTCACCTGTCACTCTTTCGAAGTGACTGATTTTCTTGCCAGTACCTCGCTGCAACGCCATCACCGATCGTGGCGGGTGGTGTACTGGAAAGAGCATATCGGCCGCACGCTTTTTCCTCCTCAGCATCCGGGCTACACGCAGTTACAAAGCGGTGTTTTATGCAAACTCTCTTCACACGACTGGCGCTGTAGCGGTTATTTCTTTTTAGCGTTTGATGAACGACTCAATTCTCTCCCTATCCTCAAAAATATCGTGGTGGTACTGGTTGAGAAGCTAAAAGACTATTTTGAAGAAATTATTGCGCGAGAAAAAACAGCGCAAGAAATGCAGCGGGTTGTCACGCAGTATAAAACCTTGTTCGAGCGGGCCCCGGTGCTAATGAACTCCTTCGACAAACACAATCGTTGTGTATTGTGGAATGCGGAATGCGAAAAAGTGTTTGGCTGGAGTATGGCGGAGGTCGCCGCACATTCCGATCCGTTGGTACTTTTCTATCCTGATCCTGAAGAGCGCCGGCGGGTGCGGGAGTCTGTGCATGTTTCCCCCCTTAAAGACATGTATGAGTGGCATCCTCTGCGCAGAGATGGGATGCAGCTGACTATCTTGTGGTCTAACATTCTGTTACCCGACAACTCGATTCTGAATATTGGTCTGGACATTACCGAGCGGAAAAAAGCAGAGCAGCAGCTGGCGGTTAAGGCCACCACTGACGATCTCACCGGCTGTTTTAACCGTTCAGCGATTTTGCAGCAGCTTAAATCGGCGCTGGCGGCGAATTCGCGACAGGATGCAGACAGTCACTTTTGTGTGCTGATGTTCGACCTGGATTATTTTAAGCAAATCAACGATGAGTGGGGACATCTGGTTGGCGATGCCGCACTGATCCATTTTTGCGACCGGCTACGGGAGTTAAGTCCGACAGGTTCTGCACTTGGGCGAGTGGGTGGCGAAGAATTTTTACTTTTGCTGGCGCGAACTGACGGTGATGCTGCAACTCGGCTCTCCAACCAGTTACGTCACATATTGAAGACAAAACCCCTGATTGTCGGCGACAGAAAACTGGAGCTCGCGTTTAGCGCGGGTGTTGTGGAGGTGGGGCAGGGTCAGCGTGATACCTCGACATTACTCACGCGAGCAGATAAAGCATTATATGATGCGAAGCGTGCAGGAAGAGGAAAAACAGTGCTGGCTTCTGATTATTTATAAATCGAATCAGGGATGACTTGCCACCAAATAGGATAAAATTGCATGCTCAACTTGTTCTTTTTTCATGCTGCCAATAGTTTAGCTTAATCACCGATCCTCTGTTGTGTTATCTTAAAACCTCCCGCTCAGACTGGATAATTATTTTCCTTAATAGAAACGGAACGAATACTTTCAGTTTGGCTTACGGGAGAATATTATCGGCATAACGAAAATTAAGATTTTTAATACTAAAAGTCAGTTGCTAACTTCGCATGATTCATGCAACGTAATCACCTGTTTATCAAAGCATCCGGCCTTCATTACTACAGGCGTACAAAATGCAGGGATATAGGGCGGGAAATGAATCGTAGCGCACGGCGCAAGATGCTAAGGGTGGTAGGGATCATCATGGTAGTTCTGCTACCGGTGATGCTTGCGCTATGGTTTGCCCAGCTAAGAGCCGTAACAGAAACAAGTGCCCAATTACGAACATTTGCCGAGCTGGCGTTAGATAAAACAGAGCTTGTAATTCAGCAGGTTGACCTGGCGCGTGATGACGCTGAAAAATATCGGGGTAAATTGTGTACGCCTACACATCGTCAATATATGTTGAACGTTGTGCGTGGTCGTTTGTTCGTCGCTGATTTAATTTATGCCGAAGGTCAGAATTTTCTTTGTTCGACAGTTCTTACGCCTGAACAACCCTACTTAATATCCTCCGCCAATTACAAACGCAAACCTGATGTTGCTATCTATTATTATCGTGATACGCCATTTTTTACCGGTTATAAAATGACGTATATGCAGCGCGGGAATTATGTCGTCGTAGTCAACCCACTTTCTTACAGCGAGGTGATGTCGGCCGATCATTCGCTGGCGTGGGGAGTATATGACACCGTCACCAGGTGATGCTGCCAACTTACTGATTTAGTGTATGATGGTGTTTTTGAGGTGCTCCAGTGGCTTCTGTTTCTATCAGCTGTCCCTCCTGTTCAGCTACTGACGGGGTGGTGCGTAACGGCAAAAGCACCGCCGGACATCAGCGCTATCTCTGCTCTCACTGCCGTAAAACATGGCAACTGCAGTTCACTTACACCGCTTCTCAACCCGGTACGCACCAGAAAATCATTGATATGGCCATGAATGGCGTTGGATGCCGGGCAACCGCCCGCATTATGGGCGTTGGCCTCAACACGATTTTCCGCCATTTAAAAAACTCAGGCCGCAGTCGGTAACCTCGCGCATACAGCCGGGCAGTGACGTCATCGTCTGCGCGGAAATGGACGAACAGTGGGGATACGTCGGGGCTAAATCGCGCCAGCGCTGGCTGTTTTACGCGTATGACAGGCTCCGGAAGACGGTTGTTGCGCACGTATTCGGTGAACGCACTATGGCGACGCTGGGGCGTCTTATGAGCCTGCTGTCACCCTTTGACGTGGTGATATGGATGACGGATGGCTGGCCGCTGTATGAATCCCGCCTGAAGGGAAAGCTGCACGTAATCAGCAAGCGATATACGCAGCGAATTGAGCGGCATAACCTGAATCTGAGGCAGCACCTGGCACGGCTGGGACGGAAGTCGCTGTCGTTCTCAAAATCGGTGGAGCTGCATGACAAAGTCATCGGGCATTATCTGAACATAAAACACTATCAATAAGTTGGAGTCATTACCCCGTCACCAATGCATTTTTTTCAGTCAGCGCGCAGGCCAACGTTTCATTATTAAATTCGATGATTCGACATAAGGAATCGACATTTCAAAAAGATGAGCGTTTTTACACGATTGTAAATTCCGAAAAACGCCCTATTGCCGCCATCGTCTCGACATCGAATAAACGGTTTTATGAAACGCTCTATCACCAGGCAACCCTGACGCTGCCGCTGGGGATGATTTGCAGCATTATTATACTGCTGGTGTGGTCACGTACGCATCGTGAGCTCAATTCCCCTGGACGATTGCTGCACCGGGCGCTGAATAAACGCCAGTTGTGCGTTCATTATCAACCCATCATTGATATTAAAAATAACCGCTGTGTGGGTGCGGAAGCCCTGCTGAGATGGCCTGGATTTAACGGTCAGATAGTGATGAGCCCTGCAGATTTTATTCCGCTGGCCGAAAAAGAAGGGATGATTGAACGCATTACCGATTACGTCGTTGAAGAGGTCTTTAGCGATCTGGGTAATTTCCTTGCCGCAAATCCCCATCTTTATATTTCGATTAACTTATCGGCTGCGGATTTCCACTCCTCGCGTCTGATCGCCCTGATCTCGGATAAGGCCCGCTTCCACTCGGTTCGCGCACAGCAGATCAAAATCGAAGTAACAGAACGTGGCTTTATCGATGTTCCTAAAACGACACCGGTTATCCAGGCGTTCCGCCAGGCGGGTTATGAAGTGGCTATCGATGACTTCGGTACAGGCTACTCGAACCTGCATAACCTTTATTCCCTGAACGTCGATATCCTCAAGATTGATAAATCTTTCGTCGACACGCTGACAACTAACAGCACCAGCCACCTGATTGCAGAGCACATTATCGAAATGGCGCAAAGCCTGCGCTTAAAAACCATCGCGGAAGGGGTGGAAACGGCAGAGCAGGTGAGCTGGCTGTTAAAGCGTGGCGTGCAATATTGTCAGGGATGGCACTTCGCGAAAGCGATGCCGCCGCAGGAATTTATGACCTGGCAGCAGCAACCTTTGCACTAAACGCATTAATTTAACTGATGGCGATAATCGCTCGGTGTGCGGTCGAACTCGCGACGGAACACGCGGGAAAAGGTCTGTTGCGACACATAACCCAGATCCATGGCGATATCAAAGATAGGCCGTTGCGTAGAGCGCAATGCCTGCGCTGCCAGCAGTAGCCTGCGCTGACGTATGTAATCGCCCAGCGTTTGATGCATGACTGTGCGGAACATTCTCTGTAAATACCATTTCGAATAGCCCGACTTCTTAGCGACCACATCAATGTTCAACGGTTGGTCGATATGTTCATCAATCCATTCAATAAGTGTCTGAATAATCTGCTGATGCGACATAAGGTTGCCCCTCTGTAGATACAACTATCTCTGTTGATTCGTCGTTTTCTCTGCGGGGGAGTATAATTCCTCAAGTTAACTTGAGGTAAAGAGGTTTTATGGAAAAGAGATTACCGCGCATCAAAGCGCTCTTAACCCCTGGAGAAGTGGCAAAACGAAGCGGTGTGGCGGTATCGGCGCTCCACTTCTATGAAAGCAAAGGGTTAATTAAAAGTATTCGTAATGGCGGGAACCAGCGTCGTTACACCCGCGATGTGCTCCGTTACGTGGCCATTATCAAAATTGCGCAACGAATCGGAATTCCCCTGGCCACCATTGGCGATGCATTTGGCGTTCTGCCGGAAGGACACACACTGAGCGCAAAAGAGTGGAAGGAGCTTTCCTCCCAGTGGCGTGATGAACTGGACAGGCGCATTCATACCCTGGTGGCATTGCGCGATGAACTGGACGGCTGCATTGGCTGCGGATGTCTATCACGCAGTGATTGTCCGTTGCGTAACCCGGGAGACAAACTCGGCGAGCAGGGGACAGGGGCGCGCTTACTGGAAGAGGATTGAGGAGATGTGCAGCCTGTTTGCCGGGTAAGGCGCAGCCGCAACCCGGCAAAAACACCGCACCCTATAAAGAACTAAAGCGCCACATAAAGGGCGCTTTAGTTTTTCCCGGTCTTTGTCTTTCACTCTATCCCGCTGGTTCACGGGAGGGTTTCCCCCGACATCAGCACCCCTCATGTCGAGCTAGTTGGGGAGGTTCCGGATTGTGCTGACACTTTAATTCTATGCAAGGAGCTGATTTTCGCCAGCGATTGAGTTCACTTTTTAGCCAAATTATTTTCGCTGTGTTATTCAATTTTCTATAGTTAAACAGTGTGAATCACAGGAGAACATGATGCTCACCGTACACCATCTTAATCAGTCGCGTTCGCAGCGTGTGATTTGGGCGCTGGAGGAACTCTCTCTGCCTTATCAGATAGTTCGCTATCAGCGCGAAAAAAACATGCTGGCACCTGCAGCGCTTCGGAAAGTACATCCGCTGGGTAAATCCCCGGTGATTGAAGATAACGGGCTGATTCTGGCAGAGTCGGGAGCCATTCTGGAATATCTCCAGGAAACCTATGACGCAGAATTTCAGTTTAAACCGCGAGATCCTGCGCATAAGGTGCAATACCGTTTCTGGCTGCACTACGCAGAAGGTTCTCTTATGCCGCTGCTGTTGATGAAGCTCGTTTTTGCAAGCCTTGGAAAACCGCCTATCCCGTTTGGCCTGCGGGCCCTGGGTAAGGTACTGGGGCAAGGTGTACAAAAGGCCTGGCTCAATCGACAGCTGGAAACACACGCGCGCTATATCGAATCTTATCTTAGCGAAAATAGCTGGTTTGCCGGTGAGCACTTCAGCATGGCCGATATTCAGATGAGTTTTCCGATTTTTGCGCTGCTGGCGCGAGGTGGCGTTGAAAACCTGCCGCATATTCATGCCTGGAAGAAAAGGGTGGAAATGCGCCCGGGATGGCAGCGTACACTCGAACAAGGCGGGCCGTTCGATATTCCAGGTGAAGGCTGAAATGTTACTAAATTGCGCATAGACGATAACGTTTGCGCATCCTCTGGTTAATTCTTCAGCGTCATAAGGTAATTTTAGTGAAAAACGAGAAAGTTAAGTTGAAAAGGGCGGTGATTAGGCTAGATAATCGTTTGCCTTAACTTGACCACCCGTTTTGTAAGCGCGGAGCTAAACGTTTGCTTTTTTTGTGACGCCCCTATTCGTTACAAACGTAGCACAAGGATTTGACGTTTTGCTGGCAGTGGAGTCTCCACCACGTTTACGGACTTTCTATAAAAACTCTCAGGGGATGTTTTCTATGTCTACGCCATCTGCGCGTACTGGCGGTTCACTTGACGCCATGTTTAAAATTTCTGCACGCGGCAGCACCGTGCGCCAGGAAGTCGTTGCCGGTCTGACAACGTTTCTGGCGATGGTTTATTCCGTCATCGTTGTGCCGGGGATGCTCGGTAAAGCGGGCTTCCCGCCAGCGGCTGTTTTTGTTGCCACCTGCCTCGTGGCCGGTGTCGGCTCCATCGTGATGGGCCTGTGGGCGAACCTGCCACTGGCCATCGGTTGCGCCATCTCTCTGACCGCATTTACCGCATTCAGCCTGGTTCTGGGTCAACACATCAGCGTACCTGTTGCGCTCGGCGCCGTGTTCCTGATGGGTGTCCTGTTTACGGTGATTTCCGCAACCGGCATTCGTAGCTGGATCTTGCGCAACCTTCCGCACGGTGTGGCGCACGGTACGGGTATCGGTATCGGCCTGTTCCTGCTGCTGATCGCGGCTAACGGTGTAGGTCTGGTTATCAAAAACCCACTGGACGGCCTGCCGGTTGCCCTGGGTCACTTCGCCAGCTTCCCGGTTATCATGTCTCTGATTGGCCTTGCGGTGATTATCGGTCTGGAAAAACTGAAAGTCCCGGGCGGTATCCTGCTGACCATTATCGGTGTTTCCGTTGTTGGCCTGATTTTCGATCCGAGCGTTCATTTCTCCGGTATCTTCGCCATGCCATCCCTGAGCGATGACAAAGGCAACTCCCTGATTGGCAGCCTGGATATCGTTGGTGCGCTGAACCCGGTGATCCTGCCAAGTGTACTGGCACTGGTGATGACGGCGGTGTTTGATGCCACCGGTACCATCCGTGCGGTAGCAGGCCAGGCGAATCTGCTGGACAAAGACGGCCAGATTATCGATGGCGGCAAAGCGCTGACCACCGACTCCCTGAGCAGCGTCTTCTCAGGCCTGGTGGGTGCCGCGCCAGCAGCTGTGTACATCGAGTCCGCAGCGGGCACGGCGGCAGGCGGTAAAACTGGCCTGACAGCTATCACCGTTGGTGTGCTGTTCCTGCTTATCCTGTTCCTCTCCCCACTTTCCTACCTGGTGCCTGCGTATGCAACGGCACCGGCGCTGATGTATGTCGGCCTGCTGATGCTGAGCAACGTGGCTAAAATCGACTTTGCTGATTTTGTCGATGCCATGTCAGGCCTGATTACGGCGGTGTTCATCGTGCTGACCTGTAACATCGTTACCGGCATCATGATTGGTTTCGCATCGCTGGTGATTGGCCGCCTGGTGTCCGGTGAGTGGCGTAAGCTGAACATCGGTACTGTGGTCATCGCCATTGCACTGGTCGCGTTCTACGCGGGTGGTTGGGCGATTTAAGTTGTCGATATATGCGAAAACGGGTGGCTTTGGCCGCCCGTTTTTATTTTCGGAACACACATCGTTGCCAATTGCGTTACTCTCTGGAAGATAGAATAGAGGCACGACGCCTTCCGTAGTACACAAGAATCATCGCAAACAGGGAACGCATGGAAATCTTTTTCACAATACTCATCATGACCCTTTTGGTCTCGCTATCCGGGGTGGTCACCCGCGTACTGCCCTTTCAGTTACCCCTGCCATTAATGCAAATTGCCATTGGTGCGCTGCTGGCATGGCCGACCTTTGGTTTACACGTCGAGTTCGACCCGGAGTTGTTCCTCGTGCTGTTTATCCCGCCGCTGCTGTTTGCTGATGGCTGGAAAACCCCGACGCGCGAATTCCTGGAGCACGGGCGAGAGATCTTCGGCCTGGCGCTGGCGCTGGTGGTGGTGACGGTGGTGGGGATAGGGTTCCTGATTTACTGGGCGGTGCCGGGTATCCCGCTGATTCCGGCCTTTGCGCTGGCGGCGGTGCTGTCGCCAACCGATGCCGTGGCGCTGTCCGGCATTGTAGGTGAAGGCCGTATTCCGAAGAAAATCATGGGCATTTTGCAGGGGGAGGCGCTGATGAACGACGCCTCCGGTCTGGTCGCCCTGAAATTTGCCGTGGCCGTTGCGATGGGCACGATGGTCTTTACCGTCGGCGGCGCGACCCTGGAGTTCTTTAAGGTGGCCATTGGCGGTATCCTGGCAGGCTTTGTGGTGAGCTGGCTGTATGGCCGTTCACTGGGCTTTCTCAGCCGCTGGGGCGGCGATGAACCTGCCACGCAGATTGTTCTGCTGTTCCTGCTGCCGTTCGCCTCCTATCTGATTGCTGAACATATTGGCGTGTCGGGCATCCTCGCGGCGGTTGCGGCAGGGATGACCATCACCCGTGCGGGCGTAATGCGCCGTGCGCCGCTGGCGATGCGTCTGCGTGCGAACAGTACCTGGGCGATGCTGGAGTTCGTGTTTAACGGCATGGTATTCCTGCTGTTAGGCCTGCAACTGCCGGGCATTCTGGAGTCTTCACTGGTGGCGGCAGAAGCCGATCCCAACGTCGAAACCTGGATGCTGTTCACTGATATCGTGCTTATCTACCTTGCGCTGATGCTGGTCCGTTTTGGCTGGCTATGGACGATGAAGAAATTCAGCGTGCGCTTCCTGACGAAAAAACCGATGGAGTTCGGGTCGTGGACCACGCGTGAGCTGCTGATTGCCTCATTCGCCGGGGTGCGCGGGGCGATAACCCTTGCTGGTGTGCTCTCCATTCCGCTGTTGTTGCCGACTGGCGATGTCTTCCCGGCCCGTTACGAGCTGGTGTTCCTGTCGGCGGGCGTGATCCTGTTCTCGCTGTTTGTCGGCGTGGTCATGCTACCGATCCTGCTCCAGCATATCGACACGGGGGATTCGACTCAGCAGCATAAAGAGGAGCGTATTGCCCGCGCAGCAACGGCAGAAGTGGCGATTGTCGCGATCCAGAAAATGGAAGAACGACTGGCATCAGATGCCGAAGAGAACATCGACAACCAGCTGCTGACGGAAGTGAGTTCACGCGTTATCGGGAACCTGCGCCGCCGTGCCGACGGGCGAAATGATGTGGAAAGTTCGCTACAGGAAGAGAACCTGGAGCGCCGCTTCCGACTGGCGGCGTTGCGTTCAGAGCGTGCCGAACTTTATCACCTGCGCGCCACGCGTCAGATCAGTAATGAGACGCTGCAAAAACTGCTGCACGATCTGGATCTGCTGGAAGCGCTGTTGATAGAGAATCAGTAGCGCTGTTTTGCCGGGTGGCGGCTTCGCCTTACCGGGCCTACGGTTCGAACGTAGGCCCGGTAAGCGCAGCGCCACCGGGCACTATTCAGACCGCACCCAAAACCCCTCGCAGCACTTCAGCCACGCCTGCGCGCTGTGCGACAAATAGACCCCTTCGCGCCAAATCATTCCTAGCTGCCAGTGCAAATCACTTTCCAGCGGGATCCAGCGCAGGGTGTTTTTATCCAGCCGCTCGCAGATAGGCTGCGGCAAAATCGCAATCCCCACGCCTGCCTGAACCATTGCTGCCAGAAAGTCCCACTGACCGCTACGCACCGCAATACGCGGTTTCACATTGTGCTGGTTAAACAGCGCCATCAGCTGACGGCTTAGGGCAAAATCTTCGTTGTAAATAAGCAGCGGGTGCTCGCCCAACAGTTCGGGTTTTACCGAGTCTATCTTCAGCCAGTCGCCGGAGCGCGGCACCAGCACGCACAGTGGGTGGCTAAAGAGCGGCAGGGTTGCCAGTCCGCTCTCTTCTTCGACGGGGAGCGCGGTCATCGCCACGTCCAGTTCACCGTTGGTGACGGCCTGCTGCACGGTTAAACCGCCGAATTCGGAAATTTTCAGCTCCACGCCCGGGTAGCGCTGGCGGAACAGGCTGATCGGCCCGGCCATCATCATCCCCACCATGGGCGGGATGCCCAGACGCAGCAGACCGCTCGTCAGATGGTTGATATCACCAAGCTCCGCTTCCAGTTGGCGAAACTCCGCCAGGATAGCCAGCCCGCGCTCAAACACCACGCGTCCGGTATCGGTCAGCAGCAGCTTGCGGCCGTCGCGAATAAGCAGCGTACAATTCAGTTCATCTTCGAGGTTTTTCAGCATCTTGCTGATGGTAGGTTGGGTGACAAATAACTTCTCCGCTGCGCGGGTAAAACTTTGCTGACGAACCACTTCGACAAAATAGCGCAGCGTTCTTATGTCCATGATTATTCCTCGAAACTATACATTTGATGATTTTAATTCATTTCAGTCCATTACGTGTGGTCACTATACTGGCGCTTCATCTCATTTTTGAGGAAATCACCCATGGCCGTGGCGTTAAGTCGTGTTACGCCTGCCGTTGTGCAACGACTTCAGGTACCGGTTCAGGTACTGCTCTATGCCGCACTGTTTGTTTTCGCGGAATATCTTGTCGGCTGGCTGCATCTGCCGCTGCCTGCCAATCTGGTCGGTATGGTGCTGATGCTGACGCTCATTCTTTGCCGCGTTGTTCCCCTTAACTGGGTCCGCGCTGGCGCACGCTGGCTGCTGGCGGAAATGCTGCTGTTCTTTGTCCCGGCGGTAGTGGCGGTGGTGAACTACGCGCAACTGCTGATGGTTGACGGCTGGCGTATTTTTGCTGTTATCGCCCTGAGCACGTTGATGGTGCTGGGTGCGACGGCCTGGGTAGTGGATAAAGTCTATCGGTTTGAAATCAGCAGGCAGAAGCATGACTAACTTTCAGATAAGCGTGCTGTGCCTGATTGCCACCCTGGTTATCTACTTTGCCAACAAGCGTCTGTATCGGCGTTTTCACGCCCTGCCGCTGATGCCACTGGTGTTCACGCCGATCCTGCTGGTGCTCATGCTGGTGTTCGGGCACATCTCCTGGCAGAACTACATTGGTGAATCCCACTGGCTGCTGTGGCTGCTCGGCCCGGCGACTATCGCTTTTGCGGTGCCGGTGTACGACAACCTGGCGATCATCAAACGCCACTGGATGTCGCTGAGTGCGGGTGTGATTACCGCCACGGTGGTGGCGGTGTGCAGTTCGGTCTGGCTGGCGCGGCTGTTTACCCTGCCGGATGAAATTCAGCGCAGCCTGGCCGTGCGTTCGGTAACCACACCCTTTGCGCTGGCGGCAGCCAAACCGCTCGGTGGGCAGCCGGATCTGGTGGCGTTGTTTGTTGTCGTCACCGGGGTCTTCGGCATGGCGGTAGGCGATATGCTGTTTCTGCGCTTGTCTATCCGCGAAGGGATGGCAAAAGGGGCCGGGTTTGGCGCGGCTTCGCACGGTGCGGGAACGGCGCGTTCTTACGAACTCGGTCAGCAGGAGGGCGTGGTCGCAAGCCTGGTGATGATGCTTTCGGGTGTGGTGATGGTGCTGATTGCGCCGCTGGTGGCATGGGTGATGTTCTGACATCCCCGGCCAGATGGCCGGGGAAGAGAGCAGGTTAGTGCGCGCGGCCTTGTTCGACGCCCAGGCCGGTTTGGGAACGGATAAACTGGGCGCGGAATTTCTCGCGCTCCAGGTTGCCTTCCGGTGAATTATCGGTTGCGGAGAAGGCCCAGATACCGATAAACGCCACGGCGATAGAGAACAACGCCGGGTACTCATACGGGAAGATAGCTTTCTCGTGACCGAGGATCTGCACCCAAATCGTCGGGCCGAGGATCATCAGGATCACCGCCGTCAGCAGGCCCAGCCAGCCGCCAATCATCGCTCCACGGGTGGTCAGTTTTGACCAATACATAGAGAGCAGGATAATTGGGAAGTTGCAGCTTGCCGCAATCGAGAAGGCCAGCCCCACCATAAAGGCGATGTTCTGTTTCTCGAACAGAATGCCCAGCAGGATAGCCACCACGCCCAGTACCAGCACGGTAATTTTGGAGACTTTCAGTTCATCTCGCTCACTGGCCCCTCTACGGAACACGTTGGCATACAGGTCATGCGATACCGCCGAAGCACCTGCCAGCGTCAGCCCTGCAACTACCGCGAGGATGGTGGCAAAGGCCACGGCTGAGATAAAGCCGAGGAACAGGTTACCGCCTACCGCATCCGCCAGATGTACCGCTGCCATGTTGTTACCACCAATCAGCGCGCCCGCAGCATCTTTAAACGCCGGATTTGCCCCCACCAGCATGATGGCGCCAAAACCAATGATAAAGGTCAGAATGTAGAAATAACCCATAAAACCGGTGGCATAGAAGACACTCTTACGCGCTTCGCGGGCATCTGACACCGTGAAGAAACGCATCAGGATATGCGGCAAGCCCGCGGTACCAAACATCAGACCCAGACCGAGAGAGAGCGCCGATATCGGGTCTTTCACCAGCCCACCCGGGCTCATGATCGCTTCCCCTTTCGGGTGTACCGCCATCGCTTCTTTAAACAGGTTATTGAAGCTGAAACCGACGTGCTTCATGACCATAAAGGCCATAAAGCTTGCGCCGAACAGTAACAACACGGCTTTGATGATTTGTACCCAGGTGGTCGCGAGCATTCCGCCGAACAGCACATACATCACCATCAGCACGCCGACCAGCACCACCGCAACGTGGTAGTTCAGGCCGAACAACAGTTCGATAAGCTTGCCTGCACCCACCATCTGGGCAATCAGATACAGCGCTACAACCACCAGCGATCCGCAGGCAGAAAGGATACGAATCGGGCCTTGTTTCAGGCGATACGATGCCACATCAGCAAAGGTGAAACGTCCGAGGTTACGTAAGCGTTCGGCAATCAGGAACAGAATGATTGGCCAGCCCACGAGGAAGCCGAGGGAATAAATCAGACCGTCATAACCAGAGGTGTAAACCAGCGCCGAGATCCCAAGGAACGATGCGGCAGACATAAAGTCCCCGGCAATCGCCAGCCCGTTCTGGAAGCCTGTAATGTTGCCGCCCGCGGTGTAGTAATCATTACGGGAGCGTACGCGTTTTGACGCCCAGTAAGTGATATAGAGCGTCAACAGCACGAAAATCAGGAACATGATTATCGCCTGCCAGTTGGTCGGCTGGCGTTGTACTTCGCCGGTAATGGCATCGGCTGCGTTTGCCGCAAAGGGAAGTGTGGTGGCAAGCGCCGTCAGGACTCGCTTCATGATGCTTTTACCTCACGCAGTACTGCTTTATTAAGTCGATCAAACTCGCCGTTCGCGCGCCAGACGTACACGCCGGTCAGCACAAACGAAATCACAATCACGCCAATGCCAATAGGGATCCCGCGGGTGACGCTGGTACCCTCATGTAGCGGGGTGCCGAGCCAGTGCGGGGCAAAGGCGATAAGCAGAATAAAGCCGACGTAAATAATCAGCATGATGAGGGAAAGAAAGAAGGCAAACCGTTGCCGTTTATCGACGAGCTCCCTGTAGTGCGCACTATTCTCTATCTGCTGACAAATATCGTTATTCATCACAGAGTCTCCAGAGGTTCCCCTTCGTCTTTCACGCTGCAGGTGCGTTGGCCGCACTCGACCACCCCAGTCACATAGTGAACTATGCTCCTGGGGATGTTCTCGCTTGCCGCCTTCCTGCAACGCGAAATCCTTTGGGGAGGGTTGTTTTAATTCCCTCTCCCCTATGGGGAGAGGGCTAGGGTGAGGGGTTACGATGGCATTGCGATGGCCTGCTTCTCTTCGAGCAGTTTTTCCACCACGCCTGGATCGGCGAGCGTTGAAGTATCACCGAGGTTACTGGTGTCACCTGCCGCGATTTTGCGCAGAATACGGCGCATAATTTTGCCGGAGCGGGTTTTCGGCAGCGAGTCCGTCCAGTGCAGTACATCCGGTGTGGCAAGCGGGCCAATCTCTTTACGTACCCAGTTTCGCACCTCGGCATACAGCTCTGGCGACGGCTCTTCACCGTGGTTCAGCGTAACGTATGCGTAAATCGCCTGGCCTTTAATGTTATGTGGGATACCCACCACGGCGGCTTCGGCAATCTTCGGATGTGACACCAGCGCAGATTCAATCTCCGCCGTACCCAGACGGTGGCCGGAAACGTTCAGCACATCGTCCACGCGTCCGGTTATCCAGTAGTAACCATCTTCATCACGACGTGCGCCGTCGCCGCTGAAATACATGTTTTTAAAGGTGGAGAAATAGGTCTGCTCGAAGCGCTCGTGATCGCCGAACAAGGTACGTGCCTGACCAGGCCAGGAGTCGGTGATGACCAGGTTACCTTCGGTTGCTCCTTCAAGCGGATGGCCTTCGTTATCCACCAGCGCAGGTTGTACGCCGAAGAATGGGTTGGTTGCCGAACCCGCTTTCAACTGGGTCGCACCCGGCATCGGGGTGATCATGAAGCCGCCCGTTTCGGTCTGCCACCAGGTGTCCATCACCGGGCATTTCTCGTTACCGATTTTCTTCCAGTACCATTCCCAGGCTTCCGGGTTGATGGGCTCACCCACGGAACCGAGAATGCGCAGGGAAGAGCGGTCAGTACCTTCGATGGCTTTGTCGCCTTCCGCCATCAGCGCGCGGATCGCCGTTGGCGCGGTATAGAGGATGTTGACCTTGTGTTTGTCGACCACCTGGCACATACGCGCCGGGGTTGGCCAGTTCGGTACGCCTTCAAACATCAGGGTCGTGGCGCCGCAGGCCAGCGGGCCGTACAGCAGGTAGCTGTGCCCGGTGACCCAGCCCACATCAGCGGTACACCAGTAAATGTCACCCGGGTGGTAATCGAACACATATTTGAAGGTGGTTGCTGCATAAACCAGATAGCCGCCAGTGGTATGCAGCACGCCTTTTGGTTTACCGGTAGAGCCAGAGGTATAAAGGATAAACAGCGGGTCTTCCGCGTTCATCTCTTCTGGCTGGTGCTGGTCGCTCGCGTTTTCAATCAGATCGCTCCACCACAGGTCGCGACCCTCTTTCCAGTCGATCTTACCGCCGGTACGCTTAAGCACCACAACGTTGCTGACGCTTTTCACGTTAGGGTTTTTCAGCGCTTCGTCGACGTTTTTCTTCAGCGGAATACTGCGACCGGCGCGCACGCCTTCATCGGCAGTGATCACCAGTTTAGAATTTGAATCGACAATGCGACCGGCAACCGCTTCTGGCGAGAAGCCGCCGAAGATAACGGAGTGAATGGCACCGATGCGCGCACATGCCAGCATGGCCACCGCCGCTTCCGGCACCATCGGCATATAAATAGCCACGACGTCGCCTTTTTTAATGCCCTGCTCCAGCAGCACGTTAGCAAAGCGGCACACGTCGCGGTGCAACTCTTTATAAGTAATGTGTTTGCTCTGAGAGGCGTCATCGCCTTCCCAGATGATGGCCGTCTCGTTCCCACGTTCGGCCAGGTGGCGATCCAGACAGTTCGCCGCCAGGTTCAGCGTGCCATCTTCATACCATTTAATTGAGACATTACCTGGCGCAAAGGAGGTGTTTTTCACCTTCTGATAAGGTTTGATCCAGTCAAGGATATGACCCTGTTCACCCCAGAAGAGATCAGGGCTGGAGACGGATTGCTGATACTTCTCGTGGTACTGCTCCGGGGTGATCAGGCATCGGTCCGCAATGTTTGCGGGAATGTCGTGTTTATGTATTTGGCTCATGGCTTTTTTTCTCCTTGTAAGATGTTAATAATATGTCTCAAAAACGTTAATTGTAGGGGCTTTACAAGCTTTGTTTATTATTTGGGCGGCAGATCACGCATTGTTTGAATAGTGTGAAAAATGAGCGAATGAAACTTTGAAGGGAAATAATTTAGTTGAAGGATTATTCACATTTGTGCAGAAAAAAGCGTTTTTATAACAAAAGGTTATTTATAAGAATTATTACAAATTAGCGTCATAGCCCTTTTTTGTAGTGAAAAGCCTCGTTCTTTAAGGCTTGCGCAGGATGCCGTACAAATGATACTCATACGCCGCGTTAAAAAATCCCATAAACCAACGCAACACAATTCATACCCTTTCAGTATGTCTCCATATTCATGCAGTTTTGGTGAACTGGATGCTTCATTGAGGAAGTCTGTTTCTATGAAAAACGTTAAAGTCAGCCTGGCCTGGCAAATCTTGCTAGCCCTTGTGCTGGGTATCCTGCTGGGTAGTTACCTCCATTATCATAGCGAGAGCCGCGAGTGGCTGATTGCGAACCTGCTCTCTCCGGCAGGCGATATCTTTATTCATCTGATCAAGATGATTGTTGTACCTATTGTTATCTCTACGCTGGTAGTTGGCATTGCGGGCGTGGGCGATGCAAAACAGTTAGGCCGCATCGGCGCGAAAACCATCCTTTATTTCGAAGTGATCACGACGATAGCCATTATCCTGGGTATCACCATGGCGAATGTCTTCCAGCCGGGCTCCGGGATCGACATGTCGCAACTGGCGACCGTGGATATTTCGAAATACCAAAGTACGACCGCGGATGTGCAAAGCCATGCCCACGGGCTGATGGGGACTATCCTGTCGCTGGTGCCGACCAACATTGTGGCATCGATGGCGAAAGGTGAAATGCTGCCGATCATCTTCTTCTCTGTGCTGTTTGGGCTGGGGCTCTCTTCCCTGCCAGCGACGCACCGTGAACCGCTAGTGACGGTATTCCGCTCTATCTCTGAAACCATGTTCAAAGTCACCCACATGGTGATGCGCTATGCGCCGGTAGGGGTGTTCGCGCTCATCGCCGTCACGGTAGCGAACTTCGGTTTTGCATCACTGTGGCCGCTGGCGAAGCTGGTTATCCTGGTACACTTCGCGATCCTGTTCTTCGCGCTGGTGGTGCTCGGGATTGTGGCGCGTATCTGCGGGCTGAGTATCTGGATCCTGATCCGTATTCTGAAGGATGAGCTGATTCTGGCATACTCCACCGCCAGCTCTGAAAGCGTGCTGCCGCGTATTATCGAGAAGATGGAGGCTTACGGTGCGCCAGCTTCTATTACCAGCTTCGTGGTGCCGACCGGTTACTCCTTTAACCTGGATGGCTCAACGCTGTACCAGAGTATTGCCGCCATCTTTATTGCACAGCTGTACGGTATCGATCTCTCGCTGTGGCAGGAAATCGTACTGGTGCTGACCCTGATGGTGACCTCAAAAGGTATCGCAGGCGTGCCGGGTGTTTCATTTGTGGTGCTGCTGGCAACGCTGGGGAGCGTTGGTATTCCGCTGGAAGGCCTGGCGTTTATCGCCGGTGTTGACCGTATCCTCGACATGGCGCGTACGGCGCTGAATGTGGTGGGTAACGCGCTGGCGGTACTGGTTATTGCCAAGTGGGAACACAAATTCGACCGCAAAAAAGCGCTGGCGTATGAACGCGAGGTGCTGGGTCGTTTTGATAAGACGGCTGACCAGTAATATAACGTATTCTTCCCTCTCCCCTTTGGGGAGAGGGTTAGGGTGAGGGGAAAATTACTCCCCGCTCAACGCGTCAAACTCTTCACACCCCGTATCAAACCCTTCGGTACAGCTCAGGTTTAACCAGTAAAGCGCCTTCTGTTTATTCGGTGTGATAAAGCCTTTTTCGCCCTGCTGGAACAGCATTCCCGCCCAGTATTCGGCATAACCGGTGCGCGACAATGATGAACTGCGTTTGAACCAGGAGGCCGCTTTTACATCGTCCTGAGCCACTTCAACGCCGTTGGCATAAATCAGCCCCAGCAGCAGTTGGGCGTCGACTGCGGAGTCGTTATCAATATCTTCGGTGGCTGTTTGCAGCAATTTGATGGCCTGCGGGTAATCGGTTTTGCCCGCCTGGGTGTTCACCAGCACGCGCGCCAGCATAATTGCACCGCGCTTACTGCCCGCAATGGTGGCCTGCTGGGCCAGCGCTTTGGCATGCGCGTAATCGCCCTGGGTAAACTGGATTTGGGACAGTAACGCCATCGCATCGATATCCCCGCCTTTTGCCGCTTTCTCTGCCCAGAACGTGGCCTGCTTGCTATCGCCAGAACTGAAGTAAGTATCGGCCAGATAATACTGGGCATGGGCATCACCGGCCTCGGCTTGCTCTTTGTATTGGCTGCCAATTTCATCTGCGTAAGCGAATGACGTAATAAGGAACAACAACAGAAAAAGTGGTTTCATGGATCGTTATCATCTGGGTACATGGCGCGCAGTATAATCGTGCGCACAAAATAAAAAAACGGGTGCATTAAGACCTCAGCATCCGACAAGCCGGGCGGAGCAGATGTTCCGCCCGATGAGGCCTGCCTGCGAGGCAGGCTAATTTCGCCGCCACCTCCTGATGTTCACTCTTTATTGTCAGCTCGCACAACCTGCCGCGATTAATAAAGGTAAAAATCACTATGGTCAGGCAGATAATAAAGACAATGCCTAACACAGTTTTTAATGGCGTCATGCCTTTTACTCCTTGTGTAAAAAAGAATAAGAGGCTACTCTCAACCTGTTGGTTGTTGAGGGGTAGCCTCGGGTGAATGAAAATTTCCCGGGGCTTTCCACTTTCTGTCCCTCAACAATGCTCAAGACAGAAAGTCTTAAGCACCCGCCGCACATCTTATCTCTCTGAATCAAAATGCAAAGATGTAATTCTTTTTCGCGGAAATTACATTATTTCTGCGAAACGTATTCCGTAATGAATATTGATAAAATAAATATTTCTATTTGAAATAAAAAAGGGGTGAATAGATCACCCCTTTTATTCACCGATTAATTAACGGCTTCACCCCATAGCACTTTCACGCAGACGGGCTTTCAGCTTGTTATATTCGTCGGTAATGACTCCAACTTATTGATAGTGTTTTATGTTCAGATAATGCCCGATGACTTTGTCATGCAGCTCCACCGATTTTGAGAACGACAGCGACTTCCGTCCCAGCCGTGCCAGGTGCTGCCTCAGATTCAGGTTATGCCGCTCAATTCGCTGCGTATATCGCTTGCTGATTACGTGCAGCTTTCCCTTCAGGCGGGATTCATACAGCGGCCAGCCATCCGTCATCCATATCACCACGTCAAAGGGTGACAGCAGGCTCATAAGACGCCCCAGCGTCGCCATAGTGCGTTCACCGAATACGTGCGCAACAACCGTCTTCCGGAGCCTGTCATACGCGTAAAACAGCCAGCGCTGGCGCGATTTAGCCCCGACGTATCCCCACTGTTCGTCCATTTCCGCGCAGACGATGACGTCACTGCCCGGCTGTATGCGCGAGGTTACCGACTGCGGCCTGAGTTTTTTAAATGGCGGAAAATCGTGTTGAGGCCAACGCCCATAATGCGGGCGGTTGCCCGGCATCCAACGCCATTCATGGCCATATCAATGATTTTCTGGTGCGTACCGGGTTGAGAAGCGGTGTAAGTGAACTGCAGTTGCCATGTTTTACGGCAGTGAGAGCAGAGATAGCGCTGATGTCCGGCGGTGCTTTTGCCGTTACGCACCACCCCGTCAGTAGCTGAACAGGAGGGACAGCTGATAGAAACAGAAGCCACTGGAGCACCTCAAAAACACCATCATACACTAAATCAGTAAGTTGGCAGCATCACCATATTCGTCGATGACATACTGTTCGGCAGCATGTTGATCGACAATCGGCTCTACGCGTACGGCGCAGTATTTATACTCCGGCGTTTTGGTTATCGGACTTAAGTTTTCCGTCACCAGTTCGTTACAGGCACCGATCCACCACTGGTAGGTCATATAGACCGCCCCTTTGTTGGGTCGATCGCTGACCTGCGCGCGGGTGATGATGCGGCCTTTGCGTGAGTTCACCCACACCAGCGCTTCATCCTGAATGCCAAGACGTTCAGCGTCGGCGGTGTTGATCTGCGCATAGCCAGGTTCATCCGCCAGGGCGGCCAGAGCAGCACAGTTGCCGGTCATCGAACGACAGGAGTAGTGGCCCACTTCACGCACGGTGGAGAGCACCATCGGATACTCATCAGTGAGTTTATCGATTGGCGCGACCCAGTCGCAGGTGAAGAACTGTGCCAGCCCGTTCGGGGTATCGAATTTCTCCTGGAAGAGATACGACGTACCCTGATCGGCTTCTGACTCATCGCGGCATGGCCACTGGATATACCCCAGTTCACCCATTTTTTCATAGGTGGCCCCGTAGAAGTCCGGGCACAGATGACGCAACTCGTCCCAGATTTCCTGGGTGTTGTTGTAGTGCATCGGATACCCCATCCGGGTGGCGATTTCGCTGATAATCTGCCAGTCGGTTTTCAGGTCCCACTTCGGCTCTACCGCTTTAAAGAAGCGCTGGAAGCCACGGTCTGCCGCCGTATAGACACCTTCATGCTCGCCCCACGACGTAGACGGTAAAATCACATCCGCCGCCGCCGCGGTTTTGGTCATAAAGATATCCTGGACAATCACAAGCTCCAGATCCTCAAACCCTTTACGTACCGCAGACAGCTCGGCGTCGGTCTGGAGTGGATCTTCACCCATGATGTAGGCTGCACGCACTTCGCCATGCGCCGCACGGTGCGGCAGCTCGCTGATGCGATAGCCAGTGTGTTCAGGCAGGCTTTCCACACCCCAGGCCTTCGCAAACTTGGCGCGGTTTTCCGGGAACTTCACGTACTGATATCCCGGATAGGTATCCGGCAGCGCGCCCATATCACACGCACCCTGCACGTTATTCTGGCCACGCACCGGGTTCACGCCGACATGCGGCTTGCCAAGGTTGCCGGTCAGCATGGCGAGGCTCGTCAGGGAACGCACGGTTTCCACGCCCTGATAGAACTGGGTCACGCCCATTCCCCACAGAATGGCGGCGGTTTTTGCTGCCGCGTACATCCGTGCTGCCTGGCGGATCTCCTGCGCGCTGACGCCGGTTATCGCTTCGACCGACTCTGGCGTATAGCCTTCGACAATTTTACGATACTCTTCAAAGCCTTCCGTACGGTTGGCGACAAACGCCTTGTCGTACAGATTCTCCTCAATAATGACGTGGCCCATCGCATTCAACAGCGCGATATTCGAGCCGTTTTTCAGTGCGATGTGCATATCCGCAATGCGCGCAGTTTCAATTTTGCGCGGATCGCAGACGATGATTTTCGCCCCGTTGCGTTTCGCGTTAATCACGTGGTTCGCGACGATAGGGTGAGAATCCGCCGGGTTGTAGCCAAAAATAAACACCAGATCGGTGTTATCTATCTCGTTAATCGCATTACTCATTGCGCCGTTACCGACCGACTGGTGCAGACCTGCAACCGATGGGCCGTGTCAGACGCGAGCGCAGCAGTCGACGTTATTGGTACCAATAACGGCGCGCGCGAATTTTTGCATTACATAGTTGGTTTCATTACCGGTCCCGCGTGATGAGCCGGTAGTCTGAATCGCATCCGGGCCATACTTGGCTTTGATGGCGCTCAGGCGCGTGGCGACGTAATCCAGCGCTTCGCTCCAGGAGACGGATTCCAGCTTGCCACCGCGTTCGCGGCGGATCATCGGGGTTTTAAGGCGCGGGGTCAGGATCTGGGTATCGTTAATAAAATCCCAGCCGTAGTAGCCTTTCAGGCACAGCGTGCCCTGGTTGGTTTTCCCCTGTGCCGCCTCCGCCCGTACGATTTTACCGTTATCGACCACCAGGTGGATCTTGCAACCTGAGGCACAATAAGGGCAAACCGTGACGACTTTTTTCATCGCTTTTGCTCCAGTTAAACAGTTCTTTTGCACCTATTATGCAGCTTCTATGCCATGTTTTTATTGTGGGTATCCCCAGACTTTACGGCCTATTTCTGGACAAAACGCTGACGAAAAACAGGCAATCGTCAAAATTGACGTGTCGAAGGGGCGGGGGATGTGACCTGGATTGAAATTCCATCACGAAAAAATAGATTTGGCTGGAGCCGATTGCAGAATGGATCAGACTTAACTCTACACCTCTGATGGATGATGCGATGAAACCGGCGATTCTGGTGGTTGATGACGATACCGCAGTGTGCGAACTGCTACAGGACGTGCTTAACGAGCACGTCTTTACGGTGTTGGTTTGTCATAACGGCCAGGACGCCCTGAGCCTGGCGCAGCTTGAACCCAACATTGCGCTGGTATTGCTGGATATGATGTTGCCGGATATCAACGGCTTGCAGGTGTTATTGCAGCTACAGAAATTGCGCCCGGAGCTACCCGTCATCATGCTGACGGGGCTTGGCAGTGAATCCGATGTCGTGGTTGGCCTGGAGATGGGCGCTGACGATTACATCGGTAAGCCGTTTAATCCACGTGTGGTGGTTGCGCGCGTTAAAGCCGTGCTGCGCCGTACTGGCGTGTTGGCAACCGAAGCCGCCGCCCCGCGCGCGCCGGGGATCGCCTTTAATGGCTGGACGCTGGATACCACCCGTTGTGAGCTGAGCGATCCGCAACGCAATACCGTGTCGTTAACGCAGGGTGAGTATGGTCTGCTGCTGGCGCTGACGCAAAACGCCCGCCGGGTACTGAGCCGCGAACAACTTCTTGAGCTTACCCACAGCGAAAGTGCCGAGGTGTTTGACCGCACTATCGATGTGTTGATTATGCGTCTGCGGCGCAAAATCGAGGCCAACCCGCACCAGCCTGCGCTGATTAAAACTATTCGCGGGCTGGGATATGTCTTTGCCACCGATGTTTCTCACAACGAAAAAGCCGCTTAACGGTTCTCTTTAATAAACACCTGCAACTCTGTCAGCGTCTTTGCGCCATCAATGGCGTTGGCGGCCATCAGGCTTGCCCGCGCGCAGGCGTGGGCCAGATAAATACTCTCAGCCAGCGGCAGTGATTCATGGCAGCCGTATAAAAAGCCCGCGCAAAACGCATCGCCTGCACCCACGCTGCCAATAATCTCCTCTTGTTCCAGCATCCATGACGGGATCCAGCGACCCGCTTCACCCGGTACTTCTCCCCAGGCGCCTTCCGGGCAGTGGATCACCACGCGCTGCCTGACGCCAGCCGCCAGTAATTGCGCAGCCGCTTCGGCGATGTGGGCGATATCCGGGGCATCGTTGCTGTCGCGCATCTCCAGGCCACTAAACTCGCCGGCTTCAAGTTCGTTAATCACCAGATAGTCGAGATGGCGCAGGGCAGGGAGCACCAGAGGCTGATAGCGCGGGTCGCCCTTACGGGAGACGAGGTCGAGCGAGGTTTCATATCCCTGGTCGCGCATCTGTGCCAGCAGGCGTGCGCTGCGCGTGCCAAATTCATCGTCCGGCATATCCAGGCTGTCGAGCAGCAGCAGATACCCCAGATGGAAGATTTTCATCGTGCCATCAAGCCGGTCGAAAGCGGGGAGATCCAACAGACGGTTTGCCCCTGGCGAGTGAAAGAAGGTGCGCTGCCCGCTGGGGTCGGTCATCACCTGCGACATCGAGGTGGGGGCAAAAGTGGTGCGTTGTACGCGCTGGCGGTTGACATGATACTGGTCGAGCATCGCCAGAATATAATCCCCGTCGCCATCTTCGCCAATCAACCCCACCGCCTGTAAAGGCAGGCCGACATGCATTTTCGCCAGCGTCAGTAGAACGTTCAGCGGCGCGCCGCCGGTTGAGCGCTCGCTGTGGGTGATTTCCGCCAGCCAGCCGCGCTCCGGCCATTGCACTATCTGGTGAACATGATCCACCAGCATATTACCTGCGGCGATGATCCCTTTGCGTTCCATTATGCCTGCCCCGCGCTGCCGAAGATGCGCATCTGTTCGGCCACCGTGTCGGTTATCGCCTCTTCAATGCCCAGCAGCAGCTCGGCAAACTCGTCGTACAGCGGCTGACGGTGCGACATCCGGTGTTCCACCGACGCCAGTGCTGCCTGTGACATGCCGGTATAGAAATTGATTTTGTGGATCCCCAGTTCGATGGCGCGGCGGAAGTCGGCATCGCTAATGCCAGAGCCGCCGTGCAGTACCAGCGGCAGACCGGTTTGCTGGCGAATGGCATCCAGACGGGGAAAATCGAGTTTGGGCTCGCCTTTGTATTTGCCGTGCGCATTGCCAATAGCCACCGCCAGCGCGTCGATGCCGGTCAAATCGACAAATTCGCGCGCCAGGTGCGGATCGGTAAAGAAGGCTTCATCCGCATGGCCATACAAAGCTCCGCCTTCATCGCCCCCCACGGCACCCAGCTCCGCTTCAACGGAGACCCCCACCGCATGACACATCTTCACCACTTCCCGGGTCTGGCGGATGTTTTCTTCGTAGCTCAGCGTGGAGCCATCGAACATCACCGAGCTGAATCCTAAGCGCAGCGCACGCACTACTGCCTCATAATGCAGCCCGTGATCGAGGTTAAGCACCACGGGGATATCGTGTCTGGCGGCCTCGAATTTGACCGCTTCAACAAGCGAATCCAAAGACACATATTTAAAATGCACTTCCGCGATGTTGATGATAAAAGGCGACCGCTCCTGTTTTGCTGCGGCAAACAGCGCGCGCAGGAAGTGGGAGTCGAGAACGTTAAACGCACCCAGCGCGTAATGGTGTTCCCTGGCGTGCTCAAGACCGTCGGCAAGAGAAATTAATGGCATCATTCACTCCTTAAATCCGAAACAGGTTGTATTCGTTGCACAGCACCAGCACCGCCGGTTCGTCTTCTTCGATATTGTTGTAGCGGGCGACTGGCTGTAAAAAGTGATTGTCGTGTTCATCGTCATTGACCGACGACACTTCGCCGACCAGCACATCACCAAAGCCGCGCTCGCCCCAGAAACTGTGGTACAGGCCGGGCGTCAGGCAGATGCTCTCCCCTGGTGCCAGGCGCAGCTGGCTGCCGGGTGCGTGGGTCTGAAGGCAGCCATCGATTGTCACGGTAACGTCGGTGTTTTCCGTTTCTTCATGCGCGCCGGCGTTCCATAACTCAATAATCAGATTGCCACCGCCGCGATTAATGATGTCCTCGCGTTTACGCCAGTGAAAATGCATGGGTGTAACCTGGCCGTCGCGTACGTGCATGATTTTTTCGGCATAGCATTTTTCATACGGCACGCTGTTGGGGGAGCCGTTGCGCAGCGTAAACAGCGTTAACCCCTGAGCGGCAAAGTTGTTACCGCCAAACGCGGTTACATCCCAGCCGAGCTTGAGGTCGAACACTTCACGCCATGCGCCCTGGTCGAGCTGTTGCCATTGCGTTGGTGGGAAGCTGGCAAAGGGTGGCAGGTGAACATCGTGCATGGAAAAGAACTGCCGCGTATGGCCGAGGATTTCGTTGATTTCGGAGCGTTTCATGAGGACTCCTTGAAAACAGTTCCCTCTCCCGGTGGGAGAGGGTTAGGGTGAGGGCATCAGGCCGCACAACCGTTACTTAACTGTCCATCCCTTATACGTACCGACGTTCTTTTTATCGATCATCGTCACCGGGATCAGCACAGGCTCTTTCGGCGCAGGTTTGCCCTGTAGAATGTCATAGCCGATTTCTACCGCTTTTGCCGCCATCACCTGCGGATCTTGTGCCGGGGTCGCCACAAACAGGGAATTTTCCCGTTTCAGCGCCTCTTCACCATCTGGCGAGCCGTCCACGCCGACGATAAAGAACTCACTGCGTTGCGCCTGTTTCGCTGCCAGATCGGCCCCGATCGCCGTAGGATCGTTAATCGCGAACACGCCGTCGATCTTCGGATTGGCGGCCAGCAGGGAAGTCATTACCTCCAGCCCGCCTTCACGGCTGCCTTTGGCGTTCTGGTTGTCTGACAGCACTTTGATATCCGGGTGGCGCTTAAACTCGGTCTGGCAGCCTTCCACACGGTTTTGTACCGCAGAAACCGGTGGTCCGTTGATGATAACCACATTGCCTTTGCCTTTGAGGCGATCGGTGATGTACTTACAGGCCATTTCCCCCGCCTGGGTGTTATCGGAGGTGATCGTTGCATCTGCCCCTTCCGCCGCCACGTCAACCGCCACCACGACGATCCCGGCATCTTTCGCGCGTTTTACCGCCGGGCCGATCCCTTTAGAATCCGCCGCATTGAGGATGATCATGTCGACTTTTGCAGCGATAAAGTTATCAATCTGCGCCACCTGCTGACCCAGATCGTAACCGCTGGAAACCAGCGTCACTTTCACGTTATCACCTGCCAGTTTGCGCGCTTCCAGCTCGGCACCTTTGGTTATCTGCACGAAGAACGGGTTAGCCAGGTCACCCACCGTTACGCCGATGGATTTCAGGTCTTTTGCCTGCGCAAATGGAGCTGCGGCAAGCAGTGCGCCAGCACAGAGCGCGGTCACTAAGGGCTTCAATCTCATGCTGTATTCCTCACTCGTAGGGTTTTGTTGTTATGCACTTTGATGGTGTCGGGTACGGTATTTGTCGATCAGCACCGCAATGATGATCACCGCCCCTTTGATCACCAGTTGCCAGAAATAGGAGACGCCCATCAGCGTCATGCCGTTGTTAAGCGTCGCGATGATCAATGCGCCCACCAGCGTGCCGGTGATCGTACCGATCCCGCCGACAAAACTGGTGCCGCCGAGGATCACCGCGGCAATCGCGTCCAGCTCATAGCCCATGCCTAAGTTGCCGTTGGCGCTGTAGAGTCGCGATGCGCTCATCACCCCGCCTAAGCCCGAAAGCAGCCCGCTCATGCCATACACAAACAGCAGCACCATCCACACCTTGATACCGGTTAAGCGTGCCGCCTGCATGTTGCCGCCCACCGCGTAGATATGAACGCCCAGCGTGGTCCGGCGCAGGATGAACCAGCAAATCGCGATGACAGCCAGCGCGATCACCACCAGCCACGGCACGGGGCCGAGATAGTTATTGCCGATCCACTCAAAGCTGATGTTCGAGTTGATAACCGTTGTACCGTCTGCCAGCAGATAGGCTGCGCCGCGCAGGGCCGTGTAGGTTCCTAGAGTGACGATAAACGGCGGTAGCCCGGCAAAGGCCACCAGCGCACCGTTGAATAACCCAAGCACCATACCCAGCATCAGCGCCGCCGGAATCGACAGCATCGCGAACTCAGGGATAAGCGACACCACCATGGCCGCCACCGCCGTGGTGCCCAGAATCGACCCCACGGAGAGGTCAATCCCGCCGGTTAAAATGATGAAAGTCATCCCCGCCGCCAGCACAATGTTGATAGACGCCTGACGGGTAATGTTGAGCAGGTTACTTTCGGTGAAGAAGTTAGGCGCGATAACGCCAAATACCGCCACAATCAGAATTAATATCGGCAAAATACCGATCGTTTGCATCAGATCGCTCATCAGCATTTTTTTGGCGGAGGCGGATTTCGCCACCTGTTGCGGATTGGTTGAGTTGGTCATGATTACACCGCCTGATGATGAGAGTCGTTCACGCCGGTAGCCAGCGTCATAATATTTTCCTGGGTGATGTCGTGCCCGTGAAGCTCGCCTGCAATGCTGCCTTCGCGCATCACATAGACCCGGTCACTCATGCCCACCACTTCCGGCAGCTCGCTGGAGATCATCAAAATGGCCACCCCCTTGCGCGCCATCTGGTTCATGATGCGGTAGATTTCGCTTTTAGCGCCCACGTCCACGCCGCGCGTTGGCTCATCCAGAATCAGAATGCGTGGGCCAATCGCCACCCAGCGCGAGATCAGCAGCTTTTGCTGATTCCCGCCGGACAACCCTCCCGCCCGCACCTGGGAGTGGGGAACGCGAATATTGAGCAGGGCAATGGCGTCATCGGAGATGGACTGGGCTTTTTTACGATTCAACATGCCGAAGGTGGCGTCGCGTTCAAGCGTCGCCATGGTGATGTTCTCTTGCGCTGCCAGCTCCAGGAACAGCCCTTGCTCCTTGCGGTTTTCGGTCAGAAAACCGATGCCGTTATCAATGGCGACGCGCGGGGAGTGGATCACCACCGGTTCGCCGTCCACTTCGATCATCCCGCCTGTGGCTTTGCGCACGCCAAAAATCAGCTGCGCCAGCTCGGAACGCCCGGCGCCCACCAACCCGGCCAGGCCGACAATTTCGCCGGAACGGACCTGCACGCTACAGGGCTGCACTTTTTTGCCGTCGGTCAGGTGGTGCACGTTAAGGCGCGGGCTGCCGAGCGGGATGTCGCGTTCTTTGTTGAACAGATCGCTTAACGGGCGGCCGACCATCATCCTGACCAGCTCAGAGGCGTTGAGTTTGTCGCGCGTCAGGCTGCCGACGTACTGCCCGTCGCGCAGAACGCTGACGCGGTCGGAGAGTTCGTACACTTCCGCCATCCGGTGACTGATATAGATAATCGCCATCCCTTCATCACGCAGGCGCAAAATCAGCTCAAACAGACGATGGGTTTCGCGCGAGGAGAGGGCGGCGGTGGGTTCATCCATCACCAGAATGCGGCTTTTACGATGCAGCGCACGGGCGATCTCCACCTGCTGCTGTTCGGCGATGGTGAGTCTCATCACCAGGTCAGTCGCTTTAAAGTGCGCACCCAGGCGGTCAATGACGGCCTGAGCCTGGGCGGCCATCTCTTTACGCTGCACCAACCCGCCGCGCGACAGCTCGCTGCCAAGGAAGATGTTTTCGGCAACGGTCAGGTTGGGTGCGAGCTGCATCTCCTGATAAATCAGGGTAATGCCTGCGGCCAGCGCATCTTTTGGGCCTTTGATATGGAACGGCTGGCCGTCGATCAGGATCTCGCCGCTGGTGGCGGTATAAGCCCCGGCGAGGATCTTCATCAGTGTGCTTTTACCGGCGCCGTTTTCACCCATTAACGCGTGGATCTCACCGGGGAAAACCGTCAAATCCACACCCTTGAGCGCGTGGAAATTGCCAAACGTCTTGGCAATATTGCGCATCTCTAATACCGGGGTTCTGCTCATGGCGGATCTCCTGCAAATGTCGATATCCGCACTTCATCACAGGTTCGTAAATGCAAAATGTCAGAAGCTGTTCATATTTGTCATAGTTATGAATAGCTAATCGCCGTCACATTTTTCTTTTCCCTCTCCCCGTGGGAGAGGGCCAGGGTGAGGGCATCAGACCGCAAAGGAGCCTAAACAGATGCCATCACGCCGTCCTCCGTTCTTCGCCAGTGCCCGCGGACGCCTGCTGATTTTTAATCTGCTGGTGGTGGCGGTGACGTTAATGGTCAGCGGGGTGGCGGTGCTTGGCTTCCGTCATGCCAGCCAGATCCAGGAGCAGGTGCAGCAGCAAACGCTGGATGACATGACCGGCAGCATGAACCTTGCGCGCGATACGGCGAATGTGGCCACGGCGGCGGTGCGACTCTCTCAGGTGGTGGGGGCGCTGGAATACAAAGGGGAAGCCGACAGGCTGAAGCAAACGCAAATGGCGTTGCGTCATTCGCTGGAGCAACTTGCCGATGCGCCACTGGCCCAGCAGGAGCCAGCGCTGGTGGCGCGAATTATTCGCCGGAGTAATGAATTACAGCAGAGCGTGACGGGGATGCTGGAGCGTGGGCAGCGCCGACATCTTGAGCGTAACGCGCTGCTTAGCTCGCTCTACCAGAGCCAAAGTTATCTGCGCCATTTGCAGGACATTAATCGCCGCTTCGGCAGCAATGTGCCGGATGCGCAGCAGCTTACGGAAATGGACCGGCTTATCATCGCCGCCATCGACACGCCTTCGCCCCGCGCCACGGTTCAACAGCTGGATGCGGTGACGGCCACCTTGCCCCGCAGCGCCACGCAGTCGGTGGTGAACATGGTGCTGCCCGACTTTGACAATGAACTGCGCAAGCTTGCCCCGCTATCTAACCAGCTGGAAGAGAGCGATTTGTCTATCAGCTGGTATATGTTTCATATCAAGGCGCTGGTGGCTATTTTAAACAGCGACATCAATCAGTACGTTGAGCAGGTCGCGCAAGCCTCTACCCTGCGTACTGCCCAGAGCCATCAGGAGCTGCGCTCCATCAGCGTCTTTATCAGCGTGTTTGCTCTGCTGGCGCTGATTATCACCGGCTGCGCCTGCTGGTATATCTACCGCAATCTCGGGACTAACCTGACGGCGATTTCCAGAGCGATGTCGCGCCTTGCCCACGGGGAGCAGGATGTCTCGGTTCCCGCACTGCAACGGCGCGATGAGCTGGGTGAGCTGGCGCGCGCGTTTAGCGTTTTTGCCCGCAACACTGCGTCGCTTGAGCACACTACCCGGCTGCTGAAACAAAAAACCTCGCAGATGGAGATAGACCGCATAGAGCGTCAGGGGCTGGAAGAGGCGCTGCTGCACAGCCAGAAGATGAAGGCTGTCGGGCAGCTGACGGGCGGGCTGGCGCATGACTTTAACAACCTGCTGGCGGTGATTATCGGCAGCCTGGAATTAACCGACCCCGCCTCGCCGGATGCGCTGCGCATCAACCGGGCGCGCAAGGCGGCCGAGCGCGGGGCGCTGCTGACCCAGCGTTTGCTGGCATTTTCCCGCAAACAGTCCCTGAATCCACACGCGGTAGAGATGAAACCGCTGCTGGAAAACCTCGGCGAACTGATGTGCCACTCGCTGCCTGCCACCATCACGCTGGACATCGAAGCGCAGTCCCCGGCCTGGCCTGCGTGGATTGACGTTAGCCAGCTGGAAAACGCCATTATCAACCTGGTGATGAACGCCCGTGATGCCATGGAAGGGCAAACTGGGGTGATTAAGGTCCGCACCTGGAACCAGCGTGTCACCCGCAGTGACGGGCGCAGGCAGGACATGGTGGCGCTGGAGGTGATTGATCATGGCAGCGGGATGTCGCAGGAGGTGAAATCCCAGGTCTTCGAGCCGTTTTTCACCACCAAACAGACCGGTAGCGGCAGCGGACTGGGGCTGTCGATGGTTTACGGATTTGTGCGCCAGTCCGGGGGGCGCGTGGAGATAGAAAGTGCGCCAGGGCAGGGAACCACGGTGCGGCTACAGCTTCCGCGTTCAACGCTTGCGCCCGTTCCCCGGGATGAAACGCTGGCTGCTACCACCACGGCAGACAGCGATCGGCTGGTGCTGGTGCTGGAAGACGAGAGTGATGTTCGCCAGACCCTGTGCGAGCAACTTCACCAGCTAGGTTACCTGACGCTTGAAGCCGAAAGCGGCGAGCAGGCGCTGAAAATGCTGAATGCTTCGCCGGATATTGGATTGTTTATCAGTGACTTAATGTTACCGGGTGGCTTAAGTGGCGCAGAGGTGATTAACCAGGTGCGAACCCAGTTCCCGCAGCTATCGGTGTTGCTGATGAGCGGTCAGGATCTCCGTCCGGCGCATAACCCACAGTTGCCGGACGTGGCGTTATTACGCAAACCTTTTACCCGTGTACAGCTGGCGCAGGCGTTACGTAAGGTGACGGCATGAGCTACAAAATTTGAGATTCCTCCGCTACCTCATGTCCCGGCCGTTCAATACAGTAAAGCCAGCCCCCCTGCGAGACTGGCTTTATGAAACGTTACTCTACCGCTTTGTTATTGGGTTTGCTGTCCCTGACCAGCCAACTGGCACATGCCGATATCGTTGATGATGCCATTGGCAACATTCAGAAGGCGATTAATGACGCCTATAACCCCAGCAGCAGTAGCAGCGATCGCAGCAGTGATGACGACGATCGTTATGACACCAGTCGTTCCACGGACAGCCGTCAGTATGACGACCGTCGCAGGCAGCTCGAGGACCGACGTCGCCGTCTGGATGAACGTCAGCGCCAGCTTGATGATGACAGACGTCGTCTCGAAGATGATGAGCGGCGGTTAGAGGAAGATTACGATCGCGGATAAGTGCGGTCTGTTGCCCTCACCTTAACCCTCTCCCACGGGAGAGGGAGAAAGCCTAATCCAGCACCAAAACCATTCCGTCATACCCTGCTTCAATCCCCTCCGGCAGTGGGTTATCCATCATCCACACGTCAAACTGGTGGCTGATATGCGTCAGTATCACCTGCGGGCAGCCAATGACCTCGTTCAGGGCAATAACTGCGTTTAAATCGCTGTGATTACGTGGCGTCTCTTCACGCGGCGCGTGGCTACAGTCGATGATGATGACCTGCGGCTGGTTGTTGAGCAGAAACTTCACCGTTTTATCCGGCAACCCGGCGGTATCCGACAGCCACGCCACGCGGCTGTGCGCGCTTTCCAGCAGATAGCCGAAGGTCAGTTTTGAGTGATTGAGCGGCAGCGGCGTAACCCGTAATCCCTGAAGCTCAAACACCACGAACGGTGCCACGGTGTGATTAAAATCGAGCAGCCCCGGATGTTTGAAAAGATCGTCGCATCCTTCTTCATCCGGCGGGCCGTACACCGGAATGGTGGCTCCCACACCCCAGCGCAGCGGGAACAAGCCCTGGACGTGATCCATATGATAGTGGGTGAGTAAAAACTGCTGGAAGCTACCTGCCGGCCAGTCGTCCATCAGGTGCGGTATCCCCGCGTCCAGCAGCGTTACCGCATCATTGAATTTGACCACCGCGCTACAGGGGCGGCGGCGGTGTTCATCCTGCAAACGCGCCCGGCGACAGGCCGCGCAGTCACAACCAAACACCGGCACCAGCTGTGCCCCACCTGTTCCCGTCAGCGTGATCGTCAGACTCATAACGCACCTCTACAGCGGTTTAGTGAACCGGAAATGGCTCTGGGTATACCCTTCACGAACGTAAAAGCGGTGCGCACTGGTGCGCTTCACGCTGGTGGACAACTCGGTTAACTCGGCGCCCGCATGGCGAGCATAATCTTCCGCCCACGCCAGGAGCTGGCTGCCTATCCCCAGGCTTCGCGCCTGTGGCATCACCACCAGCTCCTGGATCTCACCAATCCATCTGGCGTGGTGCAGATGAAACTGCATATGCAGCCCAATCATGCCGATAATTGTTCCGTCGAGCACTGCCAGCTGATAGTGCATATTGCGGTCCTGAAGATTGGCGAGAAACCCGGCGTGAAACGCCTGATGATCGAACTCGCTTTGTTTCAGCTCGCAAATCAGGCTATAAACGGCGGAAGCATCATCAGGCGTGGCAGGGCGAAGCTGGCAGTCAGGCATGTTGTTTTTCCTTTTGGCGGATAAGTGAGAGGAAATTATTCACTGACTGTAACAAACTTCCATCGTTGTTGAGGATATGACATTGCGAAGGGGTATACCGTGCCGCACGCTCCAGCCGCAGGTCTATCTCCCGCGCGTTTTCACGCCCACGGCTTTGCAGCCGGTTTCGCAGAATATCTGGCGATACCTGTAAGCACACCGGAAGCAGCGCGGATTCGTATCTGTCGCGGGCCTGGGTCAGATGTGCGCGTGAACCGTTCACCAGCACGTCAAACCCCGCGTGAAGCCACAAATCTATCTCCACGCCAACGCCATAGTAAAAGCCGTTAGCATGCCAGCTCAGCGCCAGTAAATTCTTCCCGGCGCGGGTAAAAAACTCCTGCTCGCTCAGCGAGATATGATTCTCACTTCCGGCGTTTGCCGCGCGGGTAATGTAACGATGCGCGACCAGCAGTTGTGAATGCTCCCGCTGGCGTAACGCCGTCAGCAGGCTGTCTTTACCGGAGCCCGAAGGCCCCATTAACCAGATTAATCTTCCCATCAGAACACCCGTTTTCCCTGACGCCATACATGGTCGATATGGATGTGCTCGCCCTTACGATGCGCCAGCACCAGATCCGCTCGTTTACCTTCACCAATCACACCGCGATCCTGAAGGTGCAGCGCGTTGGCCGGGTTTTTCGTCACCAGACGGATCGCCTGCGGCAGGGTGAAGGTGTTGCTTTCGTCATCCGCCACCCGGAACGCCGCATCCAGCAGGCTGGCGGGGTAGTAATCAGAAGAGAGGATATCCAGCAGCCCGAGCGAAGCCAGTTTACTGGCGGCTACGTTGCCGGAGTGGGAGCCGCCGCGCACGATGTTTGGCGCGCCCATCAACACGTTCATGCCGTGCCTGCGCGAGGCCTCTGCGGCATCGAATGTGGTCGGGAATTCGGCGATCACACTGCCAAGCTGATGAGACTCAACCACATGCTCATGCGTGGCGTCGTCGTGGCTGGCAAGCGCGATATTACGGTCACGGCACATGGCCGCGATGGAGAGGCGGTTAGGCTGCGACCAGCGGGCAGCCAGGGCGAGTTGCTCTTCCTCGTAGCGCGCCATCTCGTCATTAGTAAGGGAGTATTTTCCCTGGTAGTACTCGCGATATTTTTCGATATTGGCAAACTGGCGCTGCCCCGGCGAGTGATCCATCAGCGACACCAGGGTGACGGGCTCGCGCCCGACCAGCTTCTCAAACAGCGGCAGCGTGGTGTGATGCGGCAGCTCGCAGCGCAGATGCAGACGATGCTCGGCACGGTTGAGGCCGCGTTTTTGCGTCTCTTCTACGGCGTTGATCATCTTTTCCAGATTCTCAAGGCGATCGCCGCCGTCGCGCACGTCACCAATTGCCACCGCGTCCAGTACGGTCGTGATCCCGCTGGCCACCATCAGCGCATCGTGACTGCTCATCGCCGAATGGGCGGGCCAGTCGACTTTTGGCCGTGGGGTAAAAAATTTGTCCAGATTATCGGTATGCAGTTCGATAAGCCCCGGCAGCAGCCAGCCGCCTTCGCCGTCCATCGCTTCAGGCGCGCGGCTTTGGGTTTCGGCAAACGCGCGGATCACCCCGTCCTGGATCTCAATCGAGCCGCCAACCACTTCATTTTCCAGCACCAGCTTTACGTTATTAACGATCATGCGTGGGTCCCCATCGGGTGCAATCTGTCAGCCACGCGCGAACGCACGGTTTCATCGTGGAAGATCCCCACGATCGCCGCGCCGCGTGCTTTGGCCTGTTCGATCAGCTCAACCACGGCTGTACAGTTTTTGCTGTCCAGCGAGGCGGTAGGTTCATCGAGCAGTAAAATCGGGTAATCGACGATAAACCCACGCGCAATGTTCACGCGCTGCTGTTCACCACCAGAAAACGTGGAAGGGGCGAGATGCCACAGGCGTTCCGGCACGTTGAGGCGCGTCAGCAGGCCTGCGGCTTTGGCGGCGCAGGTTTCACGCTGCACGCCCAGATCCAGCAGCGGCTGCATCACCACGTCCAGCGCGGAGATCCTGGGGATCACCCGCAGAAACTGGCTCACCCAGCCGATCGTTGACCGGCGGACTTCCAGCACCTTGCGTGCCGGGGCCTGCACCAGATCCACCCACTCGCCATTGTGGCGGATGTGAATGTGGCCTTCGTCCGGCAGATAGTTGGCATAAAGCGAGCGCAGCAGGGTGGATTTACCGCTGCCAGAATGGCCATGCAGCACCACACATTCGCCCTTGCTGACCTCAAGCGAGGCATTTTGCAGCACCGGCAGGCGCACGCCGTTTTGCTGGTGGAGCACAAAAGTCTTACTGACATTTTCAACGTGGATCATTTTGGCCTCGTGGCGTTTTCTTGCCGGGTGGCGGCTTCGCCTTACCCGGCCTACAGGTGCGGTGTTCGTAGGCCGGGTAAGCGCAGCGCCACCCGGCAACAGCAACATCAGTTCTGCAAAACAGACGACACCAGCAGCTGAGTGTACGGATGGTGCGGATCGTCCAGCACGCGGTCGGTTAAACCACTTTCCACCACCTGGCCCTGCTTCATCACCAACAGGCGGTCGGCCAGCAGGCGCGCAACACCCAGATCGTGGGTGACAATCACCACGGCAAGGTTCAGCTCTACCACCAGGCCGCGCAGCAGGTCGAGCAGGCGAGCCTGTACAGAAACGTCCAGCCCCCCGGTTGGCTCATCCATAAACACCAGCTTCGGGTGCGTGACCAGGTTGCGGGCGATTTGCAGACGTTGCTGCATCCCGCCGGAAAATGTCGTTGGCAGGTCGTCGATACGCGAGGCCGGGATTTCAACCTCTTCCAGCCAGTGTTGCGCAGTGGCGCGGATATGGCCGTAGTGGCGTGCACCGGTCGCCATCAGCCGCTCGCCGATATTTCCACCCGCCGATACCTGGCGGCGCAGGCCGTCCATTGGGTGTTGATGCACCACCCCCCATTCGGTGCGCAGCAGGCGACGGCGTTCGGCTTCGCTCATCCCGTACAGCGATTGGCCTTCATATAAAATGTCGCCATTTTGCGGCGTCAGGCGCGCAGAAATGGACTTCAGCAGAGTGGTTTTGCCCGAGCCGGACTCGCCGACAATCCCGAGCACTTCCCCCGGCCATAGCTCAAAGGAGACATCGCTGAAGCCTTTGCCAGGCGCATAAAGGTGGGTCAGATTGTTGACCGAAAGCAGCGGTTTCATTGGCCTTTCGCCTCGCTCTGTTGGCGGCAGAAATCGGTGTCGGAACAGACAAACATCCGTTTGCCGGTGTCATCCAGCACCACTTCATCCAGGTAGCTGTGTTTCGAGCCGCAGATGGCACATGGCTCATCCCACTCCTGCACCGTAAATGGGTGATCGTCGAAATCGAGGCTTTCCACACGGGTGTAAGGTGGCACAGCGTAAATACGCTTCTCGCGCCCTGCGCCGAATAGCTGGAGCGCAGGCATCATGTCCATTTTCGGGTTATCGAATTTTGGGATGGGCGACGGGTCCATCACGTAGCGCCCGTTGACCTTCACCGGGTAGGCGTAGGTGGTGGCAATATGGCCGAAGCGGGCGATATCTTCATACAGTTTCACCTGCATGATGCCGTACTCTTCCAGAGCGTGCATGGTGCGGGTTTCCGTTTCGCGCGGCTCGATAAAGCGCAGCGGCTCCGGGATAGGGACCTGGAAAATCAGGATCTGATCTTCAGTGAGCGGTGTTTCGGGAATGCGGTGGCGGGTCTGGATAAGCGTTGCGTCTTCCGTGCGCTCGGTGGTGTTTACGCCCGTTACGCGCTTAAAGAAGTTGCGAATCGACACGGCGTTGGTGGTGTCGTCCGCGCCCTGGTCGATGACTTTCAGCACGTCGGCTTCACCGATCACGCTGGCCGTGAGCTGAATACCGCCAGTGCCCCAGCCATAGGGCATCGGCATTTCCCGGCCGCCGAACGGCACCTGATACCCCGGGATCGCCACGGCTTTTAAAATGGCGCGGCGGATCATGCGTTTGGTTTGCTCATCCAGATAAGCGAAGTTGTAGCCGTTTAAGTTAGCCATGTGATCGCTCCCGTTGCAGGCGTTTCAGCAGTTCCAGTTCGGCCTGGAAATCAACGTAGTGCGGCAGCTTGAGGTGCGAGACAAAGCCTGCTGCTTCCACGTTATCGGCATGAGCCAGCACAAATTCCTCGTCCTGTGCCGGGCCGGAGATATGTTCACCGTAGTCGGGTGCCTGCAACGCGCGGTCGACCAGCGCCATGGCCATTGCCTTGCGTTCGCTCATGCCATACGCCAGGCCGTAACCGCGCGTGAAGTGCGGATCTTCGTCTTCCGGCGCCACAAAACCGTTGACCATTTCACACTCGGTCATCAGCAGTTCGCCGACGTTAACCGCAAAACCCAGCTCTTCTGGCACAATTTCTACATCGATATAGCCACTGCGAATTTCTGCGGCGAATGGGTGGTTACGCCCGTAACCGCGCTGCGTAGAGTAGGCGAGCGCCAGCAGATAACCTTCGTCGCCGCGCATCAGCTGTTGCAGGCGCGATGAGCGTGAGCAAGGGTAAACCGGGGGCGTGCGGGTGATGTCGTCCGGCGTGCTTCCGGTATCTTCTTCGGCTTTTGCCAGCCCCTGATGCGCCAACAGGCTAAACACGTGCGGGGAGGTATCTTGCTGCGGCCCGGCCGTACTCAGGGAGGGCGTTTCACCGTTTGCCAGCAGCGTGAAATCCAGCAGACGGTGGGTGTAATCGTAGGTCGGGCCAAGCAGCTGGCCGCCGGGGATATCTTTGTACACCGCCGATATTCGGCGCTCTAAGCGCATCTCAGCTGAATTAATCGGCTCGCTTACCGCCAGTCTGGCAAGGGTGGTGCGGTAGGCGCGCAGCAGGAAAATGGCTTCGATGTTATCACCGCTGGCCTGCTTGAGTGCCAGCGCGGCCAGCTCGCGATCGGCAATGCCGCCTTCGGTCATCACCCGGTCGACGGCCAGATTCAGCTGTTGTTCTATCTGGGCAACGCTCAGCTCGGGAAGCTGCTCATCACCCCGTCGTCTGTGCTCCTGCAACGAATGGGCGGCGGCAATCGCCTTTTCGCCCCCTTTAACGGCGACGTACATCAGCACACCTCCACATGAGTGGTTCGCGGTATCGCCAGCAGGCGTTCGCCGCAGGTCAGGATCAGGTCGATACCCAGCGGGAACGGGTGCGGGCGCTCGGTGAGTTCATGGATGATGCACTCCGGCAGCTGTGGCGCGATCATGCGCTCGTCGGCGATCCCCGCCCCGGTGAGGCGTAACATGCGCCCGCCACTCAGGCTGGATACCTGCAAAATCAGCGTGGCGCTGGTTTCCGGGGCCACGGCGCTGCCTTCGCTCAGGGCGTTGAGCTGTTCGTGGCTTATCTGCTCATCCGCCACCGCAAATATCGCCTGATGTGGCTGCTCTACCAGCGGGGCATTGGTGTGAAAACGCAGGTTCTGGCAGGCGATGTCGTTCGACATCCGGCCAGAAAGCCACACCGGGGTGTCGTTATCGGCAAGGGTCAGCAGCACGCTGGTGGTAGCCAGGTTTAGTGGCAGCCAGCCTTGTGAAAGCTGATGCAGCGATACAATAACGCCCGGCTCGCTCATGGCTTTCAGCAGGCGACGAAAACTGTGTTGGGCATCCTGGACGGCCAGGGTAAAAGCGGGTTGAAGCGTCATGCGTTGTCTCCGCGAACGAGCGTAAAGAAGTCGACCCGGCTGGTGTTTACTTCGGCCTGACGCGCGGCAAGGCGTGCGGCGCGGTCAGCTTCCAGCGGGGCAATGAGGGTTTCCATTAATGACTGGAAATGAGGTTGTTCCTGCAACAGGGCGTCGATGACCGCGCAGCGCTCTGCGTGCGCTTTATCGCGCCCTATCACGTAGCTATAGCCAAGCGTGCCGCTGTTCAGGCGAATGACGGCGCGGGTGAGCGTGGCATCTCCGGCAAAGAAGCGCTCGCCGGTTCCGCCCATGCGCGCCTGGATCTGCACCAGGCCAATCTCCGGCGTACGGATGGCTTCGTAATCTGGCGTCAGGCTGAGCGCATTCATGCGGCCATGCAGCGCGGCAGGCTGGCTATGAGCCAGCACACGCATCCAGCGCTGGCGGGTGGAGGTATCAAAGTGCATTCAATGCTCCATTGTGAATTCAATCATGTCGGCGCGGGTCAGGCTGACGGAGTATTCCGTTGCGTTGATCTCACCGTCACGGTGGTTAAGGGTGCGCACGCAGAGCAGCGGAGCCATGTTGGGGATCTCCAGCACTTTGCTCTCTTTGGCCTGCGCGCGGCGGGCGCTGATACGGGTCTGGGTGCGTTTGAGCGCAATACCTGTGGCATCACGCATGAAGTCGTGCAGCGACCCGCTGGAAAAGTTTTGCAGTACCGGCCAGAGGCCCAGGTCTGCGAAGTAGTGGTCTATCTGGCAGACCGCCACGCCGTTGACCCGGCGCAGCGTGCGCAGGTGCACCACGTTATCGCCCTCCTGAATGCCCAGTGCGTCAGCTACGTGGCTGGAGGCCGGACGCAGTACCGACAGCAGCTTTTCGCTGGTGGGGTGGCTACCCTGATCGAGCAGATTCTGGCTAAAGCGGGCCTGCGCGTTGAGCGGGTAGTCGAACGGGCGCTTCCGCACTAGCACGCCCACGCCCTGACGACGCTGTACCCATCCGCGCTCGACCAGCTGATCGATGGCGCGGCGCAAGGTATGACGATTCACTTCATAACGGTCGGCAAGCTGTTGTTCGGCAGGCAGGTAGTCTCCGCAGCGGTAGTGCGTGCGCAGTTCCACTTCAAGCTTTGCCGCGATCTCTTGCCAGCGGGTAGGGTAACTGGTCGGATGTCTGGATAAGTGCATATAAATCAAAGCCTCGCTTCTCAGATGAAGTGCTTACGCAAACGTTGAGAGAGGAAATCCAGCAGGCTGACGGTGATGATGATAAGCACCATCAGGGCGCAGGTTTGCTGGAACTGGAAACCGCGAATGGCTTCCCATAGCGTCACACCAATGCCGCCTGCACCCACCATGCCGACCACGGTGGCGGAACGGACGTTGGACTCGAAGCGGTACAGGGAGTAGGAGATGAGCAGCGGCATCACCTGCGGCAGCACGCCGTACAGAATTTCTTCGATTTTATTGGCACCGGTCGCGCGGATGCCTTCAACCGGGCCGGGCTCAATGGCTTCAACCGCTTCCGAAAGCAGCTTGGAGAGCACGCCGGTGGTGTGAATGAACAGCGCCATTACCCCGGCAAACGGGCCAAGTCCCACGGCGACCACGAAAAGCATCGCGAAGACCATTTCGTTGATGGCGCGGCAGGCGTCCATCAGGCGACGCATCGGCTGGTATACCCACCACGGCACGATGTTTTCGGCGCTCATCAGGCCAAACGGAATGGAGAGAATGACGGCAAGGGCGGTACCCCAGACGGCAATTTGCAGGGTGGTGGCCATCTCGCCGAGGTAATCCTGCCACTGGCTGAAGTCCGGCGGGAAGAAGTCGGCGGCGAAGGTTGCCATGTTGCCGGAGTCTTTGAAGAGCAGCAGCGGATCCATTTCCGCGCCCTTCCAGGAGATAACAAGCACCGCCAGCAGAATGGCCCAGCTAAATAGCGAGAACCAGCTGCGCTTTGGTGGCGGGACGGTGATGGTTTGCATGTGTGCTCCTTTATCTGTTCTCCCTCTCCCTCAAGGGAGAGGGGACTTGAGTTACTGAACCACTTTATTCACGCTGGTCATTGCGCTCAGCGCCGCAGTCAGGCGGTCAAGGTCTTCAAGCTGCGCCTGAAGCTCAGAGACTTTGCTGGTCTTCTCTTCATCCTTCAGACCTTTGTTGTCCTTCACGCCCTGCATCTGCTTAAACAGCGCCAACTGGCGAATCGGCACCAGTTGCAGGTCGCTTGAGGCACGGAACGGCGCCCAGCCCAGACGTTCCAGCACGGTTTTCTCTTCCGGCGTTTTGCCGTAGTTCATGAAGAAGTCGTACACCTTGTCCTTGGTGCTTTCGGAGAGGTTTTTGCGCCACACGATTGGGTCACCCGGGATCAACGGGGACTTCCAGATAACCTTCAGCTCTTTCAGCTTGTCCGGCGCGGAGGTCTTCAACTTGTCGAGGTTTTCGGTGTTGTTGGTGGCAACATCTACCTGCTTGTTCGCCACGGCCAGCGCGTTGGTTTCGTGGCTGGCGTTGACGGTGCGCTTAAAGTCACTGGCAGACGCATTGTTCTTGGCGAAGACGTAGTAGCCCGGGACCAGGAAGCCAGAGGTAGAGTTCGGGTCGCCGTTACCAAAGGTCAGATCTTTGCGTTTGGCGAGCATGTCGTTGAGGTTATTGATCGGGCTGTCTTTATTGACGATCAACACGCTCCAGTAACCCGGGGAGCCATCTGCCGCAACGGTCTGGGCAAAGACCTGGCCGTTCGCGCGATCGACCGCTTCCATCGCAGAGAGGTTGCCGTACCAGGCGATGTCCACTTTGTTAAAGCGCATTCCCTGGATGATGCCCGCGTAATCCGGAGCGAAGAAGGCGTTCACTTTGATCCCCAGTTTGGTTTCCATATCTTTCAGGAACGGTTCCCACTGAGGTTTGAGATTCTGCTGTGATTCCGTCGAAATAATGCCGAAGTTCAGTGCTTTTTCCTGCTCTTCCGCGTACGCAGGGCTTAACAGGGTGCTGATGCTGAACATGCTGGTGAAGGCCAGCGCGGCAACGGCTTTGTAGCTCATGTACTTTCCTCGGATCGGGTTGAGTTATGCAGCCTGCGCGTTCTCATCGACGCGATTAATGCTGCGGTAGAGATGGTCAAAACGGTCGTTATCAAACTGATGGCTTGCGCCATCAAAGAACACATGCCCCTGACGCAGCGCGACAATGCGTTCGCAGTAGCGCAGGGCGTAATCCACCTGATGCAGCGTCACCACCACGGTGATGCCGTCGTTCTGGTTAATGTCGCGCAGGGTTTCCATCACGATGCGGGCAGATTCCGGGTCGAGCGAGGCAATCGGCTCATCGGCCAGGATCACTTTGGCTTTTTGCATCAGCGCACGGGCAATCGCCACGCGCTGCTGCTGGCCACCGGACAGGGTGGACACGCGCTGGTGAGCAAAATGGGCCATGCCGACGCGGGTCAGCGCCTGCAACGCTTGTTGTTTCTGTGAAGGAGAGAACCAACGCAGGCAGGTACGCCAGAACGGGGTGCTGCCGAGTGCGCCAATCAGAACGTTCTCCAGCACCGTCAGGCGATTCACCAGGTTGAACTGCTGGAAGATGTAGCCTGTTTGCGCGCGGCTTTTGCGGATATCACGCGCCAGACGGCCCGCGCGTTGCACGGTGTTACCCAATAGCTCAACGTGGCTTTCGGGCGTTTTATCGCAGGTGATAAGCCCGCTCAAATGACGCAGAAGGGTGGATTTACCTGAACCGGAGGGGCCCAGCAGTGCCACCATTTCGCCCTGCTGGACGGTCAGATCAACGGCATGAAGAGCCTTATTGTGATGAAAGGTCTTGCTCAGTTTCTCGACGCGGATGACAGTTTGCATGTGCACAGGCCTCAGAATAAATGTGGCCTCATGCTGGCGCATCAATGTGACATTTGGGTTAAGTCCTGGTTGCGGGAATTTGAAGAGTTGAGGGGAAAACGATGACAATCACGGCAAGCCCGCCAACAGCGCCCGGTTGCACTGTTGGCGGATGCGTTGCGCTTATCCGGTCTACGACGTTTGTTGCTGTTTAACGACGTTAATCATCCACGGCACACCGTATTTGTCGGTGACTTTACCGAAACCGTGCGCCCAGAAGGTCTCCTGCCAGGCCATTTCAATGCTGCCGCCAGCGGCCAGATTATCGAACCAGCGTTTACCTTCCACTACGTCCTGGGTGTCGAGGACCAGGGTAAACCCGGCGTACTGTGCTTTAGTGCCGGGCGGTAACCCATCGCTCATCATGATATCGCTGCCCGCGATGCGGACATTCGAGTGAGCAATAGCGGAATCCGGGAATTTCATACCTGACGGACAGCCTTCTTCACTGTTGTCGTCTTTTGGCATTTCGCCGAAGGTGATTTTGTAGAGAACGTCTGCGCCGACGGCCTGCTGGTAGAAGGCGCTGGCCTCTGCACAGTTGCCGGCGAAAGAGATGTAGGGACTTAATGGCATAATCTTTACCTCAGGTAAAAGAAGCCCAATAAGTGTAGTTCTGTTTTTGTAGGCTGGATAAGCGCAGCGCATCCGGTAAAAGCGCCTGGCGGCGCTTCGTTTACCGGGCCTGCATGAGAGATAAAGGCAGGTAAATCAGTTCTTTTTCACGAATTCAGATTTCAACTTCATTGGGCCAAAACCGTCAATTTTGCAGTCAATATTATGGTCGCCTTCAACCAGACGGATATTCTTCACTTTGGTGCCAATCTTCAGCATTGAAGAGCTGCCTTTCACTTTCAGGTCTTTAACGACGGTAACACTGTCGCCATCGGCCAGCAGATTACCGTTAGCATCTTTAACGATCAGCGTATCGCTATCCGCAGAAGGTTCTGCATTGTTCCATTCGTGGGCGCATTCCGGGCAGATGAACATGCCATTATCTTCGTAAGTGTATTCAGAATTGCATTTCGGGCAGTGTGGGAGTTGCATGTCGGTATCCTCAAAAAAGTGCTTAACGGGCTGGAAAGTGCCAGCTAAATGACGGCATGGTGCCGAAAAAGGCGGCAAGTATAGCGCAAATCCACAACCTTGTCGGTGATATTACATAATAAAAAAAGTGCAAAATTTCTGCCGGGAATGACACTTCCTGTCAGTCAGATAAGCGATTCTTACAGCATTAAGACCGTGGAAAACGTTGATGTTAAATATATCGATTATTTTATTACATCAAATTGCTACGCTCCTTCATTTCGGATAAGGTTAAGCAGTAAGTTGTTATTTATCCACAGTCTCTACCGCCATGCAGCAAATGGCGGCGGTGAATTACCTCTCTTTTTAGGTGGGTAAATAATGATGATATATCCTGAAATTTCCTAAAAATGCGCTACGCTTTTTATCTTTTGGTTATCTGACCAAGGGGGGAGTTTTACACGCAATACAATGATAAGAATATAATTCTGATTATCATCAATCAGTTATATTTAAGTGACCATGTTTTCCACACGTGATCATATAAGCCAAAACAGCATAATTAAAACGAAGTGGCTTAATAAAAGTAATAAATTTGCGTTAAGGAAAGGCTTTTATCATGCACACACAGACCATTTTTGAATTAAGCCAGGAAGCGGAACGTTTGCTCCAGCTTGCTTTGCAGAATCTTGATACGTTGAAATCAATGCCAGTTGCGATGCTGGATAGTACGACTGCCGCTATATCTGGTGAAAATAACAACGTTTTACCTTTGCATTTCAGCGCGCGTGGCGTCGAATCTCAGCAAGCGATGCTGAATAATGAATTACGGAAAATAACCCGTCTTGAAATGGTATTGGCAATTGTTGGAACCATGAAAGCGGGTAAATCGACAACCATTAATGCAATTGTGGGCACGGAGGTCTTACCGAACCGCAACCGCCCAATGACAGCGCTGCCCACGCTTATCCGCCATACCCCTGGTCAGAAAGAGCCTGTGCTGCATTTCTCACATGTTTCGCCTATTGATGCCTTGATCCAGCAGCTTCAGCAAAAGCTGTGTAACTCTGACCGCGGCAAACTGACGCGTCGTCTTGAAATTGATAAAGATATGAATGCGCTACTGGAGCGTATCGAAAAAGGCGAAGCATTTGAAAAACACCATCTTGGTGCGCAACCTATATTTAATTGTTTGAAAAACCTGAACGATCTGGTGAGGTTATCTCAGGCGCTGGGTGTCGATTTTCCGTTTACAGAATATGTGTCCATTGAACATATTCCGGTAATTGAAGTGGAGTTTGTGCATCTTGCCGGAATGGATGCCCATCTTGGGCAATTGACCCTGCTGGACACCCCGGGGCCGAATGAGGCCGGGCAGCCACATCTGCAAAAAATGCTCAGTGAGCAACTGGCGCGCGCATCGGCGGTGCTGGCGGTGATGGATTACACCCAGCTTAAATCGATTTCCGATCAGGAGGTGCGCCAGGCGATTTCAGCCGTTGGGAAATCGGTGCCACTGTACGCCCTGGTTAATAAGTTCGATCAGAAAGACCGCAATAGCGATGATGAAGAACAAGTCAGGGCAATGATTTCCGGCACACTGATGAAAGGGAATATTTCGCCGGGGCAGATTTACCCGGTTTCTTCAATGTGGGCCTACCTTGCAAATCGTGCGCGTTTTGAGATGACAGTAAACGGCCGCCTGCCTAATCATCAGGAGCAGCGTTGGGTGCAGGATTTTGCCGAAGCGGCGCTTGGACGGCGCTGGCGTACGGCTGATTTGGACAATGTTGAACATCTTCGCCATGCGGCGGATCTGTTGTGGGAAGACTCGTTGTTTGAGCAGCCAATCCGTAAACTGATTTATGCCGCTTATGCTAACGCTTCACTCTTTGCCCTGCGCTCGGCCTCACATAAGTTGCTGAACTATGCGCAAAACGCCAGGGAGTACCTCGAGTTTCGCTATCAGGGTTTGACGGTTGCTTTTGAGGCGCTTGAACTTAACATTGCGCGCCTCGAAGAGGATATGGCGTTACTCCAGACCCGCCAGAATGCGGTAAGCGATGAAGTGGAACATGAGGTGGCACAGGCGCTGAGTACCACAGATTACGTTATTGCCCAGCAAAAACTCTGGCTGCAATCGTCGATTGAACATGTCTTCAGTAACGACAATATTCTTGATTTGGCTGGGATTGATTCGCGGGATTTACGCCACAACGCCCTGGAAGAGCTGCAACAGTTAGTGCTGGAAGATGAAGGCCAGGCCCAGATTGTCCTGAGCAAGATCCGCTCTTCCTGTGAACTGATTATGCTGGATGTGCAGAGTAAAATCAGCCGGGAGCTGGCGCTGCGCTTTGATCAGCTGGAGGTCACGCTGGCGCGTTCGCTCAATGAGGCGATGCGCCCTATCGAAACGCGTATTAAAGAACAACTGAGCCACGCCGGGTTCCGCGCGCGGATCAGCTTCCCGGCGTTTCAGGCAAATCAGCTGAATTTCAACACCCGCGCGCTGTTTAACGATGCGATCGCGATGGATAACCGCCCTACGGGGCAGCCTTCATGCGCGGGGAGCGTGCGCGAAACGGTTTCCCGCTGGCTGAACAATCCGGGTTGGGGCTGGGAAGATTACGTCGAGACACGCACACGATATGTTATTGATGTTGGCCAGCTTCATGACAAGTTTAAGCAACATATTGATCAGTTTTGTGAACAAATCCGTAAAGCTTTGGCCGCGCAGGTCGATGTCTCTGTTACGGCGGGTATGGCAACCTTCTTTGCAGAATTTTCGTTATGCCTGACCGGGTTACAGGAAAGCTTGCGTGATAGCCTCGCAGTACGGCAGCAAAATGAGCATTCGACCCGAGCGCTCAGTCAGCTGTTGAAGCACAGTATCACTACTGCGACGTGGATTCAGGAAGATACCCGACTGTTACGCGATGATATTCAAACTCTATTCGCGGCAGAGCAACCATGACAACACAACTACTGGACGGTCCCGGGCGGACGCTGGAGTGTATTCATCCTAAATTTATGGTCGATCTGGTTCAGGGGGTGGACGCTGTGCGTCATTCCCCTTTGGGGCCGCAACAGCTGCAATTTCGTGAGCGTTTGACTCAAGAGATCATGACGCACACCCGGCTGCGGCCCTGGGCAATGGCGGGAATGCTCAACGAAAATGCGGCATTGCGTCTGGGCCTGGCCGAGAAACTGGCGGGGATGCTCGACCCGGGGCACCTGGCGTTGACGCGGATGACGGAAAAACTGACCGCACTGCGCCAGCAGGCTAACCCGCGCGCGCCGCAGTCGCCGGCGCTAATGCAGCAATACGACGAACTTTCATCCCATTTTCAGCAGCGCGCAAACTATAAAGAAAAAGCGTTAACACAACGCGGCCTGACGGTGCAGGCGGGCGAGCACAGCGAACAGATTTTTACCCGCTGGCGGGCCGGGCATTACGACGGCTGGTCACTCGCCGGGCGGTGCTACATCGTGCTGGAGGAGCTGCGCTGGGGGCCGTTTGGCGATGCATGTCGGCTGGCAAATGAAGATGTGGCGGAGATGCTCAAAGATAACCTGCGCAGCATGGCAGCGAATTATCTTGCGCAGGGAATCAATGCATCCCCCGCGACCCGGCATTTTTATCATCAATGGCTGACGACGCCTGCCTCTCCGAGGCTGGTTGATCACAAAGATATGCTGGGCTGGCTTGGCGACTGGTGTCAGGCAGATAAACACCCGGTGAGCTGGTCGGTAACGCAGAACTGGCAAACCGTCGCCTTAGGGATGCCGAGACTCTGTTCAGCGAAACGGCTGGTGGATGCCATGGTAGAAGAGATTTTTGGCTGACGTTCTTGTTACGAACCCTCCCCACACAAGGAGAGGGTATCGTTAGCACGGCGTATTAGTGATGCAACTCTACCGCTTTTTGTTCCACTTTCTGAGCCGCTACACTCCCGAAGCGTTTGGCGTACAGCGCGGTAATGATCGGCACCAGAATGGCCGTCACAATCACGCTGGCTGCAACCAGCGCAGTCGCTGAGGCGGCAACAGGTTCGAAGGCCGGGTTAATCTGGGCAATAATGACCGGGTTTGCCACGGCGGCCCCCGCGGCTGACGAGGCGGCAACACCTGCGGTTCCGTTTCCTCCCCCAATCACACGGTCGGCAATAATCAGCGGGATCCCGGTGATGATGATAACCGCCACACCCAGCACAATACCCAGCAGGCCAGTATCGAGGATAACGTTCAGGTTAATGGTATTCCCGAGCGCAAAACCAAAGAACGGGATCAGCACCGGTGTTGCTTTGCTGAAGAAATCACGCAGATCGTGGTCCAGGTTACCCAGCGCAAACCCGATCAGGAATGGCAGGACTGCGCCAACAAAGTGATGCGGTTCAAACGTTGCCAGACCCGCAGAGCCGAGGATCAGCATGGTCATGAGTGGGCCGGATTCCAGAGACATCAGGACGAAGGCGCCGGATTCTTCTTTTGTGCCGTACTGGTTCATCAGGCTGGCATATAACCCGCCGTTGGTCATATCCATCGCCGAGACAATAGCCAGAACGGATAATCCGGCAAAGAAACCGGTCTGTACGCCATTCTCAGGAATAAACAGGGCACAGACCATTGCGACTACCCAGGCTACAGCGATTTTGGTGATAACCAGCGTCCCGGATTTACGCAATACCGTCCCTGTCGCGCGTAAATTAATAGAGGCACCAATACAAAAGAACCATACCGCCAGAATCGGGACTGTACCGGTGATCATCCCTTTCGTGAAACCGCCAAAATAAGCCCCGGTATTCGGTGCCAGAGTATTCAGGATCGCACCAAGCACTAGCGGGACCAGCATCATACCGCCAGGAATGCGTTCTATCGTGGCTTTAATTTTCATGTTTAACCCTCACATCTCACCCCGCGTGGTTGGCGAAAAAGGCGAAAAAAAATAATTCAATTAATTCAACGAATTGATGGTTTGTGACAGCCGTTAATTCGTTATCCATGCAATAAATTTAAATAAGTGACTTCCGCTTAACGTTCGAAGGAAGCACTCAAGGTGTGGTGTTCGGATTTATGATGCGATAATCGGAATGATGATTCAATGAAAATAAAACAGTGTTTTAGTTATCCAAATCACATATTTTGTGTAAACATTCGCATTGCCGGTTGATAATTAAAAATTCTGTAAATTTGATGTGAAAAAATGTGGATTGTTTTTTGTTAGGGGAAAAATAATAACGCCCGCAAGGATATTTATGGGGAGCCACTCTGAAAGAGTACGGAGGAGGGATAATTGACAAATCCTGAAGGCAGCTGACGAACAGGGCAAATATGTGTGAAGTTGATCACAAATATAAACGCTGGTAGGGTAAAGAAGTCATTAACTGCCCAGACAGGCGTCAACAGGTTCGGTTGTATAGGCGTAAAACGTCAATGTAAGTAAACCTGCTACGCTTGAAGAGGACATGCGCAAGAGGCGCTCACCTGGTCCACAGACCGCAGGAATTTCTGTGGTGCGGACAGGGCCAACTCTACGAGGATAGCAATGCTTAAAAGGAAAAAGGTAAAACCCATCACCCTTCGCGATGTCACCATTATTGATGACGCGAAACTGCGTAAAGCGATCACTGCCGCCTCGCTCGGTAATGCGATGGAATGGTTCGATTTCGGTGTCTACGGCTTTGTCGCCTATGCGTTAGGCAAAGTGTTCTTTCCGGGTGCCGACCCCAGCTTACAGATGATAGCCGCGCTGGGTACGTTCTCCGTGCCCTTCCTGATCCGCCCGCTTGGCGGTTTGTTCTTCGGGATGCTCGGCGATAAATACGGGCGTCAGAAAATACTCGCCATCACCATTGTGATTATGTCGATCAGTACGTTCTGTATCGGCTTGATACCGTCTTACGCCTCCATCGGCATCTGGGCACCTGTGCTGCTGCTGCTCTGTAAGATGGCGCAGGGCTTCTCTGTGGGCGGTGAATACACCGGTGCGTCAATCTTCGTTGCGGAGTACTCCCCGGACAGAAAACGCGGCTTTATGGGAAGCTGGCTGGATTTCGGCTCGATTGCCGGCTTTGTGATGGGTGCGGGGGTTGTTGTTCTGATCTCTACCGTCGTGGGCGAAGATAACTTCCTGGACTGGGGCTGGCGTATTCCTTTCTTCCTGGCGCTGCCTCTGGGGATTATCGGTCTGTACCTGCGTCATGCTCTTGAAGAGACGCCAGCGTTCCAGCAGCACGTCGAAAAGCTGGAACAGGGCGATCGTGAAAGCCTTCAGGAAGGCCCGAAAGTCTCGTTCAAAGAGATTGCGACCAAACACTGGCGCAGCCTGCTGGTCTGTATCGGGATGGTGATTTCCACCAACGTTACTTACTACATGCTGCTGACCTACATGCCGAGTTACCTGTCGCATAACCTGCACTACTCGGAAGATCACGGTGTACTGATTATCATCGCCATCATGGTGGGGATGCTGTTTGTTCAGCCGATTATGGGGCTGATGAGCGACCGTTTTGGCCGTCGACCTTTTATCATTCTGGGCAGTATTGCGCTGTTCCTGCTGGCGATCCCGGCCTTTATCCTGATTAACAGCGATGTGCTGGGGCTGATTTTTGCCGGGCTGCTGATGCTGGCCGTGATCCTCAACTGTTTCATCGGGGTGATGGCCTCTACGTTGCCTGCTATGTTCCCGACGCATATTCGCTACAGTGCACTGGCCGCTGCGTTTAACATTTCGGTGCTGATTGCCGGTCTGACGCCAACGCTTGCCGCTTCGCTGGTGGAAAGCACGCAGAACCTGATGATGCCTGCTTATTATCTGATGGTTATTGCGGTAATCGGCCTGATTACCGGCTTAACAATGAAAGAAACGGCGAATCTGCCGCTGAAAGGGGCTACGCCTGCGGCGTCTGACCTCCAGGAAGCGAAAGAGATCCTGCGCGAGCATCACGATAATATCGAGCAGAAGATTGAAGATATCGATGCCGAGATTGAGGCATTGCAGGCGAAGCGTTCGCGCCTGGTGGATCAGCATCCACGCATCAACGAGTAAGACAAAAAACCCGCCACTGGCGCAATGCCGTTCACTTAAGCGGAGCGGCACGGGAGTTCACCGGATAGCGGGTTTTTGACATCTTTACCGCCCTCGGCCCTGATGGTCGGGGGCGTTTTGTTATGAACACCGCGTCCAGATTTCCCCGCAGATGTTCCAGCCGTTTCGGGATAGTCCCCGGCGAGACCGTGTTCCCCAGCACTATCATTTCCGTGGCGATAAACTGGAACGCGAACTTAAAACTTATTTCTGAGGGCGCTTTTTTGTGTTTCTCCGCAGCCCTGGTCGCCTCGCGCCGTATCAGGTTATACGCCAGCAACATCCCCCAGACCTCCTGCTCCAGCAGCTCTGTCTTACGGCTTCTCAGCACCAGAGCATTATCCAGCAGGCTGCTCTTGAGGTTCCTGAACCCGACCTCGATTTCCCTCCGGGAGTGGTAAAGCTCCGCCACCTCTTTCGCTTTATAGCGGTCTGCCGGAAGTGACGTCAGGACCGTTTTTTCCACGCCGTTCACCTCGTAAGTGACCGCCCGGGCATACCAGAACTCCGGCAATGCAGGATTCTTTTTCCGCGCCTGCGGCGATACTTTCAGTTTCAGCAGCCTGTCGCCCGAACCGTAACTTTCTTCTGTTTCCGCCATCATATTCTTACGGGCCGGCAGCAGCCAGTGCCGGTTATTCCCCTGCTGATTCAGCGTCAGCAGCAGGTCTGCGCTATAAAACAGTTTGTCGAACAGTGTGACGGAGTTGTCCGGGATGGATGCCGTCAGCGACTGTGCCAGCAGGATTTCACTCCGCCGGTAGGGGGCTGTCACCGCATCCAGCAGAACATGACTGCCCAGGTTCATTAAGGCCACCAGACGCATAACCGGGTATGCACTCTGTCGCATGGTGGACGTGTTGGCTGAGCCGTAGTACTCGCGAAGTTCAGGTTCGTCGGGCGTGCGGAACTGGGCCCCGTCAACGGCAAAAAGCTGCAGACCCTGCCAGTCATCTTTACGGTAGCGTTCGGTTCCCCATGTCTGCGCAGTCTGGCGAAAGAGCCATTCAACCGGGGCCGCACCCACCCGCTGGCGGGCCTGGGTGACAGCGCTGCGGGCCAGCAGATTCATGCCCGCTTCGCCATCAGTACTCAGGTTCAGACGGCGGACCACATCGGTAATCGGCTCGTTGCGGAAAAAGGCCATCGCCACCACCATCCAGATAACCATATCACCCGGCAGACGGCGACGGCGAACAGTCGCGTGCTCAGAAAGGGTCAGGCAATGCTGTATCCACTCCGTGGGAAGATGCTCGGCAAACATCTGTGCCGAAGGCGGTGGCATAAGAGGATGGTCGCTGAAATCGAGCAGGTCATTGAGAAGTGGCATAAGAAAACGGCTCCCTGTAGTGGAAGCCGTTATAGTGCCGCAGTTTAAGGATCGGTCAACCGATCCTTAACTGATCGGCATTGCCGCCGAAGCGGGGTTTTTCTTTATGGGGTTAGCATCCTGCTGCGATGTAATCGCCATTGGCGCTGATGGGGATAACCGTCAGGAACAGAACCGTTGCAAACAGGATCAGTACAACCCCGCCGGTAATTTTAACCACCGGAACCAGCCAGCTCAGAGACGAATTCCCGCCAAAGTACGCGACCGTGCGCTCACGCGCATAACGCACCGCCAGTGACAGACCCATGATCGACAGTGCAGTGCCTAGCGCCATGGTCATTACCGCTGCAATTCCCCAGGTCACAATCCCCAGCGCATTAGAGAACATTAAAATCATAATGGCCCCGCTGCACGGGCGCGCGCCAATCGCCAGAATCACACCCAGGCGCGTTTTCCAGTCGCCCTGAGTCAGGTCTGCGCCTACACCGTGGTGGCCGCAGCCGCAATGTTCATCGTGCTGGTGCAGGGGCCTGAAGGCATTGATGGTCATTTTTCGCGGACGCAGGCTTTTCAGCGCCTGGTAAATGACAAAGGCGCCGAATGCGCCAATCAGCACCGCGCTGATTTTCTCCACATACCAGCGGCTGGTACTGAGATCGCCGGACGCCAGGTTAAACCCGACGGCGAGAATAAAGACAAACAGGATTGCGCTAACGCCCTGCATCAGGCTGCCGAGGAAGGGCACTATCCGTGCGGCAAGCTGGCTCTCTTTGTTGGTGCTGAGATAGGTAGTGACGATAAATTTGCCGTGCCCCGGGCCAATCGCGTGCAGCACGCCGTAAAAAAACGCCCCCGTGAGCAGCCATAACCCACCGCTGTACTGGTGGTTATTGAGTTGCAGCAGATACATAACAAGGTAGCGATGCAGCGTGATTTGTGTGGCGAGACACCACTGAATAAAGGCATTCCAGTGGGAATGCAGGGTAAAACCTGCGACCAGGAGAGCCAGCAACATCAACCCTGCGGTCGGGATGCGCCAGTCGTAGCTAAGGCGTTGAGTGGTCATGAGTTGGCCTGCAACGGGAGTGGACTCTGCGGGAAGTATAGCAAGTTAAGTGTGGGCAATCTCTGATGGAAGGTATCTGGGGTAGCGATTGCCAGAATTCCAAAAGCAAAAAACCCGCCATAGGCGGGTTCTTCTAAATAGTGGTGCCCGGACTCGGAATCGAACCAAGGACACGGGGATTTTCAATCCCTGAGTCAAAGTTAATAGTTTGTAAACAGGCGTATTTGCATACTGTAAAGAGTGTGCAAAATGAAAATACTTCCCGTTATCTCTCCCAAAGGTGGAGAAGGCAAATCCACGTTTGCTGCTTACCTTGCCGGTTTTCTTGCCGATGCCGGCCTGAACACCCTTCTTGTGGATGCAGACTATTCCCAGCCCACAGCCAGCAGTATCTTCGCGCTGGAGCATGAATCCCCTTTCGGTCTCTATGAATTGCTGATGCAGATGGTCAGTGACCATACGCAATGCATTTCGCAGACCGCCATAAAAAATCTCGATGTCATCTACTCTAACGACCCGGACGAACTGTTGCCGACCGCGATGCTCCACGCTGCAGACGGCCGTCTGCGCCTGCGTAACATACTTCAGCATCCTTTCTTTAACCGTTATGACGTCATTATTGTGGATTCGAAAGGCGCAACAGGCGTCATGACCGAGCTTTCCCTCCTTTCCTCTACCGGTAATGTGATGGGCGTTGTTAAACCCATCCTTCCGGATGTCCGTGAATTTATCCGCGGCTCCCTTCATATGCTTACCCGCCTGAAAACCTATGAAAATTACGGTATCCGCCTTCCTGATATTTCCATTCTCGTCAACTGTATCGAAAACACTCTGCTTGACCGTGAAGCAATGGACGGTCTTGCCGCCATCATTAACGAAAAACATTACGACGCCTCTGCGCTGGGCAACCGTGACGTTTATCGTTTACTCGATACCCGTATCGAGGCGCTGGATATTTTCAAACTGGGGCACGTCAAGCAGCAGCCCGTGCATCGTCTGGAATACAAAACACGCCGCAAAGGTCCGGCCGCAGCCGTCACCATGCACGACCTCGCGTCTGAACTGTTCCCCGAGTGGCAGAGCCATTTCAGTGACGTTCTGACCCGGGAGGTGCGTCATGTCTGAGATGATGATGCCCTGCTCTTATGAGGCTGAGCAGGCCGTACTGGGCGGACTGATGCTTGATAACGACCGGTGGGATGAGGTGATACTGCAAATCTCCCCGGAAGATTTGTTTTCCCGGCCGCACCGTATGGTCTTTCGCGTGATGGCCGAGCTGGCCGGAGAAGGGCTACCGCTCGATCTCATCACTATTACGGAACGGCTGGAGAACAGAGGCGACCTTGAACAGTGTGGCGGCTTTGCTTATCTGGCTGAAATGAGTAAAAACACGCCGTCTGCAGCCAATATCCTGGCATACGCCGGGGTGGTGGCGGAGAAAAGCCGCCTGCGGCAGCTGATGACTGTGGGTAACAGTCTTCTTTCCGATGTGCAAGCCCCGAAAGCCAGCTCGGCGGGCATTCTTGAGTCGGCCGAAGGTAAGTTGTTTAACATTGCCGAACAGGGAGCCATGCAGCTCAACAGTGAGACCGGTGTTAACGAGGCGCTGGATAAACTGCTGACGCAGCTGGAAAGCATGTCCGCCAGTGACGGCCTCACCGGGACACCGACAGGGTTCAGTGAACTGGACGCGATGACCTGTGGTCTCCAGCCCGGCGATCTGGCCCTGCTGGCCGCCCGTCCTTCCATGGGGAAAACGTCGCTGGCCATGGCCGCCTGCACAGCGGCCGTGAGCGCAAAACCTGACGATCACGTCTTTGTGTTCAGTCTTGAAATGCCCTCAGAGCAGCTGATGATGCGCCTGCTGGCGATGGAAGGCCGGGTGGAACTGTCCCGGCTTCGCAGCGGCAACATGGATGATGAAGACTGGGCTCGCGTGTCCGAGGCAACCGGTCGCATTATTGAGTGGAAAAACCGTCTGATCATTGATGATACCAGTTACCAGACCCCGGCCACACTGCGCGCCCGCGCCCGTCGCTATGTCCGCAAATACGGCAGACCCTCTCTCATCATGCTGGACTATCTGCAGCTTGTCCGCTCCCCCGAGCAGGAAAACCGCACGCAGGAAATAGCGGAAATTTCCCGCTCGCTTAAGGCGCTCGGTAAAGAGCTGGGCTGTCCGGTACTGGCGCTTTCCCAGCTCAACCGCCTGGTGGAGCAGCGGGCCGATAAACGCCCCAATAATGGTGACCTGCGTGACTCCGGTGCGCTGGAGCAGGATGCGGACCTCATCATGTTTATTTACCGGGATGAGGTTTATAACCCCGGCACCCCTGATGCCGGGGTGGCTGAGATCATTGTCGGCAAGCAGCGGCAGGGGCCAACCGGCACGGTAAAAGTCAAATTTGACGGGCGTTACACCCTCTTTTCGGAGTTTCAGGAAGGCAGCTATGACTTCGGTTACCGCAGCGGGAGGAAACAGGCATGAGCCGTAAAAGTTCTAATGTGGGGGCTGCCATGCTGCAGCCCGGACGCCAGTCGCAGGCGGCCGGCAATATCAGCGTCATGCCGGCGGCTGAAATGCCCATGGTCCTGACGCTCGACCAGTTAAGCCCGAATCCTGATAATCCGCGAACATCACGCAATCCGCGTTATGACGATATCAAGGCTTCCATCCGTTCGCGCGGGCTGGACACCGTGCCCAAAGTCACCCGTGACCCGGATGGTGAGCCCGATATGTACATCTTCAGCGACGGGGGTAATACACGTTATCAGATCCTGTCAGAACTGTGGCAGGAAACCGGAGAAGACCGGTTTTTCCGCGTCCATGTGTTGTTCAAGCCGTGGCCGGGACGGCTGCAGTGTGTTATTGGCCATCTGGCAGAGAATGAAGTGCGCGGGGAGCTGAGTTTTATTGAAAAAGCGCAGGGGATCCACAAAGCCCGCTCTATATATGAAGAGCAGATGGGAAAGACGGTTTCGTTGCGTCAGTTGTCAGAGCTACTGACCCGTGAAGGTTTGCCAGTCCATTACTCAACAGTCAGCCGTATGGAAGATGCGCTGAAATATCTTTATCCGTGGATCCCAGACCTGCTTGAGTCCGGGCTTGGCAGGCCACAAATAACGTCACTGCTGGCGCTCCGGCATGATGCGGAACGCGTGTGGGATGAGTTTTGCCTGATTTCAGACACAGGCGATAAATCCTTCAGCGACGTTTTTGGCCAGTGTTGTGGCCGTTTCAACTCCCCGGAACTGTGGTCTCTGGAGATGTTTCGCGATGAATTTATTGGTGATTTACTGCAGGCGTTACCCCATCCGGAACTGGACTATGACCGCTGGATGATGGAACTCGATCCTAAAGAACGCAACCGCAGACATCACTTTGGCGAGCCGGAGACGGTTGCCTTTCCCGCCGCAAACAAGTCTGTTAATGCTGATCACGCCCTGCATACCACAGGCTCAGATGAGAGTGAAGGCGTCCCGCTACCTGTCTCCAGTTCACGTCCTGAGGTCTCAGGAGGGGCTGTAACGCCCGTTCCGGGTAATGCGTCTTCTCCTTCTGAAACACCGATTAATGAGCCCCCTCGGCATGAGGTTCAGCCAGATATGTACGGTGCCGCGCCGGTTATTTCAGGTGAGAGTGGGGATGTTAGCGGGCTGGTTACCCTCTCCGATGGGTACGGAGAAGAGAATGGTGGAGAAGAGGACAATGGGGAGGATGGCCTGCTTTCTCTTTTAACACCAGAACCTGAAGTTGTCCTGCAGGATGACGCGCCGGTGAGTAATGACAGCATCTGGCATGTGCCGGCCCATCAGGACGATATCGAACACCTGCAGAATACCGCTTTTCGTCTGGCATGGGAGCTGGGTGAGGTCCTTGGCTGCGAAGATGAAATTCTTCCTCAACGCGACAAGGACATGTCTGCCGGTTACGTCGGGGCAGGTGAGGTGTGTTCTGAAGCCGCCGCATTTCTGCTGGGCCTGACCGGCGAAGCGCCTGTGCTGCATCCGGCGGCAGGGGTGTGTGGTCTGCCGGAGCTTTTCACCGGCGGCCCGGGTGAGGGGGAAGCACCTGCCCTGACAGATGAAGATGCTCTGAAACTGCTCCGCCTGATGCGCGTTATGCGCCGTCTCCGGGAGCTGCAACGCGGTCTGAAGTACGGGGAGGATAACAGTGATGAATAACTCACAGCGACAGTTGCGACTGCTGAATCTTGTCAGGAAACTGCTGAAGCTGGGCCGCAGCAACAGTAATGCCCATGAGGCAGGACTGGCCCTGCAGCGTGCCCAGAAGCTGATGGCCAGATACGGTATCAGCGAGCTTGATGCCGGCCTTACATCCGTGCGCGAAGCGTCTTCCCGCACGGCCCCTTCGGATGCTGAAAAAGTTCCGGAATGGATGGTGACCCTTGTCCGGGGCGTCTGTCATGCCTTTGGCTGCCAGGCTTATTACTCATGGCGTCAGACCTCTGCCGGGTATCGCCGTTCGGTAACCTTTTACGGATTCAGTGAAAAACCTGAGATAGCAGCCTATGCCTTTGATGTGCTGACGCGCCAGCTGAAAGATGCCACAAATTCTTATCTCAAAACCCAGAGTAAGCGGCTGAAACTGGCCACACGCCGGGCGAGAGCGGAGCAGTTCCGTGACGGCTGGGTATGTGGGGTGCGTGAGGTGATATCGGCAACTGACATCAGCAGCGAGGAGCAGCAGGTGATGAGTCACTGGCTGGAAAGCCGCAGTATGAAAACAGTCACAACCCGTGAACTGAAAGCCTGCCGCGGGGCGGATACAGCACGTTATCAGGGGTATGAAGCCGGACAAAATGCCCGTCTTCATCAGGGTGTCAGCGGCCGGGGTCCGGCAGCCATTGGTTACCGTCAGGATTAAGGGGGAATGATGAACAGTTTATCTCAGGCTGCAAACGGATTATTGATGCAGCTGGTTATGGATCTCAGAAGTGGCTATCTCCGCCGCTGCGAATCGCTGGGACTGAACCGCGAGGAAATGCAGATGCTGCAGGGGCTCTCGCTCGAAGAGCTTCACTACCTTTCCGGCAGTGAGGTGTCGATCATCAGTGTGGGCATCAATCACGGCAATCTGGTGCGCATGCTACAGCAGGCCCGGACGGAACAGAAACGACTCCAGCGTATCGATCGGGCGCTGGCGCTGGGCGGCTCCATTGAACTGATGGCCAATTACTTCGGGCTCTCCAGTACGGACGTGGCGGCCCGCCGTCGCATTGCCGGTATCGATGTCCGGCCGGGGCGCGGTAACGCACTGGGTGATGAGGAAAACGCCGCCCTGTGGCGTCAGTGGCAAAAGTCCGGCGTTGAAGACGCGGAAAGTGCTGACGGGCTGGACGTAATGATGCTGGCTGCAGAACAGATGAACGTCTCGCTGACGTCGGTCTGGCATGCCGTCCGCGGCTGGCACAAGACCCGGCAGCCTTCTCCGGCCCGAACGCCGGTAAGGAAGACGGCATGAAATACAGAATGGTTGCGCCGGGCCTGCGGGCTCCCCATGGTACGCCGCCGCAATGCTGTCAAAAGGCGTTACGTCAGGTTCGCCGTTTCCGGCAGGGGGCGCGTAATTACACCCGGCTCGATGAGAAAGGCTGCGGTTACTACAAAATCGATCTCGGCCCGTTCTGGCGTCTGCTGAGTCGCAACGAAGGCCGGACATGGCTTCTTCTCAGCCACGAACGCTATAACAGCGCCATACGGAAATAGCAGCATGACAGCCTGTTTACCCTGCACCCGTACGCGGGTGCAGTACTAAGCATACTGACAGTTCAGAACGGCCGTGATGGCGGCCGAAAAGGAAAAATAATGAGTCTGCCTGCAGAAAGCCTGATTGCTTATACGCTGGATAAAATGAATGCCCGCCTTGCGGCCAGTCCCCGGCGGGATGATGGCAGGATACGTAACGGCCTGCTGTTTACTGGAAATGTGCATGATTCCATTCCCCGCCGGCTGTTGCTCGACACGCGGTTGTCACCACTGGACAAGATGGGCTGGATGATGATCCGGCTGTATGCACAAAATAATGAGGGGGCGGTTTTCCCCAGCTATGACGAACTGCAGCTGCAGCTTGCCTCACCCGGAAAGGGGAAAGCCTCAAGGGAAACGGTAAGCCGCGTCCTGCTTATGCTGCGAATAACCGGCTGGCTCAGCCTCTGTAAACGCGTGCGGGATGATAAAGGGCGGGTGCGGGGGAATATCTATGCTCAGCACGATGAGCCCCTGACGTTCAGCGATGCGGAAATGCTCGACCCCCGCTTCCTTGATACGGTGGCGGATGCCTGCCTGAGTAAAAACCGGACTATCAGCCAGACCGCCCGCGAAGTGCTCGACGATATAAAAAACGACCCCACCATGCGCCATTATCGCAGCCATCTTGCGCTGATCGAATCGCGTCTGGACCGCCCACAGACGCCCAGCCAGATGGCGAAACATCATCACCGAATACCCTGTCCCGCACCGGGTTCGGAAACCGAACTCAGTCATAAACGGCCAGGAATCGCCGCTAAAAAACAGGGTTCGGATACCGAACTCAGTCCAGAAAGGCATAACAACTCACTAAGTTCGGAATCCGTACTGCCAGTAAAAACAGTCAGTTATGGCCGGGTTCGGAAACCGAACCATTACGTACGTAGTATCACACACAGTGTGAATAAAAATACGTACGTACCGGGTAAACCTGTGCTTCCCGACAGTCTGCATGAACTTGTTCCGGCAGAAGATATTGCCATGCTGACCGCACAGCTGCAGGCGTTGCCTGAGGAGCAGGCACAACTTGTGCTGCTCAGCCTGCAAAAGGTGATGGCACGCCAGCAGCTCAGCAACCCGGTAGGCTGGTTGCTGGCCGTGATGAAGAAAGCGCGTGAGGGCAGGTTATACGCGCCCCGTCAGGGTGGCGATATATCTGACAGTGTCGGGCAAAAAACAGTTCAGCGTCCCGAACAGCAACAATGGAAACCCGAACCACGCGCCTCTGCCCGCCCGGTATCGGAGGAAAATATCAGGGATCTGGTGAAGAAAATTCGGGAAAAAATCATAAATTCATGAGATTGCAGATTTTTACAGGCAGCGGCGCATGAAGTCTTGCACTTTTGTCAGCAAAAATGCTGGCTAAAAAGTGAGCGCTGTTGCCAGTGGCAACACTGACTAAAAAGTAAGCACTGTTGCCAGTGGCAACAGTGCTTAAAAGCCAGGCAATATTTCTTCGCCATAAAAGAGATGAAGGTCCTGCAAATTTGTAATGGTGACGATCTGATTTTAAGTTGTTCATATACCCCTCTCGCCCGGACTATCTCAAGCGTGTCAAAACTCATTACCCACTAAAGAGAGGCGTTAGACATGTCTGATGGTAAAACAAAGGGCGGAACGACCGCTTCACGAGCGGGGGCCCTACAGTCCTCTGTTAATATCCTGCTCCATACACATTATGCAATCCGGCTTTGGGAGGGCAGGAAACGTGATGCTCCGGACGATACAGGGGTGAAAAAAAAGAGGCCTGAAATAATCAGCATGCCGCAAGCCATTGCGCGAGCTGGTAATGCTTCCCGAGACTCAGCGGCAGATAATCCCTATGCCGATATGGCTCTGGTACGGCTCGAAGAAGCCCTGCAACGAGCAACACTTAAAATTAATGAAAACTTCAGTTCACTGGATGCCATATTGTCAGCCGTACCCAAAGGGGTAACGCTCTCGGAAGTTGAATCAGCCGATCCGTTAAATGTCAGCGTTTTCAGCCGTTCACCGTTAGGATACCGGTGCGTATGGCTTCTGGTTGGATATGATCAGTTAGCAATGAAAGCTTTCCAGGCTTTTCATTACGGGCTGATTTCGCGTTCGCAACGTGACACTATCCTGGACAATGGTGGCCATGCTGTTCGTCAGGTCTATGGCGTGATTCAGCCTTACCGAACACTTGCAGTGACTCGCCGTGATATTGCAGAAAAAACCACGCAAGGGCTTGTTGCCATTGAGCGAAATGGCGAACCTGATCCGGATGTGTTAAGCGGTAAAAAACGCTCTTCGTTCTCACCTCCGCTTAAAAACAACATAGCAGAGGAGGAATAATATGATTCGTCCTGTGTTCCTCCTCACCTCCTTCTTTTTACTGAGCGGATGCGCAACAACGGACTGGGCTGCGATTAATAAACAGGTCAGTGACACAGCCGCAAACCTGACAAAAACGTTGGGCGGCAACAGCAGCGGAGAAAGTGGCGGGATGCCGCTGATGAGCCCGGCAGGGCAACAGGCCATGCAGTCCGTCGATAAAACGTTCTCCGTGCCGGTCGATGTGGATACGGCAGCGGCCCGCTTAAAGCGGCACTATAAATTCATTTCCACGCAGGAGCTTGAGTCCATGCGCCAGGCAGCAAATGACGGGGACTGGAAAGCGGCGGCTGAAGATGATGCGCATCCCGTCTGGGACGCCATGCCGGGCAGCTACTACAAAATGGGCTCCGACTGGAACGGACGTGATCACCTGGATATCGAAATCGAAAAAAACGGGTCCGGCAGCAGGCTCTATGTTGTCTATCGCTCATCATCATCACAGCGCCTGGCCCGGTCCGGCGTCACGAAACTGATGAATGATGTCCGCGCTGTTGCGGCGGGTGAAAAAAGCTGATGCGGGAGGCAACACATGCAACTCTTTCTGTGTGAAAAACCCTCCCAGGCAAAGGATATTGCCCGCGTGCTGGGCATCAGCAAGCGTGAGCAGGGATTTATCAGCGGCGGTAACATCGTTGTGACCTGGGCGGTCGGCCATTTACTCGAAACTGCCAGCCCTGAAGCCTATGGCGAGCAGTATGGCAGGCCGTGGCGTGCCGATGTTCTGCCTGTGCTGCCTGAGGCCTGGAAAATGGTCGTCAAGGAGCAGACAAAATCGCAGTTCACTGTTATCAGTAAGCTGCTCAAAAAGGCCTCTGAGGTGGTCATCGCCACCGATGCCGACCGCGAGGGCGAGGTGATCGCGCGTGAGCTGCTGGAATACTGCCGCTACAGTGGCGCGGTACGCCGGCTCTGGTTGTCAGCCCTGGATGAGGCCAGTGTGAAGGAAGCACTGGGCAATATTCTTCCCGGAGAAAAAACAGCCCTGCTGTACGATGCCGGCAAGGGCCGGAGCCAGGCTGACTGGCTCATCGGTATGAACCTGACCCGCCTTTATACTCTCAAGGCCCGTGACTCAGGGGTGTCAGAAGTGCTGTCCGTCGGGCGGGTACAGACGCCGACGCTTGCCATGGTGGTTAACCGGGATAATGAAATTACGTCCTTCGTGCCAAAGCCCTGGTGGCAGGTACATGCGCTTATTGAAAAAGAGGGCGTCCGGTTCCGGGCTGGCTGGGTGCCCGTTGAGCAGTACTGTGATGAGGAAAAGCGTTGCATCAATCCTCAGGCTGCCCGGGCGGTGGGACAGCTGTGTCAGCAGCAGGGCAGGGCTGCGGTACTGGAGGTGACACAGAAGCGGGAGAAAACGGCGGCACCCCTCTGTTTTGACCTGGGCACCCTTCAGCAGGTCTGTTCCCGAAAATTCGGCATGGGCGCAAATGATGTGCTCGCCATTGCTCAGTCACTTTACGAAACCCACAAAGCGACCACCTACCCCCGTACAGACTGCGGTTTTCTGCCAACTTCCATGCAGCAGGAAATATCCGACGTGCTGGCGGCAGTGGCGAAATCCGATCCGGCTGTGGCCCCGGTACTGAATCAGCTGGACAGGCAGTTTGTCTCGCGTGTCTGGAATGACAAAAAAATCACCGCGCACCATGCCATCATTCCCACCCGACAGGCATTTGATTTGTCACGCCTCAGCGCCGATGAGCTGAAGGTCTACCAGCTGATTCGCCAGCATTATTTCGCCCAGTTCCTTCCGCTGCAGGAATCTGACGTGACGGAGGCCTCTTTCAATATCGGTGGACAGCTGTTCCGTACACGCGGGAAAGTCGGTGTGGTGACGGGCTGGAAGTCATTGTTCCTGGCTGAAAAAGATGACGATGAAGAGGACGTCGACGGTGACAGTATGGCGCTGCCGGCGCTGGCAAAAGGGGATATTTGCGCTGTCACCGGTTCTGAGGTTAAGGATATGAAAACCAGTCCGCCCAAACCGTTCACGGAGGGGACGCTGATTGCTGCCATGAAGAACGCGGCCAGTTTCGTCAGTGACCCGAAGCTGAAGAAAGTGCTGCGTGATAACGCCGGTCTGGGCACAGAGGCGACGCGTGCGGCCGTGCTTGAAACCCTCTTCAAACGACACTATCTGGAGAAAAAAGGGAAGCACATCCACTCAACGCAGATGGCCCGGGAGCTGATTGCGGCCCTGCCGGAAACGCTGACGAGCCCGGGCATGACCGCATTATGGGAGCAGGCACTGGATGATATTTCGCAGGGGAAAATGTCGCTTGCGGTCTTTATGCAAAAGCAGCTGCAGTGGACCCGTCACCTTGTCGAAAAAGGCCGCCAGGACAGTGTGAAAATTACTGCTCCCGTCACGCCTCCCTGCCCGTTATGCAAAGGACCCCCGCGTAAACGTAAAGGTAAAAATGGTGATTTTGGGGGGTGCATACGCTATCCGGACTGTGAGGGAATTATCAGTACAGGTAAGAAGAAAGCAGCGAAGCGTAAAAAAACATCGGTTAAGGCTAAAACAGAATAATCCGCGCAGTATTGAACTATTTCACTGTACAACCCCGGGCCGGGTTCTGCTATTGTTGCCAGGCTTTGATGCATAGGTGCCCCGCTGGCCACGGTGCTGTAAGGTAAACTTTAACGGGATTTACCCCCAGCAGGCCTGGCAGGAAGTTATTGCACACTAACTGACCTGTAAGACGCATGCACTCCGTGAAAACCGCGTCGGGATTATTCCCCGGAGACAGATGAGACGACCGCAGGTTAAGGCACTGACCCCAGGGCACCGGAAACGGTGCCCTTTTATTTTTACGGATCACGTTTTCCATTTTGACCGTTGACATTCAGGGAGGACGGTTTAATTATAAAAGTGCTAAACCGTCGTTCATACGACCACCAATGATTCAGTAGCCTGTGAGAATCGCCTTCGGGTGGCTACAGCGAAAGCTCCTGTAACCTGAAAGGGAGCAAACTTTGGTACATCTGCGCACCTTTGAAAGCAGATATCGCCTGTACAAGCGCATTACGACGCGGCGATGAAGGTTCCTTCAACATACCAGACTCTCAGGATTCAACCGATCCTGACCCCCGACGGGAAACCACTCCCGTCAGGGCAGATGGTTTCTCCGTCGTACCTATTTTTACCTCCATGGAGAAAACATCATGTCTGCAAACAATACTTCTGCATCTGCAAAATCTGAGTACTTCAACCTGACTATTAAAGGCATCGGGTATCTCAGCAACATCCGCCAGGTTAACCATCAGAATGGCTCGTTCCTCAGCTGCGTAATCAATGCACTGAGCGGTCCGACTGACAATCCGGCCTACGTCCGTTTTGACATTTCTGTCGCAGGTAAAGAGGCTACCAGCCTTATCGCCCGCTGCCAGAAAGCCGTCGATGAAGACAAAAAAGTCCTGCTGGGCTTTAACCTGAGTAATCCGTCCACGGACATATTTACGCTGAACAAGGGCGAGCATGCCGGCGAACAGCGTGTCAGTCTGAAAGCCCGCCTGATAAAGGTGGACTGGATCAAAATAGGCCAGGACATGGTCTACAAGACTGAAAAATCTGACTCCGTGCCGCCGCAGAATGGCTCTGCCGCACAACAAAACTACGCAGAAAACTCATTCTGATGCGCACCTGACACACCCCGTTCGCGGGGTGTTTCTTTATTCTTTACAGGAGAAATGATTATGTCCTCACGCGGCGTTAACAAGGTGATTCTTGTCGGTAATCTCGGCCAGGATCCTGAAGTGCGTTATATTCCCAATGGCAGTGCAGTTGCCACCCTTTCTCTGGCCACGTCTGAGAGCTGGCGTGATAAGCAGTCCGGTGAACAGAAAGAAGTGACCGAATGGCACCGGGTGGTTATTTTCGGCAAGCTGGCAGAAATTGCGGGTGAATATCTGCGCAAAGGCTCCCAGGTTTACATCGAGGGCCAGCTGCGCACACGCAAATGGACCGATCAGTCTGGCCAGGAGAAATACATCACAGAGGTGGTGGTAAACATTGGTGGCACCATGCAGATGCTTGGCGGTCGCCAGTCCGGCAGCGGTCAGAATACGTCTTCCCGGAATGACTGGGGCCAGCCTCAGCAACCTTCCGGACCGACTCACAGTGGCCAGGCTTCCGGCAGCAGTGCCGGTGCGCCACCGATGGACTTCGATGACGATATACCGTTCATTGGATTCGGGTATGGAGTACCAAAATCGGCAATCCATGCACTCTGAACAGCCTTTATGGCAGTTGCTCTGAACTTACACATAATCCGGTCAGCATTTAAGGATAACTGACATGCCTGTTATACTGAGGATCAACGGTTTCCGGTTCTTTTTTTATTCTAATGAAGGTAACCCGCTCGAACCTGCACACATTCACGTAATGAAAGCAGGTAGTGAAGCCAAATTCTGGTTAACGCCATCAGTGGCTCTGGCCAGTAACGATGGGTTTAATTCACGGGTATTAAAAGAACTGACGGGGATCGTTGAAGATAACCAAGCATTGTTTCTGGAGGCCTGGAATGACTATTTCAGCTAAACGGGTCAGCTTCGATGAGGCCACGATGTGGGTTGAACTCAACGACGCCCGTACCATCGGTGTGCCGCTGGCATGGTTTCCACGCCTGTTGCATGCTTCAACTGAACAGCTTAACAGCTATGAACTGAGTCCCCGTGGTATCCACTGGGACGCGCTGGACGAAGACATTTCTATTGCGGGGTTGCTTGAAGGCCGCGGCGATGTGACCCATCGTCCCCATAAAGTAGCCTGACAGCGCGCTATTAGTGAAAAACGCTGGCTTTTGCCGGCGTTTTTTTTCATCAACGGAAAATCAGTTGTTAATTGAGTGAAACCGGACTGATTCCGCACAGTGAGGGCTGTTTTATCACTGTACAGGAAAATTCCGGATGAAACGTAACACCTCTCACAACATATTTTCACCAGGCAGGCTTGCCACTGTTCTTCCCCTGCTGCTCCTTGCGGGCTGTGTTTCCCAGCCGCAAAAGTTGCAGCAACGTGAGCCTGCGGACCCGACACCCGGCACCACCGTCACCCGCAACGTTCAGCCGGTCTCTCCGGACGAGTATGCGCGGACGCCGGAAGTGGTGCGCTACGATCGTTATCTGCTGGTCAGTACCGATCCGCAGGCGGCCCAGCGTGACCCTCTCTCGCAAATTATTGATATTCGCATCCCGTCATCCCTGCATCCTACTGTGGCGGATGCGCTGCGTTACGCCCTGCGCCAGTCCGGTTATTCCCTGTGCGCGACCGGCTCCGCCAACGGCGTGCTTTACCGCCAGGCATTGCCGGCCGTCCAGTACCAGCTGGGCCCGATGCGCCTGCGTACTGCCCTGCAGGTCCTGGCCGGTCCGGCCTGGCAGCTTGAGGTGGATGATGTACAGCGTGTGGTCTGCCACAGCCTGCGCGACGGCTACCAGCTGCCGGTCTCCCAGCTTCCGCCGCCGGTCAGCACCTGGTCCACGCCTGCGCCGTCCGCCGTGTCACAACCGGCCATCAGCGCCCCTCAGTCAGTACCCGTTAAACCTGTCAGCGGAGGGTTTCTGAGAAAATGAGCGAACAGCAACCATTCCATACTGACCCCGCTCCGGCCCGTAAAAGATTCAGCTGGCGTCCCCGCCGCCGCCTCATCTGGGGCGCTGCCAGCGGTGTGGCGCTGGCCGGCATTCTGGCGCTGGGCTACACCGCCTTCAGTCTGGGCATATCGAACCTTGATGAACGCCTTGCACGCCTTGAATCTCAGGGCAGTACAGCGGCCACTGTTGAGACAGTCGCGGCCCTGCAGTCAGATGTGACCACGCTCAAAACCGGCCTGCAGGATACCCGGAAAAAACTTGGCGAGATGCAGCAGGAGCTGAGCGCAGCAGCGAAACAGGCCGGCAGCGACGACGCCGTGCGTCAGTCATTGCGAACCCTTCAGGACGCCCAGCAGGGGCTGGAAACCCGCCTGAGTGCGCTGACTGAGCAGCTGACAGCGCTGAAATCACAGCCGGCACCCGCACCCGCCGCACCTGTCGCCTCACCGGTAAAAAAAAACGAGCCTGCTGCAAAAAAGCCCCGTCCCGCTGACACACGTCGTTCTGCTCCATCCCTTCGCGTGGCCCGCACTGCGCCTTTTGTGCTGACGGGAGTGGAGAAGCGGGGGGCAGAGTCCTGGGCTGCCATCGCGCCCCGGGGCTACAGCAACCTGTCGCAGGTGGCCCTGGTCGGAGAGGGTGAAACCGTGTCCGGCTGGACGCTGGTCAGTGCCGGTTATGGTGAGGCGACGTTTCGGGTTAACGGCCGCCAGACCGTGCTCAGAGCAGAATAACGGAGCGAATGATGAAACTGAAACATACCTTTTTAGCCGCCATGCTGCTGAGTCCCCTGACCCTGGCCGCGACCACATCAGGACAGATGGATGTCAGCCGACAGGAATCAACACAACGGGCGGACTCCGCACAGCAAAACCTGCAGCAGCAGGCCGGTCAGTGGGGACTCAGTGCCGACGATTATCAGCGTTATCAGCAGCTGATGAAGGGACCCCGGGGTACCCAGTCGCCGGGTCTCGATCCGCTTTCCACCCTCGGTATCGAGGCGCAGACGCCGGCAGAGCGCCGTAAGTTTGCTGAAAAGTGGGTGAAGGAAGAGTTTGCCCGCACCCAGAAAGAGCTTGATTTCCAGCGTGAGGTGAACGCGGCCTGGCAGCGCCTGTATCCGGGCACACTGCCGGTCAATATGGGGAACGCCTCCGGCGTGGCGCACGACAGTGGCGGCCGGCTGGCGCTGTTCGTCAGGTCAAAAGACTGCGCAACCTGCGACGCGAAACTGTCTGCCGTGCTGGCTGACAACCGGCCGGTGGACATCTATCTGGTCGACAGCCAGGGCAGTGATGATGCGCTTCGCAGCTGGGCGCGGGACCATCACATTCCCGTGGAAAAGGTCCGCAAGCGCCAGATCACGCTTAACCACGACGGCGGCCGGTGGATGCGCTTTGGTAACGGCCTGATGCCGGTTTTACTGCAGCAGGCGGGAGACGGTAAATGGGCAATCGCAGCATTCTGACCGGCGCACTGGCGCTGGGCTTACTGATGGCGGCCGTCCCTGACGGCCATGCTGACCAGACGGTGCCGGAGGGTTACGTCCGCGTGGCCATGGCGCACGGCGTGCCCCCCGAAGCGCTTTACTCGGTATCACTGAGCGAGTCTTCGCGCAAACTTCCCCGCGGAATACGGCCATGGCCCTGGACCATCAATGTGGCAGGCAAAGGGTATCGCTATGAGACGCGCCTGCAGGCCTGGCAGGCGCTGCAGGTCTTTATGAAGAGTCACCCGCTTAAGCGCATCGATGTCGGTATTGCCCAGGTCAATCTGGGCTGGAACGGTCATCATTTTGCCTCGACGTGGGATGCGTTTGACCCTTACACCAACCTGAACGCCGCCGCCACCATTCTGCGTGAGTGCTGGGCGCGTAAGCCAGGCAGCTGGCTGGATGCGGCCGGCTGCTACCACCATCCCGCAGGTGGTCAGCCTGCTGCACGTTACCGCGCCATTGTGAGAGGGCATCTGGCAAAAATCAGCCCTGCACCCCGCATTTCTGCGCCGGCAGCTGAAGCGCCCCGCTCGGTTGCTGCGCTCACCCCCGATCCAGGCTTCGTCTGGACTGAACCCGGGAGATAACCCTGATGAAAACGCTGTCCTTACTGCTGTTTACCCTCCTTCCCCTGACCGGCCATGCTGAACTGAATGTGATTGCTGATCTGGGCGGTGAAGATGCTGCGCCGTATTTTGAGGCCGTTAATAAACAGCCCGGCATGCCCGGCGTCAGTGACGTACAGCCTTCACGCCAGCCGGACCACGGTGTTCCGCTGGCTGACGGGATGGCGGGTATGTTACCCGTTAACACACCTGAACTGAGCCCGGGGAATACAGCAGACCGGCCGCTGCAGTTGCCCGGCATCGGGGCGTTGTTTCTGATCGGGGATGATGCTCTGTCCCGTGAATGGCTGAAAGCCAATGCCGGCGCGCTGGCTGAACAGCATGCGGCCGGGATGATAGTCAACGTCACAGACATGGATACCGTGCGCGAGCTGCGCGAACTGGCACCCGGTGTCAGCCTGGCCCCGGCTTCCGGCAGCGAGCTGGCCCGTCGCCTGCAGATTGAGCATTATCCGGTACTCATCACCGATACCGGCCTGACGCAGCAGTTTAAGCCGTAATGAGCACGCCAGATATCAACGGTCTGCTGATGGCACACCCTTATGGGGCGGTCATACTGATAGTCCTTTTCCTGGTGGTGATGGCCTTTCTGAACCTGCGCTGGCGTGAGAAAGCCAGCACCCGCCGTCACCGGCGATACCGGGCAACGGCGGGGCGGGTACTGAATAAACTGACCCTCCTGCCGGGAGACGGGCAGCGTCTGACCTATCTGCGCAAAATCAGCCCCTATGTCTTTGAAGAGCTGTTGCTGTCTGCCTTTGAACGTCAGGGGCTAACCGTGGTGCGCAATGCCTCCTACAGCGGTGACGGCGGCCTTGATGGCCAGGTCATCATCGACGGCGAGCACTGGCTTATCCAGGCCAAACGGTACAGTCGTGCTGTTTCCCCCGCACATGTTGAGGACTTCGACCGACTTCTCCTGCACTCCGGCCGCCGGGGGCTCTTTATCCACACGGGCCGTACCGGAAAAATGAGCCGCACCCTTCATATGGCGTCACCGCGCCTGCGCATCATCAGCGGGCAACGCCTGCTGGCCATTCTCGCCGGGCAGGACGTCCGGCAGTATCTCTGAGGAATCTTTTATGCACATCATCCTGAACAGCCTGCGCTACGCTTTGTGGCTTGTGTTCTGTTTATTCCGTCATGCCGTTTTCGTGCCTGCCGCTTTCGGCGGTGTCTGCCTGCTCGCCTGGCTTGTTTTCGGCCATCCGGTCAGTGACCTGAACGACCAGTTGCAGAAGGAGGCAACGGCATGGCGCACCGCGCCGCCCGGACATTACATGTGGGAGGAATGCCCGGTGCCTGATAATGCGGCTCCGCCTGAGGCAAAGCCGGCAGCCTGTACCGTCACTGCCGTCTCCACAGAAACCGCGGCGAACAATTACCTGCTGTCATTGCGGGCCGTATGGATCATTTTTTTCATCCTGTCGAATGTTCTGTATGTGCTCTGGCGCTTACTGGCGGATGCCCTGCGTTACCACTCCCTTTCCTGCAGGGAAGCCGGTGCCGGGAGGGGAACGTATATCCGTATGGCCGACGGTAAAATTATAAAGGAGGCAGACGATGAGTAACCGTTACGTCATTGAGGCCCTGCTGCGTCCGGCCGTTGAGCTGAATACCGCCGTGGTATCGGGCATGGCGGCGTATGTCTGTGTGCAGGCACCCTGGGCTGTCGCTCTGGCTCCGACTGTCAGCTATGTCACCGCAGCCGGGTTTGCGGCGCTGGCCGTCACCCGCACGCATCAGGGGATGAAGATTATTCGCTACCGCCGGAATCTCCGCCGCCTGACGCGCTATGTCATGAGTACTAAACAGATCCCCGTCAGTCATCGTCGCCTGTTTCTAGGCCGGGGGTTCCGCTGGACGCAAAAACACACCCAGCGGCTGCAGGATACGCTGCGCCCTGAAGTGGCCCGTTACCTGCAGCCAAACCGCTTTTACCTGGGGGCGCGTCAGCTCGAAATGATGACAGAGCACCGTCTGCCCTGGCTGGGTAAGCTGCTGAGTGCCGATACGCCGCTGAACCCGGTGCGGCCGTTACCACCGGTGGGCGGCAATCCGGCGCTGCACGGCATCGAGCCCGACGAAAAAGACGTCACCCTGGCTCTGGGGGAGCGCGTTGGCCATACGGTGGTGTACGGCACCACGCGCGTCGGGAAGACCCGGCTGGCAGAGCTGCTAGTCACCCAGGATATCCGGCGGGGTGAAGTCACCATCGTGTTTGATCCGAAAGGCGACGCAGACCTGATGAAACGCGTCTGGGCAGAGGCCCACCGGGCCGGACGCGGGGACGAGCTGTATATTTTTCATCTTGGCTGGCCTGAAATTTCAGCCCGTTATAATGCCGTCGGGCGTTTTGGTCGCGTGTCAGAGGTGGCGTCCCGCGTGGCCGGTCAGCTGTCGGGTGAGGGGAACAGCGCGGCATTCCGCGAATTTGCCTGGCGGTTCGTCAACATCATCGCCCGTGCGCTGGTCGCCCTGGGTGAGCGCCCTGACTACACGCTGATCATGCGCTACGTGAACAATATCGCCGATCTCTATATCCGCTATGCGGAAAAAATCATCCAGGCGCAGCTGCCGGCTCTGCAGACGCAGATTGAGAATAATCAGCAGGTGCTGGGAGAGGACGACGTGCCCCGTAACATGCAGGGTCAGCCGGATGCCTTACGTATCTGGGCCATTGAGGTTGCCCTGAGTTCAGAAGAGGGTAAAAAACTCTATGATCCCATCCTTGACGGGCTGCGGTCAGCGGTACGTTATGACCGTACTTACTTTGACAAAATCGTGGCGTCGCTGCTGCCGCTGCTGGAAAAACTGACCACCGGCAAGACCGCCGAGCTGCTGTCGCCGGATTATCAGGACATTGACGACACGCGGCCGATTTTTGACTGGGAACAGATCATCCGTAAAAAAGCCGTGGTGTATGTGGGGCTCGATGCGCTCAGTGACAGTGAAGTGGCGAGCGCGGTCGGTAACTCCATGTTCGCCGATCTGGTGAGTGTGGCCGGGCACATTTATAAACACGGTATCAATGCTGGCCTGCCGGGCGGGAAAGAAGGGAAGTCCCTGATTAACCTGCACTGCGATGAGTTTAACGAGCTGATGGGGGATGAGTTTATTCCTCTCATCAACAAAGGGGGCGGTGCCGGCATGCAGGTGACAGCCTATACCCAGACGTCTTCTGATATTGAGGCACGCATCGGGAATGCGGCCAAGACGGCCCAGGTACAGGGTAACTTTAACAACCTGATTATGCTGCGCGTCAGGGAGAACCGCACCGCCGAGCTGCTGACCACGCAGCTGCCGCAGGTGGAGATTTACACCAAAACGCTGGTCTCCGGGCACCAGGACACGGCGGATGTCAATGCAGACCAGGACTTCACCTCAAGCACCCAGGACCGCGTCGGGACGGTAAAAGTCCCGCTGCTGGAGCCGGCCGATATCGTGACGCTGCCAAAAGGGCAGGCGTTTGCCCTGCTGGAAGGCGGGCAACTGTGGAAAATCCGCATGCCGCTGCCTGCCGGGGATGCTGATGATGTGCTGATGCCGGAAAGTATTGAGAAAATAGCGGAGGAGATGCGGCGCAGCTATCACAGCGGCGAATCCTGGTGGCGGGACGGTCCGGCCCTGAACGTGCCGGTCACAGGAGGGGCGAATGGCTGAGGTAAAACGTCCCCCACAGCAGCAGACGCTGCCGGAACGCAAGCACGGCATTCTGTATAATCTGCTCTGGGGCTGGCCATGGGCCCTGGTGGGCGTGGTGCTGTCCTCGCTGCTGCTGAGCCTGCTGATTGAATATATCGGCATCGCCTTCTTCTGGCCGGAAGCCGGGGCGGCGCACAGTGAAGCGGTCATGAACACCGAGCTGGGGTGGCTGTCCACAGAGTTCACCCGCAGCCTGCTGCTGTCTGAACCATCGGTGACGGTTGTGCGCTGGGTGAGCACCGCCTATCAGTGGGCCTTTGTGGACAGTGGCTTCCTGGACTGGGTCCGGCAGCAGTATGCACACCAGATGCACAGTGACAATGCCGTCACCCGGGAAATCAACAGCTGGAGCGGCTGGCTTGCCGGCTACCTGCGTGAATACCTGCTGGCCACGGTATGGATCAGCATTATCACCCTGGTACGCGTCACCATCCTGGTGCTGTCCGTGCCGTTGTTTGTGCTGGTCGTGGTGGTGGCGCTGGTTGAGGGGCTGGGGCGGCGTGATCTGCGGCGGTACGGCGCGGGGTATGAAAGTTCGTTTGTCTATCATCATGCCAAGAAGCTGGTCAAACCGGCCGCTGTGGTGCCCGCCATGCTGTACCTTTCCTGGCCCACGGCAGTCTACCCCAATCTGCTGTTGTTGCCGGCGGCTGTTCTGCTGGGGATCGCCGTAACGGTGACCACTGCGTCGTTCAAGAAGTATCTTTAAATCAGGGCTGGACGGAGGCGTGCAAAACTTGTTTTGCGCGCCTGCCGTCAGCAGACAAGCCATGAAACGACCGTTACTGGCGCGTCAGTGTCAGTTATTAAATACCGTCAGTTCTGTCACTTTGAAGCTGTCTGGCTTGTTGGTTATGCTGTCGTAGGGGGCCTGTAGCTTCCATTGCTGACCCGGCTCCAGATTTTCAGCCATCGCTGCCGTATTTCCTATTACTGCCCCATTCTGAAGCAAGTTGAATTTGACAATTACAGTCTTCACAGGCCCACCTGACACGTTTGTTCCCGTGCCTTCAATTTGCTGCAAACCATTTGCTGCTGTGGCGAAATGCAGGTCTGAAAGTTGGACTTTGCCAGTACCGTCGGCCGCAAGAACAGGGCCGGTAATCAGTGCAGTGATTAACGTGGCCTTCAGAACAGTCTTCATCATTTTCATTTTCCCTCTGTTTACCGTTGAGTTTTCTTAATATCACAATGAACCTTTATTTACAGCTAAACCTGCCACCGGCACAGACCTGCAATTAATTTTGAAATTCCTGTTTAGGGTTTATCGCTGACCCGACGCTCCCTCTTCCGCATCCTGTCCGCACCCCTTAATCCTTCTGGAGGTGCGTATGAACTCACATCGTCCGGCCATGCGGCGCAACCGTCGTGTCCCGGGCATCACTGGCCTGGTATTGCTGACCTTTCTGGCATCAGCTGCTGCACAGGCATCCGAGAAAGACGAGCTTGCGTCTGTTCAGCGTCAGCTGGACCAGGTTCAGGCGTCGCTTGAACGGGCCCGCGTGGCGGTTGCACAGGCCGACCCGGCTGACCGTGGCCGCTTTTTCTTTGATTACCGTCAGGCCACATCCGATCTCAACACCATCCGCAGCGGCATTGACCGCTATCTGGAGCCCTCCCGCGCGCAACCGCGTGACCCGTCTTTTGTGGCCGGTAATTACCGGCGGGAGCGGCCCTGATGCCCATGACATCCGAACAAACGAACGCGTTTAAAGCCGGCTCCGGCAGTCTTGATGTGAACATCCTTCATCTGCTCTGCATCGGGGCACTGCTGGCGTTTCTTTTTTTATGGGCCGCGTGGGCGCTGTCGGATGTCTGGACCGGCTGGAGTAACACCAAAGTGCGTGACGCGGCCCTGGGGCGTTTTGCCGTCCGCACCGTGCTGCTGTTGCTTGTGTGTATCTGGATGTTTGCCAGTTAACTCATTCAAAACGTTAAGTCAGGAGATGAATCCCATGCACCATTCTGAGTCTGTTGTTGCCCGCCTGCGCCGTTTCGGCAGTCGTACGCTGACCCGCGCCGGTACGCTTGCCCTGCTGGGCTGGCTCACCTGCAAACCGGCCTTTGCGGATTTGCCAAGCGTTGAAGCGCCTGAGTCCGGAGGCGGAAGCGGGCTGTCGGGACAAATCAAGGGCTACCTGCAGGACGGCATTGTTATCGGGGGGCTGGTCGTGGCGGCCGTTGCCTTTATCAACGTTGCCATTGCCGCCCTGCACACCTTCACCGAAGTCCGCAATGAGAAAGCCACCTGGACCAAATTCGGGGCCATTGTGGTGGTGGGTGTGGTGCTGCTGGTTGCCGTTATCTGGCTGCTCGGCAAGTCTGCCGACATTCTGTTGTAGGAGCCTGCGACGATGCAGACCATTCGTTTTTTACCTGACCGTCTCAACAGTGAGCCCGTGGTGTTTCGCGGGTTTACCACCCATGAGATGGGGCTGGCAGCCCTTGCCGGCGCGGGTGCGGGTCTGCTCCTGTCACTGCCGTTTATCCCGCTTGCCGGCTGGGTTGTTGTTCCCACCGGCCTGCTGGTCATGCCGCTGCTGCTCGTCTGGTTCGGCGGCCGCTGGATGGCCAGGCTCAAGCGCGGTAAGCCTGAGAACTGGCTCTGGCAGCGACTGGAGACGAAAAAACGCCGGCTGGGGATGGGCAATCCGAAACTGATAGTGGATGCCCGGGGCTGGTCAGTGAAACGTAACAGGAGAGCCTCATGAGCCGTTTTCGCCATGCGGTAAAAGACCGCGACCAGCATATTCAGACGCTGCGCATCGCCTGCGCCGTGCTCGCCTTTTTCCTTTTATTCACCTGTGCCGGCTGGATGCTGGCGCCCAGCAAGCTGACCGTGCATAACCCGCCGGATTTACGTACCGGCAGCACGCGGCCCTGGTGGGAAGTGCCACCCCCGACGGTCTACTCCTTTGCGTTCTACATTTTTCAGCAGCTCAATGCCTGGCCGAAAAACGGCGAGGTGGATTATTCCGGCAAAATCAATGCGCTGTCGCCGTATCTGACGCCGTCCTGTCAGGATTTCCTGAAAGCGGATGCAAAGAAACGCGGTGACGCCGGGGAGCTCACCGACCGCGTGCGCGTGGTGTATGAAGTGCCCGGTCGCGGTTACCAGTCACAGAGCGTGACCGTACAGGATCGCGATCACTGGATTGCCCGCCTGGACGTGGTGGCCGACGAATATTTCCATGCCGAGCCGGTCAAACGCGCCCTGGTACGTTACCCGCTTAAAGTGGTGCGCTGGGAAGGTGATGCGGAGCGCAACCCGTTCGGTCTGGCGCTGGACTGTTATGCCGGTGTGCCCCAGCGTCTGGAGGCGGCACCGCCTGCACCTAAACCGGAGAAGTCAGGAGTGTTTCAGTGATGAGTAAAAACCCCCACTACCGCGCCGGGCTGATGGCGCTGTCCTTCGCCCTGCTGCCCCTGGCAATGCTGGTATCACGTCCTGCCGGCGCAGATGAGCTGATGAAATGGGAGCGTATTCCGCTGCAGATCCCCCTGAAGGTGGGGCAGGAGCGGGTGGTCTTTGTGGACAAAAACGTCCGCGTCGGTTTTCCGCCGGCGCTTAACGGTAAACTCCGGGTGCAGAGCACCGGGGGAGCCGTCTACCTGAAAGCCGACAGCGCCTTTCCGCAGACGCGGGTGCAGCTGCAGGATGTGGAAAGCGGCGAGGTTCTGCTGTTTGATATCGCCGCCGGTGAAAAAGGGCCGACTGAGCCGGTGCGGCTGGTCTACAGCGGTGATGTCAGCACGCTGAGTCACGCCGGCGATGCGGCCGGTCAGCCAGGTGGTGCAGACCGGGCTGCTTCCGGATCAGGCTCATCTGCTCCCACCGGCAGCGATGATGGTACTCAGGCAAAGCGTAAAAAAATCCGCTACAGCGCCCCCATCCCGGTGCTGCTGACCCGCTATGCCGCTCAGAGCCTTTATGCTCCGGCACGTACGGTCGAGGCGGTCCCGGGTATTCATCCGGTCAATCCTCATCTGCCCCGACGTGTCAGCACGCTGTATCCCTCTGAACCATTAACGGTCACGCCGCTGGCTGGCTGGGGTGTGGCAAACCGCAGCGTGGTGGCACTCAGGCTCACGAACACCGGCAGCCGTAAGGTCGTTCTGGATCCACGCTCGCTGCAGGGACAGTTTGTGTCCGCCACCTTCCAGCACCGCTGGGTCGGTCCTGCCGGCACGCCGGAAGACACCACCACGGTGTATGTGGTGACCGCCGGTCGTCCGGAGAGCGCATTTATTGCTGAGCCGTCTGCGCTGCGTAAAGCGGCCCGCACGGTAAAACAGGAGGCCCGCCATGCAGATTAAATCTAATGCCCTGGTGAAAATTATCGTGCCGGCCGTGGTGATTGCCGGGCTGGCCGTGGGGCTCAAAAGCTGCAAAAACGAACCGGCAGAACAATCTCAGGCAAAACAAAGCGGCGGCCCCCTGCATAATCTCTCGCCGGATGAACTGAAGGCGCTGGGTGTGGAAGGCGACACGCCGGAGGACACCCTGCGCACGCTTATCGGCCGGCTGAACGATGTGCGTGACCGCCAGAAAACGCTGGATAAGCAGAACGCGGATTTGGTGAAAGAAAACGAGCGGTTGCGCCGACGCAATCAGGACGTTTCAGGACAGGTGAATGAGGCCGTTAATGGTCTGCGCGAGCAGTACGACAAGCGGCAGGCGCAGCTTCAGAACGAACAACTGAGCCTGACGGCGAAAATCCAGGAGCTGACCGACAAACTCAAAAAGCCTGACACCGAGAAAAAAACGGCGGACAGCGATATCCCGCTGGGGCTGGGCCTGGACGGCATGGGCAGCAGTACCGGGGGGGCGGCTTCTCAGGGCAGCGACGGCATGATGTGGGTCGCGCCGACGGACCAGAAAGAGACGGACCCGCGGGACGCGGCCAGCGGCAAGGCATCTCCTCAGTTCCCGACTTCTTTTCTGGGTGAAAATGAGCTGACCCGACAGAAAGCGGCCTATGAGGAGAAAGTGAAGGGACGTACGAATGAAAAAGGGGCGGAAGAGAGCGCAGAGCCGGTTTACACGCTGCCGGAAAATTCCACGCTGGTCGGCAGCCGCGCCATGACGGCACTGCTTGGCCGTGTGCCCATCAACGGCACCGTGACCGATCCTTATCCGTTTAAGGTGCTTATCGGTAAGGATAACCTGACGGCGAACGGCATCGAGTTACCGGACGTCGAAGGGGCGATTGTTTCCGGGACGGCCAGCGGAGACTGGACACTGTCCTGTGTGCGCGGGCAGGTTAACAGCGTCACCTTTGTCTTTTCCGACGGTACGGTACGCACCCTCCCCAGACCCGACGCCAGTAACAACGCCAGCGGGCAAAATAATAACGCTCAGGCTAAACAGGATACCGGCACCAGTGGCGGTATCGGCTGGATTTCGGATGAAAACGGGATCCCGTGCATTGGCGGCGAACGTAAGTCCAATGCCTCCACCTATCTGCCCACCATTTTTGGCCTGTCGGCTGCCGGTGCGGCGGGTGAAGCGATGAGCCAGGGGCAGTACACCACACAGAATAACGTGAATGGCATTTCCGCCACCATGACCGGCGACGCCGGACAGGCGGCGCTGGGGAAAGCCATTTCCGGCGGCATGTCTGAAACCACCGACTGGATCAAACAGCGTTACGGGATGACGTTTGATGCCATTTATGTGCCGCCTGGTGCCCGTCTCGCCGTGCATATCACCCGTCAGCTGGCCATTGATTATGAAGATAAGGGCCGTAAGGTGCGCTACGACTTCACCCTGCCGGGTGGCATCAGTGACAACGGCGGACTGGACTGAGTACACGGCCATGGCGGGACAGATAACGTTTTTCCCTCTTTCATCCGTGTGCTGGACGTTCAGCGACGGGGCAGGCTGGCATATTGACGTGATCCCTGCGTCTTCTGCGGTTCTGTTGCTGCGACCCGTAGCGCTGTTGCCTGCCGGCGCACCTTTACTGCGCTGGCGCGATGGCCAGCTTTTACTGGATATCGGCAGGTTCTCCCTGCCGCTCAGTGCCCGGGAGTGTGCCGTTTCGTGGCGCAGCCCGAAAATCCCGCGCCGGCTTTACTGCCCGCGTATGACATTACGGGAGCTGGGGCACCTGCTGAATGTCAGTGCGTTCGTTTTTATCTGCGGCGGTTACGATCCGGCCGCCTCACAAAGGAGATACCGGTAATGTACAGAACGGTTTTCATTCTGGCCCTGAGCTGTGTGATGCTCAGCGGCTGCTCAACCTCCAAAGAGGAAATGCTGCCGGCGGGCGATAACACCATGCTGGAACTGTGGAACGGGGCGGACGGTGGCGGCAGTACTTCCCGCCAGTCTGCGGCGGTCCGCGACACGCTGCGACGCCCGCTGACTGGCAGCGAAACGCAGGCGGACGCGCAGGCCGACCGCAGCTACAGCCGTACTCAGGAAAGCGAAATCACCCAGCAGTTTCCCCGGCTGCCCAACCCCGACATGGTGATGTACCTGTATCCCCATCTGGCAGACGGTAACACGCCGGTGCCGGGTTACAGCACTGTGTTCCCGTTCTACAGCCAGACGCAGTATGCCATGCCTGGCGAGCGCACGGAGGCCCTGTAATGCTTTCACTGTTTACGCGTAATAAATCCACCGACCGGCAGACGCCGGTTGATGACGGCCAGTCCGTTCAGGCAGATGAAACCCTGACCGCGGCCGTGAAGGGCCGGCAACCTCTGAAGCGCCCCGGGAAAATGACGCGCCAGGATGAGGAGAAGGTTTATCACGCCAATCCGTCCATCATTGACTTTTTGCCCTGGGCAGAATTTCTCGATGAAGAGCAGTGTCTCCTGCTCGATGACGGCGTGTCGGTGGGGGCCGTTTATGATGTGACACCGGTGGCGACCGAAGGGCGAACCGAAGAGCGCCTGGAACAGATCCGGGACTCGGTTGAGGATGCACTTCAGGACAGCTTTGATGAACATGACGTGAATCCCTGGGTCGTGCAGTTCTTCTGCCAGGACGAGGACGACACTGACGCGTACCTGGACAGGCTGCGCGGGTATGTCAAACCACATGCACAGCGCACGGCGTTTACCGACGCCTGGCTGGGTGAAATGGAGCGCCATATCCGCAGTATCTCCCGGCCTGAGGGACTTTTTACTGACTCGCTGATTACCGGCCAGCCGTGGCGCGGGCAGCAGCGCCGCACCCGGATGGTTGTTTATCGCTGGCTTGGTAAAAGCCGGGATCCGATGCCGCCGGTGGCGATGCTCAATCAGGTGTGCGACCGGGTCGTTAATGCCCTGGGCGGGGCGGGGATCCGCTGCACCCGGCAGAACGGCCTGCAGGTGCATGGCTGGCTGCTGCGGCTGTTCAATCCGTCACCGGACTGGGTGGAGAAAACCACGCTCTATCGGCAGGCTGCTTACGCAGACCCGCGCGAGACACCTGAAGGCACCGTGCCGGTCAGCAATGATTTTGCCGAAACCCTGTGGTTCACGCCGCCGGTTTCAGACCCGGAAAACGGCGTGTGGTGGATTGACAACAAGCCGCACTGCGCGGTGGCGGTGGAAAAACTGCGTACACCGCCGGAGCCGGGCACCCTGACCGGCGAGAAAAGCCGGGGTGAAAAGAAAATTAATGCCCTGATGGATATGTTTCCGGAAGGGACCATGGTGTGCATGACCGTGGTGGTACAGCCCCAGGACCGGCTTGAAGAGCAGTTTAACCGGCTGTCGAAAAATGCGGTCGGTGAGAATACCGAGTCGGGCCGCGTCCGCCAGGATGTGAAGACGGTCAAAGAGTATCTGGGCAACCGGCACAAGCTGTACCGGGCGGGGATCACCTTCCTGCTGCGCGGCGACGACATGACCAGCCTGAAGCGCAAGCGGCTGGAGCTGTCCACCGTATTGCTCGGGGCCGGTCTGCAGCCGGTACGGCCGGAGTTTGAAGAAGGTCCGCTGAACAGCTGGCTGCGGGCGCTGCCGATGTGCTTTAACCCGGACAGCGACAGAAAACACTGGTATACCCGTCTGACATGGGTTCAGCACCTGGCAGGACTTTTGCCGGTAACCGGGCGGGAAACCGGCACGGGGCACCCCGGCTTCAGCTTTTTCAACCGCGGCGGGGATACCCTGACATTCGATCCGCTCAACAAGCTCGACCGCACCCAGAACGCGCATCTGCTGTTGTTCGGCCCGACCGGGGCGGGCAAGTCGGCCACGCTGTGTGCCGCGCTCTCCCAGCTGATGGCCGTCCATCGTCCGCGGCTGTTTATTGCGGAGGCCGGGAATTCGTTCGGCCTGCTGGCCGACTTCTTTGACAGCCTCGGGCTGACGGTGAATAAAATCAGCGTCAAACCCGGGAGCGGCGTCAGTCTGCCGCCGTTTGCTGATGCTCACAAACTGGTGGAAGAAGGCCTGGCCGCCCAGGCCGTTGATGAGAGCGACCTGCCGGATATCGACACGGACGACGATGGCGAGGATGACAAGCGTGACGTTCTCGGTGAAATGGAAATCTCCGCGCGCATGATGATCACCGGCGGTGACCCGAAAGAAGAGGCTGACCTTAAGCGTGCCGACAGGGCGATGATACGTGAGGCGCTGCTGATGGCGGCACATGCCACGTATAAGGAAGGGCGGCAGATGCTGCCGTCTGACCTGCAGAAGGCGCTGTACGACATTGCCTCTGACAACGATGAGGGCGTCATCAATGTCCGCAATGCCCAGCGCAAGGCGAAAGCGGCGGAAATGGCGGAATCCCTGGGCATGTTCACTCAGGCCGGGAGCTTTGAAGCGGAGCTGTTCAACCGTGAAGGGGAGCTGTGGCCGGAAGCGGACGTGACGCTGGTCGACCTGGGGCATCTGGCGCGTGAGGGCTACGAGGCGCAGATGGCCCTGACCATGGTCTCGATGACCAACATGATTAACAACATCGCGGAGCGTGACCAGTTCCTGGGCCGGGATATTGTCTTCACGGTGGATGAGGCGCATATCGTGACGGTTAATCCGCTGCTGTCGCCGTACATGACCAAGGTGGTCAAGATGTGGCGTAAGCTCGGGGCCTGGTTGTGGCTGGCCACCCAGAATCTTAAGGATTACCCAGACATTGCCGAAAAGATGCTTAACATGGCGGAATGGTGGATTTGTCTGACCATGCCTCCGGAAGAGGTCAAAGATATCAGCCGTTTTCGCGCGCTCACGCCGGAGCAGGAATCGGTGCTGCTTTCCGCCAGTAAACTGTCGGGGTGTTATACGGAAGGCGTGGTGCTGGCGAAACGGATCGAAGCGCTGTTTCGTGCCGTGCCGCCCAGTCTCTTCCTGGCACTGGGCATGACGGAAAAAGAAGAGAAAGCCGAACGCCGGGCGCTGATGAATGAATTTCACTGCAGCGAACTGGAGGCGGCAAAACGCGTCGCGCAGAATCTGGACCGTCTGCGCGGTCTGACGGAAAAACAACAGGAGCCTGCCACGGTATGATGACACTGAAGTACCCTGAACCCACTATTCATGAGCACAGTGGCTCAGCCCTGTTCACCCTGTCGCCTCAGGGGGAGCCCGGTGTGCTCCCGGCGACCCATCAGCACCTGGTGAGGCTGCGGGCAATGCTCAGGCAGCGCCTGACCGGTCCGGTCAGAATGACCTGTCACCCGCACCGGGTGGGACTCAGCAGCAGCGTGGCCATCTATCTTGAGGGAAAGCTGAAGCAGGCGGTGAACATCCTTATCACCGTGACGGGACAGACGAGCTGGCCGCAGGAAGAGGAGTATGCGCATCCGCGCTGGTATATCACGGTGCCGGATTCGGCCGACCTGGCGTATCTGATGCTGTGGATTAACGGGCTGGACGTTTAAAACGAAAACTTGTCTTCACCAGGAGCATGATAACAAAAAGAACAGAATGCTTTTTTGATGCCGGCCGCTGGGGCCGGTTTTTTTATGACTGGCGAGTTTTAGTAAAACGGTAACGCGCGAGGTGTGGGATGAAAATAAAGTTTCCTCCTTGAAAATAGAGTTTCACCCTAAGCCAACGTGCGCTATGTTGATGATATCAACTAGGACGTTGGCTTTGTTATGGCTGGCACATTAAGACTCGAGATACGTCGAAAATTGGATAAATGTATTGCTAAGCAGTCAGGATTCCCTATAGCTCGCCTTCGGAGTAGGAGAAACCATGAAGGATGCCGTCTGGTCCGCGAGTGAAAAGTGCTGCATTGTACGTAAGGTTAAGAATCGCTGTCATAGTGTATCTATTCAGTATGTGTGCATATACAATAACGCAATTGCACAGACATATGCGGGGCGTTTTCATGCGATTCACTGACCTCAAAAGTGAGACCTTAAATCTAAGAGTTTCCAGAAAGTTCAAACAGGCCTTAAAGAAGGCAGCGGAGCATGAGCAGCGGAGCATGGTGAATATGCTTGAGGTACTCCTTTGTGACTATTGCGACCACAAAGGCATTGTGTTGCAAAGCCCAGAAGCCAGCCAAGAACTTGGTCAGGGTCGAGCAGTAACTGGCCGTAAAAAAAACGTAGGGGTTTCTATATGACTTTTCGCTATATTGGCTCCAAATCTAGACTCGTCGACAAGATAGCATCCCACATTGGGCCGCCTAGAAAGGGCGCGTTTTTTGTGGATGCTTTTTGTGGAACTGGAGCTGTAGCTGAGGCTGCTGCGGAGCATGGTTGGAATGTGCGGATTAATGATAGCTTGCACTCAGCTGTTATCTCTGCTGGGGCACGTCTTATCAGCCATGATCAGGTGACCTTCAAAAAACTTGGTGGGTACTCTGGTGCTGTTAGCAAGCTAAACGCAGTTAAGCCATTGCATGATTTTATGTGGCGCACTTATAGCCCCGCTTCGATCGATACGTGTGGAATTGAGCGTAGGTACTTCACCGAAGAAAATGCAGCTAAGATAGACGCTATGCGCTGCTTGATTGTTGAGTGGAAAGGTGCCGGATATATTGACGAAATTGAGGAGAGGCTATTGATTGCCGATCTCTTTAGTGCACTGAACCGCGTTGCCAACATTGCGGGCACTTTTGGCTGCTTCCTCTCCAAATGGACAAGCCAATCTCAAAACAAGATTGCCATGCGTTGCCGTGATCTCAAAGAAACTGGAGTGTGTGTTGAGGCTAGCGTGGGTGATGTGTTCGACGTTCCGAATGTTGCACACGACCTCGTGTATTTGGACCCCCCGTACACCAAGCGTCAATACGCGAGCTATTACCACATCCTTGAAACGGTGGCTCTTGGCGATGAGCCTGTGGTGGAGGGGGTTGCGGGACTTCGTCCATGGAAGGCCTTGGCTTCTGACTTTTGCTACAAGAGCCGTGCTCTCAAAACACTCTCGCGTCTGGTTCATGGCTTGAAGGCTCAAAGGGTACTGCTCTCGTACAGTAGTGAAGGGCACATCTGCATGCAGGACATGAAGGCTGAGCTTTCTAAGATCGGCTCGTCCACAATGTACCCTTTGGGCGCCATTGGTCGATACCGGCCAAACAAGGCAGCCAGTAGCTCGGCGTCCGATGTGAATGAGTTTTTGGTGGTCGTGAAACGGTCCATGGCACAGCTTCCCCAAGCCCAGTCAAAAACAGTTAAAGCTATCAAACCCGTTCTCGTGAGGAGCTATGCATGAGTTCTCCTCGGCCTGTTGAATCAGAGTACCTGGCCCCAGCAGAAGCGGCACTCACTCAGGCTGTGGGAGGGGAAACCAGCTTTGAGCTTCGGCTTCAAGTTTTGGAGGCAGCATCAGCGCGTTTTGGCGGGTTTGACCTAACGGCGTTTCATGAGGCTTTTGGAGTCAAGAGCAAGCGCGCAGCATCAGATCTTTTGGAGCTTGCGGTACCTGTAGCAAGTGCCATCGAGCGTTCACCTATTCACCCTGCTTTGGCACTGAGTGTCTTGGCGCGTGAGGTCTTGCATGAGCAGGATCGAAAAAGCACGGGCGCCTACCATACGGATTTTCGCCTGGCTACACGACTGGCGCAGCTCGCAGCCCCCAAGCTCACACACAAGAGCAAGGTGATTGATCCTGCCTGCGGTGCAGGAATTTTGCTAGCAGCGCTGACTCACGCAGTGTGTGGTATGGATAGAGCCAAGACGGCGCATTGGTTGGCTCACGGTGTGTATGCAGCGGATCTTTCTGGCAACTCTTTGCGTGCGGCACTGCTTGCGCTTGCTTCGTTCACTGATGATGTATCGACTCTTAAGGCTATGCGTGCCCGTTGGTACTGTGGCGATAGCTTGATGGCTGATCGCAAGGTTTGGACTGCCATGGTCCCTGAGGGGTTTGATGCGGTGATCGGCAATCCACCATGGGAAAAGGTCAAGCTCTCACGGCACGAATTCTTGAAGTCCTCAGGCACCAAGCGCCACTACGGGGCCCAAATTCATGGGCTTGATGAGGATCTGTTTGCCCAGCAGCGCAATGAGGTAGCGAACTACTCTCGTCGCCTGTTGGCTCGCTATCCCGATTTGGGTAATGGAGAGCCAGACCTATACATTGCTTTCACGGACCTCTTTTTTGAACTCTGCAAAAAGCAGGGTGTGGTGGTTGCACTAATTCCGGGTGGGCTCATTCGCTCGCAAGGTACCCGCGCCATGCGGCAGAAAATCTTTGATGCGAGCCAAAGCGTGTCCATGTCGATCATCGATAACCGTGCACGGTTCTTTACGATCGACACACGCTTTAAGTTCCTGGCCGTGGCTCTCACTAAGGCTGGCTCTGAAAAGAGCAAGCGTGAGCCCATCACTCTCATGCATGAGCGGGGCACCCCTACGGGATTGGAGATTACGGGAACTGCCACTATTGGGCGTGCAGCACTTGCGGGTGTTCGGGGCGATTTGAGCCTGCCCGAGGTTCGTAACGTGTCTGAGTGGAAGCTCTTCTCAAAGATCGGAGAAGCAGGTGTTTCGTGGGAAGAGCCTGGTTATGGCTGGACCCCGAAGTTTTGCCGTGAAGTTGATATGACCAAGGAGCGTCCTAAGTTCCTGGGGCGTGCCACGCCTGGCGCTTTGCCACTGGTGGAAGGTCGAATGGTGCAGGCGCATCGCTTTGGTGTAAAAGGCCACGTGTCAGGCACTGGTCGCCGTGCGTTGTGGGAGGCTTATGCCATCGGAGACTCACGCCTTGCCCCCCAGTTTTGGATTCGTCTCTCCGACATGCCCAGTGCTAACCAGCACCGTGCGGACGTGCTGCGTGTGGGCTTTTGCGACATTGCGGGTCAGACCAATGAGCGTTCGCTCATGGCCTCGTTAATTCCTGCTGGGGTGGTCTGTGGCAATAAGGTGCCCACGATCCTTTTCCCTGAAGACCCATCAGAAGAACGGCTGCTGGTGTGGGTGTCCATCGCTAACAGTTTTGCCTTTGACTGGATGCTTCGGCGTGTGCTCACTACGACGGTGAATTACTTCCTGCTGCAAAGCGTGCCCATGCCAAAACTCGCCAAAGATGGTTTGCCATGGAAGAGGCTGGTGAGTGCTGCACGCGAATTGCGCACACTTGACAGTGCGGGGGCTACTCGTGAAACCTACGAGCGCATGGCGCAGCTTCGTGGGGAGATTGATGCGGAAGTGGCCGTGGCCTATGGGCTCGATTTGAAGGACATGGAGTTAGTGCTCCAAGACTTCCCGCTTTTGGATCGGGGCCAAGTGGGCTTGCCAGGTGAGGCCAAGTCCACAATTACCCGAGATAATGTTTTGGCTGCAATGGCAAAACGCACAGGAAGTCTGTCTACAGTTTGGTCGCACCGTGCGATGCAGGCACGCGCGCTGGGGGCGATTGCTTATGTACCCTCTGAGTTCGCTCTGGGGGGCGAAGAAATAGAAGAAGGATCCAAAATTCATGGCTAATGGAGCGGGACAGGTTGCTCGAATTCTGTACAAGGAGATTGTTGAGGGAGATCGACGGAAAGCTGATGCGGAGTCTAATGACTCTGATTCTGGAGGGGGGGCAAGAGACTTTCGATTTCCCTACGAGGCGGTGTTGCCAGCTGTTGAGTTGATATTTCCCAATAAAATTCTCCGGGGTGGAAAGGCAGTACATCAAGGTACCTTCTTTTGGAACGAGCCGGACTCAACACAGGTTGTATCAAGAGCAGCTGAGTTTATGTCACCCACAAAGTCTCGGCCGAGAGAGGGATGGATTTCTCAGGTGCCGAAATTTTCATGTTTTGATTCGGACCGAATGCCATCAGGGGGAATTGGGAATCGCGTTTTGTTGCTTCTGATTCAGCTTCATGACCAGTCGGTTTGGCCGCACTTCGCGGAAGAAGCAACTCTTCGTGTTAAAGGCGTTTGGGATCCTTCAGTTGCTCAAGAGCTATTGAGTTGTTTGGATGCACAGCGGGCTGCTAATCGAGCCGTAATTGGCTATATCGACTTCACGAACATGCGTAGGTTCTGTAATGGTAAGTGAAAACTGCAAACAGGTGTTAAAGCTACTCGCACGTTCGCGCAACGTGCTGGTGTCTGGTGCACCTGGCACGGGCAAGTCCAAGCTCTTGGCCGAAGTTGCTTTGGCCTTTGAAACAGCCTTTGGTCTTGCTCCTGCAGGTGGCCCACCGCAGCTCAATCCCATGGGCGGCATCCCTATTCCCCCTGCTGCTGGGGTTGTTAAAGACATTCCTGCACCCACCAAGATGGACCGCAAAGTCTTTCGGACGGTCTTCCACCAAAACTCCAAGTACCGCGATTTCTTATCGGGCATCACGCCTGCGGTCAACAAGACAGCAGGAGACCCAGACTTCACCATCGTGAAGGGGACTCTGTACCGTGCCAGTGAGCATGCGAAGGGTGCCAATGGGGCTGCACTGTTGATCATTGATGAGATCAACCGAGGTCCTGCGGTGCAGGTGTTCGGTGGTGCCATTGTGGCCATTGAGTCCGATAAACGCTTGGCCTCTGATGGGGCCAAACTTGCTGAAACGCAGTTCTTTGAAATGCTCGATCCCGTCTCTGGTGATGTGATCGAATACGCACTGCCCCATGACCTCTATATCCTGGCTGCGATGAATCAGGCCGATGCGTCTGTGGAGCCCTTGGATGTCGCGTTCTTGCGTCGTTGGGAACCTATGCGCCTAGAGCCCGATGAGGCGGCTTTGCGGACGTTTTACGGTTTGGGTGCCAAGGGTGTCAATGCATTGCCTGATGTACCTGCCAGCGTGAACGATGCCTTGGAGGCTTCGGTGAGTGCCTGGATTGCTGTAAACGCGCAAATTGCTCTGGGCCGTGGTCCCGAGTTTCAGATCGGGCATGGTGTACTGATGTCGGATGTGAAGCCGCAAACATTGGGCCTTAATGAAGCTTTGGGCACGCTGTGTGTAGGGTGGGCGAAGGTGCGGGCACACGTGGAAGAGGTATTCTTCGGGGACACACGAGGAATTGCAGCGGCTCTTAATGCGCTGGATGGGCCAGCCTTTAATCCGTTCAAGCTCACCGAGACAACTTTTGCGGATGATTTACGCTTTCGTTTTGAAGGGCCCACGAATTTTGCTGAGAACAATATCTACGCAGCTCTCAGGGCATTTGCCAATCCGAGGGGGTAGCACGTGGTGAACCCCCGAACACGGCTGTCCCTTATTGAGTACGGTACACCCGTTGACCTGAGCCGTGCGATTGCTGAAGCGATTGGGGTGGATCGCACGAAGGCCAACAGCCTTTTATTGGAGGCTGGGAGCCGGATTGCGTCGAGCTTAAGGCTTAGCTACAACCCTATCAGTGTGGATGCCAAGGGCACACGTGCCATCGATTTTGCGGGCCTCATTCGCCTGGCACCTTCACTGGAACTGGAAGTTGCTCCCAAGTTTTTGGGACTCGACGACACAGATGCAGCGTGGCGCGAAGATTTCTTTTTCCTCTCCACGCTTTCACGTCATGGGCGGCTCTTGGCTTCCGAACGCTTATCGGCATCAGGTGGTACCCCAAGGGATTTGTCTACGCTAGTAGCTCGTTCCATCACGAGCATGTACGAGGCCCGTAAACGTCGGCCACTGCGCAGTTATCGTAGTGTGCGTGAAGCAGACTTCTTCATCGATGGGGATCCTGATCCGGTGGATCTCATCTTTCCTTCACCTGATGGCTTTGAGCAAGAGCTCATTCGCTTTGATCGCAAGAACGGTTGGAACGGGGATATCGTGGCAGCGGCCAGGGAGTTACTCCCTGAAGTAAGTGACCCTTCAGCCGCAAGTTCGCTGGTGCGTTTGATTGAGGACCTTTCGCCTCAGAACGTTGCTGCTAACCGTCGAAACCCCATTCCTGCACGGCACCGAGCGTGGAAGCCACTGCATGAGCTGTCTATCGATGTGCTCGGAGGCCTGGGGCTTAACTACAAGCAGGGACAGGCCCATGCACCTGGTTACTTAGTGAATACCTGGCGCGTGTGGGAAGATCTGTTAACGGTGGCCGCACGATTGGGCTTTGGTCGCAGTGCCGTAGTGCCCCAACAGGGCTATCCCTTAGGCACTAAGATCAGGATGATTACCGGTGCTGTGAGCAAGCTTTCAGTGTACCCAGACTGTGTAATTGAGCTCGATGGAACAAGGCCCAGGATGCTGCTGGATGCCAAGTACAAGGGCCACGTGGAGAAGGGACAGCTTCGCATCAGTGAAGCTGACATCTACGAAGCCCTGGCCTTCTCCAAGGCTACTGGATGCAACCTAGTGGCACTAGCCTATCCTGCACAACCAAGCGATGCCCCGCAGCCCGTAGGGACGTGCACTGTCTTTGAAAAGGCTGTGGTGGATGCCGTGCAAATCGTGGGCATTCAGATCGAGAGCCGCCTGATTTCTAGGGCGGGAGCTCTCAGATTATTTGCCGCAAACATGGCTGCTGGGGTTACAGCAGCCTTTGTGTGATTGATTCAAGGGCTTCTTCCTAACAGATTTAGCGATGGTTGATTTTACATTTAGGGGCGGTCTGAAAACGTTTAACATTGTCGGCAGCCAGGAGCTTGACTGCGCCATAACAGCAGGTTAAGTAGTTCCAAGCGTTGGCGTACCAGTATGCCTTTAAGGCTTTCTAATCGCTAAGTATGAAACTTTATTTCTACGGATCCGACCGGCAGGTGCGCCCGGCCTCTGGTTTAGGATGATAACCCCTCCTTTTTCGAACAAAAAAACACCGATCCAGGCGGCTTTTGCCGTTAGTTAGTATTAAACTTTATTTTCATCCCGCACGAGGCGCGGACATTTCATAAATGATTTGATGGGTATTACTTCACCGGGATTACGATCCTCTATCAGGTTAAACATATTATCCCTGCCATGAACTCTGCATCAGCCATCTGGTGTATGCTGCGTAAGTCAAAAAGGATGAATCGCCACGGGTTTAACAGTCACCTGGAAGGCGTCAGTCCGGAGGCCTTCGAAAAGGCCTCACCGTGAGGACAGATACTGTCTGCGGAAGCGGGGGCATTCCAAAGTGCCTGCTGCTGATCATCAAAACTTCAGCCACTGCCCGGTTTAGTCCGCCCCCGGATCCTCCTCAGACCGAGCCGTCAGTCCGACTGCGCTATGGGCCCTAACCCAAAACTGAAGTTCGCGCACCTACGCAAAATCTGTAATTACTCGACTGTTTAGCTGAGCCAAATTTTACGTATGAGCGTAGTTTTCAGCCCCGTTTTTCTCAGATTAAGCGACCAAAACAGTTTTCACACGGCTTGGGCACGCAGCGGTCAGTCAGAACAGGTAAAGCAGTGGGAAAGGAAAATTCTAAACTTGCAGATTAATTTTTGAGTTCTGAAAATGAGTTTATTGCGGCTTTTATGAACGGCCGCGGGCACGCTGACAGACGATTCAGTCTGACGGAGTCCCGATTCATGAAACTGACCCCTCTTGTTTTCCTGCCGGCTCTGCTGCCGGCATTCGCACTGGCCGGCACGGTCTTCTTCACCGACAGTCAACATCTGCCGACAAATCTGCCGCCGGACGTGCCGGTGGTCCTTCTTGATGGTCCTGACCGGCTGCAGGCCGACATGTTCGGGGAATTGCCTGCAGACCCGCAGCAGGCCGAAGCACAGGTCAGGCAGATTATGACGTCTCCTGCCTGGCAACAAAAACAGCTGCAACTAAACGATTCTTATCGGCAGGTGGTCCGGGCCTGGGAGCTGGGCATCAAAAAAGTGCCGGCTGTGGTATTTGATGACCGCGATGTGGTGTACGGCACCACGGATGTGGCCGTGGCCACTTCCCTGCGTAACCGGGGAGGTGGTCAGTGAATACAAAACCTTCCCGCATCAGAACCACGGTGTGCTCGCTGGCGGTTGCCACGGTACTGGGTACGGCAACCGCGCCGGCAGCTATTGCAGCACTTAACACCGCGCAGATTATTGCCAGCGCCGTGTCGCAAAACTGTATCAGCTGGCGTGTGAGTGGCATCTGTTACTGGCTGTTCTGCACCCCCTTTGGCTGCAAGGTGCGCACATCGGTCAAAGTCACCCACTTCATTCCTCAGACAGTCGTTTCGACCTATGTCGCTCCGGGCGGCAACCCGTGGCAGGAAATGGCGTTTGTCAGCCAGACCGCCGGCGGGTTAGAGAGTGCTGTGACCAGCGGGCTTTCCGGTGTTTCTGCCGGAGGAGCCAATCCGGCCGACATGAAAAATCCCGGCCAGCGCAAGTCTGCCGTCCGTTTCAAATATGCCGATGCGATTGGCCACCCGGCCACCTCCCTGATTGGCGGCAGTATTCCGGGCTATTCCTGTGATACCGCAGCCACCCCGTTAATGCCTTACTTCCTGAGTACGCTGGATTCGGCGGCCTGGCGCACGGGCGTGCCGGAGTCCCTCTATCCGGAGGCGCTTGTGCCCGGCCAGCGGGAAATCGGCAGTCAGGCCGCAGCAAATATGTGGGGCAACGTCTATCCCCGTTCGGGGTTTGTCAGCCAGACCGATGATGATAAAGCCTCTGCCGTGGTGGCACAGCGTGTCGCAGACATTATCACCCGCGCCGGGCAGCCGCATGTGTATCAGGTGCTCAAAGGCAACCGTCATGACGGGTACTGGCCACCGGGCGAGGTTAAGGAAAACACCGGCACACGCAATCACAAATGGCAGCGGCTGGCCCCCCACATGACACAGTCATGTGCCGTCTTCCCGGACGGGAGCCACACCGCCGCGAGCGACAACAACGAAGCCTTTGCGTTCTGGCAGCCCTACAGCTGCTGCAAACGACGCGGGCAGACATTTCTGGGCAGCACTGATATCTGATGAGGAAAACCGTGAAAAAAACACCTTCATTTTCAGCCGCTCGCGTAAGCCTGCTGCTGACCGGCTCCCTGCTGAACGTCCTCCCGGCCGCGCACGCAGCCGATGATGACAATACCATCCTGGGCATGTCCCTGCCGCAGGTGAACAACAGCGCCATCGGTTACGGCAAGTCCGTGGATGGGGCGGTGTCAGACAAACTGTTCTACACCCTCGGCGGCGGCTCGGTCATTTCCCAGCCGGCCACGCGCGGCAATATGCAGAAGCTGGGGCTGAATACCGGCTGGAGCAGTGACCTGATGTGCGGCAATTTTGACCTGAAAACCACCGTCGGCAACCAGCTCAACGGCGTCACATCAGGCTTTAAAAACCTGATGGGCGACGTGATTCAGGGGGCCACCGGCGCGGTGGCCAGTCTGCCGGCGATGGTCATTCAGCGGGCCAACCCCGGTCTGTATGACATGCTCACAAACGGCGTGCTTCAGGCCAATGTGTCATTCGACAAGGCGCAGCTCAACTGCCAGAACATGGCGAAAAAGATGATGGACTTCAGCGACAGCAGTAACTGGACGCAGCAGGCCATGATGGATGAATACAAGTCTGTTGTGAACAGCGGAGACACTGACGCGGTTCGTGCAGATGAGGCGGGGCGGAAAGTCACCGGCACGTCGGGCAATAACTGGATTGGCGGTCAGAAACGTGGGGGGGCGGGGCAGCCCGCCATCCGTGTCACCCATGACCTTGTTGCTGCCGGCTACAACATGATGAACGGTCTGCCTGTCACCGCTAATTCGACTGTCGGCGAAAGCAGCTGTAACGGTGGCGCATGCTCTAAATTCGGCAGCGCGGAAGAGGCGGCGGCCATGACCGTGAAGGTGCTGGGCGATCGTTCGATGCGCACCTGTGCCAACGCGAGCGAATGTACCAGCGGTGATGCGGATGACCAGCCCGGTACGACCGTTGCCGGCACCGGCTTTGCCCCACTGCTGGAAGAGGCAACCAAAGCCAACGCTGAGCAGCTGGTCAGGCTCGTCAACGGTACGGAAAAGCCCACGGCCGCGAATCTGGCGAAGCTGAAAACAGGCGGACTGCCGGTGACGGCCGGCGTGATTAAAGCCCTGCAGCGTGATCCGGATAACGCGGCCCTGACCGCCCGCCTTGCAGGCGAGCTGGCCATGTCTGACACGGTGGAAACGGCGCTGCTGATGCGTCGCATGATGGTTACCGGTATGTCGGAGCCGAATGCTGCCGCTCAGCCAAAGGCCATTGATACCGCCGGCCAGCGTATTGAGGCGCTGGATCGGGAAATCGCGGCGCTGAAAAACGAGATGGAGATGAAGCGTGAACTGTCACGTAATTCGGTGCTGACCATTATCGACAGGGAGAACCAGCGCGTCGAAACCAACCCGCAGACCCAGTCTGATGACAATACCGACAGTCGCTTCAACCAGATGGCAGCGCCGCAGTCGGCTGAATGAGGGAATAAGGATGCGTAAAAAAACGACTGTCAGGAAAGTCCTGACCCGTGCCGGCATTTTCCTCGCCTGCATGGCGCTGTTCATGGTGGTCTCACTGATGGTGGCTGACACCGCCATGAAACATCCGACTGAAGCTGCTGCATTCCGGAGCTGGATGCAGTCGACGCGCTACGGCTGGCTGATATGGCGACTGGCGCTGTATGCGCTGGTTGCGTGGGGCCTCTTGAAAATCCGGCATGCGCCGGGTTTGCAAGAGTCGTACAGGCGACCACTGCTGCGCATCAGTGTGGTCAGTGTACTTTTTATCGCGTTATGTGAGTACGCGATGTTTACCGGTCCGGGAGCCTGAAGATGACGACAAACAGCTATCTTGAGTATTTTCTCACGCTGCTCGGCTGGGTGATCAATAACGGCCTGTGGAATGTCCTGCTGAGTACCGGGCTTTTTGTCCTGCCGCTGGCGTTTAAGGTGGTGGGGGTTTGGCTCAGGGTCCGCGAAGAGGGGGAGGATGAAGGCAACAAGGGGATGCTGTCGTTGCCCCGTATCGAGAACGCGCTGTATGCCGGTTTCCTGGTGATGATTGCCTGCTGCGTACCGCTGATTAATGTCAGCCTCAGTACGATGCAGTACGACACAACCCGGGCAAAGAGCTGTGGTGTGTGGACGCCAAAAGCGCCGGATGAAAGCGGCTATGCCGGCGTGGTCACCAGTCTCAACGGCCAGACGGCTGCAGCACCGGTATGGTGGGTGCTGATTCATAAACTCTCAAAAGGGGTAACCCAGGCAGCCGTGGCGACCATTCCCTGCCGCCCTGACATGCGCCAGATCCGCTTTGAAGTGCAGCATACGCGTATCGACAACAAAGCGCTGGCGCAGGAACTGCAGGACTTCACCAACGACTGCTATTCGGTTGCGTTGTATCTGTGGAAGCAACAGGATCAGGGCCAGACAAAGGACAAAACCACGCTGCGTGATATCGAATGGATTGGCAGCAGTACATTCCTGAGCCGGTATTATCCTTCGTTGCAGTCCAAACTGCCCCGGGCTGCGTTCCCGTGGACCGACAGCCGGGACAGCGGCCGGCCCAATACAGGAAGAGGAGGCTATCCCACCTGCAGCGAGTGGTGGAGCAGTACGGACACCGGACTGAAAGCACGGGTGAAGGACCAGGCCGACCCCGATATGTGGCTGCGTATCTCGGCCGCAATGAAAATGTCAGGCTTTAACGACAGTGACTATCAGGAAGCCGTCATCCGTCGTCTGGTCAGCCCGGAAAGCCTGACGGTCTCACAGAATGGTCACGTGTATGCCGGCTATGGCGGCAACGCCGATTTTACCCTGGATAATGCCGCGGCGCGCGTGGCCTCCATTGGCGGTACGGCCCTCGGCAGTCTGGCCGCGTTCCCGGCGTTCGATGCGATGCGGCAGGCGCTGCCAATGGTGCAGGCCATCCTGCTGATGGCAATATATGTCATGCTGCCGCTGATCCTGGCATTTGCGGCCTACGAATTCAAAACCGTTATTACGCTGACCTTTGTGATATTTGCTCTTAACTTCCTGACATTCTGGTGGGAACTGGCGCGCTGGCTCGACAGCTGGTTGTTAACCGCGTTGTACAGTTCAGACACTCACAGCCGCTTTAATATGGCAGGGCTGCAGAACAGTACCGATGACCTTATTATGAATCTGGTTATGGGAGCGATGTTTATTGTACTGCCTGCCGTTTGGTTAGGAGCATTATCTTGGGCGGGAGTAAGAATAGGCGATGTAATCTCTGGGGCACTTAAAACTGGGGTTGCTAAACCTCAAGAAACCGGGGGAGCAGCTGTAGATTCAGTTAAAAAAAGTGTTCGTTTATAATGGCATATTAAGCGAGGCGTGAATGCCTCGCTTAATCTAGTTTCTCAGACGTAATGTCATCAGAACCCGTATAATAACCATATCCATCTTTACCATATCTGTAACCGGGGCCTGTGCTTGAATCATCATCGTCAGGAGCTGACGAGCTGACATTTTTTGCAATGAAGGTGATACATAAAAGAAAGATCAGGCATGCGGAGATCACAAAACCCACTGTCAAAAGCCCTGCTAGAGTGCCGGCAAAAACCAGAATCAAGGGTATATGGCCAATCCATGTAGGTATTCTATTTTTCTTTGCCAATGTTACGCAAATTTTATCAAGATTCAGGAGATTAACTTTCATTTGCTTATAAAGGATTGCAAGTCTTGCTCCACGATTCCAAGCTCGATTTTTTTGAGATTGAGGCATTACATTCCTCCATACTAGGTAAGCCTTAAAGACCACTATAGCCATAGCCGATTTTTTGTGCAATTAACAAGGGCTATTAGTATCCTGTAATAGCCCCCGTTTAAACCGGACACTTCACCAGTAAGACATAGGCATAGAGCTATGTTTAAGGAGTGTCCTGTGCAAAGAATCGAAGTGATCACTGGCGAGCAAAAGCGCCGCCGTTATACTCCCGAAGAGAAAGCCCGTTTTGTAGCGCTCGCCATGCAGCCCTGACCTGCTCCCCGTTGATTAATACACCGTGATGTTAGTAATGTCTTCATATGACCCTGACCCCGAATATGCTCCAGTCATAATCAGGAATAACCGGCTTCATGTTGGCTGCATATTCAGGCAACCGGCAGACTTTTCAGCAAATTCAGATGGCGTCATCCAGCCCAGCGCAGAATGGGGACGTCTCTGGTTATAGTGTATGCGCCAGGCCTCGATTTTGCACCGTGCATCCTCCAGGGACATGAACCAGTTTTCGTTCAGGCATTCCTGCCGTAACCTGCCGTTGAAGGACTCCACCGTCGCATTGTCCGTCGGTGTTCCCGGGCGTGAGAAGTCGATTCTGATGCCTCTTTCGTACACCCATCTGTCCAGCATTTTACCTGCAAATTCAGAACCATTATCGGTTTTCAGCAACTGAGGTAAAGGACGTCTGAGCGCTATGCTGTTCAGCATTTCTGCCACTTCTGTTGAACGCAAATTCTGCCCCACGCAGATCCCCAGGCATTCGCGGGTGTACAGGTCGATAACCGTCAGCAGGCGCAGTCGTCGCCCGTCAAACAACGCATCAGAGACAAAATCCATGCCCCAGACGTGATTCGGATACAGACCCTGAGGCTGCGGTTGTCGGCGCTGGGCCGATTTATTGCGGCGTGGCCGTTTGAGACGCAGTGACAGCCCCTGTTCGCTGTAAAGCCGGTAGATCCGTTTGTGATTATCGCGCCAGCCTTCCCGCCTGAGCATCACGTGTACCCGGCGGTACCCGTAATGAACCCGGGTTTCGGTTATCTCACGGATGCGTAGCCGCAGTGCGCTGTCGTCGGCGGCCACAGAACGATATCGAAACGAGCTGCGGCTGACCCGCAGCGCAAAACAGACCTGTCTCTCACTGGCCCCGTAGCGGGCTTGCAAATCCCTGACCCATTCGCGCAGGTGTGCCAGCGTCAGCTCTTTTTTGCCAGCACGTCCTGCAGCATCGCCTTGTCGAGGCTCAGATCGGCAACCAGCCTCTTCAGCCGCAGATTTTCCTCTTCCAGTTGCCGCATATGCTTCAGCTCCGAAGGAGAAATACCACCGTATTTTTTACGCCACGTATAGAAAGTGGCATCCGAAATGCCCAGCTTGCGACAGACGTCCGGCACTGACGTACCCAGTTCAGCCTGCTTCAGGGCAAAAACAATCTGCTCTTCGGTGAATCGTGACTTTTTCATCGGCACCACCTCCGTTCAGGGGAGTGTTTATCATGCCGGAATTCTGTTTCTGAATGGAACAGGATTTTGGGTCAGGGTCAGTGGGGATAGGCCCAACGAAAACTCTGGTTAAACTGGCCCAATATGCAAGTAAACGCTGGCCAGCTACGCGAGGAGTAGTTGACCTGAGCAATATAGGGCGACAGCGAAAGTTAATGGCCTTGGTGCCAGTCGAAGAGGTCTGGGGTATTGGCCGTCGGCTCGGTAAAAAATTGCAGTTGATGGGGATTAACAATGCACTCCAGCTGTCTGAGCTGTCTCCTTCATTTATTCGTAAGCAATTTTCAGTGGTTGTTGAACGAACAGTAAGAGAACTCAACGGCATGCCCTGCCTGGGCCTTGAAGAGTTTACAGCTCCAAAGGAGCAAATCATATGCTCCCGCTCCTTTGGAGAAAAACCTACAGATGAATTCAGCATCCATCAGGCCGTCTGCGCTCATGCCGAACGTGCAGCGGAAAAGTTACGCGCAGAGCGCCAGTTTTGTAAACGAGTAGCGGTGTTCATCAGTACCAGTCCCTTTGCAGAGAATGAGTCGTTCTTTAAAATCAGGCTGTAACGGAGCTTGCTGTTCCGGCCCGTGATTCCCGGGATATCATCAAGGCGGCTGTAAGAGCTCTTGAAACAATATTCATCCCGGGGCATCGTTATCAACGCGCAGGTGTAATTCTCACCGATTTTCGCAGCGCGGCAGTATTACAACTTACCCTGTTCGATGACCTTCAGCCTCATCGTAATAGCGATGAATTAATGACACTCATAGACAGCATTAACAGCTCTGGTAAGGGTTCAGTCTGGTTTGCAGGGCAGGGCATTAAAAGTGATGCCACAGGCTGAAAGATGCGAATAGAAAGACTTTCGCCCGCTTTTACAAACAGATTGGATGATATTGTCAGAGTAAGGTAATCTTTTTTATATTTGCTCAAAACCGCACCATTGACATTACAAACTCTATACGGCAGGGTTTACAGTCTGTTACATGGTGAATAAGTCAAGCGTACTTTTCATTGACCGCTTTTTTAGTAAATATGTTTGGAGGATATGGATCGTGAGGAGTCTTACCGCCATTTTAATAATTCCTGCTCTTGTCACAGCCTGTAGCATGCAGGAAATAGCAGATACAAATAATAAAATCAGTCATGGTGCTTCAGGTATAATGAACTCTTTGAGGGGAAACTCTAACCCATCAACTGATGTTACGACACCAATGCATTTACCTCAGTCATTAAAAAAAGAATCCAAGTCTAAAAATTATACTGTAGCTGTTGATGTAGATACTGCTGCTGCCAGAATAAAAAGACATTACAAGTTTATGTCAAGTCAGGAGCTGGATAGTTTACGGAATAGCTCTAATGACGGGGCATGGAAAGCGGCCGCTGAAGATGATGCACATCCAGTTTGGGAGGCAATACCTGGTAGCTATTATAAAATGGGCTCTGACTGGAATGATAACGATCATTTAGATGTAGAAATTGAAAAAAACGGGAGTGGAAGTAAACTCTATATAACATATTCATCGGCATCTGCAGAAAGGCTATCGGGATCTGGCGTACAGAAGTTGATGAAGGAAATTCATTCCGTGGCTATAGGTGAGTGATATTTTATCGGGAAAAGGTAGTTATCATTATGTGTTAATGATAACTACCTGACTTTACCCGTGCCACTGTGCAGTGCGCCGGCCAGATAGTATTTTTCGTTCTGCCCCGGCGTCACTACCCGTTTCTGCTGTCCGCGCAACTGCCAGTCCGCACCGATTTTAGGATTAAGGTGGATATCCACTTCATCTTCATAAAATACCGGATGCTCTGCGCTGCATTCATCCAGCGCTTTGTGGATTACCGCCATCTTTTCATCTTTATGTGGGTCACGGATACGCAGAGTTGGCGCGGCCCTGCGCCATACAAGCCCCGCAGATGGCAACCAGCGGCGAACGGTTCCTGCATGTAACTGGCAACCGGTTATCTCATTGATTTTTAATGCCAGTAATTCGGTGCTCCAGCGTGAACGTTGATAACCAAAATCGCCGGGAGAATGCTTTATCAGCTCACGTAACAGGGTGCAGATATGTTCAAAAGGCCAGCGTCGGGAGCGCCCTGCGGGTAAGGATTTCAGGCCTTCAATACCTGAGTGCGTAAACCAGTTAATCCAGCGACCAACGGATGAACGGGCACAACAGAGAGTTCTGGCAACATCGCTGACCCGTTCACCCCGATGAAGCATCAGCATGGCCGTGAGTCTGCGGGCATGATTTTTATCGCGCGTTTTATGAATAGCTTTCTGCATCAGGCGTCGTTCGCCACGGGGTATTGGTGCTATGATCGGCATCGCTCAGTCCGGTTGGTGGTTTTGGTTGGTTTGGCGATTGATCAGATCGCACAATCCGGGCTGAGTTCCCTTTCAGTGATCTACTATTCCGCGCATCTATTTAGTCATTAAGAATATATTTAGATCAATAGAGGTTAATAATAAATAAAAGAATAAAAAGTTAGATAATCCGAAAATCAGAATCATAAGGCGTTGTTTTAAAATATCCATATCAACCACTTTCATCGGAGAAAACTACATATTACTCACCCAAAAAACGATGTCTACATCCATTTGACGTCGTATTTCCCTGTTGGTACTATCAAACTGTTGTACTGTCGCACTGGCGACCACCAATGCTCTTGTAGCCTGTGATGAGCGCCTTTGGGTGGCTACAGTCGCACTTAAGCTGCGACCACCAATGTTCCGGCAGTCTGTGAGGAGCGCCTTCGGGTGACTGCACAATAAAACTCTCTAAGCCTGAAAGGGAGTACATGAAAAATGTGGCAAATCTGCTCACCTTTGAAAGCAGATATCGTCTATGAAGGCGCACTATGACGCGGCGATGAAGGTTTACTGTGTAGCAAATCTGCCAGTTTCAATTCACTTCCGTTCTGTGAACGGCATCAGTTCAACGTCTTCTCATTTGCAGTGATACGCCCTGAGTTTCGTACGACTTTTGCATCGACGGATAAGGCCATTTGGTACATTTGGCCGCTTACGGAGTTGCATTAGGAGCACGAAGCTGCGCGGCGTCACTTGTGAAGTGGCGAAGACACTACCAAGTGACGCGCGCAGCGCATAACGTCTCAACCCACGTAAGACGTGGTTTTCAACGTTTTACTACCATCTGACCAACATGTAGCCCGTGTCAGTGCGGTTTTAAAATCACTTTCACATCAACGTAAGCACGACGGGAGGCCGTCTGAACGTTCAACTATCAGTAAGGAGGAAATCGACTCGGTATCGATGGCGACACTACGAGCAGTAGTGTTGGAGGCAGCTTGACGTAAGTCAGCTCTGCATAAGCAGCAAACAGATCAGAGATCTGGGGTGCCTCGCAAGAACTCAACAATTCGCCGCCCCGATGCACAGATACCAGTCGAGACGCAGGAAGCGCAACAGCAACCGTGTCGTCGGGGAATGAATTGCTGGTCTACAGATCCGTCTGCTTCTTTACAAGCAGAGGGACGTGTATGCCTTTGGAGAGAGTGAAATGTCCAGATTCAGTAAACAGCTGTGCAAACAACTCGTCACGCTTGCCCGTCAGGGGCGGGGAAGTTATAAAACGGTGGCTGACCGTTCAAGAATCGCAGAACGTTTTTCTGAACGACTGTCTGAACTGAATATTCAGATCAGGGACGTAAAACATATCAAAACTTCCCATATTGAAAAGTATATTGAGAGCAGGAAGGCAGATAGTTTATCTCTCAGGACGTTACAGAATGAGATGTCTGCTATCCGTTCTGTTTTATTATCAGCAGGAAGAAATAAACTGGCCGATCCCAGTCACATTAACCTGAGTAATCAGGCGCTCGGGATTTCTGGTGCTAACCGGGATGGAACTAAACTTCCCATTACAGACGAAAAACTTAATGCTGTGGTCAGTTTTGCCCAAAGAAAAGACGAGGGCGTTGCTCTTGCTGTGCAACTTTCCCGATATCTTGGATTGAGAACAGAAGAAACCGTTCAGTCTGCAAAGTCTTTAAAGACATGGAGGCAGGCACTGATTAATAATCATGAGCGTGTCCGTGTTGTTTTCGGGACTAAAGGCGGACGTCCAAGGGAAACGACAGTTTTTAATCGCGAAAAAGTTTTATCAATTCTTGACAAGGCAATTAGTTATGTCAGTGAACATAACGGAAAACTGATTGATAAACCCTCTCTGCATACCGCTATTGATCGCTACCGTAATATTGTAAGAGAGGCCGGAATGAATGGTAAAAATGCGCCGCACAGTTTACGTTACGCTTACTCCCGCGATGCTGTAAATCACCATATTAAAAATGGAATGAGTCGCGATGAATCCGAGGCATTAGTTTCAATGGACCTGGGCCATGGAGATGGTCGGGGGCGTTATATTAAACAAGTTTATTTTCGTAAGGAAAAAGAATAGATTGTATCGCTACTGAATTTTCAGGATGTACAGCCACAGCTCATGCAGGGCTGTGGCTTCTTTAAATTATCAATCAGTAAATTTACATGTTCGAATAGCTTTAATGCTTGATGCGCCAGCAAGTCTTACTGTTTCATTTATTGACTTTCCGTTTCTGAAAGGATTGATTGTCTCTTTTTTACTTGTTGGATTTATTTTTAATCTGATAATTGTTTTGACATGCAAAAAATATCGTTTCTTTATTCCGGGTGTGTGAGTCATTCGCATTTTTCTTGACAAGATATCCGCAAGTACTGCTGCCAGTGGGGAGTCTGGAGTTGCTGTACATGATGATGGGTGAGTTTTACCCGACATGTACGGGTAACTCGCAGTTCCCCACCCATGATAGTTTATAAAGTTATTAATGAATCAAAAATAAAAACCTTCAGCATGTAATATTGATATTAATATCTTTGACCGCGTCAATATCCATACCTGTAAAATCAGGGGGCAGTATTACCCCGAACTATTTATTTCGGCAGGATTTCTGCTGTGATATGTACTTTATTTCCCATGCGGGCTTCGGTAATATTATAATACCTGTCACCCTGCTTGTCAGCCTGCTGGCGAATTTTTTCTTCCGTCTGCTCCAGTGTATCGCCTGTTGCCGTCACGGTTTGAGCACAGACTGAAAAAGGCAGGATTATAGAGAGGAATAACGTCATGATATTTTTCATTGATAATCCCTTGATTAATAATTAAATGGATGACTTAAGCCAGGCTGCGATATTCTGGGTAATGCTGTCAACCTGTTGATGACTATTTTAATCTGTAGTCATTCAATCCTTGTAACATCAGGATGATCCTGGTGTCAGTGAAAATACGAAATCAACACGTTGGTATCATTACCCACCTGTGAACTGACGTCGGCATTTTGAATCTCACTTCGGCGTGCCCCCTCCGAATGGCGCAAAACATTTCGTGGTATGGCATGATAGCACCCGAAGAGAGTCAATTCAGGGTGGTAAATGTGAAACCAGTAACGCTATACGATGTCGCAGAGTATGCCGGTGTCTCTTATCAGACCGTTTCCCGCGTGATGAACCAGGCCAGCCACGTCTCTGCGAAAACGCGGGAAAAGGTGGAAGCGGCGATGGCGCAGCTGAACTACATTCCCAACCGCGTGGCACAACAACTGGCGGGCAAACAGTCGTTGCTGATTGGCGTTGCTACCTCCAGTCTGGCCCTGCACGCGCCGTCGCAAATTGTCGCGGCGATTAAATCTCGCGCCGATCAACTGGGTGCCAGCGTGGTGGTGTCGATGGTAGAACGAAGCGGCGTCGAAGCCTGTAAAGCGGCGGTGCACAATCTTCTCGCGCAACGCGTCAGTGGGCTGATCATTAACTATCCGCTGGATGACCAGGATGCCATTGCTGTGGAAGCTGCCTGCGCTAATGTTCCGGCGTTATTTCTTGATGTCTCTGACCAGACTCCCATCAACAGTATTATTTTCTCCCATGAAGACGGTACGCGACTGGGCGTGGAGCATCTGGTCGCATTGGGTCACCAGCAAATCGCGCTGTTAGCGGGCCCATTAAGTTCTGTCTCGGCGCGTCTGCGTCTGGCGGGCTGGCATAAATATCTCACTCGCAATCAAATTCAGCCGATAGCGGAACGGGAAGGCGACTGGAGTGCCATGTCCGGTTTTCAACAAACCATGCAAATGCTAAATGAGGGCATCGTTCCCACTGCGATGCTGGTTGCCAACGATCAGATGGCGCTGGGCGCAATGCGCGCCATTACCGAGTCCGGGTTGCGCGTTGGTGCGGATATCTCGGTAGTGGGATACGACGATACCGAAGACAGCTCGTGTTATATCCCGCCGTTAACCACCATCAAACAGGATTTTCGCCTGCTGGGGCAAACCAGCGTGGACCGCTTGCTGCAACTCTCTCAGGGCCAGGCGGTGAAGGGCAATCAGCTTTTGCCCGTCTCTCTGGTGAAAAGAAAAACCACCCTGGCGCCCAAGACGCAAACCGCCTCTCCCCGCGCGTTGGCCGATTCATTAATGCAGCTGGCACGACAAGTTTCCCGACTGGAAAGCGGGCAGTGAGCGCAACGCAATTAATGTGAGTCAGCTCACTCATTAGGCACCCCAGGCTTTACACTTTATGCGTCCGACTCGTATGTTGTGTGAAATTGTTAGCGGATAACAATTTCACACAGGATACAGCTATGACTATGATTACGGATTCACTGGCCGTCGTATTACAACGTCGTGACTGGGAAAACCCTGGCGTTACCCAACTTAATCGCCTTGCAGCACATCCCCCTTTCGCCAGCTGGCGTAATAGCGAAGAGGCCCGCACCAATCTCCCTTCCCAACAGTTGCGCAGCCTGAATGGTGAGTGGCAATTTGTCTGGTTTCCGGCACCAGAAGCGGTTCCGGAAAGCTGGCTGGAGTGCGATCTTCCTGTCGCCGATACTGTCGTCGTCCCCTCAAACTGGCAGATGCACGGTTACGACGCGCCCATCTACACCAACGTGACCTATCCCATTACGGTCAATCCGCCATTTGTTCCCACGGAGAATCCGACTGGTTGTTACTCGCTCACATTTAATGTTGATGAAAGCTGGCTACAGGAAGGCCAGACGCGAATTATTTTTGATGGCGTTAACTCGGCGTTTCATCTGTGGTGCAACGGGCGCTGGGTCGGTTACGGCCAGGACAGCCGTTTGCCGTCTGAATTTGACCTGAGCACATTTTTACGCGCCGGAGAAAACCGCCTCGCGGTGATGGTGCTGCGCTGGAGTGACGGCAGTTATCTGGAAGATCAGGATATGTGGCGGATGAGCGGCATTTTCCGTGACGTCTCGTTGCTGCATAAACCGAGCACGCAAATCAGCGATTTCCATGTAGCCACTCACTTTAATGATGATTTCAGCCGCGCTGTACTGGAGGCAGACGTTCAGATGTACGGCGAGCTGCGCGATGAGCTGCGGGTGACGGTTTCTTTGTGGCAGGGTGAAACGCAGGTCGCCAGCGGCACCGCGCCTTTCGGCGGTGAAATTATCGATGAGCGTGGTGGTTATGCCGATCACGTCACCCTACGTCTGAACGTCGAAAACCCGAAACTGTGGAGCGCCGAAATCCCGAATCTCTATCGTGCGGTGGTTGAACTGCACACCGCCGACGGCACGCTGATTGAAGCAGAAGCCTGCGATGTCGGTTTCCGCGAGGTGCGGATTGAAAATGGTCTGCTGCTGCTGAACGGCAAGCCGTTGCTGATTCGCGGCGTTAACCGTCACGAGCATCATCCTCTGCATGGTCAGGTCATGGATGAGCAGACGATGGTGCAGGATATCCTGCTGATGAAGCAGAACAACTTTAACGCCGTGCGCTGTTCGCATTATCCGAACCATCCGCTGTGGTACACGCTGTGCGACCACTACGGCCTGTATGTGGTGGATGAAGCCAACATTGAAACCCACGGCATGGTGCCAATGAATCGTCTGACCGATGATCCGCGCTGGCTACCCGCGATGAGCGAACGCGTAACGCGAATGGTGCAGCGCGATCGTAATCACCCGAGTGTGATCATCTGGTCGCTGGGGAATGAATCAGGCCACGGCGCTAATCACGACGCACTCTATCGCTGGATCAAATCTGTCGATCCTTCCCGCCCGGTACAGTATGAAGGCGGCGGAGCCGACACCTTCGCAACCGATATTATTTGCCCGATGTACGCGCGCGTGGATGAAGACCAGCCCTTCCCGGCTGTGCCGAAATGGTCCATCAAAAAATGGCTTTCGTTGCCTGGAGAGACGCGCCCGCTGATCCTTTGCGAATACGCCCACGCGATGGGTAACAGTCTTGGCGGCTTCGCTAAATACTGGCAGGCGTTTCGTCAGTACCCCCGTTTACAGGGCGGCTTCGTCTGGGACTGGGTGGATCAGTCGCTGATTAAATATGATGAAAATGGCAATCCGTGGTCGGCTTACGGCGGTGATTTTGGCGATACGCCGAATGATCGCCAGTTCTGCATGAACGGTCTGGTCTTTGCCGACCGCACGCCGCATCCGGCGCTGACGGAAGCAAAACACCAGCAGCAGTTTTTCCAGTTCAGTTTATCCGGGCGAACCATCGAAGTGACCAGCGAATACCTGTTCCGTCATAGCGATAACGAGCTCCTGCACTGGATGGTAGCGCTGGATGGCAAGCCGCTGGCAAGCGGTGAAGTGCCTCTGGATGTCGCTCCACAAGGTAAACAGTTGATTGAACTGCCTGGACTACCGCAGCCGAAGAGCGCCGGACAACTCTGGCTAACGGTTCACGTAGTGCAACCGAACGCGACCACATGGTCAGCAGCCGGACACATCAGCGCCTGGCAGCAGTGGCGTCTGGCGGAAAACCTCAGCGTGACACTCCCCTCCGCGCCCCACGCCATCCCGCAACTGACCACCAGCGAAACGGATTTTTGCATCGAGCTGGATAATAAGCGTTGGCAATTTAACCGCCAGTCAGGCTTTCTTTCACAGATGTGGATTGGCGATAAAAAACAACTGCTGACGCCGCTGCGCGATCAGTTCACCCGCGCACCGCTGGATAACGACATTGGCGTAAGTGAAGCGACCCGCATTGACCCTAACGCCTGGGTCGAACGCTGGAAGGCGGCGGGCCATTACCAGGCCGAAGCAGCGTTGTTGCAGTGCACGGCAGATACGCTTGCCGACGCGGTGCTGATTACCACGGTCCACGCGTGGCAGCATCAGGGGAAAACCTTATTTATCAGCCGGAAAACCTACCGGATTGATGGAAGTGGTCAAATGGTGATTACCGTTGATGTTGAAGTGGCGAGCAATACGCCACATCCGGCGCGGATTGGCCTGACCTGCCAGCTGGCGCAGGTAGCAGAGCGGGTAAACTGGCTCGGATTAGGGCCGCAAGAAAACTATCCCGACCGCCTTACTGCGGCCTGTTTTGACCGCTGGGATCTGCCATTGTCAGACATGTATACCCCGTACGTCTTCCCGAGCGAAAACGGTCTGCGCTGCGGGACGCGCGAATTGAGTTATGGCCCACACCAGTGGCGCGGCGACTTCCAGTTCAACATCAGCCGCTACAGTCAACAGCAACTGATGGAAACCAGCCATCGCCATCTGCTGCACGCGGAAGAAGGCACATGGCTGAATATCGACGGTTTCCATATGGGGATTGGTGGCGACGACTCCTGGAGCCCGTCAGTGTCGGCGGAATTCCAGCTTAGCGCCGGTAGCTACCATTACCAGTTGCTCTGGTGTCAAAAATAATAATAACCGGGCAGGCCATGTCTGCCCGTATTTCGCGTAAGGAAATCCATTATGTACTATTTAAAAAACACAAACTTTTGGATGTTCGGTTTATTCTTTTTCTTTTACTTTTTTATCATGGGAGCCTACTTCCCGTTTTTCCCGATTTGGCTACATGACATCAACCATATCAGCAAAAGTGATACGGGTATTATTTTTGCCGCTATTTCTCTGTTCTCGCTATTATTCCAACCGCTGTTTGGTCTGCTTTCTGACAAACTCGGGCTGCGCAAATACCTGCTGTGGATTATTACCGGTATGTTAGTGATGTTTGCGCCGTTCTTTATTTTTATCTTCGGGCCACTGTTACAATACAACATTTTAGTAGGATCGATTGTTGGTGGTATTTATCTAGGCTTTTGTTTTAACGCCGGTGCGCCAGCAGTAGAGGCATTTATCGAGAAAGTCAGCCGTCGCAGTAATTTCGAATTTGGTCGCGCGCGGATGTTTGGCTGTGTTGGCTGGGCGCTGTGTGCCTCGATTGTCGGCATCATGTTCACCATCAATAATCAGTTTGTTTTCTGGCTGGGTTCTGGCTGTGCATTCATCCTCGCCGTTTTGCTCTTTTTCGCCAAAACAGATGCGCCCTCTTCTGCCACGGTTGCCAATGCGGTAGGTGCCAACCATTCGGCATTTAGCCTTAAGCTGGCGCTGGAACTGTTCAGACAGCCAAAACTGTGGTTTTTGTCACTGTATGTTATTGGCGTTTCCTGCACCTACGATGTTTTTGACCAACAGTTTGCTAATTTCTTTACTTCGTTCTTTGCTACCGGTGAACAGGGTACGCGGGTATTTGGCTACGTAACGACAATGGGCGAATTACTTAACGCCTCGATTATGTTTTTTGCGCCACTGATCATTAATCGCATCGGTGGGAAAAACGCCCTGCTGCTGGCTGGCACTATTATGTCAGTACGTATTATTGGCTCATCGTTCGCTACCTCAGCACTGGAAGTGGTTATTCTGAAAACGCTGCATATGTTTGAAGTACCGTTCCTGCTGGTGGGCAGCTTTAAATATATTACCAGCCAGTTTGAAGTGCGTTTTTCAGCGACGATTTATCTGGTCTGTTTCTGCTTCTTTAAGCAACTGGCGATGATTTTTATGTCTATTCTGGCGGGCAATATGTATGAAAGCATCGGTTTCCAGGGCGCTTACCTGGTGCTGGGTCTGGTGGCGCTGGGCTTCACCTTAATTTCCGTGTTCACGCTTAGCGGCCCCGGCCCACTTTCCCTGCTGCGTCGCTAGGTGAATGAAGTCGCTTAAGAAATTAATGTCGGATACGGCGCGAGCGCCTTATCCGACCAACTTATCAGGACGGAATGTTAAAAATGAACATGTCGATGACAGAAAAAATAAAAGCAGGCAAGCTATTTACCGATATGTGCGAAGGCTTACCTGAAAAAAGACTTCGTGGGAAAACATTAATGTATGAGTTCAATCACTCGCATCCATCAGAAGTTGAAAAAAGGGTAATGACTCCAACTTATTGATAGTGTTTTATGTTCAGATAATGCCCGATGACTTTGTCATGCAGCTCCACCGATTTTGAGAGCGACAGCGACTTCCGTCCCAGCCGTGCCAGGTGCTGCCTCAGATTCAGGTTATGCCGCTCAATTCGCTGCGTATATCGCTTGCTGATTACGTGCAGCTTTCCCTTCAGGCGGGATTCATACAGCGGCCAGCCATCCGTCATCCATATCACCACGTCAAAGGGTGACAGCAGGCTCATAAGACGCCCCAGCGTCGCCATAGTGCGTTCACCGAATACGTGCGCAAACCGTCTTCCGGAGCCTGTCATACGCGTAAAACAGCCAGCGCTGGCGCGATTTAGCCCCGACATAGCCCCACTGTTCGTCCATTTCCGCGCAGACGATGACGTCACTGCCCGGCTGTATGCGCGAGGTTACCGACTGCGGCCTGAGTTTTTTAAGTGACGTAAAATCGTGTTGAGGCCAACGCCCATAATGCGGGCGGTTGCCCGGCATCCAACACCATTCATGGCCATATCAATGATTTTCTGGTGCGTACCGGGTTGAGAAGCGGTGTAAGTGAACTGCAGTTGCCATGTTTTACGGCAGTGAGAGCAGAGATAGCGCTGATGTCCGGCAGTGCTTTTGCCGTTACGCACCACCCCGTCAGTAGCTGAACAGGAGGGACAGCTGATAGAAACAGAAGCCACTGGAGCACCTCAAAAACACCATCATACACTAAATCAGTAAGTTGGCAGCATCACCGTGCATCGGGTAATGACTCCAACTTACTGATAGTGTTTTATGTTCAGATAATGCCCGATGACCTTGTCATGCAGCTCCACCGATTTTGAGAACGACAGTGACTTCCGTCCCAGCCTTGCCAGATGTTGTCTCAGATTCAGGTTATGTCGCTCAATGCGCTGAGTGTAACGCTTGCTGATAACGTGCAGCTTTCCCTTCAGGCGGGATTCATACAGCGGCCAGCCATCCGTCAGCCATCCGTCATCCATACCACGACCTCAAAGGCCGACAGCAGGCTCAGAAGACGCTCCAGTGTGGCCAGAGTGCGTTCACCGAAGACGTGCGCCACAACCGTCCTCCGTATCCTGTCATACGCGTAAAACAGCCAGCGCTGACGTGATTTAGCACCGACGTAGCCCCACTGTTCGTCCATTTCAGCGCAGACAATCACATCACTGCCCGGTTGTATGCGCGAGGTTACCGACTGCGGCCTGAGTTTTTTAAGTGACGTAAAACCGTGTTGAGGCCAACGCCCATAATGCGTGCACTGGCGCGACATCCGACGCCATTCATGGCCATATCAATGATTTTCTGGTGCGTACCGGGCTGAGAGGCGGTGTAAGTGAACTGTAGTTGCCATGTTTTACGGCAATGAGAGCAGAGATAGCGCTGATGTCCGGCAGTGCTTTTGCCGTTACGCACCACGCCTTCAGTAACGGAGCAGGAAGGACATCTGATGGAAATGGAAGCCACGCAAGCACCTTAAAATCACCATCATACACTAAATCAGTAAGTTGGCAGCATTACCTGGTTTTACGAATATCTCTGTTGGTACATGCGCCGGAGTAGTTCTCAGTATCGGGGCATACGTTTTCTGAAATTTATTAAGTTCTTTTAAGGCTTCCTCAGCGTTTTTACGAATATGTAATTCAATTTCTCTGCGTGTGATGTCAGTAACAAGGATACGCACTTTATCATGTGATGCAAAATTCTCCAGTTTTTCAAGAATGTATAAGCCAAACTGAAAATGCTTTCGTTCATAGGCAGATGTATCGATATAAACAAGGCGGGTAATGAGTTCCATGATCATCTTCCTGAGATGGTTGGGGGGATGGTTCAGTATAAGTCTCATCCAATACTTGTTGTATGATTCAGTACACAAGGTTATCTGCGGCTTGACAGATCTGCGTTTTGTTTTGAAAATGAACAGGCTTATACGTTGCTTTTGCAACCACCAATGATTCAGTAGCCTGTGAGAATCGCCTTCGGGTGGCTACAACAAAAGCTCCTGTAACCTGAAAAGGGGCAAAAAATTGGTAAATCTGCACACCTTTGAGAGCAGATATCGTCAATTTAAGCGCACTATGACGCGACGATAAAGGTTCCTTCTGTACTAACCAGACAGTCAGAATGTTGTTTTTTCTGACTCCCCGACGGGAAACACTTCCCGCTCGGGCAGGTGTTTCCTTTTTTTATGGAGAAACACAATGTCTGTCATCTCTTCTGCGATTTTCCCTGAACATATCCTTACTCAGCTTCAGCAGTCTGCTGACGCAGCTGTCCGGAAATTGAAATCTTTCATTTATCTGCATCGCAACAGCAACTGGTATGTCAACGGCTCGGGCAATTATGCCGTCCGTGCTCATATCTCTTCTGTCAAAGACCAGGGCGTTAACGTCTTTCTTACCGTTCGTACAGGCTGCCACCGCGCCGAGTATGTTTTTCACCGCCTGCCGGTTTCCTTTCCTGAGGGAATAACAGGTCGTCGAAACGCATACCGCCATGCCTGCCGCCAGGCACAGCATCTGGCACACCTGCGCTACCGTTTTCTTTCCGGAGGGCATTCTCATGACTGAAGCACTGCACGACGTCACTTTTCGTATTCTGTCGATGTCTGAGACGCGACGGGATGTATGTCCCGCTCAGTATGGCCCCGTAAGTGGCGTTTTCATCAGGGGCGAAATCCTCAGAGATAACGTCTCCTGTGGCGAACAGGTTTTTGTCGCACCGCTCGGTGATTGTGATCCGGCTGACCCCGAACTTTGCGTCTGGTGTCAGTATTACGGATATTCTTCCCGGGTTAAGGCCGGCGACATACTGGATGGTGTGGCCGTTTCTGGCATAAATTTCGCTGATCCACTGTCGTTAGCTGTGCTGCAACGCCTCCGCTTTAATCCTGAATATGTGTATCAGGAGCAATCTGATTCATATGCACTGCACTGATCGGCTGATGAAGGCCGTGACCGTGAAATGTTGTGGACCCTGACGGGGATATCCCGTTATTTACCTGAGGATATACCCATGCACACAGACGTTTATACGCTTAAAACTCCACTGGACACGCTCAGCTGGCTTTGCCTGCTTGAGAGTGAACTCCTGAGCATCAGGGCATTTCAGCGTCTCGATCTTCATACGGACCGGGATGAAACGAATGAACTGACGTTTCTGGAAGATTCCATCATTGGGACCGGCACAGCTTATGGCTGGTTTGTCTTTTTACTCGGGGAAGGCGATATTCCGCCTTTGCCTGATACGTCTAAAAATCTGCTCTTCACGCTGGACGAGCTGGGAAAAGAAATTAACCGGCCCTTCTGGGAGAAGGCCGTGGATGAAGGTATCCAGGATGCCCGGTGTGATCGGGCTATAGCGGCTCTCGAACGGATGTAATCAGCAGACAGAACACACCCTGACGGGGATTTACTCCCGTCCGGGGGATAAATCCCCCCTTTTTTATTCGCGGAGGATTTATCGATGAAAAACCAGTTTTCTTCGCCGGCTTCCATGTCGGTTGTCTACACCATCGAGCATGTCAGCACGGTTCCGTTGCGACACTGGCATGCTTTCGTTCTGGCCGTCACAGAAACTTTCTGGCAACTGCCGGTGCGTCTGCGTCCGGGGAATACGTATCTGCCGTCGCTTAATCGCGCGGCTGACCTGTTTCCGGTTGCTGATGTCATGGCGTTTCGTGGCGACACAGGCGGCAGTGTCTGGCCGGTCAACATGACTATAGAGCGGGAGCGCAACCGCAATACGCTGAGTATCCAGGAGCTGGATTTTCAGCATCAGCCCTGCGATTTCTTTGCACGTATTGTGATGGTCCTGCTGCATAACCTGTGTCCGGACAGCTTCCGGATACATTCTTCAGACGAGGGTCGCAGCTGGGCGTTACCGTTACGCTGGATTGAACAACATCTCGGTCTGCCTGAGCAGCCGACGCTGACCGCGCCTCAGTCGGTACTGAAAACACCGGTAGGCGAGGGCGCGTTTGATTCCCTGCTGCTGCAGCTGCTCTCCGGTGGTGAGCGGGTGCTGAGCAATGAGGACTGGAATGCCTTCGTGCTGGCGGAATTCCATCTGTACGAACTGAAGCGGGTCGCGGAAAAATCTGACTCGTTTTAAACAGTACTGACTTTAACCCCGTCGGGAGAGATGACTCCGGACGGAGCGGCTCTCCCGTTTTTACAGGAGAGCCCCATGCTTTTTTTCGACAATAAAGACCTGACTAACGTCCTGCTAACCGCCCGTATGCAGGGAGGCCAGCTTCACCTGGCAAAGGATGAGGGTGTTTATCTTATGCCGGCCACCGGTGCCTGGCAGGGCAACGATCCGGTGCCGCGTATTGCGTATGCCGCAGGGTGTCACCCTCAGAAAAATGAGGACTGGTACGACACGGCACGCCTGCTTGCCGGCGGCGATGATTTCATTGAATCACTGTCGATAAGCGACGCGGTAGCCACCTCTGTACTGTCCGGCAGGACGGACCTGAGGCTCCTGATTACCGACACACAGATACAGGTGCTCACCGCTGCGACTGACCGGGTGAAAGTGGCGCAGTATCGCCAGAAGGCCGATCAGCTTTTGGCGAGTGCAGTCTGTCACTTCAGTGCCTGTGTCGGGCCTGATGAACTCTGCCGCTGGCGTGAAAACGCCGTGCGTCTGCTGACGCAGGCGGCCTTCATCAGCTGTAAGCGGGCGAAGCCTGAAGATCATCAAACTTTTCTGAACGCCTGTGGCAGGCTGCAGGCCAGGTTATCGCAGGTGACCCCGCAGGGGGCGCTGCGAATAACCGGACGTTAATTCACCCCGGCAGGGACTTTTCCTGCCGGAAAGATTCCTGCCTCTTTCTGAACCGAAGGAGGCCCGTATGGGACTGGATATTTTTCTCTACAGCCAGCACCGGCAGATCGTCGCAGTACCGGCACCGTATCATCCGGTGTGTGAACTGAGCCGCGATTTTTCACTGATTACCTGGCTGGATAAGCACGTCGGTGAGGTGGAAAACGCGACCTGTCTGGAACTGTCACGCGAGCATATTCAGCAACTGAAAGAGAGGCTGGACTGTGCGATTGCGACATTTACAGAGGGGAATGAGGATAATCCGCTTCTTCAGCGCCGGCTGCAGTACGTTTTCACCCTGCGTGACAGGCTGGAAAGCCTGCTCAGTGATTTTGACTTTGAACATGAATACCTGTGGTTTTATGCCGCATGGTAACTGACCTCTGAATTTCCCGTCGACGGGCGTATCTCTGCGCTCGCCGGCGCAGGGGTATGCCTCTGATTAAAGGTATATCTCATGAAAAAAACGACTTCACGCAAGGCGGCTCGCCGTCCGGCAAAACCGACTGACCTTTATCGCCAGATCACCGACCGCATTGTTGTCGCGCTGGAAAACGGCGTAGCGCCCTGGCGTAAGCCGTGGCGCGCGGCTGCCGGCAGCGGTCTGGCCGGTCTGCCCCTGAATGCCACAACCGGACGTCACTACAGCGGCGTGAATGTCCTGCTTCTCTGGATGTCAGCGGAAGAGCAGGGTTTTCGCAATAACCGCTGGATGACTTACCGGCAGGCGCAGCAGGCTGGCGGGCAGGTGCGTAAGGGTGAGAAAGCCACCCTGGCGGTGGTTTATAAGGACTGGACGAAGCAGGCAGAGGATCGCGAAGGCAACCGCCTTTATGACAGTGACGGTAAACCGCTGATGGAAACCGTGCCGATGCTCAAACCCCTGCAGCTGTTCAACGCTGAGCAGTGTGAGGGGTTGCCGGCAGAGGTTGCGGCTTCACCTGAGCAACCACCGACGGTGGATGAGGACGGCATACTCTGTCCGGACGTGATGAACAGGGTGATCCGGATGTTTAACGCCACTGGGGTTAAAAACCGGATGCTGCCTCAGAACCGGGCATATTACCGCCCGCTGACGGATGAAATTGTGATGCCGATGGCTGAGCAGTTTTTTACGGAAGCGGACTGCTGGTCCACGCTGTTGCATGAGCTTGTACACAGTACCGGTCATGCGAAGCGACTTAACCGGGAGGGGATAACCTCCTCATCCCGGCAGTTCGGGGACCCGGTGTATGCCTTTGAGGAGCTCATCGCCGAAATGGGCAGCGCGTTTTTGTGTGCTCAGCTCGGCGTGTTCGGTGAGGTTCAGCACGACAGCTATGTGGACCACTGGCTGAAGGTGCTGAAATCTGACAAAAAGGCCCTGTTCCGCGCCTGCCGGCATGCCCGGGAAGCGTCGGAATATCTGCTGGCACTGCCTGAAAGTCAGGCTGTGGCGGCGTAATTAACTTATCCGGTGACGGTTATTCCGTAACTGTCGCCGTCCCGTGAGGACACCGCTCCTCACGGGGCTGTGTCCTCTTTTTTTTATGAAAGAGGAGTATTCACTATGTCCGAATGGTGTCATAACCGCCTGGAAATCACCGGTAAATCAGTCTGCATCGATGTCATGCTGCAGTGGATAAACGGCACTGACGTACCGCGTCACCGCCACGCAGTGCAGCAGAGCATACAGCTGTTTCTGGCTGGCGCGGCGGGGATACTCAAGCCGGTGCGGACCACGTCGTATCCGCCCTGTCAGGGGCTGGTCCGTGCAGGCACCGGGCTTTCCACTGCGGCCAATCAGGCGTTTGAAAGCTGGCTGGCGCTCCTGCTGAAGGATGCCATCCTCGATGCGGAAACCATCAGAGCCGTGGACCGGCTTTATCACCAGTCAGGTCTGGGCGCGCTGAAATGGGAGAATATTCCCGACCCGGCACGTGAGGTTATGGCGGAGCTGATTGCCAGACAGTATACCGACTGGTTTGGTCTGGTCAGCGCCGGCGATGAGTCTCATGCTGCAACTGCCTGGGAGCGGCTCAGCCAGTATCCTGAACGCTCCCAGCCCTGCGATATGCTGGCCGTCATACCTACGCGGCTGGCAGCAGAGCTGAACGGCTCCGGGGGGCTGATGTCCGGTGTGTCGACCACAACCAGCCTCTACTGCCGGCAGTACGGCATGGAGTGGCCGGCCGGGCACAACGTCAACTGGCAGCGCCATACGCCTAACAGTCTTACGCTGCAGATGGATATGCCCTGGCTCCCGCCGTCAGGTGAGGTTGTCGGGGAAATCTCAGCGGTGTTTGACTGCGAGGTGCGTCACAGCTACAGCGAGCCCGTGAGCGGGCTCAGCGGTTACGACTGCTATGACGGCGGTGAGCATGTTGACGGACACAAAGGCGCGTCCGGCGCGCCTCAACCCGGACAGGTGCTTTATCTCGTCAGCGATGAGCCCGCTTCACCGGCTCAGGAACCTGCATCATATCGTGAGGTCCGGGGGTAAAAGCCTGTTCCTCCGTTGACTCAGCCACGGCTCTGCCGTGGCATTTTTTTCTCAGCCGACGGCCAGTTGACCAGGATATGTATTCCTTTTTATTGTGGCTTCAAACGGAATAATTAACCATTTGAATTTAATGATAATTCTTTTTGGCGAGCTAAGGAGTTCAAATCAATACCTGCCACTTACCAAAAACAAGAAGTTTTCAACTACCATCCATTGCTAAATGTTTCAAGTCGTTCTATAAGGAATGCTCATAATTAAGCTAATTCTTAATAATGATTTCAACATGTTAATAGTAGCATATTAATATTAACGTTTCTTATGGTTTCGAATGAGGTTCTATGAACAGGTTATTGGTTATAAAGGAAGAAAATCATACAGTTAACCCTGATATGGGGCTTGTGATTCCTGTTGCTTATCTTGATGAAAATGGAAATTATGAAAAAATTGATCCTAGCGATTTTCCTAATGGAGGAATATTTATTTCCAAAGGATTTTTGAATATAAGCCAGCAGTTTGGATATGATGAATTATTTATTCTTAATGAATATTACGAAAGCAATGATGATGACTGGAAAATTAATACAAGACATCAAAAGCATTTTGGACTTGGAAGTAAAGTAGAAAGGCTCGATAAAAGCTACTTTATTCCAATTATAAAATCTGCTCTCCCCGATATAAAAACAGGTTTCCTTGGTCATGATATTGACGCCCCTAGCGCTCAATTCTTTATTGAGAATGAGGGCTATGTATATGGACCGTTTAAAGCCTCCAAACAAGATAACAATTGGCAATTATCTCCTTTATCTACACCGTCACCCTTACAGCTTAAACAAGACCATATAGCAAGGTTTGATTTAAAGGAAATTATAGCTAATGATTTTTCTTATGAGTTAATTATTAAAGGTGAAGTTAGAAAATATATTAAAAATTTGAAAGACCTCTCCAGTTTATTGTTTGAGCAAAAAGATTACATTTCAGATACAAGGCTTGTTTCTTACTTCACCAAAAATGGATTTGGAAATGGATTTTCGAAAAATAAATCTCCTTTAGGAAAAAGTGAAGCGCAAAAGTTGTCGCAAGGGATTGATGAGTATGTTAAGAAGAATAAAGTATTAGAGAATAGCGAGCGTCTTAAAAGACTTAAGGAGCTACTTGGAGAATTTTTAGATTCAAGTCCATTCGGCCAAGAGATTGTTCAAGAGTTTTTAGCAGAAAGTAGGGATGGCAGGCTTTATTTAGATGATTATTTCAGCAAAAATAAAGACCTGCTGGTTAAGCAAAAGTCTAAAGAACTAGAGGAAGTTACTCGAGTACAGAAGAGTAAATTAAATAAAGAGATAAGTGATTTAGAAAGGCTAATAACAAATAAAAAAGCAGAATTAGATTCTGAATTAAAAAATGTTGAATATGAAAAGGTCAGGGCTAGAGAAGAACTTGAGAGAATAAAAAAACAGTCTGCTGAAGATGCTCATGACCTTCTCCTTCAAAAACAGCAGGCTTTGACGGAAAAAAATGCTGAGTTAGAAGAAAACATTAAAAATGCAAGCATTAAGCTTGAACAATTCTACTCAATGGAGTCTAGGGTAAATGATTATAATTCTCTGAATGAAGAAATAAATTATCTGAAAAGGCTTAAAGAGGATATTGAAAAAGACAAAGAATCAGCTGAGAAAGCACTTAAACTTAAAAAAGCAACTTTGAACTCTCCACAGCTTCTGGAAAAAACTGTAGAGATACAAACAATACAAAACCTCAAAACTCTCTTGAATGGTGGCAGGGCAAGAGAAAGCACGCCGAAAATATATAAAACAAAGATAAATCCATCAACTATCGAACTGAATAAAGAAAACAGAAAAGAATACATTAATTACTTAGTTGATTCATTTAGCAACGATAATGGAAGGAATTTTTCATTTGATGAAATGGCGAATTTAATTATATGCTTGAATCAATCATTCATGACAATTTTATCAGGCCCTCCGGGAACAGGAAAAACCTCCACGGCTATTAGATTAGCTCAAAATATGGGCTTGACTAATGGTGAGAATACATACAATACTAGTAACTTTATTAATATTCCAGTCGGAAGAGCTTGGGTATCAAGCCGAGACATCTTAGGATTTTATAATTCCTTAAAAGACGTTTACCAGCCAGCCCGTACAGGTCTTTATGAGTTTTTGAAGAGTGATCATAATCCAGATTATTTGAAAATAATTCTACTTGATGAGGCCAACCTGTCTAGCGTCGAACACTATTGGTCAGACTTTCTAGGTATGTGTGATCCCGAAGGAAGAAATAGAAAAATTGATTCTGGCATTCCATCTGAAGACGAAAGATATATTACCGTGGCTGATGGTGTGCGTTTTATAGCAACTATTAACAATGATGCGTCAACTGAACGTTTATCGCCAAGGTTAATCGACCGGGTACCCGTAATAGGTTTAAATCACAACGCAGAATTTAAATCGAACGTTATAAGATCTTTAGCATTTGAAGGCGCTGTGAAAAACGAATGGTTGGAAAGTTGTTTTGATGTGAGCTTATATGAGTCTTCTTTTACGACGGAAGAGGAGAACTTACTTGATGAAATAATAGAAATATTAAAAGCTCCTCTTACCAGAACTACTTCTGTTAGAGTCAGTCAAAGAAAATATAATGCAATGAAGAGGTATTGCTATATTGCTAATGAAATCGAAGGGTTACAAGTTCAGCCTCTAGATTTTGCAATAAATCAGCACGTTTTGCCATTGATTGAGGGGTACGGTGCAGGTTTCAAAGAAAGATTGCACAATCTTGAGCAAAAGCTTGTGGAGTTTGATCTTCATATTTCTAAAGCAACACTTAGAAATATAATAAATAATGGTGATATTTATAGCGAATCTTACTCTTATTTTTAGGATTGTTGATTATGAAAATTAAGGTTTCAATTTTAGGGGGGAAGCGTCAGGGAGATGCTTTTGAACTGAAGTTAATCGATGAAAAAATCAACTCATCATTATTCATTCTTGAAGATGAAGCTATAGAAATAGCCTTTACGAGTGAAAACTATTACGAAAAGATTTCTTTGTTATTATACGAAAATGAAGTGGAACCTACTTTAATCGAACGTGTAGGCGAGCTTTGGACTTACAGATGGCTTCCCAAAAGGCTAGGGCGTTTTTCATATGAATGTTTTTTCCATAATTACTATGGAATAGCCGAATTAGTACTTGAAGCTCAATACGGTGAAAGGACTGAACTTTTTAGTTTTCAATCGATAGAAGTTCTGGCAAAAAAGTTAAATGCAGAGCGAGTTGATAAGATGCTGAACTATATAGCAAAAATCGATAGTAATGCTCTTTGTGCTTTTTTCAGAGTAACTCGGCGGAAAGCAGGTTTCAAAAATGGGGATACTCCTGCTGAAATTTTACTAGAACAAATTGAAAGCATTGTCGAAATAACGACAACCCTGATAAGAAAAATAATACAAAGACCTATTTCTAAATTAACAAGTCGGGAGAAATATGTTTATCCGAGTGACAACACAAATATTGATGATTTGACGCTGTCATGGCTATGTAGCAACACTGATGAGCTATTTGAAACAGATTCATATGAAAGTGCAATTTTGGAGTTTAACGATGAGCTTTATGGGGCGAGAAAGCTTATTGAGCACCAGGCAGTAGAAGATTCTGACGTTTATGAAAATCAAGTTTTGCATGGTTTTGTTATGACTTTAATTCAAACCACTTCTTCTCTTCTTTCAGGCTTCAAAAACCCTGATAAGTATCCAAATAGAATAAATGGAAGCCCTTTAGGGTATGTTAGTTTTTTCTCTCAAATACAAAAATTTCAGAAGAGTATTAATGGGCGAAAAATTTTAAAATGCAAATCAATATTATCAGATTTACATTCTCTTAAAAGGATAATGGCAGAGGTGATGCCTGCAAAAAAACATATAATCGGAGTGCCCACGTTTACAATGAAAGCCAAAAAGGATCCTTTATACCTTTCTGTTTTCAAAAAGATCGTTGACTGGTACCGATTTGGGAAACCTGATTGGAGTGTTCAAGAAGAGTTATTATCCATACAAAGCATTCCAAAATTGTTTGAATACTATTCTCTTTTCTATATAAGAGAGATATTAGGACAGCATATAGGCTCTAAATCCGCGCCCGAACCAGTTAATGAATCAATATCATTTGTTTTTAATCTTAGAAAAGGGGCTACTCTAAAATTACTATATGAGCCAAAATATTGGATGGCCACCCATCCCATGGCAGACCTAAGAGGTTTGGTTAACAGTGAAGGATGGACAACTTACAATGGTATGGTGACTCATCGTTCTTCCTCAGGGAGATTTTCTAATCGATCTCCCGACTTTGTAATACATATTAGCAATGGGAATGGTATTGACAAGTATCTCATTCTTGATGCGAAGTATACTTCTACTGATAAAGCCTTTTTACATTATTTACCTGAGTTAACGCTTAAATATCTTCATGGACTTCATTCTATTTCAGATGCAAATAGTTCCATCATTGGTTTGATTATTTTAAATCCTGATGAGAAACTACTCATTAGAGATTTCCATAATTCATCATTTGATATTTATTCGGATAGGCCAGCTATGCCATTTTTATTATGCGCTACCATTTCTCCTGGGGAAGAGTATATAAGTAATAATTGTTTCCAACATTCTCTTTTAAAGATGGTAACTCTTATGGAGCAACGTGTTAACACAGAAGGTCAAGGTCGCTACTTAATGAACGTTTTAAGTGCTTAGGGGGATTGTAAAGTTTTACATTAAATATCTCCTGAAGAATTCTATAGATAAAAATAGTGCGTGAATAGCGGAGAGAGTGAATGAAAGACCAATTAAGATAATTGATAGCGATTATTGTTAACGTCAGCGCAAGTTTGTGGATGTTGCTAACTTGTCATGTATACGTAGTATAAAAAAATAAGATCATCATTTTTACGCTCCCGCTCGGGGGCGTTTTTTATCTTTGAAAAAAGGGATCTGGTTTTTTCTCGAAGTGCACGCTTCCCGCTGTCAGGCTGTTTTTTTACATCTGCTGCTGCGGGAGAACACAGTGACCTGGAAAACAACAGCCGAACAAAACGCCATCATCGAGTGGAAGGGCAATCATCTCGTGGTGAATGCCTTTGCCGGTACAGGTAAAACCTCCACTTTAGTGAGTTACGCTGAAGCCAACCCGGAAAGTAAAATGCTTTACCTCGCCTATAATCGCGCTGTGCGGGATGAGGCTGAACGCAAATTCCCCTATAACGTAGAGTGTAAAACGTCGCATCAGCTTGCATGGGCCCGTTTCGGCAAACATTTCCGTGACCGGCTGACAGCCAGTCTGCGCATTACGGATGTGGCCAGAAAGCTCAATACCCGCCACTGGGCGCTGGCGCGGCTGGCGCTCAGCGGGCTGAACATGTTCCTCTGCAGTGCTGACCCCGAGCCGGGGCTGATACATCTGCCGTCTGAGGATGATCGCCACGGTCTCGATGCCGGTAAAATTCTGGGGGCAATACAAATCCTCTGGTATGAAATGAGCCGTACTGATTCAGTCTTTCCCGTCACGCACGACACCTACCTTAAACTGTTCCAGCTCTCTCATCCTGACCTGTCAAAACGCTGGGACACCATCCTCTTCGACGAGGCACAGGACGCCAATCCGGTGACCAGTGCATTTGTACTGAATCAGCCCTGCCGGGTCATTCTGGTCGGCGACCGTTACCAGCAGATATACCGGTTTCGGGGGGCAGATAATGCACTGAGAGCCCCGCAGCTGGTGCAGGCAGACCGGTTGTGGCTGACAGCGAGTTTTCGGTTTGGCCCTGAGGTCGCGCGGATGGCCAACATCCTGCTTGAACGTGCCGGAGAGGAAAAGCGCGTGACAGGTAACGGGGGGCAGGATGCTGTCGTCAGCAGCCTTCCGGCAGGGGCTGAGCATATTGCTGTACTGAGCCGGACGGTATCCGGCGTGATCGGCAGTGCCCTGACGGCGAGCCTTATGGAGAAAAATGTCTTCTGGGTCGGGGGGATTGAAGGCTACAAAACAGAGGAGCTGGAAAACCTGTACTGGTTCTCCGCCGATATGCCTGAAAAGATGCAGTCCCCGCGCCTCAGCCGGGACTACCGGGATTTTGATGAATACTGCTCAATAGCAAAAGCCACACAGGACGTGGAGATGAACCAGGCCATTCGTCTTCTCGATGACTTTTTCCCACTACCGCAAAAGCTGGCCATCATGCGCCGTCAGGTGGTAACCCATGAGAAAGACGCTCAGGTCACGGTTTCAACCGCACACCGCAGCAAAGGGCTGGAATGGCCGGTGGTAATGCTGAGTGAGGATTTTACTGACATTACCGACCCGCTTCTTTCGCAGGATGAGCGGCAGGATGAGACTAACCTGCTGTACGTGGCTGTCACCCGGGCCAGAAGAACGCTTGTGCTTAACGAACTGATGCGCTGGCTGAGTGATGAAGGCGGGAAAAACCGCGAGACGACGCACGAAACCGTACCGTCCGGAAATGGAGAGAGCGCCGACAGGCACGAAGAAACGGGAAAAACTTCTGAGAGTGAGTAACTGGTTTTTTATGGTGAAGCGCGGGGAGTGTCACAACACTGGGCAGCCCTATACCAGGAGAAAATCATGCGCGACAGAATCAGGACCCTTAGGTTTCTGTTTTCAAAAGGTGAACCGGAACCAGCACATCATGTATCCGCTGTCACACCTGCCGGCTACCACACTCCGCGTACGGTCGATACGCTGTGCTGTAGTCCGTTGAGAAAAACCTGCCTGCAACAAATATGGGAAAACAGCTCACTTCCGGCGGATGTTTATCACCGGTTTTATATAACGCCACTGCATGGCTTACTGGCCAGGGTACAGAATGTGCCGGCAACACAGCAGGGAAGGTGGTCGCAGTCAGACGGCTTCGGGGACCTTACGCTGCAGTTCACAACCTGTGCGGTCAGACTGGCCAAAGGATACATGTTTCCACCCGGAGCTGCGCCAGAAGAGCAGGCAGAGCAAAACGTGATGTGGAATGCAGTCATTTTCTGGTCTGCACTGTTCTGGCATTTGCCGCTCCTGGCGTCTCTGGAGGGTGAGCTGCTTGATGGTAAAAGCTGGCTTCCGGGAATAACCGTTCCGGACTCACCTTATCGATTTCGCTTCCGGGAAGCTGACAACTCCTCAGCTTTTGCAGCGCTGGCAGCAGGACAACTTGTGCCAGCAGAGGCGACAGGATGGCTGGCAGAAAATCCCGAAGCTCTGGGCAATCTTACCGGGGCCTTATGGAACCAGCATCCGGCGATGCCACTTATTAGAAGCTTAATGAAGCAAGCTGCTGAAAAGGTGGAATCGCCTTCGCTGGAGGTATCCGGGGCAAATGAGAAAGTTAACACCCTCATAGAGCCGGCCCTTTCAGTTACGCAAACGCCGTCTGATCAAGAGATTGAATCAGAACCGTCAGTAGAAGCAAAACTTAAAACTGCATCGCCAGAAGTTCCAGATTTGCAGGGTATTCAACTCGCATCTTCTATTGCACCGGTGCCGATGGCTGATGACAGCAATCTCGTCAGCAATGAAAAGGCAGGCGAGATTACGGAATGTGATCCAAACGAAACAGAGAAGGCTGATACAGAGATGCTGCTAAGTCTGTTCAGTGCAATTGCAGAGCCTGATATGACCGGGACTGAAGCATGTGATGAAGAGCCTTCAATCAGTACGAGAGCAGAAAGTGTGCCAGAATTTTCCCCCCTTAATGAACTAAGTCCCGAAGCTGATAAGCCTGAGATAAATCAGACAGTAGCAGAAGACTCTTTCCCTGAACGCGCTGTAGAGGATAACATCCCTTTACACAGCATTAACATTGACGCACAAAAAACAGTGATAAAAAAACAGACTGGCACTGAATTTGTCAGGTGGCTTTCTGAAGGACTTAAGAGCAAGCGAATTGATATTAATCAGCCTGATTCGAGGGCGCATGCAGTTGCAGGGTTCATCTTTCTCAGGGTTCCGGACATATTTTATCTTTACATCAGAGAAAGCGGAGCAGAGCTAAGCAGGGATTCCATACAAATTGAATTTGAGAAGCTGCATATTCACAGGGTGCGCAGGGGAGAGCGTTTTATTAAAGCAAAACTGTACCACTCGCCTGGCAAAGAAGGCACGTTTAAACCTGTAAGTGGATATCTTGTCAAGACTACACACCTTTTCAGAGGGGCGTCTTCCCCTGAAGACAGCGGACTTCTGTCTTTCCTGTGAAGGAGGGGCAGTCCATGAGGGCCCTTAAGGGCAGCTTGATTTAGAAAAAGGAAATGCTGTATGTCTGACAAAAACCATTATACGACATGGGAAGAATTGCTTGAGGAGTACTTCTTCGCCCGAAACCTGCGAGCTGCAACAGAATGGAGCTACGCAAAGGTTGTAAAGGGATTCCTGAAATTTACGGGGGCAGACATAACCCCATCAATGGTTACACATCATGAAGTACTCAGATGGCGGCGACATGTACTCAGAGAAAAGCAACAATCGGCGCAGACCTGGAACAATAAAATTGCACATCTCAGGGCCCTCTATAACTATGCTATGGAAAGTGGTTTATTGCCTGCGGGCAAAAACCCTTTTAACAATTGCACTGTACAGCGGGACAGAAAGAAAAAGCGGACTTTAAACCGCTCTCAGCTAACCCGCCTTTATCTGATAATGCAGCAGGCTGAAATTGAATCCAACCGGAAAATTTTCGCACGTGGCGGTCGGAGTGCGCTTTACCCGGCCTGGTTCTGGATAACCGTCCTGGATACGCTCAGATATACGGGAATGAGGCAAAATCAACTGCTGCATATTCAGCTCAGGGACGTCAATCTGACAGAAGGTTATATAGATCTGCGCCTTGAGGGGAGTAAAACGCACAGGGAATGGCGCGTTCCCGTTGTTAAGCAGCTGCGTTTGCGGCTACAGCTTCTTCTTACACGGGCAACGGAGGCTGGAGCCGGGCCAAAAGATAACCTCTTCGATGTCAGTTTTTACATTGCCGGGAAAAAGGCAAAATTTGATAGGAATGATGTGACAGTGATGCATCAAAAGATCCGCTCCTTTTTTCGCCGTCTGTCAAAGGAATGTGGTTTTGCCGTTTCGCCGCACCGTTTCAGACATACCCTGGCTACAGAACTGATGAAAGCACCGGAAAGGAATCTTCAGTTGGTTAAAGATTTACTGGGTCATCGTAGCGTAAGCACAACAATGGAATATGTGGAACTCAATATGGACATTGTGGGAAAAACACTGGAAGAAGAATTGTCGCTGCACACAGATCTCTGTGTAGAAAGGGAATTACAACTATTGACACAAAACTGATTGACTGGGATTATTGCCAGTGATCGAGAACAGGGAGCCTGCGGACACAGGCTCCCTGACTTGAGGGACTGATTCAGAAACGTTAACCAGTGCAGATACGCCTACACCGGAGGACATTCCGTAATGACCGGCCCCTGTATTAACCGCCCGTTAAGGTTCTCATCTCTTAACCAGCGTGCTTTGATGCAAAATTAGTGGTGCCCGGACTCGGAATCGAACCAAGGACACGGGGATTTTCAATCCCCTGCTCTACCGACTGAGCTATCCGGGCAACGGGGCGCATTAAACCGCAATCACGCACGGTCGTCAACACTATTTCGGGAAAAGCTGTTCAACTGCTTAACTTTGCGGCAGTCTGTCGGTTTGCGCGGCGAAATTGCACAAATCTTCCAGACAGGTTTGGCGCAGTGTGACAATGCTGATGAGAAGAGGAGGGCAGTATGGCGAACGACTGGCTTGAGCTGCGTCAGCATTCAGACACGGGCATTGAAACGATTAAAGCGCACTTTGAAGGTCATGCGTTTGATCCGCACTGGCACGATAGCTACCTGGTTGGAATTACCCTTGCCGGTACTCAGCAGTTTCACTGCCGACGAGAGCGCCATCGTAGCCGTCCCGGCGATGCATTTTTACTGGAGCCTGGTGAGATCCACGACGGGGATGCGCCGATAGAAGGCGGGTTTACCTATCTGACGTTTTATCTGGACGAACAGTGGCTGACGAACACGCTGCATGGGCTGTATGACACCGTACCTGGCAGCTATTCGCTGCACTTTGCTCAAACGCTGACGCGAGAGCCGCAGCTGGTGCGTTCGATTGGCGAGACGTTTACCGCGCTTCACAGCGATGAGATGAAAATTGTTCAACAGAGCACGATGGACGGTTTGCTGGCGCAAATTACCTCACACTGCCACTGGCGTAAAAGATTGCCCTCGCAGCTACAGAGCGCGGCGGTGGCCCATCGTGCACGCGACTACCTGTACGCCCATATTGGCGATAACATCGGGCTGTCCGACCTTGCGCGTGAAACCGGGACGGACAGGTTTACCCTGACGCGCTGTTTTAAACGCGAATTTCACCTTGCCCCGCACGCCTGGCTTATCCAGCTGCGGCTGGCAAAAGCACGACAGTGTCTGGCGCGCGGAGAACAGCCAGTCGACGTTGCCGCAGCTCTGGGTTTCGCGGACCAAAGCCACCTGGGGCGCTGGTTCCAGCGGGCATACCGTATTTCGCCAGCCCATTACCGTCGGTTGTGCACAAATCTTCCAGACGTTTCCAGAAAATAGCGTCACATTCATGGCTCTTATAATAAGGAGCCACCTGTGAGTCTGATCCCCTTCCTGCTGTTTGCTTTTGTTGCCTCGATAACGCCGGGGCCAACCAATATTCTGGTGCTGACCAACAGCCAGCATTTTGGTGTGAAAAATACTGTGCCTGCCATTCTGGGCGGCTGTATTGCCGCGAGTGCCATTGTGTTGATTTCAGGGGCGGGCGCAGGGGAAGTGTTGCGTCAGTATCCGTTGATCCGTCAGGTAATGAGCTGGGCGGGTGTGCTGTGGTTAAGCTGGATGAGCTGGCAGTTGTTTAGCGCGCCCGCGGCGAATCTGTCGTCGAAAAGCCCTAACCGCTTTACCGCCCAGGCAGCGGCGCTGTTGCAGGTTGTTAACCCGAAAACCTGGATGATGGCGCTGGCGGTTGTCAGCCTGTTTTCCCCGGCAAGCGATAATGCACTGCGGGATATTGCTCTGATGGCGCTGTGGTTTTTGATTATCTCGATTGCGTGTCTGTTGTGCTGGGCATGGCTTGGCAAGGCGGTGAACAGAATTTTTCGCACCACCGTGGCGATGGTGCGTTTTCAGCGGCTGATGGCGGTGTGCCTGTTTGTTTCCGCCTGGGCCGGGATACTGGCTTAGGTTAACGCACCACCTGAGCGGCACTGGGCAAAACGCAGAATATCTTCTGCAAGACGGTGCGCCGTATCCACGTCGACCTGGCTACGGTTCACCAGCATTCGGCTCAGACACCCTTCGAGTACCAGCTCCATCTGCCTGGCGACCATGGCAGGATCGTCCACTTCAAGCGTGGTGAGCAGCTCGTGGGTAAAGTCATGCGCCGCCCGTTTTTGCTGATTGGCCAACTGGTGAATCGGATGCTCAGGGTCGGGATAGAACGTACAGGCAGCGATAAACAGGCAGCCAGGGTAACGGTTGTTGCTCACGCATTCGGTCAGTGCGGTATAGCGCGCCAGCAATTTTTGTTCGGCCGTCAGCTCTTCATTTAACATGAGCTGCCGACGCCAGATATCGACCTGCTGGCTCAGATAGCGCAGGGCGTCATAATGCAGCGCCTCTTTGTCGGGCCAGAAACGCTTAAGTTCATCCAGAGGGTAATCGATACGGTCGGCTACCATCTCAAGCGTGGTGCTGGCTATCCCTTGAATCTCAAGCAATTGCAGGGCTTGTCCCAGTACGTCTTCGCGTTGCACGGTTTTCTCCTCCGTTTTTCCCAACGGTTTGTTCCGTCTAAAGTGTCGTTTACGGTTGGCGATCGCGCAAATGTGCGCTAAATGCCGCGGCATTCATAAACCCGGTCACGCGAGCCGCGGGCTGCTCCTCGCCCTGTTTATTGAAAAACAGGATGGTGGGCAGGCCGAGCACGTTAAGCTGTTTCAGTAACGCCTTATCCTGCGCGTTGTTCGCGGTGACATTCACCTGAAGCAGCACGGTTTCTTTCAGCGCGCTTTGCACCTGCGGGTCGCTAAAGGTGTATTTCTCGAACTCTTTGCAGGCTACACACCAGTCGGCATACAGATCAAGCATAACGGGCCGGCCATTCGCCTGGGCCAGGGCAGTGTTCAGTTCATCAACGTTCTTAATCTGCGTGAAGTTCAGGTGCGCCTGCGTTTGTGCTGCGGGGGTGCCAAATGCCCAGTCCTGCAATGGACGTACGCTTATCAGTGCGGCGGCCAGCAACAGGATCTGCACCAGGCGCATCCAGGGCTTTGTCGCGCCCAGGCTGGTAATAAACGCCCAGCCAAAGAAAGCCACGCCCAGCATTGCCCACAGGCGCAGGCCCCAAATGTCACCGATGATGCGTTCCAGCAGGAACACCGGCAGCGCCAGGATCACAAAACCAAACGCTGTTTTTACGGTTTCCATCCACGGGCCGCTCTTCGGCAGCAGTCGGTTGCCGAACACCGTCACCAGGATCAGCGGTAAACCCATGCCGAGTGCGTACAGGTAAAGCGTGCCGCCACCCAGCCACAAATTGCCGCTCTGCGCGATGTACAGCAGGATAGCGCTCAGTGGTGCCGTGGTACACGGAGAACAAATCAGCCCGGCAATCGCCCCCATCGCAAACACGCCGCCTGCGGAGCCGCCCTGCTGACGGTTGCTCATCAGCGTTAAGCGGGTTTGCAGCGATGACGGCAGTTGCAGCGTAAACAGGCCAAACATCGACAGTGCCAGCAGGGTAAAGACAACCGACAAGCCGATGAGCACATATGGATGTTGCAGCGCCGCCTGGAACTGGAGCCCGGCGGCGGCGACCACAAGGCCGAGCGCAGTGTAGGTGAGCGCCATTCCCTGCACGTAGATAAAGGCCAGCAGCAGCGCCCGGGCGGTGGACAGACGTTGTTTACCGCCCAGTACAATGCCGGAAATCAGCGGGTACATCGGCAGCACACACGGCGTGAAGGCAATGCCGATACCAATCAGTAAGGCCCAGAGTGCGGAGAACGGAAGCGCAGACCCCGGTTCACTCCCGACGCTCTTCCCGGAAGGTTGAGGAGGAGTGTCTGCGGCCATTTTGACTTCGCTCAGCGGAACGACTTTTGTTTCCGGCGGATAGCAGAAACCGGCGTCCGCGCAGCCCTGATAAGTGACGGTCAATGTGGCGCCTTTATCGGCCTGGTTCACCGTCACCGGCACACTCAGGCGCTGGCGATAAATTTCACTTTTGCCGTAAAACTCGTCTTCGTGCCACTCGCCTTTAGGTAACTGAAGCTGGCCAACGTTCGCCTGTGCAGGGGTAATGCTGACCTGCTTGCGATAGAGGTAATAACCGTCCTTGACCTGCCAGGTCAGATTCAGGTCGTGTTGGTTTTGCTGGAAATCGAAGACGAACGCCTGATCGGCGGGAATAAAGTTAGAGCGGCCGGGTGCATCAAATAACCCGGCAAAAGCTGATGTGCTGCACAGCAGCAGGATCAGCGTAAGGACGCGTTGAGCCATGAGAGATAATCGTTATCGCCGTGTACCACCGGGAGTACCAGCAGTTCCGGGGTTTGGTAAGGATGATGAGACTTGAGACAATCGAGGAGCGCCTGCTGATTCACCGTGTTGGTTTTCAGCAGCATTTGTACTTCGTACTCCTGTTCCAGTTTACCTTCCCAGTAATACAGGGAGGTGGCGCCGGGGAGGAGGGTGACGCAGGCTGCCAGTTTTTCTGCCAGCACTTTGGCGGCAAGATCCTGGGCAGAAGCTTCATCTGGAGCGGTACAAAGCACAACAACAGCGTCTGGTGTATTCACAGGTCGACCTCGTTATCGCGAAAAAAAACACTATACCATGCGAGGGCGCTGCTCATTAATGAATCGGGCCGCATAGCGACCCGATTTTAACTATTTTTACAACCACAATGGGTTTACAGCACGATACCGCCGATGATAAAGCCGAGGATGACGCAAAGCGAAATCGCGACTACGCCCGGGATCAGGAACGCGTGGTTAAACACATATTTACCGATACGGGTAGAGCCGGTGTCGTCCATTTCAACCGCCGCCAGCAGGGTTGGGTAAGTCGGCAGTACGAACAGCGCAGACACCGCCGCAAAAGAGGCAATTGCCGTCAGCGGGGTTACGCCAAGCATCAGTGCCGCCGGCATCAGCGCTTTGGTAGTCGCCGCCTGGGAGTACAGCAGCGTTGCAGCGAAGAACAGCACCACAGCCAGCAGCCACGGGTAGTTATGCAGCAGGTCACCGGCAACGGTCTGGATATCCGAGATATGCGCTTTCACGAAAGTATCACCAAGCCAGGCGACGCCCAGTACGCACACACAGGCGCTCATACCGGACTTAAAGGTGCTGGCGTTCAGCACTTCGCTAGTGTCGATTTTACAGGTGATGCTAATCAGTGCGGCGATGGTCAACATGAACACCACAATCGCTTCGTTACGTGGCAGAACTGGGTTTTGAATCAGCCCTACGGTATCGCTGATGGCGGTAGCGTAGAACATGACTGCCACAATGCCGATCAGGAACAGCAGCACAGAGCGTTTCGCGTGGGGTTTCAGCTCGAAGACCTGGCTGCCGCGCAGTTTCACTTCTCCTTTTGCCAGCCGCTCCTGGTAGACCGGATCGTCTTTCAGGTCAGCACCGAGGAAGTTACACAGCACGGCGGTGATCATCACCGCAATCAGCGTGACCGGAATACAGATCCCCAGCAGTGTCAGGTAGCTCACGCCCATTGGCTCCAGGATGCCCGCAAAGAAGACCACGGCAGCGGAAATCGGTGAAGCGGTGATGGCAATCTGGGACGCCACCACAGCGATGGAGAGCGGACGAGACGGGCGAATGCCTTGCTCTTTCGCCACTTCAGTAATGACCGGCAGCGTGGAGAACGCCGTGTGGCCAGTCCCGGCGAGAATGGTCATAAACCATGTCACCAGTGGTGCAAGGAAGGTAATGTATTTTGGATGGCGGCGCAGCATACGCTCCGCCAGGCTCACCAGGTAGTCCATACCACCCGCCACCTGCATGGCAGCGATAGCGGCAATAACGGCCATGATGATTTCGATAACGTCAAAAGGGATTGCGCCGGGTTTGATCTGAAAGATAAGGGTAAGAACGAGCACCCCGAGACCACCGGCAAAACCGATGCCGATACCCCCGAGTCGTGCGCCCAAATAAATCGCCAACAAGACGATAACGAGTTCTGCTCCAAACATAAGTGCCTTCCTTGTTTATTAACAAGTTGATATTAAATTGTTGTGTAATTGGTAACGCTTAAAAAGAAAAAAGGCACGTCACAAGTGACGTGCCTTTCGCAAGCTTAGCCTGAACTGCTACTGTTCGCTTTCATCGGTATAACGTTTCGCTTTATACGCTGGGTGCATCAGGTTTTGCGCAGAGAAAATGTCGTCCAGCTCCGCTTCGGTCAACAGACCGCGCTCCAGCACAACTTCACGCACGCTCTTACCGGTTTCAGCACAAATCTTACCGACGATGTCGCCGTTATGGTGGCCGATGAACGGGTTGAGGTAGGTGACGATGCCGATGGAGTTATACACATAGCCTTCACACACTTCTTTATTCGCGGTGATACCGTTAATGCATTTTTCCAGCAGGTTGTAGCATGCGTTGGTCAGGATGTGGATGGATTCAAACATCGCCTGGCCAATCACCGGCTCCATCACGTTCAGCTGCAACTGACCCGCTTCAGAGGCCATGGTCACGGTGGTGTCGTTACCAATGACTTTGAAGCAGACCTGGTTCACCACTTCTGGCACCACCGGGTTGACTTTGGCTGGCATGATAGAGGAACCCGCCTGGAGTTCCGGCAGGTTGATTTCATTCAGGCCAGCGCGCGGGCCGGAAGAGAGCAGGCGCAGGTCGTTACAGATTTTGGACAGTTTCACTGCCAGACGTTTCAGCGCGCTGTGTACCATCACATATGCGCCGCAGTCGGAGGTGGCTTCAATCAGGTCTTCAGCCGGGACAACCGGCAGGTTAGATACTTCGGCCAGTTTCTGCACCGCCAGCTGCTGATAGCCGTCCGGGGTGTTCAGACGTGTACCGATGGCGGTTGCGCCCAGGTTCACTTCCAGCAGCAGTTCAGAGGTGCGCAGCAGGTTTTTGGTTTCTTCATTCAGCAGCACGTTAAACGCGTGGAATTCCTGACCGAGGGTCATTGGAACCGCGTCCTGCAACTGGGTACGCCCCATTTTCAGGATGTCCTGGAACTCAACGGCTTTACGCTGGAAGCCATCTCCCAACTGGTTGATAGCGTCGACCAGTTTCACCACGGAGGCATACACTGCGATGCGGAAACCGGTAGGGTAGGCATCGTTGGTGGACTGGCATTTATTCACGTGGTCGTTAGGGTTGAGGTACTGGTATTCACCTTTTTGATGACCCATCAGCTCCAGGGCGATGTTTGCCAGCACTTCGTTGGTATTCATGTTGACGGAGGTACCCGCGCCGCCCTGATAGACGTCAACCGGGAACTGATCCATGCATTTGCCGTTGTTCAGCACTTCATCGCACGCGGCGATTATCGCATTTGCAGCGCTTTTCGGAATGGTTTGCAGCTCTTTGTTTGCCAGTGCTGCGGCTTTCTTTACCATCACCATGCCACGCACAAACTCAGGGATGTCGCTGATTTTGCTGTTGCTGATGTAGAAGTTTTCAATCGCTCTCAGAGTGTGAACACCGTAGTAGGCATCCGCTGGAACTTCCCTGGTACCCAACAAATCTTCTTCGATACGAATGTTGTTTAACATGTGAACCTTCTTTTCAAGCTGCCGATGGATTGTACTAAACACACAGTATTTATGTGGTTTTGAATATTTTATGACCGACGATTATTCCCTCAATCGGCCACATGCTCGAGATCATATGCTGATAATAGCGAATTGCCGTAATCTGGATCACTTATTATCGACCCGATAACATGATAATTATTAATCTGTGAAATGAGTCACCGCTTTAATATTTCCAAAAAAAATATCCGTGCAAACTGATTGAATTTTGGCTAACCGCCTCCATCTGTTCTACACGCGAGTTGCGAACACATTCAGACAGAGGCCAGGCGCCTCTGCCACACAGGAGATGCCAGTGCGCTGGATACCGTTTATTGCTTTTTTTCTCTATGTTTACATTGAGATTTCGATTTTTATCCAGGTCGCCCATGTGCTTGGCGTCCTGCTGACGTTGATCCTGGTTATCTTCACGTCGGTGATTGGGATGTCGCTGGTGCGTAATCAGGGTTTCAAAAATTTCCTGTTAATGCAGCAGAAGATGGCCGCAGGTGAAAGCCCGGCCGCTGAGATGATCAAAAGCGTGTCGCTGATTATTGCGGGCTTGATGCTGATCCTGCCGGGGTTCTTTACCGACTTCCTGGGGCTGTTGTTGCTGTTACCGCCGGTGCAAAAGCACCTGACCATGAAGTTAATGCCCCACCTGAGCTTTGGCCGAATGCCGGGCGGTGGTTTCAGTGCCGGACCTGGCAATACGTTTGATGGCGAATACCAGCGTAAAGACGAGCAGCACGACCGGTTAGATAATAAAGACGATCGTTGATGTCATGCCCGGTGGTTTAGCGCCACCGGGCGTTATTCAGAGTGAACTTCGCGTCGGCAAAAACAGCCAAAGCCCCGCCAGCATTACAATGGCGTACAAACTCTTCCAGCCCACCATCGCCAGCAGCAGCAAACAGAGCACCCCACCGATAATGGCCAGCGCTTTAAAGCGACCTTTCAGCAGTCGACAACCCGCCAGCATACACAGCAGATAAATCATGATGAAAATGCCGTTGGCATAGACGATCAACGCATCAAGATTGATATTCAGCCAGTAAATACCCAGGGTACTCAGCACGCAGCAACCCAGTACCGTGTTCAGCGCATTCAGTGGAAGCTGGCGTTTTGACAGCTGCGCGAGGCGGCTTTCCGGCTTGTACAGCGCTTGCGACCACACCAGACGGGCGAAGCTCTGTATGTAAATATTGAGGCTAGCGAAGCAGGCGAGATAACCAATCACGCAGGCCACCCACAGGGCTTTGACGCCGAAAAGTGTCACCACAATACCAGGCAGCGACGCCGCTGCGGCTTTATCTTCACCAAAGGCATTAAAGTGCAGTACCAGCACGGTACAGGCCCAGTAGACAGTGCCTGCCAGCAGCAGACCAATCATCAGCGCGCGCGGGAAATCGCGCTCGGGTTGTTTAAATTCCGATGCCAGATGCGCGAACGCCTCAAGACCCACGAAACACCAGAACATTACCGAAAGTGCAGCGAAAAGCTGTGAATGGTCGACATCGCTCACCACCGGGAAGGGGATTTCCGCCACGGTGATGTTGCCTGCCCACCAGATAGCGGCAATCAGGGCGACAATAAGCACCGCGACCAGCGTTTGCAGATTGGCGCTGGAGCTGGCCCCACGCGAGCCGACCCACCAGACAATCGCCAGCGTACCCAGCTCGGCAAACAGCAGCTGTTCGTCATGCCAGCCAAACAGCGCCTGCCCGAAGCCCGTAGCGATATGCAGCGCGGCAGGTAGCCCAACAGGGATCACCGATAGAAAAAGCCAGCCAGTCACACGCTCCAGGCGTGGGCCAAAGGCCATACCGACAAAGTGAGCGACACCGCCTGCGCTGGGAAAGTGCCGCCCGAGTACAGCAAAGACAATCGCTACCGGAAAAACCAGCACAATCAATACCGGCCACGCCCACAGGCTGTTATTCCCGGCGACCAGCGCCGCGAGCGCGGGAACAGCGAAAACCCCCGTGCCTAACAAGGAAGTTGAGAGTAAGCCCACGCCCTGCGCGAGTCCCAACTCCTGTTTCAGTCCACTCATTTACATCGTCCTGCCACCATCCAAAGAGAGGCGATGGTAACACTTTCGCAAATTTTTTTTCGACTACCCCTTGAAGGGGTAAAAAGCTATCCCCATCTCTCAGGGCACTAGCCGGAAAACCGTGTACGGACCGGCGTCATCCATAACTGATAATGACTTTCTCAAAGGAGAGCTATCAATGAGTATTCGTCCGTTACATGATCGTGTGATCGTCAAACGTAAAGAAGTTGAAACCAAATCTGCTGGCGGCATCGTTCTGACCGGTTCCGCAGCGGCAAAATCAACGCGTGGCGAAATCATCGCTGTCGGTAAGGGCCGCATCCTGGAAAACGGAACTGTGCAGCCACTGGACGTTAAAGTTGGTGACATCGTAATTTTCAACGATGGCTACGGCGTGAAATCCGAGAAGATCGACAATGAAGAAGTGTTGATCATGTCCGAAAGCGACATTCTGGCAATTGTTGAAGCGTAATTACGCACGAGAATTTGAGGAACTAAGAACATGGCAGCTAAAGACGTAAAATTCGGTAATGACGCTCGTGTAAAAATGCTGCGCGGCGTGAACGTACTGGCAGATGCAGTTAAAGTGACCCTGGGCCCGAAAGGCCGTAACGTAGTGCTGGACAAATCCTTCGGCGCGCCAACCATCACTAAAGATGGTGTTTCTGTAGCACGTGAAATCGAGCTGGAAGACAAGTTCGAAAACATGGGCGCGCAGATGGTGAAAGAAGTTGCCTCTAAAGCGAACGACGCAGCAGGCGACGGTACTACCACTGCAACCGTACTGGCACAGGCAATCATCGCAGAAGGCCTGAAAGCCGTTGCTGCGGGCATGAACCCAATGGATCTGAAACGTGGTATCGACAAAGCTGTCGCTGCTGCCGTTGAAGAGCTGAAAGCGCTGTCCGTACCGTGCTCTGACTCTAAAGCCATTGCTCAGGTTGGTACTATCTCCGCTAACTCCGACGAAACCGTAGGTAAACTGATCGCTGAAGCGATGGATAAAGTCGGTAAAGAAGGCGTGATCACCGTTGAAGACGGTACCGGTCTGGAAGACGAACTGGACGTGGTTGAAGGTATGCAGTTCGACCGCGGTTACCTGTCCCCATACTTCATCAACAAACCAGAAACGGGTGCTGTTGAGCTGGAAAGCCCATTCATTCTGCTGGCTGACAAAAAAATCTCCAACATCCGCGAAATGCTGCCAGTTCTGGAAGCCGTTGCGAAAGCAGGCAAACCACTGGTTATCATCGCTGAAGATGTTGAAGGCGAAGCGCTGGCGACTCTGGTGGTTAACACCATGCGTGGCATCGTGAAAGTGGCCGCGGTTAAAGCACCTGGCTTCGGCGATCGTCGTAAAGCTATGTTGCAGGACATCGCAACCCTGACTGGCGGTACTGTTATCTCTGAAGAGATCGGTATGGAGCTGGAAAAAGCGACCCTGGAAGACCTGGGCCAGGCTAAACGCGTTGTGATCAACAAAGACACCACCACCATCATCGATGGCGTGGGCGACGAAGCTGTTATTCAGGGCCGCGTTGGTCAGATCCGTAAGCAAATTGAAGAAGCAACTTCTGATTACGACCGTGAAAAACTGCAGGAGCGCGTAGCGAAACTGGCAGGCGGCGTGGCAGTTATCAAAGTTGGTGCTGCAACTGAAGTTGAAATGAAAGAGAAAAAAGCACGCGTTGACGACGCTCTGCACGCGACCCGTGCAGCAGTAGAAGAAGGCGTGGTTGCGGGTGGTGGTGTTGCGCTGGTGCGCGTTGCCGCTAAACTGGTTAACCTGACTGCGCAGAACGAAGATCAGAACGTGGGTATCAAAGTTGCGCTGCGCGCAATGGAAGCACCACTGCGTCAGATCGTGTCCAACGCCGGTGAAGAACCCTCTGTTGTGGCAAACAACGTGAAAGCGGGCGAAGGTAACTACGGTTACAACGCAGCCACTGAAGAATACGGCAACATGATCGACTTCGGTATCCTCGACCCAACTAAAGTGACCCGTTCTGCATTGCAGTACGCGGCATCTGTTGCTGGCCTGATGATCACCACCGAGTGCATGGTGACCGATATGCCTAAAGGCGATGCGCCTGACTTAGGTGCTGCTGGTATGGGCGGCATGGGCGGTATGGGCGGCATGATGTAATCGTGCGCTATACAGCTTAGATTGTGAAAAACCCCCGGGCAGAAATGCTCGGGGGTTTTTCTTTTGGTCATCTTTTTAGTATAAGGTTTAGACACGGACAACTACTGTCCAGCTTATTGAAAACGAGGAATAACATGCGCGTAAAAGTCTGTGCAGGGATCGTGGGAGCAGCATTGCTGCTGGCAGGTTGTAGTTCCAGCAATGAGCTGTCAGCAGCGGGCCAGGGTGTTCGCTTTGTGGAAGATAAGCCGGGTAGCGAGTGCCAGTTATTAGGTACGGCAAGCGGTGAGCAAAGCAACTGGATGTCGGGCCAGCATGGTGAAGAAGGCGGCTCTATGCGTGGTGCGGCGAATGCCCTGCGTAACCAGGCTGCGGCGATGGGCGGTAACGTGATTTATGGCGTGAGCAGCCCGTCGCAGGGGATGTTGTCGAGCTTTGTGCCGACAGCCAGCCAGATGAATGGCCAGGTTTATAAGTGCCCGAACTGATTGCCTTTTTCCCTCTCCCTTGAGGGAGAGGGGAAACTAGCTCTGCCGTAGCTGCAAATCCAGTGGCGTCTTGCTTGGTTCGCCGCCAATCTCACGCGCCAGTTTAGGTACCATATAGCCTGATACCAGTGTCAGCAATTCACGCATAATCGCTCTTGCTTCCTCATCTGACACCATGAAATGTGCAGCGCCCTGGACTTTATCCAGCACGTGAATGTAGTAGGGCATTACCCCTGCATCAAATAGCGCATTGCTCAGATTCGCCAGCGCGCGGGCATTATCGTTTACTCCACGCAGTAGCACGCTCTGGTTCAGCAGTGTGACGCCAGCCTTGCGCAATCTCGCCATCGCCATACGAAAATCCTGATCTATTTCGTTGGCATGGTTAATGTGATTCACCAGCAGAATTTGCAGGGAAGAGCGCTCAAACCGGGCGGCCAGTTCGTCCGTAATGCGGGTCGGGATAACAATCGGCAAACGGCTATGGATCCGCAGACGTTTGATATGAGGAATACTCTCGAGCTGGGTTATCAGCCAGTCCAGCTCATGATCTTTTGCCATCAGCGGATCGCCACCGGAAAAGATAATCTCATCCAGCTCAGGATGCGCGGCAATGTAGTCCAGCGCGACCTGCCAGTTACGCTTGTTCCCTTGATTTTCGGCATACGGGAAGTGTCGGCGGAAGCAATAGCGACAATTTACGGCGCAGCCGCCTTTTACCAGCAGTAATGCGCGGTTCAAATACTTATGCAGCAAACCGGGCACAACGCTGTTCTGTTCTTCCAGTGGATCGGTACTGAAACCCGGCGCCGTCACAAACTCATCCTGAACAGTAAGCGTCTGTTTTAGCAGTGGATCGTCAGGATTGCCTTTCTCCATGCGCGCCACAAATGCGCGAGGAACACGCAGGGGAAATAGGCGTTTGGCCTCACGGCCGGCGAGCAAGTTCTCATGGGTTTCCAGGTCTAAAAGACGCAGTAATTCATCAGGACTGGTGATTACATCGGCAAGTTGCGATAACCAATCTTCTCTGGACGGGGTGTTTAGGGTTACAATATGCGCCATTTTGTGGCTTAGCTACCAGTTAACAAATTTAGAGGGCCTTATGGCAACGTACTATAGCAACGATTTTCGTGCTGGTCTTAAAATCATGATGGACGGCGAACCGTATGCGGTTGAAGCCAGCGAATTCGTTAAACCAGGTAAAGGCCAGGCATTTGCGCGTGTTAAGCTGCGCCGCCTGCTGACCGGTACCCGTGTAGAAAAAACCTTCAAGTCTACTGACTCTGCTGAAGGTGCCGATGTTGTCGATATGAACCTGACTTACCTCTACAACGACGGTGAGTTCTATCACTTCATGAACAACTCTACTTTCGAACAGCTGTCTGCTGACGAGAAAGCAGTAGGTGACAGCGCTAAATGGCTGCTGGATCAGGCTGAGTGCATCGTGACCCTGTGGAACGGCCAGCCTATCTCTGTGACCCCACCAAACTTCGTAGAGCTGGAAATCGTTGAAACCGATCCAGGTCTGAAGGGTGACACCGCAGGTACTGGCGGCAAGCCAGCTAAACTGTCTACTGGTGCAGTGGTTAAAGTTCCACTGTTCGTACAGACTGGCGAAGTGATCAAAGTGGATACCCGCTCCGGCGAATACGTATCCCGCGTGAAGTAATTCATGTAAATGATTAATGGCGCAGCGCCCGCTGCGCCTGTTTTTGCAGGCAGGGATGATGAAACGTACCGTTAAAATTCTGCTTCTGTTGGCGCTGTCCGGCGCGTTCCTTTCCGGGTGTAATACTGCACGCGGTGTCGGCGAAGATATCAAAGATCTTGGCCATGTGATTTCTCACGCAGCCAGCTAATTTCGTCTAATTCTCCTAAAATCGCTTCCCGGGCCGTCAAATGACGGGATCTTGTCTATCCTTAAGTTGCTATCAACAAAATAACTTTGGCTATAAAAGGAAGATATTATGGTTAAGAAGACAATTGCAGCGATCTTTTCTGTCCTGGTACTTTCTTCAGTTTTAACCGCCTGTAATACCACGCGTGGCGTCGGTCAGGATATTTCTGAAGGTGGTAGCGCAATTTCTGGTGCAGCAACAAAAGCGCAGAACTAATGATATTAAGACGGTACGTCGTGTAGATCTCCTCGTACCGTCAATTCTCCACTTCTTGCAGGGATAAAAACGGCGAAAAACGTGTATCCATATGCAGTTTCATACGGATGTTGCGTTTGTAGGTATAAACCGTTTTCCCGTTGATACTCAAATGGCTGGCAATCTTCTGATTGCTTGCGCCATCCATCCACAGCGTAAGCACTTTCTCTTCCTGGCGGGTTAACAACGGTGCTGCGATTTGCGGTATTTCAATGCTGGCGCAGGATGTCAGTGCATCGTTAATCACCGTGGCCAGCTGTTCGAGTCCGGCATTTTTCAACAGACAGGACCAGACCGGGAACTGCTCCAGGTAATTTGCCATCTCTTGTTCTTCGCCCGACTGCAACAAAATAAAGGGCAGCGTTTCGCAGGATTTCAGCAAAGAAGAGAGCTGCTGGAAATGGTGAATATCCTGTTTGAAGCCGTGTAAATCAGCAATCACCAACGTTGGCTTCCACTGTAGGATGTGCTCCCGGGCCAGGAAAAGATTATTCAAACCGGTCACAACATAGTTGCCCGGGAACAGGCCAGAATGATTGAGCCATGCTTCAAACCCAGCGCGGGTGAAGTGACAACGGTCAATCAAAAGAATTTTGAACATATTTTTTTCGCAGTCGGCTAGTGGTTTGGCTTCCTGCCATCAGAAAGCACATCATCATAGAGAAGTCGGATGAGTGATAAATGCCTGAACTACGCGCCATACTGCGGCTATTTCTTGCCTTAACAAGTTCAGCATAAATGGATTGAAAAAAAATCGGTCGTTAACCAAAATATACCGCCTAATCTCTGCCTTGCGGGACGACCCGTAAGCGCATCTGTTCATCGGGGACGGCCCCAACTTGCATTTAAGTTAAGGAGCCAGATATGTCCTGGATTATTCTTGTCATTGCCGGTTTGCTTGAGGTTGTTTGGGCAATCGGTCTGAAGTACACCCACGGCTTTACCCGTCTGATGCCCAGCCTGATTACCGTTACTGCGATGGTTGTCAGTATTGCGCTGCTGTCGTGGGCGATGCGCACGCTGCCGGTAGGCACGGCTTATGCCGTCTGGACGGGGATTGGCGCTGTCGGGGCGGCAATTACGGGGATTTTGCTGCTGGGTGAATCGGCGAGTCTGGCACGTATCGCCAGCCTCGCCTTGATTGTCGCCGGAATTATTGGTTTAAAACTCAGCGCACATTAATGGGGTTGTTCCACCCAGATTAATTTCGTCACATCAAATCCCTGCCGGGTCGCGACGTCCAGCATCTGCTGTTTCATTTCACTTGAGATGGTTGGCGTGCGGGAGAGTATCCAGAGGTAGTCGCGATCCGGCCCACAGACCAGCGCATGACGGTATTCTCTGTCCAGGGCTATCACGTTATACCCGCCATAGAAGGGACCAAAGAAAGAGACTTTAAGCGCCGCCCGATTTGGGCTGCCGGTAAAGTAGGCTTGTCCAATCGCCTGTTGCCACATGCCGCGGTCAGGGTTATAGCCGCGATTAATCACCTGAATCCCGCCATCATCCATCGAGCTGTAGTTCGCGGTGACTTTCTGCAAACCCCGCTCAAAACGGTGATCAAAACGGGCAATTTCATACCACGTTCCGAGGAATCGCTGTGCATCGAAATTGTTGACGACGGTGACACCCGCTGGTGGGGTCGGAGAGCTACAGGCAACCACTAAAAACGCGGCTGTCACTGCGGCGATAACAGGCAGAATGCGCATAAGTGTTTCCTTACCGGTTTTTTGTTAAGTGTAGATGAGGGCAAGGAAAATGTGGGTTTACCGTGGTGTGTTTTGCCGGGTAGCGCTAACGCCACCCGGCACTGTTTTACTGTAGCGCGCTCAAAATACGGTACGCTGTCTCTACCCTTGCAGGATTCGGATAGCTTTTGTTCGCCAGCATCACGATGCCGAGTTGCTGTTCAGGAATAAACGCAACGTAACCGCCAAAACCACCGGTTGACCCCGTTTTATGCACCCAGGAGGCTTTTACCGGTGGCGCTGGCGGAGTGACTTCTGCCGCAGGTAAGGGTGCCAGTGCAATCTTGTTATCACTGCCATCCACTACCGTTTTAGCGTCCACGGGCCAGTTCAGCATTTCCCAGCCCAGCCCCTGATACATTGAGCCAACCCGCCAGTAGCGAGACTGCGCAAGGGCAATACCTTGCTTAAGATACGCATCAGCGACGGTATCTGGCGCCATGTTGGCCATCACCCAGCGGGACATATCCTGGATATTCGTCTTCACGCCATAGGCTTGCGCATCCAGCATTCCAGGCGAAACATGAACCGGTTTGCCGTCACGATAGCCCCATGCGTAATGTTTCTCTTCCGATTTCGGAACCGTAATCCAGGTATGTGTTAGCTTCAGCGGCTGAAACACACGCGTGGTCATGGCCTGCTCAAAACTCATACCGGAAGGTTTAACCGCCAGCACGCCGAAAAGGCCAATACTGGCGTTCGCATAAAGGCGCGTTGTCCCGGGTTTCCACTGTGGCTGCCAGTGCTGGTAGAAATTCAGCAGCGAAGCGTTGTCAGTGACCTTATCCGGAACTTGTAACGGCAGGCCACCGGCGGTGTAGGTTGCCAGATCCAGCAGACGGATCCCCTGCCACTGTTTGCCTGTCAGTTCAGGCCAGTATTGTGTTGCCGGGTCGCTCAGTGAAATTTCATGGCGGGCAACGGCATCGCCTCCCAGCACGCCGGTGAAGGTTTTACTGATGGAGCCCAGCTCGAATAATGTCTGTTGTGTGACGGGCACGCGAGCCGCGACATCGACTTCCCCGAAGGTGAAATAGTGCGGTTTGCCCTGATAAATAACCGCCACCGCCATACCGGGGATGGCCTGCGCTTTCATCAGGGGAGTCACGGCGCGTTCAACCACATTAGCCAACTGTTTTTCTGACATCGTCCCGGCAAGGGCTGAACAGGAGGCGGTGAGCAGCAGAGCGCAGCAAAGTGATTTTTTCATGAGATATCTTCCGTAATAGCGAGTCAAGGGAATGTCCGGGCCCATCAGACGAGCGTAGTCTGTTGGATTTGACTGTGCATGACAAACGGTTAAATTTAGCAGGAGCTGTTAATTTTTCTAACGGACAAGACCATGACGCGCAGCTATATTCCCCTTAATTCGCTTCGTGCATTCGAAGCCGCCGCCAGGCACCTCAGCTTTACTCATGCGGCGATTGAGCTGAATGTCACCCATTCCGCCATTAGCCAGCAGGTGAAAGCACTGGAGCAGCACCTTAACTGCCAGCTGTTCGTGCGCGTCTCTCGTGGCCTGATGCTGACCACGGAAGGTGAGAATTTATTGCCGGTGCTGAACGACTCTTTTGATCGCATTGCCGGAATGCTGGACCGCTTTAGCCGTCATCGGGCGCAGGAAAAACTCAAAATTGGCGTTGTCGGGACCTTCGCTACCGGTTGTTTATTTCCGCTGCTTGAGGATTTTCGCCGCAGTTACCCGCATATTGACCTCCAGCTTTCCACGCATAACAACCGGGTCGATCCGGCCGCCGAAGGGCTGGATTACACGATCCGCTACGGTGGAGGTGCATGGCATGGCACTGAGGCCATTTTTCTTTGCGCAGCGCCGCTGGCTCCTCTTTGCTCGCCGGAGTTCGCCGACAGGCTGCACGCGCCCGCTGATATTCTGAAATTTACCCTTCTGCGTTCCTATCGACGTGATGAATGGTCGGCATGGATGCAGGCCGCAGGTGAACCACCACCTTCACCGACACATCGGGTTATGGTGTTTGATTCATCCGTTACCATGCTGGAAGCCGCGCAGGCGGGCGTGGGGATTGCCATCGCACCGGTCGACATGTTTGCCCATCTGCTGAATAGCGAGCGTATCGTGCAGCCGTTTGCCACGCAGATCGATCTTGGCAGTTACTGGCTAACGCGATTGCAGTCACGGACTGAAACCCCTGCAATGCACGAGTTTGCGCTGTGGCTGGTGGGGAAGATGCAGAAATAAAAAGGCCCGCCGGATGGCGGGCCTTTTCAGTCAGATGGTGACCACGGCAATCAGCGTGACCACGGTCAGAATGGTTGCCAGACCGTAGAATACCCATTTGCCGCTCGGGACATGGATTTTCAGGTCATGCATCGCATGGTGAATACGATGCAGACCACACCACAGCGGCAGGACAATCATCAGGAAGATGAATACGCGGCCAATAAAGCTGCCCGCAAACGCCAGCACGCGATCGTAGCCAAGCGCATCGCCCGGGAACAGCCCCAGCGGCAGCATAATGCCAACCAGCAGGATGATAACCGGCGCGATGATGGCGCTCCACATGCCGCCTGCGCCAAACAGACCCCAGAAGACCGGCTCGTCTGAACGTTTTGGATTTGGATTGATCACAGTAGTCTCCTTACCAGAACAGTGCGACAAACAGAATGACCACAGTGACTATCGCCGTCACTGCCCACAGCCCTTTAATGACCGGCTCTGGCCCCATTTTCTCGCCTTTTACGATGATATTCGCCGCTTTTGGTGCCAGTTCAAACCAGGTTTTAGTATGAAGCAGCGCCGCTGCAAGCACGAGAAGGTTCAGGATCACCACAATCGGGTTTTGCAGGAAGCCCACAAAATTCGCCCAGGTTTCCGGGCCATGTTTGAGGGCAAACACTCCGTACATCAGTTCAATGCTAAACCAGACCGCCGGTACAGCCGTGCCTTCACGCAGCATATAGAAGCGATAAAACGGCAGATTTTTCCACCAGGTGGACGGCATTGGCCGCACGTAGGCTTTGCGTTTAGTCGTCATCATGCACTCCTTAGCGTGGTTTCAGGGTAGCGATAAGAAAGTCTTTCGAGCTTTCAACTTTACCCTGCTGAATGGCGGCGGCCGGATCGACATGCTTCGGACAGACTTCGGAGCAGTAACCGACAAAAGTACAGCTCCAGACGCCGTTCTGGCTGTTAAGCTGCGCCATACGTTCTTTTTTACCGTGGTCGCGGCTGTCTTCGTTATAGCGATGCGCCAGGGTAATGGCCGCCGGGCCGATGAACTCTTTATTCAGACCGAACTGCGGACAGGCGGCATAGCACAGGCCGCAGTTGATGCAGCCGGAGAACTGATGGTATTTCGCCATCTGCGCCGGGGTCTGGGTGTTTGGCCCCTGATCCGGTGTGCGCGGGTTGCCGATGATGTACGGCTTAATTGCTTCCAGGCTTTCGATAAAGTGGGTCATATCGACCACCAGATCGCGCTCGATCGGGAAGTTGCCCAGCGCTTCAACCTTGATACCTTTGGTGTATTCGCGCAGGAAGGTCTTACAAGCCAGCTTTGGCACCTTGTTGACCATCATGCCGCAGGAGCCGCAAATTGCCATACGGCAGGACCAGCGGTAGCTCAGGTCTGGTGCCAGGTTGTCTTTAATGTAGCCGAGCGCATCCAGCAGGGAGGTTTGCTCGTCGTAAGGCACTTCGTAGAAAGCGCTGTGCGGGGCGGAGTCCACTTCCGGGTTGTAGCGCACCACTTCAACTTTCAGTTTTTGCATCTCAGCCATTCGCCTTCTCCTTCTTCTCGGCGGCTTCTGCTTCTGCACCGTAAACGCGTTTCGCCGGCGGCAATGTGGTGATCTTCACGTCGCTGTAGTCCAGACGCGTGGTCCCATCCGCATCGCGCCAGGCGAGGGTGTGTTTCAGGAAGTTGACATCGTCACGTTCGGTGCAGCCTTCATCCAGACGCTGATGGGCGCCGCGTGACTCTTTACGGGCCAGCGCAGAGTGCGCCATACATTCGGCCACGTTCAGGCCGTGTCCCAGTTCAATGGTGTACAGCAGGTCGGTATTGAACACGCTGGAGGTATCGGTGATACGCACACGCTTGAAGCGCTCCTGCAACTCCGCCAGCTTATCGACGGTTTTTTGCATCAGCTCTGGCGTACGGTAAATACCACAGCCTTCTTCCATCGACAGGCCCATTTCATCGCGGATTTTCGACCAGTTTTCATTACCTTCCTGGTTGACGAGGTCTTTCAGGCGTTTTTCAACGTCTGCAACCTGTGCATCCAGTGCGGCGCTGTTGGCTTCGCCCGCTGTGGCGGCACGCTCCATCGCGCGCTCGCCCGCCATGCGACCAAAGACGACCAGCTCTGCCAGTGAGTTCGATCCCAGACGGTTGGCGCCATGCAGGCCCACGGAGGAGCACTCGCCCACGGCGAACAGGCCTTTGATACGGGTTTCACACTGCTGATCGGTTTCGATGCCGCCCATGGTGTAGTGCGCGGTTGGACGCACCGGAATCGGCTCTTTCACCGGATCGACGCCCACATAGGCTTTTGACAGTTCACAGATGAACGGCAGACGTTCCAGTAATTTCTTCTCGCCCAGGTGACGCAGGTCGAGGTAGACCACATCGCCGCGCGGGGTAGGGATGGTGTTGCCTTTACGCCACTCGTGCCAGAAAGCCTGGGACACTTTGTCGCGTGGGCCAAGCTCCATATATTTGTTCTTCGGCTCGCCGAGCGGGGTTTCCGGGCCCATGCCGTAATCCTGCAAATAGCGGTAGCCGTTTTTGTTGACCAGAATCCCGCCTTCACCACGGCAACCTTCCGTCATCAGAATGCCAGAACCCGGCAGGCCAGTTGGGTGATACTGGACAAACTCCATATCACGCAGTGGTACGCCGTGGCTGAGCGCCATACCCATCCCGTCGCCGGTGACGATCCCGCCGTTGGTGTTGTAGCGGTAAACACGGCCAGCGCCGCCGGTTGCCATCACCACGGCTTTCGCGCGGATTTGTACCAGTGTGCCTTCCATCATGTTCATCGCCACCAGACCGCGCGCTTCGCCGTCATCCACGAGGATGTCGAGAACGAAATGTTCATCAAAGCGCTGAATTTGTGGGAACTGAAGGGAGGTCTGGAACAGGGTATGTAGCATGTGGAAGCCGGTTTTATCGGCGGCGAACCAGGTGCGTTCGATTTTCATCCCGCCGAAGCGGCGAACGTTCACGCTGCCATCCGGGCGGCGACTCCACGGGCATCCCCACTGTTCGAGCTGGGTCATTTCCGTTGGACAATGGTGCACGAAGTAGTCGACGACATCCTGTTCGCAAAGCCAGTCACCCCCTGCAACCGTGTCGTGGAAATGGTATTCGAAGCTATCATGATCCTGCGCGACGGCGGCGGATCCCCCTTCAGCGGCAACCGTGTGGCTGCGCATAGGGTAGACTTTTGAAATCAGTGCGATTTTAGCGTTTGGATTAGCCTGAGCTGCTGCAATTGCAGCACGTAATCCAGCACCGCCAGCGCCTATAACGGCAAGATCGGCTTGAAAAGTTTGCACGACATTCCTCCAGGTTTTTGTTATTTCGCAATGCGATGAACTAAAGGTAGCTCACCTGCCCGGGCGGGCTATCGCGAAAGCGTTTCCACTGCTCCTTTATGGGTAAAACAGTATAACCGTGTGGATGTGAGGGAAATTTGACGTGTTCGATTTTTTTGCTGTTATGTGCAATGATTTATCATTGTGATTGATGAATTACGTCACGAAATAACAGCCTTCAATGAAATCCGCTAATTTACTGCGCAAAATTTGTCTCTGTCTCCGCTAACGAGTAGACTTCGTGCCCTTGTGTGAAATCGGAGAAGAACTCATGAGCGAAACGGCCACCTGGCAGCCGAGCGCGTCCATCCCTAATTTGTTAAAACGCGCAGCAATTATGGCGGAGATCCGCCGTTTCTTTGCCGATCGCGGTGTACTTGAGGTGGAAACGCCGTGCATGAGTCAGGCAACGGTTACCGATATTCATTTGGTCCCGTTCGAAACCCGTTTTGTTGGTCCTGGCCATTCACAGGGCATGAATCTGTATCTGATGACCAGCCCGGAATACCACATGAAGCGCCTGCTGGCTGCGGGCTGTGGCCCGGTGTATCAGCTGTGCCGCAGCTTCCGCAATGAAGAGATGGGACGTCACCATAACCCGGAATTCACCATGCTGGAGTGGTATCGCCCGCATTATGATATGTACCGCCTGATGAATGAGGTGGACGATCTGCTGCAACAGGTACTGGATTGCGCGGAAGCCGAAACGCTCTCCTATCAACAGGCGTTCCAGCGCTATCTGGAAATTGATCCGCTGTCAGCCGACAAAACGCAGTTGCGTGAAGTGGCGGCTAAGCTTGATTTAAGCAACGTGGCGGATACTGAAGAAGACCGCGATACGCTGCTGCAACTGCTGTTCACCTTTGGCGTTGAGCCGCAGATTGGCAAAGACCGGCCTGCTTTTGTTTACCACTTCCCGGCAAGCCAGGCTTCTCTGGCGCAGATCAGCACCGAAGATCACCGCGTGGCGGAACGCTTTGAGGTTTACTACAAAGGCATTGAGCTGGCGAACGGGTTCCACGAACTGACCGATGCTCGCGAACAGCAGCAGCGCTTTGAGCAGGACAACCGCAAGCGTAATGCGCGTGGCCTGCCGCAGCAGCCGATTGATACCAATCTGCTGGAGGCCCTGAAAGCCGGTCTGCCAGATTGCTCCGGCGTGGCGCTGGGTGTTGACCGCCTGGTGATGCTGGCGCTGGGGGCCGAGCAGTTGGGTGATGTGATTGCCTTTACGGTTGATCGCGCCTGATAGCACTTCACGGTGTGCGGCCAACAGGCCGCACACCGCTTACACTACAAACTTCCCGCCGGGCGCTTACGCGCCGCTGATGTCACCGTTCTTGCTGTCTTACGACCATCCAGACTTTCCAGACGCATCTGGAATGGAGGGAACGGCATATCGATACCGTGTTCGCGGAAGCCAGCCAGAATCAGCTGGTGGATCTCGTGGCGCAGCGGCATTCGGTGGCCCATTTCAGCCGCATAAATTCGCAGCTCAAAAATCTGGATCCCCTGCTGTAAATCGACCAGGAAAACTTCCGGTGCCGGGTTGTCTATCACCAGCGAGCAGCGCTCTGCGGCGGTGTACAGGATCTGCGTCACCTCTTCGCTGTTCGCATCGGATGGCGCAGGCACAGTCAGCACCACACGCGTAACGGAGTCTGACAGCGACCAGTTGATAAACTGCTCGGTGATAAACGCCTTATTTGGCACGATGATCTCTTTACGGTCCCAGTCGCTGATCGTTGTCGCACGGGTGTTGATCCTGGTGACGCTGCCGGTTAAATCGCGGATCGTCACCGTATCGCCAATGCGGATCGGTTTTTCAAACAGGATGATCAGGCCGGAAACAAAGTTGGCAAAAATCTCCTGCAAGCCAAAGCCCAGGCCAACGGTCAGTGCGGCAACCAGCCACTGTAGCTTCGACCACTCAATACCAATCATCGAGAAGCCAACCAGCCCACCAAACAGCATGATCAGATATTTGGTGATGGTGGTAATGGCATATCCCGTACCTGGCGCTAAATCCAGGTGTTGCAGCAGCGCCAGCTCCAGCAGAGCAGGGAAGTTACGGATAAGCTGCGTGGTGATGATCAGCACCAGAATCGCAATCAGCACCGCGCCCAGGGTGATAGGTTCGAGGCTTTCGACGCCCTGTACCGTCGAGGTGACATCCCACAGCGAAATGTTTTCGAGGAAACCAAACGCAGAGTGGATCTCAGACCACAGGAAAATCACCGAGAGCAGGGCAATCAGCATCAGGATCGAGCGTACCAGTCGCAGGGACTGGGTACTGATAGCATCAAGATCCAGTTCAACATCATCCGCGTCGGTGTTTCCTTCCGTGCTGTTGGTATGGTGCGATTCCTCTTCACCCCGCGCACGCTGCGCGAGGATCTCCGCGCGGCGGTGCTTGGCACGATCGAACGCCAGCCTGCGGCGCTGGATAAGCATCCATCGGCGGATGACGTGGTAGACCACCAGGAGCAGGAACCAGATGGCGACTGACGTTTCCAGTCGCGCCAGCAGCGCCTGCGCCGTGGCCAGATACCCGACAGCTGCCGCCAGGATCGCCGCCAGCGGGGCGCTGAGCAGCAGGTTCCACAGCAGGCGGTTAAACATGTTTTCGCCGCTGCCGGTTTTGTCGAGATACAGCGGAATACCAGCGCGCTTAAGGCTTAACGTCACCATCGCCAGCGCGCCACAAATCAACATGAAGCACAGGCGGCCCAGCGAGCCGGAGAATTCACGGTCATTGAGATTATCGAACATGATAAGCGCCATGATCAGTGGCACGATAAGCCCGATGCTCATCAGGTAGTAACGCATGGCTCGCGCCACGCGATTACGTGGCCAGCCAAAGTGGGCAATGAACAGACCGTTCGGACGGGCGAATGTGGCGCAAATCATCACTACCCACAGCAGCGGAACAGTGGCGGTCACACCATCACCAATGGCCACCGCCAGCGGATAAGGCCAGGCTTCCCGCAGGCCGTAACCGAGCGTCATCCACAGCACAGGCAGCGGCGAGGCAACGAGAATCGACCAGAATACCGTGCGTAGCGTTAGCCAGAAGTGATCCTGGGTCACCTTACCGACGCGCGCACTGGAGCGTTCCAGGAAGCGAGTGAAGTGCCTGCGCGAGTAAATACTACAACCCACCAGAATCAATGCTCCCAGCAGCGGGAAGATAGTCTCTTTGCTGGTGAGCATCATCACGCTGGCCTGGCCCAGTTGGCTGAAGGTATCCATCGAGATGAGGCGGCGCAGATCCTGCACGATTTCAATCGGCCAGGAGAAGGTCATTGGGCGGACGTCAGAGGTCCAGAACAGGTAGCGGTGCGTTGCCTCGTTCACTTCTTTCAGCGCATCTTCAAGCTGGCTGTTAGAGACTTTCAGCTTGGTGAGTTCGAGGATAAGCGTATCGCCACCCTGAAGCAGTGAATTCAGCAGCTCGCGCTGGGTGCGCATTTGTGCGTCAAGAATTCGGTTTTGCTCACTGGTCAGCGGCTGCCCGTCGGCCTGACGGATCTGGCGGATTTGCGGCTGTTTGTTAAGGAGATCTTCAAAATGCAGGCGCTGGACGCGCAGTTGCGCCATTTCAGTATCAAGCTGTTGTGGCTTTGGCATTTCCGGCAAGCGGGCAACCTGCGCACGTAGCGCTTCGCCCAGCAGGTTTGAGGAGCCGAGCCACTGGGATTGCTCGCGCAGGGTATTCAGCGCCTGGCGTACCTGCAAGGTTTGGTTAGTGGCCTGACGCTGTTGCGATGCCACCAGATCCATACGCTGTGCTTGCTGGTTCAGGGCGGCCGAAAGCTCGCGGTTGACCTTAAACTGATCGACAATCCCGACGGGCAGGTTATCGCTGTTTTCGGCAAGTAATTCAGTGCTTTCCAGCGCCCGTTCGGCTTCACGCTGGCGCTGGCTGTTTAACTGGTTACGCAAGGCCTGTAACCAGGCATCCAGCTGCTGGCTCTGTTTTTGCGCCAGCTCAGAACGCATCCGCGACAGCTCCTGGCGGTTGTTGGCAGAAAGCTGCGCCAGCTCCAGCTCATCCACCAGGGCTTTGAGTCTGGCGGATTCAGCCTGAATCCCCAGATTCTGCGCCTGGTTTAGCGGGGTATTACCGGTCTGTGTTCCGACACGTCGCTCGACTTCACTGAGCTGGCGGCGGGCATCGGTTTGCTGTTGTGGAAGCTGGTTGAGCGAGTCGGCAATTTCACGTGCACGCTCCTGCTCCTGCTGAGCCATGCGACTCTTTTCCAGAAGCTGGCTGCTGACTTGCAGGATCTCCTGGTTAAGCGCGTCGGAGGTCATGCCCTCAGGCACCACGCGTGGTTCATCGCGCAGATTATTAAGCTGCGTGCGCAGCGTTTGCGAAAGTTTGGGGAAGTTATCGATAACCTGCTGATATTGCTGAGCGCGCTCAAGGGAACCTTTGCGTTCCTCAAGCGCGTTCAGCGCGGCCTGGAGGGCTTCGACGGTTTCAGGCTGTGCGGGTTTTGCCGCTTTTGCCTGCTCCAGCTCCTGGGTTATCTGTTTGGCGTCGGGGGCTGTCGCTGCGTACGCCCCCATGCTGAGGCACCAGGCCATCAGTAGTACGATAATCGGGCGCACGTCAGCGGTCCTTCTGTTGTTAGCCTTCGTCTTTTTTGTCGTCAACCAGTGGGCTGGCGTCGTGCTCTGCTGTTACCTCTTCTTCTGCCAGCGGAGCAGGCTCTGCGTCCGGCGTGGCGAAGGTTTCAGTAGAAACGGCCAGCGGCTGACCCAGTTTCGTTACTGACAGGCTTTCCAGCTGCTCTGCAAGGTTAACTTTACCCGGTGCAAACAGGTTGATAACCGTAGAGCCCAGCTTGAAGCGGCCCATTTCCTGGCCTTTCAGCAGTGCCACGGAGCCTTCTGCTTCGCCCGCAGGCCATGTCCAGCGCTTGATAACACCTTCACGTGGCGGGGTGATGGTGCCCGCCCATACGGTTTCAATGCTGCCTACAATGGTAGCACCCACCAGAATCTGCGCCATTGGGCCAAATTCAGTATCAAACAGGCAGATGACGCGTTCGTTACGGGCGAACAGGTTCGGGACGTTCTGCGCGGTCAGGTGGTTCACAGAGAACAGGTCACCTGGCACATAGATCATTTCACGCAGGATGCCGTTGCATGGCATATGCACGCGGTGATAGTCGCGCGGCGAAAGATAGGTGGTAGCGAATGACCCATTGCGGAACAGGTCAGCCATCAGGTAATTACCCGCCAGCAGCGCTTCCAGGCTGTAGTTGTGGCCTTTCGCCTGCAAAATTTTGTCGTCTTCGATTTTACCGAGCTGGCTGATGACGCCGTCAGCAGGCATGACCAGCACGTTAGGATCGGTGTTTACCGGGCGAACGTCTTCGCGCAGGGGACGGACGAAGAACTCGTTGAAAGTGCGGTAGCTGGCTGTGTCCGGCTTCTGCGCCTCTTTCATATCGACCTTGTAGTATTTCACGAACAGGTCGATGACCAGTTTGGTCAGCCAGCCAGCTCGTTTGCTCGCGCCCCAGCCCGCCAGGCGAGTGAGCCACAGTTTTGGCAGAATGTATTGAAGCGAAAGTTTAAATGAGTTTAACAAGGTAGCCTCCAGGCCATTGTTTTGTCGTTCCTGATCCGGCATTACGCTGCCGGAACCTGAAAAAAGGGGACGATTTTAGCGATGCTTAGCTTAGTTGTCAGTTATCAGAATCAGAAAAGTTTTTACGCGTTTTTACGTCTTCCATGCTCTCAAGAATGCGGTGATAGTTTTCAAAGCGGGTTTCCGCAATTTCACCGTTCTCTACCGCTTCGCGGATAGCGCAACCCGGATCGTTATCGTGTTTGCAGTCGCGATATTTGCAAGCGCCTAAATAATCATGGAATTCGACAAAACCGTTGAAGATTTGTTCCGGCTCGAGGTGCCAGAGGCCGAATTCACGCACGCCCGGGGAGTCGATCACGTCGCCGCCATGGGGGAAGTGATACAGCCGCGAGGCGGTGGTGGTGTGCTGGCCCAGACCCGAGACATTGGACACATCGTTAGTCAGGATCTCTTGCTGGAGGCCAAGCAGGTTATTCAGCAGGCTGGATTTACCCACGCCGGATTGACCTGCAAAGATGCTGATCCGATCGGTCAGCGCTTCTTCTAACGGTTTCAGCCCATCTTTGGTGTGGCTGGAGACCATCAGCACGCGATAACCAATCTTGCGGTAGATATCCATCTGCTCGTTAACAAAGGCCATGCCGTCGTCATCCAGCAGATCGATTTTGTTCAACACGATGATCGGTTCAACCTGAAGCGTTTCGCAAGCAACGAGGTAGCGGTCGATGATATTGAGCGAAAGCTCCGGCAAAATCGCCGAAACGATGACGATCTGGTCAATGTTGGCAGCAATCGGTTTTACGCCATCATAGAAATCAGGGCGGGTCAGTACCGACGTGCGTTCATGCACGGCTTCAACGATACCTTTCACCGTCACGCCTTCCGCGGCTTCTTTGCCTGGACGCCAGACCACGCGGTCACCGGTAACCAGTGAACGGATGGTGCGACGGATATTACAACGGTGGATATCCCCGCCGGCGGATTCGACATCGGCATGCATACCAAAACGGCTAATCACGACACCTTCTGTCGCTTCGCCAAACAGGTTGTCGTCGTAATCCGGCTTCTCCGAAGTGGTTTTAAGACGGCGCTGGTGATTGGCGTTGACGCGGCGCTGCTGCCCTTTGGAGAGTTTATTTTTACTCAATCGCACTGGCTCCTGGTCGCCCGTGATGGGCAAAACCTCTATGATACACTCTAATTAATACTAGTTAACCTGCTACTGCCGGTTATGCGAGAAGGGTGGAAAATAACATGAGCGCAGATGAAAACAACCTGATTTGGATTGATCTTGAAATGACAGGGCTGGATCCCGAGCGCGATCGCATTATTGAGATTGCCACGCTGGTCACCGATGCAAACCTCAATATTCTGGCCGAAGGGCCAACCATTGCCGTTCACCAGTCTGATGAACAACTTGCGCTGATGGATGACTGGAACGTGCGTACCCACACCGGCAGCGGGCTGGTGGAGCGTGTGAAAGCCAGTACGCAGGGCGATCGTGAGGCGGAGCTTGCGACCATTGAGTTTCTGAAACAGTGGGTTCCGGAAGGGAAATCACCTATCTGCGGTAACAGCATTGGCCAGGATCGCCGTTTCCTGTTTAAGTACATGCCGGAACTGGAAGCTTACTTCCACTACCGTTATCTGGATGTCAGCACCCTGAAAGAGCTGGCGCGTCGCTGGAAACCTGAAATTCTGGACGGCTTTAAAAAACAGGGCACCCATCAGGCGATGGACGATATCCGTGAGTCTGTAGCGGAACTGGCTTACTACCGCGAGAATTTCATTAAGCTGTGATTTTTGAGGCCCGGCACCCTTGCGCTGCCGGGTTTTTGTCGCTAAATTGTGCAGCTTGCTGATTAATTAATCATTTGAACAAGATTTCGAAAAAATCGCGTTCAGGGGGGTTGCAGCTAAAAGGATTTCTCGTATAATGCGCCTCCCGTAACGACAGAGAATTACACGTTACGACAGCAACAAAAGCAGTACAGATTTGCGGGAATAGCTCAGTTGGTAGAGCACGACCTTGCCAAGGTCGGGGTCGCGAGTTCGAGTCTCGTTTCCCGCTCCAAAATTTGAAAGTATCGCAAGATACGCCAGCACCAGAACACCCAAGCGGGAATAGCTCAGTTGGTAGAGCACGACCTTGCCAAGGTCGGGGTCGCGAGTTCGAGTCTCGTTTCCCGCTCCAAAATTTGAAAGTATCGCAAGATACGCACAGCACCAGAACACCCAAGCGGGAATAGCTCAGTTGGTAGAGCACGACCTTGCCAAGGTCGGGGTCGCGAGTTCGAGTCTCGTTTCCCGCTCCAAATTCTTCTTCTTCTCTAAAAAATCCACAGCGGAATAGTTCGTTGGGGACGTTTTCTATTGCATCTGAAATACTACTATAAACAGAGTTATCCACAGAACCTGTCGTTTACCTCACTGGGGTAAAAACTTCGCAGGGTGAATAGTATCGCTTTAATGTGTTGAATTTTATTAAGAAAATTTGATTTCAAAATGTTAAAGAGATCACTTGACCTGTTTGCAAAGCCCGATGGCGCCTGAGTTCTTATTTTTATACACAGGCTGTGAATAGTTCAGGCGTCCCGTGTAAGCCCTTTTTCAATCACCCTCACCAGACGCTGTTTTTGCGGTAACTGCACTTCGACCACGCAGGCATTTCGCTTCTCGATTTGCTGCGCAATCGCCCACTCTATGTGCTCGTCGAGAAGTGGGTGCTCACCTCTACGACTTTCCAGTGCCTGAATGTTGGCTTCATCCCAGGGAGCATTGCCCAGGGCAACAGCCACATTTCGGAGCCAGCGTAAATGCCCGATACGGCGGATAGCTGAACCTTCAGTGACTTTCAGGAACCAGGCCTCGGTCCAGGCGAACAGTTCAATAAGCGGCGGAGCGTGCAGTGCCTTGCGCGGGCTAAAGTCTTCTTCATCGGTAAGCTGTGAATAGCGGTTCCACGGGCAAATTAGCTGGCAGTCGTCGCAACCGTAAATCCGGTTGCCAATGAGCGGACGGAACTCTTCCGGGATGGCGCCTTCCAGCTCGATAGTGAGATAAGATATGCAGCGGCGAGCGTCAACGGTGTAGGGCTCAACGATAGCACCCGTCGGGCAGATGGTCATACAGGCCACACACCGCCCGCAACCTTCTTCCACCGGCCCGTCTACCGGCAGCGGCAAATCGATGAGTAGCTCGCCCAGAAAGAAGAATGACCCGGCATCACGGCTAAGGATAAGTGAGTGCTTACCTGTCCAGCCAAGCCCGGCTTTTTCGGCAATTGGACGCTCAAGAATAGGCGCAGAATCGACAAAGGGTCTAAAATTCAGCGAAACACAGTGTTGCTGAATAGTTTCCCCGAGTTTTTTTAAGCGGTTACGCAGAAGCTTATGGTAATCACGCCCCAGGGCGTAACGGCTGACGTAACCCAATGAGGGATTTTTTAGCGTGCGGGCAAACGCCGCGTTGGCCGGCAGATAGTTCATACGCACGCTAATGACACGTAACGTGCCCGGCAAAAGCTCGTGTGGACGCGCACGCATCATGCCATGACGCGCCATCCACTCCATCTCGCCGTGGTATTGTTTGTCCAGCCAGGCCTGAAGTTTAGGCTCGCTGGCGGAAAGGTCTGTATCCGTAATACCGACCTTCTGGAAGCCAAGCTCAGCGCCCCACTGTTTAATTTTTTGCGCTAACTGATTGAGATCGAGGGGCTGTGACATGACGGACCATACGGTGAAGAAAAACCCCGCAAGTATACCACATTCCATCTGGGATGCGGATGCCCTGCGCCGCGCTGAAAAAGAGGCGGCAGACAGTCTCGGCCTTACCCTTTATGAACTTATGCAACGCGCAGGCGAGGCGGCATTTACCGTTTCCCGCACCCTTTATCCTCAGTCGACACACTGGCTCATTTTATGCGGACACGGCAATAACGGCGGGGATGGCTATGTGGTTGCCCGGCTGGCCGTGGCAGCGGGCATTCGTGTGACATTACTGGCGCTGGAGAGCAATAAACCGCTGCCGGAAGAAGCCAGCGCGGCGCGTGAAGCCTGGCTAAACGCGGGTGGTGTTATTCATGCGTCTGATATCGTCTGGCCGGATGATATCGATGTGATAATTGATGGTCTGCTGGGCACCGGGTTGCGCAGTGCGCCGCGCGAAGGTGCCGCGGCATTGATAGAGCAAGCTAATGCCCACTCTGCACCAGTGGTTGCGCTGGACATTCCATCCGGGTTAATCGCGCAAACCGGGGCCACACCCGGCGCGGTTATCAAGGCTTGCCACACGGTGACGTTTATCGCCCTCAAACCCGGTTTGCTGACCGGCAAAGCGCGTGATGTGGTGGGTGTACTGCACCATAACGCGCTGGGGCTGGATAATTGGCTTGCCGGGCAGGAAACACCTATCGCCCGCTTTGATGCCTCAAAGCTTGCGCAGTGGTTGCCACCGCGACGCCCGACATCCCATAAGGGCGATCATGGCAGGCTGGTGATTATTGGCGGGGATTATGGAACCGCAGGTGCCATTCGCATGGCAGGTGAGGCCGCAGTGCGCAGTGGTGCGGGATTAGTGCGAGTACTTACTCGCATCGAAAATATCGCCCCCATTATAACCGCACGCCCGGAACTGATGGTGCATGAGCTTACGCCTCAGACGCTGGAAGAGACCCTGGAATGGGCGGATGTCGTGGTCATTGGCCCTGGGCTTGGACAGCAGGCGTGGGGTAAGCAGGCGCTACAAAAAACCGAGAATTTTCGTAAACCGATGCTGTGGGATGCCGACGCGCTGAACCTTCTGGCAATCAATCCTGATAAGCGTCACAATCGCATCCTGACACCACACCCCGGTGAAGCCGCGCGATTACTCAATTGCAGCGTTGCAGAAATTGAAAACGATCGCTTACTTTCTGCACAGCGTCTGGTAAAACGTTACGGGGGTGTTGCCGTTTTAAAAGGGGCGGGAACCGTTGTCGCCTGTGACAATGCGCGGGGCATTATCGATGCCGGTAACGCGGGAATGGCGAGCGGCGGTATGGGCGATGTGCTCTCTGGCATCATAGGTGCGTTGCTCGGACAGAAACTTCCCCTATATGATGCAGCCTGTGCGGGCTGCGTGGCACACGGTGCAGCCGCAGACAAGCTTGCGGCGCAATATGGTACACGCGGAATGCTGGCCACCGATCTTTTTTGCACGCTAAGGCGTGTTGTTAACCCGGATGTGATTGACGTAGAAAATGACTAATCGAGCGATTCCTTTACCTGACGAACAGGCAACTTTAGATCTCGGCAAGCGTGTGGCGCAGGCCTGTCAGGGTGCAACCGTCATTTATCTGTATGGTGATTTAGGCGCGGGTAAAACAACCTTCAGCCGTGGCTTTTTACAGGCGTTAGGCCATAACGGAAATGTGAAAAGCCCAACGTATACGCTGGTCGAGCCTTATACGCTTGAAAACCTGATGGTGTATCACTTCGACTTATACCGTCTTGCGGACCCTGAGGAGCTGGAGTTTATGGGGATCCGCGATTACTTTGCCAACGATGCCATCTGCCTGGTGGAGTGGCCGCAACAAGGTGCGGGTGTGTTACCTGACCCGGATGTCGAAATTCACTTAGATTACCAGGCACAAGGGCGTGAGGCACGCATCAGTGCTGTTTCCTCATCAGGTAATTCCTTACTGGCTCGTTTAGCCGGTTGAGCTTAGGGATAACGGGATGATTAATCGCGTTAAAGGTTGGTTGTTGGCTGCAACGGTGCTGCTGTGCGCACACGCCGGGGCGGCCAGTCTCTCGGATATTCAGGTATCGAATGGTGAAAGCCAGGCTCGGATTACGTTCAGCTTTATGGGCGATCCTGAGTATGCGTTTTCCCAAATCGATAGTCACAGCGTGGCGCTGGATATCAAGCAAACGGGTGTGGTCCAAGGGTTGCCGCTGCAATTTAGCGGAAATAACCTGGTAAAACGTATTCGTTCTGGCACGCCAAAAGACGATCAGTCGTTACGGCTGGTGGTCGATTTGACCGAAAAGGGCAAAACGCAGGCGGTGAAGCAGCAAAATGGCGCGACCTATACGGTGGTCTTTACCATCAATGCTGACGCGCCACCACCGCCACCACCACCGCCAGTGGTCGTAAAACGTGTGGAAGAACCGGTATATACGCCGCGGACGTCCACGCCGGCGCGTAATCCGTTTAAAACTGACAATGACCGTATCACTAGCGTGACCAGCAGCAATACGGTGACACGCCCTGCGGCCCGCGCGCGCGCGGTGAGCGGCGATAAAGTGATTATCGCTATCGACGCCGGGCATGGCGGGCAAGACCCTGGCGCCATCGGGCCTGGCGGCACGCAGGAAAAAAATGTCACTATCGCGATTGCCCGTAAGTTACGTGCGTTGCTCAATGATGACCCGATGTTTAAAGGCGTGCTGACCCGTGACGGCGATTACTTTATCTCCGTGATGGGGCGTTCGGATGTGGCGCGTAAGCAGAATGCGAACTTCCTGGTGTCGATTCATGCGGACGCCGCGCCAAATCGTGATGCTACCGGGGCGTCTGTCTGGGTGCTTTCCAACCGTCGTGCTAACAGCGAAATGGCAGGCTGGCTGGAACAACATGAGAAGCAGTCCGAACTGTTAGGCGGCGCGGGAGATGTGCTGGCAAACAGCCAGTCTGATCCGTACCTCAGCCAGGCGGTCCTGGATTTACAATTCGGCCATTCGCAGCGCGTCGGGTATGATGTGGCGACTAACGTATTGAGCCAGTTGCAAAGTGTGGGTGTGTTGCATAAACGTCGCCCGGAACATGCAAGCCTGGGCGTGTTACGTTCGCCAGATATTCCATCCATCCTCGTCGAGACGGGTTTCATCAGCAATAACGGTGAAGAGCGCTTGCTGGGGAGCGATAGCTATCAGCAGCAGATCGCGGATGCGATTTATAATGGTCTGCGTAAGTACTTTGATGCGCATCCGTTGCAGTCCGCACCACAGGGTGGTGCAGGGCAGACGGCCAGTGCGGCTTTGCCAGGTGAGATGACCGCTACAAATTAAGGAGCATTCATGCCGATTCAGGTTCTACCGCCGCAGCTTGCGAACCAAATCGCCGCCGGTGAGGTGGTGGAACGACCTGCGTCGGTAGTGAAAGAGCTGGTGGAAAACAGCCTTGATGCGGGGGCAACCCGCATTGATATTGATATCGAGCGCGGCGGTGCAAAGCTTATCCGCATTCGTGACAACGGCTGTGGCATCAAAAAAGACGAGCTGGCGCTGGCGCTGGCGCGTCATGCCACCAGTAAAATTGCCTCGCTTGACGATCTGGAAGCCATCATTAGCCTCGGCTTTCGCGGCGAGGCGCTGGCCAGTATCAGCTCCGTTTCCCGTCTGACACTCACCTCCCGCACGGCCGAACAGCAAGAAGCCTGGCAAGCCTACGCCGAAGGGCGCGACATGGATGTGACGGTCAAGCCTGCTGCTCATCCTGTCGGGACCACACTGGAAGTGTTGGATCTGTTCTACAACACGCCTGCCCGCCGCAAATTCATGCGCACCGAAAAGACCGAATTTGGCCATATTGACGAAATTATCCGTCGTATCGCGCTGGCACGATTTGACGTCACCATTAACCTCAGCCATAACGGCAAGGTGATGCGCCAGTACCGTGCCGTGGCGGAAGGGGGACAGAAAGAGCGCCGCCTGGGTGCCATTTGCGGGACGCCTTTTCTGGAGCAGGCGCTGGCGATCGAATGGCAGCATGGCGATCTGGCCCTGCACGGTTGGGTGGCTGATCCTAAGACATCCAGCGCGGCATTCGCGGAGATTCAGTATTGCTATGTGAATGGCCGTATGATGCGCGACCGCCTGATTAACCACGCCATTCGCCAGGCGTGTGAAGACAAACTCGGGGCCGATCAGCAGCCCGCGTTTGTGCTGTATCTGGAGATTGACCCGCATCAGGTCGACGTGAACGTGCATCCTGCCAAGCATGAAGTGCGTTTCCACCAGTCGCGTCTGGTACATGATTTTATCTACCAGGGCGTGCTGAGCGTATTGCAGCAACAGGCCGAACCCGCGCTACCGCTGCAAAATGAAGAACCTGTACCGCGCTCTCTGCCGGAAAACCGTGTGGCCGCGGGGCGCAACCATTTTGCAGAACCTGCGGTTGCGCGTGAACCAGCGGCGCCGCGTTTCTCGTCAGCGGGGAACACTTCGCGCCCGACCGGCGCTAACTATCCAAACGCCCAGCCCGGCTACCAAAAGCAGCAGGGGGCGTTGTACCGTAAATTGCTCGACACCCCAGCCGTGGAACGTAAAGAGCACATTGAGGTACCGGCGCCTTCACTGGAAGGGCATAGCCAGAGCTTTGGCCGGGTACTGACGATTATCACCCCGGATATGGCGTTGCTTGAGCGTGAGGGCAAGCTGGCGCTACTGGCGCTGCCGGTTGCTGAGCGTTGGCTTAAGCAAGCGCAACTGACGCCTGGGGCGAACGCAGCGTGCGCTCAACCACTGTTGATCCCGGTGCGTTTAAAGATATCCCCACAAGAGCTGGCGGTATTACAGCGTGCGACAGAGCAACTTGCAGAGATGGGCATTGAATTTGTGTTAGAAGCACAGCATGTGACAATTCGTGCAGTGCCTTTACCCTTACGCCAACAAAATTTACAAAACTTGATTCCTGAACTGATAGGCTACCTGGCGCAGCAAACAACGTTTGTTGCCGCCAATACCGCGCAGTGGATAGCCCGCCATCTGGCGAGTGAACACAATCCGTGGAGTATGGCGCAGGCGATTACCGTGCTGGCAGAGGTTGAGCGCCTTTGTCCGCAGCTAGTGAAAACGCCGCCGGGTGGTTTATTGCAACCTGTTGATTTAAAAACGGCGATGACCGCCCTGAAACATGATTGATGTAAGCAAGGCGAGCCTGCCTAAGGCACTATTTTTGATGGGGCCAACGGCCTCCGGCAAAACGGCATTAGCTATTGAGTTACGTAAAGTTTTGCCCGTAGAGTTGATTAGCGTTGATTCTGCCCTCATCTATCGAGGGATGGATATCGGCACGGCAAAGCCGAACGCAGATGAACTGCGCGCGGCACCGCACCGGTTACTGGATATTCTCGACCCGTCGCAAGCGTATTCCGCAGCAGATTTTCGCCGGGATGCGCTGGAGCAGATGGCCGAGATAACCGCTGCGGGACGAATCCCGCTGCTGGTTGGCGGGACTATGCTCTACTTTAAGGCGCTGCTGGAAGGGTTATCTCCTTTGCCATCAGCGGATCCTGACGTAAGAGCGAAGATTGAGCAGCAGGCGGCAGAGCAAGGATGGGACGTTTTGCATAAGCAACTGGAGGAGATTGACCCGGTTGCCGCAGCACGGATTCATCCAAATGATCCGCAAAGGCTTTCCCGGGCACTGGAAGTTTTTTTCATTTCGGGTAAAACTTTAACGGAACTGACGCAAACGTCAGGAGAAGCTCTGCCGTATCAGGTGCATCAGTTCGCCATCGCCCCGGCGAGCCGTGAACTGCTCCATCAGCGAATTGAGCAGCGTTTTCATCAGATGTTAGCTTCAGATTTTGAAGCAGAAGTGCGGGCGCTCTTTGCCCGTGGAGATTTGCATACGGACATGCCTTCCATTCGTTGTGTGGGATACCGCCAGATGTGGTCGTATCTTGAAGGTGAGATTTCATACGATGAAATGGTTTATAGAGGTGTTTGCGCCACGAGACAGTTAGCGAAGCGCCAGATAACCTGGTTACGCGGTTGGGAGGGTGTTCACTGGTTAGACAGTGAAAAACCACAACAAGCGCTAAACAAGGTGATTGAGGTTGTTGGTGATATCGCTCACTGAATGTGTACAATTGAGACGTATCGTGCGCAATTTTTCAGAATCGCAAGGTTCTAAGTACAAAACAAGCATATAAGGAAAAGATAGAATGGCTAAGGGGCAATCTTTACAAGATCCGTTCCTGAACGCATTGCGTCGGGAACGTGTTCCAGTTTCTATTTATTTGGTGAATGGTATTAAGCTGCAAGGTCAGATTGAGTCTTTCGATCAGTTCGTGATCCTGTTGAAAAACACGGTCAGTCAGATGGTCTACAAGCACGCTATCTCTACTGTTGTTCCGTCCCGTCCGGTCTCCCATCACAGCAATAACGCTGGCGGCGGCACAGGCAGTAACTACCATCATGGCAGCAACGCGCAGGGTTCTTCAACGCCTGCGCAGGACAGCGAAGAGACCGAGTAAGGTTTCTGCTGTTATCCACACGGGGAGCCAGCGATCCTGCGTTCCCCGCTGATCTTTTTAGAGGGTTATACGCTTGTTTGACCGTTATGATGCCGGTGAGCAGGCGGTGCTGGTACACATCTATTTTTCGCAAGACAAAGATATGGAAGACCTCCAGGAGTTTGAATCTCTGGTCTCTTCCGCCGGTGTCGAAGCAATGCAGGTGATTACCGGTAGCCGTAAAGCGCCGCACCCAAAGTATTTTGTTGGTGAAGGTAAAGCAGTTGAAATTGCGGATGCCGTAAAAGCAACCGGCGCCTCAGTCGTGTTGTTTGATCATGCGCTGTCTCCAGCCCAGGAACGCAACCTGGAAGCCCTTTGCGAATGCCGTGTTATCGATCGCACGGGTTTGATTTTAGATATTTTTGCTCAGCGTGCGCGTACCCACGAAGGTAAGTTGCAGGTTGAGCTGGCGCAGCTGCGCCATCTGGCGACGCGACTTGTGCGTGGCTGGACCCACCTTGAAAGACAAAAAGGCGGGATTGGTTTGCGCGGTCCGGGGGAAACCCAGCTCGAAACCGACCGCCGTCTGTTGCGTGGCCGTATTACCCAGATCCTCTCGCGGCTGGAAAGAGTTGAGAAGCAGCGTGAGCAGGGGCGTCGGGCGCGAACAAAAGCCGACATCCCGACGGTGTCGCTGGTGGGGTATACCAACGCCGGTAAATCCACCCTGTTTAACCAGATTACTGAGGCCCAGGTTTATGCCGCAGACCAACTGTTTGCGACCCTGGACCCTACGCTGCGCCGTATTGACGTGGCAGACGTAGGTGAAACAGTTCTGGCGGATACCGTTGGGTTTATCCGCCATCTGCCGCATGACCTGGTGGCGGCATTTAAGGCCACATTGCAGGAAACGCGACAGGCGACTCTGCTGTTGCACGTCATTGACGCAGCAGACGTTCGTGTGCAGGAAAATATTGATGCAGTTAACGTGGTGCTGGAAGAGATTGACGCCCACGAAATCCCAACGCTGTTGGTGATGAACAAGATCGATATGCTGGACGATTTTGAACCGCGTATTGATCGAGATGAAGAGAACAAACCGATTCGGGTCTGGCTTTCCGCTCAGACCGGTATTGGTGTGCCACTGCTTTTCCAGGCTTTGACAGAACGTCTTTCCGGTGAGGTAGCACAGCACACGCTGCGATTGCCGCCACAGGAAGGCAGGCTGCGCAGCCGGTTTTATCAGCTTCAGGCGATAGAAAAAGAGTGGATGGAGGATGACGGCAGCGTGGGGATGCAGGTGCGTATGCCGATCGTTGACTGGCGTCGCCTCTGTAAACAAGAACCTGCGCTGGTCGACTATATCGTCTGACCAGAAAGGGGATGCCTGAATAATTCGCCCTTGCATAACAAATATGGAGCATATACATGGCGTGGAATCAGCCCGGTAATAACGGACAAGACCGCGACCCGTGGGGAAGCAGCAATAATCAAGGCGGCAACTCTGGGGGAAATGGCAACAAAGGTGGTCGCGAGCAGGGGCCGCCGGATCTGGATGATATCTTCCGCAAACTAAGCAAGAAGCTTGGTGGCCTTGGCGGAGGTAAAGGTTCTGGCTCGGGTGGAAATGCTCCACAGGGGCCGCGCCCGCAAATGGGTGGCCGCATAGTGGGCATTGCTGCCGCTGCTGTGGTGATCATCTGGGCTGCCAGCGGATTCTACACCATTAAAGAAGCAGAACGCGGCGTAGTCACCCGTTTCGGTAAGTTCAGCCATCTGGTTGAACCGGGCCTGAACTGGAAGCCAACGTTCATTGACGACGTGACCGCGGTAAACGTGGAGTCCGTGCGTGAACTGGCTGCATCTGGCGTGATGCTGACGTCTGACGAAAACGTAGTGCGCGTTGAGATGAACGTGCAGTACCGCGTGACCGATCCTGAACGTTATCTGTTTAGCGTGACCAGTGCTGATGACAGCCTGCGTCAGGCCACTGACAGCGCGCTGCGTGGTGTTATCGGTAAATACACCATGGATCGCATCCTGACCGAAGGTCGTACCGTTATTCGTAGCGATACCCAGCGTGAGCTGGAAGAAACCATTCGCCCGTACAACATGGGTATCACCCTGCTGGACGTTAACTTCCAGGCTGCTCGTCCGCCGGAAGAGGTGAAAGCGGCGTTTGACGATGCAATTGCTGCACGTGAAAACGAACAGCAGTACATCCGTGAAGCGGAAGCCTACACCAACGAAGTTCAGCCGCGTGCTAACGGTCAGGCGCAGCGTATTCTTGAAGAAGCGCGTGCGTACAAGACTCAGACCATCCTGGAAGCTCAGGGTGAAGTGGCTCGTTTCGCGAAGATCCTGCCTGAATATAAAGCGGCTCCGGAAATTACCCGTGAACGTCTGTATATCGAGACCATGGAAAAAGTGCTGAGCCATACGCGTAAAGTGCTGGTTAACGACAGCAAAGGTGGAAACCTGATGGTGCTGCCGTTGGATCAGATGCTGAAAGGCGGTTCTGCACCTGCGGCGAAGTCGTCAGACAACAGCGGTGCTAACAACCTGCTGCGTCTGCCGCCAGCCTCATCAGGCAGCTCCAGTGCGACCACAACGCCTTCTTCGAACGATGGTGACATCATGGACCAACGCCGTGCTAACGCGCAGCGTAACGACTACCAGCGTCAGGGGGAATAAGGATGCGTAAGTCAGTTATTGCGATCATCATCATCGTACTGGTCGTGCTTTATACCTCTATTTTCGTTGTGAAAGAGGGCGAACGTGGGATCACCCTGCGTTTTGGTAAAGTTCTGCGTGATAGCGAGAACAAACCTCTGGTTTACGCACCAGGCCTGCATTTTAAAATTCCAATGATTGAATCGGTGAAAACGCTCGACGCCCGTATCCAGACTATGGATAACCAGGCCGATCGTTTCGTGACCAAAGAGAAGAAAGACCTGATCGTTGATTCGTACATCAAATGGCGTATCAGTGATTTCAGCCGCTACTACCTGGCAACGGGCGGTGGTGACGTTTCTCAGGCAGAAGTGCTGCTGAAACGTAAGTTCTCTGACCGTCTGCGTTCTGAAATTGGCCGTCTGGATGTGAAAGACATCGTGACCGATTCCCGTGGTCGTCTGACGCTGGAAGTACGCGATGCGCTGAACTCCGGTTCTGCGGGTACAGAAGACGAAGTCTCTACCCCGGCCGCGGATGACGCGATTGCCAAAGCAGCTGAGCGCGTTCAGGCTGAAACCAATGGCAAAGTACCGGTGATCAACCCGAACAGTATGGCTGCACTGGGTATCGAAGTGGTTGACGTGCGAATCAAGCAGATCAACCTGCCTGCGGAAGTGTCCGATGCGATCTACAACCGTATGCGCGCCGAGCGTGAAGCGGTAGCCCGTCGTCACCGTTCACAGGGTCAGGAAGAGGCTGAGAAGCTGCGTGCAGCCGCGGACTACGAAGTGACCAAGACGCTTGCTGAGTCTGAACGTCAGGGTCGTATCTTGCGTGGTGAAGGTGATGCCGAAGCGGCGAAACTGTTCGCTGATGCATTCAGCCAGGATCCAGACTTCTATGCCTTTATCCGTAGCTTGCGTGCTTACGAGAATAGCTTCCAGAGTAACCAGGATGTGATGGTGCTCAGCCCGGACAGCGATTTCTTCCGTTATATGAAGACGCCAGCTAACGCGACGCGATAAACTCAGGCTCGTTTGAGTTTTCAAACCACCGCTCTTAATGGAGCGGTGGTTTTCTTTTATAAGGAACCAAAATGAATTCAACGATCTGGCTGGCGCTGGCGCTTGTTTTAGTCCTGGAAGGATTGGGTCCAATGCTTTATCCGCGTGCCTGGCGTCGTATGATCGCCACAATGAGCCAGCTTCCGGATAATATTTTGCGCCGATTTGGCGGTGGTCTTGTGGTTGCTGGCATCGTTATCTACTACATGTTGAGGAAAACGATTGGCTGATCAAAAAGTGGTCGGATTTGGCATGGTTGGGGGTCAAAAAGTGCTGTATATCTGAAAAAGCGATGGTAGAATCCATTTTTAAGCAAACGGTGATTTTGAAAAAATGGGTAACAACGTCGTCGTACTGGGCACCCAATGGGGTGACGAAGGTAAAGGGAAGATTGTTGATCTTCTGACTGAACGGGCTAAATATGTTGTACGCTACCAGGGCGGTCACAACGCAGGCCATACTCTCGTAATCAACGGTGAAAAAACCGTCCTCCATCTTATTCCATCAGGTATTCTTCGCGAAAACGTCACCAGCATCATCGGTAACGGCGTTGTGCTGTCTCCAGCTGCGCTGATGAAAGAGATGAAAGGTCTGGAAGACCGTGGTATCCCTGTTCGTGAGCGTCTGCTGCTCTCTGAAGCGTGCCCGCTGATCCTGGATTATCATGTGGCGCTGGACGTAGCGCGTGAAAAAGCGCGTGGCGCGAAAGCTATCGGCACTACTGGCCGTGGTATCGGGCCGGCTTACGAAGACAAAGTTGCACGTCGCGGTCTGCGCGTAGGCGACCTCTTCGACAAAGCAACCTTCGCTGACAAACTGAAAGAAGTGATGGAATATCACAACTTCCAGCTGGTGAACTTCTACAAAACTGACGCTGTTGACTACCAGAAAGTGCTGGATGACGTCATGGCGATTGCTGACATCCTGACCGGTATGGTTGTTGATGTGTCCGATCTGCTGGACCAGGCGCGCAAGCGTGGCGATTTCGTCATGTTCGAAGGTGCGCAGGGTACGCTGCTGGATATCGACCACGGTACCTATCCGTACGTAACCTCCTCTAACACCACTGCGGGTGGCGTGGCGACGGGTTCTGGCCTGGGTCCACGTTATGTGGATTACGTTCTGGGCATCATCAAAGCTTACTCCACTCGCGTGGGTGCAGGTCCATTCCCGACTGAGCTGTTTGATGATATCGGCGAGTTCCTGTGCAAGCAGGGTAACGAGTTTGGCGCCACTACTGGTCGTCGTCGTCGTACCGGCTGGCTGGATGCGGTTGCAGTGCGCCGCGCAGTACAGATCAACTCCCTGTCTGGCTTCTGCCTGACTAAGCTGGACGTTCTGGACGGCCTGAAAGAAGTGAAAATCTGTGTGGGCTACCGGATGCCAGATGGCCGCGAAGTGACTACCACTCCGCTGGCAGCTGACGACTGGGAAGGAATCGAGCCAATCTACGAAACCATGCCGGGCTGGTCTGAAACCACCTTCGGTGTGAAAGAGCGTAGTGGCCTGCCACAGGCAGCGCTGGATTACATCAAGCGTATTGAAGAACTGACCGAAGTGCCGATTGATATTATTTCTACCGGCCCGGATCGTACTGAAACGATGATTCTGCGCGACCCGTTCGACGCATAATCTTTGTTGCTGCTGGCCTGCGGGGAAACCCGTAGGTCAGATAAAGCGTAGCGCCATCCGGCTAACGCTCTTAGATCCCCGCTTTTTCGCCCCGTCTGTCAAATAAATTAGCCGCCAACTATCTGGCTGGTTTATCATCATTAATGAATATCTCTGCGGTTTGACCGCGTTTTCCCTTTTTCCTGAGGTTGATGTGCAGTTAACAAGTTTCACCGATTACGGCTTACGCGCGCTGATTTACATGGCGTCGTTACCCGATGGGAAAATGACCAGTATCTCTGAAGTGACAGAGGTCTACGGTGTGTCCCGTAATCATATGGTCAAAATAATCAATCAACTTAGTCGTGCCGGATATGTTGCTGCCGTCCGCGGGAAGAATGGCGGGATCCGCCTTGGGAAACCGGCGCAGAGTATCCGGGTTGGGGATGTGGTACGTGAACTGGAGCCATTGTCTCTGGTGAATTGCAGCAGCGAGTTCTGCCACATTACGCCCGCTTGCCGTCTGAAACAGGCACTTTCTAAGGCCGTGCAAAGTTTTCTCAAGGAACTGGATGACTACACGCTGGCCGATTTGGTTGAAGAGAATCAACCGCTTTATAAATTATTGCTGGTGGAATGAAGAAAATGTCCACCGGAGCTGACAACGGAGGAACCGATATGTCACATGATCCTTTCCAGGAACGCGAAGCCGAAAAATACGCGAATCCAATCCCAAGCCGCGAGTTCATCATTGAACACTTAACAAAACGCGAAAAACCCGCCAATCGTGAAGAACTTGCCGCTGAATTAAACATTGAAGGTGAAGAGCAAATTGAAGCCCTTCGCCGCCGCCTGCGCGCCATGGAGCGCGATGGGCAGTTGGTCTTTACCCGCCGCCAGTGCTACGCCCTGCCGGAACGCCTTGATCTACTGAAAGGGATCGTCATTGGTCACCGTGATGGCTACGGCTTCCTGCGCGTGGAAGGACGTAAAGATGACCTGTACCTGTCATCCGAACAGATGAAAATGTGTATTCATGGCGATCAAATCCTTGCTCAGCCGCTGGGTGCCGACCGTAAAGGCCGTCGCGAAGCGCGCGTTGTGCGCATTCTTGTGCCGAAGACCAGCCAGATTGTTGGCCGCTATTTTACCGATGCGGGCGTGGGTTTTGTGGTGCCGGATGATAGCCGCCTCAGTTTCGATATCCTGATCCCACCGGAAGAGGTAATGGGCGCGCGGATGGGCTTTGTGGTGGTGGTCGAACTGACCCAGCGCCCGACTCGTCGCACCAAAGCGGTCGGTAAAATTGTTGAAGTACTTGGCGATAACATGGGTACGGGCATGGCGGTCGATATGGCGCTGCGCACTCATGAAATCCCGTACGTTTGGCCAAAAGCCGTTGAAGAGCAGATTGTCGGCCTGAAAGAAGTTGTGCCGGAAGAGTCAAAAGCAGGCCGAGTGGACCTGCGCTCCCTGCCGCTGGTCACGATTGATGGCGAAGATGCGCGTGACTTCGATGATGCCGTGTACTGCGAGAAAAAACGCGGTGGCGGCTGGCGCTTGTGGGTGGCTATCGCCGACGTAAGCTATTACGTTCGCCCGCATACCCCGCTGGATAATGAAGCCCGCAGCCGTGGTACATCAGTTTACTTCCCGTCTCAGGTTGTTCCGATGCTGCCGGAAGTGCTGTCTAACGGTCTGTGCTCCCTGAACCCGCAGGTTGATCGTCTGTGTATGGTGTGTGAGATGACCATCTCCACCAAAGGCCGCTTAACGGGTTATAAGTTCTACGAAGCGGTGATGAGCTCTCATGCGCGTCTGACCTATACCAAGGTCTGGCATATGCTTCAGGGCGATCAGGATCTGCGTGAACAATACGCGCCGCTGGTTAAACATATCGAAGAGCTGCACAACCTGTATAAAACATTGGATCAGGCGCGTGAAGAGCGCGGCGGGATCTCGTTCGAAAGCGAAGAGGCGAAGTTTATCTTCAACGCTGAACGCCGTATCGAGCGTATTGAGCAGACGCAGCGTAACGATGCACACAAGCTGATTGAAGAGTGCATGATTCTGGCGAACATCTCTGCGGCGCGTTTCGTTGAAAAAGCCAAAGAGCCGGCACTGTTCCGTATCCACGATAAACCAAGCACCGAAGCGATTACCGCATTCCGTACTGTTCTGGCCGAGTTAGGTCTTGAACTGCCGGGCGGCAACAAACCGGAGCCGCGTGATTACGCTGAACTGCTGGAGTCCATCGGCGATCGCCCGGACCATGAAATGCTGCAAACCATGCTGCTGCGTTCCATGAAGCAGGCAATTTACGATCCAGAAAACCGGGGTCACTTTGGTCTGGCGTTGCAGTCTTATGCGCACTTCACGTCGCCTATCCGTCGTTACCCGGATCTCTCCTTGCACCGTGCGATTAAGTATCTGCTGGCGCAAGAGCAAGGACATAAGGGCAACACCACGGAAACGGGTGGTTATCACTACTCGATGGAAGAGATGTTGCAACTGGGTCAGCACTGCTCCATGACCGAACGCCGCGCTGATGAAGCCACGCGTGAAGTTTCAGACTGGCTGAAGTGCGACTTTATGCTGGATCAGGTCGGTAATGTCTTCAAGGGCGTGATTGCCAGCGTGACAGGCTTTGGTTTCTTTGTTCGTCTCGACGATCTGTTTATCGATGGTCTGGTGCATGTGTCCAGTCTGGATAACGACTACTACCGCTTTGACCAGGTCGGCCAGCGTCTGATTGGCGAGTCTGGTGGCCAGACTTATCGCCTGGGCGATCGCGTGGAAGTGAAAGTCGAAGCCGTTAACATGGACGAGCGTAAAATCGACTTCAGCCTGATTTCCAGCGAGCGTGGCCCACGTAATGTTGGCAAAACCGCGCGTGAGAAAGCAAAAAAAGGCGGAAACGGTAACCCGAACGGCAAGCGCCGTCAGGCCGGTAAAAAGGTAAACTTTGAGCCGGACAGCGCCTTCCGTGGCGAGAAGAAACAGAAGCCGAAGGCAGCGAAGAAAGAAGCTCGTTCAGCGAAAAAACCTTCCGCTAAGACCCAGAAAATTGCCGCCGCCGCCAAAGCGAAGCGCGCGGCGAAGAAAAAGCAGGCGGAGTAATTCCGCCCCTCACCCTGACCCTCTCCCCACGGGGAGAGGGAAAAGTATCGTCATAATGAGAACCATCAATGAGTGAAATGATTTACGGCATCCACGCGGTGCAAGCCCTGCTGGAGCGCGCGCCGGAGCGTTTTCAGGAAGTTTTTATTCTGAAAGGGCGTGAAGATAAACGTCTGATGCCGCTTATCCACGCGCTTGAAGCTCAGGGCGTGGTGATCCAGCTGGCGAACCGTCAGTTCCTGGATGAGAAAAGCGAAGGCGCGGTTCACCAGGGTATTATTGCGCGCGTGAAGCCGGGCCGTCAGTACCAGGAAAACGATCTGCCGGATCTGATTGCCGAACTGGATAACCCTTTCTTCCTGATCCTGGACGGCGTTACCGATCCGCACAACCTGGGCGCGTGTCTGCGTAGTGCTGATGCTGCCGGTGTGCACGCGGTTATCGTGCCAAAAGATCGCTCAGCACAGCTGAACGCCACGGCCAAGAAAGTGGCCTGCGGCGCGGCAGAGAACGTTCCGCTGATCCGTGTTACCAACCTGGCACGCACCATGCGTCTGCTTCAGGAAGAGAACATCTGGATCGTGGGTACCGCGGGTGAAGCCGACCATACTCTGTATCAGAGCAAAATGACCGGTCGTCTGGCACTGGTGATGGGTGCAGAAGGTGAAGGGATGCGTCGCCTGACGCGCGAACACTGTGATGAACTGATCAGCATCCCGATGGCGGGGAGCGTATCGTCTCTGAACGTGTCTGTGGCAACAGGTATTTGCCTGTTTGAAGCGGTGCGTCAGCGCGGGTAGCCTGTTGTGCCGGGTGGCGGCTTCGTCTTACCCGGCCTACAAAAGCACGGTACCATAGGCCCGGTAAGCGCAGCGCCACCGGGCAAAACAATTACTCCTCTAAAGACCGCAAATGGTCATCCTTCCTGAGCGTCATCAGTGCCACAATACTCACCACTGCCGTTGCCATGACGTAATACGCCGGAATATCCAGGTTACCTGTCTCTTTAATCAGCCCGGTGATAATCAAACCCGCGCAGCCAGAGAAAATTGCGTTCGACAGTGAATAGGCCAGCCCAAGCCCGGTATAACGCACACGGGTCGGGAACATCTCTGAGAGCATGGCAGGCCCTGGCCCTGCCAGCATTCCTACCAGGCCGCCCGCAACCAGCACCACTATTGCTTTTATTGCCAGCGTGCTGGACTCAGCCTGGAGGATTTTAAGCAGCGGCAAGGCGAGGATAAGAAGCAACCCGGTGGCAATGAGCATCACGGTACGTCGGCCGATCCGGTCGCTCAGGATCCCCGATGGAATGATGGTCAGCGCAAAGCCGATATTGGAAATCACCGCAATCAACAGTGCCTGATTAAACCCGGTATGCAGCGCCGATTGTAAATAGGTGGGCATAATCACCAGGTAGGTATATCCCGCCGCCGACCACACCATTACCCGGCCAATCCCTATCACGATGGCTTTCAGCGTCGCCGCCGTGTGAGCCTGAGCGACAACCGGCTTTTCTTGCTGCTGGACGAAGCTTGGCGTCTCTTCCATGCTGACGCGCAGCCAGAGGGCAACCACGCCCATTGGCAGGGCCAGGAAGAACGGAATGCGCCAGCACCAGTCGTGTAGTGCTTCCGGGGTAAGCAGCGCAGAGAGGAGGGCGACAATACCCGCGCCCGCCAGCAGCCCCAGCGCCACGGTGAAAGATTGCCATGCGCCGTACAGGCCACGCTTGCCGCGTGGCGCAAACTCGGTCATTAGAGAGACAGCGCCACCGTATTCACCTTCGGCGAACAACCCCTGCAATATGCGAAGCAACGTAATCATCAGCGGTGCGGCAATCCCGATGCTTGCATACACCGGCACAATGCCAATCGCAGCGGTGGCGAGCGTCATCAGCACCAGGACAATAATCAGCGTGGGTTTGCGGCCAATCCGGTCACCCATCCGGCCAAACACAACCGCCCCCAGCGGGCGAAAGAAGAAGGCGATAGCAAACGAGGCGTAGGTGAGGATCAGGCTAGTCAGCCCCGCATCCCCTTCCAGCTGGAAGAAGTTCTTCGCAATCACGGTCGCCAGAAAACCGTAGACCGCAAATTCATACCATTCGATAAAATTACCAATAGAGCCGGCAATTAACGCGCGCTTGTGCGCATCCGGCGCAAAGTGTGAAGGTTGCATAAGGAGCCTCACTGGAAAGATAGGAATAAATTATTCAACAAATAATCGGTCATGAAATAGTTTATTCTTATGTTATGTGAGCTATTTCACGAATGATTTCAGTGGGATTGCCAGCCTGTGACCCCACTCCCATGCAGCGTTAGCCCAGGGTGTCCATACTTACCTTCATTGCCACTGAAGGAGGGACACAACATGACCTGGCAAACGCACACGGTTTTTAATCAGCCTGCGCCGCTTTCCAACAGCAATCTTTTCCTCTCGGATTGCGCATTGCGTGAAGCGGTAAACCGCGAAGGAGCTGAGTGGGACATAGACCTCCTCGCCAGCATTGGCCAACAGTTGGGTACGGCGGAATCCCTGGAACTTGGCAGGCTGGCTAACGTCAATCCGCCGGAACTTCTGCGCTATGACGCCACGGGCGAACGGCTGGATGATGTGCGTTTTCACCCGGCCTGGCATTTACTGATGCAGGGGTTATGCGCCAACCGGGTTCACAACCTGGCGTGGGAAGAGGACGCGCGCAAAGGTTCGTTCGTCGCCAGGGCGGCGCGCTTTATCCTCCATGCTCAGGTAGAAGCGGGTACACTTTGCCCCGTCACCATGACCTTTGCCGCCACACCGTTGCTTCAGCAGGCGCTGCCCAAAATTTTTCGTGACTGGCTCACGCCTTTGCACAGCGATCGCTATGATCCGCATCTCGCACCTGGTGGACAAAAGCGTGGGGTGTTGATTGGTATGGGGATGACCGAAAAACAGGGTGGATCGGATGTTCTCAGCAATACCACCAAAGCGGAGAAAAGCAGTGACGGGAGTTACCGGTTGGTGGGCCACAAATGGTTTTTCTCGGTGCCACAAAGTGACGCGCACCTGGTGCTGGCTCAGGCGAAAGGGGGACTATCCTGCTTTTTTGTTCCGCGCTTTTTACCTGACGGGCAGCGCAACGCCGTACGTCTGGAGCGGCTGAAAGATAAGCTGGGCAACCGTTCCAACGCCAGCTGCGAAGTAGAGTTTCTTGACGCCGCTGGCTGGCTTTTGGGTGAGGAGGGCGAAGGAATTCGACAAATCCTCAGAATGGGCGGTATGACGCGCCTCGACTGTGCGCTTGGCAGCCATGGCCTGATGCGTCGGGCGTTATCTGTGGCGCTATACCATGCCCATCAGCGACAGACATTTGGTAAGAATCTTATCGATCAGCCTTTAATGCGCGATGTACTGAGCCGGATGGCGCTGGTGCTTGAGGGGCAAACCGCGTTGCTTCTTCGCCTTGCACGTGCCTGGGATTTGCGGGAAGACGTACAGGAGGCCGCCTGGGCACGGCTTTTCACCCCAGCGGCAAAATATGGCGTGTGCAAAGCCGGTATCCCGTTTGTCGCAGAGGCGATGGAAGCGCTGGGCGGTATTGGCTATTGCGAAGAGAGTGAACTCCCACGCCTGTACCGGGAAATGCCGGTGAACAGCATCTGGGAAGGCTCGGGCAATATCATGTGCCTGGATGTTCTGCGCGTACTGACAAAGCAGCCCGGCATACTCGAGCTGCTCACCGATGATTTTGCTCAGGTAAAAGGGCAGGATCGGCATTTTGATCGTAGCTGGCGTCAGCTCCAGCAAAAACTGCGTAAACCTCAGGAGGCGCAGGGCAGGGAGATCACGCAACAGCTCTTTTGGCTGGGGGCCGGAAGTCAGATGCTGCGGCACGCATCGCCGCCGGTCGCGCAGGCGTGGTGCCGCATGATGCTCGATACCCGTGGCGGGTCACTTCTGAGCGAACAGGTACAAAATGACCTGCTGCTGCGCGCCACGGGCAGGGTAGGTTAATCTTTTAACTGGAACAGGCTGACCAGTTGGGTGAGGTGCGAGCCTTTCTCATGTAGCGTTTGTGCGGTTTGCTCGCTGCGTGAAACGCGGTCGGCGTTGATATGCGAGGCCTCGCCAATGTGCGTCATGGCAAGGTTAACCTGACGTATCCCCGCCGATTGCTCGTGGGAAGCGTGGTTAATCTCCGTGACCAACTGGCTGATGTTATCGATATGAACGATGATGGCATCCATCGCCAGACGCGTCTGTTCAGACAGCGCATGGCCTTCGCTCACTTTATTCAGCGTGTCGCCAATCAGCTGCTCAATCTCTTTCACCGCATTGGCGCTACGTGCCGCCAGGGCGCGAACTTCTTGCGCCACCACGGCGAAACCTTTGCCATGTTCCCCAGCGCGAGCCGCCTCAACAGCCGCATTGAGTGCCAGAATATTGGTCTGAAATGCAATTGACTCAATCACACGCGTGATGTATTCGATACGTTTCGATGCGTCGCGAATATCATCCATGGTGGCTACCGCGTGGGTGACCGTCTTGCCACCCTGATGCACGGCCTGTGAGGTTTCGCCCACCAGTTGCTGTGTTTGCTCCATGTTGGCGGCATTTTGCTGCACGGTAGCGGCCAGTTGCTCCATGCTGGCAGAAGTCTCTTCCACGCTGCTGGCCTGTTTGTTGATCTGCTCTGAGATCTCCCCGCTATCAGATGCCAGTGCGTTAGTACCCACGTGGATCTCGCCAGCGGCTTCACGAACCTGAAGGACGATTTTTTGTAATCCAGCGCCGATCCCGTTAATGGCGGTGATCAACTGGCCCACTTCATCACGACGGGTGACGGGCAGATTGGCGCGGAGGTCACCGGCGGCATATTGACGCGCCAGGTGGATAACGTCACGCAGAGGCCTCGTCAGCAACCTGCGAATGATAAGTACAAACAGACCCGCGAAGAGCGCGGATAGCACCACACCCGCCACCAGGAAGCGGTCACGTAACGTGGTAACGCTTGCGAGAAGTACCGATTTATCCACTTCACCTACAATAGTCCAGTTCCAGCCAGGCATCGGCGTCCAGGCCATTTTTAAGGTGCGGCCATCATCGCTTTCGCGCTCCAGCGTGCCGGATTTATCGCTCAGCAACTGCTGCTGGATTGCGTTGCTCCACTTAGGTAACTGGCCCTCCTCGCTGGAATGGAACAGGAATTGCCCGTGCGTTTTTCCGCTGCTGCGATCCAGAACAAAGAAATGGCCGCTCTCACCCAGACGGCGGTTGAGGATTTTCTCGCGCATCGCGTTCCAGGAGTGGGTGATATCCACGCCGACGAACATGATGGCAATCACCTGGCCATCGCTGTTTTTAACGGGCTGATATTGGGTGATGTAACGTTTGCCAAACAACAATGCCAGGCCGCGATACACTTCCCCCTTGCTCACGGAGGCAAAGGCCGGGCTTGCCGTATCCAGTACGGTGCCAATGGCCCGATCGCCGTTCTCCTTGCGCAGTGAGGTGGCTACGCGGACAAAGTCGTTACCGCTGCGTACAAACAGGGTTGAGATAGCGCCTGTACGGCTCAGGAAGTCGTCAGAAAGGCTATTATTTTCATGAAGCTCTGTTTCGCCACCTTTCAGCAGGGGGACGTTCATCCCATTGATTGTGCGACTCTGGCTGTTATCAATATTGAGGGGCTGAGGTAAAAAGGTGCTGAACAGCCGGGTATAGTTTTCGACCTCTTCGCTCAGGCTGGTGTTAAACATCTGAACCATATCAACCATGCCGGTGGACTGGTTGTGCAGGTCTTCGACTGCAAGGGCTTCAAGCTGCTGGCTGGTTTTATGGCTAAGCAGAAAAGTGAAAAACAGGAAAAGAATAGCGACACTCACGCCCGTAAGCAGCGATAGCTTAGTGCCCAGACCCGCACGGCGGAAAAAACTGATCATAAATTGCTCATTATTGAAAAGGTATGGCTCTTCAACGGCAGGGTAGAGATAACATTTATCTTCTTAATGTAACAAAATGTTATTTAATTGTTTTTGAATGGTTTATTAAAGGATAAAAGATTTGCAAAAACGAAAAGCCACTAAAAATAAGTGGCTTTTATCTGGAGGTATTACACGTAGAGAATGGCCTGTACCCGCCACTGATCGACATGGTTATCTTCCTGCATCTGGATGATGCGATACCAGGAAGCACCCTGTTCATCTGCTTTTAATGCAACTACACGTTCAACGTCTTGCGGGCTCCCCGAAATGTTATTCACGGAGATCTGGCCAATTTCATTGAGGCCAGTAACACAATCAGCACTGGCGAATTCAGCTGACTGCGCAGTCGTGCTCACAAGGCCTGCTGAGAGCAACAGAGAGGTCAAAGCAAGAGTTCGTTTCATCGTCAGCTCCATTTCACATGTCTCCGGTATCCGCCGGGCAATCCTTCGCGAATAAACTCACTTCCATTGTTGCGGGCATGGAGTTTATTGTGGACAGGAAAATGTCTATGGACGAAAAGCAGTGTAAATGTCGTTCAAATGAAGCCCATTATTTACGGTACAAAATCGCCTGTGAGTACCACTGTCCCGTAATGATGGTTTCATCAACCATGATGATGACGTAATAATCTGCTTTTGCAGCGACGGCCTGTGCTTTTATTGCGGCTTGCGCATCATCCGGGGAGCCGCGAACAAGCGCGGAAACAGTACCCATTCGTTGTAATCCTTCCGTCTGATTACGACGAATTTCCTGCGGGTGATCGGCAACCGGGGGAGCGGGTTGTGGCGTGCCTTGCAGCGCGCTACAGCCACTGAGCAGTGACACCAGCAATAAAGCAGCTAACCTGCGCATAACCATATCTCGTTTCCTGATAGCCATAGTGTAGTTGTCTGTAAATTTAGTTTTGGGGGAATGTTCCCGAAGTGTTATCTGGGGCGTAAATTTCGAATGAAAATGTCGTGAAAGCGTAACCCAGTTCTCAACATTATGAATCATTCAATTGCAAAGGATCGACAATGATAGAACTTGAAACACAACGACTCGGTGACCACGAAATTCTACATGCTTTTCCGGCTGGGAAAGGTCAGCAACCGTTGCCCGTTGTGGTTTTTTATCATGGGTTTACTTCATCTAAGCTGGTTTACAGCTACTTTGCAGTCGCGTTGGCACAGGCGGGTTTTCGTGTGGTAATGCCGGATGCCCCCGATCACGGCGCACGTTATACGGGTGATGAACAGGCCCGTCTTGGGCAGTTCTGGCAAATCCTTCACGGCAGCCTTACCGAGTTCGCCGCGCTGCGCGATGCATTGCACCAGGCGGGGCTGGTGGCGGATAACCGCCTGGCGGTGGCAGGGGCATCAATGGGGGGAATGACGGCTCTTGGGATCATGACCCGTCATCCAGAGGTGAAATCTGTGGCCTGCCTGATGGGATCAGGATATTTCACTTCCCTCTCGCAGACGCTGTTTCCGCCCCGAGAGCAGGATGATGTTGAGGCTGTGATGGCGCCACTGGCGAAATGGGAGGTAACCCATGCATTGCCACAACTGGCTAACAGGCCGTTATTCTTGTGGCACGGCGAAGCAGACGACATTGTGCCTGCCGTTGAAACCTTCCGCTTACAGCAGGCACTCAACAGTGAAGGGCTGGACGGGAATTTAACCTGTCAGTGGGAAGCCGGTGTGCGGCACCGCATCACACCAGCCGCGCTGGATGCCACGGTCGCGTTTTTCCGTAAACACCTTTAAACGCGCAGGATTGTGACGCCCTGATCTTCCAGCTTCTGGAGGATCACGGGATCGGCATTTTTCCCGGTGATCACCATGTCTATCTGCTCTGCCCGGCTGAACAGCATTCCGGCGCGCTCACCTACTTTGCTGCTGTCGACCAGCACAACAAGCTTGCCCACCACGTTAAGCATGTTTTGTTCGGCCATCGCCGTCAGCATATCGGTTTTGTACAGGCCTTCAGCGGTAAGACCCTTGCCGCTGGTAAACATCCAGTGTCCGGCGTAGAGGCTGTTTTCGCTGTCCTGCGGGCTTAGCGTAATGGACTGGCTCTTGTTGTACTGACCGCCCATGATCACCACGCTCTCATGCTCCTGGTCGATAAGATAGTTGGCCAGAGGCAGATAATTAGTAATGATCTGTACCGGTTTTCCACACATCTCCCGCCCCAGCAGAAACGCCGTCGAGCCACAGTTGATCACCACGCTCTCGCCGGGATTCACCAGCTGCGAAGCCGCTCTGGCGATGCGCACTTTTTCATCGTGGTTCAGCGCCTGATGGATGTTCATCGGCGTCCAGCGCGGGCGCTGCTGACTAATGGCTTCCGCACCGTTGCGGACTTTTTTCAGCTTGCCGTTTTCATCGAGCTTGTTGATATCGCGGCGTGCGGTGGCCGGAGAAATGCCCAGGCGTTCAATCACTTGTTCTACGGTGACAAAACCTGTTTGCGCTAATAGTTCCAGTAAAATTTGATGCCGTTGCGCTTCCGTCATGAGCTATTCCGATAAGAATTGATTTTAAAAGATAATATTTGAAATAGCCTGAAATTACTAAGCAAAATATAACATCGCCAGACACAGGGGTCTGGCGATTGGGCGCCACAATTACAGGAACGACTTAAACGGCAGGTCTGGCTCAATGGTGAAGCAATCATCAAAGCCACGCGGATAGTGGTATTCAAGATTGTCTTTATCCAGTGGCCAGGTGAACTTGCCACCGACCTGCCAGATGAACGGTTTGAAGCCGTATTTCAGCCGGTCTTTTTTCATCTCCCACAGTACGCGGATTTCCTGGGGATCGGCCTGGAAGTTTGACCAGATATCGTGGTGGAACGGGATCACCACTTTGGTGTTCAGCGCTTCCGCCATGCGCAGCATATCGGCGCTGGTCATTTTGTCGGTGATACCGCGCGGGTTTTCACCGTAGGAACCCAGCGCGACATCGATGTGGTGCTCGTTGCCGTGCTTCGCGTAGTAGTTGGAGTAGTGGGAATCACCGCTGTGATAGAGGGAGCCACCAGGGGTTTTAAACAGGTAGTTCACCGCGCGTTCGTCCATGCCATCCGGCAGCACACCCGCTGCTTTTTGATCGGCTGGCAGCGTAATTAACGCGGTACGATCAAAGGCATCCAGCGCATGAATTTCAACGTCTTTGATTTTTACCACATCGCCTGGTTTCATCACGATGCAGCGCTCTTTCGGCACACCCCAGCCCACCCATAAATCAACGCAGGTTTGCGGGCCAATGAACGGGACATCATCGGCACAGTTTTGCATCACCGCTGCCGCCACGTTGACGTCGATATGATCGTTGTGATCGTGGGTAGACAGAACCGCATCAATCTGACGAATAGCGAACGGATCGAGCACAAAAGGTGTGGTACGCAGGTTTGGCTGAAGCTTTTCTACCCCTGCCATACGCTGCATCTGATGGCCTTTTTTCATCAGTGGATTGCCGTGACTCTGTTTGCCTGTTCCGCACCAGAAATCCACGCAAATATTCGCACCACCCTCTGATTTCAGCCAGATCCCGGTACAGCCAAGCCACCACATCGCAAAGGTACCCGGTGCAACCTGCTCTTGCTCAATCTCTTCGTTCAGCCAACTGCCCCACTCCGGGAAGGTGCTCAGAATCCATGATTCGCGGGTGATGGTGTTCACTTTACTCATCGTTATGCTCCCTATTTAAATCAAATTTAATCACATTATAATTGGTTGTGATTTATGTTGTCACCATTAAATCAGCATTGCAATGCCATTTTTTCACTTTTACGCCGCTGGAAGGGGCGGGTAAGTTTTAAGGTGTTACGGTAAATAGAATGTCTTAAGGTGATTAATTGTATGAATTTTAATGATTAATTAATGATTTTAATATCGTAATGAAAATCAATATTAAGTATATGGAAATAATTTGCGTGATGGCTCACAAATAATCAGATTCAATCTTGTGGTGATTATTTGTGATTAATAGAGTGTTGGCACCAACCGCATGAGGGTGACCTCGTGCTCCAACTTTCTGGAGAGTGTTATGGAAATCCTCTACAGCGTCTTTACCGTTTTCTTTAACCAGGTAATGACCAATGCTCCGCTCTTGCTGGGGATCGTGACGTGTCTGGGCTATATCCTGTTACGCAAAAGCGTGAGCGTCATTATCAAAGGCACCATTAAAACCATTATCGGTTTTATGTTGTTACAGGCGGGGTCTGGCATTTTAACGGGCACTTTTAAGCCCGTGGTCGCCAAAATGTCGGAAGTGTATGGCATCAATGGCGCCATCTCTGACACTTACGCGTCAATGATGGCAACGATCGATCGTATGGGCGATGCGTATAGCTGGGTAGGGTACGCCGTCCTGCTCGCGCTGGCGCTGAACATTATCTACGTTCTGCTGCGGCGTATAACGGGTATCCGCACCATCATGCTGACCGGCCATATCATGTTCCAGCAGGCCGGGCTGATTGCCGTATCCCTTTATATCTTCGGTTATCCGATGTGGACAACGATCATCTGCACAGCGGTTCTGGTTTCGCTGTATTGGGGGATCACCTCCAATATGATGTACAAGCCAACGCAAGAAGTGACCGATGGGTGTGGTTTCTCAATTGGTCACCAGCAGCAGTTCGCCTCCTGGATTGCCTATAAAGTCGCGCCATTCCTGGGGAAAAAAGAAGAGAGCGTTGAAGACCTGAAGCTCCCTGGTTGGCTGAATATTTTCCATGACAACATCGTCTCTACCGCGATTGTGATGACCATTTTCTTCGGCGCGATCCTGCTCTCTTTCGGCATCGACGTCGTCCAGGCGATGGCGGGCAAAACGCACTGGACGGTCTACATCCTGCAAACCGGTTTCTCGTTCGCGGTGGCGATTTTTATCATCACCCAGGGCGTGCGTATGTTCGTGGCTGAACTATCAGAAGCCTTCAACGGTATCTCCCAACGCCTGATCCCTGGTGCCGTACTGGCGATTGACTGCGCCGCTATCTATAGCTTCGCGCCAAATGCCGTCGTCTGGGGCTTTATGTGGGGCACCATCGGTCAGCTGATTGCCGTCGGCATTCTGGTGGGCTGCGGTTCTTCTATTCTCATCATTCCTGGCTTTATCCCGATGTTCTTCTCCAACGCCACTATCGGCGTCTTTGCTAACCACTTTGGCGGCTGGCGCGCGGCGCTCAAGATTTGTCTGGTGATGGGCATGATCGAAATCTTCGGCTGCGTGTGGGCGGTCAAACTCACGGGGATGAGTGCCTGGATGGGCATGGCGGACTGGTCAATTCTGGCACCGCCGATGATGCAAGGCTTCGCCTCTGTCGGGCTGGTATTTATGGCCGTCATCATCCTGATCGCCCTTGCTTATATGTTCTTCGCTGGCCGCTCGCTGCGGGCTGAAGAAGATGCGGAAAAACAAACAGCAGAAGTTTCTGCTCACTAAGGAGTTTCGATTATGACCGTACGTATCCTGGCTGTGTGTGGCAATGGGCAAGGTAGCTCCATGATCATGAAGATGAAAGTGGACCAATTTTTAACCCAGTCAAACATCGACCACACGGTAAACAGCTGCGCGGTGGGGGAATACAAAAGTGAACTGAACGGCGCGGACATCATCATCGCCTCTACCCATATTGCCGGGGAGATTACTGTTTCAGGCAATAAACATGTGGTGGGTGTGCGCAATATGCTGTCTCCCGCAGATTTTGGTCCAAAGCTGCTGGAAGTGATCAACGCGCACTTCCCGCAAGACGTGAAGTAAGGACGCCACATGAAACTACGTGATTCGCTGGCAGACAATAACTCCATCCTTTTACAGGCTGAGGCCAGTACCTGGCAGGAAGCGGTAAAGCTGAGTGTGGATCTGCTGGTTAAGGCCGACGTTGTCGAGCCGCGGTATTACCAGGCCATTCTTGATGGCGTGGCGCAGCACGGCCCGTATTTCGTCATTGCGCCAGGGCTGGCGATGCCGCACGGTCGCCCAGAAGAGGGCGTCAAAAAAACAGGTTTCGCGCTGGTGACATTAAAAGAGCCGCTGGTGTTCAACCATGAAGATAACGATCCGGTCGATATTCTGATCACCATGGCGGCCGTTGATGCCAACACCCATCAGGAAGTCGGCATCATGCAGATCGTCAATCTGTTTGATGATGAAGCCAATTTTGACCGTTTACGCGCCTGTCGTACCGGGCAGGAAGTGCTGGATTTAATTGATAACGCCACTGCGGCGGCTGTTTAAGAGGGATTTGAAATGTCATTACCAATGTTGCAGGTTGCGCTGGATAACCAGACGTTGTCTCACGCTTATGAAACCACCCGCCTGATTGCGGAAGAGGTGGATATCATCGAAGTCGGCACTATTCTGTGCGTGGGTGAAGGCGTTCGCGCGGTTCGCGACCTGAAAGCACTCTATCCGCATAAAATCGTACTGGCGGACGCGAAAATCGCCGATGCGGGAAAAATCCTCTCCCGCATGTGTTTTGAAGCCAACGCAGACTGGGTCACCGTTATCTGCTGTGCGGATATCAACACCGCCAAAGGTGCGCTGGACGTCGCAAAAGAGTTTAACGGCGACGTGCAGATTGAACTGACCGGCTTCTGGACCTGGGAGCAGGCGCAGGAGTGGCGCGATGCGGGCATTCAGCAGGTGGTGTATCACCGTAGTCGCGATGCGCAGGCGGCGGGTGTGGCCTGGGGCGAAGCGGATATCAGTGCCATCAAACGCCTGGCGGATATGGGCTTCAAAGTCACCGTGACCGGCGGCCTGGCGCTGGAAGATTTGCCGCTGTTTAAAGGTATTCCGATCCATGTCTTTATTGCCGGTCGTAGCATTCGCGATGCGGCCTCTCCGGTGGAAGCCGCACGCCAATTCAAACGCTCAATTGCTCAGCTGTGGGGCTAAGGAGTGGGTATGTTGTCAAAACAGGTCCCGCTTGGCATTTATGAAAAGGCGCTCCCCGCGGGGGAGTGCTGGTCAGAACGATTGCAGCTTGCAAAGCAGCTGGGATTCGATTTTGTCGAAATGTCAGTAGATGAAACAGACGTGCGTCTCTCCCGGCTGGACTGGAGCCGCGAGCAGCGTCTGGCGCTGGTGAATGCAGTGGCTGAAACCGGCGTGCGTGTACCGTCTATGTGCCTGAGCGCTCACCGTCGTTTTCCACTGGGAAGTGAAGACGATGCGGTGCGTGCTCAAGGCCTGGACATCATGCGTAAAGCTATTCAGTTTGCCCAGGATGTGGGGATCCGCGTCATCCAGCTCGCCGGATACGATGTCTATTATCAGCAAGCCAACGATGAAACGCGCCGCCGTTTCCGCGATGGGTTGAAAGAGAGCGTCGAAATGGCCAGCCGTGCCCAGGTGACGCTGGCGATGGAAATCATGGACTATCCGCTGATGAACTCCATCAGCAAGGCTCTGGGCTACGCACACTACCTGAATAACCCCTGGTTCCAGCTTTATCCCGATATCGGCAACTTGTCGGCGTGGGATAACGATGTACAGATGGAGTTGCAGGCGGGGATGGGGCATATCGTGGCGGTACATGTCAAAGATACACGTCCGGGTGTGTTCAAAAATGTTCCGTTCGGCACCGGGGTGGTGGATTTCGAACGGTGCTTCCAGACCCTCAAGCAGACTGGCTATTGCGGACCCTATCTGATTGAGATGTGGAGTGAAACATCGGACGATCCGGCTGGTGAAGTGGCAAAAGCCCGAGACTGGGTGCGCGAGCGTATGGTGCGGGCAGGATTACTGGAGGCCGGGCATGAAGCAGCTTAAACAGCAGGTCTTTGAAGCCAATATGGATCTCCCGCGTTATGGCCTGGTGACGTTCACCTGGGGTAACGTCAGCGCTATCGATCGTGAGCAGGGGCTTGTGGTGATTAAGCCAAGCGGTGTGGCGTATGACACCATGAAAGCTGACGATATGGTGGTCGTTGATCTCGAAGGAAATGTCGTCGAGGGCAGATGGCGACCGTCATCGGATACCGCTACCCATCTGGCGCTTTATCAGCGATATCCGTCGCTGGGTGGTATCGTGCATACCCACTCAACACATGCTACCGCCTGGGCACAAGCAGGGTTGGCCATTCCGGCGCTGGGCACCACCCATGCAGACTATTTCTTCGGCGATATTCCTTGCACGCGAGCGCTTACTCAGGCGGAAGTGGAAGGGCAGTATGAGCTCAACACCGGGCAGGTGATCATTGAAACACTCGGTGAGCGCGAGCCGTTGCATACGCCTGGCATAGTGGTCTATCAGCACGGCCCATTTGCATGGGGAAAAGATGCCCATGACGCTGTTCATAACGCGGTGGTGATGGAAGAAGTAGCCAGAATGGCCTGGATTGCCCGCGGTATTAACCCACAGCTTCAGGCTATTGATAATTATCTGATGAACAAGCACTTCATGCGTAAGCATGGTCCGGATGCCTATTACGGGCAGAAGTAAACACGTGCTCTGGAATACCAAAATCGTTGTAACCGGTGGTATTTCAGAGCCATCTGCAAAAAAAAGCCCCCGGGCAGGGGGCAAGTCAAACTATGGCTATGTTGTCTTTGTTGGCTTTCCTGGTGCTAGCGTTAAAGCGTTATCGGTAAATATCTGCACTTGCGTGCATGTTGCCGTTGCTGCCGGGCTCACGCATCAGAATGACGTGATAGTATTTTGCGCCCTGGGCATCGGTTTCTTCATTAATTGCCTGATCTGCTTCACTTTCAGTGGCGAAATTATGATTGATGTAGATTACGCCTAAGCTTTGCACATCATCCATGTTTCTGGCCTGCCGGCCGTCTATCTTGATGGCTGCCATCGCGTTTGCACTAAGCAAAAGCGCAGCCAGTACGGCGATTGCGATTTTTTTCATGATATGCGCTCCACGACTGCGTGCTGTGTGACGGTTTAAACATCTCCTTCTGCCTTTGGATGAACTCTGATTAAAGTGTAATCGCTTCTCTGGAGGGGATTGGTGACCATTTCTGATGCTGTTGTTCAAAAAAACAACGCTTCCAGATGTGATTAATTTTAAATCATCCACTTAGTCTGGCTTTGCGCTTTGTGCGAATTTTTTGCGCAATCAGCTTGAGTTTTCGGGAGCTCGCAAGTATTATGACGCGTCAATTTTTCAGCCGACCTTTAACACGTTCCTTGCCTCCCCGGGCCTCGGCTGACCCAGACAGGAGGCTGAATAATCCGTAAGGAGCAATTCGATGCGTCATTACGAAATCGTTTTTATGGTCCATCCTGACCAGAGCGAACAGGTTCCGGGTATGATCGAGCGCTACACTGGTGCAATCACTGCAGCAGCGGGCACGATCCACCGTCTGGAAGACTGGGGCCGCCGTCAGCTGGCTTACCCGATCAACAAACTGCACAAAGCTCACTACGTTCTGCTGAACGTTGAAGCTCCGCAGGAAGTGATCGATGAGCTGGAAACTAACTTCCGCTTCAACGATGCCGTTATCCGCAGCATGGTTATGCGTACTAAAAACGCAGTTACCGAAGCATCTCCGATGGTTAAAGCGAAAGACGAGCGCCGTGAGCGTCGCGATGATTTCGCAAACGAAACCGCAGATGATTCTGATGCTGGGGATTCTGAAGAGTAATTTCTGATGACCAACCGTCTGGTGTTGTCAGGCACTGTGTGCAGGACCCCCCTTCGAAAGGTCAGTCCATCAGGAATTCCGCATTGCCAGTTCGTGCTTGAGCATCGTTCTGTGCAAGAGGAAGCCGGGTTTCACCGGCAGGCGTGGTGCCAAATGCCCGTTATTATTAGCGGACACGAAAACCAGGCCATTACTCACAGTATAACGGTCGGTAGTGCAGTAATCGTTCAGGGGTTCATTTCTTGCCACAAGGCAAAGAACGGTCTGAGCAAAATGGTTCTGCATGCCGAGCAGATTGATTTGATAGATTCTGGAGACTAGCCATATGGCACGTTATTTCCGTCGTCGCAAGTTCTGCCGTTTCACCGCGGAAGGCGTTCAAGAGATCGACTATAAAGATATCGCAACGCTGAAAAACTACATCACCGAAAGCGGTAAGATTGTCCCAAGCCGTATCACCGGTACTCGTGCAAAATACCAGCGCCAGCTGGCTCGCGCTATCAAACGCGCTCGCTACCTGTCCCTGCTGCCGTACACTGATCGTCATCAGTAATCGGGCACGGTCCATTAATACGACTTTAAGAGGATAAGGTAATGCAAGTTATTCTGCTTGATAAAGTAGCAAACCTGGGCAGCCTGGGTGATCAGGTAAACGTTAAAGCGGGCTACGCTCGTAACTTCCTGGTTCCACAGGGTAAAGCTGTTCCAGCTACCAAGAAAAACGTAGAGTTTTTCGAAGCACGTCGCGCTGAACTGGAAGCCAAACTGGCTGACGTTCTGGCGGCTGCTAACGCTCGCGCTGAGTCAATCAACGCACTGGGCACCGTTACCATCGCTTCCAAATCTGGCGACGAAGGTAAACTGTTCGGTTCCATCGGTACCCGCGATATCGCTGATGCAGTAACTGCTGCTGGCGTTAAAGTGGCTAAGAGCGAAGTTCGTCTGCCGAACGGCGTTCTGCGTACCACTGGTGAGCACGAAGTTGACTTCCAGGTTCATAGCGAAGTGTTCGCTAAACTGGTTGTTAGCGTTGTAGCTGAGTAATTTTTTACTCTGCTCACGTTGAAGCGCCGGCCTTGTGCCGGCGTTTTGCGTTTTAGGCTTCCAGAAATCTTCTTTTCTTCTTGTATGGTAGTTATTCCTGTCGCATTCTCAGATAATAAAATGAAACGCAATTTTATCTTTGGGATTTGCTATGGACACCCCCTTATCCGTACCGATTTTCGCCCGTAAAAATGTCGCTTATGCCTGCGCCACCCTGTGCTGTTTGCTCTGGGGAAGCTCTTACCCGGCAATAAAAAGTGGTTATGAACTCTTTAGTATCGCGACTGATGATGTTCCGTCAAAAGTCGTCTTTGCCGGATACCGTTTTCTTTTCGCGGGGCTGATCCTGTTGCTGTTCGCACTGGCTCAGCGCAAGCCTATCGCCCGGCTGACAACAAAACAGTTCGGCCAGCTCACCCTCCTTGGGCTGACCCAGACATCGATTCAGTACACCTTCTTCTATATAGGGCTGGCCTACACGACTGGCGTCAACGGCTCGATCATGAATGCCACTGGCACTTTCTTTAGCGTGTTGCTGGCGCATTTCATCTATCACAACGACAAGCTCAGCTATAACAAGACATTGGGCTGTATTTTGGGGTTTGCCGGGGTCATGCTCGTGAACTTCCACAGTGGGTTAAGTGAATTCCGCTTTGTCTGGAATGGCGACGGCTTCGTGGTGCTGGCGGCCTTTATTCTCTCTGCCGCTACGCTATACGGGAAACGCATCTCCCAGACGGTCGATCCTACAGTAATGACGGGCTGGCAGCTTGCTATCGGTGGCGCGGTACTGGTGGCTGGCGGCTACGCAACGGGCGGTACGCTGGAAGTGCATAGCCTGAAGGCGTTGGCGGTGCTCGGCTATCTGACGTTGCTTTCCTCGGTGGCCTTCGCGCTGTGGAGCGTGTTATTGAAGGTGAACCGCGTCAGTATGATCGCACCGTTCAACTTTGTTGTGCCGGTGGCTGGGACGGTGCTTTCCGCGATTTTCCTTGGTGAGAATATCCTGGATATCAAATACGCGGTGGCGCTGGTGCTGGTTTGCTCAGGGATTTGGTGGGTGAATAAGCGCAGTGCCTGAGACGAACATGGCCGGGTGCGGTTTCGCCTTACCCGGCCTGTGAATTAACGTGCTCTGATAAAACTGCCATCGGGCTGGCGCGTAAACAGCACCTGCTGACCATTCCCGGTATCAATCGTTAACCCGGTCACGACCCCGCTGGCATTCTGGCGGATCTGCACCATCTGGCCATTCTGCAAATTGCTGAGCGGTTTACCCGCCCCTTCAACCTGTGCCATGGCATAGACATCTGTTGGCGGCAGGTTATGGTCACGGAACAGCTGTGCAAGCGTTTTACCCGGCTCTACACGATACGAACGCCATTGTTGCTCAATACCTGTCGGCTGCTGAGTCTGGGCTTGGGGTTGCTCAGGAGCAGATGCCTGATCCTGCGGTTGTTCGTCCTGTACTGGCTCTGGCTCAACGGGAGCAACCTGGCCCGGATCGTTAGAGGGGGTGACCAGCTGAGTCTGCATTGGCTGAGGATCGGGCTGCGGCCGCGCCTGAGACTGGATATCCAGCTGAGCATTGCGGGCGGCTGGCGCGGTATCGCTGTTATCGCCACCAGAAGGTAGCAGGAAGCCCAGAATGACCAGCAGCGCCCCAATGATGATGCCTTTGCGATGCAAAGACGGCAGCGGGTCCATGATGCGAAAATTATCTGGTGCTTGCCAGATTTTCGCCAGGGTAGGTTTCAGTTCAAATCGCCCGGGCATGGCTTTCCTCCTGCTCCGCGTCTTTTTTATCCTGTCCTGAGAAGTGTAGTTTGCTAACTGCCTGACGGGCGTAACAAAGTCGGCTTCCGTGACACATATTTAGGAAATATCCTGACGGGCTCTATTGTTTCTGTTTCCCCGCAATTTGTCATCTTAACTTAAGACAAAGTTTTACCCGATGGGGTGTGACTGTTATGCTGCCCGCTACTTTAAATGTGATGGAAGGAAAACCCATGACCACCCCGACTTTTGACACTATCGAAGCGCAGGCAAGCTACGGTATCGGCTTGCAGGTAGGACAGCAACTGAGCGAATCCGGCCTGGAAGGACTGTTACCGGAAGCGCTGGTGGCGGGTATCGCTGACGCGCTGGAAGGCAAACATCCTGCTGTTCCTGTAGATGTTGTGCACCGTGCGCTGCGCGAAATCCACGAACGTGCTGACGCCGTACGTCGCTCGCGTTTCGAAGAGATGGCAGCAGAAGGTGTTAAATTCCTGGAAGAGAACCGCGAGCGTGAAGGCGTTAACAGCACCGAATCTGGCCTCCAGTTCCGTGTGATCAACCAGGGCGATGGCGTAATCCCGGCTCGCACTGACCACGTCCGTGTACATTACACCGGTAAGCTTATCGACGGTACTGTGTTTGACAGCTCTGTTGCGCGCGGTGAACCGGCTGAGTTCCCGGTAAATGGCGTAATCGCTGGCTGGATTGAAGCTCTGACCCTGATGCCAGTCGGTTCCAAATGGGAACTGACTATCCCGCAAAACCTGGCCTACGGCGAGCGCGGCGCTGGCGCGTCTATCCCACCATTCAGCACCCTGGTGTTTGAAGTCGAGCTGCTGGAAATCCTGTAATCGGCTTTGCTTATTTCCTCTCTCCGCCCGGGGAGAGGAAAATAGTGATAAAACCTATAGTTACGACGGAATCAACATTTTATCTTGCAAATGAAACTGTTGCGTGTATTTTTGTGAGCTGTTTCGCGCTGTATGAGTGATATGACACTCACTTTCAACATATTATTAACATAATATCCAATTCATAGTATTCATCCCGCCGATTCTTACCTAATATCGATTAGCCCTTACATAGGGAACGTCATTTTTTTGACGCATTTAAAGGCCAGAAGAGCCTTAACAACACAGACAGGCATAAACAGGAAAATATCACATGGTAGATCAGGTCAAAGTCGTCGCTGAAGAAGAAGCGCCGTCTGAACAGTCGCTACGGCGCAATCTCACAAACCGTCATATTCAGCTTATTGCCATCGGGGGTGCCATCGGTACCGGGCTGTTTATGGGGTCGGGCAAAACCATCAGTCTTGCCGGGCCGTCGATCATCTTCGTTTATATGATCATCGGTTTTATGCTCTTTTTCGTGATGCGCGCAATGGGTGAATTGCTGCTCTCGAATCTCGAATACAAATCCTTTAGCGACTTCGCATCCGACCTGTTAGGGCCGTGGGCAGGTTATTTTACAGGCTGGACGTACTGGTTCTGCTGGGTTGTCACAGGGATGGCCGACGTAGTTGCCATTACCGCATACGCCCAGTTCTGGTTCCCCGGCCTTTCTGACTGGGTGGCATCGCTGGCGGTTATTGTCCTGCTGCTGAGCCTCAACCTGGCTACCGTGAAAATGTTCGGTGAAATGGAGTTCTGGTTTGCGATGATCAAAATCGTCGCCATCGTGGGACTGATTATTGTCGGGCTGGTCATGGTTCTCACGCACTTCCAGTCGCCAACGGGTGTTCAGGCTTCCTTTACCCACCTGTGGAATGACGGTGGCTGGTTCCCGAAAGGGCTGAGCGGGTTCTTTGCCGGCTTCCAGATTGCGGTGTTTGCGTTTGTGGGTATTGAGCTGGTGGGCACCACCGCCGCAGAAACCAAAGATCCGGAGAAATCCCTGCCACGCGCCATCAACTCCATTCCGGTGCGTATCATTATGTTCTACGTGTTTGCACTGGTCATCATCATGTCGGTCACGCCGTGGAGCTCTGTTGTGCCAACCAAGAGCCCATTTGTGGAGCTGTTTGTGCTGGTGGGGCTGCCGGCTGCGGCAAGCCTGATTAACTTCGTGGTGCTGACTTCTGCGGCTTCTTCGGCAAACAGCGGCGTGTTCTCTACCAGCCGTATGCTGTTTGGCCTGGCGCAGGAAGGCGTTGCGCCGAGCGCGTTCGCGAAATTGTCTAAGCGTGCGGTACCGGCGAAAGGGCTGACCTTCTCCTGTATGTGTCTGCTGGGTGGTGTGGTTATGCTCTACATTAACCCAAGCGTGATTGGCGCGTTCACCATGATCACCACGGTGTCTGCGATCCTGTTCATGTTTGTCTGGACCATCATCCTGTGTTCATACCTGGTGTACCGCAAACAGCGTCCGCACCTGCATGAAAAATCGATCTACAAGATGCCGCTGGGCAAGGTGATGTGCTGGGTGTGCATGGCGTTCTTCGCGTTCGTTATCGTGCTGCTGACGCTGGAAGATGATACCCGTCAGGCACTGATTGTTACGCCGCTGTGGTTCATCGCACTGGGGCTGGGCTGGCTGTTTATCGGTAAGAAACGAATGGCTGGTGTAAGGTAAAAGCAAAACGGCAACTTCGGTTGCCGTTTTTGGTTTTTGCACCCTCTCCCTGTGGGAGAGGGTTGAGGTGAGGGCATCAGGCCTCAGCGGGCTTTTTTATTCACCCGCTAATGCACGCGGGAACAGAACGTTATTTTCAAGACTGATGTGCTCCATCAGGTCGTCGATCATTTCGTTAATGCCGTTGTACATCGCTTTCCAGGTGGTACAGGCTTCTGGCGGCGGTGTGACGTTGTTGGTGGTGTGTTTGATCACTTCCAGCAGTTCGCCTGCATCGTCGTGCTCGCTTTCCATCACGCTGATTGGCCCCATCGCCTGGCTGCCCATTCCCTGTTTAATCATCGGGAAGAGGATCTGCTCTTCTTTCATCATGTGGCTGGAAAGTTCTTCATGCAGCAGGGTCAGGTATTTCGCCAGGCCGCGTGGAACTGAAGGTTTGTCAGCATGAACACGTTCAACTTTGGTTGCCTGTAAAATCAGTTCAGGCAGCTGTTCACGGTGACGGTCGTGGTAACGCACGATAATGTGGTCGATGATCGCTGCAAGCTCAACCATGCGCCAGTCTTTCTCAACAGGCTGCTCGGCCAGTTTTGCCAGCTCCGCTTCGATGGTCTCTACATCCAGCTCTTTGCGCGAAGCCGCGCGCGCCAGCGTTTGCTTACCGCCGCAGCAGTAATCCATGTCGTATTTACGAAACAGCGCAGAAGCGCGAGGGATGGAGAGCGCTAGCTCGCCGAGTGGTTGGTCGCGGAAGGCCATAGCAGTTACCTCATCATCAATAATATAAGATGTATTTTAAATGCATCTTTATGGCGATGCTATAACCCTTTAGTGGCACGCGCGAAAATGTGAGAAGGGTCACAAAAATTTCTTATGTTTTAAGCTTCTGAATGAATTAAAAAAACTCCAGGTAAGGGGGTTTTGAAACTGAAGAAACATTAAACAACACGGCCCGCCTGCCGATAGTTACACGTCAGACAATATCCTGCATATAAAAAGGCGACGCATGTTTAAACGTATAAAAGTGATTACCCTCCTGGTCTCGGTGCTGCTTGTGCTCGGCATCATGCAACTGATCTCCGCCGGCATTTTTATTAATGCGCTAAATAACGACAAAGATAACTTCACCGTCTCTCAGGTGGCGAGCCAAAACGTCGCGGAGTTCACCGATGCGTGGATCAGCCTTAACCAGGCGCGTGTCACCCTGAACCGCGGGATGTTGCGTCTGCAAAGCAGCGTGGCGACCCAGATTAACGGCGGTCAGTTGAATGAGCTGGTAGAGACGGCAAAAAATCTGCTGGCTGATGCACAGGCGCATTTCGATAAATACTACGCACTGCCAAATACCCCGGGGCTGGGTGAAGAGTTACCCAAGCAGCTGGAAGAGCAGTACCGTATTTACTCTTCCACGTTGACGCAAATGAACGTACTGCTGGCGCAGGGCAATCTGGACGACATGTTCAAGCAGAATGCCGAGCAGAAGCAGAATGCGATGCAGAAGGTCTATCACGAGTGGCGTACTGTCCAGGCAAAGCTCACCAGCAAAGGGATCAAGGATAATGAAAGTGACTATAAGCGCATCATGTGGGCGCTCTCGGTCATTATGCTGATCGTTGTGGGTGTGATTATCGCCAGCTGGATTGCAATGCGTCGTGTTCTGCTGTTGCCGTTGCAGGATGTCATCGGCCATATCCGTGCCATTGCCGCCGGTGATTTGACTCAGCCAGTCGAAGCCAGTGGTAAAAATGAGATGGCCCTGCTGGCGCACAACGTCCAGCAGATGCAAAAAGCGCTGGCCAACACGGTCGGTGTGGTGCGCCAGGGCGCAGATACCATCTACACCGGGGCGGGTGAAATTTCCGCGGGCAGCAATGATCTTTCTTCCCGTACCGAACAGCAGGCCGCTTCTCTGGAAGAAACCGCAGCCAGTATGGAACAGTTGACGGCGACCGTTAAGCAAAACGCCGACAATGCACGTCAGGCTTCTCGCCTGGCGCTGGATGCCTCTTCAACCGCGAAGAAAGGCGGCAGCGTAGTGGAAGGCGTGGTACGTACCATGGACGAAATCGCCACCAGCTCCAGCAAAATTGCCCAGATCACAAACGTTATCGACGGTATCGCTTTCCAGACCAACATCCTGGCGCTGAACGCAGCGGTTGAAGCGGCGCGTGCAGGTGAGCAGGGGCGTGGATTTGCGGTGGTTGCGGGTGAAGTCCGTACCCTGGCACAACGCAGCGCCCAGGCAGCGAAAGAGATCAAAGCGCTGATCGATGATTCCGGCGAACGTGTTAACGCAGGTTCTCAGCTGGTGAACGAAGCGGGTGCCACGATGGCGGAAATCGTTAATGCCGTGACCCGTGTAACGGACATTATGGGTGAGATCGCCTCTGCGTCTGACGAGCAGAGCCGTGGTATCGACCAGGTCGGTCAGGCTGTTGCAGAGATGGATCGCGTGACTCAGCAAAACGCCTCGCTGGTGGAAGAGTCTGCAGCGGCGGCGGCGGCGCTGGAAGATCAGGCTGCACGTCTGAACGAAGCGGTTGCGGTGTTTAAAATTGCGCACGGCCAGGCAGTGAAAGCGGCTCCTGTAAAAACCTATGTGCCAAAAGCGCAGCCAGTAGCGGCGGCGACGGAAGCTAACTGGGAAACCTTCTAAAACCACGCCTCGTAGGCCGGGTAAGCGTCAGCGCCACCCGGCAAAATCACATCTCTGAAGCCGGAACCACCATGGGTTTTTCCGGCTTTGCCCTCACAGCAATCACCACGCCAACCACCAGCAGTGCTATTCCACAGGCTGTCAGCAGCGGCGGCATGCTCTGGCGCATCAGGAAGGTGTAAAGCAGCCCGGCAAGGGTTTCAAAGACAATCAGCGGCCCTAAGATCACCGTTGGTAACTTCTGGCTGGCGATGTTCCAGCAAAGCGCGCCGACCCAGGAGCAGAGCACTGCGATAGCGACCATTAACCCGACAAACACCCACGGACGTGGCCCGAAGGGCAGGGCGAATTCAGGCTGTTGCACACCTAACCACGCGCAGGCTCCCACGTAGCCCACCAGCGAGAGGGGCAGCGTAACCAGCGCCTGCGCCGTGGCCCACATCATCGGATGTTTGTCCGGGTTCTCCCGCAGCCAGCGCGCGTTGCGCAGGGCATACCACGCCCAACACACCACGGAAATAAAGGCCAGCATGATGCCGGAACCGTAACGCAACAGGTCGACGTCATCCAGCCCGTGGCTCAGCTCGGCAACGTTCACACACACTAACCCGGCGGTGATGCAGACCAGTGCAGGCACCATTTTTGACCACGCCAGCTTGCCATCGCGATGGCTGTATAGCAGGTTGGCAAAAACCGGGATCACCACCGGCAGCGTGCCGATAATCATGGTGGAAACCGGCGCGCCCGTGCGCTGAATGGCACTGGCGAGACACACGTAATAGATGAGGTTCCCCATCATGGTTAATGCCAGCGCGGTTCCCCAGTCCTTGCGGCTAAGCTGGCGTAACCGCCCGCGACCGAACCAGGCCAGAGGAAGGGCAATCAGCCCAAGCGCCAGATAGCGTCCGGTGGACTGCAAAATTGCCGGGTATTCCGGCACGATCACCGGGCCTACAAAAATCAGCCCCCACATTAAACCTGCAAGCAGGGCATACAACACGCCGCTAATCATTTTTCCATCCACATTCATTCATTCTGTCATCAGTGTAGAAAGGGAAATTACCGCCGTATTGTATGAGATTGCGCTTTAGCGCTTAACGACCTGCTTCTGGTAGCGTACCGGCGTAATGCCGTAGCGACGGGTAAACGCGCGGGTTAAATGGGACTGATCGGTCAGGCCAGTAGCGGCTGCGACTTCAGCGGCGGGCATTCCGTGAGTCAGAAACGCTTTGGCGCGCCAGAGGCGGATAGCCATCAGCATCTGATGCGGGGTGACATGGAAATGGGCTTTGAACTGGCGCTGAAAATGGTACGGGCTTAGCGATATCACGTTCGCCAGCTCATCTAATGTGAGCGGGTGCATATAGTTGTCGTGCAGATAGTCACGCACGCGTTCGAACCGGAGTGCGCCTTCCTGAATTACGGGCGCGTGGCGGGCGAGCGGCTGGAATGTGTCAATCAGCTCCAGCAACATCCCTTTTTGCGCCAGCGGATCGTCCGTGTGCCACAGGCCGTATATCAGCTGCCCGATTTGCTGCGAGCGAAGGGGATCGTGGCGTGTCACATCGCTAAACCACCAGTGGCGAATGCCGGTTACCTCTTCGAGAAGCTGGGGGTCAAGATAGACCATCCGGTAGCGCCAGCCATCGTCCGTGGCGGACTCGCCGGTGTGGATCTCGTCCGGGTTCATGGTGACAACAGATTGCGCAGGGGCAAGATACTGAGTCCCGCGATAACGAAAGCGCTCGGCACCGGTTTCTATTGTGCCGATACCAAAGGCTTCGTGGGTGTGAGGCTCAAAAGCGTAGTCTGAAATATGTGCATGATACAGTTCGATGCCCGGCACCTGCGGCAGATGGCGAAAACGCGCGCTGTCTCTCTCATAAATGAACTGTTCTGGGACGCCTTGCACGGTGAACCTCCTCGTGGGTCATCTCTCCATTATCAGAGATGACCCGAGGGGATACCACAAAAAATAACCAGTTTGTAACAATTACAGGATGGCTTTGACGCTTTCAGCCAGTGGCGTCGTCGGGCGGCCAATCAGCTTGCTCAGAGTATGGCTGTCGTCGAACAGACCACCTTTAGACGCGCCGGTGTCGGAGTCGGCAAGCATATCGGCCAGCCCGGCGGGCAAACCAACGCTTTTCAGCGCGGCAGCAAAATCAGCTTCGCTCAGGTTCTGATACGCCACGTTTTTACCGCTCTGTTTGCTCAGCTCCGCAGCCAGTTCGCTCAGCGTCCATGCGTTGTCGCCCGCCAGTTCATACACCTTACCCGCATGACCATCCTGGGAGATAACCGTTGCGGCGGCAGCGGCATAGTCTGCGCGGGTCGCGGAGGCAATTTTGCCCTCACCGGCGGCACCAATGAATACGCCGTGTTCCAGCGCAGGCGGCGCACTCGCCAGATAGTTTTCGGTGTACCAACCGTTGCGCAGCAGGGCGTAAGGCACGCCAGACTCCGCCAGTGCTTTCTCGGTGGCGACATGCTCAACGTGCAGCCCCAGCGGGGATGTATCGGCATGCAGCAGGCTGGTATAAGCGATGAATTTCACGCCCGCAGCTTTAGCGGCGTTAATGACGTTCTGGTGCTGTGTTGCGCGTTGACCCACTTCGCTGGAAGAGATCAGCAGGAGTTTATCCACGCCGTTCAGCGCCGTGGTGAACGCTGCCTGGTCGGTATAATCCGCCTGACGCACAACGATACTTTGCTGGCTCAGCGCCCCGGCTTTTGCCGGATTACGCACAATGGCTAAAATCTGACTGGCCGGAACGGTTTTCAGCAGGTGTTCAATAACCAGCTGGCCAAGCTGGCCGGTAGCACCGGTAATTGCGATCATGAGGGAACTCCTTCGTGTTTGTCTTGTGTTGTGGCACACTATCACCAACACTTACTTTTAGTAAGTACGCACAAAAAGGTAAGTATGAAAACGACGCCAACGCTCAGTGAACAATTACGAGACGGAAACCTGTTTGCCGAACAGTGCCCATCGCGTGAAGTGTTAAAGCATGTCACCAGCCGCTGGGGCGTGCTGATCCTGGTGGCGTTACGTGATGGCACGCATCGCTTTAGCGATCTGCGCCGCAAAATGGGCGGCGTGAGCGAGAAGATGCTGGCCCAGTCGCTTCAGGCGCTAGAGCAGGACGGGTTTATCGATCGCGTTTCGTATCCGGTCGTGCCGCCGCATGTAGAGTATAGCCTGACGCCGTTAGGGGGTGAGGTAAGCGAGAAAGTGGCCGCACTGGCGGACTGGATTGAAGTGAATACGCCTCAGGTACTGGCAAACCGGGACGATCGTGCGGCCTGATGCCCTCACCCTGGCCCTCTCCCTGTGGGAGAGGGAACAGATGCAGCGTTGCCGTTTGGCTTTTACTTGCTCAAATCTACCTGATAAACCGCAAACCCGATATCGTCTGTCCCGACCTTATTCATCGGGTACTGCGCCTTATCCTTAATGAATGTCGCCGCCTTATCAGATGGTGACGTTTCAATGCGGATATCCAGTTTCGTGTCACTGTGAACAGGTGCCAGACGCCAGTTGTTATCCACCGCCGGATGAATTTCACCCGCCTTTTTCGACTCTGCGCTGATCCAGGCCGCCAGCACGGAGCGATTCTCGTCTGGTGAGGCAAAGGCGATGTGGCTATCACCCGTTCCGGCAAACTTACCGCCGTAGGCCCGGTAGTTATTGGTCACGACCAGGAAGGTCGCACCCGGATCAAGTGGTTTGCCGTTGAAGGTCAGGTGTTTGATACGTTCTGCCTGCGGATTGATTGTCTGACACTCACCGTCATATTTCGCAGGCTGGGTAACATCAATCTGATAATCCACACCGTCGATCACGTCGAAATTATAGGTACGGAACCCGTCCCAGTTAATCAGCGACTGCGGTTTACTGCTGTTCGGATCGATCTGATTAAACTGCCCGGCAGAGCACTCAAGCCAGTCTTTCACCTCTTTACCCGTTGCTTTTACTACCACCAGCGTGTTTGGGTAGAGATAGAGATCGGCGGCATTACGGAAGGTAAGCTGGCCCTTTTCAACTTCAACATAGCTTGCCGGATCATTCTTACGCCCGCCCACTTTGAACGGTGCAGCGGCAGAAAGCACCGGCAGTTTTGCCAGGTCCGGGTCGCCCTGAATAAAGTGTTCCGCGTAGGCTTTCTGCGCCATGTTGACCACCTGTACCGTTGGATCATCCTGTACAAGTGCCAGGTAGCTGTACATGTTGTCGGCGGATTTACCGATCGGTTTGCTGACGAATTCACGCGTGGCGTCATGGTCGTGCTTCAGCACGTCGACCAGTTTTTTATCTTCAGCGGCCAGTGATTTTTTGGCGGCGGCATCATAAATCGGGCGCGCTTCGGCTTTCGACTGGGTAACCTTCCAGCTGCCGCTGTCGTTATTCAGCACCAGATCCACCACCCCAAGATGATCGCCCCACATGCCAGGCATCACTGACGGCACGCCGTTCAGTGTCCCTTTTTCAACATCTGCACCTTTGATGCTGGCGAAATCTTTACCCGGGAAGACGGCATGAGCGTGGCCAAACAGAATGGCATCCACCCCCGGCACTTCACTCAGATAGTAAACCGAGTTTTCCGCCATCACCTGATATGGGTCGGCTGAAAGCCCCGAATGGGCGACCACCACTACCAGGTCTGCCCCTTTCTCACGCATCTCCGGCACATATTTGCGGGCGGTTTCGGTGATGTCGTTAACGGTGACTTTGCCGCTGAGGTTGGCTTTATCCCACGTCATTATCTGTGGCGGTACAAAGCCGATATAACCGATTTTCAGCGACTGCTTTTTACCGTCTTTATCGACGACCTCAGTCTCTTTAATCAGGTAAGGGGTAAATAAGGGTTTTTGGGTCTTAACGTCGATGATATTGGCGTTAACGTACGGGAACTTTGCGCCAGCCAGCGCATCGTGAAGGTACTTCAGGCCGTAGTTAAACTCGTGGTTGCCCAGGTTGCCAACGGTATAATCCAGGGTGTTCAACGCCTTATACACCGGATGGATCTCGCCTTTTTTCAGTCCCTTCGCGGCCATATAGTCGCCCAGTGGACTACCCTGAATAAGATCCCCGTTATCGACCAGCACGCTGTTTTTCACTTCACTGCGGGCAGCGTTGATCAAACTTGCCGTGCGTACCAGCCCGAATTTTTCCGTTGGCGTGTCTTTGTAGTAATCGAAGTCCATCATGTTGCTGTGCAGATCGGTGGTTTCCAGAATGCGGAGATCCACCGTTGCCGCCTGTACACTTGCTGCGATCAGCGTTGCCAGGAGCGTTGCGCTAAACTTAATCATCAGAGGAGTCCTTTTTTCGATCCAGGCCACAAAAGAATATGTATGTATATTTTGTTGCTTACAGAATTGTGAATCCTGCCAGAAAAAAGCATTTTGAAATCAGTATTGCCTCACAGATAGCGGAATTGTTCACATTACGATATAAATAAAACAACGAGTTAAGCCTACTGCGTTAACGAAGAGGTGGAGAATGTTAGATAAGATTTGTCAGCTCGCACGGGATGCGGGTGATGCCATTATGCAAGTGTATGATGGTGCAAAACCGATGGACGTTGTGAGTAAAGCGGATGATTCCCCGGTCACCGCGGCAGATATCGCGGCGCACGACGTGATCCTGAAAGGGTTACAGGCGCTGACGCCTGATATTCCCGTACTCTCAGAAGAAGCGCCGCAAGGCTGGGACGAACGCAAGCACTGGCAGCGCTACTGGCTGGTCGACCCACTGGATGGCACCAAAGAATTCATTAAGCGTAACGGTGAGTTCACCGTCAATATCGCGTTGATTGAAAAGGGGAAAGCGATACTTGGCGTAGTGTACGCGCCGGTCATGAAGGTGATGTACAGCGCTGCGGAAGGTAAAGCCTGGAAAGAAGAGTGCGGTGTGCGTAAGCAGATTCTGGTGCGCGATGCGCGTCCGCCGCTGGTGGTGATCAGCCGTTCGCACAGCGACAACGAACTGAAAGAGTACCTGCAACAGCTGGGTGAGCACCAGACAACGTCGATTGGCTCATCGCTAAAATTCTGCCTGGTGGCAGAGGGTCATGCGCAGCTTTATCCTCGTTTCGGGCCAACCAACGTCTGGGATACGGCCGCAGGACATGCCGTGGCCGTCGCAGCCGGCGCGCATGTTCATGACTGGCAGGGTAAGCCGCTTGACTACACCCCGCGCGAGTCGTTTTTAAACCCAGGCTTCCGGGTATCTATCTACTGAGCCAGCAGTTTGTGCAGCAGGGCAACCACCTGCTGCACCTCTTCCTGTGTCAGAGCGCCGTCTTTGGCCCACTGTACGCGGCCCTCTTTATCCAGCACCACAATCGCAGAACTCTCTTCTTCCAGCTGCCAGGCCTTACGCGTCACACCGTTACTGTCGACAATAAACTGCGACCACGGGTAGAGCTTTTTATTGCTCTCCAGGCTTGAACGCACGAACATCCCGGAGCCCGGGATGGCATCGTCGGTGTTAACAATAGTGGAAGTCTGGTAGCGGTCATGAGGGAATTTTGCGGCCTTGATCGCTTCTACCAGGGCGGCGTTTTTTTCTTTTGCAGATGTACGACCGGCAATATGTTGTACAACTCTCACTTTGCCCGCGAGCTGCGCGCTATTCCAGGGTTTGTAGCTAAACTTATCATTGTCGAGAATCAATTCTCCCCGGTCAGCAATACCGACTGGCGGCACACGTTGTCCGTTTTCAAAGTTGTGTGCGCAGGCCCACAGCGGCAGAAGCAGAAATGCTGCTGCCAGGATGTTACGTAGGGTCATGGTGTTTCCTTATTTTTAGCAGGTGATCCGACCACTTGGTCATACGCTTTTAAGCATAAGTGCGATCAAGAGGGTTTTCCCGCAATCCCAATGCCAGATTGCGGGCGAACGCACATATCCGCGAAAAAACGACGGCTTATACTGCCCTTAGTCACAGTTTGCAAAGAATATTCTGATTAATTGTAATCAAACGGTAAATAAACTTATGCACACTGGGTATCAACGGTAGTTCTGGTCTATAGTCATTGGGCAATAAATTTGCGCTCAGGACAGTCGGGCCGATTGTGGCACCGCAAGAGCGTATGATTCGCAGGAGATACAAGAATGAAAATTTTCCAACGCTACAACCCGCTTCAGGTGGCGAAGTACGTGAAGATCCTGTTCCGTGGACGGTTGTATATCAAGGATGTTGGCGCTTTCGAGTTCGATAAGGGCAAGATCCTTATCCCGAAAGTGAAGGATAAGCAGCACTGGTCTGTGATGTCCGAAGTCAACCGTCAGGTTATGCGTCTGCAAACTGAGATGGCTTAATCAACGTGCTATGCAGTAGTTAAAAAAACGGCTCCCGCGGGAGCCGTTGATGTTTTTACCCTAAGTAACCTTAAGCAGAAACCTGCTCCTCCGCGTCTGGCAGCTTCGGCACCAGCACGGTTGGTTTGTTGTCGATACGCGTCACCAGCAGCTGATCGATGCGGTAGTTATCAATATCCACCACTTCAAACTTATAGCCAGAGAACTTCACCGAGTCGGTACGTTTCGGGATTTTACGCAGCATAAACATCATAAAGCCGCCGATCGTCTCATAGTTGCCGGACTGCGGGAATTCGTCGATATCCAGCACGCGCATCACGTCTTCAATCGGCGTGCCGCCATCAATCAGCCATGAGTTCTCATCACGCTGAACAATTTGCTCTTCCATGCCCTGGCCAACCAGGTCGCCCATCAGCGTGGTCATCACGTCATTCAGTGTGATAATACCCACCACCAGCGCGTATTCGTTCATGATAACTGCGAAGTCTTCACCGGCGGTTTTGAAACTTTCCAGCGCTTCAGAGAGTGTCAGGGTGTCTGGCACAATCAGCGTGTTACGGATCTGTACGCCGCTGTTCAGCGCCAGGCTCTGATTCGCCAGCACGCGGTTCAGCAGGTCTTTGGAGTCCACATAACCGATGATGTGGTCGATATCTTCGTTACAGACCAGGAACTTAGAGTGCGGATGTTCTGCAACTTTGTTCTTCAGGCTCTGTTCGTCTTCGCGCAAATCGAACCAGATAACACTTTCACGGCCCGTCATTGACGACGGCACGGTACGGGATTCCAGTTCAAAAACGTTCTCGATTAACTCATGCTCTTGTTTACGCAGAACACCGGCCAGCGCGCCGGCTTCCACCACCGCATAAATATCGTCGGAGGTGATGTCATCTTTACGCACCATTGGCAGCTTAAAGACGCGGAAAATCATGTTCGCCAGGCCATTGAAGAACCACACCAGCGGGCGGAACACGAACAGGCAGAAGCGCATCGGGTTGATGATACGCAAAGCCACAGCTTCTGGCGCAATCATACCGATGCGTTTCGGGGTCAGGTCGGCGATCAGAATGAACAGACCTGTCACCAGCGAGAAAGAGAGAATAAAGCTCAGTTGCTCGGCAAGCTCTGCGGACATGTACTGAATAAAGAGGCTGTGGAACGCCGGAGAAAACGCCGCATCGCCCACGATACCGCCCAGAATGGCGACCGCGTTCAGGCCAATTTGCACCACGGTGAAAAACATTCCCGGGTTTTCCTGCATTTTCAGGATGCGTGCTGCGTTGATGTTGCCTTCGTCGGCAAGCAGCTTAAGTTTTATTTTTCGGGACGCAGCCAGCGAGATCTCAGAGATTGAGAAAAACGCACTGACGGCAATAAGACAAAGTATTACTAAAATACTGTTTAACATAGTTTATCCGGCTTCTCGCCAGATCCTCGGAAGGGAAGTTAGTCACGTTTGTGTGAAAACACTATTGAACACCAGCTCGTAGCGTTGAGCCGATTATTTCAGCGGGTAGTATAGCGTAAAGGAGTGTAAACCTGCCAGAGGTCACATTTTGAGTAGTTTTATGCAGGAAATGCCCGGGTAAACAGACCGCTTACCCGGTGTGAAAGGCTTACTCTTTGCTGAGCGTTTGCACCAGTGCCATCTCCTCCCGGTGATAAGCCCGCCCATCAGCCATTAGCACATCGTGAAACCACAGCCCGGCACTTTTCGTGTGATGCGGAATGTCCGGCCACGGCAGCCAGGTCTGGGTTTTTCCCTGCACCAGTCCCCAGTGGTAGCAAGAAACATTCTGTTCTTTAAAAAGAGGGAGCGTATCGGCCATGTTGCTCCCGATATGGCGCGCCAGCCACTCAGTACAAAGCAACGGGCGCTGGAAGGCCGCCAGCCGGGATAAAATTTGCCGCTGTTCCTGGGCATCCACATAGGCGTGAAAACTTGTTACATCCGACAAATGCAATGCGGCGACATCAACCGGGTGTGTGAAGGCTCCCCGGCAGTCACTGCGGTCGGGAACATGCCATGCGGCCACTGTCAGCGGCTGCTCGGGTGAGACTTCCCGTGCCCATGTAAATACGTTCACCATCAACGACAACGCATAAAACTCAAGCCGGGTGTCGTACGCCATCCCTTTTGGGACCCCGACAAACACGCCGCTGTTACCCGGTTCGTTGTACAAATCCCATATCTGGATCCGCGGGTCGTGACGAAAATGGCCAACGATATCTTTCACATAAGCTTCAATTTGCGGCCAGCATTCAGGGCTGAGCACTTTCGCCCGACCCGGGCTTCCAGCGCCCTGGCTGTTATGTACGCCCGGTACGGGGGGCTTCTGCTGGCCGATAAACGGCTCGTCGCCCGAAAATGCGCAGTCATCAAGCAGGGTGAGCATCACCGCCAGCCCATTGCTGCTGGCAATCGACAGGAAATGGTCGATACGGCTTATCAGGCCGTCTCGATCGTGTTCCCAGACCGTAAACGGCAGGTTGGTACGCAGGGCGTTGTAGCCATATTCTTGCGCCCATTTCAGCTCTTGCTGAAGGGTGGTGCTATCGAATGTCTCTTCCTGCCACATCTCCAGCCAGTTGACTGCCGTTCGGGGCAGGTAGTTAAATCCGCAGCCCCATTTCTGCTGCATCCACCAGCTTTGCGCGCGCTCGGGTGTCCATTGTTGATACATATGCGCTCCTTATTCAGCACCCGACAGGCTGACGTTAGCCCCGGAGTGCGGCGTTGCATTGCCGCCCCAGACCTGGTCGTACTCGTAGCCCGTCAGCTGCTTGATGACGATGCGGGTGCTTTCGTCACAGTCGCGATAGTCCCCACCCAGCTTGCGGCGGGCTATCTCTTTCAGCAGCAGTTTGTGTGTCTCGCGGGTGAGTTTGAATTTGTAAGTGGTAAAGAAACTCACCGCCAGCAGCGCCGCCGTGGCGAACACCATCAGGCCGATAATGGCATGAAGGGCGTTTTCAGGCTGCGCGCCACTGCCTTTCACAAAGCCAGATCCTTGCAGAACGAGGCCGATAATCATGATGGCAATCGCCACTGTGCTTTTACGGGTTAACACCATGACACCGGCAAAGATGCCTTCGCGGCGCTGCCGGGTGACGATTTCATCAATATCAGGAATAAAGCTGTAGATATTCCAGGGAATGTAATACAGGCCAGAGCGCGCCGCCCCAAGCAAAATGAAGACCGCAGAGAACAGCACCGCGGGAACCTGCGTCCGGGTGATATAGATGCTGAACAGGAAGGCGAGTACGCAGAAAATACAGCCGTAAGAGAGACGCAGCGCGGCAGACGGTGTGACATTTAAGCGATTTAACAACAGCATAAATCCGTAAGTGCCTGGCACCGAAGCAAAAGCGGCAAGACTCAGCCAGCCGGAAACGGCCGCAGCATCCTGGCTCAGACAATAGACAACGTAGTAGGTAAAGACCGAGCCGAAAACATCCATCGCCGTAAACGAGAAGATATAAATAATAATGTGTAAGCGGAAAGCCCGGATCCGAAATGAAGAGAACAGATCCAGCACCAGATATTTCAGATGATTGAGTATTCCGCCGCTGCGTTGATTCTCCAGTTTGAAATCCGATTCCTGATGAACATCTTTGGCTTCCCAGGTGCAACGCCAGGTAATAAAAACGGCGATGCAAAAGACACAAGAAAAAAGTAATCCGGTCAGGGTGTAGGTAAACGGATTATCTTTTCCGGTGAATTGCATAATGACACCAGGAACAGAGACCGCAAGAAATCCGCCTAGCTGAGAGCAAATCATGCGCACGCCCGACAGGTGGCTGCGCTCCTCATAACGGTTGGTCATCTCTGCCGCCAGTGTTTCCCACGGCACCAGTACCATCGCTGACAACAGCTCAATAGAGAGGTAAGTGCCCAGGTAATACCAGTAGCCCATATCGGTCAGCCACAGCAGGGCATACAGGAACATTAACGGTGAGCTGATTAATAAGAAGAAGCGGCGGCGACCAAATTTACGCCCAAGCCAGGTATTGCCAAAGTTGTCGGTGATATACCCCATTATTGGGCTTAATAACGCATCAATAATACGCGCCACCGCAAAGATAGAACCGGCTTCCAGCACGGTTAGCCCGCAGTAGGTGGTGTAAAAAAATAAAAGCCAGGTGCCGATAATCGCAAATGCGCCACCGCCAAACAGGTCGGTTATGCCGTAGCCAAGCGCCACGCCATAGCCAACTCTACGTTCAGTTGGTTTGACCATAATATTTTCTTCCAGGTGTAGGGTAGCTATTAACCCGTTTTCGGGTCGTTTTTTATTTACTGCTGGAATACAAATTACGTTCTAATTACTTATATCAATCCATTGCCGTATCTGAGATGAACGATAAATAGCCTCCACAAGGTTGAGTGATTTTCCGGCGGTGCGGATATCAATGTAATCCGCATTTTCCGGGTGATGAATGGCATGATAAAAGCGGCGGATAGCCTGCTGGTGGCCCACTCCCCAGTAACTTTTGCTGGAGCCATCCGGCGAGGCATCGTTCGCCAGCGCTATCCGTTCCCCCTGGCTTAAGCGCCAGAGCGTATTGTCGTTAAGCTGTAGCGTGCCATGTTCGCAGTGGATCTCCAGCAGCAACGGGGAATCAGTGGTATGGCAATTGCTGGCATAAAACAAGCCGCGAGCGCCATTGGCAAAATGCAGCGTCGCCATTGCGCTGTCTTCACCTTCCGTGACGTCGGCCAGTTCGCCTCTGTCTACTACCCCTTTCAGCCGCGTGACTCCGCCTCCGAACCACTGCATCAAATCGAGCGTATGGATCGCCTGATTGATCAGCAGGCTACCCCCTTCCGTTGCCAGCCGGCCGCGCCACGGGCTTTCGGTGTAGTAACGTCCTGAACGCGACCAGGTGAGCACCGCTTTAATGCTGAGCATCCTGCCGAGCGAGCCTTCTGTCAGCGTCTCCATAATGGACTGGCTGGTGGGGTTTAGCCGGTTCTGGTAGCAGACGCCGAGCAACCCCGGCGCATGGTTAACTGCCTGCGTTATCTCGCGGATTTCTCTGCCGTTCATGGCGACCGGTTTTTCGCAGAACACATGTTTTCCGGCGGCAAGCGCCGCCAGAATCATCTCCTTATGTTCGAAGTGGGGCGTGCAGATGTGCACCACGTCGATGTGTTCATCCAGCAGCATTTCCCGGTGATCCTGATAAAAGCGGCACTGATAATCCTTTGCCAGTTTCAGTCCTTTTACACTGTCAGTGTCGACTAACGCCCGCAGCGTCACGTCGGGGATTTGGCGCAGCGCGTTCACATGGCAACCGTGGATAGCGCCGCCGCCGATAATGGCCGAGTTCAGGACTTTCATCTGCGTCTCCCGTTATCCCGCCGCGTTAGCCAGCATTTGCGCCTTCACGCACAGCTCGGCCGCTTTAAAGGCGTGGGCCTGGCTCATGGCGTTTTCAGTGCGATGCAGGCAGTCGAGGATCAGTTCACCAAAGAACGGGAAGCCGACCAGGCCTGCCACCGGGTAGCGGAACTCGCCCTCTTTATTGACGAGGTACACCACATCCTGCTCGCCGTGGGTTAAATCGACATACTTGCGGATCTCAATGTATCCCTCAGTACCCAGTAGCGTGAGGCGGCCATCACCCCAGGTGGAAAGCCCATCTGGCGTGAACCAGTCGCAGCGGAAGTAGCCACTGGCCCCGTTTTCCCCTTTGAGCATCGCGTCGCCGAAATCTTCAAACGCGGGATACTGCGGATGGCTGGTGTTACGTGCCTGGCTGGCGATCACGGTCGCATTGTGGTTTCCGGTGTAAAACAGGAATTGTTCAATCTGGTGGCTGCCGATGTCACACAGAATTCCGCCGAAGTAACGACGATCGTAAAACCAGTCTGGCCTGCCTTGTCCTTCCCGGTGCGGGCCGGTGCCGAGCGTGTGGATAACGCGGCCAATCGCACCCTGTTGCACCAGTTGCCCGGCAAATACCGCGCTTTCAACGTGCAGGCGCTCGCTGTAGTAAACCGCGTATTTCTTGCCAGTCTTCCCGACCATCGCTTTGGCATCAGCCAGTTGTTCAAGCGTGGTGAGCGGTGCTTTGTCGGTGAAGTAGTCCTTACCCGCAGCCATCGTTTTCAGCCCCAGCGCGCAGCGCTCAGAGGGGATGGCGGCACCAGCAACAAGATGCACTGCGCTATCGGCAAGGATCACCTCCAGCGAATCCGCGACCCGGGCCTGCGGGTACTGCTGCACAAATTTATCCACTTTCGCCGGGTCCGGGTCGTAAACCCATTTCAGCGTTGCGCCCGCTTCAATGAGCCCGTTGCACATCCCGTAAATATGGCCATGGTCGAGCGCGGCAGCGGCAAAGACGAATTCGCCTTGCCGGACAACAGGTTGAGGTTTGCCAACCGGTGCGTAATTCATTCCGTCATTCTTATTCATGTTCAGACTCCTCGATCCAGATCTTTGCCCAGAGGGATCGCGCCCACTTCGTTGAAGTTGGCAACGCTTGCGGATTTTTCATAAAAACGGGGGGCGAGGGTGTTTGTCCCGCCAGTACGGTAAAACGGGTCATCCTGGTGAATGGGCAGCGACACCACTGCCCGGGTGATCGCGGATTTATAAATTGCGGTAATCAGCTCCAGCGAGCGCTTACCCTGCTGGCCATCGACGAGCGGGGCAGCACCTTTTTCGATGCTCTGGAGCAGGTCGTGGATCTGCCCGGTGTGCAGCGTCCACCTGAGCGGCGGAGTGTCCTGAAAAACGGCGTTGAGCTGTGCTTCGCGCTGCGTGTCAGGGGTATCCTGGGGGAAACCGTTATCAGCACTCACGCTGGCTATGGCCTGCCAGGGTGCAGAGATGCGGGCTTTTTCCCCCTGGATGATGATTTTCTGATCCTCACCGTGATGCACTACCGAAGCGGTAAGCTGGGTAAGCGCGCCGTTGGGGTATTTGAAGATAGCGGCACTCAGGTCTTCCACTTCGGCGTTGTCATGTGCCACGTTGGTCATCATCGCCACCACGTCCGACGGGAAGCCGAGCATCCATTGAATAGCGTCGATGTGATGTACTGCGTGGTTGAGCGTACAGCCCCCGCCCTCTTTTTCCCATGTACCGCGCCACCACAGGTCGTAGTAGCAGTGTCCACGCCACCAGAAGGAGTCCACCTGCGCGTGGCAAATCTTACCCGCGAGGCCAGAATCAATCGCCGCCTTTAAGCGCCAGAAGGCATCGGTAAAACGGTTTTGCGCAATCACAGAGAGGGTTTTCCCGCTCGCCTGCTGGGCGGCGATCATTGCATCGCACTCTTCAAGCGACGCAGCCATCGGCTTTTCGCACAGCACGTGGCAACCGGCATTGAGCGCATCAATACTGATTTGCGCATGAACGTAAGGTGGCGTACAGACATCGACGATATCGAGATGGGGCTCGCACGCCAGCATCTGCTCGTGGCTTTCGTACACGCGGGCATCCGTCAGGCCGTAGCGTGTTTTTTTCTCTTGTGCTTTTTCCGGGTAGATATCCACCAGCGCGACAATCCGGCAGCGCTGACCAAACTGCAAATAGCCCTGAATATGGTTATGCGAGATATTCCCTGTTCCCACGATGGCGACATTTAACATCGTTTTTTCTCCGGTGTTACCAGCTTCCTGATGCGTCCAGCGTTCGGCTGACGTTCTCTTTTTCTACCGAGGTGGTGATGCGCTGCTGAAGCAGGCGCAGATACTGTTTTTCGTTCAGCGGCAGATCGACCCAGTCATCAGTCCAGGTGGAGAGGTGCATGGCGTTGGAGAGCGTCAGCCCGCGAATACCTTCAAGACCCGGGGCAATCAGCGGCTCGCCGCGCAGGACGGCCGCACAGAAGTTGGCGGTGATGACATGATGCTCGCTGCACTCAGGCGCAACCGGGAGTGTGACTTCCCAGCATTCAGGCTCACCAAAGCCGTTCTGCCAGCGGGCATTAAATGCGGTTTCTGATTCGCGCAGTCGCCAGTAGCGCAGTGTGCCGTCCTCAACCACCACTTTGCCGCGATCGCCGGTGATTTCCAGGCGGTTGGTACCAGGCGTTTCCGCCACGGTGGTGATGAAGACGCCGGTCGCGCCATTGGCGTATTCCGCATAGGCGGTCACCTCATCTTCAACCTCGATGTCACGATGTTTGCCAAACTGGCAAAACGCGCGCAGGCGCACCGGCATTCCCGCCAGCCACTGCCAGAGGTCGAGCTGATGCGGGTCCTGATTGAGCAGGACGCCACCGCCTTCGCCTTTCCAGGTGGCGCGCCAGCCGCCAGAGTTGTAATAGCTCTGAGAGCGATACCAGTTGGTGATAATCCAGTTGGAGCGGCGGATCTCGCCCAGCTCGCCGCTGTCGATGAGATCTTTCACTTTCTGATAGAGCGGGTTGGGGCGTTGGTTATACATGATGCCGAACACCACATCACACTCACGTGCGCAGTCGTTCATCTCCTGCACTTGTGCGGTATACACACCCGCCGGTTTCTCACACAAGGTGTGGATGCCGTTACGCATGGCCAGAATGGACAGGCGAGGGTGATCGTAGTGCGGTGTCGCCACAATCACGGCGTCGATAAGGCCACTCTGGAGCATTTCTTGTGCGTCACTGAACAGTGGGACGCCATCACCCACCAGCTGGCGGATGGCAGGATGTTTTTCCGCCGCATTGTCGCAAACAGCCGCCAGACACGCGTCTTTAACGGTCCCGGCCAGTAAATAGCGCGCGTGAACCGTACCGATATTACCTATACCAATAATGCCAAAACGTACCTTCTCCATGTCGCACCTTAATTTCAGTCGAAAAGAGTGATGACCGGAAAATAGGAAAGGCGAACCGCGGCGACAACGTTATTTTGTGAGAATACTCGCAAGGTGTTTAAGTAAACCCCAACGTTTTTGAAATTTGGTTTTAAAATCAACAAGCTGTTTCTGCAAATATTTGCAAAAACTGATTGAGAGCGAGGTCACACTATGCCGGGCAGGTTAAAAATGGAGGAGATCGCATCCCTGGCAGGCTATTCCGTCAGCACGGTGTCCAGGGTCTTAAGCGGCAAATCCTATACCAGCGACAAGGCCCGGGATGCCATTGTACGGACCGCGCGGGAATTGGGTGTGCTTGAGTCCATGGCGAGTGGTCGGCTGCTGATTAATGGCATTGCGGTATTTGCGCCTGAAAGAACCTTTCAGGGACGTGGTGACATTTTTTATCTGGAAGTGACCAAAGGTATCGCAGAAGCCAGCGCCCCGCATAATGTGTGGATCACTTACAGTGGATTAGAAGAACAACATGCCGATGTAAAATTATTCCTCGAAAAAGCCAGCCATAAGAACATCAATGCGATCATTATTATCGGCACGGATGATGCCACCATATTTAAGCTTGCCAGCACCCTCAATAAGCCCTGTGTATTAATCAATTCAGTCGACAGGGATAACGTTCTCGATTCTGTTTCGCCCGATCATCGCGCCATTGGATTTACTACGATGCGTTACCTCTTTGAGCAGGGGCATCGCCGGGTGCTGACGCTCACCTGCCTGCGGCGGGAGACGCTCTATGCGCGCCTGGATGGCATTAAAGAGGCGTACCGGCATTTTCATGTCGCTTTTGAGCCTCAGCGGGATTTGCTGGTGACGGAGTGGTTTACCGCTGATGAAGCCGAGCGTGCCCTTGATGAGTGGCTGTTAAGCCACGACAGGCAGCAGTGGCCCGAGGTTATTTTCCCTAACAGCACCAGCATGACGGAAGGGGTGTTCAGGGCGCTGCGACGACACGGGCTGCGTGTTCCTGAGGATATCTCCATCATCACCACCGATTTTGCCTGGAATTTAGCAAATCGACTGGAAAAACCGGTCACAGGGATCACCGTGCCCTGTCGCGATCTTGGCATTGAGGCAGTACATTTGTTGCAAACGCGGCTGAACAGACCGCAGGCACCGGTGTATAACCTGCTGTTGCAGGGGAAGGTGGTGGATTACGGCTCGGTAAGTAATGCAACGCGCCACGCGGCTCGCGTGGCGCTATACAAGTGATCAGGCCAGCTGTGGCGGCAGGCACACGCCGATGCCACCAATGCCGCAGTAGCCATACGGATTTTTATGCAGGTACTGCTGGTGATCGTCTTCGGCATAGTAGAACGGTTTTGCGGAAGCGATTTCCGTCGTGACCTGGCGGTCATCCCCGGCATCACGCATGGCGCTCTGGAAGCGTTCCAGGCTGGCGTGCGCGGCGGTATCCTGCTCAGGGGTCAGCGGGTAGATGGCAGAACGGTACTGAGTGCCGTGGTCATTGCCCTGACGCATCCCCTGGGCCGGATCATGGTTTTCCCAGAACACCTGGAGCAGTTGCTCGTAGCTAATAACGGCCGGGTCATAGACCACACGAACCGCTTCGGCGTGTCCGGTTTCGCCTGAGCACACTTCGCGGTAGGTTGGGTTCGGTGTGTAACCGCCGGTATAACCGACTGCGGTACTGTAAACACCAGGCAGTTGCCAGAACAAGCGTTCCACACCCCAGAAGCAGCCCATGGCGAACAGGGCGATTTCCATGCCTTCCGGGACGTGAGTCATTGAATGATCGTTTACGGCGTGTAAAGTCGCTACAGGCATTGGGGTGTTCCGTCCCGGTAATGCATCTGATTGAGAAACAAGATGCTTTTTGTCGAATAAACTCACGGTTGGGCCTCCCGGGCAGCGATGTTTCGGTTAAGGTTGTCATGAAGCGTTTAATTGAACACAATAAATACGCTGAATGAGTCTAGATTTAATCATAAGAAATATTTGGGTGTTTAACCCTTTTTCAACCCGAGAATTGGGTTTTGGGCTGTAAAGCCGTATGGAGCCGCGGAGCGGCACTTCATTTGCTTCCAGGGTGGAAACAAGGATATTCAGGAGAGAACGTGCCAAAGATCCGCCAGTTATGTTTGGTCAGTGTATTGCTGACAAGCGGAGTCGCCAGCGCGGCGAATGTCCGTTTGCAGGTTGAGGGGTTGTCCGGGGCGCTGGAAAAGAACGTGCGTGCACAGTTGTCTACGATTCAGGGAGACGAAGTGACGCCGGACCGGCGTTTTCGCGCACGTGTTGATGACGCGATCCGCGAAGGATTAAAAGCGCTCGGCTATTACGAGCCGACCATCGATTTCGATTTACGTCCGCCACCGGCCAAAGGCCGGCAGGTATTGATCGCCCGCGTATCGCCGGGCGAGCCGGTACTGATTGGTGGCACTGATGTGGTACTGCGCGGCGGTGCGCGTACCGACAGGGATTATCTGGATCTGCTCGGCACGCGTCCGAAAATCGGTACGGTGCTGGATCATAGCGATTACGACCATTTCAAAAAAGAACTCACCTCGGTTTCGCTGCGTAAGGGCTATTTCGACAGCCAGTTCAATAAAAGCCAGTTGGGGATCTCGCTGGAAAGACGCCAGGCTTTCTGGGATATCGACTTTGACAGCGGCGAACGCTACCGCTTCGGCGATGTGACCTTTGAAGGCTCGCAAATCCGCGAAGAGTATCTGCAAAACCTGATCCCGTTTAAGAAGGGTGATTACTATCAGTCGAAGGATTTGGCGGAGTTAAACCGTCGTTTGTCGGCGACTGGATGGTTTAACTCGGTTGTTGTCGCCCCTGAGTTTGATAAATCCCGCAAGACCAAGGTGTTGCCGCTGCATGGCGTTGTGTCGCCGCGCACCGAGAACACCATTGAGACGGGGTTAGGCTATTCGACGGACGTGGGCCCGCGCGTGAAAGCCACGTGGAAAAAACCGTGGATGAACTCCTACGGCCACAGCCTGACGACCAGCGCCAGTATCTCTTCGCCAGAGCAACAGCTGGATTTCAGCTATAAAATGCCGCTGCTGAAAAACCCGCTTGAACAGTACTACCTGGTGCAGGGCGGTTTTAAGCGAACCGACCTGAACGATACCGAATCAGATTCCACCACGCTTGCGCTGTCGCGCTTCTGGGATCTTTCGAGCGGCTGGCAGCGCGCCATTAACCTGCGCTGGAGCCTCGACCACTTTACCCAGGCGAATGTGACGAACACCACCATGCTGCTTTATCCCGGCGTGATGATAAGCCGTACCCGTTCCCGTGGTGGCCTGATGCCTGACTGGGGCGATTCCCAGCGTTACTCCATCGATTACTCCAATACGCTGTGGGGCTCTGACGTCGACTTCACAGTGGTGCAGGCGCAAAACGTCTGGATCCGCACCCTGTACGACAAACACCGCTTCGTGATGCGCGGCAATCTTGGCTGGATTGAAACCGGCGACTTCGACAAAGTCCCGCCCGACCTGCGTTTCTTCGCCGGTGGCGATCGCAGTATTCGTGGGTATAAGTACAAATCCATCGCGCCAAAAGATGACAGCGGCAAGCTGATTGGTGCGTCCAAGCTGGCGACGGGCTCGCTGGAATACCAGTACAACGTCAGCGGAAAATGGTGGGGTGCCATGTTTGTGGATAGCGGTGAAGCCGTGAGTGATATTCGCCGCAGCGATTTCAAAACCGGCGCGGGCGTGGGCGTGCGCTGGCAGTCTCCCGTTGGGCCTATCAAGCTCGATTTTGCCGTGCCTGTGGGTGACAAAGACGAACACGGTTTACAGTTTTACATCGGTCTGGGGCCTGAATTATGAGTTTATGGAAGAAGATAAGCCTCGGGGTGCTGATTTTTATCGTGCTGTTGCTCGGTACGGTTGCGTTCCTGGTGGGGACCACCACCGGCCTGCATCTGCTGTTTAACGCCGCTAACCGCTGGGTCCCGGGGCTGGAGATTGGCCAGGTGACGGGCGGCTGGCGCGATCTGCGTCTGAAGAATATTCGCTATCAACAGCCCGGCGTCGCGGTTAACGCGGGCGAATTCCATCTGGCGGTCAAGCTCGGTTGTTTACGCGACAGCAAACTGTGCGTGAACGATCTGTCGCTAAAAGATGTGAACGTGGCGATAGATTCGAAAAAAATGCCGAAGTCTGCGCCGGTAGAAGAACAGGATACCGGCCCGCTTAATCTCTCCACGCCGTATCCCATTGCGCTCTACCGGGTGGCGCTGAATAACGTCAATATCAAAATCGACGACACCACCGTGTCGGTGATGGACTTCACTTCTGGCCTGCGCTGGCAGGAAAAAAATCTCACCCTGACGCCAACCTCACTGCAAGGGCTGCTGATTGCCCTGCCGAAAGTGGCAAAAGTGGCGCAGGAAGAGATAGTTGAACCGAAGATCCAGAACCCGCAGCCGGAAGAGAAACCGCTTGGTGAAACGCTGACCGCGCTTTTCGCAAAACCGGTGCTGCCGGAAATGACCGACGTGCACTTGCCGTTGAACCTCAATATTGAAGAGTTCAAAGGCGCACAGCTGCGTCTGACGGGTGACACCGACCTGACGGTCTACAACATGTTGCTTAAAGTCAGCAGTATCGACGGCACTATGAAGCTCGATACGATGGATATCGACACAAATCAGGGATCGGTAAATGCAAGCGGGAATGCGCTGCTGCGCGACAACTGGCCGGTGGATATCACGCTTAACAGCGCGCTGAACATTGATCCGCTCAAAGGCGAGAAGGTGAAGCTGAAAATAGGTGGGGCGCTACGCGAGAAACTGGAGTTTGGCGTTAACCTGTCTGGCCCGGTGGATATGGTTCTGCGCGGGCAAACACAGCTGGCAGAAGCGGGTTTGCCGCTGAATCTGGAGATTGTCAGCCAGCAGCTTTACTGGCCGTTTACCGGCGAAAAACAGTTCCAGGCCGATGATCTGAAGCTCAAGCTCAGCGGCAAAATGACTGATTACACGCTGTCGTTCCGCACCGATGTGAAGGGGCAGGGTGTACCGCCAGCCGCCATTACGCTTGATGCGAAAGGTAACGAACGGCAGGTTAATCTCGACAAGCTGACCGTCGCGGCGCTGGAAGGGAAAACGGAGCTGACGGCGCTGCTCGACTGGCAGCAGGCGATCAGCTGGCGCGGTGAACTCAAGCTGACGGGCATCAATACGGCCAAAGAAGTGCCGGACTGGCCGTCAAAACTGGATGGCTTAATCAAAACGCGTGGCAGCCTTTATGGCGGCAGCTGGCAGATGGACGTGCCGGAAATCAAACTCACCGGCAATGTGAAGCAAAACAAGGTTAACGTTGACGGTTCGGTGAAGGGCAACAGCTATCTGCAATGGGTGATCCCGGGGTTGCATGTGGCGCTGGGGCGTAATACGGCGGACATCAAAGGTGAACTTGGCGTTAAAGATCTCAATCTGGATGCCACCATCGATGCGCCGAATCTGGATAACGCCCTGCCGGGTCTTGGCGGTACGGCGAAAGGTCTCGTTAAGGTTCGCGGTACGGTGGATGCACCGCAGCTGCTGGCCGATATCACCGCGAACGCCCTGCGCTGGCAGGAGCTGACCATTGCCCGGGTACGTGTGGAAGGGGATGTAAAATCCACCGACCAGATTGGCGGGAACCTGAGCCTGCGCGTCGAGCGTATTACCCAGCCGGATGTGAACATCAATCTGGTGACGCTGGCCGCGAAAGGCAACGAGAAACAGCATGACCTCCAGCTGAACGTGCAGGGTGAGCCGGTTTCCGGGCAACTGCACCTGACGGGCAGTTTCGACCGCAAGGAAGAACGCTGGAAGGGAACGCTTGATAACACCCGTTTCAACACGCCGGTTGGCCCTCTGGCGCTGTCACGCTCCATCGCGCTGGATTACCGCAATGCCGAACAAAAAATCAGTATTGGGCCGCACTGCTGGATCAACCCGAATGCTGAACTCTGTGTGCCACAGACCATTGATGCAGGCGCGGAAGGGCGCGCGCAAATAAACCTTAACCGGTTTGATCTGGCGATGCTGAAACCCTTTATGCCCGACACCACCCAGGCGAGCGGTGTCTTTAGCGGCAAAGCGGATGTGGCGTGGGACACCACCAAAGAGGGGCTGCCGCAGGGAAGTGTGACCCTCTCCGGGCGCAACGTGAAGGTAACGCAGGAAGTGAACGATGCGCCGCTGCCGGTAGCATTCGACACCCTCAACCTGAGCGCCGATCTGCATAACAACCGTGCTGAGCTGGGGTGGCTTATCCGCCTGACCAACAACGGCCAGTTCGACGGGCAAGTGCAGATAACCGATCCGCAAGGGCGGCGTAATCTGGGCGGTAACGTCAATATCCGCAACTTCAACCTGGCAATGGCGAACGCTATTTTCTCGCGCGGTGAAAAAGCCGCTGGGATGCTGAATGCCAATCTGCGGCTGGCGGGGACGGCGCAAAGCCCGCAGCTGTTCGGGCAGATGCAGCTGAACGGTGTGGATATCGACGGTAACTTTATGCCGTTTGATATGCAGCCAAGCCAGATTGCGATGAACTTTAACGGCATGAGCTCCACGCTTGCCGGGGTGGTTCGCACTCAACAAGGGCAAATCAACCTGAGCGGTGATGCAGACTGGAGCCAGCTTGATAACTGGCGTGCGCGCATTGCGGCAAAAGGCAGCAAAGTGCGCATTACCGTACCGCCGATGGTACGTCTGGATGTGTCGCCGGATGTGGTGTTTGAAGCCACGCCGAGCCTCTTTACTCTGGATGGCCGCGTGGACGTGCCGTGGGCGCGTATCGTGGTTCACGACGTGCCGGAAAGCGCGGTCGGGGTATCCAGTGATGAAGTGATGCTCGATAAAAATCTGAAACCGGTGGAACAGAAGAGCGCTGGTATCCCGATCAACAGTAATCTTATTGTTCACGTCGGGAACAACGTGCGCCTCGAAGCGTTTGGTCTGAAAGCGAGGCTGACGGGCGACCTGAAAGTGGCCCAGGATAAGCAAGGGCTTGGCCTGAATGGGCAAATCAACATTCCTGACGGGCGTTTCCATGCTTATGGCCAGGATCTGATTGTGCGTAAAGGTGAGCTGTTGTTCTCGGGGCCACCTGATCAGCCGCTTCTGAATATCGAAGCCATTCGTAACCCGGAAGCCACCGAAAACGACGTGATTGCTGGCGTGCGCGTAACGGGTACGGCCGATGAGCCAAAAGCGGAAATCTTCTCGGACCCGGCAATGTCGCAGCAAGAAGCGCTCTCTTATCTGCTGCGCGGGCAGGGTCTGGAAAGCGGCCAAAGCGATAGTGCAGCAATGACGTCAATGTTAGTGGGCCTGGGGGTTGCACAAAGTGGGCAGGTTGTGGGTAAAATCGGCGAGACGTTCGGCGTAAGCAATCTGGCACTGGACACCCAGGGCGTTGGTGACTCTTCGCAGGTGGTGGTCAGCGGCTATGTACTGCCGGGTCTACAGGTAAAATATGGTGTCGGGATCTTTGACTCACTCGCTACACTCACGTTACGCTATCGTCTGATGCCAAAGCTATATCTGGAAGCAGTGTCCGGCGTAGATCAGGCACTGGATTTGCTCTATCAGTTTGAGTTCTAGCAATGCGAATATTTGTCTACGGTAGTTTACGAACTAAGCAGGGCAACAGTCACTGGATGACGAACGCCCAGTTGATGGGTAATTACAATATTGAGAACTACCAGCTGTACAGCCTGGGCCACTATCCAGGCGCGGTTCCTGGTGAAGGAACGGTACAGGGTGAGGTTTATCGTATTGATAATGCCACGCTTGCCGAACTGGATGCCTTGCGCACCAGGGGCGGTGAGTACGCTCGCCAGTTGATCCAGACGCCATACGGGAGTGCATGGATGTATGTGTACCAGCGTTCGGTCGAAGGGTTAACGCGGATTGAAAGCGGTAACTGGTTAGACAGAGACCAGTACTGATAAACAACAACGCCACCGTAAGGTGGCGTTGTTGTTTGTGCGGTTGCTCGCAGTCTGGTATGCAATTTCTCCCTTCATGACTTTTTCCTTCGAGCCTTTTTCCTGATTTGTTCATCGTGCCCATATCCCGCTCGCATTTGCATGTGTCGAGGTGTACAACAACATCACACTGCATGAGTTATACTATGTATAACTCTGGAGGTGTCGATGCGTATAACCATTAAGAAATGGGGAAACAGTGCCGGTATGGTCATTCCTGGTGTGGTAATGAAAGAGCTCGGCCTGAAACCGGGTCAGAGTATGGAGGCTCATGTGACGAATAATCAGTTAGTGCTCACACCTGTGAGTAAACAGTATTCTCTTGAAGCGTTGCTGGCTCAGTGCGATATGTCTGCACCTGAAATCAGCGAGCAGGAGGTCTGGGGCTCATCTAAACCGGCGGGCGATGAAGTATGGTAAAGCGGCCTTGTTTTGAACGAGGCGACATTGTTCTGGTTGGTTTCGATCCTGCCAGCGGGCATGAACAAAAGGGCGCTGGCAGACCAGCCCTGGTGCTTTCCGTTAGCGTCTTTAACCAACTGGGTATGACGCTTGTTGCACCTGTGACACAGGGTGGGAATTTTGCCCGTTACGCCGGTTTTAGCGTGCCACTGTTGTGCGAAGAAGGGGATATTCAGGGGGTTATTCTGGTGAACCTGGTCCGTATGATGGATTTAGGCGCACGCCAGGCAACGCGAATTGGCGTGGCGTCGGATGAAACCGTTGAGGATGCGCTGCTCCGGCTACAGGCGGTCGTGAGTTAACCTCCGAGAGACAGGCACAAAAAAGCCCCGACATTGCGGGGCTTAGCATCAGCGATAAGAATTACTTCTTAGCTGCACGCTCGAAGGACGCGATGATTTCAGCTTTTGCCGCTTCTGCGTTGTCCCAGCCGTCAACTTTAACCCACTTGCCTTTTTCGAGGTCTTTGTAGTGCTCGAAGAAGTGAGTGATCTGCGCTTTCAGCAGTTCTGGCAGGTCGTTCACATCTTTAATGTGATCGTACTCTTTGCTCAGTTTGGTGTGCGGTACTGCAACCAGTTTCGCATCTTCACCAGATTCGTCGGTCATTTTCAGCACGCCAACTGGACGGCAGCGGATGACTGAGCCTGGCTCCAGTGGGTATGGCGTTGGGACCAGCACGTCAACCGGGTCACCGTCCAGAGACAGGGTGTGGTTGATGTAACCGTAGTTGCATGGGTAGAACATTGCGGTAGACATGAAACGGTCAACGAACAGTGCGCCGCTCTCTTTGTCCACTTCGTATTTGATAGGATCTGCGTTAGCCGGGATTTCGATAACAACGTAGATGTCTTCTGGCAGTTCTTTACCCGCAGGGACGTTGAGTAAGCTCATGTCTGTATCCTTTAAAATGTATGGTAAACAAGTGGCGAGTATTATAGCCAACTGGCGCTGAATGTCTTCGCTTGTTTTCGCCATCTCCCGCTGTTGTTTGCCATTTTCAGACCTCTTCCATGACAGAAAAATCCATAAACTCAGCCGCATTTTTCATGACGAAATGAAAGCGATTACAAACTTGTGATTAACGTTTTATTCACTTTTCTGAAGTGTGATGTAACGCAATTCGTTACATATTTCATGGGCTATAGTCATTCCGCAGAACATCTTTTAACCAACAATAACTCACCCTACGAGGACGTTCATATGTGGAAGCGCTTACTCCTGGTCACAGCAGTTTCGGCAGCCATGTCGTCTATGGCGATGGCTGCACCCTTAACCGTAGGATTTTCGCAAGTTGGCTCTGAATCTGGCTGGCGTGCGGCAGAAACCAACGTTGCGAAAAGCGAAGCCCAAAAACGCGGTATCACGTTGAAAATCGCCGATGGTCAGCAAAAGCAAGAGAACCAGATCAAAGCCGTTCGTTCTTTTATTGCGCAGGGCGTTGACGCCATCTTCATTGCCCCTGTGGTTGCAACGGGTTGGGAGCCGGTTCTGAAAGAAGCGAAAGACGCGAATATTCCGGTCTTCCTGCTCGACCGTTCCATTGATGTAAAAGACAAATCTCTCTATATGACTACCGTTACCGCCAACAACATTCTTGAAGGTCAGCTGATCGGTGACTGGCTGGTTAAACAGGTAGATGGCAAGCCGTGTAACGTGGTTGAACTGCAGGGCACAGTGGGTGCGAGCGTGGCAATCGACCGTAAGAAAGGTTTTGCTGAAGCCATTGCCAAAGCGCCAAACATCAAGATTATCCGTTCTCAGTCCGGCGACTTTACCCGCAGCAAGGGGAAAGAAGTTATGGAAAGCTTTATCAAGGCTGAAAACAACGGCAAGAACATCTGCATGGTTTACGCCCATAACGATGACATGGTGATTGGTGCCATCCAGGCCATTAAAGAAGCGGGCCTGAAACCGGGCAAAGATATCCTCACCGGCTCTATCGACGGCGTACCTGATATCTACAAAGCGATGATGGACGGCGAGGCCAACGCCAGTGTTGAGCTGACGCCAAACATGGCTGGCCCGGCGTTTGACGCGCTGGAGAAATTCAAGAAAGACGGCACCATGCCTGAGAAGCTGACCATCACCAAATCCACTCTCTACCTGCCTGACACCGCGAAGGAAGAGTTAGAGAAGAAGAAAAATATGGGCTACTGATCCAGTGAAATTGCCGGATGGCGCTGCGCTTGCCCGGCCTACGATACGCTCTTTTGTAGGCCGGGTAAGCGTAGCGTCATCCGGCTTGATGCAGGGGGAATCATGACCACTGAACAATACCAGGAAATCCTCCGCACAGAAGGATTAAGCAAATTCTTCCCTGGCGTAAAAGCGCTGGATAACGTCGACTTCAGCCTGCGTCGCGGCGAGATAATGGCGTTACTGGGGGAAAACGGCGCAGGAAAATCGACGCTGATCAAAGCCCTGACCGGTGTATATCATGCCGATCGCGGCACCATCTGGCTGGAAGGCAATGCCATTTCGCCAAAAAACACCGCCCATGCCCAACAACTGGGGATCGGGACGGTCTATCAGGAAGTGAACCTGCTGCCGAATATGTCGGTGGCCGACAACCTGTTTATTGGTCGTGAGCCAAAACGCTTTGGTCTGTTGCGCCGCAAGGAGATGGAAGCGCGGGCGACAAAGCTGATGGAGTCTTACGGCTTCTCCCTCGATGTGCGTGAACCGCTGAACCGCTTTTCCGTGGCGATGCAGCAAATTGTGGCTATCTGTCGGGCAATCGATCTCTCGGCGAAAGTGTTGATCCTCGATGAGCCCACCGCCAGTCTCGACACCCAGGAAGTTGAAATGCTCTTTACTCTGATGCGCCAGTTGCGCGATCAGGGGGTGAGCCTGATCTTCGTGACCCACTTCCTCGATCAGGTGTATGAGGTGAGCGATCGCATTACGGTGCTGCGCAACGGCAGTTTTGTTGGCTGCCGCGAAACCCGCGAGCTCCCGCAGATTGAGCTGGTCAAAATGATGCTCGGGCGCGAGCTGGACACGCACGCGCTACAGCGTGCCGGGCGCACGTTGCTGAGTGATAAGCCGGTCGCCGCTTTCAGCGATTTCGGCAAAAAAGGCACGATTTCGCCTTTCAATCTTGAGGTTCGCCCCGGTGAAATTGTCGGGCTGGCGGGGTTGTTAGGATCCGGGCGTACAGAAACCGCCGAAGTGATCTTCGGGATCAAACCGGCTGACAGCGGTACTGCGCTTATCAAAGGTAAACCACAGACGTTGCGATCGCCGCATCAGGCATCCTGCCTGGGCGTGGGGTTCTGCCCGGAAGACCGGAAAACGGACGGAATTATTGCCGCGGCATCGGTGCGGGAAAACATCATTCTGGCGTTGCAGGCGCAGCGTGGGTGGTTACGCCCGATCCCGCGTAAGGAACAGAATGCCATTGCCGAACGTTTTATCCGCCAGTTGGGTATCCGTACCCCGAGCGCGGAACAGCCCATTGAATTTCTTTCCGGGGGGAACCAGCAGAAGGTGCTGCTTTCGCGCTGGCTACTGACCAAACCCCAGTTCCTGATCCTCGATGAGCCGACACGCGGTATTGACGTGGGGGCGCACGCCGAAATTATCCGGCTTATCGAAACCCTCTGTGCAGACGGACTAGCGCTGTTGGTTATTTCATCTGAACTGGAGGAACTGGTGGGGTATGCCGATCGCGTCATCATCATGCGCGATCGCAAGCAGGTGGCAGAAATCCCGCTGGATAAACTGTCTGTTCCGGCGATCATGAATGCCATTGCGGCATAAGGAGTTAACCGTGATGCCTCGTTCTCTTTCGCAAACCGGGGAGTCGAAGCGCCGCTTCAACTGGCCAACTGGCACGCCGCAAATCATCGCGTTGTTGCTGGTGCTGGTGGTTGATAGCCTGGTCGCTCCGCACTTCTTCCAGATTATCGTTCAGGATGGCCGCCTGTTTGGCAGCCCGATTGATATTTTGAACCGCGCCGCACCGGTGGCGCTGCTGGCGATTGGTATGACGCTGGTCATTGCCACGGGTGGGATAGATCTTTCCGTCGGCGCGGTGATGGCGATTGCCGGTGCCACGGCTGCCTCCATGACTGTCGCCGGGCACAGCCTGCCCGTGGTGCTGCTTGCCGCCTTAGGCACAGGCGTCCTCGCCGGGCTGTGGAACGGCATTCTGGTGGCGATACTCAAAATCCAGCCATTTGTTGCCACCCTGATTTTAATGGTCGCCGGGCGTGGCGTGGCGCAGCTTATCACCTCCGGGCAGATAGTGACCTTCGATTCGCCGAGCCTGGCGTGGATCGGTAGCGGCAAGCTGCTGTTCTTCCCGACGCCGGTCATCATTGCGCTGGTGACATTAATCGTGTTCTGGCTTTTCACCCGTAAAACAGCGCTCGGTATGTTTATTGAAGCAGTGGGGATTAACATTCGCGCGGCGAGAAATGCCGGGGTGAACACCCGGCTGATGGTGATGCTGACCTATGTGCTGAGCGGCGTGTGTGCCGCCATTGCGGGGGTGATTGTCACAGCGGATATCCGTGGAGCAGATGCCAACAACGCCGGACTGTGGCTGGAGCTGGATGCCATTCTGGCCGTGGTGATTGGTGGCGGCTCGCTGATGGGCGGGCGCTTTAACCTGCTGCTGTCGGTGATTGGTGCGCTTATTATTCAGGGGATGAATACCGGCATTTTGCTTTCGGGCTTCCAGCCGGAGCTGAATCAGGTGGTTAAAGCGGTGGTGGTGCTCTGTGTGCTCGTCGTTCAGTCACCGCGCTTTATCAGTCTCATTAAGGGGATCCGCGGTCATGATAAAACGTAATTTGCCATTAATGATCACGCTAGGGGTATTCGTGCTGGGCTACCTCTACTGCCTGACGCAGTTCCCTGGCTTCGCCTCTACGCGCGTGATTTGCAACATTCTGACGGATAACGCCTTTTTAGGCATTATCGCCGTGGGGATGACCTTTGTGATCCTTTCCGGCGGGATCGACCTCTCTGTGGGCTCAGTGATCGCCTTTACCGGGGTCTTCCTGGCGAAAGCGATCGGCTTCTGGGGCATTTCACCGCTGCTGGCCTTCCCGCTGGTGCTGGTGATGGGTTGTGCGTTTGGCGCCTTTATGGGGCTGCTTATCGACGCGCTGAAAATCCCGGCGTTTATCATTACCCTCGCGGGGATGTTTTTCCTGCGCGGCGTGAGTTATCTGGTTTCGGAAGAGTCGATTCCGATTAACCACCCGGTGTATGACACGCTCTCAAGCCTGGCGTGGAAAATCCCCGGCGGGGGGCGTCTGAGCGCGATGGGCTTGCTGATGCTCGGCGTGGTGGTGATAGGTATCTTCCTGGCCCACCGTACCCGGTTTGGGAATCAGGTGTACGCTATTGGCGGCAGCGCGACCTCGGCAAACCTGATGGGGATCTCGACCCGCAGCACCACAGTTCGCATTTATATGCTCTCTACCGGGCTTGCCACACTTGCGGGCATTGTGTTCTCGATTTATACCCAGGCGGGCTACGCGCTGGCGGGTGTCGGGGTGGAACTGGATGCGATCGCGTCGGTGGTGATTGGCGGCACACTGCTTAGCGGGGGCGTCGGAACGGTGCTCGGCACGCTGTTTGGTGTGGCCATTCAGGGGCTCATTCAGACGTATATTAACTTCGACGGCACACTCAGCTCCTGGTGGACGAAAATCGCCATCGGTATTCTGTTGTTCATCTTTATTGCGCTCCAGCGCGGCCTGACGGTGCTGTGGGAAAACCGCCAGAGCTCGCCTGTTACCCGAGTGAGTCCATCAGCAACAAAGTGATAACACACTGAATTTGCTTAAAGTCTATACACAAAATTATTCACGTTGCATCAAGGCGGCAAGCCTGAGAATCCCCAGGAGCTTACTCAAGTAAGTGACTGGGGTGAGCAGACTCAGCCAACGCAGAGACAACTTGAAGGATGATGTGTATAAACATTTTCCGGTAGAGGCCGATACTCTTCTTTTATGCCCAGAAATATCTCGCTACCGGAAATAACATCATGCTTAAAACGCTATCGATTCGTACCGGCTTGCTTTCGTTACTGGCCGTTATGACCCTTCTGCTGCTGATTGTCAGCGGTATTGGCATTTATGCCCTCACACAGAGTTCGACATCTCTCCAGCGCATCAACCACCTTCAGGGTGAGCAGATGGTGCAGCTTAATTCTGGCTATACGCTGATTTTACGTGCGCGCAACGAAGCCGGTCAGGCCGTCCGCATGATGGAGATCGGGATGCTGGACGATGCGGCGAAATCGGTGAAAACCATTAACCAGGAAGTCGCCCAGGCGCAAAAAACGCTGAAAGGCGTGATTGACGGTGGCGTGGCGGATAAACAGGGGCAGCAGCTTCTGGATAAGGTCGCAGCCAGCCTTGACGCCTATAACCAGCAGGGGATCACCCCAATGCTGAAAGCCCTGAACGAACAAAGCGCCGACAGCTATTATGATTTGCTGGAGAACAAGCTCATCCCGGTGGCGAAGCAGTTTGATAACGACATGCAGGCGTTCCAGGTATGGAGCGAATCGCGCGGCAGGGCGGAAGTCGGCACTGTGCAGTCGAGCAAAAACCGGGTGCTGGTCCTGATTATCGTCGCGGCGCTGCTGACGGCGGGCATTATTGTGCTGGCGTGGCTGGCGCTGCGCCATATGTTGCTCAAGCCGCTCTCAGCCTCTATTGCCCAGCTTGAAAACGTGGCATCGGGCGATTTAACGCACAACCTGAATACATCCGCGAGCCAGGAATTTAACCGCCTTAACGCCGCCATTGAAGAGATGCGCCAGTCGCTGATGGGCTCGGTTCTGCGCGTGCGTGACGCCAGCTCGCAAATTGACACCGGCAGCCGCGAGTTAACGGCGGGGAACATGAACCTTGCCCAGCGCACCGAATCTACTGCAACGTCGCTTGAGCAGACGGCCGCCAGTATGGAAGAGATCACCGCCACGGTGAAACAAAACGCCGATAACGCCGAACAGGCGCATCAGATGGCGAAGTCGGTGTCTGATACCGCCGATCATGGCAGCGAAATGGTTTGCTATGTGATTGAGAAAATGCGCGATATCTCAGGCAGTTCAGCCCGAATTGCGGATATTCTGAGTGTGATCGATGGCATTGCGTTCCAGACCAATATCCTGGCGCTGAACGCTTCCGTTGAAGCGGCACGCGCTGGCGAACAGGGACGTGGCTTTGCGGTAGTGGCCGGTGAAGTACGCAACCTCGCCAGCCGCAGTGCCGACGCAGCGAAAGAGATCCGCACGCTTATCAGCGATTCGCAGACGCATGTGCACGAGGGAAGCGAACTGGCGCAGCAGGCAGGCGAAACCATGGATGAGATCGCAACAGAAGTGCTACGCATGACCAAACTGATGCGCGAGATTGCCAATGCCTCCCTGGAGCAGAGCCATGGCATTGAGCAGGTTAATATCGCGGTGAATCAGATGGACGAAACCGCGCAGCAAAATGCGGCGCTGGTACAGCAATCATCCGCGGCGACACGCTCGCTGGAAGAGCAGTCGCGCGAACTGATGGAAGCGATGTCATCATTCAAACTGACGACTCAGCCTGCGGCATAATAATATCCTGCCCTGGTGCATTCTGTGCCAGGGTTTTATTTGATACATTTATCGGTGATGCTGCCAACTTACTGATTTAGTGTATGATGGTGTTTTTGAGGTGCTCCAGTGGCTTCTGTTTCTATCAGCTGTCCCTCCTGTTCAGCTACTGACGGGGTGGTGCGTAACGGCAAAAGCACCGCCGGACATCAGCGCTATCTCTGCTCTCACTGCCGTAAAACATGGCAACTGCAGTTCACTTACACCGCTTCTCAACCCGGTACGCACCAGAAAATCATTGATATGGCCATGAATGGCGTTGGATGCCGGGCAACCGCCCGCATTATGGGCGTTGGCCTCAACACGATTTTCCGCCATTTAAAAAACTCAGGCCGCAGTCGGTAACCTCGCGCATACAGCCGGGCAGTGACGTCATCGTCTGCGCGGAAATGGACGAACAGTGGGGATACGTCGGGGCTAAATCGCGCCAGCGCTGGCTGTTTTACGCGTATGACAGGCTCCGGAAGACGGTTGTTGCGCACGTATTCGGTGAACGCACTATGGCGACGCTGGGGCGTCTTATGAGCCTGCTGTCACCCTTTGACGTGGTGATATGGATGACGGATGGCTGGCCGCTGTATGAATCCCGCCTGAAGGGAAAGCTGCACGTAATCAGCAAGCGATATACGCAGCGAATTGAGCGGCATAACCTGAATCTGAGGCAGCACCTGGCACGGCTGGGACGGAAGTCGCTGTCGTTCTCAAAATCGGTGGAGCTGCATGACAAAGTCATCGGGCATTATCTGAACATAAAACACTATCAATAAGTTGGAGTCATTACCCATTTATCGCGGCAATATTATCGTGAATATCACCCATTAATATTTCCAGTGAGCTGGTTAAGGCTAATGCTTTTTCGGTGGGTTCCAGATACAAACCTTTACGGAAAAATAATGGCTCATTAAACAGTTGATTAAAACGCTTCAATGCCAGGCTCACCGCCGGGCGAGACATATCAAGGCGTATGGATGCTTTCGCCATGCTGCCACAACGAACAATTTCAATAAAAACAGGAATAAGATTTAAATCAATGCCGGTATTGGCACGAGAAAAGTTTTTCATCTTAATTATGCTCCAGGGAATATTTGTCAAACTGTTATGGAAATAATGCAGGAGCAGCGCTGAATATTAAAGCGTCATTTTTATATTCATTTATACGGTAAAATATATAAATGAGAAGGGGAGCCTGACTGGCTCCCCTGGAGAGAGGTGTTACGCGTCCGGGAATTCGCGGATGAAGCGTTCTACGTCTTCCACCATGTGGTTGTTGCCGACGAAGAACGAACGGCGCTGGTGCAGGCTTTCTGGCACGATATCCAGAATACGCTCTTTACCATCGCTCGCTTTGCCGCCGGCCTGTTCGGCCAGGAACGCCATTGGGTTGCATTCGTACAGCAGACGCAGCTTCCCGTCCGGGTGGCTGGCGGTGCTTGGGTAAAGATAAATGCCGCCTTTCAGCAGGTTGCGGTGGAAGTCCGCCACCAGTGAGCCGATATAACGAGAGGTATATGGGCGCTGGGTGTTCTGATCCTCTTCCTGGCAGAATTTGATGTACTTCTTCACGCCAGTCGGGAATCGGATGTAGTTGCCTTCGTTAATGGAGTAGGTGTTGCCTTTCTCCGGGAAGCGCATACGCTCCTGGCTCAGGCAGAACACACCCAGTGACGGATCGTAGGTGAAGGCGTGAACACCGCAGCCGGTGGTGTACACCAGCATGGTGGATGAACCGTAGACAACGTACCCCGCCGCAACCTGGTTGCTGCCCGGTTGCAGGAAGTCTTCTTCAGTCACCGGCGTGCCAACAGGCGTGACGCGGCGATAAATGGAGAAAATAGTGCCGACAGAAACGTTAACGTCGATGTTGGATGAGCCGTCCAGCGGATCCATCAGTACAACGTATTTTGCGTGCTCGCACCCTTCAAAAACGACAATTTCATCTTCTTCTTCAGAGGCGATACCCGCAACGATGTCGCGTGCGCGCAGTGCAGCTTTCAGTTTTTCATTCGCGAACAGGTCGAGTTTCTGCTGAACCTCGCCCTGCACGTTTTCGGCACCGCTGGCACCCAGGATATCGACCAGACCGGCCTTGTTGATATCACGGTGGATGATCTTAGCGCCAAGCTTTATCGCCGACAGCAAAGCAGTGAGTTCACCCGTAGCATGAGAAAACTCGTGCTGCTTTTCGACAATAAATTCACCTAACGTTTTCATAACACTTTCCCTGCATCTTATGTGAGTAGAGCGATTGTATGTTCACTAAAACGACTAAAGCCCAACAATCTTAACAAACATTCAAATATTAGCGCAGAGGTGAATCGCGCCAGCAGGATACGGATTTTCCTGAAATGCATTTCACAGCCGCTGACATGTGAGTAAAATGTGCTCCACATTGAAGAAGGATAGTGACGTATGCGCATTCATATATTGGGGATTTGTGGCACTTTCATGGGCGGGCTGGCAATGCTGGCGCGCTCGCTGGGCCATGAAGTAACAGGTTCGGACGCCAATGTGTATCCGCCGATGAGCACGCTTCTGGAGAATCAGGGCATCGACCTCATTCAGGGTTACGATGCCAGCCAGCTAGACCCGCAGCCGGATCTGGTCATCATTGGCAATGCCATGACTCGTGGCAATCCGTGTGTTGAAGCGGTGCTGGAACGCAATATTCCATACATGTCTGGCCCGCAGTGGCTGCACGATTTCGTTCTGCGCGATCGCTGGGTTGTGGCCGTTGCCGGTACGCACGGCAAAACCACGACTGCCGGGATGGCGACCTGGATCCTCGAAGCCTGTGGTTACAAGCCAGGTTTTGTGATCGGCGGCGTGCCGGGCAACTTCGACGTCTCTGCGCGTCTGGGTGAAAGCCCGTTCTTTGTGATTGAGGCCGATGAGTACGACTGTGCGTTCTTCGATAAACGTTCCAAGTTCGTACACTACTGCCCGCGCACGCTGATCCTCAATAACCTTGAGTTCGATCACGCGGACATCTTTGACGATCTGAAAGCTATCCAGAAACAGTTCCACCATCTGGTGCGTATCGTCCCGGGCCAGGGTCGTATCATCCTGCCGGAAAACGACGTCAACCTGAAACAGACGATGGCAATGGGCTGCTGGAGCGAGCAAGAGCTGGTGGGCGAGCAAGGCCACTGGCAGGCGAAAAAACTCAATGCCGATGCCTCTGAGTGGGAAGTGTTGCTCGATGGCGAAAAAGTGGGTGAGGTGAAGTGGGGCCTGGTGGGCGAGCACAACATGCACAACGGTCTGATGGCGATTGCTGCGGCACGTCATGTGGGCGTTCTGCCTGTGGACGCGGCCAATGCGCTGGGTTCATTCGTGAATGCCCGTCGTCGCCTGGAGCTGCGCGGTGAAGCCTACGGCGTCACGGTATATGACGACTTCGCACACCACCCAACCGCCATTCTGGCGACGCTTGCTGCCCTGCGCGGTAAAGTCGGCGGAACGGCACGTATCCTGGCTGTGCTGGAACCCCGTTCAAACACCATGAAGATGGGCGTCTGTAAAGACGATCTGGCGCCGTCTTTAGGACGTGCGGATGAAGTGTTCCTGCTGCAACCTCAGCATATTCCATGGCAGGTGGCGGAAGTTGCGGATGCCTGCATTCAGCCAGCCCACTGGCATGCCGATGTGGATACTCTGGCAGAGATGGTAGTGAAAGTGGCCCAGCCCGGTGACCATATCCTGGTGATGAGTAACGGCGGTTTTGGTGGGATCCATCAGAAGTTACTGGATCGCCTGGCAAGTAAAACGTTCGCGTAACGTTTATCGCTTGTATTATTAGCGACACTTGAATATATTTTTCGTGGAAGTTTAGATTAAGTTAAATCATCTTAATTGCGATATTTCCTGGGGGAGAAATTCCCCGGGAGGTATTGCTATTCATTTCTCCAATCAATGATGATCAAAAATCAATAAATAATATTGTTTTATTCTGAAAAGAGTAATTTCACGCTCAATTCGCCTTGAGAGTATACACATGGTTTATGGATAATAGCCTCTCATCCATTAATATTTTTCTCAGAGGTTAGTTTTTATGGAAGAAAGCAACCCGTGGCCAACGTTTGTTGATGCCTTCTCTACGGTATTGTGTATCTTTATATTTCTGATGCTGGTCTTCGTGCTTAATAGTATGTTGATTATGTATGAAAGCTCGAAAAAAAGCTATGAAGCTCCTGCGCTGATTGAGCAAATTGCTAAATCATCATCTTCTACCGTTGCGAAGAGTGGCGGTGCGACACCTGACCAGCAAAATCTTAAGGATACGAGTGACGCAGCGCCAAGCCCTGCAACCGCCAGCAACAGTCAGTCTGAGTCCGCTCAGGCCCAACAACAACCGGCAGCATTGCTCTCTGAATCTGAAATGATGGCCTCCGCCTCATCCGCTGAAGCCAGCCAGGCAAACGTGGAGGGCAGTGCATCGGATGGTGAAAAGACGATGCAGGCGAACGCCGATGAGAACAAAAAGGGTGAGGTGATCAGACTGGCTGATAACCAGACTGCCGCATCGATCAAAGGTCAGAACAGTGGGCGGTTTGATTCGCAGGACACCCCCCCGGTCTGGGGGATCAAAGGTAACCAGTTTGTTATTCACTTTAAAGGTCTGGAACAGGGATATCCGGCCGAAGCTATTGAAGAAGTGAATAAGTGGTTGGGGGTAAATAAACCTTTGGTTATTACTGTTTATGCTCATCCAACAGAATCGATTGCTGTATCAGATGCTATGCGTTTGGCGTATGAGCGTGGGGTTATTCTTTTGAAAATCCTCAAAGGCAAATACCCACATGATGAAATATCTATTTCAGTTGTAAATGAATCAACAATGTTAAGTAACAGCGCTGTTATAACCCGGAGTGAATAATTTTTTATGAATTTTTTTAAAAGATACCATGCATTTATTCTGGCGCTGGTTTTTATGTTTTTACCTGCCGCAATATTATGCATACCTGCAATTTACGACTATGTGATTGATACATGGCACGTTGCTGCCTTTTACAGCTCAATTATTATAGTGCTCTATTTAACAGGTTGCGGAACTGTTATTTTCTCGTTCATTGAAATTGCGAAATGTGTCAGCGTCCTGCGAAAGAAAAATGCCGAAAAGCACTCTTATCTGCTTGGCGACGCGAATAAGATCGTTTTCTCTCCTGCCCATGGTCTGGATGACGACACCATTGCCTCGCTTTACGAGAGCATGGATAACAGCGTTAACCGCAAGCAGAACCAAAGCCTGGCGGGGGTGATGACCTGTGCAAACCTGTCAACCATGATTGGCCTGCTGGGAACGTTTGCTGGACTGTCGATGACAATCGCTTCGGTTATCACGCTGCTTGAGAAATCTCAAATAACCGGCGGTAACGAGGCGGATATGCTGAGCATTATCGTCAACGTGGTTTCCTCGCTTTCTGAACCGCTGAAAGGGATGAACACCGCGTTTGTCTCCTCTATTTACGGGGTGGTTAGCGCCATTCTGCTTAACGTTGTGTGTTCATTCTTGCGCGGTGAATTCGTCCGTTTATCGATCGATCTCCGTAATGCTCGCCTGGACTTTGTGCGTGAGTGCCGCGGGCGTAAAAAGCCTGTGGTTGAAAAGACAAAAACGCTGCGGATCATCACCGATCTTGATGATGTCATTAAGGAATTCAAAGAGGGCATGTTTGCGTGGCAGGAACGTTTGTCTGGTGCCTTTAGCGAAAGTAATCGCAGTCTGAAGTCGCTGCTCGATACCAGTACTGAAGCGTCACGTAACAACGGGATGTTTTATGAACGTATTGTGAATGCCGTTCAGGAACAGACTGAGAGCATGGAAAAAATTGATCGTGGTATTTCGCTTAGTTATGCCACGCTGGGCTCTATTGAGCAGGGTATTCAGGAGAGTACTCAGTTCCTCAAAGGTCAGCATGAACAACTGGAAGCGATTGGCCTGAATCAAAATGCGATTTATTCAGGTCAGCAACAGCTTCAGAGTCAACTGGCGGAACAGACAGAAGCCGTTAGTACGGTGATTAGCCAGCAGGAAACGTTGCAGGAAGCCGTACACAGCGCCAGTGAAAGCATCAGCCATGTTGAGGCGACAGTCGGAGAGATGTCTGCCGTGGCCGATCGCCATTTTACCGCTCAGTCAGTGCAGATGCAGGATATGAGTGACACCGTTAAGGGGATGGAACAGGCCAACGCGCATCGTCATGTTGAAACGCTGGCCACGCTTGAAAGCCAATCTCAGACATTTGAACCACTGCTTGGGCAAATTGCAGGGATGCACAGAAGTTTGCAAAAGGAAATCAATGTCATTAAAGGGCAGGAAAATAAATGAATATGCGATTAATTGCACTGCTGTTTTCAGCAGGGCTTTTACCTGTTTCGCTGAGCGTAAAGGCAGACACGACGGCAGGTACGTTGCCGCTTCGTACTTTAATTATTCATGCGTTGAATACGCAGCCTTCCGTGGCGATGGCGTCCTGGGAAACAGAGATGCGTCACCAGGAAACCAACATGAGCAAGGCGTCACTCTATCCAACGCTGGATGCTTCCTCTGAAGCGATGCGTAAAAAGACGGACGAGCATGACAATGAACAGAACATTGAGAACAAGCTCGCCCTGAGCTATCGCGTTGCCGATTTTGGTGTCAGAAGTAGCAATATAGAGAAGGCAGAGCACAAGGAAGCCGCCAGCCAGTTCGATTTTCAACAAGAGTTGTTGAGCGTTGCACAGAAAACGTCAGATGCCTACCTGGCAGTTGAAAAGACCCGCCAGATTCTGACCGTCATCGACGGTGAGAAATTATTCTATAAAAAAATGCTCAGTGATTTCTCAGAGTTAATCAGCGCTGGCGCTGCGATGCAGTCTGATATTCGCAAGGTACAGGTCTCTATTGATTCACTGAGCACTCAGGAGCTGAACTACCGTGCTCAGCTGGATACGCAGCTCATGATGCTGCGTAACATGACCGGTGATTACGTCACCGCTGATAATCTTGGGAAACTGCCTGAGTTTTTCAATAAGTACATTTTCAATGTACACAAAGACGACATCATGAAGGAAATCATGAAAGATAACCCTACTTATCTTTCATTAAATAAGGCCGTGTCTGCCGCATCTGCAGATTACTCCGCTGCAAAATCCGCCAATTATCCTGTCGTTGATTTTAACGCCGGTTATACCGATAACTCGCCGTCGAAAGATGCCCAGCAAGATGATTACCAGGATGAATTTAAGGTTGGTATTAAAGTTGGAATCAATATCTTTAACGGCTTTAAAAATCAATCTGAAGCGGCAAAGTTTAGCGCCAAATACACGCAGGCAAAACTGGGGCTGGATGATTTCTTAATTCGTTCGCGTAATAGCGTTGATGCCTCTGTTTCAAAATACCAGACGGGAGCTGATTCATTAGTGATCTCAACGCGCTCGTATGATAACGCCGGTAAATTGATAGAGTTGTATAAAGAGGAGTTTAAGCTCGGGCAAAAATCATTACTCGATTTTATCTCCAGTAGAAATGAGCACTACCAGGCGCATCTGACAATGATTGAATCACAATTTGCAATCTATCAGGCGAAGCTGGATCAGATGACACAGTTAGCAAAATTGCTACCTGAACTTTATCTGACACCTGGAGAAATACAGCCCCAGAGTGGCTCATTAATACAATGAACAGAAAACAAAGTGACCATCTTATGATGGTCATCATCGTTATGACGTTGTTGATTTTAACACTCTTTGCTTTTATCAAAATCAACTCGGTGGTTCATGGTAACGGTGTGATCATCACCAAGGACAATACCCAGGTCGTTTCTCTTTCGAAGGGAGGAACGATCGATGCTATTCATGTTGCGGAAGGGGATTTTGTGACGAAGGGACAAATTCTCGCCGAAACAACGAACTTTGATATTCAGAAAGAATATGAGCATGTGAAAGCGCAAAGCGAATACCTGACCATCTATATCAAAGAGCTTAACAGCGTATTAGCCCGGAAAGGTGATTTTAGAGACTTTGATACGACGGTGCTGACGAATCAGGATCTCATCGGCAACATTCAGCTGCTGAATAGCCAGGAGCGGACAAAAGAGAGCAAGGTCAATAGTTTAAACTCTGATATTGAGCAGCTCGGCGTGGCGCGGGTCAGTAAGAACAGCGAACTTTCGCTGGTGCAGGAAGAGGTCAATCTTCTTTCGCCACTGGTAAAAAAAGGGATCAGTTCTTACACCACGTTTCTGGGTAAGAAACAGGCTGCCGTCCGTCTGAAGAGTGAGATTATTGAGCTTGAGCGTCAGATGATTGCCAAAAAAGAAGAGATTAAGGTTACCCGTGGGGAAATGGATGATGGTTATTATGCTATTCGTAATACATTATCGAAAAACCTTGTCGATGCGCAACGCGAAGCCTCACTGAATAAATCGGCTATGACGGTACTGACAAAGCAGATGAATGATTCCAGCGTGCACTCACCGGTTGATGGGGTGATTTATAAAATTAACAAAAATGCGTTTACTAAAGGTGGGGTTATTCAGGCCGCCGATGCGCTTTTTGAAATAAAACCCATGTCAACCAGGATGATTGCTGAAGTTAAAATTCAGCCAAAAGATCGTGACCAGATATTTGTCGGCGGTGAGGCGAATGTGAAAATATTGTCTTTTATCCTTTCCAGTACCAAGCCCTATAAAGGCGAGGTTGAACAAATTAGTCCGGATTCTTATGAGGAATCAATAAACGGGAATATAGTTAGATACTATAAAGCCATTGTCGTATTCGATATCGCTGATAAAGACCGTGAATCTATTAAGCCGGGCATGGCCGTTGACGCTTATGTAATTACTGGCAACCATAGTATCTTAAAATATCTCGCCTCGCCATTGCTGCGTGGCGCGCAACAAGTTTTCAGTGAGCCGGTCCTTACTGATACAAAGGTAACTCATTAATCATGGTAATAATATGAGCAATACTATCTTCGTAAATAATGATTCTGTTGTTGATTTACAACAGTACGGTAAAATGGAAAATGCCAAAGTTGTCATTAGCGGGACCGACTTTAAATTTATTTTCCCAGGCAATAAAGAAATTAACGTTGTTAACGGCGCACTCTTTTCGAGCCTTGATAAAAATAGTGTAATCTTTAAGTTTCAGGGGAAAACCATTTCTGGCCAGGACCTCCTGAAATCGGTTGACCTGAGCAATCTCGAACTGGAAAGACTCGACTCGGCATTGTCTGACCAGCGTCAGGAACATGTCCTTAAAGATAATATTGGTAAGCTGAGTGATGTTGACGCCAAAAGCCTTGAAGACGCGAAAAAAGAGGCCGCAGAGCTCAAGCAGGAAGCGGAGAAAATGCGTGCGGAAGCGGAAGAAGCACGAAAAGCATCAGAGGATGTTGAGCGACAGCTTGAAGAGTTTCTCAATGACAAAGCCCAAAATAACACGCAGAACGGGGCTACACCTCAGTCCGACATTGAAGGGCAGGAAGGGGGAAATCTCTATAAAAAGAAATATGTTGATGAGTCCGTAGCGGAAGCCAGCCGCTTACAATTCTCAGATTATTCATCCAGTTCATCGAGTTCGTCCAGTTCGAAGTCCTCCGATTCGACGCCTGTTGATCAAAAGCCCATCGATATTTCGTTGAAACTGGATGAGGCGAGTGACTCCGGCACCAAAAATGACAATATCACGAATATCACCACTCCACTCTTTGTGGGTTCCACTGAACCGGGTTTAACGGTCTCTTTGCGTATTGACGGTATTGTCGTTGCCGTTACGGTGGCCGATGCCATGGGGAATTTCTCTTTCACCTCCTCATTTTTGCCGGATGGCGAACACTCTGTTCAGGTTGATGTCTCCGATGGCAAAGGCGGCTCCGGTAGCGCCAAAATTCTGGTGACCATTGATACCACTATTGAGGCTCCAACCTTCGAGCTTGACGAGCAATATGCCATTCCTGAGGCGGACAGGATTGAGGGCGAGAATCTAACCCGATTTAATAATGCGAAAATCGTCGGGGAAGCTGAAGCTGATTCGCAGGTGAGTATCTACGCGAATGGTCATTTACTGGCTACGGTCACGGTAGATTCGAAGGGACAATGGTCTTATCAGTTCAGCGGCTCAGAGCTCAGCGAAGGTATCAACAACATTGACATCGTCGCAACCGATAAAGCGGGTAATAGCGCGACGACCAGCGGCATGATTACGCTGGATACCATCCCGCCGGAAACGCCGGTCATTCTTCTTGATGAAGCCAGCGATACCGGTATGTCGCAGGATGACCACCTGACCTATGATAAAACACCTTCATTACAGGGTAATGCTGAACCTGATTCAAAGCTTGAGCTCTATCTGAACGGGTATAAAGTCGCGGATATTCAGGTTGATTCGGCTGGTCACTGGGAATATACCCTTCCGGACAATAAAATTACGTCTGATGGTGTTTATACCTTCGAAGTTGTGGCGTCCGACCGTGCAGGTAATACCTCCTCCGCCAGCATGGATATCACCGTTGACACAAATATCGATGCTTTTTCGATGTCAATGAACAGCAGCTCGGATAGCGGTATCGCAGGGGATAATTACACCAACAATACCTCCCCGTCATTTAGCGGGAAAATGGATCCCTCAAGCCATATTGTGGTGACTAACCTGATGACCGGGGAAGTCGTTGAAATTGATGCTTCACAAAGTGGATATTTCAGCTTTACGTTGGCTATGGCCTCCATTGAAGGGATTAACGAACTGTCGATATCCGTCACCGATTATGCGGGTAACGAGCAGACCTTTAGCTATGAATATACCATCGATACCGTTGCGCCGGTTGCGCCTGATCTTTCACTGGATCAGTACGTTATCTCTCTTTCCGGCGATGTTCTGACCAACGATGCCACACCGTTATTCACCGGAACGGCCGAGGCGGGTAGTACCGTTATCCTGTATATCGACGGTAAACAATATGGCACGACGACCGCTGACAGAGAGGGTCACTGGTCCTTTAACATCCCGGCGAATCTGGCTGAGGGTAGCCATACGGCGGTGGCATATGCCGAGGATCTGGCTGGAAACATCTCTCCTCCCTCTGCAGACTACACCTTCAGTGTAGACACCGGTACCCTCGCTCCTACCGCTGCGTTGCTTGCAGAAGATGATACGGGTAGCAGTCAGACTGACTGGATCACTCGTCAGAACGACAATCTTTCTTTGATCGGGACCGCGGAAAAGTACGCCACTATTACGCTGAAAGTGGATGGGAAAATCATTGGTACCACCCAGGCCGATGAAAATGGGAACTGGCAGTTTGAATACGACCCAAATCCTGCCCTGTCTGACGGTGACTTTACGATCTCTGTTGAAGCGCGCGATGAGGTAGGGAATACGGCGAGCAGCACCTACGAACTGGTCATCGATACAATGACCATCACCCCGTCAGTTCGTCTGGATGCCGCTTCAGATACCGGTTCTGACGACAATGATAACATCACGAAAGAGACCCACCCGCTGCTGACCGGCACGGCAGAAGCGAATGCCACCATCGAGATCTATATTGATGGAAAACTGGCGGGCCAGGCGGTTACTGACAAAAATGGCGTCTGGAATTACCGACTGACAGACGACCAGACGTTAACTGACGGCAATCATACCGTGATGGTTAAATCGACGGATATTGCAGGTAACAGTGCAAATTCAACACCAATGACGATAACCGTCGACAGTGTGATTGAGACGCCAACGATACACCTGGATAGCGATAGCGGCACGAGTAATTCGGATCTGATCACAAATAATACCTTCCCTGTATTTTCCGGTACTGCTGAAGCTTACTCCAGCGTGGTGGTCTATCAGGATGGTAAGGCGATTGGCAAAGCCACTGCCGATGCGAGTGGGCACTGGAGCTACAGCTATACGTCATCCCAGTCGCTCGAAGATGGGAGTTACATATTTTACGTCACCGCCACGGATGTGGCCGGTAACTCCGCCTCTTCAGAAAAAATCCAGGTTCAGATCGATACCTGGGTCTCTGTGCCTACGGTAGATCTGGCAGATGCGTCTGATAGCGGCAGCAGCGTCACCGATAACGTCACCAATGACACCACCCCGACCTTCACGTTTGGCAATATCGACGCGGATGTTGTTGAGGCGAAAGTGTCGATTAACGGTACGCTCTATGATGCTAAACAGGTGGGGGGAATATGGCAGTTTACCGCGCCGACCCTGGCCGATGGGAACTACACTATTATCGTTACCGTGACGGACAAAGCGGGAAATAGCCAGTCTTCCGGAACGCTGGCCTTTACCGTGGATACGGTGACTGCCGCGCCAGTGATTACCCTTACCGACGACACCGGCGTGCAAGGCGACAACCAGACTAACGACAGCACCCCGGGCTTTGCTATTACCACTGATACCGATGCGGTGACTGTAATGGTCAGCATCGACGGTGGTGCGGCGGTGGCCGCAACCAAAGACGCGGACGGACAGTGGCATATCACCAGCGGCACGCTGACCGACGGTGACCACAGCATCAGCGTGACGGTGACGGATCTGGCGGGCAACACCTCCAGCGCTTCGCTGACCTTTAATATCGACACCACCCTGTCCGTTCCGACGATCGATCTGGCGGATGCGTCCGACAGCGGCAGCAGCAATACCGACAACGTCACCAACGACAGCACGCCGGCCTTTACGCTGGGCAATATCGACGCCGACGTGACCGACGTGCAGGTGCTGATTAACGGCACGGCGTACAGCGCGCAACTGGTGGACGGCACCTGGCAGTTCACCGCCCCGGCTCTGGCGGACGGTGACTATACCGTGACCGTGCAGGTGACCGACGACGCGGGCAACACGAAAACCTCTGCTGCGCTGGATGTGACCATCGATACCGTGACGGCAGTCCCGGTGATTACCCTTACCGACGACACTGGCGTGCAGGGCGACAGCCAGACGAACGACACGACGCCGGGCTTCGCCATTGCCACCGACACCGACGCGGTGAGCGTGATGGTCAGCATTGACGGCGGCGCGGCGGTGGCCGCGACCAAAGACGCGGACGGACAGTGGCATATCACCAGCGGCGAACTGGCCGACGGCGACCACAGCATCAGCGTGACGGTGACGGATCTGGCGGGCAACACCTCCAGCGCTTCGCTGACCTTTAATGTCGACACCACCCTGTCCGTTCCGACGGTCGATCTGGTGGATGCGTCCGACAGCGGTGGCAGCAGCACTGACAACGTCACCAACGACAGCACGCCGGCCTTTACGCTGGGCAATATCGACGCGGATGTGACCGACGTGCAGGTGCTGATTAACGGCACGGCGTACAGCGCGCAGCTGGTGGACGGCACCTGGCAGTTCACCGCCCCGGCTCTGGCGGACGGTGACTATACCGTGACCGTGCAGGTGACCGACGACGCGGGCAACACGAAAACCTCTGCTGCGCTGGATGTGACCATCGATACCGTGACGGCAGTCCCGGTGATTACCCTTACCGACGACACCGGCGTGCAGGGCGACAGCCAGACTAACGACACGACGCCGGGCTTCGCCATTGCCACCGACACCGATGCAGTGAGCGTGATGGTCAGCATTGACGGCGGCGCGGCGGTGGCCGCGACCAAAGACGCGGACGGACAGTGGCATATCACCAGCGGCGAACTGGCCGACGGCGACCACAGCATCAGCGTGACGGTGACGGATCTGGCGGGTAACACCTCCAGCGCTTCGCTGACCTTTAATGTCGACACCACCCTGTCTGTTCCGACGATCGATCTGGCGGATGCGTCCGACAGCGGTGGCAGCAGCACTGACAACGTCACCAACGACAGCACGCCGGCCTTTATGCTGGGCAATATTGACGCGGATGTGACCGACGTGTAGGTGCTGATTAACGGCACGGCCTACAGCGCACAGCTTGTGGACGGCAAATGGCAGTTCACCGCCCCTGAGCTGGCGGACGGGGACTACACGGTGACCGTGCAGGTGACCGACGATGCGGGCAATATCCAGCGCTCCGCCGCGCTGGATATGACGATTGATACCGTGACGGCAGTCCCGGTGATTACCCTTACCGACGACACCGGCGTGCAGGGTGACAGCCAGACGAACGACACCACTCCGGTCTTTGCCATTACCACCGACAACGATGCGGCCTCCGTAATGGTGAGCATCGATGGCGGCCTGGCGGTGGCCGCAATCAAAGATGCGGACGGGAAGTGGCACTTCACCAGCGGCGCACTGGCCGACGGCGACCACAGCATCAGCGTGACGGTCACCGATCTGGCGGGCAACACCTCCAGCGCTTCCCTGACCTTTACGGTGGACACCACCCTGTCCGTTCCGACGATCGATCTGGCGGATGCGTCCGACAGCGGCAGCAGCAGTACGGATAACATCACCAACGACAGTACGCCGACCTTTACGCTGGGCAATATCGACGCCGACGTGACCGACGTGCAGGTGCTGATCAACGGTACCGCTTATACCGTTCAGCAGGTTGGCGGGGTTTGGCAATTCACTGCCCCGGTGCTGACGGACGGTGACTATAGCGTGATTGTTAAGGTTACTGATGACGCGGGCAATACCCGGCAGTCGCCACCGTTATCCATTACGGTGGATACGGTCGTTGTCGCCCCGGTGATCACGCTCAGTGATGATACTGGCGTTTTAGGTGATAACCAGACTAACGTCGATACCCCGACCTTTGCGATCCGTACCGATGTGGATGTCGTGAGCGTGATGGTCAGCATTGACGGCGGGGCGGCGGTGCCTGCAACCTTGGACAGCGCCGGTCAATGGCGTATTACCTCGAGTAAACTGGTTGAAGGTAATCACAGTATCAGCGTGATGGTGACCGACAATGCGGGCAATACCTCATCCTCTTCGTTGACGTTTAATATCGATACCACCCTGTCGACGCCGACGGTTGATCTGGCTGACACGTCGGACAGCGGGATCAGCAACACTGACAACATTACCAATGACAATACGCCGTCCTTTAAGCTGGGGAATATCGATCCTGATGTCACTGACGTTCAGGTTATCCTCAACGGCACAGTCTACGATGCTCAACTGATGGACGGGGTGTGGATCTTTAATGCCCCAGTGCTGGCAGATGGTGATTACACGGTAGTGGTGAAAGCGATTGATGATGCCGGGAATGAGAGAAGTTCTTCTCCTATGACCGTCACTATCGATACCGACGTACAACCTGTCACGATTGCGCTTGATAAAAACTCTGATACGGGCTCCAGCGCAACGGACAATTACACGTCTGATACCACACCAACCTTTAATTTCAGCAACATCCCCGCAGATGTGGCGGGCATTACGCTGACGATTAACGGTAAACAGTACGCTATCGATCTAAGCAACGGCACCTCATTTACCCTTCCGGATGCCCTGCCGGATGGCAACTGGACGGCGACGGTCACCGTCGTGGATATTGCTGGTAACCAGGCGAGCAGCCAGCTCAACTTTACGATTGATACGGAGGTGGCTAAACCCACCATCGATCTGGTGGCCGGGTCTGATTCTGGAGACAGCCAGACGGACGATTTGACCAATACCGCTAAACCTCAGTTCCGGTTAGGTGGTGTGGATGTTGATGACTGTGATTTCGTGACGATAGTTATCAGCAGCACCGACGGTAAATATCGGGAGAGCTGGACTGTTTCGGCGAAAGACTATGGAGAAGGGCTCTGGAACTGTCCGGTAAGCCTGAGTGATAGTAGCTATCAAATCACGGTGACCACCTCGGACCTTGCAGGTAATAAGCAGAGCTCCGATGCGCTGAATTTTGAGATCGACACCGTAACGTCAATTAACAGCGTTGTGCTGCTGGATGATACTGGCTCAAGCACAACGGATAACCTGACCAACGTTAACACGCCAGAATTCGCCATTTCCGCGCCGGATGATGTCACTCATGTGTCCATTCTGATTGACGGTAAAGTGGCAGGTTCTGCCATTAAACAGGCCGACGGTAAATGGCACTTTACGGCGGGCGGGCTGGCCGATGGGGCACACACGCTCTCGGTGACGGTCACCGACAAGGCGGGTAACATCAGCCAGCAGGAACTTGCGTTTACGGTTGATACAACGCTTTCTACTCCAACGTTGACGCTCACCGGGGAGAGTGATTCCGGCTACAGTAATTCCGATCACATCACTAACGATGTGCGTCCGACGTTCATTATTGGCAATGTTGACAGCGACGTAGTGAGTGTCACTCTGAATATCAACGGTCAGTCCTGGCCCGTCACGATTAAGGATGGCATTGGCGAATTTACCGTACCGGTGGATTTAGCCGATGGCGTCTGGCAGGCGGAGCTGATCGTCGTTGATAACGCGGGTAACACTCGTTCGAGCACCATGTCGATCACCATCGACACCGTCACCAGCGTGGATGCGATTGTTCTGCAGAGCGATACCGGCGTGCAGAATGACTGGATGACAAATGAGACGAAGCCGACCTTTGCGATAACGGCGCCTTCAGATGCCCAGACCGTTGTAGTGACCGTTGGATCCATGACGCAAAATGCGGTCTATCAGGACGGAAAATGGGTCATAACCTTACCTTCTGCGCTAAGCGATGGTGAGTATACTCTGCATGTAATGGTGACTGACAAAGCAGGCAACACCGCCGATCGCACGCAGAACTTCACCATTGATACGACGCTTGAACCGCTGACTGTGCAACTGACGGATGAAGACGATAGCGGAATTGTTGACGACAATATTACTAACGTCACAACGCCATCTTTCATCATGGGGAATATCCCAGAGGATGTGTATAGCATTGAGGTGATCCTGAATGGCGTCAAAACCACGTTAACGCCTCAGTCCGATGGTCGCTGGCTTTATACGCCGGATAGCGCGCTGGCGGAAGGGAATTACACCCTGCAGGCGGTGGTGACGGATAATGCCGGTAACCAAAGAACCACCTCATATGCCTTTACTGTTGATACCACCGTTGAGATCAGCAGTATCACCCTGACGACAGATACGGGGGATTCCTCGACAGACGATGTGACCAATGCCAGCCAGCCGGTATTCCGCGTCACGACCTCAGACGATGTGATAAGCGTCGTGGCGACCCTCAATGGCGTGCCGTGCACTGTTGTGAAAAATAGCGACGGTGAATGGACGGTGACCTCGTCGGTGCTGAGAACATCCGGTGAGTACACGCTAAATGTCACCGTACAGGACGTTGCCGGAAACGAAACCAGCAGCACCAAAACCATTACCTTTGATAATTCGCTCTCAATGCCCGTTGTGGCGTTTGCCGCAGGGGACGATACCGGATATGACGATGGCGATCATCTGACGGCAGACAATAAGCCCTCGTTTGTCATCACCAATGTCGATAGCGATGTCACGCATATCAGCGTTACGCTGAACGGCCGCACCACGCCATTAACCCAGGATGCAAAAGGTAACTGGATCTTTACGCCATCATCGACGCTGAGCGATGGGGACTACACCCTGACGGTTGATGTGCAGGATCTGGCGGGCAACACCCGACAGCAGAACTTTAGCTTTACGATCGATACCACGTTATCGACGCCGACCATTGATATGAATACGGCGTCTGATACCGGGGATCTGACGGATGATAATCTGACCTCCAATACCCGTCCGCAGTTTACGATTGGCAACGTGGATAGCGATATCTATTCGGTCGTGGTCACGCTGAATAATGTGGATTACACATTAACCAAAAACACGCAGGGGCAGTGGGCATTCCAGGCACCGACGCTCACTGATGGTATCTATACCCTGGAGGTGACGGTAACGGACAAAGCCGGAAACGTACGCTCGTCCAGCCTGGATTTTGAGGTTGATACGATCACCGCGATTGACAGCATCATTATGTCTGAAGATACCGGTTATTCCAGCGTCGACCATCTGACGAAAGATACGCAGCCGTCTTTCGAAATCAATGTACCGGACGATGTTTCTCACGTCACGGTCACGCTGGATAACGGTACGGCGGTTGAGCTTGTTAAGAGCAACGGTAAATGGGTTTATTCCGTTGAGGGTGTCTTAGAGGATGGTTCGCACCAGCTGGTCGTTGAGGTGGTGGATAAAGCCGGTAACAAGGCGTCCGATACCTTTACCTTCGAGGTGGATACCACGCTTCATCCGGTGACGATAGATTTAGCCACAGCGGATGACTCCGGCTCCAGCCCGATGGACAACTACACCAATGTGACTCAGCCAACCTTTACCTTTGGCTCCATTGATAGCGACGCTTACAGCCTGGTTGTGACCCTTAACGGTAAGACTTACAACGTTGATTTGAGCAGCAAGCCAGTCAGCTTCACGCCGCCTGATGTGCTGGCTGACGGCACCTACACGATGTCAGCCGTCATTACAGATAAAGCGGGTAACGCGCAAGAGACGACGCTGTCGTTTACGATTGATACCCATACCTCAGTGGATGTGGACTTTGTGGTGGGTGACGATACGGGTTACTCCGATAGCGACAACATCACCAACAACAATGCGCCGAATTTTGAGGTGATCGTGCCTTCAGACGTTGAGTCGGTGACGGTTGTGCTGAATGGCGTCACGACTATCCTGACCCAGAATGAAACCGGGCGCTGGTTATACCAAACACCGTCACTGGTGGATGGTCACTATGACTTGCAAATCAACGTGGTGGATAAGGCCGGGAATTCGGCATCAAAAACGCTCTCCTTTGAGGTCGATACCACGCTTAACACGCCGACTATCGATCTGGCGGACGTGAGCGATACTGGTACGTCGTCAAACGATAGCCTCACCAAAGACAACACACCGTATTTTGTCATTGGCAATATCGACAGCGACGCGCATAGCGTCACCGTCAGTATCAACAATAAAACCTATAACGCGAGCCTTAAAGACGGCGTCTGGGGGCTCCAGATCCCTGAGGCGGATGCCCTAGTTGACAGCGTATACACCGCGACTGTCCGGGTCGAGGACAACGCGGGTAACGTTAAAACCGCCTCCACAACCATCACCGTTGATACCTTCTGTCCGGCTCCGATCGTCGAGCTGGATGATGCGACCAACAGCGGCAGCACCGACGATAACATCACCAATATTACCCAGCCGGTGATCAACATCAGCGGTGAGCCGGCCGATATTGCCAGCGTTACGGTATCGATTGGTTCTCAGAGCTGGACCCTGGCGCCGGGAACCACGCAATGGATGGTCCCGGACGCGCTGCCAGATGGCTCTTACAATATCGTGGTTGCCTTTACGGATAATGCCGGTAACAAAGGAACAACGACCTATAACGTGGTTGTTGATACCGTTATTACGTCGCCGACCGTCGTGTTGCTTGATGACACGGGTAGCGATGCCCACGACAATCTGACCAATGTTGCAGCGCCGCGCTTCCAGATTTACGCGGCGGAAGATCTGGCGGCGGTCAGCGTCACCCTGAATGGACGCACAACGTCACTGGTGCAAAACGATAAAGGCCAATGGATTTATACGGCGGATACGCTGGCTGACGGCACCTGGACGTTAACCGTTGATATGTACGATCTGGCGGGGAACTACCACTCCGATACGCTGACGTTTACGATTGATACGCAGATCCCACAGCCGACGATAGATCTGGACAGCGCCAGCGATTCAGGCTCCAGCGATAGCGACAACCTGACGAACATCACCCAGCCGAAATTCATCATTTCTGGCATACCGGACGATGTGGATAGCGTGTCTGTCCAGATTGGCGGAGTGAAATATGCCGCAATCCAGGATGGAAACGGTGAATGGTCCGTGACCCCAGCGAAGCTGGCGGACGGGGATTATACGGCGACGGTAACGGTGACCGATAAAGCGGGGAATACATCCTCAAATGCGATTGATTTCACTATCGATACCAAAATTGCGCTGTCGGTTGATATGCGAGCCACCTCCGATACCGGTGATTCGCAAACCGACAGGCTGACACACGATACCTCTCCGACCTTTGGCGGCGTGACCGATAAAGATGCGAAGCTCACTATTTCTGTGACCAATGACAAAGGCGAGGTGATTCAGACGATGGACGTCATGCCAGTGGCAGATGGCACCTGGTCCGTGACGCTGGGCGATCTGGTGGACGGCAGCTATACCATTACGGTAACAGCAGTGGATCGCGCCGGAAACCAGGCGACCGCCAGCCAGAACTTTGAAATTGATACTATCGTCAGTGCGCCGGTTGTCGCACTCAGCGCCTCAGATCCGGAAAACTATCATGAGGCATTGAGCCTAACGCCAGAGTTCAGCGGTACTGCAGAGCCGGGATCGACGCTGAAAATTATGATTGATGGCGTAAGCGTAGGTAGCGTAACGACTGACAGCAATGGCTCTTGGGCATGGACCCCGCCGAGCGCGATGACCGCTGGCGATCATATTATTGGCGTCATTGCTACCGATAAAGCGGGCAACATCTCTGACAGAACCGATTTCACCTTTATCATTCCGTTGATTGACGTTGATCCACCGACGTTACAACTGCAGACCGACTCAGACAGCGGCGCAATTGGCGACTTCATCACGAACGATACCACGCCAACGCTGACCGGGATCTCACTGCCGGGGAATACGGTCACTATCTATATTGACGGTAAAGTCGCAGGCACTGCGCCGACGGATTCCACGGGGCGCTATAACTTCAACCTCCCGGAGATGGCTGAGGGAACCTATAGCATCGTGGTCAGTATTGTTAACCCGAACAATGGCGAAGAGGTGAAATCAAGTCCTGCCAGCCTGGTGGTTGATACGCATGTCGAACCGCTGACGTGGGATATCGCCGGGATGAACGAGGCGGGATATATTAATACCAGCTCCCCGACTGTTCACGGCACGTCTGAAGCAGGTGCGCGTATAGTGGTGATGGTTGATGGCAACGTTGTGGTGGAAACCGTGGCAGCCAGCGACGGGACCTGGCTTGCCTCAATGCCGAACGTTGGAAGTGACGGTGAACATGAACTCAGCTTTACCGTTACCGACGTCGCCGGTAACGCCACAGATTTTGGTCCTCAAACCTTTATCGTGGATACCTATATCACCCCGATAACGGTCGATCTGCGTGATGCGGATGATACGGGGTCAAGTGCGACGGACAACATTACCCGAAACACCCTCGTTCATCTCGACGGTAGCGCCGAGGCCAATGCGATCATCACCATCGCTAACGCGAAAGGCGAGATTCTGGCCACGGTAACCGCCGATGATAATGGCAACTGGAGCAGTGAAATCGCCCTGCAGGAAGGAAACCAAACCTTCATCGTGACGGAAACGGATATCGCGGGCAATACGGCGTCAAAGAGTATCGATATCACCTGCGATACGCAGAACAGTATTTCAGCCGTTGTGCTGAGCCGGGATTCCAACAGTGCGGATACCAATGATTCCATCACCAATGTGAATACACCAACGCTGACGGCGGCCACCGACCCGATGTCCAGCGTGGATATTTATGTCAATGGCGTTCTGATGGCGACGGTCACGGCGGATGCCGCTGGCTCAGTATCATGGACCATGCCGGAAAGTGCTGATGGCACCTATGCCGTTAAAATGGTGTCGACCGATACCGCCGGTAATATTGCCACCAGTGATACCGCAGTTGTGGTGATTGATACCGTTATCGACAGCTTTAGCGTTGATGCGCTGCCGTAACTGACCAATAAAACCGGTTTGAATGTCTCGGGAACCGGGGAGGTCGGCGCAACGGTCATGCTGTATCTGGATGGCGTTGCGGTAGGGCAAGGCACCGTCAACGCGGACGGAATCTGGGATATTCAGGTGATTCTCAGCAAAGATGGGGACTACACACTGACCACAACCATTACGGATGCGGCAGGCAATACCCTTAGCAGCGATCCGTTCCTCTTTACGCTGGACAGTAAAACGGACTACCCGACGATCAAGCTGGATGACGCCTCTAACTCAGGAAGCCTGAGCGATACCATCACCAATGATAATACCCCGTCTTTCCACGGCACGGCGGAAGCGGGTGCGACAGTGTCTATCCTGGTGAATGAGGTCGTTGTCGCCACGGTGACTGCGGATGCGCAGGGCCAGTGGACATGGCAATATCCTGCCACCTTTGCTGACGGTGAGTACTCTATCCGCGTGATCGCGGAAGATGCCGCAGGCAACACGGCGGACTCCGCGCGTATGCTGCTGACAGTGGATACCAGTACCTGGATTGAGGTGGATAAAATGACCACCGACTCAGGTTTTTATAATAACGACTATTATACGTCCAAAGTGATTCCAACGTTTCAGATTAACGGAGAAACGGGTCAACCCGTCGACGTGTACATTGACGGCAAATATGTTGAAACCATTACCATTACCGGGCGAAATTATCTATACACCGTCCCTGAAGCGCTTGGTGATGGTAAGCATACCATCCGCTTTGATATCAGCGACGCAGCGGGTAACACAGCTTCGACCGGGGAGCGGACATTCACGATCGATACGGTCAACAATACCGCTGTAACGCTGGATACAATCAACGGAGAAAGCATTGCGGACCATACTGTAAACGATACGATCTATATCAACGATCTCTCTGCGGGCGTTAAATTTAGCGGGACCGCTGAGGAAAATAGCTATGTCACTGTAACGATCAACGGAATGACAGTGAGTCAGGTCTGGGCAAACGACCAGGGGGGCTGGAGCGTGAACATTAACTCGCTGCTTCTCTCCGACAGTAACTGGAACGTCAAGGTGACATCACAGGATAAGGCCGGGAACTCCACTTCCTCAACGTTCTCGATTGTGGTCGATACGTCAATCAGCCAGTTCACCGCGAATGTGCAGGATGATAAAGATAGCTCTATTGATAAATGGACCGTCAATAGCCGAACGCCAACTTTCAACGGCGTGGGTGAAGCGGGCGCTACCGTTACCTTACTGGTAGCCGGAATGGTCGTGGCGACAACCACGGTGGCCGCCGACGGCACCTGGAGCATCACCACAGATCAACTGTCCGAAGGCAATAATGCGTTAACGTTCAAAATTGAGGATCCGGCAGGCAACACCTAGGAGATCCAGCACGACCTGCTGGTGGATAGCGTTGTGCCAACCGTGCCAACGATAGAGATTTCAACATGGAACAGTGAAGGTAGCCTGTGGATCCTTTCAGGTCATGCTGAAGCCGGTACCACGGTGGTGATCAAGGACGAAGCGGGCAATATCCTCAACACGGTGACCGTAAGCAGCTCTGGTTCCTGGAGTACGGCAATAAGCTACCCGGATGGTGGTAAGATCACCGTTCAGGCGCAGGATAGCGCGACCAATATCAGCGATCCGGTGGCGCTGGACGTGATGTTCACTACCCCTGTCATTGCCCTTGATACCGCTTCGGATAGTGGTCTGGTGGGTGACAGTCTGACGAATGACTCGACGCCGACCTTTGTTCTGAGCAACGTTGAGAAAGATGTGGTTTCTCTCAGCGTGACCATCAATGGCAAGACGGTGCAGGCGACTCAGGTTTCGACAGGCGTCTGGTCTGTCACCTGGACAGAACCTCTGGTTGACGGTCTGACAAACGTGCAGATTAAGGCAACGGATGGCGCCGGAAACACCGCGAGCCAGTCCTGGAGCTTTACCGTAGATACTTTCATCAGTGCGGCAACGATCGTGCTCAATGCTGACAGCGATACCGGTGTGGTGGGTGACAATATTACTCAAAACCCTACGCCGGGCTTTACCTTGGGAAATATCGACGCTGACGTAACGAAGGTCGAAGTCACGCTTAATGGCGTAACGTCTGTTGTGGTCAAAGATGAGGAGGGCAACTGGATTTATACCCCAGATTCTGCGCTGACAGACGGCAAGTGGACGTTGGATGTGAAGGTTACCGATGCGGCGGGCAACACCGCCCACTCTTCCCTGGACTTCACGATCGATACGGGCATCAACACCCCTGTGGTGACGCTGGATGCGCAGAGCGATACTGGTGTGACAGGGGATAACCTCTCTTCTAACCCGCAGCCGGGATTTGTCTTCACCAATATCGACGCCGATGTGGTGAGCGTGCAGGTCACGTTGAACGGTAAAACCTATAACGCGGTGAAAGGAGACACCGGCAGCTGGACGTTCACGCCAGATACGGCGCTGCCGGACGGTAAGTGGACGCTGGATGTGAACGTCACCGATACGGCGGGCAATACCGCCAGTTCATCGCTGGACTTTACCATCGACACCACCATCAGTACGCCAGTGGTGTCGATGGATGCGGGAAGCGACACCGGTGTGGCAGGGGATAACATCACCTCCAACGCGCAGCCAGCGTTTATTCTCAGCAACATTGATGCCGATGCTACCCAGGTACAGGTCACCGTGAACGGCAAAACCTACGATGCGGAGAAAGGCGAGTCGGGCGACTGGACGTTCACCCCGGAAACGGCAATGCCTGACGGCCAGTGGACGCTGGATGTGAAAGTCACCGATGCGGCGGGCAACACCGCCCACTCTTCACTGGACTTCACCATCGACACCACCATCAGTACGCCGGTAGTGACGATGGATGCGGGAAGCGACACCGGTGTGGCGGGGGATAACATCACCTCCAACACGCAGCCAGCGTTTATTCTCAGCGACATTGATGCCGACGTCACCCGGGTGCAGGTTACCCTGGATGGTAATACGTACGATGCGGTGAAAGATGAGTCGGGCAACTGGACGTTTACCCCGGATTCGCCGCTGGCGGAAGGTCACTGGACGCTGGAGGTGAACGTCACCGATACGGCAGGTAATACGGCCAGCCAGTCGGTTGATTTTACCGTCGATAATCACATCGAAACCTTCGATGTCACTTTCGCCAGTAATAGTGGTCAGGAAGAGAGCTGGATCAGCGATGATTCCACACTATCGTTTACCGGTCATGGCGAAGCAGGAGCGGATATTACCGTCAAGCTGGATAACGGTGATGAAGTCACGACCCGGGTGAACCAGGAGGGGAACTGGAACATTGACATTGAGAATGTCGACAAGGGAACCCATGAGCTGGTCTTTACCATTACCGACCAGGCAGGCAATACCAGTTCGTATGCCCATAGTGTTGATGTGGAGACGGATACGCCAGCCCTGTTGCAGAGCGTTCGCTATACCGAAGCGCAGGATCCGGCACCGATCGAGGTGGAATCATCCCATCCGGTGTTCGAATTCAGCCTTGATGCGGATGTCACACATGCCAGCGTCGAGCTGGACGGTACGGTCTATTCGCTGACGCCGGCAGATTCCGGTCCAACGGTGTTTGAGGTACCGGTCGCGCTGGAGGAGGGCCCACACACCCTGGTGCTGCATACCAAAGACAGCGCGGGGAATAGTGAGCGTCAGGAGGTGCCGTTTACGGTGGATACCAGTTCTGGCAGCGTTATCGCCAGTATGGATGAGCAGAGCGAGAACCACGATGACTCGCCACAATCCGCTGCTGACGCCGAAACCTCGCATCAGGCTGCCAGCTTCGCTGCAGAGGTGATGAGCATCACGCCTTCGGTTGAAGAGCAGCACGACGATCAGTCTCAGCATCAATAATCAACGTCCCCCCGGTCGGCAACGATCGGGGGGGTGAGTAAAGATATCCATGAATGATTTCACGTTATATGATTTAGGCCTTGCGGGCGTGATGCGCTATATTGCAAAAAATCATGATTCCCGCATTGAGATAGACGAAAAGAAGATCCCAGTAAACCTCTCTCGTTATGATAAAAACGAGCCTGCGCACGAAGTGCAGATCAAAAACTATTTTCTGTCGTTAGGTCTGGTGATCCACGAAGTGAAATTCTCCCGACCCGAGGATCTGCTTAACGAGAATATGCCGTTGATCATGCTGACATCAGCTATGCAATGGATGGTGTGTGTCGGCTGCCAGGAAGGTGGATTGCAGCTGGTTTCGCGCAACAATGAGTTTGGCGTCATTGAGTGCGAATCCGATCATTTGAATGAAATTTCCGTTTTTCTTATTCAGCCGCTGAGCGGTATGAGTGAGTCTATTCGTATTGGCGAAATACTGAAAACAGGGCTGCGAAATAATAAAATTTTTTACAGTAAATATTTTTTCACTTCGCTGTTTATGGCACTTTTTGCGCTGACGATCCCAGTATTCAGTAACCTGTATTACGATAAGCTGGTGCCTGGTTCGTCTGCAGCCTCATTGTTCGGTGTCACTGCAATTGTCGTGGTCTTTATTATCTTTGAATTTTTACTCCGTTCATCAAAAGATATTTACCAGTCCATTGTTTCAAGGCAGGAGGATGTTAACGTTGATGTTTCCTTTGTCGAGTCGTTGATTTATAACACCACCAAAACAAGTTCAATGTCCTCAGTCTTCATTCTCTGGACCGAGTTTCAAAAGATTAAGCCGGTACTGTTGAACTCCGTTTTCCAGCGTCTGTCTGATATTCCCGTTTTTATTATTTTCAGCATTATTATTTATGTGAACCTCGGTATGCTGGTGCTGATCCCGGTGACGCTAATGGCGCTATCGCTGGTACTCGCCTGGGCGAACTATAAATATACTGAAATCCTTATGGATAAAATGAAGGAGAGTCAGTCTAACCGTAACGTGTTCATTACGGAACTGCTGTACTCATTGAGAACAATCCACACGCTGAATAACAGAAACTTAATGCTGGACTGGGTCAATAGCAGTAACAACCAGTCATGGCTCAGTCTGAAAATTCGTAAAGCGAGCGTCTATTACCAGTCAGCGCTTGGTGCAATGTCGAATTTGAACCAAATTCTGCTGATGGTGTTTGCTTTCTTCCTGGTGATTAAAGGCGAAATCACCACCGGAGCAATCATCTCCTCAGTCATCGTATCCGGACGTATGTCCGGGATTATTTCCGGGCTGGCTTCAACCCTTTCAACGATTTTCACCACCAATAAAAGCATCTCCGATTTAATGAAGATGTTTGTGTCAGAGCAGCAGGAACAAAAACTTCTGCAGTCCGTCGTAAATCTGCAGGGAGATATAGCCTTGCGGGCGGTGAATTATCAGTACGATCCGCAGTTGCCAAAAGCGCTCGACAATATCAGCCTGGATATTCCTAAAGGGCAGAGGGTGGCGATCGTTGGCGAATGCGGTTCGGGCAAAAGTTCTCTGGTTTCGCTGCTTTCTGGCTACTGCCCCCCGACGGAGGGTAGCATAATGTATGACGGTTATAACTCTCGCCACCTGGCGCAGAATTTTTTTAGCCGTTTCATTAGTATGGTGACCAACCAGGACACGCTTTTTACGGGCAGTATTGAAAGCAATTTTTCCTTAAAAGAGTGCAATAACCGCAAGCGGGTGATTGAGTCGCTTCAGGTGACCAACTGTGGATTCGTTTTGCAGCATCCGATGGGGCTGCGTTATCCGGTGAGTTTTATGGCGCGAAACCTCTCTTCCGGACAAAACCAGCAGCTACTGCTTGCCAGAAGCCTGAGCAGCGAGGCGGAAATTTACCTCTGGGATGAACCCACCTCCAGTATGGACGAAGTGACGGAGCAACGTATTTTTGAACATCTCGATCATTTCATCCAGAACAAAACATTGATTATGGTGACGCATCGTCGCTATCTGCTGAAATATTTCGACCGGGTGCTGGTGATGAAAGGGGGGAAAATCATCCGTGATTGCGCGCCAGATAAATTACCGGGAATGGCAAAACCTGAACAGCCCGCGAAGGCTGTTCGGGTGACCGTCGGTGGTACTGCGGCGGCGAGTTAAACCGCCCCAGGGGAACGCGCAAAGGTCATTTGCGCGTGCCTTACTCTTCGTTCTCAGACAGCTCGCGCAGATACTGGAAAATCAGGCGCGCAGACTTCGGCGGCTTATTCCCTTCTTTCTCTTTCTTCGCATTGCGGATCAAAGAACGCAGTTGCTGGCGGTCGGCGTCTGGCCACAGATTTAAGACTTCCGGTACCGCGTCATCGCCCTGTTCAATCAGGCGGTCGCGGATCTGCTCAAGCTTATGGAAAAACGCAACCTGCTGGTTATGGCGGTTCTTGAGCTTGTCCAGAGCCTGGCGAATCGGATCAACGTCACGCTGACGCAACATTTTACCGATAAGCTGAAGCTGGCGGCGACGGCCTTCTTTTTTGATTTTCTGTGCCAGTTCAATGGCATCGCGCAGATCCTGGTCGAGCGGGATCTTATCCAGCGCGTTTTTACCCAGTTCTACCATTTCCGCGCCAAGCTGTTTTAACTCTTCGGCGTCGCGTTTAATTTCACTTTTACTGACCCAGATGATCTCATCATCTTCGTCTTCGATGTCATCACCGGGAACGTCGTCGAGCCAGTCTTCGGGCTGCTTAGTCATGTCAGGCTCCTTAAAAAAAGAGGCTAATGTTACCAGTTAAGACGCGCACTGAAAAACGGTTCTCTGATAGACTTCACTTAACTCTCTCTTACAGTATGGCATTTGCGATGAAAGTAACCTCACAAGTTGAAGCGCAGCGTAAGATTCTGGAAGAAGCAGTCTCCACAGCGCTGGCGCTGGCTTCAGGTAAATCAGATGGCGCCGAAGTGGCGGTAAGCAAAACCACCGGCATTAGCGTAAGTACTCGCTATGGCGAAGTGGAAAATGTTGAATTTAACAGCGATGGCGCACTGGGGATCACGGTTTATCACCAGAATCGCAAAGGTAGCGCGTCATCGACCGACCTCAGCCCGGATGCCATTGCCCGTACGGTGCAGGCCGCGCTGGACATTGCGCGTTATACCTCGCCCGATCCTTACGCAGGCGTTGCTGATAAAGAGCTGCTGGCGTTCGACGCACCGGATCTGGACCTGTTCCACCCGGCGGAAGTCACCCCGGATGAGGCCATCGAACTGGCTGCACGTGCAGAACAGGCGTCTCTGCAAGCAGATAAACGCATCACTAATACCGAAGGCGGCAGCTTTAACAGCCACTACGGCATCAAAGTTTTCGGCAACAGCCACGGCATGTTGCAGGGCTATTGCTCAACCCGCCATTCGCTCTCAAGCTGTGTCATTGCCGAAGAGAACGGCGATATGGAGCGTGATTACGCTTACACCATTGGCCGCGCGCTCGGTGATTTACAGTCTCCTGAGTGGGTCGGTGCCGAGTGTGCGCAGCGTACTTTGTCGCGTCTGTCTCCGCGTAAACTCTCCACCATGAAAGCGCCGGTTATTTTTGCCAACGAAGTGGCTACCGGTCTGTTTGGTCACCTGGTGGGGGCAATTGCGGGCGGTTCGGTTTACCGTAAGTCCACGTTCCTGCTGGATTCACTCGGCAAACAGATCCTGCCGGAATGGCTGACCATTGAAGAGCATCCGCATCTGCTGAAAGGACTGGCCTCCACGCCGTTCGACAGTGAAGGTGTGCGCACTGAACGTCGCGATATCATCAAAGACGGCGTGCTGACCCAGTGGCTGCTGACCAACTACTCTGCGCGCAAGCTGGGGCTGAAAAGCACCGGTCACGCGGGCGGCATCCACAACTGGCGCATTGCTGGACAGGGCCTGAACTTTGAGCAGATGCTGAAAGAGATGGGTACAGGTCTGGTGGTCACCGAGCTGATGGGGCAGGGCGTGAGCGGCATCACCGGGGATTACTCTCGCGGTGCGGCAGGCTTCTGGGTTGAAAACGGTGAAATTCAGTATCCGGTGAGCGAAATTACCATCGCCGGCAACCTGAAGGATATGTGGCGCAATATTGTTACTGTCGGTAACGATATTGAAACACGTAGCAATATACAGTGTGGTTCAGTGCTTCTGCCGGAAATGAAAATCGCCGGTCAGTAATACCCGTAAAGGCGTTTTAATAATAAAAAAGGAAGTGAGCAATGCGTAAACATCTGTTGGCGATCGTCGCGGCTTCAACGTTGGTTCTTGGCTCAACTGCGTTTGCTGCCGATCTTGAAGAAGATATGGGCATCCTCGGTACCAATCTGAAAGTGGTGCAGAAAACCGATAATGCGTCCGAAATGAAAGATGCATTAACCAAAATGCGTGAAGCGGCTCTGGATGCGCAGAAAGCGACGCCAGCGAAGCTGGAAAGCAAAGCGGCAGACAGCGCAGAAATGAAAGATTACCGCCACGGTTTTGATATCCTGGTCGGCCAGATTGACGGTGCGCTGAAACTGGCGAACGAAGGTAAAGTGAAAGAGGCGAAGGCGGCGGCTGAGCAGTTCGTGACGACCCGCAACACTTATCACAAAAAATACCGCTAACAGACTCAGCATCTGACGCAACAGCAAGGCGAGGGCGTACTGCTCTCGCTTTTTTTATGCATCGTAATAAGTAAACCCTATCTCTGTCACATTTCTGCGACTCCCCCACCCGTTGTTTTCGTGTTCTGCCCTGCCGTTTTGTTGATTGGTTATGTGATGTTCCTCACGTAAAACCAGCGAATTGTCATCATTCAGCGCATTTATGTGGCACAGATCACTGCCGCCGCCCGCCTTTCCACTTCGAAGTGGAAAACAACTCGCTACAAACAATTAACGGCCAACGTTAGTTTTATCTCAGAGACATTAACGGGGTAAGACGAGTGATTAACGGAGCGGTAATGAACGACGTTGGAGACCAGGCGGTACAAACAGAGCAGCTCGCGACCACCATGCTTGAGCAGGTTTATGCCCTGTTGGCCCGGCACAACATCATCCCCAATGCAGTACAGGAACAGATGCTGACTTCACACGTTCGCGCCATGGCGCACCGGTCTGTGACCGGCGAGCCGCTGCCGGAAGTCGAAGCGGAATTGTTCGACGAAATTTCACCCGATTCAATGCGACTTGCCCGCGAAGTGGTGGCGCAGTTTGGCAACCTTCCTGATGAAGAAGCCTGGCTGCTCTCCGTTCACTTTGAAGTCGCAAAAGACAACCTTTAAGGAGCAACACATGGAACAAATTACAGTCGTGATTGGCGATCGCCTGGGTAAAGGTCAGAAAGTGGCGGCCGGTATCGAAAAAGCAGGTGGACGTGCGGTGGTTGTGCCGGGTATGGCAGCGGATATGAAGCTGGGTGACGTGATGAAAGCGGAAAACGCCACCTTCGGCATCTCCTTCTGCGGCAGCGGTGGCGCGGGCGCAATTACCGCCCAAACCAAATATGGCTACAAAGCAAAATACGGTATGCGTTCAGTGGAAGAGGGCGTAACCGCCATCAATGAAGGCTGCAATGTACTCGGCTTTGGCTTTATGGATAAAGAAGAGCTGGGCGAGCGTCTGGTACAGGCGTGGCAGAAGAAGCACGGCGCGTAAGCATGAAAGAACAATTCACAACCACGGTGAGAGTGAAGGGAAAAGGCGATGCCAAAGCGCGCGCCTTTGCCGATGCACTTAACCACGTTCAGGCCGCGGTGATGAAAGCCTCACCGCATATCTTACTGCGTATTGAGCCACAGGATGTGCAGGTCGTTCAGGCGCAAGAAGCGGTGCGAAAAGAGGCATTTCTGTTCTTCTTTTTGCGCCGGGAAAGACGCACCTACAGCGTGGAGCTGGATGTGACTGTCAACGTGACCGCCATCAATCTCGACCAGGTGGATTTCGTCACGCAACGCTGATTATTCATAAAAGGGCAGACTGATGTTCTTAATTATATTAATAAAATCGCTCATTATTGGCGGCCTGGTTGGCGTCGGTGTGGGGGCCGGGGCTGCACGCATGTTTCATGCGCCTACCACTCAGGGTATGGGCGCGTTTCGTACGTTGGGGGAACTGAACTCCTGTGAAGGGGATCCGGCTTCTCACTTCTCCTTTGGGTTAGGCTTCTTCTTTAACGCCTGGGCCTCTTCCGTGGCCGCAGGTGCATTCACTCAGGACGTTGACCACCGCATTATCCCGAACTGGGGCGCGGCGGCGCTGATGATCAAAAACCGTAATGTCGGTGAAACACTCCACGACCCACGCAAAATGGCGATTGCCTGCGGCGTGATCGGCATGATCGTCGTGACCTTCCTTAACCTTACCGCCTCTTCCGTTCCGGCTGCGCTCCAGGTGACCGCCGTTAAGGTGCTGGTACCGGCAGCCAACCTGCTGGTGAACACCGTGATGCCGGTGATTTTCTGGCTGGCGGCTATCGATGCGGGCAAAAAATCTGGCTTCTGGGCTACCGTGTTTGGCGGCGCAGCGCAGCTGATTATGGGGAACGCCGTGCCGGGTCTGGTGCTGGGTATCCTGATTGGTAAAGGCGTTGAAGAGAGCGGCTGGAACCACGTCACCAAAGTGATGATGGTCGCCATCGTGGCGCTGTTTGTCCTGAGCGGCTTCTTCCGCGGCTTCGACATGAAGATGATCGAATCCTTCCATCTGACCGTGCCGAACTGGCTCGACATGATCCACAACTCGCTCAGCGGTAAATAACAGGAGCCTCTACATGGAACAGAATAAAGGTTTTTGGTATGCCGACTGGTCGTTCCCGATTTTCGTTGGCCTGCTCTCTTCCGGCGTGTTCGCCGGGACGCACATGTACTACCTGTATGGCATTGGCGCGTTTAACGAAGTGGCCTTCGTGGCGATGCTGAAAGCGGGTATCGATACCGGCGTGTACGGCGCGGTGGCGGCGTTTGGCGCAAGCTTCCTGTTCGCGCGCATCATCGAAGGGTCTCTGGTCGGTATTCTCGATATCGGCGGTGCCATCCAGACCGGCGTGGGCCTTGGTGTGCCCGCGCTGCTGCTGGGTGCGGGCATTATGTTCCCGGTGACCAACTTTATTGCCGCGCTGATTACTGGCCTGGTGATTGGTCTGGCTATTGGTTACGTCATCATCCTGGCGCGTAAATTCACCATCAATCAGAGCAACTCCACCTACGGGGCTGACGTGATGATGGGCGCAGGTAACGCTTCCGGCCGCTTCCTCGGGCCGTTGATTATCCTTAGCGCCATGACCGCCTCCATTCCAATCGGTGTCGGTTCACTGCTGGGCGCGCTGCTGTTCTATATCTGGCAGAAGCCAATCACCGGCGGTGCAATCCTCGGTGCAATGCTGTTGGGCTGGCTGTTCCCGGTCGCCCTTTAATACCTGCGGGCGCTCCGGCGCCCGTCTTATCAGGAGAACCCCATGTTTGATTTACTCCTGCGCCGTGCGCGCCTTACCGACGATACCCTGACCGATATCGCCATTCAGGACGGGAAAATTGCGGCGCTTGGCGAGATTGACGCCCCCGCCCGTAAAACGGTTGAGCTTAATGGCGAAGTGTTCGTCAGCGCAGGCTGGATTGACTCCCACGTACACTGCTACCCGAATTCCCCGATTTACCACGACGAGCCGGACAGCGTCGGCATCGCTACCGGCGTGACCTCCGTGGTGGATGCGGGCAGTACCGGCGCGGATGACGTGGACGATTTTTACGCCATCACCCGCAAAGCCTCAACCGAGGTCTTTGCCCTGCTGAATATCTCCCGCGTGGGGCTGATTGCCCAAAACGAGCTGGCCAATATGGCCAATATTGACGCGGATGCCGTGAAGCAGGCCGTTAAACGCCATCCTGATTTTATCGTCGGCCTGAAAGCGCGCATGAGCAGCAGCGTGGTCGGTGAAAATGGCATCACCCCGCTGGAGCGTGCCAAAGCTATCCAGAAAGAGAACGGCGACCTGCCGCTGATGGTGCACATTGGCAACAACCCGCCAAATCTCGACGAAATCGCTGAGCTGCTGAGTTCCGGCGACATCATTACCCACTGCTACAACGGCAAACCGAACCGCATTCTGACCCCATCCGGCGAGCTGCGCGCGTCCATCACCAGCGCCCTGAAACGCGGCGTACGTCTGGACGTGGGCCACGGTACGGCGAGCTTCAGCTTTGAGGTGGCGAAACGCGCCATCGCGATGGGCATTCTGCCGCACACCATCAGCTCGGATATTTACTGCCGCAACCGCATTAATGGCCCGGTCGGCTCGCTGGCGAGCGTGATGTCGAAATTCCTCGCTATCGGTATGTCGCTGCCGCAGGTGATTGAGTGCGTGACCGCAAATGCTGCCGACGGCCTGCGCCTGACGCGCAAAGGGCGTATTGAGCCTGGTCTCGACGCTGACCTGACGCTGTTCACCATTAAGCGCCAGCCAACGGTATTAACCGATGCCGAAAACGACAGCCTTCAGGCTGAACACATTCTGGTGCCGCTTGCCGCGATCCGCGCGGGCAAGGGCTACATGACCGAACAAGGGAGCACGGAACATGCCTTCGATTTATGAGAAGTACAATTTAAAACAGGTCATCAACACCTCTGGCCGCATGACGGCGCTGGGTGTTTCAACGCCACGCCCGGAAGTGGTGCAGGCGGCGATGGACGGGATGAACCAGTACTTCGAAATGAAAGATCTGGTGAACAAAACCGGTGAATACATTGCGGATCTGCTGGATGTGGAAGGGGCGACCGTTGTCTCTTGCGCTTCAGCGGGCATTGCCCAGTCCGTGGCGGCGGTGCTGGTGAAAGACAGCGACTGGCTGCTGGAAAACCTGCACGTCACCCCGATTGAGAACAACGAAATCGTGCTGCCGAAAGGCCACAACGTTAACTTTGGCGCGCCGGTCGGCACCATGGTGGTGCTGGGCGGCGGCAAGCTGGTGGAAGCGGGTTATGCCAACGAATGTTCTGCCGATCAGCTGGCGGCAGCCATCACTCCGCGCACGGCGGCGATCCTGTACATCAAGTCTCACCACTGCGTGCAGAAAAGTATGCTCAGCGTAGAGCAGGCGGCAGTGGTGGCGCGTAAACACGGCCTGCCGCTGATTGTGGATGCGGCAGCGGAAGAAGATCTGCACGTTTACTACCGTTCCGGCGCAGACCTGGTTATTTACAGCGGTGCGAAGGCGATCGAAGGGCCAACCAGCGGTCTGGTGATCGGCAAAACACAGTATGTTGAGTGGGTGAAACGACAGACGGCGGGCATTGGCCGTGCGATGAAGGTGGGTAAAGAGGGCATTCTTGGCCTGACCTGCGCCATCGAACACTACCTGACCGCGACCAAAGAAAGCGGTGCCGGGATGGTGGCCAAGATGACGCCGTTTATCGACGCGCTGAACACCCTTAACGGCGTCACCGCTCGCGTGGTCTGGGACAGCGCCGGTCGAGATATCGCGCGCGCTGAAATCAAGTTTGACGAAGCCACCACCGGTATGGGCACCGGCGAGCTGGCGAACCGCCTGAAGCAGGGCGAATATGCGATTTATTTCCGTGGCTACAAAGCCAACGAAGGGATTATCGAAGCGGACGTGCGCAGCGTGAATGCAGAGCAGCTGAACATTGTGTACCGCCGCATTAGCGAAGTATTAGGACAGGAGAAACACGCATGAAACTGACCCCCAACTTTTACCGTGACCGTGTCTGCCTGAACGTGCTGGCGGGTTCAAAAGCTAATGCCAGCGCCATTTACGAAGCGGCAGAAGGCCATGTGCTGGTGGGCGTGCTCTCCAAAAATTACCCGGACGTGGCAAGCGCGGTGGCCGATATGCGTGAATACGCGCAGCTGATTGATAACGCGCTCTCTGTTGGCCTGGGCGCGGGCGATCCGAACCAGTCGGCGATGGTGAGCGAGATCTCCCGTCAGGTACAACCGCAGCACGTGAACCAGGTCTTTACCGGCGTGGCGACCAGCCGCGCGCTGTTGGGGCAAAATGAATCTGTGGTCAACGGGCTGGTCTCTCCAACCGGGACTGTTGGCATGGTCAAAATCTCCACCGGCCCGCTGAGCAGCGCGGCACCGGACGGTATCGTGCCGGTAGAAACGGCGATTGCCCTGCTGAAAGATTTTGGCGGCAGCTCCATTAAGTATTTCCCGATGGGCGGCCTGAAGTGCCGTGATGAGTACAAAGCGGTAGCGGAAGCCTGTGCCCGCCACGACTTCTGGCTGGAGCCAACCGGCGGTATCGATCTGGAAAATTATGAGGAGATTTTGCAGATTGCGCTGGACGCGGGCGTGAGCAAAATCATCCCGCATATCTACAGCTCTATTATCGACAAAGCCAGCGGCGACACGCGCCCGGAAGATGTGCGAACGCTGCTTGAGATGACGAAAAAACTGGTTAAGTAATCCCAGCCCCTCCCCCAACGTTTTACTCCCTCTCCCTTTGGGAGAGGGCTGGGGTGAGGGGAAACACACCATACAAACCCGAAGGAGCCACCATGCACACCCGTAGCCTGCTTGTCGCTTCACTCTCAATGCTCGCCACCGCCGCCATCGCCCAGCCGCAATACGCCTGGGTGGGAACCTACAACCCCAACGGCGAAGGGCTATACCGCTTTACCGTTGACCCGCAAACCGGGGCGCTCGCCAACAAAACGCTGGTCAGCAAACTGCCCAATGCAGCGCAACTCACCGTCTCGCACGATGGCAAAACGCTGTACGTGGCAAGCGAAGTGGAGCAGGGCGTGGTGCAGGCATTACGCGTGGGGGATAACGGTGCGGTAAGCGAATTAAATCAGGTGGCTTCCGGTGGGGCTGGCCCGGTTTATCTCTCTTTAACGCCCAATGGCCGTCATCTGCTGGTGGCAAACTATGTGAGTGGCTCCATCGCCGTGTTGCCCGTGAAAGCGGATGGCAGCCTGGGCGACGCATCGGACACCCATCAGGATCAGGGTGAGCCAGGGGCGGCAAAACCGGAAGCCGCTGCGGAGGGGAGTTTTGCGGTAAGCGATCATAATGGCCCACATGCGCACATGATCGCCGCCGATCCTCGCGGGAAGTATGTCTTTTCCACCGATCTGGGGCTGGATCGTATCTACCAGTACCGTTTTGACGATCAAAGCGGAAAGCTGACGCCGAACGATCCACCGTTTATCAGCGCCTCCTCAAAAGGTGCCGGGCCGCGCCACTTCGTCTTTACGCCAAAAGGTGATGCCCTGTGGCTGATTAACGAAGAGGCGTCTACGCTGACCCATTATGTCGTGAATGCAAATGGCACCCTGAAAGAGGGCAAAACGCTTTCGGCGTTGCCCGCAGGCTATAAAGGCACCAGTTTTGCTGCCGGGCTGGTGTTAAGCGCAGACGGTAAACAGCTGTATGTGGCTAACCGTTTGCATAACAGCATCGGGCACTTTACCGTAACAGCTGATGGCACGCTGACGCATCAGGACGATGTCTGGACGCGTGGTGATTACCCGCGCTCGCTGACGCTGGATAAACAAGGGCGCTGGCTATACGTCATGAATCAGCGCAGCGACAACATCACCCGATTCCGCGTAGCGGAAGGCGGCAAACTCAGCTTCGAACCGGACTATACGCCGGTTGGCAGCCCATCCCAGATGGTTATTTCACCTTCTCCCTGAGCCGTAAGAGGACAACGACGTGCGATTCCCGAACCAACGTTTAGCGCAACTTTTCGAACTGTTGCAAAACGAAACGCTGCCACAGGACGAGCTGGCGCAGCGGCTGTCGGTGTCCACGCGTACCGTCCGTGCTGATATCACAGCCCTGAATGCGCTGCTGGCGAGCCACGGCGCACAGTTTATTCTGAGCCGGGGTAATGGTTACCAGCTCAAAATAGACGATGCGGCGCGCTATCAGCAGCTACAGGATTCTCATCCGCGTGCGCTGCGTATTCCCCGTACGGGGCCGGAGCGGGTGCACTATCTGGTGGTGCGTTTTCTGACGTCGGCCTTTTCGCTCAAGCTTGAAGATCTGGCAGACGAGTGGTTTGTCAGCCGCGCCACACTGCAAAGCGACATGGTGGAAGTGCGCGAGTGGTTCCACCGCTACAACCTGACCCTGGAAACCCGCCCGCGCCATGGCATGAAGCTGTTTGGCAGCGAGATGGCGACCCGCGCCTGTCTGACCGACCTGCTCTGGGAGCTGGCACAGCAGGACAGCCTGAACCCGCTGGTCACCGAAGTGGCGCTGAATGCGGGCGTTCCTGAACAGATGGTCACGGTGCTGCATGATGTGCTAACCCGCCACCACATCCGCCTGACGGACGAAGGCGAACTGTTCCTGCGCCTGTATTGCGCGGTGTCGGTTCGCCGTATCAGTGAAGGCTATCCACTGCCTGAATTCCACGCGGAAGATGTGGAAGAGAACGTGCGGGAAGCAGCGAAAGACATCGCGGTGACCATTCAACAGCTGGCGGGTAAGGCGCTTGCCCCCTCGGAAGAGAGCTGGCTTTGCGTGCACATTGCCGCGCGCCAGATCCAGGAGATCGCCCCAAGTGCCATCAACGCCGACGATGATGAAGCGCTGGTCAATTACATCCTGCGCTACATCAACACCCACTATAACTACAACCTGCTCAGTGATGAGCAGCTGCACGCAGACTTACTCACGCACATTAAAACCATGATCACCCGCGTGCGGTATCAAATTATGATCCCCAATCCGCTGCTGGATAACATCAAACAGCACTACCCGATGGCCTGGGACATGACCCTGGCGGCGGTATCAAGCTGGGGCAAATACACGCCGTATGTGATCAGCGAAAACGAGATTGGCTTCCTGGTGCTGCATATCGGCGTGGGGCTTGAGCGCCACTACAACATTGGCTACCAGCGCCAGCCCCGTGTGCTGCTGGTGTGCGATGCGGGCAACGCGATGGTGAGAATGATTGAAGCGGTGCTCCAGCGTAAATATCCGCAGATTGAGGTGACGCGCACCCTCACACTGCGTGAGTACGAGCAGGCAGAAAGCCTCAGCGAAGATTTTGTTATCTCCACCGCCCGTATCAGCGAAAAGGCGAAACCGGTGGTGATGATCGCCCCGTTCCCGACCGACTACCAGCTGGAGCAAATCGGCAAGCTGGTGCTGGTGGACCGCACTCGCCCGTGGATGCTGGATAAATACTTCGACGCCGCTCATTTCCGCATTATCGATAAACCCATCGACCAGCAGACGCTGTTCCGTGAACTGTGTGGGCAGCTTGAAAGCGAAGGCTTTGTTGGCGCGGAGTTTCTCGATTCCGTTGTCGAGCGTGAGGCTATCGTCAGCACCATGCTCGGTGAAGGAATTGCGTTGCCGCACTCCCTGGGCCTGCTGGCGCAGAAAACCGTGGTCTATACGGTGCTGGCGCCGCACGGCATCCCGTGGGGCGATGAAACCGCGCATGTGATTTTCCTGCTCGCTATAAGCAAAAGCGAGTATGAAGAGGCAATGGCGATCTACGATATTTTTGTCACCTTCCTGCGCGAACGGGCAATGACGCGGCTTTGCGGCTGTAAGGATTTCGCCGGGTTTAAGGCGGTGGCGATGGAGAGTTTGAGCCGGTTTTGAGATGAAGGCGGATAGAGGATATCCGCCTTCAGTCACCGCAAGTGATGCACAACCTGGTTACTGCTGCCGCGCCAGATAAGCGCCGGGTCTTTTAAATCCTGCACGAATTTGCCATCGACCAGCACGTTAATCAGATCCACCACCTCCATTTGGGCGGTGTTCAGTTCATCCAGCTTATAGCCCGTCCATACCCAGATATCTTTTCCCGCGCATTCGCGGCGAATGCGTTTAACCAGCTTCAGGATCTCCGGTACATTTTGCGGATGCAGCGGATCGCCTCCCGACAGCGAAATGCCCTGGCGGTGAATGCGCGTGTCGTTCAGGTCGTTGATGATCCGGTCTTCCATCTCCTGGGTGAATGGCATCCCGGAATTTACACGCCAGGTGCTTTTGTTGTAGCAGCCATGGCATTCGTGAACGCACCCTGAAACGAACAGGGTGCAGCGGGTGCCGGGGCCGTTGACGATGTCGACGGGGTAGTACTGGTGATAGTTCATAACGTTAACCTGATGCCCTCACCCCGGCCCTCTCCCACAGGGAGAGGGAGAAAACCGGAGTCAGGCTCAACAATGTACTCGATCGGTTCCCTCTCCCTTGAGGGAGAGGGTTAGGGTGAGGGGGAAAATCCGGCGAAAAACTTAACCTAACTGCCCATTCCCTAAATGTTTCACGCGGCGTTTCACCTCTTCCTGCTTACCGGCGTTAAACGGACGTGCATCCGGGCTGCCAAGATAACCGCATACGCGGCGGGTGACGGAAACACGGGCCGCATCGTGGTTACCGCATTTCGGACAGGTGAAGCCTTTGCTGGTGCACTCAAACTCACCGGTGAAGCCGCACTCGTAGCACTCGTCGATTGGCGTGTTCGTGCCGTAATATGGCACGTGCTGGTAGCTGTAATCCCACACGTCTTCCAGCGCTTTCAGGTTGTGCTGGATGTTCGGGTACTCGCCATAACAGATGAAACCACCGCTGGCGATTGGTGGGTAAGCCGCTTCGAAGTCGATCTTGTCGTACGGGTTTACCTTTTTCTCAACGTCCAGGTGGAAGCTGTTGGTGTAGTAACCTTTGTCGGTTACCCCTTCCACAATGCCGAACTCCGCGGTGTCGAGGCGGCAGAAACGGTCGCACAGGTTTTCACTTGGTGTGCTGTACAGACTGAAACCGTAGCCCGTCTCATCTTTCCACTGGTCAACCGCATCGCGCAGACGCTGGACGATAGCGACGCCTTTCTCACGCAGGGCGTTGCTGTCGTACATATGCGTGTCGCCACACAGCGCGTTAATGGTTTCGTGAATGCCGATGTAACCCAGCGAAATTGACGCCCGGCCGTTTTTGAAGATTTCTGATACGTCATCGTCCGCTTTCAGACGCACGCCGCAGGCCCCTTCCATATAGAGGATGGGCGCGACGCGGGCTTTCACCCCTTCCAGGCGCGCAATACGGGTCATCAGTGCTTTACGGGCCAGTTGCAGACGCTCATCCAGCAGTGTCCAGAAAGCGGCTTCATTGCCTTTGGCTTCCAGCGCGATACGCGGCAGGTTAAGGCTGATCACGCCCAGGTTGTTACGCCCGTCGTGGATCTGCTCGCCGTTTTCATCTTCATACACGCCGAGGAAGCTGCGGCAGCCCATTGGCGTTTTGAACGAACCCGTGACTTTCACTACCTGGTCATAGTTCAGGATGTCCGGGTACATACGCTTGCTCGCGCATTCCAGCGCCAGCTGTTTGATGTCGTAGTTCGGATCGCCAAACTTATGATTCAGACCGTCGCGGATAGCGAACACCAGTTTCGGGAACACGGCGGTTTTGCGGTTTTTGCCGAGGCCAGAAATACGGTTGCGCAGAATGGACTGCTGGATCAGGCGCGATTCCCAGCTGGTACCCAGGCCAAAGCCAAAGGTCACAAACGGGGTCTGGCCGTTTGCGGTATGCAGCGTGTTTACTTCATATTCGAGCGACTGGAATGCGTCGTAGCACTCTTTTTCAGTGCGTGAATGCGCATAGCCGTCCGCGTCCGGGATCTGCCACTCTTCGGCGGTTTTACGGTGTTTGTTGAAGCTCGCCGTGACAAACGGGGCCAGCACTTCATCAATACGGTTAATGGTGGTGCCGCCGTAAATGTGGCTGGCAACCTGCGCGATAATCTGGGCGGTCACCGCCGTGGCAGTGGAGATCGATTTTGGCGGTTCAATCTCGGCGTTACCCATTTTAAAGCCGTGAGTCAGCATGCCTTTCAGATCGATCAACATACAGTTGAACATCGGGAAGAACGGCGAATAGTCGAGATCGTGGTAGTGGATCTCACCGCGTTCGTGCGCGGAAACCACATCGCGTGGCAGCAGGTGCTGGCGCGCATAGTGTTTGGCAACAATACCGGCCAGCAAATCGCGCTGGGTAGGAATGACTTTACTGTCTTTGTTGGCGTTTTCGTTGAGCAGCGCAGAGTTGGTTTGCTCCACCAGGCCGCGAATATCCTGGTTCAGTCGGCCACGTTTTTCGCGCTGGACGTCACGGTCGTGACGGTATTCGATGTAAGCGCGGGCCAGCTGCTTATACGGGCCCGCCATCAGCTGGTTCTCAACAGCAGTCTGGATCTCGCTGATATCCACCTGGCTACGTTCGTTCATCTGGCTGCTAACGACTTCTGCGACGGTGGCGCAGTAATCTGCGTCATCGACTCCCGCTGCTTTAGCTGCACGCAGAATGGCTTCTTTGATGCGCTCTGATTTAAACGGCACTTTACAGCCATCACGTTTCATCACATGCGGTGTCATGATCACTCCATTTTAAAAACAGGTTATCCACAGAGGTGGAGAAGACTGCACCGGGCTGATGTATTGATAGCCCAGTCACTTCCCTCGTTCCCGACAGTTGTTATCCACAATTCCGGAGAGCTGAGTCGCCGTCTTGTTGTTGGAATAGTAGACGATAAATACAAGATGTTGGGTCGGCGTGCATTTTAAGTGCTACATATAGTGATTTGCATCAAACATGTTTGCGATTTATTTGATTCAGAACAAAGTAAAAAGACGAGAGTACAAATGACGGGCGCTACAGCGTTTGTAAATTGTGGCAGGAAAAATCTGATTAATAATTCAACAAAAACAGTAAGGTAAACCGGGCATATTGCTACGCCCGGCGATGAGAATTATGGCTGAAGCCACCAGACGGCTTCAAACGGACGCAGGGTCATGGCCTGCGTTGCGTTGGCTGCTTCTGCATAGTTGCTCATGACCACCTGCCATTCGCCGCTCTGTGCGTCTGGCTGCCATTGCTGGCATGCATTGCTGAGGTTTGCCGCCACGATCAGGGTTTGCCCCTGCCACTGACGACGGTAGCACCACAGGGCTGGGTGCTCAGGCAGCAGATCCTGATAATCCCCCCACGTCAGTACCGGCAGTGTTTTACGCAGCGCAATCAATGACTGATAGGTATAGAACACCGAATCCGGGTCGCTCAGTGCCGCGCAGGCGTTAATGCTCTGGTAGTTATCGCAGACCGCAATCCACGGTTCACCCGCTGTAAAACCGGCGTTTGGTGAGGCATCCCATTGCATTGGCGTCCGGCCATTATCACGGGATTTACTGGCGAGGATCTCCAGCAGCTCATCCGCTTCACGCCCTGCGGCGCGCAGCTCGGTGAACATATTCAGGCTTTCCACATCGCGATAATCCGTGATCTGGCGGAAGTGCGGGTTGGTCATGCCCAGCTCTTCACCCTGGTAGATATACGGCGTGCCCTGCATTCCATGCAGCACCATCGCCAGCATTTTCGCGGCAGGGACGCGATGCTCGCCCTCATCGCCAAAACGCGACGCGATGCGCGGTTGATCGTGGTTACACCAGAAGAGGGCGTTCCAGGCCACGTTGTGCATTCCCTGCTGCCAGTGGCTGAACAGGGTTTTCAGCGCCACGTAATCGGGCTGCGCTTTCGTCCATTTTTCACCGTCAGGGTAGTCCACTTTCAGGTGATGGAAGTTAAAGGTCATCGACAGTTCGCGCCCGTCCAGGGAGGCGTACTGCTGGCAGTTTTCTAACGAGGTGGAAGACATCTCGCCCACCGTCATCAGGTTGCGCGGGGCGAAGACGTCGCGGCTCATCTCCTGCAAATATTCATGAACGCGCGGCCCGTCGGTGTAAAAGCGGCGGCCATCGCCGTGCTCGTCATTCGGGAATGCCTGATCTTTGGAGATAAGGTTAATGACGTCGAGACGTAAACCGTCCACGCCGCGATCGGCCCAGAATTCGCACACTTTTTTCAGCTCGGTACGCACTGCCGGGTTTTCCCAGTTCAGGTCCGCCTGTTCCGGGGCAAACAGGTGCAGATAGTACTGCTCGCTGCCCGCGTGCCAGCGCCAGGCATTACCGCCAAATTTAGAGCGCCAGTTATTCGGCAGCAGGCCATCCGGCGTGCCGTCGCGCCAGATATAGAACTGGCGATACGGGCTCTCTTTGTTCAATGATTCGCGAAACCACGCGTGCTGGGTCGAGGTGTGATTAAGCACCATATCAAGCACAATGCGGATGCCGCGGGAATGGGCCTGCGCGACCAGCTCGTCAAAGTCATCCAGCGTGCCGTATGCCGGGTCGATAGCGGTATAATTCGCCACGTCATAGCCGTTATCAATCTGCGGAGAGATATAGAACGGGGTCAGCCAGATGGCATCAATACCGAGATTTTTCAGGTAGTCGAGGCGCTGCGTTACGCCGCGTAAATCCCCGGTACCGCATCCGGTTGTGTCCTGAAAACTCTTTGGGTAAATCTGATAGATGACACCGTTTTGCCACCACTGAGGAAGGGTATTCATAGTTCGTTCCTGCAAATGCGAAGGGGCGCAATTGCGCCCCGAAAGATGAAGTTAAACAATCTGCAACGTGCCCTGACGGTACTTACGCTGATAAACGAAGGTGGTCAGTGCCAGCGGGACAATAATCGCGATAGCCATGGCCAGCGCAAACACTTGCCAGAAGGCTGGCTGAATGGAGAGGATGCCCGGCAGGCCACCCACGCCAATCCCGTTTGCCATCACGCCGTTCAGGCCACACACCAGGCCCGCCAGGCCAGAGCCAATCATGGCGCACAGCATCGGGAAGCGGTATTTCAGGTTGATCCCGTACATCGCCGGTTCGGTCACGCCGAGGTAGGCAGAGATAGCCGCCGGAACGGAAATCTCACGCTCGTTATGCTTACGGCTGACGATAATGATGCCGGTTACCGCAGACGCCTGAGCAATGTTAGACAGCGCAATGATTGGCCAGACTGGCGTGCCGCCCATGCTCTGAATCATCTGCATATCAATGGCAAGCGTGGTCTGGTGCACACCGGTAATAACCAGCGGCGCATACAGGAAGCCAAACAGCGCAGCACCAATCGGTGCGAAGCTACCGGTCATCAGATGACGTACGGCAAAGGCCACGCCGTCGCCGATCATGCGGCCAAACGGGCCGATAAAGGCGTGGGCAAGGAACACGGCGATAATCAGTGAACAGACCGGAACCACCACCAGATAAAGGTAATCCGGGACGATGCGTTTTAAGCGAGTCTCAATAAAGCCCAGCGCCAGACCTGCCAGTAACGCCGGGATAACCTGCGCCTGATAGCCCACTTTCGCGATAGTGAACAGACCGAAGTTCCAGACTTCCGGCACCTGCTGACCCAGTAAGTAAGCGTTCATTAACTGCGGAGACACCAGCGTGACGCCAAGGACAATCCCCAGGATTGGCGTGCCGCCCATCTTACGCACCGCCGACCAGCAAATCCCGACAGGCAGATAGAAGAAGATGGCTTCGCCAATCAGCCACAGGAAATCGTAAACGGTCTTCAGTGACGGGTAGATTTGCGCCAGGGTTTTGCCGTCGCTCATCGGCACATCGCCGATCACGTTACGGAAACCTAAGATCAAGCCCCCGCTGATCAGCGCCGGCAGCAGCGGGAAGAAGATCTCCGCAAAGTGCGAGATCAGCTGCTCGTGCCATTTCATATTTTGACGCGCGGCCTGCTTCGCCTGCTCTTTATCAGCAGATGAGTGGCCAGTGGTGGCCAGCAGAGCCTGATAGTAATCGCCCACTTCTGTGCCGATAACCACCTGGAACTGCCCGGCGTTGGTAAAGCAGCCTTTCACCATCGAAAGCTCTTCAATGGCTTTCGGATTGGCTTTGGCCGGATCGTTCAGCACAAAGCGCAGGCGGGTAATGCAATGGCTGACGGTTGCGATGTTATCGCGACCGCCAACCAGGACGATCAACTGGTCGATATCAGCTTGTTTGACTTTGCTCATCATGAAACCTCATGACAGATGGATAAGGGTGTAATGACCTGAAAGCAAGCCTACTCGTTAAGCGTTCCGGGGAAAATGGGAACGTTCCCGAAATCAGGCGAAGATCACAATAATCCGTTAATGTGGCTTAAGAGATATGCGCGGGGATCACTATCTGACGCGGTTCAGCACGGCCGTTGATCTGCTCGATCAACTGGCTCGCCGCCTGGCGTCCTGCTTCGGCGTAGCCGGGGTCGACGGTGACTATTTCGGGGTGCAAAAACTTCATCAGCGGCGTGCTGCCAACACTTGCGAGTTGCAGATTATCGATCCGTTGTTCTTGCAGATATTTGCTGGCACCCAGCGCCAGGGTATCGGTGGCGCACACCAGCGCAGTGGTTTGCGGCGTCAGGACGTCTGCCACTTTTTCGTAGCCTTGCTTCATGGCCAGACCCGGCAGGGCAGCCACGGCAGGAAGTGCGTATTTTTTGCAGAATGCCAGATAGGCTTCATGACGGCGTTTGCCGGTGGTGACGTCCGCATGGGGCACGCCGAGGAAGCTGATATGGCGATGGCCTTGATCGTATAAGCGCTGCATCAACGTGTAGATAGCGCCTTCATCGTCATAACAGACAGAGGCAAAACCACTGGCATCGCGCGCCAGCAGCACCAGCGATGGCTGCCAGGGTTTAAGCATCTCTTCTTTAATGCCGGTAAAGCCAAACAGCACCACGCCATCGATGTTGCGGCGTTGCAGCATTCCCAGGTGCTCTTCCACCAGCTGTGGCGAAAACTGGCTTTCCATCATAATCGGGTCGTAACCCTGTTCGTAGAAGGCAGGCAGCATGGTCTGAACGGCCAGGTTTTCAGACAGGGAATCGAGGCGCGACACAATAATGGCGACCACTTTGTCACTTTGCCCGCGCATGGCGCGCGCGGAGCGGGAAGGGGAAAAACCGTGCTGATTCATAACCGCCTCGACGCGCTCGCGCGTGCGCTCGCTGACACCACTTTCGTTGTTCAGCACCCGCGACACGGTGGATTTCCCCACGCCGCTTAAACGTGCGATGTCTTTAATGGTAAGGCGATTTTGCATCCTCTATTCCCTGTAACAGCGACGGCGGTCGTCAATTGAGCGTAATGGTATAGCGTGATTTTGCTATGGGCAAAGTCTGGTTTACGTACGGTTTACTTGCGCGGGGTTATAATACCGCCCGAATCGTCACAAGCGGTACGGTTAATTCCCTGTATTGCGCGGCGAAATTCCGATTTTACTTACCGGAGGTTACATGGATCCCGATCCCACGCCTCTCCTGAACGGGAGTGCGTTTTCTTTTCGGTAAGCCAGCCTTTTGCTGTCTCACCGGTGATGTGAGGCAGCAACGTTCCCAACGTTTCTGCTAATAATTAAAGTGCCGCCAGGTACGGATTTACCGTGTCTGCCAGCAAATCTGCGTTCGCCGCTGCGCGCGCAGGAGAGCTTATTATGCTGAAAAATATCACCCGGCAGCTGCTTGATCAGCTGAGCCGCCACCTGCCACGCCGTCTTATCCAGCGTGACCCAATGCCAAACGCCAAAAATCTGGCGGGTGCGGCTATTCCTTCTTCCCTGACCGAGCGCTGCCTGAACGTGGCGGCGATGGACGAAAATGAAGTCTGGCGCGCCTTTGGTGGTCACCCGGAAGGGCTGAATGCAGCCGAAGTCGATAAAACCCGCGCCGAGCATGGCGACAATCAAATCCCGGCGCAAAAACCATCGCCCTGGTGGGTGCACCTGTGGGTTTGCTACCGCAACCCGTTCAATCTGCTGCTGACGGTACTTGGCATTATCTCGTATGCCACCGAAGACCTGTTTGCCGCAGGCGTTATTGCCCTGATGGTGGGGATTTCCACGCTGCTGAACTTCATTCAGGAAGCCCGCTCCACCAAAGCGGCCGATGCCCTGAAAGCGATGGTCAGCAACACCGCCACCGTTTCGCGCGTGATTAACGAACTGGGCGAAAACGCCTGGCTTGAACTGCCTATCGATCAGCTGGTTCCGGGCGATCTGGTGAAACTTGCCGCCGGCGATATGATCCCGGCAGATTTGCGCATCATTCAGGCGCGCGATCTGTTTGTCGCTCAGGCCTCGTTAACCGGCGAATCACTACCGGTGGAGAAAGTGGCACGTACCCGCGATCCGCAGCAGATGAACCCGCTGGAATGCGACACGCTGTGCTTTATGGGCACCACGGTGGTCAGCGGAACCGCGCAGGCCATTGTGACCGCAACGGGCGGTAACACCTGGTTTGGCCAACTTGCCGGGCGTGTAACAGAGCAGGAAAGCGAACCTAACGCCTTCCAGAAGGGGATTGGCCGCGTCAGTATGCTGCTGATCCGCTTTATGATGGTGATGACGCCGATTGTGTTGCTGATTAACGGCTACACCAAAGGCGACTGGTGGGAAGCGGCGCTGTTTGCGCTCTCTGTTGCCGTGGGCTTAACGCCAGAAATGCTGCCGATGATTGTCACCTCCACGCTGGCGCGCGGGGCGGTGAAACTCTCTAAGCAAAAAGTCATTGTTAAACACCTCGACGCTATCCAGAACTTTGGCGCGATGGACATCCTCTGCACCGATAAAACCGGGACGCTGACCCAGGATAAAATCGTGCTGGAGAACCATACCGATATCTCAGGCAAGACCAGCGAACGCGTGCTGCACAGCGCCTGGCTTAACAGCCACTACCAGACCGGGCTGAAAAACCTGCTCGACGTTGCGGTGCTGGAAGGCGTGGGTGAAGAGTCTGCCCGCGCGCTGTCTGGCCGCTGGCAGAAAGTGGATGAGATCCCGTTTGATTTTGAGCGCCGCCGTATGTCGGTGGTGGTGAGTGAACAGCAGGATGTGCATCAGCTGATCTGCAAAGGGGCGTTGCAGGAGATCCTTAATGTGTGCACCCAGGTACGGCACAACGGTGATATCGTCCCATTGGACGACATCATGCTGCGCCGTATCAAACGCGTGACCGACAACCTGAACCGTCAGGGGCTGCGCGTGGTGGCGGTGGCCAGCAAATTCCTGCCAGCGCGCGTTGGGGATTATCAGCGCATTGATGAATCAGACCTGATCCTTGAAGGCTACATCGCGTTTCTCGATCCGCCAAAAGAGACGACGGCTCCGGCGCTGAAAGCCCTGAAGGCGAGCGGTATCACCGTGAAAATCCTCACCGGCGACAGCGAGCTGGTGGCGGCAAAAGTGTGTCACGAAGTGGGGCTGGATGCCGGCGACGTGGTGGTGGGAAGCGAGATAGAACATCTTTCTAACGATGAGCTGGCCCGGCTTGCCCAGCGCACCACGCTGTTTGCCCGACTGACGCCGATGCATAAAGAGCGCATTGTTACGCTGCTGCGCCGCGAAGGGCATGTGGTGGGCTTTATGGGCGATGGCATCAACGATGCTCCGGCGCTGCGTGCGGCAGATATTGGTATTTCTGTTGACGGTGCCGTGGATATTGCCCGTGAAGCGGCGGATATCATTTTGCTGGAAAAAAGCCTGATGGTACTGGAAGAGGGGGTTATCGAAGGCCGCCGTACCTTTGCCAACATGCTGAAGTACATCAAAATGACCGCCAGCTCGAACTTCGGTAACGTCTTCAGCGTGCTGGTGGCGAGTGCGTTTTTGCCCTTCCTGCCAATGCTGCCGCTGCACCTGCTGATCCAGAACCTGATGTACGATGTCTCTCAGGTGGCGATCCCGTTTGATAACGTGGACGATGAGCAGATCCAGAAGCCACAGCGCTGGAACCCGTCCGATCTTGGCCGCTTTATGCTGTTCTTTGGGCCGATCAGCTCCATTTTTGACATTCTGACCTTCTGCCTGATGTGGTTTGTGTTCCATGCCAACACGCCTGAACATCAGACCCTGTTCCAGTCTGGCTGGTTCGTGGTGGGGCTGCTGTCGCAAACGCTGATTGTGCATATGATCCGTACCCGCCGTATTCCGTTTATTCAGAGCCGTGCCGCATGGCCGCTGATTGTGATGACGGGGATTGTGATGGTGCTGGGTATCGCGCTGCCGTTCTCTCCGCTGGCGAGTTATCTGCAATTGCAGGCGCTACCGCTGAGCTACTTCCCATGGCTGGTGGCGATCCTCGCGGGCTATATGGTGCTGACCCAGATGGTGAAAGGGTTCTATGCGCGCCGGTATGGGTGGCAGTAAAAAAATGCCCGGTGGCGCTGCGCTTACCGGGCCTACGATCCGAATGTAGGCCGGGTAAGGCGAAGCCGCCACCCGGCAACTGGCTTTCCTCCCAAATTCGACAACCTGTGATCTCTGTTGCGTCATTCTCTTGACGACAAATTGAGCGCATGTTAACAGAATGTTTTGCTTTTTTGGCCCGTCAAATAAGGAACATTCATGTTACGGTACAGTCTCTTAACCGCCGGGCTTATGCTCGGCGCTTCTGCGTTTGCCGCTCCGGCAGGTGACCTTCCTCTGATGCCCTGGCCTGCAAAGGTTGAACGCCCGACAACTCAGGGCGCGCTGGTGCTTAGCGATAATATCTCTGTAAGCGTCAGCGGTGATGACCTGGGTGACGCGGTCAACCGCCTGCGCCAGCGCATTGCGCTGCAAACCGGCTGGACGCTGCGACCGCAGGCCGAAAAGCCAGACAAACCCACCATCCACATCGACATCGCTAAAAAAGTGAAGCCGCAACCGCTGCCCGACAGTGATGAGAGCTACACGCTTAAGGTTGACGCAAACGGCGTGAATATCTCGGCCAACACCCGCTTTGGCGCACTGCGCGGGATGGAAACGCTGCTCCAGCTTATCCAGAACGGACCAGAAAATACCGCGATACCCTGGGTCACCATTGAGGATGCGCCGCGTTTCCCGTGGCGTGGGTTGCTGCTTGATTCCGCCCGCCACTTTATCCCGCTGAACGACATCAAACGCCAGATTGACGGGATGGCGGCGGCAAAACTGAACGTGCTGCACTGGCATCTGACCGACGATCAGGGCTGGCGCTTTACCTCGAAGCGCTATCCAAAGCTCACGCAGCTTGCCAGCGACGGGCAGTTTTACACCCCGGACCAGATGCGTGAGATCGTGCGTTACGCCACCGACCGTGGCATTCGCGTGGTCCCGGAAATCGACATGCCGGGCCATGCGTCGGCAATTGCTGTTGCCTACCCCGAGCTGATGAGTGCGCCAGGGCCTTATGAGATGGAACGCCACTGGGGGGGGCTGAAGCCGGTGCTGGATCCGACCAAAGAGGCAACTTACAGCTTTGCAGAGGCAATGGTCAGCGAACTGGCGGCGATCTTCCCCGATCCGTATCTGCATATCGGTGGCGATGAGGTGGACGACACGCAGTGGAAAGAAAACGCCGCCATTCAGAAATTCATGCGTGATAACAAGCTGGCAGACAGCCACGCATTACAGGCGTATTTCAACCGCAAGCTGGAAACGCTTCTTGAAAAACATCACCGGCAGATGGTGGGCTGGGACGAGATCTTCCATCCCGACCTGCCAAAAAGCATTCTGATCCAGTCCTGGCAAGGGCAGGATGCACTGGGGCAGGTGGCCGATAAGGGCTACAAAGGCATTCTCTCGACCGGTTTTTATCTCGACCAGCCACAGTCGACGGCCTATCACTACCGTAATGAGATCGTGCCGCAGGGCTTAAACAATGTGGATGTGATCGGCGATAACGACAGCCCACAGAGCTGGGCATTCACCCTGCCGCGCCTGAAAGGCAAGCCAGTAGAAGGGAGCTTTACCCTGGTGAAAGGCGATTCCGGCTGGCGAGGATTTATCGATTTTGCCGGCAAGTCGCGCCGCGCGGTTCAGAACATCGAATGGCGTAGCGATGACCAGGTGACGTTTACCGTTGATACCTGGATGGGCGAAACGCGCCCGGTGGTGACGGTGGGTACGGATACGCTGAGTGGCTATTTCCTGCTGGGCAACGCCCGTTACCCGGTCAGCGGCAAGCTGCTGGATGAGGTGCCAAAAGGTATCGCTCCGGTCGTGCCAGATGCTGCCCAACAGGCCAATCTGCTGGGTGGCGAAGCCGCGCTTTGGGCCGAAAACGTGGTTGCACCTGTGCTGGATATTAAACTCTGGCCGCGCACCTTTGCCGTGGCGGAACGCTTGTGGTCGGCGCAGGATGTGAACGATACCGACAACATGTACACCCGTTTGCAGGCGATGGATAGCTGGTCGACGGTGTCGGTGGGGCTTCAGCAGCACAGCCAGCAGCAGGCGTACTTCACCCGCCTGGCGAACAATGGCGACAGCCTGCCGCTGCTGATCCTCGCGCAGGCAGTGGAACCGGCCCAGTATTACACCCGCCAGCATCTGAAGTTCCAGGCCGGGAATTATCATCAGTTTGAGCCGCTCAACCGTTTTGCTGATGCGCTTAGCGCTGAAAGCGCCACCGTGCGTCAGATGAATAAATGGGTCGACAGGCTGGTCAGCGATGCAGAAGACACGGAAAGTGCGGATGCGCTGCGCCACGTGTTTAACCGCTGGCAAAGCAATACCAGCGATGCGCTGGCGCTGAGCGGAAACAACTATCAGCTCAGGGCGATTAAACCGGTGATTCAGGAAGTGGACAAGCTGGCCTCGATTGGCCTGCGCTTAACCGATCTGGTGGCGCGTCAGGGGACGCTGGATGACAAAGAAATTGCGTCGATTCAGGCTGAGCTGGATAACGCGGCGAAAATTCAGGATGAGGTGGTGATTGCGGCGGTTTACCCGCTGGAGACGCTGCTCAGAGCCACGCGGAATCAGTAGTAAAGAACCCTCACCCTAACCCTCTCCCTGTGGGTGTACGGTCCGGGGACATAGTGAACACTTGTTCGGGGACATGGTAGACACTTACAACTAAGGCATAAGAACCCGTTTATGGAGTCGCTTATGTCCTGGGATGCGAGAGATACCATGTCATTACGTACCGAGTTTGTTTTGTTCGCCTCGCAGGACGGGGCGAACATCCGTTCCCTCTGCCGTCGCTTCGGCATTTCACCTGCCACCGGCTATAAGTGGCTTCGCCGCTGGGCGGAGGAAGGGGCCTCCGGCCTTCAGGACCGCCCGCGCATACCGCACCATTCCCCGAACCGCTCATCTGACGACATCACTGCCCTGCTGCGTATAGCGCATGACCGCCATGAACGCTGGGGCGCACGCAAGATAAAGCGCTGGCTGGAAGACCAGGGGCACACCATGCCCGCCTTCAGCACCGTCCATAACCTCATGGCCCGTCACGGTCTGCTGCCGGGCACTTCACCGGGCATTCCCGCCACGGGACGGTTCGAACATGACGCGCCGAACCGCCTCTGGCAGATGGATTTTAAGGGCCACTTTCCCTTTGGAGGCGGCCGCTGCCATCCGCTCACCCTGCTGGACGACCACTCCCGATTTTCCCTGTGCCTGGCGCACTGTACCGATGAACGGCGCGAGACCGTGCAGCAGCAGCTGGTCAGCGTGTTTGAGCGCTACGGCCTGCCGGACCGGATGACGATGGACAACGGTTCTCCGTGGGGAGACACCACCGGCACCTGGACGGCGCTGGAGCTGTGGCTGATGCGTCTGGGTATCCGGGTGGGGCACTCCCGGCCGTATCATCCGCAGACGCAGGGTAAGCTGGAGCGTTTTCACCGGAGCCTGAAGGCAGAAGTGCTGCAGGGGAAGTGGTTCGCGAGCGGGGGCGAACTGCAGCGCGCCTTCGACCACTGGCGGACAGTCTATAACCTTGAACGCCCGCATGAGGCGCTGGATATGGCGGTACCGGGGTCGCGGTATAAGCCGTCAGAGCGGCAGTACAGCGGCAACACCACGCCCCCGGAATACGACGAGGGCGTGATGGTCAGGAAAGTGGATATCAGCGGAAAGCTGAGCGTGAAAGGGGTAAGTCTGAGCGCAGGCAAGGCGTTCAGGGGAGAACGGGTCGGGCTGAAGGAGATGCAGGAAGACGGCAGCTACGAGGTGTGGTGGTACAGCACGAAAGTGGGGGTGATCGACCTGAAGAAAAAGTCGATCACCATGGGTAAAGGATGTTAAAAAGTGTTCACCATGTCCCCGAACACCTGTCTACCATGTCCCCGGAACGTACAGTGGGAGAGGGCCGGGGTGAGGGGATCAGACGACTCAGTGCTTAAGAACCCACGCCTCTTTCCAGTGTGAACCTACGCCAGGCTCATACTGATTCGCATACTGACTCCACTGCACGCAGTAGCCGCTGTACGGGAATGGCTTACACTCATAGGTCTTACCGTCTTTTGGCTGCAACACTACCGTGCCCGCTTTATAGGCGGCGATGTTCGCCGGGAAACTAAAGTCGTAATGGCCCGTATTTCCGGTTGCTGCATCCTCTTCCAGCATCAGGTTCAGGACATCCTGCGCAAACAGGGTGCCGTCCTGATTAGTTGCGTAGTATTTCAGCATGTGGTGGCCCGGCTCAACGTTGGTCAGGGTCATGGTAACGTCCTGATTCACGTTGTTCATCTCCTGTTTCAGATAGCCTTTCTCCGCGCCGTTATGATTCATCACATGGGCTTCAAAATCCACGTTACCGTGGGTGTTCAGATGGAAGGAGACCGTGGCATTACCCTGCTCGATTTTGCTGTACTGAAGGCCTGATACCGCAATGGTTTCATTAACCTGCGCTTTCTGTTCTTCGTAGGAAATCGCTACCGATTTTAACGTGCTCCCCTCTTTGACGAAGATGCTGTTGGCTCCATGGATCGGGCTGATTTCACCGGAGGCATCTTTTACCCCTACGCGAATCGCGCTCTGCGCGGTGTTAAGCTTCTGCGCCAGATCGTAAGACCACTGGTTCGCGTCACCCTGTTCGGCAGAGGCGATGGTCATCTCTGTGCGCATGGCGGTCACTTCACCGTGAGCGTCAAAGAAGCGAGCAATCACTTTGTCGCCAGCATTCAGGTTATTCCCCGTGATCTGGCCGCTCAGCGTGGTGCTCCATTCGGAAACTACAGCTGGTGTTTCGTCGGGTTTGACCGTACCGTCATTACCGAAATCAACGTCAATAGCCTGATAGAAACTGTTTGTTGTATCAGCAATTTCCCATACGCCATAAATAACCTGGTAACCGGTACGTTCAGGTACATTACAATTCATACTCTGACGTGCAGCCGGTGCCTGGTTATTACCGTTGATAGTACAGAATGGGGTTGATTCAAATTGATCGCGAGTCAGCGGCTTATTTGGATCCCAATTCTGTTTGGTCATATAATAACGCCAGTTGGTGGTTTTGTGCGGCGCGGTGTGATACCAGACAAACTCATGCGGGCCTGCGGTCATCGGCGTTTTAGTCCAGGCATTCAGGCTCTGTTTATCAAGCTGTGAGTAGTTGGCAATGCCGGCGCTGGCGAGCTGTCCGTCTGGCGGCAATGCGCCCGCAGGGAAGCCGGAGGTTTTTTCCACGCTCTGCGGTTCATATTGCACGGAGCCACAATCAATATTTTGACCGAGCTTACACATATAGGCGCGGCTGGCCGGGGATTCAATATAACCGTGAGCGAAAGCGGATGAGGCAATGGTCAGTGTCGCCACCGCCAACGCAATTTTTGAAGGTTTCATTTTTAGTCCATTAATAATAGATAAGCATCTGATGTTATTAATGGGAGGAGGGGGATGTCATGCTGCGGCGAGAGGAAAAATATCCAAAAAAAATGGACAGCCGGAGCCGCCCATTATTAATTGAAATAAATTAACGACGTACTGCAATCGCTTCGATTTCAATTTTCACGTCTTTCGGCAGACGCGCCACTTCAACGCAAGAGCGCGCCGGGAATGTGGCATTGTGTTCGGTGAAGAATGCTTCGTAGGTCGCGTTTACGGTCGCGAAATCGTTCAGGTCTTTCACGAATACCGTGGTTTTCACGATATCGCCCACTTTCAGACCTGCGGATTCAACGATAGCCTGCACGTTTTCCAGTGACTGACGTGCCTGCGCGGCAACGTCTTCCGGCACGGCGCCGGTTTTCGGGTTAACCGGGATCTGGCCTGAGGTAATAATCATGCTACCCAGATCAACGCCCTGAACGTATGGGCCGATAGCCGCTGGTGCATTTTCCGTCGCGAGTACTTTGGTCATGATTTCTCCAGAATAACAGCTGATTTAAGAGTCCCGGCCATTATAACAGCCGGGATTTCATTACCAACCTCAATTAGTTGGCCAGCACCACATAATGAGAAAACTCCTTTTCGCAGTATTTGCATTTGAGTGCGATGTCATCAGCGCGTTTTTTCACTGTAAAACTGGAAGAAACAGGCTCAGCATGGCTGATGCAGTTGCTGTTCGGGCAGACCAGCACGCTTTCGATACGATCCGGCAGGCTTGGGCGTGATTTACCCACTACGTCATAATCGTCGATACGGTTTACGGTGGCGTCCGGTGCGTACAGCGACAGCTGGTTTACCTGCTCGTCGGTCAGGAACGTATTCTCAATTTTGATCAGATCTTTGCGGCCCATTTCGCCAGACGGCAGGTTCAGACCGATGGTGATGCGCTGGTCGGTTTCGGTCAGTTTGAACAGGGTCAGCAGCTTAAAGCCCACCTGCGCAGGGATGTGGTCAATCACGGTGCCACGTTTGATGGCTTCAACCTGAAGTTTGTTATCGTGTGTCATTGTCATTTCCCCTTACAGAGCTAATTCGCGATTCAGAACCAGTGCCAGTAACGCCTGGCGAGCGAAGATGCCGTTCCCGGCCTGCTGGAAGTACCAGGCGTGTGGCGTCTTATCAACGTCTGTTGTGATCTCATCGATACGCGGCAGCGGATGCAGCACCTTCATGTTGTCGCGCGCGCCCTCGAGGTCGCTGGCGCGCAGCACAAACTGCGCCTTCACGTTGGCGTATTCGGAGGGATCCAGGCGCTCTTTCTGCACGCGGGTCATATACAGAATATCCACGCTGTTCATCACCTCTTCGATGCTGGCGTGCAGGCTCCACTGGATGCCTTTTTCGTCCAGCATATCGAGGATGTACTGCGGCATCGCCAGCGCGTCCGGGGCGATAAAGTAGAAGCGGTTACCGTTAAATTTCGCCAGCGCCTGGGTCAGGGAGTGGACGGTACGGCCATATTTCAGGTCACCGACCATGGCGATGTTCAGGTTTTCCAGGCTGCCCTGGGTTTCCTGAATGGTGAACAGATCCAGCAGCGTTTGCGTCGGGTGCTGATTCGCGCCGTCCCCGGCATTCAGTACCGGAATGCCACCGGAAAACTCGGTCGCCAGACGGGCGGCGCCTTCCTGCGGATGACGCATCACGATGGCGTCAACGTAGGTGCTGATAACTGAAATCGTGTCCGCCAGCGTTTCGCCTTTTTTACCCAGCGACGTGTTGCTGCTGTCTGAGAAGCCCACCACGCTTGCGCCCAGGCGGTGCATGGAGGTTTCAAAGGAGAGGCGCGTACGGGTAGAGGCTTCGAAGAAGCAGCTCGCAATGACTTTGTGTTTAAGCAGCTCCGGTTGCGGATTCGCCTTCAGTTTTGCCGCGGTTTCCAGAACCAGTTCCAGCTCTTCGCGGCTGAGGTCGTTTATGGAAATGATGTGTTTTTGATAAAGCGGATTCATGTTTATCTCCTGACGCCGGGCAAAAAAAAGCCCCTCAAATGAGGGGCTCTGGGAATAGGTTTAGCAACGGGAAGAAAAACGGCAGGCCAGCGTCTGATTTCAGACGCGGTAAGACGTTATGTCGTACACGCTTGACCATGCTTCCTCCCGGCAAATTGTCGGGCATTATACGCACCCCGATTTTCGGATCAAGCGATTTAATGCACACTTTACTCAATGCAAACGGTTCTTTGTGAATATTAATTCGTTCTAAGTAAATAATTAATTTGTTTGTGCACCAGGGCAGTGCGCTTTACCACGCGTGGCGCAACCCAGACAATACTGCTTCCGGCAACCACGCCTAAAATTTCCGGTAACTGGTGATAATCCAGAATACGCGCCACCGCGCGGCCATATCCGGCAACGGTGTGGATAAGGATAAATTCGCTATTATGCTCCACGCTGACCACCATTTCGGAAACCGTACGAGCGGCATCGGGCGCCGGGCGTAACTGGTGATTCAACGAATAAATCTTTAGCCCTTTGGCATTTCGAATTTTTATGACACCGAGCAACTTGAGCAGACGTGAAACGGTGGACTGACTGATGCTGTCGAACCCCCGCTCCTGTAAGTCGCGGCGAATTTCTTCCTGGGAGAGATAACTCTTTTCGGTAATCAGACGCTGACACACTGTCAGCTGTAGCTGTTCCTTTGGAGAGTAATCACCATATTCCGTCATAACTTAATCCCATGTAATTGGCTGAAACAAAACGCCCGGTGGCGTTACGCTTACCGGGCCTACAACGTCAAAAGATCACAACAACGCCCCGAGGCTCAACGCCACCATAATCACCACCGTCAGGATCGCCAGCAAAGGGGCAACCCACTTCAGGTAACGCACGTAGGGGACGCGGGCGATCGCCAGCCCGCCCATCACGACGGCAGAGGTCGGCGTGACCAGGTTAACGATGCCGGAAGCCGACTGATAAGCCGTCACTACCAGGTCGCGGTTGACGTTAGCGAAATCGGCAAGCGGTGCCATGATCGGCATCGTCAGAACGGCAAGGCCGGATGAAGAAGGCACAAGAAACGACAACACCACCTCCAGCCAGTACATCACGTTGATAAATGCGACGGTCGGCAAACCGCTCACCAGCCCTTCAGCGCTGTGCAAAATGGTGTGGGTAATCATGCCCTTATCCATTATCACTACGATACCGCGCGCAATACCGATAATCAGCGCGACACCCAGCAAATCCCGCGCGCCGTTGATAAAGGTTGAGGTAAGTTCTTCTTCGCTCATGCGGGCGATAAGCCCGACGATGATCGCGCTGGCGAGGAACACCGCGGAGATCTCCGCCATCCACCAGCCAAGCACCGCCACGCCGTAAATCATCACCGCGAAGGCGAGGGCGAAAATCACGAGGATGATTTTGCGCACCGGGGTAAATTCCAGCGACTGTTCGCCTTTGTTGCCGAGGAAATGGGCGAGGTTTTCTTCCTGCTTGTCTGCAACGATAGAGAGAGACGGATCCTTGCGCACTTTACGGGCGTAACGCATTACCCACGCCACGCAGATGACCCAGCCAATCACCAGTAGCGCCACGCGCAGGGCGATACCGTTGGTAAAGGGGATCCCGGCGGCGTTGGCGGCGATCACCGTGGCAAACGGGTTGATGGTGGAGCCGAGCGTGCCGATCCCGGCGCCAAGCAGCACGGTAGACGCCGCCACCACCGGATCAAAACGGGCAGCCAGCATCACCGGCACCAGCAGCGTGTAGAACGGCAGGGACTCCTCGGCCATACCGTAAATCGTGCCACCTGCGGCAAACAGCGCCATCAGGATCGGGATCATCCACTCTTCGCGACCCCTCAGGCGGGTGGTGACACGCTCGATCCCGGCATCAATGGCCCCGGTTTTGGTGACGATCCCCAGAAACCCCCCGATGATCAGAATGAACAATGCCACGTCGATCGCACCCGCCTGACCAGACTCGGGATCGTACAGCCCGGCGATAGGAGCCATCAGCACCGAAATAATGCCCTGCGGATGTGCGGCAACGTGGGCGTAAGTTCCGGCAATGGGCACTTCTTTGCCGAGGGCCGCGTTCATTGCCATCTGGTACTGACCGGCCGGAACAACCCAGCTCAGCGCGGCCACAACGGCAATCAGAAAGAAGAGAATGGTGTAAGCAGAGGGAAACCTGAATTTGCCCATGATGTTCTCCTGAAACCCGGCGCGCCCCGTGGCACGCCGGGCGGTGATTAGTCGCCGAGTGTCGCCACCATGACCGCTTTAATGGTGTGCATCCGGTTTTCGGCTTCGTCGAAGACGATAGAGTTCGGTGATTCAAAGACCTCTTCCGTCACTTCCAGCCCTTTCAGGCCGTAGGCCATTTCGATTTCGCGACCCACTTTGGTGTGCTCGTTATGGAACGCAGGCAGGCAGTGCATGAACTTGACGTTCGGGTTGCCGGTGGCTTTCATCACCCTTGCGTTGATCTGGTACGGCGTCATCAGGCTGACGCGCTCGGCCCAGGCTTCCTTCGGCTCGCCCATCGATACCCACACGTCGGTGTAGAGGAAATCGGTGCCGTGAACGCCTTCTTCTACGTCGTCTGTCAGGGTGATGCGTGCGCCCGTTTCTTTGGCGATGGCGCGGCACTGCTCAACCAGCCCGGCTTCTGGCCAGAAGGATTTCGGCGCCACAAGACGGATATCCATGCCCATTTTGGCGGCGCCCACCATCAGTGAATTGCCCATGTTGTTGCGTGCATCGCCCAGGTAGGCAAAGCTCAGCTCCGGCAGGGTTTTGCCCGGCGCGTGCTCGAGCATGGTCATCAGGTCGGCAAGAATTTGGGTCGGGTGGAATTCATCGGTCAGGCCGTTCCAGACCGGCACGCCCGCATACTCGCCAAGCTCCTCAACAATCGCCTGGCCGTAGCCGCGATACTCGATGCCGTCGTACATGCGGCCCAGCACGCGGGCGGTGTCTTTCATCGACTCTTTATGCCCAATTTGTGAGCCGCTTGGGCCGAGATAGGTCACCTGCGCGCCCTGGTCGAACGCGCCCACTTCAAAGGCGCAGCGCGTGCGGGTGGAGGTTTTTTCAAAAATCAGCGCGATGTTTTTGCCGACCAGGGTTTGCTTTTCGCGTCCGGCTTTTTTGGCGGCTTTCAGGTCAATGGCGAGGTCGATCAGGTACTGGATCTCTGCCGGGGTGTAGTCCAGCAGTTTGAGGAAATTGCGGTTTTTCAGGTTGATGGTCATGGGTAAATCCTTTTTAAATCGTTAGCTGTCTGATGCCCTCACCCCGGCCCTCTCCCACGGGGAGAGGGGGGCTTACATTCCCTCTCCCTCCGGGAGAGGGTTAGGGTGAGGGGAAACGGGTGCTCAATTACGAATCAACGTGCCTTTTTCGCCCGCCAGGATCTCCGCGCCATCGGCCAGTGCGCCGATCCCGGCAATGCCGTTGCAGGTTTCAACAAATTCGCGGCAGGCGGCCACTTTCGGCCCCATCGAGCCGGCGTCGAACTGCATCTCTCTGAGCAGTTCCGGCGTGACCTGTGCCAGCGGTCGCTGGGTGGGTTTGCCCCAGTCGAGATACACCGCATCGGCATCGGTCAGGATCAGCAGGGCATCGGCCTCTATCTGGCGTGCCAGCAGCGCAGCGGACAGATCTTTGTCGATAACCGCTTCAATGCCGTGGTAGCCGTTGGCGTTTTCCACCACCGGAACCCCGCCGCCACCGTTACAAATCACCAGGTGATCGCGCTGGATAAGCGCGGTAATGGCATCGCTCTCGACAATGCGTTTCGGCTGCGGGGAAGGCACCACGCGGCGGAAGTAGCGGCCATCGGCCTTAAACACCCAGCCTTTTTCCGCTGCCAGCGCGCTGGCTTGTTCTTCGCTGTAGACCGGGCCGATGTACTTGGTCGGGTGAGTAAATGCCGGGTCGGCAGCATCCACTTCCACCTGGGTGAGCAGCACGCTTACTTCACGCTGGGGCAGATTGTTTTTCAGCGCTTGCTGGAGCATGTAGCCGATCATCCCCTGGCTTTCGGCTCCGAGGATGTCGAGCGGGTAGGGCGTGACCTTGTCATACGCGCTGTTTTGCAACGCCAGCAGCCCGACCTGAGGCCCGTTGCCGTGTACCAGCACCACGCGCCACTGCTCGGTAAGCCCGGCGATGGTGCGGGCCGCCAGCTCGATGTTCTGGCGCTGGATCTCCGCTTCCAGTGGTTCACCGCGTTTGAGCAACGCGTTACCGCCAAGTGCGACGACCAGAGTGGGTTTTCTTTCCATGATGGCTCCTTTAAATTCCGTCGCGTTCCAGCGGGCAGCTCATGCAGCGCGCGCCGCCACGGCCACGCCCCAGTTCGTCGCCAGGGATTGGCAACACGGTGATCCCGGCCTTGTCGTACTTCTCGTTGGTCCAGATGTTGCGCTCGTAGCCAATCACCACGCCCGGGCGGATGGTCAGCACGTTGTTGGCGTCGTTCCACTGTTCGCGTTCGGCTTCAAAGGCATCGCCACCGGTGGTGATCAGGCGCACGTGGTTAATGCCGAGCGCTTTTTTGATGGCGTGGAGCAGGTCGGTTTCCTGGGTGCGCAGCAGGCCGCCGCGTCCATCCGGCGTGAGCGTCCAGCACTGGGCGTCTTTGCGCACCACTTCCGGGTAGACGGAGAAGGTGTCGACATCGATGTGGGTCATCACCGTGTCGAGGTGCATACAGGAGCGGTGTTTTGGCAGCTCAACGGCGATCACGCGTTCGGCCTGGCGGTGTTTGAACAGACTGTTGGCAAGGAACTCCACGCCCTGCGGGGTGGTGCGTTCAGACATACCGATTAATACCGCGCCACGGCCAATCACTAATACATCGCCGCCCTCTAATGTTGCGTGGTCGTAATTAATATTGTCGTCACCGAAGTACTTAATAAAATCACCGTCGGCAAAAGCAGGATGCCAGCGATATATAGCACGCAGGTTATTGGTTTCACGCTGGCGGGCGGGTTTGGCCATTGGGTTAATGGACACGCCGTTATATATCCAGCAGGAGGTATCGCGGGTAAATAAATGGTTTGGCAGCGGCTTCATAATAAAATCGTTTGCCGTGTGGGTATCGACGACCATATTTTTAATTGCCGCCGGAATTTCACCGTAGGTTAATCCGCCGCTTAACCGGCGTGCCAGCTCGCGATGCGGCATATCGGCCAGCCAGCCGCGGACATCGCCTGCAAAGGTTGGCCCCAGGCGATAGTCAGAGATTTGGGTTTCCAGCAGCCAGGCTTTGGCGTCTGCAATATCAAGGGTTTGTGTCAGAAGGTCGGTTAACAGCAGGACTTCCACACCCTGCTCGCGCAGCGTGTTTGCGAATATGTCATGTTCTTCACCCGCACGTTCAACGGATAACACATCATCGAATAATAATTCCTGGCAATTCGAAGGGGTTAAGCGTTTTAAACTTAAATTAGGGCGATGCAGCATAACACTGCGCAATTGACCAATTTCAGAACCGACGTAATGCTTTTCCATAATTATTCCTTTAACTGTTTTTCAGAATAAAAAGGGCTGGGCCATGCAGTTATTTACATGGCGGATAAGCTCAATTGATTTCACGGCTCATACTAGGCGACTTGTTATTTCATATTGTGATGTTGCTCACGCTGAATGGGGTATTTATGCGTTTGTTTTTATTTGCATGATGCGTATCAGATAATGACTAAATAGACATTATCCAGAGATGAATAACTACGCGATATTCTTCGGTCTTATTTGTATTTGTTATTAACTTGTAGAATTTAACGCTTTGAAATATCTGGTTATCACGTTGATTTAAAAGCATTAAATTTTCATGATGGAATGGCTATGCAAAAACACGCATTAATTATTTTTGACTTAAGGAAAATCAATAAATATTTATTTGTTGATTCTGCAAATTATCAAAATGGTGAAATGTGAGGCAGGAATGGTTTTTGTTATTAGGTTTTCGTAATCAACAGGTTGGGTTTATGCACGTAAAGCCCTTGTTCTGAGGTTATGCATAACGACTGCATATTTTCCTGTGGCCGGTTAACAGGCAATTAACAGATTTCCCGATAAACATGCGTTCTCGCAAATCTCTTCTAAAAAGTGGTGGTATGGCAGTGGTAATTCTCGTATAAAAGATAAAATGAAACGATGTTTTATATTAAGGGTTAGATCATGATTGTTGGCAACATCCACCATTTACAGTCCTGGCTGCCGCAAGAACTGCGTCAGGCCATTGAACACATCAAAGCGCATGTCACCGATGCCACCCCGCTCGGCAAGCACGATATTAACGGTAACAACCTGTTTTACCTGGTATCTGAAGACATGACTCAGCCGTTTGCTGAGCGCCGCGCGGAGTATCACGCGCGCTGTCTGGATATCCAGATAATCATGAAAGGCCAGGAAGGGATGACCTTCAGCACCCTGCCGCACGGCACGCCGGATACCGACTGGCTGGCGGATAAAGACATCGCGTTCCTGCCAGAAGGCGAGCAGGAGAAAACCGTGGTGTTAAGCGAAGGGGATTTTGTGGTGTTTTACCCGGGAGAAGTGCACAAGCCGCTGTGCGCAGTGGGCAAGCCTGCGCAGGTGCGCAAGGTCGTGGTGAAGATGCTGATTAACTGAAACGGGTTTGCTCCCTCTCCCCGTGCAAGGTAAAAGCAAAAACGACAACGCTGTTGTCGTTTTTTAATGTTTGCTCCCTCTCCCCGTGCAAGGTAAAAACAAAAACGACAACGTTGTTGTCGTTTTTTAATGTTTGCTCCCTCTCCCCGTGGGAGAGGGCTGGGGTGAGGGCACCAGCCCGCAGAGGATCACACCCCAAGCGTCGCCACCATCACCGCCTTAATGGTATGCATCCGGTTTTCTGCCTGGTCGAACACAATACTCGCCGCCGACTCAAACACCTCGTCCGTCACTTCCATCCCACCGTGCAGGTCGAACTCTTTCGCCATCTGCTTGCCGAGCGTGGTCTGGTCGTCATGGAATGCAGGCAGACAGTGCAGGAACTTCACGTCCGGGTTGCCGGTCAGCGCCATCATCTGGCTGTTCACCTGATAGCTGCGCAGCAGCGCAATACGCTCCGCCCACTTCTCTTTTGCCTCGCCCATCGACACCCACACGTCGGTATAGATGAAGTCAGCGCCTTTCACGCCTGCCGCCACATCTTCCGTCAGGGTGATTTTCCCGCCGTTCTTCGCGGCCAGCGCGCTGCACTCTGCCACCAGGCTCTCTTCCGGCCAGCAGGCTTTTGGCGCCACCAGGCGCAGATCCAGCCCGGTCAACGCGGCGGCTTCAAGCATGGAATTGCCCATGTTGTTACGCGCATCGCCCGCATACACCAGCGTCATCTCGTTAAACGCTTTGTCTGGCAGATGCTCCTGCATGGTCAGCAGGTCGGCTAACAGCTGAGTTGGGTGGAACTCGTTGGTCAGCCCGTTCCACACTGGCACGCCAGCATACTGCGCCAGGGTTTCAACCACTTCCTGACCGTGGCCACGGTACTGAATGCCATCGTACATGCGGCCCAGCACGCGCGCGGTATCTTTAATTGATTCTTTATGCCCAATCTGGCTGCCGCTCGGCCCTAAATACGTGACGCGCGCGCCCTGGTCAAATGCGGCAACTTCGAAAGAGCATCGTGTACGGGTTGAGTCTTTTTCGAAGATGAGCGCGATGTTTTTACCGGTAAGCTTCTGTACTTCCTTGCCATTTTTTTTATCAGCTTTGAGCTGTGCGGCAAGTGTCAGCAGAGAGGTGAATTGTGCAGGGGTAAAGTCGAGCAATTTCAGAAAGTGTTTCTTATACAGATCAGACATTTTATCCTCACATGGCGAACGCCACTTATTGAATTAAAATTCACTTTATATGTATGAATATTCATTTGCAACCCCGTTTCACAAATCTTTCTTACAAAGGTGGAGGCAAACACGTCCGTGTGTGAAAATAGAAGTATCTGCCGCACTTTAAAGAGGAATGAGCCATGGCAAACCCGGAACTACTGGAAGAGCAACGCGAAGAGACGCGTCTGATTATTGAGGAACTGCTGGAAGACGGCAGCGATCCGGACGCGCTGTACACCATCGAGCACCATTTCTCTGCTGACGATTTCGAAGCGCTGGAAAAGCTGGCGGTTGAAGCCTTCAAACTGGGTTACGAAGTGACCGAGCCAGAAGAGCTGGAAGTGGAAGAGGGCGACACCGTGATCTGCTGCGATATCCTGAGCGAAGGCGCGCTGAAAGCAGAGCTTATTGATGCGCAGGTAGAACAGCTGATGAACCTGGCCGAGAAGTTTGAAGTGGAATACGACGGCTGGGGAACCTACTTCGAAGATCCGAACGGTGAAGACGGCGACGAAGATGACGAAGATTTCATCGACGAAGACGACGATGGCGTGCGCCACTGATTGTATTTTGCGGCAGCTTCGGCTGCCGCTTCAGGAACCCTAATGGATTACCCGCAGATACTCGCCCCCGTACTCAACTTCCTCCAGTGCCCGACCCCGCAAGCATGGATTGATAAAGCCCGCGACCCGGCCAACCTGCCGCTGCTGCTGACCGACCACATGGTGTGTGAACTCAAAGCCGCACAGACTGCGCTCCTGCTGGTGCGTAAATATGTCGCCGATGAAAGCGGTGCCGACGCGCTGCTCGACTGGCTTAAACCCTACGAAGTCTTTACCTTCCGCGACGGCCCGGAGCCAGACTTCATCGCCCTGCACAAGCAGATTGGCAAAAGCGTGATGCCCAAAACTGACGATCCGTGGGGCCAGTTGCTTATCGACAGCATGGTGCTGCTGATAAAGGAAGAGCTGCACCACTTCTGGCAGGTGCGCGAGGCGATGCTGGCGCGTGATATTCCGTACGTCAAAATCACCGCCAGCCGCTACGCCAAAGGGATGCTGAAAGAAGTGCGCACTCACGAACCGCTGACGCTTATCGACAAGCTGATTTGCGGGGCCTATATCGAAGCCCGCTCCTGCGAGCGCTTTGCCGCACTGGCGCCGTTCCTCGACGACGATTTGCAGAAGTTCTACCTGTCGCTGCTGCGCTCGGAAGCACGCCATTATCAGGACTATCTGACCCTTGCCCAGCAGGTGAGCGACAACGATATCTCACCCCGGGTACAGCTTTTTGGTGAAATTGAAGCCACACTTATCTCGACACCGGACAACGAGTTCCGCTTCCATAGTGGCGTGCCGGTGTAAACCGACACTGCAAAAGGATGCGAGATCGAGATGAAAAAAACGTGGATGCGTATTGTCGTGGTGGCCGTAGTGGCGGCCGCTGTGGCGTTCTGGGTCTATTATGATAAGCAGCGCTTGCAGCAAGATCCTGAACAACAGCTTGATACCACCCTGAACGCCATGCCCGCCTGGCAGGTGCTGAAAGAACAAGAGCCGGCGCTGCAAAAGCGCATCCGCGAGCAGATCCTCACCATGCAGAAGGCGGGCGAATCTGAACAGCACATCATCGATGTGATCCAACCGCAAATCCTCAACCTGCAAATGTCGCGCCTGCAATACGCCCCGGATGCCAACGTGGTGGAGTATATGAAGGCCAATATGGAGCAGACCGCCTCCATCCAGAAGGTGAGTGACGATGCCTGCTTCCGGTTCTTGTATCCCGGCGTGAAGGGCGGCGTGAACCCGATGCGGGTGCTCGATAAGCCGATGATGCAGCGTCGAATGCAGGCCGATGCCGACATGATGCGCGCCGCCTACGGGAAAAACCGCCACACCGTAACACCCGAGGAGCGCGCCGCCGCCGTAGCCGATGTGCGACCCATAATGAAGGAACTTGCCGACAAATACGGCGAGGCCATCCAGCTGCTGCAAACTCCTGAGAAAGCGGTGGGCAAGGAGAAGCTCTCGTGCGATATGGTGCAGGATATGTGGGCGAAGGTGCTGAAGCTGCCAGAGCCGAAGGCAGCAGGCGTGATTCGACTGGCGGTTTCCGAGCTGGATTGATGAGTGTGCTGATTTTTTGGGCACTTAGCGTGGGTTTAGCGCGTCGCTGCTTGCATGGCGGCGCGCGACAGGTATAATCCACAACGTTTCCGCATCCCCTTCAGTGCCGAAGTGGCGAAATCGGTAGACGCAGTTGATTCAAAATCAACCGTAGAAATACGTGCCGGTTCGAGTCCGGCCTTCGGCACCAAGTCTCATGTAAGTCATTGTTTTAAGACAATTTAATCCATAATCTTGCTTGAAATCGCGTAACCCCTCTTACAAAAGGGTATACGAGGCGATGTCTCAGCGATATAAACTCTATCGTCGAACCAGCGGCATTTATGTTGTCCGCATTAGCGTTCCCCAACGTTTTCGTCGATACGCAGGACAGTGTGAGATTCACACTTCAACAGGCACTCACGATCTTCATGAAGCAAAGCAGAAGTCCGCGCTCCTGTTGGCGGTCTGGTATCAGACCTTACAAGAGTATGAACAATTGGATTATCGAACTTTAAGTGACTGCGCCCCGCTGCTTGCTGGTGAGGGTATGATCTCGCTTTCTAACTTTGCGGAGTCAATCGAGTTGCCTGTATCGCAGTTGATTCAGGCGGTGATGAATCGCAATCTCCCGGTATTCTGGCTGGCAACGGGGCAGGCTGGATTTTATGTTGAGTCTCTCTCTGAGGCCGAGTTAGATCCTCTTGATGGCAGCTACGTGCTGAACTATGGCGAAGAGCAGGGTATTGAGGGAGTTGCCAAAGGTTATCTGCAACTCACCGCGCAGCCAGCGCATTTGCGTAACATCATCAGCGACAGTTATTCAGAGGTTTCGGTATTTAAAACTGCCGGAAGCGAAGCTAAAGGCGGGTGGTTTTTCACTTCCTGTTGTCCAGTAATTAAGCCCGATAATCTGTTAATCAATAAAATCCACGCAGAAAGCCTACGGCTTGCCTGGCTGGCTAAGACAACACCACCAGCCACGATTGCTTCTGCTATCGTTTTACCTGCTACTGCCAATGAGCATGTTAACCGTAAGAATTATAGTAACAATCTCTCGTGGTTACGTGATAAATATCTAACATACAGACGCGACCATAAAGCTGCTGAAACGGTGCTCAATGCTCACCGAGACTTCTTTGATTTAATGATTGAAGTTATGGGGGATATCCGGCTTGAATATTTCGATCGGGATTTCCTACGTGCTTATGAAAGCAAGCTCCGCACCATCCCTGCCAATCGTAATTTAATGAAGATTAAATACGGCGTTAAAACGCTGGATGAACTCATAGTTAAGTCGGCAGAGCATGGTGATAAGCTGATGACAGGTGAGTCAGTCAGGAAGTATATAAACGGTCTCTACGGTTCGATGAAGTGGGCTGTAGCTGAGGGAATACTTCTAAAGTCTCCATGTGTTGACTTCTTCCCTCCTGAAGATAAAACCGAGAGAGAGCAAGATAAAGTTGATGTTTTTGAACCGCATGAACTACAAGCCATATTCTCGTTACCGCAATATGTTTCAGGAACTGGTAAGAGAAATAAACATGGGCGTTTTCATCAATATCAGCCTTATTACTATTGGATGCCTTTGCTTGCATTATTTACGGGGGCTAGAGTTAACGAATTAGCTCAGCTAAGGCTTGATGACATTCAGGAAGATGACGGTATTTACTTTTTCAACCTTGATGTTGATGGAGAAACTGATAAAAAACTGAAGAATGCCAACGCGCGTCGTGAGATTCCTATTCACTCAATGCTGATTAAATTGGGGCTTATCGAATATGTAAAAGCATTGAGGGGTGCCGGCTATGAACATCTATTCCCTGAAATTACACCGAATACAGTTAAGGGGCATGGTAAAGCCGTCTCCGGATGGTTCAATGAATCGGTTCTTAAGAATAAATTGAAACTTGAAAGGGATAGAACCAAGTCTTTTCATTCTTTTCGCCATTCAGTATCAACATACCTCAAAGAGAAAGGGGTCAATTCGGAACTACGTGCCCAGTTAGCAGGACATGTGCGCGGAAAAACGGAAACAGAAGTTCGCTATAGTAAAGATCTCAAGCCGATTCACATGGTTGAGATCGTAGAGAAGATTGACTTTTCGTTGCCTGAGATCGCTAGGTTCAACATACCCGATGGTTTGGATGCTGTCAGAGATGCGCTGCGAAGAAAGCGTGGTAAACAAACAGGCTGAGTCAGTTACTACTCAGTTGAGTGATGCTTGAATGCGCTGGGACGCTTCCTGGCGCGTTTTTTATTAAGGGTAGTGGATTTCATAGTGCCAAATTTTGAGGCGCTTAAAATGCGTCTGGTGAATCCATTTAACCTACGATTGCACCCGCAGCCCTTCCACGTTTTTAGTTGGTAGATTCATCACTGTTTTAATGCTGGTCCCTATGCTGCCAACGATGTTTTCGCGTGGACCGCTGTGCCAGTCATCGCTTGCGTAAAAAGCACTGAGAGCCGCAGCCATTTTTTCAGCGCTGTCAAAGGCGCGAATGAGGTAGTAGCAATCCGGGTCATGAAGCGAGTTGCCAAACGAAACAACATCGATCCCATGGCGGCGGTATAAAGTGTCTGCTGAACTGACCGATAAACTAGTTACACGGATTGTTACGACCTGACATTGTAACCTTTCATGCATGGTGCTCGGGTCAATAAAACACATCTTACTGGGTTCGCTTGATCAGGATTTTTTGCCATGAATAAAAAGGTTATTTTTTTGTTGCTGTCCATTATCTCCTCTCCAGGTTTCGCCGTTAGCATACCTGACCCGGTTCCTTCAGATGCTTGCCATTTTCTTTCAGGAATGCCATTCATTAAAACTCCGTCAACCTATAAACCATATGCTGAAGGCAGCGAAGACTATACGTGCGGAACACCCTATTTTGAGATAGAAACGCCGAATAGTGGCGACACTATGAACAATAACATCGCTTACTACGTATCAGGTAATCAGGACAAAACAAAGAAATTGATGCTCATGCTTAATATGAATAATCAAGATCCAAATGCCGTCAAAATTGCCCGAGGTTATTTTATAAACGGTTCATTTGAAATAATGAAAAAGATGTTTCCTCATTCTCCCGGAAAAGTTGCCGACATTGTTGGTTTACTCAGTGATGGGAAAGAAGGTGAATGGAGCGTCGATGGGTGGAAAGTCTCTTCAGTAAAAAAAGTCTGGCCTACTGGTAGAGGTTATGAACTTCGTTTCATCGTGACATCTGGCTGATGGTATAGGTGATGACATGCGCATTTAACCCGCCAGGAAGCTCTCTGGCGAGTTTTTTAAAGAAGGTAGTGGAAATGATGGCGCGAAATTTGCGGCGCTCTCATAGAGTTGCTAGCGTAGCCAAGTGAAACAGGTTGCTTTCGAATGGAATAAAAATGCCGTGTGATAACCTGTCATAACTATATTATGTGGCCACACATAATCCCGGCTATAAAAGCTCAAAAACTTCTCTGACAAGTTTTTGAGCTGATGGCTATTACCAATCTTTTGCAGCAGAGCTACTTTCAGTCACGATCTCACGTTTGTATTGCTCCACAATATCATTCAACGCTTTTTTGGCTTTTGTTTGCCCACCAACAGTCATGTTTGGCGAATCTATGGCAGGGAACGCAATTCCGCTGGTTACATGAGCCGGACGATAAATGTGGATATCATCAAAGGTGATGCGAGCTTTATCATCCTTTGTGTCGATTTTCATAGTGAATTTATATCGAACATCTTCATTAGCCAGACAATCATTAAAACCGTCGCATGGGTATTTAACATTCCCTTTACCAACAATCGAACCTTCTTCTTTATCTGCATATTGAATTACGCTGTTAGAATCAGTGAAGGCCTTTGCAACCCAAATTTTGGAACTGCTGTAAAGTGCATCCTTTTTAACCCCGGGAACGTTAACAACACTGACTATACTACCCAGCGGTTGTTTAGCTGCTTCCATATCTGGTGAGGTAACACAACCTGTCAACACTGTAATACTGGATACAACCAAACTTGCTAAAACAGTTTTCATCATTACTTTGTTCATTCGATTTGTCCTTAGCGCATTTTTATTAAGTGCAGTATGTAAATATGGCGCGGAATGAAGTTGGTTTCTCAAAGCCGCAGGAAAGGTCTCGCTTTTCTATTGTCAGCCATAGTGGATATAGGCCATAACTGCGACAGCAACGAGTGCGCCAAAACGTAATAACCCTTTACGATGCTTGGTTAACCATTTCCGCTCGTAACGCAACGGCGTGTAGAAAGGTGTTACCCATTTAAGAAACTCTGCATTGAGGTTGTCCAAAGACTCTTTGGGCTCTTTAAGGTTGCTGCCGACAATGTATTGGCGTCGTAGTAAATCGACCCGGCAGTTACCGATGCGTTCTCTTTCAGTTGTAAGCTCAGACTCATCAACGAAATCAAACGACTCTACAACAACCTGGTGTGCTGCCTGCAAATTTTTGTGGGTGACAAAAGCATCACAGGTGATCAGGTTGCCTTGCGAGGTGAATGTCTGGAGGTCGATACCGTGAGTTGCCTGTAAATTATCAATGAGTTGCTGTCTGGTGACTCTATCAAATGGTCGGATGTAACCCCATTTGGGATCGATATCTCGACCACACTCCACATAGCTGAAAAACTCGCCTTCTATGGAATTGCCATGCCAATCAAAGCGCACATAACCATCCGGTTGGGCTTGGTAATAACTGGATACGGGCATAAGCTTCCTTGAGAAAGACGATCAGAAAATTCCTAAGTAGTTAATTGAACTATGTGGGAGAGAATTTTTCAACAATGTTTGTCTGCAAGTATAAGGATGATTTTGCCACCGCCGAAGTTTTTGAACGCAATGCCTGAGAGGTCGGCTGGCAAACCTAGGACATCCACTTTTTCGCGCCCAGCTTATCTGGCTGCATTTGCACCGCGAACACGTTGAAGGTTAGCTGCTTCTGGTTCGGGTTTGGTTGTTAGGCAGGTGAGGTAAAAACGGCAGGTTTACTTTTGACGGGAACGCTTTAAGACACCAAACAGCAGAGAAGTGTAATTGTTAAAAATGTTAAAACACAAATTGTTCTTTAAGATGTAAACCCTTCCTCGGGGGGGGAAGCCGGACATATCAACCCTAAGGCCATCTGAGAAGATAGCCTGTAGGTTTGCTCGGTTCCCCTTGCCAGATGAAGATCAAGTCTTCCTCGTGGTGTGACGACCTTTCTTGAAAGATGCATTATGCGCAAAAGTGCTACTCAAGAATCCGCCGATAGCTACTTTCACCCTCTGCTTGGCTGCATCAAACGCTTGCGCGCCCTACCTACCACAATCAACGTTACGCAGAGTTCCCATCCTGACGTCTTCCGCTAAACAGCGGTGATCTCCACCTACCCGGACCGGTTTACCGCATGAGGTAGGTGTCAGGAGAGAAGCTAGCACACCATCATTTTAAAGAAAAGTCATATATTTCATATGGCTGCGTTCATATTCTGAACGCAGTTATCGATGTTAACCTAAAGGTATGAGAACACTGTCATTTTTCATATAGGGTGCTTCGGCTCACCTGAAGCGTTTAAGACGAAGCACATAGTGTTGCAGATGCGGTGATATGCGCATCCAACGCGCTGGAAAGCCCTGCGGCGCGTTTTTTATCAGGGGGGGTGGATTTATTGGTTTGAAATTTGTGGCACTATCTCAGGGCGTTTGGATAAGTCTGTCGAGATGAGCAAACTTAGCCGCGTATTCTTCACCAGCGTAGAAACATAATGTCAGGCAGGCATTGGGGGGCGCATGAAGCGTAGGCACTGGATAAGCATCGAAACACACAAGAAGTTCTATAGGGCTCGCAGTGAGTTTGCGGACTGGACGGACAGGGAGTGGAAACACCCGGTTTCCTGCTTTCTTTTGCAGGTCTGGGGATTCTTGATGTTTGTTATTCTTGGACTGGCCTCTCTGCTTTTGGGTGTTGGTTCACATAAAAATGCCTTCCCGGAATTATATCAGAACGATGAAAAGCGCAGACCAATTCGCTTTAAGTATTCCTTGACCTCATTCGTAGAGGGTAAGGGCTGGATTTTGTTTGTAGTGTTCGCACTTTTGTTCGTCTCAGTCGCCGATGTATTCAACCCATTCTATTTAACATCGTCATTTATTTATTACGTAATCAATGGGGTAGCACTATTTGCTGGGTGGTGGGGTGGGGTATTTGTTTATTTAAGGTTAGTTAGTTGGATGAGAGAACGCACCATTTGGCTATCAGAATGGCAGCGTAGATGCCCTGATGACAAGTAGCTCAACTGTTTGGGGTTATTAGTATTGCCATTATCTCGCACTCAGGGTAAATATTTTCGATCCTATAAAAAGTTGCTGCCAACAAACGACCGTTTTCCAGCACCCCTTCGCAGGTATCTTCCGGGATGTTGAAAAATTAGCCTTGGCAATTGTTGGCAGTCGTCCTATTGTTGACACCGTTTTCTGACAGGTATTGAGAGGTGTTGAGAATGGCGATTTTTGGCTACGGGCGTGTCTCTACCGCTCAGCAAGATACGGAGAACCAGAGGTTGGAGCTTGAGCAAGCTGGTTGGACGTTTGACTTTTGGTTTGCCGATATTGTTAGCGGGAAAGCTCAGGCAATTCAGCGTAAGGCGTTTGCTGAAATGCTTGGCAAAATTCGAACCGGTGAAACGCTGGTAGTGGCAAAACTCGACCGTTTGGGGCGTGATGCTATCGACGTGCTCCAGACAGTCCGATTGTTATCTGATCGCGGCATCAAGGTGATCGTCCACCAGCTTGGAACAACTGACCTCACTTCTGCTGCCGGTAAGCTTCTATTGTCGATGTTGGCAGCGGTTGCGGAGATGGAGCGTGATCTACTGATTGAACGCACTCAGGCGGGTTTGTCGCGAGCAAAAGCCGAAGGCAAGAAATTGGGTAGACCTTCTAAAATCGCACCAGAAGCCCGTAGAGCGATTATAGAGAAAAAGAGTAGCGGAATCAGTGTCAGTGCGTTAGCGCGTGAATACGGCGTTTCCAGAGCAACTATAGCCGCGTTGCTTTAAACGTTTATTGCTTCTCGAAGCTCTTGGGCGACAACTCGTTGTATAGCGGTTCTAACTTTCAGACCGCAGGGCTTATCTCAGAGAAAGATTGCCAATGCACTTAATCATTTGGGCATAACTACGCCTCATGGTGGAACTTGGCGATTGTCTCAGGTTCATGGAATAATCAGTAGGTTAGAAGAAAATGTGAAAGAAGAGACTCAGTTTAAAATGCTTTCGGTTGCGTTAAATGAATTCTTCACTTAAAACATAACGGTGTCGCATATGTCGATGTTTATGAGAGAGTTAAGTTAAATTGAAGAGCGTGTTCTTCTTTGTTCCAATGTCTTCGGTGGATGCGATACAGTCTAACCTTATGAATTGCTTATGAAATCTTCTATCAACGCTATTATATGAAAGATAGGAGGCAATTCTTATCTATAAAAATAACTGTTAGAGGCTATCATGGATGTCTTACAGGAAATATTGAAATGGTCTAGTTCCGAGCTACCCCTCTGGGCAAGAGACTGCTTAAGGAGACAATTGGCTTCTCCCTCATTGGAGGATAGTGATTATGAAGAATTATTGGAATTGATAAAGATTGAAAATAAAATATTGCCCTCCGATAAATTAGAATCTCTCCCCTTAAATAAGGATCATATTCCGGTTTCAGCGGTTAATGATCAAGTCATTAAGATTAAAGAACTAAGTAGTCTTGTTCACGTGAACAGGATTGCGCCTGACCAAAAAATTGCATTCTGTGATAATGGGATTACCATCATTTATGGTATGAATGGTGCGGGAAAATCAGGATACGGGCGAGTTCTCAAGCATGCATGTAGAGCACGAGATAAAGGTGGTGCGATACTCCCTAATGTAAACCTGCCTGGCTATTCATCCAATATACCTAACGGGAAATTTAAAATTTCTCTGAATGGGAAAGAACACGATTTACAATGGTCTTATAATTCATCATCCCCAGAATTGTTGTCCTCAATTAGTGTTTTTGATACTCTTTGTGCATCATCATATCTGAAAGAAGGCGAGGCTGCTTATTTACCTCGCGGTCTCGATATTCTTGAAGAATTTGCAAATATAATAATTCCTAAATTAGCAGGGAAAGTTTTAGCCGAAGCTAAGGCTATAGATGTGAATAAAGAGATAACTCAAATTTTTACAGATGGCACTAGTGTATCTGATATATGTAAAGTATTGGACCATAAAACAGATGTCGTAAAATTAAGAGATTTAGCCACTTTAAGTGATTCCGAGCTAAGTAGAGATAAAGAGCTAGATAGAGTTCTGGCAGAAAAAAATCCTGAGGAAAAGTATAAAGAATTACTAAGAAGTGTATCGCACATAAAAGAGCTTTGCGTTAGGATCAATAATCAAAGTAAGTTTATAAATAACGCGGCCATGACAAAGCTTAAGTCGTTGATCGAAGGCGTTACTAATGCAGAAAAGGCATTAAATGAGTCAGCGCAAAAACTTGCGGCCGGAGATGATTTATTGCCTAACACTGGTGAAGGTATCTGGAGAGATTTGTTTCTGTCTGCCAAAAAATACTCGCTCAGTTGTGCTTACCCAGGCCATGATTTTCCCTCCGTTGGTCGTGATGCAAAATGCGTTTTATGCCAGCAACCTATATCCGAAGCAACTGACAGAATGTTACGCTTCAATGAGTTTATTAATGATGATATATCTAAATTATTAGATGAAAGGAAATCTTCTCTAAAAACAGCTAGAGAAAAAATATATACTGCTACCCTTGATTTTAGTTTTAATGCTGCAATACATATTGAAATTGGCAATGAGCATAGCGAATTAATTGAAAGAGTTAATAAGTATCAAGAAGATATTATCAATACAAAGATTGCGATGCTTTCAATGATTGATAGTAAGAACTTCGCGAATATCGAATTTGATTATAATCCAATTTCAGAGCTAAGACTTCTGGCTGCTAGCAAGTTACGTGAAGCAAGGTTATATAAGCAAGCATCCAAAAAAAGAAAGATTGACGCTCTAATAAAGGAAAGTAAAGAACTCAAAGCACGAATTATGCTTGCGGAAAAATTAGAAGGCTTAATTTCTTTAGTTGGTAGGTTGAAATTATATAACACTCTTAACTCAATTAGCTTTTCAGCATTATCAAAAAAAGTATCAGATAAATCTAAGTTGTTTGCAAATTCAATAATAAGTAATGCTTTAAAAAAAGATTTGGATGAAGAATTTTCTAAATTGGGTGTTTCTCATATAAAAACAGTTCTCAAACCAAGAGTTTCTAAGGGGAAGGTTTTTTATAGTTTGCTTTTGGATATACCTGTCTCAAATAAGGTGGATTTAATTTTGAGTGAAGGGGAACAGAGGGCTGTATCGTTAGCATCTTTTTTAGCTGAATTAAAACTTGCCAACCATTCATGTGGGATCATTTTTGATGATCCAGTATCTTCTCTTGATCATCATAGAAGAAGACGGGTAGCAACAAGATTGGTTGAAGAAGCAAAAAATCGGCAGGTAATAATCCTCACGCATGATATCGCTTTTTTGAGCGAGTTAATATTTGCTACCGAGAAAAATAATGTCGATAGCTTAATACATCACCTGCAATGGACTGGGGATTTTTCAGGCTGCGTTTATGATGGTTTACCTTGGGACAAGGTCAGCTATAAAACCAGAGTTGAAAAGTTAAAACAAGAATCTCGGCAATTAGATCCTTGGCCTGTATATCCCAGTGCTGAGCAAGACAACTCGATGCGAAGATTATATAGCCGTATGAGATCAACGGTTGAGAAAATGGTTGAAGATGTGATATTCGCTGGGATTGTGGTTAGATTCAGTGAAATTATAGGCGTTGGCAATTTACATAAATTAAGTGGGCTTGAGCGAGAATGTTGTATTGCGATTTCTGAACTCTGGTCAAAATGCCATCGTATTACTGATGCTCATGATCAACCTGCATACAAACAGACAGCGTTACCAAGCCCTGATGAATTTCGGGCAGATTTAGAGCTTATTTTAGATTTAGCAAAAAAAGCAGCAGCGACTCAGATTAAAAAATAGTTAATCTTTAAGCATTCAGGGAAGAATTCCCTGAATGCTTTCATTCAAATGAAGCCGCGATGACTTCCCCAGTGTTGGCGTTAAAAACACAAAAGTATTGCAATGGTATCAGCATATTCATGCTGTTAATGGCCTTAGCCTGTTGTCCAAATGCTTGAATCGTTTTCTTTTGCTCGTTGTGCCAAAGGTAAGTGTCGAAAACTGGCCGCGCTTCACTTTCCTGCCACACATGGCGAAACGCTGCTTTCTTGTCCATTACCTGCTTGCACTCTTTGACGGGGTTGTGGTGCGCTTTTGCATAGCATTCCGGGGCGCTACCTAAGCACAAGGTCTTGTGTTTCGCTGCCGGGTGTTCTGCGCTTACAGCGGAAAATGCACATACGCCTAGCACCAATGAGAGGGTTCCAAGAATTCCCCATGAAACTGCGCGTAGCGTGCTGATCTGATGTTTTGAAACAATGCGAGCAACAAATCCATAGCTGACGCAACTAAGCGCGACACCCGCCACCATTGGTAATAAAAAACCTGATCCCGCCATGATTCCCTCATTTTCAAAAACACATCACGCCTACTAGCGAATGTTGGGGACGACCAACCGATGACGATCATAATACTTTGTGGATTTAAAATGTCACTATTGATGTTCTTTCTGAATCATTAAGGGTTGTCATGAGGCAGGCGGCTAATGCGAGTGACTCAGCCTGCTGAAGTTAGGATTGATTCAAAATGTCTCATGTAGAGCGTGGCCTTACAGTGGTCAAAACTGCACATTCAGTGCATGAAAAAGACCTTGAGAATACAGTTTGGCGAGCGGGTAAAAGAACTCCGCATAGCCACCGGATTGAGCCAGGAAGCCTTCGCTGATCGGTGTGGGTTTGCACGTAGCTATATGAGCAGAATTGAACGTGGTGGCTCTAATGCGTCTCTGGACGCGATTGAGGTGCTGGCTAACGCTTTGAGCGTTGAGCCGTGGCAGTTATTAGCGTCTGGCTCATCTGAAGATAACGACCCGGAACTGTTGGTTCCATACGCGGCCGATGGTTCCTGTTTTCACCCCGGTTTGGCGAGCACCCGTGATGGTTCGTTTGGTGTAGGTGATAAAGCGGCTCAGAAGCGTTTTGGCACCTTTTCCGAAGCGCTTGAGTATCTCCGTAGTATGGAGACGGCAAAATGGCGTAGGCCCAATGCCAGTGGCAACTGGGGCATTGTTTCGGCAGTGCGGTGGGACAAACTCAGAAAGTAGTTCAAATGTAAGTTTATGAATTTTTATGCTGTATGGATGAACAGCATTCATTAAATGCTGATAGTCTTATGTTTCATCAGCCCTTTGTTTCTATAAGAGTGAATAAAACAGCAAAATGCGGGTGCGTTACGTAGGCGTTGCGGTGGCGTTTCAATTTGACGCTGAATGGATTAATTCATATCAATAACATTGAGTTAAATGGTTTTTATGAACAAGGCCCGCCGGGTTTAGCTTGTTTCAAAATCCGAACGCAGTGGCGTTTTCTTAACGCCCACTTAGCTGACAAACGTTCTTTCCTCCCGACCCGGCAGACCTCCATAAACATCAAAAGGCAGGTATGGCACGTTGATGTTTTGTGCCCTCACGAACACTCGGTTTAATTCCGTCCACCGGATCAAACTTAAGATGTAGCCCCTAGAACAAAAAGGTCCTACGATTGTTCTTTTAAAGGCTAAAGGGAACGTGATTACAGCAGGTTATGGAGACTTAGGTTCGAGTCCGGCCTTCGCACCATCGGAACATCAATAGACGTCAACGGACGTCTTTTTTTGTGCCTGAAATCCAGTATCCACAAGGCTTTCCTCGCTTTTCCACTCAACCTAAGTCAACCTGATTCAATCTACATCAACTTACTGATGCGGGTACAACTGCGGGTATATCCCGGTTCGATAATGTTTGTACCCACACAGAACCCTTGAAAGGATACTCATATGGCTCTGAGTGATGTGAAGGTTCGTTCGGCTAAGCCTGAAGCAAAAGCCTATAAGCTGACTGACGGCGACGGCATGGTTTTGCTGGTTCACCCTAACGGCTCAAAATACTGGCGGCTTCGTTATCGCTTTGGCGGTAAAGAGAAGATGCTGGCGCTGGGGAAATACCCAGAAGTGTCATTGGCGGATGCCCGGGCACGCCGGGATGAGGCCCGTAAGCTATTAGCGAATGGTGTCGATCCCAGTGAAAACAAGAAAGCCGTTAAGGTAGAGCAGGAACAAGAGGTGATAACGTTTGAAGTGGTAGCCAGAGACTGGCACGCCAGCAATCAGAAGTGGTCGGCATCGCATAGTGCTCGTGTATTGAAAAGCCTGGAAGATAATCTCTTTGCTGCTATCGGTAAGCGGAACATTGCAGAGCTTAAGACTCGGGATCTTCTTGTACCCATTAAAGCGGTGGAGTCATCCGGGCGTCTTGAAGTCGCCGCCCGTTTACAACAGCGAACTACCGCGATTATGCGCTTTGCTGTGCAGAGCGGTTTAATCGACTACAATCCTGCGCAAGAAATTGCCGGTGCGGTTGCTACGGCGAAAAGAAAGCACCGTGCGGCTCTGGATCTTGAACGTATTCCCGAATTACTTCACCGCATAGACCACTATTCTGGCAGACCCTTAACTCGATTGACTGTTGAACTCACTTTGTTGGTCTTCATCCGTTCAAGTGAGCTGCGTTTTGCCCGTTGGTCAGAAGTAGACTTTGAAACGGCCATGTGGACGATCCCCGGTGAGCGTGAGCCACTGGAAGGAGTCAAGCATTCTCAGCGCGGTTCGAAGATGCGGACCCCACATCTTGTTCCCTTGTCGCGGCAAGCCTTAACTATCCTGGAAAAGATTAAAAGCATGAATGGGAATCGAGAGCTGATCTTTGTTGGTGATCATGATCCGCGTAAACCCATGAGTGAGAACACGGTGAACAAGGCTTTGCGAGTGATGGGCTATGATACGAAAACGGAAGTCTGTGGGCATGGTTTCAGGACCATGGCTTGCAGTTCTCTGATTGAGTCAGGATTGTGGTCGAGGGATGCAGTGGAACGGCAGATGAGCCATCAGGAGCGTAGTTCTGTGCGTGCGGCATATATTCATAAAGCGGAACATCTTGGGGAGCGAAGGTTGATGTTACAGTGGTGGGCGGATTATCTGGATAGAAATCGTGAAAGTAGGGTTAGCCCATTCGACTTTGGTAACCATTTATTCAGTTAAATCAAGATAGTTGCAGATAATGGCTTTACATGTTTACGAACAATATACTTGAGTGCTAAAGCAGAACGAAAGCAGTTTTTTTATCAAAAATGGCTTTTAGTACTCGGATTTGAGGAGGTATCCTGATGAACCATGAGCAGTTAGTTCAGTATGGATTCAAGTTTGGAAAAAATGGACCTCATGCAGCGCGTTGCATGATGATCGAAGAATTGAAGATATTGCTCCAGGCACGGCCTGAGAACACCTTACAAGAAGAATATAGGGTAAGCATTGTGGATGACAATATTCTTCATAAACCCAGTTCTAGTGCCAGGAAACTAACTTATCGGCACATGGTTGGTCTTTATGGGATGTCTCCGCACATACCTTTGTTCAAATTTTTTCGTCAACTTTGGGAGCTATCTGAAGAAGCTCAGCCTCTACTCGCACTGCAATTGGCTATTGCAAGAGATCCACTACTTCGAGAATCTGTTGGGGTCATTACGGCACTTAAGCCTGGGCAAATCTTACCCAGAAGCGTTATGGAAGAACACCTAGCAAAAGACGATCCAGATCGATTTAGTCAGGCATCACTTCAGTCATTTGCTCGTAACATTAGTGGCACATGGACTCAATCAGGTTATCTTTCGGGTAAGGTTAAAAAACAACGTACTGACCCAAAAGTAACGTATGTGAACGTGGTTTTTGCTCTACTTCTTGGGCACTTCCAGGGGCTTTCAGGTAAACGTTTGTTTGATAGCTTTTGGATGAAACTATTACCAGTTGATGAAACAACTTTGTACGAGCTTGCATATAGAGCAACTTTGCGCGGCCTGATTAATTTCAAACAAGCCAGTGAGGTCGTTGAAGTGTCTTTTGCACCTCTGAATCTCCTAGTTAAGGAATAACGTGATGTCTGACAGATTGTCAAAATTACTGAAAAGTTTTTCCAGTCACATCAGTGTGCCATGGGGTAACAATATCTCAGCTGAAGAGAAAGCTATCTTTGTCGTATATGACAAAGAGGATGAGCTTAAGCTTCGTGCTCGCATGACTGAATTTGAGCATGCATGCATCGAAAGCGTGAATCGCCACGGAAAATCTAGACACTTCCGAGCCGTTGATAATACTGGTTTTCATATTCTGTCGGTGACATCTGATCGCTAGAACCATGCCGACGCTTACTGTTATAAAACATTTCGATGTAATCAAAAATATCGCTGCGGGCTTCTTCCCGCGTTCCGTAGATCTTTTTCTTTATCCGTTCGCGTTTCAACAACTGGAAAAAGCTTTCTGCAACCGCATTATCATGGCAGTTACCGCGACGGCTCATGCTGCCCTCCAGGCCGTGTGATTTCAGGAACGACTGCCACTCATGGCTTGTGTACTGACTGCCCTGATCCGAATGAACCAGCACCTGTTTTTGGGGATTACGCCGCCATACAGCCATCAGCAGTGCGTTCAGGACAATGTCCTTTGTCATCCGGGATTGCATGGACCAGCCGATAATTTTGCGTGAGAACAGATCAACAACAACGGCAAGATACAGCCAGCCTTCGTGGGTCCTGATGTAGGTTATGTCCGTTACCCAACGCTCATCCGGAGCATCCGGATTGAACTGTCGCTGGAGCCTGTTGGGCGACACGATACTGGCCTCGCCTTTACGTGCCCGCGGGCTCCGGTATCCGACCTGAGCCTTTATCCCGACACGTTTCATCAGTCGCCAGACCCGGTTCACTCCGCACTGTTGCCCGCTGTCCCGCAGATCCAGATGGATTTTGCGATAACCATAGACGCATCCCGATTCCAGCCAGAACTGTTTAATCTGTCCTGTCAGTCTCAGGTCTGCCTGATGGCGTTGTGAATGCGGCTGCTGAAGCCAGGCGTAAAAACCACTAGGATGAACATCCAGCACCCGACAGAGCAGGCGAACAGGCCAGCAACAGGAGTTGTCACGGATAAAGGCGTACCTCAGTCGGACAGCTTTGCGAAGTACGCCGCGGCTTTTTTTAATATGTCCCGTTCGTCGGTAACCCGTTTCAGCTCTTTCTGGAGACGGCGGATCTCGGCCTGAGCATCTGACTGTTCTTTATTAGTGGAAGAATCCGGACCGTACTTCTTTATCCAGGCGTAAAGGCTGTGGGTGGTGATATCGAGACGTGTTGCAACGCTGGCAACAGAATAACCGCGATCAACAACCTGTTTGACTGCTTCAGTTTTAAACTCTTCGGGATAACGCTTACCGCTCATGGGCACCTCTCTTTAAGCCATCTTAAATGACTCTGAGGTGTCTGTTAAACCCATGGCGATTCAACATCCTGATTTTGTTTACGTTATTAATATTCGTAAGTGGTGTTTAGTTATCATGCGATAGAGTTCTATGTAACCAAACACTACGCAGATGCAAATGTTGACAGCTCTACACACCGACTTTCCTGAATAAAGTTTGGTCTGGAAGCTTAGGGAACAGGTTTTTTGTTCTTATGGATGCCATTATGAGCGTTTTTTCTAGCTATTAAAGTGTAATATCTTCGTTTTGTTAAGCCTGTTGATGACCCACGCAACAGCGTGATTGTTTGATTCGTCGATCTGCCCCTCCCTCCTAACATGCATAGCTGAGCTTTATGCATAAAGTGATGTGGTGGACGCCCCTCCCTAAGGTTGTCACTGGCTGCAAACCCTGCAAGCGCAGGCGGTATCACCAAAGCCCAAATGGGCCGTCATAAAAGTTACAGTAGGGAGTACAAAGTGGTGCTAGAAAATGCTGCTGGCGGTATACTTGCGGCCCAGGCGCTACCATACCTGACCGCACTTCTTTGATGCTTGTGCAAAATCATTTGAACGTCCTGATTATAGTTCCCAGTAGAGTCCCCCGCACAAGTTAACGGGAATGCGTTAATGTGTTAGCCCGTCCCCGTTTTTGCTATCGCTACGGGTTGACACATCGCCTGAACCTGTTTTTGTAACTGGTTAAATGGCGCAATATAAACGTCTTTACCCGGTCGATTAACGATAATCGGCGTTATGTTCGTGATCAGTACCCGTCACAGTCAGCCATGCGTCACGTATGATCTCGCTTATTGCCTGCTGAGTATTCTCAATATGTTGAACGTTGCTTATAGCCCCCAGTGTATCAAGATTCATCAACAGCAGCATTTTGCGTTCTGGTGCACTGACAGACTCCCACAACCAGTGTAGTACTGTGGGAGGCGAATGACGGCGTGCCTACTTACACGAGCGCGAATATTCGCCGGTGAGCTGCCAGAACTCAGTATGAAAACGCAGAATTAATGACTGGTATTCACTCATGACTTCACGATACGGAAATTTCAGCGTAAAGCTGAATGCCGCCAGTCGCGGGTAATGGTCAACAGCCTGTTGCAGAAATGCACGCGTGCTGACGGCATCCGTGCTGATAGCATCAGAATCCCGTGTGTAAGAATGATTCACAATGCAAGCCTCTTCGGGTTAAATCAGGGGGGACACCGCCTCTACGGCAGTATCTTGTTCATAAGAATGAGGAACTATCTGGTACTGCAGCAGTAGTTTCTCTGCCAGTTAGCTTCTTCGATGCTGTAGATACCGGTCTGGCACCGGTAACATTGCTTCCCCCCTGATAATGGTCACCGCACCACACACAGTACGAGGACAGCGTCATTACCGTAGCATCCAGTCCGTTGAGCATATTGCGCAGCTTCCTCTGCCGGGCCCCAGCTTTCACTTCCGGGGCAAGATGGGCACAGTTCATCAGCACATCCCAAGCCACGGCCCGCGTATCGTGTTCAAACCACGCCGGGTCGCTGAAAGTGCCGGCATGCAGCACCAGACGACATCAGCAGGAGGCACAACTCCATATCTGCCCCGGTACACTCATGGCCTCACCGGCGGTCACAAAGTGACCTTCACGGTCATTTGCTGGGTAACATTTCAGTAGGCGCATACCGTTACCTCAAGAATCTTACGTTGAGCATCAGAGCACACCCGACTGTACTCACCAGTCCGGTAGGTCAGGCAGTAGCGTTCTCCGTGGTAATCGCTGTCGCAGTCGTAACAGTGCCAAACAGCCACGGAAACCAACGGCTACCCTATACATAATGTTGCATTTGCCGGATATGACTGGTCTCCGTCACACCGGGCTTTACATATGGGCAGTACTGCTCGCCGTAGCTCTTCGTGAGATCTTCTGCACCGTATTCAAACCACGGCCGTTTTGTGTCGTATTAAAGATTGAATTGCAGCGCACTGCCACACAGGTACCGCTGTAATGGCCATACGGATACTGCTGTGTCGTTCTTGCACCGGTCAGGCGACAATTACCGTCGAGTACGATAGAAGATTTGGCAAACATATTTGGGCCCCTTACCGCCAGACGATGCGTAGACGTCAGCCATCCCAGTTCGGGTAGTCTGGCAGGTTTATCAAGTTAGGTCGTTTGAAGGGGAGCTACTGGTAATAGCTGGTGACTTCAGGTGAGCTGCGTCAGGGAAAACAGGTAAGCGAAGGGGCTTACTACAATAAAATTCAGAGGGAGTTGAGCGTATCAACCGCTTCGTGAGTCCGCAATACGTTGCAGTAGCCAGTCTTCGACTTCACTCTGTCGCCAGCGGGAACTGCGACCCAGCTTAATTGGCTTCGGGAATAGGCCATCTTTTATCAGTTTGTAGAACCACTTATCCGTCAGCCCCGTGAATCGCCACAAATATCTCATAGATAATCAATATTCACTCAATGCGTTTTTCCTCGCAAGTGAGATGCCTGGGTTGTTCTGGCACCAATAATTATCATTGGGAGCGATAAAGGTCAGCAAGAATAATCAGATGCCAGTAGAACGGCGTTAGCCATCCCCAAAAGGGCAGGCTGACGCCATCCGGTTCAATAGTTTAAAGGGATTAAGAAGGGGATTGCTATATAGTTATCACTCTATGAGATGTTTGAGTAAAAACTGTGATACTCAGAAATCAATTCTGCGTGGACGCCCGGATGCTGGGCGCCCGGGGACTTCATTGCAGCCGTACAGCAGCAGGCCATGTTTCTGCTGAATTTTGGTCATATACGCCAGTACCTGTCGGATTTTGGTGATACTGTCCAGATCGCTGTAACGTACCGGAATGTTGATGTTGGCCTCGTAATGCTCTTTAAACTCACACCGGTGATACCAGCCATCTCGGTCAGTGATATCACTCCAGTACAAACCGACCTGCTGCGCCCAGGGATAGGTATTCTGAGTTTTACTACCATCCAGCCAGAACACGACATGGGCATGATAGTGGTGATCTTCTGTCCATTCGATACCTGCAAAACGAGAAGAGATTAAAGGCGTGCGTTACTCGTACCGTGGCATGAAGATGAAAGAGGAGCATATCGTTCCGCTTAGTCGGCAGGCGATGATTTTGTTAGAGCAGCTTAAGCAGATTAGTGGTGATAAAGAGTTACTTTTTCCGGGGGATCATGACGCAACTAAGGTTATGAGTGAAAACACGGTGAATAGCGCTTTACGTGCAATGGGATATGACACGAAAACCGAAGTCTGCGGGTATGGGTTCAGGACGATGGCGCGTGGTGCATTGGGTGAGTCAGGTTTGTGGAGTGATGACGCGATAGAACGTCAGTTAAGTCATTCTGAAAGAAATAATGTCAGAGCAGCATACATTCACACCTCTGAACACTTAGAGGAAAGGCGGCTAATGGTGCAATGGTGGGCAGATTATTTATATTATAATAACACGAACCATATAACTCCGTTTGAATTTGCGAGAAAGCATCAAGTTTGAATTTTTAGAGCTTGTGTTTCTTTCATAACTATGGTTCATTATTTTTTATGGGCTCTTAAAATATGTTGCTTTCCAAATGCCGAAGGAAAATATAATGGATAATAACAATGATGTTTATTTGAGTGCATTGCAATCGTTGAAGGAAGATGATTTATCACAGCGAGTAATTAAACCGCTTTTTGAATCAATGGGATGTTATCGTGTTGATTTTCATGGCGGTGCATATGAAGGTGGTAAAGACATTATTGCCTACACAAAAGCTCCTTTAGGTGACCATATTAGTGTTGTTCAAACTAAAAAAATAGGTGATGGTAAAGCGACTGGTGATAAAAATATTATTGGGAATCTTATATTTCAATTGCAACAGTGTTATTTAAAAGACATTCCATTGCACAATGGTAAAACTAAAAAGCCTGATAGCGTAATTTTAGCAACGCCATATAAAGTAGGTTCGCGGTTATTAGCAGAAATACACGGTCATCTGAATGGGATGAAAAATGAAGTCAAATTACTTGATGGACCCTATCTACTAGAGTAAATTAAAGAAAATAATCCTTCCCTTCTTAACTCGATTATGGGTTTAGAGCGCAAGATTTTGGTTCAAGATACTTTTCAGTTACAAAATATTGAGTTAATGAAAGCACTCAATATGGATTACTCAATTGAGAAAATAAATTGTTATAATGACTTAGCTTTTTTTATGGGCAGTATTGATAGTCATCACCTACTTAAATCGCAAATAAAAATATCACCATCCAAAATGTCTCTTAATCGGGAAGGGTGGGACATACTTAAGAGAAAATATTTAGTAGATTTGGAACGATATCTTGGATTCACGCCATTACTTGATGAAATACAGAGTGTTGAACTGAATTTTGAAATGCAATTGAAAAAGCACCTTGAAGAAAACAATAAAAAGCATTACGAGAAGATAAAAGCAGCAAGATTCGAAATTTCATTACTTGAAAACACCCTGGCCAGTATTAGGTCAGAGCTTAACACTTTTAGAAATCAAAGTGATAATTTCGAAGGTGATGAGGTCGTCAGAAATGTAATGGGTGTTTGGTGGCCTATCATTAGTGGTGCAAGTAAAACACAAGATTATATAAGCATATTCTATGAATACAATGATTTGTTGAAACAATACTCAGAGGTGAAAAAAACACCTACTGCATATAAAATCAATTTTTCAGATTATTTGTCAACTCTTGCATCGCTCTCCACTCAAGTTGAATATCTAAAAGAATTGGAGTCTCAATACATTCAATATCCCCTTTATGAATATCAGTTTAATGCATCGGGTATTGAAAGTTGGTTGCGCTCTCATTGTGATTTTTATGCCGAAGGTGTTTGTAAAATCAATGATGGAAAATTTGAGGGGAATAAAGAATATCTTAAAGCTTTTTTATCAAGCACTCAAAAAGTTCTTATTGTATTAGAAATACTTCAGGAACTATCTGTAGAAACGAATAGTGTTGTTAATTTCACTTCTTCAACGGTAGTGATGAAGGATGGGATTTCTATTTCGCCATTTACTCTTTTTGATACAGGCCATGACATAGCTGTTTATGGTGGAGCTGGCGCGGGTAAAACAACAACGCTGCAAATGTATGTTGAAGATATAATAGATAAAGGTTTAAATAACGTAATATATCTCCCTTTGAATAGGCTAATAAATAAAAAGAGCGTTTACTTTTCTGTAGAAGCAGAGTCTGCATTTAGTTATAAACAAATACTGTCGTTAATTTTACTTTCAAAAAACATTGATGATACTGACGATAGTATGAATGATATGGAAATTGCGCTACGTGATACAGACTCATTGAGACTGGTTATAGATGGGTTGGACGAGGCATACAATAAAGTTCCGTTTATTTTGGATTCTATAAACGAATTTAAAGATAAGTACCCCTTCATTCAATTGATAGTTTCTAGTAGGGATTGTGTCAGTTTCATTTCAAAAATAAATTTCTTAGGTGTTACGTTACTACCATTCACTACCGAGCAATTGTATCATTTTATAAAATCATGGTTTGCTGAAGATGTTGAAGAAGCACAAGGCCTTATCATGGATATTGATTGTGGTGATTTGAAAGAAATAGTTAAAACTCCATTGTTAGCAACTTTACTTTGTATATTGAAAAAAAGAGGAATAGATACCCCTTCAACGGAGATGGAAATATTCACTAGAAGGCTTAAGCTTCTTTGTGGTGAATATGATAATTATAAGACTATTAAACGTAGTCGTTCGGACAGCATGCAGCTTGAAAAGGCCGCTATGAAACTGGCATATCATTTGCATAGTAGAAATAAAAGATCTGATAGTATTGAATCAATGGTGACATATTTGGCATATGATAATACTTTTGGGTATCCAGAGGATGTTTGCTTGTTGCTAGTCGAAGAGTTAATTAATCCATGCAACATACTACATTTAGATCCTTTAACTAAAAATTATTCGTTTGGTCATTTGCGCTTTCAGGAACATCTTGCTGCATTAGAACTAAAAGAAAATCGTGGAAGAGATATATTGCCTCTTCTTAATAAGGATTGGTGGAGCGGTACTTTATGCTTATATGCACAAGCCTGTGATTTTAGCGGGCTAATTGAAGATTATTATAGATATTATGGAGAGGTTAACTCCGCATTAAAGATCTTTAAAGAAATGGTATCGCATAGGCCGCTTAGGGCTCGCTCTAACCTTCTGTTATTAATACAGCAATATGAACGAACAGAGCGACTTGAAGGGTATACAGTTGAGGAGGAAGATTATTTTGATGACTCCTGGCGCTATCCTCCTGTGTAATATAATCATATTAGTGTTCTGGCGCGCAATGCTCTCCCCGCCACGCCTGCCCGCTTAATGGGGCGCTTTTAATGCAGGTGCATGACCGGCCTCAGGGTGCGCCAGTGCTGGCGCTGGTGGGGGATTCAGTGTCGGTAAAACGCATGCAAAACCATGCACCTTATGAATGCATGGCTTTTATACGTAAGAATGGATGGATTTTCGGGGATTTTTAAGCGGACTACTGCACGGCCAGTTCTGCACGGCGGCGGGTTTAATTCAGGTTCTGTGCAGGCGTGAATTTTTCACGACTATCATCGCTCGAAGCCGCGTCAGGCCTGAATCCGATGGTCGATAAAATGTCATTATTCTGCGCCGAATAATAAGTTTTTTCACCGTTGGCCAGCCAGACTTGCAGCGCCTCACGCAGATAGTCGACCGAGTGCTGCATTGCGTAGCGCTGAACGGCGGAATGTTGCCCGGAATAATTCTTCAGCTCGTTGGAAAGGGCGGCGGCCAGCTCCGCGCCGTGCGCCTGCATAAAATCATTCAGACAGCTACGTATGCTGATGCGATGCACCTCTTCATGCGAACGGATATAGCGACCAATACCCTGATTAACTTCCCTGATTTTTACCTTGCGGTCCTTGGTCTTCAGATGAAGTTGTTACAGAAGTATCTTTGATAGCATCGTTATCCGGAGGATTGTTTGAAAGCCAAGCTTCGAATATATAACCGAATTTAGAACCAAGATAGATATCTTCAGTTTGGGATATAATATATCCTACAACAGCAATAATGGCGGATGCGTAGATAATTAAAAATAATAAAAACAAGCCTATTTCCTTGCTTTCCCAGAAAGATGATATAGAGTCCCATCCTGCATAAACAAATATAGCAACTGAAAATAAGCCGAATAAAATGGATATCAAATAGGACCTGCGTACTACCTTATTGTTTACACTAAAACCTTTTTTCGGATAATTCCCAATGGTTGTGTTTTTAAGAAAGCCTCGTAGACGTACATCCAATGAGCTAATATTTTCATAAGCCATAAATGAAACTAGCTGATGGCAATGCCATACAGGTAAATAGATTCCAAGTTGTTCATATAAAAGTTTCATCTGAACAAGGGTATGTGGTGTACATACTTTTTCCTTTAAGGTGTCTATCTGCGATAGGAATTCAACTTTTTTATCAGCAGGGATTTTATCAAATTGATACTTTCGCTTAGGTTGAGGAGGTCCAAGTATTTTGCCTGCCCAGTCCATGATTTTTTTAATCAAATACAGTGCTACCGGTATGATTAATCCCTTTATAATATCACCATCAGATGCCAAAGACATTATTAAACTCCTTGAAAATTTAGATTACCAATTAAGTTTCTCGCTCAATATATAGGGTTATAAATCCAAATGAATTATCAGTGGATTAAAAGTACCTTGTACTCGTTCTTGATCATTTAATGTTGGTCCTATAACTGTTAACCTTCCCATTGATAAAAATAGGCCGATGTAGTTTCATTATTGCCGCTTCCATGGCAACTTCATAAAGAGGCATATTTAATTAATATCCCATTCAGCCATGTCTCATTCCTGTCCGGGCGGTTATCCTGAGTCGCCCACAGCGAAGCGATCTCCATCCCCGAAACAGCCTTCAGCAACCTCCGCAATCCCTCTTCATCCAGATCCGTAAACCGTCTTTCTCCCTGCACGCGCTCCCCACTCCCATACTTAAACGACACGTACCAAACGCCGCCAGGCTTAAGCGCATCCGCAAGTTTCTGCATCACTGCAGGTAGCTCAGAAGAGGGGACATGCAATAAAGAGGCGCAACACCAAATCCCATCGTATTGCGCTTTACCGTCGATCTCTGAAAAGCTCATCAGCTGCACGGGTAGCCCGGTATGTTGCCGTGCCAGCTCCACCATAGCGGAAGAGGCATCAAAAGCATCAACCTGATAACCCATCTCATGAAACGCTTTTGCATCACGGCCTGAACCGCAGCCTGCATCCAGAACTCGGGCACCAGGAGCCAGATGTCGGGTGAAAGCCTCGTAAAGCGGGGTCATATTGACATTTACAGTGCCATCGAAAAAATCCTGTGCGTGGTTTTGATAGTAGTGAAGTGTCATTAAAATGTTGCCTCGCCTTCAGCTTTGGGTTCCCAGGTATGGAGAAGTTTATCCCTTGCGGTCTGCCAGTTACGTTGAAGGAAACTTATCCGTGCAGCTGGGTTTTCCCCCGTTTGTTGAACAATCGTCTCATGTAATGGCAGTTTGCTCTGAATAAAATACTCGTTTCTGGTATGTAAGCGCTCCAGGAGCCTGACTTTCGGAATACGGGCAGACTTGCCCTCGACACCGCGGTTACAACACTGACACGCCAGCACTAAATTCCAGACGCCATTAATGTTGCCAACCTCGTTGCGTGCAGCCCACGGAATAAAGTGGTCAACGTCCGCCAGTTCAGGATCGCCCGGCACCAGGCTGATTGGCCTGAAACAGTAAAAACAGCGTCCTTTCTGGTATCCGTTCAGGCTGTCGCGGCAACTGGTGATATCCACGCGGCGCGCGTTCACCTTTGTGAACAGCAGCTGATTCTCTTCGTCGAACTCGACGCCCACAAGATTACGGGAAACCCCCATCGCCCAGGCCTGTTCTACCAGGTTCCAGCGCGCATGGGTTTCAAATGCCAGGTTTTTATATTGCAGGCGTTCACCCAGCGAAAAGAAGTTATCCGTCAGGCGTATTCCATTACTGGTTTTGCGCTCGTCGATGAAAAAGCGTTTCTCGATCTCGCCCTGATTCACATTATGGAAAGCATCAATCACATTGTTAAAGCCAAGCCGTACTGTCGCTTCAATCAGTTGGGCATGGGTGATTTCGCCATTGTTGAATTTAAGGCAGGTTTCCAGAAACTGACTGCTGCGGGAGGTGATCTGCTTTGGCGCATGTTTCAGATGCTCGCAAAGGTGTCGGCTAAAGGGGGCGGCAAGTTCGTCCAGGGTGATCAGATCGCTGCCCGTCTTATCCACTTCATACAACGCTGACGCCAGCGCAAATTTGTAAGATGCGACGTTCCTTCCAAAGAGGATCACACCACGCCAGTAGTTCTCAAGCGTAGGATCGGCCTGGTAAAATTCCATCGATGAAGTCCTGTTACGGTTGGCTGGATGAGGCGTTTCTTAAGCCTGTAACGGGATCACATAACAAAATCAGGGGGATGTAAATCGTAAATCTATAGATTTGATGAATTTTTGTGGGATCTGAGAAGAAGGGCTGGATGCGACGGATTTGTCGTTAAAGGTAATTTAGCGAATGAACAGACGAAAATAAGACTGAGTTTCAAGCCAGCGATTTGCCAGTATCCCCCAAATCCTATTTCCTGAATCCTCCTCGCATTTCCCAAATTTACCCATCCCAAAACCGCTGTATTTATATTCAGCTCTGTATAATAGGCAGCAGTAATTACGCCAGTCGGCAAAGGAAGTATCAAAGGGAAATAAACGAAGGATTTCGCGATATGAAGGTGCAGCAACACCCTCATACCGCTAACCACAAACAACTATCTACAGGAGTTGAAAATGGCTGCGACGAATTTTAAGCCAGAGTTTACTGTTTGCAAAACAGAATCAGACGCTTTTACCGGCGTGATTGAAAACCACGAGCTGGTACGCAAAAATAGCGCCCGCCGTCTTCACGGCAACCAGACCCGTACCTCGCCCGTCCATCCACGGGCGGAGACGCCGCAAGCGAGTTCGGCCTGCTGCGAACTCTATTCACGGGTGGACAATAATTATCTTCCTCTGGAGGGGGAGTGGTTATCCCGGGCGGGTTTTATTAACGGGATGCCGGTCAAAATCCGGGTGATGAAAGACTGCATTGTGATTACGCCACAACATACAAGAGAATTATGGGGATGCCTGGATGGTATGAGTGTGGTGAATATAAATAAACAGAAAGTCGCGCAGTGGTTAAAAACATTTCCGGGAGTTTTAAATGATACCGGCGATATTCCGATAATTAAGCGTAACGCCTGATAAATATCCCGGCCTGGTGCCGGGATTATTTTTTAGATGCCGGTTTCCTTCAAAATACCGGCACCCCCAGCCCAACCTTCACCTCCCTCAACGTCCCCTGCGTCACTCCCTGCGCCCGTTCCGTTCCGCGTTTCAGCATCGCCATCAATTCCCCCTTGTCCTGCATATACATCGCCCGCCGTTCGCGCATCGGGGCTATCAGCTCCTGCAGGCACGCTTCCAGTTCGTTCTTACACACCCGGTCACCCAGCCCGCCCGCCTGATAGTGCGCCTTCATCGCCGCCACCTTGTCTTTGTCCGGATGAAACGCGTCGAGGTAGGTAAACACCACATTCCCCTCAATCTGCCCCGGATCGTTCACTTTCAGGTGGTTTGGGTCGGTGTACATCGCGCTCACCGCACGGTGAATCGTCTCTTCGCTGGCGGAAAGGTGCAGCGTGTTGCCGAGCGATTTCGACATCTTGGCGCTGCCGTCGATGCCGGGCAGGCGGCTGGTGTCGCTCAGCATCGCCTTGCAGTGGCGCAGCACCGGGGCGGGCAGCAGGCTGTTCATCTTGTGCACAATCTCGTTAGTCTGTTCAATCATCGGCAGCTGGTCGTCGCCAACGGGCACGCATTCGGCCTTAAACGCGGTGATGTCCGCCGCCTGGCTGATGGGGTAGGCCATAAACCCGACCGGCAGCGAGCGGGCAAACCCTTTCTGCGCAATCTCATTTTTCACCGTCGGGTTACGCTCCACGCGGGCAACGGTGACGATGTTCATATACAGCATCGTCAGCTCGGCAAGGGCGGGCAGGGCGGATTGCAGGCAGATAGTGGTCAGGTTCGGGTCGATGCCCGCGGCCAGATAATCGGCCAGCACTTCGGGGATGTTATCGCGGATCTTCTGCGGGTTGCTGCCGTTGTCGGTCAGCCCCTGCAAATCGGCAATCAGCACAAACTGGTTGTGCGTCTGTTGCAGCGCCACGCGCTGGCGCAGTGAACCGACATAGTGACCAAGGTGCAGCGGGCCGGTCGGGCGATCGCCGGTAAGAATAGTGGTGCTCATAAAAACTCCTTAACGTATCAATGCCGAAAGGGGTCTTTAAAACACAATAGCCGCCTTTCGGCGGCTATCTGGAAATGGGTAAAACAACTCCGGGCCGCCTTTAAGAAGGCTGCCACCAACGGTTTACGGTGAGCACGGCGTGGTTTATGTTCATCCGGTTACCGTACCATGTCTCACACAAAAAACAACAGGGCACATCATGCTGCAATCGCTCAACCACCTGACCCTTGCGGTCAGCGACCTGCAAAAAAGTCTGACCTTCTGGCACGATGTACTGGGTTTAACGCTCCATGCCCGCTGGGATACCGGGGCGTATCTCACCTGCGGCGATCTGTGGCTCTGCCTCTCTTACGACGAGGCGCGCCGTGTCGTGCTGCCGCAGGAAAGTGACTATACCCATTACGCGTTTAGCGTCGCGGAACAGGATTTTGCACCGTTCTCGCACAAGCTTGAACAGGCGGGCGTCACCGTCTGGAAGCAGAATAAAAGCGAGGGAGCGTCGTTCTATTTTCTCGACCCGGACGGGCACAAGCTGGAGCTGCATGTGGGCAACCTCGCCGCGCGGCTGGCGGCGTGTCGGGAAAAACCCTACGCAGGAATGACGTTCTATCCGCAGGGTTAGCCCTGCGTCATCTCAAACTGGGTGATCGCCAGCGGCTGATACCCGGCCGAGGTAAACAGCGGGGCAAACCGCTCAGGTACGGCAACGGGTGTGCAGATACCAGGATACAGGGCACTGAGATTTTGCAGCATCCGGCGCGCGTGGCCCTGACCACGTGAACCTGGCTCCACAAACAAGAACCGCAGCAGCGGTTTCGTGCCAGGCGTGGTAATGGCGGCCCAGGCTCCGGTGCCATCGCTGATTATTTCACAGGGGATCAGGGGCAATGAAAGCGGATCAAGCTGCCACGGCATGTGTTCACCGGGGGCGGACCACACCGCCCGCAGCAGGTCATGAAGTGTGGCCTCACGAAGCTCCCCGTTCATCGGCACATTTGCTGTTCCGCCTTTAAAGCCCCACAGGCCCTGAGAAACGCGAAAACCCAGCGCTTCATACAACGCGATCGCGGCGGTATTTTCGTGGATAACTTCCAGATAAAACGGGCTGATGCCTTTGGCTTTCAGCGCTGCGAACAGCGGCGTTAGCATCCCTCGCGCCAGCCCTTTGCCACGGTATTCCGGGAGGATAGCAAACGCACCCAGCCGGGCTGCACCCGCGCGGCGCGTGATAAGGGCGATGGCGACTGGCTCGTCGCCACGCAGCCAGACGCACGAGTCTTCATAACTTAACCCTTCAGAGCCAAAGCGCTGGGCAAAGGCTTCGGGCGTCAGCGAAAACGGAACGAAATAGTCCTGAAAGCAACGCTCCAGAATGTCGGTAAGAATGGCGGCACTAAAGTGAAGTGCGCTCACGGCGGTCAGTTCCATTACCATTGCCCTGTGTCGTGGGTAGACCATCAGTGTAGTGGAACACCCGCTTTCTTTCTCACTGAACTTCCAGCGTTTTTAGCTCATTAGTGATGGCGGTATTGCGTGATTTAAGCGATTCGCACATTTCCGTATCCGTCGTTTTTCTACCACTACAGTAAATGTTCATCTGCGCGTTGTTCAGCAACATACGGTTGTTGAGGGTGTTGATTTTGTTTTCGGTCGGGTTCTGTGTGCCATTCGCCAGCGCCAGGCGTAACCCTTCCAAAAACGAGCAGCTGTTGTGATAGGCCATAAAGTCGTTAAGGGCACGGCTAAGCGGGTAATCTTTCATTGTGTCGGTCTTTATATGCTGGACGATGGCCACCGCTTTGGTGTCGCGGGTTTGCTGGATTTTGGTATCCACGGCGGTGACGATCATCTGTTTATAGACCACTTCATTGACCAGCGATCGTTCTGAGTTAGAGAACATCGCCAGCGCCGAGAAAATGGATTTACTGACGGTTGGCGTCACCACGGTGGCAACGCCAGCGAACAGGCTGGTGAGTGTGCCAGTGGAGATATTAAACATCGCGTCATTGCCATAAATGCTCCGGCGATGGAGCAGACAAACCTGCTCCGAGCCGGTCATCAGGATGTAAATGGCATCGTTGCGCTGGGCCTGGCATGTCTTTTCATGGTCGACAGCGGTCCCTGCATTGGCACAGGTTTTTGAGACAATGGGATCCCGATAACTGACGTCAGCGGTCTTTGTCGTGCCTTCCGGTGCCGCAGGCGGGCTGAGCAGGATCTGCATCAGCATGTCTGGCGTTGTCGTGATGGCGCTATCCACGTCAGGGCTGGAAAACCCCCGATACAGGGGGTTGTCCTGAGCGCAGCCCGCCAGGAGCAGGCTGGAGAAGAAAACTAACCCGATGTGCTTCATCATGATAGCCCCGGACTGACGTTAGAAAGCAGGAAGTTTCAGGCTACGGTTAAGGCTGCGTTAACCTCCGGCTACTGGCGGAGCAGGGGGGGCCGGTTGATTTGAACGAGGGGATTCACCGTGCGGCGCAGCTTTATAGGCAAGGTATCCCGCATGGCTAATGCCCAGCAGCCAGGACATGCCGTCGGAGACATTGGGTAATGCGTTAAGCCAGGTAGTCTTATTATCTGGCATTACCTGGGAAAAAAATTGCCAAAGCGACATGCCATACACCGCTAACAAAATAAAAGTGATAACGAACTGCTGTATTTTCCCCAGGTCAGCCGAACCGGCATTGGTATTCTCCTCGCCACGAAAAAGATCCAGCCAACTGGCCAGCTCAGCGCTAGAGAAAGAAAAGATTTTACCGGCAGGAATAATGTCTTCTACCGGTTTATTGATTGCCTGAGAAACCTGCTGTGCGGCCTGAGCGGTGACATTATTATCTGCTTTGGCATTTAGAATAGCGGGCGCAGCCGCAAGTGAGGCCAGCGATATCCCCATAATGGTGAGTAAAGGCGTATTCAGCGTTATTTCCAGAGGGTCAGTTATTTCATTCTCGATTCTCAGCAATGCCGCGGTATATAACGCGGACAAAATCAGCATGGACCAGCAAAGCGCCTGCAGTTTAGACAGGCTCAGGCGGTTGCGGTAATCAATAAAAATCCCGTTGAGGCGGCCATTGATGGCATATCCAACGCTCATAGAAAAAATAATCATCATGACGAGCGTCAGGAGCCAGGCATACCGCGGGTGGGAAGAGTTAATGACAGGTGCAACAATAAATAAAATCAGGCTGCCGAGGATCCAAAATAACGTGCCAGAAGATGGTTTAGGCATACACCGTACCTTTTTCATAACAGGCGATGTTAATACCCTAATCGGAAGGCATTTTTCCGGCTGTAACAAGAAAGCATGAAAAAAATGGTTTTTTTCATGCTTAAGGTTGAAATGGTATTACGGACCTCTGCGTTTACGCACCCACCAGCTCAATTCGGTTGCCGTCCGGGTCTGCGATGACAACTTCGTAGAAGCCATCCCCCGTCATACGCGGCGAGCTCAGCAATGTCCCGCTAATCGTGCCTACTCCGCCATGCTATCGACCTTCGCTTTGTTACCCACATTCAGCGCGAAATGTGCAATTTTCATAGTAATCCTCGTTGTTTGTGTTGCGTGGCTGGCATGTCATCGACAAGGTGGGCGGGCAACTCTTCGTGCAGCACCTTTTCCCGGCACCGTTCGCGATGAACGACAGGCTCAAAACAGAAACCGTCGTAAGGCTTACTCGCCAGAACCTGATCCTGATGGCGATCGTTACTCTTCATCGTAAGGCTCCGCGCTGATCCGCCAGATTGACAGAGGGAGTGGCTATGCAACATTATGCGCATTGGTGCTCGATTTAGATTTTAAAAGGATTCTTCATGCTCGATTATGCTGCTTTTCCTGGGCAACGACAAGACCTGATCCGCCAGATCCTTCAGGAGAATGGCAGGGTGGTTTGCACAGAGCTGGCCACCCGAATGAACGTGTCAGAGCACACAATTCGCCGTGATTTACATGAGCTTAGCAAAGAAGGCTTTTGTAAAAAGGTCTATGGCGGCGCGGTGCTTCAGCTCCCGGATGCCGGGAATTTTTTCACGCGCGAGCAAAAAGACAGTGCAAAAAAGGACGCAATCGCGCAGAAAGCGGCAACCCTGATCAAAGCGGGCGGCTGTATTTTTATTGATACGGGAACAACCAATCTGGCGCTGGCGAAGGCGCTGCCTGCTGATCTCAGTATTACTGTTGTCACCAACTCTCCGGCAATCGCGGCTGAGCTGCTGCGTCATCCGCTGTGCGAGGTGATCATGACTGGCGGGCAGATCCAGCGAGCGTCCGGCGGGGCGGTTGGGGCCACTGCGGCAAACCAGATCCAGGGGATTATCTTCGATCAGGCCTTTATCGGCGGCTGTGCGATGGATCCTGATATGGGGCTGACCGGCTTTGACTTTGCCGACTGCGAGTTCAAAAAAGCGGTGATCGCCCAGAGTAATCAAAGCATTGTGGTGCTCACCATCGACAAGCTGCCTGGCGTGGCGCGTTTTGTGGTGGCGAAGAGCCGCGATATCGATGTGCTGGTGGTGGAAGAGGGCATGGACAAAGACGTGCTCGATGCATTCACGGCTCAGGATGTTCGCATTGTGTGCGCCTGAGGACTTTGACATATAAAACAGGCTACACTCTGCTTTTGAGCGCTAAATGCTGAGGAAATAACAATGCACTACACCATGAAAGAAAGCGACAACAAAGATAAAGCGGAAGGGACACACGGCGCGGGCGCTTTACAGCAGAAGTTGCTGGATTCCCGTTCGATTGTTATCTCCGGCGAGATTGACCAGGCGCTGGCCGAGAAAGTGATCACTCAGCTGATCCTGCTGCAAAGCATCAGCAATGATCCTATTAAGCTGTACATCAACAGCCAGGGCGGCCACGTTGAAGCGGGCGATACCATCCACGACTTCATCAAGTTCATTCGCCCGGAAGTGCACGTGATCGGCACCGGCTGGGTCGCCAGCGCCGGGATCACCATCTTCCTGGCAGCGAAAAAAGAGCACCGTTATTCACTGCCAAATACCCGTTTCATGATCCATCAGCCGCTGGGCGGCGTGCGTGGTCAGGCGACGGATATTGAAATCGAAGCCCGCGAAATCATCCGGATGCTGGATCGCGTGAACAAGCTGATTGCTGACGCGACCGGCCAGCCGCTGGAAAAAGTGAAAAAAGATACCGACCGCAACTTCTGGATGTCTCCGGCAGAAGCGCTGGATTACGGCATTGTGGGTAAAATGATCACCCATTATGACGATCTGAAGCTCGATTAAGCCTCACTCTGCGCCCGGCAACGGGCGCTATCGCACTTCAAATACGACTGCCATCCAGTTCACCCTGTTGTTTTCCGGAAACGCCGGATAGGGATCGAGCCGCGTGCAGGCCCCCGCCCAGATAAACGTATTCTCTTCAATGCGATACCAGTGCGTATTGCCTTCAACGGCATCGCCCACCACCGCCCCCAGAACCGTGACGCGGCTTCCCGCGGGCAGTTCACAGGCGACAGGCGAGAACACGGATGGATTATCCCTGCGCGTATAGACCCCTGTAGTGGTCTTCACGTTGCCCGTTGCCGGGAATTCAATGAAATCGCTCATCTCAGGCCTCATGACACGCTCTCTTAAGGTAACGATATAAGTCGCTGTAAATCTGGCGCTAACGATAAAGCGTGAAACTGCCAGGCTATGTCATACGAAGGACTGAATGCGGCGACTTTTTACCCCCCTTTGACCCACGACAAGGCAACCCGGCTTCGGCTTGCGCATAATCGCACCTGTTTACCTTTTCACTGGTGCTAACCATGGCGAATCAACTGAACCTGAACTGGCCGGAATTTCTTGAAAAATACTGGCAAAAACAACCCGTTGTGCTGAAAAATGCCTTCCCGAATTTTGTCGACCCGATTACGCCTGACGAGCTTGCAGGCCTGGCGATGGAGCCGGAAGTCGATAGCCGTCTGGTCACCCATTTCAACGGTAAATGGCAGGCCAGCAATGGCCCGTTTGAGCATTTCGATAATCTGGGCGAAACCGGCTGGTCACTGCTGGCGCAGGCGGTGAACCACTGGCATATGCCGGCGGCTGAGCTGGTGCGTCCGTTCCGCGTATTGCCGGACTGGCGTCTTGATGACCTGATGATCTCCTTCTCTGTACCGGGCGGTGGCGTTGGTCCGCATATCGATCAGTACGATGTGTTTATCATTCAGGGGATGGGTAGCCGCCGCTGGCGCGTGGGGGATAAGCTGCCAATGCGTCAGTTCTGCCCGCATCCGGCGCTGCTGCACGTTGATCCTTTTGAGCCGATCATCGACGAAGATCTGGCTCCGGGCGATATCCTCTACATTCCACCTGGATTCCCGCATGACGGATTCACTCATGAAACCGCGCTGAACTACTCCGTGGGCTTCCGTGGGCCAAATGGCCGCGATCTGATCAGCAGCTTTGCCGATTACGCCCTGGAAAACGATCTGGGCGGCGAGCACTACAGCGACCCGGATCTGACCTGCCGTGAACACCCAGGCCGCGTGGAACAGTACGAGCTTGATCGTATTCGCCAGATGATGATCGACATGATCAGCAAACCTGAAGATTTCACGAAATGGTTCGGCAGCTTTGTCTCTACGCCGCGCCACGAGCTGGATGTTGCCGCTGCGGAACCGCCATACACGCCAGAAGAGGTGCTTGATGCGCTTCAGGGCGACGAAACCCTCACCCGCCTGAGCGGGCTGCGTGTGCTGAATATTGGTGGCAGCTTCTTCATCAACAGCGAACAGCTGGAAACGGTGGATGCAAAAGCCGCTGATGCGCTGTGCCGCTTCACCGAGTTTGGGCAGGCTGAACTCGGCGAAGCATTGCAAAATCCGGCGTTTGTGGAAGAATTGACTGACCTGATTAATCAGGGTTACTGGTACTTCGAGGAGTAAGCCTGACTGTGCCGGGTGGCGCTGCGCTTACCGGGCCTACGAGCGTGCATTGAGTAGGCCGGGTAAGGCGAAGCCGCCACCCGGCAATAACTACTCCTCCATCGCAATATGGATAGCCTCGCCCATTTTTTTCAGCGCATCGCGGTTTTTATCGTTGGGTGGCAACGCCACGTTGATCCGCAGGCAGTTGCGATATTTCCCGGATGCGGAAAACAATGACCCGGCTGCGGCCTGGATTTTCAGGCGGCACAGCTGCTTACTCACGCAGACCATGTCCACTTTCTCCGGTAGCTCCACCCACAGTAAAAAACTTCCCTGCGGGCGCGTCACGCAAATCTCCGTCGGGAAAAACTGCCGCACCCAGCAGGTGTAGGTTTCCATATTCTGCTGATAAATCTGGCGCATCCGCCGCACATGCCGATGGTAATGCCCGTCACGAATAAACGCCGCTACCGCCATCTGCGTGCCCGGCACGTTAAACCCGCCTGCGGCGTACTTCATGTGCATCACCCGGTCGTAATAGCGTCCCGGCACAATCCAGCCCACGCGCAGCCCCGGGGCCACTGTTTTGGTAAACGAGCTGCACAGCAACACGCGGCCATCTATATCTAACGAATGGATCGTTCGCGGACGCGGGTATTCTGCCGCCAGCTCGCCGTAAATATCATCCTCAACAATCACGATATCGTGGCGCTGAGCCAGCGCCAGCACCTGACGTTTACGCGCTTCCGGCATAATGAATCCAAGCGGATTATTGCAGTTGGGCACCAGGATCACCGCCTTGATTGGCCACTGCTCAAGCGCCATCTCAAGGGCTTCAATGCTGATCCCCGTTTCAGGATCGGTCGGGATTTCAATGGCCTTGATGTCATACCCGCGCAGCATCTGCATGGTGCCGTGAAACGACGGGGACTCCACCGCCACGATATCTCCCGGTTTGCACACCGAGAGCAGCGCAATCGACAGTGCGCCGTGGCAGCCGTTGGTGATCACAATCTCGTTGGGGGCAACGGTTGAACCGCCGTCCAGCATCAGGCGGGCAATCTGCTCGCGCAGTTCATATCGACCGTCCAGCACGTCGTAGCTCAGTACATCGGTAGGGTTGTGCTGCGCAATGCGGCTCATTTCCCGCCACAGCGGTTTCAGGCTCGGCTGGTTCAGGTCCGGCGAGCCGCCGCCAAAAGAGATAATCTCTTTGTCGGCACGCGCATCCAGCAACATCATCACTTCATCCCACTGGGTGACATCCACCGGGCGCTGCACCGGGCGCGTCATGGCCGGAACAGGCGGCTGAGCTTTGCGCTGAGAAACAAAATAGCCGGAGCGTGGCTGCGGGGTAATGAGATGAAGATTTTCGAGGATCTGATAAGCCTGCTGTATGGTGCTGATACTGACGCCGTGTTCCTGGCTCAGGGCGCGCACGGATGGCAAACGTTCGCCGCTGCGATACAGCCCTTGTTCAATGCGTTCGGCCAGAATATTGGCCAGATGTTGATAGCGCGTCATGCTGTATCCTCTATTTACACCATACAGATAATCAAACCAGTACAGATCGCCGCAAAAAACGACATGCAGATTCTGTTTTAGCGGATCTGTATGTTAAATAAAAGTTGTTTTTGAGTCTGTATTGCATACACCGATTTCCGGGATGATAACCCCACTGGCACAGTGAGGAGAGCATCATGGAATTTCACGAGAATCGTTCAAAACGTCCGTATATTGCGTTTGTCTGGATCTGGAAAACGGTGAAGAACTGGTATCGCATCAACCGTACTCGCCGCATTTTGAGCGCCATGAGTGATGAACAGCTCAAGGATGTTGGGTTGTCGCGGTTTGATGTGTAGATCGTAGGCCGGGTAAGGCGCAGCCGCCACCCGGCGATTTTCAGCCCAGCAGTTCAAGCGTCTGCTGTTTCGGCCCTTCAAGCAAATTCAGCGCTTCCTGATACGTCCGCACATTGTTATAGCCCATCACCAGCCCGTAGCGTTTGCCCGACCCGCGATACCACTCGGAAAGCGCATTCACCTGAAGCTGGTGCTGTTGCCAGCAGCGTGCCACTTCACGGTCGCCGCTGCCTCTGGATAAAAACGCCACGATGTGCATCCCTCCGTCGTTCTGCTCGGTGAAAAACAGATCGCCGTACACCTCCTGCAAGGCGGCGATCATCCAGTCGCGGCGGGTCTGATACAGCGCACGCATCTTTTTGAGATGGCGGAAAAAATGCCCCTCATTCAGGAATGCGGTCAGGATTTTTTGCGTGAGCACCGGCTGGCCGCTGGTCACGATGTCGGCGCAGTCGGTAAACGCCGCCACGGTGCTGGCGGGCATCACCACGTAGCCCATACGCAACGACGGCATAATGGTTTTACTGAAGGTGCCCATAAAGATCACCCGGTCGTGCTGGTCGAGACTTTTCAGCGATGGCAACACCTTGCGGGTGTAGTGAAATTCACCGTCGTAATCATCTTCGATGATCCACGCCTCGTTCTGGCTTGCCCAGTCAAGAAGCTGCTGTTTACGCGGCAGGGAGAGAGTGACCGCCAGCGGGCTCTGGTGCGATGGCGTGACAATGGCAAAACGGGCATCGTGATGGTGGTGCAGCAGGTATCCGGTATCCATACCTGAACGATCGACCGGCACGGTGTGCAGGCGCGGGACGATGCGCTTGAGCAGTTGCTGCCCCATAAAATAGCCAGGGTCTTCAAACACCACTTTGTCGCTGCGGCTGGCAAGCGTATCGAGGATCAGGCGCAGGCTGCCGCTATAACCACTGGTGATCAGCACCTGCTCGGCGGTGCAGGACAGCCCGCGCGAGATATTCAGGTAACGGGCAATGGCCTGGCGCAGCGGATACCAGCCCAGGACCGGCGGGTTGAGCATCTCCTCCTGGCGCATGGAGCGGGTGGCCTGGCCTGCGAGCAGCAGCCATTTTTTGTACGGAAAGCTGTCGAGCGCCGGAATGCCCGGGCGTAAAAATCCACTGCGTTCACGCTGGTTAATCAGTGATTCCGGGAGTGTGCCGGTGGCCTGTTCCGCAGGCGCGTTTTGCCCGGGCAACAGCAGGTCGGGATTTACCCGCGTGCCACGCGCGCCCTGGCTGACCAGATACCCTTCTCCAATGAGAATGGCATATGCCGTTTCAACCGTTTTGCGCGCCACTTTTAGCTCTTCGGCCAGCACGCGGATCGCGGGCACTTTGTCGCCGGGTTTTAGCACGCCGCGCGTAATGTTGTCGCGATAGCGGGTATAGATATCGTGATAACCCGGCTTCATGTCCTACCTCATTTTATGGTTTTTGTATCTTTTTACTATGTCATGATCGGCGTAAATTTACCTCATCGCATTGCATATACCGCACACAAAAGAGGAAAGACTATGAGCACTCGCGTTAACCACCATAAAGTCACACCTGCACTCGCAAAAGCGCTGTCCGACCTGAGTATGGAAGTGGCGAAAACCTCCATCGACCCGGCGCTGAAACACCTGATTGATATTCGTGTTTCTCAGCTGAACGGCTGTACTTTCTGCCTGGACATGCACTCGAAAGAGGCCAAAATTGCCGGTGAGCGTGAGCTGCGCCTGTACCATCTGGCCGCGTGGCGCGAATCACCGCTGTTCAGCGCTCGTGAAAAAGCCGCCCTGGCGTTTACCGAAGCGCTGACCCAGATTGGTGTTCACGGCGTGAGTGATGCCCTGTACCGCAGCGTGGCGGAGCATTTCTCCGATGTCGAAATTTCAGAGCTGAATTTTGCAATTGTGGCCATCAACGCCTGGAACCGTCTGGGGATCACGTCCCGCATGGCACCTGGCTCGCTGGATGTGGCGTATGGCCTGAATAAGGCTAACCTGGAGTAATTCCGCGCTCGCGCACCAGGGCGACGAAAGCCCGCAGCCCGGGCGGGACATGGCGATGCCCGGGGTAGTAAAGGCGCAGTCCGGCAAAGGGCTGCGTCCAGTCTTCCAGCACGCTCACCAGTTCCCCGCTTTCCAGCTCTTGCCGGATATAGAGTTCCGGCAAAAAACCCACCCCCAGACCGGCCTTTACGGCGCTTATTGATGCAAACAGATCGGATGTGGAAAAGCGTGGCGGAACCGTCAGGGCATACTGCTCACCACGGCGCTCCAGCTCCCAGCGATACAGCCCGCCATGGGACATCCTCATGCCAATCCCCTGATGGTGCAACAGATCGTCGGGCGTTTGCGGTATTCCGTAACGGGCAAAGTGGTCAGGCGTGGCGACGATCAACTGGCGGATATCTGGCGTGAGTGCCACCGCCACCATGTCCTGCGGCACCGATTCCGCCAGGCGGATCCCGGCGTCGTACCCTTCGGCCACGATGTCGATCATCCGTGCCTCGCTGACCGTTTCGACGCGCATTTTCGGGTAACGCTGCATATACGCAATCAGCAGATTGTCCAGAAACAGTGGGCCAATATTATTGGGAACGTTCAGACGCAGCGTACCGGCAGGGTCGTCGTTATCACTGTGGATCTCTTCGCTGGCCTGGCGGATCTCCTGAAGCGCAGGCCCCACGCGCGCCACAAACCGCTGCCCGGCATCGGTGAGCGCCACGCTACGGGTGGTGCGGTTAAACAGGCGTGTTTGCAGGCGGCTTTCCAGCCCGGCCACTGCATTGCTTACCGCCGTGGCCGACATGCCCAGCTCCTGAGCAGCAGCGCGAAAGCCTCCGCGGCGTACCACGGCCAGTACCACTTCCAGCTCTGTGAGTCCTGAACGATGCATAGATTGTCCTGATAATCGAAACAACCCTTGCAGCATAGCGTGGATTATCGAAACGAAAAAGGCGTGCCAGACTGTGTTTACACAGCCTGAGGAGGCCTTATGCGTCATATCGAACAGATCTTTATCAACGGTGAATTTGTCACCCCGCACGGCACTGAACGTTTTGATTTGTACAATCCGGCCACGGCACAGGTGATTGGCCAGGTGCGTCTGGCGGATGAAGTCGATGCTGAGCGTGCAATAGCAGCCGCCAAAGCGGCGTTCCCGGCGTGGGCAAACACCACCCGACAGGAACGTATTGCCGCGCTGAAGCGGATGCACGCGGCGGTCGTTGCCCGCCATGACGCGCTGCTGGAGGCCATTATCGAGGAGTACGGCGCGCCGTCGTCGCGTTCGGCGTGGATGGCCAGCTATCCGGCAGAGGTTATCGCCCAGGCTATCGACGCGCTGGAGTCATTTGCATTTACCCTCACGGCAGGTGCAGCCAGGGTGCAGATGACGCCGCTTGGCGTCGCCGGGCTGATCACTCCGTGGAACAGTGATGCAGGCTTTATCTGCGGCAAACTGGCGGCCGCACTGGCGGCGGGCTGCACCGCGGTTATCAAACCCAGCGAGATGAGCGCCCTGCAAACCCAGATTATCACTGAGGCACTGCGTGATGCCGGATTGCCGCCAGGGGTGTTTAACATTGTGACCGGGCGCGGCGACACGGTGGGCGAGACAATCAGCCGCCACCCGGATGTGGCGAAAATCTCCTTTACCGGTTCCACTCACACCGGAAAAGCCATTCTGCGTAATGCCGCGGAAAGTTTTAAGCGTGTGACGCTGGAGTTAGGTGGTAAATCGCCGACGATCATGCTGGATGATGTCGATTTAGTGCAGGCGGTGCCGCTGGTGATTCAGGCGGGTTTTATGAACAGCGGGCAGGCCTGCGTGGCCGGAACCCGTATTCTGGTGCCGCAGTCGCGTAAAGCGGAGATGGAACAGGCTCTGGCGCAGGCTGTTGCGGCGGTGCGGTCTGGCGACCCGCGTGATAGCGCCACTGAGGTGGGGCCGATGGTCAGCGAAAAGCAGTGGCAGCGTGTTCAGGGATACATCCGCAAAGGGACAGAAGAGGGCGCGCGCCTGCTGGCGGGTGGTGAAGGGCGTCCGGAGGGTACGCAGGATGGCTGGTTTGTCCGTCCAACGCTGTTTGCCGATGTTCATAATCAGATGGCGATTGCCCGCGAAGAGATCTTCGGCCCGGTGCTGTGCGTGATCCCCTATCGCGATGAAGCAGAGGCGATCGCCATTGCGAACGATACCGACTATGGCCTGAGCGCGCTGGTGCTGGGCAACGATGCCGGGCGTGCGCAGCGCGTGGCGCAGCAGATCCAGTCTGGCCGGGTGCTGGTCAACACGCTCGCCCATGAGCCAAAAGCTCCGTTCGGTGGGTTTAAACATTCCGGCGTGGGCCGCGAGATGGGGACATGGGGGATCAGCGCGTTTATGGAGCCGAAATCGATCCTGAGCTAAACCTCCCGGTGGCGCTGTGCTTACCAGGCCTACAGGAGCCAGCGCCCTCCGGCAACAATACTTCGCCATCCACCGAAGCATCCCGTGCTTCTTCCCTGCATTCTCTCCTTAACATCACACGGAGAGACCATCATGATCGCAGTCCTTTTCGAAGCCAAAGCGGAGCCGGCACACCAGGCGCGCTACCTGCAACTCGCGGCTGAACTCAAACCCCTGCTGGCCGATATCGACGGATTTATCGATATCGAACGTTTCCAGAGCCTGACCACCGACGGCAAAATCCTCTCCCTTTCCTGGTGGCGGGATGAAAAGGCCATCCGCAACTGGAAGCACAACGAGTTGCATCTGGCCGCACAGGCAGAGGGGCGGGCGTCTATTTTTGCCTTCTACCGCATTCGCGTGGCGCAGGTGGTGCGGGAATATTCCTCAGAAACCGGAGGACACGCAGATGTATGACATTCACGTGATTTTCGAGAATGCCCCCGGTGAACTGGCGCGGTTCGGGCAACTGCTCGGGCGTAATGGCGTGGGGCTGGAGGGCGGCGGGGTATTTGGCGTTGACGCACATTTTCTGGTGGAAGAGGGGGAAAAAGCCCGGCGCTTGTTGCTGGCTGCCGGGTTCAGGGTGCAGGCGGTAACAAAACCGTTAATCCGTAAGTTAAAACAGGAGCGCCCGGGGGAACTGGGCGAGATTGCCTCCGCGCTGGCAGTGCAGGGTGTGTCTATCCTTACCCAGTACAGTGACCACGCGAATCACCTCATTCTGCTGACGGATAATGATAAGCTGGCCGCAGAGATAACCGAACCCTGGGCTGCCTATGTTAAAGACCCAATTACCCCCCGATAACAGCGCTGCACTGGAGCAAGCCATTGTGGCCGTGGCGGCGGCAATGGCCGATCCGTCGAGGGTAAAAATGCTCTGTGCACTGATGGACGGGCGGGCGTGGACGGCCACCGAACTGAGCACGGTGGCAGATGTTGCCCCGTCGACCGCCAGCGGGCACCTCGCCCGGCTGGTGGAAGGAAGGCTGATTACCTGCTTGTCTCAGGGCAGGCATCGCTATTATCGCCTTGCCGGGCACAACGTGGCAGCGCTGGTCGAGCAGATGATGGGGCTTTCCTGGAGCCGCATTACGCCGCCGGAAACCACCGCGCCAAAAGCCATGCGCGAAGCCCGCACCTGTTACGACCATCTTGCCGGAACGGTGGCGGTACAGATCTATGATTTTATGCAGGCAGAAGGCTGGCTGGAGGCAGACAGTTCAGCGCTCACGCTGCATGGCCGGGAGCAGTTCCTGAAACTCGGCATTCTGTTAAGTGCTCATCCCCGTCGCAAGGCCTGCTGCGCCTGTCTGGACTGGAGCGAGCGGCGGTTTCATCTGGGCGGAGAAGCCGGCGCGGCACTACTTACGCATCTGGAAAGCAAAGGCTGGATCCAGCGGGTGGCGGGGTATCGGGAGGTGGTGGTGACGGTAGCGGGCAGGCAAGCTGTTAAGCGGCATTTTAGTCGCTAAAATGCCCGCTGGCGCACGGCTTACCTGCCTGCCTTATTAATCCCAGTTGCCATAGGGATAGGTTTTGCCTTTGATAAACGCCTGCGTTTCAGGGAGGAAGGTGAAGCTCCCCCCCGGGACGACATAGTCCTTGCAGAGGGTCAGGTCCTTGCCGGAGCGGGTCGTCAGTTTCAGTGGTTTAACAGGCAGGCTGGGGCGTCCGGCAACGTCTGAAAGCCAGATTTTGACTTTGCCGCCGGGAGAGAGGCCAAACACCATTCTGTTGTACCAGACAGGTGCGCCAGATGGACGGGTATGATCGGCAGGGGTTTTCATCCGCAGCCAGGTGTCCGGTCCGAACACGGCGCTGGTTTCATAGGCCTGCTGGTCAATATAGGAATCCCAGCAGAAGACAATGTACTGCGGGGGCTTGTTGACTTTGTTGAACTGATCGCCAAAGCCATGTGCGCTTTCTGCCCATTTATCGACGGAATCCGGGGCGGGGGAGGCCTGGTCAAGCGTATTAAAGGTATACAGGTAACCATCCGTGTCGATCACCCTGGCGTGCTGTACGCCTGAGGGCAATTCACTGGGTGTGATAAAAGCGAAAATCCACTTGCCATAAGGCAGCGTCCAGTCACCGCTGGCGGCCTGTTTTGACTGCAACGGGTGGGAATTATGTGGACTACAACCTGTAGCGACCAACAGCAATGTAAGTGCCATCATTTTTTTCATTTTCATGCCTGTTAATCCCAGTTGCCATAGGGATAGGTTTTGCCTTTGATAAACGCCTGCGTTTCAGGGAGGAAGGTGAAGCTGCCCCCCGGGACGACATAGTCCTTGCAGAGGGTCAGGTCCTTGCCGGAGCGGGTCGTCAGTTTCAGTGGTTTAACAGGCAGGCTGGGGCGTCCGGCGACATCAGAAAACCAGATTTTGACTTTGCCGCCGGGAGAGAGGCCAAACACCATTCTGTTGTACCAGACAGGTGCGCCAGATGGACGGGTATGATCGGCAGGGGTTTTCATCCGCATCCAGGTGTCCGGCCCAAACACGGCGCTGGTTTCGTAGGTTTGCTGGTCAATATAGGAATCCCAGCAGAAAACAATGTACTGCGGGGGTTTTTTGACATTGTTAAACTGACCACCGAAGCCATGTGCATTCTCAGGCCATCTGTCAACAGAGCCAGGATCCCAGGACGTTGAATCAAGAGTATTGAACGTATACAGGTAACCATCCGTATCGATGACTCTTGCGTGGTTTACCATAGACGGTAATTCTCTGGGCGTGATGAATAAAAAAAACCACTTATCATAAGGCAGCGTCCAGTCACCACTGGCGGCCTGTATTGACTGTAAAGGGTGGGATTGGTGTGGGCTACAGCTTGCGGTCGTCAGTATCAAGGCAAGCATCAGTGCATTGCGTTTTTTCATCGTTTCTGTCCGTCCATGTTGTAAATCGTTCTGCTCCAGTTCTCGTCCGGCCGGTTAACAAAACCGACGATTTCTGATGCTGACGTGCCACCCTGCAATTCACCGGACGGTTTTAGCTCAACGGCGTTCCAGTGGGCTGAGCAGTGGATGTATCGCCCGGCAATCCAGTTCACCTCTTCCGGCGTAAAACCGTTTACGTTTCTGTGCTGACGCGCCGCTCTGCCCATTTCCCGGGCGCGGTCGGATAACGGCTTTAGCTCTTCAGGCAGGGCGTGTCTTTGAGTTTTATCAACGTCAGCCAGCAATGCCCCGGCTTCAGCAGCCGCATCGGCCATGACCCGCAGCGCCACCTTCGACCAGTCAAAAAAGACCGTCCGATGGCGCAGCGTCAGGGCGGCAAAGGTGCGTTTCTGTGGCTGGCTGTACCGGTCAGGCGGGGCGAAATCGTCCTCCCAGACGTCCGGGGTGATAGCACTGGTACGAATGATGGGCCTGATGGCCGGTGAGTCCTCCAGCACGTGCAGCTGTGCCATTGTTTGCTGGTAAACATGAGACTGTGCGCCGGGTTGATTGTGAGGCAGGGTTTCCACCAGCGGACGGGTGAGAAAGAGATCTTCCCGCAGTTGAGGCAGATAACCGCCGCCGATATCGGAATGGGCGCCGGGGAGAGTCAGCTCCGGCCAGGCGGGGGCCACGCTGTTAAGGGCGAAGTTATAGCGACATTCGTGCTGGGCGGTGATGTGAAACACCTTCTGCGCCACGCCGGGACGCAGGCGGATGTCGACGTTGCCGGTATCGGCGCTGTGCGGATTGAGGCCATTTGCTACCGTGCCGACGGCCGCTACGGTGTCCATAATGCCGAGGAAGCGGGTTTTGGCTGCTGGCGCACCGCGATAATTATATTCCTTCATCCCGGTTGAGATTGCGTCGATGATAGAGCGATCCTCTGACTGCACGCGATCGGCAAAGTGACGCGCCGCTGCCGCGCCGCGACTGAAGCCGAAGATATCAAACAGCAGCGTATCGACGACAAACTTCCCTTTCAGTAAACCAAGTGCGGCATCTATAGCCGCAGCAAGTTGCGCCACCGCGTCGTCAGTTTTAGCAATGATACCGGTCTCTGCCGTGCCCAGCCCAAGCCCTACTGGATTATCGGGTTCCCCAGCCCGAGTCCCTATACCTTCGACATAGACATTATTTTGAATGTAGCTACTCTCTGGGGGGAAGGTTATTTCATACAACTCATGCAACCAGTGAATATTCGTGTAATACCCCAGATAGCTGCCCGCTCCGATCCCACGAATCCCCATCTTCTCTGATACATTTCTGGCGAGAATGGTTTCTGCATCCAGACTATTAATATCAAAGTGCTGTGCCGTCAGGGTTTCGAGCATGTTCCGGGTGTTCACCGCGTTATTGCCAGTGCCGTCGAAGAATATTCCCAGCACCAGCGTCACTTTGCGCTCTGGCAGCTCTTCGTGGAGTAGGGTCTTCTGCACCACCAGAAAAAGACGGCTGTAATTTTCCGGTGTCAGCAGGTAATCAAACTCCGTGCCGGCGATAAGATGGCGGCTTAGAATATAATCGTAATCCACCGATATATATTCATAGTCCATATTGTTCATCTTCGAATGTAGCTGTATGGAACGTATTGTCGCGCCGCGAAGTTCAATAAGATAATATTTCTCCATATGACCGTATCGATTGATACGATAAATAGTAAATGTCATTTTAAGACGCTCATTATTATTAATGGCATTGCTGAGTAATGGAGAGCTTTTATCCAGGAGCTTGTAAAACTGCAGACCGCGATGATGAAGGCGGCCTCCGACACCGCCCGCCTCCTGCGCCAGGCTGAAGACGAAGATTTCATCTTCATGGCCCGGTTGATAGCGGTTACCGACAGAGGCCTGCGAACTACAACCTGAGGAAATTTGCCCCTGAATATCACCCTCAAGCGTTAGATAAATTAGATGGCTCATTTTTTGTTTCGGTTTTTTATTTTGGAGAATAAGCGTAACGATAAAAAAAGAGAATAAAACTGTTGCTTGTCAAAATATGAGGTTTTTACGCATTATTATTTTAACGTTACGCGAACCCTTAATTTTGAAAATAGTATTATTCAGATAGTCACCGTTTTTATAAATTTATCCAGACTTCTCGCTTTCGCAATTCTTGCTCTTTCGCTTGCTGTTTCTTGATACTTACCCTGATAACTATTATCTTGCTCCGGTGAGATGAGAGGACTCCCCTATGAGTGAAGACGATCTGTTTAGCCGCCGGCCCATGGGCATGAGAATGGCAATGATCGTGCGTCAGTGGCGCGCAGTGATTGACGATGCCATCCTCGATACCGGGTTAACCCAGTCGAGCTGGACGGTGATGATGCAGCTTCAGCAACTGGGGGATAATGTCTCTGTCAGCGAGCTGGCGGAAGTGCAGGGCATTGAACTGCCGCCGCTGATGCGCACGCTCACACAGCTGGAAAAGCGGGGCTATCTGCTGCGCACCACATCGCCTTATGACAAACGCATCCGGCTGTTGACGCTGACACCTGAGGGCAAGGCTATCCTGAAAACACTCACTCAGGTGATAGAAACCTTTCAGGCCCGCGTCTCACAAAACATCGCACCTGAACATATCGAGATTTTCAGCACTACTTTGAATCAAATCGCCTGCAATTTGCGGACAATCCGCGAAGAAGATAACAAGACTGAATAACCATGACTCCTGAACAGAAATTTGCCCGCTGGGTAAGGGTGAGTATTGCCTCTTTCCTGCTGATGTTTGTCTATTTTATCGTCGCGGATATCTGGATCCCGCTGACGCCAGACTCCACCGTAATGCGCGTGGTCACGCCCGTGTCGGCGCGTGTTTCCGGCTATGTGGCGGCGGTACATGTGCATAACAACAGTCAGGTGAAGAAAGGCGATCTGCTGTTTGAACTTGATGACACGCCGTTTCGTAACAAGGTTGAAGCGGCGCAAATCGCCCTGGAGCAGGCGCGTCTGTCTAACGACCAGCTGGATGCCCAAATCAGCGCCGCGCAGGCCAGCCTGAAAACGGCAGATCTGACCGCCCGCAACGATAAAGTGACGTTTGAGCGCTATCAGAAACTCAGCACCTTACAAAACGTCTCCCGGTCCGATCTGGATAAAGTGCGGACTACCTGGCAGAGCAGCGAGCAGTCCGTCAGCTCGTTGAATGCCAATATCCGCAACCTGCGTATTCAGCGCGGTGAGCGGGATGAGCACCGCAACGTTACGTTGCAAAAATACCGTAATGCGCTGGATGAAGCCGAGCTGAACCTTGGCTGGACGAAGGTATACGCCGAAGCGGACGGCACGGTAAGTAACCTCCAGCTCAGCCCGGGGTTTTATGCCTCGTCGGGCTCTGCCGCACTGGCGCTGGTGAACAACCAAACCGATATCGTGGCGGATTTCCGGGAAAAAAGCCTGCGTCATACCCATCAGGGAACGGACGCTGCCGTGGTGTTCGATGCCTTCCCGGGGCAGGTGTTCCGCGCCCACGTAGTCAGCAGCGATGCGGGGATCTTAGCGGGGCAGGAAGCGGTAAACGGCGAACTCTCTGAACCAGAAACCTCTAACCGCTGGGTACGTGATGCCCAGAGGATGCGTATTCACGTGGCGCTGGATGAGACGCTGCCGAAGCATCTGCCCACCGGCGCGCGTGCCACCGTACAGCTCTATAATAGCGAAGGCCCGTTTGCGCGCTTCTTCTCCGGGATGCAGATCCACCTTGTGAGCCTGCTTCACTATGTCTATTAATACTCTGGCGAGGGTCTTTACCCCGCACGGCAACATCGTCTACACGGCAAACGACTTTCGCCAGACACTGCGCATCGTCTTTGCCGGGATGGTTGCGCTCAGCATCTCAAGTTTTTACAACACCAGCTACGGCGTGTTTTTTGTGGTTTATCCCATCATGCTGTTGTCGCTGGTGCCGGTGTTTAACCGCCACGTCGCGAAGCAGTTTATCTTCAGTGCGTCGCTAAACTGCATCGAAATGGTGATTATCATCGGCTATTTGTCGCAATGGCCGCTGATCATGACTCTGGTGGTATTTGCCCTGTACGTGATGCGTTTTCGCTTTATGAGTAAAGGGCCGCTGTTCCTGTTCGGCTCGATGGGCGTGGTGTGCCAGAGCGTAATGCTCAATTTTATGAGCTACCCGACAACCAACTGGCATACGTTGATCTTTTCCAACATCGAAGCCAGCGTGATGGCAGTGTGTCTGAGTGCGCTGATGAACTATCTGCTGCCGGACGTTGAACCCCGCAAGCCGCCACCGCTGATTGAGAAAGACGATGCCCGCGTGCGTCACGAATCGCTGCTCTCCGGCACCGTGGCTACGCTTATCTTCGTGGTGTTTCAGATTAGCGACCTGAGTGACTCCCTGTCGGCGCTGATGGCCGGGATTTTGATCCTGTTCCCGATGCACTATCGCGGCTCGGTTATGAGCTCTATCTGGCGTGTGGCAGGCGTGGTGCTGGGTTGTCTCTATATTCTGGTGGTGCAGCTCATCCTTTACGATCACAGCAGCCACATGTTGCTGATGATGCCGCTTATCGGCCTCGGGCTGGCGTTTGGCGCGCGTTTGCATGTGATGGAGAAAGTGGGGGCCGGGGTGGGCTTTGCCAGTATCACCACCATCGGCATTATGTTCGGGCAGAACATGCACCCGGACAGCGACCTGGTGTTTAGCGACCTGTATCGCATCACCTCCGTGACCTTTTCGCTGGTCGCCACGCTGACGCTGGTTTTTCTGGTGCATTTGATACTTAACTGTTTTGCACCAACGCGATACGTGATCCGCAATACCTGACACACATATTTATTTCGTTCTGTGCTATCACTGTCGGCCGGATAATCTGGCGACAAAAGGAACGGATGAATGTTGCAGACGCGAGCGCTTGAGCTAAATAATCAGGCTTACTGGAACTGGGAAAAGGCCTGCGAGCTGGTCGACTACGCCGTCGCACATGAGTTCAATACCGTGATTGTCGGGCAGGTCGACCTGTTCGACAAACTGGTTTCCCCCAAAGGTTACACCCCGCACCATTACAACGATCGTCTCTCAAGCCAGCAGCGCGCCCGCTGCGTGTATCTCAACCGCCTTGGGCTGTTGTGCCAGCAGAAAGGTCTGCGATTTTACCTTCAGGCGAAGGAGTTTAACTTCCCGACCGATCTGCTGCTGGCACACCCGCATCTGTTCGGGGCGGGCCAGGGCGTGCGCTTTGATGTCGATTTCTGGTGCGCTTATCTTTCTGAAAAAGTCTCCCTGATTTGCCAGCGCATTCCCTCGCTGAACGGCCTGCTGGTGGCAATCTCCAATACCGACGGGCTGTTGCCGATTTCACGCCCAAACTGGGAACTGTCGGCGCAGGATGATGAAAACCGCGCGAAACGCGACGATGAGCGCAGCTGTTCGCTCTACAGCCGCTGTTTCAATGCGCTATCCCGGGCGATGCAAAACGAGAATAAACATCTGGTGCTGCGCGTGTTCCCGGCCGGGAATCACGATCTCGGTAACGTGCTGGAGGCCATCCGTCCGCTGCCGGAAAGCGTGAGCGTGTCCATCAAGCTGACCCCGGAACGGTTCTGGCCGTCATTCCCCAATAACCCGGCGCTGCTGGCAGTGCGCGAACGCGAAGTCTGGGCGGAAATCGATCTGGTAGGCGAAGAGGTGGGCTGGGGCATCTTCCCGTTCCCGCGTATTGACGAACTCCAGGGGCGGTTGCTTTGGTGTCGCAGTAACCCGGCTATCCGCGGCGCGGTATGCAAAACCAGCTGGGAAGGGGTCGATAACCACTGGATTATCGGCACCCTCAGCGAGTGCAACCTGGTGGCCTGTAGTCAGATGCTGATGAGTGACGGCGCACACCAGACCCAGGCGCAGCTGCTGACGCACTGGCTGGACGAATGCTACGGATGGCGGCCAGACGAGCAGACTCTCGGTACTTTCCAGTCCTTACTTGAGCAGGCCGGTCAGGTGCTTTATCAGGCCATCTATGTGCGTGACCACGTTTTTCATCGCCACAGTCAGGTGCCTGAAAGCTACGGCCAGGCGGTGTGGAGCCTGTTTGGGCAGCTAAACCGCAACCACTGGCTGCCCGGCTCTGAGCGCGATGTCTTCTTTAGCGCCAGCGATGTTGAGGCTTCTGCGGCCTCCCTTTCACGTATCGCGAAAGAGAAAGACGATGCGGGGGCGGCGTCTGCCGCTCTGCGTGAGGAGGCGCTGCGTTTTGCTGAAACCGCCGCGTTCCCGTGGTCGCTTAAACAGCGCTGGCTGGAAGAGTGGCAAGGACTGGCGCTTTACTGCCACCTGTTTTTACACGCCCAGAAGGCTTTCTTCACCCTGCGCTTTGCCCGTGAGGTGGAGAACAGCTGGAGCATGAGAGAGATTTGCCAAATCAATATTCAGGAACTGTATCGCTGTGCCTCCGAAATGGAAGACTACTGTGCGAAACACGCGGAGGCTTCCCCGGGGTTGCATGTGCTTTTCGATGCCTCCCGGGTGCGCGCCCTGGCCGACAGCCTTGGCGATGAGCTTAAAGAGCTGAAGTAGTTTGACGCGCGTCACATAAAAATCCCGACCGGATATTTTTGTGTGACGCTTATCGCATCACCCCTTTCCCTGCCCGCGAATAGCGTGACGCATATCACGCGACATTCCTGACCTCTTCCCGCTTTGTGAGTGACCAGGCAGATCCCGACAATCTGCGCGAATGGCCTCTCGCGACACTTATCAAACTCGCTGATGATACCTGCGTAATGTATTGATTCTGCGTGATATGAGGAAGCTATGTTTCAGGGTGAAGGGCGGTTGGCTCAGGGTGATGCAATAACGCATTTTCGTGTCAGCATCGCCAGAGAAGAGCGTTTTGCTGAGTTTTATACGGGAGAAGGGGCTGACGGGCGTTTGCATCATGCCAGCGGGCAGCCTGGAGAGTCGTTTTGTCGGCAGATTTTCTGCCAGACCCATGCCCGGCGCGGTGTGGATCCCTCACAGGCAATGCCTCTGAATCACATCGCTGAAAGCGGCGACAGCGGTATTGTCTCTTTCTCTGGTTTTCGCACCCTGCCTTTTCACGTGCAGTGCTGGCTGGGCGTCGATATTGTCGCGCCGCGTGATGGTGAATATGCCTTTCGGCTTGGCACCTGCGGCGGCGTGCGGGTGTGGCGTTCGGGCGAACAGCTTGCCTGTTTTACGCCGTTTACCCGCAATCAGATGCAGTACGTGCTCGTTCGGCTGGCGCTGCGTGAGGGCAAAAACAGCCTGCTTATCCATCTTGATGAGCTGTTTGAGCGTGACACCGATTTTTCGTTGCACATGGTCTATCTTGATGAGCCCGCGCTCGGTATCGTGCCGGTGACGGGAAACCCGCTGCCGGCAAACCCCGTACCGCCTGCGCCTGACGGCAATCGCCTGCTTGCACTGATAGCGCAACGCGAGTACGGCCCCGAAGCCGATGCGCTGCTGTATCGTCTGCTAAAACAGGTGAGCGCGCGGGAAGAGGGGTCGGTATTTTCCCTGCTCACGCTTTTACAGCTGTGGAAAAACGCACGGCAGGAGGATTTCCCGGAGCCGCTGTGGCGAAGGGTGAAATCAACCATTCTGGGTTATCGCTACTGGCACGATGAACGCGGTTGCGATGCGATGGATTTCTGGGGTGAAAACGCGCCTGTGTTTCACGCGGCCCAGATGCAGGCCGGGGCGCTTTTCCCTGACGAACGCTTTATTGCCTCTTCACGCTTTGGCCATCAACAGCAGCGGCTGGGTGGAATGCGCCTGAAAGGAGTCAACGCATGAATAAAGAACAGTTAATGAGCACCCTGGAGCGCGTGGTGCGTGGTTTTTGTCGCCTGAAAAATCTTGATGAAGTGGGCGTGAGTGACGGCTTTGCAATCCATTTTGAAGAGTGGGAGTGGGAAGTTGGCGTGGGGCTGTACGGTTTCTGGCGCTTTGCCGATTTCCAGAACGACGCAGCCCTGCAACAGTCGATCCTCGAATGGTATGAAACCCAAATCGGCAAGGGCCTGCCGGAGATGCAGATCAATACCACGGCACCGATGATTGCCCTGGCGCTGGTGGCCGGGCATCATCAGCGCCAGGATCTGCTGGCAACGGTCAATGACTGGGCGGATGCCCTGCTGCGCGACCTGCCCAGAACCGAAGAGGGTGGTTTTCAGCATGTAGTGAAGGAACAATCCAACACCGGGCAGCTGTGGGACGACACGCTGTTTATGACCTGCCTGTTTCTCGGCGTGGCGGGCATTGTGCTCAAAAGACGTGACTTGATCGACGAAGCGGGATACCAGTTTTTGCTGCACACGCGATATCTCAGCGATCCGGTGACAGGGCTCTGGTATCACGGCTGGACGTTTGTGGATAAACACCACTTCGCGGGCGCATTCTGGGCACGTGGCAACGCGTGGATAACCGTTGCCATCCCGGAATTTATTGCCCTGATGGGCGAGCATCTTGATGCCAGCGTGCGCCGGTATTTGTCGCAGGTGGTGGCGCGGCAGGTACGCACGCTTTGCGCGTTGCAGGCTGATAACGGCATGTGGCACACGGTGCTGGACGATCCGCTTTCCCCGCAGGAGTCGTCCGCGACTGCGGGGATCGCCTACGGGATGCTGCGCGCGGTGCGCATGGGGATCCTCGATGAGTCCGTTAGCGGTTCTGCCCTGCGGGCGTTTGAGGCGGTGATCGCGCGGATTGACGACGATGGGCTGGTGCTCGAAGCCTCACGCGGTACGATGCTCGGCTGGGATATTCAGTACTACTGCGATATCGCGATGGCGCCGGTGCCTTACGCGCAGGCGCTCACGATGCTGCTGTTGCTGGAGATGGAGCAGGGCGGCTGGCTGGAAGAGAAAACCGGGGCGTAATGCCCCGCTTTTTACAGATGCAGTACCGTCGGGATTTGCGGGAGCAAAAACAGAATCAAACCAATGGTCCCGCCTACCAGCGTGCCGTTGACGCGGATGAACTGCAAATCTTTGCCGATATTCAGCTCTATCTGGCGTGACATATCTTCGGCGTCCCAGCTTTTTACCGTGTCGCTGATGTGGCGGGTGAGAAACGCGGCAAAGTCCGGCGCAACACGGTGTGCCGCCTGTTCCAGATGCTCGTTAAGCGAAGCCTGTAAGCTGGCATCCGCCATCAGCGTTTCGCCAAACCACAGCCCGGCGTTGGCGATGCGTTGCTTCACGCGTGAGTCTTCGCTTTGCATATCTGTCTTCAGCCACTGGCGCAGGTCGGCCCACATCTCCCCAAGATAACGGTTAAACGCCTCGTCATTTTTCAGGTAATGCTTGATGTTACCGGCTCTGGCGGCCATCTCCGGATCGTTTTTCAGGTTGTCGATAAGCTTTAGCGTGGCCCTGTCGAACGCCTGGCGGATCTGGTGGGTACGATCGTGGCTGATATCGTCCAGCAGGGTATTCACCGCGTTAGAGATCATCTCTGCGCTCTGCTCCCCCAGCCATTCGGTTGGCAACACCATCGCTTTGCGCGGGTGTTCCGTCTCAAGCCAGTGAACAACCTGTGTGGCGATAAATTCCCGTGAACTTTCACGCTGAATCAGCGTAATCAGTCGATTGATGATGGCATCCAGCAGCACCTGATGGCGGTTGTTTCTGGTCATGCTCTCGAGGATGACGGCGCTGGTTTCGGTGAAATCCACCTTATCGATGGCCTTATGTACGGCGCGCTTTAGCAGGCGCTGGATGCGTCCGTCGTCGGTGAGTTCGAGGAACCCGCTCATCACCTGAATCAGATGCTGCCCCACGCGCCTGGCGTTGTCGGGCTGGCTGAACCAGCCGCCAATCATTTTGGCCGGTTCATAGCGGCGGATCAGCGCCACCAGGGACTGCGTATCGAGAAACTTCTCCTGTACGAACAGGCCGAGATTGTCGCCGATCCGGTCTTTATTACGCGGGATAATCGCCGTATGGCGCGAAATAAACGGGACCGGCACGCGGCGAAACAGGGCGACCACCGCAAACCAGTCCGCCAGCGCGCCAACCATTGCCGCCTCGGCAATGGCCTTCACACCCCGCACCCAGAAGGTCTGAGGCAGGAAGAGCGTCGCGATAAATGCTGCGCCGGCAATCAGCAGCAGCGACAGCGCCAGCAGCTTGGCGCGCTTGAGTTCAGTCTGTTTTTCCATGGGGTAAGGATAGAGGCAAGCGGGGGGAAGATGCAAAGTGGGTGAAACATCATCTTATTTGCGATTCTGGAATACGGCTTCAGGAACGGGAGTGTACCGAGGGAAGTTTCGTTTAATTTTCCATCGTTTTGTATATTCTTTTTTGTATATACAATCAGGGAAGGTTACACTATGCCTACGGAGTTTGAATGGAATAGCAGCAAGGCGAAAAGCAACCTGTAAAAGCACGGGATCCGTTTTGAAGAGGCGGTTTTGGTTTTTGACGATCCCTGCCATTTGTCTTTGCAGGAGCGTTATGAGAACGGCGAGTTTCGCTGGCAAACAATCGGACTTGTGCATGGCATCATTGTTATTCTGGTTGCGCACACGATCCGTTTTGAAAGCGGGAATGAAATCATTCGTATCATCAGCGCACGTAAGGCAGACCGTAAAGAAAGGAGCCGTTATGAGCATTGTTAAACATAAACGCGGTAGTGCTGCTGAAGTTAGCGTTCATCGCGAGGCCGAACTTCACGCGTTAGCGGAAAAACCCGACACGGAAATTGACTATAGCGATATTCCGGCAACGGATGGGGCGCTGTGGAACGACGCGGTGCGCGGCAAGTTCTATCGACCGTTAAAAACCCAGGCGTCTGTGCGTATCGATGCAGATGTTATGGAATGGCTTAAACGCCCGGGAAAAGGGTATCAGACGCGACTCAACGCTATTTTACGCGAGGCGATGCTGCGCGATCAGAACAAAAAATAGCGCTTAACGGGCAGCGCCAATGGCTGCCCATTCGCTCAGAAGGTGCTTCCCAGTAATCGCCATAGCACCCATCCGCCAAATACCATCAGCACTCCACCCGCGACACGCTCGATAATCCAGACCGAGTGGCTTAACCTCTCCTGCACGGCGGGAAGCCCGATCAGTGACACCACGGCTAAGTCCCACACCAGCACAACCATCACCATCCAGATGCCGCTCACCGATTGCTGTAGCAAAGTTACGTCCGGCCCCAGCAACGCCGTCATTAAGGCCAGGTAAAACAGGGCATTTTTCGGGTTCAGCAAGGCGGAGCCAAGCCCGAGTAGGATCTGTTTGCGCCATGTGGGGATGTGCGGGTTTGTTTCTGTTAGCGAAAGCGGCTGCGATGTGCTGCGCACCAGCTGCGCACCTATCCACAGCAGGTAGAGCGCTCCGCAAAGCTCGATAAGCGTAAACAGCCACGTAAACTGGCGCAGCGCGCTCCAGCCGATAATCACCAGCAGGATGTACACCCCGTTGCCTGCGGCGATGCCGAGGCACAGTCCAGAGCTGCCGCGCAGGCGGTAGCGTGCGGCGTAGCCTACCAGCAGGAAAAAATCCGGCCCCGGGCTTAACAGGGCGACAAAATGTGCCAGCGCCAGGGCGAGAAATGCGGAGGGGAAGAACAGCTCCATAGTGACCTCATCATAAAAACAGAGGTCAGGTTACGGCTACCCAGAACCTATTTCTTGTCTGATATTGATCGGCCCGTTGCGTACTGGCGAGGTGTGGCCGCCGTATAGCTCACGAAGGTTTTGTGGAAATGGCTCTGATCGGCAAAACCGCTCTGGTAGCCAACGTCCGCAATATCATCTCCGGCACGCAGCCTCGCTTTGGCGTACTCCACGCGTGAGATGTTGAGAAAACTGCCAGGCGTTAAGCCAGTATCTTGCTTAAAAGAGCGGATCAATGTCTCTTTACGCAAGGAAAATTGCTGCGCCAGTACGTCCAGCGAGGGCGGGGTGGCAAGGTCAGACAGCAACGCCTGCTGGAGTAACTGGCTGGTGGGTCGCAGTACGTGTTTGTCTTCGTCGCACCGGGGGAGAGCAGAAAGCAGTGCATTAAGCGCAGAGGGCGTCATATTTTCAACAATATCAAGATAATGCGCAAACAGTGATTCATCGCGGATAACCTGCAGCGCGAGAGGCAAATCGGTGTCGATATAGAGCATATGGTAGCTGCGCGGTTGATCTGCCACTGGGTTACAGCTGTGTGGTACGTAGGCCGGGATCACCACGATGTCGCCAGCCTCCAGAAGGTACTCTTGTCCATTACATACGCAGTGCGTCTTCCCTTCCACAATGGCGCCGACTGAGAGCTGAACATGGCTGTGGCGTTTATATGCCTGCCTACTGTGCCATGTGCTGCGCAGCTCTACACCCGGTTGCCGGGAAAAGGTCTGGTGAATATGGCGCGGTGTTGTCATTGGTCTGTCCTGACTTCGTTTTATTTTTTATAGCACAGCTGAATGCAGAGTCGGAGATCAGGATGGCGAGAAAGCGATTTGTTTTATGTCACTTTTAACATTAATCGTATCAATAATTGGCTGGACGAGCGTTAATAAAAAACCTGCCATCTGGCAGGTTTTTTTGAACTCAAGAAGACTTAGAAGCTCACGCCGCCGCCAACATAGGCACCGTCGATCAGGGTGTGGTTTGGGCGACCGTCTTTGCCATCAACGCTCACATGGCGGTAACCGACTTTCAGCGTCACGGGTTTGATCGGCGTCCAGCTTACGCCGCCGTTTGCTTCCACGTAGTTTTTCACGCTGTTGTTCAGGCCGTCTGGTGCCACATAGCCTTCACCAAACACATTAATGCTGTCGGTCAGGGCAACGCTCACGCCACCACCGATAGGGAAGGCCACGCCGTTATCGCCTTTTTTCGGGCCAACGTAGAGGGCTTTCGCACCTGCGTTCAGCATCACCGGGCCAACTTCGAAATTGTAACCTGCACCCACGCCACCGGTCGTGGTGCCGTCATCGGTATTTTTCAGCCAACTGCCTTCGGTGTACAGACCAGAGGTCGATTTGCCCATTTCAACATTCAGGTTAGTGAAGTTTTTACCCTGCTCAATACTCCCGCCCATTGCCAGTGCGGAACCCGACACAACAGTCAGAGCAGAAAGGATAAGAACGTTAAGCTTTTTCATGAGTGTTTCCTCGTCATCAAATTAATCTGAGGACACCTTAACAAGCGATGTTTATGACTGCAAATGTGAGGCGGTTCGCAATTTTATGCTTATTTTGTTAATGGATTTATCTTTTAGTGTTGGTTAAAGGTTGGTTTACCGCGGCGTCAATACGTATTGTTTTGGAGTTTAGAAAAAGTTTAATTTTCTATCTAAACAGACGTTGAACAGGCAAGGGATATTGGTTTGGTATGAATTAATTGCGCTTCTTATAATTTCCAATAATGTTTCTGTCGTTATGGATGAATACCTAAATTTACATTTTAATGTTTAATTTATACGCAGTTCGGCGCTTATAGACGCTCCCGTTAACCCTTTTCTTCGAGGAGAGGATTAACGGGATGGGGCGCTACTTACGTAACCCCGCAAACGCCGCCCGGATCTCATCTTCCGGCAGCGCCAGGCCAATAAACACCATCACGCTCCGTGGTGCTTCATCACCCCAGGGTCTGTCCCAGTCGGCGCTGTACAGGCGCTGCACGCCCTGGAACAGCAGGCGGTTTGGCTCGCCGTCTATCCACAACATCCCTTTGTAGCGCAGCAGCTTGTCGGCGAACGACAACAGCAGGTTTTCCATTACGCGGGACACGTCGCTGATATCCACCGGGTAATCCAGCTCGACCACAATCGACGACACATCGTTTTGCTTGTCGGCCATAAAGTGAAAGCGCGGCTTCGAGGTGACGTTCTCTTCCAGCATAAAACCGTTGGTGTTGAACAGCTGAGACAGGTCGATATCGCCGTGGGTCACGGTATAAACCGGTGCGCGTGAGTTAATGCGTGCCAGGCGTTCGCGCAGCTTTTCGCTGTCGCCCGCCACATCGGTTTTGGTCAGCAGGATGCGGTCGGCGTAGCCCACCTGAGACTGGGCGATGGTGAACTGGTTCATCTGTTCGTCGGCGTGTACCGCATCAACCAGCGCAATCACGCCGTCCAGCAGGTAGCGCTGGCAGAGGATTTCATGAGAGAAAAAGGTCTGAATAATCGGGCCGGGATCGGCCATGCCGGTGCATTCAATCACCAGGCGGTCGAAGTCGATCTCCCCGCGATCTCGGCTGTCGAGCAGATCGAGAAGAGCGTCTTCTAATTCATTAGAGCGGGTACAGCAGATGCAGCCGTTGGTCAGGGTTTTGATCTGCGTGGCGCGATCGCCAATCAGCTGGTCGTCTACCGAGACTTCGCCGAATTCGTTTTCGATAACGGCGATTTTGAAGCCGTGCTGTTCGTTCAGAATATGGCGCAGCAGGGTGGTTTTACCTGCGCCGAGAAAACCGGTCAGCAGGGTGACGGCAATCGGGGTCATGGTCTCTCCTTTAGCAGCAGCGTACGCCGCCTTCTCCACTTCCGCCGTAGCGTGCTTCCTGACGCTCGCGGAAGAATTCGGTGTAGGTCATGTACGGCTTATCCGGGTGATTGGTCTTCATATGCTCAACGTAGTTGTCATAGTCCGGGATGCCAATCAGCATTTTCGCCGCCTGACCAAGGTATTTTTTCGCTTCGCCTAAGTTACCAAACATTGTGGTTTCCAGATAGAAAAAGCCCGACGAGGGGGCCGCCGGGCCTTGTTTCCCCTCACCCCAACCCTCTCCTAAAGGGAGAGGGGGAGGATTGCGGATTAATGGTGTGAAGAAGTCTTCACGCCACCTTCAGGAACCGGTACATACGGGGTTTCTTTATCCGTACGACCACTCGCGTTACGCACATTCATCCAGGTTTTGATGCCGTAGAAGATGATGCTGTACACCACCACCAGGAACAGAATGCTCAGGCCTGCGTTGGTGTAGTTATTCACCACGATATGGTTCATGTTGGCAATCTGCTGCGCGGTCAGGTCCGCGCCGCCTGCGGCAATCTTCGCTTTGTACTGGTTAGCCATGAAGAAGAAGCCTTCCAGCTGCGGGTTGGCGCTGAACAGTTTCAGGCCAAGCGCCCAGGTGGTGCAGAGCAGCAGCCACAGCGCAGGTACCACGGTCACCCAGATGTATTTGGTGCGTTTCATTTTCACCAGGACAACGGTACCCAGCACCAGGGCAACAGCCGCCAGCATCTGGTTAGAGATACCGAACAGCGGCCACAGGCTCTTCACGCCGCCCAGCGGGTCGACAACGCCCTGATACAGCAGGTAACCCCACAGACCAACACAGCCCGCAGTACCCAGCACGCCTGCCACCAGAGAGTCGGTTTTCTTCAGGAAAGGCACGAAGTTGCCGAGCAGGTCTTGCAGCATAAAGCGGCCAGCACGGGTACCGGCGTCCAGCGCGGTCAGGATGAACAGCGCTTCAAACAGAATACCGAAGTGGTACCAGAAGCCCATGTCCGCCCACGGCAGCACTTTGTGGAACACGTGGGCGATACCCACAGCCAGCGTCGGTGCGCCACCCGCACGGTTCAGAACCGACGGTTCGCCGATGTCCTTCGCCGTCTGCATGATCTGCTCAGGTGAAATCACAAAGCCCCAGGAGCTGACGGTTGCCGCAGCGTGTGCGCTCGCATCTTTCAGCTGCGCCATGATCAGCGCCGCGTTGTCACCGCCCATCTCGTGCAGGTTTGGCATGGTGATGCCCAGACCGGCTGGTGGGGTGTTCATCGCGAAGTACAGACCTGGCTCAATAATGGACGCTGCCACCAGAGCCATGATCGCCACGAAGGATTCCATCAACATGGCACCGTAACCAATCAGACGCGCGTCTTTCTCGTTCGCCAGCAGCTTCGGTGTGGTACCGGAGGCAATCAGCGCGTGGAAGCCAGATACAGCGCCACAGGCGATGGTGATGAACAGGAACGGGAACAGTGCGCCTTTCCACAGTGGGCCAGTACCGTCGATGTACTGCGTTACTGCTGGCATTTTCAGATCCGGGTTAATCACCAGGATACCGATCGCCAGACCGACGATCACGCCGATTTTCAGGAAGGTCGCCAGGTAGTCACGCGGTGCCAGAATCAACCAGACCGGCAGCAGGGCTGAGACGAACGCATAACCGATCAGCGCGAAGGTGATGGTGGTGTCCTTGAAGGTCAGCGCCGGGCCCCAGTACGGGTCGTGTGCAATCACGCCACCGAAGTAGATGGACGCCACCAACAGCACAATACCAATCACCGACACTTCGCCCACACGTCCTGGGCGCAGGAAGCGCATGTAGATACCCATGAACAGCGCAATCGGCACGGTAGAGCAGACGGTGAAGACACCCCACGGGCTTTCGGCCAGTGCTTTCACCACGATTAACGCCAGCACCGCAAGGATGATGATCATAATCAGGAAGCAGCCGAACAGGGCGATAGTCCCCGGCACGCGGCCCATCTCTTCTTTGACCATCTCACCCAGAGAGGCACCGTTACGGCGAGAAGAGATAAACAGCACCATAAAGTCCTGCACTGCACCCGCCAGCACCACGCCTGCGAGCAGCCACAGGGTACCTGGCAGGTAACCCATCTGTGCCGCCAGTACCGGGCCGACCAGCGGACCTGCACCCGCAATCGCGGCAAAGTGGTGGCCAAACAGCACGTAGCGGTTGGTTGGCACGTAGTTCAGGCCGTCATTGTTGATGACCGCCGGCGTGGAACGCGTCGGGTCAAGCTTCATGACCTTTTGCGCGATATAAAGACTGTAGTAGCGATAAGCCACAAGGTAGACGGAAACAGACGCGACCACGATCCACAGGGCGCTTACGTGTTCGCCCCGGCGTAATGCGACAACCGCCAGACAGAAAGCGCCGAGGATCCCGAGTAAGGCCCAGGGCACGTGCTTCAGTAGTTTTTTAGTATCCATAATAGACCTGGTTTTTTATGTAAAGAAAAAAGGGTCAGGGTTCGTTGTGTGGAGGTATTGATTAATGCTGGTGGGATCGTGCCAGATCGTTACACATGTAAAGGAAGGTAAATGGGCGAGTGGTTGTAAGTCGTGGGTAAGCGGTCAAAGATGCGGGCGAGTGGTTCAGACTCGCCGCAGGCGGTAAAAATTATGTGATTCAGATCACTACGTTAGCGTCTCTGGCTCCTGGGTCAGGTAGCCTTCCAGCGTATCCAGAAGCTTATCTTTCAGCCATTGCGGCTCCAGAACCCGAATATCGGGCAGCCAGTAGAAAATCAGCGGCAGGATCTGATTCTCGTGCGCAGCCTTGCAACGAAGCGTTGTGCCGCTGTGTTGTTCGGCAATCAGCTCCTGTTCTGGCAGTAAATTCCGGCGTCTGAAGTAGTGTGAAATATTATTGTTTATGAATATTTTCACCTCGAAAGTATTTTCCGATACCCAGGGGCCAGGGTTTTTTTCCAGCAGTGCAAGGGTGCTTTCTTCAGGGGTAAATGTGACGTTCTGAATATCAAACCAGCTTATCTGGCTTAGCGAAAAGGATTTCAGTCGGCTATTTTCGGTGGCTTGTAAATACCATATATTCTTTTTGTTAATGAGTTTGTAGGGGTTAATTTGACGTGTTTTACCTTTATAAACGATCTGGCAAACATTACAATTTTTAATCGATTTCTCAATATTGGGTAAATGGCGACGAATATCCGTTTGCACGGTATGTTCTGCATTGTTGCCCAAAATGAGAATATGATTGTCATCCACGCGGGTTTCGAGCTGTTGCCAAAAATCAGCATTTCGCTCAGGAAAAAAATTATCAGCATTCAGGAAGTTAGCAATGGTGTGGTGCAGCCCCTGCCCGGAGGGCGCTTGCGGGGAGTGGATCAGTCGATATTGCCCATTACCGGTGTGCTCAACAATGGGTGAGAGTGCATTCAAATCACGATACACGGTGCGCTCAGTAATTTTAAATTTATCCATCAGCGCACTTCGGTTTACCACACCGTTTAAATGTAGCTCTACCAGAATATCGACCAGACGTTCAGCCGAGCGGCTCCGCGTCGCATTAGCCATAAGGTATTCCTGTTAATTTAATGGATTTACGCTGAATTATGCGGACGGCACTGACACGGGATGTCAGTATTCAGGCGCAGTAAATTTCTCTTATGGTTATATAACGGCGTGATTTAGCGGAAACCTTAATATTTTTTGCGGGAAGCCGCGCTGGCCGGGGGATAGCCAGCGCGTAGAGGGGTCAGATGACAGCGTCCATCTCCGTCATTACCGGGTGGAAACGACGTTTAAAATAGATCAGGCCGTGGCCCTCCTGGCTAAGGGTGATATTTTTAATTTCAACCAGATAGACCAGATGTGTACCAATGGTCTGCACCTGGCTTATCTCTCCTTCAAGGCTTGCCAGCGCACCTTTAAGCACTGGCTGTGCCAGCGGGCCTTTCTGCCAGCAGGAAAGATTAAAACGCTCTTCCATCACCATGCCGGTCATTCCGGCGAAGTGGCGAGCCATGATCTCCTGCTCGTGGTTCAGCACGTTAACGCACAGTCTGCCGTTGCCCTGAAAAACCGGATTCATGGCGCTGTTGGCGTTGATGCATACCATCAACGACGGTGGTGTGTCCGTGACGGAACAGACGGCGGTAGCGGTAATGCCGCAGCGGCCGGCATCGCCTTCGGTGGTGACAATATTGACCGCGGCCGACAGGCTGGCCATTGCGTCGCGAAAACGCAGGCGTTGTTCATCTGATTGCATTGAAACCTCCCGCTGCGTTATTTCAGCAGCTTGTCCAGCATGTTGATATCGGTGTTGTTGTGCAGGTGCGGTACCGTCCAGCCGTGCTGGTCATACTCAGACATACAGCGGTCGACCATCGCCATCATTTTGTCCATGTTGCCGGAGCTTTGCGCCTGACGCAGGCATTGCAGGCGAATTTCATCCTGGCTGCCGGAGTAGTTGATCTCATACAGCTCATGACGGCCGCCAAACTCGCTGCCGATGGCATCCCACATCAGTTTTAAAATCTTGATGCGTTCAACGTGATCCATACCGTTGGAGCCACGCACGTACTTCGCCAGATACTTGTCGATTTGCGGGTTGTTCAGGTCGCGGGCGCTGGAGGGCAGATAGATAAGCCCGCTGGTAACGTTACGCTCGATGATGTTTTTGATCTTCGCATAGGCCATTGGCGCCATGACGCGATAGGTTTGCAGCGCGGCATGATCCGGCAGATACGCGCCGTTCACCCACGGTGTCGCTTCTGAACACATGGAGTCGCTCAGTGCCCAGAACATATTACGCCAGGCCACCACTTCGCCCAGGTCTGCCTGCACGCCGCGGAACTCCAGCGTCCCGGTGCACTCCAGCGATTTCTTCAGCAGAGCAGTGATAAAGTCGAGTTTCACCGCCAGACGTACGCAGGCTTGCAGCGGATACATGCGGGCAAAACCGCCTTCCATGGTCCAGCGACGGCAACGGTCGAAATCGCGATAGATGAGCACGTTTTCCCACGGGATCAGCACATTGTCCATCACCAGAATGGCGTCGTTCTCGTCGAAACGGCTGGAGAGCGGGTAATCGTAAGGGGAGCCGGTGGCCCCGGCCACCATCTCGTAAGAGGCGCGCGAGATAAGCTTCACGCCTTCGGCATCCATCGGGGCGACGAACATCAGCGCGAAGTCCGGGTTTTCCCCCATCACCTGCGCAGAGCCAAAGCCAATCATGTTGTAGTGGGTCAGCGCCGAGTTGGTTGCCACCACTTTCGCGCCGCTGACGATGATCCCGGCGTCGGTCTCTTTCTCCAGCTTGATGTAGACGTCTTTCACTTCGTCCGCCGGTTTGTGGCGATCGATAGGCGGGTTAACAATCGCATGGTTGAAGTACAGGCCAGTTTCCTGAATGCGGGTGTACCAGTTGCGGGCGTTCTGTTCGAACTGGCCGTAGAAGGCCGGGTTAGCGCCAAGCGCGCAGCCAAACGCGGCTTTGTAATCCGGTGTGCGTCCCATCCAGCCGTAGCTCAGGCGTGACCACTCGGCAATGGCGTCGCGTTGCTGGCGCAGGTCGTCGGCGCTTTTCGCCACGCGGAAGAACTTATGGGTATAGCCGCCGCTGCCGGTGTCGGTGCCCCAGCAAAGGGTGTCCTGCATGTCAGGTTTGTGCAGGGCGTCGTACATCTGCGCGATGGATGCCGCCGCATTACGAAACGCCGGATGGGTGGTGACGTCTTTGACGCGTTCGCCGTAGATATAAATCTCACGGCCGTCCTGGAGGCTTTTTAAATACTCTTCGCCGGTTAATGGACGTTTGGCATCAGCGCGGAAATCTTCAGGCTTCATAGGGACCTCGTATCGGAATAGGGATTGTTAAATTTGTGTTTTGTTTTTGTTGTTTAATTGAAGCCTGAGAGGGGCGGAACGTGAAGGGACGTTTGGGACAACGGCGGGTACTTTTCGCGAGAGATCGCAGAGTGTGATTTCCCTCACCCTAACCCTCTCCCAAAGGGAGAGGGGACGGTTACTCCCTCTCCCTTTGGGAGAGGGCAGGGATGAGGGGAACAGGGGAAACCGGTACTTTCTGCGCCCGATAGCTGCTGGGTGAGCATCCCACTAAGCGATTAAAAAATCGGGCGAAATAGGCCGGATCTTTAAACCCCAGCTGCCAGGCAATCTCGTTCACCGCGTTATCGGAAAAAAGCAGCAGCCGTTTGGCTTCGCGCAGTTGCCGGTCGAAGATCAGCCGTTTCGGCGGGCGGTTGGCGAAGCGGCGGCAGATATCGGTCAGGCGGGATTCGGTGAGATGCAGTTCGCAGGCGTAGTCCGGCACCGTCCAGTGCTGGTGGTAGTGGGTGTCGATCATCTGGTTAAAACGCTGGAACAGCTTCAGCTCGCCGCGCATCCCGCTGGCCGCGTGGTCGTCGAGCTTCGCGTTGCGCAGCAGCAGAGTGAACACCGCCTGGGCTAAAAGTACCAGCGTATGTTCGCGTCCGGGCAGTTGTTCCGTGGATTCGCGTTCGATCAGCCGCCAGTAGTGTTTCAGCGCCGCCAGCTCGTCCGGTTTGTCGGCCAGGGACAGGCAGATCCCCGGCAGGCCGAACGCTTCCCGCGTGCCGGGGTAGAGCACTTCAAGCAGGGGCCAGACCAGATCTTCGCGTACCGTCAGCACATGCCCGTCGCTGTCGGATTCAGTGATAAACGCGTGCGGCACCGACGGTGGCGTGAGCACAAACAGCGGAGCCTGCACCGAATAGCGATGATCGTCGAGCTGAAGCTCAATCTGCCCGGTATCGAGAAAGTGCATCTGAAAGAACTGGTCGTGGCGATGCGCCTGCATATCGCGGCCAAAAAAGGCCGCCATGCGGGCAAACGACTGATAGTGCACATCGTCGGTGCCCAGACTTTCGTCGTACTCTTTGCTGATATCGATATTCGCTATCGGGCTTTGGCACATAACCGCTCCTTAGTGGATCTTCTGCGCCGCCATGCCTGGCACATTTTCACGGCTTTCCCGCTGGGTCATCGGGATACGCGTCAGCACCAGCGCGCCCACCACCAGCAGCCCGGCCACAAACCACAGCCCTGAGCTAAAGCTGCCGGTTGTATCGCGCAAGATGCCGATCAACAGCGGGCTGACGGCCGAACCCACATTCCCGATGGCGTTGATCACCGCCAGTGCCACCGCGCGGGATTGCAGGCTAATAACCTGATCCGGTGTGGTCCAGAATATCGCCATAGCGGTAAAGGATCCGGTTGAGGCCATGATGATGCCAAGCAGCTGGATCAGGCTGTGGTCGGTCGCCGAGGCCAGCATCCATCCCGCCGCCGCGAACAGATACGGCAGGATGGTGTGCTTTTTTCGCTCTTTCAGCCTGTCGGAGCGTCGGCTCCACCAGATCATCCCAAGGATGGTACAAAACTGCGGGATCGCCGCCAGCAGGCCAATCACGATATTGCTGCTGTGGCTGTTAAAGCTTTGCAGGATCTGCGGCGTCCAGATGTTGATCGCACTCAGTGTGTTGGTCAGGCAGAAATAGGCCAGCGTGTAGAGCAGTACCGCCGGGGTCAGCACTTCACGCAGCGTCGAGCGCGGGGTGGTGGCGTTTGCAATCGCGTGCTCCTGCTCGCGGGCAATCATCGATTTCAGCGTCTGTTTTTCTTCATCATCAAGCCAGGTGGCCTGATCTGGCGTGTCGTTAAGGAAAAACCAGGTCACGACGCCGAGCACCACTGACGGCAACCCTTCCAGAAGGAACAGCCACTGCCAGCCTTTCAGGTTCCACAGGCCGTCCAGCGCCAGAATATAACCCGAGAGGATCGAGCCGAGCATCATGGTCACCGGCATGGCAATCATAAATAGCGCGTTGGCGCGGGCGCGGTGATAGGCGGGGAACCACCAGGTGAGATACACCAGGATCCCCGGCAGGAAACCGGCTTCGGCAATGCCGACCAGCATTCGCAGTACGTAGAGCGTTTGCGGGCTGGTGGCGAACATCGTACAGGTAGACGCAATGCCCCACACCACCATGATCCCGGCGATCCAGCGGCGCGCGCCGATCCTCGCCAGCATGATGTTGCTTGGGATCCCGCACAGCACGTAGGTGACGTAAAACAGCGTTGCCGCCAGGCCAAACATGGTGGAGGTCAGGCCCAGATCTTTGCCCATCGTCAGCCCGGCAAAGCCAATGTTAATGCGGTCAAGAAACGAGAAGACAAACAGGATAAAGAGAAACACGATCAAACGACGGAACAGCTTGTTAATCACGCGATGTTCTACAGCTTTATTATCTTGCAGGGTAGAGGTCGTCATGGTGCGCTCCACATCGTCCGTTCAGTAGACGGATTTATTGTTATTGACTGATGTAACCGGTTTTTCGATAAAACGGGCTGCCAGCGCTTCGGCGCTACGGGCCAGCAGGGTGGTATCCACACCCACGGCGACAAACAGCGCACCGAGTTCGAGATAGCGTTTTGCCAGCGTTTCGTTAGCCATCAGGATACCGGGCGCTTTACCTGCGCTCAGGATCTGCCCGATGGCCTGTTCGATGGCGGCCTGCACATCCGGGTGCTGCGGATTACCGGCAAAACCCATGTCGGCGCTGAGATCCGCCGGGCCAATAAACACCCCGTCGACCCCTTCGACATCCAGGATCTGCGGCAGGTTTTTCAGCGCTCTTAGGGTTTCTATCTGCACCAGCACGCACATGGCATCGTTCGCCTGCTGCAGGTAATCAGGAATACGGTTCCAGCGCGACGCGCGGGCCAGCGCACTGCCAACCCCGCGGATCCCCGCAGGGGGATAACGGGTGGCGCTCACCGCCAGACGGGCTTCGTCGGCATTTTGTACCATTGGCACCAGCAGGGTTTGCGCGCCCACATCCAGCAGCTGTTTGATCTGCACCGGATCGTTCCAGGACGGGCGCACCACCGGCTGGCTGGCGTAAGGCGCAATCGCCTGTAACTGTGTTAAGACGGTTTGCACGTTGTTTGGCGCGTGTTCGCCGTCGATCAGCAGCCAGTCGAAACCCGCGCCTGCCAGCAGCTCTGCGCTGTAGCTGCTGGTCAGCCCCAGCCACAGGCCGATTTGCGGCTTTCCGGCTTTCAGCGCGGTTTTAAATGCGTTTTGCATGGTGAACTCCTACACAAAGCGGCAGCTAATCGAGCCCATGTTGCCGTAGTCCACGTGGAAGGTGTCGCCCTTGCTGGCGGCCACCGGGCGGGTAAACGAACCGCCGAGGATGATTTGCCCCGGTTCAAGCTGCACGTCGTACGGCGCCAGTTTGTTTGCCAGCCACGCCACGCCGTTCGCCGGGTGGTTGAGTACGCCTGCGGCGACGCCGGTTTCTTCGATCACGCCGTTGCGATAGAGCAGGGCGGAGATCCAGCGCAGATCCAGCTCGTCGGGTTTAATCGGCCGTCCGCCGAGGATCACACCGGCGTTGGCGGCGTTATCGGAAATGGTGTCGAACACTTTGCGCGGGCGCTGGGTGTCGGGATCGATGTTGTGGCAGCGGGCGTCGATCAGCTCCAGCGCCGGGATCACATAGTCTGTGGCGTTGTAGACATCGAAAATCGTGCAGTTAGGGCCGCGCAGCGGTTTGGCCAGCACGAACGCCAGCTCCACTTCAATACGCGGGACGATAAACCGATCGACGGGAATGTCGCTGCCGTCGTGGAAGAACATGTCGTCCAGCAGCGCGCCGTAGTCCGGTTCGCTTATCTGCGAGCTGGCCTGCATGGCTTTGGAGGTGAGGCCGATTTTATGGCCTTTCAGCACGCGGCCTTCGGCGATTTTCAGGCTTACCCATTCGCGCTGTACGGCGTAGGCGTCGTCGATGGTGATCGTCGGGTAATCCAGCGAGATCTGGCGGATCTGTTCGCGGGATTGCTCCGCCTGGTGCAGACGATGTGCGATCAGGGTATGGGTGTGTTTATCGAGCATAAAAGACCTCAGCGAAACAGTGCGTGCACATTGTTTTGTTTGTAATTGAGCGTCGGGTGCAGTTCGTCGAGCTCAAACGACAGCGCCAGATAGCGGCTTTCCATCAGCTCTGCAAAATGCGTTTTGATAAGCCCAAACAGCATCTCTCCCACCGCCTCGCGGCTTTCCAGGCTGCGCCCGGCGCCTATTTTCAGTGTCATATGCACAAACGCGTAATCGTGCTTACCGTCGGCCATCTGCCAGGTATCCAGCCAGTGTGCGCGGCTACGGATACCGCCGAGCGGGAAAATGCCCGTGGCGGCGAGCGCCTCGTTCACTTTGGCAAACAGACCCGGTAGGTCGGCCTGCTCGCGGATATTGTCGGTACATTCAGCAATAAAATGCGGCATGGTGGCTCCTTACGCGGGCAGCGGGAAAACAGCGTTAACCTGGCCGGTGCCGGAGCTGGCGAACAGCTCGGTGAGAAACTCCACCTTGCCGTCGTATTTGTCCCATCCGAGCATCCCCAGCAGCATTACCGTGTCGTGCATATTGCCCTCGCCGTAGCAGTAGTCGGCGTACTCCGGCAACATGTCGCAAAACGCCTTGAACTGGCCTTCGCGCCACAGCTTTACCACGCGCTCGTCCATCTGGCGGTCGAACTCGCGGGTGTAGCTGTTCATCCCTTCTTCCGCACGCTGGTCGTCGATAAAACGGTGCGACAGGGAACCGCTGGCCAGCACGGCGACCGTGCCGTCGTATTGCGCAATCGCGCTGACGATAGCTTCACCGAGTCTGCGGCTGTCGGCGAAGTCGTGCACGGTGCAGAACGCCGAAATCGAGATCACTTTGAAGTGCTTGTCACTGTTCATGTAGCGCATCGGCACCAGCGTGCCGTACTCCAGCTTCAGGCTCGGGATGTTATGCGCTTTGGCCCGCACGCCGAGCTTCACCGCTTCGTCGGCAATCAACTGGCCGAGTTCTGGATTGCCGTCGTAGTCATAGGTCATGTCACGGATAAAGTGCGGCAGCTCGTTGCTGGTGTAGAGGCCAGAAAAATGATCCGCACAGTTAATGTGATACGCGCTGTTCACCAGCCAGTGGGTGTCGAAAACGATAATGGTATCGACGCCCAGCTCGCGGCAGCGCTTGCTGATCTCTTTGTGTCCGTCGATGGCCGACTGACGGCAGCCGTGGTTTTTCCCCGGCAGCTCAGAAAGATACATCGACGGGACGTGGGTGATTTTTGCCGCTAACGCTAACGTACCCATATCAGACCCCCCATTTTGGAATCGGATGGTTGCCCATAGAGATACAGACGTTTTTCATTTCGGCGAACACTTCAAAGCTGTACTCGCCACCTTCGCGCCCGGTGCCGGAGGCCTTCACGCCGCCAAACGGCTGGCGCAGGTCGCGCACGTTCTGGGTGTTCACAAACACCATGCCGGCTTCGATATTGCGTGCCAGACGCAGCACTTTGCTCACATCCTGGGTCCAGATATAGGACGCCAGACCGTACTCCACGTCGTTGGCCAGGCGCAGACCTTCCGCTTCGTCTTTAAACGGCAGCAGGCACGCCACCGGCCCGAAGATCTCTTCCTGGGCCACGCGCATCCGGTTGTTCACATCGGCCAGCACGGTCGGGCGCAGGAAGTTACCGCCTTTCAGGTGCGCAGGCAGGTCAGTGGGTTTGTCCGGCCCGCCCGCCAGCAGGGTGGCACCCTCTTCAATACCAAGGCGGATATAACCCGAGACTTTTTCCCAGTGTTGCTGGCTAATCAGCGCACCGACCTGCGTGTTCGGATCGGTTGGGTCGCCCACGCGCAGGCGGTTGGCGCGCTCGGCGAAACGTTTGACGAATTCCGGGTAGATGCTCTGCTGAATGAAAATGCGCGAGCCCGCGGTGCAACGCTCGCCGTTGATAGAGAAGATGGTGAACAGGGCGGCATCCAGCGCGCGCTCGATATCGGCATCTTCAAAAATCAGTACCGGTGATTTGCCGCCGAGCTCCATCGAGTACTTTTTCAGCCCGGCATTTTTCATGATGTTGCGACCAGTGGCGGTACCACCGGTGAATGACACGGCGCGCACGTCGTGGTGACGCACCAGCGCATCACCCGCTGTCGCGCCATAGCCCTGCACCACGTTCAGCACGCCCGCCGGAATACCGGCTTCCAGCGCCAGCTCGCCCAGACGGTCGGCAGTCAGCGGGGAAAGCTCAGACATCTTCAGTACCGCGGTATTGCCCAGCGCCAGACACGGCGCGACTTTCCAGGTGGCGGTCATAAACGGCACGTTCCACGGCGATACCAGCGCACACACGCCCACCGGCTGCACCAGGGTGTAGTTCAGCATGGTGTCATCGACCGGGTAGGTTTTGCCGTTCATCTGCTGGCACACTTCGGCGAAGAACTCGAAGTTGTGCGAGGCGCGCGGGATCAGCACGTTTTTGGTCTGGTGGATGGGCAGACCGGTGTCGGCGGTTTCCATCGCAGCGATCTCAGGCACGTTCTGGTCAATCAGATCGCCCAGGCGGCGCATCAGGCGCGCGCGCTCTTTCATCGGCAGGTTGGCCCATTTCGGGAACGCCTCTTTGGCGGCGGCAACGGCCTGATTTACCTCGGCTTCACCGCCGGAGGCCACTTCTGCCAGCACTTCGCCAGAGGCTGGATTAGTGGTGTGGAAGTAGTCACTTCCCGCCACGTTTTTGCCGTTGATCCAATGGTTTATCTTTTTCATTTTGTCGTCTCCTCACTGACAATTCGGTTCACCAGGCGGCCCACGCCTTCCACTTCCACCACCACTTCGTCGCGAGGCACCACGTCGGAAAGCCCTTTCGGCGTGCCGGTGGCAATCATGTCCCCCGGTTGCAGGGTCATAAATTCGCTCAGGTACGCAATCAGGAACGGGATGCTGAAGATCAGGTCTGCCGTGGTGCCTTGCTGGCGTAATTCGCCGTTAACGAAGGTGCGCAAGGCCAGGTTGTGCGGGTCGGGAATGGCTGCTTTCGGCACGATGTTGGGGGAAATCGGCGTCAGCCCGTCACGGCTTTTCACCCGCAGATTCGGGCGATAGTAGTTTTCGAGGTAGTCGCGGATGGCGTAGTCGTTACAGACCGTATAGCCCGCGACATAGTCCATCGCCTCGGCTTCACTCACCTTGTGCGCGGTTTTGCCAATGACCACCACCAGCTCCGCTTCGTAGTGCATATATTCAACGTTGTCCGGGCGGACTGACGTCTGGTTATCACCGTTAAAGGTGTTCGGGGCTTTGATAAACACCAGCGGCTCGGTGGGTGGTTTGAAGTCCAGCTCGCTGGCGTGATCGGCGTAGTTCAGCCCCAGGGCAAACAGCGTGGGGTGTGAATGTGGGCCTTGCGCAGGGGCGATATCGCGTTCGTTGACGACCGGGTTTTCCAGCGCCGGGAAACCTTCGGCCAGAATGCGCACCCGATCGCCCGGACGCAGCGCCACGCGGGCCTGCGGTGTGCCGAGCAAAATGGCATCGCCAGGGTTCAGGGTGGCAAATTCGCTCAGGGCGCTGAGCAGTTCGGCGGCGCTGCGCTGTAAATTTGCGGTGTTCCAGTGGTCTGCTTCGCGGCCATTGATTTCGGTAATGATGGTCAGGTTATCGACGTTATCAACCGCGACAAGCTCACCCAGAGGGCAGAAGCCATCACGGCATTTGGCTTTGATGGCCGGGCGGTAGAAGCTCTCTTCCGGCAGGCTCACTTCGTTGGCGAGTGCGTATCCGGCGATGTACTCCGCCGCGTCTTCAGCCTGCACCTTGCGGGCGGTTTTCCCCACCACCAGCGCGACCGTGGCCCCGCTTAACACCGTTTCACCTTGCGGGAACGGGATGGGGTCGCCGGCACGAATAACGGTGTTGCCCGGTTTAATAAACCAGACGGCGGTTTTCGGCGGGGTGTTATAGGGGGCTTTTTCAAACGCTTCACGCCAGGCTTCACGCTGGCTTTGATGATTCAGCGCGACGGCAAAAACAGTACCTTTCATTGACTACTCCTCAGGCCGGAGGTCCGGATTATGATTTCATTAATATGTTAATGATCTGGTTTTATGCTTTTGCTGTTTGTTTCGCAATCAGAAGTGAAAATTTTGTGATAGGAATAACAATAAATTTACATATATAATTAAAATGATATGTTTATCAGTGTGTTAATAAAAATCCGTTGTTTCTGTTAGACTTTTTGCCAGAAAACGTGTTGTTTATAAAAACAGCTTTTTTGAATTGTTTACTTGTTAATGATTTCTGGGAGTGGCTATGCATGACTCATTAACCATCGCGTTATTACAGGCGCGGGAAGCGGCGATGTCTTACTTCCGCCCGATTGTGAAGCGGCATAACCTGACCGAACAGCAGTGGCGGATTGTGCGCGTGCTGGCCGAACATCCGTCGATGGATTTTCACGATCTGGCGTTTCGGACCTGCATTCTGCGCCCGAGCCTGACGGGCATTCTCACGCGCATGGAGCGCGACGGGCTGGTGCTACGCTTAAAGCCGGTGAACGACCAGCGCAAGCTGTACGTGTCACTGACCAAAGAGGGTAACGCGCTGTATGAACACGCCCAGGCGCAGGTGGAAGAGGCTTATCAGCAGATTGAGGCGGAATACACGCCGGAGAAAATGCAGCAGCTGACGGCGCTGCTGGAAGAGTTTATCGCGCTCGGCAACCGCCATATCGCCGAACGCGGGGAAGACGAGTAACTCAGCCCTCCGGCTTTGCCAGATGGATAAGCGTGTCGATTCGCGCGGGGGAAAGTGGCTCGCGCGGGTGCGGCAGCGGCCAGCCGTACAGCCAGCGGGCGCTGGTGGCGCAGGTTTTCCCCTGACAGGCGCCCATGCCACAGCGCGAGGCGAGCTTCGCCGCCTGCCAGCTTTCGGCATTTTGCACATCGCCACAGCGTACATCTTCGCAGCGGCAGAGCAGGGTGTCGGCAGTGGTAACGTCTTTTAGCGATTCCGGTAAGGCGAATGTGGCATGGAGCGCCCGGGCAAAACGCTGCCAGCGTGTACGGGCGGCGAGGGCTTTTTCTGCCTTCCCGGGGTTATCCGCCGCGATATAGCCCGCAATTTCCCCTTCGGCCAGTGCCAGCTCACTGCCGCCAAAGCCGGTGCATTCTCCCGCAGCATAGATATCCTCCACGCTGGTGCGTTGAGAAGCATCGACCCGGATAGCCTGATTTTCGGTTGCGCAGCCGAAGATAAGCCCCGGCTCGAGATTGGGCACCAGTCCGTAGCCGATAGCCAGCCTGTCACAGGCTATCTCCTGATTTTTCCCGCCGTGGCGTACGGTCACGGACTGAAGATGTGCCTCTCCCCGGGCACGGATAACCTGGCTTGCCGGGCGATAGTGGGCCGGAAAAAGCTCGCCGAGCTGGAACAGTTTTTCTGGCCAGCGCCAGAGCCCTGCCGCGAACCGGGCCAGCGCGCTCACCGGCGCTTGTTCGATGATGGCAACGATATTCCCGCCTGCACGTTTCACCGTACTGGCAACCGCCAGCAGCAGCGGCCCGCTACCGGCGATGACCACCCGCTCGCCGTTGAGCGGCAGGCCGTGTTTAATCTGCGCCTGTAACCCACCGGCCCCCGTTACGCCAGGAAGCGTCCAGCCAGGAAACGGCAGGGAGAGTTCCCGTGCGCCGCAGCATAAAATCAGCCGCTGCCAGCGGCTCGCGCCGCAACTGTCTGCGGTTTCAAACACCACGGAATGCGGTTCAGGGCGGGCAATCAGCCGGGCACCGTTAAGCAACGTAATGGCTGGCTGTTCCGCCACCGCCTGACGCAGACGTAAGGCGCGCGGAGGCAGCGAAACCTGCGGGCCATCGCGCCAGATTTGTCCGCCAGGACGCGGGTTGTCGTCCAGGACGATAACCGATTTTCCGCAGCGTGCGGCGGCCAGTGCCGCAGACAGCCCGGCTGGCCCTGCGCCGAGGACAAGGATCTCGCAATCAAACGTGCGCATGTTGGCTCCTCTCAATCACCATATCGGGCTGGCATTCCGTCTGGCAGGCCAGCACCCGCAGTCCATTCACCGTGACGCGACACTCCTGGCAAATGCCCATGCCGCAGAAGGGGGCGCGCGGCTCACCGCTGACCGAACGGCGCGTTACGCTATCGCCCGTCAGTGCCAGCGCCGCCGCGATGCTGATGCCTGCAGGAACGTCACAGGGTTCACCTTCGATAATCAGGTTCAGGGTTGTCATGCGATGGCCTCATGTTTGTGCAGCCGCGCGGGGAGCCAGGCATCCGGGAAAACGGGCGGACGTTCGCCGAGGATCTGTGCGCAGAGCAGTTCGGCGGTTGCGGGGGCGGTGGTGACGCCCAGCCCTTCGTGCCCCAGCGCCAGCCAGACTCCCGGGCGCGTGGGATGCGGGCCGATGAGCGGGTTGCCGTCTGCCGATGCGGCACGAAAACCGCTCCAGCAGCGGATGATATTCAGACTCTCCAGCGAGGGTAAAAAATGACGCGCGCGCGCCAGCATGGTTGCCAGAAGGGGCAGATCTATCTCGCGGTCGGTGTTGTCGAACTGGCGGGAAGAGCCAATCAGCAGTTGCCCGGTCGGGCGCGGCTGGATATTAAACGCCACCGACGTGCCACCCGAATGAGCGCTGGCACCGTACCCCAACTCGACCAGCTGATGGCTGAGCAACGGGCCGTAGCGATCGGTGATCGCCAGCTGGCCTTTTTTCGCCCGCAGCCAGTTTTCATCCAGCAGCCTGTTGGCACCCAGCCCGCAGGCAATGACGATGGTGCCCGCCCGCAGGCGTTTGCCGCTATGCAGGGTGACGTAAGGGGCATCGACTGCACGGGCGCGGTCACGAAGATGCGTGATATCAGCATCCTCAATAAACCAGCGGGCGACGTTCGGCGCGTAAACAATTCCGTCTCCGGGTACCCACAGCCCGCCGCTGAGCCGGGAGGTGAGCAGGGGTTCACGTGTGGCAAGCTGGTCGCGGGTCTGCATGTCGCTGGCAACCTGGTATTGCGCCATCCGCTGTTGCTTTTCCTCTGCCAGCTCAAGCTCCTGCGGCGTTTCCGCCAGCCACAGCGTGCCGCACCCGCGCCAGGCGCAGCTTTCCGGCATGTGGGGCGTCAGTTCCCGCCAGCGCGCCAGTGACCAGGCTGAGAGGGTCAGTTCGGCGGGATCGTCATCCATACACACCAGATGACCCATTCCTGCCGCCGTTGCACCCGCGTTGCCGTCGTCTACCAGCGTGACCCGCTGCCCGCGCTTTGCCAGTTGCCAGGCGCAGGCGGCGCCGATGATCCCGGCACCGATGACAATGACGTCACTTTCGGTCACAACGTGATCCCCCAGCGGAACGGATCGTCAGGATTGAGGATCAACCGGTTATCGCCGCAGACCCACGCCTCTCCGCGGATCGTCGGGATGATTTTGCTGCCCTGCGGCACGAAATGGGCGGTAAATTCGCTGCCGATAATGCTCGCCTGCCGCCAGCTTTCCCCGGGCCTGAGTTTGCCGTCCCCGGCCAGACAGGCCAGCTTGGCGCTGGTGCCGGTGCCGCAGGGGGAGCGATCCCAGGCTTTACCCGGGCAGAGCACAAAGCTGCGGCTGTTTGCCCGGTCATCTTCTGCGAAGAGTTCAATATGGTCGATAATGCCGTCATGTTCGCCACGAATGCCCGCACGTTCTAACCCTTCCCGGATTGCCCAGGCATACTCCGTTAACTGCGGGATCTGGTCCGGTATCACGGCGAACGGATGATCGTTGACGAGGAAGAACCAGTTCCCGCCCCAGGCGATATCGCCCGTTACCGTGCCGTGTGTGGTTTCAACCTGCACCTGTTTGCGCCAGCGATACGCCGGGACGTTCTCTACCGAAACGCTGCCATCCGCGTGCAGCGTGGCGGTCACATCACCCACCGGGGTTTCAATCAGATGTTTACCGGGCTGAATGCGGCCAAGCCAGGCCAGCGAGGCGATAAGGCCGATCGTGCCGTGGCCGCACATGTTCAGAAAACCGCTGTTGTTGAAGAAGATTACCCCCGCCGTGGCCTGCGGTGACATGGGCTCGCAGAGCAGGGCACCGACCAGGACATCGTTACCGCGCGGCTCAAGGATGATGGCTTTGCGCCAGTCGTCATAGTCGCGGGCGAAGCGATCCCGGCGCTCGGCCATATTTCCTGTGCCCAGATCCGGAAAACCGTCGATCACCAGGCGGGTTGGTTCGCCGCCGGTGTGGGAGTCAATTACTCTCAGTTCGCTGTGCTGCGCTGTCATGGGATCTCCGGAAAGTTAATACCTTGTTGCTAAATGCTGGCGTAAGGCTGGCATTCCTGCTTGATCGCTTTCGCCACCAGAAATGACGAAATCAGCACAGTGACCGGTTTCATTCTTAAGTGAAATTCATATTTATTTCTTATTAATCATTCTGTTGATGGTGTGGTAAACCAAAAAAGGCAACAGCGCCAGTGGATGAAACAGGGTAAATCATAAACCTGTGGCAGGATCGCAAAACGCGGTTAGGGCGCTTGATGAGTTAACGAAAAGTTAATAAAGATCCAGCTCACTAATCGGGAGGAAGCGTTATGTCCTGTGTTATTGATGATGTGCTGGCACCCTCGCCAGCGCTGGAAGTGGCTGAACTGAGCCAGATCTGTGAAGGGCTGGCGCGTCAGCGTCCGGACAATATTCAGACGTTGCTTCATGCAATGGCGTTGATTGCGCCGCTGCTGAATGCCATTCCTAATGTGGTGTTTTTTGTTAAAGACGTGCAGGCGCGCTATCTGATGGTCAATATGACCCTGGCCAGGCGCTGCGGGTTTAAGACGGTGGTTTCTCTGCTGGGGAAAACCTCTGCCGATGTTTTCCCTTCCGCGCTGGGGCAGGGCTATACCGAGCAGGATATGCGGGTGCTGCGCGAAGGCGTGACGCTGCGCGATCAGCTGGAGATGCATCTCTACAATGGCCGCGAGCGCGGCTGGTGTCTGACCCAGAAGCTGGCGCTGCGGGATGCCCAGGGTCAGGTGATCGGCATGGCGGGCATTTCGCACGACCTTCAGGAAGCGCAGGCGCGCCACCCGGCGTGGCAGCGGCTGGCGATCGTCGACGAGCATATTCGCAATCATTATCACCGGCCGATCGCGATGGAGGAGCTCACCGCGCTGAGCGGCATGTCGGTGGCGCAAATCGAACGCTACTGTAAGCGTATTTTTCACCTCACCCCGCGTCAGATGATCCACAAAGTCCGGCTGGAAAAAGCGACCGAATTGCTGGCGGGCGATACGCCGATTACCGATATTGCCCTGCAATGTGGCTATACCGATCACAGCGCTTTTAGCCGCCAGTTCAAGGCCATGACCGGCTCCACACCGCGTGATTTTCGCGTCACGCTGGCCGGGTAAGAGAAACGCACTGTGCTAATTTCGTCATCAAAGGGGAGGAAAACCACCAAGCCGTCGGCCGCCTGAAACGTCAATCTGTCAGTGAATATTCACCATTCATTCACTTTGATTTAACAAATTGACGACAAGGAACCGAACATGAGCAAGAAAGCCATTCACTGGAGCGGTGTATTCCCGGCAGTCAGTACCCAGTTTCGTCGCGACTACTCTGTCGATCTGGATGCCACCCATGCGGTGATGAAAAACCTGGTCAAGGATGGTGTTTCCGGCCTGGTGGTGTGCGGCAGCGTGGGCGAGAACACCTCTCTGACCACGCAGGAAAAGCTGCAAATTATCGAAGTAGCGAAAGACGCTGCGGGTGGCCAGATCCCGGTTATTGCCGGTGTCGCCGAATTTACCACCGCCTTTGCGCAGAAGATGGCGAAAGAGGCCGAGCGTGTGGGTGTGGACGGCATTATGGTGATGCCCGCGCTGGTTTACTCTTCAAAACCGCATGAAACTGCGGCCCACTTCCGCAGCGTGGCAACCGCCACTGACCTGCCAATCATGGTCTACAACAACCCGCCAATCTACAAAAACGACGTGACGCCGGATATCCTGGCGACACTCACCGACTGCGACAACATCGTTTGCTTTAAAGACTCTTCCGGTGATACCAGCCGTTTTATCGACCTGCGTAATTCCGTTGGCGACCGCTTTGTGCTGTTCGCCGGGCTGGATGACGTGGTGGTTGAGAGCATCGCCGTGGGGGCGGAAGGCTGGATCTCCGGGATGTCGAACGCGTTCCCGCGCGAAGGGGAAACGTTATTCCGCCTGGCAAAACAGCAGCGCTATGAAGAAGCGATGGCGCTTTACCGCTGGTTTATGCCGCTGCTGCATCTGGATGCGCGCCCGGATCTGGTGCAGTGCATCAAACTCTGCGAGGAGCTGCTGGGCCGTGGTAGCGAGATTACCCGTCCGCCGCGCCTGGCGCTGGAAGGGGACACCCGTGCAGAAGTGGTAGCGATTGTCGAGAAGGCGCTGGCGACTCGCCCACAGCTGCCAGACGTCGGCCTTTAAGGAAAGGAGTGACGATGACTTTACCTCTCTGTGTAACAGGCCAGCAGTTTATCGCCGGACGCCGCGTGGCAAGCGGTGAGGCGACGCTGCCGGGCCTGCGTGCCGCTGACGGTGAACCCACCGGATACCGCTTTTACCCGGCCTCCCGCGAGGAGGCCGCCGCTGCGGCACTGGCGGCCGAACAGGCGTTCCCTGTTTATTCTCAGACCTCGCCTGAGGCGCGCGCCCGCTTTCTCGATACCCTCGCCGACGAGCTGGATTTACTCGGCGAGGACTTTTTTACCATCGCGCACCAGGAGACGGCGCTGCCGTTGCCACGCTTGCAGGGAGAGCGCGCCAGGACCAGTAATCAGCTACGCCTGTTCGCCGGCGTGCTGCGCCGCGGGGATACCTTCGGCGTACGTATCGATACCGCTCTGCCTGCGCGCCAGCCGCTGCCGCGCCCGGATCTGCGCCAGTACCTGACGGCGCTGGGCCCGGTGGCGGTCTTCGGTGCCAGCAATTTCCCGCTGGCGTTTTCCACCGCGGGGGGCGATACCGCCTCCGCGCTGGCGGCGGGCTGTCCGGTGGTGGTGAAAGCCCATCCGGGGCATATGGCGACGGCGGAGCTCACCGCCCAGGCCATTGTGCGTGCGGTGGAAAAAGCCGCACTGCCTGCGGGCGTGTTTAACATGATTTTCGGCACCGACATTGGCGCGGAGCTGGTGCGTCATCCGGCGATCCAGGCGGTCGGGTTTACCGGCTCGCTGAGCGGGGGTAAGGCGCTCTGGCAGCTTGCGCAGCAGCGTCCGCAGCCGATCCCGGTCTTTGCGGAAATGTCGGCCATTAACCCACTGATTATTCTGCCGCAGGCGTTAGCCAGCCGGGCAGAGGGGCTGGCGAAGGCGCTGGTGGCCTCTTTTACTCTCGGCTGCGGCCAGTTTTGTACCAAGCCCGGGCTGATCCTCGTCTTGCGGGGTGAAGGTATGAGCCGCTTCACGCATACGCTGAAAGAGGAGGTGGATCAGGCTCCGGCGCAGACCATGCTCAATGCCCCGACGCTTGCCCATTATCAAGATGGCGTCAGCGCGTTTGAGGCACATCCCGACATGCAACGGCTGGCGGGCAACGATGAGGCGGTTCGCGGGCAGGCACAGGCGCGCCTGTATCAGGCCCCGGTCTCGCTGCTGCTGACGCAGGAACCTCTGTTGCAGCACGAGGTGTTTGGCCCGCTGGCGGTGCTGGTAGAGGTGGCCGACGAGGCTGAAATGCAGGCAGTTCTGCGCGCCATTCAGGGCCAACTGACCGCAACGGTTCACGCGGAATCTGACGACGGCCCGCTGGCACAACGCCTGCTGCCTGCCCTGAGCGAAAAAGCCGGACGCGTGCTGTTCAACGGTTACCCGACCGGCGTGGAAGTGTGCGATGCGATGGTGCATGGCGGCCCGTGGCCTGCCACCACCGATTCACGCGGGACCTCCGTTGGAAGTAAATCCATCGAACGTTTTTTGCGTCCGGTGTGCCTGCAAAATGTGCCCGCCGCACTGCTGCCGCCTGCTGTCCAGGATGCTAACCCTCTGAACCTGCTGCGCCTGATTAACGGGCAGTGGACCCGGGAAGCCATTTCCCCCTCTGTTGACTGAAGGGCATGACCATGACGATTCACTCTACGCATCAAACATCGTCCCGCGTTGTTGAGTCAGGGAAATTTAAAAAGCAGCTGACGTTAACCGACCTGACGTTTATTGGTCTTGGGGCGATCTTCGGCTCCGGCTGGCTGTTTGCCGCAAGCCATGTGGCCTCTATTGCCGGACCCGCAGGGATCGCCTCGTGGGTTATCGGCGGGATTGCCGTACTGCTGCTGGGGATTGTCTATTGCGAACTGGGGGCGGCGCTGCCGCGCGCCGGGGGAATTATCCGCTATCCGGTGTTTTCCCACGGCGAGTTGATGGGGTATCTGCTGGGCTTTATTACGCTGATTGCGTTCTCAAGCCTGATCTCCATTGAGATTGTTGCCGCGCGTCAGTATGCGGCAGCCTGGTTCCCGATGCTGACGCAGCCTGGCTCTAGCGCCCCGACGCTGCTGGGCTGGGTGGTACAGTTTTTACTGCTCTGTTTCTTCTTCGGCCTGAACTACTACAGCGTCAAAACGTTCGCCCGCTCTAACAACATCATCAGTATTCTGAAGTTTCTGGTGCCGCTGGCGGTTGTCGTCACTCTGTTTACCTTTTTCAAGCCTAAAAATCTGCACGTGCAGGGAGTTGCACCGTTTGGTATGTCCGGCGTTGAGGCGGCGATCAGCGCCGGGGGGATTATTTTTGCCTACCTGGGGCTGACGCCGATTATCTCGGTGGCGAGCGAAGTGCAAAACCCACAGCGGACAATCCCGGTGGCGCTGATTTTATCGGTGGTGCTGTCGACGATTATCTACGTGCTGCTGCAACTGGCGTTTCTTGGCAGTATCCCAACAGAAATGCTTGGCAGCGGCTGGGCGGAAATCAGCAAACAGTTCTCGCTGCCGTACCGCGATATCGCCATTACGCTCGGTATGGGCTGGCTGGCATTTATGGTGGTGTGTGACGCGATTGTCTCCCCAAGCGGCACCGGCAATATCTATATGAACGCCACCCCGCGCGTGATTTATGGCTGGGCGAAAGCAGGGACCTTCTTTAAGGCGTTCACCCATATTGATAAAGAGTCGGGTATTCCGCGTCCGGCGCTGTGGCTGACCTTCGCCCTGTCTATCTTCTGGACGCTGCCGTTCCCGTCCTGGGAGCAACTGATTAGCGTGGTGTCGGCCGCGCTGGTGCTGAGCTATGCCATTGCCCCGGTCACGGCGGCAGGGCTGCGCCGTAATGCGCCGGATCTGCCACGTCCGTTCCGGGTGCGTGCCTTTGGGATTATCGGCCCGGTGTCGTTTGTGATTTCAGCGCTGATTGTCTTCTGGTCTGGCTGGGGTACGCTGTCATGGTTGCTGGGATTGCAGATTGTGATGTTTGTGGTCTACGTGCTGTGTAAATCAAAAGTGCCTGTCCACACCGTGAGCCTGGCGCAGCAGGTGAAATCGTCCCTGTGGCTAATCGCGTTCTACGCGCTGATTATGCTTTTCTCCTGGCTTGGCAGTTTTGGCGGTACAGGAGTGATTGGTCATCCGTGGGATACGGTGCTGGTGGCGGTGATGTCGCTGGGAATTTACTACTGGGGCGAGCGAACCTGCCTGCCACAGGCTAACTTTACCGGAGACGAAGAAGAGTAGAGGAGTCGGTCATGGAGATGGTAAACCTCTCATTAACAGAGGCTTATGCGCTGGCATATGACGTGCTGCGCGGGAACGGATTCAGCGAGGCGCACGCCGCCGCGGTGGCGAAAAACGTCACCCACGGCGAGCGCGATGGCTGCGCTTCGCACGGTTTGTGGCGGTTGCTGGGCATTGTTGAAACGCTGCGCAAAGGAAAGGTGTCGCCAGACGTGGAGCCGGTTATCACCGATACCGCGCCCGCCATTGTGAAAGCGGACGCTGGCGGGGCATTTTCCCTGCTGGCGTTCGAACGTGCGCTGCCGCTGCTGATGGAAAAGGCGCGGCACAGCGGGATTGCCGCGCTGGCAATAAACCGCTGCGTGCACTTTTCCGCCCTGTTTGCGGACGTCGAACCGCTGACGGAGGCAGGTCTGGTGGCGTTGGCGACCACCCCGAGCCATGCGTGGGTGGCTCCTGCGGGCGGCACGCAGCCGCTGTTTGGCACCAACCCGATTGCCTTTGGCTGGCCGCGCGGCGACAAACCGCCGTTTATTTTTGATATGGCCACCAGTGCGGCGGCGCGTGGTGAGATCCAGCTGCATCAGCGTGCGGGTAAGGCTGTGCCTGAAGGGTGGGGGATCGATGCCCAGGGCAACCCGACCACCGATGCTAAGGCTATTCTCGACGGCGCGATGCTGACCTTCGGCGGGCATAAAGGCTCGGCGCTGGCGGCGATGGTGGAACTGCTTGCCGGGCCGCTGATCGGCGATATGACCAGTACGGAATCGCTGGCGTGGGATAACGGGGCAGGCGGCCTGCCTTACGGCGGTGAGCTGATCCTGGCACTCGACCCGGCGCGTTTTCTGGGGGATGACGCCGCAACCCATCTGGCCCGTGCCGAAACGCTCTTTAGCGGAATGCAGCAGCAGGGTGCGCGATTGCCGGGAGAGCGTCGCTACCATTCCCGCGAGCGTGCAAATCGCGACGGCGTGGAGATAACCCATTCACTTTTCAGGGATATATCTGCGCTGCTGAAATAATCATCGGGTTCATCAACATAACAAGGGGGATTTTGTCCCTCTTGTTAGTACGTTTTTCGTAAAGTTTTCCTTTTCCAGGCCGAAAATTCTGTTATCTGACTGATGGAAAGAGAAAACATGTTAAACCGTATCAAGATTGTCACCAGTTTATTGCTGGTCTTAGCTATTTTTGGCCTCTTACAACTCACCTCCGGTGGTCTTTTCTTCAATGCCCTGAAGCATGACAAAGAGAACTTCACCGTCCTGCAAACTATTCGCCAGCAACAATCCACGCTGAACGGCAGCTGGGTGGCGTTGCTGCAAACCCGTAACACCCTGAACCGCGCGGGCATCCGCTACATGATGGATCAGAGCAATATCGGCAGCGGCGCGACCGTTTCTGATTTAATGCAGATTGCCTCTGCGTCCCTGAAACAGGCGGAAAAAAACTGGGCGGATTACGAAGCCCTGCCACGCGACCCGCGTCAAAGCGATGTGGCGGCGATGGAAATCAAACGTAATTACGATATTTATCACGGTGCGCTGGCTGAGCTGATCCAGCTGCTGGGCGCAGGTAAAATCAACGCCTTCTTCGACCAGCCGACTCAGAGCTTCCAGGACGGTTTTGAGAAGCAGTACGTCAACTACCTGCAACAGAACGACCAGCTGTACAAGACTGCCGTTGAGGACAGCAACAGCTCTTACGCGCAGGCTATCTGGGTGCTGATTAGCGTGCTGATCGCCGTGCTGGTGGTGATTGTTGCCGTCTGGCTGGGTATCAAGCAGGCGCTGATCTCCCCACTGAACCGTCTGATCGACAGCATTCGCCATATCGCCAGCGGCGACCTGGTGAAGCGCATTGACGTGGAAGGCTCTAACGAGATGGGCGAGCTGGCTGATTCTCTGCGCCATATGCAGGGTGAGCTGGTGCGTACCGTGGGCGATGTGCGTAACGGCGCGAATGCCATTTACAGCGGCGCGAGCGAGATCTCAATGGGCAACAACGATCTCTCTTCCCGTACTGAGCAGCAGGCGGCTTCCCTGGAAGAAACGGCTGCCAGCATGGAACAGCTGACCGCAACCGTTAAGCAGAACGCCGAGAACGCCCGTCAGGCGAGCAACCTGGCGCTGAGCGCGTCTGAAACCGCGCAGAAAGGCGGTAAAGTGGTGGATAACGTGGTGCAAACCATGCGTGACATCGCGGGCAGTTCGCAGAAAATTGCTGACATCATCAGCGTGATCGACGGTATTGCGTTCCAGACCAACATCCTGGCACTGAACGCCGCAGTAGAAGCCGCGCGTGCGGGCGAACAGGGCCGTGGGTTTGCGGTTGTTGCGGGTGAAGTACGTAACCTGGCACAGCGTAGCGCCCAGGCCGCTCGTGAAATTAAGAGCCTGATTGAAGACTCTGTTGGCCGTGTGGAAGTGGGTTCTACCCTGGTAGAAAGCGCCGGTGAAACCATGGGCGAGATCGTTAATGCGGTCACTCGCGTCACCGACATCATGGGTGAAATTGCCTCTGCGTCTGACGAGCAGAGCCGTGGTATCGACCAGGTTGGCCTGGCGGTGGCAGAGATGGATCGCGTAACCCAGCAGAACGCCTCGCTGGTGGAAGAGTCTGCTGCGGCCGCTGCGGCGCTGGAAGAGCAGGCGAGCCGTCTGACTCAGGCTGTTGCGGTGTTCCGCATTCAGCAAGAGCAGATGAAAGCGCGCGAGTTCGGCTCGGCAAAAACCGTTGCGACCCCGGTGATGGCGCGTAAAGCCGCGACCGCCGATGCGGGCGATAACTGGGAAACGTTCTAACTCCGTGTTTTTTTGCCGGGTGGCGGCTGCGCCTTACCCGGCCTACGGTTCGGGGATTCGTTATAATTAACTAAGAGGCAGCCGCATCGCGCAGCGAGAGTCATACGCGAAACCGTGCGCGGCCTCTTCCTCTCTTTTCTGCCGCAGTTCAGGCGTTAACGCATCCACCCTTTCAAACCCCAGCTGTGCATAAAACGGGGCATTCCACGGCACGTCACGAAATGTCGTCAATGTCAGAGACGTCAGCCCCAGCGTGCGGGCATGTTCTCCTGCACAGGCAATGAGCTGCCGACCCACTCCCTTTCCCTGCCACGCCAGATGCACCGATAGTTCCACAATAAACAGCGAGGAGGGATGTTCTTGTGCAAGGAGAAAGCCCACAGGCTGCTCGTTTGCCAGCGCCAGCAGGCTCAGCCCGCGTTCGGCAAAGCCGAGATGCTGCTCAACGGAAATACCGTCACTGTCAGCAAGCCAGGCGAGTTCTGGGTAATCACGAAAACGCTGGCCCGCCGCGCGCTCGATGGCGGGCAGGCAGGCAACGTCATTCTTTGTGGTAGGGCGGAATGTCATTTTCATGGCGGCAAGTATAGCGGGATTTGCCAGCGCTTAACTTTTTCCCGGGTCGCTAATGGGCTGGCGCACAAGGAAGATGTAAGCAAGCGCACCGATGGCCGTGACGCATCCGCAGATGATCAGCGCCAGGCGGAATGAATGCGTGGTATCCACGATAAAACCGGTTACGACAGGGGCGAACGACGCGCAGATAAAGCTCGCGAAGTTCTGAATACTTCCGACGGACGCCGTCATGCGCGACGCAACGGCAACGTGGATAAGGCCCCAGCAGGAAGTCCCGGCAAAGTGGATACAAAACAGCGCCATACCAATCAGCAGTACCGCTCCCATAGAGGTTGTGGCATTTGGCACGACAAAGGTAAAAGCAGCCGAACACAGCATTCCGGTGATGATACAGATTTTACGGCTCCTGACGGGGGCCATACCGCCTTTTACCAGCCAGTCGGTGACAAAACCGTTTATCAACATTCCGGCTGCGCCAAACAGGAACGGGATGGCTGCCATAATGCCGGTGCTTTTTAAATCCAGGTTATAGGCGGTTTGCAGGTAGCCCGGCAGCCAGGCCAGATACAGCCATGCGGTGTAGTTGATGCCGCTGAAGCCCAGCATCATCCCCCACATGGTGCGATTGCGAAACAGGCTGCGCCATTCGGCAAAACTCAGCGGATCGCGGCGGGTATTCACACTACCGGCATTAAGGTAAGCCTGCTCAACGCCAGTCAGATCGATTTGCTCACGGTTACGGTAGAGCATGTACCAGCCAATTGCGAGAAAGATGCCCAGCACACCGATGGTGATAAACATGCCACGCCAGCCCATCACCAGCATCATCGCCGCCAGGATAGGCGGGCTGATTGCCACGCCAATGGTGGATGCCGCATTGAACAGGCCCATCGGGCGACCACGCTCTTTGATGTTAAACCAGTCGTTGATCACCTTGACGCCGCACGGGTTCATCGGCGCTTCACCGATGCCCATCCCGATACGCACCAGCACAAACTGCGTAAAGCTGTGCACCATGCCGGAACAGGCCTGAAACAGCGACCAGAAGAACATCCCGAGGCCGAGCATAATCCGCGGGCCTTTGCGATCCAGCAGAGGGCCACAGGGCAACTGGGCTATCCCATAGGCCAGCGAGAAAACGGATAGCAGCACGCCGATTTGCGTTGCGCTGAGCCCGAGTTCATCACGAATGGTTAAATTCGCCACCGACAGCGAACTGCGATCGAGATAATTTATGACCGCCGCAAAAAATAACAGGAACATGGCGGTTGTCTGAATGCGTTTTATTCTGCTACTGCGCTGAACCATTCCCTCTGGCGGGACAGGAATATCGCTTTGTGAGGCCGCATCAAACGACGACCGTGGATCCAGGGTAATATTGTTTTTTTCCACGCCGGACTCCTGAATGTTATATTTTTATTGTCCGGGCAATCTGTTGTTGCCCGAAATGGATTTCTAAAATCAGTAGTGAAATAACCTTCACCACCGCTCACGAAATGTTTTTAAATTCAGTCGACTGTTCGTGAGCATAGGTAATGGATATTTACCCGGCGTTTTAAATTTGATGAAACCGTGCGGTTGATAGACATTTGCTGTTTTTAATCTGTTCTTAATGCGCACTGGCACTGCTCTGGTTGATCGACCGAATCATCGATTGTTTGGCTGAATTCAAATGGTTACACAGCGCCAGGGTGGCATCGAGGTCGCTGCGGCAGATCAGGGCACTGAGAATGGTCATGTGCTCATCTATCGCGATGATGTTGCGCTGTTTGAGATCGCTTTCGTCCCACTGATAGTGGAAATGGAAGATCACCGAAATTATCTCAAGCGACTGATTGAAAAAGATATTACCGGCAGCGGAAAGCAACAGGGCGTGAAAGTCGCGGTCGAGCTGGGAAAACATGCGAAAACTGCTGCCGATGCTGTCGCGCAGCATCCGGTGGCGTTCCAGCAGGGTTTTGGCTTCGAGCCAGCGTGGGTCATCATCGGGCAAATTGAGAAAGTGCTGCAAGGCATGGGTTTCGAGCATTTCCCGCAGCTCAAACAGCTGTTCTGCGTAGGCCTGATCAAACTGCTTCATGCTCCACTGACCGCGTTTTTCACTCTGGATGAGATTGTAACGTCCGAATTTTAAAAGATACTCTCTCACTACCACCGGGCTGACGCCTGCGGCTCTGGCCAGCTGTAACTCCGAGAATGTCTCGCCTGCCCGCAGCTGACGCTGATTGATCATGGTGAAAAAAGCCTGCTCAAACAGCCGGGTCTGTTCGGTGAGTGACTGGCTGGTGCAGGCAAAGCCATCGTCATGATCGGGTTTGCGGGTAATGACATAGTCGCTGCCCACCTGAGTCAGCACACCGCATTCATGCAGATGGCTCAGGATGTGGCGCACCGTGGTGCGGCTGATGTTGTACATTTCTGCCAGCGCGCTCTGGGATGGCAACGGCGAGGGGATATGGCCGCGGGCCATATCGTCAATCACCTGGTTAATCACATTGTGGCGTAAATTTTGTGAACGACTCATGCTGGCCTCCGTTTTTGGGTATTAAAACCCGATTTAAAACATTTTTATGAGTGGCTTTTCACAATTTATGTTTTCGGTTTCTCCTGCCCTTTATTTTTCATCGATATCTGAGTCAACAGAAAAACGGGAGAGAAAAACCATGTCCACAATGAATGTGCTGATTTGTCATGAGCCAAAAAAATTAATCTGGAAAGAAAGAGAAATTCCAGCGCCCGGCAACGGCGAGGCATTAATTAAAATAAAAACAGTAGGCATTTGTGGCACGGATATACATGCCTGGGGCGGTAATCAACCTTTTTTCAGCTATCCTCGGGTGCTTGGCCATGAAATATGTGGTGAGGTTGTAGCGCTGGGAGGAAATATAAAAAAAGTGAAACCCGGGCAGCAGGTTGCGGTTATTCCCTACGTTGCCTGTCAGCAGTGTCCGGCCTGCCTTAGCGGACGGACCAACTGCTGTGAGAAGATTTCAGTGATTGGCGTCCACCAGGATGGTGGTTTCAGTGAGTATTTGTCTGTGCCGGTTGATAATTTATTGGTTGCGGAAGGCATTGATCCGCAGGCCGCAGCACTGATTGAACCCTATGCCATCAGTGCTCATGCGGTACGTCGGGCCGCTATTGCCGCAGGAGAGCAGGTTCTGGTGGTCGGTGCCGGGCCGATTGGCCTGGGCGCGGCGGCAATTGCCAAAGCCGATGGCGCGCAGGTGGTGGTGGCAGATACCAGCCCGGCAAGGCGGGAACATGTTATTGCCCGGCTGGGCGTGCCGGTTATTGACCCGTCCGCCGATGATTTTGATGCCGTGCTGCGCGCGCAGTTTGGCGGTTCGCTGGCGCAAAAAGTCATTGATGCCACGGGCAACGCTCGCGCGATGAATAATACCGTGAACCTGATCCGCCACGGTGGAAGCATTGTTTTTGTCGGCCTGTTTAAAGGCGACTTACAGTTTTCTGACCCTGAGTTCCATAAGAAAGAAACCACCATGATGGGCAGCCGTAACGCCACGCCGGAAGATTTTGCCAAAGTGGGGCGGCTGATGGCTGAAGGCAAACTGACCGCTGAGATGATGCTGACCCACCGTTATCCGTTTGCCACCCTTGCTGAACATTATGAGAACGATGTGATTAACAATCGCGAGCTTATAAAAGGGGTGATTACCTTCTAGTTGCCATGCAGCGCCCGGGGGTAGGTTGGGCGCTGTTTTTTTCTTTTTGCCGCTCTGCGCGGCTTAGTCTGCGCAGATCAGCAGTGGCGAGTAGAAGTTACTGATCACCATCGCATCTTCTGGCGTGCGCTCCAGCGTTATCAGCCGTTTCTTGCCCAGCGTTAAACCTGCAATGTACTTCTCAAAAATGCCCGCTGGCAGTTCATCGTGACCAAACTTTTCAATCTTCAGCATGGTGATTTCGTAGACCGAGTTTTGCATTTGCTGCCAGCTAAATGTTTCCTGGCGGGAAACCTGCCACTGATGCTGGTCATTGATGACGTCTCCGTTGAGGGTGAAATACCCGGTGCCGTCGGGATGAAAACGCAGGGTGACGCCGCCTTCAAAGCGGAATGGGCTGTTCACACGCAGGTCGGAAAAGGTCAGATTCCCCTGGCAGACCAGGGAAAACCGCGGGGTGTGGCGATACCAGAGTAGCGCCACAACGGCCAGGATCAGGTTGAAGGCGATAATCAGCGCCATTTTTTTGCGCGTCATGGTTACCCCTCGTAAGAATATAGCGTGCGGCAGGTGCTGGCTTTACCCTGCGTCAGGGAGCATTGAGAAAGTACTAACCGCCCTTCGTCACCATAGAAAAGCGTATTTTGAATGTGCAGGTAAAAGAGGGAGTTCTTCAGGCAGGGAAGGTTGCCTTCGCGCTGGATCCTCTGAGCAAGCGTGATTGCTTTGCTGTGAAACACATCTGCCAGCGGGGCAAAGGTGTAGACCGGGCATTCCCCGATGTGAGTCAGCAGGTGCATTTTCGCGTGATCCTGATTTTGCTTTATCACGAATGACCAGATGCACAGCGCCAGTACGCAGAGCGTCAGCGCGCTGCAAAACAGCAGTTCGTATCGCCAGCGAAGCGGTGTTTTAACTGGCAGGCTCTGCGTTTCGGCACGGTGTAGCGGGGTGACCGGAATTTCCGCACTCAGCATAAAACCCATTTTGGGCACGGTGACGATAAACCCGGTATCGGGGACAAAGCTTGCCAGTATTTTGCGCAGAATGCTGATGTACTGGTTGAGCGAATTATTCGAGCCCTGAAGACCGCGTTCGTCCCAGACATCGCGCAAAAAACCTTCGCGCTCAATGACATTACCGTGGCGGGCAACCAGCAGTTTCATGATGGCGTTCGCCGTGCCGGTGAGCATCTGAGGCTCTTCTTCTGGCGCACCGATAAGAGAAAACGATCCGTCTTCGTCGTTATAGACGAGGACATCAGCAAGCAGGTATTTCATAGATAATGGCAAAACAGGCAGAGGGAACGGAATACAAACGGTGAGTGTTGAACGCACAGTTCATCAGGTCAGGTTGTTATTTTAACTGACTTGTTACCGATAACATTGATCCACGCTGGTTTTTGTTCAGATTAATAAGTGAGCGTTACCACCACGTCATCACTGAACTCCCCTGTGCCGGTCAGAGGTTGCGCGGGGACCACCCCGTAGCGCAGGCACTGTCCTGCGTTGTTACAGACCTGGCGCTGGTTGCTACTGGCGTGGGCGCCAGTGCTCAGTCCAGGCGAAAAGGCTGTTCCCGCCGGGCAGCGTGCCGTTGGTGCAGGTGACGTTGAGTTGCGTGCTGGCCTGAATTTCAGCGGTTTCATCAGAACGATGACGCGAAAAATTCAGGTCGCTGGCGTTAATGGTGCAGGATTTCACGACTTCGAGCGTGACGTGCATGGTCGCCGTTGCGGTGGTATCCGCAGACATCACCCTGGCCGGAAGCAAAAGCGTGGCGCAGCAGAACAGTGCGGGGGCAAGTTTCATGGTCTTTATCCGTTAAAAATAGAGTGACTGCTGTTCCAGCAGGCAGATTTTGCGGTGAAACTCCGCCAGGGTGTGGCAGTGGAATTTCGTCATCGCATTACGCTTATGGGTGTAGATGGTTTTGGGTGATTTATTCAGCAGTTGCGCGATACGCACCAGGCTAATCCCTTTGCTGATCAGCGTGCAAACCCGCAGCTCAGAACGGGTCAGGGTGGCATTGGGCACGCTTGCGTTGGTGAAATTTTCAGTGCTTAAGCGCAGGATCAGTTGCGAAACGGACAGGTTGGTCGGCATCACTTTCACCCGATCAGAAGGCAAGTAGATTTGGATGTCATTGACGCGGGACGCTTCGGTAAAGACCAGGCTGTGTTTATGGGGCGAACTTTTCATGACCTGTTCGCGCATTCGCAGAATACTTTCCGGGCTTACGCCATTGCTCCAGAAAATATCTGGTCGGGGAGCCATCATTGTCGAAATGAGTGCTTTAAGGCCGAACCACAGGAAATAGTTGTCGCTCAGAATGATGATTTGATAATCGGCGCGTGTGGTGTGAGACAGGTTCATTTACTTATTCCACAGGTAACCCTGGCCGTAATCCGCCGCGCTGGCGCGGGCAAGCGCGAAGTCGGCAAAGGTTTCAATGCCTTCAATCAGCACTTTGCTGGCCAGTTTTTCCGGGCGCGGAGTTTCCAGAATCAGGCGGGTGTAGAACTCCTCTTCCAGCAGCAGTTCGGAGGTGGCGTTCAGATAATATTTCCTCCGCGCGTTGCAACTCATGGCGTGGCGAAGCTGCGCAAAAAAATGCTGTTTACGCTGTGCAAAGGACATCGTTCTGAAGTAGTGCTCAAGATTGACGTGCGGTTTTGCCGTGGACAACATTTCCCAGGCAATGACATGTTCAGTATGTAATGTCCGGATGGATTCGAATTTGTAGCCAGTTAACATGATAGGGTTGCGTGAGTTCTCGTCGTGAATTGATGAGTTACGCAGTGTAGGGAGAGGGGGACTTTCAGGATATTTATAAATAGATTTGCCTTATATAAAGAGCTTTAATCTAATTTATAAATATTTTATAGGATTTTGAATGGTCGTTTGTGCGCCCGACAGGATGCCGGGCGCGGAGTGTGATTAGCCTTCGTTGCTTACAATTTTAATTTCTACCATCCCGATTCCCAGCTTACGCGGCGAGTGGCCAAGGATATTGCCTTCGTTGGTGGACTGCGGGTCTGGCGGCGCAATCACCAGGGTATTGCTGCGCGACGGGTTGTCGAAATGCAGCGTGGTGGTGGTGACATCATTGCCGAGCGTCAGCGCCTGAACGGTATCACCTACCCGCACCGGGATCGGGTGATTGGCGTTAGGGCCAAATGCCTTCGCGGTGATCACCAGATCGAATTTTTCCGGTAGCGGATGGGCGTATTCGATTTTCACTTCATCACCCAACTGGGCATTGGACCAGCGGCCCCAGGACTCAGGGCGCGAGATCCCGCTGAACTGCTTCACCTCTTCCGGCGCACCGGCCACGTTAAAGATAAAGCTGTCGGCTTTGTAACGAATATCGTTATCGACGATTTTCAGCATATCGACGTTGCGCTGGTAGCGGGTTGTGTCGATGACCGTATCTTTAAAGGCGGTTTTACCTTTCCACTGGGCTTTATCGACGTGCTGAACGATCTGTTCCCCGCCAAGCTGCCCCTGGGAGACGCACCAGTCGGTTGAGAGCGACAGCGGCTGCGACCAGAGCTGACCCATTTTGTAGCATTGATCTACCCAGACGAAGTTATCGCGCGGGGCGAAATCGGCCAGCTGGTAACGCAGTGGCGCTGAGTATTCACTTTCCGGTAGCGGCTCTACACGGTTATCCGACACGCGAAGCAGCAACGGCAGGCGGAAATGGCTGCCCGAGAAGGCAATCATGCCTTTCTGCTGATCGATGGTGAAGTCTTTCATTTCTTTCGGGAAGTTCCACAGGCGAATGATATCAGGCTTCCACGCGAGGATTTTTTCCTTCATGTTGAGGAACACTTCCGACAGCGACTGTCCTGACAGGGTGCTACGACCCAGACCAATAAAGTTATCACCGCCCAGGATATCCAGCACGGTGGCGCCGTTATCCATCGAGTTACGCTTGGTGGCAATTACATCCTGCTGCGGCTGGTCGCCACGCAGAATGAAGAACAGATTGCTGCGGTCCTGTTTGTTGAGCTCATCCCATGCGCTGTTTTTCATCGCCAGATGGTCAGAAGAGACAACAATCACCGTGTTTTTAAAATAGGGTGAGGCTTTAATTTTTTCGACCAGCGCGGCGATATGTTCCTGGCTGCACGTCACGGCGCTAAAGGACTTATTGTTTTTACCGTTGATATTGTAGCTTTTGCGCTGACAGGTGCGGGACACAAATCCGTCAGGATGGTGTGTGTCCACCGTCAGGGCGAACAGCGAGAAGCGCTGGCCTGAGCGGGACAGTTCTTCGAATTTCTTCCAGGTTTCATCCAGTACAGTGTCGTCGTAGAAGCCCCAGTCGTTACGATAGGCAGGGTCGGCTACCGTGGTTTTTAACTCTTCTGCGCCGTAAAGATGATCAAAACCGTGTGATTTCAGGAACACGTCTTTCCCGGCAAAGCGCAGGTTAGCTCCCTGCACAAAATAGTTTTCGTAGCCGGAGTTTTTCAGGATATCGCCAAGACAGATATTCTGCGGGAAGAAGCTCGACATGGACGCAGACGCGTTGCCTTCAAACGGGGCAAATAGCGGAATACCACACTGGGAAGCGACCATACCGGCGATGGTGTAATCGGTGCCGGGTAACTGCATGGTGTGGCTGAAATCAAGGCCTTCGTCTTTCAGCGGGCCAAGATCGGGAGTCAGGTTCGGGAACGCGTCATTATCAAAGTAGGTACGCTCCAGGCTTTCACCGTAGATGTAGACCAGATTGAGCTTCGGGCTGGCGATTTTCTTCGACGGCTCTTTGTAGTACGCAGCAAAATCAGGATCACCATCGCGCGACTGGGATTTGACCAGCTCGGTGATTTGGTGGAAGGCCGGGCTGGCATCCACTGAGGCCAGTGCCAGAAATAGCGCCAGCAGGCTGTAGCCAAAATGGTGGGGAAGATGCCGACGACGACGCAGTACCCAGGCGAGCGCGCTGAAAATAGCAACCAGCGATACCACGATGCCCAGGCCTGGAAGTATGTACTTACCAACACCTGCGCCGGTCAGGCTGTTCGTCAGAGTATAAAGTACCGCGTCATTAATGCCGTCGCCTGTAAAGTAATCGCTCGCATACAAGGTAATGTTGAGAACAATAAAAATGCCAAGCACCACCAGCGTGGCGATAAACCACCAGGTGTTGCGACCGGCTTTCCAGGCGTAAACGCCCACAGAGGCAAGAAAAAGGGTTAGGGACATTAACTCTGACAACAGCATATCCTCATGACGCCAGACGCTTAGCTGGCTAACTGGTTATTTTTTGGTATTACAATGTAATTGCGATGTCGCTTAGCTGCAATTTTAGTGTCACTAAAATGTGCTGTTGTTAGGATTTGGTTTAGAAAACCATTTTTTTGAAGGCGGTCGCATCCTGACTGGCGGACGCTGAGACTGTGGCAGGTGGTGAAAACGCTCATTTGACGCCGCGTTATAAGACTAACGTATTAAACGCGGCGTGTTGTGGCAGAAAATGGGGTCGATCAGGAGATGAAATTCATCCCCTGCTTCAGCACCAGATCGCAGGCTTTGGTTTTCACTTCTTTCGCCAGCGAAGAGTTGCCGAGGGTGCTCAGGTTAAGCTGTTGGCCGTTTTGCGCATTCAGCAGGCCCTGAATACCGTCCATGTAGTTGGTATCTTGTTTCTGTTCTTGCGTATCCAGACCCAGTTTGCCAAGCACCTGGTTTTTAATGTTCTGGGTGTCGGTCATGGAAGCCAGCTTTTGCTTCGCACAATATTCCAGAATACCTGCCGCGTTGTTCATGGTGCCCGCGCTCAGGCTCTGAGTGCTGCTACCTAACAGGCTGGTGAGGGAAGAGGCGGACAGGCCACCCTGAGAGCTGCTGCTCTCTTTGGTCAGCTCGTTCGCGGCGCTGGAGAGTGAATCTTGCCATGATGCGGCCTGAGCAACGCCGGATACCATCAGCGCGCCTAATACTGTGCTGAGAAGAACGTGTTTTTTCATAATTGCTTACTCGAACAAAGCCCGTTTTGGGCCGAAAGTGGAGCCAGTATATACCTCTTGTCGCGCCGGTATTTCCTGGAAATTTCCTAATACTCTTTGCCGGTAACGCGGCTGCGATAACTATCCCAGTCAAAGATGACATACAGGCTGTTACCGAGCTTCATACGATCCATGACGCGTTCACCCAGCAGACGGGTCATTTCGTCGATATTGTGGTTAGTCAGCATTCCGGTTGGGCGTTTTGACGAGGAACGGCGGTCGACAATCTGGTTAATGATCACCTTTTCATAGCGGGATTCGGTCTGAACGCCAATCTCATCAATGACCAGTAAATCGACGTTACTCAGGTCGTTAAGCAGCTGTTCTTCGCTGGTTTCGCGATTGCTGAAAGTGTCTTTCATGGCGGACATGATATCGGCCACGGTGATAATCAGCACCGATTTACCGCGCAGCAGTAGCTCGTTACAGATGGCAGCGGCAAGATGATTTTTCCCGGTGCCGGGCTTACCGCTAAAAATAAAGCTGGCAATGTTACCGTCGAATTCGTCTACATACTGGCGTGCGGCGGCCAGAGCGTTCATCTGCCCCTGCGACTCCACTTTGTAGTTATCAAACGAGCAGTTCTGGTGCAGCGGACGGATGCCAGAGCGGTTGAACGTGCGCTGCATTTTCATGGCCCGGTTTTCGCGGGCGAGGGCGGCGGCGCGGATCTCTCCTTGCTCTTTCTGCCATGCCAGCAGTTCTTCACCGGTCGTAAACGCGGGTTTGACGTTGGCAGGCATCATTTTTTGCAGACGTTTCATCAGGTCGCCGACGTTTTTCATTTAGCACCTCGGAATCCATTGGGGATCTGTTTGTCAGGTTCTGAAAAGGCGTTGATATCGCGCTTTGACTGACCGCCGTTACTGGCGCGGCTCATCTGAATGCTGCGCGCAAGTTTTTGCTGCCACTGAACATGGTGGAACACTTTGCCTTCTGCCTGCCAGTAGGCGGTGAATGCCGCCAGCTCTTCGGGGGTGACTGTTTGCGCGAGAGCAATCCCCCATAACGCGGCCTGACGCTGGAAATCGGCGTCAGGTTGCCATCCGCCGTACATGGCAAATTTCCCCATCGGCACGGCGACCGGGGCGCTTCCTGGCTCTTCAAAGAACTGAGTATCCAGCGTCACATCGCTCACCGGGCGCGACAGGCGCGCTTCGAGATCCAACAGCTGTGCCAGACGTTCAGGCGTGATCGCATAAAACGCCGGTGCGTTATCAGCGAATACCGCGAGCGTGCCGTTTTCGGCGTTGGTCAGTACACCACGGGGATCGTGCATAAATGCATCGATACCCGCAATGCTGGTGGTCAGGATTCTGGAAGACATAACACTTTCTCTACTGATTACTACGGGCGTGATATGGGCTTATGGTAGCACAGAGAGGAAGAGGGGATGGAGGGGGAAAGTATAGGTCACCCTCTCCCGGCAGGGAGAGGGAATCGGTCGGGATTACGCGATGATATTCAACGTCACGTCGATATTGCCGCGAGTGGCGTTAGAGTACGGGCAAACAATGTGTGCAGCATCGACCAGTTTTTTCGCTTCGGCTGCATCCATACCTTCAACGTGAATGTTGAGTTTCGCTTCGATACCAAAACCGGTTGGCAGCGGGCCAATACCTACTTCGCCTTCGATAAACGCGTCTTTCGGCAGGGAGAATTTATCGCGGGCAGCAACGAACTTCATTGCACCCAGGAAGCAGGCAGAATAGCCGGCTGCGAAAAGTTGTTCCGGGTTGGTGACTTCGCCACCCATGCCGCCCATCTCTTTTGGCACGCCCAGTTTTACATCCAGTACGCCGTCGGAGGAGGTTGCACGGCCATCGCGGCCTCCGGTTGCTTTTGCTTTGGCAGTGTAGACAACTTTTTCTAAAGACATGGCAGGTTCCTCATCTTGCATTTATATGTGCTATTAAATAGCGTGCGATATATATGTGTAAATAAATACGCGTAAAGTATAGCCTTACGCGCGCTGTAGCTGTTGGCGGAAAAGTTCAAGCTGTTCCTTAAGCCCTGCCAGGGTGGCGGTATCACATTGCACCGCACAACCTACCGCCTGCGGAATACCCACAGCTTGCTGTTGCAGGCTGCTTCCCGCGTCGCTCAGGGTGAGCACAACCTGACGCTCATCTTTACGGGAGCGATGGCGGTTGATTAGCCCGGCGCTTTCCAGACGTTTCAGCAAAGGCGTTAGTGTGGCTGAGTCAAGAAACAGACGCTCGCCAATCTCCGACACCGTAATGTTATCCTGCTCCCACAGCACCAGCATCACCAGGTATTGCGGGTAGGTCAGGTTAAGCGGTGCCAGCAGTTGCCGGTACAGCTTATTCAGCGCCAGGTTTGCCGAGTAGAGGGCAAAACAGAGCTGGTTATCCAGCAGCAGCGCGGGGGTGGCGTCGTTCGTTTTCGCGTTCATGAATTGAATATAGATAGTGTGCGATATAATTGCAAGCTATTTTATGGGCAAGTATAGCGAAGCGCCACCTGAACCGCCATTTTACGATAGTGCTGGCGTTGCGCCTGCTCGTCTGCGCCATCTTCAAACAGCAGCGTAAAGGTGTAGCTGTTGGCAACGTAGTGGAAGCTAAAACTGCTGATAAGACGGTGAAGATCGCGCGCGTCGACTGTCTGATTGAACAGCTGCTTTTCTTTTCCTCGTTGCAGGATCCCGGCGAGAAGTTCCAGCGCGCTGCGGTTCACCTGACGCAGGTAGCTCGACTGCTGCATAAAGCGGCCGCGCTGCATATTTTCCATGCAGATAATACGGATGTAGTCCGGGTGGTCGGCATGATAATCAAAGGTGGACTCGACCAGATGCACCAGCGCTTCAACAGGCGGCATTCCGGCCAGGCTCAGCTGTTTTTCACTGGCGCGGATTTGCGTATAAACGTGCTCCAGCGCCAGAAGATAGAGGTTTTCTTTGTTTTTGAAGTGGTACACCACCATGCGTTTTGTGGTGCCTGCCTTTTCCGCAATTTGCTCCATGCGGGCGCCGTTCAGCCCATACTCGGCAAAAAGCTCGATAGCGCTGTGAAAAATTTTATCCTTCAGGCTGCCTTCATTGTGGTCGGGGAATTCGCTGCCAGGGTTAGCCACTTCATTTCCTTATCGTCACCAAACGGAATGTTGGGATTATCACCACGGCAGCGCGAGAACACAAATCAAACGCGTGGGCGCTTGCGATACAGCCATAATCCGGGGATAGACAGCCCGATGGAGAGCGCGCCAACAATGGAAGAAGCTTTAAGGAAATTACTGAGCAGCAGGATCATTTGCGGCTCGCTATAGCCGAAGTGGCTGATTTTCACCGCCGAAATCATCGCCGTATAGGCGGAAATGCCGGGGAACATGGGAATAACTGCCGCCACGGTGAAGACCTTTGGATGCGCCAGATACCAGCGCGACCACTGAATGCCAATGCAGCCGACTAACATCGAGGCCATAAAGGTCGACCATTCGATGTTAAAGCCTGATGTCATCATGACCATACGCGAACCGTGGCCGATAGCACCCAGCAGTGCGCACCAGCGCAGCGCGCGGCGCGGCACATTGAATACCATGGCAAAGCCAACGGCAGGAATAGCTGCCAGAACCATGTCCTGGACCAGCGCTAACAGAAAATCAATCACGCCCATCCCCGTAACCCCCACAATGTCATTGCCATCACCACGCCGATACAGGTTGCCAGGGTCAGCAGACTGGCGATCGCCCATCGTGCGAGGCCGGTATTGATGTGCCCTTTAAACATATCGGCAACAGCGTTAATCAACGGGAACCCCGGAACCAGCAGCAATACACTGGCAGCCATCGCAATGGTGGGCGTGCTGGCGAACGTGGGCAGGCGCAGCAGCAAACCTGACACGGTTGTCGCGACAAAGGCCGTGATGCAGAAGTTAATTTGCGGGTGCAACTGCCGGTGTGTCAGAAGCTGTCTGACATACATGGCAATGCTGCTGGCGAAAAAGGTTATGACCGCGCCATCCCAGCCACCTTTGTTGAGCTTACAAAAACAGGCGCAGGAGAGCCCAACCATCAGCACAACCACCCAACGAGGGTAACGTAACGGTTTGATTTGGTTGAATCGTTTTTCTATCTCGTCCAAATCCAGCAGCTTGTGCTCTGCGAGTATGACAATGTGCTGCACCTCGGTGACGACGTGCATATTAATGCCGCGATCGTGGTTTTTGCGGGTTGAGGTTAGGCATTGACCATTTTTAATCGTGGTCAGCACAATGGCGTTTGATGAGATGGAGCTTTCAACGCTGTCCATCCCTAACGCCAGCCCAAGACGAGTAGAGAGTTCTTCCACCAGGGCACTTTCCGCCCCGTGTTGTAATAGAAAAAGCCCACACTGAATACATAGCCGCGTTACGGCACGTTGCGTTGACTGATCTGCCTGCATGTTTACCCTGAAGAAAAGAAGGATTGCTTGCCTGATGGCCCGGAATGTTTACTTTTAGCACAAAGTGCGGGATCGCTTGCTCTGGGTCAGATCAAGATTTGTGCAAAGAGTTGCAGAGGTCATGCGCCGGGACCTTGGTGAATGATCATTCGTGGTTTGAATGTTTAATTCAGAAATATAAAAAATATATATTTAGTTTTGCTAATTTTATATTTTCAATATTATAACGGTTGTGTAATTAAAATTAATTTCTATTTGTGAGATATTAAACCTGTTTGGGGCAATTCTTATACCATCAAGCTTTATCTTAATTTTTGTCAGTAAAACTCGTCCTTCATTCAGGAATGAATCAACATTTATCTGAATGCATTTAACATTATTTAGTAAAAGAAAGGATTCGGAGGAGCTATGTTGCCATTGAATGGTAAACACGGAGTAGTAATCAGCAAGATACCCGTAATGCAGTCTGGTCTGGGCGGAGTAATGGCACGTCATTTTCCCGACTATGAACTGAACTATTGCTGTTCGTTACAAGAACTCACGTTGCTTCAGTTACGCAGGGCCGACGTTATTATTGCTGATATTTCTGGCGATTACAGAAACCCGCGCGGAACCCTTGAGCAATATTATGGATTGTTAAATCAATACCGGGGGATTCACTGGATATTCCTGGTTTCTCGCCCTCTTTATGCAAGCGCGGTTGAGTTGCTCATGCGCCCTGAAACAACGTTATTGTCCGATATGGAACCGATAGATGGCGTGATTAGTGCGATTCGTGCCGGTAGAGAACGTGCCGAGCGAATAAGCCAGACGTTACTCACGCCGGATTCCCAGGAGTTCGGTGAAAAGAGTGAATCGCTTATCGCGCTAACTCACTCAGAACGTAAGGTGCTGCGCCTGCTGGGTAAAGGTTGGGGAATTAATCAAATTGCTACATTGCTCAAGAAGAGCAATAAAACGATCAGTGCTCAAAAAAACAGTGCCATGCGGCGGTTGTCATTGCGCAGTAATGCAGATATGTACGCATGGATCAGCAGTGTACAGGGAATGAGAGAGCTGAGTCTAATGTCAGCCTATGGGGAGTTTGAGGAATGGAAAAGACCACTGCAACAAGACATATCGCCCTCATCGAAAATTGCACAATGAGTGCGATTGGGCTGACGCATCTCTTCGCTATGCCACCACTCAGTGATTATAAGCTGCATCTGTTTACACGTGCCGACAGTTTAAAAGTCGCATTATCCAGGACTTCCTTTTTCTCGGTGATCTATTCACTCTCAGATGCGCGCGAAGAACGCCGGAATTGTCTTTCCTGTATGCGCGAGCTTGCACTGAATCACAACGATATACAGCGAATTGTATTGGCATCTGGTGAGATGGAGGCGAAGCTGGTCAGCCACCTTTTTCCATCCCGTCTTCACGGCATTATCAACAAAGCGGTTCCGCTGATTGAGCTGCTGGATGAACTTTCGGCATTACTCAAAGAAACCGGGCGTGTGAATGACAATATGCTCAATCACTGGTACGTGAGCCATAACCGGATGTTGAGTCCGACTGAGCGGGCGATTTTGCGTTATATGTCTTTTGGGTACTCCATCCCAGAAATCGCGACCCAGCTTGAACGCAATATTAAAACGATTCGGGCGCATAAGTTTAATGCCATGGTGAAGCTGGGGGTAAATTCTGATGTAGGGTTGTTGGATGCAGCCGATCTTCTTACACATCTTCCCGCTGGGGAAGGTCGCCGAACCGCATTAACCATTCCGGCGTTCTCGTAATGTGTTATCCCGTGCCAGATGCGCTCTGGCGCGGCGATTAAATGCAAACATCTACCCATTTTGCCGAGGTAAGCTCAGCCATTCTTTCCGGTGAAATTCGCACTGCGCTGTGAATGGCTCCCGCAGCAGGTAGCACTTCCGGGTATTGCTTTAAAGAGATATCGCAATAGACCGAGAGGGGATTTTCCAGCCCAAATGGGCAGACGCCACCTACAGGATGGCCAGTGACGGTAACCACTTCATCACTGCTGAGCATCCGCGCTTTTGCGCCAAATGTGTCCTTCAGTTTTTTGTTATCCAGGCGCGCATCTCCTTTCGCAACAACCAGGATCACCTCGTTTTTCACTTTTAACGATAGCGTTTTGGCAATTTGCCCTGGTTCAACGTGATGAGCGGCAGCAGCCAGCGCAACGGTTGCAGTGCTTTGGCTAAGCTCAATGACTTCTATCTCGGGTGCGTTGTCGGCAAAAAACTGCTGTACAGACTGCAAACTCATTGTTTCCTCCTGACAAATATCCTGCGTAATCTGTCATAAGAAATTATGCTCTGTAAATATCTCTTAAGTAACAAATATCCCATATGGCTGATTTCTGGATCGCCTTCACATTCACGGAAACCGGTTACAGTAACCGGTTGCAGAGCGTGAATGAGAGATTAATACTGATTACGTAACGTCCCCTGTATCCAATAATAAGAGCAAATTATGAAACCATTCCGTTTGAGCTGTGCTGCTGGTAAACGACCCAGCAAGGTTGTGAAGCTGATGTATGGAACAACGTGTGGCGTGAATGCGCCCGATACGAACGTCTGACAGGAGATCTGCTATGTCTGCCAACCATGCTGCGTTTAATCTGATATTCCGTTTCGTTGAGAATTATGTCAGCCCAATTGCCGGGCGGATCTCCTCCCAGCGTCATGTGATGGCTATCCGTGACGGGTTTATCTCCGCCATGCCATTCATGATCGTGGGCTCATTCTTATTAGTGTTTGCTTACCCACCTTTCTCGCCGGATACCACCTGGGGCTTTGCCCGCGCCTGGCTGGATATGGCGAAGCAATTTGAAGGCCAGATCCTGACGCCGTTTGATATGACGATGGGCATTATGTCCATTTATATCTGTGCGGCCATTGCCTATAACCTGGGCAAACATTACGTTAAGTCGCATCAGCTTGATCCGTTCATGTGTGCCATGCTGTCGCTGATGGCATTTCTGCTGGTTGCTGCGCCGAAAACCAAAGGCACGTTGCCGGTAGAAAGCCTGGGCGGAACGGGGATCTTTACCGCCATTCTGGTCGCTGTTTACTGCGTGGAATTGATGCGTTTCCTTAAAGCGCACAACATCGGTATCCGCCTGCCGGATCAGGTGCCGCCGATGATTAAAAACTCGTTCGATCTGCTGATCCCGGTCCTGGTGGTAGTGTTGACGCTTTATCCTCTGAGCCTGCTGATCCAGTCCCAGTTTGGGATGCTGATCCCACAGGCCATTATGTCTGTCTTTAAACCGCTGGTTTCTGCGGCGGACTCCTTACCGGCGATCCTGCTTGCCGTGTTGATTGGCCACCTGCTGTGGTTTGCGGGTATCCACGGGGCGGCGATTGTCTCAGGGATGCTGCAAATGTTCTGGCTGACCAACCTCGGAGCAAACCAGACTGCACTGGCAGCCAGCCAGCCGCTGCCACATATCTTTATGGAAGCGTTCTGGACATTCTTTATCGTTATCGGGGGGTCGGGTGCCACGATGGGGTTGGTTATCTGCTACCTGCGTAGCCGCTCCGCACACCTGCGTTCGATTGGTCGTCTGAGCGTGGTGCCAAGTTTCTTTAACATCAACGAACCCGTTATTTTCGGTACGCCAATTGTGATGAATCCGGTGTTCTTTATTCCTTTCCTGTTAGCACCGATGGTTAACGCCGTGCTGGCGTGGGCGGCAATGAAGCTGGATCTGATTGGACGTGTGATTTCAGTTGTCCCATGGACGGCGCCTGCACCTGTCGGCGCGGCCTGGGCACTTGGCTGGGACTTCCGTGCTGCGGTGCTGGTGATTCTGCTGGCGCTGGTTTCTGCCATCATTTACTTCCCGTTCTTCAAAGTGTACGAGAAGCAACTGCTGGAGCAGGAAGCAGAAGAAGCACAGCGTAATGCTGATGAGGACAACCAGCAGGTTGCCTAGGAAAAAGCAAAACGGCAATCTCGGTTGCCGTTTTTGATGTTTGTACCCTCTCCCGGTGGGTTGAGGGTTCCCCAGTAATTTTTGTCTTTAATTCAGCGATGATATTACGCCATTGAATTAAGGGACTTACAGCGGTGTCATGGTCCGGCTGAAAATCGCCGAAGCGTTTACGGAAGGTCGGGGCGACGCGCATGGATGCGCGGCGAGGGCGGCTTTACAGGGACGTTTCATCCGCCCGTCCCCGATTAGCCTGGAGCAAACGCTGAGGGCATCGCGAAGCGACGATTTTCTTGCCGGGAGCCCTGGTCGCCAGGGTAGCGGCGGTGAGCTACCCTGGCACGTTCACCGGTATTGTGGTGACAGAGTAGCAAGGAACGTAAAGTGAACGGAATGACCACCTGAGCCGTATGTTCCCCCTCACCCCAGCCCTCTCCCCATGTACGGTCCGGGGACATAGTGAACACTTGTTCGGGGACATGGTAGACACTTACAACTAAGGCATAAGAACCCGTTTATGGAGTCGCTTATGTCCTGGGATGCGAGAGATACCATGTCATTACGTACCGAGTTTGTTTTGTTCGCCTCGCAGGACGGGGCGAACATCCGTTCCCTCTGCCGTCGCTTCGGCATTTCACCTGCCACTGGCTATAAGTGGCTTCGCCGCTGGGCGGAGGAAGGGGCCTCTGGCCTTCAGGACCGCCCGCGCATACCGCACCATTCCCCGAACCGCTCATCTGACGACATCACTGCCCTGCTGCGTATGGCGCATGACCGCCATGAACGCTGGGGCGCACGCAAGATAAAGCGCTGGCTGGAAGACCAGGGGCACACCATGCCCGCCTTCAGCACCGTCCATAACCTCATGGCCCGTCACGGTCTGCTGCCGGGCACTTCACCGGGCATTCCCGCCACGGGACGGTTCGAACATGACGCGCCGAACCGCCTCTGGCAGATGGATTTTAAGGGCCACTTTCCCTTTGGAGGCGGCCGCTGCCATCCGCTCACCCTGCTGGACGACCACTCCCGATTTTCCCTGTGCCTGGCGCACTGTACCGATGAACGGCGCGAGACCGTGCAGCAGCAGCTGGTCAGCGTGTTTGAGCGCTACGGCCTGCCGGACCGGATGACGATGGACAACGGTTCTCCGTGGGGAGACACCACCGGCACCTGGACGGCGCTGGAGCTGTGGCTGATGCGTCTGGGTATCCGGGTGGGGCACTCCCGGCCGTATCATCCGCAGACGCAGGGTAAGCTGGAGCGTTTTCACCGGAGCCTGAAGGCAGAAGTGCTGCAGGGGAAGTGGTTCGCGAGCGGGGGCGAACTGCAGCGCGCCTTCGACCACTGGCGGACAGTCTATAACCTTGAACGCCCGCATGAGGCGCTGGATATGGCGGTACCGGGGTCGCGGTATAAGCCGTCAGAGCGGCAGTACAGCGGCAACACCACGCCCCCGGAATACGACGAGGGCGTGATGGTCAGGAAAGTGGATATCAGCGGAAAGCTGAGCGTGAAAGGGGTAAGTCTGAGCGCAGGCAAGGCGTTCAGGGGAGAACGGGTCGGGCTGAAGGAGATGCAGGAAGACGGCAGCTACGAGGTGTGGTGGTACAGCACGAAAGTGGGGGTGATCGACCTGAAGAAAAAGTCGATCACCATGGGTAAAGGATGTTAAAAAGTGTTCACCATGTCCCCGAACACCTGTCTACCATGTCCCCGGACCGTACACCCCAAAAAGGAGAGGGAGCCGTCCGTGCTCGTATTTTTGTGGGGATTCCTCAACCCGGTGGGAGAGGGTCAGGGGGAGGGCATCAGACCGCACCGTAGTGTAGGCCGGGTAAGCGTTAGCGCCACCCGGCAAACCACACCATTACTTCAGCGTACAATCCCCACATTGCTGCACATCCGGCAAGCGATAGCGCTGACAGCAGGTACGGCGAACCAGAAGTCCGTCACGTGGCACAACGGTGCGGAACAGCGGGTTATCGCGCCCATCAGAAAGTTGTTTGGCAAAGAAACACGACTGGCGTAGGGCATCGACTTTCTCATCGCCGAGCAGCGGTTTCATCTCCGTCAAATACCAGTGAATTAAATAACCGGTATTACTCCAGATAAGCTTCCCGTTAATTTCACCCGTCTCTTCCAGTGCATCGATAACCGGGATCAACGCGCGAGTGACAAGGCTCTCCATTCGCTCCTGAGCAGAAAGATGCCCCGCGTGCTTATCTTCATGGAGATCAATCCAGAAGCAGGCCGCTCTCCCGGTTTCGTGGAATTCTACGTGGAAGAATTCCGGGGAGAGATCCAGCATGACGTCCTGGGTTAACAGGGCCAGCATCACAGGGGGAACCATCAACCCGATATACCACTGCGCCCAGAGGGAGAGCAGTGGTTTGTTTTCCCGCGCCATGGTGGGCTGGTTACGATAGATATGGTCTGAATAAGCGGCAAATAAGGATTGCCACTCTACCGGATTACGCCACTGAGCCAGCGTCATGGCGTGATGTGGATGCGGTTCATCCAGCTTAATGAAATCCAGCAGATGCGCGCGCGTTTCGGCTATTTTCTCGCGAATGGCGTCCGCAAGCGTAACACTCCCCGTGGAGAGACTGGCTCGCCAGAGTATAGGTTCAACGGCTTGTGCGGTACGAGTGGTCATAGCTTTGGATGGAAATCTAAATGATAATGATTGCCAATCCTAACTATAGATAATGCCGATCGCAAGACTTTTGTCCGGGATGTGCGACAGCGGGCTTAAGACGTTTGCAGCTCTTCGCTGTACAGGATGTTGTTGCGTCCCATATGCTTGGCTTCATATAGCGCTTTATCCGCTTTTCCCAGCGCCCCTTCGACGTCTTCACCCTCAAAAATGGCAATACCAATACTGATGGTGACATTGGTTGCCACGCTTTCATTGAACATATGCGGGATTTTTAAATCGTACACTTTTTGGCGGATCCGCTCAGCCGTCAGGCGAGCATTTTCAAGTGAGATGTTGGTCAGCAGTACCATAAACTCTTCGCCTCCAAAGCGCGCAACGATGTCGCGCGAGCGCACCGCATCACGGATCGCCGCAGAGACGCGGATCAGCGCCTGATCGCCCATCATATGACCGTAGTGGTCGTTGTAAGCCTTGAAGTGGTCGATATCCAGCAGCAGAACAAAATGTTCACCATTATCCACCGTTGGCAGGTTATCCAGCCTGGTTTGCAGTCCACGTCGGTTATACAGGCCGGTGAGCGGGTCCACCATGGTGAGATCGGTAAGGGTTTCTCGCTCTTCCAGCAAGCGGGTAAGCAACTCCTGGGCGAAATTGTCATTACGTCTTTGTAAAACGTGATGAATACCAATAGCCACCATCGGCAGGGCAAAGGAGTAGGCCATACGCAGCCAGCTGTCATGATTGCTTAACCACAGGCAGACGACAAAAGTTGGTAACGAGTGCAATGTAAATGCTTTGATATTACTGACAAATGCCAGCGAACCAATAAAGAGCACCGTTAATAATGCCATGACCAGATAGGTGCCCTGATCGTGCGTAAGCAACGAAAATTTAGCGGTGATTTGCCAGGCCCATAAAAGACCAAAGATCGCTGAAACAACAGGAATATTTACTTTTCGTTTTTTATTTTTCCAGTGCCAGGCAAGTAAACCGACGCTTAACGCAAAAATAGCGATCAAGGGGATGGAGAACAGGCGCACGGAATAGAGTGGGTTTGTTACCGAGAACAGTGCAGACGCAGCATTCAAAGATAAAAACAAACGTAAAGATAATTGATATTTCTTGTTGACCAAAGAACGCCAGGATTGTGATGTCATATTAGTGCGTTTATTAAAATTATTTAATTAAAACAAGCGAATAGGTGTTGGTTTGGAATTTTGAATGCAAAAATTTCGAATTGTAATTATTAGAAAACGGTAAAGACAGTTAACAGGTGAGCAATTTATCACCTTAGACATTTCCTGTCATTATGGGAAAGGTAAAGGTCGATGAATTCTTATTCCGCGCACTGACAAATGATAATTACTATCATATGATATTGGTTATCATTATTGGTGTGAGAGAACTAACCATGTTGAGTAAAGCGCTGGGAAGTGCCTGGGGTGTGTTGTTGCCTGGGATGATCATTGGCGGTCTGATGTTTGCCGATCTCTCTGTCGACATCTGGAAACTGATTATTGTGTCAGGGTTACTGATGACATCGGCGATGATCTGGCATAAGCAATTGCGGCACTATGTGTTGTTGCCATCGTGCGTTGCATTGGTCAGTGGAATATTGGTAATACTGATGAGTTTGAAATAAAAAAACGGAAGGAACATCAGAGGGATAATAAGATAATTGGTGCGAGGGGGGGGACTCGAACCCCCACATCCTAAGGACACTAACACCTGAAGCTAGCGCGTCTACCAATTCCGCCACCTTCGCACAGTCATCTTACTTTTTTTTGATATCGCCTCGTTGGTGCGAGGGGGGGGACTCGAACCCCCACATCCTAAGGACACTAACACCTGAAGCTAGCGCGTCTACCAATTCCGCCACCTTCGCCCAGTGCGAGCAATATCAATGTGATTTATGGTGCGAGGGGGGGGACTCGAACCCCCACATCCTAAGGACACTAACACCTGAAGCTAGCGCGTCTACCAATTCCGCCACCTTCGCATACCATCGATACTATAAAAGTATCGTAACCACGGAGGCGCATTCTAGATGTTTTCAGCTTTTCGTCAACAGAAAAGTGCGCGCTATACCTTGATTGATGTAAAAATGGTCGGAACAGAGACGTCTGTTTGCCGGAAGGCGCTGACGCTTATCCGGCAAACAGATTCGGGAATTACTTTTTAGCCTGACGCGTCATCACGGTGCGGTACACCTTAAAGCGCCCGGTCTGGGCAATCACTTCGTGGAAGCCGAAGGTTTCATCCAGCACTTTCGGATACGCCAGGAAGGCGTTGGCGACGATACGCAGTTCACCGCCGCTGTTAAGGTGACGTACTGCACCGCGGATCAGGGTTTGCGCCGCTTCAAGGCTGGTTTCCATCCCGTCGTGGAACGGCGGGTTAGAGATAATCATGTCAAAGCGACCGGTCACGTCAGAGAAGACGTTGCTGGCGATCACTTCACCTTCAAAACCGTTTGCGGCAAGCGTTGCGCGGCTAGCTTCAACCGCTGGCGCGCTGACATCACATAAGGTTAAGCGTACTTTTGGTGAATGACTGGCAAGCACTGTTGCCAGCACGCCCGCGCCACAGCCCACATCGAGCACTTTGCCTTTGGTATGCGGTGTCAGGGTGGAGAGCAGCAGTTTGCTGCCTACGTCCAGATAGTCGCGGCTGAAAACGCCAGGCAGGGTTTTGATGGTCAAATCATCAAGCTGATATTCGCCCCAGAATTTATCTGCATCAAACGATGGCTGTTTTTCCAGGCGACCGTGGTACAGGCCACAGCGACGGGCGCTGTCGATTTTGTTCAGCGGCGCGTACTCTTCCAGCATCTGTTCGGCACTGCGAACGCCGCTACGGTTTTCACCCACCACGAAGATATCGCATCCCACCGGCAGCAGGGAGAGCAGGTTCATCAGCTGGAATTGCGCTTCAGGTTTGTTTTTCGGCCAGTAGTAAATCAGCGTGTCGCAATCGGCAACGTCGCTTTGCTCTGCCACCAGGCTAAAGCGCGCGCGCTCGCCCATCTGGCGGCTCAGCACCTGCCAGTGGTGGTAATACTGGGTGTGGGCACGGCTTTCAGCACAGTCGAAACGCGCAGGCAGGTCATCCTGCATATCTCCGGCAAAAAGAATACGGCTTTCTTCGAAATCATCACTGTGACGCAGCAAGACTTCACTTGCCGGGGTAAATGCAGACATGAATTGTTCCTCAATAAACTCAGGCGGGGATTATAGTAGGTAGATGGCGCACTTTCGACACATTTGCTATATTTGCGCGCCTGAGAGACAGGAGCTTTCCCTATGACATCCCGACGAGACTGGCAGTTGCAGCAGCTGGGTATTACCCAGTGGGCCTTGCGTCGCCCGACGGCGTTGCAGGGTGAAATTGCCATTGCCATTCCTGCGCATGTTCGCCTGGTGATGGTGGCGGAGGCGCTGCCTGCCCTGAATGAAGCCCTTATTGGCGATGTCCTTCTTAGCCTGAAGCTCACGCCCGATCAGGTATTACAGCTGACGCCAGAACGGGTCGCGATGCTGCCTCCTGATAGCCGCTGTAACAGCTGGCGGATGGGAGAGGTGGACGAACTCGCCCTTGAGGGAAGCCAGATAAGCTCTCCCGTGCTGGAAGAGCTAAAAGCAAACCCAAAAGCGCGCAGCGCGCTGTGGCAACAAATCTGCAAATATGAACACGATTTCTTCCCTCACGACGCCTGATCTGACGACAGCGTTCGCGATTGAAACACGCGCCCATGCGTTTCCGTGGAGCGAAAAAACATTCGCCAGCAATCAGGGCGACCGCTATCTGAACTACCGCCTGGATGTCGATGGCACGATGGCGGCATTCGCCATCACTCAGGTCGTGCTGGATGAAGCAACGCTGTTTAACATCGCGGTCGACCCGGCGTTTCAGCGCCGAGGCCTGGGAAGGGAGCTGCTGGAGTATTTAATTCGCGAGCTTGAAACCCGTGACGTTTTCACCCTGTGGCTGGAAGTACGCGCATCAAATGTCGCCGCCATCGCACTCTACGAAAGCTTAGGCTTTAACGAGGCGACAATCCGCCGTAACTACTACCCCACCGCAGAGGGACGTGAAGACGCCATCATCATGGCTCTGCCGCTTGGATAACGAAAATAAGGTTGTAACGATGAAATGGGACTGGATTTTCTTTGATGCCGACGAAACGCTGTTTACGTTTGACTCGTTCGGTGGCCTACAGCGGATGTTTCTGGATTATAGCGTTACCTTCACCGCTGAAGATTTTCAGGACTATCAGGCGGTTAATAAACCGCTGTGGGTGGATTACCAGAACGGTACTATCACCGCGTTGCAGCTGCAACATCAGCGCTTTGATGTGTGGGCAGAGCGCCTGAAGGTGAGTCCTGGCTCGCTGAATGATGCCTTCCTGAATGCGATGGCCGATATCTGCGCGCCGCTGCCGGGTGCGGTTTCCCTGCTGGACTCCCTGAAAGGTAAGGCGAAACTGGGTATTATTACCAACGGATTTACCGCCTTACAGCAGATCCGTCTTGAACGTACCGGCCTGCGCGATCATTTCGATGCGCTGGTGATTTCCGAAGAAGTGGGCGTACCAAAACCCGATCCGCGTATTTTCGATTACGCGCTGGCGCAGGCAGGCAATCCTGAGCGCGAACGCGTGCTGATGGTAGGGGACACCGCCGAGTCGGATATTCTGGGTGGCATGAACTCGGGCTTGTCGACCGTCTGGCTGAATGCGCACGGTCGCGTGCAGCCTGAAGGTATCCAACCGACCTGGACCGTCTCGTCATTGAACGAACTGGAGCAACTCCTGTGTAAACAATGATTGCCTGCCCCCTATTGATGGGTAAAATAGCCGCAATTTTGTATTCCATGATGCGTGGCGTGCTGCCGCGCTTATAAAAGAAGATTTGATTATGACGTTGTCTCCTTATCTGCAAGAGGTGGCCAAGCGCCGCACTTTTGCCATTATCTCTCACCCGGATGCCGGTAAAACGACCATCACCGAAAAGGTGCTGCTGTTCGGACAGGCTATTCAGACTGCCGGTACGGTTAAAGGCCGTGGCTCCAGCCAGCATGCAAAATCTGACTGGATGGAGATGGAAAAGCAGCGTGGTATTTCGATTACCACCTCCGTGATGCAGTTCCCGTATCACGATTGCCTGGTGAACCTGCTGGACACCCCGGGCCACGAAGACTTCTCCGAAGATACCTATCGTACGCTGACGGCGGTTGACTGCTGTCTGATGGTTATCGATGCCGCAAAAGGTGTAGAAGACCGTACCCGTAAGCTGATGGAAGTTACCCGTCTGCGCGATACGCCGATCCTCACCTTTATGAACAAACTCGACCGTGACATCCGCGATCCGATGGAAGTGATGGATGAAGTGGAAAGCGAGCTGAAGATCGCCTGTGCACCAATTACCTGGCCAATCGGCTGCGGTAAGCTGTTTAAAGGTGTTTACCATCTCTATAAAGATGAGACTTACCTGTATCAGACCGGTAAGGGTCACACCATTCAGGAAGTGCGCGTTGTGAAAGGCCTGGACAACCCAGAGCTGGACGTAGCGGTAGGTGAAGAGCTGGCCGCGCAGTTGCGCGACGAGCTGGAGCTGGTGAAAGGCGCCTCCCACGAGTTCGATAAAGAGCTGTTCCTGGCAGGCGAAATTACCCCGGTCTTCTTCGGTACCGCGCTGGGTAACTTCGGTGTTGATCATATGCTCGACGGTCTGGTGGAGTGGGCGCCGCGTCCGATGCCGCGTAAAACCGACACCCGTGAAGTCGAAGCAAAAGAAGAGAAATTCACCGGCTTCGTCTTTAAAATTCAGGCCAATATGGACCCAAAACACCGCGACCGCGTGGCCTTTATGCGTGTGGTGTCCGGTAAATATGAAAAGGGCATGAAGCTTCGCCAGGTGCGTATCGGTAAAGACGTGGTGATCTCCGACGCGCTGACCTTTATGGCGGGCGACCGTTCTCACGTTGAAGAAGCGTATCCGGGTGACATCATCGGCCTGCATAACCACGGCACGATCCAGATCGGTGATACCTTCACCCAGGGCGAGATGATGAAGTTCACCGGCATCCCGAACTTTGCGCCGGAGCTGTTCCGTCGTATTCGTCTGCGCGATCCGCTGAAGCAAAAACAGCTGCTGAAAGGCCTGGTACAGCTTTCCGAAGAGGGTGCGGTACAGGTATTCCGCCCAATTGCGAACAACGATCTGATCGTTGGTGCGGTCGGTGTGTTGCAGTTTGACGTGGTAGTTGCGCGTCTTAAGAGCGAATACAACGTTGAAGCGATTTACGAATCCGTAAACGTGGCGACTGCGCGCTGGGTTGAGTGTTCTGACGTGAAGAAATTCGAAGAATTTAAGCGTAAGAATGAGATCCAGCTGGCGCTCGATGGCGGCGATAACCTGACATACATCGCCCCAACCATGGTTAACCTGAACCTGACGCAGGAACGCTATCCTGACGTTCAGTTCCGCAAAACGCGCGAACACTAATCCCCTCTCAGAGCACGGTTTTCGCCGTGCTCTTCTTAATTCCCTGCCTTATTAGACCCTTGCGGAATGTTCTTAAATCATCCCGTTCGGCGTTGGTTTGCCTGTTTTTTGACCGATTCTGAATGCGGCACCGCGAGACTGTTCTATATTTAACTCAGTGTTTAACCTCGTCGGTGGGTGAATTGACTGTTTTATTACCTGAAAATGATTTCCCTTACTGACTGTTGGTTTATTCACAGCATTTACAACTAACGAAAAGGAACGTTAGCCGCTCAAATAGCGAGCAAACTACAGGAACACATCGATGAATATGACAAGACCTAAGATTTCAAAATCTCTGCTGGCCGTAGCCCTGGGGTGCATCGTGACAAGCGGTTCTGCTTTTGCAGAAAACACCACGATGGATAAAGCCCAGTCCGTGGCGACAAGCACGGGGGAAAAAATCGATAGCTCGATGAATAAAGTCGGTAACTTCATGGATGACAGCGCTATCACCGCTAAAGTGAAAGCCGCGCTGGTGGACGATAAAAACATCAAGAGCACCGACATCTCCGTCAAAACAGAGGGCAGCGTCGTTACGCTGAGCGGCTTTGTGGAGAGCCAGACCCAGGCTGAACAGGCTGTTGCGGTTGCTAAGGGGGTAGAAGGTGTGACCTCCGTCAGCGACAAATTGCATGTCCGCGACAGTAAAAATGGCTCTATGCAGGGTTATGCCGGTGATGCTGCAACCACCAGTGAAATCAAAGCCAAGCTTCTGGCTGATGACGTTGTACCGTCACGAAAAGTGAAAGTAGAAACTACCGATGGTGTGGTTCAGTTGTCCGGTACCGTCGATTCTCAGGCGCAAATTGAACGCGCCGAAGCCATTGCGAAAGCGGTTGATGGCGTCAAAAGCGTCAAAAATGACCTGAAATCGAAGTAACACATCGCAATTCGTTCTTCTGACTGAGGCCGGAAGACGGAATAAGAATTACACCTGGAATCATCAGCAGTGAACGCTCGCGACTTGCGGTCGACATTAACTATGGTAAAGGAGAGTCTTATGTTTCGATGGGGCATTATTTTTCTGGTTATCGCGTTAATTGCCGCCGCGCTGGGCTTTGGTGGTCTGGCGGGTACAGCGGCAGGGGCAGCGAAAATTGTCTTCGTTGTCGGTATTATTCTGTTCCTGGTCAGCCTGTTTACCGGACGACGCCGTCCGTAGCGACACACACTCTGACAGCAACATCAAAGCCAGTCTCCCGACTGGCTTTTTCTGGTTTGAGCCTGGCGTAAGGTGTAGGTTACTGTGTATTCACAAAACAAATAACGCAGGAAAGCAGAGGTGGGGCAACGAATTCCCGTTACGCTCGGCAATATTACGCCGCTGGCGCTTAAGCCGTTTCGTCCGGGCCAGCTTGCACTGGTGTGCGAGGGCGGCGGGCAGCGCGGTATCTTCACGTCTGGCGTGCTGGATGAGTTTATGCGTGCGCAATTCAACCCATTCGACCTGTTTTTAGGCACCTCGGCGGGGGCGCAAAACCTCTCCGCCTATGTGTGTAACCAGCCGGGCTATGCTCGCAAAGTGATCATGCGTTACACCACCTCGCGGGATTTTTTTAACCCGGTGCGCTTTGTTCGCGGGGGGAATTTAATCGATCTCGACTGGTTGTTAGATTCCACCGCCAGCCAGATGCCGCTGGCGATGGACACGGCATCGCGCCTGTTCGATACCGGAAAAGAATTCTGGATGTGCGCCAGCCGGGGCGATGACTACACGCCGGGGTATTTTTCACCGCAGAAAGAGAACTGGCTCGATATCATTCGTGCCTCCAGCGCCATTCCGGGGTTCTATCGCACTGGCGCAATGCTTGACGGTGTGAGCTACCTTGACGGCGGTATCAGCGATGCGGTGCCGGTACAGGAAGCCGCGCGCAGAGGGGCAAAAACCATTGTGGTGATCCGCACTGTGCCTTCGCAAATGTACTACACCCCACAATGGTTCAAGCGCATGGAGCGCTGGCTGGGTGATAGCAGCCTGCAACCGCTGGTGAATATCGCCCAGCGACATGAAGCGAGTTACGGCGCAATGCAGCGCTTTATCGAAAAACCGCCGGGTAAGTTGCGGATCTTTGAGATCTATCCGCCGAAACCACTATTGAGTATGGCGCTGGGCAGCCGTTTACCTGCACTGCGTGATGACTATAAAACGGGGCGGCTTTGCGGGCGCTATTTCCTGGCAACGGTAGGTAAACTGCTGGCCGAGCACCCGCCTTTCCATCGACATAAACGGATCATAACGCCGCCTGCCATTGTGGCCAATGACGCACTGGCGATGCCGCGAGTCGACATTGCGCAGGCGAATGATACAACATTTGATAATGAGGATTTGGCGTGACGTACCGCTTTGTCGACACCCATTGCCACTTTGATTTTCCGCCCTTTACCGGTAATGAAGAACAAAGCATTGATAGCGCCGCGCAGGCGGGCGTTCAGGCGATCATCGTGCCTGCCATTGAAGCCGCTCACTTCGACCGTGTGCAGGATCTCGCCCGGCGACATGATGCACTGTATGCCGCACTCGGCCTGCATCCGATCGTTATTGAGCGCCATCTGGACGAACATATCGACAGGCTGGACGAAATATTACGCACGCCCGAGAAGAAGCGGGTGGCTATTGGTGAGATTGGCCTGGATCTCTATCGCGAGGATCCGCATTTTGAACGCCAGCAGACTCTCCTCGACGCGCAGCTCCGGCTGGCAAAGCAGCACGATCTGCCGGTGATCCTCCACTCGCGCCGCACTCACGACAAACTGGCTCTGCACCTGAAACGCATAAATTTACCCCGTACCGGCGTGGTGCACGGATTTTCCGGCAGTTTGCAGCAGGCTGAACGCTTTATCGGGCTGGGCTATCGCATTGGTGTTGGCGGGACGATTACCTACGCACGAGCCAGCAAGACCCGGGATGTGATGGCACAGCTACCGCTCACGGCGTTATTGCTGGAAACCGACGCACCCGACATGCCGCTAAACGGTTTTCAGGGGCAACCTAATCGCCCGGAACAGGCGGCGCGCGTTTTCGACACGCTATGTGAACTGCGCAGAGAGCCTGCGGATGTGATTGCGGATGCCTTGCTGAGCAACACCCGCTCGCTGTTTGGCATTGCGCTATAGATAGAGCGCCGGGCGGATCACGGCGATCTTCTCTTTTTCCAGCGCCAGTGCCAGTGGCTCAATATCGGCAGGCGTTGCGCTACGCCAGCTGGCCGCCTCACCGTAAACCCCTTGTGCATGAAACGCGTTGATCCTCACCGGGATATTGCCCAGCGAGTGAATAAACACGATTAGCGCTTTGATATGCTCCAGATAATCGCACTTCTCAGGGATAACCAGTAACCGCAGCTCGGTCAGCCGGTTATGCTGCGCCAGCAAGCGGATGCTCTGCTTTATCTGCGGGTTTTCACGTCCGGTCAGGTAGCGGTGATGTTCGTTTCCCCAGGCTTTGAGATCCAGCATTGCACCATCGAGAACCGGCAATAACTTCTGCCAGCCGGTTTCCCCGAGCAGGCCGTTACTGTCGACCAGACGGGTCAAATGATGAAGGGTTGGCTCTGTTTTCATCGCTGTGAACAGTGCCACCAGAAACGGCAGTTGCGTTGTGGCCTCACCGCCACTCACGGTGATGCCATCGATAAACGGCGCGACTTTGCGAATGTGCGCGAGGATATCGTTTACGCTAAAGCGTTGCGCCATCGGTGTGGCCTGCTGCTGGCAAAGGTGCAGGCAGGTGTCACACTGTTTGCAGTCGCTTTCCTGCCACCAGACCCGCCCGGCCTGAATATTCAGCGCGTCGTGCGGACAATGGGGAACGCAGTCGCCGCAGTCGTTGCAGCGGCCGATGGTCCACGGGTTGTGGCAGGATTTACAGCGCAGGTTACAGCCCTGGAGGAACAGCGCCAGGCGGCTGCCTGGACCGTCCACGCAGGAGAAGGGGATAATCTGACTAACTAAAGCGCATCTGTTGTTCATGGCTTACCACCCGTGGCTGGCGATCCAGGATACGTGTATTGCGCGCGGCTTCTTCTCCAAGCCAGGTGGTTTGGGTGCGCGACCCTTCCTCACGGTATTTTTGCAGGTCTGATAATCGCACCATGTATCCGGTCACGCGGACCAAATCGTTACCCGCCACGTTGGCCGTAAACTCGCGCATCCCGGCTTTAAAGGCCCCCAGACACAGCTGCACTACTGCCTGCGGATTACGTTTTACCGTCTCTTCCAGGGTCAGAATATCGCTGATACCTGAAGGGTAATGCTGGTGATGTGGAGCAACCGCGAGCAGATGGCTAATCGGATCGGGTTCATCGCCGTACGGCAGGCGTGCGCCTGGCGTTGTCCCGATGTCCGAGCTTATCCCGGACTGCGCGTGCAGCAGGGCATGGTGATTCCAGCCATGCTTCACCGGCGTGTTTTCGACAAAAGCGGCGAGCTGCGCGCTGATGCGATAACCCAGCGCGTTGGCCTGTTCATCTTTACCGTAACGCCCGTCCATCCCGGCTTTTTCACATAGGGTGTTAACCGCCTCAGCAAGGCCATACATGCCAAACATCGGTACAAAACGATCGGCATCTATCAGCCCCTCTTTCACCAGGAAGCTATTCTCAAAGAAGCCCGATTTTTCATACAGGAAGTTGCAGCGCGCGTTGATGATGGCGATTTGCTGCTGGCAGTAGTGCGGAAGCGTGCGGGTGAAGAAATCATCAGGCGAATCGCTCTGTTCAGCAATGGCTTTCAGGTTGAGGCGTACCAGCGTGCTACCACCACCCGCCAGCGGCAGAGAATTGTAACAACTGACCACACCATAACGGCCTTTTGTGAAAATTTTATCATTTATCGGGCCGTTAGAAATATGAGGTTTGCTGCACTCACAAATATTTTTCGCCACCTCAAGCAGCAAATCATCAGGTGTAATTTCGGGATCATAAATGAAGGTTAAATTCGGTGCGACCTGCTTCAGCTCTGCATCAGCCCGTAAAATTGCCCGCGTAACAGGTGTATCCGCCGGGCCGATGTTTGCGTGCATAAAAGCATCTGGCAGTGTCCTGTCGAGATAGCGCCAGAAACGTTTTATGCGGCTATCGATTTCTTCTTGTGTTAGAATTCTAACATACGGTTGCAGTAGCGCATCAAGCTGGCCCAGATACACGGGCATGGATGTGACTGATGGAACATGGTGGTAAAGGATGGTTAACAGTGAGAGAGCATCATCAAGGTCTTTCGCACCTTCCAGCTCCAGCCATGCTGAACCGTTAGCCAGGAATTTTGCGTAATCCGGCAGAACGTAACGGGGTTTGAAAGGCGCATGGCCTTCGAACATGTCGCAGATAAAACCCGCGTCCAGCGCCGCTCTGGCGGCCTGTGGCAAAGCAGGATAGGGAAGGGCGTTTTCCGCCTCCAGCGCCAGAAAATGACGTTTTTGCTCAGGTGTGAGTACCGGGCTTGTCACAATGTGCTGGCAACGTTGTTGCAGGGCGTCAGGGCTGGAGTGGGACATATTCACTTCCTTTATTGTTCTGCGATTGATGAGCGGATTGTAGGAAGTCACCCCACGGAGGCTTTTGATCCGACAGGGGTAATCGCTGCTTTAGTCAGCAGTTTGAGCAAGAAAATTTGAAGTTGATCTCATTACAGCAATGCAAATTTGTACGAAGTTTTCATTAACTGTGATGAATGTCGAAGTGTGTATGCGAGTGGATGTTAGAATACTAACAGAGCCGCAAGGTGAAATTTTATACGGCGATGCCGTTGGAGAATGTTATGACCGATTTAACTGCAAGCAGCCTGCGTGCGTTGAAACTAATGGACCTGACCACCCTGAACGATGACGACACCAATGAGAAAGTCATCGCTCTGTGCCATCAGGCGAAAACGCCTGTCGGTAACACCGCAGCCATCTGTATCTACCCGCGCTTTATCCCAATTGCACGTAAGACTCTGAACGAGCAGGGCACCCCGGATGTGCGTATTGCAACCGTGACTAACTTCCCGCACGGCAACGACGATATCGACATTGCGCTGGCAGAAACCCGTGCGGCGATTGCTTACGGCGCTGATGAAGTTGACGTGGTGTTCCCATACCGCGCGCTGATCGCGGGCAACGAACAGGTTGGTTTTGACCTGGTGAAAGCCTGTAAAGACGCCTGTGCGGCGGCAAACGTGCTGCTTAAAGTGATCATCGAAACCGGTGAGCTGAAAGAAGAGCGCCTTATCCGTAAAGCATCTGAGATCGCTATCAAAGCCGGTGCAGATTTCATCAAAACCTCTACCGGTAAAGTGCCGGTCAACGCGACCCCGGAAAGCGCGCGCATCATGATGGAAGTCATTCGCGATATGGGCGTGTCCAAAACCGTTGGTTTCAAACCTGCGGGCGGCGTGCGTACCGCGGAAGACGCGCAGCAGTTCCTGGCGATTGCCGACGAGCTGTTCGGCGCTGACTGGGCGGATTCCCGTCACTACCGCTTCGGCGCATCCAGCCTGCTGGCAAGCCTGCTCAAAGCGCTGGGTCACGGCGACGGTAAGAGCGCAAGCAGCTACTAATTTTTGAATGACCGGGTGGCGCATAGCGCTCCCGGCCTACTTCGGGAGGTTACCGTGTTTCTCGCACAAGAAATTATTCGTAAAAAACGTGATGGTCACGCATTAAGCGACGAAGAGATCCGCTTCTTTATCAACGGCATTCGCGATAACACCGTCTCTGAAGGGCAAATTGCTGCTCTGGCGATGACCATCTTTTTCCACGATATGTCGATGCCTGAACGTGTCTCGTTGACCATGGCGATGCGAGATTCAGGGACCGTTCTGGACTGGAAAAGCCTCAACCTTAATGGCCCTATTGTCGACAAACACTCTACCGGCGGTGTGGGTGATGTTACCTCACTGATGCTTGGCCCAATGGTTGCGGCCTGCGGTGGTTATATTCCGATGATCTCCGGGCGTGGCCTGGGTCACACCGGCGGCACGCTGGATAAACTGGAAGCCATTCCGGGCTTCGACATCTTCCCGGATGACAATCGCTTCCGCGAAATTATTAAAGACGTTGGTGTGGCGATTATCGGCCAGACCAGCTCTCTTGCACCGGCGGACAAGCGTTTCTACGCCACCCGCGACATTACCGCGACTGTTGACTCCATCCCGCTGATCACCGCTTCGATCCTCGCCAAAAAACTGGCGGAAGGCCTGGATGCGCTGGTGATGGACGTGAAAGTGGGCAGCGGCGCGTTTATGCCAACCTATGAACTTTCCGCCCAGCTTGCTGAAGCGATTGTTGGCGTTTCCAACGGTGCTGGCGTGCGCACCACCGCGCTGCTGACGGACATGAATCAGGTGCTGGCATCCAGCGCAGGTAACGCCGTTGAAGTGCGCGAAGCTGTGCAGTTCCTGACGGGTGAATACCGTAACCCACGTCTGTTCGACGTCACCATGGCGCTGTGCGTTGAGATGCTTATCTCCGGCAAGCTTGCCAAAGATGATGCCGAAGCTCGGGCGAAATTGCAGGCTGTGCTGGATAACGGCAAAGCGGCAGAGATCTTCGGTCGTATGGTGGCCGCGCAGAAAGGCCCAACCGATTTCGTGGAAAACTACGCGAAATACCTGCCAACGGCGACGCTCAGCAAAGCGGTCTATGCCGATACCGAAGGCTTTATTTCCGCAATGGATACCCGTGAGCTCGGTATGGCGGTGGTGTCGATGGGTGGCGGTCGTCGTCAGGCATCTGACACGATTGATTACAGCGTTGGCTTTACCGACATGGTTCGTCTGGGCGACAGCGTCGACGGCCAACGTCCGCTGGCGGTTATCCACGCGAAAGACGAAGCCAGCTGGCAGGATGCGGCGAGAGCGGTGAAAGCGGCAATCACGCTTGATGATAAAGCACCAGAAAGCACACCGACTGTCTATCGCCGTATCACTGAATAACTGTATACTGATCTGATCGCTATTTTTTGAAGCACTAAGTACGGAGAACAATTATGAAACGTGCATTTATTATGGTGCTGGACTCATTCGGCATCGGCGCAACCGAAGATGCAGAACGTTTTGGTGACGTGGGTTCCGATACCATGGGTCACATCGCTGAAGCCTGCGCCAAAGGTGAAGCGGACAACGGTCGTAAAGGCCCTCTGACTCTGCCAAACCTGACCAGCCTCGGCCTGGTGAAAGCGCATGAAGGTTCCACCGGCAAAATCGCAGCCGGTATGGACGGTAACGCAGAAGTGGTGGGCGCATACGCCTGGGCGCACGAGCTCTCTTCCGGTAAAGATACCCCGTCTGGCCACTGGGAAATCGCCGGTGTTCCGGTTCTGTTCGAATGGGGCTATTTCTCCGATCACCAGAACAGCTTCCCGCAGGAGTTGTTGGATAAACTGGTGAAGCGTGCAAACCTGCCGGGTTATCTCGGTAACTGCCACTCCTCCGGTACCGTTATCCTGGATGAGCTCGGTGAAGAACATATGAAAACCGGCAAACCGATTTTCTATACCTCTGCTGACTCCGTGTTCCAGATTGCCTGCCACGAAGAGACCTACGGCCTGGATAAGCTGTATGAGCTGTGCGAAATCGCCCGTGAAGAGCTGACCGAAGGCGGCTACAACATTGGCCGTGTTATCGCGCGTCCGTTTATCGGCGACAAAGCGGGTAACTTCCAGCGTACCGGTAACCGTCATGACCTGGCTGTTGAGCCGCCAGCACCGACTGTGCTGCAAAAACTGGTTGAAGAGAAAGACGGCCACGTGGTTTCCGTTGGTAAAATCGCGGACATCTATGCCAACTGCGGTATCACCAAAAAAGTGAAAGCCACCGGTCTGGATGCGCTGTTCGATGCCACCATCAAAGAGATGAAAGAAGCGGGAGACAAGACCATTGTCTTTACCAACTTCGTGGACTTCGACTCCTCCTGGGGACACCGTCGCGATATCGCCGGTTATGCTGCCGGTCTGGAGCTGTTCGACCGCCGTCTGCCAGAGCTGATGGAGCTGCTGGGTGAAGATGACATTCTGATCCTGACCGCTGACCACGGCTGTGACCCAAGCTGGACCGGTACTGACCACACCCGTGAGCACATTCCGGTGCTGGTGTATGGTCCAAAAGTGAAACCTGGTTCTCTGGGCCACCGTGAAACCTTCGCGGATATTGGCCAGACAATTGCAAAATACTTTGGTACGTCCGACATGGAATATGGCAAAGCCATGTTCTGAGGCACATTGGGTGCGGCCTGATGCCCTCACCCCAACCCTCTCCCACAGGGAGAGGGAGAATTTAAAATGAAAAGGAACTGAAGATGGCAACTCCACACATTAACGCAGAAATGGGCGATTTCGCTGACGTTGTTCTGATGCCAGGCGACCCGCTGCGTGCGAAGCACATCGCTGAAACCTTCCTGGAAGATGTGCGTGAAGTGAACAACGTGCGTGGCATGTTGGGCTTCACCGGGACTTACAAAGGCCGCAAGATCTCTGTCATGGGGCACGGTATGGGTATCCCATCCTGCTCGATCTACACCAAAGAGCTGATCACCGATTTCGGCGTGAAGAAAATCATTCGTGTAGGCTCCTGCGGCGCGGTTCGTATGGACGTGAAACTGCGTGATATCGTTATCGGCATGGGTGCATGCACCGATTCCAAAGTGAACCGTATGCGTTTCAAAGATCATGACTTTGCTGCGATTGCAGACTTCGGCATGGTACGTGACGCGGTTGACGCGGCAAAAGCGCTGGGCGTTGACGCTCGCGTGGGCAACATCTTCTCTGCTGATCTGTTCTATGCACCAGACGGCGGTGAAATGTTCGACGTGATGGAAAAATACGGCATCCTGGGCGTGGAAATGGAAGCGGCAGGTATCTACGGCGTAGCGGCTGAGTTTGGTGCAAAAGCACTGACCATCTGCACCGTGTCTGACCACATCCGTACGCACGAGCAGACGACTGCTGCTGAGCGTCAGACCACCTTCAACGACATGATCAAAATCGCGCTGGAATCCGTTCTGCTGGGCGATAAAGAGTAAGACCTGTTGTGCCGGGTGGCGGCTTCGCCTGACCCGGCCTACGGTGTTGTAGGCCCGCTAAGCGTAGCGCCAGCGGGCTTTGTTTTAGCGAACAGCCCGTGCAATCCACGCCGACAATTCACGCAGTTCTTTTTCCTGTTCCGGGAAATCCACCAACAATGCATCGCACTCCTGTTGAAGCACGTCCGGATGATAAAGACAGCCCTGCAAACGTGCCGCCAGCGCTTCTAACGGGGCCGGATTAAGGCTATCGGTAAAGACCTGTGTCCGGGTGATATGACCTTTATCAACGTCAAAATGCAGCTCTACGCCGCCCCAGGTAAAGCGCTCATCCAGCAGGTGAGAGAACGCCGGTGCCTGCCCAAAGTTCCACTCCCAACTGCTCTGGCGGGCGAAGGTTTCCGCGAAGTTCGGCAGATCGGGGGTCTTGTCGGGTGAAATCACTTCTGCTTCGACGCCTTCACCGTAATGGGCAAAGAACGCCTCGCGGATAGCCTCGCAAATCTGTTCGTGCGTGACGCCAGGCAGCAGCTCAACCAGATTCGCGACGCGGCCGCGTACGGAAGTGATGCCTTTAGCCTGAAGCTTTTTCTTGTCCGGGTTAAGGTAGTTGGCCAGACGGCTGAGATCGGCGTTGAGCAGCAGTGTGCCGTGATGGAAACCGCGATCTTTGGTTTCGCGATACGCCGAGCCGGAAACCTTGCGATCGCCTTCCTCTGTACTGACCACCAGATCATTGCGCCCGGACGCTTCAGCCTGAACGCCAAGCGCGTTCAGGGCATTGAGCACGATGGCCGTGGAGATGGTTTTATCGTACTCCGGTTTACCCGCCATAAAGGTAAAGCAGGTGTTGCCCAGATCGTGAAACACCGCGCCGCCCCCGCTGCTCCGGCGTGCCAGACGGACGTTATCCTCTTCCATACGCCGAGTGTTGCACTCTTTCCATGGGTTTTGCGCCCGGCCAATGACCACGGTATCGGCGTTACGCCACAGGAAGAGTACGCGTTGGGTGGCGGGCATCTGGCGGAAGATGCACTCTTCCACCGCGAGGTTAAACCAGGGATCGTAAGAGTCAGAGATAAGCAGGCGTAATGTCGTCATGGCAAAGTTCCTTTTCCGAATCATCCGCCCACTTTATCACTAATCTTTCTTCTCGCTCTCTTCGTCTTCAGGAATAGACTTGCTGGCGGTCAACAGGAAGGGGGACTGCTGCCAGCGTGTGCGTTTTCCCTGCAACAGGGTACGCGCCAGCACCACGCCAATGGCCAGCGAAAGCAGCAACATCAGGCGCAGAATATTGGTGGTGTTATCCACCTGTTTGGCTTCGGTAGGCAGCGTGTGGGTGTCGAGCGTCAGGCGCAAATATCCCAGCGGGCCATTTTTCCCCTGAATAGGTTCGACGATTTGCTGGTTGAAGTAGCCCCCGGCTTTTTTACCGTCCAGCGCCAGCCTGTCGCGCACGTCGACGTGCTCACCCGCACGGGCGATCAGGTCGCCCTGTTCGTCATAGACTCCGGCATCCAGAATACGGCTGTTCTCCGTAAGCTGGCGTAATACCTGGCTTATTCGCTTGTCATCCGGCGTTTCAGTACGCATAGATGGTGCAACGTTAAGGGTCACCTGACGCGCCAGCGTGCGGGCCAACTCTTCAAGTTGCGGATTGCGTTGCCGTTGATGATTCTGGCTAAACCATGATGCCCCTTGCATCAGCGCCACCAGGAGCGCCAGACAGATAAGGACAATCACGGCACGATGAAGCCGGAATTTCAGTTTTGCGCGAGCCATATTCCACCTGCTGAAAATTTACGGCTTAATGTTGCCAGAAGTGATGGTTACAGGGTAGCCTCATGCGTTATTTTCCCTCTGGAACCTTCCGGCGCGAACGAAATTACAGGAGCTTCAATGCCGAACATTACCTGGTGCGACCTGCCAACGGATGTCTCTTTATGGCCAGGATTGCCGCTCTCTTTAAGTGGTGATGAGGTGATGCCTCTGGATTACCACGCCGGTCGTAGCGGCTGGCTGCTGTACGGACGCGGCCTCGATAAGCAGCGCCTGACGCAATATCAAACCAAACTGGGTGCTGCGATGGTGATCGTTGCAGCCTGGTGCGTGGAGGATTACCAGGTTATTCGCCTGGCCGGTTCCCTGACGCAGCGCGCCACGCGCCTGGCACACGATGCCGGGCTGGACGTGGCCCCGCTGGGCAAAATCCCGCATCTGAAAACGCCTGGTTTACTGGTCATGGATATGGACTCTACCGCCATCCAGATCGAGTGCATCGACGAAATAGCCAAACTGGCCGGCAGCGGTGAGCTGGTGGCAGAAGTGACGGAACGCGCGATGCGTGGCGAGCTGGACTTTACCGCAAGCCTCAGACAACGCGTGGCAACCCTGAAAGGGGCCGATGCCAATATTCTACGTCAGGTGCGTGATGAGCTGCCGCTGATGCCTGGGCTGACGCAATTAGTGCTGAAGATGGAAACGCTGGGCTGGAAAGTGGCAATTGCTTCTGGTGGTTTCACTTTCTTCGCCGATTACCTGCGTGACAAGCTGCGCCTGACCACCGTGGTGGCGAACGAGCTGGAGATCATGGACGGTAAACTGACCGGTCATGTGATTGGCGACATTGTGGACGCGCAGTACAAAGCGAACACGCTGACCCGTCTGGCTGAAAAATATGAAATTCCTGTCGTACAAACCGTGGCGATTGGTGATGGTGCTAACGATCTGCCGATGATCAAAGCAGCGGGTCTTGGCATTGCCTACCATGCCAAGCCAAAAGTGAATGAAAAGACGGAAGTGACCATCCGTCATGCTGACCTGATGGGGGTGTTCTGCATTCTCTCTGGCAGCATTAATCAGAAATAACGAGGTAAACCGTGGCGAAAGCTCCAAAACGCGCATTTGTCTGTAATGAATGTGGCGCGGATTATCCGCGCTGGCAGGGGCAATGCAGTGCCTGTCATGCCTGGAACACCATTACCGAAGTGCGTGGTGTGGCGGCTTCGCCGAGCGTGGCCCGCAATGAGCGCCTCAGCGGCTATGCGGGGAATGCCGGTGTGGCGAAAGTCCAGAAGCTCTCGGACATCAGCCTGGAAGAGTTGCCACGTTTCTCTACCGGATTCAAAGAGTTCGACCGTGTGCTTGGCGGTGGGGTAGTGCCGGGTAGCGCCATTCTTATCGGCGGTAACCCGGGGGCCGGTAAATCGACGCTGCTGCTGCAAACCCTGTGCAAACTCGCCGAGCAGATGAAAACCCTGTACGTCACGGGGGAAGAGTCATTGCAGCAGGTGGCGATGCGTGCGCACCGTCTTGGTCTGCCGACCAGCAACCTGAACATGCTCTCGGAAACCAGCATTGAACAGATTTGCATGATTGCTGAAGAAGAGCAGCCGAAGCTGATGGTTATCGATTCCATCCAGGTGATGCACATGGCGGATATCCAGTCTTCGCCAGGCAGTGTGGCTCAGGTGCGCGAAACCGCAGCCTATCTGACACGCTTTGCCAAAACGCGCGGCGTGGCGATTGTGATGGTTGGCCACGTAACCAAAGATGGCTCGCTTGCCGGGCCGAAAGTGCTCGAACACTGTATCGACTGCTCGGTGATGCTCGACGGCGATGCGGACTCCCGTTTCCGTACGCTGCGCAGCCATAAAAACCGCTTTGGCGCGGTGAATGAGCTGGGCGTCTTTGCCATGACCGAACAGGGGCTGCGTGAAGTCAGTAATCCGTCAGCCATCTTCCTCAGCCGTGGTGATGAAGTCACCTCCGGCAGTTCGGTGATGGTGCTCTGGGAAGGTACGCGCCCGCTGCTGGTGGAAATCCAGGCGCTGGTGGATGTCTCGATGATGGGCAACCCGCGGCGTGTGGCGGTTGGCCTGGAGCAGAACCGGTTAGCTATCCTGCTGGCCGTGTTGCACCGTCACGGCGGCCTGCAAATGGCGGATCAGGACGTCTTTGTTAACGTGGTGGGCGGCGTTAAAGTCACCGAAACCAGTGCTGACCTCGCATTGCTGCTGGCGATGGTGTCCAGCCTGCGCGACAGGCCGCTACCGCAGGATCTGGTGGTCTTTGGCGAAGTAGGTCTTGCCGGGGAAATTCGCCCGGTGCCGAGCGGCCAGGAGCGTATCTCTGAGGCGGCCAAACACGGGTTCCGTCGGGCCATTGTGCCAGCGGCGAACGTGCCGAAAAAAATCCCTGAAGGGATGCAGGTTTTCGGCGTGAAGAAACTCGCAGATGCATTAAGTGTTTTTGACGACTTATAATTATACCCGTCATACTTCAAGTTGCATGTGCGTTGGCTGCGTTCGCTTACCCCGGTCACTTACCTTTAGTAAGCTCCGGGGATGCGCTTCCTTGCCGCCTTCCTGCAACTCGAATTATTTAGGGTATGTGTATTCGATGTTGCAGGAGGCACCGTAATTAATGTCATCATTTGACTATCTCAAGACCGCAATTCGCCAGAAAGGCTGCACCTTGCAGCAGGTGGCGGATGCCAGCGGTATGACCAAAGGCTATCTGAGCCAACTGCTGAATGCCAAAATCAAAAGCCCCAGTGCGCAAAAGCTGGAAGCATTGCATCGCTTCCTGGGGCTAGAATTTCCGCGTATGCAAAAGAACATCGGTGTGGTTTTTGGCAAGTTTTACCCGCTGCATACCGGGCATATCTATCTGATCCAGCGCGCCTGTAGCCAGGTTGATGAGTTGCACATCATCATGGGCTACGACGAAAAACGTGACCGCGAGTTGTTCGAAGACAGCGCTATGTCGCAACAGCCGACGGTGCCGGATCGCCTGCGCTGGCTGCTCCAGACCTTTAAGTACCAGAAAAATATTCGTATTCATGCGTTCAATGAAGAGGGCATGGAGCCGTATCCGCACGGCTGGGACGTGTGGAGCAATGGCGTGAAAGCCTTTATGGAAGAGAAGGGGATCGCGCCTAACTGGATCTACACCTCTGAAGAGCTAGATGCCCCGCAGTTCCGCGAGCATCTGGGTACGGAAACGGTGCTTATCGACCCAAAACGCACCTTTATGAGCATCAGCGGGGCGCAGATCCGTGAAAACCCGTTCCGCTACTGGGATTACATTCCGACTGAAGTGAAACCGTTCTTTGTGCGTACGGTAGCCATTCTGGGCGGTGAGTCGAGCGGTAAGTCGACGCTGGTCAACAAGCTGGCGAACATCTTTAACACCACCAGTGCCTGGGAGTACGGGCGTGATTATGTCTTCTCCCATCTGGGCGGCGATGAGATGGCGCTCCAGTATTCCGACTACGATAAGATTGCGCTTGGACACGCGCAGTACATTGATTTTGCAGTGAAGTACGCCAACAAGGTGGCGTTTATCGATACGGATTTCGTCACCACGCAGGCGTTCTGTAAAAAGTACGAAGGCCGCGAACACCCGTTCGTCCAGGTGCTGATTGACGAATACCGCTTCGACCTGGTGATCCTGCTGGAAAACAACACCCCGTGGGTTGCTGATGGGATGCGCAGCCTTGGCAGCTCGGTAGACAGAAAAGAGTTCCAGACCATGCTGGTGGATATGCTGCACGAGAACAACGTGGAGTTTGTGCATGTCGAAGAATCAGACTACGACAACCGCTTCCTGCGCTGTGTGGAGCTGGTGAAAGAGATGATGGGGGAGCAGGGGTAAAACACTTACCCCTCACCCTAACCCTCTCCCCATAGGGGAGAGGGGATCGCACGGAGCTGTCTTTACCCTCTCCCCTGTGGGGAGAGGGCAGGGTGAGTGGGAACAACCCACTCAGTACTCAACCACGACTTTCCCCCGCATATGTCCGTCCAGCACTTTACGGTGTGCCTCACTGATGCTTTCCACGCTCAATCCGTGCAGTGTTTCACTGAGCGAGCTTTCCACCACGCCATTATCTACCAGCTTCGCCACCTCGTTTAAGATCTCACCCTGGCGTGCCATATCTGCGGTCTGGTACATGCTGCGGGTGTACATAAACTCCCAGTGCAGCGCGGCGGATTTGGATTTGAGTTTGTTCTGATCCAGCGGATGTTCGTTCTCGACGATTGTACAAATATGCCCCTGAGGTGCGATCAGGTCGCTCACGGCATCCCAGTGGCCGTCGGTATCATTGAGGATGAAAATATAATCCACAAAGTTGAGTCCCTGTTTTGCCAGTTCGCCTTTCAGATCGCGGTAGTTCACTACCATGTCTGCACCGCGATCCCGACACCACTTAGCTGAATCTTCCCGCGAGGCGGTGGCGATCACTTTTACCTTGCTGTTGTGCTTCGCAAACGGGATTGCAAGCGATCCCACACCGCCCGCTCCACCAATGATCAGCAGTGTTTTATCCTGCCCGGCATCCTGAATGTTCAGCCGCTCAAACAGCCCTTCCCACGCCGTCAGGGCGGTCAGTGGCAATGCAGCCGCAGCGGCCCAGCCCAGGCTTGCAGGCTTGCGCCCGACGATACGGGCATCAATCAGCTGATGCGTGGTGTTGCTACCCGGGCGGGTGATGTCACCTGCGTACCACACTTCATCGCCCGGTTTGAATCCGGTCACGCTTGCCCCAACGGCTTTAACGATGCCGCTGGCATCCCAGCCAAGAATTCGTGGGTCTTTCAGGCCATTTTTGGCAATACCTGCGTGTACTTTGGTATCGACCGGATTAATGGAAACGGCTTTCACCTCGACCAGCAGGTCGTGTTCGCCGGGCTGTGGCATCGGTTGGGAAATTTCAATAAAAGCAGCAGGATTTTCTGGGTTAACGGCAATAGCTTTGACTGACATGGTGAGCTCCTCAATGGAATGCGTTTTGTTGAGGCTAGTCTATTAAGTGGTCAGTTGCGTGATAAGATGGACAATCGAGAACGAAGTGTTCGCACAGGATGAACAATCATGTTTAAGCAGCTTCAGGATATGGCGCTGTTCGCGCTGGTGGCAGAAATGGGCAGTTTTACTGCGGCAGCGCAAAAGGCCGGGCTGCCAAAATCCAGCGTGAGCCAGCGGATCAGCCAGCTTGAACAACAGGTGGGGATCAGGCTGCTGAACCGCACTACGCGTAAGCTCAACCTGACCTTTGCGGGCGAGCATTATCTGGTGCATTGTCGGGAGATGCTGGCGGCCAGCGAGCGTGCCGAGTACGCCATTCAGCGGCTGCGGGAAAACCCCAGCGGGCGACTGCGGATCACCTGTCCGGCAGGGATTGGCGCGACGCTGCTGGCGCATATGAATGCCGAGTTTCAACTGCGCTACCCGGATGTCTCGCTGGATGTCTCTATCTCTGACGATGTGCTGGACCTGGTGGCGTCCGGGTTCGACGTGGCGCTGCGTACCGGTAAGCCGCAGGATTCATCGCTGATTGGCCGCATGATTGGGCACTGCCCGCGTTATATGCTGGCCTCGCCGGGCTACCTGGCACAGAGGGAGCCGCTTAGCCATCCCCGTCAGTTGGTGGAACATCGCTGTATTACCCATAAGTCGTGGTCAGAATGGCTGTTACAAAGTGAGAGCGAGGATTACCGCTATCTGCCGGATAACGCCCATATGACGGATAACCTGGTGTACGCCCGGGAATGTGCCATCGCAGGCGCCGGCATTACGCTGCTGCCTGCTTTTCTGCTGGAAGATAAGGTGGAGAAGGGGGCGTTGGTCAACGTGCTGCCAGAGTGGAATGTCGAAGGGAATGACCTGTGGCTGGCCTATCCGAGCCGCAAGCTGAATTCGCCGGCACTGATGAGCTATATCGACTTTGCGATGCAGTTTGATGAGGTGAAGCGGTTTTACGTGGGGCGGTGAAACTGTGCGGCCTGATGCCCTCACCCTGACCCTCTCCCTGTACGGTCCGGGGACATGGTAGACAGGTGTTCGGGGACATGGTGAACACTTTTTAACATCCTTTACCCATGGTGATCGACTTTTTCTTCAGGTCGATCACCCCCACTTTCGTGCTGTACCACCACACCTCGTAGCTGCCGTCTTCCTGCATCTCCTTCAGCCCGACCCGTTCTCCCCTGAACGCCTTGCCTGCGCTCAGACTTACCCCTTTCACGCTCAGCTTTCCGCTGATATCCACTTTCCTGACCATCACGCCCTCGTCGTATTCCGGGGGCGTGGTGTTGCCGCTGTACTGCCGCTCTGACGGCTTATACCGCGACCCCGGTACCGCCATATCCAGCGCCTCATGCGGGCGTTCAAGGTTATAGACTGTCCGCCAGTGGTCGAAGGCGCGCTGCAGTTCGCCCCCGCTCGCGAACCACTTCCCCTGCAGCACTTCTGCCTTCAGGCTCCGGTGAAAACGCTCCAGCTTACCCTGCGTCTGCGGATGATACGGCCGGGAGTGCCCCACCCGGATACCCAGACGCATCAGCCACAGCTCCAGCGCCGTCCAGGTGCCGGTGGTGTCTCCCCACGGAGAACCGTTGTCCATCGTCATCCGGTCCGGCAGGCCGTAGCGCTCAAACACGCTGACCAGCTGCTGCTGCACGGTCTCGCGCCGTTCATCGGTACAGTGCGCCAGGCACAGGGAAAATCGGGAGTGGTCGTCCAGCAGGGTGAGCGGATGGCAGCGGCCGCCTCCAAAGGGAAAGTGGCCCTTAAAATCCATCTGCCAGAGGCGGTTCGGCGCGTCATGTTCGAACCGTCCCGTGGCGGGAATGCCCGGTGAAGTGCCCGGCAGCAGACCGTGACGGGCCATGAGGTTATGGACGGTGCTGAAGGCGGGCATGGTGTGCCCCTGGTCTTCCAGCCAGCGCTTTATCTTGCGTGCGCCCCAGCGTTCATGGCGGTCATGCGCCATACGCAGCAGGGCAGTGATGTCGTCAGATGAGCGGTTCGGGGAATGGTGCGGTATGCGCGGGCGGTCCTGAAGGCCAGAGGCCCCTTCCTCCGCCCAGCGGCGAAGCCACTTATAGCCAGTGGCAGGTGAAATGCCGAAGCGACGGCAGAGGGAACGGATGTTCGCCCCGTCCTGCGAGGCGAACAAAACAAACTCGGTACGTAATGACATGGTATCTCTCGCATCCCAGGACATAAGCGACTCCATAAACGGGTTCTTATGCCTTAGTTGTAAGTGTCTACCATGTCCCCGAACAAGTGTTCACTATGTCCCCGGACCGTACATCCCAAAGGGAGAGGGAACAAACATAAAAAACGGCAACCGAGGTTGCCGTTTTGCTTTTATTTTGCAATACGCTTGTACTTGATACGCTTCGGCTCCAGCGCGTCTGCGCCCAGCGTGCGTTTCTTGTACTCTTCGTATTCGGTGAAGTTACCTTCAAAGAACTCCACTTTACCTTCATCCTGGTAATCCAGAATGTGGGTCGCAATACGGTCAAGGAACCAACGGTCGTGCGAGATAACCATGGCACAACCCGGGAACTCCAGCAGGGCGTTTTCCAGCGCGCGCAGGGTTTCGATGTCGAGGTCGTTGGTTGGTTCATCGAGCAGCAGAACGTTGCCGCCAACCTGCAACAGTTTTGCCAGATGCAGACGACCACGCTCACCACCGGACAGCTCACCTACGCGTTTACCCTGGTCGGTGCCTTTGAAGTTAAAGCGGCCAACATAGGCGCGGCTTGGCATCTCGGTGTTACCGATACGCATGATATCCAGACCGCCGGACACTTCTTCCCACACGGTTTTGCTGTTATCCATCGCGTCGCGGAACTGGTCAACAGAGGCCAGCTTCACGGTATCACCCAGGGTGATAGAACCGCTGTCTGGCTGTTCCTGACCCGACATCATGCGGAACAGGGTGGATTTACCCGCGCCGTTCGGACCGATAATGCCCACGATAGCGCCTTTCGGTACGGAGAAGGTCAGGTCATCAATCAGCAGGCGGTCGCCGTAAGACTTACGCAGGTTGCTGACTTCAACCACTTTATCCCCCAGACGTGCTCCAGGCGGAATAAACAGTTCGTTGGTTTCGTTACGTTTCTGGTATTCGGTGTTGTTCAGCTCTTCGAAGCGTGCCAGACGGGCTTTGCCCTTAGACTGACGGCCTTTTGCGCCCTGACGAACCCATTCCAGCTCTTTCTCGATAGACTTGCGACGCGCCGCTTCAGCCGAAGCTTCCTGCGCCAGACGCTGATCTTTCTGCTCCAGCCAGGAAGAGTAGTTACCTTCCCACGGAATACCTTCACCGCGGTCCAGCTCCAGGATCCAGCCTGCCACGTTGTCGAGGAAGTAACGGTCGTGGGTAATCGCCACAACGGTGCCTTCGAAGTCGTGCAGGAAGCGTTCCAGCCATGCCACGGATTCTGCATCCAGGTGGTTGGTAGGTTCGTCGAGCAGCAGCATGTCTGGTTTTTCCAGCAGCAGGCGGCACAGCGCCACGCGGCGGCGTTCACCACCGGACAGGTTCGCGATTTTCGCATCCCAGTCTGGCAGACGCAGCGCATCCGCGGCACGTTCCAGCTGCACGTTCAGGTTGTGGCCGTCGTGCGCCTGGATAATCTCTTCAAACTTACCTTGCTGTGCGGCCAGCTTATCGAAATCTGCATCCGGTTCAGCGTATTTAGCGTACACCTCGTCCAGACCTTTCAGTGCGTTAACCACTTCGGATACCGCTTCTTCAACGGATTCACGGACAGTGTGTTCCGTGTTCAGCTGAGGTTCCTGCGGCAGGTAGCCGATTTTGATGCCAGGCTGCGGACGGGCTTCACCTTCGATGTCTGTATCGATGCCGGCCATGATGCGCAGCAGGGTGGACTTACCGGCACCGTTGAGACCCAGAACACCGATTTTTGCGCCCGGGAAGAAGCTCAGCGAGATATTTTTAAGAATATGACGTTTCGGCGGGACAACTTTGCCGACACGATGCATGGTATAAACGAATTGAGCCACGTTGGACTTCGCCTCTTTTATCGTAATGAAAATAGGTTTCAGCTGCGAAGTGTAGCCTTTTTCCCGGTCTAATCACAGCCAGGAACGTCAGGAGTGTTAAAACGCGCAAGAAAGGTAAAAAAGTGTCCATGACGTGGCGCGTTGCCGGATGCCTGGTTAGCATAAGTTGATTAGACTTTGACGTGGCAAGACGCTGCAATTGACGAAAAAACAATGAGGAAGAGCTTGTGGAAAAAGCCAAACAGGTGGTCTGGCGTCTGCTGGCTGCCAGCGTATGCGTGATGGCGGTAAGCCAGGCGGTACATGCCGATTCACTGGATGAACAACGTAACCGCTACGCGCAAATCAAGCAGGCGTGGGACAACAAGCAGATGGATACTGTGCAGGCCCTGATGCCAACACTCAAAGATTATCCGCTGTATCCGTATCTGGAGTATCGCCAGATTACGGACGATCTCATGAATCAACCGACGGTTGCCGTGAATAACTTTATTCAGGCGAACCCAACATTGCCGCCGGCGCGCACCTTGCAGTCTCGTTTTGTGAACGAACTCGCGCGCCGTGAAGACTGGCGCGGGTTGTTAGCATTCAGCCCGGAAAAACCGAATACCACAGAAGCGCAGTGTAACTTCTACTACGCAAAATGGGCCATAGGGCAGCAGGATGAAGCCTGGGCAGGGGCAAAAGATCTGTGGCTGACCGGGAAAAACCAGCCTAATGCCTGTGATTCCCTCTTTGGCGCCTGGCGCGCATCCGGCAAACAAGATCCGCTGGCCTATCTTGAACGTATTCGTCTGGCGATGAAGGCCGGTAACACGCGTCTGGTCACGACGCTTGCCGGGCAAATGCCGTCGGACTACCAGACCATCTCTTCTGCGGTTATCGGTCTTGCGAACAATCCTAATTCGGTAATGACCTTTGCCCGTACCACCGGTGCTACCAATTTTACCCGCGAGATGGCGGAAGAGGCCTTTACCAGCGTGGCGCGTGACGATGTGGAAAACGCGCGGCTGATGATCCCACAGCTGGTGCAGGCGCAGCAGCTTAATGAAGAGCAAAACCAGGCGCTGCGCGATATCGTGGCGTGGCGATTGATGGGGACGGATGTCACTGACGATCAGGCGCGTTGGCGTGATGACGCGGTGATGCGCTCGAACTCAACCTCGCTGGTGGAGCGCCGCGTGCGGATGGCGTTGGGTAGCGGCGACCGCCGCGGGCTAAATACCTGGCTTGCCCGTCTGCCAATGGATGCAAAAGAGAAAGATGAATGGCGCTACTGGCAAGCTGACCTGCTGCTGGAGCGTGGGCGTGATGATGAAGCAAAAGAGATCCTCCACTCTCTGATGCAGCAGCGCGGCTTCTACCCGATGGCTGCGGCACAGCGTCTGGGCGAAGAGTACACCTTCCGTATCGACAAAGCGCCGGGTAATCCCAGTGCGACGCTGATTCAGGGGCCAGAAATGGCACGCGTACGTGAGCTGATGTACTGGAATATGGATAACACCGCGCGCAGCGAGTGGGCGAACCTGGTCACCAGCCGCACGACGGACGAGAAAGCGCAACTGGCCCGCTATGCCTTTGATAATCACTGGTGGGATCTGAGCGTGCAGGCGACGATCGCCGGTAAACTGTGGGATCATCTCGAAGAGCGTTTCCCGCTGGCTTATAAAGATCTGTTCGATCGCTATACCAGCGGCAAAGATATCCCGCAAAGCTACGCCATGGCGATTGCACGTCAGGAGAGCGCCTGGAACCCGAAAGTGCGCTCCCCGGTTGGGGCAAGTGGGCTAATGCAAATTATGCCGGGCACGGCCGCGCACACCGTGAAGATGTTCAATATTCCAGGTTACAGCAATCCTGCACAACTGCTTGACCCGGATACCAACATCAATATCGGTACCAGCTATTTGCAGTATGTTTATCAGCAGTTTGGTAACAACCGTATCTTCTCTTCAGCGGCGTATAACGCCGGGCCTGGGCGTGTGCGTACCTGGCTTGGTAACAGCGCTGGTCGTATTGATGCCGTGGCGTTTGTCGAGAGTATTCCGTTCTCTGAAACTCGCGGATATGTGAAGAACGTCCTGGCTTATGATGCCTACTATCGTTACTTCATGGGACAGAAAGATACCTTGATGAGCGACGCTGAGTGGCAGAGACGTTACTGATCGGCATGGGTTGTGTTATGCTGTACTCGTTAATGAGTACAACAGGCGGCATAACATGACCCAGCATTCCCCTTATTCATCGGCGATGGCCGAACAACGCAACCAGGAGTGGCTTCGTTTTGTGGAGTTGCTCCGGCAGTCTTATGTAGAGGATCTGCACTTACCGTTGTTACAGCTGATGCTGACGCCCGACGAGCGTGAAGCTCTGGGCACGCGCGTACGCATTATCGAAGAGTTACTGCGGGGCGAAATGAGCCAGCGCGAACTGAAAAACGAGCTGGGCGCAGGTATCGCGACGATCACTCGCGGCTCAAACAGCCTGAAGTCTGCGCCGGTTGAACTGCGTCAGTGGCTTGAAGCAGTATTGTTGAAAAACGCCGGATGATGGCTTCGCCATCCGGCCTACAAATTCAACGATATATCGCGTTATGAAACGGGCTTAACGCCAGGATCACTGCCTGATGGTACACGCTTGAACGCGTCAGGGTGCCAGCGGTAAAGACGCCAATTGCCCCTTCCTTACGACCAATCTCATCGATGCCGGTGTACTGTGACATCACCGGCCCGAGCGCTTCACCCGCGCGCACTTTATCCAGAATAATGGCCGGTAATGGCAGCGTGGCCGAGCGCGCTTCGCCACTCAATTCCCGGTTTTCGATAACAACCCAGCTGAATGTTGCGCCTTCGTCGATGCCCGCTTCAATCGCGACCCAAAAGTCTGCCTCAGGGCAAGCTGTCTTTGCATTGGCAACACGATTTCGTGCGCCAGCGCGCGTTTCCTCGCTTCCAAACGGTTGTTCAGGTACAGCACTCTCGACGGATACGGCGTCAATATGGCAGGATCCTTCGCCGAAGATCTCTTCAAATGCCCTTAGAATTGCCTGAATTTTGGCAGGATTAGTGGTAGCAGAGACAACATGGTGCATAATTAAGCTCGATTCAAAAAAACTCATCGCAGTATAACGGAAAAAAAGCATGTTACAGGTATACCTTGTTCGCCACGGTGAAACGCAGTGGAACGCCGAGCGACGTATTCAAGGCCAGTCAGACAGTCCTCTCACCGAAAAGGGTGTGCAACAGGCGTGGCAGGTAGCGGAACGCGCCAAAACGCTGGGCATTACTCACGTTATCGCAAGCGACTTAGGTCGCACGCAACAGACCGCGCGTATTATCGCTGATGCCTGCGGCTGCGACGTTGCCCTCGAGCCGCGCCTGCGTGAGCTGAATATGGGCGTGCTGGAAAAGCGCCATATCGATTCTCTGACTGAAAAAGAGGAAGGCTGGCGTCGTACGCTTGTTAACGGTACTGAAGACGGTCGAATTCCTGATGGTGAATCGATGCAGGAGCTGAGCGTGCGTATTCATGCCGCGCTGGCTGAGTGTCTGAAGCTCCCTGCCGGAAGCCGTCCGTTGCTGGTAAGCCACGGTATCGCGCTGGGCTGCCTGGTGAGTACGATTCTGGGCTTGCCTGCTTATGCAGAGCGCCGTTTGCGCCTGCGTAACTGCTCTATTTCCCGTATCGATTATCAGGAAAGTCAGTGGCTGGCGTCTGGCTGGATTGTGGAGATGGCAGGGGATATTTCGCATCTCGATGCCCCTGCGCTGGATGAATTACAGCGTTAGTGCCTGATAGGGATTAAGAATTCCATCCGCAGATTGATTGGGCGTTCTTCCGGTTTCACATCACTTGCCGGGTAGTAACGCTCAATGTCCTGACCTTTACGACGATTCAGATTCAGCATTGGCATACAGGTGCCGTAAACGGTCAGGATAAATTCCTGAACGCCCGTCCCCAGACCTTCATACGTGAACATAACGTACTCGCCACCTTCCAGCACCACGGGTTTAGAGCCCTGGATGTAGCCATTGGCCATATCCGGCGTTAACGCTGTGGTGTAGAACACTTCCTGCTCGTCGTCTTTTTCCAGGCTTGGATGCGTTTCGTTCAGGCCATACAGCAGTGGAGGAATGGCGGGCGCATGGCTCAGGAAATCGCGCCAGAACTGTACGCGCATCTGGTGACGGAACTCGGAAATCTGCTCCAGCGAACATGAATAGCTTTGCGTCGTCCCAATCAGATGGGTTTCCGGTAGCGTAATGATTTCATATTTAGGCATGGCGAACTCGCCCAGACGCAGCGGCGGACGCATACCAAAAGAGCTCCAGTCAGGCGAGCGGCGATAGAGCGCTGGCGTTAACGAGAACTGCTTTTTAAAGGCGCGGGTGAAGGTTTGCTGTGAATCAAAGCGATATTGCAGTGCAATATCCAGAATCGGCCGCGCGGTAAGACGCAGTGCGACAGCAGACTTTGACAGACGACGTGCGCGAATATAAGCACCGATAGCATGACCGGTGACATCCTTGAACATCCTTTGCAGATGCCACTTGGAATAGCCTGCTTTTGCCGCCACATTATCCAGTGACAAAGGCTGGTCGAGATGACCTTCCAGCCAGGTAAGCAGATCGCGAATAATTCCAGCCTGATCCATATACTATCCTCATCCTTAAAACAGCAGGTGCCTGATAACAGGTTAGCGGATAATAGCATTTTTTGATGTTTTAGCATTCAGTGTTTTTTTTGCTCATTAATGCTTTTTGCCGCACATTATGGGCGAATATATTCTAATCCTGTGATCTTGCTGCATTTTTATCTAACCTGTTGAATAATCGCTCAGCGTAATTTTAAAGAATGGTAACAATATGAAATACAAGACATTGATCTTAACCGCCGCCTTGCTGATGGTGGGCCGTGTGGCCCAGGCAGAACAGATTGGTTCTGTCGATACGGTGTTCAAAATGTTCGGTCCTGACCACAAAATCGTGGTTGAAGCCTTCGATGATCCTGACGTGAAAAACGTCACCTGCTATATCAGTCGGGCGAAAACGGGCGGTATCAAAGGTGGCCTGGGGCTGGCTGAAGATACTTCTGATGCGGCTATTTCGTGTCAGCAGGTTGGCCCGGTCGAGCTGAGTGATAAAATCAAAAACGGCAAAGCGCAGGGGGATGTGGTGTTCCAGAAACGCACGTCTCTGGTGTTCAAAAAGCTGCAAGTCGTGCGTTTTTATGATGCCAAACGCAACACGCTGGCGTACCTGGCGTACTCCGACAAAGTGGTGGAAGGGTCGCCGAAAAATGCGCTGAGCGCAGTGCCGATTATGCCGTGGCACTAATTCAGGGATGAATCATGCAACAACCTGTGGTCTGGCTGGTTGAAGACGAAATCAGCATCGCCGATACGCTTATCTACATGCTCCAGCAGGAAGGATTCATGGTGAAAGCGTTTGAGCGCGGTTTACCGGTGCTGGAAGAGGCGCGGCGGCAGGTTCCCGCGCTGGCTATTCTGGACGTCGGTCTGCCGGATATCAGCGGCTTTGAACTGTGTCGCCAGCTACTGGCGCTGCATCCGTCGCTGCCGGTGCTGTTTCTGACGGCACGCAGTGATGAAGTGGACAAACTGCTCGGCCTGGAAATGGGCGCGGATGACTACGTTGCTAAACCGTTCTCGCCGCGTGAAGTCTGCGCCCGGGTAAGGACTATCCTGCGACGGATGCAAAAATCCGCCGTACCCTCTGAAATCGTCCGAATCGGGCAGTTCGAGCTGAACGAGCCTGCGGCCCAAATCACCTGGTGCGGAGAGCCTTTGCTGCTGACCCGCTATGAATTCCTGCTGCTCAAAACGCTGTTGCAGGCACCGGGACGCGTGTTTTCGCGCCAACAGCTCATGGATAAAGTCTGGGGTGATGACGGCGACAGTTTTGATCGTACCGTAGACACCCACATCAAAACCCTGCGTGCCAAGCTGCGGGCGGTGAATGACGCGCTTTCGCCCATCAGCACCCATCGCGGAATGGGCTACAGTCTGGGGCTTTATTGATGCGTATTGGAATGCGACTGCTGCTTGGGTATTTCCTGATCGTCGCCATCGCCGCATGGTTCGTGCTGTCGATCTTCGTCCAGGAAGTGAAGCCCGGCGTGCGCAGGGCAACGGAAGGCACTCTGATCGATACCGCGACGCTGCTGGCCGAAGTTGGGCGGGATGATTTGCTCTCGGGTGATGCGCAGCAGGGAAAACTGGCGCAGGCGTTTTCACAGCTGCATCAGCGGCCTTTTCGGGCCAACATTGGCGGCATTCACAAAGTCCGCAACGAATATCATGTCTACATGACCGACGCGCAGGGCAGGGTGGTGTTTGATTCCGCCGGTCTGGCCGTAGGGCAAGATTATTCCCGCTGGAACGACGTCTGGCTGACACTTCGTGGCGAATACGGAGCGCGCAGTACCCAGAGTCACCCAGACGACCCGGAGAGTACGGTGATGTACGTTGCCGCACCGGTCAGGGATCAGGGTAAAATTATCGGCGTGCTCTCGGTCGGGAAACCGAATATGGCAATGGCTCCCGTGATCCACCGTAGTGAACGGCGGATACTGTGGGCGGGTGGTGCGCTGCTCGGCATTGCGTTGCTGATTGGTCTGGCGGTGGCATGGTGGATTAACCGTTCGATCGGCACCTTGTCACGCTATGCTGACTCGGTGACCACCGATGCGCCGCTGCCGTTACCCAATCCGGGCAGCAGTGAACTGCGCAAGCTGGCGCAGGCGCTGGAAAATATGCGCATTCGTCTGGAGGGGAAAAACTACATTGAACACTATGTCCATGCGCTTACTCACGAGCTGAAAAGCCCGATTGCCGCCATTCGTGGGGCGGCAGAAATTCTCGCAGAGCAACCGCCGCCACAGGTGGTCGCGCGGTTTATTGATAATATCCTGGTGCAAAACGCGCGTATGCAGTCGCTGGTTGAAAAGCTGCTCACGCAGGCGCGGCTTGAAAACCGGGTGGAGATTGTGCCGGTGAGTGTCAGTGTCGATACGCTGTTTATACGCCTGGCTGACACGCGCACTGCACTGCTGGCGGCGAAAAATATTACGCTTATCTGTGACAACACTTCCCTCAGTGTCGCGGGCGAACCGGATTTGCTCGAACAGGCGCTGGGCAATTTACTGGATAACGCTATCGATTTTACACCGCCGGGTGGCGTCATTAGTCTTATTGCGCGCGAAGCACAAAAGCAGGTGCAGCTCATCGTGACCGATAGCGGGAACGGGATCCCGGACTATGCGCTGGCGCGCGTTTTTGAACGCTTCTATTCACTGCCGCGTGACAACGGGCTGAAGAGTAGCGGGCTGGGGCTGGCATTTGTTCAGGAGGTGGCTCGTCTGCATCAGGGAGAGATAACGTTGCACAATCGGGAAGAGGGAGGCGCTATCGCAACGCTGACACTTCACCCTCACTTCACATAGCTTCAAACTGGCCCCACATAACCTCGTTACGCTCTCTTCATCACAAAGGAGACGTAATGATGAAATCCCCCCTGTTCTGGAAAGTAAGCACCCTGCTGGGGTGCATCCTGCTGCTGTTAGTTCCGCTGTTTATGGTCAGCAACCTGATTTCGGAGCGCGAGAGCTACCGCAATGACGTTGAAAATACCCTTCGCCAAAGCACCAGCGGACCACAAAAACTGGTTGGCCCGCTGATTGCCATTCCGGTAACGGAGGTTTTTTACAAGATAGAAGATGAGAAGCGGGTTGAATACAAGAAAAGTTATCAGCATTTCATTTTGCCGGAGTCCCTGCTTGTTGAAGGCAATCAGCACGTTGAGTCCCGGAGCATTGGCATTTATGACGGGCAGATCTGGAATACGGATCTGAAAATCAAAGCGCAATTCTCAACAGAAAAAATGGCGCAGCTGAAAGGGGAAACCATGACCCTCGGACAGCCATTTATCGTGGTCGGGGTTGGCGATTCTCGCGGAATTGGTACGGTGAGTGTGTCAAAAATTAACGGTGAGACGCTGAGCGTCGAGCCGGGTTCGGGCGCTTACGGGGCACTTTCCGGTATCCATATACCACTGACGGATAAAGCGCTGGAAGCGAAAACCTTTACGCTGGAGATGTCGCTGAATCTGGCAGGCACCGGCAGTTTTGCCGTGGTACCGGTAGGTCGTAACAGTGAATTGACGCTCAACAGCAACTGGCCGCATCCGGGATTTATGGGTGATTACCTGCCGGTTAAGCACAAGATTAGCGAAACGGGTTTCCAGGCGAACTGGCAGAGCAGCTGGTTTGCAAACAATATGGAGAGCTGGTTTAGCGGACAACCGTCACCAGAATGGCGCGACATTCCGGCCTTCAGCGTCACGGTTGCCACGCCTGCGGATCAATACCAATTGACCGACCGCGCCGTGAAGTACGCTATTTTACTGATTGTGCTGACGTTTATGGCCTTCTTTGTCTTCGAAACCTTAACCGGTCTGCGTCTGCATCCGATGCAGTACCTGCTGGTGGGGCTCTCACTGGTGCTGTTCTATCTGGTGCTGCTTGCATTGTCTGAGCATGTTGGGTTTGCCCCCGCATGGATTATTGCAAGCCTGGTTGGTGCGGCGATGAACGGGATGTATTTGCAGGCGGTACTGAAAAGCTGGCAGAGAAGTGGCATGTTTGTCCTGGCATTGCTGGGGCTGGATATGGTGATGTGGTTCCTGCTGCGTTCAGAGGACAGCGCGCTGCTGCTGGGGTCTGCGGTTCTGGCGCTCGCGCTGTTTGCAGTGATGTACCTGACGCGCCACTTCGACTGGTACTCGCTCTCTCAGCCTAAGCGTCCAAAGTCGCCCGTAGAGCCGGATGATGAAGAAATGCGAATCTGGAAATAAAAAAAACGGCGCGTTAAGCGCCGTTTTTTAATGCGTTATGTACAGGATCACTCCTGCAAGTCACCGCAGAAGCGATAGCCTTCGCCATGGATGGTGGCGATGATTTCCGGTGTATCTGGCGTTGATTCGAAGTGTTTACGAATACGACGGATAGTCACATCGACGGTACGGTCATGAGGCTTCAGCTCGCGACCAGTCATTTTCTTCAGCAGCTCAGCACGGGACTGGATCTTGCCTGGGTTTTCGCAGAAGTGCAGCATGGCGCGGAATTCACTGCGCGGCAGCTTGTACTGCTCACCGTTCGGGCTAATCAGTGAACGGCTGTTGATATCGAGTTCCCAGCCATTAAATTTGTAGCTGTCTACGCTACGACGCTCTTCACTGACCGTACCCAGGTTCATGGTGCGGGACAGCAGGTTGCGTGCACGAATGGTTAACTCGCGAGGATTAAACGGTTTGGTGATATAGTCATCCGCACCGATTTCCAGGCCAAGAATTTTATCAACTTCGTTGTCACGGCCTGTCAGGAACATCAACGCAACGTTCGCCTGTTCACGCAGTTCGCGCGCCAGAAGAAGGCCGTTTTTGCCCGGCAGGTTGATATCCATAATGACCAGATTGATATCATTTTCAGAAAGGATCTGATGCATCTCTGCGCCATCGGTCGCTTCAAAGACATCGTAGCCTTCTGCTTCGAAAATGCTCTTTAACGTGTTGCGTGTTACCAACTCGTCTTCAACGATAAGAATGTGCGGGGTCTGCATGTTTGCTACCTAAATTGCCAACTAAATCGAAACAGGAAGTACAAAAGTCCCTGACCTGCCTGATGCATGTCGCAAATTAACATGACCGGCCTAACGTGACTAAAGTACGTAATTGCGTTCTTGATGCACTTTCCATCAACGTCAACAACATCATTAGCTTGGTCGTGGGTACTTTCCCTTTGGACCCGACAGTGTCAAAAACGGCTGTCATCCTAACCATTTTAACAGCAACATAACAGGCTAAGTGACACCGGACACCCAATAAAACTACGCTTCGTTGACATATATCAAGTTCAATTGTAGCACGTTAACAGTTTGATGAAATCATCGTATCTGAATGCTAGCCTTTGTCACAATTTTTCAATAAACCAACTAGTTGCGGACATTGATTGATAAACAACACGAATCCAATCATTAAAGGGTATTCACACGGCCATTATCATTACAAAACATAAGGATAAGAGGGTTCTGTTAACATTCTAACTGATTGTTCAGTCACAAAATAGTTTAGCGATTTTAATTTGTTAAGAAACGCTATTTCGGTGATTTGTGTTGCAAATTTGTAAATTCGTGCTGCGTAATATGTTGAAGTGCATCACATTTTTACCCGCTAACTGATTAAAAAGAGAGCATAAATGCATCTTTCGATTGTGCTGGTAGCTCCAGCAAGAGCTGAAAATATAGGCGCTGCGGCGCGTGCCATGAAGACCATGGGTTTTACCGATTTGCGTATCGTGGACAGCACGGCGTACCTGGAACCCGCAACGCGCTGGGTCGCACATGGTTCAGGCGATATCATCGATAATATAACGACTTACGACACGCTGGCGGATGCGCTGCACGATATTTCCTTTACCGTTGCGACCACCGCGCGCAGCCGGGCGAAGTTCCATTACTACGCGACACCTGCCGAACTGGTGCCATTACTGGCTGAAAAAAGCGAATGGCTGACGAAAGCGGCGCTGGTATTTGGCCGTGAAGATTCGGGCTTAACCAACGAAGAGCTGGAGCTGGCCGATGTCCTGACCGGTGTTCCTATGGTTGCCGATTATCCATCGTTGAATTTAGGGCAGGCGGTGATGGTCTACTGCTATCAATTAGCATCCTTAATGCAAACCACTCCTGCTCAGATAACGGGCACAGATGAAAATCAGCTGGTGGCGTTACGCGCCCGTTTGCAGAATTTGTTAACGGCGCTGAACGTGGCTGACGATCAAAAAATGGCTGACTGGTTGCATCAGCGCCTGGGGCGTCTTGAGCAGCGAGACACGGCAATGTTGCACCGATTACTGCACGACATTGAAAAAAAATTGACCGAATAAAATACCGCCATAAGTTTTTAATATGGCGAAATTGACTAATATCATGGGTTGTGTTTGGGTGATTCGGATGAAAATAAATCTGCAAGCAGCGGGAGATGAGAGTGTCCCGAATTGTGATCAAATTAAAAATTCATTGACTTAAGGTGCCCGATCCTTTAACCCTAAAAGAATACAGCACAGACAGATAATAATTACAGAGTACACAACATCCATGAAACGCATCAGCATCACTACTATTACCACAACCATCATCATTACCACAGGTAACGATGCGGGCTGACGCGTACAGGAAAAACAGAAAAAAGCCCGCACCTAAACAGTGCGGGCTTTTTTTTCGGCTAAAGATCATGAGGTAATTCCATGCGAGTGTTGAAGTTCGGCGGTACATCAGTGGCAAATGCAGAACGTTTTCTGCGTGTTGCCGATATCCTGGAAAGCAACGCCAGGCAGGGGCAGGTAGCAACCGTGCTCTCTGCCCCGGCGAAAATCACGAATCACCTGGTGGCGATGATTGAAAAAACCATCGGTGGCCAGGATGCACTCCCGAACATAAGTGACGCAGAGCGGATCTTCGCCGAGCTGCTTCAGGGGTTGGCAGATGCTCAGCCTGGCTTCCCGCTCGCGCAGCTGAAAGCCTTTGTCGAACATGAATTTGCCCAGATCAAACACGTCCTGCACGGTATCAGCCTGCTGGGTCAGTGCCCGGATGGCATCAATGCGGCGTTAATCTGCCGCGGTGAGAAGCTCTCCATCGCCATCATGGCGGGCCTGCTGGAAGCGCGCGGTCATAACGTCACCGTTATCGACCCGGTCGAAAAACTGCTGGCAGTAGGTCATTACCTCGAATCGACTGTTGATATTGCCGAATCTACCCGCCGTATTGCCGCGAGCAAAATTCCGTCTGACCACATGATCCTGATGGCCGGCTTCACCGCCGGGAACGAGAAGGGCGAGCTGGTGGTTCTGGGACGTAACGGCTCGGACTACTCTGCTGCCGTGCTGGCAGCCTGTTTACGCGCCGACTGTTGCGAAATCTGGACTGACGTCGACGGCGTGTATACCTGCGACCCGCGCCAGGTCCCTGATGCCAGGTTGTTGAAATCGATGTCGTATCAGGAAGCCATGGAGCTGTCTTACTTCGGTGCTAAAGTGCTTCACCCACGTACCATCTCTCCGATTGCCCAGTTCCAGATCCCTTGCCTGATTAAAAATACCGGTAATCCGCAAGCGCCAGGCACACTGATTGGCGCCAGCACTGATGAAGACGGCCTGCCGGTGAAAGGCATTTCTAATCTGAATAACATGGCGATGTTTAGCGTGTCTGGCCCGGGCATGAAAGGCATGGTTGGCATGGCGGCCCGTGTGTTCGCGGCAATGTCCCGCAATGGCATTTCCGTTGTGCTGATCACCCAATCCTCTTCCGAGTACAGCATCAGCTTCTGCGTACCTCAGGGCGACTGCCTGCGCGCTCGTCGTGCGCTGGAAGACGAATTCTATCTGGAGCTGAAAGAAGAGTTGCTGGAGCCGCTGTCCATTCAGGAGCGTCTGGCGATCATCTCTGTGGTGGGTGACGGGATGCGCACCCTGCGCGGTATTTCTGCCAAATTCTTTGCGGCGCTGGCGCGCGCCAATATCAACATCGTGGCGATTGCCCAGGGCTCGTCCGAGCGTTCCATCTCCGTGGTGGTTGATAATGATGACGCTACCACCGGCGTTCGCGTTGTCCACCAGATGCTGTTCAACACCGACCAGGTGATTGAGCTGTTCCTGATTGGCGTGGGCGGTGTCGGCGGCGCGCTGCTGGAGCAGGTAAAGCGCCAGCAGGCATGGCTAAAGAAGAAGCATATTGATTTGCGCGTGTGCGGTATCGCGAACTCGAAAGCGCTGCTGACCAACGTCCACGGCCTGAATCTGGAAAACTGGCAGGGGGAGCTGAGTGATGCGAAAGAGCCTTTCAACCTGGGGCGGCTTATCCGTCTGGTGAAAGAGTATCACCTGTTAAACCCGGTGATTGTTGACTGTACCTCTAACCAGGCCGTAGCGGATCAATACGCTGACTTCCTGCGAGAAGGGTTCCACGTGGTAACGCCGAACAAAAAGGCCAACACCTCGTCAATGAATTATTACCATCAGCTGCGTCTGGCGGCGAGCAAATCACGCCGCAAGTTCCTTTACGACACCAACGTTGGCGCAGGGCTGCCGGTTATCGAGAACCTGCAAAACTTGCTGAACGCCGGTGATGAACTGCAACGTTTCTCTGGCATTCTTTCTGGCTCGTTGTCGTTTATCTTCGGTAAGCTGGATGAAGGGATGAGCTTGTCGGAAGCGACGCGTGCGGCACGTGAGCTGGGCTACACCGAGCCGGATCCACGCGATGATCTTTCCGGGATGGACGTGGCGCGTAAGCTGCTGATCCTGGCGCGTGAAACCGGACGCGAGCTGGAACTTTCGGATATCGTGATTGAACCGGTTTTGCCGGCAGAGTTTGATGACAGCGGCGATGTCAGCACCTTTATGGCCCGTCTGCCGCAGCTTGACGATGCATTTGCTGCACGTGTTGCGAAAGCCCGTGATGAAGGTAAGGTATTGCGCTATGTTGGTAACATTGAGGATGACGGCGTTTGCCGTGTGAAGATTGCTGAAGTGGATGGCAACGATCCGCTGTTCAAAGTCAAAAACGGCGAGAACGCCCTGGCGTTTTACAGCCACTATTATCAGCCATTACCGTTGGTGCTTCGCGGTTATGGCGCGGGGAACGATGTCACAGCTGCGGGTGTATTTGCCGACCTGCTTCGTACCCTGTCATGGAAGTTAGGAGTTTAACATGGTGAAAGTTTATGCCCCGGCTTCCAGCGCCAATATGAGCGTCGGATTTGATGTGCTGGGTGCGGCGGTAACGCCGGTTGATGGCTCGCTGCTGGGCGATACGGTGACGGTTGAAACGGCTGACAGTTTTAGCCTGAATAACGTGGGCCGCTTTGCCAGCAAGCTTCCGGCCGACCCGCGTGAAAACATCGTTTATCAGTGCTGGGAAAGATTCTGTCAGGAGATCGGCAAAAACGTGCCGGTCGCCATGACGCTGGAAAAAAGTATGCCGATTGGCTCCGGGCTGGGCTCGAGCGCGTGCTCGGTGGTGGCAGCGCTGGTGGCCATGAATGAACACTGCGGCAAGCCGCTGAACAATAATCGCCTGCTGGGGTTAATGGGCGAGCTGGAAGGGCGTATTTCCGGCAGCATCCATTATGATAACGTCGCGCCGTGTTTCCTTGGTGGAATGCAGCTGATGATTGAAGAAAATGGCATCATCAGTCAGCAGGTGCCAGGGTTTGATGAATGGCTGTGGGTACTGGCTTATCCGGGGATTAAAGTCTCGACCGCAGAAGCACGCGCGATCCTGCCGGCACAGTATCGTCGTCAGGACTGTATCGCTCACGGGCGTCATCTGGCGGGCTTTATTCATGCCTGCTACACCCGTCAGCCACAGCTTGCGGCAAAATTGATGAAAGATGTGATCGCCGAACCGTATCGCACCAAACTGCTGCCTGGCTTTAACGAAGCGCGCCAGGCATCGCTGGATATCGGCGCGCAGGCGTGCGGTATTTCCGGCTCTGGCCCGACGCTGTTCGCATTATGCGATAACCCAGACACCGCGCAGCGCGTGGCGGACTGGCTCTCTAAACACTACCTGCAAAATCAGGAAGGCTTTGTTCATATTTGCCGTCTGGACACGGCTGGCGCACGAGTACTGGGATAAATAATGAAACTCTACAACCTTAAAGATCATAACGAGCAGGTCAGCTTCGCGCAGGCGGTAACGCAGGGGCTGGGCAAAAACCAGGGGCTGTTTTTCCCCCACGACCTGCCTGAATTTCCTTTGACTGATATCGATGAACTGCTGAAACAAGATTTTGTCACCCGCAGCGCCAAAATTCTGTCTGCGTTTATCGGCGACGAAATCCCACAAGAATTGCTGGAAGAACGCGTGCGTGCGGCGTTCGCCTTCCCGGCACCGGTCAATCACGTTGAGCCTGACGTGGGCTGCCTTGAGCTGTTCCACGGCCCGACCCTGGCCTTTAAAGACTTCGGCGGTCGTTTTATGGCGCAGATGCTGACTCACATCAGCGGTGACAAACCGGTGACCATTCTGACCGCGACCTCTGGCGATACGGGCGCTGCTGTGGCCCATGCGTTCTATGGCCTAAAAAATGTCCGCGTCGTCATCCTTTATCCGAAGGGCAAAATCAGCCCGCTTCAGGAAAAACTGTTCTGTACCCTTGGCGGTAACATTGAAACGGTGGCGATTGACGGTGATTTTGATGCCTGTCAGGCGCTGGTTAAACAAGCCTTCGATGATGAAGAGCTGAAAGTGGCGCTGGGTCTGAACTCGGCGAACTCCATCAACATCAGCCGCCTGCTGGCGCAGATTTGTTACTACTTTGAAGCCGTCGCGCAACTGCCGCAGGAAGCCCGTAACCAGCTGGTTATCTCTGTCCCAAGCGGTAACTTCGGTGACCTGACAGCCGGCCTGCTGGCGAAATCTCTGGGCCTGCCGGTGAAGCGCTTTATCGCTGCGACCAACGCGAACGACACCGTACCGCGCTTCCTGAAAGACGGGAAATGGGCACCAAACGCGACCCAGGCTACGCTTTCTAACGCCATGGACGTTAGCCAGCCAAACAACTGGCCGCGTGTTGAAGAGCTGTTCCGCCGTAAAGTGTGGCGTCTTGGCGATCTCGGCTATGCCGCGGTGACGGATGAAACCACCAAAGACACCATGCGTGAGCTGAAAGCGGTGGGGTATATCTCTGAGCCGCACGCTGCCATCGCTTACCGTGCGCTGCGCGACCAGCTGAACCCGGGCGAATATGGCCTGTTCCTGGGCACGGCGCATCCGGCGAAGTTTAAAGTGAGCGTGGAAGCGATTCTGGGTGAAACACTGCCGCTGCCAAAAGAGCTGGCAGATCGCGCCGATTTGCCGCTGCTGTCTCACGAGCTGCCGGCAGATTTTGCTGCGCTGCGTAAGTTGATGATGACCTGCGCATGATTGTGTTGCCCGGTGGCGGCTACGCCTTACCGGGCCTACAACGGCTCTGAACGTAGGCCGGGTAAGCGCAGCGCCACCCGGCAACAGCAGCACTGAATCGAGGCCGGGTGAGCTAAGCCTCCACCCGGTTTTTTTATGGAGAAATTAAGGAGAAAATAAGCAGTAATAATGCAGGAATTCCCACTAAATGCGGTCGCTCAGAGATTAGGATTGCAGAGAATAACAACCCCGGTTCCCCTCACGTAGTCTCCTTACATCGGCCCACGTTGGGCAAGAATAATAAGGAGTCACCTATGTCTAAACTGAAACCTGCACTCATCGCGCTTTCACTGATGCTGGTTGCTCCCATGGCAGTACAGGCAGCTGAAATCACACTCGTGCCTGCGGTAAAACTGCAAATTGGCGATCAGGATAACAACGGACAATACTGGGATGGCGGCCATTGGCGCGACCATGACTGGTGGAGAGCGCACTACGACTGGCGTGATAACCACTGGCGTCCGCATGATGAGCATCGCAGTCATGATGATCACCGCGACCGTCACGACGATCGTCATGACGACCGCCACGACGATCGCGGCCCAGGGCCAGAGTGGAAGCACCACTAATTAAAAACCCCCGCCATCTGGCGGGGGTTTTGCGTCACTGCTCGTGGCGTTTAAACACTATCTCGCCTTTCCCCGATGCCTCTTCGTCAAAGAAATAACCTTCGCTGTTAAACCCGGTGAGTTGTTCAGGTTTTGTCAGGCGGTTTTGAATGATAAAGCGGCTCATCAACCCGCGCGCTTTCTTGGCGTAGAAGCTGATCACTTTAAACTTACCGTTTTTCTCATCCAGGAAGACAGGCTTGATGATTTGGGCATCCAGCTTTTTCGGTTTCACCGATTTGTAGTACTCATCGGAGGCCAGGTTGATAACGATGTTATCGCCCTGTGCGTGTAACGCTGCATTCAGTTTGTCGGTAATGATATCGCCCCAGAAATGGTACAGGTCTTTACCTTTGGCATTTCCCAGGCGGATACCCATCTCCAGGCGATACGGCTGCATCAGATCCAGCGGGCGCAGTACGCCATACAGGCCAGAGAGCATACGCAGGTGCTGCTGGGCAAAATCGAAATCGGCTTCGCTAAACTCTTCCGCCTGTAAACCGGTATAGACATCACCCTTGAAGGCCAGAAGCGCCTGGCGCGCATTTGTCGGGGTGAAATCCGGGTGCCATTCGTGAAAACGCGTGGCGTTCAGATCGGCGAGTTTGTCGCTGATGCTCATCAGCGTGGCAATTTGTGGCGCAGAGAGTTTACGCGCCTCATGAATCAGCTGTTGCGAATAGTCCAGCAGTTCGGGCTGGGTATAACGCTCGGTGGCAAGAGGGCTCTGGTAATCGAGCGTTTTTGCAGGTGAAATCAGAATCAGCATATCCAGTCCTTGCAGGAAATTTAGAGCGACTTTAGCAAAAAATCGCCCTGAATTGATCGATAGCTGTTATTGCCGGGGCAAATCATCCCAACTGCCGGGGGCGATTTGCGCTTCAATTTCGGGGTAGCGCGAGGCATCAAACACCGGCTGAATGCCAAGTTTGCGCTGGCGAAGGTAATCGCGGGCGATAAGGGTAACCACCGGAGAGAGCAGCAAAATGGCCGTCAGGTTAGTGATAGCCATCAGTGCCATAATGACATCGGCCAGTTGCCAGACCAGCGGCAGGCTGAGCAAAGAGCCCGCCATCACCATCAGCACCACACTGATACGCAGCAACCACAGGGTGCGCCGCGAGTCATGCCCGAGGAATATGAGGTTGTTCTCTGCATAGAGGTAATTGACGACTATCGAGCTGAAGGCGAACAGGGTCACGATAACCGAGACAAAACCCGCTCCCCAACTGCCAGAAAGATTCACCAGCGCCTGCTGAACCAGCTGAATGCCCGCCGTCCCGGGAGTGTGCAGCATTGGGCCTGACAGCAGTACAATCATGGCGCTGGCAGAGCAAATAATAATGGTATCCGTAAGCACGCCAATCATCTGCACGATACCTTGCGCAGCGGGGTGAGGAGGCCAGGACGCTGCGGCGGCGGCGGCATTCGGCGTTGAACCCATACCGGCTTCGTTCGAGAACATCCCTCGCTGAAAACCTGCCGTCAGTGCCTGGCTGATGGTATAGCCCAGAGCGCCAGAGGCCGCTTCCCGCCAGCCGAAGGCACTCTGGAAAATAGTCGTAATCACTTTTGGCACTATGCTGATGTGCGTGGCCGTCACGAACAGGCTTGCCGCTACCCACAGAAGCGCCATTATCGGCACCAGCCATTGCATCAGACGCGCAACACCCTTCAGGCCGGTGACGGTGGCCAGCAAAATGAAAATCGCCAGTGTCGCGCCGGTTAGCCATTCGGGGCACTGGAAGGCGTAACGTAGCGCATGGGCCACAGAGTTAGCCTGCACGGTGTTGAAAATCAGCCCGTAGGCGATGAGTAAAAAGACAGAAAACAGAACGCCCATCCAGCGCATTCCCAGTCCACGGGCCATATACCACGCCGGGCCGCCACGAAACTGGCCGCTTTTGTCCTTCTCTTTGTAGAGTTGGGCGAGGGAGCATTCGGCAAAAGAGGTCGCCATTCCGATAATCGCCGTGACCCACATCCAGAACACCGCGCCGGGGCCGCCTGCGCTAATCGCCAGCGCCACACCCGCCAGGTTGCCGCTGCCAACCCGAGCCGCAAGGCTTGTACATAGCGCCTGGAACGACGTTAATCCCCCCGGTTGCGGGGTAATACTGTTTTTCAGACTTTTGCCAAACTTGCGAATATAGCGAAACTGGATAAAACCGCTGCGCAGCGTGAACCATATACCTGCTCCCAGAAGCAGATATATCATTATTGAACCCCAGAGGACTTCGTTGATAAATGACAGGAAATCAGGCATTAACGTCCCTCTTGTTGATGCCAATGTGAATATGTAAGCGCTACCACTGATTGACCATGCTGTTACTTAGCACGCTGTTAATATTCAGAGTTTATCATACTATGGCTAAGCGCACTGTCTGCGGTTGCGCTACCTTTCCACCGTGTTATCATCAGAGGCAGACCGGTTACATCCCCCTAACAAGTAAACCTGTCATTTTTCCGCTGCTGGCAAGCTGTCGGTAGTGTGAATTATCCAGGGCACGTTAAAAGAGAAACACTATCATGACGGATAAATTGACCTCCCTTCGTCAGTTCACTACTGTCGTAGCTGACACCGGAGATATCGCGGCAATGAAGTTGTACCAGCCGCAGGATGCCACAACCAACCCTTCTCTGATCCTTAACGCCGCGCAGATCCCTGAGTATCGCAAACTGATCGACGACGCTGTGACCTGGGCGAAAGGCCAGAGCAACGATCGCGCGCAGCAGGTTGTGGATGCAACTGACAAACTGGCTGTAAACATCGGTCTGGAAATTCTGAAACTGGTTCCGGGTCGTATCTCTACTGAAGTTGATGCGCGTCTGTCCTACGACACCGAAGCGTCAATCGCAAAAGCAAAACGCCTGATCAAAATGTACAACGATGCTGGCATCAGCAACGACCGTATCCTGATCAAACTGGCTTCTACCTGGCAGGGCATCCGCGCTGCTGAGCAGCTGGAAAAAGAAGGCATCAACTGTAACCTGACGCTGCTGTTCTCCTTCGCGCAGGCTCGTGCATGTGCTGAAGCGGGCGTGTACCTGATTTCTCCGTTCGTGGGCCGTATTCTGGACTGGTACAAAGCCAACACCGACAAGAAAGAGTACGCACCAGCTGAAGATCCAGGCGTGGTTTCCGTGACTGAAATCTACGAATACTACAAACAGCACGGCTATGAGACTGTTGTTATGGGCGCAAGCTTCCGTAACGTCGGTGAAATCATTGAGCTGGCTGGCTGTGACCGCCTGACTATCGCACCTGCGCTGCTGAAAGAGCTGGCAGAGAGCGAAGGCGCACTGGAACGTAAACTGTCCTACACCGGTGAAGTGAAAGCACGCCCAGAGCGCATCACTGAATCCGAGTTCCTGTGGCAGCACAACCAGGATCCAATGGCGGTAGACAAACTGGCGGACGGTATCCGTAAGTTTGCTGTTGACCAGGGTAAACTGGAAAAAATGATCGGCGACCTGCTGTAATCATTCCGCGTGGCCGGGCTCCCGGTCACGCTACTTCTTTCGTACGCTGTCTGAAATTCCCCTCTGCGTGTATCATTCCCTTTAATCAGTACTTTTTGAATGGAATGGCTATGAATACCTTACGCATCGGCTTAGTGTCGATTTCTGACCGCGCCTCCAGCGGTGTTTATCAGGACAAAGGCATCCCCGCTCTGGAAGAGTGGCTGGGCAGTGCGCTGACTACCCCGTTTGAAACCCAGACCCGTTTGATCCCTGACGAACAGGCGATCATTGAGCAGACGCTGTGCGAGCTGGTGGATGAGATGAGCTGCCACCTGGTTCTGACCACAGGCGGTACAGGCCCTGCGCGCCGTGACGTTACCCCGGATGCCACTCTGGCGATTGCCGACCGTGAAATGCCGGGCTTCGGTGAGCAAATGCGCCAGATAAGCCTGCACTTTGTGCCAACGGCGATCCTTTCGCGCCAGGTGGGGGTGATCCGCAAACAGGCGTTGATCCTGAACCTGCCGGGCCAGCCGAAGTCGATCAAAGAGACGCTGGAAGGGGTAAAAGCAGAAGATGGCAGCGTGGTCGTGCATGGGATCTTTGCAAGTGTACCGTATTGTATACAGCTACTGGATGGCCCTTATGTGGAAACGGATGCCAAAGTTGTAGCAGCATTTCGCCCTAAAAGCGCACGTCGCGAAACAATCTCCTGAAATTAACAAATATGTGACATTAGCTACAGCCAGGATAGCGTGCAGATTGATTTACGGTATAGTAATTTTTTCTTTACGATCGCCGTAAATATAAATCCACTACTCTGAATACATGGCGCGCTATGTCACATTACACCCGACCTCTGAATCGACAGGATTATAAAACGCTCACCCTTGCTGCACTTGGCGGGGCGCTGGAGTTTTATGATTTCATCATCTTTGTCTTCTTCGCCGCCGTGGTGGGGGAGCTGTTCTTCCCGGCAGATATTCCGGAATGGCTGCGCCAGGTGCAAACCTTTGGCATTTTTGCGGCCGGGTATCTTGCACGTCCGTTGGGCGGCATTGTGATGGCACACTTTGGCGATCTGGTCGGACGTAAGAAGATGTTTACGCTCAGCATTCTGCTGATGGCCGTACCTACGCTTGCCATCGGCCTGCTGCCAACTTATGCCTCTATGGGCCTCGTTGCCCCTCTGCTGCTGTTGCTGATGCGTATTCTTCAGGGTGCCGCAATTGGCGGTGAAGTGCCTGGCGCGTGGGTGTTTGTGGCAGAGCATGTTCCGGCGCGTCGTATCGGTATTGCCTGCGGGACGTTAACCGCAGGGTTGACCGTAGGGATACTGCTGGGTTCGGTTGTCGCGACGATTATCAACACCAGCATGACGCAGCAGTCCGTTCACGACTGGGGCTGGCGTATTCCGTTCCTGCTGGGCGGGGCCTTTGGTCTGGTGGCGATGTATCTGCGCCGCTGGTTGCAGGAAACTCCTATCTTCCTCGAAATGCAGCAGCGTAAAACGCTGGCGCAGGAGCTGCCGGTGAAAGCGGTGGTGGTGCGTCATAAGAAAGCGGTTGTGGTGTCGATGCTGCTGACCTGGCTGCTGTCGGCGGGCATTGTGGTGGTGATTTTGATGTCTCCGGTCTGGCTGCAAAAACAGTACGGCTTTGCGCCTGCGGTAACGCTTCAGGCGAACAGTATCGCCACCATTATGCTCTGTTTCGGCTGTCTCGCTGCCGGGCTTGCCGTTGACCGTATGGGTGCCAGCCTGACCTTTATCGTTGGTAGTCTGCTGCTGGCCGCGTCAAGCTGGGCGTTCTACCATCTTGCGGGAAGCCATCCTGAGCAGCTGTTCCTGCTGTACGGCGTGGTGGGCTTATGTGTTGGCGTGGTCGGTGCCGTGCCGTACGTGATGGTGCGCGCCTTCCCGCCGGAAGTGCGCTTCACCGGCATTTCATTCTCGTATAACGTTTCTTATGCCATCTTCGGCGGGTTGACACCCATTGCCGTGACGGTGCTGATGGGTGTCTCGCCGATGGCACCTGCCTGGTATGTGCTGGCGCTGTCGCTGCTGGGGCTGGGAATTGGATTCTGGTTACGCGGCGGGCGCCATCCGCTGATGGCGCATACGCCTGTTAACGAGGGCTAACGCTCAGGATGATGTTGTCATCTGGAATATGGGTGAAGTTGTAAATCAGGGCGTGGTAATCCGCCAGCGGATCCACGTCTGCAAATCGCGTGGGATAGAACATCTTACTCAAAATTTCGAGCGCGATGATGTTATAGGGGTTGTTGTAAAAGTGATGATACAACGCCCCGGTATGCCCCTCGACTACGGCGGGAATGCTGTTTACCCCCTGGCGGGAAAGCAATGCGTTGAACGCGGTTTGTACTGCATTTTGATCCACGTTGTAGCCAAACGGGATAATCGCGGTGCCTTTACCCGGACGTTTAGAGCCGGTCATCAGGTAGTAATCCGGGTTCAGGGAGATAATTTTTTCCACGGAGATATTACCGGTAGCCCCTGGCAACAGCTGCGAGCCAATGTTCGTGCCGCCAGCGGCTTCAACCAGCCCACCCCAGCCGTTGCGCGCATGAGTGAAGCAGCAGCCATTATCCAGGCCACCGACACCGGCAATTGGCTCGATAAACACCAGCGGTTTTTTGCTGACGTCGGCCAGACGCTGGTGGATCGTATCCAGGCGCTGCTGATAGAAATCGATATACGCCTGCGCGCGGTCAGTCTGGCCCATGACCTTGCCCAGTAAGGCAATGCTTGGCAGGGTGTTCTGTACCGGATGCAGTTCATAGTCGACGAAGACCACCGGGATATGCAGTGCCTCAAGTTTGGCCAGCACACCGGTTTGCACCAGCGACGGTTTAGCACGAAGCTGGGCGATCATCAGGTCAGGCTGACGGGAGATCACCGTTTCCAGATCCACATTTCCCTGGTCGGAAAACTTCATGTCGAGGATCTTTTCTGCTTGTGGCCATTTACGCTTCAGCACGTTCCAGGTTTCGGTGTCCTGTTTTTTCGGCAGGTTGTTCCACGCCACCACTTTGGCGAACGGGTTGTCGCGCTCCAGCAGGGCAAGGGTGAAGATATCGCGGCCATCCTGCAAAATGATGCGCTGCGGCTCGTGCTCAATGGTCACTGAGCGGTTATCAAGATCCTTTACCGTCACCGGCCAGTTCTGCGCCTGGGCGAGCAGTGGCGAAAGCAAAAGTGCCAGACCACCTGCGGCAGCGATAATTTTTTTTAGCGTCATGTTTTCCCCGTCTTCTTTTTTCTTATGGCGTTAATCCGTCGACCACCACATGCGGTAGCCCACGGGAACAGTATTCAACCCGGCCATCCACGCCATACACGCGTGCCAGGCTGGCAGGCGTGACCACGTCGCCAGGCACGCCACTGGCAATCAGCTCGCCGCTTTTGAGCATCAGGGCGTATTCGGCGTGGCGCAGCGCAATATTGATGTCGTGGATAACCACAACCGTGACGATATTGCGTTGCCGCGTTTCCCGGGCAACGATATCCATCACATGAAACTGGTAGTTAAGGTCCAGCGCACTTAAGGGTTCATCCAGCAACAGTAAATCCGGCTCGCGGATCAATGACTGGGCCAGGCCAATCAGCTGTTTTTGCCCGCCGGAAAGCTGGTCAAGAAAGCTCATTGCCAGATGTGCGACACCCAGCTTGTCGAGAATGGAATAGGCTTCCTGCTCAACCTTATGGTCCGCGCTATTACCGCTTGCCCGTTTCGCCACTATCACCGACTCCAGGGCGTGAAGATGCACGCCCTGAGGTAAAGACTGCGGCAGGTAAACCACCTTTTGCGCCCGCTTTGCCGATGGCAGCGTCATCAAATCTTCGCCGTTGAGCAGCAGTTTCCCCTGGGCGGGGTTTAAGTCTGCCAGTGCGCGCAGCAGCGTTGACTTTCCTGAGCCGTTTGGCCCCAGCAGGGCGGTGATTTTTCCGCGAGGCAGTAGCGGAGTCGTTAACCCCTCAATGATCTTTTTCTTGCGATAACCCGTGTGCAGGTCGAGTACGCGAAGGCCGTCGGTCATACGTTCCCCCGGTTACGAATAATGATGCTAAGGAAGAACGGCACGCCAACCAGTGAGGTCACAATGCCTACAGGGATGATGACGCCGGGAACGATGTTCTTGGAAAATACTGACGCCAGAGAGAGCACCAGCGCGCCAATCAGCATACTGCCGGGCAGGTAAAACCGGTGATCTTCACCAAACATCATGCGCGAGATATGCGGTGCAACCAGGCCGATAAAACCGACAGGCCCCACGAAGGCTACTGTTAAGGCAGAGATAATGCTGATGCGTAATAACGTTGCCATGCGCAACTTTTTCACGTTGATACCGAAGCTGACAGCGCGATCTTCACCCAGACGCAGGGCGGTAAGTTTCCAGGCATTTTTCAGCGACAACGGCACAATAATCACCAGCGCCACGCCGAGAATTGCGAGCTTATCCCAGGAGGCGCGGGCCAGGCTGCCCATCGTCCAGAAGACCAGCCCTTGCAGGGTGTCTTCGCTGGCCACAAATTGCAGGATCGAAATCAGGGCGTTAAACGTAAACACCAGCGCGATGCCAAACAACACCACGCCGGAGGTCGCCACCCGCGTCCAGCGGCTGATGCCATCGAGAATAAAACAGGCAAGCAGCGCAAAGACAAAGGCATTGGCGGGAATAAACCACTTATCGGCAATGCCCGGAATACCCAGACCCAGCACAATCGCCAGCGCGGCACCAAATGACGCGGCAGAAGAGACGCCAAGCGTAAACGGGCTGGCGAGTGGGTTATTCAGGATGGTTTGCATTTCCGCCCCCGCAAGCCCGAGCGCCATGCCCACCGCGATAGCCATCAGGGCAAACGGCAGGCGAATGTCCCAGACGATGACGCGTGTGCCGGCATCGGCGGCGGCGGAATTGACCAGCGTGTGCCAGAGCGTAGAAACGGAGATGCCAGACGGCCCGATGGTGAAATCAAGGAGCAGCGAGCAAACAATGAGGGCGAACAGAACGCCTGCCAGCGCGAAGCGTCTGACGAGAATTTTACGGTAATGTAACGCGACAGTAGTTTCGCCAGACTGATTGCTGGCGGTAAGGCTGGAATTCATCAGATAACCTTATGCAACACAACAGAATCGTTTTATCCCTCTAACGTTCCTTTCGGGTGCTGCCTGATATCCAATATCCGGGATCTGCCAGGCAACACTAATCGCAATGATAATGCTTATCAATTAAATGAAACGGTTATTCGAATTCCGTTTAATAATCGTTTCTTTTGTGATTAAAAAATCAACCCTTTTGCCAGCGCTCAAGTTGCCTGCTGGTCATGTATGCGCCTGTTACACAGAGCGCGAGCGGAACTAAAAAACTATGATCCATCCGGGTAAACTCCATCATTAGCGTAATGGCCGTTACGGGCATTTGCATGGAGGCAGACAGGAACCCTGCCGCGCCGGTCAGCGCAAAACCGGCCATATCACTGCCCGGAAACAGCCCGCCCAACACAATAAACAGCAGCGAACTGAGTAGGGCGCCAATCGTCAGGCCAGGCGTCAGTAACCCCCCTTCGGCACCGCCACGTAATACCGCCCAGATAACAAATATTTTGATGCACACAATCGCCAGCGCCAGTTGCAGCGTAACGCTGCCATCGAGGGTTAACTGCGTCGGGCCTTTTCCGTTGCCGGGCAACTGCGGGAACCAGATTGATAATGCGCCCAGTGCAGCAAAGGCGACCAGGCTGAAAACGGGCATTTGCCAGTTACTGCGCACTTTGCTGCGCGCCCGCTGTGTGAGGCGGCGGAAAAGAAAGGCCGCAGCCCCCATGACCGGGCCGGACAGTGCGCCCCAGAAAACCAGCGAGGTCGCGGCAAGTTCAGTGGTGAAGCGATACTGATGTTCATCGCCAAGCCCAAGGGTGGCAATCCAGGCCGCCAGGGCTGATGTGACTAATGCCGCGATCGCGGTGTCCCAGCTAAAGTTCACCAGCAGGACTTCAAGGGTAAATACGGCGCCCGCCAGCGGGACATTGTACACCGCTGCAAGCCCGGCTCCGGCACCGCAGGCAATCATCAGCTGAATATCGGTGGCGGTGAGACGCAGATAACGTGCCACGCCGCCCGCAAAGAGTGAACCCACTTCGCGTGGCGCAACTTCTCGTCCAAGCGGGGAGCCCATCGCTACGGTGATGATTTGCAGCAGGGCGTGAATTAAGGTGGTGATGCCAGGCATGGGTTTACCGGGATCTTTTACCGCGGCACTGATGCTCACACGTTTTTGGCCATAGCGACCAAGCAACCACCACCCGCACCCGGCAACAATGCCTGCGCTCAGAATTACAATAAACCGGCGGCGGGCGCTGGCATCGGTCACGCCCTGTAAAAAGGTCTGTGGGCCAGTCAGGCTGTCGCGGCTGTAGCCGTAGGCCAGGTGTTGAATTTCGTGAAGCAGCAGAGCGAGCAGCATCCCGCCAAGACCTGCCAGGACGCCAGTGAGAACAAGAGCGGTCCAGCGTTGCAGCCAGTAAGTTCGGGTTGGAAGGGTTGTCATGATGCGTTGTCTTTATGAAAGGCGGTAAGCCCATCATTTCACAACGTACTTTAACGGAAAATCAATCGGAGCGGGGATTTCGTGCCCGCAGGGCGGGCACGAAAGGGGGATCAGTGTTTTTCACCAATCGGCAGAACGGTACGACCAAACTGTTCGTTCAGTACTTCGCCCATTGCCAGGTAGATAGCGCTTGCGCCACACACCAGGCCAATCCAGCCAGCAACGTGAACGATGCCTTCGTTGTCCACCAGGTGACCAATCGCCAGCAGGGCGAACAGCACGGTCAGGCTCAGGAAGACGAACTGGAGCGCGCGGTTAGCCTTCAGGGTGCCGAAGAACATGAACAGGGTGAAGACGCCCCACAGGCCCAGATAGACGCCCAGGAAGTGTGCGTTAGCGGCATCTGCCAGGCCCATTTTAGGCATCAGCAGAATGGCGACCAGGGTCAGCCAGAAAGAACCGTAAGAGGTAAAGGCGGTTAAACCGAAGGTATTGCCTTTTTTATATTCCAGCAGGCCCGCGAAGATTTGTGCGATACCGCCGTAGAAAATGCCCATCGCCAGGATAATGCCATCCATCGGGAACATCCCGATGTTGTGCAGGTTCAGCAGGATGGTGGTCATGCCAAAACCCATCAGGCCCAGCGGAGCCGGATTAGCCAACTTAGTGTTGCCCATAAGTCCTCAAAAAAATCATCATTAATATGGTGAAATGGTTAAACCCGCGTCAATTCTCCCAGACGGGGCGCGGCATCATAATGGGCGCAATCGATGCCGTCTATGATCTAATCAGGGTGAAATTAAAAATTTTTTTATCCTTCCCCCTTGATGGATGCCGTTGCGACCCCATCTTGTAAGCAACCGCAGTGTGTGGACCTGAAAAAAATCAAATCTGGGCAGTTGAAAAAGCACGTTCTGCCCTTATTACAGGTACACAACCACATGTTGACTGAATTTTTAGTGGAGACGTTTAGATGGGTAAAATTATTGGTATCGACCTGGGTACTACCAACTCTTGTGTAGCGATTATGGATGGCACTACTGCACGCGTGCTGGAGAACGCCGAGGGCGATCGCACCACGCCTTCTATTATTGCTTATACCCAGGATGGTGAAACTCTGGTTGGTCAGCCGGCTAAACGTCAGGCAGTGACAAACCCGCAAAACACCCTGTTTGCGATTAAACGCCTGATTGGCCGCCGCTTCCAGGACGAAGAAGTACAGCGTGATGAAGCCATCATGCCGTACAAAATCATCGGTGCTGACAACGGTGATGCATGGATTGATGTTAAAGGTCAGAAAATGGCACCACCGCAGATCTCTGCTGAAGTGCTGAAAAAAATGAAGAAAACCGCGGAAGATTACCTGGGTGAGCCGGTAACTGAAGCTGTTATTACCGTTCCTGCATACTTCAACGATGCTCAGCGTCAGGCAACCAAAGATGCTGGCCGTATCGCAGGTCTGGAAGTAAAACGTATCATCAACGAACCAACCGCAGCGGCACTGGCCTACGGTCTGGATAAAGAAGTTGGCAACCGTACTATCGCGGTTTACGACCTGGGTGGTGGTACCTTCGATATCTCTATTATCGAAATCGACGAAGTTGACGGCGAAAAAACCTTTGAAGTTCTGGCAACCAATGGTGATACCCACCTGGGTGGTGAAGACTTCGATAGCCGTATGATCAACTACCTCGTTGACGAGTTTAAGAAAGATCAGGGTATTGACCTGCGTAACGATCCGCTGGCAATGCAGCGCCTGAAAGAAGCCGCTGAGAAAGCGAAGATTGAACTCTCTTCCGCTCAGCAGACCGACGTAAACCTGCCGTACATCACTGCAGATGCGTCAGGTCCAAAACACATGAACATCAAAGTGACCCGTGCGAAACTGGAAAGCCTGGTAGAAGACCTGGTGAACCGTTCTATCGAGCCACTGAAAGTTGCACTGCAAGATGCTGGCCTGTCTGTGTCCGACATCCAGGACGTTATCCTGGTAGGTGGTCAGACGCGTATGCCAATGGTTCAGAAGAAAGTGGCTGAGTTCTTTGGTAAAGAGCCACGTAAAGACGTTAACCCGGACGAAGCTGTTGCTATCGGTGCAGCGGTTCAGGGCGGCGTGCTGACCGGTGAAGTTAAAGACGTACTGCTGCTGGACGTTACCCCGCTGTCTCTGGGTATCGAAACCATGGGCGGTGTGATGACTGCGCTCATCAACAAAAACACCACCATCCCAACGAAACACAGCCAGGTGTTCTCTACCGCTGAAGACAACCAGTCTGCGGTAACCATCCATGTGATTCAGGGTGAGCGTAAGCGTGCGTCTGATAACAAGTCTCTGGGTCAGTTCAACCTGGATGGTATCAGCCCGGCACCACGCGGAATGCCGCAGATCGAAGTTACCTTTGATATCGATGCCGACGGTATCCTGCACGTGTCTGCAAAAGACAAAAACAGCGGTAAAGAGCAGAAGATCACCATCAAGGCATCTTCTGGCCTGAACGAAGCAGAAATCGAAAAAATGGTTCGCGATGCTGAAGCTAATGCTGAATCCGACCGTAAATTCGAAGAGCTGGTTCAGACCCGTAACCAGGGTGACCATCTGCTGCACAGCACCCGTAAGCAGGTTGAAGAAGCAGGCGATAAACTGCCAGCTGAAGACAAAACGGCTATCGAAGCTGCACTGAGTGCGCTGGAAACTTCTCTGAAAGGCGAAGACAAAGCGGACATCGAAGCGAAGATGCAAGAGCTGGCACAGGCTTCTCAGAAGCTGATGGAAATCGCACAGCAGCAGCACGCGCAACAGCAGGCGGGTAGCGATGCTTCTGCGAACAATGCGAAAGACGACGACGTTGTCGATGCGGAGTTCGAAGAAGTGAAAGACAAAAAATAATCGCCCTTTGAACGGGTAATTACTGGCACGGGCGAAGAGGTTTCCTCTCCGCCCGTGCACGCATGTTAGGGGCAGATAAATAAAGATGGCAAAGCAAGACTATTACGAGATTTTAGGCGTTTCCAAAACAGCGGAAGAGCGTGAAATCAAAAAGGCGTATAAGCGTCTGGCCATGAAATATCACCCGGATCGCAATCAGGGTGATAAAGAGGCTGAAGCCAAATTTAAAGAGATCAAAGAAGCCTACGAAATCCTGACCGATGCACAAAAACGTGCGGCCTACGATCAGTACGGTCACGCAGCCTTTGAGCAGGGCGGCATGGGCGGCGGTGGATTCGGTGGCGGCGGCTTTGGCGGCGGCGCTGATTTCAGCGATATCTTCGGCGACGTATTCGGCGACATCTTTGGCGGTGGCCGTGGTCGTCAACGCGCGGCCCGTGGTGCGGATCTGCGCTACAACATGGATCTGACGCTGGAAGAAGCCGTTCGCGGTGTGACCAAAGAGATCCGTATCCCGACGCTGGAAGAGTGTGACATTTGCCACGGCAGCGGCGCGAAGGCGGGAACTCAGCCACAGACCTGTCCAACCTGTCACGGCTCCGGCCAGGTGCAGATGCGTCAGGGCTTCTTCGCGGTACAGCAGGCCTGTCCACATTGTCATGGTCGCGGTACGCTGATTAAAGATCCGTGCAACAAATGTCATGGTCACGGTCGCGTAGAGAAAACCAAAACCCTGTCCGTTAAAATCCCGGCCGGTGTTGATACAGGCGACCGTATTCGTCTGACCGGTGAAGGCGAAGCGGGCGAGCACGGTGCACCAGCAGGCGATCTGTACGTTCAGGTTCAGGTGAAACAGCACGCTATCTTTGAGCGTGAAGGGAACAACCTGTACTGTGAAGTGCCGATCAACTTTGCGATGGCAGCACTCGGTGGTGAAATCGAAGTGCCTACGCTGGATGGTCGTGTAAACCTGAAAGTGCCTGGTGAGACGCAGACCGGCAAACTGTTCCGGATGCGCGGTAAGGGCGTTAAATCGGTTCGCGGTGGTGCTCAGGGCGACCTGCTGTGCCGCGTGGTGGTAGAAACACCGGTCGGGCTGAACGACAAGCAGAAACAGTTGCTGAAAGAGTTGCAGGAAAGCTTTGGCGGCCCAACGGGCGAGAAAAACAGCCCACGCTCCAAAAGCTTCTTCGATGGCGTCAAAAAATTCTTCGATGATTTGACCCGCTAACACTCGACAGTAACGCGACATTCTAAAAAGCCTGGAAGCGATTCCGGGCTTTTTCTATTTGTGGGTATGTTTCGGAAAAAACGAATTAATACTCAACATTAATCTGTTTTTGCCGAGTTGTTAGGCTTGGTATTATGGTTTTATCGAGGTATTGTCGTAAAAGAGAGAACTTAAGTGAAATTACTACACCGTTTCTTTAGCAATGAGGCGTCTGGCGGCATCATTTTGATTATTGCCGCTGTGGCGGCCATGGTGTTGGCCAACCTGGGGGCAACACGCGAGCTCTATCATGCATTTCTGGAAACACCGGTCGAGTTACGGGTCGGCGTGCTGGAAATTAATAAAAACATGCTGCTGTGGATCAATGATGCGCTGATGGCGGTGTTTTTCCTGCTGGTAGGGTTAGAGGTTAAACGTGAGATGGTGCTTGGCTCGCTTGCCAGTCGTCAGCGCGCGGCGTTTCCGGTGATTGCCGCGCTTGGTGGCATGGTTGTTCCGGCGCTGCTCTTCCTGGCGTTTACCTGGCAAGATCCGATGGCGCGACACGGATGGGCTATTCCGGCAGCAACGGATATCGCCTTTGCGCTTGGGGTGCTGGCGCTGCTGGGTAGCCGCGTTCCCGTGGCACTGAAAATATTCCTGATGGCGCTGGCGATTATTGATGACCTCGGTGCCATCGTGATTATCGCGCTGTTCTACACCAGCGAACTGTCAATTCTGTCGCTGAGTGTGGCCGCAGGGGCCATTGCGGTACTGGCGTTGCTGAATATCTGCAACGTGCGCCGTATCGGCATCTATGTGCTGGTGGGGATAGTGCTCTGGACGGCGGTGCTAAAATCCGGCGTGCACGCCACACTGGCAGGGGTGATCGTCGGCTTCCTGGTGCCACTGAAGCCGCAGGATGGCAAATCACCGGCAAAACAGCTGGAGCATGTGCTTCACCCGTGGGTCGCCTTTATGATCCTGCCGCTGTTTGCCTTTGCTAACGCTGGCGTTTCTCTGGAAGGGGTCACGATGGATGGATTGACCTCTATGCTGCCACTCGGGGTAATTGCCGGGCTGTTTGTTGGTAAGCCACTGGGGATCAGCCTGTTCTGTTGGCTGGCACTGAAACTGAAGCTGGCATCATTACCGCAGGGTACGACGTTTAAGCAGATCATGGCGGTGGGTGTGCTGTGCGGAATCGGCTTTACGATGTCTATCTTTATCTCGACGCTGGCCTTTGGCACACATGCGCCTGAGCTTATCATCTGGGCAAAACTGGGCATCCTGATTGGGTCATTACTGGCTGCGGTTATCGGTTATACCTTGTTGAAGGTGAAATTGCCCGGACAGGTTGTTCAGGCATAACAGGAAACCGGGAGAAGGGCAGCCTTCTCCCGATACACAATCAGGGAGAGAAGACGCGATGTCTCATATCAATTACAACCATCTTTACTATTTCTGGCACGTCTACAAAGAGGGCTCGGTGGTCGGCGCGGCAGAGGCGCTGTATCTGACGCCACAAACCATTACCGGGCAGATAAAAGCACTGGAAGAGCGTTTACAGGGCAAGCTGTTTAAGCGTAAAGGTCGCGGTATCGAGCCAAGTGAACTGGGCGAGCTGGTTTTCCGCTACGCCGACAAGATGTTCACCTTAAGCCAGGAGATGCTGGATATCGTCAACTACCGCAAAGAGTCGAACTTGCTCTTTGATGTGGGAGTGGCGGATGCCCTGTCAAAACGGCTGGTGAGTGGTGTGCTGGATGCTGCGGTGGTGGAAGATGAACAGATCCACCTGCGCTGCTTTGAATCCACCCACGAGATGCTGCTGGAGCAGCTGAGCCAGCATAAGCTGGATATGATTATTTCGGACTGCCCGATTGATTCAACGCAGCAGGAAGGGTTGTTCTCGGTGAAGATTGGCGAATGTGGTGTGAGCTTCTGGTGCATCAACCCGCCGCCGGAAAAACCGTTCCCGGCCTGTCTGGAAGAGCGTCGTTTGCTGGTACCAGGCAGACGTTCCATGCTCGGACGTAAGCTGCAAAACTGGTTTAACTCCCAGGGGCTGAATGTGGAGATCCTCGGTGAGTTTGATGATGCCGCACTGATGAAAGCCTTTGGCGAAGCGCATAACGCTATCTTTGTTGCGCCAACGCTTTATGCGCACGATCTCTACTCGGATAACAAGATTACGGAGATTGGTCGAGTGGATAATGTGATGGAAGAGTATCACGCGATCTTTGCCGAAAGGATGATCCAGCATCCGGCGGTGCAGCGCATTTGTAATCGGGACTACTCGGCATTGTTCATGCCACCGGCAATCTGAAGACATAAAAAAACCCGCGTTAAGCGGGTTCTTTAAACAAGCAACAACAAGCGGCGATTAAGCCAGTTTGTTGATCTGCGCGGTCAGGTTTGCTTTATGACGCGCTGCTTTGTTTTTGTGGATCAGACCTTTAGCAGCCTGACGATCCACGATTGGTTGCATTTCGTTAAATGCGTTCTGCGCTGCAGCTTTGTCGCCAGCTTCGATAGCTGCGTATACTTTCTTGATGAAAGTACGCATCATAGAGCGACGGCTTGCGTTGTGCTTACGAGCCTTTTCAGACTGTACAGCACGTTTCTTAGCTGATTTGATATTAGCCAAGTCCAACTCCCAAATATGATCTATGTGGACAATTCAAAGGCCGAGGAATATGCCCTCTTTGCCTTCTTTTGTCAATGGATTTGTGCAAATAAGCGCCGTTTATGAGCGACGCTACGTTACGTAGTGATGGCGCAGGATTCTACCAGCTTGTCTGTCGTGAATACAGCTTTTCGGCACAAAAATCGCAGTTCGCGGGCAGATTTTTTCACTCCGAAAGGTCAGCATGATGAAATCATTACGGCTTTCTGTTTTGCGTGAACAATCGCCGGTTAACCTTAACCGCTGTACAAGGTATACTTTGGCGATTTTCACTGTCTTGAGCCAGTCATGAAGCTGATACGCGGCATACATAATCTTAGTAAAGCCCCGCACGGGTGCGTTCTGACCATTGGTAATTTCGACGGCGTGCATCGTGGGCATCAGGCGCTGTTACAAGGATTGCGTAAAGAGGGGGAGGCGCGTGGCCTGCCCGTTGTGGTCATGATTTTTGAGCCACAGCCGCTGGAGCTGTTTGCGGGCGAGAAGTCGCCTGCGCGCCTTACCCGGCTACGCGAGAAATTGCGCTACCTTGCCGAGTGCGGTGTGGACTACGTGCTGTGTGTACGATTCGATCGTCGCTTTGCAGCGCTGACAGCACAAAATTTTGTCGGTGAGCTGTTAGTTAAGCGTCTTGGCGTACAGTTTCTCGCAGTAGGTGATGATTTCCGCTTTGGCGCTGGTCGTCAGGGCGATTTCTTGTTATTACAGAAGGCTGGCCTGGAGTACGGTTTTGACGTCACCAGCGCCATGACCTTCTGCGAGGGCGGCGTTCGGGTCAGCAGCACGGCGGTGCGCCAGGCACTGGCGGATGATGATCTGAACACGGCGGAAAACCTGCTTGGACACCCTTTCACCATTTCCGGGCGCGTGGTACATGGCGATGCCCTGGGCCGCACTATTGGTTTCCCGACGGCGAATATCCCGCTGCGTCGTCAGGTTTCCCCGGTAAAAGGGGTCTACGCGGTGGAAGTGGCCGGACTGGGCGAAAAGCCGTATTTCGGTGTGGCCAACATTGGCACGCGTCCAACGGTTGCCGGCGTGCGACAGCAGCTTGAAGTGCACCTGTTGGACGTTGTAATGGACCTCTACGGTCGCCATATAGATGTAATACTGCGTAAAAAAATACGCAATGAGCAGCGATTTGCTTCGCTGGACGAACTTAAGGCGCAAATAGCGCGAGATGAATTAACGGCCCGCGAGTTTTTTGGGCTTTGAACCCGGCTTAAATGCCTACGTGATAAATACGGAACCGAGAATCTGATGAGTGACTATAAATCAACCCTGAATTTGCCGGAAACAGGGTTCCCGATGCGCGGCGATCTCGCCAAGCGTGAACCGGGAATGCTGGCGCGTTGGACCGATGATGACCTGTACGGCATCATTCGTGCAGCCAAAAAAGGCAAAAAAACCTTCATTCTGCATGATGGCCCTCCATATGCGAATGGCAGCATTCATATTGGTCACTCTGTAAACAAGATTCTGAAAGACATTATCGTGAAGTCCAAAGGCCTCACGGGTTTTGACTCGCCTTACGTTCCGGGCTGGGATTGCCACGGTCTGCCAATCGAGCTGAAAGTGGAGCAGGAATTCGGTAAGCCGGGCGAGAAGTTCACCGCCGCAGAATTCCGCGCGAAATGCCGCGAATACGCTGCCACTCAGGTTGACGGCCAGCGTGCTGACTTCATCCGTCTGGGCGTGCTGGGCGACTGGTCGCACCCGTATCTGACCATGGACTTCAAAACCGAAGCCAACATCATCCGCGCGCTGGGCAAAATCATCGGCAACGGCCACCTGCACAAAGGCGCGAAGCCGGTGCACTGGTGCGTTGACTGCCGTTCTGCGCTGGCAGAAGCGGAAGTTGAGTATTACGACAAAACCTCTCCGTCTATCGACGTGGCGTTCCATGCCGTCGATCAGGAAGCGGTGAAAGCCAAATTTGGCGTGACTTCTGTAAACGGCCCAGTATCGCTGGTTATCTGGACTACCACCCCGTGGACCCTGCCTGCCAACCGTGCGATCTCCCTGTCTGGCGAGTTCGAGTATGCGCTGGTGCAGGTTGAAGGTCAGGCGGTTATCCTGGCGAAAGATCTGGTTGAAAGCGTGCTGAAACGCGCGCACATCACCGACTACACCGTGCTGGGCACCGTGAAAGGCGACGCGCTGGAACTGATGCGCTTCAAACATCCGTTCCTCGACTTCGACGTTCCGGCTATCCTGGGCGACCACGTCACGCTGGAAGCGGGTACCGGTGCGGTGCATACCGCCGGTGGCCACGGCCCGGACGATTACAATATCAGCCTGAAATACGGTCTTGAAATCGCTAACCCGGTTGGCCCGGACGGCTCATACCTGCCTGGCACCTACCCGGCGCTGGACGGTATTAACGTCTTCAAAGCGAACGACATCATCGTTGATATGCTGCGTGACCGCGGCGCGCTGCTGCACGTAGAGAAAATGCAGCACAGCTATCCATGCTGCTGGCGTCACAAGTCACCAATCATCTTCCGTGCGACCCCACAGTGGTTCGTCAGCATGGATCAGAAAGGCCTGCGTGCGCAGTCCCTGCAAGAGATCAAAGGCGTGCAGTGGATCCCGGACTGGGGTCAGGCGCGTATCGAATCCATGGTGGCTAACCGTCCTGACTGGTGTATCTCCCGTCAGCGTACCTGGGGCGTGCCGATGTCTCTGTTCGTGCATAAAGAGACGCAAGAGCTGCACCCGAACACTCTGGAACTGATGGAAGAAGTGGCGAAGCGTGTTGAAGCTGACGGCATTCAGGCGTGGTGGGATCTCGACTCCCGCGACATCCTGGGCGCAGACGCTGACAACTACGAGAAAGTGCCAGATACCCTGGACGTGTGGTTCGACTCCGGTTCTACCCACTCTTCCGTCGTTGACGTGCGCCCGGAATTTACCGGTCACGCTGCCGACATGTATCTGGAAGGTTCTGACCAGCACCGTGGCTGGTTCATGTCATCTCTGATGATCTCCACCGCCATGAAAGGCAAAGCGCCATACCGTCAGGTACTGACCCACGGCTTCACCGTGGATGGTCAGGGACGCAAGATGTCCAAATCTATCGGTAACACCGTTTCTCCTCAGGATGTGATGAACAAACTGGGTGCGGACATTCTGCGTCTGTGGGTGGCATCTACCGATTACACCGGCGAAATGGCGGTGTCTGACGAGATCCTCAAACGCGCAGCCGACAGCTATCGTCGTATCCGTAACACCGCGCGCTTCCTGCTGGCGAACCTGAATGGTTTTGATCCAGTGAAAGACATGGTGAAACCGGAAGAGATGGTCGTTCTGGATCGCTGGGCGGTAGGCTGCGCGAAAGCGGCACAGGACGATATCCTGAAAGCCTATGAGTCTTACGACTTCCACGAAGTGGTGCAGCGCCTGATGCGTTTCTGCTCCATCGAAATGGGCTCGTTCTACCTCGACATCATCAAAGACCGTCAGTACACCGCGAAAGCAGACAGCGTTGCGCGTCGTAGCTGCCAGACTGCGCTGTATCACATCGCAGAAGCGCTGGTGCGCTGGATGGCGCCGATCATGTCCTTCACCGCAGATGAAATCTGGGGCTACCTGCCAGGCGACCGTGAGAAGTATGTCTTCACCGGCGAGTGGTACGAAGGTCTGTTCGATCTCTCCGCTACTGAAGCAATGAACGATGCCTTCTGGGACGAGCTGCTGAAAGTGCGTGGCGAAGTGAACAAGGTTATCGAGCAGGCGCGTGCTGACAAGAAAGTCGGTGGCTCTCTGGAAGCAGCAGTGACCCTGTACGCAGAACCTGAGCTGGCGGCGAAACTGACGGCGCTGGGCGATGAATTGCGATTTGTCCTGTTGACCTCGGGTGCGAAAGTTGCGGATTATGCCGACGCTTCTGCTGATGCCCAGCAGAGCGAACTGCTCAAAGGGCTGAAAGTCGCACTGAGCAAAGCCGAAGGTGATAAATGCCCGCGTTGCTGGCATTACACCACTGATGTCGGCCAGGTGGCGGAACACGCAGAGATCTGCGGACGCTGTGTAAGCAACGTCGCCGGTGACGGCGAGAAACGTAAGTTTGCCTGATGAGTAAATCTCTCTGTTCAACAGGACTGCGCTGGCTGTGGCTGGTTGTGGTCGTGCTGATTATTGATCTGGGCAGCAAGTTCCTGATCCTCCAGAACTTTGCTCTGGGGGATACGGTGTCGCTGTTCCCGTCCCTTAATCTGCATTACGCGCGTAACTACGGCGCGGCGTTTAGTTTCCTTGCTGACAGCGGTGGCTGGCAGCGCTGGTTCTTCGCGGGTATCGCTATCGGTATCTGCGTGATTCTGGCGGTGCTGATGTACCGTTCGAAGGCAACGCAAAAACTGAATAACATCGCCTACGCGCTGATCATTGGTGGCGCGTTAGGTAACCTGTTTGATCGCCTGTGGCACGGCTTTGTGGTCGATATGATCGACTTCTACGTCGGCGACTGGCACTTCGCAACCTTTAATCTGGCCGATAGCGCAATTTGTATCGGTGCGGCGTTAATCGTGCTGGAAGGCTTCTTGCCGAACGCAGCCGCGAAGAAGCAGGCTTAAACCCCGCCGGGCGGCGCTTCGCTTGCACCGGCCTACGGTAATGTAGGCCCGGTAAGCGCAGCGCCACCGGGCAACAGGCACCAAAAACAAGCGAGCAATTTGCATGTCTAAATCCGTACAGAGCAACAGCGCAGTCCTCGTTCACTTCACGCTGAAACTGGATGATGGTTCCACGGCTGAATCCACCCGCAACAATGGTAAACCAGCCCTGTTCCGTCTGGGTGATACCACACTCTCCGAAGGTCTTGAACAACAGCTTCTGGGTCTGAAAGAGGGCGAGAAAAAGGCGTTTGCGCTGGAGCCAGATGCGGCGTTTGGTGTGCCAAGCCCGGACCTGATTCAGTATTTCTCGCGTCGTGAGTTCATGGATGCGGGTGAGCCTGAGATCGGGGCGATTATGCTCTTTACCGCTATGGATGGCAGCGAAATGCCTGGCGTGATCCGCGAAATTAACGGCGACTCCATCACCGTAGATTTCAACCATCCGCTTGCCGGGCGTACCGTCCATTTTGATATTGAAGTGCTGGAGATTGATCCGGCACTGGAGGCCTGAAATGCAGATCCTGTTGGCTAACCCGCGCGGCTTTTGCGCCGGTGTAGACCGCGCTATCAGCATTGTTGAAAACGCGCTGGAAATCTACGGCGCGCCAATTTATGTGCGTCATGAAGTGGTGCACAACCGTTACGTGGTGGATAGCCTGCGCGAGCGTGGCGCTATCTTTATTGAACAGATCAGTGAAGTGCCGGACGGCGCGATCCTGATTTTCTCTGCGCATGGGGTGTCTCAGGCGGTACGTAACGAAGCGAAAAGCCGTGATTTAACCGTCTTCGATGCCACTTGTCCGTTAGTGACGAAAGTGCATATGGAAGTGGCACGCGCCAGCCGTCGCGGTGAAGAGTCGATCCTGATTGGCCATGCAGGCCATCCGGAAGTCGAAGGCACCATGGGGCAGTACAGCAACCCGGAAGGGGGCATGTACCTGGTCGAATCACCGGAAGATGTGTTTACCCTGGATGTGAAAAACGAAGCCCGTCTATCGTTTATGACCCAGACTACGCTCTCTGTGGATGACACCTCTGATGTGATTGATGCGCTTCGTCAGCGTTTCCCGAAAATCGTTGGGCCGCGTAAAGATGATATCTGCTACGCCACCACTAACCGTCAGGAAGCCGTACGCGCCCTGGCTGAACAGGCGGATGTAGTGCTGGTTGTTGGCTCGAAGAACTCTTCTAACTCCAACCGTCTGGCTGAGCTTGCGCAGCGTATGGGGAAAGCGGCATTCCTGATTGATGATGCAACGGACATTCAGGAAGCGTGGGTTAAAAGCGCCGCCTGCGTCGGCGTCACTGCCGGGGCATCTGCACCGGATATTCTGGTTCAGAACGTGATTGCCCGCTTGCAGGAGCTGGGTGGTGGCGAAGCGATACCGCTGGAAGGACGCGAAGAGAACATCGTTTTCGAAGTCCCGAAAGAACTGCGTATCGATGCACGCGAAGTGGAATAATCCCTTTTCAGATAAAAGGCCAGCACCTCCTGTGCTGGCCTTTTTTTTTGCCAATCTTTTATCGTGATGACTTAATCATGTCTTTTACTGATATTTAAGTCGGTTTCACGTTAAATTCTAATTATCGGTGTTTTCAGTTGGCAGCCTTCACTCAGGCTGGTTAATCTGAAAACGGTTTACATCATTTTAACGTAAGAGAATAACTATGCATGATGCACAGATCCGTGTCGCTATTGCGGGCGCGGGTGGACGTATGGGTCGCCAGCTGATTCAGGCGGCACTACAGATGGATGGCGTGGCACTTGGCGCGGCGCTGGAGCGTGAAGGTTCATCGCTTCTGGGAACCGATGCCGGTGAGCTGGCAGGCGCAGGCAAGACGGGCGTTAGCGTACAGAGCAGCCTGGATGCCGTAAAAGATGACTTTGATGTGTTCATCGATTTCACGCGCCCGGAAGGGACGCTGAACCACCTGGCGTTTTGCCGCCAGCACGGTAAAGGCATGGTGATTGGTACCACCGGTTTTGATGATGCCGGTAAACAGGCCATCCAGGATGCGTCAAATGAGATTGCGATTGTCTTCGCCGCTAACTTCAGCGTGGGCGTAAACGTCATGCTGAAGCTGCTGGAGAAGGCCGCGAAAGTGATGGGTGACTACACCGACATTGAGATTGTCGAAGCTCACCACCGCTATAAAGTCGATGCGCCATCGGGCACGGCGCTGGCGATGGGCGAAGCGATTGCTCATGCACTGGATAAAGATTTGAAAGACTGCGCGGTGTATACCCGCGAAGGTCACACCGGCGAACGTGTTCCGGGCACGATTGGTTTTGCAACCGTCCGTGCAGGCGACATCGTCGGCGAACATACAGCGATGTTCGCCGATATTGGCGAACGTGTGGAGATTACGCATAAAGCCTCCAGCCGTATGACCTTTGCAAATGGTGCCGTGCGTTCTGCTTTGTGGTTAAAAGGCAAGGATAATGGTCTTTTTGATATGAGAGATGTGCTCGATCTTAACAATTTGTAAGATTTATTACCCATCGTGATGTGGTTATTGCAGTCGTAATGTATTGATTGCATAGGGCAATAATTTATTGCCCTTTTATTTTATCTATCTTTCATGTTTTTACTGTCAAAGCGCTTAAATATTGCAGTCTTCCTCTGGTTTTGTGTTGCGGTAATGTAAATTTTGACCATCCGGTCTACTTTTTATTGTGTCAGGACGCAGATTTCCATTAAACTTGCCGCGCAAGCGTTTTCCGATGTGATTTACTTGATCTTTTTGTCGCTTAAAGCACATTCCCGCCACCAGGCTTGCAAAAGAATAAACAAAATATCCGTTTTAAGTTGACTTTCACCCTCTGAATACCCAAAATGCCGCCGTTTGCCAAAAATCCGCTGGCAACACATTTGCATTGCTTCATGACGTGGTTATGAATTAATATGCAAATAAAGTGAGTGAATATTCTCTGGAGGGTGTTTTGATTAAGTCAGCGCTATTGGTTCTGGAAGACGGAACCCAGTTTATCGGTCGGGCCATAGGGGCAACGGGTTCGGCGGTTGGGGAAGTCGTTTTCAATACTTCAATGACCGGTTATCAAGAAATCCTCACTGATCCTTCCTATTCTCGCCAAATCGTTACTCTTACTTATCCTCATATCGGCAATGTCGGCACCAATGCTGCTGACGAAGAATCCTCTCAGGTACATGCGCAAGGCCTGGTCATTCGTGACCTGCCGCTGATTGCCAGCAACTTCCGCAATACTGAAGACCTCTCTTCTTACCTGAAACGCCATAACATCGTGGCGATTGCCGATATCGATACCCGTAAGTTAACGCGTCTGCTGCGCGAGAAGGGTGCACAGAACGGCTGCATCATCGCAGGTGATAACCTGGATGCGGTACTGGCGCTTGAAAAAGCGAAAGCCTTCCCGGGTCTGAACGGTATGGACCTGGCGAAAGAAGTGACGACAGCCGAAGCCTACAGCTGGACGCAGGGGAGCTGGATGCTGGAAGGCGACCTGCCGGAAGCGAAATCAGAAAGCGAGCTGCCGTTCCACGTTGTTGCATACGATTTCGGTGCCAAGCGCAATATCCTGCGCATGTTGGTTGACCGTGGCTGCCGCCTGACCGTGGTTCCGGCGAAAACCTCGGCTGAAGACGTGTTGAAGATGAACCCGGACGGCATCTTCCTCTCAAACGGCCCAGGTGATCCGGCGCCGTGCGATTACGCTATCGACGCGATTAAGTCCTTCCTGGAAACCGATATCCCGGTCTTCGGCATCTGCCTCGGCCATCAGCTGCTGGCACTGGCGAGCGGTGCGAACACCGTTAAGATGAAGTTCGGTCACCACGGTGGTAACCACCCGGTGAAAGATATCGACAACAACACCGTAATGATTACGGCGCAGAATCACGGCTTCGCGGTGGATGAGGCTTCCATGCCTGCCAGCCTTCGCGTAACGCACAAATCGCTGTTCGATGGCACCCTGCAAGGTATCCACCGTACCGATAAGCCTGCGTTTAGCTTCCAGGGTCACCCGGAAGCCAGCCCTGGCCCGCACGATGCTGCGCCGCTGTTCGATCACTTCATCGAACTTATTGAGCTTTACCGTAAGACCGCTAAATAATCAGGAGCCGAGAAGACAATGCCAAAACGTACAGACATAAAAAGCATCCTGATCCTTGGCGCTGGCCCGATCGTTATCGGCCAGGCCTGTGAATTCGACTACTCCGGTGCGCAGGCGTGTAAAGCGCTGCGTGAAGAGGGCTACCGCGTCATTCTGGTGAACTCTAACCCGGCAACCATCATGACCGACCCGGAAATGGCTGATGCAACTTACATCGAGCCGATTCACTGGGAAGTGGTTCGCAAAATCATCGAAAAAGAGCGCCCGGATGCGGTGCTGCCAACGATGGGCGGCCAGACTGCACTGAACTGTGCGCTGGAGCTTGAGCGTCAGGGCGTGCTGGCAGAGTTTGGTGTGACCATGATTGGTGCCACCGCCGATGCGATTGATAAAGCAGAAGACCGTCGTCGCTTCGACGTGGCGATGAAAAAAATCGGCCTCGACACCGCGCGTTCCGGTATTGCACACAATATGGAAGAAGCGCTGGCTGTTGCGGCCGACGTAGGTTATCCGTGCATCATCCGTCCTTCCTTCACCATGGGCGGCACCGGCGGCGGTATCGCTTACAACCGTGAAGAGTTCGAAGAGATTTGCGAACGTGGTCTGGACCTCTCCCCAACCAAAGAGCTGCTGATTGATGAATCGCTGATTGGCTGGAAAGAGTACGAGATGGAAGTGGTGCGTGATAAAAACGACAACTGCATCATCGTCTGCTCCATCGAAAACTTCGATGCGATGGGTATTCACACCGGTGACTCTATCACCGTAGCGCCAGCCCAGACGCTGACCGATAAAGAGTATCAAATCATGCGTAACGCCTCGATGGCGGTACTGCGTGAAATCGGCGTTGAAACCGGTGGTTCTAACGTTCAGTTCTCGGTGAACCCGAAAACCGGCCGCCTGATTGTTATCGAAATGAACCCGCGTGTATCCCGTTCCTCAGCGCTGGCTTCAAAAGCAACCGGCTTCCCGATTGCCAAAATCGCCGCGAAACTGGCGGTGGGTTACACCCTCGACGAGCTGATGAACGACATCACCGGCGGCCGCACCCCTGCGTCCTTCGAACCGTCTATCGACTACGTTGTGACGAAAATCCCTCGCTTCAACTTCGAGAAATTTGCTGGCGCAAACGACCGTCTGACAACTCAGATGAAATCCGTGGGCGAAGTGATGGCAATTGGCCGCACCCAGCAGGAATCCATGCAGAAAGCGCTGCGTGGCCTGGAAGTGGGCGCGACCGGTTTTGACCCGAAAGTGAGCCTGGATGACCCGGAAGCGCTGACCAAAATTCGCCGCGAGCTGAAAGATGCAGGCGCAGAGCGTATCTGGTACATCGCCGATGCCTTCCGTGCTGGTCTGTCCGTAGATGGCGTGTTCAACCTGACCAACATCGACCGCTGGTTCCTGGTGCAGATTGAAGAGCTGGTTCGTCTGGAAGAGCAAGTGGCGGAGCTGGGCATCACCGGCCTTGACGCTGATTTCCTGCGCGTGCTGAAGCGTAAAGGTTTTGCCGATGCGCGTCTGGCAAAACTGGCGGGCGTACGCGAAGCGGAAATCCGCAAGCTGCGTGACCAGTACAACCTGCACCCGGTTTACAAACGTGTAGATACCTGTGCAGCAGAGTTTGCGACCGACACCGCGTACATGTACTCCACGTATGAAGATGAGTGCGAAGCGAACCCGTCTGTCGACCGCGACAAGATTATGGTACTGGGCGGCGGGCCAAACCGTATCGGCCAGGGCATCGAATTCGATTACTGCTGCGTACACGCCTCTCTGGCGCTGCGTGAAGACGGTTACGAAACCATCATGGTTAACTGTAACCCAGAAACCGTATCGACTGACTACGACACTTCTGACCGTCTGTACTTTGAGCCGGTAACGCTGGAAGACGTGCTGGAAATCGTACGTATCGAGAAGCCGAAAGGCGTCATCGTGCAGTACGGCGGCCAGACCCCGCTGAAACTGGCGCGTGCGCTGGAAGCAGCCGGTGTACCGGTTATCGGGACAAGCCCGGATGCGATTGACCGTGCCGAAGACCGTGAGCGTTTCCAGCAGGCGGTTGACCGTCTGAAGCTGAAACAACCGGCAAACGCCACCGTCACCGCGATTGAGATGGCCGTTGAGAAGGCAAAAGATATCGGTTATCCGCTGGTGGTGCGTCCTTCCTACGTACTCGGTGGCCGCGCAATGGAAATCGTCTACGACGAAGCCGACCTGCGTCGCTACTTCCAGACTGCGGTAAGCGTCTCTAACGATGCGCCAGTGCTGCTCGACCGCTTCCTGGACGATGCTGTAGAAGTGGACGTGGACGCCATCTGCGACGGCGAAATGGTGCTGATTGGCGGCATCATGGAGCACATCGAACAGGCGGGCGTGCACTCCGGTGACTCTGCATGTTCTCTGCCAGCGTATACGCTGAGCCAGGAAATTCAGGACGTGATGCGCCAGCAGGTGCAGAAACTGGCCTTCGAGTTGCAGGTTCGTGGTCTGATGAACGTCCAGTTCGCTGTAAAAAACAACGAAGTGTACCTGATTGAAGTGAACCCGCGTGCGGCACGTACCGTACCGTTCGTCTCCAAAGCGACCGGCGTTCCGCTGGCGAAAGTGGCGGCGCGCGTGATGGCAGGCCAGACGCTGGCTCAGCAGGGCGTGACCAAAGAAATCATCCCACCGTACTACTCGGTGAAAGAAGTGGTACTGCCGTTCAACAAATTCCCGGGCGTTGACCCACTGTTAGGGCCAGAAATGCGCTCTACCGGGGAAGTGATGGGCGTGGGCCGCACCTTCGCAGAAGCGTTCGCGAAAGCGCAACTGGGCAGTAGCTCCACCATGAGAAAATCAGGCCGTGCGCTGCTCTCTGTGCGCGAAGGTGATAAAGAGCGCGTGGTTGACCTGGCCGCCAAGCTGCTGAAACAGGGCTTCGAGCTGGATGCAACCCACGGCACGGCGATTGTGCTGGGTGAAGCGGGTATCAATCCACGTCTGGTGAACAAGGTGCATGAAGGTCGTCCGCACATTCAGGACCGTATCAAGAATGGCGAATACACCTACATCATCAACACCACGGCGGGCCGCCAGGCGATTGAAGACTCTAAGCTGATTCGCCGCAGCGCGCTGCAATACAAGGTGCACTACGACACCACCCTGAACGGCGGTTTCGCAACAGCTATGGCGCTGAACGCGGATGCGACCGAGAAGGTGATTTCGGTGCAGGAAATGCACGCGCAGATTAACAAGTAAGTAAAAATGCCCGGCGGCATTCCGCGGCCGGGCATTATCCCCACCTTCAGAACCTTCTGGTTTTCCATCCTCTTTCAGTCAGTTAGCCTAAAATGGTTAGGTCGATAACGAAATCCAACTGAATGCAGGGGAAAACACCATGCAAAATAAATTACTTATCACTTCTGTCTTTGCTGCCGCAGCGCTGTTCACCGTCGCGGGCTGTTCCTCTAATCAGGCATTAAAAACCACCGATGGCAAAACCATCGTCACTGACGGGAAACCGCAGGTCGATGAAGATACCGGTATGGTGTCTTACAAAAATGCTGAAACCGGTAAAACGGAGCAGATTAATCGTGACCAGGTGAAGTCGATGGATGAGCTGGATAACTGATTGATGACGCTGGCCCGTGAGGGCCAGCGTTGTGCTTTAGAGCAGGTCGTTATTGATTTTGACAACAATCTTGCGCAGCGGTGCGCCAGCATCAAGGGCACTCATCGGACGGTGTAACTCGCCCGGGAACAGGATAGCCAGCTCAAAAGGATGGAGATGGATCAGCGATTCACTGCTGATGTGTTCGCAAAAACCAATGTCGTGAGCCGTACTAAACGGGCCATCGGATGTGATGGTCAGTCCCTTATTACCTGCGCCAATAATCTCTTCCCCTGTCAGAACGATATGAATATCAATGTACTGATGATGGTACTCCGGGCGCTGTTCGGCCAGCGGGCGCGTTTCGCCTTCGACGACGGTAAAAAAGATATTATCGCCATCAACGGTATATTTACCCGCAGGCAGGCTGCGCGGATCCTGAGCGATAACTGCCTGTAACGCGGTACGGATAACCGGCGGATAGAGTGCATTTTTAGCCGCTGCGGCTAAGGTATCGATAATCATGCCAGCACCTCCCTGGAGTGCGCTTGTTCGAGTAACGTTAAGGCGTTCGCCACGATCTGTTCCACCGTCGGGGCGATATCAATGGCGACAATATCGGTTTCGCTGCTGTCGGGGGCTTCCAGCGCGGCAAACTGGCTGCGCAGTAATGCTTCTGGCATAAAATGCCCTTTGCGTTGCTGCATGCGGGCCAGAATGCAGCCGTAATCGCCCGTCAGCCAGAGAAAGCGAACTTTGTTGCTTCCTTTACGCAGTTGGTCGCGATAGCGCTTTTTGAGCGCGGAACAGACCAGCACGCCGGATTCATTCTTCTGCTCAAGGCTAAAAATAACGTCAGAAATACGCTCCAGCCACGGCTGACGATCGTTATCATCAAGCGGCTGACTGGCCGCCATTTTGACAATATTCTGCCGTGGGTGAAGGTCATCGCCATCGATGAATTTTGCCCCCATCTGCTGCGCGATAGCGTGTCCGACCGTTGTTTTCCCGGTGCCTGACACCCCCATCAGGATGATACATTGCCCTGTCATAGCACCTCCGGATTCACACTGCTACCAACATGCCGCCATCTACGAACAACAGATGGCCGTTGACGAAGTTAGAGGCACTGGAAGAGAGAAACACCGCTGCGCCAACCAGCTCCTGCGGATTGCCCCAGCGCGCCGCCGGAGTGCGTTTGCACAGCCAGTCGGTAAAAGCTTTATCATCGACCAGCGTCTGCGTCATCGCCGTTTTGAAGTAGCCTGGCGCGATACCGTTAACCTGAATGTTATGGCGCGCCAGCTCAACGCACATACCGCGCGTCAGCATTTTGACCGCCCCTTTAGCAGCGGCGTAAGGGGTGATGGTGTCGCGACCCAGCTCACTTTGCATGGAGCAGATGTTGACGATTTTGCCCTGCTGGCGGGTGATCATCCGTTTAGCAACGGCCTGCGACACTAAAAATACCGCCGTCTGATTCACGGAAATAACGTCATTCCATTCCTGAACCGGGAATTCAGTAAAAGGATGGCGGCGCTGAATACCGGCGTTATTAAATAATACGTCGATGGCACCTATTTCTTTTTCAATCTGGCTAATGGCATTTTCTACGCAGTCCGCATCCGTGACATTAAATACGGCAGGATATGCCGTCGCGCCTTCATCGCGTAATTTCATGACCGCATCGTTCGCCCGGGTTTCAGAAATATCATTAATGATAATTTCTGCGCCATATTGCGCCAGGCCCTGAGCCATCACAAAGCCAATTCCCTGACCTGCGCCTGTAATTAAAATGCGTTTACCTTGTAAGCTGAAAAGATCTTTCATCTTTATATCCTGATTAACGGCTGAAAACGGAAAACGTTGTGGGTTCTATCTCACGGATTTTCGGCAGGTGAAACTGTGATGAAGATCACTTCAAATCGTGTTACGAAAAGGGGTTACGTTAAACGTGAGGCGGGGCGGTAAATCCCGCGCCAGGAGAGGGTGATAGCAGCCTCGCGCGATTCTCTTTTCCTGCTCTGGCAGGCATAATGGCCTGATGTGGTAGCGGTTATTGACGGGTTAACTGATGAAGGCACAACGTATTACGCTTAATGATATCGCTGAGCTGGCTGGCGTAACGAAGATGACCGTCAGCCGCTATTTACGCACGCCAGATAAAGTGAAACCCGAAACCGCCGAGCGTATTGCCAGCGTGATTGCCGAAATTGGTTACGAGCCAGATCCGGATAATCCTGCCATGAGCAGTACCGTGGTGCCGCGCATTGGCGTACTCATTCCTTCTTTCCATAATCAAATATTTGCCGATCTGTTAGCCGGTATTGAGTCGGTTACGGCGGCGCACGGCTATCAGACGCTGGTGGTGAACTACGACTACGACCGCCAGCGTGAAGAAGAGCAGATCGCGGCAGTGCTGGCGTTTAATGTCAAAGGCCTGTTATTGACCGAGTCAGTGCATACCCTGCGGGCAGAAAAGTACCTCAACGCCGCGAAAATCCCCGTTGCGGAAGTGATGGGTCTGTCGGAAAACCCCGGGCGCATCAACGTGGGTTTTGACAATTTCAAAGCGGGCCTGGATATGACCAACATGCTGCTGGCAAGCGGAAAGCGGCACATCGTCTATTTTGGATCGATGTCGGACGTTCGTGATGAACAGCGTTACGCGGGGTATTGCGAGGCGATGGAAGCGGCAGGCCTGAGGGTAGGGCGCATTGCGCCCAACAAGGTTTCGTCTGTCTCTATCGGGACGGGCATGATGACGCTGGCGCGCCAGATGTACGCCGATATGGACGGTATTCTGTGTACCAACGACGACCTCGCCGTTGGCGTGTTACAGGAGTGCCTGGCATCGGGTATTCGCGTCCCGCAGACGCTGGCAATCGCCGGTTTTCACGGGCTGGAGATAGGCCAGGTTGTCTCCCCGCGTCTGGCAAGCGTGCTGACGCCGCGCGCTGAAATGGGCAAAGTCGCCACTGAAATCCTGATCAAGAAAATCAAAGGGCTACCGACTATCGAGAAGGTCGATCTGCACTACCGCCTGTCGATGGGCGAAACCATCTAATTTGTCTTACCGATCACGGAGCCTGTAACAGCGCTTTTTAACACGATTCAGCGTGACGAAGATCGCAAAAAACCCTACAAAAAACCCGTTTGATAGTGACCACTGTCGTTATGAACTTCAAACAGGTGATCCCATGAATACTCTTTCTCGCGCCGTCCTTCTGGTGGCTCCCGTTATTGATAGCCTGCAAGCCCTGCTTGCCGCTGAGTTCCCGCTGTTTCGCCTGTATGAACAAGATGATCCCATCGCGTTTCTGCGTGAACAGGGGGAGAACATTGCCGCCGTGGTTACGCGGGGCGACGTGGGGGTGCAAAACAGCGTTCTGGAGCTGCTGCCGCACGTGGGGCTGGTGGCTATCTTTGGCGTGGGGACCGATGCGGTGGATCTGGACTATGTGCGCTCCCGCCAGATTGCCGTCTCGATAACGTCTGGCGTGTTAACTAATGATGTCGCCGATCTGGCAATGGGGCTGTTGCTCAGTGGCGCACGCCGGCTGTGCCAGGGCGATCGTTTTGTCCGGGAAGGGCGCTGGCTTAACGGTGGCCTGCCGCTGGCAACCCAGGTGAGTGGCAAGCGGATTGGCCTGCTGGGGATGGGGAATATCGGCCAGGCCATTGCCCGCCGTGCCGCGGGTTTTGATATGCAGGTGCTGTACCACGACCGTAAACCTGTCGAGGGGCTTGGGTATCAGTGGTGCGCGGACCTGCATACCCTGGCGCATCAGAGCGACTTCCTGGTGATTGCCGCATCCGGTGGCGAGGCTAACCGGGGGATCATCGATGCCCCGGTACTGAATGTGATGCCGACACACGCATGGTTGATCAACATCGCTCGTGGCTCGCTGGTGGATGAGCAGGCGCTGATTAAGGCGTTACAAAACGGTGTTATCGCCGGGGCTGCTCTGGATGTTTTTGAAGATGAGCCGCATGTCCCGGCTGAACTGATCGCACTAGAGAATGTAGTTTTGCAACCGCATATCGCCAGTGCCACTCATGAAACCCGCCAAAAAATGAGTGACGTGGTATTTGCCAACGTGACGGCTTATTTTGCGGGTACAAAATTACCTAACGCGATTAATTAATACTCACGTTTTATCTCTGTACCTGGTTCTCATGTAATGACAACAATAACCTCTGCATAGAGAGTACGAAATATGAACGATAACATTCCCAGCACCCGTTGGTTGCGTATTATTACGCCGGTATTAATTGCCTGCATTATTTCGTTTATGGATCGGGTTAATATTAGTTTCGCCCTGCCCGGAGGAATGGAAGCTGATTTAGGTATTACCAGCCAGATGGCGGGTGTTGCCAGCGGTATATTTTTTATTGGTTATCTATTCCTGCAAATACCGGGGGGACGGATTGCCGTAAATGGCAGCGGTAAGCGCTTTATTGCCTGGTCGCTGGTGGCATGGGCGATAGTGTCGGTCGCAACGGGTTTTGTCACCCATGAATATCAGCTGCTGGTACTGCGCTTTATTTTGGGTGTGTCTGAAGGTGGGATGCTGCCTGTAGTGCTGACGATGGTCAGTAACTGGTTCCCTGAGAAAGAGCTCGGGCGCGCCAATGCGTTTGTGATGATGTTTGCGCCACTGGGCGGGATGCTGACCGCCCCCGTTTCGGGCGCCATCATTGCCGCACTCGACTGGCGCTGGCTGTTTATCATCGAAGGCCTGCTGTCGCTGGTAGTACTGGCAGTGTGGTGGTTTATGATTAGCGATCGCCCGGAAGAAGCACGCTGGTTACCGCAGGCTGAACGGGAGTATCTGGTGAAAACCCTCGCGGCGGAACGGGCGGCAAAACTGGCCGAAGCACCTGTGAGCAAGGCACCAGTGAAGGATGTCTTCCGTAACCCGGGTCTGATGAAGCTGGTTATTCTTAACTTCTTCTACCAGACCGGTGATTACGGTTATACCCTCTGGCTACCGACCATCCTTAAAGGGCTGACGGGTGGCAACATGGCGAGTGTGGGGTTCCTTGCGGTTCTGCCGTTCGTGGCAACGCTTGCCGGGATTTATGTTATTTCACTTTTCAGCGACCGCAGCGGAAAACGCCGCCTGTGGGTACGCTTCTCACTGTACTGTTTCGCTGCTGCGCTGATTGCGTCTGTGGTGCTGCGTGAGCATGTGGTAGCCGCCTATATCGCGCTGGTTATCTGCGGGTTCTTCCTGAAAGCGGCGACCAGCCCGTTCTGGTCCATGCCGGGGCGGATTGCCGCACCTGAAGTGGCCGGTAGCGCCCGTGGGGTCATCAACGGCCTGGGGAATCTCGGGGGATTCTGTGGTCCGTATCTGGTTGGGGTGATGATGTATCTATATGGTCAAAATGTTGCCGTGTGCGCGCTGGCAGGATCGCTGTTGATAGCCGGAACCATGACCTTCCTGCTGCCGAAAAAATGCGACCTTGCCACACAGGTGGCGGACGAAGCCGTCAGCAAAGAGCCGCGCAGTGCCTGAGCGCTGGATACATAAATAACAGTTATCATTGTAACCGGTTCGATTAACTGTCTACACTCTTGCTGAAAGGCAATATGCGTAAAGACAGGCAAATAAATGATTCTGATAATTTATGCGCATCCTTATCCGCAGCACTCTCATGCGAATAAACGGATGCTTGAACAGGCAGGGACGCTCGACGGAGTGGAAATCCGCTCTCTTTATCAACTCTACCCCGACTTTAATATCGACATCGCCGCCGAACAGGCGGCGCTCTCTCGTGCTGACCTGATTATCTGGCAGCATCCGATGCAGTGGTACAGCACCCCTCCGCTACTTAAACTGTGGATCGACAAGGTCTTTTCTCACGGCTGGGCCTATGGTCACAACGGCAAGGCACTGAAGGGTAAAAGCCTGATGTGGGCCGTGACCACCGGCGGCGGTGAAAGCCACTTTGATATCGGCTCCTTCCCGGGATTTGACGTTCTGGCCCAGCCTTTACAGGCAACCGCGCTCTATTGCGGGCTCAACTGGGTGCCTCCTTTTGCGATGCACTGCACCTTTGTGTGTGACGATGAGACGTTACAGGCGCAGGCGCGTCACTATAAACAACGCTTAATTGAGTGGCAGGAGACGCACAATGGATAGTCATACGCTTATACAGGCGCTGATTTACCTTGGCGCGGCAGCACTGATTGTGCCGGTAGCGGTGCGTCTGGGGCTGGGTTCTGTGCTTGGCTATCTGATTGCCGGGTGTGTCATCGGGCCGTGGGGCCTGCGTCTGGTCACGGATGCCGAGGCGATTCTCCATTTCGCTGAGATTGGCGTTGTGCTGATGCTGTTTGTGATTGGCCTTGAGCTTGATCCCCAGCGGCTATGGAAGCTTCGCGCCTCGGTCTTTGGCGGCGGTGCGTTACAAATGGTGGCCTGCGGTGTGCTGCTGGGCGGCTTCTGCATTTTGCTGGGCATGGACTGGAAAGTAGCCGAGCTTATCGGCATGACGCTGGCGCTTTCTTCTACTGCCATTGCCATGCAGGCGATGAACGAACGTAACCTGACCGTCTCTCAGATGGGCCGCAGTGCGTTCTCGGTGCTGTTGTTCCAGGATATTGCCGCCATTCCGTTGGTTGCGATGATCCCGCTACTGGCGGCAAGCGGGTCTTCAACGACGCTCGGCGCCTTTGCGCTGTCGGCGTTAAAAGTGGTGGGTGCGCTGGCGCTGGTTATTTTGTTAGGACGTTATGTTACGCGTCCATTACTGCGGTTTGTCGCCCGTTCAGGCCTGCGTGAAGTCTTCAGTGCCGTGGCGTTGTTCCTGGTATTTGGCTTCGGTTTACTGCTGGAAGAGGCCGGACTCTCGATGGCGATGGGGGCATTCCTGGCGGGCGTACTGCTGGCAAGCTCTGAATACCGTCATGCACTGGAAAGCGATATCGAGCCGTTTAAAGGACTGTTACTGGGGCTCTTTTTCATCGGCGTGGGGATGTCTATCGACTTTGGCACGCTGGCCACGCACCCGCTGCGGATAATCCTTCTGCTGGTGGGCTTCCTGGTTATCAAAATGGGGATGCTGTGGCTGATTGCCCGCCCGCTGAAGGTGCCGAATAAACAGCGTCGCTGGTTTGCGGTGCTGCTGGGGCAGGGAAGTGAATTCGCCTTTGTGGTCTTTGGCGCCGCGCAAATGGCAAATGTGCTCGACCCGGAGTGGGCGAAAGCGTTAACCCTTGCGGTGGCACTGTCGATGGCGGCGACGCCGGTTCTGCTGGTCGTGCTGACGCGTCTGGAAAAATCAGGCAGTGAGCAAGAGCGCGAAGCCGATGAAATAGATGAAGAACAACCGCGCGTTATCATCGCCGGATTCGGGCGTTTCGGGCAGATAACCGGTCGTTTGTTGCTTTCCAGTGGGGTGAAAATGGTGATCCTCGACCACGATCCTGACCACGTGGATACTCTGCGTAAATTCGACATGAAAGTCTTCTACGGCGATGCGACCCGTGTCGATCTGCTGGAGTCCGCAGGTGCGGCAAAGGCCGAAGTGCTGATTAACGCCATTGACGATCCGCAGGCCAGCATGGAGATGGTCGAGCTGGTGAAAGAACATTTCCCGAATCTGACGATCATCTCGCGTGCACGCGATGTGGATCATTACATCCAGCTGCGCCAGGCAGGGGTTGAAGCGCCGGAACGTGAAACATTCGAAGGGGCACTTAAATCTGGCCGAATGGCGCTGGAAAGCCTGGGACTGGGGGCGTATGAGGCCCGCGAGCGTGCAGACCTGTTCCGTCGTTTCAACACCGACATGGTGGAAGAGATGGTGGCAATGGCGGGCAGCACGGCATCCGAGCGGGCGGCGGTCTTTAAACGCACCAGTGCGATGCTGACGGAAATCATTAATGAAGACCGTAATCATCTGTCGCTGGTGCAGCGTCATGGCTGGCAAGGTACGGAAGAGGGTAAACATACCGGTAACCCGGAAGACGAACCTGAGAGTAAACCTTCAGCGTGAAGTGGTGTTGCCAGCAATATTAAAAAATTTCTGTTTCTTTACCCTGCCGCCAGTCGACGAAAGATTAAGCTTTCCGTATAGTGGCGGCAATTTTTTGCATCCGGGAAATTTTCAATGATCAGTCTGATTGCAGCGCTGGCGGTAGACCGCGTTATCGGTATGGAAAACGCCATGCCGTGGAACCTGCCTGCCGATCTCGCATGGTTTAAGCGTACTACGTTAAACAAGCCGGTAGTGATGGGCCGCCTGACCTGGGAGTCGATTGGTCGTCCATTATCTGGCCGTAAGAATATCGTTATCAGTAGCCAGCCGGGCACTGATGATCGTGTTGAATGGGTGAAATCCTTAGACGAGGCCATTGCAGCCTGCGGTAACGCCGAAGAGATCATGGTTATCGGTGGCGGTCGTGTGTACGAACAGTTCCTGCCAAAAGCGCAGAAGCTGTATCTGACGCATATTGATGCGGAAGTGGAAGGGGATACGCATTTCCCGGATTACGATCCTGACGAGTGGGAATCCGTGTTCAGCGAATTCCACGACGCTGATGCGCAGAACTCACACAGCTACTGCTTCGAAATTCTGGAACGTCGTTAAGTGTTTTTCCCTCTCCCACCGGGAGAGGGAATTATCCTCAGGAGGCGACGGCCTCATCTTCCCCTAAGTCACGCTGTCGGTTAGATGGCTGCACAAAGTAAGCTTTATCTTCCCAGCGTAAACAGGTCAACACCCCGCCCCAGCAACATCCCGTATCCAGACCGTAGACGCCTTCAGGCGTGCCTTTACCCTCAAGTGAAGCCCAATGCCCGAACACCACGCTGTACTCGTTGGTTACCGGCCCAGGAATGGCAAACCAGGGTTTGAGCGGCGCAGGCGCACTCTCCGGTGTCTCTTTGGAGTACATATCCAGCTGCCCGTTCGGGAAGCAGAAGCGCATACGCGTGAAGGCATTAGTAATAAAACGCAAACGCGCCAGCCCGCTGAGATCTTCACTCCAGTGGTTCGGCATATCGCCGTACATGGCATCAAGGAAGAACGGATACGAGTCGCTTGCCAGCACTGCTTCAACGTCGCGCGCACAGGCTTTAGCCGTTTCGAGATCCCATTGCGGGGTTATCCCGGCGTGCGCCATGAGCAGTTTTTTCTCTTCATCGATTTGCAGCAGCGGCTGACGACGAAGCCAGTTGATCAGGTCATCGGCGTCTGGTGCCTCGAGCAGAGGGGTAATCCTGTCTTTCGGCTTATTACGGCTGATCCCGGCATATACCGCCAGAAGATGCAGGTCATGGTTGCCCAGCACCATCCGTACATTGTCGCCCAGAGATTTTACAAAGCGCAGAACGTCAAGTGAACCAGGACCGCGTGCCACCAGGTCACCCGTTAGCCAGAGTGTGTCCTGACCAGGCGTAAAGTCGACCTGTTTTAACAATGCGATCAGTTCATCGTAGCAACCATGAACGTCGCCAATCAGATATGTAGACATTGGATTAGTGAATGAGTGTTGTAACGGCAAGACGGAACACAGGAATAGCAATGCGGAAGGCATTACCCTCGGCGTCGACCATTTCGTAATAGCCTTCCATGGTACCCAGCGGTGTTTCAATAACCGCACCACTGGTGTACTGATACTCTTCGCCAGGATCGATGTGCGGTTGTTCACCCACCACACCTTCGCCCTGGACTTCGATTTTGCGGCCATTGCCGTTAGTGATAAGCCAGTAGCGCCCAAGCAGTTGCACAGGCATCCGCCCCAGATTGCGAATGGTTACCGTGTAGGCAAAGACAAAACGCTCTTCATCCGGTGTGGACTGGGACTCGATATAGACGCTTTGTACATGAACACAGACGCGGGGCGAATCAATCATGGCTTAACTCTCCTTCGGCGGGGCATTTTCGCTGATGTAATTAGCCAGCTTGCAATACTGCTCTACGGAGATGTTCTCCGCACGCATTGCCGGGTCGATCCCTAGCTCAGCTAACACCTCAACGCTAAACGAGTTGCTCAGGCTGTTACGGATCGTTTTACGGCGCTGGTTAAAAGCTTCAGTGGTAATACGGCTCAGCACGCGCAACTCTTTGACCGGATACGGTTTCACTTTATGCGGGACAAGGCGTACAACTGCTGAATCCACTTTCGGCGGTGGCGTAAAGGCGGATGGCGGTACTTCGAGCACCGGGATCACGTTGCAGAAATATTGTGCCATTACGCTTAAACGACCATACGCTTTACTGTTCGGCCCCGCAACCAGACGATTCACAACCTCTTTTTGCAACATGAAGTGCATGTCGGCAATGGCATCAGTATAGCTAAACAGGTGGAACATCAACGGCGTAGAGATGTTGTAAGGCAGGTTACCAAACACGCGCAGCGGCTGCCCCATTTTTTCTGACAGCTCGCCAAAGTTCATGGTCATGGCATCTTGCTGATAAATGGTCAGCTTTGGCCCCAGGAACGGGTGCGTTTGCAGACGTGCCGCCAGGTCGCGGTCAAGTTCGATAACGGTCAGTTCGTCAAGACGCTCGCCTACTGGTTCGGTCAGTGCGGCAAGGCCCGGGCCGATTTCGACCATAGCCTGGCCTTTCTGCGGATTAATGGCAGAAACGATACTTTCGATCACAAACTGATCGTTGAGAAAGTTTTGCCCGAAGCGTTTACGGGCTAAGTGGCCCTGATGGACTCGATTAGTCATTGAGTATTAACAATCATTTTGATGGCGAGATTAAGCGCCGTAATAAAACTGCCGACATCCGCTTTTCCCTGGCCTGCCAGATCCAGCGCAGTACCGTGGTCAACGGACGTTCGAATAAAGGGTAAACCGAGGGTGATATTCACGCCACGGCCAAAGCCCTGGTATTTTAGCACGGGCAAGCCCTGATCGTGGTACATCGCGAGCACGGCATCGGCATTATCCAGGTATTTGGGCTGGAAAAGGGTATCCGCAGGCAACGGCCCGCTAAGATTCATCCCTTTTGCACGCATTTCTTCGAGCACAGGAATGATAGTGTCTATCTCTTCCGTGCCCATATGCCCACCTTCTCCGGCATGTGGATTTAGCCCGCAAACCAGGACGTGTGGCTGTTTGATCCCAAATTTCGTTTGCAGGTCATGATGCAAAATCCCGATGATCTCGCGTAAGAGTTCAGGGGTAATGGCGTCAGGGATAGCCTTGATGGGCAGATGCGTTGTCACCAGTGCAACCCGCATCTCTTCGGTTGCCAGCATCATAACCACTTTTGAGCTGTGCGAGCGCTCTTCGAAGAACTCGGTATGCCCGGTAAAAGGAATACCTGCTTCGTTGATAACACCCTTGTGCACGGGGCCGGTGATTAATGCGGCAAATTCACCCTTCAAGCAGCCATCACAGGCACGTGCCAGCGTCTCGACAACATAGTGGCCGTTTTCAGTGCTGAGCTGGCCTGGGGTAACGGGTGTACGAAGGGGAACAGAAAGAAGGGTTAAGGTACCGGCTTGTTGCGGTGCTGGCTGTTGGCCTTCAACGTAGGGGAGCAGAGTCAAAGGCAGACCGAGCAATGTTGCCCGGTCTTGTAACAGTGTTGCATCAGCACAGACGACCAGTTCAACCGGCCAACTGCGTTGAGCCAACTGGACGACGAGGTCGGGACCAATCCCGGCGGGTTCGCCGGGAGTGATAACAACACGATGTTGTTTCATTAGTTGCTCAGTATTTTCACGTAAGCGCTGGCGCGTTGTTCCTGCATCCAGGTTGCCGCTTCTTCAGAGAATTTGCGGTTAAACAGCATACGGTAAGCTTTGTCTTTCTGCGCCGCATCGGTTTTATCCACGTTGCGGGTATCCAGCAGTTCGATCAGGTGCCAGCCAAAGGATGAATGCACAGGGGTGCTCATCTGGCCTTTGCTGAGCTTCATCAGCGCATCGCGGAACGCAGGATCGTAGATATCTGCAGCCGCCCAGCCAAGATCGCCGCCCTGGTTAGCAGAGCCAGGATCCTGGGAGAACTCTTTCGCCGCGTTAGCAAACGAGGTTTTACCGCTCTTAATATCTGCTGCGATTTGTTCCAGTTTTGCGCGAGCCTGATCGTCAGTCATGATCGGTGACGGTTTCAGGAGAATATGGCGCGCGTGCACTTCCGTTACGGAAAGGTTCTGGCTCTGGCCACGCAGATCGTTAACTTTCAGGATGTGGAAACCCACACCTGAACGGATTGGACCGATGATATCGCCTTTCTTCGCCGTGCTCAGCGCCTGAGCAAAGATAGATGGCAGTTCCTGAATACGCCCCCAACCCATCTGGCCGCCTTTCAGCGCCTGCTGGTCGGCAGAATAAGTGATCGCCAGTTTACCGAAGTCCCCACCGTTACGTGCCTGTTCAACGATAGAACGCGCCTGGCTTTCCGCTTCAGCTGCCTGATCGGAAGTTGGGTTTTCTGGCAGTGGGATCAGGATGTGGCTCAGGTTCAGCTCGGTGCTGGCATCGTTCTGATTACCAACCTGCTTCGCCAGGGCATCCACTTCCTGAGGCAGGATGGTAACGCGGCGGCGAACTTCGTTGTTACGCACTTCCGAAATCAGCATCTCTTTGCGGATCTGGTTACGGTAAGTTGGGTAGTTAATACCATCGTAGGCCAGACGACTGCGCATCTGATCCATGGACATATTGTTCTGCTTAGCAATGTTCGCAATCGCCTGATCGAGCTGCTCGTCAGTGATCTTCACGCCCATTTTCTGACCCATCTGTACGATAATCTGATCCATGATCAGACGTTCCAGGATCTGGTGGCGCAGCGTGGCGTCATCAGGAAGCTGCTGACCTGCTTCACCCGAGTTGAGCTTCACAGATTTCATCAAACCGTCAACGTCACTTTCAAGCACGACGCCGTTGTTAACCACAGCAGCGACTTTATCGACAACCTGGGGGGCTGCGAAGCTGGTATTCGCAACCATAGCGATACCGAGCAGCAGCGTTTTCCAGTTCTTCATACTTTTTCCATTTCAATTAACCGCATAGCGGATTACGTGGTAAATCAAGCACATTACAAAGAAGTACGGTACGGCAGAATGTTCGAGCGCAGCATCTGCTGTGTGCCGAGGCCATAGTTAGAGCTCAGGCCACGCAACTCGATATTGAAGCCAAACACGTTATCGTATTCGCTTTGATTATTTTTGGTATCCCAACCGTTAAGTTTGCGTTCGTAACCGACACGCAGTGCGTAACAGCAGGAGTTGTATTGCAGCCCTAACATCTGGTCTGCTGCTTTATTCGCATTGGTATCGAAGTAGTACGCCCCGACAATAGACCAGCGGTCGGCGATAGGCCAGCTTGCGACTGCACCCACCTGCGAAATACCGTCTTTATACTGAGGTTTAGTCCAGGTCGTATCACTGCTGTTTTTCGGCAGTGTCGCCTGAATGTACTCAGGACTGGCATAACGATAGTTCAGCTGAATCAGTCGGTCTTCATCACGACGGTACTCGATAGTGGCAGTACTGTTGGCGATATTATCCAGACGGGTATCATACTGCACACCACCGCGCAGGCCCCAGCGGTCAGTCATACGCCAGTAAGTATCACCAGCCCAGACGACAGAACCAGTTTTGTCATTATTCTCCCACTGAATGTTTTGCGCATCTCCTGTACGTGACTCGGTGAAATAGTAGATTTGACCAACAGAAACGTTAAAACGTTCAACTGCTGCGTCATCATATACACGCGTTGTCACACCCGTGGTGAGCTGGTTAGCCGAAGCGATACGGTCAAGACCACCATAGGTACGGTCACGGAACAGGCCGCTGTAGTCAGATTGCAGCAGCGAGGAGTCATAGTTGTTGATGTTACTTTGGTCACGATATGGCACGTACAGATACTGCATACGCGGCTCGAGGGTCTGGGTGTAACCCTCCGTCAGGTTCATATCGCGTTCGAAGATGAGTTTACCGTCCATCTTGAATTGCGGCAGCGTACGGTTTACTGACTCTTCAAGATGAGCGTCATTGCTCGTGTTGTAATCATCAATATTTTTCTGCTGATAGTGGGTCGCCATCAGCTTGGCTTCGGTGTTCAGGCTCGCCCAGTCGTTAGACCACGGCAGGCTTACCGTCGGCTCGATGTGAACACGCGTGGCTTCCGGCATTTCAGAACTGGTATTCACGAAATGCACAGCCTGAGCGTAAACGTGGGTATCGAAAGGCCCGACGTCGTTCTGGTACCAGTTAACATCAAGCTGCGGCTCTGCGCCGTAGGTGCTGTTTGTCTGGTTCGAGAATACCTGGAACTGTTTAGTCGATACGGTGGCGTTGAAGTTCTCAATGGCATAACCCGCACTGAATTTCTGCGTTGCGTAGCCATCGGTACTTGAACCGTACTTGGAATCGAAGTCGTTGAAATAATAAGAGTCGCTGACCTTGGTATAATCAACGTTGAAACGCCAGACCTGATCCATCACCCCGGCATGACGCCAGTAGAACAACCAGCGGTGGCGATCGTCACCCGACGGGTTCTTGACGCTGTCGTCTTTGTAGACATTATCCGACGGCAGGTAATCAAACTCCATCAGGCCTGTGCCTGCCTGGGTCAGATAACGGAATTCGTTCTGCCACTGAATGTTACCGCGCTTGTGGATATAGTGCGGAGTGATCGTGGCGTCCATGTTTGGCGCAATGTTCCAGTAATACGGCAGGTAGAACTCAAAGTAGTTCGTGGTGCTGTATTTGGCATTCGGGATCAGGAAGCCTGAACGGCGTTTGTCGCCAACCGGTAATTGCAGATATGGGCTATAGAAAACAGGAACCGGGCCGAGTTTGAAACGTGCGTTCCAGATCTCTGCAACCTGCTCTTCGCGGTCGTGGATAACTTCACTGCCCACAACGCTCCAGGTGTTTGAACCTGGCAGACACGAGGTAAAGGACCCGTTTTCCAGAATGGTGTAGCGGTTTTCGCCGCGCTGTTTCATCAGGTCTGCGTCACCACGCCCCTGACGTCCTACCATCTGGTAGTCACCTTCCCAGACGTTAGTATCTTTGGTATTCAGGTTTGACCAGGCTTTCGGACCTTTCAGGATGACCTGATTGTCGTCGTAGTGCACATTACCCAGTGCATCCACCGTACGTACGGGCTCTGCCGCACCTTCTGGCTGCTTCTGATGCAATTGCACTTCATCTGCCTGCAAACGGCTGTTACCCTGGTTAATATCCACATTGCCTGTAAACGTGGCATTGTCGGGGTAAGTACCTTTTGAGCTGTCGGCAGTAATGGTTACCGGCAAGCTATTCGTATCGCCCTTCACCAGTGGGCGATTATAACTTGGGACGCCAAGCATACACTGCGAGGCGAGATCGGCGGCCAGCCCCTGGTGGCTATACAGGGCGGTGCCAATCATTGTGGCCAGGAGGGTGGGGATACGTTTTTTCATACGTTGTATTTATTGTTCCGTCATCAGTGGCTACGGCTTACAAACGCTCAGAGACTATCTTACTCATCAGCGCAGTACCAGCGTTAATCCTGCCCGTTTGCGCGCCAGAGTGTTAGGCTCGCTATCGAATGACGAGTATGATAATGCAAATTATAGGCGATGTCCCTCAATTGACCGTGGCTCGACCACTGTAATGATGGAGTTACGTCAAACCAGGAACATGACTATTCGGGGAGTATATGCAGTATTGGGGTAAAATAATCGGCGTTGCGTTCGCAATAATGATGGGCGCAGGGTTCTGGGGTATCGTTCTCGGCCTCATTATTGGCCATATGTTTGATAAGGCGCGCAGCCGCAAAATGGCCTGGTTTGCTAACCAGCGCGAGCGCCAGTCACTCTTTTTCTCCACCACGTTTGAGGTTATGGGTCACTTAACCAAATCAAAAGGGCGTGTGACAGAAGCGGATATCCAGATAGCCAGCGTGTTTATGGACCGCATGAGTCTGCACGGTGAGTCTCGCCTGGCGGCGCAAAACGCGTTTCGCGTCGGTAAGGCGGACAACTATCCGCTACGCGAAAAAATGCGTCAGTTCCGCAGTATCTGCTTCGGGCGTTTTGATTTAATTCGGATGTTTCTGGAGATCCAGATCCAGGCGGCCTTCGCTGACGGCTCCCTGCATCCTAATGAGCGTGACGTGCTTTATGTCATTGCGGAAGAGTTGGGGATTTCCCGCGTTCAGTTCGACCAGTTCCTGCGCATGATGCAGGGTGGTGCGCAGTTTGGCGGGGGGTATCAGCAGCAACAGTCCGCGGGTGGTGGTGGCTGGCAACAGGCCCAGCGCGGCCCAACGCTTGAAGATGCCTGCAACGTGCTGGGCGTGAAATCTACGGACGACGCGACGACCATTAAACGCGCGTATCGCAAGCTGATGAGTGAGCACCACCCGGATAAACTGGTCGCCAAAGGCCTGCCGCCAGAGATGATGGAGATGGCAAAGCAAAAAGCTCAGGAAATCCAGAAGGCGTACGAGCTCATTAAAGAGCAGAAAGGATTTAAATAAAAAATGGCCCGACAGTGTCGGGCCATTTTTTTAGAAGTCTACCGGAGCTTTAAACGTCATGGCATTGCCGAAAACCGGATGGGTAATGGTCAACGTCTGGGCATGGAGTTGCAGACGTGGAGCCATCGCCAGCGCTTCTGGCGGCGCGTAGAATCGGTCACCCAGAATCGGATGTCCCATGGCGAGCATATGCACGCGCAGCTGGTGAGAGCGCCCGGTAATCGGCTTTAACAAGACGCGCGCGGTATTATCCGGCGCGTACTCCAGCACTTCGTACTCGGTTTGCGCGGCTTTGCCGGTTTCATAACACACTTTCTGTTTTGGCCGGTTCGGCCAGTCGCAAATCAGCGGTAAATCAACCAGTCCTTCTTCCTGCGCCGGGTGACCCCAGACGCGCGCCACGTACTGCTTTTTCGGCTCGCGCTCGCGGAACTGTCGTTTTAACTCGCGCTCCGCTTCCTTGTTAAGCGCCACCACAATCACGCCACTGGTTGCCATGTCCAGACGATGTACGGACTCAGCCTGCGGATAATCACGCTGGATACGCGTCATTACGCTGTCTTTGTGCTCATCAAGACGGCCCGGCACGGACAACAAGCCGCTTGGCTTGTTGACCACCATGATGTGTTCATCCTGATACAGAATGACCAGCCAGGGCTCCGTTGGTGGATTGTAGGGCTCCATTACCATTTTGCGCTCCGTTTACTGATGCGTCACAACGATGAGACGCAGGGCATCCAGACGCCAGCTCGCCTGATCCAGGCTTTCCATGACCTGCTGGCGGTTGCTTTCAATCGCCGCAAGTTCATCGTCACGGATGTTTGGGTTCACCGCTTTCAGTGCTTCCAGACGGGAAAGTTCAGCAGACAGCTTTTCGTCAGCTTCGCTGCGCGCAGCATCAATCAGCGTTCTGGCCGCTTTCTCTATCTGGCTTTCACCCAGTTGCAGAATGCTGTGCACGTCCTGCTGCACCGCATTAACCAGCTTGCTGCCGGTATGGCGGTTCACTGCACTCAACTGGCGGTTAAAGCTCTCGAACTCGACCTGTGCGGCCAGGTTGGTGCCGTTTTTGTCCAGCAGCAGACGCACAGGCGTTGGCGGCAGGAAGCGGGTGAGCTGAAGCTGTTTTGGCGCCTGCGCTTCAACAACGTAGATAAGCTCTACCAGCAGCGTACCCACTGGCAGCGCCTTGTTTTTCAACAAGGAAATGGTGCTGCTGCCGGTATCGCCGGAAAGGATCAGATCCAGGCCGTTGCGAATAAGCGGGTGTTCCCAGGTAATGAACTGCGCATCTTCGCGGGACAGGGCAACATCACGCTCAAAGGTGATGGTGCAGCCATCTTCCGGCAGACCCGGGAAATCAGGGACCAGCATGTGATCGGACGGCGTCAGGACGATCATGTTCTCACCGCGATCGTCCTGGTTGATCCCAACGATGTCGAACAGGTTCATGGAGAAGCTGATCAGGCTGGTGTCGTCATCCTGCTCTTCGATACTCTCAGCGAGAGCCTGTGCTTTCTCGCCGCCGTTGGAGTGGATCTCCAGTAGACGGTCGCGGCCTTGTTCCAGCTGGGCTTTCAGGGCGTCATGTTTTTCACGGCAGGATTTGATCAGATCGTCAAAACCTTCCGTTACTTCTGGCGCGGCCAGATAACCGATCAAATCGGTATGAACCTGATCGTAAATGGTACGACCCGTCGGGCAGGTATGCTCGAAGGCATCCAGACCTTCGTGGAACCACTGCACCAGTACGGACTGCGCGGTTTTTTCCAGATAAGGGACGTGGATCTGAATATCGTGCGCCTGGCCGATACGATCCAGACGGCCAATACGCTGCTCCAGCAGATCCGGGTTGAACGGCAGATCGAACATCACCAGGCTGCTGGCGAACTGGAAGTTACGGCCTTCAGAACCGATTTCGGAACACAGCAGAACCTGCGCGCCGCTATCCTCTTCGCCAAACCAGGCTGCCGCACGGTCACGCTCAACGATGGACATGCCTTCGTGGAATACCGCAGCCCGGATCCCTTCGCGCTCGCGCAGCACTTGCTCCAGCTGGAGCGCGGTTGCCGCTTTGGCGCAAATAACCAGAACCTTTTGCGAACGGTGCGCAGTCAAATACCCCATCAGCCACTCAACGCGCGGGTCGAAGTTCCACCATGTGCCGGTATCGCCTTCAAATTCCTGGTAGATCTGTTCTGGGTAGAGCATGTCGCGTGCGCGCTCTTCCGCAGTTTTACGCGCGCCCATAATCCCGGACACTTTGATAGCCGTCTGGTACTGGGTTGGCAGCGGCAGCTTGATGGTATGCAGTTCGCGTTTCGGGAACCCTTTCACACCGTTACGGGTGTTACGGAACAGCACGCGGCTGGTGCCGTGGCGGTCCATCAGCATGTCGATCAATTCCTGACGCGCCGACCCGGCATTGTCGCTGTCGCTATTCGCGGCCTGTAACAGTGGTTCGATATCCTGCTCGCCAATCAGGTCGCTCAGCGTGTTCAGCTCGTCGTTAGAAAGGTGTTTACCAGCCAGCAGCAACGCCACGGCATCGGCGACCGGGCGATAGTTTTTCTGTTCTTCAACGAACTGCTCGAAATCGTGGAAACGGTTTGGATCGAGCAGACGCAGACGGGCAAAGTGGCTTTCAAGGCCCAGCTGTTCCGGCGTTGCGGTCAGCAGCAGCACGCCAGGCACGCGCTCGGCGAGCTGTTCAATCGCCATATATTCACGGCTTGGTGCATCTTCGCTCCAGACCAGGTGGTGCGCTTCATCGACCACCATCAGATCCCATTCGGCATCACACAGGTGCTCAAGGCGTTGCTTGCTGCGGCGCACGAAGTCCAGCGAGCAAATCACCAGTTGCTCAGTTTCAAACGGGTTATCAGCATCATGCTGGGCTTCAGCATAGCGCTCGTCGTCGAACAGCGAGAAACGCAGGTTAAAGCGGCGCAGCATCTCAACCAGCCACTGATGTTGCAGCGTTTCAGGAACGACGATCAGCACGCGCTCGGCTGCGCCAGAGAGCAGTTGTTGATGCAGGATCATCCCGGCTTCAATGGTTTTACCCAGACCGACTTCATCTGCCAGCAGTACGCGCGGCGCATGACGACGACCCACGTCATGGGCGATATTCAGCTGGTGCGGGATAAGACTGGTGCGCTGGCCACGCAGGCCGCTCCACGGCATCCGGTATTGTTCACTCTGGAACTTACGGGCGCGATAGCGCAGTGAAAAGCGATCCATGCGGTCGATTTGCCCGGCGAACAGGCGGTCTTGTGGCTTACTGAAGACCAGTTTGCTGTCGAGCAGCACTTCGCGCAGGATGACATTGGCTTCGTCAGTGTCCAGACGGGTGCCAATGTAGGCGAGCAGTCCATTCTCTTCTTTTACGTCTTCAACCTTCAGCTGCCAGCCATCGTGGCTGGTAACGGTGTCGCCCGGATTAAACATCACGCGGGTAACAGGGGAGTCATTGCGAGCGTACAGGCGGTTTTCACCAGTTGCAGGGAAGAGGAGGGTGACCATGCGTGGATCTATTGCAACCACGGTTCCCAATCCAAGTTCGCTTTCTGTATCGCTTATCCAGCGTTGACCAAGTGTAAAAGGCATATGTGTTCGGCTCTAATCTTTAATTGCAGGCAATAGTTCGACCACCGTCAAAAAGACAGTCATCGAAAAATGGGTCCGGGAATGGAAAGGGCGCTATGGTACTGGATGGCAGCGATTTCGTCACGCGTCAAAATAGGCCAAGTTGCCCTGTCACTAGTGTAGCAAAATCGTCGTCGATAAAGGGCAAAATTCCTTCCGCAACGGGTTGAAGCTGACGAGTCAGGTAATGGTCGTAGTCAAGAGGCGATTGCTGATAATCCACGGGTTCAGGGCCGCTGGTGGTCCAGACATATTTAATGGTTCCCCGATTTTGATATTGCTGAGCACGCCCGCGGCGGACGTTTTCTTCGTCGGCCAGACGCGCCGCACGAACATGTGGCGGCACGTTACGCTGATACTCCGCCAGCGGGCGGCGCAGGCGCTTGCGATACACCAACTGGTCATCCAGCTCGCCGGCCATCAGACGGGCTATCGTTTCTCGCACATAGTCCTGATAGGGCTCATTGCGAAACACCCGCAGATAGAGCGTTTGCTGGAACTGTTGCGCCAGTGGCGTCCAGTCGGTGCGTACTGTCTCCAGCCCTTTAAACACCATGCGCTGTTTTTCACCTTCCTGGATCAACCCCGCATAACGCTTCTTGCTGCCCTGGTCGGTACCGCGAATGGTCGGCATCAAAAAACGGCTGAAATGGGTTTCAAATTCCAGCTCTAGCGCGCTGGTTAACCGCTCTTTTTGCAAATGGGTTTGCCACCAGTCGTTTACGAAAGCGACCAGCGCGTTGCCAATCTGCGAGGCATCGTCCTCTGAGTGTGCCCCTTTTAGCCACACGAAGGTGGAGTCAGTATCGCCATAGATGACGTCATACCCCCGGGATTCAATCAGCGCTTTGGTCTGACGCATAATTTCGTGCCCGCGCATGGTGATAGACGACGCCAGGCGGGGATCAAAGAAGCGGCAGGCGCTGGTGCCCAGTACGCCATAAAAGGCATTCATGATGATTTTTAGCGCCTGGGAAAGGGGTTTGTTGCCATGGCGTTTGGCCTCGTCGCGCCCGTGCCAGATTTGCCCCACAATGTCCGGCAGACAGTGTTTCTCGCGTGAGAAATGCGCTCCGAGAAAGCCTTCAGTACTGTGCACTTCATCCGGTTGCGCCATGCCCTCGACCAGCCCCACAGGATCGATAAGAAACGTGCGGATAATGGACGGGTACAGGCTTTTATAGTCCAGCACCAGCACCGAGTCGTATAGTCCCGGTCGGGAATCCATCACATAGCCGCCAGGGCTTGCCTGTGGGGGGATCTCGCCGAGGTTTGGCGCAACATAGCCCGCCCGGTGCATCCGGGGAAAATAGAGGTGACCAAACGCCGCAACCGAACCGCCGTGCCGGTCGACGGCCAGACCGTTCACCGTGGCGCGCTCCAGCAGGAAAGGCATGATCTCCGTTTTGTGGAAAATCTGCGTGACCAGCTCACAATCTTTCAGGTTGTAGGTGGCGAGCGCCGGTTTGTTTTCGTTAAAGCGCCGGTCAATCTCGTCCATCCTGTCCCACGGGTTATCGATGGATTTACCTTCACCGAGCAGCTCCTGCGCCACCGATTCCAGCGAGAAAGAGGAGAAATTCCAGAAGGCGGATTTCAGGGCTTCGATGCCGTCGATAATCAGGCGTCCGTTGGCCTGGGCGAAGAATACGCCGTTTTTAAAACCATGTTCGCGCCATTCGATTTCAGTGTTGCCACGCCCCAGCATCAGAGGAATTCGGTAGCGTTCGGCGTGTTTTTGCAACACCCGCAGGTCAAACTGCACCACGTTCCAGCCGATCAGCACATCGGGGTCGTGCTCGGCAAACCACTGATTCAGTTTTTCCAGCAGCTGAGGGCGGCTGTTAACGTACTCAAGCTGAAAATCCAGCGCGGAGGCATCGCCATTTGGCGGCCCGAGCATATAGACAACCCGCTGCCCGCAGCCTTCAAGGCCGATGCAGTACAGTTCGCTATGACGAGTGGTTTCGATATCCAGCGACACCCATTTGAGCGGCGGGCGATAGTGCGGGTTGGGTTTCAGGCGGGCGTTTACCAGCCTGTCGCCTTGCAGGGCGCCATCGACCCAGACCGGCGCGGTAATAAAGCGTTCCATCAGAAAGCGTTCGGGCGGGCGAACGTCAGCTTCATATAGCGTAACACCGGCCTCGCGCAGCAATTTTTCATAGCGCATCAGCTGACGATGGGCGCGGCAATAAAGGCCGTAAACCGGCTGACGGTGGAAATCTTTGAGTTCAAGTGGGGTGAGACGCCAGCCGTTTTCGCCTCGCAGCAGTTGCCTGGCTTTTTCAACGTGGGGTTCGGGGATAAAGGCTACGGACTCTTGCGGCGGCAGCGTGACGTTCAGCGGGCCGTTATCCGTCGCCAGCCAGAACTCAACTTCCGTCCCCTGAGGTGTATCCCGCCAGTGTCGGGTCAGTAAAAAGCCTTCTTGCGCCTGCGCCACGCCGATATCCCATAAAACAAAACCAGGCGTGAGTATAGCCTGGTTGCGTGTTTTGTGCTGGGTATATATACAGTTTATTGGCCGTAATAGGCTTTCGCGCCGTGCTTACGCAGGTAATGTTTATCCAGCAGGGTTTGCTGCATATCCGGCAACTGCGGTGCCAGCTGGCGACAGAAGATCCCCATGTAGGCGACTTCTTCCAGAACGATAGCGTTATGTACCGCGTCTTCGGCGTTTTTGCCCCAGGCAAACGGGCCGTGGGAGTGCACTAGCACGCCGGGCATCTGTGCCGCATCGATTCCCTGTTTTTCGAAGGTTTCAACGATAACGTTGCCGGTTTCCCACTCATACTCACCATTAATTTCTGCATCGGTCATTAACCGGGTGCAGGGAATGGCACCGTAAAAGTAATCTGCGTGCGTTGTGCCGGTTGCCGGGATGGACTGACCCGCCTGTGCCCAGATAGTGGCGTGGCGTGAATGGGTGTGCACAATGCCGCCAATAGTCGGGAATGACTGGTACAACAGGCGGTGGGTTGGTGTGTCGGAAGAGGGCTTTTTCTTCCCTTCAACCACTTCACCGGTGGCAATACTGACCACCACCATATCCTCTGCCGTCATCACGCTGTAATCAACGCCGGAAGGTTTGATAACAAACACGCCTTTATCACGGTCAACGGCGCTGACGTTACCCCAGGTCAGGGTGACAAGATTATGTTTCGGCAGCGCCAGGTTGGCTTCAAGTACCTGACGTTTGAGTTCTTCTAACATGCAATCCTCCAGGAAAAGAGGCCTGCCCTGCGGCAGGCCAAAGGTTCCCCTGTTAACGTTTTGAACCGTAATACACTTCGTTCCAGCGCAGCGAGTCTTTGAACGCTGGCAGGCGGGTGTCGTTATCGATAACGGTCAGTTCGATGTCGTGCAGTTCAGCGAACTGGCGCATGTCATTCAGATCCAGCGCATGGCTGAACACGGTATGGTGCGCACCACCGGCAACGATCCAGGCCTCTGACGCCGTTGGCAGATCCGGCTGTGCTTTCCACAGTGCGTTGGCGACCGGGAGTTTTGGCAGCGAGTGTGGTGTTTCGACGGCATCCACGCAGTTCACCAGCAGACGGAAACGATCGCCCAGGTCGATCAGGCTGGCGTTAATGGCCGGACCGGTGCGGGTGTTGAAGATCAGGCGTGCTGGATCGGCTTTGCCACCGATGCCGAGGTACTGAACGTCGAGGATCGGTTTCTCATCAACGGCGATCGAAGGACACACTTCCAGCATGTGAGAGCCGAGCACCAGATCGTTGCCGTTCTCGAAGTGGTAGGTGTAGTCCTCCATAAAGGAGGTGCCGCCCTGCAGACCGGTTGACATCACTTTCATGATGCGAAGCAGGGCGGCGGTTTTCCAGTCGCCTTCGCCAGCAAAGCCGTAGCCCTGCTGCATCAGGCGTTGTACAGCCAGACCTGGCAGTTGTTTCAGGCCGTGAAGATCTTCAAATGTGGTGGTGAAGGCATGGAAGCCGCCTTGTTCCAGGAAGCGTTTCATCCCCAGTTCAATGCGCGCTGCATCCAGCACGTTCTGGCGTTTGTCGCCGTGGATTTGCGCTGCCGCCGTCAGGCGATAGCTGCTTTCGTATTCATCAACCAGCGCGCTCACGTCGCCATCGCTGATTCCGTTGACAACCTGCACCAGGTCACCCACCGCCCAGGTATTCACGGAGAAGCCAAACTTGATCTGTGCGGCAACTTTATCACCATCAGTGACGGCCACTTCACGCATGTTGTCGCCAAAACGCACCACTTTCAGGTGACGGGTATCTTGTTTAGAGACTGCCTGGCGCATCCAGGAGCCGATACGTTTTTGCGCGTGCTGATCCTGCCAGTGACCGGTTACCACCGCGTGTTGCTGGCGCATACGCGCGCCAATGAAGCCGAACTCGCGGCCGCCATGTGCGGTCTGGTTCAGGTTCATAAAGTCCATATCAATGCTGTCCCACGGCAGGGAAGCGTTGTACTGGGTATGGAACTGCAACAGTGGTTTGTTGAGGATAGCCAGGCCGTTGATCCACATTTTGGCTGGCGAGAAGGTATGCAGCCACACCACCATCCCGGCACATTTGTCGTCGTAGTTTGCATCGCGGCAGATGTTGGTAATTTCATCTGGCGTGGTGCCCAGTGGTTTCAGCACCAGTTTGCAGGGCAGTTTGGCCTCTGCGTTCATCGCGTTAACCACGTGTTCTGCGTGTTTCGTTACCTGTTGCAGCGCTTCCGGCCCATAAAGATGCTGGCTGCCAATGACAAACCACACTTCATAATTATTAAAAATGGTCATTATCGTGTCCTTAATGTGTCAGGGTTGCCGTAGTGTCCGCGGTGTGTTTGGCCGGGGCGGCGACAGGGAGATAGTGGAGTTCGGCGCTTTTCGCCCATTGTTGGTAGCGCTGATAAAGTTGTTCAAAGCGTTGAGCCTGCTGGGCGCGCGGTTGAAGTGTGTTTTCGACGGCGCTGGCCATATGTTGCTGGGCAGTCGGGATATCGGCGTGAACCCCTGCGGCCACGGCGGCGAAAATCGCAGCGCCGAGGGCACAGCACTGATCGGACGCCACAATTTGCAGCGGACGGTTTAAGACATCACAGCAGGCCTGCATGATCACCGGGTTTTTACGGGCAATACCGCCCAGCGCCATCACGTTGTTAACGTCGATACCTTGCTCGGTGAAACATTCCATAATGGCGCGCGCACCGAAAGCGGTTGCCGCAATCAGGCCGCCAAACAGAGCAGGGGCATCGGTGGCCAGGTTGAGATCGGTAATCACCCCTTTCAGGCGCTGGTTGGCAAACGGCGTACGGCGGCCGTTAAACCAGTCGAGCACCACCGGAAGGTGATCAAGGGACGGATTTTTCGCCCAGGCGTCGGTGAGTTGTGGCAGCAGTTGCTTTTTGCTTTCGGCAATCTGTGCTTTCAGTTCCGGGTGTGCGGCAGCCAGTTGATCCAGTGGCCAGCCGAGCACGCGACCAAACCAGGCGTAGATATCTCCAAATGCAGACTGACCGGCCTCCAGGCCGATGAAATCAGGCACTACGCTGCCGTCAACCTGGCCGCAGATGCCTTTCACTGCGCGATCGCCTACGCTGGCTTTATCCGCAGTCAGGATATCGCAGGTCGATGTGCCGATGACTTTCACCAGTGTGTTCGGTTGCGCACCTGCACCCACGGCGCCCATATGGCAGTCAAATGCGCCGCCGGAAATTGCCACGTTTTGCGGCAGACCCAGGCGCTTCGCCCACTCTTCACTGAGGGTGCCCACCGGGATATCGGCGGTATAGGTGTCGGTAAACAACGGGTATTTCAGGTTCTGGTTGATGACCGGATCGAGTTCATCAAAGAACGCCGCTGGCGGCAGGCCACCCCAGCTTTCGTGCCACAGTGATTTATGCCCGGCGCTACAGCGGCCACGGCGAATATCCTGCGGGCGTGTTGTGCCAGACAGAAGGGCAGGAACCCAATCACACAGCTCAATCCATGACACTGCAGCCTGTGCGACAGCACGGTCAGCACGCGTCACGTGCAAAATCTTCGCCCAGAACCATTCGCTCGAATAAATTCCGCCGATATAGCGCGAGTAGTCGGTTTTACCTGACTGATGGCACAGACGGGTGATGGCTTCAGCTTCTTCGACGGCGGTATGGTCTTTCCACAGCACGAACATGGCGTTCGGGTTGTCGGCGAACTCAGGACGCAGCGCCAGTACGCGGCCTTCAGCATCCACTGGCGCAGGCGTTGAGCCGGTGCTGTCGACGCCAATACCGACGATTTGCGCCCGCTGGGCGTCGTTCAGTTCGGCCAGCACGGTTTTGATCGCCGCTTCCATTGATTCGATGTAGTCACGGGGATGGTGACGGAACTGGTTGTTTGGCGCATCGCAGTAGCGCCCCTCTTGCCAGCGCGGGTACCACTCAACGCTGGTTGCTATTTCCTGGCCGGTCGTACAGTCCACTGCCAGTGCGCGAACCGAGTCGCTGCCAAAATCGAGGCCAATCGCAATTGCCATGGTGTTGCTCCATCAAAAAACAGGTATGAAAGAACATTAGAGATTGAGGGGAAAAATCGTCAGGCAGGATCCGCTAATCTTATGGACTAAATTGCTGTTGCGATTGAAAGTGTGACGCCGTGCAAATATTCAATGTGGACATTTCTGCCGCACTTATAGACACTTTTGTTACTGCTTATCCGCACGTGACGACGGAAAAATCAGGGGCAAAAGCTGAAATTGGGCGGACGTAAAAGAAGTGTGATGCTTTTTGGATCTTTTCACGGGCCGTTTTTATACTGCTTTTATCGATATGGACAATTGGTTTCCTTAAAGACCGTTGGGAGTACTGAATCTATGGCCGAAACGCAAAGCGACCCCTTACTGCCGGGCTACTCGTTTAACGCCCATCTGGTAGCGGGACTGACCCCTATCGAGGCCGAGGGTTATCTCGATTTTTACGTTGACCGACCGCTGGGGATGAAAGGATTTATTTTGAACCTCACCGTGCGGGGGGAAGGGGTGATTAAAAATAACGATCAGCAGTTTATCTGCCGCCCTGGCGATATGCTGTTGTTCCCGCCGGGGGAGATCCACCACTACGGACGTCACCCTGATGCGAAAGAGTGGTATCACCAGTGGGTTTACTTCCGCCCGCGGGCGTACTGGCAGGAGTGGCTCTCATGGCCTGCCATTTTTGCCCATACCGGTTTCTATCGCCCGGATGATGTCCATCAGTCCTTATTCCGGGAACTGTTTGCGCAGATTATTGATGCGGGGCAGGCCGGAGGGCGCTACGCCGAACTCCTGGCCATTAACCTGCTGGAACAGGTGCTGTTACGACGCATGGAAGCGATTAATGAATCGCTTAACCCGCCACTTGATAATCGCGTACGCGATGCCTGTCAGTACATCAGCGATCACCTTGCAGACAGCCAGTTTGATATTGCCAGCGTTGCTCAACACGTGTGCCTGTCGCCGTCCCGATTATCACACCTGTTCCGCCAGCAGCTTGGGGTGAGCGTGCTGAGCTGGCGCGAAGATCAACGTATCAGTCAGGCTAAACTGTTGCTCAGTACAACCCGGATGCCTATTGCCACCGTAGGGCGCAATGTGGGCTTTGAAGATCAGCTCTATTTCTCGCGCGTCTTTAAAAAATGTACCGGGGCAAGCCCGAGTGAATTCCGTGCCGGATGTGAATGAAACGTAAAATAAGATAAACGTTCAGGTGAAGTTTGATGACTGCCAGTAAACTATTCAGACAATTGTTGTCTTGACGTGGTGAGGGGCTCTTTGCAAAATCCCTGCTTCGTTTTCTGACCGGAATAGTTATGCAGGCATTGCTGGAACATTTTATTACCCAGTCCGTTATGTATTCGCTCATCGCCGTTGCGCTGGTGGCGTTCCTGGAATCGCTGGCGCTTGTCGGGCTGATTTTACCTGGCACCGTTATGATGGCGGGGCTTGGTGCGTTAATCGGTAGCGGTGAGGTCAACTTCTGGCAGGCATGGCTGGCCGGGATTGTGGGGTGTTTGCTCGGGGACTGGATCTCTTTCTGGCTGGGCTGGCGCTTTAAGAAGCCGCTGCATCGCTGGTCGTTCATGAAAAAGAATAAAGCGCTGCTGGATAAGACCGAGCACGCGCTGCATCAGCACAGTATGTTCACCATCCTGGTCGGGCGTTTTGTCGGGCCAACCCGTCCGATAGTGCCTATGGTGGCCGGGATGCTGGATCTGCCCGTGACCAAATTCGTGGTGCCGAATATTATCGGCTGCGTGTTCTGGCCGCCGTTTTACTTCCTGCCGGGGATCCTGGCCGGCGCGGCGATTGATATTCCTGCTGATATGCAAAGCGGGCAATTCAAATGGCTGTTGCTGGCAACGGCGCTGCTGCTGTGGCTGGCGGTCTGGCTGTGCTGGCGCCTGTGGCGCAGTGGTAAAGCGGGTGTGGATCGTTTGACGCACTACCTTCCTCGCCAGCGGTTAATCTGGCTGTCTCCCCTGATGCTCGGCATTGCGGTTGTGGCGCTGGTCGCACTGATTCGCCATCCGCTGATGCCGGTTTATGCAGAGATACTGCTGAAAGTGGTGAGCCGCTAACTGCCGGGCGGCACTGCGTTTGCCCGGCCTACGGTTTTATTCCCAGTAGTTCAGAAGCGGTGACTTTTCCGTTTACCAGGGCTTCTGTTTCGCCATCCCACATAATACGTCCCTCCGCGATCACCACCGATCGCGGCGCAATGCGCGCGGCATCTTCGATGCTGTGAGAAACCATCAGCATGGTTAGCTGCTGGTGTTTGCAGACGTCCTGCACCAGGGTGAGCATCTCCTGACGCAGCGCCGGGTCGAGTGCCGAAAACGGTTCATCAAGCAGCAACACCGGCTGTTCGCGTACCAGGCAACGGGCGAGGGCAACGCGCTGGCGCTGGCCGCCAGACAGCTCGCCCGGCAACCTGTCGATAAATGCTGTTAAGCCCATCTGCACGGCAATGGTGTCCAGCTTCTGGCGCTGTGCAGCGTTGAGTTTCAGCCCTGGATTCATCCCCAGCGCGATGTTTTGCCACACCGTCAGATGGGTAAACAGGTTGTTTTCCTGAAACAGCATCGACACCGGGCGTCGTGCCGGCGGCGTGTAGGTATGATCCTGACCTTCAATGAGAATCGACCCGCTTGCCGGTTGCAGAAAACCGGCAACCAGATTAAGCAACGTGCTCTTTCCGGCTCCGCTTGGGCCAAGAACGGCAATCATCTCACCCTGACGCGCGGAAAGGGTGAAGCGCATTGGCAGATGCTGGTAAAGCCAGGTGACATCAATCAGTTTTAACATCTCGCCCCGGGAGTTTTTCGATAACGGTAAATAAGGCAAAGCACAGCAGCAGAAGTAACAGTGCCGTCACGGCGCCATCCTGACTGCGATATGAGCCAATTTGCTGATACAGCCAGAACGGTAGCGTGCGGAAATCATCATTACCAAATAACGCCACAACGCCAAAATCACCAATCGACAATACGCTGGCGAAGGCTAATGCCTGCGCCAGCGGACGCTTCAGTGCGCGGAGTTCTACAACCTTCAGACGCTGCCAGCCCTGCATTCCCAGTGACTGACACAACAAACTGTAGCGACTGTTGATATCGCGCATGGGGTTTTCCAGCACTTTGAGTGCGTAGGGGATAGCCATCAGCGCGTTGGTGAAAATCACAATGCCGTCTGCGCTTGCGGGCAGGCCAACGGTGGTGTTGAAGAGTAAAAAGAAACCTGTAGCCAGCACAATACCGGGCATCGCCAGAATCAGCATACCGGTCAGTTCCAGGGCTTGTCCGGCTTTACGGGCCTGGCGGGCATAAAGCTCGCGGCTACTCCAGAGCAACATCATGGTCAGGATAACGCACAGCAGCCCTGCCGCCAGCGCTATTCGTAATGAGGTAAAGGTCACCTGCCAGAGCACGGGCTGTCGTAATACGGACAGGATATTCAGGTTCAGGCCATCCACCACCACCGCCAGAAGCGGCGGCAGCAGAAGTAAGAGCGCCAGAGCAATGAGTGCGAAATCGGTGAGGCGGCTGTGCAGGCTATCCTGCGGGTCGCGCCAGCCTGAAATCTGATTCGCCCCAGGCGGGATGGCTTTACTCAGACGCTGGCTCAGTAATACCAGCACCAGGCAGCAGAGCATCTGTACGATCGCCAGTAGCGCTGCGCGCCCCGGATCGTAGTCGTAGCTCAGGGCCTGATAGATAGCCAGCTCAATCGTTGTGGCCTGCGGGCCACCGCCAAGCGAGAGCACGGTTGCGAAGCTGGCAAAACAGAGCATAAAGATCAGGGCGGCGACCGGTGGAATTTGCCGACGCAGCCAGGGCCATTCGACGAAACGGAAGAACGACCATCCGCGCATATCCAGCTGGGCAGCAAGCTGACGCTGTTCGCCGGGGATGTTCTCCAGCGCCTGTAAAAAGAGCCGCGTGGCCATCGGCATGTTGAAAAAAATGTGCGCCAGCAGAATGCCTTTCAGCCCATAAGGGGAGAAGGTCCACTCCAGGCCAAGCAGGGTAAAGAGCGAGGCCAGCCAGCCCTGACGGCCATAGACGCTGAGAATACCGAAAACGGCAACCAGCACGGGCAGGATCAGCGTCATGGCGCACAGGCGCAGCAATGCCTGTCTGCCAGGAAATCGTCTTCGGTAAAGTGCTCGCGCCAGAAAAATGGCAGGAATAACCGACAGCAGCGCCGAGAGAAACGCCTGCCAGAAAGAGAAACGAATGACGTGCCAGAGATAGCTATCGTGCCAGAGAGAGAGCAGATCGCTCTCTGGCGCGTTTAACCATAACGCAAGAAATGCCCCCAGACTTACCGCAACCATCAGGATGGCGGCGAGCAGTCCGGGGAGTAACCAGCCTGCAATTAACGGCTGACGGCGCGTTGCCATTCACTTACCCATGCTGCGCGCTGTGCAGCAACCTGCTGCGGCGTAAACTCCAGTGAGGTTTGCGGTTTAGAAAGCTGATCAAAGCCTGCCGGCAGCGCAACGCTGGTGACCGGATACATCCAGTTGCCCGTCGGGATAGCATTCTGGAACGCAGGAGAAACCATAAATTTCAGGAACTTCTCTGCCAGCTCCGGCTGCTTGCTGGCGGCGGTACGTGCAGCCACTTCAACCTGCAAGTAGTGGCCTTCTGCAAAGTTTGCAGCCGCGTAGTTGTCTTTCTTCTCGGCAATAATGTGGTAAGCCGGAGAAGTGGTGTAGCTCAGCACCAGGTCGCTTTCCCCTTTCAGGAACAGACCATAGGCTTCACTCCAGCCCTTCGTGACGGTGACGGTTTTCGCAGCCAGCTTCTGCCAGGCTTCCGGCGCTTTATCGCCATAGACTTTTTGCATCCACAGCAGCAGGCCAAGACCCGGGGTACTGGTACGTGGGTCTTCGTAAATCACGCGCCATTTCTGATCGCTTTCAACCAGCTCTTTCAGGCTTTTTGGCGGGTTCTTCAGCTTGTTTTTGTCATAAACAAAGGCAAAGTAGCCGTAATCAAAGGGAACGAAGATGTCGTTTTTCCAGCCGCCAGGCACGCTGACGGCTTCGGTTGACACGCCGCTTTTGGCAAACAGCTTAGTTTGTGTGGCAGCGTCCAGCAGGTTGTTATCAAGGCCAAGCACCACGTCGGCTTTGCTGTTTTTCCCTTCCATGCGCAGACGGTTAAGCAGCGAAACGCCATCTTCCAGCGCGACAAATTTCAGCTCGCAGTTACAGTCGGCTTCAAAGGCTTTTTTTACCACCGGGCCCGGGCCCCAGTCGGCCGAGAAAGAGTCGTAGGTGTAGACCGTCAGAACAGGCTTAGCAGCAGCAGGCAGTGCAATCAGCACCAGCAGAGGAAGAACTTTTTTTAACACTTTGCACCTCATAGTTGAGTGGCAAAGGATTTTGAGCGACAGCCTCAAATCCCTTCGCCGGCGTTATCCGGATCAGGTTCGACGGGTATTATCTCAGCGCACATCAGTGATGCAGCACCCCGTTGAGAACGGCGGTATTGTAATGATTTGGTGAATATTGCGAAAGTGTTATGGCTCAGGCGGTGCAAACCAGGCCGATTTAAAGTCAAACCAGCCCAGTGTGTTCATGCGTAAGCCGCGCATACTGCGTTGCCCCTGAATCATCAGCCAGTGGTGGATCAACGGCACAATGGCCTGCTGAGCCAGTAATTGCTGGCACCACGAAGCCAGATTCATCTCGCCTGCGCGCCACTGGGCGGCGTCTTGCTGCCAGTCCCGGTCGATACAGTGCTGGATCAACGGCACCTCGTACAGGTGTGAAAAGAGCGAGAAATCGAGCGGCAGGGTGAAGTTAGCACTGTTCAGCCAGATGTCACTCACCACATCGCCGCGGTGCCACTCGTCATAATCAACTTCCTGGATCTCCAGCGTCACCCCAACGGCTGCCAGCAGTTTCGCCATGATTCTGGCAATAAAGCGGTGCTCTACGTGTTCGCGGTAGAAGGTCAGGGTGATGGACTCTAGCCCTGCGGGTTTTTCGCATGGCACCGGACGCGCGTGGTGCCAGCGTGGCAGCAGCCCATACGCCGGGAACCAGTAGGTCTGATACTGTTCTTCCGCGTGGTAAATCAGGTTAGATGGGGCGAGTACATAGCTTATCCACTTACGAACCTCCTGATTTGCGCCGCGATGGGTGCGGCTGTCAAACAGCAGATAGTAGCAGCCCTCTTCAAGACGGCTTTCGACCGCTTTCTCACCTGTGGTGGGGCCCTCGAGCGTCAGGCCAACGCTCAGCTCTTCGCTGATATCCGGCAATACCCAGACGTTCACTTCGTCGATCAGCGCCCGGTAGCCAAAATAGTCATCAAAAGCGCGGATCTTAAGCTGGTTATTATTGTTGCGTGAAACGGCGTAAGGCCCGGTGCCAATCGGCTGGCTGGCAAAATTATTCAGGGAACTCCATTCGCCGGGCAAGATCATCGACGGCACATAGCCCAGAAGCCAGGGGAGCCATTTGTCTGGCTGCGACAGCTCAATATCCAGCGTCCAGGCGGTCGGCGAATGGATGTGGATGATGTGTGAGTAGAGCGGAAGCTTACGGGCGCGATCCAGCGAAGCGATAACATCGGCCATTTCCAGCTCACGTCCGTGGTGGAAATGAATACCGGGGCGTAAAAAAAATCGCCAGTGGAGAGGGGAAAGTTGCTGCCAGTGGTGAGCGATATCCGCTTCCAGTTCCCCGTTTTCCTCATTTATGCGCGTCAGGCCGCTGAAGATTTGTCGCGCCATATGGGTTTCTGAACGCCGTAACGCCGTGCCGGGTAACAGATTTTTCATTGGACGATAGTAGAGCACCCGCAGAATATGCCGCCCCTGGCGAAAGCTCCGCCCGAGATGTGAAACCAGCATCTGACGTACGGCAGCCTTATCGCCCACCAGTTGCACCAGCTGATCGATCCGGTCCTGCTCCAGCAGGTCTTCTGCGCGCTGCTGTTGCAGCGCAAGGCCGGTGTAGAGGAAGCTCAGGCGTGAACGTTTGCCACGTCCGGCCTCTGCTTCCCAGTTCAGCCAGCCCTGTTGCTGCATGGTGTTGAGCAGGGTACGCATATGACGGCGAGAGCAGTTCAGTAGATCGGCCAGCTCATTTAGCGTGGTGTCCTGGGATTGCCCCTCGCAGCATTGCCAGAGGCGGATAAATTGTTGTTGCAGACGACCAGAAGGCATAAAAGGGGAACTCCTGACAAAAAATCAGCAATTTATTTATCCCTATATTAAGCCAATAATTCCTCCCGATGAAGCGAGGAGGTAAATTATGAAGAGGTCTACCGCACGTCAGTTTTATCAGCAGTACTTTTCAGCGACAAAGGGAGTGTCCTGGCTGGCCCGCCAGTGTGCAGAGCAACGGCTGAAAATTTTGGAAGAATTGATGCAGTGGGATGTTACGAAATCGACCTCTTCTCGCTAACTCGCCTCGATCATGTGTGACTGAGTATTGGTGCTAATCACCCGCCAGCAAAATGTTTTTGCTGGCTTTTTTCGTTTACTATTTCACCCAATTTCAAACTGCTTTCACAAGGATTTGCGTATGCTCTGGTTGATGACGATGGGGCGACGCCTGAATGGCGTGTATGCCGCATTTATGCTGGTGGCTTTTATGATGGGTGTGGCCGGGGCGCTCCAGGCGCCTACGCTGAGCCTGTTTCTCAGCCGCGAAGTAGGGGCGCAGCCATTCTGGGTTGGCCTGTTTTACACCGTCAACGCCATTGCCGGGATCCTGGTCAGCTTGTGGCTCGCTAAGCGTTCCGACAGCCAGGGCGATCGCCGAAAATTGATCCTCTTTTGTTGCGCCATGGCCATCGGTAATGCCTTGCTGTTTGCCTTTAATCGCCACTATATGACGCTGCTCACCTGCGGCGTGCTGCTGGCGGCGCTGGCCAATACCGCCATGCCGCAGCTGTTTGCGCTGGCCCGTGAGTATGCGGACAGTTCTGCCCGCGAAGTGGTGATGTTCAGCTCGGTAATGCGTGCGCAGCTCTCTCTCGCGTGGGTTATTGGCCCGCCGCTGGCATTCATGCTGGCGCTGAGTTATGGCTTTACGGTCATGTTTTCGATTGCGGCAGGGATTTTTGCCATCAGCCTTGTACTGATTGCCTTTGCACTGCCTTCGGTTGCAAGGGTTGAGCAAACGCCAGACAAACTGGTTGCTCAGGTCAGCGGCTGGAAAGATAAAAATGTCCGGATGCTGTTTATCGCCTCCACGCTGATGTGGACCTGCAACACCATGTACATCATCGATATGCCTTTGTGGATCAGTAGCGAGCTGGGTTTACCGGACAAACTTGCGGGCATCCTGATGGGGACGGCCGCAGGGCTTGAGATCCCGGCGATGATTCTGGCGGGTTACTACGTTAAGCGCTTCGGAAAACGCCCGATGATGATTGTTGCCGTAGCGGCAGGGGTGTTGTTCTATCTGGGGCTTATCTTCTTTCATTCGCGCGAGGCGCTGCTGGCGTTGCAGTTGTTCAATGCCGTGTTCATCGGGATTGTTGCCGGGATAGGGATGCTCTGGTTCCAGGATTTAATGCCTGGGCGCGCGGGTTCGGCTACGACGTTGTTTACGAACAGTATTTCAACCGGTGTGATTCTGGCAGGGGTGATTCAGGGGGCGCTTTCGCAAAGCTACGGGCATTGGGCGGTGTACTGGATGATTGCTGCGATATCGGTGGTGACGCTGGGGCTGACATGCCGGGTTAAGGATGTCTGATTCTGGAAGGCGGCTTCATGAGATGAAACGACTTTCTGACAGATGCTAATAAGGCGAATAGAGTGCGTGGCGGGTGCTTGAGGCTGTTTGCCTCAGGCTTTCGCAAGAGGCAAACAGTGGAGAGTCCCACATCAATAAAACTGATGGGGAGGCTAACTTCACAACCCACATTGCGAGGTTAGTCTCTTCATTGCCGAAAAGCAATAAGGAGGCTGGAATGCCAAAACGTACTCTGCTGTTAAGCTTATTTCTGATCTGTACGACGCTGTTGATCTTCACCTGGATGGTGCGCGACTCGCTGTGTGAGCTGCACTTTAGACAGGAGAAAACAGAGCTGGCGGCAGTGTTGGCTTACGAAGCAAGGCGTTAGCGGTATTGGCGGGGATGCTTCCCCGCCTCTCCAGAGTGGTTGAGCCTCAACGCACCCTTATCAATGGCCCGCGCGCTGCGGGCCATTGCCTTTAACGCATAAACGCAGGCTGTTTTTTCTCGTAAGCGGAAATTGCGTCTTCATGCTGTAACGTCAGACCAATACTGTCCAGGCCGTTCAACATACAATGGCGACGGAATGTATCAATACTAAAGCTGTAGGTTTTATCACCAGCTTTAACCACTTCGGCTTCCAGATCCACTTCAAATGAAATGCCTGGGTTCGCCTGAACCAGGTTGAACAACTCATCAACCTGTTCATCGCTGAGCGTTACAGGCAGCAACTGGTTGTTAAAACTGTTGCCGTAGAAGATATCGGCAAAGCTCGGTGCGATAACGACCTTAAAGCCGTAGTCCGTAAGCGCCCAGGGGGCGTGTTCACGCGATGAACCACAGCCAAAGTTTTCCCGGGCCAGAAGAATCGATGCACCCTTATATTCCGGGAAGTTCAGCACGAATTCCGGGTTAGGGACTTCGCCTTTATCGTCCAGAAAACGCCAGTCATTAAACAGGTGAGCGCCAAAACCAGTGCGAGTCACTTTCTGTAAAAACTGCTTAGGAATGATGGCGTCAGTATCGACGTTGGCCGCGTCCAGTGGGACAACCAGGCCCGTATGTTGGGTAAATTTCTCTGCCATGATTGTCTCCTTATTTCAGGCTGCGAATGTCGGCGAAATGGCCGGTAACTGCTGCAGCGGCGGCCATAGCCGGGCTGACCAGGTGGGTGCGCCCACCACGGCCCTGACGGCCTTCAAAGTTACGGTTACTGGTAGAAGCACAGCGCTCGCCTGGATTCAGACGGTCGTTGTTCATCGCCAGGCACATAGAGCAGCCCGGCAAGCGCCACTCAAAACCGGCTTCGATAAAGATTTTGTCCAGGCCTTCTGCTTCTGCCTGGGCTTTAACCGGGCCAGAACCAGGCACGACCAGCGCCTGAACGCCTGGCGCGACTTTACGGCCTTTGGCGATTTCAGCGGCTGCACGCAAGTCTTCAATACGGGAGTTGGTGCAAGAGCCAATAAACACTTTGTCGATTGCAACGTCTGTCAGAGGGACGCCGGGTTTCAACCCCATGTAGGCCAGTGCTTTTTCTGCGCTGGCGCGCTCAACCGGGTCGGCGAACGATGCCGGGTCAGGAATAGTGTCATTGACGGAAATCACCTGGCCTGGGTTCGTCCCCCAGGTGACCTGCGGAGCAATGTCTTCTGCCTGGAGAGTGACAACCGTATCAAAGGTTGCGCCGTCGTCGGTGCTCAGGGTTTTCCAGTATTCAACGGCACTGGCAAAATCCTGATCTTTTGGTGCGTGCAAACGACCCTTCACATAGTTGAAGGTGGTTTCGTCTGGCGCGACCAGACCGGCTTTGGCACCCATCTCAATGGCCATATTGCACAGGGTCATACGGCCTTCCATGCTTAACGCCTGGATAGCGTCGCCGCAGAACTCGACAACGTGGCCCGTGCCGCCCGCGCTACCGGTTTTACCGATAATGGCCAGCACGATGTCTTTAGCGGTAATGCCTGGCGCGGCTTTACCCTTCACTTCAATCTTCATGGTTTTGGCACGGCCCTGTTTCAGGGTCTGCGTGGCCAGCACGTGTTCGACTTCAGACGTACCAATACCGAAGGCCAGTGCACCAAATGCGCCGTGTGTCGCGGTATGGGAGTCGCCACAGACAATGGTCATACCCGGCAGGGTGATGCCCTGTTCCGGCCCCATAACGTGCACAATGCCCTGATACGGGTGGTTCAGGTCATACAGCTCAACACCAAATTCGTTGCAGTTCTTAATCAGTTCCTGCATCTGGATACGCGCCATCTCACCCGACGCATTGATGTCTTTGGTCTGAGTGGAAACGTTGTGATCCATGGTAGCGAAGGTTTTACCTGGCTGGCGTACCGGGCGCTTGTGCGCGCGCAGGCCGTCAAAGGCCTGCGGAGAGGTCACTTCGTGCACCAGATGACGGTCGATGTACAACAGTGGTGTTTCGTTGGGTGCTTCATAAACCACGTGAGCATCAAACAACTTTTCGTATAACGTCTTCGCCATGATTACACCCCTTCAGCGACATAGCGGGCAATGATGTCGCCCATTTCATCGGTACTGACTGCCGCCGTGCCACGTGCTAAATCACCGGTACGGACGCCTTCTTCCAACGCACGGTTAATGGCGTTTTCAATTGCTGTTGCGGCATCGCCCGCATCCAGGCTGTAACGCAGCAGTAATGCCAGAGACAGGATCTGCGCAATAGGGTTGGCGATGTTTTTGCCTGCGATATCCGGTGCAGAGCCGCCAGCCGGTTCGTACAGACCAAAGCCTTCTTCATTGAGGCTTGCGGAAGGCAACATCCCCATAGAGCCGGTGATCATCGCGCACTCATCCGACAGGATGTCGCCGAACAGGTTGGAGCACAGCAGCACATCAAACTGGGAAGGATCTTTGATCAACTGCATAGTGGCGTTGTCGATGTACATGTGCGACAGCTCAACGTCCGGGTACTCTTTTGCGATTTCGCTGACGATTTCACGCCACAAAATAGAAGACTGCAACACGTTTGCTTTATCAATAGAGGTCACTTTATGACGGCGTTTGCGCGCGGACTCAAAAGCGATATGGGCGATACGTTCAATTTCAAAACGGTGATACACCTCGGTATCAAAGGCTTTCTCATGCTGACCGCTGCCTTCACGGCCTTTCGGCTGACCAAAATAGATCCCGCCGGTCAGTTCACGCACGCACAGAATATCGAAGCCATTAGCGGCGATGTCAGCACGCAGCGGGCAGAACTCTTCCAGCCCCTGATACAGCTTCGCCGGACGCAGGTTGCTGAACAGCTTAAAATGCTTACGCAGCGGCAGCAGTGCGCCACGCTCCGGTTGCTCTGCCGGTGGCAGGTGTTCCCATTTTGGGCCGCCAACGGAGCCGAACAGTACAGCATCTGCATTTTCGCAGCCTTCAACGGTGGCTTTTGGCAATGGCGTGCCGTGGTTATCGATAGCAATGCCGCCTACATCGTAGTGGCTGGTGGAAATTTTCATCGCAAAACGCGAACGAACGGCTTCCAGTACTTTCAGCGCCTGTGCCATCACTTCCGGGCCAATTCCATCACCCGGTAACACAGCAATATGGTAATTCTTCGACATTACACGGTTTCCTTATTGTTCTCTTTATTCTGAGCTTTGCGTTGCAATTCTTTTTCGACTTCAGCGGCACGCCAGATGTTGTTCAGGACGTGAACCATTGCTTTTGCGGAGGATTCAACGATATCGGTCGCCAGACCTACGCCGTGGAAACGACGTCCGTTATAAGTGACAACGATATCCACCTGACCCAGGGCATTTTTACCCTGACCTTTGGCCGTCAGGTCATATTTAACCAACTCGACGTCATATTCAGTGACGCGATTGATAGCCTGGTAAATAGCATCAACCGGTCCGTTGCCGTTAGCGGCTTCGGCTTTGATTTCATCCCCGCAGGCCAGTTTGACGGAGGCCGTTGCGATGTCGCTGGAGCCGGACTGCACGCTGAAGTAATCCAGGCGGAAATGCTCTGGCTCTTCCTGCTGTTTGTTGATGAAAGCCAGAGCTTCCAGATCGTAATCGAAGACCTGGCCTTTTTTGTCTGCCAGCTTCAGGAATGCGTCGTACAGCTGGTCCATATTGTAATCGTTGTCTTTGTAACCCATCTCTTCCATGCGGTGTTTCACAGCCGCACGGCCAGAGCGGGAAGTCAGGTTCAGCTGTACCTGGTTCAGACCGATGGATTCCGGGGTCATGATTTCGTAGTTTTCGCGGTTCTTGATGACGCCATCCTGGTGAATACCGGAGGAGTGTGCGAACGCGCCCGTGCCCACAATCGCTTTGTTTGCCGGGATTGGCATGTTGCAAATCTGGCTGACGGTCTGGCTGGTGCGCCAGATTTCATTGTGATTAATGCGCGTGTTCACGTTCATAATGTCTTTGCGCACTTTAATCGCCATGATCACTTCTTCCAGCGAACAGTTACCCGCACGCTCGCCGATACCGTTCATCGCACCTTCTACCTGACGCGCACCGGCGTGGACGGCCGCAATGGCATTGCCGACGGCCAGACCTAAATCGTCGTGTGTATGGACAGAGATAATCGCTTTATCAATGTTTGGCACGCGGTCATACAGGCCAGTGATGATATTGGAGAACTCAAACGGCATGGTGTAGCCGACGGTGTCCGGGATGTTGATGGTTCTGGCACCGGCATTGATTGCCGCTTCAACCACGCGTGCCAAGTCTTCAATTGGCGTACGTCCAGCATCTTCACAGGAAAATTCAACGTCGTCCGTGTAATTGCGTGCACGTTTAACCATGTACACGGCGCGTTCGATAACCTCGTCCAGCGTGCTGCGCAACTTGGTGGCAATGTGCATTGGCGAGGTGGCAATAAAGGTATGAATACGGAAGGCTTCCGCCACTTTCAGCGATTCGGCAGCTACGTCGATATCTTTCTCAACGCAGCGCGCCAGGCCACACACACGGCTGTTTTTGATGGTGCGCGCGATGGTTTGTACAGATTCGAAGTCACCTGGAGAAGAGACAGGGAAACCGACCTCCATGACGTCAACACCCATACGTTCGAGGGCCAGCGCAATCTGGAGTTTTTCTTTTACACTCAGGCTTGCCTGTAATGCCTGTTCACCGTCACGCAACGTTGTATCGAAAATAATGACTTGCTGGCTCATGGGTTAGGTCCTTGTCTGTCTTAGGGCGCCTTGCTACGAGCATAAAAAAACCCGCGCAGTGGCGCGGGTTTCTTGTATTACTGGTGACGATTCAACGCTGAATTTCGCCCGCCAGTCTACCGCGCACAGTGGATGCGTTTAGTAGTAGTAGACCGGTGAAACGAATGGTGCGAATCATGAATCGTGCTCCAGATAAAAACGATATGCCTTTAGTGGTACTGGATACGACGATTCATGTCAACCCCTGACAGGGAAAAAGGGTAGTGATCCAGGCGTAAAAGAGAATGTGTACTTTAGCTTATTGTGCTGGTTTTCTCTTTTCAGACCAGGTTAATTGTCTTGTTTTGGACTGAGTATTCGCTTGACGAATGATTTAATAATAATTCGTAGCAATTAAACATATAATTTATTTTGTCAAATTTTAAGCATAAATTCTTTTCGTTTCATTGGGTTAAATAATTCTTCAATGATGATGTTTTACGCGATGATGATAGGTTGTTAATCATTTTTTAGTGGGGGTGATTAATAGTTTAATAATACTTAAGTCATCATTAACCAGAGATGTGATTGTTTATTGGTGTGGTTTATGGTTTCATCTCAATCCTAATGTTATTCGTATCAATTGAACTGATTTTTATCTCATCAGGATTGGGAACCCAATACAATCATTTGTGATGGCGAATTCTTTATTTATTCTGATTTTGAAATATTTCTCTTTCGCTGGTTCTATATGCATGGTAAATCATATTTTTCGATGTTCTTGCAACATTTTGATTAAGGGATATTAGCGTGACAGTGGAGTTAAAAGTGTCAAAAAATAATATTAAACAATCTCAAGTTCACGATGGGATGAAACCTCAGTTACGCACAGTAGATCTCAATCTGTTAACCGTATTTGATGCGGTGATGCAGGAGCAGAATATCACTCGGGCTGCTAGCTCTCTGGGTATGTCTCAGCCTGCGGTAAGTAATGCCGTTGCCAGACTTAAGGTAATGTTTAACGACGAACTTTTTGTTCGCTACGGCAGAGGGATCCAGCCCACTGCGCGAGCATATCAGCTGTTTGGCTCTATTCGCCAGGCACTCCAGTTAGTTCAGAATGAGTTGCCAGGTTCGGGGTTTGAACCCCTGAGCAGTGAGCGCGTTTTTAACCTGTGTGTCTGTAGCCCGTTAGATAATTATTTGACATCGGTGATATACAATAAGGTTGAAGAGATCGCACCCAATATTCATCTGGCATTTAAATCATCACTGAATCAAAACACCGAGCATCAGCTGCGTTATCAGGAAACTGAGTTTGTTCTGGGTTATGAAGAGTTTCGGCGTCCTGAATTTTCCTGTGTTCCTCTGTTTAAAGATGAAATGGTGTTAGTCGCTTGTAAAAAACACCCGCGAATGAATTCACCACTACGTGAAGCCGATGTTTATTGTGAACAACACGCGGTTGTTTCCCTCGACAGATATGCCTCTTTTAGCCAGCCGTGGTATGACACCGTTGATAAGCAAGCATGTGTTGCCTATCAGGGAATGGCAATGGTAAGCGTTTTAAATATCGTCTCTCAGACACAGCTGGTTGCTATTGCTCCTCGCTGGTTAGCGGAAGAATTTGCAGAGCAGCTTGAACTTCAGATTCTGCCATTGCCGCTGAAACTAAATAGCCGGACTTGCTACCTTTCATGGCATGAAGCTGCTGGTCGGGATAAAGGTCATCAATGGATGGAAGAGTTGCTTATCAGCGTTTGCCGCCGATAAGCTCATCGGGATAAATTATCATTTCGCATGTGATTTATCCCGATTTATTTTGTTTATATAGAGTTTTGTTCTGTTCGATTTTTTCATACATGCCGTTACGCTCTCAAAAATAGATGAATTCCTGATTCTGTTCATTTTTAAACGATGAATAAGCATTGTGCTCACTTATTCCAGATTAATTCACCATATCCTCTCGTAATGCCTGTTTTTTCTGCTTTAATCTCCATTTGAGGCTCTCGGTTTGGTAATTGCCTGCCTCATAGCGAGCGGTTAAGGTAAATGACACTCTGCAAAATATAAGATTGGGCTAGCCCAGTCAGAAGACGGCGCGGAAATGAATTCTGCGGTCTGTCTATAACAAAGCCTGGAGGCAAAGCATGGAGATGTTGTCTGGCGCGGAAATGGTTGTCCGATCGCTTATCGATCAGGGCGTGAAGCAAGTATTCGGCTATCCTGGGGGCGCTGTCCTCGATATTTATGATGCGCTGCATACGGTGGGTGGCATTGACCATGTGCTGGTACGTCATGAACAGGCCGCCGTGCACATGGCTGATGGACTGGCACGCGCAACCGGTGAAGTGGGCGTCGTGCTGGTGACGTCTGGCCCTGGGGCGACCAACGCCATCACCGGTATTGCCACCGCGTATATGGATTCTATCCCGCTGGTGATCCTCTCCGGGCAGGTTGCTACCTCGCTGATTGGTTATGATGCCTTTCAGGAGTGCGACATGGTGGGGATCTCCCGTCCTGTCGTTAAGCACAGTTTCCTGGTTAAACAGACTGAAGACATCCCCGGAGTGCTGAAAAAAGCGTTCTGGTTGGCATCCAGCGGGCGCCCAGGCCCGGTTGTTGTTGACCTGCCAAAAGATATCCTGAACCCGGCAAACAAGCTGCCTTATGTCTGGCCTGATTCCGTCAGTATGCGTTCCTACAATCCCACCACTCAGGGGCACAAAGGCCAGATTAAGCGTGCCTTACAGACGCTGCTTGCCGCGAAAAAGCCGGTTGTCTATGTGGGTGGCGGTGCGGTCAACTCTGCCTGTGAAGAGCAGCTCCGCGCGTTGATTGAAAAATTAAATCTCCCGGTGGCCTCTTCATTGATGGGGCTGGGGGCATTTCCTGCTACGCACCGTCAGGCGCTCGGCATGTTGGGTATGCATGGTACGTATGAAGCAAACATGACAATGCATAATTCCGATGTCATCTTCGCCGTTGGCGTGCGATTTGACGACCGTACGACGAATAACCTGGCAAAATATTGCCCCAATGCGACCGTGCTGCACATCGACATTGACCCAACATCTATCTCTAAAACGGTTCCGGCAGATGTGCCGATTGTGGGTGATGCGCGTCAGGTTCTGGAACAAATGCTGGAACTGCTGGCACAAGAAACGGCTACGCAACCCCTGGATGACATCCGCGACTGGTGGCAGCAAATTGAGCAGTGGCGTGCGCGTCAGTGCCTGAAGTACGACACACGCAGTGAGAACATTAAGCCGCAGGCGGTTATCGAAACGATTTGGCGACTGACGAAAGGCGAGGCGTATGTCACCTCCGATGTCGGTCAACACCAGATGTTTGCTGCGCTTTATTACCCGTTCGACAAACCGCGCCACTGGATAAACTCAGGCGGTTTGGGGACGATGGGCTTTGGCCTGCCCGCCGCGCTGGGGGTGAAACTGGCGCTGCCAAATGAAACCGTCATTTGCGTGACGGGCGATGGCAGTATCCAGATGAACATTCAGGAGCTCTCCACCGCCCTGCAATATGAGCTTCCTGTCCTGGTGCTGAACCTTAACAACGGTTATCTCGGCATGGTGAAACAGTGGCAGGATATGATCTATTCCGGCCGTCACTCTCAGTCGTACATGACCTCGCTGCCAGACTTTGTTCGCCTGGCCGAGGCTTACGGCCATGTTGGAATGCGTGTGTCCGATCCGGCTGAGCTGGAAACGAAACTCGGCGAAGCGCTTGAGCACGTGAAAAACAACCGCCTTGTTTTTGTGGATGTCGTTGTGGACGGTGCAGAGCACGTTTACCCGATGCACATTCGCGGTGGCGGTATGGATGAAATGTGGTTAAGCAAAACGGAGAGAACCTGATATGCGCCGGATATTATCTGTATTACTGGAAAACGAGTCGGGCGCATTGTCTCGCGTCATTGGGCTGTTTGCGCAGCGCGGCTATAACATTGAAAGTCTCACCGTTGCGCCAACCGACGATCCAACGCTTTCACGTATGACTATCCAGACCGTTGGCGATGCCAAAGTCCTGGAGCAGATCGAAAAGCAACTGCATAAGCTGGTTGATGTGCTGCGAGTGAGCGAGTTGGGGCAAGGGGCCTATGTTGAACGTGAAGTTATGCTGGTGAAAATTCAGGCTAGCGGTTACGGCCGCGAAGAGGTCAAACGCAATACAGACATCTTCCGTGGGCAAATTATTGATGTAACACCTTCTATATATACGGTTCAGCTTGCAGGAACGAGCGATAAACTGGATGCTTTCCTGGCGTCCGTTCGCGATGTAGCAAAAATTGTTGAGGTAGCGCGCTCAGGCGTCGTGGGGCTTTCCCGCGGCGACAAAATCATGCGTTAGTTGTCAAAAAGGTTCGCCTCTTTCTGCCCGGTCACCAAAGCCGGGCTTTTTTTTGCGTAATCGACCGCCAACGCAGATAAAAGCGGTTGCCGCGAGGGCTATTCTGCGTTTAGATGTTAAAAGATTTAACCATAACCTTGACAGGGCCATGGACTCTTTTCTTTTTTTAAGGGGCAATTGTGAAACTGGATGAAATCGCCCGGCTCGCCGGCGTGTCACGAACTACGGCGAGCTATGTGATTAACGGTAAAGCAAAGCAGTACCGTGTCAGCGATAAGACCGTTGAAAAAGTTATGGCGGTGGTTCGTGAACATAACTACCATCCGAATGCTGTCGCAGCCGGCCTACGCGCCGGGCGCACCCGCTCCATTGGCCTGGTGATCCCAGACCTGGAAAACACCAGCTATACCCGTATCGCCAACTACCTTGAACGCCAGGCGCGTCAGCGTGGTTATCAGTTGTTGATTGCCTGCTCGGAAGATCAGCCAGATAACGAGATGCGTTGCATTGAACACCTTCTGCAACGGCAGGTAGATGCGATCATCGTCTCAACTTCTTTACCACCAGAGCATCCATTCTATCAGCGCTGGGCAAATGATCCGTTCCCCATCGTCGCGCTTGACCGTGCGCTTGACCGGGAACACTTCACCAGTGTGGTGGGTGCTGATCAGGACGATGCTGAAATGCTGGCTGCTGAGCTACGCACCTTTCCGGCCGACACTGTGCTGTACCTGGGTGCCTTACCTGAGCTTTCAGTGAGCTTCCTGCGTGAGCAGGGGTTCCGCACAGCCTGGAAAGATGACCCTCGCGAGGTGCATTACCTCTATGCCAACAGCTATGAGCGCGAAGCAGCAGCCCAGTTATTCGAAAAATGGCTCGAAACGCACCCGATGCCACAAGCGCTGTTCACCACCTCGTTTGCGCTGTTGCAGGGTGTGATGGACGTGACCTTGCGTCGTGACGGAAAGCTGCCTTCTGATCTGGCCATTGCGACTTTTGGTGACAACGAGCTTCTCGACTTCCTTCAGTGTCCTGTTCTTGCTGTGGCTCAGCGCCACCGTGATGTGGCAGAGCGCGTACTTGAGATAGTCCTGGCAAGCCTTGATGAGCCACGTAAGCCGAAACCAGGTCTGTCCCGAATCAAACGTAATCTCTATCGTCGTGGAATTCTGAGTCGTCACTAATGAATTAGCCGGGCCGTGAAAACGGCCCCGTTTTTGACAAATTAATGAGAAGAATAATTCCCGGATAAAATTTAGGATAATTCCTTAGGAATCATAGCCTGCTATTTTTCTTAATTCATTTTGGCTTTTAAATTGCCTTTAAAAGAACATTTCCAGGCTTTTTAAATGCTGGCTTTGTATTATTTTGTTACAAAGGCCATTCGGGCGATGAATTATCAGACGTTTTTCCAGCCTGCACACCAGCCCGTAAGCCTGCCTGCACGCCCGCATGACACCTTGTTGAATCTGGCGCTGTTATCCCCTGAGAATATGTCTTAAAATGCTGCCCGCGTCGCAAACTGACACTTTATATTTCCCTGCGATGATATTGAGTGATTTTTAACGCTAGTGTGCATATTCGGTTTTTTTCTTACAAATATTCATAACGTTAATTTTGCCTCGCCAGTTGTTCAGTTATTAATCAGGTCGGGATATATCTGCAAATCGAGGGCTTTCGGGCCAATATAGCGATAGTCCTGGCTTGACAAGCTTTTCCCTCGCTCCGTAAACTCCTTTAGGTGGGAATTTGTGGGTTAAAGTGGTGAGGCTGGCATGTTCCGTGGAGCAACGTTAGTCAATCTCGACAGCAAAGGGCGTTTATCGGTTCCAACACGATACCGCGACCAGCTGATTGAGAACGCTTCAGGTCAAATGGTTTGCACCATTGACATCAACCACCCCTGCCTGCTGCTTTACCCCTTGCCTGAATGGGAAATTATTGAGCAAAAGCTGTCGCGACTGTCGAGCATGAACCCGCAGGAACGCCGCGTGCAGCGGCTGTTATTGGGACATGCCAGTGAGTGTCAGATGGATAACGCGGGGCGATTACTGATTGCGCCTGTGTTGCGGCAACATGCCGGTCTGACAAAAGAAGTGATGCTGGTCGGCCAGTTCAACAAGTTTGAACTGTGGGATGAAACGACCTGGTATCAACAGGTCAAGGAAGATATCGACGCTGAGCAATCTGATTCCGCAACATTGTCGGAACGATTGCAGGACTTGTCTCTATAAATATGATGGAAAATTATAAACATACAACGGTGTTGCTGGATGAGGCCGTTAATGGCCTGAACATTCGTCCGGACGGCATCTACATTGATGGCACTTTTGGTCGCGGTGGTCACTCGCGTTTGATCCTCTCCCAACTTGGAGCGGAAGGACGCCTGCTGGCAATCGATCGCGATCCACAGGCGATTGCCGTTGCGCAGGCCATAGATGACCCGCGCTTTTCCATCGTGCATGGACCTTTCTCTGCGCTTGCTGATTACGTGGCCGAGCGCGGACTGACGGGCAAGATCGACGGAATTCTTCTCGATCTTGGCGTTTCATCACCTCAACTTGACGACGCAGAGCGTGGCTTCTCCTTTATGCGTGATGGCCCGCTGGACATGCGCATGGACCCGACTCGCGGTCAATCTGCAGCTGAATGGCTACAAACTGCTGACGAAGCGGATATCGCCTGGGTGATAAAAACCTTCGGCGAAGAGCGTTTTGGCAAGCGTATTGCGCGCGCCATTGTTGAGCGTAACCGTATTGAACCTATGACCCGCACCAAAGAGCTGGCTGAAGTCATCGCCGCAGCCACTCCGGTGAAGGACAAACACAAACATCCCGCGACCCGTACCTTCCAGGCGGTTCGTATCTGGGTAAACAGTGAACTGGAGGAAATAGAGCTGGCGCTAAAAAGCTCGCTCGACGTGCTGGCCCCGGGTGGGCGGTTATCCATCATCAGCTTCCATTCGCTGGAAGATCGCATTGTGAAGCGCTTTATGCGTGAGCAAAGCCGCGGTCCACAAGTTCCAGCGGGCCTGCCGATGACGGAAGAGCAACTCAGGAAACTGGGTGGCCGTCAGTTGCGAGCATTAGGCAAGTTGATGCCGGGCGAAGAAGAGGTGGCAGAGAATCCACGTGCCCGTAGTTCAGTGCTGCGTGTTGCAGAAAGGACGAACGCATGATCAGCAGAGTGGCAGAGACCCTAAGCAAAGTTAAGGGATCGTTAGGAAGCAACGAGCGCCATGCCTTGCCTGGCGTGATCGGCGACGATCTTTTGCGGTTTGGGAAGCTGCCACTCTGCTTGTTCATTTGCATCATTGTGACGGCTGTAACGGTGGTTACAACGGCCCACCATACCCGTTTATTAACGGCGCAACGCGAGCAGATGGTACTGGAACGCGATGCGCTGGATATTGAATGGCGAAATCTGATCCTTGAAGAAAACGCGCTCGGCGATCACAGCCGGGTTGAACGGATCGCAACGGAAAAGCTGCAATTGCAGCATGTTGATCCTTCTCAGGAAAATATCGTAGTACAAAAATAAGGGAAAACGCGACGCATGAGAGTAGCGGCAAAAACGCAAAAACCAAAACGTCAGGAAGAGCAGGCCAACTTTATCAGTTGGCGTTTTGCGTTGCTGTGCGGCTGCATTTTACTGGCGCTGACTTTCCTGCTGGGGCGTGTAGCATGGCTACAAATCGTCGCGCCTGACATGCTGGTGCGCCAGGGGGATATGCGTTCCCTACGCGTACAGGAAGTCTCGACTTCTCGCGGGATGATTACCGATCGCTCCGGCCGTCCGCTGGCGGTGAGCGTGCCGGTTAAGGCAATCTGGGCGGATCCTAAAGAGCTTCATGACGCGGGCGGAATCACGCTCGATAACCGGTGGAAAGCGCTTTCAGATGCGCTGAAAATGCCGCTGGACCAGCTAGCGTCACGTGTTAACGCAAACCCGAAAGGACGCTTTATCTATCTGGCGCGTCAGGTGAACCCTGATATGGCCGACTACATCAGAAAACTGAAGCTTCCGGGGATACATCTGCGTGAGGAATCACGTCGTTATTATCCTTCCGGCGAAGTAACCGCTCACCTCATCGGCTTCACCAACGTCGATAGCCAGGGGATCGAGGGCGTAGAAAAAAGCTTTGATAAATGGCTCACCGGTCAGCCAGGCGAGCGTATTGTGCGTAAAGACCGCTACGGCCGCGTTATTGAAGACATCTCTTCAACCGACAGCCAGGCGGCGCACAACCTTGCGCTGAGTATTGATGAGCGTTTGCAGGCGCTGGTTTATCGCGAACTGAATAACGCCGTGGCCTTTAACAAAGCAGAGTCAGGAAGCGCCGTGCTGGTGGATGTGAGCACGGGCGAAGTCCTGGCAATGGCGAATAGCCCGTCCTATAACCCGAACAACTTTACTGGCACCGCGAAAGATGCGATGCGTAACCGGGCGATCACTGACGTGTTCGAGCCAGGTTCAACAGTCAAACCCATGGTAGTGATGACTGCGCTCCAGCGCGGCATCGTGAATGAAAGTACGGTTCTGAATACGATCCCTTACCGAATTAACGGTCACGAAATCAAAGACGTGGCGCGTTACAGCGAATTGACCCTGACCGGGGTTTTGCAGAAGTCGAGTAACGTCGGTGTTTCAAAACTGGCGTTAGCGATGCCGTCCTCAGCGTTAGTAGAGACTTACTCACGTTTTGGGCTAGGAAAGGCGACCAATTTGGGGTTGGTCGGAGAACGCAGTGGCTTATATCCTCAAAAACAACGGTGGTCTGACATAGAGAGGGCCACCTTCTCTTTCGGCTACGGGCTAATGGTAACCCCGTTACAATTAGCGCGAGTCTACGCAACAATTGGCAGCTATGGCGTTTATCGTCCGCTGTCGATTACCAAAGTTGATCCACCGGTTCCGGGTGAGCGTATCTTCCCCGAACCTATCGTTCGTACCGTTGTTCACATGATGGAAAGCGTGGCACTGCCTGGTGGCGGTGGCGTGAAGGCGGCGATCAAAGGCTATCGCATCGCCATTAAAACCGGTACGGCGAAAAAAGTAGGGCCAGATGGCCGTTATATCAACAAATACATTGCCTATACCGCAGGCGTAGCGCCTGCAAGCAATCCGCGTTTTGCGCTGGTGGTCGTCATTAACGATCCACAGGCGGGTAAATACTACGGCGGCGCCGTCTCCGCGCCTGTGTTCGGGGCTATCATGGGCGGCGTGTTACGTACCATGAACATTGAACCGGATGCGCTGGCGACGGGCGAAAAAAGTGAATTTGTAATTAATCAAGGCGAGGGTACAGGTGGCAGATCGTAATTTGCGCGACCTTCTCGCTCCGTGGGTGCCAAATGCACCGGAGCGAGCACTGCGGGAGATGGTACTGGACAGCCGTATGGCTGCTTCTGGCGATCTTTTTGTAGCGGTGGTCGGTCATCAGGCGGACGGGCGTCGATATATCCCGCAGGCGATTGCGCAAGGTGTAGCTGCCATTATTGCTGAGGCAAAAGATGAAGCAACCGACGGTGAAATCCGTGAAATGCATGGTGTGCCGGTCATCTATCTCAGCCAGTTAAGCGAACGCCTTTCCGCACTGGCAGGGCGTTTCTATCATGAACCTTCTGACCAGTTACGCCTGATTGGCGTGACCGGTACTAACGGTAAAACCACGACCACGCAGTTAATGGCGCAGTGGGCGCAACTGCTGGGTGAAACCGGTGCGGTGATGGGTACCGTGGGCAATGGCCTGCTGGGCAAAGTGAACCCAACGGAAAATACCACCGGTTCTGCAGTAGACGTGCAGCATGTGCTGGCGGGTCTGGCAGGGCAGGGCGCAACGTTTGCCGCAATGGAAGTCTCCTCACACGGGCTGGTACAGCACCGCGTGGCGGCACTGAAATTTGCCGCTTCCGTGTTTACCAATCTGAGCCGCGATCACCTCGACTATCACGGGGATATGGAGCATTACGAAGCGGCAAAATGGCTGCTTTACTCCACGCATCACTGTGGGCAGGCGATCATCAACGCCGATGACGAAGTGGGCCGCCGCTGGCTGGCTAAGCTGCCGGATGCGGTTGCGGTATCCATGGAAGATCATATCAACCCTAACTGTCACGGCCGCTGGCTGAAGGCGGTTGAGGTGAACTATCACGACAGCGGGGCTACCATTCGCTTTACCTCTTCATGGGGTGACGGTGAGATTGAAAGCCGCCTGATGGGGGCATTTAACGTCAGCAATTTGTTGCTGGCACTGGCAACGTTACTGGCGCTGGGCTATCCGCTGGCAGAGCTGGTGAACACTGCTGAACGTCTGCAACCGGTTTGCGGCCGCATGGAAGTGTTCAGTGCGCCAGGTAAACCGACCGTGGTCGTGGATTATGCTCATACGCCGGATGCGCTGGAAAAAGCGCTGGAAGCGGCCCGTCTGCACTGTGCCGGTAAACTCTGGTGCGTCTTTGGCTGTGGCGGCGATCGTGACAAAGGCAAACGCCCGCTGATGGGTGCCATTGCTGAACAGTTCGCGGATATTCCGGTTGTGACCGATGACAACCCGCGTACTGAAGAGCCGCGCGCCATCATCAATGACATTCTGGCCGGAATGCTGGACGCAGGTCGTGCACGTGTTGTTGAAGGTCGTGCCGAAGCGGTGACGAATACGATTATGCAGGCCCACGAGAACGACGTAGTCCTGCTGGCCGGTAAAGGCCATGAAGATTATCAGATTGTCGGGGCTCGTCGTCTGGATTATTCAGACCGTGTGACCGCAGCACGTCTGCTGGGAGTGGTGGCATGATTAGCATAACGCTAAGCCAGGCCGCTCAGGTCTTACAAGGGACGCTGCATGGTCAGGATCTGACCATTGATGCCGTGACAACGGATACCCGCAAGGTAACTTCCGGCTGCCTGTTCGTCGCGCTGAAGGGCGAACGTTTTGACGCGCACGACTTTGCCGAACAGGCAAAAGAGAGTGGGGCCGGCGCGCTGCTGGTGAGCCGCAAACTGGATACCGATCTGCCGCAGATTGTGGTGAGTGATACGCGTCTGGCATTTGGCGAGCTGGCGGCATGGGTTCGTCAGCAGGTCCCGGCTCGCATTGTGGCGCTGACGGGATCCTCTGGCAAAACGTCAGTAAAAGAGATGACGGCTGCCATTTTGGGCCAGTGCGGTAATACGCTTTATACGGCAGGCAATCTAAATAATGACATTGGCGTACCGATGACATTACTGCGCCTGACCAAGGAGCATAAATTTGCCGTTATCGAGTTAGGGGCAAACCACCAGGGCGAAATCGCCTGGACCGTGAGTTTGACTCGCCCGGAAGCGGCGCTGGTCAATAACCTGGCGGCTGCACACCTGGAAGGCTTTGGCTCTCTGGAAGGCGTCGCGAAAGCGAAAGGCGAGATCTACACCGGTCTGCCGGCTGATGGCATTGCCATTATGAATGCAGATAACAATGACTGGCTGAACTGGCAGAGCATTATTGGTTCACGTAAAACCTGGCGCTTCTCACCGAATGCGGCCAACAGTGATTTTACCGCAACCAATATCCATGTGACCTCGCATGGTACGGAGTTCACACTCAATACCCCTATGGGCGGCATTGATGTGCTGCTGCCGCTGCCAGGTCGCCATAACATCGCTAATGCGCTTGCCGCTGCCGCGTTGTCTACGGCGGTGGGTGCAACTCACGAAGCGATTAAAACCGGGCTGGCGAATCTGAAAGCCGTGCCGGGGCGTCTGTTCCCTGTCCAGTTGGCTGAGAACAAACTGCTGCTGGACGACTCGTACAACGCGAACGTGGGTTCGATGACCGCAGCGGTCCAGGTGTTGTCAGAGATGCCGGGCTATCGTGTGCTGGTTGTTGGCGATATGGCTGAGCTGGGTGATGAAAGTGAAGCCTGCCACATTCAGGTGGGTGAAGCGGCGAAAGCGGCAGGCATTGACTGCGTGTTGAGCGCAGGAAAACTCAGCCAGGCGATTAGCCATGCCAGCGGCGTGGGCGAACATTTTGCCGATAAAGCGCCACTGATTGAACGTCTTAAATCGTTGATTGCAGAAAAACAAATTGTGACAGTGCTTGTGAAAGGTTCACGTAGTGCCGCCATGGAAGAGGTTGTGCACGCATTACAGGAGAACGGAACATGTTAGTTTGGCTGGCCGAACATTTGGTCAAATATTACTCAGGCTTTAACGTCTTTTCCTATCTGACGTTTCGCGCCATTGTCAGCCTGCTGACCGCGCTGTTCATCTCATTGTGGATGGGCCCGCGCATGATTGCCCGTTTACAAAAACTCTCTTTCGGCCAGGTCGTACGTAACGATGGTCCGGAGTCGCACTTTAGCAAGCGTGGCACCCCAACCATGGGCGGGATTATGATCCTGACCGCCATTGTGGTTTCGGTATTGCTGTGGGCGTACCCGTCTAACCCGTATGTGTGGTGTGTTCTGACCGTGCTGGTAGGGTACGGGATCATCGGCTTTGTTGATGACTACCGCAAAGTGGTACGTAAAGACACTAAAGGCCTGATCGCCCGCTGGAAGTACTTCTGGATGTCAGTGATTGCGCTGGGCGTGGCCTTTGCGCTGTACCTTGCAGGAAAAGACACGCCAGCCACTGAGCTGGTTGTTCCGTTCTTTAAAGACGTGATGCCACAACTGGGCCTGTTCTACATCCTGCTGGCGTATTTCGTGATTGTTGGCACCGGTAACGCCGTTAACCTGACCGATGGCCTGGACGGCCTGGCGATTATGCCAACCGTCTTCGTGGCTGCCGGTTTTGCGCTGGTGGCGTGGGCGACCGGTAACATGAATTTTGCTAACTACCTGCACATTCCTTATCTGCGTCATGCGGGTGAGCTGGTGATCGTCTGTACGGCGATTGTCGGAGCGGGTCTGGGCTTCTTGTGGTTTAACACCTACCCGGCTCAGGTCTTTATGGGTGATGTCGGTTCTCTGGCGCTTGGCGGTGCTCTGGGCATTATTGCCGTGCTGCTGCGTCAGGAGTTCTTGCTGGTTATCATGGGCGGTGTGTTTGTGGTTGAAACCCTGTCGGTGATTTTGCAGGTCGGTTCGTTCAAGCTGCGTGGTCAACGCATCTTCCGTATGGCGCCGATCCACCACCACTATGAACTGAAAGGCTGGCCAGAGCCGCGCGTCATTGTGCGCTTCTGGATTATTTCGCTGATGCTGGTGCTGATTGGCCTGGCAACGCTGAAGGTACGTTAATCATGGCAGATTACCAGGGCAAAAAAGTCGTTATCATCGGGTTGGGCCTTACCGGCCTTTCCTGCGTGGACTTTTTCCTCGCACGTGGCGTAACGCCGCGCGTGATGGATACGCGTGTCTCTCCGCCGGGTCTGGACAAACTGCCGGAACAGGTTGAACGCCACCTTGGTGGTCTGAATGATGACTGGCTGCTGGCAGCCGATCTGATTGTTGCAAGTCCCGGTATGGCGCTGGCGCACCCTTCACTGAGCGCTGCTGCCGACGCGGGTGTTGAGATTGTTGGTGATATCGAGCTGTTTTGCCGCGAGGCACAGGCTCCTGTTATTGCTATCACCGGCTCTAACGGTAAAAGCACCGTGACCACGCTGGTGGGCGAGATGGCGAAAGCGGCGGGCATGAACGTGGGCGTTGGTGGGAATATTGGCCTGCCTGCGTTGATGCTTCTGGATAAAGGCTGCGAGCTGTATGTTCTGGAACTTTCCAGCTTCCAGCTGGAAACCACCTCGAGCCTCCAGGCTGCTGCTGCGACCATCCTGAACGTGACCGAAGATCATATGGACCGCTATCCGTTTGGTCTGCAACAGTACCGTGCCGCTAAGTTACGCATTTATGAAAATGCCAAAGCGTGCGTCGTCAATGCTGATGATGCACTGACGATGCCGGTGCGGGGTGCAGATGAGCGCTGCATCAGCTTTGGTATCACCATGGGTGATTATCATCTGAACCGTCAGCTGGGCGAAACCTGGCTGCGCGTGAAAGGTGAGAAAGTGTTGAACGTGAAAGAGATGAAACTTTCTGGTCAGCACAACTACACCAATGCGCTGGCAGCACTGGCGCTGGCGGACGCCGTTGGTTTACCGCGCTCTTCCAGCCTGAAAGCGCTAACCACCTTCACAGGCCTGGCGCACCGTTTCCAGTTGGCGCTTGAGCATAATGGCGTGCGCTGGATCAACGACTCCAAAGCCACTAACGTTGGGAGCACAGAAGCTGCGCTGAACGGTTTGCACGTTGATGGCACGCTGCATCTGCTGCTTGGCGGAGACGGTAAATCGGCCGATTTCTCTTCGCTGAAGCGTTATCTTTCAGGTGATAATATTCGCCTTTACTGCTTCGGCCGGGACGGTAGCGAACTGGCTGAACTGCGCCCGGACATTGCTGAACAGACCGAGACAATGGAACAGGCAATGCGTCTCATTGCTCCGCGCGTGAAACCGGGCGATATGGTGCTGCTTTCTCCGGCCTGTGCCAGCCTCGATCAGTTTAAGAATTTCGAACAGCGTGGTGATGTCTTTACCCGCCTGGCGAAGGAGTTAGGCTGATGCGTTTATCTCTCCCTCGCCTGAAAATGCCGCGCTTGCCAGGATTTGGGATCCTGGCGTGGCTGTTTGCGGCGCTTAAAGGCTGGGTGATGGGCTCTCGTCAGAAGGATAACGACAGCCTGATCATGTACGATCGCACGCTCTTCTGGCTAACCATGGGGCTGGCGGCGATCGGTTTTATTATGGTGACGTCAGCATCGATGCCCGTGGGGCAGCGGCTGGCGAACGATCCGTTCCTGTTTGCCAAGCGTGATGGCCTGTACATCATTCTGGCGTTCTGCCTGGCGCTGGTGACCTTACGTCTGCCGATGGAGTTCTGGCAACGCCACAGCACGGCAATGTTGATCGCCTCGATCATTATGCTGCTGATCGTACTGGTCGTGGGTAGCTCAGTAAACGGGGCATCACGCTGGATTGCGTTTGGCCCGTTGCGTATTCAGCCTGCTGAATTTACTAAGCTTTCACTGTTCTGCTATCTGGCCAACTACCTGGTCCGTAAAGTGGATGAAGTGCGTAATAACCTGCGCGGCTTCTTAAAACCAATGGGCGTTATCCTGGTTCTTGCGGTTTTACTGCTGGCACAGCCAGACCTCGGTACGGTGGTGGTACTGTTTGTCACCACGCTGGCGATGCTGTTCCTGGCAGGAGCGAAGCTATGGCAGTTCATCGCCATCATCGGCATGGGGATTTCTGCGGTTGTCCTGCTGATCCTCGCCGAGCCTTATCGTATCCGCCGCGTAACCTCATTCTGGAACCCGTGGGAAGACCCGTTCGGCAGCGGTTATCAGCTGACCCAGTCGCTGATGGCGTTTGGCCGTGGTGAAGTTTGGGGGCAAGGCCTGGGTAATTCCGTTCAAAAGCTGGAGTATTTACCCGAAGCGCATACTGACTTCATCTTCTCCATTATTGCGGAAGAACTGGGTTATATCGGTGTGGTACTCGCGCTTTTAATGGTATTCTTCGTCGCTTTCCGTGCCATGTCTATTGGCCGAAAAGCGCTGGAAATCGATCACCGCTTCTCAGGTTTCTTAGCCTGCTCAATTGGTATTTGGTTTAGCTTCCAGGCACTGGTAAACGTAGGGGCCGCAGCGGGTATGCTGCCGACCAAGGGCCTGACGTTGCCGTTAATCAGTTATGGTGGTTCCAGCCTGTTAATCATGTCGACGGCCATCATGTTTTTGTTACGCATAGATTATGAAACGCGTCTGGAAAAAGCCCAGGCGTTTACGCGAGGTTCACGATGAATCAACCGAAGCGGTTAATGGTGATGGCAGGCGGTACCGGCGGACATGTGTTCCCGGGGCTTGCGGTTGCGCACCATTTAATGGATCAGGGCTGGCAGGTACGCTGGCTTGGAACCGCCGACCGCATGGAAGCCGACCTTGTGCCGAAGCACGGGATTGAGATCGACTTCATCCGCATTTCAGGATTGCGTGGCAAGGGCATTAAGGCTCAGCTTCTTGCGCCGGTGCGGATTTTTAACGCCTGGCGTCAGGCCCGCACCATTATGAAGCGCTTTAAGCCGGATGTGGTGCTGGGGATGGGCGGCTATGTCTCTGGTCCTGGTGGGCTGGCTGCGTGGTCGCTGGGTATCCCGGTTGTGTTGCATGAACAAAATGGGATTGCCGGGCTCACCAACAAATGGCTGGCAAAAATTGCCACCAAAGTGATGCAGGCATTTCCGGGCGCGTTTCCGAAAGCTGACGTAGTGGGTAACCCGGTGCGCGTCGATGTGCTGGCTCTGCCGCTGCCCGATGCGCGCCTGACTGGGCGTGAAGGCCCGGTACGTGTGCTGGTGGTGGGCGGCTCCCAGGGCGCGCGCATTCTTAACCAGACGATGCCGCAGGTTGCCGCAAAACTGGGTAATGCCGTTACTATCTGGCATCAGAGCGGAAAAGGCGCTCAGCAGACCGTAGAGCAGGATTACGTTGCCGCAGGTCAGCCACAGCATAAAGTTACCGAATTTATCGATGACATGGCCGCAGCCTATGCCTGGGCTGATGTCGTTGTCTGCCGCTCTGGTGCGCTGACCGTGAGTGAAATCGCCGCTGCGGGTTTGCCAGCGCTGTTTGTGCCGTTCCAGCACAAAGACAGGCAGCAGTACTGGAATGCGTTACCGCTTGAGAAAGCCGGTGCCGCGAAAATTTTCGAGCAGCCACAATTTACCGCCGATGCGGTCGCCACCACCCTGGCGGGCTGGAACAGAGACGCATTGCTGGAGATGGCACAACGCGCGCGCGCGACAGCTATCCCCGATGCGACGGAGCGGGTGGCAAATGAAGTGAGCCTGGCAGCTCAGGCTTAACCCTCGCAGCGCGTGTTGCGCTGCACGATTTTTTTGAAGTAGTCGATGGCGTTTAGAGAATGAATACACAACAACTGGCGAAACTGCGTTCAATCGTGCCCGAGATGCGTCGCGTCCGGCACATTCACTTCGTTGGCATCGGTGGTGCTGGCATGGGCGGTATTGCCGAAGTGTTAGCTAACGAAGGTTACCAGATCAGTGGTTCCGACCTGGCTCCAAACCCTGTTACGCAGCAGCTGGCGTCGCTTGGGGCGACTATCTATTTCAACCATCGCCCGGAAAACGTGCGCGATGCGAGCGTTGTTGTGGTGTCCAGCGCAATCTCCGCGGATAACCCGGAAATTGTTGCCGCGCATGAAGCGCGTATCCCGGTGATCCGCCGTGCGGAAATGCTGGCTGAGTTAATGCGCTTCCGCCACGGTATTGCGATTGCCGGGACACACGGTAAAACCACCACCACGGCGATGGTTTCCAGTATTTATGCTGAAGCGGGTCTTGATCCGACCTTCGTTAACGGTGGTCTGGTGAAAGCGGCTGGTGTACATGCGCGTCTGGGGCACAGCCGTTACCTGATTGCTGAAGCAGACGAAAGCGATGCGTCGTTCCTGCACCTGCAGCCGATGGTGGCGATTGTCACCAACATCGAAGCTGACCACATGGATACCTACCAGGGCGACTTCGAAAATTTAAAACAGACTTTTATCAACTTCCTGCACAACCTGCCGTTCTATGGCCGTGCGGTGATGTGTGTTGACGATCCGGTTATTCGCGAGTTGCTGCCGCGTGTGGGTCGTCAAATTACCACGTATGGCTTCAGCGAAGACGCTGATGTTCGCTTGGAAGATTACAAGCAAATTGGTGCCCAGGGGCATTTCACTCTGGCGCGTCAGGATAAAGAGCTGCTGCACGTTACGCTCAATGCCCCAGGACGCCACAACGCCCTGAACGCGGCGGCAGCGGTAGCGGTAGCCACTGAAGAAGGCATTGATGACAACGCAATCCTGCGTGCGCTGGAGAGCTTCCAGGGTACCGGGCGCCGTTTCGACTTCCTGGGTGAATTCCCGCTGGAAGAGGTGAACGGTAAAACAGGCTCTGCAATGCTGGTGGACGATTACGGGCATCATCCGACGGAAGTGGACGCGACCATCAAAGCAGCACGTGCGGGCTGGCCGGATAAGAATCTGGTAATGATCTTCCAGCCGCACCGCTTCACGCGTACCCGCGATCTGTATGACGATTTCGCTAGCGTGCTGTCGCAGGTGGATACGCTGCTGATGCTGGATGTTTACTCCGCGGGCGAAACGCCTATCCCGGGTGCGGACAGCCGTTCATTGTGTCGCACTATTCGTGGTCGCGGAAAAGTTGACCCTATTCTGGTGTCTGATCCTGCCCAGGCTGCGGAGATTTTGGCTCCGGTTCTGACGGGTAATGATCTGATTCTGATTCAGGGCGCGGGAAATATCGGCAAAATCGCCCGTACCTTAGCTGAAATCAAACTGAAGCCGCAAACTCAGGAGGACGAGCGTCATGGCTGATAAGATTGCTGTCCTGTTTGGCGGCACTTCCGCCGAGCGCGAAGTCTCCCTGAATTCAGGCGCTGCCGTACTGGCGGGCCTGCGTGAGGGGGGCGTCAATGCCCATCCGGTCGATCCGAAAGAGACGGATGTGACGCAACTGAAAGCGATGGGCTTTGATAAAGTCTTCATCGCGTTGCATGGCCGTGGTGGCGAAGACGGCACCCTGCAAGGGCTTCTGGATTTAATCGGGATGCCGTATACCGGCAGCGGCGTGATGGCATCCGCGATTTCTATGGATAAACTGCGCAGCAAACTGCTGTGGCAGGGAGCTGGTCTTCCTGTGGCGCCATGGGTTGCGCTGACGCGTCGTGATTTTGAAATGGGCCTGTCAGACAGCGTTAATACCCGCATTGCCGAACTAGGGTTACCGGTTATTGTAAAGCCGAGCCGCGAAGGGTCGAGTGTCGGGATGTCGAAAGTCGACAAAGCGCAGGATTTATCTTCCGCTTTAGCGCTGGCATTTCAACATGATGAAGAAGTTCTGATAGAAAAATGGCTCAGCGGGCCGGAATTTACCGTTGCGATGCTTGGTGAAGAAATTTTACCGTCAATTCGTATCCAACCTGCTGGAACCTTCTATGATTATGAGGCGAAGTATCTCTCTGATGAGACGCAATATTTCTGCCCAAGTGGTCTTGAAGCTGAACGTGAAGCAGATTTACAGTCCCTGGTGCTTAAAGCCTGGAATGTTTTAGGCTGCCGGGGATGGGGACGCATTGATGTGATGCTCGACAGCGACGGGCAATTTTACTTGCTGGAAGCAAACACCTCCCCTGGCATGACCAGCCATAGCCTTGTGCCGATGGCCGCGCGTCAGGCGGGAATGAGTTTCTCGCAATTAGTCGTACGTATTCTGGACCAGGCGGGCTGATATGTCTCAGGCTGCATTGAACACGCGCAACCGCGATGACGAAGAAGAATATTCTTCTTCCCGGCGGAGTAATGGAACGCGTCTTGCAGGGATTATATTCCTGCTCGGTGTGCTGTGTACCGTGTTTATCAGCGGCTGGATGGTGCTGGGCTGGATGGAAGATGCGCAGCGTTTACCGCTGTCGAAACTGGCGGTAACGGGTGAGCGTCACTACACGCGTAACGACGATATTCGCCAGTCGATTCTGGCACTGGGCCCACCTGGGACCTTTATGACTCAGGACGTTAATATTATCCAGAGCCAGATTGAACGTCTGCCGTGGATAAAACAGGCGAGTGTAAGAAAGCAATGGCCTGATGAATTGAAGATTCATCTGGTTGAATATGTGCCCATTGCGCGTTGGAATGATCAGCACATGGTCGACGTAGATGGAAATTCCTTCAGCGTCCCAGGCGATCGTGTCAACAAGCAAAATTTACCGATGTTGTATGGCCCGGAAGGCAGTGAAAACGAAGTCTTGCAAGGTTTTCGCGATATGGGGCAGGTGCTGGCTAAGGACCGGTTTACGTTAAAAGATGCAGCAATGACGGCGCGCCGTTCATGGCAACTGACGTTAACGAACGGCATCAAGCTCAACCTTGGCCGCGGCGACACGATGAAACGTCTGGCGCGTTTTGTAGAACTTTACCCGGTTTTACAGCAGCAGGCACAGACTGACGGCAAACGGATAAGCTACGTTGATTTGCGCTATGACTCAGGCGCAGCAGTCGGTTGGGTACCGGCTCCGGTCGAGGAACCTAATCAGCAACAGAATCAGGCACAGGTACAGGCAGAACAACAATGATCAAGGCGACGGACAGAAAACTGGTAGTTGGACTGGAGATTGGCACCGCGAAGGTTGCCGCTTTAGTAGGGGAAGTTCTGCCCGACGGTATGGTCAATATCATTGGCGTGGGCAGCTGCCCGTCCCGTGGTATGGATAAAGGTGGGGTAAACGATCTTGAGTCGGTGGTGAAGTGCGTACAGCGCGCCATCGATCAGGCGGAATTGATGGCTGATTGCCAGATTTCATCTGTCTATCTGGCCCTCTCTGGTAAGCACATCAGCTGCCAGAACGAGATAGGTATGGTGCCTATCTCAGAAGAAGAAGTGACGCAGGAAGACGTTGAAAACGTCGTGCATACGGCGAAATCCGTCCGTGTTCGCGATGAACATCGCGTGCTGCACGTCATCCCGCAGGAATATGCAATTGACTACCAGGAAGGGATCAAGAATCCCGTCGGTCTTTCCGGCGTGCGAATGCAGGCAAAAGTGCACTTGATCACATGTCACAACGATATGGCGAAGAACATCGTTAAAGCCGTTGAACGTTGTGGCCTGAAAGTTGACCAACTTATTTTCGCCGGTCTGGCAGCAAGCTATTCCGTGCTGACCGAAGACGAACGTGAACTGGGCGTCTGTGTGGTCGATATTGGTGGTGGTACTATGGACATGGCCGTTTATACCGGCGGTGCGCTGCGCCACACCAAAGTGATCCCTTACGCAGGGAACGTTGTGACCAGCGATATTGCTTATGCCTTTGGTACGCCGCCGAGCGATGCAGAGGCGATCAAAGTGCGCCATGGCTGTGCACTGGGATCCATCGTTGGCAAAGATGAGAGCGTTGAAGTGCCAAGCGTAGGTGGTCGTCCACCGCGTAGCCTGCAACGCCAGACGTTGGCAGAGGTCATTGAGCCGCGTTATACCGAGCTGCTCAACCTGGTCAACGAAGAGATTTTGCAGTTACAGGAACAGCTTCGCCAGCAGGGTGTTAAACATCATCTTGCAGCGGGGATTGTATTAACCGGCGGAGCAGCGCAAATTGAAGGTCTTGCGGCCTGCGCTCAGCGAGTGTTCCATACCCAGGTACGTATTGGTGCACCGCTGAATATCACCGGTTTAACGGATTACGCTCAGGAGCCGTACTATTCAACGGCTGTGGGCCTGCTGCACTACGGGAAAGAGTCCCATTTGAGTGGTGAAGCGGAAGTGGAAAAACGCGTATCAGTGGGGTCGTGGGTCAAACGACTCAACACCTGGTTGCGAAAAGAGTTTTAATTTTTTTAAGAGACCGGAGAGAATTAGCGGTCTCGGGCGACAGGCACAACGGAGAGAGAAATTATGTTTGAACCTATGGAACTGACCAACGACGCGGTGATTAAAGTCATCGGCGTCGGTGGTGGCGGCGGTAACGCTGTAGAGCATATGGTGCGTGAGCGTATCGAAGGCGTTGAATTTTTTGCGGTTAACACCGATGCACAGGCACTGCGTAAGACGGCTGTAGGCCAGACGATTCAGATCGGTGGTGGCATCACCAAAGGTCTGGGTGCGGGGGCTAACCCGGAAGTTGGTCGCAACGCGGCTGAAGAAGATCGTGAAGCACTGCGTGCTGCGCTGGAAGGTGCAGACATGGTGTTTATCGCAGCAGGTATGGGCGGTGGTACTGGTACCGGCGCGGCGCCTGTTGTTGCCGAAGTGGCAAAAGATTTAGGTATCCTGACCGTTGCTGTCGTGACGAAGCCTTTCAATTTTGAAGGCAAGAAGCGTATGGCATTCGCGGAGCAGGGTATCACTGAGCTGTCCAAACATGTGGACTCTCTGATCACTATCCCGAACGACAAGCTGTTGAAAGTTCTGGGTCGCGGTATCTCCTTGCTGGACGCTTTTGGCGCGGCAAACGACGTGCTGAAAGGCGCGGTTCAGGGTATCGCTGAACTGATTACCCGTCCTGGTCTGATGAACGTTGACTTTGCAGACGTTCGCACCGTGATGTCCGAAATGGGCTACGCGATGATGGGCTCTGGCGTGGCGAGCGGTGAAGACCGTGCAGAAGAAGCGGCTGAAATGGCTATCTCTTCTCCACTGCTGGAAGATATCGACCTGTCTGGTGCGCGCGGCGTGCTGGTCAACATTACCGCTGGCTTTGACCTGCGTCTGGATGAGTTCGAAACGGTGGGTAATACCATTCGTGCGTTCGCCTCTGACAACGCGACTGTGGTAATCGGTACTTCCCTTGACCCGGAAATGAACGACGAACTGCGCGTAACTGTTGTTGCCACCGGTATCGGTATGGACAAGCGTCCTGAGATTACCCTGGTGACCAACAAGCAGACTCAGCAGCCAGTGATGGACCGTTACCAGCAGCACGGTATGGCTCCACTGACTCAAGAGCAGAAACCGGCCGCGAAAGTGGTAAACGACACGACTCCGCAAACGGCGAAAGAACCAGATTATCTGGATATCCCAGCGTTCCTGCGTAAGCAAGCTGACTAGGAATTGGCTGGAATTTGGGGATTTTCGCTCTTTGTGCTAAACTGGCCCACCGTTAGTGATATACACTCTCGGTTGGATAGTTAATTTGGCGAGATTATACGATGATCAAACAAAGGACACTTAAACGTATCGTTCAGGCGACTGGCGTCGGTTTACATACCGGCAAAAAAGTCACACTGACGTTGCGCCCTGCGCCGGCCAATACCGGGGTCATCTATCGTCGCACCGACTTGAATCCACCGGTAGATTTTCCGGCCGATGCCAAATCTGTGCGTGATACTATGCTCTGTACTTGCCTGGTGAACGAGCATGACGTGCGGATTTCTACCGTAGAGCACCTGAATGCCGCCCTGGCGGGTCTGGGTATCGACAACATCATTGTTGAAGTCGATGCGCCAGAAATCCCGATCATGGATGGTAGTGCTGCTCCGTTCGTTTATTTGCTGCTGGATGCCGGCATCGAAGAACTGAACTGCGCGAAGAAATTTGTTCGCATCAAAGACACCGTTCGTGTCGAAGATGGCGACAAATGGGCTGAATTCAAGCCGTTCAATGGTTTCTCGCTGGACTTTACCATCGACTTTAACCATCCGGCGATTGATGCAAGCACTCAGCGTTATGCGATGAACTTCTCTGCTGATGCGTTTATGCGTCAGATCAGTCGTGCTCGCACGTTTGGCTTCATGCGTGATATCGAATATTTGCAGTCCCGCGGCCTGTGCCTGGGCGGCAGCTTCGATTGTGCCATCGTTGTTGACGATTATCGCGTACTGAACGAAGACGGTCTGCGTTTTGAAGATGAATTCGTTCGTCACAAAATGCTGGATGCAATTGGCGACCTGTTCATGTGTGGTCACAACATCATTGGTGCGTTTACCGCGTTTAAATCCGGTCATGCACTGAACAACAAGCTGTTGCAGGCAGTCCTGGCAAAACAGGAAGCCTGGGAATATGTGACCTTCAAAGACGACGCAGAACTGCCTCTGGCGTTCAAAGCACCAAGCATGGTTCTGGCGTAACGGTTCAAGCCGTTTCGTAAAAAATCGACTGGTTAACCTGGTACTCTCTCCGACCAGGGAGGCCAGTCGTTTTTATTTTTACCCTTCTTCATTTTGCCCCCAGCCGCTTAATCCTTTGCCATACGTTGAAAATCTGTGCGTTAGCTGCATTCTTGACCGTTTTTCCCCGCGGCAATACGTCATTCCTGCTGATGTGCTTTGGCTTTAGTGGTAATATCTGGGCGCTAAAAAGAATAACTGAACTCAGCCTGTACGGCTGGCTTATGTGGTGGAGCAAGTGAGCGGAATACTGACGCGCTGGCGACAATTTGGCAGACGCTACTTCTGGCCGCATCTCTTATTAGGGATGGTCGCGGCGAGTCTCGGCTTGCCTGCGCTCAGCAACAGTGCTGAAGCGGCGACTCCGACAAAGACCACCACCACAAAACATGACCTCTCCACGCGGGTTAATTTTACTAACCTCGCGTTGCTGGAAGCCAATCGCCGCCCAAATTTCTCGGTTGATTACTGGCATCAGCACGCCATTCGTACGGTTATCCGTCATCTTTCGTTTGCAATGGCGCCACAGGCAATGCCTGTGGCAGAAGAAACGCTGCCGGTTCAGGCCCAGCATCTCGCACTGCTGAACACGCTCAATGCGCTGCTGACGCAAGACAGCCAGCCGCCAGTTATCGTTCGCCAGCAGACAAAAAACCGTTTTGTTCCTCCCGCGACATTTATCGTCTCAACATGGATTAGCCAGGTTCAGGGTATCCGTGCCGGGCCTCATCGCCTCAGCTAAATTAACGCTTTTTCAATACCTTAATTTATCTGCCCACGATGGGGCGTTTGAGAATTTATTATGCTAATCAAATTATTAACCAAAGTTTTCGGTAGCCGTAACGATCGTACCCTGCGCCGTATGCGCAAAGCTGTCACTGTTATCAATGGTATGGAACCGGCGATGGAAAAGCTCTCCGATGACGAGCTGAAAGCCAAAACCACGGAATTCCGTGCGCGTCTGGAAAAAGGCGAATCCTTAGAAACTCTGATCCCGGAAGCCTTTGCCGTCGTCCGTGAAGCAAGTAAGCGTGTGTTTGGCATGCGCCACTTCGACGTTCAGCTGCTGGGTGGTATGGTTCTGAACGAACGCTGCATCGCAGAAATGCGTACCGGTGAAGGTAAAACCCTGACCGCAACCTTGCCTGCTTACCTGAACGCGCTGTCTGGCAAAGGCGTTCACGTTGTTACCGTCAACGACTATCTGGCGCAGCGTGACGCCGAAAACAACCGTCCACTGTTCGAATTCCTCGGTATGACCGTGGGCATCAACATGTCCGGCCTGCCAGCACCAGCCAAGCGTGATGCCTATAACGCGGACATCACCTACGGTACCAACAACGAATACGGCTTCGACTATCTGCGCGACAACATGGCGTTCAGCCCTGAAGAGCGTGTACAGCGTAAACTGCACTATGCGCTGGTGGATGAGGTGGACTCCATTCTGATCGATGAAGCGCGAACCCCGCTTATCATCTCTGGCCCGGCTGAAGACAGCTCCGAGATGTACCGTAAAGTCGACAAAATCATTCCGCACCTGCTGCGTCAGGAAAAAGAAGACTCCGATACTTTCCAGGGCGAAGGCCACTTCTCCGTGGATGAAAAAGCGCGTCAGGTTAACCTGACTGAGCGCGGCCTGGTGCAAATTGAAGAGCTACTGGTTGCTCAGGGCATCATGGAAGAGGGCGAGTCACTGTACTCCCCGAGCAATATCATGCTGATGCACCACGTGACTGCGGCACTGCGTGCTCATGCACTGTTTACCCGCGACGTGGATTACATCGTAAAAGACGGTGAAGTTATCATCGTTGATGAACATACCGGTCGTACCATGCAGGGACGTCGCTGGTCCGATGGTCTGCACCAGGCTGTTGAAGCCAAAGAAGGTGTGGATATTCAAAATGAAAACCAGACGCTGGCATCTATCACCTTCCAGAACTACTTCCGTCTGTACGAGAAGCTGGCAGGGATGACCGGTACCGCAGATACCGAAGCGTTTGAATTCAGCTCTATCTACAAACTGGATACTGTAGTCGTCCCAACCAACCGTCCAATGATCCGTAAGGATATGCCGGACCTGGTTTACATGACTGAAGCGGAAAAAATCCAGGCGATCATTGAAGATATTCGTGACCGTACCGCAGCCGGCCAGCCGGTTCTGGTGGGTACCATTTCCATCGAGAAATCCGAAGTGGTATCCAATGAGCTGACCAAAGCGGGTATTAAACACAACGTACTGAACGCCAAGTTCCACGCCAAAGAAGCAGATATCGTTGCGCAGGCGGGTTACCCGGCGGCGGTGACCATCGCCACCAACATGGCGGGTCGTGGTACCGATATTATGCTCGGTGGTAGCTGGCAGGCAGAAGTTGCTGAGCTGGAAAACCCAACGCCAGAACAGATTGCTCAGATCAAGGCAGACTGGCAGGTGCGTCACGACGCGGTTCTGACTTCCGGTGGTTTACACATCATTGGTACCGAACGTCACGAATCTCGTCGTATCGATAACCAGCTGCGTGGTCGTGCGGGTCGTCAGGGTGATGCCGGTTCTTCCCGCTTCTACCTGTCTATGGAAGATGCGCTGATGCGTATCTTCGCCTCTGACCGTGTATCTGGCATGATGCGTAAACTGGGTATGAAGCCAGGCGAAGCGATTGAACACCCGTGGGTCACTAAAGCGATTGCTAACGCTCAGCGCAAAGTTGAAAGCCGTAACTTCGATATTCGTAAGCAACTGCTGGAATATGATGACGTGGCTAACGATCAGCGTCGTGCTATTTACACCCAGCGTAACGAACTGCTGGACGTGTCCGACGTGAGTGAAACCATCAACAGCATTCGTGAAGATGTGTTCAAAGCGACTATCGATGGCCACATTCCTCCACAGTCTCTGGAAGAAATGTGGGATATCGAAGGCTTGCAGGAACGTCTGAAAAACGACTTCGACCTTGAACTGCCAATCAAAGAGTGGCTGGACAAAGAGCCGGAACTGCATGAAGAAACCCTGCGCGAGCGTATCTTCGAAACCGCGCTGGATGTTTACAAGCGTAAAGAAGAAGTGGTTGGCGCTGAGATGATGCGTCACTTTGAGAAAGGTGTAATGCTGCAAACGCTGGACTCCCTGTGGAAAGAGCACCTGGCGGCGATGGATTATCTGCGCCAGGGTATCCACCTGCGTGGTTATGCGCAGAAGGATCCGAAACAGGAATACAAACGTGAATCCTTCGCCATGTTTGCTTCCATGCTGGAGTCACTTAAATATGAAGTGATTAGCACCCTGAGCAAGGTTCAGGTGCGGATGCCGGAAGAAGTAGAAGCGATGGAGCAGCAGCGTCGTGAAGAAGCTGAGCGCCTGGCGCAGATGCAACAACTGAGCCACCAGACAGATGACAGCGAAGCGGCTGCGGCTATCGCGGCGCAAACTGGTGACCGCAAAGTCGGGCGTAACGATCCGTGCCCATGTGGTTCAGGTAAAAAATACAAGGCGTGCCACGGCCGCCTGAGCTAAGAACGTAACATAATCTAAAAGGCGCAGAAATCTGCGCCTTTTTTATGGAAGTCACACTATGAAAACACTGCAAATTGCCGTCGGGATCATTCGCAACCCACAAAACAAAATCTTCATTACCCAGCGGGCAGCAGATGCTCATATGGCGAATAAGTGGGAATTTCCGGGTGGAAAGATTGAGTCAGGTGAAACGCCGGAGCAGGCGCTGATTCGCGAGCTTCAGGAAGAGGTCGGGATCACCCCCGTTGGGGCAACGCTTTTCGATAAGCTTGAGTACCAGTTCCCTGACCGCCACATCACGTTGTGGTTCTGGCTTGTCGAAAACTGGGAAGGGGAACCCTGGGGAAAAGAGGGGCAGCCGGGTGACTGGGTGGCGCTTCAGGCAAGCGATGCCGATAAATTCCCACCGGCAAATGAGCCTGTGATCCTGAGATTAGTCGCGCAACCGTAAGCCTGCTAAGCGAAGCGCCAGCAGGCTTTACAGATTACTGCTGGTTTTCGCTCCAGTCATCGCTGTCAGAGAGATCGCCTTCGCTTGGAATGCGTTTCTCTTCCGCAGCCCATTCGCCCAGGTCAATTAACTGGCAACGCTTACAGCAGAATGGGCGAAACGGACTCACTTCGCCCCAGACTACGGTTTTCCCACAGGTAGGGCAGCTTACGGTTGTTACGTCAGACATCAATACTCCTTAACAGCAGGCCAGCTCAAAATCGAGGCGTTCAGGCACGAGGCCATTTTCGCTGTCCAGAGGCATAAATCTAATCGCAAAACGGCTTTTATGGCCGGAGATTTGCGGGTAAAGCTGATCGCTCAGAGATAAGTTCAGGCGCAGCAGATCGGCATCATCACCGTTATCCTGATAAAAACCGTTCAGGCTGGTTTGCTTGCGGAAGGGCGCTGAATTGCGAACCAGGTCGAGAATGAGTGACAGCGTCTGGTTCATTGGCTCAAGGCTTGCCAGCCAGCTATTCACCTGCGCATCACGCTGGGTTTGCGGCATGTGCAACCACATATGGAGTGTCGGCAGGTCAAAGCTGCAGCAGCCGCCAGGAATGCTCAGGCGCTGACGAACCAGGCCGATAAGCCGGTCTTCACGCAAGAATTGCCCCACGCGAGGGGCGGCCATCAGCACACTGCTGCTGGTTTTCAGCTGCTGGCGAAGCGAGTCGATACGGCTTTGATCGACGCCCGGCACTTCAGTCCAGGCCTGCAATTTACGCTGCTGGCGCTCAAGCTCTTTTAATAACTCGGTGCGAACATCACCGCGTTCAATGACATCCAGCAGATCGCCAACATTGCGGAAAAAATGCAGCGCAGTGGCGTGATCGTTAACAGGCAGATGTTGTGAAAGCTGCTGAACTAAAAACTCGATACGCAGCCAGGTACGCATTTTTTCGTTAAGCGGGTGCTCAAAAAGGATATTAGTAGACATTATGGTTTTTCCTGTGCAACGGCCTGCGCGGCGAACGTCAGATACTGCGCGTGCAGACGGGCAACATCCGATGCAAGAGCATCTGGTGCGCCGTTATTATCAATAACATCATCCGCAACAGCAAGGCGCGCTTCACGCGTGACCTGAGCAGCAAGAATTTGTTCAGCATGTTCACGCGAGACATGGTCGCGCGTCATTGTTCGCTCGATCTGCGTTTCGGGGGAAACATCGATAACCAGAATCCGGTCGGCTTTTTTCTGAAGCTGATTTTCCACCAATAGGGGTACAACCCACAGTACGTAGGGTGAACGGGCTTCAGTAATCTGACGCTGAGTTTCCTGGTGGATAATGGGGTGGAGCAGAGCATTAAGCCAGGCTTTTTCCGAAGAATCAGAAAAAATGCACTCGCGAAGCTGACGACGATTGAGTGTGCCATCTGCATTGATGACTTCACGCCCGAAATGCGCTTCGATGGCCTTTAATGCGGGTGTATTGGGTTCTACCACCTGACGGGCAATAATATCGGCATCAATAATCGGGATGCCCAGACGAGAAAAAGCGTCTGCAACGGTGCTTTTGCCACTACCGATGCCGCCGGTTAACGCGACGATGTACCCCATTAAATCAAATCCTGGGAATTATTCATTATTAAAATCAGTTGTTTAAAATTTAAACTTAGAGCAGCGAATGGTTAACTCTCTTTACCTGCTTTCTACCAGGTAAATTTATAGGATTGTAGCGTAAAAAAAGAGAATTTCGCAGTCTTGCGGAGCAGGTATTAGTGCGTATGATAGCGTCACTGGAGTTGTGCTTTTAACATATTTGCCTCTAACCCCAGGAATCCGCACATGCGTATCGAAGAAGATCTGAAGTTAGGTTTCAAAGACGTTCTCATCCGCCCTAAACGCTCTACACTGAAAAGTCGCTCAGACGTTGAACTCGAACGTCAATTCACCTTTAAACATTCCGGTCAGACCTGGTCTGGTGTGCCAATCATTGCGGCCAACATGGACACTGTGGGTACCTTCGCAATGGCAACAGCGCTGGCAAAATTTGATGTCCTCACCGCCGTGCATAAGCACTACAGCACTGAAGAGTGGAATGCCTTTGTGGCGTCAGCGTCTGACGATGTTGTTAAGCATGTCATGGTTTCTACCGGTACATCCGATGCGGATTTTGAAAAGACCAAACAGATCCTGGCGGTTAACCCGGCGCTGAATTTTGTTTGTATTGATGTCGCGAATGGTTATTCCGAGCACTTCGTGCAGTTCGTCAGCAAAGCGCGTGCGGCCTGGCCGACCAAAACCATTATCGCGGGTAACGTTGTGACCGGCGAAATGTGTGAAGAGCTGATCCTCTCCGGTGCGGATATCGTGAAAGTGGGTATTGGCCCGGGATCCGTGTGTACTACGCGTGTAAAAACCGGCGTGGGTTACCCGCAGCTTTCTGCGGTGATTGAGTGTGCCGATGCAGCCCACGGTCTTGGTGGCCAGATTATCAGCGACGGTGGTTGCACCATGCCGGGTGATGTGGCTAAAGCCTTTGGTGGCGGTGCCGATTTCGTGATGCTTGGCGGAATGCTGGCAGGTCACGAAGAGAGTGGCGGCACGGTGGTTGAAGAGAACGGCGAGAAATTTATGCTGTTCTACGGTATGAGCTCTGAATCCGCGATGACCCGTCATGTGGGTGGCGTGGCAAAATATCGTGCAGCAGAAGGTAAAACCGTGAAGCTGCCACTGCGCGGCCCTGTCGAGAATACGGCGCGCGATGTTCTCGGTGGCCTGCGCTCAGCCTGTACCTACGTTGGGGCTTCACGCCTGAAAGAGCTGACTAAACGCACCACGTTTATCCGCGTTCAGGAGCAGGAAAACCGCGTATTCAATAGCCTCTGATGGCTCTTGCTGGCGCACAACCGCGCGCCAGCACTAACCCGCACTCATCGCATCCCCCAGATGGAAAATCGGTAAGTACATCGCGACCACCAGCGTGCCGATTATGACTCCCGTCACAATCAACAGTATTGGCTCCAGTAGTGCCGCCAGGTTGTCTGCTTGCTGGAGCGTTTGCTCCGTGTGGTGATGTGCAAGATTCTCCAGCATGATATCGAGAGCTCCGGATACCTCCCCGGTACGTATCAACTGAATGCAGAGTGGTGTAAACACCGCAGTATGTTGAAATGCTAACCAGACCGGCGTTCCCTGTTCGATTTTCTCCTGCATTCCCTGAATCACATCCCGCCAGAATGGGTTATCAACGGTTTCTTCCGCACTTTCCAGACCTTGTAAAAAAGCGATACCTGCCTGCTGCGTGAGTGATAACACGGTAAATATCTGCCCCAGTTTTTGCCCCCTGGCCAGTGCGCCCATAATGGGTAAATGCAGGACTATTCGCTGATTCACGCGCTGCCATCGCGGATACCGCCGAAGACGGTAAATAACGACGGGCGGAACGAGCACTAATACAGCCAGAATAATCGCCCATTCCTGAATGAACGCTGCCAGTCCCATTACCATCTGCGTTAACAGCGGCAGAGGGGTATTAAATGTTCTGTAGATGGCCGCGAATTCTGGCAAGACCAGCGTGACCATCGCCAGTACAACGACAACGGCCAGCGTCAGGATTATTACCGGGTAGCGCAGCGCTTTTTTCACCTTCGTATTAAGCAGCTGCTGCGATTTTTGTTGTTGTGCGAGCTGGCGGCAACACTCTTCCAGCTTGCCCGTGAGCTCGCCTGTTCTCACCATTGAAACGTAGAGCGGGCTGAATACCTCTGGCCATTTTTTTAACGCTGCAGACAAGGCACATCCCTCGCTAAGATCGTCAGCCAGACTTTGCAACAGTGCCTGCCACTGCGTGACAGGGTGTTGCTGCGCCAGCATCTCAAGACTGTGAGACAGCGTAAGACCTGCCTTGAGAAGCGTCGCGAGCTGCCGAAAAACGTCATAGCAGTGTTGAGACTGCCACCGACGACGCTGCGAACAGCGTATCAGCGTCAAAGGATGTAGCGCTTTTCGCATTAATGCCGTAAATGCGGCTTCACGATTGATGGCCCACATCACTCCGTTTTGTAACTCGCCCTCTTCTGTAAGCGCCCGCCAGCGCCAGAGTTGATTAGCCCCCATTGGACATTCCCAGCACGCGTACCAGCTCTTCCACGGTGGTTAGCCCTTGCTCGACCGCCATACAGCCATGTTCAAACAGGGTTGTCATCCCGGTCTGCCGGGCGCTTGCTTCGATAACCTCAATTGCGGCACCACTGGAAATGGCCTGGCGCAGGTCGTTGTCGATGGTCAGAACCTCAAACAGAGCAATGCGGCCATAAAAGCCGTGATAGCAACGATCGCACCCGGTTGGTCGCCACTGCGGTAGCTCTCGCGGCCAAAGTGTGAGAGGCAATACGGCTTTGGTCTGCCCCTCCTGTCGGCAATGGGGGCACAACCGGCGAACCAGTCGCTGTGCTATCACCAGAGAGAGTGCAGATGAGATCATCCAGCGAGCGACACCCATTTGCTGCAAACGGATCAGCGTCTCTGTCGTCGAATTTGTATGAAGCGTGGAGAGCACCAGGTGCCCGGTCTGTGCGGCATTGATGGCAATTTCTGCCGTTTCACCATCACGAATTTCACCCACCATAATAATGTCGGGATCCTGGCGTAACAGGGCGCGTAATACGCTTTGAAAGGTGAGCCCGGCTCGCGGGTTTATTTGGGTCTGATTGAGGCCTGCAAGCGGGATCTCGATAGGATCTTCAACGCTACAAATGTTCACATCCGGCGTGTTACGCGTTTGCAAGGCGCTGTAGAGGGTGACGGTTTTACCGCTCCCCGTTGGCCCGGTAACCAGGATCAACCCCTGTGGCTGGCGGAGCATTTCGGTAAATTGAGCCTGCTGTTCTGCACTCATGCCCAGTTGTGCAATATCCAGAGCCTGTTGCTCCTGCTGTAGCAGGCGCAGAACGATTTTCTCGCCGCCGCTACAGGGCAGGGTGGCGATACGAAAAGAGACCGGTTCGTTTGCCAGTTCGACCGTAAACTGACCATCCTGGGGCAGACGCCGTTCCGCAATATCCAGGTTGCCCAGCACTTTTAGCCGCGCCGTGAGCGAGGTTGCCAACCCGGCGTTGAGGGTTGTGTGTGGGTTGAGTACGCCATCGATGCGCAGGCGAATGTGGCAGTCGTGTTCCGACGGCTCAATATGAATATCTGATGCCCGCTGACGCATGGCCTGCAACAGCGTGCGGTTGAGAATATCCACAGCGGAGTGGGCCGTTGACGCCACAGGCAGATGTGATTGCGATGCCAGCTGCCGGTGTTTTTCCATGCGTTCGCTCGTCCAGCATTCAATATCAATGCGCTTTTGCGTCGCGAAACGTAAGGCTTCCATCAGCTCTGCGGCAGGCGTACCCACCACTGCTATGTTGACCATAGTGGCATCGCTTGTGAGCAGCTGCGCATGGTAGCGCTGACAGAGCGCCATCAGTTGTTCCGTATTCATCAGCCGCTCCTGTTAATTGCTGTTGAAGCGGAAGACGTCTTCGCAGGCTTGCTTAAGCGCGATGTCGTTCGCGATGCTGCATGTCCGTGTCCAGCCGGTCATACCGTTGCTGTTGTCCCAAACTGGCGTCATGCTGACGTCAAGGCCGTTCAGGCTTTCTTGTCCTGTGAGTGTAATCGTGCCTTTTGTCACGCTCATGCCGGAAACATAGCGAGAGGTAACGGGCGAGGGGATGCCATTACTTCCCCCATCGCAACTCTCTACGCCGCCGTGCTCCAGGGCGCAAAGCTCAACGGCGGTGCGGTACGGGATAAAGGTTTGCAGCATGTCGGTTAGCGCGGCTTTTCGAAGGTAGTTCTGGTAAGCGGGTACGCCGATCGCACTTAATATGGCAATAATGCCGATGACCACCATTAACTCAATCAGCGTGAATCCATGTTGTCTGTTCATATCTGCTCCTTAGAAAAAGTGGCGCTACTGTGGCAGCGCGGAGGAGCACAGACGAGTGGCAAAAAAGGAAGTGTGAAGGCGCTTTCAGCGAATTAATGCGGGGTTGCAGTGCGGGACAACAGAGTTGCGAGCGGCTTCGTATTTCCCCTCTCCGGGCAGAGAGGGGAAAGGCGGTATTACTTAAAGCGCATTGAGAGATCGAGTGCGCGGATGTGTTTAGTTAGTGCGCCAACGGAGATGAAATCGACACCTGTTTCAGCGAATTCGCGGATTGTTTCAAACGTCACGTTGCCGGATACCTCAAGCTGTGCCTTGCCGTCAGTGCGTTTTACCGCTTCGCGCATCTGGTCGGTTTCGAAGTTATCCAGCATGATGATATCCGCCCCGGCCTTGATGGCTTCATCCAGCTCTTCCAGGTTCTCCACTTCCACCTCAACCGGCACATCCGGGTGTAACCAGAAGGCTTTTTCCACCGCCTGACGCACGGAGCCAGAAGCAATAATGTGGTTCTCTTTAATCAGGAAGGCGTCGGACAAACCCAGACGATGGTTCGAGCCACCGCCGCATAACACCGCATATTTCAGGGCTGTGCGCAGGCCTGGCAGCGTTTTACGGGTATCCAGCAACTGGGTACGCGTGCCTGCCAGCAGATCGGTGTAGCGGCGCACTTCACTGGCTACGCCTGACAACGTCTGCACAAAATTCAGCGCGGTACGTTCACCGGTCAGCAGCACACGGGAAGGGCCATCAAGCTCAAACAACGGCTGGTTTGCGGTAATGACGTCGCCATCTTCAACATGCCAGGTGACCTGAACATCGTCACCCGCAAGCTGAGTAAAGACCTCTTCAACCCAGCGTTTTCCGCAAAATACACCGTCTTCACGGGTAATGATGACGGCGTGCGAGTGTGTCTCTTTTGGCAATAATTGTGCGGTAATATCGTTGTCGGCATTGACGTCGCCGCCCAGGTCTTCTTTCAAAGAATGGGCAACGCTTGCCGGAATATCCATGTTAATACGTTCCAGAAGTGCGTCACGTCGGTGGTCGGGGTTGTAGCGGCGAGGCGGCATGATAAAACTCCAAAATGGTAACGAATCATAATATTGAAACATGCTACTCTGAACCGAGTAATAGCACCATACAGAAGGAGTTCCAGCATGTTGTTAGAGAACGGGTGGCTGGTGGATGCGCGGCATGTGCCCTCGCCGCACCACGATTGCCGCCCGGAGGATGAACAGCCCTCACTGCTGGTGGTTCATAACATTAGTCTTCCGCCGGGTGAGTTTGGCGGTCCGTGGATCGATGCGTTATTCACGGGAACGATTGATCCCAATGCTCATCCCTTTTTTGCAGAAATTGCCCATTTGCGCGTATCGGCTCATTGTCTGATCCGTCGTGATGGGGAGATTGTCCAGTATGTTCCTTTTGATAAGCGCGCCTGGCACGCGGGGGTGTCGGTTTATCAGGGGCGCGAACGCTGTAATGATTTTTCAGTCGGGATCGAGCTGGAAGGTACTGATACGACGCCGTATACCGATGCGCAGTATCAGCAACTGGTTGCCGTGACGCAGACCCTTATCGGGTTGTATCCTGCGATAGTCGATAATATAACGGGGCACAGTGATATTGCTCCGGTAAGGAAAACTGACCCCGGCCCGGCATTCGACTGGTCGCGGTTTCACACCATGCTTACCGCATCGTCAGATAAGGAGATAACATGACGCTGTTTACCATGCTGTTGGTTATCGTTGCGGAACGTCTGTTCAAGCTCGGTGAACACTGGCAACTGGATCACCGGCTGGAAGTCCTCTTCCGTCGTATCAAACACTTTTCCCTGCTCCGCACGCTGCTGATGACCGCAGGCGTGATGCTGATAACTTTCCTGCTGTTGCGCTCGCTGCACGGCCTCTTTTTCAATGTGCCGTTGCTGGTGGTGTGGATCCTGCTCGGCGTTTTGTGTATCGGCGCGGGTAAAGTCCGTTTGCATTATCACGCTTATCTGAAGGCAGCATCACGGGATGATGCCCATGCGCGAAGTGCAATGGCGAGCGAGCTCACCATGATCCACGGCGTTCCGCCTGATTGCGACGAGCGTGATTTTCTTCGCGAGCTGCAAAATGCCCTGCTGTGGATTAACTTTCGCTTTTATCTGGCACCGTTATTCTGGTTTGTGGTGGGTGGCCCGTCGGGCCCTGTCTTGCTGATGGGTTATGCATTTTTACGTGCCTGGCAGTCCTGGCTTGCCCGATACCTCACTCCACATGAGCGGCTGCAATCCGGGATTGATGCCATTTTGCATGTGCTTGACTGGATCCCGGTGCGGTTTGTCGGGGTAGTGTATGCGTTGATTGGTCACGGTGAAAAAGCGCTGCCAGCGTGGTTTGCCTCTCTGGCTGACCGCCATACTGCGCAGTATCAGGTGTTAACGCGCCTGGCGCAGTTTTCTCTGGCGCGTGAGCCACACACCGACAAGATAGAGACGCCAAAAGCGGCTGTGTCGATGGCGAAGAAAACATCCTTTGTAGTCGTGGTGGTCGTGGCGTTGCTGACCATTTACGGCACGCTGGTGTAACCCAGAGCGCCGTCACTTCGGTTAAAGCGTATCAGCAGGCGGGATGCCAAAATCAGGCATCCCGTTTTTATCCCAGCGGACAAGCTTCAGGCGGGTATGGCGATTAGGATCGTAAAGCGGATCGCCTTCAATTTCGGTGTAGTTACGTGCGTGATACACCAGTACATCTTCCCCATCCGGCGTTTGCGTAAAGCTGTTGTGCCCCGGTCCATACTGGCGATTTTCGTAGCTGGTTGTGAATACCGGGCGCGGTGATTTCTGCCAGTTCGCCGGGTTTTGCGGATCGGCGTTCATATCAATCCACAATAGCCCCATGCAGTAGTTCTTGTCGGTTGCGCTGGCGGAGTAGCTGATAAATAGCCTGTCATTGTGCACCAGCACTGCCGGGCCTTCGTTAACCCAAAATCCGCGGCACTCCCAGTCATATTCCGGCTTGCTGAGCATTACCGGCTGGCCTTTGAGCGTCCAGGGATTCTCCATTTCACACAGATAAAGGTTGGAGTTACCGGAGATATCCGGGGCTTTTTGCGCCCACAGATACCAGCGTTTTCCCTGATGCACAAACGTGGTTGCATCCAGTGCAAAGGTGTCGAACTGGCTTTTAATCTGCCCCTTTTCTTGCCATTTTCCGGTAAGTGGATCCGGGTCGGCGCACTCCAGGGCGAACATGCGATGCTGGAACATCCCGAGCTTATCGAGCGCCTGGGTATGGGTGGCGGCAAAATAGATGTACCACTTGCCGTCAATGTGATGCAGTTCCGGCGCCCAGATAAGCTCACTCATAGGGCCGGTGTCGGGTTTACGCCAGACAACCACCTCATCGGCGCTGCGCAGTCCTTCCAGCGAGTCTGCGCGGCGGATCTCCAGTCTGTCGTACTGCGGCACGGAGGCAATAAAATAATATTGCCCCTCGTGATGCAAAATGTACGGATCGGCCCGTTGTTCGATAAACGGATTTGGCCAGGTTTGCATTCGGCTTTCCTTATTTCATTTCGTCTCAGCGGCTTCGAGTTCCTGATAATCGTTCAGCTCGCGATAGTTAGCGCGGCGTTTTTCCAGATCCTCCTGGATCTGCTTCATGGTTTCACGGTCAACCTTCAGCAAACGCACCACACCGGCGGTAATCAAATACCCGACGCCTGGAATCACCGTGAACAGCAGCACAATACCGTTGATGGCGTCTGCGCTTTGCGCTTTTGCCCCGGCATCGTAACCGTACCAGGAGAGCAGGAAGCCCACCATTGCACCGGCAATCGCCAGCCCCAGTTTGAGGAAGAAAATATTGCCGGAGAAGCTGATCCCGGTGATGCGTTTACCGGTTTTCCACTCGCCGTAATCGTCCACATCGGCCATCAGCGACCAGTGCAGCGGGGAAGGGATCTGGTGCACGATATTCAGCAGGAAGTAGAGCACCATGATGGTGGTTGTCGCTTTCGGGTCGAAGAAGTAAAACGCGCAGGAGAAAATCGCCAGCACGATATTGGTCCAGAAGAAGACTTTTAGCTTACACCAGCGGTCAGTTAACACCTTCGCCAGCATACTGCCGAACATCATGCCGACCACCCCCAGGCTGATAAACAGGGTGGCGAAGTGGGTGCTCTGGCCCATCACCCAGGTCACGTAATACATGGTGGCGGCCATGCGGATAAAACCCGGGCAGACGTTGCAGAGCGTGAGCAGCAGAATGCGCACCCACTGGTCGTTTTTCCACACGTCTTTAAGATCGTTTTTCAGTTCGTCGTTGGTCTGTACTGCCGGGCGGATACGCTCGCGCACGGTCGAGAAGCTAAACAGGAACATGCAGGTGCCAATCAACGCCAGCACAGTCATGGCCATCTGATAGCCTTTGGCTTTGTTGTCCCCGCCGAACCAGTCGGCCATCGGCAGCAACGTGAGTGACAGCAGCAGCGTCGCGATACCGACCATCACGAAGCGATAAGACTGACAGGCGACGCGCTCTTTAGGGTCGTTAGTAATCACCCCGCCAAGCGAGCAGTACGGAATATTGATGGCGGTGTAGGTTAGCGACAGCAGGAAATAAGTGACAAAGGCATAGATAACTTTGCTGTTATAGCTCCACTCTGGCGTGGTGAACATCAGGATACTGAACAGCGCATAGGGGAAGGCTATCCACAACAGCCATGGGCGAAACCGACCATATTTACTGCGGGTACGGTCAGCGATAGCCCCCATGATAGGGTCTGTTACGGCATCAATGACGCGAACGGACAGCAGCAATACGCCGACCAGCGCAGGTGCCAGACCAAAAATATCTGTATAAAAATAGTTAACAAACAACATGATGGCGCCGAAGATGATATTGCATCCGGCGTCTCCCATCCCATAGCCGATCTTTTCTTTTACTGACAGTTTGTTGTTATCCATTGACTGCTCTCCGGGTTTCGGTATGGAGAGAATTATTTGCTGGCAAAGGAATTTTTGCGTTGCAATATAAGGTCGGTGATATGGATAAAATTGCTGTTGGCGGGAATGTGTGAGGAAGGTAACAACACTCTGCACACCTGAAAAGGCATGCAGAGTGGAAGGGCTGATTAGTGTGCTTTCACCGCGTTGCTATTTTTCTGTTTAACCAGATAGCCCACGCCGAGGATCGCAACCCATACCGGGATCAGGTACACAGAAATTGCCATGCCCGGGGTGATCAGCATGATGACCAGTACCGCCGCCATGAACAGCAGGCACACCCAGTTACCCAGTGGGTAAAGCAGGGCCGGGAAGCGAGTCGCCACACCTTGCTGTTGCTTGGCGCGGCGGAACTTGATGTGCGCCAGGCTGATCATTGCCCAGTTGATAACCAGTGCAGAAACCACCAGTGCCATCAGCAGGCCGAAAGCCGATTCCGGGGCCAGGTAGTTAATCAGCACGCACAACGCCGTCACAACAGCCGAGACGATAATGGTGTTTACCGGCACGCCGCGCTTGTCGACGTTGAGCAGTGCTTTCGGGGCGTTACCCTGCTGAGCCAGACCAAACAGCATACGGCTGTTGCAATATACGCAGCTGTTGTAAACGGACAGCGCAGCGGTCAGCACCACGATATTCAGGGCGTTTGCCACGAAGGTATCGCCCAGCTCATGGAAGATCAGCACAAACGGGCTGGTATCTGCGGTAACACGCGTCCACGGCAGCAGAGAGAGCAGCACGGCCAGTGAACCCACGTAGAAGATCAGAATACGGTAGATAACCTGGTTGGTGGCTTTCGGGATGCTCTGCTCCGGGTTGTCGGCTTCAGCGGCGGTGATACCGACCAGCTCCAGCCCGCCGAAAGAGAACATGATGATCGCCATCATCATCACCAGCCCACTCATACCGTGCGGCAGGAATCCGCCCTGTTCCCACAGGTTACGTACCGTGGCCTGTGGGCCACCGTTACCGCTGAACAGCAGCCAGCCACCGAAGATGATCATGGCCACAACGGCGATAACTTTGATGATGGCAAACCAGAACTCCATCTCACCGAACACTTTCACGTTGGTCAGGTTGATGGCGTTAATGATGACGAAGAAGGCCGCAGCAGAGGCCCAGGTTGGGATCTCCGGGTACCAGAACTGAATGTACTTACCCACGGCGGTAAGCTCAGCCATGGCAACCAGAACGTACAGCACCCAGTAGTTCCAGCCGGAAGCGAAACCCGCGAACCTCCCCCAGTATTTATATGCAAAGTGGCTGAATGAACCTGCTACAGGCTCTTCAACCACCATTTCACCTAACTGGCGCATGATCAGAAAGGCAATAAAACCCGCGATTGCGTAACCCAAAATAATGCCAGGGCCGGCAGACTGGATAACGGATGCGCTTCCCAGAAACAGGCCGGTACCGATAGCACCACCCAATGCGATGAGCTGAATGTGGCGGTTTTTAAGGCCGCGCTTTAGCTGATCGCCGTGCTGTTGAGCTTCCATTTGAAACCTCGTGTGTGGTTGTTATGTTCACGCTGTGCGTGTGTAATTATGAATATCCGTTTTCTGTATTTAATTCTTTACGGTTAACGAGACCGAAAAAAGCGGAGGTGACTTCCGTAAGCGCAAGAATAGTGGTAAGCGCCCGTGAATGCACCTGCTTTATGAAGGGCTGATGACGAGTTGAATAAAAAGAAAGCATTTGTAAGTTGGCCTGTAAATCCTTCCTACCCCAACCTATAGAATAAAAATGCTCCGTAAGTGGGCGAATTTTCATTATTTGCGTTGTTGAATCGCTTCAGATTGCAAAACACCTCGTTTCATTAAGGTTAAAACTGCCTCTTTGTGGGTAACCAACTCTTTTGTGCAAAGTTACATTTCTGAAACGTTATTTCTGTAAGGTTGTTAAAATGTGCAGGGTTTACTGATTTCAATCAAAACCAATATGGACAGAAGGTGAATACTTTGTTACTTTAGCGATACGAACTTGAAATTGGTAAGACCAATTGACTCCGGGCAAAAAGGCGTAAGACAGGGAATATGGCCTACAGCAAAATTCGCCAACCAAAACTATCCGATGTGATTGAGCAGCAGCTGGAGTTTTTAATCCTCGAAGGGACACTGCGCCCTGGTGAAAAACTCCCGCCTGAACGCGAGCTGGCAAAACAGTTCGACGTTTCCCGTCCCTCGCTGCGTGAGGCAATCCAACGCCTCGAAGCAAAGGGCTTGCTGCTTCGTCGCCAGGGCGGCGGAACCTTTGTGCAAAACAGCCTGTGGCAGAGCTTCAGCGATCCGCTGGTAGAACTTCTCTCTGACCACCCTGAATCCCAGTTTGATCTGCTTGAGACCCGTCACGCGCTTGAAGGTATTGCGGCCTATTACGCCGCCCTTCGCAGCACTGATGAAGATCGCGTGCGTATCCGCGAACTGCATCAGGCCATTGAACGGGCACAGCAGTCCGGCGACTTAGACGCCGAGTCCGATGCCGTCGTCCAGTATCAAATCGCCGTCACCGAGGCAGCACATAATGTGGTTTTACTGCACTTGCTTCGCTGCATGGAGCCGATGCTGGCCCAGAACGTTCGTCAGAATTTTGAATTGTTGTATGCCCGTCGGGAAATGCTTCCGCTGGTCAGCAACCATCGCACCCGAGTATTCGAGGCGATAATGGCCGGGGAACCGGAGCAGGCGCGCGAAGCGTCGCACCGACATCTGGCTTTCATTGAGGAAATCTTGCTGGACCGCAGCCGTGAACAATCGCGTCGCGAACGTTCATTACGCCGCATACAGCAACGAAAGGATTAAGCGCCAGGTTTTTTTAGAGCGCGGCAACTAAACGCAGAACCTGTCTTATTGTGTTTTCTGGCGAAAATACAATGGGACAGGTTCCAGACAAATCAACGTATTAGATAGATAAGGAATACCCCCATGTCAGAACGTCTCCAAAATGACGTGGATCCGATCGAAACTCGCGACTGGCTACAGGCGATCGAATCGGTCATCCGTGAAGAAGGTGTTGAGCGTGCTCAGTATCTGATTGATCAGCTGCTTTCTGAAGCCCGTAAAGGCGGTGTGAAAGTGGCTTCAGGTGCAGGGGCTAACAACTACGTAAACACGATTGCCGTCGAAGACGAACCGGAATACCCGGGCAATCTGGATCTGGAACGTCGTATCCGTTCTGCAATTCGCTGGAACGCCATCATGACCGTTCTGCGCGCATCCAAGAAAGACCTGGAACTGGGCGGCCACATGGCTTCCTTCCAGTCTTCTGCAACCGTTTACGAAGTGTGCTTCAACCACTTCTTCCGTGCAGCTAACGAGAAAGACGGCGGCGATCTGGTGTACTTCCAGGGCCACATCTCTCCGGGCATCTATGCACGTGCATTCCTGGAAGGTCGTCTGACTGAAGAGCAGATGAACAACTTCCGCCAGGAAGTTCACGGTAAAGGTCTGTCTTCTTACCCGCACCCTAAACTGATGCCAGAATTCTGGCAGTTCCCGACCGTTTCTATGGGTCTGGGTCCAATCGGCGCGATCTACCAGGCTAAATTCCTGAAATATCTGGAACACCGTGGCCTGAAAGATACTTCTGAGCAAACCGTATACGCCTTCCTGGGCGACGGCGAAATGGATGAACCAGAATCTAAAGGTGCGATCACCATCGCAACCCGTGAGAAGCTGGACAACCTGTGCTTCATCATCAACTGTAACCTGCAACGTCTGGATGGTCCGGTAACCGGCAACGGCAAGATCATCAACGAACTGGAAGGCATCTTCAGCGGTGCTGGCTGGAACGTGATTAAAGTCATGTGGGGCGGTCGTTGGGATGAGCTGCTGCGTAAAGATACCAGCGGTAAACTGATCCAGCTGATGAACGAAACCGTTGACGGTGACTATCAGACCTTCAAATCCAAAGACGGTGCCTACGTTCGCGAGCACTTCTTCGGCAAATATCCTGAAACCGCAGCACTGGTTGCAGACTGGACTGATGAGCAGATCTGGGCCCTGAACCGTGGTGGTCACGATCCGAAGAAAGTCTACGCTGCACTGAAAAAAGCGCAGGACACCAAAGGTAAAGCGACTGTAATCCTGGCCCACACCATCAAAGGTTACGGCATGGGTGATACCGCAGAAGGTAAAAACATCGCTCACCAGGTGAAGAAAATGAACATGGACGGCGTGCGTCATATCCGCGACCGTTTCAACGTTCCAGTGACCGATGAGCAGGTAGAAAACCTGTCTTACATCACCTTCCCGGAAGGTTCTGAAGAGCACAAGTACCTGCACGAACGTCGTCAGGCGCTGAAAGGCTACCTGCCAGCTCGCCAGCCTAACTTCACCGAGAAACTGGAACTGCCAGCGCTGGAAGACTTCTCTCAGCTGCTGGAAGAGCAGAACAAAGAAATTTCTACCACTATCGCTTTCGTTCGTGCCCTGAACGTCATGCTGAAGAACAAGTCGATCAAAGATCGTCTGGTTCCAATCATCGCTGACGAAGCGCGTACTTTCGGTATGGAAGGTCTGTTCCGTCAGATCGGTATCTACAGCCCGAACGGCCAGCAGTACACCCCGCAGGACCGTGAGCAGGTTGCATACTACAAAGAAGACGAAAAAGGTCAGATCCTTCAGGAAGGTATCAACGAACTGGGTGCTGGCGCATCCTGGCTGGCTGCTGCGACCTCTTACAGCACCAACAACCTGCCAATGATCCCGTTCTACATCTACTACTCCATGTTCGGTTTCCAGCGTATCGGTGACCTGTGCTGGCAGGCAGGCGACCAACAGGCTCGCGGCTTCCTGGTAGGTGGTACTTCCGGTCGTACGACCCTGAACGGCGAAGGTTTGCAGCACGAAGATGGTCACAGCCACATTCAGTCTCTGACTATCCCTAACTGTATCTCTTACGACCCGTCTTACGCGTACGAAGTGGCTGTCATCATGCACGACGGTCTGACCCGTATGTACGGTGAAGCACAAGAGAACATTTACTACTACATCACCACGCTGAACGAAAACTACCACATGCCGGCAATGCCAGCAGGTGCCGAGGAAGGTATCCGTAAAGGTATCTATAAACTCGAAACCGTTGCAGGTAGCAAAGGCAAAGTTCAGCTGCTGGGCTCCGGTTCTATCCTGCGTCACGTACGTGAAGCGGCACAGATCCTGGCGAACGACTACGGTGTAGGTTCTGATGTGTACAGCGTAACTTCCTTCACTGAACTGGCGCGTGATGGCCAGGATTGTGAGCGCTGGAACATGCTGCACCCAATGGAAACTCCGCGCGTTCCGTACATCGCTCAGGTGATGAACGATGCACCAGCGGTAGCGTCTACTGACTATATGAAACTGTTCGCTGAGCAGGTTCGTACTTACGTACCAGCTGATGATTATCGCGTACTGGGTACTGACGGCTTCGGTCGTTCTGACAGCCGCGAAAACCTGCGTCATCACTTCGAAGTTGATGCTTCTTACGTGGTTGTAGCAGCACTGGGCGAACTGGCTAAACGTGGCGAAATCGATAAGAAAGTGGTTGCGGATGCAATTACCAAATTCAACATCGATGCAGAAAAAGTTAACCCGCGTCTGGCGTAAGAGGTAAAAGAATAATGGCTATCGAAATCAATGTACCGGACATCGGGGCTGATGAAGTTGAAATCACCGAGATCCTGGTCAAAGTAGGCGACAAAGTTGAAGCTGAACAGTCGCTGATCACCGTAGAAGGCGACAAAGCCTCTATGGAAGTCCCGTCTCCTCAGGCTGGCATCGTTAAAGAGATCAAAGTCTCTGTTGGCGATAAAACCGAGACTGGCAAACTGATCATGATTTTCGATTCCGCCGACGGTGCAGCAGCTGCTGCACCTGCGCAGGAAGAGAAGAAAGCTGCTCCGGCTGCTGCTCCAGCAGCTGCCGCGGCCGCGAAAGAAGTTAACGTGCCTGACATCGGCGGTGACGAAGTTGAAGTCACTGAAATCCTGGTGAAAGTGGGCGATACCGTTGCGGCTGAGCAGTCTCTGATCACTGTAGAAGGCGACAAAGCCTCTATGGAAGTTCCGGCTCCGTTCGCGGGTACCGTTAAAGAGATCAAGATCAACACCGGTGACAAAGTGTCTACGGGTTCTCTGATCATGGTCTTCGAAGTGGCGGGTGCTGCACCTGCTGCTGCGCCTGCACAGGCAGCTGCTCCGGCGGCCGCGGCTCCAGCTGTTGCTGGCGGCGCGAAAGACGTTAACGTACCAGACATCGGCGGTGACGAAGTTGAAGTGACCGAAGTGATGGTGAAAGTGGGCGATAAAGTTGCCGCTGAACAGTCACTGATCACCGTAGAAGGCGACAAGGCTTCCATGGAAGTTCCTGCGCCATTCGCGGGTATCGTTAAAGAGATCAAGATCAGCACCGGCGACAAAGTCTCTACCGGCTCGCTTATCATGATCTTCGAAGTGGAAGGCGCTGCGCCTGTTGCTGCTGCTGCAGCTCCAGCACCTGCTGCTGCACCGGCTCAGGCAGCTAAACCTGCTGCTGCCCCTGCTGCGAAAGCAGAAGGCAAATCTGAGTTCGCTGAAAACGATGCTTACGTTCACGCAACTCCGTTGATTCGTCGCCTGGCGCGCGAATTCGGTGTGAACCTGGCGAAAGTTAAAGGTACTGGCCGTAAAGGTCGTATCCTGCGCGAAGACGTGCAGACTTACGTGAAAGACGCGGTGAAACGCGCTGAAGCGGCTCCAGCTGCTGCCACCGGTGGCGGTATCCCGGGAATGCTGCCATGGCCGAAAGTGGACTTCAGCAAGTTTGGCGAAATCGAAGAAGTTGAACTGGGTCGTATCCAGAAAATCTCTGGTGCTAACCTGAGCCGTAACTGGGTAATGATCCCGCACGTTACGCACTTTGACAAAACCGATATCACCGATCTGGAAGCGTTCCGTAAACAGCAGAACGCCGAAGCTGAGAAGCGTAAACTGGACGTGAAATTCACCCCAGTGGTCTTCATCATGAAAGCGGTCGCTGCGGCTCTGGAACAGATGCCACGCTTCAACAGCTCCCTGTCCGAAGATGGCCAGAAGCTGACGCTGAAGAAATACATCAACATCGGTGTTGCGGTTGATACGCCAAATGGTCTGGTTGTTCCGGTCTTCAAAGACGTGAACAAGAAGAGCATCACTGAGCTGTCCCGCGAACTGACCGTGATCTCCAAAAAAGCGCGTGATGGCAAGCTGACTGCTGGCGAAATGCAGGGCGGTTGCTTCACCATCTCCAGCATCGGCGGCCTGGGTACTACCCACTTCGCACCGATTGTTAACGCGCCGGAAGTGGCAATCCTTGGTGTGTCCAAGTCCGCGATGGAGCCTGTGTGGAATGGCAAAGAGTTCATGCCGCGTCTGATGATGCCAATCTCTCTGTCCTTCGACCACCGCGTGATCGACGGTGCTGATGGTGCGCGTTTCATTACCATCATCAATAACACCCTGAGCGACATTCGCCGCCTGGTGATGTAATCGAAAAGCCGGCCAATCGGCCGGCTTTTTTCTGATAACCTCATGGGGTTTGTGAGGTTATTGGCGAAAGCGAAAATTCGTGAGCCGTTTGTTGTTTCAAAATTGTTAACAATTTTGTAAACTGCGGGCGGATAGAACGACCCGGTGGACGACGGGTATAAATTAAGAGGTCATGATGAGCACAGAAATCAAAACTCAGGTCGTAGTACTTGGGGCAGGCCCGGCAGGTTACTCCGCAGCATTCCGCGCCGCGGATTTAGGTCTGGAAACCGTCATCGTAGAACGTTACAGCACCCTCGGTGGTGTTTGTCTGAACGTCGGCTGTATCCCTTCTAAAGCGCTGCTGCACGTAGCCAAAGTTATCGAAGAAGCCAAAGCTCTGGCTGAACACGGTATCGTCTTCGGCGAGCCGAAAACTGATATCGACAAAATTCGTACCTGGAAAGAGAAAGTTATCACTCAGCTGACCGGCGGTCTGGCGGGTATGGCCAAAGGCCGTAAAGTGAAAGTGGTAAACGGTCTGGGTAAATTCACCGGCGCGAACACCCTGGAAGTGGAAGGCGAAAACGGCAAAACCGTGATCAACTTCGACAACGCGATCATCGCGGCGGGCTCTCGTCCAATCGAACTGCCATTCATTCCACATGAAGATCCACGTGTGTGGGACTCCACCGATGCGCTGGAACTGAAAACCGTTCCAAAACGCCTGCTGGTTATGGGTGGCGGTATCATCGGTCTGGAAATGGGTACTGTGTACCATGCGCTGGGTTCAGATATTGACGTGGTTGAAATGTTCGACCAGGTTATCCCGGCTGCTGACAAAGACATCGTTAAAGTCTTCACCAAACGCATCAGCAAGAAATTCAACCTGATGCTGGAAACCAAAGTGACTGCCGTTGAAGCGAAAGAAGACGGTATTTACGTTTCCATGGAAGGCAAAAAAGCCCCTGCGGAACCACAGCGTTACGACGCCGTGCTGGTTGCTATTGGCCGTGTGCCGAACGGTAAAAACCTCGACGCGGGCAAAGCTGGCGTGGAAGTTGACGACCGTGGCTTCATCCGCGTTGACAAACAGCTGCGCACCAACGTGCCGCACATCTTTGCAATCGGCGATATCGTCGGTCAGCCAATGCTGGCACACAAAGGTGTTCACGAAGGTCACGTTGCCGCTGAAGTTATCGCCGGCATGAAACACTACTTCGATCCGAAAGTGATCCCATCTATCGCTTACACCGAGCCAGAAGTTGCCTGGGTTGGTCTGACTGAGAAAGAAGCGAAAGAGAAAGGCATCAGCTACGAAACCGCCACCTTCCCGTGGGCTGCTTCTGGCCGTGCTATCGCTTCCGACTGCGCAGACGGTATGACCAAACTGATCTTCGACAAAGAGACTCACCGTGTGATCGGTGGTGCGATTGTCGGCACCAACGGCGGCGAGCTGCTGGGTGAAATCGGTCTGGCTATCGAAATGGGTTGTGACGCTGAAGATATCGCGCTGACCATCCACGCTCACCCAACTCTGCATGAGTCTGTGGGCCTGGCGGCAGAAGTGTTCGAAGGTAGCATCACCGACCTGCCAAACGCGAAAGCGAAGAAGAAGTAAGTTTCTTCACGATTGCTAAACGCCTCTTCGGAGGCGTTTTTTTTGCCTGAAAACTACCCATTCTGGTAGTCATCTTATTGATATTATCGCTAAAAATTTTCTTCGGGCTGCCGATACTTTTTTCACCATTGTGTGGCTACTGGCCGCGCTGTTTAGGGGTTCTGGACTCTTTATTACACGAAAAAAGGAAAACACATGTCTTTGAAGAAAGTTGCGGTGATTGGCTTAGTGGCAGCAGCGATGACGCTGACCGGGTGTGGCGCGATGACCACCGCGGTGAAAAAACGTAATCTGGAAGTGAAAACCCAGATGAGCGAAACCGTCTGGCTGGAGCCATCAAACGAAAAAACGGTCTACATCCAGGTTAAAAATACCTCTGATAAAGACATGAGCAACCTGCAAACCCTGCTGGCTAATGATCTTGTTGCCAAAGGCTATAAGGTGACCAGCTCCCCTGATGGCGCCTACTACTGGGTGCAGGCTAACGTTCTGAAAGCGGACAAAATGGATCTGCGTGAATCTCAGGGTTACCTGAAAACTGGCTACGAAGGTGCTGCTGTGGGTGCTGCACTGGGCGCGGGTATCACCGCGTACAACAGCAACTCTTCCGGTGCCGCGCTGGGCGTGGGTCTGGCGGCTGGCCTGATTGGTATGGCGGCGGATGCAATGGTGGAAGACGTGAACTACACCATGGTGACCGACCTGCAGATCTCTGAGCGTAGTAAAGCGAAAGTCACCACTGATAACATCGCGGCGCTGCGCCAGGGAACATCCGGGGTGAAATTGCAAACCAGCACCGAGCAGGGCGATCGCGCGAAATATCAGACCCGCGTGGTGTCTAACGCCAACAAAGTTAACCTGAAGTTCGAAGAAGCGAAGCCGGTGCTGGAAGCCCAGCTGGCAAAATCAGTCGCAAATATTCTGTAAGTTAAAAAGCCGGGTGGCGTCTTCGCCTTACCCGGCCTACAAAACCCGTGGCCGCCAGCAGTCAGGGGGCAACGGGCTCCCAGGATTTATCCGGACTGTACGCCGTTAAGGCTGCGGCTTTTTGCTCTGAATCCTTACCCAGATCGCGCTGGTAAACGGTATCATCCTGATTGATCACAAAGCTCATCACTCCCGTTTGCCCGTAGCTGACAGGCCAGGCAACCATCGCAAAGCCGTTGTTTTTATCGGGCAATATACGGAAGCGATATCCGTGATAGCCGGCCCCAGGCTCTGACGGGCTGAATGCCGGGCCAAGCGGGCTGGGCGCTTCCCCGGGCGTAATGGGCCAGTACAAACCATCTTTTTTCCCTTTTGAGCTGACAATTTTCTGCGCATATGTCTGGTTCATCTCGTAATAACTTTGCTGCGCGTCCACGTAAGCGTGGAGCGCTTCTATAGCGGCGAGTTCATTACGACCAATTTCACGTGTCAGGATCTCTTCGGAAGCTTCCTTGATATCAAATTGCCAGCCGTTTGCGGTCTTAATGACCGGTATCGGGAGCTGCCAGTCGCTATCGCCCACCACCAGATGTGCGACATCGCCGTTAGTTACTGTGTTATGCCGGACTTTCCAGTCGCGCAGGAAGCGGTCGACGGCATCAGGATCGACCCCTTCAGGCGGCAGGAAATCGCGCCAGTTTTCCCCGAGCAGTTCGCTCATTGCGGCTTCATTTTGCTCGCTGATTGCATTTACCAGTGCGTCTGTCGCCTTGTCCGGAGTGTCGAAGTGTTGTTGTGCTTGCGCGATGGCTGAAACCATGAGCAACACCAATCCGCTGAGTAATTTAATGTTCATGTCGGCTCCATTAACGATGACGGACTTCACGGCGTTCAGACCGTGCGCCAGAGGCTTGTCGTTGCGGCTGATTGCGCGAGGCAACCTGACGGCTCTGCGCGCCACGCTGCTGCTGAGCTTGCCAGTTCCCGGAGCGGCTATCGTTTCCACTCAGGGCGTTGGCACGCGGCTGGCTTGTGCGTTGCTGAGTATTTCGTTGTTGCACATTGCGCTGCTGTGCCGTTTGCGAAACCCGTGGCTCCTGTCTTTGTGCCGTCGCTTTACGATTCTCTCTCTGCTGAGAGTTGGCCTTTTTCGCGGTCTGCGTTTTGTTGGTGTCGTAACCCCGATAGTTATTACGCTGAGAAATCTGCTTCAGTTGCTGATTCGACGCCTGACGCTGAGCATCTTTTGTGCCGGTGCGCGCCGTTTGCGGGAAAGTTTTCCCGGTCGATTTTTCCATCTGCGCCATTGCAGCCTGGCGCTGGTTATCGCGATTAACCGGTTTTTGCTGGGTTGCGCTCAGCCCCGTTGCTGCGTTGGTGGAGTGGAAGCGGTTATTAAGCTGGCTATTTGGGTACGGCACCCCTTCACGATAAGCTGGGTTATGCTGCCAGGTACGGTTAGCGTCAGTCAGACGCTGACCACTGATTTTATTGAAGTTATCAACGTTGATATTGATGTTGTTATCACCATTACGGTTGTAACCGCCATTATGGTCGTAATCGTGATCATGGTGATCCCAATCGTCGTCGTCCCAGTCGATGCTGCTGAAGATGGCGTAGGTGGTCGCCACGCCCAGGCTGAAGCCTAAACCGTTCACGAAACTGTTGCCAAACTGCTCGCCGGTGGTCGGTGGGAGATAGGTTGGCGGATAGGCGGTGTTTGGCCAGGTCCCGTAAACCGTATTGGGGTTATAGGTGGGGACATAAACCACCTGCGGATCGGCGGATTCAATCTTGATGACTGTTGGGCTTGTGGTGGTAGTCGTGGTTGTCGACTCGGTGGTCACGGTTTTCGCCGGGGCAGGTTTTGTCTCGGTGGTAACCGTCTGCTGTGGTGTAGATTTTAATGCGCCCGTTTGCTGAGCCAGCAAACGCAGACGTTGTACGGAGTCCATCACGTCTTTTGGCTGCGCGAGAAAGGCATCGCCCAGACTTTGCACCCACGGCGGGTTTTCGCCCATCAGCGACATGAGCTGAGGAAACGCCACCAGCGATTTCACGCTGGGATCCCAGGGTTGGCTGGCCACGGCCTGAATGGCGGCATCACCCTGCATTTTAGGGTTGTCCTTCGACCATTGCGCAGCCTGGATAACGTTAGCCGGATAGGTGGATGCCATCAATATTTGCGACAACAGGGCATCAGGATAAAGCGCAATAGGCGCTACCCACTGATCGATTTGCGCGGCACTGTAGGTTGGTGGTGTGGCAGGCGCGGTTTGCGCTGTGGGTGCCGGTGTGGCTGCCGGGGCCGGTGTTACAGGTTGTTGAGCAACGGGAGCAGGAGTGACGGGGGTTTCTGTTGCGCGGCTTTTGACAAACATAACGCCAGAGGCGGCAAACAGCCCGGCACTGCATAAAAGGACAAGCAAATGTGGCTTAAATGGCAACTTCATAAAGTGACTCCAACGAGACAAGCGCTGTGCCGTGAGGCGTTCCTGTTGCCGCGAGTATTATTCACCCGTGTCTTACAGTTTTGACTTTTCTTGGGAAACCACCCGGAGTGTCCGGATAAAGAGTGTGAGCATTTATTACACAATTATATCTGAAGGTTGAAAAGCCGCTGGGATATTCAGAAGGCCGCTCTTGCGAGCGGCCAGCAGCTAGTTGCCGAGGTTAACGACAAACAGCACCGTGATGTCAGATATGTTCCAGCCACCGTGCAGTGCAGTAAGCAGTAAACCGGTCACAACGATCAGCGCAGTGATTCGCATCTCCATTGCGTGCGTTCTCATAATGGCTACGCGGGTTCATTCTCCACCGGGAAAGGCAGAATCAGGCAAGTTGGGGTTTTGCCACGTAGGTTACGGAACTGCTCCCGGACCCGGTGACTGGTTGCTACACCAGCGAAGCAGGCCGAGAAGAAGAGTAGTGGATTCAAAGGGGATGCAGAAGATGAGAAGTGAAGTTACATTAATTTTCATACGAAACAGGAAAGCGCTACGCAGTATTTCACCTTCGGCTTGCAAGGAAACGAACTCTGGGGCAAAATTTAATCCGTTGGGGTTTTGCCGCAAATCTGCCAGCCCGGTGTGCTACCACCGCAAGGCAACAAATTAACCGCTTTAATGAAGTGAACCCCGAAAGTTGGACATCCAACGATTAGGGGTTTTGCGTTTCAATGGGCAGAAAAAAATACTCACCTGAATTCAAGCAGCAAGTCGTACTCCACTATCTGTTCAGCAGTGATGGTGCAAAGAAAACAGCGCGGTTGTTCGGCGTTGATCACGGAGCGGTCAGACGCTGGACTGAGCACTGGAAAGTGAATGGGATGGACAGTTTTACCATTCCTACCAGGGCTTACTCTGCCGAGTTTAAAGAGTCTGTCGTGCTCTGGATGCAGCAACACAACAAATCATCCCGGAAAGCTGCGGCGGAGTTTCGTATTGCAGCCGCTTGTACTGTCAGCAAATGGGAGCGTCTTTACCGTACTGGCGGTATCATTGCCCTACAGGATAAACCCAGAGGACGCCAGATGAAGTCAGGGAAGAACGAAACTTCAGATAAAGAACTTAATAATCCCCGTCCAGCGTTCCAGAACGCTGAGGAAGAACTTGAATACCTGCGTGTTGAGAATGCCTACCTAAAAAAGCTTCAGGCCTTGATTCGGGAAAAGCAGAAGACAAAGCAAAAATAATTACCGAATTGAGGCGAAACCATAACCTGAGAATGCTGCTTCATATAGCAGGATTACCTCGCAGCACGTACTACTGGCATGTCAAAGCAGATAGCCGTGGAGAGCGCTATGAGGGCGAACAGCAAAGAATAGCCGCACTGTTCCACTATCATAAAGGACGATATGGTTACCGGCGCATTACCCTGGCGTTGCGTAATGAAGGCTATGGCATTAATCATAAAACAGTACGGAAACTGATGCGCAAGATGGGGCTGGCCTCATGCCTGAGAAGCAAAAAGTATCAGTCATACAAAGGCACCTACGGTAAAGTAGCGCCAAATACCCTTGCACGTGATTTTAAGGCCAGCAGTCCAAACCAGAAATGGGTCACGGATGTGACAGAGTTCAACGTAAAAGGGACAAAGCTGTATCTGTCACCAGTGCTTGATCTGTATAACAGCGAGATAATAGCCTGGAATATGACGACGCATCCGGGAATGAATCTGGTCGAAAACATGCTCAGCAAAGCCGTCAAGAGGCTGAAACCGGGTGACAGACCGGTACTGCACTCTGATCAGGGTTGGCAGTATCAGATGGCACGGTATCAGGAGAAACTTAAAGCTAAAGGCATAGAACAAAGCATGTCGCGCAAAGGGAACTGTCTGGACAATGCAGTGATAGAAAATTTTTTTGGTCTGCTGAAAACAGAATGTTGGTACCACGAAGAGTTTGAAAATACAGACCATCTACGAAAAACGGTGGAAGAGTATATCCACTACTACAACAACGAACGAATCAAGCTAAAACTAAACGGCCTGAGTCCGGTACAATACCGAACCCAGGCCATGTCAGCCGCCAGTTAAGAACGTGTCCAATATATGGGGTTCACTTCATTAAGGCGGTTTTTTTGTGCCCAAAATTCGAATCGCCTTCCCGCTACACCATCCTTAACGATTCAGCAAATTTTTTAATGTTGCTTTTTTGTAAACGGATTAACACTGTGCAGAAATCCTGCTATGCTGCCCGACGCGGTATCGGGCATTTACCCTACAAACTGCTGTCTCACAGGAGCGTGAAGAGATTCGCCCACATACACGCTGTGTATGCCGCAATATGACAATGAGAGCGAGGAGAACCGTCGTGCTAGAAGAATACCGTAAGCACGTAGCAGAACGTGCCGCCGAGGGAATTGTACCCAAACCTTTAGATGCAACCCAAATGGCCGCGCTCGTCGAGCTGCTGAAGAATCCGCCCAAGGGCGAAGAAGAATTCCTGTTAGATCTGTTGATCAACCGCGTACCGCCTGGCGTAGATGAAGCTGCCTACGTAAAAGCCGGTTTCCTTGCTGCCATTGCCAAAGGCGAAGCAACCTCCCCACTGGTGACTCCTGAAAAAGCGATTGAACTGCTCGGCACCATGCAGGGTGGCTACAACATTCATCCGCTGATTGACGCGCTGGATAACGAAAAGCTGGCGCCAATTGCGGCCAAAGCGCTCTCTTCAACGCTGCTGATGTTCGATAACTTCTACGATGTGGAAGAAAAAGCCAAAGCAGGCAACGAATATGCGAAGCAGGTTATGCAGTCCTGGGCTGATGCTGAATGGTTCCTGAACCGTCCAGCTCTGGCTGAAAAAATCACCGTGACCGTTTTCAAGGTGACCGGTGAAACTAACACCGATGACCTCTCCCCGGCTCCGGATGCGTGGTCCCGTCCTGATATCCCTCTGCACGCGCTGGCGATGCTGAAAAACGCCCGTGAAGGTATCGAGCCGGATCAGCCAGGCAACGTTGGCCCGATCAAGCAGATCGAAGCCCTGCAGGAGAAAGGTTTCCCGCTGGCCTATGTGGGCGATGTTGTGGGTACCGGCTCTTCCCGTAAATCTGCAACCAACTCCGTGCTGTGGTTCATGGGCGATGATATCCCGCATGTGCCGAACAAACGCGGCGGCGGCCTGTGCCTGGGCGGCAAAATTGCACCAATCTTCTTCAACACCATGGAAGATGCTGGCGCACTGCCAATTGAAGTGGACGTGAACAACCTGAATATGGGCGACGTGATTGACGTTTACCCGTTCAAAGGTGAAGTGCGTCACCACGAAACCAACGAACTGCTGGCAAGCTTTGAGCTGAAAACCGACGTTCTGGTCGACGAAGTGCGTGCCGGTGGCCGTATTCCGCTGATCATCGGTCGTGGCCTGACCACCAAAGCGCGTGAAGCGCTGGGTCTGCCGCACTCAGACGTTTTCCGTCAGGCGAAAGATGTGGCGGAAAGTAACCGTGGTTACTCCCTGGCGCAGAAAATGGTTGGCCGCGCGTGCGGCGTAACTGGTATTCGCCCGGGTGCGTACTGTGAGCCGAAGATGACTTCTGTGGGCTCTCAGGATACCACTGGCCCAATGACCCGTGACGAACTGAAAGACCTGGCGTGCCTGGGCTTCTCTTCTGACCTGGTGATGCAGTCCTTCTGCCACACTGCGGCCTATCCGAAGCCGGTTGATGTGACCACACACCACACGCTACCAGACTTCATCATGAACCGTGGCGGTGTGTCCCTGCGTCCGGGTGATGGCGTTATTCACTCCTGGCTGAACCGTATGCTGCTGCCAGATACCGTGGGTACCGGTGGCGACTCTCATACCCGTTTCCCGATTGGTATCTCCTTCCCGGCGGGCTCTGGTCTGGTGGCGTTTGCTGCTGCGACCGGCGTGATGCCGCTGGATATGCCAGAATCCGTTCTGGTGCGCTTCAAAGGCAAAATGCAGCCGGGTATCACCCTGCGTGACCTGGTTCACGCCATCCCGCTGTATGCCATCAAGCAGGGCCTGCTGACCGTTGAGAAGAAAGGTAAGAAAAACATCTTCTCTGGCCGCATCCTGGAAATTGAAGGTCTGCCGGATCTGAAAGTAGAACAGGCATTCGAACTGACCGATGCCTCCGCTGAGCGTTCTGCTGCGGGCTGTACCATCAAGCTAAACCAGGCGCCGATCGAAGAGTATCTGACCTCTAATATCGTGCTGCTGAAGTGGATGATCGCAGAAGGTTACGGCGATCGTCGTACGCTGGAACGCCGCGTTCAGGGGATGGAAAAATGGCTGGCGGATCCGCAGTTGCTGGAAGCCGATGCTGACGCAGAATATGCGGCAGTGATCGACATCGATCTGGCGGATATCAAAGAGCCAATCCTGTGTGCACCAAACGATCCAGACGATGCTCGTCTGCTCTCTGACGTTCAGGGCGATAAGATCGACGAAGTGTTCATCGGTTCCTGTATGACCAACATCGGTCACTTCCGTGCTGCCGGTAAGCTGCTGGATACCCATAAAGGCCAGCTGCCAACGCGTCTGTGGGTGGCTCCGCCAACCCGCATGGACGCCGCTCAGCTGACTGAAGAAGGTTACTACAGCGTGTTCGGTAAGAGCGGTGCGCGTATCGAAATCCCTGGCTGTTCCCTGTGTATGGGTAACCAGGCGCGCGTAGCGGACGGTGCGACGGTAGTCTCTACCTCTACCCGTAACTTCCCGAACCGTCTGGGTACTGGCGCTAACGTTTATCTGGCCTCTGCGGAGCTGGCGGCGGTTGCCGCGCTGATTGGCAAACTGCCAACGCCGGAAGAGTACCAGACTTATATTGCTCAGGTTGATAAGACGGCGGTGGATACCTATCGTTATCTGAACTTCGACCAGCTCTCTCAGTACACCGAGAAGGCTGACGGCGTTATCTTCCAGACGGCAGTATAAATGCTACCCTCTCCCGTGGGAGAGGGGCTGGGGGTGAGGGCACCAGACCGCACCTGACCCATTGCCCGGTGGCGCTACGCTTACCGGGCCTACAAAACCCATCGCAACTGCGGTGGGTTTTTATTTTCATTCCTCCCACCTCTTACGCTTTTTTTCTTCCTCGCTGCTGCGATAATTACCTTAATGGCTTTGCAGAGGAAAATACTATGGATTACGAATTTCTGCGCGACATCACCGGAGTGGTGAAAGTGCGTATGTCGATGGGCCACGAAGCCGTAGGACACTGGTTTAACGAAGAGGTGAAAGAGAATCTCGCGCTTCTTGATGAAGTTGAACAGGCGGCGAATACGGTGAAAGGCAGTGAGCGCTCCTGGCAACGTGCCGGGCACGAATACACGCTGTGGATGGACGGCGAAGAGGTTATGGTGCGTGCCAACCAGCTTGAATTCTCGGGTGACGAGATGGAAGAGGGGATGAGCTACTACGATGAAGAGAGTCTGTCGCTGTGCGGCGTCGAAGACTTCCTGAAGGTGGTGGCGGCGTACCGCGAGTTCATGAAACAGAAATAGCATACCGGAGCGTCCTTGCTCCTTGTGTCTCTTACATGGCCGGAATATTGCGGCCATAGTAGATTTCGCGCATCTCTTTCCAGAGAAGGTCAGTGATGGCCTTACGCTCTTCGTCGCTCAGGTCTTCCGGTTTGGTGTGGAACATGTAGTGCTTAAGGTCAAACTCCTTAAGCAACATCTTGGTATGGAAGATGTTTTCCTGGTATACATTCACGTCCACCATGTCATACAGCGCTTTCATGTCCTCGGACATAAAGTTCTGAATGGAATTGATCTCGTGGTCAATAAAGTGCTTCATGCCATTGATATCACGAGTAAAACCACGGACGCGATAGTCAATGGTTACGATATCGGATTCCAGCTGGTGGATTAAGTAGTTCAGCGCATTCAGCGGTGAAATCACACCGCAGGTCGATACTTCGATATCGGCGCGGAACGTACACAGCCCGCCTTCAGGATGGCTTTCCGGATAGGTGTGCACACAGATATGGCTTTTATCCAGGTGAGCCACCACCACTTCTGGCAGCGGACCGGGGTGCTCGGTTTTGTCGATAAGCTGCGGGTCGACTGGCTCTTCGCTGACCAGGATGGTCACGCTCGCACCCTGAGGGTCGTAATCCTGGCGCGCGATATTCAGGATATTCGCGCCAATAATCGAGCAGGTTTCTGACAGGATTTCAGTCAGCCGATTGGCGTTGTAGAGTTCATCGATATAGGCGATATACCCATCGCGTTCTTCTGCTGTTTTGACATAGCAGATATCGTAAATACAAAAACTCAGGCTTTTTGTCAGGTTGTTAAAGCCATGCAGTTTAAGCTTTTTCAATTAGTTCACCCCCTGAGAGGACAACGCGTCTTGCAAATACTGAGGCAAGGCAAACGCGGCGGTGTGGACAGCCGGATTGTAGTATCGGCAATGAAGACCGGCCTGGTGGAAACGGGCCTGAATGATTTCGGCGGAGAGATGGCGTAGCACCTCGTTATCCGTTGCCCAGGCAAAGGTCATGATCCCGCCGTAGTAAGTCGGAATAGCGGCCTGATAGAAACTGACATCGCCAAAATAAGTGCTTAACTTGCGGTGGCTGTCGATGGCTTCATCCTGTTGCAGGAAGCAGACGCCATTCTGCGCCACGAAGATCCCACCGGGCTTAAGGCAACGTTTGCAGCCTTCGTAAAAGGATGAGGTAAACAGCGATGCACCCGGGCCGATTGGGTCGGTGCAGTCAGAGATGATCACATCAAAGGTTTGTGTGGTCTGGTTAACAAAGTTGACCCCATCGTCAATCACCAGACTGAAGCGCGGGTCGTCATAGCTGCCGGCATTATGATTGGGTAAGTACTGGCGGCAGAAAGAGACAACGCCTGCGTCGATTTCCACCATGGTGATGGATTCGACAGATTTATGGCGGGACACTTCACGCAGCATTGCGCCATCACCCCCGCCGATAATCAAAACGTGTTTGGCCTGTCCGTGTGCCAGCAGCGGTACGTGGGTCATCATCTCGTGATAGATAAACTCGTCACGCTCGGTGGTTTGCACCACGCCGTCCAGCGCCATCACGCGCCCAAAAGCAGCGTTTTCGAAAATGATCAGATCCTGATGATCGGTTTTCTCATGATAAAGCACGTTATCAACGGCAAAGTACTGACCAAACTGATCATGCAGTGTTTCATGCCACAACGCGTTGTCGGCCATAAGCTGACGCCTCCTTTGTTAACATCCGTTTTCCCACGAAAAATGAGCGAAACATGATAGCTAACTATAACCGTGCTTGCACGGCTATAGGGTCAACAAGGAGCGTCGGGGGGAGGTTATTTTACGTAGGCGAGCAGGCTAAGGGAGTCGCGAGCCAGCGCTTTGCATTTCTTTGCAGTGGGAATGCCAATGCCGCTTAAATCACGGTAGCTGTCTTCACCGAGCGCCTTCATGTCGAAGCTGTCGTAGTTGCTGAGATCCCACTGGTTCTGCTGGGCAAAAAAGACCAGTGCGCGACGAATCTGCCCGTTGGGTAAATTCTGGTAACCACAATCATTTTTCAGGAATACAAAAACCGCCGTTAAATCGGCCATATCTTCTGCTTCATTTTCACTCAGCGCATAACTGTTTGCACACATAGCCATCAGGCTGCCGAACAAAATTGTCCTGAAAAACGTCTTCATTGCTTCTACCACTGCGTCACGGAAAATTAACGTTAGCATACTTGATGCCAGGGCGACGATCTTTATTATTGCCGCTTTGCTTGACCTTCCGGTAAGGGGAGGGTTTATGCTCAAAATATCGCCTGCTGGAAATAAGGAAATGAACATGCAACGTCGTGATTTTTTAAAATATTCCGTTGCGCTGGGGGTTGCCAGCGCATTACCGCTGTGGAGTCGCGCAGTTTTTGCGGCCGACAGACCCGCCTTACCCATCCCTGATCTGCTTACCGCGGATGCCCGCAGCCGCATCCAGCTTATTGTTCAGTCGGGTAAAACGACCTTTGGTGAGCATTCTGCGACAACCTGGGGGTATAACGGCAATCTGCTCGGCCCTGCTATTCAGTTACGCAGAGGAAAAGCCGTCACTGTGGACATCCACAATACGCTGGCGGAAGAGACAACGCTGCACTGGCACGGCCTGGAAGTCCCGGGTGAAGTGGACGGGGGTCCGCAGGGGGTGATTAAGGCGGGCGGTAAGCGCAGCGTCACCTTTACCCCTGACCAGCCCGCGTCGACCTGCTGGTTCCACCCGCATCAGCATGGCAAAACCGGACGGCAGGTTGCGATGGGGCTGGCAGGGCTGGTACTCATTGAAGATGATGAAAGCCGCCTGCTGCGCCTGCCAAAACAGTGGGGCATCGACGATGTGCCGGTGATTGTGCAGGACAAAAAGTTCACCTCAGACGGGCAGATTGATTACCAGCTGGACGTGATGAGCGCAGCGGTGGGCTGGTTCGGTGATACGTTGCTGACCAACGGCGCGATTTACCCGCAGCACGCCGCGCCGAAGGGCTGGCTGCGTTTACGTCTGCTTAATGGCTGTAACGCGCGTTCGCTGAATTTTGCCACCAGTGATAAACGCCCGCTGTATGTGGTGGCGAGCGATGGCGGCTTGTTGCCTGAGCCGGTTAAGGTCAACGAATTACCGATGCTGATGGGCGAGCGTTTTGAAGTGCTGGTGGATATCAGCGATGGCAAGGCGTTTGACCTTGTGACCCTGCCGGTGAGCCAGATGGGCATGGCCGTTGCGCCATTTGATCAGCCGCATCCGGTGCTGCGCATTCAGCCGCTTCAGGTCACGGCGTCGGGCATATTGCCGGATACTCTGGCGAAGGTGCCTGCGTTACCTGCACTTGAGGGGTTAACCCAGCGCAAACTCCAGCTCTCGATGGATCCGATGCTCGATATGATGGGGATGCAGGCGCTGATGACGAAATATGGCAATCAGGCGATGGCCGGGATGCAGCATGGGCAGATGATGGGCCATATGAATATGGATCACGGCAGCATGGGCGGAATGGGGAAAATGAACCACGGGGGACAGGGTTTTGACTTCCATAACGCCAACATGATCAACGGCAAAGCGTTCGATATGAATACGCCGATGTTTGCTGCCACGAAAGGGCAGTTTGAACGTTGGGTGATTTCTGGTGAAGGTGACATGATGCTGCATCCGTTCCATATTCACGGCACGCAGTTCCGCATTCTCTCAGAGAATGGTAAAGCGCCAGAGGTACATCGTTCCGGCTGGAAAGACACGGTGCGGGTTGAAGGTGGTGTGAGCGAGGTGCTGGTGAAGTTCGCGCACGACGCGCCGAAGGAGTTCGCCTATATGGCGCATTGCCATCTGCTGGAGCATGAAGATACGGGGATGATGCTCGGTTTTACCGTATAAAAAAGCCGGGTGGCGACTGCGCCTTACCCGGCCTGTATATGGCACCCGTAGGCCCGGTAAGCGTAGCGCCACCGGGCTTTTCAGTTACTTGCTTGCGTCAGGCAAGGCATACGCGACAATATAGTCGCCCATCTTCGTGCCAAACGAACCATGACCACCGGCAGAGATGACGACGTACTGCTTGCCATTCACTTCATAGGTCATCGGTGTTGCCTGTCCGCCTGCTGGCAGACGGCCTTGCCACAGTTTCTCACCGTTGGTCATGTTGTACGCGCGCAGATAGTTATCAGCGGTTGCCGCGATGAACAGCACGTTACCAGCGGTGGATATTGGGCCACCCAGCATTGGCATCCCCATATTGAACGGCACAGGAACCGGCATCGGGAACGGCATACTGTCCTGAGGCGTACCAATACGTTTCTTCCACACGACCTGGTTGGTTTTCAGATCCAGCGCGGAGATATAACCCCATGCAGGCTGTTTACACGGCAGGCCGAACGGTGACAGGAACGGGTTCAGGGTTACGCCAAACGGCACGCCATACTGCGGCTGAATACCGGATTCGGTCCCGGTACCTTTCGCGTCTTTCGGCGGTTCGATTGGGTTACCCGGGCCGCGTGGGATCAGTTTAGAGACAAACGGCAGCGCCATCGGGTTGGCAATCGCTACCTGACGGTTCGGGTCAACGGAGATCCCGCCCCATTCGAACATCCCCAGGTTACCCGGGAAGACCAGCGTGCCCTGCTCAGAAGGCGGCGTGAAGATACCTTCGTAGCGCAGCTGATGGAACATCACGCGGCAGACCAGCTGGTCAAACATGGTGGCACCCCACATGTCTGCACCGCTCAGGTCTTTCTTCGGACGGAAGCTCAGGTCAGAGAACGGCTGCGTTTTACTGACGTAATCGCCTTTTGCTGCCCCCTGAGGAACCGGTTTTTCCGGTGCAGGAACAACCAGCTTACCGTTGCTGCGATCCAGTACGAAGATGTTACCCGTTTTCGCTGGTGCATAAATTACCGGAACGGTTTTGCCGTTAACGGTAATGTCGGCAAGCGTCGGCTGGGATGGCATGTCCATATCCCACAGATCGTGGTGAACGGTCTGGTAGCTCCATGCCAGTTTACCGGTGGTCGCGTTCAGCGCCACGATAGCGCTCGCGTAACGCTCCTGCTCTGGTGTGCGATAGCCGCCCCAGATATCCGGCGTGGTCACACCCATTGGCAGGTAGACCAGGTCCAGCTTCGCGTCATACGCTGCTGGTGCCCAGGAGTTCGGTGAGTTAAAGGTAAAGGTGTGTTCGTCCGATGGGATCGCGTTTGGATCTTTCGCGCCCGGATCGAAGGCCCACAGCAGTTTACCGGTGTTCACGTCAAAACCACGGATAACGCCAGAGGTTTCGCGGGTAGAGAAGTTATCCGTTACCGAACCGGCAATCACGATAGTTTTATCGGTGATGATCGGTGGTGAGGTCGGTTCATACAGGCCCGGCGTGGTATCCGGCATGTTGGTTTGCAGATTCAGGACACCTTTGTTGGCAAAGGTCTCGCACAGCTTGCCCGTTTCGGCGTTAACTGCAAACAGTCGTCCATCGTTCACCGGCAGCATGATGCGGCGAGGGCAGTCAGCGACCACATCCGGGCTGGCATTATCGGCACGCGCTTCATGGTAAGAAACACCACGGCAGGTCACATGCTGGAATGACGGGTTAGAGTTGAGCTGTGGATCGAAGTGCCATTTCTCTTTACCGGTAGCCGCATCAAGCGCGAACAGACGCTGGTGCGCGGTACACAGATAAAGCATGTTGCCAACTTTAATTGGCGTCACTTCGTTGGTCAGTTCACCTGGATCGTTAGGCATCTTCACATCGCCGGTACGGAAGACCCAGGCTTCTTTCAGGTCCTTCACGTTGTCGGCGTTGATCTGCTTCAGTGGAGAGTAACGCTGACCTTCCTGATTACGACCATACGCAGGCCAGTCGCTATCGGCAACCTGAGAGATAGCCGCGGCAGGCGTGGATTCCGTGTTCAGCGTGCCTTTGATCTCCTGTGGGTCGTTGAAGCCAGCCCAGGTGAGGATGCCACCGCTGATAAGCAGGGCAATCACCAGTGCGGCGACGGCGCCACTGGAAGGAACAATCAGGCGACGCCAGACAAACGGCAGGATCAGCCAGATACCAAAGAACACGAGGATGTCACTGCGTGGCGTCAGTGCCCAGAAGTCGAAGCCGACTTCCCAGACGCCCCAGATCATGGTTGCGAGAAGTAATGCGGCATAAAGCCACAGTGCTGATTGTTTTCTACGCAACAGCAGGATGGTTACGGCAACCATAACCAGACCTGCAATCGGGTAGTACCAGGAACCGCCTAAAGCGACCAGCCAGACGCCACCGATTAACAGATACAGCGCGCAGAAGGCTGCGAACGCTGCTGTTAATGTCACCAGTAGACGCGACTGTTGAGTTTTTGTTTCAGCCATAGAAAAGTACTCGTCAGTTTTGTTAATTATTTGCTAGCAATTAATTATAGGTATTAACAAGTGTGATCGGAATCACAAAATTTGCTTTTTATAACTCATGCGCCAGGGCTATCCATTTGCTGTTATAATGGGTGGCTTGTGAATCGATGCCGGACGCAGATTCATCCGCATTGAGCGATTTTTATTAAAATCATATGGTTAGTAATATGAAACATACTGTTGAAGTGATGATCCCGGAAGCGGAGATCAAAGCGCGTATCGCCGAACTGGGCCGTCAAATCACCGAACATTACAAAGACAGCGGCAGCGAAATGGTGCTGGTTGGTTTGTTGCGTGGCTCTTTTATGTTCATGGCAGACTTGTGCCGTGAAGTGCAGGTGTCACATGAGGTCGATTTTATGACCGCCTCCAGCTACGGCAGCGGCATGTCCACAACCCGTGATGTGAAAATCCTTAAAGACCTGGATGAAGATATTCGTGGCAAAGATGTGTTGATCGTTGAGGACATCATCGACTCCGGCAACACGCTCTCTAAAGTGCGCGAGATCCTGAGCCTGCGCGAACCAAAATCCCTGGCGATCTGCACCCTGCTGGATAAACCAACCCGTCGTGAAGTGCAGGTGCCGGTTGAGTTTGTCGGTTTCTCTATTCCTGACGAATTCGTGGTGGGTTACGGTATCGACTACGCCCAGCGTTATCGCCATCTGCCGTATGTCGGGAAAGTTGTGCTGCTGGACGAGTAATGTTGATTGGGTGCGGGCTGATGCCCTCACCCCAGCCCTCTCCCACCGGGAGAGGGAGAAAACCTCAGGCTTTATTTATGGTTTACGTGCTTGAGTTTGAGGTTGGCAATGCCCGAGCGATAGCGCTGTTCCAGCGTTTCGCGGTTGGTAGCGGTCACTTCCAGATTACGCAGTAACCCGTCATGAATACCGTACGCCCAGCCGTGAATAGATACCTTCTGCCCGCGTTTCCAGGCAGATTGCATAATCGTGGAGTGGCCCAGGTTATAGACCTGCTCCATGACGTTTAGCTCACACAGGGTATCAAGCCGACGCTCTTGCGGCATTTCGCCTAGCAGTGAGCTATGTTTGAACCAGATATCGCGGATGTGCAGCAGCCAGTTATCGATTAAGCCCAGCTCAGTGTTTTCTATCGCAGCCTGGACGCCACCACAGCCGTAGTGGCCGCAAATGATGATGTGCTCGACTTCCAGTACATCGACGGCATACTGAACAACCGAGAGACAGTTAAGATCCGTGTGAATGACCAGGTTGGCTACGTTGCGGTGAACGAATAATTCGCCCGGTTCGAGGCCGGTCAGACGCTCTGCCGGAACGCGGCTATCGGAACATCCAATCCATAGAAAGCGCGGGTTCTGCGCTTGCGCCAGTTTCCCGAAAAAACCGGGGTCCTCTTCCACCAGCATCTTTGACCATAGTGCATTGTTGCTGATGAGTGTATCTATGTCATTCATGGAGGTTAACGACCTGTAACCGAGTGATTGCGTTGCGCTACTATAGGGTAACCCGACTTTTAATGAAACCACACAACGTGTGTCAGAACTATAGGTAAGTCTAATTCATGGCGATTGCACTGGAGCTTGAACAGCTTAAAAAAACCTATCCGGGCGGCGTTCAGGCGCTGCGCGGAATAGATCTCAAAGTAGAAGCGGGTGATTTCTATGCGCTTCTGGGGCCAAATGGCGCAGGGAAATCCACCACCATCGGGATTATCAGTTCTCTGGTTAACAAGTCATCCGGCAGGGTAAGCGTGTTTGGCTACGACCTGCAAAAAGATGTTGTTAACGCCAAGCGCCAGCTTGGGCTGGTGCCGCAGGAGTTCAACTTTAACCCTTTCGAAACCGTACAACAGATCGTAGTGAACCAGGCGGGTTACTACGGCGTGGAGCGCAAAGATGCGCTTGAACGTAGCGAAAAGTACCTCAAACAGCTCGATCTGTGGGAAAAACGCAACGAACGTGCGCGGATGTTATCCGGCGGGATGAAGCGCCGCCTGATGATTGCGCGTGCGCTGATGCATGAACCAAAACTGTTGATCCTCGATGAACCCACCGCCGGTGTGGACATCGAGCTTCGTCGCTCAATGTGGGGGTTCCTGAAAGATCTTAACGATAAAGGCACCACCATTATTCTGACAACCCACTACCTCGAAGAAGCCGAAATGCTCTGCCGCAATATCGGCATCATTCAGAATGGCGAGCTGGTGGAAAACACCTCGATGAAAGATCTGCTTTCTAAGCTGAAATCAGAAACCTTTATTCTCGACCTGGCGCCAAAAAGCCCGCTGCCAAAGCTGGAAGGGTATCAATATCGTCTGGTAGATACCTCGACGCTGGAAGTGGAAGTGCTACGCGAGCAGGGGATCAACAGCGTGTTCTCCCAGCTGAGCGCGCAGGGCATTCAGGTGTTGAGTATGCGTAATAAAGCGAACCGACTGGAAGAGCTGTTTGTCTCTCTGGTACATGAGAAACAAGGAGACAAAGCATGACGCATCTTTACTGGGTTGCGCTGAAAAGCATCTGGGCGAAAGAGATTAACCGTTTTATGCGCATCTGGGTGCAAACCCTGGTGCCGCCGGTCATCACCATGACCCTGTACTTTATCATCTTCGGTAACCTGATTGGTTCTCGCATTGGTGAGATGCACGGCTTTACCTATATGCAGTTTATCGTACCGGGCCTGATCATGATGGCGGTGATTACCAACGCCTATGCCAACGTTGCGTCATCATTCTTTAGCGCCAAGTTCCAGCGCAACATTGAAGAACTGCTGGTAGCACCTGTGCCTACGCATGTGATCATTGCCGGTTACGTGGGTGGTGGCGTGGCGCGTGGTCTGTGCGTGGGTATCCTGGTCACGGCGATTTCGCTGTTCTTTGTCCCGTTCCAGGTGCATTCATGGCTGTTTGTGGCGCTAACATTGCTGCTGACGGCGATCCTGTTCTCGCTGGCCGGTCTGCTGAACGCCGTATTCGCCAAGACGTTCGACGACATCAGCCTGATCCCGACCTTCGTGCTGACGCCACTGACCTATCTGGGCGGGGTGTTCTACTCCCTGACGCTGCTGCCGCCGTTCTGGCAGGCGCTGTCGCACCTGAACCCGATCGTGTACATGATAAGCGGCTTCCGCTTTGGTTTCCTCGGCATTACCGACGTGCCGCTGTTTACTACCGTTGCGGTGCTGGTGGTGTTTATCCTCGCCTTCTACCTGCTGTGCTGGTATCTGATCCAGCGCGGGCGCGGGCTGCGTAGCTAACCTTCGGCCCGGCGACAATCCGTTGCCGGGCGCTTTTCTTTGACAGTTATCACCGTAAGCTAACCTTCACTGGGCTAAACTACTCGCCTGCTAAGGAGGGAGTTATGCTGGGATGGGTCATCACCTGCCACGATGAACAGGCGCAGGATATGCTGGACAAGCTTGACGCTAAATTTGGTCCGCTGGCGCAATGTCGGGCGGTCAATTACTGGCGTGGCTTAAGCACCAATATGCTCAGCCGTATGATGTGCGACGCCCTGCATGAAACCGACACCGGCGACGGCGTTATCTTTCTTACCGATAAATCCGGCGCTGCCCCCTATCGTACGGCGGCATTGATGAGCCATAAGCACGATTGTTGCGAAGTGATTTCAGGAATTAGCCTGCCGTTGCTGGAACTAATGTACCCGCAGCGAGAAACACTCGGCAGCGCCGGGTTTCGCGAGGCTATCGTGGCGCAAGGTACGCCGGGCGTCAGCAGCTTGTGGCATCAGCAACAGAAAAATCCTCCTTTCGTCCTGCTTCACAACCTGTATAAGAATTAAACATTGGTATTGATGTCTCTTTTGCTACAATGACATCAGTTTTTTCGTATCGATAACGATCCAATGCTAACGCGTCTACTATTCCTGCTGTTGTTGTTCGTTTCCGGCATCAGTTCTGCCAGTTTATTAAGTCAGCAAAGACTGCCTGCACAATACATGCAAACCACCGAAGATGCGGCGATTTGGGCGCAGGTGGGTAATGACGTGGTCAACGTTGGCAACGTGCGTGCCGGGCAGATCCTGGCCGTGGTGCCTGCGGCGGCAGATTACTATGAGTTCCGCTTCGGTTTCGGCACGGGTTTTATCGACAAGGGGCATCTGGAGCCTGTTCAGGGCAAGAAGCGCGTTGAAGATGGCCTGGGCGATCTGAATAAACCGCTCAGTAATCAAAATCTGGTCACCTGGAAAGACACGCCGGTTTATAACGCCGCTGACAACAGCAGTGCTCCTTTCGGGACCTTAAGCGCCAATCTCCGCTACCCGATCCTGAACAAGCTTAAAGACCGTCTGAACCAAACCTGGTTTCAGATCCGCATTGGCAACCGCCTGGCGTGGATAAGCAGCCTGGATGCGCAGGAAGATAACGGTATTCCGGTGATTACCTACCACCATATCCTGCGTGATGAGGAGAACACCCGTTTTCGTCATACCTCCACAACGACCAGCGTGCGTGCCTTTAGCAACCAGATGACATGGTTACGCGACCAGGGTTATACCACGCTGACCATGTATCAGCTCGAGGGGTACGTACGTAACAAAATAAACCTGCCTGCTAAGTCGGTGGTGATCACCTTTGATGACGGCCTGAAATCCGTTAGCCGCTATGCTTATCCCATTTTGAAAGAGTACGGGTTTAAGGCAACGGCGTTTATTATCTCATCCCGAATCAAACGCCATCCGCAAAAGTGGGCCCCCAAGTCTCTGCAGTTCATGAGCGTGTCAGAGCTGGAGCAGATCCAGGATGTATTTGATATTCAGTCGCATACCCATTTTTTACACCGCGTAGATGGCAACCATCAGCCGATTTTACTCAGCCGCAGCTACCACATTATTTTGTTCGATTTTAAACGCTCCCGGCGTGATTTGGCACAGTTCAACCCGCATGTGCTTTATCTTTCCTATCCGTTTGGCGGATACAACGATAACGCGGTGAAAGCGGCAAATGACGCCGGTTTTCATCTGGCGGTCACGACCGTGAAAGGAAAGGTAAAACCGGGAGATAATCCGTTCTTACTCAAGCGTCTGTACATCTTAAGAACGGATTCACTGGAGACAATGTCGCGGCTGATCAGCAATCAGCCGCAGGGGTAGCAGCTATCAGGCAACCTGAACCGGGATCGCTTTCGCGGTACGTTTCATGTCATTGTCGCCTTCGAAGTAGGCGACTTTTGGCTGCCAGCGGCGCGCTTCTTCGTCAGACATCATGACGAAGCTTGCGATAATCACGATATCACCCACGTCAGCGCAGTGCGCGGCAGCGCCGTTGACGGAGATGATTTTGGAACCGCGTTCAGCCGCGATGGCGTAAGTAGAGAAGCGTTTGCCGTTGTTCACGTTCCAGATATCAATAGCTTCGTTTTCAAGAATACCCGCCGCGTCGAGGAAATCCTGATCGATCGCGCAGGAGCCTTCATAGTGCAGGTCGGCCTGAGTGACTTTCACACGGTGAAGCTTACCTTGCAGCATTTTGCGAATCATTACGTCTACCTTTAATCATCATGCTTTACCCTCTCATATGTGAAGAGAGGGCAGGTGAGGGGATTTATTCCCAGGCAAATACGCGCGCAGTATTGCCCGATTTTTAGTCGGTGTCTACTACGCCAGCTCAACCACTTTATTGTCGATAAGGCGCGCCTGACCCAACCACGCAGCCACCAGGAGAACCGCTCGTTTGCTGGACTCAGTCAGCTCCAGCAGGGTATCGGCGTCGCGGATCTGCACATCGTCAGAACGGAAACCTTTCTCGTTAAGCGCCTGTTCGGCAAGGGCGATAATCTCTTCAGCGGTCAGCTCTTTCGCCAGCAGTTGTTCCGCCATGGTATTCATGACCTTACTCACACCCGGCGCGATTTTACGCTGGTCTGCGGTTAAGTAACCGTTGCGGGAGCTCAGCGCCAGGCCATCTTTCGCGCGCACAATCGGCACGCCAACGATTTCAATGTCGTAACCCATATCCGCAACCATTTTGCGGATCAGTGCCAGTTGCTGGAAGTCTTTCTCGCCAAAGCAGGCGATATCTGGCTGTACCAGGTTGAAAAGCTTGCTGACGATGGTTGAGACGCCACGGAAATGACCCGGACGGCTTGCGCCTTCCAGCATGGTCGAAATCCCCGGGACATCGACGTAAGTCGCTTCTTCTGTACCCTGCGGGTACACATCGGCAGGTGCCGGAGAGAAAACGATGTCCGTATGGCGTTTCTTCAGTTTTTCGCAATCTTCCTGAAGGGTGCGCGGGTAACGCGCCAGGTCGTCAGCGCGGTCAAACTGCATTGGGTTAACGAAAATACTAACCACCACGATGTCTGCACGGGCTTTAGCTTCATCGACCAGCTTCATGTGGCCGTCGTGCAGGTTGCCCATGGTTGGGACCAGTGCGATACGTTTACCTTCCTGACGTGCTCTGCGGATATGCTGGCGCAGCAGCGGCAGGGTTTCAATGATAAGCACAACGAGACTCCTTAATGGAAACTGTGTTCTTCACCCGGATACACACCGGATTCAACGTCGGCAATATACTGCCTGACCGCCGCGCGCATGTCGCCCGCATCGGTCAGGAAATTTTTGGCAAATTTAGGGATATGTCCACCCGTAATGCCAAACGCGTCGTGCATGACCAGGATCTGACCATCGGTGACGTTGCCCGCGCCAATCCCGATAACCGGAATGGTGAGCGCCTCGGTGATGCGTTTTGCCAGCTCGACAGGAACGCACTCCAGTACCAGTAACTGCGCGCCTGCGGCTTCCAGCGCCACGGCATCATCAAACAGCGTCTGTGCGGCATCGCCACGGCCTTGTACTTTGTAGCCGCCAAAGATGTTTACCGACTGTGGCGTCAGGCCCAGGTGCCCGCACACGGGCACGGCACGTTCGGTCAGCATTTTCACTGTGTCCACAAGCCAGGCACCGCCTTCAATCTTGACCATGTTGGCGCCAGCACGCATCACTGCCGCTGAATTTTCAAACGCCTGCTCAGGTGTGGCATAGGCCATAAACGGCAGGTCGGAAAGAAGCAGACATGCTGGTGCGCCACGACGCACAGCACGGGTGTGGTAAGCAATATCCTCTACCGTTACAGGCAGGGTGGAATCATGTCCCTGTACCGTCATCCCTAACGAGTCTCCGACCAGCATGACGTTGATCCCTTCTTCGGCAAACAGTTTGGCGAAGCTGTAGTCATATGCGGTGATGGTGGCGAAGCGTCTCTTTTCCTGTTTGCATTTTTGCAGCAAGGAGATGGTGGTTGGTTTCATACGGTTTCCTGATAGCCAAAGCGAATCTTTGCGCATTCTATCAGTAACATTCGAGGGAACAATGATTTTAGGCAATCGATTAACCACAATTGTTTAGTGGTTAATCGATAAAAAAACGGGGTTACCAGCGGGCGGGTTTTTCCGCGTTAAGGCTTTCCAGAATGGCTTTCAGGGAAATGCCATCGGGGAAGGTCAGGTCTGGGGCAACTTCAAACAGCGGCCAGAGCATAAACCCGCGATTTTTCATATCGTAATGCGGAACAGTGAGGCGTTCAGTGGTAATAACGTCATGGCCGAACAGCATGATATCGAGATCCAGTGTCCGCGGCCCCCAGCGTTCGGCTTTGCGCACGCGACCCTGCTGCAATTCGATACGCTGGGTTTTGTCCAGCAGCGTTTCGGCGGCAAGGGCGGTTTCCAGCACCACGGCGGCATTCAGGTAATCGGGTTGATCCTGCGGCCCCAGCGGTGGCGTGCGGTAGAAAGAGGATACCGCGATGATGCGGCTTTCAGGGATCTCGCCCAGCGCCTGAACGGCAGCATTCACCTGCTCCAGTGGAGACGCGAGATTGCTGCCGATGGCGATATACGCAAGGGTCATGCCGTGCCTTCGCGACGTGGCGCGCGCTTACGCGGGCGACGGTGGCGACGACGTGGTTCTGGCTCTTCATCCAGACTGGTCAGCATCCCTTTTTGCTCTGGTGGCGCAGAGACCTGGAATTCTCCCCACCACTGTGCCAGGCGTTGCAATTCCTGATTCTTCTCAACTTCAGCGCGCAGGGATAAAAGGTCGAACGCGGCGCGGAATTTAGGATGCTCCATCAGCTTCCAGGCGCGTTTACCCTGACGACGTGACATACGCAACTGAAGCTGCCAGATATCACGCACCAGTGTAGTGATGCGTTTTGGAATGGCCAGCGTCCGGCAGCCTTCGTCCAGCACGTCATTTGCGGCCAGCGCAAATGCATCGTAATAGGCCAGACCGCTTTCCTGAGCAATTTTCTGCGCGGTTTCCAGTAACGGATACCAGAACATTGCAGCAAACAGGAACGCAGGGTTCACGCGCATATCATTGTGAATACGGGTGTCAGTATTCTTCAGCACCTGCGCAATGATGCGCTCCATCGAGCTGTCGCCGTTTTCCGTGAAGTAACGGGTAATGGTCGGGAACAGCGGCTGGAACAGGCTGTATTCGCGCAGCAGGTTGTAGGTTTCAAACCCGTAACCGGCTTGCAGCAGTTTCAGCGCTTCTTCAAACAGGCGTGCAGGCGGGACATCGTTAATCAGCGTTGCCAGGCGCGGGATGGGCTCACCGGTTTCCGGGCTGATACGCATATTCAGCTTGGCAGCAAAACGTACGGCACGCAGCATTCGCACCGGATCTTCGCGGTAGCGCGTTTCTGGTGTACCTATCAGGCGAATCAGACCTGCTTTCAGATCCTGCATTCCACCCACGTAATCACGGACAGTGAAATCCGCCACGCTGTAATAAAGGCTGTTAATGGTGAAATCGCGACGCTGGGCATCTTCTTCAATAGAGCCAAAGATGTTGTCGCGCAGCAGCATCCCGTTCTGGCCGCGCTGAGACGTGGTTCGGTCTGCGGGGTTGCCTTCGTGGTGGCCACGGAAGGTGGCAACTTCAATAATTTCAGGCCCAAACATAACGTGAGCAAGACGGAAGCGGCGGCCAACCAGCCGGCAGTTGCGGAATAATTTACGCACCTGCTCTGGCGTGGCACTGGTCGTCACGTCAAAATCTTTTGGTTTTTTGCCCAGCAGTAAATCGCGAACACCACCGCCAACGAGATAGGCCTCGTAGCCTGCTTTATTCAAACGATAGAGCACCTTGAGGGCATTTTCACTGATATCTTTGCGAGAAATATTGTGCTGCTCACGCGGAATAACCGACATATGGGTTTGTGCAATAGCCTCTTCAGCCATGCTCTCTTCCCGGCTTAGCACCTTACGGCAAAAATTAGCGACTCGGGTAAAAATAGTACACCTCGTAGTGTGTTTTGTTATGAAAAAAGCGGCTAATCATAGCTCAGCATAACGCATTTGAGAATGCTGGATTTTTGGCACTGTTTTGAGTGTCCAGTTAGCAACGGCTAATTTCAGCAATTCATCAATACTCAGGTCCTGCCATTCGCTTGTTATATTCTGGTTGAGAAATCGCAGCGCGTCGATCAAAACGGGCCGTGGATCGCCATCTGGCAAAGCAGGCGCGTGGTTTTGCTTCGACAGCTTATTTCCCTGCGCATTCAGCGCCAGCGGCAAATGAATATATTTCGGGGCAGCCCAGCCAAATTGCTGATACAGCGATATTTGCCGCACCGTTGGCTCAATTAAATCAGCCCCACGCACTATTTCCGTCACGCCCTGAAAATGGTCGTCCACGACAACGGCTAAATTATAAGCAAATAAACCATCGCGACGGTGGATGATGAAATCCTCGCGCGCCAGGCGTTCATCTGCCTGAATGTCGCCCGATAATTGATCGTGGAAACGGGTCACAGGAAAATGCTGGACCAGGCGGACGGCGGCGTTTTCCGGGCCATGACCGAGCGTACGGCAATGGCCGTCATAGACGCCCCCCACGCTCTGAATACGCGCACGGGTACAGGTGCAATAGTACGAAAGCCCTTGCTCATAGAGCCACGCCAGACGTTCGCGATAAGCGTCGTGCCGCTTTGACTGCCAGAGAACCTCACCGTCCCAGTGAAGGCCGTAATGTTCCAGCTGACGCAGGATAGTTTCTGCTGCACCGGGAACTTCACGCGGAGGATCAATATCTTCGATGCGTACACGCCAGATACCCTGGTTTGCACGAGCTTGCAGGTAGCTGCCAAGGGCGGCTATTAAAGAGCCGAAGTGTAATTCACCGGAAGGAGATGGCGCAAAGCGCCCAATATAGTGTGATTCAGACATATCAACAGTAACAAGGCGGGAGAGACTCCCGCCTTTACAGTGAATACAGGGCTGGGATTAACCGGCCATCTGTTTTTCGCGGATTTCAGCCAGCGTTTTACAGTCGATGCACAGATCGGCGGTTGGACGCGCTTCCAGACGGCGAATACCAATTTCAACACCGCAGGATTCGCAGTATCCGAAATCTTCGTCCTCGACCTTTTTCAACGTTTTCTCGATCTTTTTGATCAGTTTGCGTTCGCGGTCACGGTTACGCAGTTCGAGGCTGAACTCTTCTTCCTGAGCGGCACGGTCTACCGGGTCCGGGAAGTTTGCAGCTTCATCCTGCATATGTGTAACGGTGCGATCGACTTCATCCCTGAGTTGATTACGCCATGCTTCAAGAATACGCTTGAAGTGCGACAGCTGGGCTTCGTTCATATACTCTTCGCCCGGTTTCTCTTGATACGGCTCCACCCCAGCGATGGCGAGAATACTCAGGGACGATGTTTTACGGTTTTGCCCTTCTTGCATGTTGCTTCTCCTTAACACGCACTATCGATCCCCGTGTTGGGGGAAAAATCAGGTCGCTATAAATAGCAGATGCTATTCCGAATGGCAATTATCTATACGTAACACTTGACAAGCCTGTGAGGAAAAGCGTATTTGCGCACGCGACCAGAACACATAATAATCAATCGACTACTCCCTTTATAAGACCACGGGGAGAGAGGATCTCAGAGTCATATTATCGGCAGAAAGTTCCGCTTTATAAGCGAAAACCTCCACCCCCTGCTTTTGTGCCTCATTCAACAATTGCGCGTACTTGGGATCGATATGGCGGGCAGGAGAAAATCTTTCAATTGCCGAGTGCAATACTGCAAACAGCAATACGGCGCGCTTGCCCGCCGCCGCTACACTCATCAACTCCCGCAGATGCTTTTGTCCACGCAGCGTTACTGCATCCGGGAAGTAGCCGTTTTCTTGTTCCGCTAACGTCACTGATTTTACTTCAATATAGCACTCAGGCCGATCTTCCGCCTGTAACATAAAGTCAATTCTGCTGCCTTCTTCGCCATATTTCACTTCGCTTTTTTGAACGCTGTAACCCACTAGTTCAGGAATATTCCCTTCGATCAGGGCTTCCTTAACTAATTGGTTCGCTCGCAATGTGTTGACACAAATAAATGCCCCTTGTTGCGTCTGCGTCATCTCCCAGGTATGGGGATATTTGCGTTTAGTATTTTCTGATGTCGAATACCAGATAGTGTCACCCGGGGTTGCGCAACCGGTCATGGCACCGGTATTGGGGCAGTGCAGCGTCAGCTGTTCTCCTTCAGGCGTCACAACGTCCGCGAGAAAGCGTTTGTAGCGTTGAATGAGCGTGGCGTGTTGAAGCGCGGGGCTAAACTTCATCGGAATTCCTTACGGTGTCGCCCAGCGTCCAGCGCTGTACAGGCGTGTATCGGGTGCGTCCTTTTGCAAAGACAGATTCAAAAAGCGCGAACGTCGTCACCGGAAAAGACCAGTGGAAACCCGGCGGCGGAATGGCCACGGCATGGCTGGCGTCGCGCAGCAGGGTAATATGGGGATGAAAAGGCTGCGGGCTTTGGTAGCAACCGCTGCGCGCGGCCTGCGCCCGGAGCATGTTGGCCAGCTGCAACAAACCGCGCGGCGGCTGGCGAGTGCCGAGCCATACCACCCGGGAGCGCAGCCACTGGCCGGCGTCATCCAGGTGCAGTGTAAACCCGGGCTGGCTAATACGTCCGGCCATCGACGCTAAGGCGCGCTGCTTTTCAGCGCTGACATCGCCCAGAAAGGCCAGCGTCAGGTGCAGGTTTGCCGCGACAACAGGTCGGCCTGCTTCCTGCGGGAAATGGCTTGCACGCCAGCGAACAATCTGGCGTTGAATAGTGGGGGGCAGCTCAATGGCGAAAAACAGTCGTTTCGACTCAGACATACAGGGGACTCGGTAATGATATGTGGCGATGCTACAATGTACGCCGACTAATGTTAACCCTCTGGAGCTGTTAGTGTCCTCATTGCCAGTCGCCGTCGTACTTCCTGAGCTGCTTGCTGCTTTACAACATGCCCCGCAGGTATTGCTTAACGCGCCCACGGGGGCGGGGAAATCAACCTGGCTACCGCTACAGATCCTCAAAGAGGCAAACCTCCACGGGAAAATCATCTTGCTGGAGCCGCGAAGACTGGCTGCGCGCAATGTGGCACAGCGTCTGGCAGAGCTGCTGAACGAGAAACCGGGTGAAACGGTAGGCTATCGAATGCGTGCCGAAACCTGTGTTAGCCCGACCACGCGGCTGGAAGTGGTCACCGAAGGCATTCTCACCCGGATGCTGCAAAACGATCCTGAACTCACCGGCATCAGTCTGGTCATTCTGGATGAATTCCATGAACGTAGCCTACAGGCCGATTTGGCCCTGGCGCTGCTGCTGGACGTGCAGCAAGGGCTACGTGACGATCTCAAACTGCTGATTATGTCGGCCACGCTGGATAACGAGCGATTACAGCAAGCCTTACCTGATGCGCCGGTTATCGCCTCTGCGGGGCGTGCTTTCCCGGTTGAACGTCGATATCAGCCGCTGACCACGCATCAGCGCTTTGACGAAGCCGTCGCGATTGCCACCGCAGAGCTACTGCGACAGGAGTCGGGCTCGCTGCTGCTGTTTTTACCCGGCGTGGGGGAAATCCAGCGCGTGCAGGAACAACTGGCAACCCGCGTGGGGAGCGATGTGGTGCTTTGCCCGCTGTACGGGGCGTTGTCGTTAAATGAACAGCGTAAGGCCATTCTTCCGGCCCCTGCCGGGCAGCGTAAAGTGGTGCTGGCAACCAATATTGCAGAAACCAGTTTAACCATTGAAGGCATTCGCCTGGTGGTGGATTGCGCCCAGGAGCGCGTCGCCAGTTTTGATCCGCGTACCGGGCTGACAAAGCTGCTCACGCAGCGGATAAGCCAGGCATCGATGATCCAACGCGCAGGCCGCGCAGGGCGACTGGAGCCCGGGATCTGTTTGCATCTCACCAGCGCAGAGCAGGCCGAGCGTGCGGTGCAGCAAAGTACCCCTGAAATTTTACAAAGCGATCTTTCCGGCCTTGTCATGGATCTGTTGCAGTGGGGCTGCCCGGACCCGGCTCAGTTGACCTGGCTGAACCCGCCACCTGCGGTGAACCTGGCGGCTGCCCGTACCTTGCTGACCCGGCTGGGGGCGCTGGATGGCACCCGCTTAACCACGCAGGGGCAGAAAATGGCCGCGCTGGGCAATGATCCTCGTCTGGCTGCCATGCTGGTGGCGGCAAAAGATGATGATGACATTGCCACGGCGGCAAAGCTGGCGGCGATTCTGGAGGAGCCACCGCGCGGCGGAAACAGCGACCTGGTGATGGCGTTTTCACGCAATCAGCCAAACTGGCAGCAGCGGGCGCAGCAGCTTTGCCGGCGGCTCAACAGCCGTGGCGGAACACCGGACAGAAGTCGTATTGCCAGCGCGCTGGCGCAGGCGTTCCCGGACAGAGTCGCCCGGCGTCGCGGTCTGGACGGGCGTTACCAGCTGGCAAACGGCATGGGAGCGATGCTGGACAGCGATGATGCCCTCACCCGGCACGAATGGCTTATTGCACCCCTATTATTGCAGGGCAGCCAGTCCCCGGATGCGCGGATCCTCCAGGCCATTGCGGTCGATATTGATGCCCTGACGCGGGCGTGTCCACAGCTGCTTCAGCAATCCGATACCGTTGAATGGGATGATGTGCAGGGGACGCTGAAGGCGTTTCGTCGCAGCCAGATAGGCAAGCTCACCCTCGGCGCAAAACCGCTGGCCAAACCGTCCGAAGACGAACTGCATCAGGCAATGCTTAACGGCATTCGGGAAAAGGGGCTGAGCGTGCTGAACTGGACGCCAGAGGCTGAGCAGTATCGCATTCGCCTGCACTGTGCGGCGCAGTGGCTGCCGGAAGATGACTGGCCCGCTGTTGATGATGAAACGCTTCTGGCTTCTCTGGAGCGCTGGCTACTGCCGCAAATGAGCGGTGTACACTCGCTGAAGGCACTAAAAGCTCTGGATGTTAAGGACGCGTTACAGAATTTACTGGACTGGTCATTACGTCAACGTCTGGATAGTGAACTGCCTGGGCATTACACTGTGCCGACCGGAAGCCGGATTGCCATTCGTTATCACGAGGATAATCCCCCTGCGCTGGCCGTCAGGATGCAGGAGATGTTTGGCGAGGCGAACACACCGTCCATTGCGAAAGGGCGTGTGTCACTGGTGCTGGAGCTGCTGTCTCCTGCGCACCGGCCTTTGCAGATAACCCGCGACCTGAGCGCGTTCTGGGCGGGTAGTTACCGTGAAGTGCAAAAAGAGATGAAGGGGCGTTACCCCAAACACGTATGGCCGGATGACCCGGCAAATACGGCACCGACACGGCGGACGAAGAAATATTCGTGAAAGGGGATGATGAGTGCGGCCTGATGCCCTCACCCCGACCCTCTCCCACCGGGAGAGGGAGAAAACAATTTTGAGAGATTTCTTCTTTCACGGTGATGTGGAAGAAAAGAGAATCTGGCCTTTGCGCCTGAATGTTGCGGAGAAAAAGCATGGCGGGGAATGACCGCGAGCCAATAGGACGTAAAGGGAAACCTGCGCGTCCGGCGAAAGAAAAGGTGAGCCGTCGTCGTAAAGATGAAGATTACGATGATGACTATGAAGACGATTATGAGGATGAAGATCCGATGCCGCGTAAAGGAAAAGGCAAAGGGCGTAAGCCTCGTGGAAAACGCGGCTGGTTCTGGCTGTTGGTGAAGCTGTTCATTGTTTTTGTTGTTCTGATGGCTATCTACGGCGTCTATCTGGATCAGAAGATCCGTAGCCGTATCGACGGTAAAGTCTGGCAGTTGCCTGCGGCAGTATATGGTCGCATGGTGAACCTTGAGCCAGATATGTCGATCAGCAAGAATGAGATGGTGAAGCTGCTTGAAGCCACACAGTATCGCCAGGTGTCGAAGATGACTCGTCCTGGCGAATTTACCGTGCAGGCGAAAAGCATCGAAATGATCCGCCGTCCGTTCGATTTCCCGGACAGTAAAGAAGGCCAGGTGCGCGCGCGTCTGACCTTTGATGGCGATCGACTGGACACCATCGAGAACATGGATAGCAACCGCCAGTTCGGTTTCTTCCGACTCGATCCGCGTCTTATCACCATGCTCTCTTCTGCGAATGGCGAACAGCGCCTGTTCGTGGCACGTAACGGCTTCCCGGATCTGCTGGTGGATACACTGCTGGCAACCGAAGACCGTCACTTCTACGAGCATGACGGTATCAGCCTTTACTCCATCGGTCGTGCGGTGCTGGCCAACCTGACAGCCGGACGTACGGTGCAGGGGGCGAGTACTTTGACCCAGCAGCTGGTGAAGAACCTGTTCCTCTCCAGCGAACGCTCCTACTGGCGTAAAGCCAACGAAGCGTACATGGCTGTGTTGATGGATGCGCGCTACAGCAAGGATCGTATTCTTGAGCTGTATATGAACGAGGTGTACCTCGGTCAGAGCGGTGATAACGAAATCCGCGGCTTCCCGCTGGCGAGCCTGTACTACTTTGGCCGCCCGGTTGAAGAGCTGAGCCTCGACCAGCAGGCACTGCTGGTGGGCATGGTTAAAGGTGCATCCATCTATAACCCGTGGCGTAATCCGAAGCTGGCGCTGGAGCGTCGTAACCTGGTGCTGCGTCTGCTGCAACAACAGCAGGTTATCGATCAGGAGCTGTATGACATGCTGAGCGCTCGCCCTCTGGGTGTGCAGCCGCGCGGTGGTGTTATCTCTCCTCAGCCTGCCTTTATGCAGCTGGTTCGCCAGGAATTGCAGAGCAAGCTCGGCGATAAAGTGAAAGATCTCTCCGGCGTGAAGATCTTTACCACCTTCGATTCAGTGGCTCAGGATGCGGCGGAGAAAGCAGCAGTTGACGGCATTCCGGCGCTGAAAAAACAGCGCAAGCTGAGTGACCTTGAAACTGCAATGGTGGTGGTTGACCGTAACACCGGCGAAGTTCGCGCGATGGTGGGCGGGGCAGAGCCGCAGTTTGCGGGCTATAACCGTGCAATGCAGGCGCGTCGTTCGATTGGTTCTCTGGCAAAACCGGCGACCTATCTCACCGCGCTCAGCCAGCCAAATCAGTACCGTCTGAACACCTGGATTGCCGATGCGCCAATCTCCCTGCGCCAGCCTAATGGCCAGGTGTGGTCGCCGCAGAATGATGACAAACAGTTCAGTGGCCAGGTAATGCTGGTGGATGCTCTGACGCGTTCTATGAACGTGCCAACGGTTAACCTGGGTATGGCGCTGGGTCTGCCGGCGATTACGGATACCTGGCAGAAGCTTGGTGTGCCTAAAGAGCAGCTGAACCCGGTTCCGGCGATGATCCTCGGTGCGTTGAACCTGACGCCAATCGAAGTGGCGCAGGCGTTCCAGACTATCGCCAGTGGCGGTAACCGGGCGCAACTTTCCGCCCTGCGTTCAGTCATTGCTGAAGATGGTTCCGTGCTGTATCAGAGCTTCCCGCAGGCGGAGCGCGCGGTTCCGGCGCAGGCAGCCTACATGACACTCTGGACCATGCAGCAGGTAGTACAGCGTGGCACGGGGCGTCAGTTAGGTGCTAAGTACCCTGGCCTGCATCTTGCGGGTAAAACCGGGACCACCAACAACAACGTCGATACCTGGTTTGCCGGTATTGATGGCCGTGAAGTGGTGATCACCTGGGTAGGGCGCGATAACAACCAGCCAACCAAGCTGTACGGCGCGAGCGGGGCAATGTCGATTTACCAGCGTTATCTGGCAAATCAGTCCCCGGTACCGCTGAATCTGGTTGCACCGGAAGATGTCGTTGATATGGGTGTGGATGATTCCGGTAACTTTGTCTGTGGCGGCGGGATGCGTTCATTGCCTGTCTGGACAACGAACCCGGATTCACTGTGCCAGCAGAGCCAGCCTCAGCAGCCTGGTAATCCATTTGATTCGAATTCTCAGCAGCAGCAACCGCAGCAGCAGCAACAACAGCCGCCGCAGCAGCAGAATGAGAAGAAGGACAGCGACGGTGTCGCAGGCTGGATCAAAGACATGTTCGGCAGTAACTAACGCCTTCAATACCCCCTTCCACGGAAGGGGCTATTTTTTTCACCTGTATCCTTCATTTTGTTAACCCCAGTTTTAACTTTGATTAACCCTTCGTTTTCTCTTGATTAATTCTTAAACCCTTAATTCTTGTAGGGCCGCATACTGCTTGCTATACCGCCAGCGTTTCACCTATTATGCTGCGGTCATAATAATAATTATCGTTTACGTTATCATTCACTTTTACATCAGAGATTCAACATGGCGCTTTCCAATACTGCTCAGCCAATCAACACGTCGCTGCGTAAAATCGCAGTTGTCGTAGCCACAGCGGTTGCCGGCATGTCCACTTTTGCACAGGCCGCCGAAACCCCAAATAAAGAAGAAACCATCACTGTGACTGCCGCTCCGGCCACGCAGGAAAGTGCATGGGGTCCAGCTCCAACGATTGCGGCAAAACGCACCGCAACGGCGACCAAAACCGATACACCTATTGAGAAAACCCCGCAGTCTATTTCCGTGGTGACACGTGAAGAGATGGACATGAAACAGCCGGGTACGGTGAAGCAGGCACTGGCCTATACGCCAAGCGTTTTTGCGACTCGCGGTGCATCTACCACTTATGACGTGGTTTCTATCCGTGGTTTCACCACTTCCAGCACCGTCAATACCAACCAATATCTGGATGGGATGAAGCTACAGGGCGATAACTATTCTGAAGCGTCCATGGATCCGTATTTCCTGGAACGCGTTGAACTGCTGCGTGGCCCGACCTCCGTGCTGTACGGCAAAAGCCACCCGGGTGGCGTGGTGAGCATGGTCAGTAAGCGACCAACAACCGAGCCACTGAAAGAAATCCAGTTCAAAATGGGCACCGATAACCTGTGGCAAACCGGGTTCGATTTCAGCGATGCCATTGATGACAACGGCGTGTGGTCCTACCGCCTGACCGGTCTGGGACGCAGTGAAAATGCGCAGCAGGAGATGGTGAAATCCACCCGCTATGCCATTGCGCCTTCCTTCAGCTGGCGCCCGGATGATAAAACAGACTTCACTTTCCTGAGCAACTTCCAGAGCGATCCGGATGCGGGTTATTATGGCTGGTTGCCGCGGGAAGGTACCGTTGTGCCTTACTATGATGCCAACGGCAAAGCGCACAAGCTGCCGACCGATTTTAACGAAGGCGAGGAAGACAACAAAATCTCCCGTCGTCAGAAAATGGTGGGCTACAGCTTCTCGCATCAGTTTGACGACACCTTTACCGTGCGTCAAAACCTGCGTTACACCAAAATCAACACGCTTTATCGTTCTGTCTACGGCAGCGGCTATATTGCACCAGCGCAAATCAGCCGCGCATACGTCCGTTCCGATGAAGATCTTAACTCCTTCACCGTTGATACTCAGCTTCAGTCCAAATTTGCGACCGGCGCCGTTGATCATACCCTGTTAACCGGTGTCGATTACCTTCGTATGCGTAATGACATTGATGCTGACTATGGCACAGCTGACCCGATCAGCATGACCAAGCCTGCGTATGGCAACCCAAATGTTGACGTGTACTACCTGTACAAAGTGCTTAACCGTCAGGAACAAACTGGCCTGTATGCTCAGGACCAGGCTGAATGGGATAAGTGGGTGCTGACCATGGGTGGCCGCTACGACTTCGCTAAAACCTCTGCGCTGACCCGTACCACCGGAACCACCGCAGAAATTAACGATCAGGCATTTACCTGGCGTGGCGGTATTAACTACCTGTTCGACAACGGTATCACGCCGTACTTCAGCTACAGCGAATCCTTCGAGCCGATTTCAGGAACCACGCAGGACGGTAAACCGTTCGATCCGGCGCGCGGCAAGCAGTACGAAGTGGGTGTGAAATACGTACCGAAAGATCTTCCGGTTGTCGTGACGGCGGCGGTATACCAGCTGACCAAAAACAACAACCTGACGGCCGACCCGGCGAACCCGACCAGCGGCTTTAGCGTGCAGGGCGGTGAAATTCGTTCACGTGGTTTCGAACTTGAAGCTAAGGCAGCCGTCAATGCCAACATCGATGTAACGGCATCTTATAGCTACACCGATGCTGAATATACCCACGATACCTGGTATGAAGGCCGTCGTCCGGCGGAAGTACCACGTAACATGGCCTCCCTGTGGGCGGATTATACCTTCCACGAGACGGCACTGAGCGGCCTGACCGTTGGTGCGGGCACCCGTTACATTGGTAACACGGTATCCTACTATTCAGCAGCATCTTCAAAAGCTTACCAGTCATTTAATGTCGCAGGCTATGCCCTGGCGGATGCAACGGTGAAATACGATCTGGCGCGCTTTGGCCTGCCTGGCTCTTCCGTTGGCGTCAACGTGAATAACATCTTTGACCGTGAGTATGTATCCAGCTGCTATAGCGAGTACGCTTGCTACTGGGGCGCAGGACGCCAGGTTGTGGCTACCGCGACCTTCCGCTTCTAATCTCTCTTTGGGCACGGTTTACCGTGCCCTGTTTATTTAAGTTGGCTGACATGCAGGATATTAAGACGCAATCCGACACCACCTTTACGCTCAATAATCTCTCCTTTCGCGTACCCGGGCGCACCTTGCTGCATCCGCTCTCTCTGACGTTCCCCGCAGGTAAAGTCACTGGGCTCATTGGTCACAATGGTTCCGGTAAATCAACGTTACTCAAGATGCTCGGACGCCATCAGCCTCCTTCAGAGGGTGACATTCTGCTGGACGGACAACCGCTTGATAGCTGGAACAGCAAAGCCTTTGCCCGCAAGGTGGCCTATCTGCCGCAGCAGTTGCCGCAGGCGGAAGGGATGACGGTGCGTGAACTGGTGGCGATTGGGCGTTATCCGTGGCACGGCGCGCTCGGGCGTTTTGGCGTGGCCGACAGACAGAAAGTCGAAGAGGCCATCTCACTGGTCGGATTAAAACCGCTGGCGCACCGCCTGGTGGACAGCCTTTCCGGTGGTGAACGTCAGCGCGCGTGGATTGCGATGCTGGTTGCCCAGGACAGCCGCTGCCTGCTGCTTGATGAACCGACCTCTGCGCTGGATATTGCCCACCAGGTCGACGTACTGGCGCTGGTGCATCGCCTAAGCCAGCAGCGTGGTCTGACGGTGATTGCCGTATTGCACGATATCAACATGGCGGCACGTTACTGTGACTATCTTGTCGCCCTGCGTGGTGGCGAGATGATCGCCCAGGGCACGCCGTCTGAACTGATGCGTAGCGAAACGTTAGAGCACATCTACGGTATTCCAATGGGTATTTTGCCTCACCCTGCCGGGGCTGCACCGGTGAGCTTCGTGTACTGATGCTGGATCCAATGATTAGCCGCCGTCGCTTACTGACGGCGATAGCGCTCTCGCCGCTGCTGTTAAAAATGAACACGGCGCGGGCTACCGCTATCGACCCCCATCGTATTGTGGCACTGGAATGGCTGCCGGTTGAGCTGATGCTGGCGCTGGGTGTTACGCCGTATGGCGTTGCTGATATCCCTAACTACAACCTGTGGGTGAACGAACCAAAACTGCCTGCGTCGGTTATTGATATTGGCCTGCGAACGGAGCCAAACCTCGAATTGCTCACACAAATGAAACCCTCGTTTCTGTTCTGGTCTGCGGGTTATGGCCCGTCGGAAGAGACAATGGCGCGCATTGCGCCCGGGCGTGGTTTCTCCTTCAGCGATGGCAAAAAGCCGCTGACGATGGCGAGAAATTCCATCAACGAGATGGCGCACTTCCTGAACCGCGAGGCGGCAGCGAAACAGCATCTCGACGAATTCGACGCTCTGCTCGACAGCCTGAAACCGCGGTTTGCTCGCCGCGGTGAACGCCCGCTTCTGATGGTAACCCTGCTGGATGCCCGTCATATGCTGGTGTTTGGGCAAAATTGCCTGTTCCAGGAAGTGCTTGATAGCTTTGGTATTCGCAACGCCTGGGACGGGGAGATGACCTTCTGGGGGAGTACGACCGTTGGGATCGACCGCCTGGCGGCGTTTCGCGATGTGGATGTGCTGTGCTTTGATCACGGCAACGAACGAGAAATGCAAAAACTGATGTCTACCCCGCTCTGGCAGGCCATGCCGTTTGTACGCGAGCAGCGATTCCAGCGGGTTCCGGCAGTGTGGTTCTACGGTGCAACGCTTTCGGCCATGCATTTTGCCCGTGTACTGGATGGCGCGCTGGGAGGCAAAGCATGAGTTCGCGTATCGCGCGTTTTCCGGCGCTGTTGCTGACGGTCATTTTCCTTGTCGCGCTGGCATTAACCGCCTTCAACCTGTCAACGGCACTCCCGCGAGGGCAGTGGGGCGCTGCGCTGACTGCGCCAGACATCGACAATATTCAGCAAATGCTCTTCCACTACAGCCTGTTGCCGCGTCTGGCCATTTCGCTGTTGGTGGGGGCAGGGCTGGGGCTGGTGGGCGTCTTATTCCAGCAGGTCTTGCGTAACCCACTGGCAGAGCCAACCACGCTTGGCGTGGCGACTGGTGCCCAGCTTGGGATCACCATTACGACACTGTGGGCGTTGCCCGGCGCGCTAACCTCGCAGTTTGCAGCACTGGCAGGTGCATGTGTGGTGGGTGCGCTGGTCTTTGGCGTGGCCTGGGGGAAACGTCTTTCACCGGTTACGTTGATCCTGGCCGGGCTGGTGGTCAGCCTTTACTGTGGGGCGATTAATCAGCTGCTGGTACTGTTCCATCACGACCAGCTGCAAAGCATGTTCTTGTGGAGTACCGGAACCCTCACCCAGACTGACTGGAGCGTTGTTGAGCGCCTGTGGCCGCAGCTGACTGGTGGTGTGCTGCTGACCCTGCTGCTGCTGCGTCCGTTAACGCTGATGGGACTGGATGACGGCGTGGCGCGCAACCTGGGCCTGGCGTTATCGCTGGCGCGTCTGGCGGCACTGACGCTGGCGATTGTGCTCAGCGCGTTGCTGGTCAATGCGGTAGGGATTATCGGTTTTATCGGGCTATTTGCGCCGCTACTGGCGAAAATGCTCGGCGCGCGGCGTCTGCTGGCGCGTCTGATGCTGGCCCCACTGATTGGTGCGCTGATCCTCTGGCTTTCCGATCAAATTATTCTCTGGCTGGCGCGCGTCTGGATGGAAGTGTCCACCGGTTCGGTGACGGCGCTTATCGGCGCGCCGCTGTTGCTGTGGCTGCTGCCGCGCTTGCGAAGCATCAGCGCCCCGGCAATGGATGCGGGCGATAAAGTGTATGCTGAGCGTCAATCGGTGCTGTGGTTTAGCCTGGTGGGCCTGGCCGTGCTGCTGCTGGCTTCCTTTGCAGCGCTCTCTTTGGGGCGCGGTGCAACCGGCTGGCACTGGGCTACCGGTGATTTGCTCAATGAATTGCTGCAATGGCGCTGGCCGCGGATCTTCGCGGCGCTTATTGCAGGAGTGATGCTGGCTGTCGCGGGGTGCATTATCCAGCGTCTGACGGGTAACCCGATGGCAAGCCCGGAAGTGCTCGGTATCAGCTCTGGCGCAGCGTTTGGTGTGGTGCTGATGCTGTTCCTGGTGCCGGGGAATGCATTCGGCTGGTTAATGCCAGCGGGGAGTATTGGCGCAGCAGCCACGCTGCTGGTCATTCTGGTCGCTTCGGGGCGTGGAGGATTTTCTCCTCACCGCATGTTGCTTGCCGGGATGGCGCTCAGCACCGCGTTTACGATGCTGCTGATGATGCTACAGGCGAGCGGCGATCCGCGTATGGCGAAGATCCTGACCTGGATTTCCGGTTCGACCTATAGCGCCACTGGCAGCCAGGTGGTTCACACCGGGCTGGTCATGATTGTGCTGCTGGCAATTGTACCGCTGTGTCGCCGCTGGATGACCATTCTGCCACTGGGCGGTGAAGCCGCCCGTGCGGTGGGGATGGCGCTGACGCCTGCGCGCGTGGCTCTGCTGCTGTTGGCAGCATGTCTGACGGCAACAGCCACCATGACCATTGGTCCATTGAGTTTCGTGGGATTAATGGCGCCGCATATCGCCAGAATGATGGGGTTTCGCAGGACAATGCCGCATATTGTGATGTCTGCTCTCACTGGTGGGGTGATGCTGGTCTTTGCGGACTGGTGCGGCAGGATGGTGCTGTTTCCGTATCAGATCCCGGCAGGACTGCTTTCCACCTTTATCGGTGCGCCGTACTTTATTTATCTGCTGAGAAAGCAGAGTCGGTAGGATGTGTTTCACCCTCTCCCTGTGGGAGAGGGTATCAGGCCGCATATAATTACAACTTCGCAAACACCTTACGTGCTGCGTCGATGGTGTTGTTGATATCTTCTTTGCTGTGCGCCACAGACATAAAGCCTGCTTCAAAGGCAGACGGCGCCAGATACACGCCTTCTTCCAGCATCAGGTGGAAGAAACGCTTAAAGCGTTCAACATCGCACTTCACCACGTCCTGATAAGAGGTCACGGTTTTTGCATCGGTGAAGAAGATCCCAAACATCCCGCCCACGTGGTTCACTACCAATGGAATACCTGTCTCTTCTGCGGCGTTCAGCAGGCCGTTTGCCAGCTGCGTGGTCAGGTCGGTCAAGGTTTTGTGGATACCCGGTTGCGCCACTTCGTTCAGACAGGCGAAGCCCGCGGCCATCGCGATAGGGTTACCAGAGAGCGTACCCGCCTGGTAAACCGGCCCGGTTGGCGCCAGCGCTTCCATCACGTCCTTACGACCACCAAACGCGCCGACCGGCATCCCGCCGCCGATGATTTTGCCAAGGCAGGTCAGGTCTGGTTCAACGTCGTAGTAAGACTGCGCGCCCGCCAGCGCCACGCGGAAACCAGTCATCACTTCATCGATGATCAGCAGTGCGCCGAATTCGTCGCACAGTGCGCGCAGGCCCGGCAGGAAATCAGGCTGAGGTGGGATGCAGTTCATGTTGCCAGCAACCGGTTCAACGATGATGCAGGCAATCTCTTGCGGATATTGCTCGAAAGCTGCGCGAACGGAGCTAAGATCGTTATAGGTGCAGGTCAGAGTGTGTTTGGCGAAGTCGGCAGGTACGCCCGGGGAGTTCGGCTGGCCCAGCGTCAGGGCGCCAGAACCGGCTTTCACCAGCAGACAGTCTGCATGACCGTGGTAGCAGCCTTCAAATTTGATAATTTTGTCGCGGCCGGTAAAACCACGCGCCAGGCGGATAGCGCTCATGGTGGCTTCCGTACCGGAGTTCACCATACGCACCATATCCATTGTCGGCACCAGTTCGGTCACCAGCTCCGCCATTTTGACTTCCATCTCGGTTGGCGCGCCGAAGCTCAGGCCGCGCTGAGCCGCTTCAATGACCGCATTGCGGATAGACGGATGGTTGTGTCCCAGCACCATCGGGCCCCAGGAGCCAACGTAATCAATATAGGCTTTGCCATCGACATCATACAGATACGCGCCGTCAGCACGTTCGATAAACAGCGGCGTGCCGCCTACACCGGTAAAAGCGCGCACAGGCGAGTTCACACCCCCCGGGATAAGCTCGCGGGCTGCACTGTAGAGGTTTTCAGACTTGCTCATTGCGTCATTCCTGGTTCGTAGAAATAAGGTAAGGTGGCTATTCTAAGTGATTCCCGGAAGGTTATGAAATTTTTGCCCCATTAATGCATAAACAATTGTTAAGGATTTTTCAGGGGACGCGGAAGCTGTGTCTGGTAAAATCCTTGCGGCGATTTGTATGATTAAAAAGAACAGGCAATGAAAGCAGACATCCCCTCATTTGAAGAACAACAATTTGCGCGCGCACGGCACCGTATCAGCATCAGGCGGCTGCTCAATCGCGACAAAACACCGCTGGCTATTTTGCTGGCCGCCGCCATGGTGGGTACGCTTGCCGGGCTGGCTGGCGTGGCCTTTGAGAAAGCAGTGAATGCCGTGCTCAACTGGCGCATTGCCACAGTGGCGGGGTATGCGGATAACGGATGGCTGGTCTGGGTGTCGGCGTTTGGTTTGTCTGCCCTTTTTGCCATGGCAGGCTATTTTCTGGTACGCAAATTTGCACCAGAGGCCGGTGGTTCGGGTATTCCTGAGATTGAAGGGGCGCTTGAAGAGCTGCGTCCGGTGCGCTGGTGGCGGGTGATCCCGGTTAAATTTATCGGTGGCATGGGCACTCTGGGGGCAGGAATGGTGCTCGGACGAGAGGGGCCAACGGTACAGCTCGGTGGGAACGTAGGGCGCATGGTGGGCGACATGTTCCGGATGCGCAGCGCCGAAGCACGCCATACATTGCTGGCAACCGGGGCCGCAGCCGGGCTATCCGCAGCGTTCAATGCGCCGCTGGCCGGGATCCTGTTCATTATTGAAGAGATGCGCGCCCAGTTTCGCTACAACCTGATCTCAATTAAAGCGGTGTTTACTGGCGTTATTATGTCGAGCATTGTCTTTCGCATTTTTAACGGCGAAGGTGCGGTGATTGAGGTGGGTAAACTCACCAATGCGCCGGTGAATACCCTGTGGCTCTATCTGGTGCTCGGCATGATTTTTGGTGTTGTCGGCCCGTTGTTTAACACCCTTATCTTACGCGCACAGGATATGTTCCAGCGTATTCACGGCGGAAATACTACCAAATGGGTTCTGGTGGGTGGCCTGCTCGGCGGGATGTGCGGCATCCTCGGCGTGATTGAACCGAACGCCGCTGGCGGTGGTTTTGGCCTGATCCCCATCGCGGCGGCGGGTAATTTCAGCGTTGGACTGCTGCTGTTTATGTTTATCTCACGCGTAATCACTACGATTCTTTGCTTCTCCTCCGGTGCGCCGGGAGGTATTTTTGCGCCAATGCTGGCGCTCGGCACCCTGCTTGGGACGGCTTTTGGCACAGCCGCCGCCGCGGGATTCCCGGCGTATCACCTTGATGCGGGAACATTCGCGGTTGCCGGAATGGGGGCGCTGCTGGCTGCTTCCTTGCGCGCGCCGTTGACCGGGATCGTGCTGGTTCTGGAAATGACAGACAATTACCAGCTCATTTTGCCAATGATCATTACCTGTCTCGGGGCGACACTATTAGCCCAATTCCTTGGTGGAAAACCGCTATACTCCACCATTCTTGCTCGTACCCTGGCAAAACAAGAGGCAGAACAGGCCTCGACGCAGAATACTTGAATGAATTACCAGGGTATTAGATAATGAAAAAAAGAATTGGGTGATTTTTGCCCAATCGCAGTAAGCAGTATTCATGGGAGCATAAGATGAGTGATGACGTAGTCGCTGTGCCGCTGGAATTTACCGAAGCCGCAGCCAACAAAGTGAAAACCCTGATTGCCGACGAAGACAATCCGGATCTGAAACTGCGTGTATATATTACCGGTGGCGGCTGTAGCGGCTTCCAGTATGGTTTTACCTTTGACGACCAGGTTAACGATGGTGATATGACTATCGAGAAACAGGGCGTTGCGCTGGTGGTTGACCCGATGAGCCTGCAATATCTGGTGGGCGGTGCGGTTGATTACAGCGAAGGTCTGGAAGGTTCGCGCTTTGTGGTAACGAACCCGAACGCGACAAGCACCTGTGGGTGTGGTTCTTCTTTCAGTATCTAAGACAAAAACGGTAACCTGATGGTTACCGTTTTGCTTTTACCTGCCATTCTCATCCAGCGCAAATGTTGGCAATTTAAGGTGCCAGCGTATTGCCGCTAAACGTATACCCAGCGTCACCACCATCCCCAGCATGGCTGAGATTTCCAGCGGTAAAGCAAAGGTATAGTAGGCCGTAGCGTGAACAATTCCGCCAGCAATGCAGGCTGTTGCGTAGATTTCTGTTCGCAGGATCATCGGGATTTCACGTGCCAGAATATCGCGGATGATCCCGCCGCCTACACCCGTTAAAACGCCCATGCAGATAGCGACCATTGGCCCCGTGCCCGCATTGAAGGCTTTATTGACGCCAATCCCGACAAACACCGCAAGACCCACGGCATCCAGTACCGGCAGTATCCATTTAGGCAGCCTGCGCGGCTGGCGCACCAGCGCAATCGTGAGCAGGCAAGTGACCATCGCCACCACCAGATCGGTAGGATCTTTTACCCAAAACACCGGGCCATTAGCCAGTGCCATATCGCGGATCGTTCCTCCGCCGACAGCCGTCACCACGCCCAATACCAGCACGCCAAACGGATCCATGCGTAATTTCCCGGCCAGCAGAACGCCGGAGATAGCAAAAACGGCTGTGCCAAGTATATCCAGCCAATACACGAGCATCGTTAAATCCTCGAACTGTTCAGGTCTATATCTACGTTAATGACTCTGTGCCAGTGCGGCGCAGAGCTGTTTTGCGGCGAGGATAATACGCGGGCTGGCGCGTTCAAACCAGTCACTGTTTAGTGGTATCACCGGTATTTTTAACTGGCCCTGCCAGAATTTTTCAACTTTAGGAATTTCGCTTGCACTCCCGACCACCACAATGGCCTGCGGTTGTCGCGCCAGAACTTGTTCCCGGCTGACCTGAGGCCATGGCACCCGGCTCGCAGCAAAGATATTTTCACCGCCACAGACCTCCAGCACCTGATTCTGGATAGAGCCTTGCCCGGTGGTAAACAGCGGCTGGCTACCAAATTGCAGGAAGACGCGTTTTTTCGTGGTCGTATCGTATTTCGCTTTTAATGCAGCATAGTCGCGAAGCATATTTTGAGCGGCAAGCTCAGCTTTTTGCGGCGCAGGGCTAAAAGGTGCCAGGTCGCGCAGCGCCTGAGCAACTTGCTCAATGCTGACCGCATCAATCCACATCACCTTAATTCCCAGCGAGCTCAGCTGGTTGACTTGCCGCTCTGCATTACCCCCGAGCCAGGCTAATACCACGTCTGGTTTAAGCGCCACAATGCGTTCAAGGTTCATACCTTGCCATGTCGAGACTTGCTCGATGCCTGCGGCCTGTGGGGGATAATCCGAAAAACTGCTTACGCCAACGGGCGTGATCCCGGCCGCAAAGGCCAGCTCAGTATTGGCGGGGGAGAGCGTAATCACACGCGGCGCAGCGTAAAGCCATGCCGGTGCGAGCAGAAGCAGGGCGCCCAGCGCCCTAAGGGTGTTCTTACCCACGTGCCAGTTTCTGCACCAGGGTTTCTACCATCACGGTAGATTGTTTTGCCGCAACGGCCAGGAACTCATCAAAGCTCAGGTGAGACTGCTGATCGGCAACGTCGGAGATGGCACGAACCACCACGAACGGTACGCTGAAGTTATGGCAAACGTGCGCAATGGCAGTGGCTTCCATCTCAACGGCAACCGCCTGAGGGAAGTTGTGACGAATTTTCGCCAGACCCACGGAACCGTTGATGAACGCATCACCGCTGACAATCAGACCGCGCACGGCGTTGAGGTTCAGTTCGGCAATGCAGCTTTCTGCTGCAGCAACCAGTTTGTCATCCGCTTTAAAACCTGCCGGGCAACCCGGAAGCTGACCATATTCGTAACCAAAGGCGGTGACATCGGCATCGTGGTAACGCGCTTCATCGGAGACCACAATATCACCCACTTTCAGCGTTGGCGCCAGGCCACCCGCAGAACCGGTGTTAATGATGACATCTGGCTTGCAGCGTTCCAGCAACAGTGTCGCGCCAAGCGCAGCAGCAACTTTACCGATGCCTGATTTCAGCAGAGCAACCTCAACACCATTCAGCTGGCCGGTATAGATCTCACAACCACCAAGAGAGAGGGTCTGACGGTTCTCAATTTTGTCACGCAGCAGCGTAACTTCTTCTTCCATTGCACCAATAATGCCGATTTTCATAGATTTACTCGCGATGTGCCTTGTTAAGATGCATAGTCTATCATGGGCTTTAGTGGAAGCGCATTTCTCACGCGGGGGAGCACATGGCGCAGATCGATTTTCGCACCAAAATTAACTGGCATCGCCGTTTCCGTTCTCCGCAAGGAGACAAGAGTGAACACGAGATCCTGCGCATTTTTGAAAGCGATCGTGGGCGTATCATTAACTCGCCCGCGATACGTCGCCTACAACAAAAAACCCAGGTGTTCCCGCTCGAACGTAACGCGGCAGTGCGCACCCGGCTGACGCACTCGATGGAAGTGCAGCAGGTGGGGCGCTACATTGCCAAAGAGATTTTAAGCCGTCTCAAAGAGCAGCGATTGCTGGAAACGTATGGCCTTGATGAGTTGACTGGCCCGTTTGAAAGCATCGTCGAGATGGCCTGCCTGATGCACGATATCGGGAACCCGCCCTTCGGCCATTTCGGTGAAGCCGCCATTAATGACTGGTTCAAACAGCGTCTTTTCCCCTCTGATGCAATAAGCCAGCCGCTAAGCGATGACCGTTGTATTGTCCGGGACCTGCGTTTACGAGAGGGCGAAGAAGCGCTTAACGAACTGCGACGTAAGGTTCGCCAGGATCTGTGCCACTTTGAAGGGAATGCGCAGGGCATCCGGCTGGTGCATACCCTGATGCGCATGAACCTGACCTGGGCGCAGGTGGGGTGCATCCTTAAATATACGCGCCCGGCGTGGTGGATGGGTGAACCCCCGGTATCACACAGTTATTTGATGAAAAAACCGGGCTATTATTTATCCGAAGAAGTTTATATTGAACGGCTGCGTAAAGAACTTTTACTGACGCCAAATGGCCGCTTTCCCTTAACCTGGATTATGGAAGCCGCAGACGATATTTCCTATTGCGTGGCCGACCTTGAAGATGCCGTTGAGAAAAGAATATTCAGCGTTGAGGAACTTTATCAGCATCTTCATGAAGCCTGGGGAAAACATGAAAAAGGTTCTTTGTTTGCTCAGGTTGTCGAAAATGCATGGGAAAAATCACGCTCAAATTCACTGAGCCGCAGCACAGAAGACCAGTTCTTTATGTATTTGCGGGTCAACACGCTAAATAAGTTGGTTCCCTACGCGGCCTCACGTTTTATTGATAATCTGCCGTTGATTTTTAGCGGGGAATTCAATCATGCGCTGCTGGAGGACGATAGCGATTTTAGCCAACTTCTTGAACTGTATAAGAATGTGGCCATGCGCCATGTGTTCAGCCATCCCGATGTTGAACAACTCGAGTTACAGGGTTATCGGGTGATCAGTGGTCTGCTGGAAATTTATCGGCCGTTGCTACAATTATCGGTCGACGAATTTAGCGAGCTGGTGGAAAAAGAACGCGTGCGTCGTTTACCGATTGAATCCCGGTTGTTCCATAAACTTTCGACCCGGCATCGTCTTGCTTATGTTGAGGCGATTAGCAAGATAGACCGCCATTCTGCTCAGTGGCCAGTGCTGGAATATTATTATCGCTGCCGCCTTATTCAGGACTATATCAGCGGGATGACGGATTTGTATGCCTGGGATGAATACCGCAAGCTGATGGCGGTCGAATAAATGCGGAGTTTTGTAAAGACGGCCAATAAATTTTTACTTTTTCCATAAACTTCATCCCGGAACTAAGCGGTATAAAACGAATCTGAGTTACACAGCAATTTTGCGTTATCTGTAAATCGAGATTGAGAAACATGAAAAAAACCACATTAGCAATGAGTGCACTGGCTCTGAGTTTAGGTTTAGCGCTGTCTCCTCTGTCTGCTTTTGCAGCCGAGACCGCGTCTTCGGCAGCAACCGCGCAGCAGATGCCAAGCCTGGCACCGATGCTCGAAAAAGTGATGCCATCGGTGGTGAGTATTAACGTTGAGGGCAGCACGACCGTCAACACGCCGCGGATGCCGCGTAACTTCCAGCAGTTCTTTGGCGATAACTCGCCGTTCTGCCAGGACGGTTCGCCATTCCAGAGCTCCCCGTTCTGTCAGGGCGGTGGCGCGGGCGATGACAGCCAGGGCGGTAACGGTGGCGCCCAGCAACAGAAATTTATGGCGCTTGGATCGGGTGTCATCATTGACGCAGCAAAAGGCTATGTCGTCACCAACAACCACGTTGTTGATAACGCCAGTAGCATCAAAGTTCAGTTGAGCGATGGGCGTAAGTTTGATGCGAAAGTCGTGGGTAAAGATCCGCGTTCTGATATCGCGCTGATCCAGATTCAGGATCCGAAAAACCTGACGGCGATTAAAATTGCCGACTCCGATGCACTGCGCGTTGGTGATTACACCGTGGCTATCGGTAACCCATTCGGTCTGGGTGAAACCGTGACCTCGGGTATTGTCTCAGCGCTCGGTCGTAGCGGCCTGAATGCGGAAAACTACGAGAACTTTATCCAGACGGATGCGGCGATTAACCGCGGTAACTCCGGTGGCGCGCTGGTTAACCTCAACGGTGAACTGATTGGTATCAACACCGCGATTCTGGCACCAGACGGCGGTAACATCGGTATCGGCTTTGCTATCCCGAGTAACATGGTGAAAAACCTGACCGCGCAGATGGTGCAGTATGGTCAGGTGAAACGCGGTGAACTGGGTATCCTCGGGACTGAGCTGAACTCTGAGCTGGCAAAAGCGATGAAAGTTGATGCCCAGCGCGGCGCATTCGTAAGCCAGGTGATGCCGAACTCGTCCGCCGCGAAAGCGGGTATCAAGGCGGGTGATGTCATTACTTCCCTGAACGGAAAACCTATCAGTAGCTTCGCCGCACTGCGTGCAGAAGTGGGTTCAATGCCGGTGGGCAGCAAAATTACCCTCGGCCTGCTGCGTGATGGCAAACCTGTAAACGTAAGCCTTGAGTTGCAGCAGAGCAGCCAGAACCAGGTTGACTCCAGCACCATTTTCAGCGGCATTGAAGGCGCTGAAATGAGCAACAAGGGCGAGGATAAAGGTGTGGTGGTGAACAACGTGAAAGCGAATTCACCGGCTGCCCGTATCGGCCTGAAAAAAGGCGATGTGATCATGGGTGCGAACCAGCAACCCGTGAAAAACATCGCTGAATTGCGCAAAATTCTCGACAGCAAACCTTCAGTGCTGGCGTTGAATATTCAGCGTGGCGACTCCTCACTCTATCTGCTGATGCAGTAATCCCCCTAAGCCCCTGCTCGTTGCTGAGCAGGGGTTTTCTCGTTTCTGTGACCCTTTCCACAAGTCCATACTTATTCCCCTGACTTTGTGCATTCGCACAATGCGGCAGTGATTGAACTCCCCTATGCTTGAGCTCTGCTCACAGGAGGGTTACATGGCTGGCTGGCATCTTGATACCAAAATGGCGCAGGATATCGTGGCGCGCACCATGCGCATCATTGATACCAATATCAACGTAATGGATGCCCGTGGGCGCATTATCGGCAGTGGCGATCGTGAACGCATTGGGGAATTGCACGAAGGTGCGCTGCTGGTGCTCTCTCAGGGGCGCGTGGTGGATATCGACGATGCGGTGGCGAAACACCTCCATGGCGTTCGCCAGGGCATTAACTTACCGCTGCGACTTGAAGGCGAAATTGTCGGGGTGATTGGCCTGACCGGGGAACCGGAATCGCTGCGTAAATATGGCGAACTGGTCTGCATGACGGCAGAAATGATGCTTGAGCAGTCGCGCCTCATGCACCTGCTGGCGCAGGACAGCCGGTTGCGCGAAGAGCTGGTCATGAATCTTATTCAGGCGGAGGAGCACACCCCTGCACTCAGCGAGTGGGCGCAGCGTCTGGGCATTGATCTTAATCAGCCGCGCGTAGTGGCGGTGATTGAGGTGGACAGCGGCCAGCTTGGCGTGGACAGCGCCATGGCGGAGCTACAGCAGTTGCAAAATGCGCTGGCAACACCAGAGCGCAACAACCTGGTGGCGATTGTTTCCCTGACCGAGATGGTCGTGCTCAAACCCGCGCTCAATCAGTTTGGCCGCTGGGATGCAGAAGATCACCGTCGCCGGGTTGATCAACTTATCGCCCGGATGAAAGAGAACGGCCAGCTTCGTTTTCGCGTTGCGCTTGGGAACTACTTTACCGGACCGGGCAGCATTGCCCGTTCGTGGCGAACCGCACGCACTACTATGATGGTGGGCAAGCAACGAATGCCCGAGAGCCGTAGCTACTTCTATCAGGATCTGATGCTGCCAGTCTTGCTCGACAGCCTGCGCGGTGGCTGGCAGGCCAATGAACTGGCGCGCCCGTTAGTGCGACTGAAAGCAATGGATAACAACGGCTTGCTGCGCCGTACATTGCAGGCATGGTTTCGCCATAACGTGCAGCCACTGGCAACATCGAAAGCGCTGTTTATCCATCGTAATACGCTGGAATACCGGCTTAACCGGATCTCGGAACTGACGGGGCTGGATCTGGGGAATTTTGACGACAGGCTGCTGCTGTATGTGGCGTTACAGTTAGATGAGCAGAGATGAGGGTTTCACCCTCTCCCTGTGGGAGAGGGCCGGGGTGAGGGCATCAGGCCGCACCCAACTTATTTATTGCGAGTTAACTTCTCAAGATCGGCTTCAATTTCGCTGATCTTGTTAGTGACGACGCTTTCCAGATGACGCAGGTCATCAAGGATCTTACGTTTGAGATCGACTTCGGTGCGATCGCGCTGGCAGATCTGATCGAGTTCATCGATCACATAGCGCAGGTTCGGGCTAATTTCCTGAACCTCTTTGTATCCCTGACCGATGCCATCGGCCACGACGGTCTTACGCTGGCGTGGGTATTTGAACTTCACGCTCTTGGCGAAAAACTCTCCTTTATCTTTGTGAAAATAGATTTTCAAAATATCGTTATTGGCTTCCTGACGGAGGCTGTAACGATCAATTTCATCAGGATTGGTAATGCCCAGACTTTTCAGATTATCGTACATAGCGGTACCCTTGATCTCAACATAACCTTTGAATAATTAACGAAAAAATCTATTTTCGCCACCCTCAGATACAAAAAAAAGCGGGGTTGCCCCCGCTTTTTGTTATACCCGATTAATCGATGGTGCGCAGCAGTTCGTTGATACCCACTTTGCCGCGCGTTTTCGCATCGACTTTCTTCACGATAACCGCGCAGTAAAGGCTGTATTTGCCATCTTTTGACGGCAGGTTACCGGAAACAACTACGGAGCCCGCTGGGACGCGACCGTAATGCACTTCGCCGGTTTCACGGTCATAAATGCGGGTGCTCTGGCCGATGTAAACGCCCATGGAGATAACAGAGCCTTCTTCCACGATCACGCCTTCAACCACTTCAGAGCGTGCGCCGATGAAGCAGTTGTCTTCGATGATGGTTGGGTTCGCCTGGAGAGGCTCCAGAACGCCACCGATGCCCACGCCGCCGGACAGGTGGACGTTTTTACCGATCTGCGCGCAAGAACCCACTGTTGCCCAGGTATCCACCATGGTGCCTTCGTCAACGTAAGCACCGATGTTCACGTAGGATGGCATCAGCACGGTGTTGCGTGCGATGAATGCGCCCTGACGAACTGCCGCTGGTGGAACCACGCGGAAACCTTCTTTCTGGAAGCGCGCTTCGTCGTAGTCAGCGAATTTCATCGGGACTTTATCGAAGTAGCGGCTTTCTGCTCCGTCGATAACCTGGTTATCGTTGATACGGAAAGAGAGCAGCACGGCTTTTTTCAGCCACTGATGAGTTACCCACTGACCGTTGATCTTTTCTGCTACACGCAGTGCACCGGAATCCAGCAGGGAAATCACCTGGTTAACGGCTTCACGGGTAACGGTATCCACATTTGCCGGGGTAATCTCGGCGCGACGCTCAAAAGCGGACTCAATAACGTTCTGTAACTGCTGCATTGTTTACTCTTTCCATTTCACTAAAAAACACGTCACCCTTTATCGTTTGGATTGAGGGCTGCTGTCAACCGTTGTTGCACTTCAAGTTGCAGGTCATTATTAAGGGCACGCCGGTCGGCGGTCGCGATTATAAATAAATCTTCTACTCGCTCGCCAATGGTTGTAATTCTGGCCCCGTGAAGCGAAATTCCCAGATCGGCAAAAACCTGGCCTACGCGGGCGAGTAGCCCTGGCTGGTCGAGCGCGATCAGCTCCAGGAACGATTTACGATCGGTATGGGTCGGCAGGAAATTGACCTCGGTATCGACGGTAAAGTGCCGTAATTTCGCGGGCTGACGGCGCGGCTGCGGCGGCTGCCAGCTGTGCTGGGTAATCGCCTGCTCCAGGCCAAAGCGTATCCCTTCGTGCCTGTCCGGCGACAACGGGCTGCCATCCGGCTCCAGCACAATAAAGGTGTCCATCGCCATGCCGTCGCGGGTGGTAAAAATCTGCGCGTCGTGAACGCTCAGGTTTCGCCTGTCTAGCTCGGCGCAGACGGCGGCAAACAGATAGGCTCGGTCCGGGCTCCAGATAAAGATCTCCGTACCGCCGCGCGTGGCCTGCGGGCTAAGCAGGATCATCGGCTTCGACAAGTCGTGCTTTAGCAGATGCCGTGCGTGCCACGCCAACTGGTTTGGGCTGTGGCGGACAAAGTAGTTGGCACGACAGCGCGCCCATATCTGATGCAACGCCTCTTCATCAATGTTATCCATCCGCAGCAACGCCAGCGCCTGTAGCTGGTGATGGCGCACCCGCTCGCGCATATCCGGGGTATTTTGCATTCCGCGGCGCAGCTGTTTCTCGGTGGCGAAGTAGAGTTCGCGCAGCAGGCTTTGCTTCCAGCTGTTCCACAGCGTTTCGTTGGTGGCACAGATATCTGCCACCGTCAGGCAGACCAGATAGCGCAGGCGGTTTTCCGTCTGCACCTCTTCGGCGAACTGCTTAATCACTTCAGGATCCTGGATATCACGGCGCTGGGCGGTGACCGACATCAGCAGGTGGTGGCGTACCAGCCAGGCCACAAGCTGCGTTTCTCGTGAATTGAGTCCATGCAGTTCGGCAAATTTCAGGACATCCTGCGCCCCGAGTACCGAGTGGTCGCCACCACGGCCTTTAGCAATGTCGTGGAACAGGGCGGCAATCAGGATAAGTTCCGGGTGCGACAGGCGTGGCCACAGCTCAACGCACAGTGGATGACGAGAACGGGTCTCTTCCTGAGCAAAGCTTTCCAGCTTGAGCATGACGCGTATCGTGTGTTCATCCACCGTGTAGGCATGGAAAAGATCGAACTGCATCTGGCCGACGATATGTGACCACTGGGGCATGTAGGCCCACAATACACTGTGACGGTGCATTGGCAGCAGGCCACGGCTCACTGCACCCGGATGACGGAGCATACTGAGGAACAGTGAACGCGCTTCCGGGATATAGCACAGGGGCTGTGTCAGATGACGACGGGCATGGCGCAGATGACGCAGGGTTGTGGAGTAGATCCCGGTGATCGCGCTGTTACGAACCATGGTGTAGAACATGCGCAGGATCGCTTCTGGCTCACGAATGAACAGCGTTTCGTCGCGCAGATCGATAAGTGTGCCGCGCAGCTGGAATTCGTCATCAATCGGGCGCGGTTTTTCGTCTGCCGTCAGCGCCAGGATCGCCTCATCGAACAGTTGCAACAGCATCTGGTTCAGCTCGGTGACGCGGCGAGTCACACGGAAGAAATCCTTCATCATATGCTCGACCGGCTCGTTGCCTTCACCGCTGTAGTTCAGGCGCTGGGCAACGCTGAGCTGGCGATCAAACAGCAGGCGGTTGTCATAGCGATTCAGTTCCAGATGCAGGGCAAAGCGGATACGCCAGAGCAGGTGCAGACATTCATTCAGTTCATTACGTTCGGCTTCGGTCAAAAAGCCGAACCCTACCATTTCATCCAGTGAGGTCGCGCCGAAATGGCGCCGGGCCACCCACTGCAACGTGTGGATGTCGCGCAGGCCGCCAGGGCTACTTTTGATATCGGGCTCGAGGTTATAGCTGGTGCCGTGGTAGCGCTGATGGCGCTGGTTTTGCTCTTCGACCTTCGCGGCAAAGAACTTTTCAGATGGCCAGAAGCCGTCGCTGAAAATGTGTTTCTGTAGTTCCAGGAATAGCGCAACATCGCCAATCAACAGGCGGGTTTCAATCAGATTAGTGGCAACGGTAAGGTCAGATAACCCTTCGAGCAGGCACTCTTCAAGTGTGCGCACGCTATGACCGACTTCCAGCTTCACATCCCAGAGCAGCGTCAACAGCTCGCCAATTTTTTGCGCCTGGTCGTCCGGCAGCTTCTTGCGGCTTAAGATCAGCAGGTCGATATCGGAAAGCGGATGAAGTTCACCCCGGCCATAGCCCCCTACGGCCACCAGTGCGACATCGCTAATCTGCCCGAAACCGTAATCGATCCATAAACGTTGCAGCAGCTGGTCGATAAATTCGGTTCGCGCTTCTATCAACTGTTCGGCAGAGATACCCGCGTCGAAAGCACTGCCCAGCCAGCGCTGGAAGACATCCATATGCGCTTTGATGTCGGCACAGGTCAGCTCACGCTGCGGCCAGACGCCGGGGTTATCGGGCTGATCGGGGAGGGTGGGAAGTGCTGTGTTAGCATACTGTTCGGGTAAAAGATTACTCATCGCGTGCCACCCATAAGAAAAAGCTATCACCATTAAAAAAGCCGGCATTTGCCGGCTTTTTATCATTCGTTGTGCGTCAGTATCGCCGGGATGGTGTCATCCTTGCGCAACGTCATAATTTCGCAGCCGTTGTCTGTCACCACAATAGTATGCTCGTACTGCGCAGACAAGCTTCTGTCTTTGGTTTTCACCGTCCAGCCATCTTTCATGGTACGGATGCGGTAGTCGCCGGAGTTGACCATCGGTTCAATGGTGAAGGTCATCCCTTTTTGCAGCACCACACCACCGTCATCGGCATCATAGTGCAGAACCTGTGGTTCTTCGTGGAAGACGCGACCAATGCCGTGACCGCAATATTCGCGAACCACAGAGAAGCCTTCGGCTTCAACGAATTTCTGAATAGCCGCGCCAATGGTGCGCAGACGGATGCCCGGCTTAACCATTTTCAGCGCCAGGTAGAGGCTTTCCTGCGTTACTTTGCACAGGCGCTCACCCAGAATAGTTGGTTTGCCGACGATGAACATCTTTGAGGTGTCACCGTGATACTCGTCTTTAATAACGGTGACGTCGATGTTGACGATGTCGCCATCTTTCAGCAGCTTTTCGTCATCCGGAATACCGTGGCAAACCACTTCATTAATAGAGATGCAGACGGATTTCGGGAAACCGTGATAGCCGAGGCAGGCGGAGACTGCCTGCTGTTCGTTCACGATATAGTCATTACAAATACGATCCAGCTCGCCGGTGCTGACGCCAGGTTTCACAAACGGCTCGATCATTTCAAGCACTTCAGCGGCCAGACGACCGGCGACGCGCATCTTTTCAATTTCTTCAGGTGTCTTAATAGAGATAGCCATGTAATCTGTCCATCGGTGTCGATTTTTTCGACAATACTAGTTCAAGTGTCGTCAATGGTATCAGTCAGGCGCACCCCGTGCCAAATTGAGAATCATTAACAGCACACTCAGCCAACAACTGTTGGTGTCTGGCCGTGTTTTGTGGTATAAAGCGCGCCGGACTTCCGATCCATTTCAGATACACAGGCTGGACGGAAGCGACAAATCTCACTTTGTGTAATAACACACACGTATCGGCACATGTTCCGGGGTGCCCTTTGGGGTCGGTAACATGGGATACGTGGAGGCATAACCCCAACTTTTAATATAGAGGTTTTAAACATGGCAACTGTTTCCATGCGCGACATGCTCAAGGCTGGTGTTCACTTTGGTCACCAGACCCGTTACTGGAACCCGAAAATGAAGCCTTTCATCTTCGGCGCACGTAACAAAGTTCACATCATCAACCTTGAGAAAACTGTACCAATGTTCAACGAAGCCCTGGCTGAGCTGAACAAGATCTCTTCCCGTAAAGGTAAGATTCTGTTCGTTGGTACTAAGCGCGCTGCAAGCGAAGCTGTGAAAGATGCTGCTAACAGCTGCGATCAGTTCTTCGTGAACCATCGCTGGTTGGGCGGCATGCTGACCAACTGGAAAACCGTTCGTCAGTCAATCAAACGCCTGAAAGATCTGGAAACCCAGTCTCAGGACGGTACTTTCGACAAGCTGACTAAGAAAGAAGCGCTGATGCGTACTCGTGAACTGGACAAGCTGGAAAACAGCCTGGGCGGTATCAAAGATATGGGCGGCCTGCCAGACGCGCTGTTCGTAATCGATGCAGACCACGAGCACATCGCAATCAAAGAAGCTAACAACCTGGGTATCCCAGTATTCGCTATCGTTGATACCAACTCCGATCCGGACGGTGTTGACTTCGTTATCCCGGGTAACGACGATGCAATCCGTGCTGTTAGCCTGTACCTGAGCGCTGTAGCTGCTACCGTTCGTGAAGGCCGTTCCCAGGATCTGGCTTCTCAGGCGGAAGAAAGCTTCGTAGAAGCTGAATAATAAGGTTTCACCCCTTATTAGTACCGTGTATGAATAGGGGCCAATTATCGGCCCCTTTTTTCAATTTATACTGTTTGGCTTCTGGCCGGGCAGTTCACATCTCCCGAGGATTTAAGAATGGCTGAAATTACCGCATCCCTGGTAAAAGAGCTGCGCGAGCGTACTGGCGCAGGCATGATGGATTGCAAAAAAGCGCTGACTGAAGCGAACGGCGACATCGAGCTGGCAATCGAAAACATGCGTAAATCCGGTGCGATCAAAGCAGCTAAAAAAGCAGGCAACGTTGCTGCTGACGGCGTGATCATCACTAAGATCGACGGCACCTACGGCATCATTCTGGAAGTTAACTGCCAGACTGACTTCGTTGCTAAAGATGGCGGTTTCCAGGCATTTGCGAACAAAGTACTGGACGCAGCTATTGCTGGTAAAATCACTGACGTTGAAGTTCTGAAAGCACAGTTCGAAGAAGAACGTGTTGCTCTGGTTGCTAAGATCGGTGAGAACATCAACATTCGTCGCGTTTCTTCTCTGGAAGGTGACGTTCTGGGTTCATACCAGCACGGTGCTCGCATCGGTGTTCTGGTTGCTGCTAAAGGCGCTGACGAAGAGCTGGTTAAACAGCTGGCAATGCACATCGCTGCAAGCAAGCCAGAATTCGTTAAACCAGAAGACGTGTCTGCTGAAGTGGTAGAAAAAGAATACCAGGTTCAGCTGGATATCGCGATGCAGTCTGGTAAGCCAAAAGAAATCGCAGAGAAAATGGTTGAAGGCCGCATGAAGAAATTCACCGGCGAAGTTTCTCTGACTGGCCAGCCTTTCGTAATGGATCCAAGCAAGTCTGTTGCTCAGCTGCTGAAAGAGCACAACGCTGACGTAACTGGCTTCATCCGCTTCGAAGTGGGCGAAGGCATCGAGAAAGTTGAGACTGACTTCGCAGCAGAAGTTGCTGCAATGTCCAAGCAGTCTTAATGATTGAAAAGGAGCCGCCTGAGGGCGGCTTCTTTTTGTCACCCGTCATACAAAATCAGACAGGTTACTGTATCCCTGCGCTGGTTTGCGACATAACATGTCGCCAGAATTAACCCCATCTTAATCGTTGACAGTCTCAGGAAAGAAACATGGCTACCAATGCAAAACCCGTGTACAAACGCATTCTGCTTAAGCTGAGTGGCGAAGCGCTGCAGGGAACGGAAGGCTTCGGTATTGACGCAAGCATCCTTGACCGCATGGCGCAGGAAATCAAAGAGCTGGTTGAACTGGGCATCCAGGTCGGTGTGGTCATTGGTGGTGGTAATCTTTTCCGTGGCGCTGGTCTGGCGAAAGCAGGTATGAACCGCGTTGTGGGCGACCACATGGGGATGCTGGCAACCGTGATGAATGGCCTGGCAATGCGTGATGCGCTGCATCGTGCCTACGTGAATGCCCGCCTGATGTCCGCTATTCCCCTGAATGGCGTGTGCGATAACTACAGCTGGGCGGAAGCGATTAGCCTGCTGCGTAACAACCGCGTGGTGATCCTCTCCGCCGGTACGGGTAACCCGTTCTTTACTACCGATTCCGCAGCCTGCCTGCGCGGTATCGAAATCGAAGCCGACGTGGTGCTGAAAGCGACCAAAGTCGATGGCGTGTTTACTGCCGATCCGGCAAAAGATCCGTCTGCTACCATGTACGATCAGCTGAGCTACAGCGAAGTACTGGATAAAGAGCTGAAAGTAATGGATCTTGCCGCCTTCACGCTGGCTCGCGACCATAAACTGCCAATTCGTGTCTTCAATATGAACAAGCCTGGCGCGCTGCGTCGCGTGGTAATGGGCGAAAAAGAAGGCACTTTGATCACGGAATAATTTCCGTTGGCGATAAATACAGGTAAGATTCCGCTTTAATTTGTAGTGGTATCTTACCTGGGCGCGCCTTTGGCGTTGTCATGAATTAAACGCGACTATACTTAGCACACCTGTAGCAGCTGTGCTGGCGGATAGTCTGCCTGAGACAAGTTTTCAAGGATTCGTAACGTGATTAACGACATCAGAAAAGATGCTGAAGTACGCATGGACAAATGCGTAGAAGCGTTCAAAAACCAAATCAGCAAAATTCGTACTGGCCGCGCTTCCCCAAGCCTGCTGGATGGCATCGTGGTGGAATACTACGGCACGCCAACCCCACTGCGTCAGCTGGCTAACGTCACTGTTGAAGACACCCGTACGCTGAAAATAAACGTATTCGACCGTTCTATGGGCCCGGCAGTAGAAAAAGCGATTATGGCTTCCGATCTGGGTCTGAACCCAAGCTCTGCGGGCACTGATATCCGTGTTCCACTGCCTCCACTGACGGAAGAGCGTCGTAAAGACCTGATCAAAGTTGTTCGTGGCGAAGCTGAGCAGGGTCGTGTTTCCGTGCGTAACGTGCGTCGCGACGCGAACGATAAAGTTAAAGCATTGCTGAAAGACAAAGAAATCAGTGAAGATGACGATCGTCGTTCCCAGGACGACGTACAGAAACTGACTGACGCAGCCATCAAGAAAATTGATGCGGCGCTGGCAGATAAAGAAGCGGAACTGATGCAGTTCTGATTTCTGTCGTACACTGACAAACGCCGTTCAGAGAGCCTAAGTGGCTTGCTGGCGGCGTTTTGCTTTTATCTGGTCTAACATTTTCCGGGCATCTCATGAAGCATTTAACTCTCCTCGGCTCAACCGGCTCTATTGGTTGCAGCACTCTCGACGTTGTTCGCCATAATCCTGACATCTACACCGTGACTGCCCTCGTGGCCGGAAAGAACGTGCAGCGTATGGTTGAGCAGTGTCTGGAGTTTGCGCCTCGCTATGCGGTAATGGATGACGAGAGCAGTGCTCGGCAGGTGAAAGCCTTGCTGGAAGAGAAGGGCAGTCGTACCGAAGTGTTGAGCGGGCAGCAGGCGGCTTGCGAAATGGCTGCGCTGGATGAAGTTGATCAGGTGATGGCGGCAATCGTCGGCGCGGCAGGGCTTCTGCCGACGCTTGCCGCTATTGATGCCGGTAAAACGGTATTGCTGGCAAATAAAGAGTCATTGGTGACCTGCGGGCGTCTGTTTATGGATGCTGTAAAACAGCGCGGGGCGCGTCTTTTGCCGGTAGACAGCGAGCACAACGCGATTTTTCAGAGTTTACCTCAACCTTTTCAACAGAACCTGGGGTACGCTGACCTGGAGCAAAATGGCGTTGTGTCGATTCTGCTTACCGGGTCTGGTGGCCCGTTCCGGGAAACTCCACTGTCTGAACTGCGCGCAATGACGCCGGATCAGGCGTGTCGTCATCCGAACTGGTCGATGGGGCGTAAGATCTCCGTTGATTCTGCCACCATGATGAACAAAGGTCTGGAATACATTGAAGCTCGCTGGCTGTTTAACGCATCGGCGAAACAGATGGAAGTGCTGATCCACCCGCAATCGGTGATTCACTCGATGGTGCGTTATCAGGATGGGAGCGTACTGGCACAATTGGGCGAGCCGGATATGCGTACACCTATCGCGCACTCAATGGCGTGGCCAAATCGTGTGAAATCGGGCGTAAAACCCCTCGATTTTTGCAAGTTAGGCTCACTGACCTTCAGCGAGCCCGACTATGACCGCTACCCGTGTCTGAAACTTGCCATGAATGCGTTTGACCAGGGGCAAGCGGCGACGACAGCACTCAATGCAGCCAATGAAATTACCGTTGAGGCATTTCTGAATCAGCAAATCCGCTTTACCGATATCGCGGCACTGAATTTGTCGGTGCTTGAGATGATGGATTTGCGTGAACCACAGAGTGTGGAAGAGGTACTGGCGGTGGATGAACAGGCTCGTATTATTGCGCGTAAACAGGTGACACATCTCGCAAGCTGGTGATAAAGCAACCACTAGTGGTCGTGCTATTTGTTAGCGTAGGGCTTCAGTGATATAGTCTGCGCCACCTGATCGCAGGAATTTGACTTTATGTGGTCAGGTAAGCCGTGGTTTGACACGGCTTTTTTATGTATAGGCTTCAGTATTCCTGAGTACCGTTAAATCCTTTTCAGGGACTAAAAACGCGTTATGTTGTCTGCGAATCAACCAATAAGCGAAAACTTGCCAGCTCATGGCTGCCGTCATGTAGCAATCATCATGGATGGCAATGGCCGCTGGGCGAAAAGACAAGGGAAGATAAGAGCCTTTGGGCATAAAGCCGGGGCGAAATCCGTTCGCCGCGCCGTTTCTTTTGCCGCCAATAACGGCATTGATGCGTTAACGCTCTATGCTTTTAGCAGTGAAAACTGGAATCGACCTGCGCAGGAAGTTAGTGCGTTGATGGAATTGTTTGTGTGGGCGCTCGACAGCGAAGTAAAAAGCCTGCATCGCCACAACGTCCGCCTGCGTATTATTGGCGAAACCAGTCGTTTTAACTCACGTTTGCAGGAACGAATTCGTAAAGCAGAAGCGTTGACTGAAAATAATACCGGTCTGACGCTCAATATCGCGGCGAATTACGGCGGACGCTGGGATATTATCCAGGGTGTTCGGCATTTGGCCGAACAGGTTCAGGAAGGGCTGTTGAGACCCGACCAAATTGATGAAGAGGCGCTGGGTCAGCAAATCTGCATGAATGAACTGGCTCCCGTGGATTTGGTAATTAGGACAGGGGGGGAGCATCGCATAAGTAACTTTTTGCTTTGGCAAATAGCCTATGCCGAACTTTACTTTACGGATGTTCTCTGGCCCGATTTTGATGAACAAGACTTTGAAGGTGCGCTGCATGCCTTTGCCAATCGAGAGCGTCGTTTCGGTGGCACCGAGCCTGGTGGCGACAACGCCTGATGGGGGTAGCTTTTGCTGAAGTATCGCCTGATTTCCGCTTTTGTATTAATACCCATTGTCATTGCGGCGCTGTTTTTACTGCCCCCAGTGGGATTCGCGATTGTTACGCTGGTGGTGTGTATGCTCGCCGCGTGGGAATGGGGACAGTTTAGCGGCTTTACTTCGCGCACTCAGCGGGTATGGCTGGCGGTGATCTGTGGCTTTATTCTGGCCCTGATGCTGTTTACGTTGCCTGAATATCATCATGATATTCATCAACCGCTTGTTGCTGGCGCGCTTTGGGTGTCGCTGGGCTGGTGGGTCGCCGCGCTGTTACTGGTGCTTTTTTATCCAGAATCCGCGGCACTATGGCGTAATTCTAAAGTTTTACGCCTTATTTTTGGCCTGCTCACAATTGTTCCTTTTTTCTGGGGTATGCTCGCGCTGCGCGCATGGCACTATGACGACAACCACTACAGCGGCGCGCTATGGCTGCTCTACGTGATGATTCTCGTCTGGGGGGCTGACTCAGGTGCTTATATGTTTGGTAAACTGTTTGGCAAACATAAACTCGCACCGAAAGTCTCTCCGGGGAAAACCTGGCAAGGATTCATCGGCGGCTTGTTTACGGCAGCGATTATCTCCTGGGGCTACGGCGTCTGGGCGAATCTTGAGGTTGCACCGTCAACCTTGCTGGTATGCTCTATTTTCGCTGCACTGGCCTCTGTTTTGGGTGATTTAACCGAAAGCATGTTTAAGCGCGAAGCAGGGATCAAAGATAGTGGTCACCTTATCCCAGGACATGGCGGTATACTGGATCGCATTGACAGCCTGACAGCGGCTGTTCCAGTGTTTGCTTGCCTGCTTTTACTGGTATTTGGGACGATTTAACGGAAGGTTTTATGCTGAGCATTCTCTGGAATCTGGCGGCGTTCATTGTTGCACTGGGTGTACTGATTACCGTGCATGAATTTGGCCATTTCTGGGTTGCTCGTCGTTGCGGTGTGCGGGTCGAGCGATTTTCCATTGGTTTTGGTAAATCGCTCTGGAAGCGCACCGACAAGCAAGGCACCGAGTTTGTCCTCGCACTTATTCCCCTGGGCGGTTATGTCAAAATGCTCGACGAACGTGTCGAGCCTGTCGCCCCTGAACTTCGACACAGCGCGTTTAACAACAAAACGGTTGGACAACGCGCCGCCATCATTGCTGCCGGGCCGGTAGCTAATTTCATCTTTGCTATTTTCGCCTACTGGCTGGTGTTTATCATCGGCGTCCCTGGCGTTCGTCCGGTTGTGGGTGAAATTGCTGCCGACTCCATCGCGGCGAGTGCGCAAATTACACCAGGGATGGAACTTAAAGCGATTGATGGCATCGAAACCCCTGATTGGGATGCCGTGCGACTGCAACTGGTAGCCAAAATCGGTGATGCGCAGACCACTGTCAGCGTGTCGCCATTTGGTTCTGACCAGCGGCAGGACAAAGTGCTGGATTTACGTCACTGGAGTTTTGAGCCTGACAAAGAGGACCCGGTCTCTGCACTGGGGATTCGACCGCGCGGCGCGCAGATCGAACCGGTATTAGCCGAAGTACAGGCGAATTCGGCTGCGAGCAAAGCGGGTTTGCAAGCGGGCGACAGGATCGTTAAAGTCGATGGTCAGCCATTAACACAGTGGATGACCTTTGTTAATCTGGTGCGCGATAATCCAGGCACTTCACTCGCACTGGAAGTAGAAAGGCAGGGGAGTCCGCTTTCACTGACGCTTATCCCGGATACCAAATCGGGCGGCAAAAAGGCAGAAGGGTTTGCAGGCGTTGTGCCGAAAGTCATCCCACTGCCAGATGAGTACAAGACAATACGCCAGTATGGGCCGTTCAGCGCCATCCTTGAAGCCACGGATAAAACATGGCAACTGATGAAGCTAACGGTCAACATGTTGGGGAAATTGATAACCGGTGATGTGAAACTGAACAACCTCAGTGGGCCAATATCTATTGCTCAGGGGGCTGGGATGTCAGCGGAATTCGGGGTGATTTACTATCTCATGTTCCTCGCGCTCATTAGCGTGAACCTTGGGATAATCAACCTGTTCCCGCTTCCCGTATTAGACGGGGGTCATCTGCTGTTTTTAGCGATTGAAAAGCTAAAAGGCGGACCGGTATCCGAGCGAGTTCAAGACTTTAGTTATCGCATTGGCTCGATTTTGCTGGTGCTGTTAATGGGGCTTGCACTTTTCAATGATTTCTCTCGGTTGTAAGAGAGTGTTAGGAAGAACGCATAATAACGATGGCGATGAAAAAGTTGCTCATAGCGTCGCTGCTGTTTAGCAGCGCCACCGTATACGGTGCTGACGGGTTCGTAGTGAAAGATATTCATTTCGAAGGCCTCCAGCGTGTCGCCGTTGGTGCGGCCCTCCTCAGTATGCCTGTACGCCCCGGCGATACGGTTAATGATGATGATATCAGTAACACCATCCGTGCTCTGTTTGCCACTGGCAACTTTGAGGACGTTCGCGTTCTGCGCGATGGTGATACGCTGCTGGTTCAGGTAAAAGAACGCCCAACGATCGCCAGTATCACTTTCTCCGGTAACAAATCGGTTAAAGATGACATGCTCAAGCAAAACCTTGAAGCATCTGGTGTCCGTGTTGGTGAATCTCTGGACCGCACCACCCTTTCCGATATTGAGAAAGGCCTGGAAGATTTCTACTACAGCGTCGGTAAATACAGTGCCAGCGTGAAAGCGGTCGTGACTCCGCTGCCACGTAACCGTGTAGACCTGAAGCTGGTATTCCAGGAAGGTGTTTCTGCGAAGATCCAACAGATCAACATCGTAGGGAACCATGCTTTCAGTACCGACGAACTGATCTCAACCTTCCAGCTGCGCGACGAAGTGCCGTGGTGGAACGTTGTTGGCGATCGTAAATACCAGAAACAGAAACTGGCGGGTGACCTTGAAACCCTGCGCAGCTACTACCTGGATCGCGGTTATGCCCGTTTCAACATTGACTCTACTCAGGTCAGTCTGACTCCGGACAAGAAAGGTATCTACATTACGATTAACATCACTGAAGGCGAGCAGTACAAGCTTTCAGGTGTTGAAGTGAGTGGGAACCTGGCGGGGCACTCTGCTGAGATTGAGTCTCTGACTAAAATTCAGCCGGGCGAGCTGTATAGCGGCGCTAAAGTGACCAAAATGGAAGACAGCATTAAGAAGCTGCTCGGCCGTTATGGTTATGCGTACCCGCGTGTACAAACTCAGCCTGAAATCAACGACACGGATAAGACCGTTAAACTGCGCGTAAATGTGGATGCGGGTAACCGTTTCTACGTGCGTAAGATCCGTTTCGAAGGCAACGATACCTCCAAAGATTCCGTACTGCGCCGCGAAATGCGTCAGATGGAAGGTGCATGGCTGGGTAGCGACCTGGTAGACCAGGGTAAAGAGCGTCTGAACCGTCTGGGTTACTTTGAAACGGTTGATACCGATACTCAACGCGTACCGGGCAGCCCTGATCAGGTTGATGTTGTCTATAAAGTCAAAGAACGTAACACCGGTAGCTTTAACTTCGGTGTGGGTTACGGTACTGAAAGCGGCGTGAGCTTCCAGGTAGGTGTCCAGCAGGATAACTGGCTGGGTACAGGTTACTCCGTTGGTATCAACGGCACCAAAAACGACTACCAGACCTATTCTGAATTCTCTGTTACTAACCCATACTTCACCGTTGACGGTGTAAGCCTGGGTGGTCGTATCTTCTATAACGACTTTAAAGCAGATAACGCAGACCTGTCCTCCTATACCAACAAGAGTTACGGTGTAGATGGTACGCTCGGCTTCCCGATCAACGAATACAACACCCTGCGTACAGGTTTAGGCTACGTGCATAACGACCTGTCTAACATGCAACCGCAGGTGGCAATGTGGCGTTATCTGGACTCCATCGGGCAGTCAACCAGCAAGACCGGTGACAACAACGGTTTTGCGGCAGATGACTTCACCTTTAACTATGGCTGGACATATAACCGTCTTGACCGTGGCTACTTCCCGACGGAAGGTTCTCGCGTCAACCTGAACGGTAAAGTTACCGTGCCGGGTTCCGATAACGAGTTCTACAAAGTAACGCTGGATACCGCGTCTTACTTCCCAATCGATGATGACCATAAGTGGGTTATTCTGGGTCGTACCCGTTGGGGTTATGGCGATGGTTTAGGTGGCAAAGAACTGCCATTCTATGAAAACTTCTATGCGGGTGGTTCCAGCACCGTACGTGGCTTCCAGTCCAACAACATTGGTCCGAAAGCGGTCTATTACGGTGGGAACAAATCGGATAACTGTAATAAATCCTCGTCAACGGAAGTCTGTAGCTCCAATGATGCGGTGGGCGGTAACGCTATGGCGGTTGCCAGCCTGGAGTTCATTACTCCAACGCCGTTTATCAGTGACAAGTATGCAAACTCCGTACGTACATCCGTATTCTGGGATGCGGGTACAGTTTGGGATACTAACTGGGAAAATACCGCTCAGATGCGTGCAGAAGGCATTCCGGACTACAGCGATCCGAGCAATATTCGCATGTCTGCGGGTATCGCATTACAATGGATGTCACCGCTGGGGCCGTTGGTCTTCTCATACGCCCAGCCGTTTAAGAAATATGATGGAGATAAGTCGGAACAGTTCCAGTTTAACATTGGTAAAACCTGGTAATAATCCGCAGCAATGGAATGCACTGGCAGTGTAGCGCTGACAACCGGCGATCGGTAAACGGTCGCCTTGCCACGCAAAGAACGGTACCTTGAGGTACCAATGGGATGGTAAGGAGTTTATTGTGAAAAAGTGGTTATTAGCTGCAGGTCTCGGTTTAGCGATGGTAACTTCTGCTCAGGCAGCAGACAAAGTTGCAATCGTCAATATGGGTAGCTTGTTCCAGCAGGTTGCGCAGAAAACAGGCGTTTCCGCAACTCTGGAAAACGAGTTCAAAGGCCGTGCAAGCGAACTGCAAGGTATGGAAAACGATCTTCAGTCCAAGATGCAGCGTTTGCAGCGTGATGGTTCTACCATGAAAGCAGCCGATCGCAGCAAAATGGAAAAAGACGTAATGGCTCAGCGCCAGACTTTCTCCCAGAAAGCACAAGCTTTCGAGCAGGATCGTCAGCGTCGTTCTAACGAAGAACGCGGTAAACTGGTGACTCGCATTCAGACCGCTGTTAAAGCCGTTGCCGCCGATCAGGGTATCGATCTGGTTGTAGATGCGAATGCCGTTGCTTACAACAGCAACGATGTTAAAGACATCACCGCTGATGTTCTGAAACAGGTTAAATAAGTAATGCCTTCTATTCGACTGGCTGATTTAGCTCAGCAGTTGGATGCAGAATTACACGGTGATGGCGATCTCGTCATCACCGCTGTTGCGTCCATGCAATCTGCTAAAACTGGCAACATTACCTTCATGGTAAGCCCTAAGTACCGTGAACATCTGGCTCAATGCCAGGCGTCTGCCGTTGTTCTGACGCAGGACGATCTTCCGTTTGCCACAGGCGCTGCGCTGGTAGTGAAAAATCCCTACCTGACGTATGCACGCATGGCTCAAATTCTTGATACCACGCCGCAGCCGGCACAGAACATTGCTGCCAGTGCAGCAATTGATTCAACGGCGCAGCTGGGTAACAACGTTTCAATTGGCGCAAACGCCGTTATCGAATCCGGGGTTGTGCTCGGTGATAACGTGGTGATTGGCCCGGGTTGTTTCGTTGGGAAAAATACGAAAATTGGTGCGGGTTCCCGTTTATGGGCCAATGTGTCCGTTTACCACGAAGTCGAGATCGGCGAAAATTGCCTCGTTCAGTCCAGTACCGTGATCGGTTCTGACGGATTCGGTTATGCCAACGATCGTGGTAACTGGGTTAAGATCCCGCAGCTTGGTCGCGTGATTATCGGCGATCGTGTTGAGATCGGTGCCTGTACCACCATTGACCGTGGCGCGCTTGACGACACCATTATTGGTAACGGTGTTATCATCGATAACCAGTGTCAGATTGCACATAACGTTGTGATTGGCGACAATACTGCCGTTGCTGGTGGCGTCATTATGGCGGGCAGCCTTAAAATTGGTCACTACTGTATGATTGGTGGTGCCAGCGTGATTAACGGGCATATGGAAATATGCGACAAAGTCACGGTGACCGGAATGGGCATGGTGATGCGTCCTATCACTGAGCCAGGCGTCTATTCCTCTGGTATCCCGCTACAGCCTAATAAGGTGTGGCGCAAAACCGCAGCTCTGGTGATGAATATTGATGATATGAGCAAGCGACTCAAGGCTCTTGAGCGCAAGATCGATCAACAAGACTAAGCGTTCATCCAATAAACGCTAAATTTCCCGGCCTGTCGGCTTTCTTATAAACCGGCAGGCCGTGTTATTATTGCTATTCAGTACATTTTGACAGGAAGAGTATTTTGACTACTGACACTCATACTCTGCATATTGAAGAGATTTTAGAACTTCTGCCGCACCGCTACCCATTCTTGCTGGTAGACCGTGTGCTGGATTTTGAAGAAGGTCGTTTTCTGCGCGCAGTGAAAAATGTCTCCGTTAATGAGCCATTCTTCCAGGGGCACTTCCCTGGTAAACCTATCTTCCCGGGTGTGTTGATCCTGGAAGCGATGGCACAGGCTACTGGTATTCTGGCGTTTAAAAGCGTTGGTAAGCTGGAGCCTGGTGAGCTGTATTACTTCGCGGGTATCGATGAAGCACGCTTTAAGCGTCCAGTCGTGCCTGGTGATCAGATGATCATGGAAGTCACTTTTGAAAAAACACGCCGCGGCCTGACTCGCTTCAAAGGTGTAGCTCTGGTTGACGGTAAAGTTGTTTGCGAAGCGACAATGATGTGCGCGCGTAGCCGGGAGGCCTGATACGTGATTGATAAATCCGCCTTTATTCATCCTACCGCTATTGTGGAAGTCGGCGCCATTATTGGTGCTAACGCTCACATTGGCCCGTTTTGTATTGTTGGACCCCATGTCGAAATTGGTGAGGGTACAGTACTGAAATCTCATGTTGTGGTGAATGGTCATACGACTATTGGCTGCAATAACGAGATCTATCAGTTCGCCTCCATCGGCGAAGTTAACCAGGATCTGAAATATGCTGGTGAATCGACCCGTCTGGAAATCGGCGATCGTAACCGTATTCGCGAAAGCGTCACCATTCATCGTGGAACAGTACAGGGTGGTGGATTGACGAAGGTGGGCAGCGACAACCTGTTTATGGTTAATGCACACATCGCGCATGACTGTACTGTGGGTGACCGCTGTATTCTTGCCAACAACGCAACGCTGGCAGGACACGTATCGGTTGATGATTTCGCAATTATTGGCGGCATGACCGCAGTTCATCAGTTCTGCATCATTGGTGCACACGTGATGGTCGGCGGTTGCTCCGGCGTGGCGCAAGACGTCCCGCCGTATGTAATTGCGCAGGGCAACCATGCAACGCCGTTTGGCGTTAACATCGAAGGCCTCAAGCGTCGTGGTTTCAGCCGCGAAGCCATTACAGCCATCCGTAACGCGTACAAACTGCTGTACCGTAGCGGTAAAACGCTGGAAGAGGCGAAGCCGGAAATTGCCGAGCTGGCGAATAAGTACCCTGAAGTGAACGAGTTCATGGAATTCTTTGAGCGTTCAACGCGTGGTCTGATTCGTTAATGGTCGACAGTCGTCCGCTTACGATAGCCCTGGTCGCCGGAGAAACCTCCGGCGATATTCTTGGTGCAGGTCTTATCCGCGCACTCAAGGCGCGTGTACCCAATGCTCGCTTTGTTGGCGTAGCAGGCCCGCTGATGCAGGCTGAAGGCTGTGAAGCCTGGTATGAAATGGAAGAACTGGCGGTGATGGGCATTGTTGAAGTGCTCGGTCGTTTACGCCGTCTTCTGCATATTCGTGCCGATCTCACCCGCCGTTTTACCGACCTCAAACCTGATGTGTTTGTCGGTATCGATGCGCCTGATTTCAACATTACCCTTGAAGGGAACCTGAAAAAACAGGGCATCAAAACCATTCACTATGTCAGTCCGTCCGTCTGGGCGTGGCGACAGAAACGTGTTTTCAAAATTGGTAGATCCACCAATCTGGTGCTGGCTTTTCTGCCTTTCGAAAAAGCGTTTTATGACAAATTTAATGTCCCGTGTCGTTTTATCGGTCATACCATGGCGGATGCTATGCCGCTTGAGCCAGATAAAAATGCGGCGCGCGACGTTCTGGGCATTGCGCATGATGTGCACTGTCTGGCGTTATTGCCAGGAAGCCGGGGCGCTGAAGTGGAAATGCTCAGTGCCGATTTCCTGAAAACGGCGCAGATTCTTCGCCAGACATACCCTGACCTTGAAGTGGTTGTGCCACTGGTTAATGCTAAGCGCCGCGAACAGTTTGAGCGTATTAAAGCCGACGTTGCGCCCGATCTCCGTGTTCACATGCTGGACGGGAAGGGGCGTGAAGCGATGGTCGCCAGCGATGCCGCACTGCTGGCATCTGGCACGGCTGCGCTGGAGTGTATGCTGGCGAAATGCCCGATGGTGGTGGGCTATCGCATGAAGCCATTCACCTTCTGGCTGGCAAAACGTCTGGTGAAAACCGACTACGTTTCATTACCAAACCTGCTTGCCGGGCGCGAGTTGGTGAAAGAGCTATTGCAGGATGAGTGCCAGCCACAGGCGTTGGCCGATGCGCTATTGCCGCTTCTTGCAGACGGTAAAACCAGCCACCAGATGCATGATACATTCCGGGAATTGCATCAGAAGATCCGCTGTAATGCCGATGAGCAAGCGGCTGACGCGGTGCTGGAGCTAGCAAAATGATGGAATTTATTTACCCGCACACGCATCTCGTTGCCGGTGTGGATGAAGTCGGACGCGGTCCGTTGGTTGGAGCGGTGGTCACCGCAGCGGTGATCCTCGATCCTGCGCGTCCGATTATTGGCCTGAACGACTCAAAAAAACTGTCTGAAAAGCGCCGGTTGGCGTTGTTTGACGAGATTAAAGAACATGCGCTGGCCTGGAGTCTGGGGCGCGCAGAGCCGCATGAGATCGATGAACTGAACATCCTGCACGCCACCATGCTGGCGATGCAGCGTGCGGTGGCAGGCCTGAAAATTGCTCCCGAATACGTTTTGATCGACGGTAACCGCTGCCCAGCATTGCCTGTGCCATCCATGGCGGTCGTCAAAGGTGATAGCCGGGTAGCAGAAATCAGTGCGGCATCTATCATTGCCAAAGTGACACGCGATGCCGAAATGGCCGCGCTGGACCTCACTTATCCCCAGTATGGTTTTGCCCAGCACAAGGGATATCCAACCGCTTTCCATCTGGAAAAGCTGGCTGAACATGGCGCAACTGAACATCATCGGCGCAGTTTTGGCCCGGTGAAACGTGCGCTGGGACTGGTGTCCTGAATCAAGACGCAAGCAATTAAGTAACGCGGAATCTGAAGATGGCTGAACCACGTTTCGTACACCTGCGGGTGCATAGCGACTACTCCATGATCGATGGGCTGGCAAAGACCGGGCCGCTGGTGAAAAAGGCGGCCGCTCTGGGTATGCCTGCGCTGGCGATCACCGATTTTACCAACCTGTGTGGCCTGGTGAAGTTCTACGGAACGGCGCATGGCGCAGGGCTAAAACCTATCGTCGGGGCGGATTTTCATGTGCAGAGCGAACTGCTTGGCGATGAAATGACGCAGATAACCGTGCTGGCTATGAACAACACGGGTTATCAGAACCTCACTTTGCTTATCTCAAAAGCGTATCAGCGCGGTTATGGCGCGTTGGGGCCATGGATTGACCGCGACTGGCTGGCTGAGCTGAACGAAGGTTTGCTGCTGATTTCAGGCGGCCGCATGGGTGATGTCGGACAGAGCCTTCTGCGTGGCAATACTGCACTGGTTGATCAGTGCGTTGCATTCTATGAAGAGTATTTCCCGGATCGCTACTATCTGGAGCTGATCCGTACCGGGCGTGCGGACGAAGAGAACTATCTTCATGCGGCGGTTGCACTTGCCGAAGAGCGTGGTTTGCCCGTTGTGGCCACTAACGATGTGCGTTTTCTTGAGCCGGGTGACTTTGACGCCCACGAAATTCGCGTCGCTATCCACGATGGTTTTACCCTCGACGACCCAAAACGTCCGCGTAACTACTCGTCGCAGCAGTACATGCGCGACGAAGACGAGATGTGCGAGCTCTTCTCTGATATCCCGGAAGCGCTGGAAAACAGCGTGGAGATTGCCAAACGCTGTAATGTTACCGTGCGTCTGGGTGAATATTTCCTGCCGCAGTTCCCGACAGGCGACATGACCACGGAAGATTTCCTGGTTGTGAAATCGAAAGAAGGCCTGGAAGAACGTCTGGAATTCCTGTTCCCGGATGAAGCCGTCCGCAAAGAGAAACGTCCGCCTTATGATGAGCGTCTGGATATTGAACTCCAGGTGATCAACCAGATGGGCTTCCCGGGTTACTTCCTGATCGTTATGGAGTTTATCCAGTGGTCGAAAGATAACGGCGTGCCGGTAGGTCCGGGACGTGGTTCCGGTGCGGGCTCACTGGTTGCTTACGCGCTCAAAATTACCGACCTCGATCCGCTGGAATTTGACCTGCTGTTCGAACGTTTCCTTAACCCGGAACGTGTCTCCATGCCTGACTTCGACGTTGACTTCTGTATGGAGAAACGCGACCAGGTTATCGAACACGTGGCGGACATGTATGGCCGTGATGCGGTATCGCAGATTATTACCTTCGGTACCATGGCGGCGAAAGCGGTTATCCGCGACGTGGGCCGTGTACTGGGCCATCCGTATGGCTTCGTTGATCGTATCTCGAAACTGGTCCCGCCCGATCCGGGCATGACGCTGGCGAAAGCGTTTGAAGCCGAACCGCAGCTGCCGGAAATCTACGAAGCTGACGAAGAGGTCAAAGCGCTGATCGATATGGCGCGCAAGCTGGAGGGCGTCACGCGTAACGCCGGTAAACATGCAGGTGGTGTGGTTATCGCGCCCACCAAAATTACCGACTTTGCACCGCTCTATTGTGACGAAGCTGGCCAGCACCCGGTTACCCAGTTTGACAAAAACGACGTGGAATACGCGGGGCTGGTGAAGTTCGACTTCCTCGGCCTGCGTACGTTGACGATCATCGACTGGGCGCTGAAGATGATCAACCCGCGCCGCGAAAAGCAAGGTCTTGAGCCAATAGACATTGCCGCCATCCCACTGGATGACAAGAAAAGTTTCGATATGCTGCAGCGCTCGGAAACCACGGCGGTTTTCCAGCTTGAATCCCGCGGTATGAAAGACCTGATCAAGCGTCTGCAACCCGACTGCTTCGAAGATATGATCGCACTGGTGGCCCTGTTCCGTCCGGGCCCACTGCAATCAGGGATGGTAGATAACTTTATCGACCGTAAGCACGGGCGCGAAGAGATTTCCTATCCTGACGTGCAGTGGCAGCACGAGTGTCTGAAGCCGGTACTGGAGCCGACGTATGGCATTATCCTGTATCAGGAACAGGTTATGCAGATTGCCCAGGAGCTTTCCGGCTATACCCTTGGCGGCGCAGATATGCTGCGTCGTGCGATGGGTAAGAAAAAGCCGGAGGAGATGGCCAAGCAGCGCGGCACCTTTGAAGAAGGGGCAAAAAGCCGCGGTGTTGACGGCGAACTGGCGATGAAAATCTTCGACCTGGTGGAAAAATTCGCCGGGTACGGATTTAACAAATCTCACTCTGCCGCCTATGCTTTGGTTTCGTACCAGACGCTGTGGCTGAAAGCGCACTATCCGGCTGAATTTATGGCGGCGGTAATGACTGCCGATATGGACAACACCGAGAAGGTGGTTGGCCTGGTAGACGAATGCTGGCGCATGGGGCTTAAGATCCTGCCGCCGGATATCAACTCTGGTCTGTACCATTTCCACGTTAACGAACACGGGGAAATTGTATACGGGATCGGCGCGATCAAAGGTGTGGGTGAAGGCCCGATCGAGGCGATCATCGAAGCGCGTAACAACGGCGGTTATTTCCGTGAGTTGTTCGATCTTTGCGCCCGTACCGACACCAAAAAACTGAACCGCCGCGTGCTTGAAAAACTGATCATGTCTGGCGCGTTCGACAGACTCGGGCCGCACCGTGCGGCGCTGATGAACTCGCTCGGCGATGCGTTGAAAGCAGCCGATCAGCACGCAAAAGCGGAAGCCATTGGCCAGGCAGATATGTTTGGCGTACTGGCAGAAGAGCCAGAGCAGGTTGAGCAGTCGTATTCCAACTGCCAGCCGTGGCCAGAACAGGTCGTACTGGATGGGGAGCGTGAAACCTTAGGTTTGTACCTGACGGGTCACCCAATCAACCAGTACATCAAAGAAATTGAGCGCTATGTCGGAGGCAACAGGCTAAAAGACATGCATCCGACAGATCGTGGTAAAATCACCACGGCTGCGGGGCTCGTGATTGCTGCAAGGGTTATGGTCACCAAGCGCGGCAATCGAATCGGCATCTGTACGTTGGATGACCGTTCCGGGCGTCTGGAGGTGATGTTGTTCACCGACGCGCTGGATAAATACCAGCATTTGCTGGAAAAAGACCGCATACTTATCGTCAGCGGACAGGTCAGCTTTGATGACTTCAGCGGGGGGCTTAAAATGACCGCCCGCGAAGTGATGGACATTGACGAAGCCCGGGAAAAATATGCTCGCGGGCTTGCTATCTCGCTGACGGACAGGCAAATTGATGACCAGCTTTTAAACCGACTCCGTCAGTCTCTGGAACCCCACCGCTCGGGGACCATTCCAGTACATCTCTACTATCAGAGGGCGGATGCACGTGCGCGGTTGCGCTTTGGTGCAACGTGGCGTGTCTCTCCGAGCGATCGTTTACTTAACGATCTCCGTGGCCTCATTGGTTCGGAGCAGGTGGAACTGGAGTTTGACTAATACAGGAATACTATGAGTCTGAATTTCCTTGATTTCGAACAGCCGATTGCAGAGCTGGAAGCGAAAATCGATTCTCTGACCGCGGTTAGCCGTCAGGATGAAAAACTGGATATTAACATCGACGAAGAAGTGCATCGTCTGCGCGAAAAAAGCGTAGAACTGACGCGCAAAATCTTTGCCGATCTCGGCGCATGGCAGATTGCCCAGCTGGCGCGTCACCCACAGCGTCCGTACACCCTGGATTATGTCCGCCTGGCGTTTGATGAGTTTGACGAACTGGCAGGCGATCGCGCTTATGCCGACGACAAAGCTATCGTTGGTGGAATCGCCCGTCTGGACGGACGCCCGGTGATGATCATTGGTCATCAGAAAGGTCGTGAAACCAAAGAAAAAATTCGCCGTAACTTCGGGATGCCTGCACCAGAAGGCTACCGTAAAGCCCTGCGTCTGATGGAGATGGCTGAGCGTTTTAACATGCCAATCATCACCTTCATCGACACCCCGGGTGCTTACCCTGGCGTGGGCGCTGAAGAGCGCGGTCAGTCTGAAGCCATTGCACGCAACCTGCGTGAAATGTCTCGTCTGAGCGTTCCGGTCATCTGTACCGTTATCGGTGAAGGTGGTTCCGGCGGCGCACTGGCAATTGGCGTGGGCGATAAAGTGAATATGCTGCAATACAGCACCTATTCTGTTATCTCCCCGGAAGGCTGTGCATCTATTCTGTGGAAGAGTGCGGACAAAGCGCCTCTGGCTGCCGAAGCGATGGGCATCATTGCTCCGCGTCTGAAAGAGCTGAAGCTTATCGACTCCGTTATCCCAGAGCCTCTGGGTGGCGCGCACCGTAAGCCGGAAGTGATGGCTGCTTCCCTGAAAGCACAGCTGCTGGCAGACCTGGCAGACCTCGATGTGCTCAGCAAAGAAGACCTGCTGAACCGCCGTTATCAGCGTCTGATGACCTACGGTTACGCATAATCTTCACAATTATCTGAAAAGCCGCACAATGTTGCGGCTTTTTTTATACCTGCGGTTTACCCTGGCTATGCTTAGCTAATGTTTTTCAAGGAGGTAAACCATGAACATTATTGCCATCATGGGGCCACATGGCGTCTTTTATAAAGACGAGCCCATCAAGGAGCTGGAGCAGACACTACAGTCTCGCGGATACCAGCTTATCTGGCCGCATAACAGCGCAGATCTGCTGAAGTTCATTGAGCACAACCCGCGTATCTGCGGTGTTATCTTTGACTGGGATGAGTACGACCTGGAGTTGTGCAGCGAAATTAACAAGCTTAACGAATATCTTCCGCTGTATGCCTTTATCAATACCCATTCCACGATGGACGTCAGCGCACATGATATGCGTATGGCTTTGTGGTTCTTTGAGTATTCACTCGGCGTTGCGGAAGATATTGCGACCCGCATTCAGCAATACACCCGTGAGTACCTCGACAACATTACGCCGCCGTTCACCCGGGCGCTGTTCACATATGTGAAAGAAGGTAAATACACATTCTGTACGCCAGGCCACATGGCGGGAACGGCGTATCAGAAAAGCCCGGTAGGCTGTCTGTTCTATGATTTCTTTGGTGGAAATACCCTTAAGGCGGATGTGTCGATTTCGGTCACTGAACTGGGATCTCTGCTTGATCACACTGGCCCGCATCTTGAGGCCGAAGAGTATATTGCGCGCACTTTTGGGGCTGAACAGAGCTACATGGTGACCAACGGCACCTCGACGTCGAATAAAATCGTCGGTATGTATGCCGCACCCGCCGGAAGTACGCTGCTGATTGACCGTAACTGCCATAAATCGCTGGCCCATTTATTGATGATGAGCGATGTCGTCCCGCTCTGGCTATCGCCCACGCGTAATGCGCTCGGTATTTTGGGGGGGATCCCGCGCCGTGAATTTAGTCATACGGCCATTGAAAACAAGGTGGCCTCAGTTTCCGGTGCAAGCTGGCCCGTTCACGCAGTGATAACCAACTCGACTTACGACGGCCTGCTGTACAACACCAACTGGATCAAGCAAACGCTGGATGTTCCCTCGATACACTTTGATTCCGCCTGGGTGCCTTACACCAACTTCCACCCGATCTATGCGGGAAAAAGCGGAATGAGCGGTGAGCGTGTGCCAGGGAAAGTGTTCTTCGAAACGCAGTCGACCCACAAAATGTTGGCTGCGTTTTCTCAGGCTTCGCTTATCCACATCAAGGGCGAGTATGACGAAGAGACATTCAACGAAGCCTTTATGATGCACACCACCACGTCGCCAAGCTATCCACTGGTGGCCTCTATTGAAACGGCGGCGGCAATGCTGCGTGGCAATCCGGGCAAGCGTTTGATCAATCGTTCGGTGGAACGGGCGCTGCATTTCCGCAAAGAAGTTCAGCGTCTGAAAGAGGAGGCCGACGGCTGGTTCTTTGACATCTGGCAGCCGGAGGAGATTGAGGAGGCAGAGTGCTGGCCGGTTTCCCCTGGCGAAAACTGGCACGGATTCCGCGATGCGGATGCTGACCACATGTTCCTCGACCCGGTAAAAGTGACGATCCTGACTCCGGGTATGGATGAACAAGGCAATATGAGCGATGAAGGGATCCCCGCTGCGCTGGTGGCGAAATTCCTTGATGAGCGCGGAGTGGTGGTAGAGAAAACCGGGCCGTATAACCTGCTATTCCTGTTCAGTATAGGGATCGATAAAACCCGCGCGATGGGGCTGCTGCGGGGGCTGATGGAGTTTAAACGCGCTTACGATCTGAACCTGCGGGTCAAAAACATGCTGCCGGATCTCTACGCGGAAGATCCTGATTTCTACCGCAATATGCGTATTCAGGATCTGGCTCAGGGGATCCACAAACTGATCCGCCAGCACGATCTGCCGCGTCTGATGTTGCAGGCTTTTGACGTTCTGCCGGAAATGAAGCTGACGCCGCATAATGCCTGGCAGCGTCAGGTCAAAGGCGAGGTGCAAACCGTCGAACTGGAAAACCTGGTCGGGCGAGTGTCGGCCAATATGATCCTGCCTTATCCGCCGGGTGTTCCACTTCTGATGCCGGGTGAGATGATCACCGAAGAGAGCCGGGCGGTACTCGATTTTCTGCTGATGCTGTGTTCTGTAGGCCGGCACTATCCGGGCTTTGAAACGGACATCCACGGTGCGAAACGTGATGAACAGGGCGTTTACTGGGTCAGAGTCCTAAAATAAGTGGGACTACTTGCGTGGTCCGGGTTTTCGGTTGTAACGTTTTGGCTTCATAAAAAGGAGAAGCTATGCTGGGTTTAAAACAGGTTCATCATATAGCGATCATTGCGACCGATTACGGGAAAAGTAAGTCTTTTTACTGCGATATTCTGGGCTTTACGCTGTTGAGCGAAGCCTATCGCGAGGAGCGTGACTCCTGGAAAGGCGATCTTGCGTTAAACGGGCAGTATGTGATTGAGCTGTTTTCTTTTCCTTTCCCGCCAGCACGCCCCTCGCGCCCAGAGGCCTGTGGTCTTCGGCATCTCGCCTTTAGCGTAGGTGATATCGATAATGCGGTGAAGCACCTTGAAACCCACGGTGTGAAATGCGAGGCGATTCGCATCGATCCTTTTACGGATAAGCGATTTACCTTCTTCAACGACCCGGATGGTCTGCCGCTGGAGCTTTACCAGCAGTAATATCCGTCATGTGTGATAATGCCCGTCTTGTTCGGGCATTTTTTTGCGCAAACCTTTTATGACCTTACCTGCGATCGCTCATGCTGTTTCACCGTACCGCCAGCTGCTGGTGGGGTTTAGCGGTGGGCTGGATTCAACCGTTCTGCTTCATCGCCTTAAATGCTGGCGCGATCAAGAGCCTGACGTCCAGATCAGGGCGAAACATATTCATCATGGGTTGAGCCCCCATGCGGATGCCTGGGTGGCGCATTGCGAGGCGCTGTGCGCAGCATGGGCGATTCCGCTGAGCGTTGAGCGGGTGATACTCAAGGATGAAGGGCTGGGCATCGAGGCGCAAGCGCGTAAAGCCCGTTACGCTGCTTTTGCCGGTGCAATTCAACCGGGTGAAGCGCTGGTAACGGCGCAGCATCTGGACGATCAATGCGAAACCTTTTTGCTCGCGCTTAAGCGTGGAAGCGGCCCGGCGGGATTGTCCGCCATGCCTGAGCGGGCGGATTTTGCTGGCACCGTGTTAATTCGCCCATTACTGGGTGAGACGCGTGCCTCGCTGGAATCCTGGGCCCGGAAGAATGACCTGCGCTGGATTGAAGATGAAAGCAATCAGGACGACAGCTATGACCGTAACTTCCTGCGTCTTCGTGTTTTGCCGCAGCTGACTGAGCGTTGGGGGCATTTTGCCGAAGCCACGGCGCGTAGCGCGATGCTGTGCGCTGAACAGGAAAGTCTGCTGGACGAGTTGCTGAGTGAAGAGTTGGCTGAGCTGATCTCTGCTGATGGCGCGCTGTCTATCGCACCAATGGAAACACTGAGTGCAGTACGCCGTGCAGCCCTGCTGAGACGCTGGCTGGCATCGCATAACGCCCCAATGCCATCGCGGGCAATGCTGAACCGTCTCTGGGACGAGGTTGCTCAGGCGCGTGACGATGCCACACCTTGTCTGCATCTGAATGGGTTTGAGGTAAGACGCTATAAAGGGCAGCTCTGGTGGATTAAATCAACCCCTTCACTGTCTGATGTGGTGCTCGACTGGCCACGTTCTGGCGAAGTGCTGGTGTTGCCCTATGGCGCGGGAAAAGTTTCCCTGGCGAATGCGGGCCATGTGCGTCTACCGAAAAACGATGAACCTGTTACCGTACGCTTTAAAACCCGTGGGATGCTGCATATTGTTGGAAGAAACGGCGGGCGTAAGCTGAAAAAGATATGGCAGGAGTGCAATGTTCCACCCTGGCACCGTGATGCCACGCCTTTGCTTTTCTACGGTGAAACGCTGATTGCGGCTGCGGGTGTCTTTATTACCGAAGAGGGCTGGGCAGAAGAGGGGGTGTGTTTTGAATGGCACGCGTAACGGGCAGCCAGGCTGCCCGTTAAGGGTAATCAGGACTCGCTCACCACGACAGTGCCGATTTCCGGGTGGCTGAAGCTGGCAATTTTGTCCAGGCGAAGCTCACGCGTTGCTCCGGCATCTTCAACTATCAGATATTCCACATTTTTTCGTGAAACCAGGTCGCTGGCTTTCGCCTTCAATACTTCGCCATCTTTTAGCTCCAGCGTCAGTATTAAATGATGCTGGCAGGCGAGTTCGAGGTTGTCATAGTCATCACAATTGATGGGTTGATAAGTATCATTCATCGACATAATCGCTCACCAGTAAATTCGCCGCAGCATATGCTGCTTTTTCCCTGACCGATTCTGAAAGGCTCTCATCAGAGGCCACTTCATTAAGCACTTTCAATACACAGCCCAACGCGTCCGGGATGTATCCCAGATCCCCGCTGGCGATTTCCGCATACCTTTTGCGAATTAACTCACAATAATTATTCACATCCCCTCCCGCCAGCGCACTGACTTACTGTGAGATATCATTAAGCCTACGAAGATAAACTCGGTTTAGCAAGGTGACTATACCATACTCATTCAAGCAATATCAGCGCCTTGATAGTGATGCATTCATCACCTGGTAACAGCCTTTTCGCGCTATTTTCGCTACAATGTGCGCCTGATTCGAAAGGAGTTCTCTCATGGCGCTGAAAGCGACAATTTATAAAGCTGTGGTCAATGTGGCGGATCTTGACCGCAACCAGTTTCTCGATGCGTCATTGACGCTGGCGCGTCACCCTTCTGAAACTCAGGAACGCATGATGCTGCGCCTGCTGGCATGGATTAAGTATGCCGATGAGCGTCTGCAATTTACGCGTGGCTTGAGCGCGGAGGACGAGCCAGAAGCCTGGCTGCGCAACGATCACCTGGGTATCGATTTGTGGATTGAACTCGGCCTGCCGGATGAGCGTCGTGTGAAAAAGGCCTGTACCCAGTCCGCTGAAGTGGCGTTGTTCGCGTATAATCAGCGAGCTGCGGAGATCTGGTGGCAGCAAAGCAAGAATAAGTGCGGACAGTTTAAAAATCTCACTGTCTGGTATCTGGATGATGAGCAACTGGCCCAACTGAGCGAGTTTGCCAGCCGTACGATGGTATTGCAGGCGACGATTCAGGACGGCGCAATCTGGCTTTCTGATTCTCAGAATAATCTGGAAATTCATCTCGCGGCGTGGCAACCCTCCGCATGATTGTCTTATCCCGGAATGTCAGTATTCCTGATAACGAGCTGGAGATCACTGCGATCCGTGCTCAGGGTGCCGGTGGGCAACATGTCAATAAGGCTTCAACGGCCATCCATTTGCGCTTTGACATCCGGGCCTCCAGCCTGCCAGAGTATTATAAAGAAAGTCTGCTTGCCGCCAGCCATCATCTGATTACCAGCGATGGCGTGATTGTGATTAAAGCGCAGGAGTACCGCAGCCAGGAGTTAAACCGGGAAGCGGCGATCTCCAGGCTGGTAGCAGTCATTAAAGAGTTAACCGCAGTACAGAAAAGCCGCCGGGCTACGCGACCAACCCGCGCATCAAAAGAGCGCCGGTTGTCGTCGAAGGCGCAAAAATCCACAGTGAAGGCACTACGCGGTAAAGTTCGTCGCCCCACAGAGTGACGAAAAGGAACATTATTTTTCATAAGGATGTCATTGTGAAAAAAGCACTATTGTCAGCATTGGCAGTGAGTACGCTCTTTGCACTTTTCGGGTGTAACAACCGTGCGGAAACGCAGGCATTACAGCCAACGCAGTCTGAAGAATTAAAACCGATGCAGCAGAGCTGGCGCGGTGTACTGCCGTGCGCTGATTGTGAAGGTATCGAAACCTCGCTATTCCTGGAAAAAGACGGTACCTGGGTCATGAACCAGCACTATCAGGGCGCGAAAGGTCCTTCTTCCTTCGCCACCTATGGCACATGGGCACGCACCGCTGAGAAACTGGTCCTGACGGATACGACAGGGGAGAAAACCTGGTTCCGCCCTAAAGGTGAAGGGATGGAGATGCTCGATCGTGAAGGCAATCCGATTGAGTCGCAGTTCAACTACACGCTGGCCCCTGTAAAAGCGGCACTCCCGGCCACGCCGATGGCGATGCGGGGGATGTATTTCTACATGGCTGATGCGGCGATATTTACCGACTGTGCGACAGGTAAGAAAGTCAGCGTGGCGAACAATGCCCAGCTGGAGCGTGATTTTGCAGTAGCGCGTGGCAATGACAGTAAACCGGTATTACTGACGGTTGATGGTCATTTTACGATGGAGCCAAACCCGGATAGCGGGGAGATGGTGAAAACGCTGGTGGCGGATAAAGACGCGAAATTCCTGGCGGGCAAAAATTGCAGCAGCAAATAAGCTGAGTTAATCCATTAAAAAACCCCGCATGTGCGGGGTTTTTTGTTTCTTAACCTTTGATGGCTTTTACCAGGTAATCAAGGATTTCACCGGTCTTGATCATCTGCTTCTCGCCGTTGCGACGGTATTTGTATTCAATATCATCGCTGTCGAGGTTACGGTCGCCGATAACCACAGTATGTGGAATACCGATCAGCTCCATGTCAGCAAACATCACGCCAGGACGCTCTTTACGGTCGTCCATCAGCACTTCAATACCCTGCGCGCGCAGCTCGCCGTACAGTTTTTCGGCCAGCTCCTGCACACGGTAAGACTTGTGCATGTTCATTGGCAGAATCGCTACCTGGAATGGTGCGATGTTATCTGGCCAGACGATGCCACGCTCGTCGTAGTTCTGCTCAATCGCCGCCGCGACCACACGCGTCACCCCGATACCGTAGCAACCCATGGTCAGAACCTGGTTACGACCATCTTCACCCTGAACGGCTGCATTCATCGCGCGGGAGTATTTATCACCCAGCTGGAAGATGTGGCCCACTTCGATGCCACGTTTGATCATCAGAGTACCCTGGCCATCCGGGCTTGGGTCACCGGCAACCACATTACGAATATCTGCCACTTCTGGCGTCGCAACATCGCGATCCCAGTTGATGCCGAAGTAGTGCTTACCATCGATGTTTGCGCCAGCGGAGAAGTCGCTCATTGCCGCAACTGTACGGTCAACAACCACCGGGATTGGCATATTCACTGGACCCAGGGAACCTGGACCTGCGTTTACAACCGCGCGGATTTCCGCTTCTGTTGCGAAAGTCAGCGGGCTGGCAACCTGCGACAGTTTCTCGGCTTTTACTTCGTTCAGTTCGTGATCGCCGCGAACCAGCAGGGCAACCAGCGGGCTCTTGCTGCCTTCAACCGCTTTCACCAGCAGGGTTTTAACCGTTTTCTCGATCGGCAGATTGAATTGTTCCACCAGTTCGGCAATGGTTTTCGCGTTTGGCGTATCAACCAATTTCATCTCTTCAGTAGCTGCGGCGCGTGGTGCTTTTGGTGCCAGGGCTTCAGCAAACTCGATGTTAGCGGCGTAATCAGAGGAGTCAGAGAAGATAACATCGTCTTCACCGCTCTGAGCCAGTACCTGGAATTCATGCGATGCGCTACCACCGATAGAGCCGGTATCAGCTTGTACCGCACGGAAATCCAGACCCATGCGGGAGAAGATTTTGCTGTACGCTTCGTACATCTTGTCGTAAGTCTCTTGCAGAGATTCCTGAGACGTGTGGAAAGAGTACGCATCTTTCATCAGGAATTCGCGGGAGCGCATTACGCCAAAGCGCGGGCGCACTTCGTCACGGAATTTGGTCTGGATCTGGAAGAAGTTCAGCGGCAGCTGTTTATAAGAGCTCAGCTCATTACGGATAAGATCGGTAATGACTTCTTCATGCGTTGGGCCGAGGACAAACGGACGATCGCCGCGATCGGCAATACGCAGCAGTTCAGGACCGTACTGTTCCCAGCGACCGCTCTCCTGCCACAGCTCAGAGGGCTGAACTACCGGCATTAACACCTCGATAGCACCGGCGTTGTTCATCTCTTCACGCACGATGTTTTCGACTTTTTTCAGGACGCGCACGCCGGTCGGCAGCCAGGTGTATAACCCGGAGGCCAGCTTGCGGATCATCCCGGCGCGCAGCATCAGCTGGTGGCTGATCACCTCGGCGTCGGCAGGTGTCTCCTTCAGAGTGGAGAGCAGATATTGGCTAGTACGCATGTTGTTACGGTTCCGTTTCGACGAGTAGGACAGACTGAATGCTCAACCTGACACAAAAAAAGTGGTTTAGTTTACCAGTGTGGCAAAGATGCCAAAAGAGAGGAAAATAAAATTACCTGGGTTCCAGGGCAAAGACTTCAAATCCCGCCTCAGTCACGCGCCAGCGAACGTTAAAATCCAGCAGCCACACGGCATAGGTTTTCCCGGTTTCCTCTCCCTTACGGTAAGCCGGACGTGGATCCTGAGCCAGAACGTCAACGATAAAATCGCGCAGGCGAGGATAGCGCTTTTCCAGCAGCGTTATCTGGGCGGTTAACTCTGGTGTGAAGTGAACGGGCATATCTGCCTGCGGTGCTTCCTGGGCATAGCTTGCGCGCGCATCCGGCAGGGCTTCAGCAAAGGGCAGGTAAGGCTTGATGTCTATAACTGGGGTGCCATCCACAAGATCAAGGCTTCCTAATTCCAGTATGACCTGATCTTTCTGCGTCCGAATGCCTTTCAGCTCGACCAGAGACATGCCAATGGGGTTCGGGCGGAAGGTGGAGCGGGTCGCGAACACGCCCATTCTGGCATTTCCACCCAGACGCGGAGGGCGAACGGTTGGACGCCAGCCACCTTCCATCGTCTGGTGAAAGACAAATACAACCCATAAGTGGCTGAATGCCTCGAGCCCGCGTACCGCATCGGCCTGATTATAAGGCGCGATGAAGTGAAGTTCGCCGCCGCGGCTTTTGACCAGACCAGGCTGGCGCGGCACGGCGAACTTCTCTTTATAAGGTGAGCGGATAATGCCTATCTGCTCGAACTGAAATGAACTCATTTCGCCGAAATGGTAAGCGCAGTACCAAGACAAACCGCCTGACGGTAGCAGCCTGGTGTACCGCTGGTCACTTCACAGCTGTGCAGCAGTACCGCGTTGGCTTTCATTTTTGCGGCGTTAATCTGCAGGCGTTTACGAGCAGTTGGGATGTTTGGTGGAGAGTCCTGATTAGTTGCCTGGCAGGATTCACCGCTCACATCGCCCAGTTCACGGAAAGGCTTGCCCACGAGATCGTCGGCTTTAGTAATAATGCGCACCGGCGCAGGACGTGGCGCTTTCGGTTTTGCTGGCTCTGCCTTTGGCGGGGTTGCAGTGCTTTGAACAGGCTCAACAGGAGATCTGCTTAGCATAGAACAGCCGCTCAGCATCAGTGCTAAAAGACAGATCGGTAAAGCACGCATAATAGTTCCTCAATGGATAATCAAATCGTCAGATATTGAATCAGTTGCCTGCATAAATGACAAGACGGGCTTTCGCCCGTCCTGATGATATTACACTGATGTGAGATTACCAGCCTTTAACAGCGCCGCCGTTAAACACCTTGTTGGCTTCCTGGTAAACTTCGTCAGACTGATAAGCCTGAACGAATTTCTTCACGTTTTCCGCGTCTTTGTTGTCTTCGCGAGTCACGATCAGGTTTACGTATGGAGAGTCTTTATCTTCAACGAAGATACCGTCTTTTGCCGGCGTCAGGCCAATCTGGCTTGCGTAGGTGGTGTTGATGACAGCCAGGGCAATCTGTGCGTCGTCCAGAGAACGTGGCAGTTGCGGCGCTTCCAGCTCAACAATTTTCAGATTTTTCGGGTTCTCAGTCACGTCAAGAACGGTCGGCAGCAGGCCAACACCGTCTTTCAGTTTGATCAGGCCCACTTTCTGCAACAGCAGCAGGGAACGACCGAGGTTAGTCGGGTCGTTAGGCACCGCGACCTGGGAGCCTGGCTGCAGTTCGTCCAGGGTTTTAATTTTCTTGGAGTAACCGGCAATTGGGTAAACGAAAGTGTTACCTGCCGCAACCAGCTTGTAACCACGGTCTTTGATCTGCTGATCCAGGTATGGTTTATGCTGGAAGGCGTTAGCGTCGATATCACCTTTGCTCAGCGCTTCGTTCGGCAGAACGTAGTCATTGAAGGTAACCAGCTCTACGTCCAGACCGTATTTTTCTTTAGCCACTTTCTGAGCGACTTCAGCAACCTGCTGCTCTGCACCCACAATCACGCCCACTTTAATATGGTTTGGATCTTTTTCGTCCTGACCGCAACCCACCAGTGCCAGAGAGCCAATCAGCGCGCCTACCGCTGCAAAGGTCTTTAATTTAAACGCCATGTTATATCCTTAACTCGTCGAGTTTGTGTTGTGTGTAACGTTATTTGTGAGTAACAGCCCGGACGATGCGATCGCCAGAGAATTGGATTAAGTAAACCAGAACAACCAGCAATACCAGAACAGTATTCATTACGGTAGCGTTATAGCCAATATAACCGTACTGATAGCCAATCTGCCCCAAACCACCGGCGCCGACAGCACCGCCCATCGCGGAATAACCGACCAGCGTAATGAGGGTGATCGTTGCGGCGTTCACCAGACCCGGCAGCGCTTCAGGCAGCAAGACTTTGCGAACGATCTGCATCGGGGTCGCACCCATGGCACGTGATGCTTCAATCAAACCTGTCGGGATCTCCAGCAATGCGTTCTCAACCATACGGGCGATAAACGGTGCAGCACCGACGGTCAATGGGACGATTGCGGCCTGCAAGCCGATGGAGGTACCCACGATCACACGGGTGAAAGGAATCATCCATACCAGAAGAATAATGAACGGAATGGAACGGAAGATGTTCACCAGAGCAGAAAGGGTACGATAGAGCTTCGCGTTTTCAATAATTTGACCCGGGCGAGTTACATACAGCAGTACGCCGACCGGCAGACCAATGACGAAACCAAAAAAGCCCGATACAAAGGTCATTGCCAGCGTTTCCCAAACGCCGCGAACCAGCAGCCACATCATCGGTTCAGACATAACCCAATACCTCTACTTTTACATGGTGTTCTTGCAGCCAGGCGATTGCGCCTTGCGTTTCTTCTTGTGTGCCGTGCATTTCCGTCAGCATGATGCCGAACTTCACGCCGCCGGCGTAATCCATCTGCGCGCTAATAATGTTGTTGTTCACGTTAAAGCGACGCGCGGTTTCGGAAAGCAGTGGTGCATCCACGGACTGACCGGTGAATTCCATACGCAACATTGGCACGCTGTCGGCAGCTGGCTCTGCTTTTAAACGCGCCAGATAATCTTCCGGAATATCCAGATGCAGCGTGGATTGAATAAACTGTTGCGCGAGCGGCGTTTTCGGATGCGAGAACACTTCACTTACGGTGTCTTGCTCAATCAGTTCACCATTGCTGATCACGGCTACGCAGTCACAGATGCGTTTAACCACGTCCATCTCATGAGTAATAAGAAGGATGGTCAGGCCCAGACGACGGTTAATGTCTTTCAGCAGTTCCAGAATAGAACGTGTGGTTGCCGGGTCTAATGCGCTGGTGGCTTCATCGCACAGCAGCACTTTAGGATTACTGGCCAGCGCACGGGCGATTGCCACACGCTGTTTTTGGCCACCGGACAGGTTTGCCGGATAGCTGTCGTGTTTATCTGCCAGACCAACCAGGTCCAGCAGTTCGGTGACGCGACGCTTAACTTCTTCTTTAGGCGAGTTGTCCAGCTCCAGCGGCAAAGCGACGTTGCCGAACACGGTGCGGGATGCCAGCAGGTTGAAGTGCTGGAAGATCATGCCAATCTGGCGACGCGCTTTTGTTAATTCTTTCTCTGAGAGTGCGGTAAGTTCTTGTCCGCCAACTTCTACGCTGCCCTGGCTTGGGCGCTCAAGCAGGTTAACACAACGGATCAGCGTACTTTTACCCGCACCCGATGCGCCAATGACGCCATAAATTTGACCAGCAGGAACATGCAGGCTGACGTTGTTCAGCGCCTGAATGGTTCGGTTCCCCTGCTGGAACACTTTGGTGATATTGGAAAGTTTAATCATTAGATTATTTTTATCGTATGTAAGTTAGCCGTGGCATTTTATTCTGCCGGATACGGGTGATGACCGTAAACAAAATGGATGTTAAGGCATCCAGACGTCTAAATCAATCCAACTCTGTGCGATGAGCACTTTATTGCGCTGTGATTCATGAGATACTAACCGGACACGCCTTTTTCAGGAGCAAACCGGTGGCAAAATCAGTACCCGCAATTTTTCTCGATCGTGATGGCACCATTAATGTGGATCACGGTTATGTCCATGAGATTGACGCGTTCGAGTTTATCGAAGGCGTAATAGATGCAATGCGCCAGTTAAAAGAGATGGGCTATGCGCTGGTGGTTGTCACCAACCAGTCTGGTATTGCTCGCGGTAAATTCACCGAGGCGCAGTTTGAAACGCTAACGGAATGGATGGACTGGTCGTTAGCCGATCGTGGTGTCGATCTCGACGGTATCTATTATTGCCCGCACCACCCACAGGGAACAGTAGAAGAGTATCGTCAGACCTGCGACTGTCGTAAGCCGCATCCGGGTATGTTTATCTCTGCGCAGGAATTTCTGCACATTGATATGGCTGCTTCTTATATGGTGGGCGATAAACTGGAAGATATGCAGGCCGCAACCGCAGCCGGCGTAGGCACCAAAATATTAGTTCGCACCGGCAAGCCAGTGACGCCAGAAGCAGAGAATGCAGCGGATTGGGTGATTAATAGCCTGGCAGAGCTGCCAAAAGAGATTAAAAAGCACCAAAAATAGGCGTTTTGGCTAAAAGGTGAGCGGTTGAAATAAAATTGTATTTTTCCGCTTGTCATTCCTCGGAAGCTCCCTATAATGCGCCTCCATCGACACGGCGGATGTGAATCACTTCACAAACAACGCGGTCGGTTGAAGAGAAAAAATCCTGAAATAACGGGTTGACTCTGAAAGAGGAAAGCGTAATATACGCCACCTCGCAACGGTGAGCTGAAAGCCACGTTGCACTGCTCTTTAACAATTTATCAGACAATCTGTGTGGGCACTCAAAGTGACATGGATTCTTAACGTCGCAAGACGAAAAATGAATACCAAGTCTCTGAGTGAACATACGTAATTCATTACGAAGTTTAATTCACGAGCATCAAACTTAAATTGAAGAGTTTGATCATGGCTCAGATTGAACGCTGGCGGCAGGCCTAACACATGCAAGTCGAGCGGTAACACAGGGAGCTTGCTCCTGGGTGACGAGCGGCGGACGGGTGAGTAATGTCTGGGAAACTGCCTGATGGAGGGGGATAACTACTGGAAACGGTAGCTAATACCGCATAACGTCGCAAGACCAAAGAGGGGGACCTTCGGGCCTCTTGCCATCAGATGTGCCCAGATGGGATTAGCTAGTAGGTGGGGTAACGGCTCACCTAGGCGACGATCCCTAGCTGGTCTGAGAGGATGACCAGCCACACTGGAACTGAGACACGGTCCAGACTCCTACGGGAGGCAGCAGTGGGGAATATTGCACAATGGGCGCAAGCCTGATGCAGCCATGCCGCGTGTATGAAGAAGGCCTTCGGGTTGTAAAGTACTTTCAGCGAGGAGGAAGGCATTAAGGTTAATAACCTTGGTGATTGACGTTACTCGCAGAAGAAGCACCGGCTAACTCCGTGCCAGCAGCCGCGGTAATACGGAGGGTGCAAGCGTTAATCGGAATTACTGGGCGTAAAGCGCACGCAGGCGGTCTGTCAAGTCGGATGTGAAATCCCCGGGCTCAACCTGGGAACTGCATTCGAAACTGGCAGGCTAGAGTCTTGTAGAGGGGGGTAGAATTCCAGGTGTAGCGGTGAAATGCGTAGAGATCTGGAGGAATACCGGTGGCGAAGGCGGCCCCCTGGACAAAGACTGACGCTCAGGTGCGAAAGCGTGGGGAGCAAACAGGATTAGATACCCTGGTAGTCCACGCCGTAAACGATGTCGACTTGGAGGTTGTTCCCTTGAGGAGTGGCTTCCGGAGCTAACGCGTTAAGTCGACCGCCTGGGGAGTACGGCCGCAAGGTTAAAACTCAAATGAATTGACGGGGGCCCGCACAAGCGGTGGAGCATGTGGTTTAATTCGATGCAACGCGAAGAACCTTACCTACTCTTGACATCCAGAGAACTTTCCAGAGATGGATTGGTGCCTTCGGGAACTCTGAGACAGGTGCTGCATGGCTGTCGTCAGCTCGTGTTGTGAAATGTTGGGTTAAGTCCCGCAACGAGCGCAACCCTTATCCTTTGTTGCCAGCGGTTCGGCCGGGAACTCAAAGGAGACTGCCAGTGATAAACTGGAGGAAGGTGGGGATGACGTCAAGTCATCATGGCCCTTACGAGTAGGGCTACACACGTGCTACAATGGCATATACAAAGAGAAGCGACCTCGCGAGAGCAAGCGGACCTCATAAAGTATGTCGTAGTCCGGATTGGAGTCTGCAACTCGACTCCATGAAGTCGGAATCGCTAGTAATCGTAGATCAGAATGCTACGGTGAATACGTTCCCGGGCCTTGTACACACCGCCCGTCACACCATGGGAGTGGGTTGCAAAAGAAGTAGGTAGCTTAACCTTCGGGAGGGCGCTTACCACTTTGTGATTCATGACTGGGGTGAAGTCGTAACAAGGTAACCGTAGGGGAACCTGCGGTTGGATCACCTCCTTACCTTAAAGAACCTGCCTTTGTAGTGCTCACACAGATTGTCTGATGAAAAATAGCAGTAAAAATCTCTGCAGGCTTGTAGCTCAGGTGGTTAGAGCGCACCCCTGATAAGGGTGAGGTCGGTGGTTCAAGTCCACTCAGGCCTACCAAAATCCTTATGTTAAAGGATGAGCGGTACAGAGATTAGTGTATACGATGGGGTTATAGCTCAGCTGGGAGAGCGCCTGCCTTGCACGCAGGAGGTCTGCGGTTCGATCCCGCATAGCTCCACCATCTTTACTGCGAAAACAAGAAAACTTCAGAGTGTACCTGAAAAGGTTCACTGCGAAGTTTTGCTCTTTAAAAATCTGGATCAAGCTGAAAATTGAAACGACACACCTTAAGTGGTGTGTTCGAGTCTCTCAAATTTTCGCAATTTGATGATGAATCGAAAGAAACATCTTCGGGTTGTGAGGTTAAGCGACTAAGCGTACACGGTGGATGCCCTGGCAGTCAGAGGCGATGAAGGACGTGCTAATCTGCGATAAGCGCCGGCGAGGTGATATGAACCTTTGACCCGGCGATTTCCGAATGGGGAAACCCAGTGTGTTCCGACACACTATCGTTAAGTGAATACATAGCTTAACGAAGCGAACCGGGGGAACTGAAACATCTAAGTACCCCGAGGAAAAGAAATCAACCGAGATTCCCCCAGTAGCGGCGAGCGAACGGGGAGCAGCCCAGAGTCTGAATCAGCTTGTGTGTTAGTGGAACGGTCTGGAAAGTCCGGCGATACAGGGTGATAGCCCCGTACACGAAAGCACACAGGTTGTGAACTCGAAGAGTAGGGCGGGACACGTGGTATCCTGTCTGAATATGGGGGGACCATCCTCCAAGGCTAAATACTCCTGACTGACCGATAGTGAACCAGTACCGTGAGGGAAAGGCGAAAAGAACCCCGGCGAGGGGAGTGAAAAAGAACCTGAAACCGTGTACGTACAAGCAGTGGGAGCACCTTCGTGGTGTGACTGCGTACCTTTTGTATAATGGGTCAGCGACTTATATTCTGTAGCAAGGTTAACCGTATAGGGGAGCCGAAGGGAAACCGAGTCTTAACTGGGCGTTAAGTTGCAGGGTATAGACCCGAAACCCGGTGATCTAGCCATGGGCAGGTTGAAGGTTGGGTAACACTAACTGGAGGACCGAACCGACTAATGTTGAAAAATTAGCGGATGACTTGTGGCTGGGGGTGAAAGGCCAATCAAACCGGGAGATAGCTGGTTCTCCCCGAAAGCTATTTAGGTAGCGCCTCGTGAACTCATCTTCGGGGGTAGAGCACTGTTTCGGCTAGGGGGCCATCCCGGCTTACCAACCCGATGCAAACTACGAATACCGAAGAATGTTATCACGGGAGACACACGGCGGGTGCTAACGTCCGTCGTGAAGAGGGAAACAACCCAGACCGCCAGCTAAGGTCCCAAAGTCATGGTTAAGTGGGAAACGATGTGGGAAGGCACAGACAGCCAGGATGTTGGCTTAGAAGCAGCCATCATTTAAAGAAAGCGTAATAGCTCACTGGTCGAGTCGGCCTGCGCGGAAGATGTAACGGGGCTAAACCATGCACCGAAGCTGCGGCAGCGACGCTTATGCGTTGTTGGGTAGGGGAGCGTTCTGTAAGCCGTTGAAGGTGTCCTGTGAGGGATGCTGGAGGTATCAGAAGTGCGAATGCTGACATAAGTAACGATAATGCGGGTGAAAAGCCCGCACGCCGGAAGACCAAGGGTTCCTGTCCAACGTTAATCGGGGCAGGGTGAGTCGACCCCTAAGGCGAGGCCGAAAGGCGTAGTCGATGGGAAACAGGTTAATATTCCTGTACTTGGTGTTACTGCGAAGGGGGGACGGAGAAGGCTATGTTAGCCGGGCGACGGTTGTCCCGGTTTAAGCATGTAGGCGGAGAGTTTAGGTAAATCCGGACTCTTTTTAACGCTGAGGTGTGATGACGAGGTACTACGGTACTGAAGTAACAAATGCCCTGCTTCCAGGAAAAGCCTCTAAGCATCAGGTAACATCAAATCGTACCCCAAACCGACACAGGTGGTCAGGTAGAGAATACCAAGGCGCTTGAGAGAACTCGGGTGAAGGAACTAGGCAAAATGGTGCCGTAACTTCGGGAGAAGGCACGCTGATGTGTAGGTGAAGCCCCTGCGGGTGGAGCTGAAATCAGTCGAAGATACCAGCTGGCTGCAACTGTTTATTAAAAACACAGCACTGTGCAAACACGAAAGTGGACGTATACGGTGTGACGCCTGCCCGGTGCCGGAAGGTTAATTGATGGGGTTAGCGGCAACGCGAAGCTCTTGATCGAAGCCCCGGTAAACGGCGGCCGTAACTATAACGGTCCTAAGGTAGCGAAATTCCTTGTCGGGTAAGTTCCGACCTGCACGAATGGCGTAATGATGGCCAGGCTGTCTCCACCCGAGACTCAGTGAAATTGAACTCGCTGTGAAGATGCAGTGTACCCGCGGCAAGACGGAAAGACCCCGTGAACCTTTACTATAGCTTGACACTGAACACTGGTCCTTGATGTGTAGGATAGGTGGGAGGCTTTGAAGCGTGGACGCCAGTCTGCGTGGAGCCAACCTTGAAATACCACCCTTTAATGGCTGGTGTTCTAACGTAGACCCGTAATCCGGGTTGCGGACAGTGTCTGGTGGGTAGTTTGACTGGGGCGGTCTCCTCCCAAAGAGTAACGGAGGAGCACGAAGGTTAGCTAATCCTGGTCGGACATCAGGAGGTTAGTGCAATGGCATAAGCTAGCTTGACTGCGAGAGTGACGGCTCGAGCAGGTGCGAAAGCAGGTCATAGTGATCCGGTGGTTCTGAATGGAAGGGCCATCGCTCAACGGATAAAAGGTACTCCGGGGATAACAGGCTGATACCGCCCAAGAGTTCATATCGACGGCGGTGTTTGGCACCTCGATGTCGGCTCATCACATCCTGGGGCTGAAGTAGGTCCCAAGGGTACGGCTGTTCGCCGTTTAAAGTGGTACGCGAGCTGGGTTTAGAACGTCGTGAGACAGTTCGGTCCCTATCTGCCGTGGGCGCTGGAGAATTGAGGGGGGCTGCTCCTAGTACGAGAGGACCGGAGTGGACGCATCACTGGTGTTCGGGTTGTCATGCCAATGGCATTGCCCGGTAGCTAAATGCGGAAAAGATAAGTGCTGAAAGCATCTAAGCACGAAACTTGCCCCGAGATGAGTTCTCCCTGACCCTTTAAGGGTCCTGAAGGAACGTTGAAGACTACGACGTTGATAGGTCGGGTGTGTAAGCGTAGCGATACGTTGAGCTAACCGATACTAATGAACCGTGAGGCTTAACCTTACAACGCCGAAGCTGTTTCGGCGGTTGAGAGACAGAATATTTTCAGCTTTGATACAGATTAACAGAATTTGCCTGGCGGCTTTAGCGCGGTGGTCCCACCTGACCCCATGCCGAACTCAGAAGTGAAACGCCGTAGCGCCGATGGTAGTGTGGGGTCTCCCCATGTGAGAGTAGGGAACTGCCAGGCATCAAATTAAGTAGTAAGCCGGTGCATTAATCCGGTGGTTACAAAGTCTTCGGTGGAGCGGTAGTTCAGTCGGTTAGAATACCTGCCTGTCACGCAGGGGGTCGCGGGTTCGAGTCCCGTCCGTTCCGCCACTTATTGAAAGCCCTGAGTATTTACTCAGGGCTTTTTTCTTATCTTCCGTATAATTTTTGCTAAATTAGCAAAAATCCTCTGCGTTTTACGCTCTTTTTCTGAATAACAGCAGCAGCGATAATCTTCCTCAGTTAACGAACATTATGATTAACGAGGAATTACATGACTATCCCTGCATTTGGTCTGGGCACTTTCCGCCTGAAAGACGATGTTGTTATCGCATCTGTAAAAACTGCTCTTGAACTTGGCTATCGTACTGTTGATACGGCGCAGATTTATGAAAATGAAGCTGCCGTTGGCCAGGCGATTGAAGAGAGTGGTGTAGCCCGTAATGAACTTTTCATCACCACTAAAATCTGGATTGAGAACCTCAGCAAAGAAAAGCTGATTCCAAGCCTGAAAGAGAGTCTGAAGAAACTGCGTACCGACTACGTAGATCTGACGCTGATCCACTGGCCGTCACCGAACGATTCGGTTTCCGTGGAAGAGTTCATGCAGGCGCTGCTTGAAGCAAAAGAGCAGGGCTTAACCCGTGAAATTGGTATCTCTAACTTCACTATCCCGTTGATGGAAAAAGCCATTGCGGCTGTTGGTGCAGAGAATATTGCAACCAACCAGGTTGAACTGTCCCCTTATCTGCAAAACCGTAAAGTGGTTGACTGGGCAAAACAGCACGGTATCCATATCACCTCTTACATGACGCTGGCTTACGGTAACGCACTGAAAGATGAAGTGATTATTCGCATTGCACAGAAACACAATGCCACGGCTGCACAGGTGATTCTGGCCTGGGCAATGGGTGAAGGTTATGCCGTTATCCCATCTTCAACCAAACGTGAAAACCTGGCGAGCAACCTGTTAGCACTGGATCTCCAGCTGGATGATGAAGACAAAAAAGCGATCGCTGCTCTGGATTGCAACGATCGCCTGGTAAGCCCGGAAGGTTTAGCACCAGACTGGGATTAATATTGACCCAACTCTGTACCCTAAACCCTCACACAGCTCCTTCGGGAGCTGTTTTCGCATGTTCGCTCAGGAAGTCGATAAATGCGCGGATGCGCGTACTCACCGCTCTGTCACTGTAATACACTGCACTAAAAGGCATCTCTACCGGCAGGCGTTTATCAGCCATTAACTCTACAAGCTCCCCACGGGCAATCTCTTTATTGATCATGTAATCGGATAAACAGGCAATCCCGTTTCCTTCAAGACAAAGTTGCTTCAGTGTTTCCCCACTGTTTGACGATAAGCCGCAATCTATCTCATGAAGCTGTCCGTCACTACAGGCGACAGGCCAGGTATTTAGCGATACGGGCTCTGTAAAACCCAGGCACAGATGCTGTTTCAAATCCTCGACCGTTTCAGGCTGACCAAACTGCGCAAGGTATTCCGGCGATGCAATAATTTTTCGGTAGCTCCTGAACAAAGGGCGGGCCCGCAAGCTGGAATCGGTAAGTGTGCCAACGCGAATCGCAACATCTACCTTTCTCTCTATCAGATTAATGAATGTCTCAGATGACACCAGCGACAATGTCATTTCCGGGTAGCGTTCACGGAAAGGTTTAATGAGTGGCATCAGGTAATGAAGGACCACAGGTGTTGCCGCATCAATACGCAGCAGCCCGCGTGGCGTGCTGCGAGACTCCATAATTTCTGTCTCTGCTGCAGCCATTTCCTGCAAGACGGACTGTACGCGGCGGAAATAGCGCTCGCCTTCTTCTGTCAGACTTAACTGCCTTGTGGTTCGGTTGAGCAGGCTAACACCGAGTTTCATCTCCAGCTTTTTCACCGAGCGGCTAATGGCGGAATTTGCCTGTCCGAGTTGCTCCGCAGCACGGCTAAAACTGCCGCTTTCTACCACGGCGACAAATATCGCCAGCTCTTCTGATGTCGCCTTCATTATTGCACCACCTGCAAAATTCTATTGAGATTTTGACCATTTTTGTTATTTAAGCACTGGCGCATACTTCTTGTCATCTTAATCCTGATGATACGGAGTATTTTATGCCACTGGCGCTACTTGCCCTGACGATCAGTGCCTTCGCAATTGGCACGACCGAATTTGTTATCGTGGGTCTGGTTCCTACGATTGCGAACCAACTTGCCATCTCTCTGCCTTCTGCCGGGCTGCTGGTTTCTATCTACGCATTAGGTGTGGCCGTTGGTGCCCCTGTGCTTACGGCGTTGACCGGACGTTTTCCGCGCAAGCAGTTATTGATGGCGCTGATGGTTCTGTTCACCGCCGGGAATATTCTGGCCTGGCAAGCACCTGACTACACCACGCTGGTCATTGCCCGCTTGCTGACGGGCCTTGCCCATGGTGTGTTTTTCTCGATTGGTTCAACCATTGCAACCAGCCTGGTGCCAAAAGAGAAAGCGGCATCTGCCATTGCGATTATGTTTGGCGGGTTAACTGTCGCGCTGGTCACCGGCGTGCCTCTGGGGACGTTTATCGGCCAACATTTTGGCTGGCGCGAAACATTCCTGGCCGTCTCAGTACTGGGAGTGATAGCCCTGGTGGCCAGTCTGCTTCTCGTCCCTTCAAATATCCCTGGCCGTGCGAGTGCCAGCCTGAGCGATCAACTTAAAGTACTGACCCATCCTCGCCTTCTGATCATCTATGCGATCACGGCTTTGGGGTACGGTGGTGTCTTTACCGCTTTTACATTCCTTGCACCGATGATGCAGGATCTGGCGGGCTTCTCACCGAGCGCAGTTAGTTGGATCTTGTTGGGTTATGGCGTGTCGGTGGCAATAGGCAATATCTGGGGTGGCAAGCTTGCCGATAAACACGGTGCAGTACCGGCCCTGAAATTTATTTTCGCTGCGCTGGTTGTACTGCTGCTGATCTTCCAGTTCACCGCTTCTGTGCAATATGCGGCGCTGGCCACGGTACTGGTGATGGGGATCTTTGCATTTGGTAACGTGCCGGGTCTTCAGGTCTATGTCGTTCAGAAGGCAGAGCTTTATACACCCAATGCCGTCGATGTTGCATCTGGTCTGAACATTGCTGCATTCAATATTGGGATCGCACTCGGTTCCATTATTGGTGGGCAGACTGTTGAGCACTTTGGCCTGACTCAGACACCGTGGATTGGCGCTGCGATCGTGCTTATCGCTTTCCTGCTGATAGGCCTGAGCGGTCGCCTTGATAAACCTGCCCGGGTGGCTCTTGGCTAAATAACAGTAAGTGCTTGCTTACAAAACTTGGAAAGGTTTCTCAGTAATTGCGTTGAAACTATGACCTAAAATCCCTATAACATTAGAACCAGTCCGTTTTCCGGGCTGGTTCATGTTATAGAGGTCATTTCCGAAAGTGCGAAAAAATACCTATGCCATGCGTTATGTTGCCGGATTACCCGCGGAGAGAATACTGCCTCCGGGATCGTTCGCGAGCATCAGCCAGGCATTACCCGCCGGTACGCCATTAAGCAGCGATGAAAAAATTCGTGTGCTGGTGTGGAATATCTTTAAGCAACAGCGTGCTGAGTGGTTATCCGTCCTCAAAAATTTTGGTAAGGACGCTCATCTCGTTCTCCTGCAAGAAGCGCAAACGACGCCTGAGCTGGTAAGGTTTGCGACCACTAACTATCTCGCGGCCGATCAGGTGCCTGCGTTTGTGCTGCCGCAGCACCCTTCTGGTGTCATGACGCTTTCAGCGGCGCATCCTGTTTATTGTTGTCCCCTTCGTGAGCGAGAACCCATTCTGCGGCTGGCAAAATCGGCGCTGGTTACCGTCTACCCGTTACCGGATAGCCGTTTGCTGATGGTCGTAAATATTCACGCTGTTAATTTCAGCCTGGGCGTCGATGTCTACAGTAAGCAGTTACTTCCGATTGGCGATCAGATTGCCCATCACAGCGGGCCTATCATTATGGCAGGGGATTTTAATGCCTGGAGCCGCCCACGGATGAACGCCTTGTATCGCTTTGCGCGCGAGATGTCGCTGCGCGAAGTTCGTTTTAACGATGACCAGCGTAAGAAAGCCTTTGGTCGTCCTCTCGATTTTGTCTTTTATCGCGGTTTGAGCGTTCACGATGCCTCTGTGCTGGTGACACGCGCATCCGATCACAATCCTCTACTAGTTGAATTCAGTCCCGGCAAACCTGATAAATAATGGTGTGTCAGGTCTGCCGTGGGGCAGACCTATGTGCAGGTGCTGCCCTTTATTTTTTATCAACCAAAGGACAGTAAGATGACAACACACTCCCATCATGACAACGTAGAAAAACAGTTTGGCTCCCAGGCAAATGCTTATCTGAGCAGCGCCGTCCATGCGTCTGGTCGAGATCTGACTCGTCTCAGCGAGCGGCTGGCGGCATTCCCGCAGGCGCACGTGCTGGATTTGGGTTGTGGGGCAGGGCACGCTAGTTTTGCCGCCGCGCAGCAGGTCGCTCAGGTAACAGCATACGATTTGTCCAGCCAGATGCTCGACGTTGTAACGGAGGCCGCCAAAGCTAAAGGGCTGAAAAACCTCGTTACCCGTCAGGGGTACGCGGAATCATTACCGTTTGCCGATGATACTTTTGAGATTGTCATCAGTCGTTACTCCGCGCACCACTGGCACGATGTCGGGCAAGCATTGCGGGAAGTTAAACGTGTGCTGAAGCCGGGTGGGATTTTTATCATCATGGATATCATGTCGCCTGGCCATCCGGTACGGGATGTCTGGTTGCAGACGGTTGAAGCACTGCGCGACACATCGCATGTTCGCAATTATTCCAGTGGGGAGTGGTTGCAGATGACCGCAGAGGCTGGGTTGATTTCACGCTCATTGATAACAGACCGATTGCCGCTCGAATTCAGCTCCTGGATTGCGCGGATGCGGACGCCAGAAGCATTAAGCCAGGCTATTCGTCTTTATCAGGATAGCGCGTCTGCGGACGTGAAGGCGTACTTTGAGTTGCAGGAGGATGGATCGTTTACCAGCGATACCATTATGGCTGAAGTACAAAAAGCGGGATAAATAAAAAAAGGCACCGGGGGAATCGGTGCCTTTTTTATGTTCAGACTGTCTGATCAGGAGTCTGGCGTTGCGCTATTTTTCACAAACAGCGTCAACTGATCGCCGGGTTGCAGATTGTCAGTATCGTTATTCCAGCGCATAACATCCTGGATGTTCACGCCGTGACGTTTTGCAATACTGGACAGCGAATCACCCTTACGCACGCGATAAGTAATGCTATCGCTGTTGTTGGCAAGACGCTGCGCGCTGCTACCTGCGCCAACCGTCAGATTCTGACCCACTTTCAGACCAGAGCTACGCAGATTGTTCCACTGCTGTAGGTCTTTTGCGCTCACGCCAAGACGTGATGCAATACCTGAAAGCGTATCACCTGAACGAACCTTATAGCTGCGGCTGCTTACTGATGAAGTATCTGCAACAAGCGTAGACTGAACCGCTGCAATCTCACCAGAAGCTAAAGACTCGCGTAACTGCTCCGCGTGTTTTTGCGGAACCATCACATACTGAGGGCCACTGGCACCCAGCGTTGAGCCTTTAACGCCTGCATTAAAGGTTTTCAGTTTACTTACCGACATACCCGTCATATCGGCAACCTGTTGAATATCAACCGGGCTGCTGAGGCGAACACGCGCCAGTGCACGACTTTCGTCTGGTGTTGGCAGTTGTACACCGTAACGCTTGCTGTTCTTGAGAATATCGCTCAATGCCAGCATTTTCGGTACGTAAACCTTGGTTTCCTGTGGCAGTGAGAGCGACCAGAAGTCGGTGGATTTTCCACGCGCTTTATTCGCTTTCATTGCCTTCAGTACACGACCTTCACCACTGTTGTACGCTGCGACTGTTAACAACCAGTCACCGTCGAACATCTTGTTCAGACGTTGCATCATGTCGAGAGCGGCAGTCGTGGAAGCGACTACATCACGACGCGCATCGTAGCTGCGGGTCTGTTTTAAACCATAATTGCGCCCTGTGCTCGGTATGATCTGCCAAATGCCTGCGGCATTGGCGCCAGACGTCGCGTGTGGGTCAAAAGCGCTCTCCACTATGGGTAGGAGTACCAGCTCCATCGGCATGTTACGTTTCTTAACTTGCCCGGCTATCCAGTACATATACGGCTCTGCCCGTAAAGTTACATCGTGGAGATAGCTCTTATTTCTCAAATACTTCTGTTTCTGTTCGCGAATCCGGGTGTTTTCCGGAATTCCCATCTTTAGCTCGTCGCCAATAGAGGCCCACAAGTCCTGATCCTGCGCGAATGATGTCCCATCGTCCATCCATCGCGCCTGACTTGTAAACTTCCCTGCTTCCCCTTGACCAGCTGCAGAAAGGCTCTGTGCGTGCTGTTGTACGTTGCTGCCGTTTTGCGACTGGCAACCTACAAGCAGGACAGAGGCGAGTAATATCGCTTTTGCCTTCATGTGTGTGTCAATAGTTGCTTAAAAGACGAGCGATGATAACGGCGAAATTTTCAAAAGGCAACCCAGAATTATCGGAAGTTATCTTTCTTTGACCTTAACCATGCAAAACAATCTTCTGGTTGTTGCAAATTTGTTTCTTGGTTAATTTTATTAATTAAATCAATATCATGAGTTCTTAAAAATAAATTTATTTCACGCTCATTTTTCAGAATTACGGGGAGTGTTTTTTGGTTTTTTGCACGTAACTCCTTCACTTTCTGGTAATAATCCTGAATAGCGCGATCGTCGGGTAAGATGCTTACAGCAAACTTCATATTCCCTAATGTATACTCATGTGCGCAACAAATGAGCGTGTCGTCCGGGAGCGCGGCAATCTTCTGTAAAGATTGATACATCTGTGCTGACGTACCTTCAAACAACCTTCCGCAGCCGCCTGAAAAGAGTGTGTCGCCGCAAAATAGATAAGGTTTGCTGTAGAAACAAATATGTCCTGAAGTGTGACCCGGTGTGGCAAAAACGGAAAAATCCCACCCGAGAATGAGGACTTTTTCGCCTTCTTTGACTACATGAGTGGTTCCCTTATCTTGTGTTTCTGCCGGTCCGTATACCACAAGATGCGGAAATTTTGCCCGCAATGCAGGGACACCGCCAACGTGATCGTTGTGATGATGCGTCAGGAGAATAGCTTCCGGTTGCCAGCCGTTTTCGGCAATTGCAGTTAAAATCGGCGCGGATTCTCCGGGATCGACAATGACGCAACGACGATCGTCGTCAACTAAAACCCAGATGTAATTGTCCTGGAAGGCTGGAATACTGATAAGATTCATTAATTACCTCTTTTAACGTGGCGGGCGTTTTGATGAAACCGGCAAGGATACCTCAGACTGTCGCAGCACCGGAACGTTGGGCGGAATTGCCCTGGGGTGAATACTATCGCGAGGCGTTAGAACAACAGCTTAAACCCTGGCTTGCGAAAATGTATGGTTTTCACCTGCTTAAAATTGGCAATCTCAGTGCAGAAATCAACACTGAAAGCTGTGCTATCTCACATCAGGTTAACGTCTCTCTTGGGGGATCGCCCGTTCAGGTTAAAGCCGATCCGTTGCATTTGCCTTTTGCGGAAAAATCCGTCGATGCTTGTCTGCTGGCACATACCTTGCCCTGGTGCAGTGATCCGCATCGTTTGCTGCGTGAAGCCGACCGGGTGCTGATCGATGACGGCTGGCTGATCCTCAGCGGCTTCAATCCACTGAGTCTGATGGGGCTACGTAAACTGGTGCCAGTGCTGCGCCGCACGCCACCTTATAACAGCCGAATGTTTACGCTGATGCGCCAGCTGGACTGGCTTTCACTGCTGAACTTTGAAGTCCTCTGCTACGGTGGTTTTCAGGTGTTACCCTGGTCCCGACAGGGCGGAGTGTTACTGAGCACACATCTGCCGGCGCTGGGCTGTATGCAGTTTATCGTGGCGCGTAAGCGGACGATTCCCCTCACGCTTAACCCGATGAAACAAAGTAAATCGAAAACCCAGATCCGTCAGACCGTTGGCGCAACGCGGCAGTACCGCAAACCCTGATCAGGATTCAGGCTGATACCCGACATCTTCCTGAGTTGGGTTTGACGCGGCTGTACGAGCCAGCTCGTCACAGCGTTCGTTTTCCGGGTGTCCGGCATGGCCTTTTACCCATTCCCATTTGATTTGATGCTGCCCTAACGCGGCGTCCAGGCGCTTCCAGAGATCGACATTTTTGACCGGTTTTTTATCTGCCGTTTTCCAGCCGCGTTTTTTCCAGTTGAAGATCCACTGGGTAATGCCCTGGCGCACGTACTGGCTGTCGGTGCTCAGTACCACATCGCAGTGCTCTTTTAACGCTTCCAGCGCCACGATGGCCGCCATCAGCTCCATGCGGTTGTTGGTGGTCAGGCGATAGCCTTCACTAAAGGTTTTTTCATGCTGACGATAGCGCATAATGGCGCCGTAACCGCCAGGTCCTGGGTTACCGAGACAAGATCCATCGGTGAAAATTTCTACCTGTTTACGCATCTCTGGTAGACTTCCTGTATTTGAAACGTTCAGTTAAACGATAAGTCTGACATAAATGACCGACATGAGCACTGCAATTACTCGCCAGATTGTTCTCGATACCGAAACCACCGGTATGAACCAAATCGGCGCACACTACGAAGGGCACAAGATTATTGAGATCGGTGCTGTAGAGGTAGTGAACCGTCGCCTTACGGGGAACAACTTCCACGTTTATCTCAAGCCGGACCGGCTGGTGGACCCGGAAGCGTTCGGCGTTCACGGTATTGCCGATGAGTTCTTGCTGGATAAGCCGACCTTTGCAGATGTTGCAGACGAATTTCTGGAATACATCAGAGGCGCAGAGCTGGTCATTCACAACGCATCGTTCGATATCGGCTTTATGGACTATGAGTTCAGCAAGCTCAATCGCGATATTCCGAAGACCAACACCTTCTGTAAGGTGACCGATAGCCTGGCGCTGGCAAGGAAGATGTTTCCCGGCAAGCGAAACAGCCTTGATGCACTCTGTTCACGTTACGAGATAGACAACACCAAGCGTACGCTCCACGGCGCATTGCTCGATGCCCAGATCCTGGCGGATGTCTATCTGACCATGACCGGTGGGCAGACGTCGATGGCATTCAGTATGGAAAATGAAGGCCAACAAACTCTGGGTGAAGCGGGTATTCAGCGGGTTGTGCGTCAGGCGAGTCGTTTACGCGTGGTTTTAGCCAGTGATGAAGAGTTGCTTAACCACGAATCCCGTCTCGATTTAGTGCAGAAGAAAGGCGGAAGTTGCATGTGGCGTGCATAAACAGTGCCTGAATGCCTGTAAAATCACCGTCTGGGCGATTTTTGCAGCAAACGATTCAAAACTTAAGAAAAAGCGTTGACGAGTTCAGAGGCAATCCGTAATATCCGCTTCGTTCCCCAAACGGGAACAGTGGAGCGGTAGTTCAGTCGGTTAGAATACCTGCCTGTCACGCAGGGGGTCGCGGGTTCGAGTCCCGTCCGTTCCGCCACTATTCAGAAGGCCTGAATCAGAAATGATTCAGGCCTTCGTCGTTTCTATCCCGCAAAAATCTTATCTAATACCTTTTGTTAATTAACAAATATTCAATATTAGTGGTGCAATTAATTAACAATTGCATGATTATAGTGCATTGTTTGCACTGGATTTGTGCAATTTTTGTGCTTTACTCATTCGCAGTCATTTCCATCTGTAACAATTTTGTAAAAATAAATCGCTTTAAATCATTCAGTTAACCTGCATTTTCCAGAAAGTTTCTGAACCAATGGTTTATTGGTTCATTATTTGCTTAATCATTAGGACGGTAAGTTATCGATCATATCCATAACTTATTGTTAATAAAAATAAAGAAATGATGACAGCGAGCGAACCAATATGGAAAAACCGTCACGGTTTCTGGCAAATTCCAGTACCGCACTCGAGCAATTGCGCGGGCTTATTAACCAGCATGAGTCAACACCAGGCATTCCATTGCCCACTGAACGTGAGCTTTCGGAAACACTCGGCGTAGGGCGACGTGAAGTGCGCCGTGCGCTGGACGTGCTGGAAGAAGAAGGGCGGATCTGGCGTAAACAGGGCAAAGGCACGTTTATTGGCCCGGCAGCTCCTGTAGAGCCTTTGGCGCTTCAGGGGCTGGTACAACAGACCAATTTGCTGGAAGTGATGGAAGCTCGTCTGCAACTTGAACCCGGCCTGGCCCGTCTTGCGGCGCTGCGTGCCACCAGGGAAAACCTCGCGCTGATGCAGCGTATGCTGGAACGCATTAATAAGGTCAGCCCGGATGACCGCGATCTTAATGAACTGTGGGATAGCGCATTCCATCGCGCAATAGCAGAAGCTGCAGGTAACCGCCTGATGCTGGGGTTATTCGATGCAATTGATGCCGTCAGGCGCGAACCCGGCTGGCAACATCTGCGCGAATTAGCCCGCACCCCTGAACGCGTTGATAACTACAACGACCATCATCACAAAATCATGTCAGCGATTATCCATCGCCAGCCTAACGAAGCCGCTGCCGCGATGCGCGAACACCTGCTCAGCCTGCAAACGGCCCTGATTCAGGCAATTCACCTTGAGGACGATTTCACGCTATGACAACGATCCCGTTTAAGGAAGCATCTCCTGTTCTGCGGCTGCAAAACCTCAACGTTAAATTTGCGGGGTCGCCCGTCAGCGTACTTGATGGCATCTCGTTGACCGTAAAAGCGGGTGAAACGCTGGCGCTGGTAGGGGAATCCGGGTGTGGGAAAAGTATCACCTCGTTGGCGCTGATGGGGTTATTACCCGCCAGCGCACAAATCGTCAGCGGCGAGATGCAGTTTCGTCGCCATGATCTGCGAAAGCTCTCCCCGCGCGAATACGCCGATCTCCGTGGCAGCGAGCTGGCGATGATTTTTCAGGAACCCATGACCTCGCTGAACCCCGCTTTTACCCTGGGTGACCAGCTGAGCGAAGCGGTTATGCGCCATCAGAAAATGACGCGTGCGCAAGCAATGGACGCAGCGCTGAACATTCTGGAAAAGGTTCAGATCCCGGCGGCAGAGATGCGCCTTAAGGCTTATCCGCACCAGCTTTCTGGCGGGATGCGTCAGCGTGTGATGATTGCGATGGCGCTGATTAATCACCCGCGTTTACTGATTGCCGACGAACCGACCACCGCGCTGGATGTGACCATTCAGGCGCAAATCCTCGCATTGCTCAACACATTAAAAGAAGAAACGGGCACGGCGGTGCTGATGATCACTCACGATTTGGGCGTGGTAGCGGAAGTGGCGCAGCAGGTGGCGGTGATGTACGCCGGACAAGTGGTGGAGCAGGGGAGCGTAGAGGCGATTTTTGCTGACCCGCAGCACCCGTACACCATCGGACTGATGGGATCTATTCCCTCGCTTGGGGCGCGTAAAGGCCAGCTTTCTACCATTCCGGGTGCCGTGCCGCTACCCGAATCCATGCCGAAAGGCTGCCGTTTTGCCACCCGTTGTCCTTTTGCGCAGACCCGTTGTCACGATGAAAAACCACAACTTAACACGTTGGGTGCAGGGCATCAGGTGGCCTGTTTCCGCGTACCGCTGGAACAACATATTGCACTGGGAGAGACAGCATGACGACGCCAATTCTTGAAGCCCGTGACCTCAGCAAGCTGTTCCCCGGCCCTAAAAAACTGTTTACTCCGGCGCGTTTTGTCACCGCCGTTGATCGCGTTTCCCTTTCCGTTATGCCGGGGGAAACACTGGCCATCGTGGGCGAATCCGGCTCCGGGAAATCCACGCTGGGCCGTTTGCTGCTGCGTCTGCTGGCCGCTAGCGAAGGGCGCGTATTTTATCAGGGCGAGGAGATAACGCACGCGTCTGGCGCGCGCCTTAATCAGCTCCGGCGCGAACTGCAAATTATTTTCCAGGATCCTTTTGCCTCACTGAACCCACGTATGACGGTCGAGCAGATCGTGGGCGAACCGTTGTGGCTGCATCAGAACATGAAAAAAGCAGACCGCCAGTACCGCGTTGCCGAGTTGCTTAAAACCGTTGGGCTACCGGCGGCCTGGGCCGGGCGTTATCCGCATGAATTTTCCGGCGGCCAGCGTCAGCGAATTGGCATTGCGCGAGCGCTGGCATCAGGGCCGAAACTGCTGCTGGGGGATGAGCCCGTCTCCGCGCTGGATGTCTCCGTACAGGCCCAGGTGGTCAACCTGCTGGAAAGTCTTAAGCACCAGTTGGGGCTGACGATGGTGATTGTCGCTCATGGTCTGGCGGTGATCCGTCATATGAGCGACCGCGTGGCGGTGATGTATCTCGGGCAAATTGTGGAGCTTGCCACCGTCGATGAAATCTTTGACGCGCCGCTGCACCCCTATACCCAGGCGCTGATTGCCTCAGCCCCGCAAATGCAGCCGGGCACCCAGCGCGATACGCCGCTGTTACAAGGGGATTTGCCGAACCCGTCAAACCCGCCTTCCGGGTGTCGTTTCCATACCCGTTGCCCGTATGTCACCGATGAATGCCGCCAGGTTGAGCCGATTAACCAGGTGCTTGAAGGCGGGCGTCAGGTTGCCTGTCATCGCTGGCAGGACATTAATCGCGATCGCAGTGTTATTCAGATAGCACCGCCATCCGCAGCATTTTTGCGCCGCCGCGCGCTGTTTGAACACGCGGCATCTCACTCCTCCCTTCCTTCAAGGAACTCATGATAATGACAATGCGTAATTCTCTTTTGACCGTACTGGGAAGTGTAATGTTGCTTGGTGCGGCGCTGCCCGCCCATTCAGAAAGTGTGCTGCGAATTGGTCTGGGGGCAGACCCGGACATGCTCGACCCGCATCTGGCGCGCACCTACTATGGCCGCTTTGTTTTCGCATCATTGTGCGACAGGCTGGTGGACGTTGACGAACACCTGAAAGTGGTGCCGGGTCTGGCGAAGGACTGGGCCTGGAGTGACGACGGGAAAACCCTGACCATGAATCTGCGTGAAGGGGTGACCTTCCACGATGGTGAAAAATTCGATGCCGCCGCGGCGAAATATAACCTCGAACGCGCCCTGACATTAAAAGGCTCCCTGCGTAAAAGCGAGATCTCTTCTGTTGAGTCGATTGACGTCACCGGCCCAATGCAAATCGCCCTGCATCTGAAAAACCCTGATGCCGCGCTGTTAATGCAGCTCACCGATCGTGCCGGCGCGATGATGGCACCAGAAGCGGCGAAAAAACCTGATTTTGCTGCCCATCCGGTCTGTTCCGGCCCGTATAAATTCGAGAGCCGCGTGTCACAGGACCGCATCGTGCTGACGCGTTTTGATAACTACTGGAATAAAGACGCTTACCACTTCGATAAGATAATTTATCTGCCGATCCCGGACGCCTCTGTACGTCTGGCCAACCTGCGTGCAGGCGATCTTGATCTGACCGAAGGCATTGCGGCGAGCGATGTTAAAACCGTGGAAGCCGACAGCAAGCTGACGCTGGCGAAGGTCACCGGTCTGGGTTATCAGGGCATTACCTTCAACATTAATAACGGCAAAGTCCCGGCGAACGATCCGTTCAAGGATGCCCGCGTGCGCGAGGCGTTCTCACAGGCTATCGACCGTGATGCCATCAATCAGGTGGTGTTCGAAGGGCTGTACACGCCAGCAAACCAGGCGTTTTCAACGGTAAGCCCGTATCACGTCAACCTGCCGGTACCACCGCGCGACGTCGACAAAGCGAAAGCGCTGTTGAAAGCGGCGGGCGTGGCAACACCGCTGACCGTAAACCTTCTGGTACCAAACAACCCGACCTCTCAGCAGGTAGGGCAGGTGCTTCAGGCGATGGTGGCGGAAGCTGGCTTTAACCTCAATCTGCAAATGACCGAATTCGCTACGCTGCTCGATCGCCAGCAAAGCGGTGATTATCAGCTGAGTTTCTCCGGCTGGTCTGGTCGCCCCGATCCGGATGGCAGCATCTTTGGCTTCATTAACAGCAAAGGCACCTTAAACGATGGCCGTTACAGCAATGCGCAGGTGGATGAATGGTTAACTCAGGCGCGTCTGAACACCGATCAGGCCGCACGCCAGCCGCTGTACGACAAAGTAGTGAAGCAACTGCAAACCGACATGCCTATCGCTTACCTCTACTTTGAGCCGCGTATTTTTGGCCTGAACAAAAGCGTGCAGGGCTTTAAACCTTATCCGGACGGCATTGTGCGTCTTGCCGGTCTGACGCTGGCGAAATAAATAAGTCCCTGAGGAGAAACCATGCTTGAACTGATTTGCAAACGTCTGCTGCTGGCCATCCCGACTCTGCTACTGGTGAGCATGATGGTGTTTGGTCTGCAAAAGCTGCTGCCAGGCGACCCGCTGATTGCGATGGCCGGGGAGGAGCGCGATCCGGCGGTGATTGCGCAGTTGCGCGCTGAATTAAACCTGGATGCGCCCATTCCTGTGCAGTACTTCCACTGGCTGACGCGCGCGCTCCAGGGCGATCTTGGTGTCTCCTTACGTACTCACGAACCGGTCACACAACTGATTGCCAGCAAACTGCCGGTGACGCTGGAGCTGTCGCTGCTGGCGATGATCATTGCGCTGGTGTTCGGTATCGGGATGGGGATCCTTGCGGCGGTCAATAAAAACAGCTGGGTGGATCATGGCGCGAACTTTGTGGCGATCTCGGGGATCTCAATACCGCACTTCTGGCTTGGGATCCTGCTGATCCTGGTGTTCTCGGTCAATCTGCAATGGCTGCCTGCCTCGGGGTTTGTGCCGTTCAGTGAAGATCCGCTCCAGAACCTGCGCACGCTGCTGCTGCCGGCATCGGTCCTTGGGACGGGGCTGGCGGCCACGCTGATGCGCCATACCCGCGCGTCGATGATTGCGGTGCTGAAAGCGGACTACATCCGTACCGCCCGGGCAAAGGGGTTGCTGCCGAAAGCGGTAATTTTAAAGCACGCATTTCGCAATGCGCTGGTTCCGGTTATCACCCTCACCACGCTGTTGTTTGGCGAGCTGTTGGGCGGCGCGGTGCTGACCGAGCAGGTCTTCACCATTCCTGGCTTTGGCAAGATGATCGTCGATTCTGTCTTTAACCGCGATTATGCCGTGGTGCAGGGCGTGGTACTGATCGTGGCGATCGGCTTCCTGCTGCTGAACCTGCTGGCCGACGTGCTGTATGTCCTTATCAACCCGAAAATGCGAGGTTAAATGATGGCGGAACTGACGACTCAAACCGTTGCGCCTGCACTTCCGCGCGCACAGAACCGGGTACTGAAAAAATTCCTCGCCAACAAAAGTGCGGTGATTGGCGCGGTGATTGTGGGCTTCTTCGTTTTGCTGGCGCTGCTCGCGCCCTGGATAGCCCCATTTGACCCGGTCAAAGCTAACTTTCTGGCGGTGCGTAAAGCCCCTTCGGCCATGTACTGGTTTGGCACTGACGAACTGGGGCGCGATATTCTGTCGCGCATTGTCTGGGGGGCGAGAACCTCACTGATGGCCGGATGTATGTCGGTAGTGATTGCCGTTGTCATCGGCGTGCCGCTGGGGCTGGTGGCGGGCTACTTCCAGAAAATGTGGGATGGCGTGATCTCGCGCTTTATTGAAGCGCTGCTGGCCTGTCCATTCCTGATTATGGCGATCGCGCTGGGGGCATTTTTAGGGCCAAGCCTGACCAACGCCATGATCGCCATCGGTCTTTCCGCGATGCCTATCTTCGCTCGTCTGACGCGTGGCCAGGTGATTGCCATTCGCAATGAAGAGTACATCGACGGTGCGCGGGCGATTGGCCTGCCGGATCGCTGGATCATTGTGAAATACGTTCTGCCTAACGTGATGTCACCGATTCTGGTGCAGGCCACGCTGGCGATCGCCTCGGCGATTATCGCAGAAGCCAGTCTCTCATTTTTAGGGCTCGGCCAGCAGCCGCCGAACCCGTCCTGGGGCTCCATGCTTAATACCGCGAAGGGGTTCCTTGAGCAGGCCCCGTGGATGTCTGTTTTCCCCGGTATCGCGATTTTCCTTGCGGTACAGGGCTTTAATTTACTCGGTGACGGGCTGCGCGATGCGCTCGATCCGCGCCACGACTAAGGAGTCATGATGACCAAAGCGCTTGATTTTACTTCCGGTTACGATTCACGACGCCCCCCGATGATGGGCCACAACGCCGTGGCAACTTCGCAGCCGCTGGCGGCGCAGGCGGGGATGCGGATGCTGCAACTGGGCGGTAACGCCGTTGATGCCGCGATTGCCACTGCGATGGCGCTGACGGTGGTCGAACCCACCGGGAATGGTATTGGCAGCGATGCGTTTGCCATCGTCTGGGACGGGGAAAAACTTCACGGTCTTAATGCATCTGGTCGTTCACCTGCCAGCTGGCACGCGGATATGTTTGCCGGTAAAACGGCAGTGCCGGAAATTGGCTGGGAGGCCGTGACCGTTCCGGGCGCGGTATCGGGTTGGGTCGCACTGGCGGAACGTTTTGGCACATTGCCGCTCACAACGCTGGCTCAGCCCGCAATTGAGTATGCGCGTAACGGTTTCCCGGTGTCGCCGCTGATTGGTCATCTGTGGCAGCGTGGCTACAACAAGCTGAAAGACCAGCCGGGCTTTAGTGCGTGTTTCGCCCCGGAAGGACGTGCTCCGCGTATTGGCGAAATCTTCCGTAACCCGGCGCAAGCAAACTCGCTGGAGCTGATTGCCAAAACCAACGGTGAAGCGTTTTATCGTGGCGAGCTGGCGCAGAAAATTGCCGCCTTCGCCAAAGAACATGGCGCACATCTTACGGCTGATGATCTGGCAAACCATCGCGTAGACTGGGTTGAGCTGTTGTCGCGCGATTTTGCGGGCGGCTCGGTGCAGGAGTTGCCGCCAAACGGGCAGGGGATCGCCACGCTGATTGCGCTCGGCATCCTGGAGCAGTGCGGTATCGAAAAACATCACCCGGATTCCGTGCAGGCGCTGCACTTGTCCATCGAAGCAATGAAACTGGCGCTGGCCGATCTCGACCGCTACGTGGCGGATGAAGAGCATATGGAGTTCGCCGCTAAAGAGTTACTGAGCGATGCCTACCTGAAATCGCGTGCTGCGCTGATTGACCAGGATAAAGCCTCTGACTTCACCTACGGTTCCCCAACCCAAAGCGGGACGGTTTATCTCACCGCAGCGGATTCCAGCGGCATGATGATCTCCTTTATTCAGTCAAACTTTATGGGCTTTGGCTCCGGCGTGGTGGTTCCCGATACCGGGATCAGCCTGCAAAACCGTGGCTGCGGTTTTGTGCTGGATCCAAATCACCCGAACGCGCTGGCAGGCAACAAACGCCCGTTCCACACCATCATTCCGGGCTTTGCGATGGACGGGAACGGCAAGCCGCTAATGTCATTCGGCGTGATGGGCGGGCCAATGCAGGCGCAGGGGCACATGCAAATGGCGTTGCGTATTATGCTGCACGGGCAAAACCCGCAGGCGGCAATCGACGCGCCGCGCTGGCGCGTGGTGCAGGGCAGAGAGGTTATTGTTGAGTCGACGTTTGACCGCAATACCATTGCGGCGCTGCGCGAGCGCGGGCATCAGATTGTTGTGGAAGACCCACTTCAGGATTACAACTTTGGTGGCGCGCAGGTGATTTACCGTCTGCCGGAAGGGCACTACGTAGCCGCGACGGAAAGCCGCAAAGACGGGCAGGCGTTGGTCAGCTAATGATTTTCCACCCTCTCCCTTTGGGAGAGGGCTGGGGTGAGGGGAAGCATTCACCCAATGCTAAACGGATCTGCATCCTGCCACGCCGGAAACTTATCCCGATACTCTTTCAGCGCCGTCATCGAAATTTCAGCATCAATACGCGTTGCCTGATGCGGCTCGGCGGTGGCAATAATCTCACCCTGTGGATTAATGACCCGGCTGTCGCCCCGGTAGTGATGCCCGTTGCCGTCGGTGCCCACACGGTTACAGCCAACGACATAAGCCTGATTTTCAATCGCGCGCGCCACCAGCAGCGACTGCCAGTGCAGGGAGCGCGGTGCAGGCCAGTTGGCAACATACAGCGCCACGTCATAATCATTACGGTTACGCGACCAGACCGGGAAACGCAGGTCGTAGCAAACCAGCGGCAGAATGCGCCAGCCGCGCCACTCAAACACCACGCGCTCATTACCCGCTTCGTAGTGATGATGTTCATCCGCCATGCGGAACAGGTGGCGTTTATCGTAAAAATGCACGTTGCCTTCCGGCTCGACCAGCAGGAAGCGGTTCACCGGCCCGCGATCGGTTTGCAGTGCGGCACTGCCGGCAATCAGGGCGTTGGTTTGTTGCGCTTTGGCGTGCATCCAGGCAACCACGTCGTCTTGTGGCATTGACTGTTTTGCCGCTTCCATCGCGAAGCCGGTGGTGAACATCTCTGGCAGGACAATGACATCGCGCCCGGTAATACCTTCCAGTTGACGATCAAAGTGACGCAGGTTGGCAGGGCCATCCATCCACACTAAAGGTTGCTGCAAAATCGAAATCTTCAGACCAGGCACAATTCAGACTCCTCAAACGACTGCTTTTTGACACTGTAGCACGACACTACGAGAAAATGTGGCAATAAAAAACCCCGCACGCGGCGGGGTTTGTCAGCACGAAACGGGTTATGCCGCTTCAGGTTTACGGTGCTTCTCCGGCAGCTTTACCGGCTGTGTCGCCAGCTCTTCCGGTTCGAAATCATCCACGTTGATACTGCGCAGACGGCTTTCTTCCGCTTTCACCAGAATTGCCGCTTCATCTTTATCGATGATACCGCCCGCCAGCGCTTGTTTAGCCAGTTCATCCAGACGGGTAAACGGCAGGTTTTTGCCCAGCTGTTTACAGATTTTCTGGTGAATCGGATCGGCGGCCATCACGTCCAGCAGCGCCTCTTCCAGCAGACCCACCGGGTTATGCTCGGTTGGCGCCAGGTACTGACCACGGCCGATACGGGAGCGGGTTGCGCTCGGTACTTGCAGGATCTTCGCCACCTTATGATCCAGCTTGTCAGATGGTGCCAGGTGATGACGTCCGGTCGGGAAGATCACCACGCGCAGGGCTCCAGCCACAAAGCGGTTCGGGAAGTTCGCCAGCAAATCGTCGATAGCCTGCTCAGCCTGATGCATAGCATCCTGTACACCCCAGTGCACCAGCGGCAGATCCGCTTCCTGACGGCCTTCGTCGTCATAACGTTTCAGCACCGCAGAGGCCAGGAATACCTGACTCAGCACATCACCCAGACGGGCAGAGATACGTTCACGACGCTTCAGGCTACCGCCCAGTACCGCCATGGAAACGTCAGACAGCAGGGCCAGGTTGGCACTCAGACGGTTCAGCTGTTGGTAATAGCGCTTAGTTGCATCACCGGTTGGCGTTGAACTGGTGCGGCCGTTGGTCAGGCCCAGCCAGAAGCTGCGCATTTTGTTGCTGCCCACGTGACCGATATGTTTGAACAGCAGTTTATCGAAGGCATCCACGTCGTTATTCTGCGCGGCAGCCATCTCTTCCAGCACATACGGATGGCAGCGAATGGCCCCCTGGCCGAAGATCATCATGCTGCGGGTCAGGATATTCGCCCCTTCAACGGTGATCGCGATAGGCGCACCCTGATAACCACGGGCGAGGAAGTTGCCTTCGCCGAGCATAATGCCCTTACCGCCCGCGATATCCATTGCATCGATGATCGACTGCTGGGCACGGTGGGTACAGTGGTACTTCACAATTGCAGACAGCACGGCCGGTTTTTCGCCCAGCATAATGCCGTAGGTAATTAACGATGCTGCGGCATCCATTACGTAGGCATTACCCGCGATGCGCGCCAGCGGCTCTTCGATACCTTCCATCTTGCCGATGGAAATTTTGAACTGGCGGCGGATATGAGCGTAAGCACCAATCCCCATCGCCACAGACTTCAGACCACCGGTTGAGTTCGACGGCAGCGTAATGCCGCGACCCACCGACAGACATTCCACCAGCATACGCCAGCCCTGACCGGCCATTTTCGGGCCGCCGATGATGTAATCAATCGGTACAAAGATATCCTGACCGCGGGTCGGGCCGTTCTGGAACGGTACGTTCAGCGGGAAGTGGCGACGACCGATTTCAACGCCTGGAGTAGAGGTTGGGATCAGCGCACAGGTAATGCCCAGATCTTCTTCACCACCCAGCAGTTTTTCCGGGTCGGAAAGTTTAAAGGCCAGGCCCAGCACAGTGGCGATAGGTGCCAGCGTGATGTAGCGCTTGTTCCAGGTCAGGCGCATCCCGAGCACCTGCTCACCCTGCCATTCACCCATGCAAACCACACCGGTATCCGGGATAGCGCCTGCATCTGAACCCGCTTCAGGGCTGGTCAGCGCGAAGCATGGAATTTCAAGGCCACGAGCCAGACGCGGCAGGTAGTGATCTTTCTGTTCTTCGGTACCGTAATGTTGCAGCAACTCGCCCGGGCCTAAAGAGTTCGGTACGCCGACGGTGATCGCCAGGATACCGGAAACGCCAGACAGTTTTTGCAGTACGCGAGCCTGAGCGTAGGCAGAGAATTCCAGGCCACCGTACTCTTTCTTGATGATCATGGCGAAGAAGCGATGCTCTTTCAGATACGCCCACAGTTCTGGCGGCAGGTCGGCCATTTCGTGAGTAATCGCAAAATCGTTTGCCATGCGGCACGCTTCTTCCACCGGGCCGTCGATGAAGGCCTGTTCTTCAGCGGTCAGTCGTGGCTGCGGATAGTTATGCAGCTTTTTCCAGTCCGGGTTGCCCTGGAACAGGTCGCCTTCCCACCAGGTGGTGCCCGCATCAATCGCCTCTTTCTCAGTACGCGACATCGGCGGCATCACTTTACGAAAGCCCTTGAACACCGGTGCGGAGATCATCGACTTACGCATAGGCGTAAAGTTAAACGGCAACAAGATGATTGCCAGAGGAACCAAAAGCCAGATATTCCAGAGACCTGCGACGCCAAACGCAGCCGTCCAGGCCAGTAAAATCAGGCTGCTCAGGAATAAACTTACACGGTGATAGAACAGCACACCGAGCAGAACAACAGTTGCGATAATGCTCAAAATCATCATAAAGAAAAGCTCCCTTGCTTGTAGGAGGTCTGACCACTTGTGATGATATGGTTGTAGTGGATGTTATTTCTTTTAGCAATACGTTCACAAAATAATTACAACCTGGTTCACATTGTTCATGTTTTGGCAGGCACGAAAAATCAAAACGCCGGACGAATCGCAAGGCTTTAGCTTCTCGCTTTTATCGCTATCCGGTACACTCCACTGTGTTATTTCATCAATACTGAAGGATTATCCTCATGTACCAGGATCTTATTCGTAACGAACTGAACGAAGCGGCGGAAACGCTGGCCAACTTTCTGAAAGATGATGCCAATATTCACGCTATTCAGCGCGCGGCGGTCCTGCTGGCCGACAGCTTCAAAGCCGGTGGTAAAGTGCTCTCCTGCGGTAATGGTGGCTCTCACTGCGACGCAATGCACTTCGCGGAAGAGCTGACCGGACGTTATCGTGAAAACCGCCCAGGGTATCCGGCGATTGCGATTTCTGACGTTAGCCACATTTCCTGCGTGAGTAACGATTTTGGTTACGACTATGTCTTCTCACGTTACGTTGAAGCGGTAGGCCGTGAAGGTGATGTTCTGCTGGGCATTTCCACTTCCGGTAACTCCGGTAACGTGATCAAAGCGATTGCTGCTGCGCGTGAAAAAGGCATGAAAGTCATCACCCTGACCGGTAAAGATGGCGGTAAGATGGCGGGTACTGCGGATATCGAAATCCGTGTTCCGCACTTCGGTTATGCCGATCGCATTCAGGAAATTCACATCAAAGTGATTCATATCCTGATTCAGTTGATCGAAAAAGAAATGATCAAGTAAGACTTCGCTGGGGGCATGAATGCCCCCGCTGTTGTGGAGGTGATGTATGTGCGAACTGCTCGGGATGAGCGCCAATGTGCCAACCGATATCTGCTTTAGTTTCACCGGGCTGGTCCAGCGCGGTGGGGGAACCGGGCCGCATAAAGACGGCTGGGGCATTACCTTCTACGAAGGCAAAGGCTGTCGCACGTTCAAAGATCCGCAACCCAGCTTTAATTCACCAATTGCCAAACTGGTGCAGGACTATCCGATAAAGTCTTGCTCGGTTATCGCGCATATCCGCCAGGCGAATCGTGGTGAAGTGGCGCTGGAAAATACCCATCCCTTTACCCGTGAACTGTGGGGCCGTAACTGGACTTACGCGCACAACGGGCAGCTTTCTGGCTATAAATCGCTGGAAACCGGTAACTTCCGCCCGGTAGGGGAAACCGACAGTGAAAAAGCCTTCTGCTGGCTGCTGCACAAGCTGACGGAGCGTTACCCGCGTACCCCAGGCAACATGACTGCTGTGTTTAAATACATCGCGACGCTGGCCTCTGAACTACGTGAAAAAGGCGTGTTCAATATGCTGCTCTCTGACGGGCGCTACGTGATGGCGTTCTGCTCGACGAATCTGTTCTGGATCACCCGCCGTGCACCGTTTGGCGTTGCGACGCTACTCGATCAGGATGTGGAGATAGACTTTCAGAAGGAGACCACACCGAACGATGTGGTCACTGTCATTGCAACGCAACCGCTGACGGGCAACGAAACCTGGCAAAAGATTATGCCAGGCGAGTGGGTACTATTTTGCCTCGGGGACCGAGTAGTTTGATGCCAGTTGTGGCTGGACGACTTCGTGGCTCAGAGGTTTACTGACCACATAGCGGCCATCCACAACCGAAACGACAGGCGGTTTATGCGTCTGCTCGAAGTAGTCAAAACCTGGTTTCAGCTGTTTCCAGAAATCCGAGTAGTAGGAGTACTGGTGACGCTTCATGTTGGCATCGGTCATGCGGAACGGATAGATGCTTATCTGTACGCTTGACTGACCGAAGACTAACGCGCCGGTGACAAACTGGAAAATCTCATCAATGCTGGTATCGGTCATCGCATAACAGCCGATAGACACGCAGGCACCGTGGATCATCAGGTATTTACCTTCGTAACCGTGAGCACGGTCATAGGCATTCGGGAAGCCGATATTAATGGCTTTATAGAAGCGGCTGTCAGGTTTTAACTGGCTACGCTGAACGTTATAAAACCCTTCCGGGCTTTTAAAATCGCCCTGACGCTGTTTTGGCCCCAGACCACCGGAGTAATTACAAATCTTGTAACTGTCGAGCAGCTGGTATGTCTCACCCATTTTCACAAACAGGTCGAGTGTGCGTTCTTCCTTGAAGATTTGAATATAAACCGGTGATCCCATTAACTGCTGTTTATATTCTTTGCTGATCGGCGTGGTGGAGCTGTTGCTGCTGAGCAGCCCGGCAAATGACACGCACGGAATCAGAAGCATCGCAATGAACAATGCGATTTTACGCATACTACTAGTTCCTTGATAAAACTAAGACCAAATTGCCAGGACGGCAAAAGATACCCGAAATCAGATTATTCTGGTTAGGAGCGCTCACATTAGCACCGCTGTAGTTTTTCGCAAGCGTGAACGAGCGAGTTTACAAAATAGTTTTACCTTATAACCCATCCTGCCCGCGCTGGCGTTAGGAACTTTGCGTAATAGCTCGCATTTTGGCGCGCGCTTCGGCAGTTCCGCTGCCCCTGAGAGGGTGAAAATGGTACACTTCGGCCCCTCTGGATTGTTGTTGATGGATACTTGCTAACCACATGTTTAGAATCAGAAAAGGACTTGATCTCCCGATCGCTGGCGTGCCAGAACAGCACGTATCACAAGCCCCTGGTATTCGCCATGTCGCCATTTTGGGGGCAGATTACGTCGGAATGCGCCCCTCGATGCTGGTGCAGGAAGGGGAACGGGTCATCAAAGGACAGGCGCTCTTCGAAGATAAAAAAAATCCGGGCGTGAAGTTCACTGCACCTGCCAGTGGCACCGTTGTGGCAATCAACCGTGGCGAACGCCGCGTATTGCAGTCGGTTGTTATCCGTATTGAAGGTAACGAACAGCGCGAGTTTGCACGTTTTGACGTCGCCGATTTCGCCACCCTGAAGCGCGAAGTTGTGCAGACGCAACTGCTTGAATCCGGCCTGTGGACTGCATTTCGCACGCGGCCGTTCAGCAAATCCCCGGTGCCCGGCTCTGTACCGGCCGCCATCTTCGTTACGGCTATCGACACCAACCCGCTCAGCGCAGACCCGCAGCCTCTTATCTTTGCACAGCGTAAAGCGTTTGATGCCGGGCTTACCCTGCTGACACGGCTGACGGCCGGGAAAGTCCACGTCTGCCAGGGCAGTGGCGGCAAGCTTGGTGGCCATCCGCAAGGTCAGGTTACCTTTAATGAATTTGCTGGCCCGCATCCGGCAGGCCTTGCCGGAACGCACATTCATTTTCTTGAACCCGTCAGCCTGACGAAGCAGGTCTGGCATCTTAATTATCAGGATGTGATTGCTATCGGTAAGCTCTTTACTGAGGGCGAATTGTGTTCTGAACGCGTGATCGCCATCGGTGGGCCGCAGGCTGTGAACCCGCGTCTGGTGCGCACGCTGCTGGGGGCGGATATCTCTGAACTGATGTCGGGTGAAACAAAAGAGGGTGAAAACCGTCTGATCTCCGGTTCGGTGCTCAGCGGCAGGCAGGCTGCTGGTGCGCAGGCATATCTGGGGCGTTTTCACTTACAGGTCAGCATTGTGCAGGAAGGGCGCGAGAAAGAACTGTTTGGCTGGGTGCTACCCGGTGCGGATAAATTCTCTGTTACCCGCACCACGCTTGGACACTTCCTGCGCCACAAGCTTTTTAACTTCTCAACCAGCACTCACGGCGGTGAGCGCGCAATGGTGCCAATTGGCAACTACGAGCGTGTGATGCCGCTCGATATCCTGCCAACCCTGTTGCTACGCGATCTGCTGGCCGGTGACAGCGATGGCGCGCAGGCGCTCGGCTGCCTGGAGCTGGATGAAGAAGACCTGGCGCTTTGCACCTATGTTTGCCCAGGGAAATACGAATACGGACCCGTATTGCGCGAGGTGTTAACCCGCATTGAGCAGGAAGGATAACTGATGGGCTTAAAACACCTCTTCGAAAAAATGGAGCCGCACTTCTTACAGGGCGGCAAACTGGAAAAGTACTACCCGCTGTTTGAAGCAACCGCGACCGTTTTCTACACGCCAGGGCTAGTCACGAAAGGCGCCACGCACGTTCGTGATGCCATTGATCTTAAAAGGATGATGATCCTGGTCTGGCTCGCCGTTTTTCCAGCCATGTTCTGGGGCATGTACAACGTCGGCCTGCAAACCATCCCGGCGCTGCACCATCTGTATGATGCGCCGCAGTTGGCACAGATAATTCAGTCAGACTGGCATTATCGTCTGGCTCAACTGCTTGGCGTGAGCTTTGCCGCTGATGCCAGCTGGATAAGCATGATGACGCTGGGGGCGGTTTTCTTCCTGCCGATTTACCTCACGGTCTTTATCGTTGGCGGGTTCTGGGAAGTCCTGTTCGCCATTATTCGCAAACATGAAATCAACGAAGGTTTCTTTGTCACCTCTATTCTGTTTGCCCTGATTGTGCCGCCAACCTTACCTCTGTGGCAGGCTGCGCTTGGCATCAGCTTCGGGGTGGTGATTGCAAAAGAGATCTTCGGCGGAACCGGGCGAAACTTCCTCAACCCGGCACTGGCAGGGCGTGCATTCCTGTTTTTTGCCTATCCGGCTCAAATCTCTGGCGACCTGGTCTGGACGGCAGCGGATGGCTTTTCCGGTGCCACGCCGCTTTCGCAGTGGGCGGCTCACGGCGGTGAAACGCTGGTGAATAACGCGACGGGGCAACCCGTCACCTGGTTTGATGCCTTTATTGGCAATCTCCCGGGGTCGATTGGTGAAGTCTCTACGCTGATGATTTTGCTTGGCGGGGCCATCATTCTGTTCGGCCGTGTGGCCTCCTGGCGCATTGTGGCGGGTGTGATGCTGGGCATGGTGCTTACTGCCACGCTGTTCAATGTTATCGGCTCTGCTACCAACCCCATGTTCTCTATGCCCTGGTACTGGCATCTGGTTCTGGGGGGATTTGCTTTTGGCATGATGTTTATGGCAACTGACCCTGTTTCGGCCTCATTTACCGACAAAGGGAAATGGTGCTACGGCGCGCTTATCGGCGTGATGTGTGTATTGATTCGCGTGGTCAACCCGGCTTATCCGGAAGGGATGATGTTGGCCATTTTGTTTGCCAACTTGTTTGCGCCGCTATTCGATTATCTGGTGGTACGCGCCAACATTAAGCGGAGGAAAGCGCGTGGCTGATATCAAAAATAACGACAACACCGGCAAAACGCTGTTGGTGGTGCTGGTGCTCTGCCTGGTATGTTCCATCGTGGTGGCGGGATCTGCCGTGGGTTTAAAACCTCTTCAGCAGGAGCAGCGCGCACTGGACAAACAGCGCAACATTCTGGCGGTTGCCGGGCTTATGCAGGACGGGATGAGCGCGGATGATGTGGCAAAAATCTTTGCCGAACGCATTTCGTCCCGGCTGGTGGATCTCAAAACAGGTGAGCTGCTGGACCGCGACCCAGCGAAATATAATCAGGCTCAGGCACTGAAAGATCCACAGATGAGCATTGTGCTGGAAGCATCTCAAGATCCGGCCGGCATTAAGCGACGCAGCAATCTTGCGGAGATCTATCTGGTACGCGACGAGAAAAAACGCGTGCAGGAGATGGTGCTGCCGATCTACGGCAACGGCCTGTGGTCAATGATGTATGCCTTTGTTGCGTTAGATACAGACGGTCGCACGGTGAAAGGCATTACCTACTATGACCAGGGCGAAACGCCGGGGCTCGGCGGTGAAATCGAGAACCCTAACTGGCGGGCGCAGTTTATCGGTAAAAAAGTGCTCGACGATGACGGATTACCCGCGCTGAAAGTGATGAAAGGTGCGGCGCGTCCAGGTGATGAGTTCGCTGTGGACGGGCTTTCCGGGGCTACACTCACGTCCAAAGGCGTGCAGCACAGTTTTGACTTCTGGATGGGGGAGCTGGGTTTTGGCCCCTTCCTGAAAAATGTACGTGAAGGAGCGCTGAACAATGGCTGATGCGGGTGAATTGAAAGAAGTTAAAAAGGTACTCGTTGGCCCGCTTTTAGCCAATAACCCGATTACGTTGCAGGTGCTTGGCGTCTGTTCTGCACTGGCGGTGACTACCAAGCTGGAAACTGCGCTGGTGATGACCGTCGCGGTGACGCTGGTTACTGCATTTTCCAGCATGTTTATCTCCATGATCCGCCACCACATTCCGAACAGCGTGAGGATCATCGTGCAGATGGCGATTATCGCGTCACTGGTGATCGTCGTCGATCAGCTGTTGCGCGCTTTTGCCTATGAAACCTCAAAACAGCTCTCGGTATTTGTTGGTCTGATCATCACCAACTGTATTGTGATGGGGCGCGCTGAAGCCTACGCCATGAAGATGCCGCCGCTGGCGAGCTTTATGGACGGTATCGGCAACGGCCTGGGTTATGGGGTCATTCTCCTGACGGTGGGTTTCCTGCGTGAGTTAATCGGCAGCGGCAAGCTGTTCGGTATCACGGTGCTGGACACGGTGCAACATGGCGGCTGGTATCTGCCTAACGGGCTGTTCCTGCTGGCCCCAAGCGCATTTTTCATTATCGGTTTGCTGATCTGGCTGATTCGTACCCTGAAACCAGAGCAGCAGGAAAAGGAGTAACCGACAATGTCTCATTACCTGAGTTTGTTTGTGCGCGCGGTGTTTGTTGAAAATATGGCGCTCGCGTTTTTCCTGGGCATGTGCACCTTCCTCGCAGTGTCCAAAAAGGTATCAACGGCATTTGGTCTGGGCGTGGCGGTCACCGTGGTGCTCGGATTATCTGTACCGATTAATAATCTGGTGTACAACTTTGTCCTGCGTGATGGCGCGCTGGTTGAGGGAGTCGATCTGAGCTTCCTTAACTTCATCACCTTTATCGGTGTGATTGCGGCGCTGGTACAAATACTTGAGATGATCCTCGATAAATATTTCCCGTCGCTTTATAACGCGCTGGGGATCTTCCTGCCGCTGATCGCGGTGAACTGCGCCATCTTCGGCGGCGTGTCGTTTATGGTCCAGCGTGATTACAACTTCAGTGAATCCATCGTTTACGGCTTTGGCTCCGGTATTGGCTGGATGCTGGCGATTGTCACCATGGCGGGGATCCGGGAAAAAATGAAATATGCCAACGTGCCCGCAGGGTTGCGAGGCTTAGGGATCACCTTTATCACCACCGGGCTAATGGCGCTGGGCTTTATGTCCTTCTCCGGCGTGCAGCTCTGAGGGCTTAGATATGGAAATTATTCTTGGCGTGGCGATGTTCACGCTCATTGTACTGGTACTGTCTGGGCTGATACTGGCTGCGCGTTCTAAGCTTGTGAACGCCGGGGACGTCATTATTGATATTAATGGCGAGCCGCAGAACCAGATCCGCACTCCGGCGGGCGACAAACTGCTTAACACGCTTTCGGGTAACGGGATATTTGTCTCCTCGGCCTGTGGCGGCGGGGGTTCCTGTGGGCAATGTCGTGTGACGGTGAAAGAGGGCGGTGGCGACATTTTGCCAACTGAACTGGCGCACATCACGAAACGTGAGGCGAAAGACGGTTGCCGCCTGGCCTGTCAGGTTGCGGTGCGCCAGAACATGAAAATTGAGCTGCCGGAAGAGATCTTCGGCATCAAAAAATGGGAGTGCGAGGTTATCTCTAACGATAACAAAGCCACTTTTATTAAAGAGCTGAAACTGCGCGTGCCTGATGGGGAAGATGTGCCCTTCCGCGCAGGCGGGTATATCCAGATTGAGTGCCCGGAGCACACCGTTGCTTACGCCGATTTTGACGTGCCGGACGAATACCGCGCCGACTGGGATAAATTTAATCTCTTCCGCTTTGCGTCAGAGGTCAATGAGCCAACGTTACGTGCCTACTCTATGGCTAACTACCCGGAAGAGAAGGGCATCATTATGCTTAACGTGCGTATCGCCACGCCACCACCGGCTGTGCCGGATGCACCACCGGGCGTGATGTCGTCTTATATCTGGTCACTGAAAGCAGGTGATAAAGTCACGATCTCGGGCCCGTTTGGCGAATTCTTCGCTAAAGAGACGGATGCTGAAATGGTGTTTATCGGCGGCGGAGCAGGGATGGCGCCGATGCGTTCGCATATTTTCGACCAGCTTAAACGGCTCGGCAGTCAACGAAAAATAAGCTTCTGGTACGGGGCCCGCTCGCTGCGCGAAATGTTCTATGACGATGAATTCGAACAACTGGCGCGTGAAAATCCTAACTTTACCTTCCATGTGGCGCTGTCTGACCCGCAGCCGGAAGATAACTGGACAGGTTATACGGGCTTCATCCACAACGTTCTCTATGAGCACTACCTGAAGCAGCACGCAGCACCGGAAGATTGTGAATTCTACATGTGTGGTCCGCCAATGATGAATGCGGCCGTCATTAAGATGCTCAAAGATCTGGGTGTGGAAGATGAGAACATCATGCTGGATGACTTTGGAGGCTGATGATGTTGACGTTTCTGGCAACCTTTTTGGTCTTTGTGCTGGTGGTATTCGGCATGTCGTTAGGCTGGATCATCAAGCGTAAAAGCATACAGGGCAGTTGCGGCGGTATCTCTTCTTTGGGGATGGAAAAAGTCTGCGATTGCCCGGAGCCGTGCGATGCGCGGAAAAAAAGAATGGCCCGCGAACAGCAACGCATTATTTAAGGTTTTGTAGGCCGGGTATGGCGCAGTCGCCACCCGGCGTTTTCCACATCCACTTCTCAATCCTCACAAATTTACTGTATACTTATCCAGTTATAAGTGAGGGCTTACTATGCGCAAAATAATCCATGTGGATATGGACTGTTTTTTTGCCGCAGTGGAGATGCGTGACAACCCGGCGCTGCGGGATATCCCTATCGCCATTGGCGGTAGCCGCGTCCAGCGTGGAGTGATCAGCACTGCCAATTACCCAGCGCGCAAATTTGGCGTGCGCAGCGCCATGCCGACGGCGATGGCGCTGAAACTCTGCCCGCACCTCACCCTTCTGCCTGGCCGGTTTGAAGCCTACAAAGAAGCCTCCGTTCATATCCGGGACATTTTCTCCCGTTACACGTCTCTGATTGAACCGCTTTCGCTTGATGAGGCCTATCTGGATGTCACTGACAGCGTCCATTGCCACGGCTCTGCCACGCTGATGGCACAGGAGATCCGCCAGACTATTGCCCGTGAGCTGAACCTAACAGCATCGGCAGGCGTTGCGCCGGTGAAGTTCCTTGCAAAAATCGCTTCAGATTTGAATAAACCGAATGGCCAGTACGTCATCACCCCGGATGACGTTCCGGCTTTTTTAAAAACATTACCGCTTGGAAAAATACCCGGTGTCGGGAAAGTCTCAGCCGCGAAGCTTGAAAGTATGGGGCTGCGTACCTGCGAAGATGTGCAGCGCAGCGATCTCGTGATGCTGCTCAAGCGTTTCGGGAAGTTTGGCCGTGTTCTGTGGGAGCGCAGCCAGGGCATTGACGAGCGGAGCGTGAATAACGAGCGGCTGCGTAAATCCGTTGGCGTAGAGCGTACGCTGATTGAAGATATTCATGACTGGGCTGAATGCGAGGCCATTATTACCGGGCAACTTTACCCGGAGCTGGAACGACGCCTCGCCAGGGTGAAACCAGACCTTCTGATTGCCCGCCAGGGGATCAAACTCAAGTTCAATGATTTTCAGCAAACCACCCAGGAGCACGTCTGGCCGCGCCTGAATAAAGACGATCTTATCGCGACGGCAAAAAAGGCCTGGGAAGAACGACGGGGTGGAAGAGGGGTTCGGCTGGTGGGATTACACGTCACGCTTCTGGATCCGCAGCTTGAGCGACAGCTGGTATTGGGATTGTAAAAAAGCCCGGTGGCGCTACCGCTTACCGGGCCTGTGTTTTTCACCCTCTCCCTGCGGGTGTACGGTCCGGGGACATGGTAGACAGGTGTTCGGGGACATGGTGAACACTTTTTAACATCCTTTACCCATGGTGATCGACTTTTTCTTCAGGTCGATCACCCCCACTTTCGTGCTGTACCACCACACCTCGTAGCTGCCGTCTTCCTGCATCTCCTTCAGCCCGACCCGTTCTCCCCTGAACGCCTTGCCTGCGCTCAGACTTACCCCTTTCACGCTCAGCTTTCCGCTGATATCCACTTTCCTGACCATCACGCCCTCGTCGTATTCCGGGGGCGTGGTGTTGCCGCTGTACTGCCGCTCTGACGGCTTATACCGCGACCCCGGTACCGCCATATCCAGCGCCTCATGCGGGCGTTCAAGGTTATAGACTGTCCGCCAGTGGTCGAAGGCGCGCTGCAGTTCGCCCCCGCTCGCGAACCACTTCCCCTGCAGCACTTCTGCCTTCAGGCTCCGGTGAAAACGCTCCAGCTTACCCTGCGTCTGCGGATGATACGGCCGGGAGTGCCCCACCCGGATACCCAGACGCATCAGCCACAGCTCCAGCGCCGTCCAGGTGCCGGTGGTGTCTCCCCACGGAGAACCGTTGTCCATCGTCATCCGGTCCGGCAGGCCGTAGCGCTCAAACACGCTGACCAGCTGCTGCTGCACGGTCTCGCGCCGTTCATCGGTACAGTGCGCCAGGCACAGGGAAAATCGGGAGTGGTCGTCCAGCAGGGTGAGCGGATGGCAGCGGCCGCCTCCAAAGGGAAAGTGGCCCTTAAAATCCATCTGCCAGAGGCGGTTCGGCGCGTCATGTTCGAACCGTCCCGTGGCGGGAATGCCCGGTGAAGTGCCCGGCAGCAGACCGTGACGGGCCATGAGGTTATGGACGGTGCTGAAGGCGGGCATGGTGTGCCCCTGGTCTTCCAGCCAGCGCTTTATCTTGCGTGCGCCCCAGCGTTCATGGCGGTCATGCGCCATACGCAGCAGGGCAGTGATGTCGTCAGATGAGCGGTTCGGGGAATGGTGCGGTATGCGCGGGCGGTCCTGAAGGCCGGAGGCCCCTTCCTCCGCCCAGCGGCGAAGCCACTTATAGCCGGTGGCAGGTGAAATGCCGAAGCGACGGCAGAGGGAACGGATGTTCGCCCCGTCCTGCGAGGCGAACAAAACAAACTCGGTACGTAATGACATGGTATCTCTCGCATCCCAGGACATAAGCGACTCCATAAACGGGTTCTTATGCCTTAGTTGTAAGTGTCTACCATGTCCCCGAACAAGTGTTCACTATGTCCCCGGACCGTACAGCGGGAGAGGGCTGGGGTGAGGGTTTTACTTCGCAGGAATCGCTTTCAGCAGTTCAGTCAGCAGGGTCCAGTAGTGGCCCACGCTTTCGATATGAACCTGCTCATCCGGGGAGTGTGGCCCGGTGATGGTTGGCCCGATGGACACCATATCCATATCCGGATACGGTTTTTTGAACAGACCACATTCCAGACCCGCGTGGATCACCTGAATGTTCGGGGTGCTGTTGAACAGACGCTGGTATGTTTCACGCACCAGAGCCATTACCGGTGAGCTTGCATCCGGCTGCCAGCCTGGGTAGCTACCTTTAGCGGACGTTGATGCGCCAGCCAGTTTGCCCAGAGATTCCAGCATACTGACAACGTACTCTTTACCGCTGTCGATAAGTGAACGGATCAGGCAGATGATTTCTGCGCTGTCGTCGCTCATGGTCACGACGCCAACGTTCAGAGAAGTTTCCACAACGCCTTTTGCGACGTCAGAGTTGCGAATAACACCGTTTGGCGAGGCATTTAGCAACTGGATAAAGTTGTCGCGAGACTGTGCAGTCAGAGCGGCTTTATCTGTCGATACCGATTCCAGAACCACAGTCAGGTTTTTTTCTTTTGCAGACAGTTCGTTTTTCAGGATATCCAGATAAACGCTGGAGAGTTTTTTCAGCTCGTCTGCTTTTGCCGCGGGTACTGCAACAGTGGTAAATGCTTCACGCGGGATTGCGTTACGCAGCGTACCGCCGTTGAAATCAACCAGACGCAGGTCAAGTTCAGCCGCGTGGCCTGCCAGGAAGCGCGCCAGCAGTTTGTTGGCGTTACCCAGGCCTAAGTGAATATCGCCACCAGAGTGACCCCCTTTCAGGCCTTTCAGCGTCAGCTTGAAGGTCTGGAAACCAGCAGGGATCGCTTCACGGGACAGTGGCAGCGTAGTGATGAAATCGATCCCGCCTGCGCAACCCATGTAGATCTCGCCTTCTTCTTCTGAGTCGGTGTTGATCAGGATATCCGCTTGCAGCCAGTTTGCTTGCAGGCCGAAAGCCCCGTCCATACCGGCTTCTTCGGTCATGGTCAGCAGTACTTCCAGTGGGCCGTGCTCAACGCTGTCGTCTGCCAGTACAGCCAGGGCTGATGCCATGCCAATACCGTTATCCGCGCCAAGCGTGGTGCCGCGCGCTTTTACCCAGTCGCCGTCGATATACGGCTGAATAGGATCTTTAGTGAAATCGTGAACGGTATCGTTGTTTTTCTGTGGAACCATGTCCAGGTGCGCTTGCAGTACAACCGGTTTACGGTTTTCCATGCCTGCGGTTGCGGCTTTGCGGATCAGAATGTTGCCAACCTGGTCGCGCTCAGTGTGCAGACCTTTTTCCTTCGCCCAGCCAATAATATGTTCGGCAAGCTGTTCTTCATGATAGGACGGGTGCGGAATGGAACAGATTTTGGCAAAAATATCCCACAGCGGCTGTGGAGATAATTGAGACAGTTCAGACACGATAAGTCTCCTTGTCGATGCTCTGCAAACATTGATGCAGGTCACAGGGTTAGCAGGTTAATAGTTACCACAAGTCAGGCTTGCGAGATGCAACTGAGAATACCACTTTCTCTGGTTGCTGGTAGCATAAAGCATGTAAAAACTCGGGCTCAGGGCGCTAAACACTGGTTTTTAGCGCGTCAGATCTCTATAATCTCGCGCAACCTATTTCCCCCTTGAACACTTTTTAAGCCGTATACAAACAGGCTGGGACACTTCACATGAGCGAAAAATACGTCGTCACCTGGGACATGTTGCAGATTCACGCACGCAAACTGGCTGCGCGTCTGATGCCTTCCGAGCAGTGGAAAGGCATTATTGCCGTTAGCCGTGGTGGTCTGGTACCGGGCGCATTGCTGGCACGTGAGCTGGGTATTCGTCATGTCGATACCGTATGTATCTCCAGCTATGATCACGACAACCAGCGCGAACTGACTGTGCTGAAACGCGCCGAAGGCGACGGTGAAGGCTTCATCGTTATTGACGATCTGGTCGATACCGGCGGTACTGCGGTTGCGATCCGCGAAATGTACCCTAAAGCACACTTCGTCACTATCTTCGCGAAACCTGCTGGCCGCCCGCTGGTTGACGATTACGTGATTGACATCCCTCAGGATACCTGGATTGAGCAACCGTGGGATATGGGCGTGGTCTTCGTTCCACCTATCTCTGGTCGTTAATACCTGCGCGAAATTATTTTAACGCCCGGTGATACCGGGCGTTGTTTTTTTTAGCTTGTGGCGAGTTACAATAGTCTCTATACGATGTATTCACGGAGGCAATGCAATGACGCAGGCAAATCTTAGCGAAACGCTATTCAAACCCCGCTTTAAACACCCTGAAACGTCGACGCTGGTGCGCCGTTTTAACCAGGGGACTATGCCGTCAGTACAGTCTGCGTTAGACGGCAAAAATGTGCCTCACTGGTATCGCATGATTAACCGCCTGATGTGGATCTGGCGCGGAATCGATCCCCGTGAAATCCTCGACGTGCAGGCGCGTATTGTGATGAGTGACGCCGAACGTACTGACAGCGAACTCTATGATACCGTGGTCGGTTATCGTGGCGGAAACTGGATTTACGAATGGGCCAAACAGGCGATGCTCTGGCAACAGAAGGCCAGCCAGGAAGAGGATGCCACTCTGAGCGGCCAGCACTGGCTCCATGCTGCTAATCTCTACAGCATTGCTGCTTATCCTCATCTGAAAGGCGACGAACTGGCCGAACAAGCGCAGGCGCTGGCAAACCGTGCTTATGAAGAAGCGGCCCAGCGTTTACCAGGCCGGATGCGTGAACTGGAGTTCACTATCCCGGGAGGCGCCTCCGTGACCGGATTCCTGCATATGCCTGATGGCGAAGGTCCGTTCCCGGTCATATTAATGTGCGGTGGTCTGGATTCTCTTCAGACTGACAACTACAGCCTTTTTGAGCGCTACTTTGCACCAAAAGGGATCGCGATGTTAACGCTCGATATGCCGTCTATTGGCTTTTCCTCTAAATGGAAACTGACCCAGGATTCGAGCCTGTTGCACCAGCACGCGTTAAAAGCGCTGGAAAATATCCCGTGGGTTGACCACACCAGAGTAGCCGCTTTTGGTTTCCGCTTTGGCGCGAACGTCGCGGTGCGTCTGGCTTATCTTGAATCTTCTCGTCTTAAAGCTGTTGCCTGTCTTGGCCCGGTGGTTCATGCGCTTTTAAGTGAGCCTGCTCGCCAGGGAAGCGTACCGGAAATGTATCTGGACGTACTGGCAAGCCGACTTGGTATGCATGATGCATCTGATGATGCACTGCGTGTTGAACTGAATCGTTACTCATTAAAAATGCAGGGCTTGTTGGGACGGCGTTGTCCGACGCCGATGCTGTCCGGTTACTGGAAAAACGATCCCTTCAGCCCGGAAGAAGAGTCGCGCTTAATCACTTCGTCATCTGCGGATGGCAAGCTGCTTGAGGTACCGTTCAGCCCGGTGTATCAGAATTTTGACAAAGCGCTAAAAGAGATTACGCGCTGGATCACGCAGAGATTGTGTTAAGAGATTGCTAAATTTTGATGGTTTGGTAAAACAGTGGCTTCACAAAAGGAGATCGCAATGACGTTACCGAGTGGACACCCGAAAAGTAGACTGATTAAGAAGTTCATGGCTCTTGGCCCGTATATTCGAGAAGAGCAGTGTGAAGAGAATCGCTTTTTTTTCGATTGCCTGGCTGTATGCGTCAATGTGAAGCCTGCACCCGAAAAACGTGAGTTCTGGGGCTGGTGGATGGAAATGGAAGCCGAGGAAAAACGTTTCACTTACAGCTATCAGTTTGGTCTGTTTAATAAAGACGGTAACTGGCAAGCTGCGCCAATCAAAGATCAGGAAGTGATCGATCGCCTCGAGTACACCCTGAAAGAGTACCTCGGTAAAGCAAGAGCGTTGTTGGCGACGCTGGATCTGAAGCTTGAACCCGCAGATGACTTTTCCAGTGAAGCGGTAAAATTGACAGCGTAACCGTTTTTCTCCCTCTTCCTGCGGGGTGAGGTGAGGGCAATAAAAAACCGGCTATAAGCCGGTTTTTTTATATCTACATTATTAGAACTGGTAAGTCATACCCAGTGCAACGATGTCGTCGTTGCTCAGACCCAGTTTGTTATTGTCATCGAGTTGGTTGATTTTATAATCAACAAACGCTGACATATTTTTGTTGAAATAATAGGTCGCGCCCAAATCGATATATTTCACGAGATCTTCGTCGCCGATACCTTCGATATCTTTGCCTTTAGACTGTACATAGCCCAGGGACGGACGCAGACCAAAATCAAACTGGTATTGCGCAACCACTTCGAAGTTCTGCGCTTTATTCGCAAAACCACCGGAAATTGGGGTCATGTTGCGGGTTTCGGAATACATGGTTGCCAGGTAAATATTGTTCGCGTCATATTTCAGACCGGTAGCCCAGGCTTCCGCTTTGTCACCCTGGCCACGAGCCAGCAGGTTCTGGTCATTGGTACGGTCAGAGTTGGTGTACGCGCCGCTGATGGCGAAGTCGCTGCCACCGAAGTCATACGTCACAGAAGTACCGAAACCGTCGCCGTTCTGCTTTTTGGCGTCACGGTTTTCGTTTTTGCCCTGGTATTGCAGGGTCACATCCAGGCCATCAACCGCGCCGAAGAAGTCGGTGTTGCGGTAGGTTGCCAGGCCGCTGGAACGCTTGGTCATGAAGTTATCAGTCTGAGCAGAAGAGTCGCCGCCGAATTCAGGGAACATATCGGTCCAGGCTTCAACGTCGTACAGTGCGCCCAGGTTACGACCGTAGTCGAAGGAACCGAAGTTTTTCAGTTTCAGACCAGCAAATGCCAGACGGGTTTTCTGTGAAGAATCGCTCTCTGCTTTGTTACCCGAAAACTCAGCTTCCCAACGACCGTAACCGGTCAGCTGATCGTTAATCTGAGTTTCACCTTTGAAGCCGAAACGTACGTAAGTCTGGTCACCATCTTTAGAGGCATCATCACTGATATAGTGCATGGCTTTGACTTTGCCGTACACGTCCAGTTTATTGCCATCTTTATTATAAACTTCGGCTGCGTGTACAGATGCGGAAGCCACAACGCCCATTACCACTAATGCCAGAATACTCTTTTTCATTTTCAATCCTGAGTTTTATAAACGCGCTAAAATTCGCTGAGCAATGAACGCCTGTTCTTGCCCCGTGAAAAACAGAAAGGGTTTTAACGTTCTGGAATTAAAGTTTTATGACAAATTGAGAATTAATTTAAAAAACTGTGATTTATTATTTCAGTAATAAAAATGTCAAAATCTGCCGCTACGCTTGCTGATCCCGCGCAACAAAGTGTTCCGCATTGTGCGAAGGCAGTTGGCAACGGGGCTGAGTCCTGCTACAACGTTCGTTTGACATCATTTTCCCTTATCGTTGAACGGCAGAGAATCATGAGTGACAGCCAGACGCTGGTGGTAAAACTCGGTACCAGTGTTTTAACAGGCGGATCGCGCCGCCTAAATCGCGCCCACATTGTTGAGCTTGTACGTCAGTGCGCTCAGTTACATGCCGCAGGGCATCGAATTGTGATTGTGACCTCCGGGGCAATTGCTGCCGGGCGTGAACACCTGGGCTACCCCGAACTCCCCGCGACGATAGCATCCAAGCAGTTGCTGGCCGCCGTGGGGCAAAGCCGACTCATTCAACTCTGGGAACAACTGTTCTCTATTTATGGTATTCACGTCGGCCAGATGTTGCTGACGCGTGCGGATATGGAAGACAGAGAACGCTTCCTGAACGCCCGCGATACGCTGCGCGCGTTGCTCGACAATAATATCGTTCCCGTCATTAACGAAAACGACGCCGTCGCGACCGCTGAAATTAAAGTGGGCGATAACGACAACCTTTCTGCGCTGGCCGCCATTCTGGCCGGGGCGGATAAATTGCTGCTGCTGACCGATCAGCAAGGGCTGTTTACCGCCGACCCGCGTAACAATCCAGACGCTGAGCTGATAACCGATGTTCACGGTATTGATGATGCGCTGCGTGCCATCGCCGGGGATAGCGTGTCTGGTCTTGGAACCGGTGGTATGGGAACCAAACTGCAAGCGGCGGACGTCGCATGCCGTGCGGGCATCGACACCGTTATTGCGGCCGGCAGCCGTCCTGGCGTGATTGGCGATGTGATGGAAGGCCTCTCCGTAGGCACGCGCTTCCACGCGCAGGAATCGCCACTGGAAAACCGCAAGCGCTGGATTTTTGGCGCGCCTCCGGCAGGTGAAATTACCGTGGATGAAGGGGCGACCTCTGCAATTCTGGAAAGAGGGAGTTCATTACTTCCAAAAGGAATTAAAAGCGTGACAGGTAACTTCTCCCGTGGTGAAGTGATTCGTATCCGCAACCTTGCAGGTCGCGACATCGCGCACGGTGTCAGTCGCTATAACAGCGATGCGTTGCGCCGTATCGCCGGGCACCATTCCCAGCAGATCGATGCGATCCTGGGCTATGAATATGGCCCGGTTGCCGTGCATCGCGATGACATGATTATTCGTTAAGGAGCCTGAACATGCTGGAACAAATGGGCGCAGCCGCCAAAGCCGCCTCTTACAAACTGGCGCTCCTTTCCAGCCGCGAGAAAAACCGCGTGCTGGAAAAAATCGCTGATTATCTGGAATCGCAGTCTGCTGACATTCTGCGTGCCAACGAACAAGATTTAGCTGAAGCCCGTGAAAACGGCCTGAGCGAAGCTATGCTCGACCGCCTGGCGCTGACGCCAGCACGCCTGAAAGGCATCGCTGACGATGTGCGTCAGGTGTGCAATCTGGCTGACCCGGTAGGGCAGGTGATTGATGGCGGGCTGCTCGACAGCGGTTTACGCCTTGAGCGTCGCCGCGTGCCGCTCGGCGTTATCGGTGTTATCTATGAAGCGCGTCCGAACGTGACCGTTGATGTGGCCTCTCTGTGCCTGAAAACCGGCAACGCGGCCATCCTGCGTGGCGGAAAAGAGACCTGGCGCACCAACGCCGCAACGGTAAAAGTCATCCAGCAGGCGCTGGAAGAGTGCGGTTTACCCGCAGGTGCTGTTCAGGCCATCGAAAGCCCGGATCGCGCACTGGTGAATGAAATGCTGCGTATGGACAAATACATCGACATGCTAATCCCTCGCGGTGGCGCGGGCCTGCACAAGCTGTGCCGTGAGCAGTCGACGATCCCGGTTATCACCGGCGGTATCGGTGTGTGTCATATCGTAGTGGATGACAGCGCCGAAATTGAACCGGCGCTGAAAATCATCGTCAATGCGAAAACGCAGCGTCCAAGCACCTGCAACACGGTCGAAACGCTGCTGGTTCATCAGGGGATCGCGGATACCTTCCTGCCTGCACTGAGCAAGCAGATGGCGGAAAGTGGCGTAACGCTGCACGCCGAAGCTAACGCTCTGGCGTTGCTGAAAGAGGGCCCCGCGACGGTGGTTCCGGTTAAAGCAGAGCAGTATGACGATGAGTTCCTGTCGCTGGATCTGAACGTGAAGGTGGTGGCCGATCTTGATGACGCCATTGCGCACATCCGTGAACACGGTACGCAGCACTCTGACGCGATCCTGACCCGCACGCTGCGCAACGCTGACCGCTTTGTGAATGAAGTGGATTCATCTGCGGTATACGTGAATGCTTCAACCCGTTTCACCGATGGCGGCCAGTTCGGCCTGGGGGCAGAAGTTGCCGTCAGTACCCAGAAGCTGCACGCGCGCGGCCCGATGGGGCTCGAAGCGCTGACCACCTACAAGTGGATCGGTTTCGGTGATGATACGATTCGTGCGTAAATAAGCATGGGTGGTGCAAAAATAGCCGTTTGATTCGCAAGGCCATTGACGCACCACCCTGTTAGATCTACTCTTTTGCCCCGTGGTTACGCTCGTAACCGGCCTCTCAGGGCCGATATAGCTCAGTTGGTAGAGCAGCGCATTCGTAATGCGAAGGTCGTAGGTTCGACTCCTATTATCGGCACCATCCTCACGTCTCCCAGGTACTATAGTTTCCTGAGCGGAGATTCTGACCGTACACGCACTAAGTGACAGTTTCTTTAGCTTATAATTTATATTTATTGGGGATTGCTCCTAACCATTCTGAAACTTGCTTACAGTTGAATACTTCACCATAAATAGAAAAAATATGAGGCTGAGGTCCTTATCACCACAACGTGTCGCTATATATTTTAAATCATGTCGACCGCTAAGTATTATTAAGCAAACAGAAGAAAGAGGGCGAGGCCCTCTTTGATTTCACATTAACATGAAACGCGACATACTTTTCCTGTCGTTGATAACCACCATTTCCTGGTGGAGGCCGGAATAAACACCGACTGTCCGGTGAGAAGTTCAATGCTTTCGCCAGCGACATGGCTCAGTGTTGCAGAGCCTTCAATCACCAATATTATCTCGGCGCTGGCCGTCATTATCAGTTGATTATCCACCGCAGTGAAAATACTGAAGCGGAAATCCTCAACCGGAATCGGATAGCATGATTCCGCAACGTGCTGCTCCGGTTTCATAAGCAGCGAAGTGGTCGCTGTTGGGGTGAAGTTGGTGCAATGGATCAGTTCGTTCAGATTGATCTTCTTCGATGTAAGACCCGCGCGTAGCACATTGTCCGAGCTGGCCATCACCTCAATCGCAGTACCGTGAATATAAGCATGTAGCGTCCCCGGATAAAGAAACATTGCTTCACCAGGTTGCAGTGTAATGCAGTTTAAAAACAGGGGGGCCAGCACTCCGGTATCATCTGGGTAATCTTGTTGTAGCCGCCTGAAAATCGTCCCCATCTCCTTACCATAGAGTGCATCACCCCGCGTAATGACTTGCGAGATGGCCTGTTTTTTGGTGACAGGGTCGAGCTGCATCATCGCGATGAAAAACGTGCTTAACGCGTCGCCATCTTCTGTTGCCAGCAAAACGGCCGCGAGGGAATTCAGTTCAGAAATATCCAGAGCACTCAGATTCTTTGAGATCGTTTTCGTATCACGAAAGCCGTTCATCGCCACAAACGGCGTAATGGCGAAGACCAGCTCCGGTTTGTGGTTCGCATCGTTATAGTCTGGTGTTGCGTCATCGTTCGCCTGCTGCCTGCGCTCATACCCACTTTCAGCATCGGCCTTAGTGGGGTGAACCTGAATGGACAGTGCGCTTTCTGCGGCCAGGATTTTGAGCAAAAAAGGCAAACCTTTAAAGCGCGCATATGTTGCCTCACCAAGCATCTCCGCGGGTGCTGAGGCCAGCATGTCAGTCAACGCTACCCGTCCCTGCGAGCTATTCACATATGAAACCCCTGCCGGATGAACCCCCATCCATAATTCGGCTTGCGGCTGATCGTCCGGGTTAAGAATATTGAAACGCTTATTAAGCTCGTGCCGGCTTCCCCAGGGGTAGTTCTTTACTGTATTGGTAAGGGGATAAAAACAGGTCTGACTCATGATGGATTTTCCCCACTGGTGAAGTGATTATTTAACGCCAGCTCCCTGAACCAAAGGGCATTACGCTTAATAATGCGTTCCCCCGTTTCCAGATCCAGACGATAAAATCCGTAGCGACGTTTAAACGCATTAATCCATGACCAGTTATCGATAAACGTCCACTGGTGAACACCAAAACAGTTTGCTCCATCATTAATGGCCAGGTGGAGTTGCTCCAGATGTTCCTTCATTAATTCGATGCGGAAACTGTCATCAATTACACCATCGGCCTGAACCGGGCCTTCCGATTCCAAATCCATCGCGATACCAATCTCGGCGAGGTACCATTTAATATTGCCGTAATTGTCACGAATATTACGGGCGATATCATAGATAGCGACGGGAAGGATTTCATTATTATCGCGGTAAGGATTAAAACGACCATTCGGGTCAATATAGTTTTCGAAGTAATACTCTGGTGAGAAGTAATCGAGAGTATAAGCCGACTCGCGCGCCTGGACGCGTCGCGGTACGTAGTAATTCACGCCGAGGAAATCAATTCTTGAATCAGTAATCAGGCGAACGTCTTCCGGGGAAGCGTCCGGCAGGCAATGATGAAATGCCAGAAGTTCGCAAAGTTCTTTGGGGAATTGATGTTTAACAAGCGGATCAAGGAAGCTGCGGTTAAACAGCAGGTCGGCATACCAGGCTGCTTTTTTATCTTCTGCTGAATCACTGCGCGTGTAGGTTGGTGTCAGATTGATCACCACGCCAATTTCGCCATTTACCGTTAATTCACGAAACACCTGGACCGCTTTGGCGTGGGCCAGCATGATGTTAAAGGCTACCTGCGCCGCCAGCTTACCGTCTTTTTTGCACGGGTAGTGGAAGTCATACAAATAACCCCCCTCTACCGGAACAATCGGTTCGTTGAAGGTGATCCAGTATTTCACTTTGTGGCCGAACAATGTAAAAGCAGTGCGTGCGAAGCGGGCATACAGCTCTGAGACATGCGCCGATTCAAAACCGCCATACTTTTTCTGTAAAACTTCTGGCATATCAAAGTGGTAAAGATTGATCATCGGCTCGATACCGTTGGCGATCATTTCGTCGAGATAGTCGTTATAAAAACGAATGGCATCCGCATTCGGCTCGCCAGTTTCAAAATCTTCAATCAGGCGTGACCACTGAATTGAGGTCCTGAACGAGTTAAACCCTGTCTGCTTCATCAGGGCGACATCTTCTTTAAACTTTGTATAGGTCTCGCAAACGCGTTGCGGGCCGGTTTGTTGATAAAAACGCTGTGGTTGTTCGGAAAACCAGCTGTCCCAGATGGAACAGTGTGGTTTACTTGTGGTGCCCTCTGTTTGTGGACCAGATGCTGCTGCACCCCATAAAAAACCGTCTGGGAATGTATACCGGGTCATAACGCCTCCGTTAATAAAAAAAACCGCGCCCAATGGACGCGGTCAAAATCACTACTCTGCATTTACTTCGATGGATTTGATAAACATGTAGCCCCAGTCACCCGCAAAGCGGCCAAAGTGAATATCATTTTTACCGGCTTTTAGTGTCACCGGGATCATCACCTGATGGTCTTTTGCGTCAGTCTGAGGGAACTCGATAGCCAGTGGTGTACCGTCGTTCACCACGAAAGAGTTCTTTTTACCGCCCCATTTAGCGTTAAAGGTGACGCGCAAGATATACTTCCCATCCCACGGCGCGTTCACCTGCCAGCTCACCTTATCTCCTTCGTTGGCAAAAGGGCCCAGGAAACCATCATCACCAATGGCGAGTACGTTTTCCTTACTCTTCACCGCGTGCAACTTCCCTTTGTGTACATCCAGCACACCTCCGGCAAAGTTGCAGTAATCCGCAGGTATTTGACCCTCTGCCTTTTTAACCGTGACGTTGACCGTTTTGCTGTTTTTCAGCAGGCCATCGTCCGCGGTAAAGGTCAGGGCATATTCGCCAGGCGCCGAGAACCATGCGCGTGTTTGTGCTTTCGTGGCGTCACAGAAATGCACATTTGCATCATCACTGTTAGCCCAGCTAACCTTTACCTCGCGGCTCGGCAGGTTGTCGTCCGTCCAGTTTGCCTGCAACAACACACCTTTATCCTGAGAGGTTGCCAACGCATTCCCCAGGGCGACGGTAGGTGCCTGGTTCTGTTGCGTGTGTTTCACGCCGATCACGTTAGAGGGCTCAGAGGCTCCACTTTCGTTTTTGGCAATCACGCGGTAATAGTAAGTCGTACCCAGCTGCAAACTGCGGTAATCATCGTGGAACAGATTCATTGTTGCCGGGTTCCACTCATTCATCCCATCGGAGATATTCTCCCCGACACGGGTCCATGGGCCGTTCTTCGCGATGGCACGTTCAACGTCATAGCTGCGTCCAACGGCAGCCCCCATCCAGTTGATGGCAAAAGGAGAGTCAGTCGCTCGCAGGATTGGGGCATCAGGGATCGGTAACGGCGGGGTCTGGCTCAGGCCAGACATCTGTGCAGATGCCTTTCTCACCAGATCCACGACTTCCATTTCCTGGTTGGCTTTCCCATCGACCGGGAAACCTGGCAAGTGGTAACTGTAGTGACCGGTATACTCTTTGTGCCAATAGAATCCGCCATCATTGCGATGGCCACGGAAACCCCAGATGAAGCCTCCCACAGCTTGAGCACCGTTTACGTCGGTGTGGACAATCGACTGCATGATGTCATTAAGCTGCGTGTGGTCGAGCAGGCCAAATTCCCCAACCAGATAGGCTTTCTTGCCACCAATCGCGGTCAGGTCTTTACGCACCTGATCGGGATGATTGTTATCGGCGTTGGTATAGTAGTGGTTACTGACGATATCAACGTTAGGATCGGTTAACGCAAAATCGTTAATCTTCTTGTAGGTCCCATCAACTATCAGCTGATTTGGTGCCCATTTACGGATCCATGCCGCCGTCTCTTTCAAAAACGCAGCATTGGTGTCCTCCAGTTCGTTACCTGTTTCCCAGGCCATGATCGCCTTCTCATCAGAGTAAGCGCGTCCCGTCACGGTATTCGTACGGGTGATGACCTGGCGGATAACATCCAGGTAGGCTTTATAGGTTTTGCTGTCGGTACGGTAAAAATCTTCCGGTTTTTCATTGTAGAAGGCCGCAAGTTGCTCGCGCCCACCCCACCACCACCAGTGATCAATAAACGGTAAAATCAGGCGTAACCCTTGCTTGTCCGCTTCGGCGATCATGTTGTCATAAACCTTCATCGCTTTTTCGTTAAGCTGGGGCATCCCACCGGGTGTTTGTGGGGCCAGGATGTGCGTTTCGCGTTCGCAGGCAGCATCGTTTTCCTGTTGTACGGAGAGCACATAAACACGCTGCGCTTTCGCCCCTGTTGCCACCATGGCTTTGATCCAGTTTGCCTGTTCCTCGGGGGTTGGCCATTTGAAATATTGCCCCCAGCCTCGGGGATCGGCTTTACATACACCACGGGCATCATCTTCGATGCGATGCATCTCTGGCGCGTGTATACCTGCGAAACGGAATGTCGTCTTCCCGTCCATCAACTGCGCGCCATCACGCGTAATGAAGTGCTCAAAATGTGATTGTTCAGCCGCCATCGCCCCCGCGCAACCCAGCGCGGACAGCAGGGAAGCCAGAAGAATTTTTCGGATAGGTTGAATCATTTTGCTCTCTCCTTAGAACCACACTTCAGCCTGAACGCCGAAATTGACTGTGTCTGTTTCACCGCTGCGGCTATAACCACCCGCAGAAATAGTGTTGGTATCCCAGTTATAGTTACCGTCGAGCGCATCTGAGACGCCTTTATCCCACTTCGCGTAAGTCACGAAGAAGCGAAGTTGCGGACGATTCCAGTAGCCCGAATCAAAGGTCAGCGTCGGTGCAATGGTCACTTTGGTCAGGCCACCTTTTCCTTTCCCGTTGACGCCTTTGTAGTTTTCATCGTCGAGGTACTCATAACCAAGTTCATACTGCATCGCGAAGTTTTTGGTAATTTGATGGTACGGGCGAATACCGGCAACCCAACTGGTGCGTCCCCAGCCATCGGCATCGCTGGTCCACCAACGGTAGTTTTTGTCTTTCTGGTAGTATGCAAACGTCGATACATCGACATTTCCCAGAGAAGCCATGCTGTCGAGGATCACACGCCAGGATTGGGTATCATCCAGGTTTGCCCAGCCCCAGCCGTTTTTGCCCAGCGAATCACCTGCTGCCAGACCCCGGCCATACTGCATGACCAGTTTGGAATAGCCGCCTGTCAGGCCCCAGAAACCGTCAAAGTTGTAGACCCCTGTAACGCCATAGCCTTTTTCGGCAGAGGTTGGGTGGTTCTCATTGCGGTTCATGTGGTGACCAATCAGCTCCAGATCAAAGCCTGTGCCACCAATTTTCTTCAGCCACAAGTTGAGTGAATAATCATCCGGGTAACCCTGCTCCCCTTTATCCACCGGATACGCTTTTGTTTCATCGGTGGGTGAGAAAGCGTAAACGCCGGCATCAAAGCGAGCGAAGCCAAGATCAAGATTGTCAAATCCACCGCCGGTACCGTTGTACTGAATGTATTCCCAGTCGAACTGGTGGCTGGAGGTGTTCGAGCTGCTGTATCGTTTGCCGCCCCAGAAAGTGACATCCGGCGCAAAATCCAGATTGCTTAACTCCACATACCCTTCACGGAACTGTACTTCTTTGCCGTCATCGTCCTGGCAGTTCCAGTCGGAGGTGCATTTGCTCTGGTGGGTAATGTTGGCCTGAATTTTGGCAACCGGGCCGGAGTCTGATTTCAGTGTCACCTGCGGGATCAACTCGATCTTGGTATCTTCTTCGTTACCAAGACGCCATTTGCCGTCCGGCATTAACCCAACGGAGTCTGCACGGTTACCATCGGAGTTAGCCAAAATGCCTGAACGCATATAGCCGTGCAGTTTGAAGTCGTACTGTTCTGCTTGTGCGATCCCGCACGCAGCGGCATTGATGAGAAGGGCCAGAGGTATTAATCGGTTCAACCTGTTCATAGATTTCCTTTTTCTTTTTCTGAGTGAAAGAGCGTCTTATGGCGCGATCGGAAATCTACGGATCAAAAAAGGAAAAGTACATCCAATTACGGAAATCGCTTTCCATAATTGCAGGTTTAAATCACATAATCAAAAATAATGGAAAGTAAAACGTGATGGGGATCACTCTTAATTCTGCAGGAAAATAAAAAGCCAGCGGTTTACACGCGCTGGCTGGAAATAAAATGGGCAAACGGAGGATTATTTGCTTTCTGACTCCACAAGTTGCCGTTCATAGACGTTGAAAAACGGACGGTAAATCATCCATGCATTGAAGAAAGCAAACAAGCACATAAACAGGTTTTTCCAACTGCCGTTTGCTGACCAGGCTGCGCCGAGCGGCGCAGGCATCGACCAGGGTAGCATAGCCACCGCGCGGTCAAGCACGCCGAGGTGAGTGAGATACCATGCGATACATGCATTGATCACCGGGACAAAAATAAATGGAATTAAAAACAGAGGGTTGAGAATAATCGGGAAGCCGAAAAGTACCGGTTCATTGATATTAAACAGCGATGGAATCAACCCAATCTTGCTGACGCTTTTTAGCTGTCGAGAACGGCTACGCAGGGCCATAACGATCAGGGGCAGCGTCGAACCAATCCCGCCGATTAGCAGGTAAAAATCCCAAAATCCCTGAAGATAGATATGGGGTAGTGGCGTTATGTTGTTTGCTAAAGCCTGTTGATTTTCAAATAGATAGGTCATCCAGAAAGGATTCATGATACCGGTGACAATCAGCGCACCGTGAATTCCGATAAACCACAGTAAATTGCAAATAACAATCGTAATAATCAGTGCGGTTAGCGTATCAGAGGCGATGATTAGCGGCCGAAAAGCTTCACTGATCATATCCGGCAAAATCATGCCGGTGTTTTGCTTTAGTATCGCGTTGAGCAGAGTGATTGAAAGCATGATGGCGAGCAGAGGCATCAGAAGCTGGAAGCCATTGCGTGTCATCACTGGCACCTCTTCCGGCAAACGAATACACCAGCCACGTCGGTAAAAGAGTCGCATCACTTCAATGCTGTAGAAGCTTGATATTAAAGCGCTAAATATCCCAATCCCACCAAGGAAAATATTGCTGGTATCCGTTTCTTTAAAACCGATAAACACCAGGAAAGCCAGGCATCCCGTCAGACCGCAGAGTCGTTCCGGCAGGTGATACTGTTTGCCCAGACTGGCACTGGCACCGAAAGCGATAATCAATGCCACAAGTCCAATGGTCAGTTCAAACGTTGGCAATAACATCGGCCGAATGGCCTGATAAGCCGCGCCATACCAGGCATCAGCGTTCACAGCAAACGGCGGAAAAATCAGGGGAACCATCAGACTACCCACTATCACAAACGGCATGGCCAGCGCAAAGCTGTCCCGCATCGCTGTGATGTGCTGGCTGCGGGTGAGTAGGTTAGCAAATGGCGTAACGCGTTGCTCAATCAGTGTCACAGCAACATTCATAAACTGAATGTTCATGGCAGGGCCTATAGAGGACAGGAAAGTTTCGGGATCATCGCTCACATCCCAACAAAGTAAAAGCCTGCATCTGGTGATCGCGCTCACATTTAATGTATCCATGTACGGAAAGCGCTTTCCGTTTTGAATCCGTAAAGATTATAGTCCGCTCAACGTTGTTACCCAGTCTGGAGTTTTTATGAAGAAAATTATGCTTTGCTGTTCCGCCGGAATGTCTACCAGCCTTCTGGTCAAAAAGATGCTGGAAGAGGCGGATAAGCGCGGTCTGGCCGTTGATATTAAAGCCTTTGGCGTCGCGGAGTTTGAACAGCAGGTTGGGAATTACCAGGTGGTGCTGTTGGGGCCACAGGTGAAGTACATGCAAAAAGATCTTCAGAACAAAGCCAACCCTTATGGGATCAAGGTCGAGCCCATCAACATGATGGATTACGGCATGCAGAAGGGAGGGGCAGTACTGGATTATGCCCTGTCCCTGATTGAAAATAATAACTAAAGGACATCAACATGAGCGCTCTGTACTCTAAATTAATCAGCGTGATAGAGAGCAAAATCACGCCTATGGCTGGTGCAGTCGGCCAGCAAAAGTATGTCACGTCTATTCGTGATGGGTTTATTCTTGCTCTGCCGTTTATGATTGTCGGCTCGTTTATGCTGGTGTTTATTTTCCCACCCTTCTCACCTGATACCAACTGGGGCTTCGCCCGCGCCTGGTTGCAGTTTTCATTAGATCATCGTGAAAACCTGATGCTGCCGTTTAACTTCAGCATGGGGATCATGACAATTTTCATCTCGGTGGGTGTGGCTGCAAGCCTGGCGCGTCACCACGGGCTGGACCCGTTGACCTCGGGAATGCTGTCCCTCATGGGCTTTTTACTGGTCGCTGCGCCCTTAAAAGATGGCATGGTATCGACAGCTTATTTTTCAGGGCAGGGCATTTTCACTGCACTGCTGGTATCGATTTATACGACCGAACTGTATGCCTTCCTGCGTCGCAATAATATTACCATCCGCCTGCCACCCGAAGTGCCGACCGGTGTCGCACGTTCCTTTGAGATTTTAATTCCGGTGCTGGCGGTGGTCCTGACATTGCACCCGCTTAATCTGTTTATAGAAGCACAACTTGGGATGATTATCCCCGAAGCAATTATGTCGCTGGTCAAACCGCTGGTTGCGGCGTCCGATACATTGCCTGCCATTCTGCTTTCCGTTCTGGTGTGCCTGATATTATGGTTTGCAGGCATCCATGGTGCGCTGATAGTCACAGGCATCATGAATCCATTCTGGATGGCAAACCTCTCCGTGAACCAGGCCGCGATGGCCGCAGGAACAGCGATTCCACACATCTATGTTCAGGGATTCTGGGATCACTATCTGCTGATTGGTGGTGTTGGCTCCACTCTGCCTCTGGCACTTTTACTTATGCGCAGCAAAGCCGTGCATCTGCGCACCATCGGCCGCATGGGGGTTGTTCCCGGCCTGTTTAATATCAACGAACCGATTTTGTTCGGTGCGCCTGTGATTATGAACCCGCTGTTCTTCATCCCATTCGTACTGGTCCCTATGGTCAATGCAACGCTTGCCTGGTTTGCTCTGGACTTTGGCCTGGTGGCGCGCGTGGTCTCAATGACACCGTGGACAACTCCAGCTCCCATTGGCGCATCGTGGGCAGCCAACTGGGCATTTAGTCCCGTTGTGATGTGTCTTATCTGCATGGTAACGGCGGTGGTTATGTATTATCCATTCCTTAAATCATATGAAAAACAGTTGCTTACAAAGGAGTCTGAGGAAAAATCAGAAACCGGGCGTGTTGGCCAATCTGAAACTGCATAAATCATTAAGAGTCAGAGGATGTTATGGAATTAGAAGAACAAATCATGGGCATCATCATCAATGCCGGACAGTCTCGTAGTCTGTGTTTCGAAGCGCTACACAGTGCTAAAGCCGGAGACTTTGCGGATGCCGATGAAAAGATGAAGCAGGCACAGCACTTCGCGCGTGAAGCGCACCTGGTGCAAACCCAGCTTATAGAGGCTGATGAGGGCGAAGGCAAAACCAAAATGACGCTGGTGATGGTACATGCCCAGGATCACCTGATGACCTCCATCCTCGCCAAAGAACTGGTGACTGAGCTTATTGATATCTACAGAACCCGTCATTGAGTGTTGTGTGACTTAAGAGAGGCATTGCCTCTCTTCTTTTTTCCGGAGAAGCACTATGTTTCATCTTGGTCTGGATATTGGTGGTACAAAAATGGAGGCCGTCCTGCTTGATGCTAACGGTACCATTGTGTTGCGCGATCGCCGTCCAACGTATAAAGCCAGTTATCAGGGATTTCTCAATAACCTGACGGAGTTAATCAACGATATTCGTGCCGCGACGCAGCGCGACTTTACCGTTGGCCTGGGTTTACCGGGAGCGCTCGATCCGCTGAGCGAATTAATCAAAAACTGTAACTGCCTGGTGCTCAACGGCGAAAATTTAAAACGCGACCTGGCGGAACGGCTTAATCAACCTGTTTTTATGGCCAATGATGCTGATTGTTTTACCTTATCTGAGGCCGTCGATGGTGCAGGAAAAGGATACTGTACGGTGTTTGGCGTCATTGTCGGCACGGGGTGTGGCGGCGGGGTTGTCGTGAACGGACAACTCCTGAATGGACCCAATGCTATTGCCGGTGAATGGGGGCACAATCCTCTTCCCGGCTGGCGCGCAGAGCAGGATGGCCCAGTGGAATCCTGCTACTGCCAGCAAGAAAACTGCATAGAAAGCTTTATTTCAGGAACCGGCTTCAGTCGTCGTTACAACGCCCGTAAGGGGACCGCATTGAGTACTGAGGCCATAATGGTTGCGGCACAAGATGGTGAGCCCTGCGCGGTGGCGCATTATCATCACTTTATTGATGCGTTTGCCCGTAGTATTGCTGGTGTAATCAACACACTCGACCCTCATGTCATCGTACTTGGTGGTGGGTTATCGAACGTGGACAGCATATACCGGGATCTTCCCGAAGCCGTTGGAAAGTACATTTTTTCGACGAGTTGTCGAACTGCCATCGTTAAAGCCAAATTTGGCGATGCCAGCGGAGTTCGCGGTGCGGCGTGGTTGCCTCTTCGGGCCACAGGTAACTCATCCAGCTGACTAATTCCTGCCCGTATTTATGTTACTATAGGGAGAAAATAGCTATACAGACGACACCATGACAACCATTGACGACGTTTCAAAATTAGCCAATGTTTCCCGGGCTACCGTTTCCCGTGTGTTGACCGGGACACGTGGCGTTCGTGAAGAAAGCCGCGAGGCAGTTTTACGGGCGGTAGAAGAACTCAACTACCGTCCCAGTTTTGCTGCGCAAAATCTGGCGAGCAATACGTCAAATCAGGTCGGTATGGTACTTCCCGCACATGAAGCCGATTTTAGCGCAACCCTGTTGCCGCGGTTGTCGATTGCAGTTAAATCACTCAATAAGTCTCTTATCATTCAATATGTTAACGATGCGTCTGAGCAAAAGGCTGCCATTGAAAGTCTTCAGCATCAATGTGTAGCTGTCGTAACCCTGGGCAAATGCGGCAGTGAAGTTGCCAGCAATGTGATCTCGTTTGATGACTTTTCCACAACAGGCAGCGTTAACCAGGGCTACAACTATGCGTTTGCCACAGAAAGTGCCTGTCGATACATGCTGGGAAAAGGGCATCGTAATATTGCTCTGCTGATGGAAACTGAAGATGATGTTGCCAGCAAGCAGATGCTGGAGGGGTATCGTAGCGTTTTACAGAATTACTCTCTGCCGTTTAATCGCCAGTTACTCGTGATGGCGAACAACAATATTGAGCAGGCACTGCTTACGTTGATTAATAGCTTTACGAAGTACACGGCAATCATTGCCAAACGTGACAGATATGCCGCTGAAGCAATGCGTTTGCTACGTGATTTTAATATTGCCATACCTCAGGAAGTATCACTTGTGAGTCTTGAGGATTCACCGATGGCATCCTTGCTTTATCCACCGTTGACCTGTATTGCCTACCCCGTAGAGCAGTTGCTTGAAGAGTGCGTTAAACGTATTAAATCGCTCATTGATGGACATTCTGTTTTTGCACCAGAAGGGCGCACGTTAACCGGCCGGCTCGTAGTCAGGTCGTCGGTATCAGATGTGGTGACTTGAGGGAATGACTCCCTGTCACCCCCTCCTCACTGATGAGCACATTACAATGTCAGGGCTAGTCTTCGCACATCGCCACCGGGCTGATTAAGGTCAACGATCGCGGTGGTATGGTCTAATCGCTTGTATCTTACATCCCGACATCCATTTTTACTATTGGACAAAAAATGAACTAACGGCTACGTTTTAAACTGGCTGTTAATGTTGGCGTATAAGAACCACCTATTGCTAAACGGATAAAAGGTGCAGGCGCGAATGCGAGCTAAAACAAAACGATTGATTAAATCCCTTTTTTTCCATGAAACCTGGGATATTTTGATTGCCAAAAATAACCGTTCCCACGCATTCCCTGCTAATACTCTGGACATTCTAGGTCATACCCAGACTAAACAGCTTAAAAGGAAATATACGTTTCAGGCCGATCCTTTCATTATAGAAAAAGACGATAAAGTTTACGTTTTTTATGAAGCAATGAACTTTCGGGATTCGCAGGGAACATTACGCTGCCGGATACTGAATGCCGAACTGGATGAGCTTGAAGATGTAAAACTTGAAGGTTTCGATAACATTAAGTGCCATTTATCATTTCCTTTTTTATATCAGAGTGATGATAAGCTTTTTATGATCCCTGAATCATCAGAAAGAAAAGACGTTATTTTATTCGAGTCCACGGATTTCCCTGTGCGCTGGCGTCAGGTCAAAGTCCTAATCTCTGATATCGCCTTAACGGATAACATTCTTTTTGAATTGAATGGGGTTTTGTATCTGGCATCCACCACGATGAATGATGAGCTGGTTATCCATACAGCCAATGATATTATGGGACCGTGGCAGAAAATAACCCCAGAGCTACACATTTCTAATCCGTATCATCGTGGGGCAGGCGCACCTTGCAGGGTAAATGGTAAAACGTACTTCTTTACTCAGGAGTGCACGCCGGAAAGCTATGGTAAGTCCATTTATATAAAAGAGTTAATTACTCTTGATGCTACCCGCTTTGTTGAAGAACTCATTGAGCAGATACATTCTGGCATCAATCAAAGCGATGGCGTTCATACGTTGAACTTCACGGATAACTATATTGTTTATGATAGTAAGGTTAATAAATTCAGTCTGTTTTCGGCGCTAAAAAAAGTGAATTATAAATTGATGGTTAAATACAGAAAAAACGCGCTTGCAGGGGGGCATTAATTACAATCTGTTAATGACAGTAGCATTGGTAAATCAATAGTTGTTTACACCAAATATATTTGGAGATTGTATGGCAATTCTTGTTACTGGTGGAGCTGGCTACATTGGTTCACATACCGTTTTAACTCTCCTGGAGAGAGGTGATGACGTCGTTGTTATCGATAACCTCTCGAATTCTTCACAAAAATCGCTGGACCGGGTCGCAGAGCTTACCGGGAAAAAGCCTGTGGTTTACATTGATAACATACTGAACAGAGATGTTCTGAAAACCATATTCTCCAGCCATAACATCACCGATGTTATTCATTTTGCTGGATTAAAATCGGTTGCCGAGTCAATCAAAGAACCACTTGCCTATTATGAAAATAATGTCACGGGTACCCAGATTTTACTCAATGAAATGTTAGCGTCCGGGGTGAAGCACTTTATCTTCAGTTCCTCCGCTACGGTGTACGGTAACCCGGAAAAAATTCCGTTAAGCGAGCAATCCCGGACAGGCGGCTGCACCAATCCGTACGGCACGTCAAAATTGATGGTTGAAAAGATTCTGGCGGATTTCTCACGCGCACAGCCGCAGCTCCGCATCACCTGTTTGCGTTATTTTAACCCTGTTGGCGCGCATCCATCAGGCAGAATTGGCGAAGATCCTGGTGGTATTCCTAACAACCTGGTCCCTTATATTTCCCAGGTGGCGATTGGGAAGCTGGGGAGCGTGTCGGTGTACGGCAATGACTATCCAACCCCCGACGGTACAGGCGTGCGTGATTACATTCATGTGATGGATCTGGCAACCGGGCATTTAGCGGCGCTGGATTCCGTGGATAAAGGTGCGGCATATAAGATCATTAATCTCGGTACCGGTATCGGTTATTCCGTTATTAATCTTATTGAAGCCTTTGAAAAAGCGTCACAAAAGAAGATCAGCTATAAGATTGTCGGAAGAAGGCCTGGGGATATTGCTGAGTGTTGGTCTGACCCGTCTCTGGCACGTAAAGAGCTGGGTTGGGTGGCGACCCACAATCTTGATGAGATGATGCGTGATACGTGGAACTGGCAAAAAAATAATCCTGATGGCTATAAAGTGTAATGCTTAGCAGCAAGGCGTCCGATTTCCTGGTTCCTTGCTGCTAAAATTCACCGCAACGTGCACCACAGGTCTGCTCATACCAGTGGTCTTTCAGAGTTGTTCGCGAGTACCAGTCTGCCAGGTCTAAAATCAGGCTGCGGGCTGCTCAGAAGTTCTGTATACAACGTCATTAAGGAATCCATGTGCTTGTTCAGTGAGTACACCTCACTCAAACGCGTGCGTCCCTGTAAGCCCATAATCCGCGCTTTCTCCTGGCAATCAGCCAGCGTATCCATCGCATTCGCCAGATCTTGCGCATTGCCAGGTTCAAATAAGATCCCTTCAATTCCGTCGCGAATTTGCTCCGGGATCCCGCCGATACGCGACCCAATCACCGGCTTACCCAAAGACATCGCTTCTAGCACCGCCATCGAGCAGTTTTCATTGCATTCCGATGGGAGGATAACTGCCCGGGCCCGCTGGATAAGCGAATTGAGCGCATCACCTTGTTGGACATACCCTAAAAACTCAGCCTCCGGGTACTGGGCAACCAGTTCGTCATACAACGGGCCATTGCCCACGATTTTCAGCGGGGTCTTATTCTTCATTTTCTGATGCGCTGCCAGCAGTGTTGCCACGCCTTTTTCATGACTCAGGCGCCCAAAGTACAGCATATAGCCGTCATCGTTCACCTCTTCAACGGGATGGCTGTCATCCACGCCATTCACGATCACATCAATACGCGAATGAGGCAACGTACGCAGTAACACGTCGCGTAAGAAGGCGCTTGGAGAAACAATCACATCCAGAGCCTGGTAATTTTGGGCAATATATTGCCATGTCGCCTCTAACGAGAGCAGTAAGCTCTTTGAGGCCGAACCACCCTGGCATTTATACTTAAAAGCGTTGAATACTGACCCGGTGATACAGGCATCACACACCTTCCCTTCGCGCAGCATGGAGTACGCAGGGCACACAATCTTATAGTCGTGCGCGGTCAGGACCGTCTTGCAGCCAAAATTGCGCGCCACTTTGATAAGCGACGGTGTCATCTGGTGATAAATGTTGTGGAAGTGGACGATGTCCGGGCGCTCTTTTTCCAGAAGCGCCTGCATTTTTTTACAGGCCCGGCTGTTGTGAATAAAATTCACCGCCGTTTTGAGCCCCCCGATCAGATTACCCTCCTGATGGTAATCGACATTGTTGATGAAATAATCCGCATAATCAGAGCGGATATTTTTTTCATGCTGCATGGAAAAATCAATCACCTGGACACCAGCCTGTTTCAGCATGGTGCGCTCCTGAAAATAAACGGTTTCCGCGCCGCCTTTGATAAAAAAGAACTTATTCACTAATAAAATTTTCATTGCGCTTGCCTTGATTGTTCGTAAACAATTTTATTGTTTTGTGGACTCAGCGGATCGTGTACAGGATATATCACCCTTTTAACACGTCGCCCCAGAAAGTACAGCTAAGTCATACGCTCTGTAAGCTGTACGACAACGACCGATTCTGAATTATTTCAACCACATAAATACAAGTAATGGCAAAAGTGCGATATCGAAAATCTCAATGTAAAGTTATATTATCAATGAACATTCACGATAAATGGTTCGAAAAAAATCCATTTGATTTCTATATATTCATTGAACAGGTATACAACATCGATGTAATCATCAGTATCCGTCTGTTCAAACGGCTATGCTTCCAGTGTATAAATAATAATCAACATACCAATAACAGCAGGCTTACACAACAGTATACGCAAAGAAGCGGGATCTTTTTTGTAATGATGCAATGTAAAAATATATCTAATTTGGTAGGGGTGAGGGTTCATAATGAAAATGTATTAGTGCCTAACCTGCTTATCATACTTTTTTTGCCCCTTAATTAAGACTGTCTGCATATAAGCCTACTGTTATAAAAAATATCTACGTTTGAAAATAACACTTTCAGGTGATTGACAATTTATGGCGATAAAGATGACTGCGTACCTTTAATTTATAGATAAAACAGCCCCATTCATTGCAAATGGAGCTGCTTTAATTTTTAGTATTCTGATTTAACACCTTTATCCCGGCATCACGCCGTCATAAACGCATCCAGATCATCCACATTTTTAATGATTTTATCGTCTTCAACGCCATGTGCCTGTGCAAGCGTGATGCTTGCTTCCAGCAACTGACGGTTATTTTCGACATTAAAGGCAGCCGCCGTCAGTTCACCCAGGGCGGCAAATTCGGACAAGATACGGTTGAGCACCTGTAGTTCCAGAGCATTTAACCGGCGGGCAAACTCATCCATGCGAGCCTGCAACGCCTGACGCGTTTTACCGTCCAGGCTTTTGGCCACGGTGACCATAAACTTCCCGGAAATCGAACCAATAAGCGCTCCCAGTACCGGCACAGGGATCAACGCCTGTCCCGCGACGGTCATGGCGCCGACGATGGCCGACTCCGCGCAGACGATAAGCCCAAGGTCGGTGAACTCATTAAGATCGATCTCCCCGCGCTGATAAGAGAGAGCAAGGCTTGCCACACCTTTGGTCGCGGTGACCAGCGCGCTGGCAAAGGGCGCTCCCATCGACGCGTAGTTGGTCAGGGTATAGATAGCCCCAGCGGATACGCCACCGACAGCTGCACCTTTCAGCGAATCCAGCCCAACGTCCTGCCAGTCCTGGGCATCAAAGTCGCCATGGAAGATATTTTTGCCGTCGCGGTATTTGCGGTATATCCCGGTACCTAGCGCAAAGGCACCACCCACTGCGGCACCCAGCGCCGTTGCGCGCACCCCTTCGGCTAGCGAAGGCTGATGGTCATCGATGATCTCAGCGCGTTTCGCATCGTTCTGTCTGGCAAGCTCCTGATCGTGCTTGTCGAGCGTCTCGTCGATTTTCCCCAGCTGCACATCCTTGTAATCAGAAACCCCCGGTCGCACCACGTCGGCAAAAGGCCGTTGTGTTTGCCTTTCAATTTCAGCGACTTTTTCTTTAATTGCCTCAATCGTGGTCGATTTAAGGCCTTCAACGGGTTTGCCGTCGAGAACGTCCTGAATCTCCTGCCAGGTATCTTTCGGAATATGGTAGAACGCCCCATCCTTGCCGAAATTGGGGTAGGCTTCCATGTGCTTCAGGACATGCATCAGGTTATTGTTGGTGCCGTTAATGAATTTGGACTGAACGTCCAGGCCATCAATCAGATAATCTTCCGGTGCAGTGCGGCCCACTCCCTCAAACGTCGCACGAAAGGTGGAGGCATCCTGTAGTCTCTCTTCAATGGCCTGCTCAGAATTGCGGACGGCCACCTCAACCTGCTCGGCGATTTCGCCATGTTTGGTGCTCATGCTGCCGAGAATATTGCCTGGCGAGGCAACAAAATCACGCACCTTCTGCATCTGTTCGCGAGCCAGATCAAACGCAATATCCTGTTTAGAAAGCGTTAAAAACGCATCCTCAATACGCGCCTGGTTGAGGGCATTTACCGCACTACCGATGAGCTGATCGCCCACCGGAGTATGACTTTTCATCCCGTCCATCACTGGATTTTCTTGTTGATCAGTTTTGACAAGGCATTGATATGGTTAACCAATGCACTCAGCTGCTCTTTCTGATGGGTATTGAACTGGCTGTAATCGCGCGGTGCGGTCTTTTCCAGTACATCCACGATACCCTCAGTGCCCTGATAATGTTCAGAGGTCAGTGTTTTCAGCTCCTCGGCGCTGCGTTCCACGATGCGCAGTTTTGAGGTTTGCGAACGCACTTCGCGCTCTTCGGTCTGAGCCTGGTCGATGATTTTGCCGTTTTTACGACGTGCCAGTAAGGTACCGCCCGCGATACCCACCGCACCGATCCCCCAACCAACCGGGCCTGCGAGCGCCAGCAGCGCACTTCCCGCAGACATCCCGCCACCGCCTGCTGCCAGCGCACCGCCACCCAGCCAGGCCAGGGCGGCATTGGTTGCCGCAGCGCCGCTCAGGGTGGCGATGGCCGTTCCGGTAGAGGCCGTGCCGAAGGTGGTAGCAATCGCAAGTGCCGCAGTAGGGGCAAACGCCGCGACGCCTGCACCCACGGCAACACCCGCCGCGGCGGTACCTTTACCCACGTGAGAGGCGCGATACTCTTCTTCCAGCTTTTCGACCACATCGTCGAACTCGGCAATTTCCGCTTTCAGCTCGCTCCAGGATTTATCGAACTCTTTTGGCGTATTCGCCAGACGGTTAACGAAGTGCTCGCCACGCGCAATCAGGTCTTTGCTGCACTTCTGGCGCAGTAAAAACAGGTCGGTGATAGCTGTCTGGGTATCCGTTGCCTGTGATTCATAACGCGTTCTGGCTCGGGAAAGGCTTTCTAATGCTTCTTTTTTTTCTGTTCCGCGTAACATGATTTATTCCTGCTCTGTGTGGTCTAATTGTGTCCCGTTACCCTGTGATCCCATTTCCGCCATCTGCTGAGTCAGCTTCTGGATAAAATGGTGTTGCAGGCTAACCGGAGAAATAATGGTGAGATTCGGGAACCAGTATCGAAGTAACGGAAATAGCTGGTTTTCATGCGCCATCTCGGTCTGCACAATCACATCGCCGTTCGGCTCTTGTCGTAGGATTTTTTGCGCGGGCAGCACGCTACGGCGCTGGAAGTAATAACTGACTTCTGCCGCAATTTTGATGTGCACCGTCTGCTTATCCAGGGAAAACCACACGTCATCTTCTTCGGCGAAATATTTCGCGATGTGCGGCTCTGGGGTGAAATGCTCAGATCGCAGATTCAGCCAGCGGATTTTACTGAGCTGATATCCCTTCACATTGCCGTTCTCGACCGCACCGAGATACCACACGCCTTTGATATTAATCAGCTGATAAGGGGCAACGGTGCGCAGCGTATTTTTATAGTGGAATTCGCAAATGCTGTTCTGGCGAATAGCTTTATCAAACAGACTGAAGTTATTTTCCAGTGCACGTTTAGCGTCGGGATCGCCGGGCAGAGTACGGATGCTGAGTGAGGTTAAATCAGGCTTGAGAATGAGCTTATTGGCAGGAATTAGCTCCTCCATGCCCAGCAGGCTGATAAGGTTCTGCAACTCTTTGAGGGTCTGGGGCCTGGCATACGCGGGGGACAGTCTGTAAATACCGTTACCATCATGAATGATTCGGTCGCCCAGGCGATTAAGGTCACGATACAGCGTACGCTCGCTGATATTGAATTCATCCAGCAATTTCTGGCGTGAGACATAACCGTACTGATATAGCGTCGAAATAATGACGGTTATCCGTTGAACCATGACCTCGTGTCCGCTCATGCGTGCTCCCCTGACAATTTTTCCTTAAGGTTACAGTCGCTTCCTGACAGGTCATGTCAGAAAGAACCTGGCGGAGTTAATTGCCGCCTGGAGATCAGGTATCGGCAACGCGGAGGCATTTCTTAAGGAAAATTATCGAGAGTGGTCAATATGTTGCTTTTAATGCCCCTGATAATGGCAAGCTCAATATTTCGCTGAGAAAGCGAGAGAAAAAAGCGGTTTTTACGTGGGCTTCGTATTCAGCCAACGCGCATACTCACCCGGCCACGCAACCGTTTCTGTTCCCTGTCGGCCCATACCAAAGCCATGTCCACCTGTTGGGTAGCGATGCAGCTCTGCCGGGACATGGTTGGCCACACAGGCGTCATACATGATCAGTGAGTTGTGCGGATCGGAAAGCGGGTCGTCTTTCGCCTGCACAATAAAACAGGGCGGCGTATCGGGTGAGACAAAGTTCTGTACCGACCACGCAGCTTCTTCTGCGGCGCTGGCGTGTGGCCCAACCAGAATTTTGTGGGTTGAAGTATGGGTGTACGGTTTTTCGAGCGTAATAACCGGGTAAATTAGCGCGGCACGATCGGGCCTGGCCGTTTGCTCATCAATCTCGTCCCGGGCGGTATAAGTGCGAAAGTCTGGCCGCGTAGCCGCCATACCCATCAGATGCCCGCCTGCGGAGAACCCGAGCACGCTGACCTGTTTCTCCCGCTGGCGGATAATGCGCAGCGCCCGCTGGGCATCCTGTAAGGCCACCCGATCCCCGTCGTGCCAACCCTCAGCGGGCAGGCGATAGGTGAGGATATACGCCGTATAGCCACGAGCGACCAGCCAGTGCGCGGCGGGCAGAGCTTCTTTACCGGTCTGGATTTGTTTATAGCCGCCGCCTGCGGCAATCAGCACGCCATGCCCGTTGGGCGCGGGTGGCGCCAGTATGCTAAGGCTCGGTACCGCAATGTGTCGTATTGCGCCAGAAGGCGATGCAATCCGCTGCCCTGTAGGCCCGCCGCCGCCCGGCGGTGTGCCGTTCCAGAGTGGGATTTCCGTAAATTGTTGTGGTGCGATAGCGGCAAAAGCCCGGTGGGGGAGGGCAACGGCGGCCGCTAATCCCATCAAAAAGTGGCGACGGTTCATGCAGGGTTCTCCTGAAGACGCTCAGCCCGTCTCCAGCATCCCAAAACTGACAATGCGGGCACGGCCAAGCTCTTTCGCGCGGTACAGCGCCACGTCTGCTGCACGCAGCAGGCTGTCGCTTTGGGCATGTTGCGGATAACTGGCGATGCCGATAGAGACATCCACCGGGCCAATTTCAGAAAGCCCGTAACGCAGCGACAGCTCATGCACGGAATTGAAAATATCCGTTGCGCAGGTCTGGGCCACTTCTTCATTCGCCCCGGACAAGATCGCCAGAAACTCTTCCCCGCCGTAGCGGAAGGCCATCCCACCGTCATGCACGGCGCGTTGAACAATTGAAGCCACGCTTTTTATCACCTGATCTCCCGCCTCATGGCCAAAGCGGTCATTAATGCTCTTGAAGTGGTCAATATCGATCATCAGACAACTTACCGGCTCGTGGTTGCGCATGGCCTGCGCCACCTGCGTGCGCAGCGTGTCTTCCAGATGATGACGGTTGCGTAAGCCCGTGAGGGGGTCGAACAACGCTTTTTCAAGCAGCGCATCGCGCAGTCGCTGGTTTGCCAGCGCCAGCCCAAGCGCTTCAGCCATCAGCTCAAGATACGCCCGGGAAGGGGCGGTTTCCGGGGTGATGTTCTGGAAAGAGAGTAAGCCAATGGCCTCTCCCTGGGCGATAAGCGGCACGCACAGCGTGTTATTCAGGCTGGACTCCGGCAAATGATAGCAGGAGATATCCGGCTCGCCGTTTACCGGCGGGTGACTCTGACCGCGACGCACGGCCCAGCATTCGTCCGGGTGGAACGGTGTATTTTTGCCCTCAGGTGACAGCCATTCGGCCACGCAGCGCATCTGCCATGGATCGCGATCGAGGATGTATAACCGCCCGGCGATGCCCGGCGCAATATTGGGCGCGAACAACTCCGCGACGTTAATCACATCGGCGAAATTTTCACAGCCTTGTAGCCGCTGCGTCATGCGCGCCAGCAGTTCACGGATGGCCCAGTCAGCATCACGCTCTTTTTCCAGCCGTTGTCGGGCCAGGCCGTTTTCACGGAATATGCGAATGGCCTGCGCCATATCGCCAATCTCATCAATCTGGTTAAAGTTGGGCGTTTCGACGGCGTAATCCTGAGACGCTAGGCGATGCACTACATCGCTCAGACGCACAACCGGGCGCAGCACGCGGCGCTTTAAGATGAACCCGAGCACAAACAAAAACAGCAGGGCGGTGGTGCCTACCATGATTTCAGACAGCGTGCGCAGGGTTTTGGATGTTTTGGTGGCATCCTCGACGGCGGTGCGGGCACGCTTGTCCAGCAGCAAGCGGAAATGGTCAATCTGGTTCTGAACGCGATCCAGCTCCTGCTCATATTGCCCGCCGTACAACAGCGCAACGGCCTGGGGGGCTTCATCGCGCGCCACGCTGGCTATCGCTGATTGCTGCTCGTCCTGTAGCTCATCAATTATCTTTAACCCTTCATGCAATAACGCCAGCTCCTCCCCTGTCGCCCCATTGTCTTTCAGCCGGGACAGCCGGGTCTCGATTGACTGTAACGACCCCTCTTTCTGGCGATATTCACTGAGTATTTGCGGCTCTTTTTTGACGACATACAGCCGGGCTAAGTCGGATAACGCCCAGGCATCGGTTTCAACATCCTCAGTGAGTTGATCAAAAACCTGTCGCTGCAGGACGGCCTGACGCTCGACAGTGTCTGCGTTTGAAGCCATCAGCATGACGATGCCAGAGGCGATGGTCAGGCATACCGTTGCACCGTATGCCCAGTTAGTGATCGTGGCAATTCTCACCGGTTAGATCCTTTTACGACTTAAGTGGGATAGCATCTTTAAAAATTATAGAAAACGGCTGATTTCTCGCGAAAAAAAAGACGGCGCAAAGCCGTCTGGTGTGATTGTTATCGTCAATACACTATAAATCTGGAGGGTTTTTCCCTTCTTCAATAAAGTCAGGATCCAGCTCCTCGGCGTTACCTTCATGATCGCGGCCGGAGAAGAGATTCCAGCAGGCAAGAAACAGGGCGGCAATCAGTGGGCCAATGACAAAACCGTTGATGCCGTAAAGCTCCATGCCGCCAAGTGTTGAGATAAGGATCAGATAGTCCGGCATTTTGGTGTCTTTGCCGACCAGCAACGGGCGCAGAATGTTATCCACCAGCCCGACGATAATCACGAAGAAACCGACAATAAACAGCCCCTGCCACAGCTGGTGGGTGGCAAACAGGAAGATAGCGGCGGGCACCCAGACAATGGCCGACCCCACGGCAGGCACAAGGGAAAGGAATGCCATCAGCGCCCCCCACAGCACGCTGCCATCGATACCCGCAATAGCAAATGCAATTCCGCCAAGCGTACCCTGAACCACCGCCACAACCGCTGTGCCTTTCACCGTGGCGCGCGATACGCCGACGAATTTGGCGAACAGATGTTGTTTGGCAAAATCCGTCAGTGGCAGGGAATCCAGGATCTGCCGTACCAGGTACGGCCCGTCTTTGAGCAGGAAAAACAGCAGATACAACATAATGCCGAAGCTGATAGCAAAGCCGAATGTGCCTTTGCCGATCAGAAATGCGCTCCCCGCCAGATACTGCCCGCCCTGCAAAGCCACATCAGAGAGCTTTTTCTGAATTTGCGCTGCGTTATCCAGATTATGATCGGCGAGGAAGCCGCTGGCCCAGCCCGGCAGGTGGGCAAACAGGCTGGCAACCACTTCCGGGAACTGCGTGTTGTTTTGCTGAAGCTTGGTGTACACCACGTTCAGCTCAATGGCGAGCGACGAGAGGATCACCATCAGTGGAATAAAGACGATCAGGCAAATCAGGCCAATGGTCAGCAGCGACGCCAGCCCGTTACGATCGCCCAGCGCGGCGCGCAGCTTGTTTTTTACCGGGTTAAAGATGATGGTCAGGATCGCGGCCCAGAGGATCGCAGAAAAGTAAGGCGACAACACATCGAAGAAGGCCCAGGTGACAAGGGCGAGAATGAAAAGAAAGAAACCTTTGGTCAGTCCGTTAAATCGCATCAGTTGATCCTGTAACTAAGAAACAGTGTCGACTATAGAACCGTTTACGGGATTTACCAATGCCGTCTGTCTGGATTGTCCATCAATATGGATAGTCATGACATCCCGGCGTTCTTCTCAGCCCTGATTTTCAGCGGCATGATTTGCGCACTAAAGAGTGAAGACGTGGAGAATATGATGAAAGCAATTGTCACCCGGGTATTCGGCCTGCCCCCTGAGATGGGAATCGAAGAACGTGAAAAACCGGCGGTAAAACCCGGCCATAGCGTCGTGAAAATGCGCGCCGCCACCATCAACCAACTTTCAAATTTCATTCGCCAGGAGGGCATCGGCGGCACAAAAGCGCCCCTGATATTGGGTAACGAGGGGGCCGGGACAATTGAAGAGAGTGCCCTTTTCGCGCCCGGCACCAAAGTGGGGATCTACGGCGGCAATACGCTGGGGATTGTGCAGGATGGGTTGTTCAGCGAGTGGGTGTTAGTGGAGGACCGGCGGCTGTTTGCCGTACCGGATGTTCTGGATTTTGATGAGGCAGCCACCCTGAGCGTCAACTACCTGACCGCGTTCCGGGCGATGACAAAATCGGTGCAGGTTGAAAAAGGTCAGTATGTGCTGATTTCCGGGGCTACGGGGTCGGTGGGTCATGCGCTGGTACAGATTGCGCTGGCGCGTGGCGCCGTTCCCATTGTTCTGGTTTCTACCCAGGCAAAAGCTGAATCAGCCCATAAGGCGGGAGCAGAGAAAGTTATCATCGTTGGGGAAAACCAGGATCTGGCGGCAGAAGTGCGCCAGATGACGAACGGGAAAGGGGCCGATTATGCCTTTGATCCGGTTGGCGGTGCGTTAACCGGTAAGCTTCTTCAGAGTGTGCGTGCAGGCGGTAGCGTGGTATCGCTTGGTTTTACCGCCGGTAAGTCGCTGGCCGTCGATGCTTTCGACATTATTGCCGGAGAAAAAACGCTGGTGGGCTATGCCCTGCACGCAGAAAAAGATGATGACATTTACGCTGCATTGCAGGACATGATGGTCCTGGTGAAAGAGGGTAAACTGAAACCCGTTATCGACACCCGCGTGGCGATGGCTGATTTTGAATGCGGTTATCAGCGTTTAACCTCCCGCCAGGCCATCGGGTCGATTGTGGTTCAACTCTGACATAAAAGCGGCGATGACTCGCCGCTTTTTTACGCCTTCCGAAGCAGCGGTAACGTTGCCAGCAGGTTTTTCAGGTTGATGGCATCCCAGGGTAAATGTTCCGCAATCCCTAAACCGACCACGTCAGCAGCACTGTCTGCCTGCGCAATTACCGCAGCCGCTTCGGCAAGCGTGAGTTTGCCTTTGGCTACGCCATCCCATTTCTCCGGCGCGTCGTCCGGGCGTGCAAACATCACTGCGCGGAACTGATGAAAATCAAGGACATCAAGATCAAAGTGGATAGCCAGGTGTGTGATCTTCTCTTTGGCGATCCAGTCGGCAATGTCCTGGCTGCCTGCGCGGATGGCTTCGGGCGAGACGGTCCGGATCCCTCTGGTGCGAATAAAATCGGCTTCACAGGCATTCGGTGAATGAAGACCGGCAATCATCACCCGGCAGGCCGGAACCGGACGCGGGACGCGGCGAGTGAGGTCGCTGTCGCCGTTACCCATCAACGCGCCGAGAACATGCGCATGGGCATTCGCGTATTGCGCGGGGGTCATCACATCCGGGTGGGTATCTATCCACAAAATACCCAACCCATCACCATAGCGCTCGCTGAGCCAGGCGAAAGGCTCAAGGTCGATCAGGCAATCGCCCCCGAGAACGGTAATGCGCTCTGGCTGGTGTTTTCGAATGATGGCAGAGGCATTGTCCAGATCCTGCATCAGTTTGCTGCGCCCAAGAATGCCTTCTTCAATACCCGGCTGTTCATCCAGCGGTGTCACGGGAACATGTTCAACAGGGGAGGCGGTTTCGGGTGCCAGCCATGCCAGCATCTGTGAGCCAAAATGGTATTCACGAAGGTTGCCACCCAGCCAGAGCGGGAAGATCAGTCGTAGGTCGTTGCTCATGGTATCTCCTTATTTTTTCCGTGCGCGAGAAGCGTGGAATAACGGATCAGAATAAAGCAACGTCATGTCGTAACAAGACGCAAAACCTGACATCATTGTTCACAGTTATGGATAATTGGATGATGAAAATGAATCAGCTTCTGGCAATGCGCGCGTTTGTTAGGGTGGTAGACACGGATTCGTTCAGCCGGGCAGCCGATCAGCTCGGGATGCCCCGTTCGACGGTGAGCAAACTGGTCACCGATCTTGAGCGCCACCTGGGGACCACGTTGCTGCACCGGACAACCCGCTCGCTTGCCGTCACCCCGGAAGGAAAAGAGTACTATCAATATGCCGTGCGGCTGATTGCAGATCTGGATCTGGCCGACACCCTCGTTCGCCGTAATAAGGCCAGTCCCGGGGGAATGCTCCGCATTGATGTTCCTGCCGTGTTTGCGGAGTCTTTACTGATCCCCGCGCTTCCAGATTTCCATCGTCAGTTTCCTGATGTTGCCATCTCGCTAGGGGTGAACGACCGGACTATCAATCTGGTGAGCGAAGCTGTTGACTGCGTTATTCGCATCGGTGAGCTGCTCGATATGTCGATGGTTGGGCGCAAGCTATTTGATATGGAATATGTCACCTGTGCGACGCCGGTTTATCTTGCCGCCAACGGCATTCCGCATACGCCCCAGGATTTAAGCGTGGGGCATGAGCTGGTGGGGTACTTTTCAGCCGGAAGCGGTCGCGCTGAAGGGTTGACGTTTATCAAAGGTGAACATCGCTATTTTTACGATCGCTGCGCGTTTTCTGCCAATGGGGGCAGTGGGATCATTGCCATGATGCGCGCCGGGCTTGGGATCGGGCAGCCGCTGAAATGCTATGTCGAAGATGATTTAAAAGAGGGGCGTTTGGTGGCGGTCCTTCAGGAGTGGCAACGCCCGGCGTTACCGGTGCATGTGCTCTATCCGCCAAATCGTCATCAGAATGCGCGGTTACAGGTGTTTATTGACTGGCTGATTGCACGGTTTCGTAAACCGGCTTAAGGGCCAGCAATACCTGAGCGTGACAAACAAATTATGAATACCACTCATAACCACATCCCGTTTACCCCTGATTATTCAACACTTCATTGCGATTATTATTATCACTCAACGCAATAATACCCGGAATGCTATGACCTCCCCCAAAACCACAGGTTTACCCTTTGTGCTGATCCTGAGCGCCTTAATGGCGTTCACCTCGCTTTCCACCGACATCTATCTGCCCGCCATGCCGGTGATGACGGCCGATCTTCATGGCAATGCCGAACTGACCATCACCGGGTTCTTGATCGGTTTTGCCATCGCTCAGTTAATCTGGGGCCCAATCAGCGACCACCTGGGTCGCCGCATTCCGCTGTTTATCGGCATGGCGCTGTTCGTGATTGGCTCTGCGGGTTGCGCGCTGGCGACCGACATAACCCATATCGTTTTCTGGCGTGTGTTTCAGGCGTTAGGTGCCTGCACCGGGCCGATGCTGGCGCGAGCAATGATCCGCGACCTGTTCAGCCGTACCCGCGCGGCGCAAATGCTGTCGACGCTGGTGATTATCATGGCCATCGCCCCGATTGCCGGGCCGCTGATTGGTGGGCAGATGATCAAATTCACTACCTGGCACAGCATCTTCTGGTTGTTAGCGGTGATTGGCGTGCTGATGTTTGCTTCGCTATGGTGGCTGCCAGAAACCCTGGCGGAAGAGAAACGCGTTAAGGCATCGGTGAAAGGCGCGTTCAAAAACTATGTCGCGCTGCTGCGTAACCGTAAATTTATGCAGTTCACCCTCAGCCTGACCAGCTACTACGTGGCGGCCTACGCCTTTATTACCGGTTCGCCGTTTGTCTATATCCGCTTCTTTGGCGTTGCTCCGCAATATTACGGCTGGCTGTTTGCCGTTAACATCGTGGGCGTGATGGGCATGAGTTTTGTGAACCGCAGGCTGGTGAATCACTATTCGCTTGAGATACTGCTGAAATATGCCTCAAGCGTCGCGGCGCTTGCCGCCTTGGCGATGGCTGCCTGCGTCTGGTTCCATGTGGGTGGCATTGCGCTGATTGTGGTGCTGATTTTTATCTTCTTCTCGATGAACGGCATCATCGCTGCCAGCTCCACAGCCGCCGCACTGGATGCCGTGCCAGGCAATGCGGGGTCGGCGTCGGCGCTGATTGGCTCCCTGCAATACGGCAGCGGCATTGTTTCGTCTTTGCTGCTGGCGACACTGAGCGATGGCACGCCGTGGACAATGGCGTGGATCATCGCGTTGTTTGCCGCTATCGCCATGCTGTTGGCGCAGAAAAAATAGTCAGATATCCTCAAACAGCGAGCTGACAAGCGCAATATGCGCCTTCACACCCACTGCCAGTGCGGCCTCATCAATACGGAAGTGCGGGTTGTGTACGTTCCACACCGCGCCTTTCTCCTGATTACCGCAGCCGATAAACAGGAACGAGCCGGGGATTTTCTCCTGATAAGAGGAGAAGTCCTCGCTGCCAAACAGGGCGCGGTCGGCAAGTTGCAGGGTATCGCCGCCAAAGTGTTCGGCAATCGCCGCTCTGGCGATGGCATTGGTGTCGGCATGATTGTTGCCGACGGCATAACCTTGCTGCCAGCGGATCTCAGCGCGTGCGCCGTGGGCACTTACCACGCCGTCAATAATGCGCTGCATCAGCTGCGGTACCTGCTCGCGCACCTGCTGGTTATGGGTACGCACGGTTCCCGCCAGACGGGCGCTGTCCGGGATAACGTTATAGCTATCACCCGCCTGGAAGGTGGCAATGGTCAGCACCGGGGCGTTGATGGGGTCGAGATTACGCGCCACCACGTTTTGCAGGGCGCTGACCACTTCAGCACCGATAACCACCGGATCAATACAAAACTGCGGCATCGAGCCGTGGCCGCCCTGGCCATAAATGGTGATATCGAAGTTGTCGCTGGAGGCGACATACACCCCTTCTTTCAGCGTGATTTTGCCGGTAGGGCTGGTCGGGAAGACGTGCAGGCCAAAGATCTTCTCCACATCGTCGACGATGCCTTTTTCTACCAGCTCACGCGCGCCGCCCGGCGGCACTTCTTCGGCTGGCTGGAAGATAAACTTGATGCTGCCGTGCAGCTGGCTGCGCAGATGGCAAAGAACTTTCGCCGCGCCCATCAGCATCGCAGTGTGCGCATCGTGGCCGCAGGCGTGCATCACGCCAGGTCTGGTTGAGCTGAACGTCTCGCCGCTCTCTTCCAGCAGCGGCAGGGCGTCGATATCCGCACGCAGCGCCCACATTGGGCCAGGTTTGTCACCGTGCAGTACGGCAATGACGCTGTTCTCTACCGGGCGGCTCAGCTCCAGCTCCGGCAGGGCTGCCAGCTCACGGGCGATATAATCAGCCGTCGGTTTCTCCTGGAAAGAGAGGTCCGGGTTGGCATGAATATGTCTGCGCCAGCGGATCACATCTTCATTGACGTCGCGGATAAGGTTTTCAATCGTACTTTTCATCACAGTCTCCTTCAGTCAGTCACGGGTTGCGAAGTGGCGGTTTTTTTGATTAACGGCGTGATAGCCACGCCAGCGCACACCATCGCCAGTGACAGGAAAATAAATGCGCTTTCATAGCTGTGGCTTTGCCCGACCAGATAGCCAATCACCACCGGGGAAACGAAACCGCCCAGCGTGCCGCCGGTATTGATAAGGCCAATCGCCGAGCCCATGGTGCTTTCTGGCAGGCGCTTCATCGGCAGGGTAAAGGCGGTCACAAAGGTCGCCATCAGGAAGATCTCCCCCACAAACAACAGGGCGCTGGCGGATAGCGCGGTCGAGGTATGGAAAATCCCGAGAATGGCGGCGGCGCTGATCAGCGCGCAGACCAAAATCACCTGCGGCTCGCGGTTGTGGAAATACTTGCCCACCAGCCAGCCGGTACAGAGCGAAGAGAGCCAAATCCCCGCGCCGCCTGCGGCCACAATGTAGCCTGACACCTCCAGTGGCATCCCCATGCTCTGCACGAAGAATTTTGGCAGCCAGGCCATCAGGCCATAGCTTGGAATATTGACGCAAAACACCGAGACAAATAGCAGCAGTACCGTGGGGTTACGCCACAACGCGGCGCTGCGTTCCTGCGATTGCGGCCGTGGCTCGGGCTTGTGATACGGCACGCGCAGGGCGATCAGCAAGGCGATGGCGCAGGCAACGATCCCTAACGAAACAAAGGAGATATGCCAGCCTAAGTGTTCCAGCGCTGAGACAGCCACAATCGGCCCGACGGTCATCGCCAGCCCCGCGGAAGAGAGCAGCACCGACTGGGCAAAAGTGCGTTTTTCCAGCGAGAAGTTACTGACTACTGCCTTGGCGCATGAGCAGGGGTAGCCGGAGTGCCCCACGCCCGAGAGAAAGCGGAACACCAGCAGCAGACCAAAACTCATCCCCAGCGCGCCAAAGCACAGGGCGAAGATCCCCAGTGCGCACAGGGACATGATCAGCATGGGTTTGTAGCCGATTCTGTCATTCAGCCAGCCTGCGGGCACCTGAAACAGCGAATAGGCAAGAAAGAAGATCCCGGTAATGTAGCCAAGCTGGGCGGTGCTCAGCCCGAACTCTTTTTCGATGGGCAGCAGGGCAAACCCCATCACGGTTTTATCGATGTACACCACGACATAGCCGATAAAGAGTAAAAAAATCATCTGTGACTGGCTTTTCATTATGTTTTCCGCCTGGCGTCAGAGTGCGATGAGAGAGGTTGTGTGCCCTCTGAATCTAGGGGTTTACCGAAAAGGCGGGAAGATATAATTTTTCTATAGGTGATGCTTTTTTGTTATAGGGTGAGTGATGAGATATTTGCCAAAAATTGGCCATCTTCAGGCCTTTCGTCAGGTCGCGCGTAGCGGCAGTATTCGTTCGGCGTCGCGTGAACTGGGCGTTTCGCAGCCCGGTTTGAGCCGTACCTTGCGTGAGCTTGAGCAAACTTTAGGCACACAACTTTTATTACGCAGTAAAGAGGGCATTGCCCTGACAGAAGCGGGGATCGCCTTTTCGCAACGGGCGGAGTGGGTGCTTGAAGAGCTAAAACGCGCCGCCGAAGAGGTGGAGCAGATTAACCACTACACCCATGGTCGGTTAACGGTGGGGTTTTCATCATTGATTGCCCTGACCGTGTTTCCCGATGTGGCCGATGCCTTTAAACAGACCCTGCCGCAGGTGCTGCTGACGGCCAAAGAGGGGCAGCTCTCTTCGCTGCTGCCGGGCGTGCGTAACGGCGAAATTGATATCGCCATTGGGTCCGTTGATCCCATGGCGCCGCCGGAAGGGGTGATGATCGAGCCGCTGTTCACCTCGCCGTTTTGTATTATTGCCCGCAAGGGGCACCCGCTGGCGAACGCCGACAATCTTCTGGCGCTACGGCAGGCCAAATGGCTGCTGCCCGAGTCTTCAATGGGTTATTACCAGCAACTGCAAAATGAACTGAGCCATTTTTACCGCCAGGTAGAGGTCACTCCGCTACGTACGGATTCCGTGATCACCGGGCTGAATATGGTGCTCAACGCTGATTACCTGACCGTGGTCGCCAGGGCGATGTGCCAGCCGTTGCAGCTTGACGACAGGCTAGTGGCACTGCCGATAACCCAGCTGCCCTCGGCCCAGTATTGTGCGGTGTGGTCGCAAAAATCGGCGATGACCACCAATGCCCGCCAGTTTTTGGTTCGCCTGCGCGAGGCCTGCAGACGGTTTAGCTGGTAGCCAGCAGATCCCACTTTCGACTGACCGAGGATTTCACTCTCCCGCGCCATGCTCTAAGTATCTGCTTGCGGAGGTGCTTATGGCCTGGCGACCCATTCTCTATGTGATCCTGACAACTCATCCCCGTCTTAGCGCGCGGCGTGCCCGGCTGCGCCTTGTACACGGCTAGCTTTTTATCGACAATCGCGGTATAACACACCTTCTTTGGATGTTTAGATGTCCATACGTATAGAAGGTAATATGCAAACACAACAAGAAAATGGGCAGCTTAAGCGCACCATGAAAACACGCCACCTGATTATGCTCTCGCTGGGTGGCGTGATTGGCACAGGGTTATTTTTCAATACCGGATACATTATTTCGACAACCGGGGCCGCGGGCACGCTGCTGGCGTACCTGATTGGCGCGCTGGTGGTCTGGCTGGTGATGCAGTGTCTGGGTGAACTCTCCGTCGCGATGCCTGAAACCGGCGCGTTTCACGTTTACGCTGCCCGCTATCTCGGCCCGGCCACCGGCTACACCGTGGCGTGGCTTTACTGGCTTACCTGGACGGTGGCGCTCGGTTCGAGCTTTACCGCCGCCGGATTCTGTATGCAGTACTGGTTCCCGCAGGTGCCCGTCTGGGCGTGGTGCGTGGTGTTCTGCGCGGTAATTTTTGGTCTGAACGTTATCTCCACGCGCTTCTTCGCCGAGGGGGAATTCTGGTTCTCGCTGATCAAAGTGATCACCATCATCGCCTTTATTATTCTTGGCGGCGCGGCGATCTTTGGTTTTATCCCGATGCAGGACGGTTCACCTGCGCCGGGCTTAACGAATATCACGGCTGAAGGCTGGTTCCCGCATGGCGGTCTGCCGATCCTGATGACCATGGTGGCGGTGAACTTTGCGTTCTCTGGCACCGAGCTTATCGGCATTGCGGCCGGAGAGACGGAAAACCCACACAAGGTGATCCCGGTGGCGATCCGCACCACCATCGCCCGCCTGATTATCTTCTTCATCGGCACCGTGTTTGTGCTGGCGGCGCTTATCCCGATGCAGCAGGCGGGGGTGGAAAAGAGCCCGTTTGTGCTGGTGTTTGAAAAGGTCGGCATTCCTTATGCCGCAGACATTTTTAACTTTGTGATTTTGACGGCGATCCTCTCTGCGGCCAACTCCGGGCTGTATGCCTCGGGCCGGATGCTGTGGTCGCTCTCGAACGAGAAAACGCTGCCGCGCTGCTTTGCCCGCGTTAATAAAAACGGCGTACCGCTGACGGCGCTCTCCGTATCCATGCTTGGCGGCGTGCTGGCGCTGTTCTCAAGCGTGGTGGCGCCAGACACCGTGTTTGTGGCGCTGTCGGCAATTTCCGGCTTTGCGGTAGTGGCAGTGTGGATAAGCATTTGTGCATCGCACTTTGTTTTCCGCCGTCGCCATGTGCAGTCCGGCCAGCCGCTGTCTGCGTTGCAGTATCGCGCGCCGTGGTATCCGCTGGTGCCGGTGCTCGGGTTTGTGTTGTGCGTGGTGGCTTGCGTAGGCCTGGCGTTTGACCCAAGCCAGAGAATTGCTCTTTACTGCGGGATACCTTTTGTGGCGCTGTGTTATGGTGCGTACTACCTGACCCGACATCTGACAACGCAGGAGCCTGAACATGTCGCAGAATAATCCGCTGAGCGCCATCCTTGAAACACAACCCTTTGTCGTTCTCGACGGGGCGATGGCAACGGAGCTGGAAGCGCGCGGTTGTAACCTTGCCGATAGCCTGTGGTCGGCCAAAGTGCTGGTAGAAAACCCGGAACTTATCCGTGAAGTGCACCTCGACTATTTCCGCGCCGGGGCGCAGGTGGCGATTACCGCCAGTTACCAGGCAACACCCGCAGGTTTTGCGGCACGTGGCCTGGATGACGCGCAATCCCGCACGCTGATCGGTAAAAGCGTGGAGCTGGCGCGTAAGGCGCGCGAAGCATACCTGGCTGAAAACCCGCACGCGGGTACGCTGCTGGTGGCAGGCTCCGTAGGGCCATACGGAGCGTATCTGGCCGATGGCTCCGAATACCGTGGTGACTATGTGCGTAGCGCAGAAGAGTTTACCGCGTTCCACCGTCCACGCGTTGAAGCGCTGCTGGATGCCGGGGCCGATCTGCTGGCCTGTGAAACGCTACCCTCTTTTGCCGAAAGCAAAGCCCTTGCCGCGCTGCTGAGCGAGTATCCGCGCGCCCGCGCGTGGTTCTCGTTTACCCTGCGTGACAGCGAGCATTTAAGCGATGGCACACCGCTGCGTGAAGTGATTGCAGAGCTGGCGCACTACCCGCAGATTGTGGCGCTGGGCATTAACTGCATCGCGCTGGAGAACACCACGGCGGCGCTGCGCTATCTGCAAAGCCTGACCTCGCTGCCGCTGGTGGTTTATCCCAATTCTGGTGAGCACTATGATGCGGTGACGAAAACCTGGCACCACCATGGTGAAGCTTGCGAAACACTGGCAGGCTATTTACCGCAGTGGCTGGCGGCAGGCGCAAAATTAATTGGTGGATGCTGTCGCACTACGCCGAAAGATATTGCTGAGCTGACGGCTCAGCGCTGAGGCCTTCGCCGGGTGGCGGCTGTGCTTACCCGGCAAAAAAGCACCGCACAAAATTCACTTTTCTTTCCCGCTTTTTATCTAAAAACGAATCGCTATTAACGATTCTTTTTTATTCCTTTATCAAAATTCGCCTGCCGGAAATACTGCCCCCATAACGACAAGGGGAGCAGACAGTATGGCAATTTCATCGCGTATTACTTTACTCGGCGCACTGGCGCTGTGGGCATTTCAGGCGCAGGCGGTGGATGTCACCGTCGCGTATCAAACCTCTGCGGAACCAGCAAAAGTTGCGCAGGCGGATAACACCTTCGCTAAAGAGAGCGGCGCGAAAGTGGACTGGCGCAAATTCGACAGCGGGGCGGCCATTGTGCGTGCGCTGGCCTCTGGCGATGTGCAGATTGGCAACCTCGGCTCAAGCCCGCTGGCGGTAGCGGCCAGCCAGCAGGTGCCCATTGAAGTCTTCCTGCTGGCGTCTCAGCTGGGTAACTCTGAAGCACTGGTGGTGAAGAAAAACATCACTAAGCCAGAAGATCTGATTGGCAAGCGCATTGCCGTACCGTTTATTTCCACCACTCACTACAGCCTGCTCGCCGCCCTGAAACACTGGGGGATTAAGCCGGGCCAGGTGCAAATCATTAACCTGCAACCCCCGGCGATTATTGCGGCCTGGCAGCGTGGCGATATTGATGGCGCATACGTCTGGGCACCTGCAGTGAACGAGCTGGAAAAAGAGGGCACCGTACTGACCGACTCCGAAAAAGTGGGCCAGTGGGGCGCACCGACACTCGACGTGTGGGTCGTGCGTAAAGACTTCGCGGAAAAACATCCTGATGTGGTGAAAGCTTTCGCGAAAAGCGCCATCGACGCGCAGCAACCCTATATCAGCAACCCCGATGAATGGCTCAAACAACCCGCTAACCTGGAAAAACTCTCGCGTCTGAGCGGCGTACCGGAAGCAGACGTACCGGGGCTGGTGAAAGGGAATACCTACCTCACGCCCGCGCAACAGGTCCAGCAACTGACCGGGCCAGTGAACAAAGCGATTGTGGATACCGCAACATTCCTCAAAGAGCAGGGCAAAGTGCCTGCGGTTGCGGCGGACTATAGCCAGTACGTGACCGATCGCTTCGTGAAATAAGGGGTAGCCATGCTGAATATTACAAACCTGCACGCCAGCTATGGCGGAAAACCGGCCCTGGAAGATATCAACCTGACGCTGGACAGCGGTGAGCTGCTGGTAGTGCTGGGGCCATCCGGCTGCGGTAAAACCACGCTGCTGAATTTGATTGCCGGGTTTGTCCCTTATCAGCACGGCTCTATTCAACTGGAAGGGAAAAAGGTGGAAGGCCCTGGCGCTGAGCGCGGTGTGGTCTTCCAGAACGAAGGGCTTCTGCCGTGGCGTAATGTGCAGGAAAACGTCGCGTTTGGCCTGCAACTGGCGGGCGTAGGGCGCGAACAGCGGCTGGATATCGCACGGCAGATGCTGAAAAAAGTGGGGCTGGAAGGGGCGGAAAAACGTTTTATCTGGCAGCTTTCGGGCGGCCAGCGTCAGCGGGTCGGGATTGCCCGCGCGCTGGCGGCAAACCCGCAGCTTTTGCTGCTGGACGAGCCGTTCGGCGCGCTGGATGCCTTTACCCGCGAGCAGATGCAAACTCTGCTGCTGCGCCTGTGGCATGAAACCGGTAAACAGGTGCTGCTTATCACCCACGACATCGAAGAAGCAGTATTTATGGCGACCGAACTGGTGCTGTTATCGCCAGGGCCGGGGCGTGTACTGGAGCGCCTGCCGCTCGATTTCGCCCGTCGCTATGTGGCGGGGGAACCGGTGCGGAGCATTAAGTCCGACCCGCTGTTTATCGAACAACGTGAATACGTGCTGAGCCGCGTATTTGAACAACGGGAGGCGTTCTCATGAGCATTGTCTTCAGTGAAAAAACACGCCGTCCCCGCCTGAGTTTACGCTGGCCATTCTCGCGACAGGTCACGCTGAGCGTCAGTACGCTGCTGGTGTTACTGGCGGTGTGGTGGGCGGTTGCTGCCCAGCAGTGGGTTAGCCCGCTGTTTCTGCCGCCGCCGGGACGGGTGCTGGCAAAACTGATAACCATTGCCGGGCCACAGGGCTTTATGGATGCCACGCTGTGGCAGCATCTGGCGGCGAGCCTCGCCCGTATCCTGGTGGCGTTGCTGGCAGCAGTGATTATCGGGATCCCTGTGGGGATTGCGATGGGGCTGAGCCCCACGGTGCGCGGCATTCTTGACCCGCTAATTGAGCTTTATCGACCGGTGCCGCCGCTGGCGTATCTGCCGCTGATGGTTATCTGGTTCGGCATCGGTGAAACGTCAAAAATCCTGCTGATTTATCTGGCGATTTTCGCGCCGGTGGCGATGTCTGCGCTGGCGGGGGTAAAGAGTGCCCAGCAGGTGCGCATTCGTGCCGCGCAGTCTCTTGGTGCCAGCCGTACGCAGGTGCTGTTGTTCGTGATTTTACCCGGCGCACTGCCGGAGATTTTAACCGGGCTGAGGATCGGGCTTGGGGTGGGCTGGTCAACGCTGGTGGCGGCGGAACTGATTGCCGCAACCCGTGGCCTGGGTTTTATGGTGCAGTCGGCGGGCGAGTTTCTGGCGACTGACGTGGTGCTGGCAGGGATTGCGGTGATCGCCGTGATTGCCTTCGGATTAGAACTGGGGCTGCGTGCGCTACAGCGCCGCCTGACACCCTGGCATGGAGAAATACAATGAGTGAACGTCTGACCATTACCCCGCTGGGGCCGTATATTGGTGCGCAGGTGTCGGGCCTGGATGTGACCCGCCCGCTGAGCGATAACCAGTTTGAACAGCTGTACCACGCAGTGCTGCGTCATCAGGTGGTGTTCCTGCGTGAGCAGGCGATCACGGCGCACCAGCAGCGTGCGCTGGCACTGCGCTTCGGCGACCTGCATATCCATCCGGTCTATCCTCATGCCGAAGGTGTTGAGGAAATTATTGTTCTGGATACCCACAACGATAACCCGCCGGATAATGACAACTGGCATACGGATGTGACCTTTATTGAAACCCCGCCAGCCGGGGCGATCCTGGCGGCGAAGCTTTTGCCGGAGTCGGGCGGCGATACGCTGTGGACAAGCGGAATAGCGGCGTTTGAGGCGCTATCAGCACCGTTCCGGGCGCTGCTGAGCGGGCTGCGGGCAGAGCATGACTTTAAAAAATCGTTCCAGGAGTACAAATACCGTAAAAGCGAAGAGGAGCATCAGCGCTGGCTGGAGGCCGTCGCGAAGCATCCACCGCTGTTGCACCCGGTGGTGCGCACGCATCCGGTGACGGGAAAACAAGCGTTGTTCGTGAATGAAGGCTTTACCACGCGGATTGTGGATGTCACAGAAAAAGAGAGCGAAGCGCTGTTACGCTTCCTGTTTGCCCATATCACCAAACCAGAGTTTCAGGTGCGCTGGCGCTGGCAGGAGAATGACCTCGCCATCTGGGATAACCGCGTCACACAGCATTATGCCAATGCGGATTACCTGCCGCAGCGCCGGATCATGCAGCGTGCGACAATTTTAGGGGATAAGCCGTTTTATCGTGCGGTTTGAGCCCCTCACCCTAACCCTCTCCCCAAAGGGGCGAGGGGACTGGCCGGTGCGTTTTTCACCCTCTCCCTCTCAGGGTGTACGGTCCGGGGACATAGTGAACACTTGTTCGGGGACATGGTAGACACTTACAACTAAGGCATAAGAACCCGTTTATGGAGTCGCTTATGTCCTGGGATGCGAGAGATACCATGTCATTACGTACCGAGTTTGTTTTGTTCGCCTCGCAGGACGGGGCGAACATCCGTTCCCTCTGCCGTCGCTTCGGCATTTCACCTGCCACCGGCTATAAGTGGCTTCGCCGCTGGGCGGAGGAAGGGGCCTCCGGCCTTCAGGACCGCCCGCGCATACCGCACCATTCCCCGAACCGCTCATCTGACGACATCACTGCCCTGCTGCGTATGGCGCATGACCGCCATGAACGCTGGGGCGCACGCAAGATAAAGCGCTGGCTGGAAGACCAGGGGCACACCATGCCCGCCTTCAGCACCGTCCATAACCTCATGGCCCGTCACGGTCTGCTGCCGGGCACTTCACCGGGCATTCCCGCCACGGGACGGTTCGAACATGACGCGCCGAACCGCCTCTGGCAGATGGATTTTAAGGGCCACTTTCCCTTTGGAGGCGGCCGCTGCCATCCGCTCACCCTGCTGGACGACCACTCCCGATTTTCCCTGTGCCTGGCGCACTGTACCGATGAACGGCGCGAGACCGTGCAGCAGCAGCTGGTCAGCGTGTTTGAGCGCTACGGCCTGCCGGACCGGATGACGATGGACAACGGTTCTCCGTGGGGAGACACCACCGGCACCTGGACGGCGCTGGAGCTGTGGCTGATGCGTCTGGGTATCCGGGTGGGGCACTCCCGGCCGTATCATCCGCAGACGCAGGGTAAGCTGGAGCGTTTTCACCGGAGCCTGAAGGCAGAAGTGCTGCAGGGGAAGTGGTTCGCGAGCGGGGGCGAACTGCAGCGCGCCTTCGACCACTGGCGGACAGTCTATAACCTTGAACGCCCGCATGAGGCGCTGGATATGGCGGTACCGGGGTCGCGGTATAAGCCGTCAGAGCGGCAGTACAGCGGCAACACCACGCCCCCGGAATACGACGAGGGCGTGATGGTCAGGAAAGTGGATATCAGCGGAAAGCTGAGCGTGAAAGGGGTAAGTCTGAGCGCAGGCAAGGCGTTCAGGGGAGAACGGGTCGGGCTGAAGGAGATGCAGGAAGACGGCAGCTACGAGGTGTGGTGGTACAGCACGAAAGTGGGGGTGATCGACCTGAAGAAAAAGTCGATCACCATGGGTAAAGGATGTTAAAAAGTGTTCACCATGTCCCCGAACACCTGTCTACCATGTCCCCGGACCGTACACAGGGAGAGGGCAGGGGTGAGGGTATTAAATGCGCCTCAATATACCGCTGATAGCGATTCGCCTTGAGACAGGTTAAGTCCACCAGCACCAGTCCATCGATGCAGTTGTTGAATGCCGGATCGCTGCCAAAATCGATAAACTGCACCCCACCAGGCTGGCACAGCTCAGAATACTGTTTGTAGAGCGGTGGAATACCACAACCCAGATTTCCGAGCAGAGATTTCAGCTTCGTCAGGTCATCCACATAATCGACGCCGCCAAACTGGGCCAGCACGTCCGGCAGCGATGCCGGATAAGGCCGACGTGAGGCTGCTAACGGATGGCTTGCCGGGAACCACAGGCGGTAAAACGCTACCAGCAGATCCCGTGCCGCAGGCGGTAATCCACCGGAAATGGAAACCGGGCCAAACAGATAGCGATAGTGCGGATAACGCGCCAGATAGGCGCCAATCCCTGACCACAGATAATCCAGCCCACGGCGTCCCCAGTAGCGCGGCTGAATAAAGCTGCGCCCCAGTTCAATACCGTGTTCCAGCACATCCTGCATTTTGTCGTCGTAGTGGAAAAGGCTATAGCTGTACAGCCCGTCCAGACCACGCCTGTCGACCTGCATTGCCGTTGGCATAAAGCGATATGCGCCGACAATTTCCAGATCCTCGTCATCCCACAGGATCAGGTGCAAATAGTCGTCATCGTAGCTGTCGGTGTCACGGCGTTTGCCGCTGCCTTCCCCCACGGCGCGAAACGCAATTTCGCGCAGACGCCCCAGTTCACGCAGAAGTGGGGCATCTTCCTGCGCGTTGCGTTGCCACAGATAGATAGTTTTACCGTCGCTGGTTTTCCCCAGACACTCGGCCTGCGCCAGCTCGCGTTTTAACGTAGCCCGGTCTTCCGGGCGCGCAATGGCGCACTGGGTTTTGAATACGCCAGGCAGTCCCTTGCCAAGACGCATCACGTGCTGACGGCACTGTTCGGCCATCTCACGTGGTGAAAGTGTGGTGCTAAACCAGTTATCCCAGCTGATTTGTTGGCCTACTTTAATCGGCAACTGACTGTGACGGCGACGGAACATCTGCTGCATTAACAGCAGCATGGAGAGCGTCGGCGAGACCAGCGTGCTGGCGTAAAAGAGCAGGCTGTTATGCGCCTGAATATGCACCGGCAGCAGCGGCGCGCGCAGTTTGCTGGCCAGCTTGATAAAGCCAGAGTGCCATTTTTTATCGCGAATACCTTTGCGCGTCGGGCGGGATACTTCACCCGCCGGGAAGAAAATCAGTACCCCGGCGTTTTGCAGATGTTGTTCCATCTGCACCAGCGATGTTTTCGTCGTCTTGCCACCCATGTTGTCCACCGGAATAAACAGCGAGCTGAGTGGCTCCAGGTGCGTCAGCATCCGGTTAGTCACCACTTTCACATCACGGCGCACGCGCGAAACGGCATACATCAGTGCCAGGCCGTCAAGGGTGCCGGTGGGGTGGTTAGCGATAATGACCAGGGGGCCATGTTCGGGGATTTGTTCGAGATCGCGGGCGGAAACGGTGCAGAGAATATCGAGATGCTCCAGGACTTGCTCCACCATGTCCAGCCCTTTCAGGTGGCGGTGGTTTGCTGCAAACTGCTGGAATTCTTCTTCGTAGAACAGTCTTTTTAACAGACTTTTTTGCCAGGGTGCGGGCCTCGCCTGAGGCCAAAGGTCATCGAGAACGCTGTCGAGACTAAACATGGTAACTCCTCCTGCCGTCTTGCCCAGACAGTAGAAGGGGGAGATGTCGTTTGTATTGCAGTTTGGTGAAGTTATTGCACCAGACGCCTCTCTCCCTGGGGGAGAGAGGCCATGCGGATTAACGCAGAATTTTCTTCTCGGCCAGATCCAGTGCGAAATAGCTGAAGATCAGATCCGCGCCCGCGCGTTTGATAGCGCCCAGGCTTTCGAGGATCACTTTCTCTTCATCAATCGCACCCGCCTGCGCGGCGAATTTGATCATCGCGTATTCACCGCTCACCTGGTATGCACCCAGCGGCAGTTCGGTACGTTCGCGGATGTCGCGCAGGATATCCAGATACGCGCCAGCCGGTTTCACCATCAGGCAATCTGCACCCTGGGCTTCATCGAGCAGGGATTCGCGGATCGCTTCGCGGCGGTTTAGTGGGTTCATCTGGTAGGTTTTACGATCGCCTTTCAGCGCCGTGCCAGCGGCTTCACGGAACGGGCCGTAGAAAGAGGAGGCGAATTTAGTGGAATAGGACATGATAGCCGTGTCGGTGAAACCGGCGGCATCCAGCGCCTGACGGATCGCCTGGACCTGGCCATCCATCGCCGCAGAAGGGGCGATGAAATCGGCACCGGCAGCAGCGGCAACAACGGCCTGCTTGCCCAGGTTCATCAGGGTAGCGTCGTTATCCACACCGTGATCGCACAGCACACCGCAATGGCCGTGAGAGGTGTATTCGCAGAAGCAGGTGTCCGACATGACGATCATTTCAGGCACGGTCTCTTTGCAGATGCGCGACATGCGCGCGACCAGGCCGTCTTCTTTCCACGCATCGCTGCCGGTGGCATCGGTATGATGGGAAATGCCAAAGGTCATAACCGAGCGGATACCCGCATTCGCAATGCGTTCGATCTCACGTGCCAGATGCTTTTCCGGGATGCGCATGACGCCCGGCATAGCATCGATGGCTTTGTAATCATCGATCTCTTCTTCAACAAAAATCGGCAACACCAGATCGTTTAAGGTCAGTGTTGTCTCTTCAAACATAGCGCGCAGTGCCGGTGACTTGCGCAAGCGACGGGGACGAGCAATTAAATCGGTCATGATATGCCTGACGTTGAGGAACAATGAGGCACAGTGTACCCGAAATGAAGCCTGTCTGTTTTACTAAAGTGGTCGTTTAGGCAATGACAGGCAGACGCTGTTATTTAATATTTGAACAGGCACGTAAATCAATGCGAAATAATACATATTATAAATAGTGGATATTCTTACTTTTAATTGATGTTGATTATTCATCGCAGGCTGAACGGGTTTTGTATGAATAAGTTTTACCTTCTTTTTTTGTTCTTTATTTCGGATGTGTTCTTAATGGTATTTACCTGACTTTTAGATTGTCATCTAAATATAACCACAGATGATCATTTAATAATCTGGCTTTCCTTTTTGATTTTATCGTTGTGTTTTAATGTGTTGTTTTTATTGTTTTTTTTAATTTTAATATTTAATTACCCATGCTCATTGTCTGTATTCGGACTTAATGGAAAGACTCATTGAACCTTTTTCCTTTGAGACGGCATAATCCTTTTCGCAATATATCATTGCAATGGTTATTTGACGGACAAACTTGCTTACGTCCCTGAGGAGGGATGACTCAATGCAAACATGGAAAAAGAAACTGGTTGTATCTCAAATTGCATTAGCCTGTACATTGGCTATCGCTTCTCAGGCAAATGCTAAAGATATCTCGGGGACAACCTATAATACTTTTGGTTACGACAGTACGGTTACGTCACCCTGGTATTATGGCTATGCCGACTGGGACTATTCAGACACGTCGAGCGACGACGATATCTACCCGGTCATCAACAAGTCCACGGTGAATGGCGTTATCTCGACCTATTATCTTGATGACGGTGCGAATGGCCGCGCGAATTCCCTGTCCATCACCAACAGCACAATCAATGGCATGATCACCTCCGGGTGTATGACAACTGAATGTGCAGACGGGGTAGATACTGACGGGACAACCCACGCGCAGTACGATCGTTTTAGCCTGACGGTCGATAACTCGACCATTAACGACATTTATGAGCATTACGCTTATAACGTGACGGATGGCGATACCAGCACCACGCAGTATCTGGACACCTATGGTCTGGGTAACGCGATTACGCTGGATGTGGAATCCGATATTGTTATTCAGAATAACTCACGCATCGCGGGCATTACCCTGACGCAAGGGGAGCAGGAGCTGGATAATACGCCGTATGACAGCGTTGAGGGTGTTGCGAACAGCAGTAACGTCTTTACCAATACTCTGGTCGTGAAAGACTCCGTGCTGACCTCTGGCGCATACAGCGATCTGGGTACCTCTGGTTTCTACGGCCAGACGGCGAAGCCGAGTGATTACGCTGAAACTAACGCGACCTCCGCTGATGATGCCGCCCTGATTGTCGCAGCCAGCGCAGCGGATAATGCGATGCAAACCACCGCTACGTTCGACAACTCCACCATCACGGGCGACATTCTTTTCTCCAGCACCTTCGATAACAACTTCTATGTGAACGGCGATCCTGCCACCGATACCACGGATGATGGGGTATACAACCCTACTACCAACGGTTGGGATGACACTGACAAGCTGGATGTGACGCTGAATAATGGCAGCAAATGGGTGGGCGCTGCTCAGTCCAGCGTTGAGGCCATTAGTGAATCCCAGATGTACGGTCTGGGTTACAGCGGTGTGGACTGGACAGCCCTGACGGCAAACAGTATCTGGCCGACTTCAACCTTCGACAGCACTGGCCACGTGGCGGGCGAGGCGGTGTATCAGAGCGGTCTGTTTGATGTGACCCTGAACGGCGGATCGGAATGGGATACCCGCAAGACATCTAACATCGATACCCTGACCGTGAACAGCGGCTCGCAGGTGAATGTCGAAGATTCTGGTCTGCTGGCAGATACCATTACCCTGACCGGAGCGTCTTCCCTGAATATCGGAGACAACGGGGGGGTTGCGACCGACAGCCTCTATCTGGACAGCGGTAGCCTTGCAACGCTGACGCAAGAAACCGCCGGACTGTACGCCAATACCATCACCGTGGATAACGGTGCTGAGCTGGCGCTTGGCCTGGGCCAGGTTGACACCCACAACATGGTATTGACCGACGGCGGTGTGCTGAATGTCGCCAGCCGCGACTACGTGCTGAACAGCGATCTGAATAACGCCCGCTATATCACCAACGATCGTCATGCGACGGGTTACGACTACGGTGTGGTTGCGCTTAATGCCGATGGCCACCTGGCCGTGAATGGTGAAGTTGCCGGCAACTACAAGGTACGCATTGATAATGCCACCGGCGCAGGCTCTGTTGCTGATTATAAAAATAATGAAGTTATTCGCGTTTATGATAATAACGCCAATACCAAAGCCACCTTTACTGCGGCAAACAAAGCGGATTTAGGTGCGTATACCTATAGCGCGCTGCAACAAGGCGATACCGTCGTTCTGCACCAGCAGGAGCTGACCGACTACGCGAATATGGCGCTGAGCATCCCTTCTGCAAATGCCAACATCTGGAACCTCCAGCAGGATACGCTGAGCACACGTATCACCAACAGCCGCCATGGTCTGACGGATAACGGTGGTGCCTGGGTGAGCTTCTTCGGTGGGAATCTTGATGGTGACAACGGGATCATCAGCTACGACCAGGACGCCAGCGGCATTATGGTCGGTGTGGATACACACATCGACGGCAATGACGCGAAATGGCTGATCGGTGGTGCTGCGGGCTTCGCAAAAGGCGATCTGAGCGATCGTAGCGGTCAGGTTGATCAGGACAGCCAGACAGCAATGGTTTACTCCTCTGCGAAGTTTGCCAGCGATGTCTTTATTGATGCTTCTCTGAGCTACTCACGTTTCAATAACGATCTCTCCGCCACCATGAGCAACGGTCAGTATGTGGATGGTAACACCACTACTGATGCCTGGGGCTTCGGCATGAAACTGGGTTACGACTGGAAGGTTAACGAGTCTGGCTATGTGACACCATACGCGGCGATGTCCGGGCTGTTCCAGTCTGGCGACAACTACCAACTGAGCAACGATATGAAGGTGGGCGATCAATCCTACGACAGCCTGCGTTACGAAGTGGGTGTTGATACCGGCTATACCTTCAGCTACGGCTCCGATCAGGCGCTGACCCCGTACTTCAAACTGGCATACGTGTATGACGACGCTGACAACAGCGCCGATGTGAACGGTGACAGCATTGATAACGGTGTGAAAGGCTCTGCGGTGCGTGTAGGTCTGGGGACACAGTTCAGCTTCACCAAAAACTTCAGTGCTTATTCAGATGCAACCTACCTGGGCGGCGGCGACGTCGAGCAGAACTGGGGTGCCAATGTGGGCGTGAAGTACACCTGGTAATATGTTTTGTCCGGGGAGGTTCGCCTCCCCGTATTGTTAATCACGAAAAGACAGCGATAGAGCGCCATCAGGCAAGGACGACTTGAGGTTGGCATGGACCATTACGCAAAACCACTTCCCGAATTTACCCGGCTTGAAAAATGCCTGGCCCCTTACAGCACGCCTTTTCATCTTTCCGGTGAACAAACCCTTTTTGGCGACTGTTACGACGATGACCACTACACCCTGTTTCTGCAAAGCGGCACGTTAACCATTAACCGCCAGCAGGACGATCTGCTGGTCGAGATTATTACCGCACCGTTTATCCTGGGCCTGAATGCCGGCATGGCAGGCTGCGGGTCACAATATACGCTGATTGCACAAACACCGTGCTCCGGCTTCTATCTTCCGGCTGATGCCACTCGCAGCTATATACAGCAAGCGCATCTGTGGCGCGATGCCTTCTGCTGGCTTTCGTGGAACCACAAAATGATGGAATCCCGTGACGGGCAACTGGTGGGGAATAACTCCTACAGCCAGATCCGCTCAACGCTGTTGGTAATGGCGGGTTGGGACGAAACGCTGCGCTCGCGGGTCGGCGTCATGAACTACATTCAGCGACGCACACGCATCTCGCGTTCGGTCGTCGCGGAGGTACTGGCCGCGTTACGGCAGGGGAATTACATCAATATGAGCCGGGGCAAACTGGTCAGTATCAACCGTTTGCCCGCGGAATATTAGTCACTTTACGAAGCCGGAACGACCTTCTCTTTATTGGCGCTCAACTCGGCAACTAAATTATTAATACCGTCACTCATATTGACGAAACGGGTATTCGGCGAGCGGGTCACAACCACAAATGCGCCCACGTTTGCCTGCGGGATCATCGCCATATAGGTGATAAAGCCACCGCCACCACCGGTTTTCTGAATGATCCCCGGGCGACCATTTTTCGGTGCCAGATAGACCCAACCCATACCGAGTGCATCCGCTTTGCCCGGCACGTCCATGCCAATCACACGGTGCAGCTGATTACGCTGGTAAATCAGCGTTTGCATTCGATCGGCCTGGTTGCTGCGAGCGTAGAAATCAGAAGAGAGGAATTGTTGCATCCAGCGCATCATGTCGCCCGGCGTGGAGTAAACGCCGCCACTGCCGATAGCCGCCAGGGTGTTATTACACGGACTCGCCCCTTTTTCCGCCACCATCAGGCGCCCACACTGGTCGGGTGAAGGGGTAAAGGTGGTGTCTTTCATGCCCAGCGGACGCGTGATTTGTTCTTCAAACAGCTGCGGATACGGCTTGCCGGATGCCGTTGATAACGCATCGGCAAGCAGATCAAACGCCAGGTTGGAATAGGAAGCCTGCGAACCCGGCTCGGATTTCAGCGTCGCTGTGTTCAGGTAATTCCAGCGTTGTTCCCGCGTTGGCCAGACAAAGACCGCACGGTGCGCCGCGCCGCCGGGTTGTTCACGCGGCAGGGCGCTGGTGTGAGTCGCCAGATTCACCAGCGTGATCGGAGCACCCTGATAGTTGGGAACATGTGCGCCTGGCGGGGCATATTTACTGAGCGGATCGTTGAGTTTAACCACGCCCTGATCAAGCATTTTCACCAGCATTTCGCTGGTCATTAACTTGGTTAATGAGGCGATACGGATAACCGAATCCAGCTGCGGGTGGATATTATTTCCTGGACGCGTTTCCCCAAAGCTACGAAACACACGCTGGTTACCGTCGATAACCACCAGCGCCATACCGGTTGCACCGCTGCCGTAATAGATAAGGTTAGCGTAGCGGTCGGCAATATCTGAGGCAAAAGCAGGGGCTGTCAGCGGCTGGGCTGCCTGGGCGGTAGACAGGCTCACCGCACACAGCGCGGCGAAAGATAACAGACAACGTTTCAACGAAATGCATCCATGAAGTGAATGAAGAAATTAATGCGTATTTATACTACTAATCGATGCGGTGCAATGGGTCGAATTGCATAACGATAGCGAGAAAAACGTAACCGCGGGTAAATAGGAACAATTTCCTGGAACGCAGTCTCCCATTTTGTGACATCGGGCTTATTATAGTCGTTTATCTCACTCAATCTTTCGGAGAGGGCTATGTCTGAGAAGCGTGTGGTTATGGTTGTCGATATGCAGCAAGGCGTGTTTGAAACGCCGCGTCATCAGCGCGAACAGTGTGTTTCCCGCATCAATCAGCTCACGAAGGCTGCCGACACGGTCATTTTTATTCAACATACCGAGGCCGGCGGGCTGGAAGAGGGGAGTGAAGGGTTTGCGCTGCTGCCTGAAGTAGAACAGCCTGCGGGGGCATTTTATGTCACCAAGACCGCCTGTGATTCATTCTATAACACCGGGCTGGAAGCACTGCTGCGTGAGCAGGATATTCAAGCGTTTGTCATTTGCGGCTGTGCCACCGATTACTGTGTCGATGCCACCATCAAAAATGGCGTGAGCCGTGGCTATCACATTACAGTAGCGGAAGATGCCCATACCACCGCAGACCGCCCGGCGGCGCAGGCGCAAATCCTGATTAACCACCATAACGATGTCTGGCGTAACTTTATTGCCCCCCTGAACCCACCGAAGGTGAAATTCACCGAAACAATTCTCGAAAACTGGAAAGCGAACTAATAATAATCCATCGGGTCTGACCTTTTTGCCCGGGCCAGCGCGCTGGCCCGTAGCAGCGTTTTCGTTTGGTGATATGTTGAACACAGCAACAGCCATAACAACAAGAAGGAAGCATTATGTTTAAGTCTTTTTTCCCAAAGCCGGGGCCTTTTTTCCTGTCGGCATTTATTTGGGCACTGATCGCTGTCATTTTCTGGCAGGCGGGCGGCGGCACGTGGTTAACGCGCATCGTGGGTGCAACGGGCGAGGTGCCCATTAGCGCGGCTCGCTTCTGGTCGCTGAGCTATCTGCTGTTTTACGCTTACTATGCCGTGTGTGTTGGCCTGTTTGCGCTGTTCTGGTTTGTCTACTCTCCGCATCGCTGGCAAAACTGGTCGATTCTGGGGACCTCGCTCATCATCTTTGTCACCTGGTTCCTGGTGGAAGTGGGCGTGGCGGTTAACGCCTGGTACGCACCATTCTACGATCTGATCCAGACCGCGCTGAGCGCGCCGCATAAGGTGACGATTGACCAGTTCTACCATGAGGTCGGGATCTTCCTCGGCATTGCGCTGATTGCGGTTGTGATTGGGGTGATGAACAACTTCTTTGTCAGCCACTACGTTTTCCGCTGGCGTACCGCGATGAACGAACACTATATGGCGCACTGGCAACATCTGCGTCATATCGAAGGTGCTGCACAGCGTGTGCAGGAAGACACCATGCGATTTGCCTCCACGCTTGAAGATATGGGCGTGAGTTTTATCAATGCCATTATGACGCTGATTGCCTTCCTGCCGGTGCTTGTCACCCTTTCGGCGCATGTTCCCGATCTGCCGATTGTCGGGCATCTGCCATATGGCCTGGTGATCGCTGCGATTGTCTGGTCGCTGATGGGGACGGGCTTGCTGGCGGTGGTTGGGATCAAACTGCCCGGGCTTGAGTTTAAAAACCAGCGCGTGGAAGCGGCCTACCGTAAAGAGCTGGTCTATGGCGAAGATGACGTGAACCGCGCCTCGCCGCCGACCGTACGCGAGCTGTTTGGCGCGGTGCGCCGTAACTATTTCCGCCTCTATTTCCATTACATGTATTTCAACATTGCCCGTATTCTGTATTTGCAGGTCGATAACGTTTTCGGTTTGTTCCTGCTGTTCCCGTCTATTGTTGCGGGTACGATTACGCTCGGTCTGATGACGCAAATCACCAACGTCTTTGGTCAGGTTCGTGGTTCATTCCAGTATCTGATCAGCTCCTGGACCACGCTGGTTGAACTGATGTCTATCTACAAGCGTTTACGCAGCTTCGAGCGCGAGCTTGACGATCGTGATCTTCAGGAAGTGACCAATACATTTAGCTAATACAGGGAGTTGTTATGCCATTTGCCGTACCACGCGCGTTACCGTTGTCCTTGCTGGCCGCCCTGGTTCTGGCGGGCTGTGCCGAAAAAGGGGCAGCCCCGCTTAAAAAGGGTGAAAAACCACTGGATGTGGCAAGCGTTGTACGGCAAAAAATGCCCGCCAGCGTGAAGGACCGCAATGCGTGGGCAGATGCATTAGCCAGGACGTTTGACAGCCAGAAGATTGCCCCCACCGAGGAGAATATCTGCTCGGTGCTGGCCGTCGCTCAGCAGGAGTCGATGTACCAGTCCGACCCGGCGGTGCCAGGGCTGAACAAGATTGCCTGGAAAGAGATAGACCGCCGCGCTGAGTCAATGCATATCCCGGTATTCCTGGTGCATACCGCACTCAAAATCACCTCGCCAAATGGCAAAACCTACAGCGAACGGCTGGACACGGTGAAAACCGAGAAACAGCTGAGCGCCATTTTTGATGATTTCATCAGTATGGTGCCGATGGGGCAGAAGCTGTTTGGCTCGCTTAACCCGGTCCATACCGGCGGGCCGATGCAGGTCAGTATCGCGTTTGCAGAAAAGCACACCGATGGCTATCCGTGGAAAATCGACGGCACGGTGCGCCAGGAAGTGTTCTCCCTGCGGGGGGGACTCTGGTTTGGCACTTATCATCTGCTGAACTATCCGGCCAACTACAGCGAGCCGCTGTACCGCTTTGCTGACTTTAACGCAGGCTGGTACGCCAGCCGCAATGCCGCATTCCAGAGCGCTGTGAGCCGCGCCAGCGGAGTGAAACTGGCGCTGGATGGCGATCTCATTGCTTATGGCAGCAGCGAAGCGGGCACCACTGAGCTGGCTGTGCGTAAATTGTCTGCGAAACTGGGGATGAGCAACAGCGAGATCCGCCGTCAGCTGGAGAAAGGAGACAGTCTGGCGTTTGAGAAAACGGATCTGTATCAGCAGGTATTTAAGCTCGCAGAGCAGAAGAGCGGCAAGGCGCTACCGAAAGCCATTCTGCCAGGCATCCAGCTTGAGAGCCCGAAGATTACGCGTAATCTCACTACCGCCTGGTTTGCAAAACGCGTGGATGAGCGTCGGGCTCGCTGTATGGCGCTTTAACGATGGTGGCGACGCCAGCGCAGCACAAGGGCCACGACGCCCAGGATCATGCAGCCTGCGAGGAAGGGAATTAACCCGAAGACCGTGCCGACACCGAAGCCTATTTCTACCTGAGGGCGGCCCGTATCCTGAACCTGCATCAGGTGTTCATAGACGCCTGGCGCATGGACCAGCATATTAAGAAGTTGTGAGCCTGCCCAGAAGCAGAACAGCACAAACAGGGCATAGGCGATATTGCCTGCCGTAGAGGTTTTTGGTTGTTTGCCGCCAAAAATCGGTTTCGACAATGTAAAATCAGCCATAAAGACCTCCCGTAATATCACTCTGCTCATAAATGCGTCGTACAGGTGGAGTCTGACAGGTCATAGCATTTGTCAATATCAGAATCGTGGTAATTTGCCCTAAGGAATTCTCCTGGATTGTCGATTTCTGCATCGGATCACAGTTTTATGACTTAAGTGAAATTGCGACACGTTTAAGAATTCCCGCATCCCGCCACAGACCTGGTCGCGAAACTGTGAGAGGATGTCTTTTTTTCTGCCGGAGTCCCCATGAAGCTCACTTCCAAACTACGCCGTGACTGGCATTATTACGCCTTTGCTATCGGCCTTATTTTCATTCTCAACGGGGTTGTGGGGCTGCTGGGATTTGACGCAAAAGGCTGGCAAACCTATGCCGTCGGCATGGTGACGTGGGTGATCAGTTTCTGGCTGGCGGGATTGATTATCCGCCGTCGGCCGGAAGAGGCGACAGCGGATTCAACGGATACGGCAAAGAAAGCCGATTAACCGTTTACGGAGCTTTTGAGGGCGCGGTCGGCAGCGTGACGCTCCAGCGCCAGTTCGATCAGGCGGGTGATCAACTCTGGGTAGCTGATACCGCTCGCCTGCCACAGTTTTGGATACATGCTGATATTGGTAAAGCCAGGCAGCGTGTTGATCTCGTTAATCACCACTTCGTTTTCTGGCGTCAGGAACACGTCGACACGTGCCATGCCGGCGCAGCCCAGTGCCTGATACGCTTCAACGGCGATCGCGCGGATCTTGTCGTTAATGGCCGGATCGATTGCTGCTGGCACCACTACCTGCGCGCCTTTGTCATCGATGTACTTGGTGTCGTAAGAGTAGAAATCGCTGTTTAACACCACTTCGCCACAGGTACTCGCCTGCGGGAAATCGTTGCCCAGTACCGCACATTCAATTTCGCGGCCTTTGATGCCCTGCTCAACCACCACTTTATGATCGAACCCGAAAGCCAGGCGAACGGCTTCATTGAACTGCGCTTCGCTGTTCACTTTGCTGACCCCAACAGAGGAACCCTGATTGGCAGGCTTAACGAACAACGGCAGGCCCAGTTGAGCGCTGATGCTGGCGAAGCTGTGTTTGTCGCGGTTGGCGCGGGTGAGGGTGATAAATGGCGCAATGTTCAGCCCGGCATCGCGCAACAGGCGTTTCGTGACGTCTTTGTCCATGCAGGCGGCGGAGCCCAGTACATCAGAGCCAACAAACGGCAGGTTTGCCATACGCAGCATCCCCTGCAAGGAACCATCTTCACCCAGGGTGCCGTGAACAATCGGGAAAATAACCTCGATTTGCGCCAGTGCCTGCGCATTACCTGCGTCGATAAACTGCCCCTGAACTTTGCCCGGGACAGTGGCAACGCTGATTTCAGATGGATTAAGCGCGATATGTGCCGGATCGTCAGCATTTAACAGATATTGGCCGGCATCATTGACATGCCACTGACCCTGTTTATCAATGCCCAGCAGTACAACCTCGAAGCGGTTTTTATCAATCGCATCGACAATATTCTTTGCCGATTGCAACGACACCTCGTGTTCTGCTGATTTTCCCCCAAAGACAATACCCACCCGCTGCTTAGCCATTTCACTCTCTTCCAGTCTGACGAAAAGCCTATAACATACCACGATGCCCTGCGGGTTTCCCGGCCTTCTGCCATAATGTTTGGGTGTGGTTTTTAAAGCATAAATCACCACCTGTTAACGGATAATTTGTGACATGTTTCACAAATATGATGACTGGGAAGATAAAACACCAAAGTCATCTATGTCTGCATCTCTGGCGCTACGTGAATGCACGTAACTTGCTAATCTGTAGGCGAATTCGCCTAAAAATGAAGATTGCGTCTGTTATGGAATCCTGGAAAGTTAACCTTATATCGGTCTGGTTTGGCTGTTTTTTTACCGGACTTGCCATTAGCCAGATTTTACCGTTCTTACCACTGTACGTTTCGCAACTGGGTGTTTCATCCCATGAAGCGCTTTCGATGTGGTCGGGTCTGGTGTTCAGCGTCACGTTTCTGGTTTCTGCCATTGTCTCGCCTATGTGGGGCAGCCTGGCAGACAGAAAAGGGCGCAAGCTGATGCTGCTGCGCGCATCGCTTGGAATGGCGGTGGCAATACTGCTCCAGGCTTTTGCCACAAACGTCTGGCAGCTGTTTGTGCTGCGCGCCCTGATGGGGCTGACATCCGGTTATATTCCTAATGCCATGGCGCTGGTGGCATCGCAAGTGCCACGTGAGCGTAGCGGCTGGGCGCTTAGCACCCTTTCAACAGCCCAGATAAGCGGCGTGATTGGCGGCCCGCTGATGGGCGGCTTCCTGGCCGACAACGTGGGATTGCGGGCGGTGTTCTTTATTACGGCAGCGCTTCTGGTGATAAGCTTCCTGGTCACCCTGTTTTTGATCAAAGAGGGTGGGCGACCGGTTGTAAGCAAGTCAGAACGCCTGAGCGGGAAAGCCGTGTTTGCCACGTTACCCTATCCGGGCCTGATGATTAGCCTCTTCGTCACTACGATGGTGATTCAGCTTTGTAATGGCTCGGTCGGCCCGATCCTCGCGCTGTTTATTAAATCGATGGAGCCAGACAGCAACAACATTGCGTTTCTCAGCGGGATAATTGCCGCTGTGCCGGGCGTTTCGGCACTGATGTCTGCACCGCGTCTGGGGAGACTGGGTGATCGGATCGGTACGGCGCGCATATTAATGGGCACGCTGATTTTTGCCGTTGTGCTGTTTTTTGCCATGTCATTTGTCACGTCGCCGCTACAGCTCGGGGTGTTACGCTTCCTGCTGGGCTTTGCCGATGGTGCCATGTTGCCTGCGGTGCAAACGCTGCTGGTGAAATATTCCAGCGATCAGGTTACGGGACGTATCTTTGGATATAACCAGTCGTTTATGTATTTGGGGAATGTCGCAGGCCCGCTGATGGGAGCGTCTGTTTCGGCAATGGCGGGATTCCGTTGGGTATTTGCCGCTACGGCCGTGGTTATCCTGGTGAATATCATCCAGCTGGCTTTTGCGCTTCGTCGTCGCCAGCAAATAGCGCTGGAAAAATCGTCGCGCTAATACGCTGCGATATACATTATATATTCTTATGGCGGTCGCATTTTTATATAACAAAATGCGACCTGCCTTTGTGAGATATTCCCGCTTAGCCTTCGTGGGTTTTAAAAATAGAAAAACGTTTCGCTGATAAGTTATGTCATTTATTTTGGCTATAAAATCAATTTTGCATAAGATAATGCTCAACACCGCTTTGCATTATTGGTTCAGAATGTTAAGTTCTGAAAAAATGACATAAGGAAATAGCACAGTGAAAAATCTCATTGCTGAGTTGCTGGTCAAGCTTGCACAAAAGGAAGAAGAGTCAAAAGAACTGGTCGCCCAGGTTGAAGCGCTGGAAATTGTGGTCACTGCGCTGCTAAGGCAGATGGCGATAAGCGATCAGCAGACTCTGATTAACAGCGTTGAAGTGGCGCTGGAGAACGCCCGGCCTGACTCACTGGTTCCGGTAGAGGATGCGCAATTGCTTCAGCAATACGTAAAGAAGCTATTAAGGCATCCTCGCAGTTAAACCGTCATCAAACCTGACGGCGTGTCATAGAAATGTCATGCAGGATGCCTATAGTCGCTCTGTTTTATTTTTTATGTATTTGTACATGGAGAAAATAAATTGAAACAGAGCGCACTTTTCATTGCATTAATACCCCTGTTGTTTACCCCTGTAATTCATGCTGAATCCACGAGTACCAGCGTACTGGATAATCGCGCTGCTCAGGGCGATATCACCCAGCCTGGTGGCGCTCGTCGCCTGTCAGAAGACCAAACTGCGGCCATTCGCGCTTCGCTAAATGAGAAGCCTGCCAAAAATATCATTCTGCTGATTGGCGACGGTATGGGTGATTCTGAAATTACCGCTGCGCGAAATTATGCCGAAGGCGCGGGTGGCTCCTTTAAGGGTATTGATGCATTACCCTTGACCGGGCAATACACCCATTACGCACTGAATAAAAAAACCGGTAAACCGGATTACGTCACGGATTCAGCCGCCTCGGCGACGGCATGGTCAACCGGCGTGAAAACCTACAATGGCGCACTGGGTGTGGACATCCACGAAAAAGATCATCAAACCATTCTGGAAATGGCAAAAGCGGCGGGGCTGGCAACCGGTAACGTCTCGACGGCTGAACTTCAGGATGCTACCCCGGCAGCGCTGGTGTCGCATGTTACCTCGCGTAAATGCTACGGCCCGTCTGTGACCAGCGAAAAATGCCCGACCAACGCGCTGGAAAAAGGGGGGAAAGGTTCGATTACCGAACAGCTTCTGAACGCCCGTGCGGATGTGACGCTGGGTGGTGGCGCAAAAACCTTTGCTGAAACGGCAACTGCTGGCGACTGGCAGGGAAAAACGCTGCGCGAACAAGCGCAAGCGCGTGGCTACCAGTTGGTAAGCGATACTGCCTCTCTGGCGGCGATCACCCAGGCGAATCAGGATAAACCGCTGCTGGGTCTGTTCTCTGATGGCAACATGCCGGTGCGTTGGGAAGGCCCAAAAGCCTCTTACCACGGCAACATCGACAAACCTGCGGTGACCTGTACGCCGAATCCTAAACGTGACGACGGCATCCCGACGCTTGCAGCCATGACGGATAAAGCCATTTCCCTGCTGAGTAAAAGTGAAAAAGGCTTCTTCTTGCAGGTCGAAGGCGCGTCAATCGATAAGCAAGATCATGCGGCGAATCCATGTGGTCAGATTGGCGAAACGGTTGACCTGGACGAAGCGGTACAGAAGGCGCTGGAATTTGCGAAGAAAGACGGGAATACCCTGGTGGTGGTGACCGCTGACCATGCGCACTCCAGCCAGATCATCCCACCAGAAACCAAAGCACCAGGCCTGACCCAGGCGCTGACTACCAAAGACGGCGCGGTGATGGTGATGAGCTATGGCACCTCTGAAGAAGAGTCGATGGAACATACTGGCACGCAACTGCGTATTGCCGCCTATGGTCCACATGCGGCGAACGTGGTAGGGCTGACGGATCAAACCGATCTGTTCTACACCATGAAAGCGGCACTCGGTCTGAAATAACAGACGCACCCGGCAGAAATCGCCTCTGCCGGGTGGTTTTTTCCCCACCACGAACCAGACTTAGAGTGAATGTTCACAAAAGGATGGTGCAATGAAAATAACATTTTTGGTTACCCTGCTCTCTGGCGTGTTTCTGATGGCTTCAGCGAACGCGGCAGAAAAAACCTTAACCCCTCAACAGCAGCGCATGACGACCTGTAACCAACAGGCCACGGCGCAGACCCTCAAAGGAGATGCGCGTAAGACGTATATGAGCGATTGCCTCAAAAATGGTGCATCAAAGCCAGAGGAAAAAAGTCTGACGCCACAGCAGCAGAAAATGCGCGAGTGCAACGTCCAGGCGACCGAGCAATCGCTTAAGGGCGACGATCGTAATAAATTCATGAGCGGTTGTCTGAAGAAAAAAGCCTAGTTCTAACGGGTGAGTTGTCGTGACGGCTCACCCGAAAATTCATACTTTCCCCGAAGTACCCCTCTCTATAATTTGGGAAAATGTTTCAGAATATTCCCAAAAAATGATGAATGACGAAAATTTTTACAATAGCGAAAGCATTCGGGAAGAGTGGCATCATAACCTTTCTCAGGATGACCCCCACCGCTCCGGCACCCAGTTTGCCCGGCGGGTAAGACTGGCGCGTATGGTTGGTCTGGGGGCGATGTTTTTCCCCATATCGGGCGTTCTGGTAACGCATTCTCTTCCCGGCGGCTGGTGGCTACTGCTGGTTGGCTGGGCGTTTCTCTGGCCGCATCTTGCCTGGCAGCTGGCCTGCCGTTCCCCTGACCCGTTCAACCGTGAAATGTATAACCTGAAGGTCGATGCCATCATCGCAGGGATATGGATTGGGCTGATGGGGGTGAACGCACTGCCCACGGCGGCGCTGGTCATGATGATAGGCATGAATATGATGGGCTCTGGTGGCTGCCGTTTGTTCCTTACTGGCGTGGCAATGACCGTGTTGACGGCGCTTGCCACACTGCAGCTCACCGGCCTTGTTATCACCTTTTCCCCTCAGCCGCTGGAGTGGTGGCTGACGCTCCCCATTTTGGTGCTTTACCCCATGCTTTTTGCCTGGGTAAGCCATCGCACGGCAATTCGACTTGCCGAACATAAGAGACGACTGGAGCTGATGAGCACCCGTGATGGCATGACCGGCGTGTTTAACCGTCGCTACTGGGAAACGCTGCTGCGTAACGAATACGAAAATTGCCGTCGAAGCCAGCGCACCGCGACAATACTGCTCATCGATATCGATCACTTTAAAAACATTAATGACACCTGGGGGCATGATGTGGGTGATGAGGCGATTATCGCTATCACGCGTCAGCTGCAACTGACGCTGCGTGCAGGTGATTACATTGGGCGTTTTGGCGGTGATGAGTTTGCGGTGATTATGTCGGGTACGACGTCTGAGAGCGCCATTGCGGCCATGTCCCGGGTGCATGAGCGTCTGACCAAATTATCATTACGGGGCGCACCTGCCGAGCGGCTGCGAATTAGCGTCGGGGTCGCACCCTGGGGACCGCAGTTTGGGCACTATCGTGAATGGCTGAAAGCGGCAGATGTCGCTTTGTATAAAGCGAAAAATGCCGGACGCGGTCGCACCGAAGTGGCGGCCTGACGCCCGACATGTTATATCAGGACTTACTGAGTTTTTCTGATTTTTCCATGCATTTTGCCATCGCTTCGATGACGGCAGCTCGGAACCCGCGCTCTTCGAGCACACGCACAGCTTCAATCGTTGTGCCACCAGGCGAGCACACCATATCTTTCAGTTCACCCGGATGTTTCCCTGTTTCGAGTACCATTTTGGCTGAGCCCATGACTGCCTGAGCGGCAAATTTGTAAGCCTGCGCGCGCGGCATCCCACCCAGCACGGCTGCATCTGCCATTGCTTCGATAAACATAAAGACATACGCAGGCGCAGAACCGCTTACCCCCACAACCGGGTGGATCATCGTCTCGGCAATCACTTCTGCTTCGCCAAAGCAGCGGAAAATATTCAGCACATCAGCGGTATCTTCCGTTGTGACCAGGGCGTTCGGGGTGACAGATGTCATACCGGCGTTAACCAGCGATGGGGTATTTGGCATGGCACGTACAATCTTACGGTCGTGACCCAGGGCACGAGCCAGTTGGTCCAGAGTGACGCCCGCGGCAATCGACACCACCAGGGTTTCTTTATTCAGGCTGGAGGTAATCTCGCTCAGGACTTTGATCATGATGTTCGGCTTCACGGCGCCAAAGACGATATCAGCCACCTGTGCGACTTCCTGTGCGCTTTCAGCGGCATTGATGCCGTACTCATCACGCAGGGCGGCGACTTTATCCGGTGATGGGGTATAGACCCAGATCTGCCCTGGCAACACCTGACCGCTGGCGATCAGACCGCCAAGAATCGCTTTGCCCATGTTGCCGCAGCCGATAAAACCGATTTTCTTCTCCATCATGCCTCTCCGTTCTTATGCGTTGTCGTTTATGATCGATAGCGTTGCGTTATAGCTTAACAACGAAAAGCAAGGGACAATAGTCGGCAATGTCATTATGAGGAGACAATATGGCGATTTGGGTTGATGCGGACGCCTGTCCGAATGTGATCAAAGAGATCTTATTCCGTGCCGCCGATCGCGTGCAGATGTCGTTAACGCTGGTGGCAAACCAGAATATTCGCGTGCCGCCATCCCGGTTCATTCGCGCCATGCGCGTGCCTGCCGGGTTTGATGTGGCTGATAATGAGATCGTGCGTCTGTGCAGCGCTGGCGACCTGGTGATCACCGCCGATATCCCGCTGGCTGCTGAAGTGCTGGAAAAAGGCGCGGCTGCGCTCAATCCGCGTGGTGAGCGCTACTCGCCGGCAACCATTCGGGAAAAGCTAACTATGCGCGATTTTATGGATACCCTGCGAGCCAGTGGCGTACAGACCGGCGGGCCGGACAGTTTGTCCCAGCGCGACCGTCAGCAGTTTGCTGCTGAGCTGGATAAATGGTTACTGGAAGTGAAGCGCCGCTCTGCGTAATGATAACCATTGTCAATTTGTGGTACAGTGTGGCATCCACAGGGTTGTCATCACGTACCGCTTTGCAGTAAAGTTAACGCAACATCCGCTGCAATCATTTCTTTACAGCCTTCAGCCATCCGGCATCAAGGGGAACACCTTTTTATGACCCAACCCATCTTTTTAGTTGGCCCCCGTGGCTGTGGGAAATCCACCGTTGGTCTTGAGCTGTCGCGCGTATGCCACAGTCAGTTTGTCGATACCGACCACTGGTTACAGACTCATGCTGGACGAAGTATCGCAGAGATCGTTGAGCAGGAAGGCTGGGCCAGCTTCCGCGCGCGCGAAACCGCGACCCTTGAAGCCGTGACGGCACCTTCGACGGTCATTGCAACCGGAGGCGGCATTATCCTGGCGGAATGTAATCGTCAGTTTATGCGCGAAAAAGGGATCGTGATTTATCTTTGCGCACCGGTTTCTACCCTGGTCGGGCGTCTGGAGGCGTTCCCGGAAGAGGGGCAGCGTCCTACCCTGACCGGTAAACCGATAAGCGAAGAGGTGAGTGAAGTGCTGGCGGAACGCGACGCGTTATACCGCGAGGCGGCACATCATGTTGTCGATGCCTCTTTATCTCCTGAGCAAGTTGTCCATTCTATCGTGACAGCGCTGCGTCTGGCGTGCGCCAGTTAGCGGGCGACTATACTTATAGTTCACTCCCCTGACTTACGGATGAACTATGCCAAACCGACCTCCTTATCCTCGTCTCGCACGCATTGTTATCGTCGAAAAAGGTCATCCGGGGCATACCGTGACCTGGTTTCAACTGCGTGCCGATTATCCCTATGCAGATTCGTTAATCAGTGAACACGAGACGGAGCAAGAAGCGCTGGATGCAAAGCAGCGCTACGAAGATCCCGAAAAATCCTGAATAAATTCTCAAACCGCGCATTACCGTGCCCGAATCACACTTTTCACTCAATGGAAATGTTAAGCAGAGGTTAAAGTTAAGTTATTACAGACGGATTCAGATAGGCCAGTAGATCTTTACATTTCAGCGTAAGGATCTGCTGCTACGCTTGGTGCTGTTTTGTTGAAAAAATGAGCTGTGCAGCGAATTGAGTCTGTACCTGTGTGGCAGTTGCGGCAGTAATGGAAGGCGAACAAAATGAAGGCGACGTTGGCGATCCTCACCATTGGTGTGGTCCCTGTAAGCGAAGTATTACCGCTCTTAACTGAGCATGTCTCTGAACAACAAATCACCCATCTTAGCCTGTTGGGTAAGATGAGTCGGGAAGAGGTCATGGAAGACTACGCTGTTGAAGAAGGAGAGGATCTCCTGCCGACGTTATTAAGTGACGGTAAACTGGCGAATGTGTCACGTCAGAAAATTGAGCGCTCACTTCAGGGGGTCATTGAGGTGCTCGATAATCAGGGTTATGACGTTATTTTACTGATGAGTACGGCCCCGATTAAGGGGCTTGTCGCGCGTAACGCCATATTGCTGGAACCGATGCGGATTATTCCGCCGCTGGTGGCCTCGATTGTTGACGGTCATCAGGTGGGGGTGATTGTCCCTATTGAGGAGCTGCTGGAAAACCAGGAGGCGAAATGGAGCGCGCTTGCGCAAACGCCTTTGTATGCTCTGGCAAACCCCATTACGGATAGCGACGAAAAACTGATTGCATCCGGGCAGGCGTTGCTCGACGAAGGGGCGGATGTGCTGATCCTGGACTGTCTCGGTTTTCATCAGCATCACCGGGATCTTCTGCAAAAAGCGCTTGATGTACCGGTTCTGTTATCCAACGTTCTGATGGCGCGTCTGGCATCAGAGCTCCTGGCGTAATGATTTTGCGTGACAGGCTATGAGCATGGCCCCTATAGTGGATTTTTATCGATAAATATAAGGGCCAGTTCATGCTTCAAAGTAACGAATACTTTTCCGGTAAAGTGAAATCCATTGGTTTTACCAGCAGCAGCACTGGCCGCGCCAGTGTGGGCGTAATGGCTGAAGGGGAATACACCTTTGGCACGGCTGAAGCCGAAGAGATGACAGTGGTCAGCGGCGCGCTGAATGTATTACTGCCAGGTGAAACCGAGTGGAAAGTGTTTGCCGCAGGACAAGTATTCAACGTCCCTGGCCACAGCGAGTTCCATTTGCAGGTTGCTGAGCCTACGTCTTATCTGTGTCGCTACCTGAAATAAAAAAAAGCCGGGTGGCGCTACCGCTTACCCGGCCTGTGTTTTTGGCCTGTTACCTCTGCGCTTCTCCGCCGAGGCCTTCCACCAGACTCTGGATTAACGCTGCCAGTTCACCGGTCATCAGGATAAAGTCAGCATCAAAACGCTGGGCGTAATCTTCCCGGTCGATATCTTCGTTCTGGTCACGCAGTTCATCGCAGAATTTCAGACGTTTCACAGAGCCGTCATCGCACATGACAAACTGAATGCGCTGCTGCCAGTCAAGCGCCAGCTTGGTCACCAGTTTACCCGCTTCGATGTGGACCGCGATTTCATCGCATACCAGATCCTGTTTTTTCGCGCGGATCACGCCGCCATCTTCGAGGATCGCTTTTAATTCTGCTTCATCAAGCAGCTGGAACCCCTGAGGCGCTGCGCCGCTGCGCACCCATTCGGTCAGCGTCAGCTCGATAGGGTTTTCCATGGTCATAGGAACCACCGGCAGGGAGCCCAGGCTCTTACGCAGCAGGGCCAGCGTATCTTCCGCTTTTTTGGCGCTGGCGCAGTCAACCATGATCAGCCCGTTTACGGTGTCGATCCACATCATCGTCTGGCTAAAACGGCTAAAAGCGCGCGGTAGCAGAGAGTGCAGCACTTCGTCTTTCAGTGAATCTTTTTCGGTTTTTTTCAGCTTGCGGCCCTGTTCGGCTTCCAGCTTGAAGATCTTCGCTTCGAGTGCCTGCTTCACCACTGGTGAGGGCAGGATCTTCTCTTCTTTACGGGCGCAGACAATGATTTGACCCGTGCTGCTGGCGTGGGTCAGCGCGTCACTTTGTGAACCCATCGGAGGAACCCAACCGGTTTTTGCCATATCCTGGCTACCGCAAGGGGTAAAGGTGTAAGCGGCTAACTGTTTTTCCATCTCTTCAGCACGCAGCGAAACGTCGCGGCTAAGACGGTAAACCATCAAATTTTTGAACCACAGCATGATAATTTCCACGGCCTTGTCGTTAAATCAGCGGGCATGATAACGAATTGTCGCAGTGCTTGCATTGCTAATCGGGTAACCGGCTTCTACTCTGTTGATAATCAAAATAATGAGGAGTGTCTTGTGCGTATTGGGATTGATTTGGGCGGCACCAAAACCGAAGTCATCGCGCTGAGCGAACAGGGGGAGCAACTGTTCCGCCACCGTCTGCCTACGCCACGTGATGATTATCACCAGACCATTGAGACGATCGCGCGTCTGGTCGAGATGGCAGAGCAGGCGACAGGGCAAACCGGTACCGTGGGAATGGGCATTCCTGGCTCGATTTCGCCGTACACCGGCGTGGTGAAAAACGCTAACTCCACCTGGCTCAACGGCCAGCCTTTTGATAAAGACTTGAGCGCGCGCCTGAGCCGCGAAGTGCGTCTGGCGAATGATGCCAACTGTCTGGCAGTTTCGGAGGCCATCGATGGGGCTGCCGCAGGTGCCCAGACGGTGTTTGCGGTGATCATCGGAACAGGGTGTGGCGCAGGGGTAGCCTTTAATGGCCGTTCCCACATTGGCGGTAATGGCACGGCAGGCGAATGGGGGCATAACCCTCTGCCCTGGATGGACGAAGACGAGCTGAAATATCGCGCTGAAGTGCCGTGCTATTGTGGCAAACAAGGGTGTATAGAGACGTTTATCTCCGGCACCGGTTTTGCGAAGGACTATCATCGCCTCAGTGGGCAGCCGCTGAAGGGCAACGAGATCATGCGCCTGGTTGAGGAGCACGATCCTGTGGCGGAACTGGCCCTGAGCCGCTACGAGATGCGACTGGCGAAGTCACTGGCGCATGTTGTGAATATTCTCGACCCCGATGTGATTGTCCTGGGGGGAGGGATGAGCAATGTTGACCGTCTGTACGCCACGGTACCTGGTCTGGTGAAACAGTGGGTGTTCGGCGGCGAGTGTGAAACCCCGATCCGCAAAGCGGTGCACGGGGATTCCAGCGGCGTGCGCGGTGCGGCGTGGCTGTGGCCAGAATAAATTTTTTGTTATTAAGCGATCAAATAGCGTCATTAGAATAAACACGTTACAGCGGCACCATGGTCCGGCTGAAAATCGCCGAAGCGTTTCCTGTAGGCCGGGGCGAGGCGCATGGATGCGCCGAGAGGGCGCGACTTGCAGGGACGCTGCATCGCGCCCGACCCGAAAGCCGAAAGGAATAAGCTGAGGGCATCGCGAAGCGACGATTTTCTTGCCGGGAGCCCGGGTGGCCAGGGTGGTGGCGGTGAGCCACCCTGGCACGTTCACCGGTAATGTGGTAACAGAGTAGCAAGGAACATAAAGTGAACGGAATGACCACCTGAGCCGTATGTTCCCCTCAGCCCTGCGGGGTGAGGGCACCAGACCGCACAGAATTACCCCACCATCACTCCACGGCAAATTCCTTATCCAGCTTGCTATACCCAAGCCCGTTAATCTTTTTCACCTTAATCTGCACCGGAATTCGCTCTTTCATCGCCTCAACGTGGCTAATCACACCGATGGTTTTTCCGGTCGCGTTCAGCGCATCGAGCGCATCCAGCGCGGTATCCAGCGTTTCACTATCCAGCGTGCCAAACCCTTCATCCAGGAACAGAGAGTCAATGCGTGTTTTATGACTGACCAGGTCAGAAAGCGCCAGCGCCAGCGCCAGGCTGACGAGGAAGCTTTCACCGCCGGACAGGGTGCGGGTATCGCGCACCGCGTCAGCCTGCCAGGTATCAACCACTTCCAGCTCCAGCGCGTCGCTCGCTTTACGCTGGAGCAAATAGCGGCCGTGCAGGCGGTTAAGCTGCTGGTTGGCAAGCCAGACCAGATTATCCAGCGTCAGCCCCTGGGCAAATTTACGGAACCTGTCGCCGGTGCTGGAGCCTATCAGCGCATTGAGATAACCCCAGTCTTCGGCAAGACGCGCGGCCTCATCGATTTGCTGTATCAATGCCTGCTGATGCAGACGGTTATCGCTGTCCTGCTTAAGCTGCTGGCGGATTTCACCCTGGTGAGTGGTATTGTCGCGTAACCTCTGCGCCAGCTGTTGCAGTTGTTCCTGCAAGCCAGGGGCATCGCAGTCAGCCCCTTCCGGGCGCAGTTGCAGGTGTCCTTGCAGCTGCTGATTCGCTTGCCCAAAGAGTGCTGTTGCCTGCTGATTCTGGTTTTCCAGCGTTTGTTTCAGTTGTTCAAGGCGAAGATGCGTGTCGTTATCCAGAAGCGCGGACAGGAATGCATCCTGATCGGCAAAAGTACTTGCTGCCAGTGCGGTTGCAAACTGAGCCTGCGACTGCAGCATACGCTCACTTTCCAGCCCTTCCTGCTGCTGGAGAGTTGCAAGCTGGCTTTGCAGGGAGACGCACTCATTGTGAATGTCGCGCCAGTTATCCGGGATAATAGTGTCGGCCTCTGCGCTATCAGCCTCAGGCAGCGTATCAAGCAGTGGCGTCAGGGCGTTAATACGCTCTTGTATGGCGCTGTGCCGGGTTTGATTCTCCTGCCAGCGCGATAATTCGTTTTCGCGCTCGGTCAGCCAGCCTGCTTCAGTTCCCTCTTCAGGCACGCTCAGTGACAGCGCGCTCAGCATATGTTCCAGCGTCTGGCGGGTTGCGGCCCACTGTTGCTGGTACTGCCGCTGCTGCTCTTCCTGCTCGTTGAGCTGGTTTTGCAGCGTCAGGCGCTGGCTCAACTGATAAAGCTGGCGCTCGTAGTGTTCCTGCTCGTTCATCCACGGGGTGATATCATCCTGAATATTCAGATGAATATTCAGCGTGCCGCACACCTCTTGCCACTCGTTAGTAAGTGATTGCTCTTCCTGAGATAAGGTTTGCGCCTCAGCTGTTTCGCGCTGGATCTGCTGGGTCAGGGCGTTAACCTGCCCCAGAACCAGCAAACCTTCCTCTTTCAGCGCCGCGACTTCTTTTGCCAGCTCGTCGCGGCGACGCTGGCTGGCACTGAGTTCCAGCGCCTGATATTCCGTTACCGCCGGATGCGTTGTTGAACCGCACAGCGGGCAAGGGTGCCCGGCCTGTAACTGGGCGCGTTCGGCTTCCAGACTTTTGATTTTCTCTTCTTGTCTGCAAAGCTGTTCGACATCCAGATAGTGCTGGTTTTTTTCCTTGTATTGCTGCCTGCGTAGCGCGAGGGTGTCATTGAGTGTCACCTGCTCAGCCTGGGCTTTTTGCACGCTTTCGCCATATTGTGCCAGGTGTTTTTGTAGTGGCTGATAGCGCGCGTGGAGTGTTGTCAGGCGCTGGCGTGCGGTGCGCGACTGGGCTTGCTGCTCCATCGCCACCGCAACCTCTTCGGTCGTCATCGTCAGGCTGCTTACCGGCAAACCGGCCAGCTTTTGACGCAGTTCCGCGAGGCGAGCAGTGAGTGCAACAAGCTGATGTTTATCACGACTCAACTGGGTGAAATGGGCACGCCATCCGGCAATTTCCTGGCCCCACTGGCGAAAACGCTCGTTCCCGGCAAGCCACTGGGCGAGCGTTGTCAGGTCAGTTTGCAGTTGTTCGCGAGTGCGTAACGCGCCGTTGCGCACTCGCGCCCGCTGTGCGTTTCTTGCCTGTAAGCGAGTATTTACTTCAACAATTTGCTGCTGTGTCTGCGCAAGGCGAGTGGTCTGCTCGCGCTGGCTCTCCCAGAGCGGACGCAGTGCAGCAGCAGGCTGTGCCAGCTGAAGTTTTGCCAGCTCAGGCCCGGCATCAGCCAGTGCCTGTTGTGCTTGCTGCTGCAAGGCCGTGGCACGCTGCTGTTCGCGCAGCAACTCGTCATAGCGTGTAAGCCACTGAAAGGTTTGCTGCTGACTCTGCTGTTGCGCCAGCAGGGTTTTCTCTTCGTCAGTAAGTACCTGCAAACTTTGCTGCAGCTGTTGTTGCTGCTCTTCACTTAGGAGCACCACGCCAGCGGCCTGGGCCTCACACATCTCCAGGGCGCTACGGGCTGCCTTGTGTTGTTCAAAAACCCGTGCTGAAATCTGGCCGTAGATCTCAGTGCCGGTCAGCTCTTCCAGCAGTTCGGCGCGATCGCCGGGTTTCGCATTGAGGAAGGCGGCAAATTGCCCCTGAGAGAGCAGCATCGAGCGGGTAAAACGATCGTAATCCAGCCCGGTCAGCGCCGAGGTTTGTTCAAGCTTGTCCGTCACTTTATCGGCAAGGATTTTACCGTCTTCACAGCGCGCCAGCTCCACGCGTGGAGCCTGTAAGTTGCCGTCTGGCTGGTTACGCGCCCGGTTCTGGCTCCAGAAAGCGCGGTAAGCCGTGCCTTTTACTTCAAACTCTACTTCCGCCAGACATTCGGCGGTATCACGCGTCATCAGGTCGTTTTGTGCCTGAGAGACTTTTTGCAGGCGCGGCGTTTCGTGGTACAGCGCAAGGCAAATGGCATCCAGCAGCGTGGTTTTACCTGCCCCGGTGGCACCGGTAATGGCAAATAAACCGTTGCTGGCGAAAGGTTCAGCGGTAAAGTCGATTTTCCACTCACCCTTGAGTGAGTTGAGGTTTTTCAGACGCAGACTCAGGATTTTCATGCGTTCTCTTCCTCGTCATTCAGTGAGTGCAGTGTATGGGCGAACAGCTCGTTCAGCCTGGCGCGTTTTGCATCGTCCATTTCTTCCTGGGCCAACCGGCGTTCAAAAACCTCTTCGACCTTCAGCTCGCTCAGCGTTTCGCGCTGAGCGCTCAACAGGATTTTCTCGCGCTGTTCGCGGCTACGGCGCACCAGCAACACCTCGACGGGCAAATCTTCCGTTAAGGCCTGAATTTTACGCTGCATATCATGCAGATATTCATCGGTGGTGATTTCGATATCCAGCCAGACCGGCGGTTCTTGCGCCGCGCCACGCCACTGCTCAAGCTGAGTGGTGATGGCTGCCAGGTCGCCTTTGAGCACCGCGAGCGGTTGGGTGACCGGGACGTCCAGCGTATCGACGGCGCTGAGCTTGCCAGCGGTAAACGTCACCAGATGCACGGATTTGGCTTTGCCCGTCTCGTCAAAACTCAGGGAAATCGGGGAGCCGCAATAGCGAATATGTTCGCTACCGCCAATCATCTGCGCGCGGTGAATATGCCCCAGCGCGATGTAATCCGCAGGCGGGAAGTTTTGCGCCGGGAAAGCATCAAGCGTGCCGATATAAATGTCACGTACTGCGTCACTTTTGCTCGCCCCAACGGTAGTCAAATGTCCGGTGGCAATCACGGGGATCTCCTGTTCACCGCGAAGGGCGCAGGCTGCTTCATACTGCTGGTGGTAGTAGTCGGTTATGCTCTGCAACAGGTGCTGCTGCTTTTCACCGCCGGAAAGCCCGGCCTGACTCTGAACGATATCTCTCGGACGTAAAAAAGGCACCGGACACAGTACCGCACCCGGCGTCCCGTCGCGTTTTTTCAGGATCTGCGGGGCGTGCCCGGCGCTGGCGACGACCGTCGTGTTGAGGAACGCGAGAATATCGCGGGATTCATTCAGCGTTGCCACGGAGTCGTGGTTACCCGCAACAATCACCAGATGACAGCCGGTTTGCTGTAAGTTAACGACAAAACGGTTATACAGTTCGCGCGCATAGCTTGGCGGTTGCCCGGTATCAAAAATATCACCGGCAACGATGATGGCATCAACCTGGTGCGACTGAGCAGTTTCCAGCAGCCAGTTCAGGAAGGCTTCATGTTCTGCGGCGCGGCTTTTGCTGTAAAAATTTTGACCCAGATGCCAGTCCGAGGTGTGAAGTATGCGCATAACGGTTCCGTGGCAAAAAAATGAGGATAGGATTATAAACCTTCAGAGAACGGAAAATAACCGCTGTAATAAAACAACAGTTTGCCATTTATAGTGGTAATGTTTTTCATAAATCTGTCATAAATCTGACGCATAATGACGCCGCATTACAAACTTGTAACTTAAATAAGATAAGACAGGGCAAAGTATGGCGAGACGTATTCTGGTCGTAGAAGATGAAGCTCCGATCCGTGAAATGGTGTGCTTCGTGCTCGAACAAAATGGCTTTCAGCCGGTAGAAGCTGAAGATTATGACAGCGCGGTGAATCAACTTAACGAACCCTGGCCTGATTTGATTTTGCTTGACTGGATGCTGCCTGGCGGCTCGGGATTGCAGTTCATCAAACACATTAAACGTGAAGCGATGACCCGCGATATTCCGGTTGTCATGCTCACGGCGCGCGGTGAAGAAGAAGATCGTGTGCGCGGTCTGGAAACAGGCGCTGACGATTACATCACTAAACCATTCTCTCCTAAAGAACTGGTCGCCCGTATTAAAGCGGTGATGCGCCGTATTTCGCCGATGGCGGTGGAAGAGGTGATTGAGATGCAGGGCTTAAGTCTTGATCCAACGTCACACCGGGTGATGACCGGCGAAAACCCACTCGATATGGGGCCAACCGAATTCAAGTTGTTGCATTTCTTTATGACTCACCCTGAGCGTGTCTATAGCCGTGAGCAGTTGCTGAATAACGTCTGGGGGACTAACGTCTATGTCGAAGACCGGACGGTTGATGTCCATATTCGCCGCTTGCGTAAAGCGCTGGAGCTGAGCGGCCACGATCGTATGGTGCAGACGGTCCGCGGCACGGGTTATCGTTTCTCGACCCGTTTCTGAACAATGACAGGAGTGTGACGCGTGCTGGAACGTCTGTCATGGAAAAGGCTCGTTTTTGAACTCATTCTTTGTTGTATCCCGGCCCTCATTCTGGGGGCATTCGTTGGACATTTGCCGTGGTTTTTACTGGCTTCGGTCACCGGGCTGCTAATCTGGCATTTCTGGAACTTACTGCGCCTTTCCTGGTGGCTGTGGGTTGACCGCAGTATGACGCCTCCGCCGGGAAGCGGGAGCTGGGAGCCGCTGCTCTACGGCCTGCATCAGATGCAGATGCGTAATAAAAAGCGCCGTCGTGAGCTGGGTAGCCTGATCAAACGTTTTCGCAGTGGCGCGGAGTCGCTGCCGGATGCGGTCATTCTGACCACCGAAGAAGGGACTATCTTCTGGTGTAATGGCCTGGCGCAACAGCTGCTTGGGCTGCGCTGGCCGGATGATAATGGCCAGAATATCCTTAACCTTCTGCGTTACCCTGAATTTACGCAGTATCTGAAAAAACGTGACTTCACCCGCCCGCATAATCTGAAACTGAACAATGGTCGTCACCTTGAGATCCGCGTGATGCCCTACAGCGACCAGCAGTGGTTAATGGTGGCGCGCGACGTAACGCAGATGCACCAGCTGGAAGGGGCGCGACGTAATTTCTTTGCCAACGTCAGCCACGAATTGCGCACGCCGTTAACGGTGCTGCAGGGCTATCTGGAGATGATGCAGGAGCAAACGCTGGAAGGGGCGCCACGCGAAAAAGCGCTGCATACCATGCGTGAGCAAACGCACCGGATGGAAGGGCTGGTGAAACAGCTTCTGACGTTATCGAAAATAGAGGCCGCCCCGACGCTTGCGTTGAATGACACTATCGACGTGCCGATGATGCTGCGCGTTGTAGAGCGCGAAGCGCAGACCTTGAGCCATAAAAAACATCAACTGACCTTTGAGGTTGATAATGGCCTGAAAGTACTGGGCAGCGAGGATGAGCTGCGTAGCGCCATTTCTAACCTGGTCTATAACGCGGTAAATCACACGCCGGAAGGGACGCATATTGTGGTGCGCTGGCAACATACCCCGACAGGTGCGGAGTTTAGCGTTGAGGACAACGGGCCAGGTATTTCGCCGGAACACCTGCCTCGCCTGACCGAACGCTTCTATCGTGTTGATAAAGCGCGCTCGCGCCAGACCGGAGGAAGCGGTCTGGGGTTGGCGATTGTGAAACATGCGGTCAATCATCATGAAAGTCGTCTCGATATTCAGAGCACGCTGGGGAAAGGAACTCGTTTCAGTTTCGTTATCCCGGAACGATTAATTGCCAAAAAAATCGCCTGACAACAGGCGTGTCATTTTTCCTTTCCACGGGCCAGCCATTGCTGGCCCGTTTGCTTTGCGGCCAAGTAAAACCTGAGTGAATTTTATACGCCAGATGCTTTTTTGTTCGCATGATTAGCCATGGGTTTTTCTTATAAATAGCGTATTGTGCTGGCCTGATTTTTCATACTGGCATATTGTTCTGGTTTCACGATCCCATCTTGCCTTTAAACGTTATAAGCGTTTAAATTGCCCCCCAGATACTGTCAGACCGACTGTATTTGCGTGGTAAATCGAAAAACTATTCTTCTCCACGCCAGGACGGGAGAATTTCCCGCTGAAATTGAGCAAGTTTTCCGCTGTATTGTCCCGTCAGGGATGGCGAAAATCTCAACGTTTTCAACACCACATCCACAGGCAGTAAGGTTTTATGACCCATCACTTAAAATCGCGTGACATCATCGCGCTGGGCTTTATGACATTTGCGCTGTTCGTTGGCGCAGGCAACATCATTTTCCCTCCAATGGTCGGCTTACAGGCGGGTGAACACGTCTGGACTGCTGCGTTTGGTTTCCTGATTACTGCCGTGGGTCTACCGGTACTGACCATCGTTGCGCTGGCGAAAGTCGGCGGCGGCGTTGATAGCCTCAGCACACCGATCGGTAAAGTGGCTGGCGTTCTGCTGGCGACGGTCTGCTATCTGGCTGTTGGCCCACTGTTTGCGACCCCGCGTACGGCAACGGTCTCTTTTGAAGTGGGGATTGCTCCGCTGACCGGCGACGGTGCGATGCCGCTGTTTATCTACAGCCTGGTGTACTTCGCGATTGTCATTCTGGTTTCTCTCTATCCGGGCAAGCTGCTGGATACCGTGGGGAACTTCCTGGCGCCAATGAAAATTGTGGCGCTGATCGTGCTGGCCGTTGCGGCTATCATCTGGCCGGCTGGCCCTATCAGCGATGCGATGGATGCCTATAAAAATGCGGCGTTCTCCAACGGCTTTGTGAACGGTTATCTGACCATGGATACGCTGGGCGCGATGGTGTTTGGTATCGTTATTGTGAACGCGGCGCGTTCCCGTGGCGTGACCGAAGCGCGTCTGCTGACCCGCTATACCATCTGGGCTGGCCTGATGGCCGGTGTGGGCCTGACGCTGCTGTATCTGGCGCTGTTCCGCCTGGGTTCAGATAGCGCTATGCTGGTTGAACAGAACGCGAACGGTGCGGCTATCCTTCATGCTTACGTGCAGCACACCTTCGGTGGTGCGGGCAGCATGTTGCTTGCGGTGCTGATTTTCCTGGCGTGTCTGGTGACGGCCGTTGGCCTGACCTGTGCGTGTGCTGAGTTCTTTGCTCAGTATCTGCCGCTCTCTTACCGCTCGCTGGTGTTTATTCTGGGCATTTTCTCAATGGCGGTATCGAATCTGGGGCTGAGCCACCTGATTCAGGTTTCCATTCCGGTGCTGACGGCCATTTATCCGCCGTGCATTGTGCTGGTGGTGTTGAGCTTTACTCGCCCGTGGTGGAATAATTCATCCCGAATTATTGCGCCGGCCATGTTTATCAGCCTTCTTTTTGGTATCCTTGACGGAATCAAAGCATCAGCATTCAGTGAAATGCTGCCAGCCTGGACACAGCGTCTGCCGCTGTCCGAACAAGGTCTGGCATGGCTGATGCCTACCGTTGTAGCGCTGGTTCTGGCCGTTATCTGGGACCGTGCAGCAGGGCGTCAGGTTACATCTAACGCGCATTAATCAACGGTAACAAACTGTTTAACCACGGGGCTTAAGGCCCCGTGGTTTTTTGTTTTTTTCGTGTTGAATGGCAAGATTTAAATGGAAAGCACTAACAAACTCAAACGTGGACTGAGCACCCGCCACATCCGCTTTATGGCACTGGGTTCAGCTATCGGTACGGGTCTTTTTTATGGCTCGGCAGATGCCATCAAAATGGCCGGTCCAAGCGTTCTGTTGGCCTACATCATTGGTGGTGTGGCGGCGTATATCATCATGCGCGCGCTGGGCGAAATGTCCGTGCATAACCCTTCTGCAAGTTCCTTTTCTCGTTACGCGCAAGATAACTTAGGCCCGCTGGCAGGCTACATCACCGGCTGGACATACTGTTTTGAGATCCTGATAGTGGCGATTGCCGATGTCACTGCCTTCGGCATTTACATGGGGGTCTGGTTCCCGGCTGTACCGCACTGGATTTGGGTACTAAGCGTGGTGTTGATCATCTGCGCCATTAACCTGATGAGCGTGAAGGTGTTTGGTGAGCTGGAGTTCTGGTTCTCCTTCTTTAAAGTTGCCACCATTATCATCATGATTGCGGCCGGTTTTGGCATCATCATCTGGGGTATTGGTAACGGCGTTCAGCCAACCGGTATTCATAACCTGTGGAGCAACGGCGGCTTCTTTAGCAACGGCTGGCTCGGCATGGTGATGTCTTTGCAAATGGTGATGTTTGCGTACGGCGGTATTGAGATTATCGGCATCACCGCAGGTGAAGCGAAAGACCCGGAGAAATCCATCCCGCGTGCCATCAATTCCGTGCCGATGCGTATTCTGGTGTTCTACGTGGGTACGCTGTTTGTCATTATGTCTATCTACCCGTGGAACCAGGTGGGCACCGATGGTAGTCCGTTTGTCCTGACCTTCCAGCACCTGGGGATCACGTTTGCGGCCAGTATTCTGAACTTCGTGGTGCTGACGGCTTCGCTTTCTGCCATTAACAGCGATGTGTTTGGCGTGGGGCGTATGCTGCACGGGATGGCAGAGCAGGGCAGTGCGCCAAAAGTCTTTGCGAAAACCTCTCGTCGCGGTATTCCGTGGGTGACGGTGATGGTTATGACCATTGCGCTGCTGTTTGCGGTATACCTCAACTACATCATGCCTGAGAACATTTTCCTGGTGATTGCATCGCTGGCGACCTTTGCGACCGTGTGGGTGTGGATTATGATCCTGCTGTCACAGATTGCGTTCCGTCGCCGTCTGCTGCCGGAAGAGGTGGAAGCACTAAAATTCAAAGTGCCGGGTGGTGTGGTTACTACCGTAGTTGGGCTGGTTTTCCTGGTCTTTATTATCGGACTGATTGGCTATCACCCGGATACCCGTATTTCCTTGTATGTGGGCTTTGCGTGGATTGTTCTGCTGCTGGCAGGCTGGATGTTTAAATGCCGCCGCGACCGCCAGTTGGCGCAAGCGCAGTAATCCCCTTTTTCACCCTCTCCCGTCTAGTGTATAAAAGGCAGCGGGGGAGGGTATTAGTCGACAACTATTTTGACGATTTTTTTTCATTCTCATAATCTTGTAAGTACCTTTCAAGTGGCTTGGCTGTGCCTAAAGTAAAGATTTCACCGTTGTCTTTATCAATGATGAACGGAGTGTTTCCTGCTAAACGGCAGGAAATAAGCCCATTTTCAAGATATTCTTTTGATTCGAAACAGAAAAACCATCCCTCTGAAAATCGGCCATGAAGTGTGATGACAACGGGGATGTCAGCATTGCTAACATATTCAGTAGCTTTACTCATAGCGTCTTCATAACTAATCATTTATTTGTCCTCAATAGCTGAAATGATTCAAATTGACTAAGATCTGCCTGGGTACCAGTTTGCCCATCGAGAAATCTGATTGTACTATTTTGATTAACGACATTAAATACATGCCCTGGTTGGCTTGGACCATATGATCCGTATACAATCCCACGAGCCCCTGAGCCAGCACTACTGATTATTTGAATGATTTCATCTTCAGATTTCATATATCTGAACTTTGCATCGTAATGGCGCTCTAATACACTGAGTGGCACACCTGTAATCGAGTTTGCAGGTAGTGCTGATGTTGCATGACCTGCCAGAGTCATATCTGTAGATAATGCACAATTCACGCAATTGTGGGTACGACCTTCTCCAGGATAACCTAAATTAACTTTCCTGATTGATCCTGCTAAATCATTTCTTATTGAACCTTGAATTTTTTGTATTTTGTTAAGATTTTCCAGAGCTGATGCGTTCTTCGCAAGGAGTAGTGAGGTTGCAGCAATACCAAGACCAATTGTTTTTTCATTGAGCACCTGATTATATCCAGTTTGAGTCTCGGTACCGAGTTTTTCAGCTGTATCCCTGAACCCCTCTATGTTCCCGTTGTAAATACTTCCTGCGGCAAGCAGTCTGCCTACAGCCTTACTGTTTAACGTTTTGAGTCCTTTCTTAGCATCCGTTTGCTGTGGGACAAACATTCGAGTGTAGTTAGCTGGAACTGCCAGAGAACTGAACTCGGTGTTAGCGATAAGATGTCTGCAAAAAATATACTCATATTTTACTGTAATGTATTCGGTATCAAGATTAGCCTCTACCAGAAGATGGATAGCAGAGATAAATGCTCCTCTCAACTGAATATAGTAATACCTTTCCCATCTGCCATATTTATTTATGCGGTAAAAGTCAAACTCCAAAAAAAGCTGCTCATTATTATTTATGGCATTGCAAAGTAATGGGGTGCTTTTATCCAGGGGTTTCTTGAAACTAAGCTCCTGAAGTTGTGTGCCTTGATCTGTGCTGGTTATTCCATTGGTCAGTTCAAATACAAATATTTCGTCCTTATGGCCGGTTTGTGCGCGATTGCCAATTGATGCTATCGTCCCGCATCCATCGGAAATCGCACCTTGTTGCTTTCCAGAAATTGACAGGTATATAGTATCTCCCATTATTACCTTATCCTTTAATATCAATCTTATTAACGGTTTTACTGATGAGTATTTCTCTTTAAATATTTTTACTCTTTATTTTGTGTTTTTGGTATATTTATAATAAAAAGTTTCACTTTAACTGAAAATTATTAAGGATAGTCTGTATGGTGATGGTTTTTATTATTTATCGGCTTACGAAAATTTAGCTGTATTGTGAGATATGCATAAGAGGTTGTTAATGAGCAGAACATCTGGCTGCACTGATGCCTCCTCCCCCGTCCTCCTCCCCCAATAAACTGCATCATGATGAGCTAACCTTAACTACCCTGTGGCAAGGTGACGTCAATTTCATCAAAGGGGATTCGTGATGTTGAACGCCTGGCACCTTCCGGTTGCCCCATTTGTTAAGCAAAACAAAGACAACCTTGTGATTACGCTCTGGCTGGCGGGGGAAAATCAGCCCGACCGCGTGATGCTACGCGCTGAAGTGGATAACGAAGAAACCGCATTGACCATGCACAAGCAACGCAGCCAGCCGCAGCCCGGCGTGACGGCATGGCGCGCGAACATCGATCTCAACAGCGGGCAGCCGCGACGTCGCTACAGCTTTAAGCTGCTGTGGAATAACCGTCAGCTGTGGTTTACCCCGCAAGGCTTTAGCCGTTTTCCACCTGCGCGGCTGGAGCAATTCGCCGTCGATTACCCGGACCATGGCCCGCAGTGGGTCAACGATCAGGTCTTTTATCAAATCTTCCCTGACCGCTTTGCCCGCAGCCAGAAGCGCACGCCGCAGCAGGATAAGGTCTATTACCACCACGCCACAGGTCACGACATTATCTTTAAAGAGTGGGATGAGCCGCTTACAGCGCAGGCAGGGGGATCGACATTTTACGGTGGCGACCTGGACGGGATCAGCGAAAAGCTCCCGTATCTGAAAAAACTGGGCGTCACGGCGCTGTACCTTAACCCGGTCTTTAAAGCGCCAAGCGTTCACAAATACGATACCGAAGATTATCGCCACGTTGATGAGCAGTTTGGCGGTGATGCCGCGCTGCTGCGTCTGCGGGAAAACACGAAAAAAGAAGGAATGCGCCTGATTCTGGACGGCGTGTTCAACCACAGTGGGGATTCCCACGCCTGGTTTGATCGTCACAATCAGTCCATGGGCGGTGCGTGTCATAACCCGGATTCACCCCAGCGTGACTGGTACAGCTTTAGTGATGAAGGACGGGCTTTGGACTGGTTGGGCTATGCCAGCCTGCCTAAGCTCGATTTTCAGTCGCCAGTGCTTGTGAACGAGATCTACGGTGGTGATGACAGCATTGTACGCCACTGGTTAAAGGCTCCGTGGAACATGGACGGCTGGCGTCTGGACGTGGTGCATATGCTGGGTGAAGCGGGTGGGGCACGTAACAATATTGAGCACGTTGCCGGGATCACCCGTTCAGCAAAAATCGCCCAGCCGGAGGCGTTTGTCTTTGGCGAGCATTTTGGTGATGCGCGTCAGTGGCTTCATGCCGATGCCGAAGACGCGGCGATGAACTATCGCGGCTTTACTTTCCCGCTGTGGGGATTCCTTGCCAATACCGATATTTCTTACGATCCGCAACTTATCGACGCCGAAACCTGCATGGCGTGGATGGACAACTACCGCGCCAGTCTGTCTCACCAGCAGCAGCTGCGGATGTTCAACCAGTTGGATAGCCACGACACAGCACGTTTCAAGTCGCTGCTGGGCAAAGACGTGGCGCGTCTGCCGCTGGCGGTGACCTGGCTCTTCACCTGGCCTGGGATCCCGTGTATTTACTACGGTGATGAAGTGGGACTGGACGGCAACAACGATCCGTTCTGCCGCAAAACCTTCCCGTGGGATCCGGCAAAACAGGACGCGTCGCTGTTCAGCCTGTATCAGCGTATGGCGAAACTGCGTAAACAGAACCAGGCTTTACGCTACGGCGGATGCCAGGTGGTCTACGCGCATGATAACGTCGTGGTGTTTGCCCGGGTCTATAACCAGCAGCGCATGCTGGTGGCCATTAACCGGGGTGAAGCCTGTGAAGTGGTGCTGGATGATTCCCCACTGCTCAGGGTGAAGGCATGGCAACTGAAAGAGGGTAAAGGCGACCTGCAAGAAGGGGTTTTGTCTCTGCCTGCGATTTCAGCCTGCGTTTGGTTTGGTAATTAATCCCCTTTTGCAACCGGTGTATTACGCCGGTTGCAGAATATTCCCCAAAGTCGTTCTGTTAAATTAAACAGAGCGGACAAATTTCTTTAATATCGTCTAAATCAATTCTCGCTATACTCAAATTGCTTTATCAGACAGGGCCCTTTCTCATTTAGCACACAAAATCGTTGGCTTTTAACACATTGATTAAAAGGTACTTTTATGTCTATTCGTGAACTGATTGACCCGTCCAATTCCGCACTGATTTTTATCGATCACCAGCCGCAGATGTCCTTTGGCGTGGCAAATATTGACCGTCAGTTATTGAAAAATAATACGGTTGCTCTGGCGAAAGCAGGCAAAATTTTTGATGTACCGGTTATCTATACGTCTGTAGAAACAAAGAGCTTCAGCGGTTATATCTGGCCTGAATTGCTGGCCGTCCATCCTGATGTAAAACCCATTGAACGTACCTCGATGAACTCCTGGGAAGATGACGCGTTTGTTGCGGCAGTTAAAGCCACAGGCCGCAAAAAACTCATCATTTCTGCCCTGTGGACAGAAGTGTGCCTGACCTTCCCGGCGCTGATGGCGCTGGATGAAGGCTTCGAAGTGTATGTAGTAACAGATACCTCCGGCGGGACCTCTGTTGATGCACACGAACGTGCTATCGACCGTATGGTGCAGGCAGGCGCAGTGCCTGTGACCTGGCAGCAGGTGTTGCTTGAGTACCAGCGCGACTGGTCACGTAAAGGCACTTATGACGCGGTGATGGATCTGGTGCGTGAGCATAGCGGGGCTTACGGCATGGGCGTTGATTATGCCTATACCCTCGTTCACGGTGCGCCAGAGCGCAAAGCGTAATCCTTTCAGGGCGGGGTTCTCCCGCCCATCAATGACCAGGGAACTTTTATGGCGCAAACATCACATGTGACGCTGGTGATCACCCATACGTTACTGCCTGGACAAGCCGGGCGATACGAACAGTGGCTTGGCAAAATCATGCCCATCGCGGCTGAATTTCCCGGACATCTGGGGGCTAACGTCATCCGCCCGTCCGAAGGACAGAGCCTGTGGACGGTGATTATCCGCTTCGACACCATTGAGCACCTTTATGCCTGGACGCAGTCCGATACCCGTAATGTGCTGGTGAAAGAGATTGAGCCACTGCTGGCGGAAGGCGATAAAACGGAAGTGCGCACCGAGGCGGCATTCTGGTTCACTCCGCCAGAGACAAATGTGCGTAAACCAAAGCAGTGGAAACAGTTTCTCATCACCCTGCTGGTTATCTTCCCCAGTACCAATGTGGTGCCGCTGGTGACTGGCGCGCTGCTTCCTGGCCTGAAAGGCACTTTACTGCTGCATTTGATTAACGATGCCTGTGTGGTCGCGCTGGTGGTCTGGCTGTGGATGCCCATCGTGACCCGTCTGTTTGCCGGATGGCTGAAAAAAGCCTGATCCGGTTCAAAGGAGTACGTTATGTCTCAAACTGCCACACTGATCTTAACGAAAGGTAAGATCCACACCCTTGATCGCGAAAATCCGCTGACGGAAGCGGTGGCTATCGCTAACGGCAAGATCCTCGCGACCGGGAATCACGATCGCATCATGAGTTATGCAACCCAGGGCACGCAAATTGTTGATTTGCAGGGAAGCACAGTGATCCCCGGTCTTAATGACTCCCACCTGCACCTGATTCGCGGCGGGTTGAACTACAACCTCGAATTACGCTGGGAAGGTGTCCCTTCCCTGGCAGACGCGTTACGGATGCTAAAAGATCAGGCCGACCGTACGCCATCTCCCCAGTGGGTCCGCGTTGTGGGCGGCTGGAGTGAATTCCAGTTTGCCGAACGCCGGATGCCCACCATCGAAGAGCTTAACGAGGCCGCTCCGGATACCCCGGTGTTTGTACTGCATCTCTACGATCGCGCGCTGCTCAACCGCGCTGCGCTCAAAGCCGTTGGCTATACCAAAGAGACACCAAACCCGCCGGGTGGGGAAATTGTGCGTGATAACAACGGCAATCCGACCGGGCTGCTGATCGCTAAACCGAATGCGATGATCCTCTACGCGACGCTGGCAAAAGGACCAAAGCTGCCGCTTGAACTGCAGGTGAACTCTACGCGTCAGTTTATGCGCGAGCTGAACCGCCTGGGGCTGACCAGTGCTATCGACGCAGGCGGCGGTTTCCAGAACTACCCTGAGGATTACGAGATAATTGAGCAACTGCACGCCAAAGAGCAGATGACGGTGCGTATTGCCTATAACCTCTTTACTCAGCGTCCAAAGCAAGAACTGGAAGACTTTGAACGCTGGACCGATATGCTCAAGCCAGGGCAGGGGACGGATTTCTACCGTGCCAACGGTGCAGGCGAGATGCTGGTCTTCTCGGCGGCGGATTTTGAAGACTTTCTCCAGCCTCGCCCGGATCTGCCTCAGGGTATGGAAGACGAACTGGATCGCGTGGTGCGTCATCTGGTGGAAAACCGCTGGCCGTTCCGTCTGCACGCGACCTATGACGAATCCATCAGCCGGATGCTGGATGTGTTTGAGAAGGTAAACCGCGAGATCCCGTTCAACGGGCTGCACTGGTTCTTTGACCACGCTGAAACCATTACCGAGCGTAATATCGAACGTGTTAAAGCACTGGGCGGCGGGATTGCGGTGCAGCACCGTATGGCCTTCCAGGGGGAATACTTTGTTGATCGCTATGGTAAAGAGGCGGTGAAACATACGCCGCCGGTGGCGAAGATGCTGGAGCTGGGCGTACCGGTAGGGTTAGGGACGGACGCGACCCGTGTGGCGAGCTATAACCCGTGGACGGCGCTTTACTGGCTAGTGTCCGGGCGTACCGTGGGCGGGCTGGCGATGTATGACGACAACAACCGCCTGCCGCGCGATGTTGCGCTGGAACTGTGGACCGCAGGCAGCGCGTGGTTCTCCAGCGAGCAAGGTAAGAAGGGCCGTCTGGTTGAAGGTCAGCTTGCCGATCTGGTGGTGCTTTCGAAAGACTATTTCAGCGTGCAGGAAGAAGAGATTAAAGGCATCGAGTCGGTGCTGACCGTGGTGGATGGCAAGGTGGTGTACGCAGCCGGGCACTTTAGCCCGCTGTCACCACCGCCAATCCCGGTCGTGCCGGAATGGTCACCGGTGGTTAAGGTGCCTGGACATTATCGCTCAGCTCCGCCAGCTGCCAGCAAGGTGGGCGCGGTGGTGCAGATGCACCAGTGTATCGGGAGCTGTGGTGTGCATGGGCACGCGCACGACATAGCCCGTCAGTCAGATATTCCGGTGTCGGACGATCAGGCGTTCTGGGGCGCGCTGGGCTGTTCCTGCTTCGCGTTCTGAATAAAAAAAGGCCCGCATAAGCGGGCCTTTCTCGTAAACCGTGCCAATTACAGGCTGGATACGTTCTCTGCCAGGTACTTAGCAACACCTTCTGGAGATGCAGCCATACCTTCTTTCCCTTTTTCCCACTGAGCCGGGCACACTTCGCCGTGCTCTTCGTGGAATTGCAGCGCGTCAACCATACGCAGCATTTCGTCGATGTTACGACCCAGTGGCAGATCGTTCACCACCTGGTGACGAACGATGCCGTTCGCATCGATCAGGAAGGAGCCACGCAGTGCAACGCCAGCGTCCGGATGTTCGATACCGTAAGCCTGCTGGATTTCGCGTTTGATGTCCGCAACCATTGCGTATTTCACCGCACCGATGCCGCCGTTGTCGACAGGGGTGTTACGCCATGCGTTGTGTACAAATTCAGAGTCGAAGGAGACGCCAACAACTTCTACGCCACGCTTCTGGAATTCTTCGTAACGTTTGTCGAACGCGATCAGCTCAGACGGGCAAACGAAAGTGAAGTCCATTGGCCAGAAGAACAGAACGGTCGCTTTACCGTTGGTGTGCTGTTTGAAGTTGAAGTTTTCAACGATTTCACCGTTGCCCAGAACTGCTGCAGCTGTAAAATCCGGAGCCGGACGAGTTACCAGAACCATATGATTCTCCTGTAGATACTAAGGTTATTTGGAACGCAACGCGGGCCAGTATAGAGAGTGTCCGCTAATAAGACAAAGAGGTGGTGACAATCGTTCCACAAGCTTTCGCCTATCAATCATTCTTTAATTAAAGTTGCTTACTTTTGGCTTGAGCCATCATGCGCGGGTAAAACTGCCAGAAACGCGTTTCCAGCGCATCGTAATGCTCGTCCAGGTCATGCCAGGAATCACGCAGCGCATCCAGGCGCGGGCGACGGCTCGCCATACCGTTCAATACATTCTGGATAAAGTCCATCTCGCGATAGCGCTCAAGCCAGCGTTCAGACCACAGGTAGTTATTCAGGTTCACAAAGCGCGGCGGTGAGTCGGGCAAAATGATCGACACCTGCTGATGGGCATAGCGCACAAACTCCGGTAATGGCATCTCTGGCGAGAGTTGCGCCCAGTGGCGCGACAGAAAATGGTCCCACATCACATCCAGCGTAATTGGCGCAACGCGGCGCGTTTCGGGGCGGAACCACGCTTTGGCTTCCGTCACTTCGGGCAGATTATCCGTCAGCACGTCGATACGGCGGTGCATAAAAATCCCGTCGACTATCTCAGGGGAATAGTTCTCGGCAGGGTTACCGCGGACAAAATCGGCCAGCAAATTGCCGGAAAGAGAGCTGTCAGCGAGATGAGCGAGATGCAGGTGAGCAAGAAAATTCATGCGTTTTATTTGTCCGGTAGCGGCTAGTTGTTGCAGCAAAAGAGTGTGAGCACTAGACTATGCCGCCTGTTTTTAAGTCACGAGTATACGTCATGCGCGTCGCCGATTTTTCCTTTGAACTACCTGAATCCCTGATTGCTCACTATCCAATGCCTGAGCGCAGCAGCTGTCGCTTGCTGTCACTGGACGGGCCAACGGGCGCGCTGACGCACGGTACTTTCACCGATTTGCTCGACAAGCTCAACCCTGGCGACCTGCTGGTCTTTAACAATACCCGCGTGATCCCAGCGCGTCTGTTTGGCCGTAAAGCCAGTGGCGGCAAGATTGAAGTGCTGGTCGAACGTATGCTCGATGATAAACGTATTCTGGCACATATTCGCGCCTCTAAAGCGCCGAAGCCGGGTGCGGAACTGCTGCTGGGTGACGATGAGAGCATTAAAGCGACCATGACCGCGCGTCACGATGCGCTGTTTGAAGTGGAGTTTAATGACGAACGCACGGTGCTCGACATCCTGAACACCATCGGCCACATGCCGCTGCCGCCGTATATTGAGCGCCCGGACGAAGAGGCAGACCGCGAGCTTTACCAGACCGTCTACAGCCAGAAACCTGGCGCGGTAGCCGCACCGACGGCGGGCCTGCACTTTGACGACCCATTGCTTGAAAAACTGCGCGCAAAAGGCGTTGAGATGGCGTTCGTGACGCTGCACGTGGGCGCGGGGACTTTCCAGCCGGTACGTGTCGACAGTATCGAAGACCACATCATGCACTCCGAATATGCTGAAGTGCCGCAGGATGTTGTTGAGGCAGTGCTGGCGGCGAAAGCCCGCGGCAGCCGCGTGATTGCTGTCGGTACAACCTCCGTACGCTCGCTGGAGAGCGCCGCGCAGGCTGCCAAAAATGACCTGATTGAGCCGTTCTTTGGCGATACGCAAATCTTTATTTACCCGGGCTACCAGTACAACGTAATTGATGCTCTGGTGACCAACTTCCATCTCCCTGAATCAACGTTGATTATGCTGGTTTCCGCCTTTGCGGGGTATCAGAATACGATGAACGCATACAAGTCTGCGGTAGAACAAAAATATCGCTTTTTTAGCTACGGGGACGCGATGTTTATCACGTACAATCCGCAGGCTTTGAATGAGCGTGTCGGGGAATAAGTCCGCGGCACCAGAATAATGTGTCGGACTGTTTTTCTGGCACAGAGGAATAAAAATGAAATTTGAACTCGATACCACCGATGGCCGCGCGCGTCGCGGTCGCCTGGTGTTTGATCGCGGCGTGGTGGAAACCCCCGCATTTATGCCTGTGGGCACCTACGGCACCGTAAAAGGGATGACGCCGGAAGAAGTTGAAGCCACTGGCGCACAGATTATTCTCGGCAATACCTTCCACCTGTGGCTGCGTCCTGGTCAGGAGATCATGAAGCTGCACGGCGACCTGCATGACTTCATGCAGTGGAAAGGACCAATCCTCACCGATTCCGGCGGTTTCCAGGTCTTCAGCCTGGGTGATATCCGCAAAATAACTGAGCAGGGCGTTCACTTCCGTAACCCGATCAACGGCGATCCGATTTTCCTCGATCCTGAAAAATCGATGGAGATTCAGTACGATCTCGGTTCCGACATCGTGATGATCTTCGACGAATGTACGCCATACCCGGCGGACTGGGATTACGCGAAACGTTCCATGGAGATGTCTCTGCGTTGGGCGCAGCGTAGCCGCGACCGTTTTGACTCTCTCGAGAACAAAAACGCGCTGTTCGGCATTATCCAGGGCAGTGTTTACGAAGATTTACGCGATATCTCTGTTAAAGGTCTGGTAGAGATAGGTTTTGATGGCTACGCTGTCGGCGGTTTGGCTGTAGGTGAGCCGAAGGAAGACATGCATCGCATTCTTGAACATGTCTGCCCGCAAATACCAGCAGATAAACCACGTTACCTGATGGGTGTGGGTAAACCAGAAGATCTGGTTGAAGGTGTGCGCCGCGGCATTGATATGTTCGACTGCGTAATGCCAACCCGTAACGCGCGTAACGGTCATCTGTTTGTTACCGATGGCGTGGTGAAAATCCGTAACGCGAAGCATAAGAGTGACACCAGCCCGCTCGATTCTGAGTGTGATTGCTATACCTGTCGCAATTATTCCCGCGCGTATTTGCATCATCTCGATCGTTGCAACGAGATTTTGGGCGCGCGTCTCAATACCATTCATAATCTTCGTTATTATCAGCGCTTAATGGCTGGTTTACGTAAGGCTATTGAAGAGGGTAAATTAGAGAGCTTCGTGACCGATTTCTACCAACGTCAGGGTCGGGATGTTCCACCTTTGAACGTTGATTAATTTTAATAATGAGGGAATTTGAATGAGCTTTTTTATTTCTGATGCGGTAGCAGCAACTGGCGCGCCTTCTCAGGGCAGCCCAATGTCTCTGATTCTGATGCTGGTTGTGTTCGGTCTGATCTTCTATTTCATGATCCTGCGTCCACAGCAGAAGCGCACCAAAGAGCACAAAAACCTGATGAACTCTATCGCGAAAGGCGATGAAGTGCTGACCAACGGTGGCCTGGTGGGTCGCGTGACCAAAGTAGCTGAAAGCGGCTACATTGCTATCGCCCTGAACGACACCACTGAAGTGGTTATCAAACGTGACTTCGTAGCTGCCGTTCTGCCGAAAGGCACCATGAAGGCGCTGTAATCCCAACTTTTCCCAAAGGGAACTGCCGTGTTAAACCGTTATCCTTTGTGGAAGTACATCATGCTGGTCGTCGTGATTCTCGTCGGCCTGCTGTACGCGCTTCCCAACCTGTATGGTGAGGATCCGGCCGTTCAAATCACTGGCGCGCGCGGTGTCGCCGCCAGTGAGCAAACGCTGATCCAGGTCCAGAAAACGTTACAAGAAGAAAAAATTACCGCTAAGTCTGTGGCACTGGAAGAGGGCGCTATTCTTGCTCGCTTCGACACCACCGACACGCAGCTCCGCGCTCGTGAAGCGCTGATGGGCGTGCTGGGTGATAAATATGTCGTGGCGCTTAACCTTGCTCCTGCAACCCCGCGTTGGCTGGCTGCACTTAATGCAGAGCCAATGAAGCTCGGTCTTGACCTGCGTGGTGGTGTTCACTTCCTGATGGAAGTGGATATGGACACCGCACTGGGCAAATTGCAGGAACAGAATATCGATAGCCTGCGCAGCGATCTGCGTGATAAAGGCATCGCGTACACCACCGTGCGTAAAGAAGATAACTACGGCATGAGCATCACGTTCCGCGACAGCGCGGCACGCGACCAGGCTGTAACTTACCTGTCTCAACGTCACCGTGACCTGGTTATTACCTCTCAGGGCAGCAACCAGCTGCGTGCCGTGATGACGGATGCGCGTCTGAGCGAAGCGCGTGAATACGCGGTTCAGCAGAACATCAACATTCTGCGTAACCGTGTAAACCAACTGGGTGTGGCTGAACCACTGGTACAGCGTCAGGGTGCTGACCGTATTGTGGTTGAACTGCCGGGTATCCAGGATACTGCGCGAGCGAAAGAGATTCTGGGTGCGACTGCAACGCTTGAGTTCCGTCTGGTTAACTCTAACGTCGATCAGTCCGCTGCTACTGCGGGCCGTATTCCGGGCGACTCTGAAGTGAAACAGACACGTGAAGGCCAGCCAGTTGTGCTGTACAAACGCGTGATCCTGACCGGTGACCATATCACCGACTCCACTTCAAGCCAGGATGAATACAACCAGCCGCAGGTTAACATCTCGCTGGATAGCGCAGGTGGTAACATCATGTCTAACTTCACCAAGGACAATATCGGTAAACCGATGGCGACCTTGTTCGTGGAGTACAAAGACAGCGGTAAGAAAGATGCGAATGGCCGTGCAGTGCTGGTGAAAGAGGAAGAGGTGATTAACATCGCCAATATCCAGTCTCGTCTGGGTAACAGCTTCCGTATCACCGGTATTAACAACCCGAATGAAGCCCGCCAGCTGTCACTGCTGCTGCGTGCCGGTGCGCTGATTGCGCCAATTCAGATTGTTGAAGAACGTACGATTGGTCCAACCCTGGGTATGCAGAACATCAAACAGGGTCTGGAAGCGTGTCTGGCGGGTCTTGTTGTTTCAATCCTGTTCATGATCTTCTTCTATAAGAAGTTTGGTCTGATTGCGACAAGCGCGCTGCTGGCGAACCTGGTGATGATCATCGGCATTATGTCCCTGCTGCCGGGGGCGACGCTGACCATGCCGGGGATTGCGGGTATCGTTCTGACCCTTGCGGTGGCGGTCGACGCCAACGTACTGATCAACGAACGTATCAAAGAAGAGTTGAGCAATGGTCGCTCTGTGCAGCAGGCGATTGAAGAAGGCTATAAAGGTGCTTTCAGCTCCATCTTCGATGCGAACGTAACAACACTGATTAAGGTTCTTATCCTGTACGCAGTGGGTACTGGCGCAATCAAAGGCTTTGCAATTACAACCGGTATCGGTGTTGCAACGTCGATGTTTACCGCTATTGTCGGCACCCGTGCCATCGTGAACCTGCTGTACGGCGGCAAGCGCGTCAAAAAGCTGTCTATCTGAGGAGTGCGTTGTGGCACAGGAATATACTGTTGAACAATTGAACCACGGCCGTAAAGTCTGGGACTTTATGCGCTGGGACTACTGGGCCTTCGGCATTTCAGGTTTTTTGCTGATTGTCTCCATCGCCATTATGGGCGTGAAAGGCTTCAACTGGGGGCTCGATTTTACCGGCGGTACGGTAATTGAAATCTCTCTGGAAAAACCGGTCGATATGGACCAGATGCGCCTGTCACTGCAGAAGGCGGGCTTTGAAGAGCCGTTGCTGCAGAATTTCGGTAGCAGCCGCGACATCATGGTACGTATGCCTCCGGTACACGACGCCAACGGCAGCCAGGAGCTGGGTAGCAAGGTCGTTAATGTAATTAACGAATCGACCAGCCAGAATGCGGCGGTGAAGCGTATTGAGTTCGTTGGCCCGAGCGTAGGTGCAGACCTGGCGCAGACCGGTGCGATGGCGCTGATGGTGGCGCTGATCTCCATCCTGATCTACGTTGGCTTCCGCTTCGAGTGGCGCCTGGCGGCAGGCGTGGTTATCGCGCTGGCGCACGACGTGGTGATCACCATGGGCGTACTGTCGCTGTTCCACATTGAGATTGACCTGACTATCGTGGCATCCCTGATGTCCGTTATCGGTTACTCACTGAACGACAGTATCGTGGTATCTGACCGTATTCGTGAAAACTTCCGTAAGATCCGTCGCGGTACGCCGTACGAAATCTTTAACGTGTCGTTGACCCAGACGCTGCACCGTACGTTGATCACATCCGGTACAACCTTGATGGTTATCCTGATGCTGTATCTCTTCGGTGGCCCGGTGCTGGAAGGCTTCTCATTGACCATGCTGATTGGTGTGACTATCGGTACTGCTTCGTCTATTTACGTTGCATCCGCTCTGGCACTGAAACTTGGCATGAGACGTGAGCACCTGCTCCAGCAGAAAGTCGAAAAAGAAGGGGCGGACCAACCGTCAATTCTGCCGTAAGACATTGTCTTATGCATAAAAAAATCCCGGTCTGTTGGCCGGGATTTTTTTTTATCTGCTGCTGACAAACACTCCTGACAGTATGCTGTCAGGAGGGCTGTCATACACTCCTTCTGAACCCAAACAACAGGCAGGAGGAAGTATGAAAAGTGTCATTAACTGGTTTGAAATTCCCGTCGCGGATATGGATCGCGCCATCAAATTCTACGAGCCGGTAATGCAGGTCGCGCTGCGTCGCGAAAAAATGGATTGTGCAGAGCTGGCGGTGTTCCCGCATGACGATCCGGCGACCGGTGGCGCGCTGGCTAAATTTGATGGCATTACACCCTCACAGCAGGGCGCTATTATTTATCTGCATACTGACAATCTGGCCGCCACGCTCGACAGAATCGCGTCTGCGGGCGGAGAATGTGTGTTTGGCCCGCTGGAGCTGCCACGTGGTATCGGCACCATTGCCCTGTTTACCGACAGCGAAGGTAACCGGGTTGGCCTTCATCAACCCGCCTGAGAGCTAAAGAGACTATGACCCGACGCGCTGACCGTTTATTTCAGATTGTGCAGATCCTGCGGGGCAGGCGTCTGACGACGGCAGCGCATCTGGCAGAGCGACTCGGGGTTTCTGAGAGAACCGTTTATCGCGATATCCGCGACCTTTCCCTTTCTGGAGTGCCGGTGGAAGGTGAGGCGGGGAGTGGTTATCGTCTGATGTCCGGTTTCGACTTACCCCCGCTGATGCTGACAAACAAAGAGTCTGAAGCATTGATGGTGGCGATCCGTCTGCTGAAAACCTGGGGCGGGGAATCACTGTCGCGTGAGCTGGAATCGGCCCAGGAAAAGGTGCTGGCGATCCTGCCGGAAGAGAGTCGTCGCAAGGCAGAGCAGACACGCATTTATGCGCCGGATATTGCCCTGCAAAACCACTCCCGCAATCACTTCGATGTGATTCATCAGGCGATATCTGCCCAGCGGGTTCTGGCACTGCATTATCGGGATGAAGCCGGGCAGCTCTCAAAGCGAGAGGTTCAGCCGCTGGGGCTGTTCTTCTGGGGAGAACGCTGGCTGCTGGCAGCCTGGTGTGAAAGGCGCGATGACTACCGCTGCTTCCGACTCGACAGGTGTTTGAATATTGCATCGACGGAGAGACGCTTTAGCGAGAGTGCAGACAGGTCTCTGGCGGATTTTCTCAGGAAGGTGAAGCAGTAAAAAGCCGGGTGGCGAGGTTAAAGCAAAACGGCAACATACGTTGCCGTTTTTTGCGTTTGCACCCTCTCCCGTGTGAGAGGGAAGGGGTGAGGGCATCAGCCCGTACAATCCCGCAGTGATTAGAAGTTGTAACCTACTACCAGGTAACCACCCCAACCGGTAGAACGAACGCTGAAGTCGCCGTCGCCGAAGTTCAGGCTGGCGTCGTCGTTCCACTGACCACCGTTGTGCCAGTAACGCGCAACAACAGAGTAGTGCCAGTGATCGTAGTTCAGCGCCAGGATGTGGCTGGAAGCGATGGAGTTGTTGGTACGCGCTTTCTTACCGTTCAGATCACGGAAGTCGTTGTCGCCCAGGTCTGAACCCCAGTCAAAGTTGGTGAAGCCGATGTAGCTCAGGTTGCCGCCCCACAGCTGGGTAATTGGCACAAAGTATTTCACTTTGAAACGGTAGCCATCCCACTCGTTCTCGTTCGCTGCACCGTAGTTCTGCCACTGGTATTTCGCGTAGACGTTCATGGACAGGCTCATCGGCAGGCCAGTGTCGATGTCCGTACCCAGACCCATGTACCAGGTGCTCTGACGACCGGACTTGTTGCGGCCCATGTCGTAGATGTAGTTGTTTGCGAAGTACCACTCTTTGAATGGACCGAACGCCAGGCTGGTGCCGGTCAGCTTATCGATGGAGAAGCGTGGTTCAATTTCCATGAACAGCGGCGAGCCGTGGTTCCAGATACCTTTTGCATCGGTATTACCACCAAAGAAGACCGGCGCATCCATATAGCCGTAGAAATCAAACCAGTCTTTCTTGGCAAATGCTTCGTACTCCAGGTAGGTATCGTTACGGAGCTGTGGTCCGAAACGGGTGTGGTAGCTGCCTACCACGTTTACGCTCTGATGCCACCAGTCGGAAACGTATTCTGGTTTATCGTTTTCTGCTGCGTTAGCAGTGAAAGAAGAGGAAAGTGCCAGCACTGCGCCGGCTGCAAGTAATGTTTTTTTCATAATCATGCCACTGATTGAAATTCCCTTCCGGGAGTGAAAAATGCGCGATTTGCGTTTCAAAATATTTCGTGTTTCTGCGGAGCCTATTATAGGAATCCTTGCTCACAAAAATATGTGTTGTTTCACATATCTCTCACGTGCGTAATCGATTGCGTTCACGTTTGCGTACTTTAAACGGCGGGGATTGTAACGGCAAACATTTATGTTGCCAATCTATACGAAATGTAAATGTTAGCGGAGTGACATTGCACTCCGCTGAAAAGGGGGGTTATTGCGCGGCGGGCTGGATATCGTGAATGCGGATAAAACCTAGCTGATCCGGGGTAAGACCACTCAGCTGGAGCGGAATATCAACATCGCTCGGAGCCAGTGTACTGGCGGGAGCTGTGAAGAGTTGGTTCTTCACGTTCACTTCCTGGTAGCTCTCGGTGGTGCCCTGAATCTGACCCCACTCAACGGTGCCGCTAAATGCAGGCAGCGGATCGTTGGACTCACCGTGAATGCGCAATGTTACTCGAGTACCATCTGCATTGGCCGCCACATTGACCATCGACATTTTCAGCGTGCCAATCTGACTATTGAGCCGGGCAGGGGTATTTGCCCCTGGCAGCAGATAAACGCCGCTGGTGGATTTCACATTCAGCGCGTTTTGCTGAGTGATCTTCACCGTCTCCTTATTCAGCTTATCCATGGCTGAATTGAGCGTGCTCACGCTTTGTTTCATTTCGTGAACTTCAGTTTGCTGTGCACAGGCGCTCAGTGTGAAGAGGCTTCCCACCAGGAAAATTCTTATGTAACGTCTTGTCATTGCGTTAATTTCCTTGAAGTAACGGATTACCGTAATGGTAGCCAGCATCTTACCGCCAGGTATAGATCCTTTGTCTCAAAAAGCTCTTCCTTTGTTGTCAGCCCAGATCAGGGTAAAATAGAGGAAAGTTAACCGGATAGTCAGGACACCGTATGCATTGCCCATTCTGCTCCGCTGTGGATACCAAAGTAATCGACTCTCGTCTTGTGGGCGAAGGCTCGTCTGTACGCCGTCGTCGGCAATGTCTGGTGTGTAATGAACGTTTCACCACTTTCGAAGTGGCTGAACTTGTGATGCCGCGCGTGGTGAAAAGCAACGACGTGCGTGAGCCATTCAACGAAGAAAAACTGCGCAGCGGGATGCTAAAAGCACTGGAAAAACGGCCAGTCAGCGCAGATGACGTTGAAACAGCGTTAAATCATATTAAATCCTATCTTCGTGGTTTAGGGGAGCGCGAGGTGCCGAGTAAAATGATCGGCAACCTGGTGATGGAGCAGCTTAAAAAGCTCGATAAAGTCGCGTACATCCGCTTCGCCTCTGTGTACCGCAGTTTCGAAGATATCAAAGAGTTCGGCGAAGAGATCGCCCGCCTACAGGATTAAGCTCATGCAGGATGAGATTTACATGGCGCGAGCGCTGAAACTGGCGCAGCGCGGGCGTTTTACCACCCATCCCAACCCGAATGTCGGCTGTGTCATTGTGAAAGATGGCGAGATTGTCGGTGAGGGTTTCCATTTTCGCGCCGGTGAGCCTCATGCTGAAGTTCATGCCCTGCGTATGGCGGGTGAAAAGGCACGTGGCGCGACAGCGTACGTGACCCTTGAGCCTTGCAGCCACCACGGGCGTACCCCACCGTGCTGCGAAGCCCTGATTGCAGCAGGCGTTTCGCGGGTGGTCGCAGCGATGCAGGATCCCAATCCGCAGGTTGCCGGGCGCGGCCTTTACCGGCTCCAACAAGAAGGTATCGACGTCAGCCATGGTCTGATGATGAACGATGCCGAGGCCATTAATAAGGGTTTCCTTAAGCGTATGCGCACGGGGTTCCCATATATTCAGCTGAAGCTGGGCGCTTCGCTTGATGGTCGTACGGCGATGGCTAACGGTGAAAGCCAGTGGATAACGTCACCGCAAGCAAGGCGCGATGTGCAACGTCTGCGTGCGCAAAGCCATGCTATCCTCACCAGCAGTGAAACCGTTTTGGCTGACAACCCGGCGATGACTGTTCGCTGGGATGAACTGAATGCCGATACTCAGGCGCTTTATCCGCAGGAAAATTTGCGTCAGCCGCTGCGTATTGTGATTGATAGCCAGAATCGCGTGACGCCGGAGCACCGCATCGTCCAGCAGCCAGGCGAAACCTGGTTTGCCCGGACCAAAGCAGACGATCGCAGCTGGCCGGAAGGTGTTCGTAGCATTATGGTGCCGGAGCACAACGGGCATCTCGATTTAGTGGTGCTGATGATGCTGCTTGGCAAACAACAGGTGAACAGCATCTGGGTGGAAGCGGGGCCAACGCTTGCCGGTGCGCTGTTCCAGGCAGGGCTTGTGGATGAACTGATAGTCTACGTTGCCCCTAAACTGCTAGGAAACGCTGCACGCGGGTTGTTTGTGTTGCCAGGCCTTGAAAAACTGGCCGATGCCCCACAACTCAAATTCAGCGAGATTCGTCCGGTTGGCCCGGATGTCTGCCTCCATTTAACGACAGCGTAATTGCTCCTGAAATAGGGAAGCAGTGCGCAAAGTATTATGATAAAATCCGCCCCCCTGCGGGGCCAAATGAACCCGTAAAGGAAGAGTATGAACATTATTGAAGCTGCTGTAGCTACCCCGGACGCTCGCGTCGCCATCACCATTGCGCGTTTCAACAACTTCATCAACGACAGCCTGCTGGAAGGTGCGATTGACGCCCTGAAACGTATCGGCCAGGTTAAAGATGACAACATTACCGTTGTTTGGGTTCCAGGTGCTTACGAACTGCCACTGGCAGCAGGCGCGCTGGCAAAAACCGGTAAATACGACGCGGTGATTGCACTGGGTACTGTTATTCGTGGCGGCACTGCGCACTTCGAATACGTTGCGGGTGGTGCAAGCAATGGTCTGGCACACGTTGCGCAGGATGCTGAAATTCCTGTCGCGTTCGGCGTGCTGACCACTGAAAGTATTGAACAAGCTATCGAACGCGCTGGCACCAAAGCCGGTAATAAAGGTGCAGAAGCTGCACTGACCGCGCTTGAGATGATCAATGTATTGAAAGCCATCAAGGCCTGATTTTTTTGTAAGGGGAATTCCGTGAAACCTGCTGCTCGTCGCCGCGCCCGTGAATGTGCCGTCCAGGCACTTTACTCCTGGCAGTTGTCCCAGAACGACATCGCTGATGTTGAATACCAGTTCCTGTCAGAGCAAGACGTGAAAGACGTTGATGTTCTGTACTTCCGTGAACTGCTGTCGGGAGTGGCGACTAATAGCGCGTATCTCGATGGTCTGATGAAGCCATACCTGTCTCGTCTGCTCGACGAGCTGGGTCAGGTTGAAAAAGCAGTGTTGCGTATTGCGCTGTTTGAGCTGTCAAAACGTGATGATGTGCCGTACAAAGTGGCCATCAACGAAGCTATCGAACTGGCGAAAACCTTCGGTGCTGAAGACAGCCACAAATTTGTAAACGGCGTGCTGGATAAAGCCGCACCTGCGATCCGTCCCCACAAAAAGTGATCCGCAAACCGGAGTTTCGCATTGCCTTGCCGGCAGTGCGGCTCCGGTTTTTTTCTTTTATCTGCTGAGGCATAACGCATGGCATGTGGCGAATTTTCCCTTATTGCCCGTTATTTCGACCGAGTCAGAACCTCTCGTCTTGATGTTGAAACTGGAATCGGCGACGACTGCGCACTTCTCAATATTCCCGAAAAACAGACGCTGGCGATCAGCACCGACACCTTAGTGTGCGGACGTCATTTCTTACCTGATATCGATCCTGCTGACCTGGCGTATAAAGCGCTGGCGGTGAACGTGAGCGATCTGGCGGCAATGGGCGCCGATCCTGCGTGGCTAACGCTGGCATTAACCCTGCCGAATGTTGATGAAGCCTGGCTCGAAACGTTCAGCGATGCGCTGTTTGAACAACTCAATTACTACGATATGCAGCTGATTGGCGGTGATACCACCGGCGGACCGCTGTCGATGACGCTGGCTATCCACGGCTATGTGCCTGTTGGGCGCGCACTTAAGCGCTCGGGAGCAAAACCGGGTGACTGGATCTACGTAACCGGTACGCCGGGCGATAGCGCCGCAGGGCTGGCTATTCTTCAGGAACGTTTAACGGTTGACGATGCCGATGACGCTGCCTATCTGATGAAACGCCATCTGCGGCCAACGCCGCGAATTCTTCACGGCCAGGCCCTGCGCGAGCGCGCCAGCTCGGCTATCGATCTCTCTGACGGGCTGATCTCCGATCTGGGTCATATCCTGAAGGCCAGCGGTACAGGGGCGCGTGTTGATCTGGATCTGTTCCCGCTTTCCGCGCAAATCCGTCGCCATGTTGAACCCGAGCAGGCCCTGCGCTGGGCGCTGTCCGGTGGTGAAGATTATGAGCTGTGCTTTACCGTCCCGGAACTGAATCGCGGTACGCTGGATGTGGTGCTGGGTCACCTGGGTGTGCCGTATACCTGTATCGGGCAGATCCTTCCTGAAAGTGAAGGGATGCAGTTTGTCCGCGAAGGTGCACCGGTCGCGCTCGACTGGAAAGGATACGATCACTTCGCGTAAGTTTTTTTGCCGGGTAAGGCGAAGCCGCCACCCGGCGTTTATTTATTTAAATCCCACCACAGGATGCGGTTCATACGGCGTTTCCAGCTCGGCAATCTGCTCCGGCGTCAGGGTTATATCTACGGCATTGAGCAACTCGTCCAGTTGCTCTTCACGCGATGTGCCAATGATCGGTGCTGCAACTCCACGTTTGCTCAGTAACCACGCCAGCGCGACCTGCGCTCGCGTCGCTCCGGTATCGTCGGCTATTCCCGCCAGGCGTTCGGCAATCAGGGCATCACTGGCCTCAGTGGCGTCATACAAGGTTTTACCAAATGCATCCGACACCGAACGGGCTGTGGTTTCGCCCCACGGGCGGGTTAAACGTCCGCGAGCCAGCGGGCTCCACGGAATAACTGCCACCCCCTCCTGATAACAGAGCGGCAGCATTTCGCGCTCTTCTTCGCGATAAATCAGATTGTAGTGATCCTGCATGGTGACAAAGCGCGCCCAGCCGTGCTGTGCCTGAAGGTTTAACGCGGTTGCAAACTGGGCTGCGTGCATGGAAGAGGCGCCGATGTAACGTGCTTTACCGGCTTTGACCACATCATTAAGCGCTTCCAGCGTCTCTTCGACAGGCGTGTTGTAATCCCAGCGGTGGATTTGCAGCAGATCGACATAATCCATATTCAGGCGTCTGAGGCTGTCGTCAATGGAACGCAGGATCTGCCCGCGTGAAAGCCCTTCTGGTAAATCGCCGGTCTTATGGAAGACCTTGGTCGCCACCACCACGTCATCGCGGCGGGCAAAGTCACGCAGGGCGCGCCCGACTATCTCTTCGCTGCTGCCGTCTGAGTAACTGTTGGCGGTGTCAAAGAAGTTAATGCCGCCGTCGATGGCGTGTTTGATGATAAGACGACTGCTCTCTTCCGGCAGTGTCCAGGCGTGATTTCCCCGGTCAGGCTCGCCAAATGTCATGCAGCCGAGACAAAGTCGGGAAACCTTAAGGTCTGTTTTTCCTAATGTATTGTATCGCATGGTTCCACTCCTGCTGATTGCGTAAAGCGTTACCTTTAAGCATAGCAGGAGCGGAAAGGGGAGGGCTTAGGCCAGCCAGGTGCGGATTTTAGCTTCAATACCTTCGGCATCAAGGCCGATGGTTGCACGGGCTTCGTCTTGCGTCCCTTGCGGGATAAAGTGGTCTGGCAAACCGAGGTTCAGAACCGGCACGGCTTTACGGTGTGCCATCAGCACCTCGTTCACGCCGCTACCTGCACCGCCCATAATGGCGTTCTCTTCGAGCGTCACCAGCACGTCATGGGCTTCAGCCATGCTCAGGATCAGGGATTCATCAAGCGGCTTCACAAAACGCATATCTACCAGGGTGGCATTCAGCGTTTCGGCAACCTTAGCGGCTTCTGGCATCAGTGTACCGAAGTTCAGAATCGCCACTTTTTCGCCGCGACGTTTCACCAGACCTTTGCCAATCGTCAGTTTTTCCAGCGGTTGCAGTTCCACGCCCACTGCGTTACCGCGCGGGTAGCGAACGGCACTTGGGCCATCCTGATAGTGGTAGCCGGTAAACAACATCTGGCGACATTCGTTTTCGTCGCTTGGGGTCATGATGACCATGTCCGGGATGCAGCGTAGGAAGGAGAGGTCAAATGCCCCCTGGTGCGTTTGACCGTCGGCACCTACGATCCCTGCCCGGTCGATAGCGAACAGCACCGGCAGTTTCTGGATGGCGACGTCATGGATCACCTGGTCATAGGCGCGTTGCAGGAAGGTGGAGTAAATCGCGACAACCGGTTTGTAGCCGCCGATCGCCAGCCCCGCCGCGAACGTCACCGCGTGTTGTTCTGCAATAGCGACGTCGAAATACTGGTCAGGGTATTTTTTCGAAAATTCCACCATGCCAGAGCCTTCGCGCATGGCCGGGGTGATGGCCATTAGCTTGTTATCTTTGGCCGCCGTTTCGCACAGCCAGTCACCGAAGATTTTTGAATAGCTCGGCATCCCGCCGCTGCTTTTTGGCAGGCAGCCGCTGGTTGGGTCAAATTTCGGTACCGCGTGGAAGGTAATCGGGTCTTTTTCCGCAGGTTCGTAACCACGCCCTTTTTTGGTCATGATGTGCAGGAACTGCGGGCCTTTCAGGTCGCGCATGTTCTTGAGCGTGGACACCAGCCCCAGAACGTCGTGGCCGTCGACCGGGCCGATATAGTTAAAGCCCAGTTCTTCAAACAGCGTGCCAGGCACAACCATGCCTTTGATATGTTCTTCGGTACGCTTGAGCAGCTCTTTGATTGGCGGAACGCCAGAGAAGACTTTTTTACCGCCTTCGCGAAGCGTGGAGTAGAGCTTGCCAGAGAGCAATTGTGCCAGGTGGTTATTCAGCGCGCCAACGTTCTCAGAGATAGACATCTCGTTGTCGTTGAGAATAACCAGCATGTCCGGCTTGATATCACCCGCATGGTTCATGGCTTCAAACGCCATACCGGCGGTGATCGCCCCGTCACCAATCACGCAGACAGTGCGGCGCTGCTTGTTCTCTTTTTCGGCAGCGACAGCGATACCGATACCCGCAGAAATGGAGGTAGAAGAGTGGCCGACGCTTAATACGTCGAATTCACTCTCACCGCGCCACGGGAACGGATGCAAGCCGCCTTTCTGGCGAATAGTGCCAATCTTATCGCGACGGCCAGTCAGAATTTTGTGCGGATATGCCTGGTGACCCACGTCCCAGATTAACTGATCAAACGGCGTGTTATAGACGTAATGCAGCGCCACGGTCAGTTCAACCGTGCCAAGCCCGGAGGCGAAATGGCCGCTGGAGCGGCTAACGCTGTCGAGCAGGTAGCGACGCAGTTCGTCACACAATTTCGGCAGGCTCTCTTTCGGCAACAGGCGCAACTCCTGGGTGGAGTCAACTAACGCCAGTGTCGGGTATTTGGCAATATCAAAACTCATCAAAGGCTCATCGAGATATACAGTTTATTTATCACGCTGGATTATATAGTCCGCTAGCGCTTCCAGTGCCGAGGTATCCAGTGATTGCGCGGCCAGTTGATTCAGTGACTGGCGGGCATCATCAATCAGGTCCCGGGCTTTACGTTGGGCTTGCTCAAGGCCCAGAAGGGCGGGATAGGTGCTTTTGCCAAGCTGCTGATCGGCACCCTGACGTTTACCCAATGTTGCAGTATCGCCCACCACATCCAGAATGTCATCCTGAACCTGGAACGCCAGACCGATACTTTCTGCGTATCTGTCCAGAATCGGCAGGGCTTTGCGTCCCTGTTCACCCGCACTCAGCGCACCCAGACGAACGGCTGCGCGAATTAAGGCACCCGTTTTGTGACGGTGAATACGCTCAAGCTGTTCCAGATTAACCTGACGTCCTTCGGCCTCAAGATCCAGCGCTTGCCCGCCGCACATCCCTGCAACGCCACTGGCCATTGCCAGCTCGGAAACCATTGCCAGGCGATCGCGGTCGGCCACTTCGGCCATTGGTGCATCGCTTAAAATCGAAAACGCCAGCGTTTGCAGGGCATCACCCGCCAGAATGGCATTCGCTTCGCCAAACTTGATGTGGCAGGTTGGTTGACCACGACGCAAATCGTCGTCGTCCATGGCCGGCAAATCGTCATGGATCAGCGAGTAAGCATGGATGCATTCAACGGCAGCAGCCGGTGCATCCAGGGTGTTTTCACTGATGCCAAACATCTTTCCGGTGGCGTAGACCAGGAACGGGCGCAGGCGCTTTCCACCCAAGAGTGCGCCATAGTGCATGGCCTCAACCAGTGGAGTGTTCTGAAAAGGCTGCGGCTCAATAAAACGGCGCAACGCATCGTTGGCACGCACAACGCACGCCTGAAGCTGTGTGGAAAAATCCATTTACTCGGCGTCCGGTGTGAAAGGTGTCGTCGCGGCGTCTTCGGCTTCGGAGAGCAGGATCTGCACGCGTTGTTCAGCCTGCTGTAATTTAATCTGCCCCTGGCGTGCAAGCTGCACCCCACGTTCAAATTCGTTGAGTGCGTCTTCCAGCGGCAGATCGCCACTCTCAAGACGGGTTACAATTTGCTCCAGTTCACTCAGCGCAGTTTCGAAACTGGCCGGTGCGTCATTTTTCTTCGGCATAGTGAATGTCTGACTCTCATATTTTCTGCCCTGTCATGGTAACGGACTCGGGCGGATAAGCAAATAACGCGCAATGTGCACAGGAGCCGCGCGATAGTGGTATACTTGCGCGCCTGGATACAGCCTTCGGTATAGGGGCTGTTGTACTTTTCCATTACAAGCCTTAATAAGCTTGCCTAAGAAACATTGCCGCCATGAAGTTTATCATTAAATTGTTCCCTGAAATCACTATCAAAAGCCAATCTGTGCGTTTGCGCTTTATTAAAATTTTGACCGGGAACATCCGTAACGTTCTGAAGCATTATGACGAAACGCTGGCCGTTGTTCGTCACTGGGATCACGTTGAAGTTCGCGCCAAAGACGAAAACAAGCGTCTTGATATCCGCGACGCGCTGACCCGTATTCCGGGGATCCACCATATTCTTGAAGTGGAAGATGTCCCGTTTACCGACATGCACGACATCTTCGAAAAAGCGCTGGTGCAGTATCGCGACCAGATCGAAGGTAAAACCTTCTGTGTCCGCGTGAAGCGCCGTGGCAAACACGAATTTAGCTCCATTGAAGTGGAACGTTACGTGGGCGGCGGTCTGAACCAGCACGTTGAGACTGCGCGCGTACGCCTGACTAACCCGGACGTGACCGTTAACCTGGAGATCGAAAACGATCGCCTGTTGTTGGTGAAAGGTCGTTATGAAGGTATCGGTGGTTTCCCGATCGGGACGCAGGAAGATGTGTTGTCCCTGATTTCCGGCGGTTTTGACTCCGGTGTTTCCAGCTACATGCTGATGCGTCGTGGCTGTCGCGTTCACTACTGCTTCTTTAACCTGGGCGGCGCGGCGCATGAGATCGGTGTCCGTCAGGTGGCGCATTACCTGTGGAACCGCTTCGGCAGCTCGCACCGCGTGCGTTTTGTGGCGATCAACTTTGAGCCAGTGGTTGGCGAAATCCTCGAAAAAGTGGACGACGGCCAGATGGGCGTGGTGCTGAAACGTATGATGGTGCGTGCAGCGTCAAAAGTGGCGGAGCGTTACGGTGTGCAGGCGCTGGTAACCGGTGAAGCGCTGGGCCAGGTGTCCAGCCAGACGCTGACCAACCTGCGTCTTATCGATAATGTGTCTGATACCCTGATCCTGCGCCCGCTTATCTCTCATGATAAAGAACACATCATCGACCTGGCGCGCGAAATCGGCACCGAAGATTTTGCCCGCACCATGCCGGAATATTGTGGCGTTATCTCAAAAAGCCCAACCGTTAAGGCGGTGAAAGCGAAGATTGAAGCGGAAGAAGAGAACTTCGATTTCGCTATTCTGGAGAAGGTGGTGGCGGAAGCGTCCAACATCGATATCCGCGAGATTGCACAGCAGACCGAACAGGACGTGGTTGAAGTTGAAACCGTCAGCGGTTTTGGCGCTAACGATGTGATCCTGGATATCCGTTCCATCGACGAACAGGATGCCAAACCGTTGAACGTCGAAGGCGTTGAGGTGATGCCGCTGCCGTTCTACAAGCTGAGCACGAAATTTGGCGACCTCGACAAGGGCAAAACGTACCTGCTGTGGTGCGAGCGTGGCGTGATGAGCCGCTTGCAGGCGCTGTATCTGCGCGAGCAGGGCTTTGCTAATGTGAAGGTGTATCGTCCGTAGCATTTTGTCGGGGAGTGCGGCCTGATGCCTCACCCCGGCCCTCTCCCACAGGGAGAGGGAGAAAAGATGAGCACGTGTAGGCCGGGTAAGGCGTAGCCGCCACCCGGCTTTTTTACGCTCTAAGCTTCGTAGTAATTATAAATTCCCGCCGGCATGACCAGCGACGATGCGACCTCGTATGCCTTTTCACGCCCGACCAGCAGGTCAATAATCTTCAGCGCAAAATCAATCGCGGTTCCCGGCCCCTGGCTGGTGAGCAGATTGACGCGCGGATCCCAGACCACGCGTTTATCGACCCACTGGTCTTCCGGGATACGGTCTTTCAGTGTCGGGAAACCGGTCATATTGCCTATCGGGAAAATATCGTGCGGAACCAGCACCGTTCCGGCTGCGGCGCAAATTGTGGCGACGATACGGCCAGAGAGATGAAACTGCCTGACCGTTTCGACGAGCAGTGGGCTGTCGCGAAAACACTCCGCTCCCTTCAGGCCGCCGGGCAGAACGATAATGTCATAATCACCATCAGCCACCTGTACCAGCGGGGCATCTGCGAGGATTTTCACCCCACGTGAGCAGGTGATAGCCAGGTTACCGTCGCTGGCAACGCTCGCGGTGGTGACATTAATACCGCCCCGCACCATCAGGTCGATGGTGGTGACGGCTTCCATTTCTTCGCTACCAGGGGCGAGGCATACCAGTGCCGACGCGCTCATACTCACTCTCCTTACGTTTAACCAGGTCATACAGGCGGGCGTTTTCCGGTACGGCAATACCGTGCGCACGGGCGCGTTTTAACAGATAGCCGGTGATGTAGTCTATCTCGGTGTGGCGCAACGCCCGAACGTCCTGCAACATCGAAGAGATATTTTCTGCCGTACTATCAATAACCTGCTCGACATAATAGCGTAAATCGTCTGCCGAGGTGTGTAAGCCTTCACGTTCGATAACAGAGGCAACTTCAGCACACAGGGTTGTGACCTCTTGCAGATGGTTTTTTAGCTCGCCGTTAGGGCAATCCCACAGCGCCGTGAGCGGGTTGATGACGCAATTAACCGCCAGTTTGCGCCACAGTTGAGGACGAATGTTGTTGTGCCAGGCGACGTCTGGCAGCACCTTTTGCAGAACGTCAGCCAGATAACTGTAGTCACCATCCTGTTCGCGAGCCGGGCCAATATGGGTGACGCCGCTGGCGACATGCACAATGATATTGCCATCACGCCGTGCGGCATGGGTGGTTGTCGCCATCAGCAGCGGCTGCGGGATGCTTTTCAGCTCATCAATGGTTCCCATGCCGTTATGCAGCAGCAGGATGGGCGATGTCGGGGGCAGTTGAGCCGCGAGGGTTTTCACCGCATCCGATACCTGCCACGCTTTGAGCGTGACCAGCAACAGGTCGCTTTGCGCCAGGAAATCAGGATCGTTTGCAGTGAGTGATTCGTTAAAGATGCTTCCGTCTTCATCTATCAGGTTTACACTACAGTAGGGCTGGGGCACACGCAGCCAACCTTGTACCTCGTGTCCGTGTTTGCATAGTGCCGTCAGCCATAGTTGACCAAGGGCTCCGCATCCAAGCACTGTAATTTTCATTGTTCCTCCTCACCTGCAACTGCGCCAGGTGTTACGGCCTAAGTATAGCGCCGTCAGCTAAGCTTCTCGTTATGCCTCGTTGCGGGTATTATGCAACGCAACAAAAATGAAGGGAGAAGAAAAGATGCCATCTTTCGATATTGTTTCCGAAGTTGATATCCAGGAAGTTCGTAACGGCGTAGATAATGCAAGCCGTGAAGTTGAGTCACGTTTTGATTTTCGTGGCGTAGAGGCGACTTTTGAGCTGAACGATGCAAATAAGACTATCAAGGTTCTGAGCGAGTCTGATTTCCAGGTCAATCAGCTGCTTGATATTCTGCGTGCCAAATTGCTGAAACGCGGCATTGAAGGCGCGTCTCTTGATGTGCCAGAAGAGTTCGTACATAGCGGTAAAACCTGGTTTGTTGAAGCCAAACTGAAGCAGGGCATTGAGAGCGCGGTGCAGAAAAAGCTCGTTAAGCTCATCAAAGACAGCAAGCTGAAAGTGCAGGCGCAAATTCAGGGTGAAGAGATCCGTGTTACCGGGAAATCCCGTGACGATCTGCAATCCGTTATGGCGCTGGTTCGCGGCGGCGATCTGGGACAACCGTTCCAGTTTAAAAACTTCCGCGATTAAGACAAAAATGCCCGGTTGAACCGGGCATTTTTTCAGGCTTTCAGCGCCTGCTCTACTTCAAAGCGGTTGGTCACTTTGCTGTCAATTTTGACATACGCACTGCGTTCATCCGGCACAATCATCACTTCGTTCACGCCGTCTGTAGCTTCCAGGCGCTGCTTCAGCGCATCACTAATTTCAACGTCAGCCGGGATTTCTACGCGCAGGCTACTGACATAGCGCGGCTCTTTCATGGTACTGGCGACCAGCAGCCAGATCATTGCCAGCAGCGCGCCTGCCAGGAATACGGTTTGCGAATCAAACAGGCCACCCACCCAGCCGCCGAGCGAGCCACCGATAGCGACGCCGATAAACTGGCTGGTGGAGTAAATGCCCATTGCCGTGCCTTTATATCCCGCTGGTGATTCTTTGCTGATAAGCGAGGGCAGAAGGGCTTCCATCAGGTTAAATGCCAGGAAGAAGAGCTGAACGCCCGCCACCAGTTCCCAGAAGTGCGGGCCGGAACCCCACAGCACGATCTCCGCAATCAGCAGTAGTGCAACGCAGGCGAGAAACACGCGTTTCATCTTGCGCTTCACTTCGGCGTAGATGATAAATGGCACGACGGAGACGAACGAAATCAGCATGGTCACCAGATAAATTTTCCAGTGCTCAGACGCCGGGAAACCCGCTGCCGCCAGCTGGCCCGGAAGGGCAACGAAGGTCGACATCAGCAGAATGTGCAGGCACATAATGCCAAAATTCAGCTTCAGCAGGCGCGGCTCGACAATGACTTTGCTAAAGCAGCCTTTGACCATGCCGGACTCACGGTTCAGCACGTGGTTTTTGCTGTCCGGCACGACCCACAGCGTTAACGCAATACCGATGGTCGCCAGAATGGCAATCATCCAGAACAGCGCATGAAGACCGAGTTTATGCGTAATGATCGGGCCGAGTACCATCGCAATCGCAAAGGTCACGCCAAAGCTCACGCCAATAAACGCCATGGCTTTGGTGCGATTTTGTTCGCGTGTTAAATCCGACAGCAGCGCCATTACGGCCGCAGCAATCGCCCCGGAACCTTGCAACGCGCGGCCAAGAATAATGCCCCAGATAGAGTGGGAGAGGGCGGCTATTACGCTGCCGAGCACAAAGACCAGTAGCCCGCCGACAATCAGCGGCTTACGGCCTACGCGGTCAGAAAGCAGGCCAAAGGGGATCTGGAATACCGCCTGCGCTAAACCATAGATACCAATCGCCAGACCAATCAGCGCTTCGCTGGCGCCTTGCAATGCCATACCGTACGTGGTCAGAACAGGCAGGACCATAAACATGCCAAGCATCCGTAGCGAGAAAACAGTCCCTAAACCCCAGGTCGCGCGCAATTCGCCTGGCGTCATTTTATTATCGTTCATTGCCACCTCAGTTCAAAAGCAGGCCATAGTGTAGTGCGGGGAAGGGGCGGGGTAAATAAAGGGTTATTTAACAAATATTACATGCGGTATTAATAGATTCAGTGAATAAAAAAGGGTGCCGAAGCACCCCTTTATTCACCTGTTATGGCTTACCAGACGTAAGTCAGCAGGTTGTGCGAATCTGGGACCATAAAGTCTACAGACATCATTACGGACAACGAGGTGATAGCAACGATTGAGAACACAAACAGTTTGCGTGCCCAGACTTTGTCATCTTCCACTTTGTAACCACGCAGGGCCATACCGAGCCACCAGACGCTTACTGCGGCTGCCACCACCAGATATTTGTATCCAGCGTAACCGCCCAGAGAGAGCATCAGTGTCGCCACTGCAAAGGCAATGATGTACAACGTGATATGGTTTTTAGCAACCGAGATACCTTTCACGACCGGCAATACCGGGATGTTCGCTGCCTGATAATCCTTGAAGCGGAAAATCGCAATGGCGTAGGAGTGCGGCATCTGCCACAGGCTAAAGATAGCCAGCAGGATAAGCGCACCGCTGTCGAACTCGTTCGTGACGGCACAGTAGCCAATCACCGGCGGCGCAGCGCCGGAGAGAGAACCAATCAGCGTACCGTAGACGGAGTGACGTTTCATATACAGGCTGTAAACGCCCACATAAACCACGAACCCCATCACCCCCAGCCAGCAGGCCAGAGGATTAGCACCAAACCACAGCAGCATAAAGCCAGCAATACCCAGCAAGGTGGCGTACACCAGCGAGACGGAAGGGGCTATCAGGCCTTTAACCAGCACCCGATTTTTAGTCCTTTCCATCTTCTTGTCGATATCCATGTCGATGTAGTTGTTAAATACACAACCGGACGCAACAACCAGTGACACACCGACCAGCGTGGAAATAAAGAGGGTGTAATCAATGCTGCCTTTAGAGGCCAGCAGGAACCCTCCGATCACGGAGATCAGGTTGCCAAAGATGATGCCTGGTTTCGTTACTTGCAGGTATTGCTTAAACATACTCGCCGCTCTTAGTGAACCATCATGTTGTAGTTGAGGTTCCACATAATCCAGATGGAACCGACTACCAGGATAGCGATGATAATCACGGTAAAGACAAAGGCAGTCATATTCCAGCCTTCATCGGACTTGGTGTTCATGTGCAGGAAGCAAACCAGATGCACCAGAATCTGCACCACTGCAGTGACCAGGACAGTGCCCAGAATCGCCGCGTGAGAAGCAGTACCGCTCATCACCATCCAGAACGGGATAACCGTCAGGATGATCGACAGGATAAACCCTGTCATGTAGGTTTTTACGCTACCGTGGGAAGCGCCATGATCAGTTGAATGACTCATTACATCGCCCCCATCAGATAAACAACAGAGAACACACAGATCCACACAACGTCCAGGAAGTGCCAGAACAGGCTCAGGCACATGATACGCGTACGGTTAGTGCTGGTCAGGCCGCGACGGGATACCTGGAACATCAGTACCGCCATCCAGATCAGACCAGAGGTAACGTGCAGACCGTGAGTACCTACCAGCGCGAAGAACGCAGACAGGAAGCCACTACGATCCGGGCCCATACCTTCAGCAATCAGGTGATGGAATTCATAGAGTTCCATCCCGATAAATCCAGCACCAAACAACCAGGTCAACGCCAGCCAGGAGACAACCTGGCTCTTGTTGTTTTTGTACATGGCGATAGCCGCCATGCCGTAGGTGATGGAGCTGAATAACAGCAGTGCGGTTTCTACCAGAACGAACGGCAGTTCAAAAATGTCCTTACCGGTCGGGCCGCCAGCAGTGCCGTTCACCAGAACGGCATACGTCGCGAACAGACAGCAGAACAGAATGCAGTCGCTCATCAGGTAGATCCAGAAACCGAATACTTTCGTCGGCCCTGTATCGTGGTGCGCATGGTCATGCGCGTGGGCAGTTGAGTGTGCCAAAGTATCAGTTGCCATTTTTCAGCCCCGCTTTAGAAATCTCATCGAAATGCTGGTTTTCCAGTTTTTCGACTTCACGGACTGGTACGTAGTAGTCCACGTCCTCGTCAAAGCTCTTCACAATCCAGCTGATCACGATGCCGCCAAAGCCAACAATCGCCAACCACCAGATGTGCCAGATCATTGCGAAACCAAATACCGTTGCGAAGGCGGCAATAACAATGCCCGCGCCGCTGTTTTTCGGCATGTGGATCTCTTCGTAATGAGCAGGTTGCTTGTACGCTTCACCTTTTTCTTTCATTTCCCAGAATGCGTCGCGTTCATGGATCTGCGGCACAATGGCGAAGTTATAGAACGGAGGTGGAGAAGAGGTCGCCCACTCCAGCGTACGGCCGCCCCATGGGTCACCGGTCAGGTCACGGTTCTGTTCGCGGTCGCGAATAGACACGTAGTACTGAATCAGCTGGCATGCGATACCGCAGGCAATCAGCACCGCACCACATGCTGCAACAACCAGCATTGGGTGGAACTGTGGATCAATCTGCTGGCTCAGACGACGGGTCATACCCATGAAGCCCAGCACATACAGCGGCATAAACGCAACGAAGAAGCCGATGATCCAGAACCAGAACGCGCGAATACCCCATTTTTCGTTCAGCGTGAAGCCGAACGCTTTTGGCCACCAGTAAGTTACGCCAGCGAAGCATCCGAAGACCACACCACCGATAATAACGTTATGGAAGTGCGCAATCAGGAACAGACTGTTGTGCAGAACGAAGTCAGCACCCGGTACAGCCAGCAGTACGCCGGTCATACCACCCACGGAGAAGGTCACGATGAAGCCGATGGTCCACAGCATTGCTGAGTGGAACACGATGCGACCCTGATACATGGTGAACAGCCAGTTGAAGATCTTAACCCCGGTAGGGATTGCGATAATCATGGTGGTAATACCGAAGAAGGCGTTTACGTTCGCGCCCGCACCCATGGTGAAGAAGTGGTGCAGCCAAACGATGAACGACAGAACGGTAATACACACAGTTGCCCACACCAGAGAGGTGTAACCAAACAGGCGCTTACGCGAGAAGGTTGCTGCGATTTCGGAGAACACACCGAACACAGGCAGAACCAGGATGTACACTTCCGGGTGACCCCAGGCCCAAATCAGGTTGATGTACATCATCATGTTGCCACCCATATCATTCGTGAAGAAATGGGTGCCCAGGTAGCGGTCCAGGGTCAGCAGCGCGATGGTGACAGTCAGAATCGGGAATGAAGCAATAATCAGGATGTTGGCGCACAGAGATGCCCAGGTAAACACTGGCATCTTGAACATGGTCATGCCAGGGGCACGCATCTTGATAATGGTCACGAAGAAGTTAATACCGGTCAGGGTTGTACCGATACCGGAGAGCTGAAGCGCCCAAATCCAGTAGTCGACACCTACGCCAGGACTGTATTCAATTCCTGAAAGCGGCGGGTACGCCAGCCAGCCGGTCTGTGCGAATTCGCCCACACCCAGTGACAGGTTAACCAGGATTACACCGACAACCGTGAACCAGAAGCTCAGGTTGTTCAGGAACGGGAACGCAACGTCGCGCGCGCCGATTTGCAGCGGCACAACCACGTTCATCAGACCGATAACCAGCGGCATCGCCACGAAGAAGATCATGATAACGCCGTGAGCGGTAAAGATCTGATCGTAGTGGTGCGGCGGCAGGAAGCCCGCTTCGCCCGCAGAGGCAAGCACCTGCTGGCTACGCATCATGATAGCATCCGCAAAGCCACGAATTAACATGACGATACCGACGACGCAGTACATGATACCGAGTTTTTTGTGGTCAACCGAAGTCAGCCACTCGTTCCACAGGTAGCTCCACTTACCGAAGTAAGTGATTAAGGCCAGTAAGGCCGCACCACCGATGATAATTGCAGCCACCGTAACCACGATAATGGGTTCATGGTAGGGCACTGCATCCAGTGTCAATTTTCCGAACATTTTCTTCCTCGGCCCCTTAGTGAGCGGTTTCCGCGTGGCTCATGTCCATGCCTTCCATACCTTCGTGCGCGCTATGCTCGCCTTCAGGCTGGGACATATTCATGCTCTTGCCGTGGTCCATAAATTTGCCAACAACATCTTTGAACAAATCTGGTTTCACGTTAGAGAAGTACTCCACCTTGTTGTATTCGCTAGGTGCAGCCACTTTGTCGAACGCCGCCATGTCAGACATGGTGTTCTGGGACTGTTTCGCTTTTTCAACCCACTGGTCGAATGCGGCACGGTCCGGCGTCGCGATAGCTTTGAACTTCATACCTGAGAAGCCCGGGCCGCTATAGCTGGCGGAGATACCATCGTAGGTGCCTGCTTCATTCGCGATCAGGTGCAGGTTAGTCTGCATCCCAGCCATCGCGTAAATCTGGCTACCCAGACGCGGGATGAAGAAGGAGTTCATCACGGAGTTGGAGGTCACTTTGAACTGAACCGGAGTGTTCGCCGGGAAGGCGATTTCATTCACGGTAGCAATGCCCTGTTCCGGATAGATGAAGAACCATTTCCAGTCCATGGAGACGACTTCGATGGTAATCGGTTTTTCATCGTGAACCAGCGGTTTGCTTGGCTCAAGCGCGTGAGTGGTTTTCCATGTCAGCACGGCAAGGAACAGGATGATCAGAATAGGCACAGTCCAGACCACAGCTTCCACTTTATTGGAGTGTGACCAGTTAGGGCTATACTTCGCATCTTTATTGCTCGCACGATACTTCCAGGCGAAACCAACAGCCATCAAAACGGCAGGAATAACCACAATCATCATCAGGCCAAATGCCGTCAGAATCAATGAACGTTGTTCCAGTCCAATCTGTCCTTTGGGGTCAAGTAGTGCAGAATCGCAGCCACTGAGTAATACAGTGCCTGCAAATAATGACAACCATCCCAAACTTTTATTGTATTTCCTGAGTCTCATTTAACGACCTCAATTCCACGGGAGTCTGGTGGCGTTTAAAGTGTGGGGGCATTTTACGGGAAGGTTACATTACTGTAAACATCATTAGACCTGTGTCAGGAAGGTGTTACCGGGTTCTGCCGCACATGTCACAAGTGTTGCAAATTATGTCGATTTTTAAGGTGAAAGCCGCGTGGTACGGGCGTTATAACGAAAGGACCCCCAAGCATACCCTAAAAGGGGCAATTGGTATAACCATTATCAAAAATATACAAAAAATTAACAATTAATTATCAATAAAAAGACAACTAAAAAACGAAAATTCAATCTTTCAAATGCTGAATCGTTTAATGAAAAATAGCTCACTGGAATGGGCTCCAATAATTTCCAAATTCTATCCCGCACAAAACAACAAATATTTTTTTTACCGACTGGCGGTTATTTCACCGTTATAATTTCGCTTAGTGATTACAACGAGAAATAACCTTTCGTTTTTTACTTCAGGTTGTGGGCATTTTACGTAATGCCAGGAAATCGAGCGCACAGCCAGTCAGGATCCCGGCGATAGCCAGCAGGGCTCCAGCGTTGAGCAGAAGGGCTTCGAAGGGAAGCGTAAGAGGGGTTGTTGCATTAACAATTAACACCACGAGCCATAATGCGAGCGCCAGGCAACCCACCATCAGCAGGCGTAAAGCAAATCGATAGGCGTGTTGATATTCGGTACGCGGCATAAAATGTTCGGTTTTCTGCGTATATTCCAGCGTCTGACGACAAACCAGTAACAATAAGATCCCCGGAACCGCAGCGACAACCGAGAAAAGATAGAACGTCGGCCAGCCGTGTGCTTCAACAAACCAGCCAGCTATCGGGCCTACATATACACGCCCTACGGCAGAAAGCGCCGAGAGCAGGGCAAACTGGGTGGCAGAAAACGACTTGTTGCACAAGGTCATCAGCAGCGCGACAAATGCCGCGGTCCCCATGCCACCGCACAGGTTTTCAAAGAAAACGGCGGTGGCCATGCTGATCATGTGCTTGTCGGTAATTGAAAGCATCCAGTAACCGGCGTTTGAAATGCCCTGCAAAATACCGAAGATTAACAGCGCCCGGAACAGCGTCAGTCGCTGCATCAACACACCGCCGTACAGTGCGCCGACGATGGTGGCAAAAAGCCCCAGCGTTTTGTTGACCACGCCGACTTCACCCGCATCAAACCCGACGCCACGGATCAGGAAGGTGGTCGTCAGGCTCATGGCGAATGCATCGCCAAGCTTATAAAGGACGATCAGCAGCAGGATTAGCCAGGCATTATTGCGGCCAAAGAAGTCACGCAGGGGTTCGGCCACCGCCTGTTCCAGGGAACGAGGAACAGGGATCACATCACTCGGTTCGGGTGCGAAAAGGGTGGCGATAATGCACGGGATAAGCAGGGCGGCCATCAGCCAGTACATGCCCTGCCAGCCAAGGTAACGGTCGGCAAGCCACAGCGCCAGCCCGCCGGAAACCAACATGCCCAGACGATAGCCCAGCACGCTGATAGCCGCGCCAGCACCGCGTTCCTCTGCGGGCAGAACGTCCGTTTTCCAGGCATCAAACACGATGTCCTGAGAGGCCGAACAGAATGCAATCACCACGGCCAGTGCTGCCATCCAGCGCAACTGGGTGGCTGGCTCAAGGAACCCCATGGCGGCGATCGCCAGCAACAGCAGAACCTGGGTCATCACCAGCCAACCGCGACGACGCCCCAGGAACGGTGGGGTGTAGCGATCCATAACCGGCGACCACAAGAATTTGAAGACGTACGCCTGCCCAACCAGAGAGAAGAAACCGATGGTTTTAAGATCGATGTTTTCTACGGTCATCCAGGCCTGAAGCGTGCCTGAGGTGAGCGCGAGCGGTAAACCGGAGGCGAAGCCAAGGATCAGCAGAATGGCTGATTTCGGTTGCTGGAAAATGCGTAAGTAGCGACTGGACATGAGCATATAGCGCTGACCCGGCGAAACGCCGGGTCAGGAAGCAGGATTAACGAGCGTTCTGCTTGATAAAGTCGTGGATGCTGGTGTCCTGAGCCATGTCGGAGATGGTGTCGGTCAGCACGCTGTTAACAGCGTCAGCAATATTTTTGTTGGAAGCCTGGAAAGCACCTTCAACGGAGTAGCTGGCGCGGTAGTTTTTGTTCATCTTATTGCCGTTCTTCGCGGTAGCGATGATGGCGATATCCGCTTTGGTGGCGATGTTGTAACGCACGTTACCCTGGGAAACGTCTGCATAGAGGTTGTTCACGATGATCTGCAAATCAACAGCACCGCTTGGGCCAATCATATAACCGCGTGCGGTCATTTGTTTCTCGAGCACTTCCTGCAACAGGAAGCGCAGGTCGCGGGAGGCGGTCAGCGTTACCTGCTGGTTGTCGCGCGTCACTTTTGCCAGTGCCTGATCCTGACGCTGGTCTGCACCGTTAATGCTGACGGTCACGCCCATCAGGCTAGGATCCTGCTGAGGCAGGGTGATTTTTGGTGAGACATCAATCGTTGTTGGCGGGGTAGCGCAGCCTGCCAGCATAAAAAGTGCTACCAACGGAAAGAAGAGTTTTTTTAACATTTTCGGGTTCTCAACGAATCGTAAGCATATAGAGAGAAAAATTGCCGCCATCATAACATCGCCAACGGCCAGGGGAAGTGGTCAACGCATGTAAATTCATCGTCTTGTCTGAAAACTGACCAGCTTAGTGTTTTTCTCCGCCCGTGAATGACAAAACGTATGAGCCTCACAGTGAACTTCATCCGTTTGGCTGAGAAAATCAGACGAAAGCTAAATATTTGTTGTGTTGTTGTAATGGAAACGGTAAAAGCGGCTAACATTTAAAGGGATGGGTGACATCTTAGCGTTGTCGGAGGAGTGATTTCATGATGATACGTGAGCAAATAGAAGACAAATTAAGGGCAGCGTTCAACCCCGTTTTCCTCGAAGTCGTCGATGAAAGCTATCGTCACAACGTACCGGCAGGGTCTGAAAGTCATTTTAAAGTGGTGTTGGTAAGTGACCGCTTCGCTGGAGAGCGTTTTCTTAATAGACACCGTATGATCTACGGCACGTTAACCGAAGAACTTTCGGCAACGGTTCATGCACTGGCGCTTCATACATACACAATCAAAGAATGGGAAGGCTTGCAGGATACGGTTTTTGCATCGCCGCCTTGTCGTGGCGCAGGCACCATCGCCTGAAAAATCGTATTTGCAACCGCTGGAGTTTTTCCAGTATGTTGCTAGCAGATTACGTCAAAACGGCCTCCGGGCCGTTTTGTTTTGTCTGAGTTTTGAGCGTATGGTGCGTTTTTAAGGCTAAAAATAGCCTTAAAGTGTGAAAAAAGCCGCAGCAACATACCCTAACCGTTCTCGACTCACCTAAGTGATGCCGCTATAATGCCGCGTCTTAATGAATGTCTTCGGGATGATTCTGGCGACAGGGAATGTGAATCTGCTAAATAGAGAGCATCCCGGTATTGCGAGACAGATTCAGAGTTGACCGAGCACTGTGATTTTTTTGAGGTAACAAGATGCAAGTTTCAGTTGAAACCACTCAAGGCCTTGGCCGCCGTGTAACGATTACTATCGCTGCTGACAGCATCGAAACTGCTGTGAAAAGCGAGCTGGTCAACGTATCAAAAAAAGTACGTATTGACGGCTTCCGTAAGGGTAAAGTACCGATGAATGTTGTTGCTCAGCGTTATGGCGCCTCTGTGCGTCAGGATGTGCTGGGTGACCTGATGAGCCGCAACTTTATCGATGCGATCATCAAAGAAAAAATCAATCCAGCTGGCGCGCCGAACTATGTTCCAGGCGAATACAAACTGGGCGAAGACTTCACCTACTCTGTAGAGTTCGAAGTGTACCCAGAAGTTGAGCTGAAAGGTCTGGAATCTATCGAAGTTGAAAAACCGATCGTTTCCGTGACTGACAAAGACGTAGACGGAATGCTGGACACCCTGCGCAAGCAGCAGGCGAACTGGAAAGATAAAGAAGGCGCTGTTGACGCGGAAGACCGTGTAACCATTGACTTCACCGGTTCTGTAGACGGCGAAGAGTTCGAAGGCGGTAAAGCGTCTGACTTCGTACTGGCAATGGGCCAGGGTCGTATGATCCCAGGCTTCGAAGACGGTATCAAAGGTCGCAAAGCTGGCGAAGAGTTCACTATCGACGTGACCTTCCCGGAAGAATACCACGCTGAAAACCTGAAAGGTAAAGCAGCGAAGTTCGTCATCAACCTGAAGAAAGTTGAAGAGCGCGAACTGCCAGAACTGACTGAAGAATTCATCAAACGTTTCGGCGTTGAAGATGGTTCTGTAGCCGGTCTGCGTACTGAAGTACGTAAAAACATGGAACGCGAGCTGAACGGCGCTGTGCGTAACCGTGTGAAATCTCAGGCAATCGAAGGCCTGGTGAAAGCGAACGAAATCGACGTTCCAGCTGCACTGATTGACAACGAAATCGACGTTCTGCGCCGTCAGGCTGCTCAGCGTTTCGGTGGCAACCAGCAACAAGCGATGGAACTGCCGCGCGAACTGTTCGAAGAGCAAGCTAAACGCCGTGTTGTTGTTGGCCTGCTGCTGGGCGAAGTGATTCGTACCCACGAACTGAAAGCTGACGAAGAGCGTGTGAAAGGCCTGATCGAAGAGATGGCTTCTGCATACGAAGATCCGTCAGAAGTTGTTGAGTTCTACGGTAACAACAAAGAACTGATGGACAACATGCGCAATGTAGCGCTGGAAGAGCAGGCTGTTGAAGCGGTACTGGCGAAAGCTAAAGTGTCCGAAAAAGCGACCTCTTTCAACGAACTGATGAACCAGCAGGCGTAATTTCGTCTCAACGGTTTAAAGTTTGAACAAAAAACCCGTTGCCTTCCGGCGACGGGTTTTTTTTATCGCACCAATAGCCCAGGAAGAGTGCTAAAACGCCCTTTCAGTGTTAGCGTAACAACAAAAGGTTGTTATGCTTGAAATAGGGCGATGCGAACCCCATAAGTATGTAATCACGATGAATGAGACTGGCTGATAATCCGTCCATAAGGTTACAATCAGTACAGCAGGTGTTTTCAATTTTGATCCAGGAGACGGAAATGTCATACAGTGGCGAACGAGATAACTTTGCACCCCATATGGCTCTGGTGCCAATGGTTATTGAACAGACCTCACGTGGTGAGCGTTCTTTTGATATCTATTCCCGTCTGCTCAAGGAACGCGTTATCTTTCTGACCGGCCAGGTGGAAGACCACATGGCTAACCTGATCGTGGCGCAGATGCTGTTTCTGGAAGCGGAAAACCCGGAAAAAGACATTTACCTGTATATTAACTCACCTGGTGGCGTGATCACGGCGGGTATGTCTATCTACGACACCATGCAATTCATCAAGCCGGATGTGAGCACCATCTGTATGGGACAGGCGGCATCCATGGGCGCCTTCCTGTTAACCGCAGGTGCGAAAGGTAAGCGTTTCTGCCTGCCAAACTCCCGCGTGATGATTCACCAGCCGCTGGGCGGATATCAGGGCCAGGCGACGGATATCGAAATCCACGCACGCGAAATTCTGAAAGTAAAAGCGCGCATGAATGAACTTATGGCGCAGCATACGGGTCAATCCCTTGAGCAGATCGAGCGCGATACCGAGCGCGATCGCTTCCTCTCTGCACCAGAGGCAGTTGAGTACGGCTTAGTCGACTCCGTATTGACCCATCGTAATTGATGCCCGCGACGCGAGTGTGCCGCTATACTAAGGTAGGGCGGCACGCTGCTTGAATGCAGCTTGCGTCTGAGAATGGCATTTGCGTCGTCATGTGCGGCACAAAGAACTTAAAAAGAGGTTTGGACTCATGACAGATAAACGCAAAGATGGTTCGGGCAAACTGCTGTACTGCTCTTTTTGCGGCAAAAGCCAGCATGAAGTGCGTAAACTGATTGCCGGGCCGTCCGTGTATATCTGCGACGAATGTGTCGACTTATGTAATGACATCATTCGCGAAGAGATTAAAGAAGTAGCACCTCACCGTGAGCGTAGCGCGTTGCCAACCCCGCATGAGATTCGTCATCACCTTGACGACTATGTCATCGGTCAGGAACAAGCTAAAAAAGTGCTGGCGGTGGCGGTTTATAACCACTACAAACGCCTGCGTAACGGCGATACCAGCAATGGCGTAGAACTGGGTAAAAGTAACATTCTGCTGATCGGCCCTACCGGGTCCGGTAAAACGCTGCTGGCTGAAACGCTGGCACGCCTGCTGGATGTTCCGTTCACGATGGCGGATGCCACCACGCTGACCGAAGCAGGTTACGTGGGTGAAGATGTTGAAAACATCATCCAGAAATTGTTGCAGAAGTGCGATTACGATGTGCAGAAAGCGCAGCGTGGGATCGTTTATATCGATGAGATCGATAAGATCTCCCGTAAGTCCGACAACCCATCCATTACGCGTGACGTGTCGGGCGAAGGCGTGCAGCAGGCGCTGCTGAAGCTTATCGAAGGTACCGTTGCTGCTGTTCCACCGCAGGGTGGTCGTAAACATCCGCAGCAGGAATTCCTGCAAGTGGATACCTCCAAGATCCTGTTTATCTGTGGTGGTGCGTTTGCGGGTCTGGACAAAGTTATCTCACACCGTGTTGAAACTGGCTCCGGCATTGGTTTTGGCGCGACGGTGAAGTCGACGTCTGAAAAACCGAACGAAGGCGAACTGCTGTCGCAGGTAGAACCGGAAGATCTGATCAAATTTGGTCTGATCCCTGAGTTCATCGGCCGTCTGCCGGTTGTCGCAACGCTGAACGAACTGAGCGAAGACGCTCTGATTCAGATCCTGAAAGAACCGAAAAATGCACTGACTAAACAGTATCAGGCGTTGTTCAATCTGGAAGGCGTTGAGCTGGAGTTCCGTGACGAAGCGCTGGATGCCATTGCCAAGAAAGCAATGGTGCGTAAAACCGGTGCTCGTGGTCTGCGTTCGATCGTTGAAGCTGCGCTGCTCGATACCATGTACGATTTGCCATCGATGGAAGATGTCGAAAAAGTGGTTATTGATGAGTCAGTCATTGGTGGTCAAACGAAGCCGCTGCTGATTTACGGTAAGCCTGAAGCACAGCAGGCATCTGGCGAATAATTCACCAAAACATACAAGCAGTTATTAAAAAAGGGGGGATTTTATCCCCCCTTTACTTTTTCCGTATTCATGGCGTTGAATGTGTGGGAAACATCCCCATATACTGCTTACATGTTAATGGTTGTGTGAAGCACAGTTACACAACCTGATTACCTGGCGGACACTAAACTAAGAGAGAGCTCTATGAATCCTGAGCGTTCTGAACGCATTGAAATCCCCGTATTGCCGTTGCGCGATGTGGTGGTTTATCCGCACATGGTCATACCCTTATTTGTAGGGCGGGAAAAATCTATCCGTTGCCTTGAAGCCGCCATGGATCATGATAAAAAAATCATGCTGGTTGCGCAGAAAGAAGCTTCAACGGATGAGCCGGGTGTAAACGATCTTTTCACCGTCGGGACCGTGGCCTCTATTTTACAAATGCTGAAACTGCCAGACGGCACTGTCAAAGTGCTGGTCGAAGGTTTGCAGCGTGCGCGTATTACCACTCTGTCTGACAATGGCGAACACTTCTCTGCAAAAGCAGAGTACCTCGATTCGCCGCAGCTTGATGAACGTGAGCAGGAAGTGCTGGTGCGCACGGCCATTAGCCAGTTCGAAGGCTATATCAAGCTGAACAAGAAAATCCCACCAGAAGTGCTGACGTCGCTGAACAGCATTGACGATCCTGCACGTCTGGCGGATACCATCGCTGCTCACATGCCGCTGAAGCTGGCAGACAAACAGTCTGTGCTGGAGATGTCCGACGTGAATGAACGTCTGGAATATCTGATGGCGATGATGGAATCCGAAATCGATCTGCTCCAGGTTGAGAAACGCATTCGCAACCGTGTGAAAAAGCAGATGGAGAAATCCCAGCGTGAGTACTATCTGAACGAGCAAATGAAGGCGATTCAGAAAGAACTCGGCGAAATGGACGACGCACCGGACGAAAACGAAGCGCTGAAGCGTAAGATCGACGCGGCAAAAATGCCGAAAGAGGCGAAAGAAAAAGCCGAAGCAGAACTGCAAAAGCTGAAAATGATGTCTCCAATGTCGGCTGAAGCGACCGTTGTTCGCGGTTACATTGAGTGGATGGTTCAGGTTCCATGGAATGCCCGCAGCAAGGTCAAAAAAGACCTGCGCCAGGCTCAGGAAATCCTTGATACCGACCACTACGGCCTTGAGCGCGTTAAAGACCGTATCCTTGAGTACCTCGCGGTACAGAGCCGTGTGAATAAGCTTAAGGGCCCAATCCTGTGTCTGGTAGGGCCTCCAGGGGTTGGTAAAACCTCTCTGGGTCAGTCTATTGCCAAAGCGACCGGGCGTAAGTACATCCGTATGGCGCTTGGCGGTGTGCGTGATGAAGCTGAAATCCGCGGTCACCGTCGTACTTATATCGGTTCAATACCGGGCAAACTGATTCAGAAGATGGCGAAAGTGGGCGTTAAAAACCCGCTGTTCCTGCTCGATGAAATCGACAAAATGTCGTCTGACATGCGTGGCGATCCGGCGTCAGCACTGCTTGAAGTGTTGGATCCAGAGCAGAACGTGGCGTTCAGCGATCACTATCTGGAAGTTGACTACGATCTGAGCGATGTGATGTTCGTAGCGACCTCTAACTCCATGAACATTCCGGCTCCATTGCTGGATCGTATGGAAGTGATCCGTCTGTCGGGTTACACCGAAGACGAAAAACTGAACATCGCCAAACGCCACCTGCTGTCTAAGCAGATTGAGCGTAACGCACTGAAAGATAGCGAGATCACGGTTGACGACAGTGCCATTATTAGCATTATTCGTTATTACACGCGTGAAGCGGGTGTCCGTAGTCTTGAGCGTGAAATCTCTAAACTGTGCCGTAAAGCGGTTAAACAGCTGCTGCTGGATAAAACCCTCAAGCACATCGAGATTAACGGCGACAATCTGCACGAGTATCTGGGCGTTCAGCGTTTCGACTACGGTCGTGCGGACAGCGAGAACCGTGTAGGCCAGGTTACCGGTCTGGCATGGACGGAAGTGGGTGGCGATCTGCTGACCATCGAAACCGCCTGTGTTCCGGGTAAAGGTAAGCTGACATACACCGGTTCCCTGGGTGAAGTGATGCAGGAATCCATTCAGGCTGCGCTGACTGTGGTGCGCGCGCGGGCGGAAAAACTGGGTATCAACCCGGATTTCTACGAAAAACGCGATATCCACGTCCATGTACCTGAAGGTGCAACACCGAAAGATGGCCCAAGTGCGGGTATTGCCATGTGTACGGCACTGGTTTCTTGTCTGACAGGGAACCCGGTTCGTGCCGATGTGGCGATGACGGGCGAAATTACGCTGCGTGGTCAGGTTCTGCCAATTGGTGGTCTGAAAGAAAAACTTCTGGCTGCACACCGTGGTGGGATCAAAACTGTATTAATTCCGCATGAAAATAAGCGCGACCTGGAAGAGATTCCGGACAACGTTATTGCCGATTTGGACATCCATCCGGTGAAGCGTATTGAGGAAGTTCTGACTCTCGCATTGCAGAATGAACCCTCAGGAATGCAGGTTGTAACTGCAAAATAGTGACCTCGCGCAAAGAGCGTCAATAAAAACAAGGCTGGTAAGTCATTTCGGACTTGCCAGCCTTTTTTTGTATAGCTAATTTAGATTGCTGATTGGGCTAGCCATCAACAACGGGTGTTGTAAGGTCATGGCAGGCCTGATATAACTGCTGCGCGGTCGCGCTGTGAAGGATTCAGGTGCGATATAAATTATAAAGAGAGGAAGAGAACAGTGAATAAATCTCAACTGATTGACAAAATTGCTGCGGGTGCTGATATTTCTAAAGCTGCAGCTGGACGTGCGTTAGATGCTTTAATTGCTTCTGTTACTGAATCTCTGCAAGCTGGGGACGATGTTGCACTGGTAGGTTTCGGTACTTTCGCGGTTAAAGAGCGTGCTGCCCGTACTGGCCGTAACCCTCAGACCGGTAAAGAGATCACCATTGCTGCTGCTAAAGTGCCGGGCTTCCGTGCCGGTAAAGCGCTGAAAGACGCAGTAAACTGATTGCTTTCTCGTTTCAGGGAAGCTGAAAAGTACAAGGGCGCATCATTTGATGTGCCTTTTTTGTTTGTCCAGACCTGATTTGTTCGAGTTTATGCGAGTTGTGGGCTGACAATTGCCCCGGTTTCTTGTCACAATACGACTTTACGCGCGACGGTCAGGATTTTCCGTCAGCGTCAGGTAACCAGTCACCTACAGCGGAGTGTTGTTACACCATGATGGACAGCTTACGCACGGCTGCTAACAGTCTCGTGCTCAAGATTATTTTCGGTATCATTATCGTGTCGTTCATTTTGACCGGCGTGAGCAGTTACCTTATCGGCGCTGGCGCCAACTATGCCGCAAAAGTGAATGGCCAGGAAATCAGCCGTGGGCAGTTCGAGAACGCTTTCGCGGGTGAACGTAACCGTATGCAGCAACAGCTGGGCGATCAGTTCTCAGAGCTGGCAGCAAATGAAGGTTACATGAAAACCCTGCGTCAGCAGACGTTGAACCGCCTGATTGACGAAGCGCTGCTTGATCAGTACGCCAGGAACCTGGGTCTGGGAATCAGCGACGAGCAGGTTAAAAAAGCCATTATCTCTACTCAGGCATTCCAGTCTAACGGTAAATTCGATAACGCTCGCTACAACAGCATCGTCAATCAGATGGGTATGTCTGCCGACCAGTACGCGCAGGCGCTGCGTAATCAGCTGACGACCCAGCAACTGATCAATGCCGTGGTTGGCACCGATTTTATGCTCAAAGGTGAAACTGACGAGCTGGCTGCTCTGGTGTCTCAGCAGCGTGTTGTCCGTGAAGCAACAATTGATGTTGCTGCCCTGGCTGCGAAACAGCAGGTGAGCGATGACGAAATTAACGCCTACTACGAGCAGAACAAGAACACTTTCGTTGCGCCAGAACAATTCCGTGTAAGCTACATCAAACTGGATGCTGCTGCGTTGCAGGAAACGGCCTCTGACGCGGACATTCAGTCTTACTACGATCAGCATCAGGATCAGTTCACTCAGCCTCAACGTAACCGCTACAGCGTGATTCAGACCAAAACTGAAGCTGACGCTAAAGCCGTGCTGGATGAGTTGAACAAAGGCGCTGATTTCGCGACGGTAGCCAAAGCAAAATCCACTGACATTATCTCTGCAAAAAATGGCGGTGATATGGGCTGGCTGGAAGATGCCACTACCCCGGATGAACTGAAAAATGCAGGCCTGAAAGATAAAGGTCAGCTGTCTGGCGTTATCAAATCTTCCGTTGGCTTCCTGGTTGCACGTCTGGACGATATCGAAGCGGCAAAAACCAAGCCGCTGACTGACGTTCGTGACGATATCGCCTCGAAAGTGAAGCAGGAAAAAGCACTGGATGCCTTCTATGCGTTGCAGCAGAAAGTGAGTGACGCTGCCAGCAATGACAACGAATCACTGGCGGGTGCAGAGCAGGCCGCAGGTGCAAAAGCGGTTGAGACGGGCTGGTTTGGCCGCGACAACCTGCCGGAAGAGCTGAACTTTAAACCGGTTTCTGATGCCATCTTCAACGGTGGTCTGGTGGGCGAGAATGGCACACCGGGTAGCAACTCTGACATCATTACCGTGGACGGCGACCGTGCATTCGTTCTGCGTGTAGCCGAGCATAAAGCAGAGGCGGTAAAACCGCTGGCAGAAGTGAAAGATCAGGTTGTCGCACAGGTTAAACACAACAAAGCGGAACAGCAGGCGAAACTGGATGCTGAGAAGATCCTGGTTGACCTGAAAGCAGGTAAAGATGATGCCCTGAAAGCGGCGGGTCTGAGCTTCGGTGATGCGAAAACGCTGAGCCGCACGGGGCAGGATCCTGTCAGCCAGGCTGCGTTTGGTCTTAACCTGCCTGCGAAAGATAAACCAAGCTTTGGCACAACCTCCGACATGCAGGGTAACATTGTTCTGCTGGCGCTGGATGAAGTGAAAGCAGGTACCATGCCAGAAGCGCAGAAGAAAGCGATGGTTCAGGGCATTACGCAAAACAATGCACAGATCGCGTTCGAAGCAATGATGAGCAACCTGCGTAAAGAAGCCAAAATCAAGCTGGGTGACATCATTACTCAGCAGCAATAATTACGTATCTGCTCGCAGATTTTCGTAACGTACTGCAATATCCAAAGGCCGCTTTCGCGGCCTTTTCCATTTCTGCAATCTGCTGTTTGTACCTGTTTTACGGCGCGGCTATCGTGATGTGGCTGTCAACAAACAAGGAGATAACAGCATGAAACGTGGAATCAAAGCTCTCATCATTACTCTGGCGCTTGCCAGCGGCGGGATTGTACAAGTGGCGAATGCTGCTACGGCAGTCGATAAAACACCGGCGGTACAGGCTAAAGCCGAGTCATCGGTAAATGGGCAAGGGGCTATGCCATCAAAAGCAATGCCTGGCGCGAAAAGCGCGGATGATGATGGTACGCGAGTCAGCATCAATTCGGCTTCTGCTGAAGATCTCGCCCGCGCGATGAATGGTGTCGGGTTGAAAAAAGCGCAGGCCATTGTCAGCTACCGTGAAGAGTATGGCCCATTTAAAACCATCGACGATCTTAAGCAAGTTCCGGGCATGGGCAGTTCACTGGTTGAGCGCAATCTCTCACACCTGACGTTGTAATCACGCAATAACTTGCACGGCGGCAAAAATTTGCCAGGATAAAGAGGTCATACCAGTTATGACCTCTAATCCTATAACAACAGTAAAGGCTATTGCGCTATGCAGACAAAAATCAAAGTACGCGGGTATCACCTCGATGTGTACCAGCATGTGAATAACGCCCGCTATCTCGAATTTCTTGAAGAGGCTCGCTGGGACGGGCTGGAAAACAGCGAAAGCTTTCAGTGGCTGACCGCGCATAACATCGCATTCGTGGTCGTCAACATCAATATCAACTACCGTCGTCCGGCCGTGCTGGGAGATGTCCTTACCGTCACCAGCCAGGTACAGCAGCTAAACGGAAAAAGTGGTGTGTTAAGCCAGGTGGTAACCCTGGATCCTGAAGGGCAGGTGGTTGCCGATGCGCTGATCACCTTTGTCTGTATTGATCTTAAAACTCAGAAAGCGTTGCCGCTGGAAGGGGAGTTGCGTGAAAAGCTGGAGTTGATGATCGTATAGATTTTTGTCTTTTATAAAAGACAAATGGTTTTGTCAGGGATAGAATAATGGACAGGGACTACGTCGTTGTACGTTACCAGACCCGTGACGGGAAAATTCCGTTTGAGGAATGGTAGCGAAAATGCAGAAGAAGGATCCGGAGTTAGCGTTTTGGATCCTTCTGCGAATTGACCGTGCGGAAAAAGGCAATTTCGGGGATTATCGTTATCTGAGAAGCGGCGTCTGGCAAATGAAAATGGATTTTGGTCCCGGTTATCGAGTCTATTTTGCTGTTGAACATCGGGAGGTCCTGTTGTTGCTGATGGGCGGTGACAAAAAGGGCCAATCATCGGATATAAAACTGGCAATAGACTATTGGAAAGATTATCAAAAGGATAAACCGGATGAGCAAAAGTGAACAAAACTATCCTGCTTCCGTCAGCCATGATGAGGCCGTCGTTAAGATGCTTCGCGAAAATCCTTCTTACGCTCAGCTATACCTTCAGGTTGCTTTGGAGGAGATTTATGAAGACCAGGGGATCCCGGCATATTTAATTGCGTTAAGGCGTGTCATTGAAGCCCAGGGCGGCATCGGTGAAATCTCTGCAAAAGCGGGACTTTCTCGTCAACAGCTTTACCGAACCCTGTCAGGCAATGGCAACCCAACGCTGACAACGCTGGTGAAAGTCACCCGTGCTGCCGGCGTAAAACTGTTCGACAGCACGGCGAAGTAACTTATTTCAGCCCGGTCTTTTTCTGCAATGCGGCCATCACGCCAGCTTTATCAGCCAGATAGTGGTTCAGCCCATTCGCGCGCAGATTACAGGCCGCGCACTGGCCGCAACCGTCGCCCTTAATGCCGTTGTAGCAGGTGAGGGTTTCGCTGCGGACCATATCCAGCTTGCCCCAGTAGTCGGCCAGCGCCCAGGTCTCTGCTTTATCGAGCCACATCAGCGGTGTTTCAAAGCGGATATCTTTCGCCATCCCCAGATTTACCGCGTGATTGAGCGCTTTAACAAATTCATCGCGGCAATCCGGGTAGCCGGAGAAGTCGGTTTCACAGACGCCGGTGATCACGGCTTCGGCCTTCACCTGCCAGGCGTAAATCGCCGTCAGGGTCAGGAACAGGATATTACGCCCTGGCACGAAGGTATTCGGAATACCGCTGGCATCAGGTTCATAGTCGGGCACAGGAATACTGTCGCGGGTGAGGCTACTGACGGCCAGTTCATTTAGCAGCGTAACATCCAGTACCTTGTGCGCACGCGCGCCCAGTTTCAGCGCCAGTTCGCGGGCAACGTCGATTTCAGCGCGATGACGCTGACCATAATCGAAAGTCACACAGTGAACTTCATCATACTGATGAAGAGCCTGAACCAGGCAGGTAGTGGAATCTTGTCCTCCGCTGAACACGACGACGGCACGTTTCATAAATTATCTCGACAGTGACGGTAAAAGCGTAATGTTACCGCCTGACCTCGACGGCGACCAGCTTCTTCACAATTTAGGTGCCGGCAGCCAGGCCTGCGTAAAATCAAACCAGCCGCGGGCATTCAGTTGTATGCCGTTGACTCCCGGAGGGGCGCTGATTTGATACTGGTAGTTGAACAGGGGAGTTAGCACTGCACTCTCCATTAATCCGGTGAATAAAGTCTTAAGACCGACATGCCGGGCTTGCTCATCGGCCTGACTCTGAACGGCATCCAGTGTGGCATGTAGATGGGTAAACTGAGGGGCACTCAGCAGATGCGGCCAGAGTGCATCACAGCGTAGCCACTGCTCAAGCGTGTATTCCGGCGCTTCGCCGATCAACCTGTCACCCATCATGATGTCCGCATCGGCAAGACTCAGACAGCCATCCCACGTTTTCGCGTCGTGGAATATCAACGTAAGCTCACAACCTTGCTGCGCAAGGTACTGTTTTAACTGGCTCGCCATGGTGTGGAGCTCTACGGGCAGATGGTAAAACAGGGTCAGCGTTTTCGGCAGTTGAACATCCCCGAGCTCTGGCCACTGCGGGATACTCCATCCGGGAAGCATTTCCTGCGTTGGGGTAATCAGCCCCTCGTTAAGCGGCAGCGTATGCAGGAGTTCAGTGAGGTGGATAATATTGATCAGCCGTCTTGCCTGCATTTCGCTTAATCGTGGGCTCTGTTTCAGGGTGAGATAACAAAAGCCCAGGCTGGTGCTGTTACTCACCAGACGCAGGCTAGCCAGTTCGTCGGGTTCGCCAATGGCAATTTGCACGGGATGACGGCAGCTTGTACCCAGCCCATAGTCAAAGAGTTGCGGCGTTATCCAGAACTCAATCGCTTTTAACAGGGGATGGCTCAGGTGATACTGCTCGTGGCTCTCCAGACGAACCAGATCGGGATCGTACAGGGTCAGACGGAAAGGCCCGCTGCCCGTCATGGCCTGCTCAGGATGCGCCAGGCGGCTGCAATATGTCGCCAGCCGGTGCGCAAGCCAGTAATCCGGCTGATGTAAAATAAAGGTCAAACACTGGGGATGCGTCACGTCGATGCGCGAGACACTCTGGAACAGTTTACGCAGGGCCGGTAAGGCCAACAGTGCAGTCAGACTTTGTTGTAGCTGCACCGTTTCGACTTTATCGCCGTTGTGCCAGTGCAGCGTTGAACGGATGTAAAAATGCCAGCGCAGCCCATCGGCCGATACCTCCCAGTGGTGAGCAAGATCGCCTGTGGGTTCACTGCTGGTGCCGTTAAAACGCGTCAGCCCGGAGAACACTTGCCCCGCCAGATGCTGCTCTGCACGGCCCGCTAAAAAGCCAGGGAGAAGCGGATCCAGCGAGCGGTAATAGGGGATCCGTAGCGTTGGCGTGTCATTTTGCCAAAGCCCGCCCAGATAAGGGTGAAGCAGAGTGCGCAAATCTTCCGGTGCAAGCTGCGCCAGTTCCAGCGCGTTATGCTGATGTCCGCTCTTCAGAGCCTCTTCCATCATCTCATTACGCAGCGATTCCGGCGTGACATGAAACGTGAGAGAGCCGCGTTTACCCCGCCCAGACTGGGCGTGCCAGCTTAACCAGCCGGCCTCCTGTGCCTGGCGCAGGAGTGTGCGCACATGCCTCTCACTGCAAAAACAGCGGCTGGCAAGCTCTGTTACGGTGACCTTCTGCGGCGCACCTGCCGAAGGTTGCCACAGGCGTTGATATTGGTTGAGGCGATTAAGCTGGCGCATGATAAACCCGGAACAATAATTTCCATCTATTCACTATTACTTCCGTATATCTCAGGTAATACTGATGCACAAGTTAACCGCATCACATTTTCGGGAGTAATCATGGCCAGGCTCGCTGCATTTGATATGGACGGCACGCTGTTAATGCCGGATCACCGTTTAGGCGATAAAACCCTGAACACCCTGAAGCGCCTGCATGAGCATGATATTACCCTGACCTTTGCGACAGGTCGCCATGTGCTGGAAATGCGCCATTTGCTAGGAGCCTTTTCGCTCGATGCGTTTCTGATAACCGGTAACGGGACGCGAATTCACTCCGTTGAAGGGGATGTATTGCATCGTCAGGATCTCAGTCCGGAAGTGGCGGATATTGTGCTGCACAGCACCTGGGATACTCAGGCCAGCGTGCATGTCTTTAACGACGAAGGATGGTTTACCGGGCGAGAAATACCGGAAATGCTGCACGCACATGTCTATAGCGGATTTAAATATCAGTTAATCGATCTGCGCCGTATTCCCGCTCACACGGTGACGAAAATCTGTTTCTGCGGCGATCATGACGATCTGTGCCGTCTGCGCATTCAGCTTAATGAGGCGCTAGGCGAACGTGCGCATATGACGTTCTCGGCGGTAGATTGCCTGGAAGTGCTGCCAGTGGGCTGCAATAAAGGCTCGGCGCTGGCGGTGCTGAGCGGCCATCTGGGTTTCACGATGCAGGATTGTATAGCGTTTGGCGACGCCATGAACGACCGCGAGATGCTGGGTAGCGTCGGTCGCGGTCTGATTATGGGGAATGCGATGCCGCAGCTTAAAGCGGAGCTACCTCATCTGCCCGTTATTGGACACTGCCGTAACGAAGCCGTGTCCCACTTTTTGACTCATTGGCTGGACAAAAACAACCTCCCATATTCCCCCGAATAGTGAGACCCTTCCAGCAAGCCAGACTTCGGTCTGGCTTTTTTTTATTTCAGCAGTTGCGTGATTTGCGCTTTCCAGGGTTCGATATCACCGATATTCGCCTGCACCCACTCTGCGTTGTAATAGGTATCAAGATAACGCTCGCCGCTGTCGCACAGCAGCGTAACGATAGAGCCGGTGCGACCCTCTTCGCGCATCCGCGCGGCTAACTGCAACGCGCCCCACATGTTTGTGCCCGTAGAAGCACCCACCTTGCGGCCAAGCTGAGCTTCCAGCCAGTGTGCTGTCGCAACGCTTGCTGCATCAGGTACGCGCAGCATTTCATCCACAACATCAGGAATAAACGATGGCTCAACGCGCGGGCGGCCAATGCCTTCAATTTTGCTCCCCACCGGGCTACGCAGGGCGACATCGCGGGTTTGCCAGTAGTCGAGGAACACGGAGTTCTGCGGGTCAACCACCATCAGTTGTGTGTCATAACCCTGGCAACGAATGTAACGGCCAATGGTGGCTGACGTCCCGCCCGTGCCTGCGCTCATCACAACGTATGCGGGAACGGGATGAGGTTCGTGCGTCATCTGGCGGAAGATGCTGTCCGCGATGTTGTTATTCCCGCGCCAGTCCGTCGCCCGCTCGGCAAAGGTGAATTGATCCATATAATGACCATTTAACTCGCGAGCCAGCATTTCAGAGGCGGCGTAAATTTCGCAGGCGCTTTCGACAAAGTGGCAGCGCCCGCCGTAAAACTCAATCTGCTCGATTTTGCGTTTGGCCGTGCAGTAGGGCATCACGGCGATAAACGGCAGGCCTAACAGCCGGGCAAAATAGGCTTCGGATACCGCGGTGGAGCCGGACGACGATTCAATGATCGTGGTGCCTTCTTTAATCCAGCCGTTACACAAACCGTATAAGAATAGCGAGCGGGCCAGGCGATGTTTCAGGCTACCGGTAGGATGGGTGCTTTCATCTTTCAGGTAGAGTTGAATGCCCGCAAATCCTGGCAGAGAGAGGCGGATTAAATGGGTATCTGCCGAGCGCTGATAGTCGGCATTGATTTCGCTGATGGCATGTTTAACCCAGGTGCTATTCATCGTGTGTATCCGTTTGTCATTTTGTGCCCAGCATAGCGAAAAGCACAGAAAAAATTGTTGCTATCTGACCTTTAAAATAGAATGAAGGGAGAAAAATTTTCTCTGCGAGGTGGGTATGCTAGATAAAATTGACCGCAAGCTTCTTTCATTGTTGCAAACCGACTGCACCCTCTCTTTGCAGGCGCTGGCAGATGCCGTTAATCTGACCACCACACCGTGCTGGAAGCGCCTCAAAAAGCTGGAAGATGACGGCATTTTGCTCGGGCGTGTTGCACTTTTAGATCCTGAAAAATTGGGGCTTGGACTGACCGCATTTGTCCTGATAAAAACGCAGCATCACAGTAGCGAATGGTATTGCCGCTTTGTCACCCAGGTCTCTGAAATGCCGGAGGTTCTTGGATTCTGGCGTATGGCAGGGGAATATGATTATCTGATGCGCGTCCAGGTGGCCGATATGAAGCGGTATGATGATTTTTACAAGCGACTGGTCAACAGTGTACCGGGCTTGTCGGACGTCACATCGAGCTTCGCGATGGAACAAATAAAACACACCACAGCATTACCCATTGAATAAATTGAATAACTTCCCGGCCAGGCCGGAAAAATACCTTCAGGAAAATACCGCGTGCGATTATTTGCCCAACTAAGCTGGTACTTTCGTCGGGAGTGGCAACGCTATCTCGGTGCAGTCTGCCTGCTTATTATCATTGCCATTCTGCAACTTATCCCGCCAAAGGTGGTGGGATATGTGGTGGATGGCGTCACCGAACAGCATTACACCACCGCACGGGTGTTGATGTGGATTGGCACGCTGGTGCTGACTGCGGTGATTGTCTACCTGCTGCGCTACGTCTGGCGTGTCTTGTTATTCGGGGCGTCTTATCAGCTTGCCGTTGAGCTGCGCGAAGACTTTTACCGCCAACTGAGCCGCCAGCATCCCGAGTTTTACCTGCGTCACCGCACTGGTGATTTAATTGCCCGTGCTACCAACGACGTTGACCGCGTGGTGTTTGCCGCCGGGGAAGGGGTGTTAACGCTGGTGGACTCGCTGGTGATGGGGTGCGCGGTGCTGATTGTGATGTCGACCCAAATCAGCTGGCAACTGACGCTGCTGGCCCTGCTGCCAATGCCGCTGATGGCGCTGGCGATCAATCGCTACGGCGAAAAACTACATGAGCGTTTCAAACTGGCGCAGGCGGCGTTTTCGTCACTCAACGACCGCACTCAGGAGAGCATGACCAGTATCCGCATGATCAAAGCCTTTGGTCTGGAGGACAGACAATCTGCGCTGTTTGCTGCCGATGCGGCGGATACCGGGGCGAAAAACATGCGGGTGGCGCGGATTGATGCGCGTTTTGATCCGACGATTTATATCGCTATCGGTATGGCGAACCTGCTGGCTATCGGCGGCGGTAGCTGGATGGTGGTACACGACATGATGACGCTTGGCCAGTTAACCAGTTTCGCGATGTATCTGGGGCTGATGATTTGGCCAATGCTGGCGCTGGCCTGGATGTTTAATATTGTTGAGCGCGGCAGTGCTGCCTACAGCCGTATTCGCGCCATGCTGGCCGAAGCGCCAGTGGTTAACGACGGCAGTGAAACGGTGCCGGAAGGACGTGGGGTAATGAAAGCGGATATCGGTTCGTTTGTTTACCCGCAAACGGAACATCCGGTGCTTGAAAACGTCAATTTCACGCTGCAATCGGGCCAGATGCTGGGTATTTGCGGCCCGACGGGTTCCGGTAAAAGCACTCTGCTTTCGCTTATCCAGCGTCACTTTGATGTTACTCAGGGTGATATTCGCTTTCACAATATCCCGCTGACACGCCTTCTGCTGGACGACTGGCGCAGCCGTCTGGCGGTGGTCAGCCAGACGCCGTTTTTATTCTCTGACACCGTTGCGAATAACATTGCTCTTGGCCACCCAACGGCGACGCAGGAAGAGATTGAACATGTCGCGCGTCTTGCCAGCGTTCATGACGATATTTTGCGTCTGCCGCAGGGCTATGACACCGAGGTGGGCGAACGTGGTGTGATGCTTTCTGGTGGGCAAAAACAGCGTATTTCGATTGCCCGCGCGCTGCTGCTGAACGCCGAAATCCTGATCCTGGATGACGCACTTTCTGCGGTGGATGGCCGCACTGAATATCAGATCCTGCACAACCTGCGACAGTGGGGCGAAGGGCGCACGGTGATTATCAGTGCGCACCGCTTGTCGGCATTGACCGAAGCCAGTGAAATTCTGGTGATGCAGCACGGGCACATTGCTCAGCGTGGGCAACATGACCAGCTTACAGAACAACCCGGCTGGTATCGCGATATGTACCGTTATCAGCAGCTTGAAGCGGCGCTCGATGATGCTCCAGAGCAGGATGAGGAGACCGCCAATGCGTAAGCTGGGAACGATGTGGCCGACCTTAAAACGTCTGCTTTCCTATGGCTCTGTGTGGCGAAAACCGCTGTCGATTGCCGTGCTTCTGCTCTGGATTGCGGCGATTGCTGAGGTGAGTGGTCCGCTGCTGATTAGCTATTTCATCGACAATATGGTGGCGAAACGCTATCTGCCGCTGGGGCTGGTGGCGGGGTTAGGTATTGCCTACGTTGGGTTACAGCTGACGGCCGCCGGGCTGCACTATGCGCAGTCGTTGCTGTTTAACCGGGCAGCCGTTGGCGTCGTGCAGCAGCTGCGCACGGATGTGATGGATGCGGCGCTGCGCCAGCCGCTGAGTGAATTTGATACTCAGCCTGTCGGGCAAGTTATCTCGCGTGTGACCAACGATACGGAGGTTATCCGGGATCTGTATGTCACCGTTGTGGCAACGGTATTACGCAGTGCGGCGTTGATTGGTGCGATGCTGGTGGCGATGTTTAGCCTTGACTGGCGCATGGCGCTGGTGGCGATCACCATCTTCCCGGCAGTCCTGATTGTGATGGTTATCTATCAACGTTACAGCACGCCGATTGTTCGCCGCGTGCGCGCTTATCTGGCCGATATCAACGATGGCTTTAACGAAGTGATCAACGGTATGAGCGTCATCCAGCAGTTCCGCCAGCAGGCACGTTTTGGCGAGCGAATGGGGGAAGCCAGTCGTTCACATTACATGGCGAGAATGCAGACGCTTCGCCTGGATGGCTTCCTGTTGCGTCCGTTGCTGAGTCTTTTCTCTACGCTGGTGCTTTGCGGCTTACTGATGCTGTTTGGTCTGACGTCGGGCGGCACCATTGAAGTGGGCGTATTGTATGCCTTTATTAGTTATCTTGGGCGTCTGAATGAACCGCTGATTGAGCTCACCACTCAGCAATCCATGCTGCAACAGGCCGTGGTTGCGGGAGAGCGCGTCTTTGAGCTAATGGACAGGCCACGTCAGACCTACGGTGATGATGACCGTAGTCTGCAAAGCGGTGCTATTACCTTTGATAATGTCTCGTTTGCTTATCGTGATGACCGGCTTGTCCTCCAGGACGTTAGCCTGGATGTCCCGTCGCGTGGCTTTGTGGCGCTGGTGGGGCACACCGGTAGCGGTAAGAGTACGCTCGCCAGCTTGCTGATGGGGTATTACCCGCTCACGAAAGGGGAGATCCGCCTGGACGGGCGTCCACTGTCTTCCCTGAGCCACAATGTCCTGCGTAAAGGGGTGGCAATGGTGCAGCAAGACCCGGTGGTGCTGGCGGATACTTTCTATGCCAACGTCACGCTGGGCAGGCCTTATACGCATGAGCAGGTGTGGGCGGTGCTGGAAACCGTGCAGCTGGCAGAGCTGGCACGCGGTCTGCCCGAGGGTATCGACACCCGGCTGGGCGAGCAGGGAAATAATCTCTCGGTTGGGCAAAAACAGCTGCTGGCGCTGGCGCGGGTGCTTATTGAAACGCCGCAGGTGCTTATTCTGGATGAGGCAACTGCCAGTATTGACTCCGGTACTGAGCAGGCTATCCAGCAGGCGCTGGCGGCCGTGCGCGATCATACAACGCTTGTCGTTATCGCTCACCGCCTGTCAACGATTGTTGATGCCGATACTATTCTGGTGCTGCATCGCGGCCAGGCCGTCGAGCGCGGGACGCATCGTCAGCTGTTAGAGGCGAAAGGGCGTTACTGGCAGATGTACCAGTTGCAACTGGCGGGAGAAGAGCTGGCTGCCAGTGCGCGCGAAGAGGAATCACTCAGCGCCTGATGCACCAAAATCAGGCAACGCGCTAACACTCTCAACTGTTGGTGCAACACTGAAACGCATTATGCACTGTTATGGTGCGTTTTTTTTCGCCACTTCATCACCGAATGCCTTGCCGCGCTCATTGCACCGCTTTTTCCCCCTTTTTTCAATTCTGGCACATCCCTTGCAATATCTCCTGCGTGTTAGCAGCGGCCATTACCGAATTCTGACTGGAGGGGATTTATGAAGCTGGTTACAGTTGTAATCAAACCATTCAAACTTGAAGACGTTCGTGAAGCATTGTCTTCCATGGGTATTCAGGGACTGACTGTCACCGAAGTGAAAGGCTTTGGTCGTCAGAAAGGTCATGCCGAGCTTTATCGTGGGGCGGAATACAGCGTTAACTTCCTGCCTAAAGTGAAGATTGATGTCGCAATTGCTGACGATCAGCTTGATGAAGTGATTGATGTCATTAGCAAAGCGGCCTACACCGGCAAGATTGGCGACGGCAAAATTTTCGTTGCCGAGTTGCAGCGCGTGATTCGTATCCGTACGGGCGAATCCGACGAAGCGGCATTGTAAGTAACTCCTGGCACACAGTGATAGGGATCGAGAAAATGAAGATAGCAACAATCAAAACGGGTCTGGGTTCGCTGGCACTGCTGCCAGGCCTGGCACTGGCTGCCCCTGCGGTGGCAGACAAAGCCGATAATGCCTTTATGATGATCTGCACCGCGCTGGTGCTGTTCATGACTATCCCAGGCATTGCGCTGTTCTACGGCGGCCTGATCCGCGGTAAAAACGTCCTCTCCATGCTGACGCAGGTTGCTGTGACGTTCGCACTGGTGTGTGTGCTGTGGGTGGTCTACGGTTACTCGCTGGCCTTCGGCGAAGGCAACGCCTTCTTCGGCAACCTCAACTGGGTGATGCTGAAAAATATCGAACTGACCGCGCTGATGGGTAGTTTCTATCAGTACATCCATGTTGCTTTCCAGGGCTCGTTCGCCTGTATCACCGTAGGCCTGATTGTTGGTGCGCTGGCTGAGCGTATTCGCTTCTCTGCGGTACTGATTTTCGTGGTTGTCTGGCTGACGCTCTCCTACGTGCCGATTGCGCATATGGTATGGGGCGGTGGTCTGCTGGCGACTCATGGTGCACTGGACTTCGCGGGCGGTACTGTTGTGCACATTAACGCCGCTGTTGCAGGTCTTGTCGGTGCATACCTGATTGGCAAACGTGTGGGCTTTGGCAAAGAAGCCTTCAAGCCACACAACCTGCCAATGGTGTTTACCGGTACGGCTATCCTCTACTTTGGCTGGTTCGGTTTCAACGCCGGTTCAGCAAGTGCTGCGAACGAAATCGCTGCGCTGGCCTTCGTGAATACCGTTATTGCCACGGCGGGTGCAATCCTCTCCTGGGTATTTGGTGAGTGGGCCGTTCGCGGTAAACCTTCTCTGCTGGGTGCATGTTCTGGTGCGATCGCCGGTCTGGTTGGTATCACCCCTGCGTGTGGTTATGTGGGTGTAGGTGGCGCGCTGCTTATTGGTCTGGTTGCTGGTCTGGCTGGCCTGTGGGGCGTGACTGCGCTGAAACGTGTTCTGCGTGTTGATGACCCTTGCGATGTGTTCGGTGTGCACGGCGTGTGTGGTATCATCGGTTGTATCATGACCGGTATCTTCGCGGCGAAATCTCTGGGTGGAGTGGGTTACGCAGAAGGCGTCACCATGGTTCACCAGGTGCTGGTACAGCTGGAAAGTATTGCCATCACTGTTGTCTGGTCTGCCGTTGTGGCCTTTATCGGCTACAAACTGGCTGACATGACCGTCGGTCTGCGTGTACCAGAAGAGCAGGAGCGCGAAGGTCTGGACGTCAACAGCCACGGCGAGAATGCGTATAACGCTTAATAAACAGCAAAACGGCAACCTCAGGTTGCCGTTTTTAATGTTGATGCCCTCTCCCGGTGGGAGAGGGCATCAGGCCGCACAAAATTACCCGCGATTACGCATTACCCCTTCCTGCACCGTTGATGCCACCAGAACACCATCCTGAGTATAAAACTCGCCGCGTACAAACCCGCGAGCGCTGGACGCCGACGTACTTTCCACGCTATAGAGCAACCAGTCATTCATATCGAACGGGCGGTGGAACCACATGGAGTGGTCAATTGTCGCAACCTGCATCCCTTTTTCCAGGAACCCAACGCCGTGTGGTTGCAGGGCAACCGGCAGGAAGTTGAAGTCGGAAGCGTATCCCAGCAGATACTGATGGACGCGGAAATCCTCCGGCACGGTGCCGTTGGCGCGGATCCACACCTGACGTTTTGGTGCAGCTACGTGGCCTTTCATCGGGTTATGGAACTCGACGGGGCGAATCTCCAGTGGCTTATCGCACAGGAATTTCTCTTTCACCTGCGGTGGTAGCAGGTGCGCCAGCGCACGCGCGATATCGGTTTCAGATTTAAGCTCTTCCGGCGATGGGGATGGCGGCATCACTTTTTGATGCTCATAACCCGGTTCAGGCGCCTGGAAAGAGGCCGTCATGTAAAAGATAGGTTTGCCATTCTGAATGGCAGCCACGCGACGGGCACTAAAACTGTTGCCGTCACGCAACACTTCAACGTCATAAACAATCGGTTTGGCGCTGTCGCCAGGGCGTAAGAAATAGCTGTGAAAAGAGTGCACCAGACGGTCTGCCGGGACGGTCTCTTTAGCGGCATATAATGCCTGCCCAACGACTTGCCCGCCGAAGACCTGGCGTAAGCCCAAATCTTCGCTCTGTCCACGAAAGAGTCCTTCCTCAATTTTTTCCAGGTTCAGTAATGTCAGCAGATTGTTCAGTGCTTGACTCATAGTTGTCCTCAATAAAACGCCGTGGCGAAAGATAAGCAGAGTATAACGCAGATTTGAAAGTGGTCCGATGGGTAGAATAATCTGAATATCGGCCTGAAATCAGGCATTAATCAGTGATTTGTGCCACACTTGTTACGTTATATAAATGTTAACGACATCGGGTGGGATCGATCCCGCTGGTGCATTGATGATAAGGAGACTTCAATGAAACTCGTGCACATAGTAAGTGGTTTAGCGATAGCGGTGGCACTGACTGCCTGCGCAGGTAAGCACGCCAGTACCCAGGCGCCAGCGCCGGATCCAAATACTGTTGACACGCTTTCGCAGCAGACTACTCAGCAGCCTAACGTTTCTGGTACGGTATGGATCCGTCAGAAAGTGGCTTTACCGCCAGACGCTGTGTTAACGGTCACCCTTTCGGATGCCTCCCTGGCTGATGCACCTGCCAAAGTGCTGTCGCAAAGAGCGGTGCGTACCATCGGTAAACAGGCTCCGTTCAGCTTCGTGTTGCCATACAACCCGGCTGACATCCAGCCTAATGCGCGGATATTGCTGAGTGCAGCAGTCACCGTTAACGGTAAGCTGATGTTTATCACTGATACGGTTCAGGAAGTGATTAACCACGGTGGGACAAAAGCCGATCTGAATCTGGTTGCGGTGCAGCAGACCGAAGTTCCTGTTTCAGCACAACCACCTGTTGCGGCTGAACCACCTGCCTTAATCCAGCAGTAATGACCTATGCCCTCTTCCCGGTGAAGAGGGCAGCTGTTTTAGTACACCCAGCGATATTTCTGTAAATCGATTTTCCCGCCCCCCGACACCTGTACGCCTTCAGCGAGCAATGCCTGTCGCTGGCGCTGTAAATCCGGGCCCGTCAGTGAGATTGTCCCGTGACGATTAACCACCCGATGCCAGGGCAGTGTGCTGCCTTCCGGTAAACGTTTTAATACGCCGCCTACCTGACGTGCCGCGCGGGGTGAGCCTGCCAGCCGGGCGACATCGCCATAAGTCGTTACATAGCCTTCGGGAATTGAGGCGATAATCTGCCAGACCCTGACAGGGAATGAGTCAGGTAACGGTTCGGGAATCGAATCGAAAGCGTCCATTGTGTTTACCAGACAAGAAAAACCACAGAATAAGCGACCCCCGGCGGATTGTGAAGGCGCAATGACTGTTGCTCAGGAGGGCTGCTGGACGGTGAATTCCAGTGCCAGGCCGATCACTTTTGTACTGCTGGCAGCGGGCTGTTCACGCATTGCCACCAGACTTTCCAGAAACTTCAGTTTTCTTGCCTGGGTATTGATGATGAGTTTGGCACGCAGGTCGGGCAGGGCCTGTGAACAGATTGGATAAATCACCCGTCCGGAAACGGCGACAGGAATTCTGCGCAGATTGACGCAACGCACCACGCCGACAGTGGAATAGAGCACGGCAACAGGCGTGACAAAAAGCATCGGCTGTTCACTGATGGTCACGAAATCCAGCAGCAATTCAGGACGCAGGTAATTCAGCCCTTTGTGGTGAAGGGTTACGCCATCGATGGCGGGCATAACGAGCGTCAGTGTCTGGGGTAATGTGCTAATCATGGATGTGCCCTGCAGGAATGAAACGCATTCGAACAGTGTGGCATGGGTGAGTGAATTTACTGCGAAGGGGCTCGCAATCTGTACTTATCAGGCTGTGCAGGCCGTTATCAGGTCTTAAGTTATGCCTCGGTTGTGCAATAAACCGTCATCCGAATGCCAGCGGCTTGCAATTGCCGGACAGCACAGGGATAATGCGCCAGCGCGTTGGTTAACAACGCTCTCAATGGGGGCTCTGTTGGTTCTCCCGCAACGCTACTCTGTTCACCAGGTCAGGTCCGGAAGGAAGCAGCCAGGGCAGACGACGTGTGTGCCGGGATGTAGCTGGCAGGGCCCCCACCCATTTGTGCTCTCCCCAGATTTTACCGCACCTCTTTCGTTCCCCAATCTTTGTGCTTGCTGATTTATTCCACAGGAATAAAAGACATTTAATTCAATATGTAATATATCATTCATCCAACTGAAATATTATTGTCATAAACATGTAATAATAGACTGTCATTTTATATTTGGGTGAATTTTTTCTGTCATAAGTAAAAAATATAAATCTGGATTACATTGTTAATTTCGTGTATTAAATAAAGGACTTATTCCGAAGGGATGAAACAATCATGGCTACTGCGGTATTAAACGTTAAGATTGATGAAGCGCTAAAAGAAAGACTTCGCCACTACGCAGAAGTGAATAATGAAAATTTAAGCGTGACCACAGAGAAACTGCTACAGCTGGCATTTGAAGCGGTAGAAGAGGTGGGAGTATCGGAAGAGGATATTGATAATCAGCATACGGAAGAAGAGAGTGTAACTCCTTTTACTCCTAAAGAAATCAAGGCTCTACGTAAACTTCTGAAGAAGAGAAAATGAAACAACAACTGTCAACCGCCAATGACTACAAAGAGGCCTGTGATTTGTTGCGTTCAGGCTATGTGAAGCATGTACGTCTTGGCTGGAATGTAGGTAGTGATGAGTTCTTTCGAATTGCGTCTGACTGGTGTGATACCGGCGCAAAAATAAAGAAAGAAGGAGAAAACTTCGTTATTTCTCTTAAGGGTTTCCCTATTCCTCCTCAGCACTAAGTACCATTCTGTGAAAACTGCTGACTGCAATCATTTCAGTCAGCAGTTTTTATTCTTAATTTTGCTGTGAAATTATCTGTGATAATAATCACGGGTTATTATGTAACCAGCGTAAATTTCAACCCCAGATTTAATCCTCATCACATTAAACAATGCTCCTTTTTATGGCAGGGGCCGCGGTTTTATTCAATGCCGTCCACAGCGGCTTGATTCTCATCAGCGCGCTCTCAAGCTCTGCCGGGTCAAGCGTAAAGGGCATTCGTAAATAGCGGTCAAACGCCCCCGACAGGCCAAAGCGTGTTCCGGTACCCAGATTGATCCCCAGTGTTTCTGCCCGCGCGGCAAGCTGTGTTGCCTGCATTCCTGGTAGCTCCACCCAGTAAGAAAGCCCGCCTTCCGCCTCGTGGAAAGTCCATTCCGGGAAATGCTCGCGCAGCAATTCACTGCACCGCTTGCGGCGTTCGGCCAGCATTTGCCGCCGGGCCGGCAAAAACGTGTCGCTGTTTTCGATAAGCCACTGGGTTGCCAGTTGTTCCAGCACCGGTGAACCTAAATCCAGGGTATCGCGCGTCTGGGCGAGAGTGGCAATGGTCCGCGAAGACGCGCGGATCCAGCCCAGACGCAGGCCCCCCCAAAAACTTTTTCCTGCCGAGCCCAGGGTGATGACCGTTGCCTCTGGGTTAAATGATGCCAGCGGCGGGGGAGGTGGAGAATCAAACCAGAGATCCACCATGGTTTCATCAACCACCAGCGTGGTGCGGGTCTGTGCGGCAATGTCGGTAATGGCTTTGCGGGTCGGGATGTCCATACAGCGCCCTGTCGGGTTATGGAAGTCCGGCATCAGGTAAGCCAGTCGTGGCGCGGTTTGTGCAAGCGTTGCGGCAAAACCGTCGGTATCCCAGCCCGTTTGTGGCAGGGAGACGCCTACCGGCCGGCAAAGTGCCCCCTGGATAGCGGCGATGGCCAGCGGGTAGGTTGGATGATCAACCACGACGCGGTCGCCGGGGCCAGTCATCATGCGTAACACCAGCGCAAAGGCACTGACCGCACCGTTGACGACCATCACTTCGTCTGCACGGGTTGCCAGCCCGCGTGCGGTATAGCGTGCGGCAATGGCTTCCCGCAGGGCCAGCAATCCGGACTGATCGTAACCCGTTAGCGAGAGATACTGCGTAATGGCAGATAGCGCGTACGTATAGGCCTGGTGAATTTCCGGCCCGGCGTTGAGTGCCGCAGTGGAAAGATCCAGTGCTACGCTTGCCGCTGAGAGGGTGGGTACAGCCCGGGAATCAGGCAGGATCACCCGTGATCCACTGCCATGACGGCTCTCCAGATAGCCTTCGTCCCGCAGGCGGGCTAATGCGCTGCTGATGGTTGTACGGCTGACGTCCAGCGCAGAGGCCAGTTCACGCTCGCCCGGTAAACGGGTGTTGAGCGCCAGTCGACCATCAAGAATGAGCAGGCGTAAGGCATCTGCCAGCTGTCGCCAGAGCGGTGTACGGGATGTGGTTTGCTGCCAGTGGCCTAACAAGCGTACCAGTGACTGACTACCAAAACGACGAGATGACATATGCAGTCCACTATTTGAAAACTGGACATTAATCATAAGACCATTTTCGCCGAAGATGAAAGTCTGGTTCTTCGGGGAAGATAAAAATGTTACGTCGTCTGGTACAACTTTATGTCGGATTAGGGCTGTATGGCCTTTCAACCGCAATGTTTATTCGTTCCGATCTGGGTGTCGATCCGTGGGACGTATTTCATCTTGGGGTGGCAATTCAGTTGGGGTTGAGCATTGGCACGGTGATTATTTTAATCGGCGCTGCGGTGCTGCTGCTATGGGTTCCGCTGCGCCAGTGGCCTGGGCTTGGCACGATAAGTAACGTCATTTGTATTGGCCTGGCTGCCGATGCCACGATGGCGCTGATCCCTGAGCTGACCTCACTGCCCCTGCGAATTGCTCTGCTGGTGGCGGGCATTATAGTTAATGCGATAGCGACAGGTATGTATATTGGTGCCGGTTTTGGGCCAGGCCCACGCGATGGCCTGATGACAGGCATTCATGCCCGACTGGGTTGGTCTATCCGCAGTGTGCGTACGTCCATCGAGGTAGCGGTGTTGCTGATTGGCATCATGCTTGGCGGGTCGTTCGGTGTCGGTACGGTGCTGTATGCATTAACCATTGGCCCGCTGATCCAGATCTGCTTGCCCTGGTTTCGCCAGAAGCCGCAAGTGCAAAAGATACCTCAGCCTGAGCAAGTTGTTTAATTATGCGAAGCGCTCACAAGTATTAACGGCGTGGCCGTGCCAGAATAGCGGCATCTCTTGTCGCGATGTCAAAATGCATGAAAGCTATCACTCTTTATGACGTAGCCCTCCTCGCAGGGGTTTCTTATCAGACCGTTTCCCGCGTGATTAATGATGCGGAGCATGTCTCCGCCCGCACGCGGGAAAAGGTGCAGCAAGCCATGGCGGAACTGAACTATGTTCCCAATCGCGGCGCACAACAGCTGGCGGGTAAACGCACCCGGACGCTGGGTCTGATTACGACCGATCTGGCACTTCATGCCCCTTCGCAAATTGCTTCTGCGGTAAAAACCCGCGCGGTGGAGAAGGGGGCGAGTGTGCTGATTTCTATGGTGGAACACCCACAACGCTGCCAGGCAGCAGTTCAGGAACTTCTGGCACAACGTGTTGAAGGGCTGCTGGTGAACGTGCCGCTGGAAGATGCTGAAGCCGAACAGCTAAAGGCACTGGCATCACCCGTGCCGGTGCTGTTTTTGGATGTTTCACCCTCAGCGCAGGTCAATAGCCTGGTCTTTGATGCGGCCCAGGGAGCACAGCTGGGGGCTGAACATCTTATCTCGTTGGGTCATCAGCGGGTTGCCCTGCTGAATGGGCCTGAAAGCTCTGTCTCTGCCAGAGCCCGCCGGGCCGGGTGGCTGGCTTCTCTGGCACAAGCCGGGCTTGAACCTGCCGGCGTAGTTTTCGGTGACTGGAGCGCCGCTTCCGGTTACGAAAAGGGTCATCAGCTTTTATCGGGCCCGGAGCTGCCGGAGGCTATTCTGGTGGCAAACGATCAGATGGCGTTAGGGGTTATGCGTGCCTGCGCGGAAAAAGGGATTGCTGTGCCTGGGCAGATATCCGTTGTGGGTTTTGATGACACAACCGATAGCGCCTGGTTTTCTCCGCCACTGACCACGGTTCGCCAGGCATTTCGTGAGGCGGGCGAGCGCAGCGTTGAGTGGCTGCTGACCGCGTCTTCCAAAAACGAATGCTGGCAAGCACAACTTCCGGTGACTCTTATTACCCGTCACTCCAGCGCCCGCCGTACGTCACAGCAGGCGGATCGTGAAGAACTTGCCCGGCAGCTGAAAACACTGGCGCTCTTAGCTGAACAATTAGCACGCGGATAAGACTTTTGTGATCTGACTCGCTTCGCCGCGATCGGACGCTTTACCGCAGGGTTTTGCCAGGGCATGTTGACATAAATTGTGAGCGCTTCGCATTGAGGGTAATATGTCAAATACATCGCCGCTGACACTCAGCGCACTTCTGGCTCGTCGGGACTGGGAAAATCCTGGTGTTACACAGTGGAACCGGCTGGCGGCCCATGCGCCGTTTCACAGCTGGCGTGATGAACAACACGCCAGAGATGACTGGCAACCCCTTAATAAGCGTTCTCTTAACGGGGAGTGGCGCTTCAATTTTTATGCCTTTCCAGAGCGCGTTCCGCAAGGATGGGTAGAAGAAGACTGTGACGGCTCAGTTCCGATGCCTGTGCCGTCAAACTGGCAGATGCGGGGTTTCGATACTCCCATCTATACCAATGTTACTTATCCTTTTGCCGTTAACCCGCCCTTTGTTCCGCAAGAAAACCCGACCGGTTGTTACTCGCTCACATTTGAGGTGGATGATGCATGGCTGCTGAGTGGGCAAACCCGCATTATTTTTGATGGGGTGAATTCGGCTTTTCATCTGTGGTGTAACGGCCACTGGATTGGCTATTCGCAGGACAGCCGTCTGCCCGCAGAATTTGATCTCTCGGCAGTGCTTCGCCCGGGTCTGAACCGCGTGGCAGTAATGGTGCTGCGCTGGTGCGACGGGAGCTATCTTGAAGATCAGGATATGTGGCGGATGAGCGGCATCTTCCGCGATGTGTCGTTGCTGCATAAACCGGAAACGCAGATTGCGGATTACCACGTTGTCACCGAATTAAATACCGAATTAGACCGGGCGCTGCTCAGAGTGGACGTTGCATTGGCGGGGAGCCAATACGCTGAGTGTGATGTGGCGCTTACCCTGTGGCGAAACGGTGAGCCGTGCGCCAGGGCAACCCAGCGTCCTGGCTCTGAGATTGTGGATGAGCGCGGCAACTGGGCCGAGCGCTTAACGGTATCTATGCCTGTTGTGGCACCTGAATTATGGAGCGCCGAAATTCCGGCGCTGTATCGCCTGACGATTTCACTGAGGGATGCGCAGGGGCGGGTCATCGAGTGCGAGGCCTGTGACGTGGGCTTCCGTCGTGTAGAGATACGCAACGGCCTGCTTAAACTCAATGGCAAACCGCTACTGATCCGCGGCGCTAACCGCCATGAACATCACCCTGAAAACGGGCAGGTGATGGATGAAGTCACCATGCGCCGCGACATCGAGTTGCTGAAGCAGCACAACTTTAACGCGGTGCGCTGTTCGCATTATCCCAACCATCCGCTGTGGTACACGCTTTGCGATCGCTACGGCCTGTACGTGGTAGATGAAGCCAACATTGAAACGCACGGCATGGTGCCGATGAGTCGTCTGGCTGACGATCCGCGCTGGTTGCCAGCCATGAGCGAACGTGTAACCCGTATGGTGCTGCGCGACCGTAATCATCCGTCAATTATTATCTGGTCACTCGGGAATGAATCTGGCCACGGTGCTAACCATGATGCGCTCTACCGCTGGCTGAAAACCACCGACCCGACTCGTCCGGTGCAATACGAAGGCGGTGGTGCAAATACCGCCGCAACCGACATTGTGTGCCCGATGTATGCGCGTGTTGATCAGGATCAGCCGTTCCCGGCCGTACCAAAATGGTCAATCAAGAAATGGATCGGGATGCCGGATGAAACGCGTCCGCTGATCTTGTGTGAATACGCTCATGCGATGGGCAACAGTTTCGGTGGCTTTGCAAAATACTGGCAGGCGTTTCGCAGCCATCCGCGTTTGCAGGGCGGGTTCGTCTGGGACTGGGTTGACCAGGCGCTGACGAAGAAAGACGAAAACGGCAATACGTTCTGGGCGTATGGCGGTGATTTTGGTGATAAACCGAATGACCGACAGTTTTGCCTGAACGGACTGGTGTTCCCTGACCGCACGCCACACCCTGCACTGTATGAAGCCCAGCGCGCGCAGCAATTCTTCACCTTTAGCCTGGTCAGTACCTCGCCACTGGTGATTGAGATTAAAAGTGACTACCTGTTCCGCACCACTGATAACGAACAGCTGAAATGGACGATTACCCGGGGTGAAAATGTACTGGGATCGGGCGACATCACCCTGAACATGGCTCCGCAGGAGACACAGCGCGTAGAGTTCGCCCTACCAGCGCTACAGGCTGCGCCGGGCGATGTCTGGTTAAATGTAGAGGTGTATCAAACCCAAAGCACGCCGTGGTCATCGGCACATCATCGCTGCGCCTGGGAGCAGTGGCCACTTCCCGCACCATTGTATGTGGCACCAGCCCCGCAGCCGGGTGTGACGCCGTTATTAACGGTGAAAGAGACGGTGCTGGACATTACCCATCAGCAGCAGCGCTGGCACTTTGACCGTGTTTCAGGGGATCTGACGCAGTGGTGGAATGAAGGGGTTGAAACCCTGCTCTCCCCGCTAAAGGATAACTTTACCCGCGCGCCGCTGGATAATGATATTGGCGTGAGTGAGGCAACCCGCATTGATCCTAATGCCTGGGTCGAACGCTGGAAAGCGGCGGGCATGTATGATTTGTCTGCCCGGTTATTGCAGTGTGACGGTGAACAGCATAGCGGCGATGTTGTTGTCAGCACCCTTCATGCCTGGGAACACCAGGGGAAAACGCTGTTCCTCAGCCGGAAAACCTGGCGGGTTGATAGCAACGGGGTATTGCACGGTGATGTGCTGGTGCAGGTTGCATCAGATATTCCTGAGCCTGCGCGTATCGGGCTGGATTGTCAGCTTGCCCAAACGCCAGAAATCGTTAGCTGGCAGGGGCTTGGGCCGCACGAAAACTACCCGGACCGAAAACTGGCGGCGCAACAGGGGCGCTGGGAATTACCGCTTGATGCCCTGCAAACTCCTTACATTTTCCCGACGGAGAATGGCCTGCGTTGCGATACCCGCGCGCTTGAATTTGGCGCTCATCAGTTCACCGGAGATTTCCACTTCTCCCTGAGCCGGTACAGCCAGCGCCAGCTGCGTGATACCACACATCAGCATCTGTTGAGGGAAGAGCCGGGCTGCTGGTTAAATCTGGATGCCTTCCACATGGGCGTGGGGGGTGATGATTCGTGGAGTCCGAGCGTGTCACCAGAATTTATCCTGCAAAACCGCCAGCTGCGCTACTCCTTTAGCTGGCAGCAAAAGACCCAGTAACACAAAAGATGCGGCCACGGTTTGTGGCCGCCTGGCTCAGGCGAGGATCCCGGTTAACCCGTGGATGCCCATATACATTCCCACCACTGTTATCAGTGCCGCTGAGATCCACGGCGCTTTGCGTGAAAATTCACTGAATCCCGGCCAGCGTTTGGTGGCATGTTTAAGGCTCAGGGCGGCAATTGCACCTGAGGCAACCAGCGTTAACGCCAGACCTATACTGAAACTAAACACTAGCGTGGCGCCCAGCGCAAAATGCTTCAGTTGCAGGCAGATCAGCAGCACCGTAATGGAGGCCGGGCAGGGGATGAGTCCGCCAGTCAACCCGAACATGGCGATTTGCCCTGTCGTGACAGTCTGCCCCTTAAAACGGCGGTTGATGTCCTGGGCATGGGCGCGCTGGTGGGCGTCTTGCCACTCCTCATCAACCAGTTGATGTGTATGATCGTGGTGATCATGATGGTGGTCATGGTCATGGTCATGGTCATGGTGGTGATCGTGATGATGATGTTCGTGGTGGTGATCGTGTGGCTGGCTCTCTTTCCAGGTTCGCCATGCCATCCATAACGCGATCAGAATAATCATCACGCCTGAAATCAGCTGGAACCAGGGTTCAGAGGTATTTGCATCCCAGCCTCGGCCAAACCATAAGCCTGCCATCGCAATGATCCAGACTACCGCTGTATGGGAAAACGTTGCCGCCAGTCCCAGCAGGATCGCCTGTTTTAGCGTACCGCGGATCGCCACAATAAACGCGGCCATCATCGTTTTTGAGTGCCCTGGTTCCAGGCCATGCAGCGCACCCAGCAAAATTGCGCTCGGCACAAAAAGCCACGCGTTGCCTTGTTGCAGGAGTGAAGTGAAATCGTTCATTAAGAATACCGGGGAAGAAAACGTGTGCTGATACTACTCCCCCCCAGTAGGGTAATACTACCCCCCAGTAGAAAAATACTCAGGGGGAGTAGAGCATGTTATGCTTCAGTGGCAAAAAATGAGGGAGAGTGAGATGTCACATACGGTTCGCCATAAGAAGATGTTATTGACCCGCCTGAAGAAAATTCAGGGGCAAAGTACCGCGCTGGAAAAAATGCTCAACAGCGATCATGAGTGTGCTGAGGTGCTTCAGCAACTGGCGGCGATCCGCGGTGCGGTGAACGGCATGATGATGCAGGTGATCGAAGGGCACTTAACCGATCATGTGGTGAAAGAGCCCGAAGAAAATCAGCGCGAGGCCGATCTTGGCGTAGTTTTGCAGGTGATGAAATCCTATCTCAAATAGTGCGTGTTCCTCACGATTTTGTGAGGTTGTTTTCAGCCCAGAGTATAAATTCCAGTTTCGGTAGCGCCTTACTGTAAAACCACCCCTGCCCGAACTGAACGCCGTGGCTGTGCAGCCACGTGAGCTGCCCCTGCGTTTCAATACCTTCCGCCACCATCGCCAGATCAAGAGATTTCGCCATTTCAATGATGTGCGGCGTCACGTTTTTGTATTCCAGCGCATCGACGAAGGATTTATCAATTTTGAGCGTATCGACATCCAGATCCTGAAGATAGCTGAGGCTGGAATAGCCGGTCCCAAAATCGTCAATGTAGATCGCGTGCCCGGCGCGACGGAATGCCGCAATGGCCGGCGCGCTGATTTTCGGATCGGCAAAGCCGCGCTCGGTCACTTCAAGAGCAATTTGTTGCGGGTGAACCTGCCAGTGGTTTAGCAGCCGGCTTAACAGTGGCGGCAGTTTACCGGATGTTAAATCGGCGGGGGCAAGGTTTACTGAGATATGCAGATCGGGATGCTGCTGTAACCAGCTTCCCATATCCTCGAAAACTTTCTCGAAAACCAGCTGGGTTAATTGCGAAATAAGCCCGGTTTGTTCGGCCAGCGGTACAAAAATATCGGGTGAAAGGTGGGTTCCGTCCGGCTGTGGCCAGCGAGTCAGCGCCTCGGCGCCAACCAGTTTTCCACTGCCTAATGCGATTATCGGCTGATAGTGAACGACAAACTCACGGCTGTTAATGGCATCAAGCAGGCGATTTCTCGGCGACTGGATCCGGCGCAAAATACGCAGCACAAAAAGCGCTGCGATAAGGCTCACCAGAATGCCAAAAGGAAGCCAGAACAGAAGCTGCTGACGCCAGCTTTCATCGAGTGGTTTTAGCGTGGCCCAGGCGACAATGGTAAAGCCCAGATCGGGGACTGGCTTCGCGACATACATCGCGCCTTTGTACTGCAAATGCGTCACGCCTCTGTTTTCCAGGAGTTCATGGACATGGGGATCAAGCGTGCTGCTGCTGGCGAAAACACTGTTTCTGGCATGGCCTATGAGTGCGGCATCAACAGGGAGTGCGCCAAATGGAATAACATCGACCAGCGAGGCGGGATCGACCATAACCAGGTAATGCCCGTGTCCCAACGCGGCCATGTAGCGATTAATTCCAAGATCGTTTTGCCGGGTCAACCATGCGTTATAGCCATCAGCAGTGATTCGCATCGGCGGCGGTAACGAAGAAGCGTAACTGGCTTGCTCAAGGGAAGAGCATAGTGGTTTCAGGTTATCGAGATACATCACTTCCTGGATGTAACGTGCAGAAAACGCTACCCGACGCATTTCGCGCATTTGCAGCGGACTACAGGGAACACCTTCGAAATTCTCTAACTGCTTAAGCGCATCCTTGGCTTGCTGAACAACCCTTTCCGTGCGGACCAGCACGCGTGATGAATAGCTGTCCAGCGCGTTGATAAATTCATGTTCCGCCTGGCGGTGGGCCAGCCAGACGCTGAGACAAATGGGAACGAGCACGGAAAAGATCAGAATACCGGTCACCAGGCTGACCAAATCTCGGGTTCTCATGCTGCTGTTTCCTTTCTCAGATGCCCGCTTCCGGGACACAGAGCCTACTCGCCAGAGGATAATATTTTATCGTGAAATGATATAGTTATAGCACGTGATGGGATGGGATTTCAGTCCAATGAAGGTGAATCAGAAAAAAACATTGCCAGGATGAAGCATTGCGCGGGGTTGTTTTTGCAGCATGACTCGGATAGTATTTTGTTATGTTATAACAAAACATAAAGAGTCTACGATGAAACCAGATATCCACCCAGCCTATCGCACTGTCGTTTTCCACGACACCAGTGCCAATGAATATTTTAAAGTCGGTTCGACTATCAAAACTGACCGCGAAATCGAACTCGATGGTGAAACATTCCCGTATATCACCATCGAGGTATCGTCAAAATCGCATCCGTATTACACCGGTAAGCAGAAGTCATTCTCAACCGAAGGCAGTGCGGCACGTTTCCGCCAGCGCTTTGGTGGCTTTCTTAGCGCTAAACGAGGCTAATCATGCAGGTACTTAACTCACTACGCAGTGCAAAACAGCGCCATCCCGATTGTCAGATAGTCAAACGCAAAGGGCGCCTGTACGTCATTTGTAAGTCCAACCCGCGGTTTAAAGCGGTTCAGGGACGTAAGAAAAAGCGTTAAAAACGTGTTTCGCGCCAACTTTCCAGGGATCTTATCTGCTTGCCATCGGCCGTAAAATTGTCGGTGGCAAGCCAGTTCTGAAAGGCGCAGTCCAGGGCCTGCCACTCTTTATCAATGATGGAAAACCAGTCGGTATCACGGTTATGGCCTTTCACCACCAGCGCCTGACGAAAACGACCTTCATACTGGAATCCCAGACGCAGCGCGGCACGACGTGAAGGTTCGTTCAGGCTATTGCATTTCCACTCGTAACGGCGGTATCCCAGCCCGTCAAACACGTAACGCATCAGCAGGTATTGCGCTTCTGTGGACAACGGCGTGCGGCTCATAAGCGGTGAAAAATGTACATGCCCGACTTCCACAACACCATTCTTAGGATCAATACGCATCAGGGCCAGAGAGCCCACCGGCGACTGCGTTTGATTGTCGATAACGGCGAAATGAATAGGGTCAGATAACACACATACGCTGGCAATCCACTGAGAATACTCAGCAACTGTTGCATCGGGTTCACGTAATAACCAGGTCCAGCTACGGGTATCTTCAGCCTGCTGATAGGCAGCAAACAGCGCCGAGGCGTGCTCCACACGCAGCGGCTCAAGGCGGCAGTAACGGCCATTAAGTTCCACCCTGGCCGGATGCTGACGTGGCTGCCAGTCGACAAGTTCTTCCCCGATGGGTTGCCCAAACTGATTGAATGTATTCATGTTAATTTCCGTGGCGGTGTAAAGACATTCAGGTTAGGGAATAACTGGTTCCTTAAAAAGAACCACCAGGATATGTTTTGTTGGTACCACGGAGGAAAGATGAATATACCCGGCGATGAATTCTATACCCTGATTCTGGATACGCTGAAAAAGCGTGGGGCAGAAACGCTGCAACGTGCTCTCTATCTTGCTTTGCGGGAGGCTATTTTGCACGGACGGCTGCAGGCGGAATCGCGATTGCCAGGCTCTCGTGTTATTGCGCGGCAGCTCGGCCTTTCGCGCAACACGGTGAATGCCGCACTGGAGCAGCTCACGCTTGAAGGCTATTTGCGGCGAAACCGGCAGGGTACGCGGGTTGCACAGCTTGCAAAGCGTAATATTGCCCATCCATCACCTGAGCCTGCTGTCACGCTCGCAAAACGCGTTGCATTACTGCCTGCGCCTACGCCACGGGGAACGCCGGTTCCGGCCTTTACCCCGGGCACTCCCGCGATTAACTATTTTCCACTGCCGTTATGGCGGCGTTTATACGACAGGGTATTGCGGGAAGAGGGCAGTGCCCTGTTGGGCTATGGCGCCCCGGAAGGGGAGTTGTCTTTGCGAGAGGCTATTGCCCGGCACCTTGCGTTATCGCGCGGGATCACCTGTGATGCCAGCCAGATTGTTATAACCGAAGGCGCGCTCGAAGGCGTAAATCTTTGTACGTTGCTTCTGAGCGAACCCGGGGATATCGCCTGGATTGAAGATCCCGGTTATGCAGGGGCGAAAAGTGCGTTCGCCAAAACGGGGCTCACGGTGGTCGGGATGCCCGTTGATGATGAAGGTATGTGCTGGGAGCAGCAGCAGTCAGACGCACCTTCACTCATTTTTACCTCACCCTCACACCAGTTTCCTTATGGTAGTGTGCTCAGCGCCCGTCGACGTCTGGCGCTGCTGGAGCTGGCTCAGGCGCAAAAAGCGTGGATTGTGGAAGATGACTATGACAGCGAATTTCGCTACAGCGGTGAACCGGTTCCGGCTATGTCAGGAATGATAAAGCACGCGCCGGTGGTCTATCTGGGAACCTTCAGCAAAACGCTTTTTCCCTCGCTTCGAATTGGTTTTATGGTGTTACCACCTGCGCTGGCGAAGGCGGCGCAGCCGGCAATCGGCGCATTATTGCGTGGCGGGCATCGCGCAGAACAGCGCACCCTGGCGTTGTTTATTGAAGAGGGGCATTATGCGCGGCACCTTGCGGCAATGCGTCGACTTTATCGCAAGCGATACAGACAGTTACGTGAGGTGCTAAGCACGGAGCTTCATGTTGAACACCGCGTTCTGGCCGGTGAGGGCGGAATGCATCTGACGGTGGCCATTGACGGGATTGATGATAAAGCCATTGTGCAGCAGGCAAGAGCTTTTCAGCTGGCACCTGCTGCATTGAGCGGATACTACCTTGATACTCATCAGGGGCAAACCGGCCTGGTATTAGGGTACGGCAATACTTCCGCTTCTCAGTTCACATCTGGTATCCGGCGTTTACAAAACCTCATTACGCTGCAACAGGGCGGGATAGCGTAAAGACATCGTAGAACGAAAGCTCACCTTTGGTGGAGATCATTTTTTGCAGTTTCTCTTTTTCCCCGGCGTTTACGTCGGGTGAGTGGAGAATGCTGTCGATGAGCTCAGAGGGCACAAAGCGGGTGTTGTACCATTCGCCGTTATAGCAGACGCGAAAATCGAGAACGTCGATATCTTCGTAACGATAACGAGGATTAACGTCGAAGAAGAAGAACGCGTTAAACACCACAAACAACACAACCAGAAGCCAGACGGAATCCACCAGGGTTTCGGAACGCAGCATCACAATCAGCGTGGCAAGCCAGGCGGCGTACATCGCAACAAACAGACCTGGGTGTTTACGAATAAAGCTAATGCTAAAGCGCGGGCGATTATCACGTTTTTCGCGAATATTCAGATCGTCGATGGTAGCGGTGAGCAGGCGCTGTATCTCTGTCATTTTTTGCCTTCATGAATTTTGAAAATACAGGGGATCTGCCTAGTTTAGTGGAGCGGATGGGGTGAAAAAAGTAACAGTTATGCGCTGAAAGATCATAACAGTTACCCGGCATACGCTTACAGCATTTTGATGATTTTGGCGGGATTACCGCCGACTACCGCATTGGCGGGGACATCTTTCGTGACAACGGCCCCGGACGCCACCACAACATTATCACCAATAGTCACGCCTGGGTTAATGACCGCACGCCCGCCGATCCAGACGTTATTACCGATTGTCACAGGCTTACCGTATTCAACACCGCTGTTGCGTTCGCTGGCATCCAGCGGATGTGTTGCCGTATAGATATGAACGCCCGGCGCGAGCATACAGTTATCACCAATATGGATTGGGCAGACGTCGAGCATCACGCAATCAAAATTAGCGTAAAACGCCGCGCCGAGGTAGATATTGTAGCCGTAATCACAGCGGAAACTTGGCTCAATATAGGCCCCTTCGCTTTGCCCCAGCAATTCAGCAAGGATGGACTGGCGTTCAGGTTTGTCGTCTGGCGACGTGTGGTTGTATCGATGAACCAGTAGGCGGGCACGCAAGCGGTCGGCCCGTAATGTATCGTCACCCGGACGGTAGTGTTCGCCTGCAATCATCTTTTGCTTTTCTTCACTCATGGGAGCCTCACTGGAAAATTGATCACCTATAAGGTAATGGTCATAAACCGGAAAGGGAACGTTCCCGAAAGTGGGGTGTGATTACAGTCACAACATTGTTGTGAATGAGTACATTGGTTAAGGGGACCTGTCTGGCTCACAGGGTTCGCAACGCGAAAGGTGAATTCAGCTTAGGAAGTGGTGTTCAGTCTCAATGGTCAACATTCGTGATTAACGGACAAACTTCCATACAGAAGAAGGAATTTTGTCATACAGCTTATTCATGGTGAGTTCTGCAAGACGGTGGTCAGCCGCTGAATAAAATACAGCCAGTTCATTATCAGGAAGCTCGTATTTATTTTTTTCAATAACACGTTCGAGCGTGTCTATTGACTGACAACGTCGCAAACGCAGCAAATAATCGATTTTGGTTAATGGTTTATCAGACATAAATTCACCTTAGTCATTGTAATAATTTTAACAGGATAGGCTAACAGGGTTAGCTCTGCTCACGTTGACGAAACAGCGGAATAAGCGGTTTCCCGATTTACGCCATTTTTGCAAATCCTGTGCGTTAATGCCGTAGCTGCTGAACAACATAAAGGTGTCATCCAGGTATTCGTCAATTTGCTCAATCAGTTTATTATCTTCATTGTACTTAATTTTATAATTAAGTGCGAAGGTCGCTATATGCTCTATCAACTCATTTAGCTGTAAATTGATGGCAGACGTTGGATCATTCACCCAGCCGTGGTTACTTTCATCAAGATTGGCAAGGCAGTCATGGTACAAGGATTCGCAGAGAAATTTCAACTGCGCGATATCATGCCTTTTTGGCGAGTACTCGTCCATAGCGCATCCCCTTCTGAGTGATTTCTTACTCACCGAACATCATTGTCGGGATGGATACAACATACTTAGCCGCAACGTGCTGTGTTCCTGATAACTCTAACTATAAGCCACTCCTTTCAAGATTTCACCGCGCTATTACGAAAAATTACAATTAAAAATCAGGTTTTCGAGCGTGCGCGCAATAGCAAGGTTTATGTGCGGCGTTTTTAACTTTATCAGCGCTTATTTTTTACCGCATCCTTATGATTCATTGGGTTAGCATTTACCTTCAAATGAAGTCCAGATTCAGACTTTTTGCACTTTTGTGCGCTGTATTAGGATTATTCCTAATAATCTACGAAGAGAAATGAAATTAAAAAAACCATAAGTTCGTCGATTAAGTTAACGGTTAAATATGATATGTCTTATTAAGATGGCAGAAAATAAATAATCCGACAATAAGCGTAATTTATGATTTTTCGTGTGAAATGAAAAAGGCCGCTAATGCGGCCTTTTTATCGGTTGAAACCGGTATCAGTGGTGTTCTACTGAGTGACTATGCTCAATATCTTCATTCTTACGGCTGAAGCGGCGACGAACCACCACGAAGAACACCGGTACGAAGAAGATAGCGAGAACGGTCGCGGTGACCATACCGCCCATTACACCTGTACCTACTGCGTTCTGCGCACCGGAGCCAGCACCAGAGCTGATAACCAGCGGCATAACGCCGAGGATAAACGCCAGAGACGTCATCAGGATTGGGCGCAGACGCATACGAACCGCGTCAAGCGTCGCCTCAATCAGGCCTTTGCCTTCTTTCTCCATCAGATCTTTGGCGAATTCCACGATAAGAATCGCGTTCTTCGCCGACAAGCCAATGGTTGTCAGCAGGCCCACCTGGAAGTAAACGTCGTTTGTCAGACCACGGAACGTTGCGGCAAGCAGTGCGCCGATAACCCCCAGTGGAACAACCAACATAACGGAGAACGGAATCGACCAGCTCTCATACAGCGCTGCCAGACACAAGAACACGACAATCAGTGAAATTGCGTACAGGGCAGGGGCCTGGTTACCGGACAGACGTTCCTGATAGGACATCCCCGTCCAGTCATAACCAATACCCGAAGGCAGCTTGCTGGCCAGTTGCTCCATCATTGCCATCGCTTCACCGGTACTCTTGCCTTCAGCTGCCTGACCGAGGATTTCCATCGATGGCAGACCGTTGTAACGCTCCAGACGCGGTGAACCGTATTCCCAGTGTGACGTAGAGAAGGCGGCGAAGGGTACCATTTGGCCGTTAGTGCCGCGTACGTACCAGTTATTGATATCGTTCGGCAACATACGGTATTGCGCTTCAGACATGACGTACACTTTCTTCACACGACCACGGTCGATGAAGTCGTTGACGTAGCTTCCGCCCCAGGCAGCACCCAGCGTGGTATTGATGTCACTAATGGAAACACCCAACGCTTGCGCTTTCTCCTGATCGATATCGACCTTGAACTGCGGTGTATCTTCCAGACCGTTCGGACGCACACCGACCAGCAGATCAGGATGTTTAGCAATTTCACCAAACAGCTGGTTACGTGCCTGCGTCAGTTTTTCATGACCCAGACCACCCTGGTCAATCAACTGGAAGTCAAAGCCGGTAGCCGTACCCAGTTCAACAATCGCCGGCAGGTTAAAGGCGAAGACCATCGCATCTTTAATCTGCGAGAATGTCCCCATTGCACGACCAGTGATGGCTTCAACCTTGTTCTCCTTGCCCGGACGTTCTGACCAGTCTTTCAGAGAAACGAAGGCGATACCGGTGTTCTGACCACGACCCGCAAAGCCAAAGCCGTTAACCGCAAACACGGACTCAACGTTGTCTTTCTCTTTGGTGAGGTAGTAATCGGTCACTTCATCCAGCACTTTCTGAGTACGCTCTTGCGATGCACCCGCCGGAAGCTGCGCCATTGTCAGGAACACACCCTGGTCTTCATCTGGCAGGAACGAGCTTGGCAGACGAACAAACAGATAAGCCATGCCCACCACGATGATGATATACAGCACCAGGTAACGACCGGTACTGCGCAGAATGTTACCTACGCTGTCGGTGTAGTGGTGCGTGCTTTTATCAAACATGCGGTTAAACCAGCCGAAGAACCCTTTATGCTCGCCATGGCCGCCTTTCTGAATGGGCTTCAACATGGTGGCACAGAGAGCTGGCGTCAGAATCAACGCCACCAGTACTGACAGCGCCATCGCAGAAACGATGGTGATGGAGAACTGACGGTAGATAGCACCGGTGGAGCCACCGAAGAAGGCCATCGGGATAAATACCGCAGACAGCACCATCGCGATACCGACCAACGCGCCCTGGATTTGGCCCATTGATTTACGGGTTGCTTCCTTCGGCGGCAGACCTTCCTCTGCCATTACACGCTCGACGTTCTCTACCACGACAATGGCATCATCCACCAGCAAGCCGATGGCTAGCACCATCCCGAACATCGTTAGGGTGTTTATCGAGTAGCCAAATATCGACAGGATCGCAAAGGTCCCGAGCAAGACAACCGGCACGGCGATGGTTGGGATCAGCGTTGCGCGGAAGTTTTGCAGGAACAGGTACATCACCAGGAAGACCAGGATGATCGCCTCGACCAGCGTTTTAACCACTTCGTGAATCGAGATTTTTACGAACGGCGTGGTGTCATACGGGTAAACGATCTTCAGACCTGACGGGAAGTACGGCTCCATCTTCTTCAGTTCTGCACGGATAGCTGTCGCTGTGTCCAGGGCGTTTGCACCGGTAGCCAGTTTAATACCCAGACCAGAAGCCGGTTTACCGTTAAACTTCGCCACGATGTCGTAGTTTTCGCCACCCAGTTCGACTTTCGCTACGTCACGCAGGCGAACCTGTGAACCATCCTGATTCACTTTCAGCAGAATTTTGCTGAATTCTTCCGCAGAGGTCAGTCGCGTTTGCGCGATGATAGATGCGTTAAGTTGCTGGCCTTTCACCGGTGGCGTACCACCTAACTGACCGGCTGCAACCTGGGCGTTCTGCGCTTTAATGGCGCTGATAACGTCTACAGGCGTTAACTGGAAGTTATTCAGTTTATTCGGGTCCATCCAGATACGCATTGCGTACTGAGAACCGAACAGCTGAACGTCACCCACACCAGAAGTACGGCTGATAGCATCCTTCATGTTGGCGCCCACGTAGTCGGAGATATCCTCCTGGGTCATGGTGCCGTTGGTGTTGATAACGCCGACAACCATCAGGAAGCTACTGGACGATTTCTCGACGCTCACGCCCTGCTGTTGTACTTCCTGTGGCAGCAGCGGCATAGCCAGCTGCAATTTGTTCTGTACCTGAACCTGCGCGATATCAGCATCAGTACCTGACTGGAAGGTCAGGGTGATTTGAACCGTACCGGTTGAGTCACTGTTTGAGGACATGTACATCAGGTTATCGATACCGTTCATATTCTGTTCGATAACCTGAGTAACGGTGTCCTGCACCGTTTTTGCATCAGCCCCAGGGTAGGTTGCGGTGATCGAAACGGCTGGTGGCGCAATCGTTGGATATTGCGCGACCGGCAGCTTCAGGATCGCCAGACCCCCTGCAAGCATGATGATTATGGCAATCACCCACGCAAATATGGGGCGATCGATAAAGAAATTAGGCATGTCTTAACGGCTCCTGTTTAAGTTAAGACTTGGTTTGTTCTGACTGACCGTCGGCTGCGGCTTTTTGTTGAGTGTCAGAAGCGACTTCCTGTGCTTTTACCTGTGCGCCAGGACGTACTTTTTGCAAACCAGTGACAATCACGCGATCGCCATCTTTCAGACCTTCCGTCACCAGCCATTTGTCGCCAATCGCCTGCGTTGCAGTGATATTGCGCGTTTCGACTTTGTCATCTGCACCCACAACCAGCGCGCTCGCATCGCCACGCGGCGTACGGGTCACACCCTGCTGAGGAACCAGAATTGCGGTTGGGTTAGTCCCTTCTTCCAGACGTGCGCGAACGAACATACCCGGTAAAAGGGTGTGGTCAGGGTTCGGGAAAATGGCACGCAGGGTGATGGAACCGGTGGTCTGATCAACGGTTACGTCGGAAAACTCAAGTGTACCTGCCTGTGGGAATTTAACGCCGTCACTGGTGACCAGCTCTACTTTCGCCTTACCGTTTTCCTGCTTCAGGGTGCCGTTTGCCAGCTCTTGTTTAAGACGCAGGAAATCGTTACTGGATTGGGTAACGTCAACGTAGATAGGATCAAGCTGCTGCACGGTGGCCAGCGCAGTGGTTTGCCCGTTCTGGACCAGCGCACCTTCCGTAACGGAAGACTTACCAATACGACCGCTAATAGGGGAGGTCACTTTGGTATAAGCCAGGTTGATACGTGCAGTTTCAACGGCAGCTTTAGCCGCGACGACGGCTGCATTGTTCTGTTGTGCATCGGCCAGGGCAGTATCGTAATCCTGTTGACTAATGTACTGAGTACCAAGCAGTTTTTTGTAACGATTCAGCGTCAGTTGCGAAATTTTCGCTGCGGCTTCGGCTTTCGCCAGATCGCCTTTCGCGCTTTCGTAAGCGGCCTGATAGGTAGCCGGATCAATCTGATACAGAGAAACACCTGCTTCAACGTCACCACCTTCGGTGAAGTTGCGTTTCAGGATGATACCGCTCACCTGAGGACGAACTTCGGCAACGCGGTAAGCGTTGGTACGACCGGGCAGTTCTGTTGTTATCTGGAGAGGTTCGGACTTGAGCGTCACCACACCCACTTCTGGTGTCTGATGAGCGCCTTGTTGAGCCTGTTTCTCGTCACATCCTGTTAGCGCTAAGCTGCCTGAGAGCATCAGAACGACCGCCAGAGGCGTTAACCCTCTGTTTTTGTTCATATGTAAACCTCGAGTGTCCGATTTCAAATTGATCAAGGGTCCTAAGTCTAAAAACCCATTGCTGCGTTTATATTATCGTCATGCTATGGTACATACATTCATAAATGTATGTAAATCTGACTCCTGTAAATTCACTGACGCATGGCACGAAAAACCAAACAACAAGCGCTGGAAACTCGTCAACACATACTTGATGTGGCTATGCGTTTGTTCTCTCAGCAAGGTGTGTCTTCAACCTCACTGGCTCAGATTGCTCAGGCCGCTGGGGTGACACGGGGAGCGATTTACTGGCATTTTAAAGACAAGTCAGATCTGTTCAGCGAAATCTGGGAGCTTTCAGAATCCAGCATTAGTGATCTAGAGACTGAGTATCGGGCAAAATTCCCCGACGATCCACTCTCAGTATTGAGAGAAATTTTAGTATATATCCTTGAAGCAACAGTCGTTGAAGAACGCCGCCGGTTAATGATGGAAATTATCTTCCACAAGTGCGAATTCGTTGGCGAAATGGCGGTTGTTCAGCAGGCGCAACGAAGTCTGAGTCTGGAAAGCTATGACCGTATAGAATATACGCTAAATCAATGTATTCAGGCAAAAATGTTACCTGCCAATTTGCTGACCCGCCGGGCAGCTATCCTGATGCGCGCCTACATTTCGGGCCTGATGGAAAACTGGCTTTTCTCTCCCCAGTCATTTGATTTGAAAAAAGAAGCGCGCGATTACGTCGTGATTTTCCTGGAGATGTGCCAGCTTAGCCCAACGCTTCGCGGTGAAACAACGTCCCTGCCGGCTTAAGCCATTCCAGGAATTCTCTCAGAGGTTACGGTTCGCGCTATTCTGCAAAACGCGGGCGTGATATCCTGCACGCCGGACTATTTTCGGTCATTCTCACACATCACACTCATGACTATGCTGCATTACAATCGCTCGCAACACTCTGTTTTTGCATTTATTTTTGTCATGCTGTTTTTCTTTGCGGCAACACCTGCTTCCTATGCTCGCGCAGATAACACCAATGACATTCCCACGCGCGCAGATGTTCAGTCGCAGCTCGATACCCTGAACAAGCAAAAAGATCTGTCGCCGCAAGACAAACTCGTCCAGCAGGATTTAACCGAAACGCTGGAAACGCTTGATAAAATTGAGCGCGTAAAAGCAGAAACAACCCAGCTTCGCCAGAAGGTTGCCCTGGCGCCGGACAATATGCGCAAGGCTACTGAGGCGTTGAATGCATTAAGCGACGTCGACAACGATGATGAAACCCGCAAAACGCTCTCGACGCTGTCGCTGCGTCAGCTTGAGTCTCGCGTAGCGGATCTGCTGGACGACCTGCAAACCGGTCAGTCCGACCTGGCAACCTACAATAGCCAGCTGGTGTCGCTGCAAACCCAGCCAGAGCGCGTGCAAAACGCAATGTATTCGGCATCTCAGCAGCTACAGCAAATCCGTAACCGCCTGAATGGGACTACCGTTGGGGAAGGGGCTTTACGTCCCACTCAGCAAACGCTGCTGCTGTGCCAGCAGTCGCTTCTAAACGCGCAAATCGAACAGCAACGTAAGAGCCTGGAAGGCAATACCGTCTTGCAGGATACGCTGCAAAAACAACGCGATTACGTCACCGCAAACATAAACCGTCTTGAGCACCAGCTCCAGCTGTTGCAGGAGGCGGTAAACAGTAAGCGCCTGACGCTCACGGAAAAAACAGCGCAGGAGGCTGTTTCGCCAGACGAGACGGCCCGTATTCAGGCCAACCCACTGGTTAAACAGGAGCTGGACGTTAACCATCAGCTCAGCCAGCGCCTGATTCAGGCGACCGAAAGCGGTAACTCGCTGGTTCAGCAGAACATTAAAGTGAAAAACTGGCTGGACCGCGCGCTCCAGGCGGAACGTAATATTAAAGAACAGATTGCCGTACTAAAAGGCAGCCTGTTGTTATCACGCATTTTGTACCAGCAACAGCAGACACTACCGTCCGCGGATGAGCTGGAAGACATGACCAACCGCATTGCCGATTTACGTCTGGAGCAATTTGACGTAAACCAGCAGCGCGACACGCTTTTCCAGAGCGACACCTTTGTTGCCAAAGTGGAAGAGGGCCACTCCAGTGAAGTGAACCCTGAGGTTCACGACGCGCTGTTGCAGGTGGTGGATATGCGCCGCGAGCTGCTCGATCAGCTTAACAAGCAGCTTGGCAACCAGCTGATGATGGCAATTAACCTGCAAATCAATCAGCAGCAGTTAGTGAGTGTCTCTAAAAATCTTCAGGAAATCCTGACTCAGCAAATTTTCTGGGTAAACAGCAACAAGCCGATGGACTGGGACTGGATTAAATCCTTCCCTGAAACGCTGAAGGCGCAGATTAAGAGCATGAAAATCACCGTGAACTGGGAGAAAGCCTGGCCTGCGGTGATGATTGCTTTCCTGGCCGGTTTGCCGTTACTGCTGATTGCGGGGCTGATTCGCTGGCGTCTTGGCTGGCTGAAGCAATACCAGGCGAAGCTTGCTCAGGAAGTGGGGCAACTGCGCAACGACAGTCAGCTCCACACGCCAAAAGCGATCCTGATTGACCTGATCCGCGCCCTGCCGGTCTGCCTGCTGATCCTGGCGGCCGGGCTGATTCTGCTTACCATGCAGCTCAATATCAGCGATTTGCTGTGGGCCTTCAGTAAAAAACTGGCACTGTTCTGGCTGGTGTTTGGTGTGTGCTGGAAAGTGCTGGAAAAAGACGGCGTTGCTGTGCGCCACTTCAATATGCCTGAGAAACTGACCAGCCACTGGCGTCGTCAGATTGTGCGTATCAGCCTTGCGCTTTTACCGCTGCACTTCTGGTCGGTGGTTTCTGAGCTTTCTCCACTGCATCTGATGGATGATGTACTGGGTCAGTTGGTGATTCTGCTGAACCTGCTGCTGATTGCCGTTCTGATGTGGCCGATGTGCCGTGACAGCTGGCGCGATAAAGAGTCCCACAATATTCGTCTGGTCACCATGACGGTACTGGCGATTATTCCGCTGGCGCTGATGGTGCTGACCGCAACGGGTTATTTCTATACCACGCTGCGCCTTTCCGGGCGCTGGATTGAAACCGTCTATCTGGTGATCGTCTGGAACCTGCTGTACCAGACAGTACTGCGTGGTCTGAGCGTGGCGGCTCGCCGTATTGCCTATCGTCGTGCGATCGCGCGTCGTCAGCATCAGGTGAAAGAGGGGGCCGAAGGCGCAGAACCACAGGAAGAGCCAACCATCGCCCTGGAGCAAGTCAACCAGCAGACGCTGCGTATTACCATGCTGGTCATGGTGTCGCTGTTCGGGGTGATGTTCTGGGCTATCTGGTCTGATTTAATCACTGTATTTGCGTATCTCGACAGCATCACCCTCTGGCAGTACAACGGTACTGAAGCCGGGGCTACGGTGATGAAAAGCGTCACAATGGGCAGCCTGCTCTTTGCGCTGGTATCGTCGATGGTCGCCTGGGCGCTGATCCGAAACCTACCGGGGCTGCTCGAAGTGCTGGTGCTGTCGCGCCTCAAACTGCGTCAGGGGGCATCGTATGCCATTACCACAATCCTGAACTACGTGATCATTATTGTCGGCGCGATGACGGTCTTTGGCTCGCTTGGTGTTTCGTGGGACAAACTGCAATGGCTGGCCGCGGCGCTCTCGGTTGGTCTGGGCTTTGGCTTGCAGGAGATCTTCGGTAACTTCGTTTCTGGCCTGATTATCCTGTTCGAACGCCCGGTGCGCATTGGCGACACCGTGACTATCGGGACCTTCTCCGGGACGGTCAGTAAGATCCGAATTCGTGCCACTACGATAACTGACTTCGATCGTAAAGAGGTGATCATCCCGAACAAAGCGTTCGTGACCGAGCGCCTGATCAACTGGTCACTCTCCGATACGGTCACCCGCGTGGTGATCCGTCTGGGCGTGGCGTATGGATCGGATCTGGATAAAGTGAAAGAGGTTCTGCTGATGGCGGCATCTGAACACCCGAAAGTGATGCACGATCCGGCACCGTCGGTATTCTTCACCACCTTTGGCCCGAGCACGCTGGATCACGAACTGCGCTTATACGTGCGTGAACTGCGCGATCGCAGCTACACCGTGGATGAGCTGAACCGCTCTATCGATCGTCTGTGCCGTGAAAACGACATTAATATCGCCTTCAACCAGCTTGAGGTTCACCTGCGTAATGAAAAAGGTGACGAGCATACGGAAGTGAAGCGCGAGATTAAGGGTGATGATCCTACTCCGGCTTAATCTATTTTCCCTCTCCCGGCGGGAGAGGGTCAGGGTGAGGGCTACAGGCCTTCACCTTTCCCTCAAAATCTCTGCGCACAAGCTCCAGCGCCTTTAGCACCGTTTCCACCGGGATCGCGTGATTCTCCAGCAGCATAATCAAATCGACGGCCAGTTTGACCTCATCGGGGGCATTTTCCAGTGACATTCGCGGATCCTTTTAACGGGTCAGGCGTTCGATTACGCGTTCAATTTCCTCTAATGCCTGTCGGCAGCGGACAATGCGGCCTTCCAGGGCGGTTATTTCTCGCATCAATAATTGCTGCTCTTCCAGCGTTTCGCTGTTGTTCAGGCGTACTTCACGCTCGCGCTTCATCTCAAACAGGCGGCGCTCAAATTCCTGGTTCTCCAGCCGTTTGCGCTGCCACTTGCTAAGACCCGGCGACGGGCTATCCCACGCTCGCAACGGCCAGGCGATAATTTCACGGTGCAGGGCGGTTATCTGTTCGGTGAGATGTTCAGCCAGCCACGCCACTTGCTCCTGCTGCTCGCTCTGTACCGCATGACGCAATTCGTCAAGATTGGTCTGCACTTCGGCAAGATAATCCTGAATTAACGTACTGCGGGTGCGGAAAAGCTGCCGGTCAAAGCGCGGTTTTAGCGTAGCGTGTCCCATTAGCGGTGTGGCTTGCGCGCGCAGGGCAATGAGCTGATTTTGCAGCGTCTCCAGAAGCAAGGCTGTTTTCAATGCGCTCTCCAGTGGTAAAGTAGCCGTTCAGTTTGATAACGATTCGCATTATGAAGCGTACTATTCTAATCATCATTGGCTGGCTCGCGGTAGTACTTGGCACACTGGGCGTCGTTTTACCGCTCCTGCCAACCACGCCCTTTATTCTGCTGGCGGCCTGGTGCTTCGCCCGCTCTTCACCACGCTTTCACCACTGGCTGCTGTATCGCTCATGGTTTGGCGGTTATCTGCGCCACTGGCAGAAACATCGTGCGATGCCGCCTGGTGCAAAGCCACGGGCGATTGCCGTTATTCTGTTAACCTTTGCCATCTCATTATGGCTGGTGAAAATGATGTGGGTGCGGATCCTGTTGCTGGTGATCCTGACTTGCCTGCTCATCTTTATGTGGCGGATCCCGGTGGTTGATGAAAAGCAACAAAAGCACTGATGCCTTATAATGTCTGTTGCAATTATCTTGCGTAGCCAGTAAATTCGAGCGTTTTCGAGCACAGGTACGCCTGGTTAAAGGTTAAACAATTGTTACCTTTGCCAACTTCCTACGCGCACTGTGAGTAACACTGTTTTATTTGGGCACAAACCGATGACCGCAACTGCACAGCAGCTTGAATATCTGAAAAACAGCATCAAAAGCATCCAGGATTATCCAAAGCCTGGCATTCTTTTCCGTGATGTCACCAGCTTGCTGGAAGACCCGAAAGCGTACGCGCTCAGCATTGAACTGCTGGTTGAGCGTTATAAGAACGCCGGGATCACCAAAGTAGTAGGTACTGAAGCCCGTGGCTTCCTGTTTGGCGCACCGGTTGCGCTGGCGATGGGTGTTGGCTTTGTGCCGGTGCGTAAACCGCGCAAACTGCCACGCGAAACCATTGCAGAAAGTTATGAGCTGGAATACGGCACCGATCAGCTGGAAATCCACGTTGATGCGATCGAACCTGGCGACAAAGTGCTGGTGGTGGACGATCTGCTGGCGACTGGCGGCACGATTGAAGCGACAGCGAAATTGATCCGCCGTCTGGGTGGTGAAGTGACTGATGCCGCATTCATCATTAACCTGTTCGATCTGGGCGGCGAGCAGCGCCTGGAAAAACAAGGTATTACCATCTACAGCCTGGTGCCATTCCCGGGTCACTGATCCCGATAGTCACAACCTCGCTCAATGGGTGAGGTTGTGATAGCATTCCCCTCCATAAATTCACCTTCCAGCGTTGCAGAGCCTGCCCATGAGTTATCAGGTGTTAGCCCGTAAATGGCGACCACAAACCTTTGCTGACGTTGTCGGTCAGGAACATGTGCTGACGGCCCTGGCGAATGGCTTGTCGCTAGGTCGCATCCATCACGCCTATCTATTCTCCGGCACCCGTGGCGTCGGTAAAACCTCTATTGCCCGTTTGCTGGCAAAAGGTCTGAACTGCGAAACCGGGATCACCGCGACACCCTGTGGCGTGTGTGATAACTGCCGTGAAATCGAGCAAGGCCGTTTTGTCGATCTGATTGAGATTGATGCCGCCTCGCGCACCAAAGTCGAAGATACCCGCGACCTGCTGGATAACGTCCAGTATGCACCGGCGCGCGGGCGCTTTAAGGTCTACCTGATCGATGAAGTGCACATGTTGTCGCGCCACAGCTTCAACGCCCTGCTGAAAACGCTGGAAGAACCGCCTGCGCATGTGAAATTCCTGCTGGCGACCACCGATCCGCAAAAGCTGCCGGTGACGATTTTGTCACGCTGCCTGCAATTCCATCTTAAGGCGCTGGACGTTGAACAGATCCGCGCTCAGCTTGAGCACATTCTCGATGAAGAGAAGATTGTCCATGAGCCTCGTGCCCTGCAACTGCTGGCGCGCGCGGCAGACGGCAGCCTTCGCGACGCGCTAAGCCTTACCGATCAGGCCATCGCCAGCGGTGACGGTAAACTCTCGACCGATGCAGTCAGCACCATGCTCGGTACGCTGGACGATGACCAGGCGCTGTCGCTGATTGAAGCGATGATCGCTGCCAATGGCGAGCGTGTGATGTCGCTGGTCAACGCGGCGGCTGCGCGCGGCGTTGAGTGGGAAGGGCTGCTGGTTGAAATGCTCAGCCTGCTGCACCGCGTGGCGATGCTGCAACTCTCTCCATCGGCCATTGGCGCTGATATGGCGGCGATAGAGCAGCGGATGCGTGAACTTGCTCGCACCGTGCCGCCAACCGATGTGCAGTTGTACTACCAGACACTGCTGATCGGCCGCAAAGAGTTGCCTTTTGCACCCGACCGCCGTATGGGCGTTGAGATGACCCTGCTGCGCGCGCTGGCGTTCCACCCGCGGATGCCCCTGCCGGAGCCGGAAGTCCCGCAACAGTCCTTTGCCCCGGTCGCACCCACGGCAGTAATGTCACCACAGCAGGTGCCACCGCAACCGACACCGCCGCCACAGCAAAATGTGCCGCTGTCGGATGCCACCAGTTCGGTGCTTGCCGCACGAAGCCAGTTGCAACGTGCGCAGGGAGCAACCAAACCAAAAAAGAGTGAACCGGCAGCGCCAGGCAGAGCGCGGCCGGTAAATAACGCCGCGCTTGAACGACTGGCTTCGGTAACGGAGCGCGTGCAGTCGCGCCCTGCACCGTCCGCGCTTGAGCAAAAAGCCCCGGTGAAGGAAGAGGCTTATCGCTGGAAAGCGACCACGATTATCGAAACGGTAAAAGAAGAGGTCGCGACCCCGAAGGCGCTGAAAAAGGCGCTGGAACATGAAAAAACGCCGGAGCTGGCGGCGAAACTGGCCGAAGAATCTATTGAGCGCGATGCCTGGGCGGCAGAAGTCAGTAAATTACAGCTGCCGAAGCTAGTGGAGCAGGTGGCGCTTAATGCCTGGAAAGAGCAGGACGGTAATCAGGTTCGCCTGCATCTGCGTTCAGGGCAGCGGCATCTGAATTCCTCGGGTGCGCAAAAAGTGCTGGCTGAGGCGCTCGCCACATTACAGGGTTCGCCGGTTGAATTGACTATCATTGAAGATGATAATCCGGCGGTGCGAACGCCACTTGAGTGGCGACAGGCTATTTATGAAGAAAAGCTCGCGCAGGCGCGTGAGTCGATTATTGCGGATAACAACATCCAGACCCTGCGTCGGTTCTTCGACGCCGATCTGGATGAAGAAAGTATTCGCCCCATTTGATCGTGAGTCTGACTTACGGTTGTAATCATTAAACGTGAAAGAAGAGAGAAGCCTATGTTTGGTGGTAAAGGCGGTCTGGGTGGTCTGATGAAGCAGGCTCAGCAGATGCAGGAAAAAATGCAGAAGATGCAGGAAGAGATCGCTCAGCTGGAAGTCACGGGCGAATCTGGCGCGGGTCTGGTTAAAGTGACCATCAACGGTGCGCACAACTGCCGCCGCGTTGAAATCGACCCAAGCCTGCTCGAAGACGACAAAGATATGCTGGAAGATCTGGTTGCTGCGGCGTTCAACGATGCTGCTCGCCGTATCGACGAAACTCAGAAAGAGAAAATGGCCTCTGTATCCAGCGGTATGCAACTGCCGCCGGGCTTCAAGATGCCATTCTGATGCAAACCAGTCCGCTGCTCACGCAGTTAATGGAAGCACTGCGCTGCCTGCCGGGCGTTGGCCCAAAGTCGGCGCAGCGCATGGCGTTCACGCTCTTACAGCGCGACCGCAGCGGCGGGATGCGCCTGGCGCAGGCTTTGACCCGCGCCATGTCAGAAATTGGTCATTGTGCGGATTGCCGTACGTTTACCGAGCAGGACGTCTGTAACATCTGTTCGAACCCGCGTCGTCAGGAAAACGGTCAGATTTGCGTGGTGGAGACTCCGGCGGACATCTACGCTATCGAACAAACCGGGCAGTTTTCTGGGCGCTATTTCGTGCTGATGGGGCATCTCTCTCCGCTGGATGGTATTGGCCCGGATGATATCGGTCTTGACCGCCTTGAACAGCGTCTTAAGTCCGAAACGATCAACGAGGTGATCCTCGCCACCAACCCAACGGTGGAAGGGGAGGCAACGGCCAACTACATCGCCGAGCTGTGCGCAGAGGCAGGCGTTGACGCCAGCCGTATCGCCCACGGCGTACCGGTTGGTGGCGAGCTGGAAATGGTCGACGGCACCACGCTGTCGCACTCTCTGGCCGGGCGTCACAAGATTACTTTCTGAACAAACGGAGGCTGCGTTCGTGGCCTCCGCTTGAAAACTCTCTCCTTTATCCCCATCTCTCACTCAACGTTTTAAAACCCCATTAAATGGCATTGTTGAGGTCGACTTAGATGAAAGGACAAGAAACCCGTGGTTTCCAGTCAGAAGTAAAACAGCTTCTGCATCTGATGATCCATTCCCTTTATTCCAATAAAGAAATCTTCCTGCGTGAGCTGATTTCCAACGCCTCCGATGCGGCGGATAAGCTGCGTTTCCGCGCGCTGTCTAACCCGGATCTGTATGAAGGCGACGGCGATCTTCGTGTGCGTGTCTCTTTTAATCAAGAGAACCGCACGCTGACCATCGCCGATAACGGCATTGGTATGACCCGTGATGAAGTCATTGACCATCTCGGCACCATCGCTAAATCAGGCACCAAAGCATTCCTGCAATCCATGGGCTCAGACCAGGCTAAAGACAGCCAGCTGATTGGTCAGTTTGGTGTGGGCTTCTACTCTGCATTTATCGTGGCGGACAAAGTGACCGTTCGCACCCGTGCTGCGGGTGAGAGCGCTGAAAACGGCGTGTTCTGGGAATCCCAGGGTGAAGGCGAATACACCGTTGCGGATATCACCAAAGCGGATCGCGGGACTGAGATCACCCTGCACCTGCGTGAAGGCGAAGACGATTTCCTGAACGACTGGCGCGTACGTTCGATCATCAGCAAGTATTCCGACCATATCGCGCTGCCGGTTGAGATCGAAAAACAGGAAGAGAACGACGGCGAAACCGTAGTTTCCTGGGAGAAGATCAACAAGGCGCAGGCACTGTGGACGCGCAACAAGTCTGAAATCAAAGACGAAGAGTACAACGAATTCTACAAACACATTGCCCACGACTTCACTGACCCGCTGACCTGGAGCCACAACCGTGTGGAAGGTAAGCAGGAGTACACCAGCCTGCTGTATATCCCGGCGCAGGCTCCGTGGGACATGTGGAACCGCGATCACAAGCACGGCCTGAAGCTGTACGTCCAGCGCGTGTTTATCATGGATGAAGCCGAGCAGTTCATGCCGAACTACCTGCGCTTTACGCGCGGGCTTATCGACTCTAACGATCTGCCGCTGAACGTCTCCCGTGAAATCTTGCAGGACAGCACCGTCACCCGTAACCTGCGTAACGCGCTGACCAAACGTACATTGCAGATGCTGGAAAAACTGGCGAAAGACGATGCTGAAAAATACCAGACCTTCTGGAAACAGTTCGGCCTGGTGCTGAAAGAAGGCCCGGCGGAAGATTCCGGTAATATCGAAGCCATTGCTAAACTGCTGCGCTTTGCCTCCACGCATACTGATTCTTCAGCACAGACTGTGTCGCTGGAAGAGTACGTATCACGCATGAAGGAAGGGCAGGAAAAGATTTACTACATCACTGCCGACAGCTATGCCGCAGCGAAGAGCAGCCCGCACCTGGAACTGCTGCGTAAGAAAGGCATCGAAGTACTGCTGCTTTCCGACCGCATCGACGAATGGATGATGAACTACCTCACCGAGTTCGCCGGCAAAACCTTCCAGTCCGTTGCCAAAGCCGATGAATCCATCGACAAGCTGGCAGATGAAGTGGATGAAACCGCGAAAGAAGCTGAAAAAGCGCTGGAGCCGTTCGTTGAGCGCGTGAAAACTCTGCTGGGCGACCGTGTGAAAGAGGTGCGTTTCACGCATCGTCTGACCGACACTCCGGCGATTGTCACCACCGATGCCGACGAAATGGGCACCCAGATGGCAAAACTGTTCGCTGCAGCGGGCCAGGCGATGCCTGAAGTGAAATATATCTTCGAGCTGAACCCGGATCACCCGCTGGTAAAACGCGCGGCAGATACTCAGGACGAAAGCCTGTTTGCCGAGTGGGTTGAACTGCTGCTGGACCAGTCTCTGCTGGCCGAACGCGGTACGCTGGAAGATCCTAACCTCTTCATTAAACGTGTGAATGCGCTGCTGCTGGCGTAACTGACCACCTACCCCTCACCCTGCCCTCTCCCCAAAGGGGAGAGGGCAGGGTGAGGGGGAATCAATCGCACTAACCCAAATATTCTCCCCCATTAACCGTTTCAGCCGTCCCGCCTTCCTTGAGCCACGTCCGTTCTGGTGGTATTGTTTAGCGCTTTTGAAAAATTGAACCAACTTTTGAGGGGATTTTCGCAATGCGTATTATTCTGCTTGGCGCTCCGGGCGCGGGTAAAGGAACTCAGGCTCAGTTCATCATGGAGAAATACGGTATTCCGCAAATCTCCACCGGTGACATGCTGCGCGCCGCTGTTAAATCTGGCTCCGAGCTGGGTAAACAAGCGAAAGACATCATGGACGCAGGCAAACTGGTTACTGACGAACTGGTTATTGCTCTGGTGAAAGAGCGCATTGCTCAGGAAGACTGCCGTAACGGTTTCCTGCTGGACGGCTTCCCACGCACCATCCCGCAAGCTGATGCCATGAAAGAAGCGGGCATCAACGTAGACTACGTGCTGGAATTCGACGTGCCGGACGAGCTGATCGTTGACCGTATCATTGGCCGTCGCGTACACGCTGCTTCTGGCCGCGTTTACCACATCAAATTCAACCCGCCTAAGGTTGAAGGTAAAGACGACGTGACCGGCGAAGAGCTGACCACCCGTAAAGACGATCAGGAAGAGACCGTGCGTAAGCGCCTGGTGGAATATCATCAGATGACCGCGCCACTGATCGGCTATTACTCTAAAGAAGCGCAGGCGGGTAACACCAAATACGCGAAAGTAGACGGCACCCAGGCCGTTGCTGATGTTCGTGCAGAGCTGGAAAAAATCCTCGGCTAATCGCACCTCTCTCACCCGGATCCCCGGGTGAGAAAAATTCTCATTTTATCTATCACAGCAATGGGTTTCGTTTAAACGCATTTCCGCTACAATTGACAACCATTCAAATGGTTAAGAGGCGTGAATGAGTCAGGCGAAAACCGGCATCCTGCTTGCCAATCTGGGCACTCCAGAAGCACCCACTCCAGAAGCGGTAAAACGTTACCTGCGACAATTTCTGAGCGACACTCGCGTTGTGGATACCCCGAGACTGCTGTGGTGGCCGCTGTTGCGCGGAGCCATTCTGCCGATTCGTTCCCCGCGTGTGGCAAAACTCTACCAGTCCGTCTGGATGGAAGAGGGGTCGCCGCTGATGGTCTACAGTCGTCGCCAGGAGAAAGCCCTTGCGGCCCGTTTGCCGGATATGCCGGTGGCACTGGGGATGAGCTACGGCAAACCTTCGCTTGCCAGCGCGGTTGATGAACTGCTTTCACAGGGCGTTGATCATATCGTGGTGCTGGCGCTTTACCCGCAATATTCTTGCTCGACGGTTGCCGCGGTATGGGATGAACTGGCGCGTATTCTGGCCACTCGCCGCCGTATTCCGGGTATCACATTCATTCGCGATTACGCTGATAACGCACTCTATATTAAAGCGCTGGCAAGCAGTGCCCGGGCATCGTTTGCAAAACACGGTGAGCCGGACGTGCTGCTGCTTTCCTATCACGGTATTCCTCAGCGCTATGCCGACGAAGGTGATGATTATCCTCAGCGCTGCCGCGATACCACGCGAGAGCTGGTTTCAGCGCTCGGATTGCCACCCGAGAAAGTGATGATGACCTTCCAGTCGCGCTTTGGCCGCGAGCCGTGGCTCACGCCGTATACCGATGAAACGCTTAAAATGCTGGGCGAGAAGGGCGTGAAGCACGTTCAGGTGATGTCGCCGGGCTTCTCGGCAGACTGCCTGGAAACGCTGGAAGAGATAGCGGTGCAAAACCGGGAGTTTTTCCTTGAAGCGGGCGGAGCGAAATACGAATACATTCCTGCACTTAACGACGATTCAGAGCATATCGATATGATGGTGTCGCTGGTGGCAAATAGCCGCTGATCGCGCTTAAGGCCGGGTTTGTGCTACCATTCCCGGCCCATATTCTTTGCATAGCTCATACCATGAAATTTCCCGGTAAACGTAAATCCAAACATTACTTCCCCGTCAATGCCCGCGATCCGCTGCTGCAACAAATTCAGCCGGTAAACGAAACCAGCGCTGCATGGGTGGTCGGTATCGATCAGACTCTGGTGGATATTGAAGCGAAAGTGGATGACGCGTTTGTCGCACGTTACGGTCTGAGCGCCGGGCATTCGCTGGTGATTGAAGACGATGTGGCCGAAGCGCTGTATCAGGAGCTGGTACGTGAAAACCTGATTTCCCATCAGTTTGCCGGTGGCACTATCGGTAACACCATGCACAACTATTCTGTGCTGGCCGATGACCGCTCCGTATTGCTGGGCGTGATGTGCAGCAATATCGAGATTGGCGGCTATGCCTACCGCTATCTGTGCAATACCTCCAGCCGTACCGATCTGAACTATCTCCAGGGTGTCGACGGGCCAATCGGTCGCTGCTTTACGCTTATCAGCGATTCCGGTGAGCGTACCTTTGCCATCAGCCCGGGCCACATGAACAAACTGCGCGCCGACAGCATCCCGGAAGAGGTGATCGCAGGTGCATCTGCGCTGGTGCTGACCTCCTATCTGGTTCGCTGCAAGCCGGGTGAGCCAATGCCGGAAGCCACCATGAAAGCGATCGAGTACGCGAAGAAATACAATGTGCCGGTGGTTCTGACACTTGGCACCAAATTCGTGATTGCCGACAATCCTGAGTGGTGGCAGGCGTTCCTGAAAGAGCACGTTTCGATTCTGGCGATGAACGAAGAAGAAGCGGAAGCGTTAACGGGCGAGAGCGATCCGCTGCTGGCGTCGGATAAAGCGCTGGACTGGGTGGATCTGGTGCTTTGTACCGCTGGGCCGGTTGGGTTATATATGGCGGGCTTCACCGAAGAAGAGAGCAAACGCAAAACTCAGCATCCGCTGCTGCCGGGTGCCATTGCCGAATTCAACCAGTACGAATTTAGCCGCGCTATGCGTCATAAAGATTGCCAGAACCCGCAGCGTATTTACTCGCACATCGCGCCGTATATGGGCGGACCAGAGAAGATAATGAATACCAACGGCGCTGGCGACGGGGCTCTGGCCGCGCTGCTGCACGACATTACTGCCAACGCGTACCACAAAACCAATGTCCCGAACTCCAGCAAGCACAAGTTCAGCTGGCTGACCTATTCCTCGCTGGCGCAGGTGTGTAAGTACGCGAACCGCGTGAGTTATCAGGTACTGAACCAGCACTCCCCGCGCTTAACGCGTGGCCTGCCGGAACGGGAAGATAGCCTCGAAGAGGCGTACTGGGACAGGTAAAAGTGTTTATTCCCTCTCCCCGTGGGTGTACGGTCCGGGGACATAGTGAACACTTGTTCGGGGACATGGTAGACACTTACAACTAAGGCATAAGAACCCGTTTATGGAGTCGCTTATGTCCAGGGATGCGAGAGATACCATGTCATTACGTACCGAGTTTGTTTTGTTCGCCTCGCAGGACGGGGCGAACATCCGTTCCCTCTGCCGTCGCTTCGGCATTTCACCTGCCACCGGCTATAAGTGGCTTCGCCGCTGGGCGGAGGAAGGGGCCTCCGGCCTTCAGGACCGCCCGCGCATACCGCACCATTCCCCGAACCGCTCATCTGACGACATCACTGCCCTGCTGCGTATGGCGCATGACCGCCATGAACGCTGGGGCGCACGCAAGATAAAGCGCTGGCTGGAAGACCAGGGGCACACCATGCCCGCCTTCAGCACCGTCCATAACCTCATGGCCCGTCACGGTCTGCTGCCGGGCACTTCACCGGGCATTCCCGCCACGGGACGGTTCGAACATGACGCGCCGAACCGCCTCTGGCAGATGGATTTTAAGGGCCACTTTCCCTTTGGAGGCGGCCGCTGCCATCCGCTCACCCTGCTGGACGACCACTCCCGATTTTCCCTGTGCCTGGCGCACTGTACCGATGAACGGCGCGAGACCGTGCAGCAGCAGCTGGTCAGCGTGTTTGAGCGCTACGGCCTGCCGGACCGGATGACGATGGACAACGGTTCTCCGTGGGGAGACACCACCGGCACCTGGACGGCGCTGGAGCTGTGGCTGATGCGTCTGGGTATCCGGGTGGGGCACTCCCGGCCGTATCATCCGCAGACGCAGGGTAAGCTGGAGCGTTTTCACCGGAGCCTGAAGGCAGAAGTGCTGCAGGGGAAGTGGTTCGCGAGCGGGGGCGAACTGCAGCGCGCCTTCGACCACTGGCGGACAGTCTATAACCTTGAACGCCCGCATGAGGCGCTGGATATGGCGGTACCGGGGTCGCGGTATAAGCCGTCAGAGCGGCAGTACAGCGGCAACACCACGCCCCCGGAATACGACGAGGGCGTGATGGTCAGGAAAGTGGATATCAGCGGAAAGCTGAGCGTGAAAGGGGTAAGTCTGAGCGCAGGCAAGGCGTTCAGGGGAGAACGGGTCGGGCTGAAGGAGATGCAGGAAGACGGCAGCTACGAGGTGTGGTGGTACAGCACGAAAGTGGGGGTGATCGACCTGAAGAAAAAGTCGATCACCATGGGTAAAGGATGTTAAAAAGTGTTCACCATGTCCCCGAACACCTGTCTACCATGTCCCCGGAACGTACAGGGAGAGGGCCAGGGTGAGGGCATCAGGCCGCACAACACTTACCCCGTCACCGCCTCTTCAACCGGTGGTTTTTCCAGCAGCGTCAGCATCGTATTCGCAATCTCACGCTCACCCATCACCACCTGATTAGCACCACGCTCGGTAATGTATTCCACTTCATCGTCATAATGGGCGCGGGCGATAATCTCAATATGCGGGCACTTTTCGCGGGCGGACGCCACAATCTCACCGGCTTCGTAGCCGTTCGGAATGGTCAGCAGTAGCCAGCGGGCGCAGTCCAGATGCGCAAGATTCATAATCTCTTCATTGGCCGCATTGCCCAGCACTGCACGAATACCGCGCTCGCGCAGCTCATCTACGCGGGTTCTCGAGGATTCAATCACCACCAGCGGCACACCCTGCGCCATCAGCTTCTCACCCAACAGGCTGCCCACGCGGCCAAAGCCGACCAGTAGCGCATGGTTGCAGATATCCACCGGGATCTGCTTCTCTTCTTCGATAGCCTCTTCCAGCGTCTGCTCTTCGAGCGTTTCGGTTTTATCGAGGTATTTTTCCAGCAGCGCGAACAACACTGGGTTCAGCATGATGGAGAGAATAGCCCCTGCCAGCACCAGGTTCTGCCCGGCTTGTGGCAGCAGATTCAGCGCCATCCCCAGCCCTGCGAGGATAAAAGCAAACTCACCAATCTGCGCCAGGCTGGCGGCGATGGTCAGCGCTGTACGTGGCGAGTGGCCAAACATGCGCACCAGGAAGAAAGCGACAACCGACTTACCAAAGATGATGATCGCCAGCGTGCCCAGTACTGCCAGCGGTTGCTGGAGCAGGATCATCGGGTCGAACAACATCCCGACGGAGACGAAGAACAGTACGGCGAATGCATCGCGCAGCGGCAGGGTGTCGTGCGCGGCACGGTGGCTCAGTTCGGATTCGTTCAGCACCATCCCGGCGAAAAACGCACCCAGTGCAAAGGAGACATCAAACAGCTCCACGGCGCCAAAGGCGATACCCAGCGCCAGGGCGAGCACTGAAAGGGTAAACAGCTCGCGGGAACCGGTCGCGGCGCTGCGGGACATGATCCACGGCACCAGGCGGCGGCCCACCAGCATCATAATGGCGATAAACGCCACAACTTTACCGATGGTGATACTCATATCCAGCGCCAGAGACGCAAAGCCGACGTTATCTTTTTCCATCATCCCGGCAACGGCTGGCAGCAGAACCAGCGTCAGCACCATCACCAGGTCTTCAACAATCAGCCAGCCTATCGCGATTTGCCCGCGCTGGCTGTCTATTAACTGTCTCTCTTCAAGCGCGCGCAGCAACACCACGGTACTGGCGGTAGAAAGACACAGCCCAAACACGATGCCGGTCATCAGTGACCAGCCAAGTAAGGTCGAAAGCGCCATTCCCAGCAGTGTCGCCACCCCTATCTGGGCGATCGCTCCTGGTATGGCGATAGACTTTACCGCCATCAAATCCTTCAGTGAGAAATGCAAACCGACACCGAACATCAGCAAGATCACGCCCAATTCCGCCAGTTCTGGAGCCAGTTTGGTATCCGCCACAAAGCCCGGCGTAAATGGACCCGCCAGTACACCCGCTAACAAATAGCCCACAAGAGGAGAAATACGCAGTTTATTGGCAATCATGCCGAGGATAAAAGCGAGCACAAGGCCACCAACAATGGTGGTGATTAGCGGTGTGGCGTGATGCATTCCGTCTCCTTTCGTGGTGGGGTGTTCCATTTTTGGCGAAAAACCAAAAAACCGAGTTACAGTTTATGACAATTTTTACCGACATGTTTATGAATAATTGTTGAAGTTTGAATAAAACAGCAATGAGCATGAAAAAAAAGCAGATTTTGACAAATTCGGCAGGAAGAAGAAGAGGAAAGCCTTATGGCATCAGGGAATCTGGCCGCCAAAGTAAAACTTTGACGGCCAGTAAATTACGCTTTGTGACGGTTGTCAGGCAGGAATATGGTCAACATCCCCAAAAGTGGCAGGAAAGCACAGATTTTGTAGACCAGGAAGATGCTGGTGTGGTCCGCAACCATACCCAATACAGCGGCACCAAGGCCACCCATGCCAAAGGCAAAACCGAAAAACAGCCCGGAAACCATACCGATACGCCCTGGAAGGAGCTCCTGAGCGTAGACCAGGATGGCGGAAAACGCCGATGCCAGAATAAAACCAATGATGACGGTCAAAATGCCCGTCCATTCAAGGCTTGCGTAAGGTAAAATAAGCGTAAAGGGAGCTACACCGAGGATAGAGCCCCAAATGACATATTTACGCCCAATTTTATCGCCAACAGGCCCGCCAATCACCGTGCCTGCTGCTACCGCAAACAGGAACGCAAACAGGTGGAATTGCGCGTTTTGTACCGATAATCCGAACTTTTGCATCAGATAAAAGGTGTAATAGCTGCTGATGCTCGCCATATAGAAGTATTTCGAGAAAATCAGCACCAGAAGCACGCAAACTGCCAGAATAACCTTATTACGAGGGAGAGGATTGGTAACCTTTACTTTAGGTTTGCCTTTGTTCACCCGGTGCTGAGCGGCGTACCAGCGGCTGATCTGTGCCAGTACGATAATCGCCAGCAGGGCGGCCAGGACAAACCATGCAACGTTGCCTTTGCCGTAAGGGGCAATGATCACCGCTGCCAGCAGTGGGCCGAGCGAGCTGCCAAAGTTACCGCCAACCTGGAACAGAGACTGCGCCAGCCCGTGACGCCCGCCAGAGGCCATGCGCGCCACGCGGGAAGATTCCGGATGGAATATGGAAGAGCCCGTGCCGACGAGCGCTGCGGCAACCAGCACCGCTTCAAAGCTGCCCGCCATCGCCAGCAATACCAGCCCGCTTAAGGTAAAGCACATGCCAACCGGCAATGACCACGGCATCGGATATTTATCCGTCCAGTAGCCCACCACCGGCTGCAGCAGCGACGAGGCCAGCTGGAAGGTCAGGGTGATCATCCCGATCTGCACGAAGGTTAATGAAAACTCAGACTGCAATAACGGGTAGATCGCCAGAATCAGAGACTGGATCATATCGTTGAGCAGATGAGAAAGACTGATTGCGCCTAAAACTTTAAAGGAAGTGCGCGATTGTGGCGGCGACGCCGGAGAGCCCGTAATGGGCTGGGTTGATTCACTGATTGCCATAGAGATGAATACCACGTCGTTTGTTATTAGAAATGCAGGGTGTAATTATTATCCAACTAACATACCCGCCTGTGACATTTGAAGAAAGTCGCAATTATGAAAACTTATTTGTTTATTCTTGTTACTCATTGTAATTTTTGCGTTTGTCTAAGGGTCAGGGAGAGAATATATGAAGTTAATGAAACGGGGCGTGGCGCTGGCGCTGATCGCCGCATGGGGGCTGACAAGCCTGCCTGCACAGGCGTATGAAAAAGACAAAACCTACAAAATCACCATTCTGCATACCAACGATCACCACGGCCATTTCTGGCGCAGCGAATACGGTGAATATGGCCTTTCCGCCCAAAAAACGCTGGTGGATGGTATTCGCAAAGAGGTAGCCGCAGCAGGGGGCAGTGTGTTGCTGCTCTCGGGCGGGGATATTAATACCGGTGTACCGGAATCTGATTTACAGGATGCAGAGCCCGATTTCCGTGGCATGAATTTAATAGGTTATGATGCGATGGCCGTGGGTAACCATGAGTTTGATAATCCGCTGACCGTTCTGCGCCAGCAGGAAAAATGGGCCAAATTCCCGTTCCTCTCTGCCAATATTTATCAGAAAAGCACCGGCGAACGCCTGTTTAAACCCTGGGCGCTGTTTAAGCGTCAGGATCTGAAAATTGCCGTTATTGGTTTAACCACCGACGACACGGCGAAAATCGGCAACCCGGAATACTTCACCGATATCGAGTTCCGTAAACCAGCAGACGAAGCAAAGCTGGTGATTCAGGAACTCCAGCAGAATGAAAAGCCGGACGTGATTATCGCCACCACGCATATGGGGCACTACGATAATGGCGAGCATGGCTCCAATGCGCCGGGTGATGTCGAGATGGCGCGCAGCCTGCCTGCGGGCTCTCTGGCAATGATTGTGGGTGGCCACTCACAAGATCCGGTATGCATGGCGTCTGAGAATAAAAAGCAGGTGGATTACGTGCCAGGCACGCCGTGTGCGCCAGACCGTCAGAACGGTATCTGGATTGTTCAGGCTCACGAGTGGGGTAAATACGTCGGTCGTGCGGACTTTGAGTTCCGCAATGGCGAGATGAAACTGGTGCACTACCAGCTGATCCCGGTCAACCTGAAGAAGAAAGTATCTTACCCGGACGGGAAAAGTGAGCGCGTACTTTACACCCCAGAAATTGCTGAAAACCAGCAGATGCTCTCCGTGCTGACGCCGTTCCAGAATAAAGGCAAAGCGCAACTGGATGTGAAGATAGGCACGCTTAATGGCCGCCTGGAAGGTGACCGCAGCAAAGTCCGTTTCGTGCAGACCAATATGGGGCATCTGGTGCTGGCAGCGCAAATGGCGCGTACCAGTGCAGACTTCGGCGTGATGAGCGGCGGCGGTATTCGTGACTCCATTGAGGGTGGGAATATCACCTATAAAGATGTGCTGAAGGTTCAGCCGTTTGGCAACGTGGTGGTGTATGCCGACATGAGCGGTAAAGAGGTTATCGACTACCTGACCGCCGTGGCGCAGATGAAGCCCGATTCGGGGGCGTATCCGCAGTTTGCCAACGTCAGTTTTGTGGCGAAAGACGGTAAGCTCAATGACCTCAAAATCAAAGGCGAGCCGGTTGACCCTGCTAAAACATACCGCATGGCAACACTGAGCTTTAACGCTACGGGCGGGGATGGCTATCCGCATATCGATAACAAACCGGGCTATGTGAATACCGGCTTTATTGATGCGGAAGTGCTTAAGCAGTTTATTCAGCAGAATTCGCCGATAGACGTGAATGCGTATGAGCCGAAAGGTGAGGTGAGCTGGCAGTAGTGCGGCTGTGTTGCCCGGTGGCGCTGCGCTTACCGGGCCTACGGGTGCAACATGTAGGCCGGGTAAGGCGTAGCCGCCACCCGGCTTTTTCTTTTAATCCCTACGCGCAATATCCGCAAATTTAGCATCCAGCATTTTCGCCAGATCGCCTGCCGCCAGTTCAATGTCCAGCCCGCGCTTGCCACCTGAAATATAAATGGTGTCGAATTCCTGGGAAGGTGCATCGATCAGCGTTGGCAGACGTTTTTTCTGCCCCAGTGGGCTGATCCCGCCCACCAGATAACCGGTAGTGCGTTGCGCAACCATTGGATCCGCCATGTCGACTTTTTTCGCGCCCAGCGTTTTGGCGACTTTTTTCAGATCCAATTGCCCCGCCACAGGCGTTACCGCCACCGCAAGGTGTTTCATATCGCCATTCACCGCAACCAGCAGCGTTTTGTAAACCTGGTCGGCATTCAGCCCCAGCTTACGCACCACTTCATCGCCAAAGTTTGTTTCATTCGGATCGTGATCGTAAGTGTGGATCCTGAAAGAGATTTTGTTTTTTTCGAGTAATTTAACGGCGGGAGTCATAGCTATCCTTCTTACGACAGACATTTCATGCCAAGAGCATACGCCTGACGTTTGTCTAAAAAATAGCACCATCTTGCGCAATAGTATTGGCAGTGATGGTCACTTTGAGCGACAATCGGCTCAACCGAAGGTCTCCTTCGGCATAATAAAAACGATGAAATTCCTCTTTGACGGGCCAATAGAAATATTGGCCATTTTTTTATTTAAGCAGTGACGGCAAATTCCCTTCTCCGTACAAATGTAACGCCCCGACGGCAACCACATAATGCCCGGCTGGCAGCGCATTCAGCGTATGTTTCCACGCCCGGTTACGCTCGTTCATCAGGACATCATACAACGACTGGCTGAACGTGGCGGGTAATTCTGGTTTGTCGTTTGCGGGCGGCGTTTCGAGCCACCAGCTCACCATCACCTGGAGCAACCGCGCGTTGGTATGCCAGTGGGTCAGGGTATCATCCAGCAATAGTAAGCCATCATCAGGAAGCTGGCGTAACAGCTCAACCTGGCTTTGTGCACCTTCCAGCTCGATGATCGGCAGGTTTCGTGCCCGGGCGGCGTGAAGGAGCTGATAATCAATACCGTACTCTCCCCGTAATCCCAGACGTTGCGCCTGCGTCGCCTGAAGCACCATGGCAATCTGCCACAGGGGCTGAGTTTCCAGCATCGACATTGATATGCCCAGATCATCAGCCACGCGCGTCAGTTCGGCAAGCTGGGTGTCATCCAGGCGTTCGCTGAGCGGAGGCGGGATATCCAGATCGGCAAAAGGAGATTCACTGCCGGAGATATCCGCTTCGACAACCAGGGCATCCGCATTACGCAGCAGTTTGAGCAGGGGAGGCGGGAGAGGTGACATCCCGGAGGTTCCCATATGGATGCTGCCAACCAGGTGCAGATGTTGTCCGCCAGAAAGTGAGATATCCATGCCCGGCCAGGCATAACGGCGAGGGAACAGGGCGCGAAACGATGTTTTTATACGATTAAACAGACTCATACGCGCTCCATGAACGGAAAGGTTCATGCTAGCGCGTAGGAGCCGAAGGTTCAATCTTTCGGTTTAAAGCGCAACAGCCGGTTTGCGTTACTGACCACGGTTATGGACGACAGCGCCATTGCTGCGCCTGCGACTACCGGGTTGAGCAGCGTGCCGGTCAGTGGCCACAAAATCCCGGCGGCAATCGGAATGCCGAAACTGTTGTAGATAAATGCCCCTAACAGGTTCTGCTTCATATTGCGCAACGTGGCTTTTGAAATGGCCAGCGCATCCGCAACGCCCATCAGACTGTGGCGCATCAGGGTGATCGCTGCCGTTTCAATGGCAACATCGCTGCCGCCGCCCATCGCGATCCCCACTTCGGCCTGGGCCAGTGCAGGTGCATCGTTGATCCCGTCCCCGACCATAGCCACCTGGCGCCCCTGGTTTTGCAGCGTTTTGATGGCGTCGGCTTTACCCTCTGGCAGTACCCCGGCAATCACCTCATCAATACCGGCTTCGCGGGCAATGGCATTTGCCGTTGTCGGGTTATCCCCGGTCAGCATCACCAGGCGGTAGCCCGCACGGTGCAGACGTTTCAGGGCATCCACGCTGTCCTGGCGCAGCGGATCGCGAACGGCAATCAGGGCCGCCACTTTGCCGTCTACAGCCAGCAGTACCGGTGTCGCGCCCTGAGATGCCTGCGCCTGTAGTTCACTGTCCAGCACCGACGTATCGATACCTTTTTCATTCAGCAGCGCCTGGTTACCCAGCAGCAGTGCGTGTCCTTCTGCTTCACCGCTGACGCCCAGCCCACGTAGAGTGCGGAAGTTGCTTACCTGCGGCAGGGATGCGTCCGCCGCTTTATCAATAATGGCGCGAGCCAGAGGATGGCTGGAGCCTTGCTCCAGCGCGGCTGCCAGGCGCAGTGCATCGGCTTCTGCGATGCCAGCGGTGTTCACCGCGACCACCTGCGGTTTGCCTTCCGTAAGCGTACCGGTTTTATCAAATACCAGCGTATCGAGCGTGCTGGCGCGTTGCAGGGCGTCGGCGTCACGGACCAGTACGCCAAACTCGGCGGCACGACCCACGCCCGAGATAATCGACATCGGCGTCGCCAGGCCAAGCGCGCAAGGACAGGCGATGATTAATACCGTGGTTGCAATCACCAGGGTGTAGACAATTTGCGGCGCCGGGCCGAAGAAATACCAGATAGCGGCGCTCAGCAGGGCAATACAGACCACCACGGGCACAAAAATGGCGGAGATTTTATCAGCAAGCTGGCCAATCTCCGGCTTACTGCTCTGAGCCTGACGCACCATGCGGATAATACGCGACAGCGTGGTGTGGCTACCTGTGCGGCTTGCACGAAACAGTACGCTACCGTCCTGCACCACCGTACCGGCGTGCACGGCATCTCCCTGGGATTTTTGCTGTGGGATAGGTTCCCCGGTCAGCATGGCTTCATCAAGCCAGGCATCACCCTGAGTGATCTCGCCGTCAACAGGAACACGGTCACCGGTAGTCAGGCGCAGCGTCATACCCGGCTGAACCTCGGCCAGCGGAACATTTTTCTCGCCGTCGTCTGTGACGACGCGAGCGGTTGGCGGCGTTAAATCAAGGAGTCTTTCCAGCGCTTTAGAGGAACGCTGGCGTGCGCGGGCTTCGAGCATATGGCCTAAGTTAATCAGGCCGATAATCATCGCACTCGCTTCGTAATAAAGATGGCGCGCTTCCATCGGGAACCACTGTGGCCAGACGTTGACGCTCATCGAATAGAGCCAGGCCGCGCCCGTGCCGAGTGCGACAAGCGTATCCATCGTTGCGGTGCGATTTTTCAGGCTCTTCCAGGCGCTCGAATAGAAGTGACCCCCGGCGAAAATCATGACGCCGAGTGTAATCACACCAATTACCAGCCATAACGTGCGGTTGTCGTCAGTGACCATCATGTTGTCACCGATCATGCCCCACACCATTACCGGAATACCGACCAGCAGCGCGACAATCGCCTGCCAGCGGAAGCGTTTCATGGTGGCTACCGCCGTTTCCTGCTGGCGTTCGCGGCGTTTGGCATCATCTTCGATGGCCTCTGCACCGTAACCTGCTTTTTCGACGGCCTGCACTAAATCTGCGGCGGAGGCACTGCCCATAATCAGCGCAGTACGCTCCGCAAGGTTAACCCGTGCCTGTGCGACGCCCGGTACGGCCTGCAATGCATTTTGTACCCGGGAAACGCAGCTGGCGCAGCTCATGCCGTTGATCAGCAGCTGTTGGCTGTCGTCAATATCATCAGCTACCGGAAGCTCAGGAATGGCCGCTGTCAGTGCTTCCGACGGGAGTGATGACTCTGCCAGCGGTTTAGCCTTTGGGTGGCTTAACTCCGCTCCGTAACCGGCTTGTTTGATAGTGTCGATCAGCGCATCGGCGCTGGCGCTACCGGTGACGGCAGCATGATCGATAGTCACGTCCGCGCTTTCAACATCAGGACGCTGTTCCAGGCTTTCTTTAACGCGTTTGACACAGTGGCCGCAGGAGAGGCCGTCCAGAGTCAGATCAATGGTGTGAGACATAACAAAACTCCCGTATAATTATCTGGTCAGTTATTGACCTTCATAATGCTTTTCGCTAACTGTTATGAAGGTTAAACCTTCCATCAAGGGGAAGGTCAAGGGGGAAATGTGAATATCAGTGATGTTGCGAAAAAAACCGGATTGACCAGCAAAGCAATTCGTTTTTATGAAGAGAAAGGGCTGGTAACACCGCCACTGCGCAGCGAAAACGGCTACCGCAGTTATACGCAACGGCATCTTGATGAGCTGACGTTACTGCGTCAGGCAAGGCAGGTAGGCTTTAACCTGGAAGAGTGCGGCGAACTGGTAAATCTGTTCAACGATCCGAAACGCCACAGTGCAGATGTCAAAAAACGTACCCTGGAGAAGGTCGCTGAAATTGAGCGCCATATCATTGAACTACAGGCCATGCGCGAACAACTGCTGGGGCTGGCGGCGTCTTGTCCGGGGGACGACAGCGCCGAGTGTCCGATTATTGATAATCTTACCGGCTGCTGTCATCGCAAGGCCAATGCCTAACAAGCTTTTACGCGCAGGGTAATACCTTCCACCGCAATGACCTCAACCCGCGTTCCGGCGCTGAGGTCATCATCTGCCACCACTGGCCACGAGCTATCACCCACGCGCATGTGTCCGCGGCCATTCACCAGCGTGGTGTCCAGCGTAAATCGCTTGCCGACAATCTGCTGTCCACGCTGATTAAGATGGGCGTCCACAGGTTCCTGCGCTTTCACCCGCGTGCTCAGCCAGCGCCACCACAGCCAGGCCGCAACCAGCGTCAGCACAGCAAACAGCGCGCCCTGCCACGCCCAGTCCAGCGGAAGCAGCCAGACCAGCAGTCCGGTGATCACGGCAGCGACACCGCTCCAGAGCAGGTAACCGTTGCCGCCAAGCATCTCGGCTGCCAGCAATAAGCCACCGAGACTTAGCCAGAAGGCATGAGGATGTGCAACGATGAGCTCGATCATTTCTTACGCTCGTTTCCGCTATCCTTAATGAGTTCGGTAATCCCGGCAATAGATCCCATCAGGCTGCTGGCATCCAGCGGCATCATCACCACTTTGCTGTTATTCGCAGAGCCAATCTCTTTCAGCGCATCGGTATATTTTTGCGCCACGAAGTAGTTAACGGCTTGGATATCGCCGGCAGCAATGGCTTCGGACACCATCTGGGTTGCGCGGGCTTCCGCCTCTGCGGAACGTTCACGCGCCTCAGCCTGGAGGAACGCAGACTGGCGATCGCCTTCCGCTTTCAGGATCTGCGACTGTTTTTCCCCTTCAGCTTTCAGGATTTCTGCCTGGCGTATGCCTTCGGCCTCGAGGATATAGGCACGCTTGGTACGCTCGGCCTTCATCTGAGCATTCATCGATGCGATAAGTTCCGCCGGTGGGCGCACGTCACGGATCTCAATACGGGTGACTTTAATCCCCCACGGATTGGTCGCCTCATCCACAATGTGCAGCAGGCGCGTATTAATGCTGTCACGCTGGGAGAGCATTTCGTCCAGCTCCATCGAACCAAGCACGGTACGGATGTTAGTCATTGTCAGATTAACAATCGCCAGTTCGAGATTGCTGACTTCATACGCTGCTTTAGGCGCATCAATCACCTGAATAAAACAGACGGCATCAATGGTGACGTTGGCGTTGTCTTTGGAGATAATTTCCTGAGAGGGGATATCCAGTACCTGTTCCATCATGTTGATCTTGCGACCGATTCGGTCCATGAAAGGCACAATAAGGCTCAAGCCAGGCTGCAATGTATTGGTATAGCGGCCAAAGCGTTCAACGGTCCACTGATACCCCTGCGGGACAATTTTGACACCCGCACCAACGATAACCAGTGCGACGAAAATAAGGACAGGAACAACGATGAGCATAAAACCTCCTGTTTTGAATGCTGTGACGAGAAAAATTGTGTGTTTGTTGTTCGTAAGTATATCGGCTATCGGCCAGAAATTCGCCCCTGTAAAGAGGTGGGAAGCGCATCAGAGGTAATAAAAAGCCCTGCCAGATGGGCAGGGCAAAGGGATCAAGCACCCGGATGGGTATATGAAAAGTCTGCGATAAACTGCTCGCCCGCGTCGGCGATAGCTTTGGATAAGCCCTGATAGTAATTTTCCAGCCCAATGGCTTCAATTTGCTGGATTTGCTCGCGAATAGGGGCACAGAAGAGAACCGCGTTACCGGCTTCAACACGTTTGTTATTCGGAGGGAGATCGTCTGCGATCGCTTTAAACCACGTTCGGATCCCCTGCTTTAAGCTGTGCGGGGCCTTGGTCAGGTTTTCGATACCGGTCAGCACTTGCAGAGTAGGAAACTCGTCGGCAAATACGGCTGTTTTCATGCGACTAAAGAACTGGCAGAAAAGCTCAAATGAACCCAAATCTGTCACACGAGGCTTAGTGGTTTTACCGTTTTTGTTACCAGGCTTGCTAGCTTCTGACGTGGTCGCCGGGACCGCGTTGACCTTGTGCAGATCCAGACCAAACAGCAGATTACAGTGCGCACGGCGCTCTTTCAGCGGGTAAGACATCAGTACATCGATAAACTGGGTTGCCTTTACATCCGCAAGATCGTGGTTAATGAGCCACTGTGAACGCGCGAATTCAGCAGGGGAGACAAACCAGTCCGGTACTTCGTCGTAACGTTTTGATTTTCCCTTTCCGTCAAACTCAATAAAGTGCGCACCATCATCAAAGGCGAATTTGCAGTTTCTGAAGCTGCCAATCGTGGTGTTAACGATGAGCGCCTTTTTGACGAAATCGACAACTTCTGCACCGATGACAAAACTTGTGAGTTCCGAAGAATTGATGACTTCCATTAATGTTTCTACAGTAGGAACACCAGGCTTCAAAGAAGAAAACTCATAAAAGATATGTGTCATGCTGCATACTTCCTATAGTTATAAGGGTGCCAATTTGTACACGAAAAAGTGTAACACCACTCGATGCCTGAGGCTATTAGCTCTGCGTGCGGGAACTATGGCGAGATCACAAATGGAAGATATACGTTACTTTTTAATGTCAACATGTCAAACAGGATTGACATGTTGAAGACTACTTTTTTTAAGAATTGTGTCCTTTTCTCTTCTCAGTAGATGAATACATTAAATACACTTAACTAAGACTGTTATCAGATACAAAAAAGCCGCCTTAGCGGCGGCTTGATTGCAGTACGTTTATGAGTGGGACGCGTGTTATTTCAGGTAACCAATAAATCCTTCGCCTTGCTTTAGCAGCGCAACCTTGCCGCTCTTATAAACAACAATATTATACAGACCCTGGCTATAACTTTTTGCTGAAGCGTTGTTTTCATCCAGTGCGGCGGGTTTACCGTCAACGGTTACCCAATCACCTGATATTACTACGGTTATCCCATAACCTTTCACCGTTCTTTTCTTCGCTGACTGTGCTTTTTGCAGCGCGGGCAGAACGGAATACTGCCCCTGTGTATTTTGCACCATCGGTGGGACTGCCATCATCCCCTTGGGCTGATTACGCTGCGCGAACCCGCTCAGGCTCACTACGGCAAATGCCAGCGCGGTAAGCATCTTCAATTTCATCCTGACACCTTAATTAATAAGAGAAAGTTAACAGGTCGTTTTTATGACGACCTGAACATGACATGGTGAGTGAAATCAGAAATCGCCAGAAATACCGGCACCTGCCATCCAGCCGCTGTCGAATGACGTTGACGCCTGCATGTTTACAGCGACATGGCTGGTTAGCCCTTTCTGAATACCGCCGGCCAGTGCTGCTCCGTCACCGTTAGCGGTACCGGTGGAAAGCGCCCATGCGTTGTCGGAGTGATAGTGCAGGCTGGACATGGCCGCCGCGTTGTTCAGACCGCGTTTCAGTTCATCACGGGTGTCCTCAATATCTTTCGCGTTACGATCGATTTTCTGACTGTTTTGAGAAATTGCGTCCGAGTTGCTGCTCACTTTGCTACGCGTGGCCTGATCAACGTAGTACGTGTTTACATGCTGAACCGTTGTTACGGTGTTTGTGCCACTTGTCGGGGTAACCGGGGCTTTGGTGGATGGCTTCAGGCTGGTTGCCGGAATGACGGTCCCATTTGTTGTCGGGGTAATGACCGGTGGCGCAATCAGGGCAGCCTGTTTTTTAGCAATATCCTGGCGGTAAAGCGTTGGGTTCACGGTCGGCACAGTCTGTGTCGTCGTGGTCGGGTTTACCACTGGTGGTGCAATCAGGGCAGCCTGCTTTTTGGCGATATTCTGGCGGTAAAGCGTTGGGTTAACACTCGGCACAGTTTGCGTCGTCGTTGTGGTTGTCGTCGGGTTCACAACTGGCGGCGCGATCAGGGCAGCCTGCTTGTTGGCGATAATCTGACGATAAAGTGTCGGGTTAACACTTGGCACAGACTGTGCGATCGGCGTTGGTACCTTCATTGGCTGCGGGGTCAGCTGGGTCGGCAACACCGGGATTTTCTGCGGTACGGACTGTGCAATCGGCGTTGGCACCTTCATTGGCTGCGGGGTCAGCTGGGTCGGCAACACCGGGATTTTCTGCGGTACGGACTGTGCAATCGGCGTTGGTACCTTCATTGGCTGCGGGGTCAGCTGGGTCGGCAACACCGGGATTTTCTGCGGTACGGACTGCGCAATCGGCGTTGGCACCTTCATTGGCTGCGGGGTCAGCTGAGTTGGCAGCACCGGGGTTTTCTGCGGCACGGACTGCGCTATCGGCGTTGGCACCTTCATTGGCTGCGGGGTCAGCTGTGTTGGCAGCACCGGGGTTTTCTGCGGCACGGACTGCGCAATCGGCGTTGGCACCTTCATTGGCTGCGGGGTCAGCTGGGTCGGCAGCACCGGGGGTTTCTGCGGTACGGACTGCGCGATCGGCGTCGGCACCTTCATTGGCTGCGGGGTCAGCTGGGTCGGCAGCACCGGGGGGTTCTGCGGTACGGACTGTGCAATCGGCGTTGGCACCTTCATTGGCTGCGGGGTCAGCTGGGTCGGCAGCACCGGGGTTTTCTGCGGCACGGACTGTGCGATCGGCGTTGGCACTTTCATTGGCTGCGGGGTCAGCTGAGTTGGCAGCACCGGGGTTTTCTGCGGTACGGACTGCGCGATCGGGGTTGGCACGTTCATTGGCTTAGGTGTTGGCTGGGCGGGGATCTTTTGTGGTGCCAGTGTGCGAAGCGCGCGGTTCGCTGCATCCACCTGAAGCCTGCCTAATCGGGCATCCTGACGTGTCTGATCGACCTGCTTGAGCGCTGCATCATGAGCTTGTATCGCTTTTTTGGCTTCGATCGAATTCTGACCGTACGTAAGAATCGTATTGCCCATCGCAATATTGGCAATGTGCTCTTTATACATTGCCGTGCTATACGATTTATCCGCAAGATGGGAGAATTGTTGTGCACCCTTAAGGTTTGCAGCTGCTTGTTCAGGGGTTATTGCATATGTTGCAGGCACAATGCACAGAGCAACAACAGAGGCCAACAATTTAACGGTGGTTTTCATCTTTAATTTCCTGACGGTAATACTGGGGGGTTAATTCAAATCAGCAAAGTCTTTTATGACTTATTAAAATGATTTTCTTTGTCTTAAATTAGTCTTTGTGTTGTTGTCGTTGTGTCTTTGTGGTGTCTTTTGTTTGACTGATTTTAGGGTGTGTAAAAGTGTGTATTTTTGATTTAAATCATTAATCAGTGTTTAATAAGTCAGTATTTAATCATTTTTAAATCTGTATGTAGTCTGTGGCTTTCAGATGAAATATGTGTTTTTTTTGATCGAAAATTGTTTGAACCTGCTTTTTTAGGGGATTTACAGCGAGGAAAGGAACACAAGGGCATTTCTCAGAAGGATTGTTTTGTGTGAGCAGATAAAACGAATGTATACATTAAGTCTTTTGTAAGTCTTAATGTATACAATCACTGGAAACAATATGAACGACAAAAACGTGATTTTGCATATCAAGGATGTTGGGTATCGTGCCGGAGAGAACACCATTCTTCAGCATGTCGATTTTTGCCTTTCTCCTGGTGAATTCAAACTGATAACCGGCCCGTCAGGCTGTGGAAAAAGTACACTGCTGAAGATTATTGCGTCCTTACTCAGCCCTACCGAGGGGACGATTCTGTTTGAAGGGAAGGATATCGCTTCACTGTCGCCCGAAAGCTATCGGCAGCAGGTGTCATACAGCGTGCAAACACCTACTCTGTTTGGCGATACGGTTTACGACAACCTGATCTTTCCGTGGCAGATCCGTGGGAAATCACCTGAACCCGAAAAACTGATTGCCGACCTCGCCCGCTTCGGATTGCCGCAAGAGACACTGACAAAATCGATAACGTCGCTTTCTGGTGGGGAAAGGCAGCGCGTATCCCTGATCCGTAATTTGCAGTTTTTACCGAAGGTACTGCTGCTGGATGAGATAACCAGCGCTCTCGACGAGAGCAATAAGCGCAATGTTAACGACATCATCCATCGGTATACCCGCGAGCAGAACATCGCTGTGCTGTGGGTAACGCACGATGCAAACGAAATTACCCATGCGGATGATGTCATCAGGCTGCAGCCGCAGGGCCGGAAAATGCAGGAGGCAAACCGTGGGTGAGCATAATATAACCAACGGATCGCTGGCGCTCTCTCTGGTACTGGTGCTGGTGGCGATTGTCGTCAGTTACCGTGAAAAACTGGGGCTGGAAAAAGACATTCTGATTGGTATCTGTCGCGCCGTTTCGCAACTTATCGCTGTTGGATTTGTGCTGAAGTACATTTTCAACGTCAACAACGCGGTGCTGACGCTGCTGATGGTGCTCTTTATCTGCTTCAACGCGGCGTGGAATGCGCAGAAGCGTAGTAAATACATCGATAAGGCATTTGTTTCGTCGTTTATCGCCATTACTACCGGGACGGCGTTAACGCTCGCGGTTCTGGTGTTTTCAGGATCTATCGCGTTTTCACCGATGCAGGTTATCCCCATTTCCGGGATGATCGCCGGTAATGCGATGGTGGCCGTGGGGCTGTGCTACAACAACCTTGGGCAGCGCTTTAGCAGCGAACAGCAGCAGTTACAGGAAAAGCTAAGCCTGGGTGCGACACCAAAAGTGGCCTCGGCTCGGCTAATCCGCGAGAGTATTCGTTCATCGCTGATCCCAACGGTTGATTCTGCGAAAACGGTCGGACTGGTGAGCTTGCCCGGCATGATGTCAGGGCTGATTTTTGCCGGGATCGACCCGGTAAAAGCGATTAAATATCAGATTATGGTGACGTTCATGCTGCTGTCTACCGCGAGCCTGTCGACCATTATCGCCTGCTATCTGACGTATCGTAAATTCTACAATTCACGCCATCAGCTGGTGGTCACGCAGTTGAAAAAGACGGAGTAAACCGTCTTTTGTAGGCCCGGTAAGGCGAAGCCGCCACCGGGCACTCTGCATCAGTACAACAGCGCGTACAGCTGGCGGCGATACTTCGATGCCAGCGCATCACCCGTACCCAGCGCGGCAAGGATCTCCTGGAACATTTTGCGCGCCTGACCATCCGCGGCGGCCAGATCTTTTTGCAGATGGCTGAACAGAAGTTCCAGCGCCTCTTCGTTACGCCCCACCTGATGCAGTTGCAACGCCAGTTGGCTTGCCAGCGCAGCATCGGCCGGGTTGCTGGCAACCTGCTGCTGGAGCTGCTGAATTTCAGGGGTGTCCGCCGCCTGTTTCAGCAGTTCAATCTGTGCGACCAGCCCCTGATAGCGCGTATCCTGATCCTGAAGCGGGACCGTTTTCAGCACCGCTTCCGCATCTTCGGAGCGGTGCAGGGCAATCTGTGTTTCTGCCAGCAGCAGGCCAATCTGGCTATTCTGATTCGACAACTGCCACGCGTCTTTCAACAGTGGCAGGGCTTCGTCGTATTTACCTTCCTGCATCAGTGCGACGGCTTCCTGAGCTTTCAGCTCTTCTTCACGCGGCAGCACTTTATCCAGCAGCGCACGAATAACTTCTTCAGGCTGCGGCCCCTGGAAACCATCGACAGGCTGGCCGTTCTGGAACAGATAGACCGTAGGGATTGAGCGCAGGCCAAACTGAGAAGCCACCATCGGCTCGGCGTCGCAATCCAGCTTCGCCAGAATAAACTGACCATTGTATTGCGCGGTCAGGCTTTCCAGTACCGGCGTCAGTTGCAGACAGTGTTGGCTGCGTTCAGACCAGAAGTAGAACAGCACCGGTTTGGTCATCGACTGTTCGAGTGTCTGATGCAGGTTAGCTTCAGTAATGTTTACGATATTCTGTGCGGACATACGTCATTCTCTGTTTATCAGTTTGTTCTTACATGGGGGGCAAGCCGCGTTGCTTCAACTCAACCGTGTAAAATTTTGTCCATCATCCGGCCAGGAAGCAGGCGTTTTAACCAGCCAACGGCATGGGTGACAAGCGTCACCGGATAGCGCATTTTGGGACGATCGCTTTCGAAAGCATGGCGCACTTTGGCGACAACCGCTTCCGGGCCCAGCGTAAAACGTGCGGCAATACCGGGATTTTCGACCGGTTTATCTGACTGCGTCTGGTTCACGTTGTCGGTAAAGCGGGTACGAATCGGGCCGGGTTCAATCAGGCTCACCTTAATCCCGCTGTGACGCAGCTCCATGCGTAAGGCATCAGACCAGGCTTCCAGCGCATATTTACTGGCGGCGTACGCGCCGCGCCCGGGGGTCGAAATCAGCCCCATCACGGAGGATGTCATCACGATACGCCCTTCGCCGTGTGGCAACATGGCGGGCAGCAGGCGCATAGTGAGCTGATGCACCCCGAAGAAGTTAGCGGAAAACTGCTGCTCCAGCTGTTCGCGTGAGATGGTGTGTAGCGGGCCGTAAACACCGTATCCCGCATTGTTGAAAAGACCGAACAGGCGGTTGTTGGTAAGGGTAATGACTTCATCGGCCGCGCGTTCAACGCTTTCCGGTGAATCCAGATCCAGCAATATGCCGGTAAAACCCATCCCGTTCATGCGCTCGACATCTTCGGGTTTACGGCAGGCGGCCAGAACCCAAAATCCCTGACGTTTTAATTCGAGAGCACTTTCAAGGCCAATTCCGCTGGAACATCCTGTTATTAAGACCGATTTTTGCATAACTTTACCTGTCAGGATCTCAGCTGTGTGACGAGTCATGTTTAACTAAAGGAGCCAGCCGTGTTGCCATCCAGTCGGCAATAAACGGCTGAGCATCGCGATTGGGGTGGATACCGTCGTCTTGCATCCATTGGGGTTTTAGATAGACCTCTTCCATGAAAAATGGCAGCAGCGGAATATCAAACTCTTTGGCAAGCTTCGGGTAGATCGCGCTAAAGGCTTCATTATACCGACGACCGTAGTTGGCGGGCAGACGAATTTGCATGAGCAATGGTTTTGCATTCGCGGCCTTAATGTCCTGCAAAATGGTGCGCAGCGTTTGTTCCGTTTGCTGTGGCTGGAAGCCGCGCAATCCGTCATTACCGCCAAGCTCCACCAGCACCCAACGTGGCTGATGTTGTTTGAGAAGGGCAGGCAGACGCGCCAGCCCCTGTTGTGAAGTATCGCCGCTGATGCTGCCATTAATGACCTGCGTTTTTGCCTGCCATTTGTCATTAAGCAGTGCAGGCCACGCTGCGTTAGCGGCCATGCGATAGCCGGCGCTCAGGCTGTCACCCAGTACCAGTAACGTATCTGCCGCTGCCGCGCGGAAGGTCATCAGAATCAAAAACAGGAAGGGCAAATGCCAGCGGAAAACATTGTTGAAGTTCATCGTCTTAAGAAGTCCGTCGGTCAGGGTGAACACGAGCTGTCCATCCTCACCGGAGTTGAACTTGTTGTCAAACGCGCCGAAACCCTGGCGCTGATCGGTGAGTCTGGCTCCGGGAAATCGACGCTACTGGCCATTTTAGCCGGGCTGGATGACGGCAGCAGTGGCGAGGTTAACCTGGTTGGCCAGCCGCTGCACGCGCTTGATGAAGAGGCCCGTGCCGCACTGCGTGCCAGACATGTCGGTTTTGTCTTTCAGTCCTTTATGCTCATTCCAACCCTGAATGCGCTGGAAAACGTGGAGCTTCCTGGTCTGTTACGCGGTGAAAATACCCGCGAGAGCCGCGACCATGCCAGAGCGCTGCTGGAACAACTGGGGCTTGGCAAACGTCTTGATCATCTCCCGGCACAGTTATCCGGCGGCGAGCAGCAGCGCGTGGCGCTGGCACGGGCATTTAATGGCCGCCCGGAAGTGCTCTTTGCCGACGAACCTACCGGTAATCTCGACCGCCAGACCGGGGATAAAATTGCCGATCTGCTGTTTTCGCTCAATCGCGAACACGGCACAACGCTGATTCTGGTCACCCACGATCCGCAGCTTGCCGCCCGTTGCGACCGCCGGTTGCGGCTGGTCAACGGTGAACTTCAGGAGGAAGCATGATATCCCGCTGGTTCTGGCGCGAATGGCGCTCGCCATCGCTGCTGATTGTCTGGCTGGCCTTAAGCCTGGCGGTGGCCTGCGTACTGGCGCTTGGCAGCGTCAGCGATCGCATGGAAAAAGGCTTAAGCCAGCAAAGCCGCGAATTTATGGCCGGCGATCGGGCATTGCAAAGCTCGCGAGACGTGCCGCCTGCCTGGATTGAAGAAGCCCGCAAGCTGGGGCTGAAAGTGAGCGAGCAGCTCAGCTTCCAGACCATGACGTTTGCGGGTGACACGCCGCAGCTGGCGAGCGTCAAAGCCGTTGATGATATTTATCCGATGTACGGTGAGCTGCAAACCAATCCGGCAGGGTTAAAACCTGAGCCCGGAACGGTGTTGTTAGCCCCGCGGCTGATGGCGTTGCTGAACCTGAAAACAGGCGACAGCATCGATGTCGGCGATGCCACCCTGAAAATTGCCGGGGAAGTAGTGCAGGAGCCTGATTCGGGGTTTAACCCGTTCCAGCTTGCGCCACGGTTATTAATGAACACCGCCGATGTGGCAAAAACGAATGCAGTACAGCCGGGGAGCCGCGTCACCTGGCGCTACAAGTTTGGCGGCACACCTGCCCAACTGGATGCATACGAAAAATGGCTCTTGCCGCAGTTAAAACCGGAACACCGCTGGTACGGGCTGGAGCAGGACGAAGGGGCGCTTGGGAAATCGCTTGAGCGCTCGCAGCAGTTTCTGTTGCTCTCTGCGCTGCTCACACTGCTGCTGGCCGTGGCGGCAGTGGCGGTGGCGATGGGGCACTACTGTCGCAGTCGCTATGACCTGGTCGCCATTCTCAAAACCCTTGGGGCGGGCAGGGCGCAACTGCGTAAGCTGATTGTCGGCCAGTGGTTGATGGTGCTGGCGCTGTCGGCGGTCACTGGTGGCGTGATGGGGGTACTGTTCGAAAACGTGCTGATGGTGCTGCTAAAACCGGTGCTGCCTGCTGCCCTTCCACCCGCAAGCTTCTGGCCGTGGCTCTGGGCCGTGGGTGCGATGGTGGTGATTTCCTTGCTGGTGGGGCTGCGCCCGTACCGCCTGTTGCTGGCTACACAGCCACTGCGCGTGCTGCGGCGTGATGTGGTGGCTAACGTCTGGCCGCTGAAATATTACCTGCCTGCGATTGTGGTGGTAGTGGTGGGGTTGCTTGCCTGGCTAATGGGGGGCAGTACCTTGCTCTGGGCCGTGCTGGCGGGGGCCGTGGTATTGGCGTTGCTGTGCGGCGTGCTGGGCTGGATGCTGCTTAACGTACTGAAAGGGTTGACGATAAAATCGCTGCCCGTTCGCCTGGCGGTAAACCGTCTGCTGCGTCAGCCGTGGTCAACGCTGAGCCAGCTCTCAGCATTTTCGCTGTCGTTTATGCTGCTGGCATTGTTGCTGGTACTGCGCGGTGATCTGCTGGACAGGTGGCAACGGCAGCTTCCACCTGAGAGCCCGAACTATTTCCTGATCAACATCGCGCCTGAACAGGTCACACCGCTGAAGGCGTTCCTCTCAGAGCACAAGATCGTTCCTGAATCCTTCTACCCGATTGTTCGCGCACGCCTGACGCAAATCAATGGAGAGGTGACGGAGGGTAATCAGGATGAGGCGCTTAACCGTGAACTGAACCTGACGTGGCAGGATAAACGCCCGGATCATAACCCGATCACCGCCGGAACCTGGCCACCGAAAACCGGGGAAGTGTCGATGGAAGAAGGGCTGGCGAAACGCCTGAACATCGGGTTGGGAGATAAGGTCACCTTTACCGGTGACACGCAGGATTTCAGCGCTACGGTGACCAGCCTGCGCAAGGTCGACTGGGAAAGCCTGCGACCGAATTTCTTCTTTATCTTCCCTGCGGGCGCACTGGACGGGCAACCACAGAGCTGGCTTACCAGTTTCCGCTGGGAGAGCGGCAACGGTATGTTGACCCAACTGAACCGCGAGTTCCCGACCGTGAGCCTGCTGGATATTGGCGCGATCCTGAAACAAGTGGGACAAGTGCTGGAGCAGGTGAGCCGCGCCCTTGAAGTTATGGTGGTGCTGGTGACTATCTGCGGTGTGCTGCTGTTGCTGGCTCAGGTGCAGGTCGGGATGCGTCAGCGCCATCAGGAGCTGGTGGTGTACCGTACACTGGGTGCCGGGAAACGTCTGCTGCGCACTACCCTGTGGTGTGAGTTTGCCCTGCTGGGGCTGGTGGCTGGTCTGGTGGCGGCCATTGGTGCTGAAACGGCGCTGGCGGTACTCCAGACCAGGGTCTTTGACTTCCCGTGGGAGCCGGACTGGCGGTTGTGGTTCACGCTGCCTGTTTGCGGTGCGGTGCTGTTGTCACTGTGCGGCGGCTGGCTCGGTACGCGGTTGTTAAAAGGCAAAGCGCTATTCCGCCAGTTCGTTAGTTAGTTCAGTGTTGTGATGATTACGTACCGGTTTATATATCGGTACGTAATCACTTAGTAGCACAAATCGATAATATCCATAATTTTAGCAGCACAAATCATTAAAAACCCGCCCACACAGCCATATATTTTCCAGTTAATATTCACCTGCTAAATATTTAGCAGCGTGTCTATCAAGGAAAAATAATGACTATAAAAAAAACAGCGCTGGCGGCAACGATCGGCGCGGCAGTGGCATTGACGTCTTTCGCAACTCAGGCGGAAATCACTGTTCTTAAACAAGATCCACAGGCGGGCGATCCGCTGAGCCGTCTTAATTTCACCGTTGGCGGCAGTATCCGTCCTCAGTTCAACATGATGACTGGCGACGGCGACAAAGGTTCCTACAAACGTAATGGCTTCGACGGCGGCACCCGTTTCCGTTTCGCAGCAGATTACTATCTGTTTGATGACATCAGCTGGGTAAGCTACTACGAGCTGGGTGTGAACATTCCTGCGCTGTTCGACTGGGACAACCACTACAAAGAAGGTTCCAACAACACCTCTCGCCGGATGCTATACACCGGCCTGAAGAGCAACACCTGGGGTACGCTGACCTTCGGTCAACAGAACAGCGTTTACTATGATGTGGTTGGCGCGAAAACCGATATCTGGGACTACGACATGATCGGCCAGGCACCAGGAAACGGTATTAACGGTGACTATGACGGTTCTTATCGTTCACGCAAGATGCTGAAATATAAGAAAACCGTAGGTGATGCTGATATCTATGCATCCTATCTGTTCGAAGATAATGAATACCTGCCAGGCAACGGCCTGCGTTACAAACGTAAAGGCGGCGGTTCACTGGGTCTGGATTATCACCTGACCAAAGAGCTGACCTGGGGTACGGCGTGGAACTACACCCGCGCGGATATGCGTAATCCGGAAAATGGCGACAGCGAAACGTACAATCAGAACATCCTGGGTACGGCGCTGAGCTGGAAACCTGACAACTGGACCTTCTCCGCTGGTGGCGGCTGGTACCAGAACTTCCTGACCACTAAAAAAGTGTCTACTGATAACTACTTTGCTGGTGATGCATGGGGTATCGAGTACTTCGCAGGTTACACATTCCCAATCAATCAGTATGCGGTTAAAACTATCCAGCCTTACTTCATGGGTGACCGTATTGAGTACGTGAATGGTCGTAACTACCAGCGCATCGACAACGGCGTGGGTATCAGCTTCCAGCTGGATTACGGTTTCCGTGTTGACTACGAACACGTGTTCACCTCCAGCACCGACGATCTGGGCGATATGAACCTGGTGCGTCTGCGTTACGACTTCTAAGTTTGAGTCATGGGGTGCGGTCTGATGCCCTCACCCTGGCCCTCTCCCACAGGGAGAGGGAATAAAAACCAAAAACGGCAACCTGGGTTGCCGTTTTGCTTTCACCTTGCCACCCGGCTTTTTTCAGCGATTAAGCCAGTCTGCTACCTCAGCGAACGTCCCGCGATACACAATCTTCTCTGCTTTTTTCTCCAGCTGATAGCCGTACATCGGGTCGTAATAATCATTCAGCAGCGGCGCAAGCCAGCTAAAGTGCGCTTCGGTGCTGCCGGAACGCTGCTGTTCCAGAAGTGCGCTATCTAATAACGCGGTAAATTCAGCAAAGCGCTGCAGCCCCAGGCGCCGGCGAATGGCGAACAGACCGTGGTGCAGATACTCGCTGTACTCCTTCCAGCCAGCCTCTTCCCCATATGCGGCAGAAAAATCGGCCCACATATGGTCGAAATACTCTTCGCGCAGGCGTTCAAGGCGAATGTCGAACGGGTCGTCCACTACCACAATTGAAGACTGCACCATGCGATCGCGCAGGCACTCCGGCAGGTGGTTGGAGCCAATCATGCGGCCTTCGTCTTCCAGCACCCAGCGTGCGGCATCTTTTTTTAACAGCTCAACCGCCAGCTGGTTTTCGAAACTCGCCTGCGAAAGCTGCGGCTGGAGCGTGCGGCCAAACGACGAACCACGATGATGCGCCAGCCCTTCCAGATCAACCCCCTGCGCGTGCTGCTTCACCAGCAGGGTTTTACCGCTGCCGGTACAGCCGCCAATCAGCACCATCGGTTTTTGCACCTGCTCGACGGTGGCCTGAATGGCTGTCTGACGCAGCATTTTATAGCCGCCCTTGACCAGCGGATAATCAACGCCGGCCTCTTTCAGCCAGGCCTGGGCGATATGCGAACGCTGCCCGCCACGCGCGCAGCAGAAATAGCCGTTGGGGTTTGCCAGACTTGCTTCGCGCCAGGCATGAATGCGCGCCTCGCGCGTGTCGCCCATCACCAGACTATGGCCGAGTGCCAGCGCGGCTTCAGGCCCCAGGCGTTTATAGCAGGTGCCGACGGCAGCGCGTTCGTCGTCGTTCATTAAGGGCAGGTTGATTGCGGCGGGCATCGCGCCCTGTGCGAATTCGATCGGCGCGCGAACGTCGATTAAAGGGGTATCAGACGCGAGGATCGCGCGATAGTCCGTTCCATCGTTCATGGTGATTCCAGAAGAGAACTAAGCAGTAATGATGGGCGGGAATTGTACGCCGGGGAAAGAGGAGGTCAACTCCCCGGCGGAGGGAGAACTATTTAAGCTTCGACTGTGCCCAGACAATACCGCTGGCGTACTCAGGCGGCAGCAGCGGAATAATGGCCTCAAGCGTCGCGCTCAGACGGCCTTCATCAGTGTCGTTCAGATTAAGGTGACCCACCTTACGTCCAGGACGCACTTCTTTGTCGTACCAGTGCAGATGCACCAGCGGCAGCTTAAGCCAGTCGTAGTTCAGATCGGTACCGATCAGGTTGATCATCACTGACGGGCTGTTCACCACCGGTTGCGGCAGTGGCAGGTCAGTAATGGCGCGCAGGTGCAGCTCAAACTGGCTGATGGATGCACCGTTTTGCGTCCAGTGTCCGCTATTGTGCACGCGCGGAGCCAGTTCGTTAATCAGCAGCCCGGCTGGGGTGACAAAGCACTCCATCGCCATCACGCCAACATAACCCAGCTCATGCATGATGGCCGAGAGCATATCTTCTGCCTGCGCCTGCTGTGCGGCATTTGCCTGCGGGAAGGCGACGCTGGTGCGCAGAATGCCATCCTGATGCAGGTTGTGCGTCAGCGGATAAAACACGGTGCTGCCATCGTGCGCACGGGCGCCGACCAGCGAGACTTCGCCGCTAAAGTTGATACCCTGCTCAACAATGCACTCACCGTAGCAATCGTCCGGCAGTTCGGCGGTTTCACTGGCACGTAAGCGCCACTGCCCGCGACCGTCGTAACCGCCCACGCGACGCTTCACAATCGCCAGTTCGCCGAGCATGGCAAACACGTCGTTCCATTCGCTTTTATCGGACAGCAATTGCCACGGCGCGGTCGGCAGACCAAGTTTGTCGAACAGCTGTTTTTGGGTCAGACGGTCGGCAATGATCGGGAACACGTCACGGTTAACAAAAGCGTTATGACGCGCCAGCTCACGGGTCAGGGCTGTTTCCGGCCAGCGTTCGATCTCAGCGGTGATTACGCTCTGATGAAAAGGCACGGCTTCCGGTTCGGCATCCAGCCCGACGGGCCAGACGGAAATCCCCAGCGGTTCACCGGCCTGGCGCAGCATGCGGCCTAACTGGCCGTTACCGAGTACGCAAACCTGCTTCATGCCGCACCCCGCGGGTCCGGGTTATCCAGCACCTCGTCAGTCTGGGCTTTACGCCAGTCAGCCAGACGCTGATGCAGGGCTTTATCGTGAGTCGCCAGAATCTGTGCGGCCAGCAGCGCGGCATTTGCCGCACCGGCTTTGCCAATCGCCAGCGTACCCACCGGAATACCGCGTGGCATCTGAACAATTGAGTAAAGGCTGTCAACGCCGCTTAATGCAGCGCTTTGTACCGGAACACCTAATACAGGAACCAGCGTTTTTGCGGCAATCATGCCTGGCAGATGTGCTGCGCCGCCCGCACCGGCAATGATCACCTCGTAACCGTTCTCTTCAGCGCTTTCGGCAAAGCTGAACAGTTTATCGGGGGTACGGTGTGCGGAAACCACTTCAACATGGTGCGGAACATTCAGGATTTCGAAGATTTCGGCGGTGAACTGCATGGTAGCCCAGTCGCTTTTGGACCCCATCACGATGGCGACACGCGCCGGATTATTGCGGGAAGACATGCGTCTTAAAACTCCTGTGGTGCGAAACACACTGCTTTCGAGGGCACAGAGAATAGCATGTAATACGGGCAAGGAAAACGGTTGCGCGGCTAAAACTTGAGCCGTTGTGGACACTCACACATAACAAAACAGACCGCATTTTGCGGTCTGTTTAGCGAAAATCTCTGGCGATTTTTACAGGAGATTTCCTGCTGTCAGGTTTTCTTTATCGAATGCATGGCTGACATCAATATGATTTTCCATGCTGGTGTCGATATTCGAACCTGCTTCTGGGGTGGAGAAGCGATGCTCCGCCGCCATCGCGCCAGTGGACAGGACAGCGGCCAGCAGCAGGGTGCTCACGATGCTGATTGTTTTCATTCTCTGTTCCTTGCTCATCGTATTGTCGCTGTCGCTTATCTGTTTACTGGCGGCACGGCAATCAGGGGTCTTATTTAGTCAGTTCTGCAGTCATGTGAACGCGGTTGTTGAACTGTGCGCTGGTGATTTTGTATGACGCACCCTGTTCAGCAGCCTGTGCGGCAATTTTGGCTTCTGCACGGTCAATGGTAGAGGCGGTAGCACTGACGCTCTGAGCGAAAGAACCGAAGGAGATAAGAGAAAGAGCGGCAACTGCAACGAAAGTTTTGATGGATTTCATGGTCGTATTCCTTAAGTGTTTTGTCTGTGGTAGGGCGTATTGCCCTGATGTGATAAATAATAGACCGACCATGGATTGATTAAAATCGAAACAATTTGCCGATATCATTCAAAAAAATTGAATGCGTTTGATCATTTAGTGCGGTGGGGTATCAGAAAGGAAATGCGATCAGTTCTACGCCTTCGGGCGTGACTTTTACCATTGAGCCTTCGCTGTGCCAGGCACCCAACACGACGCGATGAGCAGGTTCGCTGTTGGTGGTAAGCGAATGGACGTCCGGGCGATGGGTATGACCGTGGATCAGCCATTGCACGCGGTGTTTTTCCATCACATCGATAACCGCCTGTGGGTTAACGTCCATGATGGTCATTGATTTGCTGCTGTTGGCGGCTTTACTGCCTGCACGCATTTTCGCGGCGATGCGATTGCGGATAAACAGCGGCAGAGCCAGGAACAGCGTTTGGATCCACGGGGTGTGGACTTTGGCGCGAAACGCCTGGTAGCCGGTATCGTCGGTGCAGAGCGTATCGCCGTGCATGATTAACACCTTGCGGCCATACAGGTCGAGTACCTGTTCTTCCGGCAGTAAGATCATGCCGCTTTCACGGGCGTAACGTTTGCCGAGCAGGAAATCACGATTGCCGTGGATGAAGTAGCAGGGGACCCCGGAATCAACCAGCGCCTTAATGGCGGCGGCGATATCGTGGTGGAGCGGGTTGGGATCGTCGTCGCCAATCCAGGCTTCAAACAGGTCGCCCAGAATGTAAAGCGCATCGGCGTTTTTGGCTTCACCGCGTAAAAAACGCAGAAAACCGGCGGTGATCGCCGGTTCTTCTGTTTGCAGATGTAAATCTGCAATAAAGAGTGTCGCCACGAATTACTCGCTGACGGTCACGCTTGTAATCACAACGTCTTCTTTAGGAACGTCCTGGTGCATACCGCTGCGGCCAGTAGAAACGCCTTTGATCTTGTCAACAACGTCCATACCTTCAACCACTTCTGCGAATACGCAGTAGCCCCAACCTTGCAGGCTTTCGCCAGAGAAGTTCAGGAAGTCGTTGTCAGCCACGTTGATGAAGAACTGCGCGGTTGCTGAGTGTGGAGCCTGAGTACGGGCCATTGCCAGCGTACCACGAGTGTTTTTCAGACCGTTGTTTGCTTCGTTTTTAATAGCTTCTTTAGTTTCTTTCTGGTTCATACCAGGTTCGAAACCGCCGCCCTGGATCATAAAACCGTTGATCACACGGTGGAAGATGGTGTTGTTGTAGAAACCTTCGCGGCAGTAGTCCAGGAAGTTTTTAACTGTTTCAGGCGCTTTGTCATCAAAAGTCTTGATTACGATATCGCCATGATTAGTGTGGAAAGTAACCATTTTTGCATCCTGTTCCGTTATTGTGGTGCGTCAACCCATATTCGGGTCACATATAGGGGCTTGTTATAGCATAACCACAGGATGCGATCACCTTGCATTGTGTGCTGCTTCGGGTTTGAATTACGGGTAGAATACCCGGTTTTCGTCCACACACGTGTTTACATGGAATCTTCGATGTTAAAAATCTTTAATACAATGACGCGCCAAAAAGAGGAATTTAAACCTATCCATGCCGGGGAAGTCGGCATGTACGTGTGTGGTATTACGGTTTACGATCTCTGTCACATCGGCCATGGCCGCACCTTTGTTGCTTTTGACGTGGTTTCTCGTTACCTGCGTTTCCTGGGCTACAACCTGAAGTATGTGCGTAACATCACCGACATCGACGACAAAATCATTAAACGCGCTAATGAAAATGGCGAGAGCTTTGTCGCGCTGGTGGATCGCATGATCGTTGAAATGCATAAAGACTTTGATGCATTAAATATTCAGCGCCCGGACAGCGAGCCGCGTGCAACCCACCATATTCATGAAATTATCGACATCACTGAGAAGCTGATCGAACGTGGTCACGCCTATGTGGCGGATAACGGCGACGTGATGTTCTCTGTGCCGACCGATCCGGCTTACGGCAAATTGTCCCGTCAGGATCTGGATCAGTTGCAGGCCGGGGCGCGCGTTGACGTCGTTGACGTGAAGCGTAACCCGATGGACTTCGTTCTGTGGAAGATGTCCAAAGAGGGTGAACCAAGCTGGCCATCTCCTTGGGGTGAAGGCCGTCCGGGCTGGCACATCGAGTGTTCTGCGATGAACTGCAAACAGCTGGGCAACCATTTCGATATCCACGGCGGTGGTTCTGACCTGATGTTCCCGCACCACGAAAACGAAATTGCGCAGTCTACCTGTGCGCACGGCGGCGAGTACGTTAACTACTGGATGCACTCCGGGATGGTGATGGTTGACCGCGAGAAGATGTCGAAATCGCTCGGCAACTTCTTCACCGTGCGTGACGTGCTGAAATATTACGATGCCGAAACCGTGCGCTACTTCCTGATGTCCGGTCACTATCGTAGCCAGCTGAACTACAGCGAAGAGAACCTGAAACAGGCCCGCTCTGCGCTGGAGCGCCTGTATACAGCACTGCGCGGTACCGACAAATCGGTGGCAGCAGCCGGTGGTGAAGCCTTCGAGGCGCGCTTCGTTGAGGTGATGAACGACGACTTCAACACCCCGGAAGCTTACTCCGTGCTGTTCGATATGGCGCGTGAAGTGAACCGCCTGAAATCAGAAGATATGGCCGCGGCCAATGCGCTGGCGTCCCATCTGCGTAAGCTCTCTTCGGTGCTTGGCCTGCTGGAGCAGGAGCCTGACGTGTTCCTGCAAAGCGGTGCACAGGCGGACGACGGCGAAGTGGCAGAGATTGAAGCCTTGATCAAAGCTCGTCTGGAAGCGCGTCAGGCAAAAGACTGGGCAGCGGCAGATGCGGCGCGTAACCGTCTGACCGAGATGGGTATCATTCTGGAAGATGGCGCGCAGGGCACGACCTGGCGTCGTAAGTAGGTCCGTAACGCCCGGTGGCGCTGACGCTTACCGGGCCTACAACATCATGACCGTAGGCCGGGTAAGCGTCAGCGCCTCCCGGCTTTTTTACGCCGATTCCCTCGCAATAAGCTGCCCGGAAAGGGTGATCCGCTGGGTTTGCAGTTCCGGCTCTTTGAGCTTGCGGATAATCAACCCGGCGGCCTGACGCCCGGTTTCCTCGCTGGCTGACGACACGTAGGTGAACGACGGCGAGGTGAGATTGACGTGCAGCATATCTTCAAAACCCACCAGTGCGACCTGCTGGGTTAAAAACACATCTTTCCCGACGGTGCGGCCAACATGATGAATGCCTGAAATCGAGCCGATCATGGCGTCTGGCGAGTGGCAGAGCAGGGCGGTAATAGTGTTGTTCTTCTCAAGAAGCTGGCGGGTGACAAAACTCGCCGCCTGGGTGTCGTCGCTACAGGCGGGAGTGGACTCCTCACGATTCACCAGGCCGTACTGGGCCATTGCGCTGCGAAATCCCAGCAAACGCTGTTCCCGGATAAGGCAACCTTCACGTCCGCCAATATAGGCAATATTGCGATGCCCACGCTCGATAAGATAGCGTGTGGCGAGGTTCGCCGCCTGGCGGTTATCGCGCATCACCAGATTGCAGGGCTCATTCAACAGCGACTGGGACACCACAACCAGCGGTAACGCGCAATCACGGATCTGAGGGGGTAATGTCGACGTGCGGGTATCCGACGCCAGATAAATAACACCTGCAACGCCCTGTTGTTTAAACGAAAGCAGGCTGCGCTCCAGATGTTCATGATCGTTGAGCGGCTGGCCAAGAAAAACCATGTATCCTTGTTTTTCCAGCTCCTGAACAATGCTCGCCATCACTTTGATGGAAAAACTGTCGCTAAAATCGCGCAGGATCAGGCCAATAAGGTTGGAGGTGTTAGCGCGAAGATTGGCCGCGGCCGTGTTGTGCACATAGCCAAGCGTATTGATGGCAGCATGGACTTTCTCAATGGTGGCTTCTGAGATTTTCCCTTTCTGGCGCAATACCAGTGAGACGGTCGAAACCGAGACACCCGCCTGTTTTGCGACATCAATGATGCTGACTTTCTTCAAAACCGCTCCCTGAAATTTACCAATTATCAGCCAGATACAACAATGCGTCTCCCAGACTACAGGAGACGCGTCGTGCAGGCATCTTATTATTTGCCGATCATCGTGGACATGGTCTGGGCGATAAACTGTGCTCTGGCACCGAAAATCACCTGAATACCGTTGTCGCCCACGAAGACGACACCGCGAGCCCCCAGTCCGTTAAGACCGTCTTTATCCACGTCATCACTTTTTGACACTTCCAGACGCAGGCGGGTAATGCAGGAACCGACGGAGTCGATGTTATGCGCCCCGCCCAGCAGGCTGATGATCTCGGTTGCCAGTTCGGAATCAGATTTATCATCGGCGTTGGCGGTCACTTCGGTACGGCCCGGTGTTTTCACGTCGAAACGACGGATAACAAAGCGGAACGTGAAGTAGTAAATCAGCGCCATTGGAATGCCAATGATGATGGCGTTCAGGAAGTTGGTCTTATAGCCGTTAAACGATGGCAGGATCCCAAACGACAGGTAATCGATAAAGCCGGCAGAGAAAGATTTGGCGATATGTGCATGTAACAGGTACATCGTCATATAGGCCAGACCCGCCATGATGGCGTTAAAGACGTACAGAATCGGGGCGACGAAAATAAAGGTGAATTCAACCGGCTCGGTGATCCCTGTCAGGAAGCAGGTGAGCGCCGCAGAGAACAGAATACCGGCAGCAATCTTTTTATTTTTGGTGTGAGCTTCGTGATACATCGCCAGACATGCCGCAGGCAGTGCGAACAGCATCAGCGGGAACTCACCCTGCATGAACTTACCGGCGTTCTGGTAGGTATCGCTGCTGAAGGATTTTACCCCTTCTTCCAGCATCTTGAACCAGATGGTCTGGTCGCCGTGGATAACCTGGCCCGCCTGGTTGGTGTAATCTCCGAACGAGTACCAGAAAGACGGATACCAGATGTGGTGCAGGCCGAGTGGGATCAGCGCGCGTTCAACTAGGCCGAAGATAAAGGTCGAGGCCGCCTGATTATCGCCGTTAACAACAACAGAAAGCGCATCAATACCGGACTGAATATGTTGCCAGATATACGGCAGCAGCAGGCCGAGTAAAAACGACAGGAATGCCGTCGCAATCGCCACAAAGCGTTTACCGGAGAAGAAACCGAGGAACTCCGGCAACTGCATGGTATGGAAACGGTTGTAGCACCACGCGGCGAGAATACCGCAGATAAGCCCACCGAATACGCCCATTTGCAGCGTCGGAATGCCCACGACCATGGCGTATTTTCCGCCCTGGGAGGCCATTTCCGGCGTGATACTCAGTACCGTGCTGATGGTGATGTTGGTGACAAACACCGATACCGCCGCAGACAGCGCCGCAATACCAGATTCCGACGCCAGACCGACGGCGGAGCCAATGGCAAACAGCATCGGCAGGTTATCAAAAATAACGCCGCCTGCGTTCATCATCAGCGGCAGGTGGAATTTATCCCCGAAGGCCAGCAACAGACCTGCGGCAGGAAGCAGTGAAATTGGCAGCATTAATGCGCGACCAATCATCGATAACTTTGACAGCGATTTAACAAACCCTGATATCAGACTCATGCTGATCTTCCCCCGAGTAGCGCCTATTTTGGCGCTGTTATTGTAAGTAGAACGTTTTAGTAGAACGTTCTACTTATCGTGAGGAAAGGATGAAAATCGTGCAACTTAAATTTCACATTTCGACAGATGAAATAGTGATTCTTTGAAGTTGATCGATAATTAACCGTGATGTGTTTGGGGGATTTTTTATCCCCTCTCCCGGTGGGAGAGGGTTAGGGTGAGGGCATCAGACGGCTCAGGCCGTAACGGTAACGCTCTGACCTTCAAAGCTCACGGTCTGACCCGCGACAATCTTGCAGCGCTTGCGGGTTTCCACTGCGCCGTCCACTTTTACTTGCCCGTCGGCAATAGAGATTTTTGCCTGTGCGCCACTTTCGCTCCATCCTTCCAGCTTCAGCAGATCGCATAGCTCAACGTGCGGGTGTTTACCTAATGAAAATGTGGCCATTTTACGCTTCCTCTACGTCGTGATACTCAACGCACGCCTGCAATGTATTCTGAATCAATGTGGCAACAGTCATCGGGCCGACGCCGCCCGGCACCGGAGTAATGTAAGACGCGCGTGCGGCGGCATCTTCGTAAACCACATCGCCCACCACTTTGCCGCTTTCAAGACGGTTAATACCCACGTCCACGACAATTGCGCCTTCTTTGATCCACTCGCCTGGAATAAAGCCTGGCTTACCGACTGCCACGATCAGCAGGTCAGCGTTCTCAACGTGATGACGCAGGTTTTTGGTGAAGCGGTGAGTAACCGTGGTGGTGCAACCCGCCAGCAGCAATTCCATGCTCATCGGGCGGCCAACGATGTTTGATGCGCCAATCACCACGGCATTCAGGCCGTAAGTGTCGATGTTGTAACGCTCAAGCAGCGTAACGATACCGCGAGGCGTACACGGACGCAGACGCGGCGCACGCTGGCACAGGCGGCCGACGTTATACGGATGGAAACCGTCGACGTCTTTGTCTGGTGCGATACGCTCCAGTACTTTCACGTTGTCGATGCCGGCAGGCAGCGGCAGCTGAACCAGAATACCGTCAATTTCTTTATCGGCGTTCAGGGTGTCAATTAGCTCAAGCAGTTCCGCTTCGCTGGTGGTTTCCGGCAGATCGTAAGAGCGGGAGAGGAAGCCTACTTCTTCACACGCTTTGCGTTTGCTGCCGACATAAATCTGCGATGCCGGGTTGCTGCCAACCAGCACAACAGCCAGCCCAGGGGCGCGAAGTCCGGCCGCTTTACGCGCCTTCACTTTTTCCGCAACCTCAGAGCGCACCTGCTGCGCAATCGTTTTACCGTCAATAATCTTTGCTGCCATCAGAGAGAAGATTCCGTCTGTAACGTTTGAAAGGGGGATTGCCTATATTTTGTCAGAAGCGAGCGCCGCTGTCAGTCACCCTTTGCGAGATTTCCTTCACTGGCCTCAAAGCCCTGATCAACGCATGGTCAATTTCTTAGGACGGATTAGGATGTGACCTGGTTAAATCGCAGCGTTTTGACATATTTTAAAATACATTCATGAGCTACTTTGTTTCCTCTGAAATAATCATTCAATTTAACCAATTGATTGTGTTTTTTTTATTCCCGATATCCTCGGGAAGGGTATTTTACATATTTAAAGGAATAGCTATGAAACTCAGCAATATTGCTTCTACCGTTATTGCTACACTGGCGCTGGTTGCCGGTGCCGCTCATGCAGAAGATACCACGACACCTGTTTCCGTTAATGGCGGTACAGTTCATTTTAAAGGTGAATTAGTGAATGCGGCCTGTTCAGTGAATACTGACTCTTCCGAACAGACAGTTAATCTTGGCCAATATCGCACGGCGAAATTCACTAAAATTGGTGACACCACCTCAAATATTCCTTTCAACATCGTTCTGAATGATTGCGATCCGCTGGTGGCGAAAACCGCAGCCGTTGCGTTCACTGGGCCACTGGATGCCACAGACAAAACCCTGCTGGCAGTGACCTCCGGTAACAACGACAACTCTGCCAAAGGCGTTGGTATCGAGATCCTCGACAGCAAATCCACCACACTGACCCCAGATGGGGCGACCTTCTCTGCAGCGCAGAGCCTGATTGAAGGGACTAACACCCTGAGCTTCACCGCACGCTACAAAGCAACCGCAGCCGTCACCGAGCCGGGTCAGGCAAATGCGGATGCAACGTTCGTGATGAAATACGAATAAGTCTGTTTAACAGGGAGGTTCACGGCCTCACGGATGAGGCCCGTCATACGCTAAAGCCGGGAACGAAGGATGACTTGGACTGGGATACTGTTGCTGCTGGCCTGTTCTGTTGCGCCATCAGTGATGGCACATACCGTGGTAGTGGATGGCGGACGCGTTCACCTCAACGGTGAGCTGGTAAATGGTGGCTGCGCCGTTGCGCCCGACAGCCAGAATATGCGCATCGACATGGGGCAATACCGTACTAATGCGTTTTCCGGTGTGGGGAGTTTTTCAACGGTGAATATCCCTTTCACCGTGCGGCTGCTGGACTGTCGCGTGGATGTCTCGCGCGTGGTGGCCATTCAGTTTCAGGGGGTAACGCCCGCTGAAGATCCGCAGGTATTTCTGGCAACCTCCCGGCCTGGAGAGACGCCCGTCAGCAGTGGTGTAGGGTTGGCACTTTTTGACGAACAACAGCGCCAGATTATCCCTAATGAAACGACCGTCAGTCGCTTAGCGATAGATGCTCGCGAGCTGGCTTTTCATTTCAGCGCCCGTTATCGGGCAATTTCCGAACACCTTGTACCAGGCCGTATTCAGTCGGATGTCTGGTTCACGTTGATTTATCCCTGACGCACCTGCACCTGCGAACAAATAACGAAAGGTATTGTTGTGATGAACACCCTATTTAAACCAGGACTGATTATTTCACTTATTTTGCTGCTGGTGTCGACATCTGCAAATGCCTCCGGTGGTATCGCTCTGGGGGCCACGCGCGTTATTTATCCGGCAGAGGCGAAACAAACGTCACTTGCAATAACCAACAGTAATAAACAAGAGCGGTATTTAATTAACGCGTGGATTGAAAATGCCAGCGGACAAAAAGAGAAAACGTTCGCCGTTACGCCGCCGCTGTTTGTCAGCGAGCCAGACAGCGAAAACACGCTGCGGATTATTTACGCCGGCCCGGCGTTGCCCGCTGACCGCGAATCGCTGTTTTATATGAACGTGAAGGCTATCCCGTCGGTGAATAAATCCCATCTGGAGGGCAATAACGTCCTGCAATTGGCCATCTTATCGCGCATCAAGTTGTTTGTGCGGCCTAAAAATCTGGCGATGCCGCCGGAAGAGGCGCTTTCGCAACTCCGCTTTGAGCGTATCGGCAATCAGCTCAGGGTAAGTAATGCTTCGCCGTATTACATCACGCTGGTCAATTTAACCCTCGGCGGGCAGAGCCTGGAAAATCTGATGATTGCCCCGAAAAACGCGGCACAGCAAGCACTTCCTGCGGCGGCTGGGGGTGTCCTTTCCTGGCAGAGCGTAAATGATTACGGCGCCATTACGCCGGCGCGTAGCGTTAAGCTGTGAGCAGAGTCGGGGCGATGAAGACTTATCAATGGCGTGTCTGTCCGGTGGCTCTGGCGCTGATGACCGTACTCTGGCCGCAAACCGGCTTTAGCGAAAGTTACTTTAATCCGGCGTTTTTGTCTGATGACAGCGCGAGCGTGGCGGATTTGTCGCGTTTTGAGAAAGGGCATCAGCAGGCTCCTGGCGTCTATCGTGTGGATATCTGGCGCAACGACGAATTTATCGGCACTCAGGATGTGCGCTTTGAGAAAGCAACCGGGAGTACACCGCCGGTGGCGGGCGGGCTTTCGGCTTGTGTCACGCACGCCATGCTTGACCGGTTTGGCGTCAATATTGCCGCCTTCCCGGAACTGGCTGATGTGCAGGGTGATGCCTGCGCGCCGCTCGCCACCGCGCTTCCCGGCAGCGAAGTCGTTTTTAACTTTGCCTCTTTGCGTCTTAACGTCAGCCTGCCGCAGGTGGCGATGCAGAACAGCGTACGCGGCTACATTCCCCCTGAACAGTGGGATGACGGGATCCCCGCCGCGCTGCTCAATTACAGTTTTACCGGTAACCGGGGCAGCGACGACGACAGCTATTATCTGAATCTGCAAAGCGGGCTGAACTACGGTGCCTGGCGTCTGCGCAACAACGGCGCGTGGCGTTATTCGCAAAACAACGGTGAACGACACAGCAACTGGGAAAATATTGGTACCTGGGCGCAGCGCAGCATTATTCCCCTCAAAAGCGAGCTGGTACTGGGTGACAGCAATACCGGTAACGATGTGTTTGATAGCATCGGTTTTCGCGGTGGGCGGCTCTACTCTTCTGACAGCATGTACCCGGACAGCCTTCAGGGCTACGCGCCAACCGTGCGCGGTATTGCCCGTACACCTGCGAAAGTGGTCATTCGCCAGAACGGGTATGTGATTTACCAGAGTTATGTCCAGCCCGGCGCTTTTGCGATAAGCGATCTGAACCCCACTTCATCCAGCGGTGACCTGGAGGTCACGGTAGAAGAAAAAGACGGTAGCCAGCAGCGCTACACGGTGCCGTATTCCACCGTACCGCAGCTTCAGCGTGAAGGTCGCTGGAAGTATGACCTGGTGGCGGGAGACTACCGCAGCGGAAACAGTGAACAGGATACGCCGTTCTTTACCCAGGGGACGTTAATTACCGGTCTTGCCGACGGCTACACGCTCTACGGCGGCACGCAGCTGGCATCACGTTACACGGCGCTGGCCATCGGTGCCGGGAAAAACCTTGGTGACTGGGGGGCGATATCGCTCGATCTGACACACGCCCGCAGCCAGCTTGCCGATGACAGCCGTCACGAAGGGCAGTCGCTGCGCTTCCTCTATGCAAAATCCCTGAACGGATTTGGCACCAACTTTCAGTTGCTCGGCTATCGCTACTCCACAAAAGGGTTTTACACCCTGGATGATGTGGCCTGGCGCTCGATGGAAGGCTATCAATACGGCGACAGCCAGGATGACGACGGCGTACCGGATGTGCAGAGCTATCACAATCTGACGTGGAATAAAAAAGGGCGCTTCCAGCTCAATATCTCTCAGTCGCTGGGGGATTACGGGTCGCTGTATGTCTCCGGCAGCCAGCAAAGTTACTGGGGAACCAGCGAATCAAACGTCTGGTATCAGCTTGGCTACGCGGGTGGCATTCAGGGCATCAGCTATTCCGTCTCCTGGTCGTGGAATAAAGCGGTGGGGATCGACGGTACAGACCGGATCGCCTCGTTTAACGTCTCCGTTCCTTTCAGCCTGTTCACTCGCCACGGTTATCGACGCGATAACGCCATTGACCGGGCTTATGCCACAGCATCAGCCAGCCGTAACAATGACGGTGAAAGCAGCTGGCAAACCGGGATCAGCGGCACGTTACTTGAAGACCGTAACCTGAACTACAGCGTGACCCAGGGGCATACCAGCAATAATGGTGCCAGCGGAAGTGCCAGCGCCAACTGGCAAGCAACCTACGGCACGCTGGGGGTGGGCTATAACTACGCGCGCGATCAGCACGATCTCAACTGGCAGGTTTCTGGCGGCATCGTGGGCCACGAAAATGGCGTGACCTTCAGCCAGCCACTGGGGGATACCAACGTCCTGATCAAAGCCCCGGGAGCATCCGGAGTGAGCGTAGAAAACCAGACCGGGGTGAAAACCGACTGGCGAGGCTACGCGGTAATGCCGTATGCCACGGTCTATCGTTACAACCGTGTGGCGCTGGATACCAACACCATGAGCAACAATACCGATATCGAAAACAACGTGAGCAGCGTGGTCCCTACAAGAGGCGCGCTGGTGCGTGCCAGCTTTGATGCCCGGATCGGCGTTCGCGCGTTACTGACCGTCAGACGCGGCGATCAACCTGTGCCGTTTGGTGCCGTAGTGCGCGAAACCCAAAGCGGAGTCACCAGCATGGTGGGGGATGACGGACAGATTTACCTCAGCGGATTACCGCTGGAAGGGGAGCTGTTGATCCAGTGGGGCGACGGAATGCAATCCCGGTGCCGCGCGCACTACCGCTTACCCGCAGATAGCCAGAACCAGGCCATTACGATGGCGGGGGCGAGCTGTGATCGATAACAGGAACTCAATGATGAAATTTCCCCACACGCTATTGGGCGCGGTACTGCTGTGCGGCGCGCTGCCTGCGTGGGCAACGGTGTGTCAGAATGCGGACGGCGTCGCGAAGGACATCTCCTACGATCTCTCAAACGTCTTTGACAGCTCCAACAACAAGCCAGGGCAGATTGTCACCCTGGCGCAAAAATCCGGGCTGGTCGGGGTGAGCGCTATCTGCCCGAAGGGGACTTCCGGTAAATCGACCATGCGTAGCTACGTCACGGACTTGCCCATCACCACCGAGATAGACAGCTACAAGTATGTGAAGCTGAACGACTATCTGGATGGCGCGATGCAGATCCACGATGATTACGCCGGGACGTTTTATCCACCAGCGAAATATATTCAGATGGGTCAGCACCCTAACGTGCCGAACAACAAAGCGTTTCCGGTGACGGATTCTAAGCTGGTCTTTCGCCTCAGGGTGACGCGTCGGTTTATCAATATGGTGGTGATCCCGCAGCAGACCATGTTCAGGGTCTATGTCACCACCACGTCGGCCGACCCGCTCAGCACGCCGGTTTACACCATCAGCTACAGTGGCACGATCCAGGTGCCGCAAAGCTGCGAAATTAATGCCGGAAAGGTGGTGGAATTTGATTTTGGCGAAATCGGTGCATCGCTGTTTAGCCAGGCAGGAGCCGGAAATCGCCCGGACAAGGTTTCGCCACAGACAAAAACAATTGCCATCAAATGCACCAATGTGGAAGCCAATGCTTATCTGTCCATGCGTATCGAAGCTGAGCAAACCTCTGGCAACGCGCTGGTTTCCGATAACCCCGATTTGGGGTTTGTGGTTGCTACAGAAAGTGGCACCCCGCTGACGCCCAACAACCTGACCAGCAAAATTCCGTTCCGTCTGGATGACAGCGCTCAGGCGCAGGTGGGGATCAGAGCCTGGCCGGTCAGTATTACGGGCAATAAACCTGCCGAAGGGCGTTTTACCTCTCGCGGGTATTTGCGCGTGGATTATGAATAAAGGAGGCGCAATGCGACGCTGGAGTAAAGCACTGCTGCTGGTAACGCTGGTTCACGCAAACGCCCATGCAGCCACGGCACTGGGGGAAATCAACATTGAGCTGTATGGCAATATTGTGGATTTCACCTGTGTCGCGGAAGGCAGCGATAGCGACAAAATCGTTACGCTGGGCACCTGGCCGACAAAACAACTCAGCACCACCGGCAGCCGGACGCAGCCGGTACCCTTTACGCTGAAGCTGACCGGATGCCCGCCCGGCGCGGCATCGATTACCTTTTCAGGAAAAGAGGACGGGAGTGATAGTGGTTTACTGGCTCTGAATGATTCAAGCCAGGCCAGCAATGTTGCGGTGGAAATCCGCGATCGGGATAAAACACGTCTGGCATTGCAGCAGGCCAGTCAGACGGTGGCGGTAGATGCCCAGGGAAATGCACAGCTGTCGTTTTATGCCAATTATATTGCCACGGCCGATAACCCCCAGCCAGGCAGGGCAGATGCCGATGCGACCTTCATGATTAATTATAATTGAGACTGACCGCACTCCCTGAAACTCGCATAAGTTGCAGGGAGTGAATTCAGGTTAAAGCAATTCGTGGGCCTTCGCGTAATCAATTAATTCAACAATGCTTTGCACGCCTAGCTTAGAATAAATATTGGATTTGTGAGCGCTTATTGTTTTGTTGCTGAGCAAGAGTTGCTCGGCGATTTCTTTATTCGATAACCCATTTGCCAGATACCTCAGTACCGTCACTTCCCGGTTTGATAACGGCATGTCTATATCCATTCCTTTGTGTGCTCCCAGATGATTTATAAAGTTTAATGTTTCGGATGGGAAAAATGAATATCCCGTCAGTAACATTTCAACCGCATTATAGATCTCACCTAAATCTTTCCGCTTACTGACAAAACCATTTGCTCCGGCGCGAATGGCGCGCCCGGCGTAAAACGCCTCTGATTTTGAGGAGAGGAAAAGAACTTTTATGTCCTTGTTTAAGTTTTTGATTCTTTTGAGTAATGCGAATCCGTCAGTCCCGGGTAGTTCGATGTCCAGGATCACCAGATCAATCGCATGGTTGCGTATACAATCAAGAACTTCATGGCTGTCACCTGACTTGAGCTTAACCACGATATTTTTATTTTTCTGTAGCAGGACTTCTATCGACATTCTGACAATAGGGTGTTCGTCCATAATGATAACGGATGCCGGTTTCATTTTTTATGCCTCAGATTGTTAAAAGCGTTGTGCCGAGTTTTGCTAAAACTCTCGGAAAGCCGGAAGGATAATTATACAGATCCTTATACGGTGGTAATTCCCTGGAAGAGCGAAAGCATCCTTGTTAACGTAGTGACAAATTCATTGCCTCAGCGCGGATTGTTAAATTGGCTGATGGTGGCAAAAGGTGTTTTCTTATTCATATTTGAAACACGTCTTATTATACCGTTTAAGCTTTCTCCGAAAAGCCTGTAAATTATATTTTCCGTGTTGTGATGTATTATCTTCTGGAAGCTAATGGCTATTAATTTAAATTTAGGTGAAATCACCTTATATTTCCTGTACAGCAATGCAACATCTTTATGTAATAACAAAAAATGACATATTTCTCTATATGTTGATCGGTTGTTAAAAAATAAATCCAACACACAGCGCCATTTTTTCTGGTGTCAGTGAAGCGATCCCCTATGCAAGCCGTAGTGTCGTCAACAACAAGCACCGACTCTCTTCAGGAAAATATTGTGACTGAACAGCAGGATATGCTGTCCTTTCGGCTGCCAGATTGATGCCTTCCTCTCTAATCTGCTTGTTTTTACATCATTATCATCTTATTAACGGAATCACTATTATTTTAACGCTTGGTTGAAAGAACTGCCGGTTCAGGTTTTTGTGGTGTTTCACGTTGTTGAAGTGGATAAATTAGGAATAGTTGTAATTTCGACAGTTATGTTAAAAAAACACGCTATATTGACAATTAACTTAAGTGATTTCCTAAAGGTCTTTAGGAATTAATGGGTTAGTGGATAAGTTAAAACGTGAACTCAGACAGGTTATTGAGCAGGTGCAGGAGTTCCTGACGATGATTTAAACCGAGTTTCTTCAGGATGCAGTTCAGACGATAAATGATCCGGCTGTAAGGCCGATGTTGTAAGTCGGCTATTTCCCGCAGTGATAGACCCTGGGACAAATACTGAAGTACGGGCCATTCATTGCGGCAGAACCACTCTTTTTTCATGCTCACCGGCACTGTGGCATCCAGCAGAGATTGTTGCATGGCCTTCGCGGTGAGCTGCCGTTCCAGGACGTGAAACGGCCCGGCGGCCCGACAAAAAAGCCGGGTGTCGTAATCATCCGCCCTGATCAGTAAATGAGGTATCAGAAAAGGGGAGTAGAGGCTCTGCCTTCTTAGCCTGTCCAGCATGTCGATAAGGGTAATGGCCCGGCTTTCGATATCCACAAGCAACCTGGCGGATGGCCAGTGGCCGAGCGCGCTGAACGCCTCTTCCAGCGTTTCGCAATCACAGCAGTTACTGAGCGGGGTGTTTCCGTTCAGAATACCGGTACGAAGGAAGTTATCCTGGGTGACCAGAATGATAAAAGGCGCGTGTGTCTTTTGATTCCGGTTAATTGACTGGCTCAAAAACTCAAGACGGTCGAAAAAGGGGGGAGGATAGGGCGAGTGTGTAAATCCCGGTGAATCACTTCCTGTCCGACGCCGTCTGTAGCGGCGTACTGTCATTCGCATAGCTTCCCTCCTGGCGATGACGGGCTAGTCCTCCGGCCAATACCAGCAAGGCCAGTGATAACCCTGGCCTAATCCTGCTCCTGCCTGTAATGCATACGCACGATCCTGGTCGTTTTCGATACCTTCGATAAGCACGTGTCCGGCAATTTGCGAACAAAGGCTAACCAGCCTGGATAACGCAGGTGTGGCACGTAATCGCCAGAACGCGACTTTATCTATTTTGATGCCGCATAATGGTAACCGACAGGATAAAAACGGCTGGATAACGGTTTCATCAACATCGTCCAGCCAGATGCGGTGACCCTGCCTGCTTAACAGCTGCAAGCGGTGGGTAACAGACTCACGCTGCCCGGAAGAGAGGCTGAAGAAAGACGCCGGCTCGACAATCTCAATATTGAGTGGTGAGCTTTTCAGCTGCATCAGCTGGTGAAACGCTTTGCCTACCGTTAATACGGTTATCGGCAGATTGATAAAAAGGTTATTGCAGTTGAGGGCGTTTTTTAACGTGCAGAGCTGTGCTTCAAGCAACATAAGCGACTGAACCGCCGACTGGCGCTGAAAAAAACGTTCGCTTTGCTGGTGGGGAGATAACACGCTGAGCACTTCCGCACCCACGGTATGCGAAGTAGAGAGGGCAACTATCGGTTCAAGTTTGATCCCGGTGATATTGCGAGAGATGTGCTGTAAGCGGGGGAATTGCACTGCCACGCCGTCTTCCTGTTGTCTGCCAGTCTTCGCCATAGAGTGAAGGAGCCTGGCGCCAGAAAACAGCGGGCGTTACTTAAATGCAGCTAAGCCTTTTCGCAGCGGGAAGCGCGAGGGCAGAATGAGGGTAAATGTTGAAAAAACAGACGTATTTACAATCGGGTAGCGCATATCGGCACAGAAGACCGACAATCATACCAAAAGGCATTGACTCACCTGCCATTGACCGTATAATTCCACGCAGTTTCACCACTGCGAAGTTTACGCTTCTCCGTGCGCCCTTAGCTCAGTTGGATAGAGCAACGGCCTTCTAAGCCGTAGGTCGTAGGTTCGAATCCTACAGGGCGTACCATTTTCAAGTCAACACACCTCTACTGAATTCTCTTTTTATCCTTTATAATCCCTGATATTACTGGATTTTTCTGTCACGAGTTCTATCGAAGTCAACTCAGTTCTACCTAAATCAAGTGGTAGCTGGGGGCCTTTGAGGGGGCTCATCTCGTTCAATGGAAATTAGGGGCCCCATATGCCACTAAATGCACGACAGATAGACACTGCAAAACCAAAGGAGAAGGAATACAAACTTACTGATGGTGGTGGGTTGTATTTGCTGGTAAAACCTAACGGCGCAAAGTATTGGCGTTTGAAGTACCGATTTTTTGGGAAAGAGAAAAAGCTTTCTATCGGTGTTTACCCAGATATCTCTTTGGCTGATGCTCGCCTGAAGCGAGAAGAAGCACGGAAGGTTATTGCTTTGGGTGGTGACCCGGGAGAAGAAAAGAAAGCAGAAAAATTGGCTAAAAAAGCCAGTGTTGAAAATACCTTCAAAGCGATTGCGCTGGAATGGCATGAATACAAGCGTCCTAACTGGTCGAAAGGCTACGCTGAAGATCTGATGGAAGCGTTTGAGAACGATATTTTTCCTGATATCGGTAAACGACCCATTGCTGAGATTACGCCGCTAGAAGTGCTCAATTCGCTCCGTAAATTAGAAAAGCGAGGCGTCCTCGATAAGTTGCGTAAAATTCGTCAGGCCTGCAATCAGGTTTTTCGCTATGCCATTGTCACTGGCAGGGCTGAAACAAACCCAGCCTCTGAACTAGCCAGCGCACTGACTGCGCCTAAGTCTACCAATTATCCCCACCTGCTAGCTGGTGAATTACCTGATTTCTTACAAGCTCTTGCTGCGTATTCAGGTAGCCCGATAACTCGGCTTGCCACACGCATTTTGATGCTGACTGGCGTTCGCACTATCGAGCTTCGTCAGGCAGAGTGGAAGGAGTTTGATTTCGGTAAGCGAGTGTGGGAGGTGCCAGTAGAAAGGATGAAGATGCGCCGCCCGCATTTGGTCCCCTTATCTGATCAAGTTGTGGCGTCACTTCGTGAAATTCAGGCAGTTACTGGTCGTTACAATCTGGTTTTCCCTGGTCGTAACGACATCACAAAACCAATGAGTGAAGCGAGCATCAATCAAGTACTAAAAAGAGTTGGTTATCACGGAAGGGCTACCGGGCATGGTTTCAGGCATACGATGAGTACGATCTTGCACGAAAAGGGCTATAACACGGCGTGGATCGAGTTACAGCTTGCACATGTTGATAAGAACACTATCCGTGGTACTTACAACCATGCTCAATATCTGGAGCAGCGTAGGGAGATGTTGCAGTGGTATGCAAATTATATTGACTCTTTAGCAAACAGGACTGTGATGCAAGGAGTGTTTGATAAAACAGCGTGAAAACCCAATTGATTATTTAATTACTAAATAACCATTAACGATAAAATTACCTATGAGAAGGCATCCGTTCAGTAACGTTCGGATGCCTTTTTGCTTTTAACAACTGTAAATCAGGAGAATAAGAAATGACTACGATATGCCCGGAATGTGGTTCTGACCGTGTAAGTGAACGTAATATTGGGAGGAAGGCAGGAAGTATCGCTGGAGGTGTGGCTGGAGCACTTAGCGGCGCAGGTACAGGGGCTGCAATCGGCTCTGTTGTGCCAGTTCTGGGGACTGCGGCCGGGGCCGTTATTGGTGCTGTGTTTGGGAGATTTGTGGCTGGTGCAACTGCAGGAGCAGTTACCGGCTCAGCCCTTGATGGACTCGTGTTTGACAGATATGAGTGTGGCGATTGTGGTCATACCTTTGACTAGAAGGTTATGAGAAATGTCATATCCTTATGTTTTTAATGAATAAAAAATACCCACTACTTGCCTCATCAATTTTAATACACCACATGCCCCGCATAAACCGATCTACAAAAACGATCGATATCATTATAATGATAGTTGCAAGCTATCAAATATATAAAATTGATCGTTTATATCGATAGATTACGCAGATCAATTATTGAAATTCGATCGGTAATAACAATTTTACCTGCACTCGTAACCTCCCTATCTTAGAAAGGATTTGATTAGAATCAGGCCAGGATTCTCATCGGGTGACAATTAGGAGATGCACCATGCGCCTATAGCAAGGATGTTTCAATGCGGCAGGTATAAGTCTGCCCATCCATTCAACATGTTTATCGGACAAAGTGACGGCATTAAACCACCACTTCAATCATTTATTGCTATTTTTCAAGGAGCCAACGATGGCATTTATTCTTTTACTTTTGTGGATCGGAGCATCGATAGTTATTGGTAAATTGGCTCAGGCCAGTGGCCGTTCGTTCTTCATATGGTTTGTTATCAGTATGCTTATAGACCCCATATTTGGTGCGATTCTTTTTGCTGTAGTCGTGAGGTCAAAATGAAGCCAGAAAGAATTAAGAGGCTTTTTAAAGCCTATCTAGGCATTGGTGTTTTATTCATGTTGCTTGTTTGTATAGGGATTGTTGTTTTGTTATGTTTATAAGGGAAGTGATTACGTATTTTAATAATTCTTTTATATCTACCGCTATACTCACTTCCTGTTCAACACTCTTGAAGTATATCAGTTTAACGTTCTCTGTAATATTTTGGCTATTATGTAAAGATAAGGAATTATCATGATAAACTATTATGAATATCTTGAGCTGGATATGAATGTCAGCTTTGATGAATTAAACCATGCGATACAAAAAGTAAGTGAGCGTGATGATGCAGATTTAAAATTAATCCGTGAAATGAAGTCCATTTTGTTAAACGATGAAGCCAGGGTACTGTATAATAATAAATTGATTTCTTTTATTGTTGGCGATAGAAAAAAGTCTGATTTTGTAAGCGCTGAGAATATCCGTAAATTATTAAATATAGACAGCTCGTCTTTACATGAAAAATATATCTGGATTGCAACGGGATTGTTTGTTGTCGGCGTTTTATCCGCATGTTTGTTTAGTTTAGCTGTCAACTATACGGTTAATCTGTTCGTTATGATTGCCCTGGTTATTTTGTTCTATATGGACTGGAAGCTACTGGATAAACATGGTAAGGCAAGTTTTTCAAAATGGTGGATTCTTTTTTCGCCAGTTTATATTGCTAAACGTTGTAAAGCCGTTGGTCAGGGGAAAATGCTGTTGCTGGTCTGGCTTGGGATCTGGGTTGTATATGGCATCGGGAACTTTGCGTTCAATGGTAGCAAAGCGATGCTGGAACGTACAGCATGCGAGGTGGTAACGGATATCTATCATAAACAGTTACGTCAATACTCACAGCAATGTGAGAACGTAACGTTAACTGAAAGTGAAGGGAAACAGCACTATGGATTTGCTCAACTTAGTGATGGTACAACTAAAGATATTACCGTGACAGAACAATCAGATGGTAAGATTGTTGTATATATTGAATAGGCATTTTTGAGGCAAAGTACTTACCTTTGGGGTAAGTGCTTTTTATTTATTATTTATTTTTAGAGGGGATTTGTATGAGGTTTTTAAATGGAATTAAATATGTGACTGCTCTGGGAGTAATTACTATCTCCTGTTCAGTAATGGCATCACCTTATGGAGATTCAGATGTTCTGTTCGGATGTGTCATAAAAGGTAAAACCACTAAAGAGGTGGCTGTGTTAAGAAATAATAATGAGGTCGCTTATTTATTCGGTAAGTCGGATATTAACGGAGATGGTGGGGTTATTCCTGAAATCACTTTGGTGAAAAATGTGAGCCAGTTAAGTCAGGCCTGGAATTACAGTAGGGCTGAGGGTGTGTCGATACATACATTGAACATACCAGAAAACGAGTATACTTACTCTGTTTCCTATATCGATGATGGAAAAAATACTGATGGGGAAATAACTGTTTTAAAACAGGGAAAAGAAATCAGTACGATAAAATGCGATGATGTCTGGGAACAACATCTGGGTGACAGCAATATGATGCATGGTATCCCCGATGAGTCAGAGTGATGTATCTGATATGTACTGTACCAGTTCACATGAGTGTTAACTGGTACAAAATATAGAAATATCAACTTAGGTAACGGTTTAATAGTGGCAATTAATAACCACCTCCTATGGAGGTGGTCAAGAAAACTAAAAGGGTAACTGACCATTCTATCAGCATTTTTCAACTATCGAAGAAAGAAATCCACAGTCATGTGGCTTATCAAAACCAGAGCTACTTTTCAGATATTCAGTAATCAGCGCTCCAATAATCTTAACCGACTTTTTGTTAGTTGTTATAAAGCCCAATGGCATAGTCACTGGCAAAGTTTCAGGTTGAGAAATATGGTAGATAACAACAGATAATTCATTCTCGAGATGGAGGATCCCATTGTTTACCTTGACTGTATCGTCGGCTTTGTTGAATAAATCGAACTTTCAGGAGATGGGCGGATCTGATCGTTACAGACGTTTCAGCATCAGGTCCCCATGGCAAAGCAAAAGTTTAAAATCACCAACTGGTCTGCCTACAACAAAGTGCTCAGGCAGCGCGGTTCGCTGACGGTCTGGCTTGATGAGTCTGCCATTACTGATCTTGCCCAGCAACGGCAGACACAATCTTGGACAGACTGGTGCATAACGCGCAAAGAGTGGTTCTGCAGGGTAAATTTACGAGAAAAAACCGCCAGTAGTGGAAAGCGGCGAAAAAACAGGTTAAAAAGTAGAATGAAAAGTTAAGTTCCCAGTTGATAGAATGGATGAGAAACTCTGATAGAACTTCAATGCCAATCCGTAACCGAATAGAGCGAAATACTCAGTGAGAAGCACTGATCGGAAAAATGTATCAATATTAGTCTATTGTATTAGACTGAACCTTCCTTTTAAATGATTTGCGCATTCCTAAAATCATTATTTAGTGATAATATTAGGGGCATGGCATAGAGAAGATTCGTGGTCCTAGCTATTAGTCGCACTCAGGTTTACTGGATGAGAGGTATTTTTAGGAGGAGTAAAATGGAAAAAAAATCCTTAAGAAAAATAAAAAAATGGATAATCGCGGCTGCAATATTTACTCAGACTTTAGGGTCTGCATATGGAAATTTAAACTTCCAAGCAGGAGCAATGGAGGATGGAACGTTTCTACTTACCGTAAATGGAAGTATTTCTTCAGGAGATGCATACATTTTCGCAAAACAAATCGACTCATTTAAGCAAGATAACATGCCACTCAGTCAGATTTGGTTAAATAGTCTTGGTGGTAATGTTGCCGACGCCTTAAAGATGTCATTGATTATATCAAGTAATAATTTAACAACGGTAGTGCCAAATAGATGGGAGTGTGTTAGTGCTTGCGTTCTTTTATTTGGCGCGGGAATACGACGCCATGCTTTTCCCGAAAGTATAATTGGTGTTCATCGTATAAGCATTAATGAAATTGATAATGACCAAGCAAGATCATTATCACTTGATATGGACACTGTATACACCGCAATGAACTTCCCAGAAAACATTAAATACAAAATGTTAACGACGCCCCCTAATGACGTATATTATCTAACAACAATAGACAAAAAGAACATATCAACGACATACTCAAATACTAAGCAGGTTGATACATCGTATAGAAACTCTGGAATCTCAGCACCACGGGTAATAATCACTAAAAAAGATCGTTCAGAATCAAGAGCGCTAAATCAAAAGGCTATTATACAAATTAGGTCAAATCAGTTCATTTCTGCTATAGCTAATCTTGAAACAGCAAAAAAAATATACCCGTCAGATGCTGAAGTATTAGGGAACCTTGGATATGCATATTACATGATCGGCGATTATACTGCAGCACAAATGAATCTGACATCATCACTTAAACTAGCTCCACGTAGAGGTTCATCATGGAATAACCTTGGATTAGTTTTAGCATCGACTAATCAAATAGAATGGGCCGTAAATTGCTTTATAAATTACTGGAACTTTTCAAAAAATAAAAAAGCGGCAACAAATCAGTTCTTTTCATGGGAGCAAGAACGTCCAGGAACTGGTATTGATATAGCATCAAAAAGAGCTCGTTCTACCCTTGGGATTTATTCACCCGAGTGATGTCGCCCCCTGAAACCCCAGACTGTAGCTGTATCCCCAGATAAGAGATAGGCTTGAATATATGTCTAACACTAACGCCAATTTTGAGATGACCAGAATCCTGTTAGGGCAAGAAGTCCGTAAACGTAAACTCCTCAGGAGAAGATCGCCATTATCCAGCAGACGATGGAGCCGGGCATGAATGTCTCCCACGTCACACGCCTGCACGGTATTCAGCCCAGTTTGCTGTTCAAGTGGAAGAAGCAATACCAGGAAGGCAGCCTTACCCCCGTTGCGGCCGGAGAGGAAGTCGTTCCAGCTTCAGAGCTTACTGCTGCTCTGAAGCAGGTCCGGGAGCTTCAGCGCCTTCTGGGCAGGAAGACGATGGAAGTTGAGATCATGAAAGAAGCCGTGGAGTACGGTGTATCCCGAAAATGGATAGCGCATGCGCCCTTGTTGCCAAAGGACAAGGAATAGCACAGGTCAGCCGCACCATGGGCGTGTCGCGTGCGCAATTATCACTTCGGGTTAATCGTTCCGCCGACTGGCAGGATGGGCGGTGTAACCAGCGCGATGAAGAAGCGGATGCGGCGCTGCTATGGCGCATACTGGTGGTTATCGCCGATATGCCGTGTTATGGCTACCGCCGGGTCTGGGCGGTGCTGCGGCGTCAGGCCCGCGATGAGGGGCTTGCGCCGGTGAATGCTAAACGGGTTTATCGGGTGATGAGCGAAAACAGCCTGTTGTTGCTGCATGACAGGCCGCCGCGCCCGGTGCCGGGTCGGGAACACAACGGTAAGGTGGCGGTGGCGCAGAGCGATCAGCGCTGGTGCTCTGACGGCTTCGAGTTCGGCTGCGACAATGGCGAGAAACTGCGGGTAACGTTCGCGCTGGACTGTTGCGACAGAGAAGCCATAGACTGGGCGGCGAGTACCGGTGGCTACGACAGTTCGACCGTGCAGGATGTAATGCTGAGGTCGGTAGAAAAGCGCTTCGGCGATAAGTTGCCGGACACAGCGGTGCAGTGGCTGGCGGACAACGGTTCCGCGTATACCGCGCATGAAACGCGGAGGTTCGCCTGAGAGCTGAATCTGGAGCCCTGCACAACAGCGGTGAGCAGCCCGCAGAGTAATGGCATGGCCGAACAGTTCGTGAAGACGATGAAGGAAGACTATATCGCGTTCATGCCAAAACCGAATGTGAGAACAGCCCTGCAAAACCCTGCAGCAGCAGCGTTCACGCATTACAATGAACCCCGCACAGTGCGCTGGGATATTACTCCCCTGGGGAATACCGGCGACAGCGGGCATCGTTAACTTAAGATACAAAAGCTGTCCGGGGATGGCAGGGTAAGATCAGTCCGGGCTAGAGATTGTCACCATGATCTCTGCGGAATGCCTTTCAGGAGATCCGTTCATTATTCAGGCCTCCTCAGCATTTCTTTAGTGACAAGAACGATCCCTTCTTCAGAACGATAAAAACGACGGGCGTCCTCGACAGCATTCTCACCAATGACCGTTCATTCAGGGATCACACATCCACGATCAATCACACAGCGTCGTAACCGACAGGAACGTTCTACCCACACACCGGGTAATAAAACAACCGAATCAATATTGCAAAAAGAGTTAATCCGTACGCTGGAGAATAAAACTGAATGAACAACGACAGAACCAGATATAATGCAGCCGCCGGAGACCAGTGAATTCATGGTCATTCCATGACTGCCTGTGCGGTCCTGAACAAATTTTGCGCTCGGTAAAGACTCTACATAAGTATGGATCGGCCAGTTGCGATCATAAACATCTAGTTCAGGTACCACGGAAGCTAAATCAAGGTTCGCTTTCCAGTAGGCCTCCAGAGTTCCGACATCACGCCAGTACGGTTCTGCATTATTATCTGTCTGCACACAGGAGCGCGGGAAAGGATGTGCCCAGGCTTCTCCGGATACCGTAATTGCTGGAATAATATCTTTGCCGAAATCGTGGCTGGACTGTTCATCCCGACCATCTTCATCCAGTAGCTGATAGAGGTATTCAGCATCAAATACATAGATCCCCATACTGGCAAGCGATTTGGTTTTATCCCCCGGCACAGTAGGAGGATTAGAAGGTTTTTCAATAAAATCAATGATTTTATCATTTTCATCCACAGCCATGACACCAAAAGCACTTGCGTATTCCACAGGTACAGGAAGGCAGGCCACAGTACACCGGGCTCCTTTTTTAACATGGTCAATCAGCATCCGGGAATAATCCTGTTTATAGATATGATCACCCGCTAGAATAACGACATATTCCGCACCATAGCGTCGAATAATATCCAGGTTCTGTGTGACAGCATCGGCAGTACCCCGGTACCAGTTCTCACCATGCACGCGTTGCTGGGCGGGTAATAAATCGACGAATTCATTCATCTCTTCATTGAGGAAAGACCAACCGCGCTGGATATGCTGAACCAGGGAATGTGATTGATATTGTGTAATGACCCCAATCCGTCTTATCCCGGAATTAATACAGTTTGATAAAGCAAAATCAATAATCCTGAACTTGCCACCAAAATGTACCGCCGGTTTTGCCCGGGTTGCTGTCAGGTCTTTTAATCGTGTCCCTCGACCTCCCGCTAGGATCAGCGCCACAGATTTAAGCGGTAACTGGCGTGCCAGCATGACATTGTCATTATATTCATGTTTACTCATAGTGATGTCCTGCCATTAAAATAAAAACAACAAAAGGAAACAGCGAATAAAAAATATTCTTCTGTAAATTAATTCAGAAGAGACCACCTCCGGGAATAACTCAACTACCATGGCACTACTATTTAAATGAATAACCCCACCGCCGGGTAGTAGAAACCTCCGAAGTTTATTGATTATCAGGCACCCTTGTAAGCCAGATCGTCGCCAGCGGCGGTAGCGTAATGGAGAGGGAATGCTCGCGACCATGGCTGGCAATGACATCGCTTTCAACGATGCCGCCATTACCGGTATTGCTGCCATGATAGTGCATTGAGTCAGTGTTCAGCTCTTCGCGCCAGCGGCCAGGCTGGTTGATGCCGAAACGATAATCATGGCGCGGTACCGGGGTGAAGTTGCTGACGACGATAATTTCGTTACCCTCCCTGTCGCGACGCACAAAGACAAACACCGAGTGCTCATGATCGTCGACCACCAGCCATTCGAAACCGTAGTGGTCGAAATCCAGCTCATGCAGCGCTTTGTGGCGACAATAGGTATGGTTGAGATCGCGCACCAGTCGCTGAACGCCGTGGTGCCAGCTGTCTACGCCCTCAAGCAGACGCCAGTCGAGGCTTCCGTCGTGATTCCACTCACGTCCTTGTGCAAACTCATTGCCCATAAACAGCAGCTTTTTACCCGGGAAGGCGAACAGCCATCCGTAGTAGGCTCGCAGGTTAGCGAACTTCTGCCAGGCATCGCCCGGCATGCGGTCGAGAATGGATTTTTTGCCGTGCACCACTTCATCATGAGAGAGTGGCAGGACAAAGTTTTCGGTGTAGTTGTAGAGCATACCGAAGGTCATCTTGTTGTGATGAAAACGACGGTATACCGGATCCAGTTTCATATAGTCGAGGGTATCATGCATCCAGCCCATGTTCCACTTGAACCAGAACCCCAGACCGCCAGTGGAGGAAGGACGAGAAACGCCAGCAAAATCGGTCGACTCTTCCGCCATCGTTACCGCCCCCGGCGTCTGTTCGCCCAGCACGCGGTTGGTATTACGCAGGAACTCAATGGCTTCAAGGTTTTCCCGGCCGCCAAATTCGTTCGGTACCCACTCACCTTCTTTGCGGCTGTAGTCGCGATAAATCATTGATGCCACCGCATCGACCCGCAGCGCATCAATGCCAAAGCGTTCAATCCAGTACAGCGCATTACCAACCAGGAAGTTGCTGACCTCGCGGCGGCCGTAGTTGTAAATCAGGGTGTTCCAGTCCTGGTGGTAGCCTTCGCGCGGGTCGCAGTGTTCATACAGCGAGGTGCCGTCAAACGAGGCGAGCGCAAAGTCATCCGCCGGAAAATGGCCTGGCACCCAGTCCAGAATAACGTTAAGCCCCGCGGCGTGCGCGGCGTTGATAAAGTAGCGGAAATCCTCCCGGGTGCCGAAGCGACGGGTGGGCGCGTACAGCCCGGTCGGCTGATAGCCCCAACTGCCGTCAAACGGATGTTCGTTAACCGGCAGCAGCTCCAGATGAGTAAAGCCCATCCATTTGGCATACGGGACCAACTGGTCGGCAAGCTCGCGATAGCTCAGCCAGAAGTTATTATCGGTGTGGCGGCGCCAGGAGCCGAGGTGCACTTCATAAATCGATATAGGCGCATCAAACTGGTTAGCCTGCTTGCGCGCTGGAGGCTGCTCGACCTTTTCCGGCAACCCGCAGATAAGCGAGGCGCTTTCCGGGCGCATTTGCGCTTCGAAGGCGTAAGGGTCGGACTTCACCCGCAGATTGCCGTGGGCATCAATAAGCTCGAATTTGTACAACTGACCGTTAAACGCGCCGGGAACAAACAGCTCCCAGATGCCGGACTCTTTACGTAGTCGCATCAGATGGCGACGACCATCCCAGTAGTTAAACTGGCCAACGACCGACACCCGGCGGGCATTAGGTGCCCAGACCGAGAAGCGCGTACCGACAACATCGTCTATCGTATCGGGATGCGCGCCCAGCGTTTCATAGGGGCGAAGATGCGTGCCTTCCGACAGCAGCCAAATGTCCAGTTCCTGTAACAGTGGGCCAAAACGGTACGGGTCATCAATCAGATGCTGCTGTCCGTGCCAGGTGGCGGCCAGCTGATAGCGAAAAGGATTTTTACGACGCGGCAGAACGCCGCTAAAGAAACCGCGCAAATCAAGGCATTCCAGCTTGCCGACTTTGCGCCCGTTTTTTGGTTCAATGACCCACACATCGGTGGCATCAGGTAATAATGCACGAACTTCCAGTCCGGCGTCGGTACAATGCATACCAAGTGTAGAGAATGGATCCGAACAGCAACCAGTAAAAAGTGCTTCAATCACTTTTTTTTTCATCATGCCTCCCTACTATCATCTCTTATCGGCTATCTGTAAATATATGGCTGCTAACAGCCTGCGTGAACAACCCCAATAAGTAAATGATGTTTTTAATATTTATCTTTAGATTAATTATCTCTTAATCTTTTTCTGTGAGTAAACCGTCACTTTTGGGTCGTAATGCAGATTAGACTGGCCCCATGAATCACCAGACACTTCGACCCACTTTAAATTAATGACTAGTCGGGAGATAAGCATGATCGAAGAGTTGCTGGGACCAGAGCGCCACAGGCGCCGTTGTCCACAGGAAAAGATTGCCATCGTTCAGGAAACGCATCGCCTAGCATGACCATTTCCCATGTTGCACGGCTTCATAGTGTGAATGCAAACCAGATCTTCGCCTGGCGAAAGCAGTACAAGGAAGGTAGTCTCACCGCGATCATGGCTGGCGAAGATGTTGTTCCCGCCTCAGAACTTGCGGCGACGGTGAAACAAATCAAAGAGCTACAGCGCTTGCTGGGTAAAAAGACCATGGAGAATGCGCTGCTGAAGGAAGCCGTTGAGTATGGTCGGCAAAAATGAACCACCCCGTGAATCCTGGAGAGATTTCAGGCTGACAACTTTTCCTGAAGAACCAGCAGCGCTGCCATTTGCGCCAGTGCTTTATCTTTCCGGCGTAACTCTTTTTCAAGCGCCCGGATGCGGCTTTTCTCTGTGCGGGTCGCTCGTTGCTCGTCGACCAACTGGCGATGCTTCGGCTGGTTGGCGATCAGACAGTTTGGCTTCCATTCAGCGACATGTTCAGGATAAAGGCCATTTTTACGGCAGTATTCAGACAGCTCATGCTTAGAAAGTGCAGCTGTTTCAAGCAGAATAGTAAAAATTTGCTCTGCCTATTGTTCCACACCGGGTTTCACTTTTCGGATGATCAAGCCCTCAAGTTCCAGTTGTTTTCGCCAGCCATGTACCGTGGCAGTTCCAACGGCATCGTTCAAGCCATCTCTCCAATCGTCTTACGAAAACGTAGCAGTGCAATCGTAAAAAATACGCCACCGATAGCCAGCAGCGTCAGAAACTGCGGCCAGACAATCGCAAAATCTGCGCCTCGATATAGAATTGCCTGCGCCAGGCTGACGAAATGAGTTGTCGGCATGGTGAGCATGATGTCCTGCACCGCCTGCGGCATACTTTCTCGTGGCGTTGATCCCCCGGATAGCATCTGAAGTGGTAGCAGCACTAGAATCATCAACAGCCCTAACTGCGGCATCGAGCGGGCCACGGTTCCCATAAATATTCCAATTGAGGTAGTAGCAAACAGGCTCAGGGCTACTCCAAGCATAAACAGCGGTATAGAGCCTTCAATCGGCACCTGCAACACTCCCTGGACCATCAATATAAGCGATAATCCAGAAACGACCAGCACCACCAAACCCATTGACCAGATCTTTGCCATCATAATTTCAAACGGCGTCACCGGCATCACCAGCAGGTGCTCCACGGTTCCATGCTCTCGTTCACGTATCAACGCCGAACCGGTAAGCACGATGGCCAGCATAGTAATATTGTTGATAATCGCCATTACGGCCCCGAAACGTTCCTGTTCCAGATTCGGGTTAAAACGCATCCTGACGGCTAGCTCGACTGGCAACGAGCTGTTATCCCGATAGCGGGCGACAAAGCTATTTACCTCACCAGTGACGATATTCTGGATATAGCTATTGCCGGTAAACGCCTGGCTCATTCGCGTCGCATCAACGTTTACCTGCAGCTCCGGCTGGCGTCCGGCTAAAACATCACGCTGGAAGTTAGGGGGAATATTGATCGCGAATGTATATCGCCCGGCATCCAGCCCTGCGTCCATTTCATCAGCGGTAATCAGCTCAGGGGGTAAAAACCAGGGGCGATAAAAACCGTTGATAATGCGCGATGAGAGCTGCGATTTATCCATATCCGCAATAGCGATAGGGGCTAAATGTAACGACCCCGGCATAACGGTAGCGGAGGAGTAAACCGAGACGGTAAAGGCGAAGACAATTAATGTCAGCATCGCCTTATCGCCAAGCAGGCTGCGTAGCTCTTTCATGCCTAAATTATAAATATTGCGTAATCCGCGCATTATCCCTCCTGTTTTTTCAGCAGCCACACGCTCAGGCCCAGCACCAGCGGAACCGCAATAAGCAGTGGTATGAAGGATGCCCACAGGTCCGTCAGATTTAGCGCTTTGGAAAACGTTCCTCGCGCAATGGTCAGAAAGTGGCTGGTTGGATAAATCTGGCCAATCCAGCGGCCCGGCCCTTCCAGAGAAGCGACGGGATCGATCATCCCCGAGAACTGCGTCGCCGGGATAAGCGTAATAATCGCGGTACCGAAAATCGCCGCAATCTGGCTTTTCATAAAGGTTGAGATCAGTAGGCCAAGCCCGGTGGCAATCGTGACATAGAGCAGTGCGGCCAGCATAAGCGTCAGGAAGCTCCCTTTATGCGGTACGCCAAAGACAAACACCGACAGTGCACATAGTAGAAAGAAGTTAAACATCCCCAGCACGATATACGGCACCTGTTTGCCCAGAAGAAATTCACTGCGGGTGGTCGGCGTCACGTACAGATTGATGATCGAGCCCAGCTCTTTCTCACGCACTACGCTGAGCGCGCTGAGCATTGCCGGGATCATCATCAACAGCAGCGGAATAACTGCTGGAACAATCGCTGGCAGACTCTTCACGTCCGGGTTATAGCGATAGCGGGTTTCAATAGAAATCAGTGAGGTATCGCGATTGGGGCTGGCCTGGCGACCGGCCATCTCCTGAAGCCAGGCCAAATGCATCGCCTGCACGTAGCCGCGCACCGTTTCCGCCCGGTTTGGCATTGCGCCATCCACCCACACGCCGATTTGCGCTGGCGTTCCCCGAGCGATGTCGCGGCCAAAATTAGGCGGAATTTCGATAGCCACCGCCAGCTCGCCGTTGCGCATCCGCCGGTCCAGTTCACTGTAGCTTTGCAGCGGCGGCTGTTCGATAAAATAGCGTGAACCGGCGATATTCTGCGACCAGCCCTGGCTGCTGACGGTTTGATCGCGGTCGAGTACCGCAAATCGCAGATCCTCGACGTCCATACTGATCCCATATCCCATGATAAACATCAGGATCACCGTGCCCAGCAATGCCAGAGTCGATCGTACCGGATCGCGACGTAGCTCCAGCGCTTCGCGACGGCTGTAGCTAAACAGGCGGCGCAAGCTAAACGCCTGACGCGGAGCAATGGTTTCGGTTTTGTGTTCAATCATGGGAATCGGCGCAGCCTCAGCAGCAGGCGGCTGTGCGGCATCTGCTGCCTCCTGTAGCCAGGCGATAAAGGCCTCTTCGAGGCTGGCCGACCCGCGCTGTTCGACCAGCGCCTGCGGCGTATCGCTGGCCAGCACTTTGCCAGCATGCATCAGTGAAATGCGATCGCAGCGCTCGGCTTCATTCATAAAGTGGGTGGAGATAAAAATCGTCACCCGATCCTGGCGGGCCAGATTGACCATCAATTGCCAGAACATGTCCCGGGCCACGGGATCGACGCCGGAGGTGGGTTCATCAAGAATTAACATTTCCGGACGGTGAATGACCGCGACCGCCAGCGATAGCCGCTGACGAATACCTAACGGCAGCGAGGCGGGCAGGGTGTCTTCAACCTCTTCCAGCATAAAGCGCTGACTCATCTCGGCGACCCGACCGGGGATCTCCGCATCCGGAATATGGAACAGACGGGCATGTAGATCGAGGTTTTGCCTAACGGTCAGTTCACTGTAGAGGGAAAAGGCCTGCGACATATAGCCAACGCGGCGGCGGGTTTCAATATCCTTCGGGTCGACCGGTTGGCCAAATAGCCAGGCCTCGCCTTCGCTGGCCGGTAACAGCCCGGTCAGCATTTTCATGGTTGTTGATTTACCACAGCCGTTGGAGCCGAGGAAACCGAAGATTTCGCCACGGGCGATACGAAAGTTCACGTGATCAACGGCGACAAAATTGCCAAAGCGCATCGTCAGGCCGCGAGCTTCAATGGCGATTTCGCTCTCCTCTGCGTTGCGCGGTGGAATGATCACCTCTTTATGCGCCAGGCGCTGGGCTTCAGGAAGCAGGGCGATAAACGCCTGTTCCAGCGTCTGGCTCTTCGTTTGCGCCCTGAGTTCGTCTGCGCTGCCGGTCGCCAGTACTTCCCCCGCATTCATGGCGACCAGCCAGTCAAAACGTTCCGCTTCTTCCATATAGGCGGTGGCGACCAGCACGCTCATCTCCGGCTGGCGCTGACGAATGCTGTCGATCAGATCCCAAAACTGTGCCCGGGAGAGAGGATCAACGCCCGTGGTCGGTTCATCAAGGATTAACAGCTGCGGATCGTGAATGAGCGCGCAGCACAGGCCGAGCTTTTGCTTCATCCCGCCGGAAAGTTTCCCCGCCGGACGGTCGCGAAACGGCGCGAGTCCGGTGCTCTGGAGCAGCTCATTGATTCTGCTCTCACGCTCGGCCTTATCATGGCCGAACAGGCGGGCAAAGAAGTCGACGTTTTCATAGACCGACAGGGTATGGTAGAGGTTCTTCCCTAGCCCCTGAGGCATCCAGGCAATTTTCGGGCACACATCCTGGCGGTGGCGAACATCGCTCATGTCGCCGCCGAGCACGACCACATTGCCGTGCTCAATGACCCGTGCGCCGGAAATTAATGACAGCAGGCTGGACTTGCCGACGCCGTCTGGCCCGATCAGGCCCACCATACAGCGGGCGGGAATGCTCAGCGTAATGTCTTTTAGCGCGGTGGTTGCGCCAAAGTGCTGACTGACGTTCTCCAGGCGGGCGATCGTGTTCATTGTGGCAACCTCACCGTCAGCGCTTCAGGCCACGCCTGCTGGTTATCCAGACGCACCCAGGCCATACCTGGCAGGCCGGTTTTCACATACTCAAGGTGCTGTTCCAGCAGCTCCGGCGGAATGCGGGCTTTGACGCGGAACATCAGCTTCAGCCGTTCATCGCTGGTTTCCACCGTTTTGGGGGTAAACTGCGCCACGCTGGCGACAAAACTGATATTGGCAGGAATGGCCAGATTGGGTGCGGCATCAAGGATAATTCGCGCTTCGCTGCCCAGCGCCAGCAGGCCAGCTTGTTCAGTAGGCAGGAAGAAGGTCATGTAGACATCGGACAAGTCGACCATATTCAGCACCCGCCCGCCTGCCGCCAGCACTTCTCCCGGTTCAGCAACGCGATACTGAATACGACCATCGCGGGGCGCTTTCAGTTCGCTATCATCGATATCGGCGATAATCCGACGCTCCGTGGCCTGAGCTGCTTCAACGCGGGTTTGTGCCTGAATAATGCTGGTTCTTGACGCCTCAATAGCCGCTCTGGCGGCAGAGACCTGGGCTTTTGCTGATTCCAGCACTGCTCTGGCGCTTTCCGCCGCCGCCAGGTCGTCATCAAGCTGCTGAGCGGAGACCGCGCCGCGCTGTGAGAGTGTGCTGGAACGGCCGTAGCGTTTGGCGGCGGAGTTTAATTCAGCCTGCCGCTGCTTCACGACCGCCTCAGCGGCGCGCATTTCGCCTTGACGCTGATCGAGCAGCGCTTTCGCTGCGGCAATCGAACTTTCAGCTTCTTTAATTTGTGCGGCGGCTTCCAGCCGTTGTTCGTTGAGCACCCGGATATCCATGCGGGCTAAGACTTCACCCTGGCGGACAAACTGCCCTTCTTTGACCAGAATGGTATCGATACGTCCGGCGGTTTTGGTGGCGATATCGACCTCTGTGGCTTCAATTCTACCGTTGCTGCTGGCAAAGCCTGCCGGGAGTCCCGGTGGGCGCAGCATCCACCATGCGGCGGCGGCAATCACCACCAGTAAACCAATAACGTAGACTGCCCAACGCCGTTTGATTTTGTCCATACGCGACTCGCTTTGTTCCATTTGCTGAGTGGTGCGCGTTTCTCCTCCGCATAGCGAAGTATCGTCTCTCCAGGAAAGGAAGGTATGGGGGATAAGGCCAACCGGCGCATGACGCCTTCAGCGCTGCTAACCGGTCAGAAAGAGGTGCGATTAATGTGGTCATCATCAGCAATCCTCGCCTTAAATGAAACACGCATATTTATTGCTACTGTCAATGCAATACTAACACCCGCAACAAATATGTCCATATACAAAACATGGACTTGTCGTAGAGTTAACATAAAAAAACAGCTGAGGCACGGTGAGGCAATATTACCCATGATGCTTATTGGGTTTAATGCTCCGGGCCTTGCTCATACAATCTTCATCGTTTTTCATTAAGAGCCTATCCCAGTCGGATTTTATTCCAGACAATGACGCCGCAGGAAAAATATAGCATCGCTTCATAATTTTCGATTTTCTGTTCCCTGCGCGTCAGGACGCGGCGGTAGCAATTCATCCAGCAGTGTGTTCTCTCCACACCCCAGCGATGAGCCTTAAAATCTGTGTTTTTAATGGTTTCTGCTCCCTCTTTCCGTGACCGGATATGAGGTTCATAGCACCGGATTTTCAGATACGCCTCCAGCTATCCGGCTTCATACCCCTTATCCATGCAAAGGCGGAGTCTTCTGCCGGGTCTGCCCGCCTGAAGAGCGTCGAGGGTATCTGCAACCAGCTTTATGTCGTGGGTATTTGCACCGGCGACAGCCAGTGCAAGCGGAAGCCCGTTCGCGTCAGTCATCAGGCTGCGTTTTACTCCCTGTTTACCGCGGTCTGTGGGGTTGCGGCCTGTTTTTTTGAACCAGCCAGTGGTGATTTGGTCATACATCCATCGAGCGACAGCCACGACCAGTCAATAGCATCCAGATGTTCACAGGCAAGCAGGCCGTTCTGCCAGAAGCGTTCAAATACTCCGGCATCCCGCCATTCCTGAAAGCGCCGGTGAGCGGAGTTGGACGAACAAATCCCTGTGGCATTCAGGGCATTCCACTGGCAATCTTTCTGAACATAAAGAAAATGGCATTCATGCCGCACGATTATCAACGCGCTTGCGATGCGTACACAGTGGGGGGTGAATTTTGCGTTCCAAGATGAGTCGGGCCATTTTCTCCCAGAGTTCATCGCTGATCTGCCACTTGTTGCCCGCCATACTTTGATCTCAGAAATTTCCATCATTTATTACCTGACAATCCCTTTTGGGATAGGCTCTTAGCATCATTAACACTTTGTTAACTTGAGCTGGTTTAAGTTAATTTAAATTTGATAAAAAGATAAGGGTGCATGGCCTGTATGGACGCTAACCCGGTAACGTCTTTTGACGAATAATGCAGCAGTATTTTTTATGTTTTTTAACACATTGATTTAAAATAGGAATAATATTTGTAAGGAAGTTTGAGTTACTTATGGGTTACTTCTTGTGGGATTAAAAAACGTACAGAATGAAGGAGAGATTTAAAGTAACACTCGAACAAAACAATGTCGAGTGTTAACGAGGCGTATACTTTCTCTGAAAAGCCTTGCTTGCCTGATATCTTTCGTGGCTATGGATTTCATGTTGTAGCGCTTACAGTTGAAGTAAGGCTTCATGTAGGACGGTATAACGATTCGCACCATGTAAACCCCGCAATGAGCGAGAAGCAGATATCTGTCGCGCTTGTAAGTCATGTAAACCCCTAATATTTTGTCGGGACAGTTGACCATTGGCTGAAATCCGGTTGTTGCATATAGTGATTACCTGTCTGTTGATCATGAGATCGTTGATGCCAAAGATAACCCAAAAACAAAAGGTAGAGTTGACCAGGTGGTTTAAACCTGGCAACTATCTGGCGCTGAAAGACCTGACCCTCCGGGAACTGTACTATGAGTTCGTTCTTCGGCGTGAAATGCACGAACGCTATCAGGAAGCGGCTGAGTCCCCGGATGCTGAGTGGCTGCTGCCAGATGTGAACAAGAGTCAGGAAAAGCTGATTTTTGGTGGTAACCCGATACTTATCAAAAATGTTGATTTCATTGAGTCAGAGGATTTGCTTGAGGATTTTCATGTAAAACCGCTTACAGTTAAGCGGGTAAATTTGTTGATACGCAATATCAAAAAAGTGGCGGGTGTGCAATCCGACAAGCACAATACCCTGGCACCAGAACAAACAGACATGCTTGAAATGTCGTTTACCCGATTTAACCTGGAAAGTTTAAAAAAAGGGGCTGAACAATCAGCCAACACAGGTCGTGAGATTAATCCTGCGCTTAAAAACATGTGGGAACGCCGGATAAAAAAGGCCAGGGAACAGATCTACCTGCAAATCGATTTAGGCTGTGTCCCTTAATTACGTAACCGTTGATAAAAGAGTCGGATGCAGCCCAGTTTCACCATTGCCAGATAATTTCTCGCCGTTTTGTCGTAACGAGTAGCGATGCGACGATATTCTTTCAGGCGGCCAAAGCACCGTTCAACGACGTTACGATTTCGGTACGCATCACGATCAAGCTTCGCACGTCCATCCGATGCCATTTTCTCATTTGATTTTCGGAGGATAACTGCCTTTATGCCGTTGTTTTTCAGCTCATTGCGTAATGCGTGTCCGGAGTACGCTTTGTCGGCCAGTACTGCATGACCACGGCGTTTCATGCTGCCGTTCTGACGCTGAACGCCAATACCGTCCAGAAGTCGTTGCGCGAACAGGCTTTCATGAGCCTGCCCGGGGCTTAACACGATATTTAACGGGAGACCGCTTCCGTCTGTTGCCAGATGGATTTTGGTGCCGAAACCGCCGCGAGAGCGACCCAGCCCATTATCTCCGTCGATATCAGGATGCTTTTTTGAGCACCAGCGGCACATTTCAGCGCCCGGATATTACTGCCATCCAGCGCGGTGGCAGACCAGTCAACAAAGCCGTTCGCATCAAGTAGTGAAAGTAACCTGTTGAAAATAATGTTAATCACGCCTGACTTTGACCACCGGTTAAAGCGGTTATAAACCGTTTTCCATGGCCCATATCGTTCGGGCAAATCACGCCATGGAGCACCGGAACACAACACCCAGAACATGCCATTAATAATTTTACGATGCTCAGCCCATGGGCGTCCGGCTGGTCGTGTAGCAGGTTCAGGAGGCAACAGGGGCTTGATGATGGTCCATGCTTCATCGGGAAGGTCGTAGCGAGCCATAGTTCAATATGTCGTGGAAACAGACAGTTACTATAGCTCAGATGATTAAGGGACACAGCCTAGTCTCAGCATATGCTAATCAATGGGGAGCAGGTCAGGATGGCAGTACCGTTGGCGAGTGCCGGTAACCTCCGCTGTCAGTTTGGTGTAGTGCCACTGACGGCAGCAACACTAGGGACAATTGCAGGTGACAACCCCGAACGCATGAAAAACGAACCTGCATTAGCATCATTCTGTGGCGTTGAAGGTGCCTCTTTATCTAGGCGTGAAAACTTTGGGTGGTGATACCGAGACGTATTGCAACGTCGGAAATAGAATGACCGCTATTAACAACCTGTCTGACTGCTTCAACTTTAAACTATTCTGGATAACGCTTAATACTCACAGGTATTTATATTTGAGCCATCTTGAATGACACCTCAGATGTATGTTAAACCTATTGTGATTAAGTGTTGGGCTGCTTAGTGGGCATCAAAGGAATTTAGTGAGATTCTCCTATTATCCGATAACAAAATGGGCAGGGCTTAGCCCCACAATACTGACGTTTGCATTGGTTACAGATACAACGGGACCGTTTGTTTGCGGTAGTATCTTGAGTGGAGTGAGTCCGTCGGTTAGTGTAGTCAATACGTTTTGCATGCATGGTTAGTTTCCTCTTGATTTTTCCATACGCTGTTTTAACCACGACTTTACTTCGCTTTCAGTCCAGCGAGAGCTGCTGCCCAATTTAATCGGCTTCGGGAATTCACCGTCCTTGATGAGTTTATAAAACCATTTGTCTGTTAATCCAGTGTAAGCAGTAATAAAGGTCATATTAACGAGGCGATCTTTTGTGAGGTCTGTATCTGACATGTGATTATTATTTTTATGATTAAATACTGATGCATGTTCTTTCATTATTAACTCTCTTTCGGTAAATATACAATATCTGGATTTGTTTGAAGCTTAGACTGATTTTTTTCTAAACTTTACCTTTAAAATATAACTGTGCGAAGAAAAATAATATTCGGATATTATAAATCTCATCATTCATGATGGATTATGAATTAACAGTTATTTTTGTATCTAGCCTTAATCTACCCATATGCTGACGTGAGTTGCTCTGACAACAGCAATAAAAATTGAATAGATTGTGTAAGCATTACATCTACAATATCAGATTGATATCGGGCGATTATTTAGCCAGTCGTCCAGTTCTGACTCCAGCCAGCCCACTGATTTAGTGCCCAGCCGACGCTGGATTGGAAAAGTTGGATCATATCGCGGTGATTTTGGATTCAGCCAGTCGTATATGGTGGATCTTTTGATCCCGGCTTTCTCGACTACTTCAGGTAACCTTAAAATCTTCATATCTTGTGTAGACATGGTTCATTGCTCTTGATTGCTTTAGATTGGTTCTTATATTAATGCGAGGGTTAGTATCGAAAAAGCTGTCTTCATAAAGTATTTTTTTAGCTTTACTACTTCACATTCACTTTTTGGTAACTAAATGAAAAATAACGACTTTGATATCCTTTTTGAAGAGGTTTTAAATGAGTTTGAGAAAGCGGTAGTGAAAGTGAAAACTTCCACTCACTTTGAGCCGTGTTCTGGCGAAGAGATGGTGCGTAAGCTCGAGAAAGATGCCCATACTGCCATTACTGATTACCAAAAATGCAGGATTCAGCCTTACAAACATGCTTACAGGGAACGTACTGTTGAAGAGTACATAAGCAGTATGAAGTCTCAAGCTATGTGGACGGGTACACCCGGCAAACTTCTGGAATGCGCTTTTGTATCACATAAATGGGGAATATCTCAGTACAGACAGGGCCGCAAAGCTGAAGGTCGTAAACATGTTTTGATGGCACTAAATTTGATAAACATGTGGAATGGAGCCTGCTGGGCTCTGGAAATGGTAGAATTTAAAGAAGAGTCTAATAAGTTAAAACGAGAAGCAGCAAGCCTCGGTGGTAAAAGAAAGTCGCAGAAATACAGGCCAGTCAAGGATGAAGTCATTAGGCTATTAAAGAAAAATAAGCCTGAAGACGGGTGGAAAAGTAAAGCTGCTGCTATTAATTCTTTAGAGGAAGAGATTTCTAAGTTTATTGAACTTGATTTCCATAAAAATAGTGATTGGACATCATGGGATAAATTATATAGAACCATTAGCGACTGGTCTAGAAATGACATCGAATTGAAGAATGCTTTCGCTGATGTTGTAAAGAGATAACTGATGAAAATAAGCGAATGAAAATGATTTTCAGAGTGTTAGATGTGGAGCCTGTCCGTAATTCTGTGTAACTTCCATCGTATTAAAGGTGATCGCTCAGGCGATCACCGAACTCGATAATAACGCGACTCATTGTCAGCAGTCATTTGAGGCCTATTATTCAATGGTGAAAATAAATGAGTTGAAAGGAGGGGGTTGAGAAAATAGAACATATAAATATCAAAACCTCAATGCTGGGGAGTCACTAAGAGTCAAATGTTTATAACTGGTGATGTTTTTTATATGAATGAATTGCTGCTATTGTCTGCTACCAGTAGCAGACAATAGCAGCTCTTTATCGGTGATTATCGATGGATAGTGATTATTTCGCTCATAGTTCCATTGTTGTTTCTCAATTTCTGGATACTCACCTTCCTTTCTTGCTCAAGGAATTCTAAAGCGGCGTTGAGTTTGATTTTATTTCTTAATTTATAAGGTCCTTTTCTTCTTATTTCCGTTTTGTTTATATGGGTGGTATAACTATAGTGGTTCTCTTTGTGAGAGAGCAGCCAGGCATAGAGTAAATCAGCATTCTGCTCCACTGTTTCACTACGTAAACCACCCGAAGTTAATAAATAAGAATAATAAAAATTCACAATGTTTGAAGCATTTACAACATTTTTTGAGGAAATAGTTCCTGAATTGTTACCGTCAAAATATTCAAATAAGGCAGCCACTCTTATAAAATTTTCTGACAATTTAGAAAACATGCCTTCAAAAAGAGGGGATTTGTCTTTGTGTTGAATTATAGCGTCTTCAGCCTTTTTCTGGTACTCGGATAAAACAGTCTGAGCTTGTTCTGAAAGTGTATAGTATTCATGTGTAACAGTACCACTGTTACACATTTCTTCAAAACTGGATAGCGCCTCTTCGATTTTTTCATGAAATAACCTAAGGCTATCTCCTCCTGCATTTTGTACTGTCTTGGTGTCCCTACGTCCTTGCATAGAGGTGACTCCGGTAATCATGAATCGAGAGAAAAAACCAGAGCCTACTGCATAATCCCCTTGTTTTTTAACATATTTTTCGAATTCATCTGTCTGGATCATAAGTAAGATGGTGAACATGCAATCATCTACTGTGAAACTGCCTGTTTTGCGTTCTACATCAAATGAAGAGCCATCCCATAGCTGGTTTAAAAAACCTAAATTACTCTTAGCTCTTCCCTTAAAGAATACCCCAGCTTCATCTGACATCAGGCTCGCAGAAGGTATATTGTTGTATAATCCCGACTGTAAAGCTTCAGGGGTAGTATCGTTGTAAATCATCTTAGGCAGAACAGGACTTTTCGGTTTTATTCTGTAATGGAGCTTCAGCCGCTCATTTTCACTTTCAATGCTGACACCTTTCTCCGTTTTCTTGCGGATACTCTTCAATATGGATTGTTCCTGTACCTTCCATGATTGAAGTTCTGCATTGTAATCAACTATTAGCATTTCATGTTTCTTTCGGCAGGCTTTCTCAAATGCAAAGACAGGTTGACCCACCAGGTTATATACAGCAGTTTTCCGCTCTCCTGAGTCTGCAATCACGGTAAGATATAAGGAGATGGGCCTGACTCGCCCGTCAGGATAACGAATTTTTTTTAACCCCTGCAATGCAAGTGATGCAAAACCCAGTATGGCGCTACCCACCAGCTCCGGAGGAGCCTGAACATCCCTTACTATAGATTCAATTGCATTCCGCATTATTTGAGGGAAGTATTCTACTGGGTAAGTAGCCTTTTTGTCTTTTATAACTCCAACACTCATATTCGACCTCTCATATGTTAATTTTTACTGGCAGATATACTGCAGGGCCAAGAATATGATACTCATCTGCTATTTGGAATACTCCGGCAGACCATTGGTCTAAATTGGTTTTATTTGGATTGATATTATTTTAGTCAGGATTGTTTTGCTACCTGATACTGTAAAGATATGAGTCATGAATAGCCCTGTTCTGGTCTGTTTTGCTCATGGGGAAATAGATAATTTGTGACGTTTTTTATTTAAAGCTACATCCGAAATTACGTTCACCATCTGTAAAACATTTGCTTTTCTTTTTTGCAAAGTAACTTGTCCGGAAAATCAGCGAACCATATGACTCACTTTGCTTGCCATCCTTTGCATTCAGGTAATAACAAGGATTCCTGGGTGTGTGGACTAACTCTTTATCAGGGGGATAAATGAAACTGACAGCACTCATCCATGACTCACGTATAAGGCGGAGGAGTGTACCTTTTTTACTATCGTACGCTCCCAGTGTATTGAAAGTGTCCCCGTTGAGTAACAGTAATACGTGATAATGTTTCTTATGTGAATCAGGTGCAAACTCTCTGGCCCAGACAACGCGTAATGATGTCTTACGAACTCGCTTTCCCTCTTTCTCCCGCTTGTTAAGATAATGTGAAATTTTTGCTTTCAGAGAATCCGTAAAGCGGGATATTACTGATGAATCTGTCCTTGCGAAATTAGCCTCATCAGGCATGTCATTTAATGGTTTGAGAGCAGGAGTATGTAAATCTATTCTTACAGCCAATACTCTTGGGTGTTCACTCAATGCTTTATCAATAGTTTGTTCTATTTTCTTTAAATGGTATTGATTCAATTTTCCGTGAGAGGTGATATATTCGTACATACTATTTATTTCCTTTTTTATATTTCGAAAGTGTTAGTCGTAGTAGAGCTGATTATTTAATTAAATCACTTGCTCTACGCTTGTATTGTTCATATGCATTATGCATACGGTATATGTTTACTTACCGAGTTATATGCATGAGCGTTGTTGTATTAGTGATGGAATGTTTGTTGGTTTCAATGTATTGAATTACATATGTTCTCATGTTTATTAATCTACAGGCATTGGTTTATATGTGTCGATATGTATCATATAATCTATATACACATCTATATACATACATAGACAAACGCCACTGTTCTTTAGTCAGGGGTTGAAATTGCAATAAAGGAAGGAATTAACGACATTCATGATTTTTATACCTTTTTAACCATCAAATTGCTCTGGAGTTATCACATATAATGCTCGGGCTTTTTTTTATTAAGTTATGGATGAATTTGAATCTATATTACTTTGGTGAAAATCCGTTATTCCTCGAAGCATATATCTATTCTTCTGAGGTTAAGCCGTTTGGTGCAAAGAGATAAATTAAGGAACTCATCATGAAACTAGCCAGTCGTTTTGGACGGGTAAATCAGGTACGGCGCGACCGCCCGTTAACCCGTGAAGAATTAATGCAATACGTCCCCAGTGTTTTTAGTGAGAATAAGCACGAATCCCGTTCAGACCGATATACCTGGATACCGACCATCACTATTCTTGAGAATCTGCAGCGGGAAGGTTTTGAACCTTTCTTTGCCTGCCAGACCCGCGTTCGGGACCAGCGCCGACGGGAGCACACCAAACACATGTTACGTCTGCGTCGTGCAGGACAGCTCACCGGCCAGCAGGTGCCCGAAATTATCCTCCTCAACTCACACGATGGCTCATCCAGTTATCAGATGCTGCCGGGATTGTTTCGTGGTGTCTGTACCAACGGACTGGTCTGTGGGCAGTCATTCGGTGAAGTGCGGGTGCCGCATAAAGGGAATGTGGTGGAGAAAGTTATTGAAGGGGCTTATGAGGTACTGGGGATATTCGACCGGGTGGAAGAGAGACGTGATGCCATGCAGTCGGCTCTGTTACCGCCACCAGCGCAGCAGGCGATGGCGAGGGCCGCTCTCCACTATCGTTTTGGTGAAGACCACCAGCCCGTCACTACTGCTCAGATACTGACGCCACGTCGTTACGAAGACCGCAGTGACGACCTCTGGACGGTGTATCAGCGGGTGCAGGAGAACCTGATGAAGGGAGGACTCGCGGGGCGCACCGCACAGGGGCGAAGCAACCGTACCCGTGCTGTGAACGGTATCGATGGCGATGTGAAACTTAATCGTGCGCTGTGGGTGATGGCAGAGAATATGCTTGACCTGCTGGGACAGGCATAACTTCGATGCGGAGGAACATACCCGTGAACACCGAAACCCATCCGCAACTTCCCTCCGGCCCGTTTACCCGTGAGCAGGCTTCAGACATCGCAGCGCAATATGACAACGTCGCCATTGAAGACGACCAGGGAACGCATTTTCGTCTGGTTATTCGTTGCGAAGGAGTGATGGTCTGGCGGGCATGGAACTTTGAACCTGAAGCCGGGGTTATGCTGAACAGCTACATTGCTCGTTATGGCATCCGCAGGTCCTGACCAACCTTACCAGACTTCAGTCTCAGCCTTTCCCGCCAGCCCTGACCGGCAGGCTTTTTTATTTCCGGAGTCATTAATCATGAACAACGCATTAACGGATAACACCATTCCGACAGACACTCTTTGTGCCACACCTGTTAAAGATGAACAGCGCCTTCGTTTCTGGCCTCAGCATTTTGGTCGTATCCCGCAGTGGATAACCCTCGAACCCCGCATCTTTGCCTGGATGGACCGGTTGTGTGCGGATTACAGCGGTGGCGTCTGGGCTTTTTACACTCTCAGCAACGGTGGTGCTTTCATGGCTCCGGAAGAGAGTGACGGTCCCTGGTCGCTGTTCAATATCCTGAATGGTAACGGCGCTGAAATGAGTGCTGAAGCTGCGGGTATTGCGGCCTGTCTGATGGCTTACAGCCACCATGCCTGCCGCACGGAGTGCGATGCCATGACAGAGCATTATTACCGTCTGCGCGACTATGCGCTGAACCACCCTGAGTGCAACGCCATTATGCACATCATCGACTGAGGTCCTGCACCATGGAAAAACAGTTACCGTTGTTTGCATATGAACTGACAGCCTCCGCACAACAGACCATCCGCGAGGCGTTGACTCTTCTGGAGCGCCAGTTACGCGAGCCCGGCGCATCGTTTACGTCCAGCAGTTCAGTACGTGACTGGTTACGGCTTCAACTGACCATGGAGGAAAGAGAGACATTTGTTCTGCTGCTGCTGGACAACCAGCACCGCATGATTACGCACGAAACGCTGTTCAAAGGCACCATCAGCCATACCGAAGTCCATCCACGGGAAGTGGTGAAAGCCTCCCTGAAATACAATGCGGCAGCGGTGATTGTCGCGCACTGCCATCCCTCAGGCCATGCCGAACCCAGTCAGGCTGACAGACGGGTGACAGAGCGTCTGAAGAATGCTCTGGACCTTGTGGGGGTGCGTCTCCTGGACCACCTCGTTATCGGCGGAATGGATATCGTCTCGTTTGCCGAACGGGGCTGGTTATAAGGGAGGAGTATTAATGAAAATTATCAGTAAACGTCAGGCAATGGCGATATACCGACAGCATTCGCAGTCCAGGCTGTTTCGCTTCTGTACCGGCAAATATAAATGGTCCGGCAGCATCTGCCACTATGCCGGTCGCGAGGTGGAAGATATCAGCGGTGTACTGGCCGTATTCGCAGAGCGCCGCCAGGACCGCAACGGCCCGTATGTCGTATTACGCAGCGTAAGCCTGAATTAATTCACGATTAAGGAGGACTACATTTTGTCGAAGAACACCACGATAGCAACGCATGATATCAGCGAACCCTGGTGGGGGCTCAGGCGAAGTGTCTCCCCGTGTTTTGGGGCCCGTCTGGTCCAGGAGGGAAACCGCCTGCATTACCTGGCTGACCGGGCGAATGTTAGCGGACAGTTCTGTGATGCGGATTTACGCCATCTTGACCAGGCTTTCCCGATATTGCTCAAACAGCTGGAGTTAATGCTCACCAGCGGTGAACTGAATCCCCGTCATCAGCACTGCGTCACGCTGTATGCAAAAGGTCTGACCTGCGAGGCCGATACGCTCGGTTCGCACGGCTATGTTTATATCGCGATTTATCCCACTCCTGTCGCCACGGCATAACACCGTAATACTTCGCACTTCAGCGCACATATCTTCCCACTAAAGAGATAACGCTTATGCAAACCAAATCATCCCCCCTCATGCGGGCGGCATCGTCACGTCCGTCTCCGGTGAGTGTCTGGCAGACCCTGCTGACCAGCCTGCTGGCACAACACTATGGCCTCACGCTTAGCGATACGCCGTTCAGTGATGAACAGGTCATTCAGCAACATATTGATGCCGGTATCTCGCTGGTTGATGCCCTGAATTTTATCGTTGAGAAGTATGAACTGGTCCGCACTGACCGCCCAGGCTTCAGCATCCTGACGCAGTCTCCGTTTATCACACCCATAGATATCCTCCGGGCCAGGAAAGCAACGGGGCTGATGAACCGTGACACGTATAAAGAGGTGACGGCTATTACCAGAGGGCAACATCCGCAGGTCAGCGCTCCAGGCAAGCGATGAGCTGGACGAAACAAACCGCGTCCCGCAAGCACATAAACACCAGCCCTGACCGGCTGGTATTTTTCTGACTATAAAGGAGAGAAATAATGTCCGGAAATAATATTAATGAACCCGAAGTATTAACCGGGCACACCGGTGTGATTTGTTCCACCAGCATTGAACGTATTGTCACTGGCCGTAATGCTGCGCTGACACGGATTGAGGCGCTAATTCGTCAGCTTGATGACGTTTCCCAACTTACTTTCGGGATTGGTGGCGACGTAGCTAATCATTGGGCGATGCGGCAGGGCCATTCTTTCGACTGCTGGTTGGTGCAACCTGTAGATAAAGCGATGCCAGTCATCACCCGCAATATCGACTGCAGCATCTGGCGCGATCTGATGTTGAAGTCAGGGATGCTGACATTGATGGATGCTGAGGCGCGTAGCCAGTGGGCTAAAAACCTCGAAGAGGGCGATCTCCCGGCAATCAGCGAAGCGAATATCCTGAGTACCTTTGAGCAACTTCATCTCAACAAACAGGAGGTCTTCGAGCGTGGCATCATCAATGTGTTCAGGGGATTAAGCTGGGATTACAAAACCAATAACCCCTGTTACTTCGGCAAGAAGATTATCGTTAACAATCTGGTGAAGTACGATAAATGGCGCTATAGCCTGAGCTGGGGCTGGCGGCGTGACCAGTTAGCCGATCTGGAGCGCATGTTGTTCCTGCTGGATGGTAAAACCATTCCCGATAACCGGCACGATGTGACTATCCGACTGATGGATTTCATTCGCGATAATCCACTACTGCAGGTATTCGGAGATGATCTCTTCACTATTCGCCTTTTCCAAAAGGGTAGTGGTCATATCTCGTTTAAGCGTATGGATCTGGTAGATAAGATGAACAACATCGTAGCGAAGCACTATCCGGGGATGCTGGCAGCACAGTGATTTACAGTTATAATCATCAGATTCGAAATCGTTTGTTTTTTCAGCGAAATACGATTGGGGGCCTAATTGGGGGCTCCTGAGTTTTTCGAACAGAAAAATATCCAGTTATAGCAAGGGTTGCAAGGCTTATATTCGAATCCTGTAGGGACCATTCAGGTCATCGTTTTATCAAAACACCCATTTCACCGCCGTAAAACTCTCTTATGCTCCTGCACGTCATTTTTTGAATAATGCTGTGTATTTCACCTCAGTAACGTGTAAATTCAATTGCCTGAAATAAATAGAACGCTAATTAAATAATGTATTTTGAATCTTAAGGTTTTCCTAATCTTTAATATATCCATATTTTTTTCTTAGATTTTTATCATTTTAAATTCGCGTAAAAGCCTATTTTAGACTTTTACGTAAAAACATGACTGATAGTAATTATCATTAGCGTTTTTGTATGCTTTAATCCGTATCCGCAAAGCCATTCGTTGTGATTTACTTTGGTCTATTAAGGATATGTTCATGAATTCTCGCGTATTGTCATGCTTCTCGCTTGCATTATTGTCTTCATCACTTTTCCTTTCAACTCAGTCTGTTGCGGCTGAAAACAACGAAGGTATCGTTGTTTATAACGCCCAGCATGAAAATCTGGTGAAGTCGTGGGTTGATGGTTTTACTAAAGAAACAGGGATTAAAGTCACACTGCGTAATGGCGATGACAGCGAGCTGGGTAACCAGCTGGTTCAGGAAGGCGATGCATCACCTGCGGATGTCTTCCTGACCGAAAACTCCCCATCAATGGTACTGGTTGATAATGCAAAACTGTTTGCGCCATTAGATGCGGCCACTTTAAAACAAGTCCCTGCGGAATATCGTCCTGCGCACGGCCGCTGGATCGGTATTGCTGCACGTAGCACCGTCTTTGTTTATAACCCGGCTAAGCTGAGCGAACAGCAACTGCCTAAATCGCTGATGGATCTGGCAAAACCTGAGTGGAGAGGCCGCTGGGCTGCTTCCCCGTCTGGTGCTGATTTCCAGGCGATTGTCAGTGCGATGCTGGCGCTGAAAGGCGAACAGGCTACCCTGGACTGGCTGAAAGCGATGAAAGCCAACTTTGTTGCCTATAAAGGCAACAGTACCGTGATGAAAGCGGTCAACGCTGGTCAGATTGATGGCGGCGTGATTTATCATTACTACCGTTTTGTTGATCAGTCCAAAACCGGTGAAAACAGCAAAAATACCCAACTCTATTACTTCAAACATCAGGATCCGGGCGCGTTCGTGAGCCTCTCTGGCGGCGGTGTTCTGGCGTCCAGTAAGCATAAAGAGCAGGCGCAGGCGTTCATTAAGTGGATCACCGGTAAAGAAGGTCAGGAGCAGCTGCGCACTAACAATGCATTCGAATATGCCGTAGGCGTTAACGCCGCGTCTAACCCGAAACTGGTTCCGCTGAAAGATCTTGATGCACCAAAGGTTGAGCCTTCTACACTCAACAGTAAGAAAGTCATTGAGCTGATGACACAAGCGGGCCTGCTGTGATCCTAAGAGTTAAGTGAAAGCCTTATGTCTGGTTTGAGTCTCGACCTCGGTAAAAGTACATCTCGCCAGCCGCCCCGCAAGCGGCCGGCGTTGCCGATGGTTGTGTTAGCTGTACTGTTTTCATTGATGGCGCTTCTGCCTTTAGGTTTTATCATTGCCATTGGCTTTGAGACCGGCTGGGAAACCATTAAGGCTCTCGTGTTTCGCCCGCGTGTTGCTGAGCTGCTCAGCAACACGTTGTGGCTGACGGCGTTAACGGTGCCTTTGTGTATTGTCCTGGGTGTCTCCATCGCCTGGTTGACTGAGCGTACTACGCTTGCGGGCCGTCGGGTCTGGTCAGCGCTTGCCGTTGCGCCGCTGGCGATCCCTGCATTTGTCCAAAGCTATGCCTGGATAAGTGTCGTGCCTTCTATGCACGGTCTCTCTGCGGGTGTATTTCTCTCCGTACTTGCCTACTACCCGTTTATCTATATGCCTGTTGCTGCGGTTCTGCGCCGCCTTGACCCAACGCTTGAGGATGTGGCCTCTTCGCTCGGTACGCCGCCGTGGCGGGTGTTTTTCCGCGTGGTGTTGCCGCAGTTAAAACTGGCGATTTGTGGCGGGGCGCTTCTGGTTGCGCTGCATTTGCTGGCGGAATATGGCCTGTACGTCATGATCCGCTTCGATACCTTTACGACCGCGATTTACGACCAGTTCCAGTCAACGTTTAGCGGCCCGGCGGCCAATATGCTGGCGGGTGTGCTGGCGTTGTGCTGCCTGGCGATTTTGCTGCTTGAAGGCGCAACGCGCGGTAAAGCCCGCTATGCCCGTATCGGATCCGGCGCAGCGCGCGAGCAAAAACGCTGGCCGCTGAAACCGGCTGCGGCTGCGATGGGGCAGGTGCTGTTTGTGGCGCTGGTTATTCTGGCCCTGGGTGTACCGCTCGTTGTGCTGTGTCGCTGGATCTGGCTTGGGGGCGTACAAAACTGGATGAGCGCCGATCTCTGGCTCTCGCTTCGCCAGACGCTGGTACTCGGCGTGGGTGGCGCGCTGCTGACCACCGTCTGCGTGATCCCCATTGCCTGGCTCGGTATTCGCTATCCGCATCACGTGTTCAGGATGCTGGAAGGGTGCATTTACATCACCAGTTCACTACCGGGGATCGTGACGGCGCTGGCGTTGGTGACGGTAACAATCCATTACGCGCGGCCGATTTATCAAACCGAAGTCACGCTGTTCCTCGCCTATCTGCTGATGTTTATGCCCCGTGCGCTGATCAACCTGCGGGCCGGCATCGCACAGGCGCCGGTAGAGCTGGAAAACGTTGCCCGCAGCCTGGGTAGCTCTCCGGCAAAAGCACTCTGGAGCGTCACCATGCGGCTTGCCGCCCCCGGTGCGGCGGCAGGTGCTGCGCTGGTGTTCCTTGGCGTCAGTAACGAACTCACCGCGACGCTGCTGCTCTCGCCGCTGGGGACACGCACGCTTTCAACCGGCTTCTGGGCGCTGACCAGTGAGATTGATTACGTTGCTGCGGCGCCTTACGCCATGCTGATGATCCTTATCTCACTGCCGCTGACCGGTATCCTTTACATGCAGTCTAAAAAAATCGCAGGGCTTTGACATGCTTGAACTAACGTCGATTTCTAAATCATTTGCCGATGCGCTGGTGCTCGATAACCTGAACCTGACCGTCGCGCCAGGAAGCAGAACGGCGATTGTCGGGCCGTCGGGTTCAGGAAAGACAACGCTGCTGCGTATTCTTGCCGGTTTTGAAACGCCGGATGCCGGGCGCATTGTGATGCAGGGGAAAACGCTGTTTGATGAGGCGAATTTTGTTCCTGCTCATCAGCGTGGGATCGGTTTTGTTCCGCAGGAAGGGGCGCTGTTCCCGCACCTCAATGTGGCAGACAACATTGCCTGGGGGCTGGAAGGCACCCGGCAGGAAAAACGCCAGCATGTTGAGGCGCTTATGGAGATGGTGTCGCTGGACAGGCAACTGGCAACGCACTGGCCTCATGAGATTTCCGGCGGTCAGCAGCAGCGCGTCGCACTTGCGCGTGCCCTGGCACAGCGTCCGTCGCTGATGCTGCTGGATGAACCTTTCTCCGCGCTTGATACCGGGCTTCGCGCTATGACGCGCAAAGCAACGGCGGATCTGCTCGCTGACGCGGGCGTGGCGTCTATTCTTGTGACCCACGATCAGAACGAAGCCCTGTCATTCGCGACCCAGGTTGCCGTGATGCGCTCAGGGCGTTTCACCCAGGTGGGGACGCCTTTTGAGGTTTATACCCAACCGGTGGACGAAGAAACCGCGCTGTTCCTGGGCGATGCGCTGGTCCTGCCTGCACAGCTCAATGCCGGGCGCGCGATTTGCGCGCTGGGTGAAGTCCTGACTGATGATGATAAGGCAACGGGGCAGGGACGTATGATGCTGCGCCCGGAACAGCTCCGCGTGACAGCGTGCGCGCCGCATGAAAGCCAAATCTCCATTCTTGACGTCGATTTCACCGGCCACTTATCCACGCTCACACTGGCACTTGCCGGGCAGCAAGCACCGCTTATCCTGAAAACAGTGAGCCAGCCGGGTTGGAACTCGGGCACGTCTGTACGTATCGATATTGCCGGTAAGGCCCGTGTTTTTTGCGTTTCGCAGGCCTGAAAGAAATTCTTAATACTCGTTAGTATTTTCCGGCAACGGGTTGTTATAAAAGATTTTTTCCAGGCATGTGGCATTTCCTGAGTTTCTCTACCATGCTGATAAAACCTCACCAAGAAAAGTGAGGTTTTACGTGGTTGTTTATTAATCTCAAGGAAAAAAGGTTATGAAAAAAACAATTGCTATTTTGATGGGAACGGCGTTTCTGTTTACGACTAATGTCTTTGCTGCTGAACTGATGACTCGTGCAGACTTTAATAAAGTCGCGTCCCAGTATAAAAAAATCGGCACTGTCTCCACTTCGAATGAAGTATCGGTCGATGATGCGAAAAAAGAGCTGATTGAGAAAGCGGATAAGAAAGGTGCTGATGTTCTGGTGCTGACTTCCGGCAATACGAACAACAAAATTCATGGCACGGCCAATATCTACAAGAAAAAGTAATACAGTGAATGCCACCCCGGAATGACGGGGTGGCGTTCCGTTTTGTTTCGTTTTAAACCCGCCTGAAATAAGTATGGTTGCTTGAGCTGCGTCTTCAGTGGCTAACCACTGAAGTAACCCCTGCATCTCGTCGATTTTTCTCTCCGCCAACTCATTAACCCGACACGGGATCTCAACCTAATAATGATTTTTTGAATCCCCTTCTGTATTTACACTTGATTACACAAAGATAATGAGTATAGTTCTCATTCTCTTTAGTGTTTGCGGCAACGACGGACGCCCCCGCATCAGCAGTGAGTGCCTGACTCACAAGGAACACTGAGTAATTACGGTGGACTTTGCACTGGCCTTACAGCCTGTCAACACAATCAGATCGCTTAGCGACATACGACGCAATTTCCCGCCTGACTTTCTCTTGAACGGTAAAGGATGTTCCTGATGACCCCAAAAGTGTCTGCGCTGGCATTGGTTGTTGCTGTCTCTCTTTCCGGTTGTGCCGCACAACAGGCGGCCACACCGGCACCTGCTGTCCAGAAGACCGTAACCACGCCTGATAAAACCGGCGTGCTCAAACGTGAACTGGCCGATGGTCTGTACGAAATGGTACTCAATAAGAAGGGCGATGCGCTGTTTGTTGCCAGTTCTGAAGGCTTTAAGGATGTGCAGGGCGGTGTGGTCTATAAGCTTGATCCCGCCACGCTGAAAACCCTTGGCCGCAGCCATACGGATCTGAAAAACTTCGCGATGACCATCGCACCTGACGGGCAAACGGTCTACGTCACGAACTCGCTGGACGGCGGTATCAGCGCCATCAGCACCGCGGACGGCAAAGTCAAAAAACGCCTGATGTTCACCGAGCGCAACAAAGAGGGCTTCCCGTTTGGTGCACGTGAAATTCTGCTGCACGACGGCACGCTGTTCGTGGGGGGCGTGGGCGATCCGGGTGTGATTTGGGTGATAGACGCCGAAACCCTGAAGCTGAAAAAAACCATCAAAAATGCCGGCCAGTGGGTCACCGGGTTACTGTGGTCTGAACAGACAGACCGTCTGTATGCAGCCAACGGCGGCGGCGAGATCCTCGTCATCAATCCGCACACCAACAAAATCGAAAAACGCTGGAAGCCGCTGGGCAGCAAGCCAGCCCTGCTGTTGAATCTGGCCGAAGACAAGGCCACCGGGCGCCTGTTCGTCACGGATAATTCCAAAGCCAAAACCACGCTGGTGCTCAATATCCGCACCGGTGATGTTATCAAACAGCTGGATATCGGCGACTCGCTGGCGGTGAAGTTCAACGCCAGACGCAATGAGCTGTACATCACCCAGCGTGAGAGCGGAAAACTGCTGAGCCTGGACGCCACCACCTACGCCGTGAAGCAATCATGGGATCTGCCGCCGAACCCAAACAGCCTGCTGCTGGCCGCAGATGGCCAGACGCTATACGTCACCGTTAAACAGGCTTTCAACAAAGACCACTCAACAAACGGGCCGGACAGCGTCGTTCGTATTTCGCTTAACTAAATTCTAAGGCCCGTTCACGGGCCAATTTTGCGCGTACTTTTAATGAGTTAATTATGACCAACACCACAATGCACAAAACGCTGCTGGCGCTTGCCATTGGCGCGGTTACACACTCCGCCTTTGCGGCGGATAACAAAAATGAAGACACCATTGTCGTTCAGTCGGCTTCGGCAGACACGTTCAAACCGGGCGGCGATCAGCTGGTGCCTGCCTTCCTTGACGGGCAGGTGGCAAACGGTGGACGCATGGGGATGCTCGGCCAGCAGAATGCCATGGACGTACCGTTTAACCTGGTCAGCTACACCGCGAAGCTGGTTGAAGATCAGCAGGCGAAAACCATTGCCGATGTGGTCGCCAACGACGCGGGTGTGCAGTACGTTCAGGGATACGGTAACAGTGCAGAAAGCTTCCGTATTCGCGGCCTGAAGTTTGATGGTGATGACATGACCTTTGGCGGCCTGTCCGGCGTGCTGCCGCGCCAGGTGGTTGATGCGCAGATGGTGGATCGTATCGAGATCTTCAAAGGGGCAAACTCCCTGATGAACGGTGCGGCAAGCTCTGGCGTGGGCGGGATGATCAACCTTGAACCAAAACACGCAGGCGAAACCCCACGGGCGAAAGTTGGCGTGGATTACACCTCTGATTCGCAGTTTGGTACCACTCTGGATGCCGGTCGTCGTTTCGGTGACAGCGATCAGTTTGGCGCGCGGGTGAACCTGGTCCATCGCGAAGGGGAAACCGGTGTGGCGAACGATCGTCGCCGTACCACCCTGCTGTCGACTGGCCTGGATTACAAAGGCGATAACTTCCGCACCTCGCTGGATGTGGGTTATCAGAAGAAGACCTTCCACGGCAGCCCGACCAGCGTCAACATTTCGGCAGTAGACTTCATTCCTGAGCCACCGAAAAATGACCGCAACATTTCGCAGAAATGGGCTTACAGCAATATCGAAAACGAATTCGGGATGTGGCGTAGCGAATACGACATCACCGATAACTGGACGGCATACACCGGCCTCGGCGCGCAACACGCGCACGAAGAAGGTTTATACAGCGCACCGAAGATCCTCGACAAAAGCGGCCGGGCGATTGTGAGCCGACTGGACACAAACCGCATCAGCGACTCGGTCAGCGGTATGGCGGGCATTCGCGGCAACTTCAGTACCGGCTTCGTCTCGCATAAGGTAAACGTGGGATATTCCGCGCAGACCAAAAACGAAAAAATTGCGTGGAAGATGTCGAAGGCGGCGGATAACCCGTACACCAACATCTATCACAACACCGGCGTGGATGCGCCAGACAGCACCAACTTCAACGGATCTGGCGGCGATTACAGTGACCCACTGACCAGCGGTCGCACCCGCTCTCAGGGCTGGCTGTTCAGTGACACACTCGGCGTGCTGGATGACAAGCTGCTGTTCACCGCAGGTGCCCGTCATCAGAAGGTGGTGATCCGTGGCTATAACAAAATCACCGGGGCAGAAAACGACGCGGATGGCTTCGACGGCAGCCGCTGGATGCCAACCTACGGCGTAGTGTATAAGCCGTGGAATGAGATCTCGCTTTACGCTAATCACACCGAGGCATTGCAGCCGGGTAAAACCGCGCCAGATACGGCAACCAACTACGGCCAGAGCACCGGGATCGTCCATTCAAAGCAGAACGAAGTGGGGGTTAAAGCCGACTTCGGTCGCGTGGGAGGCTCTCTGGCGCTGTTTGAAATCAAAATGCCATCGGCCATTCTCGACAGCGTGACCAAACACTATGGTCTGGATGCCGAGCAGCGTAACCGCGGGGTTGAGCTGAATGTCTTTGGCGAGCCAATGCTGGGGATGCGTCTCAACGCCAGTGCCACCTGGCTACAGGCGGAGCTGACCAAGACCAACAACGGCCTGAATCAGGGCAACGATGCCATCGGCGTACCGAATTTCTATGCGGTGCTGGGTGCTGAGTACGACATCAAACCCATTGACGGGCTGACGGCAACCGCGCGCGTGAACCACTCGGGCACGCAGTATGCAGACCTGGCCAACACCAAAAAGCTGGACAGCTACACCACCCTGGATCTGGGGATGCGCTACCGTTTTGCGGTTAACCAGAATCAAAACCAGATGACCCTTCGTGCGGGCATCGACAACGTCACCAACGAAAACTACTGGGCGTCTGTTGATGATTCCGGTACGTATATCACTCAAGGCGAACCCCGGACCTTTAAAGTCTCGGTTGGCTACGAGTTCTGAGTTCCACCCTCGTTATCAGGGGCAAGGATGCCCCAATCCCTTGCTACCACCAGCATGAAGTGTTAAAACGTGCCCCTTCTAAAAAAGAGACAGGGGTAGGACGTGAAAGACGCGTCATCCGCTTCGGGCAGTGAGAGCGCCGAAGCCTCGTCGGAACATAATCCGACGCTGCAACGTGGTTTGCAAAATCGACATATCCAGTTAATTGCCCTCGGCGGTGCAATCGGTACCGGGTTGTTTCTCGGCATCGGCCCTGCTATTCAGATGGCTGGCCCGGCAGTGCTGCTGGGTTACGGTGTCGCCGGGGTTATCGCCTTTTTGATCATGCGCCAGCTTGGCGAGATGGTCGTCGAGGAGCCAGTATCAGGCTCATTTGCGCACTTTGCCTATAAATACTGGGGGCCGTTTGCAGGCTTCCTGTCCGGCTGGAACTACTGGGTGATGTTCGTGCTGGTGGGTATGGCTGAGCTGACCGCCGCAGGCATCTATATGCAGTACTGGTTGCCGGACGTGCCGACGTGGATCTGGGCTGCGGCCTTCTTCATCATTATCAACGCCGTTAACCTGGTGAACGTGCGCCTGTACGGCGAAACCGAGTTCTGGTTTGCACTGATAAAAGTGCTGGCGATTATTGGCATGATTGGTTTTGGCCTGTGGCTGCTGTTCTCTGGCCACGGTGGTGAGCGTGCAACCATCGATAACCTGTGGCAGCACGGCGGTTTCCTGGCAACGGGCTGGAAGGGGCTTATCCTGTCGCTTGCGGTGATTATGTTCTCCTTCGGCGGGCTGGAGTTGATTGGGATTACCGCGGCTGAAGCGCAGGATCCGCATAAAAGCATCCCCAAAGCCGTGAACCAGGTGGTGTACCGTATCCTGCTGTTTTACATCGGTTCCCTGGTGGTGCTGCTGGCGCTCTATCCGTGGGTAGAAGTCAAATCCGACAGCAGTCCGTTTGTGATGATTTTCCACGATCTGAACAGCAACGTGGTGGCTTCAGCGCTGAACTTCGTCATTCTTGTGGCATCCCTTTCGGTCTATAACAGCGGAGTGTATTCCAACAGCCGAATGCTGTTTGGCCTGTCTGTGCAGGGCAATGCGCCGAAATTCTTAACCCGCGTCAGCCATCGTGGTGTGCCAGTGAATTCGCTGCTGCTCTCTGGCGCAATCACGTCGCTGGTGGTGTTGATCAACTATCTGCTGCCAAAAGAGGCCTTTGGCCTGCTGATGGCTCTGGTTGTCGCCACGCTGCTGCTGAACTGGATAATGATCTGCCTGGCGCACCTGCGTTTTCGCGCGGCAATGCGTCGCAAGGGGCGCGACACCCAGTTCAAGGCGCTGTTCTACCCGGCGGGGAACTACATCTGTATCGCCTTCCTGGGGCTGATCCTCGTGCTGATGTGCACCATCGACGACATGCGTCTTTCCGCGATGCTGCTGCCAGTGTGGGTGTTGTTCCTGTTTGTGGCGTTTAAGCTGTCACGTAAGAAGTGATCTGCTTTTCTCCCTCTCCCTGTGGGAGAGGGCACCTGACCGTACTTGCCTTAAAGCCCGGTGGCGCTTCGCTTACCGGGCCTACAATCCTGGGCATCAAATCTGAAACGCTATCCTTTTCCCATTCGGTAGCGTCACATCAATACTGAGTTCTCCCCCAAGCGCACTGACATAGCGTTTGAGTGTTGAGAGTCGGGGATCGTTACCCGGTTGTTCGATTTTTGCCACTGTGGGTTGCTTTACCCCCATTGCCGCAGCGAGTTCCGTTTGCGAAATGCACAGTTCTTCCCGCAGTTGATTCAGTGCAACAATTCGGCGCATCTTTTCAACTTTCGTCGCAATACGTTCCTGACTTTCCGCACTCTGTTGTGCCATAAGTTCTTTTAGCGATGCCATATGGCCTCCTTATTTGCCAGATGTTTGCTGAATTCAGCGTCAGCTAAATAGCTGCGCCTAATACCGCTACACTTTTGCCTGACCATGTTTTCCTCCGGGGAATGGGCTGGCGGTTTCCATAAAATGGCGGACCTTTTTCAGTAACTGCCACATTGAGCGGCACTGATGATTACGGGTTATCGTGTCATGAAGTGCCTGCCATAGCCGTTCCACATGATTCACCCACGGCGAGTAAACCGGCTGGTAAATTACCCTGAACTTGGGATTTGCTTTCAACCAGCGCTGTGTTTCGCGGCTTTTATGGATAATGTAGTTATCAACGATCAGCGTGATTGTTTTCGCCCGCCGGTAAGTGGCTTTCAGGTGCTTCAGCAGAGCGATAAACAGCGCTGAACTTTTGCTGTTGCCGCCCACGTAGCTGACTTTACCCGTGCCACTGTGCAGTGCGCCGGCCAGATAGTATTTTTCGTTCTGCCCCGGCGTCACTACCCGTTTCTGCTGTCCGCGCAACTGCCAGTCCGCACCGATTTTAGGATTAAGGTGGATATCCACTTCATCTTCATAAAATACCGGATGCTCTGCGCTGCATTCATCCAGCGCTTTGTGGATTACCGCCATCTTTTCATCTTTATGTGGGTCACGGATACGCAGAGTTGGCGCGGCCCTGCGCCATACAAGCCCCGCAGATGGCAACCAGCGGCGAACGGTTCCTGCATGTAACTGGCAACCGGTTATCTCATTGATTTTTAATGCCAGTAATTCGGTGCTCCAGCGTGAACGTTGATAACCAAAATCGCCGGGAGAATGCTTTATCAGCTCACGTAACAGGGTGCAGATATGTTCAAAAGGCCAGCGTCGGGAGCGCCCTGCGGGTAAGGATTTCAGGCCTTCAATACCTGAGTGCGTAAACCAGTTAATCCAGCGACCAACGGATGAACGAGCACAACAGAGAGTTCTGGCAACATCGCTGACCCGTTCACCCCGATGAAGCATCAGCATGGCCGTGAGTCTGCGGGCATGATTTTTATCGCGCGTTTTATGAATAGCTTTCTGCATCAGGCGTCGTTCGCCACGGGGTATTGGTGCTATGATCGGCATCGCTCAGTCCGGTTGGTGGTTTTGGTTGGTTTGGCGATTGATCAGATCGCACAATCCGGGCTGAGTTCCCTTTCAGTGATCTACTATTCCGCGCATCTATTTAGCGTAATCATCTCATTATAGAATCGCTTCTCAACACATCCGGTCTTGTCTCCGGCACACAACACAATGGCGGTGCGACTCGGATCAAAAGCAAAAAAGGCTCTAATAGGATCACCTGAATGCTGGGTCCGCAGCTCTTTCATATTCGGATAGGCTGAAGCTTTAACAGTATCGACATATGGACGCCCAAGCTGAGGGCCAAACTCAGCGAGAATATGCATTGCAGCAAGTACGTCCTCCTTAATGCGAGTGTCTGGTTAAAAAACCATTTATCAAATCTGTCCGTTGTCTCGATGTCCCACATCGTTTCTCCTTATTTCTTCCTCGCCATATCATTTTATAGCCAATAGGCTATAAAACCAATCAAATCACCTGGGCTGGCGATGAAATGATCTTTATCGTGACCCCCCTCCCATTTCTGTTTCGATCCACAGGATCTTTATTTTGTAATCGATTACTTTCCATTTGAACTTTTTTGTAATCGATTACTTTTTCTGGGTGAGGCTCATCATGGTGTCAACAACTGAAAGTAGTGAAAAGGCGATAGTACAGCACCGGCTTCTTGTGCCACGGCTGTCGTTAATGATGTTTATGCAGTTTTTTATCTGGGGTAGCTGGTCGGTCACGCTCGGTCTGGTGATGACTCAGCACAACATGTCTTTGCTGATTGGCGATGCGTTCTCCGCAGGGCCAATTGCTTCTATTCTCTCGCCGTTTGTGCTCGGGATGTTGGTGGATCGCTTCTTTGCCTCGCAAAAGGTGATGGCGGTAATGCATCTGGCGGGGGCCGCTATCCTGTGGTTCGTGCCAGGGGTGCTGATTGCAGAAAACGGCGCATTGCTGATTGGCCTGCTGTTTGGCTACACGCTCTGCTATATGCCCACACTTGCGCTCACCAACAACATCGCCTTTCACAGCCTGGCGAATGTCGATAAAACCTTCCCGGTGGTGCGCGTGTTCGGCACGATTGGCTGGATTGTCGCCGGGATCTTTATCGGCGTCACCGGCGTGGCGTCCAGCGTTACCATTTTCCATATTGCGGCCACCTGCTCGGTGCTGCTGGCGCTCTATAGCCTGACGTTACCGCACACCCCGGCGCCAGCGAAAGGGCTGCCGGTACAGCTGCGCGATCTCTTCTGCGCAGACGCCTTTGCGCTGCTCAAAACGCGTCATTTCTTTATCTTCTCGCTCTGCGCAATGCTGATTTCCGTGCCGCTCGGGACGTACTACGCCTATACCGCGTCTTATCTGGCCGATGCAGGAATTGCGGACGTCAGTACTGCCATGTCGTTCGGGCAGATGTCGGAAATTGTCTTCATGCTGATAATCCCTCTGCTGTTCCGCCGTCTGGGCGTGAAATACATGCTGTTGGTCGGCATGTTGGCGTGGTTTGTGCGTTACGCCTTCTTCGCGCTGGGGGTGAGTGAGGAAGGGCGCTTCCTGCTTTATCTGGGCATTTTGCTGCACGGCGTGTGCTACGACTTCTTCTTCGTGGTCGGCTTTATTTATACCGACCGTGTAGCGGGGGAGAAAGTGAAAGGTCAGGCGCAGAGCATGATTGTGATGTTCACTTACGGTATCGGAATGCTGCTGGGCTCGCAAATTTCGGGCGTACTTTACAAGGGGCTGGTGGCCGGGCAAACCCTGCCGCAGGCGTGGGTGGCGTTCTGGTGGATCCCCGCGGTAGCGGCCGCGGCGATTGCACTGATTTTCCTTCTCACGTTCAGGTATGACGATGACAAGGCTTAACATTCAGGAGGCGGTATGAGAACCATTAAGGGACCGGCTATTTTTCTTACGCAGTTTATCAGCGGGCAGCCGCCGTTTAACTCGCTGGACGGGCTGGCGGGCTGGGCGGCTGGCAAGGGTTATAAAGCACTGCAAATTCCCTGCAATCATCCACATATATTTGATGTGGAGAAGGCGGCTGAAAGCCAGACCTATTGCGACGAGATAAGCGGAAAGCTGGCCGAGCATGGGCTGGTTATCAGTGAACTCTCGACCCATCTGGAAGGGCAACTGGTGGCGGTAAACGCGGTGTATCGCGAGGCGTTTGATCATTTTGCACCAGAAGCAGTACGCGGCAACGATGCGGCGCGCCAGGCCTGGGCAACAGAGAAGGTAAAACAGGCGGCCATGGCGTCGTCCCGGTTAGGGTCGAGCGCGCACGCAACGTTTTCCGGCTCGCTAGCCTGGCCGTATTTCTACCCGTGGCCACCGCATAATGAACAGCGTTTCCAGGAGGCGTTCCGCGAGCTGGCACGTCGCTGGCGGCCGATTCTGGATACCTTTGATGAACACGGGGTGAATGTCTGTTTTGAGCTGCATCCGGGGGAAGATCTGCACGACGGCGTGACCTTTGAGCGTTTTCTGGCGCTGGTGGACAACCATCCTCGCTGCAACATTCTCTACGACCCAAGTCATATGCTGCTGCAACAGATGGACTACCTGACCTTTATTGATATCTACCATTCGCGGATCAAGGCATTCCACGTTAAAGATGCCGAATTCAGGGCCAACGCGCGCAGCGGCGTGTACGGCGGCTACCAGCCGTGGATCAATCGGGCGGGGCGCTTTCGTTCGCTGGGCGATGGTCAGATTGATTTTAAGGGGATTTTCAGCAAGCTGACGCAGTACGATTACGACGGCTGGGCGGTGCTGGAGTGGGAATGTTGCCTGAAGGATGGCGACACCGGCGCGAGCGAGGGCAGCGAGTTTATCCGCCGCCACATTATTCCGGTGTCGGGGCGTGCATTTGATGATTTTGCAGCAGGAGGCAGCAATGATTAATGTCGGTATTATCGGCAGCGGGTTTATCGGCCCGGCCCATATTGAAGCGCTTCGCCGCCTGGGGTTTGTGCAGGTTGTGGCGCTGTGCGATGGCTCGCTTGCCCTCGCGCAGGAAAAAGCGCGCGCGCTTAATGTGCCCCACGCCTACGGCAGCGTTGATGAGCTGCTGGCGCACCCTGATTTGCACGTGGTACATAACTGCACGCCCAATCATCTGCACGCAGAAGTAAATCGCCAGATTTTACGCGCGGGCAAGCATGTCTTTTCCGAGAAACCCCTGTGCATGACACCGCAAGAGGCGCGTGAGCTCGTAACACTGGCAGAACAGGCGGGGGTGATCCATGGCGTCAGCTTTGTCTACCGCCAGTTTGCGATGGTGCGCCAGGCGGCAAGCATGATGCGCGAAGGCCGTATCGGGCGGTTGTTCGCTGCACACGGCAGCTATTTGCAGGACTGGATGCTGCTGGAAACTGACTACAACTGGCGGGTTGATGCCGCTCTCGGTGGGGCGTCGCGCGCAGTTGCCGATATCGGCTCCCACTGGTGCGATACCGTGCAGTTTGTTACCGGGCGGCAGATAACCGAAGTGATGGCCGATCTCTCGATAGTCTGGCCAACGCGTAAGGCCAGCGTGGCGGGAAATCAAACCTTCATCCACGACGAACGGGCAGCGTATGAGGATAAACCGGTCACTACCGAAGACTTCGGCTCGGTGCTGTTTCGCTTTGATGACGGCAGCAAAGGCAGTTTTAACGTTTCGCAGGTCAGTGCCGGGCGTAAAAACCGCCTGACCTTTGAGATCAACGGCAGTGAACACTCCGTGGCGTGGGATCAGGAAGTGCCGCAACGGCTGTGGATTGGCCATCGCGCGCAGGCTAATCAGCTGCTGAGCGACGATCCGGGTTTAATGAGCCCGGATGCGGCGGAAAGCGCCCATTTCCCGGGGGGCCATATCGAAGGCTGGCCGGACGCGTTCAAAAATATGATGGCGCAGTTCTACCGCGCTGTTCAGGCGGGGAGGATGCCGGAGCAACCGTTGTTCGCCACCTTCCATGAGGGTGCGAATGTGATGTATATCATTGATGCAATAGTAAAAAGCCATCAGCGACAGCGATGGGTGCGTATTGAGCGATGACGTGTTGCCCGGTTCGCCGGGCAACAAATTTATGATAGCCTGCATAAAACGCTAACCGCAGGATGTGTCGTCGTTATGTCAATTCAGAAAATCGCTCAGCTTGCCGGCGTGTCTGTGGCCACCGTGTCGCGCGTGCTCAATAACAGCGACACCGTAAAGGCAAAAAACCGCGAGCGCGTCCTGTCAGCCATCAAAGAGAGCAACTACCAGCCTAATTTGCTGGCGCGCCAGCTGCGCACCGCCCGCAGCAACATGATCCTGGTGATGGTGTCCAACATCGCTAACCCGTTTTGCGCGGAAGTGGTAAAAGGTATCGAAGAAGAGGCCGAAAAAAACGGTTACCGCATTTTGCTGTGCAACTCCGGCTCTGATATCGAACGTTCCCGCTCAGGCTTAAGCCTGCTGTCAGGTAAAATTGTTGATGGCATTATCACCATGGATGCGTTCTCTAAGCTTCCCGAACTTTCAGCGCTGATCGGGGCCGCTCCCTGGGTGCAGTGTGCCGAATACGCAGATGCCGGATCGGTATCCTGCGTGGGGATCAATGATGTCGATGCCTCGCAACATGTGGTGAGCCAGCTTGCCGACAGCGGTCGTAAACGCATTGCCCTGATTAACCACGATTTAAGCTACAAATATGCCCGTCTGCGCGAGCGGGGCTATAAAAGTGTGCTGCATCTGCGCGAACTGGATTATCAGGTTGTGGAATACGCACGCGATCTCAGCTCTGCAGCCGGGATGTCCGCGATGCAAAAGCTGCTGGTAGATAACCCGCCGGATGCGGTCTTTGCCGTATCCGACACGCTGGCGGCTGGTGCATTGCGGGCGATTGAGCAGGCGGGGCTGCGCGTGCCACAGGATATCGCCGTGGTGGGTTTTGACGGCACGGAGCTTGCAGACATGATCTCCCTGACCACAATCGAACAACCTTCGCGGGATATCGGGCGCAAGGCGGTCGATTTGCTGCTGAATAAAATCGATAACCCGGATGCGCCTACGGAAAGGGTGATGATGGACTGGCGCTTTATTTCCCGCGCCAGTTCCTGATTTATTTCGCCAGTGCGCCGGCCAGCGAGCGAATATCGTTCCCGGTTGGCGACTGGTGAATGCGCAGTCCAAATTCGTCTACTACCGCGAAAATATGATCGAAAATATCGGCCTGAATATTTTCATATTCAGCCCAGATAACGGTATTGGTAAAGGCATATATTTCAACCGGTAGACCGTTAGCGTCGGGGGCTAACTGGCGCACCATTAAGGTCATATCTTTACGAATGCGTGGGTGGTTACGCAGATATTCATTCAGATAAGCACGGAATGTCCCGATATTGGTCATCTTGCGCAGGTTCAATACTGACTCGCCTTCGCCGTTTTCCTCATTCCACACGCTGATTTCTTCATGACGTGCGGCCATATAAGGTTTGAGCAGTTTTGCCTGAATCAGGTGCTGTTGTTCCTGCTCGCTGAGGAAATGGATGCTGGTGGTATCGATATTCAGGCTGCGTTTAATCCGCCGCCCGCCGGAAGCCGACATCCCGCTCCAGTTAATAAAGGCATCAGACACCAGCGCCCAGGTTGGGATGGTGGTTATCGTATTATCGAAGTTGCGTACTTTCACCGTGGTCAGGCCGATATCCGTTACCGTGCCGTTTGCCCCGTATTTCGGCATCTCCAGCCAGTCGCCAAGCCGGAGCATATCGTTGGCGGAAAGCTGAATACCGGCCACCAGCCCCAGGATTGGGTCTTTAAAGACCAGCATTAATACCGCAGCCATCGCCCCCAGACCGCTAATCAGAATGGCGGGCGACTGACCAATCAGCAGGGAGATAATCAAAATCCCCACCAGGATTGCGCTGACCAGTTTTATCCCCTGGAATATCCCTTTCAGTGGTAGCTGCGAGGCAGTCGCCATTTTTTGCGACAACTTAAGCATAACGTCCAGCAGCGAGAAGAAAGAGAGCAGGGCGTATACCATCACCCATAGCTTTGCGCAGGTGGTCAGGATTTCAGCCGCGTCGCTGCCTTTTTGTAACCATAATACCGCCTGAACGTTGACGATAATCCCCTGCAGGGTAAACGCCAGTCGGTGAAATAATTTATTTTGCGTGATTATCTGCAACCACAAATGGCTACTGGCCTGGGCACGTTTTTCAAATGCCCGCAGCACCCCTTTGTGCAGAATAAAATGTACTACGATGGCAGTAAGAAAAATAATACCAAAGATTATCACCAGGGATGTGGTGTGATTAATTTCAATGCCTAACTCTTCAACCTGGGCAATTAATTCCTGCATAACGTCTCCTGTATTGATGCAGCCCCATAATGGCGGCTGCGGATCTATTATGCAAATTCGGAGGGCTTATTTCACCGCGTGGCAAGCCTTCACCACGGGCATACTCAGGTGATGGCGCATACGCAACGTTGCCAGTGCCAGGACAATCATCATGACGGTTTCCACCACCAGGAAAGCGTTGATTGCCTGGGTGTAATCCCCGTGGTGGTTGTGCAGCGCATGCAGCAAAATGGCCCCGAAGATAGCCGGGCCAAGGCCTAATGCGGCCTGTTGCAGGGTGCTCAGAATGGCGCTGGCGGCACCGGCATCGTCAGGCTGGATATCGCGCATCCCGATACGGTAGAAACTGTTGACGATCAGCGCCTGGCCGTAGCCCACCAGCCCGGTTGCCGGGGCCAGCGTCAGCGCGGTGTTACTCATTCCCCAGTAACGGAAGGTGGCGATCAGCGCCAGCAGGCCGATTATCTGGATGGCGAGACCGGTGAGCAGAATGGTGCTGGTGCTGTAGCGAGCAATCAGACGCGGGGCAAACCACGCGGAAATAAAGTACGTCACCCCAAGCGCAATAAAGCTGTTCCCGGACTGCCACGGTGCCATGCCCAAACCCGTTTGCATGGTCAGCGCCATGCAGAACATAAACCCGGACCAGACGCTGAAAAAGAGCATCGCAATCAACACGCCAAAACGGATGCTGCCGAGCTGCAAAAGACGCGGCGGGATCAGTGGGTGGTCGTTCTCACGCTCTTTTTTGCGCGCATTTATCGCCATTAACCAGGCCAGCGGAATAATGGCAATCAGCGCAGCCTTAAGCGGCCAGGACCAGTGCCACTGCGGGCCGAGTGCCATTGGGAAAAGCAGACAGCAAAGAATTGCCGCCAGCAGAGCAGTGCCTGCCCAGTCGATGCGTGACGGGGTATCACGGCGGGTTTCCGGCACATGGCGGCGGCTTAACGCCAGAACAATCAGGCAGAATGGCACGTTGATGAAAAAGGCATTTCGCCAGCCCAGCCCGGCGATATCGGCTGATACCAGCCAGCCGCCGCCCATCTGCCCGACGATAAATGCGATACCACCGATACCGCCAAACAGGCTGATGGCTTTGGCGTGCGCCGTTCCTTTTAGCGTAACATGTAGCGTGGCGAGGATCTGCGGCATGATAAGTGCGGCCCCGGCACCCTGAACAATACGCGCAGCCAGAAGCTGTTCAATGCTCCCCGCCATACCGCACAGCAACGACGCCAGCCCAAAAATCGCTACCCCCGCCATAAACAGACGGCGACGACCCAGGTTATCGCCAAGCTTGCTGCCCAGCGCCAGACAGACGGCAAACGCCACACCGTAGAGCGCGACAATCAGCTCCAGTTCGGTTGCGGTGGCATGTAACGAGCGGGTAATGGAGTCCAGCGCGACGTTGGTGATTGAGGTATCAATCAACGGCAACATCTGGCCGGTTAACAGCAAAATCAGGCCTGCACGACCCGGTGAAACAACTGACGTATTCATGGTAACTCCATTGCGTCATTCAACAGATGGTCGTAGCATCGACTATCTGATAAACGGGTACCAGTTCTTACTTATACTGGTACTGGCACTACCATGCAGGGGGAAATATGGCGCTAATGTCTGAACCTGTCACTTCGCTTCAGGATGACACCCGAAAACAACTGGGGGCATTTTTGCGCGCGCGTCGCGAAAGCCTCGATCCGCAGCGCCTGGGTTTACCACGCAGCGGACGCCGCCGCACGCCGGGCCTGCGCCGTGAAGAGGTGGCATTGCTGGCGGATGTGGGCGTGACCTGGTACACCTGGCTGGAGCAGGGCAGGGACGTCAATCCGTCCAGCGTGGTGATGGCCGCTGTCGCAAAAGCGCTGCAGTGCACGCCGACCGAAGCCCGGCACCTGTTTGTTTTAGCGGGTCTGCCGCCGGGCGAAGCGCCGCAGGCGGTCTGCTGCGAGGGGATCAGCGAAGGCACGCGCCGTCTGCTGGATACGCTGATGCCGAAACCTGCCAGTATTCAGAAACCGAACTTCGATATCGTGGCGTGGAATGACAGCTTCGGGCACCTGATGGGCGTGGATTTCAATGAAATTCCGCCGGAAGACCGCAACTGTATTTATCTGTTCCTCACCCATCCGGCGTGGCGCGCTCGTCTGGGCAAACGCGACGATGCGCTGGCGATATTCGTCTCCTACTTCCGCGCGGCAATGGCGGAGCACCGGGGCGATCCGCTGTGGGAAGCCAAGCTGGCGCGCTTCTTTGCGGTGTCGGAGGAGTTTAAAACCCTGTGGCACCAGCGCAACGACGTGCGCGGCGTCGAAAACCAACTCAAGGTCTTCTGCCACCCTGAACTGGGAGAGTTTAATTTACAGCAGATGTACTGGTATTCCGCGCCGCGAAACGGTTCGCGGTTGCTGGTCTATCTGCCGGTGGATGAGACCGGGGAGCAGGCGCTAACATGGCTGGCGCAGCAGGCTGTTATACTGAGCTAAATCCAACTCTTTCAGGGATCGAATATGAACGTTACGCGTAAGCAAGAAAAAGTTCTTCGCCGCGCTCTCACTGAGTGGGAACAAGAGGGCGCATTAACGGCTGAGGAACATCAGCGTCTGGCGGGTAGCCTGAAACGCGTTGCGATGGACTGGCAGCGCCTGAGCCGCTACGCCTTCTGGACCGCGCTGGCTTGCGTCATTATCGCCATCGGCAGCCTGTTTGCCGACAGCGAGCTGATGGCGCGCATCATCGAATTTTTCTCTTTCTCATCCATTGCTCGTATCGGGTTGCCTGCGCTGGTGGCGGTGCTGTTTTACCTGTGGGGATTTGCCAGACAGCGGCGGGAAACCCAGTGGCACTACAGCACGGAATCTATCCTGTTCCTTGGCGTGTTCTTTACCGCCATCGCGATTTGGCAGCTTGGCGAAAGGCTGGATAACGGCAGCGGTCACATCGCGCCGCTGTTCCTTGCAGGCTGCGCCGTTTACGGGCTGGTGGGGTTCTTTGGCCGCTCAGGACTGGTGTGGCTGTTCTTCCTGCTATCGCTTGGCAACTGGTTTGGTGCGGAGACGGGCTATATGTCCGGCTGGGGCGCATACTGGCTGGGGATGAATTATCCGGTGCGATTTATCTTCTTTGGCGGCGCGCTACTGGCGCTGTGCTGGGTATTGCGCGCGATGTTGCAGGCGCGCCATCTGTACACCACCAGTAAAGCGATGGGGCTGACGTACCTGTTTGTTGCGCTGTGGATCATGTCGATTTTTGGCAACTACGATGTGGATAACTGGTACAGCGTCACTCAGGCTTCGCTGCTGCCGTGGGCGCTGCTGTTTGCCGTCGCGGCGGGTCTCTGTATTTACATCAGCCTGAAAACTGACGACGGGATGCTGCGTGGCTTCGGCCTGACGTTCCTCGCCATCAACCTCTACACCCGCTATTTCGAATACTTCTGGGACGGGATGAACAAAGTGATCTTTTTCCTGATCCTGGCGGCATCGCTGGCAGTGATAGGGCGTTATGCCGAGAAAATCTGGCACGCCGGGAGTTCGGTTAAGTAGGTTTTACGAGGCGCTTTCAGGGAATGAATGCGGTTTTTCCTGGGCCTTGATAAAGCGTGTAAGGTATCTCACGGAAGGCAAAATTAGCCTTTAATGCAAATTGCCTTATATGCTAATATCACCAGGGATGACATATTGTGTTCAGACTCATTGTCCATGAGGCAGTCAGAGAAGAGATCCTCTCATTGCCAGCAGGGGTACAGGCGAAGTTGATTCGCCAGCTTGATAAACTGCGCAGTAATCCGACGGCGCTACGAGAGCCCGACAGCAAACCCTTACCCTATGGTTTGTTTGAAATCAGAACTATTGGGCTGCTTCATAGCCGCGGGATTTATGTGTATCAGCAGGGGAAGACGATTTTTCTGCTGCGAGTGTTTATCAAGAAGACCCAGAAAACGCCCTCTGCGGAGATCCGTCTGGCATTAAAACGACAACAGGAGATGTTGGATGAGCAAGAAGATGATTGACTGGGATGCGTTAAGAACTGAACTGCTAAGTCACTCAGACGTGCAGGCGGCATTTGATGCAGAGGAACGCAAAGAACGCCTGCGTGAAATGCTGGCGCAGTGGCGTAATCATGCTGGTCTTACGCGTGCGCAGGTTGCGGAACGAATGGGAGTCAGCGCGCCAACGGTTTCCCGCATGGAAGCCAATATTACCCGGGCAAGCCTGGATACCTTAACGCGTTATGCGCTGGTATGCGGTGTTAAGCATCCGCAGATTACGCTGTACTAAAATCTGGCACGCCGGAACCCCGGGTGCCAGTAGCCATTAGCACTCGGTGACAACGGTGCTCAGCGGTAGGCGAGACTTTGGCAGAGAGGCGTTGAAATCTTCTACGCTGTGATGCCCGACCGGCACCACTACCAGGCTGGTGAAGCCTTTCTCTTTCAGGCCAAACTCTTCGTCGAGGATAGCGGCGTCGAAGCCTTCAATTGGCACTGCATCCAGGCCCATCGCGCCCACGCCCAGCAGGAAGTTGCCTACGTTCAGGTAAACCTGTTTCGCCATCCACTGGTCGTCATCTTTCAGATCCACGCGGTGCATGTCGGCGAAGTAGTGGCGGCCTTTATTGTTGGCGGCTTTGGCTTCCGGCGTGTTGAAACGGCCATCGGCCTCTTCCTGATCGACAACGCGCTCAAGCCAGGCATCGTCCATCGCGGTTTTCGCGCAGAACACCACTACGTGAGAAGCATCCAGCATTTTGCGTTCGTTGAACACATAGGTGCCCGCAGCGGATTTCGCCACGCGTGCTTTACCTTCTTCAGTGCTGGCAACAATGAAGTGCCATGGCTGTGAGTTGGTGCTGGACGGGCTGTATTGCAGCAGGGTTTTAATTTTCTCGCCTTCTTCAGCGGTCAGTTTTTTGCTTGCGTCGAACGCCTTAGTGGAGTGGCGTTTCAGGGCGACAGAAATAATATCCATAACAACTCCTGGTGATGAAATTCGCCCGTCGGCGGGCGCGAAAGGGAAGCAGATTACAAGGCAATGCGGGAAAAGATAAGTGCGATACGAGCGCTTATACTGTTCGTCTCAGCCGAACAATCAGACCGGGCGTATCCACTTCTGATCTTTTTTGGGCAGCTTGTCGACAACCAGATTCCATGAATCAGCGATAAGGTCGGCAACCAGCTCCGGCGTCATGTCATCGCTGCCGTAGAGTGAAATCCAGAGCTTTTTATTCAGGTGATAACCCGGCTCAATGCCGCGGTAAATCTGCTGATTTAACAGCGATTTTTCCGGGTCGGATTTCAGGCTGACGTGAGGACGCCCTTTTACAGTCGCCACAATCATGAAGACCTTCCCGGCCACTTTAAACACGTCGTACTCTGGCCCAAACGGCCAGCAGTGTTCTGCGAAGGGGAATTCCCGCGCAACCCTTATGGCGTGCTCCTGTAATTCACTACCGTCCATCACTATCCTCCTGAGCCAGCCCGCGCCACATGGCTTCAAAACCGAGTGCTTTAAAATCGACGGCGCGTGACGGATCGCGGGTGGCAAATTCCATCGTGGTTTCAGCCAGTGATAAGAAAATCGCATCACCGAACGTTTTGAATTCATCAGACATAAACACCTGGCGCACCGAGCGGCGACACAGTTCATGCAGTTCCGGGAACATGTCTTTTACGGCCTGTTCGGTCTCAGCGTTGATTTTTTCACTGACACCAAGCTGGCGAATGGCTGCGTGCGAGACGGGATTACGAATACCCCAGTCCACGTAGCTGTTCCAGATGTTGCGGGTATACTCTTTGGGCAGAGTTATGCTGCGATCCAGGTTCGCCAGCATCGTCTTGCAGAGATCCTGTTTCAGGTGCAGATAGACGGCATTCAGTAGATCGTCTTTGGTAGCAAAGTAGCGGAACAGTGTGCCTTCGGCGACGCCCGCGTTACGGGCGATTAATGCCGTTGAGGCGGCGATACCTGACTGCGCAAATGCAGCGGTTGCCGCTTCCAGTAAGGCCTGTTTTTTATCTTCACTCTTAGGACGTGCCACTAAATTTCCCCTCCTGTCAATTGTAAAAAACATGATTGAAACACGTGCTTTGCCACGCTGCAACGCGGAATGTCAAAGATCGAAAACGTCTTGACGAGTTTCTCGCCATATCTATAATGAGTGCTTACTCACTCATAATCAAGTTTACCCGCGCAATCCATCGGATGGGGCGCGTAGCCGGGTCAGGATATGAAAAAACCTCAATTCATCTGCGTGGTGTTTGTCATGATTATTGCTTCAGCTGCAAGTTTACCTTTTGTTCTGAATGCCGGATTCGGCCAGCCACCGCAGGGTGAGCAGCTAACGGAAGTTGAAGCGTCTGCGCAGTATCGCGACGGGCGTTTCCACAATACGCTACCTACGCCGGGCTATAACGGCGACAAAAATATGCTGGTGGCGATGTGGGAATTTCTGACCAAAAAAACCGAAAACGCGCGTCCTGCCGAGCCGCTGCCGCTGGTGAATACCGATCTGGCGAGCCTGCCGCTGGAGCAGGATACGCTGGTGTGGCTCGGCCACTCGTCCTGGTTTATGCAGCTTGCGGGCAAACGCATCTTAATCGATCCGGTGCTTGGCAACTACGCCGCGCCGTTCTCGTTCCTGAACAAAGCCTTTGCGGGTGAATACCCGTGGCGCGCCGAGTCCATGCCGGACATCGACCTGCTGATTATCTCTCACGATCACTACGATCATCTGGATTACGCCACCATTAAGGCGCTGCTGCCGAAGGTGAAGCGCGTGGTCACGCCGCTGGGTGTGGGTTCGCATCTGCGCTACTGGGGCATGAACCCTGCGATCATCGACGAGCGCGACTGGAATCAGTCGGTGCGCATCAGCGATGAACTGACGGTGCATGTGCTCCCGGCGCGTCATTTCTCCGGACGCGGCATCAAACGCGACCAGACCCTGTGGGGCAGCTTTATGTTCGTCACTCCTGAGCAGAAGGTTTACTACAGCGGTGATTCCGGTTACGGGCCGCACTTCAAAGCCATTGGCCAGCAGTTTGGCGAGGTGGATTTAGCCATTATGGAAAACGGCCAGTACGACCAGGACTGGAAGTACATCCACATGCTGCCGGATGAAACTGCGCAGGCGTCGGCAGATCTTAACGCCAGAGCCGTTGTACCGGGGCATAACGGACGCTTTGTGCTGGCGAAACACACCTGGAACGATCCGCTGATCCAGCTGGCAAGAGCCAGTACGGATAAAAACTACCGGCTGCTGACGCCGGAACTGGGCGAACCCGTCCGCGTGGGTGACACCACCCAGCAATTTAGCCAGTGGTGGGAATAATGTTTAATCGGGAAGCAGAGGGGGAGAGCAGCATGACTATTTCTGCTCAGGTCATCGACACCATCGTCGAGTGGATCGACGACAACTTACATCAACCGTTGCGCATTGAAGAGATTGCCCGCCATTCAGGGTATTCAAAGTGGCACCTACAGCGGTTGTTTATGCAGTACAAAGGCGAGAGTCTGGGGCGCTATATCCGGGAACGTAAGCTGCTGCTGGCAGCGCGCGATCTGCGCGAGTCGGACGAGCGCGTGTACGAGATCTGCCTGCGCTACGGATTTGACTCACAACAAACGTTTACCCGCATCTTCACCCGCACGTTCCACCAGCCGCCTGGTGCGTACCGCAAAGAAAACCACTGTCAGGCGCATTAATCTGGTTGCCCCGCAAGCATTGCGCTTACCGGGGCATAACCCCTTCCGCCAGACGGCGCCGTTCCCCTCAGTTGCAGAACGCCCTCCTTTTTATTGAAAATAATTCCCATTTGCATTAGCGTGAGTGGCACATTTTGCTGGGGAAAACGCGGTAATGAAAAGGGCATGGAGTGGTTTGCTGTTAGGGATTGGGACGCTGCCGGTGCTGGCGGCGACCTGTGAAACGCCTTCTGTTCAGGGGGAGCTCAAGGGGAAATTTGATGCCAGCGGCGAAGTCTGCTTTGTGCTTCCGGCCCTGGGCGAAAATTATGTCTCTGCCACGCTGAACGGTGTCACGGATGCCCGCCTGCTGGACGGGCAAAACCGGCGTATCCGCACCCTGATTGAACACGGCCCGGTGGATGGTGAACACACGCTTCTTTTTGCCCTGCCGGTGCGTCAGAGCACGTCTCTGGTTCTCCATGGGGAAGAGGGCACCCCCTGGCGTTTTCAGTGGCGGATGAAAGAAACCGCTGCGTTGTCGCGCACGCAAATGCCAGAGCCCGAAAGCCCCACGCTAAAAGCGCTGGCAAAAACGGTTGCAGCGGGGGGAAGTACGGATGCGTTCTGGCAGGCGCAAATCCGGCAGGGAACGCCGATGGTTGAATCGGTCGATTCTCATCACAAACGGGTGACTTTTTTATGGCGCGGTGCGAAGGATAACGTCTTTCTCCTTGGTTCGCCTGCGGGCGAGCACGATCCTCTGTTCCGTCTTGGTAAAAGTGACGTCTGGTTTCGCAGCTACGTGGTTCCCTCTGATACGGTAATGCAGTACAAACTCGCACCGGATGTGCCGTTAATCGACGGGCAGCCTCGCGATCAGCACCGGGCGATCCTGGTCAGCGCCCAGGCGGATCCGCTCAATCCCCATTCGTCCGGTGAACAAAAGGCTGACCGCTGGAATCGTTTTTCATTGCTTGATCTCAGCCCGGCACGCTATTTCTCCGCTCAGGCCATGGCTCAGCCGCTGAGGAATGGCACGCTGACCCGTGAAATGTTGGCCAGCAAAATTCTCGGCAACAGCAGGGAAGTGATGATTTACAAACCGCGTGGGGCACAGCCTGCGCGCTGGACGCTTATTCTGTTCGACGGGCAGGTTTATCAGGATCAGTACCACGTTGCAAATGTGCTGGACGGCCTGATTTCCCGCCATCATCTCCCCCCGGTTAATGTCGTCTTTATTGATAGTCTCGATCACCCGCGTCGTGGCAAAGAGCTGCCACCGAACCCGGATTTCGCCGATTTTATGGCTCACGAACTGCTGCCGTGGCTGCGCGGGCAGGGGATTGCCCTGCAACGGCAAAAAACGGTGCTGGCGGGTTCAAGCTATGGTGGGATCGCCTCATCCTGGGTGGCACTGCGATATCCGCGGTTGTTCGGCAATGTACTTAGCCTGTCGGGATCATACTGGTGGGCGCCGAAAGGGGAAGCCTCTGGCTGGCTCACGCGGCAGTACCAGCAGTCGCCACAGTATCCTGTGCAGTTCTGGCTTCAGGCCGGGACGTTTGAAACCCGCGGGCCGGGTGGCGGGAACTATCGCACCACTAAAGATTTTGAGCAGGTATTACGCGATAAAGGCTACCGCGTCAGCTTCCATCCGTGGTCCAGCGGCCACGATTACGTGGCCTGGTGTGAGGCGCTGATCCACGGAATGCGCGATTTCACCGGCTTACGACGCCAGTGAAAACCAACGGCGCCAGACGAAACGCAGGATAAAGAATTCGATGGCGCCAAGCACCAGGAACCACAGGCAGAAAAGGAGGGTGTAGAGCTGGTTAAGATCGACCAGGTGGAAGGTCACCATCATTTTCTGCGCCAGCACCAGCCCGAGCGAGGGTGCCGGTAACAGCAGGCAAGAGAGCAGGGCCATCAGCAGAATGCCCCCGGCTGTTAGCAGCGATTCTAACGGGTGTTTCATGTTAATGTTAATCGTCAGTTAAAAAAGTTATTGTCGGGCATATTGTAGCGTAAAGCAATATAAACCCGATATTCACTTTTTTATAAAACCAGGGTCGTGTTTCGCTAATAAATAACCGAAACAGAATAATATTCTTAAGACGATTAAGCTAATATCGGGTTATGTAAATAAATGTCTTCCTCAGGAAAATAATTTTACAAATGTATATGTGCTATATCCAATTAACGTTGCAATAACAATGGCGGCGATAATATATAACGCCAGGCGGCGTCCGCGATAAATGCCAAACATGGTGGCTCCTTGTTTAGTTTTGGTTTAGAAATATTTTGTAAAAATCAGTTCATCGAAATAGTTTTAATCAGTTTTGAATAACCCGTCAGTAATTATATTGCGGTAGATCAATTTAAGCCGCAAGCCTTAAAAATGAATTTATTAAAGCCAGAAAGGAATTCAGGCTTCCGTCCACCGGATATTGCAGGATATGACGTAATGACCAAAATGAAGAACGTACAGAATATGCCACCCGCAGGGGGAAATGTGCAGGGGAAGCCCTACCAGCAAACGGTAGAGCAAGTACTTGCTCACAAGCAGACTCATGCAGACGGCCTTGATCGCGCAGAGGCGAAAGTCCGTCTGCACCAGTATGGCCCGAATGCCCTGCCGGAAAAAAAGGGTAAGCCTGCTTGGCTGCGTTTTCTGGCGCATTTTAATGATGTGCTGATATATGTTCTGCTGGCCGCTGCGGTACTCACCGCTGTCATGGGGCATTGGGTCGATACGCTGGTTATTTTGGGCGTGGCGGTCATTAATGCGCTGATTGGTCATATCCAGGAAAGTAACGCTGAAAAATCCCTGCAAAGTATTCGCAATATGCTTTCCAGCGATGCGCGTGTTATTCGGAATGGTAATCATGACACTATTCCCACAACTGAAATAGTCCCGGGTGATATTATTGTATTACGCGCAGGCGATCGTATTCCGGCTGATATGCGTCTGATTGAAGCTCATAATTTACGCGTTGAAGAAGCTATTCTAACGGGTGAATCAACGGTTGTGGATAAACACATTCTGCCACTCGACGGTGAATTATCGCTGGGCGATCGCACTAACCTGGTGTTTTCCGGTACCACTGTTAGTGCAGGTGGCGGTGTGGGGGTGGTTATTGCAACCGGGCAGGATACGGAGCTGGGCCATATCAATCAGATGATGGCTGGTATTGAAAAGCACCGCACCCCACTGCTGGTGCAGATGGACAAACTGGGTAAAGCCATTTTCGTCATTATTCTGGCGATGATGGCCGCGCTGTTTGTCTTTAGCCTGGTATTGCGCGATATCCCGATGGGGGAATTGCTGCTCTCGCTGATAAGCCTTGCAGTGGCTTCGGTACCGGAAGGTTTGCCGGCGATTATCTCCATTATCCTATCCCTTGGCGTACAGGCGATGGCACGCAAAAAAGCCATTATCCGTAAGCTGCCAACGGTAGAAACTCTTGGGGCGATGACTGTGGTCTGCTCGGATAAAACCGGCACGCTGACCATGAACGAAATGACCGTTAAAGCCATTATTACGGCAGATACCTGCTACCGCGTGGACGGTAATAGCTATGAGCCAGTGGGCAATATCTATCTTGAAGGCAGCGATGAGCCGGTGCAGATCCAGCCGGGCACCGTGCTGGAACAGTATCTGCGCACCATCGACCTGTGTAACGACAGCCAGCTGATCCAGGATGAGCGCAGTTTGTGGGGCATCACCGGCGGGCCAACCGAAGGCGCACTGAAAGTGCTGGCGGCGAAGGCAAACCTGGAGCCTGTGTTGACCACGCTGGTTAACAAGATCCCGTTTGACTCTCAGTACAAATACATGAGCACGCACCACCAGATTGGTGGCGAAGAGCAGATCCTGGTCACCGGCGCGCCGGATGTGCTTTTCGCCCTGTGCGAGCAGCAGCAGACCCGCAATGGTACGGAAGCTTTTAACCGCACGTACTGGGAATCTGAGATGGAGCGCTACGCGCGCCAGGGGTTGCGCATGGTTGCTGCTGCGTTCAAACCGGCGAACGGTGAGACCCGGCTTACCCATGACGACCTGAACCACGGGCTGATTTTCCTCGGTATCGCCGGGATGATGGATCCGCCACGCCCGGAAGCCATCGACGCAATCCACGCCTGCCAGCAGGCCGGGATCCGCGTGAAGATGATCACCGGCGATCACCCGCAAACAGCCATGAGCATCGGCCAGATGTTGGGGATCACCAACAGCGTGCAGGCGGTTACAGGCTATCAACTGGAGAAAATGGACGATCAGGAGTTGGCGAATGCGGCGGTGGAATATGACATCTTCGCCCGTACCAGCCCGGAGCATAAGCTGCGTCTGGTGAAAGCCTTGCAGGACAAAGGTGAAATCGTGGGCATGACCGGTGACGGAGTCAACGATGCACCAGCCCTGCGTCAGGCTGATGTCGGTATCGCGATGGGAATTAAAGGCACTGAAGTCACCAAAGAAGCGGCAGACATGGTGCTGACGGATGACAACTTCGCCACTATTGCCAGCTCGGTAAAAGAAGGGCGACGCGTTTACGACAACCTGAAGAAAACCATTCTGTTCATCATGCCAACCAATCTGGCGCAGGGGCTGTTGATTGTGATTGCGCTGCTGGCGGGGAACATCATTCCACTGACGCCGGTCCTGATTTTGTGGATGAACATGGCCACCTCCGCCACGCTCTCTTTCGGTCTGGCTTTTGAAGCCGCTGAGCGCAACATCATGAAGCGCCCACCGCGTCTGACCGGGCAGCACGTGATGGATGCCTTTGCCGTGTGGCGTGTCGCCTTTGTGGGCACCATGATCGCCATCGCTGCATTTGCACTGGAAGCCTGGCTGGCACCACGCGGCCACAGCGCAGAGTTTACGCGTACCGTGCTGTTGCAGATGCTGGTCTGTGCGCAGTGGGTGTACATGATTAACTGCCGTAATGCCGACGGGTTCTCCCTCAACCGTGGCCTGCTGGCGAACAAAGGTATCTGGCTGGTGACGGGCGTACTGTTACTGCTGCAACTGGCGATTATCTACCTGCCGTTTATGCAGATGCTGTTTGGCACTGAAGCCCTGCCGCTGCGCTACTGGGCTATCACGCTGGTGATTGCAGGCGCGATGTTCTTCATCGTTGAAATCGAGAAGCGCCTGACCCGCAGGTTCCGCAAGGCTGCATAAACTTTTGCCCTCACCCTAGCCCTCTCCCACAGGGAGAGGGAACTCAGACGGCCCTCTCCCTGTGGGAGAGGGCCGGGGTGGGGGGGAACACATCTGAGGTACTCCCATGAAATTCCCACTCCTGTTCGCTCTCCTCGCCAGCACCCTGCAAACCGCCGTTTCCGTGCGGTCATGATGACGGCGGTATTCAGCGGGATGCTGGTTGCGACCCTCATCGGGATTGTTTTTATCCCCGCCCTGTTTGTGCTGTTCCAGCGCCTGCGTGAGTGGGGGCACCGGCTTACGGACTCGTGGCCCAGAGTTCGCAATGTTTTTGCACCAGCGAGGTCAGCGAACCGCCATTGTTGATGAAATCCCGCATCTGCTGCGCCTCGCTTTTGCCCTGTTTTAACAGCAGGGTAATCTCCGTGATGGCGCTGGTTGCGCCAAGTTTCCCGGCCGACGGGGCAACCTGCTCCAGTAACCACGCGATATCCTCCGCAATGGTTTTTTGTTCTCCGGTATGCACGTCGGTCAATATTCCTTGCAGCCCATAGCGGCAGGCCTGGAACCGGTTAAAGCGATACAGCAGAAAATCGCGTTCCTGATGCTGGTAAGGCCGGGTGGTCAGCAGCCAGTGTGCGGTGGCCTGGATAAGCCCGGCGATATTAATGGCGTGTGAAAGCGTGAGTGGGGTATCCATCACCCGGACTTCCACCGTGCCAAAGTGCGGGCTTGGGCGAATATCCCAGTGTAAATCTTTAATACTGTCGACGATGCTGGTGGTGCTCAGGCGGCGAAACAGCCCCTCGAACGCCTGCCAGTTGTTCACCCACGGCATCGGGCCGTTATCCGGAAACCCGGAGAAGATATTGAGCCGCGACGAAGCAAAGCGGGTATCGGTGCCTTGCATATATGGCGATGCCGCTGCCAGGGCGATAAAGTGCGGCACAAAGCGTGACAGGCCGTGCAGCAGGTAAATGGCGTCATCTCCGGTCCGGCATCCGATATGCACGTGCTGGCCAAACACCGTGGCCTGCAAAATCAGATAACCAAACCGCTCCAGCGTGATGTTGTAGCGCTCGTCATCGCACACCTCCTGGCGCTGCCATTTTTGAAACGGATGCGTCCCTCCACCACAAATCTGAATCCGCTGGTCTGCCGCCACGCGCAAGATGCTCTGCTGCATGGCAGAAAATTGCGCTGCGGCCTGGTTAATGTCCTTACACACGCCTGTGGCGATTTCGAGCATACTCTCGGTGATATCGTGCTTCACTTCACCAGCGTTGATCTCATTTTTTACGGCGGTAATCAGTGCGGAAGAGTCCTGGCTGAGATCGTAGCCCGGTGGGTTCACCACCTGGAGTTCCAGCTCAATGCCGAGGGTGAAAGGTTCTGAGGCGTGAAAGTCGGGTAAAGGCATGGGGTGCTCCGTTGTCGGGGATACGTTGAGTATAGACAACGGCGTTATTGGCCCTTCTCGATCAACTTGTGGCTGAAAAACCTGGAATGCAATTTCGCTCAAGGATGAGCCCGATATTGCCGATATCGGGTAATACCTCTACTTACAAAAAGGCAATTAAGGATAAAAAATGAGCGACACCCCTTTCAAATGGACGTGCATTTCATGCGATAAGGACATTTCGCAGGATCAGGAATACTGCGCAGAATGCGAAGAAAAGCGCTACAGGAAAATTGGGGGATTGTTATTCCTGCCATTACTCAATTTGTTACTGATCGCCTACGGTTATTTCACTTCTCTGGCAGTAACATTAAACGCCGGGCTATCGACGATGGGCCGTATTCAGGCATCCCAGTCGACCTATCTGTTTATTGCCGTGGCGGTGAATTTCATTCTCCTGCTCTACATAATTTACGTTGCCTCGCTCTTTTTCCGTAAGAAGAAAGAGCTTCCTCTTGCGTATAGTGTTTTGATCGTGGTCGGCATCGTGATAATGCTGATTGACCGGGTCGCCACGTCCAGTCTGTTCCCCGCGATACCGATGAACTTTAGCCAGATAATGCCCATAGTCACGCACGTAATTTACGCCTGTATCTGGATACCGTACTTCCGTGCTTCCGTACGGGCTAAAAAGACCTTTATTCGATAGTGGCGCAGGGCATTTACCCCAAATCCCTCGCCCCAAATCGCATTGTGTTTTACACTCCACGCTGCAAAAATTGAGTTAATGAACGATCAGACAGGCGGTAACAGCGATGAACGGTACAATCACAACGTGGTTTAAAGATAAAGGCTTTGGATTTATCAAAGATGAAAACGGTGACAACCGCTATTTTCATGTGATTAAGGTCGCGAACCCTGATCTGATCAAGAAAGATGCAGCGGTGACCTTTGAACCCACCACCAACAACAAAGGCTTGTCTGCCTACGCGGTGAAGGTTATCCCGGAAAGCCAGTACATCTACATTGCGGGCGAGCGGCTGAAACTCACCTCCATCAAATCTTTCGTGGTGTTCAGCGAGGAAGTACCGGCCGATACCAGCATTGATAAAGAAAATGCGGTGCTGTCGGTAGGGATCCTGATGAACAACATCAAACCCAAAAGCACGGCTAAGCCGGGTGAAATGCGCACGGTGAAGAAACTGGCCATCACCACCTTCCAGAAAACGACGCACATCTTCTCAGAAGATGAGATCGATATCGAAGCCACGGTAAAAATGCTGAAATAACAGAAGGCCGACACTCTGCGGAATGTCGGCCTTTTTTGCCCGCCTCAACGCGCTGTCATGTCTGATTCCTTCACAAAATCCGCCAGCAGCCAGACCATATCATGCAGCAGCTTTGTGAGTTCTTTTGCCACATCGGTTGGCAACGTCTTCCCCGCTATTGCGTGGGTGAGAGCCTTCGCGTAGTCCACCTGTAACGAGGCGTCCTGCCAACATTCGGGTACGCAGGCGTTGAGTTTTTCGCCCGCAACGACCTGTTCAACCAGGTACGAAGGCAGGTCATTTTCGCAGTGATCCCGCAACTGATTAAGCCCATGCAGAAGACGTTCGCAAAGTGCAGCATGGGTTTCGCGATCGTCGGTTTCGACTAACACGCTAACCCATGCAGCGCATGCTTCGCTCAGAACAATGGGATCCGCAGTATCGGGAAGCGGCCGGGTGAGAAGTTGGTGAATAACGTTTTCTTCAGATTGCGTGTGTGTCAGGGTAGGGTTTGTTGTCATGTGATTTTCCTTGTAAAAAAAAGCTCCTGGCCAACCAATACGTTCCTGTGCCGGTGAGTGGTAGCGCTGACGAAGGTAGGAATACCGCACACGACAAACGGTCAGCCTTTCGGCTACTCCACCAGCGCCACCATATCTTTAAAGGGGGGAACGCTGTCGCGACAATTTCATTGTCGTGTCATGAAAAACGGGTTCCTACGCCCGGTTGCGGATGCACCGCAACGCAGGCACTTTACGACCATGAAAAAACAAATAACAGTCTTATCCCTTGATGAAACAGGGTTACTTTTTCAGTTTGCGAGGCTCCTTCCAGAAAGGCCATCGCCCCACGGTACTACCCCATCCGGTGCTCGCCTTTAAGCATCGCCTCACGGTCAAACACCCGCTGGATCACCCCGTGCGCCATAAACGCCGCGCGGTCAGACATATGCGCAATTACATCTGCATCATGGCTCACCAGCAGATAGGTCATACCGTGCTGTTGTTTAAGTCGGTTCAGCAGGTTGAGAATTTCCGCCTGCACGGACATGTCCAGCGCGGAAGTTGGTTCATCCAGCAGCAACAGTTGCGGGCGTAACAGCAAAGCGCGGGCGATAGCCACACGTTGCCGCTGCCCGCCGGAGAGCTGATGCGGATAACGTTTACCCGCATCGGCAGACAGCCCAACCTGCTGCAATGCGTCGGCTACTTTTTCGGTAATCTGCGTTTCACCGTGGATTTTTAACGGCTCAGAGAGCGTGCGTGCGATAGTGTGGTTCGGGTGCAATGACGCCCACGGATCCTGAAATACCATCTGCACGTTGCGCCGCAGTGCGCCTTCAAAGCGGTGGCCTGTCTGTAAATGCTCACCCAGCACGGCAATGCTGCCGCTCCAGTCGTGTTGCAGCCCCGCCAGAACCCGCAAAATGGTGGATTTCCCGCAGCCGGATTCACCAATCAGGCTGAAGGTTTCACCTTTCCCGATTGCAAAGCTGGCTGCAGATACTGCGGTTTTTCCCCCGAAGGTAACCTGGAGCTGATTGACTTCAACGAGTGCCATTGCTCGCCTCCTTCCATGGCTGAGTACGGTCAAGCGTTGGCAGCATCTGCCCAAAGGTGCTGGCGTCAGGACGGCAGGTCCAGAGCGTGCGCGTATACGGGTGACTGGCTTGTGGCAATTGATTTGCCGCCATCTCATCGACTTTTTCGCCCTGATACATCACCAGCACGCGGTCGCAATGTTCCGCCACCAGCGGCAGGTCGTGGCTAATCAGCAGCATCGCCATCTGACGCTCTTCACACTGCTGCACCAGAAGCTCGAGGATCTGGTTACGCAGGCGGGCGTCCAGCGCCGAGGTGGGCTCATCGGCAATCAGTACCTGCGGGTTGTTAATCAGCGCGATGGCAATCATCACGCGTTGCCCCATACCGCCCGAAAGCTCGCCTGGATAACGCGTCAGCACATTGTCGGTTAGCCCCACGGCGCGAATAATGTCGTGGATGCGCGCAAGACGCTCCGCTCGCGGCAGGGACTGATGCAGGGTTAAGGCTTCTTCAAGCTGGGCGGCCACGTTTTTCACCGGGTTAAGGGCGTAGCGCGGATCCTGAAGCACCATCGCAATACGGTTACCGCGCAACGCCTGCCAGCGTTTGTTATTCAGGGTCAGCAGGTCGTTGCCGAGCACGTTAAGCTGGCTTGCGCTCACGATGCCCGGCTTGCGCACCAGCCCCATCAGGGCGCGGGCGGACATGGATTTTCCTGAACCCGATTCCCCAACCAGCGCCAGGCGTTCATTGCCAAGCGTAAAGCTCAGGTTGTTAACCACGCGCGCGGTGGGGTAGTCGATATTCAGCGCATCGACGATGACGCGTTGTTCAGTCATGTTGCGGCTCCAGTACATCGCGCAGGCCATCGCCCAGCAGGTTAAATGCCAGGCTGGCAAACAGAATTGCACCGCCCGGAATGGCGGCAATCCACCACTGGTCAAAAATGACCTGCATCCCGTCGGCAATCATGGCTCCCCATTCTGCCATCGGTGGGCGCGCGCCCAGACCGAGGAACCCAAGCCCGGCAGCAGCCAGAATAATTCCGGCCAGATCCAGTGCCAGACGCACAATCGCCGACGGCAGACACAGCGGCAGAATGTGGCCTAAAAGCAGCCGGAACCCGCGGATCCCCATCATTCCGGCAGCAGCCAGATAGTCGCTGTGACGCAGGCGCTGAATTTCACTGCGCGCCTGGCGGGCATAGGCGGGCCAGGTGGTTAAGGCCAGCGCCAGCGCCCCGTTTACCAGCCCCGGGCCAAGCATGGCCACAAACGCAAAGGCGAGGATCAGCCGCGGCATCGACATCACCACATCGGTAAAGCGCATCAGCACCCGCTCCAGCCAGCCGCCGTAAAACCCTGACAAAATCCCCACCAGCAGGCCAGCGGGCAGGGTGATGACGGTGACAAGCGCAACCAGCCCCAGCGCGGGGCGTGTGCCGTAAATCAGGCGTGAAAGCAGGTCGCGACCGTAGCTGTCCGTTCCCAGCCAGTGCTGGGCGTTGGGGGCCTGTAAGCGTGCGGCGGCGTCCTGCCAGTTAGGGTCACGCGGTGCAAGCCATGGAGCAAACAGCGCAACAGACACCAGCAGCGCGATGGCGATAAGCCCGCAAAACGCCGCAGGAGAGCGGCGCAGGCGGCGTAAAAAGAGATAAAACGGCATTAGCGCACCCTGGGATCGGTTGCCCGCACAAGCAGGTCGGTAAGGTTATTGATCAGTACAAAACAGACACCAATAAGCAACGTGCCGCCCATCACCGCTGTGGTATCGCCCGCAAACAGCGCGGTGGTGAGATAGCGCCCGATACCCGGCCAGGAGAAGACGGTTTCGGTTAATACCGCGCCTTCCAGCATACTGGTGTAGGCGAGGGCGATAACTGTCAGCAGGGTGCTACGAATATTTGGCAGGACGTGGCGCAGCAGAATGGTCATCTCCCCGGCACCTTTAGCGCGGGCGAGCAGAATGTACTCTTTGTTCATCTCGCTCAGGCACGCTGAACGCGTCAGGCGGGTAATGCTCGCCAGCGAGTAATAGGCCAGCAAGAGCACCGGCAGCACCAGATGGCTGATGGCATTTCTGAAGGCGTCCCGGTCACCGGAAAGCCAGGTATCGACAAGCGCAAACCCGGTACGTGGCTCAACGGTAAACTGCCAGACATCATCCAGCCTGCCGGGGCCTGCGCTCCACTGGAGCTTCGCATAGAACAGCGCCAGCATCAGCAGGCCGAGCCAGAAAATCGGTACCGAGTTGCCGAGCAGGGTAAGCGTGCGGATCGTCAAATCGAGCGCTGTACCGGCGTAGCGGGCGCACAGCACGCCAGCTATCACGCCGAGTAAGCCGCCAATAATAAGCGCCAGGGTTGCCAGCTCCAGCGTGGCGGGAAACGCGTGCAGCAGATCCTGTAACACAGGCTGCCCGGTGGCGCTGGCAGTGCCTAAATCGCCATGGGCGAGGTTTTGCACGTAATGCCAGAACTGCACGGGCAGCGGTTGATCCAGACCGAGCTGGTGGCGAACCTGATCGTAAGTGGACTGGCTGGCGTGATCGCCGACGATCTGCAAGACGCGATCGACGGGGGAAAATGCGGAAAGCGCAAACGTGATGAGCAACAGCCCGAAGAGCGTGAGCATCAGGGTCAGCAAGCCCTGAAGCACGCGCGTCACGTGGGTGGAAAGATGTGGCATGGGAAATCTCTTCATGCCGGGTGGCGGTTTCGCCTTACCCGGCCGACAAAAACCGAGAACGTAGGCCGGGTAAGCGAAGCCGCCACCCGGTAACAAGGGCATATTACTTCGTGACGTTGTCGTACCAGACCATATCCGCGTTCAGCCCCTGCTGATAACCCTTCACGTTATCACGCACCACAATCTGGGTTTTGCCCTGATCGACAAACACGTACGGCGAGTTATGCTGCAACTCTTCCTGCATCTTCTTGTACAGACCCAGGCGCTTCGCCGGGTCAGGCTCGGCAACCGCGGCCAGTGTGGCTTTATTCAGCTCAGGAATTTTCCAGCCGTTCAGGCCCGCCACGGTGCTGGATTTACCGTCGTTCCAGGCGAATGCACTGGCGTTAGAGTGCGCATCGAAATAGTCCGGGATCCACAGGCGGATCGCCGCCTGATGCTGTTTAGCGCGTACGCGGGCATACACCTGGCTACCCGCCGCTGGCAGTAGATCTACCTTCACGCCGCCCTGGGCAAAACTTGCCTGCATGGATTGCGCGATGGTGATAAACGGCGGCTTGTTCTCCACGTCCAGCGTGAAGTGCGCATCCTTGATGCCCGCTTTGGCGAGGATCGCTTTCGCTTTTGCCGGATCAAACTTAAATGGATTGTCTTCCAGCGCCCCCGGCAGACCAACCGGCAGGAAGCTCTGATGGACAAAATACTGGCCTTTCAGCAGGTTTTTGGTGATGCCGTCATAATCTACCAGCCAGCGAGAGGCTTCCCAGAAGGCCGGGTTGTTCAGCAGTGGGTTAGCGCTGTTGCCGGTGTTAAACACCAGGTAGTTTTGCTCGGCAGACGGAATGCTCAGTACCTTCACGCCGGATTTGCCTTCCAGCGCGCTGATCTGGTCAGCACCCAGATCGCGGGCGACATCCGCATCACCCTGCTGGATCAGCAGGCGGCGGGAAGCCGGGTCGGGGACGTTTTTAATGATGATGCTTTTAAGCTTCGGCGCACCGCCAGGGGCGGTTTCGTTGGCTTCCAGTACGATGGCCTGATGCGGCTGGTAGACACGCATTTTAAACGCGCCGCTGCCCGCAGAGTGCATTTTCAGCCAGGCATTGCCGAAGTCGTTATCCTTCACGTTCGCAGACACCAGTTTCTGATCAACGATAGAGGCAATCGGCGTGGAGAGGATATTCAGCGCCACGGACGGGCTGACGTCCGCCGTCCAGTGCAGGGTGAGCGTGTGGTCATCCACTTTCTTCAGCTGGCTTTCGATGTTGCTCGCGTCCCAGCCCAGCACGTTAAGAATAAACGCCGGGGATTTGTTCAGGGTCACGGCGCGGGTATAAGAGAAGATCACATCTTCCGGGCGCAGTGGATTACCGGAGGCGAATTTCGCATCAGGCTTCAGTTTGATGGTCAAGGTTTTTGCTGCCGCATCGGCCTGCCAGCTTTCGGCCAGAATCGGGGTGATTTTTTCCGGGTTAGTGCGGTCTGGCTGTACCAGGCGCTGATACAGGCTCGGTACGGTCTGGATGCTGGAAAGTTCGTTGGCTTCTGCCGGGTCGAGACTCACAATGTCATCAAGACCTTGTGCGACAACCAGCGTATTGGGTGGCGTGGCGGCGTTGGCAGTAGCAGAGAGCACAGCCAGTACCAGTAACGGCAGCAATTTTTTTGTCATAGCGATCCCTGGAAAGTCATTATTGTGATTGTTTTATGCACCGCTACGTTAGGCTGGCTAATGTATTCCGCAAAGTTTAAATTCTGCTTTGCTTATGCCTTCAGGGTATAACGCATTTATATTGGCTATTAGCCCGAACGCTTTCCTGCCGCTTTTTAACCTGCTATAACAAAATCCTTACCTTTCAAGGAGTCATCCCTGTGCCGGAAATCAATCAACATGGTCAGACCGTTAACGATATTGTTCCCGACTGGAAAGGCGCGAGCGTCCTGACCCGTACACCGCTGGTGGGGCGCTATTGCCGTCTTGAACCGCTGGATCAAGAGCGCCATACCGCCGATCTCTTTGATGCTTACGCCCTGGGGGATGACAGTGACTGGACGTGGCTTGCCAGTACGCAGCCCGCCACGGTTGAAGAGACATCGCACTGGGTGCTCGGTAAAGTAATGGATGATGCGCTGGTGCCATATGCCGTTATCGACTCGCGCACCGACCATGCGGTGGGGCTGGTGAGCTATATGGCGATTGAACGGCTGATGGGGTCGGTAGAAATCGGCCACGTCACCTGGTCGCGAAAGATGAAAGGCTCCCGAATTGGCACCGAGACGGTGTGGCTGCTGCTGAAAAATGCCTTTGAGCACGGCTATCGCCGCCTGGAATGGAAGTGCGATTCGATGAACGTGGCATCGCGCAATGCCGCAGAGCGTCTGGGGTTTATCTGGGAAGGGCGGCTACGACAGAAGCTAGTGCGCAAGGGGCGCAACCGCGATAGCGACATGCTTTCTATTATTGATAGCGAATGGTCAGCGCGTGATGCGCAGTTGCGCGCGTGGCTGGCACCGGAGAATTTTGACGAGGAAGGGCGGCAGGTGAAACGGCTGGATGCGTTTCGCGGGTAGCATGTTATGCACGGGCCCTCTTTTCAGCGGGCCCGTCTCTTAGCGTTAATCCCAGTTCCCGTACGGGTAGGTATTGCCTTTGATGAACTCTTGCGTTTCGGGAAGAAAATTAAAACTGCCGCCGGGTACGACATAGTCTTTGCAAAGGGTCAGGTCTTTGCCGGAGCGGGTCATCAGCTTCAGGGGCTTGACGCGGAGGCTGGGGCGTCCGGCGACATCTGAAAACCAGACGTTGACTTTACCGCCGGGGGAGAGGCCAAACACCATTCTGTTGTACCAGACCGTTCTTCCCGTCGGGCTGATATGATCAGCAGGGACTTTCATGCGCAGCCAGGTTTCGGGCCCGAATACGGCGCTGGTTTCGTAGGTTTGCTGGTCAATATAGGAATCCCAGCAGAAGACAATATACTGGGGTGGTTTTTTGACTTTGTTGAAATGGACACCATACCCGTGAGCATATTCAGGCCATTCGTTGATAGAGTTAATATCCCAGAAAGTAGGGTCAAGGGTATTGAACGTATACAGATAACCATCCGTGTCGATGACTCTCGCGTGGTTGACCATTGACGGTAATTCCCTGGGCGTGATGAAGGCGAAATTCCATTCGTCGTAAGGCAGCGTCCAGTCTCCGCTGGCGGCCTGATTTGACTGTAACGGGTGTCGCTTTTGCGTGCTGCATCCCGCAGCAATCAGCAACAGCGTGAGTATCAACAGGTTATTTATTTTCATTGGTATCATCCCTGTTAATCCCAGTTTCCGTAGGGGTAGGTTTTGCCTTTGATAAATTCCTGTGTTTCGGGAAGGAAATTAAAACTGCCGCCGGGTACGACATAGTCTTTGCAGAGGGTCAGGTCTTTGCCGGAGCGAGTAATCAGCTTCAGGGGTTTGACGCGGAGGCTGGGGCGCCCGGCGACATCGGATAACCAAACGTTGACTTTACCGCCGGGGGAGAGGCCAAACACCATGCTGCCGTACCAGACTGGAGCGCCAGAAGGACGGGTATGATCTGCAGGCGTTTTCATGCGCAGCCAGGTTTCGGGCCCGAATACGGCGCTGGTTTCGTAGGTTTGCTGGTCAATATAGGAATCCCAGCAGAAGACAATATACTGGGGTGGTTTTTTGACTTTGTCGAAATTGGCGTAAAAACCATTCGCATTCTCCGGCCATTTATCAACAGAGGCAGGATCCCTGGCGGTAGGGTCAAGGGTATTGAACGTATACAGATAACCATCCGTATCGATGACTCTTGCGTGGTTGACCATTGACGGTAAATCTCTGGGGGTGATGAAGGTAAAGCTCCAATTGCCATATGGCAGCGTCCAGTCTCCGCTGGCGGCCTGATTTGACTGTAACGGGTGGGATTTATGTGGGCTACATCCAGTAACCGTCAGTAGCAGAGTAAGCGCCAGTGCGTGTGGTCTTTTCATCACTATTTTTCATCCATGTTGTAGATTTTTCTGACCCAGTTATTGTCCGGACGGTTCACAAAGCCGATGGTTTCAGAGGCAGAGGCTCCACCCCGTAAGTCACCGGACGCCTGGAGCTCCACCGCGTTCCAGTGGGCTGCGCAGTGGATATAGTTTCGGGCAATCATATCCACCTCCTCTGTTGTAAAACCGGCTATTTTTTTATGCTGACGAGCCGCTTTTCCCATCAGCCGGGCATGGTCGCTGAACGCCTTCAGTTCATCCGGTAGCCTGTGCGTACTGACCTTGTCGACGTCTGCAAGTATCGCCCCGGCCTCAACTGCCGCATCGAACATGACCCGCAGTGCCACCTTCGACCAGTCAAAAAAGACCGTCCGGTGGCGCAGGGTCAGGGCTGCGAATGTGCGTTTTTGCCGTTGGCTGTAGTGGTCGTCGGGTACCCGGTCGTCTTCCCATATTTCGGGGGTGATCTTACTGGTCCGTATAATGGGCAGGATGGCGGGGGAGCGTCCCAGCACTTGCAGTTGCGCGATTGCCTGCTGGTAAATATGCGACTGCGATCCGGGCTGATTTTGCGGCAGGGTTTCTACCAGCGGGCGCGTAAGAAAGAGGTCTTCCCGCAGTTGCGGCAAATAACCGCCGCCGATATCGGAATGCACGCCGGGGAGCACCAGTTCTGGCCAGGCGCGGGCAACGCTGTTAAGGGCGAAGTTATAGCGACACTCATGCTGGGCGGTGAGATGAAACACCTTCTGCGCCACGCCGGGGCGAAGCTGGATATTAACGCTGCCGGTGTCGGCGCTGTGCGGATCGAGTCCGTTTGCTATTGTGCCGACTGCCGCCACGGTGTCCATAATGCCGAGAAATCGGTTTTTACCTGCAGACGCACCGCGATAATTATATTCTTTCATTCCGGTTGAGATTGAGTCGATAATAGCGTGTTCTTCTGACTGTACGCGATTGGCAAAATGACGCGCCGCTGCCGCGCCGCGACTGAAGCCGAAGATATCAAACAGCAGCGTATCGACGACAAACTTCCCTTTCAGTAAAGTAAGTGTGGCATCTATTGCAGCAGCCAATTGCGCCACCGCATCGTCAGTTTTGGCTATAATCCCCGTTTCTGCCGTCCCCAGCCCAATACCGACCAGGCTATCAGGTTCGCCTGCCCGGGTACCGATCCCCTCAATATAGATAGCGCCTTGTATATAGCTACTGTCTGGCGGGAATTTTTGCTCATACAACTCATTCAACCAGTGAATGTTCGTGTAATACCCAAGATAACTGGTCGCCCCAATCCCGCTGATCCCCATCTTCTCTGACGCATTTCTGGCAAGAATGCTTGCGGCATCAGGCCCATCAATATCAAAGTGCTGCGCCGTCAGCGCTTCGAGCATATTTCGGGTGTTCACCGCGTTGTTGCCGGTACCGTCAAAGAATATCCCCAGCACCAGCGTCACCCTGTGCTCTGGCTGTTCTTCAGGAAGTAGGGCCTTCTGCACCACCGGGAAGAGCTGGTTATAACGCTCCGGCGTCAGCAGATAAGCAAACTCGGTGCCGGCAATCAGATGGCGACTCAGAATATAATCATAATCCACCGAGATATATTCATAATCTAAATCGTTCATCCTTGAGTTCAGATAAATGGCGTTTATCGTCGCACCGCGAATTTCAATCAGATAATATTTCTCCAGTCGTCCGTATTGATTGGTCCGGTAAATATCAAACGACATATTAAGACGTTCATTATTATTAATGGCATTGCTGAGTAACGGAGAGCTTTTATCCAGGAGTTTGCAAAATTGCAGGCCGCGGTGGTTAACACGGCCATTGGCGCCGTCTGCCGCCTGCATCAGGCTGAATACGAAGATCTCATCTTCATGTCCCTGTTGATAGCGGTTACCAACGGAGCCCTGTGAGCCACAGCCAGCAGAAATCTGTCCCTGAATATCACCCTCAAGCGTTAAATAAATAAGGTTGCTCATCTATTTTCCCTGAATGATGTTTTTCAGGAGAAAAGTGTAATGAGAATGTGGGGATGTGAATCTGTTATTTATCAAATTAAACGACGATTGCGGAGGGTATTTAATCGTTAAAGGAACTATTAATAAAATAGAATATATATAAGAAAATATCTCCTCACCAGATATCTCTCAGTACATTTATTGCTGAAAGAATAGGTGGCGATAATGAAAAACGGCAACCAATGTTGCCGTTTCATTTTTACTTTCTCGCCAGCGCCACGGCGTGCTGCCACGCCTGCCAGCGATGCTGCAACCGCACATGTCGCGCCATATCCGGTGCAAATGTCACGTGTTCCGGCAGATACTGGCGAAGCTGCGCCGTCGTCAGATTCATCAACGCCTTGCGCGCCAGCAGCGCCGCGCCAGTGGCGGAAAGCTCTGCCACGTCGCTACGCATCACCGGGCAGCCAAGCAGGTCGGCCTGGTACTGCATCAGCCAGTCATTTTTGGTTGGCCCGCCATCCACCATTAGCGCACTGAGCGTAAAACCCTGATGGGCGCGCATCGCGGTTATCACATCGGCAATCTGGTAGGTAATGGACTCCAGCGCGGCGCGGATCAGGTGTGCACGTTTCACACCGCGACTTAATCCGTGGATCAGCCCGCGCGCGTTTTCATCCCACCAGGGAGCACCAAGCCCGGTCAGCGCCGGAACGAAAAATACCCCCAGGGTTGAATCAACCGTACGGGGCAAGTCGTTCAGCGTCTGCGCCAGTTCCTGCGGCGGAAGCTCGCTCAGCCCCGTACTGTCGGCCATCCACGCCACCGCATCTCCGGTGTGCGGAATATTTCCCTCCAGGCCGTACACCAGCGTGTTCCCGTCGTGCCAGGCGACCGTGGTGGCAAGCGAAGTCACGTCACAATCGGCAGACATCACCGGAGCCATCACGGACGATCCCGTTCCGTAAGTGGCTTTCACGCAGCCTTCAGCTCCCAGTCCATGAGCGAACAGCGCCGCGTGGGAATCGCCAATCATGGCCAGCACCGGAATGCCGTCAGGAATGGATGTCCAGCCCGATGTCGTGCCAAACAGGCCGCTCGACGGTTTAATGGCAGGCAGGGCTTTGCGCGGGATGCCAAACAACGCGAGCATGTCCGCATCCCAGTCACCCGTTTGCAGGTTCATCAGCTGCGTGCGCGACGCGTTGGCGTGATCGCAGTAAAAACTCTCGCCCTGTGTGAGCTGCCACAGCAGCCAGCTGTCGATGGTGCCAAGACAAATCTCCCCCTGTTCAGCACGAGCCAAACCGTCAGCAGTGTTATCCAGCAGCCAGCGCATTTTGGAGGCAGAAAACAGTGGTGCCACCGGCAGGCCGGTGACGGCTTTGATCTGCTGCTCGTGACCATTCTCGCGCAGCGTGTGGCAAAACGCAGAGGTGCGGGAACATTGCCAGCTCAGGGCCGGGGCAATGGGCCGCCCTGTTGCCCGATACCAGCCCACTACAGTTTCGCGCTGGTTGCTGATGGCTAACGCCGACACGCGTTCTGCGCCAACGGCTTCGATGGCGCGAGAGATGACATCCAGCGATGCTGCAAGCAGCAACTCTGCGGATTGCTCCACCCATCCCTCGCGCGGGGTCTGGATCTCCAGTGCGCGCGAGAAGCGGGCCACGATAGTGCCGCTACCATCAAAGGCCACGGCTTTCGCATTTGTAGTGCCCTCATCAAGGGCAATAATAATATCCTTGTTCACCGACATAGCGGCCTCCGGCCTTACTGGTGGAGATAGGTCGACACGCCAAGATAGCGGGTGAACGCTTCGTTGAGGATCTCTGCGCTGGAGGAGTGGTTCATGGCAACGTGATGCTCAAATCCGTTGCGGCATATCCACGACAGCAGATTTTCCAGATGCGGAACCTGGATAACCGCGCGGCACCCGACAGTATCCAGCGGATCGTCCACCGAACGGCCTTCGCCAACGTAGGCTTTGATTTCACCGGTCAGGTCGTCAGTGCTCAGGCGGAAGTAGGTCAGCGGGCCACTTTTCAGGCGGCCATGTACCGCGCCGCAGGTGTTCTCTTTGCCCACGGTGGTGCCGATGATGTCGGCCGTGCCCATGTGCGGGGTTTCCAGGCTGGCGGCGGCGAAGTTACCGCAGTGGAACAGCACGCACTTGTCGCGATCGTCGCCAAAGTTGTTGTTCCAGTCGGCAATGGAGGCCGGGTTCAGGTTGCTGCTGGCGAGGGCATACATGGAGAGTGCGCCCATCACATCCACTTCGCAGGCGCTCGGCATCAGCTGGCCGGACATTACGCTCATAATTGAGCAAACGTTAATTCCGAGGTTTTCCTGCAATGACGTCCAGCACTGGATTGCGGTGGTGTCGATGTCGTTGGCGACAATCCATTCGCTCAGCACCACAAACAGTTTTGCCATCATGACCAGTTTGTCTGCCGGAATGCCGCTGGCATCGGCGTTATCGAGCAACAGTCGGCGTTTTTCATCGACGCGGATATCGTCATCACGCAGCAGTTTAATGCGGGTAAAGACTTCAGACAGATCGAGCGTTTCCACGGCAATGCCCAGCCGTTCCAGCAACTTCTCGCTGTAGCGTACGGTGTTAAAGCCCGCCGGACGCGCACCAATGGCCCCGACACGCACACCCCGCATACTGCTCACCACGCGGCAGACTTGCTCAAAACGACGGAGATCCTGCTCGAAGACTTCAGCGCTGAGCGCGCAGACGTGCTGGGTCGTCAGGGTGAACGGGATGCCGTACTGGCGCAGGTTATTGCACAGTGAGATCTTGCCGCAGAAGCTGTCGCGGCGGGTGGCGAGGCCCATTTTGTCGAGATTATCTTCTTCGGCCTGCACCAGCACCGGCACGTTCAGGCCGGAAAGGCGCAGGGTTTCGGCAATCGCTTTTTCGTCACCAAAGTTAGGCAGCAGAACCACCACGCCGTGAATGGCATCGCGATGGGTGCGGAACAGATCGGCACAGACTTTTGCGTCCTGACGGGTTTCAACCCCGCCAAGCTCCGTCTGGCTCGGGTCGAGCATTATGGTGTTGATGCCAAGACGGCCAAACAGCGCGATGGCCTGTTCACGCGCTTCTGCGACCAGGTAGCTTGGGAAAAATCCCCGGTTACCGATAATCACGCCCATGGTGAGTTGTTGAGGAATTCGGGACATTGCGTTCTCTCCAGTAAGATGTTGTTTTTATTTTTCAGGATGACTGTTTTACGTGCAGTTCCCGGGCGTGTCTGATAACGCCTGCTGCATCTATTTCGTGGCGCGCGCGCGTGGAGGCGCGGTCGGCCGCAATCGCGTATTGCCCGTCAGGGATACCTAAACGGCGCAGCGGGATAGCGCACCCGGCTTCGGCCAGCACTTCCGCCACCAGGCTGCCTACGCCACCGTTCACGTTGTGCTCTTCTACCGTCACCACGGCTTTGCACGGTTTGATGGCCGCCAGCAACGCTTTGGTATCACAGGGACGAATAGATGGGACACTGATAACACTGGCGTCAATACCTTCTGCGGCGAGTTGTGCGGCCGCTTCCACTATTTCATGTACGGTCGAGCCCATTGCAACCAGCGCTACGTCATGGCCCGCACGCAGCACGTCGATGTTGCCCGGTGCAAAACGGTAGCTTTCATCGTGCAGTTCCGGCAGTGCTTTGCCGTCAAGACGGATATAGACCGGGCCGACGTGATCCAGGGCGTAGTCGATAATCTGACGACACTCTGCCGGGCTTGATGGGGCATAAATTTCGATGTTGCCAAAACCGCGCATGATGGCGATATCGTCAATGCTGTGGTGGGTACTGGCGAGAGGGCCGTAGCTGGCACCGGCATTCAGGCCAAACAGTTTGACGTTGGTGTTGTTGTAGCAAATATCGACTTTGATTTGCTCGTTGGCGCGGGAGATCAAAAACGGCGCGGCGTTACAGGTGACCGCAATCTTGCCGCCAATCGCCAGCCCGGCGGCAGTGCCGACAAGGGTCTGCTCGGCGATCCCGACGTTCACCAGCCTGCCAGGGAAACGCTTGATAAACGGCGAAATTTTGGCAGTAGAGGTGGAGTCTGCCACCACGGGAACCAGATCCAGCCCTCTGTCGACCGCATCGATAAAGGCATCTACCATTACGGTGGCGAGATGTTCGCTATTACTCATCTTTCAGTTCCTCCAGCGCCAGTTCAACTTCTTCGCCTTTTGGCACACGGTGGTGCCACTCCGGGCGGCCCTGAATAAAGGAGATCCCGGCGCCTTTCGTTGTGTGGGCTATCACCACGTGCGGCTTCCCGTTTGGCTGTAATCCTTCCAGCGTCGCCACCACATCAGCCATGTTATTGCCGCTGCATTCGGTCACTTCCATGCCAAACGCGCGCCACTTCTCATCCAGCGGATCGGTGTTGAGGATCTCTTTGGTTGAGCCCGCGAGTTGCAGATTGTTTTTGTCGTTAATGATGACCAGGTTATCCAGCTGATAGTGGGCGGCAACCAGCGCCGCTTCCCAGTTACTGCCTTCCGCCAGCTCGCCGTCACCGGTCACCACAAAGACCCGGCGCTTGCTGTTATTGCGTTTCGCGGCCAGGGCGATGCCCACCGCAACCGGCAGGCCATGGCCGAGTGCGCCAGTATTCAGCTCAATGCCCGGGGTTTTGTGTTTCACCGGATGACCCGGCAGGTGAGAATCTGCGTGCTGATAAGTGGCAAGCCACTCCAGTGGGATAAAGCCCGCTTCTGCGAGCACACAGTAGTAACCGCCCACCGCATGACCTTTGGACTGGATATAGATATCGCGTTCGTCGCTGTCCTTCAGCTGCGGTGAGCAGTGGAGAATGCGGAAATAGAGCGCGGTGAGCAGCTCAACCTGAGAGAGATCTGCACCGGTGTGACCACCAGCGGGGCTTTCAGCATTCAGCACGATGATCCGCCGACGAATCGAGCGTGCCTTTTTTTCGAGCTCCGCAACGGAGAGCGAAAACGGATTCATAAAACACCTCCTGAATTTATAATCTGTAATGAATAATTATTCCAGCAGGGTAAGAAAGAGCCCGTCTGACACGGGGTTTTTTACGTCATTGAATATATATTCAATGCTGATTTATTATTCATGATGATAAGATATGCCCGGATTCAGGGTTTGTCTACGCCCCGAACGGGCTCTTTGCAAAAAAAGCGAAAACGATCACATTCGGATCTCTTCAGGAAAGGCGGGTTCCCTTGTTATCTATTCATCAATGAATAAAAATACAGGTATGAAATCAGGGGGAACGCCATGTCAAAGCAGGATGAACAACGGTTGCTGGTGAAGATTGCCACGCTTTACTACAGCGAAAATAAAAAACAGTCCGAGATTGCCTCGCTGCTGCACCTCTCACAGTCTTTTGTATCACGTGCCTTAACGCGCTGCCAGAAAGAGGGGCTGGTCAAAATCACCGTCGTCCAGCCGACCAATATTTTTGTGTCGCTGGAGAAGGCGCTGGAAGAGCAGTACGGCATTCGCCAGGCCATTGTGGTGGATGTGGGGGACAACCCGACTAACGCACAGGTGAAACACGCCATTGGCAGTGCGGCAGCGCACTATGTTGAAACGCGCCTGCGCCCTGACGATCTGGTGGGAATTTCCTCCTGGAGTAGCACCATCCGTTGCATGGTGGACGAGATGCATCCGCAGAATATCAGCGCCGCAGGGGTTATCCAGCTTTTGGGCGGTGTCGGGCCAAACGGTAACGTGCAGGCGACGATCCTGACGCAACAGCTGGCGGCGCATCTGGACTGTCCGGCGTGGCTGTTACCGTCGCAGAGTATTGAGCATTCCGTTGAAGAGCGCGCCCGGCTGGTGGGCAGCCCGGACGTGGCGGCAGTGGTCAGTAAATTTGCCGAAGTGGATGTGGCGATTGTGGGGATCGGCGAGCTGGAGCCGTCCCAGCTGCTGAAAAACTCCGGGAACTACTACAACGAAGATATGCTCAGGTTGTTGTCTGAGCGCGGTGCGGTAGGGGATATCTGCCTGCATTACTACGATGCGCAGGGCAAGCAGGTGCTGAGCCACGAAGAAGATCCGGTAATTGGCATGGAACTTTCACAGATCCGCGCCTGCCCGCAGGTGATTGCCCTGGCAGGCGGGCCGGAGAAGCGCAACGCTATCCGTGGTGCACTGGAAGGGGACTATATCGATGTGTTGATCACCGATTACCCGACGGCAAGGAGCTTGCTGAAAGCTGAGGTGTAAGTGTTGCCGGGTGGCGGCTGCGCCTTACCCGGCCTACACATTTAATCGCTATTTTCCTTCCATTACCGCCTTCTGCGCCACCACTGCCGCTTTCTGCTGCATCCGGTTTTGCATCTGGTCGATAATGACTGCCACGATTATCACAATCCCTTTAATCACCATTTGCCAGAACTCACTCACGCCCATCATCACCAGCCCATCAGCCAGAAAGCCAATCACAAAAGCGCCAATCAGGGTGCCGAGAATGGTCCCGCGTCCGCCCGCCAGCGACGTCCCGCCAAGCACCACGGCGGCGATGGCGTTCATCTCAAAGGCTGTGCCGTTCGCCGGGTGGCTGGCCAGAAGCTGAGCTGATACCACAATCCCGGCAATAGCCGCGCACAGGCCGGAGAGGGTATACACCAGCACTTTCACCTGTTTCACCTTCACGCCGGAAAGCTCAGCCGCACGCTCGTTATCGCCGATGGCGTACACATGACGGCCAAACGGCAGGCGGCGGGCGATCCAGGCAATCACCACGGCCAGCACGATCATCATCCAGATAGCCCAGGGGATCCCGAGCAGCGTGCCCGCGCCTATCTCGTCAAAGCCGGTATTCCCCAGTTGCGGATTACCGGCAAGGCCAGGGAAGGTTTGTCCGTCGGAGGTTAACATCGCCGTACCGCGCAGCACGTACATGGTGCCCAGGGTACAGATGAACGGTGCCACGTTGTAGCGGGTGATGATCCAGCCGTTCACCGCCCCAATCAGCGCCCCAATCAGTAGCACGATGGGAACAATCACCCAGACGCTCGGGAAGATGGCAATGCCAAACATCGGCAGTACAATGCCTTTGGTGATAAGCCAGCCAGCGACCATGCCGCACAGGCCAAGCGTGGCGCCAATCGACAGGTCAATCCCGGCGGTAATGATCACAAAGGTGATCCCCAGCGCCAGGAACGCATTGATCGCGATGTGTTTAATCATGATCACCAGGCTGCCCGCCGAGAGGAAGCCTGGCACGGTAATGGTAAAGAAGCCGACAATCAGGAACAGCGCAATAAAGGTGCGCATTTTGAGCAGCAGCAGCAGGATATTTTCCCGGGAAAGCGCAGCCCCTTTTTGCGGTGCCAGCGCGACAGACTGTGTAGTTTTCATATCAGAACCCCTGAGCACTTGCCGTTACCAGTGCCGATTCTTCGGCCCGATCGCGAACGATATCGGCGGTGAGTTTGCCGCCGGACATCACCAGAATGCGGTCAGATACCGCCATAATTTCTTTTAAATCCGAGGTGGAAAAGACCACCGCAATCCCGCGTTTTGAAAGCTCCACCATCATGCGGAACACGTCGGCTTTCGCCCCGACGTCGATGCCCCGCGTGGGTTCATCCAGGAACAGCACTTTCGGGTCCGTCAGCAGCGAGCGGCCAATCACCACTTTTTGCTGATTACCGCCGCTCAGTGCCTGAATTTCGACTTCAGGTGATGAGACTTTGATCGACAGGTTGCCAATGGTGGAGGCCACCACCGCCTGCTCATCCTTTTGCGAGATGGTTAACCCGCGTTGTAGCCGTCGCCACAGGCTGGCAATGGTCAGGTTGCTGGCGACCGATGAGCCAGGGAAAATCCCGGTGCGTTTGCGGTCTTCCGGTACCAGGCTCATGCCCATGCGGATGCGGTCGGCAGTCGAGAGCCGCTGCGGCACGGGTTTGCTGTCCAGCCACAGTTTGCCGAGGTAGTTCCGCTGGGTGCCTAACATGCACTCGAACAGCTCAGTGCGCCCTGCGCCCATCAGGCCATAAATCCCGACGATTTCCCCCGCGTGAACCTGAAAGCTGACATCGTTCACCACTGAGTTACCCGCCGCGTTAACGCAGGTGATGTGCTCCGCTTCCAGCACCGGTGCGCCAAACGTCCGCCCCGGAGAAAGGAAGTTGCTGACCGGGTCGCTGCCCAGCATTTCACGCACAATCCAGGGCACGTCGATATCTTCCACCCGCGCTTCGGCCTGGAATTTGCCGTCACGCAGAATGGTAATCACATCCCCAATCGCCATGAGCTCTTCCAGGCGGTGCGAGATATAGATGATGGAGACGCCCTGGTGGGTCAGCTCGCGGATCACGCGGAACAGAATATCGACTTCGGTTTTGCTGAGCGCCGATGTGGGCTCATCCAGGATCAGGATGTCGGCATCTTCCGCCAGCGCTTTGGCAATCTCGATAAGCTGCTGCTGCCCGACTTTCAGGTTACCGACCAGCTCGCGTGGGGAAATCGGTTGATCGAGCCGTTTCAGCAACGTGGCGGCGTGCGCTTCCTGTTCGCTTTCCTGAATCGGCATCAGCCCCTTTTGCCGCTCGCGGCCAAGGAAAATGTTCTCTGCCACGTTCAGGTTTTCAAACAGGTTCAACTCCTGGTGCACCATGCCGATACCCTGTGCTGCGGCATCGCGGGTATTGGCAAAATGAACCTGTTTGCCGTTAAGCCACATCTCGCCGAGGCTTGGTTGCTGAACGCCCGCGAGGATTTTCATTAGCGTGGATTTTCCGGCACCGTTTTCGCCAATGATGACGTTCACTTTGCCGCGCCAGACGCGGTAGTCGACGTTATCCAGCGCGACAGTGCCAGGAAAGAGCATCGAAATGCCGCGCGTGCGCAGGATAATGTCGTCAGTCGGGATGTCGCTCATCACGGCGTCTCCTGTTTCAGTTCCAGCGCTGCGGCTTCGTCAGCTTTGCCTGCAGTTATCGTGGTGGCGAAGGTCACGCTGGCGTTTTTGCCGTTCCAGCTTTCATCCACTTTCGGCAGATGCGTCACTGCCTCGCGATTAAAGGCGCGAGAGAGCTGAGCAAACTGCACCTGATTGGTGAACTCTTCAAAGCGGAAACCGGCCGCATCGCGAATGGCATTGCCCCGCATCACCGGGCCGCTCTGGATCTCAAACGGCTGACCGTTAACCATCATCACCAGTTTTTGCTCGCGTTCGTTGCTGTTATCCACGCGCTCAATTTTGCCGGTCAGCCGGACAAAGACACTTTTCGGCGTGGAAGAGGGCGTTTTCAGCTGTGTGCTCAGCGCACTGGCATCCAGCGCGTGTTGTGACGCGGCATCCAGTACCCGTGACTGCCAGGTTTGTTGCGCGATCTGCTGGGGTGTCTGGTTGTCGAAGCTCGCTTTCGCGTTCGGATCGGCAGGCATAATTGGCTTGCCGTCCGCATCCAGATCCACCACCGTGCAGGCCGTCAGCAACAGGGCGGCGCACCCGATCAGCACAGCGCCCCATTGTTTTAACGACATATTGCCTCCGCTTATTTGCTGAGATTGAACATGCTCAGCTTGCTGGCGTTGGTGTCATCAATCAGCACGCAATCCATCAGCTGTTTCTCTTCTTTCTGCGCTTTGCCGTTTTTCAGGTAGTAATCCGCCTGCTCAACCGCCATCTGCGCCTGTTGCCAGCCAGGCTGCAACACGGTGGCTTTGATGTTGCTGTTTTTGACGATGGAATCGCGGGTGTAGTCGCTGCCGTCGAAGCCGACGACGATGACGTTATGTTTGCCAGCGGCTTTCAGAGCGGCTTCTGCACCCAGCGCCATGGTGTCGTTACCGGAAATCACGCCCACGATGTCGGGGTTGGTCTGCAAAATGGCTTCCATGCGGGTGAAGGCTTCGGTCTGGCTCCAGTTGGCGGTTTGCTGCGCCACCATTTTCATGTCGGTGTAATCATCCAGTACGTCGTGGTAACCCTGCGAGCGGACGTGGGCGTTGGTATCGGACTGGCGACCCAGCAGCTCAACGTATTTACCTTTGCCGTTCAGCAGCTTCGCGAACTTCTCTGCACCCAGTTGTGCGCCCTGATAGTTGTTCGACACGATCTGGGCGACGGCGACACCGGTTTTATTGATTTCGCGATCGATAAGGAATGCTGGTACGCCTGCGGATTTGGCTTTCTCCAGCGGGCCGACGGTGGCATCTGCCCCGGCATTATCAAGGATGATGGCCTTAGCCTTACGGGCAATGGCGGTTTCAATCAGCTGGTTTTGCTTGTTCACGTCGTCATCATGGGATGCCACCAGCACGGTATAGCCAAGCTCTTTTGCTTTAGCTGCCGCGCCGTCGGCTTCTGCCTTGAAGAACGGGTTGTCGTGAGAAGGGGTAATTATCGCGATAAGACCGTTTTCAGCAGCAAACAACGAGCCGGAAGCGGCAATCATAGAAGCGAACAGGGCGGTTTTTACAAAGGTCATCTTCATGCTTTTCTCCACATTGAATATTTATTCAATAATGATTTATTATTCAATTTAACGATAAAGCCGCCTTTCCGAACTGTCTACGGTTTAGGCAGCTAATTTCTTAAAAGGAGAATAGGATCACGATCCTGACGGGAAAGAGGGAGATCAGGTAAAAACAAAAGCACCTGCTCAGAGACAGGTGCTTAAAGAGGGACAAATTGTTGACGGTGCGATCAGGACTGAAGCTCTTTACGCACGATCTCTGCGCCAGCGCTTAAAGCATTGAGTTTGCCCTGGGCAACCTGGCGGGATAACGGCGCCATGCCGCAGTTGGTGGATGGATAGAGCTTATCGGCATCGACAAACTGAAGCGCTTTTCGCAATGTACTGGCCACCTCTTCTGGTGTTTCAACGGTATTCGTTGCCACGTCGATGGCGCCCACCATCACTTTTTTGCCGCGGATCAGTTCAAGCAGATCCATTGGCACGCGGGAGTTATGACACTCCAGCGAGATGATATCGATATTCGATGTTTGCAGTTTAGGGAAGGCTTCTTCGTACTGCCGCCACTCTGAACCCAGCGTTTTTTTCCAGTCGGTATTGGCTTTGATGCCATATCCGTAGCAGATATGTACTGCCGTTTCACACTTAAGCCCTTCAACGGCACGCTCTAACGCGGCAATGCCCCAGTCATTCACCTCATCAAAGAAAACGTTAAAGGCAGGCTCATCGAACTGGATAATATCGACGCCAGCAGCTTCAAGCTCTCTGGCTTCCTGGTTGAGTATTTTGGCGAATTCCCAGGCTAATTTTTCGCGGCTCTTGTAGTGGTTGTCATAGAGCGTATCGATCATCGTCATCGGGCCGGGCAGCGCCCATTTAATCGGCTGGTTGGTGAGCTTGCGTAAGTATTTGGCATCGTCGACAAAAACGGGTTTTTGACGGGCGACCGCACCCACAACCGTCGGAACACTCGCGTCGTAGCGATTACGAATTCGGACTGTTTCGCGTTTTTCAAAATCAACGCCGCTGAGGTGTTCAATAAACGTGGTGACAAAATGCTGACGCGTCTGTTCACCGTCGCTGACAATATCGATGCCTGCACGCAGTTGATCATCCAGAGACAAACGCAGGGCATCCTGTTTCCCCAGAATTAACTCTTCATTTTGTAATTTCCACGGTGACCAGAGTGTTTCTGGTTGGGCAAGCCAGGACGGTTTAGGTAAGCTGCCCGCCGTCGACGTGGGAAGTAAAATTTTCATAATGGATGACCTTTTATATTTCGTTAATCAAAGAGAGTAATTAGCAGACCATTGCTCAAGAATTGTCTTGTAAGGTTTGATAAAGTTCTCTTCTGTATATTTTCCCTGTTCAATAGCCAGCTGACTCCGCTCTTCCCGGTCATAAACAATTTTGGTTAATGAATGATCCTGGTGATTCAGGTCAGGCTGGTAGCATTGGCCTGCCGCAGAGTTGGCATTGTAAATTTCAGGCCGGTAAATCTTCTGGAATGTCTCCATCGTGCTGATGGTGCTGATAAGCTCAAGGTTCGAATAATCACTCAGCAAATCACCCGCAAAGAAGAACGCCAGAGGTGCCGCGCTATTTTTTGGCATGAAATAGCGAACCTGTAACCCCATTTTATTGAAGTATTGTTCAGTCAAAGAGGTGCCGTCTGGCTGGTACTCCAGGCCGAGAACAGCATGCTGCACGCCGGTCTGATGATAGGTGTCTTTACTTGAGACGCTCAGGCAGATAACCGGTGACTTTTTGAAGTTAGCCTTGTATTCACTGGAGTTAACGAAATGCCTGAAGATATTCCCGTGCAACTCGCCAAAATTTTCAGGAATGCTGAACTGTGCCTGGTTTTTATTATGTTCGGACAGTAATACGCTAAAGTCATAATCACGGACGTAAGAGGAGAAGTTATTCCCGACAATACCCTCAATACGTTCATTGGTTTTTTTATCAACAATGCTGGTTTTCAAAATTTCAATCGCCGGGAAAACCGTGCTGTTACCTTCACTGCCGATATTCATTTCAACAGAGATAATATCCAGTTCAACCGAGTAGCGATCGCCTTTAGGATTATCCCAGTGCGCCAGCGTATTAAAACGATTGTTAATCATCGCTAACGTGTTGCGCAAATTCTCCTGACGATTTTTTCCTCTGGCCAGATTAGCGAAGTTGGTCGTAATACGCGTGTTTTCTGAGGGGTTATAATTTTCATCGAAAGCACTGCGTTTAATCGCAAATGTAAAATTATTATTCATCGTACTTTGCATCCTGGGCTCTGAGATGAAAACGGTTCGCTTTTCTGGCTATTCCTGAGGGGGTTGAGTTACTCAGTTGCCGTTTTCATGTTATGAATTAGTTAACATGGCTTAATTTATGACAGAGCCTCTGGATGAGGAAAAGCGACTTAATTTCAATACAACATGAGTTATCTTCATGATCGGGCGGAGGGCAGGGCGAGGAAGTTGAGTTTTACTCAACCAACAGCGTGCAAATATGGGCGTTAATCATCGTCCAGGCGAGGGTGAGCGGCTTACCTTTGCTAAACGGCCCTGCGTCTTTTGCCAGCGCCAGAACGAGAGTCTTATTATCCAGTTGGGTCACGCGTGCGCAGTCAAATTCCATGTATTCCTGTACCTGAGGAAAGAGGGCTTTAAACAGGCTCTCTTTGGCGCTGAAGGCAAGCGTCAGGGCAAGGGCAAAAGGATAACCTGAGCGGGAAAGCACGGCCTCTTCCTCTGTATCAATCACCCCGTCTTTGATTTCGTGAGCTTCACTTTCGGCGAGGATGGCTTCGCAATCGATGCCGATAAGAGCATGTTGATTCCGGGTGGCGACCGCCATCGCCTGCGTGCCGCTGTGGGTGATGCTACCTGAAACGCCTTCCGGCCAGAGCGGTTCGCCGCTGGGGCCGATGCCGGGAACGGCGTGGTCAGGTAAGGCATGGGCGGCGGCGATGCGGCCTGCCAGATGCTCGGCTTTGCGCTTGCGTCCGGCATCGGTCAGTTGGGTGTGGTGGGGGAGCCAGAGCAGATCGGCATCAGTGAAGGTGGTGGGATCGAAGGTGACGTGATGGACGGTGTGGCTGGCGAGAAGGAATGTGGTGTGAGTGGATTTCATGTTATTCCTTTTGAGTTTGTGCGGCCTGATGCCCTCACCCCGACCCTCTCCCACAGGGAGAGGGAGCAAACACAAAAAACGGCAACCGAGGTTGCCGTTTTACTTTTACCTTGCTTAGAAGTGCGTATTCACACTCATATACCAGGTACGGCCAGGTTCATTATACGTGTACGCACCCGCACCGTACATATATGCACCCGTCGTGGTGTTACCCGTGGTCTGGGCATTACCCGCACGCCACTGACGCTTGTCAAAGACGTTATCCACGCCGCCAGTCAGGCTGACGTTTTTGGTCACATCCCAGGTCGCACTCAGGCCAACAATGCTGTACGGGCTGACTTCATCTTTCTCAGAGCCGGTAACAGGCTGACCTTTGTAGTTGTATTTCTTCGGCTGCTGCTTGCCGTACCAGGTGAAGGTCGATTGCAGCGACACATCCTCTTGTACCTGCCAGCTCAGGGTAGAGTTCAGCGTGTACTCTGGGATGATCGACAGACGATCGCCCGTCTCCTTGTTCTTGCTTTGCAGCATATAGGTAATGTTGTTGGTCCAGTTGATCGTATCGCTTACCGGTACGTTCAGTGAGCCTTCCAGACCTTCTACCACGGCTTTCGGAACGTTTTCCCACTGGTAGATATCGGTCTGAACTTTACCGGAAGAGGTATGGCCAATTGGCGCATAACCCGCTTCAATCTTGTCGCGGTAGTCGTTGCGGAACCAGGTCACACCCGCCTGCCAGCCGTTGTGTTTCCACTCCAGACCAATCTCTTTGTTGATGCTGGTTTCAGCTTTCAGGTCGTCGTTACCCATCATGTAACAGCCCACGCCGTCAGAGCTTGCATAGCAACCCTGGCCTTTGCTGTACAACAGGTAGTTCGGGTTCGTCTGGTACAGGCTTGGCGCTTTATAAGCACGCGCAATACCCATCTTCAGGGTGAAATCATCGCCCAGGCCTTGCGACAGGTTCAGGGACGGGCTCCAGTTGTTGCCCACAATGGTGTGATGATCGAAACGCAGTGCCGGGGTCAGCATGGTGCTGTCGGTCAGCTCCATGTTGTTTTCCGCGAACAGGGAGAAGATCTCAGCCGATGAATATGGGCTACGATCGTTGCTCATGCCCGGGATCGTACCGCCTTGCTGAGTCTGGGTGTTAGAGGTGGAATCTTTCATCCGCTGCTGGTTCCACTCAGTACCCAGGGTCAGGTTCTGGTTGACCAGGAAATCAATCGGCAGGTTGATTTCACTGTGCAGCATCACGTCAGACAGGTCGGTGTCGGTGAACTTATTGCTGTTGAACAAGCCTTCCAGACCGCCTGCCAGCCCTTCGCCCAGACGGGAGTTACGGGTGTGCTCATACTGCGCCCAGTTGCTGGTGGTGATGCCATTATCCCAGCCGCCGTTCCAGCTCACGGCAAAGTTCTGGCGGTAAATACGGTTAGTCTCTTTACCGTAGTTTTTCTTCACCAGGCCGTTGGAGCTGTTGTCGTTGTTGGTGTTCTGCGTGTCGCCCGCGTAGAGGTTGTTCTGGCGGCTGTAGCCCGCTTCAAACTCCAGGGACTGCATTGGCGCAAAGTCCCAACGCACCACGCCGTTGATGTCTTTGTTTTCTACCCCTTCACGGCCTGCTGGCAGCGTGTCGGCATAAGCACCGGTACGTTCAGATTCATGACCCTGGTTGATATCCCGCGCATCGGCCTGGGTTTTATCCAGGTTACCGTACATACGGAAGCTGAAATCGCCGCCCAGCGGGCCGCTCAGGCTGAAGTTGGTACGCTTGGTCGAACCTTCGTCCTTATGTTCTGGCGCATTCAGGTAGGTGTTCCAGGAACCATGCCACTGGTTGTCGAAATTCTTGGTGATGATGTTTACCACACCACCTGCCGCACCGTTACCGTAACGCGCTGCCGCCGGGCCACGGATAACGTCGATACGCTCGATCATTTCCGGTGGAACCCAGCCGGTATCGCCACGGGTATCACGCTCGCCACGCCAGCCCAGACGGATGGAGTTACGGCTGGTAACCGGCTTACCATCGATCAGGATCAGGGTGTTCTCAGGGCCCATACCACGGATATCAATCTGACGGTTGTTACCGCGCTGGCCGCTGGTGGAGTTACCGGTCAGGTTAACGCCAGGCATAGTACGGATGATTTCAGCAACGTCGCGGGCGGGAGGATTTTTACGGATTTGATCGGCCGTAATGGTCGATACGCCAGGCGCTTGCAGGTTTTGCTCAGCGGCGGTGATCACCATCGTGTCTTCGTGCTGCGCGGTGGTGGTTTTGTCGTCTGCCAGGGCTGGCAGCGCGACGCCGTAAATCCCTAAGTTGACCAGCAAGGCCAGGGAGTGAATCTTCTTATTCATTGTACGTCCTGCTTTTCGCGCCGCATCCCCTGGCTCCGTTCCCGAAAGGGAGAGGAGGCGGCATGTTGTCACCCGCATTTGCGTAAGCAGCCCTGTCCTCGAGCGCACACAATGCGTGGCATGTTTATTTTATGAGCGCGCTTCCCACAGCGCGGGCACTACGCTATTGCAAATGCAAATAGTTATCAATAATATTATCAATAAATTTTGTCTTGTAACAAAAAAAGACACGATAAACATGAGGTTAAAAGCGTGACGGCGTTAACAACGGGAAGTGATGCCTGGTGGCAGTCAAAAAACGGCCCTGAATGGGTGCGTGACAAGGGGAGGTATCGCGTCACATTCTGGTGGCGTGACCCAGCAGGAACACAGGCATCTTCGGCGGTGAAGCGCGTCTGGCTCTATATCACCGGCGTTACCGATCACCATCAGAATGCCCGCCCGCAATCTCTCGAACGCCTTCCCGGAACCGACGTCTGGCAATGGCAGGGCGAGTTCAGCCCGCAGTGGCGCGGCAGCTACTGTTTTATCCCTTCTGAGAACGAACATGATTTTGCCGATGCGGTATTTCACGGTGAGCAGCCCGACCGCATGGCGCTGCGTGAAGGCTGGCGCAAGCTGCTGCCCAACGCGGTGTGCGATCCGCTGAATCCGCAGAGCTGGCGAGGTGGGCGCGGACATCCGGTATCGGCGCTGGAAATGCCTGAAGCACCGGTTCAGCCTGGCTGGGACCGCCCCGATACCTCTTACCGGCAGCCGGTCTGCATCGAATGGAACAGCGAGCGGCTGCGCAACCGTCGCCGCGTGTGGATTTTTACCACTGGTGATGCCAGCCCGGACAGCCCGCTGGCGGTGTTGCTCGACGGGCAGTTCTGGGCCGAAAGCCTGCCCGTATGGCCAGCACTGGCGTCACTGACGGCTGAGCGCAAATTGCCGCCTGCGGTCTATCTCCTGATCGATGTTATCGACACCGCTCACCGCAGCGTTGAGCTGCCCTGTAACCCCGATTTCTGGCTGGCGGTGCAGGAAGAACTTCTCCCGCTGGTAAAAACCACCACGCCATTCAGCGATCGCGCCGACTGCACGGTCGTGGCAGGGCAAAGCTTTGGCGGGCTCTCTTCTCTTTATGCTGGTCTTAACTGGCCGCAGCGTTTTGGCTGCGTGCTCAGCCAGTCTGGCTCCTACTGGTGGCCGCACCGTGGTGCGCAGCAGGACGGGCTGCTTATCGAACAACTTAAAGCGGGTGAAAAAACCGCACGCGGGCTGCGCATTGTCCTTGAGGCGGGGCGTAACGAACCGCTTATCTTCCGCGCAAATCAGGCGATTTACGCCGAGCTACAACACACACAGCAGCAGGTTTACTGGCGTCAGGTTGACGGCGGACATGATGCGCTTTGCTGGCGCGGTGGGCTGACACAGGGGCTGATGACGCTCTGGCAGCCGCTTATTCAATAACGGAGTCTGTATGGAATTCAGTAATCCTTTCGATAATCCGCAGGGACAGTTCGCCATTTTGTGTAACGACCAGGCGGAATTCAGCCTGTGGCCGCAACAGTGCGCACTGCCTGCCGGCTGGCGTGTGGTGTGCGAACCGCAATCCCAGGAAGCGTGCCAGCAGTGGCTGGCAGAACACTGGCATACGCTTACGCCTTCCCATTTTGCGGGAGAGCGCCCATGAGCAAACATCTTCCCCTAGTCGCTGCACAGCCGGGGATCTGGATGGCAGAGCAACTTTCCACGTTGCCGAACGCCTGGAGTGTGGCGCATTACACCGAGCTGAAAGGCGATATTGATGCGCCATTGCTGGCAAAAGCGATAGTCGCAGGCATGATGCAGGCCGACACATTACGCACGCGCTTTACAGAAGATAACGGCGAGGTGTGGCAGTGGGTAGACGATGCCATGTCGCTGCCTGAGCCGTCGATCGTAAAGGCCGGTTCTCACGCCGCAGCCGTGGCGCTGATGGAGGCCGATCTTAACCAGAACCTGCGCGTGGACAGCGGTCAGCCGCTGGCGTTTCATCAGCTGATTCAGGTCGGTGAACGTCACTGGTACTGGTATCAGCGTTATCATCATTTAGTGGTGGATGGCTTCAGTTTCCCGGCCATTACCCGCCAGATCGCTGCCATTTATACGTCATTGAGAAAGGGCGAAACCCCGCCAGTATCACCCTTTACACCGTTTGCTGAGGTGGTGGATGAGTACCAGCGCTATCGCGACAGCGAGGCGTATCAGCGCGATGGCGCATTCTGGGCAGAGCAGCGTAAGCAGCTCCCTTCTCCGGTGTCGCTTTCTTCCGCGCCGTTGCCGGGGCGTGCAGCCACTACCGACATTCTGCGGTTAAAAGTGGTTGCCGATAGCCGCGCCTTTAGCCAGCTGGCACAGGCAGCAGGGCAGGTGCAGCGTACCGATCTGGCGCTCGCGCTGGTGGCGCTGTGGCTTGGGCGCTTGACCGGGCGGCTGGACTACGCCGCCGGGTTTATCTTTATGCGCCGCATGGGTTCGGCGGCGCTCACCGCAACTGGCCCGGTACTTAACGTCTTGCCGATGGCGGTCAATATCGCCCCGCAGGAAAGCCTGCCGGAGCTGGCGCAGCGCCTTGCAAATCAGCTGAAAAAGATGCGCCGCCATCAGCGTTATGACGCCGAACAGATTGTCCGCGACAGCGGGCGTGCGGCGGGGGATGACGCCCTGTTTGGCCCGGTGCTCAACGTCAAAGTATTTGATTATCAGCTGGATATCGACAACGTTGAGTCCGCAACTCACACGCTGGCAACGGGGCCGGTGAACGATCTGGAGCTGGCGCTGTTCCCGGATGAACAGGGCGGGCTGAGCATTGAGATCCTTGCCAATAAACAGCGCTACGACGAGGCAACGCTCACACGCCACGTGGTGCGCCTGAACGCGATGCTGACCCAGTTTGCCGCCAACCCGGACCTGCGCTGTGGTGAAGTGGAAACCGTCTCTGAAGCCGAATATCAGCAGCTTGCACGCATCAATGACACCGGGCTGGCCTTACCTTCTGCCACGCTTGCCCGGTTGGTGGCCGAACAGGCGAGCAAAACGCCGGATGCGCCCGCCCTGGCGGATGCCCATATCGAGCTGAACTACCGCCAGATGCGCGAGCAGGTGGTGGCGCTGGCAAACCTGCTGCGTGAACGCGGCGTGAAGCCGGGCGACAGCGTGGCGGTGGCCTTGCCGCGCTCGGTGTTCCTGACTCTGGCGCTGCACGGCATTGTGGAAGCAGGTGCCGCCTGGTTGCCGCTGGACACCGGCTACCCGGATGACCGCCTGCGGATGATGCTGGAAGATGCGAAACCGTCTTTGCTTATCACCACCGACGAGCAGCTTCCGCGCTTTAGCGATCTGCCAATAACGTCCTTTAGTTACAACACACTATTACCTGTTGCGGGCCACGAACCGCTCAACCTGGCGAAGCCGGAACAGACCGCGTATATCATCTTTACCTCCGGCTCCACTGGCCGCCCGAAAGGGGTGATGGTCGGGCATACCGCCATCGTCAACCGCCTGATGTGGATGCAGGATCACTATCCGCTGGACGCGCGTGATGTGGTGGCACAAAAAACGCCGTGCAGCTTTGACGTGTCGGTGTGGGAATTCTGGTGGCCGTTTATCGCTGGCGCGAAGCTGGTGATGGCCGAGCCAGAGGCGCATCGCGATCCGCAGGCTATGCAGAGTTTCTTCGCCCATTACGGCGTCACCACGACTCACTTTGTGCCGTCGATGCTGGCGGCATTTGTGGCCTCGCTGACGCCGGAAAATGCCGACTGCTGCAAAACGCTGAAACAGGTGTTCTGTAGCGGGGAAGCGCTGCCAGCCGAACTGTGCCGCGAGTGGGAACAGCTTACCCATGCGCCGCTACATAACCTGTATGGCCCAACGGAAGCGGCAGTGGACGTGAGCTGGTATCCGGCGTTTGGTCCTGAGCTGGCGGCGGTTGACGGCAACAGCGTGCCGATTGGTTTCCCGGTGTGGAACACGGGGCTGCGCATTCTGGATGCGATGATGCGCCCGGTGCCGTTTGGCGTGGCGGGCGATCTGTATCTTACCGGGATCCAGCTGGCGCAGGGCTATCTGGGGCGTCCGGATCTGACGGCGAGCCGCTTTATTGCCGACCCGTTTGCGCCGGGCGAGCGTATGTATCGCACCGGGGATGTTGCCCGCTGGCTGGATAACGGCGCGGTGGAATATTTAGGCCGCAGCGACGATCAGCTGAAAATTCGTGGTCAGCGTATCGAACTGGGTGAAATCGACCGGGCGATGCTCTCGCTGCCGGACGTAGCGCAGGCCGTGGCGCACGCCTGTGTGTTTAACCAGGCGGCGGCAACCGGTGGTGATGCCCGTCAGCTGGTGGGGTACATCGTTTCGGAATCCGGTTTACCGCTGGACAGGGAGGCGCTGCTGGTCGCGCTGAAAGCACAGCTGCCGCCGCATATGGTGCCGGTGGTGTTGTTGCAAATCAGTTCCCTGCCGCTTTCGGCCAACGGTAAGCTTGACCGCAAGGCGCTGCCGCTACCGGAGCTGACCAGCAAAACCTCTGGCCGTACGCCGGAAAGCAAAACCGAAGTGGCCGTGGCGCAGGCGTTTTCCACCTTGCTGGGCTGCGAGGTGAATGATACTGAAGCCGACTTCTTTGCGCTTGGCGGGCACTCGCTGCTGGCGATGCGCCTGGCGGCACAGCTTAGCCGCGCGTTCGGGCGCAAGGTGACGCCGGGGCAGATTATGGTGGCCTCGACGGTCAGCAAGCTTAGCGGTTTGCTTGAGTCGCAGATGAGCGATGAACAGGCACAGCGTCTGGGGTATGAAACCCTGTTGCCGCTGCGTGAAAGCCACGGCCCGACGCTGTTCTGTTTCCATCCGGCATCCGGATTTGCCTGGCAGTTTAGCGTGCTGGCGCGCTACCTCAGCCCGCGCTGGTCGATAACAGGCATTCAGTCCCCGCGTCCGGACGGGCCGATGCAGCAGTGCGCCGATCTGGATGGCGTGATTGGACATCATCTGGCGACACTGCGCGCGCAGCAGCCGCACGGGCCGTACTATTTGCTGGGCTATTCGCTGGGCGGCACGCTGGCGCAGGGGGTTGCCGCGCGTCTGCGTGAGCAGGGTGAAACGGTCGACTTCCTCGGCCTGCTGGACACCTGGCCACCGGAAACGCAAAACTGGGCGGAAAAAGAGGCCAACGGTCTTGACCCGGCAGTGCTGGCGGAAATTGAGCGCGAGCGTCAGGCGTTTATTGCCGCGCAGCAGGGGCAGGGTTCCAGTGAACTGTTTACCGCCATTGAAGGCAACTACGCCGATGCAGTGCGCTTGCTGACCACGGCGCACAGTTCACGCTTTGACGGCAAAGCGACGCTGTTTGTCGCCGAGCGCACGCGAACCCAGGACCCGCATCAGGCATGGGCGCCGTGGGTGGGTGAGCTTGAGGTTTACAGCCAGGATTGCGCCCACGTGGATATCATTTCACCGCAGGCGTTTGAGAAGATTGGGCCGGTGTTGAAGGATATACTGGGATAGTGCGAATGCCCGTTGGGAGCACAATGTAGGCCGGGTAAGGCGTAGCCGCCACCCGGCGATTACCGCCGACCCAACGGCACCACCAGCGGCGTACCCGCCACCGGATCCGCAATAATCATGCAGCGCATTCCGTAGATCCGCTCGATAAGTTCCGGCGTCACAATCTCTTTCGGCGCGCCCTGCGCCACAATCTCGCCATCCCGCAGCGCAATCAGGTGCGTGGCGTAACGGCAGGCCTGATTTAAATCGTGCAGCACCGCCGCTAGGGTATAACCCTGCGTGCGATTCAGCTCGCTTAACAACTCCAGAAGATCAATCTGGTGGCTGATATCAAGCCAGGTCGTTGGCTCATCCAGCAGCATAATCGACGTTTCCTGGGCCAGCACCATGGCTATCCACGCGCGCTGGCGCTGCCCGCCGGAAAGGGTATCCACACTTTGCTGAGCGAGTTCAGTAATGCCCGTCGCCTGCATGGCGCGGTTCACCGCGTCGTCATCCTCTTTGCGCCAGCGGGTGAACAGCGGCTGATGGGGATAACGCCCGCGCGCCACCAGCTCCTGCACCGTGATATCCCCCGGCGTGGTGGCATTTTGCGCCAGCAGCCCGATGCGCCTGGCCACCTCTTTACTGGCAAAGCGCTGGATCTGCTCACCATCAAGGTACACGCTGCCGTGAACCGGTGTCATCAGGCGGCTCAGCGTTCGTAGCAGGGTCGATTTACCGCAGCCGTTCGGCCCGATAATCGCCGTAAAATGGCCATCCGGGATCGCCACGGTCAAATCTTTAGCAATGATTTTTTTACCGTAGCCGAGGGTTAAGTTGTCGCCGCGCAAGCGGGTTGCTGTCTCTGTCATTTCTTGCGTGACTCCTGAACTAACAAGATGATGAGGTAAATACCGCCCAGACTGACGGTCACCACGCCCACCGGAAGTTGATAAGGCATAAACAGCTGCTGAGCGCACAGATCGGCGGCCAGCAACAGCAGCGAACCGCACAGTGCGGCCTGGGTTAACCCCCAGCGTGCGGTGCCGGAAAGACGCCGGGCAATATGTGGCGCAACCAGCGCAATAAATGAAATTGGCCCGGCGATGGCGGTGGCGGCAGCGGTCAGCAGCACGGCCACCAGCATCAGCATCAGACGTGAACGCTCGACGCTGACCCCCAGCGCGCACGCGCTGTCGTCACCCATCTCCAGTAAACGCATCCGGCGAACCAGTAGCAGCGCGCCGATAAACATCAGCAGGATCAGCGGTGCGGCAGGCCAGGTTTTGGCCCATGTCAGGCCGTTCAGCGAGCCGGCATACCACAGCCCTGCGGAAAGCGCCGTTTCCAGAGAGGCCTGCAATAACAGCCAGGTGTTGAAGGCCATCAGCATGGCGCGCACGCCAATCCCGATGATGATCAAACGGAAAGTGTCGATGCCGTTACGCCAGGCCAGCGCCCAGATAACCAACGACGTCAAAATGCCCCCGGCCATCGCGGTAAAGGTAATAGCCGTCAGGTGTTGACCAAACAGCACCATCGCCACCAGTACGCCACTCCAGGCACCGGTATTGAGGCCCATCACGTCCGGGCTGCCGAGCGGGTTGCGCATCAGTGACTGGAAAATGGCCCCGCTGACGCCCAGCGCCGCCCCCACCAGAATGGCCATCGCGACGCGCGGCAGCCGCCATTCGGTGACCACCATGGTGATATTGCGCGGTGAGCTGCCGGTCAGGGCGTTAAAGACCTGGGTAAAATCGAGCGTCACTGCGCCGCTGCGCAGGCTCCAGATCGCCAGCAACACGCTGGCGAGAGTCAGCAGGAACACGCTGGTGAGTAAACGACGGGACGGGGCCATCATGCGCCACCTCCACGTTTACGCCGTACCAGGAAAATCAGCACCGGCGCGCCAATAAACGCGCTCACCACCGACACGCGCAGTTCGCCGGGAACCAAAAGGCGACCCACAACATCGGCAAATAACAGCAGGGCAGGGGGGGCAAGCAGCGTGACGGGTAGCGACCAGCGGTGATCGGCGCCCACCAGCCAGCGTGCCATATGCGGCATCATCAGGCCGATAAAGGCAATCGGGCCAACCACTGCCGTTGCGCTGCCGCACAGTACGGTGATCGCGAGAAGTCCAATTAATTGCGTGCGTGCTACCCGGTTGCCGAGAGCGGTGGCGGTGTCGCTGCCAAGACTCAGGCTGTTGAGCGAGCGGCTCAACAACAGCGCCACGGCAGCGGCAAGCGTCACCGGGATGATGACGGCCTTCAGGGTCTCAAGCGTGCGGATATCCAGCGAACCGGCCTGCCAGAAACGCAGCTGATCGTAAACGTCCGGGTTCAGCAGGGCGATGCCGCTGGTTAACCCTTCCAGCACCGCCGCAAGGGCAACGCCCGCCAGCGTCAACCGTACCGGGCTGAGCTGCCCTCCACCCTGGCTGCCGGTAAACGCCACCACCAGTGATGCCGCCAGTGCGCCGCAAAAAGCCATCACCAGTTGTTCAGAGGGCGACGTTAAACCAAACAGCGCTGCGCCAAGCACGATGGCAAAACTCGCGCCGGAGTTAACGCCCAGAATGCCCGGGTCGGCCAGTGGATTACGGGTGAGCGTTTGCATCAGTGCCCCGGCAAGACCCAGCGCACCACCGGCCAGCAATCCGGCAAGAGTTCGGGGCAGGCGAGCATCCAGCACGATGGTGCAGTCGGCACTCTGACAGGTGCCAGAGAGCGCATCGACAATAACGGAAGCCGGCAGCGATTTCGCGCCAACCAGCAAACTGAGTGCAATCGCAAGGATCAACAGCAGCAATAAAACGGGCACGGCAATGGCGCGCACCGCGGAAGAGGAAAACGACATAGCAACGCCCATGATTTGATAATGATAGTAATTATCGTTATCTATCTTATTTGGCTATGTTAGCATGTGCCGCCATGGAATTGGTATAAAAGAAACCAGACAAGGCCTTGTAATGACCCAAAAATCCTGGCTGCTCAACCTCAGCCTGCTCAAAACACATCCGGCGTTTCGCGCCGTCTTTATCGCCCGTTTTATCTCTATTTTATCCCTCGGCCTGCTCGGCGTGGCCGTGCCGGTACAAATCCAGGCGATGACGCACTCCAGCTGGCTGGTGGGGCTTTCCGTCACCTTAACCGGCGGGGCGATGTTTATTGGCCTGATGGTCGGCGGAGTGCTGGCAGACCGTTACGAGCGTAAAAAGCTGATCCTGCTGGCGCGCGGTACCTGTGGGGTGGGGTTTATCGGGTTGTGTCTGAATGCCATGCTGCCGGAGCCGTCGCTGATTGCGATTTACGCGCTGGGGCTGTGGGACGGCTTTTTTGCCTCCATCGGGGTGACGGCTCTGCTGGCGGCAACGCCTGCGCTGGTCGGGCGTGAAAACCTGATGCAGGCGGGGGCGATCACCATGTTGACCGTGCGTCTGGGCTCGGTGATTTCGCCGATGGTGGGGGGCCTGCTGCTGGCAACGGGCAACGTGGCGTGGAACTACGGCCTGGCGGCGGCAGGGACGTTTATCACCACCTTAACGTTGCTGCGTTTACCGGTTCTGCCGCCTCCACCACAGCAGCGTGAGCACCCGCTGAAATCACTGATGGCAGCGATCCGTTTTCTGTTCAGCAATCCGCTGATTGGCGGCATCGCCCTGCTGGGCGGTTTGCTGACGATGGCGAGCGCCGTGCGCGTGCTCTACCCGGCGCTGGCAGGCGAGTGGCAGATGAGTGCCTCCGAGATTGGCGTGCTGTATGCGGCTATCCCGCTGGGTGCGGCGTTTGGCGCACTGACCAGTGGTAACCTGGCGCAGAGCGCGCGCCCGGGGCTGATTATGCTGGTGGCAACACTGGCTTCGTTTATCGCAATTGGCTTCTTCAGCCTGATGCCGGTGTGGGCGCTGGGCGTGATGTGTCTGGTTATCTTTGGCTGGTTGAGTGCTGTCAGCTCGCTGTTGCAGTACACCCTTATCCAGACGCAGACCCCGGAAGGGATGCTGGGGCGGATTAACGGCCTGTGGACGGCGCAGAACGTCACGGGTGATGCCATTGGCGCGGCGATCCTCGGCGGGCTTGGCGCAATGTTGACCCCAATGGCATCGGCGAGCAGCAGCGGTTTTGTGTTGGCTGTTGTTGGCGGGATCCTGTTAATGGGATTAGCAGAATTGCGCCGGTTCAGGCAGGAGGGGGAAGGATCCTGTAGGTCGGGTAAGGCGTAGCCGCCACCCGACAAAACGCCCGGTGGCGCTGCGCTTACCGGGCCTACGGGGAACGTGCCTCTTATTTGAAAATTGAATTCAAACGCTGCAAGACTAACATCGCGCTGTAATAATCCAGACGGAACGTCTCCGTGCCTAATGCCCAGACGCGTTTATTCTGCACCGCTGGCAGGTGTGCCAGAAGTGGATTGGCATAAATCGCATCCACATCTTTCTGGTCACCGGCAAACAGGAACAGGCCTTCGCCGTTCAGCCCGGTTGCCAGATTTTCACCGCCTAACTGAATGATGTCGTGGCGCTTGCCCTGACTTTTTGAGGTCTGCAATCCGGCAGGCAATTGTGCAAGGGCAAAGCCCAGTTGATGCAGCAACTTGCCCTGCGCCGATTCAGCCGTCCACAGGTTTGCGCTGTGCGCGGCGGCGGTATAGACAATGGCATTCACCGGCTGCGGCGGCAGCTTCATCTGCTGTTTCACCAGGGCGAGCTGTTTATCAAATTCCGCAATGCGGGCCGCAGCCTGTTTTTCCTGCCCGGTAATGGTGCCGAGTTGTGTCAGCAGTTCCTGCCAGCTTTTGTCGTCGTAGTTGATGACAAGCGTTGGCGCGATGGCAGAAAGCTGTTCATAGAGGGCGAGGGCAGAATCACCGCCCGTGGCGCTAATCAGGATCAGGTCCGGCATCTGAGCGGCAACGGCTTCGGCGCTTGGCTCGCCAATATACAAACGCGTGAGCTTACGCTGTTTCGCGATATCCCCCCACTGACGCAAAAAACCCTGGACATCCGCCACCCGATTATTTGGCGTGGTCGCACCGCTGGCGATGACCGGCGCATCAATCGCCAGCAGAGAGCCGGTCAGGGTCACGCTGGTTGAAACAATGCGGGTGGGTTTGCTTTCAAGCGTGTGAATGCCGTGGCTGTCGGTCACCTGGCGTGGCCAGTCGGCGGCGGTGGCTGAGGTAAGTCCTAAAACAAAAAGTCCTGTTAAAAGAAGGGCATTACGGTAAACGGCAGGGAGTTTCACAACGTCACATCCTGTTTTTATTGAGGTTAATGCTTCTCATTTTCATGATTGCAGCGAAGGGATGCAAGCGATAGTCGCACAAGTTGTTTGCTCCGCGGTTGACACCGGGGCGTTGTACGATTAGGTTAGCCATCGAAATATAAATGATAATCATTATTACTGCTTTTATCATTTTAAGGAGGATGATATGGATACGTCATTGGCTGAGGACATCCAGCACACCGCGACCACGCTGCAATCAGACAGCTTTTTCTTTATGTCGCCTTATCGCAGTTTTACCACGTCAGGCTGTTTTACCCGCATATCTGAATCCGCCGTCGGCGGTGATGATCCGGCAGGTGCCTTCCAGCAAAAAGTCGCCCAGGCTTTCCAGAAAGCGAAAACCAGCGGAATTGCTCACCCGATCATGGTGGGGGCTATCCCGTTTGATACGCGCGAACCGTCGTCCCTGTTTATTCCGCAAAGCTGGCAGGCCTTCTCTCGCCCGGCGCGTCAGCAGTCTTCCCGTTATTTCTCTGACGCTCAGGCCCTGACAGTAAACACCCGCACTGAAATTCCACAGCAGCCGGTCTTTGAACAGATGGTTGCGCGCGCGGCTGCGCTGACCGCCACGCCACAGGTGAACAAGGTGGTGCTGTCTCGACTGATTGATATCTCAACCGAAGAGAAAATTGACAGCGGCGCGTTGCTGGAACGGCTCATTGCGCAGAACCCGGCCAGCTTTAACTTCCACGTCCCGCTGGAAGATGGCGGCGTGTTGCTGGGCGCGAGCCCTGAACTGCTGCTGCGCAAAGACGGCGCGCACTTTAGCTCGCTGCCGCTGGCAGGTTCGGCGCGTCGTCAGCCAGATGATGTGCTGGACAGAGAAGCAGGTAACAAGCTGCTGGCCTCGGAAAAAGACCGCCACGAGCACGACCTGGTGACCCAGGCGATGAAAACCATTCTGATGCCACGCAGCCACCATCTGAGTATGCCGGCATCTCCGCAGCTCATCACGACCCCGACGCTGTGGCATCTGGCCACGCCGGTGGAAGGGGAAGCGCGTGAAAACGAAAACGCACTGACGCTGGCGTGTTTGCTGCACCCGACGCCTGCATTAAGTGGTTTCCCGCATCAGGCGGCAAAACAGCTGATCGCGGAGCTGGAGCCGTTCGACCGCCAACTGTTTGGCGGCATCGTGGGCTGGTGTGACTGCGAAGGTAACGGCGAGTGGGTGGTGACCATCCGCTGCGCACGCATTCACGACAAGACCGTTCGCCTGTTTGCCGGGGCGGGCATTGTTCCTGCCTCATCACCGGTGGGCGAATGGCGTGAAACCGGAGTGAAGCTCTCCACCATGCTGAACGTTTTTGGTTTGCACTAAGGAACAATTATGACTGTCCCCTTTACCCGTTGGCCGGACGAGTTCGCCCGCCGCTATCGTGAAAAAGGCTACTGGCAGGATCTGCCTCTGACCCGCATTCTGACCCGCCACGCCAGTAATGACGCGGTGGCCATCATCGACGGTGAGCGCCGTTATACCTACCGCCAGTTGAATGAGGCGGTGGATAACCTTGCCAGCGCGTTACAGTCCCGGGGGCTGAAACGCGGCGATACCGCGCTGGTGCAACTGGGGAATGTGGCTGAGTTTTACATCACCTTCTTTGCGCTGTTGCAGGCGGGTGTTGCGCCCGTTAACGCGCTCTTTAGCCATCAGCGCAGCGAGCTGAATGCCTACGCGATGCAGATCAAACCGGCATTGCTGATTGCCGATCGTGACCACGCGCTGTTTGCCGGCGATGAATTCCTCACGGCATTTGTGAATGAGCACCGCTCGGTGCGCGTGGTGTTGCTGCGTGGCGATAACGGCGAGCACGCGCTGGAGGCGGCGATTGCACGTCCGGCGGATAATTTCATCCCGAACCCGACCCCTGCCGACGAAGTGGCGTTCTTCCAGCTTTCTGGCGGGAGCACCGGCACGCCGAAACTGATCCCGCGTACCCACAACGATTACGACTACAGCATTCGTCGCAGTAACGAGATTTGCGGCATTACCGCAGACACCCGTTATCTGAACGCGCTGCCTGCGGCGCATAACTATGCCATGAGCTCGCCGGGATCGCTTGGCATCTTTACGGCAGGCGGCTGCGTGGTGCTGGCGAACGATCCAGGCGCCACGCTCTGTTTCCCGTTGATTGAAAAACACCAGATTAACGTGACCTCGATGGTGCCGCCTGCGGTCAGCCTGTGGTTACAGGCAATTGTTGAAGGCGCGGGCAACGCACAGCTGCGGTCGCTGAAGCTGTTACAGGTGGGGGGCGCACGACTCTCTGCAACACTTGCCGCGCGAATTCCGGCAGAGATTGGCTGCCAGCTCCAGCAGGTATTTGGTATGGCGGAAGGGCTGGTGAACTACACCGCACTCGACGATTCCCCGGAACGGATCATGAACACTCAGGGCCGCCCGATGTGCCAGGATGACGAAGTGTGGGTAGCCGATGAGCACGGCAACCCACTGCCTCGAGGCGAAGTGGGGCGGCTGATGACGCGTGGGCCATATACCTTCCGTGGCTATTTCAACAGCCCGGCGCACAACGCCAGCGCCTTTGATGCCAACGGTTTTTACTGCTCCGGCGATCTGATCGCCATTGATGAACAGGGTTACATCACCGTGCAGGGGCGCGAGAAAGATCAGATCAACCGTGGTGGCGAGAAGATCGCCGCAGAAGAGATCGAAAACCTGCTGCTGCGCCACGCGTCGGTGATCCACGCGGCACTGGTGAGCGTGGAAGACGACCTGATGGGTGAGAAAAGCTGCGCCTGTCTGGTGGTGAAACAGCCGCTGCGCGCGGTCGAAGTGCGTCGCTTCTTGCGCGAACAGGGCGTTGCCGAATTCAAACTGCCGGACCGTGTGGAGAGCGTTGATGCGCTTCCGTTAACGCCCGTCGGCAAAGTCGATAAGAAACAGTTGCGCCTGTGGCTTGCTGAACGCGCCCAGGGCTGAGGAACAAGAACATGGCCATTCCAAAATTAACCGCTTACGCACTGCCCACTGCCGCAGACCTGCCGAACAACAAAGTGAACTGGGCGTTTGAGCCAGAGCGTGCTGCGCTGTTAATCCACGACATGCAGGAGTATTTTCTGAACTTCTGGGGCGAAAACAGCCCGATGATGGCGCAGGTGGTGGCGAACATCGCCAAAATTCGCGCTTACTGCAAAGAACACAACATTCCGGTTTACTACACCGCCCAGCCGAAAGAGCAGAGCGATGAAGATCGTGCCCTGCTGAACGACATGTGGGGGCCGGGTCTGACCCGTTCGCCGGAGCAGCAGCGTATTGTGGCTGAACTGACGCCAGATGAAGCCGACACCGTGCTGGTGAAATGGCGTTACAGCGCATTCCACCGCTCGCCGCTGGAATTGATGCTGAAAGAAACCGGCCGTAATCAGTTGCTGATCACCGGGGTTTACGCGCATATCGGCTGCATGACCACCGCCACCGATGCATTTATGCGTGATATCAAACCGTTCTTTATTGCCGACGCGCTGGCCGATTTCACCCGTGAAGAACACCTGATGTCGCTGAACTACGTGGCAGGGCGTTCCGGCCGCGTGGTGATGACCGACGAACTGCTGCCATCCGTTCCGGCAACCAAAGCCGCGCTGCGTGAGCTGATCCTGCCGCTGCTGGATGAGTCCGATGAGCCGATGGATGACGAAAACCTGATCGACTACGGTCTGGATTCGGTGCGCATGATGGCGCTGGCCGCACGCTGGCGCAAAGTGCATGGCGATATCGACTTTGTGATGCTGGCGAAAAACCCAACCTTCGATGCCTGGTGGGCGCTGCTCTCCCGCGAGGTGAAGTAATGGTTGGATTCGATTTTACCGGCAAAACCGTCTGGGTGACGGGGGCAGGTAAGGGCATTGGTTACGCAACGGCCCTGGCATTTACCGGCGCAGGTGCGCAGGTGATCGGGTTCGATGTGGCGTTTCCGCTGGGGGATTATCCCTTTGCTACTGAAACCCTGAACGTGGCGGACTCCGCGCAGGTGAGTGAGGTGTGCGGGCGAGTGCTCGCCTCTGTTGATCGCCTCGACGTGCTGGTCAATGCCGCCGGGATCCTGCGTATGGGCGCAACGGACCAGCTCTCGCAGGAGGACTGGCAGCAGACCTTCGCGGTGAACGTTGGTGGGGCGTTTAACCTGTTTCAGCAGACAATGGGCCAGTTCCGCCGTCAGCAGGGTGGGGTGATGGTTACCGTCGCGTCTGACGCGGCGCACACACCGCGTATCGGCATGAGCGCCTATGGCGCGTCCAAAGCGGCGCTGAAAAGCCTGGCACTCACCGTCGGGCTGGAGTTGGCGGGGAGCGGCGTGCGCTGTAATCTGGTGTCGCCGGGTTCAACCGATACCGATATGCAGCGCACGCTGTGGAAAAGTGACGATGCAGAACAGCAGCGTATTCGCGGTTTTGGCGAGCAGTTTAAGCTTGGTATCCCGCTGGGTAAAATCGCCCGTCCGCAGGAGATTGCCAACACCATTCTGTTCCTGGCATCCGACTACGCCAGCCATATCACCTTGCAGGATATTGTGGTGGACGGCGGCTCCACGCTGGGGGCGTAATGATCTGGAAACGTCATTTATCTCTCGACGCGCTGAACGCGACCAGCCAGAACACCATGGTGGCGCATCTGGGCATTGTCTATACCAAAATCGGTGACGACACGCTGGAGGCCGAAATGCCGGTGGATGTGCGCACGCATCAGCCGTTCGGGTTGCTGCACGGCGGGGCGTCTGCCGCACTGGCCGAAACGCTTGGCTCAATGGCCGGTTTTCTGATGACCCGCGACGGACAGAACGTGGTAGGCACAGAACTGAATGCCACGCATCATCGCGCGGTGTCTCAGGGTAAGGTGCGCGGCATGTGCCAGCCGCTGCATCTGGGGCGTTCCAGCCAGAGCTGGGAGATTGTGGTGTTCGATGAGCAGGGACGGCGCTGCTGTACCTGTCGGTTGAGTACCATGGTGCTGGGTTAGCGTTGTTGCCCGGTAAGCGAAAGCGCCACCGGGCACGTGTTACATCATCGACACGATCCGCTTCATCAGCCGAATTCTTGGTGCAATCGATGCCTTATCCAGCCACTCCGCCGGGCTGTGGAACCCTGTGCCAACCGGCCCTAAGCCGTCGAGCGTTGGAATACCCAGTGCAGCGGTGTGATTGGCATCGCTGCCGCCACCGACCGCCTGCCAGGTGATGGCAATGCCTTCCGCTTTTCCTGCTGCTTCCACTTGTTGCATCAGTGCCTGCGTCGCTTCGCTGGTTGCCATCGCCGGCTTGTGATTGACCTGTGTCAGGGTGGTCGTCACCCCATCTAAAAAGCCTTTTTCACATAATGCGTTAAGCGCCTGATTCACACGGTCATACTCATCGTTTTCCCAGAAGCGAACATCGAGTTCAGCGACGGCTGTATCCGCAACCACGTTCGCTGCGCTGCCGCCGTGGATCACCCCGACGTTGAGCGTGGTTCCACGATCCCAGTCGGTCAACGCGTTGATGGCGATAACGCTGTTTGCCAGCGCCGTAATCGCTGAGCGGCCTTTTTCCGGGTCGTTACCCGCGTGTGCCGCCACGCCGCTAAAGGTGAGGTGATAGCCCGCCATTCCCTTGCGTGCTTTGACCAGCGATCCGTCGGCGCGTGCGGCTTCGCATACCAGCACGCAGCGAGAACGTTTTGCCAGCTCGCCAATCCACTGGTGAGAATGCACCGAACCGGTCTCTTCATCCGGGTTCATCGCCACGGCGATGGACAGGCGATCGTGGTCAGCGGCATCAAGCCCGCGCATTGCCCACAAAATATTCAGAAGCCCGCTCTTCATATCCGACACGCCGGGGCCGTACAGGCGGGAATCGTCCTCGCTCATCGGGCGCTCGGCGACGGTGCCGGGCGCAAACACGGTATCAAGATGGCCGACCAGCAGTACGTCGAACTGCGCCGCCAGGGGTTTATTGGTCACGAATACACCCGGTCCAACCTGGTCGCCTAAATCCACCTGTTCGGTGTGCCAGCCTTCCTGCTGCCAGAGTGCTTCGATAATACCTGCAACCGTCGCCACGCCTGTAAGGGTCTGGGTGCCGCAGTCTACGTTTACCAGTGTTTTCAGTTCTTCAATGTAATGATCCAGATTCATGATGATGTCCTGTTCAGAGAATAATGCGCATCAGCAGCATGGCTAAAAAAGCGTTGATGACCGAAATGGCAATCATCAGCGGAATACGTTTGGCGCGGGTGCCGATGACCCCCAGAATGCGGCCGAGATACTGCACCTGCGATCCCATCAGGTAGATAGCGGGGGCGAGGATTGCCAGATGCTCCCCGCTGATAATGCCTTTATCAAACAAGCCAATGGCCACGCCGATCCCACCGCCCATCGACATCCAGCCGCCAATCAGCACAGCTGCTGCTTCACCCGGCAGACCAAAAAGACCCATCAGCGGAGCGAAGACCATGCCCAGTCCTTTTAGCGCGCCGGTGATTTCAAGCGCCTTAATGATGATAAAGGCCATCACCACGTTGGGCAGGGTGCTGCTGGTGGCGATGCTCCAGCCTTTACGTGCGCCTTCGACAAATACATCGGTAATAACGGGGTTGGATTGTGGGGCACTCATACGGCGTCTCCTTTTGCCGGTTGTTTCACCAGGGCTTCTTTGCCCGTAAACGTCAGGATCAGGCGCAGCAGATTTGCGCCGACAATCTTCATGATGAACATCACGGCGATGCAGGCACCGATGGAGGTCGGGACCGCCGCCGTACCATCAACGGCAATCAGCGTAAAAAGGATTGCCCCGGAGGAGAAAAAGTTGGTAATCATTGCCCCGGCGGAGAACTGGAACATGGCAAAAACGTCTTTTTCTTTTTCGCTTATTTGTCCTTCATCGGACAGGTTGCGGGTCAGGGATGCGCCCACGTCTGTACTTTGCAGGCTGCCAATCAGCGCCAGCCCGGTAGTGCCGGGGATACCCAGTAAAGGTCGCAGCAGGGGCGTTAAGAGCTTGCGTGCGGCACGCAGCGCGCCGTAATGTTCCAGCACGTTGATCATCCCCAGGGCAAACATCACTGCCGGAATTAACCCCAGCGCGAACAGAAATCCGTCCATCGCGCCGCTGCCGCCGGTGCCGCGAAAGGCGCTACTGGCGGTCGTCAGGGTGCCATCGTCCAGGCTGGCCTTGCTGACCACCTTGCCAAACGCCCCGTTGAGGGTGGTGAAATCAAAAACGCCGTACCACTCCTTTCCGCCTAACAGGCCGGAGAAGAAAACGGCAGCGAAAGCCAGCGCAAAGTACGCGCCGGGCCCAACCTTGTGATCCTGAGGTATTGAACTGTTCATATCCTTTTCCTTGTATGCGCGGAATGCGCAGGTTCATTCTGGCGAGGCTATGACCTGAAAAGATGATGCAAATCATCCCGTAAGGCGGAGGCAGGAGGAAAAAGGCAAAAGTGTGACCGCTGACAGCGCGAAAGTGATCGGCTTAACAATGTGATGTAAATGTCTGGTTTGACCACACATTATTGCGTTTCAAAGTTGTTAAATTTTGGGCGTTGTTCTAGAAACAAAATGTAACATCTCACTGTTTCACAACAACGGATAACCACTATGAACAACTCAGGGAAATACCTTACATGGGCAGTGCTCTCCGTTGTGGGAGCATTTGCCCTGGGCTATATCGCCCTCAACCGGGGGGAACAGATCAATGCGCTCTGGATAGTTGTCGCCTCCGTCTGCATTTATCTGATCGCATATCGTTTTTATGGCCGCTTTATCGCGAAAAATGTGCTGGCGGTTGATGCCACGCGCATGACGCCAGCTGTTCGTCATAACGACGGGCTGGACTATGTTCCCACCGATAAGAAAGTGTTGTTCGGCCACCACTTTGCCGCTATTGCCGGGGCAGGCCCGCTGGTGGGGCCTGTGCTGGCCGCCCAGATGGGGTATCTGCCGGGGATGATCTGGATCCTGGCAGGCGTGGTGCTGGCAGGGGCGGTGCAGGACTTTATGGTGCTGTTCGTCTCTACCCGCCGCGACGGGCGTTCGCTGGGTGAACTGGTGAAAGAGGAGATGGGCGCAACCGCCGGTGTGATTGCGCTGGTGGCGACCTTTATGATTATGGTGATCATTCTGGCGGTGCTGGCAATGATCGTGGTGAAAGCGCTGACCCACAGCCCGTGGGGGACGTACACCGTCGCCTTTACTATTCCGCTGGCGCTGTTTATGGGTATTTATATCCGCTATCTGCGTCCGGGGCGTATTGGCGAGGTCTCGGTGATTGGCCTGGTGTTCCTGGTATTCGCCATTATCTCTGGCGGCTGGGTGGCGGAAAGCCCGACCTGGGCACCGTTCTTCGATTTTACCGGTGTGCAGCTGACCTGGATGCTGGTGGGCTACGGCTTTGTAGCGGCGGTTCTGCCTGTGTGGCTGCTGCTGGCCCCGCGTGATTATCTCTCCACCTTCCTGAAAATCGGCACCATTGTTGGGCTGGCTATCGGCATTCTGATTATGCGCCCAACGCTGACCATGCCTGCGTTGACTAAATTTATTGACGGTACTGGCCCGGTCTGGACCGGCAACCTGTTCCCGTTCCTGTTTATTACCATTGCCTGTGGTGCGGTGTCTGGCTTCCATGCGCTGATTGCCTCTGGTACCACACCGAAAATGCTCGCCAATGAAAATCAGGCCTGCCTGATTGGTTATGGCGGGATGCTGATGGAATCCTTCGTGGCGATCATGGCGCTGGTGTCTGCCTGCATTATCGACCCCGGTGTGTACTTTGCGATGAACAGCCCGATGGCGGTACTGGCACCAGCCGGAACCGTAGACGTGGTGGCATCTGCCGCGCAGGTGGTGAGCGGCTGGGGCTTTGCCATTACGCCGGATACCCTGACCAGTATTGCTAATGAGGTGGGCGAGCAGTCGATTATTTCACGCGCGGGTGGTGCGCCTACGCTGGCGGTAGGGATGGCGTACATTCTGCACGGTGCGCTTGGCGGGCTGATGGATGTGTCGTTCTGGTATCACTTCGCCATTCTGTTTGAAGCCCTGTTTATCCTGACGGCGGTAGACGCGGGTACACGTGCGGCACGCTTTATGTTGCAGGATCTGCTGGGCGTTATCTCACCGAACCTGAAGCGGACTGATTCGTTACCGGCCAACCTGCTGGCAACGGCGCTGTGTGTCCTGGCGTGGGGTTACTTCCTGCATCAGGGCGTGGTGGATCCTCTGGGCGGGATTAACACCCTGTGGCCGCTGTTCGGTATTGCCAACCAGATGCTCGCCGGGATGGCGCTGATGCTCTGTGCGGTGGTGCTGTTCAAGATGAAACGCCAGCGTTACGCCTGGGTAGCATTGCTGCCAACCGCGTGGCTGCTGATCTGTACGCTGACCGCTGGCTGGCAGAAAGCCTTCAGCCCGGATAACAAAGTGGGCTTCCTGGCGATAGCTAACAAGTTCCAGGCAATGATCGACAGCGGTAAGATCCCGGCGCAGTATACGGAATCACAGCTGTCGCAACTGGTGTTTAACAACCGTCTGGATGCCGGGCTGACCATCTTCTTTATGGTGGTGGTCGTGGTGCTGGCGTTGTATTCTCTCAAAACCGCGCTGGCGGCGCTGAAAGAAGACAAGCCAACAGCGAAAGAGACACCGTATGAGCCAATGCCTGAAAACCTGGAAGAGATTGTGACCCAGGCGAAAGGGGCGCATTAACTTTTGTGCCGGGTGGCGCTCGCGCTTACCCGGCCTACATTCCCTGTGAGACCCATACTATGTTCGACACCCTCTCCAAAGCAGGCAAATACTTAGGCCAGGCCGCCAAAATGATGATTGGTGTGCCGGATTACGATAACTACGTCGAGCATATGCGCGTCAACCATCCCGACCAGACGCCGATGACCTACGAAGAATTTTTCCGCGATCGCCAGGATGCCCGTTACGGCGGCAAGGGTGGCGCGAAGTGTTGTTAACTCTCTTTCGGTAAATAGAGGCTTATCTGTTCCTGCTTACAGCCGTAGATTGCCGCGAGTTTTTCGCGGGTGCGCTTTTGCGGGCGGGAGTCCAGTGCTTCAAGTTGTGACACCGCAGACTGGCTGATGCCAAGTTTATCAGCCACCTCCTGCTGGGACATGCCGCGCAGAATGCGCCAGGCGGCCTGCAGGCTGACGTCCTGCCAGGTCATGATGCTGCACACTTCTCCGGGCAGTTCGACATTATCATACTCATCGTGTTCGACTTCGATATCCTCAAGATCCTCATCAGTTTCGTCGTCTATCTCTGCCATCTGTAAGCACATGCGAAAGTATTCATCATAGGGTATGACCACGTACTGCGTTTTTCCGTTATCGTCCTTAATTAGCTGAACAGCCATAGGGAGTTTTCTCCTCGTGAAGGTATGTCGTTGATGTTCTGCGTTTGACGGCTAAAACATAACAATCGTTATCGGGATCGTCCCGAAGTGTAATCAGAACGCGGTAATCGCCAACGCGTAGCCGAAAATGATTTTCTGTCGCCGATATTTTTTTGATATCGGGCCGGGGAGCCGAGCGGTCATCCAGCTCGCTAAGCTTTACCTCAATCCGGCGTTGATATCGCTCGTCAATTCTCGAAAATGCCTTCTTTGCACTATTGGACCAGACAATCTTCATCCGTACCTCCACTGTACGCCCACACAAAATATAAGGAAATAATAAGACTATTAGATAAATTCCGAATTTCTTATGGGGGACTGTAGGACGGTGGAGTACGGAGAGAAAGAGGCAAAAGGTGAACCGTCGGGGTGGCTCGAAAACACCTCTGCCGGGCGACAGAGGTGTGCATGAAAAGTGCGATCAGGCGTTCAAACCGCCATCGACATCCAGGCCCGTCCCGGAGATCTGCCCGGCGGCTGGGCTTGCGAGGAAGGTGACGGCAGCGGCGATATCTTCCGGTTGGCCATAATGCCCTATGGCAATCATCTGGCGCTGAGCTTCTGCCTGTTCGCCATCTTCCGGGTTCATATCGCTATTGGTTGGGCCGGGATGCACAAGATTAACGGTAATACCGCGCGGCCCCAGATCGCGGGCAAGCCCCCGGGTGAAGGAGTTGAGGGCAGATTTGGTCATAGCGTAAACGGCGATACCGGGCATCGCCACGCGGTTAGCGAGGCAACTGCCGATGTTGATAATGCGCCCGCCGTCAGACATATGTACCAGCGCTTCCTGAGTGGTAAGCACCACACCACGAATGTTGACGTTAATCATCGCGTCAATATCCACAATCGTCAGGGCTTCCAGTGGGCCGCCGCGTGCAATCCCGGCGTTGTTAACCAGGATATCCAGGCCTCCGAGGGTACGCGCTGCGTGAGTTACGGCTTCCTGAATGGCCTCGGCGCTGGCGCTGTCGGCCTGAACCGCCTCGCTGTGCCGCCCAAGCGCTTTGATTTCACTGGCGACGGCCTGGGCTTTATCGGCGGATTTTTCATACGTAATAACCACATCGGCACCGGCGCGTGCCAGCGACAGTGCAATAGCTCGACCCAATCCACGGCTGGCGCCGGTGACCAGCGCCTTCTTACCTGTTAAATCGATCTGCATGATGACCTCGTTGCGAGAGTGATGAGAATCATCATTAGGTATAGACGCTTCGGTTGATTAGCGGTTAAAGGATTCCACTTTCTCAAACGCCGCGCGCAGAATTTCAGGCGTGAGCGTAACCGGCAAATAGTGAATCGACTCCACCGGGCGCAGGGTGTGGGCAATAATCTTGTCCAGCTCATCGTGGTTGTTGATATCGACGTCTAACTCGCGAAGCCGGGTCGGCAGGTTAAAGCGTTGGTACGCTGCCACCAGTTGTGCCAGCACATCGTCCTGGCCTAGCAGGGCGCTTTGCACCAGGATGCCGTACGCCACTTTGGTACCATGAAGGTATTTTTCGGTTTGTGGCAACACGGTTAACCCGTTATGTACCGCATGAGCGGCCGCCACGCGGGTATAGCGTTCACCCAGACCGCCCACCATGCCGCCACCGGCGATAATGGCGTCCACTACATCGCGGAATGCCTGCGTCTCTTCGCCACGCTGCTGGTCAGCCAGTGCCTCTTCGCTGCGCTCCAGCAGCACGTCACGGATTGCCAGCGCGCCGTTGATCCCCAGACGCACGGTCAGCGGCAGGTTTTCCGGCTGTGGCGCCAGCACCACCGCTTCGTACCATTTCGCGAGCGTATCGCCGATGCCCGCCAGCAGGTATTCCGCAGGGGCATTCAGAATGATTTTCGGCTCCACCAGCACCAGGAAGTTGGCATCGTCGAAGATTTCGAACTGCAGCGCCTGACCTGCATCGTTATACCAGACGGAAAGCGGCGTCCATGCCGCGCAGGTAGCTGCAATGGTCGGGATCGCCACCACCGGCACACCCAGGCGGCGCGCCACGGCTTTGGCGGTATCGAGCAATGCGCCGCCACCGACGCCAATCACCACGCTGCGATCATCACCAGAGTCATTCACCAGATGGGTGACATCCCGCTCGCTACAATGGCCTTTAAATAACAGATGCTTTGCACCCGCAGCGTTAAAGCTCTCGGGCAGGAAAGGACGGGCACCCTCAATGGCGCGTTCGCCGTAAATCCACACCGCGCGGGAAAGCTGCTCCGGGGTAAAGAAATCATTCAGATGCGTAAGGCTTCCGGGGTGTGAGAAGTAATTTGCAGGGCCGGGAACGACGCGGATATCGGTATTGCTCATGGTGTTGTCCTTAATTTTAGGAAGCGCTAACCTGATGTTATGTCTGGACATCCAGATGGCTAATAATATTTTGCTTTATCTTATGCCTTTTCCGTCGTTGTCAGTCAACCAGAGCTGTGAAAAATTCAATAAATCAAAATATTAATGAAGGATTTAACGCGGATGGTTTCCAGTCGCCTTGAGATGCGCGGTATCAGCCTGGCCTTTTCTGGCTTTCAGGCGCTGTCGCGTGTGGATTTCACGCTGATCGGTGGAACCGTACACGCGTTGACCGGCGCTAATGGTGCAGGAAAGTCGACGCTGATGGCGGTGCTGTGCGGGACTCACGATCATTATGAAGGTGAGATCTGCATAAACAACCAGCCGGTGACAATCCGCGAACCACTCGATGCCAAACAGCTGGGCATCCATCTGGTGCAGCAGGAAGTGGACGTAGCGCTGATCCCGGGCTTAAGTATTGCTGAAAATATCATGCTCGATCAGCTGGCACAGCCGGGGCATGGCTATAACTGGCGTGCTATTCGCCAGCAGGCGCGACAGGCTCTGGCGCAACTGGATGTGGCGCTGGATGTGCGCCGCGGTATAGACAGCTGCACCCTTGCCGAAAAACAGCAAATTTTGCTGGCGCGCGCGTTGTCGCATCACTGCCGTTTTTTGATCCTCGACGAACCCACCGCCCCGCTGGATGCCCATGAAAGTGAGCGTCTGTTTACGGTGGTCAAACGCCTGCAACAGCAGGGGATCGGCGTGGTGTTTATCTCCCACCGTATTCACGAACTGAAAGCCATCTGCGACACCTTAACGGTTCTGCGCGACGGCAAGCTGATTGAGTCTGGTCCAATGGCGACGCTCAGCGGCGAAGAAATTGTCGAGAAGATGCTTGGCCACGAGCTGAGCGATATCTACCCGCCGGCGCGCCCTCCTCACAGCGAAGAAACGCTGCTGCGGGTTGAAGGATTGCACGATGAAGCGCTGCTGAAAGATATCTCCCTGCATTTGCGTAAGGGCGAAATTCTTGGCATTGCGGGCCTGGCGGGGGCGGGGAAAACCGAACTCTGCAAAGCGCTGTTTGGGGCCAGCAAAAGCCGCGTGACGCGTGGTGAACTGAATCATCAGCCCTGGCAGCCGCGCAGCCCGGCAGATTCAGTACAGCGTGGTCTGGCGCTGGTGCCGGAAGAGCGGCGCAAAGAGGGCATTTTTATTGATGAACCGGTGAGCATGAATCTGGCGGTGACGGCGGATAACTCTTTTTCGCGCTGGAGCCTGTTTGGCCACCGCCAGGCGTGGCGCTGGGCGGAAGAGGTGATTGCCCGCGTGGGCGTCAGGGCGCGTGGGCCCGGCCAGGTGTTACGTCGGCTTTCCGGCGGTAATCAGCAGAAAGTCGCCATCGGCAAATGGCTGCGCAACGATGCCAGCGTACTGATTTTTGATGAACCCACCAAAGGCGTGGACGTGAAAGCCAAAACCGATCTGTTCCAGCTTATCGACGGGCTGGCGCGTGAGGGCAAAGGGGTGATTTATGCCTCCGGCGAATTTGCCGAGCTGGTGGGATTGTGCGATCGCATCTGTGTGTTGTGGGATGGCCGCGTTGTGGCGGAAATCGCCGGGGCGCAGGCCCGTGAAGAGACATTACTTTATTATTCAACCGGAGGAACGGCGTCGTGAGCAAGGCCCTTTCAGTGACTGCGGCGGCGTCTGGCCGTCAGCAAATTTTTGATTTTCTCTATAAGTGGGGCATGTTGCTGACTGTCGTCGCGCTGGTGGCCGTCTTTGGCCTGGCGTCGGACAACTTCCTCGATCCAAACAACATCATCAATATTCTGCGTTCAATCGCCATTGTGACGGTAATCGCCATCGGGGTATCGATTTCGCTGACTATCGGCGGGTTTGACCTCTCGGTGGGATCGACGGCATCGCTGGCTAACGCGCTGGTCGTTTCGCTGTTTGTCTGGCACGGCTTTGGCACTACCGAGTCGATTCTGATCACGCTTGCCCTCTGTACGCTGGTTGGGCTGTTTAACGCATTTCTGATAGTCATCCTGCGTATCCCGGACATGCTGGCTACGCTTGCCAGCCTGTTTGTTATCCAGGGGGTGGCGATGACCTACAGCTATGGCGGGTCGATCACTGAAAACATGGTTCTGCCGAGCGGCGATATGGCGGAAGGGACCATTCCTGCGGCGTTCAGCCTGCTGGGGCAGGTGCCGACCATCGTCATCATCATGCTGGTGGTGACCATTCTGGCCCAACTGGGGCTGTCGCTGACTACCCACGGACGCCGCATGTACGCCATTGGCGGCAACCCGGAAGCGGCGCGTCTGTCGGGCATTCGCACCACGCGCTACAAGGTGGCGGCCTATGTGATTGCCTCTTTGCTGGCCGGACTCGGCGGCATTTTGCTGGCCTCACGTATTGGCTCATCGCAGGTGAATGCAGGTGGGGGATATCTGATGGATGCGGTGGCCGCCGCGTGGATCGGTTTCTCGCTGGCAGGCTCCGGTAAACCGAATGCACTCGGGACGCTGGTCGGGGCGGTTATCCTCGGCGTGCTGTCGAACGGCCTGGTGATGCTGTCGGTGCCGTACTACGCAATGGACATTATAAAAGGGCTGGTGCTCGCAGTGGCGCTGGCGATTACTTACATACAAAAACGCTAACGACTTATAACAACACAACGGGATAACAGAATGAAAAAAATCGCACTCTCTTTGGTGGCATTAGGGTTATTGACTGCACTGCCAGGCTATGCGGCAACGCCAGCGCCAGTTCCGGCAGCCATTGCAAACCACGATGGCCCGATCCGCATTGCGGTGATCCGAAATCTCGGCTCTGACGACAACACCACCCAGTTTGTCGCCGGTGCCATTCAGGAAGGGAAAAAGCTCGGCTTTAAGGTCAGCACCTTTTTAAGCAACGGTGATGATGCCAAATTCCAGGACTTCGTGAACCAGGCGATTAGCCAGAAGTATGACGGGATCATCCTCTCTCAGGGGCGCGATCCGTACTCAACGGCGCTGGTGAAGAAAGCGGTGGATGCCGGGATTAAAGTGTCGGTATTTGATACCGCCGTTAACGGCACAATCCCGGGAGTGACCGTCACTCAGCAGGATGACGCCTCCCTGACCAATCTCTCCTTCGGCCAGCTGGCGAAAGATTTCAATGGTAAGGCGAACATCGTCAAGCTGTGGGTGGCAGGCTTCCCACCGATGGAGCGCCGCCAGGCCGCGTATAAAGAGCTGCAAAAGCAGTATCCGGATATCAAAGAGCTGGAATCCATTGGCGCAGTGTCTTCTGACGTGCAGGGCGACACCGCCAACAAAGTGGGTGCGATTCTGGCGAAATACCCGAAAGGCAAAATCGACGCCATCTGGGGAACCTGGGATGCATTCAGCCAGGGCGCGTATAAGGCCCTGAAAGAGAATGGCCGCACTGAAATCAAACTCTACAGCATCGATATTTCTAACCAGGATTTGCAACTGATGCGTGAATCCGGCAGTCCGTGGAAAGTGAGCGTGGCCGTCGATCCGAAGCTGATTGGCGCGACGAACGTGCGTCTGGTTGCCAACAAGATTGCCGGTGAAACCACGCCTGCGACCTACGATTTCAAAGCTGCGGCGATCCCGCAGGCGCTGCTGACCGCGCAGCCAGGGGCGGTGAACGTGGCGTCGCTGGGTAAAATCATCCCGGGCTGGGGCCAGACCGAAGATTTTATCGCGCCGTGGTTTGCGACGCTGGAAGCGAAAAATAAATAAACCCCTGCCCGGTGGCGCTGCGCTTACCGGGCCTACGGATTTGTAGGCCCGGTAAGCGCAGCCGCCACCCGGCAAAAAGGAGCCAGAAGTGACCCAATTACCGCCTCCTGAATACAGCCGCAATATGCGGCTGATTGGCCATAGCGACCAGGGGGGTCGCCCTGACGGCGTCCAGCTGATGGTGCATCGCGGTTTTGCGTATATTGGCCATATGGTGTCGCAGGGGTTTTCGATTGTGGACGTACGCGACCCGAAAAATCCAAAAGCGGCGGGCTACGTGCCTGCGCCACCCGGCACCTGGAATGTGCATCTTCAGGCGCACGACGACCTGCTGCTGGTGATTAACGCCCGGGATCTGTTTGCCGATGCTCGATTTGCGGATGAAAAGGTGTATTACACCCGCCAGGTGGGGGAAACCGTCAGCGACGTGCAGGATAAAGGCTGGAGCGCGGGGCTGCGGGTGTTTGATATCTCCACCCCGGATAAACCACGCGAAATCGGTTTTTTGTCGCTGAATGGCATCGGTATTCACCGTATCTGGTATGTAGGTGGACGCTGGGCGTACGTGTCGGCGCTGATCGACGGTTTTACCGATTACATCTTCCTGACCATCGATCTGACCGATCCGTGTAAGCCCGAGGTGGCGGGGCGCTGGTGGCTGCCTGGGATGCACCAGGCTGAAGGTGAGCAACCTAACTGGCCGGAAGGTAAACGCTATGCGCTGCACCACGCGATTATCGCCGGGGACACTGCCTACGGCAGCTGGCGTGACGGTGGGCTGACATTGCTGGATGTGAAAGACAGAACCCAGCCGAAGCTGATTAGCCATCGTAACTGGAGTCCGCCATTTGGTGGCGGCACGCATACTGCGCTGCCGTTGCCGGATCGCGACCTTCTGGTGGTGCTGGACGAAGCGGTGCTCGATAACCAGCAAGATGGCGAGAAGCTGATCTGGCTGTTTGATATTCGCGAGCCGTCTAACCCGGTGAGTATCTCTACTTTTCCGCAGCCGAATGAGATTGACTACGTGGCAAAAGGAGCGCACTTCGGCCCGCATAACCTGCATGAAAACCGGCCGGGAAGCTTTGTCAGTTCAACGCTGATTTTCGCCACATATCAGAATGCCGGTGTACGTGCGTATGACATTTCTAATCCGTATCGCCCGGTTGAAACGGGGGCGCTGGTTCCTGCAGCACCGGCGAAGATGATGGATACGCGGCCGAATCGCCCGCAGGTGATCCAGTCGTGCGATGTGTTTGTGGACGCCCAGGGGATTATTTACAGCACGGATTATAACGGTGGGTTATCGGTGATTGAGTATTTGGGATGAGTTTTTGCCGGGTGGCGGCTTCGCCTTACCCGGCCTACATTCGAATCGTAGGCCCGGTAAGTGCAGCGCCACCGGGCACAAAGCCGGCACTCAGCTGTACTGACGCACTCGTGCCAGCAGCTCTTCCACGTTGTCGATGCGCTCGGCAATCACAATCAACGCTCTGCCAAGCGTAATGGCATGGCGCAGACATTCGTGGCGCATGGCGTCGTCCTGAATGGTGTCGATATCGGCCACGTGCGAAAGGCCTACGCTGCGGCGAATCAGTTCGGTGCCGCAGAAACCGATGGCATCTTTCCACACTTTTTTCAGGAACTCAGAGGCATAACCTGGTGCGCTCAGCGCGGCATCGCGCGTTTTCTCGTGTGCCAGCGCCTGGAAGCGTTCTGAGAAGGTATTCCACAGCACCTGGATATCGGTCAGGCGTTGTTCGCGGGCGGCGGCGTCACGAATACCCAGATGTCCTGGCAGGCCGCAGAAGTTCAGCAGCAGGTTGCCGATAGCCGTACCCACGTCGAAACCTATCGGGCCGTAATAACCAAATTCCGCATCGATAGCTTTCAGACTACCGTCAGCCACGAAGATAGAGCCACTATGGATATCACCGTGCAGCAAGGCTTCGGCCTGGGAGAAGAAACGGTGCTTGAGTGAGGCCACCGCGACTTTTAACTGAGCATCATCACGCAGGGCGGCCACGTCGTTTTCCAGTGCGGCAGGGTAGTTGTTACGCTCGTGGATCTGATACGGATCGTTGAAGAACAGATCTTCGGTTATCTCGCACATCTCCGGGTTAATGAACTTCGCCACCTGCGCTTTTTTATCGTGCGGGTGCAGATAAAAGTCGCTGGTGTGGAACAGCGTGTGGGCGAGATATTCCCCCAGCTGGCGTGCGGCCTGTGGGTAGAAGGTGTTTTTAATCAGCTCGCCGCGCCAGATGTTATGGCTGGAGAGATCTTCCATCACCATTACTGCCAGTTCCGGGTCGAAGTGGTGAATTTTAACGGTGTGCTGTGGGCTGTGCTGGTAATGCTCAACCAGGGTTTGCGCCTCCAGACGGGCGCGGTCCAGCGTTAACGGCCAGGACTCGCCAACACAGCGGACGTAAGGCAGAGCCTGTTTTACGATGATGCGGCTTACACCTTGCGTATCGTAAATTTTGAAAACCAGATTGAGGTTGCCGTCGCCCACTTCCTGCGCCTGTACCAGTGAGGAGGGATCGTCAAGGCCGCCAAACTGCTTTGCATACTCCACAGCGTCCTGGGCGGTAAAGGTACGGTATTGCGACATTGCCTGATCCTCACTGATTTTGGTAATAAAGACATTTAGACGTCTATACATCTGGATTTCATCCTGACACAATGTGATACATCAACGCAACAGAGAATTAACGACATGCAGACATTACAGACGACCAGCCTGCGGGTGGCGGAAAATCAGCTATTTATTCTCGATCAGCAGGCGCTTCCACAGGAGAAACGCTGGCTGGATGCTTCCACCACCGAGGCGCTGGTGGGGCATATCCATGCCCTGCGCGTGCGTGGTGCGCCGTTGATTGGGCTTTCTGCAAGCCTGCTGCTGGCCCTGCTGGCTGAAAATGGCAAAAGTCGTGACGAGCTTTCGCAGGCGCTGGAAACGCTGCGCGCCTCCCGCCCGACGGCGGTCAACCTGATGAATAACCTCGACCGTATGAAGCTGGCTCTGTGGCAGGAAGATTTTGTTCCGGCACTGGTGGCAGAAGCGCTGCGTCTGATTGACGAAGATAAGCAGTTGTGCGACGCCATTGCGAAAGCCGGTAGCGCGCTGGTTAAGCCCGGTAGCCGCCTGCTGACGCACTGCAATACTGGCGGGCTGGCGACTGCGGGTGTGGGTACGGCGCTTGGGGTGATTGCCCGTGCTCATCAGGAAGGCAATGTCAGCAACGTTTGGGTAGACGAAACACGTCCTCTGTTGCAGGGCGGAAGACTGACCGCATGGGAGCTGGGTGAGCTTGGCGTACCCTATCAGCTGATTACCGATTTCATGGCCGCCAGCCTGATGGCAAAAGGGCAGGTGGACGCCGTATGGGTAGGTGCAGACCGCATTGCCGCTAACGGCGACGTGGCGAACAAAATTGGCACTTACTCGCTGGCGGTACTGGCGAAATTCCATGGTATTCCGTTCTACGTTGCCGCCCCGCAAACCACGCTCGACCCGGACTGCCCGAACGGTGACGCTATCCCAATTGAACAACGCGCCGCCAGCGAAGTGACGGGCGTGGCGGGCAGCTTTGGTGCAGTGCAGTGGGCGCCTGAAAATGCGCAGGTTTACAACCCGGCATTTGACGTCACACCGGCGTCGCTTATCAGTGGTTGGGTGCTGGATACCGGCGTAGTGACGCCAGAGGACGTGGCAAAGGGGAAATTTGCCTGAGCCGGACTATCCTTTAAGGGTTTCCCTTAAAGAGGACCGTAACGTGACTCTTGATCCTGATACTGACCTAAAACTGGAACGCGTGGTGGATGCGCCACGCGACCTGCTGTGGCTCTGCTGGACCACACCGGAACACATCAAAAACTTCTTCATCCCCGTTCCTCATAAAGTCACCGAATGCGACCTCGACCTGCGTGTGGGCGGGCGGTTTAACACCGTTTTTGAGGTGGATGGGCAACGGATGGACAACAAGGGCGTCTTTCTGGAAATTGACCCGGGCAGAAAGCTGGTCTTTACCGATGGCTACACCGAAGACTGGAAACCGGCTGAAAAACCCTTTATGACGGCGATCCTGCTGCTGGAAGATGCGGGAGAAGGCAAAACCCGTTATACCGCAATTGCGCGTCATCCAACGGCGGAAATACGTGAACAGCATGAACAGATGGGCTTCCACGAAGGGTGGGGCATTGTGCTGGATCAGCTGGTGGAGTATGTGAAAGGGCTAAAACTGTAGTGCTCTTAGACCCCCTCTCCCTGAGGGAGAGGGCTGGGGTGAGGGGGAAAACTGACTGGTCATGTCACAGACACATTTCTATTCCTTGTTGTTCTAATCTGACGAAAAATGGGTTCCCCCTTTTCATCAAAGTACCTTTCCGGCCATATCATATCCGGTGGAATGTTGAGCGCCTGAGCGATAAGTAATTCTCCTTTCGGCCAGGGACGGGAGAGTGCATTTGCTAGTGTGGATGATGAAAGCCCAGCCTTACGGGACAATGCTGCGAGGCTTGTCCCATGTTTTTTTAGTGCAGCAATGATATCGGCAGGATGCCAGTTTTGATGGTGCATGTCGTACTCCTTTACTGGTGTTCGTTACGCATCTGATTATCCCGTTTTGGGATAAAAACGCAATCAGAGGATATTCGATTTCAGGATATTTTTATGGAATCGGAACAATGGCTTCTGTCTACTCAGATGAATACCAGCGCGTTATCAATGCGTTGAAGAAAGCTCGTAAAGAGAAGGGAATTACTCAGGCACAACTAGCTGAGGCGCTGGGCAAACCGCAGTCGTTTATCGCTAAAGTGGAAAATGGTGAACGCAGGTTAGATGTGGTGGAGTTTGTGCATCTGGCGAGATTGGTTGGGGCGGATGTACAGATGATTATTAATAGTATTTGATCTGCATCTGGAGGTGGGGAATTAGGTTGTGGTCTGATGCCCTCACCCCAACTCTCTTCCACAGGGCTGAGGGTTCCCCAGTAATGTTTGTCTTTATCCAGCGATGACATTATGCCATTGAAATACAAGACTTACAGCGGCGCCATGGTCCGGCCGAAAATCGCCGAAGCGTTTCCTGTAGGCCGGGAGCCCGGGTCGCCAGGGTGGTGGCGGTGAGCCACCCTGACACGTTCACGTGTTATGGGGTGACAGAGTAGCAAGGAACATAAAGTGAACGGAATAACCACCACAGCCGTATGTTCCCCCTCACCCCAACCCTCTCCCACTGTACGGTCCGGGGACATAGTGAACACTTGTTCGGGGACATGGTAGACACTTACAACTAAGGCATAAGAACCCGTTTATGGAGTCGCTTATGTCCTGGGATGCGAGAGATACCATGTCATTACGTACCGAGTTTGTTTTGTTCGCCTCGCAGGACGGGGCGAACATCCGTTCCCTCTGCCGTCGCTTCGGCATTTCACCTGCCACCGGCTATAAGTGGCTTCGCCGCTGGGCGGAGGAAGGGGCCTCCGGCCTTCAGGACCGCCCGCGCATACCGCACCATTCCCCGAACCGCTCATCTGACGACATCACTGCCCTGCTGCGTATGGCGCATGACCGCCATGAACGCTGGGGCGCACGCAAGATAAAGCGCTGGCTGGAAGACCAGGGGCACACCATGCCCGCCTTCAGCACCGTCCATAACCTCATGGCCCGTCACGGTCTGCTGCCGGGCACTTCACCGGGCATTCCCGCCACGGGACGGTTCGAACATGACGCGCCGAACCGCCTCTGGCAGATGGATTTTAAGGGCCACTTTCCCTTTGGAGGCGGCCGCTGCCATCCGCTCACCCTGCTGGACGACCACTCCCGATTTTCCCTGTGCCTGGCGCACTGTACCGATGAACGGCGCGAGACCGTGCAGCAGCAGCTGGTCAGCGTGTTTGAGCGCTACGGCCTGCCGGACCGGATGACGATGGACAACGGTTCTCCGTGGGGAGACACCACCGGCACCTGGACGGCGCTGGAGCTGTGGCTGATGCGTCTGGGTATCCGGGTGGGGCACTCCCGGCCGTATCATCCGCAGACGCAGGGTAAGCTGGAGCGTTTTCACCGGAGCCTGAAGGCAGAAGTGCTGCAGGGGAAGTGGTTCGCGAGCGGGGGCGAACTGCAGCGCGCCTTCGACCACTGGCGGACAGTCTATAACCTTGAACGCCCGCATGAGGCGCTGGATATGGCGGTACCGGGGTCGCGGTATAAGCCGTCAGAGCGGCAGTACAGCGGCAACACCACGCCCCCGGAATACGACGAGGGCGTGATGGTCAGGAAAGTGGATATCAGCGGAAAGCTGAGCGTGAAAGGGGTAAGTCTGAGCGCAGGCAAGGCGTTCAGGGGAGAACGGGTCGGGCTGAAGGAGATGCAGGAAGACGGCAGCTACGAGGTGTGGTGGTACAGCACGAAAGTGGGGGTGATCGACCTGAAGAAAAAGTCGATCACCATGGGTAAAGGATGTTAAAAAGTGTTCACCATGTCCCCGAACACCTGTCTACCATGTCCCCGGAACGTACACCCACCGGGAGAGGGAGCTTAAGCATTACGCGAGTTTCGGATACCCATCCGCAATCGCATCACCGGTAAACTGTGCCACCCAGCCTTCCGGGTTATCGAAAATACGGATAGCCGTAAAGTTCGGCTCTGAACCCATATCAAACCAGTGCGGCGTGCCTGCCGGTACAGAAATCAGATCGTTTTTCTCGCACAGCACCTGATACACCTCGTTGCCAATGTGCAGGCAAAACAGCCCGGCACCTTCCACAAAGAAACGCACTTCGTCTTCACCGTGGGTATGCTCGTTCAGGAACTTCGCACGCAGCGCCTCTTTTTGCGGGTTATCGGCGCGCAGGCTGATCACATCCCAGCTCTGATAGCCTTTCTCGGCCACCAGTTTGTCGATCGCGTGCTGATAGGCGTTGATCACCGTTTCCGGCGCAGGATCGCGGCCTAAATCACGATCGGCGGCCCAGCGTTCAAAACGGACGCCTTTTGCATTGAGCTGTTGGGCGATCCCGTCGGCATCGGTACTGTGCCAAAGGTGTTCGCTCGCGTCTTTATCAGAATAAATGGTTAATGCGCTCATGAAGGGATCTGCTCCGGGTTAATCTCGTCAAACTGGTGAACCTGATGGTGGTGGCTTGCGCCATCATCATCGCCACGAATCAGTTGCAGGGTACGAAAACCTGCCTGTTCGGCGGCGTCCAGCTCCTGATGAATATCCGACAGGAACAGGATCTGCGACGGGGCGATGCCCGTTTGCGCCGCAATATTCTGATATGACTGCACTTCTCGCTTAGCGCCAATGTGAGTATCAAAATAGCCGCTGAACAGATGAGTAATATCACCTTCGTCGCTGTAGCCAAATAACAGTTTCTGCGCAGCAACCGAGCCTGAGGAATAAACATAGAGATCAATGCCTTGCGCTTTCCATTTTTCCAGCGCAGGCAGCACATCCGGGTAGAGATGGCCGGTAAAGTCGCCATTCACGTAGCCGTCATGCCAGATGATGCCCTGAAGGGCTTTAAGGGCCGTCGATTTACGGTCTTCATCCATAAACGTAAACAGCGCTTCGGTCAGTTCACTGGCACTGGCATGCGGATTGCTAATTTCATCACGCAGGTTGTCCAGAATGGATTTGACCGGCTCGGCGTACTGCTGAGCGGTCACAAAGGCCGCCAGACGCTCACGCGCATAGGGGAACAAAACATTATGGACAAAACGGATATCGCTGGTGGTCCCTTCAATATCCGTCACAATCGCGCGAATCATATTCTCTCCAGTTGTCGTAAACGCATTTCGCATTCAAATAAGAATTCAAGGCCTTCCAGATGGCGGCGGGCTTCTGCCACGTCACGCCCCCAGCAGGTTAAGCCATGACCGCGCAGAAGAAAACCATAATTAAGCGTACGTTCTTGTGCGTAATGGGCGATTCGCGAGGCGAGGGCGTCAATATCCTGGTCATTATCAAAGACCGGGATCACAACCGTATCCAGATGCGTGGTCTGTCCGCTGAGGGATTTTTGCATTTCAAAACCGCTGATGTGTAGCTCTGGTGTTTTTACCAGACGCGACAATACCGTGGCGTTTACGGTATGGACATGCAACACGGCGTTGGCCTGCGGGAACAGGCGGTAGATTAGCGTGTGCAGCCCGGTTTCTGCCGAAGGTTTACGGCCTGACGGGGCACGGTTAGTGGCGATCTCCACTTGCAGGAAATCATCCGTGGTAAGGCTGCCTTTATCTTTGCCGGATTCACTGAGCCAGCACAGAGCGTCGTCCTGGCGAACGGACATGTTGCCGCCGGTTGCCGGAGCCCAGCCTTTTGCGCCAATCCAGCGGCAGGCGTCAACCAGGTGTGTGAGTTGCAGGTTGTCTGTCATGTTCCTTTTACCCTCTGTCGGCCAGGAATAATTATATGATATAGACGTCTAAGCGTCTTGATTGCCAAAGACTAACATCGTGTTATAGTGGCAGCAACATAAGTATTACAAGCAGGCACGACACAATGAGCAATAACGCATTGATTCCGCAGAGTAAACTCCCCAACCTTGGCACAACAATCTTTACCCAGATGAGCGCACTGGCACAGCAGCACAATGCCATTAACCTGTCGCAGGGGTTCCCGGATTTTGATGGCCCGGCGTATTTGCAGGAGCGGCTGGCGTATCACGTTGCGCAGGGCGCGAACCAGTACGCCCCCATGACGGGCGCACCGGCATTGCGCGAAGCTATTGCGGATAAGACTGCGGAGTTATATGGCTACAAACCTGACGCTGGCAGCGAGATCACGGTAACGGCAGGGGCGACTGAGGCGCTGTATGCCGCCATCACGGCACTGGTGCGTACGGGCGATGAAGTTATCTGTTTTGACCCAAGCTATGACAGCTACGCCCCGGCGGTTGAGCTATCCGGCGGCGTGGTGAAACGCGTGGCACTACAACCACCGCATTTCCGCCCGGACTGGCAGGCGTTTGCCGGGTTACTGAGTGATAAAACCCGTCTGGTGATCCTCAATACCCCGCACAACCCGTCAGCAACGGTCTGGCAAAAAGCCGATTTTGTTGCACTGTGGCAGGCGATTGCCGAACATGAAATCTACGTGCTGAGTGATGAAGTTTACGAGCACATCTGTTTTGCCAAAGAAGGCCACGCCAGCGTCCTGGCGCATCCTGAACTTCGCCAGCGCGCCATTGCGGTGTCGTCGTTTGGGAAAACCTACCACATGACCGGCTGGAAAGTGGGTTACTGCGTGGCCCCAGCGGCGATAAGCGCAGAGCTACGTAAAGTGCATCAGTATCTGACATTTGCCGTAAACACTCCTGCGCAGCTGGCACTGGCCGATATGTTAAGAGCGGAGCCTGAACACTACCGCGCGCTGCCGGAATTCTACCGGGCGCGTCGCGACCTGTTTGTGGATGCCCTGAGTGCCAGCCGTCTGGAGATTTTGCCGAGCGAAGGGACTTACTTCCTGCTGGTGGATTACAGTGCGATATCCGACCTGGACGACGTGAGTTTTTGTCAGTGGCTGACCAAAGAAGCCGGCGTAGCGGCGATCCCGTTGTCGGTATTTTGCGCCGATCCCTTCCCGCATAAACTGATTCGCCTCTGTTTTGCGAAACAGGAATCGACGCTGCTGGCGGCGGCAGAGCGCCTGAACCGGCTCTGATTATTTCACCGTCCAGGCTTCTGAATAACGACGGTCTGCAAACAGTTCCAGCAGGCCGTTAATTTGCCTCAGACGTAACACCTCGTCATCGTCCATTCCCAGCTCTTTGCCGATTTTCGTATCGTCCCAGCCCAGTAATGCCAGCTCGCGCACCAGTTCTGACATGGCGTTAATCTGGTGTCGCCCGCGAGCGCGGTTGTGGCGGACAGTGGCCGCGATCTGGTCAAATTTTTGATGACGCTCTTTACGCAGGCAGGCGATCGGCTGATACCCTTTGAGCTGGCGCTTCATCGCGGCCCTGTTTTTACCGATCTCATGGCGGTGGAAACCGTCCACTATTTCGTAATGCTGCGGTTCATTTTCCGTTACCACGATGGGCTGAGTGAAACCGTCGAGTTCCAGCGATTTGCTGAGCAGGCGCATTTCAGGCGGCGCAACGTTGTTGGGGTTGTAATCATTCGCGGTAATATGCTCTTGCTTGACCCACAACACGCAGTCGATGGGCTGTTCGCGAAAGGGACTGTTGTTATGAATGGCCAGGCGAAATGCATTGATGGCATTGATACGCTCTTCTTCCGGGAGCGATTGCAGGTAGCTTTCCATTTCATTGATCAATCGTTGTTGCATAAGATCCCCCATTTCTGGCGTTTCGATTTCATCCGTTCACTGTAGCGCTGATAATGCTTGGGTTTGTTCGGGCTAAACGAGAGCGCCCGGCACCAGTAGTCGTTATTCAGAAGCACTTTGCAGACACGTCGCCAGGAGGGGATATCTTTTGTGCCGATGTCGCCTTCCTGAGTGTCGGGAATATCAGTCATCCCTCGCTTTTGATACCAGTGCAGATAGATAGCGATTTTATTGCGGTAATGTTCGGCGGTTTTTTGCGGCATACTCTCGAGCAGCAGCATGGCGTAATCTCGCCAACAGAGGTGGTCAGGCTTGAGGATTTTGCGGTGGCCATAAAAGTGGTTATCGTGCCCTGCGTAGATACCACCGCTACGTACACCGCTGACCCGTTCGCACATGGACGCCCAGCGTTCCGGCTCGACAACATGGTAGAGCCACAAGCCCTGGCGCTGCTCGGGGCCAAAAGGTTCGCAAATGCGCATATTACGCAGAGGAACACCCGCCTGAAACATCAGATTGTAGAGTGGGTTGTAGCAGTTGCCTGTTCTGGCAAGCCATGTCCAGATATCAGCGGTTTTCCAGTCATAGATCGGATAGATATACCAGGCATGACCGCCTGGCGCGGTGGTGGTCCAGGGTTTATCGTCGGCAAAACGCTGTTTATGTGCGTTCGCGATAGTCAGAAAACGGTTGTAGGATTCATCGGCACGAATGCCGACCATAACCGCAGCAGGGCGATTCTGGGCAAACCAGTCGGAAAATTCACGAACGAAGGCTTCAAATGTCATTCCTGACTGGTAAAAATCAAAATAGCCGGGGTCGGTAATCGCCTCTTCCGGGGGCTGGCGCACCCAGGTTACGCCAGGCTCCCAGCACTGCCATTCGGGTTGATACTGAGACAGCGCATTTTGTGTGGTGAGTGGCAATGCCACCCACCAGCACTGCTCAATAACATCGGCGTATTGCTGCCTCATGTTATTCACATGCTGAATGGTGCATGTGAACTGAGCTTCCCAGTCGATAAATAACAGATGAATTTTCTTGCCTTTTTTTCGGGCCAGTTGAGCCGTTAAATGCAGCATGATGGTGGAATCCTTCCCGCCAGAAAACGAAACGCAGACTCTGGGTAAGTTATCAAAGACCCATGAAATACGGTCTATAGCGGCCTCAAGGACGTTTTTATCAAGTGGATATTTGTAGATTGACAAAAGCAAGCTCCTCCTGGAAATGAATACCGGATGGGTGTGTCAATACAAGAAGAGAGTAATAGTAGTGAAAAATTAATGCAGGTAAATGAAAAAAAGAATTGTTTTTATAAACTATAAACGAGAGCTATATTTTAACAAAAATGTAATAGCTGTGAGAACCACAGCTATCCTTGTTTATTTCTCGGTGATCTGCTCAATAAATGTAGCGAAAATCGAACTGTTTAGTGCAGAGCGGTTATAAATCATGAACACTTCCATGACGGGGAGTGTATAGGGGGCATCGATTTTTTTGAGTCTTAACACTTCCTTGTATTTTTCATACAGAACTTCAGGGATATATCCGATGAGGTGGGAAGCGCTGATCATGGCAAGAATTGAGAAGATTGAGTCACAGCGAAAACCGATGGTTTTATTCGTATGTATTTGCTCGGCATTGGACTGATACGTTTTGATGCCAGGTTCATCACTCAGGAATAACGAAAATTTCTCTTTCTGGAGTTCTTCCATCGTGGCGGAATCATGTATGCGCGGATGGTCCAGACTGCAGACCATGATCATGTTGTAGTTAACATACGGAATGCACACCATCGAACGGTTGTTTACCGGTGCCATTGAGAAAATTAAGTCTGCTTTGCGGTAAGCGAGCAGGTCTTCCGATGAGTCTGCTGATAGCAGCATATCATGTAGCTCGATTTCGTAATTATGCTCTCTCATCAATAGCTTCATTGGATTGAGAAGGTTATTTGTGGTCAGGATTTGTGGGCAATAGATGATAAAATTCTTCTTCAGCTCTGAACCATGCATGATGTTAATGGTCTGCTCAAGCTGGTTCAGGTTTTGCTCAAGATGATGATGCAGATTGACCCCCACAGTAGTCGGTGTGATCCCTTTACCGGAACGAATAAACAGAGGGTCGTTGAGCTGATTACGCAGGCGCTGGAGCGACTGACTGACTGCCGAAGGTGTGATAAAGAGTGTTTCAGCCGCCTTGCTGATGCTCAGGTGCTGATAGATACACTCGAAAATCACCAGCAGGTTAAGGTCGAATTTTTTGAGATCATAAAGATTTGCCATGTTTCATCCTGAGTGAGTTGCATTGTGTTATCACATCACTGATAACTATAGAACGAAGTTAACCATTTACCATCCATGTGATTAATTCGCTTAAATCAATTTGAATGTTTACTTAATATATCATGGTGGCGGATTAATGAAATAGAGCTTCACGTAATATTAAGATAATTTTATCTTTAAAAGGTAAATGGAGCTTTAGTGAATATGGTTTAATTTATGTGTTGACACTTAATTATCATTCATTTTTATTCTTCGTAGGGTTGTGAAACTATTTCCGATAGCAACAATGTTCGGTAAAACCTATCGCAGCTATAGATATGACTACCTCTCCATTGCATTGCTCTGTGCCTTTGTGGGTGGTGTAATCAGGGCGCTGTTACGGCCTTGATATAAAGGTATGTAGAGCGCAACGCAACGCCAGTGTTTCTGGCACTGAAAGTTCCTGTGGGAAGTTCAGGTAATAGGGCCGCCCACCAGGGCGGCCTTTTTACTTTGGGCTTTTATTCATTCAGTTCACATGGTGGTCTTGTTCGGGTTGTTAGGTATGGCTGATTGATTTGATAAAGCAAACGCATTAGCCCACTCAACGAAAGTTGGTTACCTTACATCTCAACGAAAACACGGAGGAAATACAGATGTCCTTAATTAACACTAAGATTAAACCTTTCAAAAACCAGGCGTTCAAAAACGGTGAGTTCGTAGAAGTGACCGAAAAAGATACTGAAGGCCGCTGGAGCGTCTTCTTCTTCTATCCGGCTGACTTCACCTTCGTATGCCCGACTGAACTGGGCGACGTTGCAGATCACTACGACGAATTGCAGAAACTGGGCGTGGATGTTTACTCCGTATCAACTGATACCCACTTCACCCACAAAGCATGGCATAGCAGCTCTGAAACCATCGCAAAAATCAAATACGCGATGATCGGCGACCCGACTGGCGCCCTGACCCGTAACTTCGACAACATGCGTGAAGATGAAGGCCTGGCCGACCGCGCCACCTTCGTTGTTGACCCGCAGGGTATTATCCAGGCTATCGAAGTTACCGCTGAAGGTATCGGCCGTGATGCATCTGACCTGCTGCGTAAAGTGAAAGCGGCTCAGTATGTTGCTTCTCACCCAGGCGAAGTCTGCCCGGCAAAATGGAAAGAAGGCGAAGCAACGCTGGCTCCATCCTTAGACCTGGTCGGTAAAATCTAAATTTCCGTCGTCTTTCACGCCATAGCTGCGTTGGCGTCGCCTGCTCACCCCGGTCACTTACTTCTGTAAGCTCCCGGGGATTCTCAGGCTAGCCGCCTTGCTCTGACGCGAAATACTTTGGAAATTATTTCAGTCATGGGCGCGCCCGCGCCCATTTCATTCAGCACCATGATGCAAGTTGCATTCAGGCCGCCTGTATAAGGCAGCTTGCATGATGACGTTTTAAGAGAGGGAAGAACAATGCTCGACACTAATATGAAAACCCAGCTCAAGGCCTACCTTGAGAAACTGACTAAACCTGTTGAGCTGATTGCCACGCTGGACGACAGCGCTAAATCGGCAGAGATCAAGGAACTGCTGGCGGAGATCGCCGAACTGTCAGCGAAAGTGACCTTCAAAGAAGATAACAGCCTGGCAGTGCGTAAACCGTCATTCCTGATAACTAACCCAGGCTCTGACCAGGGGCCGCGCTTTGCCGGCTCCCCACTGGGTCACGAATTTACCTCACTGGTGCTGGCACTGCTGTGGACCGGTGGCCATCCGTCGAAAGAAGCGCAGGCGCTGCTGGAGCAGATCCGCGATATCGACGGTGATTTCGAGTTTGAAACCTATTACTCGCTCTCCTGCCACAACTGCCCGGACGTGGTGCAGGCGCTGAACCTGATGTCGGTACTGAACCCGCGTATTAAGCACACGGCGATTGACGGCGGTACCTTCCAGAATGAAATCACCGATCGCAATGTGATGGGTGTTCCGGCGGTATATATGAATGGTCAGGAGTTCGGCCAGGGCCGTATGACCCTGACGGAAATCGTTGCCAAAGTGGATACCGGCGCAGAAAAACGTGCGGCAGAAGAGCTGAACAAACGTGATGCTTACGATGTGCTGATTGTTGGATCCGGCCCGGCGGGTGCGGCAGCGGCGGTATATTCTGCACGTAAAGGTATTCGCACCGGTCTGATGGGCGAACGTTTTGGCGGCCAGGTGCTTGATACCGTGGATATCGAAAACTACATCTCCGTGCCGAAGACCGAAGGCCAGAAACTGGCAGGCGCCCTGAAGGCGCACGTCAGCGATTACGAAGTGGATGTGATCGACAGCCAGAGTGCCAGCAAGCTGGTTCCGGCGGTGGTTGAAGGCGGTTTACACCAGATTGAAACTGCCTCCGGTGCGGTGCTGAAAGCACGCAGTATTATCATTGCCACCGGCGCAAAATGGCGCAACATGAATGTGCCGGGTGAAGATCAGTATCGCACCAAAGGGGTGACGTACTGTCCGCACTGCGATGGCCCACTGTTTAAGGGGAAACGTGTTGCGGTGATTGGCGGCGGTAACTCCGGCGTGGAAGCGGCAATCGACCTGGCGGGGATTGTTGAGCATGTGACGCTGCTGGAGTTTGCGCCAGAGATGAAAGCGGACCAGGTGCTCCAGGATAAAGTGCGTAGCCTGAAAAATGTCGACATCGTGCTGAATGCGCAGACCACAGAAGTGAAGGGCGATGGCAGCAAAGTGACGGGGCTGGAATACCGTGACCGCGTGAGTGGCGATGTGCACAACGTTGCGCTGTCGGGCATCTTTGTGCAGATTGGCCTGTTGCCAAACACCACCTGGCTGGAAGGGGCAATCGAGCGTAACCGCATGGGTGAAATCATCATCGACGCGAAATGCGAAACCAGCGTGAAGGGCGTATTTGCGGCGGGCGACTGCACCACCGTACCGTACAAACAGATTATCATCGCCACCGGCGAAGGCGCTAAAGCCTCCCTGAGCGCATTTGATTATCTGATCCGTACGAAGACAGCATAATAAAAGAAAGTAAGACGACACCTGCAATACTAAAAGGCCACCGAAAATGAAGTGAACCCCGAAAGTTGGACATCCAACGATTAGGGGTTTTGCGTTTCAATGGGCAGAAAAAAATACTCACCTGAATTCAAGCAGCAAGTCGTACTCCACTATCTGTTCAGCAGTGATGGTGCAAAGAAAACAGCGCGGTTGTTCGGCGTTGATCACGGAGCGGTCAGACGCTGGACTGAGCACTGGAAAGTGAATGGGATGGACAGTTTTACCATTCCTACCAGGGCTTACTCTGCCGAGTTTAAAGAGTCTGTCGTGCTCTGGATGCAGCAACACAACAAATCATCCCGGAAAGCTGCGGCGGAGTTTCGTATTGCAGCCGCTTGTACTGTCAGCAAATGGGAGCGTCTTTACCGTACTGGCGGTATCATTGCCCTACAGGATAAACCCAGAGGACGCCAGATGAAGTCAGGGAAGAACGAAACTTCAGATAAAGAACTTAATAATCCCCGTCCAGCGTTCCAGAACGCTGAGGAAGAACTTGAATACCTGCGTGTTGAGAATGCCTACCTAAAAAAGCTTCAGGCCTTGATTCGGGAAAAGCAGAAGACAAAGCAAAAATAATTACCGAATTGAGGCGAAACCATAACCTGAGAATGCTGCTTCATATAGCAGGATTACCTCGCAGCACGTACTACTGGCATGTCAAAGCAGATAGCCGTGGAGAGCGCTATGAGGGCGAACAGCAAAGAATAGCCGCACTGTTCCACTATCATAAAGGACGATATGGTTACCGGCGCATTACCCTGGCGTTGCGTAATGAAGGCTATGGCATTAATCATAAAACAGTACGGAAACTGATGCGCAAGATGGGGCTGGCCTCATGCCTGAGAAGCAAAAAGTATCAGTCATACAAAGGCACCTACGGTAAAGTAGCGCCAAATACCCTTGCACGTGATTTTAAGGCCAGCAGTCCAAACCAGAAATGGGTCACGGATGTGACAGAGTTCAACGTAAAAGGGACAAAGCTGTATCTGTCACCAGTGCTTGATCTGTATAACAGCGAGATAATAGCCTGGAATATGACGACGCATCCGGGAATGAATCTGGTCGAAAACATGCTCAGCAAAGCCGTCAAGAGGCTGAAACCGGGTGACAGACCGGTACTGCACTCTGATCAGGGTTGGCAGTATCAGATGGCACGGTATCAGGAGAAACTTAAAGCTAAAGGCATAGAACAAAGCATGTCGCGCAAAGGGAACTGTCTGGACAATGCAGTGATAGAAAATTTTTTTGGTCTGCTGAAAACAGAATGTTGGTACCACGAAGAGTTTGAAAATACAGACCATCTACGAAAAACGGTGGAAGAGTATATCCACTACTACAACAACGAACGAATCAAGCTAAAACTAAACGGCCTGAGTCCGGTACAATACCGAACCCAGGCCATGTCAGCCGCCAGTTAAGAACGTGTCCAATATATGGGGTTCACTTCAAAAAAGGTGGCCTTTTTTTTATCTTACAACCAGCACCGGGATGTGGGTGTGGCGGATCACGCTGGAAGCATTCGAGCCCAGCAGGTGAGTGGTAATTGATGGATTACGTGAGCCGATGACGACCATATCTGCTTTCAGTTCGTTCGCCAGTTCATTCACGGCATCACGCACATTGCCAAATCTGACATGCGTTTTGATGCGGGCCGGATCGATGCTGAAATGCCCCACCATGGTTTGTAAGCGCGTTTCCGCTTCGTGTTGCAGATGCTCTTCGAAACGCCGTACGTCGGCAGCAAAGCGATGCAGGCTAAGACTGGCGGAACCCGGTAAAACATGTAAAAGATGGATAACTCCGTTCTGCTGCGCCAGGAACTCCGCGTGGCGTACAGCCTTATCGCTTAGCTCCATTTCAAAAACATCAACTGGCATAATGATTCTCTGATACATACCCGTTTCTCCTTGTTTATAAACGCTAAAACTATTCAAGCACAAAATAATTGTGGTTTCTGATAGCTGTCTGGCACTTTTTCATGTCATACATTTTTTACTATTTGAGAGGTTAAGCAGAAGGAGGGTTACCAGTGACGTTCAAGATAAAGCACGGCCATGACGATAATCGCCAATAAAAACAGAAAAACCAGTACGATAGCCAGTTCTTCAAGCATGACCGTCCCCGCGGCACCAAAACAGATTAAGCGTGGATTAAGGGGGTTTTGCGCGATATAAGACGAATGGGTGAATTTCGGAAAGAGGATGCGCGGGCACCCTCCGGGCAAAGCGGTTGTCGCGTGTTCAGAAGGGATTAACGAAGGTAATCGCCGGCCGCTTCTGGCTGGTAAAGCAGTTCGAGCACTTCAAGATGCGTAGCGGTACCGCCGGGCAATTCCCAGTGGATGGTGTCGCCGGTACGCAAACCAATTAACGCCGCGCCCACAGGAGCCAGAACGGAAAGCTGCGTGCTGCTGTCGGTCATTTGTGCCGGGTAAACCAGGGTGCGGGTGCGCTCTTCACCGGTGGTCAGGTCGCGGAATTTCACCTGGCTGTTCATCGTCACCACATTATGCGGCATCGACTCTGGCGTGCACATTTGCGCCCGATCCAGCTCAGCATTCAGTGCATCTGCAATGGGCAGTGCAGCAAATTCTTGCTTTTCAAGAAGCCTGTCGATACGTTCTGCGTCGAGTTCATTAATGATAATAGTGGGTCTGGACATTTATTACTCCATGTCGTTAATGCTGCGTGTAACGCAGAAACCAATCCAAAAGAAAACCCTCGCCGTCTGGCAGCGAGGGTTTAACTCTCCCGATGATACTCACTGAGCACGCAAGTTTGAAGTGATGAAGGTCACATTCATCGGTCATATGAATTTTTGGCGAAAAACGTGATCACTCGCAAATTTGCATTATCCTTTTTAAGCGCCCTTATTCGGCGACTATCCGCATTCAGTGTTCCGTTGAGGAGATCTCATGAGCGATTACGACAAACTTACCTTGAAAGACGGCAGTTATTTGCATTTTAAAGACTGGGGAAGTGGGCAACCCATCGTGTTCAGTCACGGCTGGCCGCTGACGGCTGATGCCTTTGAAGATCAAATGTTGTTTCTGGGGTCAAAAGGATTTCGTGTGATTGCGCATGACCGACGTGGTCATGGCCGCTCGGCACAGCCTTGGGACGGGCATAATATGGATCAATACGCTGACGATTTGGCTGAACTGACGGCGCATCTTAATCTGAAAGATGCGGTGCATGTGGGTCATTCAACAGGCGGTGGGGAAGTGGCGCGCTATATTGGCCGTCATGGCACACAGCGCGTGGCGAAAGCCGTGCTGATTGGCGCTGTTACACCGATTATGATCAAAACCGATTTCAACCCCAATGGGGTGCCGAAAGAGGTCTTTGATGGTATTCGGGAAGGTGTGGTTAACGATCGTGCGGCATTCTTCTACGAGCTGACCGCCGCGTTTTACGGTTATAACCGCCCGGGCGCGAAAGAGTCTAAAGCGGTACGTGAAAGCTTTGTGGAGCAGGGGCTTCAGGGCTCTATTAAGGCGCTGTACGACTGTATCAAAGCCTTTTCGGAAACCGACCTGCGTGGCGATCTGAAAAAGATGACCATCCCGACGCTGGTCATTCACGGTGATGACGATCAAATCGTGCCGATCGATACCTGTGGACGGGTGGCGGCGGAGATCCTGCCTGATGCGCAACTCAAGGTGTATGCGGGCGGCTCGCACGGTATCTGCACCACCCATAAGCACCAGATTAACGACGATTTGCTGAAATTTATTCAGTCTTAATTTCTGGCGGATTGCGTTACGCTGATTGTCCTGAAACAGGGCAATGAGCGAAGCGTAATTCGTGTACGCCCTATCCACCAGAGATAACTATGTACTTCTATGAACCTTCTCAGGGTCACGGCCTGCCGCATGACCCACTGAATGCTATCGTTGGCCCACGCCCGATTGGCTGGATCGCCTCTTGCGACAAAGAGGGGCGGCCAAATCTTGCACCTTATAGTTTCTTCAACTGCTTTAACTATCGCCCGCCGATCATTGGATTTTCCAGTAATGGCTGGAAAGACAGCGTGCGTAATATTGTCGAAACGGGCGAGTTTGTCTGGAACCTGGCAACGCTGGACCTGGCGCATGCAATGAATGAAACCTCTGCAATGCTGCCGCAAGGTGAAAATGAGTTTGCCTTTGCCGGGTTAACGACTGCAGAGAGCAAGCTGGTTAAAGCACCTCGCGTGGCAGAAAGCCCGGTGAATTTCGAGTGCCGCCTTTCACAGTGCATTCAGCTGACGGGTGCCGATGGGTCGCCAATAGAAACCTGGCTGGTGTTGGGGGAAGTTGTCGGGATCCATATTCAGGAATCGCTACTGGAAGAGGGTATTTACCAGACCGCCAAAGCCCGTCCAATACTGCGAGCGGGTGGGCCGACGGCCTATTATGCCATTAGCGACGAGCACCGGTTTGACATGGCGCGCCCTGGGGCAGGTCAGTAACCGACTTTATCGATAACGAATTGCTTACCGCAGTTACCGGGATGTGGCTGCGCGGCAAAAGAGGTCGCAGAAAGTGGATTGTTAATGGTGTCGGCGTTCAGCGAGAGCTGCAATTCAGTGAGATAGGCCGGATTACCGCTACAGGTCAGCTTGATGGCTTTGATACTCTCTTTCCCCCATCCTTTGCCGACGGCATCATCAAAATCGCTACGGCTAACGGTTTTACCGTAATTATTTGCCAGAAATTGCCCCAGCGGGCTGCTTTTCACTTCCTGATTCATCCGCACCATTGTGCCGAAATAGGCATCGGGGTCGAAGCCAAAGCAGACGCCATGTTTGGCATATTCGTAGCGCTCAAGACAAGAGTTACCACCGGCTCCCGGCATCACGCTGTTGAGTTTTGCTGCGCCCGACAGGGATAACCCGGTTTCGGCGGCTGAACATTTACGGCTGGCTTTCACTTCCGGCATGTTGGGGATCGGGCGAGTGGCGCAGCCAAAACGCATCCAGCGGCGTTCATCCACCCCGCGCGAGGCAATGGATTTTGGCAGGCCTGGCCACAGACCGTGCACGGTCAGGAAATCGGTTTTGGTCTTGCTCTCTTTTTGCAGGCGACACTCGTCCGGTTCGTTACGGTTGCGCTCGACCATGCTCTGACAAAACCCGGTTTGCCAGGAGAGCGCCAGAACGTAGCGATCGAAATCCCCGTACTGCGTTGCCTTAAGAGGTTCTGCCTGTGCGGAGAAAACGCAGAGTGCAAGCGCCATAGCGCCAGACGGAAAAACAATATCCTTCCTGAACATTTGAATTCCTGAATGATTGAAAACGGATTATTTCTGGAAGTTATTAAAGCACAAAAAGCGCCCGCAGGCGCTTTTTTGCGGGTGAGGAACTTATCCCACCGCTGTGCCAGGCACCAGCACTTCGGTTGCAATGATGACCACGATCAGGCCAACAAGAACGGGAACAGAGGTACGTTTCACCACTTCAAACGGTGATATTTTTGCCATCCCGGCAACGGCAACCACCACACCGGAAACCGGAGAAATGGTGCGGCCCAGGTTGGATGCCTGCAACATCGGAATGGAAAGATAAGCCGGGTTGATACCGGAGGAGTGCGCCAGTTTAGGGATCATCTCAACAAAGGCGTAGAACGGCGCATTACCAGAGCCGGTGGTCATTGCAGCCAGCATGGTCAGAATTACCAGCACCAGCATCAGGATAATGCTGGCAGAGCCGAAGGAGGTGGCAATGGAGATCAGGCTCTGGATGAAGCCGATGGTGCTCAACCCCTGAGCAAACACGCCTGCAGCAACCAGCAGCATTACGACACCTGCAAAGGCATCCGCCATACCGCGATAGGCTACTTCCAGCCCGGAAAACACTTTCTGAGTATTGAAGCCACGCACAAATTCCAGCATCGCCGCCAGCAGGATGCAGATAACCAGAATCGTAATGATATGCAGCTGCGGACCCCATTTGCCGTCAAAAATCAGCACGCCAATAATCGGTGTAAAGGGCAGGATGGCGTAAAAGGTTGGTGCGGTAGTGGTGATTTCACCCACATCCAGCATTTCGTGGCTGATGTTCTCTTTTTTGTCGAGATAGCGCTGCCAGAAAAAGTGGGCAATCGCCATGGCAATAATGGCGGCAATCGAGATAGGCAGCGTGGTTTTAAACGCAAAATCGATCAGCGACATTTCAGCGGCTTTTGCTGCCAGCACCACATCACCGGAAGTTGGCGAAAGAATAATGGCCGCAGGAGAGGCGCAAATAGCAGCAGCCGCGCCACGGCTAATCCCCACGTTGACCATGATGGGGAACAGTGTCGCCATTAATAGCACGCCAAGACCTGTGGCAGACGAGACGGCCAGTGACATCAGGCAGGCCAGGAAATAAGCGGCGATCATCAGCAGATATGGGGAGTTGATGAATTTCAACGGCCGGGATGCCAGCTTAACGACCATGTCGTTCGCGCCGATGTGGGTCATAAATGCTGCAAAACCGCACAGCATCATGATCATCATACCCAGGTCGCCGCCACGGCTCATGAGCAGAATTTTTATGTATTCGACAATGTCGGTCGCGGTATAGCCCGTACTGGTTTCGCTGGCGGGTAAGACTTTATGGCCCAGTAAGGCGCTAATAATGAGCAGCGTCAGACCGCCGACAAATAAGACCCCAGTGGCTGAGTAGCCTTTAATGATGTAGCGGGCTACACCGACAATGACGACGACTCCGATAAGGAGCTCAATAAACGTAAGCATGGTTTCTCCTGTATCCCTGCTGCCCGAGAGCACAAATAGTCAATAAAAAAAGAAGGATGAAATGTGCCGAATTAATGGCCTGTCATTGCTGATTAAAATCAATAAATATACTACTAAAGGAGAGAGTAACGATATTTTGCCATTACCCTATCATTTGCATCATGGGGTTATTGACTCATTGAATCATTATTATATGTCATAGAAATGATATTGAAGTGTTAATGTATTTGAGGCTATTTATCAGGGGATTGATAAAGAACGTAAATCTCTTTAAAAGCACTTTCTATTCTTTCTTTTCCCTGCATATACTCTCAGCACTTTTTTCAACCTGATGACGCCGATATGCACGCCAGCTGGACTTATCGCCTGCGCTTTTTCAAAAAACATCTGCTGATGTTTTTGATAGCCTTTGGCTGGCTGTTGATCCAGAGTCAGGTTGCTGTTGCCTCTCACGATTGTTCTATCGACCTTCGGGGTAACGTCGCGGCAATTCAGCATATGGATATGATGGCTAAACCTGGCCCTGCTCATACCGCTGATGTTTCGCCGCTGTGTGAAAAACACTGTGTGCCCGATCAGGCACCAAAAGATCCTGCTCATCCTCAACTGGTGGCGCTACCTGCCACTATGACCCTTACCCTGAACACGCCGGAATGTACGGATGTAAGCCCGTCTGCGTGGTCAATCACCCCTCCCGCTGTGGGGCCACCGGCAACCATTCGTTTTTGCCGGTTCAGAGAATAAAAACCTGTTAATTCGTTGATTTTATTTTAATTTACGTTTAACAGGAGCTTTATCATGCGTGCTTTATTTCTTTCCGCGCTGCTTGGCGCGTCCGTCTCTTTTTCTTCTTTTGCCGTCCAGGCGAATGAGGTAACCACTCCGACTGCACAACGCTGGCAAGGCCATGGCGTTGTCCAGGCGTTTTCCGCCCAGTCTGTCACTCTCGAACATGACGCCATTCCTGAACTGAAATGGCCTGCCATGACGATGCCATTTACCTTGTCATCCGGTGCCGTGCTCAATGGTGCGAAACCCGGCGATCGGGTGACGTTCATCCTTGAACGTTCAGGTGACGGGTTTCAGATCGTCTCGCTGACACCACAGCGCTAAGCGAGGACTTCATGAAACAACACACACTGGGCCTATGGCTCGGTGGGGTGATGTTCGGGTTACTCAGCTCAGCCGTACAGGCAGAGCCGTGGACGCTCGACCAAACCCTGACCGAAGCGCAACGCTATTCCGCGGAGCTATCTGCCAGCCGTAATGAAGCACAGGCGCTGGATGCGATGGCGGATTCCGCGACCCAACTACCCGACCCCAAACTGAAGTTTGGTATTGAAAACGTGCCAGTACAGGGGAACAACGACAGGCGTCTGACGCGTGAAGGCATGACCATGCAAAAAATTGGCATCATGCAGAGCTATGTCAGTTCTGAAAAACGCGAACGTAAAGCGCAAACCTTCCAGGCGCAGGCGCGAGGCGTGCTGGCAAAAGGGGAGGCTATCCGCGCGGTACTTCAGCGTGATACCGCTCAGGCCTGGCTCGAACTGGCGTTAACGCAGCAGGCGCTGAAAAAAGCGAAAGCGCTGGTCAGCGAAACCGGGCGTCAGCGCGGTGTGCAAAAGGCAAGCGTAGGGGCGGGCAGTTCTACGCCAGACAGCGTACTGGCGTTGCAAATGACCCTGAGCGCAATGCGCGATAAAGAGACGCTTGCTCAGCGCGATGTGCAACTGGCACAAAGCCGCCTGTTTCAGCTGACGGGGCAATCAATCACCGATGTGAGCGGGCCTTTGCCACGTTACCAGCGGCTCCCCGCCGATGAAAAAACGCTGGAAGAGGGGATAGTCCAACACCCGGAAGTGGAAGCCGCCCGACGGGAGGCCGACACCGCGAAAGCCCGTTCTGCACAATCGGCCATCGCCGCCATACCTGACGTGGATGTTGAGGTGTTCTACGCCCATCGTGCTGAAGGGTATGACGATATGGCAGGGGTCATGTTCAGCGTTGATTTACCGATCTTCCAGTCCAAAAGGCAGGACAAAGATTATGCCGCTGATGTCTCCCGGTCGATGCAGGCGGTAGACCAACTCACGCTGATTAAACGTGAGCATATCGCGCAGGTGCAGTCGCTGGTGGCGCAGTATCAGGCGGCGCAAACCTTATGGCAGCGCCAGAGCGAGGAGATCCTCCCGTTACAGCGCCAACGGCTGGAGGTGATGACGGCGCAATATCGTTCGGGGCAGTCAGAGCTGCCTGCATTACTGGAGGCGCGCCGAAGCGTACTGGATACGGAACTCGCGGCGAATCAGGCGGAGCGCGAGATGGCGCGGAACTGGGCGGCGATCCAATGGCTGATCCCACAGGAGCTGGCAAAATGAAAACAACGACCTTATCCGCAGTTGCGATTGCGGTGTTAGTGGCGGCCGGGGGCGGGTATTTTGTGGGGCAAAAGCAGTCTCATCAACCTGTGGCGCAGTCGCAGCCCACTGAGCGTAAAGTGCTTTACTGGTACGATCCCATGATGCCCGGACAGCGTTTTGATAAGCCCGGGAAATCACCCTTTATGGATATGCAGTTGGTGCCGCGCTATGCAGATGAAGAAAAGGCTGCGTCCGGTGTTGGGATCAGTGCGCAGCAGCAACAAAACCTGGGCATGAAGACAACGAAAGCGCAGCTACATCAGCTGAATGTCCCATTCTCCGCTTTTGCCACGGTATCAACGGATGAACGGGGGGTGACCGTGGTTTCGGCGCCCGCCAACGGCGTGGTGAAACAGTTGTATGTCAACGCCCCACAGCAGCAGGTGAAAGCCAATGAAGCGCTGGCGCAGCTCTGGATCCCACAATGGACTACCGCACAACAGGAGTATCTGGCCGTCCGTCAGCTTGGTGACGCCGGGTTGACACGCGCCGCACGTGAGCGACTGGCGCTGCAATTTATGCCGGAGGAGGTGATCCGGGCGCTGGAACGAAGCGGCAAACCGCAAACCACGCTGACACTTCGGGCGGCGAAAGCAGGATATGTCGTTAAGCTGGATGTGCGCGAGGGTGCGCAGATTACGGCAACGGCCCCGCTGTTCGAAATCGCCAGTCTTGACCCGGTGTGGCTGGTTATTGACTACCCGCAAACGCAGGCGCAATCCCTGAGCGTGGGCACTGAAGTGGTTGCCACGACACAGAGCTGGCCGGGCGAGCAATTCCACGGCGCGGTCAGTGAGCTACTCCCGCAGATGGAAACCACCACGCGCACCCTGAAAGCACGCATCGTGCTGAACAACGCCGGGCAGAAATTAAAACCCGGAATGTATCTCAGCGTATCGCGCGCCCAGGCAGCACAACGTCCGCCAGCCCTTGCCGTACCTGAAGAAGCGGTCATCAACAGCGGGGAATCTACACGTCTGCTGCTGGCTACCGGGGACGGTTATTTCCGCCCGGTCAATGTCAAAACAGGGTTGACTGCCCAGGGCTGGACGGAGATCACATCGGGCCTGAAAGCGGGGGATGAAGTTGTCACCTCTGGTCAGTTCCTGATTGATTCAGAAGCGAATCTGCGCAGCGTGATGCCGGAGGTGACCCAATGATTTCTGCGGTGATTCGTGCCTCCTTACGTAACCGTCTGCTGGTGATCCTGGCTGCGCTGATCATGGCCGGGTGGGGCTGGTGGGCAGTGCAACGCGCGCCGCTGGATGCGCTTCCCGATCTCTCTGATGTGCAGGTTATCGTCAAAGCGAGCTATCCCGGCAAAGCGCCGCAGGTGATAGAGGATCAGGTCACCTGGCCGCTGACCACCTCGATGCTCTCTGTGCCTGGGGCTAAAACGGTGCGCGGCTTTTCCATGTTTGGTGATGCCTATGTCTACGTGCTGTTTGAAGATGGCACGGATTTGTACTGGGCTCGCTCCCGTGTACTGGAGTATTTAAGCCAGGTGCAGTCGCAATTTCCGGCGGGGGTTAAAGTCTCGCTGGGGCCAGACGCCACCGGGGTTGGCTGGATTTACGAGTACGCTCTTGTCGATCGCAGTGGAAAACACAGTCTGGCAGACCTGCGAGCTATCCAGGACTGGACGCTGAAGTTTGAACTTAAAACCGTGCCGAACGTGTCGGAAGTCGCCAGCATTGGCGGGATGGTGCGCCAGTACCAGATTGTCGCTGATCCTGCCAGGATGCGCGCGCTGAACATTACGCACAGCCAGCTCTCCAGCGCGGTGCAGGCTGCGAACAAAGAGGGTGGCGGCGCATTGCTGGAAATGGGAGAGGCCGAATATATGGTGCGAACCACCGGCTATTTGCGGTCGCTGGATGATTTTCGCAACGTGGTGATCACCAGCCGGGACGGTGTGCCTGTCCTGTTAAAAGACGTTGCGACCATTGGATTTGGCCCGGAGATCCGCCGGGGTGTGGCGGAACTGAATGGTGAGGGTGAGGTTGCCGGGGGTGTGGTCGTGATGCGCTATGGGCAGAATGCGCTGGACACCATTCACGCGGTGAAAGCAAAGCTCAGTGAATTGCAGAAAACGTTGCCAGAGGGTGTGGAAATTGTACCGGTCTATGACCGCTCAACCCTGATTGAAGAGTCGGTTAAGACGCTGACGCATAAGTTGCTTGAAGAGTTTGCGGTCGTGGTGGTGGTTTGTGCGCTGTTTTTATTCCATTTCCGTTCGGCGCTGGTGGCTATTGTCTCTTTGCCGCTTGGGATCCTGGGGGCATTCGTGGTGATGCACTATCAGGGGATCAACGCGAACATCATGTCGCTTGGCGGGATCGCCATTGCTATCGGGGCGATGGTCGATGCCGCGATTGTCATGATTGAAAACATGCATAAAGTGCTGGAGCAATGGCGACATGATAACCCGGATAAAACACCGTCGTCCGGGGATTACTGGCACCTTGCGGAGCGTGCCGCCGTGGAAGTTGGTCCGGCGCTGTTTTGTAGTCTGCTTATCATCACCTTGTCGTTCATTCCGGTGTTTTCGCTTGAGGCGCAGGAGGGGCGAATGTTTTCCCCGTTGGCGTTTACCAAAACCTGGTCAATGGCGGTGGCGGCAGGGCTTGGCATTACCCTGGTGCCGGTGCTGATGGGCTATTTTATTCGCGGCAAGATCCCTGACGAAAAAGCCAACCCCATCAACCGGGTACTGATTCGCCTGTATGAACCTTTGCTGGATAAGGTGCTCTCGTTTCCGAAAACCACACTGATGCTGGCGTTTGCGCTTTTAGTGGCGACCCTCTGGCCGCTAAGCCGGCTGGGAAGTGAGTTTATGCCGCCTCTGGATGAAGGGGATTTGCTGTACATGCCATCCACGTTACCGGGGATCTCCGCCCGTGAAGCATCGCGGTTATTGCAGCAAACAGACCGGTTGATTAAAAGCGTGCCGGAAGTGGAAAGCGTATTTGGTAAGGCCGGAAGGGCGGAATCGGCAACCGATCCGGCACCGCTCACCATGCTGGAAACGACCATCCACTTTAAACCCCGCGCTCAGTGGCGCCACGGAATGACAACGCAAAAACTGGTAGAGGAGCTGGACAAAACGGTGTCCGTACCCGGAATTGCTAACGTGTGGGTGCCGCCTATCCGTAACCGGCTGGATATGCTGGCCACCGGGATAAAAAGCCCGGTAGGCATAAAGGTGAACGGCAATAATATTGTGGATATCGAGCGGGTCGCCCAGCAGATTGAACAGGTGGTGAAGCAGGTGCCTGGCGTCACCTCGGCCCTGGCGGAACGTCTGGCTGGCGGGCGCTATGTGGATATTCGTATCGACAGGCAAAAGGCTGCGCGATATGGCGTGTCCGTCGATGAGCTGCAAAGTATGGTCTCTACGTTAGTGGGGGGCGATAACATTGGAGAAGTCATTCAGGGACGTGAACGTTATCCCATCAACCTGCGTTATCCACGCGACCTTCGCGATAATGTGGATAAACTGCGCGTCTTACCCGTGATTGCCGCGAACGGCAGCCAGATTGCGCTTGGCGAGTTGGCGGATATTGTGGTGACGGAAGGACCGCCAATGTTAAAAAGCGAAAATGCGCGGCTGTCTAATTGGATTTATGTCGATTTGCGCGGGCGTGATCTGAAGTCAGCGGTAGATGAAATGCAAAAGCGGGTGGCGGAGCAGGTCGTTTTACCGCAGGGGGTGTCGCTCTCCTGGTCCGGGCAATTCGAATATCTTGAACGGGCAACGGCAAAGCTAAAAATAGTCCTGCCAGTTACCCTCATGATTATATTTATACTGCTCTGGCTAACCTTTAAACGCGTGTCAGATGTCCTGATAATAATGGGGACATTACCTTTTGCACTTATTGGGGGCGTGTGGTTGCTGTGGCTGCTTGAATATAATCTGTCGGTGGCGGGGGCGGTAGGATTTATAGCACTTTCCGGTGTCGCGGCGGAATTCGGGGTAATAATGGTCCTCTATTTAAATCATGCGCTGGATAAGTATCGTCTGCGGGAGCCTGACGGCGGGAGTGCGATGGTTATGCGGGCTATCCATGAAGGTGCGGTGCTTCGTGTCCGCCCGAAAGTGATGACCGTTGCCACCATCATGGCGGGGTTGCTACCCATTATGTGGGGGGGCGGCAGCGGTTCGGAGGTGATGCAACGCATCGCAGCGCCTATGATAGGTGGGATGGTAACTGCGCCGTTGCTGTCAATGCTGGTTATTCCTGCACTCTATAAGTTGTTACATCGACGTTAAATATGCATCCTGTATGCGCTTATTCAGGCATACAGGATAATGTAACTTCGGAATATTCCCAGTATAAGTGGCATTAATTAGGAATAACGCTGATATCGTTAAGCCACCATTCAACTATTCTATGGTAAACTTTGCCCCGAATACTAAGAATGGTAATTGCATTGTGATCGTACGAAATAATTTTTCCTTGATTTTATTGTTTATTTTTGGGTTGTTAACATTTTCTTCTGGTGCCATGGCAGAAGAAAGCGCGACGGATAAGGGTTGGTTCTCAACTTTTACGGATAACGTCGCACAAACCTGGAAGGAGCCAGAGCACTATGATCTTTATATTCCGACCATAACGTGGCACGCACGTTTTGCGTATGACAAAGAAAAAACAGACAAATACAACGAACGTCCGTGGGGGGCAGGTTTTGGCCAGTCGCGCTGGGACGAAAAAGGGAACTGGCACGGCATCTACCTGATGGCCTTTAAAGATTCCTTTAACAAGTGGGAACCGATTGGCGGCTACGGTTGGGAGAAAACCTGGCGACCGTTAGCAGACGATAACTTCCACGTGGGTCTGGGCTACACCGCAGGGGTCACTGCGCGCGATAACTGGAATTACATCCCTATTCCGGTGATCTTGCCGCTGGCGTCCATTGGTTACGGTCCTGCAACGTTCCAGATGACGTATATTCCTGGAACTTATAACAACGGTAACGTTTACTTCGCGTGGATGCGTTTTCAGTTTTAACTGAAAAAACTTTACGTGCTGGTGAATAAACGTACTGTCTTTGAATCATAAAGGATAAAAATCCTTCAGTGAAAATTAACGCGACTTTTGTCACTTTTTATCAAAGAACCGCTGGACAAAACGTCCCACAATTGTTGTACTGATACCCGACACAGCATTTGTGTCGTTTTTTAATGTAAAGGTAATTTTGATGTCTAAGATTAAAGGTAACGTTAAGTGGTTTAATGAGTCCAAAGGATTCGGTTTCATTACTCCAGAAGATGGCAGCAAAGACGTGTTCGTACACTTCTCTGCAATCCAGACTAATGGTTTCAAAACCCTGGCTGAAGGTCAGCGCGTTGAGTTTGAAATCACTAACGGTGCCAAAGGCCCTTCTGCTGCTAACGTAATCGCTCTGTAATTCAGACGCGTCAGCAAGAATTTCAAAACCCGCTCTCTGAGCGGGTTTTTTTTCGTTTTGAATCAGCCAAGAAAATAGATTTTCAGGAAGCTGGCGATGATCAGCACGCTCAGCAACACCATTCCTGCGCTCATCAAACTGTCTTTCATTCCGTCACCCTCGTTCAGTATTGCAACCAGAGTGACAGAGAAAAGTTAAGCCAACATTAACGCTCCCGACGTTATTGCGGGCTGGCTGAGGAAAATAACCAAAATGCGATAGCCGTCATCGCAAACGAACCCAGCATGTTGATTGCAATGTTCGTCAATGCCCAGGTGAATCGGCCTTCCTGGAACAGGAACACCACCTCGGCAGAGAAAGTAGAGAATGTTGTCAGACCGCCACAGAAACCGGTGGTGATCAAAACTTTCCACACCGGGTCGATATGCGTCATTCGGTTGAACCAGGCGAGCCCCATACCAATGATAAATGCACCAATCAGGTTAGCAGCAAGCGTACCCATGGGGATCGCCTGATGCATGGGATTAAACCGCATACTTAAGAACCATCGCGCAACGCTCCCTGTACCACCACCAATAAAAACGGCTAAAAGTAGTTGTAACACGCTAAATACCTGCTATTTGATGTGTAAGAGCATCAAGTTTAACGCTGATTATGAGTAGGGGACAAATATGTATGTTGCGGTTGGGCAGTTTGCGGTAACGCCACGCTGGGAAGAGAATGCGCAAAAATGCGTGGCCCTGATGGCTCAGGCTCAGCAAAAGGGGGCGTTGTTGCTGGTGCTCCCTGAAGCGCTGCTGGCACGTGATGATAACGACCCAGATATGTCAGTGAAATCAGCTCAGCCGCTGGATGGCGGCTTTTTGCGGCTGTTGCTTCAGGAAAGTGCGGGTAATCAACTGACCACAGTTCTGACAATCCATGTTCCGTCTTCGCCGGGAAGGGCAGTGAACACCCTTGTGGCGATCCGTGAAGGTGCGATTATCGCGAGCTACGCTAAATTACATCTCTACGATGCGTTCAGCATTCAGGAGTCACGCCTGGTTGACCCTGGAGATATCATTCCGCCATTGATTAACATCGACGGCATGAACATCGGATTGATGACCTGCTACGATGTTCGCTTTCCTGAGATGGCGATGAGCCTCGCCCTTAAAGGGGCTGATGTGCTGGTATTGCCTGCGGCGTGGGTAAAAGGCCCGCTTAAAGAGCACCACTGGGCGACGCTGCTTGCCGCCCGTGCGCTCGATACCACCTGTTATATTGTGGCTGCCGGGGAGTGCGGGAATAAGAATATTGGCCAGAGCCGGGTTGTTGATCCGCTGGGGGTGACGGTCGCTGCAGCTGCGGAAGCACCGACGTTGCTGATGGCCGAGATATTTTCAGCCAGAATTTCTCTTGCGCGCCAGCAGTTACCCGTTCTGCAAAATCGTCGGTTTGCGCCACCGCAATTATTCTGATGTTTTTTTCAACAATGCTTGATTCACCTTGTTACAGATTGCTATTGTGTGCGCGCGTCAAATGACCGTTAATAAGATCAGGTTTTTGGCGCTGAATGCAGCCTGTTTTATGTAAAGAAGGTATCTATGGGTGAGATTAGTATTACCAAACTGCTGGTGGTTGCCGCACTGGTCGTCCTGCTGTTTGGTACCAAGAAGTTACGCACACTGGGCGGTGACCTGGGGGCAGCAATTAAAGGCTTCAAAAAAGCGATGAATGACGATGATGCGGCTGCGAAGAAAAGCGCCGAGGATGACGTCCCTGCTGAGAAGCTTTCTCACAAAGAGTAATAGCAATGCCTGAGGGCTTGCGAAAAAAAACCGGCTCAATGGCCGGTTTTTTTATGATGTAACTGTAAATAAATATTTCTATTTTATTTAACTTCTTCGCCTTTCGCCTGCATATCAGCATGGTATGACGAGCGAACAAACGGGCCACAGGCTGCATGGGTAAAGCCCATTGCCATTGCTTCGGCTTTCATTTCATCGAACTCATCCGGGCTAACATAGCGCTGTACCGGCAGGTGATGGCGGCTAGGCTGCAAATACTGGCCCAGCGTCAGCATGGTTACGCCATGACGACGCAGATCGCGCATCACTTCAATGATCTCGGCATTGGTTTCACCGAGGCCAACCATCAGGCCTGATTTGGTCGGGATATGCGGGTGCGCTTCTTTAAAACGCTCCAGCAGTTTCAGGGACCAGTTGTAATCTGCACCAGGGCGAACCTGACGGTAGATACGCGGTACGTTTTCCAGGTTGTGGTTGAACACATCCGGCGGTGTTGCGGTCAGGATATCCAGCGCACGATCCATGCGTCCACGGAAGTCCGGTACCAGCGTTTCGATTTTAATGTTTGGACTTTTCTCACGGATAGCAGTGATACAGTCAGCAAAGTGCTGAGCACCGCCATCACGCAGATCGTCACGGTCAACAGAGGTAATCACCACATAGCGCAGTGCCATGTCGGCAATCGTCTGAGCCAGTTTTTGCGGTTCGTTAGCGTCAGGCGCAACAGGGCGGCCATGCGCTACGTCGCAGAACGGACAGCGGCGGGTACAAATTGCACCCAGAATCATAAAGGTCGCTGTGCCGTGATTGAAACATTCAGCAAGGTTGGGGCAAGAGGCTTCTTCACACACAGAGTGAAGGCCATTTTTACGCATCGCCGCTTTGATCCCCTGGATACGCGAAGAGTCAGCCGGAAGTTTGATTTTCATCCATTCCGGTTTTCTTAACAGCGCTTCGCGCTCTGTAGCCACGTTTTTAACCGGGATAAGGGCCATTTTATCGGCATCGCGGTATTTAACACCGCGTTCCATCACAATGGGTTTACTCATAGCGTGCGTGTTCCAGTTGCGAATATCGAAGGAAAGCGTTTCAATTCAAGGGAATGTTGTATTTATCAACTATTTTTGAACGAACGACAGGCAGTATATCATTGAAACGGTCGATAAAGCAGCCTGCCAGGTCGCCAAATTGTAAAATAGTTGTTGTTTTGTGCCTTTTGCCCCGCACCCGGCAGGGGCTTGTTCTGAATGAGCCTGTCAGAAGGCCTGGCGGATGACGTTGATGACGTTTTCGAGTACTGGATCGCGCAGGCTGAGTTTGTTGTAATGCAGGGAAATTTCAACAGATTCAGTGTTCAGCTGCGGTAAGGGGATGCTCTCCAGTGGCCAGCATTTACACAGTAAAGAGTACAGCCGGGCGGGCATAACGCAAAGCATGTCGCTGCTGCTAATCAGGGATGCCATCGTAAACATATTGTAACTGCTGAAGCTCACCTGACGTTCCGGGAAAAGCTCGTCTAAGCGCTGACGAAGAACGTTCATGCTTTGCCCTTCGGTCATGAACGATGAATGCTCGTAGCCACGTAAGTTTTCCAGCGTCAGTGGTTGACTGAGTGCCGGGTGATGCTGTCGACATACCAGCGTCAGGCTATCAGCATAGAGAACGTTCTGCCCTAATGCTCTGGCGTTAAAATTATTGCTGTCGATTATCAGGTCGGTCTGAAACTGCGCGAGCTGAATTTCAGGCTCACTGACGGGAACATTACGTAGCAGCAGTTGTGGAGCGTGTTGTTTCACCGCCTGATAGATGATGGGCAGAACCAGAACGCCAACAGAAGGCGATGTACCAATGGTAATCGTTCTTTGCTTGTCATAGCTTCCCGTCAGGTCCAGCGCGCCCAGAATCGATTCCAGCCCCTGGCTGATGTACTCGTGCAGGTGAGTCGCATAGGCCGTAGGCGTCACGCCCTGGCCTTTACGTATAAATAAGGGATCGGGAAATATAGCGCGCAATTTCTGAATGGACTGGCTAATTGCAGAGGGCGTGAGATTAAGAATTTTCGCAGCGTTAACGATACCCTTGTGGACATAAACTGCCTCAAAAATAGTCAGCAAATTGAGATCAATATTACGTAATGTCCGAAAAATTTGCGGTTTATCTTCACTACCGGGTTCATTCAGGCGTTTGGCTGGTAAATTATTATACTCCACGCTTTCACTCCGTATTCATTCACAATATGAATGATAGTTGAAATTATTTATTATGCCTGTAGAGATTCGTAAAGTGTTTTGTAGGTGTCACTTGTTTATCAAAAACAAACAGTTGTGTGATTGTCACGCAAGCTACCTGAGCCTCTCAATCATCTCAGGTAGTGGGCTAAATAATTTATAGCGCTAATATGCGGGTGCGTTCAGGCGCTTCGAAAATATAGAATCTGCGGATTATTGTAAAGCGTAAAAGCGGTAAATAAGTGATGGCTCGTCAAATAATCAAGCCATCATGTATGATATATTAAGCAGGGATATATTCGTGGGGTGGATTGTTAAGTAGCGCTAACAAGTTGTTCAACAGCACCGGTCGAATAATATCAGGTGTGGCTGTTTCGACCCACTGGCGCATTTGCGTCATTTCCATTCCGGCATATCCACACGGGTTGATACGTAAGAACGGCGCGAGATCCATATTAATATTTAACGCCAGCCCGTGAAACGAACAGCCCTTACGAATACGCAGACCCAGCGAACAGATCTTCATTTCTCCAACGTACACGCCTGGCGCATCGGCCCGGGGATGGGCATCAATACCGTATTCCGCCAGTGTGTTCACCACGGTTTGTTCCAGCAGAGTGACCAGTTCACGAACGCCAAGTTTTCTGCGTTTCAGGTTCAGAAGAACATACATCACCTGCTGACCCGGACCGTGATAGGTGACTTGCCCACCGCGATCGCTCTGAATGACTGGAATATCACCGGTCGTCAGCAGATGTTCTGCTTTGCCAGCTTGCCCCTGAGTAAACACCGGAAGATGTTCAACCAGCCAGATTTCGTCAGGTGTCGTTTCATCGCGGGAATCGGTGAAGTCATGCATGGCCTGGGAGACAGGCTCGTAAGGTTGCAGCCCGAGTTGGCGGACAAGAATTTTATCCTGGTACAAAACTGTGTCTCCGAAGACAGGGAGAAAAGATGAGGGGATTATACCACAGCGGGGAGAGGGGTTACCCGGCAAACCGGGTAACCGCAAAGGGACTACAGCACCATACGAACAATTTCGATATTGCCGAGCTCTTCGTACAGCGTCTCAACCTGCTCAATATGCGTGGCAGTGATGGTAATAGAAACCGAGTGGTAGTTGCCCTTGCTGCTTGGTTTTACTGACGGAGAGTAGTCGCCCGGCGCATGGCGCTGTACCACTTCAACCACCTGATCAACCAGCTCAGGCAACGCCTGCCCCATTACTTTGTAAGTAAATGAGGTAGGGAATTCAAGCAGTTCGTTAAGTTTGGTTTTCATGTCAGCTCCGGCGTAACGTCAAAAAATAATAACTCCCACATCAGGTGGGAGTTATCAGGATAGTTAGTATATGGGGATCAAAATCACACTTTCAAGTGTTCAATTTTTATCCAAACCAGTGATGGAACATCAATTTAATGTAATCAATGATTTTGCCGAAGAAATTGCCTTCAGGAATTTCTTGCAACACCACCAGTGGGCGCTGATCGATGGTTTTGCCATCCAGCTGGAAGTTAATGGTGCCCACAACCTGGTTTTTCTGGAGCGGAGCATGGAGCTCAGTGCTGTTCAGCACGTAGCTGGCTTTCAGATCTTTCATTCGGCCGCGCGGAATGGTCAGATACAGATCTTTGTCCACGCCCAGTGATGCACGATCGTTGTCACCAAACCAGACTGGCTCAGAAGCAAACTCTTTACCTGCTTTCAGTGGGTTCACGGTTTCGAAGAAACGGAAGCCCCAGGTCAGCAGTTTTTTGCTTTCGGTTTCACGACCTTTAAAGGTGCGACCACCCATAACGGCAGAAATCAGGCGCATCTGGCCTTCAGTGGCAGAGGCAACCAGGTTATAACCCGCTTTATCGGTGTGACCGGTCTTGATGCCGTCTACGTTCAGGCTGTTGTCCCACAGCAGACCGTTACGGTTGGTCTGGCGGATACCATTGAAGGTAAACTCTTTTTCTTTATAGATGGAGTATTCGTTAGGCACGTCGCGAATCAGCGCCTGACCAATCAGCGCCATATCACGTGCGGAGCTGTACTGGCCATCAGCATCCAGGCCGTGAACGGTCTGGAAGTGGCTGTTTTGCAGACCCAGAGCGGTCACGTAGCTGTTCATCAGGCCAACAAACGCGTCCTGGCTACCGGCAGCAAAGTCGGCCATTGCCACACAGGCATCGTTACCTGATTGCAGGTTGATACCACGAATCAGCTGAGATACAGGAACCTGCATTCCAGGTTTAAGGAACATCAGGGATGAACCTTTAAACACCGGGTTGCCGGTCGCCCAGGCATCGTTACCGATAGTCACCAGATCGCTTTCTTTGAACTTACCGGCTTTCATGGCCTGACCGATAACGTAGCTGGTCATCATTTTGGTCAGACTGGCGGGATCGCGACGGGCGTCGGCATTCTGTTCTGCCAGAACTTTGCCAGAGTTGTAATCGATCAGGATGTAGGATTCCGCGTCGATTTGCGGAACGCCAGGGATCATGGTCTTGATATTCAGGTCATCGGCGTGAGCCGCAGAAAGTGCAGCTGCGCAAAGGGCCGTGGTCAGCGCCATGCGCTGCACAAAACGAGCAGAAAAAGTGGTCTTCATGGTCAGAACTACGACATCCGTGATGGAATTAAAAAAAGTGCCTTACTATAGCAAATGCTATACAGGCAGGCATCCGACTTTCAGTGCGAGTTTGTGAATGTTAGTTACACAAATCGACAATTCGGATACCGCCGATGAGTTATTTTGCAACAGCGATAAACGATTGCAATTGCGCTTCGCTTTGCAGGCGTTGTTGCAGGGCGGACGCCTGTGATTTGCTGGCAAACGGCCCCATCTGGATACGCCAGACTGCACCATTTTGCTCAACACGTCCAGGAACGCTGAATTGCTGACTCAAACGCTGTTGGTATTGTTTCGCTCGCGCCTGGTCACTTACCGCACCCACCTGAACGACAAAACCACCGCTTGCAGCAGCTGGCGCAGCAACTTCCGCGCTTTGCGTGGCCACTGGCGCTGTCACCGCAGCGGGTTGCGTTACCGGCGCTGCGACGACCGGTGCGGGTGTTGGCTCGTTACCTTCAAGTACACCTGACGCTAAGGTTGTTGGCGCACCAAGAAAACCACTGCTCTTCACTGGCGCGCCAGTGCTGTCATCGCTCTGCAAGGTATCATTGCTGATTGCACGGACTTCACCCTGCGGTGCAGCAGGCTCTGCCGGAGAAGACGCGCCACCCATACCACCGCTTAAATCCGGGCGTGAAGGAAGGGCATAGGTCTGTTTGGCAACGGTTGTACAGGCAGTACCAGGGCCAGACAGCGTACCATCCTGCGCCACGACGATAGGGTCGATACGCACCTTGGTGTTGTTAGACGTGTTCAGACGGTCAGCGGCAGCGCGAGACAGTGAAATCACACGGTCGTTACCGTAAGGACCACGATCGTTGATGCGCACGACAATCATGCGACCATTTGCCAGGTTCGTGATACGGGCATAGCTTGGGATTGGAAGCGTCGGGTGTGCCGCGGTGATCTGCGCGGGATCGAACGTTTCGCCAGAGGCCGTCAGGTTGCTACCCGGTTCTGCATCGTAGATGGCAGCAAAACCGGCCTGGCTAAAGCGTGACGGGTCTTGCACAATCTTGTAGCTCTTGCCATCGCGCTGATAATCCTGATTTGCTGTTGCGTTCAGCGGCTCATAACTTGGATCGGCGCCGCTGATTTCAACAATCGGGCCGTTACAGACCGCAGGCTGCGGCGGCGCGACGGTCGCCTGCTGCTGACCATCATCACTTGAACAGGCTGCAAGCAAACTTGCTGCGATGCAGATACCCAGCCACTGCTTACGCATTGCGATCCCCTTATTTTTATACGCTTTTGGACAACATTTTTCTGTGGGTATGGATCGACATCACGATACCAAACCCGGCCATCAACACGATCAGTGCCGAGCCCCCGTAACTAACCAGCGGTAGCGGTACGCCTACAACCGGCAGAATACCACTCACCATACCAATATTTACGAAGACATAAACGAATAAAATCAACATCAACCCGCCGGCCATCACGCGGCCAAACGTGGTTTGCGCGCGCGCCGCAATCCAGAGCCCGCGCATAATAAGCAGCACGTAGAGCGCCAGCAGGATTAAGATGCCAACCAGCCCCAGCTCTTCCGCCAGAACCGCAAAGATAAAGTCGGTGTGGCGTTCTGGTAAGAACTCAAGCTGTGATTGCGTGCCGTGGAGCCAGCCTTTACCGCGCAGACCGCCGGAACCAATTGCAATCTTCGACTGAATAATATGATAGCCCGCGCCCAGGGGATCGGTTTCCGGGTCGAGAAGCATCATCACGCGCTGGCGCTGGTAATCATGCATCAGGAAGAACCAGAGGATCGGGATGAAGGCCGCGACCAGGACCACTGCGATACCAATCAGGCGCCAGCTCAGACCCGACAGGAACAGCACAAACAGACCGGAAAGCACGATAAGAATCGATGTCCCGAGGTCAGGCTGTGCGGCAACCAGCAAGGTTGGCAGGAAGATTAACGCCAGTGCGATGGCGGTGTTCTTCAATGAAGGCGGGCAGACGTCGCGGTTGATAAAGCGTGCCACCATCAGAGGGACGGCGATTTTCGCTATCTCTGACGGCTGGAAACGGACTATGCCCAGGTCCAGCCAGCGTTGCGCGCCTTTGGATATCGCACCGAAGGCATCTACCGCCACCAGCAGGATAATACAGAAAATATACAGATAGGGTGCCCAGCCTTCGTAGACGCGCGGCGGGATTTGCGCCATCACGACCATAATCACCAGACCCATCGCTATCTGGCCGACTTTACGCTCCATCATGCCGATATCCTGGCCGCTGGCGCTCCAGATAACCAGAGCACTGTAGAACAGCAGAGCCAGAAGGATCAGCAGCATGGCAGGGTCGATGTGGATTTTATCCCACAGCGATTTTTTATTTGGATTATCCGTCATGATTATTGGTCCTCCGTCGCTGCGGATGCCGGGTTTTCAGTCGGCAGTTCAGTGTTGTTGTCACCCAGCATAATATGGTCGAGGATTTGGCGCATGATCGTACCAACAGCCGGGCCTGCGCCGCCGTTTTCCAGGATCATTGCCACCGCAACCTGCGGGTTATCATAAGGGGCAAACGCCGTCATGAGCTTGTGGTCACGCAGACGCTCAGCAATACGGTGCGCGTTATAGGTTTCGTTCGCCTTCAGGCCAAATACCTGCGCGGTACCTGATTTAGCTGCCACTTTATACGGCGCACCGGCGAAGTATTTATGGGCCGTACCGTTCGGACGGTTGGCTACGCCGTACATACCGTCTTTTGCGATCTCCCAGAAACCAGAGTGAATATCCCCAACCGGCGCTTCATGTGGCTGGTTCCACGGCACTTTCTTACCGTCTTCCACCGTGCTCATGAGCAGGTGTGGCACTTTTACCACGCCATCGTTGATGAGGATCATCATCGCTTTGTTCATCTGCAACGGCGTTGCCGTCCAGTAGCCCTGGCCGATACCCACAGGAATGGTATCACCCTGATACCACGGTTTTTTAAAGCGCTTCAGCTTCCACTCACGGGTTGGCATGTTGCCAGAACGCTCTTCCGACAGGTCAACACCGGTGTAATGCCCGTAGCCGAACTTACTCATCCACAGTGACAGCCGGTCAATACCCATGTCATAGGCGACCTGATAGAAGAAAGTATCCGCCGATTCTTCCAGCGCTTTAGTGACGTTCAGATGACCGTGGCCCCATTTTTTCCAGTCACGGTAGCGTTTATCGGAACCTGGTAACTGCCACCAGCCGGGGTCAAACAGGCTGGTATTACGGTTAATGACACCCGCGCTCAGGGCCGAAACGGCAACATACGGTTTAACCGTTGATGCCGGAGGGTAAACACCCTGGGTTGCACGGTTTACCAGCGGGGTGTTCGGATCGTTCAGCAGGCCAGAGTAGTCCTTGCTGGAGATCCCGTCGACAAACAGGTTCGGGTCGTAGCTTGGCATAGAAACCATCGCCAGGACGCCGCCACTGCGAGGGTCGGTCACGACAACTGCAGCACGGCTGCCTGCCAGCAGGGTTTCGATATATTGTTGCAGTTTCAGATCGAGCGTCAGGTAAACGTCGTGTCCTGCCTGAGGGGGCACTTCTTTCAACTGGCGGATCACGCGACCACGGTTATTGACTTCAACTTCTTCATAACCGGTTTGGCCGTGCAGGACGTCTTCGTAATAGCGCTCAATCCCCAGCTTACCGATATCGTGCGTTGCGGCGTAGTTTGCCAGCTTGCCGTCTTTATCGAGCCTGTCGACGTCTTTATCGTTAATTTTGGATACGTAGCCAATAACGTGCGTCAGGGCCGAGCCGTACGGGTAGAAGCGGCGTTTATAGCCTTTAACTTCAACACCGGGGAAGCGGTACTGGTTGACCGCAAAACGGGCAACCTGGACTTCTGTCAGGTTCGTTTTTACCGGTATGGAGGTGAAGCGGTGTGAACGCGCGCGCTCTTTTTTGAAGGTTGCGATATCGTCATCGTTAAGGTCGACAACGCTTTTTAGCGCGTCCAGCGTATTCTGCACATTGTCCACTTTCTCAGGCATCATCTCGATTTGGTAGATGGTGCGGTTGAGTGCAAGTGGCGTGCCGTTACGATCGTAAATAATGCCGCGGCTCGGGGCGATAGGAACCAGTTTGATACGGTTTTCGTTGGAACGCGTCTGGTAATCGGTAAAGCGGACAATTTGCAGATTATAAAGGTTGGCGATCAGCACGCCGGTAAGCAGCAAAATCCCCGTAAAGGCGACCAGCGCCCGGCGCACAAACAGCGCGGACTCAGCCGTATAGTCGCGAAAAGAATTCTGTAGTTTCATCCGCTGCTTAATCTACCCTGGTCAGTCACTACTCGCGGTGATATGGGTGGTTGGTAGTAATGCTCCACGCGCGGTACAGGCTTTCTGCCACCAGTACCCGTACGAGCGGGTGGGGAAGCGTCAGCGCGGAGAGAGACCAACTTTGTTCTGCTGCCGCTTTGCAGGCAGGGGATAACCCTTCTGGCCCGCCAATCAACAGACTGACGTCACGACCATCCTGCTTCCAGCGCTCCAGCTCGTGCGCCAGTTGCGGCGTATCCCAGGGTTTACCTGGAATATCGAGGGTGACGATGCGGTTTTTGCCTGCGGCAGCCAGCATCAGTTCGCCCTCTTTCTCGAGAATACGTTTGATATCAGCGTTCTTGCCGCGCTTTCCTGCTGGGATCTCCACCAGTTCGAACGGCATGTCTTTCGGGAAACGACGCAGATATTCAGTAAAACCCGTTTGTACCCAGTCTGGCATTTTTGTGCCGACGGCTACTAGCTGCAACTTCACGCATTAACCCCAGAGTTTTTCCAGCTCATACAGGCGACGGCTCTCATCCTGCATAACATGGACAATAACATCACCGAGGTCGACAACTACCCAGTCAGCGGTTGCTTCACCTTCAACGCCAAGCGGCAACAGCCCTGCTGCGCGCGATTCCTGAACAACGTGATCAGCAATCGAAACCACATGACGAGTAGACGTACCGGTGCAGATAATCATGCAGTCGGTGATGCTGGATTTACCCTTAACGTCGATAGTGATGATGTCCTGACCTTTCAGGTCATCAATTTTGTCGATAACAAAATCCTGGAGTGCTTTACCCTGCAAGTTTTCCCCCTGGGAGAGTGAGATTGTGCAACTATAAATTCGTGGCCAGACAGTATACCTGAACTGACGCCTGTGTCGGGACAAATGTCACCGGCCGGGCTTTTGAAGGCGGGTATCATCCCACCCTCCGCCTGAGATTGCATCGCCATTTTTGTAAAACAATTTCTGTAAAGCAATGATCGGCGGGAAAGTCTGGCAGCGGAGAATATCAGCATGGTCAGGCCTGTCAAGGCAGGATAGCGAATAACAGGATTTTTCGTGCATCATGCTTATTCTTCGGTGCTTTTCTGATACAGCCCATGCTGGTGAATATATGCCAGAACAGCCGTTGGCAGCAGGTCATCACAGGCGAGCCCTTGTTGCAGGCGTTCGCGAATGATAGTAGCCGAAATATCAAACCAGGGTGTTTCTGCCAGATAAATCTTCCCGGCAGGCTGATTATGGAGATCTTCCACATTGTCTGTCAGGTGTTCTTCCAGCCATTGCTGATGCTGTTCTTCCCGCATAGTCAGCGGATAACCCGGACGGCGGCAAACCAGCAAATGACTGTTTTCCAGAATGGTTTCGTACTTATGCCAGCTGGGGAAATTGAGTAGAGAATCCTGTCCAATAATAAACGCCAGGGGCTGATGCGGCCCTTTTTCGACGCGCCATTCCTGCAAGGTTTCGGATGTCCAGGAGGGGGTGTCGCGGCGCAATTCCCGTTCATCAAGCGTAAAGAGCGGCTTATCCGCTATTGCCAGCGCCAGCATTTCTTTGCGTTGTTCGCTTGTGGCTTCAGGCTGAGGGCGATGTGGCGGAACGTTATTTGGCATGATTATCACGCGTTGCAAGCCTATCTGATTCGCCAGTATTTCCACCGGTTTCAGATGCCCGTAATGAACCGGGTCGAAGGTGCCGCCATACAGTGCCTGAAGAGAATGCATATTATCCATCGATAAAAACGTCTGCCAGCGCCTTGTGGCAAAGCAGCAGAGAAAGGCTTTCCAGCTCAGCCCAGACTGACTGGCCATAATCCTGTTTTAGCGTCAATTCGGCGCGCATCAGCAATTGCACAGCCTGGCGAAGCTGTTCATGACTCAGGCGGTTTACCGCCTCAGTGGTCATGGCGCGGCGGTTTTGCCACACGCGATGCTTGTCGAACAGGGAGCGCAGCGGCGTATGTGCAGACTGACGTTTCAGGTTGGTCAGCAGTAGCAGCTCGCGCTGAACCGTCCGCAGCAGGATAACCGGCTCACTGCCTTCAAGACGCAGCTGCTGCAAAATATGCAGGGCGCGTTTACTCTTTGCCGACAGCAGAGCATCAACCCAGTGGAAAGGGGTAAAGTGCGCGGCATCATTCACTGCCTGCTCAACGCGCGGCAGCGTCAGTTTGCCATCTGGCCACAGCAAGGAAAGCCTGTCCAGCGCCTGCGCCAGTGCCAGCAGGTTACCCTCGTAGCAGTAGCAAAGCAGCTGATTGGCTGCATCATCCAGCTGGAGATTGTGCTGTTTTGCCCGCGCGGCAACCCATTTCGGCAGATGTGCCTGTTCGGGTGTCTGACAGGTGATCAGCACAGAGTGCGCCGCGAGTTGGGTAAACCATGCCGCGTTTTCCTGAGCTTTGGTCAGCTTATTGCCGCGTACAATCAGCAGCAGATCGTTGTGTAACAAACTCACCAGCGTCGCCAGTTGTTCATTGATGGCCGCGTTAGGACCATTGTCTGGCAGCAGGATCTGAATCGTCTGGCGCGATGCGAACAGGCTCATCGCCTGGCAAAGCGAGAAGAGGGCATTCCAGTCTGTGTTGTTATCAAGCTGGAAGGTGTGGTGTTCATCAAAGCCCTGCACCGCCGCAGTCTGTTTGACGGCATCAAGACTTTCCTGAAGCAATAACGGATCGTTTCCGAGCAGCAGATACGCCGCGCGCAGCCCTTCATTGAGCTGCGCGCGGAGTTGTTCAGGATACAACCTGATCATCAGTTACCCATCGAGGTAGAAACCGGCAGCGCATTGGCATCCGGTTTATCGATGATATCAGCACCTTCTTTAGAAGTTGCCTCAATGCTAGGCAGTTTACGGATCAGCTGTTCTGCTGCTTTGTCGTACATTTCGTTAATGATAATTTGCTGCTCGGCGTCTTTTGCCAGCGCAGTTTGTGGGTTATCAAAGAACGAACGGTAGACCTTCGTGCTGATTGGATAAATGTCTTTACCCGGGATCAGTACAGCAGCGTTTACCGACATCACCATCTGGTACTCAGCGGTACGGCCGTCCTGGAAGATAGACGCCGTGTCTTTGCTCAGGGTCATACCCAGAACACGAAGAGACGGTACATCCTGGCGCAGCGTTCCTTTCTCGATAAGCTCAACACCGTTCAGGCGCAGCTGGCTACGAATTGCCCGGCTAAGCGGACCGTTTGGATCCGATGAATCGAAGATCATGGTTTTCATCTGGGCAGGCACTGCCGTGGTATTGCGCAGGTGCCAGCCACAACCAGCGGTGACAAGCACCGCCAGAGATAAGAGTATTGTTGCCAGTTGTCGCACGTTTCCTCCCGCGCTTAGCCAACGACCAGATTCAGCAGTTTACCTGGTACGTAGATAACCTTACGTACGGTAACGCCCTCAAGATACTTCGCAACCAGATGTTCCTGACCCGCGCGCTCGCGAACCTGTTCTTCGGTCGCATCAACAGCCACGGTAATTTTACCGCGTACTTTGCCGTTTACCTGCACCACCACAAGCGTAGTGTTTTCCACCATGGCTGATTCGTCGGCAACCGGCCACGGCGCGTTGTCGATATCGCCTTCGCCTTTCAGTTCATGCCACAGCGTGAAGCTTGCGTGTGGTGTGAACGGGTTCAGCATCCGCACGACGGCCAGCAGCGCTTCACGCATCAACGCGCGATCCTGCTCGCCTTCCTGTGGCGCTTTCGCCAGCTTGTTCATCAGTTCCATAATAGCCGCAATTGCGGTGTTGAAGGTCTGACGACGACCAATATCATCGGTCACTTTGGCAATAGTTTTATGAACATCACGGCGCAGCGCCTGCTGATCGTCGCTCAGTGCCGCCGCGTTCAGCGCAGGTGCATCGCCCTGAGAGGTGTGCTCGTAAACCAGTTTCCAGACACGTTTCAGGAAGCGGTTAGCACCTTCTACGCCAGATTCCTGCCATTCCAGGGTCATATCCGCAGGAGATGCGAACATCATGAACAGACGAACGGTGTCTGCGCCGTAACGCTCAACCATCACCTGCGGGTCGATGCCGTTGTTTTTGGACTTGGACATCTTGCTCATGCCGGTATAAACCAGTTCATGACCTTCGGCGTCTTTCGCCTTCACGATGCGGCCTTTCTCGTCGCGCTCAACGATGGCATCAACCGGAGAAACCCAGTTACGCTCGCCGTTCACGCCAACATAGTAGAAGGCGTCAGCCAATACCATGCCCTGACACAGCAGCTGTTTTGCTGGTTCATCAGAGTTCACCAGGCCTGCATCACGCATCAACTTATGGAAGAAGCGGAAGTAGAGCAGGTGCATGATAGCGTGTTCAATACCACCGATGTAGATATCAACCGGCAGCCAGTAGTTAGCAGCTTTCGAATCCAGCATCCCGTCCTGATACTGCGGGCAGGTGTAGCGCGCATAATACCAGGAAGACTCCATGAAGGTGTCAAAGGTGTCGGTTTCACGCAGCGCAGGCTGGCCGTTCACGGTGGTCTTCGCCCACTCAGGATCGGCTTTGATCGGGCTGGTGATGCCGTCCATGACCACATCTTCCGGCAGAATAACTGGCAGTTGATCTTCTGGCGTTGGCAGCACGGTACCATCTTCCAGAGTGACCATTGGGATTGGCGCACCCCAGTAACGCTGACGGGAAACGCCCCAGTCGCGCAGACGGAAGTTCACTTTACGCTCGCCAACACCCTTCGCCGTCAGTTTGTCGGCAATAGCGTTGAAGCCGTCTTCAAAACTCAGGCCGCTGAATTCACCAGAGTTAAACAGGGTGCCTTTTTCGGTCAGTGCTTGTGCGGACAGATCAGGTTCTGAACCGTCAGCCGCCAGAATGACAGGCTTGATGGACAGACCGTATTTGGATGCAAACTCGTAGTCGCGCTGATCGTGGCCCGGAACGGCCATCACTGCACCTGTGCCGTATTCCATCAGAACGAAGTTTGCCGCCCAGACTGGGATAGCTTCGCCAGTCAGTGGGTGAATCGCTTTAAAGCCAGTATCGACGCCTTTTTTCTCCATCGTTGCCATGTCGGCTTCGGCCACTTTAGTTGTGCGGCATTCGTCGATGAAGGTAGCCAGTACCGGGTTGTTTTCGGCGGCTTTCTGCGCCAGAGGGTGACCTGCGGCAACCGCCAGGTAGGTCGCGCCCATGAAGGTATCCGGGCGAGTGGTGTAGACGGTCAGCGTCTGATCGTAGTTTTCAACGTTGAAGGTGATTTCCACACCTTCAGAGCGACCGATCCAGTTGCGCTGCATGGTTTTAACGGTATCTGGCCAGTGATCCAGATTATCCAGGTCATTCAGCAGTTCGTCAGCGTAGGCGGTGATTTTGATAAACCACTGCGGGATCTCTTTACGCTCAACTTTGGTGTCACAACGCCAGCAGCAGCCATCGATAACCTGTTCGTTCGCCAGAACGGTCTGGTCGTTCGGACACCAGTTAACGGCAGAGGTCTTCTTGTACACCAGGCCTTTTTTGTACAGCTCGGTGAAGAATTTTTGCTCCCAGCGGTAGTACTCCGGGGTGCAGGTTGCCAGCTCGCGGCTCCAGTCGTAACCAAAGCCCAGCATTTTGAGCTGGTTTTTCATGTAAGCGATGTTGTCGTAGGTCCACGGCGCTGGCGCGGTGTTGTTTTTGACCGCAGCACCTTCAGCAGGCAGGCCGAATGCATCCCAGCCGATAGGTTGCAGAACGTTTTTACCCAACATGCGCTGGTAACGCGCAATCACATCACCGATGGTGTAGTTACGCACGTGGCCCATGTGTAGTCGGCCAGAAGGATAGGGAAGCATCGACAGGCAGTAATACTTCTCTTTGCTCTCGTCTTCGGTGACTTCAAAAGTGCGCTTCTCGTCCCAGTGTTGCTGGACTTTAGATTCTATCTCTTCCGGGCGGTATTGCTCTTGCATGGCAGCCAGTGGTCCTGTTTTCAATACAGCTACAAATGTAGCCAATGGATGTGGTATCTCAGATCCGCATAGCATAGCCCAAACGCCCGCGTCAAAACAGCCTTTCACGCAAATGCGCTTTGCAGGAATTTACCGGGTCTGTGCTGTACCTGGCAAAGCGGCGATGAAATAAGGTCTACTATTAGAGATAGTTACTTACCCGGGAGGCAAAATGATGAACAAGGTTGCTCAATTTTACCGCGAACTGGTTGCCACACTCACGGAACGCCTGCGTAATGGTGAAAGAGATATTGATGCGCTGGTTGAACAGGCGCGAGTAAGAGTGATGCAAACGGGTGAGTTAACGCGAACGGAAGTGGATGAGGTAACACGTGCTGTGCGGCGCGATCTGGAAGAGTTTGCGCGCAGCTATGAAGAGAGCCAGGACGAAATCACAGACAGCGTTTTTATGCGCGTGATTAAAGAGAGCCTGTGGCAGGAACTGGTCGATATCACTGACAAAACACAGCTGGAGTGGCGTGAGGTGTTTCAGGATCTCAACCACCATGGTGTATATCACAGTGGTGAAGTGGTGGGGCTGGGAAATCTGGTGTGTGAGAAGTGCCATCACCATATTGCGGTTTATACACCTGATGTGCTGCCGCGTTGCCCAAAATGCGGGCACGATCAGTTCCAGCGCCGCCCGTTTGAGCCATAGGTAAAAGCACTGGTTTGTTCCCTCTCCCTGTGGGAGAGGGCTAGGGTGAGGGCATCAGGCCGCAGAAAAATAAGCCAGCCTCTCCGCCAGCAAATTCACAAACGCTTCCCGATCGATATCCACCATCAGTGTCGTATTCGGTTTATTTCCGGTCAGCGAATAGTAATCTACCACCGTCATCCCCTGAGTATATTTCCCCGCAGTTTCCACGCCCACCCAGCGTTCCACAGTAGTGAACATCTCAGGCTTCAGCAGCCAGGCAATGGTGCAAGGGTCGTGCAGTGGCGCTCCCTGGAATCCCCATTTTTCGTCTTTGTGGTACTCAAGGAAGAAGTCGAGCAGCTCAGCCACGGTTGTGGCGACAGGGTTACCAATGGCACGAAAACGCTCTGTATCTTCCAGCATAATCTGCGCCCGGTGGGTAACATCCAGCCCCGCCATCACAATCGGTAAACCCGACTGGAAGACAATCTCTGCTGCTTCCGGGTCGACAAAGATGTTGAACTCCGCCGCAGGCGTCCAGTTACCAAGCCCCATCGCACCTCCCATAATCACAATGCGGGAGATTTTCTTATGCAGTTCCGGGTGGCCGTTTAAGAGCAGCGCGACGTTGGTTTGCGGGCCGGTTGCCACCAGCGTGACGGGTTCAGCACTTTCACGCAGTACCTTTGCCATCAGCTCAACGGCCGTGCAGTTTTGCGGTGCAAATCCTGGTTCTGGCAGTGCCGGGCCGTCAAGCCCTGATTCACCGTGCACATTGTCGGCAATGATCAACTCGCGCATCAGCGGCTTAACTGCACCGCCTGCCACTGGAATATCCGTGCGTTTTAACAGCGTGAGCATCCGCAGCACGTTACGCAGGGTTTTATCCGGGGTCTGGTTTCCGGCCGACGAGGTGACAGCTTTTAAGTCCAGTTCAGGGGAGGCAAGAGCAAGGACGAGGGCGATCGCGTCATCATGACCTGGATCGCAATCGAGAATGATTGGCAGTGCCATAGAGTTCTCCATTTTTAGCGTTATTTTGTGACAAGGGTAACGCTGCAATGTGAGGCCGACGAGAAGAAGAGATGTAAAGCGTGAAGCAGTGCGCAATCCGCAGATTGCGCACTGAGAAGATTAATGCAGAATTTTGGCGAGGAAGTCTTTTGCGCGCTCAGATTTCGGGTTCGCGAAGAACTCTTCTTTTGGCGAGTCTTCAACGATCTTGCCTTCATCCATAAAGATCACGCGGTTGGCCACTTTACGGGCGAAGCCCATTTCGTGCGTTACCACCATCATGGTCATCCCTTCGTGCGCCAGTTCAACCATGACATCCAGCACTTCGTTGATCATTTCAGGATCGAGCGCAGAGGTGGGTTCGTCAAAGAGCATGGCTACCGGATCCATACACAGCGCGCGGGCGATCGCTACACGCTGCTGCTGGCCGCCGGAGAGCTGCGCCGGGAATTTATCGGCGTGAGCGGAAAGCCCCACACGTTCCAGTAACTTCAGCCCTTTTTCGCGTGCGAGTTTTTTATCGCGCTTAAGCACTTTTACCTGCGCCAGGGTCAGGTTTTCGATAATGGAGAGATGCGGGAACAACTCAAAATGCTGGAATACCATCCCGACGTGGGAGCGCAGCTGGGCAAGGTTGGTTTTCTTGTCATTCACTTTGGTGCCGTTAACGAGGATCTCGCCTTGCTGCACCGGCTCCAGGCCATTGACGGTTTTAATCAGCGTGGATTTGCCGGAACCGGACGGCCCGCACACCACCACCACATCGCCTTTTTTCACTTCGGTGGAGCAGTCGGTCAGCACCTGAAAGTGCCCATACCATTTAGAAACATTTTTCAGGGAAATCATTATACAGTCCTTTTCTTCAGCCAGCTGACCAACAGCGACGCGCTTAAACTAATCACAAAATAGACCCCACCTGCGAAGAGGACCATCTCGACCTGCGTACCATCACGCTCACCGATGGTGGAAGCGGTACGGAAGAAGTCTGCCAGGCTTAGTACGTATACCAGAGAGGTATCCTGGAACAGCACGATGCCCTGAGTCAGCAGGAGTGGAACCATGGCGCGAAACGCCTGCGGCAGAATGATGAGCTGCATCGACTGCCAGTGAGTCATCCCCAGCGCCAGTGCGGCACTGGATTGCCCACGCGAAATACTCTGTATACCCGCACGGATAATCTCTGAGTAATAAGCGGCCTCAAACATAGAGAATGCCACCATCGCCGAGATCAGGCGGATGTCGGTTTTCGGTGACAGCCCCAGTACGTTCTGCAAGAAGCCTGGAACAATCAGATAAAACCATAACAGCACCATCACCAGTGGAATGGAGCGGAAGACGTTAACGTAGGCGGTGGCAAACCAGGCGAACGGTTTAAAGCTCGACAGGCGCATCACCGCAAGCAGGGTGCCCCAGACGATACCGATGATGATGGCAATCACTGTGATCTTTAACGTAATCACCAGGCCATCAAGCAGATACGGCATGGATGGAACAATGGAACTCCAGTCAAATTCGTACATTATTTGCCCCCCAGATTGCCCGGCAGGCGAATTTTGCGTTCAACCAGGTTCATCACCAGCATGATGACAGTGTTAATCAGAACATAGGCGAGCGTTATCGCGGTGAAGGATTCCCACGCATGGGCGGAGTAATCCAGCAGTTTGCCCGCCTGCGCCGCCATATCCACCAGACCGATAGTGGACGCGATGGCCGAGTTTTTCACCAGGTTCATCATCTCTGAGGTCATCGGAGGAACGATCACGCGGTAAGCGTTAGGCAGCAGCACATAACGGTATGTTTGTGGCAGCGTCAGGCCCATCGCCAGACCGGCATTCTTTTGTCCGCGCGGCAGGGACTGAATGGCAGCACGTACCTGCTCGCACACGCGGGCAGCGGTAAACAGCCCCAGACACAGCATGGAGGAGACAAAGAACTGAATGTTCGGATCCAGTTCTGACTTAAACCACATGCCAATATTTTCAGGTAGCAGTTCAGGAACAACCAGATACCAGGTAAAGAATTGCACTATCAGAGGAACGTTACGGAACAGTTCCACATACAGGGTGCCGAGAGTTGAAAGAAAGCGGTTAGGGACGGTACGCAAAATACCGAACAACGAGCCGACAAGAAACGCGATTATCCATGCCGTTATGGATAAAGCCACAGTGACCTGAAAGCCGCTCCATAACCAGCCAAGATAGGTGGTGTTGCCGAACGGGGCTTGTTGCAGAAAAATGCCCCAGTTCCAGTCGATTGACATAATAAACTCCAGAAAAAAAAGGGTAGCAGCGCTACCCTCGAAGATTGGTGAGAAGCTAATTTTCGCGCTGAGTGGGGAACGACCACTCAACGTATAGTCTGTCCGTGCTTCCCGACAATCGAGAGGGCAGGAGGTCCTGCCCCTGTTGTTCTAATTAGTTAAGAGCCTTGTCGTTTGGTGATTTGAACAGCGCTTTCATGTCGTCAGACAGTTCAAAGTTCATGTTAAGATTTTTTGGTGGAATTGGATTCTTGAACCACTTGTCGAACCATTTTTCCGCTTCGCCGGAAGTCTGCGTCTGAGCGATGGTGTCATCGATCAGTTTTTTGAACTCAGCGTCGTCTTTACGCAGCATACAGCCGTAAGCTTCTTTGGATTGCGCGGTGCCTACGATTTCCCAGTTGTCTGGTTTCTTCGCTTTAGCACGCTCACCTGCCAGCAGTGCGTCATCCATCATGAATGCCACAGCACGGCCGCTTTCCAGCGTACGGAAAGAGTCGCCGTGGTCTTTCGCACTGATGATACGCATATCCATTTTCTTCTCGTCATTCAGCTTGTGCAGCAGAACTTCAGAAGTGGTACCGGATGTCACCACAACCGCTTTGCCTTTCAGGTCAGCAAAATCTTTAATCTCGCCGCCTTTCTTGGTCAGCAGGCGGGTACCTACCACGAAGATGGTGTCAGAGAACGCAGCCTGTTTCTGGCGCTCAAGGTTGTTAGTGGTTGAGCCGCACTCAAAATCGAAGGTGCCATTTTGCAGCAGAGGAATACGGTTCTGCGAGGTGATAGGAATCAACTTCACCTGTAGATCAGGCTTGTTCAGCTTTTTCTTCACGGCTTCAACGATGGCGTTGGAGTAATCCTGTGAATAGCCCACGACTTTTTGCGTGTTGTCGTAGTAAGAGAACGGGACAGAAGATTCACGGTGGCCGACCACGATCACGCCGTTTTTGGCAATCTTGTCGAGAGTGCTCCCGGCAGCCGGAGCGTCTTCAGCGTGTACAACGCTTGCGGACATCCCCATAACCAGCATTGCTGTGGCCAGTTTACGTAATTGCATACCCAACTCCTTTTTTATCAGCGCCAGTGACGCATTGATACCCATTGTGATGTTGTTATATCTCGCGCTATGCGAGTGCAGTGTTATGCAAGCTTGTTAACATTTAGTTTGGCTTAATGTAAAGATTTTGCTGCGTTATTGTTTATTTTTGCGAAGCGCGCCGCACCATTCAGAGGCAAAAATCTCCCGTTGCACCGTTTCGGTGCTACCGGCGATCTACGCTGGTGCGACCAGGTTGTACGTTAAGCCAAATTGCGTTTGCGTTAATATACAAAGCAATAGACGTGCCAAAGTGGGAGTCTGGAGGAATTGTCGAACATGGGAAAACAGGCCGGGTAAGCGTCAGCGCCACCCGGCAGAGGAGGGGGGATTATCTGCGACGCTGACGAAGGCTCATCAACACGGCACCAAAACCAAACAGCGCGGTCAGGATCCACAGCGGCCAGTTGCCGGTACGGGCGTATGGCGTCAGTCCGGTGGTCGGCGTAACTTTCGTGGTCAGCACTTCACGGGTGAACTGCGGGATCATGGCCTGAATTTCACCTTGCGGGCCAATCACTGCGGTAATGCCGTTATTGGTGCTACGCAGCAGCGGACGCGCCAGCTCCAGGGAGCGCATACGCGCCATCTGGAAGTGTTGCCACGGGCCAATCGATTTCCCAAACCACGCATCGTTAGAGATGGTCAGCAGATAGTCGGTGTCCGGGCGGAAGTTATCGCGCACCTGCTCACCGAGGATAATTTCGTAGCAAATGGCTGCCGTCAACGCAAAACCGTGCGCGTGCAGCTGAGGTTGAACGTATGGACCACGGCTAAAAGAGGACATCGGCAAATCAAAGAACGGCGCCAGTGGACGCAGAATCGATTCCAGTGGAACAAATTCGCCGAAGGGGACCAGGTGATTCTTGTTATACCGATCGGTGGAGTTATAGCTGTATTCGCTGTCTTTGCCGAGCGTGATTATTGTGTTGTACGTGTCATAACGGTTCTGCGGATTCAGACGCGCATCGACAATCCCGGTAATCAGCGTGCTGCCGCGTGCGCGAAGCAGGTCATTCATCATGTTCAGGAACGGCTGCTGGTTGATTTCCAGGTCAGGAATGGCGGATTCCGGCCAGATAATCAGCTGCGATTTTCCCATCACCTGCTCGGTCGCGCCGGCATAGATTTTCAGCGTGTTGATAAGCTGCTTTTCGTCCCACTTCATTGCCTGCGGGATATCGCCTTGCACCATCGATACCTGCGTTGCCCGTGCGGGCTCCAGGGTAAACCACTGGATGTAACGCAGCGGGAAGGGCAGGGCGAACAGGACCAGTGCCGTAACCAGCGGTTTCCAGCTGCGCATCATAAGCGCAAGCACCAGCAGGCCACTGACCACCATCAACAGGAAGTTAATCGCCTCTACGCCCATTACCGGGGCCAGCCCTTTTAACGGACCATCAATCTGGCTGTATCCGAACTGCAACCACGGGAAGCCGGTTAATACCCACCCGCGCAGGAACTCTGTGATCTGCCAGACAACCGGTGCTGCGATAGCGACGCGAAGCCAGGTCGTTTTTGGCCACAGGCGAGAAAGGATACCTGCGAACAGACCGGTGTAGAGTGAGAGATAGGCGGCAAGCAGCACAACCAGGAAGACGTTAACCGGGCCCGGCATCCCGCCAAACTGCGCGATGCTGACATAGACCCAGTTAATGCCAGAGCCAAACAGCCCCAGACCCCAGAAGTAGCCAATGGCTGCGGCCTGCACAGGACGGCGGTTCAGGGTTAACCCCTGTAGCCCCATCAGGGAAATAATGGCGGCAGGCCAGATATCGTAAGGAGAAAAAGCCAGCGTACCGCTGGCTCCGAGTAACAGCGCCAGCAGCAGTCGGACGCGCTGGCGTTCAAGTAATGGGGCAAATGCCATTTAGATTAATCTTCCAGTTTTGGCACCGGTGAATCATCCGGCGTTCTGACATGAACCTGAATAATACGTCGGCTGTCGGCCATCGCGACTTTGAATTGGTAACCGTCGATGTCAACGGTTTCTCCGCGTGCCGGAAGGTGCCCAAAGGCCTGCATCACCAGACCGCCAATGGTATCGACCTCTTCATCGCTGAAGTGCGTACCGAAGGCGTCGTTGAAGTCTTCAATCGAGGCCAGCGCGCGCACGGTCCAGGTGTGGCGGCTGAGCTGACGGAAGTCGATATCTTCTTCTTCGTCGTACTCGTCTTCGATTTCGCCCACGATCAGCTCAAGAATATCTTCGATCGTGACCAGACCCGACACGCCGCCGAATTCATCAATAACAATCGCCATGTGGTAGCGTAGAGAGCGGAATTCTTTCAGCATCCGATCCACACGCTTGCTTTCCGGCACAACCACGGCCTGACGTAACACTTTTTCCATACTGAAGGCTTCGGCATCGCTGCGCATAAACGGCAGCAGATCTTTCGCCATCAAAATCCCTTCGATGTGATCTTTATCTTCGCTGATAACCGGGAAACGCGAGTGGGCAGACTCGATAATGACATCGAGGCACTCGTCGAGCGTTTGGTTGCGTTTCAGGGTGATCATCTGCGAGCGGGGGATCATGATGTCGCGGACGCGCTGGTCGGCGATGTCCATGACCCCTTCGAGCATTTCGCGCGTATCTTCGTCGATAAGGTCGTTTTGCCCGGAATCACGAATCAGCTCCAGCAACTCATCACGGTTTTTCGGTTCGCCGTGGAAAAGCTGGTTCAGAATGAGGGAGAAAAATCCCTTTTTACTGGTTGTCGTGTCGCTACTGTGTGAATTGTCGTCGCTCATGGCGTTTGTTAAGGGTTCTCTTGTAAGTTCAACGTTTACCGCCGCGCGATATCCTTACGCGGCGGCATGTTAGCCGGTCTGTTGACTGACTATTCTTTCTCGGCAATGTACGGATCCTCATAGCCCAGAGCAAGCATTATCTCTGTCTCGAGGGACTCCATCTCTTCCGCTTCGTCATCTTCAATATGATCGTAGCCCAGCAAATGCAGGCTGCCGTGTACGACCATATGTGCCCAGTGGGCCTCAAGCGGTTTTTGCTGCTCTTTGGCTTCCTGCTCTACCACCTGACGGCAGATGATCAAATCACCCAGTAGCGGCATCTCGATACCCGGCGGGGCTTCAAACGGGAAAGAGAGCACGTTGGTAGGCTTATCTTTACCGCGGTAGGTCAGATTAAGCTCATGGCTTTCCGCTTCATCCACCAAACGAATCGTGACTTCTGATTCTTCCTGAAACTGGGGGATGACCGCATCCAGCCATTTCTGAAATTGCGCCTCTTCCGGCATTCCAGAATTATCTTCACAGGCCAGCTGTAAATCGAGGATCACCTGACTCATTTTTGTTCTTGCTCCTGCGCTTCGCGCTTACGTTCTGCGGCCAGTTCGGCCTTTCGCTTCTGCTCTGCTTCTTCCCACGCTTCATAGGCGTTGACGATGCGCGCCACCACCGGGTGACGTACCACGTCTTCGCTGTGGAAGAAGTTGAAACTGATTTCGTCCACTTCGGCCAGCACTTCGATGGCTTGACGCAGGCCGGATTTGGTGCTGCGCGGCAGGTCAATCTGGGTCACGTCGCCGGTGATAACGGCTTTTGAATTAAAGCCGATACGCGTCAGGAACATCTTCATCTGTTCGATGGTAGTGTTCTGGCTCTCATCCAGAATGATGAAGGCATCATTGAGGGTACGGCCACGCATGTAAGCGAGGGGAGCCACTTCGATAACGTTACGCTCGATCAGTTTTTCAACTTTCTCAAAGCCGAGCATTTCGAACAGCGCGTCGTACAGCGGGCGCAGGTACGGGTCGACTTTCTGGCTCAGGTCACCTGGCAGAAAGCCCAGTTTCTCGCCCGCTTCAACTGCCGGACGGGTCAGCAGAATACGACGGATATCCTGACGCTCCAGCGCATCCACTGCCGCGGCGACCGCCAGATAGGTTTTCCCTGTACCGGCCGGACCCACGCCGAAGGTGATGTCATGGTCGAGGATATTCGCGATGTACTGCGCCTGGTTTGGCGTACGCGGTTTAATCACGCCACGCTTGGTCTTGATGTTAATCGCCTTGCCATAGTCAGGCACGCTTTCAGCGCTCTGCTCAAGCACACGTGCCTCTTTAATGGCGAGGTGGATCTGTTCTGGCTCGATATCCTGAGTCTGGCCGCGCATCGGGGCGGTATCGACATACAGACTGCGCAGAATGTCCGCAGCCGCATTGACGCAAATAGTGCGTCCGGTGAGTTTGAAATGGTTATCGCGACGATTGATTTCGATACCCAGACGTCGCTCCAGTTGTTTGATGTTGTCATCAAACGGCCCGCACAGGCTCAGCAGGCGAGCGTTGTCTGCAGGCTCAAGGCTAATTTCACGCGTGTCTATATTCAAACCGTTCCTCTTTGAGTGTTTTGTAGGTCTGGCATCATAAAACTGTCATTACCGAAAGTATTCACGCCACAGAATAAAGGCGCAAGCATTGCAATCGATATTGGGTGCGAAGAGAGGAAATACAAGGCCTGCCAGAAAGGCAGGCCTGAACGAATTAAGGCTGATAGATACCCACGCCAGAATCGTTTTCTTTACGGGTACGGGAGATAACGGATTCCGGAGATTCAGCAATGCGCAGGCCCATTTCATCCTCGGTACGCACAAGCTTCGCGCGCAGCGAGTTGGTCAGCACTTCGACAATCTCGACGTCCACGAATTTCCCGATCATATCCGGGGTGCCTTCGAAGTTCACCACGCGGTTGTTTTCGGTACGACCAGAGAGTTCCATAATGCTTTTGCGGGACGTGCCTTCAACCAGAATGCGCTGGACAGTGCCGAGCATCCGACGGCTCCAGGCGTTGGCCTGCTGGTTGATGCGCTCCTGGAGAATATACAGACGCTGTTTTTTCTCTTCTTCCGGTACATCGTCAACCATATCGGCTGCCGGGGTGCCAGGACGTGCAGAGAAGATAAAGCTGTAGCTGACATCGAAATTCACGTCACCGATCAGCTTCATGGTGCGCTCAAAGTCATCGGTGGTTTCGCCAGGGAAGCCGACGATAAAATCTGAGCTAATCTGGATATCCGGGCGTGCGTCAAGCAGCTTGCGGATGGTGGATTTGTATTCCAGCACCGTATGTGGGCGTCCCATCAGATTCAGCACGCGGTCAGAACCACACTGAATAGGCAGGTGCAGGAAGCTCACCAGTTCCGGCGTGTCGCGATAAACATCGATGATGTCATCGGTAAATTCCATCGGGTGGCTGGTGGTGAAGCGAATGCGGTCGATACCGTCAATGGCAGCCACCAGACGCAGTAGCTCAGCAAAGCTACCGGTGCTGCCGTCATAGTTCTCGCCACGCCAGGCGTTAACGTTCTGGCCCAGCAGGTTCACTTCGCGTACGCCCTGTGCGGCAAGCTGCGCAACTTCAAACAGAACGTCATCTGCCGGGCGACTGACTTCTTCACCGCGGGTGTAAGGCACCACGCAGTAAGTACAGTATTTGTTGCAGCCTTCCATGATAGAGACGAACGCGGTCGGGCCATCAGCGCGTGGCTCCGGCAGACGATCGAATTTTTCGATTTCCGGGAAGCTTACGTCAACAACCGGGCTACGATTGCCGCGAACCTTATTGATCATCTCAGGCAGGCGGTGCAGGGTCTGAGGGCCAAAGACGATATCCACATAGGGGGCTCTCTGGCGGATCAGTTTCCCTTCCTGCGACGCAACGCAGCCGCCAACACCGATGATCAGGTCCGGATTTTTTCGTTTGAGAAGTTTCCAGCGACCTAACACATGAAAGACTTTTTCCTGCGCTTTTTCACGAATTGAACAGGTGTTCAGCAGCAACACATCGGCTTCTTTCGGATTTTCAGTCAGCTGGTATCCGTGGGTTGTATCCAGCAGATCGGCCATCTTGGATGAATCGTATTCGTTCATCTGACAGCCCCAGGTTTTTATATGGAGTTTTTTAGTCATCGACTTGCTCAGCTCAGGATTGCAAGCCGCGTATTGTAATGCTTTGGTGCGGTTGTGACCAGTATGAAGGTTGTCAACCTCCTGCCCCTAAAAATCCGGTAAACTTAAGGGATTCTGCAATAAGGAAAATTGACCATGACACTCCAACAAACCGAAATTGCCGTTGTCGGCGGCGGTATGGTCGGCGGCGCACTGGCGCTGGGACTGGCGCAGCAGGGATTTGAGGTAACGGTCATTGAACAGGCCGCGCCTGTGGCATTTGATGCGACAGCAAAACCCGATGTCCGTATTTCTGCGATCAGTGCCGCTTCTGTCGATCTTCTCCGTGGGTTAGGCGTATGGGATGCCGTGCTTGCGATGCGGGCGCATCCCTACAGTCGACTCGAGACATGGGAGTGGGAAAATGCCCATGTGGTGTTTGATGCCGCCGAGCTGAAATTACCGCGGCTGGGTTATATGGTGGAAAACAACGTCCTGCAACAGGCGCTATGGCAGGCACTGGAGGCACACCAGAAGGTGACGTTGCGTGTCCCTTCGTCGCTCAAGGCGCTGCATCGTCATGAAGGCGGATATCACCTGACGCTGGATAATGATGATGAACTCACCGTGAAGTTGGTGGTGGGGGCTGATGGCGCGAACTCGCAGGTCAGACAAATGGCGGGGATCGGCGTTCATGCCTGGCAGTATCAGCAATCCTGTATGTTAATCACCGTGCAGTGTGAAAATGACCCGGGTGAGAGCACCTGGCAACATTTCACGCCGACCGGCCCACATGCCTTTTTGCCGCTTTTTGACAACTGGGCATCCCTGGTGTGGTACGACAAACCGGCGCGTATTCGCCAGTTGCAGGGGCTTTCGATGGCGCAACTGCAACATGAAGTTATGCGCCACTTCCCGGGCCGTCTGGGGCATGTGACGCCGGTTGCTGCAGGAGCATTTCCGCTGACCCGCCGACACGCATTGCAATACGCTCAGGAAGGGCTGGCGCTGGTCGGGGACGCGGCGCATACCATTCACCCACTGGCAGGGCAGGGTGTGAATCTGGGGTATCGTGACGTTGAAGCGTTGCTGGATGTATTAACCAGCGCACGTGCGCACGCTGAACCCTGGGCGAGCCAGCAGGTACTTAAACGTTATCAGACGCGTCGTATGGCGGATAACTTCGTTATGCAATCGGGGATGGATCTGTTTTACGCCGGGTTTAGTAACGACTTAGGGCCGGTGCGAGTTTTGCGTAATATTGGGCTGATGGCGGCAGAGCGTGCCGGTGGTCTGAAGCGTCAGGCGCTGAAGTATGCGTTAGGCCTCTAAGACTTTTCCCTCTCCTGCAGGGAGAGGGCATCAGGCCGGACGATACAACAAAAACAAAAAAGCCCGCAAAGCGGGCTTTTTTGTTACTAAGTGGCTGGGGTGCAGGGATTCGAACCCCGGAATGCTGGTATCAGAAACCAGAGCCTTACCGCTTGGCGACACCCCAATTGCGTTAAACAATCTGCTTAACGACTTTTAAAATTGGCTGGGGTACGAGGATTCGAACCTCGGAATGCTGGTATCAGAAACCAGAGCCTTACCGCTTGGCGATACCCCAACAATTTTTTCTAGCTTACCGATATAATCGATAATGTACTAATTTGGTGGCTACGACGGGATTCGAACCTGTGACCCCATCATTATGAGTGATGTGCTCTAACCAACTGAGCTACGTAGCCAAACTGCATTCTTCGATGGCTGGGGTACCTGGATTCGAACCAGGGAATGCCGGTATCAAAAACCGGTGCCTTACCGCTTGGCGATACCCCAATACCGCGGAGAACCGCAAAATCGAAGAAATATGGCTGGGGTACCTGGATTCGAACCAGGGAATGCCGGTATCAAAAACCGGTGCCTTACCGCTTGGCGATACCCCATCCGTGCAACGCTTACTTGGGAATGGTGCGGGAGGCGAGACTTGAACTCGCACACCTTGCGGCGCCAGAACCTAAATCTGGTGCGTCTACCAATTTCGCCACTCCCGCAAAAAAGATGGTGGCTACGACGGGATTCGAACCTGTGACCCCATCATTATGAGTGATGTGCTCTAACCAACTGAGCTACGTAGCCATCTTTTTTTCGCGTTACCTTATCGGCGTTGCGGGGCGCATTATGCGTATAGACCCTTGCAGCGTCAACACCTTTTTCATCGAAAATAGCCGGAATGTGACTGTTTGGTTAGGTTGCGAACAGCGTGGCCGAATATTCGGCAATTATTGGTTATGAATCATTTTTGTCCAGCAAAATACAGTGCAAAAAAAACAGGCCCCGGAGGGCCTGTTAGTCATTCAGATGATCATTTATATGCCGACTGGTGAACACCTACAGCACGCCCTGACGGGTCGTTCATGGATTTAAACGATTCGTCCCATTCAATCGCTTTAGCGGAAGAACAGGCAACTGACGGGCCACCAGGCACACATTCCGCAGCACTTGGTACCGGGAACAGTTCTTCAAAGATTTCACGGTACAGATAGGCTTCTTTGGAGCCCGGCGTGTTGTACGGGAAGCGGAAGCTGGCGGTTTCCAGTTGTTGATCGGAAACCTGTTTTGCCGCCACCTCTTTCAGGGTGTCGATCCAGCTGTAGCCTACGCCATCAGAGAACTGCTCTTTCTGACGCCACGCAACGCTTGCCGGCAGGTAGGACTCAAAACATTCACGAAGGATATGTTTTTCCATTTTGCCGTTGCCGCACATTTTATCCTGCGGATTAATACGCATGGCCACGTCGAGGAATTTCTTATCGAGGAACGGCACGCGAGCTTCCACACCCCAGGCCGACATCGCTTTGTTGGCACGCGCACAGTCAAACATATGCAGCGCCTGAAGTTTGCGGACCGTCTCTTCATGCAACTCTTTGGCATTCGGCGCTTTATGGAAGTACAGGTAGCCACCGAATACTTCATCAGAACCTTCGCCAGACAGCACCATCTTAATGCCCATCGCTTTGATCTTACGGGACATCAGGTACATCGGCGTAGAGGCGCGGATGGTGGTCACATCATAGGTTTCGATGTGATAGATAACATCGCGGATCGCATCCAGGCCTTCCTGCACGGTGAAATGAATTTCGTGGTGCACAGTCCCGAGGTGGTTTGCCACTTCCTGCGCGGCTTTCAGGTCAGGTGCGCCTTCCAGGCCAACGGCAAAGGAGTGCAGCTGTGGCCACCAGGCTTCTGAACGCTCCTGATCTTCCACACGACGTGCGGCAAATTTCTTGGTGATGGCGGAAATCACAGAGGAATCCAGACCACCGGAAAGCAGCACGCCGTAAGGCACGTCTGACATCAGGTGACTTTTAACGGAGTCTTCCAGCGCCTGACGCAGCTCGGCTTTGTCGGTCACGTTGTCTTTCACTGCATCATAGTCGAACCAGTCGCGCTGGTAGTACTGGCGGATCTCGCCGTCTTTACTCCACAGGTAGCTACCCGCCGGGAACTCTTTAATGGTGCGGCAAACCGGCACCAGGGCTTTCATTTCAGAAGCCACGTAGAAGTTACCGTGTTCATCGTGGCCCATATACAGCGGGATAATCCCGATGTGATCGCGGCCAATCAGGTAAGCGTCTTTTTCGCTGTCATACAGCACGAAGGCGAACATACCTTGCAGGTCGTCCAGAAACTCTGGCCCTTTCTCCTGATACAGCGCGAGGATAACTTCGCAGTCAGAACCGGTCTGGAAAGCGTAGCGGTCGCCGTATTCGGCGCGCAGCGCCTGATGGTTATAGATTTCACCGTTCACAGCCAGCGCGTGCGTTTTTTTCTCGTTATACAGCGGCTGTGCGCCCGCGTTGACGTCAACAATAGACAGACGTTCGTGCGCCAGAATCGCTTTATCGCTGGCGTAAACGCCTGACCAGTCCGGGCCGCGATGGCGCATCAGGCGGGACAGTTCAAGAGCCTTTTTACGCAGTTCGCCCGCGTCAGTTTTAATATCCAGCACGCCAAAAATTGAACACATAACCTTCTCCGTTAACCCTGTTGCTTTGTAATGTTGCTTGCTTATGAAAATGCCGCAAAGGGGGATGGCGCGCAAGGGTTTTACGGGGTAAAACGGAAATAGTGCAATGGCGATTGACGAATGTTGAAAAAAGAGTATGTCCTGAACGCTTTTATTGATGATTATGCAATGAATGATGATTTTTGTTAGATGGTACTGTGTTTATCAGGGCCAAAAATGAAAAACCACGCCCTGAGGCGTGGTTTTGAGTCAGATGACATCAATTTCATCGACAGAGGGGTAAATCCAGCTCGGCCGGAACGGCATGGAGTCGATATCGTCGAGTGTGGATACACCGGATAGTACGAGGATCGTCTCAAGACCGGCCTGGAAACCGGCCAGAATGTCGGTACGCAGGTTATCACCCACAATCACGGTCTGCTCGGAATGCGCCTGCATTTTGTTCAGTGCAGCGCGGATGATCCACGGGCTCGGTTTACCGACAACAAACGGTTTCCGGCCAGAGATTTTTTCGATACCGGCACACAGCGCCCCGCAGGCCGGATAAAAACCACGGCCGTGGGTATCCGGGTTGGTTGCGATAAAGCGCGCACCGTTGGCGACAAAGTACGCTGCTTTATGCATCATCTCCCAGTTAAAGGAGCGCGTTTCACCCACAATCACGAAGTCCGGGTTCACATCAGTAATGGTAAAGCCCGCTTTATACAACTCGTGGATCAGCGCGCCTTCGCCCACCACGTAGGCTTTTTTCCCTTCCTGACGTTTCAGAAAATCAGCCGTTGCCATTGCCGAGGTATAAAACACAGTGTCCGGTACGTCGACACCCGCTGTAGCAAAACGGTTTGCCAAATCCTGACCTGTCTGGGAAGGGTAGTTCGTGAGAAGAACCAGTGGCATTCCTTTGTCGATGATGCGGTGTAAAAACTCCGCAGCACCCGGCACGGCAACGTTGTCGTGCATCAGCACGCCGTCGATATCACAAATTACATTCTTAATGGTCATGGACAATCCGACATCAAAAAAAGAAGGCGTTACTATAAGATCCGATCAGGATTCCAGCAAATGTTGCAGCAGGATCCCGTTAAGCATGGCGCGTTTTACCAGCGCGAAAGCACCAATCGCTGAGCGGTGATCCAGCGTTGAGCGTACCACCGGCAGGTTCTGGCGGAACGCTTTCAGCGCCTGGGTGTTAATACAGCCTTCAATAGCCGGTAATAACACTTTTTCTGCTTCTACGATTTCGCCCGCGATCACCACTTTTTGCGGGTTAAACAGGTTGATGGCAATGGCAATGGTTTTACCCAGGTGGCGTCCAACCTGTTCGATAACTTCACAGGCCAGCGCGTCGCCTTTGTTGGCGGCTTTGCAAATTGCGCCAATTTTGCAGTCGTCGAGGGTCACACGGCTTTGGTAGCCCTGTTCAAGTAAGTGACGGACCCGATGTTCTATCGCGGCATTGGCGGCGATAGTTTCAAGGCAGCCGAAATTACCGCAGTGGCAGCGCTCGCCAAGCGGCTCAACCTGAATGTGGCCAATCTCGCCAACGTTACCGTTGCGGCCAATAAAAATGCGACCATTAGAGATAATACCTGCGCCCGTACCACGGTGAACACGCACCAGAATAGAGTCTTCGCAGTCCTGACTCGCACCAAAATAGTGCTCTGCCAGCGCCAGAGAACGAATGTCATGGCCGACGAAGCAGGTCACTTTAAAGCGTTTTTCCAGCGCCTTGACCAGCCCCCAGTTCTCTACCTGAATATGTGGCATATAGCGAATCACACCACTTTCGGGATCGACCAGACCCGGCAGGATTACCGAAATAGCAATCAGCTCGCGGATCTTGCGCTGACAGGTTTCAATAAATTGCGCGATGGTATTAAGCAGCGCATGCTCAAGCGTTTCCTGGGTGCGTTCCGGCAGCGGATAATGTTCTTCGGCAATGGCTTTACTGCTCAGATCGTAGAGCGTAAGCGTGGTGTCATGACGGCCAAGGCGGACGCCAATAGCCTGGAAATTGCGGGTTTCGGTAACAATGGAGATAGCGCGGCGGCCCCCGGTGGAGGCCTGCTGATCGACTTCTTTTATCAGGCCGCGCTCAATAAGCTGACGTGTAATTTTTGTCACACTGGCAGGAGCAAGCTGGCTTTGTTCGGCTATCTGAATACGTGAGATTGGCCCGTGCTGGTCAATCAGGCGATAAACTGCCGCGCTGTTAAGTTGTTTAACGAGATCGACATTACCGATTTGAGCTTGTCCGCCTGGTGTCATACTTTTACTTACTCAGTGACGACCTCGTTACCATTAACGATGGTCTTAATAATTTTATATTCGTGTGTGAACGCTGTCAGGTTTGCAATCATACCTGGCGCAATCCCACCGAGTTGTTTATCCACGCCCATTGCGCGAGCCGGATAAAGTGTTGCCATGCGTAGCACTTCATCAAGCGCGATACCGCAATGTTCAACCAGGTTACGCACCCCTTCGATCATTGTCAGCGCAGAGCCACTCAGCGTGCCGTTTTCGTCCACACACAGTCCATTGCGGTAGTATATTGTTTTACCAGCAAAAATGAACTGGTCAATATTTGCCCCTGCCGGTGCAGTTGCATCCGTTACCAGACACAGCTTATCGCCTTTCAGACGCTTGGCATTACGGATGTTGGTGTAATCGACGTGTAACCCATCGGCAATAATACCGCAGTAAACGTCTGGCTCGTCCAGAATCGCGCCGACCAGACCCGGTTCACGGCCGGTAATGTATGGCATGGCGTTATAAAGATGGGTCGCAAAGGTAATGCCTGCACGGAAGCCGATTTTAGCTTCTTTCACTGTGGCATTAGAGTGGCCGGCAGACACCACAATCCCGGCCGCAGCCAGTTTGCTGATAACCTCTGGCCCGGTCATTTCAGGTGCCAGCGTCACTTTGGTGATCACATCGGCGTTGGCGCACATGTAATCGACCAGCTCGGCATCCGGTTTGCGCACATAATCCGGGTTATGCGTGCCTTTCTTGACCATATTCAGCCACGGCCCTTCAAGGTGCAGACCCAGTGCCTGATTAGGATATTTTGCCAGGTACTCGCGCATCACGCGGATACCTTTTTTCATCAGTTCATCGCTGCTGGTGATAAGCGTTGGCAGATAGCTGGTGCAGCCCGATTTCTCATTGGCTTTTTGCATGATTTCCAGCGTTTCAACGGTCACTGCTTCTGCTGTGTCGTTAAACTGCACACCGCCGCAGCCGTTAAGCTGAACATCGATAAAACCGGGGGAGATAATTGCTCCATTGAGTGAGCGTTGTTCAATCTCCGGCGGCAGTTCAGCCAACGGACAGATACGTTCAATCAGGCCATTCGCGATAACAATCGCGTGGTCATCCAGAATTTCATGGCCGGTATAAATCCGACCGTGGGTTAAAGCGTACATAACGACCCCCGGTTTAAAAATGCGACCGCCTCTTCGCAAAGAGGCGGTTATTCAATTACAGACCTTTGATGTTCTCAGCTTCTAACTCGTTGAAGTATTTCAGCGTCTTCACTTTCAGTTCCATGGTGGATGGTTCGTCACACACAATAACTGATTTCGGATGCAGTTGGAGGCAACTGATTGTCCACATGTGGTTAACGTTGCCTTCAACGGCCGCCTGGAGCGCCTGCGCTTTCACGCCGCCCAGCACCAGAATCATCACTTCTTCGGCATCCAGCAGGGTGCCCACGCCAACGGTCAGGGCGTACTTTGGAACCTGGTTAACATCGCCGTCAAAGAAGCGTGAGTTTGCCACGCGAGTGTCATGGGTCAGCGTTTTAATACGCGTACGGGAAGCCAGGGAAGATGCGGGTTCGTTGAACGCGATATGCCCATCGTTACCTACGCCACCCATGAACAGGTGGATTTTACCGTATGCGCGGATTTTTTCTTCGTACTGACGGCATTCCGCATCAATATCAGGCGCGTTTCCATTCAGCAGGTTAATATTTTCAGCAGGGATATCAACGTGATCAAAGAAGTTGCGGTGCATGAAGCTGTGATAGCTCTCAGGATGTTCCTTTGGCAGGCCAACATATTCATCCATGTTGAAGGTGACAACATGTTTGAAGCTAACCTGGCCCGCTTTGTGCATTTCAACTAATGCTTTGTACGCAGTCAGCGGCGTGCCGCCAGTCGGAAGACCAAGAACGAAAGGACGATCGGCGGTTGGTTTGAACGCATTAATGCGGTTAACGATATGACGAGCGGCCCATTTACCGACTTGTTCAGCTGTTGCCAGGGGAATCAGTCTCATTGTTCACCTCTAGAGTTAAAGTAAAAAAGTGGGCGGATGATTACTGGAGCCTGAACTAAGCGTAACCTGGAACCTTTCAGGCCGGATCAATCCGTCTTGATTTTTTGAATGATAAAATAAGTTTTCGCTGTTAGCCAGTGAAAGGGAGGGTTAATAACGATATTTGGTGACAAAAATCACAAAAAGTACGTATTTAATTTGCGATACGAATTAATTTTTCACACACTCAGAATGCCAGTGAATCATCAACCATATGTATAGGTTAATGACACAATAAAAACACAGCTGAGAACGTGCCTTAAACGGGGTCTCATAGGGGGAAGAAAGTGAGTATTCTAGGTTATTTACAAAAGGTTGGTCGCGCACTGATGGTGCCGGTCGCCACTCTGCCTGCAGCAGCGATATTAATGGGTATCGGTTACTGGATTGACCCGATAAGTTGGGGCGGTGATAACGCTCTGGCGGCACTGTTTATCAAATCGGGCGCCGCCATTATCGAACACATGTCAGTCCTGTTCGCGATTGGTGTGGCTTATGGTATGTCCAAAGATAAAGACGGTGCAGCTGCGCTGACCGGCTTTGTCGGTTTCCTGGTGTTAACCACCCTCTGCTCCCCAGCAGCAGTGTCCATGATTCAGAAAATCCCTCTGGATCAGGTTCCCGCCGCATTCGGGAAAATTGAAAACCAGTTCGTGGGTATCCTCGTCGGTATCATCTCTGCTGAACTGTACAACCGCTTCAGTGGCGTTGAGCTGCCAAAAGCGCTGTCCTTCTTCAGCGGTCGCCGTCTGGTGCCGATCCTGACCTCCTTCCTGATGATTGTTGTGGCATTCATCATGATGTACATCTGGCCGGTTATCTTTGATGGTCTGGTGAACTTCGGTGAGCACATTCAGAAACTGGGTTCTGTCGGTGCGGGCGTGTATGCGTTCTTCAACCGTCTGTTGATCCCGGTTGGTCTGCACCACGCGCTGAACTCCGTATTCTGGTTTGACGTTGCGGGTATTAACGATATCCCTAACTTCCTGGGTGGCGCACAGTCCATCGAAGCAGGTAAAGCGGTTGTGGGTATCACCGGTCGTTACCAGGCGGGCTTCTTCCCAATCATGATGTTCGGCCTGCCGGGTGCAGCGCTGGCTATCTACCACTGCGCGCGTCCAGAGAACAAAGCGAAAGTGCTGGGTATCATGATGGCGGGTGCGTTCGCAGCCTTCTTCACCGGTATCACCGAGCCGCTCGAATTCTCCTTCATGTTCGTGGCACCAGTACTGTATGTGATCCACGCTGTGCTGACCGGTATCTCTGTGTTTATCGCGGCAAGCATGCACTGGATTGCGGGCTTTGGCTTCAGTGCGGGTCTGGTGGATATGGTGCTTTCTTCCCGTAATCCGCTGGCAACCCACTGGTGGATGCTGATCCCACAAGGTCTGGTGTTCTTCGCTATCTACTACGTGGTGTTCCGTTTCACTATCACCAAATTCAACCTGATGACTCCGGGTCGTGAACTGGCCGTGGCCGGTAGCGAAGCGGATGGTCAGGATGTGAATGTGAGTGGTGCTCAGGATCAGGACGTATCAGGTCTGGCGCGTCAGTACATTGCCGCTGTCGGCGGTTCTGACAACCTGACCGGCATTGATGCCTGTATCACCCGTCTGCGTCTGAACGTAAAAGACTCTTCCCTGGTGAACGAAGCGCTGGCAAAACGCCTGGGCGCGTCCGGTGTTATCCGCCTGAACAAAACCAGCGTGCAGATTATCGTTGGCTTCGTAGCAGAAAAAATTGCTAACGCCATGAAAACCACCGGGCCGGTAGCGGCAGCAGCAACTTCTGCTCCAGCAGCAGCAGCGCCAGCAGCGGCAAAACCTCAGGCTGTACCAAATGCAACCACCATTGCTGCACTGGTTTCCCCAGTGACCGGTGAAGTGGTTGCCATTGAGCAGGTTCCTGACGAAGCCTTCGCCAGCAAAGCTGTCGGCGACGGTGTGGCGGTGAAACCAACGGAAAAAACCGTGGTATCTCCGGCAGCCGGTACGATTGTGAAAATCTTCAACACCAACCACGCGTTCTGCCTTGAAACTGAAAAAGGCGCGGAAATCGTCGTCCACATGGGCATCGATACCGTTGCGCTGAACGGTAAAGGCTTTACCCGCCTGGTGGAAGAGGGTGCAGAAGTGGTCGCAGGCCAGCCGATTCTGGAAATGGATCTGGACTTCCTGAACGCCAACGCGCGCTCGATGATAAGCCCGGTTGTTTGCAGCAACATCGACGACTTCAGCGGCCTGGTGCTTCAGGCGAAAGGTCAGGTGGTTGCAGGTCAGACACCACTGTATGAGATTAAAGGCAAGTAATCGCTCCTGAGTAGAGTCTGTGCCTTAAGCGGCGGGGGTTATCCTCCGCCGCTTTTTTTTGCAGCATTTGCCCCCATTATTTACGTCCTGGACGTTTTAAAGGGTTGTCACTGCGCCCTGCTTATAAGATCATATGCCGTTATACGTTGTTTACGCTTTGAGGAACCTACGATGAGTGAGGCTGAAGCCCGCCCGAGTAACTTTATCCGTCAGATCATTGATGAAGATCTGGCCAGTGGTAAGCACACCACAATTCATACCCGTTTTCCGCCGGAGCCGAACGGCTACCTGCATATTGGTCATGCGAAATCTATCTGCCTGAACTTTGGCATTGCGCAAGACTATAAAGGGCAGTGCAACCTGCGTTTCGATGACACCAACCCAGTAAAAGAAGACATCGAATACGTTGAGTCCATCAAGAACGACGTGCAATGGCTGGGCTTCAACTGGTCTGGTGATATCTGCTACTCCTCTGACTATTTCGATCAGCTGTTTGCTTACGCAGTAGAGCTTATCAACAAAGGTCTGGCGTATGTCGACGAGCTTTCTGCCGACGAAATCCGTGAATACCGCGGCTCGCTGACCGCTCCGGGTAAAAACAGCCCATACCGCGACCGCAGCGTAGAAGAGAACCTGGCGCTGTTTGAAAAAATGCGTGCTGGTGGTTTCGAAGAAGGCAAAGCCTGTCTGCGCGCCAAAATCGATATGGCGTCACCGTTCATCGTGATGCGCGACCCGGTGCTGTACCGCATTAAGTTCGCTGAACACCACCAGACGGGCAACAAGTGGTGCATCTACCCGATGTACGACTTCACCCACTGCATCAGCGATGCGCTGGAAGGGATCACTCACTCACTGTGTACGCTGGAATTCCAGGACAACCGTCGTCTTTACGACTGGGTGCTGGATAACATCACCATTCCTGTGCATCCGCGTCAGTACGAGTTCTCTCGTCTGAATCTGGAATACACCGTGATGTCCAAGCGCAAGCTGAACCTGCTGGTCACCGACAAGCACGTTGAAGGCTGGGATGACCCACGGATGCCGACCATCTCTGGCCTGCGTCGTCGTGGTTACACCTCTGCGTCAATCCGCGAGTTTTGCAAACGTATCGGCGTCACCAAGCAGGATAACACCATTGAGATCGCCTCTCTGGAGTCCTGCATCCGTGAAGATCTGAACGAAAACGCACCACGTGCGATGGCGGTTATCGATCCGGTTAAACTGGTTATCGAAAACTACCCGCAGGGTGAAAGCGAGCTGGTGTCTATGCCTAACCATCCGAGCAAACCGGAAATGGGCAGCCGCGACGTGCCGTTCAGTGCGGATATCTGGATTGACCGCGCTGACTTCCGCGAAGAAGCCAACAAGCAGTACAAGCGTCTGGTACTGGGTAAAGAGGTGCGCCTGCGTAACGCCTACGTGATCAAAGCTGAGCGCGTAGAGAAAGACGCAGAAGGCAATATCACCACTATCTTCTGTACCTATGATGCAGAGACCCTGAGCAAAGATCCGGCTGATGGCCGTAAAGTGAAAGGCGTTATCCACTGGGTGAGCGCAGCACACGCGCTGCCGGTTGAAATCCGCCTGTACGACCGTCTGTTCAGCGTACCTAACCCAGGTGCTGCGGATGACTTCCTGGCAACCATCAACCAGGAATCTCTGGTTATCAAGCAGGGCTTTGCTGAACCTTCACTGAAAGATGCTGAAATCAGTAAAGCGTACCAGTTTGAACGTGAAGGTTACTTCTGCCTGGACAGCCGTTACAGCACCGCAGAAAAACTGGTATTTAACCGTACTGTGGGTCTGCGTGATACCTGGGCTAAAGTCGGCGAATAATAACGCTTGCCTGGTCAATGAGAAACAAACGCCGCTTATTGCGGCGTTTTTTTATTTAATGATCATGCCATTAACGGCATGGCAAAAGCGATATTGAGAAATATACAGGTCAATGAGCTGCTACTTATTTTTCTCAAAAAAAGTTTGTGAATTTACGGAAAGACAAAACAGGTGAAAATAAACGCAAACCTCTGTTATTACCCTCTGAATTTAATCGCTTTCCCCCGTAAAACCTCGCTTCGCGCGAAGTGTTACAAATCGCTACCAATTATGTGCACTTCGTCATAATCCTGACTTTTGCCCGCTAAAAAGCATTGATAATTCGCGTCGCGAAAAATACCCTAAAGACGGTAGTTAATTCGAGGGTATTTCTAACTACCCCTGACCATTTGGTCTTTTATATTTTTCGCCGTTTTAGGCGTTTTAATTCGTCAAAGAGGAATAATCTATGCGTACGTTCAGTGGCAAACGTAGTGCGCTGGCGCTGGCTATTGCCGGTGTGACAGCAATGTCGGGCCTGGTTGTCGCTCCAGAAGCTAAAGCGGCAGGTTTCATTGATGATTCTACGCTCACGGGCGGTATCTATTACTGGCAGCGTGAACGTGACCGTAAGGACGTCACTGAAGACAAATACAAAACCAACCTTTCTCACTCCACCTGGAACGCCAACCTGGATTTCCAGTCGGGTTACGCCGCCGATATGTTCGGCCTGGATATTGCGGCATTCACTGCAATAGAAATGGCGGAAAATGGCGACAGCGGTCACCCGAACGAAATTGCATTCTCTTCCAGCAACAAAGCGTATAAAGAAGACTGGTCAGGAGATAAGAGCGGAGTCAGCCTGTATAAGGCCGCTGCGAAATTCAAATATGGCCCGGTATGGGCACGTGCGGGTTATATCCAGCCAACCGGACAAACGCTGTTAGCGCCACACTGGAGCTTTATGCCTGGTACTTATCAGGGGGCAGAAGCTGGCGCGAATTTTGACTACGGCGATGCGGGCGCACTGAGCTTCTCGTATATGTGGACCAACGAGTATAAAGCGCCGTGGCATATTGAGATGGATAAGTTTTACCAGAACGATAAAAAAACCAAAGTTGATTATCTTCACTCGCTGGGCGCGAAGTACGATTTCAAAAACGACCTGGTTCTTGAAGCCGCATTTGGTCAGGCTGAAGGCTATATCGACCAGTATTTTGCCAAAGCAAGCTACAAGTTTGATATTGCTGGCAGCCCGTTGAGCACCAGCTATCAGTTCTACGGTACACGCGACAAAGCCAGCAGCGATACGGTAAACGATATATACGACGGCACGGCGTGGTTGCAGGCTTTAACCTTCGGCTACAAAGTGGGCCAGGTCGATTTACGTCTTGAAGGGACATGGGTGAAGGCTGAAGGCCAGCAGGGTTACTTCCTGCAACGTATGACCCCAACCTATGCGTCCTCTAATGGTCGTCTGGATATCTGGTGGGATAACCGTTCAGACTTCAACGCCGATGGCGAAAAAGCCGTCTTCTTCGGTGCCATGTATGACCTGAAAAACTGGAATCTGCCGGGCTGGGCGGTGGGGGCTTCCTACGCTTACGCATGGGATGCAAAACCTGGCGATATGGCCACACCAGACGCGTACTACGACCCGAACTATCGTCTGAAAGAGTCCTCTTACAGCCTGGATGCGATTTACACCCTTCAGGATGGTCGCGCGAAAGGCACGATGTTCAAACTGCACTTCACTCAATACGACAACCACTCCGATATCCCAAGTTACGCGGGCGGTTACGGCAACATCTTCCAGGATGAACGTGACGTGAAATTCATGGTGATTGCCCCGTTCACAATCTTCTGATGAACAGACCGGCGGGTTAAGTCCCGCCGGAATGGAGACTGAAAATGATGAAAAAAATCATAATCGTCGCGATGCTGGCATCGGGGCTGGTGGCTTGTGCGCAGACTCAGGCACCAAAAGAGGACTCGCGTCTGAAAGAGGCTTACAGCGCCTGTATTAATACAGCTGAAGGCTCGCCAGAGAAAATTGAAGCCTGCCAGAGCGTGCTTAATGTGCTGAAGAAAGAGAAGGCGCATGAGCAGTTCGCAACTCAGGAAAACGTCCGCGTGATGGATTACCAGGCCTGTATCCAGGCGCGTAAAACCGGAAACGATCAGGAAGTGGCAAAACGTTGCGATCAGATCTGGAAAGAGATTCGTAGCAATAACAGTAATTAACTCGCTGTTATCATGCCCGGTGGCGCTACGCTTACCGGGCCTGGAACGTTGTCATAGCCCGGCAGGCATAACGCCACCGGGCTTTTTTATGCCAGATAACAGGCAAAAAAAAAGCCGTCCCCGAAGGGACGACTCTGGGTTACTTGGTCTGAGTCATTACGTTGACCTGGAAGGTATTGCCGGAGATGTTAATCCCTGGGCCTTCGGAGGCAACGAACGACTTCAGAACAACGAGTAACACCACCGTTAAGATGGAATTTCTCATTTCTTCGCTCCTTTTCTGGAGCTATGTGGTGCTGCTTAATTTGAGTTTCCCGCTTTGCCTACGACCTCTCAACGCTTCCTCTGCTTAAACATCGTAAGTTTTACTCACCCAGAGTTCTCAATGCGAGTTATTAGCTACAGCGTAGCCAGTAAAAACTTGTCGGTGACTATGCGGCAAATAATAGAGGATCATGCGCCGGTTCTCATCGTTCACCAGAGCGGTGAATCATGCGTCCTGATGTCGCTGGAGGAGTACAATTCGCTTGGGAAACTGCATATCTGATGCGCTTACCGACGAACGCCAAACGCCTGATGAACGCTATTGAGAGCTTTAAAGCTGGTGGCTGAACGCGCATCTGACCATCTTCAGTACTGAAAGCGAGCCATTTTCTGATTTTTTTCGAAAATAGAACCCGCCTTTTATCCTTGTTATTAGTAAGGGTTTAACCTTACCCTTATTTGATTAAGGGATTATGAAATGGACACTGTAGAGGAACTTGGAGGGACGTATTTCTATCACGGGAATGCGAACGTATCCCCACAGGAGCTTTTTTTGCTGATATTCGTGGAGGGTTTGGCGAACCATCTGGGCGTAACAGTGGAGACTGCTGCAACTATCCTGGCGGGTCAACCTATTTTGCCCAAGCGTAAGGTGCTGGGTGCCTCAGGTTCGCGTACAAGTATTGCCTCCAAGGTGGCGCGCCGTATTTTAAAGGGAGCCCGTTTTCCTGAAGGTGTGAGGGTGGAGACTATCATTGGTATGGGTAGATCAAGGCAGACAAATAATGTTGGGGCCGTTGTGGGAAGGGCGGTTCCGTTTGTTGGGTATGCCCAGGCGGTGATCATCTTTGCCCTTGTGGCCAGAGAAACCAGAAACAAGTACAACCTCATAGCCCGACCGAAAGATCGGATTGCCTGGACATATTTCTAATGTTGTTGCCAGATGAGCAGGAGTTTTTAAATTACATCACTGAGAACTACAGTGAGCGCAAGCGTCCAGCCCAGAAGGATTGGAGCTTTCAGGAGCATTTCAATCTCGTACCCGAAGATTTAGAGGATATGCTGCTCGACCTTTTCAACCGGTATGGGATTGAGTACAGCAAGTTTGTCATGGACAGCTACTTTGAGCCGGAACTGTTTTGGTTTCAGTTTGGGCTGAGAAAGAAGTTTCGTGATCGACAGTACAAGCCGCTGACTCTCGAAATGTTTATTGAGTCTGCCAAAGCAGGTTACTGGCTGTATGACTAAGGGGCTTTGCGCCCCTTACGATGTTTACGCGGACTGGCGTTCGTTCCAGGCGTCACTAAAGATAATATTCCCGTCGTTATGCTTCCAGGTAATCTTCTCGTAACGAAGTTCGACTGTTTCCATGTGGTTTTCGTTAGGGTTATCGCCTGGAGCCATTGCTGGCGAGATAGAAACGACCCGCACACCTTCAAGGAGCATGTTGAAGTATTCCTCCTCCTGACCTTGATAGTTGATGCGGTACCATTTTATTTCAGCTGATACCAGACTCTGGCCGGTGGCTACTGCTTTATAGAGGTATGGGCTTGAGCAATCGAATTCTTTGATGATCAGCATAGGTGAGTGCATGCGGGTACCGGTTATTTTGCCGGTGGCGTTATCTGTTGGGATCATGAGGTTGTGGTGGAACCCTTTAACCTCGATACTGCATTCTCTGTCCTGGACATCAACTCCGCCTTTGATTAATGCACCGCCGTCGTCCTTAAGCCATAAGTAAGCTGGTATAGACATTTTTTCTTATTTCCTTATTTTGTCGAATAATTTCATTGTTAAGAGATAAATAACCTTCGTGTTGAGAAGGTTGGTGGTTATCGGATAAGTGCTGGCATTACCACCGTCCACCACCTCTATCTATACTCGGGCTATGTTTATCGGCCTCTCATCTCACCGATAGATTTAACGTTCGGTATGGTCTGCATCTTCTCGACAGGGTCGTTACACAGATACTCTTCATGTTTCCGTATCGGGTTAGCATCTGCATCGAGCAGTTCAGAAACAAGAATTGCAGGTCCATCATCATCGAATGTAATGAGGTGGTAAAACGAGTAAGTGCCTCCCATTTCAGCGTATTCGACAAACTCGGTTTTTAAAGCAGGTAACCCCAGGCTATATCGAATAGCGTCACCTTTAACTTCGCGCACTTCAGCTCAATCGAGTGATCTTTTTATATGGTTAATAAAGGCAAGCCTATGCCCGTTACAAGCATCGAAGTAGAAACCAGATCATGTTTATGACCAGTACTGTCATTTTCAGATAATGACCAGGTGTTATTTAATCAAAAATACCGTGTATGTGCTGAAAACGGCACTGAAAGAGCTGTGGTATGCGCCGAATGAACAGGAGTCGATTCAGCGCGGGAATGAATGGTACAGACAATGCCAGGAAAGCGGCATAAAGGCGCTGAAGCAGTTCGCTGAAAAACTAAAGGGAAATGTTGGCGGGATAATAGCGAGTGCAAGGCACAGACTAAATACTAGCGTACTGGAAGGGATGAACAATAAGATCAAGGTGATAAAGAGAATGGCATACGGATACCGGGAAAACGACTACTTCTTCCTGAAAATAAAAGCAGCGTTCCCCGGTAAAGCGCGATCAACAAAAAAAAAGCCAACCTTTCGGCTGGCTCAGAGTATGAACATAGCACTTACTTCGCGTCGTGCGCGTGATCATTTTCGCGGCAATCGCCTTCCGCACAGTGGCCGTACAGGTACAGGCTGTGGTTGGTCAGACGGATGCCATGACGGGCCGCGATTTCACGCTGGCGCGCTTCGATAGAGTCATCACTAAATTCAATGACCTTGCCACAGTCGAGGCAGATCAGGTGATCGTGATGGTGTTGCTGAGTCAGTTCGAAAACAGATTTACCGCCTTCGAAGTTATGACGGGTAACAATGCCCGCGTCATCAAACTGGTTCAGCACGCGATAAACGGTCGCCAGCCCAATTTCTTCACCCATGTCGATAAGACGCTTATAAAGGTCTTCCGCACTGACATGGTGATTGTCTGGTCCCTGAAGCACTTCAAGGATTTTTAACCGAGGAAGCGTAACTTTCAGGCCAGCCTTCTTTAATGCGGTGTTGTTGTCAGTCATGCGGAATCTGTCCTGTTGCTAAACGATTCACTTCTAAGGAGGAAGTGACAGAGAATGCACTTGGGATAATGCGTATCATTATAGAACTGCCATGTCTAAATGAAAACTGCAAGTCTCAAGCAAAGTATGCTTATAAAAACGTGGTATCACCAACAAACTTGTTCGATGGCATCCACGTTTTACCAAGGGGATATTGTACAGGTCTGAACGAAAAAGTTAAAAGTTTGTAGCAATTAATTTAATCGGTTTGACCCGGTCAAGCGGGCGCAACCGAAGTTGCGCCGCTCACTATCAGGCGTTAAGGATGTCGTCCAGGTTCAGTTCTTCGCGGACCTGTTTAACCCATTTTTCAACGCGTTCTGCAGTCAGTTCTGGCTGGCGGTCTTCATCGATGGCCAGACCCACAAAGTGATCGTCGTCGGCCAGGCCTTTAGAGGCTTCGAAGTGGTAACCCGCCGTTGGCCAGTGACCTACGATAGCTGCGCCGCGTGGTTCAATGATGTCGCGGATGGTGCCCAGCGCGTCACAGAAATATTCTGCGTAATCTTCCTGATCGCCACAACCGAACAGCGCAACCAGCTTACCGTTGAAATCAACCTCTTCCAGAGTCGGGAAGAAATCGTCCCAGTCGCACTGCGCTTCGCCGTAGTACCAGGTTGGAATACCCAGCAGCAGGATGTCATAGCCTTCGAGATCTTCTTTGCTGCTCTTGGCAATGTCATGCACATCGGCAACATCTTTACCGAGCTGTTTTTGAATGTTTTTTGCGATATTTTCGGTATTGCCGGTATCACTGCCGAAGAAAATGCCGATGATTGCCATGAGTAAAATAACCTCTTGAAACTTAATGGTATGGTGGCGCAATTTGTCCACGGATAAGGGCAATAATAGCAGAACAGACAACCCTGCGGAAACAGCTATCACGCAGGACTGCACTCTGTGCTACATGAAAAAGGTGAGAAAGGGAGTTTTCTGACTTATGCCTTGCTGTGCAATTTTTCGAGTTGGGCGATCAACATCTCTTCAATCAGCTCGCTGCGGCTGATGTCGCGGGCGCTGGCAAGCTCGTTGAGTGCATCAACGGCATCGGCGTTGAGTTTCAGTTCGACACGCTTAAGCCCACGATTTTTATCGCGTTTAAGCTGGTTGCGTTTATTAATACGCAGCTGTTCATCGCGCGAAAGCGGATTTGTCTTGGGTCGTCCCGGGCGACGCTCATTCGCGAACAGATCTATTGTCGTACGGTCCGTTTGTTCTTTGGCCATGATTTTGAGACTTCGGGGGAAAACAAGCCGCCCTGCTATTGCCCGGGCGATAAGCGCGCCATCATACATCACCCACATCGGCACGCCAACGACTGGAAGCCCGCAGGCTTCCAGTCGCTGTCTTTTTAATCAATTCGCAGTATCAGAGAGATAGCGACGGATCGCGCGAAGCACGGCTTCTGGTTTTTCAGCATGAACCCAGTGTCCGGCTCCGGCGATAACATGCGCGCGGGCTTCGGGGAACTGCCTGATCAATTCATCACGACAGGCTTCGGTGACATACGGCGAATTACCGCCGCGCACAAAGAGGGTAGGGTGTTGCCAGGCCGCAACCGGCTCCCAGCCGACGATTTCTGAGTATTGATCCCACAGCACCGGCACGTTGAAGCGCCACTGGCCGTCGACAAACGATTTCAGCAGAAACTGCACCACACCTTCTTCATTAAGATGGTCGCGCATGATAGCTGCGGCCTGCTGGCGGGTGGAAACACCGGCGTCTGTCACTGCATTAATAGCGGCAAAGATCTCATCGTGGCGACGCACGTTATAATCCACGGGCGCTACGTCTATTACGACCAGGCCGTTAATGTGCTCCGGCGCGAGTGCGGTCAGGGCCATAACGGCTTTGCCTCCCATTGAATGCCCAATCAGCGTCACCTTTTCGAGGTTGTTTGCCTTAAGCGTATCCAGAAGATCCTGCGCCATTGCGGCGTAAGTCATCTCTGGCGAGCGCCCTGAAAGGCCATGGTTGCGCATATCTACCTGCAAAATATCGTGATCGCTAACCAGATCCCGCGCCAGCACACCCAGGTTATCCAGGCTGCCAAAAAGACCGTGAACCAGTACGATGGGAGAATTATTGTTCGGCGATTGTGCAGATTGCGCTCGGGTATTCAATTTCATGGCAAAGTTCTTTTTTTACGTATGTCAGGTTAGGGTATCATGTTGACCATTCTGCCGCCCGGCTGCAAGGATCCAGTTTAATCTGACTTTTGCCGCCAACCTGGCTTGACGCTATCCGCTGTTGGGATTTGACCTTATAATCCCAACGACTTGTATTCAGATAAGATATCGCACTGGATTAAGATGAAAACAATCGAAGTTGATGACGAACTCTATCAGTATATCGCCAGCCAAACGCGGCATATCGGGGAGAGCGCGTCCGACATTTTACGGCGTATGCTTAAAATTTCCGCCGCCTCACAGCCTGTCACTCCTGTCGCGAAAGATGTCGTGTCTCAGCCGAGCGTTGCGGTGCAAGCCAAACCCGCTATGACACCGGCGAAAGACAAAGTTCGTGCGATGCGCGAACTGCTGCTGTCTGATGAATATGCAGAACAGAAAAAAGCGGTTAACCGCTTTATGCTGGTGCTGTCTACACTCTACTCACTGGATAACAAAGCGTTTGCTGAAGCGACTGAGTCGCTGCATGGCCGTACTCGCGTCTATTTTGCGGGCGACGAACAGACGCTGTTGCAAAATGGCAATCAAACCAAACCCAAACACGTGGCTGGTACCCCGTATTGGGTGATCACCAATACCAACACGGGGCGCAAGTGCAGCATGGTCGAACACATCATGCAGTCCATGCAGTTCCCGGCGGAATTGATTGAAAAGGTTTGCGGTACAATTTAACCCTTGCATAAGAAGGACCAGGCAATGGCAAATCACAGCCGTGCAGGCCAACCTGCACAACAAAGCGATTTGATTAACGTCGCCCAACTGACCGCTCAGTACTACGTGCTGAAGCCGGTTGTAGGTAACGCAGAACACGCAGTGAAGTTTGGTACATCTGGCCACCGCGGCAGTGCGGGGCGCCACAGCTTTAACGAACCGCATATTCTGGCCATTGCCCAGGCCATCGCGGAAGAGCGCGCTAAAAATGGCGTCACCGGTCCGTGCTATGTAGGGAAAGATACTCACGCCTTGTCTGAGCCTGCATTCATTTCCGTACTGGAAGTGCTGGCAGCCAATGGTGTAGACGTCATTGTGCAGGAAAACAACGGCTTTACCCCAACGCCGGCGGTGTCCAACGCGATTCTGGTGCACAACAAAAAAGGCGGTGCACTGGCTGACGGTATCGTTATCACACCATCCCACAACCCGCCGGAAGACGGTGGTATCAAATACAATCCACCTAACGGCGGCCCGGCAGATACTAACGTTACCAAAGTGGTGGAAGACCGTGCTAACGCCCTGCTGGCAGATGGCCTGAAAGGCGTGAAACGTATTTCCCTGGATGTCGCGATGGCATCTGGTCGCGTGAAAGAGCAGGATCTGGTGCAGCCGTTTGTTGAAGGGCTGGCGGATATCGTCGATATGGCGGCTATCCAGAAAGCAGGCCTGAAACTGGGTGTAGATCCTCTCGGCGGCTCCGGTATCGAATACTGGAAACGCATCGCAGAGCATTACAAGTTGGATCTGACCATCGTTAACGATCACGTCGATCAGACCTTCCGCTTTATGCATCTGGATAAAGACGGTGCTATCCGTATGGACTGCTCCTCTGAATGTGCGATGGCTGGCTTGCTGGCGCTGCGCGACAAATTCGACCTGGCCTTTGCTAACGACCCGGATTATGACCGTCACGGTATTGTCACCCCGGCAGGGCTGATGAACCCGAACCACTATCTGGCGGTGGCCATCAACTATCTGTTCCAGCACCGTCCACAATGGGGCAAAGATGTTGCCGTGGGTAAAACGCTGGTGTCCTCTGCGATGATTGACCGTGTGGTTGACGCGCTGGGCCGCAAGCTGGTGGAAGTGCCGGTTGGCTTCAAATGGTTTGTTGATGGTCTGCATGACGGCAGCTTCGGCTTTGGTGGTGAAGAGAGCGCGGGTGCATCCTTCCTGCGTTTCGACGGTACGCCATGGTCCACCGATAAAGACGGCATCATTATGTGTCTGCTGGCGGCAGAGATTACTGCCGTAACCGGGAAAAACCCGCAGGAGCACTACAATGAGCTGGCTGCACGTTTTGGCGCGCCAAGCTACAACCGTATCCAGGCTTCAGCGACCTCTGCGCAGAAAGCAGCGCTGTCTAAACTGTCCCCGGAAATGGTGAGTGCCAACACACTGGCTGGTGATCCTATCACTGCACGCCTGACGGCAGCGCCGGGTAATGGTGCGTCTATTGGCGGCCTGAAGGTGATGACCGACAACGGCTGGTTCGCTGCGCGTCCTTCCGGTACGGAAGATGCGTACAAAATCTATTGCGAAAGCTTCCTCGGCGACGAACACCGTAAGCTGATTGAGAAAGAAGCGGTAGAGATTGTCAGCGAAGTGCTGAAAAACGCGTAAGTGCGGTTTGTGTGCCGGGCGGCACTGCGTTTGCCCGGCCTACAACAACGAACGTAGGCCCGGTAAGCGCTAGCGCCACCGGGCTATTTTTTTAACTGTGTTTGTTCTTCAATTCAAATCGCGGTGACACTAAACCGTACAGCGTCCAGCCCATAAAGGTCACCATCGCGCCGTAGAGCATCGCTTCCTGGCCGGACGAATAGAGCGCATAGAAGCTGTAAATTGCCCCAATCAGCGCCACGATGTTGGCCACTCTGGCTTTGCCCGGATCGACTTTTGCCACCTTCTGAATAATCACCAGGGCCGCCATCGACAGGATGTACGGAATGATATTCGTCACCACTGCCAGGTTTACCAGCACGTTGAACTGGCTGTTCAGCGACGGGCTGATGGTCATCAGCGACAAACCACTCTGGAAGATAACAATCGCTAACATACCCTGCACCGGCGCATCTGCTTTCGTCACACGCGAGAAGATTTTCGGGAAATAACCTTCGTCTGCGGATGACTTAAACACCTGCGCAATGGTGAACTGCCAGCCGAGCAGTGAGCCGCAGCAGGACATCACCATCAGACCCATGATCACTTTCCCGACGGTTGGGGTAAACATCTGCGCGAAGGCCAGCCCGAACGGCGCGGTGGAGTTGGCGAGATCCATGTTAGGCACAATCCCGGCAATCACGTTAGTTGAAACGATGTAGATAACGGCAGCACCCAGCGTACCGCCCAGTACAGCAATCGGGACGTTCTTTTCCGGGTTTTCCACAACTTCGGCATTCGCACAGGCGGATTCCAGACCGAGGAATGCCCACAGCGTCATGGCGATAGATGACCCCACCGCAGTAAAGAACGGTACATTGTGCGGGTTCCAGGAGTTGGCATACAGCGTAGGGCTAAACCAGAACCAGCCGATGATGCACAATCCCACCACCGGGATGATCACCCCCCAGACGGTGATACTGCTGATCTGCCCGGTGATGCGCGCACCACCGAAGTTCGCAATGGTACAGATCCACAATACACAAATGGTGGCGATACCGATTTGTACCGGACTGAGCGTGGCACCAAACAGCTCCGTACCGTAACCGACAGCCGAAATAGCAATCGCCACGTTGGCAATCAGCAACGACACACCGTAGGTATAGTTGGCCATAAAGTTGCCCGACTTACCGAAGGCATACTCCGCATAGCCACCCATGCCACCTGATTTACGGCTGAACATCCCGCACTTGGCAAAGGCCCACGCCAGCGCCATTGAGCCAACGGCAGTCACCAGCCAGGAGATAATCGAGATCGTACCGACTTCTGCGAGCTTGGTGGGCAGCATGATAATTCCTGACCCCATCATGTTTACCATGGTGAGGATGGTCAGCTGCACCACACCCATCTTGTTAGACTTACTCATAATTTTTCTCCTTTCAGCAACGACGGCTGAGCGGCAGGTTGCTTGATGACGTTACAGCGAACGTGTTTGCGGCCGTCACACTCTTCCACGTACACGCCCTGGAGCTCTGGCGCAAAGCCTGGCAACAGGTTGATACCTTCTTCCAGCGCGGCAAAGTAGCGCAGCACTGAACCGCCCCAGACTTCACCTGGCACAACGCACAGCACGCCTGGTGGGTAAGGGAGAGCGCCTTCGGCGGCAATACGGCCTTCGGCATCGCGCAGAGACACCAGCTCCACCTCCCCGCGCAGGTAGGCATAGTTGGCGTCCTGGGGTGACATCACCACGCGTGGGAAATGAGACTTACGGAACATCTCTTTTTGCAGCTGTTTCACGTTATTACGCGCATACAGGTCGTGCATTTCCTGGCAAATCTGACGCAGGGAATAGTCGGCGTAGCGTTCCGGGTATTGCTTACAAATCGATGGCAGCACCTCTTTTAACGGTGCATCGGTCTGGAGCAGTTTTTCGAAGCGCACCAGCTGAGCCACAAGCTGCTGCAACTTGCCCATATCCTCTGCCGGGGTCAGCAGGAACAGGATGGAGTTCAGGTCGCATTTTTCCGGGACAATACCGTTTTCGCGCAGGAAGTTCGCGAGAATGGTCGCCGGGACGCCGAAATCCTCGTACTCACCGGTACGGGCGTTGATGCCCGGTGTGGTCAGCAGCAATTTGCACGGGTCGATAAAGTACTGATGCTCGGCATAACCTTCAAAGGCGTGCCAGTTCTCGCCAGGGACGAAGTGGAAGAAGCGCAGGTCAGTGGCAATTTCTGCTGTATCCCAGCTTTCCCACGGGCGACCATCTACGGTTTCCGGCACGAACGGGCGAAGGAACTGGCAGTTTTGCAGAATAAGTTTGCGCGCTTCGATACCTGTGACCACGCAATCCATCCACATGTTGCGACCGCTCTGGCCTTCATGCATCCGGGCGTTGATATCGAGCGCCGCAAACAGCGGATAAAACGGGCTGGTGGAGGCGTGCATCATAAAGGCGTTGTTGAGACGCTTATGCGGCACATAGCGCTGCTGGCCTTTGATGTGGCTGTCTTTCTTGTGGATCTGTGAGGTTTGCGAGAAACCAGCCTGCTGTTTATGCACGGACTGGGTCACCAGAATGCCCGGATCGTTCTCGTTTAGCTCCAGTAGCAGCGGCGAGCAGTCGGCCATCATTGGAATAAATTGCTCGTAGCCCACCCACGCAGAGTCAAACAGGATGTAATCACACAGGTGGCCAATGTTGTCCACCACCTGACGGGCGTTATAAATGGTGCCATCGTAAGTACCAAGCTGGATAACCGCCAGTCGGAACGGGCGTTCGTCACGGGCGCGACCCGGGGCAACTTCTGCGACCAGCTCGCGAAGATAGCTTTCTTCGAAGCAGTGCGCGTCAATCCCGCCAATAAAACCGTATGGGTTTCGTGCTGTTTCCAGATAAACCGGCGTCGCACCAGCCTGTAACAGCGCCCCGTGATGGTTGGATTTATGGTTATTTCGATCGAACAACACCAGGTCGCCAGGCGTCAGCAGGGCGTTTAAAACCACTTTGTTTGATGATGACGTACCGTTCAGCACAAAATAGGTCTTATCGGCATTAAACACTTTTGCCGCATGTTGCTGGGCAATACAAGGGGCGCCTTCGTGGATCAGCAGATCGCCCATGGCCACATCCGCGTTACACAGATCCGAACGGAACAGCGTTTCGCCAAAGAAATCCACAAACTGGTTACCGGCAGGATGACGGCGGAAGAACTGCCCCCCCTGATGCCCCGGGCAGTCAAACGCGCTGTTACCCTGTTTGACGTAATCTACGAGGGCACGGAAGAACGGCGGGCGCAGTTGGGTTTCGTACTTCTGCGCGGCAGCTTCAAGCTGGCGGCCATAGAAATCATTGCTGGTGTCAGAGCATTCAAAAACCCCCTGAATGCGGGACAAATATTCTGCCGGAACAATTTCTTCTTTATGTGTGGCAATAAAGACGGGAATACCAAATCCTGTTGCTTCTATTTCTTCTATCGCACCACTTGAAATATCGTTGATGGCCAAAACAACGGCAGCAACATCAATATAATCAGAAGCACTCACATCCACCATTTCGCGAGTGGTGGTAAAGCAATCAGGGCATGAACGGCTGGCAGCAATTTTTAAACTTTTCATCTTTATCTCTTTATTTTAGGCAATAGGAGGCCTTCGATTCTTTACAAGAAAAAAATCGATAATTTACCGGAATAAAAAGCAAAACCTGACCTCTGATAAAAAATCAGTTAATTGCTTTTTACAGAATTAAATCCAGTCCGTCCGGCTACGAAAGAGCCTGGATCAAGAGAAATGAGCGCACGTGTTCACAGGCAGTCGCCTGTAAAATAAGGTTTTTTAGAATAACCTGTAAGCAGATGCGCCAGAAGTCGAAGGACTACCGGGCATTAAAGAGATGAAAGTCGAAGCAGTTACGGTGGGCAAACATCATAATATGAGTTGTCCGCCGTATGTGGGGCATTAAACGATTGTTGTTTTCCATGTGTGTTTTCCTTTCAGTAATTGAAAGCATGGTCATTCTATCCAGGAAAGGGCGACAAACCGTGAAGGAGATCAACAATAATCGATCAGATCAGAAATAAATATTCTATTTTATTGAATATCGCAGATCAAAATGCTGTTTTGTATGATTAATGTTAACATTCTGTTTTTATATTGTTTTGATTGGCGAAAAATAAGCCGTAAATAACGGCTTTGCTATTTTCTAATATATACATAGGGTGTTATTTATTTTAATTAAAATCGAAATGAATAACTATTCAAATCATGAACCGATAACCGATACCGGTTTCAGTTAATAAATGACGAGGACGCGCGGGGTCGACTTCGAGTTTCTGGCGAAGGTGTCCCATATATATGCGTAAATAGTGACTATGCTCAACAGCGTTTGGTCCCCAGACCTGATTTAACAGCTGACGCTGGGTGAGGACCTTACCATGGTTGTTGAGCAAAACGGCGAGCAGACGAAATTCAATCGGGGTGAGGTGGATCTCCTCTTCACCGCGCTGGATGCGCCGCGAAGCTAAATCGACCTGAATGTCGGAAAAGGTGTACACCGGCTCTGAAGGCGTTGTGGCACTGTGTCGGCGCAGCGCCACGCGTAGCCGGGCCTGAAGCTCGCCAATCCCAAAGGGCTTGATCAGATAGTCGTCAGCACCGGCATCGAGTGCCGCAATTTTATCTGTCTCTTCGGTACGGGCCGAGAGCACCAGAATGGGCATCTGACTCCACTGGCGCACTTCGCGGATGAAATCGATGCCATCGCCATCCGGCAGCCCCAGATCGAGAATGACCAGGTCCGGCTTGCGGGTTGCGGCCTCGATCAGGCCGCGCTGGAGCGTCCCCGCGTCATGAACGCGCAGGCCGTCTCCTTCCAGCGCGGCGCGCAGAAAACGGCTAATCGCGAGTTCATCTTCAACAATCAGGACGTTAATCACAAATCCTCTGGCAATTCATCAAGTTCTGGCGGGGGATCAAGAGGAAGTGTAACACAGAAATGCGCGCCACCTTCCAGGCGGTTCGCCGCTGAAATGGTTCCCCCGTGCACATCGATAATGGCCTGGCAGATAGCCAGCCCAAGCCCGACCCCCGGAATGGCAGACTCCTTATTTCCGCGCGCGAACTTCTCAAAAATGGCGTGCTCCTGCCCGGCAGGGATGCCAGGACCGGTATCCCAGACCTCGAGCTGCAAGGTGTGTGCTTCTACCGTTGCGTTAATGCCAATACGGGCTTTCTGCCCCGCATATTTGGCGGCATTTTCCAGCAGGTTGATCAGCACCCGTTCGAACAGCGGCCCGTCAACGTGGATGAGCGTCAGCGGTTCTGGCAGGTTCAGCTCAATATGCCGACCGCCCATTCCGGGCTCGAGCATTTTTAAGGCGCTGCCAACCACTTCCTCGAGCGTCAGCCACTCTTTTTTGAGGTTAAAACCGCCGGACTGAATACGTGCCATATCCAGCAAATTATTCACCAGACGGGTGGTATTGAGTACATGCTGGCGTATTTCGCTGGCCTGCAAGGCGTGGCTGGAGCCTTCCGCCGCCAGGTCAAGCGTCAGGATCTCTGACTGACCAAACAGCACGGTGAGCGGGGTACGCAGGTCGTGTGAAAGCGCTGCAAGCAGGGAGTTACGAATGCTCTCGCGCTCGCTGGCAAGCCTTGCCTGTTCTTCGCTGCTGGTGAGCGCCAGACGTTCAAGCGCACTGGCAACCAGCAGGGTAAATGTCTCCAGCAGGCGTTGCTGCTCGGGGATCATCAGTTGGCGCAGGTTGGTAGGTTCGACAATCACCAGCCCATGATTTTTGTCGGCACTGCGCAACGGCAGGATCTGGTAAGGCACGCCTGGCAACGTATCGGTCCCGGCGCCGGCGGGCAAACCTTTATCAAAACTCCAGCGAGCAATGGCTTCATCCCAGGGTGTCATCCCGGTGGCTGACGTCAGCGGGCGCAACACACCATGCTCGTTTGGTAACAAAATCAGGTTACTGGCGTGAAACGTGGAGCGAATAAACTGCTCGCTGGTCTGGACGATATCCAGAGGCGTGCGGCCCACTGCCAGGGATTTGGACATCTCGTACAGATGGCGAGTGCGCTGTTCGCGATAGCGGGCAATCCGCGCCTGATAGCGAACACCCGCGGTCAGATTCCCGATAACCAGCCCCACGGTAAGCATCACGCCAAACGTCAGGATGTACTGCACATCCGAAACTGCCAGCGTGCCACGTGGGGCGATAAAGAACAGATCGAAGCTCACCACGTTGATAACCGTTGCCAGGACCGAAGGCCAGCGACCGTAGAAAAGCGCCACCACAACCACGCCCAACAGGTAAATCATCACCAGATTAGCGGCGTCAAAGGCGATCAGCCACTGGCTGGCAATGAGGGTTATCAGGGTGCAAAGTACAACGGCAACAAGGCAGCCGCGGATCTGAATACGCCATTTATCACTAAATGCCCGGGCATCCGGCAGGCGGCCTGGCAGGGGAGAGGGCTTGTCATCGAGTGCCACAATCACCAGATCCAGATCGGGTGCTCGTCGGGCCAGCTTATCGGCAAAAGATTCGCGGCTAAACCAGCGTCGATGCTGACGGCGACCAATAACGATTTTGCCGAGATTGTGTTCTCGCGCGTAGCGCAGAATGGCTTTGTCTTCCACCGGGTCGGAGAGGGTGGCGGTTTCAGCGCCAAGCTCCTGGGCAAGCCGGAGCGAGCCAAGGATCGCCCGGCGCTGGTTTTCCGGCAGCGCATGAAGACGAGGGGTTTCGACATACACCGCGTGCCAGACGCTGCCAAATTTTGCCGCCAGCCGGGCGGCAGTACGGATAAGCTTTTCGTTGCCACTGCCGTGATCAATGCACAGCAGAATGGCATCCCGCGTGTGCCAGACGCGCTCTTGTCCTTGCAGATCACGCCAGGCGCGCATCTGATCGTCAACGCGGTCGGCCGTGCGGCGCAGGGCCAGCTCGCGAAGGGCAATCAGGTTGCCCTTGCGAAAGAAATGCTCAATGGCGCGTTCGGCCTGGCCTGCGATATACACTTTACCTTCGTGCAGACGCTGGCGCAGATCGTCGGGGGGAAGGTCAACCAGCACGACTTCATCGGCGGAGTCGAAGAACGGATCCGGCACAGTCTCCCGCACCTGAATACCGGTGACACCGCTGACTACGTCGTTCAGGCTCTCCAGATGCTGGACGTTCACGGTCGTAAAAACGTCGATGCCCGCTTCCAGAAGCTCTTCGACATCCTGCCAGCGTTTAGGGTGGCGTGAGCCTGGCGCATTGCTGTGCGCCAGTTCGTCCATCAGGATAAGCGCCGGACGGCGGGCGAGGGCGGCGTCCAGATCGAACTCAGTGACCAGCCGCCCGCGGTGGCTGATACGGCGGGGCGGTTGCGCGGCAAGCCCGGCTAGCAGCGACGCTGTCTCTTTGCGCCCGTGTGTTTCAACGACGCCGATAAGAATGTCGAGCCCTTGCGCCCGTAACCGCTGTGCTTCAGTGAGCATGGCAAAGGTTTTCCCGACGCCCGCACAGGCGCCGAAAAAGATTTTCAGTTTGCCGCGATGGGCTTCAGCAGTCTGTTCGAGCAGCCTGTCCGGGTCCGGGCGAATGGGCTCGTCGGTCATTTAGTTTTTCCTTAGCGCGTCCAGCGCCAGATTCAGCTCAACAATGTTCACGACTGGCATCCCGATGAAACTGACCAGCGGTTTCTGCGTATGCTCAGCAACCAGCTGGCTGACCTGTTCGGTGGTCAGCTGGCGGGCGGTAGCCACACGCGGAATTTGCCATGCGACCGATGCCGGCGTCAGGCTGTAATCCAGCCCGCTGGCGGAGGCGGTCACCAGCTCGACAGGCACCTCGCGGCTGGCCTGCGGATTAGCTGCACGCAGTGCGGCAACGCGTTCTGCAATCGCATGGTCAAGCTCCGGGTTGCTGCCGGCCAGATTACTGCCACCGGAGGCCATCGGATTATACGGGCTTTCAGCCGTGGCGGAAGGGCGGCCCTGGAAGTAGCGGGCATCCGTAAAGTTCTGGCCAATAAGGCGCGAACCACGGGTTTCTCCATCCTGCATAATCAGCGAGCCGTTCGCCTGATCGGTAAACCACCACTGGCCCAGCGCGGTGGTCACCAGCGGGTATAGCCCGCCGGTAATCAGCGATAACAGAATAAACAGAAGTATAGCGGGGCGTAACATTGTCATTTGATTCACCTTTTAAACCAGCCCGAACAGGGTCAACAGCATGTCGATAACCTTGATGCCAACGAAAGGAACGACCAGCCCACCCAGCCCGTAAATCCACAGATTACGGCGTAGCATGGCGGCTGCAGTCAGCGGCTTGTAGCTCACGCCTTTCAGCGCCAGCGGGATCAGGAAGACGATGATCAGGGCGTTAAAAATCACCGCGCTGAGAATGGCCGACGCCGGGGAGTGCAGATGCATGACGTTCAGCGCATTCAACTGCGGATAGGTTGCCGCAAACGCCGCCGGGATAATGGCAAAATACTTCGCCACATCGTTGGCAATACTGAAGGTGGTAAGCGAACCACGGGTCATCAGCATCTGTTTACCGATGTGAACCACCTCAATCAGTTTGGTCGGGTTAGAATCGAGGTCGACCATGTTGCCCGCCTCTTTCGCCGCCTGCGTCCCGGAGTTCATCGCAACCGCAACATCGGCCTGCGCCAGCGCTGGCGCATCGTTAGTGCCATCACCCGTCATCGCCACCAGGCGACCTTCAGCCTGATACTGGCGGATCAGCGCCAGTTTGGCTTCCGGTGTGGCTTCTGACAGAAAATCATCCACGCCTGCTTCTGCGGCGATCGCGGCGGCGGTAAGACGGTTATCCCCGGTGATCATCACCGTTTTGATCCCCATCTTGCGTAGCTGGGCAAAACGCTCTTTGATGCCGCCTTTGACAATATCTTTCAGCGCAATAACGCCCAGCACATGCGACCCCTCAGACACCACCAGTGGAGTGGCTCCCTGACGGGCAACGCTGTCTACCAGTTTGTCCACTTCTGGCGGGAAATGGCCGTTGTTAGCTTCGATATGGCGACGAATGGCGTCGACGGAGCCTTTGCGGATCATCCGGTCCTGGATGTTAATCCCGCTCATACGGGTTTGGGCGGTGAACGGCACAAAGGTGGCATGCAGACTCTGCACATCGCGCTGACGCAGGTTAAAACGCTGCTTAGCCAGAATAACGATACTGCGGCCTTCCGGTGTTTCATCGGCCAGCGACGAAAGCTGCGCGGCGTCAGCCAGCGTTTTTTCATTTACGCCAGGTGCGGGCAAGAATTCCGACGCCTGACGGTTACCGAGGGTGATTGTCCCGGTTTTATCCAGCAGCAGAACGTCCACATCACCGGCGGCCTCAACGGCACGTCCGCTGGTGGCAATAACGTTCGCGCCCAGCATCCGGCTCATACCGGCCACACCAATAGCTGAAAGCAGCCCGCCGATGGTGGTCGGGATCAGACAGACCAGCAGGGCAACCAGCACAGTAATACTGACCGCGGTACCACCGTAAGCAGAAAACGGCCACAGGGTGGCGGTTGCCAGCAGGAAGACAATGGTCAGTGCAACCAGCAGAATGGTCAGGGCGATTTCGTTTGGCGTTTTACGACGCTGTGCGCCCTCGACCATGGCGATCATCCGGTCCAGGAAAGTTTCACCCGGGTTAACGCTGCACTGGATAACCAGCCAGTCAGAGAGAATACGCGTGCCGCCAGTGACGGAGGCAAAGTCGCCGCCGGATTCACGGATAACCGGGGCGGATTCCCCGGTAATGGCGCTTTCGTCTACCGATGCCCCGCCTTCAATGACTTCGCCATCGCAGGGGATGATGTCCCCGGCTTCAACCAGCACCACATCCCCTTTACGCAGCTCATCCGCCGGGACGTGATCCATCTGCGCGCCATGTTTTGGCTCGCGCAATTTGCGGGCAAACGCGGTCTTTTTTACCCCTTTCAGGCTGTTGGCCTGCGCTTTACTGCGGCCTTCCGCCAGGGCTTCGGCAAAGTTGGCGAACAACACGGTGAACCACAGCCAGAGGCTGATAGCCCCGGTAAACAGCGCATTTCCCACCAGATGACCAGTTCCCATCGCCACTGCCAGTGCCGTGGTGAGCAGGCTGCCAACCCAGACGATAAACATCACCGGGTTATGCCACTGAACGCGCGGGCTTAATTTTTTCACCGCATCCATTAGCGCCTGGCGAACTAAAGACGGTTCAAGCAGGGCCAGTTGTTTACGACTCATGACAAATTCTCCGCAAAATCAGCGTAAAGAGAGATATTCCGCGACCGGGCCTAACGCGAGGGCGGGGATAAAGGTCAGGGCACCGACCAGCAACACGGTGCCAATCAGCAGTCCAGTGAATAGCGCGCCGTGGGTTGGTAACGTACCGCTGGTGGTCGGTTGGATTTTTTTACTCACCAGCGAACCGGCAATGGCCAGCACGGGGACGATGACGCCAAAACGGCCGACAAACATGCAAAACGCCAGCAGACAGTTCCAGAACGGGGAGTTAGCGCTCAGGCCTGCAAAGGCGCTGCCGTTGTTGTTGGCGGCAGACGAGACGGCATAAAGCACTTCACTAAACCCGTGAATGCCCGGGTTGAAGATGCCGCTGCGTCCCGCTTCGGTCATCAACGCCAGCGCAGTGCCCAGCAGCACAAGTGCCGGAGTGACCAGGATAGCCAGTGCAGTGAGCTTCATTTCACGCACGTCGATTTTTTTACCCAGGTATTCCGGGGTGCGACCAATCATCAACCCGGCGATAAACACCGCCAGCAGAACAAACAGCAACATGCCGTACAGCCCGGAGCCTACGCCGCCAAACACCACTTCACCGATTTGCATCAGCCACAGTGGGATCATGCCGCCCAGTGCCGTAAAGGAGTCGTGCATCGCGTTGACCGCACCACACGAGGCCGCTGTGGTGACAACCGCGTAAAGGCTGCTCGCCAGAATGCCAAAGCGACTCTCTTTTCCTTCCATATTGATATTGCTGCTGGCACCCAGCTGCATGAAGTGGCTGTTGCCATTCCATTCGGCCCACATCACCAACGCTGCGCAAATCACGAAGATAAGGGACATCGCCCAGAGCAGGGTGCGGCCCTGGCGGCGATCGTTAACCACATCGCCAAACGCAAAGCACAGCGCGGCAGGGATCAGGAAGATCGCCAGCATTTGTACGCAGTTCGTCAGCGCCGTTGGGTTTTCAAACGGATGAGACGAGTTAGCATTGAAGAACCCGCCCCCGTTGGTGCCGAGCATTTTTATGGCCTCTTGCGAGGCAACCGGCCCCATTGGCAAAAGCTGTTTTGCCCCTTCAAGCGAGGTATAGCTTGTGTAGGGAAGCAGGTTTTGCAGCGTGCCTTGCTGAATAAAGAACAGGGCAATAATGAGGGCAATTGGAAGCAGCACCCACAGGATGATACGTGTCAGATCGACCCAGGCGTTACCCAACGTACCGACATTCTGACGCGCAAATGCTCGCGTCAGGGCGAAGATCACCGCAATGCCGCTGGCCGCAGAGAGGAAGTTCTGCACTGTTAAGCCAGCCATCTGGCTGAAGTAGCTCAGGGTGGTTTCACCGGCATAGGACTGCCAGTTGGTATTGCTGACGAAGCTGACCGCCGTGTTCAACGCCAGATGCCAGGACAGGCCCGGCAACTGCTGCGGGTTCAGCGGTAAAATGCCCTGAAGCATCAACATCGCGAACAGCGCAACCAGGCCGACAATGTTGAGCAGCAGGATAGCCATCAGATACTGGCACCAGTTCATCTCCTGGTCGCGTATTCCCAGTACGCGCCAGAGTCCTTTTTCAACGCTGCCAGCAACGGGCAGCGCCACGTTGTTTATCATCCTCGCAAGCAGGGTTCCCAGTGGTCTTGCAAGCAGGAACAGCACCAGTAAAAAGCTGGCAATAAGCAAAAACGCCTGAGCAGCCATCAGAATGCCTCCGCATTAATCAGGGCATAAACCAGATAACCCAATAACAGGAACACCAGCACGATGCCGGCAATCAGACCTGCACTCACAACCCACCTCCGGGTGACATTTATATTTGTTCTAAAGATAGGATTTACAGCGCAAAGATTTCGCAAAAATCAGGAGGGGGGATGTAAAAAAAGTATAAAAATGGAAATCCACAATTTAACTGTTGGTAAGTAAATCGTTAACTTTTTTGTAACTTAGTTACGGCGAGAGTGTAAATATTCACTAAATGGATGAAAATAAGTGGTCGGATGAGTAGTAAAATTACAAACAAAGCGATATTATTTTAGCCAGGTCACAGATTTTGAATTTTCCGGATGATGTTTCCGGCCAACTATAGGGGAGAAAATATGGATCTGTATAAAGAGTATCCGGCTCATATCGTTTTCATGCGACGCGCTTTCGCCGTAGTGGCTGGCGTGCTGGCACTGCCGGTCATGCTTTTCTGGAAAGACCGCGCACGTTTTTATAGCTATCTGCACCGCGTCTGGGCGAAAACCAGCGAAAAGCCGGTGTGGATGGATCAGGCCGAAAAAGCGACCTGCGATTTCTACTAATACTAAGATTACACACAGCAACAAAAAAACCGCCAACAGCAATGTGGCGGTTTTTTTATCCCTCTGGATTCGCGGTTCCGTTGGGTGGTCTTGCAGCCCCTACCCGGGATTTTCATCATACCCTACTGTAAACAGATGGCAATCCCTCTAAACCTTTATAAAATCCTAATTTTATTCGAATAATTTACCTTTGCTGGTGATGTTATTTATGATGCAGCGTCCCTTTCCACCATCTCGCACATGGGCATCGGTCCAGGGAAAGGTGTTTTTACAGCCGTAAAGCAACCCACCTACCCGGGCTTGTGTCCACCGACTTATCACCGGTGGTGAACGGTGGAGCGGTTAGCAGCAGGGACCGCATAATGAAACGCTATATATGCATTGCGTTCATTGTCGCTAGCGTACTCGTTGTTAAGCGTGATGAGCCGACCAGGTTTGTTGCATTGACCACGATAGCGCAGGACAAGTAGCGTTAAGGCCGCCTCGGGCGGCCTTTTTTATTTCATCACGTCTACACTTCATGGCAAAGTACCGTAAAAGGCCGCCGCTTTTTCCTTTGGTGGCGTGCCCTTACGGACATAATGGATATTTGCCTGGAGTTTTATGCCCACCCATCTGGTTTGGTTTCGCGCCGATTTACGCGTACATGACAATCTCGCCCTCGCGGCGGCCTGCCGCGATAAGCACGCACGCGTGCTGGCGCTGTTTATCGCTACCCCCGGTCAGTGGCAACAGCATGATGTGGCACCCCGACAAGCGGCATACCTTCGCTCGCATCTGAATCATCTGCAACATGCGCTTGCCGAAAAAGGCATTCCGCTGATTTATAAAGAGGTGAGTGACTTTGCTGCGCAGCAAGCCGCGGTAATGGAAATCTGTCAGCAGCACGACGTTACGCACCTTTTTTACAACTATCAGTACGAGTTCAACGAGCAGCAGCGGGATCGTCAGCTGGAAAACATCGCAGAAGAGGTTGTATGCCAGGGATTTGATGACAGCGTGATGCTGCCCCCCGGCAGCGTGATGACCGGCAATCATGAGATGTATAAAGTCTTTACGCCGTTCAAAAATGCGTTTATCAAGCGTCTAAAAGAGGGATTACCCGAGTGCGTTGCTGCGCCGGCCATCAGAGGTGAAGCCTTAACAGATTTGCCTGAACTCGCATTTAACTACCCGCAGGCAGCGTTTAACGACGCCCATTTTCCGGCATCGGAAAAAGAGGCTATCGCGCAACTGCGCCACTTCTGTAAACAGGGCGCGGCAGATTACGAAGCGCGTCGGGATTTCCCCGCCATTGAAGGCACCAGTCGTCTGTCAGCCTGTTTAGCCCTGGGCGTGCTGTCACCGCGTCAGTGTTTGCATCGCCTGCTGGCGGAACAGCCGCGTACGCTTGACGGTGGGCCAGGTTCAGTGTGGCTCAACGAACTTATCTGGCGCGAGTTTTACCGCCATCTGATGACGTATCATCCTGCTTTATGCAAACATCGGCCATTCATCCGCTGGACGGATAACGTCAAATGGCAGCACAACGATGAGCGCCTTCAGGCCTGGCAGAAGGGGGCAACGGGTTACCCGATTGTCGATGCTGCCATGCGCCAGCTCAATGAAACGGGATGGATGCATAACCGTCTGCGGATGATTACCGCCAGCTTCCTGGTGAAAGATCTGCTTATCGACTGGCGCGCCGGGGAGCGGTATTTTATTTCTCAGCTTATTGATGGCGATCTGGCCGCGAACAACGGCGGATGGCAGTGGGCAGCGTCCACCGGAACCGATGCAGCTCCCTATTTCAGGATTTTTAACCCTACAACGCAGGGGCAAAAATTTGATGCTGACGGTGAGTTTATCCGCCACTGGTTGCCCGCGCTTAAGGACGTTCCCGCTAAAGCGATCCACGACCCGTGGGCATGGGCGGATAAACAGGGCATAAGGCTCGATTATCCCCGTCCCGTAGTTGACCATAAACAGGCGCGAGTCGCCACGCTGGCGGCGTACGAAGCCGCTCGCAAAGCTTAAGAGAGTGATGATGAAAAACACTGAACTGGAAAGCCTGATTAACGAAAAACTCAACACCGCCACTTTCAGCGACTACGGGCCAAACGGTCTGCAGGTTGAAGGGCGCGAAACGGTGCAGAAAATTATCACCGGTGTGACGGCAAGCCAGGCGCTGCTGGATGAGGCCGTGCGTCAGGAAGCGGATGCAATCATCGTTCATCATGGCTATTTCTGGAAAAATGAATCCCCGATTATTCGTGGCATGAAGCGCAACCGGCTGAAAACGCTGCTGGCCAATGACATCAACCTGTATGGTTATCACCTGCCGCTGGATGCCCATCCCGAGCTGGGTAACAACGTACAGCTGGCGCAGCTGTTGGGCATTACCGTCATGGGTGAAGTTGAGCCTCTGGTGCCGTGGGGTGAGCTGGCCATGCCGGTCCCAGGGCTGGAGCTGGCTTCCTGGATTGAAGCCCGGCTTGGCCGCCGCCCGCTATGGTGCGGTGATACCGGGCCAGATACGGTTAAACGCATTGCCTGGTGCACGGGCGGCGGTCAGGGCTTTATCGACAGCGCGGCGCGTTTCGGTGTGGATGCATTCATCACCGGAGAAGTCTCTGAACAAACCGTTCACTCCGCACGTGAACAAGGGCTGCATTTTTACGCGGCCGGGCATCACGCAACAGAGCGCGGCGGCATTCGCGCACTCAGCGAGTGGCTGACGGAAAATACCGATCTGGAAGTGACGTTTGTGGATATCCCTAATCCTGCCTGATGAGAGGTGTTTAAGTGCAGCGAGCGCGTTGTTATCTTCTGGGTGAAACGGCAGTGGTTCTGGAGCTTGAGCCTCCGGTGACACTTGCCACGCAAAAGCGTATCTGGCGGCTGACGCAGCGCCTGGCGGATGTACCGGAAGTGGTGGAAGCCATTCCGGGTATGAACAACATCACCGTTGTGCTACGTAATCCGCATACTCTGGCGCTGGACGCCATTGAGCGTTTGCAGTGCTGGTGGGAAGAGAGTGATGCGCTGGAGCCAGAATCCCGGTCGATTGAGATCCCGGTCGTTTATGGCGGTAAGGGTGGCCCGGATTTATCTGTTGTGGCGCAGCACTGTGGGTTAACAGAAAAACAGGTTGTCGAACTGCACGCCTCGGTGAACTACGTGGTCTGGTTTTTAGGATTCCAGCCTGGCTTCCCCTATCTGGGCGGTTTATCACCCGAGCTGCATACGCCGCGTCGGGCTGAACCGCGCCTGAGCGTCCCGGCGGGAACCGTGGCTATCGGAGGGGAGCAAACCGGCATCTACCCGCTTGCCTCACCCGGTGGCTGGCAACTGATCGGACACACCTCTGCACCGTTATTTGAACCCGGGAAGGATGCGCCAATACTCCTTCGCCCTGGGGATACCCTGCGCTTTGTCCCGCAGAAGGAGGGGATATGTTAACGCTTATTCGCGCAGGACTTTATTCCTCGGTTCAGGATGCTGGCCGGTTTGGCCTGCGCCAGTCGGGCGTCAGCTATTGTGGCGCGCTCGACCGGCCGGCACTTGAAATTGCCAACCTGCTGGTGGGCAACCCTGGCAATACGGCGGCACTGGAAATCACTCTTGGTCAGTGTGTATTGGAATTTAGCCAGGAAACCTGGTTTGCCCTGACCGGTGCAGGTTGCGATGCAACGCTTGATGGCAAAGCGGTGTGGACGGGCTGGCGGCTGCGGGCGAAAGCGGGCCAGCGATTGGTGCTCAAACGCCCGTTACACGGCGTACGCAGCTACCTTGCGGTTGCCGGGGGTATCGATGTGCCGGAAGTGATGGGCTCGTCCAGTACCGATGCCAAAGCGGGCATCGGCGGGCATGAAGGGCGCCTGCTTCGCGACGGCGATCGTCTTGCCATTAAGCCATCATCTCGCCACTTCACCACAACCCAGGGGGTGAAACAACTGCTCTGGGGTAACCTGATCCGCGCCTTGCCAGGACCGGAATATCAGGAATTTGACGAGGTTTCTCAGGAGTCATTCTGGCGTTCTCCGTGGCACCTTAGCCCACAAAGTAACCGTATGGGTTATCGTTTGCAGGGGCAGCCGCTGACCCGTACGACAGAGCGTGAATTGCTGTCCCACGGTTTGTTGCCTGGCGTCATCCAGGTGCCGGGAAACGGTCAACCAATTGTGCTGATGAATGATGCGCAGACAACAGGTGGTTACCCGCGTATTGCCTGTATTATCGATGCCGATCGCTACCATCTGGCGCAAATACCGCTTGGGCAGCCGATCCATTTCGTTCAATGCTCGCTGGAAGAGGCGCTGAAAGCGCGTCACGATCAGCAGCGATATCTGGAACAACTGGCGTGGCGACTCGATGGTAAAGATTGATTTAAACGCCGATCTGGGCGAGGGCGGCAGCGCAGATGCCGAACTGATGACGCTGGTCTCTTCGGTCAATATCGCCTGCGGATACCATGCGGGCGATGCGCAAACCATGCTGGCGAGCGTGCGTAGTGCAATTAAAAATGGCGTAGCGATAGGTGCTCATCCTAGCTTCCCCGACAGGGAAAACTTTGGCCGCACGGCAATGGTTTTACCGCCTGAGACTGTTTACGCCCAGACGCTGTACCAGACCGGAGCGCTGGACGCGATTGTCCGCGCCCAGCACGGCGTAATGCGCCACGTGAAGCCGCACGGGATGCTTTACAACATGGCCGCACAGGATCCTGCTCTGGCGGACGCCATTGCCCGTGCCGTGTGGGATCACAATCCGCAGCTGATCCTGGTCGGGCTGGCGGGGAGTGAACTTATTCGCGCCGGTCAGCGCCTGGGGCTGGTCACTCGTCAGGAAGTGTTTGCCGACAGAGGGTATCAGCAGGACGGTAGCCTGGTTCCACGCGGTCAACCAGGAGCGCTTATCACTGATGACGCGCAGGCGCTGGTACAAACACTGGATATGGTGCGCACCGGGCGGGTGAGAACGATTAATGGTACTCAGGCAAACGTACAAGCTGAAACGGTGTGCTTACACGGTGATGGCGAGCACGCGCTGCTGTTTGCGCGTCGGCTGCGGGCGGCTTTTGCCGAACAGGGGATCCTCGTTCGCGCCTGAATTTTACAATAAGGACTGAAAGATGCCAGAAGGCCCGGAGATCCGCCGCGCGGCGGATAGCCTGGAGGCGGCGATAAAAGGCAAACCCCTGACGAATGTCTGGTTTGCTTTCCCTCAACTTAAGCCGTTTGAAGCACAGCTGCTGGGGCAAACGGTGACCCATATCGAAACGCGGGGCAAAGCACTGCTGACGCACTTTTCCCATAACCTGACGTTATATAGCCATAACCAGCTTTACGGTGTCTGGCGGGTGGTTAATACGGGTGAGTCATTGCAAACCACCCGCGTGTTGCGCGTTAAATTACAAACGGCCGATAAAACCATCCTGCTGTATAGCGCCTCGGATATCGAAATGTTAACGCCGGAGCAACTGCTCACTCACCCATTCCTGCAGCGTGTCGGGCCGGATGTGCTGGATACGCGGCTGACGGCGCGCGATGTTAAAGCCCGGTTGTTATCGCCCACCTTCCGCAACCGGCAGTTTTCGGGGCTGTTGCTCGATCAGGCGTTTCTGGCAGGTTTAGGCAATTACCTTCGCGTAGAAATTCTGTGGGCGGTAGGGTTGGCAGCACAACATAAAGCGTCGCAGCTGAATGATGCACAACTCGATGCGTTATCCCATGCGCTGCTGGATATTCCGCGCCTGTCTTACAACACGCGTGGCGTGGTGGATGACAACAAGCACCACGGGGCGCTGTTCCGCTTTAAGGTGTTTCATCGCGATGGTGAACCCTGCGAGCGGTGTGGCGGGGTGATTGAGAAGACAACGCTCTCTTCAAGACCGTTTTACTGGTGTCCTGGGTGCCAGATGTAAAAAAGCAAAACGGTAACCCAGAGGTTACCGTTTTTAATGTTTGTTCCCTCTCCACGTGGGAGAGGGTTAGGGTGAGGGCATCAGGCCGCACCCTATTCACATTAGCGCTTAATATCAGACTTAAAATCACGCTGCTCGTAGCCGGTATACAGCTGGCGAGGACGGGCGATTTTCATGCCTTCGCTGTGCATTTCGTTCCAGTGCGCAATCCAGCCCACGGTACGTGCCATGGCGAAGATCACGGTGAACATGGAAGACGGAATACCCATCGCTTTCAGGATGATACCAGAGTAGAAGTCTACGTTCGGGTAGAGTTTCTTCTCGATGAAGTACGGGTCGTTCAGCGCGATGTGTTCCAGCTCCATCGCCACTTCCAGCAGATCATCTTTGGTGCCCAGCTCTTTCAGCACTTCGTGACAGGTTTCACGCATCACGGTTGCGCGTGGGTCATAGTTTTTGTAAACACGGTGACCGAAGCCCATCAGGCGGAAGGAGTCATTCTTGTCCTTCGCGCGACGCACGAATTCAGGAATGTGTTCAACGGAGCTGATCTCTTCCAGCATCTTCAGTGCTGCTTCGTTCGCGCCGCCGTGTGCTGGTCCCCACAGGGAGGCAATGCCCGCAGCGATACAGGCGAACGGATTCGCGCCTGAAGAGCCAGCGGTACGCACGGTTGAAGTAGAGGCGTTCTGCTCGTGGTCTGCGTGCAGGATCAGAATACGGTCCATGGCACGTTCCAGCACTGGGTTCACTTCGTACTCTTCGCACGGTGTGGAGAACATCATACGCAGGAAGTTACCGGCATAAGAGAGGTCGTTGCGCGGGTAAACGAACGGCTGACCGATAGAATATTTGTAACACATCGCTGCCATGGTTGGCATTTTGGACAGCAGACGGAACGCCGCGATATCACGGTGACGTGGGTTATTCACGTCCAGGGAATCGTGGTAGAACGCCGCCAGCGCACCGGTAATACCGCACATCACCGCCATCGGGTGAGAGTCACGACGGAACGCATGGAACAGACGGGTGATCTGCTCATGGATCATGGTGTGGCGGGTAACGGTGGTTTTGAATTCATCGTATTGAGCCTGCGTCGGTTTTTCGCCGTTCAGCAGGATGTAGCACACTTCCAGATAGTTGGATTCGGTGGCTAACTGATCGATGGGGAAACCGCGGTGAAGCAGGATACCTTCGTCACCGTCAATGAAGGTGATTTTGGATTCGCAAGATGCGGTAGAGGTAAATCCAGGGTCGAAGGTGAAAACACCTTTAGAACCCAGCGTACGGATATCAATAACATCCTGACCGAGCGTGCCTTTTAGCACATCCAGTTCAATAGCATTGTCACCACCCAGGGTGAGTTTTGCCTTTGTATCAGCCATTTACGGTCTCCTTAGCGCCTTATGCTTAAGACTGCTGTTCACCGGATTTGCATTCAGCTGTTAATCACCGTTACCAGATTGTTATTTGGCTTACCGCTCAGCTCACGAGGAGAAACCAGGGTACAGAGCTATGGCGCCTTGCAGGTAAACGGATGAAATATCAGTGAAAACACAGCAAATCAGCGTTTTTGCAGTCCGAATTATTCAAACCTGTATATCACTAATAACTGTCCTGATAACTTCGGTCAATACCATCACACTGTTACATAACTATTTGTCAGGTGAAAGAGAGACCTCATAACTTTTGCGCATTATATGCCTTTTCTGATGACGTTTGTAACAATATTGTTTAACATTTGTCAAATCAGATGATTAAAATTTAAAAAGATGTTGTTATCGTGACCCTGATCACTGTTCCAGAGAAAACCCGACAAACTGTATGTAGGTTAATTGTAATGATTTTGTGAACGGCCTATACTGCCGCCAGGTCTCCGGAACACCCTGCAATCCCGAGCCACCCAGCGTTGTAACGTGTCGTTTTAGCATTTGGAAGCAATGTTTTGCATGACGCGCAGTTATAGAAAAGGAACGCTGCTTGACCCGCATCGCAGTCCGGAGGAAGGAAACAATAAGAACAGCATGTGGGCGTTATTCATGATAAGAAATGTGAAAAAACAAAGACCTGTCAATCTGGATCTCAAAACGATCCGATTCCCTGTAACAGCAATAGCGTCCATTTTGCACCGTGTTTCTGGTGTGATTACGTTTGTGGCGGTCGGTATTCTGCTGTGGTTGCTGGGAACCAGCCTCTCATCTCCTGAAGGATTCCTTCAGGCCTCTGCCATTATGAACAGCTTCTTCGTGAAATTTATCATGTGGGGCATTCTGACTGCGCTGGCATACCACGTTGTAGTGGGCGTTCGCCATCTGCTGATGGACTTTGGCTATCTGGAAGAAACCTTCGAAGCCGGGAAACGCTCCGCTAACATTTCGTTTGTGATTACTGTCGTGCTTTCACTTCTCGCAGGAGTTCTCGTATGGTAAGCAACGCCTCCGCATTAGGACGCAACGGCGTACATGACTTCATTCTGGTTCGTGCTACCGCCATCGTTCTCACTCTTTACATCATCTATATGATTGGTTTCTTCGCGACCAGCGGCACGCTGACGTGGGAAATCTGGAGCGGGTTCTTCGGATCTGCCTTCACCAAAGTGTTCACCCTGCTGGCCCTGTTCTCCATCCTTATTCATGCCTGGATTGGCATGTGGCAGGTGTTGACCGATTACGTTAAACCACTGGCTATTCGCCTTCCTCTGCAACTGGCTATCGTCGTTGCTCTGGTGGTTTACGTCATTTATGGATTCGTTGTGGTGTGGGGTGTGTAATGAAACTGCCAGTCAGAGAATTTGATGCTGTTGTGATTGGTGCTGGTGGCGCAGGTATGCGCGCAGCGCTGCAAATTTCCCAGAGCGGCCAGACCTGTGCGCTGCTCTCTAAAGTCTTCCCGACCCGTTCCCATACTGTATCTGCGCAGGGTGGTATCACCGTTGCGCTCGGTAATACCCATGAAGATAACTGGGAATGGCACATGTACGATACGGTAAAAGGTTCCGATTACATCGGTGACCAGGATGCCATCGAATATATGTGTAAGACCGGCCCGGAAGCGATTCTGGAACTGGATCATATGGGGCTGCCGTTCTCCCGTCTGGAAAATGGCACCATCTATCAGCGTCCGTTTGGCGGCCAGTCGAAAAACTTCGGCGGTGAGCAGGCGGCACGTACTGCGGCGGCGGCTGACCGTACTGGTCACGCACTGCTGCACACTCTGTATCAGCAGAACCTGAAAAACCACACCACTATCTTCTCCGAGTGGTACGCGCTGGATCTGGTGAAAAACGCCGATGGCGCAGTTGTCGGTTGTACCGCGCTGTGTATCGAAACCGGTGAAGTGGTGTACTTCAAAGCCCGCGCAACCGTGCTGGCGACCGGCGGCGCAGGCCGTATTTATCAGTCCACCACTAACGCCCACATCAACACCGGTGACGGCGTTGGCATGGCTATCCGTGCTGGCGTACCGGTGCAGGATATGGAAATGTGGCAGTTCCACCCAACCGGTATCGCCGGTGCGGGCGTTCTGGTGACAGAAGGCTGCCGTGGTGAAGGTGGTTATCTGCTGAACAAGCACGGCGAGCGCTTCATGGAGCGTTATGCCCCGAATGCGAAAGACCTGGCGGGTCGTGACGTGGTGGCACGTTCCATCATGATCGAAATCCGTGAAGGCCGCGGCTGTGACGGCCCATGGGGTCCTCACGCCAAGCTGAAACTGGATCACCTGGGTAAAGAAGTTCTGGAATCCCGTCTGCCGGGCATCCTGGAGCTGTCCCGTACCTTCGCCCACGTTGACCCGGTAAAAGAACCGATTCCGGTTATCCCAACCTGTCACTACATGATGGGCGGTATTCCGACCAAAGTTACCGGTCAGGCACTGACCGTGAACGAGCAGGGCGAAGATGTGGTTATCCCTGGCCTGTTCGCGGTAGGTGAAATTGCCTGCGTATCCGTACACGGTGCCAACCGTCTGGGCGGTAACTCACTGCTCGACCTGGTGGTATTTGGCCGTGCGGTGGGTCTGCATCTGCAAGAGTCGATTGCTGAACAGGGCGACCTGCTTGACGCGACCGACGCTGAAATCGATGCCTCTCTCGAACGTCTGAACCGCTGGAACGGTAACCGTAACGGTGAAGATCCGGTTGAAATCCGTAAAGCGCTTCAGGAATGTATGCAGCACAACTTCTCGGTATTCCGTGAAGGTGATGCGATGGCGAAAGGGCTTGAGCAGCTGAAAGCGATCCGCGAGCGTCTGAAAAATGCCCGTCTGGACGACACCTCCAGCGAGTTCAATACCCAGCGCGTTGAGTGTCTGGAGCTGGATAACCTGATGGAAACCGCTTACGCCACTGCGGTGTCGGCAAACTTCCGTACCGAGAGCCGTGGTGCACATAGCCGCTTCGACTTCCCGGATCGTGATGACGAAAACTGGCTGTGCCATTCCCTGTATCTGCCAGAGTCGGAGTCCATGACGCGTCGTAGCGTCAATATGGAACCGAAACTGCGTCCGGCGTTCCCGCCGAAGATTCGTACTTATTAATGCGGAGACAGGACAATGAAACTCGAATTCTCAGTTTATCGTTATAACCCGGATGTAGACGATGCTCCGCATATGCAGGATTACACCCTGGAAGCGGAAGAAGGTCGCGACATGATGCTGCTGGATGCCTTAATGCAGCTTAAAGAAAAAGATCCGACACTGTCGTTCCGTCGTTCGTGCCGTGAAGGGGTGTGTGGCTCTGATGGCGTGAACATGAACGGCAAAAATGGTCTGGCCTGCATCACACCAATTTCTGCGTTGCAGCGCCCGGGTCAGAAAATTGTTATCCGTCCTCTGCCAGGCCTGCCGGTTGTGCGTGATTTGGTGGTGGACATGGGGCAATTCTATGCACAATATGAGAAGATTAAGCCTTACTTATTGAATAATGGGCAAAATCCACCCGCTCGTGAGCACTTACAGTCTCCTGAGCAGCGTGAAAAACTCGATGGGTTGTACGAGTGTATTCTCTGTGCATGTTGTTCGACGTCTTGCCCATCGTTCTGGTGGAACCCGGACAAATTTATCGGCCCGGCGGGTCTGCTGGCTGCCTATCGCTTCCTGATCGATAGCCGCGATACCGAAACCGATAGCCGTCTGGAAGGACTGAGTGACGCTTTCAGCGTATTCCGCTGCCATAGCATCATGAACTGCGTCAGTGTTTGTCCTAAGGGGCTGAACCCAACGCGCGCCATCGGCCATATTAAGTCGATGTTGTTGCAGCGCAGTGCATAAGTAGTGAGAGGGGAGCGCTGTTCCCCTCACCCTAACCCTCTCCCTGTGGGAGAGGGAATAGATTGCAGGAAATCTTTAAAAACTGCCGACGACCTTCCCCCTCTCCCTGTGGGAGAGGGTCGGGGTGAGGGGAAACCCTTAAGACAGTTTCTAAAGGTTCCTTCGCGGGCCAAATGAAAAGAGCTCGCAGGTGAACCCCGGCACGTACACGTGGTGTGCGTGGTAGTTTCTACGGCGAAAGTAAGCATAAAAATGCTTAAGGGATCACGATGCAGAACGGCGCAATGAAAGCCTGGCTGGACTCTTCTTTCCTTTCTGGTGCGAACCAGAGCTGGATCGAACAGCTCTATGAAGACTTCTTAACCGATCCTGACTCAGTGGACGCAAACTGGCGTTCCATGTTCCAGGAGTTGCCTGGCACGGGAGTCAAACCGGATCAATTCCACTCCAAAACACGTGATTATTTCCGCCGTCTGGCGAAGGATGCCTCACGTTACTCTTCTGCGATTTCCGACCCTGACACCAATGCGAAGCAGGTTAAAGTTCTGCAACTTATCAACGCTTACCGCTTCCGTGGTCACCAGCACGCGAATCTCGATCCGCTGGGACTGTGGCAGCAAGACCGTGTAGCGGATCTTGATCCGGCATATCACGATCTTACCGAGGCTGATTTCCAGGAAAGCTATAACGTAGGTTCTTTTGCTATCGGCAAAGACACGATGAAGCTGGGCGAACTGATTGATGCGCTCAAGCAAACCTATTGCGGCTCCATCGGCGCGGAATACATGCACATTACCTCTACAGAAGAAAAACGCTGGATCCAGCAGCGTATTGAATCTGTGGCAGGCCATGCGACCTTCTCTGTTGAAGAGAAAAAACGCTTCCTGAGTGAACTGACCGCAGCAGAAGGCCTTGAGCGCTATCTGGGCGCGAAATTCCCGGGCGCAAAACGCTTCTCGCTGGAAGGCGGCGATGCATTAGTGCCAATGCTCAAAGAGCTGATTCGCCACGCAGGCAACAGCGGTACCCGTGAAGTGGTACTGGGCATGGCGCACCGTGGTCGTCTGAACGTACTGATCAACGTGCTGGGTAAAAAGCCGCAGGATCTGTTCGACGAATTCGCGGGCAAACATAAAGAACATCTCGGTACCGGTGACGTGAAGTACCACATGGGCTTCTCGTCTGATATTGAAACCCAGGGTGGCCTGGTTCACCTGGCGCTGGCGTTTAACCCGTCGCACCTGGAGATCGTCAGCCCGGTGGTTATCGGTTCCGTGCGTGCACGCCTGGATCGTCTGGACGAGCCAAGCAGCAACAAAGTTCTGCCAATCACCATTCACGGTGACGCAGCCGTAACCGGGCAGGGCGTGGTTCAGGAAACCCTGAACATGTCCAAAGCGCGTGGTTACGAAGTGGGCGGTACGGTTCGCATCGTTATTAACAACCAGGTGGGCTTCACCACGTCTAACCCACTGGATGCGCGTTCTACCCCGTACTGCACCGACATCGGCAAAATGGTACAGGCACCTATCTTCCACGTTAACGCAGATGACCCGGAAGCCGTTGCTTTCGTGACCCGCCTGGCGCTGGACTTCCGTAACACGTTCAAACGCGATGTGTTCATCGACCTGTTCTGTTACCGCCGTCATGGCCACAACGAAGCTGATGAGCCAAGTGCAACCCAGCCGTTGATGTACCAGAAAATCAAAAAACACCCAACGCCGCGCAAAATCTATGCTGACAAGCTGGAAGCGGAAAAATTGTCCTCGCTGGAAGATGCGACCGAAATGGTCAACCTCTACCGCGACGCACTGGATGCGGGTGAATGCGTAGTGAAAGAGCTGCGCCCAATGAACATGCACTCCTTTACCTGGTCGCCATACCTCAACCACGAGTGGGATGAGAGCTACCCGAACAAGGTTGAGATGAAGCGTCTGCAAGAACTGGCAAAACGTATCAGCACTGTGCCAGAAGCTATTGAGATGCAGTCTCGTGTGCAGAAAATCTATTCCGACCGTCAGTCTATGGCGGCAGGTGAGAAGCTGTTCGACTGGGGTGGCGCTGAAAACCTGGCTTATGCAACGCTGGTTGACGAGGGTATCCCTGTTCGTCTGTCCGGTGAAGATGCGGGCCGTGGCACCTTCTTCCACCGTCATGCCGTGGTGCATAACCAGACCAACGGTTCTACCTATACCCCGTTGCAGCACGTACATAACGGCCAGGGCCAGTTCAAGGTCTGGGACTCGGTACTGTCTGAAGAAGCGGTGCTGGCATTTGAATATGGCTATGCCACCGCAGAACCACGCACCCTGACCATCTGGGAAGCGCAGTTCGGTGACTTCGCCAACGGTGCGCAGGTGGTTATCGACCAGTTTATCTCCTCCGGCGAGCAGAAGTGGGGCCGTATGTGTGGCCTGGTGATGCTGCTGCCGCACGGTTATGAAGGACAGGGGCCGGAGCACTCCTCCGCGCGTCTGGAACGTTATCTGCAACTCTGTGCTGAACAGAACATGCAGGTGTGCGTGCCGTCTACCCCGGCTCAGGTTTACCACATGCTGCGTCGTCAGGCGCTGCGCGGGATGCGTCGTCCGCTGGTGGTGATGTCTCCGAAATCGCTGCTTCGTCATCCGCTGGCAGTATCCAGCCTGGATGAACTGGCTAACGGCACCTTTATGCCAGCCATCGGCGAGATTGACGAGCTGGATCCGAAAGCCGTGAAGCGTGTCGTAATGTGTTCTGGTAAGGTTTATTACGACCTGCTGGAACAGCGCCGCAAGAACAATCAGAAAGATGTCGCCATCGTGCGTATCGAACAGCTTTATCCATTCCCGCATCAGGCGATGCAGGAAGTGCTGAAACAATATGCTCACGTTCATGATTTTGTCTGGTGCCAGGAAGAGCCGCTTAACCAGGGCGCATGGTACTGCAGCCAGCATCATTTCCGTGAAGTGATTCCATTTGGGTCTGCCCTGCGTTACGCAGGTCGCCCGGCCTCCGCCTCTCCGGCGGTAGGGTATATGTCCGTTCACCAGAAGCAGCAACAAGATCTGGTCAATGACGCGCTGAACGTCGATTAATTAAAGGATACATAATGAGTAGCGTAGATATTCTTGTTCCCGACCTGCCTGAGTCTGTAGCAGATGCGACCGTCGCCACCTGGCACAAAAAACCGGGCGATGCCGTTAAGCGCGATGAAGTGCTGGTAGAAATCGAAACTGACAAAGTGGTACTGGAAGTACCGGCTTCGGCGGATGGTGTTCTGGATGCAGTGCTGGAAGATGAAGGCACGACCGTAACCTCTCGTCAGATTCTGGGTCGCCTGCGTGAAGGCAACAGTGCGGGCAAAGAGTCCAGCGCGAAATCTGAAGAGAAAGCCTCTACCCCAGCGCAGCGCCAGCAGGCCTCCCTGGAAGAGCAGAGCAACGACGCGCTCAGCCCGGCGATCCGTCGCCTGCTGGCAGAGCACAACCTGGACGCGGCTGCCATTAAAGGCACCGGTGTGGGTGGTCGTCTGACGCGCGAAGACATTGAGAAACACCTGGCGAAAGCACCTGCCAAAGCAGAAGCCAAAGCCCCTGCGGCAGCACCAGCGGCACAGCCTGCTCTGGGCGCGCGCAGCGAAAAACGTGTACCGATGACCCGTCTGCGTAAGCGTGTTGCTGAGCGTCTGCTGGAAGCGAAAAACTCCACCGCGATGCTGACCACCTTCAACGAAGTGAACATGAAGCCAATCATGGACCTGCGTAAGCAGTACGGTGACGCGTTTGAAAAACGTCACGGTATCCGTCTGGGCTTTATGTCCTTCTACGTGAAAGCGGTTGTTGAAGCGCTGAAACGCTACCCGGAAGTGAACGCATCTATCGATGGCGATGATGTGGTTTACCACAACTATTTCGACGTCAGCATGGCGGTTTCTACTCCACGTGGTCTGGTAACCCCAGTTCTGCGTGATGTGGATACTCTGGGTATGGCTGACATCGAGAAAAATATTAAAGAGCTGGCAGTGAAAGGCCGCGACGGCAAGCTGACCGTAGACGACCTGACCGGCGGTAACTTCACTATTACCAACGGCGGCGTATTCGGGTCACTGATGTCCACGCCAATCATCAACCCACCGCAGAGTGCGATCCTCGGAATGCACGCCATCAAAGATCGTCCGATGGCGGTAGACGGTAAAGTTGAGATCCTGCCAATGATGTACCTGGCGCTCTCTTACGATCACCGTCTGATCGATGGCCGCGAGTCCGTAGGCTTCCTGGTAGCCATTAAAGAGCTGCTGGAAGATCCAACGCGTCTGCTGCTCGACGTCTAGTTTTAGCAGTCTTGCCCGGCGGTGCTGAGCTTGCCGGGCCTACAAAAGCAATACCTAACGATTACCTGAAGGATGGATAGAACACATGAACTTACATGAATATCAGGCCAAACAGCTGTTTGCCCGGTATGGCTTACCGGCTCCGGTGGGTTATGCCTGTACTACCCCGCGTGAAGCAGAAGAAGCCGCATCTAAAATCGGTTCCGGCCCTTGGGTAGTTAAATGTCAGGTTCACGCTGGTGGCCGTGGTAAAGCGGGCGGTGTGAAGGTTGTTAAGAGCAAAGAAGAGATCCGTGCTTTTGCTGAACATTGGCTCGGCAAGCGCCTGGTAACTTATCAAACAGATGCGAACGGCCAGCCTGTTAACCAGATCCTGGTAGAAGCGGCGACCGATATCGCAAAAGAACTGTACCTCGGCGCAGTTGTAGACCGTAGCTCCCGTCGCGTGGTGTTCATGGCGTCTACTGAAGGCGGCGTGGAAATCGAAAAAGTGGCAGAAGAAACCCCTCATCTGATCCACAAAGTGGCCATTGATCCGCTGGCAGGCCCAATGCCTTACCAGGGTCGTGAGCTAGCGTTCAAACTGGGTCTGGAAGGGAAACTGGTTCAACAGTTCACCAAGATCTTCATGGGGCTGGCGACTATCTTCCTGGAGCGCGATCTGGCTCTGATCGAAATCAACCCGCTGGTTATCACCACGCAGGGCGATCTGATCTGCCTCGACGGTAAACTGGGCGCTGACGGCAATGCACTGTTCCGCCAGCCGGATCTGCGCGAAATGCGCGACCAGTCTCAGGAAGACCCGCGTGAAGCTCAGGCTGCACAGTGGGAACTGAACTACGTTGCACTTGATGGCAACATCGGCTGCATGGTTAACGGTGCGGGCCTGGCAATGGGCACCATGGACATCGTTAAGCTGCACGGTGGTGAGCCAGCGAACTTCCTCGACGTAGGCGGTGGCGCAACCAAAGAGCGCGTAACCGAAGCGTTCAAAATCATTCTCTCTGACGACAATGTGAAAGCCGTTCTGGTTAACATCTTCGGCGGTATCGTACGTTGCGACCTGATCGCTGACGGTATCATCGGCGCGGTGGCAGAAGTGGGCGTTAACGTCCCGGTTGTTGTGCGTCTGGAAGGTAACAACGCTGAACTCGGCGCGAAAAAATTGGCTGACAGCGGCCTGAATATTATTGCAGCGAAAAGTCTGACGGATGCAGCTCAGCAGGTTGTTGCCGCAGTGGAGGGGAAATAATGTCAGTTTTAATTAATAAAGATACCAAGGTTATCTGCCAGGGCTTCACCGGTAGCCAGGGGACTTTCCACTCCGAGCAGGCGATTGCCTACGGTACGCAGATGGTTGGCGGTGTAACGCCAGGTAAAGGCGGTACAACTCACCTGGGTCTGCCAGTGTTCAACACCGTACGCGAAGCAGTAGAAGCGACGGGTGCAACCGCGACCGTTATCTACGTTCCGGCGGCATTCTGCAAAGATTCCATTCTGGAAGCGATCGACGCAGGCATCAAACTGATCATCACTATCACCGAAGGCATCCCGACCCTGGACATGCTGACTGTGAAAGTGAAGCTGGATGAAGCTGGCGTGCGTATGATCGGCCCGAACTGCCCAGGTGTTATCACCCCGGGCGAGTGCAAAATCGGCATCATGCCAGGCCACATTCACAAACCGGGCAAAGTGGGTATCGTTTCCCGCTCTGGTACCCTGACCTATGAAGCGGTTAAGCAGACCACTGACTACGGTTTCGGCCAGTCCACCTGTGTGGGCATCGGTGGTGACCCGATTCCTGGCTCTAACTTCATCGACATCCTGAAGCTGTTCCAGGAAGACCCGCAGACTGAAGCGATCGTGATGATCGGTGAAATCGGCGGTAGCGCAGAAGAAGAAGCCGCTGCGTACATCAAAGATCACGTGACCAAGCCTGTTGTGGGTTACATCGCAGGCGTAACTGCGCCGAAAGGCAAACGTATGGGCCACGCAGGCGCAATCATCGCGGGCGGTAAAGGTACAGCGGATGAGAAATTCGCTGCACTGGAAGCTGCTGGTGTGAGAACTGTGCGCAGCCTGGCCGATATCGGCGAAGCACTGAAATCCATCATTAAGTAAGTCCTCTCTGCTCCCAGGACTGGGAGCTTTGAAATAAAAATGTCCGTTTCGACATGGTTGGCCGCTGAAAAGCGGCCTTTTTTATTACGCGCGGCATGTCATGAAATAGTCACAAACTGGTGTTAATTTACGGACTTGTAAAGGTAAAATATTTGTTATTTATTTGCGTTAAAGAAAGCGAGTGGAAAAATACGTAAGACCAACTAGAATTAATGTCCTGCCTGCATCCACATGCCTGCGCCACTATAGTTAATCAAAATCACCTCTGTTTATATTAATTATCCCATTCGATAACTTCAGATGTATTTACGTATACATATATTTAACATGGTTTTTACTCTGTTTACCGCAGCGGCACACAATTAACATAAAGCCTTAATTTTGATTTAAATCAATGTTTAATGTTTGGAAAAAGGCACCAAAAAGCGCTAAATTGTGCCAGATCAAAATGGCTGAAAAGTGGTAGTTTTGCTATAAGTTGATCACCGTCGTAAAACGTAAATGTGATTCAATAAAAACCTGTTTATTGTAAGGGTTTTGCAGCGTATTATATTTACGGGATCAATTTGGTTTTTTTATTAACGTATTTGCAACTTTTCATCACTGCTTTTTCCTCCCGTAGAGAATAAGCACTGAAGAAGGGAAGCAGATAACTTTGTATTGGGGCATGCGTGTGGATCTCTCTTATGGGGTTCACTCTCGGAGTCTTCATGCGATGAGCAAGGAGTCATGATGTTAGATATAGTCGAACTGTCGCGCTTACAGTTTGCCTTGACCGCGATGTACCACTTCCTGTTTGTGCCACTGACGCTCGGTATGGCGTTCCTGCTGGCCATCATGGAAACGGTCTACGTCCTCTCCGGCAAACAGATTTATAAAGATATGACCAAGTTCTGGGGCAAGTTGTTTGGTATCAACTTTGCACTGGGCGTGGCAACCGGTTTGACCATGGAGTTCCAGTTCGGGACTAACTGGTCATATTATTCCCACTACGTCGGGGATATCTTCGGTGCGCCGCTGGCCATTGAAGGTCTGATGGCCTTCTTCCTCGAATCCACCTTTGTAGGTCTGTTCTTCTTCGGTTGGGACCGTCTGGGCAAAGTCCAGCATATGGCGGTAACCTGGCTTGTGGCATTGGGTTCCAACCTGTCCGCACTGTGGATCCTGGTGGCGAACGGCTGGATGCAAAACCCAATCGCATCTGATTTCAACTTCGAAACCATGCGTATGGAGATGGTCAGCTTTGCCGAGCTGGTCCTGAACCCGGTAGCCCAGGTTAAATTCGTTCACACCGTGGCATCTGGCTACGTTTGTGGTGCGATGTTCGTTCTGGGTATCAGCTCCTACTATATGCTGCGCGGTCGTGACTTTGCTTTCGCTAAGCGCTCCTTTGCTATCGCTGCTAGCTTCGGTATGGCTGCAATCCTCTCCGTTATCGTACTGGGTGATGAATCCGGTTACGAAATGGGTGACGTGCAGAAAACCAAACTGGCAGCCATCGAAGCTGAGTGGGAAACACAACCGGCTCCGGCTGCCTTTACCCTGTTCGGTATCCCGGATCAGGATGCGCAGCAAAACCACTTCTCGATTCAAATCCCTTACGCGCTGGGCATCATCGCAACCCGCTCCGTCGACAAACAGGTTACTGGCCTGAAAGATCTGATGGTGCAGCATGAAGGCCGTATCCGTAATGGTATGAAAGCTTACTCACTGCTGGAACAGCTGCGTGCTGGTTCTACCGATCAGGCTATACGCGATCAGTTCAACAGCGTGAAGAAAGACCTGGGTTATGGGCTGCTGCTCAAACGCTATACCCCGAACGTCTCTGACGCGACGGAAGCGCAAATCCAGCAGGCCACTAAAGACTCCATTCCGCGCGTTGCGCCGCTGTACTTTGCGTTCCGTATCATGGTGGGCTGCGGCATCATCATGCTGCTTATCATCGCGGCGTCCTTCTGGTCTGTTATTCGTAACCGTGTCGGTCAGAAAAAATGGCTGCTGCGTACCGCGATGTACGGTATCCCACTGCCGTGGATTGCTATCGAATCCGGTTGGTTTGTGGCGGAATATGGCCGTCAGCCATGGGCGATAGGTGAGGTGCTGCCAACGGCGGTAGCGAACTCCTCCCTGACAGCGGGCGATCTGATCTTCTCCATGCTGCTGATTTGTGGTCTGTATACCCTGTTCCTGGTGGCTGAACTGTTCCTGATGTTCAAGTTCGCGCGCCTTGGCCCAAGCAGCCTGAAAACCGGTCGCTATCACTACGAGCAGTCTGCTGCGACTACTCAGCCGGCACGCTAAGACAGGAGTCATCAAATGATCGATTATGAAGTATTGCGTTTTATCTGGTGGCTGCTGGTTGGTATTTTGCTGATTGGCTTTGCTGTCACCGACGGTTTCGACATGGGGGTGGGGATGCTCACCCGTTTCCTCGGTCGTAATGACACCGAGCGTCGAATTATGATCAACTCCATTGCCCCGCACTGGGACGGTAACCAGGTGTGGCTCATCACCGCTGGCGGCGCGCTGTTCGCTGCCTGGCCGATGGTCTACGCGGCTGCGTTTTCCGGCTTCTATGTGGCGATGATTTTGGTGCTGGCGTCTTTATTCTTCCGTCCGGTGGGTTTCGACTACCGTTCCAAGATTGAAGACACCCGCTGGCGCAACATGTGGGACTGGGGCATCTTCATTGGTAGCTTTGTTCCACCGCTGGTGATTGGTGTGGCGTTCGGTAACCTGTTGCAGGGTGTTCCGTTCCACATTGATGAGTACATGCGTCTTTACTACACCGGTAACTTCTTCCAGCTGCTGAATCCGTTTGGTCTGCTGGCGGGCGTGGTGAGTGTGGCGATGATCATTACTCAGGGCGCGACTTACCTGCAAATGCGTACGGTAGGTGAACTGCATCTGCGTTCACGTGCAACTGCTCAGTTGGCCGCTCTGGTGACGCTTGTCTGCTTCGCACTGGCCGGTGTCTGGGTGGTGTACGGTATTGATGGCTACGTGGTGACCTCTGCGATGAACCATGCTGCGCCGTCTAACCCGCTGACGAAAGAAGTTGTGCGTCAGGCTGGTGCCTGGATGACTAACTTCAACAACATGCCTGTGCTGTGGGTTATCCCGGCTCTGGGTGTTCTGTTGCCGTTGCTGACTGTACTGACGTCCCGTCTGGAAAAAGGCGCCCTGGCGTTTGTGTTCTCTTCGCTGACGCTGGCGTGCATTATTCTGACGGCAGGTATCGCGATGTTCCCATTCGTTATGCCGTCCAGCACCATGATGAACGCAAGTCTGACCATGTGGGATGCAACATCTAGCCAGCTGACACTGAACCTGATGACGTATGTTGCGTGTGTGTTCGTACCGATTATCCTGCTCTACACCACCTGGTGTTACTGGAAAATGTTCGGTCGTATCACGAAAGAAGACATTGAACGCAACACTCATTCCCTGTACTAAGTAAGGAGCTGAATATGTGGTATTTCGCATGGATTTTGGGGACGCTTCTTGCCTGTGCATTTGGCATCATTACTGCCCTGGCGCTTGAGCACGTTGAAGCGTCCAAAGCGGGTGACGAAAAGCACTAATGAACATTATCGCGATGCTTTACGCGGTAATGGATAAGCGCCCGTTAAGGGCGCTTTCTTTAGTGATGGCATTACTGCTGGCAGGTTGTATTTTCTGGGACCCTTCGCGTTTTGCAGCGAAGACCAGCGAGCTTGAGATTTGGCACGGTTTGTTCATCATGTGGGCCGTGTGCGCAGGTGTTATTCACGGCGTTGGCTTTCGTCCGAAAGCCATTCACTGGCAGGGTATTTTCTGCCCGCTGATTGCCGATCTGGTGCTTCTCGCTGGGCTGATTTTCTTCTTCTTCTGAATAAGAAATGTCCGTTAATCATATGGGCTTACCCGAGCCCATAAAAATTTACTCTCCGTTTACTTTCTCCCATTCCAAACCACCTTTCCCGCGCGTATAGTAGCGAAGTTTAAAAGAGTTAACTTTTGTTGCATTACCGGGATGTAAAGTGAATACAACGCTGTTTCGATGGCCGGTTCGTGTCTACTACGAAGATACCGATGCCGGTGGTGTGGTATACCACGCCAGCTACGTTGCTTTTTATGAACGGGCACGCACAGAGATGCTGCGCCATCATCACTTTAGCCAACAAGTGCTGTTGGCTGAGCGAGTTGCCTTTGTGGTACGCAAGATGACGCTTGAGTATTTTGCGCCTGCCAGACTCGACGATATGCTCGAAGTCCAAACAGAAATAACATCAATGCGCGGAACCTCACTGGTGTTCACGCAACGGATCCTCAATGCAGAGAACACGGTACTGAACGAAGCTGAAGTACTGATTGTCTGTGTTGATCCACTCATCATGAAGCCTCGTGCGCTTCCTAAGTCTATTGTCGCGGAGTTTAAGCAGTGACTGACATGAATATCCTTGATTTGTTCCTGAAGGCAAGCCTTCTGGTTAAACTTATCATGTTGATTTTGATTGGTTTTTCAATCGCATCCTGGGCCATCATCATCCAGAGAACGCGTATCCTCAATGCCGCTAGCCGCGAGGCTGAAGCGTTTGAAGACAAGTTCTGGTCTGGTATCGAACTTTCCCGTTTGTATCAGGAAAGCCAGGGGCGTCGGGATAACCTCGCAGGCTCCGAACAAATTTTTTACAGCGGTTTCAAAGAATTTGCCCGTTTGCATCGTGCTAATAGCCATGCACCGGAAGCGGTTGTTGAAGGTGCGTCCCGTGCGATGCGCATTTCCATGAACCGTGAACTGGAAACCCTTGAAACGCATATTCCGTTCCTTGGCACAGTAGGTTCCATCAGCCCGTATATCGGCCTGTTCGGTACGGTGTGGGGGATTATGCACGCCTTTATCGCCCTGGGTGCGGTGAAGCAGGCGACATTGCAGATGGTTGCTCCGGGTATTGCAGAAGCACTGATCGCGACCGCTATCGGTCTGTTCGCCGCTATCCCGGCGGTTATGGCGTATAACCGTCTGAATCAGCGTGTGAACAAACTGGAACTGAACTACGACAACTTTATGGAAGAGTTCACCGCGATTCTGCACCGTCAGGCGTTTACCAGCACCGAGAGTAACAAGGGGTAAACCATGGCCAGATCGCGTGGACGAGGTCGTCGCGAGCTCAAGTCCGAAATCAATATCGTTCCGCTGCTGGACGTACTGTTAGTGCTGCTGCTTATCTTTATGGCAACAGCGCCGATAATCACCCAGAGCGTGGAAGTGGATCTGCCGGATGCGACAGAATCACAGGCGGTAAGCACCAATGACGATCCTCCGGTTATCATTGAGGTTTCCGGCGTAGGGCAATACAGCGTGGTGGTAGAAAAAGATCGTATGGATCAGTTACCGCCAGAGCAGGTGATTGCTGAAGCGCAGCGCCGCCTGGAGTCAAATCCGAAGACGGTCTTTTTAATCGGTGGCGCAAAAGATGTGCCTTACGATGAAATTATAAAAGCGCTGAACTTGCTCCATAGCGCGGGCGTTAAGTCTGTTGGCTTAATGACGCAGCCTATTTGATCACCTGCTAGCAGTGGGATACGAGTTTTTGGGAACCGATAGTGTCAAAGGCAACCGAACAAAACGATAAGCTTAAGCGAGCGATAATTATCTCCGCAGTGCTGCACGTTATTCTTTTTGCGGCACTGATCTGGAGTTCGTTCGACGAGCATATAGATGCATCAGCTGGCGGTGGTGGGGGGTCTTCCATCGACGCCGTCATGGTGGATCCTGGTGCGGTAGTACAAAACTATAATCGCCAGCAACAACAGCAGGCGAGTGCAAAACGTGCTGAAGAGCAGCGTGATAAACAGGCGCAACAGCAAGCTGAGGAACTGCGTGAAAAGCAGGCCGCGGAGCAGGAGCGTTTGAAGCAGCTCGAGAAAGAACGTTTGCAGGCGCAGGAAGCAGCGAAAGAGCAAGCGGAACAGCAGAAACAGGCTGAAGCCGCCGCTAAAAAAGCGCAGGAACAGCAGAAACAAGCCGAAGAAGCCGCAGCAAAAGCGGCTGCTGACGCGAAAGCTCAGGCTGACGCACAGGCAAAACTGGCCGCAGAAGCCGCGAAGAAAGCCGCAGCGGATGCCCAGAAACAGGCTGAGGAAGCAGCGAAGAAAGCGGCTGCCGATGCTCAGAAGAAAGCTGAAGCAGAAGCTGCGAAGAAAGCCGCAGCAGATGCCCAGAAGAAAGCTGAAGCAGATGCAGCGAAAAAAGCCGCTCAGGAAGCTGAGAAGAAAGCTGCCGCCGACGCTGCTAAGAAAGCGGCTGCCGCTGAGAAAGCCGCTGCGGAAAAAGCCGCTGCTGCTGAGAAGGCTGCTGCCGCTGCTGCGGCCAAGAAAGCCGCCGCCGCTGAAAAGGCTGCTGCCGATAAAGCTGCTGCCGCTGAAAAAGCTGCTGCTGATAAGAAAGCCGCTGCGGCTGAAAAAGCTGCTGCTAAAAAGGCTGCTGCGGAAAAAGCCGCTGCTGCCTCGGGAGTGGATGACCTGCTGGGCGACCTGAGTTCTGGTAAGAATGCGCCGAAAGGCACAACCAGTGGTAGCGCAGGTGGTTCATCTCCTGCTAAAGGAAGTAAGCCGGGGCAGGGTGGTGCATCTCAGGCAGAGATTGCTTCGTACATATCACAGGTTCAGGCAGCCATTCGTGGTCACCTGTATGACTGGGATACCTACAAAGGCAAAACCTGTACTTTGCGTGTAAACATTGGTTCAGACGGCTCGATACTTAGTGTGAAATCGGAAGGTGGGGACGATGCGTTCTGTCAGCAGATGCTGTCTGCGACCAGCAGAATGACCAAGTTCCCTAAACCGCCATCTCAGGCTGTGTATGAAACGTTTAAAAATGCACCACTGGACTTCAAACCTTAAGTTACATTTTCCCCGTGCAAACGGGGAAAAATAGACCAGGTTTAGTCACAGGGTTCTGGTAGTTTTGTCTATTTGAGTTTGTTAACATTCTGCTAAATTATCGCGGGTAAGGTTACCCAGATAAGGGAGATATGATGAAGCAGGCATTACGTGTAGCATTTAGTTTCTTAATGCTGTGGGCAGCTGTGCTGCACGCAGAAGTACGTATCGAAATCACCCAGGGGGTGGACTCGGCACGCCCAATCGGTGTTGTTCCGTTCCAGTGGGCCGGTCCTGGCGCTGCACCAGAAGATATTGGTGGCATCGTTGCGGCTGACCTGCGTAACAGCGGTAAATTCAACCCGTTAGATCGTTCTCGTCTGCCTCAGCAGCCTGGTACTGCGCAGGAAGTTCAACCTGCAGCATGGTCTGCGCTGGGTATTGATGCGGTTGTTGTAGGCCAGGTTACTCCTGGCCCGGACGGCGGCTATAACGTGGCTTATCAGCTGGTGGATACCGGCGGTGCGCCAGGTACCGTTCTGGCTCAGAACTCTTACAAAGTGAACAAGCAATATCTGCGTTATGCTGGCCACACGGCGAGTGACGAAGTGTTCGAAAAGCTGACCACGATTAAAGGCGCTTTCCGTACTCGTATCGCTTATGTGGTACAGACCAACGGTGGTCAGTTCCCGTATGAGCTTCGCGTGTCCGATTACGATGGTTACAACCAGTTCACTGTTCACCGTTCTTCACAGCCGCTGATGTCTCCGGCATGGTCACCAGACGGTTCTAAACTGGCTTATGTTACCTTTGAAAGCGGTCGTTCTGCACTGGTTATTCAGACGCTGTCTAACGGTGCTGTACGCCAGGTTGCGTCCTTCCCGCGTCACAACGGTGCGCCTTCATTCTCACCGGATGGTTCTAAACTGGCATTTGCTCTGTCTAAAACCGGTAGCCTGAACCTGTACGTGATGGACATTGGTTCTGGTCAGATCCGCCAGGTGACGGATGGTCGTAGCAACAACACTGAGCCGACCTGGTTCCCGGATAGCCAGAACCTGGCGTTTACTTCCGACCAGGCAGGCCGTCCACAAATCTATAAAGTGAATGTCAACGGCGGTGCTCCGCAGCGTATTTCCTGGGAAGGTACACAAAACCAGAACGCAGACGTGAGCAGCGACGGTAAGTTTATGGTAATGGTCAGCTCCAACGGTGGGCAGCAACACATTGCCAAACAAGATCTGGTAGCGGGTGGCGTTCAAGTTCTGTCGTCAACGTTCCTGGATGAAACGCCAAGTCTGGCACCTAACGGCACTATGGTAATCTACAGCTCTTCTCAGGGGATGGGATCTGTGCTGAATCTGGTTTCTACAGATGGGCGTTTCAAAGCGCGTATTCCGGCTACTGATGGACAGGTAAAATCACCTGCCTGGTCGCCGTATCTGTAAATAATAATTAATTGATTACTAAAGGAATCATAGAAATGCAACTGAACAAAGTGCTGAAGGGGCTGATGATCGCTCTGCCTGTAATGGCAATCGCAGCGTGTTCTTCTAACAAGAACGCAAGCAATGACCAGAGCGGCGAAGGCATGATGGGTGCCGGCACCGGTATGGACGCGAACGGCAATGGCAACATGTCTTCTGAAGAGCAAGCGCGTCTTCAGATGCAGCAGCTGCAGCAGAACAACATCGTTTACTTCGATCTGGATAAGTACGACATCCGTTCTGACTTCGCTGCGATGCTGGATGCTCACGCTAACTTCCTGCGTAGCAACCCATCTTACAAAGTCACCGTAGAAGGTCACGCGGACGAACGTGGTACTCCAGAGTACAACATCTCCCTGGGTGAGCGTCGTGCTAACGCTGTTAAAATGTACCTGCAAGGTAAAGGCGTTTCTGCTGACCAGATCTCCATCGTTTCTTACGGTAAAGAAAAACCAGCAGTACTGGGTCATGACGAAGCGGCTTACTCCAAAAACCGTCGTGCCGTACTGGTTTACTAAGAGAATTGCATGAACAGTAACTTCAGACATCATCTGTTGAGTCTGTCGTTACTGGTTGGAATAGCGGCCCCCTGGGCCGCTTTTGCTCAGGCACCAATCAGTAGTGTCGGCTCAGGCTCGGTTGAAGACCGTGTCACTCAACTCGAGCGTATTTCTAATGCTCATAGTCAGCTTTTAACCCAACTCCAGCAGCAACTTTCCGATAACCAAACCGATATTGATTCTTTGCGTGGGCAGATCCAGGAAAGTCAGTATCAGCTTAATCAGGTTATGGATCGTCAGAAGCAGATCATGTTGCAAATCGATAGCCTTAGCAACGGTGGTGCAGCTGCACAGCCAGCAGCGGGCGATCAGAGTGGTGGTGCTGCGGCAACACCGGCTCCGGCAGCAGATGCTTCAGCCTCGACAGGTGCGCCTGTACAGAGCGGTGACGCGAATACGGATTACAATGCGGCCATTGCACTGGTACAGGACAAATCTCGTCAGGAAGATGCAATCGTTGCGTTTCAAAACTTCGTCAAGAAGTACCCTGATTCCACTTACCAGCCAAATGCGAATTACTGGCTTGGTCAGCTGAATTACAACAAGGGTAAGAAGGATGATGCGGCGTTTTATTTTGCCTCCGTGGTGAAAAATTACCCAAAATCACCTAAAGCACCTGATGCGATGTTCAAGGTCGGCGTGATCATGCAGGACAAAGGTGATACCGCAAAGGCAAAAGCAGTCTACCAACAGGTTGTGACGAAGTTCCCGGGTACCGAAGGTGCCAAACAGGCGCAAAAACGTCTGAGTTCGATGGGATGATTACCGCATGACCAGAAATCGCCTTATTTCTGGTCGTGCAGCATGATTACTAAGCAGTTAAGTGATCTTCATCGAAATTTTTGTTGCGCAGAATTCTTAAATCAGTAATATATGCCGCCGTTGCCACGGGATATCAAACAACGTGAAAGCAGCGCAAAAGTGGGTCGTTAGCTCAGTTGGTAGAGCAGTTGACTTTTAATCAATTGGTCGCAGGTTCGAATCCTGCACGACCCACCACTAATCTGGTGGATAGTAGTAATTCAGCGTGAAGGATAACGTTGCGTAAGCAACGGCCAGTAGGGCGAGGCAAAGCCGAGTCATCCTGCACGACCCACCAATTAAAGCAGTACCGGTAATACAGAGTGGGTGATTAGCTCAGTTGGTAGAGCATCTCCTTTACACGGAGGGGGTCGGCGGTTCGAGCCCGTCATCACCCACCACTCGGGTCGTTAGCTCAGTTGGTAGAGCAGTTGACTTTTAATCAATTGGTCGCAGGTTCGAATCCTGCACGACCCACCAATTCTTATTGGTTCCGAGTGATAATTCAGGCAATACCCAGATGGGTCGTTAGCTCAGTTGGTAGAGCAGTTGACTTTTAATCAATTGGTCGCAGGTTCGAATCCTGCACGACCCACCAGCCTGAATAAATTTGAAGTACATCCCGCAAGGGGTCGTTAGCTCAGTTGGTAGAGCAGTTGACTTTTAATCAATTGGTCGCAGGTTCGAATCCTGCACGACCCACCAATGTAAAAAAGCGCCCTAAAGGCGCTTTTTTGCTATCTGCGATTTGAACGATTCGAACCTGCCGCAGGTTCGAGCCGAACAACGTGAGGCAGCGGAGCCGTTTACGGCGACGACCCGAAGGGCGAGCGAAGCGAGTCATCCTGCACGACCCACCAATGTAAAAAAGCGCCCTAAAGGCGCTTTTTTGCTATCTGTTATTCCGATATGTTTCGACCTTGTGGGTCGGGTTAGGCAAAGCCGCCACCCGACAAATGCTGCGCGCACCTAATTCCGGTGACTTTTAAGCTCAAATTCGCTATCTTGTTTAGTATACAAAACACAATTGCCACCCGTTTTGCTATGTCATGCAAAAGAAAGGCAATATTGTTAAGCCAGTAAAACGAGAAGCCAAAATGAGTGTGATGTTCGATCCAGAAGCCGCGATCTATCCTTTCCCGCCAAAACCCGTCCCGCTAACCCTGGATGAAAAACAGTTTTACCGTGAGAAAATCAAGCGACTTCTCAAAGAGCGCGATGCTGTGATGGTGGCGCATTACTACACCGACCCTGAAATTCAGCAACTGGCGGAAGAGACCGGCGGTTGTATCTCCGATTCCCTGGAGATGGCGCGTTTCGGCGCAAAACATCCGGCTTCCACGTTACTGGTAGCGGGCGTGCGTTTTATGGGGGAAACGGCAAAGATCTTAAGCCCGGAAAAAACTATCCTGATGCCGACGTTGAACGCCGAATGTTCACTCGATCTCGGTTGCCCTATCGAGGAATTCTCCGCGTTCTGCGATGCGCATCCTGACCGTACTGTCGTGGTCTACGCCAATACCTCTGCCGCGGTCAAAGCACGTGCAGACTGGGTCGTGACCTCCAGCATTGCGGTAGAGTTGATTGAACATCTCGATAGCCTGGGTGAAAAAATTATCTGGGCACCCGATCGTCATCTTGGGAACTATGTTCAAAAGCAAACCGGTGCTGATGTTCTCTGCTGGCAGGGGGCATGTATTGTGCATGATGAATTCAAAACGCAAGCGCTGGCACGTATGAAAGGGTTATACCCACAGGCGGCTATTCTCGTTCACCCGGAATCACCACAGTCGATTGTTGATATGGCAGATGCCGTTGGGTCAACCAGTCAGCTGATTAATGCTGCGAAAACGCTGCCGCACAAGCAGCTTATTGTGGCCACCGATCGCGGCATCTTCTATAAGATGCAACAGGTCGTGCCGGAAAAAGAGCTGCTGGAAGCACCGACCGCAGGAGAGGGCGCAACATGCCGTAGCTGTGCCCATTGTCCGTGGATGGCCATGAACGGCCTGAAAGCCATTGCGGAAGGGTTAGAAACTGGAGGTGTAGCCCATGAAGTTCATGTTGATGCTGCGTTGCGTGAAGGCGCGTTAATTCCGCTTAACCGAATGCTGGATTTTGCGGCTACACTACGTACTTAATTCAAAACGCCCAGGGGAAAAGATGGATTTTTTTAGCACGCAAAACATTCTGGTTCATATACCGATTGGTGCGGGTGGCTACGACCTGTCATGGATTGAAGCTATAGGCACTCTGGCTGGCCTGCTTTGCATCTGGCTGGCCAGTCTGGAGAAGATCAGCAACTACGCGTTTGGGCTTATCAACGTCACGTTGTTTGCGATTATTTTCTTCCAGATCCAACTCTATGCCAGCCTGCTATTACAGCTGTTCTTCTTTGCCGCGAATATTTATGGCTGGTATGCCTGGTCGCGTCAGAACAGCCAGCAGGAAGCAGAACTCCAAATCCGCTGGTTGCCGCTGCCCAAGGCAATCGCCTGGTTTGCGGCCTGCGTTGTCGCCATCGGCTTTATGACTGTGTTTATCAACCCGGTGTTCGCCTTCCTGACGCGCATTGCGGTGTCAATAATGTCTGCGCTTGGGTTGAATGTCACCCTGCCAGAGCTCCAGCCTGATGCCTTCCCGTTCTGGGATTCCTGCATGATGGTGCTGTCGATTGCGGCAATGATCCTCATGACCCGCAAGTACGTCGAAAACTGGCTGCTGTGGGTCATCATTAACGTCATTAGCGTGGTGATTTTTGCCCTGCAAGGTGTTTACGCTATGTCGCTGGAATATCTGCTGTTGACCTTCATTGCGCTGAACGGTAGCCGCATGTGGATAAACAGCGCGCGTGAACGTGGCTCACACGCGCTATCCAGTTAATGCTGGTGATGATGTGAATGACCGGACTGCATCTCGTTAAGATGGCAGTCCGGGCCATTACAGGGCTGATATTCCATCTGAATGGTTGCGTGAGCAATCTCGTAGTGGTGTTCCAGGAAATGCTGAATGCGTTCAAGTAGCGCATCATGATCGTGAGGTGGTATCACCTGGACGTGCAGCGTCATAATTGGTTTTTCACCGACCAGCCAGACATGAACATGATGCACGTTTCGCACCTCAGGGATCGAGCGGCACAGGTTGCGCTTGAGAGCCGGGATGTCCAGCGAAGTGGGAGCTCCCTCCAGTAACTCATTGACGCTCTCCTTCAAAAGCCGCCAGGCGCTGCGCAAAACAAGGCACGAAACCAGCACCGACAGGATCGGGTCAATAGGCGTCCAGCCTGTATAGAGGATAACCAGCGCAGCCACAACAGCCCCTACCGAACCGAGCAAATCCCCCAGCACATGAAGGGCCGCAGCCCGCACGTTCATATTCTTTTCGCCGCTACCGCGATGCAAGATCCAGAATGCCAGGATATTGGCAAGGAGCCCGGCAATGGCAATAACCATCATGGTTGCACCGGCTACAGGCTGCGGGTGTCTGAAACGCTGGAACGCCTCCCAGACGATAAGAATGGTAATAACAACCAGTGCAATGGCGTTAACAAAGGCTGCAAGGGTCGTGAGTCTGAGCCAGCCAAACGTATGACGGGCATTTGGCCGCCGGCGTGCAAACTGTACCGCCAGCAGTGCAAACAGCAGGGCGGCGGCGTCGGTAAGCATATGCCCGGCGTCTGCCAGCAGCGCCAGAGAGCCTGAAACCACCCCACCGATGACCTCGATGACCATAAAGGTTGCAGTAACCCCGAAAGCCAGCGCCAGCCGTTTGGCGTTGTCATCGGCCCAAGCGTGTGAATGGGAGTGTGCCATATCTATTTTCCTGGTTCATTTTTAGGTTAAGTGTAGAGTTTTTAATGTGTTACACAAACGTGTTTTTTGGCCTGTCTCTGCAAACCCCGGAGAGAGTGTAAAAGGTGGTTTACACTAAGCGGCGGGCAAGTTAGATTGAAAGCATTGCATTCAATACTAGAGTTATGGCAGAGCTGAATAGAAAATGAATTATCAGAATGACGATTTACGCATTAAAGAGATCAATGAGTTATTACCTCCAGTAGCACTCCTTGAAAAATTCCCCGCCACAGAAAACGCTGCAAACACGGTTTCCCATGCCCGCAAAGCGATCCATAAGATCCTGAAAGGTAATGACGATCGTCTTCTGGTGGTGATTGGCCCATGCTCCATTCACGATCCTGCGGCGGCCAAAGAGTACGCTTCCCGCTTGATTAAACTGCGTGATGAGCTGAAAGGTGAGCTGGAAATCGTGATGCGCGTTTATTTTGAAAAACCGCGCACTACCGTGGGCTGGAAGGGGCTGATTAACGATCCACACATGGATAACAGTTTCCAGATCAATGACGGCCTGCGCATCGCGCGTAAGCTGCTGCTGGAAATCAACGACAGCGGTCTGCCAGCTGCCGGCGAATTCCTGGACATGATCACCCCACAGTATCTCGCCGACCTCATGAGCTGGGGCGCCATCGGTGCACGTACCACTGAATCTCAGGTACACCGTGAACTGGCGTCCGGCCTTTCTTGCCCGGTTGGTTTTAAGAATGGGACTGACGGCACCATCAAAGTGGCCATTGACGCGATCAATGCTGCAGGCGCGCCGCATTGCTTCCTGTCAGTGACCAAATGGGGTCACTCTGCCATCGTGAACACCAGCGGTAACGGTGACTGCCACATCATCCTGCGCGGCGGTAAAGAGCCTAACTACAGCGCAAAACATGTGGCGGAAGTGAAAACCGGTCTTGAGAAAGCAGGACTGGCACCACAGGTGATGATCGACTTCAGCCACGCTAACTCCAGCAAGCAATTCCAAAAGCAGATGGACGTGGGCACGGACGTTTGTCAGCAGATTGCGGGCGGCGAAACCGCTGTTATCGGTGTGATGATCGAAAGCCACCTGGTGGAAGGCAACCAGAACCTGGAAGGCAGCGAGCCGCTGGTTTATGGCAAGAGCGTGACGGATGCCTGCATTGGCTGGGAAGATACTGACACGATTCTGCGTCAGCTGGCGGAAGCGGTAAAAGCACGCCGCGGCTGATACGAATTTTGGCAATAAAAAAGCGTGGATTGCTCCACGCTTTTTTTATGTCTGGCGAAAATTACTTCGCTTTACCCTGGTTCGCTACTGCCGCCGCTTTTGCAGCGATTTCATCAGCGTTGCCCAGATAGTAGTGTTTGATTGGTTTGAAGTTTTCGTCGAACTCGTACACCAGCGGCACGCCAGTTGGGATGTTCAGTTCGAGGATCTCGTCTTCACCCATGTTATCCAGGAATTTCACCAGCGCGCGCAGGGAGTTACCGTGAGCTGCGATGATAACGCGCTCACCGCTTTTCAGGCGTGGGAGAATGGTTTCGTTCCAGTAAGGCACAACGCGGTCGATGGTCAGCGCCAGGCTTTCGGTCTGTGGCAGTTCAGCATCGGTCAGTTTTGCGTAGCGCGGATCGTGGCCCGGGTAACGCTCGTCATCTTTGGTCAGCTCTGGTGGAGTTACCGCGAAGCCACGACGCCACTGTTTAACTTGCTCGTCACCGTATTTCTCAGCGGTTTCAGCTTTGTTCAGGCCTTGCAGGGCACCGTAGTGACGCTCGTTCAGTTTCCAGGATTTCTCAACTGGCAGCCATGCCTGATCCAGCTCGTCCAGGACGTTCCACAGAGTGTGGATGGCACGTTTCAGCACAGAGGTGTAAGCAAAATCAAAGCTGAAGCCTTCTTCCTTCAGCAGTTTACCCGCCGCTTTCGCTTCGCTTACGCCTTTTTCGGACAGGTCAACATCGTACCAACCGGTAAAGCGGTTTTCGTTGTTCCACTGGCTTTCGCCGTGGCGCACCAGAACCAGCTTAGTAATAGCCATCTCTTACTCCTCAAGCATTTTGAATGATAACAATTCTCATTATATTGCCGTGACCATGCCAGCGGCAACGCTTAACCATAACCATAGCGAAAATAGTCTCTCAGTGTAAGATGCTTGTGAATCCAGGGTTATGATTTTGTCTATGAGTGGCGCTATTTTCAGCAAGATGGGCAAAAAAAGCCCTCATGGCGAGGGCTCTGCTTTTATACTGCCGGATGACACCTGGTGTTATGCGTGAGGGATAAAATGATATTCCGTTACGCTAACGTACTCTTCACCCGGGCGCAGCACGCAGTCTGGCTGCGGCCATTCTGTATGGTTAGGGCTGTCCGGGAGGAACTCGCTTTCCAGCGCCAGACCCTGCCAGTCGCTGTACTCGTTATGTGTGCGGGCTGGCGTGCCGCCGAGGTAGTTGCCCGAATAAAATTGCAGGGCAGGGGCCGTGGTGTAGACCGTCATCTGCAACTTTTCATCCGCTGACCAGACGTGGGCTGCAGGCTGCTTCACGTCGCCTTTTGCCTGTAACAGGAAAGCGTGATCGTAACCTTTCACTTTGCGCTGATCGTCATCGCTCAGGAAATCCTGGGCGACAGATTTTGTCGCGCGGAAATCAAAGCTGGTGCCGCTCACCGATTTCAGGCCCTGATGCGGGATACCCATCTCATCGACCGGCAAATAGTCATCCGCCAGCAGCTGAAGCTTATGCTGGCGAACATCGCACTGGTTACCGTCGAGATTGAAATACGCGTGATTAGTCATATTGACCGGGCAGGCTTTATCGGTCGTTGCGCGGTACTCAATCGCAATACGGTTATCTTCCGTCAGGGTAAAACGTGCCGTGGCGGCGAGATTACCCGGGAAGCCCTGATCGCCATCGGGGGAGTCCAGCGAGAACAGCACTTCGCCATCATTCTGCCGAACAATCTGCCAGCGGCGTTTATCAAATCCTTCCGGCCCACCGTGCAGCTGGTTTTCGCCCTGGCTTGACAGCAGCGGATAGCTCACGCCATCCAGTTCAAAACGGCTTTTGGCGATGCGGTTGGCGTAACGGCCCACGGATGCGCCGAGATAGGCCGCCTGAGTGATGTATTGTTCCGGCGATGCGCAGCCGAGCAGGGTTTCACGCACGCTGCCATCAGGCATAGGCACACGTGCGGAGAGTAATGTTGCGCCCCAGTCCATCAGCGTAACCACCATCCCTGCGCTGTTGCGCAGGGTTAACAGGCGATACGGCAGACCATCCGGTGCGAGGGTTGGCGTTTCGTTTAGCACTGTCCCGCTCCTTGCGTTGCTTTACACACATAGAAGGTTTCTTTGATGCCGGTTTTGGCTTCGTATTGTTTCGCTACTGCATCCTGAACGGCCGGAACCAGCTCTTCAGGAATCAGCGCCACGATGCAGCCGCCAAAACCGCCGCCAGTCATGCGCACGCCGCCTTTATCACCGATGGTGGCTTTAACAATCTCAACCAGCGTGTCAATTTGCGGCACGGTGATTTCGAAATCATCGCGCATAGAGGCATGAGATTCGGCCATCAACTCACCCATGCGTTTCAAATCGCCTTTTGCCAGCGCTGAAGCGGCTTCAACCGTACGGGCGTTTTCCGTCAGTACGTGGCGAACGCGTTTAGCCACCACCGGATCAAGCTCATGGGCAACTTTGTTGAATTCATTGATTGAAACGTCGCGCAGGGCAGTCTGCTGGAAGAAACGCGCGCCGGTTTCACACTGCTCACGACGGGTGTTGTACTCGCTGCCTACCAGGGTACGCTTGAAGTTACTGTTGATGATAACGACCGCCGCGCCCTTTGGCAGCGGAACCGCTTTGCTTCCCAGCGAGCGACAGTCAATCAGCAGCGCGTGTTCTTTCTTGCCGAGGGCAGAAATCAGCTGGTCCATAATGCCGCAGTTGCAGCCAACGAACTGGTTTTCTGCTTCCTGGCCATTCAGCGCGATTTGTGCGCCGTCCAGCGGCAGATGGTAAAGCTGCTGGAACACAGTACCTACCGCCACTTCCAGCGAAGCCGACGAGCTCAGCCCGGCACCCTGCGGAACGTTACCGCTGATCACCAGATCGGCGCCGCCGAAGTTTTTATTGCGCTTTTGCAGATGCTTAACAACGCCGCGCACGTAGTTCGACCATTGCTGGGTATCGTGCGCAATAATCGGGGCATCAAGAGAGAATTCGTCGGTCTGGTTGTCATAATCTGCCGCTACCACGCGAACCTTGCGGTCATCACGTTTAGCGCAACTGATCACCGTCTGGTAATCAATGGCGCAGGGCAGCACGAAACCGTCGTTATAATCTGTGTGTTCGCCAATCAGGTTAACGCGGCCAGGCGCCTGAATAACGTGGGTGGCAGGGTAGCCAAATGCTTCAGCAAACAGGGATTGTGTTTTATCTTTCAGACTCATTTTTTTTAGACTCCTGATTCGCGATAGTGGACGTCGCTAACGGCACGCAGACGTTCTGCTGCCTGTTCTGCCGTCAGGTCACGCTGGGTTTCTGCCAGCATTTCGTAGCCCACCATAAATTTACGTACCGTCGCGGAACGCAGCAGCGGCGGATAGAAATGGGCATGTAACTGCCAGTGTTGGTTTTCTTCACCGTTAAACGGCGCGCCGTGCCAGCCCATCGAGTAAGGGAAGGAACACTGGAACAGGTTGTCGTAGCGGCTGGTCAGTCTTTTCAGCGCCAGCGCCAGGTCATCGCGCTGCGCATCGCTGAGGTCAGTAATGCGTTGCACATGTACTTTTGGCAGCAGCAGCGTTTCAAACGGCCAGGCAGCCCAGTAGGGTACAACGGCCAGCCAGTGCTCGGTTTCGACTACGGTACGGCTGCCATCTGCCAGCTCGCGTTGGGTGTAATCCACCAGCATTGGCGAGCCATTCTGCGCGTAATACGCTCTTTGCAGACGGTCTTCGCGTTCGGCTTCATTTGGCAGGAAGCTGTTTGCCCAAATCTGGCCGTGCGGGTGCGGGTTAGAGCAGCCCATCGCCGCACCTTTGTTTTCAAACACCTGCACCCAGGGATAGGTTTGGCCTAACTCTGCGGTCTGTGTCTGCCAGGTGCTCACCACCTCTTTCAGGGCCTCGATGCTCAGTTCCGGCAGCGTTTTGCTGTGATCGGGCGAGAAGCAGATCACGCGGCTGGTGCCACGTGCGCTTTCGCAACGCATCAACGGATCCTGGCTTTCCGGGGCATCCGGGGTGTCGGTCATCAGGGCCGCAAAATCGTTGGTGAAAACGTATGTGCCCTTGTATTCCGGGTTGGTATCGCCCGTGACGCGTGTGTTGCCCGGACACAGAAAACAGTCTGGATCATGCTGAGGCAGCGTCTGTTTTGCAGGCGTTTCTTGCGCCCCCTGCCAGGGGCGCTTAGCGCGATGCGGTGAAACCAAAATCCATTGCCCGCTGAGCGGGTTAAAACGACGATGTGGGTGATCGACGGGATTGAATTGCGTCATGACAAATCCTTAATTCGGATAGCCCTGCGGATGGCGTGACTGCCAGTGCCAGGTATCCTGTGCCATTTCATCGAGCGTGCGCGTTACACGCCAGTTAAGCTCTTTATCGGCTTTGGTTGCGTCAGCCCAGTAAGCCGGAAGGTCGCCATCGCGGCGGGGGGCGAAGTGATAATTCACCGGTTTGCCACACGCTTTGCTGAAGGCATTAACCACATCCAGCACGCTGCTTCCGACACCCGCGCCAAGGTTGTAAATATGCACACCCGGTTTGTCTGCCAACTGCTGCATCGCCGCAACGTGACCATCGGCCAGGTCCATGACATGAATATAGTCACGCACGCCGGTGCCATCTTCGGTTGGATAATCGTTACCAAAAATCGCCAGTGAATCGCGACGGCCAACGGCCACCTGCGCGATATACGGCATCAGGTTATTTGGAATGCCCTGTGGGTCTTCACCCATATCGCCTGATGGATGCGCGCCAACCGGGTTGAAGTAACGCAGCAGGGCGATGCTCCAGTCAGGCTGTGCTTTTTGCAGGTCGGTCAGGATCTGTTCCACCATCAGCTTGCTTTTGCCATACGGGCTTTGCGGCGTACCGGTAGGGAAGCTTTCGGCATAAGGGATTTTTGGCTGATCGCCATATACGGTAGCTGACGAGCTGAAGATAAAGTTTTTAACGTTTGCCGCGCGCATGGCTGAAATTAAGCACAGCGTACCGTTGACGTTGTTGTCGTAATACTCAAGCGGTTTTGCGACCGATTCGCCAACTGCTTTCAGACCCGCGAAGTGAATCACGGTTTCAATGGCGTGGTCGTGAAGGATTTCAGTCATCAACGCTTCGTTGCGAATATCGCCTTCGACGAAGGTAGGTTGTTTGCCGCCAAGACGTTCAATCACAGGCAGCACACTGCGCTTACTATTGCACAGGTTGTCGAGGATGATGACATCATGACCGTTTTGCAGCAGCTGCACGCAGGTATGACTACCGATGTAACCGCTACCACCTGTTACCAGAACTCGCATATTTCGCTCCATTGGGCTTATGGTATGAATTAACCATAGCATAACAGAGACACGAAAAGTGTGACATGGGATAAAATAGTGGAATCGTTTACACTAATCATCGCACCTTAATTTTGAATGGACGGTAGCATTCTAGATCAAAGAGATAACGTTGTAATGTTGCAGGTAATCTGAAAAGCGGGGGCAGAGCCCCCTTTGATTAATCGATTTTGCTCAGGAGATAGCGATAGCACTCACCATCCGGGATGAATTCCAGGCGGTGGGTAATGCAGGAAGGGGCATCTTCGGCGTGATGTGAAACAAACAACAGCTGGGTTTCACCTTCCCCGATCAGTACATCCACAAAGCGTCTAATCAACTGGCGATTGAGCGGATCAAGCCCCTGGAGCGGTTCGTCGAGAATCAACAAAGTTGGGTGTTTCACCAGCGCACGGACGATAAGCGCCAGCCGCTGCTGCCCCCACGACAGGCTATGAAACGGCGCGTCAGCGACCCGGTTATCCATACCCAGAATATCCAGCCACTGTTGCGCCAGCTTGTGCTGTTTGTCCGAAACCGCCTGATAAATGCCGATGGAATCGAAGAACCCCGACAAAATGACGTTACGCACCGTGGTACTGACACGGTAGTCCAGATGCAAACTACTACTAACGTAGCCAATATGCTTTTTGATGTCCCAGATGGTTTCGCCGCTTCCGCGACGACGGCCAAACAGGGTGAGATCGTTACTGTAACCCTGCGGATGATCGCCGGTTATCAGGCTCAGCAGCGTCGATTTCCCCGCTCCGTTAGGGCCAGTAATCTGCCAGTGATCGCCTGGGTTTACCGTCCAGCTCAGCTGGTTAAGGATAGGGCGATCGTTATAAGAAACCACACCGTTATGTAACACAATGCGCGGCTGGTGGGGATCTAAGCCGTGGCGGGCAGAAGGGGCGTCGGGCTCCGGAAGCGAAATGCCGTCCAGCTTTTCACTGTGCGCCAGCTGCGCAATCAGTGCCTGCTCCAGTAATGCGACTTTTTCACCGGTTTCGATCAGGCTACAGTCGGCTAAGACACCAGCATGCTGCACAAAATCCGGGATTTCATCAAAGCGGTTAAGCACCAGAACCAGGGTGTAACCTTGCTGATTGAGCTTTTCCAGCAGGGCTGCCAGCTGGGCACGGGATTGCACATCCAGCCCGTCGAAGGGTTCATCCAGGATCAGCAGTTCAGGCTCGCTCATCAGCGCCTGACACAGCAGCGTTTTTCGCGTCTCGCCGGTTGAAAGATATTTAAAACGTCTGTCCAGGAGGGCGGTGATACCGAATTGTTCGGCCAGATGCTGACAGCGTGCGCTGTCTTTTATTTCATCCTGGATTATCTCTGCCGTGGTGCGACCGGTATCTTCTTCACCTGGGCTGAGTAAGTCGGTGTTGTTACGTTGCCACTCATCGCTGACCAGCTTTTGCAGTTGCTCAAACGAGAGGCGAGTCAGGCGTGTAAAACCGCACTGACGCTCACCTTTAAGCTGAGTTAGCTCGCCTGCCAGCGCGCGCGCCAGGGCGGATTTACCGCTACCGTTTGTGCCGACAAAGGCCCAGCTTTCACCTGCGCGTAACGTTAAATCAGGAAGCGCCAGCGTTCGGGTATCGCTAAGACGAAACGTGCCTTGCGAAATATGCAATGATGACATGATTTATCCCATTTTTTGCAGCAATAAGCGTCAGGGATACGCACAGACGGCACGCTTGTCAATGCGCTTAGCATAATGTGGCGATAATCACCCGGTCTGCGTTGAAATATGCGGTGACGACAGCACCTTCCTCTAACTCATCCGCGTCGATGACCGGCACCGTGGCACACAGAATTTGCCCATCCGGTAACGTCATGAGCACCTCACACTGCTCCTCGCCGCGTTCAATGTGGCTGATTGCGCCGTGCAGTTGGTTATCGGCGTGTTTTGCCAGGTCAGGGTCGCGCGTGATGCTGACCCAGGGAGCTTTCAATAACACCAGAACTTCTTTGCCTTCATCTAGCCCGAGACGCTCTCCGCTTTGCGCGGTGATGGCCGCTTTCAGACGCGTAGCGCCGTCAGCCAGCAGGATCTCGATATGCTGCTGCACCTGCGAGTTGTCTCTTGCCGTTACGGTACCAAACCACTGGTTGCGGGCACTGGTCTGGAGCGAGAAACGGGAAATGGCGGCCAACAGGCTGTCCAGCGGAACGTTGTCGTCGTCACTTAAAACATCGAAAGCTTTTTGCTGTATCTGTGCCAGCAGATCGTAAAGCTGGATCAGACGTTGACCGTAGCGGGTCAGTACTGCTCCGCCACCGCCCTTACCGCCAGTCGCTCTGTCGACCAGTGTCTGCTCACTCAGGGTGTTCATCTCATTGATGGCATCCCAGGCGCTTTTGTAGCTGATACCCGCGTTTTTTGCCCCCTGGCTAATTGAGCCAGTTTGCTCTATTTGTTTAAGCAGGGCGATACGTCGCGGATCGGCGAAAAGCTTCTGCTGAAGTCGTAGGGTGAGGAGAATTTCGGCCTGCATAACAATGTCCTGGCAAAAAGTGTATTGTGACCCAAATGCCCCAGCGGGCAAAGCGCACCGCACAAAAGGGGATGTTTTTCTCACTTTTCAGGGTAGAATAAGACGTTCACAATGTCTGGAGAAAACCATGTTAGAGTTGTTGAAAAGTCTGGTATTCGCCGTGTTCATGGTACCAGTGGTGATGGCTCTCATCCTCGGTGCTATCTACGGCCTGGGTGAAGTGTTCAACGTGTTTTCGAACATCGGTCATAAAGACCAGCCTAAAAAGCAGCATTAATTCCCTACAAAACGCCCGGTCAGCCCGGGCGTTTTGCTCTCAAGTTTCTTCCTTTCACGCCGATATTATTCACAACATCGGGTGAGTTTACTCATTAATCGGTACGATTTATCGCTAGGATATCCCGACAGTTGTCGTTATATTCATATGTATATAACGAAACTCACAGGAGCTACAGATGGCACGTACATGGTTACGCCTTTTTGCAGGGGCAACACTGACACTTTCTCTGGCAGGTCACGCACTGGCTGAAGAAGGTAAAATCACGGTCTTTGCAGCGGCGTCTCTGACTAACGCGATGCAGGATATTGCGGCGGAATACAAAAAAGAGAAGAACGTTGAGGTTGTCTCCTCTTTTGCATCCTCTTCTACACTGGCGCGCCAGATTGAAGCCGGTGCACCTGCCGATCTGTTCATTTCTGCTGACCAGAAATGGATGGACTACGCGGCAGAGAAAAAATCTATCGATACGGCAACCCGTGCAACTTTGCTGGGTAACAGCCTGGTTGTTGTGGCACCAAAGGCCAGCGTGCAGGCTGAAATCGCCATCAACAAAGAGACCGACTGGACTCGCCTTCTGAACGGTGGCCGTCTGGCGGTGGGCGATCCTGAGCACGTACCTGCGGGTATTTATGCCAAAGAAGCCCTGCAAAAACTGGGCGCGTGGGAGACGTTATCCCCTAAACTGGCACCGGCGGAAGACGTGCGCGGCGCACTGGCGCTGGTGGAACGCAACGAAGCACCGCTGGGTATTGTTTACGGCTCTGATGCTGTGGTCAGTAAAGGTGTAAAAGTGGTTGGTACGTTCCCGGAAGATTCCCACAAGAAAGTGGAATATCCTGTTGCTGTGGTTGATGGACATAAAAATGCGACAGTCAGCGCCTTCTACGACTACCTGAAGGGCCCGCAGGCGTCTGCAATCTTTAAACGTTACGGATTTACGACTCACTAATGATATTGACCGATCCTGAATGGCAGGCCGTGCTGCTGAGCCTTAAAGTCTCTTCCCTGGCCGTTGTGCTGAGTTTGCCTTTTGGGATCTTCTTTGCCTGGTTACTGGTTCGCTGTAAGTTTCCAGGCAAAGCCCTGCTCGACAGTATTCTTCATCTTCCTCTCGTTTTACCCCCGGTTGTGGTGGGCTACCTGTTGCTGATTGCGATGGGGCGGCGCGGTTTTATCGGCGAAAGGCTATATGACTGGTTTGGCCTGACGTTTGCGTTTAGCTGGCGCGGGGCGGTACTGGCGGCGGCAGTGATGTCCTTCCCGCTGATGGTGCGGGCAATTCGCCTGGCGCTGGAAGGTGTTGATCTCAAACTTGAACAGGCGGCACGTACGTTAGGCGCAGGTCGCTGGCGCGTGTTTCTGACCATTACCTTACCGCTCACGCTGCCGGGCATTATCGTCGGTACCGTGCTGGCCTTTGCCCGTTCACTGGGCGAGTTCGGGGCGACCATAACTTTTGTGTCAAACATCCCGGGCGAAACGCGCACCATTCCATCGGCTATGTATACCCTTATTCAGACGCCTGGCGGTGAAAGCGCGGCGGCAAGACTTTGTATTATCTCTATTGTTCTGGCGCTGGTTTCACTGCTGGTTTCAGAATGGCTGGCGCGTATCAGCCGTGAACGGATGGGGAAATAACCATGCTGGAGCTGAATTTCACCCAGACGCTGGGCGACCATTGCCTGACGCTGAACGAGACCCTGCCGGCGAGCGGCATTACGGCTATTTTTGGCGTCTCTGGCGCGGGGAAAACCTCGCTGATTAACGCCATTAGCGGTCTGACTCGCCCTCAGTCAGGTCGTATCGTATTGAATAAGCACGTCTTAAATGACGTGGAAAACAAAATTTACCTGTCACCGGATAAACGGCGCATCGGTTACGTTTTCCAGGATGCAAGGTTATTCCCGCACTACAGCGTGCGCGGTAATCTGCGTTACGGCATGGCGAAAAGCATGGCCGGGCAGTTTGAGAAGCTCGTTGCGTTGTTGGGCATTGAACAACTGCTCGACCGCCTTCCGTCTTCGCTTTCTGGCGGTGAGAAACAGCGTGTTGCCATTGGGCGTGCATTACTGACCGCACCGGAATTACTGTTGCTGGATGAGCCGCTGGCATCGCTGGATATCCCGCGTAAGCGCGAACTGCTGCCGTATCTGCAACGCCTGGCCCGCGAAATTAATATCCCGATGCTCTACGTCAGCCATTCGCTTGATGAAATTCTGCATCTGGCAGACAAAGTGCTGGTGCTGGAAAACGGCAGTGTGAAAGCGTTTGGCAATCTGGAAGAGGTGTGGGGCAGCAGCGTCATGCATCCGTGGCTGCCGAAAGAGCAACAGAGCAGTATCCTGAAGGTCAGTGTGCTGGAGCATCATCCGCACTACGCAATGACCGCGCTGGCGCTCGGCGATCAGCATTTGTGGGTCAATAGGATTGATAAACCGCTTCAGTCTGCGTTGCGTATTCGCATTCAGGCCTCGGATGTCTCTCTGGTGCTGCAACCACCTCTGCAAACCAGCATTCGTAATATTCTGCGCGCCAAAGTGGCTCAGTGTTTTGATGATAACGCCCAGGTGGAAGTGCAGCTCGAGGTTGGCAGCAAAACGCTGTGGGCGCGTATCAGCCCGTGGGCCAGAGATGAGTTGGGGATCAAACCTGGCCTGTGGCTTTACGCGCAAATCAAGAGTGTCTCGATCACCACCTGATCACAGCAGGTGGGTATAGATATACTGCGCAATGCTGTCGGTGGTGTTGTCGCCAATTACCACGTTGGCGCGCGCTTTAATGGCGTCATCGGCATTGCCCATCGCCACGCCAGTGCCTGCGGCTTCCAGCATACTGATGTCGTTATAGTTGTCGCCAAAAGCAATCACGTTCTGCATTGACCAGCCCTGAGACTCCACATACTGCGTCAGACGTTTGCCTTTGCTGTTGCCTTTGCGGGCAATATCCACCTGATCGTGCCATGACCATTCGCATTCCAGACCGAGCGTCTGCTCGACGTGTTTTGCAAAGCCGTTCAGTTTGGTGGTGTCTTCGTCCGTCAGGGCGAATTTCCAGATAGCGTCAACATCCGCAGCCGCCTGGCGCAAAGAGGCAACCTGAGTAAAGACCGGACGCTGTGCTTCAGGCAACGATAACGCCCAGTTGCTGGTACGGATAACGTGGCCTGTTGGGCGTTCATACACCATCGCGTTATCTACATACATCAGGCCATGAATGTTGTGTTCATCCAGCAGATCAATCAATTGCAGCGCCTGAGGAACAGGCAGTGGATCAGACTCCAGAACCTTTTTTGCCTGATAATCATACAAATAAGTGCCATTACAACAAATTGCAGGTGTATCTAACGCCAGTGCCTGATAAAAAGGATGAATGGCAACGTGATGTCGACCCGTTACGATCAGGAGTTGATATCCCGCTTCTTTTGCACGCTTTAGCGCATCGAGAGAAGAGGGCAGCAGGGTTTTTTGAGGGGTAAGCAGTGTACCGTCTAAATCCAGTGCAATCACACGCGAGGTCATTTGTTCTTCCGGGTTAATATTGAATTTAAGGTCTTAGGGGATGGTACACCGAGTGAAGATCGCTGCAAAATTCCTGGCTAAAATTCAGCATTCACCGTTAAAAATAATCACTTTCACGCGCAGTGAGGAAAGGAGTATTCATGAAACAAACCGTTTATACCGCCAGTCCTGAAAGCCAGCAGATCCATGTCTGGCGTTTGAATGCAGAAGGTTCACTCACGCTGGTTCAGGTTGTTGATGTTCCCGGACAAGTTCAGCCGATGGTCGTCAGCCCGGATAAACGTTTTCTCTATGTTGGCGTGCGCCCTGAATTTCGCGTACTGGCTTACCGCATCGCCCCGGATGATGGCGCACTGACCTTCACCGCCGAAGCTCCGCTGCCGGGTAGCCCAACCCATATTTCGACCGATCACAAAGGCAACTTCGTGTTCAGCGGCTCCTATAACTCCGGCTGCGTCAGCGTGACGCGTCTGGAAGATGGCATCCCGGTTGAAACTGTCGATGTGGTCGAAGGGCTGGAAGGGTGCCACTCTGCCAATATCACCCCGGACAACCGCACGCTGTGGGTTCCTGCGCTGAAGCAGGATCGCATTTGCTTGTTTACCCTGAGTGACGATGGTCACCTGGTTACGCAAAACCCGGCTGAAGTGACGACCGTTGAGGGCGCAGGCCCACGCCACATGGTGTTCCATCCCAATCAGCAGTACGCCTATGTGGTGAACGAGCTGAACAGTTCTGTGGATGTGTGGGAACTGAAAGATCCAAACGGCGAGATTGAGTGCGTACAGACACTGGATATGATGCCGTCAGACTTCTCCGACACTCGCTGGGCTGCGGATATCCACATTACACCGGATGGCCGTCATCTCTACGCCTGTGACCGCACCTCAAGCCTGATTACCGTGTTCAGCATCTCTGAAGACGGCAGCGTGCTGGCGATTGAAGGCTTCCAGCCAACGGAAACCCAGCCACGCGGTTTTAATATCGACCACAGCGGGAAATACCTGATTGCGGCGGGACAAAAATCCCATCACATTGCGCTGTATGAAATCAAAGGTGAGCAGGGCTTGCTGGAAGAGAAGGGGCGTTATGCCGTAGGCCAGGGGCCAATGTGGGTTGTCGTTAACGCACACTAAGCGGTGTAAAACAAAAAACCTCGCCGATGCGAGGTTTTTTTATGCCCAGTGAATGGGTTTTGTAGGCCGGGTAAGGCGAAGCCGCCACCCGGCAAAACAGATTACTGCTTCGGCTCTGCAACCACTTTGCTACCCAGACCGCGGTTGTTGTATTCCCACATGCGGTTGAAGTTAGCGTCGTTCAGGTTGCGCTGCACGTTGCCTTTATCATCCACAGCACCGGTGTTGCCGGAGAATGGACGTTTAGACACTGCGGCGTCTGCCCACGGTTTTGCCGTGTTGAAACCTTCGTTGATCACGCTGTCGCGGATAACAACCTGGCCGTTGGTGGCAGAGTCCACATCCAGAGAGCGACCCAACTGCGCAACGCCATTACCGGACGCGGTGAAGCGGCTGTTCACCGCCAGGAAGCCGTAGAACAGGCTGGACTGTGTTGCCGGCGCGAACACATAACCTTCCTGCTGTGTACGGGAGTTCACTACGCGGAATTCAGTGTTATTAAACACCACGGCGCCACGACCAGAAACGAGGTCTACATCGCCTTCAACGTAGCTGTTGGTGACCAGAGTACGGGTCAGACGGTTATTCACAATCGTGTTCTGTACACCGCTGTTGGTCACGAAGAAGGTGTTCTGACGACCCAGAATGTTCACGTTATTAATCTGAACCTGATCGCCATCACTGCGCAGTGCAACCGCCTGATGAGTACCAGCATCCACGCTATCACCCAGGGTGTTTTGAATGGTCAGGTTCTGCAACTGAAGGCCGTTGTTCTGCGACCAGAATACCGCAGAGCACATCATACCCACGGTCGCGGTACGTTTGCTCTGGCAGTTATCGAACATATACCACGCAGGTTTGCCCGGCATATATTTCCCGGCCGGGTTCACCAGACGACGCCAGGTGTTGCTGTCGATTTCGGAGTCAATCGCCAGACCAATTTTCGCGTCGATGGCTTTTTCACCCGTACCGTACAGGGTAATGCTGCCTGGCGCGGCAGGCACATAAACGGTGCCTTCGTATTCGCCTGGCAGGATCGCGATGTACTGGCGGGATGCGCTGTGTTTGGTGATTGCTGCGTCAACTGCTGCCTGAATAGAGGTATGCGTGACACCCTGCGTACCTGCCGGGCCGACAACAAAATCAGGCTGCTTAGGCAGGTTGATTGAAGACGGGCTCCACGGTGCCCCATTTGGGTCCATTGCCGTGAAGTAACGCGCCTGGCTGAAGTTTTTCGCTTCATCAGCAGACAGTACCGGACGAGATGCGGTGCCCGGTGCAACCTGCTCAGAAGGCTGCTGGTCCGGTGGGGTTGAGCTACATGCGGATAATGTCACGCCAAAGGCAAGTGCTAACGCCAGACGGGAAATCCTGGAAATGTTCAAGGTAAAGCTCCTGGGTATGCAAGTCTTAACGAGATAGACGAAATAGCCTGCTTTTTTATACTAAGTTGAGCGAAACGGGAAGTTTAAATGGTAAAAAGTTGCATTTTTCGCCCAGCGGATGCGGGAAAGTAATCACAAATAAATAACATTTTCCGTAAAGGCGGTTGACAGCGGCAAACAGATGAAAATAAATGTCTATACAACCCATGACAAGTGGAAGCCCCATGCAGCAGCTTCATCCCGACGATGTTATCTGGCGTAATGCGCGACTGGCGACAATGGATCCCGACCATCCCGCCCCTTATGGACTGACTGAACACTCTGCGCTGGTGGTCCGCGGCCGGACGATCCTGGCCGTGATCCCCGAAGCAGACATCCCTCACGGGCACGCTAACAGCAAGGATTTAGCGGGAAGGCTGGTTACGCCGGGGCTTATCGACTGCCATACCCATCTGGTATTTGGCGGCGATCGCGCGGCGGAATGGGAGCAGCGGTTAAACGGTGTCTCTTATCAGACCATAAGCGCACAGGGCGGCGGGATTAACGCCACCGTGACCGCAACCCGCAACAGCACCCCGGAAGCGTTACTGAAGCTTGCTCAGCAGCGCCTGCAACGGCTGATGAATGAAGGCGTGACAACCCTTGAAATCAAGTCAGGATACGGTCTGAATGCCGAAGCCGAAGAGAAAATGTTGCAGGTGGCGCGCCAGCTCGGCCATAAAAATCCGGTGGAAATTAGCCCGACGCTGCTTGCGGCTCATGCGGTGCCCGCAGAATACCGGCATGACCCGGATGCCTATCTCACGCTGGTGTGCGAGCAGATAATGCCTGCCCTGTGGCAAAAAGGGTTGTTCGAATCGGTAGACGTTTTTTGTGAAAACGTCGGATTCACCCCAGCGCAAACCGAGCGGGTATTCCAGGCCGCGCTCGCGCTGGGTATTCCGGTGAAAGGGCATGTCGAGCAGCTTTCTAATCTTGGCGGCGCGGCGTTGGTCAGCCGTTACCAGGGGCTTTCCGCCGATCATATTGAATATCTTGATGAGGCCGGGGTTCAGGCGATGGCAGAAAGCGGCACTGTTGCAGTACTGCTACCCGGTGCTTTCTATTTCCTCCAGGAGCGCCAGCGCCCGCCGGTTGAACAGCTCAGAAAACAGGGTGTTGTTATGGCGGTCGCCACCGACTACAACCCCGGGACCAGCCCGTTTGCCAGCCTGCATCTGGCGATGAATATGGCCTGTGTCCAGTTTGGCCTGACCCCCGAAGAAGCCTGGGCTGGTGTGACGCGACATGCCGCACACGCGCTCGGACGTGGTGCAACTCACGGGCAGTTAAAGGCAGGTTTTGTGGCTGACTTTATCGTCTGGGATGCTAAGCACCCTGTAGAAATGGTGTATGAACCCGGGCGTAACCCGCTGTATCAACGTATCTTTCGTGGGGAGGCAGTATGACGTTATGGCGGCCCGTTTCTGAACAGGTCTGGCAGGGGCGCGATGACAGCGCAGAGGCCAGCAATGCCACACGCATTTTCCAGACCATCCGGCAGCAGGCGCAGTTTGCGCCCGAATCCTCAGGTATTGCGCTGCTGGGCTTCGGGTGTGATGAAGGCGTAAAACGCAACCACGGCAGACCGGGTGCCGTGCAGGCTCCCGATGTCCTGCGCAAAGCGCTGGCAAATATGGCCAGCCATCAGGGGCATGAGCGGCTTGTGGATATGGGCACGATTGATGTCGAGGGTGAAGCGCTTGAAGCCGCGCAGCGGGCGTTAAGCGATGCGGTTACAGCCTGCCAGCGTGCCGGGATGCATACGCTTGTTTTTGGCGGCGGGCATGAAACCGCCTGGGCGCACGGGCGCGGCGTACTGGATGCCTTCCCGCATGAGCGTGTGGCCATTATTAACCTTGATGCCCATCTTGATCTGCGCAAGGCAGAACGTGCCACCTCCGGCACGCCGTTTCGTCAGCTTGCGCACTACTGTGCTGAACAGTCTCGCGCGTTTCAGTATGCCTGTTTTGGCGTAAGCCGGGCGGCAAATACTCAGGCGTTGTGGGATGAAGCCGAACGGCTGAACGTGACGCTGGTTGAAGATCTCCATTTCCGTCGCGACGCGTTATCCGCGCTTGAGGAGGTTCTGGCCCGGGCAGACAACGTTTATCTGACCATCGATCTTGATGTGTTGCCCGCCGGTGAGATGCCCGCCGTATCAGCTCCTGCGGCGTTAGGTATTCCTGCGCTGGACTTGTTGCCGGTCATCGAGCGCATCTGCCGCAGCGGAAAACTGCGGGCGGCAGATTTAGTTGAATTTAATCCACATTACGACCGGGACGGTCAGGGGGCGAAACTCGCCGCCCGTCTGGCCTGGCAAATTGCTCACTGGTGGGCATAACACAGGTTAAGGAGTCACCATGTTTTCACGCTCACCTCAGACCCAACCGAGCCCGCCTGCGCCGTTTTACGAAAAGGTGAAGCAGGCGATCAGCGAAAAAATTGCCAGCGGCGTATGGCGCCCACACGACCGTATACCGTCAGAGGCTGAGCTGGTGGCGCAGTTTGGTTTTAGCCGTATGACCATCAACCGCGCGCTGCGCGAGCTGACCGATGAAGGCTTGCTGGTGCGCCTGCAAGGGGTGGGGACCTTTGTGGCTGAACCAAAAGGACAATCGGCCCTGTTTGAAATCCGCAGTATTGCCGATGAGATTGCAGCGCGTAACCATCAGCACCATTGCGAAGTGCTGGTGCTTGAAGAAACCCAGGCCAGTGCCGAACAGGCTCTGGAGCTGAACGTCAAAGAGGGGACGCGGGTTTTCCATTCGATAATGGTCCACTTTGAAAATGATGTCCCGGTGCAGATTGAAGATCGCTGCGTCAATGCGCTGAGCGTGCCCGAATATCTTGAACAGGATTATACCCGCACCACACCGCACGCGTATTTGTCGCTGGTGGCACCGCTCACGGAAGGGGAGCATATCGTGGAAGCAGTGCGCGCTACACAGCAGGAGTGGGAACTGCTGCGGATTAAAGAGCACGATCCCTGCCTGCTTATCCGCCGCCGCACCTGGTCATCGTCCCAGATAGTGTCACACGCCAGGCTGCTGTTCCCGGGAGATCGTTACCGGTTGCAGGGCCATTTTATGTCCTGAGGGTCATAAGAAGTAAAAGCGTGATAGCTAACTCAATATAACAAAATTGTATCTTTTTTGTTAAAACCATCCTTGTGTGTGCTTGTCTATACAAGTATATCTATTTGTATCATCTGTCCCGTATGAGGAGCACACAATGTCGTCAGGTAAATACCGCCAGCAGGATGTCCGCGCTGCGCGTGGCACCACGCTCACTGCAAAAAGCTGGCTCACCGAAGCACCGCTGCGCATGTTGATGAACAACCTTGATCCTGAGGTCGCAGAAAATCCCCATGAGTTAGTGGTCTACGGCGGCATTGGCCGTGCCGCGCGCAACTGGGAGTGCTACGACGCCATTGTAGAAGCCCTGACTCAACTGGAGAACGACGAAACTCTGCTGGTGCAATCCGGCAAACCGGTCGGCGTATTCAAAACCCACAAAAACGCGCCGCGCGTGCTGATTGCAAACTCAAACCTGGTGCCACACTGGGCGACCTGGGAACACTTCAACGAGCTGGACGCGAAAGGGCTGGCGATGTACGGCCAGATGACCGCAGGTAGCTGGATCTATATTGGCAGTCAGGGGATTGTGCAGGGAACCTATGAAACCTTCGTTGAGGCCGGTCGCCAGCACTATAACGGCTCGCTGAAAGGCCGTTGGGTACTGACTGCGGGTTTAGGCGGAATGGGCGGTGCACAGCCGCTGGCCGCAACGCTTGCTGGTGCCTGTTCCCTGAACATTGAATGCCAGCAGAGCCGCATCGATTTCCGTCTGCGTACCCGCTATGTCGATGAACAGGCCGAAAACCTTGATGACGCGCTGGCGCGCATTAAAAAATACACCGCTGAAGGTAAAGCTGTGTCGATTGCCCTGTGCGGTAACGCGGCGGATATCCTCCCGGAACTGGTGGCTCGCGGCGTTCGCCCTGATTTAGTCACCGACCAGACCAGCGCCCACGATCCGCTGCACGGCTATCTGCCTAAAGGCTGGACGTGGGAAGCCTATCAGCAAAAAGCCGAAACCGACCCGGAAGGCACGGTGCTTGCGGCAAAACAATCCATGGCAGAGCATGTGAGCGCCATGCTGGCGTTCAGCAAGATGGGCATCCCTACCTTCGATTACGGCAACAACATCCGCCAGATGGCCAAAGAGATGGGGGTGGCCAACGCTTTTGATTTCCCGGGCTTCGTACCTGCCTATATCCGCCCGCTGTTCTGTCGCGGTATTGGCCCATTCCGCTGGGTTGCCCTGTCCGGCGACCCGGAAGATATCTACAAAACGGATGCGAAGGTCAAAGAGATTGTTGCAGACGACGAACACCTGCATCACTGGCTGGATATGGCCCGCGAACGCATTAACTTCCAGGGCTTACCGGCGCGTATCTGCTGGGTAGGGCTGGAATGGCGCCAGAAGCTGGGCCTGGCGTTTAACGAAATGGTGCGCAGCGGTGAAGTCTCCGCGCCGATTGTTATCGGACGCGACCACCTCGATTCCGGTTCGGTCGCTAGCCCTAACCGTGAAACCGAAGCCATGCGTGACGGTTCGGATGCGGTATCCGACTGGCCATTACTGAATGCGTTACTGAACACTGCCAGCGGTGCAACCTGGGTATCGCTGCACCACGGCGGCGGCGTAGGAATGGGCTTCTCCCAGCATTCGGGGATGGTCATTGTCTGCGACGGTACTGACGAAGCGGCCGCGCGTATCGCTCGCGTGCTGCATAACGACCCGGCAACCGGCGTGATGCGACATGCGGATGCGGGTTACGAGATAGCGGTTGAATGTGCCAAAGAGCAGGGGTTAAACCTGCCGATGATCCCTGCCACACAAGGAAAGCTTTAATGAACGTTCTTACACTCACCCCCGGCTCACTGACGCTAAAACAGCTGCGTAACGTCTGGCGTCACCCGGTGACACTGGCGCTGGATGAAAGCGCCCATCGCGCAATTAACGACAGCGTTGCCTGCGTCGAGGCCATTGTGGCCGAAGGGCGCACCGCGTACGGTATCAACACCGGATTTGGCCTGTTAGCCCAGACGCGTATTGCGACTCACGATCTGGAAAACCTGCAACGTTCGCTGGTGCTTTCCCATGCGGCGGGCGTTGGGCAGCCGCTGGATGATGAGATTGTCCGTCTGATGATGGTACTCAAAATCAACAGCCTGGCGCGTGGTTTTTCCGGCATCCGACTGAGCGTTATCCAGGCGCTGATGGCGCTGGTGAATGCCGACGTCTATCCGTGGATCCCGGCGAAAGGCTCTGTGGGTGCCTCCGGCGACCTGGCTCCCCTGGCGCATATGTCTTTGCTGCTGCTGGGTGAAGGCAAGGCGCGCTGGCAGGGAGAGTGGTTACCTGCGAAAGAGGCGCTGAAAAAAGCGGGTCTGGCGCCGATTACGTTGGCGGCGAAAGAAGGCCTGGCGCTGCTCAATGGGACGCAGGCATCCACTGCATTTGCCCTGCGCGGCCTGTTTGAAGCCGAAGATCTGTTTGCCTCGGCGGTGGTGTGCGGTGCCCTGACCACCGAAGCTGTGCTCGGCTCACGTCGTCCGTTTGATGCTCGTATTCACGAGGTGCGCGGTCAGCGTGGGCAGATTGATGCCGCTGCGATGTACCGTCATTTACTCACGGATACCAGCGACATTGCCGAGTCTCACCATAACTGTGACAAGGTGCAGGATCCGTATTCCCTGCGCTGCCAGCCACAGGTGATGGGGGCGTGTCTGACGCAACTACGTCAGGCGGCAGAGGTATTGCTGGTGGAAGCCAACGCGGTGTCGGATAACCCGCTGGTGTTTGCCCAGGAAAACGAAGTGGTGTCCGGTGGTAACTTCCACGCTGAGCCTGTGGCAATGGCAGCAGATAACATTGCGCTGGCGATTGCCGAAGTGGGGGCGTTATCTGAACGCCGTATCGCGCTGATGATGGACAAACATATGTCTCAGTTGCCACCGTTCCTGGTGCGTAACGGCGGGGTGAACTCGGGCTTTATGATTGCCCAGGTGACGGCCGCGGCGCTGGCAAGTGAGAACAAAGCGCTGTCGCATCCGCACAGCGTGGACAGCCTGCCGACATCGGCAAACCAGGAAGATCACGTTTCGATGGCTCCGGCTGCCGGGCGTCGTCTGTGGGAAATGGCCTCTAACACCCGTGGAGTACTGGCGGTTGAGTGGCTGGCGGCCTGTCAGGGTGTTGACCTGCGTGAAGGGCTGAAATCCAGTGCGTTACTGGAGCAGGCACGCCATGTTCTGCGCGAGCATGTCACGCATTACGATGACGACCGTTTCTTTGCCCCGGATATTGATAAGGCGATGCAGCTTCTTGAGGAAGGGCGGCTGGTGGGATTGTTACCGTCGGTGCTGTAATTGCTTGCCCGGTGGCACTGAGCTTACCGGGCCTACGGGTGCAAAATGTAGGCCGGGTAAGGCGAAGCCGCCACCCGGCTTTTTATCAGGAGTACATCGCCGTTATCGACGCGCTTCCAAGCGAATGGAAGTGCACGTTAAAGCCCACCATCGCGCCGCTGGCACCTTCGTCCACTTCAATCCTATCCACATCCAGTGCATGAACCGTGAAGATATAGCGGTGGGTTTCCCCTTTTGGTGGTGCAGCGCCGCCGTACCCCGCTTTACCAAAGTCGGTACGCGTCTGGATCGCGCCCTCTGGCAGGGCGGCAACGCCAGAGCCCGCACCCTGCGGCAGGACGCGCGTGCTGGCTGGCAGGTTGGCGACAATCCAGTGCCACCAGCCCGAGCCGGTTGGCGCATCCGGGTCGTAGCAGGTGACGACAAAGCTTTTGGTTCCCTCAGGAACGTCATCCCAGGCCAGATGCGGGGATAAATTATCCCCCTGATATCCCATTCCGTTAAATACGTGGCGCTCAGGCAATTTCTCGCCGTCGCGCAGATCCTGACTGATGAGTTTCATTCGTTTTCTCCGTACTGAGCCGTGCAAAAAGTGTAATGCATAAACAGAGTACCGAAGCTAACGCCCTGGATTAAATCGCAAAATGTGCGGGAACCTTAACCGCTTCGACAACCGCGGCGGTCAGCTTGCGCAGCTGATCCCCGGTAATGAGATATGGCGGCATCAGATAGATAAGCTTACCGAAAGGACGAACCCAGACGCCACGCTCGACGAAGAAGCGTTGTAGCGCGGCCATATTCACTGGATGTGTTGTCTCAATCACGCCAATAGCGCCAAGCACGCGCACATCTGCAACAAACTCAGAACCCGATGCCGCGCTGAGCTCCTGCTGAAGCTGCGCTTCAATTGCAGCCACCTGGGTTTGCCATTCGCCGCTCTCCAGGATGGCAAGGCTTTCGCTCGCGACCGCACAGGCCAGTGGATTTCCCATAAACGTCGGGCCATGCATAAAGCAACCTGCTTCACCGTCGCTGATGGTATCGGCAACGTGGCGCGTGGTGAGCGTGGCGGAAAGCGTCATCGTGCCGCCGGTCAGCGCTTTACCCAGGCACAGAATATCCGGCGCAATACCGGCATGTTCACAGGCAAACAGTTTGCCGGTGCGGCCAAAGCCGGTGGCTATCTCATCGGCAATCAGCAGAATGCCTTCGCGATCGCACATCTTACGAATACGTTTCAGCCACTCGGGATGGTACATGCGCATCCCACCTGCACCCTGCACAACAGGCTCGAGGATCACTGCGGCTATCTCATGGCGGTGCGCGGCCATCAGTCGCGCAAAGCCGACCATGTCCATCTCGTTCCACTCACCACCGAAACGGCTTTGTGGCGCCGGGGCAAACAGGTTTTCCGGCAGGTAGCCCTTCCACAGGCTGTGCATCGAGTTATCCGGATCACAGACCGACATCGCGCCGAAGGTATCCCCGTGATAACCGTTGCGGAAGGTGAGGAACCGCTGGCGGGCCTCGCCTTTTGCGTGCCAGTACTGCAACGCCATTTTCATCGCCACTTCAACGGCGACGGAACCCGAGTCCGCGAGGAAAACGCACTCCAGCGAGTCAGGTGTCATCGCCACCAGACGGCGGCAAAGGTCAACCGCAGGCTGATGAGTGATGCCGCCGAACATCACGTGCGACATCTGGTCAATCTGCGCTTTCATCGCCGCGTTCAGACGCGGATTGTTGTAGCCGTGAATGGCGGCCCACCAAGAGGACATCCCGTCAACAAGCCGCTCGCCGCTGGCGAGATGCAGTTCGCAGCCGTGGGCAGAGGCCACAGGGTAAACGGGCAGCGGGTTCGTCGTGGAAGTGTAAGGGTGCCAGATATGCAGCTTATCGAAGGCGAGATCGTCCTGGGTCATAATCGACTTGTAAACCATTTTGAAAAGTTTTAGGTTTACGAGTATAAACCGAACCGAAAATTAACAAAACCCTTTGGAGAAGCCCGATGGCTCACCACGCACGCTGGACAATGTCGCAAGTCACTGAATTATTTGATAAGCCTTTCCTTGAGCTGCTGTTTGAAGCGCAAACGGTACACCGCCAGCACTTCGACCCGCGTCATGTGCAGGTCAGTACGCTGCTGTCGATCAAGACGGGCGCGTGCCCGGAAGATTGCAAATATTGCCCGCAAAGCGCTCGCTATAAAACCGGTCTTGAATCCGAACGCCTCATGGAAGTGGAGCAGGTCCTGGATTCTGCGCGTAAAGCGAAAAACGCAGGATCGACCCGTTTTTGCATGGGTGCTGCGTGGAAGAACCCACACGATCGCGACATGCCCTATCTGGAACAGATGGTGAAAGGCGTGAAGGAGATGGGGCTGGAAGCCTGTATGACGCTGGGAACGCTGAATGACGATCAGGCACAACGTCTGTCCGCTGCGGGTCTGGATTACTACAACCATAACCTCGACACCTCTCCTGAGTTTTACGGCAACATCATCACCACGCGTACCTACCAGGAGCGCCTGGACACCCTGGATAAAGTCCGTGATGCGGGCATCAAAGTGTGTTCCGGCGGTATTGTCGGCCTGGGCGAAACGGTGAAAGATCGCGCCGGTCTGCTGTTGCAACTGGCCAACCTGCCAACCCCACCAGAAAGCGTGCCAATTAACATGCTGGTGAAGGTGAAAGGTACGCCGCTGGCGGATAACGACGACGTCGATGCGTTTGATTTTATCCGCACCATTGCGGTGGCGCGCATCATGATGCCGACCTCCTTTGTGCGCCTGTCTGCCGGGCGCGAGCAGATGAGCGAACAGACGCAGGCGATGTGCTTTATGGCCGGTGCAAACTCTATTTTCTACGGTTGCAAACTGCTGACCACGCCAAACCCGGAAGAGGACAAAGACGTCCAGCTGTTCCGTAAATTAGGGCTGAATCCGCACCAGACTGATGTGCTGACGGGCGATAACGAGCAACAGCAGCAGCTGGAGCAGCAAATTTTCAACGCCGATACTGACCAGTTTTACAACGCGGCAGCTGTATGACCTGGCAACAACGCATAAACACCGCCCTGGAGGAACGCCGGGCGGCGGAGGCTTTTCGCGTACGCAGGGTTGTGGAAAACGGTGCAGGCCGTTTTCTCACCCGCGACAATCAGCGTTTTTGCAACTTCTCCAGTAACGATTATCTGGCCTTAAGTCAGCATCCGCAGATTGTCCGCGCCTGGCAGCAGGGAGCCGAACGTTACGGCGTGGGCAGTGGGGGATCAGGCCACGTCAGCGGTTACACCACAGCCCATCAGGCGCTGGAGGAAGAGCTTGCCGACTGGCTGGGGTATCCCCGTGCGTTGCTGTTTATCTCGGGTTTTGCGGCCAATCAGGCGGTGATTACCGCCCTGATGGGGAAAGACGACAGAATTGTGGCCGACCGTTTAAGCCATGCCTCACTACTGGAGGCGGCAAACCTGAGCCCGGCGCAGCTTCGCCGCTTTGCCCATAATGACGCCACCCCGCTTCACGCTCTGCTGGACAAACCCTGTGACGGCCAACAGCTGGTGGTGACGGAAGGGGTGTTTAGCATGGACGGCGACAGCGCACCGCTAAACGCCCTGCATGACGTTGCGCAGCAGCATAACGCCTGGCTGCTGGTGGATGATGCCCACGGGATCGGCGTGGTGGGTGATGAAGGGCGCGGAAGCGCGTATCACCAGGGCGTGAAACCCGAATTGCTGGTGGTGACGTTCGGTAAAGGATTTGGTGTCAGCGGAGCGGCGGTGCTGTGCAGTGAAACGGTTGCCGATTATCTACTGCAATTCGCACGACACTTGATTTACAGCACCAGTATGCCGCCTGCGCAGGCCGTGGCGTTATCTGCGTCAATGCAGGTAATACGTGGGGATGACGGAGAAGCACGTCGGCAGCGCTTAGCACAACACATCCGGCATTTCCGCCAGGGCTTAAGCACGCTGCCTTTCCAGAGCACTGACTCACTGAGTGCAATTCAGCCGGTGATCGTAGGGGATAACGGCCGGGCACTGAAGCTGGCGCAAATGCTACGCGAACAGGGCATGTGGGTGACGGCGATCCGCCCGCCGACGGTACCTCCTGGCACGGCGCGGTTACGCCTTACGCTCACGGCGGCTCACGAAACGCAGGATATCGATACGCTGCTGGAGGCGCTGTATGCCGCCCGTCAATAAAGAGGCCATTGCCGCTGCGTTTGGTCGCGCGGCGCAGAGCTATTCACAACACGATGAACTGCAACGTCAGAGCGCGCGTGGGTTGCTCAGCACGCTGGGCGAGAGCCATTTCCCGCAGGTGCTGGATGCCGGATGTGGCCCGGGCGCGAACAGCCGCTACTGGCGCGCCGCGGGAAGCTGTGTGACAGCTATCGATCTCTCTTCGCAAATGCTTGACGAAGCACGCCAGCAACAGGCGGCTGACCGCTATCTGGTCGCGGATATTGAAGCCATTCCCCTGCCCGACGGGCAGTTTGACCTGGTGTGGAGCCACCTTGCAGTGCAGTGGTGCAGCAGCCTGCCTCAGGCGTTGCATGAGCTGTATCGCGTGGCACGACCCGGTGGAAAAATCGCTTTTACCACGCTGCTTGAAAGCTCGTTGCCGGAGCTGAATCAGGCCTGGCATGCGGTGGATGCCGGGGCGCACGCTAACCGGTTTTTATCGCAGGATGAGGTGCTCCAGGCGCTGAAAGGCTGGCGTAACCGCAGCGTGGTGCAGACCATTACGCTCAGTTTTAGCGATGCCCTCAGCGCCATGCGCTCGCTGAAAGGTATTGGGGCGACGCATTTGCATTCGGGACGGGACAAAAAACCGCTTACCCGTGGACAATTGCACCGTTTAGAGATGGCCTGGCCGCAGCAACAGGGCGAGTTTCCGCTCTCTTATCAACTTTTTCATGGGATTATCGAACGTGACTGAACGTTATTTTGTCACCGGCACCGATACGGAAGTCGGTAAGACGGTTGCCAGCTCGGCGCTATTGCAAGCGGCGAATCTGCAAGGGTTTATCACCGCGGGCTACAAACCAGTGGCCTCGGGCAGTGAGATGACAACAGAGGGATTACGCAATACGGATGCGCTGGCGTTGCAACGTAACAGCAGCCTTACGCTGAGCTACTCGCAGGTGAATCCCTACACATTCGCCGAGCCAACCTCGCCGCACATCGTCAGTGCAGACGAAGGCCGGGCGATTGATTTCGCGGTGTTGTCGAAGGGATTACGCGCTCTGGAGCAACAGGCAGAGTGGGTACTGGTGGAAGGAGCAGGCGGCTGGTTTACACCACTTTCGGATCAACAAACCTTTGCCGATTGGGTACAGGCTGAACAGCTCCCGGTTATCCTGGTGGTGGGGGTGAAGCTTGGCTGCATCAACCACGCTATGCTGACTGCGCAGGCCATCCAGCAGGCGGGGTTGCGCCTGGCGGGCTGGATAGCCAACGATGTGGTCGCACCAGGCAGGCGTCATCAGGAATATCTGGCAACACTAAAACGCGTGCTGCCCGCGCCATGCCTGGGTGAGATCCCCTGGCTTGCTGAGGGGGCCGACAGTGCCGAAACCGGTCACTATCTGGATCTCAGCGTCTTGCCTCCAGTGTCATCCAGTGGGCAATAAGCTCATCATTCAGCTCGTTAACGTGGCCCTGTGCCACGTTACGCCCGCGATACAACATGCAGAAGCGGTCCGCAACCCGACGGATAAACGACAGCTGCTGCTCCGCTAACAGTACCGTCATACCCAGCTCACGGTTCAGCCTTATCAACAGTTGCGCAAGCTTCTGGGCAAAGCTCGGCCCTGCGCCGTGCATCGGTTCATCCAGAATCAACACCCGCGGGCGATTCACCAGGGCGTTGGCTATCGCCAGCTGATACTGAATATCGGGCGGTAACCCGTTGGCGCGTGTCTGGCGCAGCGTATAGAGCTGCGGGAAAAGCGCGTAAACCTCGCTTTTGGCTGAGGCATCAGGCTTTCCCGTGGCCCGCATCGCGATATGCAGATTCTCTTCAATGGTCAACTGCGAGAAAATCCGTCTGTCCTGCGAGACGTAGCCAATGCCAGGTCGGTTTCGCTGTTCAGGTGGCTGGCTGAGCAGATCGCGCGGTGGTGCCCCCGCTTCATGCCAGATGATTGTTCCGCTATCAACGGGTAAATTTCCCGCGATGCAGTTCATCAGCGTGGTTTTCCCCATACCCGGCAGGCCAATGACCCCCGTACACAGGCCTGGCGGTAAATCTAAATCAACATTCCATAGCGTATGTTGGCTTCCGTAAAACTGATTAACTGCACGCAGACTCAACATGTTTCTCTCCTTAAAAATCGATGTGGGTATGGCTCGTACGGATTGTGCAAAACTCCTGCCAGAACCGTTAAGTTGATTAAAAAAGAGACTTTTTTAGGAATGAGCCTGGGGCAAGGTAGGGATGCGGCACGGAATTGCACAGTGGCAGTGCTGGCGGTGTTGAGTTGTGGTGCAGCGATAAAATCACTGAATTGTGATTAAGATCTCACCAAACCGTTATGTCTGACGCAACTGATTATCATCAAAAAACAGCTATAAAATTTTTTTGTCACCCCACCGGTGGGAAAAACCGGGAATTAGCTGAGTGGCGGTCTATACGGGCTGGAAGCAGTTATCCACTATTCCTGTGGATAACCATGTGTATTAGAGTTAGAAAACACGCGATAAGCGAGAGAACACGCGGCTTACACCTGAATTGGTGCGAAACGCGGCTTTAGAAAATATCGGTTAAAAATCAAATTGTTATATAAAAGCAATTAGCGTAATGAAACTGTCACTGGTTGCCACAAAACTTTCATTACACGGCTTGACAAATGTTAAAAAAGAAAAAGTTCTGGGGATAACCCGGGTTCGCTGGTGTTTTATTTTGTCGCAGTCTAAATTTTGACCGGGATTACGCTAATCAATCGAACGCTACTCTAAATATCCTGACACGCCACTGGTTTTTCATCCAGTATTTTTTACTGGCAATCCTGGCAGCTGCGAGTAAAATTACTCACCTGCCGCTAATTACGTCATCAGGTCATCGCCCATGAGTAAACCGTTCAAATTGAATTCTGTTTTCAGCCCTTCAGGCGACCAGCCTGAGGCGATCCGTCGCCTGGAAGAGGGGCTGGAAGACGGTCTGGCACATCAGACGCTTCTGGGCGTTACCGGCTCGGGTAAGACCTTTACCGTTGCCAACGTCATTGCGGATCTCCAGCGCCCCACTATGGTGCTTGCCCCGAATAAAACCCTGGCGGCTCAGCTTTATGGTGAGATGAAAGAGTTCTTCCCGGAGAACGCGGTGGAGTACTTCGTTTCTTACTACGATTACTACCAGCCAGAAGCGTATGTCCCAAGCTCCGATACCTTTATCGAAAAAGATGCGTCGGTGAACGAACACATCGAACAAATGCGTCTGTCGGCAACCAAAGCACTGCTGGAACGCCGCGATGTGATTGTGGTGGCTTCGGTGTCCGCTATCTACGGTCTGGGCGACCCGGACCTGTACCTGAAGATGATGTTGCACCTTACCCAGGGGATGATCATCGATCAGCGTGCGATTTTGCGCCGCCTGGCAGAGCTGCAATACACCCGCAACGACCAGGCCTTCCAGCGTGGTACGTTCCGCGTGCGCGGCGAAGTTATCGATATCTTCCCGGCAGAGTCAGACGATATTGCACTGCGTGTTGAACTGTTCGACGAAGAGGTTGAGCGGCTGTCGTTGTTTGACCCGCTGACCGGGCATGTGGAATCGGTCATTCAGCGTTTCACGGTTTACCCTAAAACGCACTACGTGACCCCGCGTGAACGTATTGTGCAGGCGATGGAAGATATTAAAGACGAGCTGGCAGACCGCCGTAAGGTGCTACTGGCGAATAACAAGCTGCTCGAGGAGCAGCGTTTAAGCCAGCGTACCCAGTTTGATCTGGAGATGATGAACGAGCTGGGTTACTGCTCCGGTATCGAAAACTACTCGCGCTTCCTCTCTGGCCGCGGGCCGGGCGAGCCACCGCCAACCCTGTTTGACTACCTTCCGGCGGACGGCCTGCTGGTGGTGGATGAATCCCACGTGACGATTCCGCAGATTGGCGGCATGTATCGCGGCGACAGGGCACGTAAAGAGACGCTGGTAGAGTACGGTTTCCGCCTGCCATCAGCGCTGGATAACCGCCCGATGAAGTTTGAAGAGTTTGAAGCACTTGCTCCGCAAACTATCTACGTGTCGGCAACGCCGGGCAGCTATGAACTGGAGAAATCGGGCGACGAGGTGGTGGACCAGGTGGTGCGTCCTACCGGTCTGCTGGATCCGATTATCGAAGTACGCCCTGTTGCTACGCAGGTTGACGATCTTCTGTCTGAGATTCGTATCCGCGCTGCCATCAATGAACGCGTGCTGGTGACGACCCTGACCAAGCGCATGGCGGAAGACCTGACTGAATATCTTGAAGAACACGGTGAGCGCGTGCGGTATCTGCACTCGGATATCGATACCGTGGAGCGTATGGAAATTATCCGTGACCTGCGTCTGGGCGAGTTCGACGTACTGGTGGGGATCAACCTGCTGCGAGAAGGTCTGGATATGCCTGAAGTGTCGCTGGTCGCGATTCTGGACGCCGACAAAGAGGGCTTCCTGCGTTCTGAGCGTTCCCTGATCCAGACCATTGGCCGTGCCGCGCGTAACGTGAACGGTAAGGCGATCCTCTACGGCGATAAGATAACCCCATCGATGGCGAAAGCGATTGGTGAAACGGAACGTCGACGCGAGAAACAGCAGCGTTATAACGAAGAAAATGGTATTACGCCGCAAGGGCTGAACAAGAAGGTGGTGGATATTCTGGCGCTGGGTCAGAACATCGCCAAAACAAAAGCAAAAGGGCGGGGCAAGGCGCGTTCAGTGGTGGAAGAAGATACTGTCGTGCTGACACCAAAAGCGCTCCAGCAGAAAATTCATGAGCTGGAAGCGCAGATGATGCAACACGCGCAGAATCTGGAGTTTGAAGAGGCTGCGCAAATCCGTGACCAGCTGCATCAGTTGCGGGATTTGTTTATTGCAGCATCGTAACAAAAGCAAAATGGCAGCCAAAAGCTGTACTGCTTGTCAGTTAAGCACGGTGCATGATTCCGTTCACCTTAATATCAGCAGAAAATAATTCGTTCAGAACCTGTGAACGGGATAAGGGGGCCACCGCGGCCCCCTTATCAATTCCCGCGGCCCGCAATGAAATCGGTGCTTCGCACTGCGCTCACCTCCCGACCGTCTGCCTGCGGTCGGCTCGACTCGACATCCTGTCTCATTTCGCCTCTGGCCGCCATCCATGGCGTCCAGCCCTTGTCATCCGGCCTCCGGTTCGCCGATTTCTGCGGGACTCAACAACCGTGCCATTTTCAGGCCGCAGAGAAGGTTGAGGGTACCGCGAAGCGGTGATTTTCTTTGCCGGGAGCCGGGATTGCTAAGGGGGCTGCCGCCGCCCCCTTAGCACGTTCACTGCAGCGGATTATGCAGGTAGCAGGAAAGTCTGAGTGAACGGAACGATGCCACTAAAATAACAGAGTGGCTTAATATCGCTTAACTGACTGGCATTACAGCCAAAAGCTGCCATTTTTAGTGTTTTCTCCCTCTCCCTGTGGGAGAGGGGCGGGGTGAGGGCACCAGACCGCACTGAAGCAAAACCTTAACCCAACGCCTGAATCGCTTTCTCCAGTGCTTCACGCAGCAGATGACGATCGTGGCGATACTGAATATCGCTGGCTTCCAGTGGCTCCTGCACCACCACGCGTGCGCCGATCCCCGACACATCAGCTTTCGGCCCAACCACAACCGCGTCGATGATTTTTTTCCCGACGTACTGCTCCATGATACCGAGCTTGTCCGCAAGCGTCAGGCTTGCTGCCGCCGGGCTCAGTTCACGCCCTAAATTACCGATATAGACCACCGGAGCTGGTGTTCTGCGCAGGGCCTGAGCCAGCTCTTTTACCAGCAGAATGGGCATCAGGCTGGTGTAAAAACTTCCCGGCCCAATCAGGATCAAATCCGCTTCGCCGATAGCATCGACGGCTTCACGCGTAGCGGGAACGCCCGGATATGTCATGAGCTCTTTCGGCGGCAGGGTCAGCTGGTCAATATTCACTTCGCCGTAAACTTCATGGCCTTCCACATCAATTGCCATCAAGTCGACCGGTTGTTCAGACATCGGAATCAGGAACGCATCAACTTTAAGCAGATTACGTATTAAATTGATGGCTTCAAGAGGGCGAACGCTCAGGTGATCCAGCGCCTTTAACATCAGGTTTCCGAGGTTATGGCCAGAAAGTTCGCCATTACCGGCAAAACGGTACTCAAACATCGCTGACGCCACGCTCGGTTCGGTAATTAACTGATTTAAGCAGTTACGCATATCGCCCCACGCGATACCGCCTTCCGAACGACGAATGCGCCCTGTAGAACCGCCGTTATCGGTTGTAGTGACTATCCCTGTAAGCCTGGATCCAAGAGAGGAAAGTGAAGACATCACTCGCCCCAGACCGTGGCCTCCGCCAAGAGCGACTACCCGATCAAGATCCGCAAAAGTGCGATTGCGCATACCTATTCCTTATCACGTTCGAACAGCGTAACAGTAACCTAACTACCCCTAAAAGACGATGCTTCACCCGGTGCAAAATGACGTATATCAATGCGAAAGTACCGTTTTTGCGTATTCTGTTACGAAAATGCACGATCATGTCGCTATATATAAAATTATATAGCGAAAACCGATAATGGCGAAGAGGTGATTTCCGCGCTACTATCGCCTAAACCACGTTTTCGAATTTGAAAACATACACTCTAGCCTTTGTGCCTGTGTCGAAAGATATGGCGCTCTGGCCGTGGCGGATTTGCCACCAGGGTACAGAAAGAAATGACTGTGCCTCCCGTATCTGGAAAGGTGTACATGGCTTCACAACTTACTGATGCTTTCGCGCGTAAGTTCTTTTACTTACGTCTGTCGATTACCGATGTGTGCAATTTCCGTTGCACCTACTGTCTGCCTGACGGTTACAAACCTGGCAGTACCACCAATAATGGCTTTCTCTCCGTGGATGAAGTGCGCCGCGTCACGCGTGCGTTCTCTGAACTCGGCACCGAAAAAGTGCGGCTGACCGGGGGAGAACCTTCTCTGCGTCGCGACTTTCCCGATATTATCGCTGCTGTGCGCGAAAACGACCGTATCCGTCAAATTGCGGTTACCACCAATGGGTATCGCATGGCGCGGGACGTGGCGAACTGGCGTGACGCTGGCCTGACGGCGATCAACGTCAGTGTCGATAGCCTTGATGCCCGCCAGTTCCATGCAATTACCGGCCAGGATAAGTTTCGGCAGGTGATGGACGGCATTGATGCGGCGTTTGCTGCCGGTTTCGAGAAGGTGAAAGTCAATACGGTGCTAATGTGCGATGTAAACCACCATCAACTGGACACCTTCCTGGCGTGGATCAAATCACGCCGCATTCAATTGCGTTTTATTGAGCTGATGGAAACCGGCGAGGGCAGCGAGCTGTTCCGTCGTCATCACATCTCCGGCATGGTGCTGCGCGACGAACTGCTGAAACGCGGCTGGATCCACCAGATCCGCCAGCGCAGCGACGGCCCGGCGCAGGTCTTTTGCCACCCTGATTACGAAGGGGAAATCGGGCTTATCATGCCTTATGAGAAAGAGTTCTGTGCCAGCTGTAATCGCCTGCGCGTCTCGTCTGTGGGCAAGCTGCACTTATGCCTGTTCGGGGATGGTGGCGTAGACCTTCGCGATCTGCTGGAAGACGACTCTCAACAGGACGCGCTTGAAGCGCGTATTTCCGAAGCGCTGACGCATAAAAAACAGACCCATTTCCTGCATCAGGGCAACACCGGAATTACTCAGAACCTGTCATACATTGGCGGGTAATCAGTCTTAAGAAGGAACCAGAAGATGAGTCAGGTAAGCGCAGAATTTATCCCGACACGTATTGCTATTCTTACCGTTTCTGAACGCCGTGGTGAAGAGGATGATACCTCCGGCCACTGGTTGCGCGATGCGGCACACGAAGCCGGGCACCATATTGTTGCTAAAGCGATTGTTAAAGAGAACCGCTACGCCATCCGTGCCCAGGTTTCCCAGTGGATCGCCGGTGATGAAGTGCAGGTGGTGCTGATTACAGGCGGTACTGGTTTTACCGCAGGAGATCAGGCTCCCGAAGCGTTGATTCCCCTGTTTGATCGCGAAGTAGAAGGCTTTGGCGAAGTATTTCGGATGCTCTCATTTGAAGAGATTGGCACCTCAACCTTGCAGTCACGCGCGGTGGCGGGGGTAGCGAACAAAACGCTGATTTTTGCCATGCCGGGCTCCACCAAAGCGTGCCGTACCGCGTGGGAGAACATCATCGCGCCGCAGCTCGATGCCCGCACCCGTCCGTGTAATTTCCATCCCCATTTAAAGAAATAAGTTATGTCACAACTGACCCACATTAACGCCGCTGGCGAAGCGCATATGGTGGATGTGTCTGCCAAAGCCGAGACGGTGCGCGAAGCGCGTGCTGAAGCTTTCGTTACCATGTTGCCTGAAACCCTGGCGATGATTATCGATGGCAGCCACCACAAGGGTGATGTGTTTGCTACCGCACGCATTGCCGGTATCCAGGCCGCGAAACGGACCTGGGATTTGATCCCACTGTGCCACCCGTTGATGCTCAGTAAGGTTGAGGTAAACCTGCTGGCGCAGCCGGAACACAACCGCGTGCGAATTGAATCACTTTGCCGTTTAACCGGGAAAACCGGCGTTGAGATGGAAGCGCTGACGGCGGCCTCTGTCGCCGCGTTGACCATCTACGATATGTGTAAAGCCGTGCAAAAAGACATGGTGATTGGCCCGGTTCGTCTGCTGGCAAAAAGCGGCGGGAAATCTGGCGATTTTAAGGTGGACAGCCATGATTAAAGTGCTCTTTTTTGCTCAGGTCCGCGAGCTGGTCAACACCGATAGTCTGACCCTGGAAACCTCATTCGATAACGTTGCCGCACTGCGCGCACATCTGGCAGAACAAAGCGACCGCTGGGCGCTGGCGCTGGATGAAGGCAAATTGCTGGCGGCAGTTAATCAGACTCTGGTGGATTTTAACCATCCGCTGAAGGCCGGTGACGAAGTGGCGTTCTTCCCGCCGGTGACAGGAGGCTGAAATGGCTGAAACCCGAATTCTGGTAGGTCATGACCGCTTCAGTGTCGGTACAGAATACAGCTGGCTGGCGGAGCGCGATGAAGATGGCGCGGTTGTCACCTTCACTGGCAAAGTGCGTAACCACAATCTTGGCGACAGCGTGAAAGCGCTCACGCTGGAGCACTATCCGGGCATGACCGAAAAATCGCTGGCGGAGATCGTGGACGAGGCGCGTGGACGTTGGCCGCTCGGGCGCGTCACGGTTATCCACCGCATCGGCGAAATGTGGCCGGGTGAAGAGATCGTGTTTGTTGGCGTGACCAGTGCGCATCGCAGCAGCGCGTTCGCGGCGGGCGAATTTATTATGGACTACCTCAAAACCAAAGCGCCATTCTGGAAGCGTGAAGCGACGCCAGAAGGTGAGCGGTGGGTGGAATCGCGTGACAGCGATAAACAAGCTGCTGGTCGTTGGTAGTCTGTTTACGTGGATGTGTTAGTCTTAAAACGTGTGTCTACTTAATCTTAATCAGGAGTGAATCATGGACCGATTTCCGCGTTCCGATTCTATAGTGCAGCAGACCCGAACCGGGCTGCAAACGTATATGGCCCAGGTGTACGGCTGGATGACAGTCGGCCTGCTGCTGACCGCGTTTATTGCGTGGTACGCCGCAAATACACCTGATCTGATGATGTTTATCTTTTCCAGCAAAATCACCTTCTTTGGGTTGATCATCGCCCAACTGGCGCTGGTGTTTGTCCTCTCAGGCCTGGTGCAAAAGCTCAGCGCCGGCATGGCGACCACGCTGTTTATGCTGTACTCGGCGCTGACCGGGCTAACGCTTTCGAGTATTTTCATCGTTTACACCTATTCCTCCATCGCCAGTACATTTGTGGTGAGCGGCGGGATGTTCGGCGCGATGAGCCTGTACGGTTACACCACAAAGCGCGATTTGAGCGGTTTTGGCAGTATGCTGTTTATGGCGCTGATTGGGATCGTGCTGGCATCGCTGGTGAACCTGTGGCTCAAGAGTGAAGCGCTGATGTGGGCGGTGACCTACATTGGGGTGATTGTCTTCGTCGGGCTGACGGCCTACGACACCCAGAAACTGAAAAATATCGGCGAGCAGATTGACGTGCGCGATAGCTCAACGTTGCGCAAATACTCCATCCTTGGTGCGCTGACGTTGTATCTGGACTTTATCAACCTGTTCCTGATGCTGCTGCGTATTCTGGGCAACCGTCGCTAGAGGTTGGTGCGGCCTGGTGCCCTCACCCTGACCCTCTCCCACGGGAGAGGGAACAAACACTAAAAACGGCAACCTTGTTGCCGTTTTGCTTTTATTTTGCCAGTGCCTTCTCATTCTTCTCCCGCAACTTTTTCGCCCGGCTCTCCAGCAGCAAATAACAGACCGTCGCCAGCGCCAGCGGCAGGAAGTAATAGAGCATTCGATACGCGAGCAGGGCGGCGATAATCGTTCCCTGAGAGACGCGCTCCCCGGCAAGCAGGGCGATAAACACCGCTTCCAGCACGCCAATCCCTGCCGGGATATGGACAATTACACCCGCGATACTGCTCACCAGCAGCACGCCAAGCACAAAGAAGTAATTCACGTCTTCGCCAATCAACAGCCCTATAATCGCCCCCATTGCCATCCAGTTGGCGCTGGAAATCGCCATCTGTAATACCGCGAACTTCCATGATGGCAGCACCAGTTTTTGCCCTTTGATGGTTATATGGCGGCGTTTAGCAAACGCACAGGCCCACAGATAGAAGGCGATAATCAGCAGCAGCACCATGCCCAGAATCCGCAGCGTGGTTTCGTCGACATACCAGTGAGCAGGCAACTGCACCACGCCGGTGGTGAAGATCACCCCGCCGAGCAGAATGTAACCCAGCCAGTTGGTCGTGATGCTCAATGAGAAAATGCGGGTGATGGTGCTGCTGGGCAGTCCAAGACGCGAATAGAGGCGGTAACGCATTCCAATGCCGCCGACCCAGGTGCTCAGCGTCAGGTTGAAGGCGTAGCAGATAAACGACACCAGCATCACCTGGCGCTTTGCCAGCTTGTGCCCGCAGTAGGCGCGCCCCAGCAGGTCGTAGCAGCCGTAAATCAGGTAACTTACAATCACCAGCCCAGACTCGCCCAGCAGTACCATGCGGTTGTAGTTGCGGATAACCTTCCACACCTCTTCCCAGTCGACTTTCTGGGCGTACACCACCAGCAACACCGCGACGGCGATAAAGAAAAGCCAGGTGAGGATTTTCTTAGCCAGGCGCCAGTGAGGATGGGATTGTGACATCAGGTTTTTCCTCCATCTTCCACTTCAACGCGATCCTGTGTTTCCATTTCAGGCTGCACCGGCGGGTGTACCAGTGCAAGCTTAGGTGTGTGCGCGGGCAGCCAGCCGACCATGGCCGGGAAATGGCGCAGGAAGTGGAACACCACCACGCCGATACCGAGGTTCCACCAGGTACGTTTCGGTACCATAGAGTCATCCACTCGCACGCAGTCGTTAACGATCAGTCCCTGAAGGTTATCGCGCAGGGTTTGGTTGAACTGGCGATCGTGGACGATCAGATTGGCTTCAAGATTGAGCGACAGGCTCAGCGGATCGAGATTACTGGAGCCAACGGTCGCCCAGTGATCGTCCATCAGTGCGACCTTTCCATGCAGCGGTCGGCGGCGGTATTCGTAAATCTGCACACCGCCTTTTACCAGATAGTTATACAGCAGACGTGCGCCGACTTTGACAATCGGCATATCGGGCTCGCCCTGCACAATCAGTTTCACCCGCACACCGCGACGTGCTGCATTGCGCATGGCGTGCAACAAGCGGTAGCCAGGGAAGAAGTAGGCGTTGGCAATAATTACCTCGCGCTTCGCATTCGCCAGCATCTTCAGATAATGACGCTCAATATCATCCCGGTGCTCGCCGTTATCCCGCCAGACAAACAGCGCCTGCGCTTCGCCGGGCTTGCGGTTCTCTTCCGGGCGATGGTGGCGCTTCCACCAGCGTCGCACAGCATCTTTACCCGGCAGGTTTTCCAGTTCGAACAGTAAAATGTCCTGAACTACCGGGCCTTCGATACGGATCGCGTAATCCTGCTTGGCCTCAGGGCCATAGTCAGACATATGTTCTGCGGAATAATTAATGCCGCCGACAAAGGCTACCGCTTCATCAACCACCACAATTTTGCGGTGCATACGGCGAAAGAGATTGGTGCGCATGCCAAACAGACGCGAGCCGGGATCGTAGTAGCGGAATATCACGCCCGCCGACGTGAGTTCATTGACGAATTCGTCGCTCAGATCCGGAGAACCATAGCCGTCGAGCAGCACTTCGATTTTAATGCCGCGCAGGGCGGCGCGCAGCAGCACGCTATGTAACTGTTTCCCCACCTCGTCCTCGAACCAGATAAAGGTTTCGAGGATCACTTTCTGCTGTGCATGGTCAATGGCCTTGAACACCGCAGGATAATAGTTATCGCCATTTTCCAGCAGCGTGATGCGGTTTCCTTCCTGCCATGAGCATCTCATAAGTGGATCTCCACGCTAAGCGGGGCGTGGTCGGAAAGATGGCGCCAGTTGAGTAACGCCAGGGCAGTCGGGCTGCTGGCATGGGCATTTTTCACGTAGATGCGGTCAAGTCGCAGCAGGGGAAAGCGCACCGGGAACGTCCGCGCGGGGCGGCCATTGGCGCGGGTAAAAATCTCCTCCAGCCCGGCATCCACCTTCAGTGGGTGATTGGCCCGCTGACGCCAGTCGTTAAAATCACCCGCCACCACCACCGGCTCACCTTCCGGTAGGGCGTTGCTCCATTCGGCCAGCATCTTTAACTGCGCCTGACGGTGCGCTTCACGAAGGCCGAGATGCACGCAGCCAACGTGAACGGGAAATTCCAGTTCGGGTGGGATAATGCGGCAGTAAAGCAGCCCGCGTTTTTCGCTTTCGCCCACAGAAACGTCGCGGTTTTCGTAATATTCGATCGGGAAACGCGATAGTACCGCGTTGCCGTGGTGGCCTTCAGGGTAAACCGCGTTACGCCCATAGGCATAATCACTCCACATCGTATCTGCCAGAAATTCGTAGTGCGGCGTGTCGGGCCAGTTTTCGACATGCATTGGGTGCACATCATGGGCGCCCATAACTTCCTGTAGGCAGACGATGTCAGCACTGACGGTGCGTACAGCGTCGCGCAGCTCCGGTAACATGAAGCGACGGTTAAATGCAGTGAAGCCTTTGTGAATGTTAATTGTCAGCACTTTAAGCGATAAATGCTGCGTTTTATGCGTCATAAGCACCTTCCGGGGTGACTATCCTGATGAAAATAAAGTGTAGTAGGCGTCACAAAAAGATGCGGTGTTACGGAATTTTCCGTAAAGTGCGGTAGTCTGAATTAGCAGAGAAATGTTCTTCAGGAGAGAAGCCATGAAGTGGCAACAACGTGTTCGTGTCGCAACTGGCCTGAGTTGCTGGCAGATAATGTTGCATTTACTGGTCGTGGCCGTACTGGTGATGGGCTGGATGAGCGGTACGCTGGTGCATGTTGGCTTAGGGTTATGTGTTCTTTACGGTGTTACCGTACTGTCGATGCTGTTTTTACAGCGCCACCATGAAGCGCGCTGGCGCGAGGTGGGTGATGTGCTCGAAGAGCTCACCACCACCTGGTATTTTGGTGCTGCAATGATCGTGCTTTGGCTGTTGTCGCGTGTGCTGCAAAACAACCTGCTGCTGGCCCTGGCGGGTCTGGCAATTCTTGCAGGGCCTGCGGTTGTCTCACTGCTGACCAAAGAGAAAAAGCTACGCAATGTTTCGTCTAAACATCGCGTACGCCACTGAGCCTGTCGTGGCCGCTATAACCAAAAGCGGCCACAAACTTCCCCAGATAATCCCCATACTTGCATCCTTGAGATAAATTTGTTTGGTGATATCCGTAAAGTGCCGGATGGGGTTAATCCATGTAAGATCCTGCAACCACACCGGCATGTTCTCGATGGGAGAAACATACCCCGAGAGCAAGATCGCCGGCATCATAAAGACGAATACCCCGATAAACGCCTGCTGTTGCGTGGAGCACAGCGCTGAAATCAACAGACCAAATCCCACCAGTGACAGACCGTAAATCACCATAGTGAAGTAGAACAGGGCCAGCGATCCGGCAAAGGGAATTTGATATGCCCAGATCCCCACGCCCAGCACAATTGTCGCCTGGAAGGTGGCAACAATCAGCGCCGGAACGGCTTTACCGACAAAAATCTGCCAGGTGGCCAGCGGGGAAACCAGCAGTTGATCGAGCGTGCCTTGCTCGCGTTCACGGGCGACCGACAACGAGGTTACGATCATCACACCAATGGTGGTGATCATGGCGATAAGCGACGGCACCACAAACCATTTGTAGTCCAGATTCGGGTTATACCAGTTACGCACCACCAACTGGCTGTTGTTGGGTTTAGGTTTGCCTTCCATCAGCTCCTGCTGATAGTCCTTGACCACCTGTTGCAGGTAATTTGCGGCAATTTGCGCACTGTTCGAGTTACGCCCGTCCAGAATCAGCTGCATCGGTGCAGTCTGCCAGGTATCCAGGTTGCGGGAAAAGTCGGCCGGGAAACGCACCAGCAGCAGCGCTTTTTGCGTGTCGATGGTGGGCTGGATCTCCCTGGGGCTTTTCAGCAGCAGAATGTGGGTAAAGGCTTTCGCCCGGGCAAAACGCTGCGTCAGCTCTACGGAGTGTTTCCCGCTGTCCTCGTTGTAGATGGCAATGGTGGCGTTCGTCACCTCAAGCGTCGCAGCAAACGGGAACAGGAATACCTGGATCAGCACGGGCAGGATCAAAATGGCGCGGGTTTGCGGCTCGCGCAGCAGCGATTGCAGCTCTTTGCGGATCAATGTCCATAAACGGTGAAACATGCTCGCTCCTTAATCCAGTCGCCGTTTGGTTTTTACCCACGTCAGCCCAATAAACATTACCGCTGACACCATCAAAAACAGGATGTTGACAATCAGCACCGCCGGAATATTCCCGGCCAGGAACAGGCTTTGCAGCGTACTGACAAAATAACGCGCTGGAATGATATAGGTCACCGCACGGATGACGGCTGGCATACTGTCTATCTGGAAGATAAAGCCCGACAGCATGATAGACGGCAAAAAGGCGGCGTTTAGCGCAACCTGCGCGGCGTTAAACTGGTTACGGGTGATGGTTGAAATCAGCAGCCCCATGCCCAGGGTGCTCAGTAAAAACAGACTGGTGATAAAGAACAACAGCACCAGCGAACCGCGATAAGGCACTCCCAGAATGAACACCGACACCAGCATACAGAGCAGCATGGCCAGCATTCCGAGGAAGTAATAGGGGATAAGCTTACAGAGCAGCAGCTCCACCCGCGTGACCTCGGTTGAGAGCAGCGCTTCCATGGTACCGCGCTCCCACTCGCGGGCGATCACCAGCGACGTGAGGATAGCCCCGATCACCGTCATGATAATGGTCACCGCACCCGGAATAATAAAATGCTGGCTGATGGCGGCAGGGTTAAACCAGTAGCGGGTCTGTATGTCGATCAGCGGTTCGAAGGTTTCCCCCCTGTCTTCCGCCCGCTGTTTCTGCCAGAGCTGCCAGATGCCTTCGACATAGCCCTGCACAAAGTTGGCGGTGTTAGGCTCGCTGCCGTCGGTGATGACCTGAATCGGCGCGTCGGTATTTGCGCGCGCCATGTTGGCGGCGAAATCGACCGGGATAACCACCAGGCCGCGAATTTTCCCCGCCTGCATTTTCTGGATCAACGCCTGGCGATCGTCGCTGATGGTGGCGTCAATGTAGGGCGAGCCGGTCATGGCGTGGGTGAAATTCAGGGCCTCTTCGCTGTGCTGCTCCAGCAAAATCCCCACCCGCAGCTTGCTGGAGTCGAGGTTTATCCCGTAGCCAAAGATAAACAGCAGCAGCAGCGGGATTACTACCGCAATCAGCCAGCTGCTGGGATCGCGTACGATCTGGCGGGTTTCTTTGATGCATAACGCCCGCACCCGGCGCCATGAAATCGCGTTATGACTCATTAGCGTGTTCCTTATCCCAGTCGTGAATGAGCGTGATAAACGCCTGCTCCATGGTGGGGTCCGGTTGCTTATCGTCGGCGGCCTGGCTTTTCAGATCATCCGGCGTGCCGTGGGCGATCAATTTGCCGCGATACACCAGCCCGATGCGGTCGCAATATTCCGCTTCATCCATAAAGTGAGTGGTCACCATGACGGTAACGCCTTTCTCCACCATGCTATTGATGTGCAGCCAGAACTCGCGGCGGGTGAGGGGGTCAACCCCAGAGGTTGGCTCATCAAGAAACAAGATGTCAGGTTCATGCATCAGCGAGCAGGCCAGTGCCAGACGCTGCTTGAAACCGAGTGGCAGGTCGTCAGTGGCGTGAGAGGCAATGTTCGTCAGGCTGAACGCGTCGCTCATGCGGCTGATTTTCTCGTTTTGCGCGCGCCCGCACAGGCCGTAAACGCCGGAGAAAAAGCGTAAGTTCTGTTCAACGGTCAGGTTGCCGTACAACGAGAATTTTTGTGCCATGTAGCCGAGGTGTTGCCGCGCTTTCCCGGAGCTCACTTTCAGATCCATATCCAGCACCAGCGCCTTACCAGAGGTTGGCACCAGCAGGCCGCACATCATTTTAAAGGTGGTGGATTTGCCCGCACCGTTGGGGCCCAGCAGGCCAAAGATCTCGCCGCGTTTCACCGCGAAATTGACGTTGTCGGTGGCGGCAAAATCGCCAAACTTTTTGGTCAGGGATTTGGCTTCAATCACCGTTTCGCCTGGTGTGCCATCAACGGTATGCAGGATCGCCCCCAGCGGGGATTCTGACGTTCCTGCACCGCCCAGCAGGTCGATAAACGCGTCTTCAAAACGCGGTGCGGTCTCTTCTATCTCCACATCCGGCATTCCCTGCGCCTGGCGAATGTCGTCCACCGTGGCCTCTTTTTTGAGAATGACCCGCACAGATCGCCCCTGAATCATCCCGTCGCTGACCTGCGGCAGTTTCAACACTCGCTGGAGCAGCTTGCGGTTGGACTCCTGCGGGCTGTGCAACAAGAAGCTGCGCCCGGCCATGCTTTGCGTGAGCTTTGTCGGCTCGCCCTGATAAAGCAGCTCTCCTTCGTTCATCAGCAAGACATCGCGACACTGTTCCGCTTCGTCGAGGTAAGACGTGCTCCAGAGAATCAGCATCCCGTCGCCTGCAAGCTCGTGCACCATTTGCCACAACTCACGGCGCGAAATGGGATCCACGCCCACGCCGGGTTCATCAAGCAGCAGCACTTTTGGCTCACCCACCAGCGTGCAGGCCAGCCCGAGTTTTTGCTTCATCCCGCCGGATAACTTACCCGCGAGGCGCTCCGTGAACGGCCCGAGCGAGGTAAATTCCAGCAGGCGGGCGAAGGTTTTTTGCCGTGTTTCCCCGGTGACGCTGCGTAAATCGGCATACAGATTCAGGTTTTCCATCACCGTTAAATCTTCGTACAGACCGAATTTCTGCGGCATATACCCCAGCATGGCGTGAAGGGCGCTGTCGTCCTGGACGGGATCAAGCCCCAGCACGCGGGCGCGCCCGTCATCAGGTTTGAGTAACCCGGCGAGCATTCGCATCAGCGTGGTTTTGCCTGCGCCATCGGGGCCAACCAGCCCCGTGACATAGCCCTTTTGCAGCGTACAGTTCAGCGGCGCGACGGCGGGTTTATCCATGCCCGCGAAGCGTTTTACCAGATTGTCGAGTTGAATAACCGCATCATTCATGTCGTTCCCCGTCGGTGAATTTCACGGTAACCGGCATCCCCTGACGAAGGGAATCGTCAGCGTCTGTCACAATGATGCGCAGACGATAGACCAGGTCAGTACGCAGATCTGGCGTTTCAACGGTTTTCGGCGTGAACTCAGCGGTTGGCGACACAAAGCCCACCTTGCCGTGGTATGGCTTGTCAGGGCGACCATCGGTATAAAGCAGCAGCTCACGCCCAGGCCTGACCTGGCTGAGGTTCGGCTCGTCGATATAGGCACGCACCCACACCGGGCGCGTCAGCGAAAGGGTCAGTACGGTGCTGCCTGCGCTTAACATGCTGCCGGGCTCTACGGCGCGGGTCATTAGCGTACCGTCGGACGGGGCAACCAGCGTGGTGTCATGCAAATCCAGTTGTGCCTGCGCCAGTTGCGCCTGCGCCTGTTCAAGGCTGGCTTTGGCCTGTGCGATATCCTGCGGGCGATTACCGGTGTGATACTGGCTTAATTTATCCTGCGCGGATTTAAGCGTTGCCTGCGCCTGGTCGCGGGAAGAACGGGCATTTTCCAGGTCGTTGGCGGAAATGGTGCGGCTTTTCCACAGCCCCTGCTGACGGGCGTAGAAGTTCTGCGCATAGTCGTAGGCGGCCTGCGCCTGTTTGACTGCCGCCGCGGCCTGGGCAATTTCTTCATCGCGATAGCCTGCCAGCATCAGGTCATATTGTGCCTGGGCGACGGAAACGCCTGCTTTTGCCTGCATCAGCGCGTTCTCGTAAGGCGCGGTGTCCAGCACGCCTAACGTCTGCCCGGTTTTAATCGTGTCACCTTCATCAACAGAAAGCGAAGCCAGGCGGCCGCCAACGCGGAAACTCATGTCCACCGTTCGAATATCGACGTTGCCGTACAGCGTCAGGCCGTTGTCTTGTCGGCTCTGATACCACAGCCAGCCACCGATCCCCGCAGCAAGCAGAATAACGACCACCAGAATGATGGCGACAGGTTTTTTCATGACTTCAGGCTCCTTTGCGTTAAGCCTTGCAGGATCAGATCAAGGTGACAGGTGATCACCTGGCTAATCTGCGCGGCTTTATCCTCATCAAATTGTGTCCAGCCGGTGCGTAACAAAATGGTTTCCCGTCCCAGGCGAAAAGCCAGTACTTCGCCCAGCAGGGCGTGGGTATGCAAAATGGTCTCAGTATCGCTGGCATCACGGCCGGTATAGGCCGCAATGAGCCGGGTCAGGTGCGTGTGCATTGGGGAGATCACCTGATCGTGAACCAACTGGTAGGCGGCGGAAGGCGAGAGTTGTTCGCGTGAGATAAACTTACTCAGGTTCAGCGTATCGTCGTGCGTCAGCAGGCGGATCATATTATGGCAGGCGTTAAGGATAAGCTGACGGATGGCGGCCCGGTCAGGCGAGGGCTGGCTGAACAGCGCGGTGGTTTCGTCAACGTGCTGGCGAAAATGCGTGCTGATAAAATCGGCAATCCACTGTGCGCAGGCGAGGTACAAATCCTCTTTTGAGCCAAAATAGTAGGTAATGGCCGCTATGTTCTGCCCGGCCTGCGCGGCAATATCGCGCGTGGTGGCATGAAGTCCATACTCGCCAAACTGTGCCAGGGCGGCGGCGATAAGCTGGCTTTTGGCCTGTTCGCCTTTGGTTGTTGTCGGGGTTGTATTCATAGCAGCACTTAAAATTAATCAATCGATTGATTAAGATTATGCCCGGTTCACAATTTTGTCCAGTTGCACTCTTGTGCGGGAAATATTTCGTCGATGAATCACAGAGGGATATTTTATGCGCCACGTCACAAAAGCTGCTACACTCCGCTGCTTCGCGACATTGTGGTTTTTGTCCTCTCATATTCGTTATATCTCCCTGAAAACTACACCTGTGATGGTCGGGGCGGTTCGGAGTTTTTATGTCTTTTGATTCCCTTGGCCTGAACCCGGAAATTCTGCGCGCGATTGCAGAGCAGGGCTACGTTGAGCCTACCCCAATTCAGACGCAGGCAATCCCTGCCGTGCTGCAAGGCCGCGACCTGATGGCCAGCGCCCAGACCGGTACCGGTAAAACCGCTGGCTTTACCCTGCCGCTCCTGGAGCTGTTGGTTAAAAACCAGCCGCACGCAAAAAGTCGTCGCCCGGTGCGCGCCCTGATCCTCACGCCAACCCGTGAACTGGCAGCACAGATTGGTGAGAACGTGCGTGAGTACAGCCGCTATCTCAACATTCGCTCACTGGTGGTCTTTGGCGGGGTTAGCATCAATCCGCAGATGATGAAACTGCGCGGTGGCGTGGACGTGCTGGTGGCAACGCCGGGTCGTCTGCTGGATTTGGAACACCAGAATGCGGTGAAGCTCGATAGCATCGAAATCCTGGTGCTGGATGAAGCTGACCGGATGCTGGACATGGGCTTCATTCATGATATTCGTCGTGTGCTGGCTAAGCTGCCGTCACGTCGCCAGAACCTGCTGTTCTCTGCGACCTTCTCTGACGAAATCAAAGCCCTTGCTGAGAAACTGCTGCATAACCCGCTGGAAGTGGAAGTGGCGCGCCGTAACACGGCCTCCGAGCAGGTGACCCAGCATGTGCATTTCGTTGATAAAAAACGTAAGCGGGAACTGCTCTCGCAGATGATTGGCCAGGGCAACTGGCAGCAGGTGCTGGTGTTCACCCGTACCAAACATGGTGCCAACCACCTGGCGGAACAGCTGAATAAAGACGGCATTCGCAGCGCCGCTATTCACGGTAACAAGAGCCAGGGCGCGCGTACCCGTGCGCTGGCAGATTTTAAATCTGGTGATATTCGCGTGCTGGTGGCAACCGACATCGCCGCGCGTGGTCTGGACATTGAAGAGCTGCCACACGTGGTGAACTACGAGCTGCCAAACGTGCCGGAAGACTATGTTCACCGTATCGGCCGTACCGGTCGTGCCGCGGCAACCGGTGAAGCGTTGTCTCTGGTCTGCGTTGATGAGCACAAACTGTTGCGTGACATCGAACGTCTGCTGAAAAAAGAGATCCCACGCATCGAAATCCCGGGCTACGAAGTGGATCCGTCCATTAAAGCCGAGCCGATTCAGAACGGCCGTCAGGGTGGCGGTGGCCGTGGTCAGGGTGGTGGCGGTCGTGGCCAGCAACCGCGTCGTGCTGAAGGTGGCGCGCCAAAAGCATCAGGCAAACCGCCGCGTCGCAACAACGAGGCAAAACCAGCGGGTGAAAACCCGTGGCGCAGTGGCGAAGGGAAACCGGCAGGAGAAGGCCAACGCCGACGCCGCCCGCGTAAACCTGCCAGCGCGCAGTAATCTGGAAGCCCGGCCGTAAAGCCGGGCTTTTCTTTTTGCGACAACGAAAAGAAAGTGCCACAATAGTGGCTGTTTATACAGTGTTTCAGGTTTTCCGATGGCTTTAACCGCTGCGCTAAAAGCGCAAATTGGCGCCTGGTATAAGGCGTTACAACAGCAGATCCCCGACTTTATCCCCCGAGCGCCGCAGCGGCAGATGATTGCTGACGTGGCAAAAACGCTCGCCGGGGACGACGGGCGACATCTGGCGATTGAAGCCCCCACGGGGGTCGGGAAAACTCTGTCGTACCTGATCCCCGGCATTGCCATCGCCCGTGAAGAACAAAAAACGCTGGTGGTCAGTACCGCCAACGTGGCGTTGCAGGATCAGATCTACAGCAAAGATTTACCGCTGCTGCGCAAAATTATCCCGGATCTGCGCTTTACGGCGGCATTTGGGCGCGGGCGTTATGTTTGCCCGCGTAACCTGACGGCGCTTGCCAGCAGCGAGCCCACGCAGCAGGATCTGCTCGCATTTCTGGATGACGAGCTGACGCCAAACAACAAAGCCGAGCAGGATCAGTGTGCGAAGCTAAAAGCCTCTCTGGATAGCTATAAGTGGGACGGCCTGCGCGATCACACCGATCAGGCCATAGGCGATGACCTGTGGCGTCGGCTCAGTACTGATAAAGCCAGCTGTCTGAACCGTAACTGCCACTACTACCGCGAATGCCCGTTTTTTGTCGCACGCCGTGAAATTCAGGAAGCAGAAGTGGTGGTGGCTAATCACGCGCTGGTGATGGCCGCACTGGAAAGCGAAGCGGTTCTGCCGGAACCGAAAAATTTGCTGCTGGTGCTGGATGAAGGCCACCATTTGCCAGATGTGGCGCGGGACGCGCTGGAAATGAGCGCTGAGATCACTGCGCCGTGGTTTCGCTTGCAGCTGGATCTGTTCTGCAAACTGGTGGCGACGTGTATGGAGCAGTTCCGTCCTAAAACCACGCCACCGCTGGCAGTGCCTGAGCGTCTGAGCGAACACTGCGAAGAGGCTTATAGCCTGATTGCCTCACTCAATAACATCCTCAATCTTTGGCTTCCGGCAACGCAGGAGGCTGAACATCGCTTTGCGATGGGCGAACTCCCGAATGAAGTGATGGCGATTTGTCAGCAACTGGCAAAGCATCTTGAAAAGCTGCGCGGGCTGGCGGAGATGTTTTTAAACGATCTCAGTGAGAAAACCGGTACGCATGATGTGGTGCGATTGCACCGCATCCTGCTCCAGATGAACCGCGCGCTGGGGATGTTTGAAGCACAAAGTAAGCTGTGGCGACTGGCCTCGATGGCGCAGGCCTCTGGCGCGCCGGTCACCAAATGGGCCACCCGTGAAGTGAAAGACGGCCAGGCACATCTGTTTTTCCACTGCGTGGGGATCCGCGTGGCCGATCAGCTGGAAAAACTTATCTGGCGTAGCGTGCCGCATGTGGTGGTGACGTCGGCCACGCTGCGTTCCCTGAACAGTTTTTCACGTTTGCAGGAAATGAGCGGCCTGAAAGAGAAAGCGGGCGATCGCTTCGTGGCGCTGGACTCGCCGTTTAACCACTGCGAGCAGGGGAAGCTTGTGATCCCGCGTATGAAGTATGAACCGCTTATCGACAACGAAGAGCAGCATATTGCCGAGATGGCCGCCTACTTCCGCGAGCAGGTTGAGAGCAAAAAACACTCCGGGATGCTGGTGCTGTTTGCCAGCGGGCGCGCGATGCAGCGCTTCCTGGAACATGTTACTGACCTGCGGTTGTTGCTGCTGGTGCAGGGCGATCAGCCGCGCTATCGGCTGGTGGAGCTGCACCGCAAACGCATCGACAACGGTGAACGCAGCGTGCTGGTTGGATTGCAGTCATTTGCAGAAGGGTTGGATCTGAAAGGGGACTACCTGACGCAGGTCCACATTCATAAAATTGCCTTCCCGCCTATCGATAGCCCGGTGGTGATCACCGAAGGCGAGTGGCTGAAAAGCCTGAATCGTTATCCGTTTGAAGTACAAAGCCTGCCTGCGGCATCGTTTAACCTGATTCAGCAAGTGGGGCGTTTGATTCGTAGCCACGGCTGCTGGGGCGAGATTGTCATTTATGACAAACGTCTGCTGACCAAGAACTACGGCCAGCGCTTACTGAACGCGCTGCCGGTGTTTCCGATTGAACAACCGGACGTTCCGGAAGTGAAAAAAAGCCCGACAAAAGTGGCCGCCGGGCGTAAAAAAAGCATCCGTGCTAAGAGGCGCGGTCCTACTGGTAAGTAAAGGTGGCTTGCACAACGCTGCTGAAGGTGCCTGCCGCGACGGGCATTGAGGTCGCGTAATAGCGTGCCGCCATCGGAAAATCGGCCATGTGCGTGCTGGCATCAATGACCGCACTGAATCTGGCCTGGGGTGCAAGCACGATATAATCCAGACGATCGGCTAACTCTAATGCCATTCCTTTTGCGGTTCCGCTATTGGCGAACTTAAAGGGATGTATGGCATCGCGCTGACCATCAAGAGAGATAGTGGCAACCGCCAGCGTTGGCGGGCAATTTGTCAGTTTTAAATCAAAATCTTTCCACGGACCGGTATCGCCGACATTCTTGAAATCAGTGGACACGGCCTGCCCCAGATCCACCACCATATTCTGGCTGGCACTGTCGACCTCGCAGGTCGTGTCGTAAATGTTGCCCTCGATATTCAGCGTAACGTCAGTCGCGCCCGCGGAGAGGCTCATCAACGCGAGTAAAAATAGTAACGTTCTCATCATCCCTCCATTACTGGTATTCAAGATCGATTGTGGCAATCGTGTTAGCTTTACCCGCGGTAACGGTGGCGTCCGTCTGGTAATACTGTACGGCGAAGCGGATGACATCCGGAACGTTAGGTTCGGTTTTTCCACCGACCGGGATAGGGTAGTCGTATCTGAGATCGACACCGTCAAGCAGCATTCTCACACCAACGCCCGTAGCGCTGTCGTTGCCCGGGGTAAGGTTCAGGACATCATCAAACTGGCTATTAAGGCCATTCGCGCTGGTTACCGAGGCCGTGAGGTTGACCGCTTCCGTACAGGTGGCGTTGATATCGAAATACTTCCACGCCGTATAGCTGCCCACGTGAGTAAATTGTGAAACCGGGAAGTCACCTAACGTCACCGTCAGGTTCAGAGGATCGATGGAGCAGGTTGCCGTTCTTTCGGAGAGCGTGGCGGAAAAGTTGCTTGTATTCTGCGAACCAGATATACCGGCAGATTTATAAACGCCAAATCCAAAGGACGTCAGGGTATTTGTCAGGGTCCCACTGCCAATATGTGTTGCTGTTTTGATGAGACGTTCGGTGTAGCTGAAAGATAACGTTTGGCCGCTATCACTGGTGACGGTTCCCAGTGGCGTTGAGGTTGAATCACACTCGTAGCCCATGCCACGAACGATCTGTCCGCTGCTGTTTAACAGTTCAATGCCGATACCGTCAATATTGGTGGAGTAAACGCCCGGCATGCCTCCCACTTCTGTACCCGTTCCGTAATAGCACGCGATAACGGTGTGACTCGCTAGCTTTCCGGTGCAACTGCCTGTCACGGTGTGCGTTTTTGCCGAACCCGGGATGACGCTGCCAACATCAAGGGTGGTAGGGACAGAAAGCGTACCGGCAGCAATAGTATAGGGCAGGTCTGGAGAATCACAGGTTGTCGCCGCATGAGCATGCGGCACCAGACAGGCGCTTGTGAGGAGGACAACCAGCGCAAAGGTATATTTAAACATGTTCATTTTTTTCTCGGAAAGGTTTATACGCACTGCGCCGTGATGTTAATAACAGCACCGTTGTCTTTTGTTGGCAGGTGATAGGTTGCGGCGCAATGGCTGTCGGCAGTTTGTCCCCAGCTAACGTCAACCGTGCCTTTTTCCTGCATGCCGGTCAGATAAACCTGCCCGCCATCGCCCACGATAAACTCGCCATCCTGATGAGCCTGAGATGCCGTTGCGCCGAACGGGATAGCGCTGCCATCAGCGCGTTTCAGCGTCATTAATACCCGGCTGCCAACGTGCGTTTCATAATGTGCGCGCACGATGGCGCCGCGCGTTGGCGTCACGGTTTTGGCCGCCTGGTCAACATCCGCATTTCCCGGCAGCGTTTCGGTGTTGAGTGCAAGGGTGTTATGACGGTACGGCGACACGTACGGCACAATGGCATAGCCGCGGAAATCGGTATTCACGCCGGTCTGATTGGTGATGTTGGTGTCGTCTGCACCCGGGGCTTCGACCAGCGCGGCCGTCTCGCCCATTGGCTGACCCAGTGTGATGCCGTGCGCATGGGCGATCATACTTCCCTGCAACCCAACGTTAAGCTGTTGCTGCTGGTTATCCTGGGAATACCCGGCATTTACTTCACCGTAAGTACCTTTGTAATCTGCATTCAGGCTGGTGCTGTCGCCGCTGCTCTGACTGTGGCCTTGCTGAACACCCCAGCTCAGGTTATTGCCTGCAAGTGCGGTGCCGTTCAGACCCACGCTTTGGGTGGTATCGTGTTTTGTGCTGTTCAGGTTGTAGTTGACCCAGGTATTGCTGAGCCAGTGTTCGAGCGGGACAGAGACGTTGAAAGCGATGTTTTGTTCGCTCGTTTTTTCGTTGTTATCGTCACCGCCATCACGCGTGTTTTTATCCAGTCCATAACTGAGCCCGTAGCTGATGCCGTGCCATGAGTTGTTGTAGCCAATGTTCATTGAGGTCATCCCCTGGCTTGCGTTCCAGTAGCTTTCTTTAACCAGGCTTAATGTCAGGGACCCAAACGTACCGCCCAGAGACTGATCGACCGTGGCCTCCTGGCGGTCGCGGCGGGTATCGGGCGCTTCCCAGTCATCATTAAGGGTGTGTGAATCCAGGGTGTCTTGTAGGGTGTAAAAGCCTTTACTGCTGTAGCGATATCCGGCAATGGCAAAATGGGTGCCCGTGGTGGCAAAATCTTTGCTGTAGCGCACGCGCCACGATTGCCCTTGCGTAGGATCGCGATCCTGCATGGCAGATTTAGCATCGGTGACGTCAACGGAGAAGGCACCGAAATCGCCGATGTTTTTACCGATCCCGAATGCCAGCGCATCATAATACTGGCTGGCCTGAAGGCCGCCGTAGGCCGTTAAGCCATAAGGCAGCCCGTAGATGACCGTTCCCTGCATGAAAGGGGTTTTTTCGACGTCATTATCGTAGCTGCGGTAACGCCCGGCCGTCAGGCTATACTTGAGGCGGCCTTCGCGCTGAAGCACCGGGACAGAGGCATAGGGCACCACGAAATGCTGCTCGCTGCCGTCCGTCTCTTTCACGGTGACGTTGAGGTCTCCGCTTCCGCCGGTAGGGTAAAGATCGTTAATTTCGAACGGGCCTGGGGCAACATAGTTCTGATAAATCACATACCCATTTTGACGTACAAGAACCTGCGCGTTGCTGTGTGCTGTGCCGCGAATCACTGGGGCAAACCCTTTCATACTTTCCGGCAGCATGTCATCATCCGACGCAAACTGCGCGCCGGTGTAGGAGATACTGTCGAACACATCAGAAGGCGACGAGCTTTGACCAAGGGTCAATTCCCCACCTAAAGGTGCAATATCGCGCTGGGCGTAGGTATACACCGAAGAAAAATCACTTTCGGTATCGCTGTTGCTACTGGTTTTACTCCAGGTTGAATAGTTGCGAAAACGCCACGCGCCGAGGTTGAGCCCCGGTCGAAGATTGAGAAATGCGCTACGCTGGTCGGTGCTGTTTTCCCCTTTCCCGTGATTATCACCGGCGGTGAAGCTGTAGTTCAGCAGTAAGGCATTAATCCCTTCGTCGAACTCCTGGGGATCGACGTAATCGCGTGGCACTTGCGTAATAGCAGTCTGAGGAATGCTCAGCAGCAGTTGCTGCGGGTTAACATGGAACGTTGCGCTGGCGGAAGGGATTACGCTCAGGTCGACACACTGCGCGTTTTCATCCTGGGTAAATTTATCGCTTTGAATACCTAAGCTTTTTAATTGAGCAATGCTCAGGCACGGTTGGAGGCTCGATTTACCCTCGGCATCTTTCTTCAATGTAAATTCAATTTCTTTATTGGCGACTTTATTATTATTTACGTAGACGTCGACATGGTATTTTCCCGGTACTTGCCCTGGGCCAATCTCATAAATACTGAGATCGGTTTTTTCCTGGGACGGATTATCAATATCCAGTAAGGCCGGGTTGAAATAATCTTCGGCAAGAGCTGTTTGTACACAAACACCCAGCAACGTGCAGCCCAGTGCAATAAGCATTGAGCGTCTGTGCTGCTTTGGTTGTTTTGTTGTATATTCCCAGCCCATAATGGTGTCCGATAATGAATGATGATTTATTTTATCTGTGCAGTCCAGGATGGAGTGATTCCGCCATAATCATTTATTATTTTCCAGCTTACTGCATGTGCGGAGATATTTCCCGGGATGGTGAAATGAGTTTCGCCTTTCGGACTGGCATACGTCACCTTATCGATTTTTTTGCCGTCAAGTTTGATTTCCTGGAAGTTCATATAAAATGGTGTCGGGTTATCAACAATCAACTGGTTCCCTTGTTTATGCCAGACTAAATGTGAGGCAACATCTTCAGGTTTGTCTGTAATACCAGAGGGGCGATACAGCAATTTAATACGTGTCTTAATTGCTATTTGCAGCGTATTAACATTTTCCTTGCGACTGGATGAAGGAATGGATTTAATATTCAGCCAGAACAGCGATTCACGATCTGCCGGTAGGCTACCGTTGGTTCTGATGATACGCAGAACGTTACTCTGTTCTGCATCAAGACGGAACAGGGGTGGGGTAATCAGGAACGGTGCCTTCTCGCGAGTCTTGTCTTCCGTTTCGACCCATGACTGCACCAGGTAGTCGAGGTTATCCGGGTTGGTGATACTAATGGACGATTCTTTTTTATTTTCCGGATAGACCACGCGGGTACCGCCGATGGTAATACCCGCATGAGCGGCGGAGGTGAGCAATAATAAGGACGAAACCAGAAGGAATTTACGCATAGATTTACCGTAATAAAGGAAAAAAAGATATTAGCCACGGAGATGACTAATATCCTTTTCATTAGTTGTAAACGATGGTGAACGTGGATACCGAATTTGCAGGGCCAGCCGTAACGCTGCTGCCGGTCTGAATGTAACGGGCACCAAATTCCAGGTCATTGGTGGTTGTTCCTGATGTCAGTGTATATCCGGCAGAAGCCGTATATAAACTCAGTGGGTTTTCAGTTTTATCTAATAACTGAATACCAACACCGGTTGCAGTACCTGTACCTGCTGTTACCGCCAGCACATCACTGTTACTGCCATCTGGGGTTCCACCAAATTTCACAGCAGCACTGGTTACGGTTTCAGGACAATCTTTAAGTTGAATACTAAAGCGGGTAGTTGCTGTGGTCGATCCGGATCCCGTAAATGCAGATTTCGCAACTTTACCTAATGAAACATCAAGTGGGCTACTTAATCCATTCACAACGGTACAAGCAGAGTCAATAATTTCACCTGTGAAATTAATTTGTCCTTCACCGCTTGCAGCAAATGCGGATACGGAAGCACATGCCATCCCGGCAACAATGCCCGCAATAATAAGTTTTTTCATTGTGTTCCTCTGAATGAAAGTGAGTCATTTTGGCTTTAATCATCACCTGGGTGATTGATTCGCGAGGAACTATGTATGATAACTATGTCTTGTTCAATTAACCTTCTCTGAATCATAAACTTAATGAATTTAATGTGTGTTGCTAATTCTTTAAATAAATAAAAAAGGGCTTATAAAACAATAAATAAATATGGGGCGTTGACACGTCACTTAACGGCTGTGATGAATATCGCGACTCTTTTTCTCCTGAAAGTCTGTTTAGCGAAGGGAAAGCAAAAGGAAATGATTACCCGTATGTTATTTATCAGGGCTATAGTATCTGCAAAGCGTTATAAGGAGAGGTACCATGGATTATCGCAAAATTATCAAAGAGGTAGGCCGGGGTAAAAATCATGCCCGGGATCTGGATCTCGAGACAGCGCGTGAGCTGTACACCCAGATGCTGAACGGTGACGTGCCGGACCTGGAGTTGGGTGGCATTCTGATTGCGCTACGCATTAAAGGTGAAGGCGAAGCAGAAATGCGGGGTTTTTATGAAGCCATGCAGGCGCAAACATTCCACCTGACACCACCCGTGGCAAAGCCCATGCCGATTGTGATTCCCAGCTATAACGGCGCGCGTAAGCAGGCGAACCTGACACCGCTTCTGGCCATTCTGCTACACAAGCTTGGATTTCCGGTGGTGGTTCATGGTGTCAGCGAAGATCCAACCCGTGTTCTGACAGAAACCATTTTTGAGATGCTGGGTATCGAACCAACTCTGCACGCAGGCCAGGCGCAGGCAAAACTGGACGGACATCAGCCGGTGTATATTCCGGTAAAAGCGCTCTGCCCGCCGCTGGAAAAGCAGCTGGATATGCGCTGGCGAATGGGGGTGCGTAACAGCGCCCACACGCTGGCGAAACTGGCGACGCCATTTGCTGAAGATGCAGCGTTGCGCCTTTCCAGTGTGTCGCATCCCGAGTATGTCCCGCGCGTTGCTAATTTCTTTGATGATATTGGTGGACGGGCACTACTGATGCACGGAACCGAAGGCGAGGTTTACGCCAATCCGCAGCGTTGTCCGCAACTTATGCTGATTGATTCAGCAGGTGCGCGTGTCGTTCTGGAACGTGGTGAAGAGAATGTAGACGTGGTGTTGCCGTCAGCGAAAGATCCGCATACGACCGCACACTGGATTGAACAATGCCTTGCCGGGAATGTACCCGTCCCGCACTCCATTAAGCTGCAAATGGCCTGTTGCCTGTTTGCAACGGGTGAAGCTGAAACGGTGGAAGCCGGGCTCCAGCGCGTTGAGCAGTCATTTTAGGCAAAAAAAAGCCCGTCCAGTGGCGGACGGGCAAGCAAGGGTAACAACAACAGGGTCAATGAGGGTGGAGCAACTCGCCAGAGGGTATAGCGAGTGTGGAGCATAATTCCGTTCGGTTATTTGTAGATAACCGCAGTACCGCTAAGTTTGTTGTTGGTGTTTGCGGACGTAATGGTATAGCCGCTTGCACCCGCTGCTTCTGCTTTTTCAGCCAGTTTGGCTTCCAGGCCGTCCAGAGTGGTTGCACCTTCAGCACTTACCACACCGATTTTATTCATGCTCTGCGCCTGAGAAGAGGAGACGGCTTCTGCGGCGAATGCGCCAAAGGAAAGAGCAGACAGGGCAACAGCAGCAACAGCATATTTGATGGTTTTCATAGTTAATCTCTCGCAGGTTATTCTGTTAAGGGGACGATGTTCCGTCGATGTGATAAGTATCACGTTTTTTTGCGGAGGATAAAATCGAAGAGAATTGACGACGTTGCTCAAAAAAATTGAATGACAAATAAGTTATTGAATATTAATAAATTCGAAAGCTCAATTTACACTTCTTGTCGCTGCGCTTTACAGAGTCATAGTGAAGGGCACATTTTGCTACGCGTGGTGCAGAATTTCGTGAGAGTAAAGGAAACCGCTTGCGCGGTTATCTTATGTAAATGAAAGTCAACGTAACTGGCTATCTTTCGATCCTCTGCGATTATATCCTGTATATGATGAGTTTTGTGAATCTTTATCCTGCTGGCATGTGATGCATAACCTTACACCGGGAATGGCTTTACGCCGCGCCTCAGGGATTGGATCGCCGCACTCTTCACATACTTCTAAACTTTCACCCTGCGGTATCTCACCGCGAGCGCGTGCGACAGCATCTTCAATTGTACTGTTGATCTGTTCGTTGACCGCGTCGTCATTTGCCCAACCGGAAGCCATTGCCTACTCCTGTACAGGGGATGTACCTCATAAGATTACTATGGGGTTAAAAAACGTACAGTCAAGGTGGGGAAAAGAGAACTGCATCTGCAAGTCAGATGCAGTTCTTTATCAGGAGGGAGCTTATTTGTAGATAGTGGCTGTACCGTACATACGGTTTGTACCGCCGGCAGAATTGACCACAATGCCTTTAGCACCTTCTTCACGCGCTTTTTCGGCGAGTTTCGCTTGCAGGTCGTCAAGATTGGCTGCACCTGTTACAGAAACAGTGCCCGAAGGGCGCAACTGCCCGGTATCGTCATGCGATAGTGTTTCAACAGACCATGCGGAGAAAGATGCTCCTGCCAGTGCGCCTGCAATGACGATGAGTGTCAGGTATTTTTTCATAATCACATCCTCTGAATGACAACGGGTGATCCACAGTAAGTTTAGAAGCTTGCAGAGTGTGATTTGGAGCAAATATTTGATGATGATCTGCTTGTTTTTTGAACGATATAAATTGACAAACCGCTGACAGATCATAGACATACAGGCTACTGATTTTTTTCGCAATTTTATGCCCCGCACAGAGATATTTACCCTGGAGGCATCAAAGGGTATCTTACGCCGCTGTTTAAAGGAGAATGCCATGACTTCCCAAAAGCCGGGGTTGCACCCGCGTAACCGTCACCGCAGCCGTTATGATATGCAGGCACTATGCCTGAGCTGCCCACCGTTGCAGGACTTTATTGTGCAAACGCCTGCGGGTGAACCGTCGGTTAACTTTGCCGATCCGCAGGCTGTCAAAATGCTCAATAAAGCGTTGCTTGCCCACTATTACGGCGTTGCGCACTGGGACATTCCCGAAGGCTTTCTCTGCCCACCCGTGCCGGGGCGTGCGGATTATGTCCATCATCTTGCCGACCTGCTGGCGGAAGATAACGCAGGCGTTATCCCGAAACAGGCCACGATTCTGGATATTGGTACCGGGGCGAACCTGATTTATCCGCTGATTGGCGCGCATGAATACGGCTGGCGTTTTACCGGAACGGAAATTGACGCCAGTGCCTTCGCCAGTGCACAGGCGATTATCAGCGCCAATGCCGGGCTAAGCCGCGCCATTCGACTGCGTCGACAGAAAGATGCCGCAGACATTTTTAACGGCATTATTCATAAGAATGAGCAGTACGATGCCACCTTGTGCAACCCGCCATTCCATGACTCTGCGGCATCTGCCCGTGCAGGAAGCGAGCGTAAACGCCGTAATCTGGGGCAGGCGGAAGATGGTGCGCTGAATTTTGGTGGCCAGCAGCAGGAACTGTGGTGCGAAGGGGGGGAAGTGGCCTTCATTCTCAAAATGATCGCCCAAAGTAAAGCATTTGGCCGCCAGGTGAAATGGTTTACAACCCTCGTTTCCCGCGGGGACAATCTGCCGCCGCTGTATCGCGCGTTAACGGAAGTGGGTGCGGTTAAAGTGGTGAAAAAAGAGATGGCGCAAGGCCAGAAGCAGAGCCGCTTTATCGCATGGTCGTTTATGGACGATAACAAACGCAAAAAGCAGGCCTGAACCCGTAGGCCCGGTAAGCGCAGCGCCACCGGGCAATAAGGCTACAACGTCGGCTCCTGCGGCGGTGGCGCTGATGCCGGTGATGATAATACCTGATAGGTCTGCACCGGCATTCGTACATCCGCCAGATCAAAGTGTTTTTTTACCATGCTGTCGAGCGCGAATCGCACGGTCCACTGTTTAAGCGGTTGGGTGGTGAACGACACGCGCAAAGTGAACGCCGTATTGGTGAGCCCGACAATACCTGCAAACGAGGGCTCGCCAATGATAAGCCCCCGAATGCCGTCCATCTCCAGCAACTCTTCCACCGCGGCCTTTAGCGCCTGTTTTGCTTTATCTGCATCTTCATGACGATCGACATCATAATTCGCCACCACTGAGCCAATACCGCGCACGAAATTAGCGAAGGTGGTAATCGATGACCACGGAATAATGTGGTACGCGCCGGTGTCCTGGCGCACGCCGACGGAGCGAATGGACATCCGCTCAACCGTGCCGGTTAATGGCCCGATAGTCACCAGATCCCCGGTGTTCATCCCGTTCTCAAACTGAATGAAGATTCCGGTAATAATATCCTTCACCAGCGTTTGTGACCCGAAGGAAATCGCCAGCCCCAGTGCACCTGCACCGGCCAGCAGCGGGGCGATATTCACACCTATCTCTGACAGCACAATCATAATGGTAATGGTGCTGATAATGACCGCCAGCGCATTGCGAAACAGGGTTAACAGCGTGCGGGCGCGGGCGCTCGGCAGCGGCCTGCCGTGAATATCTGAAACCAGACGGTTCTCTATCAGGCTCGCCAGCAGCGTCCAGCCTACAGCGGAGAAGAACAGGATCAGCGCGATGCGAATCAGAATATCGACGGTCTTTTCCCCCGCGCCATTGTGCAGCCAGTTCCAGAAATCAAAAAGTCCCCAGGCGTTTAGCAGCAGCATCACGGCAATGCAGACGGTGAGAATTCTCGCCACCTTAAGTGAAACCGACGCCCAGCCATTCACCCTTTTTTGCAGCTCCGGGTAGTTGCGCTGAACCTGCGGCGACAAAGTGATAGTTTTTGAGATCCAGCGTGACAGCAGGCCCGAAACGAAGGCGGCTATACCGATAATGGCCAGACTTTTGAACGTTGCCCCCATCATAAATTTCAGGCTGTTGCCCGGGTCAAAGAGCGAGAAGAAACAGAGCACAATAAAGTAAGCGCTTGCCAGCCAGTGCCACACCAGCGCGAAGGCGCGTATGAACAGACTAAAGAACGACAGGGAACGGTCGGCCAGTTGTAGCAGGCTTTCAGTGATGCCTTTTTTATTATGAAAGATAAGGTACAACGCCCAGACGGTAATACAGAGCATGATCAACACATTGGCCAGTGCGCCGAACTGGACATTTACCTGATTAGAAATGATCGGCACGGCAACCAGCAACCCGTAGCCAATCAACCCGCTGAGAATACTCAATCGCATGGCCCAGTATCTGGCGCTCTTATCCTGAATGGCGAATGGGCGAAGCTCCGACACGCCCGGGCAAAAAATGAGTCGTAGCAGCGCCTTAAAGAACTCAATCAGGGCAAATGCGTTCAGGAACAGCGCCTGCTGAAAGGCGATGGTTTTACTGCCTGCATTTAGCGCGTCGCTCGATATCTGTCCGACAAACAGGGTGAGGGCCAGTAACAGTAAATCAATGGCAAATGCGCCAGTGATCATCAGCGGTAACGGAAACCAGCTGCCCTTGTCGCGGTTCTTTTTTCTCCCCCACTGACCCATTTTGCGGTACAGCGGCCAGGCGCACAGGCGTGCCAGCCAGTAAAAAGCAAACACAATGGCTGCCAGCATCAGGAAATGGCTTACCGCACTGGTAAAGGTCTGAGGATTGAAGGGTTTATGCGGAGAGCCAATCAAATTGCGCCAGAGCTGGGCAAAGCGTGACGAGAGGGCTTCACTGTAGTGTCGGCTCACCTCGGTGACGTTTTCAAGCACCGTTTTTTGTTCTGCTGCCTCTGGCGGCGCAATCGCGGGAACGGGCTCCTGAGACGGCGTAGCGGCAACTTTACGTAACTGGCCGATGAGCGCCTGGCGTGAGGCATCATTCTCAAGGATATCGGCCAGCGCGCTATAGGCCGCTTTTTTCTGCTCGACATCCGGTTCTGGCGGGGGCGTATTCTGCGCGGTGGACGATGTTCCGGTAGTGACGCCCGGGATAGCGACCGCAAGAGAAGGGGTGCAAAACAGGCTAAGTACAAGCAACAGTATCCACGGCACGGCATCCTCCGGTGAAAATGTCGAATGAAATGATAAGTATAGAAGGCAGGGGAAGGTGGAGGATTTTTGGGAACAATCTGGCAAAAAAAAAGCCGGGTGCAGCTTTCGCTTACCCGGCCTTGTGGCTGAAAGGTGTATCAGGAAACGTGTTGCAGGAACTCCTGCAAACGCTGGCTTGGTGGGTTCGCAATAAGCTCTTGCGGGTTGCCATCTTCAGCGATACGGCCTTTATCAATGAAAATCAGGCGAGACGCCACTTTCTCGGCAAAGCCGATTTCGTGGGTAACGATAACCATCGTCATCCCTTCTTCCGCCAGATCCTGCATGACTTTCAGCACCTCGTGACGCAGCTCAGGATCGAGTGCAGAGGTTGGCTCATCAAAGAGCATCATTTTAGGTTTTACTGCCAGCGCGCGGGCAATCGCCACACGCTGCTGCTGGCCACCGGACAGCTCAGAAGGGTAGTGGTGCGCACGCTCCGCCAGGCCAACTTTCGCCAGCAGATCTTTCGCCAGCGCTTCTGCCGCCGCTTTGTTTGCCCCGCGCACGCGCAGTGGGCCAAACATCACGTTTTCCAGCGCCGTCAGGTGCGGGAACAGGTAGAACTGCTGGAACACCATTCCTGCTTCCTGACGAATCAGGCGGTCGTCTACTTTCGGGTCATTCACTTTCAGACCGTCGACAATCAGATCGCCGCTGGTTATCTCTTCCAGCTTGTTGATGCAGCGCAGCAGGGTAGATTTACCGGAGCCAGATGGCCCGATAATAACCACGACTTCGCCCTGTTTAATGTTTAAATCGATATTGTGCAGCACCTGGGTTGGACCAAAGTGCTTGGAAACGTTTTTAAATTCAATCACAGGATTTTCATCCTTCTTTCAAGACGACGCAGAACAAAGCTCAGAACCAGAGTGATAATCAGATAGACAACGGCTACCGCACTCCAGATTTCCAGCGCACGGAAGTTGCCAGCAATGATCTCCTGGCCCTGACGGGTCAGTTCAGCAACACCGATAACGATAAACAGTGACGTGTCTTTAATACTGATGATCCACTGATTACCCAGCGGCGGCAGCATACGGCGCAGCGCCAGTGGGAGGATAACGTGGCGGATCGTTTCGCGACGTGAAAGCCCCAGAGCCAGGCCCGCTTCGCTGAAACCTTTATGAATCGACAGTACTGCACCACGGGTGATTTCCGCGATGTACGCACCGGAGTTAATCATAATGGTGACAACGGCCGCGCTGAACGGATCAATGCGCAGGTCGTTGAATGCCATAGGCAGGGCGAAGTAGATGAACATGACCTGTACGACGATTGGCGTACCGCGGATCACTTCGATGAAAACCAGTGCGATGTGGTTAGCAATCCAGCCACCGTAGGTGCGGGCGAAACCAGCGACAAGGCCGATAATCAACCCGCCAACCAGACCGAGGACCGAAATCCACAGGGTCATTTTGGCGCCTTCAAGCAAGAGAGGAATGGCAGGCCAGATGGCGCTCCAGTCAAACTGCATGATAATTTCCTGTTACTGTTACCGTGGTAAAAACAAAAAGTTAGCCAGAGGGATAACTAAAATTGTAGGCCCGGTAAGCATAAGCGCCACCGGGCTTTACTGTACCTGATGGATCAGGCTGATTTATTTAGGTTCAGTACCGAACCATTTTTTGTAGATTTCGTTGTACGTGCCGTTCTCTTTCAGGGTTTTCAGCGCGCCGTTAACTTTAGTGCGCAAGTCGTCGCTGCCTTTAGGGAACGCAATACCGTATTGCTGTGCTTCCAGAGATTCACCCACTGCTTTGAACTTGCCGTTACCCGCAGTTTTGATGAAGTAGAGGATGTTTGGCGTATCATGCAGAACGGCATCAGCACGGCTGGTACCCAGTTCCATGTATGCGTTGTCGATGTTCGGGAACTGACGCAGGTCTTTGGTTTTGATGTTTGCTTTTGCGTAGTCAACAGAACCGGTACCGCCTTTTACAGCAACCACTTTACCGTCGAGATCTTTAACGCTTTTAATGTCGTTATTGTCAGCTTTAACCATCACCAGCAGGCCGCTTTTGTAGTAGCCGTCAGAGAAGTCGATCGCTTTTTTACGTTCGTCAGTGATGGTGATACCTGCCAGCGCCAGGTCAACGTTTTTGGTTTGCAGTGCCGGGATGATGCCGCTGAAATCCATAGGTTTCAGGGTGTAATCCAGTTTGAGTTCTTTTGCGATAGCGGCCCACAGATCCACATCGAAACCAACGTATTTGTCACCCTGTTTGAATTCAAACGGAACGAACGCCGTGTCGGTCGCCACAACCAGTTTGTCGGCGGCCTGAGAAGACACCGCAAAAGCCAGGGTAAGTGCAGCCAGTGAAACTTTTAATACAGACTTCATAGCATTTCCTTTTATATCCACGGGGCGATCCCCTGCGAGAACAACAGGCACTATGAAAAAATCGTGCCAACTTTACAACTTATTGTTTTGCAAAGGGGATGATGTCATACGTTGCACAATAAACGTGGCAATCATGTTTTATTGCACCAAGATGGAGCACCCTTTTGGTGCGCTTCGTTTTGGTCAACTGACAGGGGGATATTTAGCGCGGGTTCTGACGAAAAAACAATCTTCTATTAACGGTTGTGTGAGGTGATTATTACATTTCGTTCACTTTTGCAGGGTGTAAACAAAAAAATGCGCACCATAAAAGTGCAAAACCCCCGCCGTAAGCGAGGGTTTAATAGAAAAATCGTATGGATTACTCGATGTTAGACTCGATAAACCACAAGAATTTATCCAGATCGCGGGAAGCTGCGGTGAAGATGTCGGCAGTGTCTTCGTCTTTGGTTTCACCGATGGCTTTACGCACGTCATTGGCGACAATCGCATACCTGTCCGCCAGCTCTTTCAGGTGATCCTGAACGGTGTGGATATCCAGCGGGTAACTTTTAAGCGGCGTTTTGCTGTTGATGACCTGCGTTGTACCTAGTGCAACACCACCTAACTGAACAGCGCGTTCGGCCATGGTATCCAGGTGGTCGGTCAGTGCAGTACGGAATCCATCCAGCATTTCATGTACGGCAATAAAGTTTGCGCCGCGCATGTTCCAGTGAGCCTGTTTCGTTATCAGCGACAGATCAATGAACTGGATCACCTGGCGATTCAGCAACTCAACAGTCGCTTTCTTATCACTATCTGATACATCGTTACGGGTATAAAGCAGATTAGATGATTTCGTTTTTACCAATTTAGCGGTACTCATAATCTCATATCCTCTTGATGTTTGTGTCCCAGGTAATTAACGAAATTGAGTATAGCACCCGTTTAGTACATTGCAGTTTTGATCCTGCCTATCAGTTTAATAGCGTAGAGTGTCTTGAGATGTAAATGTCTTTATTATCATTGCGATAATGTATTGGTTGCGAAGATGTTACTATTTCCCATCGAGCGAAACAGCGGTGCAATGATATTTCAGAATAATGCGAAAATTGTGAGTGAATAATACAGGAAGGGATACTGGCTTATATTCTGCATGGCCATTTTGCCATGCAGAATCATGTTCATCAGTTAATATCGATTTTTTCGACTTTGCTTTCGCGGCGCAGGGTCAGCGTGGAGCCCATTGACGCGGCAATAATAGAGCAGAGTGCAAGTGTCTGGGTGAAGGTCAACGTCTCTCCGAGGAACACCATCCCGGAGATCGCCGCCAGCGCGGGCTCCATACTCATCAACGTTCCAAAGATCCTTGTCGGCAGACGCGTAAGGGCAATCATCTCCAGAGAATAGGGCAGAGCCGTAGAAAGAATGGCAACCGCAAGCCCGATTGGCATGACAGACCATTGCCAGATGGATTCTGTGGCCTGTGCCATGCCAATAGGAACAAAGACGATCGCGGCAATTAATGAACCCAGGGCCACCGTTGCCGGGCCATGCTCTTCACCCGCACGCTGGCCTGTAAGAATATAGACCGCCCAGCAGGCTCCTGCGCCCAGCGCCAGTGCAGCGCCCGTTAAATCAATCTGCGACACATCCTGGCCAAGCGGCAGCAGGAACCACAAGCCCAGTACGGCTAACACCACCCAGATAAAGTCTACCGGACGGCGGGAGGAGAAAAGCGCCACGGCCAGCGGGCCGGTGAATTCGAGAGCAACGGCAATCCCAAGCGGTATGGTCTGAATAGAGAGGTAGAACATATAGTTCATGGCGCCCAGCGACAGCCCGTAAAACAGCAGGGGCAGGCGTTGCTCTTTTTTGAAGCGCAACCGCCAGGGTTTGAAAATGACCACCAGTATCGCCGTACCCAGCACGATACGCAGCGCGGTTACGCCAGGCGCACCAACCAGCGGAAAAAGCGATTTTGCCAGCGACGCGCCACTTTGAATGGAGAGCATGGCGATGAGTATGACTGCAACCGGCATCCAGACCGACGTTTTGCGGGATAACCCTGGCATCCTTTCTCCTGTCATTTTATGTCAAGTGAAGTAAAAGCCGCAGTGTATATGGAAATATGCTGCAACGGTTGAGACTCCGTTGAAAAAAAAAGGCGTGAAATCCGTAAAATGGTTAAGCGTTGATGGATTTATCGACTGTCAGATTAAGAATAATCTGGATGAAAGCAGCGGTATGGACGCGCAGTATTAGCTTTTTGATGCGAAAATTCTGCGTTATTTGAAAGAGATAGCTGAGGATGGAAACGTTCTGTTACAGGAAAGACATCTTTAGACATCACGAATCAGAAAGAGTTTCACAAGATTTTTTGATATATTTAAAACTTACGGATTTACTTGAAGCACATTTGAGGTGGTTATGAAAAAAATTGCATGTCTTTCAGCACTGGCAGCTGTTCTGGCTGTTTCCGCAGGTACCGCTGTAGCTGCTACTTCTACTGTTACTGGTGGTTACGCTCAGAGCGATATGCAGGGCGTGATGAACAAAGCTAACGGTTTCAACCTGAAATACCGCTACGAGCAGGACAACAACCCACTGGGTGTGATCGGTTCCTTCACTTACACTGAGAAAGACCGTTTCGACAACAGCGCTTACAACAAGAGCCAGTACTACGGTATCACCGCTGGTCCAGCTTACCGTCTGAACGACTGGGCAAGCATCTATGGCGTTGTGGGTGTTGGCTACGGTAAATTCCAGCAGACTGAAAACGAAGGTGCTAACCGCACTGCAAGCACCAGCGACTACGGTTTCTCCTACGGCGCGGGCTTACAGTTCAACCCAATCGAAAACGTTGCTCTGGACTTCTCCTATGAGCAGAGCCGTATTCGCAGCGTTGACGTTGGCACCTGGATCGCGGGCGTAGGTTACCGCTTCTAATCACTCCGGTGAGCCAATAAAAAATCCGCCCAATGTGGCGGATTTTTTTATGGAAAGTAAAAGCAAAACGGCAACCCAGGGTTGCCGTTTTTAGTGTTTGTCACCTCTCCCTATGGGAGAGGGCATCAGACCGCGCAGGTCACTTACTCTTTATATCGAAGATATCTGTTCCCAAATGGGTATAGTCAACTTTCTGTAACTTGAAGTTGGTAATGTACACTGGGGGAGCCTTCTTACCCGAAACAAACGGGTAATCATTTTTTATCTCTTCTGCGGAAATCCCGGTCCACTGGGAGAAGAACTCAAGGAAATCATTCGCCGAGCGGCGTGCCTTCACGATCCGATGCGTTTTATCATCGCTCGACAGCACCATAAACGGAACCTGGAAGTTCTGCTGGTACTTGTCATCATGCGCCAGGTACTGCACCTCTTTTCCACGTTCTTTAAACGCTAATCCGTGGTCAGAGAAATAGACCATCGAGAAACTTTCCCCGGTATTACGCAACTGATCATAGAGCTTGCTCAGCAGATCGTCCGTTTGCGTCATGGTATAGAGGTAGCAGGAGGTTTCCTTCGACTGAACGAATTCCGCGTATTTCCCCTGCGTGCGGTCACAGGCCTGCGGGTGTGAACCCATCAGATGCAAGACAATCAGCTGTGGCTGTGTGTGCGGGTTGGCAAAGACCTGAGCGGTCATTTTCAGTAGCGCGTCATCTTTGGTGTTTTTATCGGCTTCAAAATCACCGCTTTTCAGGAACTGAACTTCATCAGCACGCTTTGCAATACTGGCGATAGCCGTATCGTACTCGCCAATCTGCCCCTGATTAGAGAACCACCATGTCTGGAAACCGGCTCGGTTAGCCAGAGTAACAAAGTTATCCTGATACTGCGGTTTACCATCGACCACACGGTTTAATGTCAGACCGAGCGATTTTTGCGTCGAGCCGCTGGCGGCGATGTAATCGGTAAATAAGGTACCATTAACCGAGCTGGCAAACGGCGTATTATCCCAGTGGCCGCCAAACGCTCCCATCGCATCACGACGGGCGCTTTCACCAATCACCACCACATAGGTATGGTATTTCGGTTTGACCGCCAGCACGTTCCAGGTGTCTTTCATATTTGAAAGCTCAGCCATGCGCGCCTGCTCATCAACAACTTCCTGGTTATTGACCACCACGTCTTTCACGAAGCGGAAAACCGGGTAACCGGTATCTTTGAGCTTAAATACGCCACCCCAGGCAAGGTTTTGGACCGGGGCGACAAAGAAGGTCGCCACGCCAACGACCAGACACAGGTGTTCGATTTTACCCCAGGTTTTTTTCTCTTCGGGTTTACGGCGCATGGCAATGACGCCCAGCGCAAAAATGAAGAGGCCCACCACATAGCTATACCACGGGAAAATCGTCAGTATTTCTGTCGACTCTTCCATATTGGTGGAGTGCAGTGCCAGCAGGGTATTAAAGTTCGGCGAGCCATAGGCCTGGCCAAACGGGAAATAAAACGCAGCGACCAGAGAACAGATCCCGACTAACGTTTTCTGTGCGCGCGGAGCAGTACGCCACAACACGTGGAGTATGCAGGTAAAAGCTACGGCATAAAGCAGGCTAAATGGATAGCCAAGCGCAAAGTTAATCAGCAGCGATTGCAGAAAGTAGAATCCCGTCCACGGGCTTAAGGCCCGGCTGCGGGTAACAAGTGTATCTTTCAGGGTTAAATTCATAGGTCACTATCATGAAAACGCCATGTGCTCACCCTGGCGTCAAGGGTCAAAGCCTGCCTGAGAGTGCGTGGAAAGGGAATGTGGGTCCGCTTCAGCGAGCCGCAAATAGTGCAGGGCTGCACGAAGATAGTGCTAGTGGTAAATAAGATCAACAGTTGCTAAGCAGATGTTTTGCGAGGGGGATTGCAAATCCGTGAAAAAGTACGGGAATTAGGCGGCTAAAAGCCAGTTTACACGGGGATTGTGACGAAAAAATGAAGCGGCGTACCGCGACGCCGCTTAGTGGGATGGTTTATCGCCCTGCTGTGGTTTGTTGTTAAAAATGTCGCACAGCATAGACAACAGCATTAACCGTACTTTAAAGGGAGAGTGAGTAAACACGTTCATACACCTCTTGAATTCGTTCATAAGACCTCCTGATTTAAGATCCCTTCGATCCGTGAAGGGTGACTGCATTACATACAGATATAGCACAGGCTATATTGTATAGCTATGGCTATTTCGTTAATTTTTTGTGCTTGTACAGCTATGGTTTACAATGGCGCTCTCGTTACACGGCGCTGGAAGCGTCATCCCCATTGAGGACACACAATGAACCGTCGCGCAGGTAAGCCAACAATAAAAAAAACGACGCAACTGGTTAATGTTGAAGAGCATGTTGAAGGATTTCGTCAGGTGCGCGAAGCGCATCGTCGTGAGTTAATTGATGACTACGTTGAGCTGATCTCAGATTTGATTCGTGAGGTTGGGGAAGCGCGCCAGGTGGATATGGCCGCGCGTCTGGGTGTTTCGCAACCGACTGTCGCAAAAATGTTAAAACGACTGGCCTCTGTGGGCTTAATTGAAATGATCCCCTGGCGCGGAGTATTCCTTACGCCAGAGGGCGAAAAGCTGGCCCATGCGAGCCGCGAACGCCACCAGATCGTTGAGAACTTTTTACTGGTACTGGGCGTGAGCCAGGATATTGCACGCCGGGATGCTGAAGGTATGGAACATCACGTTAGTGAAGAGACGCTGGCGAAATTCCACGAATTCACTGTCAAATACGGGCCATCTGCAGAATGACAATCCCGGGATTGCAGGCGCTGAAACGCGATCGTTTCTTTCATCTCTTATTGATTATCGGGGCTGGGCTAAGCGTATTTGTCCCTTTTGCACCGCACACATGGCCTGCGGCTATCGACTGGCGCACGATCATCACGCTTAGCGGTTTAATGATGCTCACCAAAGGTGTCGAGCTGAGCGGCTATTTTGACGTACTGGGGCGTAAAATGGTGCGCCGCTTTGCCACCGAGCGCAAGCTGGCGCTGTTTATGGTCTTGTCAGCTGCCGTGTTGTCGACCTTCCTGACAAACGATGTGGCGCTGTTTATTGTTGTGCCGCTGACCCTTACGTTACGTAAACTCTGCGAGATCCCGGTAAGCCGACTTATCATTTTTGAAGCGCTGGCCGTTAACGCGGGTTCACTTTTAACGCCTATTGGTAATCCGCAAAATATTCTGCTGTGGGGGCGTTCCGGGCTGTCGTTTGCTGCATTTACCTGGCAGATGATGCCGCTGGCACTGGTGATGATGGTGTCGTTGCTGGTGGTCTGCTGGTTTGCATTCCCGGATAAGAGATTGCAGTACCACAGCGGAACAACAGGCCCGGAGTGGAAACCCCGGCTGGTCTGGAGCTGCCTGGCACTGTATATCGTCTTCCTGACCGCGCTGGAGATGAAACAGGAACTGGCAGGCGTAGGGCTGGTTGCCTGCGGGTTTTTAATTCTCGCCAGACGTGTTCTGGTCAGTGTGGACTGGACGCTATTGCTGGTATTTATGGCCATGTTTATTGATGTCCATCTGCTTATCCAACTGCCGGTTCTACAGAATCTCCTGCACAGCGTCAGCGGTTTGTCGCAGGCAGGTTTGTGGCTCACAGCAATCGGTTTGTCGCAGTTTATCAGCAATGTTCCTTCAACTATTTTGCTCCTCAATTATGTGCCTCCGACTGTGTTACTGGCCTGGGCGGTAAACATTGGTGGCTTTGGTCTTCTGCCTGGTTCGCTTGCCAATCTGATTGCCCTGCGGATGGCTAACGACCGCCGTATCTGGTGGCGATTCCATTTATGGTCACTGCCCATGCTGGCCTGGGCCGCACTGGTCGGTTTCCTGCTGCTTTAGAGGAATGGGCAAGAAATAGACAGAAACGCCACATTCGCAATTCCGCTCAGAAAGGTATAACTCACTTGTACCCATTGAACGAACATTGCGAGGAGCGTTGTATGCGTTATCAAAAACTGGGCAATACCGGTCTGTTTGTTTCTGAACTGTGCCTCGGCACCATGACATTCGGTGGTGAAGGCGGTATGTGGGGCAAGATTGGCCAGCTGCGCCAGAGTGAATCAGAGCAGCTGGTAGGGCGCGCACTGGATGCCGGGATCAACTTTATCGATACGGCGAACGTCTACTCAGAAGGGCGTTCGGAAGAGATAACCGGCCAGGCGCTGAAAAACCTGAAAGTCCCGCGCGAAAACGTGGTAGTCGCCACCAAAGTGTTCGGCGAAACGGGCACGGCAGGGGTGAATTCCCGGGGTAACTCTCGTTACCATATCATCAGCAGCGTGAAAGAGAGCCTGCGCCGCCTTCAGCTTGATCATATCGATCTCTATCAGTTACACGGCTTCGATCCGGCCACGCCGGTTGAAGAAACGCTTTATGCGCTCGATAACCTGGTGCAGCAAGGCCACGTGCGGTACATCGGAGTTTCCAACTGGGCAGCCTGGCAAATCATGAAAGCGCTTGGAATTTCCGAGCGGCTTGGGCTGGCGCGTTTTGCGTCGTTGCAGGCCTATTACACCATTGCCGGGCGCGACCTGGAGCGTGAGCTGGTGCCGATGATGCAAAGCGAAGGTGTCGGGCTGATGGTCTGGAGCCCGCTGGCGGGAGGTTTGCTGAGCGGGAAATATGGCCGTGACGGGCAGGGCGAGGCTGGCAGCCGCCGCCTGGAATTTGATTTCCCGCCGGTTAACAAAGATCGCGCGTTTGACTGTGTGGACGTAATGCGCACCATTGCCGGGAGTAAAGGCGTATCCGTTGCACAAATTGCCCTGGCGTGGCTGCTGCATCAGAAGGCGGTCAGCAGCGTCATTATTGGTGCCAAACGTGTGGACCAGCTTGATGATAATATCGCGGCTACCCACATCCGTTTAAGCGAAGATGAGCTAAAACAGCTGGATGCCGTTAGCGAGCTGCCGCGCGAATATCCGGGCTGGATGCTGGAACGTCAGGGCGAGTATCGTCGTAATCAATTAGCGCAGCAATAACCCCGCTTTCCTCGGCAGCATTCGCCTGCCGGGGTCACTATTTTTCCCGCACTGCTCACAAAAAACGATCCTTCTCTTTGATTGATTTTTCATCTTCACCTATATGACTAGTCATGAAATTTAAATGACTAGTCATATGGGGGGAGTCCATGAAGAAATTACTGCCAGCCAACTTTTTATGGGGAAACTCGGTTTCCAGTATGCAGACTGAAGGCGCATGGAATGAGGGCGGAAAAGGGATGTCGGTGTACGACATCCGGGAAGCAAGTGAACACGCCTCTGACTGGAAAGTAGCAACCGATTCTTACCATCGTTACCGCGAAGATTTTGATTTAATGCAGGATTTGGGCATGAACTGCTATCGGTTCCAGATAGCCTGGAGCCGCGTGTGTCCGCAGGGTGACGGCGAGTTTAACGAAGAGGGAATCGCCTTTTACGATCGCTTCATCAACGACCTGATTGCCCGCGGTATTGAGCCGATGATTTGCCTCTACCACTTTGATATGCCGCTGGCGCTGGCGCAGGAGTACAACGGTTTTAACGATCGCCGCGTTATGGACGCGTTTATCCGTTACGGCAAAAAGATGATCGACTGCTATGGCGATCGCGTGAAGTACTGGCTGACGTTTAATGAGCAGAACATTTTCCATATGCCGGAAGCCTTCAGAATTTCCGGTTACATGAAAGGGGAGAAAACCCTGCGCGAACTGTATGAGCTCCAGCATCATACGATGGTGGCGCATATGGCGCTGACAGAATATCTGCACCAGACCAAACCGGGCAAGCTGATGGGCGGGATGCTGGCACACCAGCTTATCTATCCGGCCACCTGTAAACCGCGCGATATCTTCTGTGCCCAGCAGTATGACGAGTTCCTTAATCAAAACCTGTTGCGCGTCTTTGCAGGGCAGGGCTATAGCCCGGCGGTGATGGCTGTTGTCGAACAACAGGGCTTCGGGGATATCTACCATCCTGAGGATTTGGCGCTGCTGGCGCGTACCAAAAACGACTACATGGCGTTCAGCTATTATGCCAGTAAAACCCTCGACAGCGACGCCATCCCGGATGGGACGCCGGTAAACTATTACCTGCTGCATGGCGACAAAAACAATCCGTACCTCAAAGCGACTGAGTGGAACTGGCAGATTGATCCGTTGGGCTTCCGCGCCATTATCACCCGCTACTACAACGACTGGCGTCTGCCGGTATTCCCGATTGAGAACGGAATTGGGGTGATTGAATCCTGGGATGGCGTTAACCCGATTGACGATACCTACCGCGTTGATTATCACCGCGCGCATATCGAGGCCATGAAAGAGGCCATTTTTGAAGACGGGGCGCAGGTTATTGGCTATCTCGGTTGGGGTCTTATCGACATTCTGAGTTCGCAGGGCGACATGCGTAAACGGTACGGTGTGGTGTATGTGAACCGCGAGAATCATGACCTGCGGGATATGAAACGCGTGCCGAAAAAGAGCTATGCGTGGTTGAAACAGGTTATCCATACCAACGGGCGCGAGATGTAAGTTGTACGCTGCCGGGCCGTTTTTGTGACTGATGAATGGGAATATCCGCTATGTCTGAAACAAAAATTACACCTGCGATGCAGTCCTTCGTCGACAGATTTGTTGAGTTTTCGGCGCGCCTTGCCAACCAGGTGCACCTGCGTTCCTTGCGCGATGCCTTCGCCACGGTAATGCCCATTTTTATCCTCGCCGGTTTAGCGGTGCTGGTGAACAATGTGGTGTTTCCTTGGCTATTTCACGGTGACACGCTGACGCAGTTCAAAGTATGGGGAGAGGCGATTATCAACGGTACGCTGAATATCGCCGCACTTTTGCTTGCACCGATGATTGCCTGGTCGCTGGCACGCAACAAAGATTTCGACAACCCGGTTTCGGCAGTGGTTATCGCGGTCAGCAGTTTTATCATCATGATGCCAATGCATCTGCAACTTACCCCGGTCGGAAGCCAGACCACGGTCAACGTCACGCAGGTGCTGACGTTTGCCAACATCGGCTCGACCGGGATTTTTGCCGGCGTACTGATTGGTTTACTCTCGACGGAAGTGTTTATCGCCATTTCCCGACTGAAGGCACTGCACATCTCGCTTGGGGAAAATGTGCCGCCGGCGGTGAGCAAATCTTTTACCGCGCTGATCCCAACGATCCTCACGCTCTCGTTATTTGCCGTACTGGCCGCGGTACTGGCAACCGTGATGCATACGGATCTTATCCATCTTATTACCACTTTTATTCAGCAGCCTTTGCGTCTGATTAACACCAGCCTGCCGGGCACTATTTTTATCTATAGCTTCGGTAATTTTTTGTTCACGCTCGGTATACATCAGTCGGTGGTTAACAGTGTGGTGCTCGAGCCGTTTCTGCTGATTAATACCAATGAGAACATGCTGGCCTTCGCCAACGGTCAGCCGATCCCACATATCATCAACAATATCTTTGTGCCGACATTTGGCATGGTGGGCGGTACCGGCAGCACCATCTCACTGCTGATCGCTATTTTTGTCTTCTCACGGCAAAAATCGGCCAAACAGGTTGCACGCCTGTCTCTGGCGCCAGGTTTATTCAATATCAACGAACCCGTGATTTTTGGTCTGCCGATTGTATTTAACCTGCCGCTGATGATCCCGTTTGTCCTGTTGCCTGCCATTGGCATTTACTTTGCCTGGCTCTGTACGACGCTCGGGTTAATGTCGCGTTGTGTGGTGATGATCCCCTGGACAACACCGCCTATTCTGAGCGCCTGGCTGGCGACTGCAGGGGACTGGCGGGCCGTGGTTGTGCAGTTGGCAATCATTATATTTGGTGTATTCTTCTACCTGCCTTTCCTCAAGATTGCCGAGAGAGTGGCATTAAGAAACAGCGGGACAGAAAACTAACGGAAGGAAAGGACGATGGCGGCGAAGTACATCACCATAGCGCGTGAAATTAAAAAACGTATTATCAGCCAACAGTATGCCGCCAATGAACCGCTGCCGGACCAGTTTGCGCTGGCGGCGGAGTTCAGTACCAGTCGTATGACTATTCAGCAGGCCATGCGGCAGTTGATTGTTGAAGGACTGGTGTACACCCGTCAGGGGCAGGGGACGTTCATCCGCAAGAATTTCCTGCAACTCTCGCAGTGGGATCTTTCAGGAAGCGACTACTTTGGCGCGACAAAAACCTGGGAGCATCTGGGCACGGTCAGCAGCCAGGTTGTCCATTTCGAACTGCGTTTTCCCAATGAGAAAGAACAAGCCTCTCTGATGATTAACGGTGATGCTCCCGTGTACGACTTTGTACGCCTGCGGTTGCTTAATGGCGAGCCAATGTCGCTGGATTCAACCGTAATGCCGCTCAATCTGGTGCCCGGCCTGAATAAAACACATCTGGAAAGCTCGGTATTTCAATACGTGCAGGAGACGCTGGGCCTGAAAATCATGGGGTCATACCGTGTGGTGCGTGCGCTAAAACCGAATGCACTGGATATGCAGCATCTGGTTTGCGAACAAACCGATCCGATTCTGGAGGTCGAGCAGGTTATCTATCTGGAAGATGGCACACCGCTGGAGTATGCCCACTGTCACTATCGTTACGATCACAGCGGGATCGTGATCGTAAATAATGGGTAATGTGCTATTCAGCTTTCAGGCACACGACTCAAAGTAACTGTCGGTGTCTTTAATATAGAGATCGTTCTGGCATAAATAGTGGATCTGACCAGGCTTAAACGTAAATCGAATTTTTTGAAAGAGTGAACGTTTAATTTTACTGGTATTTGCGCGGGACAAACCGTAATCATGGATGATTTCATGAACAAAACGGATGCTCTGAGCCGAAACATAGACAGGCGTTTTGGTTAACTGGATAAGTTTACTGATCCAGATGTCATCTGCGCGAGGACAGACCTTAAGGAAGTCCTCATTGTAGTGAAAATACTCCGGGATCATACTTTTCTTGAGCACCACACCACCCAGACCGGTGATGATATAGTCCTGCTCAATCACTTTCGGCACCGTAATTAACGGGAAATTACGATAGGTATCGAGGATATCTTTCTTCTTCTTTACCGTTTTACGCACACGGGCCGCGACAACACATTTTTGATTATGACGATAAAAGTCATCAAGAAGGGTTTGCGCCCAAATTTCGTTATAAATGGCATCGTCATCGGCATAGATCAGAATATCGTCATCCGTAGCAACTTGCAGTGCCGGGAATAATTTACGATAAGGTCCTGTATTCTTTACCCATTTAAAGACAAGGTTAGTGCCTGTCTGGCGGATTTTATCCGCCCACTCTGGCTCTTCAGTGATGCCATCGTCACTGAGATATGCTGTGCTGGAAACCCAAACAACAATTTGATCGACCCTGGTACTCTGGTTCGCAAGTGACCACACTGTTTGCGAACAGAGATAAAGGCGCGATTTTGTTGTTGTTAAGTTAATACTGATCATCGTGACTAAGCGGGCTCCAGAAAGAATTTACAACCCTACAAAATACAGAAAAAGCTGATTTTATAAGTTGGCGCATGATAGCACTTAGATGAAAAGAAGTAACCCCGAAGCTTTAGCAGAAAATGGCGGCAATGGGGAATATAGCAATTAATGTCTTTTGGCCGTGGCAAGAATGTGGGATAGCGCAAATAAAAAACCCCGACAGCGCGGGGTTTTTCGGATTACCTAAATAGCGGGTGCATTTAGTTTAAACGCACAGGCATCCCGGAACGGTTTTGAACTGCCTGGTCAACAACCGTGGATTCTACGTCAGCCTGAGAAGTCACAGATTGTACTGCGCTGTTCAGCGTAATTGGCACGATTTCGTTGTTGTTGAACTGGTCTTCGCTAGTAGACAGCGGGTTGTGAACCTCGATGTAACGGCTGCCATCCGGCTCGGAAGTGGCTTTTACCGGCTCGTTGATGAACTGTACGCGAGTTCCGACCGGTACGTTTTCGAACAGGAACTTGATGTCGTCGTTACGCAGACGTACACAACCGTGGCTCACACGCAGGCCGATACCAAAGTTGGCGTTGGTCCCGTGAATCGCATACAGACGGCCGATGTACAGGGCATACAGACCCATTGGGTTATCCGGGCCTGCCGGTACAACGGCTGGCAGCGGCTCGCCTGCGGCAATATATTCCGCGTGCATTTTCGCCGTTGGGGTCCAGGTTGGGCCTGCTTTCTTACGCTCAACTTTGGTGGTCCAGTTCAGCGGGGTGTCTTTACCCAACTGGCCGATACCGATAGGCAGCACGATCACGGTGTTAGTGCCTTTCGGGTAGTAGTACAGACGCATTTCGGCGCTGTTAATCACGATACCTTCGTGCACGGTATCTGGCAGGATCAGCTGCTGTGGGATGTTCAGTACGGTGCCAGCTTTTGGCAGATACGGGTCAACACCCGGGTTTGCTTCCAGCATGTTTGACAGGCCGAGCTGGTATTGTGCAGCAAAATATTCCAGTGGCTGGGAGTTACCCTCTTCAACGGTGACAACCTGGTTTTGACCCACCAGACGGCTACCGTCTGTCGGCAGAGGATAAGTCACCGCAGAAGCGGTTTTGCAAAAACCTACTACGGCTAACGCCGCCGCAAAAAGCGTTTTTAATTTCATGTTCATGTTGTGCGAGGTATCTGAGCCACTCTGGCGATTAGTTGATAAGTCTGAATCTGTGATGGGAGCGCATTATATGTGCATTCCCTCTCGCAGGGAATTCAGATGTGTACGAAATCACACTTTTTTCGATTTTGTTAAAGTTTAGTGGAAAGCTGCAACACGGGATCTCATTTCGGAATTGTGGCATAATGCCGTGTTTATCACACTTTTCGCAGGAATCTCCCGTGTTAGTTACCAGCAACGTCACTATGCAGTTTGGCAGTAAGCCGCTGTTCGAAAATATTTCCGTCAAATTTGGCGGCGGCAACCGTTACGGCCTGATTGGTGCCAACGGTAGCGGAAAATCCACCTTTATGAAGATCCTCGGCAGCGATTTAGAGCCGACGCTTGGCAACGTATCGCTCGATCCTAACGAGCGTATCGGTAAGCTGCGTCAGGATCAGTTCGCCTTCGAAGAGTTCACCGTGCTTGATACGGTGATCATGGGACACGCGGAGCTGTGGGAAGTGAAGCAGGAGCGCGATCGTATCTACGCGCTGGCTGAAATGAGTGAAGAAGATGGCTACAAAGTGGCCGATCTTGAAGTGCTGTATGGTGAAATGGATGGCTACTCTGCGGAATCACGCGCAGGTGAGCTGCTGCTGGGTGTCGGTATTCCTGTTGAACAGCATTACGGCCCGATGAGCGAAGTCGCACCGGGCTGGAAGCTGCGTGTGCTTCTGGCGCAGGCGCTGTTCTCTAACCCGGACATTCTGCTGCTCGACGAACCAACGAACAACCTGGACATCGACACCATCCGCTGGCTGGAGCAGACGCTCAACGATCGTGACAGCACCATGATTATCATTTCGCACGACCGTCACTTCCTGAACATGGTCTGTACGCATATGGCGGATCTGGACTACGGCGAGCTGCGCGTTTACCCGGGCAACTACGACGAATACATGACTGCGGCAACCCAGGCCCGTGAGCGTCTGCTGGCCGATAACGCCAAGAAAAAAGCACAGATTGCTGACCTGCAATCCTTCGTCAGCCGCTTCAGCGCCAACGCCTCTAAATCGCGTCAGGCAACCTCTCGCGCCCGTCAGATTGATAAGATCAAGCTCGATGAAGTGAAAGCCTCCAGCCGTCAGAACCCGTTCATCCGCTTCGAGCAGGACAAGAAACTGTTCCGTAACGCGCTGGAAGTGGAAGCCCTCACCAAAGGCTTCGAAAACGGTCCACTGTTTAAAAACTTCAACCTGCTGCTGGAAGTGGGCGAGAAGATCGCCATTCTGGGTGCTAACGGCGTGGGTAAATCCACCATGCTGAAAACGCTGGTCGGCGAGCTGCAGCCGGATAACGGAACCGTGAAGTGGTCCGAGAATGCGCAGATTGGCTACTACGCGCAGGATCACGAATACGAGTTTGAAAACGATCTGACGGTCTTCGACTGGATGAGCCAGTGGAAGCAAGAAGGCGATGACGAGCAGGCAGTGCGCAGCATTCTGGGGCGTTTGCTGTTCAGCCAGGACGATATCAAGAAGCCAGCGAAAGTGCTCTCCGGTGGTGAGAAGGGGCGTATGCTATTCGGTAAGCTGATGATGGAAAAACCGAATATTCTGGTGATGGATGAACCGACCAACCACCTGGATATGGAATCTATCGAATCGCTGAACATGGCGCTGGAAATGTATCAGGGTACGCTGATCTTCGTTTCCCACGACCGTGAGTTCGTGAGCTCGCTGGCAACCCGGGTGATTGAGATTACGCCTGAGCGCGTAGTGGACTTCACCGGTAACTACGAAGATTACCTGCGCAGCAAAGGTATCGATAACTAAAATAATTCCCCTCACCGTAACCCTCTCCCCATAGGGGAGAGGGGACTGCTCCGTGCGGTTTTCACCCTCGCCCCTATGGGGAGAGGGTCGGGGTGAGGGGCTATTGCATCACCCATTCACCCCCTTCAACGCCATTCACCAGCAGCTTACGTTTTTCTCCCGTCGGTAACGACACCTTCAGTGCTTTCCACGCCGGACGGTAATCCCCGCGCGCGTTGACCTTCAGATTGATGGTCGCTCCGTCACACACCATTTCCCACTCCAGCCACAGCGCATTACCTTTCTGGTAACCCCAGCTTTCGCCGTCATCTTCAAACACCAGGCCGGTCGTCGTACCCACGCCTTTCACCGGGAACAGTTTCAGTTCGCGGGTATCGTCTTTTTCGGTGCTCACATGGGTAATACGTTCGCTAAGCGGCAGACCAGCCCCGGCGCGTACCAACAACGGCAGTTTTTCCAGCGGCGCATCGCGGGTGATCCACTGGCCGCCAGAGAACCACTCGTGGGTGTAAAAATCATACCAGCCGGTTTCGTTATCCGGCAGCCAGACGCGACGTTCGCGCTGCCCGGCTTCGACCACGCTCGCCACCAGCACATCGCGGCCCAGCAAGAAGTCATCGCTCTCTTCAAAGGTCTGAACATCATGTTCATGATCGAGGAAGGTTGGGCGCAACATCGGTTCATCGTCCGCATGTGCCTGCCAGAGCAGGGTATAAAGGTAAGGCAGCAGGCGATAACGCAGTTCAATGGCGCTACGGATTGCAGGCGTCACACCCGGATACATCCACGGTTCGTTCACCGTATGATCGTCATTCCATGAGTGAATGGTAAAACGGGGGTGCATCACACCGTTTTGTACCCAGCGGACAAACAGCTCAGCGTCTGGTTTATCCCCGGAGAAACCGCCGACATCATGGCCCACGTTAAACAATCCGGACAAGCTCATCCCCAGCCCCATACGGGTGTTAAAGCGTAGCGTGTCCCAGTTGGTGCGGTTATCGCCACTCCAGGTCTGCACGTAGCGCTGCATCCCGGCACAACCGGAGCGGGAGATCAGATACGGGCGTTTTTCCGGGGCAAAACGCTGCTGCGCTTCCAGCGAGGCGCGCATCATCAGTAGCGGCATCACCGGGCGAATGTGCTTAATGGCGATCTCCTTGCCGAAACCAAAGCAACGTGCTTCGCCGTCCCACACTTCATATTCGTTATTGTCGTTCCAGGTGGAGTCGATCCCCATTTCCAGTAGCTGTGTGGTCACGCCGTTCTGCCACCACTGCACCGTCTGCGGGTTGGTAAAGTCGAGGTGCGATCCTTCGTCATCCCAGAAGCTGGAGCGTTCTGGTGCATCGGTTTCTGAATCGCGAATGAACAGGCCGCTCTCTGCGACTTCGTTATAGCGCGGATGATCCTGCAACAGGCACGGTTTGATGTTCGCGGCGAGCTTCAGCCCCGCATCGTGGAACGCCTGGCTCATCACTTTCGGCTGCGGCACCTTGTCGTAATTCCAGTTAAAGACGTAACGCTTGCCGTTAATGGAGGTATAACCCGACGACAGCTGGAACGAGTCGCACGGAATGGCGTGCTCTTCGCACAGGCGGATAAAGTTCATCAGCTGGTTTTGCGCGTCCGGCGCATCGGTGTAATGCATGGTTGAGCCGCTGTAACCCAGGCTCCATTTTGGCCCAAACAGCGTTTTCCCGGTCAGGCGCACGAAGGCTTTGGTGATATCCAGTACCTTTTTACCGGTAAAGATGTAGTAATCGATGTCGCCGGCTTCCGCCTGCCAGCGGCGATAGGCGGTATGGTAGTTGTCGATTTCGTTACCCAAATCCAGCCAGCAGCTGCTCAGGTTGTCATAAAACAGGCCGTAGCTCACGTCATCACGACGGGCGATAGTGAACGGAATATGTTTGTAGAGCGGGTCGGTACTGACCGCGTTATAGCCCATGGCGTCAAGGTTACGCATCTCATAGCGCTTACCGTTACGCTGTAAATCACCGGTTTTTTCACCCAGACCGTAGAAACGCTCGTCTTTACGACGGCTCAGGTAGTGCGCCACGCCATCGCCATGGGCGTTCAGCAGATAGGCGCTGGTCGGGCGGTCATTCACCAGCGGCTGCCACTCGCCCGCTTCATTCCGGTAATACCACTCCAGCCACAGCGGCTGATGCACTGTCACACGCAGCTGTTCCGTGGCGACCGTCAGGGTATCGCCCTGTTGTGTCAGCGTCCAGGCAGGGCAGGAAAAACCGCTGAGATCGTCGCGGCGACGGCCTTCCCACGGCACATCTTTCTCTGGCGCGATGCTCCAGGTGCGGTCCAGTGCCAGCTCGCCTTTGCGTTTAATCAGCACGCGGAACAGGTTCTCTTCCAGCACATACAGACACAGGCGGTGCTGATTATCCACCACCAGTTCCAGATGGTTCGCCGACTGTTTATCTACGGTCCAGCTTTTCAGGGTTTTCATATGCAATACATCCACTATCAGGCGCGCTTGGCGCGACGTTCAGCAATAAATGCCACCAGGAAAACAGCGCCAATCAGGTCAAAGAAACCCATGGCAATGAACAGCGGGTTAAAGCCGATTTTGTCGGCGGTAACACCAATCAAAAGAGAGAACAGGAAACTGGCGATCCACGCCGCCGATCCGCGCATCCCGTTGACGGTGGCCATCTGGCCCTTATCAAAAGACTCCACCACCAGAGCGCTTAACATGCAGGAGATAATCTGATGCCCAAAACCACCAATGGAGATCAGCACAATGGTGATATACGGGTCGCGGGTAATAGCCACGATGCCCAGAGAGATCATCAGGAACGCGCCGGTCACGGAGCTGGCAACGATTGAGTTAACGCGGGAGCAACCGAACCAGCGGGTATAGAGCCGGGTAAGATAGCCACTCGCCACGCTACCGATATCGGCGGCGAGGAACGGCAGCCAGGCGAACATCGCAATCTGCTTCAGGTCCATGCCGTGCTCTTTGGCTAGGTACAATGGCACCCAGAAGCTCAGCACGGCCCAGGCCGGTTCCGCCATAAAGGCCGGGATAGCAATACCGTAAAAACGTTTGTTTTTTGAAACCGTCTTCAGCGCCGTCAGGAAAGGCAGTTTGACCGCGGGCGGTTCGTTATCCTGCTTGATATATGCCAGTTCATCCTTGCCCAGGTTCGGGTGCTGTTCCGGGTTGTAATAAAACGCCCACCAGAGGATCACCCACAGCAGCGCCAGCACGCCGGTGAACATAAATGCACCCTGCCAGCCGAATGAGGCATGGGCAAAGTAGATAATCGGTGGCGCAAGCATCGCGCCAATCGAAAAGCCGACACCCGCCCAACCGGCGGCCACCGGGCGTTCAGATTTCGGGAACCATTCACCGATGGTTTTGGCGTTCGCCGGGGTGGCAGCCGCTTCTGAGGCACCCATAAAGAAGCGCAGGATCGCAAGATGCAGCCAGCTTCCGGCTCCCGCATGGAAAATACACATCAGCGCCCAGAGACCCGCACAGACCATAAAACCAATCTTCAGGCCGATGACATCAATCAGCCAGCCACACAGCGGCTGGAAAATGGTGTAGGCAATCTGGAACGCGCCCACTATCCAGGAGTATTGCTCGGTGGTGATGCCCAGGCTCTCTTTCAGCTCAGGTGCAAGAATTCCCAGTGAGTTACGGGTGATGTAGTTGACGGTGACGCCAAGTAAAAACAGAACCAGTACGTACCAGCGCAGGTTTTTAATGACCCGGCGGGTTTTACTTGCTGTTGCAGTGTTATTGATATCCTGACTCATTTCTCTCTCCACTAGAGGGACGGTAGGGGGCAGACGTTTCGGATGTCACACACATTTTTTATGGCTTTGATAGTTATCCGTTTTGCTGATAAAAGTTGCTATACAACTAGTATGGAAGCTGTGTGACAAATTCACATTAAGGGAGAAAATAGGCAGGCAATAGCGGATTTTGTGCAAGCTTTCTCATAACTGGCCGCAATCATTTGGCATTATTGTATTTAACGCACTGTTTACCTGATATTCACGTTATGAAAATTTTTTCATTTCGCAAATGGAGCGAGATCACAAAATGGATAAAAGACTAAAAATCGCTGAAATTGCCGCCCGCACTCAGCTTTCCATTAGTACGGTTTCGCGGGTGCTGGCAGGCAAGGCGAACACCAGTGAAAAAGCGCGCAGCAAAGTGCTGGAGTGCGCGCGGGAGCTGGGCGTGATGGATGGCATGGCAGCTGGCAGGCTGTTGCTGAATAGCCTGATGGTCTTTGCGCCGCAGCGGGCATTTGATGAGCGGTCCGACATCTTTTACTACCGGGTTATCCAGAGTGTAAGTAAAGGGCTGGCGTCTCATGAAGTCCGGCTGCGTTATTGCGCGCTGGAAGAGAATGACAGCGACGCCCAGCTGTTTCTGGCACGCATGAATGAAGCCGATACGCAGGCCGCTATTTTACTGGGGATAGACGATCCGCATATCCACGATCTCGCGGTGGATGTGGGTAAACCTTGTATGCTGATCAACTGCCGCGATCGTCTGATGCGTCTGCCCGCAGTTGCCCCTGACCACCGGGCCATCGGTGAACGCGCGGCTGAGTATCTGTTTGAAATGGGGCATCGCGAAGTGATGACTGTGCTGTGCCTGCGTCGTTACACCATGGAGCTACGTCTGGCGGGCATTCGTGAAGCGTGGCAATACCATAATCTGAAATTTACGGACAAGCGTGACCTGCTGGTAGTACCAAGCTTTAGCGCGAAAGAGACCGAACAGCTGGTCAGCGAATGGCTCCGTCAGCGAGAGGGGAAAGACCTGCCCACGGCGTTTTTAGTTGGCGGTGATTTTATGGCTGCGGGAACCATAAGCGCCTTGCAAAAGCACGGGCTGCGCGTTCCGCAGGATGTGTCGGTGATGAGTATTGATGGTTTTAATCTGGCGGCCATCCAGGATGTGCCGCTCACGGCGATACACGTTCCACGCGATGAGCTCGGAACAGAAGCGGTGCATATGCTTCAGCAGCGACTGATGCGCCCGACAGCGCCGATTGGTACGTTATTGTTGAATGGAACGCTGACAATTCGTGAATCAGTACGGCGGATACGTCAGGGGAAACGACGCACCGCCGTTGAGCGGGAAGGGTTATACGACAGTTAGACCATGCCCAGCGCGCGCTTACCGTGGATATTCAGGTCATTCACGGTAAAGCGATCCTGCCAGGTGGTTTCATAATCTTCACGCGGGAAATCGCCCGGAGATGCACCGGTTTCCAGCGCCGCTTTCACCTTTTTCGCATAGGCGAGGTTTTTCTCGCACATCGGCGCGGCAGGGATATACATCACGTTACCCCAGCCTTGTTGTTCCTCTACCGGGGCGACGGAGTGGATCACGTCACAGTGCCACCAGACAGAATCACCTGCTTCCAGCGCCGGAATGCTGGTTAACGCTTCGATTAACAACGGATGCCATTTTTCAGAAATCGGCAGCACGCGACCTGGCGCCACGCCACAAAGTTCATCTTCCGGTACGTCGTCCAGCAGTGGGCGCAGCAGAATGTAAGCCATCGCTTCCGGGATAGGCACTACGTGCAGCAGGCCCTGGCCCGGGATCATATCCGACAGTGCCGTCCAGCCCTGGAAGGTGCGGAACACAGAACACTTCGTGGTGTTATCTACAGTGTACTCTTCCACTTCGGTACGGTGCGCGGCATTCCACGGATCGTATTTCTCTACATTGCCGTCAAACACGCGAGCGAACACCTGCTGATAAGCTGGCAGCAGCCAGCGCTCCAGCGCGCCGGAATCGGTGTGCGCGCCCAGACCTTTGGAGGTGGTTCCCGGCGGGCGGCGGCGAATACGGTCAGGATAAATGACGCTCACATCCGGATTGAACCACTGTTTACCGTTGCTCTCGAATGTCCATAAACGGTTCAGGAACGATTGTACCTGCGCCATCTCTTCGCTCTGGCGGGCCTGCATCTGCGCCTGGGACCAGTAAATAGGGTAAATCTCCGGGCGGGAAGCCGTTAAGGTGCCGAAGAAGTTATCGCCCGGGCCTTTATAGACATCATCAAACTGATTGAGATCGAGATAGTCGAGCATCGAGTTATCCCATGCCAGCGCCTGCTCGCGAGGGAAGTGACCTTTGATCACCGCACAGCCACGGCGTTTTACTGCGTCCCGCTGTGCATCCGTGATCTGACCGTTTTTAACATCCGCAAACGGGATCACCGGCCAGACGGACTCGCCCTTATTTTTCAGCGCGTTAATCTCTGCCACACGGGTGGCGATTTTATCACTGAGCTTGTCGAACACCGCCTGAACGTCACCGATCTGCGCACGTAACTCACGTTTCATCTGACGGATTGCTGCTTTGTGGTCCGCAGGCAAAATTTCACTGGTAAACGTCAACGTCATAACTGCCTCGCATCTTTCATTCGAAAGTAAAAGTGTCTACAAGTGATACTTTAAGTTAAAAATAAGTTAATGCAAGTTTAAAAACTTGACGTGCAGCACAGGATGAAAAAAGAGTGAGGTGCCGGGGCAGTACCCCGGCGGGAGGCGATCAGAGGTCGAACGGGGAATGTGTGTCGAGCACGGCCTGAATGACATTCAGCGCGCCCTGGTGGTTGTTATCGTCGGTGCTATAGCGGCTGATGTCTTTAATGCTCTGTGCGGCGTTGCCCATCGCAAAAGAATATTTCACCAGTTTCAGCATTTCCGCATCGTTGCCGCTGTCGCCGATGGCCACGCACTCCTGCGGGGAGATTTTCCAGCGTTTCAGCAGTCGGCTGATACCGTTGGCTTTGTGCAGACCCGGGATAATCAAATCAACAAAGCCAAAGCCGCTGGTGACAGGTTTCATAATACCGTCCAGCGAGACATGCAGTTTGTCGACAAGGTTCGGGATATCGCTGTCCGGCAGGTTCAGGGAGAACTTAAACAGAATGTCGTTGATTTCGCGGTAATCGCTGATGCGTTTTAAGCGGTGATAGTGCTTTGACATCAGCTTCACAAACTCTTCCGGGGCGGTGTCGCTGACGTAAGCGCTCTCCAGCCCGCAGGCCACGAAATTCAGCCCTTTGTCTTTCAGTAACTCACCGACGACGATTTGCGACTCATGACGGGTCAGCTCTCCGTGGAAAATCTGTTCGCCGTGATCGAAAACCAGCGCGCCGTTTTCCGCCACGAAGGAGATCTGCTCTTTCAGCTCCGGGAAGAAGGAGATGAGCTGGTAATACTGGTTGCCGCTGGCGACAACGAACGCAATATTACGGGCTTTAAGCTGCTCAAACTGTGCCTGAAAGCGGTCTCTGTCGTACTGCTTGGCATCATCAAGGAAAGTTCCGTCCATATCGGTGACGATAACTTTAACGGTCATACTGTGCTCCTGGGTCACTGCGTTTGAAACATTCTAATAACAAGGTGACGGGGAGCACAAATTTAATTTCGAATGAAAGTCAGTAAGCCGGGTGGCGGCTTCGCCTTACCCGGCCTACGGGGAGAAGATGTAGGCCCGGTAAGCGCAGCGCCACCGGGCATTTTTTTACAGCGTATGTTCCGTACGCGCAATAATATCGTCCTGCGCATCCGGCGACAGGGCGGTAAAGAATGCCGAGTAACCGGCGACACGCACCACCAGGTCACGGTACTGGTCTGGGTGTTTCTTCGCTTCCATCAGCGTTTCGCGCGATACGATGTTGTACTGAATATGCCAGCCTTTATGCACCTCGAAGAAAGTACGCAGCAGGACCATCAGCTTCTGGCGGTCGCTATCGTTTTCCAGCGTTGCCGGGTTCAGCTTCTGGTTTAACAGTACCCCGCCCAGAATCGCTTCAGTCGGCAGCTTGCCTACGGAGCCAATCACCGCCGTTGGGCCAAGATGGTCAGTGCCGGAAGCCGGGCTTGCGCCTTCCGCCAGTGGCGTATGCGCTTTACGACCATCAGGCGTTGCCATCGTCGCCGCGCCGAACGGTACGTTAGCCGAAATTGAAGATGTCCCGGCGTAGTAATTACCGCCAATTGGACCACGGCCGTAGCGCGGGTTGTGGTACTGCTTAAGTTCCGCAATATAGGTTTCATACGCGCGGGTTAACAGTAAATCGACGCTGTCATCGTCGTTACCGTATTTCGGCGCACCGTTGATCAGGCGCTGGCGCAACTGCTCGTGGGTTAACCCTTCGTAATCGTCTGCAAGTGCTGCCGCCAGTTGTTGCTGGCCGATAACCCCCTGCTCGAAGACCAGCTTTTTAACGGCTGACAGGCTGTTGCCGAGGTTGGCAATACCCACCTGTAGACCGGAAACCCAGTCGTACTTCGCGCCACCTTGCTTAATGCTTTTCGCGCGCTCGATACAGTCATCCACCAGGGCAGAACAGAGAATATCGTGGACGTTCTCCTCCAGCATGGTGTCCACCACATACTCAATTTCGATGGATTTACGGGTGTAGTAGCGGATCTGGGTATCCCACGCGGCCATCACTTCTTCGAAGTTGCCGAAGTTACCGGCGGAAAGTGCTTTTTCCTGTGGCAGGAACACTTTACCGCTGGTGGCATCGCGGCCACCTTCCAGTGCTGCCAGCATCACTCGCGCAAAGTTGATAAAGCTCATGCCGGTACAGCGATAGCCCCATTTGCCCCCGACTGCGGTTTCGATACAGCCAATCGCCGCATAATCGTAGGCATCGTCTTTCTCAACACCGAGTTTGATGAATTCCGGGATCACGATTTCATCGTTGTTAAAGGCCGGCATCCCGAAACCACAGCGGATCACCTGCACGCAGGCGTCGAGGAAATCGTTGCTCATCCCCGCATGGTAACGCACGCTCAGGTTTGGCTGGGTAGAGCGCAGACGACCACAGGATTCGAGAATGGCGTAAGAGAGCGGGTTCACCGCATCCATTGGCTCGCCGTTCACCAGCTTCTGACCGCCGATGGTGACGTTCTGATACAGCGGGCTGCCCGCAGACGCTTTCGAGTGTGAGCCAGAGCGGATCTTGTTCACTTCCAGCAGCTTCAGCCAGCAGCTGTGCAGCAGCTCAATGGCGTGCTCGCGATCGAGAGACTGGTTCAGTTCGACATCGCGACGATAGTATGGGTAGAGATACTGGTCCATACGGGCGAACGACACGGAGTGGCCGTTGGACTCAATTTGCAGGACAAGCTGGATGAAATAGCACAGTTGCAGCGCCTGCCAGAAGGTTTTTGGCGGTTCGTGGGCAATCACATCGCAGTTTTCAGCCATTGCCAGCAGTTCGTCACGGCGGCTTTCACGGGTTTCGGTTGACGCCATTTCACGTGCCAGCGCGGCAAAACGTTCAATGTGCAGGCTGACCGCTTCCAGAACAATATCAATCGCTTTCAGGAACTGATCGCCATGCAGATCGTCCAGTACGGTCAGGTTAATGCGGGTGCGGCGTTCGGAAACTTTGGCACGTATCCCGTCCAGGCCTTTTTCCAGCACCAGCGGGAAGTTCACGGCCAGGTGCGCATCACCGGATGTCATATTACCTTCTGCCTTGATGATGCCGGTTTCCAGCAAGCCTTTTTGCTCGTCGGTGAACATGCCGTAGCAGCGATCCTGCACCGTCTGCCCACGCCACCACGGGCAAATTTCATGCAGCACGCGTTTGTTTTCTTCGCTTACCGCAAAACCTGCCCCCGGACGATCCGCCAGGTCATCAATCTCTTTTTCAATCCAGGAAACGGTGTATTCCGGGAAGATTGGCGCCGCGCGGACTTCACTTGCCTGGTTACCGATGATCAGCTCATCGTGTTTGATCCAGATGGTGCGTTGCGCCAGGTGGTGCGCCAGGGCCAGCGCACGACGTACCGGGATCGGCTTGTCCATGTGCTGCTGATACATCTCGGTGTAGTGCTGTGCGCGCTCGGTACAGACCGGCGGCTTAACAATGTGCACCAGTGCAGTTTTGTGTGCCTTAATACGGTCACTGAGGGTGTTGAGATTCAGGGTAGTCATAAGTTTATCCTCGTAAGGTCGCGGTTAACCCTTTCCGGCAGGCGTACTGTTGCGCGAAATCCAGCAGCGCAGGGTTATCCAGCGGTTTATCAGGGGCAGAGTAGGGTTGGCTGAGCAGGGTGTATTTGTTCATGCCCAGCGTGTGATACGGCAGAAAATGAATATCGCGGACGTTCAGTTCATCGGCGGCGAAATTAGTGATGGCGGTGATGGAGGCCTCATCGGCGTTAAAGCCCTGGATCAGCGGCACGCGAATGGTGAGCTGTTTTCCGGCAGCGGCAAGGCGCTTAAGGTTATCCAGCACGCGTTTGGCCGAGCCGTCCGTCCACTGTCTGAAGACCTCGCCATCCACGTGCTTCAGGTCAGCCAGGAACAGATCGACATAGGGCAAGGATGGCTCGATATAGTGCCAGGGCACGTGAAGACAGGTTTCAACAGCGGTATGAATTCCCTGTTCGTGGCTGGTTTTAAACAGTGCGTGCGCCAGCTCCGGGCTCATAAAGGGTTCGCCGCCAGAGAGAGTGATCCCGCCACCGCTGCGGTCGTAAAAGGGTTTATCGCGCAGCACGGTCTCCATAATCTCCTCGACCTGCTGTTCTTCACCGCAGACGGTGAGAGCCTGAGTCGGGCAGCAATCGGTGAGGGCGTCCAGCGTTTCTGCGTTCAGTTTTTCGCGGTGGATGAGCAGCCCATTTAATGCCCGCTCAATATACCCCGGGGCTGCCTGCTGACACAGATCACAGCCGTCCAGGCACAGACGAGCGTCGAACAGCACGTCCCGGGTACGGGAGCGGCTTTCCGGGTTCTGACACCAGCGGCAGCCCAGGGAGCAGCCTTTCAGGAACACCACGGTACGAATACCAGGGCCATCGTGGGTAGAATAACGCTGTATATTGAAGATCATTGTTTCGCCTCTCATCTTGCATATGAAGATTAAATTACTTTCGAATGAAAGTTATCTTGATGCAGGTCAACTCTTGAGCAGGTTTTGCCGTGGTAGGGTAAATGCAGGCTAATTTTGAGGGTTACATCATGGAACTTTATCTCGACACATCCGACGTTGCGGCAGTCAAAAAACTGGCCCGCATCTTCCCGCTGGCTGGCGTAACCACTAACCCGAGCATTGTTGCGGCGGGTAAAACACCGCTGGATGTTTTACTGCCCGAGCTGCACGACGCGCTGGGTGGCAAAGGTCGCCTGTTTGCACAGGTAATGGCGACCACCGCAGAAGGCATGGTGGAAGATGCGCGTAAACTGCGTGCCATTATTAATGATCTGGTGGTAAAAGTGCCGGTGACGGCAGAAGGGCTGGCGGCAATCAAAATGCTTAAAGCTGAAGGTATTCCAACGCTTGGCACGGCGGTATACGGTGCCGCACAGGGGATGTTGTCCGCGCTGGCGGGTGCTGAGTATGTTGCGCCTTACGTTAACCGTGTGGATGCGCAGGGCGGGGACGGTATCCAGACTGTTGCGGAGTTACAGCAGTTGTTGTCGCTTCATGCTCCACAGTCCAAAGTGCTGGCCGCCAGTTTCAAAACGCCGCGTCAGGCGCTGGACTGCCTGCTGGCGGGTTGCGAGTCAATTACGCTGCCGCTGGATGTGGCGCAGCAGTTTATCGCATCACCGGCTGTGGATGCGGCGATTGTGAAGTTTGAGCAGGACTGGCAGGGGGCATTTGGACGGACGTCTATCTGACGGGTGCGGTCTGATGCCCTCACCCCAACCCTCTCACACAGGGCTGAGGGTTCCCCAGTAATTTTTGTCTTTAATTCAGCGATGATATTACGCCATTGAATTAAGGGACTTACAGCGGTGTCATGGTCCGGCTGAAAATCGCCGACGCGTTTACGGAAGGCCGGGGCGACGCGCATGGATGCGCGGCGAGGGCGGCTTTACAGGGACGTTTCATCCGCCCGTCCCCGATTAGCCTGGAGCAAACGCTGAGGGCATCGCGAAGCGACGATTTTCTTGCCGGGAGCCCGGGTCGCCAGGGTAGCGGCGGTGAGCTACCCTGGCACGTTCACCGGTATTGTGGTGACAGAGTAGCAAGGAACGTAAAGTGAACGGAATGACCACCACAGCCGTATGTTCCCCCTCACCCCAGCCCTCTCCCAAAAAGGAGAGGGAGCCGTCCGTGCTCGTATTTTTGTGGGGATTCCTCAGCCCACGGGGAGAGGGAGCAAACATTAAAACGGCAACCTGAAGGTTGCCGTTTGCTTTAACCTCCGCAAACCTCACACCCCGGATTACGCATCAGCTTCATCTCGCGGAACTGGCAGGTCATCGCGTCATACATCACGATTTTGCCTGCCGCAGGCGTGCCGTAGCGGGTCAGTACCTTGATCGCTTCCATCGCCTGCATTGAGCCAATTACACCCACTAACGGTGCCATCACTCCCGCTTCCACGCAGGTGAGTGCATTTTCACCAAACAAACGACTCAGGCAGCGGTAGCAGGGCTCGCCTTCGGCGTAAGTGAACACGCTGATTTGCCCTTCCATACGGATTGCCGCCCCGGAAACCAGCGGTGTTTTATGGGCAAAACAGCCTGCATTTAGCTGATTACGGATAGCGACATTATCGGTGCAATCCAGCACCAGGTCATGCCGGGCGATTTGCGCGAACAGCGCGTCTTCCTCAAGCATGGCGTTAATAAGAGTGAACTGAACGTGGGGATTGATGCGGGTTAGTGCCGTTTTTGCTGACTCGACTTTGGCTTCGCCGAGGGTGGCATCTCTGTGCAACGTCTGGCGTTGCAGATTAGACAGCGACACGGTGTCAAAATCCAGCAGCGTCATGCTACCGACACCCGCCGCAGCCAGGTACTGCGCGGCGGCACAGCCCAGACCACCCAGCCCCACCACCAGTACACTGGCGGCCTTAAGCGCTTCCTGACCGTCGAAATCAAAACCGCGCAGCACAATCTGGCGGTTGTAGCGCAGCATCTCCTGATCGCTCAGTTCCACCGTCATGATTAGCCCCCGAACAGGTGGTTAAAGGTTTCCACCTCGACCCATTCACCCGCTTCCACATGACCGCGTTCGCTCTCGAGCACGATAAAGCAGTTGCCCTGGCTAAAGGAGCTGAAAATATGCGAACCCTGATGCCCCGTGGTGCTCACTTCCAGCTCGCCATCAGCGTTACGTGCCAGAATACCACGCTGGAAATCAAGACGACCCGGTGACTTCTTCAGACGGGTCGCCGCGCGCGCGCGCAGGCGTACCGGAAGCGGGCTGGCTTTATTGCCAGACAGTTTTGCCAGCAGCGGCTGCACCAACTGATAGAAGGTCAGGGCTGCGGATACCGGGTTGCCCGGCAGGCCGCAGAACCAGCTGCGCCCCAGCTTGCCAAAGGCGAAGGGTTTACCCGGTTTGATAGCCAGTTTCCAGAAGCCAATTTCGCCCAGCTCTTCAAGAATGGTTTTGGTGTAATCCGCTTCGCCAACAGACACACCGCCGGAACTTATCACCACATCCGCGCATTTATCCGCTTCAATAAAAGCGGCTCGTAGCTTTTCGGGATCGTCAGGAATAATACCCAGGTTGACTACTTCGCAGCCAAGCTGTTCCAGCATCAGGTGCACCGCCAGGCGGTTGGTGTCGTAAATCTGTCCCTCCTGCAGCGGCTGACCTGGCAGTTGCAGCTCATCGCCGGTGGAAAAGACTGCAACGCGCACACGACGGATAACGTCGATGTCGGCGATACCCAGTGACGCCAGCACGGGCAGCTCCGCTACCGTCAGTTTTTGCCCGGCGCTGAAAACGGTCGCGCCAAGCGTAATATCTTCACCCGCGCGGCGGATGTTCTGGCCTGCCCTGGCGCTGGCGGTAAAACGCACGCCCTCGTCGGTTTGTTCTGTCTCTTCCTGCATCACCACAGCATCGCAACCGGCTGGCACTGGCGCGCCGGTCATGATCCGGATGCAGCTCCCGGCAGGCCATTCACCGTTAAACGGCTGGCCCGCAAAGGCTTTACCCGCCACCGGAAGCGCCAGACCCGTCTGGATATCCGCCAGGCGTACCGCGTAACCGTCCATCGCGGAGTTATCGAATCCCGGCACGTTGAGGGGAGAAACGATATCGCGCGCCGCAATGCGACCGAAACAGCGTACTAAGGGCAGCGTTTCGTGGTCTTGCAGCGGGGAAATGCGGTTGAGCATCTGGGTCAGTGCCGTGTCGAGCGGCATCAGTCCGGCGGTAAAATCCATGGGTGGCTCCTGCGGAGTAACAACGAAAGCGCTCATTATGGCAGAAAAGTACCACTAACTGTATGACCCGATGGGTGTACCCTTTACATCACCGTGGCGTCTTTCTATATTCAAAAATTATCTGAAGAATCAGCAACGATAATGATATTTATAGAAAAAGCCGCTGATCAGGCGAGTGGGTGAGGCGAAATGGTTAATGCGGTAATCGCAATTCATGGCGGCGCAGGGGCAATCACCCGTGCGCAGCTCAGTCCCGAGCAGGAAAAGCGTTATATTGACGCGCTTTATAATATTGTGGAAACAGGGCAGCGAATGCTGGAAGCGGGCGAGAGCGCGCTGGATGTTGTGACCGAAGCTGTTCGTCTGCTCGAGGAGTGTCCGCTGTTTAATGCCGGGATTGGTTCGGTGTTTACCCGCGACGAAACGCACGAGCTTGACGCCTGTGTGATGGATGGTGCCAGTCTTAAAGCCGGCGCGGTTGCCGGGGTAAGCCATCTGCGTAACCCTGTTCTGGCGGCGCGTCTGGTGATGGAAAACAGCCCTCATGTCCTGCTGACAGGCGCAGGGGCGGAACAATTTGCCGTTGCGCACGGGATGGAATCGGTATCGCCTGACCTGTTTTCGACCCCGGAACGCTATCAGCAGCTGCTGGATGCCCGTTCAGAGGGAATTACACAGCTTGACCATACCGCGCCGCTGGATGAGAACAGCAAAATGGGTACGGTAGGCGCGGTTGCGCTGGATAAAGCCGGCAACCTTGCCGCCGCAACGTCTACGGGTGGCATGACCAATAAGCTGCCAGGGCGGGTAGGCGACAGCCCTCTCCCTGGTGCGGGATGCTATGCCAATAACGCCACGGCGGCAGTCTCCTGTACCGGAACCGGTGAGGTGTTTATTCGCGCACTGGCAGCGTATGACATTACTGCGCTGATGGATTACGGCGGCTTGAGTCTGGCGGAAGCCTGTGAGCGTGTGGTGATGGAAAAACTCCCGGCGCTGGGCGGTGTGGGTGGGTTAATCGCTGTGGATCATGAGGGGAACGTGGCGTTGCCCTTTAACAGTGAAGGCATGTACCGTGCCTGGGGCTATGCCGGAGATGCACCCAGTACGGGGATTTATCGTGAATAAGGGGGTTATGCGTGCCGCACAGTGAAAAGCTGGACAGCCGCGAGGTTCTGGCGGTTCAACAACTGAATATTGCGTTTCAGGAAGAGCGGCAGTTCGTCCCCGCAGTAAAAAATCTATCGTTTTCACTTAATCGTGGTGAAACGCTGGCGATTGTAGGCGAGTCCGGTTCGGGTAAGTCGGTCACGGCGCTGTCATTAATGCGCCTGCTCGAACAGTCGGGCGGAAAGGTGGAGTGCGACACGATGCTGCTGCGTCGTCGCAATCGACAGGTTATTGATTTAACTGAACTGAGCGCATCGCAAATGCAGGGGGTACGCGGCGCGGATATCGCGATGATTTTCCAGGAGCCGATGACTTCCCTGAACCCGGTTTTCCCGGTAGGTGAGCAGATTGCAGAATCTATCCGCCTGCATCAGGGCCTAAGCGGTGATGAAGCGCTGGCTGAAGCCAAACGGATGCTGGAACAGGTGCGTATTCCGGAGGCGCAGGCTATTTTGTCGCGCTATCCGCATCAGCTTTCGGGCGGGATGCGCCAGCGCGTGATGATTGCGATGGCGCTGTCGTGTCGCCCTGCGGTGCTGATTGCCGACGAACCGACCACCGCGCTGGATGTGACTATTCAGGCACAGATCCTGCAACTGATTAAAGTGCTGCAACAGGAAATGGACATGGGGGTGATTTTTATCACTCATGACATGGGCGTTGTGGCGGATGTCGCCGATCGTGTGCTGGTAATGCACCAGGGCGTTGCCGTTGAAATGGGCAGTGTAGAGCAGATATTCCATGCCCCGGAACATCCCTATACCAAAGCATTGCTGGCTGCCGTGCCGCGTCTGGGCGCAATGAACGGCAGCGCATTACCGCGGCGTTTTCCGCTGATTTCGCCGGGGGATACCGGGCGTCAGGAGGCTGAAACAGAGCAGGACACGGTTGTACCGGGTCAGCCTGTTTTGCAGGTACGCAATCTTGTGACCCGCTTCCCGTTGCGCAGTGGGTTGTTTAACCGCGTGAAGCGTGAAGTTCATGCCGTAGAGAACGTTAGTTTTGATCTCTGGGCGGGTGAAACGCTGGCGCTGGTCGGGGAATCGGGCTGCGGTAAATCCACCACCGGGCGGGCGCTGCTGCGGCTGGTGGAGTCTCAGGAAGGGAGTATCACCTTTAACGGGGAACGTATTGATACCCTGCCTTCCAGTAAGCTCCAGCCGCTGCGTCGGGATATTCAGTTTATTTTTCAGGATCCCTACGCCTCGCTCGACCCGCGTCATACCGTTGGCTATTCGATAATGGAGCCACTGCGGGTGCATAACCTGCTCGATGGTGATGCGGCCCAGCGGCGGGTGGCCTGGTTACTGGAACGTGTTGGCTTGCTGCCTGAACACGCCTGGCGGTATCCGCATGAGTTTTCCGGTGGTCAGCGGCAGCGAATCTGTATTGCACGCGCACTGGCGCTGAACCCGAAAGTGGTGATTGCCGATGAATCGGTGTCGGCGCTGGATGTCTCTATTCGCGCGCAAATCATTAATTTATTGCTCGATCTACAGCGGGATATGGGCATCGCTTTTTTATTTATCTCGCACGATATGGCCGTTGTTGAGCGCATCAGCCACCGGGTCGCGGTGATGTTACAGGGGCAGATTGTTGAGATTGGCCCTCGTCAGGCGGTATTTGAAAACCCGCAGCATCCCTATACCCGTAAGCTGATAGCGGCTGTACCGGTTGCTGATCCTACCCATCGCCACGCCCAGCGTGTGCTGTTGCAGGATGAGATGCCGGGCAATATTCGTAAACCGGGCGAATCGGTGGAGCGCGTGACGCTTCGCGAAGTCAGTCCGGGTCATTTTGTGGCACCTCCGCGTCAGGACAATGCATTCTCGCGGTTATAACTTACAACAGGCAGGAGAACACAATGGTTAAATTTGTTGCTCGTACATGGCTGTTAGCCGCGAGCGTGACGGCAGCCCTGGCCGCAGCCCCCGCGTTCGCTGCCAAAGATGTGGTTGTTGCGGTTGGCTCCAATTTCACGACCCTGGATCCGTATGACGCTAACGACACCTTGTCACAGGCGGTCGCCAAATCATTCTATCAGGGCCTTTTCGGCCTGGATAAAGAGATGAAGCTGAAAAACGTGCTGGCCGAAAGCTACACCGTATCGGACAACGGTCTGGTGTATACGATAAAGCTCAAAACCGGCGTGAAGTTCCAGGATGGCACCGATTTCAATGCTGAAGCCGTCAAAGTTAACCTCGATCGCGCCAGTAACCCGGAAAATAGCCTCAAGCGTTATAACCTGTTTAAAACCATCGCCAGCACTGAGGTCGTTGACCCTTCGACGGTGAAAATCACCCTGAAAGAACCGTTCTCCGCGTTTATCAATATTCTGGCGCACCCGGCAACGGCGATGATCTCCCCGGCAGCGCTGAAAAAATACGGTAAAGAGATTGGCTTCCATCCTGTTGGCACCGGGCCGTACGAACTGGTCACCTGGAATCAGACCGATTTTGTGAAGGTGAAAAAATTCGACGATTACTGGCAGAAAGGGTTGCCGAAGCTGGACACCATTACCTGGCGTCCTGTGGTTGATAACAACACCCGTGCGGCGATGCTGCAAACGGGTGAGGCGCAGTTTGCCTTCCCCATTCCCTACGAGCAGGCGGCAATCCTTGCAAAAAACAGCAAGCTTGAGCTGGTGGCTAGCCCGTCTATCATGCAACGCTACATCAGCATGAACGTCACGCAAAAACCGTTTGATAACCCGAAAGTGCGTGAAGCCATCAACTACGCGATTAACCGCCAGGCGCTGGTGAAAGTGGCGTTTGCCGGTTATGCAACACCCGCAACCGGTGTGCTGCCGCCAGCCATTGCTTATGCGCAAAGTTATCAGCCGTGGCCGTACGATCCGGCCAAAGCGCGCGAGCTGCTGAAAGAAGCGGGTTACCCGAATGGCTTTAGCACTACGCTGTGGTCATCGCATAATCACAGTACTGCGCAAAAAGTGTTGCAGTTCACCCAGCAGCAGCTGGCACAGGTGGGGATCAAAGCGCAGGTCACGGCGATGGATGCCGGGCAGCGCGCCGCAGAGGTGGAAGGTAAAGGGCAAAAAAAGAGCGGCGTGAGAATGTTCTACACCGGCTGGACGGCATCGACCGGCGAAGCAGACTGGGCGCTATCGCCGCTGTTTGCCTCACAGAACTGGCCTCCGACGCTGTTTAACACTGCGTTCTACAGCAATCCGCAGGTGGACAAAGACCTGGCGGATGCCCTGAAAACCACAAAACCAGAAGAGAAGGCGCGTCTCTATAAAGATGCGCAGGACGTTATCTGGAAAGAGTCTCCGTGGGTACCGCTGGTGGTAGAAAAGCTGGTTTCGGCGCATAACAAAGCGCTGACCGGGTTCTACATCATGCCGGATACGGGCTTTAGTTTTGATGACGCTGATTTGAAATAAAAGACTCATTCCCGCAGGCGACGGCCTGCGGGATGAGAGGGAAAGGCATGTTGAATTATGGGTGATGCTGCCAACTTACTGATTTAGTGTATGATGGTGTTTTTGAGGTGCTCCAGTGGCTTCTGTTTCTATCAGCTGTCCCTCCTGTTCAGCTACTGACGGGGTGGTGCGTAACGGCAAAAGCACCGCCGGACATCAGCGCTATCTCTGCTCTCACTGCCGTAAAACATGGCAACTGCAGTTCACTTACACCGCTTCTCAACCCGGTACGCACCAGAAAATCATTGATATGGCCATGAATGGCGTTGGATGCCGGGCAACCGCCCGCATTATGGGCGTTGGCCTCAACACGATTTTCCGCCATTTAAAAAACTCAGGCCGCAGTCGGTAACCTCGCGCATACAGCCGGGCAGTGACGTCATCGTCTGCGCGGAAATGGACGAACAGTGGGGATACGTCGGGGCTAAATCGCGCCAGCGCTGGCTGTTTTACGCGTATGACAGGCTCCGGAAGACGGTTGTTGCGCACGTATTCGGTGAACGCACTATGGCGACGCTGGGGCGTCTTATGAGCCTGCTGTCACCCTTTGACGTGGTGATATGGATGACGGATGGCTGGCCGCTGTATGAATCCCGCCTGAAGGGAAAGCTGCACGTAATCAGCAAGCGATATACGCAGCGAATTGAGCGGCATAACCTGAATCTGAGGCAGCACCTGGCACGGCTGGGACGGAAGTCGCTGTCGTTCTCAAAATCGGTGGAGCTGCATGACAAAGTCATCGGGCATTATCTGAACATAAAACACTATCAATAAGTTGGAGTCATTACCGAATTATGTATTTAAACGCCTGCTGGGGCTTATCCCTACGCTACTGATTGTGGCGGTGCTGGTGTTTTTGTTCGTCCATATGCTGCCGGGCGATCCCGCGCGGTTAATCGCAGGGCCAGAAGCGGATGCGTCAGTGATTGAGCTGGTTCGCAAACAGCTGGGACTCGATCAGCCGTTGTATAAGCAGTTCCTGCACTATATCGGCAACGTGTTGCAGGGCGATTTTGGCATGTCGATGGTGTCGCGCCGCCCGGTATCGGAAGAGATTGCCAGCCGCTTTATGCCGACGTTCTGGCTCACTATCGCCAGCATGACCTGGGCGGTGCTGTTTGGCCTGGTGGCCGGGATTGTCGCGGCCGTGTGGCGTAACCGCTGGCCGGATAAACTGGGCATGGCGCTGGCCGTGACCGGTATCTCCTTCCCGGCGTTTGCGCTTGGGATGCTGCTGATGCAGGTTTTTTCCGTTGAACTTGGCTGGTTGCCGACCGTAGGGGCGGATACCTGGAAACACTACATTCTGCCATCGCTCACGCTGGGGGCTGCCGTGGCGGCGGTGATGGCGCGGTTTACGCGCGCGTCGTTTGTCGATGTGCTGAGCGAAGACTATATCCGCACCGCGCGGGCGAAAGGGGTAAGCGAGAAGTGGGTCATCCTCAAGCATGGTTTTCGCAATGCGATGATCCCGGTTGTCACGATGATGGGGCTTCAGTTCGGCTTTTTGCTGGGCGGCTCGATTGTGGTGGAAAAGGTGTTTAACTGGCCAGGGCTTGGGCGCTTGCTGGTTGATTCCGTCGACATGCGCGATTACCCGGTTATTCAGGCCGAAGTGCTGCTGTTTTCGCTGGAGTTTATTCTTATCAACTTAGTGGTGGATGTGCTCTACGCCGCCATTAACCCGGCTATCAGGTATAAGTAAGATGCGATTGTTGAACTGGCGTCGTCAGGCCGTTTTGAACGCCATGCCGGGGTTAAAGCCGGACCATATCAGAACCCCGTGGCTGGAGTTCTGGCGGCGATTTCGCCGCCAGCCGGTGGCCATGGCGGCAGGGTTGTTTGTGTTGCTGCTGATTGTGGTGGCGATCCTTGCCCCGTGGGTTGCCCCTTTTGATGCGGAAAATTACTTTGATTACGACCGCCTGAATGACGGACCCTCGATGCTGCACTGGTTTGGCGTGGATTCGCTCGGGCGTGATATTTTTAGCCGTGTGCTGGTGGGGACCCGTATCTCACTGGCGGCCGGGGTATTTGCCGTGTTGATAGGCGCAGCCATAGGTACTGTGCTCGGCCTGCTGGCGGGGTACTACGAAGGCTGGTGGGACAGAATCACTATGCGCATTTGCGATGTGTTATTCGCGTTTCCTGGCATCCTGTTGGCCATCGCGGTCGTGGCCATTATGGGTAGCGGGATGGCGAACGTGATTATCGCCGTAGCGGTCTTTTCCATCCCCGCGTTTGCCCGCCTGGTTCGCGGAAATACGCTGGTGCTTAAGCAGCAGACCTTTATCGAGTCGGCGCGCAGTATGGGGGCCAGCGATACCACCATTCTGTTCAGCCATATTCTGCCGGGTACGGTGTCATCCATCGTGGTCTATTTCACGATGCGTATTGGCGTGTCGATTATCTCTGCAGCGAGTCTGTCGTTTCTGGGGTTAGGGGCACAGCCGCCAACACCGGAATGGGGAGCAATGCTCAACGAGGCGAGGGCGGATATGGTGATAGCGCCGCACGTGGCGATATTTCCGAGTCTGGCGATTTTCCTGACCGTGCTGGCGTTTAACCTGCTGGGTGATGGGTTGCGTGATGCGCTGGATCCGCGGATTAAAGGGTAGTGCAGTGAAATGTGCCGGGTGGCGGCTATACGCCTTACCCGGCCTATAAAAGAGGAGTCGGGAGATTAAACCCGGCTACCCCACAGGTCATACTCGTCTGCGTTTTCGACTTTCACACGTACGATATCACCCGGCTTCACGTTGGTTTCACCGTTCAGGTATACCGCGCCGTCGATTTCCGGGGCATCTGCCATGCTGCGGCCAATCGCGCCTTCTTCGTCCACTTCATCGATAATGACCAGAACTTCGCGGCCCACTTTTTCCTGCAAGCGTTCAGCAGAGATCTGCTGTTGCAGCTGCATAAAGCGGTTCCAGCGCTCTTCTTTCACTTCTTCCGGCACCTGATCGGCCAGTTCGTTTGCCGTCGCGCCTTCTACCGGGCTGTATTTGAAGCAGCCTACGCGATCCAGACGTGCTTCTTTCAGGAAGTCGAGAAGCATCTGGAAATCTTCTTCCGTCTCACCCGGGAAGCCAACGATAAACGTTGAACGCAGGGTCAGGTCCGGGCAGATTTCACGCCACTGTTTGATGCGCGCCAACTGGCGATCAACAGAGCCTGGGCGTTTCATCAGCTTAAGGATTCGCGGGCTTGCGTGCTGAAGCGGGATATCCAGGTATGGCAGGATCTTGCCTTCAGCCATCAATGGGATCACGTCATCAACGTGCGGATAAGGGTAGACGTAGTGCAGACGCGTCCAGATACCCAGTTTAGAAAGCTGCTCGCACAGGCCAACCATGCTGGTTTTCACCGGCTCGCCGTTGTGGAAGCCGGAACGGTGCTTCACGTCAACGCCGTAGGCAGAGGTATCCTGAGAGATCACCAGCAGCTCTTTCACGCCAGCATCAGCCAGACGTTTGGCTTCCGCCAGCACTTCGCCAATTGGGCGGCTCACCAGGTCACCACGCATAGACGGGATGATGCAGAAGGTGCAGCGATGGTTGCAGCCTTCAGAAATTTTCAGGTACGCATAGTGGCGCGGAGTCAGTTTTACACCCTGTTCTGGCACCAGGCTCAGGAACGGGTTGTGCTTTGGTTTTGGCACATAGTGGTGCACGTGCTCCAGTACTTGCTCATAGCTGTGCGGGCCGGTGATCTCCAGTACTTTTGGGTGCACTTCGCGGATTTGATCCACTTTGGCACCCAGGCAGCCGGTAACGATCACTTTGCCGTTTTCAGTCAGGGCTTCACCAATGGCTTCCAGAGACTCCTGAACCGCGCTGTCGATAAAACCACAGGTGTTTACGATCACCATGTCGGCGTTGTCGTAGCTTGGCACCACGTCATAGCCTTCGGTGCGAAGTTCGGTCAGGATACGTTCGGAATCCACCAGGTTTTTCGGGCAGCCCAGGGAGACGAAGCCGATTTTCGGCTGGTGCGTAACATTGCTCATAGGTTAAAAATTCATCAATTATGGAGTTATCAGGGCGGGATTTTACAGCGTTCCGCGGGGGATTTATACAGATCTGTGTGCTGAAGTGGCCTTGTCTGTCTGCCGCAGGTTAACTGCTTTGCTGCTGAACACTGTTTAGAATTACTTATCCCGGCTTTAAGCGTTGCTAATTGGCTAAAAAGTCACCAGACGATATCTTTCACCACATCAACTACACCTGTGAGGTTCTCAATGAAAGATATCTATGTTCAGTCAAAATTAGCAATGGCCAAAACGCTTCACTCTCATGGCGTCTCCGGGTGATGCTGCCAACTTACTGATTTAGTGTATGATGGTGTTTTTGAGGTGCTCCAGTGGCTTCTGTTTCTATCAGCTGTCCCTCCTGTTCAGCTACTGACGGGGTGGTGCGTAACGGCAAAAGCACCGCCGGACATCAGCGCTATCTCTGCTCTCACTGCCGTAAAACATGGCAACTGCAGTTCACTTACACCGCTTCTCAACCCGGTACGCACCAGAAAATCATTGATATGGCCATGAATGGCGTTGGATGCCGGGCAACCGCCCGCATTATGGGCGTTGGCCTCAACACGATTTTCCGCCATTTAAAAAACTCAGGCCGCAGTCGGTAACCTCGCGCATACAGCCGGGCAGTGACGTCATCGTCTGCGCGGAAATGGACGAACAGTGGGGATACGTCGGGGCTAAATCGCGCCAGCGCTGGCTGTTTTACGCGTATGACAGGCTCCGGAAGACGGTTGTTGCGCACGTATTCGGTGAACGCACTATGGCGACGCTGGGGCGTCTTATGAGCCTGCTGTCACCCTTTGACGTGGTGATATGGATGACGGATGGCTGGCCGCTGTATGAATCCCGCCTGAAGGGAAAGCTGCACGTAATCAGCAAGCGATATACGCAGCGAATTGAGCGGCATAACCTGAATCTGAGGCAGCACCTGGCACGGCTGGGACGGAAGTCGCTGTCGTTCTCAAAATCGGTGGAGCTGCATGACAAAGTCATCGGGCATTATCTGAACATAAAACACTATCAATAAGTTGGAGTCATTACCAACGCCATAATACGCATTATAAAGTGCGCTTTGGTGGCCGGGTCCAGCAGGAAGGTAATATTTCTCGCTGGATTGATACCGAAGAGATCCTGGCGGTGGCGCACGACCAAATTATTCCCGGTTATAAAATCGATACCACGAATACGCTGCGCCTGTGGAATGTGCAGGTGAATAGCGAAATTAATGCTGCACGCCTGGCGCAGGAAGAGGTGTCGGAGCCGGGAGAAAATACCTATCACTACGACAAGATCTCGCGCGTGCTCTATCCCGATGATTCAACGGAAGCCGGGCGCGAACTGCGTCTGCGGCAGGCCTATTTCCTGGCTTCGGCAACCATTCAGGACATCCTGAATCGCCATTATCTGCTGCACAAAACCTATGACAATCTGGCTGAGAAGATTGCTATTCACCTCAACGACACTCATCCGGTGCTCTCTATCCCCGAACTGATGCGGGTATTGATTGATGACCATAATTTCAGCTGGGATAAAGCCTGGGACGTGACATGCCAGATTTTCTCCTACACCAACCATACATTGATGAGTGAAGCGCTGGAAACCTGGCCAGTGGCGATGCTGAGCCGCATTCTGCCGCGCCATCTGCAAATTATTTTCGACATCAACGAGCGCTTCCTGAACAAGGTGCGTGAACAACATGGCAATGATGGTGACCTGCTGCGTCGCGTGTCGCTGGTGGATGAATCACATGGCCGCGTTGTGCGCATGGCCTGGCTGGCGGTTGTGGTGAGCTATAAGGTGAACGGTGTATCGGAGCTGCATTCCGATTTAATGTCACAGTCGTTATTTGCTGATTTTGCGCGAATTTTCCCAACACGCTTTACCAACGTCACCAACGGTGTCACCGCGCGTCGCTGGCTGGCGCTTGCCAACCCGTCGCTTGCCACAGTGCTGGACACGAATATTGGCCCGGCATGGCGAACGGACTTAAACCAGCTCAGCGAACTGAAATGGTATATCGATTACCCGTCCGTGAATTCGGCAATTTACCGGGCGAAGCGGGCGAATAAAAAACGTCTTGCTGATTACATCGCCACGCAATTTAACATTGTCGTGAACCCGGGGGCGTTGTTCGATGTGCAAGTGAAACGTATTCATGAATACAAACGTCAACTGATGAATGTGCTGCACATTATCTCACGCTATAACCGCATTAAGGCAAACCCGGAGGCGAACTGGGTTCCACGGGTAAATATTTTCGCGGGTAAGGCGGCGTCGTCGTACTACATGGCCAAGCAGATCATCCGCCTGATTAACGATGTGGCGCAGGTGGTGAATAACGATCCGCAAATTGGCGGCAAGCTCAAGGTGGTGTTTATCCCTGATTACAGCGTCAGCCTTGCGCAGATGATTATTCCGGCGGCCGATCTCTCAGAACAGATTTCACTGGCGGGGACAGAAGCCTCAGGGACCAGCAATATGAAATTTGCCCTGAACGGCGCGCTGACCATAGGGACGCTGGATGGCGCCAATATCGAAATGCAGGAGCACGTTGGCGCGAAGCATTTCTTCATCTTCGGGAATACGGCGCAGCAGGTTGAAGCATTGCGTTGCGGTGGTTATAACCCGCACAAAATCTTCGAACAGGATGAGGAACTGCGTCAGATACTGACGCAAATCGGCACCGGGCACTTTAGCCCGCAGGAGCCTGATCGTTATCGTAACCTGCTGGATTCGCTGATTAACTTCGGTGATCACTACCAGGTACTGGCAGATTACCGTAGCTACGTTGAGTGCCAGAATAAAGTGGATCAGCTGTACCGTCATCCGGCGGAGTGGACATCCAGCGCGATGCATAATATTGCCAACATGGGGTATTTCTCGTCTGACCGCGCCATTCAGGAGTATGCCGACAACATCTGGCATATCGGTAAAACCCGGCTGTAAGCGCGTAACCCCCGACCTTCAGGAAGGGGGTTATTGCAACAAACCATCCAGTACAGAGGAGAGCAACGTGTTGTTCTCCTTTCTGTATGAGGAGTAAATGCTGAACTGTGGCAGCGGGAAATGCGTTTCGATTCGTTTGAGTTTATACATTTCCGAATAGGTGGCGAACGCCCGCTCAGGAATAATGCCCAGACATTCGGTTCTGGCAATGATGATTAAAATCGAGGCAAACGAGGTGGTCAGCAGACATCTCTCGCTGGAGCGAAATTTTTTATCCACGATGCTGCGATAATAAATAATCTTCTCATTGCGCGTGTTGTACCCCACCAGACTGGCATCGCGGAATAACGCCTCGGTGACCGTATCGCCATAACGAGGGTTATCCTGCGCCGCGACCAGTACCAGCTTCATATCGCACACTTTTTGACAGGCAATATTGCTGTTTTCAATGGCAAAGGTGGAGAACACCACGTCTGCCTGGCGCATATTCAGCAACTCTATTATTTTTTGCTCATTGAGGTCGGCGGTGCGGTGTAACAGGCTGATGTCGGAATTGGCCAGCAGCAGTTTTTCTGTTAGTTCAGGCACTACCAGTGGGGAGATAAAGGATTCGGTATACAGGGTCAGGCGCTTTTTGAGCGTCGGTGTCGAGCCGGGCAGTAGCGTCGAGAGACGGTCGATAATAGAGATGGTGTTATCGTAAAGTTCATCTGAAAACACCGTAGGCAGCAGCATGTTCCCGCTGCGGACAAACAGGTTATCGCCCATCATTTCACGCAGTTTTCTCAGTGACTGACTCACCGCAGATGGCGAGATATTCAGCATGTCGGCCACTTTGGAAATACTTCCCACGCTATAAATTAAGCAAAAGATGGTCAGCAGGTTCAGGTCAATCTTTGATAATGAACATATTTTTTCTGACACTGGAATTGTCGACATATTCCCCTCAAGGTCTGCATGGTGACAGACAAAACAATCCTGTTAAAAAAATAGCATAGGCCTGATTGAAGCGCCTTCCGGGGGGAGAAGTTGTAACATTGTAAATGATGTTAATCAGTTGCGTTTTATTGATCTGAGGCAGTAAATTGAACAAAAATTGTACTTATCCTGAAGGTGCACAAAGGCTGACAGAGGAGGAAATAGCATGTCCGTTGACAGACTGAAACGCGATCTGCTGAACAAGCTGATCAACGCCCGAATCGATCTTGCGGCTTACCTGCAACTGAGGACGGCGAAAGGGTATATGTCAGTCAGCGAAAGCGAACATCTGCGTGATAATTTCTTTGAACTTTGCAACTTCATGCGTGAAAAAGCACCCATCCTGAAAGCGGAGTACGCTGAAAGTGAGCTGTTGGCTCTGCGTCGTGCCGCCGAGGTGCTCTCCATCGCAGGGGTATGTTTGATGACCGGACGCCACGACTGCCCAACGTTTATTACCGTCAACGCGGAGAAGCTCGAACACTGCCTGACTACGATCTCTCTTTGCATCATGTGTCTGAACGAGCACGCCCGGCTCGAACAGCACTAAGCCCTGGGGGAGGCAACTCCCCCATCTGATTAAGCTTTTGTAAAAGTGATAACGCGCGCGGGCTGAGTAGCTAACCTTTATGCCATCTGCTGATAAAGGAGCGCGTTATGCATCGATCCTCGCTGATTTTCCTGCCTGCATTGTTATTTCCCGTTTCTCTGTTTGCTGCGCCCGATGCGGTCAAGGTCGAGGTGTTGCAGAACAGGCTCGATCACCCCTGGTCGCTGGCATTTTTACCCAACAACAATGGCCTGCTGGTGACCTTACGTGGCGGGCAGCTCAGGCACTGGCAGGCAGGGAAGGGGCTTTCCGATCCGATTATTGGCGTCCCTAAGGTGTGGGCGAGCGGTCAGGGTGGCTTGTTGGATGTGGTGCTGGCACCTGATTTCGCACAATCGCGGCGAGTCTGGCTAAGCTATGCCGAAGTGGGCCACGACGGTAAAGCCGGTACTGCGGTGGGGTATGGCCGCCTGAGCGACGATGTATCACGGATTGAAGGGTTCCAGGTGGTATTCCGCCAGATGCCAAAACTCTCGACGGGGAATCACTTCGGCGGAAGGCTGGTGTTCGACAACAAAGGGTATCTGTTTATCGGCCTTGGCGAAAACAACCAGCGACCGACCGCGCAGGCGCTGGACAAGCTACAGGGAAAAGTAGTGCGTCTGACCCAGGACGGGAAAGTCCCGCGAGATAACCCTTTTGTGAATACGCCCGGTGCGCGGCCTGAAATCTGGTCTTACGGCATTCGTAACCCGCAGGGCATGGCGATGAATCCCTGGAGTAACACGCTGTGGCTCAATGAACACGGCCCGCGCGGCGGGGATGAAATCAATATCCCGGAAAAAGGCAAAAACTACGGCTGGCCGCTGGCGACATACGGTATCAACTACAGCGGCCTGAAGATCCCGGAATCACAAGGCGAACAGGTTAAAGGTACTGAGCCACCGCTGTTTTACTGGAAAGTTTCGCCCGCCGTGAGCGGAATGGCGTTCTATAACAGCGATGTACACCCGCAGTGGAAGAACAAACTCTTTATTGGAGCGTTAAAGGAAAAGGCGGTGATTGTGCTGAGCGTTAAAGGCAACAGTGTAACCGAGGATGGCCGCATTCTGGAGGACAGAGGGCAGCGTATTCGCGATGTCCGCGTGGGGCCAGACGGGGCGCTGTATATCCTGACGGACGAATCGGACGGGCAACTGCTGAAAGTCAGCCCGTCCGGGGGATAATCAGGAAACGGGCGTCATTACTGCATGTTGATAGGCCGGGCGCTCACTGAGCTGTTTGATCCAGCGTTCAAGGTGAGGACGTGGCGTCCACTTCAGCCCCATATTGGTCAGATTCCAGACAAATGGTGCGACGGCAATATCGCCCACACCGAACGCGTCACCCGAGAACCATTTATGTTTCGCCAGTTCATCGTCCATTAACGCAAACAGTGTTTCGCAGGCATCCTGCGCGGCGTGAATGGCCGGGTAATCACGTTCTGCTTCCGGGGTTCTGATAAGCCCCATCAGGATAACCCGGTGAGTTGGAGAGAGCGTCTGGTTCGCCCAGTCCATCCATTTTTCACCCTGGGCGCGTTTTGCCGGGCTTTCCACCCACAGGCGGCTCTGACCGTACTGGGCGGCGAGGTAACGCACGATGGTGTTGGATTCCCAGAGCGTAATGTTCGTTTCATCGTCAAGCAGCAGTGGCACCAGGCCGTTCGGGTTCATGGCCAGGTATTCGGCCTCTTTGTTCACCCCATACTGCAAACCCGCCATAATCTGCTTAAACGGTAAATCCAGCTCTTCCAGCGTCCAGAGGACTTTCTTAACGTTGGTTGAGTTGTTCCTGCCCCACAGCGTAATCATATTAACTCCCGAAATAGTCAAACAACCTGAGATGTGAATCAGAGCCAGCAATTCGACATGGTGAGATAAACCTAACAATTACGCAACAGAAGACAAAAAAATCACGCTGATCAAAGCGTATCCGGATGTTATTGCATAAACTTTAAAAACTTTACCTGGTTTAGGTTTCTTTAACAGATTTAGTGCGCTATTACTCATCGCTTCTTGCGACACGGTGATGTGACGTAATTTTTTGAATGGACACTCGGGTGGCATTTATGACGCAAAAAACTTCTTCTCTGCGCAGCCTGGCGGCAGGCTCTGCGCTTCTTTTTCTTTTTGCACCGACACTCTACGCAGCTGAGCAGGCGGCTCCTGAAGCCCCGCCTGTTGATGCGCGTGCCTGGATCTTAATGGATTACGCCAGCGGCAAAGTGCTGGCGGAAGGCAACGCCGACGAGCAGCTTGACCCGGCCAGCCTGACCAAAATAATGACCAGTTACGTGGTCGGTCAGGCGTTAAAAGCCGGTAAGATCAAGCTGGAAGATATGGTCACCATCGGGAAAGATGCCTGGGCGACCGGTAACCCCGCGCTGCGTGGCTCTTCGGTGATGTTCCTTAAGCCTGGCGATCAGGTTTCAGTCTCAGATTTAAATAAAGGGGTGATTATTCAGTCAGGTAACGATGCCTGTATCGCCCTGGCTGATTATGTCGCGGGCAGCCAGGACTCCTTCATTGGCCTGATGAACGGCTATGCCCAGAAGCTCGGGCTGAGCAATACCACCTTTAAAACCGTGCACGGCCTTGATGCGCCGGGTCAGTTCAGTACCGCGCGTGACATGGCGTTGTTAGGGAAGGCGCTTATCCACGACGTGCCGGACGAATATGCCATCCACAAAGAAAAAGAGTTTACCTTCAATAAGATCCGCCAGCCGAACCGCAACCGCCTGCTGTGGAGCAGCAACGTTAACGTTGATGGCATGAAGACCGGGACAACGGCAGGCGCGGGTTACAACCTTGTCGCTTCCGCAACTCAGGGCGATATGCGCCTGATTTCAGTGGTGCTGGGTACTAAAACCGACCGTATTCGCTTTAACGAATCGGAAAAACTGCTGACCTGGGGCTTCCGTTTCTTCGAAACCGTTACGCCTATCAAACCTGATGCCACCTTCATTAGCCAGCGAGTCTGGTTTGGCGACAAGAGCGAGGTCAACCTGGGTGCAGGCGAGGGTGGATCGGTAACCATTCCGCGTGGTCAGCTGAAAAACCTGAAAGCCAGCTATACCCTGACCGACAGCCAACTCACTGCGCCGCTGAAAAAAGGCCAGGTGGTCGGCACTATTGATTTCCAGCTTAATGGCAAATCGATTGAACAGCGTCCGCTGATTGTGATGGAAGCAGTTGAAGAGGGCGGGTTCTTTAGCCGGATGTGGGACTTCGTGATGATGAAATTCCACGGTTGGTTTGGTAGCTGGTTCTGATTTTTTTGCCGGGTGGCGGCTTCGCCTTACCCGGCCTACACTCTTTGCCCTTTTGCTGTGGGAGAGGGTTAATACATCAACTTAATCTGCTGTGCCTTCGCATGGGCGACCAGTTCATCATCCGGGCGACAATCGCTTGCGATCGCGTCAAAGCGTGCCAGCTCGCCCATTCGTGCTGAACGGACCTTGCCAAACTTACTGTGATCAACCACCAGGACATGATACTGCGCCGCGTTTAACGCCCAGTGCTTCACGGGTAACTCTTCCAGGTTAAAACAGGTCGCCCCTTGCTGCACATTGACCCCGGCCGCGGAATAAAAGGCGATATCCGGGCACAGGTTGCTGAGCGTGTCCTGGAGATTAAGCGGCTTAAAGATAGCATTGCTGGCGTGGAACTCACCACCGCAGAGAATCACCCGACACTCGGGTTTTTCCTGCAAGGCAAGGAAGGTGTTCAGCGAATAGCAAACGGCGGTAAAAGGCAGACTGCTGTCTATGGCTTCGATTATCCACGGGGTTGTCGTCCCGCAATCAAAGAATAACGTCTGATGAGGCTGTACCAGAGAGGCGGCCTGACGTGCGGCTTTACGCTTTTCTTCGACCAGACGCGTCTTTTGGTCGCTTATCAGATAATGGCTGGCGCTGCGGGGCTCAAGAACAATATACCCGCCCAGCAGCACGACGGGCGCGCTGTCGCTGTTCAGGTCACGACGAATGGTCATCTCAGAAACGCCAAGCAGGTTTGCGGCTTCTTTAAGATGCAGCTTATCACTGCGCTTCAGCGCCTGAAGCAGCTGAGCAATGCGGTCATCGCGACGTGTTTCCATAATTCCTCGGGGTGAAAAAGTGAGCCCCCGCAATGCGGGGGCTCAAGTGTAACCTGTTGGGCTGGGGTTAGTCACGCACCCAACCCTTGCGGATCGGGATGGCAAAAAGCGTGCGATAAAGCTGCGACAGCCCGTTATAAAGCGCCTGACCAAACAGACTCCACAGGATCGCCGCGCTCACGCAGCCAATCAATCCGACGAGGAAACCGCCCACCATATCCAGCGGCCAGTGCACGCCCAGATAGATGCGCGACCAGGCGATAGCGACGGCAACAACCATCAGCACAGCGCCAGACCAGACGCGGTGCCAGAACAGGAACGCCAGCGCGAAGGTAAAGATCACCGTACCGTGATCGCTTGGGAAGGAGTCATCCGGCGCATGGTGCAGGAAGGTATAACCCACATGATCAACGAAAGGACGATCGTGAGGAAAAATATGCCCAAGCGCAAAGCTTGCCAGCACGCTCACCGCAAGCGCCATGGCAACTTTGATCACCAGTTGACGCTGGGAGTTGACCTGGCTGCGCGGGCCCCATAGCCAGAGGATCGCGGCAAGGAGTGGAACAATGCTAATCAGATCCTTTGCAAAAAAGGTGGCGATATCGATAGACCACTCCGGGGAAGCCGGTGTGGCGTTGATCAGATAAAACAGCCCGTAATTCAGATGTTCTAACATAGTGTCGTTACTCTTTAGCAAACCGGGTGGAAACAAGTCCGTAGACCACCACCTGAGAAAACCAGACCCACCACCCAGCCCACAGGTTGTGAGAGAAGAAATGCGCCCCGCGCATGACCTGGCCGTAACCCATTGCCAGACCTAACACAACGCCCAGCACAACGAAGCTCCATGCCAGACGAGGGCGCTCGCGCCAGAAGGCAAAAAACAGACCCATGACCATAAAACCGCTGGAGGCGTGTCCACCCGGGAAGCAGCGACCCGGGCCACTGTCTGCCGGAGCAGCGCTGAACAGGGAATAAGAGACTGCCTTACCGCCATATTCCACCAGATCCCACGGACAACTGTGATGGCTAACGCTTTTCAGCACGCCAACGACCAGTGCACCAAGCCCCATAAACAGCGCGGCGGTAACCAGCCTCGCGTTACGCTTGTACGCGCCGTAAAACAATGCCACCGCGCCTAAAGCAATGGAGATGTACTTCGCCAGCCGGTGGTTTAACAAATCCAGCAGCGGGTTTTGCTGCAACGGGAAGCGCTGCGCTGCGGCGTCATACCAAAAGCCTGTTATCCATCTGTCGAGCGTTTCATCGCGAGATAGCCAGGTAAACAAAACGGCAAGGACTATCAGCACGAAAAGCTGATAACCATAAAAGCGGCCCGGCAAACGGTAAAGTCGTTTTGTCTTATTTGTCGGTAACTTAGATAATTCTGAACGGCTGGAGGTTTGTGCCATAATTAAGGTCAGTGACGTGAAATGTGGCTATCATATTAGTGTCAACTTAAGGAAACCTTAAACAACGACGATATACTCGCCATACTCCAGGTTGCCTGTGCATCGCCGCCTTTATGCAATCTGAATTATTCAGGATAGAGGTGCTTTATTTCTGTTTCTCCTCGATAAATGACTATCTCAGGAAGCAGCATTTCATTACACTCACCGCGATTTTTTCATCATAAAGAGACTGCATGTTAAACCGTTCTTCTTCCGGTAATCGTCTGGGACGTCAGGCGTTACTTTTTCCTCTGTGTCTGGTGCTCTACGAATTCTCAACCTACATCGGCAACGATATGATCCAGCCTGGCATGTTGGCTGTTGTCGAACAGTACAACGCAGGTATTGAGTGGGTGCCGACCTCCATGACCGCCTATCTGGCTGGCGGTATGTTTTTACAGTGGCTGTTAGGCCCGCTGTCAGATCGTATTGGCCGTCGCCCGGTAATGCTGACGGGCGTGGTGTGGTTTATCGTGACCTGCCTTGCCACGCTGCTGGCGCAAAATATCGAGCAATTTACACTGCTGCGTTTCCTGCAAGGGGTGAGCTTGTGCTTTATCGGCGCGGTGGGCTATGCGGCGATTCAGGAATCCTTTGAAGAAGCGGTGTGCATCAAAATTACCGCGCTGATGGCGAACGTCGCGCTGATTGCTCCCTTGCTTGGGCCGCTGGTGGGGGCTGCATGGGTGCATGTCGCGCCGTGGGAGGGGATGTTTGTTCTCTTTGCGGCGCTTGCGGCCATCTCCTTCTTTGGCCTGCATCGGGCGATGCCGGAAACCGCCACCCGGTTGGGCGAAAAACTGTCCCTTAAAGAACTGGGGCGCGATTACAAAGAGGTGCTGAAAAACGTCCGTTTTGTGGCGGGCGCGCTGGCAACGGGCTTTGTCAGCCTGCCATTGCTGGCGTGGATTGCGCAGTCACCGGTCATTATCATCAGCGGCGAGAAGCTCAGCAGCTATGAGTATGGCCTGCTACAAGTGCCGATTTTTGGCGCGCTGATTATCGGTAACCTGGTGCTGGCGCGTCTGACTTCGCGTCGTACCGTACGTTCGTTGATTATCATGGGCGGCTGGCCGATTGCGGCAGGGCTGATTGTGGCAGCTGTGGCCACTGTGGCGTCATCACACGCTTACCTGTGGATGACCGCCGGGCTGAGTCTGTATGCTTTTGGCATTGGGCTGGCGAACGCCGGGCTGGTTCGCCTGACGCTGTTTGCCAGTGATATGAGTAAAGGTACGGTGTCTGCCGCAATGGGCATGTTACAGATGCTGATTTTTACTGTCGGTATCGAGGTGAGCAAGCACGCTTACGCGTTGGGCGGCAATGGGTTGTTCAGCCTGTTTAACCTCGCCAACGGCGTGCTGTGGGTTGCCCTGATGGTAGTGTTCCTGAAGGATAAACGTGTCGGGAATGCGTTGCAGCCGTAATCTGTTGATGTTGGGCTGAGTGATCCCCACAAAACAGTACGAGCACGGACAGTTCCCTCTCCCCTTGGGAGAGGGAACGTAAACTCAATTAAACGGCGCTTCCCCGTTCAACACTTTCTCAATCACATCCAGCACACCTTCATCGTTGTTGTGCAGCGCTTCAAACCGGGCAACCTCTTTAATGTGAGGTCTGGCATTGGCCATCGCAAAGCTAAAGCCCGACTGACGCAGCATTTCCACGTCGTTTCCGCTGTCGCCAAAGGCCACTACCTCACCGTTTTCGATACCCCAGTGCTGCTGTAATATCCGCAGGCCATTGGCTTTATGCACGCCGGGGATAATCAGGTCGATACTGCCGTGGCCTGTGGTGACGGGCACCATGATATCGCCCAGCTTCTCATGCAGCATCGGCTGGATGCGCGGGATTTCGTCATCTGAAACATTAAGCCCAAATTTGAAGAAGATATCGTTCAGATTGTCGAAGTTATCAACCATTTCAAGTCGGTGGTAGTACTGGGCGGCAATCGCCTTGAAGCCGTCATTGTAGGATTTCAGTGTATAGGCGCTGCCTTTCCCGCAGGCGATGATCTCCACTTCCGGGACATCGCTTAACACGGCTGCCACGGCGGCGAAGTCGGCTTTCGACAGTTCACCGTTAAACACGTCTTCACCGGCATTCACCACCCAGCCGCCGTTTTCGGCCACAAAGGCTATCTCGCGCGCGATTTCAGGGAAGAATGAAATCAACTGGTAATACTGGTTTCCGCTGGCGACAACAAAGCGAATGCCTTGTTCTTTCATGCGTGCATATTGCGCCAGAAAACGCTCACGATTGTAGGTTTTCGCATCGCTCAGGAAGGTGCCATCCATGTCGACTGCAATCAGTTTAACGCTCATATCCCTTCTCCAGTGTCGTGTGTTCTGCTTCTGGTTTTGCTACCGCGCGCGCCACCAGCGCCGCAATCATGACCAGCCCTAACACCACCAGCATGGCGCTACGCAACCCGTAGTGCTCACCCAGGAAACCGAGCAGTGGTGGGCCCACCAGGAAGGCGAGGTAACCTGTCGTGGCAACCACGCTGACGCGCGTTGGGGCATCCGGACCGGTGTCGCTGGCGGCGGAAATGGTCAGCGGGAAGCCCAGCGATGCGCCAAGCCCCCATAAAATCACCGAGACACCGGCAATCCAGTCGACATCCACAAAGATGATCATCGCAATTCCCAGCCCGCCCAGCAGGGCACTGGCACGAACCACCGTCACGCGGCTGTAGCGGTCGATGAACCAGCCGCCGGTAAAGCGACCAACGGTCATACCCAGCGTAAACCCGGCGTAAATCAGCGAGCCGGAGGTTGGACTAAATCCGTGGCCATCCACCATCAGCAGCGGTAGCCAGTCATTTGCGGAGCCTTCGGCAAAGGCCATGGCCAGCACCACCACGCCTATCAGCATCAGCTGCATGTCGCGATAAAACGGCAACCCTTTCTCCGCCGATTTTTGCTCGTCAGCGGTGTTTTTGCCCGTCCCGCCAGGGATTGCTCTGATACCGGTAAGAATGGGCACAATGCAGACCAGCGCAGCCAGTAAGATATGCAGACTGGCGGCGATCCCGAATGCCGTGAGTGCCATCCCGACGCCAGCGCCTGCCAGCGTGCCGAGGCTGTAAAAACCATGCATCATGGGTAGCACGGTTTTGTTCATTTCGCGCTCAACGGCTGCCCCTTCAACGTTGATTGCCACTTCGGCTGCACCAAAACTGCCGCCAAACACCGTCAAGCCCAGAGCAAACAGCACTGGGGAGGCGAACCACAATGCCAGGCTCAGTACCAGCATCCCAAATACCGCGCAGCACATGGTGGTACGAATAACTGCGCGCGTACCAAAACGCTTCACCAGCCATGCGGAGCAGAGAATACCGCTCATTGAGCCTACCGACAGGCCAAACAGCACAATGCCCATTTCTGCGGTTGATACCGACAAAATGTCGCGGATGGCGGGTGTGCGGGTCGCCCAGGATGCCATAAGCAGCCCGGGGATAAAGAAGAACATAAAGAGCGCCCACATGCGCAGTCGAAGGGCTTTACGGGGTGAAGTCACTGTCATTGAGGTAAGCACCAGAAGTACAACAATAGCGACAACACTACCAAGTTTGTGTACATTTGTACATAAACGAGATGAGGATTTTATGAGCAGACCACCGAACGATCCCAACCGCCGGGAGAAGATACTCCAGGCCACGCTGGATACCATTGCAGAACACGGGATCCATGCGGTTACGCACCGTAAAATTGCCAGTTGTGCAGGTGTGCCGCTGGGATCGATGACCTACTATTTTGACGGTAAGGAATCGCTGCTTGAAGAGGCGTTCACGTGGTTTACGCGGCAAATGTCGCAGCAGTACCGTGATTACTTTGCAGGCGTTAACGGCCCGGAAATGGCCTGTGAATCCATTACCACCCTGATCCACAGTTCTGAAGTCACCACGCCGCACAATATGGAGCTGATGTATCAACTGTATGCCTTTATGAACCGCAGCCCGGCGCTTAAAACAGTGATGCAGGACTGGATGAAAATGAGCCAGAACACGCTTGAGCAGTGGTTTGACCAGGTCACTGCCCGCGCGCTGGATGCGTTTATTGAAGGCATGACGCTGCACTTTGTAACAGACCGACAGCCGTTATCACGGGAAGAGATCCGCATGATGGTGGGGAGGATTGCGGGTGAGGGCAGGCGCTAGTAAGTGGTTGCGCCGGCCGTCATATTCACCACCGCGCCCGTCATCGCATTCGCTTCATCCGAGGCCAGAAACGCGATGGTATTTGCCACCTGTGCCAGCGTCGGCAGGCGTTTTAGCATGGTGCCTTGTGCCGCACCACCTAAAAACGCATCCACCGAAATGCCCATTCCCTTTGCCTTTAGGGCAAACAATTCACCCACATACGAACCCGCCTGGACCGCATCGGCAATGGCGTGGGAGCGTATGCACAACACCCGGATATTTTTCGGCCCCAGCTCACCGGCGAGCGCCCGTGTAAAAGCCTCTATCCCCGCACACCCCACGATATGCCCGAGATGACCCGGCATGGCCATATTCGCCGCCGGTGCGACGACAGTGATGATACAGCCTGCGCGCTCGGCGCCCATTTTCGGTGAAACAGATTTTGCGATGTTGAAGTACGCCGTGAGGAAAGGATCGAATCCCTGTCTGAATTCGGACAGAGTTAATTCATCGATACGTTTCCCCTGGTCGTGCATAAAACCGGTGGCGTTAACCACCACGTCGATGCTGGTGAGGGCCGGAAGCGGGTCGGTGCCGTGGAGAGCATCAAAGATAAACGTACTGGCTGTGCCGCCCGCGGCGCGGATGCTTTCTGCTGTGGCGTCCAGTCTGGCCTGGTCACGCGCGCCGAGGTATACGTGCGCGCCATCGCGTGCCAGAGCATGTGCCACCGCACTGCCGATTGCACCGCTGCCGCCAAAGATGAGCGCGGTCTGGTGTTTGAGTTGCATGTGTCCACCTTTGTCAGTCCGGGTGAACCAAAAGTATGTGCGATGGGTGGGGAATTGACGAGGGAAGGGGGGATTTCAGGCAACAAAAAACCCATCAACCTTGAACCAAAACGGCGGGGTTGATGGGCTCCACAAATTGGGGACATCAAAGAAAAGCAGTGGCACTAATTATGACTACCCCCTGAAAGAAAAGTTCTGCGCATATCTAAAATATTTTCGACTATGCGCAAATTTTCTCTCTATCCCAGTCCTGGCCAGATGATGATGATGAGTGTACCGGCGAGTGTCAGCAGGACGTTGGCGATAGCGTAGGTGCCCGCGTAACCCAGCGCCGGGATGTTGCTGCGCGCGGTGTCGCTGATGATTTCCATCGCCGGGGCGCAGGTACGCGCACCCATCATGGCGCCGAACAGCAGGGCGCGGTTCATGCGCAACACGTAAGCACCAAACAGGAAACAAATCACCACCGGCACCAGGCTGACGATAAGTCCGGAAACCAACATTTGCCAGCCGACAGAGCCCAGGCTGTGGCCAATGCCACTACCGGCGCTTAAACCCACCCCGGCCATAAACACCATCAGACCAAACTCTTTCACCATGTTCAGCGCACCCTGCGGGATATAACCGAAGGTCGGGTGGTTAGCTCGCAGGAAGCCAAGCATAATCCCGGCGAACAGCAGACCGGCGGCGTTACCGATGCCAAAACTAAAGTTGCTGAACTGGAAGGTGATCATCCCGATCATCAGGCCGACAATAAAGAAGGCGCAAAATGCCAGCAGGTCGGTCACCTGGCTGTGAATGGAGATAAAGCCGATGCGGTCAGCAACGGTTTTCACGCGACGCGCATCACCGCTCACTTGCAGCACATCACCTTTGTTCAGTACCACGTTATCGTCGATTGGCATCTCAATCTGGCTGCGGATCACGCGGTTTAAGAAACAACCGTGATCGGTCAGCTTCAGCTGCGCCAGGCGGCGGCCAACGGCATTATGGTTTTTCACCACAATCTCTTCGGTGACGATACGCATGTCGAGCAGATCGCGGTCGAACACCTCTTTACCGTTACGGAAGCTGGGGTCGAGGCGCGCGTGGGCATCAGGGTAGCCTACCAGAGCGATATCATCGCCCATCTGTAATACGGCATCGCCGTCGGGGTTTGCCAGAATGCCGTTACGGCGGATACGTTCGATGTAACAACCTGTCTGGCGGTAAATGCCCAGCTCGCGCAGATTTTTACCGTCGGCCCAGGCAACCAGCTCTGGCCCCACGCGATAGGCGCGAATAACCGGGAGATAGACTTTACGTTTGCTGTCGGTGTCCAGACCGCGCTCGCGGGCAATTTGCTGCGCGCTGGTCTGCAAATCCTGGTGCTGGAGTTTTGGCAGGTAACGCGCGCCAACAATCAGGCTCACCAGGCCAATCAGATAGGTCAGGGCATAGCCCAGGCTCAGGTGATCGAGTGCGGTTGAAAGGGAATCGCCCGCCATACCGGAGTGGCGAAGGGTATCGCCCGCACCCACCAGCACCGGCGTGGAGGTCATGGAGCCTGCCAGCATACCGGCCGTTAAGCCGATATCCCAGCCAAACAGTTTACCCAGACCTAACGCTATCAGTAGCGCGCTGCCGACCATCACCAGGGCCAGCATCAGGTAATTCTTACCGTCACGGAAGAAAATTGAAAAAAAGTTCGGGCCTGCTTCCACGCCAACACAAAAAATAAACAGCATAAAACCTAAGTTGAGCGCGTCCGTGTTAATGCTGAAATGCTGCTGACCTAATAATAAAGAAACGACTAAAACGCCAATCGAATTACCAAGTTGAACTGAACCCAGGCGTAATTTACCCAGGCAAAGGCCCAGTGCCAGTACCACAAATAATAACAGGATGTAATTCCCGTTTAACAAGTCTGCGACGTTTATATTCACGGAGGCTAACTTCTTGTTTACCAGTAAGTTGTTGAATGAAGAGGCTATTTGGGCTACTGTTTTGGGCGTCAGGGAAAAATCCTAAATCCCATACACCCTTAATTAATTCCGTAAAACAATAGCTGCGGGTTAGTTTAATCGTATTAGCGATCGGCGGCTACCTATTATCGCATTACCCTGTGCGGGCTTCGGCAAGGATTGCCACACTGCTTTATCTGACTGGGCGTCCACTGGACGAAAGTGTATTTGATAGAGAAGAAGTCAGGAGGATAGTTTGAACATTAAACGAAACTGGGCGGGCGTGATCAGCTGTTTTTTGCTCTTCACGGTGGTTTGCCTGTCTTTGGCCTTTAATGTGAAAGGGGCATTCAGGGCCTCAGGCCATCCGGAACTGGGTTTGCTCTTCTTCACCCTTCCGGGGGCGGCGGCCAGTTTTCTCTCTCGCCGGGGAGAGGTGGTCAAGCCGTTGTTGGGGGCAATGCTGGCCGCACCGTTATGCCTGTTACTGATGCGTCTGCTGTTTGTCACGACAAGAAGCTTCTGGCAGGAGCTGGCCTGGTTACTGAGCGGGGTTTTCTGGTGTGCGTTGGGCGCGCTGTGTTTCTTATTTGTTCGCAGCCTGATGCGCCAGCGGCGTCACCACAAATAAAAACGCCCTCGCGCTGAGGGCGTCTTACCATTACTGGGCGGCAAACAGGCCCAGGTTTTCTTTGGCGTAAGCTTCGAAATCAGTGCAGCCGCCAATGTGTTTCTGATCGAGGAAAATCTGCGGTACGGTTTCAACCGGTTTACCTACGGTTTTTTCCAGATCGGCTTTGCTGATCCCTTCCGCATGGATATCGACATAACGGAAGTTAAAGTCATCACGCTCTTCGGTCAGTTTTTCTGCCAGTTCTTTAGCGCGCACACAGTAAGGGCATCCTGGACGACCAAAAATTACTGCAAACATTTCTCTCTCCTCAAAAAACAAGCCTGACGGCGAATGGCACTTATATTGCACGATAACCTGCCGGAATGAAAAGAAGGTTTCACCTGTCGCTTTAATATCTTCAGGCTATGTTTGGCCAATTACATGCCCGGCATCTTTGCCTATACTGGCTGCCATACCGCGTACAGACCGACCAAAGAGAGACACCATGACGCCAACGATTGACCTGCTGCGTTCCCACCGCTCAATTCGCCATTTCACTGATGAACCCATTACCCAGGCGCAGCGCGAGGCGATTCTCGACAGTGCAAGAGGCACCTCAAGCTCCAGTTTTTTGCAGTGCTCCACCATTATCCGCATCACCGATGCACAACTGCGTGAGCAACTGGTCACGCTGACGGGCGGGCAGAAGCACGTCGCCCAGGCGGCTGAATTCTGGATCTTCTGCGCTGATTTCAACCGCCACCTGCAAATCTGCCCGGAGGCCGAACTGGGTCTTGCCGAACAACTGTTGCTGGGCGTGGTGGATACTGCGCTGATGGCGCAAAACGCGCTGACGGCGGCTGAGTCTTTAGGGCTTGGCGGCGTGTACATCGGCGGCCTGCGCAATAACATTGAGGCCGTCACTGAACTGCTACATCTGCCAAAACATGTGTTACCGCTGTTTGGCCTGTGCCTTGGCTGGCCTGCTGATAACCCGGATGTGAAGCCACGCTTGCCTGCGGCCATGATCATGCATGAAAACCGCTACCAGCCTGTCGATCAGGAATTACTGGCACAATACGACGAAGAGCTGGCGCACTACTACATGACGCGCGGCAGCAATACGCGTCGTGATACCTGGAGCGACCATATTCGCCGCACGATCATCAAAGAAAACCGCCCGTTTATTCTCGATTATTTGCATAAACAGGGTTGGGCGACGCGCTAGCACATTCATCCTGTGCCTCTCTGCCGCTATACACGTCATCCTTCAGGCTGCCTTGATTCAACTTGAATGATTTTGTGTATATGATACGCAGGCTTTTCCCATGTCTTTAGAGAGGTGCAGGGTGAAAATTGCCATTTTGTCCCGGGATGGAACGCTCTATTCATGCAAACGTCTGCGAGAAGCAGCGTCAATGCGCGGCCATCAGGTTGAAATCCTCGATCCGCTGTCCTGTTATATGAACATCGATCCGGCGGCGTCGTCCATTCACTATAAAGGCCGCCAGCTCCCGCTTTTCGATGCAGTGATACCGCGCATTGGATCTCAGATTACCTATTACGGCACCGCTGCGCTTCGCCAGTTCGAAATGCTCGGCAGCTACCCGCTTAACGAATCCGTCGCGATTTCCCGCGCCCGCGATAAGTTGCGTTCTCTGCAACTGCTGGCCCGCCAGGGCATCGATCTGCCCGTTACCGGGATTGCCCACTCGCCGGACGATACCAGCGACCTGATCGACATGGTGGGCGGCGCGCCGCTGGTGATCAAGCTGGTGGAAGGTACCCAGGGTATTGGCGTGGTATTGGCCGAAACGCGGCAGGCGGCGGAAAGCGTGATTGATGCGTTTCGCGGCCTCAATGCGCATATTCTGGTGCAGGAATATATTGAAGAAGCCAAAGGTTGCGACGTCCGCTGTCTGGTGGTTGGCGATGAAGTGGTTGCGGCCATCGAGCGCCAGGCGAAAAACGGGGACTTCCGTTCAAACCTGCACCGTGGTGGCGTGGCGCGGGTTGCCAACATCAGCGAACGTGAACGTGAAATCGCCGTTAAAGCGGCGCAGACGTTAGGCCTGGACGTAGCCGGTGTCGATATTCTGCGTGCCTCACGCGGCCCGCTGGTGATGGAAGTGAATGCATCCCCCGGGCTGGAAGGCATTGAGAAAACCACTGGCATTGATATCGCCGGGAAAATGATCGCCTGGATCGAACGCCACGCGACCCCTGGGTATTGCCTGAAAACGGGCGGTTAAATGGATTCGCACGCACTTTTTGCGTACTCTATGCGAAGTTATTTTTAAAGAGGCTGCACAGCTATGGATTTACAGGTCGTTCCTACACTGGATACGTTACGTCAATGGCTTGATGATGCGGGTATCACGTACTTTGAGTGCGATTCCTGCCAGGCACTGCATCTGCCGCATATGCAAAATTTCGACGGCGTGTTCGATGCCAAAATCGATCTGATCAACGACGTGATTCTTTTCTCGGCCCTTGCTGAAGTTAAACCTTCTGCGCTGCTGGCGCTGGCTTCCGATCTTTCGGCGATCAATGCCAGTTCTTTGACGGTGAAAGCATTTCTCGATATTCAGGATGATAATCTGCCAAAACTGGTTGTTTGCCAGTCTTTATTCTCCGGGGCAGGGGTGTCCTTCAAGCAATTTTCCTGGTTTATGCGCCTGAGCGAAGAGCAGATCTCTATGGTCATGCTGGAAGCCAGCGCACATCATCTGCTCTTTAGTAGTGAAGAGGAATCAGAGAATGATGATGCATCTCCCAATTTTCTCCACTAGTGCTGTCTGACTTTTGCGCAGTCGCTGCCAGAGCGACTGCATAACACCATTTTTTCTGCTGTCATTAACCTTTTTTTAAAGAATATTTCACCTCCCCTAAGGCCATTTCGGCTTATCACGTAGACATAACCTGCATAAAAAATTGATAAAAGGCGTTTTTTCGTCTGGGCTATAGCCGGAGACACGGGCTACAGTTATTCTTGCGATGCTTAAAAAAGCGAGCGGAATCTGCCGGGTAAAGAGATTTCTTTTTATTTTGAGCAGAGCGACAAACTATGCATGATTATTGCATATCTTCAGATTGCACAGTTTTAGTTCGTTTGTTAACGAGCTTTCAGAAGGAATAAAGATATGATCGCCTTGAATAAAAAATGGTTATCGGGTCTGGTTGCGGGTGCTCTGATGGCCGTCTCTGCCGGCACGCTCGCTGCGGAACAAAAAACGCTGCACGTTTACAACTGGTCTGACTATATTGCGCCAGACACGGTCGCGAATTTTGAAAAAGAGACCGGCATTAAAGTGGTCTACGACGTTTTCGATTCCAACGAGGTGCTGGAAGGAAAACTGATGGCGGGCAGCACCGGTTTTGACCTGGTGGTTCCTTCTGCAAGCTTCCTGGAGCGTCAGCTGACGGCAGGCGTCTTCCAGCCACTGGATAAGAGCAAGTTACCGAACTGGAAAAATCTCGATCCAGAAGTCCTGAAACTGGTGGCCAAACACGACCCGGACAACAAATACGCGATGCCATATCTGTGGGCGACCACCGGTATCGGCTTTAATGTTGATAAAGTCAAAGCGGCGCTGGGCCCGGACGTCAAGCTGGACAGCTGGGACGTAGTGCTGAAGCCAGAAAACCTTGAGAAGCTGAAAAGCTGCGGCGTTTCTTTCCTCGATGCGCCGGAAGAGATTTTCGCCACCGTGCTGAACTATCTGGGCAAAGATCCTAACAGCAATAAGGCTGATGACTACACCGGCCCGGCGACCGATCTGTTGCTGAAACTGCGTCCAAATATTCGCTACTTCCACTCATCTCAGTACATCAACGACCTGGCAAATGGTGACATCTGTGTGGCAATTGGCTGGGCAGGGGACGTGTGGCAGGCGGCTAACCGCGCGAAAGAGGCGAAAAACGGTGTGAACGTGTCTTACTTCATTCCGAAAGAGGGGGCGCTGGCCTTCTTTGACGTCTTCGCGATGCCGGCTGATGCAAAAAACAAAGACGAAGCGTATCAGTTCCTCAACTACCTGATGCGTCCTGACGTGATCGCCCACATCAGCGACCACGTTTATTACGCGAACGGTAACAAGGCTTCTGTGCCGCTGGTGAGTGAAGCGATCCGCAATAACCCGGCTATCTATCCGCCAGCGGATGTCTTCGCCAAGCTCTTCACCCTGAAAGTCCAGGATCCAAAAATTGACCGCGTACGTACCCGTGCGTGGACCAAGGTGAAAAGCGGTAAATAACATTTAGCGCGTCTGATGTAAGCCGGGCAAGCGTAGCGCGCCCGGCAACCGGCGCACCGATATGGTGCGCCTGCACCATGATTTGATTTATGCCGGAGAGCACCCCGTGAATGATGTGATCCCCCGCCCGCAGGCGAAAGTCCGTAAAGCGCTGACCCCGCTTCTTGAAATCCGCAACCTCACCAAATCCTTTGACGGCCAACATGCCGTAGACGATGTCAGCCTGACTATCTATAAAGGCGAAATTTTTGCTCTGCTCGGTGCATCCGGCTGCGGTAAATCTACGCTGCTGCGAATGCTGGCGGGTTTCGAGCAACCCACTGCCGGGCAGATTATGCTCGATGGTGTCGACCTCTCCAGCGTGCCGCCGTACCAGCGCCCAATCAACATGATGTTCCAGTCTTACGCCCTGTTCCCGCATATGACGGTAGAGCAGAATATCGCGTTCGGCCTGAAGCAGGACAAACTGCCTAAAGCCGAAATTACCGCGCGTGTGGCCGAAATGCTGAGCCTCGTACACATGCAGGAGTTCGCGAAGCGTAAACCGCATCAGCTCTCTGGCGGGCAACGTCAGCGTGTGGCGCTGGCGAGAAGCCTGGCGAAACGCCCGAAACTGCTGCTGCTCGATGAGCCAATGGGTGCGCTGGATAAAAAACTGCGCGACCGGATGCAGCTCGAAGTGGTGGATATCCTTGAACGTGTGGGCGTGACCTGCGTAATGGTGACCCACGACCAGGAAGAGGCGATGACCATGGCCGGGCGTATCGCGATCATGAATCGCGGTAAGTTCGTGCAGATTGGCGAGCCGGAGGAGATTTACGAACACCCGACTACCCGCTACAGCGCGGAGTTTATCGGTTCGGTCAACGTCTTCGAAGGGCTGCTGAAAGAGCGCCAGGAAGATGGTCTGGTCATCGAATCGCCTGGGTTGCAGCATCCGCTTAAGGTCGACCCGGATAACTCCGTCGTGGATAACGTGCCGGTGTATGTCGCGCTGCGTCCTGAGAAAATTATGCTCTGTGAAGACCCACCAGCCGATGGCTATAACTTTGCCGTGGGTGAAGTGGTGCACATTGCCTATCTGGGTGATCTCTCCATCTACCATGTCCGTCTGAAGAGTGGACAGATGCTCAGTGCCCAGTTGCAAAACGAACATCGCTACCGCAAAGGGTTGCCGACCTGGGGCGACGAAGTGCGTCTTTGCTGGGATGCGGATAGCTGCGTCGTGCTGACGGTATAAGGAGCGGACAATGAGTACACTTGAACCTCCAGCCCGCGTACAAAAACCGGGTGGTTTTGCGCACGGACTGACGCGCTTTAAGATGGCGCATGGGCGCAAGCTGGTGATCGCCATGCCTTATATCTGGCTGATCCTGCTGTTCCTGATGCCGTTTTTGATCGTTTTCAAAATCAGCCTGGCAGAGATGGCGCGGGCGATCCCGCCTTACACCAACCTGATGGATTGGGCTGACGGGCAACTGACCCTGACGCTGAATCTTGGCAACTTCCTGCAACTTACCGACGATCCGCTCTACTTTGAGGCCTATTTGCAGTCATTGCAGGTGGCGGCGATCTCGACGATCTGTTGCCTGTTGTTGGGGTACCCGCTCGCGTGGGCGGTGGCGCACAGTAAGCCATCGACGCGTAATATTCTGCTGTTGCTGGTGATTTTACCGTCGTGGACCTCGTTCCTGATCCGCGTGTATGCGTGGATGGGGATCCTGAAAAACAACGGTGTCCTGAACAACGTCCTGATGTGGCTTGGGGTTATCGATCAGCCGCTGACCATTTTGCATACCAACCTCGCGGTTTATATCGGGATTGTCTACGCCTACCTGCCATTTATGGTGTTACCAATTTATACCGCGCTGACGCGGATTGATTACTCGCTGGTGGAAGCCTCCCTTGATTTGGGCGCACGTCCGCTGAAAACCTTCTTTAGCGTGATTGTGCCGCTCACCAAAGGCGGGATTATTGCCGGTTCGATGCTGGTGTTTATCCCGGCGGTAGGGGAGTTTGTTATCCCTGAACTGCTCGGTGGCCCGGACAGCATCATGATTGGTCGCGTGCTGTGGCAGGAGTTCTTCAATAACCGTGACTGGCCGGTGGCGTCTGCGGTGGCGATTGTGATGTTGCTGCTGCTGATTGTGCCTATCATGTGGTTCCACAAGTATCAGCAAAAACAGATGGGGGATCACGGATGAACAACTTACCGGTAGTACGCTCCCCGTGGCGGATCCTGATCCTGGTGCTCGGGTTTACCTTCCTGTATGCGCCGATGCTGATGCTGGTTATTTACTCCTTTAACAGCTCGAAACTGGTGACGGTGTGGGCGGGCTGGTCGACGCGCTGGTACAGCGAGTTGTTCCACGATGATGCAATGATGAGCGCGGTGGGGTTAAGCCTGACCATTGCGGCGTGCGCCGCCACAATGGCCTCGATCCTCGGCACTATTGCCGCAATGGTGATGGTTCGCTTTGGGCGTTTTCGTGGGTCCAACGGCTTTGCGTTTATGATAACCGCGCCGCTGGTTATGCCAGACGTGATAACCGGCCTGTCGTTGTTACTGCTGTTCGTTGCACTGGCTCATGCAATTGGCTGGCCTGCGGACCGTGGAATGCTGACTATCTGGCTGGCTCACGTCACCTTCTGTACCGCCTACGTGGCCGTGGTTATCTCCTCGCGCCTGCGGGAACTGGATCATTCTATTGAAGAGGCAGCCATGGATCTTGGCGCCACGCCGCTGAAGGTGTTTTTCATCATTACCTTGCCGATGATTATGCCTGCGGTGATCTCCGGCTGGCTGCTGGCGTTTACCCTGTCTCTGGACGATCTGGTGATTGCCAGCTTTGTTTCCGGGCCGGGGGCGACAACCCTGCCGATGCTGGTCTTCTCCAGCGTGCGTATGGGGGTTAACCCAGAGATTAACGCCCTGGCCTCTATCATCCTCGGTGTGGTCGGCGTTGTCGGTTTTATCGCCTGGTATCTGATGGCGCGTGCTGAAAAACAACGCGTGCGTGATATCCAGCGTGCAAGACGCGGCTGAAGCATTTAAAATTTCCAGTGAAGTGCCGCGCGTGTCGCGGCACTGTTTTTCAGGGAAGTAAAACATTGGGATTCTTTAAAAAGTCACGTCAAACGCACGCCCGTCTGAACGTCCCTGCGCTAGTGCAGGTGGCGGCGCTCGCCATTATTATGATCCGCTGTCTTGATGTGCTGATGATTCTGAATACGCTGGGTGCGCGTGGTATCGGTGAGTTCATCCACCGCAGCGTGCAGACGTGGAACCTGACGCTGGTTTTTATGAGCAGTCTGGTGCTGGTGTTTGTTGAGATTTACTGTGCGTTTTCTCTGGTTAAAGGGCGTAACTGGGCGCGCTGGGTTTACCTGCTGACGCAAGTGGTGGCCACGGGTTACCTGTGGGCGGCCTCTCTGGGTTATGGTTACCCGGAGCTGTTCAGCATCGCAGGGGAATCCAAACGCGAGATTTTACGCGCGCTGTTTATGCAAAAACTGCCGGATATGCTGGTGCTCTGTTTACTCTTCGTTCCGGCCTCCAGTCGACGGTTCTTCCGCCTGCAATAATGTGTATAATCGCAGCCCTCGTTATTCTTAAGGTTTTCATATGCAGTGCGCACTCTATGACGCGGGTCGCTGTCGCTCCTGTCAGTGGATAGAACAGCCCGTCTCTCAACAACTCACCGCCAAAATGACCGATCTGCAACAGCTGCTGGCTGAACACGCGGTGGGCGAGTGGTGCGCACCGGTCAGCGGGCCTGAACAGGGTTTTCGCAATAAAGCCAAAATGGTGGTCAGCGGCAGTGTCGAAAAACCGCTGCTGGGGATGCTGCACCGCGACGGCACGCCGGAAGATTTAACAGATTGCCCGCTCTATCCTGCTTCGTTTGAACCGGTTTTCGCCGCGCTGAAGCCTTTTATCGCCCGCGCGGGATTAACGCCTTATAACGTGGCCCGCAAGCGCGGCGAGCTGAAATACCTCTTACTCACTGAAAGCCAGCGTGATGGCGGCATGATGCTGCGTTTTGTGCTGCGCTCAGAAGCCAAGCTGGAACAGCTGCGCACGGCGCTGCCGTGGCTTCAGGCACAGTTGCCACAGCTTAAGGTGATTACGGCAAATATTCAGCCGGTGCATATGGCAATCATGGAAGGGGACAAAGAAATCTTCTTCACCGAACAGCACGCACTGGCCGAAAGCTTTAACGATGTGCCGCTGTGGATCCGCCCGCAGAGCTTCTTCCAGACTAACCCGGTAGTGGCGAGCGCCCTGTACGCCACCGCCCGCGACTGGGTACGGGCGCTGAACATCAACCATATGTGGGATCTGTTCTGCGGAGTGGGCGGGTTTGGCCTGCACTGTGCCACGCCCGAAATGACGCTGACCGGGATTGAGATCTCCGCTGAGGCCATCGCCTGTGCAACGCAATCGGCGGCCGAGCTTGGGTTAACGAATCTTCATTTCCAGGCACTGGACTCCACGCAGTTTGCCACCGGGCAGGGCAAGGTGCCGGAGCTGGTGCTGGTGAATCCTCCGCGTCGTGGCATTGGTAAAGCGCTGTGCGACTACCTAAGCCAGATGGCGCCGGATTACATTGTCTATTCCAGCTGCAACGCACAGACCATGGCGAAAGACATTGCTCATCTGCCGGGTTACCGCGTTGAACGCGTTCAGCTTTTCGATATGTTCCCGCACACCGCGCACTATGAAGTGCTGACGTTGCTCGTTAAATCTTAAACAAAATGTGAACTCTTCCACCCTGCGAAATCAGGTAAGCTTAAGTCATCAGAATTAAATAAAGGCTTACCGATGAAGCAGATCCTGCTGGTGGAAGATGACCACGATATCGCCGCGCTCCTGCGCCTGAATCTGGAAGATGAAGGTTACGCCATTACCCACGAGCCGGACGGGGGGAAGGCGTTGCTGCGCCTGGAACAAACGCCCTGGGATGCCGTTATCCTCGATCTGATGCTCCCGACGGTCGACGGCCTTGAGATTTGCCGCCGCATTCGCCAGATGACCCGCTACCTGCCCATTATTATCATCAGCGCCCGCAGCAGTGAAACTGACCGTATTACCGGGCTTGAAACCGGGGCGGATGATTACCTCGCCAAACCGTTTTCGGTGCAGGAGCTGATTGCACGCATTAAAGCGCTGTTTCGTCGTCAGCAGGCGATGGGCCAGGCGCAAACCACCGGCAACATTCAGGCGCACGGCCTGACGCTCGAACCACTCAGCCGCAGTGTGCGTCTGCACGGGCAGGAGGTCGATCTCACACCACGCGAATTCGAGCTGCTGTACTTTTTTGCCCGTCATCCGGGGGAGGTATTCTCGCGACTGGCGTTGCTGGAGCAGGTCTGGGGATATCAGCACGAAGGCTACGAGCATACCGTTAACACCCATATCAACCGCTTGCGGATCAAGATTGAAAAAGATGCCGCAGAGCCGGAGATAATCCGAACGGTCTGGGGCAAAGGCTATAAATTTGCGGAGCAAAACGATGATGCGACGTTTTAGCCTGGGTCAGCGCCTGACGCTGCTGTTTGTTTTGCTCTTGCTGCTCTGTGCGGCGGTGGCCTGTCTGGTGCAAATGTACAGTAGCCAGCAATATGGCAACGCCATGGTACAGCGTCTTTCCAGCGGCCTGGCGCAACAGATTGTGCAGCGTGAGCCGATTCTGGATGCGCAGGGTAGGGTTGACCGCCTGGCGCTGAAACCCCTGTTTGATCGGCTGATGACTTTTAACCCGAGCGTAGAGCTGTATGTGGTTTCACCTGAGGGCGAACTGCTGGCAGACGCAGCGCCTGCGGGACATATCCAGCGGCAAAAAATCGACATCGCGCCGGTGCAAACCTTTCTTAGCGGGGCCGTGATGCCGGTGTATGGCGATGATCCGCGCAGTACCGATAAACAGAAAGTCTTCAGTGCGGTGCCGCTGCGTCAGGACGGGGAGTTACGCGGTTATCTGTACATTATCTTGCAGGGCGAAGAGTCGAACATTCTGGCGGATATTGCCTGGCATAAGGCGTTGTGGAGCACAGCGCTGTGGTCGTTGTTGCTGGTGGCGCTGTTTGGCCTGATGGCGGGATTACTGGTCTGGTATTGGGTGACGCGCCCGGTGAAGCGCCTGACGGTGGAAGTAGCCGGGCTGGAGCAGGACAGTATCAGTGCGATTAAACAGCTTGCTGCGCAGCCGCTGGCGCCGGCCACGGGTGATGAAGTGGCGACACTGCGTAATACCTTTATCGAACTGGCACGCAAAATCACCTCCCAGTGGGATCAACTGGCCGACAGCGACCGCCAGCGCCGGGAGTTTATCGCCAATATCTCTCATGATTTACGCACGCCGCTGACCTCGCTCCTGGGCTACCTGGAAACGTTGTCGCTGAAATCCGCCACCCTGACCCCGCAGGAACATCAGCAGTATCTGACCACCGCGTTGCGTCAGGGGCAGAAAGTGCGCCATCTCTCTCAGCAGCTGTTTGAACTGGCGCGTCTGGAGCATGGTGGCATCAGGCCACAGCGCGAGCGCTTCGCAATGGGGGAGCTTATTTCTGATGTCGCGCAAAAGTTTGAACTGACGGCGCGAACCCGTGCGCTTCAACTGCATATTGATGTGCCAGGCCCCTTGCCGCTGGTGAACGCCGACGTGTCGATGATTGAGCGCGTGGTGACCAATCTGCTGGATAACGCTATCCGTCATACGCCAACTGGCGGGGAAATTCGTCTGGCGGTATGGCAAGAAGATGAGCAGTTGCAGGTTGAAGTGGCGGACAGCGGAATGGGTGTGGATGCAGCGTTGCGTGATGATCTGTTTGTACGGCCTTCGGCGTTAAACACGCAGGCATCGCGGGATAACCGTGGCGGGCTGGGGTTGTTGATTGTTAAGCGAATGCTGGAGCTACACGGGGGGGGGATCAGGCTGATGGATTCGGTGAGCGGGGCGCGGTTTAGGTTCTTTGTACCCTTATAGAATTGCCGGATGGCGCTGCGCTTATCCGGCCTACAATTCCCCCCGTAGGCCGGGTAAGGTGCAGCCGTCACCCGGCAAAAACGATTACTGCGGGAACCACTGCTCGCTGATTTTCTGATAAGTGCCGTCAGCTTTAATCGCTTTCAGGGCGCCGTTCAGTTTTTCCAGCAATGCTTTGTTATCCGGGCGAACCGCGATACCCAGACCGGTGCCGAAGTACTGTGGATCGGTCACTTTCTCGGTTGCTGTACCCAGCTGCGGGTTGGTTTTCAGCCACTCGTTCACCACGGCGGTGTCACCAAACACGCCATCAATACGGCCGTTTTTCAGGTCGATAATCGCATTCTGGTAGCTGTCATAGGCCACGGTTTTCACTTCAGGATGTTTGTCCTGAAGGTATTTCTGGTGCGTGGTGCCGTTTTCCATACCGATGCGTTTGCCTTTCAGCTCGTCAAAGGATTTATAAGCACCTTTCTTCGCAATCACCACGGCGGAGTTCGCGTAGTACGGGTCGGTAAAGGAAACCTGCTTGCTACGCTCTGGCGTGATATCCATACCGGAGATCACCGCGTCGTATTTTTTGAATTTCAGCGACGGGATCAGGCTGTCAAAGGCGTGGTTGGTGAAAGTGCAGTCGGCCTGCATCTGTTTGCACAGCGCTTTTGCCAGGTCGATATCGAAACCGACGATCTGGTTGCTGGCATCCAGGGATTCAAAAGGTGGGTAAGTGGCCGATACGCCGAAATTGATTTTATCTGCGGCTGCTGCGCCAGCGGCGAAAGTTGCCAGTAATGCGGCCAGAACTAACTTTTTCATTTTAATACTCCCGTCTGTCAATCTGTCTTATGCGCCGTGTCTGCGGCATGGACGTACAATGCCAGTGATTGAATTTATATGCAATAAAAATGATTAAATATTATTTTATAAATAAAAAAAGACGGGCAGTGTTTAGACTTGCCCGTCTTCTTGATTTGTGATTATGCAAAAGATGATTTAATTACGGCGTTCAAACGCCAGCGCTTTGCGCTCGATTAAACGCATCATCAACGTCAGCAAACCATTCACCACCAGATACACCAGGCCCGCTGCGCCAAACACCATGACATCGTAAGTGCGTCCATACAGGAGCTGCCCGTGGCCCATCACTTCCATCAGCGTGATGGTGTAGGCCAGAGAGGTACTCTTGAATACCAGCACCACTTCGTTGGAATACGACGAGAGCGCACGTTTAAACGCATACGGCAGCAGGATAGCCAGCGTGTCTTTCTTGCTCATCCCCAGCGCACCGCAGGATTGCCATTGCCCTTCCGGGATCGCACGGATCGCACCGTAAAACAGCTGCGTGGTATAGGCCGCGCTGTTCAGCGAAAGTGCAATCAGGGCGCACAGCCACGGTTCGGAGAGCAGATGCCAGATAACCGGATAGTCCTGTAATGACGGGAACTGCCCTGGCCCGTAGTAAATCAGGAAGATCTGCACCAGCAGTGGCGTACCGGTAAACAGGGTGATGTAGCCGCGCACAATCCACACCAGCACTGGCGTTTTCAGCGTCAGGATGATGGTAAAAATAAGCGCCAGGATCAGAGCCACGATGATGGACGCCACCGTCAGCGTCAGGCTGGTGTGCAGCCCTTTCATCAGCTCGGGTAAATACTCAAGCATCAGCCTGGTCTCCGTTCAAAACGCGTTGCACGCAGGTCAATACGCTTAAGGATGTACTGACTCAGCAACGTGATCACCAGGTAGATAGCGGCGGCCACAATGTACCAGGTAAACGGCTCCTGGGTACGGGTCGCGATACTTTTGGTTTGCAGCATCAAATCGTTCACGCTGATAAGGCTCACCAGCGCCGTATCTTTCAGCAGAACCAGCCACTGATTACCCAGCCCCGGTAGGGCATGGCGCCACATCTGCGGCATCACCAGACGGAAGAAGATGGCGGATTTCGACAACCCCAGTGCCTGGCCGGATTCCCACTGCCCCTGAGGCACCGCTTTTAGCGCGCCGCGCAGCGTCTGCGACGCATAGGCAGAGTAGAGCAGGGAGAGCGCGATCACGCCGCACAGGAACGGGCTGACGTCAAAATTCTCAATCTGCATCTGAATCGGGATCTGTACCACACCAAGATTGATGGTGAAGCCATCTGACAGCATCAGCAGCAGCTGCGAGGAGCCGAAATAGATGAACAGGACCACCAGAATCTCGGGTAGTCCACGCAGCACGGTCACCAGCGCTGAGCCCGTCCAGGCGACGGGGAACCATTTAGCTGATTCCCACACCGCGAAGAACATCGCCAGCACCAGGCCGATAATGAGTGCGCAAACGGCAAGGCCGACGGTCATCCCGGCGGCGCTTGCTAAAGGAAAAATTTCATTCATCAGGAATTACTTCTGGAACCATTTTTTGTAGATGGTTTCGTAAGTGCCGTCTTTTTTCACTTTTTCCAGAGCGGCGTTGAATTTCTGCTGCAATTCGGTGTTGCCCTGGCGAACTGCGATACCCAGGCCGGTGCCGAAGTAATCTTTATCCGTCACTTTGTCGCCCACAGAGGCCAGCTTGTCGTTCGCTTTCAGCCACTCAGTTACCACGGCGGTATCACCAAATACGCCATCGATGCGGCCATTTTGCAGATCCAGCTTCGCGTTTTGATAGCTATCGTAAGGAACGGTGGTGATTTCCGGATGTTTATCCATGATGAATTTCTGGTGAGTTGTGCCGTTCTGCACGCCCACTTTCTTGCCTTTCAGCTGATCAACGGAGGTGTATTTTCCTTTTTGACCAATGAACAGGGCAGAGTTGTCATAGTAAGGAGTAGAGAACAGAACCTGTTTTTCACGCTCAGGGGTGATGTCCATGCCCGCCATTACGGCATCAATACGGCGGAACTTCAGGCTTGGGATCAGGCTGTCGAACGCCTGGTTGCTGAAGGTGCAGGTTGCATCGATCTCTTTACACAGGGCGTTAGCCAGATCGACATCGAAGCCAACAATTTTGTTGTTCGCATCGATGGATTCAAACGGAGGATAAGACGCTTCAGTGGCGAAACGAATAGTCTGGGCTGCGGTAGCGGAAAGGCTGACGCTCGCAAGCAGCGCTGCAATCAATACTTTTTTCATTATCATTTTCCCTAACACATCAGTGAGATAAGTAATTTTTAAAGGCATCGGTTTGTGGATTTGTGAAGCAGCTCGCATCGCCTTGCTCGACGATAAATCCGTTTTCCATGTAGACCACGCGGCTGGCGGTTTTGCGCGCCACTTCCACTTCATGGGTTACGATAACCTGCGTAATGTTGGTTTCCGCCAGTTCACGGATGATGCTCACGATCTGGGCGGTGATTTCCGGGTCGAGTGCCGCGGTCGGCTCATCAAACAGCAGCACGGCCGGTTCCATCATCAGTGCGCGGGCAATGGCCACACGCTGCTGCTGACCACCGGAAAGGTGCAGCGGATAACGATCGCTGTAAGGCTTAAGACGCAGACGTTCCAGCAGTTTTTCGGCACGAGCCATCGCCTGTTCTTTGCTTAAACCGAGCACGCGACAAGGCGCTTCAATCAGGTTTTGCAGTACGGTCAGGTGCGGCCAAAGATTGTATTGCTGAAACACCATTCCCACGTTCTGACGCAGTTCGCGAATGGCTTTATCAGACGGCGTTTTCGCGAAATCAAAGTGGTTACCGGCAATCGCCAGCGTACCTGAACGAGGCATTTCAAGCAGATTGAGGACACGCAGAAGGGAGCTTTTGCCTGCGCCGCTTGGGCCGAGCAAAACCAGCGTTTCGCCCTCTGGGCAGTTCAGCGTGATGTCGAACAGCGCCTGGTGTGCGCCGTAGAAGCAGTTAATGCCGTTTAGTTTAATACTCATCGGGGCAGTCTTTACTCATCCAGGCAATCTATAGCAATTGAGGCCGCAGATAGTACCGTTGACAGAATAGTTATGCAATATTTATGCGTTAAAAGTTAAATATAACCCGTAATACCTTCTAAACATAGCACAAAATAGCGAAGGGCAATGGCGGCGAGTATAAATGTCGGCATTCCGCATGAAATGCCGTACATTTTACGGGGTTAACAATTTTATAACGGATGGTTTAGCGGTTCTCAATCGACTGGCGCAGCGTGCCTGCCGGGGCATGAACACTGCCGCCCACGTAGCGTACGTCGTCGATAGCCCAGCACTGTCCTTCGCGGATCATCAGCACTTCATCCTGCCAGGATTGGGTTCCCTGGGTGAGCTTCACGCGCAGAGGAATGTTTCGCGCATCGGTATTAGGAATGGTGGATGCGCTGGCGACTTCGGCGCTGTCAGGGAGCGTTGTGCGGCTGGAGAAGGGATCGTCTTTCAGCAACGTATTATGCTGCGGATCGCGACTTGCATCATTCAGCAGTTTCGCCAGACCATCGCTCAGATACGGGCGCAGCGCGGTAATGTCATTATTGCGGTGCTGAATACGATAATCATAGAACTGCTGTGCCACAGTATCCGGACCACCGTCTATGCAGGGGCCGCTGCGCGTTCCGATATCCTTAAAAGCCGGTGTAACCGTCGTGGTGCAGGCGCTGAGCACCAGCGCGCATGGCACTAAAAGCGTTAAAGCAGAGTAGCGCATGTTGATTTCCTTATTTATTAACTATCCTTTCAATCATAGCGTAACGAACCGATAATGCTGGCTGAGTTGCACCCTAAGGCATTGAACGCTAAAGAAGGAGAGAAACGATGCAGTTTTCAACAACGCCAACCCTGGAAGGGCAGCCGATTATCGAGTATTGCGGTGTGGTAACGGGCGAAGCCATTCTGGGCGCGAATATCTTCCGCGACTTTTTTGCCGGTATCCGCGACATCGTCGGCGGGCGCTCTGGCGCATATGAAAAAGAGCTGCGTAAAGCGCGCGAAATTGCGTTCAAAGAGCTGGGCGAGCAGGCCAAAGCGCTGGGCGCTGATGCGGTTGTCGGGATTGATATCGACTACGAAACGGTAGGCAAAGATGCCAGTATGCTGATGGTGAGCGTCAGCGGCACGGCGGTGAAAACCCGCCGATGAAGCGTTTGCTCTCCACGCTCCTGCTGGCGCTGTTGCTGGCAGGGTGTGCCACTGAAAAAGGCATTGTCGATAAAGGCGCATATGAGCTGGATACCCGCCACCAGGCGCAGGCCGCGTATCCGCGTATTAAGGTGTTGGTTATTCACTACACCGCCGATGATTTTGACAGCTCGCTGGCAACACTGACGGATAAAAACGTCAGCTCACATTATTTGATCCCCGCACATCCTCCCGCACCTGACGGTAAACCGCGCATCTGGCAACTGGTGCCGGAGAGTGAGCTTGCCTGGCACGCGGGTATTAGCTTCTGGCGTGGCACGAACCGTATAAATGATACCTCTGTGGGGATTGAGCTGGAAAACCGCGGCTGGCAGAAAACGGGCGGAAATAAAACGTTCACGCCGTTTGAACCGGCGCAAATTGCCGCGCTTATCCCGCTTGTGAAAGACATTATTGCCCGTTACCACATCAAACCGGAAAACGTGGTCGCGCATTCCGATATTGCCCCACAGCGCAAAGACGACCCAGGCCCGCTGTTCCCGTGGCGTGAGCTTGCGCAGCAGGGTATTGGCGCATGGCCCGATCCGGCGCGCGTCGCGTTCTATATCAATGGACGGCCACCTTCTCAGCCAGTGGAAACTACCGCGTTGCTGGATTTACTCGCGCGTTACGGTTATGAGGTCCCGGAAAATAGTACCGAGGCTCAGCAAAAACGGGTGATTACGGTATTTCAGATGCATTTCCGCCCACAACGCTGGGATGGTGTAGCTGATATAGAAACAATGGCTATTGCCGAAGCGCTTTTAGAGAAATACGGGCAGGGGTGATCCTTCGGTATCACCCGAATTCTTACACTTTTCCATCACTTGCTTGAGATTAATCTTAAGTTCAATCTCAATTAATTTATAGTTAATTGACTTAAAATTACCCGAGTTTAATATAGACACATAGCTTGCTAAGCATCTTCAGGGATTACGTTAATACTTATTGTCTATTTTCAGTAACTGATCCTGGTTTTGATTCAATAATACGCCGGGTAATTTAATTCACTGGCATGTGTATTCTATATTAATAATTTAATCATCTTAAACGGGTATAACAATGTTAAGCATTTACGGTAAAAAACTGCGTCCACACGATGAAATGGAAACCATTATTTCTGCAACGTCATCGTATGAAGAAAAAACGTTAAAGAAATGGCAGAAAATCTCGACGGTAGATTCTGAGTATATTCATGTTATCGTCAGCGGTGAAGTTGAGTTCCGCCGTGCATCTGACGAGCTGTGCATGTTTACATTACAAGGGCAGTGCATTTTTGGTCTGTCAGCTATTTTTTATAACTCCTCTCATATGTACGGCCTGGTGCGAGCAAACACGGTAGTGCGCTCTATCAAAAAAGACGATTTTGCACGCCTGATGACAGAGAAAAACCTGTGGCCTGAGCTTACCAAAGTGCTCTCATGGTATATCTGCCTGCTGAGCAAGCGCGATGACGTGCTGGTTGCCCGCAGTGCCTATTCCGTTGTCCGCGAATTTTTACTTGAGATCAATGAACTGATTGTAAATCATCAACGTGATATCAACGTTTATGATTACATTCAGGAATACACCAACCTGGCGCGGAGTACCATTATTAAAATCCTCTCAGACCTGAAAAAAGGACAATATATTGTTGTCGAGAAAGGTCGCCTGATTAATATGACATCATTGCCAGAAAAATATTGATTATTCCAGCCGATCTCCTTTCTTAACTAAAGGAGACTGTTTTATCTCTTTATTAATGCTGTGTTTTTGTGAAATATCCTGCGTTTCGTCAACGGGCGGCGCGGGAATTTTCCCCTGCGAGTAATCCTGCTGTTGTTCCTGCAATGCCTGCTTAAATAATTCTTTTAATGATGCATCGTTATTATCCGCACTGTCGGAGGCAATATCATGCGCTTCTGTTCCTGGCAAGGTATCCCGTGAAGTGTCATGAGCAACATTGCCATCCGGTGCTTGTTGCCAGTCGGCATCATCGCTATTGAGCGGCAGATCCTGCATTGCCGGCAGATGCGCACTTTCATGCTGAGGTGCCGGTTTCGGTTGCGGGAACGGTTTGCTTACATACACATAATGCATATCTGAAAGTTGGGTTTCCGGCTTTGCGATGCTCACTTTTACCGGCTCAGGTGCCGGGTGTCGCAGGTTCCAGTAAGTGTGGGCATAAAGCCCGGTTATCAGCATGGCGCACAAACCCACTATCCATAACAGGAATAGGCCAGCGATCTTTTTAACGTCGGGAAAACGATACGAAAACCAGACGGCTTCCCCGGTGGTGTAACTGCGCTGGGCCGCAAGACATATCGTGGACATTATGATTGTTTCTCCTGCGTTTTCGCCCCGGCGGCTGGCTGAGATGCCTGAATAAGTACGCTGGGGGTCGTGTTGGTCACACGCATCAGTTGCATCAGCGTGTCTTCACCTGGAATACCATCTACGTGCAGGTTCATTTGTTGCTGGAAAATACGGGTGCGTTGCATTAGTTCTGCCGTCCAGCTTTGGGCTTGTGTTTCCGGGCGGGAAAGCGCCTGGCTCAGCTGGCTGTCGAGCCACGCAATATCTTTATTGCTGCTGGCTGCGCTGATCTCATCTTTACCTGCGGGCGTCAGACGGTGCAGCTGGGTGTAATTCCCGGTGGCATGTTGGTTGAACCAGCTGCGGCTCACCTGCCAGGTGCGGTTATTCATTAACAGATCCATGGAGTCATTCCCGGCGCGGGCAACAACGGCATAGTTAAGATGATTGCCGGTTTTCAGTTCACTCACCCACGGGTAACCCTCCTGTGCCAGCTCTGCCACCGGGGCACTGCCTTGTTTGCACATCAGGTTCACCTTCGCGGCGTTCTGGCACAGCGCATCCTCTGCCGAGGCATCGTAACCCCACATGAGATACAGCTGATGCATTGCATCCGGCTGGTTAACCATTTCGCCATCAATTGCAGGAGCCACCGGCATTTTTACCTGCGGTTTTTGTTGTTTCCAGCTTGCCGGAACGGGCAGCTGAACAGGCAGTTTTGCGCTAAGGGTGGATGTCAGATACCAGCCGCAGGCGGCGAAGAGTACAGAGGCAAACAATCCAACGGTGGCCAGCTGTTTACGGTGGCTCACTGGCGGAAGGGCTTCGCCTGCCGCGAGGCGTAAATGGCGCGGCCCAACCATCGGAGCGCGTTCTGTCCATGCGGCCAGCATCGACAGATGGGCAAGTTCATTCAGTTTACTGATGTTGCCTTTGGTCAACGCGTGAAATTTACGCACGCGGGCAGGAGCCAAAGGGGATGTTTCAGCGCCATGCTCTTCACACTGAGCCTGCACATAACTGAGAAATTCGCGGCAGGTCAGCGCCCGGAGAGCGTGGTGCGTATGCACATATTCCCGAAGACCGGACTGCGCCAGCAGGTGAGCTTCCTGTTCGGCTGCGCCCATCAGTACCACTGACAACGAAATCTCGCGCTCCTGAGCACGGGTCAACAACATAGCGAGCAGATCATGACAGCTCTCTTTCATTGCTTCGATATGCGAAATCACCAGCACCTGATGCGTTGCTCTGCGCGAGGATGACGCCTGCTGCCAGTGGCCCAGTACCATATCAATCGCCTGAATACGGGACGCACTCTCTTTGGTGCCAGGGTTGAGTTTATACAGCAGGCTGCTGGCGCTCAGTTTCGGGAAGGCATTAATTGCCAGGACTGTCTGGTCGCCTTTCTTTAAGGCATCACCAAACTGACGGGTCAGTTGAGCATCGTTGCAAAAGAGTCCAGTTACCCCCACCTGCCGGGTTTTTTCTTTCAACAGGTTAAATACATCCTGGTGATAGGGAACGAAAAAGTCGCCTGACAGGCGAGTGACTTTTCTGAATGGCGGAGTGTGAAAGTTGAAATGACTCTGATACATAACGTCTTACCGGCTCTTTATATGAATAGCAATGGTGCGAAAAGTAAGGTAAGCCGGGGTTCCGGTCAATTTACAAACAGGGTAAAAATAACCTCCTGATACGCCTTAACATCTGGTTTTTTAACGGTCAATATTTTTCTGTATGAAAGTTAATGGCAATGCCAGTAGTCGATAACGAACCGCCTGACTATTATTTGCATCACATATTGGCGCAGCACGCTGCTGCTTATTTTCGCTTTGCTAAAGGCCAGATGAATAATGAGGTTCTCATTTCTTTCCCGGTTGATTACGCCCTGTATTATGTTTGTATTGCTGATTTTTTGTGGTCAGCAAGGGTACGTCATCATTAAAGATTATAAAAAAGTTACCACCAAGTTAGCTAATGCTGATAAACAGCCCAAAAAAAGTCGCCGTGAAGATAAAAACTTTGCACTTTTTACGGCTGCGATACGCCAGGTTAACCAGTCGCAAGCGGTAAAAACACCGCTGGCTGCAGAGGTTGAAGGCATCGTAAGCAGTGACGACGCCTGGCTTTCCTTTGCCATGATCAAGACGTCTGGCGGGCAAAAAAGCTACCGAGAAGGCGAGACGCTCAGCGGTTTTAATGGTGCTTTTATCGAAGAGATTAATAAAGATAATGTGGTGGTTAATTACGAAGGTACTACGCAGGTATTGGCATTAAAGAAACCTGATTACTTTAAAGGGGGCGTAGATAGCGGCCCGGTAACCAAATCGACAAAAGATGCTGGCGCTGACAGCCTGCATCTTGATGATTATCTGGTATTAAAGCCGTTAATCGAAAAAGGCCAGCTGGAAGGCTATAACCTTAATCCACGGAACGTATCATCTTTCTACAGCCATACCGGGCTGGAAAAGGGAGATGTGGCGGTGAAAATTAATTCAGTCGATATGACCGAAGCGTCACAGGCGAAAAGTATTATTGCTAACTGGTCGAAAATGAAAGAGGCGGAGGTCGTCGTCAGGCGTCATGCTCACCTTGAAAATATTCGGATTAATGTTCTAAACAATTAACAAGTGTACAGACATGAAGAAATTTCCATGGGCGTGCGTGGCGCTTACCGCATTGTCGTTATATTCCGGTTCGCTGTTTGCAGCAAACTTTAGCGCCAGTTTTAAAAATACCGATATTCGTGAATTTATCGATACGGTAGGTCGTAATTTAAATAAAACTATTCTGGTCGATCCTTCCGTTCAGGGAACGGTATCCGTCAGAACCTATAACGTGCTGACGGAAGATGAGTACTACCAGTTCTTCCTGAGCGTGCTGGATCTGTACGGTTTGTCGGTGATCCCGATGGATAACGGTATGGTGAAAGTGGTGCGCTCAAGCGTGGCGCGTACCGCAGGGGCCCCGATTGCCGACAGTAAAAATCCGGGCAAAGGGGATGAAATTATCACCCGCGTTGTGCGCATGGAAAATGTGCCTGTGCGTGAACTGGCTCCGCTTCTGCGCCAGCTCAACGATGCCTCGGGCATTGGCAACGTGGTGCATTTCGAGCCGTCTAATGTGCTGTTATTAACCGGTAAAGCCTCGGTGGTGAACCGCCTGGTGGATCTGGTTGAGCGCGTCGATCGCTCCGGAATGCAGCGCCGTGAAATTGTCCCACTGCGTTATGCCTCGGCCAAAGAGCTTTCCGACATGTTGAACAACCTCAACAACGAAGAGCAGAAAGGGCAAAACGCGCCGCAGTTGGCGACCAAAGTGGTGGCAGATGACGAAACCAACAGCCTGGTTATCAGCGGGTCGGAAGGTGCACGGGCACGTACCCGCTCGCTTATCGGCCAGCTGGATCGCGAGCAGAATAACGAAGGTAACACGCGTGTGTTCTACCTCAAGTATGCCAATGCCGCCAAAGTGGTTCCGGTTTTAACCGGGATTGGCGAACAGCTGAAAGACAAAGCGGGGGCGGCAAAAGCGAAAACCGCCACTGCGACAACAGATCTGAATATTACGGCTGATGAATCCACCAACTCGCTGGTGATCACCGCCCAGCCAAACGTTATGAGCTCGCTGGAGAAGGTGATCGACAAGCTCGATATTCGTCGTCCACAGGTACTGGTCGAGGCGATCATTGCTGAAGTCCAGGACGGAAACGGACTGGATCTTGGCGTGCAGTGGACGGGTAAACACGGTGGGGTACAGTTTGGGTCCACGGGCTTACCGATAAGCCAGGTGAAGAATGGCAACCTGAAAGGGGTGAGCTTCACCGGTATGGCAACCGGATTCTTCAACGGCGATTTCGGTGCGCTGATGACGGCACTCTCTACCGAAGGCAAAAACGACATTCTTTCCACACCGAGCGTGGTGACGCTGGATAACAAAGAAGCCTCGTTCAACGTCGGCCAGGATGTACCGGTGCTTTCCGGCTCGCAGACTACCAGCGGCGATAATGTCTTTAACTCCGTTGAACGTAAAACGGTCGGCACGAAGCTGAAGATTGTTCCGCAAATCAACGACGGCGACATGATTCACCTGAAGATTGAACAGGAAGTGTCCAGCGTGGATAACAGCGCCACGGAAGATGCCAGCCTCGGCCCAACCTTCAACACGCGCACCATCAATAACGAAGTGATGGTGCACAGTGGCCAGACGGTTGTACTGGGCGGTCTGATGGAAAACGTCACCAAACAGTCGGTATCGAAAGTGCCGCTGCTGGGCGATATCCCGCTGGTGGGGCAGCTTTTCCGCTACACCTCGCAAGATACCTCTAAGCGCAATCTGATGGTCTTCATCCATACCACCGTTCTGCGTGATGACGACAACTACAGCGCGGCAACCAAAGAACGTTACGACCAGATGCGTGCGCGCCAGCAGCAGCGTATTGAAGAGAAGAAACTGGGCATTGTTGCCCCCACGGATAACGCCGTGTTGCCTTCTTTCCCTGAACAGAGCGGCGTTGCACCGGTGAAAACCAGTAGCACCACTACCTCGCGCAATCCGTTTAAAGAGTAAGGCAGGGGCGTAACGTGGACGAACTGAGTAAATTTCTGTGCAGCGGCAGCTACGCGAAAGACAACGGCATCCTGTTTTACAACGACGATGTCTATGTCCGTGACGATGTACCGGCGTTTGCGCTGCTGGAAATGCGCCGGGTACTGGGACGTTCTTTTGTTCCCGTGACCCTGACGCCGGAATCATTTGAAGAGATGCTGGCGAAAATCTGGCAACAGAACAGCGGTGTCTCACAGCAGCTGGTTGACGACATGGATGCGGATATCGATCTGATGGCGTTAACCGAGGAGATCCCCGATAACGAGGATCTGCTGGATAACGACGAAAACTCGCCGGTGATCCGCCTGATCAACGCCATTCTTGGCGAGGCGGTAAAAGAGGGCGCGTCGGATATTCATATCGAAACTTTCGAACGCACGCTGAGTATCCGTTTTCGTGTCGATGGCGTGTTGCGACCGGTACTGCAACCCGCGCGAAAACTCGCGCCGCTGCTGGTCTCGCGTATCAAGGTGATGTCAAAACTCGATATCGCGGAAAAACGCCTTCCGCAGGATGGCCGTATTTCGCTGCGTATTGGCCGTAAGGCTATCGACGTGCGTGTTTCCACCATTCCGTCGCAGTATGGCGAGCGCGTGGTCATGCGTTTACTCGATAAAAGTAACCTCAAGCCGGATATCAACAAGCTCGGCCTGATTGATGAAGAGCTGGAAAAGTTAAAAGGGCTGATTGACCGCCCGCACGGCATTATCCTGGTCACCGGACCGACAGGCTCCGGTAAAAGTACCACCCTGTACGCTATTCTTTCGGCGCTCAATGGCCATGAACGCAACATTCTGACCGTAGAAGACCCGATTGAATATGAGCTGGAAGGGGTGGGACAGACGCAGGTTAACCCGCGCGTGGACATGACCTTTGCCCGCGGGCTACGCGCAATCCTGCGCCAGGACCCGGATGTGGTGATGATCGGGGAAATTCGTGACGGCGAAACTGCGCAAATTGCAGTGCAGGCGTCGCTAACCGGTCACCTGGTCATGTCTACGCTGCATACAAACAGCGCCGCAGGTGCGATTACACGTCTGCGGGATATGGGGCTGGAGTCATTTTTAATCGGTTCATCGTTGCTCGGTGTCATTGCCCAGCGTCTGGTGCGTCGGCTGTGTACTCACTGCCGCACGACCAGTCCGCTGGACGACAATGAAAAAGTACTGTTCAGCTTTATGGAAACCCCGCCAAAGGCAATTTATCGCGCCGTGGGGTGTGAACATTGCCGCCAGAGCGGCTATCAGGGACGTGCGGGCATTCATGAATTCCTGGTGGTAGACAGCACCATGCGTCGTGCCATTCATGAAGATAAAGATGAAATGTCCATCGAAACGCAGCTCTTTAAGCAGGCCTATAGCCTGCGGGAAAACGGCCTGCTGAAGGTGATTAGCGGCGTCACGTCACTTGAAGAAGTGATGCGGGTCACCGCCGAACGTGGAGGCGATGACTGATGGCCTTCTACGCATGGACGGCAACGGACGCAGCGGGGAAAACCCGGCGCGGCACGTTGCAGGCCGAGGGGCAAAAGCAGGTTCGCCAGATGCTGCGTGAACAGAAGCTAATGCCCGTAAGTATTACCGAAACCCGCGAGAAGGCGGCGGCGGGGAAAGCCGCAACCGGCGCCAAACTCTCCACGCCTGTGCTGTCGATGTTTACCCGCCAGCTCTCTACGCTGGTCAATGCCGCATTGCCGCTGGAAAGCGCGCTAAAGGCTATTTCGAAACAGACGGAAGACAAAAAGCTGGCGTCGATGGTGGTGGAGATCCGCGAAAAAGTGGTGGAAGGGCATACGCTGTTTGACGCTTTTAGCCAGTTTCCGCGCACCTTCGACAAGCTCTATTGCACGCTGGTGATGGCGGGTGAGAAAACCGGGCATCTGGGCGATGTGCTGGAAAAGCTGGCGGAATACAACGAACAGCGCCAGAAAATGAAAAGTAAGCTAACGCAGGCGATGGTCTACCCGATCACCCTGACGGTGGTGGCGATTGCGGTGATCAGTATTCTGCTGGTGGCGGTGGTACCGCAGGTGATTGAACAATTCACCCATATGAAACAGCAACTGCCGATAACCACCCGCACGCTTATCGCCGTGAGTGATTTTTTGCAGGCTTACGGGATTTATATCGCCGGCAGCCTGGCAGGAGCGTTTGTCGGGTTTAAAGCCTGGATCAGAAACGGCAAAAACCGCTTTCTGTGGCACAGCTGGCTGGTGAATGGCTCGCCGATTAAAAAGCTGGTGTGCGCCATTAACAGCGCCCGCTACATCCGCACGCTGAGTATTTTACAGGCGAGTAGTGTCCCGCTGCTGGAGGGGATGTATATCGCGATGGATGGTATCGAAAACCTCCGCGCGCGACAGGTCCTGGAGCAGGCGGCCGATACCGTTCGCCAGGGGGCATCATTATATGCGGCACTGGAACAGGCGAAACTCTTCCCGCCAACCATGCTGTACATGATTGCCTCCGGTGAAGAGAGCGGTGAATTAGGCAACTTAATGGATCGCGCGGCAGAAAACCAGGAATCCGCGTTACAGCACCGCATTACATTAACACTGTCGGTTTTTGAACCGGCGCTGGTGGTATCAATGGCGACGATAGTTTTATTTATCGTGCTGTCAATATTACAACCGCTTCTGGGTGATGCTGCCAACTTACTGATTTAGTGTATGATGGTGTTTTTGAGGTGCTCCAGTGGCTTCTGTTTCTATCAGCTGTCCCTCCTGTTCAGCTACTGACGGGGTGGTGCGTAACGGCAAAAGCACCGCCGGACATCAGCGCTATCTCTGCTCTCACTGCCGTAAAACATGGCAACTGCAGTTCACTTACACCGCTTCTCAACCCGGTACGCACCAGAAAATCATTGATATGGCCATGAATGGCGTTGGATGCCGGGCAACCGCCCGCATTATGGGCGTTGGCCTCAACACGATTTTCCGCCATTTAAAAAACTCAGGCCGCAGTCGGTAACCTCGCGCATACAGCCGGGCAGTGACGTCATCGTCTGCGCGGAAATGGACGAACAGTGGGGATACGTCGGGGCTAAATCGCGCCAGCGCTGGCTGTTTTACGCGTATGACAGGCTCCGGAAGACGGTTGTTGCGCACGTATTCGGTGAACGCACTATGGCGACGCTGGGGCGTCTTATGAGCCTGCTGTCACCCTTTGACGTGGTGATATGGATGACGGATGGCTGGCCGCTGTATGAATCCCGCCTGAAGGGAAAGCTGCACGTAATCAGCAAGCGATATACGCAGCGAATTGAGCGGCATAACCTGAATCTGAGGCAGCACCTGGCACGGCTGGGACGGAAGTCGCTGTCGTTCTCAAAATCGGTGGAGCTGCATGACAAAGTCATCGGGCATTATCTGAACATAAAACACTATCAATAAGTTGGAGTCATTACCCCGCTTCTGCAACTTAATAACATGGTAGGTTAATTAAATGGCTATAAAACGTAAAAACCTGGCTCGCCAGGCGGGCTTCACTTTGCTCGAATTAATGGTGGTAATTGTTATTCTCGGCGTTCTGGCGAGTATGGTCGTACCCAACTTAATGGGCAATAAAGAAAAAGCGGATGCCCAGAAAGCAACCAGCGATATTGTTGCGCTCGAAGGTTCACTCGATATGTATAAGCTGGATAACCACCGTTATCCAACCACCGAACAAGGCTTGCAGGCACTGGTGACAAAGCCTGAGATTGCGCCAATCCCAAATGGCTACCGCGCTGATGGCTATATCCGCCGCCTGCCACAAGACCCGTGGGGAAGTGATTATCTGCTGGTCAGCCCGGGTGAACACGGCGCTGTAGACGTATTTTCTGCGGGCCCGGACGGTGAAGCGAACACCGCAGATGACATCACAAACTGGTCACTCGACAAACAAGCAAAATAATGAAAAAGCAACGCGGCTTTACATTGCTGGAAATTATTCTGGCGCTGGTGATATTTGCCAGTTGCGCCATGATGGTGGTGTCAACAATACCGTCACGCAGCGGTGCGGATATATTTGGCCAGCAATTAAAAGCCCTTGTGGATTATGGTTCCGATCGTGCAGTGATGGACGGAAATATCGTCGGGCTGGTTATCACGGCTGAAAAATATCAGCTGGTGACGCTTGAAGAGAAAAATGGCGAGCGGCACTGGGTGCCATTATCTGCCGGGCGAATTACCACCCGTGGGGATTTTCCCGAAGAGATGCACGTTTCGCTTTCCCCGCAGCGACTGGCCGCCACGACAGATGCCGAGCCGCAAATCGTCTTTCTGCCTGACGGGGAGATCGGCCGTTTTACGCTTGCGTTGCAAAGTTACGATAAACAGCACCATTTCCGCGTGGTGTCGCAGGGCGCGGCGCCCGTTTCGGTGGAGAACGATGACTAAACGCAGAACGACGCAAAAAGGCATGACGCTGCTGGAGGTGATGGTCGCGCTGGTTATCTTCTCCACCGCCGCGCTGGCGCTGATGAACTCCGTCTCCCTTAACGTGCGCTTTACCCACGGCCTTGCCGAAACATTGCAGGCCAGCTGGGTGGCCGAAAACCAGCTGGCGGAAGCACAGCTCAGCAAAAGCGATTTCCCGGATGCTGAAGAACAGGGCACGGAGCTGATGGGCGGGCGCAGCTGGAACTGGCAAAAGCAGCGGGTAAAAACCGCCAGCAATGTCTGGGCCAACGAAATCCGCGTCTATGCCGAAGGCGATGAAAGCCAGCCGGTGATAGCGCTGCGTATTATTCCGCCAGGAGAGATCAAGTGAAAAACACGCAACGTCAGCGCGGTTTCACCCTGCTGGAGATCATGATTGCACTCACTATTTTTGCGGTGATCAGCACGCTCGCCTGGCAAATTCTGGACGGCGCGATGCGTACCAGCTCGGCAACAGATGCCAGCGCGGCAAAGCTTAACCAGGTTCAGCGCGCCTGGAGCCTGATGGAGCGCGATTTCTTTCAGCTTCAGGCGCGCGCGCCGCGTAATGAGCCGGATGTGTTCCGGCAGGATGAGAACGCCATCGAATTGACCACGCTCAACGGCGTGAGCGGAACGGTGCAGCTGGAGCGTGTGCGCTGGCGGCTGGAAGAGGGGGTTTTGTACCGCGATGTCTGGCCCGCTATCGATGGCCCGGAAAATATAAAACCGGATGAAGTGCCCGTTGTGCATGAGGTGAAGTCGATGCAGTGGCGTTTTTACCTTAAGGGCTGGCAGAAAAGCTGGACGGATAACACCCATCAGCCGGAAGGGGTTGAGCTGAGCCTGACGATGGAAAATGGCAATACCTGGCGCTGGGTATTCACCACCCCCGGGGATATGCCTGAGGTCGCGGCTGCCCCGGAGAAAAAAGATGAGCAAGCACCGGCAGCACCTGGCGCAGTGCCAGCACCAACGGCGCCGCCGGTTGCCACAGGAGCAGAGCCATGAGTCGGGTGAACAAACAGCGAGGCGTTGCCCTGCTGGTGGTGTTGATCCTGCTGGTGATGATGTCAGCGCTGGCGGCCAAAATCAGCCAGCAGTTCTGCCGCAATCTGCAAAAAACGCACTACCAGGTGAGTCAGCAGCAGTTGCGCTGGGCCATGCTGGCGCAGGAGAAGGTGGTCAAAGACACCCTGCAAACCGATGCCAGCGGTGAAAGTAAAGCGCTGGCACCCGAGGGTGACTGGCATCAGCCGCTGGAGACCCAGGGCGATAACTACACGGTGGTGAGCCAGGTTGACGATGCGCAGGACTGTTTCAACGTCAATAACCTGCTGGCCGTCGACACATCCGCTCAGGCGCAAAACGCGCCTGCTGTGGTGGAAAAGCCGCGCAAAGAGCAGATTGTTGAGCAAATTCTGACCGATGGCGGTATCAGCCAGACCTCCGCCGAAGAGGTCTATCTCCAGCTGGCGGATTACCTCGATGGTGATAGCACCACGGTTAAAGAGGGTGCTGAAATTGACGCCTGGGCAGGGGTTGTCCCGGCGCGGCAGCCCGCGAATCAGATGATGCGCAACATTGCAGAAATCAAGCTGCTGCCGGCGTTCCCCGCATCGGCGTATTCGAAAGTCAGCACGCTGTTGTGCGCGCTGCCAGACATGGCCGCGAAGGTGGACGTGAATACCCTCAAACCGGAAAACGCAGCCGTTCTGGCAGCGCTCTTCCCGGGGAAGTTAACGGAAGATGACGCCGCCCGACTGCTTGATGCCCGTCCCGAAGGGGGCTGGGAAAGCGTTGAGGCGTTCAGCAAAGCACTGGAGCAAAACTTCCCGCAGTTAAAAGACGATTTGCCGCAGGTTGCAGAGCAGATAGCCATCAATAGCCGCTATTTTCGCGTCAACTATACCGGCAACACTGACGATTTAACGCTTCGCGTGGTCAGCCAGCTTCAGGTTAATAACGAAGCCGGCGAGATTGTGACGTGGCAACGTCGTTACCGAATGATTGAATAACAAAAGTCGATATCTATGAAACAGGTACTTTTTATTCGTCCCGACAGCCGCGAGGACGGGAAACTATGGTGGTGCGAATCCGGTAGCCAGCAGGTTGAAGCGCTGGATAACCTGGCAGAACTCAGCTCACTTGCCAGTCATTCTCTGGCCGCTCGCGTGTGCTTATTGCTCCCGACGAGCGACATGATCTTCCGCCACTTTACGCTACCTAAAAAAGGCATGGCATCGCCGGGCACGGCGTTCTCATGGATGGCGGAAGAGACATTAATTGGCGAGGTGGACAACCTTCACTGGACGGTGCTTAACAAAAAAGGGCGTGAAGTGGATGCCGTGGCGATCGATGCCACGCGCCTGCGCCAGTGGCTTGCCTGTTTTCGCGAAGTGGGCTTAAACGTCATCCAGGCGTTACCGGATGCCTGGCTGCTGCCTTGCACCACGGGCGGCAGCACGGTTGTTGCACTGGAAGATAACTACTGGCTGCGTCTGGCTCCGGCTTCTGCCTGCGAGGTGGATGGCGCACTGCTCCCGATGCTGATGCAGAAAACGGGCGAAAGCGAAGTGCGTTGCTACGGTGATGTTCCGCACGGTATTGACGTGGATGAATCTTTGCCGTGGCAGCACCCGCTGGCGCTGATCCAGCCCCAGTGGCAGGCTTGTAAGATCAATGTGTTGCACGGCGAGTTCAGTTCGCGGGGCGCGCAAAAAGGGGTAACGAAAGGCGTAAAGGCGATGATCGTTGCCGCCGGTTTGCTGTCGCTCGGCTTGCTGTTAGGCCCGCGTGTGGCGATGGCCTGGATGCTGGTGCAGGAAGAAAACCAGGTTCAGCAGGAGATTGTGCAGGTTTACCAGCACCACTTCCCCAGTATGCGTCAGCAGACCAACATCAAATACCATTTTGGCCAGAATATTAAGAAACAGCGTAAGGGGATCTTCCTGCAACTGGATGAGCTGGAAAAAGCGAAACAGGCCGTGCCGTCGCTGGAAATTAATGCACTGGAATATGATGCGACGCAAGGCGTTCTGACCCTGAGCGTCAGTGCGGAAAGCCCGCAGGCATCACAGGAGTTCGTTAACCAGACGCGCGCTAATTTTGATTTTGCTCTACAGCCAGTTTCAAAAGAGGCGCCTTATACCGCGATGATCACAGGGAAATATAAATGAAAGAACGAATCGCGCAGCTGAAATCGCGTTACCAGAATTACAGCGCCAGAGAAAAAATAATCTTAAAAGTGTGTGCCGCCGCAATAGGCTGCGCCGCGGTGTACTACGCCGGAGTGATCCCGCTGGATAATATGATTCAGGGCAGTAAATCAACACTGGCCCGACAAACGGAAACCCTGAACTGGATGCGTGTCGAAATTGATAAAAACCATCTTCAGATGCTTCAGGTTAAAACGGATAACCCACGCAGTGTTGTGGAAAATAGCGCTCATGAGATTAATTTATCGCTCAGTGATGTGCGCCAGGATGGGCAGACATTATCGTTCGTGGTGAGCCGGGTGAATGTTTATGAATTAAAAAACTGGTTGCGTGAAATCAATCAGACTTCGGGAGTCCGGTTGCAGAAAATGAACCTTACCCCTGTTGACCATATCAGCGATGTCAAAGCCGAAATTCAACTGACCTGGATGAAAATAACATGAATACCTTCGCACTGATCCGGGAGGTTTACCCTGTTGGGTTTCCCGTAATGAGTGCGGTGTTAGGCGCAATTACGGGCAGTTTTCTGGGGGTTGTGGCAGAGCGCGTGCCGGCAATGGTGATGGAAGACGAGGGATGCGGCAATCTACTGTTCCCGGGCTCTCACTGCCCGGTGTGCCAGCATTCGCTGAGGGTTTGGGAGAATATTCCGCTGCTGAGCTGGCTGTTTCTGCGCGGACGTTGCAGCCAGTGCCGCACGGCGATCCCGCTGCGCATCTTCCTGATTGAGCTTTTCACCGCGCTGTTTTTTGGCACAACGGCCTGGTGTGTACCTGATGTGCAGGCACTGCTCGCGCTCTGGCTGCTGGCCGCATTTCTCCTGCCGCTGGCAATGATTGACGCGCAGCATCAGTTACTGCCCGATTGCCTGACGCAGCCGCTGTTGTGGGCGGGGCTCCTCTTTCATACGTTCGACCATTCTTTGCCATTGCGCGATGCGCTTTTTGGCGCAGTGGCGGGGTACCTTTCGCTGTGGCTGGTGTACTGGGCTTTTCGCCTGGCGACGGGGCGCGAAGGGCTGGGATACGGTGATTTTAAACTGCTGGCGGCGCTGGGGGCATGGTGTGGCTGGCAGGCATTACCTTCTGTTGAGCTGATCGCGGCAGTAAGCGGCATTATTGGTTATTTCATATTTAATAATTTAAATAAAAATAACCAAACTATTTCTTTTGGCCCTTATTTATCTGTTGCAGGCATGATTGTTTTTATCGGGCAGGTATTCTCTGTCACATTCTAAATGTACAGGTCAAGGTTTTTTGAAATTTTTTTCGACGGGGAAATGAAAGGTATCTGCTTTTTATTCCGTGTATCGTAATAAACATAAAATAGATGGAGTGGAGCGTGTCTCTTTAACAGAGAGATTTTTCAGGTAGTAAATATTTATAGTAATACCCCGCAAGTTATATTGTTTTAACTATTGCATGTAGAAAATTCCATGTCTTAAAGGAAGATATGGGTCATTTAATTACGAATAAATTTATCAGGAAACAAAAATGAAATTTATGAAGCCTAAATATCTGGCACTTTTTGTTGCAGCGGCATCCGGCTCTGTATTTGCCGCCGCGCCAGGTACGCCTTCAATCAGCAGTGGCAATGATAAGTTTGCTATCGTTGAAGTTGACCAGGCCGCACAGGATTACGGTACTCTCGTTAAAGTGCACAACGATGGTGTGGATGTGAAGGTTGAGTGGAACGTCTGGAGTGGCGATGCGCCGACCACCGGTAAAGTTCTGCTGGACGGTCAGACCGTTTGGTCTGGTGCATCCGGTGCGTCTGGCTCTGCAACCTTTAAAGTCAAAAAAGGTGGCCGCTATCAGGAACAGGTTGAACTCTGTAACGCCAGCGGGTGCTCCAAAAGCGCAAGCAAGCTGATCATCGTTGCCGATACTGACGGCAGCCACCTGCTGCCGCTGAATGTTCCTCTGCAAGAGAACAACAAAACCTTCGCGCAGCACACCGATAAAGTGGTGGGGGCGTATTTCCCCGAGTGGGGCGTGTACGGTCGTGAATTCCCGGTGGACAAAATCCCGGCATCTAACCTGAACCACATCCTGTATGGCTTCATTCCAATCTGCGGCGGCGACGGCATCAACGACGGTCTGAAAACCGTTGAAAATGGTAACAGCTTCGCGGCCCTTCAGCGCGCCTGTGCGGGCCGTCAGGACTTCACCGTGGCCATTCACGATCCGTGGGCTGCTCTGCAAAAACCGCAGTCTGGCGTGACGAACTGGGACGACCCGTACAAAGGTAACTTTGGTCAACTGATGGCGCTGAAAAAAGCCCATCCGGATCTGAAAGTGCTGCCATCTATCGGCGGCTGGACCATGTCCGATCCGTTCTACAAAATGAACGACACGGCGATCCGTGCACGCTTCGTGGCCTCTGTTAAAGACTTCCTGAAGACCTGGAAATTCTTCGACGGCGTAGATATCGACTGGGAATTCCCGGGCGGCGGCGGCGTGAACGAAACGTTGGGTAATCCTCAGCAGGATAAAGCCACCTACACCGCAGTGATGCATGACCTGCGCACCATGCTGAACGAGTTGTCAGCAGAAACCGGTCGTACCTATGAGCTGACCACCGCAATTGGTTCCGGTAAAGATAAGATCGAAGACGTTGACTACAACACGGTACAGCAGTACCTCGACCATATCTTCCTGATGAGCTATGACTTCTACGGCGCGTGGAGTAACACCGAACTCGGTCACCAGGCGGCGCTGCACGCACCAGCATGGCGTCCGGACACCAACTACACCACCTCTAACGGCGTCGATGCGCTGCTGGATCAGGGTGTACAGCCAGGTAAAATCGTGGTGGGTGCGGGCATGTATGGCCGCGGCTGGACAGGTGTGCATGGTTACACCGGCGACAACCCGTTCACCGGTACCGCAACGGGCGCAGTGAAAGGCACCTGGGAACCGGGCGTAGTTGACTATCGTCAGATTGTGAACGAATACAAAGGCAAGCCAGGCTGGGAATACGGTTATGACGCGGATGCGGAAGCACCATACGTCTTTAACAAATCTACCGGCGACCTGATCTCTTATGAAGATGCCCGTTCGACGACTGCGAAAGGCAAATACGTGCTGGCGAAAAGCCTGGGCGGCCTGTTCTCCTGGTCTATCGACTCTGATAACGGCGACATCCTGAATGCGATGAACGAAAGCCTGATGGGGGGCTCAACGCCTGTTGAACCTGTCGTCACCAACCATGCGCCAGTGGCAGCGGCAGCGGATCAGTCCGTGACCGGCCCGGCAACGGTAACCCTGGATGGCTCTGCATCCACCGATCCAGATGGCGATGCAATCACCTACAAATGGACTCAGATTTCTGGCTCCAGTGTAACCCTGACCAACAGCAACAAAGCGAAAGCGAGCTTCTCTGTTGGTGCTGTGACCAGCAACCAGACTCTGGCGTTCCGCCTGACCGTGACTGATGCCAAAGGCCTGAGCAGCACCGCTGACGTCCAGGTTCTGAACAAAGCACCGAAAGCCAACCAGGCACCGGTTGTTAACCAGATGCAGACGGTGAATCTGGAAGCAGGTCAGTCTTACGCGCTGAACGTTCAGGCTGCGGATCCGGATGGCGATGCCCTGACCTATGCGTGGAGCGTTCCTGCTGATATGAATGCGACCGGTACTGACACCGCGAACGTGAACATCACTGCACCGGAAGTCACCTCTGATTCTTCCTACACCCTGAGCGTGGTGGTGAGCGATGGTAAAACCAGCGTTCAGTCCAACGTACAGGTTAACGTGGCGCCGAAAGCGACCCCGGTCGTTCCATCTGACGAAGGCACTACGCCATCTGATGAAGGCACGACTCCGGCAGATGAAGGCACTACCCCAGCAGACGAAGGTACTAAACCGGCTGATGAAGGCACTGCGACCGGCAGCTGTGATAACCCGGTTGATGCCAACGCCAGCAAATATGCTGCGTGGGAATCCAGCAAAGTCTACAACAATGGCGATATGGTAAGCGCTGATAATCTGGTATGGAAAGCGAAATACTGGACTCAGGGCAACAAGCCAGGCTTTAGTGCAGATGCATGGGAACTGGTAAGCCAGGTGAAAATGAACTGGCGCGCTGACACCGTCTACAACGGCGGCGACAAGACGACCTACCAGGGCTTCGAGTACCGCGCAAAATGGTGGACTCAGGGCGACAAACCAGGCAACAGCGATGTATGGGTGAAAGAAGGCGCGTCGGCAGACTGCAAATAATCTTCTGAGCCTGAAATTGTGGGCGTGATATCCGCCCACAATCACTGACCATGCCCCGCTTCGGGTGTGGTCAGTAAATTCAAATACGTTAACAGGATGTGTGTAAGGAGAATGACGATATACCACGCCGGGTGAATAATGAAGCGTTTACTGTTGCTGTTATTAATATTGAGTCAAAGCGCATGTGCGAATTGCTGGAATAAGGCGGCCCATTATTATCATGTCGATCCTTATCTGCTTTATGCCATCGCCAATGTGGAATCAGGAATGAATCCATATGCTGTCGGGAATAATCATGACGGGACGCACGACGTTGGATTAATGCAAATTAACAGCTCACATTTCCCAGAACTGGAACGGCAAGGCATTGATGAATACCGCCTGATGACGGAGCCCTGTACCTCCATTATGGTTGGTGCATCTATTCTCTCAGGAATGATAAAGGTTTATGGATATAACTGGGAAGCTGTGGGAGCGTATAACGCCGGGCTTAAAAAGGAAAATTATCCCAAGCGTATGATGTACGCCCATAAAGTCTGGTCGAAGTATCAGCAATTAAAATCTGAGACACACGAGAGAAATAACTGGTGAGTTTTTTCTTTTTTGAAGCGTACTCCTCAGTATTCTTCAGAAAATGAAAAGCAGCTGTCTGGAGCTTATTTATTAATGGATTAATAAATAAGCTGGGATTTTAACTAACATAATCGTATTTAACAGGAATAACCGAGATGAATAAAAGGACATTACTGAGCGTATTGATTGCAGGGGCTTGCATAGCACCTGTTATGGCTCAGGCCACCATGCTGAAGGCAGAAAGCAGCGAGCCTTACACCATGAAAGCCAGCGATCTGGCGAAAAAAGAGAAAGAACTGACGGATTTTCCGCTGATGCAATCTGTGAAGGATACTATCCGTACGCTGGACAACGCTTCAGTTGAGCAGATTGAGCCAGGCCGCGCTTCCAACCCGGAAAACGTTAAACGCGTAGAAGGGATCCTGAAAGAGAGCGACTGGGAGTACTTGTTCCCGCTGCGCGCCAAAGATTATAGCTACAGCAATTTCCTGAAAGCCGTTGGTAAATTCCCGGCGCTGTGCGACACCTATAAAGATGGTCGTGATAGCGACGCCATCTGCCGTAAAGAGCTGGCAACCATGTTTGCTCACTTTGCCCAGGAAACGGGCGGTCACGAAAGCTGGCGTCCTGAAGCCGAATGGCGTCAGGCATTGGTTTACGTGCGTGAAATGGGCTGGAGCGAAGGCCAGAAGGGCGGTTACAACGGCGAATGTAATACCGACGTCTGGCAGGGTCAGACCTGGCCGTGCGGGAAAGACAAAGACGGTGATTTCCTGAGCTACTTTGGTCGCGGTGCGAAGCAGTTGTCCTACAACTATAACTACGGTCCGTTCTCCGAAGCGATGTATGGCGATGTTAAAGTTCTGCTGGAAAAACCAGAGTTGGTTGCGGATACCTGGTTGAACCTGGCGAGCGCCATCTTCTTCTTCGCTTACCCACAGCCGCCAAAACCAAGCATGTTGCAGGTGATTGACGGTACCTGGCAGCCAAACGATCACGATAAAGCGAATGGCCTGGTCCCTGGTTTCGGCGTGACGACCCAAATCATCAACGGTGGCGTTGAGTGCGGCGGTCCGACTGAAATTGCGCAGTCTCAGAACCGTATTAAGTACTACAAAGAGTTCGCTAACTATCTGAACGTTAAGGTTCCGGCTGACGAAGTACTTGGCTGCGCCAACATGAAGCAATTCGATGAAGGCGGCGCGGGCGCGCTGAAGATTTACTGGGAACAGGACTGGGGATGGAACGCAGATACACCAGACGGCAAGACCTATGCCTGCCAGCTGGTGGGCTACCAGACACCATTCAGTGCGTTTAAAGACGGCGACTACACCAAGTGTGTGCAGAAGTTCTATAACGTGAACATCGTGAATGACGACGGTTCAGCGAGCACACCGGATGAAACCCCGACGCCAGTGCCGGACGAAACCCCAGCGCCAGTACCTGATGAAACCCCGGCAGCGGTAAACCACGCGCCAGTGGCGCAGATTGCGGGTCCAATCGGTGCCGTTGAAGCGGGTGCGCAGGTTTCTCTGAGTGCTGAAGGTTCTACTGACGAAGACGGTAACAAACTGACCTACACCTGGCGCTCTCAGGATGGCCAGACCGTGACCGGTGAAGACAAAGCGGTTGTGACCTTTACCGCGCCAGAAGCGGCGACAGCGCAGCAGTACGAAGTGAGCCTGACCGTCAGCGATGGTGAGCTGAGCAGCAGCACCACCTACTTGCTGAACGTGAAAGCGAAAGCGGCAACGCCATCACAGGATGAAGGGACTTCCGGCTCTTACGCTGCATGGAGCGCGAACAACAAGTACAAGGCAGGCGATATCGTGAACAACCACGGTAAACTGTTCCAGTGCAAACCGTTCCCGTACAGTGGCTGGTGTAACAATGCCCCGGCATACTATGAACCAGGCGCAGGTCTGGCATGGTCTGATGCCTGGACGGCTCTGTAAAAAACAAACGGCAACCTTTGGGTTGCCGTTTTAGTGTTTGTACCCTCTCCCCGTGGGAGAGGGCCAGGGTGAGGGCATCAGGCCGCACCCGTTTAATTATCGATGCAGCTTCCCGTGATCCCGCAACCATGCCGCCGTACGGATAATCCCTTCATCCAGCGTCACAATCGGTTTATAACCCAGCTCGTTCTCTGCGCGCGAAATATCCAGCGTAAAATCAAAGTTCAGCTTAGACACGCCGTAATGCGTCAGGGCAGGCTCTTTGGCGGATTTATTCCCAAAACGCTCCATACTGCGGGCAATCATATCCAGCATTGGGTACGGCACAGAGCGAATACGGCAGTTGATTTGCAACTCGTCAATCAGCCGCTGAACAATGCTGCGAAGTGTGCAGGGCTCACCATTGGTGATGTTATACGCACGGCCAGACACCAGCTTATCGCTATCCGGCTGGCTTGCCAGCCACATGGCGTGAATGGCGTTTTCGTAGTAGGTCATGTCCACCAGCGCATCGCCGCCACGTGGCAGCAACACGCTGCCGTAGTGGTGCATCATCTGCGCCAGGCGCGGGATAAACACTTTGTCGTGCGGCCCGAACAGGCTTTGCGGGCGCAGTACGGTAAACCGCGTATGCGGGTTAGACTGCGCCAGCAGATCGATCACCTCTTCACTGGCCGCCTTGCTGCGGGCAAACTCACAGGCAAAACGTGCCGGGCGGAAATCTTCCTGAATATCGCGATGATGGTGATAATCGAAATAGAGCGACGGCGAGGAGATATGAACAAAGTTACGCACGCCCCAGGCAACGGCCCATTCGCCCAGACGACGCGTGGCGCGTACGTTGGCAAGATCAAAGGCCTCCTGCGTACCCCAGGGAGAGGTAAAGCTGGAGCAGTGCCACAGCGTATCGATACCGGCGAGCATCACTTTCGCCTGTGAGGAAACCAGTTCCGTCAGGTCGGCATGAACAAATTCTGCGCCCATTTTTTGCAGCAGCTTGCCCATCGCCTCGTTGCGGCCGGTAGCTCTGACGCTAACGCCTTTGTTGCGCAGAAACTCGACCGCGTTTCGGCCTAAGCCGCTGGTTGCACCGGTAACCAGTACCTTCATATCGATCCACTGTGTTGAAAAAGAATTTCGTGCGCATTCTTCCGTGAATTACGCCTGTATGCAATGGGAAAGGTGAAAGAATAAGACTTTTATTTAGATCTTTTCCTTCTTTTGTTCTGCAAGTTGCGCAATGCGTTTTGCCATTCCCCGGAAGATAAACAGATGCGCCGGGATCATCAACAACCAGTAGAACAGGCCCGGCATTCCATGCGGATGCCACCAGGCCCGAACGTCCAGTTCACGGTGGCTGCCTTTATCTTTCAGGGTAAAACAGAGCCGCCCAAGCCCGGGCGCTTTCATGCCAAACAGCAGCGCCAGCTGCTTTTCGGGTTCAACGATGATTACCTTCCAGCTGTCCACGGTATCGCCCACGTTAAGGTACGGATGAGCCGGGCGACCTTTTGCGAGCTTATGCCCAATCAACAGATCCATTGCGCCACGGGTTTGCCAGAGAATATTGCCAAAGAAATAGCGCTCTTTGCCGCCAATCTGGTTAATCACTTCCCAAAGGGCTTCCAGGCTGGCGGCGGTTTTCACCGTACAGCCAGCCTGTTTCGGGTAGTAGCCGTACTCCGGGCGCCAGCGGGCAAAAGCCTGGGTGTCGTAGCCCCAGTCGCTGGAGTTCACCAGTTTTTCTTCTTCTTTGAGTGTGTTGCGTACAGCATCATCAAAACGGATCAACGTTTGCGGGATCAGCGCGCGAAGCTCGCGATCGTCAGCCAGAAGATCGTGTTTTAGCCCCTGGATCAACGCTTTTGCCGTGGTTGGCGGCACTGAGGTAATGACATTCAAAAACCATACGGAGATCCAGCGGGTCGGGAAGGGGATGGGGAGCAGCCAGCGATGGCGGCCGCTGACCTGCATGAAATGTTCGAATTGTTCCTGATAGCTCAACACTTCCGGGCCTGCGGCTTCCAGCACCCGATGCTGGTCAGCGGGGTGCTCCAGCAGAGACACCAGATAATGCAGCAGGTTTTCCAGCGCAATGGGCGTGGTACGTGAGCGCACCCAGCGTGGGGGGGTCAGCACCGGCAGGTTATAGACCATATCACGCATCACTTCGAAGGCGGCTGAACCGGCCCCGACGATGATCCCCGCCCGCAGTTCGGTCACGGGGATCCCGGCACTGCGTAATGTTTCCGCAGTCAGCTGACGCGCGCGCAGGTGATCGGATTGCTCATGAACAGGCGCCTGGAGAGAGCTTAAAAAAATCACCTGTTTAACTGGTGATTGCAGCAGGGCATCGCGAACGTTCATCGCTACCTGGCGCTCATGGGCGATAAAATCACCGCCTTCGCCCATGCTGTGCACCAGATAATAAAGCGTGTCGACACCTTCCAGCAGCGTAGTCAGACCTTGCGGCCAGTTTAAATCTACGCTGTGGCAAGTGACGTTCGGCAGGTTTTGCTTTTGCAGGCGTCCAATACTGCGTGCCGCAGCCAGCACCTGATGGCCTTGCTGGCTTAATACCGTCGTCAGGTGCTGGCCAATATAGCCACTGGCACCCAGCACCAGAATACGTTGCGGCACGTTACGCTCCTTTGTTAACGCTGTAAAAATGCCTGCCAGTGGCTCACCACCTGGGCAAGCTGCTCACGGCTAACATCAAGATGCATCACCAGGCGCACAATCGGAGAGGCATTCAGCAGAACGCCGCGCGCTTTCATAAATTCGCCCAGCGCGGCCGCGTTATCCTCGCCTACGCGAACAAACAGCATGTTGGTGTCGTGACGCATCACGTCTGCGCCAATTTCACGCAGTTGCGAAGCCATCCAGGCAGCATTGTCGTGGTCGTCTTTCAGACGCGCGACGTTGTTTTTCAGCGCATACAAGCCTGCGGCTGCGAGGATCCCGGCCTGACGCATTCCGCCGCCGGTCATTTTACGCCAGCGATTTGCACGCTTAATGTAATCCGCATTGCCCACTAACAGTGAGCCAACCGGCGTGCCCAGACCTTTGGAGAGGCAGATAGTGAACGAGTCGCAATATTGCACGACCTCTTTCAGTTCACAGCCATACTCCACGATGGCGTTAAAAATACGCGCGCCATCAACGTGCAGGCCGAGTTTGCGTTCGCGGGTGAATTCCCACGCCGCTTTCAGGTATTCACGCGGCAGTACTTTGCCATTATGGGTGTTTTCCAGGCTTAGCAGTTTTGTGCGCGCGAAGTGGATGTCGTCGGCTTTGATTTTTGCGGCGACCTTATCGAGCGGCAGGGTGCCGTCAGGCGCAGCATCGATCGGCTGTGGCTGAATGCTGCCGAGCACCGCCGCACCGCCCGCTTCATACAGGTAGTTATGCGCACCCTGACCGACGATATACTCTTCACCACGCTCACAGTGGCTCAGTAGCGCCACCAGGTTTGCCTGGGTGCCGGTTGGCAGGAACAGCGCGGCCTCTTTACCGCTTAACTCCGCCGCGTAGCGTTGAAGTTCGTTTACCGTCGGGTCATCGCCGTACACATCGTCCCCGACCGGGGCGGCCATCATCTCTTCGAGCATGGCGCGCGTTGGGCGGGTAACGGTATCACTGCGTAAATCAATCATGGCAAGTCCTTATATTTAAAGAGGCGTGCCAGATGTTTTACCTGAGCCAGTTGGTTTTTGCCAGTTCGATTACCTCGTCACCACGGCCATTAATGATGGCGCGCAGCATATAAAGACTAAAACCTTTGGCCTGTTCCAGCTTGATCTGCGGCGGGATAGCCAGCTCCTCTTTGGCGACCACCACGTCCACCAGTACAGGGCCATCGAGTGAAAATGCGCGTTGTAGCGCCTCGTCCACGTCGGCGGCTTTTTCCACCCGAATACCGGTAATGCCGCAGGCTTCGGCGATGCGGGCGAAATTTGTATCATGCAGTTCAGTGCCATCCGTCAGATAGCCACCGGCTTTCATCTCCATCGCCACAAAACCCAGCACGCTGTTGTTAAAGACCACAATTTTGAGCGGCAACTTCATCTGTACCACTGACAGGAAATCCCCCATCAACATGCTGAACCCACCGTCACCGCACATTGCCACCACCTGACGTTCCGGCGCAGTGGCTTTAGCGCCCAGCGCCTGTGGCATGGCGTTGGCCATAGAACCGTGGTTAAACGACCCCAACAGACGCCGCTTGCCGTTCATTTTCAGGTAGCGTGCTGCCCAGACGGTAGGCGTGCCCACGTCACAGGTAAAGATGGCATCGTCGTCGGCGAAATGGCTGATCTGCTGCGCCAGATACTGCGGATGAATGGCTTTGTCGCTCGGTTTCGCCAGGTCGTCCAGCCCTTTACGCGCATCGCGGTAATCGCTCAGGGCTTTATCAAGGAACTTACGATCGGTTTTTTCTTCCAGGTGGGGCAGCAGCGCGGCAAGCGTCGATTTGATATCGCCCACCAGTGCCATATCTACCTTGCTGTGCGCGCCAATACTCGCCGGGTTGATATCAATCTGAATGATTTTGGCATCCGACGGATAGAACGGACGGTAGGGGAACTGGGTGCCAAGCAAAATCAGCGTGTCGGCGTTCATCATGGTATGGAAACCGCTGGAGAAACCAATCAGCCCGGTCATGCCCACATCGAACGGGTTATCGTACTCCACGTGTTCTTTGCCGCGCAGGGCGTGGACAATCGGCGCTTTAAGTTTGCCGGCAAATTCCAGCAGCTCTTTATGCGCGCCCGCACAGCCGCTGCCGCACAGCAGGGCGATATTGCTGGAGTAACGCAGCAGTTGAGTCAGCTTTTTCAGCTCTTCTTCGGTGGGGGTAACAACGGGCTGTGGCGCGTGATACCAGTGGGTGCTGGCGCTTTCAGGCGCGGCTTTCAGCGCAACGTCACCGGGTAAAACCACCACCGATACCCCGCGATTTAGTACCGCTTTGCGCATGGCAATCGCCAGCACCTGAGGGATCTGTTCCGGGGTGGAAACCAGCTCGCAGTAATGGCTGCATTCACGGAACAGCTCCTGAGGATGCGTCTCCTGAAAATAGCCGCTGCCAATCTCTGTTGACGGAATATGTGCGGCAATCGCCAGCACCGGAACATGGTTACGATGACAGTCAAAAAGACCGTTGATCAGATGCAGGTTTCCTGGCCCGCAGGAGCCTGCGCAAACGGCAAGCTCGCCGGTCAGCTGTGCCTCTGCGCCTGCGGCAAATGCAGCCACTTCTTCATGACGGGTTGGCATCCATTCGATGGTTTTCATCTTGTTCAGGCTATCGCTTAACCCGTTCAGGGAATCCCCGGTAACACCCCAGATACGTTTTACGCCAGCCTGTTCAAGGGTTTTTGCGATGTATGCAGCCACAGTTTGTTTCATGGTGATCCTTCTCCTGTTTGTGATACCGCCTACAAGCTTAGATGAAACTCGCCGCAACGCCCGATGGATCCCCCTTATTTAAAGGTGCTTTTCATTGGTTACTATTCGTCATAATCTGATGATACCTCGGGTAAAAACAGGAATAATTTCAGATGGTTAAAGCAATGTTAATTGCTGTTAATAAAAAGCTAGCGTGCGACGATCTCGGCAAACTCTTGTTACGACTTGCCGTGGGTGGGCTGATGCTGTTTCACGGCCTGCATAAGCTGTTTGGTGGCGTGGGATTCATTAGCGGGATGCTGGTGGAAAAAGGGTTACCAGGGTTTATCGCCTACGGTGTGTTAATTGGTGAAGTGGTGGCCCCGGTGCTGATTGTTCTGGGTCTTTTCACGCGTCCGGCGGCACTGGTGCTGGCGTTTACTATGGTGATTGCGTGGCTGATGGTGGGAACGGGTAAAACCTTCGCGCTGGATGCGGTTGGCGCATGGGCCATTGAAAGCCTGGTGTACTTCTTTATCGGCGCACTGGCAGTGGCATTTTTAGGGGCAGGGCGTTACGCAGTGGGGAAAGACCCCGCGTATAAGTAATCGGGGTTTGAAGTTGTAGGCCCGGTAAGCGCAGCGCCACCGGGCTGTCTTTTTTATGCGAGAACCAGGTCACCCTGCGGATGACATGAGCACGCCAGCACGTAGCCTTCGGCGATTTCCGCGTCCGTTAACGTCATGGTGCTGGTGACGGTATAGCTGCCATCCACCACTTTTGTTTTGCAGCAACCACACACGCCAGCGCGACAGGCGGCAACAACGGGGACTTTGTTGCTTTCAAGCGCTTCCAGCAGCGTAGTGCCTACGCGGCCAAAGAAGGTCTGAGCCGGTTGCAGCTTCGTGAACTTCACGCCACTGGTCGCGGCTTCCGCCACCGGGGTAAAGAACTGCTCTTTAAAGAAGCGGCTAACGCCCAGCGCTTTCACTTCGTCTTCCACGATATCCATGTACGGCGCAGGGCCGCAGGTCATCACGGTGCGGGACGCGATATCCGGCACGCTTTGCAGCAGCTCACGGCTCAGGCGACCGGCAACAAAACCCTGTGTTGCGTTATTTTCAGCTACCAGCGTTACCGGGTAATTACGCCATTCGTCGGCAAAAATCACATCTTCCGGCGAACGCACGCTGAAGATCACCTGCACATCGGCCTGCGGACGATTTTTTGCCAGCCAGCGACGCATCGACATCACCGGCGTAACCCCACAACCCGCTGCCAGCAGCAGGAATTTATCTTCCGTCTTATCATCACAGGTGAAATCACCCTGTGCATCAGACAGCCAGATATAATCCCCGCGCTTCACATCGCGGGTCAGCCACTGTGAACCCGCACCGTCATCAATCCGACGGATGGTGAGTGTAATGTATTCGCTCACACCCGGCGTAGAGGAGAGGGTGTAGGCGCGCAGGGTGTTTGTGGAATTGCGGACACTGACCAGCGCATACTGACCTGCACGGTACGGATAGTAGTCATGGCACAGCAGTGACAGCGTCCACACATCCGGCGTCTCCTGATGGATGTGATGAACCTGCATCCGCCACGGACATTGTGAGGTTGGCATCGTCATGAATCGCTCCTTATGCACTCAGCAGCTGCTGCATATCTTCTTCAACGGTGGTGACCGAACGCAGACCGAATTTCTCGTTCAGCACGGCCAGCAGGTCTGGCGTCAGGAAGCCTGGCGCAGTTGGGCCGGTCACGATGTTGGTCACACCCAGGGAGAGCAGGGTCAGCAGGATGACAATTGCTTTCTGTTCGAACCAGGAGAGCACCAGTGACAGCGGCAGATCATTCACGCCACAGCCCAGTTTTTCCGCCAGGGTTACCGCCAGAATGATGGCAGAGTAAGCATCGTTACACTGACCGGCATCGACCAGGCGCGGCAGGCCTTCGATGTTGCCGAAGTCCAGCTTGTTGAAACGGTATTTCCCGCACGCCAGAGTCAGGATCAGGCAGTCTTGCGGAACGCTGGTGGCGAAATCGGTGAAGTAGTTACGCTCACCGCGTGCGCCGTCGCAGCCGCCGATCAGGAAGATGTGGCGCAGTTTTTCACGGCTGACCAGATCAATCAGGGAATCGGCCGCACCCAGCAGGGTTTCGCGGCCAAAGCCGACGGTGATCAGGTGTTCGATTTCGCTGTACGGGAAGCCGGCCATCTGCTGCGCCTGGGCGATAACAGGTGCAAAATCGTCACCTTCGAGGTGGCTCACACCCGGCCAGCCGACGATGCTGCGGGTCCAGATGCGGTCATCATAGGCACCCACGGTTGGGTCGATGATGCAGTTAGAGGTCATCACGATTGGGCCAGGGAAGCGGGCAAATTCAACCTGCTGGTTCTGCCAGCCGCTGCCGTAGTTCCCGATCAGATGTTTGAATTTACGCAGTTCCGGATAGCCGTGAGCAGGCAGCATTTCACCGTGGGTGTAGACGTTCACGCCCGTGCCTTCGGTCTGTTTCAGCAGGTTGTACAGATCTTTCAGGTCATGGCCGGAGATCAGGATACATTTGCCTTCGGTCGCTTTGACGTTGACCTGGGTTGGGGTTGGGTGACCGTAGGTGCTGGTTTCACCGGCATCCAGAATGCTCATGACTTTGAAGTTCATCTGGCCGATTTCCATTGAGCACTCCAGCAGAGCGTTCATATCGGAAGGCCAGGTGCCGAGCCATGCCATGATTTTGTGGTACTGGGCGTAGATATCGTTGTCGTACTGGCCGAGCACGTGAGCGTGTTCCATATAGGCCGCAGCACCTTTCAGACCGTACAGGCACAGCAGACGCAGGCCGAGAATGTTCTCGCCAATCGCCGCTTTGTCTTTGTTCGGGGTAAATTCTGCCGCCTGACGCTGCAAATCGCCCAGGTCGTCGCTCACCAGCTGAAGGCTGGCCATTGGGTTATCCACACGGGCATTCGCGTCTGCATTCAGGGATTGTGCTTTCAGCGCTTCGCGCAGGGCGATGGCTTCACGGGCATAACCGACAATGCGAGGGGAATCAAAGTTTACGTTCGTCAACGTGGAGAAAAATGCGCGAGGTGCAAAGCTGTCTACGTAGTGGTCGATAATGCCGTATTCACGGGCTTTAAACGCCCATGCAGAAAGACCTTGCAGGGCAGCAATCAGCAGGTCCTGGAGGTCTGACGTTTCTGCCGTTTTGCCGCACATACCCTGCGCGTAGGAGCAGCCATTGCCTGCCGGGGTACGGATGGTTTGTTCACATTGCACACAAAACATAATCACACCTGTTAAAGTTATATTTGATATACATCTTTAAGATTATGCTTGTGCCAGAACGGTGAAAAGCCCTTTCTGCTACAAAATAGAGGGATATTGATTTAGCGCAATTTTGGCGGCAGACAGGCTACCGCCAAAGAAGTATCAGGCGGAGAAGAACGCCATCAAAACAGGAACCAGCAGGCTTAAAATAAAACCGTGCACGATGGCGGCAGGCACCATCTCCAGCCCACCCGAACGCTGTAATACCGGCAGGGTAAAGTCCATCGAGGTTGCGCCGCACAACCCCAGTGCGGTGGAGCGACTGCGACGCACAAGGCCCGGGATCAGCATAATGGCTATCAACTCACGCGCCAGGTCATTAAAGAAGGCTGCGCTGCCAATGACCGGGCCGAAAGATTCAGTGAGCAGAATACCCGACAGCGAATACCAGCCAAACCCGGAAGCCATCGCGAGACCTGTTTTCAGCGGCAGGTCGAGAATAAAGGCATTAATCACACCTGCGACCATTGAACTGGCAATCACCACCACCGCAACCATCATTCCGCGGCGATTAAGGACAATCTGCTTCAGCGTCATGCCATTATTTCGCAGCTGAATACCGATCAGGAACAGGAGGAATATCAGGGTATATTCGCTGGCTTCTGTAGCGTGTTGTAAAAATGCCCATCCGGTTAATCCCAGCAGGAAACCCAGTACCACCACACCGCACAGTTTTAATGATTCCAGCGCCATTGCAATTCGCGAAGGCAACTTTTCCTGATGGTGATGATTTTTCCATGGAATAGTCCGTTCGAGCCAGAACAAGGCCGCGATATTGCACAGCAAAATAACCACAACAGTCACGATGGAATAATGAAGGATTGCAAGCAGATTGACGGCCAGGTTATCCAGGAAAGCCAGGCTAATTCCCATAAAGAATAGAATGACGTAGACAATCCAACTGAGGAAGCGATTGATGAGCCTTAATGCTGATTCACGATGAAGCGGAATAAGGTAGCCCACAATCAGGGGCAGCAGAATGATTAAGAGTCCTGAAAACATGAACAGCCGGGTCCTTATGGGTATCTGTTGAGCGCCAGAGACACTACCCAATAAAGGCTGTCCAGTAAAGCGGCAAAAGAAAGCCGGGTGGCGGCTACGCCTTACCCGGCTTGTGTAGGTGGTGCGGTCTGATGCCCTCACCCCGACCCTCTCCCGTGTACGGTCCGGGGACATGGTAGACAGGTGTTCGGGGACATGGTGAACACTTTTTAACATCCTTTACCCATGGTGATCGACTTTTTCTTCAGGTCGATCACCCCCACTTTCGTGCTGTACCACCACACCTCGTAGCTGCCGTCTTCCTGCATCTCCTTCAGCCCGACCCGTTCTCCCCTGAACGCCTTGCCTGCGCTCAGACTTACCCCTTTCACGCTCAGCTTTCCGCTGATATCCACTTTCCTGACCATCACGCCCTCGTCGTATTCCGGGGGCGTGGTGTTGCCGCTGTACTGCCGCTCTGACGGCTTATACCGCGACCCCGGTACCGCCATATCCAGCGCCTCATGCGGGCGTTCAAGGTTATAGACTGTCCGCCAGTGGTCGAAGGCGCGCTGCAGTTCGCCCCCGCTCGCGAACCACTTCCCCTGCAGCACTTCTGCCTTCAGGCTCCGGTGAAAACGCTCCAGCTTACCCTGCGTCTGCGGATGATACGGCCGGGAGTGCCCCACCCGGATACCCAGACGCATCAGCCACAGCTCCAGCGCCGTCCAGGTGCCGGTGGTGTCTCCCCACGGAGAACCGTTGTCCATCGTCATCCGGTCCGGCAGGCCGTAGCGCTCAAACACGCTGACCAGCTGCTGCTGCACGGTCTCGCGCCGTTCATCGGTACAGTGCGCCAGGCACAGGGAAAATCGGGAGTGGTCGTCCAGCAGGGTGAGCGGATGGCAGCGGCCGCCTCCAAAGGGAAAGTGGCCCTTAAAATCCATCTGCCAGAGGCGGTTCGGCGCGTCATGTTCGAACCGTCCCGTGGCGGGAATGCCCGGTGAAGTGCCCGGCAGCAGACCGTGACGGGCCATGAGGTTATGGACGGTGCTGAAGGCGGGCATGGTGTGCCCCTGGTCTTCCAGCCAGCGCTTTATCTTGCGTGCGCCCCAGCGTTCATGGCGGTCATGCGCCATACGCAGCAGGGCAGTGATGTCGTCAGATGAGCGGTTCGGGGAATGGTGCGGTATGCGCGGGCGGTCCTGAAGGCCGGAGGCCCCTTCCTCCGCCCAGCGGCGAAGCCACTTATAGCCGGTGGCAGGTGAAATGCCGAAGCGACGGCAGAGGGAACGGATGTTCGCCCCGTCCTGCGAGGCGAACAAAACAAACTCGGTACGTAATGACATGGTATCTCTCGCATCCCAGGACATAAGCGACTCCATAAACGGGTTCTTATGCCTTAGTTGTAAGTGTCTACCATGTCCCCGAACAAGTGTTCACTATGTCCCCGGACCGTACACCCGGTGGGAGAGGGAGAAAACAGTTAATCGCGTTTTTCCAGCAGAGTGCGGTAGAGCACGCCACCCAGAATACCGCCGATGATTGGCATCACCCAGAACAGCCACAGCTGCTCAAGCGCCCAGCCACCCTGGAAAATCGCCACGGCGGTACTGCGCGCCGGGTTTACCGAGGTATTGGTTACCGGAATAGAGATCAAGTGGATAAGCGTCAGAGCCAGACCAATGGCAATGGGCGCGAAACCGGCGGGTGCATGTTTGTCTGTTGCGCCGTGAATAACCAGCAGGAAGCCTGCGGTCAGCACAATTTCAATGACGATGGCTGACATCATGGAGTAGCCGCCTGGAGAGTGCTCACCAAAGCCGTTAGATGCAAAGCCGCTGGCTGCTGCGTCAAAGCCTGCTTTACCGCTGGCAATAACATACAGAACACCCGCAGCAATAATGCCGCCAATAACCTGTGCAACAATGTAGCCAATAACGTCTTTTGCCGGGAAGCGACCGCCAGCCCACAAACCTAATGTCACTGCCGGGTTAAAATGACCGCCAGAAATATGTCCAACCGCAAACGCCATGGTTAATACGGTTAAGCCAAATGCCAGAGCCACACCGACAAAACCAATCCCTAATTCTGGAAATGCTGCTGCCAGAACTGCGCTGCCGCAGCCACCGAACACCAGCCAGAATGTACCAAAACATTCTGCCGCTAATTTTCTGAACATAACCACCTCAATAATAAATTTCCGCACACTTTCCCGCATACGGGTTATATCGTCATAAAGGGATGACGACTCAAAGAGTCATTATTTTAGAAACCAACAACACCCCTTCGCCACTTAAATAAATTCGATAAATTTGATTTAAGGCAATGTGATGTCAATCCTTGTTCAAAATGAAGGTTAATACAGCATAGTCCACTTCTCGGGCGGTAGTATCTTGTGTGGTAATTCCTATTTCAAATGAAACGTTGCGGGGAAATTCTGATTTTTTCGTGCGGCTTCGGAATAACTGAGGTGTATTACAGTGTTATGCAGGGCTTCCTCCCGCTATACTCCTGATAACTTGAAGGAAAAAGCGACCTATTCGCGGGGGATTTATGCTTCTCGAACGTGTGGATATTGTGGGATTTCGCGGTATTAACCGCCTGTCGCTGACGCTTGAGCAGAACAACGTTCTGATTGGGGAGAACGCCTGGGGTAAGTCCAGTTTGCTGGATGCGCTCACGTTGCTGCTGTCACCGGAGGATAAACTGTACCACTTTGTGCACGATGACTTCTGGTTTCCTCCGGGCGATGTTACGGGGCGTGAAAAGCATCTGCATATTATTCTGACGTTCCGGGAGGCAGAACCGGGCCGACACTGTGCGCGCCGCTTCCGCCCGATGTCGCCGTGCTGGGTTCCCTGCGATGACGAATTCCACCGTATCTTCTATCGCCTGGAAGGCGAGCTGGGCGAAAACGACACCGTGTTAACCCTGCGCGAGTTCCTTGATGGGAAAGGTAACCCCATTCCGCTGGATAACATCGACGAACTGGCCTACCACCTTATTCGCCTGACACCGGTACTGCGTTTGCGCGATGCGCGATTTATGCGCCGTATCCGTAACGGCACCGTACCGAATATGCCGGAAGTGGAAGTCACCGCACGTGAACTGGATTTCCTGGCACGCGAGCTGGTTTCTCGCCCGCAAAATTTAACCGACGGCCAGATTCGTCAGGGCCTCTCGGCGATGGTGCAACTGCTGGAACACTACTTTTCCGAGCAGGGGACCTCGCAATCTCGCAACCGCCTGATGCGCCGCCGTTCTCATGATGAACAGCGAAGCTGGCGGTATCTCGACATTATCAACCGGATGATCGACAAACCCGGTGGGCGCAGTCACCGGGTGATCCTGTTGGGGCTATTTTCCACACTGTTGCAGGCGAAAGGTACTGTCCGGCTGGACAGGGACGCCCGTCCGTTGTTGCTGGTGGAAGATCCTGAAACCCGTCTGCATCCCATTATGCTTTCCGTCGCGTGGCATTTACTGAATTTGCTGCCGCTGCAACGCATCACGACCACCAACTCCGGGGAACTGCTGTCGCTCACGCCCGTTGAGTACGTCTGCCGTCTGGTGCGCGAATCCTCACGCGTTTCTGCTTATCGGTTAGGGCCGGGTGGGTTAAATGCGGAAGATGGCCGCCGCATCGCGTTCCATATCCGCTTTAATCGCGCCTCATCGCTCTTTGCGCGCTGCTGGCTGCTGGTGGAAGGGGAAACGGAAACCTGGGTCATTAACGAGCTGGCGCGCTTGTGTGGGCACCATTTTGATGCCGAAGGCATTAAGGTGATTGAGTTTGCCCAGTCGGGGTTAAAACCGCTCATCAAGTTTGCCCGTCGGATGGGAATTGAATGGCACGTTCTGGTAGACGGCGACGAGGCGGGTAAAAAATACGCCGCTACCGTTCGCAGCCTGTTGAATAACGAGCGGGAAGAAGAACGCGACCATTTGACCATGCTCCCGGCCATGGACATGGAACACTTTATGTATCGTCAGGGATTTGATGACGTTTTCCACCGTGTAGCGATGGTGCCGGTCGATGTGCCGATGAATTTGCGCCGGGTGATCGCGAAGGCAATTCATCGTTCGTCAAAACCGGATTTAGCCATTGAAGTGGCAACAGAGGCAGCGAGAAGGGGTGTGGAGTCAGTGCCAACGCTACTGCGGAAAATGTTCTCCCGCGTGCTGTGGCTGGCACGCGGGAGAGCCGATTAAGTTCGGCTTGCCTGGATAACCTGATCGGTCAGGCTATCCAGCAGCTCATAACGGCGGCGATACTCAGAGCGCTTTTTGCTCGCAATCTCTTCCATCGGTTTGCGCGGCATCGTGAGCGGCAGAACGAAGTTGCCGTTATCACGTTGCTCACCACCAATGGAAAGCCAGAAGCTGTCGTAATCTGCCAGCAGTTTGCCCTCTTTTTTCTTGCGATAACGCCAGCTGCGATAGATGTGGGTGGCGTTACTCACCGCGACAATCTGCTCAACCGGGAAAGCGGTTCCCAGCGTCATCGCGGTTTCAACCAGCAGACGTTTTGGGAACAGGCCGTGACAGGCTTTCGTCGCCCCCTGAATCAGCTCGTGAGGTACATGGGCTTTTGCACCCTGCAACCCGCCAATAAAGAGCGTGGATTTCCCTTCGAACTGACACAGTGTAAAAGTTATCTCAGCCAGAACGGTGTTCTGATGGTCGCAAAACGCCAGTGTCGCTTCACCTTCTTTATCGAGGAAGGCATCGGCGCACAGACGCACGGTAAATTGCTGTTCATCTTTGCCTGTTAGGGTCAGCAGCGTCATGCCGGGTTTAGACAAATAGCCGTTCATCAGGGTTGCCGGAAGATGGCGACTCATCGCCTGGTAATGCCAGTTGAGAGACTCAAGCGCGTGCTGGCGGGTCATATTGACCGTCAGCCACGGGCGATGCAGACGACACGGCAGACCAGGCTGCACCTGTAGCATTTGCATTAAGCGGGGTTGTTTTGCCAGGTTTGCCAGCAGACGCGCGGTGCTGAATGGCGTTGCCAGCGAACGTAACATGAATTTACGTCGATAAGAGGGGTTATGCCACGCAAGTCCGGGCGTGAGATTGCCAAACGCCAGGTTTTTGAACAGCTGCCAGCCGGATTTGGGTTGCGGCTGATGTGAAAAAGGTGTGTCGACGATGGAAGACATGATAGATCTCGCTTCTTTTGGCAGACCTTTATTTCAGCAGGAGGTATATCAACATCTCGTAAACAAATTGTGACGATTCCAGGAAACAGGGGTTTCGTTGAGGAGAGGTTTAGTTAGAATCAACCGTTATGATTGCCGGAACATTTATTTGGAATATTTATGAACCTTAAGGGAAAACGCAGAAAGCTGTTACTGCTGCTGGCGGTGGTCGTGTTAGCGGGCGGATTCTGGTTGTGGCAGGTGCTGAATGCGCCCGTACCGCAATACCAGACGTTGATCGTACGCCCGGGTGAGCTGCAACAAAACGTACTGGCGACAGGCAAACTGGATGCGCTTCGCAAGGTTGATGTCGGGGCTCAGGTCAGTGGTCAGTTGAAAACCCTGTCGGTTGAAATTGGCGACAAGGTGAAGAAAGGTCAGTTGCTGGGGGTTATCGATCCTGAGCAGGCTGAAAACCAGATCCGTGAAGTGGAAGCCACGCTGATGGAGCTGCGCGCCCAGCGTAGCCAGGCGCAGGCGGAGCGTAATCTCGCGCAGGTGACGTTAACCCGTCAGCAGGCGCTGGCTAAAACACAGGCCATTTCGAAACAGGATCTGGATACCGCCACAACCGAGCTTGCGGTCAAACAGGCGCAGATTGGCACCATTGATGCACAAATCAAGCGTAATCAGGCCTCGCTGGATACGGCAAAAACCAACCTCGACTACACGAAAATCGTGGCACCAATGGCCGGGGAAGTGACGCAAATCACCACCCTCCAGGGGCAAACGGTGATCGCAGCGCAGCAGGCACCGAATATCCTGACGCTGGCGGACATGGGCACCATGCTGGTTAAAGCACAGGTATCCGAAGCGGATGTTATCCACCTTAAGCCGGGGCAAAATGCCTGGTTTACGGTGCTGGGTGACCCGCAAACCCGCTATGAAGGCGTGCTGAAAGACATCCTGCCAACGCCGGAAAAAGTGAACGACGCCATCTTCTACTATGCCCGCTTTGAAGTGCCAAACCCACAGGGTGTGCTGCGTCTGGACATGACCGCACAGGTGCACATTCAACTGACCGGGGTGAAAAACGTGCTCACTATTCCGTTGTCCGCCCTGGGAGAATCGGCAGGCGACAGTCGCTATAAAATCAAAGTGCTGCGCGCCGGTGAAACCCGTGAACGCGAGGTAATGATTGGCGCGCGCAATGATACTGATGTGGTGATTGCCAAAGGGCTGGAAGAGGGAGAAGAAGTGGTTATCAGCGAAAGCCATCCCGGAGCCGCTAAATGACGGCATTGCTGGAACTGAATAACATTCACCGTAGCTATCCATCAGGTGACGGGCCGGTTGACGTGTTAAAAGGGATTTCCCTGCGCGTGGAAGCGGGTGAGATGGTGGCGATTGTCGGGGCGTCTGGCTCTGGTAAATCCACGCTCATGAACATCCTCGGTTGTCTGGATAAACCTACCCGTGGCACGTATCGTGTGGCGGGGACGGATGTCTCCACGCTGGATGGCGATGCGCTGGCGAAACTTCGCCGCGAACACTTTGGGTTTATTTTCCAGCGCTATCATTTGCTTTCTCACCTGAGTGCGGCGCAGAACGTTGAAGTCCCGGCGGTGTATGCAGGCGTTGAGCGGAAAAAACGGCTGGAGCGCGCTCAGGGGCTGCTGACGCGTCTTGGACTGGCAGAGCGAGTGGATTACCAGCCATCGCAGCTTTCAGGCGGCCAGCAGCAGCGTGTGAGTATTGCACGCGCGCTGATGAACGGCGGACAGGTGATTCTGGCGGATGAGCCGACTGGCGCGCTCGACAGCCATTCCGGCGAAGAGGTGATGGCTATCCTTCATCAGCTGCGTGACCAGGGGCATACGGTCATTATCGTTACCCACGATCCGCTGGTGGCGGCACAGGCGGAACGGATCATTGAGATCCACGATGGCGAACTGGTCAGTAACCCGCCTCCGCACCCGTCAAGGGCGGCAGCGCCGAAAGAGGTCTTGCCTGCGTCAAGCGGCTGGGGGCAGTTCGCCAGCGGTTTTCGCGAAGCCCTGACAATGGCCTGGCTGGCGATGGCGGCTAACAAAATGCGGACATTGCTCACCATGCTCGGCATCATCATTGGGATCGCCTCGGTAGTGTCGATTGTGGTGGTGGGTGATGCGGCGAAGCAGATGGTGCTGGCGGATATCCGGGCGATAGGCACCAATACCATTGATGTCTATCCCGGCAAAGATTTTGGTGATGACGAGCCCCAGTATCAGCAGGCGCTGAAATACGATGACCTGATGGCTATCCAAAAACAGCCATGGGTTAACTCCGCCACGCCTGCGGTATCGCAAAATTTACGCCTGCGCTACGGCAATATCGATGTGGCGGCCAGTGCTAACGGCGTTAACGGTGACTATTTTAACGTGTACGGGATGACCTTCAGCGAAGGGGCAACCTTTAATGCGGAACAGTTGGCTGGCCGGGCGCAGGTGGTTGTGCTGGACGCCAACTCGCGCAGGCAGCTTTTCCCGGATAAAACGAATGTGGTGGGTGAAGTTATCCTGGTAGGAAACATGCCAGCCACGGTTATCGGTGTGGCGGAAGAGAAACAGTCGATGTTTGGCAGCAGCAAGATTTTGCGCGTCTGGCTGCCCTATACCACGATTTCCGGGCGGATCATGGGGCAGTCGTGGCTGAACTCCATCACTGTGCGCGTGAAGGAAGGCTATGACAGCGCGCTTGCCGAACAACAGCTTGAGCGTCTGCTGACGTTGCGCCACGGGAAGAAGGATTTCTTTACCTGGAATATGGATGGCCTGTTGAAAACGGCTGAAAAGACCACACATACTCTTCAGTTGTTCCTGACGCTGGTCGCGGTGATTTCGCTGGTTGTGGGTGGCATCGGGGTGATGAATATCATGCTGGTGTCGGTGACAGAGCGCACCCGCGAGATTGGTATTCGCATGGCGGTTGGGGCCAGGGCAAGCGATGTGCTGCAACAGTTTTTGATTGAAGCGGTGCTGGTGTGCCTGGTAGGAGGCGCGATGGGGATTGCCTTATCGATGATTATTGCCTTTACCTTAAAGCTCTTTTTACCCGGCTGGGAGATTGGCTTCTCGCCTGTGGCGATCCTCACCGCATTTTTGTGTTCGACCTTTACCGGTATCTTGTTTGGCTGGCTGCCTGCGCGCAATGCAGCGCGATTAGATCCGGTGGATGCGCTGGCGCGGGAATAGCCCGAAAATAAAAATGCCAGCCGATCGGGCTGGCATTTTGCCTGCGGGATGTACACAATGAAACAGAGGGCTACGCAACAACTTCCGCTTCGATGGGCACGATGACGCTGGCATGATTGCCCTTCGGCCCCTGGTGTACATCGAACCGAACCGATTGTCCGGCTTTGAGCGTTCTGTAACCATCCATCTGAATGGTGGAATAGTGAGCGAAGATATCCTCGCCGCCGCCTTCGGGGCAGATAAACCCAAACCCTTTGGCGTTGTTGAACCACTTAACAGTACCCATTTCCATGCTTCGACATCCTTCGTAAATCTTATAAATTAAGATGGAATGAACCGGTGGTGGAGTGGGGGCTGTTCAAAACCTCGCCATCTCACGCCTGTACAATTTAGATAAACGAAACAGGGCGTCAAGAGTTTGGCGCTGGAGTTGGGACAATAATCAACCAAAATTTGAAGCAGTTAACGCTATTGCAACAGTTTGTGACAGACATCGCGGATGACAGTAATAGATGATTGTTATCTAACATCTGAGGTAGATTCAAAGTGATTATGCAAAATGGGTAAGACGAACGACTGGCTGGATTTTGACCAGCTGGCGGAAGACAAAGTGCGTGACGCGCTAAAACCGCCATCCATGTATAAAGTAATGTTAATGAACGATGATTACACGCCGATGGAATTTGTTATTGACGTGCTACAAAAGTTCTTTTCTTATGATGTAGAACGTGCAACGCAACTGATGCTTACCGTTCATTATCGTGGCAAAGCTATCTGCGGCATCTTTACCGCCGAAGTGGCGGAAACCAAAGTAGCGATGGTGAACGACTACGCAAGGGAGAACGAGCATCCGTTGCTGTGTACGCTGGAAAAGGCCTGATAAGGCATAAAATTGGGGGAGGTGCCTATGCTCAATCAAGAACTGGAACTCAGTTTAAACATGGCTTTCGCCAGAGCGCGTGAGCACCGACATGAGTTTATGACCGTCGAGCATTTACTGCTCGCACTGCTTAGCAACCCATCCGCCCGCGAAGCGCTGGAAGCCTGCTCCGTGGATCTGGTGGCGCTACGTCAGGAACTCGAAGCCTTCATCGAACAAACCACACCGGTGCTGCCAGCCAGTGAAGAAGAGCGCGACACGCAGCCGACGCTCAGCTTCCAGCGGGTATTGCAGCGCGCGGTCTTCCACGTCCAGTCTTCCGGGCGTAGCGAAGTGACTGGTGCAAATGTGCTGGTTGCCATCTTTAGCGAGCAGGAGTCACAGGCTGCCTATCTGCTGCGCAAACACGAAGTCAGCCGACTCGACGTGGTTAACTTTATCTCTCACGGAACGCGAAAAGACGAGCCTAACCAGGCATCGGATTCCAGCAATCAGGTCAATAACAATGAAGAGCAAGCAGGCGGGGAGGATCGTATGGAAAACTTCACCACCAACCTTAACCAGCTTGCTCGCGTTGGCGGTATCGACCCGCTGATTGGCCGCGATAAAGAGCTGGAGCGCGCGATCCAGGTGCTGTGCCGTCGCCGCAAGAACAACCCGCTGCTGGTGGGTGAGTCTGGCGTGGGTAAAACTGCGATTGCCGAAGGGCTGGCCTGGCGTATTGTGCAGGGCGACGTGCCGGAAGTGATTGCCGATTGCACGATCTATTCGCTGGATATTGGTTCACTTCTGGCGGGCACCAAATACCGTGGTGATTTCGAAAAACGCTTTAAGGCGCTGTTAAAACAGCTGGAACAAGACACCAACAGCATTCTGTTTATCGATGAAATTCATACCATCATCGGCGCAGGTGCGGCCTCTGGTGGCCAGGTGGATGCCGCTAACCTGATCAAACCGCTGCTCTCCAGCGGCAAGATCCGCGTGATTGGCTCCACGACCTACCAGGAGTTCAGCAACATCTTTGAGAAAGACCGTGCGCTGGCGCGTCGCTTCCAGAAAATCGACGTGACTGAACCGTCCGTTGAGGAAACGGTGCAGATCATCAACGGCCTAAAACCGAAGTACGAAGCGCACCATGACGTGCGTTATACCGCGAAAGCGGTGCGTGCGGCGGTAGAGCTGGCGGTTAAATACATCAACGACCGTCATCTGCCTGATAAGGCAATTGACGTGATTGATGAGGCGGGTGCGCGCGCGCGCCTGATGCCAGCCAGCAAGCGTAAGAAAACCGTTAACGTGGCGGATATTGAGTCTGTAGTCGCCCGTATCGCGCGTATCCCTGAGAAGAGCGTTTCTCAGAGCGACCGCGACACGCTGCGTACGCTCGGCAATCGCCTGAAAATGCTGGTCTTTGGTCAGGATAAAGCCATTGAGGCCTTAACCGAGGCTATCAAGATGGCCCGTGCCGGACTGGGGCATGAGCATAAACCAGTGGGTTCCTTCCTGTTCGCCGGCCCGACCGGTGTGGGGAAAACCGAGGTGACGGTTCAGCTCTCTAAAGCGCTGGGCATTGAGCTGCTGCGTTTTGATATGTCCGAGTACATGGAGCGTCACACCGTCAGTCGTCTGATTGGTGCGCCTCCGGGATATGTGGGCTTCGACCAGGGGGGGCTGCTGACCGATGCGGTTATTAAGCATCCGCACGCGGTACTGCTGCTTGATGAAATCGAGAAAGCGCACCCTGACGTGTTCAACATCCTGTTGCAGGTGATGGACAACGGTACGCTGACCGATAACAACGGGCGCAAGGCGGACTTCCGCAATGTGGTGCTGGTGATGACCACCAACGCCGGGGTACGTGAAACCGAGCGTAAATCCATTGGGCTTATCCACCAGGATAACAGCACCGATGCGATGGAAGAGATCAAGAAGGTCTTTACGCCAGAATTCCGTAACCGTCTGGACAATATTATCTGGTTCGATCACCTGTCGACTGAGGTTATCCATCAGGTCGTGGATAAGTTTATCGTCGAGTTGCAGGTTCAGCTGGATCAGAAAGGCGTGTCGCTGGAAGTGAGCCAGGAGGCCCGCAACTGGCTGGCTGAGAAAGGCTACGACCGTGCGATGGGTGCGCGTCCAATGGCGCGTGTGATTCAGGACAACCTGAAGAAACCGCTGGCGAATGAACTGCTGTTTGGTTCGCTGGTGGATGGCGGCCAGGTGACGGTGGCGCTTGATCAGGCGAAGAGCGAGCTGACGTACGATTTTCAGAGTGCGGCGAAGCATAAGCCTGAAGCGGCTCACTAAGTTAAACGTTGAACTTAAAAACCGGGCATTTGCCCGGTTTTTTTATGCCTGCAAGGTAAAAGCAAAACGGCAACGGCGTTGTCGTTTTTAGTGTTTGTTCCCTCTCCCTGTGGGAGAGGGTTAGGGTGAGGGCATCAGGACGCAGAGGAATTTTGCGAGGCGCTTTCCAGTTTCTTTCGAAGTCAGTTGCTGGATAAATCCACAGTAATAAAATGGCGGCGCACCTGCAAAATCAGGTGCCGGGATTGGCGTCCTGATTACACACTAGAAATGATGTTGATGCGTCAACTATCATCAGGTTCGTTCACACTTTTGAAAGCTAGCGATATAATCCGCAGACTCAATTATGGTGGGCTGAACCGGGGCTTCTTTTGAAGCGCCGATTTTCCCGTGTGGGTCGGTACGCCAAACCGGTTCAGTCTGCCACCTGAGTTGGCGTTCGGGTGGAGATCTCATAATTTCACACGGAGTCATAACCAAATGGAACATAACAATTTTTCACAGCTATACACCGAACTCTCCCTCAATCCCGATCTCCCAACGCTTGCTGAGCGTTGCAAACTGCTCACTGAAATCCTTCTGGACTGCAAATCACTTCCGCAGACTCAGCCTGTTTGTCGTTGTCTGGGGGCGTACCTCGAAGACGTTAAAACCGGCCTCGCAGAATCAATGCGAGATTTTCAGGTCGTTGAATTTGAAGCGGAAGAAGAACTGCCGGGCAAAAAAGAGTGGCTACTGGAAGATACGGAAACGAAGTGCGATTACTGCCGGGCTCTGAACCATGTGCTGCTCATATCACATTTTGACCTCGACATGCTGCCGCACCTCTCGGGATTGCTTCATGACATCACGCATTCAATGGCGACAGATTTGGTGGCATCCGGTGGTGAAAACACTGTGATCCATATTATTTCCTGAGTGCGGACTTGAGCGTCGGGGAACAACCCCGGCGCTTTGTGGATGAACCCTTTTTTTTGGTGACTTTATAACTTATTGATTTATAAAGACAGGATAGTCTCACTTGAAAAAAGGGTTTACTGTCTTAAAGTTGATTATTTTCTTTACGAACAATAAGATGGCGTAGATTCGTTTCAGTTCACTGCCGTACAGGCAGCTTAGAAATCAAGCCATACGACATCATGGTTAGATAACCTGTTCACTGCCGTACAGGCAGCTTAGAAACTGTAGAATTGTTTTCTCTTTGTCTACAACTAGTTCACTGCCGTACAGGCAGCTTAGAAATGAACGGATTTACCATCCGGCGAGATAATCACGTTCACTGCCGTACAGGCAGCTTAGAAATGATGGATTCATTGTCTCAGGGGGCTTAATGAGTTCACTGCCGTACAGGCAGCTTAGAAATTGCTCACTTGGGTGAACAGGCCGTACTCAATGTTCACTGCCGTACAGGCAGCTTAGAAATTTTTGAGGCCACGGAAGGCAAGACGTGAAATGTTCACTGCCGTACAGGCAGCTTAGAAATTTACCATCAAGCCAGTACAGCATTGCAATCGGTTCACTGCCGTACAGGCAGCTTAGAAAACCGAAAAGAATGGCCGCAACGATATTTGGATGTTCACTGCCGTACAGGCAGCTTAGAAAGAAGGCCGTCGATATGTCCCGCGCTAACAACCGTTCACTGCCGTACAGGCAGCTTAGAAATTCCCACTGCGCACCATTTTTGCGGGCAAAGCGTTCACTGCCGTACAGGCAGCTTAGAAATGAATAGCCGAAGTCAAGAGCGCTCAGCACTTGTTCACTGCCGTACAGGCAGCTTAGAAATATCCCAGAAGTTTGAGAGTCTCCCGACTCTTGTTCACTGCCGTACAGGCAGCTTAGAAAGCATGGCGTCTGAAGTGTGGGTCACGTTTAACGTTCACTGCCGTACAGGCAGCAAAACTAAAACTAACCCTCTAAAACATTTATGGTATCTATTTAAAACTTAATATCAGCAAATCTGCACTCTTTATTTTTTTCACAATAAATAAAAAATTCATTCATATATTAATTATATTTCAATAAATATATTATTCGTATCAATAATGCATTGAATGTGGAAATATTTTTTTCGATTTATTATCGCGGTAATGACTATTCATTCGATTCCCGTCACAGTTGTTTTCATCTTATTTTCGATAACATACTGTACATTCAATGTCTTGAAATGAAAGCCCTTGCCATGGCAGTAAACAGCATTACTCCAACTGACTTAAAAACCATTCTGCATTCAAAACGTGCCAATATTTATTACCTGGAGAAATGTCGCATCCAGGTAAACGGTGGTCGCGTTGAATATGTTACTCAGGAAGGTAAAGAATCATTTTACTGGAATATTCCCATCGCCAATACCACAGCCGTCATGCTGGGCATGGGAACCTCCGTAACGCAAATGGCGATGCGGGAGTTTGCGCGGGCTGGTGTGATGGTTGGCTTTTGTGGAACGGACGGCACGCCGCTCTATTCCGCAAATGAAGTCGATATTGATGCCTCCTGGCTATGCCCGCAAAGCGAATATCGACCGACGGGATATTTGCAAAACTGGGTCTCATTTTGGTTTAACGAAGATATGCGTTTACAGGCGGCTAAGCATTTTCAGTTTATTCGTTTAGAGCAGATCGAAAAACAATGGTTAGGGTTGCGAATGCAGCGTGAAACCTCTTTTCAGCCGGATCCCGGGACGCTGAGAAATATCCTTGAACGCGCTCGACAGGGTATGGAAAACGCTAACGACCACACCACATTGATGCTCCAGGAAGCACAGCTCACGAAATCGCTCTACAGGCTGGCCAGTCAAACCGTAGGTTACGGCAGCTTTACCCGGGCTAAACGGGGCGGCGGTGCAGATTCGGCAAATCGTTTTCTCGATCAAGGTAATTATCTGGCCTACGGATTGGCAGCGGTGGCGACCTGGGTCACTGGTATCCCTCATGGCCTCGCGGTCATGCATGGTAAAACCCGACGTGGGGGACTGGTCTTTGATATTGCCGATTTAATAAAGGATGCGCTGGTAATGCCGCAGGCCTTTATCGCCTCGATGGAAGGGGAAGACAATCAACTTTTTCGTCAGCGCTGTATTAGCATCTTTCAGCAAACAGATGCGCTGGACGTAATGATTTCCACCTTGCAGGACACCTCGCAGACACTGGCGGAAAACGCATCATGAATGTCCTGCTCATTTCCCGTTGTACAAAAAATGCCCGTGACGAAAGCTGTCGTCTCATCGACCAGTTTGCTGAACGAACAGGTGATGCGGCCTGGCAGACAACTATCACACTTGATGGCATTACCACCCTCAGAAAACTGCTGCGCAAGACGGCTCGTCGAAATACCGCGGTTGCCTGTCACTGGCTTAAGAAAAACGGGCAGACAGAGCTGCTGTGGATTGTCGGAAACCTCAGACGTTTCAATGCGCAGGGGCGCGTTCCTACCAACCGTACCACTCAGCATGTCCTGAAAAATGGGGCAGAACATCAGTGGAACAGTGCCGAAAGCATCGCATTGTTGGCTGCCATCGCCGGGCTGTTTCACGATTTTGGTAAAGCCGGGATGAGTTTTCAGCAGACGCTGCGGGGAGAGAGCAAACATTTCAGTCAGCCCTATCGCCACGAGTGGATTTCGGTTCGATTGTTTCAGGCGTTTGTCGGTGAACAAACGGATGCGCAGTGGCTGGCGTCGCTCGAACACCTTAAAGCCACAGATGAAAAGGGTATGCTGAAAGCGCTAACGATGGATACGCCCGAAAAGAGCAACAGCCCGTTGCGAGAATTACCGCCGCTGGCAAAGGTGATTGCATGGCTGATGCTGTCGCACCATCGTTTGCCGCAATCTCACTCTGCACGCCCTCAAATGTTGTATTGCGATGGCTGGCTTGAACGTCAGCTGAATGCAGACTGGAATTCGCTCAACCACATATCCACAGAAAAGCATCGCTGGACGGATCGCGACAGAAAAAATGTCTGGAAATTTCCGTATGGTACGCCTCTGAAGAGTCACACGTGGCGTGAGAAAGCGCGTCAAATTGGTAAACGTATTAGAAACATGCCTGCACTTCTTCATTATGGTGCAATGGATAATCTGTTCACCGTCCATCTTGCACGTTTGTCGCTGATGCTGGCAGACCATGTTTACTCATCTCAATCCGCGTTTGTGGGATGGCAGGATGAAGCCGTCCAGACATGGGCCAACAGCGATCATCGGACGCATCTACTCAACCAAAAACTTGATGAACACAATGTTGGCGTGGCGCACCTTGCATTGCTGATGGGACGCTCGTTCCCCACGTTACGCCGTACGCTGCCTGCTATTGCCCGGCATAAAGCCTTTCGGGAACGGGTGAAAAATCCCCGTTTCCACTGGCAGAACCAGGCGTGGGATGTTGCCGTGTCCCTGCGGGAAAAAAGCACTGAACGGGGTTTTTTCGGCATTAATATGGCGTCAACCGGGTGCGGTAAAACCTTTGCCAACGCCAGGATCATGTACGGCCTGGCTGACGAGCAGGAAGGATGCCGGTTTAGCGTGGCGCTGGGATTACGGACGCTGACGCTACAGACTGGGCAGGCTTTGCAATCTCGATTGGGGCTGGATGATGACTCGCTGGCTGTGGTGACCGGTGCGGCGGCGGTGAAGGAGTTGTACCAGGATAATGATGAAGAAGATACCGGCAGCGCCAGCGGCGAAGCATTTTTTGCCAGCCATCATTACGTCCATTACGAAGGTGCCACCGGGAGCGGCATTGCCCAGCAATGGCTGGCGAAAGAACCGACTCTTAACAGACTGGTTAGCGCGCCAGTTCTGGTTACGACCGTAGATCACCTGATGCCAGCCACCGAAGGTATACGCGGTGGTCGGCAGATCCCCGCCATGCTGCGTTTACTCACCAGTGATCTGGTGCTTGATGAGCCAGATGATTTTGACATTGATGATTTGCCTGCCCTGTGCCGACTGGTGAACTGGGCGGGTATGCTCGGCTCCCGTGTACTTCTCTCTTCTGCGACATTACCGCCAGCATTAACAGAAGCGCTGTTTGAAGCCTATTGGGAAGGTCGAAAAGTCTGGCAGGCTGAATGCGGTCACTCTGACAGGCCACTAAGCATCTGTTGCGCCTGGTTTGATGAGTATGGCGCGCAGTCGGAAGATGTGGCTGACGAAAATCATTTTCGTGAGGCGCACGGCAGATTTGCGAGCCAGCGCGTTAAGCGCCTGCCAGACCAGCCACGGCTCCGATTGGGGAAACTGGCGGCTGTTGAGCCGCAGTCAACCAGCATTGCAGGCGTAATTTCAGCAGTGGCAGAAACCCTGCACCAGCAAATGATTGAACTCCATCGCCAGCACCACTCTGCGCATCCCAACGGCAAAACCGTGTCGTTTGGCCTGATTCGTATGGCCAATATCAACCCGCTGGTTGCCGTCGCACAAGCGCTGATGGCATTACCCTCACCAGAAAACTACCGCATCCATTATTGCATTTATCACAGCCAGCATCCGCTGGCGGTGCGTGCGGCAATTGAAAAGCGGCTGGATCGCGCTTTTACCCGGCATGAGCCGGAGCAGGTCTGGCAACTGCCGGAAGTGCAGCAGGCGCTGGCCTCGTCGGAGCAGCATCATCTTTTTGTCGTGCTCGGAACCTCTGTCCTGGAGGTTGGGAGAGATTTTGATGCTGACTGGGGAATTGTCGAACCCAGTTCGATGCGTTCGCTTATTCAGTTTGCCGGGCGTATTCAACGCCACCGTCAGCAGGTTCCTGAACGTGAAAATCTGGTGATTCTGGCACAGAACATACGCGCGCTTCGGGGGGAAACCGTGGCCTATTGTCGACCCGGTTTTGAAACCGAACGCTATATGTTGCCTGGTCACGATCTTCACGACCTGCTCAGCGAAGAGGGGTATCGCGCACTGAATGCAATTCCACGCATTGTTGAGGGGGTTGCGGGCAATGCGCTGGCGGCGCTGGAACATACCCGGCTGCGTGCTGCGCTGCTGGAAGACGGAGATAAATCAGAAGCGATAGCGGCATCCTGGTGGCGGCTTCCCCTGACGTGGAACGGTGAGCTTCAGCAACGTACGCCGTTTCGCCGCACGTCGCCGCAGACCTCGTTTTTTTTGAGTATGGAAGAAGACGACGACATCCCCGAGTTTTGTCTGATGCAGGAAAACGGTGGGTTAAAGCCGGCAGGGGGATTTAGCCTACAAACGCTTTCCACGGCTGAAGGCGTGGACGCGTGGATTGCAGTTGATTATGCAGAGGTACTCCAGGCACTGGCCGAGACGAAGCATATGGAGTTGACGGCTGTATCACGACGGTATGGTGAAATTACGTTGAGAGTCGGGAGGGGAGACGAGACAGAGCAGTGGCTGTATCACCCGGTGTTGGGTGTGTTTCGCGCCCCCTGAAAAAGGGCGCGAGCTGCTTGTACAGCAGTAATAAATAATAGGGACTTTATATATTTCTAAGCTGTCTAAACGACAGTGAGTGAAGATTATATTCATTTGTGGGGTTTTGACAAGTTAATCATCTTTGAATAGTAACTTAATATAGGTGTAGATAAGAAAATTGAAATGGGTTAATTTATCATTGGTTTGATAATGGGATTATTTATTACGATGATAATTAATAGGTTTTTATTTTTCTCATTTATTGTTTTTGTCTTTTTGTACTCAAAGTATTCATATTGATTATAAATTTGTTTTTTATATTTATATGATTTATTGATATGGAAAATTAAGGTGATATATGAGTGAAGGAGCACTGTTCTCATTTATTTCAGCCTATATAGCCGGGCGACGGCAAGCAAAGCTGGAAGCATTTGACAAAGGGGCCGCAAAACGTAGCGATGAAGATAGTGCGACGCTTGCGGCTGAACGACGGGAGCTGGAGCGTCGCTATGAACCGAAAGCGTGGCTGACGGATGCGGCGAAGCGAGCCTGTCAAATTAACCTCGTGACCCATGCGGCGAAATTTACCCACGGGGATTCAAAAAGCAGCAGTATTTACAGCGAGGCAGCGGCGGAAGGAGGTTATCTCAGCAGCGCAGCGTTGTCAGGTCTGGAACCGGATGCCGTTGGAAATGCTGCGGCGCTGGATGTGGCAAAAATGCTGCAAATGCGGATTGATGGTGGCGATTCTCTACTGGCGAGCCTGAAACGCGGCGATCGCCGTGCTCTGGCCGTTTTTACCAATGATGCTGATCAGTTGAATGAGTGGGTTGAAGGATTTTCGCAAGCCTTTTCGCCCGGAGTGCCTGTCTCGCACAAGCTTGCTAAACAGGGCTATTTCCCGGTAGGTGACGAGTACCATTTGTTAAGCCCGCTATTTGCCACTTCGCTCGTTCACGCGGTGCATCAGAAAATGATTGCCCTTCGATTTGGTGATGAAGTTAAAGCTATCTGGAAAGCCCGACGTGAGAAGACCTGGCATCCAGGCACGCTAACGTCATTCCCGGATTCAGCAGAAATGCATTTTGGTGGCACTAAACCGCAGAATATTTCTTACCTCAACAGCGTGCGCGGTGGGCGTATGTGGCTGCTGTCTTGCCAGCCGCCACAGTGGAAAAGAGCAGAGAAACCGCCGACAAATTTACAGTCTATTTTCACATTGGGCGGCCAGTTTGATCGGCGTGCGAAAGGCACCGTCAGGCTGCTTGTTTCCTTGTTAAAAAGCGCCGGGGATTACACCAATTTTCGTATTCGCGAAGCGCGTGATGAGTATATTGATGCGCTGATCGACCTGCTGTTTGTCGTGGCGTCAGAACTTCAACGAAGCGAGTGGCAGCACTGGACAATTAAATGCCCTCAATTAGCCAGTCATCAAATGCTCTGGCTCGATCCCTGGCGCGCAAAAACAGACGAAGCTTTCCGTCTTGAACGTGAAAAAGAAGACTGGCAGGCAAGCGTCGCAACAGATTTTGCCCTCTGGCTGAACGTTCGTTTGAATAAGGAATTAAAGGACTTTGGGAAAGTAGAGCAACGTGAGTGGGAAACCCGCGAACGCTTACGCTCCAACCTGCGCGAGATGGAAAAAATCATCCAGGAGGCGCTTATATGAGTTCATTGATTCTGCTTCGCCGTATTCGGGTCGAAAACGCTAATGCGATAGCTGGCCTGACGTATGGTTTTCCTGCTATCACCCATTTTTTGGGTTTTTCCCATGCGCTCTCGCGCAGGTTAACTGAAACCCAGGGGCTGCATATTGACGGATGTGCGGTCATAAGCCATGAGCAGCAAATTCATGCGCATTCTTCCGGGCGTGATTATCAGTTCGCGCTAACCCGTAATCCCCTGACGCGTGAGGCAAAAACCGCCTCCTTCAATGAAGAGGGGCGTATGCATATGACGGTGTCGTTACTGCTCGAATGTCATGGTGAAATCCCAAATGGTGAATATGGGCAGCGTGACCTGGCTGAGTATCTTACCCGGGTGTGCCCAACGCTTCGGCTGGCGGGCGGAATAATCGTCGATATCCAGAATATCTCTGTTATGGCAATGCCTGCCAGTAGTCGAGAGATGGCGCGATTACAGTGGCAACTGATGCCGGGCTTTGCGCTGCGCGATCGCAGCGGCTGGTTGAATACACATCATCAAACCCTTCTGGAAAATGATCCAAATGCCACACTGCTTGACGCCTGGTTCGATTTTTCGGCTTTGAAAACACGGGCTGAGCCGCTCGAACAGGGCGACATTCAAGAAGGTGACGCTGTCCGGTGGCAGTACGTTCCCAAACCCAACCCCGGTTATCTGGTGCCGCTAATGACGGGTTACCAGCGTATTTCCGAGCTATTTGCCCCGGGCGTGGTAGCGAATGCGCGTGACGCAGAAACACCTTTCGCGTTTACCGAAGCGGTGTATGGCGTGGGCGAATGGTGTGGGCTGCATCGAATTCAGTCTCTTGACGAGATTTTCTGGCGTTATCGCACGACGGAAACGGGCTATTACTGTCAGGGTGCGGGCGCACCGGTGACATCTGAACATCTAATTTAAAAAGGACTTCTCTATGGCAAAGGCTCCAACAGCCGTTAAAACGGCGTCTGTACTGGCATTTGAACGTAAGCTTGCGACCTCGGATGCGGTGATGTATTCCGGAAACTGGGACGGTGACCAGTGGCAGCCCATTCGCATTCAGGAAAAGGCCGTTCGCGGCACGATTTCGAATCGTTTAAAAAATGCACTCACCAACGATCCGGCGAAACTGGATGCTGAGATCCAGAAAGCCAATCTCCAGCGGGTGGATGTGGCTGCATTACCAACAGATGCAGATACCTTAAAGGTTAAATTTACCCTGCGCATTCTGGGAAATCTGTCGATCCCTTCAGTGTGTAATGACCGGGCCTATCAGGATGAGCTTCAGCAGGTCATCGACGGTTATATCAGTGAACAGGGTTTTACCGAACTGGCACGCCGTTATGCCACCAACCTGGCGAATGGCCGTTTTTTATGGCGTAACCGTGTTGGCGCCGAAAAAATTGTTGTGAAGGTTACAGGCAGTCAGTCGTGGGTGTTTGACGCTTACGATTATGCATTGCGCGATTTTTCCTCCAGCGATAACAATCTCAATGCACTGACTCAGGAAATCGAAAAAGGGCTTAGCGGCGAAGGATTTGTTTTATTGAATGTAGAAGCGCAGGTCCTTCTCGGCGAGGGTCAGGAGATCTTCCCGTCTCAGGAGCTGGTGTTGGACAGTAATAGCAGCAAAAGCCGCCTGTTGTATCAGGTGGAGGGGGTTGCCGGTATGCACTCACAGAAAATCGGCAACGCGCTGCGCACCATAGACACCTGGCATCCTAATGCTGATGAATTGGGGGCCATTGCGGTAGAACCCTATGGTTCCGTTACCAGCCGCGGCGTGGCGTGCCGGCAGCCAAAGGAGAAAATGGACTTCTACACGTTGCTTGATAACTGGGTAACGAAAGGTCAAAAGCCAGATGTTGAACAGCAGCATTATGTGATGGCTGTACTGATTCGTGGCGGTGTCTTCGGTGAGAAGGGCGAGTAAGGAGTCGATATGGATCACTACTTTCAGATCCGCGTGCTGCCAGATCCAGAGTTCAGCGAGGAGATGCTAATGGCTGCGCTGGTGGCGAAGCTGCATCGTGCGCTGGGACAAAGAGGGCTGGGCGATATTGGCATTAGCTTCCCTGCACACGACATTAAGCCTGGTGCAGTTTTACGTCTGCACGGGCATAGCCAGGCGTTACGTGAACTCGAGTTACTGGCATGGCGAAAAGGATTGGGTGACTACAGTTTGTCATCGGAAATCAAACCTGTTCCTGACGTCAACCAATGGCGATGTGTGAGTCGTGTTCAGGTTAAAAGCAACGCGCAGAGGCTTATGCGACGTTCAGTGAATAAAGGATGGATGACTGAACAGGAGGCTCAGCAACGCATACTGACGATGCAAGACGTGAAGACAGATTTGCCCTGGCTTCAGTTGCGTAGCCTCTCTACTGGTCAGTCGTTCAGGCTCTTTATCCAGCATGGTGATTTATGCTCTACGCCTGTTGCAGGGACGTTCTCAACTTATGGGCTAAGTTCTACCGCAACGGTTCCCTGGTTCTGAGACTTTAGCCGCATCCGCTTTCAGGGTGCGGTTTTTTCTGCCAGACGGTTATCGAAAATGAAAGGCAGTGGCTGAACTGTGTTCAGTGTTTCGCGGAATGCAGGATGTAACGGATTAAGTATGGCATTGTTTTCATAAGGGATAATGCAGGATGGCAGGATAAGTGCGAGGGCTCCGTTAGCCTGTAACCAACCGGTGCCCAGATCCATTGTTGATACAGGTGCCGGATTTTCCTGCCAGTCTTCGGGTAGCCAGGCCTTATCGAGATAATCAATCTGTTCATCCGGGATTTCAATACTGAAAAGCTGATACTGATTGAGCACTGTGCCTTCTTTAACGTGCACCAGGATTTCCAGAGATGCCAGTGAGATGGAGGTAGACACATAGACTGCCGGATGCCCTTTATGATTCCAGCGTCCGCCATACTGGTTTGCGCCAATTCCACTCCACGCTTCACTGGCATAACGTCCCGTCACCAGCCGGTAAAAAATCATGCAAACACTCCATGTTCCAGACGACCAAGTAAATCGGTAACTTCCAGCGCACCGGTTTCGGTTGCAATCAGATCGACGGGGGCGACATTGCCAAGCCCGCGCACCGGTGATTGCAGCCAGTTCCATGCCTCATCTTTAGTGCCAAAATAATCGACGGCAGCGTCCAGCACGCGAACGAAACGCGCTACGCGTTCGCTTTCGTCAGGTGTTAGCGTCCGGCCAGCACTTTTACGCCGTGCGACATTGCGCTCATTAATCCCGGTTACACGTAAAATGTCTGCCTTTGACATCTCAGTCCATTCATGGATGTTGTCGAGCACGCTGACGGGTAATCCCTGATTGAGGTATTCGACCAGCCGCATGCCCCGGTTAGCAGGTAAACCTGCAAACCGCCAAAGGGCGTCATCAGCCGGTTTCTGCGCGGGGATCCAGGTTCTCATATTCCCTCCTGTTTAATGTCATTTGTCATGTTTCAGTATAGTCATTTGTCGGGTGAGATGGAATGCGTGTTTTTTGGGCGGGCAGTGTAAGAGAACGCCAGTAGTTGACCCTAATTTTGGAGTGATTAGTAATTAGTTGATTTTAAAATGGATATTCGACAGGGGGAAAAAGAGGGTAAGAGAAGGTTTTTTAGCTTTTTTTGTATGAAAATCAGGATGGTGTGGCGTTAGTATTCCAGTTCACTGCCGTACAGGCAGCTTAGAAATACACCCGAAAGCAACCACGCCGCAGGATGCCGTTCACTGCCGTACAGGCAGCTTAGAAATTACGAACGGCAGAGGGAAGGGTGAAGAAATCGTTCACTGCCGTACAGGCAGCTTAGAAATTGCTGATATGTCAAATCAGCACGAACACAACGTTCACTGCCGTACAGGCAGCTTAGAAAACAACAAGCCAACCGGGTGGCCCTCAACGGTCGTTCACTGCCGTACAGGCAGCTTAGAAACCAGTTGATCGCGTTATCGCTGTACAAGATGAGTTCACTGCCGTACAGGCAGCTTAGAAAAAATGTATTGCGGAAACGTGGGTTAAGCCTATGTTCACTGCCGTACAGGCAGCTTAGAAAAAATCCACGCTTGGGAACGATAACGACCTGATGTTCACTGCCGTACAGGCAGCTTAGAAAATGAACTATTCGAAATTCCTCCAGACCTGGCAGTTCACTGCCGTACAGGCAGCTTAGAAAATATGATGAAAGTACTGGTTACGCTTCTTTGCCGTTCACTGCCGTACAGGCAGCTTAGAAACCCGCCGCTCAGCTGTGACGGATAGGCATTCTGTTCACTGCCGTACAGGCAGCTTAGAAAAGAGCTACGGTTAAACATAGAACGCTGGATGTGTTCACTGCCGTACAGGCAGCTTAGAAAATTGCGAGAATAGCTCCATTGGGAATTACCCTGTTCACTGCCGTACAGGCAGTCCCAAAACATCTGATTAAATAATCTACAGCTTTTTTATATCCCTGGTAAGCGCAGCCCCACCGGGAGAACAAACGACAAAAAAATAAGGCCGGGAATATCCCGGCCTTAATTTAATATTCATCTGCCATTACAGGCGAAACTAATTAGCGACTACGGAAGACAATGCGGCCTTTGCTCAGGTCGTACGGGGTCAGTTCAACAGTCACTTTGTCGCCCGTTAAAATGCGGATGTAGTTTTTGCGCATTTTACCGGAGATGTGCGCAGTTACCACGTGACCGTTTTCCAGCTCTACGCGAAACATGGTATTAGGTAACGTATCAAGTACGGTACCCTGCATTTCAATATTGTCTTCTTTGGCCATCTAATCCTCTGGGGTATCACTACCAAGTTTTGAACCGGCAAGATAATGCCGAAATTCATCAATTAAGTAAAGAATTGCGCGTTTAAAACGCAGCAAAACAGTTTCGGCGCATTGCCCAAGCGTCACGGTACAACCGAACGAGAAACGCATTCGTAAAGGGGAGACAACAGGATAAACGTCAGGACGTTATCTGAAGCGAGGGTCCCAAACGGCGGCGGGGCAACAGGCAGAAGCTACTCTGCGGCGTAATTATAACACCCTCGTAAAAAATGTGCGGAAAACATTTAGGCATTGGGCAGAAAGAGCGTTCTTGGTACCCAGAAGTCGCGCGGGAGCTTCTCCTGCCGGTAAATATCCAGATGCTCAATGTAGTCGCGGCGGGCGATTTCAACGGCACCAAGTGAGGCGGTATGCTCATTAAGCACCTGGCAATCCAGCAGCTGTCCGCCGCGATTTGCAAACTCCTGGCAGAAAACCAGCAGCGCTGTTTTCGAGGCGTTTACCGCCCGGGAGAACATCGACTCGCCACAGAACAATGTTCCTTGCGCCACACCGTACATACCGCCAACCAGCTCGCTTTTATCCCAGACTTCGATGGAATGCGCATAACCAAGCTCATGCAAACGGTGGTAAGCGGTGATGATATCCTGGGTGATCCATGTCCCTTCGTGACGATCGCTAGCGCATCCTTCAATGACCTGGCCAAAAGCATGGTTGAGAGTCACGCGATAAGGTGATTTAGCGTGAAACCGCTTCATGCTGCGGCTGAGGTGAAAATGGGCAGGCCAGAGCACGGCACGCGGGTCGGGCGACCACCACAAAATAGGATCGCCTGGGGAAAACCAGGGGAAGATCCCGCGCTGGTATGCCATCAAGAGTCGAGCAGGGCTGAGATCGCCGCCTAATGCCAGCAACCCGTTGGGCTCACGTAATGCGCCCTCCGGGGAAGGGAACGCGATATTATGACGAGAAAGCTGGACCAGGCGCATGACAGCAGAACTCCAATACGCGAGTTAGGATCGGTTCAAATATAGTCTACAGACGCTGTTTAAACTGGTAGTAGCGACCCTGTTTCGCTAACAGTTCTGCGTGACTACCTTGCTCAATAATGTGCCCGTTGTCCATCACAATTATCTGATCAAAACTCGCCAGTCCGCGCAGGCGGTGTGTCACCATAATCACCGTTTTACCGACCATTGCATTGGCCAGTAAATCAAGGATTTGACTCTCGGTCGTGGCGTCCAGCCCTTCAGTTGGTTCATCCAGCAGCATCAGCGGCGCATCGTGCAGCAACGCACGTGCAATCGCCAGTCGGCGTAACTCGCCACCGGAGAGCTGGCGACCACCTTCACCCAACCAGCTATTCAGGCCGTCATCTTCGAGCAGCTTGTGCAGCCCAACGCGTTCAAGCATTGCACTCAGCACGTCGTCACTGGCTTCGGGGGCTGCCAGACGCAAGTTCTCACGTAGCGTGGCACTGAACAGGTGCACGCGCTGTGGTACAACACTGACAGTCTTACGCAGGGCGTGCTCGCTTAATACGCGTAGTGGTACGTCGTTAAACAGAACGTTCCCGTGCTGCGGATCCCATGCGCGGGTTAACAGCTGTAACAGTGTCGATTTACCACAGCCTGTCCGCCCGAGCAGGGCGATACGTGAACCGGCAGAAACCGACAAATTAACGCCTTCCAGGGCGTTCTGCGCTTGTCCATCATAGGCAAAGGTGATGTCCTGGAGTTGAAGCGCAACCTGTGCCGGGACTGCGGTTTGTTGTGTCTGGAACTGCACTTCTGGCTCTTGTTCGGTAATTTGCGTGATACGTACCGCGGAAGCGATAACCTGCCCGAGATGCTGGAAAGCGCCAGTGACAGGGGCCAGTGCCTCAAATGCAGCCAGCGCACAGAAGACAAACAGTGCAATGAGCGCGCCAGGCTGCGTATTGCCACCCACACCGCCAGATGCCATCCACAGCATTGCCACGACGGCAAAACCACCAATGAGCATCATCAGCGCTTGCGAAAAGGCCGTCAGTTCAGATTGCCTGCGTTGGGCTTCATGCCAGTTTAGCTCTGTGCTTTCCATCCGGGCGCGATAGCGCTGGCTGGCACCAAAGATGGTGAGTTCAGCTTGTCCCTGTAACCATGATGTCAGCTGCTGGCGGTACTCGCCGCGCAGACGCGTCAGGTTTTCTCCGGTTGGCTTTCCTGCGCGGTAAAACAGCGGCGGCAGCAGGAACAGCGTCAGCAGCATAATGCCGCCCAGCGTCAGGGCGATAGGGGCATCGAGCGTACAAAGCCCAAGAGTGACCACCACAATCACCACAAATGCCCCCACCAGCGGGGAAATCACGCGCAGATAAAGGTGATCCAGGGTATCGACATCCGCGACCACGCGGTTGAGCAATTCACCCTGGCGAAAACGCGCCAGCCCGGCAGGGGAGAGGGGCAATAATTTGCTGAAGGTGTAAACACGCAGATGCTGAAGCACACGGAATGTCGCATCGTGGCTGACCAGACGCTCAAAATAACGTCCGGCAGTGCGGGTAATCGCCGCACCGCGAACACCCGCAGCCGGCAGCATATAGTTAAAGCTGTACAGCCCGGCAACACCCACAACAGCAGAGGCCGACAGGAACCAGCCGGAAAGCGTGAGCAGCCCGATACTGGCAAGCAATGTCACAATCGCCAGAACAATCCCGAGCGTCAGCATCCATTTGTGGCGTTTATACAGGGCAAGATAGGGGAGCAGGGCGCGCATCAGATATCCTCCTGACGGTTAGCCAGCAGGGTGGCAAATGGCCCCTGCGCAGCAACGAGAGAGGCGTAATCGCCTTGCTCGACAATATGACCATTCTCCATGACCCAAATCTGATCCCAGTCGGTGATACCTTCCAGCTGGTGTGTGACCATGAGTGTGGTTTGTTGCAATGAGGCTGCGTTCAGGGCCTGCATCACCCGTTGTTCGCTGTGCGCATCAAGGCTGGCTGCGGGTTCATCCAGCAGCATTAACTGACATGGATTAAGCAGGGCGCGGGCAAGGGCAACACGCTGGGCCTGACCAACGGATAAGCCAGCTGCCTGGTCGCCCACCACAGTATCAACACCTTGCGCAAGCAAAGGCAGAAACTCACTGACCCAGGCACGGTCAAGAACCGATTGCAGCTCATCTTCACGCGCATCAGGGCGTGCAAGTAGCACGTTCTCACGCAGCGTGGCGGCAGGTAATTGCGGATTCTGCCCCACCCAACTGAGTTGTTTACGCCATGCATCAGGGTCAAGCTCGCGCAGTTCGGCATGATTAATACGCAGCGAGCCGGTATAGGCCATAAAACCTGATAACGCATTCAGCAGTGAGCTTTTACCTGAACCGCTGGTTCCAACCAAAACAACGCGTTGACCCGCAGAAAGCGTAAAGTTCAGCGGTCCGGCCAGCACTTTGCCTTCCGGCGAGAGAACCGAGAAATCGACCGCTTCAACGGTAACTGGCTCTTTGCTGTTCAGCGTGATTTCACCGCGCTCCGGGTGAGCAAGCGGCGTTTCAAGGAAGGTTTTCAGGCTATCAGCGGCACCCACGGCCTGCGCTTTGGCATGATAGAAAGTGCCAAGATCGCGAAGCGGCTGGAAAAATTCAGGCGCCAGGATCAGGGCAAGAAAACCAGCAGAGAGGGTAACGCCAGTGCCGTAATGGCCAAAATCGAGTTCGCCAAGATAGGAGAAACCAAAGTACACCGCCACCACCGCAATCGACAGGGAGGTGAAGAATTCGAGTACGCCAGACGACAGAAACGCCAGACGCAATACTTCCATTGTCCGCTGACGGAAATCCTGCGACGCCACACGGATATTTTCGGTTTCGGCTTCACCGCGGCCAAAAATACGCAATGTCTCCATTCCGCGCAGGCGGTCCAGGAAATGGCCGCTTAAACGGCCAAGCGCCAGGAAGTTGCGGCGGTTAGCATCTGCCGCGCCCATCCCCACCATCGCCATAAACAGCGGAATAAGCGGAGCGGTACAGAGCAGAATAAGGGCGGCTACCCAGTTAGACGGGAAAATGGTGGCCACAATCAACAGCGGCACGCATACGGCCAGCGCCATCTGTGGAATATAGCGTGCGTAATAGTCGTGCATATCGTCAATCTGCTCAAGGATAAGCGTCGCCCAGCTTCCGGCGGGCTTGCCCTGTATCCAGGCGGGACCCGCTTGCTGGAGCCTGTCGAGCACCTGGCGGCGAATTTCGAAGCGTATATGCTGTCCGGCGTGGAACCCGACACGTTCACGCAGCCAGACCACCCAGGCGCGCAGAACAAAGATCAGGACTAATACGATAAAGGGCATCAGAAGCGCTTCGCGCGGGATGTTCTCCATGATCATATGATTGAGAATGCGGGCCAGCAGCCATGCCTGGGCAACAATCAACAGACCGCTGATAAGTCCCAGCAGACGGGAAATATTCAGCCAGCGGCGGGAAATAACGCTTTGCTTTTTAAGCCAGCGAGTTAACTCTTGTTGACGGGTTTTTTCCATTGCGTACTTTGCAGGTGACGTTATTAGAAATTGGGCACGGCAATGTTACAACGGAGAGACAATAAAGGCGACTTATCGCCGCCTTTATTTACGTTTGTTACTGACTTGTAAAGATTATTTACCTGTTTCAGCCAGCCCATCAAGGTAGCGTTCAGCGTCCAGCGCGGCCATACAGCCGGTGCCAGCAGAGGTGATCGCCTGACGGTAAATATGGTCCATCACGTCACCCGCAGCGAAGACGCCTGGGATGCTGGTCTGGGTCGCGTTACCGTGAATACCGGACTGCACTTTGATGTAGCCGTTTTCCAGCTCCAGCTGACCGTCAAAGATAGCGGTATTCGGGCTATGGCCGATAGCCACAAACAGACCCGCCACTTCCAGTGATTCCACGTGGTCGGTGTTCTGCGTATCGCGGATGCGCAGGCCAGCAACGCCCATCTGATCGCCTGTCACTTCTTCCAGAGTACGATTGGTGTGCAGCACGATATTGCCGCTCGCCACTTTATCCATCAGACGTTTAATCAGGATCTTCTCTGCGCGGAAGGTGTCGCGGCGATGGATCAAATGCACTTCAGAGGCGATGTTCGCCAGATACAGCGCTTCTTCTACTGCGGTGTTACCGCCACCGATAACCGCGACTTTCTGGTTACGGTAGAAGAAACCGTCACAGGTTGCGCAGGCAGAAACGCCACGGCCTTTGAAGGCTTCTTCAGATGGCAGTCCGAGGTAACGCGCCGATGCACCGGTCGCGATAATCAGCGCATCGCAGGTGTACTCACCGTTGTCGCCTGTCAGGCGGAACGGACGGTTTTGCAGGTCAACCTTGTTGATGTGATCGAACAGAATTTCGGTTTCGAATTTGGTCGCATGTTCGTGCATACGCTCCATCAGCAGCGGCCCGGTCAGGTCGTTCGGGTCGCCTGGCCAGTTTTCTACTTCAGTCGTGGTGGTCAACTGACCGCCTTTTTCCATACCGGTAATCAACACCGGTTGCAGGTTAGCGCGCGCAGCATAGACCGCCGCGGTATATCCCGCAGGTCCAGAACCAAGAATTAGCAGCTTACTGTGTTTGGCCGTGCCCATGAGATCCCCATTGTTGTTGGCAGACATTTGTCAGGATTGTAGGGAATTTGTTGCCGTAAAAAAAGAGCGCAGCAATTTTGATATCGATATGTGCAATAGACACTGGCGATGGATTGAGCGCTATAACATAACGCTTTCTACTAAAAACCGGTTGTTTATAAGGCAATAAAATGAGGATTAATGGTCAGTCGTTATGAATATCCGGCATGTTGTACTAAAAATCGATGTTTTGCTTTGACAATCCCCTGCGCTTTTGCGAAAACATTGAAGGAAGAAAAAAACCGCGTTAACAGTGTGTCGCATAGACATGCACGTAAATGCCATTTTTACCGGGTCAGTGAAATCTACGCATGGTGTGGACAGACGCCATACGTGATGTCGGTGGCGGCCATTTCAGGCACCGGTCTTCTTACCGTAGAACCCGAATCCGCATCGCGTATATTACATAATCAGGCGGTGTGATGAATAACGGGTACAGGCTCTGAACAGTGATGTGCACAGGGTCCAGGCAGGAGTAGGGAAGGAATACAGAGAGACAATAATAATGGTAGATAGCAAGAAGCGCCCTGGCAAAGACCTCGACCGTATCGATCGTAACATTCTTAATGAATTGCAAAAGGATGGGCGTATTTCCAACGTCGAGCTTTCAAAACGTGTGGGACTTTCCCCGACGCCGTGCCTTGAGCGTGTGCGCCGACTGGAAAGACAGGGTTTTATTCAGGGCTATACGGCTCTGCTGAACCCGCATTATCTGGATGCCTCACTTCTGGTATTTGTTGAGATTACTCTGAATCGTGGTGCGCCGGATGTGTTTGAGCAATTTAACTCCGCTGTACAAAAACTTGAAGAAATTCAAGAGTGTCACTTGGTTTCCGGTGATTTCGACTACCTGTTGAAAACCCGTGTGCCAGACATGTCCGCCTACCGTAAGCTGCTGGGTGAAACCCTGCTGCGTCTGCCAGGCGTGAACGACACACGTACCTATGTGGTGATGGAAGAGGTCAAACAGAGCAATCGTCTGGTTATTAAGACGCGCTAACACGGAACAGGTGCAAAATCAGCGTAGTTTGATTACACTCCTGTTAATCCATACAGCAACAGTGCCGGGGATACCCGGCGCTGTTGTCCGTTTTAGCAAACAGGCAGGACATGCCTGATACCTGGAGAGCCTTTCTTGAGCCAGGAATATACTGAAGACAAAGAAGTCACACTATCGAAGCTAAGCAGCGGACGTCGACTCCTTGAGGCGTTGCTGATTGTTATTGCCCTTTTTGCCGTCTGGCTGATGGCAGCCTTACTCAGTTTCAACCCCTCAGATCCGAGCTGGTCGCAAACCGCATGGCATGAGCCTATCCATAATTTAGGTGGCACGCCCGGCGCCTGGCTTGCGGACACCCTGTTTTTCATCTTCGGTGTCATGGCCTATACCATCCCGGTGATCATCATCGGTGGCTGCTGGTTTGCCTGGCGTCATCGTCAGAACGACGAATACATCGATTATTTCGCGGTTTCGCTGCGCCTGATTGGTGCTCTGGCACTGATCCTGACCTCCTGCGGGTTGGCGGCGATTAATGCCGACGATATCTGGTATTTCGCTTCCGGTGGAGTGATTGGCAGTTTGCTGAGCACCGCGCTGCAACCGATGCTGCATAGCAGTGGAGGCACCATTACGCTGCTCTGTATCTGGGCTGCGGGATTAACTCTGTTTACCGGTTGGTCATGGGTGAGCATTGCCGAAAAACTCGGCAGTCTGATCCTTACTATTTTGACGTTTGCCAGCAACCGTACTCGTCGTGATGATACGTGGGTAGATGAAGACGAATACGAATACGAAGATGAGGACGAAGAGGATACCGCTTCAGCTCCGCATCGCGAATCTCGCCGCGCGCGTATTCTGCGTGGCGCGCTGGCGCGCCGCAAACGTGTGGCAGAAAAATTTGCTAATCCGTTAGGACGCAAAACAGATGCTGCGCTCTTCTCCGGCAAACGCATGGATGACGACGAGCAGGTTGAATACCGTGCTGCGGGTGCCCACGTTGACCCTGATGATGTGCTCTTCTCTGGCAGCCGCGCCACTCCAGGTGATTACGACGAATACGACCCGTTGTTAAATGGTCATTCTGTTAGCGAACCTGTCGCGGCGGCAGCTGCGGCAACGACAGCCGCTCAGGCCTATGCTGCGCCTGTTGAGGCAGTCATGCCTTCCGCGCCGGTGTATGAGCCAGAGCCTCTTACCCAGCAACCTGCGGTTGAGTGGCAAGACGCGCCTGCAATCCCTGCACATCAGCCGGTTATTGCCCCTGAACCGCAAAGCTATGCGCCAGCACAGCCGCAGGAACAGTGGCAGCAGCCATACCAGCCGGAACCGGAATACGCGCCGCAGCCGTACGCGGAGTATGAAGCGCCGGTGTCTCAGCCTTATCAGGACTGTGTCCCGGTTGCGGTTGAGCCTGCTCAGCCTGACGCTGAACCGCAAGTTGAAGTGGAAGAGGTCAAACCGACTCGCCCACCAATGTACTATTTTGAAGAAGTTGAAGAACGCCGAGCGCGTGAGCGCGAACAGCTGGCTGCCTGGTATCAGCCCGTACCGGAACCGAAGCAAGAACCTGTGACCAGGGCTCCTTCCGTTACTGTTCCGCCAGTTGACCCAACACCTGTTGTTGCGCCAGTGGCGGAAAGTGTGAAGCACGCTACCGCGGCGGCGGCAGTTGCTTCGCCTGTCTTTAGCCTTGCATCTGGTGGCGCGCCGCGTCCACAGGTGAAAGAGGGTATTGGCCCGCAGCTTCCTCGTCCTAATCGCGTGCGTGTTCCTACCCGCCGTGAGCTGGCGTCCTATGGCATCAAATTACCTTCTCAGCGTATGGCTGAGGAGAAAGCGCGTGAATCTGAGTACGAAGATGACGCCGATGAGATGCAGCAGGATGAGCTGGGGCGTCAGTTTGCCGCACAACAGCAGCAGCGTTATGGCGAAGAGTATCAACATGAAGCCCGCCCGACTCATGTTCATGAAGAGGATGAAGACGACGTTGCCGAAGCAGAGTTAGCGCGCCAGTTTGCTGCCACTCAGCAGCAGCGCTATTCCGGTGAGCAGCCTACGGGAGCGAATCCGTTCTCGTTATCTGACTTCGAATTCTCGCCAATGAAAGATTTGGTTGATGATGGCCCGAGCGAACCTTTATTCACCCCAGGTGTGATGCCTGAAACGCAAACTGCGCACCAGCAGCCTGCACCTGCGCCGCACGTGCAGCAGCCAGCGCCACAGGCTTATGCGCAGCCGCAACAGCCTCAGCACGCGCCGCAGTTCCAGCAGCCAGCGGCACAGCCGAAGGAAAGCCTGATTCACCCGCTGCTGATGCGCAATGGTGATAGCCGTCCGCTGCAACGCCCAAGTACGCCGCTGCCGTCGCTGGATCTGTTAACGCCGCCTCCGTCTGAAGTTGAACCGGTGGATACCTTTGCACTGGAGCAGATGGCGCGTCTTGTGGAAGCGCGTCTGGCTGATTTCCGCATTAAGGCGGACGTGGTGAATTATTCCCCAGGTCCGGTTATTACCCGTTTCGAACTAAACCTGGCGCCAGGTGTTAAAGCCGCGAGAATTTCTAACCTGTCCCGTGACCTGGCTCGCTCGTTGTCGACCGTTGCGGTGCGTGTGGTGGAAGTTATCCCGGGTAAACCTTATGTCGGCCTGGAGCTGCCAAATAAGAAACGCCAGACCGTCTATCTGCGTGAAGTGTTGGATAACGCCAAGTTCCGCGAGAATCCATCGCCGTTGAGTGTGGTGCTGGGCAAAGACATCGCAGGCGATCCTGTGGTGGCCGACCTCGCAAAAATGCCACACCTGCTGGTTGCGGGTACGACGGGCTCGGGTAAGTCGGTCGGTGTGAACGCCATGATCCTGAGTATGCTCTACAAAGCGCAGCCGGAAGATGTGCGTTTCATCATGATCGACCCGAAAATGCTGGAACTCTCTGTTTATGAAGGTATCCCGCATCTGCTGACTGAAGTGGTCACCGACATGAAAGACGCTGCTAACGCCCTGCGCTGGAGCGTTAATGAGATGGAGCGTCGCTATAAGTTAATGTCGGCACTGGGCGTACGTAACCTGGCCGGTTATAACGACAAGATCGCGGAAGCAGTTCGTATGGGGCGCCCAATTCCGGATCCTTACTGGAAGCCGGGTGACAGTATGGATGCCCAGCATCCGGTGCTGGAAAAACTGCCTTATATTGTCGTGCTGGTAGACGAATTCGCTGACCTGATGATGACCGTCGGCAAGAAAGTCGAAGAGCTGATTGCCCGTCTGGCGCAGAAAGCACGTGCGGCCGGTATTCACCTTGTACTGGCAACGCAGCGTCCATCCGTGGACGTCATCACCGGTCTGATTAAAGCTAACATCCCTACGCGTATCGCGTTTACCGTATCGAGTAAAATTGACTCGCGTACCATCCTCGACCAGGGCGGCGCAGAGTCGCTTTTGGGTATGGGTGATATGCTGTATTCAGGCCCGAACTCCACCTCTCCGGTGCGTGTCCACGGTGCATTCGTCCGCGATGAGGAAGTTCACGCGGTCGTTCAGGACTGGAAAGCGCGTGGTCGCCCACAGTACGTGGATGGTATTACCTCTGACACTGAAAGCGAAGGTGGTGGCGGTGGCTTTGACGGTGGCGAAGAGCTGGATCCGTTATTCGATCAGGCGGTTAACTTCGTGACTGAGAAACGTAAAGCGTCCATTTCTGGGGTACAGCGTCAGTTCCGTATTGGCTACAACCGCGCAGCCCGAATCATCGAGCAGATGGAAGCACAGGGCATCGTGAGCGAGCAGGGCCATAACGGTAACCGTGAGGTGCTGGCTCCGCCGCCGTTTGATTGACCCTTCACCGATTGCAAAGAAGGGTAAATCAGCAAAAATTAAGCATTTTCTTCTGTCGCCTGCCTGCGGGCAGGTTCACAATAGATGACAGAACCCCATATCGGGATGACGTATTTTAAGGAATAACAATGAAAAAATTCGCAATCGCCTGTGCATTACTGACCAGTTTTGTTGCCAGCAGCGTCTGGGCTGATGCAGCCAGCGACCTTAAAAGCCGACTGGATAAAGTGAGCAGCTTCCACGCCAGCTTCACCCAAAAAGTGACTGACGGCAGCGGTAATGCGGTGCAGGAAGGTCAGGGGGATTTGTGGGTAAAACGCCCGAATCTGTTTAACTGGCACATGACGCAGCCGGATGAAAGCATTCTGGTGTCAGACGGTAAAACCTTGTGGTTTTTCAACCCGTTTGTTGAGCAGGCAACTGCGACCTGGCTGAAAGATGCCACCAGTAATACCCCGTTTATGCTGATTGCACGTAACCAGTCCAGTGACTGGCAGCAGTACAACATCAAACAGAATGGTGATGAGTTTGTTCTGACGCCGAAAGGCAGCAACGGTAACCTGAAACAGTTCACCATTAACGTAAGCACCAACGGAACCATTAATCAGTTTGGTGCGGTTGAGCAGGACGATCAGCGTAGCAGCTACCAGCTCAAATCCCAGCAAAACGGCGCTGTCGATGCATCGAAATTCACCTTTACCCCGCCGCAGGGCGTAACGGTGGACGACCAACGCAATAAGTAAGAGGCGTGAGTGAGCAACCTGTCGCTCGATTTTTCAGATAATGCGTTTCAACCTCTGGCCGCCCGTATGCGGCCAGAAAATTTAGCGCAGTACATCGGTCAACAGCATCTGTTGGCTGCGGGTAAGCCGTTGCCGCGTGCCATCGAAGCAGGGCATCTGCACTCCATGATCCTGTGGGGGCCACCAGGTACGGGTAAAACGACACTCGCAGAAGTGATCGCCCGCTATGCGAACGCTGATGTTGAACGCATTTCCGCAGTGACCTCCGGCGTGAAGGAGATCCGCGAAGCTATCGAGCGTGCAAGGCAGAACCGCAATGCTGGACGCCGCACTATCCTCTTTGTCGATGAAGTCCACCGTTTCAATAAGAGCCAGCAGGATGCGTTCCTGCCGCACATTGAAGATGGCACCATTTTCTTTATTGGCGCGACGACCGAAAACCCCTCCTTTGAACTGAACTCGGCACTGCTTTCCCGTGCACGTGTTTATCTGCTCAAATCGCTGACAACTGACGATATCGAAAAGGTTCTCACTCAGGCGATGGAGGACAAGGCACGTGGTTATGGCGGGCAGGATATCGTGCTGCCAGACGAGACGCGGCTTGCGATCGCGGAGCTGGTCAATGGGGATGCGCGCCGTGCCTTAAATACGCTGGAAATGATGGCTGATATGGCCGAAGTGGATGATTCCGGTAAGCGTGTACTGAAACATGAACTGCTCACCGAAATTGCCGGTGAACGCAGTGCGCGTTTCGATAACAAAGGTGATCGTTTTTACGATCTGATCTCGGCCCTGCACAAGTCGGTGCGAGGCAGCGCACCGGATGCAGCGCTGTACTGGTATGCACGGATCATTAGCGCTGGTGGCGATCCACTGTATGTTGCTCGCCGCTGCCTGGCTATTGCATCGGAAGATGTCGGTAATGCCGATCCTCGCGGGATGCAGGTTGCGATTTCAGCCTGGGATTGCTTTACCCGCGTGGGGCCTGCGGAAGGGGAGCGCGCAATCGCGCAGGCGATTGTTTACCTGGCCTGCGCGCCGAAAAGTAATGCCGTCTATACCGCGTTTAAAGCGGCGATGGCGGATGCGCGTGAACGCCCGGACTATGATGTACCGGTTCATCTGCGCAACGCGCCGACCAAACTGATGAAAGAGATGGGTTACGGGCAGGAGTACCGATATGCCCACGACGAACCCAATGCCTATGCCGCCGGAGAGGAATATTTTCCGCAGGAGATGGCACAAACCCGCTATTATCACCCCACAAACAGAGGTCTTGAAGGCAAGATTGGCGAAAAGCTCGCCTGGCTCGCCGGACAGGATCAAAATAGCCCTATAAAACGCTACCGTTAGTTCAATCGTTGCGGTAATGTTGGCGTAGTATCCTTGTGGCCGCAGGCTGTGGTCACATTTTCCTATTTTAATTCGATAAGCACAGGATAAGCATGCTCGATCCCAATCTGCTGCGTAATGAGCCAGACGCAGTCGCTGAAAAACTGGCACGCCGGGGCTTTAAGCTGGATGTAGATAAGCTGCGCGCTCTTGAAGAGCGTCGTAAAGTTCTGCAGGTACAAACTGAAAATCTGCAGGCAGAGCGTAACTCTCGATCGAAATCCATCGGCCAGGCGAAAGCACGCGGGGAAGACATTGAGCCATTACGCCTGGAAGTAAACAAACTGGGTGAAGAGCTGGATCAGGCTAAAGCTGATCTGGACGTTCTTCAGACCGAGATCCGTGATATCGCGCTGGCGATCCCGAACATTCCTGACGACAGCGTACCTGTCGGCAAAGACGAAAACGACAACGTCGAAGTGAAACGCTGGGGTACACCTCGCGAGTTCGACTTCGAGGTTCGCGATCACGTCACTCTGGGTGAAATGCACGCAGGCCTGGACTTTGCAGCCGCAGTTAAGCTGACGGGTTCTCGCTTTGTTGTGATGAAGGGGCAGATTGCTCACCTGCACCGTGCGCTGGCGCAGTTCATGCTGGATCTGCACACTGAGCAGCACGGCTACAGCGAAACCTACGTACCGTATCTGGTCAACCACGATACGCTGTACGGTACCGGCCAGCTGCCGAAATTTGCCGGCGATCTGTTCCACACTCGCCCTCTGGACGAAGAAGCAGACAGCAGCAACTACGCGCTGATCCCGACCGCTGAAGTGCCGCTGACCAACCTCGTGCGTGATGAGATCATCGACGAAGACGACCTGCCAATTAAACTGACAGCACACTCTCCGTGCTTCCGTTCTGAAGCAGGTTCTTACGGTCGTGATACCCGTGGTCTGATCCGTATGCACCAGTTCGACAAAGTTGAGATGGTGCAGATCGTACGTCCTGAAGAGTCCATGGACGCGCTGGAAGAAATGACTGGCCACGCTGAGAAAGTGCTGGAGTTGCTGGGTCTGCCGTACCGTCGTATGGCGCTGTGTACGGGTGATATGGGCTTTGGTGCCTGCAAAACCTTCGACCTGGAAGTCTGGGTTCCTGCACAGAACACTTACCGTGAGATCTCATCGTGCTCTAACGTCTGGGATTTCCAGGCTCGCCGTATGCAGGCTCGCTGCCGCAGCAAATCAGACAAGAAAACCCGTCTGGTCCATACCCTGAACGGCTCTGGCCTGGCTGTGGGTCGTACCCTGGTTGCCGTGCTGGAAAACTACCAGCAGGCTGATGGTCGTATTGAGATCCCGGAAGTGCTGCGTCCGTATATGAAAGGCCAGCAGTACATCGGCTAATTTGTCTTAAATTAAGAAAGCGCCTAAGGGCGCTTTTTTTATGCCCCTGCTTTGACGCGAAACAATAACGCCTCCCTCTAAAGTAGTAATACTCCTCCAAATGAAAGTCAGCATAAAAAACTAATAACGGAGAAATTCGTTATAAATATCACTACATAGCGATTTTTACCGTATCTCTTTTATTTGTGAGCAACCAAAGTGAGTCTTTATGAAAATCAAAGCGCCTGATGCTTTACTGGCTGCCGAGGTCACTCGCCGTGGGTTGATGAAAACCACGGCAATAGGCGGTCTGGCTGTTGCCAGCAGTGCGTTAACTCTGCCTTTTTCTCGTATGGTGTCGGCAGCGGATGCGCTGTCCCCGGCATCAGCCCCGGAAAAAATGGTGTGGAGCGCCTGTACTGTTAACTGTGGTAGCCGTTGTCCGCTGCGGATGCATGTGGTGGATGGCGAAATCAAATATGTCGAAACAGATAACACCGGCGACGATAACTATGACGGGTTACATCAGGTTCGCGCCTGTTTACGTGGCCGCTCAATGCGCCGCCGCGTCTATAACCCGGATCGCCTCAAGTACCCGATGAAACGCGTGGGAAAACGCGGGGAAGGAAAGTTCGAGCGCATTAGCTGGGACGAAGCCTACGACATCATCGCGACCAACATGCAGCGTTTGATTAAAGAGTTCGGTAACGAATCTATCTACCTGAACTACGGTACAGGTACGCTCGGCGGCACCATGACCCGCTCCTGGCCGCCAGGAAAAACGCTGGTTGCACGCCTGATGAACTGCTGCGGCGGTTATCTCAATCACTACGGCGACTACTCTTCCGCGCAGATCGCGGCAGGGCTGAATTACACTTACGGTGGCTGGGCAGATGGCAACAGTCCGTCTGATATCGAAAACAGCAAACTTGTGGTGCTGTTCGGTAACAACCCGGGTGAAACCCGCATGAGCGGCGGCGGGGTGACGTACTATCTTGAGCAGGCTCGTGCTAAATCTAATGCCCGCATGATCATCGTCGATCCGCGTTACACCGATACCGGTGCCGGACGTGAAGATGAGTGGATCCCTATCCGTCCGGGTACCGATGCCGCACTGGTAAGCGCGCTGGCATGGGTGATGATCACTGAAAACCTCGTTGATCAGCCTTTCCTTGATAAATATTGCGTCGGTTACGACGAGAAAACCCTGCCAGCCAGTGCCCCTGCTAACGGGCATTACAAAGCGTATATCCTTGGCCAGGGTAGTGACGGCGTGGCAAAAACGCCTCTGTGGGCATCCACGATCACCGGTATTCCGGTAGAACGTATTGTTCAGCTGGCGCGTGAAATTGGTTCGGCGAAACCGGCTTATATCAGCCAGGGCTGGGGGCCGCAGCGTCATGCGAACGGTGAAATCGCCACCCGTGCCATTTCAATGCTCTCTATTCTGACGGGCAACGTAGGTATCAATGGGGGTAACACGGGCGCGCGCGAAGGCTCTTATGAAGTGCCATTTGAACGTATGCCGACCCTGGACAACCCGGTACAGACCAGTATTTCCATGTTTATGTGGACCGATGCGATTGAACGCGGCCCGGAAATGACGGCATTGCGCGACGGTGTGCGCGGTAAAGATAAACTGGATGTCCCGATTAAGATGATCTGGAACTATGCTGGTAACTGTCTGATTAACCAGCATTCTGAGATCAACCGTACTCATGAGATCCTTCAGGATGATAAGAAGTGCGAGATGATTGTGGTCATCGACTGCCACATGACCTCGTCGGCGAAATATGCCGATATCATTCTGCCGGATTGCACCGCATCAGAGCAGATGGACTTCGCGCTGGATGCCTCCTGCGGCAACATGTCCTACGTTATCTTTACCGATCAGGCGATTAAACCGCGTTTCGAGTGCAAAACCATCTATCAGATGACGTCTGAACTGGCGAAGCGTCTTGGCGTTGAGCAGCAGTTCACCGAAGGGCGCACTCAGGAAGGATGGATGCGTCATCTGCATGAACTTTCACGCAAAGCAATCCCTGATCTACCGGACTTTGATACCTTCCGTCAGCAGGGTATGTACAAGCAGCGCGACCCGGAAGGGCATCATGTTGCTTATAAGGCATTCCGCGACGATCCTCATGCCAATCCGCTGACCACCCCATCGGGCAAAATCGAAATCTACTCTGAAGAACTGGCAAAAATTGCATCCAGCTGGGAGCTGCCGGAAGGGGATGTTATTGATCCACTGCCAATTTATACGCCAGGTTTCGAAAACTACAACGATCCGCTGACCGCGAAATTCCCGTTGCAGTTGACGGGCTTCCATTACAAAGCGCGGGTTCACTCGACTTACGGCAACGTTGATGTACTGAAAGCATCCTGTCGTCAGGAAATGTGGATCAACCCGATGGATGCGAAAGCGCGCGGCATTTCAAACGGCGATCGCGTGCGTATCTTTAACGGTCGTGGCGAAGTGCATATCGAAGCCAAAGTTACACCGCGTATGATGCCTGGCGTTGTCGCGTTGGGGGAAGGGGCCTGGTACAACCCGGATGCAAATCGCATCGACCAGGCTGGCAGTATTAACGTACTGACCACGCAGCGCCCATCGCCGCTGGCGAAGGGTAATCCGTCCCACACAAACCTTGTTCAGGTTGAAAAGGTGTAAGGAGTAACCGATGACAACCCAGTATGGATTTTATATTGATTCCAGCCGCTGCACCGGTTGCAAGACCTGCGAACTGGCCTGTAAGGATTATAAAGACTTAACCCCGGATGTCAGCTTCCGCCGTATTTACGAATACGCCGGTGGCGACTGGCAGGAGGATAACGGCGTCTGGCATCAGAACGTATTCGCCTACTACCTGTCGATTGCCTGCAACCACTGCGAAGATCCGGCCTGCACCAAAGTGTGTCCGAGCGGGGCGATGCACAAGCGTGACGACGGTTTTGTGGTGGTGGATGAAGATGTCTGTATCGGCTGCCGCTACTGCCACATGGCCTGCCCGTATGGTGCGCCGCAGTACAATGCCGCCAAAGGCCATATGACCAAGTGCGACGGTTGCTACACTCGCGTGGCCGACGGCAAAAAGCCTATTTGCGTGGAATCCTGTCCGCTGCGCGCGCTGGACTTTGGCCCGATTGAAGAGTTGCGCCAAAAACACGGCCAGCTTGCGGCGGTAGCACCATTGCCGTCAGCGCACTTCACCAGGCCGAGCATTGTGATTAAACCTAACGCCAACAGCCGCCCGACGGGTGATACCACCGGCTACCTGGCAAATCCGAAGGAGGTGTGAGATGGGAAGTGGATGGCATGAATGGCCGCTGATGATCTTCACGGTCTTTGGGCAGTGCGTTGCGGGTGGTTTTATCGTGCTCGCCCTGGCGTTGTTAAAAGGCAATCTGAATACTGAACAGCAACAGCGTTTAGTACTGAGCATGTTTGGTCTGTGGGTGCTAATGGGGATTGGCTTTATCGCCTCAACCTTGCACCTGGGTTCACCGATGCGGGCGTTTAATTCCCTGAACCGCGTGGGTGCATCATCACTCAGTAACGAAATTGCCAGTGGCGCCATTTTCTTTGCTGTGGGCGGGCTGGGCTGGTTGCTGGTGGCACTGAAAAAGCTACCTTCAGGATTACGTAGCCTGTGGCTAATCATCACGATGGTTCTGGGTGTGGTGTTCGTGTGGATGATGGTGCGGGTTTATAACACCATCGACACCGTTCCAACCTGGTATAGCGTCTGGACGCCAATGAGCTTCTTCCTGACGATGTTCATCGGTGGGCCGCTGTTGGGTTTCCTGCTGCTGCGTGTGGCGGGTGTAGACGGCTGGGCGATGCGTTTACTGCCGGCGGTTTCACTCCTGGCACTGGTGGTGAGTGCCATCGTAGCCCTGATGCAAGGGGCAGAGCTTGCAACGATCCACAGCTCTATTCAACAAGCATCTGCATTGGTGCCTGATTACGGCTCGCTGATGGCCTGGCGCGTGGTGTTGCTGGCGGTGGCGCTGGTGTGCTGGATTGTGCCTCAGCTTAAGGGTTATCAGCCTGCGGTACCGTTGTTGTCTCTGGCCTTTGTTCTGGTGCTGGCAGGTGAGCTGATCGGCCGTGGTGTGTTCTATGGCCTGCATATGACGGTTGGTATGTCCATAGCAAGTTAACGCTGTTTTTTTGTTATATAAAGCCGGGACAGAGTGCCCGGCTTTTTTGTTTTCAATCATGAAATTTTTCGACTGTCTTTTGGTTTTAATTCCGGATATTGGTAAATAAAAACAATTAGATAGTTTGTATCGATAGCAGGCATTGCATTAGCAGGATTAGTTTTTTAAATCGACAGTGCACATATTGTGCGAGCGCCCTGAATCGGTGGATTGACTTTGTTTTTGCCAGTGGCATGATGCGCACGAAATCTGAACTTCCTCACGGTTTTTAATCCATGTCCACCTATACCCGCCCAGTGCTCCTGCTGCTCTGTGGCCTGCTTTTGCTGACGCTGGCGATTGCGGTGTTAAACACCCTCGTCCCGCTTTGGCTCGCCCATGAAAACTTACCAACCTGGCAGGTGGGCATGGTTAGCTCGTCCTTTTTTACAGGTAACCTTCTGGGAACGCTGGTAACAGGGAGCCTGATTAAGCGCGTTGGTTTTAACCGTAGCTATTATCTGGCATCGCTGATTTTTGCCGCCGGGTGCGCCGGGTTAGGCCTGATGGTGGGATTCTGGAGCTGGATGGTCTGGCGTTTTATCGCGGGTGTGGGCTGCGCAATGATCTGGGTGGTGGTTGAAAGTGCCCTGATGTGTAGCGGCACGTCGCGCAACCGTGGTCGCCTGCTGGCGGCATATATGATGGTTTACTACGTTGGAACCGTGCTTGGGCAACTGATGGTCAGTAAACTGCCAACCGACCTGATGAGCGTCCTGCCGTGGGTGACTGGCATGATCCTGGCCGCTGTTCTGCCGTTGCTCTTTACCCGCATTGTTAACCAGCAGAGCGAACACCAGGAAGTGACCCATGTCTGGCCGATGCTGAGGCTGCGTCAGGCGCGTCTGGGAGTTAATGGCTGTATCATTTCCGGGATAGTGCTGGGTTCGCTTTATGGCCTGATGCCACTGTATTTGAACCATCAGGGCGTCAGCGATTCCGGGATCGGTTTCTGGATGGCGGTTATGGTCAGTGCGGGGATCGTCGGGCAATGGCCGATTGGTCGTCTTGCCGATCGCTTTGGCCGCCTGCTGGTGCTGCGCGTTCAGGTCTTTGTGGTGATCATGGGTTGCCTCGCGATGCTCAGCAGCGCTGCAATGGCGCCAGCGCTGTTTATTCTGGGGGCGGCGGGCTTCACTCTCTATCCGGTAGCCATGGCCTGGGCTTGCGAGAAAGTTGAACATCATCAGCTGGTGGCAATGAACCAGGCGCTGCTCCTGAGTTATACCATCGGCAGTTTACTGGGGCCGACGTTGACGGCCATGCTGATGCAGAATTATTCTGACAACCTGCTGTTTATCATGATTGCCAGCGTGTCGTTTATTTATCTCCTGATGCTGCTGCGCAAAGCGGGCGAACATCCAACTCCCGTGGCCCATGCCTGAATAAATAAAAGCCTGTCGATGACAGGCTTTTTTGACCCTATCAGAACTCAGAGTTTTACTTATTGTTTGTTTATTGCGCCAGGCGATAATTCAACTGAGTTCTATCACTAAAAGGCAGCAATCATGTCTATACGTCGTTTTTCCACGACTGCTCTGGCAGTCGTGTTGTCCTTAACCTTCGCAACCGCGCCAGCCCTGGCGAATCCAGGTAATGGTCATGGCAATGGTAATGGCGGTGGGCAAGGCAACAGCGGCAACCATGGGAACGGGAATTCCGGTAATCATGGCAATAAACAAAATAATAGTAATCAGAGTCCCGGCAAATCAAATAAAAGCGTCGGTGATGATGTTGATGCGCGCGTGAGCTTCGATCACGCCCGTCATCTGGCATTGAATTACGGTTTAACCGGTTATGATTCATTGCCGCCGGGCATTGCGAAAAATCTCGCACGCGGAAAACCACTGCCTCCGGGTATTGCGAAAAAAACAGTACCGGCGTCTATGCTGGGCCAGCTTCCTTCCTATCCTGGGTATGAATGGCGGGTAGTGGGTGATGACCTGGTCTTAATTGCACTAAGTACGGCCATTGTGACCACGATCATTAACGGCGTGTTCAGATAGCATAAAAAAAGCCCGGTTAAACCGGGCTATTTTTTAATACATAACTTTGTGTCCGTACTGCTCAAGAATGCCTTTCACGCGTTCCATGGTTTCTTTCTTCGGTGGTTTAACGCCATCGAGCTTATATTCTTCACCCATCGCCACCCATTTATGTTTACCCAGTTCGTGATAGGGCAGCAGCTCAATTTTTTCTACGTTGCCCATGTCGCGAGTAAATTCGCCCAGTCGATGTGCAGAGTCATCATCATCTGACCAGCCAGGTACAACCACATAGCGGATCCAGGTGTTGATACCCTTACCTGAGATGTATTTGGCGAACTCCAGGGTACGATGGTTGGAAACACCAACCAGATTCTGGTGGATCTCATCGTTCATCTGTTTGAGATCGAGCATCACCAGATCGGTCACTTCAAGCAGTTCATCGATGACCGGATCGTAACGACGTACAAAACCGTTAGTATCAAGGCAGGTGTGAATACCTTCTTTACGGCAGGCGCGGAACCAGTCGCGCACAAACTCGGCCTGAAGAATGGCTTCACCACCAGAAGCGGTAACACCACCACCCGATGCGTTCATAAAGTGGCGATAGGTCACAACCTCTTTCATTAAATCATCAACAGTGATTTCTTTGCCGCCGTGTGTATCCCATGTATCACGGTTATGACAGTACAGGCAGCGCATCAGGCAGCCCTGGAAGAAGGTAATAAAGCGGATCCCTGGGCCATCGACAGTGCCACAGGATTCAAAGGAGTGAATGCGACCAATAGTTGACATTGCGGTGATATCTCCAGCATCGACCCGTCCGGGGCCTGAGTATGCACAGCTCAAAACCGGCTGTGTTTAAATCTGTTTTGGCTGATATCCATAAAGTATAGATAGCGGACAAAAGAGACTGGGGTGGAGAAGGTGTTAAAAAGGCCCCACTTGCGTGGAGCCTTTATTGTACGCTTTTTAACGCGTGATTTCAGTCAATTCCAGTTAGATGGACTGAGTGAAAGTACGGGTGATAACGTCCTGCTGCTGTTCTTTAGTCAGGGAGTTAAAACGTACTGCGTAGCCAGATACACGGATGGTCAGCTGAGGATATTTCTCAGGATTTTCCATCGCATCGAGCAGCATTTCACGGTTCATCACGTTCACGTTCAGGTGCTGACCACCTTCGATGGACGCTTCGTGGTGGAAGTAACCATCCATCAGACCCGCGAGGTTGGTTTTACGTACTTCGTCGTCTTTACCCAGTGCGTTTGGAACGATAGAGAAGGTATAAGAGATACCATCTTTAGCGTAAGCAAACGGCAGTTTAGCAACGGAGGTCAGAGAGGCAACAGCACCTTTCTGGTCACGACCGTGCATTGGGTTAGCACCTGGGCCGAATGGCGCGCCAGCACGACGACCGTCTGGGGTGTTACCGGTTTTCTTACCATACACAACGTTAGAGGTGATGGTCAGAACAGACTGAGTCGGGATAGCGTTACGGTAAGTAGTCAGTTTCTGAATTTTCTTCATGAAACGTTCTACCAGGTCAACCGCCATGTCATCAACGCGAGAATCGTTGTTACCAAACTGCGGGTATTCGCCTTCGATTTCGAAGTCAACAGCCAGGCCGTCTTCGTCACGAATTGGTTTAACTTTCGCATATTTGATTGCAGACAGGGAGTCAGCAGCAACGGACAGGCCAGCGATACCACATGCCATGGTGCGAACAACGTCACGGTCGTGCAGCGCCATCAGAGAGGCTTCATAGCTGTACTTGTCATGCATGTAGTGGATAACGTTCAGTGCAGTGACGTACTGTTTAGCCAGCCAGTCCATGAAGTGATCCATACGGTCCATCACTTCGTCGAACTTCAGAACGTCGCCTTTGATTGGTTCAGATTTAGGACCAACCTGCATTTTCAGTTTTTCATCAACGCCGCCGTTGATTGCGTACAGCATGGTTTTCGCCAGGTTTGCACGTGCACCGAAGAACTGCATTTGTTTGCCAACGATCATTGGGCTCACGCAACAAGCGATAGCGTAGTCATCGTTGTTGAAGTCCGGACGCATCAGGTCATCGTTCTCGTATTGCAGAGAAGAGGTGTCGATGGACACTTTAGCGGCGAATTTCTTGAAGTTCAGAGGCAGTTTTTCAGACCACAGAACAGTGATGTTCGGCTCCGGAGAAGGACCCATGGTGTACAGGGTGTTCAGGAAGCGGAAGCTGTTTTTGGTAACCAGAGTACGGCCATCAACGCCCATACCACCGATTGACTCAGTTGCCCAGATTGGGTCACCAGAGAACAGTTCATCATATTCAGGAGTACGCAGGAAACGAACCATACGCAGTTTCATGACCAGGTGGTCAATCATTTCCTGAGCGTCTTGTTCAGTGATTTTGCCTGCTTTGATATCACGTTCGATGTACGCATCCAGGAAGGTGGATACGCGACCGAAGGACATTGCTGCGCCGTTCTGAGATTTAACAGCGGCCAGGTAGCCGAAGTAAGTCCACTGGATTGCTTCCTGAGCGTTGGTCGCAGGAGCAGAGATATCGCAGCCGTATTTAGCCGCCATCTCTTTGATCTGGCCCAGTGCACGATGCTGTTCAGCGATTTCTTCACGCAGACGGATAGTGGCTTCCAGATTTACGCCGTTTTCCAGATCAGACTGGAGAGAAACGAACTGCGCGTATTTGTCTTTCAGCAGGAAATCGATACCGTACAGTGCAATACGACGGTAGTCACCGATGATACGGCCACGGCCATACGCATCTGGCAGACCAGTCAGAACGCCAGATTTACGGCAGTTCAGAATGTCTTTGGTGTAAACATCGAATACGCCCTGGTTGTGGGTTTTGCGGTATTCGCTGAAGATTTTTTTCAGCATTGGGTCCAGCTCGCGGTTGTACGCTTTGCAAGAACCTTCAACCATTTTGATGCCACCGAACGGGATGATTGCACGTTTCAGTGGTGCTTCAGTTTGCAGACCAACAATTTTCTCAAGGGCTTTGTTGATGTAGCCAGCATCGTGAGAAGTGATGGTGGATGCAACGGAGGTGTCAAAATCAACTGGCGCGTGAGTGCGGTTTTCCAGTTTAACGCCTTCCATTACGCTGTCCCACAGCTTGGTGGTCGCGTCAGTTGCGCCAGCCAGGAAGGATTCGTCACCTTCATACGGGGTATAGTTTTTCTGAATGAAGTCACGGACGTTTACTTCATTCTGCCAGTCACCTTTCGCAAAACCTTCCCAGGCTGTGGCTAACTTTTCATTAAGCTCGGACATGTAACACCTACCTTCTTAAGTGGATTTTTTATTTACTGCCTGAGATAACCATCAATGATGGTCGTCGCCACGCAGGTAAATGACCCAGTATGTCAACCCAACTAACAGACCCCCACCGATAATGTTCCCGATAGTGACAGGGATCAGGTTATCAGTAATGAAGTTCATAATAGTCAGGTGAGAGAAACTTTCCGGGGTTGAACCAACCGCGGTCCAGAACTCCGGGCTCGCAAAGTTGCGGATTACAATTCCCATAGGGATCATAAACATGTTTGCGATACTGTGCTCAAAGCCGCTGGCAACAAACATCGCAACCGGCAGAACCATAATCATGGCTTTGTCCATCAGGCTACGACCAGAGTAGCTCATCCAGACAGCCAGGCAGACCATCAGGTTTGCGAGAATGCCAAGAGCGACAGCTTCGATAAATGTGTGGTGCATTTTGTGGTCTGCGGTTTGCAGGACGTTAAGCCCCCAGCCGCCGTTGGCGGTCATGTATTCGCCAGATAACCACATCAACAAAACAAAGAGCAGACACCCAATCAGGTTACCAACATAGACGTTTAACCAGTTACGCGCCAGTTGGCCCCAGGTTATTCTTCCGCTCGCTTTTGCGACGACAATCAGCACCGTTGAGGTGAAGAGGTCAGCGCCGCAGATGACGCAAAGAATCAGTCCCAGTGAGAAGCAAATACCGCCAATCAGTTTAGCCATGCCAAAAGGCATTGTGGCAGTACCGGTTGTGGCAGTGATGTAAAAGACAAAAGCAATGGAGATGAACACACCCGCGGTGATCGCCAGATAGAAGGTCTTCATCGGGTGTTTCGTTGCTTTATAGACACCCGCTTCTTCGGCAACTTTGGCCATCGCAGCTGGGAGTAAAAGATCAAAAGGGTTGTCAGCTTTCACACTAACTCTCTCTTTATTAAGTCGGCGACGAGATACTAACAAAGCATTATAGAAGAGAAATTGATATAGATCATATCTCGCCTGGCTTATAGGCCCGCAATGTGTATGGTTTTACAGCGAAAGCGGAGTAAGTATTTGATTATCCGTATAAAAATAAATTTTAAAAGTTATGAAAAGAGTTGAATTTTTTCGTGCGCGCTCCCGTAAAACAGTTAATTAAAATGGAGTATTTACCATAAAAAGTAACAGTCAAGCTTAGGTAAGTATTATTATATTTACCCATATTTAACTTTATTATTACAATCAAAAATCATTGCGAAAGAAATAAAAAAACGGGGCAATGAAATTGCCCCGTAATATAGCCCAGACGATTGAATCCGCCTACAGTTGGTAATGTTATATGCGCTTATTTTGACCAGTAAGCGGCTTTAGCCTTCTGTAACTTCTCATACGCGTTCAGCAGCGACTGATGTGCCGGGAAGGCTTTCAGATCGTTATCTACAGCGTGCAGGCCGTAGAACGGTTCTTCACCGCTCAGGGCCGCGCTGGCAGCTTCTACAGCGTCTGCGCCATACATACGCACGAAGGCATTCAGATATTGCAGCGGCTGACGTTCGTCTTCCTGCGAGAGCAGCAGCAGGGTTTGCAGGCAACGGTAGTAGTTTGCGCGTTCTGCGGAGAAGACAGACTGGTTGAACTCCATCGTCCATTCCGTCCATGCCAGCGCCTGATCAAGATCACCACCTGCTAAGGCCAGCATCGCTTTCAGCTCACCAATACGCAGGGTATACCAGCCATTGTCTTTACCGGTTGCCAGACCGAGCAACTCACGCACACGGGTAAAGTCATCGTGACCTTCGTCGTCCAGTTGCGCGATCAGGTTCAGATAGTCTTCCTTTTCCCACTCGCTACCTGGCAGAGACAGTAGTGTTTCACGAAGATGCGCACCCATACTGTTATTTGCCAGCCACAGATCTTCTGCCGGATAAATATCAGACATGCCAGGTACCAGAATACGGCAAGCGTATACGCTCAGGTGTTCGTAGTCGGCAATATAGACTTCTTTATCTTCAGCTTTGAAGATGGCCATCAGGGTGGCGAACTCTTCTTCAGTGGTGCCTGCAAAGCTCCAGTCTACAAACGGGTAGTCCGCATCCTGCTTAAACATATCCCAGGAGATCAAACCGCTTGAATCGATGAAGTGGGTTTCGAGGTTCGCGTGTTCAGCCACTTCTTCGTCGTCGAAGGTTGGCGGGGTAAACACGTCGAGGTCTTTCAGGCTACGGCCCTGAAGCAGTTCGGTGACCGTACGTTCCAGCGCGACACCAAAGTCAGGATGCGCACCAAAGGAAGCGAAGCAGGTACCGTTCGCCGGGTTGAACAGCACCACGCAGATAACCGGGTATTTACCTCCCAGAGAACCATCATAGGCAAAGATTGGGAACCCTTCAGCTTCCAGCTTCGCGATAGACTCCACAACGCCCGGGTAACGCGCCAGAACCTCGGCCGGAATTTCAGGCAGGCTGATGGATTCTGCGATAATGCGGTTTTTAATGTGGCGTTCGAACACTTCAGACAGACCCTGCACACGCGCTTCGTTGCGGGTGTTCCCGGCAGACATACCGTTCGACACATACAAGTTACCGACGATGTTCATCGGGATGTATACGGTCTGCTCATCAGACTGACGGGTAAACGGCAGGGCACAGATACCGCGATCCTCATTACCGGACTGTAAATCGATAAGCATACTGGCGGTCAGTTCGTTATCGGCGTCGTAAAACGCGCGCAGTCGGGCATCCAGAATGCCTTCCGGCAGTTCGTCATCTTCGGTCAGCGGGAACCATTTTTCATTCGGGTAGTGAACAAATGGGCCATTAGCGATGGTGTCACCCAGCCAGAAGTCGGCGAAGAAATAGTTGGTGGACAGACGCTCAAAATACTCACCCAGCGCAGAGGCCAGTGCGGCTTTTTTGGTTGCGCCTTTACCGTTGGTAAAGCACAACGCGCAGTCTTTGTCGCGAATATGCACGGACCAGACGTGAGGAACCGGATTCAGCCAGGAGGCTTCTTCAATATTAAAGCCCAGGTCGGTCAGTTTCTGCTGGAAGCGAGCGATGGAATCTTCCAGAGCGGCGTCTTTGCCGGGGATAAACGTTTGAGTCATGGCGTTCACTTTTATCGTACGTAAAGCGCGCAATGATACGGGTTTTGCGTGACGGGTGCTATCTTCGGCGAAAATAAATGACTGGGCTATGCTTAGTGACAGTAACTCTCTGTTAAGGCATAAAAAAATGAAAGCATTCGATCTTCATCGGATGGCATTTGACAAAGTTCCACCCGATTTTTTATGGGAGGTGGCGCTGCGTAGTCTTTATACCTTCATCCTGGTCTTTCTTTTCCTCAAAATTACCGGGCGTCGCGGTGTTCGCCAGATGTCGCTTTTTGAAGTGCTTATTATCCTGACGCTAGGGTCCGCGGCCGGGGATGTTGCCTTTTATGACGATGTGCCGATGGTGCCGGTCTTCGTGGTTTTTGTCTCACTGGGCCTGCTGTACCGGCTGGTGATGTGGCTGATGTCAAAAAGCGAAAAGCTGGAAGACCTGTTTGAAGGGAAACCGGTGGTCATCGTCGAAGATGGGCAACTGGCCTGGGAGAAAGTCCGCGGCGCCAATATGACGGAATTTGAATTCTTTATGGAGTTGCGGCTCAACAGCGTAGAACAGCTCGGGCAGGTGCGTCTGGCCATCATGGAAACGAACGGACAAATCAGCATTTATTTCTATCGCGATGATGATGTGAAGCCTGGCCTGTGTATCCTTCCTGAAAGCTTCGTTGAGCGGTTTAAGACGATACCTGAAACGGGTGAGTATGCCTGTATAAGATGCAGCCATGTCGAAGCGATGCAGGCAGGAGAGCATCAATTATGTCCCCGTTGCACGAATCCAGAATGGTCGAAGGTTAGCCGGGCCAAACGTATCACCTGACAGCCATTTTGTCGGTTTTGTTACAGCGAGGTGGCAGATTGTATTGTGTGACGACGGGCACATTTCGCCGGTCATAAGTTTTAGACATTGCGGCGCGTGTCACTGAATGATAAAACCGATATCCACAGTAATAACTTATTGCTTTTAGCGTGGTGAGGGAAATGGCTCAAGTCTTTAATTTCAGTTCAGGTCCGGCAATGTTACCGGTGGATGTGCTCAAACAGGCTCAACAGGAACTTTGTGACTGGCAGGGTCTGGGCACGTCGGTGATGGAAATCAGTCACCGTGGCAAAGAATTTATTCAGGTAGCTGAAGAAGCAGAAAAGGATTTTCGTGATCTGCTGAATATTCCCTCGAACTACAAAGTATTGTTCTGCCACGGCGGCGGGCGCGGTCAGTTTGCGGGCGTACCGTTGAACATCCTGGGCGACAAAACCACTGCTGACTACGTTGACGCTGGCTACTGGGCGGCAAGCGCCGTTAAAGAAGCCAAAAAATACTGCTCACCAAATGTTATCGACGGCAAAATCACCGTTGATGGCCTGCGCGCCGTTAAGCCGATGAGCGAGTGGCAGCTTTCTGACAACGCTGCGTACCTGCACTATTGCCCGAACGAAACCATTGACGGTATTGCCATCGATGAAGTGCCGAATTTCGGCAAAGATGTGGTGGTTGCTGCCGACTTCTCCTCAACAATCCTCTCCGCGCCAATTGATGTCAGCCGTTTCGGCGTTATCTACGCGGGCGCGCAGAAAAATATCGGGCCGGCTGGGCTGACGCTGGTCATCGTGCGTGAAGATTTGCTGGGCAAAGCCCATACTTCATGCCCGTCAATCCTTGATTACACCGTGCTGAACGACAACGACTCTATGTTCAACACCCCGCCAACATTTGCCTGGTATCTGGCAGGCCTGGTCTTCAAATGGCTGAAGCAGAATGGCGGCGTGGCGCAGATGGACAAGATCAATCAGCAAAAAGCCGATCTGCTGTACGGTGTGATTGATAAGAGCGATTTTTACCGCAACGACGTGGCGCAATCCAACCGTTCCCGCATGAACGTACCTTTCCAGCTCGCCGACAGCAGCCTGGATAAGCTCTTCCTTGAAGAGTCCTTCGCGGCGGGTCTGCACGCGCTGAAAGGCCACCGTGTGGTGGGTGGGATGCGTGCTTCTATTTATAACGCCATGCCGCTGGAAGGCGTGAAAGCGTTGACCGATTTCATGGTCGACTTCGAACGTCGCCGCGGTTAATCACGCTGATTTTTCACCCCCGCAGTTATGCTGCGGGGTTTTTATTATGTTGAGTTGAGAGTTAAGTTTCATGGAATCCCTGACGTTACAACCTATCGCGCGGGTAGATGGCACCATTAATCTGCCTGGTTCAAAAAGTGTCTCGAACCGCGCTCTGCTGCTGGCAGCTCTGGCAAACGGCACCACCGTCCTTACAAATCTGTTGGACAGCGATGATGTTCGCCATATGCTCAATGCGCTGAAAGCGTTGGGAGTTCATTACACGCTATCTGATGATCGCACGCGTTGCGAAGTGACCGGTAACGGTGGTGCGTTGCACTCTGGCGAAGCGCTAGAACTGTTTCTGGGGAACGCCGGTACCGCGATGCGTCCGCTGGCAGCTGCCCTGTGCCTGGGCAGCAACGACATTGTGTTGACCGGCGAGCCGCGCATGAAAGAGCGTCCAATCGGTCATCTGGTGGATGCCCTTCGTCAGGGCGGCGCGCAGATTGATTATCTGGAGCAGAAAAATTATCCGCCACTGCGTCTGCGCGGTGGTTTTACCGGTGGCTCCGTTGAAGTTGACGGCAGCGTCTCAAGCCAGTTTCTGACAGCCCTGTTGATGACCGCGCCACTGGCACCGCAGGATACAGTCATTACCATTAAAGGTGATCTGGTTTCTAAACCTTACATTGATATCACGCTGCACCTGATGAAAACCTTCGGTGTTGACGTTGAAAACCAGACGTATCAACGCTTTGTCGTGCGTGGCGCGCAGCAATATCAGTCCCCGGGCAACTACCTGGTTGAAGGCGATGCGTCATCTGCCTCTTACTTCCTGGCTGCCGGCGCGATTAAAGGCGGTACGGTGAAAGTGACCGGTATCGGGCGTAACAGCGTGCAGGGCGATATCCGTTTCGCTGACGTGCTGGAGAAAATGGGGGCTGTTGTGACCTGGGGTGATGATTTCATCTCCTGTACACATGGCGAGCTGAACGCCATCGATATGGACATGAACCATATCCCGGATGCCGCAATGACCATTGCGACAGCTGCGCTGTTTGCGAAAGGTACTACCACGCTGCGTAATATCTATAACTGGCGCGTGAAAGAAACCGATCGTCTGTTTGCGATGGCGACTGAATTGCGTAAAGTGGGTGCAGAGGTAGAAGAGGGCGAAGATTACATTCGCGTGACACCTCCGGCCAAATTGCAGGTTGCAGAAATTGGTACCTACAATGATCACCGTATGGCGATGTGCTTCTCGCTGGTGGCGTTGTCCGACACGCCTGTGACTATTCTCGACCCGAAATGTACGGCGAAAACCTTCCCGGACTACTTTGAGCAGCTGGCGCGCATTAGTACGCTGGCCTGATGACATTATGCCGCATTCTGCGATGCGGCATTTCCTTACGCTTCCTGACGTTCATTCCTGCCCATTTCTTCTACACTCTGCTTCATTAAATCCGTAATTTGCACGCAAAGGTAACAGTTGCGCACGTTGGCGCGTATAATGCGCGGCGTTTATGTTAACGGTATGCCTTGATTAAGGAGAAAAAGATGACGGCAGTTGCCCCGGTAATCACCATTGATGGGCCTAGTGGCGCAGGGAAAGGTACTCTGTGCAAGGCGATGGCGGAAGCATTGCAATGGCATCTTTTAGATTCAGGAGCAATCTATCGCGTGCTGGCCCTGGCTGCGTTGCATCACCATGTGGATGTCGCATCTGAAGAAGCGCTGGTACCGCTGGCGGCGCACCTGGATGTGCGTTTTGTGTCGACCGACGGCAACCTTGAAGTGATCCTGGAAGGGGAAGATGTGAGCGGAGAAATCCGCACGCAGGAAGTGGCTAATGCCGCCTCTCAGGTTGCTGCATTTCCACGCGTTCGCGAGGCGCTGCTGCGTCGCCAACGTGCCTTCCGTGAAGCGCCAGGTCTGATAGCCGATGGGCGTGATATGGGTACAGTGGTATTCCCTGATGCACCTGTTAAAATTTTCCTTGATGCTTCCTCTGAAGAACGTGCGCATCGCCGTATGCTTCAGTTGCAGGAGAAGGGCTTTAGTGTTAACTTTGATCGCCTTTTATCCGAGATAAAAGAGCGCGACGACCGCGATCGTAACCGCGCCGTTGCCCCACTTGTTCCTGCAGAAGATGCATTAGTTCTGGATTCCACCAGTTTAACTATTGAGCAAGTGATTGAAAAAGCGCTACAATATGCGCGCCAGAAACTGGCACTCGCGTAATTGCGACCGATTTAGCAGTACCCCCGCTGCAATGGATTGACGGCGGGTATGTGAAACAACCCCATCCGGCAGGAGCCAGGTGGACGTTATATTAACCTGAAGATTAAACATGACTGAATCTTTTGCTCAACTATTTGAAGAATCCTTAAAAACAATCGAAACCCGTCCGGGTTCCATCGTTCGTGGTGTTGTTGTTGCTATCGACAAAGACGTAGTACTGGTTGACGCCGGTCTGAAATCTGAGTCCGCCATTCCGGCAGAGCAGTTCAAAAACGCCCAGGGCGAGCTGGAAATCCAGGTTGGTGACGAAGTTGACGTTGCTCTGGATGCAGTAGAAGACGGCTTCGGTGAAACCCTGCTGTCCCGTGAAAAAGCTAAACGTCACGAAGCTTGGATCACGCTGGAAAAAGCTTACGAAGAAGCTGAAACTGTAGTCGGTGTTATCAACGGCAAAGTTAAAGGCGGCTTCACTGTTGAGCTGAATGGTATTCGTGCGTTCCTGCCAGGTTCTCTGGTAGACGTTCGTCCAGTTCGTGACACCCTGCACCTGGAAGGCAAAGAGCTTGAGTTCAAAGTAATCAAGCTGGACCAGAAGCGTAACAACGTTGTTGTTTCCCGTCGTGCTGTTATCGAATCCGAAAACAGTGCAGAACGTGATCAGCTGCTGGAAAACCTGCAGGAAGGCATGGAAGTCAAAGGTATCGTTAAGAACCTCACTGACTACGGCGCATTCGTTGACCTGGGCGGCGTTGATGGCCTGCTGCACATCACCGACATGGCGTGGAAACGCGTTAAGCACCCAAGCGAAATCGTGAACGTTGGCGACGAAATCACTGTTAAAGTGCTGAAGTTCGACCGCGAACGTACTCGTGTATCCCTCGGCCTGAAACAGCTGGGCGAAGATCCATGGGTTGCTATCGCTAAACGTTACCCAGAAGGTACTAAACTGACTGGTCGCGTTACCAACCTGACTGACTACGGCTGCTTCGTTGAAATCGAAGAAGGCGTTGAAGGTCTGGTGCACGTTTCCGAAATGGACTGGACCAACAAAAACATCCACCCATCCAAAGTTGTTAACGTTGGTGATGTAGTGGAAGTTATGGTTCTGGATATCGACGAAGAACGTCGTCGTATCTCCCTGGGCCTGAAACAGTGCAAAAACAACCCATGGCAGCAGTTCGCGGAAACCCACAACAAGGGCGACCGTGTTGAAGGTAAAATCAAGTCTATCACTGACTTCGGTATCTTCATCGGCCTGGACGGCGGCATCGATGGCCTGGTTCACCTGTCTGACATCTCCTGGAACGTTGCAGGCGAAGAAGCAGTTCGTGAATACAAAAAAGGCGACGAAATCGCAGCAGTTGTTCTGCAAGTTGACGCAGAGCGTGAGCGTATCTCCCTGGGCGTTAAACAGCTCGCAGAAGATCCGTTCAACAACTGGGTTGCACTGAACAAGAAAGGCGCAATCGTAAACGGTAAAGTGACTGCAGTTGACGCTAAAGGCGCAACCGTAGAACTGGCTGACGGCGTTGAAGGTTACCTGCGCGCTTCTGAAGCTTCACGTGACCGCGTTGAAGATGCAACTCTGGTTCTGAGCGTTGGCGACGACGTTGAAGCTAAGTTCACCGGTGTTGACCGTAAGAACCGCGCTATCAGCCTGTCCGTACGTGCTAAAGACGAAGCTGACGAGAAAGATGCAATCGCAACTGTTAACAAACAGGAAGATGCAAACTTCTCTAACAACGCAATGGCTGAAGCTTTCAAAGCAGCTAAAGGCGAGTAATATCAAGTTCTCTGCATCATTTTGAGCTGTAACGCAATTACAGTGAGAAGGATGAGGAGCAGACTTGACAGATTGCAGGATTCGTCCTGTAATCAATAACAAAGGGCGGCTACGGCCGCCCTTGTTTAATGAGCTGTTCAGCTAATTGGTTTGAAGGAACCGGAGGAATCATGACCAAGTCAGAATTGATTGAGAGACTTGCCAGTCAGCAACCGCATGTCCCGGCGAAGGCCGTGGAAGATGCTGTTAAAGAGATGCTGGAGCATATGGCCACCACTCTTGCCCAGGGCGAGCGCATTGAAATCCGCGGTTTCGGAAGTTTTTCTCTGCACTACCGTGCTCCACGTACCGGGCGTAACCCGAAGACAGGCGATAAAGTAGAGCTGGAAGGTAAATACGTTCCACACTTTAAGCCAGGTAAAGAACTGCGCGATCGCGCCAATATTTATGGCAACTGAGTTTAGCCTTCAGGGTTAAACTGGGTTAAAAAGAAAGCACCTTAGGGTGCTTTTTTTGTTTGACGTTATTCTATTCTGAAGATGCCTCGCAATTCTGTATCCGCTTTTCTGCAAACTGAAAAAATCATTACAGCGCCCGCTGTCGTTCTCACTTTCTCTGCCTGACTCTCACCCTTAACAGCCACATACTCCTGCAAAACAGGGAGGTTGTGATGGGGATACCGACGATCAGTATGTGCGCGATTCTGGCAGTAATACCACTGCTCTGGTTGCCCGTGTTGCCAGGTATGCATGGGGTATGGGTGATGATCGCGACAGGGGTTTTATTCTCATTACACCGGTTAACGGGAATGCGCTTTACAGGCCTGTGGATGCTCTTTTTTTCCTGGGCAGTACTGTCGGCAATGGAGCTCGTCTGGCCGATGCAGCATTTAACCCACGAAGCGCAACAGGCTGAGGTGGTGATCACTGAAACGGATGGTGCAACGACCCATAAAGGAAAGATTGTTTCCCTGAATGGAAAGCGCTGGTGGCCCACAACTGGCGTGGTGCTATACGGCAATGAGTTACCGCAGCCAGCCTGCGCAGGGCAGCGTTGGGCGTTGACACTGCGCCTCAGGGCCGTACATGGTGAGTTAAATGATGGCGGCTTTGATTCACAGCGAAATGCATTTGCCCGGCACCAGACATTGACCGGCAGATTTACAGCGGCAGAAATTGTCGATGGATCCTGTAGTTTACGCTCACGCTATCTGGCTTCTTTGCAAAACACACTTTCTTCTTATCACTGGGGGCCGGTGATCCTGGGCCTGGGGATGGGAGAGCGTCTGGCAGTGTCCCGGGAAATCAATAATCTGATGCGTGAGACCGGCACGATACATCTGATGGCAATATCCGGGTTACACATTGCACTTGCTGCATCAGTTGTATGGCTACTGGCCCGGGGCGTGCAGTTTTTCTTACCCTGCCACTTCATTAACTGGCGAATGCCTTTACTGGCGGGGCTTTTTTTTGCCGCCTTCTACGCGTGGCTGACAGGCCTGCAACCGCCCGCGTTACGTACGGTTATCTCGCTCGCAACCTTTGCGGCATTACGACTCAGCGGGCGATGCTGGTCAGCCTGGCAGGTTTGGTTATGCTGCGTGGCAGCCATTCTGGTTGCCGACCCGATGTCTGTACTTTCCCAGAGCCTCGTATTGTCAGCTTTTGCCGTAGCGGCACTGATATTCTGGTATCAGTGGTTACCGCTGCCGCCCTGGCGACTAACCCACTGGTTACGGCCATTGGGACATCTGCTGTATCTACAGGTGGGGATGTTGCTGCTGCTGTTGCCATTGCAGGTGCTGATTTTCCATGGATTCAGCCTCTCTTCACTAGTGGCTAATCTGTTTGCCGTACCCCTGGTGACGTTTATCTCTGTTCCACTGATCCTGCTTGGCCTGTTACTGCATTTGTTGCCGTTAGCTGCTCTGGAAATGGCTATCTGGCTCGCGGCGGATAAATCAATGGCGTTGCTTTTCTGGTTATTGATGCATTTACCCGACGGATGGCAGGACATCGATGAACGCTGGCAGTATCTAACACTGCTGCCCTGGTTCGCCGTTATTGGCTGGCGCTTGCACATCTGGAAAACAGCGCCGGCGGTGTGCCTGGCGGGTACTGTTTTACTGACGTTCCCGCTCTGGAGAACGATGAAAAATGATAGCTGGACGCTGCATATGCTGGATGTGGGACAGGGGCTGGCTATGGTTATTGAACGTGAGGGCAGGGCGATTCTTTACGATACCGGGCTTGCCTGGCCAGGCGGTGATAGCGCCCAGCAGATCATTATTCCCTGGCTACGCTGGCATCACCTGGCCCCCGACGGTGTCATTGTGAGCCATGAGCATCTTGATCATGCCGGGGGCCTGCAATCATTACAAAAAGTCTGGCCGGTCATGTGGATAAGAAGCTCACTGCGCTGGGCGGGGCATCTTCCGTGTTTCCGTGGTCAACAGTGGCGATGGCATGGGTTAACATTCACCGTTCACTGGCCACCTGAAGATCTGTCTGTAGCGGGTAATAATCGCTCTTGCGTGGTAAAAATCGATGATGGCAGGCAGAGCGTTCTGTTGACGGGCGATATTGAGGCTAAGGCTGAACAGGCGATGGTAAGCCATCACTGGCGTTATCTTACGTCTACACTCATTCAGGTGCCTCATCATGGGAGCAATACCTCTTCCTCACTGCCACTGGTTCAGCGCACGGACGGAAAAGTTGCGTTGGCCTCTGCAGCACGCTATAACGCATGGCGATTTCCGTCGGTAAAAGTGGTCGGACGTTACAGAAAAGAGGGCTATTTATGGCTGGATACACCTCAATCTGGACAAATCTCCGTGACTTTTTCGCAACATAGCTGGCAAATCCGCCGCTTACGCGATCAATATTTACAGCGTTGGTATCATCAGTGGTTTGGCGAGCCAGTAGATAACGGGTAGAATATGCGGCTATTTCAACAAGTGCTGGTTTTTTGAATGCATAACGACAAAGATCTCTCCACGTGGCAAACGTTCCGCCGACTCTGGCCGATGATTGCACCTTTTAAAACAGGCTTGATCGTGGCGGGCGTAGCGTTAATCCTCAACGCAGCCAGCGATACTTTTATGCTATCGCTCCTCAAACCGTTACTGGATGACGGTTTTGGTAAAACGGATCGCTCAGTGTTGCTATGGATGCCTCTGGTGGTTGTCGGACTGATGATCTTACGCGGTATCACCAGCTATATTTCCAGTTACTGCATTTCATGGGTATCGGGAAAAGTGGTTATGACCATGCGTCGTCGGCTGTTCAGTCATATGATGGGGATGCCCGTCTCTTTCTTTGACAAGCAGTCTACCGGGACGTTGTTGTCACGTATCACGTATGACTCAGAGCAGGTGGCATCGTCATCCTCCAGCGCACTGATTACCGTTGTGCGTGAAGGCGCGTCGATCATCGGCCTGTTTATCATGATGTTCTACTACAGCTGGCAGCTGTCGATCATCCTCATTGTTCTGGCACCAATTGTTTCTATTGCAATCCGCATGGTTTCTAAACGTTTTCGTAATATCAGTAAGAACATGCAGAACACTATGGGGCAGGTGACGACCAGCGCAGAGCAGATGCTGAAAGGGCATAAAGAAGTGTTAATTTTCGGCGGTCAGGAAGTCGAAACGAAACGCTTTGATAAGGTCAGCAACAAAATGCGTCTCCAGGGGATGAAAATGGTGTCGGCCTCTTCTATTTCCGACCCGGTCATTCAGTTGATTGCATCCCTTGCACTGGCATTTGTTCTGTATGCCGCAAGCTTCCCAAGCGTGATGGAAACCCTGACTGCCGGTACGATCACCGTGGTCTTCTCCTCGATGATTGCGCTGATGCGTCCGCTGAAATCACTGACTAACGTGAACGCGCAGTTCCAGCGCGGTATGGCGGCTTGCCAGACACTGTTCAGCATCCTGGATTCCGAACAGGAAAAAGACGAAGGCAAACGTGTCATTGAACGCGCCCAGGGTGACGTTGAGTTCCGTAACGTCACCTTCACCTACCCGGGCCGTGAAACCCCTGCGCTGCGCAACATCAGCCTGAATATTCCGGCGGGTAAAACCGTTGCGCTGGTGGGGCGTTCTGGTTCAGGTAAGTCAACTATTGCCAGCCTGATCACGCGTTTCTACGACATTAACGAAGGTGAGATCCTGTTAGACGGTCACGACCTCAGGGAATACACACTGCAATCGCTGCGTAATCAGGTTGCGCTGGTGTCCCAGAACGTTCATCTGTTTAACGATACAGTTGCCAACAACATCGCTTATGCACGTACGGAAGAATACAGCCGCGAGCAGATTGAAAACGCTGCACGCATGGCCTACGCGATGGACTTTATCAACAAAATGGATAACGGTCTTGATACGGTCATCGGTGAGAACGGTGTACTGCTCTCGGGTGGTCAGCGTCAGCGTATCGCCATTGCGCGCGCACTGCTGCGTGATAGCCCAATCCTTATTCTGGATGAGGCGACCTCTGCGCTGGATACGGAATCTGAGCGAGCCATTCAGTCTGCGCTGGATGAACTGCAAAAGAACCGCACGTCACTGGTGATTGCACACCGCCTGTCGACTATCGAGCAGGCCGACGAAATCGTTGTTGTTGAAGATGGCCTGATTGTCGAACGTGGCAGTCATGCCGATCTGCTGGCACATCGTGGCGTTTACGCCCAACTTCACAAGATGCAGTTTGGCGAATGATCGCACGCATCTGGTCAGGTGAATCCCCACTGTGGCTGTTGCTTCTGCCGCTCTCCTGGCTTTATGGCCTGGTGAGCGGCGTCATTAGCCTGCTTTATCGTATGGGGATAAAACGTGCCTGGCGTGCGCCGGTTCCTGTTGTGGTGGTCGGTAACCTGACTGCCGGTGGAAATGGCAAAACGCCGGTCGTTATCTGGCTGGTGGAACAACTTAAAGCGCGCGGTATTCGCGTTGGGGTAGTGTCACGCGGTTACGGTGGCAAAGCGGCTCAGTACCCATTGTTGCTGACATCCGACACCACGACGGCTGAAGCTGGTGATGAGCCTGTTTTAATCTACCAGCGAACAGGTGCGCCGGTTGCTGTGTCGCCTGTGCGTAGCGAAGCGGTTCAGGCTCTCCTGGCTGAACATGACGTACAAATCATCATCACTGACGACGGCCTGCAACATTACGCACTGGCGCGTGACAAAGAGATTGTGGTCATTGATGGCGTTCGTCGTTTTGGCAATGGCTGGTGGTTGCCCGCCGGGCCGATGCGCGAACGTGCTTCACGACTGAAGTCAGTTGATGCGGTCATTGTGAATGGTGGCGTGGCGGAGCAGGGCGAAATTCCTATGCATCTCCATCCCGGTCTGGCCGTGAATTTGCTGACCGGGGAGCGCAAGGCTGTTGCACTACTTCCGGCTCTGGTTGCAATGGCGGGGATTGGGCATCCACCTCGCTTCTTCACTACTCTGGAACAATGTGGTGCAAGGCTTGAGAGGCGTGTTCCGCTGGCCGACCATCAGGCATTCGTGCCGGAACAGGTTGCAGCCTTCACCGTTCCCGGACAGACGTTGATCATGACAGAAAAAGACGCGGTGAAATGCCGCGCCTTTGCAAAAGAGAACTGGTGGTATCTGCCGGTTGACGCTGAACTCAGCGGTGAGCAACCGGAACAATTGCTAAAGGACCTGATTGCGTTGGTGCATTAATCGCAAACGCGGTTCTGGTGGCGCTTTGACTGACAGGAAAACGCATGTCTCTACCGCAACTCTCACTCTCAGCCGCACGTAACTTACATCTTGCCGCGCAGGGGCTGCTGAAAAAGCCTCGTCGCCGCGCACAACCTTCCGATATTCTTTCCACCGTGCAGCGTATGTCTCTGCTGCAAATCGACACCATTAACATCGTGGCCCGTAGCCCCTATCTGGTGCTGTTTAGCCGCCTGGGGGCGTATCAGCCTCAGTGGCTGGACAATGCGCTCAGCCAGGGCGAGTTAATGGAGTACTGGGCGCATGAAGCCTGCTTTCTGCCGCGCAGCGATTTTTCGCTGGTGCGTCACCGGATGCTCTCCCCGGATAAAATGGGCTGGAAATACCGCCAGGAGTGGATGCGGGAGCACGCCGCTGAAATCGAACAACTTATTGCCCATATACAGGAAAACGGCCCGGTTCGTTCGGTTGATTTTGAGCATCCACGAAAAGGGGCGAGTGGCTGGTGGGAGTGGAAACCGCACAAACGCCATCTTGAAGGATTGTTTACTTCAGGAAAGGTGATGGTGATAGAACGCCGCAATTTTCAGCGGGTGTATGACCTCACGCATCGCGTAATGCCGCACTGGGATGACCAGCGCGATCTGCTCTCGCAGGGGGATGCTGAAGCCATCATGCTGGCAAACAGCGCCCGAAGTCTGGGGATCTTTCGCCCACAGTGGCTGGCGGATTACTACCGGCTTCGCCAGCCAGTGCTAAAACCTCTGCTGGACATGTGGCACCAGGCGCAGCGTGTTATCCCGGTTGAAGTCGAAACGCTTGGTGAGATGTGGCTGGACGCTGATTTGCTGCCCCTGTTGCCGCAGGCTCAGGAGGGTAAACTCCAGGCGACGCACAGCGCGGTGCTTTCACCTTTTGATCCGGTGGTCTGGGACAGAAAACGTGCCGAGCAGTTGTTTAATTTCAGCTACCGGCTGGAGTGCTACACCCCGGCGCCAAAACGTCAGTACGGCTATTTTGTTCTACCGCTGCTGCACAAAGGGCAACTGGTCGGGCGTATGGATGCCAAGATGCACCGCAAAACGGGAGTACTCGAGGTTATCGCCCTCTATCTTGAAGAGGGGGTAAAAGTGACCGCAACGCTTGATAAAGGGTTAGCAACCGCAATTACGGATTTTGCCGTCTGGCAGGGTGCCCGGGAAGTGACGCTGGGGCGTTTACCTGACGGGCTGTTTACAGCCTGTCGAAGTGGCTGGGAAACAGGCACTCCCTGAAAAGGGATTGTGTTAAGCTTTAGGGATTACCCATACGGAGGAACTATGGATCACCGTTTACTTGAAATTATTGCCTGCCCGGTGTGCAACGGCAAACTGTACTACAGCCAGGATAAACAAGAACTGATTTGCAAACTGGACAGCCTGGCTTTCCCTCTGCGTGACGGTATTCCGGTTCTGCTGGAAAACGAAGCCCGTTCACTGGTGGCAGAAGAGAGCAAACCATGAGTTTTGTTGTCATTATTCCTGCGCGCTATGCTTCAACGCGCCTGCCAGGTAAACCGCTGGTGGATATCAACGGCAAGCCGATGATTGTGCATGTCCTCGATCGCGCCCGCGAATCGGGTGCCGATCGTGTTATCGTGGCAACCGATCACCCTGATGTCGCCCGGGCTGTAGAAGCAGCGGGTGGCGAAGTGTGCATGACCCGTGTCGATCACCAGTCCGGTACAGAGCGTCTGGCTGAAGTGGTCGAAAAATGCGGCTTCAGTGACGATACTGTCATTGTAAATGTGCAGGGCGATGAGCCGATGATCCCGGCGGTAATTATCCGCCAGGTTGCAGAAAATCTGGCCCAGCGTAAGGTGGGAATGGCCACGCTTGCGGTGCCTATTCACCACGCTGAAGAAGCGTTCAACCCGAATGCGGTGAAAGTGGTGATGGACGCAGAAGGCTATGCCCTCTATTTCTCCCGGGCGACGATCCCGTGGGATCGCGATCGCTTTGCGGCGTCGAAAGAGACAATTGGCGATACCTTCTTGCGCCATCTGGGGATTTACGGCTACCGCGCAGGCTTTATCCGCCGCTATGTGACCTGGGCGCCAGGCCCGCTGGAACATATCGAAATGCTCGAACAGCTTCGCGTGCTGTGGTACGGCGAGAAGATCCATGTTGCCGTTGCTCAGGAAGTCCCTGGCACAGGGGTTGATACCCCAGAAGATCTCGAACGCGTTCGCGCAGAGCTGCGTTAATCTCTCAGCATCCCCTCGCCTGGGGGGATGTTTAACCGCCTGGGCTTTTCTCCTTTTTCTTTCCCATAATTGATCTCATTCGGGTGACAACCGTCGCCACCACGCTCATTATAAAAGCAGTAGTCTTGATGGGGGTAATCTCATATGGAACAGCTGCGTGCCGAACTTAGCCATCTGCTTGGCGAAAAATTAAGCCGGGTTGAGTGCGTGAATGAGAAGGCAGACACCGCGCTATGGGCATTGTATGACAGTCAGGGAAACCCAATGCCGCTGATGGCCAGAAGTTTTACCTCGCCGGGTGTCGCCAGACAGCTGGCCTGGAAAATGTCGATGCTGGCACGAGAAGGAACGGTGCGGATGCCAACGGTATACGGCGTAATGACGCACGAAGAACACCCCGGCCCGGATGTACTGCTGATTGAACGGTTACGCGGGGTGTCCGTTGAAGCCCCTGCACGTACGCCGGAACGCTGGGAACAGCTGAAAGATCAGATTGTCGAAGCTCTGCTCGCATGGCATCGGCAGGACAGCCGTGGTCTGGTGGGCGCCGTCGATAGCACACAGGAAAATCTGTGGCCTCTCTGGTATCGCCAGCGGGTTGAAGTGTTATGGGGTACGCTTAATCAGTACAGCAATACCGGTCTGACCATGCAGGATAAACGCATCCTGTTTCGCACCCGCGAGTGCTTACCGGCTTTGTTTGAAGGGTTTAACGACAACTGTGTGCTGATCCATGGCAATTTTACCCTGCGCAGTATGTTAAAAGACTCCCGCAGCGATCAGCTACTGGCGATGGTTGGGCCGGGGGTCATGCTCTGGGCACCGCGTGAGTTCGAGCTGTTCAGGCTAAACGACAGCGCTTTCGCTGAAGGGTTACTGTGGCATTACCTGCAACGCGCGCCAGTTGCTGAGGCATTTATCTGGCGGCGCTGGCTCTATCTGTTATGGGATGAAGTGGCGCAACTGGTTAATACCGGGCGATTTAATCGCGCTAACTTCGATCTCGCGACCAAATCACTCCTGCCCTGGCTCGCCTGATGAGCCTTTCAGCCACTGCCAGATGCGCCCGAGCGTCTCGTAGCCCACGCGATCGCTGTGCATCAACCATACCGGGGACGGGATCGCCCGTTCCCACGGGTTAAGAGGCGCAGAGATAGCCATCTGGTTAGCGGGTGCCGGCAGCGGGTGTAAACCCTGTTTTTCGAAGAAAATCATCGCCCTGGGCAGGTGCGACGCAGATGTCACCAGTAAGAACGGCGCATCGCCAATGGCCTGTTTCACCGCGGCAGCCTCTTCTTCCGTGTCTTTTGGACTGTCCAGTGTGATGATAGATGAACGCGGCACGCCCAGCGATTCAGCGACTCTGGCGCCAGCTTCTGCCGTGCTGACCGGATTCGTTTTTGCCGCCGCCCCGGTGAAGATGATCTTGGCCCCCGGATTCGCCAGCCACAGGCGTATACCTTCATTTAGCCGGGGAAGGCTGTTATTGATCAGGTTTGAACTTGGCGCCCACTGCGGATCCCAGGTGTAACCGCCACCCAGCACCACGATAAATCCGATTTTCTGATTTCCCTGCCAGGTCGGGTACTTATTTTCAATCGGGCGCAATAAGCTATCTGCGACGGGTTGCAGGCTTAACAACAGCAACGCCAGCCAGCCGAGCGTAATGAGCGATTTGCCACTTTTCTGAAAGCGACTAAACCACACCAGCGCCAGGCCCAGTGCGATAAGCATCAGCAGCAGAGGAAGGGGAAGCATCATGCCCCCAATGTATTTTTTCAGGGTAAAAAGCATCCTTTTTGGTTCCTTTTTTGACCATACAGCAGGCGATTACCTGTGATCTTACACCAGAGAGGTTCATTCTCCGCCCGGGTATGACAAAATAGCGGTTTTGCTGTTAGCGAGTGGAACTCTCCCAATGCGGGATCGCAATTTTGATGACATCGCGGAAAAGTTTTCGCGCAACATTTATGGCACCACCAAAGGTCAGCTACGGCAGACGATCCTCTGGCAGGATCTGGACAAGCTGCTCGCTGATTTCGGTGACCGCAAGTTGCGCGTGCTGGATGCCGGTGGCGGGGAAGGTCAGACTGCCATACTGATGGCTCAGCGGGGCCATCACGTCACGCTTTGCGATTTGTCTGCAGAGATGGTTGCGCGAGCACAACGTGCGGCAGAAGAGAAAGGTGTGAGCGACAACATGCATTTTATACATTGCGCCGCTCAGGACATCCCGCAGCATTTGGAAACTCAGGTTGATCTGATATTGTTTCATGCTGTGCTCGAATGGGTGGCCGAACCGCAAGCGGTCTTAAAAACGCTGTGGTCGATGCTGTGCCCTGGCGGTGCGTTATCGCTGATGTTCTACAATGCAAATGGCCTGCTGATGCGTAACGTATTGGTGGGCAATTTTGGCTACGTGCAGCAGGGTATGTATAAAAAGAAACGGCGCACGCTTTCACCGGATTTCCCGCGCGAACCGCAGCAGGTTTACGGCTGGCTGGAGGAGATCGGCTGGGAGATCACCGGTAAAACAGGCGTGAGGGTGTTTCATGATTATCTGCGTGATAAACAAAAACAGCATGACTGCTTAGATGCCTTAACAGAAATAGAAACGCGGTATTGCCGCCAGGAGCCTTACCTGAGCCTTGGCCGCTACATTCACGTCACCGCGCGCAAGCCGCAGAGCAAGGATAATCTATGAGTGAATTTTCCCAGACAGTCCCCGAACTGGTTGCCTGGGCCAGGAAAAATGATTTCTCCATCACGCTGCCGGTAGACCGTCTCTCTTTCCTGCTGGCGGTTGCTACGCTGAACGGCGAGCGTCTGGATGGAGAAATGAGCGAGGGTGAACTGGTGGATGCGTTCCGCCATGTCAGTGATGCGTTTGAGCAAACCAGCGAAACCATTAGCGTGCGTGCCAACAACGCGATCAACGATATGGTGCGTCAACGTCTGCTGAACCGCTTTACCAGCGAGCAGGCGGAAGGAAACGCCATTTATCGTCTGACGCCACTGGGCATTGGCATCACCGATTACTATATCCGCCAGCGCGAATTCTCCACGCTGCGCCTTTCTATGCAGCTGTCCATCGTGGCAGGCGAACTTAAGCGTGCCGCTGATGCGGCGGATGAAAACGGCGATGAGTTCCACTGGCACCGCAACGTCTATGCGCCATTGAAATATTCGGTGGCGGAAATTTTCGACAGTATCGACCTGACCCAGCGTCTGATGGACGAACAACAGCAGCAGGTGAAAGACGATATCGGTCAACTGCTGAATAAAGACTGGCGCGCGGCGATTTCCAGTTGTGAACTTTTGCTGTCAGAAACGTCCGGTACGCTGCGTGAATTGCAGGATACGCTGGAAGCGGCAGGCGATAAGCTTCAGGCCAACCTGCTGCGCATTCAGGATGCAACGCTGGCGCACGACGATCTGCATTTTGTCGATCGTCTGGTCTTTGATCTGCAAAGCAAACTCGACCGTATTATCAGCTGGGGCCAGCAGTCTATTGACTTGTGGATTGGCTACGATCGTCACGTGCATAAATTTATCCGTACCGCGATCGATATGGATAAAAACCGCGTCTTTGCCCAGCGTCTGCGTCAGTCGGTGCAAACCTATTTTGATGCACCATGGGCGCTGACTTACGCCAATGCCGATCGTCTGCTCGATATGCGTGACGAAGAGATGGCGCTGCGTGATGAAGAGGTGACAGGGGAACTGCCACCGGATCTCGAATACGAAGAATTCAACGAAATTCGCGAACAACTTGCAGCGATGATCGAAGAGCAGCTCGCGGTCTACAAAACCAGACAAGTGCCGCTGGATCTCGGGCTCGTGGTGCGCGACTATCTGGCGCAATATCCACGTGCGCGCCATTTCGATATTGCACGTATTGTTGTCGATCAGGCGGTTCGCCTGGGCGTAGCACAAGCAGATTTCACCGGCCTGCCGCCGAAATGGCAGCCGATTAACGATTACGGAGCCAAGGTACAGGCGCATGTCATTGACAAATATTGAACAAGTGATGCCAGTTAAGCTGGCACAGGCGCTGGCGAATCCGTTGTTTCCGGCGCTGGACAGCCAGCTGCGTGCCGGTCGTCACATTGGCCTTGACGAGCTGGATAATCACGCCTTTTTGATGGATTTCCAGGAGTACCTGGAAGAGTTTTACGCGCGCTATAACGTTGAACTTATCCGTGCGCCGGAGGGTTTTTTCTACCTGCGTCCGCGCTCTACAACGCTTATTCCCCGCTCAGTGCTTTCTGAGCTGGACATGATGGTCGGTAAAATTCTTTGCTATCTCTATCTCAGCCCGGAACGTCTGGCAAATGAAGGGATCTTTACCCAGCAGGAGCTTTACGACGAGCTGCTGTCGTTGGCAGATGAAAGCAAACTGCTCAAGCTGGTGAATAACCGCTCTACAGGGTCGGATCTCGATCGCCAGAAATTACAGGAAAAAGTTCGCTCTTCCCTGAACCGCTTGCGTCGTCTGGGTATGGTCTGGTTTATGGGCCATGACAGCAGCAAGTTCCGCATCACCGAATCCGTCTTCCGCTTTGGCGCAGATGTACGTGCGGGCGATGATGCCCGTGAAGCGCAGCTGCGCATGATCCGTGATGGTGAAGCGATGCCGGTGGAAAACCAATTGCAGCTCAATGAAGAGCATGAAGAGAACCAGGCGGATAGCGGGGAGGAAGAGTAATGATTGAACGCGGTAAATTTCGCTCACTAACGCTGATTAACTGGAACGGCTTCTTTGCCCGAACCTTCGATCTGGATGAGCTGGTTACGACGCTCTCCGGCGGTAACGGTGCGGGTAAATCCACGACCATGGCGGCGTTTGTCACAGCGCTTATCCCGGATTTAACGCTGCTGCACTTCCGTAATACCACCGAAGCAGGGGCAACAAGCGGCTCCCGTGATAAAGGCCTGCACGGTAAGTTGAAAGCTGGTGTCTGTTATTCCGTGCTGGACGTCATTAACTCCCGACACCAGCGTGTCGTTGTGGGTGTGCGTTTACAGCAGGTCGCCGGGCGCGACCGTAAAGTGGATATCAAACCTTTTGCGATCCAGGGGCTGCCAACGTCTGTGCAGCCGACCGCGCTGCTGACGGAAACACTGAACGAACGCCAGGCTCGCGTGCTGACGCTGCAAGAGCTAAAAGATAAGCTCGAAACTATCGAAGGCGTGCAGTTCAAGCAGTTCAACTCCATTACCGATTACCACTCGCTAATGTTCGACCTGGGCGTGGTGGCTCGTCGTCTGCGCACTGCGTCTGACCGTAGTAAATATTACCGTCTGATCGAAGCCTCGCTGTACGGCGGTATTTCCAGCGCCATTACCCGCTCCCTGCGCGACTACCTGTTGCCGGAAAACAGCGGCGTGCGTAAAGCCTTCCAGGATATGGAAGCGGCCTTGCGTGAAAACCGCATGACGCTGGAAGCCATTCGCGTTACTCAGTCCGATCGTGACCTGTTTAAACATCTGATCAGCGAAGCCACCAACTACGTGGCCGCAGATTACATGCGTCATGCTAACGAGCGGCGCGTGCATCTCGACCAGGCGCTTGAGTATCGTCGCGAACTGTTCACTTCCCGCAAACAGCTGGTGGCAGAGCAGTACAAACACGTTGAAATGGCGCGTGAGCTGGGCGAGCACAATGGTGCGGAAGGGGACCTGGAGGCCGATTATCAGGCAGCCAGCGATCACCTGAACCTGGTGCAGACTGCGCTGCGTCAGCAGGAAAAAATCGAGCGCTACGAAGCGGATCTCGATGAGCTGCAAATCCGTCTCGAAGAGCAAAATGAAGTGGTGGCCGAAGCCGCCGACATGCAGGAAGAAAACGAAGCCCGCGCCGAAGCTGCTGAACTGGAAGTGGATGAGCTGAAAAGCCAACTTGCCGATTACCAGCAGGCGCTGGATGTTCAGCAGACACGTGCAATTCAGTACACCCAGGCATTGCAGGCGTTACAACGTGCGAAAGAGCTGTGCCATCTGCCAGACTTAACGCCGGACAGCGCTGACGAATGGCTGGATACCTTCCAGGCGAAAGAGCAGGAAGCGACCGAAAAACTGCTGTCTCTCGATCAGAAAATGAGTGTGGCTCAGACGGCGCATAGCCAGTTTGAGCAGGCGTATCAACTGGTTGTGGCAATTAACGGCCCGCTGGCGCGTAACGAAGCCTGGGACGTTGCCCGCGAATTGCTGCGCGACGGCGTGAATCAACGCCATCTGGCTGAGCAGGTTCAGCCGCTACGGATGCGTCTGAACGAACTGGAACAACGCCTGCGCGAACAACAGGAAGCCGAGCGTCTGCTGGCCGATTTCTGCAAGCGTCAGGGCAAAAATTACGATATTGACTCTCTCGAGACGCTGCATCAGGAGCTGGAAGCACGTATTGCCGCGCTTTCCGACACCGTATCCAGCGCGAGCGAACAGCGCATGACGCTGCGCCAGGAGATGGAACAACTTCAGTCCCGCTCACAGACGCTGTTGCAGCGTGCACCAGTCTGGCTTGCGGCGCAAAGTAGCCTGAGTCAGCTTAGCGAGCAGTGCGGTGAAGAGTTTGCCTCCGGTCAGGAAGTCACCGAATATCTGCAACAACTGCTGGAGCGCGAGCGCGAGGCGATTGTTGAGCGTGATGAAGTCGGCGCACGCAAGCGTGATGTTGACGACGAAATCGAACGTTTAAGTCAGCCGGGTGGTGCGGAAGATGCACGCCTGAATACCCTGGCAGAGCGTTTTGGCGGCGTGTTGTTGTCTGAGATTTACGACGATGTGGGTCTGGATGACGCGCCTTACTTCTCCGCGCTGTATGGCCCGTCACGTAATGCGATTGTTGTCCCGGATCTGTCGCTGATTGCCGATCAGCTCGCCGGCCTGGAAGATTGCCCGGAAGATCTCTATCTGATCGAAGGGGATCCGCAGTCGTTCGATGACAGCGTGTTCAGCGTTGATGAGCTGGAAAAAGCGGTAGTGGTGAAAATCGCTGACCGCCAGTGGCGTTATTCCCGCTTCCCTGAACTGCCATTGTTTGGCCGCGCAGCGCGTGAAAACCGCATCGAAAGCCTGCACGCCGAGCGTGAAACGCTTTCTGAACGTTTTGCAACCCTGTCGTTTGACGTACAGAAAACGCAGCGTCTGCACCAGGCGTTCAGCCGCTTTATCGGTAGCCATTTGGCCGTTGCTTTTGACGCTGACCCGGAAGCCGAAATTCGCAAGCTCAGCACGCGTCGTGGCGAGCTGGAGCGTGCCATTGGCAATCATGAAAGTGATAACCAGCAGAGTCGTGCACAATTTGAGCAGGCGAAAGAGGGCGTTGCCGCGCTGAACCGCATTCTGCCGCGCCTGAACCTGCTGGCAGACGACACCCTTGCTGACCGTGTGGATGAAATTCAGGAACGCCTGGACGAAGCACAGGAAGCTGCGCGCTTTGTGCAGCAGCATGGAAACCAGCTGGCGAAGCTGGAGCCTGTCGTCTCGGTATTGCAGAGCGACCCTGAACAGTTTGAACAGTTAAAAGAAGATTACGCCTGGTCTCAGCAGGTGCAACGCGAAGCGCGTCAGCAGGCATTTGCGCTGACCGAAGTCGTTCAGCGTCGTGCTCACTTTGGCTACTCCGATTCAGCAGAAATGCTGAGCGGCAACAGCGATCTTAACGAGAAACTGCGCCAGCGTCTTGAACACGCCGAAGCAGAGCGTACCCGCGCGCGTGAGGCGTTGCGTAGCCACGCCGCGCAGCTCAGCCAGTACAGCCAGGTCATGGCCTCGCTGAAAAGCTCGTTCGACACCAAGAAAGAGCTGTTAAACGACCTGCATAAAGAGCTCCAGGATATTGGCGTGCGTGCTGACAGCGGCGCCGAAGAGCGCGCGCGCATTCGCCGTGACGAGCTGCATGGCCAGCTCAGCAACAACCGCGCGCGTCGTAATCAGCTGGAAAAAGCATTGACCTTCTGCGAAGCCGAGATGGATAACCTGACCCGTCGTCTGCGTAAGCTGGAGCGTGATTACTTTGAGATGCGTGAACAGGTGGTGACTGCGAAGGCGGGCTGGTGCGCGGTGATGCGTATGGTGAAAGACAATAACGTTGAACGTCGTCTGCACCGTCGTGAGCTGGCTTATCTTTCTGCTGACGAACTGCGCTCTATGTCGGATAAGGCATTGGGTGCCCTGCGTCTGGCGGTGGCGGATAACGAACACCTGCGCGATGTGCTGCGTATGTCGGAAGATCCAAAACGCCCTGAGCGTAAAATTCAGTTCTTTGTTGCGGTTTACCAGCATCTGCGCGAGCGTATCCGTCAGGATATCATCCGTACTGACGATCCGGTTGAAGCCATTGAACAGATGGAAATCGAGCTGGGCCGTTTGACGGAAGAGCTGACTTCACGTGAGCAGAAGCTGGCGATCAGTTCCCGCAGTGTGGCGAACATTATTCGTAAGACTATCCAGCGCGAGCAGAACCGTATTCGTCAGCTGAACCAGGGGCTGCAAAGCGTATCCTTTGGCCAGGTGAACAGCGTGCGCCTGAACGTGAACGTACGTGAAGCCCACTCCACGCTGCTGGATGTATTGTCTGAACAGCACGAGCAGCATCAGGATCTGTTCAACAGCAACCGCCTGACCTTCTCAGAAGCACTGGCGAAGCTGTATCAGCGCCTGAATCCGCAGATCGATATGGGTCAACGTACCCCGCAAACCATCGGTGAAGAGCTGCTGGATTACCGTAACTACCTGGAAATGGAAGTTGAGGTTAACCGTGGTTCAGACGGCTGGTTGCGTGCGGAATCTGGCGCACTCTCTACCGGTGAAGCTATCGGTACAGGTATGTCGATTCTGGTGATGGTTGTTCAGAGCTGGGAGGATGAAGCGCGTCGTCTGCGCGGCAAAGATATCTCTCCATGTCGTCTGCTGTTCCTTGATGAAGCCGCGCGTCTTGATGCCCGTTCTATTGCCACGCTGTTTGAGCTTTGCGATCGTCTGGATATGCAGCTCATCATTGCAGCACCTGAGAACATCAGCCCGGAAAAAGGCACAACCTATAAGCTGGTGCGTAAAGTGTTCCAGAACAGCGAACACGTACACGTGGTCGGGTTGCGTGGTTTTGCGCCACAGCCGCCGGAGTCGTTGCCAGGAACGGCTGACGCGTCATAACGCGTTTTGTTACAAAGGGCGGCGCAGAAGCGCCGCTTTTTTTATTCACTTAACTTGTGCTTACGGCTGCGTTATCTTTAAACTTCTTTACATAAGGTAAGGCAACACTGTTTTAGCCTTCCTATAATGAAGAAAAGCCCCAACGTGATGGGCATGTCGTAAGAAAACAGGGGGCAAGGGATGTTGCTAAAGAAAATTCGTGGTCGTCAGCTGTCTGCACTGAGTTTGTGCCTGGCAGTGATGTTTGCTCCACTGTTTAGCGCTCAGGCTGATGAGCCTGAAATTGTGCCGACTGACAGCTCTGCAACGACAGGCGTGCAGCCAACGTCGTTGTCTCAGCCGCTGGAGCAATCTCCGGCGACGGCGATCATGGCCGGTATTAAGCCGCTGCCAGAAGGCATAAACATTGAATCACTCCAGCAACAGCTTCTGACGGGGCTGCCTTCTGGTTACCAACCTGCGTATCTCAACCAACTGACGCTTCTCTATGCTGCACGCGATATGAAGCCCATGTGGGACAATCGCGATGCGGTTCGTGCTTTCCAGCAACAGCTGGCAGAGGTTGCTATCGCCGGTTTCCAGCCACAATTTACCGCCTGGGTTGAACTGCTGACCGATCCGTCTGTGACCGGCCAGGCGCGTGACATCGTGCTGTCAGACGCCATGATGGGCTACCTCCAGTTTGTCGCCGGAATTCCGGTCAATGGTAATCGCTGGCTCTACAGCGACAAGCCTTACAAGTTGGCAACCCCCGCTTTATCGGTGATTAACCAGTGGCAATTGTCGCTGGATAACGGCAATTTGCCGGGCTTTATTGCAAGCCTGGCTCCGGCACATCCACAGTATGCCCCTATGCATCAGTCGTTGCTTACGCTGGTGTCTGATACCCGTCCGTGGCCGCAGCTACGTGGCGCAGGCTCATTGCGGCCGGGGCAGTGGAGCAGTGATGTGCCAGCCTTGCGCGAAATTCTTCGACGTTCCGGTATTCTGGAGGGCGGGCCAAAAATCGCTTTACCCGGAGATGACCCACAGAGCGTAGTCGTAAGCCCGTCCGCACCTGCAAAAGTGAAAAACGTGCAGGTCATCAGTGATAAACCGGCTGCCTACGACCGCGAGCTGGTGGCTGCCGTTAAGCAATTCCAGGCCGCACAAGGGCTGGGTGCAGACGGTGTTATTGGGCAATCAACGCGCGACTGGCTGAATGTCACCCCGGCACAGCGAGCAGGCGTGCTGGCGCTGAATATCCAGCGTCTGCGCTTGCTGCCAGGCACATTATCGACTGGCATTATGGTGAATATTCCGGCGTACTCGCTGGTCTATTACCAGAACGGCAGCGAAGTGCTGGCTTCCCGCGTGATTGTGGGTCGCCCGGACCGTAAAACGCCAATGATGAGCAGCGCCCTGAATAACGTCGTGGTTAACCCGCCGTGGAATGTACCGCCAACGCTTGCCCGTAAGGATATCCTGCCCAAATTGTGGAATGACCCAGGCTATCTGGAACGTCATGGTTATACCGTAATGCGCGGCTGGAACAGCAAAGAGGCGATTGACCCTTACATGGTTGACTGGTCAACCATTACGGCGTCTAACCTGCCGTTCCGTTTCCAGCAGGCACCTGGCGCGCATAATTCGCTTGGGCGTTACAAATTCAACATGCCAAGTTCGGAAGCGATTTATCTGCACGACACGCCAAACCACAACCTGTTCCAGAAAGATACCCGCGCGCTCAGCTCTGGTTGCGTTCGCGTCAATAAAGCCTCTGAACTTGCGAATATGCTGTTGCAGGATGCGGGCTGGAACGATACGCGGATATCCGATGCGCTGAAACAAGGAGATACACGCTACGTTAATATTCGACACAATATTCCGGTTAATCTTTACTATCTGACCGCGTTTGTTGGCGAAGATGGGCGTACCCAGTATCGTACAGATATTTACAATTACGATCTCACTGCGCGATCGGGCGCACAAATTTTGCCAAAAGCTGAACAATTAATCAGGTAAATGAAGTAGTTCGGGAAAATTGATTGTCGTAAGTTATGGTGAATGCGTGGCAATATGGCTGTAAGCCGCGTGTTTACTGGGGTTGGGCGCCTTGACGTAGGTTGTTTTGCCAGTTAAGGTGCCCTTCGTGCGCTAAGCATATATACGATAAACATTGACCTGTAGACCTGATTATCATGGACAAATTTGACGCTAATCGCCGCAAACTGCTGGCGTTAGGTGGTGTTGCGCTTGGCGCAGCGGCCATCTTGCCTACGCCAGCATTTGCCACCCTCTCGACACCTCGTCCGCGTATTTTAACGCTCAACAATCTGCATACTGGTGAGTCGCTTAAAGCGGAATTTTTCGATGGCAGAGGCTATATTCAGGATGAATTAGCAAAACTAAACCATTTTTTCCGTGATTTCCGCGCGAATAAAATAAAAGCCATCGATCCTGGATTATTTGATCAGCTTTTCCGCCTCCAGGGCCTGCTCGGAACCAGCAAGCCTGTGCAACTCGTTTCCGGTTATCGCTCTCTTGATACCAACAATGAATTGCGCGCCCGTAGCCGTGGGGTAGCCAAAAAAAGCTATCACACTAAAGGACAGGCGATGGATTTTCATATTGAAGGCGTTTCGTTAGCCAATATTCGCAAAGCTGCGTTATCTATGCGTGCAGGTGGTGTAGGATATTACCCCAGCAGCAACTTTGTGCATATTGATACCGGGCCCGTTCGGCACTGGTAATAACGAAATACAGGAGCAGTATGAACTATCGTATTATTCCGGTTACCGCGTTCTCCCAGAACTGTTCATTAATCTGGTGTGAGCAAACCAAACTGGCCGCGCTTGTCGATCCCGGTGGTGACGCCGAGAAAATCAAGCAAGAAGTCGCAGCGTCGGGTGTGACGCTGATGCAGATTTTGCTGACCCATGGTCATCTTGATCATGTGGGGGCTGCGGCGGAGCTGGCGCAACACTACGGTGTGCCGGTGATTGGCCCGGAAAAAGAAGATGAGTTCTGGCTGCAAGGGTTACCTGCCCAAAGCCGCATGTTTGGCCTTGATGAGTGTCAACCTCTGACACCCGACGCTTACCTGAACGAAGGGGAGAGCGTTACCGTAGGGAATGTGACTTTACAGGTGTTGCATTGTCCTGGGCATACGCCAGGTCATATCGTCTTCTTTGATGATAAATCGCGTTTGCTGATTTCCGGTGATGTGATTTTCAAAGGTGGCGTAGGACGCAGCGACTTCCCGCGCGGTGACCACGGTCAGTTGATTCAGTCGATTAAACAGAAATTATTGCCGCTGGGCGATGATGTGACGTTTATTCCTGGACATGGCCCGATGTCGACGCTGGGTTACGAGCGTATACACAACCCGTTCCTCCAGGATGAAATGCCTGTCTGGTAAGCCAGATTAAATAAAAAAAGCCTGCATGATGCAGGCTTTTTTATTGGTCGGGTGCGTGAAAACATCACCCGACGGATTGTTACAGCACAGCGACAATCGCTTCGCACAGCGGCGCCATGTTGTCTGGTGTCATGCCGGCAACGTTAACACGGCCTGAAGCCACCGCGTAAACGCCAAACTCTTCACGCAGACGCAGAACCTGTTCTTTGGTCAGGCCGCTGAAAGAGAACATGCCGTTCTGTTTGATAATAAAGCTGAAGTCGCGGTCAGCGCCTTTCTCAGCCAGGGTGTTCACAAACAGCAGACGCATACGCTGGATGCGCTGGCGCATATCGTTCAGCTCTTGTTCCCAGATTGCACGCAGGGCGTCGTTGCTCAGGATGGTCGCGACCACCGATGCACCGTGCGCTGGTGGGTTAGAGTAGTTAGCGCGGATCACAGACTTCATCTGGCTGAATGCGCGATCAACAGTTTGCTCATCAGCGGCAACCAGCGTACATGCACCTACACGCTCGTTGTACAGGCCGAAGTTCTTGGAGTAGGAGCTTGCAACAATCAATTCCTGATGCACAGCAGCGAAGGCACGCAGGCCTTCAGCATCTTCTTCCAGACCACGGGCAAAGCCCTGGTATGCGAAGTCGAACAGCGGCAGCCAACCTTTTTCAACGGACAGTTTAGCCAGTTGTTCCCACTGTTCCAGCGTAGGATCGATACCCGTTGGGTTATGGCAGCAGCCGTGGAACAGCACCACGTCTCCAGCTTGTGCTTCGCTCAGGCTGGCCAGCAGGCCATCGAAGTCGAGAGCGTGTTTTGCTGCGTCGTAGTAAGCGTATTCACACACTTCCAGACCCGCAGAGTTAAACACGCTTTTGTGGTTCGGCCAGCTTGGATTGCTAACCCACACACGTTTAACAGAGGTATTTTTTGCCAGGAAATCCGCCGCAACACGCAGCGCGCCAGTACCGCCAGGGGTCTGCGCAGTGCGGGCACGCTTATCGGTCACGATCGCGTTGCCTTTTCCGAACAGCAGTTCCTGAGTGCAACGACCAAATTCAGGGATACCATCAATACCGAGGTAGTTTTTGGTGGTTTCGTTTTCCAGCAGATACTGCTCAGCTTTTTTAACGCTGGTCAGTACCGGAGTCTTGCCGGTTTCATCTTTATATACACCAATACCCAGGTTGATTTTGCCAGGGCGGTCATCGGCACGAAACAGATCGGCCAGGCCCAGAATTGGGTCGGCAGGAGCGGCGGTAATGTTCTCAAACATGACGAAGTTCCATTGTGATTACAGGAGTGAAATCCGCTATCAGGTTAACGGTAGATTTTCAAAATGCCAACCGTTTGCGACAAAAAGCGTGCGGCTTTTCAAAAGTCGCCATTATTTACTATCAGACATAAAAAAACAGGGCCGAAGCCCTGTTTCTTAAGCATAGAACAAAGTGGTGTACTGATTAGAACTGGTAGGTCACAGCCATTGCAACCTGGTCGTCTTTACCGTTCACGATACCAACGTTACGAGAGTAAGAGGTGTCGTCGATCAGGTTCAGCTGGTAGTCAACATAAACGTTGAAGTTTTTGTTGAAGTAGTAAGTTGCACCCAGTTCAACAAATTTCTGCAGGTCAGCATCGCCGCCATTGAAGGTGCCACGCTGAGACAGGTTTTTACCTTTAGACTGAACGTAAGACACGGAAGGACGCAGACCGAAGTCGAACTGGTACTGAGCGATCACTTCGAAGTTCTGAGTTTTGTTCGCGAATGAACCGTCAGCTTCACGAGTCATGTTGCGGGTTTCAGCATAGGTGGTTGCCAGGTAGATGTTGTTAGCATCGTATTTAGCACCAACAGCCCATGCTTCAGCTTTGTCGCCTTTGCCGTCAGCAGTCTGAAGGTTGGTACGGTCAGAGTTGCTGTATGCACCGATCAGACCGAAGCCTTCACCGAATTCGTAACCAACAGAGGTACCGAAGCCGTCACCGTTAGCGGTTTTAACGTCAGTACGGTCGTTTTTACCCTGATACTGCAGGCCCAGGCTCAGACCATCAACCAGACCGAAGAAGTCAGTGTTGCGGTAGGTCAGAACGCCAGTAGTACGGCCAGTCATGAAGTTATCAGAGTAGTTAGCCCAGGTCATACCGGAGAAAGAAGGTGCCATATCGGTCAGACCTTCTACATCGTATACGATACCGTAGTTACGGCCGTAGTCGATAGAACCAGCATCACCGGCTTTCAGGCCAGCGAACGCCAGACGGGTACGCTGAGTCTGGTTGCTTTCTGCCTGGCTTGCCAGAGCACGGTATTCCCACTGACCGTAACCAGTCAGTTGGTCATTGATTTGAGTTTCGCCTTTGAAACCGATCTGTGCATAGGTGTTGTCGCTGCTGTCGGTGTTGTCACCAGAGGTAACGAAGTCATGCTCACCAACAACTTTCCCGTACAGATCCAGTTTGTTGCCGTTTTTGTTATAGATTTCTGCAGCGTTAGCTGCACCGGCTACCAGCAGAGCAGGGATAACCACTGCCAGGATATTGCGCTTCATCATTATTTATTACCCTCATTGGTTTTTTTATGACACTCGCCACTGCCGTCAATAAATTCTGTCAATAAATATTTCCGGAACTATTGATGAGAGTTTGGTGTCTTTATGTATCTGACAGGCATCTTTCCATTCATAGAACCGTTTCGCTAGCCTGAAAATGCTACAATTCTAAAGAATGAGTAACAAAAAGAAATAATGTGTAAGAATTTGTGTATTTTAAGGAACTTTGTGAACCACCTCAAATTTCAGAACTGATTGGCTAATTAAAAGCCTGGTTCATTCCTATGTATATGAATTGCTTATGCTTAATTTTGATAAAGGCAATTCATATAAACAGAAGTTAAACGACTCGTTTTTTCTTATGACCGCTACCAGCCTTCTGGATGGCTGTGAATACGGTTGAAATTTGTGCTAAAGCATCAGGAATGCATTAAGCGCAATAAGAGTGTGGTTTATTTTTTGTTCACAGATATTTCGTGGAAACAAAACGTAACAGGTAGAGGTTATGACGGGGTTGTAGTTTAAAGATGCTGACTTTCAACTGACGAAAACTGACAAAGCAGAATAAAATAATGGCCAGCAATTGCTGGCCATTTTAATTAACGCGGAATTAGAAGCTTGCGTTACGCGGGGTACGCGGGAATGGAATCACGTCACGCACGTTCTGAACGCCGGTCACGTAAGCGATCAGACGCTCGAAGCCCAGACCGAAACCGGAGTGAGGCACAGTGCCGTAACGACGCAGGTCGCGATACCAGCTGTAATCAGCCGGGTTCAGACCCATCTCTTCCATACGGGCATCCAGCACGTCCAGACGCTCTTCACGCTGAGAGCCACCGATGATTTCACCGATACCCGGTGCCAGCACGTCCATCGCAGCAACGGTTTTACCGTCTTCGTTAAGGCGCATGTAGAAGGCCTTAATGTCTTTCGGATAGTTTTTAACAACTACCGGTGCTTTGAAGTGCTTCTCTGCCAGGTAACGCTCATGCTCGGAAGAGAGATCGACGCCCCAGTAAACCGGGTTCTCGAACGTCTCGCCGCATTTTTCGAGGATGGCGACCGCGTCGGTGTAATCCACCTGCGCGAAGTCAGCCGAAACAAAACGCTCCAGACGGGCAATTGCGTCGTTATCAACACGCTCGGCGAAGAATTTCATGTCATCAGCGCGTTCTTCCAGAACCGCTTTGAACACGTACTTAAGCATCGCTTCTGCCAGACCCGCAACATCGTTCAGGTCAGCAAACGCCACTTCTGGCTCCAGCATCCAGAATTCCGCCAGGTGGCGGCTGGTGTTGGAGTTTTCCGCACGGAAGGTTGGGCCGAAGGTGTAGATCTTAGACAGCGCACAGGCGTAAGTTTCGCCGTTGAGCTGGCCGGACACCGTCAGGAAGGCCTCTTTGCCGAAGAAATCTTTGTCGTAATCGATTTTGCCTTCAGGTGTACGTGGCAGGTTTTCCATATCCAGCGTGGATACGCGGAACATCTCGCCTGCGCCTTCGGTATCGGAGGCAGTAATCAGCGGGGTAGAGACCCAGAAGTAACCCTGCTCGTCAAAGAAACGATGCAGTGCTTGCGCCAGCGTATGACGAACACGAGCAACCGCACCAATCAGGTTGGTACGCGGACGCAGGTGCGCAACTTCACGCAGATACTCGATGCTGTGGCGTTTTGCCGCCATCGGATAAGTATCCGGGTCTTCAACCCAGCCGGTCACTTCAATGGCAGAGGCCTGGATTTCAAAGCTCTGGCCCTGACCCGGAGAGGCAACCACAACGCCTGTCACGATAACGGAGCAACCTGTGGTCAGGTGCAGGACGTCATCATTGTAATTGGGCAGAGAATTATTAATGACGGCCTGTACAGGATCAAAGCAGGAACCGTCATAGACGGCAAGGAAGGAGATGCCAGCTTTAGAATCTCGGCGAGTACGCACCCATCCGCGCACGGTGACTTCTTGGTCAACGGCGACGCGGCCCTGGAGTACGTCGGCTACAGGCACAACGCTCATAATATTCTCTCTGTTAATAGTCGGAAAAAATAGACACTTGTCCACCCTTATGGGGGGATATCTATGTTACCTGGCATCTGCCATCAGACAAGCAGATTTCGCAGTCAAAAGAGAAGAAATCGGAAATAAATAAGAAGAAGGGAGCCAGAAGGCTCCCTGAGATGGCTTAGCTTGCTTTTTTAACCTGAGGCAGGTCGAAGGCCTCACGCAACGCGCGCACAAAGGCTTTGTCGTGACAGATGGTTTTGCCCGGGCTGTCGGAGAGTTTCGCTACCGGCTTGCCGTTACATTCCACCAGTTTAATGACAATGTTCAGAGGTTTCACCTGGGGAATGTCACAGGTTAAACGGGTGCCAATACCGAAGCTCAGGTCAACCCTGGAAGAAAAATGACGATAAAGCTCGACCGCTTTGGCTAAATCCAGATTATCGGAAAAGACCAATACCTTGCTCATCGGGTCGATACCCAGTTTTTCGTAATGGGCTATGGCCTTCTCACCCCATTCTACCGGATCCCCGGAATCATGGCGTAAGCCCTGATAGCGTGTGGCAAATTCTGGCCCAAAATCGCGCAGGAAGGCATCCATCGTAATGCAGTCGGTCAACGCGATCCCCAGCTGGTCTGGATACTCTTCCAGCCATGCCGCCAGTGCAGCACGCTGGCTGGTAGCCAGGTCCGGGCTAATCTGTTGATGTGCCTGGAACCATTCGTGCGCCTGGGTGCCCATCGGCGTCAGATTCAGGCGGCGTGCCAGATCGTAATTACTGGTGCCAACGAACCAGGACTCCTGTTGTAAACGCTTAACGATGGCCTGCTGCACTTCGCGAGAGAAACGACGGCGCGTACCAAAATCCATCAGGCGGAAGCGGGACATATCCAGCCCTTCAGTCAGCTGCGAGAACTCAACGAGTTTGTTTTCCAGCGACGCGACGGCCTGTTCAACGCCTGTTTCGGGCGAGCGGTAGCGGTGGGCGAGCTCACTGATCACTGCCAGCAGCGGCACTTCCCACATAATCACTTCACGCCATGGGCCTTCCAGGCGGATGTTCAGCTTGCCGTTATCGTTGGTGACAGTCACCTGCGCCGGGTTATAGCGGAAATCACGCAGCCAGTTCAGATAGTCGGCTTTGAAGAAGGGGAGGCCAGAAAGCCACTGGTATTCATCGTCCCGCAGAGCCAGATGCTGCATAGCATCGACCTGTTCACGAATGGAATCTGCGTAGATACCCAGCAAGTCGTCGCCCCGGCAGCGAAACTCCGCCGCAACATGAACATCATAATAATGGTGGAAAACGGCTTGCTGCATATGCAGTTTATACGCATCGGTATCCAGCAACGTATGCAGAACAGGAGAAGCGAATTGAGTCATAGGTGCGCAGTAGCATCCTCTCACAGGAGCGTTTAGTACAATAAACAACTACAGAAACCGCTGGAGTATACCTTGTTTAGCGATTTATTGAACCCCGATCACAACATAAGCTGTAGTTATGGTCGAGGGCATTTCGTGCCCCGTGTTATAAAAATGTAGCGATACCACAGCTAACCACTTGAATTTAAGGTTTACTACTGCGCTACTACCATGCTTTGGGGCAGTGATGGGGCAAAGCGTGAAAGCGCCTGGTTGAGCAGAGAAACCTGTTCGGCGCTCTTCTCTGACATCCACCTTCCATACACCTTGTAAACCATCTGAGCATCGGTATGCCCCATCTGAGTTGCTATAAAGTTTGGGTTAGCACCAGCTGATAATGACCAGCACGCATAGGTATGCCGTGACTGGTACGCGTTACGGTAGCGAATACCGGCGCGCTTGATTATCGGGCCCCAAATTTTATTAATGGAATTAACAGCGTAGTGATATCCTGTTCGAGGTCCACGTTTGACGCATTGAGGGCTGAATACGAAAGTGCAGGGTTGTATGACGGACTGTCCATACTCACGCAATTTCACTTCAACCTCATACTGCCGGCCAAGGCGTGTCAACTGGGCCTGATCCCTCAGGGCATCAATAGCTGGTTGTATGAGATAAATCACCCTGTCAGTGCCTGCCTCGGTTTTTGGCAGGGTGAACTCATACGTTTGGGTCAGGTTACGTTTAACCGTAATGGTACCCGCAGTGAGATCGATATCTTCCCATGCAAGACCACATAATTCCCCATGCCTCATTCCGGTATAAACGGCAACGGTCCAGAGGTTACGCATCTGCTGGTGGCCACATGCCTGAATGAACCTGATGAACTCGTCTGACGTGAGTGGATCGGGTTCGTCTTTAGCCTTCCTGAGTCTGTTAATTCCGCTAAACGGGTTTTCCTTTGCATAACCGTTATCAGTTCCGAACTGGAAGATCTCGGCCATCAGCATCATGTAATTATTCACCGTGGACGACTTCCTGCCTTTTACTTGTGTCCGGTGATCCTTCTTCATCACATGAAAACCCGTCAGCAACTCCTTCCTCACATACAGCAAATCCTCAGTGGTCACTGCAGAAACCATTTTTTTTTCGCCGATGCGCGGAAGCATGTTTTTTATGATGGATTCGTACCTACTCATGGTGTTTGAGCTGATTTCCATCAGCTTCAGCTCTGACCATTTTTTGGTAAGTTCCAGCACAGTAATTTCCTTACTATCCTGACCGAACCGGGCAAGGTTCGGTGAGTTAGGGAACTTTTCCGCATAGTTAAAATTCCCCATCCTTATCGCAAAACAAACCGAAGAACGAAGCTCACCGGCAATCTTGCGATTTTTGGCAGTATCAGGGACACCGAGGTTTTCCCTGACTCTTTTGCCTTTATATACAAACCATACGCGGAGTGAACCGCCGTGGTTTTCGACGCCTGTCGGGTATGATGTATTGGCCATTAATCCCTCCTGACGTCCAGGAGCGTTGACGAGTGTACTGCTTTTCATGCTGTCTTCGCACCTGGTTGATTTTTTTTCTGAGCCTCGATCCACTGATCAACGGCTTTCCTGTTGTACATGCATTCGCTTGATGGCTTGGGATTACCATCTGGTGAAATATGCAGATACTCTCGGCCAAGCATCCAGGATTCTTTTCTGGCCCGGGTGATGGTACCGGGCTTGAGCCCGGTAACCGCAATCAGAACCTTTTCGCTAACCCAGTCATTCGGTACCAGAAGAACGATGTCAGCACTGGTTTGCATGGATCTCCTCCACTTTCTCTTTAGCCAGACGCACGCACCGTGCAAAAGAAGAGGGCGTTACAATTTCGCGCAGGGCCTGAACAAGAAAATCATTTTGCTGTTGGTGCAGCTGCAGGTTGCGTTCTTTTTCGTCATGACGCAGTACTGCCAGACGTGCTGTGATGATACGGCGCTTACCTTTGATCACCCGTAGCGCGTTCTCAGCTTTTTTACGCCATGTACTCCAGTCACTGCTGCTGTTAGATCTCGCCAGCTGTTCTTCGATACTGAGCTGCGCTTCTTCAGCGTTAACAAGCTGCTGCAGGCAATCGCTGATTGTGTTCAGATTGTTAGTCTCGACAATAAATTTGTGCATTGTTAACCCTCCTCAGTGCATTACTGGTATGTCTGGCATACCTTCTTTCTGAATATGTTCGATAAAGCTGTCATGCAGGAGATTGAAACCCTCCCGCCCCATTTTGGAGAGTCGAAGCCCGTTTACTGGATCCGCCTCTAACATGTCCATGTACATGCGCAGCGCCATCTGCTGACCGAGTTCCTGACCGTATTTCTCAATGGCTATCCCCTCCACATTGGTTGCGAGTGCGAATCTCTCTGGCGCAGGATAAACACTGATTGAACCGTGCTGTCCGGAGTAGATAACACCGATGTCGAAGCCACCAGAATCGTTGGCAACTTCAACGGTACCGTTCTTTCCCTGCTCCTCAGTAATGAAGATGGCGACGAGCATCCAGCGCCATATGATGATTTCCTTCTCAATGCCTGGGGTAAACCAACCGCTTTCAATCGCTTCCATAATGCAAGCCAGCAGATCTAATCCATCAGGAATTCGTTTGTCATAGTTACCGTTGTCGAGCTGGCGAACCGCACCAGAATAACCAATGACCCGGTTACCAAAACGGATGCCGGTTGATGTCGGCTCCGGGGTAAAGGCTGAATCAACCATCAATGCACTCCTTCTGGTTTTATGGCCTGCAGTGCATCGACTTCTTTAACGAAGCGGTCATGCATCGCATCCCATTTCTCGCACCATTTTTCCATTGCGCGCTTGCGTGCCAGGATGCGCCGCAAACGGCGTACACAGCGCTGGTGGGCGGCAAGATACTCAGCCTTTGTTTCCCCGTCTCGCCATACCTCTCTGTCATCGCGATCAATACGTATCGGCGGGTGACGCTGCGGAAAACCCGAACGCTCAAAAGCCTCGGTGGTCATGAAGAAAGCCAGATATCGGATCGCCGTATCTCGCGTGAAGCATTTTTTGATACGACCGTGGCGCACTGCCACGAACAGTGGGCCAACTGGCGTATCGTGTTTCTGTAATGCCAGGTCAATCATGCTTACGGTGCGTTTATCGTTCATTTCCGATCCTTAACTTTGCTGTATCGTTCGTGACTCATTACTTCCCAGTTCTTACCGCCATCGCGGGAGAGTAGCCGCCAGCGGTGATTAACCTTGAGGCTAAAATTCCCGGAGCCGTGCATACGACAGGGGTGAATCCTCCGGGCCCTGAACTGGCTTAAAACGTGCGCCGCTTTGAGGTGAACCCACTCAGGAATTCGTATCGCTGTCAGTGTCATCATCAGCCTCCATTTCATGACCCTCTGTTTTCGGAGCCTCCACTTTTTGTTTTTTGACGAACTCCACCAGCTCAGAAATGAGCTCGTCGATTAACTCCTTCCCGCTATCTGTGAGGAATTCACCGCTGCCATTAACATCAACAGCGCTGCTGTAAATTCCCTTGATAGCTTTTACGCCTTCGACATTCCCGTACTCACTGATCGCGAGCCTTTCAAATTTTCGTAATAATCCATCGAGAAGAATCTCTGTTAACTCGACCGTTTTAATACCGCCTTTATTGAGCTTGATAACAAGGCAGTTACCGCCTGTTTTACGCTGGTGGCGTAATAACGCTGCTTTTAAAATTCTGCGTCGGTAGGTGTTAATAAAATCATTCATCTAATTATCCCTTCTTTGCTGATCTTCATTTTGAAGAACGATTCCTTCCTCTTTTTCTGTCCAGGAATAAACTTCGCCTGCAAGGTCATAAGCAAGACCTAAAAGCCTATCAAGTTGATGGCAGTCGAAATCCTTGTGATGGGCATGAATTGTTTGCATAAGGAAGTTGAGTTGTTCAGCTTTAATGTTCACACCCTGAATATCTTGGCGCTGCTGTATAGTCATGATTATCTCCCATAAGCTTTTTTTAAAAATAAAATTGCAATATCCCAATAACCGGCGCTGCACATCATCGTTGCTGTCTTAAAGGCGTATTTATTTCTCATAGTGTCCACCAAAAAAATGTGTGTGAGATTCCACAGCAATTAAGCTGAAATAAATGGTTGGAATTGATTTTTTGTTTATTTTTTATCTTTTATAGCTTGTTCTTCTACGAGCCAAGCGCATACATCACCAGTTAACTTGCTGAGAAGTGAAGCTACAGCTTCAATTTCAGTGCAGTCCATTTTGTTTGGGTACACTTCCATCATTCGGCAAATTATCTCTGCTTGATGTGCCTTTTCTTTTGCTTTTTCTAAAGAAAATTCATGCGCCATGATTTCCGTCCTTTACGCCAGAAAGATAAGCAGCGGTTTGTGAGATTTTATTAGTAGCAATTGCCAGATCTGCTAGGTCACAAATAATGGCTGAAAGATTGCGAATTTTTTCATTTTCGTTATCTTCATTCTCAGACAATTTGAATATTGATTCGCTTAAATGACGAATTGCTTCGATAGTCGAAATGGTTTTTGAATCACAATCATCTGCAACATCACCATAGTTAATATCCGGCTTCTGATTGGTGAATCTGAAATCAGGGATATCAATAAGCTGAATAAGATTTTTAGTAGTCATAGGTTGATACCTCTTGTTTATACCGCCAATCACTTAGGTTGTAATTAGAATGGACTGGATGAAACGAAGTGTCAACAACTTAAGTAATTTTTTATTAATCGCTTTGGTAGTTTGTTGAGTTGTAAGGATAAAAAAAGGCCGCTAAAGCGGCCTGAGCATTGTGTGGGGGGGGAATTATCCGAAGCGTTTAAATGCTGCTGATTGTTTGATTAATACTTTGCCGAGGATGTGGAACTGACCTTCATCACTCTCCTCAATATCCCAAGAGTTATATAGCTTGTTATCAGAAAGTACTATCAAGCTTGTTTTAAGCATTTGTAATCGTTTGATATGAATAGTCTTCCCAAAAATGAAGACATAGATCCCATCACCTTCGAAATGATTGATCGAAGTATCGACGAAAACAAAATCACCCGGGTCAATGGTTCCCTCCATGCTGTCGCCATTTACAGTGATGACCTTGATAGCATGGGCTGGTCGGTTACCAAACATAAGCCTTGCCTGCTCTTCGGTATACTCTATAGCCCTTATTGTCTCTATAAACTCAGAGGACACGAAGGTTCCAGGACCTGCACTGGCTTGAACATCAAGAACGTCGACACGATAGGTGTCTCTTACTGGCTCATGCGAAATAGACTGTCCGGACTCCATCAGTCCTACCACGTATTTTGGACCTTCACCTGAGGAAAGCCACTCAGGTCTAACCCCCAGTACCTGTGATAGCTGGACAGTTTTTCGTGAGCCGCTCGCCGCGCCTGAAGTAAGCTTCCAGATGCTGGACTGAGACATCCCCACCGCTTTTGCAAGGGATGCTTGTGTAAAGCCAGCTTCTTTCATTGCTTCGACTAACCGGGCTGAGTATGTGTTGTTGTTCATTCTAATTACTCCATAAGTTGTTAAAAACTTAGCCTAAACGACCTTTTAAGTCAAAAAGTAATTAGACACCTTGCTTACAATCAGCGTAATCGCTAAAGTAATATTTAATTACTAAGGGGGTTTTATGATTTCAGAGCCAATCGACATTGCCATCCGGCGGGCCGGTAGCCAGGGGGCGCTGGCTAAGCTTTGCGGCGTATCTCAGGCAACAGTATGGAAATGGCGCCATGGAAAAAAAGTTAAAGCAGAGCACGTTCTAAGAATTGTAGCCGCAGCTGAAGGACAAGTTGCCGCATATCAAATCAGACCTGACTTACCGGAGCTATTCCCAAAGCCAGAAAAAGAGCAGTGATATGGCACTTGATTATCAACAGGTTGATATGCCAGTGGCTTTTAGCCAGGCCGACGCCGAATGGATCAAGCAGCAATTACTGAGCCTGGCGCCAGCAGCGCGACAAAAAGCCATTCAGCGTTATGCAGCTGTGTATCAGGAATCGTTTGAAGCCGAGCCCGTTTCATACCGCAAGGAGAACCGGGCAAGGCATGAAGCAAATACGAGGCTTCGCCTGTTTGTGAGAAATCACGGCAGGGCTTTACAGGGGTATACCGCCGAACCTCCCCTGGCCGGAACGCCACCACGTTCCTGATTGTTGCGGGTTTAAAGGTACCCGGACAAAAGCAGGCTTAAAGGTGCCTGTTCAGGTTGGCAACCCACTAACTCAATTCCCCGCATGTACTAGGTAAGTAGTACGTTTTTGTGGGGAAGAGGGAAAGGGGGGTAAGGGGGGATTGGGTGTAGGGGTAGGAATAGGGTCTTTTCCAACAGGAGAGATCCATTGGTTAAGTAGATCACTTTCTTAAGGGCGCAATTTTAAAAAACGCCTGTATCAGCAAGGTAGTACAAAGCGCTCAGGCGCTGAGAAACGAAAAGGGTTCTTCCTGGAAGAGTGAATTTTTCAGAGGAGCTGAATCAGAAGGGAGGCTGGCAGCCTTTGGGGAGGCCACCAGCCATGTGAGGGGGAATCCATGAAAACCACATCACAAAATTATTATCTCATCAGCACGGGGGCAGCACAATGGAGCTGACGATCACGCCGAATTTTGCACAGGAACGAGCGCTAAACATGTTGCGCCGTGACTGGAAGGATACGGAAACCTTCATGGTGTACTCGCCGACGGGCAGCGGTAAAACAGGACTGGCCGCCTTCATCGTTGCGGGGTTCGTCAGCCGCGGTATGAGGGTAATGTTTTGCGCGCCTTACCAGATCCTCATTACCCAAACAGCAAACCGTTTTGTGGAGTATGGGTTGCCGGGTGATGAAATCGGCTATGTCTGGGCGGATCACCCAAACTACGATCCTACCCTCAAAATACAAATCGCCAGCGCCGATACACTTATTCGTCGCGTGTTCCCTGACAATATCGATCTGCTGATTATCGACGAAGCGCACCTGCGCAAAAAACGCATCCTGCAGGATATCGAACGCCTGCGTGAAAAAGGCGTGAAAGTGATCGGCCTGTCGGGTACACCGTTTTCCCCGTTCCTGGGCAAATACTATGACCGACTGATTAAGCCAACCACCATCGGCGAGCTGATCCAGCGCGGCGACCTGAGCAAATACGAATTTTACGCGCCCACAAAGCCGGATCTGAAAGGTGTTAAAACCTCTCCGTCGCTGCAGTACGGTACCGACTACAACGAGGCGCAGCTGGCGGAGGTCATGTGCGGTTCCACGCTGGTGGGCGATATCGTCCAAAACTGGCTTGAGAACGGCCGGGACCTGCCGACAATCGCGTTCTGCGTCAACGTAGACCACGCTAATTTTCTGACTATTCAGTTTAACCAGGCTGGCGTAAATGCAGAGGTTATGACTGCAGAAACGCCTGCGGAAGAACGCCAAACCATCATTCACCGCTTCGAAACTGGCGCCACAAAAATCATCGTCAGTGTGGGCGTGCTGGTTGCCGGGTTCGACAGCGATGTTCGCTGCATCATCTACGCCAGGCCAACAAAGAGCGAAATTCGCTGGCTGCAGGCGCTCGGGCGTGGCTTGCGCACCGCACCGGGTAAAGAGTCCTGCCTCATCTTCGATCACAGCGGCACCGTGCACCGCCTGGGTTATCCGGACTCTATCGAATATGACGATCTTCCGGGTAAATCAGACGGGATGGAGGAGGGCGCGCGCCGCGCAGCTGAGGAACGAGCAGAAAAGCTGCCTCACGAATGCTCACAATGCCACTTCATGAAGCCTGCTGGCGTCTATGTCTGCCCTAAATGTGGCCACAAGCCGCTGGCCGGTGAGGACATTGATACCGACACCGGGCGAAAACTCAAAAAACTTGGGGGCGAGCAGCGCCAGCCGACGAAGGAAGAGAAACAAGCCTGGTGGAGTCAGATCAAATTCTATCAACGCCAGCGCGTATCGCTGGGGAAAAAGCCTGTCAGCGATGCCTGGTGTTCTCACACCTTCCGCGAACGTTTTGGCGTATGGCCGAAAGGCCTAAGCGATTACCCGATGGACATCACGCCGACAGTTTCAAACTTCATTAAGCACAAGTTGATCGCCTTCGCTAAGCAACGCGAAAAAGAGCAGCGCCTGCAAAAGCAGGCAGAAGAGCAGCCGAACCCGGCAAGAGTTCAGCAGGCGCTTAACCGCGTCAGTGAGATCAGACAGCAGTTAGGAAAACGAGCATGAAAACGGTAGAAGCAGCAAAAGGCCAGTGGGCCATGATTTTTGAGCATTACGGACTGCCGCCGATCACCGGTAAACACCATTTTAGAGGGAAATGCCCGCTGTGTGATTCGGTTGGCAAATTCCGCATCGACGACCGCGACGGCGCAGGAACATGGATCTGTACCTGCGGCAGCGGTGACGGGCTTAAGTTGGTTACCGAAACCCAGGGCAAACCATTCAACGAGGTTTGCCGGGAAATCGATGCACTGATCGGCAATACGTTCAGACGTGACAAGGTTCCCGAGACTAGCGACGCGTCTAAGCTGCGGAAAAAGGTACTTAACAACTTTGCAAAAATGTCTCCTCTGCGTGGTACATCCGGCGCTGAATATCTGAACTCACGCGGTATTTATCAGCTTCCAACTGAGGCCGTGCGACTCAACCCTAAGCAAAGGCATAACGGGCGGGTGTACCAGTCTATTTATTCACTGGCAACAGACGATAAAGGGGAGCTTTGCTACCTCCATCAGACGTTATTGGATGGTGCAAAGAAGGCTGACATCGGGGCCAGCGCCAAGCGGCAGAAATTGCTGCAGGAAGATAACTATCTTGATCACGCTCGTTCGGTCGCTATCCGTATGTTCCCGGTCGCCAGCACACTTGGCATCGCAGAAGGAATCGAAACCGCCTTGTCTGCACATCAAATTTATAAGGTGAACACCTGGGCAACTATGACCGCCAATTTTATGAAGAAATTCCGGGTCCCGGCAGGCGTTAAGCATCTGATTATTTTTGCTGACCGCGACGAGACAAGCGCTACGGGTTTAGCTGCTGCCTGCGAATGCGCTCACGCAAATCTGGTGGCTAAAAATGACCTGCAGCGCGTGAGCGTGTACTGGCCGGATCACGATGATTTCAACAATATGCTCATGAACGGCGATCAGGTTCGTGAGCTGGTTTTCTATAAAAAACAGCAGGTGGCCGCATGAAACTGGAAGCATCACTCAAACATTTTAGTCCTCAGGGAATGCACATCAGCGATGACGTGAAAGGAACCTCTCCGGATCGTCTCACCGGCACTGATGTTATGGCGGCGATTGGTACCACCAGCAGCCGCGCGCGATTCGGCCTGGCTGCTTTCTTCGGCAAGGCTGGCATTAGCAAAACAGATGAACAGCTCGCAGTTCAGGCTCTGGCTCGTTACGCGATGGAAACGGCACCAAAGAATGTTCGCAAAGCAGCTGGTGGCCATTTCGGATGGTGTATGCAGATGCTGGCGCAATTTGCCTTTGCTGATTACTCCCGTTCTGCAGCCACCAGCGTGACGTGTCACAGTTGCAGTGGTACCGGGTTTATCTCCGGGAATGAGGATGTGGTTAAACATCCTGGTATTTTCGACGCCGACGGTGCTGAAGTGGTTGCCCCGAAGATTAAAAATGAGCTGGTGAAAAGGGTTTGCGGAACGTGCGGAGGAAAGAAAGTGATCCTTGCCCGGTGCAGGTGTGGCGGTAAAGGCGAAGTGTTGGACCGCAAAGCCACTAAAGAACGCGGCGCACCGGTTTTCAAGACGTGTGAGCGTTGCTCTGGTAATGGCTTCTCTGCTATCTCCTCGGCTACCGTGCACCGGGCCATTCTGAAGCGTCTTCCGGAGCTTCATCAGTTATCATGGTCACGCAACTGGAAACCCTTCTATGAAATGCTGGTGGACACTCTGCGTCATGGGGAGCGTCAAGCGGCTGTGGAATTCGAGAAGGCAACAACTTATTGATGTGATCGGAGCAAATAGCGACATTTTTTTGCACGTTAGTGTTGACTTTGCATAAAACTGTCCTGTATGCTTTACATCGTGGGATATTACGCCTACACGACATCAAACCCGCCTCTGCGCGGGTTTTTTTATTGCAACCTCCTTCATTAAGGTAAGCATAAATGTTTACATGGTAAGCATAAATGTTTACTATAATCCCATGTTCAACAGAATGGAGGAGTGGTGAAGCAAAACGAGTTCAGGCGGTGGCTTGAATCTCAGGGAGTCGAAGTTTCAAACGGTACTAACCACCTGAAACTGAGATACAACGGGAAGCGAAGCGTAATGCCAAGACATCCCGGCGATGAGATAAAAGAACCACTGAGAAAGGCGATACTTAAACAGTTAGGCCTCAAATAATAAACCAGCCCTTCGGGGCTGGTTACTCGGAAAGCTTCATCAGTACGATATGCGATATCCAGTAACTTTAACGCCCGACAGTGGCGGATATGTAGTTTCATTCCCGGACGTTCCCGAGGCGTTAACTCAGGGCGATACGCGGGAAGAGGCGCTGGCAAACGCACTGGATGCGCTCGTTACAGCATTCGAGTTTTACTTCGAAGATAATGAGCGTGTTCCTGAGCCGGGAGGTGTGACCGGTGATTTTGTCGAGGTTCCGGCAAGCGTGGCCGCAAAGGTCATTCTGCTCAACGCCTATATCGGATCCGGCTTAACTCAGGTTGAGCTGGCTAGCCGCATGGGAATCAAAAAGCAGGAAATGACCAGGGTGTTTGACCTGAAGCACTCGACGAAAATTGACACGATACAGAAAGCCCTTGCAGCTTTAGGCAGGCGGCTTGAATTATCGGTAAGCTGAAAACAAGCCCTTGCAGCGATGCAGGGGCTTTTTAATTTGCGGTACGCCGCACACAGAACCCACTGCCTGGGACCCTTAGGCCATCGAGCCGACATTGCCTTACCCCCATATTGCCCGCCTGTCGCGGGCTTTTTTATTTCAGGCCCCGGGAACCATCCTCGACATGCCTTCTTGTTAAATCGTCACGAGGGCCTGAACTAACTACACACGGAATAACTATGTCTGAGACCTTCACTATCGTAGGCGTTGGTCTTACATCGTCATCAGTCGGTGTAACCTTTGCCACGCTGTTTCCGGAGGCGACTCCAGCAGTGATGCTTGGATCGCTTGCCGGAACGGCGCTATACGTTCTGACCTCAGATCCCCATCAACTCTGGAAGCAGGCTATCTTTGCGCTGATATCGTTTATCAGTGGCGTGTTCTTCTCCGTGCCCATGGCGAAAATCATGGCCGGCATAATCAACACGCCGTTAAGCCTGATGAAGCCACCGGCCAGCATTGAGGTATCGCCAGCTGTCGGTGCAATTGTCACTGCTTCCATTTCCGTTGCAGTCCTGCTACGCATTCTCCGCAAATCAAAAAGCGGGAAGATGCCGGGGCTGGGGGAGGAAGATAAATGACATGGCAGCTTCTTCTGATGGATGCAAACGCCATAGTTTGCCTGTTAATCATGGTCAGGCTGATGTTTTTCCGGAAAGAGGGAAAGCGTCATCGCCTGAGTGTCGCGGTACTGGCCTATCTGGTCATCCTTGCCGCCGGATTCAACGCCTTCAACATTCTGCTCGGCCACTACGTTCAGGTTAACCTTGGCGATCTTCTGCTTAACTCCGTCATCTGCATGGCGGTGTGGCTGGCTCGCGGGAACCTGGCGAAGGTCGTTATAACGGAGTAGTCCATGCAAACCAGCGAAAAGGGCATTGCCCTGATCAAAGAATTCGAAGGCTGCAAGCTCACCGCCTACCAGGACAGCGTCGGTGTGTGGACGATCGGATATGGCTGGACTCAGCCTGTCGACGGCATTCCAGTCCGCGCCGGGATGACAATTAAGCAAGAGACAGCAGAACGCCTGCTGAAAACTGGCCTTGTCAGTTACGAAAGCGACGTGTCTCGTCTGGTTAAAGTGGGGCTGACACAGGGTCAGTTCGATGCGCTGGTGGCATTCACGTATAACCTCGGCGCCCGGGCGCTGTCCACTTCGACGCTGCTGCGCAAACTCAACTCCGGTGATTACGCTGGCGCTGCTGACGAGTTCCTGCGCTGGAATAAAGCTGGTGGCAAAGTCCTGAATGGGCTGACGCGGCGGCGTGAGGCAGAGCGTGCTCTGTTCCTGTCGTGATTACCCTTGCTGATATCAAAGCTGCATGGCGCTCAATAGCGCTGGCGGTTGTGATTGTCGTCGTTGCCGTGCTGTGTGTCCTGCTGGCAAATAGCCGAACCGATGTAGCTACGTTGAAGAGTGATAATGACGTTCTGCGAAATGATAACACTTTGCAGGGGACGGTTATCGCAACACAGGCTCTTAACTTTAACCGTTTTAACCAGGTAGCCGAAAACGCCAGCCGCAACAATTCACTGATTGATGCCAGCACCGATAACACCGTTATCGAATACCGGGAGATTCTCCGCCGTGAAAAAACCTGTGATCTGCCTGTTCCTGCTGATGTTGCTGGTGGGTTGCTCGAATACGCGCACCGTTTACGTGCCAGCGCAATGTACCCCGATACCGGCAACACTGACACAGCCAATGATAGTGCCACTTCCCCCGGCTCAATAACCTACTGTCAGGCTGTTCTCTGGATTAAGCCGCTGCTGGCCGTGATTGAAAAGGGCAACAATAACCTGGCTGGCATACGGCAGATTGAAAAAGAGCGCCAGTGATCTTTAAAAAAGCGTGGCAGGCGAACTGCCAGAAGCAGGAGTGACGCATGCTGCTGTGTTCACATTCAATCGCGGGTAAGTTTCCATACCCGCCAAAAAGAGAGAAACCGATGAGCGAAGCTAAACCTCAGGACGGCACCACCGTTAAAGGCTATCGAACCTTAACGCCTGGTGATATTGAGCGCATGAATCGCCTGAAGGGTGTCAGCCGACACTTCTGTAATTTACTTGATACAGAACGTGAGCATGTCAACGATGAGTTATCTGCTACCGGAAACCACTCAACTGAAGCACACGAAGCTGCCCGCTGTCTCGCCATTGCGCGCACCAAAATGCAGGAAGCCTGCATGTGGGCCTGTCGCGCTGTAGCGCGTCCAGATGCCGATTGCTAGCCCAAAAAACATATATCGAGCCTCGCAATAGCGGGGCTTTTAACTACTGAGGAATGACCATGACTGTAGTTCTCACCGCCAAACAAATCGAAGACCTGGCTAATTTCGCGAAAGAAGACGGCCAGCCACAATACACCATCACAACCGCAACAATTCCAGAACTTGAAGCCGATGATGGCGAGGTTATCCCGGAATACACTGGTCTGGTCGCCTATTCAGGTTCAGAAGAGCATGGAGTCCTTCAACTTGAGGACTAGCCATTACAGCAGGCATTCCCCGAGTGCCTGCGATAATGGAAAAAACATTTTTGACATAACCCATTTGGTGGGAGGATAGCATTCCACACAAACAGGAGGTTTTATGTTGAAAGGTATTAGTGCTTTAGATAAATGGCTTGCTCGCTCCACATGGCATACAGGGCATCCTATCGATATGGGAATATTTTATAGTGCTGTAAAAGAAATTATTTCCCAAAACCCAAATGTCCTACTGCACGAATCCGAGATTGCCGCTTACATCAAAAGCTCACAGTCCGGGAAACTCGAAGCGAGTGAGCTTGAGCGCTTGGCAAAAGAGTATTCGAAAAAAGCAGAGTTAATTTCTGATTATGTAATTCTCGCTAAGTAATCCGTTTAAAAATTAAGTAGCCACTGGCATCCGCTGGTGGCTTTTTTATGCGCATCGCACGCGCACATCTAAGAAAGTCTTTCAGCTGTGAGCCTGGGCAAACCGTTAACTTTCGGCGGCTTTGCCGTGCGACAGGCTCACGTCTAAAAGGAAATAAATCATGTCAGAGAAAAACATTAAGTTATCCGGCCGCGCGGCAGATGTTTTGTATGCTCTGTTTTTCCGTGGTGCGCTGCAAAGTGGCGACCTGCCATCTAAATCTGGTGCAGCACAGCTTCGCGAACTGGGGTTTGCTGAAACCCGACATACCGCAACGCAATATCAGAAGGAAAACTATCTTACTTTCCTGACTGCTGAAGGGCAGGAGTTTGCTATTAAGCACCTGGTCAATACGCGCTTTGGTGAACCAGTGGCTAAGGAATACTACCCCGCATACTGGATTAAACCTGACAGCGCGCAAAAGGCGATAGATGCTATTCGTGAAGAAATTCGCAACAGCAAAGAATTTGAAGATTTGATAAACGGAACGCCGATTCACCGTCAGGTGCAAGTTACCGATACGATGATTGGCGATGCCGTAGTGTCTGCCAACTATAGCTTAAAGATGAACGTGAACCACGGCGGCAAACTGCACGTTGCTGGCATGGCTATCTGCGTTGAGGATGATCAGCGTAAAGTAGTGTTTGAGGCTGACAACTTTAAGGCGCATAAAGCCGCTCAATCAACCAGCAATAATGAAGAGCGATCCTTGAATGGTGGTCTGGATTTTGGTGGTTTCCCCGGGACAATTAGTCATGTTCACGATGGTCGTAGTAATGCCACCAAAACCATTCTCACTGATGAGATGCGCGAAGCCATTATCTCCGCCGTACGCGAAAGCGATCTGTTCACATCCCTTCAGACTGCGATAGCTGATCAGGCAGCTTCAACCTCCAGCCTGAAACAGGCAGTGGATGACGCAGTGGGCGATGCTATCCGCAATTCGCTGAGGCCGGGAGGCGCTATCTGGAATAATCTCGGTAGTCGATAAGGGGCTTTTATGGAAGTCTCTATCAATGGCGTACCGTATGTACCAGCTGGTGCCGTATTCTCCCGGATTGGGATTGCAATAACGACGCACCAACGCGCAGACGTTCTTAAACGAGCGCTCGAACATCACATGAAGCATCTTCCCGCCGGTGCGCTGGTGGTGGTTGTCGATGATGGTTCAAAACCTGCAGCGGTAGTTCCCGATGGCGTGCAGCTGCTTAGCCATGAAACATCACTCGGCATTGTTGCTTCTAAGAACGCCAGCCTGTCATCCCTTATGGATGCTGGGTGCGAGCATCTATTCCTATGGGATGATGATGCCTGGCCCATCGCCGATAACTGGCACCTGCCGTATATCGAATCACCAGAGCCGCACCTGGCTTATCAGTTTCTCGATCTGGCTGGCCCGCGAAAAATTAACGATATGACCGTTCTGTACCGGGATAATAAGCATATTGCTTACACCGGGCAGCGTGGCGTGATGTTGTACTACCACCGCAGCGCCATCGAGAAGGTGGGCGGGTTCGATCCGGTGTATGGCCGGGGCATGTATGAGCATCCTGATTTGGCGCTTCGGATTTATAACGCTGGCTTAACGTCCTGGGCGTTTGCTGATGTAGTTGGCTCTGAAAAGCTGATTCACTCAATGGACGAGTACGAAGAAGGCGCGCGCAGCATACCGAGGCCAGAACGTGAAGCGCTCGATAAAAAGAACGCTGTGATTTACGGGCAGCGCCGGGATTCAGGATATACGGGCTATGCCGAATATAGATCTCAGCGCGACGTGGTAATAACAACGCTGCTTACCAGCCAGACAGACCCGCAGCGCGGTACAAAAATGGCGGCCGCACCTGACATGCTGACCAAGTGGGCTGCCTCGCTTCGAAATTGTGGCCGTATCGCGCTGGTGGATGAACTGCAGACGGCACCGGCAGACGTTGAGCTTTACCGCGTTCCTGACGTGAAGATGAATGTCTACTTTCGTCGCTGGCTGCACATCTGGCAGCACCTGCGAGATCACCCTGAGTACAGGTTCGTCTGGTGTACTGATGGTACCGATGTCGAAATGCTTCGCGCGCCGTGGGAAGAAATGGAGCCCGGAAAGGTGTACGTCGGTTCTGAACCGAAGACCTACGCCGACACATGGGCGAAACAGAATCATCCTGAGCATATCTATCAGGAATTCATTGAAGCGCACCGCGGCGATGTGATGCTTAACGCTGGCCTGCTGGGTGGCACCCGCGCTGATGTAATGGCGTTCGCTCACGGCATCATCCGTCTTTACTACCGGATCGAGAGTTATCGTTTCTGGAAGAAAGAACAGGCTGGCGCCGCGGTGGGTGACATGCTGGCGTTCGGTATTGTCGCGCAGTCATTCGCAGGAAAGGTGATTACCGGACCTCATGTGCACACCGTTTTCAAAACTGATGGGATCGGTAAAGAAAATGCTTGGTGGAAACATAAATAGTGAGGGTTGACTATGAAAGTCGAAATTAAAAAAGATGGTGAAGTGATCTGGGTTCGAGATTCAGCTTCTTTAGAGGGGATGGCTTCTTTGGGATACTTGAAGGACGGCACACAGCAAAAAATAATTGCCGTCCTTGAAGATGCTCTATATCAAGCAAAAGCTCAATTACTTCTACCCAATGATGTTGATTGAGTAGTTGATATTTGCTCGATGACCTGGAGGGAGAGCGAGAACTATATTCCAGTTTCCAGAGTGTGGAACTGAAATGTTGGCAGGGAAACCGGTATAAAATCCACCGTAAACCTTCGCACTCTGCCCACGCTTGTACTTACTGTAGTTTGTGTCATCCATGACCAACACATTTATCTGATGTGAGCACTGAACTGAAACTATGCTCCCTGAATCAACCCACTCACGACTATGGATGTAAGACATTTCCATTCCTTACCAGAGGTAATCAGCCATCCCTCTTCATTGAGTTCGCCAGTGTCCCACCACTGACGGGCTGAACACCCACTTTACCCAGGGTTAAAGCGTAGCAACACCCTGATATTCAGACAGTAGCCGCTATCGTGCGGTTTTTTTATTGGAGACTCGCTGGTGGCTGAAAACATAAAGTTTGTGGTGGTCGGCCATCACACCCGCTTAGGACATGCGCAACATCTTGCAGCGCTGCTGGATGCTCATCTGCTTATTGATGACGGTAACCACGGCGCGAACTGGAATCATCGTCGCGCGCTTGAGTGGGCTGCCTGCCAACCCTGCCGGGTAGTGGTGCTGGAAGACGACGCATTGCCGGTACCTGGATTCACCGAAAAGGTAACCGACTGGTTAGTGCGCTGCCCAGATGACCTTCTGAGCTTTTACCTCGGTACTGGTCGGCCTCCTCAGTATCAGATGCAAATAGCCGAACGGCTAATCATTGCTGATAAAGCTCGATATGAATTCATTTCGTTTCCTCGCCTGATTCATGGTGTTTGCTACAGCGTGCCGCCTCACCGTATAAGCCGTGTGCTATCTCGATGGGACAGTGATAAGCCTGCCGATTTTGCAGTGGGTGACGCTTGGGGTGGATCAGTGATCTATCCGTGTTACTCGCTGGTGGACCATGCTGACGGCGAGCCGGTTGAGCGTCACCCTGACTCAGCGCCACGCACAGAACGCCGCCGGGCGTGGAGGTTAGCCTGATGCCTGCGTTAATACCGAGAGCATGCCGTAAGCGTGGCTGTCCTGGCACAACCACAGACCGCTCGGGCTATTGTCACAAGCACCTTGGCGAAGGCTGGCAGCAGCATCAGCGAGGACAAAGCAGGCATCAGCGAGGTTATGGCAGCAAGTGGGACAGGCTGCGCCCAATCGTTCTCGACAGAGATAAACACCTTTGTCAGGAATGCCTGCGAAATGGAAGGTATACACCCGCTGAGACGGTGGACCACATCACCGCCAAAGCAAATGGGGGGACCGATGACCTGTCCAACCTCGAAAGCCTCTGCAAGCCCTGCCACAGGGCTAAGACAGCGGTCGAAAGACTCAAATGACATCGATTCTCATTTGTGTCAGCCGAGGGGGAGGGCGGGTTGAAAGTTCAGGAACGACGCGCCAAAGGACCGCCGCCTAACCTCTTTTCACATCGCCGCAGGTTAGAAAACTTTTTTTAGGGGCCCCCCACTCGATGATTAATAGGAGTTTTCGATTATGTCTGGACCACCGAAAACCCCGACCCATCTACGTTTGGTGAGGGGTAACCCATCAAAACGCCCGATTAATGAAAATGAACCAAAGCCAGCTGCAGGGGTACCCCCAACGCCGAAGCATTTCGACAAGCAAGGGAAATACTGGTTTAAGCGGATGGCCGACGAGCTCGATGCTATTGGTGTGATGTCCCAACTGGACGCCAGAGCCCTTGAGTTGCTGGTTGAGGCATATACCGAATACCGGCACCACTGCGACACGCTTGAAATTGAGGGGTACACCTACCGGATCGAAACGCAGAGCGGGGATGTGATGATCAAGGCTCACCCGGCAGCCGTCATGAAAGCTGATGCCTGGAAACGTCTGCGCGCCATGCTCGGTGAGTTCGGCATGACGCCAGCAAGCCGCTCTAAAGTGAATGCAAAAGGTCCTGATGCGGTTGACCCGCTGGCCGAGTTTATGAAAGCGAGGGATTAATGGCTAAGGTTGCAGAAGGCATCCGCTACGCCGAGAGGGTGGTGGCGGGAGAAATTATTGCCTGTGAGTATGTGCGCCTTGCCTGTCAGCGTTTTCTTGACGATCTGGCACACGGCGAAGAGCGCGGTATTTTCTTCAGTGAGCCGCGCGCGCAGCACATTCTGAATTTCTATAATTTTGTTCCTCACGTCAAAGGTGCGCTGGCAGGCCAGCCTATTGAGCTGATGGACTGGCATGTTTTCATCCTGATTAATATTTTTGGCTTTGTTATCCCGCTGGTGAACGAAGAGACGGGGGAAACCGTCCTGCGTAACGACGGCAGCGGTCGGACGGTGATGGTTCGGCGTTTCCGTACAGCAGATGTTGAGGTGGCCCGTAAAAATGCCAAATCAACACTTTGCTCCGGCGTGGGGCTCTATATGGCTGGCGCTGACGGCGAGGGCGGGGCGGAGGTTTATTCCGCTGCAACCACCCGTGACCAGGCGCGAATTGTTTTTGAAGACGCGAAAAATATGGTCAAGAAGGCGAAAGCCACTCTTGGGCGGATCTTCGAATTCAACAAGCTCGCTATCTACCAGGAGCAAACGGCCTCCAAATTCGAGCCATTATCATCAGATGCAAACAACCTCGACGGCCTGAACATCCACTGCGCCATCGTTGACGAGCTGCATGCTCATAAAACGCGTGACGTCTGGGACGTACTGGAGACGGCCACCGGCGCGCGCCTGCAATCCCTGCTTTTCGGTATCACCACCGCCGGCTTCAACAAAGAAGGTATCTGTTACGAACTACGCGATTACGCAATCAAGGTCCTGCGCGGCCTGGTTAAAGACGATACGTTTTTTGCCATCATCTACACCTTAGATGAAGGTGACGATCCCTTTGATGAAAAAGTCTGGCAGAAGGCGAATCCGGGGCTGGGTATCTGTAAGCGCTGGGATGACCTGCGCCGCCTGGCTAAAAAGGCGAAAGAGCAGGTTTCGGCCAGGATTAACTTTTTCACCAAGCACATGAATATCTGGGTTACCGCTGAGTCTGCCTGGATGGACATGATGAAATGGGAAAAATGCGAGTTTATCGCCCCGCAGCACGAACTTAAAACCTATCCCTCCTGGGTGGGCGTTGACCTTTCAAACAAAATTGATATCTGTGCGGCCGCTAAAGTCTGGCGCGCGCCAGGTGGCCACGTTCATGCGGATTTTAAATTCTGGCTGCCGGAAGGACGCCTTGAGAAATGTTCACGCCAGATGGCAGAGCTCTATCGTAAGTGGGCCGAGATGGACAAGCTGATCCTTACCGACGGGGATGTAATCGACCATGCTCAGATTAAGGAAGAGCTGCAGGTGTGGGTTGCTGGCGAGAGTCTGAAAGAAATTGGCTTCGACCCGTGGAGTGCGACGCAGTTCAGCCTTGCGCTGGCAGAAGAAGGGCTGCCGCTGGTGGAAGTGCCGCAGACGGTTCGCAATTTCTCTGAGGCGATGAAAGAGGTCGAAGCACTGGTATACGGCGGCCGCTTCCATCACAGCGATCACCCGGTAATGAACTGGATGATGTCCAACGTAACCGTCAAACCTGACCGGAACGAGAACATTTTCCCGAACAAGTCCACACCAGAGGCCAAGATTGATGGCCCGGCGGCATTGTTCACAGCAATGAGCCGCGTTCTGGTTAACGGTGGCAACGACCAGCAGGATCTCTCCGGATTCTTCAATAATCCCATCATGGTAGGTTTCTGATGAAAAAAAACAAACAGCCAGGCAGGGTGAAAAGCGCTCTGCTTAACTGGCTTGGTGTGCCTATCAGCCTGACTACCGGCACGTTCTGGGAGGAATGGTTTGGCACCAGCAGCAGCGGAAAGGTGGTCACGGCCGATAAAGCCATCCAGCTATCGGCTGTGTGGGCATGCGTAAGGCTGTTAAGCGAGTCTATTTCAACCCTTCCGCTGAAAATATACGTTCGACAGCCTGACGGTTCGCGTAAAGCGGCAACCGATCATCCGGCCTATTCGATACTGTGCCGCCGCCCCAATTCAGAAATGACACCATCACGCTTTATGCTGATGGTGGTTGCCAGTATTTGCCTGCGCGGGAACGCCTTTATTGAGAAGAAATTCATCGCAAACCGCCTGGTTTCGCTGGTGCCTTTACTGCCGCAGAACATGGTGGTTAAACGTCTCACTACCGGGGCGCTGGAATACAAATACACCGAAAACGGTAGCGAACGTGTCATTCCGGTCAAAAACATCATGCACATTCGCGGGTTCGGCCTGGACGGTGTTTGCGGCATGATGCCGATGAAGACTGGCCGGGATGTGATCGGTTCAGCAATGGCCGTTGAAGAGTCCGCGGCGAAGATATTCGAACAGGGCCTGCAGAGTTCAGGATTCCTCTCTTCTGATAAAGCTCTGGATGATACTCAACGTGAAAAACTTCGCGGTTACATGGCGGCGTTTACCGGTTCGAAAAACGCCGGGAAAATCATGGTTCTTGAGGGTGGTTTGACGTACCAGGGCGTGACCATGAACCCGGAAGATGCTCAGATGCTCGAAAGCCGCGCATTTAGCATTGAGGAGATCTGCCGCTGGTTTCGCGTGCCGCCTTTCATGGTTGGTCACACCACGAAACAAAGCAGCTGGGCATCCAGCCTGGAAGGTATGAACCTGCAGTTTCTGACTCATACACTTCGACCGCTGCTGGTGAATATTGAGCAGGAAATTGGCCGGTGCTTACTCGACAGCGATGACGAAGTGTTTGCAGAATTCTCTGTTGAAGGTCTGCTGCGAGCCGATAGTGCCGGTCGCGCGGCATACTATACCAGCGCGCTTCAGAATGGCTGGATGTCCCGTAATGACGTTCGTCGTCTTGAGAACATGCCGCCGATTGAAGGGGGCGATATCTACACCGTTCAACTCAACCTGACGCAACTGAAAAATCTCGAAAGCAGCAACCCTGCTGTTCAGGCACTGGCCCTGCGAGAGCTGCATAACCACGTATTCCCCGATATTTCCTTTGAACAATCTCCGCTGAAACAGGCCGCTTAGGAGCACTTTCCTGATGAGCAAAAAACAACTTCCGGTAGCACCGGCGGGTCGCCCCTGCGCGCGCGTTACCTGTGAAACATTACCGTCCGCACTGGACCGCTGGGACGGCGGGATCAAAGCGGCGGCCACCGACGATAACAGCATTTCTGTTTTTGATGTTATCGGGCAGGACTACTGGGGCGAAGGGGTAACAGCTAAACGTATTGCCGGTGCGCTTCGGGCGATGAACGGCGCCGACGTCACGGTGAATATCAACTCACCGGGCGGCGACATGTTCGAAGGTCTGGCTATTTATAACCTGCTCCGCGAATACGAAGGCCGTGTAACGGTGAAGGTGCTGGGCATTGCCGCCAGCGCCGCCTCGATAATTGCGATGGCCGGGGATGATATTCAGATTGGCCGCGGTGCCTTCCTGATGATCCATAACTGCTGGGTATATGCGATGGGAAACCGCCATGATTTTGCAGAACTGGCACAGTCACTGGAACCCTTCGATACCGCTATGGCTGACATCTACGCGGCGCGCTCCGGCCTTGATATGGCCGCTGTGCAGAAGCTGATGGACGCGGAAAGCTATATCGGTGGCAGTGATGCTGTGGCGAAGGGACTGGCAGACAGCCTGCTTTCTGCTGATGCGGTCAGCGATGGCGACGAATCGCCTGCTGCTGCGCTTCGCAAACTTGATGCATTGCTGGCCAAGACCAACACACCGCGCTCTGAGCGCAGAAAACTCATTAAAGCCTTATCCGGTGACATGCCTGGCGCTGTCACCACCAACGACGGTACGCCGGGCGCTGCCGAAGACATCAAACCTGAAACCATCAATTCACTTGAAAGCGCCCTGGCGGCGTTAGTCAAATAAGGACCCTTTATGTCTGAAGTAAACGATATTCTGAAAAAAGTCACGGCCAGCATTGAAGAGGCAACCGGCAAGTTCAACGCGAAAGCAGAAGACGCGCTCAAAGAGGCGCAGAAGTCAGGCAAGCTGTCTGAAGAAACAAAGGCAGCCGTCGATAAAATGGCTTCTGAGTTCAACGCCCTGCGCGAAGCAGAAAAAACGCTGAAGGCAGCCATGGGCGAACTGGAGCAACATGTTGCCCAGATGCCGCTGGCAAACGCGAAGCATGTTGTGGAGTCAATCGGCCAGCAGGTGATCTCTGCTGAGGCGCTGAAAACCTTTGCTGCAGGTGTTGAAGGTGGCAAACGTATCAGCATCCCGGTGAAGGCTGCCCTGACTTCGGTGGATGTGCCTGATGGTGTTGTGGAGCCACAACGCCTGCCGGGTATTGATACGGCACCGAAACAGCGCCTGTTTATCCGCGATCTGATTGCTCCAGGTCGTACTTCTTCCTCTGCTATCTTCTGGGTGCAGCAGACGGGCTTTACCAATAACGCGAAAGTGGTTCCTGAAAACACGCAGAAACCATACAGCGAAATTGAGTTTACGCCGAAAATCACTGGCGTCAGCACCATCGCCCACCTGTTCAAAGCCTCTAAGCAGATCCTGGATGACTTCGCACAGCTGCAGTCCACCGTTGATGCCGAAATGCGCTACGGGCTGAAGTACGCAGAAGAGCAGGAAATTCTCTTCGGTGATGGTACCGGCGTGCATCTGCATGGCATCGTTCCTCAGGCATCAGCGTTTGATCCAGCGTTCACTGTTGAACAGCAGAGCGGTATTGACGATCTGCGTCTGGCAATGCTGCAGGTGCAGCTGGCGCGCTTCCCGGCTTCCGGTCATGTCCTTCATTTCATTGACTGGGCGCGGATCGAGCTGACAAAAGACAGCCTGGGCCGCTACATCCTGGCTAACCCTGCGGCGCTGACTGGACCGACTCTGTGGGGCCTGCCGGTTGTTGCCACCGAAGCAGCAGCATTCCAGGGGAAATTCCTGACCGGTGCTTTCAACGCAGGCGCGCAAATCTTCGACCGCGAAGATGCGAACGTGGTGATCTCCACAGAGAACGCCGACGACTTCGAGAAAAACATGCTCACCATCCGTTGCGAGGAACGTCTGGCGCTGGCCGTCAAACGCCCTGAGGCATTTGTATACGGTGCATTAAGCACTGGCGCTGGTAGCTGATGAAATAGCGGCCTTCGGGCCGCTTTTACAGGTGGGAAAATGAAACTGATTGCACTTAAACCGATTTATTTCGGCGGTACCGTCGTTACTGAGGGGCTTCCGCTGGAAACTCTGGAACAGCACGGTCGCGAGCTCATCAAAAAAGGCTATGCGATGCTCGATGAATCAGAAAATCCTGCAGAGCAGGAACAGCAGCAGGAACAGCAGCAGGAACAGCCGGAATTAAAAGCGGAAAAGAAGGCGAAAAAATAATGGTCGATCTTGATGTGGTGAAACAGCACTGCCGCATTGATACCGATTTTTCCGGAGACGATGCCCTGCTGACTTTATACACCGGTGCGGCGGCGCGTTACGTCCAGACATGGACAAGGCGAACGCTCTATGAAAACCAAAGCTCCCCTGGCTACGCAGACGACCCGGACCCGATTCTACTGAATGATGATGTTAAAGCGGCCATGTTATTGCTGATAGGTCACTGGTATGCCAACAGAGAATCAGTTGCCGTCGGTCAGACCGTTGCAGAGGTCCCGTTTGCAGTTGAAGCCTTGCTGCAGCCATACCGTATTTACGGGGTATAGGAGGACTTTATGCAGGCCGGAAGACTGAGAGACAGGGTGGTGGTTCAGAACATCACAACATCCAGAGATCCTTCTGGCCAGCCTGTTGAAACATGGCATGACGGCGCAGAAACCTGGGCAGAAGTAAAGGGCATTAGTGGGAGCGAGCTGGTAGCCGCTGGTGCTGAAACCGCAGTCGCCACTATCAGGGTATGGACACGATTTCGTAGCGATATAACTGCTGCGTCCAGACTCAGGGTTATGACTGGCCCGTTCAAGGGGGCCATTTTGAATATCATTGGTCCGCCAATCCCTGATTCTCGTGGTATTCAGCTCGAAATTCTTTGCAAACAGGGTACCGAAAAATGATTGAGACGAGCCTCGATTTTTCCGGGCTGAATGACATCGCAAAGGATCTGGAGGCGCTTAGCCGCGCTGAAAACAACAAGGTTCTGCGTGATGCCACCCGCGCCGGGGCAGAAGTGCTTAAGGAAGAGGTGATCGCACGCGCGCCGGTACGCACCGGGAAATTGAAAAAAAACGTGGTTGTACTGACTCAGCGATCACGCAGACGTGGGGAAATATCTTCTGGCGTTCATATTCGTGGACGCAACATGCGAACCGGTAATAGCGACAACACCATGAAAGCCAGCGACCCGCGTAATGCGTTTTACTGGCGGTTTGTTGAAATGGGGACGGTGAATATGCCGCCTCATCCGTTTGTGCGTCCTGCATTTGATGTTCGCCAGGAGCAGGCGACGGAAGTCGCGATCAGACGAATGAACCAGGCGATTGATGAGGCATTAAGCAAATGACGGAAGATGATCTCTATCCACTGCTCGCGCCGCTGGCTGGTGGGCAGGTTTATCCCTACGTTGCACCTCTCGGCAGTGACGGGAAGCCTTCAGTCTCTCCGCCCTGGGTAATTTTCTCGATTATTACCGACGTGGCCGCAGACGTTCTTTGCGGTCAGGCTGAATCTGCCGTTTCTGTGCAGGTTGATGTCTATTCCAGCACCATCGCTGAAGCGCGCACGATCAGGAATATGGCGCTTGATGCTCTGCAGGTGCTGAAGCCGGAAAGCATTGTGAAAACGCCGGGCTATGAGCCTGATCTGCGCTATCACCGGGCAACGCTCGAATTTCAGGTAACCGTTTAACTTTACCCACCATAACAGACCGCTCAGGCAGTCTTTTTTTTAACTGGAGAAACCATGACCAGTAAGTATGAAGTCACAAAGGGGATGACCTTTGCCGTCTCCGACGCACCCGTAACCGCCGAGGATTTTAACGCCTCAGGTTTCCCGGGTGCTGGCGTTACCTGGCTGGAAGCAGCCTGTGCAACGAAGGAGATCACCTTCACCGGTGGGCAGAAAGGGGATATTGATGTCACCACACTTTGCTCAACTGAGCAGGAGCAAACCAACGGTCTTGCTGCGCCGGCTGAAATGAGCATCACCCGTAACTGGGTTGGCGATGAAGCACCGCAAGAAGCGCTTCAGACCGCATATGAAAACGATGAACTTCGTGCGCTGCGCGTGGTGTTCCCGTCGGGCAACGGTTTTTATGTGCTGGTGGAGGTTCGCCAAAGTTCATGGTCAGCAGCAACCTCAGCTGTTGTGGGCGCAACCTATTCTCTGCGTGTACGCGGCAAACCTAAACGCATCTACGCGTCTGGTTCCTGAGCGGCTTCGGCCGCTTTTTTATCCCTCCGATCATGTAACAAGAGAAAAATGAAATGCCGCAAAAAACATCACAGAATTCATTACGCAACGTGGCGCTTACAGCATCGAAAGCCTATCGCACCAAAGAAGGTATCACGGTCCCTGAATGGGATGGCGCAAAGGTAACGCTGCGTGAACCCTCTGGCGATGCCTGGGTGAAATTCCGGGAGATCGTTAACCCCCAGCTCGCCGAGGGCGAAGAGGCACCGACGCTGACGGAGGCGGAAAAGTTTCTGCGTAACAAAGAGGCTGATGTGGTTCTGTTTATTGACGTTCTGCTGGATGAAAACGGCGAGCGAGTATTCAGCGATGAGGATCAGGAGCAGGTATCTAAAATTTATGGTCCTGTGCACTCCCGCCTGCTGGCTCAGGCCCTCAACCTCGGAATGAGCCAGGAAGAAGCGGGAAAGCCGTAAAGCAGCCGCTGACCTTCTTCCTGATGTCGCTGGCGCTCCGGTTGGGGCGTACTCTCCACGAACTGCGCCAGACCATGACCGCCAGCGAGCTCAAAATGTGGATCGAGTTCGACCGCATCAGTCCGATTGGTGACTGGCGCGCCGATGTTCAGGCGGCGCAGATCTCCGTTGCAATGCTGAACTCTCAGGGCGGGAAATTCACCATTCCTGACGTGATGCTGAAATGGGGTGAGCAGGAAGAAGGCGCTGAAGTCTCTGAACTTGAAGAATGGATGTCCAGTCTTTGATGCCCGCGGCTGCGGGCTTTTTTATGGGTGAAATATGGCAACGCTGCGCGAGCTAATCATCAAAATTTCGGCGAACTCTTCTTCTTTCCAGTCAGAGATCTCCAGAGCGTCCCGCATGGGAACCGATTACTACCGCACTATGGAACAGGGCGGGAAAAAAGCTGCAGCGGCCACGCGTGAAACTCAGCGGTCTTTGGCTGACCTGAATTCTCAGCTTGCAACCGTGCGATCTTCTGCTGCCGGGCTTGCCGGTGCTTGGGCTGGTGCATTTGCCACACATCAGCTGATTCAGTTTGCCGACACGTGGAACCAGTTGAATGGGCGTCTTCGTCTTGCGTCCTCTTCCAGCGAGGATTACGTTCAATCCCAGCGCGTGCTGATGGAGATTAGCCAGCGCACCGGAACATCCCTCGAGGCAAACAGCAACCTGTACAGCAGAATTGCGCAGTCCCTGCGTGATGCCGGTTACGCTTCTGCTGACGTCGCAAAAGTTACGGAAACCGTAGCAACCTCACTGAAGCTGTCTGGCGCCAGTACCGAAGAGGCGAGTTCTGTTATCACCCAGCTTAGCCAGGCTCTTGGCTCAGGCGTTTTGCGTGGCGAAGAATTTAACTCCATCATGGAGAATGGCGGCCGCCTGGCGAAACTGCTGGCTGATGGGCTGGGTACCACTGTTGGTGGCCTGCGAAATATGGCCAACAACGGCGAGCTGACGACCAACAAGATCGTCCCGCTGCTGACCAATGTCGAGATCCTCCGTAAAGAATTCGACACCCTTCCTGCATCCATCAGCGGATCTGCACAGAAAGTGCAAAACGCCTTTCTCGCATGGGTTGGCGGGGCGAATGATGCTGTCGGCGCATCATCCACGCTTTCTGGCGTGCTGGATGGTCTGGCGAATAACATCGATGATGTGGCAAATACAGCCGGTCTTCTGGTTGGTGTTGGCCTCGCTCGTTATTTTGGCAACATGGTCGGCAGCGTTGCTCAGTCAACCCGGGCAGTCCTCGCTAATACGGCCGCCGAGGTCGCGCTGGCGCAGGCTCAGGTCCGTGGAGCTCAGGTTAGCGTTGCTGCTGGTCGCCAGGCTGTTTACCGCGCTCAACAGGCGCGTGCAGCGGCGACGAGTATTGAGGCTCAGATTGTCGCTGAGCGTAATCTTGCTGCTGCTCAGGCATCTCTGAATACGGCGCTTGCTGGCAGGACTTCGGCCGTTAATAACCTCACCAATACAGCCTCGGTGATGTCCCGCCTGGGTAGTGGCGTTCTTGGTATTCTCGGTGGCTGGCCTGGAGTGATTATCGGTGCCGGCGCTGCGATGTATGGCCTGTATCAGCATACCCAGCAGGTGCACCGTGAGGCGGTAGGTTTTGCCAACAACCTCGACGAGATCAACACCAAGCTCCAGCAGATGTCGGTGCTTGGCCTGCGTTCGACCGCGGCTGATGCCCGTACATCTTTACAGGCGCAAAAACAGGACCTGGCCGACCTCGACTCTCAGATCGCGAAGGTGAAAGACAGCCTTAAGGCGGTTGACCAAATCCAGCAGGACTATAACCGCCATCCGACGCTGACCCTGATCAACACTTTCATGGACCAGGCCGACATCACGGCCAAAAATATCGAGCTGACCGATAAGCTGAACCAGCTGGAGTACCAGCGCGAACAGGCAGCCTCAAAAGTCGAGCAAACGCAGAAGCTGGTAAACCAGGCCAGCGATCTGGCCACGCAAAAGGCTATCGAACAGGCTGGCGCCGTCTCTATCCTGAAAGGTGCGTATGACCTGCTTAACCGCTCAATGTCAGCGACCGCTGGCGCCAAGCCGCCGCAATATGCCGGGCCCGTCGTTTCACTGGCGAACGCAACGCCTCAACAGCAAACCGCACTGGAGCGCTCACGCCGAGATAACGAGCTGGCCAGCCTAAGCGGTTTAGAGAAACTCCATCAGCAGCACGTATATGAAGCAGAAGACCTGAAGCTGACGGGAGCACTTTACACCCAGTACATTTACAACAAGGATCAGGCAGCCAAAAAAGATGCAGCGGCTGCGGAGGCAAAAAAGGGCCTGCGTCAAGCCCTTGGCGAAAATCGCCAAGAGACCGAAAGCTTAAACGAGACAGAGAGTTAGCTCTACTTCGTGCGCTTTGCGAGGCTGCGGCTGTGTGGACTAGGAGCCACATGGGAGCGTCGCGGTAGAGGGCCAAGTCGTGCTGCATCGGGGACGATCCCCAGCAGACGGCAGGCTTGCAACACGATCATAGCCCACTCTGTCGCCATCCTCCAGAATGACGAACGCCCAGCGTCGGGCTGCGCTTTCGAGGTTATGGCCGCCGACTGGATTGAGCATCGTCAGCCGGCTTCGTTGCCACGGCCTTGCTCGCTACCCCTTCTACCGCCTCTTTCTACTGCCTCCTGCAATGAAGGCTTCGAGCATGTACGGGATCAGCGTCCTAATACCGAACCTCTGAGTGCGTGGCTACGCCTGGCGAAAGCTTGGCGGGTCGGTCGGCAGCAACATTGACACCCTATCTGTCGTTTGCTATCATTTGACATCAAATGGTGAATAACATGACAGAATCTGATAGCTGGCTCTCCCTTGAGGAGACCGCGACCTACCTGGGAATGGGCAAAACGGCGCTGTATGCGATGGCGCGCGAGGGCCGGATTCCGGCGCGGAAGATCGGCAAAAAATGGATCTTCGAGAAGAGCGGGCTCGACCAATGGGTGCGCACCGCTCGCCCTCTTCAGTCGTTTTTTCTCGACGCTGATTTCAAGATCGACGGGAACGACCACCTTCGCGACCCGCAACGCGAGGGTTACTTGCGCACCTACGAGTTCTTCCGCGCAGGCAAGAACAAGGCAATCCTCCAGATTCCCGTCGGGTGCGGCAAGACCGGCTTAGCATCCTTGCTTCCGTTCGGAATTTCGGAAGGCAGGGTCATCGTCATCGCGCCAAACCTCACCATTAAGGATGGTCTATACGAGGCAATGGACATCACCAACCGTCAGAAATGCTTCTGGCGGAAATCCGGCGTACTAAGCACTGACCAGATGCTGTCTGGACCGCTCGCCTGTACGCTCGACAGCGGCAACCTCTCGATCGCGGCGAAGTCCCATATCGTTATTACGAACGTCCACCAACTTGCAACCAACGTGGACAAATGGCTGACCCAGTTCCCTGATGACTTTTTCGACATGATCATCGTCGATGAAGCTCACCACAGTGCTGCTGCCAGTTGGCAGAAAGTCATCGAGCGTTTCCCGAAGGCCAAGGTCGTGCTTCTGACGGCAACTCCATTCCGGAGCGATCGCCAGGAACTCGATGGCGAATTGGTGTTCCGGTACCCATTCAGGAACGCAACTCTGAAAGGTTATATCAAGCGCCTTAAGGCGAGCTACGTCGCCCCCTCAACCATTGAACTCGGCTTCTCCGATGCTGGCGGAAAGACGTACACGCTGGAAGAAGTTCTGAAATTGAAGGAAGAGGAATGGTTCAGCCGCGGTGTTGCGCTTGCCAGGCTGTGCAACAAGCACATCGTTGACAGCAGCTTGCAAAAGCTCGAGGAACTCCGCCAAAGCGGAACGCAGCACCAGTTGATCGCAGTCGCATGCTCCATCAACCACGCGCGGGAGATTCGTTCGCTGTACCAAGAACGCGGCTTCAATGCCGATGTTATCCATAGCAAACAGACGGAGGATGAGCAGGCGGCCATTCTTGCCGCGCTGCGCAACGGCTCGCTCGACTGCATCATCCAGGTGCAGATGCTGGGCGAGGGGTTCGACCATCCGAAATTGAGCGTAGCGGCGATTTTCCGCCCGTTTAGATCGCTAGCCCCCTACATCCAATTTGTCGGGCGCATCATGCGAGTCGTGGTCCAGAACGATCCGGGGCATCCTGACAACATCGGCCATATAGTCACTCACTTGGGCATGAACCTCGATGCGCGCTTGAAGGAATTCAAGCAATTCGAGAACGATGACCAGGCATTCTGGGACAAGGTTATTGGAGGCGATGAACCTGAGGTGCCGCAGGCGGTGCTCGACGGTACCACGCGGCTCCGCGCGGGTGATCAGGTTGTCGTTCATGGCGAGGTCGTCGATTCCTTGTGGGAAGAGGACTTCACGTCGGTTGAGGACACGCAGATCGTCGCGGACCTCCGCGAACGTCTGAAGCTCCTCGGTCTCGACGACAGCAAGGCTGAGGAGATGGTTCGACTTGCACAGCAATCTCCCGTGCGCAAGAACTCACCCACTGCGCCTTTCATGGTTCAGCCGCAGCGGGAATGGGAAGAAGCCAGGAAACGGATGCAGGAGCAGGCCAAGCGTTTGGCAAACGTGCTGCTAAACCATGTTGAACTCAAGCAGACCGGCAATGAAATGGTCTACAAATACAAGACCTTGAAGCTCACCGGAAGAAATAACTACATCTGCGCACTGATGATGGTGAACAAAGAGATGGAAAAACGCCTGGGAAAAGAAAGGCAGCAGGCGACAACTGAAGAATTCCGTTCCGTTCTCGATAATCTCGATGACCTGTTGCAGGTGCTTGTGAGGCGCGTGCGCAAGGCGAAGGCTGTTTATGAAAAAATCGAGTTCTAGGGGGCCGACGCCTTCTCTGATTGGAGGAACCAACGGCCGCCCCAAGCGGGCGGTCGTTAAGCGGCTCAGCCAATGCTACCGCTGCCACGGCGATCTGGTTATGGGAACGAACTGCATTGAAATCCCAAAACTTGGGCAGGCCTATTCGACCGACCGACGTGTATGCGATGAATGCTTCCAGCTCATTCTGCGCAAAACCGAGGAGGACTTGGCTGAGATCAGGAAGCTTTAGGCGGATATTTATCTGTTGCTCCTGCATTAAATGTCATGTTTCAAGGAAATCGACCTTCCCACTCGCCTGAACCCCCGATCCCCCGCCATAAACGCCTCAAGCATGTGCGGGATCAGCGTCACCGCATCGACCGCCTCGCCATACGCCTGCGCGTGCAGCGCGGCGTAGTGGTCGAGGTCGGCTTTCAGGCTGGTTGGGCAGGCAAAGGTCAGCTTCGTGGATTCCGTTTTCGGTAGCGGGCCGAGCCGCAGCTTGCGCGTCGTCATCGTGAAGTCCCCTTGTTGAAGAACAACGGCTGGTAGGGCCGCAGCACCAGATCCCGGTTGGCGATGATGCGAACCGGCAGGCCCGGCCGCTCGGTCAGCGTCGGCTGGATGTTCATGTTGCGCCGGGTCATCTCCTGCCCGACCTGATTGATGCTGTCCTGCGCGCTGTCGCGCCCGGCGATGATGATGCGGTCGCCATCCTGGCGGTTCTCCGGCGCGGCCAGCTCGGCACCAACGCCCAGCAGCGTGGTCAGCGCCGCTCCGGCGAAGATGCGGCCCCAGTGGTAGTCCACGTCGTCTTCCAGCCCGGCATAGCCGGCCGGGTCGGCTCCGACCAGGTTGTCGAGCGTGAGCGAAGACGTGTCGGGCAGAATGATCCGGTTCCAGACGACTTGAACGCGGCTCTGCCCATAGCTGACCTGGCTGTTGTAGCGGCCGAGGATGCGCGAACCCTGCGGGATGAGCAGAAAGCGCCCGGTAGCCGTGTCATAGACCGGCTCCGTCACCGTGGCGATCACGTCGCCCGGCAAGTCCGACTTGATGCCCGTCACCAGCGCCCCGGCGATGACCGTCCCGGCCATCACCTGATACGGCGAGGCCGGCATCGTCAGAATGCCGGAATTTTGGGTCTCTGTACTTCCGGCTTTCTGGAACGCCTCTTTCTGGTCTTGCCGGTTCTGTGTCGCCGTCGGATCGGCGGGCTGCGCTGCCGTAGAGGCTGGCCCGGCAGCCATCGGGTCGAACGCCGCATTGGCGGCGAAGCCCGGCGCGGCGGTAGCCTGCGACTGCGCCACCGGCGCAGCCTTCTGCGTGCCAGAGCGAAAGAACACCGATGAACCCGCGGCCGCTTCGGCTTCCTTGCGCAGGGCATCGTTCGGGTCGTGGCCGGGGGCCGCATAGGCGGCCGTCACCGGTTGCTGCGACTTGACGATGGCCGGGCCAAGATCGCCCGGCAGCGGCGGCCCCAGCTCGGGCACCTTGGGCGGCAAGGCCGGCGGCAGTTTGGAGTAGTCCGCTGGCAGCGCATCCAGCCCTTCGGACTTGGAGACACGATCGACGTTGTAAAGCTCGGTCTGTTCACCAGCACCACGCCGCTGCGGTTGCAGCGACCACATCAGCGCGCCGAGTACGGCGACCGACAGGCCGCCGGTGAGGATGGCCAGCGTGCGTCGGTTCAGGCGCGTGACCGGGCGCGGCTGGGCGCGCAGCGCCACCGCCTCGGGCGCGATCTTGCCCGCCGCCTGCGGCGCGGCGAGGTCGGGAGTGTCGTCCTGGCTCATTGTCAGTTCCTCCGCGCCACGCCGTCAGTGCGCTCGATCCGCACCACGTCACCACCATCGCCGCCCAGGCGCAGTTCGGCCGCGCCAAAGAGGCGATCCACGATGTAATAAGGCGAGCGGAAACGGTAATTGACGAGCTGACCATCACCCTGCGCGCCGATGACGAACAGCGGTGGCAGTTCGCCTTGGGCGATACCCGGCGGGAACTGGATATAGACCTTCTCGCCGTCGTCAAACGCCCGCAATGGCTTCCACGGCGGATTGCTCCCTGACACCGCGTAGCGGAAACGGATCTTCTCCAGCGCCAGGCCGGTATCGACCGGCGCGGCTGTCTGTGCGGCCTGCGACTGGCGCTGCAAGGCCAGCATCCGGTCTTTCGGGTAGTCCCATGACACCGACGCCATCCATGCCTTTTCCGTCGAGGTCAGTTCCAGCAGGTACGTCCGGCGGCTGGTGGTGATGACCAGATTGGTTTTCAGGCCCGAGCGAGTGGGCTTGACCAGCACGTTGACGCGCAGCGCCTCGCCGCTGCCGCTGGACGTGTCGCCGACGATCCAGCGCACGGTATCGCCAGCGGCGACCGTCACCAGTTCCTCGCCGGGCTGGAGCGAAACCACGGTGACGCGCCCCGGCGCGGCATAGACTTGATACAACGCGCCGTCGCTGTACGGCCACACCTGAATCGCGTTGACGTAGCCCTCGCGGGTCGGCGCGATACGCGCCTCGGCATTGGCGCGCGAGACGCGCACCTTCTCGTCGGCCGGCTCCGGCACGGTCGCTGCCTCGTCCAGCTCCGGCAGCGGCTTCAACTGCGCCGGCAGCGCCAGCGGCTCGGGCACGGCGACGACTTCGACCGGCTTGGGCGGCTCGGGCAGCGGCTGCGCCTGCACCGGCTCATCGAGCGAGATGGACGGCGGCGGCTTGCCCTGCGAGGCGCAGCCCAGCAATGACGACGTGGTGGCCGCGAACATCAGCACGAAAGCGTAAAAGCGAAAAGGCAGGTTCATGGTTTGGCTCCTTCGGAAGAATCCAGTTCGCGGCTCCACGACAGGCCGTTGACGTAGATCCCCAGTGGGTTCTTGCGCAGGCGCTGTTCGGTGCGCGGGGTTTGCAGGACAGTGGAAAGCACGGCGTTCCAGCGTTCGGTGCCAGCGGGCGCGCCATTGACGAACCGCTGCTCCGTCCAGCGGACGTTGAACGAGGCATCGCTGGCGCGCGTAACGCTGGTGATCTGCACCGTCACCGACTCGCGGCCGACGCGGGCGAACGGATCGTTCTTGCTGGCGTAGTCGTTGAGCACGGCCGCGCCGCGGTCGGTGGTGTAGTCGTAGGCATCGAGCCAGTTCTGCCGCACCACGATGGGGTCGATGGACAGCGAGCGCACCAGCGTCACGAAGCGCGCAAGGTGATGCGCGATCTGCGCATCGGCAGGCCGGTACGGCGTGGCGGCCTCGCCCACGGTACGCACCTGGCCGGATTGATCGACTTCGATGACGTAGGGCGTGACGATGGACTGCGCCGAGCGCCACACCAGGCCGCCGGCCATCAGCAAGGCCAGCACCAGGCAGCCGAAGGCCATCAGCCGCCAGTTCTTCGCCTGCACTCGGGCCGAGCCGATGCGTTCGTCCCACACCTGGGCGGCGGCTTGATACGGAGTGGCAGGCTGCGGCGTATCGGCATAGCGCACCTGCGGTCGTTTGAATCGCATGGTCAGTTCTCCTTGTGAATCGCTTTAGTCGTCGGAGCCGCGCAGGCTCGGGCCTTGCCCGGAGCCGCCGCCATCGCCACCGCGCAACGTGTGTGCGGCAGTGGTCGCGGCATGGGTGATCTGCTGGCGGCGGTGCATCCGCTTGGCCCATGCGGGCTGCTCTTGCTTCTGCGAGCTGGCGGCGCTGTCTGTGGCTTCGCCTGCGGCCGCCTGGCCGGAGCCAGCACCACCGGGCGCAGCACCGGCACCGGCTTCTGTGCCGTTCCATCCAGCGCGGAAAGAGCCGGCCATCTTCTGCGCTGCGCCGGACGCGCCAGATGCGGCGCTGCGCCCGGCAGACTGCGCGCCGGTCTTGGCGACATTGCCCAAGCCGGCCATCGCGCCCTTGGCCCCTCCGCCCGCAGCGGCGGAACCAGCCTGGAACGCCGAGCGTGCGCTACCGGCCGCCGAGGTGGCGGCACGCGCACCGGCGCCGGCCAGCTTCGCGGCTGCCGGCGCCATGCGTGCCCCGGCCACGACCGCACCGCCCACGCCCGTCGCGGCAGCACCAATGGCAACGGCCGTGCCGGTGGCGCCAATGGCCGCACCGGCCATCGCGCCTGCGCCAAGCTGCGGCGCACCGGACACCAGGCCGGTTGCGATGCCCGGCCCATAGATGCCCAGCGCCAGCAGCGCGAGCGAGGCCAGCATCACGACAAGGGCGTGATCGATGGAGGGTTCGTCGGGGTGAACCTGGAACTCCGCGAACAGGCCCGAACCGATGCCGACGATGACGGCCAGCACCAAGACCTTGATGCCCGACGACACCACATTGCCGAGCACTTTCTCCGCGAGAAACGAGGTCTTGTTCCAGAGCGCGAACGGCACCAGCACGAAGCCGGCGAGCGTGGTCAGCTTGAACTCGATCAGCGTGATGAAAAGCTGGATCGCCAGCACGAAGAAACACAGGATGACGGTGAGCCAGGCGAGGAACATCACCACGATGGGGTCGATGTTCACGAACACTTCGGGGAAGCCCGCCATGTCGCCGATCTGGTCGAGGATCGGCGCGCCGGCGTCGATGCCGGTCTTGGCCAGCCGCCCCGGTTGCAGGAAGTTCTCCATCGTCATGGTCGAGCCGGTGGCCGTCAGGCCCAGCCCGGCGAACGAACGGAACACGATGCCGGCCAACCAGTTGAAGTTGCCGATGATGTAGGCGAAGGCACCGACGTAGAGCACCTTGCGCAGCAGCTTGGCGATCACGTCCTCGCCCTGGCCTGTGGCGTGGCTCATGGCCCAATACAAGCCGGCGATGGTCATGTCGATGACGATCAGCGTGGCGGTCAGGAACGCCACTTCACCTTGCAGCAGACCGAAACCCGAGTCGATGTAGCGCGAGAACGTATCGAGGAAGCGGTCGATGATGGTCACGTCGTTCATGGCGTGTCCTCTCCAATGGGTTCATCGAAGCTCGCCGGAATCGGCGGCAGCTCGGCCAGCGTCCGGTATTCATCCGGCCCGGCTTGACCGGAGAAGAAGCGCCGCCGGAACGCTTCGGCGGCGGCGCGGCAGTCGTCTTCGTCCACGGCCTGCCGGTCGGCCGCGCACTGCGCACGCAACGCCTTGAGCCGCACGGGATCGGCAACCAATGCGTCGGCCAAGTTCTCTGCTGGCTGCTGGCCGCACGCGGTCAGCAGCAGGGCCAGCAGCGAAACCGACAAGACGGGAGCGCATCGCATGGCCGCCTCCGTCAGTTGTTGTAGAAATTGATGGACTGCGGCGTGTACGGCGTGCCGCTGCCCAGGAAGCGCCGCCGCACTTCGCGGGCGCGCTCGGTGGCCGCCGCCTGCCGCGCCAGTTCCAGCGAGGCCGAGCGGTCTTGCGTGATCTGGAGCTGCTGGGACTGGATGGACTGCTTGGCCTGCAAGGCAAGAAGCTGGTTGGTCGCCTGCTGCGCCTGCAAGGCACCGGTGGCCGACTGGCTCTGGCTCACGAGGTCGGCCAGCGCGCTTTCGTCTTGGGCCAGGTTCTGCGACACCTGCGCCTGCATCCGCATCGCGGTATGCAAGCCATCGAGCGTGTTCTTCCAGCGTTCGCGGGCGTCCTGCGCCATGCGGTCGCCGCTGATGGTCGCGGCGTACTGCTCCGGGTACAGACGGGCAAACGTGGCATCCATGCTCTGCACGTCGTAGGCCAGTCCCTGTGCCTCGGCGATCAGGCGTTCGGTGGTGGCGAGCGTGGAGCGCAGGCGGTTGACGATGTTGAAATCGAGGCTCGTCAGATTGCGGGCCTGGTTTATCAACATCTGCGCCTCGTTTTGCAGTTGATTGATCTGGTTGTTGATCTGCTCCATCGTGCGAATTGCCGTCAGCGTGTTCTGCACAAGGTTGGCGGGGTCGATGAACGTGAGCGCTGATGCGGGCTGCGCGGTCAGCAGCGTCACCGACAGCACGGCAGTCAGGGATACGGAAAGAGCACGGGTCTTCATGGCGAAACCTCCAGCGGTTGAGAAGCGAGGAAAGAAGCCGCCGCAGGCGAGGACGGCAGCAGGTCGGCGGCCCAGTCGAGGCCGCGATGGCGCAGCCACGCACCGGCGAAGCCGGGAGCGCCGGCCTGCGTCAGCACGCGGTCAATGTCGCGTTGGTCTTGCGGTGTGGATGCGCCCGCGAAGGCGAGCGCGGCCGGCCCCAGGTCGAGGTCGAACAGGCGATTGCCGAGACGCGATTGGTAGTAGTAGTCGCGCTTGGGCTGGGCGGTGGCGACGATCTCGATTTGCCGGCTGTTGAGGCCGAAGCCCTCGTAGATCGTGCGAATCTGCGGTTCGGTCGCCTGCGGGTTGGGTAAGAAAATCCGACTCGGGCAGCTCTCTATGATTGCGGGCGCAATGCTCGAATCCTTGATGTCCGCCAGACTCTGCGTGGCGAAGATCACGGACACGTTTTTCTTGCGCAGCGTCTTCAACCATTGGCGAATGCGCGCGGCGAAAGACGGCTCATCGAGGAACAGCCACGCCTCATCCAGAATCAGCAGCGTCGGCGCACCGTCGAAACGCTCATCGAAGCGGGCGAACAGGTAGCGCAGCACCGCCTGCACGGCGGCGGGGCTGTGCATCAGTTCTTCCATCTCGAAGCCCTGCACGTCACCGAAGCCGAGACGATCGGTGTCCGCGTCCAGCAGCTTGCCGTGCGCGCCGCCGAGCACATAGGGCGCGAGTGCCTGCCGTAGCGCGTTCGATTGCAGCAGCACCGAGAACCCGGTCAACGTGCGCTGCTCAACGGGCGCCCCGGCCAAGCTGCCCAGCGCCGACCAGATGACCGCCTTCTCGTCCGGGCCGACCGTCACGCCCTCATGCAGCAGGCGGCCTTCCACCCATTCCCCCGCCCAGGAGCGATAGCTTTCCCGGTCGATACGCGCGAGTGGCTGGAAGGCAATGCCGCCATCGGCACCCAGGTCGTAGTGCTCGCCGCCCAGGCCCAGGATGGTGGCGCGCATCGAGCGGCCCATGTCGAAGGCGAAGATCCGCGAGCCGAAGTAGCGGCGGAACTGCATCGCCAGGATGGCGAGCAAGACCGACTTGCCCATACCGGTCGGGCCGGCGACCAGGGTATGCCCCACGTCGCCGATATGCGTCACCAGCCGGAACGGCGTCGCGCCATCGGTGCGGGTGACGATCAGCGGCGGGCTGTCGAGGTGGTCGTTCTTCTCCGGCCCGGCCCACACCGCCGACAGCGGCATCATGTGCGCCAGGTTCAGCGTCGAGACGATGGGCTGGCGGACATTCGCGTAGGCATTGCCGGGGATGGACGACAGCCACGCATCCACGGCATTCAAGGTCTCGGGGATGGTCACGAAACCCCGGCCCTGGATGACGCGCTCCACCATGCGCAGCTTTTCGTCGGCCGCGGCTGGATCGGCATCGAGCACCGTCACCGTGGCAGTGAAGTGACCGAAGGCGACCTGATCGCCACCCAGCTCCTGCATCGCGGCATCCGCGTCGGCCGCCTTGTTGCTCGCGTCGGTATCGACCAGCGGGCTTTCCTGCTGGAAGATGGTTTCGCGCAGCAGCGCCACCACGTTCTTGCGCTTGGCGAACCACTGGCGGCGCAGGCGGCCGAGTTCCTTTTCCGCCTCGGCTTTGTCCAGGCAGAGAAAGCGCGTGCTCCAGCGGTAGGCGAAGCCCAGGCGGTTGAGATCGTCCAGCAAGCCCGGCCAGGTCGAAGTCGGAAAGCCGCGCACCGACACCACGCGCAGGTGCTGGTCACCCAGCGTCGGCGCCAGGCCGCCGACCAGCGCGGAGTCGGCCAGCAGTGCGTCGATATGGAACGGCACTTCGGGTACGCCCACGCGGTAGCGCCGCGTGGACACCGTGGCGTGCAGGTAGGTCAGCGTCTCGGCGTCATCGAGCCAGGCGATTTCCGGCATCACGCCATCGAGCAAGTCGAAGACACGATCAGTTTCCGCTACGAAGGCTTCGAGCCGGCCGTGCCAGTCGACGCCGTCGCCGGGCGCGTTCTCGTAGAGCAGCTTGGCCGCGCGGGCGCGCGACTCCTCGGGCGGCAGGTAAGCCAATGTCAGGTGATAGCCGCTCTCGAAGTGATGCCCCGATTCCTCGAAGGCCGCGCGGCGTTCCTCGTCCACGAGCCAGGACAGCGGTTCGGGAAAGTCGGAGTGTGGGTAGTCCGCCGCCGGCCGGCGCACGGCCTCAATGAACAAGGCCCAGCCCGAACCCAGGCGGCGTAGCGCGTTGTTGAGTCGCGCCGACGTGGAGATCAGTTCGCCCTGCGTTGCGCTGTCCAGATCAGGCCCGCGAAAGCGCGCCGTGCGCTGGAAACTGCCGTCCTTGTTCAAGACGACACCCGGCGCGATCAGGCCGGCCCAGGGCAACCAGTCGGCCAGCAGCGCGGGGCGCTGACGGTATTCGGCAAGATTCAGCATGGCGGCGTCCCCTACACGTCCAGCAGCGGTTTGTGCTTGATGTGCCGGGCGAAGACCTGCATGAACTGCGGATCGACGCGCGCGCCCCAGACCGCCAGCGAATGGCCGACGATCCAGAGCACCGCACCGGGAATCCACAGTTGCAGGCCCAGCCCGACGGCGGCGGCTAGCGTGCCGTTGGCAATCGCCACGGTGCGCGGCGCACCGCCCATCAGGATCGGCTCGGTGAGTGAGCGATGCAGCGGCACCTCGAAGCCCGCCGCGAAGGCATCCGGGGCACTCATACGACCGCCCCGCCGGAGAACGAGAAGAACGACAGGAAGAACGAGGACGCGGCGAACGCAATGGACAGACCGAACACGATCTGGATCAGCTTGCGGAAGCCGCCGCTGGTATCGCCGAAGGCCAACGCCAGGCCGGTGGAAATGATGATGATGACCGCAACGATGCGCGCCACCGGCCCCTGGATGGATTCGAGGATCGAGGTCAGCGGCCCTTCCCAGGGCATCGAGGAACCGGAGGCCTGCGCGGTGCCGGCCGTCATCAGCATGATGGCGGCCAGCAGCAGCCCGTGCTGCACCGGCCCGGCCAGGCGCCGCAGGCGCGCGAAGGCCGAAGCCGGATTTACGGAAATGCGGAAAGCATGAATGTGCATCTGCGTCATGGCAGTTCTCCAGAGGGTTCAGGGGACGGGGAAGGAACTGACGGCAGCTCGGGAAACGGCGTTTCCAGCGCGTCCGCCATGCGATAGCCCACGCCGTCGAAGCCGACGACGCGGGCGATGCTTTCGACGTGGCGCTTGCGGCCACGCCCGGCGATGTGGATGACGACGTTGATGGCCTCGGCGATCAACGCTCGCGGCGGATTCACCGCCACTTCAAGGATCAGTTGCTCCAGGCGCAGCAGCGCGCCCAAGGCGGAACCGGCGTGGATGGTGGCGATGCCACCCGGATGGCCAGTGCCCCACACCTTGATGAGATCCAGCGCCTCGCCGCCGCGCACTTCGCCGACGATCACGCGATCAGGGCGCAGGCGCATCGTGGCGCGCACCAGCTCCTGCATCGACACGACGCCGGCCCGCGTGCGCAGCGGCACATGGTCGCGGGCCGCGCATTGCAGCTCGATGGTGTCTTCGAGCACCAGCACGCGGTCGCCGGTGGCGGCGATCTCGGCCAGCAGCGCGTTCGCCAGCGTGGTCTTGCCGGTACTGGTACCGCCGGCGATCAGGATGTTCTGCCGCTCGCGCACGGCGCGGCGCAGGAAGTCCGCCTGGCCGGCAGTCAGAATGCCGTCGGCCACATAGCGATCCAGGCCGATGATGCTCACGGCCCGCTTGCGCAGCGCGAAGGCTGGTGCCGGTGCGGCCGGCGGCAAGATGCCCTCGAAACGCTCGCCCGTCTCGGGCAATTCGGCGGTCAAGAGCGGTTGGCCGCGATGGACTTCCGCGCCGACGTGCGCGGCAACAAGCCGGATGATGCGTTCGCCGTCGGCTTCGGGCAGCTCGACGCCCAGCGGTGCGCGGCCCGACGACAGCCGATCCACCCACAGGGTGCGATCAGGGTTGAGCATGATTTCCACCACGTCCGGGTCTTCGAGCGCGGCGGCGATCAGCGGCCCCATTGCCGTGCGCAGCATCTGGATGCGGCGATCCTGTGAAGTGGTGGCCGACGAGCGGGGTTCGGGCGGGATCTGCGGAACGGCGCTCATGAGGCACGCTCCTGCGCTTCGGCCAGCGCCGCCGCGTCATCCATCCGCATCGGGTCGGGATGGAGTTCTTCCACCACGTCGCGCACCAGACTGCGGCCGCGCAGCAGGTGCCTGCCGAGCTGTTCGATGAACTGCTCGAAACGCGCCTTGCCCTGGGCACGGGCCGCGTCCTGATGCGCCTCAGGCACCGGCGTGCTGACGGTCAGGAAGTAGCGGATAAACAGCGCCAGCGTTTCGATCTGGATGTTCTGGTCGCGCTCCAGTCGTTCGGCCTGCCGCGACAGGCGATCCAGTCGCTTGGCGATGGCGGCCTCGCGCTGGTCGCCCGCGTCCGGCGACAGCCAGGACGCCAGCGCTGCCGCGACGATGGACGACTTGGACACGCCTTTCTTGGCGGCGAGTTCTTCCAGACGCTTGGCGTGCTCGTGCTGGATGAACAGGTTGAGGCGGTATTGGCTCATAGGTCGATTCCGTCGTTGGGGTCAAGAGAGGCCAGCCGCGCCGTGCGCTGCATGGCCGGGTCAAGCTGGCCTGGGAGCGGCAGCGGCAGGTCGTCGTCGTCATCGAGCAGCGCGAGGTCATCGGGCGCATCCAGCTCGGGGTCGTAGGCGACGGATTCGGAGAGTTCGGGTTGGCGGCGCGGGCCGCCGTCGTCGGTGCCACCCAGGTCATCGGCGGAGGCCGTGGCTGATGCGGCGGGCACGGCCGGGATCGCCAGGCCGCTCCAGTCGTCGGCGCGGGCCGGTGGCACGTCGGCGTACTGCCCAGCCGCCAGCGCGGGTGGTGGCAGCACGCGCTGCTTGAAATTGGCGTCGGCGTAGTAGCGCAGCTTCTTGGCCTTGATCGGCGCCACGCTGGACACCATCACCACCGATTCATCGGGTGGGAGTTGCATCACTTCGCCCGGCGTCAGCAGCGGGCGTGCGGTTTCCTGCCGCGACACCATCAAGTGCCCGAGCCACGGCGCGAGCCGGTGGCCGGCGTAGTTGCGCTGCGCGCGCAGTTCGGTGGCGGTGCCCAGCGTTTCCGAAATGCGCTTGGCGGTGCGTTCGTCGTTGGTGGCGAACGTCACCCGGACATGGCAGTTGTCCAGAATCGAATGGTTCTGGCCGTAGGCTTTGTCGATCTGGTTGAGCGACTGCGCGATGAGGAAGCTGCGAATGCCGTAGCCGGCCATGAAGGCAAGCGCCGTCTCGAAGAAGTCGAGCCGGCCCAGCGCCGGGAACTCATCGAGCATCAGTAGCAGCTTGTGGCGGCGTTCGATGCCGTCGCTGCAATCGAGCGATTCGGTGAGGCGCCGGCCGATCTGGTTCAAGATGAGCCGGATCAACGGCTTGGTGCGGCTTATGTCCGAAGGCGGCACCACCAGGTATAGCGAGACAGGTGACTCGGACGCGATCAGGTCGGCGATGCGCCAGTCGCAGCGTGACGTGACTTCGGCCACCGTGGGGTCGCGGTACAGGCCGAGGAACGACATGGCCGTGGACAGCACGCCAGACCGCTCGTTGTCGCTCTTGTTGAGCACTTCGCGCGCGGCGGACGCGACAACCGGGTGCGGTGCATCACCCAGGTGCTTCGTCGTCATCATCCGGTGCAGCGTCAGCTCAAACGGGCACGCCGGGTCGGAGAGGAAGTTGGCGACGCCGCGCAGCGTCTTGTCCTCGCCCGCATACAGCACATGCAGGATGGCGCCGACCAGCAGCGCATGGCTGGTCTTCTCCCAGTGATTGCGCTTCTCCAGCGCCCCTTCGGGGTCAACGAGAATGTCGGCGATGTTCTGCACGTCGCGCACTTCATGCGCGCCGCGCCGCACTTCCAGCAGCGGGTTGTACGCGGCCGACTGCGGATCGGTGGGGTTGAACAGCAGGCAATGCGAGAAACGCGAGCGCCAGCCAGCAGTGATCTGCCAGTTCTCGCCCTTGATGTCGTGGATCACTGCCGATGCAGGCCAGGACAGCAAAGTCGGCACCACCAGGCCCACGCCTTTGCCCGAGCGCGTGGGCGCGAACGTCAGGACGTGTTCCGGGCCTTCATGGCGCAGGTACTGTCCGTCATGCAGGCCGAGAAAGACGCCGGCCGACTGCATCAGCCCGGCCTTGCGGATGTCGGCGGTATTGGCCCAACGTGCCGAGCCATAGGTCGTGACCAGGCGCGATTGCCGCGAGCGCCACACCGACATGGCGATGGCGACCACTACGGCGACCAGGCCGCTGCCACCCGCAATGGCGCCGCCTATGTCGAAGACGTGCGGCGCGTAGGCATCGAAGAAGAACCACCACTCGAACAGCCGCCACGGGTGATAGACCGGCGTACCGAAGAAATCGAACCAGGGCGAGCCAAGGCGTAGTTGGTAGGCCAGAGCGGCGGCTGTCCATTGCGTTGCACTCCACACACCGGCGATCACGATGCTGAAAACAACTGCGATCTGTCCGAACAGCACACCCTGAACTTGCATTGACTGGCCTCCGATTCCTCTGCGCTGATTCCTCGTTCACACGCGGCACAAGGACGTGCCGCATGACGCGAGAATCAGTGCCGGGTCGGTGCCGGTCAAAGACTGTTATCGGGAGCAAGGTGATGAAAAAAGCATCGTTTCAGACTGCAAAGAAGCCAATAAAAACGCCGCAGGCGCGAGCGCGCTGCGGCGTGTTAACAAATGCGACGTGATTATCTTGCGAAGGGCTTGAGATTAGAACTTCGGCGGCGTTTCCGATGGCGTGTAGGGCGTCTTTCCGTCGCCATAGAAGCGTTTGCGCGTGGCTTCGGCCACTCGGTTGCAGAGCACATCGCCAAGCGTCGCCCGGTCGGTCTTGCATTGCTGGCGCAACTCCTTCAACCGCGCTGGATCGGCGACCAGTTGCTCCACGCTCGGCACGTCAGCCTGCTTGGGCGTCTCCGACTGGCCGCAGGCCGTGAGTACCGCGACCAGCAGTAAGGTGGCAATTTGCTTCATAGCTCGATTTCCTCCTGGGGATCAGGTTCAGGTGGCGATACGAGCCTCGCGCCTTCGGGCAAGTCGATGGACTGCACCCGTTCGATGAAGCGGGCTTGCGCATCTGAAGGTTCTCCCTCCGTGCGTAGCAGGTAAGTTGTCAGCATGGGCGAGCGCCCAGCCAAGGGCCGAGCCACTACGCCAGGCTCCCGGCTTGCCGCGATGTGCGGCCCACCGGCCAGCCCCAAGGCGAAGCCGGCCGACACCACCACCATCATCAACTCGAACGAGGGAACGCGCTCGGCGATCAGGGGTTCCCGGTCAGAGCGGCGCAGCACGCGATCGACCTGTCGCGCGTGACCCTCGCACGCCTGCGGGTCGCATAGCACCAGCGGAAAATGGAGCACTTCGTCCAATGGAATCCGCTTGTGCTTGAGCAGATGATGCCGCGCCGGTACTGCCACCATCAGCGGGTCACTCCACACCGCTTCGGCTGTGATGCCTTCGCCCACTTCATCCGACTGCGCAAAGCCTACGTCGTACAGGTCGTCTTGCAGCCCCTTGAGCTGCTGCGACAGCGGCACTTGGAAAAGCCGAATATCGACCTCGGGTTCCTCCTGCCGGCAAAGCGCCAGCAAGGCCGGCAGGCGCGAGGGCGTGATGCTATCGGACAGCGCGATGCGCAACTGACCGTGGAAACCATTGGCCGCCGCCTTCACACTGTCGCGGGCCTGCTGCATAGCGGTGAAAATGCGCGGCACATGCTCAAGGAACAGCCTGCCCGCCCGCGTTAGCCGGGTACTACGGCTGGTTCGGATGAACAACTGCTCGCCCAGGTCTTCTTCCAGTTCTTTGATAGTGCGCGACAGTGGTGATTGCTCAATGTGCAGCCGCTCGGCGGCGCGAGCAAAATGGAGTTCTTCCGCTACGGCGAAAAAGCAGCGAAGGTGGCGTAGTTCCATATCACTGCGTCCTCGATATTGCAGGGGCTGCCAGCTATTTGGTGGTAAGAGTCCCCAGCATTTCTTTGAATGGCCTCATCCGTTGTGTTCCAGCTCAGTATCCGTTGCAGGTGTGCCTTGACATTCACCATGGCAGAATCCCACCGTCTGTAAAGAATCCCCCCGTGGGGCCGGAAACATCCAAGGTCGCATACTTGACCACGATCTCCGCCGCCTGATCGACTGTTCGCTTTCCCGTAAAGCCATTTAGATCGGTTGCGGTGAACCCTGGATTGACGGCATTGACCTTGAAGTCGTCCTCCCGGAGTTCTTTTGCCAGCAGTACGGTGAATGCGTTGAGCGCCGTCTTCGATGAGCAGTAGGCCAGTAAATTGACGGGCGCGAACGGAAAGTCGGGATAGCTATGCAGAGTCAATGATCCCAACTCACTGGAGACATTGACGATGGTGCGTCTTTGCCCAGCCCGAAGCAACGGCAGCAACAACCGGGTGACCGAGACCGGCCCGATCACATTGGCCTCATAAACGTCGCGCAGCGCTTGCGCATCGCACTGGCTGGGCGGCAGCGGTTGACCAGCAATGCCGGCATTATTGACCAGCACGTCCAGCGATCCGGCCTCATCCTTCAGCCGTGCCGCCGCCGCCGCAATGGATTCGACATCGGTGACGTCCAGGCGGATCGGTCGAATGTCCAGGTCGGGGCGTTCGATGCTGGCCTTTGCTTCAGCGCCGCGCTGTTCATCGCGGCTGGCGAGGTAGACGATGTAGCCGCGTGCGGCCAATTGCTGCGTGACGGCTAGGCCGATGCCCTTGTTGGCACCAGTCACCAGTGCCACGGGTTGTACATGCTCTTTCATGGAGGATTCCTTTCAGTTCGAGGAATGCTCATAATATGAAGGTTTCTTCACATTGTGAATTCGCATTCGATGCCCGTATCTGCACCACCGCCCAAGCCAAGAAAATCGCCGGTTCAGGCGAGGTCGATGGCTACCGTAGACGCCATCCATATGGCGACGATTCAGGTTTTGGCCGCCGAAGGCCTTGCCCTGTGTACGACCACCCGTGTCGCCGAGCGCGCAGGGGTGTCGGTGGGTAGCCTCTACCAGTACTACCCCAACCGCCGATCGCTGCTGGCAGCAGTGTTGGGGCGGCACCTCGACCATGTTGCCGTGGCGGTGGAACAAGCGTGCATCACGCAGAGAAGGAAACCGATAGCCGACATGGCTCATGAGTTGGTTCATGCATTCCTGGGGGCGAAACTGGAACATCCCTCGGCGTCGAAAGCACTCTATGCGGTTGCCGAAGAGCATGGGGGCACGATCCTGGTCGCGCATGCGAAGGAGCGCATGCAGAAAGCGGTGGCCTCGATGCTCGATACGGCCACGGATGCACGCTTTGACGACTTGAACACGGCCAGCCTGTTGACCATGAGCGCCATGATCGGCCCGGCACAGGCTCTGCTGGAGGATGATGCGTCCGCTAAGTTCGCAGATGTCTTGCGTGCGCACCTCTGCACGCTAATACAGGCGTATCTGCGGGCTATTTCTCTATTAGTACGAACTGGCAAGTCAACCGAGTGATGCCCCGCGCTGCCGACCAATTTCCCAAGACACGCCACTGCTGCGCATCATTGCGGAGATCTGCTGCCCCAGTCGCTGTTCGATCACCGGCCGCCACGGTACCAGGCTGAATCCCATGCCATCGTCGAGCATCGCGTAGCGCCCGCTGGCCAGCATCACGCTGCGCCGGTAGATGCCCGCCACGCGCTGCCCATCGGCCACAGGTCGATGCTCCAGACCGGTTTCGGCGGCAATGTCCTGCGCGGCCTGCGCCAATTCCCGATTGCGCAGCGTTCCCAACAGGTTGCGGGCGAGGATCACGCGCTGCCCGCGCCGCTGGGCCAGCCCCTGTTCTTCGAGAAAGTCGGCGCGCTGCTGCAAGGCTTGTTTGGCGTCGCCACCAAAGCCCAGGTCGCCCAGCCCCTTGCCGCCGCCGATCAACTGCTGATCCAGCCAGGTCGCGCCGATCACCCGCGCCTGCCGCTCGATCGGCAGGTGCGATTTCAGCTCCACCGCCACGCCGCCCAGCCGCTGCGCGTCGTACTGGCGGCCACGCTCGGCCACGTCGTCCGGCACCTTCCATAGCCCTTCGGCCACGCTCTCCACGATGCCGGCCCGGCGCAGGGCTTCCAACCGGCGGACGTGGGTCGCGACGACTTCCTGCGGATCGCGGCCGGGCTTGGCTCGGCCCTGCTCGATCGCCAGGTGATGATCGGTGCGGTACAGGCCATCGCTCGCCAGCGCGGCGATGCTCTTGTCGGCCGCCCGCACCTCGGCGGAACCGCGCACCTCCACCACCGCGCCAGTGGGATAGTTCGCCAGCTCGTCGCGGGCGTTCATCGCGACGTAGTGGGCCTTGCCGTCTACACCGTCGATGACCAGATAGCCCCGGTCGTGCAGCTCATCGGCCAGCCCCTTCGCGACCACGCGGCCGATGACGGTACGGCCATCGTCGCCCGGCTCGAACACCGCCAGCTCGCGCGGCTGGCCACTCATGGCCCGCTGCATGGTGCGGATGATGTCGCCACGCTCGCCCAGTGCGCGCAAGGTCTTCTCAGCATCCGCATGGACGGCCCAGATGCCGGACTGCGTTTCGTCGGCCAGGCCGAGGCGCTGCAAGCGTTGCAGGCGGCCGATCAGCAGCAGGCGCTGGCGTTGCAGCTTCGGTTCGTTGAAGCGTTCGATCTGTACTCTGCCGTCTTCGCCAGCCTCGCGTTGCAGCGTGCGATCCAGGCTCGTCCACCGCTCCTGCTCCACTTCTCGCTGCAAGGTCTGCTGGATCTCCAGCTCGGTGCGTGGCCCCAGCCATTCGGTCGCCAGTTCGGCAGCGCGATGGCGGAAGCCATGGGCGATGTAGTCGCCCGCGATGATGAGGTCTTTGCCAGTGTCGTCACGTCCGCGCACGATGAGGTGCGTATGCGGGTTGTCGGTGTTGCAGTGATCGACCGCCACCCAATCCAGCCGCGTACCCAAGTCGGCTTCCATCCGGTTCACTAGGTGCCGGGTGTAGGTACGCAGGTCGTCCAGCTCGGCGCCGTCTTCCGGTGAGACGATGAAGCGGAAATGGTGCCGGTCGTCGGCGGCCCGCTCCTTGAAGGCATCGAGGTCGGCTTCGTCGGTCTGTGGCCCATAGGCCCGCCCCGGTTCTCCATCACGGCCCGCGCCGTCGCGCTCGATGTAGCGCAGGTGCTTGGCGAGCGACTGCGGGCTGGCGTTGCGTTGATTAACCAGCAGGGTCTTGATGGTCACGCGCCGCGACATGGGCGTGAGCTTCGCCCCGGCGAAGCGCGCCGCCGTGTGGCCGCGCCCAAGCCGTGAGCCGGGCCGCTGGCCTGCCCGTGCGCCGCTACCGCCGGTGCCAGGACGGCGCACCGCCGACTTGCCGCTGCTGGCCTTGCCGGTCTGCTTGAGCACCTTGGAAACGAAGCCCTGGCCCTGGCCCCGGTTCTTCGGGGCGCTGGGGCGCACGCGGAAATCGTCGTCGCGGCGGTCTGTCATGGCCGCGCTCCCTGCAAGCTATGGCGTGTCCGGGCGTGCGAAGCACGCGGACATGCCTGCATTGGCGCGGCCCTCGCGCCCCACGCGGCACGGCGGCGAAGCCGCGAGGTGCCGCGCCACCCCCACGTGCAGACACGCTTTCGACGCGGCCCGGTGCCGCGTCCTTTTGTCTTGCCTTCCGCCTTTGCCCTTCGCTTCCGCTCCGGGCGTCGGCGGCCCGGCGGCGCTGTGCTGCTTGCAGCCAGCGCGCCGGTGAACCCGCCAATGGCCGCAGGCCGGGCGTGTTCAAGGCAAGACGCCTGCACGTTGGATGGCTGCGCCGGATGTTGCGCGAAGTGCAGCGCGGATGCGCTCGCACTGCACGCGCGATGACACGGCGACGAACAGCAGAACGACACGCCCGATGGCACGATGAGATGCACGGCAGCGTGCAGCGAATCGGCGGCCGTCATGGGCGTGCCTCCAGCCAAACGGGATGCGCAACGCCGATCACGGCGGATGCGCTGACCGGGCCGAAGTAGCGGCTATCGAACGACGCCGGATTGGTCACGCTCAACAGGAACAGTTCGCCAGGCGCTAGGCGGCGGCATTGCGGCCAGGATGGCAGCGGCCGGCCCAGCCGGTCGGCAGGCAGCACGGCGGCCGAAGGCACGCCGTCGATGCGTATCTGACCAGCGACGATGCAAACGTGTTGCGGTGCGACTGCGCCCACACGTTTGAGCAGCGGAACGCGCGTCGGCAGGTAGCCGCGCTGCGCGGCCAATGCGGCGGCCTCGGCCGGCAGCGGCACCAGCACGATGCTGTCCACGGACAATGGACGTGGCAGCGAGGCGGTGCGCGGCTCGAACGGTTCGATGCGATACCAGCCGACCGCCACGCTGTCGGATGGGTTGTACGTCAGGCGCGGCAGCGGCGACACGAAAGCCGCCCAGGCCAGCGCAGCGAGGCCGCAGGCGGTCAGGCCCGCCAGCACGAGGCGAGCGCGCAGGCGCGAGCGAGGACGCGGCGAGGCGGACGAAGTGGAAACGGTCGTCATGGCAGCACCTTCCCGGCGAGCCAGGCGGCATGCCGCTCGGCGGTGTATTCGGGCAGCGGCAGGCGCGCCGCGAGACGGTTGCCCAGCGTGCGCCAGTACGCGGGCGAGACGGCAGACGGGGCGATGCCCAGCGCCTCGATGGCGTCGATGCGTTCCAGAACGGCGCGCACGCTGGCATCGCCTTCGGCGTGCAGCAGCAGGCGCGCGCCGGGCCGCACGCCGGGGATGCGCTGCAGGGCATCCAGCGGCGTGCCAGCCTGCATCACCATGAGCTGCCAGCGGATCGTGCCGTAGTCGTTGGCCTGCCAGCGCACACGGCAGAACATCGCACGCGGCAGGAACACCGCGCAGCGCCGCCAGCGGTCGAGCTGGAGCGTGCGCGCCGGTTCGCCGAAGCGCAGGTAGAGTTTGAAGCGCGGTTCGATGTAGGCCAGCGATACGCGCGTCAGTGGCACGTTGCCGGCCTGGCCGGCGAGTACCGCGAGCGACGGCGCAGCCGGGGGCGATGCGGCGACCGTGGCCGTGTTCGCGGCGGGTGCAGCGGATGCGTTCATGGCGTGTTCTCCGTGCGGTGCTCGGGAAACTCCTGCTCCAGCAAAGCGCGCAGCAGTTCGGCCACGGTCACGCCCCGCGTGAAGGCCGACACCTTGATGCGCGCCCGCATGGCGGGCGTAATGTCGAGGGTCAGGCGGGCCGTGTAGAGGTCGCCCTTGTTGAGCGCATCGGCGTCGCCCTGGCGAATCCACGCCTCGGCGTGTGGATTCGCGGGCGGACGCGCTCCGATGCCGACGCGCTTGCTGCGGGGTGGCTTCGTGGTCATGTCGGCCACCGCAGCAGTTCGTCCACCAGCGCGGCGATCTCGCGTGCGGCTGCGCTGTCGGGCGCCGTCTCGCGTGCGAGCCGACCGGCGGCCACGCTGTCGGCGAAGACGATGCGCTGGCGAACCTCGGCGCGCAGCGCCGGCAGCGGTTGTTCGGCCAGCGACTGCCGCGCCTCCCGGCCGATCACCGTGGTGCTGACGCGCCGGTTGATGACGAAGGCCGCGCGCAGCGCAGGCCGGAACACCTGGGCCTCGCGGATCAGTGCCACCATCTCGGCGCTGGCCCACAGGTCGTAGGGGCTGGGCTGCACCGGGATCAACACGCGCTCGGCCGCCAGCAGCGCGGAGCGCGCCAAGGCGGCGATGCGCGGCGGCCCGTCGATGATGACGTGATCTGCACGACGGGCGAGTTCTGGCGCTTCCTGGTGCAGCGTTTCGCGGGCTAGGCCCACGGCGCTGAACAGCCGGGGCAAGCCTTGCTGGCTTCTGCGCTGCGTCCAGTCCAGCGATGAACCTTGCGGGTCGGCATCCAGCAGGATGACCGACTGCCCACGCATCGCCAGTTCGCCGGCGATGTGGGTGGCGAGCGTGGTCTTGCCGACGCCGCCTTTCTGGTTGAGCAAGGCGACGATCATGGCGTGGCCCTCCGAACTGGAAAGCCAGAGTGGGTTTGCCTTGCCGAACGGGGTTGGTTTTGGGGCTGTTTTTGCCTTTGGGACGGCGGCGCTTTTTGCCTTTCGGCAGTTGTCCACCGAAACGGCGCTTCTCTACTAAAAGTTAGAGAATTTAAGTTAGTAATGTTAGAGGGCGCGCAAACCCAATGCCGGCGCGGGTTTGCGGCCGATTGGCACGCCTGATAGCACGATAGTCCCACGCCCGATAGCACGATACCCCGCACGCCTGATAGCACGACACTATTCACAGCTTGTCCCGGCGTTATCCCCGTGCCGTATACGGCACGGGCCGGAACGTCAGCAGTTCCGTTCCGTCGTCCGGCATCCGCTCGATGCCCAGGACGTAGCCGGGCAGCGACTGCCGCGCGACCAAAGCGCGCAGGTCGCAGGCGAAGTCGTAGGGCTTGGCGCTGCTGCCGGACTTCTGGTGCAGGTAGCGGAAATCGAACTGCCAGCCGTATTCCTGCCTGCCGCCGTGCTTGCGCACCAGGCGGTACAGCCAGCGTTCGATGCCGCCGGTGAGCCGGAAATACGCCGGGTCGATGGTCAGCACCAGAGCGGCATCGAGCACGCCCGCGTAGAACCAGTCCGGCAGGATCAGTTCGATGCCCAGCGGTGTGCCGCTGGCGTCGGCCAGTTCCTTCCACTCGTTGATCCACGAGAAGCGATGCAGCCGCCTTCTCGTGGTCTCGCGGATGGAAGTCGCCACCGTGGTCGATTGCAGGCGATCCAGCGCGGCCTTGAGGCGCTGGTAGTCGCGTGAGCCGGTCCCGCGCCCGATGAATCGCAGGATCTCGTAAAGCGTGGCGTGCATCAGCCGCGACGGCCGCAGGCCCGCGTCCTTCGCCTCCACAATCTGCGAAGCCGCCCAGATCAGCACGTCTGCATCCCAAATCGTGGCGATGCCATGCTCCTGCGTGCCCTCCACGCGGATCGTCACGTTGCCGGCGCGGAAGTCGATAGGCTTGACCCGTTTGGATTTCGCCAACGAGAAGAACGGATAGGCCATCAAATCCTGGCTGTCGCGCGGCGCCATGTCGCCGGGCAAGGCGCGGAACAGGTCGAGCTGTTCGCGTTCCTGCATCGGCCGCTGCCGGGACGGCAGCGCGGGACTGGACATGACGGCGGACACCCGTGAACCGAAGGTCAGCGGCGATCACGGTAATCACCCGCATGGCGCTCGGCGTATTCCGGGTCGGAGGTGGCATCGAAGCTGCGCGCATCGGCCCAGGCGTCGAGGTCGGCCACGGCGTACATGACGCGCCGCCCGAACTTGCGGAACTTCGGCCCGCCGCCGATCACGCGCTGCTTCTCCAGCGTGCGGGGCGACAGGCGCAGGTAGTCGGCGGCCTCATCGTTGGTCAGGTAGCGTTGGGGCTGCGCAGGCGCAGCGACAGCAGCGGCGGCAGGCCGCAAGGGAGCAGGTCGCATGGGATGGTCCTCCATCAAGCCCGGCCACACCACGCAGCCGGATAGAGGCACTTTCAAGAAAGTGAGGCTTCCTGCTAAGGGACGAATTGCAGGGGGCGCAGAACGTCCCCCCCTAATGCGGTGCAACTGGCGGAAGCTGCGCCAGACTGCGATAGCCGCCGCGCATCAGCACCTCGCCACGACGCACCAGCCGCCGCATGCGGGCACGCAAGGCGCTGTCCTTGTGCCAGTCGGCGGCGACGGCATTCGCCCCGAACAACCCTTCGGCGACCTCGCGCAAGGACGCGCCCGCCAGGGTCGCGTCGAGCGCCTGCAAGGTGTGCAGTTCCAACAGCGCAGCGGGCGTGGGCCGGGAACGGGCCGCTGCCGCAGGCGCAGCTACGGTCGCCACGGTCAAGGCATCCAGCCCGGCCGCGAGCACGCGATAGCGTGCGCAGGGTGTAGCGCAAGCGCGGGTGGCGTAGAGGTAGGCCATGCCGTCTTCCAGGCCCGGCGCCAGCGCGAGTCGCATGCAGCAGCCGGGCCAGTACGACACCAGCACCAGGCGCTTGCCGTCGTGGATCAAGTGCTTGCGACCGGGGAGGCGCCAGAACTCGAAGGCATAGGCATCGGGCGGCGGATCGGCATCAGGGTATAGCTGCACCACGGCGTCATGATCGGGGAACCAAGCCGGATCCGCGTCGCGTGCATCCAGGGCCGGGTCTTCCAACAGGCGCAGGCCCCAGCGTTGTGCTGCGTCCGGCCGGCGGCGACGGCGCAGCCAGTCGCGGCGGTAGTCGGGGTGGCGGCGCAGGTATTCCCAGGCCAGCGCGGGGCCATCAAGGTGCAGCGCGTAGAGATACGCGGCGGTCGGATACCAGTGTTCGGCGCTCGGGCCAGCCATGACGCAACCTCCTGTCAGTCAGCAGGAACGTCGCCACGGTTTTCGATGTGCGGGAGCTATCGGTTCAACATCAAAGCGTCATCGTTATCGGGTTAAGTTGCGTCTTCTGGTGTCAAGACCCATTGGCTCCGGTGCATTGCGATAATCGTCTTAATGCGACGGCCGCGCCGCCAGGAATTGACGGTCAGCATCGGACACCGTGCCGCAGTCCGCGTCGAAAACCATGACTGTTTACAGCAGGGTCGCACCGCTTCGGTGCAAGAATGCGGATTGAGACCTGCACGGTCTTGAGTAAGACGGAAATAATCACAATGCGCCCCGGCCGGACGGGCTACGCACGGCTCGGTCAGTCCGTGATCGAGCCGTTTTCTTCGGCCAGCCGCAGGTACTCCGACAGCCGCCGCACCGGCTGGAAGTAGCGATCACGCATCACGGGTTGCTTGCGTGGCCCGACGATGAACGCCAGATCGGACAGCTTGACCGTGCCCAGCGCCGGCATCCCGATGCCTAGGTCGATCAGGCCATAGGCCGTGTCGCCATCCGTAGGATCGAGCGACGCCAGCAGCCAGGTCGCGTGCGCGTCCGGGGTGAACAGCCGCACCACGGGCAGCGGGTCGAGGTGCTGGCCGGCATCGCGTGCCGTGCCGTGGGCCAGCAGCCGGGCGCGTTCCTCGGTGGTGACAAGCGGCAAGGTCATGGTCGGAATCCCCACGAAACCGAGGATGCGCGGATGCGCTTTTGTGCCAAAGCGCAGAACCGCCGAACCGTATCCGTACATCCGTGCGCAAGCACCGATACGCAATCCATCGCATCCGTAGAAGAACGGAAGCGCACAAGCGGAATTGTAGAAAGCCGGAAAGACACGGATGCGATTCCCCGGTTCTGTCGGAATCCGCATCTGCGGATTTCCGTAAAAGTACGAAAGCAGGCCTTTCAGCCACGAATGAACACTTTAGATTGTAGCGCTATAGGGCGCAATGGGCTGTCATCTTGGTTTTTACGGGGAAACCAAGTTGGTGGCAGCGAAACACTCATTGGCGACGGCCATACGGACGGTCAGGAAAGCGCGCGGCTTGAGCCAGGAAGCGTTCTCCGACGTGTCCAGCCGTACCTATATGAGTTCTCTGGAACGCGACTTGAAAAGCCCGACCATGCACAAGCTGGTGGAGTTGTGCGAGGTCATGGAAGTGCATCCGCTCACGCTGCTGACGCTGGCCTATGCCGGCGACAGCACGCGCAAGACCGATCAGCTTCTGGCGCAGGTGCGTCAGGAGCTTGAGGCCCTGTTGAAGGAACGCGACGCGACGTAGGCGCGTGCGTGATGTGCTGCGCCAGCAGCACATCACCCCGCCGCAATGGACGGGGCGCGGTGGCGGCAGTTAGTCCGCCTGCTGCGGCTTGCTGCGCGACCAGATCAAGTCGTGCGTGCCGCTCTCGTTCTCGATCAAGCGGGCATACACCGTTGCCGGGAACGAAGGATCGTCGAGGGTCACGGACACGTAGGGCCGTTCGGCCTTACTGACTTTCTTCCACGCTGCGCCGATGTCGTGGCCCGCCGCCTGCACGCGGAAGTCGGGGGCGTTCTCGCTGTCGCCCTTGTCGTTGGGAACCAGCTTGACCTTGACGTTGAGCGTCAGGGTGCGGAGCGTGCCGGTGAAGCCGTCTTTGTCTGAGCTGAAGGTGCCGATGTTAGCCATGATGTTTCTCCTTTCGGGTTGAACAAGGTCGCGCCAGTGCGTCCTTGTTGTGAACCGGCCGGCGGGGGATGGGCTGGCCGCACCGCTTGCGGTCGAAACGCAGTGGAGAACCTGGACGCGAAAAGAATTTGTCCCGCGAGGAAGCCGCGCAGCGGCGGGGAAATTGTTTTCGCTGAAAGGTTGCGGCCATGAAGCCCAAGGCGCAGCCGCGCCCCTGCCAGGATTCACGACAAGCCAAGGACGCACAGGCCGCCCGCTCCCGGATGGAGACGTGGCCGACTCGGCATCCCCGCGTAACGGCTTCACCGGCTTGCGCCCTGACGCGGGCAAGGCCAACACCCCAACGAAAGACGTGAACGCTCCCTGCCGCAACTCGCGGCGACGGGCTTGAGGCGTGGCGCGGAAGCTCCATAGCGAGGCTGAGCGGTGTGTCGGTGAGCCGTCCTTCGTGACAGACAGGCGGTGGAACCATCAGCGTCGAGGACGGCGCGCTTTCGCACAACCTGCCGCAGCAAGCCGAGGCGTCGCCCCACAAGCGCCGCCCGTTGCGGCGGGGCGCCATCGTAATCTTGCCCGCGCCAGCGGGCACCGATCTGCTGTGCCGCGCGCAAGGCCATTGCGCGCACGCCCCGTCGCCGCCTGACCGAAGGCGGCGACGGGGCGATTTTCGCTGTGGACGATGAAACCGGGCGCGGCAGACCTGCCGCGCCCGGTTCAGGTGAAAACCCCGGCCCACAGCGCCGGGGTGATGTGGCTACCTCACGCGGCCAGCGCGTGCCCTTCCGCCTCGTCGGCGGCATCTTCTGGCGCGTCCGTTTCGTCCGCCGCCTCGGGCACGCTTTTCGGTTCCGTGTCGTGGCCGGTCTGGAACACGGCGGGCATCCAGCCGGTGCCGTCCGCCAGCCGTTCGGCTTCACTGGCAATGTCGCCTTTCTTCAATTTCGTCAGCCGGGTGACGTGCGACGGGGCGAACTGCCCCACGGCTTCCAGAATTGCGACCTTCGGCACATGCCGGAAATAACCCTCGGCGGTCGGCTTCCACCATGCCGCCATATCCAGCCCCACGGCCTGCGCCAGTTCAGCGCCCGGTTGCTGCGTCGTGGCGCGAAGCGTGACCACGTCAACCGTAGAAGCCACGCACACGGCCAGCAGCCGCACCAGTTCATCTTGCGACTTCGCCAGCAACACGGCAAACAGTTCGGCGCTGTCCTCCAGCAACGCTTCGCCCGCGACTTCCTGCAACGTGCGCAGCGCCACGGCAGCGGGCGATTCCGACACATCTGGGGCCATGCCTTCCAGCCGGTCTTGCACTTTCAGGCTCACGCCCAGCGGCTGGTCGTGGCCGTAACGGTGTTCCTGCAAAACGCTCTGCACCATGCTATGCACCACGGCAGCCAGCGCGGCTTGTGGATGCCGGGCGACTTCGATTTGCAGCGCGGCGGTGCGGTGGGCGCTCAGGCGCTGCGCCAGCCGGTCGGACATGGCGGCGGTCTCGTGCGCATCGTCGGCTTCCTCGCCTTCGTCGTCGTTCCCGGCTTCGCCTTCGCTGCCGAAACCCTGCCGCAGCCGTTCCAGCGTGCGCAGCGCCTTGGCTTCGGCTTCGCGCATCAGGCCGCGATGCACCACGGCTTCGCCGCTGCGGTCGATGGTGACGATGGCACCGGCTGCCGCCTTCACGTTCGCGCCGTAGTCCTGCAAGCCATCTTCCAGCGCCTGCAACTGCTCGCCCAGGCGTTCGCCTTCATCCTGCAAGGCATCGGCCTTTTCCTCGTCGTCGGCGTCCAGCGCGGCATCCACGGCCTCGGCCAGTTCGTGCAGCTGGGCTTGCAGCTTTTCGATGCGTGCGGCTTCGCGCTTGTTCGGTTCGCGGCGTTCCCTCGGGGCGCGTTGGAAGGCGTGCAGGTCGGCATGGGTCGTGCCGGGCGTGGCATCCACCCATGCCCATCCCTCGGCCTTCACCTCGGCGGCGATGCCGGCCAGCTTGTCTTGCGCCAGCCGCTCCAGCAGCGCGGCATCGGTCAGATACACGCCCGCATCGCCTTCGGCGAACAGGTCACGGCGGATGCCGCCGCCTGCGGCGTCGTAGGTGTCCAGCCCGACGAAGCGCACCAGCGGATGCCGGTAGGCGTCGATTTCGCGTTCGGTCAGACGGTCGCGCAGCGCGGACGGCTGGCGCTGCCACGTTGGCGCATCGTAGAAGGCGCTTTCCTGCGCGGCGTGGTCGTCGGTGATGGCAAGGGCCATCAGCTGATCGAGCGCGACGGCATCGGCGCGGTAGTCGGCCAGCAGGCGCGGCGACACGTTGGCGAGTTTCAGGCGGCGTTGCACCACCAGCGGCGTGACGCTGAAATCCGCTGCTATGTCCTCGATGCTGCGGCCCTCCATCACCAGCGCGGCGAATGCCTCGAACTGGTCGGCGGGGTGCATGGCTTCGCGCTGCACGTTCTCGGTCAGGCTGGCGGTGCGAGCGGTGCCATCGGCCACCAGCAGGCAAGGCACTTCCCATTCCTTGCTGATGCGGTGTTTCTTCGCCAACAACTTCAACGCAGCGAGGCGACGGCCACCTGCCACGACTTCGTAATGCTCGCCATCGGCGGCGACAATCACGATGAGGTTTTGTAGCAGGCCGACACGCTGGATGCTGGCGGCGAGTTCGTGGATGGACATGCGGGGGGTCTTGCGCACGTTGCGGCCAGTGGGGCGCGACACCAGCCGCGACAGCGGAACCAGAATCAGGTTCTTGGTCGGGTCGGCGGCTTCCAGCGCGGGGGCTTGGATGGTGCGGGCTTCGGTTTGGGTAATGGCATTCATGGTGATAACTCCTTGCGGTTTGGGATGCAGCAGCGAAGAAAGCGGCAAGGGCTGCTGCCTGCCCCTGCCGCGTGGGGATTCAGGCTTTCAACTGGCGCATGCCATCGGCCAGCAGCCAGAGCGCGCGATTCAGTCGGATGTTTTGGTCGATGCCCTGCACCGGGCGGGTTTGCTGGCGGCGTCCATTGGCGCTGCGTCCATGCAGGCCGCCTTGGGTCAGGTTTTCTTGCGTGCGGTTGAACACGCTCCACAAGTCCGGGCGGCGGTCATCGAACCGGCGCGGCATCAGGATTTGCGATTCGGTGATGGGCGCGGGCTTGTCCGGGTCGTCGTACTTGAGGGACAGCGCGGCGCGGGCGAACACTTCGGATTCGCCATCGTTCAAAGTGACGGAGCGCATGGCATCGCGGGATTCCTTCACCCGGTCGAAGCCGCGCAACACCTCATAAGCGCCCTCGATGACGAAACCGGCCACGTCGCCTTTGTGGGGCACGCGCACATCGGCCACGGTGTCGCCGCAGACAAGGCCATTGCTGCACACGAACCGGAACATTCCGGCCAGCATCTGATAGCTGCTCGTGCCGTCATGGGAATTGAGCAGCACGATTTCATTGGCTTCCGCGCCGTTGATCTGGCTCGCGTGCCGCAGGCGCAGCATGTGTTTGGTGTGCTCGCGCTTGCCTTCATCACGCACGCGGGTTTGGCAAGCCATGAAGGGTTGAAATCCCTCCTTGCGAAGCTCGGCCAGCACGGCGGACGTGGGGATGTAGGCGTACCGCTGCGAACGGCTTTCATGCGGGGCGTCCGCGAAGATGGACGGGGCCACGCGGTGAATCTGGTCATCGGACAGCGGGTAATCGCTGCGCAGCGACGGCGAACGGGAAGCGAATCGGGATGCGAGTTGCATTGCATTTCTCCTGACAAAAAGGGTTTGCTGTTCAAACCGCACACCGGATTCCTAGATTCGGAGCCCAGCCTTTCGGCTGTCCGGTGCGGTCGGCACGAAGAACCCGGTTGGCCTCGTTGCCGCCGTCTTTCCTGAGTTCATCGCCCGCGGCCAAAGGAGCGCGCGGACGGGGGCCGTCAAGGAGACAAGCGCAGGGTTGGTGCGGCCCGCAGGCGCAGCCGAGGACACGGCCCTGCGCGCCTTGACGGCACACGACTGCGGGCTACGGTCGCGGACAAGGTGATGAAGTCAGGGGAGACGGCTGGACAGGCAACGGCCGTCCCTTTGTGCCGACCGCACGCAAGCGAAGCGCGCAGGCCCGGATCGAGGAATCCGGGCCGTAGGCGTCAGCCGAGCGGAGCGAGGGAACGATGGAAGCCCGCCAGGGGCGAGACTCGCGTAGCGAGGCTCGATGCCACGCACGACAGCGCGACCGGCCATGTCTCTTGGCCGGGGACGCCCATGCAGTCGTGAAGATGCAGCGTGGATCTTCTGTGGTGGACAAGCAGCCTTTGCGGCTTCGACATTGCCACGCCGGCGCAGCCGGGGCGGCAGGCTTGCAGGGGCGCCAAGCAAAGCGCGGCGGGGATAGCCCGCAGGGCTTTCCCTGAGTGCAAGCGCCAGCGCGCAGCGCCCCGTCGGGGCGCGAAGGCGTCAATCAGACCGAGTCATCTGGGCGCAGGCAGGATTCCGAAACCGGCATCCAAGGCGATGACGAGTTCAGCAGATAACGCGCACCGAGCGCGTACAGTCCCGAAGGCCCGGCAGGCCGGTAGAAGCCGGTGACGCGGTGCCGGAACTGCAAGCCGGCCTCGTTCGTGTAGATCACCGCGTCGCCGATGTTGAAGCGCAAAGGCAGGCCGTTCTCCGGCGCGAATGGCTTGAGCGCATCGTGCTGCGCCGTGATTTCGATGATCCAATCGTGATGGCTGCTCATGGCATTGATCTCCAGAAAGGTTGCCGGGCGGAATTGCCCGACCCTTCCGGGGCACGGCGCAGCGCAAGCAGTCAGGGGTCAACGACGGCCGCCAGGCCGCAAGCGCCATCGGCGCTTGGCCCTTGACGGCGAGAACGCCGTGGCACGATGAAGGGAACAGCAAGACCGCCCATACTCTCCACGAATCTTGGACGGACTGAATTTCCCAAACACTGTCTGGGATTTCCTGCCAGCGTTTCGCCGGGCAAGCGAAGCGCGCAGGCCCACAAGGGCCGAAGGCTTTCACCAGACGCAGCAAAAAGGGGCCGAAGCCCCTTCGCTCAAAGCAGGCCGCGTTCGGCAAACGATGTGGTGTCACTGCCAGCGACGATGATGTGATCGAGCACGCGCACGTCCACCAGGCCCAGCGCCTGCTTGAGTCGCGCGGTTAACGCCCGGTCGGCCGCGCTCGGTTCCGGGTTCCCGCTCGGATGGTTGTGACTGACGATCACCGCTGCCGCATTGCACCGCAGGGCTTCCTTGACCACCTCGCGCGGATACACCGATGCGCCGTCGATCGTGCCGCGGAACATCTCCCGGTACTCGATCAGCCGATGGCGCGTGTCCATGAACAGCACCGCGAAAACTTCATGCTCGAAGCCCGCCAGCTTGGTGCGCAGGTAGTCCTTGACCGCTGCCGGTGAAGTGAACTCGGCACCGCGCTGCATCTTCTGGTCGATGACCTGGCGCGCGGCTTCCAGAATGTCGTCGGCCGACGCCGGCAGATAGCGCCCCTGGGCATCGCGCACCATGAGGAAGGAATCGAACGAGGAAAAGGATAGTTGCGACATGATCGTGCTCCGGTTGCTCGGGCGGAATTGCCCGGAACCGGCGCCAGCACGGCGCAGCGCAAGCAGTCAAGGGTCGCAGACGGCCATCAGGACGCCAGCGCGCAACAGCGCGCGCCGCCCTTGACGGCGAGAACGCCGTGATACGGTGAAGGGAACAGCAAGACCGCCTACACCCCGCCCACTGCACACACCCGCTTTGGGCAAGCGCAGCGCGCAGGCCCATAAGGGCCGAAGGCGTCAGGGATCAAAGCCGAATGGCCGCGACTCGCACGAGGCGCGGGCGCAGCCCGCGAACCCGACGGCGGAACGCCGGGACGCCATTTCTCCTGGAAGCAGCTTCTTTTCTTTGATTCCATAATTGTTGTATCATCGAATTGTGAACGAAGATCAAGCCGTTTCCGCCCTGAGCGCCTTGGCGCATACCCAGCGCCTGCGCGTGTTCCGCGCCCTGGTCGTCGCCGGCCCGGAAGGACTCACGCCCAGCGTGCTGGCCGACCAGCTCGACGTGGCCCGCAACACCTTATCTTTCCACCTGAAGGAACTGGCCCACGCCAGTCTCGTCACCATCGAACAGCAGGGCCGCAACCTGATCTACCGCGCCGAATACGCCCACATGAACGGCCTGATCGGCTACCTGACCGAGCACTGCTGCCAGGGCGGCGTCTGCGAAGTTTCCGAATCCCCCCGCTGCGACTGCTGACGCCATGACCGACACCACCTACAACGCACTGTTCATCTGCACGGGCAACTCGGCTCGCTCGATCCTTGCCGAAGGCATCCTCAACGAATTGGGCCAGGGCCGCTTCCACGCCCATTCGGCCGGCAGCCACCCGAAAGGCGAAGTGCATCCGCTGGCACTCGCCACGCTGGAGCGCCTGCGCCTGCCGACGACCGGCTACCGCAGCAAGAGCTGGGACGAGTTCGTAGCGCCCGGTGCGCCGGTATTCGACTTCATCTTCACCGTCTGCGACAACGCCGCCGGCGAGGCCTGTCCGCTGTGGCCGGGCAAGCCCGTCTCGGCGCATTGGGGCGTGCCTGACCCGGCCGCAGTGGAAGGCACCGAGGAACAGCAGCGCAAGGCGTTCCTGGACGCGGCGATCACGCTGCGTCGGCGCATCGAACTGTTCCTGTCCTTGCCGCTCCAGCGCCTCGATGCCATGTCCTTGCAGCGCGAGCTGCGCGACATTGGCCGCCGGTGAGGTCAGTTCCGATGGCCGCGACCGATACCACCGGCAGCCTGCCGGCGACTTCCGCCATGAGCGGCTTCGAGCGTTACCTGACCGTGTGGGTGCTGCTGTGCATCGTCGCCGGCATTGCGCTGGGCCAGTTCGCGCCCGGCGTGTTCCAAGCTATTGGCCGCATGGAAGTGGCCCAGGTCAACCTGCCCGTGGGCCTGCTGATCTGGGTCATGGTGATCCCAATGCTGCTCAAGGTGGATTTCGGCGCACTCGGCCAGGTCAAGCAGCACTGGCGCGGCATCGGTGTGACGCTGTTCGTCAACTGGGCGGTCAAACCATTCTCTATGGCGCTGCTGGCGTGGATCTTCATTCGCCAGGTCTTTGCCGACTGGTTGCCGGCCGACCAGCTCGACAGTTATGTCGCCGGGTTGATCCTGCTGGCCGCTGCACCCTGCACGGCAATGGTGTTCGTCTGGAGCCGCCTGACCGGCGGCGATCCGGTGTTCACGCTGTCGCAGGTGGCGCTCAACGACACCATCATGGTGTTCGCCTTCGCGCCCATCGTCGGCCTGCTGCTGGGCCTGTCGGCGATCACGGTGCCGTGGGACACGCTGCTGACCTCGGTGGTGCTCTACATCGTCATCCCGGTCATCCTCGCTCAGCTCTGGCGGCGGGCGCTACTGCGCCGGGGCCAGGCCGCGTTCGACCGGGCTTTGGAGCGCATCGGCCCGCTGTCCATCGCCGCACTGCTGCTGACACTGGTGCTGCTGTTCGCCTTCCAAGGTCAGGCCATCATCCGCCAGCCGCTGGTGATCGCCATGCTGGCCGTGCCCATTCTGATCCAGGTGTTCTTCAATTCCGGGCTGGCCTACTGGCTCAACCGCAAGGTAGGCGAAAAGCACAGCATCGCCGGGCCGTCGGCGCTGATCGGCGCATCCAACTTCTTCGAGCTGGCCGTGGCCGCCGCCATCAGCCTGTTCGGCTTCCACTCGGGCGCGGCGCTGGCCACCGTGGTCGGCGTGTTGATCGAAGTGCCGGTGATGCTGCTGGTGGTGCGCGTGGTCAACCGCTCGCGTGGCTGGTACGAACGCCGCGCGACCACTCCGTAATCTTCAAGGGCATCCCATGAGCACCATCACGATCTACCACAACCCGGCCTGCGGCACCTCGCGCAATGTGCTGGGCCTGATCCGCAACAGCGGCGAGGAACCGACCATCATCGAGTACCTGAAAACGCCGCCCGACCGCGACACGCTCAAGGCGCTGATTGCCGCGATGGGCGTGCCGGTGCGAGCGGTGCTGCGCGAGAAGGGCACGCCCTATGCCGAACTCGGCCTGGACGATCCGAAGTGGAATGACGAGCAATTGATCGACTTCATGCTCCAGCATCCCATTCTCATCAACCGGCCGATCGTGGTCACACCGCTGGGCACGCGCCTGTGCCGGCCCTCGGAAACCGTGCTCGACCTGTTGCCACAGCCGCAGCGCGGCGCGTTCAACAAGGAAGACGGCGAGCCGGTCGTGAACACGGAGGGGCGTCGTGTCTGAGTCCCGTCTCGACCTGCCTAACATCGACACCGCGCTGTTCCAGCAGCCGGACATGGAATGTCTGAAAACGCCCGAACGCGCCACGCACGCGCCGCGCTTCCTGCTGCTCTACGGCTCGCTGCGCGAACGCTCGTTTAGCCGGCTGGCTGCCGAGGAAGCCGCCCGCATCCTGCGGGCGCTGGGCGGCGAGACGCGGCTGTTCAACCCGTCGGGCCTGCCGCTGGTGGACGACGCCAGCGAGGATCACCCCAAGGTCAAGGAACTGCGCGAACTGGCGCAATGGGCCGAAGGCATGGTGTGGAGTTCCCCGGAACGCCACGGCGCGATGACCGGCCTGATGAAGACGCAAATCGACTGGATTCCGCTGTCGGTCGGCGCGGTGCGCCCGACCCAGGGAAAGACGCTGGCGGTGATGCAGATATCGGGCGGCTCGCAGTCGTTCAACGCGGTGAACCAGATGCGCGTGCTGGGCCGCTGGATGCGGATGCTGACCATCCCGAACCAATCCTCGGTCGCCAAGGCATACCAGGAGTTCGACGAGGCCGGGCGCATGAAGCCCTCGGCCTACTACGACCGCGTGGTGGACGTGATGGAAGAACTGATGAAGTTCACGATGCTGACGCGCGACGTGGCACCGTACTTGGTCGATCGGTACAGCGAACGCAAGGAGAGCGCCGAGGCGTTGTCCAGACGCATGCGACAGGAGGCCATTTGACGCTGGCCCGAGACTCCGACAACCGCGACAGCGCCGGGCGCGTCTTTCTGGTCTTCCTGCGTCTGGGTCTGACCTCGTTCGGTGGGCCGATCGCGCACCTGGGCTATTTCCGCACGGAGTTCGTCGAGCGCCGCCGTTGGCTGGATGACCGCAGCTACTCCGATCTGGTCGCGCTGTGCCAGTTCCTGCCGGGGCCGGCCAGCAGCCAGGTCGGCATGGCGCTGGGGCTGGCGCGCGCGGGCTGGTCGGGGCTGCTGGCTGCGTGGGCGGGCTTCACCTTGCCGTCGGCCATCGCGCTGATCCTGTTCGCTTTTGGCATCGCCCAGTACCAGGACTTGGCTGAATCGGGCTGGGTACATGGGCTCAAGGTCGTGGCCGTGGCCATCGTGGCGCAGGCCGTGTGGGGCATGGCCCGGTCGCTCTGCCCGGATCGTCCACGCGCCGCGTTGGCGCTCCTGGCAGCACTGATGACCTTGTTCCTGCCATCGGCCGCAGGCCAAGTCGCCGCCATCGTTGTCACCGGCTTGGTGGGTCGATGGGGATTGAAGATCAGGCAACCCGCTGGCGGCCAGGCCCATGCCTACCCCGTCTCGCGCAAGCTCGGCATCGCGGCCTTGCTGCTGTTCGCGGCGCCGCTCATCGCACTGCCCTTGTGGGCGGCGGCCAGCGGCTCGTCCACGCTGGCTCTGCTGGAAGGCGTCTACCGTTCCGGCGCTCTCGTCTTTGGTGGGGGGCACGTTGTGCTGCCGTTGTTGCAAGCAACCGTCGTGCCCAGCGGCGCCGTGAGCAATGCCGATTTCCTTGCGGGCTACGGTGCTGCTCAGGCTGTGCCGGGGCCGCTGTTCACGTTCGCGGCCTATCTCGGCGCCATCGCAGAAGGACCGCTGAGCGGCTGGAGCGGCGGATTGGTGTTGCTCGGCGTCATCTTCCTGCCGGCATTCCTTGTGCTCGTCGGTGCGCTGCCGTTCTGGGAGAGTCTTCGCCACCGCGAGGGCATCCAAACCACGATGGCGGGCATCAACGCCGGCGTGGTCGGCATCCTGCTCTCGGCCCTGTACGACCCAGTGTGGACCAGTGCCATTCATGGCCGGGCGGATTTCGGGCTGGCGCTCGCCGCCTTCGGGCTGTTGGTCTATGGGCATGTCTCTCCAGTCCTCGTTGTGCTGCTGGCCGGATTGGCGGGTTGGGTAATGGCGATGTAGAAGCGTAGGAGCCGCCGTCGCTCTCCCGACTGTCATCAGGTAAAATGAAAGCTGGGTGTTAGCTGCGCGTTGCAGCGAGACAGGTTCATGCGCTGGTCGGGCCGCCACGCGGAGTTTGCACGACCATGAATCAACACCCCTCACGGCAGGATTTGCCGCGGGCGCAGCGTTTGACCGAACGCGCTTTCGCCACGCTCGAACGTTTCCTCCACATCGAAGCCGTCAGCGGCATCGTGCTGCTGGTCGCTGCCGCCATCGCATTGATCTGGGCCAATTCCTCGTTGGCCGACAGCTACCATCACCTCTGGCACACACCGCTGTCGTTCGGGCTCGGTGGATTCGTGTTTTCCCAGTCGCTGCATTTCTGGATCAACGATGCGCTGATGACCGTGTTCTTTCTGGTTGTCGGCATGGAGATCCGGCGAGAGATGCACGAAGGCGCGCTGAGCAACCTGCGGCAAGCCAGCCTGCCCATCGCGGCGGCCCTCGGCGGCGTCGTGGTACCGGCGTTGATTTATCTGGCGCTGAACGGCGACGCCGTGCGCCGGCATGGCTGGGCTGTGCCGACGGCCACCGACATCGCCTTCGCAGTGGGCGTGCTGGCACTGTTGGGGCGCTCGATCCCTGGCAATGTGCGGGTCTTCCTACTCGCGCTGGCCATCATCGACGACATCATCGCGGTGCTCATCATCGCGCTGTTCTACTCGGGCGGGCTTGACTACTCCGGGTTCGCGGTGGCTGGCGCGGGGCTCGTGCTGGTGCTCGGGTTGCAGCAGATGGGAATCGGCTCGGCCTTCGCCTATGTGGTTCCGGGGGCGATCGTCTGGATCGGCCTGCTGATGACCGGTGCCCATCCCACCTTGGCCGGCGTGGTGCTTGGCCTAATGACGCCTGTGGTGCCCGTGCGCATGCGCGAGCGGCCGTTGGACGTGCTTTCTCGCATTGCCGCAGAACTGACCGGAACGGACGCCAACGCCAGACCGGACCCGAACCATTTGGCGCAGCCGCTACGACAACTTCGTCTGGCTCAGCGTGAGCTGCTGCCACCGGTGGTCCGCGTGCAGTCCGCGCTGCATCCATGGGTGGCCTATGGCGTGATGCCTCTATTCGCGCTGGCGAATGCAGGCGTCAGCCTCGGTGGCATGGACTTGTCCGCCGGCGGGGCGCAGTGGGTCGTGGCGGGCGTGATGCTGGCTCTGGTGCTCGGCAAGCCGCTGGGCGTGGTCACTGTGAGTTGGCTGATGGTGCGATTGGGGTGGTGCCGCCTGCCGCCCGGCGTGTCCTGGGGTGGCATCTGGCTCATCGGCCTGCTGGCAGGCATCGGCTTCACCATGTCGATCTTCATCGCCATGCTGGCCTTCACAGACGACACCCTCTTGGGCGCGGCCAAGCTGGGGGTGCTGATGGGTTCACTTGTAGCTGCGCTGCTTGGCATGGCCTGGGGCGTGGTCTATGTCAGACGTCAGGGCCGGAAGAATCCAGCGGTTGCGCAAGGGCATCCCATCACGCATGCGAACTGATCGGCTAGGACTCGCTCTCCTTGGAGTCTGAGCGGCGCTGCTCGATCCGCAACTGCGCCCTCTGCGTCGCCTGGTGCAGCCGCTGCGCCAAGACGGCGCGCGGCGGCAAGGTAGTCAGGTACTCGGCGACGTGAATACCGGACTTGTCCAACTCCAGCAACTCGATCTGCTCGGACTTCTTGCCAGTGCAGAGGATGATCCCCAGAGGCGAGGCTTCTTCCGGCTCCCGTTCATGCTTGTCGAGCCAGCGAAGGTAAAGCTCCATCTGCCCCTTGTAGGCCGCCTTGAACTCGCCGATCTTCAACTCCACCGCCACCAGCCGCCGCAGCTTGCGGTTGTAGAACAGCAGATCAAGGTGGAAATCCTCGTCGTCGATCTGGATGCGCTTTTGCCGGGCCAGGAAGGAAAAGCCCGCGCCCAGTTCCAGTAGGAAGGATTCCATTTCGCGGATGATCGCCGCCTCCAGGTCGCCTTCCTGCCAGGTATCCCGTAGCCCCAGGAAGTCGAGGATGTACGGGTCGCGCATGACCAGCGCCGGTGTCATGCGCTGCGCATCGCGCAGGGTCGCCAACTCCTGCGCAATCGTTTCGTCCGGCTTCTTGGATAGTGCCGTGCGCTCGTACAACATCGAGTCGATGCGCTCGCGCAGCGTGCGCACGCTCCAGCGTTCGGCACCGGCCATCTGCGCGTAGTAGTCCCGCTGGAGCGGTTCCTTGAGTGCCAGCAGCAGGACGAAATGCGACCAGCTCAATTGTCGCGACAGTGTCGCGACAATTGGTTCGTCAGGGAACGTGGCGGCGAACTTGACCATCCGGCGCAAATTCTTTTCCCCGAAGCCGCGCCCATAGTCGCGCGCAAGCTGCTTGGCCAGGGTCGGCAGGATTTCTTCGCCGTACCCGGCCCGCTGTCCGGCCAGCACCTCCGTATGGATGCGTTGGCCGATGCGCCAGAACAGCATGGTCAACTCCGCATTGACCGTCGAGGCGACGTGCTGGCGCGATGCTTCGATCAGTGCCCGAATATCCCCCAGCAGCGCCGTTGGCGCTGCGGTTGATGTGATGGATGCCTTGCGCTTGCTCATGCCAGGGCCTCCGTTGGTTGCCGCACGCCCGTGATGGCCTGTCGCCGGCTCGCCACCAGTTCGGCCGCTTCCCGCACTGGTTTGTCCTCGGTGTGGACGTAGTGCATGAACATCGCCACGGTCTTGTGGCCCGTCAGCTTCATGCCTACCTTGGTCGGGACGCCCGAATTGGCAATGTCGGTTGTCGAGCGATGGCGGATGCCATGCGTACCGACGTGCGGCACACCGGCCGCCTTGAGCGCGCGCTTCCAACCGCCATAGTGTTCGCCGTGGGTCATGTGTTTGGCCGGGTCGTTGGGCGACGGCAGGACGTAGGGGCAACCCTCCAGGCGCGGTGCCGTGGAAAGCAGGCGGTAGGCTTCCTCGCTCATGGGCTTGGAAATGCCGCCGGTCTTGCTGTCGGGCCAGACAACCCGGCGCTTCTCCAGATCAACCCAATCCCATTCCAGCGGGCAGATTTCAGAGCGCCGGGCCGCGAACTCGAATTGCAACCGGATCGCCAACGGAATGACGTAGTTCTCCAGTCCTTCCGCCTCCAGATGCTCCAGGTGGCGAAAGATCCGCACCAGTTCATCATCCACGATGAGGCGGGTCTCCTTGCCCGGCGGGTACATCGGGACGTGGCGGCACGGGTTCGTGCCGTCAGGACGCAGTCCCCACACCTCGGCCATGTTGAACATCTTGCGCAGCACACCGAATGTGCGATTGGCCTCGGCTGGCTTGTAGGCCAGCTTCTTCATCAGCGCGGCCACGTCAGGACGCCTAACGTCTTGTACCTTCATGCGCCCCATGATGGGGACTATGCAGCGGTCAATAACGCCCTGGTAGCCACGCTGGGTGCTGGGCTTGTTGCGCTGCTTGGAATAGTCCTCCATGAAGGTAGAGCAATACTCCTTCATGGTCGGCGCCTTGCGGGCGGCGGCCTTGGCCGCGCTCGGGTCGCCGCCCTTGCGCACTTCGGCCAGCCACTCCTGCGCCATGAAGCGGGCCTGTTCGACGGTCAGTTCGCCAAACTGGCCCAAGGCAGGCTTGCGGCGCTCGCCAGCGTTCGTGCGGTACTGAAGCATAAACACCCGGCGGCCTGCTGGGGTAATCTTGCATAGGAAGCCAGGCACCACGGTATCCCGCAGTTCGACTGCCTGCGCTTGGGGTTGCGCCGACTCCACGGCGGTCTTGGTGAGCTTGATTCTTGCCATGATGACTCCTCTGAAACCTCGGTTTCCAAGAGCCGCATGGGGGCCAAGCGGATGGAAACCGGGTCAAGTTTCGGAAAGCACCGGCATATGATGGACGCGCCTAAGTTATTGATAAACCTGCTGTATCGTGCTTTGGCATAGTCCAGCGAAGTACCGGGCTGGAGTCATCGTCAAACAAAAAAAACCTCTACCGCCGCCTCGAAAGCACAGAGTAAAGCCGAGCGTGAAGCGGCCAGCACCGCCGAACAGTATTCCCGGAAAATGGCCGATCTGAGTGTGGCTATCGATGTGCAACGCGTCAGGGCGACGGAAGGCGAAAAAGCATCCGAGCTTTACGCGGCATCGCACCAGGCAGGCACTAAATGGACCGACGAGCAGCGCAGGGCGATCCAGGCATCATCAGCAGAGTTGGCAAAATGGACGCAAAAAGCAGACGAGAACGTGCGCAAGCAGCGCGAACAGGCTGATGCACTGAAGGATTTAACTGAAGCGGCCAGAAAATTCAGGGATGAGGCGACGCTGACAACCGAAACCGCAGGCATGAGCGATCGCCAGCGCAGCCGGTTCGACGAGACGCAACAGATCGACCGTGTTTTTGCTAAAACGGACGGCGGTACCGAGGCCATCGCGCAGCGCGCCGCAGCCCTCGATGCTCTGGATAAGAAATACAAGGCTATTGCAGCAGCTGAAGCGGATTGGATGTCCGGAGTATCACGCGGCTATGCAAACTGGTTTGATGAAATAAGTGACGTATCCGGCACGGTCTCTGACGGGGTGAAAACCACACTCGACAGCGCGTTTGGTAACGTCACCTCAATGCTTGAAGGCAATAAAGTTAGCTGGAAATCGTGGGGGATTTCTGTCCTGCAGATCATCGAAAAAGTGGCTCTGCAGATGGCGGTGGTTAGCGCGATGGGTGGGGCCTCTTCCGGTTCTGGCATCTTTGGCTCACTCATCGGCAGTGTAGGCAGCTTCTTCGGGGGCGGGGCGGGAGCATCAGCCAGCACCGGTACGGCGGTTTCCAGTTACGGATCGAACTTCCAGTTTAACGCCAAAGGCGGCGTTTATGACTCCCCCTCTCTGAGCGCTTTCAGTAATGGGATCGTCAGAAACCCCACCATGTTCGCTTTCGCAAAAGGCGGGGCCGGAATCATGGGCGAGGCTGGGCCGGAGGCGATCATGCCGCTTACCCGCGCGCCGGATGGTTCTCTCGGCGTTCGTGCTGTCGGAGGTGGCGGCGGTCAGGCTGTATCTTCTGCGCCACAGGTTTACATCACGATTGATGGCAACGGAAACACTCAAACGCAGGCGACAACTGGCTATGAGCAATTTGCGCGGGAAGTTGGTGCTTTTACAGATAAGCGTTACAGGGAACTGATAATGAGAGATTTAGCGCCAGGAGGCGCTATCTGGAATATGGCAAAAGGGGGGCGCTGATGACTATCGAAACTTTCACCTGGTGCCCACGGATTAACGCGGAGGCTGATACAAGTTTTCGCGTCAGAAAAGCCCAGTTTGGCGATGGATATGAGCAGGTTTCAGGGGATGGATTGAACACCAGAACCCAGCAATGGACGCTCAACTTCACTGGCAACGAAACCTACATTTCTGCCATTAAATCTTTTCTCGACAGGCATGAAGGAACGAAAGCCTTTCAATGGAAGCCACCGCTCGAACCTTTGGGTTTGTATCGTTGCGAAACGTATAAACCCACCGGGCTTGGCGCGGGGAAATTCAACCTTGAAGCAACATTCATCCAGGCATTTAAACCATGAGCTTAAACGCAGATTATCAGAAGCTGGAATCCGGAAACGATGTTCGTCTGATTGAGGTGGACGGTTCTTCCTTTGGGCTAACGGACGTTCTCCGCTTTCACAATTACAGCATTCCCCACACAGAAGCGGAAATCATCGCCGCTGGTGGGGATGAGTCCAAGCTTCCGGCGAAACCAATCTGGTGGCAGGGAAATGAATATGCCGCCTGGCCATATCAACTGGAAGGTCTGGAGAAATCAACCAGTGGGAGCAATGCAACGCCATCCCTGACGGTTGCGAACATCGAAAGCTCCATTTCAGCCCTGTGTCTTGCGTATGACGATCTGCTGCAGGCGAAAGTCACTATTCACGACACAAAAGAGAAATATCTCGATGCCAGAAATTTCGCAGACGGCAACCCCACAGCAGACCCGACTCAGGAAAAGCTGCAGGTATGGTATATCGACGGGAAAACGGGCGAGCTTGCCGGTGAAACCGTTGAATTTGTTCTGTCCAGCCCGATGGATCTGCAGGGGCAAATGATCCCGACGCGACAGCTTCATTCCCTGTGTACCTGGTGCATCCGGAATAAATATCGTACCGGCGACGGCTGCGACTATGCCGGCACCCGCTATTTCGACAAAAACAACAACCCGGTAAGCGATCCGTCGCTGGATGAATGCAACGGCACGCTGACGGCCTGCAAACTCCGATTCGGCGAAAATAACGAACTCTCGTTTGGTGGCTTCCCGGGCACGTCTTTGATCAGGAGTTGATATGCGTCAGAAAACCATCGATGCGATTATGGCGCATGCTGCAGCTGAATATCCTCATGAGTGTTGCGGCGTGGTGGCGCAGAAAAGCCGCGTTGAACGTTATTTCCCGTGCCGGAATCTTGCCGCGGCGCCGGAGGACAATTTTGTCCTTTGCCCCGAAGACTACGCAGCTGCTGAGGACTGGGGAACGGTGATCGCCATCGTTCACAGTCACCCTGACGCCACAACGCAACCGAGCGAACTGGATAAAGCGCAATGCGACGCAACGCTTTTACCCTGGCATATTGTGAGCTGGCCGGAGGGGGATTTACGCACCATCCAGCCGCGCGGAGAACTGCCGCTGCTGGAGCGTCCGTTTGTGCTTGGACACTTCGACTGCTGGGGATTGGTAATGAGCTATTTCCGGCAAACGCATGGTATCGAGCTCCACGATTACCGTGTGGATTATCCATGGTGGGAAAACGAATATCCGGACAACTTCTATCAGGATTGCTGGTATGAGTGCGGATTCCGTGAATTCGACGGGCCACCGAAACCCGGCGATATGGTGATCATGCAGGTCCAGGCCGATAAGTGGAATCACGCGGGAATTCTGCTGGAGGGAAATATGCTGCTGCACCACCTGTACGGACATCTGAGCCAGCGCGTGCCGTATGGTGGCTACTGGCAGGAAAGGACGATGAAGGTTCTACGATATAAGGACCTGTGCTAACCTCTTGTTAATTTAAACAAGGGGATGATGTAATGAGGAATATTTTAATTTTAGCGTTTGTCACATTTTTGTTTGGCTGCACTGAAAGAGCGCGACCAGCAGATGAAATTGATCATGAAAGTGGACTGGTTAAAATATTCAGCACTAAAAATTTAAATGCTGCGCAAAATAGGGCTGATATTCTTTGCAGTAAAAGATCATATTATGTGAAAGCACTTCATGAAAGTAATTTGATGCTTTTAAGAAACAACCCTTCCGACGTATATTTGTTTGATTACATACCTTTCCAGTGTGATCTCAAGGCCGCCGCTAACGGGGGAAACTCTGAAGCTAAAGCGCTCTACGACAAAAATCTTACTGATGCATATCGTAAGCTTGAAGAGTCTAAAAGAAATCAATATGAAGCTCATAAAGCTTATGCCAAAAAGCATGGGTTTGATTCATATAGTATAGTTAACCCTGATGGCAGCATAGAGGCTCACACAATAGATTCTAACGGTGATGCTTGTCATAGCACTGTCAGTATATATGGAGGGGATACAGTCTGTGACTAATTTATTTTGCTCTAATTAGTCAATTTTCGAGGTTCATATGACAGAAAATATGACTCAAATTGAACTCGGAGGCATTCTGGGTAAAACATTTGGGAAAATGCACTATCGGCTTATAAGTAAGACCAGCGAGGCTACTCGCAGTTTGGCAGCAACACTTGACGGTTTTGAGAAGTTCATGATCTCCAGCCAGCGGAGGGGATTAACATATGCTGTTTTTAAGGGTAAGAAAAATATAGGTCTGGATGATTTAGGCTTTCCCGTTTCTGGTGAAGTGATCCGGATTGTCCCTGTAGTAATTGGAAGTAAAAAAGCTGGTCTTTTGCAGACGATCTTGGGGGCCGTGCTTATTACTGCTGCTGTGTTGACTGGCCCCGGCGGTATTGGCGCTGCTTTCGCTGCTGGTGGATTGACGGGGTTTGCTGCTGCCACTGGTGCCTCGTTGGTCCTCGGTGGGGTTATTCAGCTGCTTTCACCGCAGCCATCAGGCATAGCCAGTAAACAAAGCGCAGATAATCGTGCATCGTATGCGTTTGGCGGGGTGACAAATACCGCCGCACAGGGTTACCCGGTTCCGCTCCTTTACGGCCGCCGGCGAATCGGCGGAGCGATTATTTCCGCCGGGATTTATGTCGAAGATCAGCAGTAGATAACAAACCTTTTTACAAGCCACCTTCGTGAAGTGAACCCCATATATTGGACACGTTCTTAACTGGCGGCTGACATGGCCTGGGTTCGGTATTGTACCGGACTCAGGCCGTTTAGTTTTAGCTTGATTCGTTCGTTGTTGTAGTAGTGGATATACTCTTCCACCGTTTTTCGTAGATGGTCTGTATTTTCAAACTCTTCGTGGTACCAACATTCTGTTTTCAGCAGACCAAAAAAATTTTCTATCACTGCATTGTCCAGACAGTTCCCTTTGCGCGACATGCTTTGTTCTATGCCTTTAGCTTTAAGTTTCTCCTGATACCGTGCCATCTGATACTGCCAACCCTGATCAGAGTGCAGTACCGGTCTGTCACCCGGTTTCAGCCTCTTGACGGCTTTGCTGAGCATGTTTTCGACCAGATTCATTCCCGGATGCGTCGTCATATTCCAGGCTATTATCTCGCTGTTATACAGATCAAGCACTGGTGACAGATACAGCTTTGTCCCTTTTACGTTGAACTCTGTCACATCCGTGACCCATTTCTGGTTTGGACTGCTGGCCTTAAAATCACGTGCAAGGGTATTTGGCGCTACTTTACCGTAGGTGCCTTTGTATGACTGATACTTTTTGCTTCTCAGGCATGAGGCCAGCCCCATCTTGCGCATCAGTTTCCGTACTGTTTTATGATTAATGCCATAGCCTTCATTACGCAACGCCAGGGTAATGCGCCGGTAACCATATCGTCCTTTATGATAGTGGAACAGTGCGGCTATTCTTTGCTGTTCGCCCTCATAGCGCTCTCCACGGCTATCTGCTTTGACATGCCAGTAGTACGTGCTGCGAGGTAATCCTGCTATATGAAGCAGCATTCTCAGGTTATGGTTTCGCCTCAATTCGGTAATTATTTTTGCTTTGTCTTCTGCTTTTCCCGAATCAAGGCCTGAAGCTTTTTTAGGTAGGCATTCTCAACACGCAGGTATTCAAGTTCTTCCTCAGCGTTCTGGAACGCTGGACGGGGATTATTAAGTTCTTTATCTGAAGTTTCGTTCTTCCCTGACTTCATCTGGCGTCCTCTGGGTTTATCCTGTAGGGCAATGATACCGCCAGTACGGTAAAGACGCTCCCATTTGCTGACAGTACAAGCGGCTGCAATACGAAACTCCGCCGCAGCTTTCCGGGATGATTTGTTGTGTTGCTGCATCCAGAGCACGACAGACTCTTTAAACTCGGCAGAGTAAGCCCTGGTAGGAATGGTAAAACTGTCCATCCCATTCACTTTCCAGTGCTCAGTCCAGCGTCTGACCGCTCCGTGATCAACGCCGAACAACCGCGCTGTTTTCTTTGCACCATCACTGCTGAACAGATAGTGGAGTACGACTTGCTGCTTGAATTCAGGTGAGTATTTTTTTCTGCCCATTGAAACGCAAAACCCCTAATCGTTGGATGTCCAACTTTCGGGGTTCACTTCATTCGGGTGGCTTTTTTTATGGGCGCGATATGGCTACAGATAAAGTGTTGAAGGGCCGCAAGGGCGGCAGCTCAAGTTCCCGAACCCCTACCGAACAGCCTGATGATCTGCAATCTGTAGCGAAGGCAAAAATCCTCGTTGCGCTTGGGGAAGGGGAGTTTGCAGGGCAGCTAACCGGCAAAGATATCTACCTGGACGGAACGGCGCTGGAGAATGCCGACGGTTCCCAAAACTTCAGCGGGGTAACGTGGGAGTTTCGCGCGGGAACGCAGGCGCAAAAATATATTCAGGGTATTCCCGGTACCGAAAACGAAATCAGCGTGGGAACTGAGGTATCAAGCGCTACAGCCTGGACGCGCACGTTTACCAATACGCAGCTTTCAGCAGTTCGCCTGCGTCTGAAATGGCCCTCGCTTTTCAAACAGGAAGACGACGGCGATCTGGTGGGTTACTCGGTCAATTATGCGATTGACCTGCAGACGGACGGCGGCACATGGCAGACGGTACTCAATACCAGCGTGACCGGCAAAACGACGTCTGGTTATGAGCGCAGCCACCGTATCGATTTACCGCAAGCTGGCAGCACCTGGACAATCCGCCTGCGTAAGATTACCTCTGACGCCAACAGCGCGAAGATCGGCGACACGATGACGCTGCAGAGCTTCACTGAGGTTATTGACGCCAAGTTACGATATCCAAACACAGCGTTACTCTACATCGAATTCGATTCAAGCCAGTTTAACGGCTCTATCCCGCAGATCTCCTGCGAGCCCCGCGGCCGTGTTATCCGCGTTCCTGATACCTACGACCCTGAAACCCGCACTTATAGCGGTACATGGACCGGTGCGTTTAAGTGGGCATGGACGGATAACCCTGCGTGGATTTTTTACGATCTGGTTGTTTCTGACCGGTTCGGCCTCGGGCACCGTTTGACCGCTGCGAATATTGATAAATGGGCGCTTTATCAGGTTGCCCAGTATTGTGATCAGATGGTACCAGACGGCAAAGGGGGCAACGGTACCGAACCACGTTATACCTGCAATGTATACATCCAGGACCGAAACGACGCTTATACAGTCCTGCGTGATTTTGCGGCCATATTCCGTGGCATGACGTACTGGGGAGGCGATCAGATCGTTGCTCTGGCCGATATGCCCCGTGATGTGGATTACAGCTATACGCGCGCTAACGTTGTTGGCGGTCGCTTCACCTATTCAAGCAGCACCACGAAAACCCGCTACACTACAGCGCTGGTTTCATGGTCCGATCCCGGTAACGCCTACGCTGACGCGATGGAACCCGTATTCGAGCAGGCGCTGGTGGCGCGGTACGGCTTCAATCAGCTAGAAATGACAGCCATCGGCTGCACCAGGCAGTCAGAAGCGAACCGAAAGGGGCGCTGGGGTATTCTCACCAACAACAAGGATCGCGTTGTTTCGTTTGATGTCGGGCTGGACGGAAACATTCCGCAGCCAGGCTACATCATCGCCGTGGCAGACGAGCTGCTTTCCGGAAAGGTTATGGGCGGACGTATCAGCGCTGTTAACGGTCGCGTTATCAAACTTGACCGCGTGGCAGATGCAGCAGCAGGTGATCGCCTTATTCTCAACCTGCCTTCCGGAGCGTCGCAGAGCAGGACCATTCAGGCCGTGAACGGGGAATCAGTCACAGTCACCACGGCATACAGTGAGACGCCACAGGCCGAAGCTGTTTGGGTGGTTGAATCTGACGAGCTCTACGCACAGCAGTATCGAGTTGTCAGCGTTTCCGATAACGATGATGGTACTTTCTCGATTACCGGCGCATGGCACGACCCGGATAAATATGCCCGTATCGATACCGGAGCCATCATTGACCAGCGGCCGGTGAGCGTGATCCCGCCGGGCAACCAGTCGCCGCCTGCGAACATCGTGATCAGCTCGTTTTCCGTGGTTCAGCAAAATATCAGCGTCGAAACGATGCGCGTGAGCTGGGACCAGGCGCAGAACGCTATCGCCTATGAAGCGCAATGGCGCCGCAACGACGGGAACTGGGTTAACGTGCCGCGCAGCTCCACCACGTCATTCGACGTTCCGGGGATTTATGCCGGGCGCTACCTGGTGCGCGTCCGCGCCATTAACGCCTCTGAGATTTCCTCAGGGTGGGGCTATTCAGAAGAGAAAACGCTGACAGGTAAAGTGGGTAATCCACCAAAACCGGTTGGCTTTACTGCATCAGAAAACGTTGTGTTTGGTATCGAGCTGAACTGGGGATTCCCGGCTAACACCGGCGATACCCTGAAAACGGAAATTCAGTACAGCCTGACCGGGATCGATGATGATGCAATCCTGCTTGCTGATGTCCCTTACCCGCAGCGCAAATATCAGCAGATGGGACTTAAGACGGGGCAGGTTTTCTGGTTCCGCGCGCAGCTGGTGGACCGAACCGGCAACGAATCCGGGTATACCGAATTTGTTCGTGGCCAGGCCAGCGTCGATGTATCGGATATCACTGATGCAATTCTGGAGAACATCAAAGGTTCTGAAAGCTTTAAGGACCTGATCGAGGATGCCGTGGCCAACAGCGACAAAGTGGCAGAACTGACTGATGCGATTAAGGAGAACGCTGATGGTCTGGCAGCTGCGGTAGGCTCGAACAAGCAGACTGCGGAAGCCATTATCGGCAACGCGCTGGCCATTGCTGATGTCGTCGTCCGTCAGTCGGCGCAGCAGGGGGCCAACACGGCGACCTTTGAGCAACTCCGGGAAGTGATTGCCACGGAAACTGAAGCGCGCGTTACTGACGTCACCCGGCTGGAAGCGGAAACGGCAGACAATGCGGCAGGCATTACGGAGGTCAGGCAGGCGCTGTCGGACGAAACGCAGGCCAGAGCCACAGCAGTTGACCAGCTCACCGCCGCCACCCAGGTGATTTCTGACAAAGCGGATGCTGCGGGGCAGGCCAGCTCGCAGAACAGCGCTGATATCACCAGTTTGCAGCAGGTTGTAACGGACACCACTTCGTCTATGGCATCCCGCCTGGATGAGCTGGGAGCCAGAACCGATACGGCAAATGGTGGCATCCAGAACAACGCGATAGCGCTTATCACCAGTACGCTTGCTCAGGTGAATCAGCGAATGACCCTCAGCGTGCAGTACGGTGATAATAAGGCTGGTATTCAGCGGGTTGATAATGTCATGGCTGATGCCAGTAAGGCCGTTGCCGAATCGCTGAAAACGCTGGACTCAAGTGCTGGCGGGAACACTGCGAACGTGACGGATTTCGCCAAAACCATGGCGGACTTCTCTCAGGCATCAGCCACACAGATCAACTCGCTTAAGGTCACGGTAAACGGCCAGACTGCCGCTATTGTCCAGAACGCGCAGGTGTCGGCAGATATCAATAACAACCTGAATGCGATGTACAGCATCAAGGTCGCTGTTGATTCTAATGGTAACCAGTACGCGGCAGGGATGGGGATTGGTGTTCAGAACACGCCATCGGGAATGCAGACGCAGGTGCTCTTCCTGGCTGACCGCTTCGCGGTGATGACCCAGGCGGGCGGAACCGTGACTCTGCCGTTTGTTATCCAGAATGGACAGGCTTTCTTTAACGATGCATTTTTCCGCGATGCCAGTATTCAGTTCGGGAAAATCACCGATTCACTTAAATCGGATAACTTCGTTACTGGTTCGAATGGGGCTGGATGGAATCTGCCGAAAAGCGGTAATGCCGAGCTGAATAACGTCACGATCCGGGGCGCGGTATACGCCAGCGGTGGCAGCTTTAAAGGCACGGTAGAGGCGACCACTTTTGTCGGTGATATTGCCAACGTGGGGATTGGCAGTGACGCTAATATTTCCGGCGGCGGGGTTGCGACACGAACAATCACGTTTACTGATTCCTCATCATCAGCACTCAGTAAATCAGCACTTCTTGAGTCGCTGATTTTTGTTTCTTCTTTGTCTGGCACTACAACGGTCTCCATCACTCTCAGCATCAACGGCAACACGCGCGATTTGGGCACAATCAATGTGCCTGCCGGGACAGGCGGGCTCTGGATGACCGTAAGACATGCAGTGAGGGGGATTACCTCAGCCACTGTAACCGGGACCATAACGGTTACCGGAACAGGAACGGCAAGTAAGACCATATCATCCCCGACTTTAACTATTACTCGCGGTACCGGCTCATTTGCCTGACCTTCCTGATATTCAACCTGACTTATAACCCGCTTCGGCGGGTTTTTTATTGCGTGGAGAAAATATGATTTACACAACAGGCACGATTGCAGTCAGCGGCAATACGCTTACCGGAACGGGTACAGCCTTTAATGCTGCGGGCTCACTTATCCGCAATGGATGCACAGTCATCGCGCTGACCAGTCCCGCTCAGGTATTCCAGATTACTGCTATAGGCGGGGCAACCAGTCTCACCGTGACACCTGCGGCAAGTCCTGCCATCCCTGCGGGAACGAAGTATTCAATCTTGCTGAGCGACAGTCTGAGTGTGGATGGCCTGGCGCAGGACATTGCTGAAACGTTCACGATGTACCAGCGTTACATGAGCGGCTTCGCTGATGTGATGAACGGTACTACAGACGTCACCATCACGATTAACGGCGTGTCCGTCACGGTACCGGGTCAGAAATCACTGGCGAAGAAAGGGGCAAACAGCGACATCACCAGCCTTTCCGGGCTGACTACCGCGCTCAGCGTTGGCCAGGGTGGTACTGGTGCGAAAACCGCCGCAGATGCTCGCACAAACCTTGGTTTAGGAAGTGCTGCAACTGCTGATGTCCAGACAAGTGCATCAGACAGCACGACCGGAAGGGCTATGTTGAATGGTGCATTCGGGTTGGGAGGTGATAGCCTTGCTTATCCCATTGATGACACAGCAAGTCATTCAAGACCAAGTGGACTCTATAACATTGTTAGTGGCTACATGCCGCAGATCGGCCTCACCGCAGATTTTACCTATCTCATTATTCAGCGAGGGCTTCGGGCAACAAGGATATTGCAGTCTTATATCAACCGAAGAACGTTCTTCAGTTACAGCAACGGAGCATCCTGGACCTACCATGAAGCGTATACAACGGGTAATACCACAAAGGCCAGTGACGGCACGCTCAAGGCCGCATCACCGGTAGCCCGTATCGTGAAGTCACAGGAAGAAAATCAGCGTACTGATATTGCCGAAGACGGCTTCTCCTGGTGTGGTTGCGCCACGGCGAACGAGGAGGCTGAGGGTATTCACGTAAGCCGCATCGATGTCGGTGTTTATACGCTGACTGGCTCTGCCGGTCTGGCATCTTCTGGCTGGCAGCTCTTGCCGCCTATGGACCCGGGCGGAATGGGTGAACTCGGTATTGTAGAGGCTGAGCAAGGCGATAGCGGGGAGCTGATAATCCGCCTGTTTAAACGTAAATATATCTTAAGTGACGATGGGGAAATGGTGAAAACGAAGGGGGCTCCAATCGACGTTCCGCTGAACAGCTGGATCGATGTGCGCCTTGATATGCCTGAAGACAGCATCTGGAAAATGAAAGTGAATGCTGCCGTACAGGATGCATCGGGGGATTAATGTCTCAAACACCAGGCAGAGCGATCTGCCTGGTGAGCACTTTTATGGTTTTTGTGTATTAAGCAGCTGTTTCAACGCTACCAGTTCCCCCTGCATATGCTGGATAGTCAGTGTCAGTTTTGCGATAGCAGCCATTGGGTCAAGATAGTACATGCCTGAGAGATCATCGCTTTCGAGGTCAACCCCGGCAGGCAGGCCAGTACCTTTCACAACCTCTGGGGAGACCTCCTTCATGTCGTTAGCGATGAAGCCGAGCTGCCCCAGTTTCTTATCGAGAACGCCCCTGGCTTTCATATCGAAGAGAGCAACCTGCCATCTGCTCACTTCATCTGCTGCCTTTTCCCGGTCGGTCTGATAGACGATATTCTCTTTCAGCTCCCGGTCCGATGAAGTAACGGTGATCGCACCAACGTCACTGGTGTCGACATAAAGACGCATAGCCCCACTGGTCCAGAGCATGTTAAACGCGCTCGCGCTGTAACTGCCTTTTGTCCCGGAACGACACTGATAACCGCCTTCAACCTGAAGTATGCCCGTTCCACCACCTGTACCACCTTTCAGTTCCAGGCTTGTGGCTCCTGAGGCCCATAGTCGCGCAGAATAATCGTTACTGGTAGAGCCGTAATGAAAATCGAGGTATGGCGATGCGGCCGATAATTCGATGGAGGAAAAGGTCGGTGAATCAGCACTTCCTAAACCAACGTTTTTGATAATGCCTTTTGAATTTGCTTCCGATAACGTCACCGGGATTGTTTGAATAAAAAGGTTACTGGAAACATGCAAATAGGATATGTCAGGGTGTCAACAAATGACCAGAACACGGATCTTCAGCGGCAGGCACTTGAACGCGCAGGATGTGAACAGATTTTCAAAGAAAAAATGAGCGGCACAGTGGCGAACAGACCAGCACTGAGAAAGCTCCTCAAAGCTCTTAATGAGGGGGACACGCTGGTGGTCTGGAAACTCGACCGTCTCGGCCGCAGTATGCGCAATCTGGTATTGCTGGTGGATGAACTGCGCCTGCGTGGGATCCACTTCAAGAGCCTCACTGACAGCATTGATACTTCAAGCCCAATGGGGCGTTTCATATTTCATATCATGTCAGCCCTAGCTGAAATGGAAAGAGAACTGATCGTGGAGCGTACCCGTGCAGGTCTGGCAGTTGCGAGGGCGCAGGGAAGGATAGGGGGAAGGCGTTCTAAGCTATCATCGGAACAGTGGGCTCAGGCTGGAAGGCTCATAGCAAATGGTATAGACAGGAAGCAGGTTGCGATCATCTATGATGTTGCAGTTTGCACTCTGTACAAGAAATTTCCGGCAGGTGGAAAATAAAAGTTAACAGGCAGGCATATCATCAGATGACTGCCTGCTGGTATTGAAGACCATTGAGTGAAGACTAAGCTTCAAGCCACATATCAGCTTCTTCAAACATCTCCTGCACAACCCTGCTTATCTGTTCCTTCTCATGCTTGCTGGCGTCAGTATTGATAGCCGGCAGAGTCATCATCGGTTTAACCCGAACATCAGCATCTGGAAAAATACGGTGCACTCTTTTGCTTAATTCGCCAAGAATGATGTCTCTGGCGCTAGGCAAACCATCAAAATTTCTTTTGTCATAAACGAGTTCAACGAACATAAACACCTCTCACAAATACTGTTTGAATATACAGTATTTAAAGCGCAGTAGGTTTGTCTGTCAAGGTATCGGCTGTAAGTAGTTATGCTTTTGGGGCGTTCTTTGAAGTGAAGTTTGAATTAATTAGCCTGCAACGCTGATTGCGCCTGATGTTGGCTAAACTTCTCTGTGGGGCATGGGTGGGGCAAAAGTGCCTTATGAATTTCGTTAAAGTTCGTAAATATCGCTTTGTCTCGATCTCGCTCATCCCTTGTTTAATGCGCTCCTGGACGATCTTTATCGATTTTAAAAATTATGAGTTCATATTATAAAAATGTAGCAAAAAAGGGCTTTGCACCTGAAAAGATAAACATTCTGCATAGCGCGTTTTACACAACAGGAATATATTGAATCGTTACTCGACAAACGATGCATAAGGTTTTCTATGACACAACAGCCACAAGCCAAATACCGCCACGACTATCGTGCGCCGGATTACCTGATTAGCGATATCGATCTGACTTTTGACCTGGATGCCAATAAAACCGTGGTAACGGCGGTAAGCCAGGTCACGCGCCAAAGCGCGACCGCAGTACCGCTGCGTCTTGATGGTGAAGACCTGACGCTGGTATCCCTGCATATTAATGACGAAGCCTGGACTGACTATAAAGAAGAAGGCAACCAGTTGGTCATTAACAACCTGCCGGAACATTTTACGCTGCGCATCGTGAATGAGATCAGCCCTGCGGCCAATACCGCGCTGGAAGGGCTTTACCAGTCGGGCGTGGCGCTGTGTACGCAGTGCGAAGCGGAAGGTTTCCGTCACATCACCTGGTATCTGGACCGCCCGGACGTGCTGGCGCGCTTTACGACCAAAATTATCGCCGATAAAACCCTTTATCCGTTCCTGCTCTCTAACGGTAATCGCGTGGGTGAAGGCGAGCTGGAAAACGGCCGTCACTGGGTGCAGTGGCAGGATCCATTCCCGAAACCATGCTACCTGTTTGCGCTGGTCGCGGGGGATTTCGACGTCCTGCGCGATACCTTCAAAACCCGTTCTGGCCGCGATGTAGCGCTGGAGCTGTTTGTTGACCGTGGCAACCTTGACCGCGCGCCGTGGGCGATGACTTCGCTTATCAACTCGATGAAGTGGGACGAAGAGCGCTTTGGCCTCGAATACGATCTCGACATCTATATGATCGTTGCCGTCGACTTCTTTAATATGGGCGCGATGGAGAATAAAGGTCTGAATATCTTTAACTCCAAATACGTGCTGGCGCGTACCGATACCGCTACCGATAAAGATTATCTCGATATCGAACGCGTGATTGGTCATGAGTATTTCCACAACTGGACCGGTAACCGTGTCACCTGCCGCGACTGGTTCCAGTTGAGCCTGAAAGAGGGTTTAACTGTCTTCCGCGACCAGGAGTTTAGCTCTGACCTGGGTTCACGCGCGGTTAACCGCATCAACAACGTGCGCACCATGCGCGGCCTGCAATTTGCAGAAGATGCCAGCCCGATGGCACACCCGATCCGCCCGGATAAAGTGATTGAAATGAACAACTTCTACACCCTGACGGTGTATGAAAAAGGTTCTGAAATTATCCGTATGATCCACACCCTGCTGGGTGAAGATAACTTCCAGAAAGGGATGCAGCTCTACTTCGAGCGCCACGATGGCAGTGCCGCCACCTGTGATGATTTTGTCCAGGCGATGGAAGATGCCTCTAACGTTGATCTGTCCCATTTCCGCCGCTGGTACAGCCAGGCCGGTACCCCGATTGTGACCGTCAAAGACGATTACAACCCGGAAACCGAGCAGTACACGCTGACCATCAGCCAGCGCACGCCGCCAACGGCTGAGCAGGAAGAGAAACATCCGCTGCATATCCCGTTCAGCATTGAGCTGTATGATAACGAAGGCAAAGTGATCCCATTGCAGAAGGGCGGGCACCCGGTGCATTCCGTACTGAATGTGACGCAGCCTGAGCAGACCTTTATCTTCGATAACGTCTACTTCCAGCCTGTTCCGGCGCTGCTGTGTGAATTCTCCGCGCCAGTGAAGCTGGAGTATAAATGGAGCGATCAGCAGCTGACGTTCCTGATGCGTCATGCACGCAACGACTTCTCCCGCTGGGATGCGGCGCAAAGCCTGCTGGCAACCTACATCAAGCTGAACGTGAACCGCCATCAGCAGGGCCAGCCGTTGTCGCTGCCGGTGCATGTGGCCGACGCCTTCCGCGCGGTTCTGCTGGATGAGAAAATTGACCCGGCGCTGGCTGCGGAAATTCTGACCTTACCGTCGGCAGGTGAAATCGCTGAGCTGTTCGAGATTATCGATCCGATTGCGATCGTGGCCGTTCGTGAGGCGCTGACCCGCACCCTGGCCGCTGAGCTGGCAGACGAATTCCTGGCGGTCTATAACGCGAATAAACTGGCTGAATACCGTGTGGAACATGCCGACATTGGCAAGCGTTCGCTGCGTAATACCTGCCTGCGTTACCTGGCCTTCGGTGAAGTCGAACTGGCGAACACCCTGGTGAGCAAACAGTATCATGAAGCTGACAACATGACTGATGCCCTGGCTGCCCTGGCGGCAAGCGTTGCCGCAGAACTGCCGTGCCGTGATGCGCTGATGCAGGAATACGACGACAAGTGGCATCAGGATGGTCTGGTGATGGATAAATGGTTCATCCTTCAGTCCACAAGCCCGGCGTCTGATGCACTGAACACCGTTCGCAGCCTGCTGAAACACCGCTCTTTCACCATGAGCAACCCGAACCGCGTCCGTTCGCTGATTGGTGCGTTCGCCAGCAGCAACCCGGCTGCCTTCCACGCCGAAGACGGCAGCGGTTATCAGTTCATGGTAGAGATGTTGACCGAGCTGAACAGCCGTAACCCGCAGGTGGCGTCACGTCTGATTGAGCCGCTGATCCGCCTGAAACGCTACGATGCGAAGCGCCAGGCGAAAATGCGCGCCGCGCTTGAGCAGCTGAAAGGGCTGGAAAATCTGTCTGGCGATCTGTACGAGAAGATTGCTAAGGCCTTGGCTTGATATAAAAGTTAACCCTCCCTCTCCCTGTGGGTGTACGGTCCGGGGACATGGTAGACAGGTGTTCGGGGACATGGTGAACACTTTTTAACATCCTTTACCCATGGTGATCGACTTTTTCTTCAGGTCGATCACCCCCACTTTCGTGCTGTACCACCACACCTCGTAGCTGCCGTCTTCCTGCATCTCCTTCAGCCCGACCCGTTCTCCCCTGAACGCCTTGCCTGCGCTCAGACTTACCCCTTTCACGCTCAGCTTTCCGCTGATATCCACTTTCCTGACCATCACGCCCTCGTCGTATTCCGGGGGCGTGGTGTTGCCGCTGTACTGCCGCTCTGACGGCTTATACCGCGACCCCGGTACCGCCATATCCAGCGCCTCATGCGGGCGTTCAAGGTTATAGACTGTCCGCCAGTGGTCGAAGGCGCGCTGCAGTTCGCCCCCGCTCGCGAACCACTTCCCCTGCAGCACTTCTGCCTTCAGGCTCCGGTGAAAACGCTCCAGCTTACCCTGCGTCTGCGGATGATACGGCCGGGAGTGCCCCACCCGGATACCCAGACGCATCAGCCACAGCTCCAGCGCCGTCCAGGTGCCGGTGGTGTCTCCCCACGGAGAACCGTTGTCCATCGTCATCCGGTCCGGCAGGCCGTAGCGCTCAAACACGCTGACCAGCTGCTGCTGCACGGTCTCGCGCCGTTCATCGGTACAGTGCGCCAGGCACAGGGAAAATCGGGAGTGGTCGTCCAGCAGGGTGAGCGGATGGCAGCGGCCGCCTCCAAAGGGAAAGTGGCCCTTAAAATCCATCTGCCAGAGGCGGTTCGGCGCGTCATGTTCGAACCGTCCCGTGGCGGGAATGCCCGGTGAAGTGCCCGGCAGCAGACCGTGACGGGCCATGAGGTTATGGACGGTGCTGAAGGCGGGCATGGTGTGCCCCTGGTCTTCCAGCCAGCGCTTTATCTTGCGTGCGCCCCAGCGTTCATGGCGGTCATGCGCCATACGCAGCAGGGCAGTGATGTCGTCAGATGAGCGGTTCGGGGAATGGTGCGGTATGCGCGGGCGGTCCTGAAGGCCGGAGGCCCCTTCCTCCGCCCAGCGGCGAAGCCACTTATAGCCAGTGGCAGGTGAAATGCCGAAGCGACGGCAGAGGGAACGGATGTTCGCCCCGTCCTGCGAGGCGAACAAAACAAACTCGGTACGTAATGACATGGTATCTCTCGCATCCCAGGACATAAGCGACTCCATAAACGGGTTCTTATGCCTTAGTTGTAAGTGTCTACCATGTCCCCGAACAAGTGTTCACTATGTCCCCGGACCGTACAGTGGGAGAGGGCCGGGGTGAGGGCATCAGGCATTAGCCTTTCTTCGCGCTAACTCAGTTCCCCCACGCTTCATCACCCGTTCCAGTACTTCTGCTTCCAGCTCCGCCAGTCTTGCTGACCCCACGCGACGCGGTCGCGGAATATCCACCGTCAGATCCAGCCCAATTTTTCCCTCTTCTATCAGCAGCACACGGTCAGCCATTGCCACGGCTTCGCTGACGTCATGCGTCACCAGCAAGACCGTAAACCCGTGCTCCTGCCATAAAGAGACAATCAAATCCTGCATTTCGATACGGGTCAGGGCATCCAGTGCACCGAGCGGTTCATCAAGCAGCAGCAGGCCGGGGCGGTGAATCAGTGCTCTGGCCAGCGCCACGCGCTGTTTCTGCCCACCTGACAAAGCCGCCGGCCACTCACCCGCGCGATTTTCCAGCCCAACGGCGGCCAGCGCCTGTCTTGCTTCATCCCGCCAGCTACCTTTCAGACCCAGCCCGACGTTGTCGATAACCGTTTTCCACGGCAACAGACGCGCATCCTGGAACATCATGCGGGTATCATCCTGAATATCGGCAAGCGGGGTATTTCCGGCCAACAGCTTGCCGCCGTTGGGCGCTTCCAGCCCGGCTAACAGCCGCAGCAGCGTACTTTTCCCTCCGCCGCTGCGCCCCACAACCGCCACAAATTGCCCGGCGGGGATATGCAGATCCAGTGCGTTAAGAATCGTGTTTTCGCCGTAGCGTTTCGTCACACCGCTGAGCAACAGCGGTGTTCCCTGGTTCAGTCGGGCAGTATTCATGCGTTTGCCTCCTGAGTGTTATAGGCCGGATTCCAGCGTAACCAGATACGTTCAAGCCACTGGGCGCTGACGTCGGCAAGCTTGCCGAGCAGGGCATAAAGAATGATGGCAACCACCACCACGTCTGTTTGCAGAAATTCACGGGCGTTCATCGCCAGATAACCGATACCAGAGTTGGCCGAGATGGTCTCCGCCACAATTAGCGTCAGCCACATCAGCCCGAGCGCAAAGCGCACGCCCACCATAATGGAGGGCAGGGCACCTGGAAGGATCACATGGATAAACAGGGCAAAACCGGATAAACCATAGCTGCGTGCCATCTCCACCAGCCCACGATCGATATTGCGGATACCGTGCCAGGTATTAATGTAAATCGGGAATAGCGTCCCCAGCGCGACAAGAAAAATCTTGGCGCTTTCATCAATGCCAAACCACAAAATAACCAGTGGGATCAAGGCCAGATGCGGCACGTTACGCAGCATCTGGATTGAGGTATCCAGCAAACGCTCGCCCCAGCGAGACAGCCCGCTGATCAGCCCGAGCGTCAGGCCGATGCTCCCGCCAATCGAAAAGCCAATCACCGCACGCCAGGAGCTGATAGCCAGGTGTTGCCATAGTTCGCCACTCACGCTGAGTGACCAGAACGCTTCTACGACGCCCTCCGGGGAGGGCAAAATGCGGCTCGATAACCAGCCGGTTGTAGAGGCCAGTTGCCAGAGCGCCACAATGCCGACGGGCAAAAACCAGGGAGCGGCACGCAGCAGCCATTTTTGTGCAGTAACAGACATCGGCGCTCCTTAGCTTTGCGCAGCTTTTCGCGGAATAAACTCATTGGCGACCGCTTCGCCCTGAAGCTGGAGCGGGCGAGGCTGCGGAATTTCCGGGATGGCGACATCCAGATGCGGGAATAACAACTCTCCCACTTTGTATGCCTCCTCCAGATGCGGATAACCGGAGAGAATAAAGCTGTCGATACCCAGTTCAGCATACTCATTGATGCGTGCCGCGACGGTCGGGCCATCGCCTACCAGCGCGGTGCCTGCGCCGCCGCGAACCAGGCCCACTCCCGCCCACAGATTGGGGCTAATCTCCAGATTTTCGCGCTTGCCGTTATGCAAAGATGCCATCCGGTGCTGGCCCACGGAATCCGTTTTGGCGAAGGCAGCCTGCGCTCTGGCGATGGTGTCCTCATCCAGATGCGAGATCAGCCGGTTGGCCGCCTGCCAGGCTTCCGCATTCGTTTCGCGCACAATCACGTGCAGGCGAATACCAAAACGTACTTTGCGACCATGCGCCGCCGCTTTGGCGCGCACCTGAGCTATTTTTTCTTTAACCAGCTCTGGTGGCTCGCCCCAGGTCAGATAGAGATCGACCTGTTCTGCGGCCAGATCCTGCGCGACATCGGAAGAACCGCCAAAATAGAGCGGTGGGCGCGGCTGCTGCACCGGCGGGAAATAGAGTTTCGCATCCCGAACGTGAACATGTTTGCCGTCATAGGTGACGGTATCCCCTTCCAGCAGGCGTCGCCATACGTGGGTAAATTCCGCCGAAGCTTCATAACGTTCAGTGTGATCCAGAAAAACGCCATCACCCGCCAGCTCCTGCGGATCGCTTCCGGTCACCAGGTTAAACAGGGCGCGCCCATTGGAAAGTCTGTCCAGCGTGGCGGCCTGACGTGCTGCCACGGTAGGGGAGACCACGCTCGGGCGCAGCGCGACCAGGAATTTCAAACGCTGAGTCACCGGGATCATCGACGCGGCCACCAGCCAGGCATCTTCACAGGAACGCCCGGTAGGGATCAGCACACCGGTAAAACCGATGCGGTCTGCTGCCTGGGCTATCTGCTGCAAATAGCCGTGATCGACCGGGCGGGAACCCTCTTCTGTACCAAGATAGTGTCCATCACCATGGGTGGGTAAAAACCAGAAAAGATTCAGACTCATGATTTCGTTCCTTGTGTCGCAGTGGGTTGCCAGATGCGATCGCGTATATTCACCTGTTTTGGAACAAGGTGGTTTTGATAAAAGAGATCGGCGGTTTGTTGCTGAAGCGCTGCCACGTGTGCGTCGACAGGCTTAATGGTGGTGGGTGGACGGTGATCCAGGTAGCTGGCAATAACCGGTTCAGGCAATCCCATGGTTTTGGCCAGCAACGTGATACTTTCCTGGCGCTGGCTTTGCGTCAGTGCATCCGCCTGGGTAAAGGTGTCGAGAACACCCTGAACAAAAGCACCGTTCTTTTCCGCATATGGACGCGCGGCAAGATAGAATGATCCGGTCTGTTTCAGCGTGCTGCCGTCTTTAAGCACCCGCACGCCACCCTGAAGTAACGCCGCCGAGTAATACGGATCCCAGATTGCCCATGCATCAACGTTGCCCTGCTGGAACGCCGCACGGGCATCGGCAGGAGTCAGATAAACCGGTTGAATATCGGTGAATTTAAGCCCGGCCTCCTGCAATGCGCGCAGCAGCAGGTTATGCGAGCTGGAACCTTTCTGGAACGCCACTTTATGACCTTTAAGTTCAGCAACGTTCTTAATGGCGCTATTTTCTGGTACCAGAATCACTTCCGCTTTCGGCTTGGGCGGCTCTACACCGACATACACCAGGTCCGCACCGGCAGCCTGCGCGAAAATAGGCGGAATATCGCCGGTACTGCCCAGATCGATACTGCCCACGTTAAGGGCTTCCAGCATCTGTGGCCCGGCCGGGAATTCCACCCAGGAGAAGGTTGTGTTCGGGAAGCGTTTTTCCAGCAACTGATGACTTTTCGCCAACACCATACTGACGCTGCCTTTCTGATAACCAATGCGCAGACTCTCCGGCGCAGTTTCCGCCGAGTGAGCCAGTGCAGAGAGGGTCAGCAACCCAGCCAGTCCTATGCGGGTTAAGTGTTTAAACATGAGCAACTCCTTGCGGCTGGCTAAATGCAGGTACCTGTACATCGCGGCGGTGCAGGGCCTGCCAGAAGGTTTCCAGCGCGCTGTCCAGGCGGGTTTGCAGATTCGGCGTGAAGTGCGGTTTGTGCTGATAGTCGATAACCTGAGAATCATCAGCAAAGACGCCGTGCAGGATCTCCTGTGCTTTTAACGCACTCAGTACCGGTTTCAGGGCGTAATCAACCGCCAGCAAATGTGCAACCGTACCGCCTGTCGCCAGTGGTAGCACCACTTTGCCGTCCAGCGCGCGTTCTGGCAGCAGGTCGAGTAACGTTTTCAGGGCGCCAGAAAAAGAGGCTTTATATATTGGCGTTGCCACAATTAAACCGTCTGCGCCTTTGAGCTGTTCGATCAGAGTTTTGAGCGCCGGGCTGTCAAAGCGGGCATAAAGCAGGTCTTCCGGGGCGAAGTTGTGCAGATTCCAGTGGCACACTTCGATATCCAGGCTATTCAACTTTTCGCGGGCATATTCCAGTAGCGCACTGGAGCGCGAAGGGAAACGTGGACTTCCTGCCAGGGTAATGACACGCATGTTTGCTCCTTATAACTAATTGTTTGCTTTTATCTAACATTCATAACAATTTTCAGGAGTGTGACACCGAGGGGTTATTCCACTAAATGATTTATCCGCAATTTAAATGCCATAAACTGCATAAGAAGTGTGCTGCGAGGGAAACGATTGCGTTTTGCGCGTTTTTTTTGCCGCAGGTCAATTCCCTTTCCGGGCAGGATCGCACATAATCCCCTCCCGGTTTGCACACCGGGAATCCAGGAGAGTTCATGTACTACCCCTTCGTTCGTAAAGCCCTTTTCCAGCTCGATCCTGAGCGCGCTCATGAATTTACATTCCAGCAATTACGCCGTATTACCGGTACGCCACTGGAAGCACTGGTGCGTCAGAACGTGCCGGAAAAACCTGTGCAGTGCATGGGACTGACCTTCAAGAACCCACTGGGCCTGGCGGCCGGGCTGGACAAAAATGGCGAGTGTATTGATGCCCTCGGTGCGATGGGGTTTGGCTCCATTGAAATCGGGACGGTGACGCCGCGCCCACAGCCGGGTAACGATAAACCGCGCCTGTTCCGCCTGGTCGCTGCCGAGGGGCTGATCAACCGTATGGGCTTTAATAACCTTGGTGTTGATCATCTGGTCGAGAACGTCAAAAAATCGCATTTTGACGGTGTATTAGGCATCAATATTGGCAAAAATAAAGATACGCCAGTTGAGCAAGGTAAAGATGACTATCTGATTTGTATGGAAAAAGTCTATGCCTACGCCGGTTATATCGCGGTGAACATTTCTTCACCAAATACCCCGGGGCTGCGTTCTTTACAATATGGCGAAGCGCTTGACGACCTGCTTAGTGCCATTAAAAATAAGCAAAATGAGTTGCAGGCGATCCACCATAAATATGTGCCAGTCGCGGTTAAGATCGCCCCGGATCTTTCTCCCGAAGAATTGATCCAGGTTGCTGACAGTTTAGTTCGCCATAATATTGATGGTGTGATTGCAACCAATACTACGCTCGATCGTTCTCTGGTTCAGGGAATGAAAAACTGTGACGAGGCCGGTGGCTTAAGTGGCCGTCCGGTACAATTAAAAAGCACCGAAATTATTCGTGCCTTGTCAGCCGAATTAAACGGACGTCTGCCAATTATTGGTGTGGGTGGTATCGACTCTGTCATCGCAGCGCGCGAGAAGATAGCGGCAGGTGCGACTATCGTGCAAATTTATTCCGGCTTTATTTTTAAAGGCCCACAGTTGATTAAAGAAATCGTTACTCACATCTAATCTTTTCTCCCTTATCAGACAACCAGGGCTTTATTTCCAGCCCTGGTTGTTTTATATTCCGTCATTGTTGCTTATTTAAACATTATGGTCTTTTATTATTGATGTTATAAACGAAGCTACAATCAGGACATTTTTAGAACAGGGCGTTTGGGGACGGGAGAGAAAAATGCGAATTAAACCTGACGATAACTGGCGCTGGTATTTTTGCGATGAGCATGACCGCATGATGCTCGATTTAGCCAATGGTATGTTGTTTCGTTCTCGTTTTGCCCGCCGAATGCTGACCCCTGATGCTTTCGCGCCGTCAGGTTTTTGCGTTGACGATGCCGCACTCTATTTCTCGTTTGAAGAGAAATGCCGCGACCTGGAACTCTCTAAAGAGCAGCGCGCTGAGCTGGTATTAAACGCGCTGGTCGCAATCCGTTTTCTGAAACCGCAGATGCCAAAAAGCTGGCATTTTCAGGCGCATGGCATGAGCTGGGAGCCAGTCACCGGGGACGCCGCCAGCGTCAATCTTAGCGATACCGCCGAAGAGGTGAGTTTGCTGGTGGTAGAGCCTGGCGAAAATGCCGCGCTCTGTTTACTGGCGCAACCCGGCGTGACAATCGCCGGGCGGATGATGCAACTAGGTGACGCAATCAAAGTGATGAACGACAGGCTGAAACCCCAACTGCGTGTTGATACCTTCAGCCTCGAGCAGGCCGTTTAAGCTTCCAGCTGTATCGACGTTTTCGGAATACAGCTGCAACACAAAATGGTGCCGTCATCCCCGATGGCCGATTTTTTCAGCGCACTCACTTCACCTTCTACCAGCCTGATGCGACAGCACCCGCAAATCCCGGCGCGGCACGAGTAGGGAACGCGTATTCCCGCTTGTTCCAGCTGTTCAAGTAAAACCTGCTGGTTGTTGCCCCGGATGACTTGCCCTTGCCACTGAATATCCACCACTGAAGTGGGTTCCATTTCGACATCAACAAACTCTTCTTCCTGGCCTGAGCCATACACTTTGGCCGGCCCGCGCGCGAGAATTTCTATCTCATCGCCCACGCGGATCACGCCGCTGGAGCGAGGGATTAAGTTCTGCCCGAAATCAACATCGCCATTATCCTGCGCGGTGCGGAACGACTGAAGGGTTTTCAGCGGCTCGCCGGAAGGGTGTTTTTGTCCTTTTTCCGGGCTAACGGTGGTAAAGATGCAGCGGCTACAGGGTTTCACTACATCAAAAATCACGCTCCCGATGCGGATCACTTTCCAGGTGTCTTCCTCCCAGGCCTCTGTACCAGTAACAACCAGATTCGGGCGGAACTGCTCCATCTGGACACTGGCTTTACAGCGGCTCTGCAAATCCCGAAGCGATGCTTCGTTGGTAAGCAAAAACGGGAAACCATCAGCGAAGGAAAGCGGGACGGCGTCATGGCGCTTGACCCTGCGCGTCAGCTCAGGCCCTACCCAACGCAGCTGCACATCACGTGCGAAGAAACCACTGAGCCAGCGGTTTATTTCATCCGGGGCGATACGCGCGGTAAAATGATTCCCCCACACTTCCGTTGGGGCATCAACAGGCGCAAAATCACTGAACCGGATGACGACGCTTGAGCCGTCTGGTGCGGTCAGGTGTAAACCGTCATGCAGAGGTGAAGGGGTAAAACGAACCATTTGCGGGAACTGGCGTGCAGTAATAAATGTACCGTCAGGCTCGGTGACCATAAAAATACGATCGAAGGCAAATCCGCTCATGTCGGCCAGCGCGTGAGAAACGCCGATGCCGCGCATCGATTTTACCGGATGAATAAAAAGCCTGGATAAAGTCGCCACTGCACACTCCCTGAAATGAAAATAAGCCTTCAACTTTAGGACATACACGCCATATTAGCTATAATGCGCGACAATTTTCTATGAGTAAAAGTGACGATATGAATTCTCTGTTTGCCAGTACGGCCCGTGGGCTGGAAGAGCTGTTAAAAACTGAACTGGAATCCCTCGGCGCACAGGAGTGCCAGGTCGTTCAGGGTGGTGTCCATTTTGAGGGCGACACGCGGCTTATTTACCAGAGCCTGATGTGGAGCCGTCTGGCGTCGCGCATCATGCTGCCGATGAAAGAGTGCAAGGTCTACAGCGATCTTGACCTCTATACCGGTGTACAGATGATCGACTGGACAGAGATCTTCACCCCTGATGCGACCTTTGCGGTGCACTTCAATGGTGTGAACGATGAGATCCGCAACAGCCAGTACGGCGCGCTGCGCGTAAAAGACGCCATAGTGGACTGCTTTACGCGCAAAAATAAGGAACGCCCGAACGTCGATCGTGAAAATCCCGACCTGCGTATCAACGTGTGGCTCAATGGCGATACCGCCAGCATTTCCCTTGATCTGAGCGGTGCAGGTCTGCACCTGCGTGGCTATCGCGACCGCACCGGTATGGCACCGATCAAAGAAACTCTGGCCGCTGCTATTGTGATGCGTTCCGGCTGGCAGCCAGGCACACCGCTGCTCGACCCGATGTGTGGTTCCGGTACGCTGCTGATTGAAGCCGCGATGCTGGCAACTGACCGCGCGCCGGGGCTGCACCGCGGCTATTGGGGATTCAAAGGTTGGGCGCAGCACGATGAAGAAATCTGGAAAGAGGTGAAGGCCGAAGCCCAGACGCGTGCGCGTAAAGGCCTGGCTGACTACACTTCCCATTTCTACGGCTCGGACAGCGACTCTCGCGTAATTGAGCGTGCGCGCAGCAACGCCCGTCGCGCGGGTATCGGTGATCTGGTGACCTTTGAAGTGAAAGACGTTGCTAACCTGACCAATCCGCTGCCGAAAGGCCCATACGGTACGGTTATCAGCAACCCGCCATACGGTGAGCGTCTTGACAGCGAACCCGCACTGATTGCGCTGCACAGCCTGCTGGGTCGCAATATGAAAGACTATTTCGGTGGCTGGAACCTGTCGCTGTTCAGCGCCTCACCGGAATTGCTAAGCTGCCTGCAATTGCGTGCCGACCGCCAGTTTAAAGCGAAAAACGGCCCGCTGGACTGCGTGCAGAAAAACTACCATCTTGCAGAGAAATCCGCCGACAGCAAGCCTTCTGGTGTGGCGGAAGATTACGCCAACCGTCTGCGCAAGAACCTGAAGAAATATGAAAAATGGGCGAAACAGGAAGGTATCGAATGCTATCGCCTGTATGACGCTGATCTGCCGGAATATAACGTGGCCGTCGACCGCTATGCGGACTGGGTCGTGATTCAGGAATATGCACCACCGAAAACCATCGATGCGCAAAAAGCGCGTCAGCGTATGCTGGATGTGATCGCGGCAACCATCGCCGTGCTGGGTATCACGCCGAACAAACTGGTGCTGAAAACCCGTGAACGTCAGAAAGGTAAAAACCAGTACCAGAAGATGAATGAGAAGGGCGACTTTATTGAAGTGGGCGAATATAACGCTCGCCTGTGGGTTAACCTGACCGATTACCTCGATACCGGCCTGTTCCTTGATCACCGTATTGCCCGTCGCATGTTAGGGCAAATGAGCAAGGGCAAAGACTTCCTGAATCTGTTCTCCTACACCGGCAGCGCCAGCGTCCACGCGGGGCTCGGCGGTGCGCGTAGCACCACCACAGTAGATATGTCCCGTACTTATCTGGAGTGGGCGGAACGTAACCTGCGCCTTAACGGGCTGACCGGACGCCAGCATCGCCTGATGCAGGCCGACGTGCTGGGCTGGCTGCGTGATACGGATGAACAGTTCGACCTGATCTTTATCGATCCACCGACCTTCTCCAACTCCAAGCGCATGGAGGATAGCTTTGATGTTCAACGCGATCACCTGCGTCTGATGACCGACCTGAAACGCCTGTTGCGTAAAGGCGGTACCATTATGTTCTCGAACAACAAACGCGGATTCCGCATGGATCACGACGGCCTGACCGCTCTGGGACTGAAAGCACAAGAAATCAGCCAAAAAACGCTGTCTCAGGACTTTGCCCGTAACCGTCAAATTCATAACTGCTGGCTTATCTCCGCGGTCTAAAGGAAAAATAAATGTCACTTATTAGCATGCACGGCGCCTGGCTGTCCTTCAGCGATGCGCCACTTCTCGATGATACTGAACTGCATATTGAAGACAACGAACGCGTCTGTCTGGTAGGTCGCAACGGCGCGGGTAAATCGACGCTGATGAAGATCCTCAACCGTGAACAGGGTCTGGACGATGGGCGTATTGTTTACGAACAGGATCTGATTGTTTCTCGTTTACAGCAGGATCCCCCACGTAACGTGGCGGGTACTGTTTATGATTTCGTTGCGGAAGGGATTTCTGAGCAGGCTGAATACCTGAAGGGTTATCACGAAATTTCACATCTGGTGATGACCGACCCAAGTGAAAAAAACCTCAATGAGATGGCTCGCTTACAGGAACTGCTGGATCATCACGGCCTGTGGCAGCTTGAAAGCCGTATCACTGAAGTGCTGGATCAATTAGGTCTGGATGCAGATATGGAGCTGGCGTCACTTTCCGGCGGCTGGCTGCGTAAAGCGGCGCTCGGACGTGCGCTGGTCAGTGGTCCAAAAGTACTGCTGCTGGACGAACCGACCAACCACCTGGATATCGAAGCTATTGACTGGCTGGAAGGGTTCCTGAAAACCTTTAACGGCACCATTATTTTCATCTCGCACGACCGTTCGTTTATTCGCAATATGGCAACCCGTATTGTCGATCTTGATCGCGGCAAGCTGGTGACTTACCCTGGCGATTACGATACCTATCTGCTGGAAAAAGAAGAAAACCTGCGCGTCGAAGAGCTGCAAAATGCCGAGTTCGATCGCAAACTTGCGCAGGAAGAGGTCTGGATCCGTCAGGGCATCAAGGCGCGTCGTACCCGTAACGAAGGCCGCGTGCGTGCCCTGAAAGCGATGCGTAATGAGCGCAGCGCTCGACGTGAAGTGATGGGCAGCGCGAAAATGCAGGTCGAAGAAGCTTCTCGCTCGGGTAAAATCGTCTTTGAAATGGAAGACGTTAATTACCAGGTTGACGGCAAAGTGCTGGTGAAAGACTTTTCTGCCCAGGTACAACGTGGCGACAAAATTGCCCTTATCGGCCCGAACGGCTGTGGTAAAACCACACTGCTTAAGCTGATGCTGGGTCAGTTGCAGGCCGACAGTGGTCGCGTTCACTGCGGGACGAAGCTCGAAGTGGCTTACTTCGACCAGCACCGTGCGGAGCTGGACCCGGACAGAACGGTGATGGATAACCTGGCGGAAGGCAAGCAAGAGGTGATGGTTAACGGCAAACCGCGCCACGTCCTGGGGTATTTGCAGGACTTCCTGTTCCACCCTAAACGCGCGATGACACCAGTGCGCGCGCTGTCCGGCGGTGAGCGAAATCGCCTGCTGTTGGCGCGTCTGTTCCTGAAGCCAAGTAACCTGTTGATTCTCGATGAACCGACCAACGATCTGGATGTCGAAACGCTGGAATTACTGGAAGAGCTGATTGATGGTTATCAGGGCACGGTGATGCTGGTGAGCCACGATCGTCAGTTCGTCGATAATACCGTGACTGAGTGCTGGATCTTCGAAGGTGAAGGCCGTATTGGGCAGTATGTGGGCGGTTATCACGACGCGCGCGGGCAGCAAACACAATCGCTGGCGCAAAAACAATCAAAGTCCAAAAATGGCCCGGAACCTACTGTAACAAAAGCAGAAACAGCTAAGAAAACATCAGCTAAACTAAGTTATAACCTGCAACGCGAACTGGAAGGCCTGCCTAAACGTCTTGAAGAGCTTGAAGGCGCTCTTGAGGCTCTGCAAATTCAGGTTGCTGATGCTTCATTCTTTACGCAGTCGCACGACTATACTCAGAAAATATTGGCTGACCTCTCCAGTGCTGAACAGGAACTGGAAGAAGCATTTGAGCGCTGGGAGTACCTTGAGTCTCTGAAAAACGGCGCATAAACAGGGATAAAATATGTGTGACCAGCACCATGCCGACAGGCATATATTATGCTCACAATGCGATATGCTCGTTGCGCTGCCTGTGCTGGGTCACGGACATAAGGCAACCTGTCCGCGTTGCGGTGCAACGTTAACGACAGAGTGGGACGCACCCAGGCAGCGTCCTACTGCCTATGCCATAGCTGCTCTGTTTATGCTCCTGCTGTCTAATCTCTTCCCCTTCATTTATATGAAGGTGGGAGGGATAACCAGCCAGGTTGACCTTCTTGAAATTCCTGGTGTGATGTTCTCGGAAGATTACGCCAGCCTCGGAACCTTTTTTCTTCTGTTTGTGCAAATTGTCCCGGCCTCTTGTCTGGTCGTGATTCTGTTGCTGGTCAACCGTGTCCGGATGCCCACGCCTCTTAAAATCAAACTTGCCCGTTTCCTTTTTCAGCTAAAAAGCTGGGGAATGGCCGAGATTTTTCTGGCCGGTATTCTGGTGAGTTTCGTGAAGCTGATGGCCTATGGTGATGTGGGCATCGGCAGCAGCTTTATTCCCTGGTGTCTTTATTGTGTGCTGCAATTGCGTGCGTTTCAGTGCGTAGATCGGCGTTGGGCATGGGACGACATCGCCCCTGCACCCACGCTTGCGCAGACGGTAAAAGTGGGTGTGCCGGGTATCCGTCAGGGACTGCGTTCCTGCTCATGCTGTACCGCAGTGTTGCCTGCCGACCTGGACACGTGTCCGCGTTGCGAAACAAAAGGTTATGTACGGCGTAAAAACAGTCTTCAGTGGACGATGGCGCTGCTGGTTACGTCGATCATGCTTTATCTGCCTGCCAATATTTTGCCCATCATGATCACCGATTTGCTCGGCGATAAAATGCCTTCCACGATTATGGCGGGGGTTATATTGCTTTGGGGTGAGGGGTCTTACCCTGTGGCTCTGGTTATTTTTATCGCCAGTATTATGGTGCCGACGTTAAAAATGATTGCGATTGCCTGGCTCTGTTGGGATGCAAAAGGGCACGGCAGGCGCGACAGTGAGCGAATGCACTTGATTTATGAAGTTGTCGAGTTTGTCGGACGCTGGTCAATGATTGACGTGTTTGTCATCGCCGTTCTTTCCGCGTTGGTGCGGATGGGGGGGCTTATGAATATTTATCCCGCTATGGGAGCGCTGATGTTTGCGTTGGTCGTTATTATGACAATGTTTGCGGCCATGACCTTCGACCCTCGTTTATCGTGGGATCGTGAGCCCGAGTCAAGCCATGAGGAAGAGTAAGAGCATGGAAAATAAGAGTGGAGAGGCTAAAGTGCAGAAGGTCAAAAACTGGTCGCCGGTGTGGATTTTCCCCATCGTGACTGCGCTGATCGGTGCATGGATACTGTTTTACCATTATAGCCATCAGGGGCCAGAAGTGACGCTCATCACCACCAATGCTGAGGGTATTGAGGGGGGGAAGACCACCATCAAGAGCCGTAGCGTGGATGTGGGTGTCGTTGAAAGTGCGACCCTGACCGATGATCTGACCCATGTGGAGATCAAAGCGCGCCTGAATTCCGGTATGGAAAAGCTGATGCACAGTGATTCCGTCTTCTGGGTCGTTAAGCCGCAGGTAGGACGTGAAGGGATCAGCGGTTTAGGCACACTGTTATCGGGCGCCTATATTGAGTTGCAGCCAGGCACGAAAGGGAACCCGCCTGGCCAGTATCAACTGCTGGATTCACCTCCACTCGCGCCACCTGATGCAAAAGGGATCCGCGTCATCCTCGACAGCAAAAAAGCGGGCCAGTTAACGGCGGGCGATCCGGTGCTATTCCGTGGCTATCGTGTCGGTTCCGTTGAGACGAGCACCTTCGATCCACAAAAAAGGTCTATCAGCTATCAGCTGTTTATCAATGCGCCAAATGACCGGCTGGTCACCAGCAACGTCCGTTTCTGGAAAGACAGTGGGATCGCAGTTGATCTTACCTCGGCGGGGATGCGTGTTGAAATGGGTTCGTTGACCACCTTGTTTGGCGGGGGCGTGAGCTTTGATGTGCCGGAAGGGCTGGATCTGGGTCAGCCGGTTGCGGAGAAAACAGCTTTCCGACTCTTTGACGACCAGAAGAGCATTCAGGATGCACTCTATACCGACCATATCGACTTCCTGATGTTCTTTAAAGATTCAGTACGTGGCCTCCAGCCTGGCGCGCCTGTTGAGTTCCGCGGCATTCGCATGGGAACCGTGGGTCAGGTGCCATTCTTTGTTCCAGGACTGCGTCAGGTTCTGGATGACGACTACCGCATTCCGGTGCTGATCCGTATTGAACCTGAGCGTCTGCTTAATCAGATAGGTGAGAATCAGGATATTGGGGCACATATTAACGCGTTGATGGAGCGTGGTCTGCGTGGCTCGCTGAAAACAGGTAACCTGGTGACGGGTGCACTGTATGTTGATATGGACTTCTATCCTAAAGCACCTGCGATAACCGGTATCCGTGAATTTGGTGGTTATAAGATCATTCCAACGGTGAGTAGCGGCCTGGCTCAGATCCAGCAACGTCTGATGGATACACTGGATAAGATTAATAATCTGCCGCTGAATCCAATGATCGAGGCTGCAACAAACTCGCTCAGCGAAAGTCAGGCGACGATGCGCCGACTGCAAACCACGCTGGATAACATCAACAAAATCACCGCAAGCCAGTCCATGCAGCAACTGCCTCAGGATATGCAGAAAACGCTGCGCGAACTTAACCGCAGTATGCAGGGCTTCCAGCCGGGTTCTGCGGCTTACAACAAGATGGTGGCAAACATGCAACGTCTTGATCAGGTATTGCGTGAACTCCAGCCGGTTCTGAAAACGCTCAACGAGAAGAGCAACGCGCTGGTGTTTGAAGCAAAAGATAAAAAGGATCCTGAGCCGAAGAGGGCAAAAGAATGAATAAGTGGCTATTGATGGTTGGCGCTCTGCTTTTAACGGCGTGCAGTTCCGGTGTAGAGAACAAGAGTTACTATCAGCTACCTGTTGCAGCTCAGGCCGGCGGACAAAGCCTGGCAAGCCAGGGAAACCGCCTGTTGTGGGTTGAACAGGTAAACGTGCCTGATTATCTTGCGGGTAACGGCGTGGTCTATCAGACTAGCGATGTTAAGTATGTCATCGCGACAAACAATCTGTGGGCCAGCCCGCTGGATCAGCAGCTGCGAAACACGCTGGTGGCTAACCTCGGAAGCCAGCTTCCTGGTTGGGTTGTCGCCTCGCAACCTCTCGGTACTGACCAGGATACCCTAAACGTCACTGTAACGGGCTTCCACGGCCGTTACGACGGTATGGTAGTGATCAGTGGCGAATGGTTGCTAAACCATCAGGGGCAGCTGATTAAGCGTCCTTTCCATCTTGAAATGAAGCAGCAAAAAGATGGATACGATGAAATGGTGAAAGTCCTGGGACAAGGTTGGGCGCAGGAATCGGCCAGCATCGCCAGAGAGATTTCCCGGCTACCATAAGTAAAATTCATAGTAAAAAGCCGCCGTCAGTCTGGTTCTGATTGCGGCTTTTTTTTCGTTTTGACATCAGGTTGTTACTTGTGCCGGGTCACATTTTTTGTACAAATGATCTTCCGTATAGCTCACAAATATGACACCCGTATGAATTTCGAACATTGACGCTGAGGCATATTCGGGGTATTCGTTATCTGTGCTTGCACACTTTGCAATCACTGTTTTCTTTCCACCAGACAAAAGAATGAGGGAAACGAGGCATGAAGAGACAGAAACGAGATCGCCTGGAACGGGCTCATCAACGTGGTTATCAGGCTGGAATCGCTGGACGCTCAAAAGAAATGTGTCCTTATCAGACGATAAATCAAAGGTCACAATGGCTGGGAGGCTGGCGAGAAGCCATCGGCGACAGGGTACTTATAGCTTGATAACGTCTCTTTAAATAAAGAAACCTCCGCAATGCGGAGGTTTCGCCTTTCCGGGGTTGCTTAAATCAGCAATCAGAACGCAGAAGTGTCCTGGAACAGACCCACTTTCAGATCGTTTGCGGTATAGATCAGACGACCATCTACCAGCACTTCGCCATCCGCCAGGCCCATAATCAGACGACGGTTAACAATGCGCTTGAAGTGAATGCGATAGGTGACTTTCTTCGCAGAAGGCAGAACCTGACCGGTGAATTTCACTTCGCCAACGCCCAGTGCGCGGCCTTTGCCTTCGCCGCCGAGCCAGCCCAGGTAGAAACCAACCAACTGCCACATAGCATCAAGGCCCAGGCAGCCAGGCATTACCGGATCGCCAATAAAGTGGCAACCGAAGAACCACAGATCTGGGTTAATATCGAGTTCTGCTTCTACGTAACCCTTATCGAAGTTGCCGCCGGTTTCGGTCATTTTTACGACACGGTCCATCATCAGCATGTTCGGGGCCGGTAACTGTGGGCCTTTAGCGCCAAACAGTTCACCGCGACCAGAGGCAAGAAGGTCTTCTTTTGTATAGGATTCGCGTTTATCTACCATGTTCTCAATAAGCCTTATTTTAGTGAAGCACGCAGGATAGCTAACACGTGTACGCTGAACAAGTCCGATCAGTTCGGACTAAACCAACTCAACCAGCGTAACGGCCACGGGTAACGATGACGAGCGTCCTGCTGTGTCGCCTGAGCAATACGTTCCTGGATAGTTTGCATCAGGGTTGTTTGACCTTCGCCATCCCATACCAGATTTGTCAGTAAGGGTAGCGCATCCTCAATTCCTTCGATGGCCCAGAGCGTAAATTGTTCCTGTTCCACCGCGTCCAGAAGCGCCTGACTCAGGCTCAGATGGCGTGCGTTAGGCGCCGGGATAATAACACCCTGTTTGCCATTCAAACCGCGCTGCTGGCAAATGGCAAAGAAGCCTTCGATTTTCTCGTTCAGCCCGCCAACCGGCTGAGCGCGCCCAAACTGATCAACGGAACCGGTAATGGCGATGTTCTGATTAATCGGAACTTCTGCCAGGGCGCTGATGAGGGCACACAGCTCTGCCATCGAGGCGCTATCGCCATCGACTTCGCTGTAGGATTGCTCAAACGTGAGCGAGGCGGAGAAGGGGATTTGCTGCTCCAGCTGCAACTCAGACATCAAAAATGCCTGCATGATCATCATGCCTTTGGCATGGATGTTCCCGCCGAGTTCAGCTTTACGTTCAATGTCGGTAAATTCCCCGTCGCCAATGTGCACGACGCAGCTGATACGCGAAGGTTCGCCAAATGCACGTGGATGCCCCGGGAACTCGATAACGGACAAGGCGTTGATTTGCCCAATACGCTCGCCCTCGGTTTCCACCAGAATTTGATCCAGCAGAATTTCATCCTGCATCCGGTCGGCGAGATAGCCTTCACGCCATTCGCGTTGCACAAGCATCTGGGTGAGCTGTTCACCGGTAAACGCGCCGTCACCGCTAATAACGCCCACTTCACGCAGCTGTTTGCTGATCCAGAGTGGACAGAGCGGTAAGGTTTCCTGATCGCCGGTATAGCGTACTGCTTCGCGAAGTAGACCAGGCCAGGCGTCAGCAGCCGGAACAGGTAATTCATAGCGTGCAGCAATGGCTATTACCCATTGACACCACTGTGCCATATCATCGGCATCGGCAATCTGAATATTGTCTTCGTACTCGCTGTAAACGGCCAGGCTCGCCAGTTCTGGCTCCATCTCCTGGAAGTCTGCCAGCGATTCCCGATCGCCGGTCAGCACCACGGTCAACGACAATGGCATTGATGGCACTGCGACAGGGAGAGGGCGGGATTCGTCGTAACCCACCCAGTCAAAGCGTTGCTGGCTCACAATCGTTTTCAGGCGCATCCAAAGCAGCGGCTGGGAGAGTAAGGTTCTCAGGGCGATGATCAGAACACCACCGTTAGCGCGATGGACAAGCCCCGGTTGAAGCGACAGTTCGCCATTAAACTGACGAAGGCAGCCAAAAAGCTGCTCCGCTTCGACCCAGTTGGCGGTGATCACTTCGCCTTTTGCGGCAAAACGATCGTCAGCCTGCTGCGCCGGTTCAAAAGTAATGTTATGACCCGCGATACGATACTGGCCGCCAAAAACAGCATCTGTTTCTGGCTGTAACTGGCGCATGGCATCACCCAGAAGCGTCAAATACTCGGCTTCTTCCGGGGCTTTGAGCAGCATGAAGGGAGATGTCGCCCACGGGCTTAACACCTGCTCCAGCGCATAATGCAAACGCGGTTGTGTATCGCTAAGTATGAATTCGTGTTCTTTTGCGAGTTTTGGCTGTGCAAAGAGCTCCTGATAACTTTCTGTATCGGGAACAAGGTCACGCCATGCAAGTTTCGTAATGGTCAAAGTTGATGTTTTTTAGTCAGATGTAAAACCGTGGAGTATACCGTAAGCGGAAGGCTCTGCCCAAGCAGGATTGGGGATTTCCGCGGGTGAATCTCCTGTAATGATGCACAGGATATGATTTCTTTTCAGCAGATTGCCAAAAAACTGATATTCTGAACAGAGTTACGTGGTAACACTGAGATCGCAATGAAATATCAACAACTGGAAAATCTCGAAAGCGGCTGGAAATGGAAGTACCTGGTCAAAAAACATCGTGAAGGCGAGTTGATCACCTGCTACATCGAAGCCAGCGCGGCGCAAGAAGCCGTAGATATGTTGCTGACCCTCGAAAACGAACCGGTACAGGTCAATAACTGGATAGCGAAACATATCAATCCAGAACTGTTGAACCGGATGAAGCAAACTATTCGTGCGCGTCGCAAGCGGCATTTTAATGCCGAGCATCAGCATACCCGCAAGAAATCTATCGATCTGGAATTTATTGTCTGGCAACGCCTGGCAGGCCTTGCACAACGGCGTGGAAAGACGTTATCAGAAACGGTAGTGCAGCTGATTGAAGATGCTGAGCATAAAGAGAAGTACGCGAACCAGATGTCGACGCTGAAAAACGATCTACAGGCGCTTCTGGGTAAAAAATAAGATTCTGTATTTCTTCAGACAATAAAAAAACCCCGCTATGCGGGGTTTTTTCTTAAGACGATAACTTATGCCGCTGGCTGAGTTACAACGTCTTTGATGCCTTTAACTTCGATCTCAACACGACGATCTGGAGCCAGGCAGTCGATCAGTGCAGCGCGAGCTTTCACGTTGTTACAGGTAGAACCGGTAACTGGGTTAGATTCGCCCATACCACGTGGGGAGATCTTGTTAGCCGGGATACCTTTAGATACCAGGTAATCAACAACAGACTGAGCACGTTTTTCAGACAGCTGCTGGTTGTAAGCGTCAGAACCGATACGGTCGGTGAAGCCCAGAACCACTACTGAACCGTCTTTAGGATCCAGGTTGCTCAGCTGAGAGTACAGCTGATCCAGTGCCTGCTGACCTTCTGGTTTCAGGGTAGCTTTGTTGAAGTTGAACAGAACGTCAGACTTCAGAGTGAAGTGCTTGGTCTGTACTTCTGGCGCTGGAGCCGGAGCTGGAGCTACGATTGGTGCAGCTTCTTCCTGCTGGCCGAAACGGTAGGAAACACCTACGCTCAGCATGCCGTTGTCAGGACGAACACCTACGGTGTTGCCGTCGCCGATGTTGTTAACCCACTGGTATTCCAGACGGGTAGCGATGTCACGGGTCATAGCCCACTCAACACCACCTGCGAATACTGGAGAAACGCCAGTGTCGTGATCGCTGCCAATCTGGTTGTTGCTGGAATCAGCACGCCATACCATGCCGCCCAGACGGGTGTACACGTCCAGATCGTCAGTTACTGGGTAACCCAGTTTAGCAGTCAGCTGTACGCCCTGAGCTTTGAAAGCGCCATTTACGGTGTCGCCTTTGTATGGCATACGACCTAACCAGTCGTAACCCATTTCAAAACCAACATACGGGTTAACCTGATAGCCACCGAACGCACCTGCACCAAGCTGGCTCTCATGAGTAGGGCCATCGTTGTTCAGTTTGCTGTTGTACCAGCCGGTGTCATGGAACTGAGACCAGCCCAGTTTACCACCTGCATACCAGGTATTATCTTTCGGAGCGGCCTGCGCTACGGTAGCGAAGCCAGCCAGTGCCACTGCAATCGCGATAGCTGTCTTTTTCATTTTTTGCGCCTCGTTATCATCCAAAATTTGCCATGAAGATCTCCGACGAGAAATCACGGTTAAATCCTTCACCGGGGGGCGTGGTCAAATATAAATCTACCGATATCTTCGGCTTAGGCCGAGCACCCCTGGCGATGTAAAGTCTACAACGTAGCTAGAAACTTACAAGTGTGAACTCCGTCAGGCATATGAAAAAAAAAGTTCCGTATACCTAATATTTAACATTTTTTGTATGGAAATTGTGCAGTAAAATTAACGGGAACCGCACCAGACAAGCCTTTCCGCAGATTTAACGCATGGAACTATTTCCACATCTTGTGGTCGAAAAAAATTCCAGGAAAACTCCTAAATTTACTCAATGATACAAATTCGAGTGAATTTTTAGCCCAGAAAGTTGTCCTCTGCGGTAAGAATCTGGATGAACCGGACGCATAATAAAACCGATGGCGTTACCTTCCTCGGCTGCTTCAGTCAGTCGAAAATGTTCTTCTTCCGTCAGTTCGTCTGGTAACCACCCGATCACGACACTGTAATTTCCGGTACGTAATGCACGGATCATCGACTCGACCGTATCACAAGGTGAGAGTTGGTTAATCTGCATGACCTTTGTCAGCGGCAATCCTGCGGACTGAACCCATTCACGGCTCAGTTTTTGTTGTGGCGTCAGCCAGAGCTGCCAGCGCGACTGCTGGCCAAGCTGTTGTAATAAAGGAAGTAATAAAAGTTGGGTTAATAGGGGCTGGTCTTCTCGATAAATCACTTCACTGATAAGACCTGTCGACACGCTCCCGACGGATTTCTTAGCGACATTGCTTGCGGTAGAAGAGAAAGATGTTGAGCGATTTGCGTAGCCTGAAGTGTACATATTCATTCCAGCCCTGTAGTTACTGTATGAATATACAGTAACCCCTGTATGCATAAAGATCAACCTCATTTTCGGAAAGCGACTCGCAAATTTTGCTCATGATCGGCCCCTAAAGAAAATTCATCTTGCTCACTGGCGATAAGTTGCCTATTTTCCTGCTAACGGATCCGTTAGTAAGAATTAGCCTCTTTACAGTATGATTTTTAAGGGAAATATCATGAAAAAGATATCTTATGAACGGATTTATAAATCCCAGGAATACCTTTCAGAACTGGGTGATATTCATCACCGCGCACTCTTTGGTGGCTATACCCTGGCGGTCGATAACGCCGTATTTGCCATGGTGTCTGATGGGGAACTCTATCTGCGCGCCTGTGAGCAAAGCGCTACCTACTATGTGAAACACGCCTCCTCTTTTTTGACCCTTCTGAAACGGGGTCGGCCAGTGCTGCTTAACTACTTCCGGGTTGATGACGGGTTGTGGCAGGACAGGGGGACACTACTCCAGCTTTCCTCTTTTGCGCTTGAGGCGGCCAGGCGGGAGCGATATCAGCGCTATCAGCGCAACCGGCTTAAAGACCTGCCCAATCTCACTTTCCAGATTGAGGTTCTGCTTTTTGAAGTCGGGATCACCAACGAAGAAATGTTACGGGAACTGGGGGCAAAAGCGAGTTGGCTGAAAATCAGAGTTCAAAATAAACAACTTGGGATTAAAGTGCTTTTTGCGCTTGAAGGTGCAATAGAAGGGCTGCATGAAGCGGCGCTCCCGGCAGAGATTCGCCGGGAACTCACGGAATGGTTTAACGCGTTGCCAGAGCCTGCGGAGAATCGTTCCGCCATGTAGCAATCAGTTGTTGTAGGCGACAAATTTCCGGCAGCAGAGCAATAAGCAGGCCAACTTGCTGAAGAACCAGCGGGGCTTTGCTGTCGGTACCAGGATCAAGATGGGCGATACGCTGGGCGAGTTCATCCAGGGCCTGCCGAACACGGGGTTCATCGGCTGGACGGTGGTGAAGTGCATCGTCGACATAGCAAACGGCATCATCCAGCAATCCCAGAATACCCGGATTACTTAACCTTTCTCGGTGAGCGCCCAGCGTAGAAATATAGCTGGTAAAGGTATGGTTCAGGCACAGCAGACGAAAGGCGGTTTCACGGATTTCTGCCGTAGCGCCAGGTTCCGTTGACATGTTCGATACCACCGATGCAAGCTCCGCATCGCGGTTATGCGCATCACGGCGGGCGATGCGATAGGCCAGACGGTTATCACGACCCTGGTGATATTGCTCAAGAATGGCATCCAGGTATCGGCAGTTAGCATTCATAGCCCTGTCCAGCACGCGCGGCAGATTACGAAAACGCCAGTCCGGCCAGATAAAACTGACTGCAGCCCAGGCAATGGCACAGCCGATCAGCGTATCAATAACGCGGGGAAGGGCGACTTCAAACCCTTCGCCAAGCAGGTTAAAGCACAGCAATACCAGTAAGGTGATAAACATCGTGGCGTGCGCGTATTGCACATTGCGAAATGCAAAGAACAACACGCCGGTTATCACGATAAGGACAAGCTGCCCTTCAATGGACGGGACAAAGTAAAGTACCGGAAGGCCGATTGCGACACCCACCAGGGTACCAATAATACGCAACGCGAGCCGGTGGCGGGTGGCGTTATAGTTTGGCTGGCAAACAAACAGGCTGGTCAGCAATATCCAGTAGCCATGATGCAAGCCGGTTATCTGGATAAACGCGTAACCGACGCACAGCACCAGCGACATTCTTACGGCGTGGCGGAAGAGAGCCGATTCTGGGGTAAAGTTACGGCTCAGCCGTAACCACATATCGCTAAAGCCGTGAAGGCTGTCATCGGCAAGCTGGTTATCAGCGTCATTGTTCGGCATCGCCAAGGCTTGTTCAGACTCAATGGTGGCCAGTTGCGCGTCTATCGCCCGCAGGTTATTGAGTAAGAAACCCAGCGCTTTTATCTGCTCCGGGGATGTCCCGCTGGCCTGCACGCGATCAAGCGCTGCATCAAGGTGGCTAAACGCGCGTTCAAAGCGTGGATCATGCTGATACGGCGTGCGCAGTAAAATGGAGCGGGACAGCTGCTGACACGCCTGGGATTGCATTGAAAGTAGCCGCTGAAAACGGAACATAACATCGCTGTAGCGAAACTTTTCCCGCAGGGCTGCATATTGCACATGCGATGAACTGGCACGCTCGTGGATATCCTGGGCGGCAAAATAGTAATGCAAAGTCCGGCGCGTTCCTCGCTGACCGCGATCGCCGCGTAACCGCGTAAGAAGGCTGGCTTTGGTCTGGTTTAAGGTTGCGACCAGTTGGCCGTTTGCCAGCGCCAGATCGTAAAGTGGCGCCTGGCTTTCTTCTTCAATATCCGGGTCAAATAAACGGGATTTCAGCTCCAGATAATGCGCCAGCTGTTCATAGCTGCGGGCGAGGTTATCCTGTAAAGCGCGAACCGGAAAAATGAGATGTCCGGTAAGCGTCAGCAGGTTATACCAGATAGCGCCAAGCAGCAGCAGAACGGGCTGCTGATACCATTGATCGTAAAGCGATACGCCCAGCATGGTGTAGATAGCAATCAGCAATGCGCCAAACGCAATGGTGGCATAGCGCTGACCAAGCCCGCCCAGAAGAATAAATCCACTGGTTGAAAGCGTCAGACCTAACGCAAATAGCCATGGCCATGGGAACAGCAGTTCAACGGATGCTGAGGCAATGAAAAAACAGATAAGAGTGATAACCAGATTACGCAGTCGCCCAGCCAGGCGATCGTCGAGGTCTGCCAGCGCTCCGGCAACAACGCCCAGGGTCAGCGGGATAGTGAGCTTAACGTCGTTTAACCACCACGGCAGGGCGACCGTACCGCAAAGTGCGATAAAAATCCTGACGTTATACAGCCAGGTGCTGTTCCATGTGTAGCGGCGAATCAATGGGCTTAGCATGAGCGCGGCCTGTCCTTAATTACTGAAAACGACGGCGGGCGTTTGCTTCGCGCGCGGCTTGCGCCACTTCAACCGGAACAACCCTGCGCCCGACTGGCCACAAGGCGATGGCAGCGATTTTGAAATTGGCGATCCCGACAGGAATGCCAATAATTGTGATGCACTGAGCAATACCTGCGAAGATGTGCATCAGACACAGCCACCAGCCAAAGAAAATCAGCCACAGGATGTTAAGCACAGTACCGCCTGTATTCATCAGGACGTTTTTGCTTTCCGGGTTCAGTTCGTCGACGTGTACAGCCTCGTTACCATAAGGAAAAAGCGACAGCCGGGTGATTTCCCAGCAGGAGCGCGTCAGCGGAAGGGTAAAAATGAGCACGATGCTCACCAGCGTGGCAATAAGCCAGGAAAGAGTGGTGGCAAAACCGCCAAGGACAAAATTAAGAATATTCAGAACGGTACGCATAAACCCTCAGTTCCTTTCGATATGATTAACGCTTAGTGATTGTAACGTTTTTTTAGGCTGGAGCACCTTAAAACTGGCAGTTAAACTGTCAGGTAAATTATCTCTTCGTGGATCAGGCAGGACATGGAACTGAAAGCAACTTCACTGGGCAAGCGCCTGGCTCAACATCCTTACGATAAGGTTGTCCTTCTGAATGCAGGGGTAAAAGTCTCTGGCGAACGCCACGAATATCTCATTCCGTTTAATCAGCTTTTAGCTATCCACTGCAAGCGCGGGCTGGTCTGGGGCGAGCTTGAGTTTGTGTTGCCTGCCGAAAAGGTGGTTCGCCTCCACGGCACTGAATGGGCGGAAACGCAACGCTTCCATCATCATCTGAATAGCCTCTGGCGCCAGTGGAGCGACGAGATGAGCACCGTTGCTGCGCAGGTGTTGCAGCAGGTTCTTGATGATATTGCACAAAGCAGTGCACAACAAAAGTGGCTGACGCGCCAGCAAACCGCCGGTTTGCAGCAAAAGATTAAAGTGGCGCTTTCGGCACTGCCGTTGCCGGTTTCCCGTCTGGATGAGTTTGATAATTGCCGCGATGCCTGGCGGCAGTGTCAGGCATGGCTTACCGATATTGATAAAAGTCGGCTTGCCCATAACCAGGCATGGACGGACACCATGCTCACGAAGTACGCCGATTTCTTCAGCAACATTGAATCCTCACCACTGAATCCGGCCCAGGCGCGCGCGGTGGTAAATGGTGAACACTCCCTGCTGGTGCTTGCCGGGGCAGGGAGCGGTAAAACGTCGGTGCTGGTGGCGCGGGCGGGCTGGCTCCTGACCACAGGCGAAGCGGTGGCCGACCAGATTTTGCTGCTGGCGTTTGGTCGTAAAGCCGCGCAGGAGATGGACGAGCGCATTCAGGAACGCCTGCGCACACAGGATATTACCGCCAGAACCTTCCATGCCCTTGCGTTACACATTATCCAGCAGGGGAGCAAAAAGGTTCCTTCGATCAGCAAGCTTGAGAACGACACGCAGGCCCGCCAGTCGCTATTTATTAAGACCTGGCAGCAGCAATGCAGCGAGAAAAAAGCCCAGGCAAAAGGCTGGCGCCAGTGGCTGGAAGAAGAACTTAACTGGGACGTGCCGGAAGGCAGTTTCTGGCAGGATGAAAAACTGGCGTGTCGCCTGGGCTCTCGCCTCGACCGCTGGGTAAGCCTTTTGCGGATGCACGGCGGGTCTCAGGCAGAAATGATTGAAAGTGCCCCGGAAGAGATCCGCGCGCTCTTTACGAAACGGGTCAAACTGATGGCCCCGCTGCTGAAAGCCTGGAAAACGGCGCTGAAAGACGAAAATGCGGTCGATTTTTCAGGGCTTATCCATCAGGCCATTATCATTCTGGAAAAAGGCCGCTTTGTGAGTCCGTGGAAACATATCCTTGTGGATGAGTTCCAGGACATCTCACCCCAGCGTGCCGCGCTTCTTTCAGCGCTTCGGGCGCAAAATAAACACACGTCACTGTTTGCCGTTGGCGATGACTGGCAGGCAATCTATCGCTTCAGCGGTGCACAGTTGTCACTGACCACCGCGTTCCATCACTATTTTGGTGAGGGAGATCGCAGCGATCTGGACACCACCTATCGTTTCAACTCGCGAATCGGCGAAATCGCCAATCGATTCATCCAGCAAAACCCACATCAACTGGCCAAACCGCTTAACAGCCTGACACCGGGGGATAAAAAAGCCGTCACCTTGCTGGCGGAAGAACAGCTGGAGCCTCTGCTGGATAAACTGAGCGGCTATGCGAAACCTGAAGAGCGCATTCTGGTGCTGGCGCGTTATCACCACCTCAAACCGGCCGCGCTGGAAAAAGCGGCTACCCGCTGGCCCAAGCTACAGCTCGATTTTATGACCATCCATGCCAGTAAAGGGCAGCAGGCCGATTACGTGATTGTGGTGGGGTTAAAAGACGGCAATGATGGCTTCCCGGCCCCGGCGCGCGAATCAGTGATGGAGCAAGCCCTGTTGCCAGTACCGGAAGATTTCCCGGATGCTGAAGAGCGCCGTCTGCTGTATGTCGCGTTAACCCGCGCCCGCCACCGTGTATGGCTGCTGTTCAATAAAAATGAACCCTCAACGTTTGTCGATATTCTGAAGAGTATTGATGTACCGGTTGCGAAGAAGCCGTAACGGGAGGCAGGGTTTTGCAGGCCGGGTAAGGCGTAGTCGCCACCCGGCATAACATTCACTTCAGTCTTTCGGCAAGATAGCGCTGATAATCCGGGATCAGAATATCGACAGGGGAGCTGAACTGCGGCGATTCAATAATAAAGTCTGCTGTGGACAGGTTAGTCGCAACCGGAATATTCCATACTGTTGCAAGACGCAGCAGCGCTTTAACATCCGGGTCGTGCGGGACGGCATTCAGCGGATCCCAGAAGAAAATCAGTACGTCAATTTTACCTTCCGAAATTTGTGCCCCAACCTGCTGGTCGCCGCCCATTGGGCCACTCAGCATGGCTTGAACCTCTAACCCGGTTTCACGGTGGATAAGGTTGCCGGTCGTACCCGTTGCTGAGAGGGTGTGGTTTTCCAGCATTGGCTGATGGCGGCGTACCCAGTTCAGCAGCATTTGTTTGCAGTGATCGTGCGCCACCAACGCAATGTGTTTGCGGGCAGGAAGCGTGCGTGTTGTCAGTTCCATAATCTTTTCCGTCAGGGTTAACTGGCTACAAGATGACGGGAAGCGCCTGATGCTGCAAGAGAAAGGGCAAAAAAATGTGGGTTACGACGAAGGTTGTTGTTTTGCCCATTGCAGAAACCGGGCCCGCGTATCGGGATCGGCCTGCTGGAACCAGAATTTAAGGCGTTGTTCGGTGAGCGTCTGCGACTGAGGTGGGATCACGTCCAGTTCGGATACGCCCGACAAAAGCGTGCTGTCATCCGCCATCATGGTAGCAAACTGAGGCAGCGACGCGCGTTTGCCCGCTTTATTATAGATTTCCGTATCCGCCTCATAATCAATGCCTTTCGGTGTTTTGGTGAGTGCCAGAATATCCAGCTTCACGGGGATAGGCATGGCATCGCCATCCAGCAGCTCAAGGCGCGGCCCCGATTCAAAAGCCTGGGCCTCTTTTTCGGTCTCCAGACGGGGTAAGTTAAAGTTGACCTGGCTAATCCGCTGGGTGTTAAAACTGACAATCAGCGGCGGTGAGATATACATACGCTGTTCATGATTCGCCACGCGGATCGTCTTTTCTACCCGGAAAACAAGCTGGTGTTGCCCGTTATCCAGTTCAATACTGTCAGCACCGCGAAGAAGCGAGCTGGAGACTTTTTTGCCGTCAAGCACCAGCAGGTCAATGTCGGTGGAGAGCCGTAGCGTTGTTGCAAAGACGCAAACCGGCATAACTAATGCAATCAGAGCAGAGGCAATGCCGGTTTTCATAGGGTGCTCCTGTGGAAAATGCTATTTCTTAATAATGTATCTAAATTTTTCGAGAATCATGTTTACTAACATATAGACATATTCTGCGGTTTTGCCCTCATACATCTGTATGGGATAGATGGTTGCGATGTCCCCTTTGACGTACACTTTGAAAAAAGCCAGGAGGAAGACCATGAAAGAGAACGATATTGCTGACATTCTGACATCGACCCGAACCATTGCACTGGTGGGGGCGAGTGATAAACCCGACCGCCCAAGCTATCGGGTGATGAAGTATCTCCTGGACCAGGGCTACCACGTTATTCCGGTATCGCCAAAAGTCGCGGGGAAATCACTGCTGGGGCAACAGGGTTACGCTACCCTGGCCGATGTGCCGGAAAAAGTGGATATGGTGGATGTTTTCCGCAACTCAGAAGCGGCATGGGGCGTTGCTCAGGAAGCGATTGCTATCGGCGCGAAAACGCTGTGGATGCAACTTGGCGTCATCAATGAACAGGCGGCGGTGCTGGCGCGTGAAGCCGGCCTGGCGGTGGTCATGGACAGATGTCCGGCAATCGAAATTCCCCGTCTGGGGCTGGCGAAGTAATAAAAAAAGCCCGGTATCGGGCTTTTTTTTCACGCTTAGTTGCGCAGGCGAGGGGCCTGTAGCTGTTTGCGAATGGTCCGGGCAAGCTCATCCATCGTGGGTTGCTCGGGATGCTCATCCTGAAGTTCGCCGCTAAGCTGCGCTTCGGCAAGATAGGTATGGACAGGCTGCCCATCATCATCTTCCATCACCACATGATACCAGGGGGCAACGCGAAGCTCTGCGTCGACCGCCAGCTCATCAGCTGACGGTTCATCAAGGGAATACTCCGGGTCGATATCCACGACCACACCCAAATAGCCCAGTAAGGTGTGGCGGACCTGCTGGCCGATACCGAATTTGCTGGCAATCATAGTCACCTCCCGGGAAACATTACATACACTTAAGGTGTGGGCAATATTTCTCTTTTCAAGTTACATGACGCGACAGGCAAACCCTTTCAGATACAGCCCTTCCGGGTAGGTAGCGATCACCGGATGATCGGCCGCCTGACGGAACTGCTCTATAAATTGTACATCACGGCCAGCATCTATAGCGGCATCGGCGATGATTTTCTGAAATAAATCTGTCGTCATCAGGCCAGAACAGGAGAATGTCAGCAGAACGCCACCCGGGTTCAACAGCTGGATAGCCAGCATGTTGATGTCTTTATAGCCGCGGCAGGCACCCATCAGCTGGCTTTTGTTCTCGACGAATTTCGGTGGGTCCATCACGATAACGTCAAACTTCTCGCCCTGATCGCGATATTTACGCAGCAGTTTGAACACGTCATCGCGCACGAACTCCGCTTTGCTCAGATCCAGCTTATTCAGCTCGACGTTCTGTTTTGCCACATCCAGCGCTTCCTGCGATGTATCCACGCTCACCACCTGAGCACAGCCGCCCATCAGCGCAGAAACCGCGAAACCACCGGTGTAGGAGAAACAGTTCAGCACGCGTTTGTTCTCAACGTACTGGCGCGTGGCCAGGCGGCTATCGCGCTGGTCGAGGTAATACCCGGTTTTGTGCCCACCCTGGATATCAACCAGCAGCTTCATACCGTGTTCTTCAATAGGTAGCAGGGCAGGTGGCAGTTCACCCGTTACCGGGCCTTGCGTCAGCTCCAGACCTTCTTTCTTACGTACGGCAACATCGCTGCGGTCGTAAATGGCGCATTCAGGGAACAGGTTTTGCAGCGCGCTAATTAGGGCTGCACGCTGATACTCAGCGCCCGCGCTCAGCAATTGCAGCACCAGGAAATCACCAAAACGGTCGATAGTGATGCCCGGCAGTCCGTCAGATTCCCCGGCAATCAGACGATAGCTGTCCAGCCCGTCGCGTTTTGCCAGCCACTCGCGCCACTGCTGTGCCTGTTGCAGGCGGCGGGTAAAGAACGCAATGTCGATGGTTTCGTCTTTATCAAAGGTCCAGACGCGCGCGCGGATCTGTGATGCAGGCGAGTATGCGCCACGCGCTAACCATTTCCCCTGATGATCAACGATATCGATGGTTTCACCGAGGCTGGCTTTGCCTTCCATGCGGGTTACTGCGCCAGAAAAGACCCAGGGATGGCGGCGCAGTAATGACTTCTCGCGCCCTTTGGCTAACACTAAACGTACACTCATAATTTGCTATTCTGTCGATTCCAATGAAATGGCCGCCATTTTCCCGAGTTCAGTGAGGAAATGCAACGCGCCAGACGGATAAGGGGAAGGAAGATGTCAAAAGTCTGCACTATTGCCTGGGTTCACGGCACCGTTCAGGGCGTGGGCTTCCGCTACAGCACCCAGCGAGAGGCCGTCCAGCTAGGGCTTACCGGATACGCGCGTAATATGGATGACGGCAGCGTCGAAGTGGTAGCTTGCGGTGAAGCGGAACAGGTAGAGCGGCTGGTGGCGTGGTTAAAAGCGGGCGGGCCGCGCAGCGCACGGGTTGATAAGGTGTTGACGGAGCCGCATCAACCCGGCCGGGAATACGTTAACTTTGGTATTCGCTATTAAATACACTTCACAGGCTTGGGCAGACCGGCGATTTTTGTCGCCTGTTTTGCCGGGCCTTTCGGGAAGAGACGATACAGGTAACGGCTGTTGCCTTTCTCTTCGCCGAATTTGTTCGCCATCGCCTTAACCAGCATCCGGATAGCCGGAGAGGTGTTGAATTCCAGGTAGAATTCACGCACAAAACGCACCACTTCCCAGTGTTCTGGCGACAGGGTGATGGCCTCTTTCTGCGCAATCACTTCTGCCAGCGCTTCGCTCCACTGGCTGCTCTCTTTCAGATAACCGTCGGCGTCGGTTTCTATCTCTTTACCTTCAAAGCTCAACATAATCATTCACACGTCAGTCAAAAACCTGCGCAGTGTACCAAAAAAAACAAAGCCCCGCATAAGCGGGGCCCGGTTCAACGCACCGTTGGTTAATCGCGGCTGGCGAAGCCCAGGATGCTCAACAGGCTGACGAAGATGTTGTACAGCGACACATACAGGCTCACGGTCGCGCGGATGTAGTTCGTCTCACCACCGCGAATAATGTTGCTGGTTTCCATCAGGATCGCGCCAGAGGAAATCAGGATAAACACCGCGCTGATTGCCAGGTGCAGGGCAGGCAGTTGCAGGAAGATGTTTGCCACCATACCTACCAGTACCACCACGATACCCGCCATCAGCATCCCGCCGAGGAAGGACATGTCCTTGCGCGTGGTCAGAACGTAAGCCGAGCAGCAGAAGAACACCAGTGCAGTACCGCCCAGCGCCAGACCGATAAGGTCACCCATGCCTGCAGACAGATAGGCATTCAGCATTGGCCCCAGGATGTAGCCCAGGAAGCCGGTAAAGGCGAACGCAGACAGGATACCTACTGGCTTATCCGCGGTTTTGTAGGTCAGGAACATCAGACCATACATTCCCACCAGCGTCAGGATCAGGCCCGGTGACGGCAGCATCAGAAGGGTGCTGGCGGTTGCGGTGATCGCAGAAAACGCCAGCGTCAGGCTGAGCATGAAATAAGTATTGCGCAGCACCTTGTGGGTGCTGAGTAGCGATGTGCGGTCGCGTGAAGAACTAATAATACGATCCATGAGTCACTCTCTTATGACAGATGTAATTAACGGCAAGAATAGAAAACAGGACGCCAGTTACAAAGCGGTTTTACCCATCTTTACTCAACGCGTTAGCGCCAGTGTTGGTTGTTTATACCGCAAAAATTCGTTTCTTCAGCATGAAGAGTGGTATGGCGAATTTATTCAGATCAACCTCTTATAGGTTACTGAAAAATATTGCGTTATTACAGCCTGAACGCTAAGAGTAATTCCCGGATCGTCATAAAACAGACAATAAGGCGAAGGACATGAAATCACAATCACGCACTAACTTTACACTTTCTTTGTTAACCGCAGGCATCCTGTGCGCAAGCACGGCAAGCCAGGCGGCTAACGTGCCAGCAGGAACACAGCTGGCAGAGAAACAGGAACTGGTCAGGAATAATGGTAACGAACCGGCATCACTCGATCCGCACAAAGTCGAAAGCGATGTCGAATTCAATATTCTCAGCGATTTATTCGAAGGGCTGGTGAGTGTCTCCCCTACGGGTGAAATCCAGCCGCGGCTGGCAGATAAGTGGGAGAACAAAGACAACACCGTCTGGACATTCCATCTGCGCCCGGGCATTACGTGGAGCGATGGAACTGCCATTACCGCGCAGGATGTCGTGTGGAGCTGGCAGCGTCTGGTTGATCCGAAGACCGCCTCACCCTACGCCAGTTACCCGGGCAATATGCATATTGTGAATGCTGCCGCCATCGCTCAGGGCAAACAGGCACCCGACACACTTGGGGTGAAAGCCGTTAACGATACCACCCTGGAAGTGACGCTCACCCAGCCAAACGCCGCCTTCCTTGCCATGCTGGCGCACCCGTCGATGGTACCGGTTGATAAGGTGCTGATTAATCGCTTTGGCGAGAAGTGGACCAAGCCAGAGCACCTCGTCACCAGTGGGGCCTACAAGCTGTCACAGTGGGTGGTCAATGAGCGGATTGTCGCTGAGCGTAACCCGCGCTACTGGGATAACGCGCATACCGTTATCAACAAGGTCACCTATCTGCCAATCACCTCTGAAGCCGCTGATGTGAACCGCTATAAAGCCGGAGAGATCGACATCGTTTATACGGTGCCAATCAACCAGTTTGCCCAGCTGAAAAAAACCATGGGTACAGAGCTGGATGTCTCTCCGCAGCTGGCAACTTATTACTACGAATTCAACACCACCCGGCCACCGTTTAACGATGTGCGCGTGCGTAAAGCGCTAAACATGGCGCTGGATAAAGACATCATTGCCGACAAAGTGTTAGGGCAGGGGCAACGCCCGGCGTGGCTTATCAGCCAGCCAGATATCGGTGGTGTTACACTGAAAACCCCGGATTACGCCAGCTGGCCGATGGACAAACGTATTGCTGAGGCGAAAAAACTGCTGGAAGAGGCCGGGTTCAACGCCAGCCACCCGCTGAGCTTTAACCTGCTCTATAACACCTCTGAATCGCACCAGCGTATTGCGATTGCTGCCAGCTCCATGTGGAAGAAAAACCTCGGCGTGGAAGCGAAGCTGCAAAACCAGGAGTGGAAAACCATGCTGGACACCATGCACACCCACAACTTTGATGCGGTGCGCTATGCGTGGATTGCCGATTACGACGATGCCGCAACCTTCCTGAACAACTTCCGTACCGGCGACAGTGAAAACACCAGCCAGTACAGCAACCCGGATTACGATCAGGCGCTGGTGAACGCAGCGAAAGCGAAAACCACGCAAGAGCGCGGGCAATTCTACCAGCAGGCGGAAGATCTGTTAGGGCGTGATGTGCCGGCGATCCCGGTCTATCACTATGTCCGTACGCACCTGGTCAAGCCGTGGGTGGGTGGTTTTACGCCAGACAAGTTGGGCTACTACTACACCAAAGATATGTACATCAAAAAACACTAGGCGTGAGCGGGTACGTTGTGCTGATAAAATGGCCAATGCGTTGTCTATTCAACCGATTAAACACGTTTTGGCTATTTTTGAAGCGAACGGAAGCAATCACACTTTACAGAGCGCAGTGAGGTGTTTATAGTTCGCCTCACTTAGGAAGCGTGGCCGAGCGGTTGAAGGCACCGGTCTTGAAAACCGGCGACCCGAAAGGGTTCTAGAGTTCGAATCTCTACGCTTCCGCCAAATTCGAAAACCCTGCGATAGCAATATCGCAGGGTTTTTTCGTTTCTGACGCAAAACCCTGCCCGCAGTGGGCTGGGCGGGCTAACCCGCCGAACCGAGCGTCTTCCGCTTCACCAGACGTGCAGTAAACAATCGGCTGGCCGGTTTACTGTCCTCCGGGGCCAGCAGCAATTCACAGACTGCCTGCGCCATCTCTGCCAGCGGCTGCGAGAACGTCGTCAACTGATAGCCCAGCCAGCTGGCCTGCTCGATATCATCAAAACCTATGACGCTGATGTCTTCAGGAACTCGCAGGCCAAACTCATGGCGCGCGGCATCAATAAATCCGCAGGCGATAAGATCCGTCACGCAGAATACCCCATCCGGGCGCGCCATCTGGCCGAGCAATTCACGTGCAGCAAGGACGCCCGTCTGATAACAGGTGCTGCCAGGCCGGATGACAGTCACATCCGTTCCGGTTTCAGCCGCCGCCTCCAGAAAACGCGTTTCACGGGTCACCATGCTCGGGGAGCGGGACGAAGACGACACAATCGCCAGATGCTGACATTTTGCAGCAATCAGGTGGTCAAATGCCTCTTTCATCGTCGAACTGTAATCGATGTCTATATTGTCTGCGCTGGGAAACTGGCCCATACGGTTGATCAAAATTACCTGCTGCCCGCTTTGCAGACACAGTTCAATCAGCGAACCCGGCGGCTTACCAGACAACACAATGGTGGCTGTTGAACGGTAATTCAGCGTTTGCTGCACGGCTTCTCTGGCGCTCGCCTCGTCGTCGTCGGTGTTAATCACCATTACCGCGCGTCCGGCCTGATGCAGACGGCGGGTCAGATGTTCAAGCAGACTGGACTGCCAGGGAAACGCAAGATTACCGCCAAGAATACAGACCGGGCGGCTCTCCTCCCGGGAAAGCCCCCGCGCCAGATGGTTGACGTGATAATTCAGCGCCCCGGCAGCCGCCAGCACCTTACGCCGGGTATCTTCAGACACGCTACGACCTGGCGTAAAAGTACGGGACACCGCAGAGCGGGACACGCCGGCAAGACGCGCCACCTCAGTGGCGCTGGCAAAACCGGGATTTTTTTTCTGGCTGCTACTGCTCATGACAGGTTTCCACTGCGGCAATTGCCCGTTCACGGATAATGGCATGTTCAGCCAGGCGGATCAGCGACGGCTTCGGCGTTTCAAACCACTCATCCGGGTGAAGTTCACGCCGGTCGCGGATCAGGGCGATCGCGTCATCGAGAGTGGGGAAGCGCTCAGGGCATTCCAGATGCATAAACAACGCCACCAGCGCCACAGAGCGGCTGCGCCCGCCGCGACAGTTGACGAGGATGTTGCCGCGCTTGCGATTGCGGTAAGACGCTTTATCCGGGATCTGCTGTAACAGTGCCGAGCGCATCAGCTGATACCCGGCGTGCAGCATCTCCGGGGCATTACCTTCCCCGTCAATCAGCCCCAGTTTGTAATAGCGAACCGGGCCAGCGCCATGAGACAGCAGATGCGGCGCAGCGCCTTTTTCAGACGTGGATACCCAGTCGATATCCAGGTTGACCGCACAATTAATGACCACGCCGATATCATGTTCCGCCAGCAGGGCAACGTCGCTCACCCCACCAGAACCACCGATGTAAATATCCATTCCCCAGCCGGGGAAATCTTCCACAATCAGGCTCATTGGCGGGCGCGGGTAGCGCACTGTCTCTGGTATCACTGGTAGTGACCCTGCCAGCGGAATACCGGTGGCGCGGGCAAGCTCATCCGCAATACCCGGCGCAACGGCCAGCACCGGCAGGCCATTGAAGATCCCCTCGGCACTGTCAGGAATGCTCCCCGTCTGGCCGCCTGCCTCACGTACCAGCAGCAGTCCCGCCAGGCAGTCCCAGGCATTCATATGGATTTCGATATACCCGTCGGTACGTCCTTCCGCCACCCAGGCCAGCGCCAGCGCGCCGGAGCCGCCCCGACGCACGCTGGCGCCCAGACCGAGCAGGGACGCCATTACCTGGAGATAGTGATTCTGGCTGTGACGTGAAGACCAGCCCAGCTCCACGGCCGCCCGCCGGGTGTCGGTAATGGCGGTACAGCGCAGGGGCTGATCGTTTTTCAGCGCATAATGGCCACGGCGTGCCAGATAAAGCTCCTGGCTGACCGGGTTATAAATCGCCCCCAGTTCGGTGATGCCGTGGCAAACCCAGGCCATGCACACACAAAAATGGGGAATTCCACGGGCGAAGTTGGCGGTGCCATCAATCGGATCCACCACCCACAGTCTCTGCGCACTGGCGGGCTGACTGGCGGTTTCCTCACCGAGGATCAGATCGTCAGGGAAGGCGGCAGAAATAGCCTCTGACACCAGCTTCTCGACGAAGGTATCGGCCTCGGTCAGAATATCCTGATGCCCCTTGAGTTCATATTCGCCTGCTTTACGCGAGCGGAAGAAGCGCAGGGCGGTATCGCCTGCGTCGACGATAATGCGCCTGAGCGCCGCTTCACGTTGTTCAATATCGTGAGTCATCAAAGTTGTGCTGCCTGTTCAGATTTAACAAATTTCGCTGAAAACTACTTTTTGTAGTTCAGGCTCCAGATATCCTGCCAGTCCTGGCGGCTTGCCCAGTCGCCCCGTACGGTGGCGGTCAAGTATTCCATCAGTTCGCTGCGATGCGGTTCAATGCCGGAGGCTTCATCGGCGGGCAGCTTCACCGTCTGGTTGGTGGACATTTTGCCGTCCACACCCTGTGGTGCAATACCTTCGGCGCTCAGCAGATAGTGAATAAACAGCTTCGCGGTGTTAGGGCTTTTACTCCCCGTAGCCACCACGCCCAGGCTCGGGTAATTCCAGCCAATAAACGGCTTCAGTCCGCTGCACAGGCCCAGCTTCATCCCCTGCTTGTTGTCGCGGAATTTTGCGGTAGACACCAGACCCACAAAGTCAGTTTTGCTGTCCGGCGCGCCGATGGCAGACGCGGCATCATTATCGGAATGGGTCAGCAGCACGCCGTTGCCCGCCAGCGCCTTCACAAAGGCTGCGGTGGCGGATTTCTCGTCGGTTTGCAGCGGTTTGCCAAATTCCTGCTGATAGGCATCCCGCACCTGCTGGTCGTAGTGCGTTTCCATCTGGCTGAACCAGTCGGTATAGGCCGGTTTGCTGGTGGGATCCTGCATCGCGACGCGGCCACGCCATTTTGGCTCGGTCAACTGCCAGAGATTCGTCACCGGGCAGGTGGTGTGATGATCGGTATTGTAGGCAAACACGTTCGGCGCCAGCACGACGGTTAACGGGGTCTGATAGCGGGCGGCAATATTGCCTTTCAGATCGTCCGGGACCCAGCTCTGCACATAACCTTTATCCAGCAGCTGCGTCATCCCGGCAGGGGCGTCCTCAACAATCGCCACATCGGCACGCACATTTTTGGCCTGAGCTTCACGGCTCATGATTTCAATAATCTGCGGTGCATCGGCCTTCACACCCACCGCCTGCAAACCGTACTGCTCACTGAAGGCTTTCGCCTGCTGCACGATTTTCCCGGTAGAGGCGTAAACGGTGATCGGCTGCTCCTGCTTTGCAGCCGCAATCAATTTTTGCAGGTCGAACGTCTCAGCCTGCGCGACGGTGCTGCTCAGCAGGGCACTGGCGATAAGTACGGCGGACAAATTGCGCTTCATTGTGGTTCCTTAAGAGTCAATGGGAGTTAATTCGCGGTAATGTCGTGACGCAGTCCGTTGCTGTTGAAAAAGTGCAGGGAGGATGTCGGAAGCTGACAATGCACCTGCTGGCGCGCCTGCCAGCGCGGCCTTAACTGTGTTGAATGGAACAGCCTGTCTTCTCCGGCAACCAGTTCAATCACCCAGCTTCCGCCGGTGGGCATAATGTTATCGATGGTCATCGGAATGGCGTTGAGACTCGACTCGTCGCTCAGTACGATCTCCTCCGGGCGGATGCCGCAGAGCCGGGTCTGGTCGTGCAGGGTGAAACGTTGTTGCAGATGTTGTGCAAGGCGGCTCAAAGGCTGATGCAGCGTGATCATGTTCAGGCGTGGCGTGCCAATAAATTCCGCCACAAAGCGATTGGCCGGGGTCGCGTAAATCTCATCCGGCGTGCCCACCTGCTGCATATGTCCGGCGCTCATCACGGCAATGGTGGTGGCTAAGGTCATGGCTTCCCACTGATCGTGGCTGACGAAAACAATCGTGGTGCCAAAGGTTTCATGCAGGCGGCGCAGTTCGGCGCGCATTTCCAGACGCAGTGTGGCGTCGAGGTTAGAAAGCGGTTCATCCAGCAGCAGTACGCCGGGATTCACCGCCAGCATTCGCGCCAGGGCCACGCGCTGCTGCTGGCCACCGGAAAGCTGTGCCGGATAGCGACTGGCGTAATCAGCAATGCGCAGTTTTTCCATTACGTCCTGGCAGCGGGCGATACGCTCTTTGGTCGGCACTTTCTGTAAGCGCAGGCCAAAATCCACGTTCTGTTCCACGGTCATGTGCGGCCACAGCGCGTAGCTCTGGAACACCAGGCCAATCCCGCGTTTTTCCGGTGGAACGTACGTACCCCGTACCACGGAATCGACCACCTTGTCGCCGATACGGATCTCGCCACCGCTGGCGTGCTCAATGCCGGCAATCATCCGCAGGATTGTGGTTTTCCCACAGCCGGACGGCCCCAGCAGGCACATAAACTCACCGTCTTTCACCGTCAGGTTGATACTGTTTACCGCCGGGGTATCGCTGCCGGGGTAAGTTTTGGTGAGATTCGTTAATTGGATATCAGGCATCTTATTTCTCCAGGCCATCAGCCAGACCGGTACCGGTGATTTTCTGAATAATCACCGTGCCAGCCCATGAAATCAGCGCAATCATCAGCACCACGGCGTTGGCCGCTTGCTGGTAGTTGTAGTCAATCAGTCGCAGGGACCAGGTGGTCATCACATCCGTTGCCGGCGTGGCAAGGATCACAAACAGGCTGACTCCTTTAATTCCTGAGATAAACGGCAGCAGGATCCCGGTGGCCAGTGGCGCCGCCTGAATCGGGATAACGATGCGGCGGATACGGGCGAACCAGCCAGCCCCGGCGATCCGCGCCGCCTCTTCGGCCTCTTTCCCGAGCTGGGTCATCGCCGCGATCCCCGAGCGGCTGGCGTAGGGCATTTTTTCGGCAATCAGCGCCAGGATCAGGATAAACGGCGTACCGTACAGCGCCGGAACCGGCCCACGGGCCACGGCAAACAGCGAAAGAAAGGCGGTGGCAAAGGCAATGCCGGGCACCAGATATGGCAGGAAGGTCAGCTGGCGCAGGAAGGCGGCAACCCAGCGGAAGTGACAGCGCATCACCGCATAACCCACCAGCAGGCCCAGCACGCCGCAGGCGATGGAGGCCGAGCCGACAATCACCAGCGTGTTCCACACCGTGTGCCAGAACTCCGGCGTCAGCAGAATGCCGTTGTGCAGGGCCACGGTATCGAGGTCGTGACCAATCCAGTAATCGAAGGTAAAGTTTTCGGCAGTAAAGCGGCCTGGCAGGATCATCACCGTCGACAGGAACAGAGTCAGCAGGGGGATTGCCACACCCAGCAGCACGAACAGCAGCGGCAGCACGGCAGCGGCGGTACGCCAGCGACCCAGAGTGCGGCGGCGTTCCATCACGCCTTTACCACCCAGGGTCACAAAGCGTTTTGCTTCGCGCAGCATTTTCATGTCCAGCATCAGGGTCAGCATCCCCATCAGCATAATGACCGTTGCAATCACCGCCGCCACGCCAGACTGACGCGTACTTATCGCCCGGTACAGCCCGGTGGAGAGGGTATCGAAATGCACCGGCAGGCCAAGAATGTAGGGCAGGGCGAATTCGCCGATGCAGTCCGCGAAAATCAGCAGCGCGCTTGAAAGCAGCGCCGGGCGTACCAGCGGGATAATAATTTTAAAGGCGATAACCCCGCGAGAGGCACCAAGTACCCGGGCGCACTCTTCCATCTGGCTGTCCATGCGCTTCAGGGCGTTACCGACAATCAGGATCACCAGCGGCGCGTAGTGCAGCACCATAATAGTGACTATCGGGAAGTAGCCGTAGGCCATCCAGTTCGGGGTCTGGATGCCCATAGCCTCCAGCCAGCCGGGCTGGCCGCCGATGGCGTGGTTTTTGAAAATGGTGCTCCACGCTAGCGCAAAGGTCCACGAAGGGAGCATAAACGGCACGATAAGCAGGGTGGCAAACCATTTTCGGCCCGCGATATCGGTTCGATTGATCAGCCACGCCAGCGCGACACCGACGATTAACGCAATGGCGACAGTGCTCAGCGCCACCGCCAGGGTATTGAGAAGTGGCGTCCAGAGCAGCAGCTCTGACATACGTGATGTTAACGTACGCAGCAGATACCAGGCGGTAAATGTTCCTTCTGTTGCCCCGGTGCGGCCTTCATCACCGCTCTGTACCAGAACAGCATTCAGCAACACCGACATCACCGGTGCGAGGATTATCCAGCTGAACAGCATCAGCAGCAGCGCGCCCAGAAGATTGGCGGGCTCATGGCTGACAATTGACAGCGTATGGCGGACCTTGCGCCACGCGCTGTGGCGTGGGTTGATATCGGATTGGTAAGACACGCGTTTACCCCTGACTGTGAAAGACAGTCGGGAATATATCGAGGCAATGTTACAGTTTTGCTAATTTTTTGCACATATGTGCAAAAATGTCCGGGACAGGAAAAACAGGAACACTTTCAAAATCTTCAATTCCCGCTTTACATAGCGCGCAGAGATGTTTATAGTGCGCCTCACTTTGGAAGCGTGGCCGAGCGGTTGAAGGCACCGGTCTTGAAAACCGGCGACCCGAAAGGGTTCTAGAGTTCGAATCTCTACGCTTCCGCCAAATTTGAAAACCCTGCGATAGCAATATCGCAGGGTTTTTTCGTTTTTGTTGTTTAACCCTTAAGCTGACGTGGTCCGCGCCTTGTCGCAAAGCGGTAGACCGGGATCTCTCAGGCCTCGTACTACAACTGGAAAGCGGCTGGATTTTCAATTTGACCATTCAGGCTGCTTAGTTCTGTCCCGGCTAATAAATGGCGCGCGTTGGGCCTGGATTTGGTGCTGATCGCGCTGAATGCGGAGATCGTGACGTCGATAATTAATGTCGTCTTTGATTAGTGAATTAACCCCGTTCGCGGCGGGACTTGCGGATTAAGGTTATTCTAAACAAATCGTCACCAAAGCGAGATTTTAACTTTACTCGAATAATTGAATGACTATAATGAGCACAAATTCACACAGGAGAAATATGTTGGACAGTCACCCTTACTTAAACATCAAGGCAAGCTGACGCTATTTTTTCTGCGCTGCTTGCCAACCGGCGGGCAGCAATCTCCTCATCCAGACGATTGCATCCCATAAAGAATAACGCAGCATGGCTGCGAGGATAATCGTCATGTTCATGTTTAAAAATACATTATTCCCTCCACCATCAACGCGACGTTAATCGCCTTTCCGGCGACAATTGGTCGTGTGCTTTAATAAAGCACATAGTTAATTCTTCCAGCATAAATGGAGGAAGCTATGTTGATGTTTCCTTATATCGCAAATTTACTCGCTGCGATGCTATTGGGCGCGCTGATTGGCGCTGAAAGACAGTGGCGTCAGCGTATGGCCGGCCTACGCACCAACGCGTTGGTCGCCACCGGCGCGGCAGTTTTTATTCTGAGCTCCATTTCTACATCACCGGACAGCCCGGGACGTATTGCTGCGCAGGTAGTTTCTGGCATTGGTTTTCTCGGCGCCGGCGTCATCATGCGTGAAGGTATGAACGTGCGCGGCCTGAATACCGCCGCAACCTTGTGGTGCTCTGCGGCGATTGGCGTGCTGTGCGGATTGGGCCAGTTCTGGCAAGCGGCGGCGGCAACACTGATAATCCTCTGCGCCAATATTCTACTGCGCGAAGCGGCGCAGAGAATTAATCAGATCCCCGGCGCGACAGAAGAAGAGAAATGCTACGTTCTGAATATTGTCTGTCAAAGCGAATATGAAAACGCGATTCGTCAGCTATTGCTTAATATCAGTAAAGAGATGACGCTCAGCCTTCAGGGACTGGTGTCGACAGCAGCAAAAGAACAAGGGCATAAAGAAATCCGCATCGAACTGGTGGGTAATACCGACTGCCGCAAAGCGCGAGATCTTATTATGTCGAGAATTGGCGGGAACGAAAACATTACGTCAGTCCGCTGGTGTGTCGAGGGGAGTTAATCTCACGGCTATTCTACTTTGACATTCATTTATCTAAGGAGGGAATAATGGATATTCCCAGGAAATTAAAGTAATAAGCGTTTAATAACGTAAAAATGAATTATGCATAAGTCATTTATGCAGGGATAACGACGTCTTAAATTTGAGGATTAATCATGACTGACATGAAAATAGAAAACCGGAAAATAAACCGGTCTGCGTCAGAAAATGATAAGCAGCATAAAAAAAGCTTTGCCATTGAAACCGAGGCATTTAACAGCCCGGATCATACGCTGGCGCGGTTAAACAGCAGTCGCCACGGGCTCACCACCGAAGATGCCCTGGAACGACTGGATGAATATGGCCGCAATGAAGTGGCGCATGAGCAGGCACCGCTGGCGTTGATCCAGCTTTTGCAGGCATTCAATAACCCGTTTATCTATGTCCTGATGGCGCTGGCCGCCGTCAGTTTCGTGACCGATTACTGGCTACCGCTGCGTAACGGTGAAGAGACCGATCTGACCGGGATCATTATTATCGTCACGATGGTTAGCCTGAGCGGGTTATTGCGTTTCTGGCAGGAGTTTCGTACCAACAAAGCGGCACAGGCGCTGAAATCCATGGTCCGCACCACGGCGACGGTGCTGCGTCGCGGTCCCGGGAATATGGGGCCGGTGCAGGAGGAGATTGCCATTGAGGAGCTGGTGCCCGGTGACATCATCTTCCTGGCGGCGGGGGATCTGGTTCCGGCGGACGTCCGTTTGCTGGAGTCCCGGGACCTGTTTGTCAGTCAGTCGATACTCAGCGGCGAGTCGCTACCGGTTGAGAAGTATGATGTTCTGGCCAGCGTTTCCGGCAAAGGGTGTGACAGGCTTCCTGAGCCGAACAAAGATAAAAGCCTGCTGGAGATGGGCAATATCTGTCTGATGGGCACTAACGTGACCAGCGGCAGGGCTCAGGCGGTGGTAGTGGCCACTGGAAACCGTACCTGGTTTGGTTCGCTGGCGAAATCTATCGTCGGCACGCGTACCCAGACGGCGTTCGACCGCGGGGTAAACAGCGTCAGCTGGCTGCTGATCTGCTTTATGCTGGTGATGGTACCGATTGTGCTGCTGATTAACGGCTTCAGCAAAGGTGACTGGGTTGAGGCCTCGCTGTTTGCCCTGGCGGTAGCGGTTGGCCTGACGCCGGAAATGCTGCCGATGATCGTCAGCTCCAACCTGGCGAAAGGCGCTATCGCCATGTCGCGGCGCAAAGTGATTGTCAAACGGCTGAACGCCATTCAGAACTTTGGCGCTATGGACGTGCTGTGTACCGATAAAACTGGCACGCTGACTCAGGATAATATCATCCTTGAGCATCACCTGGATGTTAGCGGTCATGAGAGCGACCGGGTGCTGACGCTGGCCTGGCTGAACAGCAGCAGCCAGAGCGGGGCGCGCAACCTGATGGACTGGGCGGTGCTGCGCTTTGGCGAGGGCAGGATTGCGCCAGCGACCAAAGAGCGTTTTGTCAAACTTGATGAACTGCCGTTTGATTTTGTACGCCGTCGGGTATCGGTTTCGGTGGACGATGTTCGCCACGGTGACAAAAGCCTGATCTGCAAAGGCGCTGTCGAAGAGATGCTGATGGTCGCCACGCATCTTCGTGAAGGCGATAACGTTGTGCCGCTGGATGAAACCCGACGCGATCTGCTGTTAGCCAAAACGAAGGACTATAACGCCCAGGGCTTCCGCGTGCTGCTGGTCGCAACCCGCAAGCTGGATGACTCCGCTCTGACCACGCCGCTGTGCAACGCCGATGAGCAGGGGCTGACGGTTGAAGGGATGCTGACTTTCCTCGATCCGCCGAAAGAGAGCGCGGGAAAAGCCATTACCGCGCTGCGCGATAATGGCGTGGCGGTGAAAGTGCTGACCGGCGATAATCCGGTGGTTACGGCGCGTATTTGCCTGGAAGTGGGCATCGATGCCCATGGCATCCTGACCGGCGCCCAGATTGAAGCGATGACGGATCGCGAACTGGAGCGCGAAGTGGAAACGCGCTCGGTATTTGCGAAGCTAACGCCGCTGCAGAAGTCGCGCATCCTGAAAACGCTGCAGAAAAACGGCCACACCGTCGGCTTTCTCGGCGACGGCATCAACGATGCGCCGGCCCTGCGCGATGCTGACGTAGGCATTTCGGTCGACAGCGCGGCGGATATCGCTAAAGAGGCATCGGATATTATCCTGCTGGAAAAGGATCTGATGGTGCTGGAAGAAGGGGTGATCAAAGGACGTGAGACCTTCGGCAATATCATTAAGTACCTGAATATGACCGCCAGCTCTAACTTCGGCAATGTCTTCTCAGTACTGGTGGCCAGCGCGTTTATTCCGTTCCTGCCGATGCTGGCGATTCATCTGCTAATCCAGAACCTGATGTACGATCTCTCCCAGCTCTCGCTGCCGTGGGACAAAATGGACAAAGAGTTTCTGCGTAAGCCGCGCAAGTGGGATGCGAAGAATATCGGCCGTTTTATGCTGTGGATTGGCCCAACGTCGTCCATTTTTGATATCACCACCTTCGCGCTGATGTGGTACGTGTTTGCGGCAAATAACGTTGAGGCCCAGGCGCTGTTCCAGTCCGGGTGGTTTATTGAAGGGCTGCTGTCGCAAACGCTGGTGGTGCATATGTTGAGAACGCAGAAAATTCCGTTTATCCAGAGCCGGGCGACGTTGCCGGTGCTGCTCACCACCGCAGTGATTATGGCGATCGGGATCTACATTCCATTCTCGCCGCTGGGAGCGATGGTGGGACTGGAGCCGCTGCCGCTGAGCTACTTCCCATGGCTGGTCGCGACGCTGCTCAGCTATTGTCTGGTGGCGCAGGGTATGAAGAGTTTCTATATCAAACGTTTCGGTCAGTGGTTCTGATGATAAGGAGTCGCAGAGATGAATCGTTCTCCGGACACCATCATTGCGCTGATCTTTTTCCTGATGGGTTTGCTGGTGCTGCTGCTGGCAATCTGGCAAATCCCGTTCTGAAAGGGGGCGCGATGCGTAGAGGATCGCTGGATAAAGTCTTTATTCAGGTGGCGATTATTGCGGCCATCATTATTCTGCTGACAATCTGGATTAGATAAGAGGATTTTTGTCTCGTCTGTTTGCCGGGCGGCGGCTGACGTCTTGCCCGGCATACTGTTCACGTTAGGAAATTGAAATTCTTTCAGCCCTGCAACGTGGGCGTGCGTCGCTACTGCTGTGCCTCGCTGGACTGCATCAATGTCCGCTTCTGTTCAGTTGCATCTTCCAATACTTTTCTTATTCGGGGTCAGGGTCACAATGAAGACATTACTAACATCGGGGTGTATTAATCAACGGGGGGCAGGTCAAAGTAGTTGTAAAAGCAATTGAATTGAGTTCTCTGCACCTTAAGCCAAATATGTTGTGAAAAATTATAGAGTTACATATTTTTACATGTATTCACTTGTCACACACTTTTGGTGCGTGCAATAGTCATCTCGCACGAAATGATAAAAGAGGGATTTTGTGTATGGTTGGCGAGTGTCATTGGCCGCTGTTTAAATCATTTCAATCGGAGTCTGGTAATGATAATTCCAAAGAATAAAAATTACATTTCATTATTGTTGTCAATTGTTATCTCAGCAATACTAATAAAGAATTCATCATTGAATGTCCTTTCTGAAGGGAAAAATATCATGGACGGTATCATATCCGTTCTATGTTTTATTGGTGTATTTTTTGTTGCTAAGAAAGCGCTGTCATTGCGCGATATTGGTAACTAGTGTGATATGTTGTGGTCGCTTCTGCCTTTCCAGCCTTCATAAAATTTCAAATCTACTGGATAGGGCGATTTTGTCTTTATTTATCACATATGGATCAGTCTCGTTATCAAATATTATTTATAGAAAAGCTGAAAGTTTATTTAAATGGCTTTTTGTGACAAGTCATATCTAACTACCACGACGATATGACATCCTGGCCAGCCGTAACTGGCCAGGAGCAGGCCATTTATATCAACCTATGCTCCCGCCAGCACTTCACAACCCAATCACCAGCTCCCCCGAATGGCTCCGCGAGCAGCACAGCGCCACCTGCTGGTCACGGGCGCCTTTTTCTTCTGCCGATTGCACGGTATCCCGATGATCCACCACGCCGTCGATAACCGGCGTCAGACATGCACCGCAAATCCCCATCTCGCAGGACAGCGGGACCGCCACGCCATTTTCCAGCAGTACCTGAGCAATCGTTTTATCCGCAGGCACGGGCCAGCGTTCTCCGGTTGATGCCAGGGTGACGGTAAACACATCGCCTGTGTCTGCGTTAGCGGCGGGAACGACGGGCTGGAATGCCTCACTGTGGATATGCGTTTCGGCCCAGCCTTTCCCGGCCGCTACGTCACGGACTTTGGTCATAAATTCGACCGGGCCGCAGGTGTATACATGTAACCCGTCATGCGCTGCTGGCAGATCCTGGCTAAGCCGTGCGCGTGGGCTTTCTCCCTCGCAGGAGGCGTGAATGATACACTCGCCGTTACGCCATCCACCCGACACTTCGCGGACAAACGCCGCGTTTTCACGTTTTTTAACGTAATAGTGCAGGGTAAATGGCGTACCAGAGGCCTCAAGCTGAAGGGCCATTGCGTACAGCGGCGTAATGCCAATCCCTGCCGCCAGCAACACAACCCGTTCCGCCTGATTAAGCGGAAACAGATTGCGCGGGGAGGAGATAGACAGCTTCTGCCCCGGGCGCAGCGTCTCGTGGATATAGCGCGAACCGCCGCGTGACGCCGTTTCTCGCCCGACGCAGATAAGATAGCTTTCGTCCCCACACGCCCCGGTCAGGGAGTACTGGCGAATAATCCCGCAGGGCAGATGCACGTCAATGTGCGCCCCGGGCTGCCAGCCAGGCAGGGTTTCGCCGTTTTCTGCCACCAGCCTGACGGCCAGGCTCTTGTCGCCCTGGCGCCACAGCCCGTCAACAATAACGCTCAGCATCTCGCTCATCTTGCCCCTCCGTCATACCAGGAAAAATTCGCCAAAGCCCATCTTTTTCAACCCACGGCGGTAGGCAATAGAGCTTCTGTCCGCAGGTATATGGGCTTCCAGGGTCAAATCCAGCGGCAGGCTTTCCGGGCGCTGGGTTTCCACCATCAGGCGATCTTCCTCAAAGATGCGCAGATTAAAGGCGTGAACATCCTCCACCGGAATATGCAGGTCAACGTTGCGCGCAATAGGAGCGAACATCCGCGTTACGCGTGCTGACACGGGCGATGCAGCATTCATGATAACCAGCCGGGAATCGCCCGGAAAATGGATGGTTAGCGTGGCGGTAAACGGCAGATGCATTTCAAAATGACGCAGCCATTCGAAACCTTCTGGTGCCTGTACATCCGAACTGGCGGGGTAGTTACTCACCGAGCTCCAGTAATCGGCGACAAAGCCAAAGGCGGTCTCCTGCGGCTGATAGGCGGGCACCTGCTGGTTATCCGGGTCGGCAAAGGTGGATGTGTGGATCCACGCGAAATGGGCGACATCGAGAAACCCCTCGACCTGGCGACCGGCAAAACCGTTCACCTCAAACGCCGGGCAGTTGATCTGCTGAAAACCGTCGTCATCCCAGTGCGGCATGGTGGGTAGCGGCACCGGGTTTTCCGGGTCAAACGCCAGACAGGTCCAGATCAGGCCAAAGCGCTCTTCCACGGCGTAGTTAATCAGATTTAGTTTCGCCGGTACGGGCTGGTCAGGGCTGGAGGGAATACGGTTGCAGCGGCCATCTTCCCCAAAGCGTAAGCCATGATAGGGGCAAATAATCCCGTGTTCATCGTGAAAGCCCAGCGTCAGCGGCACGCCGCGATGGGGACAAACGTCCCGGGCGACCACCACCTGATCGTTAATCCGGTAGATAACCAGCTGTTCATCCAGCAGGGTGGCTTTTACCGGTGCCGGGCCGATGTCGCACGCCCGGGCAACCGGGTGCCAGCATTTTGCCAGGCGCAGCCAGTCCTCTGGCTCAAACGTGCAATGGGCAGGTGGTGTTGGGTGTTTTATCATGGTTGTCCCTCCTGTGTTCAGCCTAATGGGCCACCCTGAATGGTGTCGCACAGACCGTTAATAATGCGCTCGCCGGTCTCTTCGCTGAGCTCCTGATACCAGGCCCGGGTCAGCGCCATATCTTTACCGTGCGTGATATCGCAACGTTTGCGGGCTTTCAGCACCAGGTCGCGAACCCGGTCACAGCGCAGCGCTTCGTACTGGCGCAGTGCCAGCGTAATGTTGTGGTTGTCGCGCACGCAGTCGCCCAGCACCACGGCATCCTCCATGGCGGCACAACCGCCCTGGCCGATATCCGGTGTGGTGCTGTGTCCCGCATCACCCAGCAGCGCCACTTTGCCGCGTACCAGGCTGTCGAACGGCTCAATATCGTGGATTTCGATGCGGTTGGTCGTCTCAGGATCCAGCGCGGCGATAAGCTTCTGCACCGGCGGTGCCCAGCCGCGGAAATAGCCGCTGAGATCGGCTTTAAGGGTAAGACGATCTTCCGCCAGACCGGCCGGGAGCGGGACATCGAAAAAGAAGTAGAAGCGCCCGCCGGAAACCGGCATCAGCGAGACGCGCTTACCTTCTCCGACAAACGTGGTCCACTGGTGGGCAGGGGCAATGTCCTCGTCGATCTTCACCAGACCATTCCAGTTGACGTATCCGGCGTAGCGGCGTTCTGGGGTATAACCCAGCACGTACGGGCGCACCGCCGAGTGGCTACCGTCAGCGGCAATCAGAAAATCACCGGTTGCCGTGGTGCCATCGGTAAAGGTGACGGTCACGCCCGCGTCATCTTCACGGACGCGTTCAACGCGCTTGCCGAACTGCACTGCGTCTCGCCCCCAGAAATTGAGCATTTCGCGCTGCAATTCGGCTCGCGAGACAGGGCAGGGACGACCGCCGGTGCGCGCCACCAGCGGAGCAAGGCTAAAGCGGGTCAGGGTATCGCCGCGCAGGTGATCCTTATACGCCATAAAACGCATTGGCCCGCCGTAGGTTTCCATCATGTCGCCCATGCCAAGATGCTGCATACATTTCACCCCGTTGGGCCAGATGGAGATGGCCGCGCCAACGGGTTTGATCTCTTTCACGGCCTCAAAGACGGTACAGTCGATCCCGGCTTTCTTTAACGCCACGGCCGCGCTCAGACCACCAATTCCCGCTCCAATGACAATCGCTTTCATGCTTCTCTCCTTTTGCAGGGTGTAATGAGAGTGAGCAATTTGCGTACCAGGATGCAGAGTGAAGAAAAGGGCGTTGTGATGGGTCGTTATGCACTGCTAAGGTGCGTTATTACGGTGAGAGTGCCTGTTTATGAATCAATAATTTCCAGTTTTGCTCTGCGGAATCGACTGTTTCATGTCCGGCATAAGAGTGGCGTGTTTTGTGCAATGTTTTGTGCAACAGGGCCGAAGGATGATTTCAACGGAGCGACCATGACAGCACTGCATGACTTTAATCAACAGCGATACGAAGACGCGCTGGCACGCTTACTGCCCTGCGTGGCGATCCCCGCCTGGGCCGAGGCACTGGTGCGCGGGCGTCCTTATCCTGGCCGGGATGCACTGTTTGACGCCGCCAGCTCGCTGGCACAGCGCTGGGATGAAGATGCCCTGACGCTTGCCCTGAGCGCGCACCCGCGTATCGGTGAGAAACCCGCGGGCACGCAGGCCGAGGCGGTGCTTTCGCGTCAGGAGCAGGGAGCCGTTAACGAAAGCGACGCGGCGCTCGCCCGGGCATTGCGGGAAGGCAACGCCCGCTACGAGGCGCGCTTCGGGCGCGTGTTTCTGATCCGTGCGAAAGGCCGCAGCGGAGAAGACATTTTACAGGCGCTGGAACGGCGGCTGAAAAACACCGACGCGCAGGAAGTGCAGGCCGCACTGGAACAACTGCGGGAAATTACCTTATTACGGCTGGAAGGAGTGATTGGCGAATGAGCACCCTAAGCACCCATATTCTGGATATTTCGACAGGAAAACCCGCCCAGGGCGTAACCGTTCGTCTGGAACGGGACGGGCTGGTGATTGCCACCGGGACGACCAACAGCGCCGGGCGTATTACGGAATTCGTGGCGCACCTGCCGGCAGGCCGTTACCGGCTGGTGGCCGACATTGGTGCATGGTTTTTCCAGACCGGGCGCGAAACGATTTACCCCTGTGCGCAGATTGATTTTGTCACTAAAGAGGCGGCAGACGAGCACTATCATCTGCCGTTTGTGATTGCGCCAGGCGGGTGGTCAACCTACCGCGGCAGTTGACCACACCTGCTCGCCGTTGACCCAGGTTTCACTGATATTACGCTCGTCGCCGAGCGTCATCAGCACAAACAGCTGCTCGTAAATATCTTTGCAGCGCCCGTTACGCAGGCGCTGCAGCGGCGTAACGGCCGGGTCGATAACGATAAAGTCGGCCTCTTTGCCAGGCGCAAAATTGCCAATCTTATCGTCCAGCCGCAGGGCGTGTGCGCCACCCAGGGTGGCATGATAAAACGCTTCGCAGGCTTGCAGGCGGTAGCTCTGCAACTGGCCCACTTTGTAGGCCTCACCCAGCGTACGCAACATGCTGAAGGTGGTACCGGCCCCGACGTCGGTGCCTATACCCATTCGCACCTTGTGCTGCCAGCAGGCGGGTAAACGAAACAGCCCGCTGCCAAGAAACAGGTTGGAGGTTGGGCAAAATGCCACGGCGGAACCGGTGTCGTGCAGGCACTGCCACTCGCTGTGGTGCAGGTGAATGCCGTGAGCAAATACGCTGCGCTCGCCGGTCAGGCCGTAGTGGTGATACACATCCAGATAACGCTCGTGCTCCGGCCACAGATCGCTCACCCACGCCACTTCGTTGGGGTTTTCGCTCAGATGGGTCTGCATCCAGGTGTCGGGAAACTCCTCTCTGAGCAGGCTTACCGCCGCGAGCAGTTCCGGGGAAGAGGTTGGCGCAAAACGCGGCGTAATGGCATAGCCTAAGCGCCCGCGGTGGTGCCAGCGCTGAATAAGCTCCCGCGTTTGCCGGTAGCTCTGTTTGGCGGTTTCAGTCAGGTAATCCGGCGTGTGCCTGTCCATCATTACTTTCCCGGCAATCAGCCGCATGTTGAGGCGTAATGCTTCGGTAAACAGCGCATCGACAGATTCGGGGTGCAGTGTGCAAAACACCAGCGCCGTGGTTGTGCCGTGGCTGACCAGCTGATTAATGAAAAACTCCGCGATCTCTTTCGCGTAGGTCTCATCGGCAAACTGGCTCTCCACCGGGAAGGTGTAGGTGGTCAGCCACTCCAGCAGTTGCTCGCCAAAGGCGCCAATCATCTCCGTCTGGGGATAGTGGACGTGGGTATCGATAAAACCGGGCAGCAGTAGCTTGCTGCGCAGGTCGGTGTAACCTTTGTGAGGGTCAAGGTATTGCTCGCCCTCCTGCCAGCTCATCTGCGCCAGAATTTTGCCGTTGTGAATAAACAACAGCCCATCGTCAAGGTAGCGGGTGTGGCGGGGGATAGCCTCTGCGCTGTCGCAGACCTGGGCAATATCGAAAAATGCACCGCGGATCGCTGTCTGGTAATCCATCATGGTTCCTGCCTTATTGTTTGCGTAGCGGGGTCAGGAGAATGAGCAAAAAGGATGCCAGCTTGAGAAAGGCCGCAGAAGGTCTGCGGCCAGGTGAAAGGATTACTCTTTTTGCGTCGCCACGCGGGAGTTGAATTGCGGGGCGGCAGCCGCTTCGCGGTCTTCCCGTGCCAGCCAGCGGTAAGTCACACCGCCCAGGAAGACGCCGATAAACCAGCTAAAGTTCGCCACTTCATGCAGGGCCGGGATAAAGCTAATCACCAGGCCTACGGCAACGGACGGGAGCAGTGCGCCGATGGCTTTCGGGTTAAAGCCGTTGCGATACCAGTATTTCCCTTTTGGCGTGTCGTCGAACAGGTCATCTACAGAGATTTTCCCGCGCTTAATCAGGTAGAAGTCGGCAATCAGGATGCCGAACAGCGGGCCGATAAAGGCGCCGAGCACGTCCAGGGTGTAGTGGATAAGCTCCGGAGAGTTGAACAGGTTCCACGGGGTTAACAGGATCGAGCCGACAGCGGCAATCATCCCTCCGGTGCGGAAGCTGATTTTCTGCGGCGAGCAGTTAGAAAAGTCGAACGCCGGGGAGACAAAGTTCGCCACAATGTTGATCCCGATGGTGGCGGTGATCATGGTCAGCAGGCCAATCGCCACGGCCAGATCGTTGCCCACGCGGCTAACGGTTTCAATCGGGTCGGTTATCATGCGGCCAAACAGCGACTGCGTGCCGGAGACAATCACCACGGTGACGATGGAAAACAGCAGGAAGTTAAACGGCAAGCCCCAGCGGTTTCCACGGCGAATTTCGCCCATGCTTTTGCCGTAGCGCGAGAAGTCACCAAAGTTGAGCAACGGTCCGGAGAAATAGGACACCACCAGTGCCGTAGCAGTGATCATCTGCCAGGTTTGCTCGCCTGCGCTCAGGGATTTGCTGGCGAGGGTAAAGGAGATCCCGTCAAAACCCGTCTTGTATACAATCCAGCCCGCAAGCGCCAGCATCACCACATAGACCGCCGGGCCGGCAATATCGATAAAACGCTTAATGGCGCTCATACCGTGCCAGAAGACCATCGCCTGCAATACCCACATAATGGAAAAGCAGATCCAGCCCAGATGCGACAGGCCAAGGAACGCACCGGTAGTGAGCGCCGACAGTGACGGCCAGAACTTCAGCGCCACCAGCATCAGGGCGTTGGCGGCCAGGTAGGTCTGAATACCGTACCACGCAAAGGCGATAAGCCCGCGGATCACCGCCGGAATATTCGCGCCAAAAACACCAAATGCCTGACGGCTGATCACCGCATAAGGCACGCCCGCCATCTGGCTCGGTTTTGCCACCAGGTTGGCGCACAGCTGCACAATACAAATCCCTATCAGCAGGCAAAGCAACACCTGCCAGCTGGCCAGCCCGAGCGTAAAGAAGCTCGCGGCAACCACATAACCCCCCATGCTATGCACGTCGGACATCCAGAAAGAAAAGATGTTGTACCAGCTCCAGTTCTGGTCACGCGTTGGTGCCAGATCCTCATTGCAAAGCCGTGGGCTGTAAACCGCACCGGAATCAGCGGCCGAACCTTGCTGCGCGTTTTGTGTATTTGGCATGAAACCTGCTCCTGTGAATGAAAACCCGTTAAGTGGGAGTACAAGCGGTGTTGCAGGATCCAGGCCAAAATAATAAATCTTGTATGCAATATTTTATTTTTATGTATACGATCCGATAGCGAAAAGTAAAAAATGGAGTGGGTAATGAACAACGTAAACAGTCTGCACGCCGCGCCAGACCTGCAAGACAAAGACGAATCCATCTTTCAGGCGCTGATGACCGCGATTGTCGAACATCAGTTGCTGCCGGGGAGTAAATTGCCGGAAGAGGCGCTGGCCGAAGTCTTCGGCGTGAGCCGCACGGGCATCCGCAAGGTGCTGCAACGACTCGCGGCTGTGCAAATGGTCACGTTAACGCCCAAACGTGGTGCACATGTTGCCAGCCCGACGGTAGAAGAGGCACAGCACATCTTTCGCACGCGCGCCCTGCTGGAGGTCGCCAACCTGCCGGACGTGCTGGCCCACTGCCAGTCGCCACATCTTGCTGCACTAGAAGCCATTATTGCTCAGGAGCAGCAGGCGCACGAGGCGTACGACGGCCCGGCGGCAATCCGACACTCTGCCAATTTCCATATCCAGCTTCAGGCCATTTCCGGCAACCAGGTGCTGACGGAGATGGTGACAAGCCTTAGCCAGCGTTCATCGCTGGTGATTGCCGCGTGGGGCGCGCCGTGGCGTCAGGGTTGCCGCTGCAACGATCACGAACAGCTTGTGGATCTGCTGCGCCAGAAAGCGCTCCGGCCACTCAGCGATGCCTTAATGCACCATTTTGAACATATCGTCGCCAGCCTCTGTTTTGAACGGGCGGGCGAGTGCCTTCCTGATTTTGCCCGGCTGTTTGCCGGCCACAAGGAGTCGTAATGTCGTCTGTCTGTATACAAGTGATCAATCCCAATACCAGCCGTGGAATGACGGAAACCATCGGCGCGGCAGCGCGCGCGGTGGCAGCGCCGGGCACGGAGATCCTCGCGGTCTGCCCGGATGAAGGTGTGCCCTCGATTGAAGGCCATTTTGATGAAGCCATTGCGGCCGTAGGGGTGCTCGAACAAATCAAGAAAGGCAGGCAGCAGGGCGTGGATGGCCACGTTATCGCCTGCTTTGGCGATCCGGGTTTGCTGGCGGCGCGCGAGCTGGCGCAGGGGCCGGTGATTGGTATCGCAGAAGCCGCCATGCATATGGCGACGCTGGTGGCGACACGCTTTTCCATCGTCACCACGCTGCCGCGTACGCTGATCATCGCCCGGCACCTGCTGCACCAGTATGGCTTTCATGATCACTGCGCGGCCCTGCACGCGATCGATCTCCCGGTGCTGGCGCTGGAAGACGGCAGTGGTCTGGCGCAGGAAAAAGTACGCGCACGCTGTATCCAGGCACTGAAAGAGGACGGTTGCGGCGCCATTGTGCTGGGGTGTGGCGGTATGGCAACGCTTGCGCAGGAGCTGACGCGCGAGCTGCATGTCCCGGTGATCGACGGCGTTAGCGCGGCGGTGAAAATGGTCGAATCGCTGGTGGCACTTGGGCTATCCACCAGCAAGCACGGCGACCTGGCATTCCCGGAAAACAAAGCGTTAAGCGGTAAATTTCAGGCACTGAATCTATTTTAATTATGAGGGGGCCACAATGGCGCTTTTTGAACAGGATTACCCGCGGGATCTGCGTGGCTACGCAGGCAACCCGCCGCACGCGCAGTGGCCGCAGCAGGCGCGTATTGCCGTGCAGTTTGTGCTTAATTACGAAGAAGGGGCCGAAAACCACGTACTACACGGTGACGCCGGATCGGAACAGTTCCTGTCAGACATCATCGGCGCGGCCAGCTACCCGGACAAACATATGTCGATGGACTCTCTCTACGAATACGGCAGTCGCGCCGGGTTCTGGCGGATCCACAACGCTTTCAGCCAGCGCGGCCTGCCGCTGACGGTCTTTGGCGTGGCGATGGCGCTGGCGCGTCATCCCGATATTGTCGACGCCATTAAAGCGGCAAATTACGATGTGGTCAGCCACGGCTGGCGCTGGATCCACTATCAGAATATGGATATCGACCAGGAGCGTGAGCATCTGCAAAAGGCGGTGCATGTGATGACCGATCTGTTCGGCAAACCGCCGACGGGCTGGTATACCGGGCGCGACAGCCCCAACACTCGTCAACTGGTGGCGGAACACGGCGGTTTTGACTACGACAGCGACTACTACGGCGACGATTTACCGTTCTGGACCGAAGTGGCGTGCAGCGACGGTACCCGCAAACCGCACCTGATTGTGCCTTATACGCTGGATACCAACGACATGCGCTTTGCGACCGCACAAGGATTTAATACCGCCGAGCAGTTTTATACCTACCTGAAAGACAGTTTTGATGTGCTGTATGAAGAGGGGGCAAGTTCGCCGAAGATGATGTCTATCGGGATGCACTGCCGCCTGCTGGGGCGTCCGGGGCGTTTTCGCGGCCTGCAACGGTTTCTCGATTATATCCAGCAGCACGACAAGGTATGGGTCTGCACCCGCCAGCAAATTGCCGACCACTGGCGGGAAGTGCATCCGTTTCAAAAATAGCGGTGTCGTATTGTGCCGGGTGGCGGCTGCGCCTTACCCGGCCTACGACTCTCCACATTACGCCATCAAACTCACCTGCGCCGCCACAATCCGCCAGCCGTACGGGAAACGCACCCACGTTTGCTGCTGGCGGCCAATTTTCTCCGTCCCCTCGCGGGTAAATTCGGTGCTGCACACCGCATAATCAGCCCCGAAGGTGGTGATGACCGTATGACGCAGGGTTCGCTGCAACCCGGCGGAAGGGCGCGCCGCACGAAAGGCGCGGATTTCATCAATCCCGTACAGGTTTTCACCTGCGCCCAGCCGCACCGTATTTTTGTCGTGCCAGAACAGTTCATCCAGCACCGCAGTGTTGTTACTTACCAGCGCATCTTCGTAGCGGTAAAACGCAGCCGTGACCTCAGCAACCACCCACGGGAGGTTTACGTCATCATGATTCATCATTGTGCTATCTCCGCAGGGCGGGCATCGGTTATCCCGCTTGCTTCCAGTACTCGCGCCACGCGCAGGCAGGCCTGTTCATTAAACGGCGCGGCAATCAGTTGCAGGCCAATGGGGGCACCGTCTGCCGTGCGCAGGGGCACCGTGGTGACGGGCAAGCCCAAAAACGAAATCGGCTGAGTCAGCATTCCCATGCTGGCGCGGACCGGCAGTGGCTGGCCGTTAATCTCCATGGTCTGCTCACCAATCAGCGTGGCGCTGCGGGGTGTCGCCGGAGCAATCAGCACATCGGCGTAGGAGAATAACGTTTTAAACGCCTGCCGGGCGTGGGCGCGGAAACGCTGGGCCTGAATGTACCAGGCGGATGGGATCATCGCCCCTGCCAGTAGCCGCTCGCGGGAGTGAGGCTCAAATCGTGCGGGCTCGCTTCGCAGCGCAGGCAGGTACTGATTTCCCCCTTCGGACGCGCTGATGATAAACGCCGCTGAGCGGGCAAGCTCTGCGTCGGGGAACAGCAGTTCATCGTGCGCCTCGAGCGCTTTCGCCACCCGTGCAACGGCAGCCCGGGCGTCGGCGTCACACCATGTGCTGAAATAGCCGCCCAGAACAGCGCAGCGCAGGCCATCCAGCCCGCGATCCAGCAGCGGGCGGGTTTGCTCTCGTGAGCTGTCGGCCTGAAAACTGTCGCTGGTGTCGCGGCCTTGCAGCGCATCGTATACCGATGCCAGGTCGCTCACGCGGCGGGCAAACGGCCCGATATGATCCAGGCTTGCAACGAACGGATGGCTGCCCGAACGTGACAGGCGGCCAAAGGTCGGTTTCAGGCCATATATCCCGCACAGGGAGGCCGGTACGCGAATCGAGCCGTTAGTGTCAGTGCCGAGCGAAAAATGGACCAGCCCGGCGGCGACGGCCGCAGCCGATCCCCCGGACGATCCTCCCGCAATGCGCTTCAGATCGTGCGGGTTATGCGTTGCGCCGTAGTGGCTGTTTTCGGTGGTAAACCCGTAGGCGTAAGCATCCATGTTGACCATCCCGGAAAGCAGCCCGCCCGCACTGCGCAGCTGGCGTACCGCAAAGCTGTCGGCGGCAGCAGCAGGGCGCTGGCTGAACAGTTCAGCCCCGGCGAGGGTGGTGTGCCCGGCGACATCAAACAGGTTTTTGACCGCATAAGGAATGCCCGCCAGCGGCGGCAGGGGGCGCTTTTCCCGACGCAGGGTGTCGATATTCTCGGCTTCTGCCAGCATTCGTTCGGCGGTGATCGTCGTCCACGCGTTGAGCTGTGGGTTGATGCGGGTAATGGCATCCAGCGTCTGACGGGCGATGTCACCGGCGCTCAGCTCGCCGTTGCCAAGCGCCTTCTGGATAGCGCTGATACTCATCTCGTGTAGCGTCATGCTTTGTATACTCCTGCAATCTCCTGGCGGTCATCGAGCGGTAACGCCATCAGCGGTGCGGCCATGCTGGCTATGCGGCTGAACTGCAACTGAAGCTCCGCCCGACGGGCGTCATCCAGTTCAACGCCCAGCACGGATTCCATCTGCGCAAGGTATGCGCTCCAGTCGGGTGGTGTGGTGTTCATGGTTTTCTCCTCAGTATCCGGCGGCAGAGCCGTTGCTGCGTGGGTCGAATGCCCCTTCAAGCAGGCCGTTGGGATGGCGAACAATCGCCCCCGCGTGCCCCATGGCTTCGCTAAAGTCCGGGAACACTTCTGTTTCGTGGCCCAGCGCCTGCAAGCGCGCGAGCGTCTGCGATGAGACGCGTCCTTCCAGTTTTAAGGTGTCGGAAGTTTGTCCCCAGGTGCGTCCCAGCAGCCAGCGCGGCAGGCTGATGCTCTCCTGAAGCGGCACGCCCTGCACCACATAGCGGGTGAACAGCGCCGCCTGGGTTTGCGGCTGTCCGTCTCCTCCCATCGAGCCATAGACCATCACGCGCCCGTCGTGCAGGCGTGCGGCTGCCGGGTTCAGAGTATGGAAAGGCTGCTTACCCGGAGCCAGCGCCAGAAGATGAGCCGGGTTGAGGCTGAAAGAGGCTCCCCGGTTTTGCCAGACGATCCCGGTATCCGGCAGAACCACGCCGCTGCCGAACTCGTGATAAATACTCTGGATAAACGAGACGGCAAGCCCGCTGTTATCCATTACCCCCATCCATACCGTGTCACCAGGGCCTTTGCCGGTGCCCCATTGGGCGGCCTGGCTGTCGTTGACCCGCGCAGCGAGCGCATCCAGCTCGGCGGGGGCCAGCAGGCTCTGGGTATCGGTTTTCAGTTCTCGTGGATCGGTAATATGGCTATCGCGCAGGCCGAAGGCCAGCTTGGTGGCTTCGACGATGCGGTGAATGGTGGTGGCCTCGTCGGCATCGGCCATCCCCAGCCGGTCGGTTATCCCGAGTATCGCCAGCGATACCAGCCCCTGCGTCGGCGGGGCAAGATTCCAGACGTCACCCTGCTGATGCTGCAATTTCAGCGGCGTGGTGCGCCGGGCGACGTGCGCATTCAGGTCTGCAAGGGTCACGGGCAGACCGAGCTCCTCCATTCCACGGGCCAGACATTCCGCCAGCGGGCCACGATAAAAGCTGTCCAGACCTTCGTCCGCCAGGCGTTTCAGGGTGGTGGCCATCGCCGGTTGGTAAAAACGGCTCCCGGCCTGAGGTGGTTTACCGTCGATAAGCCAGGTTTCTGCAAAACCAGGCAGGTCTTTCAGTTCGTCAAATTTACTCGCCGTGGCGCTGGCCTGCGATGCGGTGACCGGCGTGCCGTTTTGCGCGTAGTCAATGGCATCTGCCAGCAGGCGTGCCAGCGGCAGCGCGGTGCCATGCATTTCCTGCGACACCTTAAGGGCTTCGTCCCAGCCGCTGACCGTTCCGGCCACGGTCAGCGCCGCGCGCGGGCCGCGATGGGGGATCTGCGTCAGGCCATCATAGGCCGCAAGCGTCGCCAGCGAGCCTGCCGCGCCGCTGGCGTCAATGGCAATGGGTTCACCGCCGGGCGGGACGATAAGCCAGAAGCCATCGCCACCCAGGCCATTCATATGGGGATAAACCACTGCGATGGTGGCTGCGGCGGCCACCATGGCTTCAATGGCGCTGCCGCCTTCGCGCAGAATTGCCAGCGCGCTCTGGCTGGCAAGATGGTGGGGCGCTACGGCCATTCCGTGTGTGGAGACATTACTGTGCATGGGGAGTCCTCATGACCCTGAAAGTCACAAGGTGCTGCAAAAGCTGTTCCAGTTCTGAAAGAAAAGTTTCAGTAAACTGGCACGGATAATGAAACGTATAATAAAAGGCAAAATGTGATGAAACAAAAGTTACAGAGGCGCTATGGAACAGTTAGATGAACGTCTGAAAGGGCAGTACGCGTCATTGTCGCCGCAGGAGCAGCGCGTGGCCGATTTTATCTTCGATCACTTTGACGACCTTATAAGCTATAACAGCGCCGAGCTGGCGCAGCTTAGCGGGGTGTCGAAAGCCACGGTGAGCCGTCTGTTTAAGCGCCTGGGCTATGAGAAATATAAAGACATGCGCGACGAACTGCGCACGCTGCGCCAGAGCGGGATGCCGTTAACCGACAACCGTGATGCGGTGCAGGGCAACACGCTGCTGGCGCGTCACTATAAGCAGGAGATGGCGAACCTGACACAGTGGGTGAATGCGCTTGATGCACATCAGTTTGCCGAGGCCATGGCCTGCATGGTGAAGGCACGGCGGGTGGTGATTATCGGGATGCGCAATGCGTATCCGGCGGCGCTGCACCTGCGCCAGCAGCTGTTACAGGCCCGCGGGCAGGTGCTGGTGCTACCCCAGCCAGGGCAGAGCCTGAGTGAAGAGCTGGTGGATTTAACCGCCGACGATCTGGTGGTGATGATGGCGTTTCGCCGCCGCCCGCGCATTATCCGCCCGCTGATGCAGCAGCTTCAGAGCCGTGGGGTTCCGGTGCTGCTGATGTGCGAGCCGCAGGCCCACAGCCTGTTCCCGCTGGCGAGCTGGCAGCTCTGTGCCCCGCTGGACAGCGTATCGGCCTATGACAGCTACTCTTCGGTGAACAGCCTGATTAACCTGCTGGCGAACGCCTTCCTGCATGAGATCCTCGATAAAGGCCGCCCGCGTATTCACGAGATAGCCTCCCTTTATCAGCAGCTGGATGAGCTGGAGCAACGATAATGGGGCGCCAGGCTGGTGCTTTGCATTAAATTGGTGCAATAAAACGGGGTGAAAAGGCCAGTTCTTTTCGCCCCGTTGTCATTTATTCCTCGTGATATCTGCCTTTCAAACAAAATTTGCCGTTTTGCTTCGCCTGGCACATTAGTTGCAAAAGTTAATTCAAAGAATCTTTTGTTTCATGCTAACGTAACGGGTAAACACCATGAAAAAACTGTTGATTGCACTGGCCGGGGCCGCTTGTCTGTTCACACAACTGCCAGCAAAAGCTGACCAGCTTCAGGATATTGAAAAGCGCGGTACGCTGCGCATCGCCGTCCCGCAGGACTTCCCGCCGTTCGGCTCGGTGGGGACCGACCTCCAGCCGCAGGGTTACGACATCGATATGGCGCGCTATCTGGCAAAACAGATGAAGCTCAAGCTGCAACTGGTGCCGGTGACCAGCGCTAACCGCGTACCGTATCTGCAAACCGATAAGGTGGATCTGGTTATCTCAAGCCTGGGTAAAAACGCCGAGCGTGAAAAGGTGATCGACTTTAGCCGCGCCTATGCGCCTTTCTTCCTCGGCGTATTTGGCCCGAAAGGGGCTGAGCTGAAAGATGCTGCCGCACTGAGCGGAAAAACCATCGGCGTGACGCGCGGTGCGGTGGAAGACATGGTGCTGACCAGCCTGGCGCCGAAAGATGCCGACGTAAAACGCTATGAGGACAACAACACCACGCTGTCGGCCTACCTTTCCGGTCAGGTGCAGTATGTGGCGACCGGCAACCTTGTGGTGGCGGCGATTTCACGTCAGAACGCGGATAAAGCGCCGGTGCCGAGCTTTATGCTGAAAGACTCACCGTGCTTTATCGGCCTGAAGAAAAACGAACCGGCCCTGAAAGCGAAAGTCGACGCCCTGATTGAGCAAGGGATCAAAGACGGCACGCTGAATGGGCTGTCTGAGCAATGGCTGAAAGCGCCGCTGCCGGCAAACCTTGGCGTATAAGGTATGTCTGAGCAACTGCATTTTTCTGAGCTCTGGCCGCACTGGCCGGAGCTGCTGGCAGGGCTGTGGGTCACCATTCAACTGACCGTACTCGCGACCCTCGGCGGCCTGGCTATCGGTATTTTCGGGGCGGCCATTCGCAGCGGGCGGGCAACATGGTTTAGCCGGATCTGGGGCGGTTACGTGGAAATTATCCGTAATACGCCGTTTGTGGTGCAGCTGTTTTTTATTGTTTTTGGCCTGCCCAATATGGGGCTGAAAATGACCGCCGGGGAAGCGGCGCTGCTGGCCATGGTGGTCAATCTGGGGGCGTACAGCACCGAGATTATCCGCGCGGGTATTCAGGTAACGCCAAAAGGGCAGTGGGAAGCCGGGCGGGTGCTGGGGTTAACGCGTTTGCAGACCTTTATCCGGGTGGTGTTACCGCCCTCGCTGCAACGCATTTATCCGGCGCTGGTGAGCCAGTGCATCATCGTGATGCTGGGTTCGTCGGTGGTGTCGCAGGTTTCCTATGAAGAGCTAACCTTTGCCGCCAACCTGATCCAGTCCAGAACCTTTCTGAGCTTTGAGGTCTATCTGGTGACAACCGGGATTTACTTAGTGCTGTCGATTACCCTGCGCCAGTTGATGATGGCGGCAGGACGCAAATGGCTGGGGGTGCAGGCATGATGACCACCTTTACGGACTGGGACATTATTCGCAATCTGCTGCTCGCCGGGCGCTGGACGGTACTGCTGTCGCTGGTGGCGTTTGTCGGCGGAGCGGTAGTGACGCTGCCGCTGTTGCTGCTGCGCATGACGGGCGGACGTACGGTAAAACACCTGATCCGCGGCTATATTGAGCTGTTTCAGGGCACGCCGCTGCTGATGCAGCTGTTCCTGGCCTTTTTCGGCGTGGCGCTGTTTGGCATCGATGTTTCAGCCTGGACCGCCGCGTCGCTGGCGCTGACGTTTTACACCAGCGCCTTTTTGCTCGATATCTGGTTTGGCAGTATTCGTGCGCTACCAAAAGGGCAGTGGGAAGCCTCGCGCTGCCTGGGGTTGAGCTTTGGGCAAACCCTGTTTCGCGTGGTGGCGCCGCAGGCGTTACGCATCGCTATCGCCCCCACGGTGGGGTTTGCCGTGCAGGTGATTAAGGGCACTGCGCTGGCGTCGATTATCGGTTTTATCGAGCTGACAAAGGCCGGGACGATGCTGACCAACGTGACCTACCAGCCATTTAAAGTCTTTGCGCTGGTAGCGCTGGGCTATTTCATTCTGTGTTACCCGCTGTCGCGCTACAGCCGTTATCTGGAGACTAAATTCAATGCCTCTCATCACCATTAATCAGGTGCAGAAGTTTTACGGCGATAACCACGTGCTCAAGGGCGTGGATCTGGATATCGACATGGGCCAGGTGATTTCGATTATCGGGCGTAGCGGGTCCGGCAAAAGCACGCTGCTGCGCTGCATCAACGGCCTGGAAGGGTATCAGGACGGCAGCATTAAGCTTGGCGGCATGACCATTACCGACCGGGATTCCCAGGCGCGTGAAATCAGCCGTTCGGTCGGGATGGTGTTCCAGAACTTCAACCTGTTCCCGCACATGACCGCGCTGGAAAATGTGATGCTCGCCCCGCGCCGGGTGCTGAAGAAAAGCGCCGCCGAATGCCGGGAGCTGGCGCAGCAGATGCTGGAGAAAGTCGGCTTAGGCGACCGCCTGGATTATTACCCGTCGAGCCTCTCCGGGGGCCAGCAGCAGCGCGTGGCCATTGCACGCGCCCTGGCGATGACGCCAAAAGTTTTACTCTGCGACGAGATAACCTCTGCGCTCGACCCGGAACTGGTGGGCGAAGTGCTCAGGGTGCTGGAACAGCTGGCGGCAGAGGGGATGACGCTGATCCTCGTGACGCATGAAATGAATTTTGCCCGCGAAGTGGGCGACCGCGTGGTGTTTATGCACCAGGGGAAAGTGTGGGAGCAGGGCGACAGCAAAACGCTGTTTGCTAACCCGCAGACTACTGAACTGAAACAGTTTATCTCCTCCGTGCGCGGCCTCAATTAACCTAAGGACACAAAGATGGACATCGCTCAATTTCCGCAAATCAATCCACCGCAGCGCCTGCTGATGGGGCCGGGGCCGATCAACGCCGATCCGCGCGTGCTGCGTGCCATGTCGAGCCAGCTGATTGGCCAGTACGATCCGGCCATGACCCACTACATGAATGAGGTGATGGCGCTTTATCGCGGGGTGTTCCGCACCGAAAACCGCTGGACAATGCTGGTGGATGGCACCTCCCGCGCGGGGATTGAAGCAATTCTGGTGTCGGCCATTCGTCCGGGGGACAAAGTGCTGGTGCCAGTGTTTGGTCGCTTTGGCCATCTGCTGTGCGAAATTGCCCGTCGTTGTCGCGCCGAAGTGCACACCATTGAAGTGCCGTGGGGAGAAGTGTTCACCCCGGATCAGGTTGAAGATGCCATCAAACGCGTGCGCCCGCGCCTGCTGCTGACCGTGCAGGGCGATACCTCGACCACCATGCTGCAACCGCTTGCCGAACTGGGCGCCATTTGCCGCCGTTACGACGTACTGTTTTACACCGATGCCACCGCATCACTGGGCGGGAACCCGCTGGAAACCGATGCCTGGGAACTGGATGCGGTGTCGGCCGGGATGCAGAAATGCCTCGGCGGCCCGTCCGGTACCTCACCCATTACCCTCAGCGCGCGAATGGAAGAGGCGATCCGCCGCCGTAAATGCGTGGAAGAGGGTATCCGTACCGATGCTCATCAACACGGCGTGGATGAGATGGTCTACTCCAACTATTTCGACCTCGGCATGGTGATGGACTACTGGGGCCCCGAGCGTCTGAACCATCACACCGAAGCCACCACCGCGCTGTTCGGCGCACGCGAATGCGCCCGGCTTATCCTCCAGGAAGGGCTGGATAACGGCATTGCCCGCCACAAGCTGCACGGCGATGCGCTGCTGAAAGGCATTCAGGCGATGGGGCTGGAAACCTTCGGCGACCTGAAGCACAAAATGAACAACGTGCTGGGCGTGGTTATTCCGCAGGGTGTGAACGGCGATCAGGTGCGTAAGCTGATGCTGGAAGATTTCGGTATCGAAATTGGCACCTCGTTTGGCCCGCTGCACGGCAAAGTGTGGCGCATTGGCACCATGGGCTATAACGCCCGCAAAGACTGCGTGATGACTACCCTGAGCGCGCTGGAGTCGGTGCTGAACTACCTGAAATTTACCACCACGCAGGGCGCTGCAATGCAGGCCGCGTGGGATCACTACCGCAGCGAGACGGCGCTATGAGTCAAGCGACACGCCAGCAGGCGGCAGACCGTGTGATGGCGCGCGCCGATGCGCTGGCCACGATTAGCGAAACCCCGGATGCCCTGACACGGGTGTATCTCTCCACGCAGCATTTACAGGCCAACCAGCTGGTCGGGCAGTGGATGAGCCAGGCGGGCATGACCGTCTGGCAGGACAGCGTGGGCAATATTTGCGGGCGCTATGAGGGGGCGCAGGAAGGCGCACCGGCGGTATTACTCGGCTCGCATCTGGATACCGTGCGTAATGCCGGGCGATATGACGGGATGCTCGGCGTGCTCACCGCCATTGAAGTGGTGGACAGCCTGCATCAGCAGGGGCGGCATCTGGCGCAGGCCATCGAGATTGTCGGTTTTTGCGATGAAGAAGGCACCCGCTTCGGCATTACCCTGCTGGGCAGCCGTGGCCTGACGGGTACCTGGCCTGAGAGCTGGCTCGATAAATGCGATGCCAGCGGTGTCAGCGTGGCGCAGGCGATGGTGCAGGCGGGGCTTGATCCCGCCCGCGTGTTACTTGCCGCCAGAAACAAAGACGATTTCAGCGCCTATCTGGAGCTGCATATTGAGCAGGGGCCGTGCCTGGAGCAGGAACAGCTGGCGCTGGGCGTGGTGGAAGCCATTAACGGCGCACGCCGCCTGAACTGCCGCTTTACCGGTGAGGCCGGGCACGCCGGTACCGTGCCGATGGCCCATCGCAAGGACGCCCTGGCCGCCGCCGCCGAATGGATGGTGATGACCGAAAGCACCACGCAGCGCCACGGCGGCAATCTGGTGGCGACGGTAGGGGAGCTGCGCTGCCTGCCCGGCGCGGTGAATGTGATCCCAGGCGAAGTGACGCTGTCTCTGGATATTCGCGGCCCGCAGGATGCCCCGCTGGATGTGCTGCTCAACGAATTACTGACGCAGGCGCAGGCCATCGCCGCCCGTCGTGGGCTGGATTTCAGCGCCGAGGAGTTTTACCGGATCGCCGCTACCCCGTGCGATGCCCGTTTACAGGCATTGCTGGGCGAGGCCGTTGAATCGGTACAGGGGCGCACGCTGTCACTGCCCAGCGGTGCCGGGCACGACGCCATCGCCATGGCAGAGCGCTGGCCAGTGGGTATGTTGTTTGTGCGCTGTAAAGGCGGTGTCAGCCACCATCCGGCGGAGTCGGTGATGGCTGAAGATGTCGCCCTGGCGATTGAGGCGTTTAAGGGTGCGGTTGAGAGGCTGGCGAGTTAGGCCACTGAACGCACCGCATCTTCGATATCTGCACTGACGCGGACATCCTGTTCGTCAAAGACCATGCAGTGGCGATCGTCGAAGGCCACATCAATCTTCTGCCATGGGGCGAACTTCACGTCTCCTGGCAGCAAGATTTTAACGTTGTCGTGGCCGTAGCACTGACCAAACAGATAGGTGTTATTCCCGAGGCGTTCCACCACTTCACAGTTAAATTCCAGCCCCGTACCCTGGCGAATGTCGGTGGTCAAATGTTCCGGGCGAATGCCCAGCGTCACCTTGCTCCCCGGCGTCAGCGGCGTGGTGGTCAGGGCAAGCGTCAGCGACTTCTGCTGCGACAGCCGCACGGTCAGCTCGCCCGGTTGCCAGGCCTCTACCGTGGCCGGCAGGAAGTTCATCTTCGGTGAGCCAATAAACCCGGCCACAAACTTGTTAACCGGCTTGTAGTAGAGATCCATCGGCGCACCCATCTGCTCAACCTTGCCGTAGTTCATCACCACGATTTTATCGGCCAGGGTCATGGCCTCAATCTGATCGTGGGTGACATACACCATGGTGGTTTTTAGCTCCTGGTGCAGACGGGCCAGGTGTAGGCGCATCTCGACGCGCAGTTCAGCATCCAGGTTTGAGAGCGGTTCATCGAACATAAACACACGCGGGTTGCGCACGATGGCACGGCCAATCGCCACGCGCTGTCGCTGGCCGCCGGAGAGTTGCTTTGGTTTACGGTCCAGCAGATGGGAAAGTTGCAGCGTTTTAGCCACCATCTCCACCTGATGGCGGATCTGATCCTTCGGCACCCTATTCACTTTTAGCCCATAGCCCATGTTTTCCGCCACCGTCATGTGCGGATAGAGCGCGTAGGACTGAAACACCATCGCCACGCCGCGGTGTGACGGGGCGACATCATTCATCACTTCGTTACCAATTAATACTTCCCCGTCGCTGATCTCTTCCAGACCGGCAATCATGCGCAGCATGGTTGATTTACCGCAGCCGGAAGGGCCAACAAAAACGGCGAACTCGCCGTCCTCAATGTCAAGATTCACGTTGTGCAAGGTAACGGTGTCGCCAAAGCGTTTGGTGACATTCCTCAATTGTATGTTCGACATCAGTGTTCCCCGAGTAAGTCGCCAGTTATGTTTTACGTATAACAATTGTGCTTAACATGGCTGGACGGCGCAATTTGTCTGTACTGACTATAACTTCCAGTATTCACGCGCCCTATACAGATATTCCATTAATGTTATGACGATCACACAACTTACAGTTTTTTGTAGAGTTATCATGATGTGAAGGGTAGCGTATAACAAACCAAATGCATTTGACGTCATACGTATACCGCCAGTTATTACAGGCTATTCGGTGGAAGTGAATGAAGTCTGAATGCGATAAAAACCATAAATTGTTATACCTTCACATGAGGTTGATAATGAAAAAGAACATACTCGCTGCTCTGATCCTCTCTACGCTCGCGGTGCAGGTACACGCCACCACGCAGCTTAACGTCTGGGAAGACATCAAGAAGTCGTCCGGCATTAAAGATGCGGTCGCCGATTTTGAAAAACAGTACGACGTGAAGGTCAACGTCCAGGAAACACCTTACGCTCAGCAGCTGGAAAAGTTGCGTCTGGACGGCCCGGCAGGGATTGGTCCGGATGTGCTGGTCATCCCTAACGATCAGCTAGGCGGCGCCGTTGTGCAAGGGTTATTGACCCCCCTGAATCTGGAGGCTAAGCAGACCGAACAGTACACCCCGGCCTCGATCAACGCCTTCAAAATGGATAACACCCTGTACGGTGTGCCAAAAGCGGTCGAAACGCTGGTGCTTATCTACAACAAAGATCTCATCGACAAACCCCTGAACTCGCTTCAGGACTGGTATGACTTTTCTAAACAGCAGCGCGCCAAAAACCAGTACGGGTTGCTCGCCAAATTTGACCAGATCTATTACAGCTGGGGGGCTATTTCCCCGATGGGCGGCTACATCTTTGGTCAAAACGGCAAAGGTGGCTATAACGCCAGCGACGTGGGTCTGAACAAGCCGGGCGCGGTAGAGGCCGTCACGTATCTGAAAAAATTCTATGCGGACGATGTCTTCCCGGCGGGGATCGTCGGCGATAACGGGCTGAATGCCATCGACTCCCTGTTCACCGAGAAAAAAGCGGCTGCCGTGATCAACGGCCCGTGGGCGTTCCAGCCGTATGAGGCAGCGGGGATCAACTACGGCGTTGCGCCGCTGCCTACGCTTCCGGACGGTAAGCCAATGAGCTCCTTCCTCGGGGTGAAAGGTTATGTTGTCTCCACCTGGAGCAAAGACAAAGCGCTGGCGCAGAAATTCATCGAATTCATCAATCAGCCTCAGTACGTGAAAACGCGCTACATCGCGACGCGTGAGATCCCGCCGCTGACGGCGATGATTGACGATCCGGTTATCAAGAATGACGAGAAAGCCAGCGCCGTAGCGGTGCAGGCTGCACGCGCCACCGCCATGCCGGGTATTCCTGAAATGGGTGAAGTCTGGGGGCCGGCCAACGCCGCGCTGGAGCTGAGCCTGACCGGTAAACAAGATCCAAAAGCCGCGCTGGATAGCGCAGAAAAACAGGTTCAGATGCAGATCGAAGCCATGCAGGCCAGCAACCAGTAATTTTCTGTTGTCGCAGAACGGGAGTACAGGCTCCCGTTCTTTTTGAAAGGAGTTGTCTGTGAGTATCATCCCGGAAAATTTTGCCAAACCGCGCGCTGGCGGGCGTCACGCCTGGACCGGCCTGCTGATGGCTGTCGTACCCGGCTTCGGTCAGTTCTATCATCGCCAGTGGCTGAAAGGGATTATCTTCCTGGTGCTGCTTGCCAGCTTTATCGGCGTATTTGCTGATTTTCTGCGTGAAGGGTTGTGGGGGCTGGTGACGCTGGGCGAAGAAGTGCCACGTGACAACTCCATCTTCCTGCTGGCCGAAGGGATCATCAGCGTCTTAATCGCCGCGTTTGGCGTGATGGTCTGGTATCTGTCGATGCGTGATGCGTGGGTTAACGGCCGTAAACGCGATGAAGGCCTGCCGCTAAATAGCGTGCGCAAACAGTACCAGATGCTGCTGAGCGACGGCTTCCCGTATCTGATGATCACCCCGGGTTTTATCCTGCTGGTGTTTGTGGTGGTTTTCCCCATTCTGTTTGGCTTTGCTATCGCCTTTACCAACTACAACCTCTACCACACGCCACCGGCTAAGCTGGTGGACTGGGTTGGCTTTAAGAACTTTATCAATATTTTCACGCTCTCCATCTGGCGTTCGACCTTCTTCGACGTACTCCAGTGGACGGTGGTCTGGACGCTGCTGGCTACCACGCTGCAATGTTCCGTGGGCGTGCTGCTGGCCATCCTGGTGAACCAGAAAGATCTGCGCTTTAAGCCGCTTATCCGCACCATCTTTATTCTGCCGTGGGCGGTGCCGGGATTTGTCACCATTCTGGTATTCGCCGGGATGTTTAACGACTCCTTCGGGGTGATTAACAATGCGATTCTGGCCTTCTTTGGCATTGCGCCAAAAGCCTGGATGACCGACCCGTTCTGGACCAAAACGGCGCTGATTATGATGCAGACCTGGCTCGGCTTCCCGTTTGTGTTCGCCATGACCACCGGCGTGTTGCAGGCGATCCCGGAAGATTTGTATGAAGCGGCCACCATGGACGGCGCCAGCAGCGCGACCAAGCTGCGCACCATTACGCTGCCGCTGGTGCTGTACTCGATTGCGCCGATCCTTATCACGCAATACACCTTCAACTTCAATAACTTCAACATTATCTATCTGTTTAACAACGGCGGGCCGGCGGTGGTCGGGTCGAATGCGGGCGGGACCGACATTCTGGTGTCGTGGATCTACAAACTGACGATGTCCTCTTCGCAGTACGCGATAGCGGCGACCATCACCATCCTGCTGTCGATTTTCGTCGTCGGCCTGGCGCTGTGGCAGTTCCGCGCCACCAAATCTTTCAAAAATGACGACATGGCGTAAGGGACGTAACAATGGCTCAATCACCAAGTATTAAACGTGAGAAGTGGGTACGCCTCTCGCTCTCCTGGCTGGTTATCGTGCTGGTGTCGACGATTATCATTTATCCGCTGGTGTGGACGGTCGGGGCGTCATTCAACGCCGGTAACAGCCTGCTCAGCTCGTCGATTATCCCGGAGAACTTCTCGGTGCAGCATTACGCCGACCTGTTCAACGGCCAGGTGAACTACATGACTTGGTACTGGAACTCGATGAAAATTAGCTTCCTGACCATGGTGCTGACCTTAATCAGCGTCAGCTTTACGGCCTATGCCTTCTCGCGCTTTCGCTTTAAGGGGCGTCAGAATGGTTTGATGCTGTTCCTGCTGCTACAGATGATCCCGCAGTTTTCGGCGCTGATTGCCATCTTCGTGCTGTCGCAGCTTCTGGGGTTAATCAACAGCCATCTGGCGCTGGTGTTGATCTACGTCGGCGGCATGATCCCGATGAACACTTATCTGATGAAAGGCTATCTCGATGCCATTCCGAAAGATCTGGATGAATCCGCGCGCATGGACGGGGCCAGCAACTTCCGTATTTTCATCGAAATCATCATGCCGCTTTCTAAACCGATTGTGGCCGTGGTGGCGCTGTTTTCCTTCACCGGGCCGCTGGGGGATTTCATCCTCTCCAGCACCATTTTGCGCACCCCAGACAAATACACCTTACCCATCGGGCTTTATAACCTGGTGGCGCAAAAAATGGGTGCCAGTTACACCACCTACGCGGCAGGCGCGGTACTGATTGCTGTGCCGGTCGCTGTCCTCTACCTGGCGTTGCAAAAATACTTCGTCTCCGGTCTTACCTCCGGGAGTACTAAAGGATAATCATGAAAAGACTCAAACCCGCCTTGCTTGCTGTTTGCCTCTCATGTGGCCTTGCCGCGAGTGCTTTTGCTGCGGATGCGGTGAAAACGCGTCCGTTTAACGCCATGCCTGCGGATTTTATTAAGGGCGCGGATATTTCGACCCTGCTGGAAGCAGAACAGCACGGCGCGAAGTTCTATAACCAGAACGGTCAGCAGCAGGATGCAATTGCTGTCCTCAAAGCGAACGACGTGAACTATGTGCGCCTGCGTTTATGGGTTGACCCGCAGGATGCCGAAGGCAATACCTACGGCGGCGGCAGTAACAATCTGGAAAACACCATTACGCTTGCGAAGCGCGTGAAAGCGCAGGGCATGAAACTGCTGCTTGATTTCCATTACAGCGATTTCTGGACCGATCCGGGCAAACAGTTCAAACCGAAAGCCTGGGAAAAGATGGATTACCCGCAGCTCAAAACGGCGATCCATGACTACACCCGCGACACCATTGCCCGCTTTAAGAAAGAGGGCGTGCTGCCGGACATGGTGCAGATCGGTAACGAAATCAACGGCGGAATGCTGTGGCCAGAAGGGAAAAGCTGGGGGCAGGGCGGCGGTGAGTTTGATCGCTTAGCCGGGCTACTCAACGCTGCCATTGGCGGGATGAAAGAGAATCTGACCGGTGGCGAGCAGGTGAAAATCATGCTGCACCTGGCGGAAGGCACCAAAAATGACACCTTCCGCTGGTGGTTTGATGAAATCACCAAACGCGACGTCCCGTTCGATATTATCGGCCTGTCGATGTACACCTACTGGAACGGCCCGCTCAGCGCGCTCAAAAGCAATATGGATGACATCAGCAAGCGCTATAACAAAGACGTGATCGTGGTGGAAGCGGCCTACGGCTATACGCTGGAAAATTGTGATAACGCCGAAAACAGCTTCCAGGCCAAAGAAGAGAAGGACGGCGGCTATCCGGGCACCGTTCAGGGCCAGTACGATTATATTCACGATTTAATGCAGTCCGTCATCGACGTGCCTGACCATCGCGGTAAAGGTATTTTCTATTGGGAGCCGACCTGGATTGCTGTTCCCGGTACCACCTGGGCGACCAAAACCGGCATGAAATATATCCATGATGAATGGAAAGAGGGAAATGCCCGCGAGAATCAGGCGTTATTTGATTGCAAAGGAAAAGTGCTGCCGTCAATAACGGTATTTAAATAGTTTTTAATCTTCATTCAGGATGTATTTATGATGAATAAATTTGCGCCTTTAAGTTCAAAGGTCGCTGCGTTATTGCATGGTGCCGACTATAACCCGGAGCAATGGGAGAATTACCCCGGTATTATTGAAAAAGATATCGCCATGATGAAGCAGGCGAAATGCAATGTTATGTCGGTCGGGATATTTAGCTGGGCGAAACTTGAACCACGTGAGGGGGAATATGATTTCGCCTGGCTGGACACTATTATTGAAAAGCTTTATGCGGCAGGTATTCATATTTTCCTGGCGACGCCAACCGGCGCACGCCCGGCATGGATGTCGCAAAAATACCCCGAAGTGCTGCGCGTGGGGCGTAACCGCGTGCCCGCACTGCATGGCGGGCGTCATAACCACTGTATGACGTCTCCGGTGTATCGCGAGAAGACGCTGAAAATCAACAGCCTGCTGGCGGAACGCTATTCGCAACACCCGGCGGTGCTGGGCTGGCATATTTCGAATGAGTATGGCGGGGAATGCCACTGTAACCTGTGTCAGGAACGTTTCCGCGACTGGCTGAAGGCGCGCTATAAAACCCTGGATGCGCTGAACCATGCGTGGTGGAGCACCTTCTGGAGTCATACCTACACCGACTGGTCGCAGATTGAGTCGCCTGCACCGCAGGGAGAAGTGTCGATCCACGGCCTGAACCTCGACTGGCGACGCTTTAATACTGCGCAGGTGACCGATTTCTGCCGCCATGAAGTGGTGCCGTTGAAAGCCGCGAATGCGGAACTGCCGGTGACCACCAACTTCATGGAGTATTTCTACGATTACGACTACTGGCAGCTTGCCGGGGCGATCGACTTTATCTCCTGGGACAGCTACCCGATGTGGCACAGGGAAAAAGACGAAACACAGCTTGCCTGCTACACCGCCATGTATCACGACATGATGCGCAGCCTGAAGGGCGGCAAACCCTTTGTGCTGATGGAGTCCACACCGAGCACCACCAACTGGCAGCCGACCAGCAAGCTGAAAAAACCGGGGATGCATATTCTCTCCTCGATGCAGGCGGTGGCTCACGGTGCGGACGCGGTGCAGTACTTCCAGTGGCGCAAGAGCCGCGGGTCGGTGGAGAAATTCCACGGGGCGATTATCGACCACGTGGGTCATCTTGATACCCGCGTCGGGCGGGAAGTGACGCGCCTTGGCGAAATGCTTGAACGTTTGCCGGATGTCGTGGGCTGTCGTACTGAAGCCCGGGTGGCGATTATCTTCGACCAGCAAAACCGCTGGGCGCTGGACGATGCCGAAGGGCCGCGCAACAAGGGAATGGAATACGAGAAAACCGTAAACGAGCACTATCGTCCGTTCTGGGAGCAGGGCATCGCGGTGGACATCATTGACGCTGATTGCGATCTCAGCCCGTACGCGCTGGTCATCGCGCCAATGCTCTACATGGTACGTGAAGGCTTTGCCGAACGTGCAGAGGCGTTTGTCGCTGCGGGCGGGCATCTGGTGACGACCTACTGGAGCGGAGTGGTGGATGAAACGGATCTTTGTCATCTGGGTGGATTCCCGGGGCCGCTGCGTAAGCTTGTGGGAGTCTGGGCTGAGGAGATTGACTGCCTGGATGACGGTGAACGTAACCTGGTTCAGGGGCTGGCGGGCAATGCGTCAGGGTTGCAGGGGCCGTATCAGGTTCGTCATCTGTGCGAGCTGATCCACGCTGAGTCCGCACAGGTGCTGGCGACCTACCGTGACGACTTTTACGCTGGCCGGCCTGCCGTCACGGTGAACCGCGTTGGTAAAGGTAAAGCATGGCACGTGGCGTCGCGCAACGATCTGCCGTTCCAGCGTGATTTCTTCGCCGCCATTATCAACGAGCTGGCGCTGCCGCGGGCCATCGAGGGCGATTTCCCGCCGGGTGTGGTCGCAACAGCGCGCACGGACGGCGAAACCACCTGGGTGTTTGTGCAGAACTTTACCGCCCAGCAACAGCTCGTCACGCTGCCGCAGGGGTATACCGACTGCATGACAGATGCCGCTGCGGTAGGCGATACCGTGCTGCTGGCGTGGGACTGCCGGGTGCTGAAGCGTAAAGCGTAGAGCGGTTTTATTGCCGGGTGGCGCTGCGCTTACCCGGCCTACCAAACCCGTAGGCCCGTGCAAGCGAAGCGCCGCCGGGCAAAAAAGGCACAAAACGCCTGCTCCCCGAGCAGGCATTTTTTTATCCGTAAAAAGAGAGGCGTATTATGGACAGTCAAATTACTCAGCGTTTAATTCCAGCGTTTGGCGGTGACGATAATATCGAGCACATTGAAGCCTGTATTACCCGCCTGCGCGTCACGGTAAAAGATTTAAACAAGGTTAATTCAAAGGCGTTACAGGAGGAGGGGGCGCTTGGCGTAATTATTATCGGTCAGCAGGTTCATGCGATATTTGGCAGGCAGTCTGATACCTTGCGTCAGTTATTAGAAAAGCATTTTAATCATTAAATATAAAAAAGGGATAGCCAAAATAATGGCTATCCCGAAACAGGAGAATAGACTGCCAGTTGTTGGAGATACAATAACGATTAACGCATTTTAAAAATTAATTACCACCAGGCTTCGACCTGCACGCCAAAGTTCCAGGTATTATTTGCGGTACCATCTTCGAAGGATTGCCCTTTTTCAGAATCATTCAGGTAAGAAGCAAACACGCGCAGCTCAGGACGCGACATAAAGTCGGGACCATCGGCCAGGCCCAGGGCAATGGTGTACTTCTCGCCGCTCTGCTTGTATTTCGAACCGTCGGTATAGGTATCTTCCTGGTAGAAGCCACCCACCTCGCCAATCAGGCGGACATATTCCGTAAACTGATACTGGGCGCGACCCACCAGCGAGACGAGGCGTGACTTGTCGGTGTACTGGGTGGTGTCATCTGCCGAGCCCCAGGTCAACACGTGGTTGAAGGAGAACTTGTCGGTGATCGGAATCAAGCCGGTATTGATCACGCGGTAGCCAGTCGCATCGTTCACGTAGTTCCACATGTCATACCAGCCGCCACCCTGTGACACCATGTTCTGCGCCAGACCTTTGTTAGCGTACTGCAGCACCAGCTTGTTATAGCCGCCAAACATATCCTGGCTGATCTCGCCGGTGACCATCACGCCATTATCGGCTTCATACAGCCCGCCATAATCCTTCTGCTTGTTGGTGGGATTTGGCATGGCGTAATCAATACCCACTTCTGTCCATGCCCCTGCCCACGGTTTCCAGCCTGCGTAGCGAAGGTCGATATAGTTGATATTCACGTCGTTGTCGCCATCTACGCGGTAGTCTACATCGTTGGCATCGCCACGGATCCACGCCACGGAGACAGCGCCCGGGCCGAGGGTATAGTTCTCAATACCCGCACCGGAGCCGGAGATATTCCAGTATTTGGTGTCGATAATGTGCAGGTCATGGCGCTGGTAGTAACGCTTACCGCCCCAAATTACCGCATTCGGATCGCCCGGGATCAGCCCTTTTATCTGGAGATTTAACTGGCGCAGCCCAAACTGCGCATCGTCACCAAACGTGGTTTCGTTATCGTTTGAACCGTCAGAGACCATGCTCACCATGCTGTCGAGGTAGAAGCTGACGTCGTTCTTTTTGTACACCTCAGAACCCAGCTCCAGCTCGCCGTAGGTATCGGCTTCGTTACCCAGACGGCCAATTTTATTTTTTTGCCACTCCTCCATCCCACCATCCCGTGAGACGCCCACACCAGAGCGAAGATATCCATGAAAATCAATCGGTACAGAAGACGCTGCAAACAGCGAAGGAGACGCTAACGCGGCAGCCAACGCAACGGATACAGATCGGATCGTCGTGTTCATTGTTACCCTCTTATTGTTTTGTAATACGTTCACAAATCCGCAGTCATAAAATGCCTAAACCTGTTATCTGGCAATTACACGATCGTGAATGTGTGATTAAGTGCAAATAAAATAGACAATTTTGTTACGAATGATGAGATGAACCATGAAATGTGGCATTGTGAGCGTCATACTTTTTGATGGTGTTAGGTGCGTGAAAAGAGAGCGGTGTGCGTTTTTTTACATCACCCCTGTTACAATCAGCGCATAACAACATAAGGAACCGGACCATGAAGTCGAAAAGCGCGACGTTAGAGGATGTGGCACGCCATGCGGGCGTCTCCTATCAGACCGTGTCCAGGGTACTGAATAAATCTGCCAACGTATCCGAAGCCACGCGTCACAAGGTGGAGAAATCCATAGAGTTATTGCGGTATGTTCCAAACCGACTGGCTCAGCAGCTGGTAGGCAAGCAGAGCCAGACGGTCGGGCTGGTGACTATTTCGCTGGCCTTACACGCCCCCTCACAGGTGGCGGCTGCGGTAAAACGCTACGCCAATGTGGAAGGATACCAGGTGCTGATCTCAATGATTGATGAGAACGTCAACCATAGTATTCAGGATTCCATCAACGAGCTGAAGTCTCAACTGGTCAGCAAAGTGATCATCAACGTCCCGCTGGAGGCCGAGCAGGCGCAGAAAATCGCGACAGACAATGACGATATTGTCTGTCTGTTTCTCGATGTGGACCCGTACAGTTCCGTGTTTAACGTTTCGTTTAACCCGGCAGATGGCACGCGCGCCAGCGTCAAATATCTCTATGAACTGGGCCATCGGGAGATTGCCCTGCTGGCCGGGCCGGAGTCCTCCGTGTCGGCACAGCTGAGGCTGAAAAGCTGGATCGAAACGCTGAAGGGCTATGGGCTGGAGCCGGCATCGGTCATTCGCGGTAACTGGGATGCGCAAAGCGGCTATTCCGGTGCCCTGCAAATGCTGCGCGAAACGGCACAATTTTCCGCCGTGCTGGTCGCCAACGACCAGATGGCGCTTGGCGTATTGAGCGCTTTCCATCAGCAGCAAATCTCCATTCCGGCGGAGAAGTCGGTGATTGGTTACGATGACACCTACGAAAGCTCGTTCTTCTACCCGGCGTTAACCACGGTATCGCTCGATCTGGATTTGCAGGGCAAAGAGGCCGTGCGGCGTATTCTGGACAGCGGCGACGACAATGCGCTGCGCATGTCGTCAATTCTGCCTGCCCGGCTGGTGGTGCGCCAGTCCACCGGGCAGAAAGGGGAGAAGGGGAAAAACCTGCAAGCGCTGGCTCAGCAGCTGCGCGAGATAGCGCATCAGCTTGGGGATATGTAACGGCGTGGGCACCTCAGCCAGAGGTGCCCGTTGCATTACTCCAGCCCCAGCGTGTACTGGGCAATCTTGAAGTAGATAATCAGCCCGGTACCGTCGATAAGCGTGGCGATAAACGGGGCCGACACCACGGCAGGATCGATACCGCAGCGCTTAAGCACCATCGGGATCACGGACGAGACAATCGCACTCCACAGCGTAATGCAGACCAGCGTCAGGCTGACAATAAGGGTGATTTCCATACCGATGCCCATCATCCAGGCGCGAACGCAGCCCGCCAGCCCCAGGGTGACAGCAATCATTAACGAGGTGGTCATCTCTTTTCGCAGCACCCGCCCGACGTCGCGTAAATGCACTTCGCCCAGCGCCATCGCACGCACCAGCGTGGAGGTGATCTGCGTGCCGCTGTTGCCGCCGGTACCAATCAGCAGAGGAATAAAGAACGCCAGGGCAATGGCGGATTCCAGCGCTTCTTCAAAATGCTGAATTACGGAGCTGGTGTAAGCTTCGGCAATAAACAACAACAGCAGCCAGACGGCGCGCTTTTTCCACAGGCTGAATGGACTGGTTTCCAGATAGGGTTTTTCCAGCGGCAGCGTGGCACCCTGACGCTGAGCATCTTCGGTTACGTCATCTTCCAGCAGATGCGCGATTTCACGCTCGGTGAGGCACCCGACCAGTTTGCCGTGCGTGACCACCGGTATCACATCCGCTCCGCCATGAGCCAGCAGCCCGGTAACATCTGAGCGTTCATCTTCCGGTTTCAGCTGAATAAATTCCGCTATCATCAGCGCCCGGACCGGCTGCACCGTATCGACAGCCTGCAATAATTTGCGTACGGCAACCATGCCCGCCAGACGTCCCTGGTCTTCGATAAAAATATGCGACGGAATATCATCGTCTTTTAATTTTTCGAAAAACTGTACACGTGCCAGCGCCACGCATAACGAAATATCGAGAACGATAAAATCGGTATTCATATATTGCGCGACTGCGCTTTCAGTGAATGCTGGAGTATTGTTGTGGATGGAGTAAGACATAGTAAATTCCCTTTGAAGAATAAAATCTCTCAGGGGCGAGCAAGACAGGGCATGTCGAAGAAGAGATCCCCACGTCCTGGGTTCAGCACTGTACACCGTATCCCGTAAGGGAAGTTATACTGACAAAGCCTTGATTCGACAGTGCCTGTTTTACCCTGTGCCGGTTCTCTCGAACCCACCAGAGCGATAACGTGTATTTGTACAGGAGCCTCGCCATAACGAGATCGTTGTAAACGAGAGGGATAATACGCTTATTCTGTCGCGCTGCTGGAGAATCTAAATAATGTTTATGAAATGTTTAGAAGCATATCTTATCAACAGTGTTGAGGCATTATTTAAGGTCAGTCCCTTTAAATAGAAAAAATAATAATCAGACGGGGGATGAAGTATGGAGTGGTTAAACAATTTACTCAGCCACTTTGCCGTTCATCCCGTGCATCTGTTTGCCCTGCTTTTTGTGATGGCGCTGAGCAAATCAACGGTGCTTGTCTCGTCGGTACTGCCACCCGCATCGGTGATGCTGATTGCGGGCATTAGCGTCAGCCAGTCGGCGCTGCATCCGGGCCTGACATGGCTTGCGGTGGTGATGGGGGCGACGCTTGGCTCAGTGGTGAATTACCATATTGGTCAGCTGATGGGGCAGTCGCGGCTGGTCACGCGTTTTACGACCAAACATGCGGATAAATTTTTACGCGTGCAACACCAGCTGCAAAAAAATAGCGTGGTTGTACTGTTCACCGCCCGCTTCCTGGCGGTATTGCGCTACATCGTGCCGCTGGCGGCGGGGACGCTGCGGGTAAGCGCCGTGAAGGTTTACGTCGTCAGCCTGCTTTCTGCCGCCGTGTGGGCTGCGCTGTATGTCGGTGCCGTGACCGGCATCAGCGCCTTCTGAATTACAGACTTCCCGTGCCGCCATCCACCAGCAGTTCCGTGCCTACGGTATAGCTCGATTCATCCGATGCCAGATACAGCGCGGCTTTTGCCAGCTCCGTCGGCGTGCCCATGCGCCCCAGCGGCACCAGATTTGCGATATCGCCCTGCAAGGCTTTTTGCGCCGCTTCGCTTAACCCCAGTTTATGCAACGCCGGAGTTTCTACCGGGCCAGGGCTAAGGCCGTTAACACGAACCCCACGGGATAAAAGCTCTGCTGACAGGGTTCGCGCCAGAGAGAGCAAACCGGCTTTGCTTGCCGCATACACGCTGTTGGTGGGCAGGCCGATACGGGCGCTGACCGAGCCGCACAAAATCACCGATGAGGGGTTATTCAGCAGCGGCAGCAACGCCTGAATCAAAAAGAACGGGCCTTTAAGGTTGATGCGCATCAGCCGGTCCCAGGCTTCTTCCTGCCACTCTTCCAGCAGGCCGTGGGTGACATCTCCGGCGTTGATAAACACCGCGTCCAGCTGTGGCCAGCGGGATGCGAGCGTCTCCGCCAGCGCTTTTTGTGCCGTGATATCACCGGCATCGGCAGGAATAACCCATGCGCTATCCCCGAGAATGCGTTGGGCTTCGGCCAGGGTTTCCGGGTTGCGCCCGGTGACGGCCACCTGCGCCCCTTCGGCAATAAATTCCTGTGCGGTAGCCAGCCCAATGCCGCTGGTTCCGCCTGTAATCAAGGTGTATTTACCTGCTAAACGTCCCATGAATGCCTCCTGAATTCGCTCTGGAGAAAGCACTATAGAAACGTTAGTATCGAAAGGAAACCAGGTACCATTTGGATACTAAAGAGGCAAGAGGTGTGCTATGGCGGAAATACTCACTGAACCCTGCGAAAAAAAATCTGCGGTCCACGCCTGCCCGATGACGCGGTTTGTGAATCTGATTGCGGGCAAATGGGCAATCCCGATCCTGTACCGGCTGATTGTGCTTAACACCCCGGTGCGCTTTGGTGATCTGCTGCGTGCCGTTGCGCCCATTACGCAAAAAGAGCTGACTAAACAGCTGCGTTTGTTCGAACAGCGCGGGCTGGTGTCACGCACCGTCTACCCGGAAATCCCGCCGCGCGTGGAGTATCAGATAACCGAACTGGGGCTGACGCTTCAGAATGCGCTTTCCCCGCTGGCCGCCTGGATGAACGAGTATGGCGACCAGCTGGAGCGCTAAATCAGTGGCTTAAATAGCGCGGGGCCGGTTCACCAGTACGCGCACTGGCAAACAGCTCCAGACGCGCGGCCTCGAAACGTTCCCATAACCGGGTATCGTGCATGGGCGGGATGGTGATCAGCTCGCCCTGATCCAGCCCGGCAAGTGCGGCATCCACCAGGTTGTCGGTGGTCATGACCGAGCCTTCAGGCAGGTCGGTAATGGAGACGCCGGACAGATCCCAAATCTCCGTTGCCGTGGCGGCAGGCAATACCGCCTGAATGCGCACGCCACTCTCTGCAAACTCTTCCTGCAACCCGCGGGTGAAATTGAACACCCAGGCTTTGGTGGCGCTGTAAAGTGCGCTACCGGCGCGGGCGTGAAGGGAAAGCACAGAGGCAATGTTGATCACCGTACCGCTGTTGTTCTGCGCCAGACGCGGAAGAATGGCGTAGGTTAAGCGCATCAGCGCGGTGGTATTCAGGGTGTTAATGGCCTGATGCTGGTCAACGTCGCCGGATAAAAAGGGGGCCATCTGCGCCGTTCCGGCATTGTTCACCAGCGTATCAATACGGGTGTCGTTTCTCAGCGTCTCTTCAACAGCGCGAATGCCGTTTTCATCGCTCAGATCGGCGGTCAGGATCTGCACATCGACCCCGTAGCGTCCAGAAAGGTCTGCCGCCAGCGCCTGAAGGCGGGCTTCACGACGGGCAACCAGTACCAGGTTGTAGCCGCGTGCGGCAAGACGATCGGCATAAACGGCACCGATCCCCGAAGAAGCTCCCGTGATTAAAGCGGTTGAATGTTGCGTGGTCATGGCGTGTTACCTCAAAGCAAAGTGGTTAATTGGTTTCATGTTGAAACTGAATTCACTGTGAGATATTTGGTTTTATAATGCAACCATTTTGCGCGGTATTTTTTATTCCTGCCGTCAGAAACGGGGCTAATCTGACTTTAATGAACTGAAATTACGGGAGTTTAAGCGCAATATCTTCGGGCGCTAATTCACGGCCATCGTTGGCAACCAGCGCCAGTTTACGCAGCGGCTGTTGGTTTTTGACATCGACCAACACGCTGCCCGGCTGGTTCTGGCTAAACAGGAATTCATTCCCCCATTGCGACAGCGCAACCAGCACCGTTTGCAGGGCGCGACCTTTGTCGGTGAGCACATATTCCTGCCAGGCGCTGCCGTCAGAGGCGGGCTGGAGTGTCAGAATGCCTTCCTCGACCAGCAGTTTAAGGCGCGTGGTCAGCATGTTTTTGGCGATGCCGAGGCTTTTCTGGAACTCGCCGAAGCGTTTCACGCCGCGCAGCGCATCACGAACAATCAGTAACGACCACCAGTCGCCGATGATGTCCAGCGAACGGGCGACAGGGCAGGTGCTCTCTTCAAGGCGGGTACGTTTCACAGCGGATCCTCCGGGTAGTATGGTTTTATTATAAAACTAATCTGCGGCGCGGTTAAGAGCGTTATTTATCAGTTTGAGAAATGCTTCCCGGAAAAATGTCATAAATCTGTCACACTTAAGCGACATTAAAACCGAGTGAGGAATTAGGGATGAGAAAAGCACTACTCGCTGTTGCAGTGGCAGGTTCCATATCAATGACGTTCGGCGCTCAGGCGCAGGACGCGCCGGAAGGATACCAGTTAGAGCAAGTTTTAATCATGAGCCGCCATAATCTGCGCGCGCCGCTGGCCAATAACGGCAGCGTGCTGGAACAATCCACGCCGAATAAGTGGCCGGAATGGGAAGTGCCCGGCGGACAGCTCACCACCAAAGGTGGCGTTCTTGAAGTGTATATGGGGCACTATATGCGCGAATGGCTGGCCGGGCAGGGGCTGGTCACTACCGGGGAATGCCCGCCTGCAAACACTGTTTATGCCTACGCCAATAGCCTGCAACGCACCGTGGCGACCGCGCAATTCTTTATCACCGGGGCTTTCCCGGGGTGTGACGTGCCGGTGCATCACCAGCCAGAAATGGGAACGATGGACCCTACCTTTAACCCGGTCATCACCAACAACTCACCGGAATTCCGCGATAAAGCGCTGAGCGCAATGGCGTCAGAGCGGCAGAAAATGCGGCTTGATGAAAGCTACAAACTGCTGGAACAGATGACGAACTACGCCGAATCCCCGTCCTGCAAAGAGAAAAAAGTCTGCTCGCTGACCGAGGCCAAAGACACCTTCAGTGCCGATTACGAAAAAGAGCCGGGCGTATCCGGGCCGCTGAAGGTGGGGAACTCCTTAGTGGATGCGTTCACCTTGCAGTATTACGAAGGTTTCCCCGCCGATCAGGTGGCGTGGGGCGAGATCAAAACCGATCAGCAGTGGCGGGTGCTGTCGAAGCTGAAAAATGGCTATCAGGATTCGTTATTCACCTCGGGTGAAGTGGCGCGCAATGTGGCGAAACCGCTGGTGAAATACATCGATAACGCCCTGGTGACTGAGCAGGGGAAAGCCGCAAAGATAACGCTGCTGGTGGGACACGATTCCAACATCGCCTCGCTGCTGACAGCGCTCGACTTCAAACCTTATCAGCTGCACGACCAGTACGAACGCACCCCGATTGGCGGCAAAATTGTCTTCCAGCGCTGGCATGACAAGAACGCGAACCGGGAGCTGATGAAAATCGAGTATGTCTATCAAAGCACTACGCAGTTGCGTAACGCTGAGGTCCTGTCGCTGAAATCACCCGCGCAGCGTGTCACGCTGGCGCTTTCAGGGTGTCCGGTGGATGAGAACGGTTTCTGCCCGGTAGAGAAGTTTAATACGGTGTTGAACAACGCGGCGAAATAAGAATAACCCCCCGCGATGGCGGGGGGAAACGTTCAGACGTTTTTACGTTCGATGGTTTGCTCACCCCAGAAGAGTGAGTCTTTGTCCGTTTTATCGAAGGCACGCATCAGTACCTCATCACTGCCTTCTTCCCAAATCTGCTCGGCCAGCTTTTCGTCATATTTCGCAACTTCAAAAATGGCTTCGGCGATTTCTGGCGAGGTATTACGTAAACTTGCCCATTCGCCCACGTGGTGAGCTTTGGATTCTTGAGTTGGCATGATTGTCCTCCTGTTGGGTTAGCCGTTCAGTTTTTTGGCAAGACCCGCGACATGTTCACCCTGGTAACGGGCGATGGTCAGCTCTTCATTCGTTGGCTGGCGTGATCCATCGCCACCGGCAATGGTGGTTGCGCCATAGGGTGTACCACCACGAACCTGAGACACATCAAACAACTCCTGAGCGCCATAACCGATTGGCACAATCACCATTCCGTGATGCGCAAGAGTGGTCCAGGTTGAGGTAATGGTCTGTTCCTGGCCGCCGCCTGTACCTGTAGAGCTGAATACGCTGGCGAGCTTGCCGTATAACGCACCAGATGCCCAAAGTCCCCCGGTCTGGTCGAGGAAGGTTCGCATCTGCCCTGACATATTGCCGAAACGGGTTGGGGTGCCAAAGATGATGGCATCGTAGTCAGCCAGTTCTTGCGGGGTGGCCTGCGGGGCATTTTGTGTTTTTCCCCCGGCTTTGGCGAAGGCCTCGGCGTGCATGGTTTCCGGTACGCGTTTCACCACAACCTCTACGCCATCCACTCGGTTTGCACCTTCTGCAACTGCGTGAGCCATGGTTTCAATATGTCCATACATGGAATAATAGAGCACCAGAACTTTAGCCATTTTGCATCACTCCTCGTTTGTTTTTTCTGGCAGCGGATCGCTGCGTTCATTTAAAGATAAGTCGTGCTGGCCAGACTGCAACTCTGAGCACCATTTCTTTGATTTATAACAAGTTATTTAACGTCTGGTGCTGTAGCAAAATGAAACACATTTACGAAAACAAAATTCCGGAATGATAAGAAAGGCTTATTGATAACCGCGCCGCCCGTCCTGGCGAATGCGGAGGATCATGTTGCAGAATATTACCGTTTAGGCTCGCGACAGAGGCTTTCCACTAAGCTTAGTGTCACGCGACGTAAAAAGTGGCACGGCCATTCGTCGTCAGGTGAAAGAATCCTCTTTTACTGAATGCAGTATGATGTTGAATGTTTCACACCCTGGAGGTTAGAGATGGCAAACCATCGTGGTGGTTCAGGTAATTTCGCTGAAGACCGTGAAAGAGCATCAGAAGCAGGTCGTAAAGGTGGCCAACACAGTGGGGGTAACTTTAAAAATGACCCTCAGCGTGCATCTGAAGCAGGTAAAAAAGGGGGTAAAAACAGCCACGGCAGCAGCAATAAGTAATACGCCGGGTTGATCCTCTGCCGCCGGGGCTCCCGGCGGTTTTTTTATTTCTTCAACATTGAACTGTAACCAAAGGCAACGCACACTACAGGATTGACCTTTATTGCTGGTGCACCATGTCGTCTTCTCGTTTCAAATTCTCCGTAAAACCGCAGGAAGCCATCCTCATTCTGATCACCATGTTCTGGGGCGGGACGTTTCTTGCCGTTCAGTATGCGGTCACCCTGAGCGATCCTTTCTTCTTTGTCGGCCTGCGTTTTGCCACCGCGGCGATTGCCGTGGCGCTGATTTCACTGAAAACCTTACGGGGGTTGACGCTTAAAGAGCTGAAGGCCGGTGTGGCGATAGGTATTGCCATTGCGATGGGCTACAGCCTGCAAACCTGGGGCTTGCAGTCTATCTCCAGCAGTAAGTCGGCGTTTATCACCGCGATGTACGTGCCGCTGGTGCCGCTGCTGCAATGGCTGTGTCTGGGCAGAATGCCGGGGCTGATGTCCTGTATTGGCATTGTGCTGGCGTTTATCGGCCTGATCCTGCTGGCTGGGCCCGGCGATAACCTGCTGGCGTTGGGGCCGGGCGAGATGATTACCCTGGTGGGCGCGGTGGCGATTGCTGCGGAAATTATTCTGATCAGCGCCTGGGCCGGGAAGGTGGACGTGAAGCGGGTGACTGTTGTGCAACTGGCGACCGCATCGCTGGTGGCGTTTGTCGCCATGGTACCGGCGGGGGAATCTGTGCCGCCGATGTCCACCGGGCTTGTGGTGGTTGCTCTGGGGCTTGGGATCTTCAGCGCCATTATTCAGGTGACGATGAACTGGGCGCAGCGCAGCGTTTCCCCGACGCGGGCAACGGTTATCTACACCGGTGAGCCGGTCTGGGCGGGCGTGTTCGGGCGCATTGCCGGGGAGCGTTTACCGCTGCTGGCGCTGGTGGGTGCGGCCTTTATTGTTGCCGGGGTACTGGTGAGTGAGTTAAAGCTAAAAAAACGACGTAAGGCAATAGCCGGGTTGGGCGCTGAACAAGGGGCAGATAGCTAACAACGCTCATGCTGCCCGTTTTGCCCGGCGGCGCTTCGCTTGCGCGGGCCTACATGCCCATTGTAGGCCGGGTAAGCGTAGCGTCACCCGGCAATAAAGCGGCACTTATTTCAGGTTGAGGGGGTGATGGCTTCCGCTTGCGCTTCATCCACTTTCCCGCGGCTTAGCAGGGCGTTTAACAAAATAGCGCCAAACGTCGCCGTACCAATCCCGCCAATGGTAAACCCGCCCAGCGTCAGGGCAAAATCACCCGCGCCGAGCACCAGCGTTACCGCCACCATAATCAGGTTGCTGTTCAGGCTAAGATCGACCCGGTGTTGTACCCAGATACGCGCCCCGGCTACGGCTATCAACCCAAACACCACAATGGATGCCCCGCCAATCACCGGTGCCGGAATGGTGTGGATCAGCGCGCCAAATTTCGGTGAAAAACCTAACAGCATGGCAATCACGGCCGCCGCGACAAAAACCAGCGTAGAGTAGACTTTGGTTACCGCCATCACGCCGATGTTTTCGGCATAGGTTGTGACACCGCTGCCGCCAACAGAGCCAGAGAGCATGGTCGCCAGCCCGTCACCGACAAACGCACGCCCCATGTACGGGTCCATATTGCGCCCGGTCATCCCGGCAACCGCTTTCAGGTGGCCTAAGTTTTCAGCCACCAGGATCACCGCCACGGGGGCGATCAGCATCATTGCCTGTCCACTGAACACCGGAGAGGTAACCTGCGGCAGGCCGAACCAGGCGGCGTTGTGGATCAGGGTAAAATCAACCGGTTTGCCAAAGCCGAACACGTTCGCCAGCAGGGCATAAACCAGACACGCCACAATCAGCCCGACCAGGATCAGCAGACGCTGGATCATGCCGCGCGTGAACACCGCCACCAGGCCGATGCACAGCACGGTGATCACCGCCATCCAGCTTTCAAACGGTGAACCAGAGACGCTTTTGACCGCAATCGGAGCGAGGTTCAGGCCGATGGCCATCACCACCGCGCCCGTCACTACCGGCGGCATCATTCGCTCAATCCAGCGCGTGCCGGTTTTCATCACCACCAGGCCAATCAGGGTATAAACCAGCCCACAGGCAATAATGCCGCCGAGGGCCACGCTCAGGTTCGGGTTGATCCCCTGGCCGTTAAACCCGGTGGTGGCAATCACCACGCCCACAAAAGCGGCGCTGGAGCCAAGATAGCTGGGCACGCGCCCGCCAGTGACAAAAAAGAACAGCAGGGTACCAATACCCGACATCAGAATGGACAGGTTGGGATCAAGCCCCATTAGCATGGGCATCAGCACCGTGGCGCCAAACATGGCCACCGCGTGCTGCACGCCCATCACCAGGGTTTGTGCTACAGGGAGTCTCTCATCCGGCGCGACCACGCCGCGTTCTGAAGAGGTCGATTTCAACTGCCAGTGGGGAAATCCGAACATTGCCATGAGCTGTCTCCTTAAGGAGGATTAACAGGCGGGTCGCAGGAGCGCGTGATAGCCGCGGTCAAACCACACCAACCCCTGCGGCGCGGGGTGGCGAACTATCGAAACAATGTCGCAAAACAGGATGTCGTGCGTACCCACGCTGACCACCTGGCTGATGCGACAGTCAAACGAGGCCAGCGCATCTTCAAGACGCGGGCAGCCTGTTTCACCGGTCTGCCAGCGGGCGGCGGCGAAGCGCTCTTCCATCGGCGTTTTGCCGCCGAACAGGTTAGAGAGCGGCTCTTGCCCGGCGCTGAGCGTGTTGACGCACAGGGTGCGATTCTCGCTAAACGTCGGCCAGACGGATGCCCCGCGATTCAGGCACACCAGCAGCGTGGGCGGTGAGTCGGTGACGCTGCACACGGCGCTGGCAGTGAACCCGGCCATGCCGGCAGGGCCATCGGTGGTGATGATATTGACCGCCGCACCCACGCAGGCCATCGCATCGCGAAAGGTTTGTTTATCCGGTGTGTTCATCCTCACTCCTTATGCCAGACCACAGGCATCTTCAAAGGCCAGACGCGGCAGGCGCCCGTACAGTTTGCTGCTGTCGCCATAGCCGATGTTGATCAGCAGATTGCTTTTCAGGGCGGTGCCGGTGAAAAAGGCATCGTCCACTTTTTGCCGGTCGAAGCCGGACATCGGCCCGGTATCCAGCCCCAGCGCACGACAGGCAAAAATCAGGTACGCCGCCTGCATGGCGCTATTGCGAAAGGCCGTCTCTTCGGCAAGGGCCGGGCTTGAGGTAAACCAGCTCCGGGCATCGCCGTGCGGGAACAGGGTGGGCAGGCGCTCGTAAAATTCTCCGTCCCAGGCCACGATGGCGGTGACCGGTGCGGTAAGGGTTTTCTCCAGATTGCCGCTGGAGAGCGCCGGGCGAAGCTTCTCTTTTCCTTCGGCGCTTCTGACAAACACAATCCGGGCTGGTGAACAGTTGGCGGAGGTGGGACCCCATTTCATCAGGTCGTACACTTCCCGCAGCAGCGCATCGCTGACCGGAAGATCCTGCCAGCCGTTATGGGTGCGCGCCCCGGTGAATAACGTATCCAGCGCAGTGGGGGTAATGGCTTCGCTCATTGTGGCTCCTTACAAAGCGGGTTCAGGGCTGTGCAACAGGCTGGCAAGCCCGTTCAGCAACAGGGTGTTAAAGGTGTCGGGTTCGGTCACGTTGCAGGCGTGCCCGCCCTGGCGCATCACCACCTTCTGGCTGCCGGGAAGTGCCGCCTGCAATTCTGATGAACAGACCGAGGGAACCAGCAGGTCGTCCGCAGAACAGATGATGTGCACCGGGCAGCGAATGCGCGCCGCGTGGCGGCTAAAGTTGGCCTGTTTCAGCGCGGTTAAGCGGCGCAGCAGGTTGTGTTTGCCCTGAAAATGGGCCAGCGCCAGAGACTCTTCGGCTTCCATGCGCGGCGCGCGGGCGGCCATCCAGTCTGCCGGATAGAGAAACAGCGGCTGCGCTTCCACCCACGCCTGCGCGCCCCCGGCGTGGAGCAGACGTTCGCGGATCTGAAAACAGCGACGGGTATGGGCATTCAGCGACAGCCAGCCGTTGACGCACACCAGGGCGGTGACGGCATCGGGGTTATCCAGCGCCAGTTGCAGGCCAATCAGCGCCCCCAGCGCGTGGCCCACCACGCAATAGCGTGAGATCCCCGCGCTGGCCAGCGCCTGTGCAAGCTCCTGCGCCATCTCGGCCATGCAATACCCTTCGGGCAGGGTGTCCGGGTTATTGCCCGTGCCCCGCTGGTCGTAGCACACCACCTGGTACTCCTGTTCCAGCCGCGCAAGCTGCGGCAGCCAGTAGCTACCGCCGCCGCCCAGCCCGGCTATCAGTACCACGGCGGGCGCGCCGTCATACGGGGGCGCTGATACAGAGAGTTTCATGGCAGCCTCACTTCGCAATGTGCGCGACAGTGGCGATTTCAACCAGCGCGTCGGGTTTCACCAGCCCGCACTGGATGCAGAACCGCGCCGGTTTATCACCCGGGAAGAACTCGGCGTAGATTTCGTTAATCGCGGCGTAGTTTTTCCAGTCGGTGATAAAGATGCTGTTGAAGGTCACGTCCTCCATCGTGCCACCTGCGGTTTCGATCACGCGTTTGATCGTTTCCAGCACGTGACGCGTTTGCGCCTTTGGGTCGTTGATAAACACCACGTTGTTGTCTTTATCAAACGGCAGCGTACCGGAGACATACACCACGCCATCGGCAAGCGTGCCGGGCACGAACGGGGCGATAGGGGTGCTGGTGCCCGGTGGAATAATCACGGATTTTGGCATTGTGGCGCTCCTCAGGCGATACGGGCTAATGACGGCGGATTAAGGGCATCGCAGAAATCGGCGACGTTACTCACCCAGCCAAAAAAGGTTTCGATATTGAACAGGGCCGCTTTCTGGGCGAATTCCGGCCCGGCCTGGTGGGTGGCGTCTTCCAGCACCACGCCGAAATATTCGAGGAAAAAGCCATCGCGCAACGTGGACTCCACGCAGACGTTAGTGGCAATACCGGTAAAGACCAGATGGCGGATGCCCCGGCTGCGCAGCAGGCTGTCGAGCGGGGTGTTGAAAAAGCCGCTGTAGCGCGGTTTAGGCAGCACGATATCGCCTGTCGCAGGAACCAGTTCATCGACCAGCTGATAATCCCAGCCGCCTTTCGCCAGCAGCTTGCCCTGTAATTCGGGCTGCTTGCGCATGGTTTTCAGGGCGTTGGATTTGTGGAAATTAGGTGAGCCGGGGCCGCCGGCTTCCACGTACTGATCGTCCCAGCCGTTCTGGAACCAGATAATCAACATGCCCGCCGCGCGTGCGGCAGCCACGGCGGTTTTAATGTTCTCAATCACCGGCTTTGTGGCGGAAACATCAAACCCGGCCAGATCCAGATAACCGCCCTGGCTTGCGTAAGCGTTTTGCATATCCACCACAATCAGCGCACTGCGCTGGGCGTCAAAGGTGATGGCTTCCGGGCGAGCGTCAAGCGTGGTCATTACGCAACCTCCTTCGTAATAGCGGGAATGTGGGCGCGGCACTGCATCAGCGGCTGAATACGTTCGCCGAAGGTTTCAACGCCCATCAGGAAATCGTCAAAGGTGAGCAGGACGCCTTCAGCGCCAGGCACCGCGGCCACTTCATCCAGCATTCTGGCGACATTTGCATACGAGCCAACCAGCGTGCCCATGTTGATGTTCACGGCGGAGGTCGGGTCAGCCATCTGGCGGACGTTGGTATCTGAGCCGGAGCGGGTATCTTTCTGGCTCTGTTCGGTGAGCCAGCTCAGCGCTTCTTCGTCGGCCCCGGCTTTATACAGTTCCCATTTGGCGCGTGCGGCGTCGTCGGTTTCATCGGCTATCACCATAAACAGCACGTAGGAGCCGACATCGCGCCCGGTTTTGTCGGCGGCTTCTTTCATGCGTGCCGCCGTGGGGGCAAAGGCCGCCGGGGTGTTAACCCCTTTGCCAAAGCAGAAGTTGAAATCAGCGTATTTCGCGGAGAACTCCATGCCCGCATCGCTTTGCCCGGCGCAGATCACTTTCATTGGCACGGACGGCTGCGGGCTGACGCGACAGTCGTTCATGGTGAAGTAGTCGCCTTTAAAATCGCTTTTACCGGTGCCCCACAGGTCGCGCAGCACCTGCACGTACTCGGTGAGGTACTCATAGCGGCGCGAGAAATATTCGTCGCCCGGCCAGATGCCCATCTGGTCGTATTCCGGTTTTTGCCAGCCGGTGACCAGGTTGACGCCAAAGCGACCACCGGAGATGGAATCGATGGTGGAGGCCATTCGCGCCACAATCGCCGGGGGCAGGGTGAGGGTGGCTGCGGTGGCGTAAATCTGGATGCGGGACGTGACTGCCGCCAGCCCGGCCATCAGGGTGAAGGACTCCAGGTTGTGATCCCAGAATTCCGTCTTACCGCCAAAACCACGCAGCTTGATCATCGAGAGCGCAAAATCGAAATGGTAGTGCTCCGCTTTTTGCACGATAGCCTTATTCAGCTCGAAGGTCGGCTTGTACTGCGGGGCGGTGGTCGAGATTAGCCAGCCGTTGTTACCGATAGGGACAAATACGCCAATTTTCATCACGAACCTCTCTTCATCTCTGTGTGGGGTGAAAGTCAGACGTGGCGCTGCATCCTGCATATCCTGTTCAGCCTCGTGAAAAGGGTTTAGCAAAGGGGATGCCAGTTTTTAAAATGGCTTTGTTATTAAGGTGTTAACGCTAGGTTGGCGAATTGAGTGCAAATAAAGTGGACTAAATGGTCAAAAGAAATGCACACAAAGCAGGCAACGGTGCGCGATGGCGGTGCAGGGGCGGGGAAGGAATGCAGCACGATCCCGGTGCGGGCCGGGATCGCAGGTTAGCGTTTATTGTGGCTTCACAGCCCCGTTCATGTGTTTCGGCTCCGGCAGATCGCCCGTATCATTCAGCGCCCCCGGGAACGTCGACAGCCACGCTTTCACCTTCTGTTTATTGGTATGCACTGCGCTTAACCCTTCTAAACATCCCCACAGCTCGCGGCTATTCTGCGGGGTGATCACAATACAATCCGGCATCACGCGGATTTTAACCGCGCGGCCATACGCAAACCCGGCGCGGGACAACCAGTCACCAGACAGCGGCAGATAGTTATGCTCCATGCGCGTATACAGCTCACCACATGATGCACCCACTTCATCCCGCGCATGAACACGCCCGGAATGGGTTGGCTCCCCGTGCAAGTCCCGCGGGTTCTTTTTGCGTACCTGCTCGCGAATTTCTTCACCATTTTCAAATACTGCATTTTCCGTTTGGGCAACAGCCCGCTCTGGCATAAAATTCTTTGCAGCCATATTCAACTCCCTAATAGTTGTTTGTGGTTAGCGGTATATAGATGTTCCACCATCTTTATACCGCGATCTTGTTTATTTACTTTTCTGTGTATTACTCACTGTTTGTGTTGGGTGACTTCACTGCGCTCATTATACTCTTATGGATAAAAACACAGGGGTAAAAATGTCGGGGAAATAGTGAAAATGCGAGGCGGCTCGAGGAAAGGTGGGGGGAGTAGGGGGATCCCTTGAAGGACAAGATGCCGTGAATTACTGAGAATTCTGTAAATGTAATGCTATTATTACTCTGGTTATTTATAAAGTTGGATGCCGGGGGAATAATCATCATTATTAATAAGCTAAAGGAATTCTAAGTGAACAGTAACGGTGTATTACGTTATATTAATATTACTTACACTATAGACTTCGTTGTTGCGCCAAATGAAAACATCGATAAGCTGTTCAAAACAGAGATGTATAATGGTAGTATAATATATAAAGTCGGGAAATGACTTTTTTTCATATTTTAGATCTCGTATGATTTAACGGTAAAGCATTGCTTAGAGGTGCAAGTATAAATCAGTGTCAAAATGGTCATAACTGTTGTTAAGGGATTTCAAATTATGTATAAATAATCAGCAATCATCAAAAAAGATGAATAGTCTAAGGCAAATTGATAAACATATACTGTACGGTTAAATCATGAAGAAGGAGTAACATTATGAAATTAGCTTACATATGGATAAGTGAGCATAAAGTACTTAAAAACATACAGTTAAGCATTGATTCATCTTGCTATTGTGATTTTAAAGATGGTAATCTCACAATTCGGAAAAATGAATCGGCAAAAAGCTATTATAATAATGTGTCAATAAGTGCGATCATCGGAAAAAATGGTACGGGTAAATCAACGGTTCTTGAATTTTTAGAAGATTCAGTTTCGGGTGGTAACTCTTCAGGGATTATTGTATGGTATGATGATTCGGGGAGTGTATTTGTATGCCCAGTAAATTTCTATATCAAAAGCACAGATGTCTTAACAACTGAAAATTTCAGTGTAATTGATGACTATCAGGATTTTTTGAGTGCAAATTATATCTCACTGATAAAGTCAAGTAATTTGACAGATGCGAACAGATTAGAAGTCATAAAAAAAAATAAATCAAAGTTAATTTATGACTTATCATTATCTGATTATCAGAAGCAAAGTTTAAGTTTTATTCGTGAAAGATTTTCACGTCTGATGTCTTATTTAAGACATTATTCAGTATCAAATGATTTACAGAAATCAACAATTAAGTATACGTTTAAATTCTCACCGTCATCAACAGCTTTCCTTAGATCAGTTTTAGATAAATTCATAGATAAAAATATTGGTTTCTTTGAAGAAAAAGATATGGAACTTCTGCACGCTCAATTTATGGAATATCATAATAACAATATTAGTATAGAGTCTCAGTTAATAAAATTTAATATCTCATTAATTTGTCAAGAGGCGTCAAGGAAAATAAAAAAAGAAAGATCTATTCAAGATTTTTTATATTTAATATTAATGATTAGCTATTGTCGAGATAATTATCACTTTAGCTCATCGTTCATCTCTGAATTATTGAATAAATATAGCCAAAGTATAAAAGAACAAAATGATTATGTTCTTGCACAAAAATATATATATGAGGAATATGATATTCAGAAGATAATTAGCTATATAGGAGATGAGATTGGATATATAATAAATTTTTCTCATGAAATCGACCGTCTAATTAATGGTGAGAAGGTGTTACTCACCTGGAATGAAAAGGTTGAAGGGTTTTATCTGGAGACCAGCGATGTCAATACTATATTTAACTTATCAGAGTTAATAGGTCATCTTTCAACCAATATAGCCAAAAATATACCTTATGGCTGGGAGGGATTTAGTACGGGGGAATTCGCCAAGTTAAATCTTTTCTCTGAATTATATTATTTTATCAATAATCCGAAAAGAAATACAAAAGAAAGTTATTTCATTTTTATGGATGAAGTTGATCTGTATTTACACCCTGATTGGCAACGTAATTTCTTAAGTGATCTGCTTCAATTCATATCAAAAGAATTTCCAATTAACCGGACACAGATATTAATGACATCTCATTCTCCTATCATTATAGGAGATTTTTTGCCGGAGAATATTATTACCTTAATTAAAAACGATAATGGAATCGTTAGTATTGGTGAGTCTCATGGTTTTGGAACACAAATAACAGATTTATATATTAATGGATTACATATAGAATCAACTTTTGGGGTGCACTCGAAAATGTATATCGAAGGAATATTACGCCGAAGAGACAACGGGAACTTAACAGAGTATGATCACTGGTTAATATCTAAGATTAAAAGCGAAAATATCAGAAAAATGCTCGGTGGTATGCAATGATATCGACATCTGCTATTTTTGATAATAAGTTTATTGGCATGTATAAGTCAATGATCATTGTACGTGAAGTAATTCCATCACTGGCACAACTACGTCGAAAAGTCAGTTCAAAATATGTAAGTGCTTTTGATCTCTGTTTTTCAGAAAAAAGAGTAATCAGTATAATTTTGTCTCCAGCTGATAAACTAGAAGAGCATATACAATTTATAGAAGATAATTTTTCGATATTGATCGAACGTTTTAATTCTAGCAGATATCTAAAAAATATACCGTTTGATGATAATGTCGATAATTTAATTGCCGTGCAAGATGGAAGGAAAATTAATGAAATAAAAAGAACATTGATAGTGGATTTAACTATTAATCAAAAGAACGATTATTTTTTAAAGAAAAACTTATTATCACAATTGCAAAAAGCTAAAACAACTAGGCAAACACTTAATGTATTGAAGGAAATAAGTAATATAATTAAAGGAAAATCAAAAAAACAGAAGAAATACTATACGGAAAACTATCCAGAGTGGTTAAACGAACTTCCAGATTCATTTAATTATAAATCTGTCAGTAATGTTTATGGTTTTGATATTGTCAGTAAGTTTGATTTGCGATTTTGCCCCTATTGTAATGATGAGCCTATTCCTACGATCTTTGGAGCTAAAAGAAATTATAGAACGGCTATAGATCATTTCTATCCAAAAGCAAGATACCCATTTCTCGCAGTATCATTATCCAATTTTATACCAGCAGGGACTCGATGCAACTCAGGTTTTAAGTCTGAGACTGATATGGTTGGATATTTCAATCCTAGCATCCATAAACTTAAGGATGAAGCTTTATTTGCTTTTATTTTTAGCCATGATAATAAAATTCAATATAATGCTTTGGCAGTTTCTTTAAATAGAAATGATGACTTTCTTAATAAAAATATTTCCTTATTTGAATTGGAAGGTGTTTATAATAATGATGAATGTAAGCTAGAGATTGAAAAAATACATGAAAGGATTTTACATCATCGCGCATTAGGTGATGAAAACATAGAGAGGATACTAGCTAGTGAACAATTAATTAGGCGGGAATTTAATGTGGATTTATCTATTCCAGCAAAGCGTGTACGCTGGCAAAAATATCTTGTAGATTTTTTAAATCAAATTTGCAACAAAAACTATACAATTAAAGTAATGTAATATCTTGATGAGTCAACACGAAGAGATCATCAGACGATATGTGAGACATCAGGAGATAACGGAACAAACATACGAACAGCAGATGGAATTGCCAGAGTGTAAACTGGAAAGTAAAAAAAACCTCACAAGTGGTTATTCTAGAGACCACCTTCTAAGAAGGTGGTCTTCTACTGTAAGGAAAATTCACAGTTAATGTAAAGAAAATAAGCAGTATCGTCAGAAAGGCATACTGAAATTCAACGGACTGGCGCTTGTAACTCTGTTTCGAAAATGGCATCAATGCTCTTAATTTCTTTATAGCATCTCAACGCTGCCCAACAGTGCATACCCGACACAAATAAAGATAGTGTTAAAAAAACAACTATAACTAAGTTGGAGCCATCATAATAGTCAAGCCCAATGTGGTTATCACCATCCATGAATCTGTTTTTGATTACTGGATAATATCCAATCAATGTTGCTGAAACGATTGAAATAAATGGCAACCACATGGAAAGTGCACGAATTTGCTTGGCGAATCTGTTTCCGCCGATCTCTGAGTAAGTTAGGAAAACAGTATTTAGCTGTGCAACTTTGATAACATTGATATCACTATGAAGGCGAAGCAATGAAAGAGCGGCATGAATACCACGAAGATTTAACCAGATGCCAATAACAATAAACATAGACAAAATCGCCATTATTATGACAAAGTCATTTGCCGGAATGTTCATGTTTAAAAGTGGTATCGTTCGCGTTGGTAACATTTCATTTTCAAGGGTGTGTTCATTAGATTGAATTTCATATTCCAGACTGGAGTATCTTTTAATAATATCCATTAACGAGCTTGATAACAATAGAGCACGTACTTTTCTTGATAGCACAAGGCAGTCAGGAGATGTGTTAATTACGTTGACTTTTCTCTTTTCACGATCTGACTCATTAATATCTGGGTATTTCACAAGTTCCAAAAATATTGTTCCTTGGCATTGCCTGTAATTTACTATTTGATGCACGAATCTATTATACATTATTCCTTTTAATTGTTGATCTTGAAGGCTAAAGTTTGCTAAGTAGATATGTACCATTATTAATGCCGATATAAGTACGGCACTATTAACAAGCCAACGCATTCGTGTGGTTGCTGCTTTAAAAAAAATCAACTCCTCAGATACTATATCTATAGCCATAATATACATCCGTCAAGTTATCGAGTTGTTTTATGTTTGCCTGCAAAACTTATGCACATAATATATAATTTATAGTGAAAAACAAAAATACATGTAAAACATTAGTTGTATTTTAGAAAAATAGAATAGTAATTTATGATGAGCGAATAATCTCGGAACTTTCAGTTCATTAGTTAACCCATAGTTACATTTGAAATGTTCGTTTCTGGCACGAAGCGAACTGTTGAAAGGACCGTGGAGCCCGTTATAACGAGTGCTAGTAACATTCGCTCCCGATCAGTCCCACAAAGCTCTTTCCCTTCTTTGCATCAGCACAACCCCCGCCCCCCAAAATGTCGAGACAACCCCCCGCATTTGCTATGCTATGGCAAACCAATAAGGAGAGCGCAGATGACACAAGGTGCAGTGAAAACACCAGGTAAACGTTCGCAGGCGGTGAGTGCGAAAAAGCAGGCCATTCTGGGCGCGGCGCTGGATACGTTTTCGCAGTTTGGCATCCACGGCACGCGGCTGGAGCAGGTGGCAGAGCGGGCAGGGGTGTCAAAAACCAATCTGCTGTACTACTACCCGTCAAAAGAGGTGCTCTACGTTGCGGTGCTGCAACAGATCCTCGATATCTGGCTGGCGCCGCTCAAGGCGTTTCGTGAAGAGTTCACCCCGCCGGTGGCGATTAAAGAGTACATCCGCCTCAAGCTTGAGGTATCCCGCGACTACCCGCAGGCATCACGCCTGTTCTGCCTTGAGATGTTGCAGGGCGCGCCGTTGCTGAAAACCGAGCTGACAGGGGATTTAAAACAGCTGGTGGACGATAAATCGGCGATCATTGCCGGGTGGGTGGCCAGCGGCAAGCTGGCACCGGTAGAGCCACATCATCTGATCTTTATGATTTGGGCCTCCACTCAGCACTATGCTGACTTTTCGGCCCAGGTCGAAGCGGTGACCGGCAAAACACTTCAGGATGAAACCTTCTTCCAGAACACGCTGGAAAACGTGCAGCGGATGATTATCGAAGGGATCCGCGTACGCTAGTTCCCCTCACCCTAACCCTCTCCCACAGGGCTGAGGGTTCCCCAGTAATTTTTGTCTTTATTCAGCGATGACATTACGCCATTGAAATAAAAGGCTTACAGCGGTGTCATGGTCCGGCTGAAAATCGCCGAAGCGTTTACGGAAGGCCGGGGCGACGCGCATGGATGCACGGCGAGGGCGGCTTTACAGGGACGTTTCATCCGCCCGTCCCCGATTAGCCTGGAGCAAACGCTGAGGACAAAATTGCCGGGAGCAATTTTGGACAGCGCTTGCGCTGGCCCCGAAGGGGTAAGCCCCAGGGATGGGGCGAACAATTCGCGAAGCGGCGATTTTCTTGCCGGGAGCCCGGGTCGCCAGGGTAGCGGCGGTGAGCTACCCTGGCACGTTCACCAGTATTGTGGCGACAGAGTAGCAAGGAACATAAAGTGAACGGAATGACCACCTGAGCTGTATGTTCCCCTCACCCCAGCCCTCTCCCAGGGGGAGAGGGAGTTGTCCGTGCTCGTATTTTTGTGGGGATCCCTCGCCCCTATTGGGAGAGGGCCGGGGGAAGAGGGCAGCTCAAATCGCCTTCTTCACACTGCATCATGGAAGCAAGATACGCTTCGCGCTCGACGGTTTTCTCCGTCATACACTGGTTGATGATCATGGGCTGCACGCTGCCGCCCTCAGTACCCGACCCGACAAAAGTACAATCCGCATCACGCAGGGCTATCCACGCCAGCTGTGCCTTCTTTAACAGATCGCGCTGTGGCGCTGCCGCACGTTTCATGGCGGCCTGGTAAGTCTGGTTGAGCTTCTTGTCTGCCGCCTGGTATTGCGATCCCGTGCAGGTGTTCAGCTCAAGCTGCGTGCTGGCGTTGCCGCACTCATCCGCCAGTGCGCTGGTGCTCAGCAGTAACGCGCCTGCGGCAATCAGTAATCGTTTCATCATTTGCTCCCTGTAAAAAAGCCGGATGCGCTGCGCTTATCCGGCCTGTGGTGACAGATGTCGCCCCGGTAAGCTTAGCGCCACCGGGGGATTTTACACGATTAACCGATGGTCATCAGGCTGGCGTTACCGCCTGCGGCCGCGGTATTGACGCTGAGTGAACGCTCAACGTACAGGCGCTCCAGCAGCAGGTTGGTTTCGCCACGGGCAAAGCCCTGCACCGACACAATCGGCCCACGACGCGCCGCCACCTGTTCGCACAGTTCGCGCAGCTGGTCGGAATCACCGTGGTAGATAACCGCTTCGAAGTCCTGGCTGAGCAGTTCATCGGCTTTCGCAAAGTGGATACGCGCAGACACCGCTTTCGGCAACTGCTTCGCCAGGTCGCGGTGCAGCCCATCTTCCGGCCACAGCACTTCACAACCCGTTGCCGCTGCGGCAGCCAACTGAACCAGTGCATCCTGCTCGTTATCCGCCACGCACAGCACACGCTCACGCGGCATCAGCGTCCAGGTGTTGCGCTCGCCGGTTGGCCCCGGCAGCAGACGCTGCGTACCCGCCTGCGCCAGCTCGCCGTACTGCTGAGCGATAGCACGCAGTTCAGGACGTTTTTCCGCCCAGGTAATCAGGGCTTCCAGCGGCTGGGTCAGCACGGCTTTCAGCTGTGCATCCACAGGGCGTTCCGCATCCTGACGCGCCAGCGTTACGCCCAGCGCATTTTCCGGGCGGTTGGCCAGCAGGCGATACAGGTACAGCGGGCCACCAGCTTTCGGACCGGTCCCGGATAACCCTTCGCCGCCGAACGGCTGCACGCCGACCACGGCACCTACCATGTTACGGTTCACGTACAGGTTGCCCACTTTGGCGCTGCCGGTTACCTGGGCAATGGTTTCGTCGATACGTGTATGCACGCCAAGGGTCAGGCCGTAGCCGGAGGCGTTGATCTGCTCGATCAGCTGATCCAGGTTGTTACGGTTGTAACGCACCACGTGCAGCACCGGGCCAAAGACCTCTTTTTTCAGTTCATCGAAGCTTGCCAGTTCAATCAGCGTTGGCGGAACGAAGGTACCGGTCTGCCACTCGCGCGCGTCTTCGCTGTTTTCACGCACAGCCTGAAACACCGGGCGGCCTTTGGCGCGCATCGTCTGAATGTGGTTTTCGATGTTGCCTTTGGCTTCTTCATCAATCACCGGGCCAATATCCGTGGTCAGGCGACCCGGGTTACCCATGCGGCATTCCGCCATGGCACCACGCAGCATTTTCAGCGTGTGGTCTGCCACGTCATCCTGCACACACAGCACACGCAGCGCGGAGCAACGCTGACCTGCGCTGTCGAAAGCAGAGGCCAGCACGTCAACCACCACCTGCTCGGTCAGGGCGGACGAATCAACAATCATGGCGTTCATCCCGCCGGTTTCCGCAACCAGCGGCGTCGGGCGACCCTGCGCATCCAGGCGTGTGGCGATATTACGTTGCAGCAACGTCGCCACTTCGGTAGAGCCGGTGAACATCACGCCGCGCACGCGGTTATCGGAGGTCAGTTGCGCACCCACCGTTTCACCACGGCCAGGCAGCAACTGCACCACGCCCGCCGGAACACCGGCTTCGAGCAGGATGTTGATCCCCTGGGCTGCAATCAGCGGGGTCTGTTCCGCCGGTTTAGCCAGCACGCTATTACCGGCGGCTAGTGCGGCCGCAATCTGGCCGGTGAAGATCGCCAGCGGGAAGTTCCACGGGCTGATACACACCACCGGGCCAAGCGGGCGGTGCGTTTCATTGTCAAAATCATCGCGAACCTGGCCCGCGTAATAATGCAGGAAGTCCACCGCTTCGCGCACTTCGGCAATGGCGTTACTGAAGGTTTTACCCGCTTCACGCACCAGAATACCGATAAGCTGCTGCATCTGATCTTCCATCAGCACGGCAGCGCGTTCGAGGATGGCGGCACGCTCCTGCGGCGGGGTGGCGAACCAGATTGGCGCGTTATTCACGGCACTGTCGATAGCCTGGGACACTTCCTGCTCGCTGGCTTCACGCACGTAACCGACCACATCTTTCGGCTCTGCCGGGTTAACCACGGGCTGCATTTCGCCATCAGCCACCGGCTGCTCAAGAATAGGTTTGGCCTGCCATTTATGCAGCGCGCTGTTGAGCAGGGCAGAAGAGAGCGACGCCAGACGGTGTTCGTTCGCCAGGTCCAGGCCCGACGAGTTCACGCGGCCCTGGCCATACAGCTCGCGCGGCAGGGCAATTTTCGGATGCGGCAGACCCAGCTGACCTTCCTGAGCGGCCATTTTCTCAACCGCCTGCACTGGATCGGCAACCAGCTCATCCAGCGGCAGCGTGGTGTCGGCAATACGGTTAACGAAGGAGGTGTTCGCGCCGTTTTCCAGCAGACGACGCACCAGGTACGCCAGCAGGGTTTCGTGCGTGCCCACCGGGGCATAAATACGGCACGGACGGTTCAGTTTGCCATCCGCCACTTTACCGGTGACCTGCTCGTACAGCGGTTCACCCATGCCGTGCAGGCACTGGAACTCGTACTGGCCCGGATAGTAGTTCTGCCCGGCCAGGCTGTAGATAGCCGCCAGAGTGTGGGCGTTGTGGGTGGCGAACTGCGGGTAAATCAGGTTTGGCACGCCAAGCAGTTTTTTGGCGCAGGCGAGGTAAGACACGTCGGTGTACACCTTGCGGGTATAGACCGGATACCCTTCCAGGCCATCCATCTGCGCGCGTTTAATTTCGCTGTCCCAGTACGCGCCTTTCACCAGACGGATCATCAGGCGACGACGGCTGCGGGTTGCGAGGTCAATCAGGTAATCAATGACGAACGGGCAGCGCTTCTGATAGGCCTGAATCACAAAGCCAATGCCGTTCCAGCCCGCCAGCTCCGGTTCGAAGCACAGTTTTTCCAGCAGATCGAGGGAGATCTCCAGGCGGTCGGCTTCTTCGGCGTCGATGTTGATACCAATGTCATACTGACGCGCCAGCAGGGTCAGGGACTTCAGGCGCGGGTAGAGTTCGTCCATCACGCGGTCGTACTGGGCGCGGCTGTAGCGCGGGTGCAGGGCAGACAGCTTAATAGAGATGCCCGGGCCTTCGTAAATTCCACGGCCATTGGAAGCTTTACCTATAGCGTGGATCGCCTGCTGGTAAGACACCATATACGCCTGTGCATCGGCGGCGGTCAGGGCCGCTTCGCCCAGCATGTCGTAAGAGTAGCGGAAACCTTTGTCTTCCAGCTTACGGGCATTCGCCAGCGCTTCGGCAATGGTTTCCCCGGTTACGAACTGTTCGCCCATCAGGCGCATCGCCATGTCCACACCTTTGCGGATCAGCGGTTCACCGCTCTTGCCGATGATGCGGTTCAGGGAAAGAGAGAGGTTGGCTTCGTTATGGGTAGACACCAGCTTGCCGGTAAACAGCAGGCCCCAGGTGGCGGCGTTAACGAACAGCGACGGGCTGCGGCCAATGTGCGACTGCCAGTTACCGTTGCTGATTTTGTCGCGGATCAGCGCATCGCGGGTGGCTTTATCCGGAATACGCAGCAGCGCTTCCGCCAGGCACATCAGCGCCACGCCTTCCTGTGAGGAGAGCGAAAACTCCTGGAGCAGGCTCTGTACCATACCGGCGCGGCCAGAGGCAGTTTTCTGGTTACGCAGCTTTTCAGCAAGCTGATACGCCAGCTTGTGCGCCTGGGTGGCGATGGGTTCTGGCAGGCGGGCCTGCTCCAGCAGCATAGGGACGGCGTCGGTTTCGGCGCGGCGGTAGGCTCCGGTGATCGCGGCGCGGCTCACGGACTGCGGCAGGATCTGCTCGGCAAATTCGAGGAACGGCTGGTGGTTCTCTTCGGCGGCGGCAGATTCTTCGCTTTCATTGGCCGCACCGCTCAGCAGGGCTGGCAGCTCTGGTAATCCGTCTTCGTTTTCCAGTCTTTCCAGATAATTAAAAATTGCCTGCTTAATTAACCAGTGCGGTGTGCGGTCAATGCGGGTTGCTGCGGTTTTAATCCGTTCGCGGGTTGCGTCATCCAGCTTAACCCCCATGGTGGTCATGCCCATGCCAAAACTCCTGTTGTTCTGTGTTCGTGTTCTGTTGATAGCGTGAAATATCCACCATGTTGCAACTTTGTGCAACCGTGTTAAATGTGACACGGTTTGCAAGCTTGGAAATGAATGGATTGTTAATGGATGGTTAGCTGGAAAAAATAGCTGGCTTATGGTGCGAAAGCCTGTTTTTATGCGGCACTTAACACTTTTGAAAGGTGCAACCCGTAAAAGCGTGAGCGAGTGCAACCTATACGAAAGACGTATAAAACCAGGGATGAATTTGATGTAAATGCAGTGTTAAATCGTTTGTGTGCGAGCACTGCTTCCGGCAGGATACGCGCGGCCAACAGAAATACACATCATCATCACCCCGTTCCGGTGATGTAATAAAAGACAGCCGGGAAGGTTGTCGATCAAATTATTGGAGTCTTTAAATGGCAATTAGCACACCGATGCTGGTGACATTTCTTATCTATATTTTTGGCATGATCCTGATAGGTTTTTTGGCCTGGCGATCAACGAAGAACTTTGACGACTATATTCTGGGCGGGCGCAGTTTAGGGCCGATGGTAACCGCACTCTCTGCGGGCGCATCGGACATGAGCGGCTGGCTGCTGATGGGCTTACCGGGTGCGATTTTCATCTCCGGTATTTCAGAAAGCTGGATCGCGATTGGCCTGACCCTGGGCGCATGGATTAACTGGAAGCTGGTGGCGGGCCGCCTGCGTGTGCATACCGAGGCGAACAACAATGCCCTGACCCTGCCGGATTACTTCTCCGGGCGCTTTGAAGATAACAGCCGCGTGCTGCGTATTATCTCGGCTCTGGTTATCCTGGTGTTCTTCACCATCTATTGTGCTTCCGGCATTGTGGCCGGTGCGCGTCTGTTCGAAAGCACCTTCGGCATGAGCTATGAAACGGCGCTGTGGGCCGGTGCGGCGGCGACGATCCTGTATACCTTCGTGGGCGGTTTCCTGGCAGTGAGCTGGACTGACACCGTACAGGCGAGCCTGATGATCTTCGCGCTTATCCTGACGCCAGTGATTGTGATTTTCACCGTCGGCGGCTTTGCGGACTCCCTGGAAGTTATTAAACAAAAGAGCATCGAAAACGTCGATATGCTGAAAGGACTGAACTTTGTCGCGATTGTATCGCTGATGGGTTGGGGCCTGGGCTACTTTGGTCAGCCGCATATTCTGGCGCGCTTTATGGCCGCTGATTCTCACCACACCATTGTTCATGCGCGTCGTATCAGTATGACCTGGATGATCCTCTGCCTGGCAGGGGCGTGTGCGGTAGGCTTCTTCGGTATCGCGTACTTCAACAATAACCCGGCGCAGGCGGGTGCGGTGAACCAGAACGCCGAGCGCGTGTTTATCGAGCTGGCGCAAATTCTGTTTAACCCGTGGATTGCCGGTATTCTGCTGTCGGCGATTCTGGCGGCGGTGATGTCGACCCTGAGCTGCCAGCTGCTGGTGTGCTCCAGTGCCATTACGGAAGACCTGTACAAAGCGTTCCTGCGTAAAGATGCGAGCCAGAAAGAGCTGGTGTGGGTAGGGCGCTTTATGGTGCTGGTAGTGGCATTGATTGCCATTGCGCTGGCGGCCAACCCGAGCAACCGCGTTCTGGGCCTGGTAAGCTATGCGTGGGCGGGCTTTGGTGCCGCGTTTGGCCCGGTAGTGCTGTTCTCGGTACTGTGGTCACGCATGACCCGTAACGGCGCGCTGGCTGGCATGATTATTGGTGCGGTGACGGTTATCGTCTGGAAACAGTTCGCGTGGCTGGGCCTGTACGAAATCATCCCTGGCTTTATCTTCGGCAGCGTCGGGATCGTGGTGTTCAGCCTGCTGGGTAAAGCACCGTCTGCGGCGATGCAAAAACGCTTTGCAGAAGCGGACGCGCATTACCACACGGCACCGCCATCAAAATTACAGCCTGAATAAGTAGTACCTCCCTCCTGTAGGCCGGGTAAGCGCAAGCGCCACCCGGCTTTTTTCTTGCTAAATTCCGCAATTTACGCTGATATCGCTGTGCTTATAACAATGAGGATAGCGAAGTATGACAATCAAAACAGGGCTTATGGTGGCGGCACTTTTCATGCTGGCAGGCTGTAACGCACCCGCGCACAACACCACAGACACCACCTGCAAAGTGGATAACCAGATGCAGCAAACCACGCTCTATTTCGGCCTGAGCCGCCCGGCAGGGAAAGACATTACCGGCCAGGAGTGGCAGCAGTTTGTTGACCAGGACGTAACCCCGCGCTTTCGCGATGGCCTGACGGTATTTGATGCCCGTGGGCAGTGGCTGGGTAATGACGGGAAAGTGGCGCGTGAGCAGAGCAAGGCGCTGATGCTAATCCACGGTAAGGATGCCGTGAGTGAGCAGAATATCGAAGCGTTACGTGGGCTCTACAAGTCACGCTTTGCGCAGGAATCGGTGATGCGTGTCGATCAGCCGGTGTGCGTACAGTTTTAATGAAAAACGGCGGGGAAACCCGCCGTTATTGTTTCGTAGGCCCGTGCAAGCGAAGCGCCGCCGGGCACAAACGGCTCAAAAATTACAACACTAATCCCGCAAAGCTCGCCGACAGCAAACTGACCAGTGTCGCACCGTACACCAGACGCAACCCGAAGCGGGACACGGTGTTCCCCTGCTGTTCATTCAGGCCCTTAATGGCGCCTGCAACAATGCCGATAGAAGCAAAGTTGGCGAAAGAGACCAGGAACACGGACAAGATACCCAGACCGCGCGGGGTCATCTGGTGCGCAATTTTTTGCAGCTCGATCATCGCCACAAATTCATTGGCAACCAGCTTCGTGGCCATAATACTGCCCGCATTTAAGGCATCACTCAGTGGAATACCAATCAGCCACGCCAGAGGATAAAACACATAACCCAGGATCTGCTGGAAGCTCATACCAAATACGCTGGAGAACAGGGCGTTGACCGCGCTAATAAGCGCGATAAAGCCAATCAGCATAGCCAGAATAATCATCGCCACTTTAAAACCGGCCAGAATATACTCACCCAGCATTTCAAAGAAGCTCTGGGATTCGTGCATTTTTTCCAGTTTGATATCCGGCTCCGCTTCCGGGCGTGCCGGGTTGATGACGGAGAGAATAATAAAGGTGCTGAGCATATTGAGAATGAGCGCCGCGACGACAAATTTTGCATCCAGCATGGTCATATACGCGCCGACAATCGATAACGACACGGTAGACATCGCGGTGGCGGCCATCGTAAACAGACGGCGGGAGGAGAGGTCGCCCAGGATCCCTTTGTAAGCAATGAAGTTTTCAGACTGCCCGAGGATCAGTGAACTGACGGCGTTAAAGGACTCCAGTTTCCCCATCCCGTTCACTTTCGACAGCAATGTCCCGATAATGCGAATAAACACAGGCAGAATTCGCCAGTGCTGGAGAATACCAATCAGCGCCGAAATAAAAATAATCGGGCAAAGAACGCCGAGGAAAATGAACGCCAGCCCTTTTTCACCCATTCCGCCAAAGACGAAATTCGTCCCTTCTGAGGCAAATTTAAGCAGCGATTCAAAGAAGCCAGAGACATATTTAATCAGGAAAAGACCGCTTTCGGCATGAAGGAAAAAGAATGCCAGGGCAATTTCAATAATAATAAGCTGTAAAACGAAGCGAATACGAATTTTTCGGCGGTCAAAACTCACCAGCCAGGCAAGCGCAAGAATAATCACCAGCGCCAGCAGGAAGTGGATAATATTATACATGGTTAGTTTTCAGTTGGTTTTCGAGTCACATATTTAGCCACAGCTGTGTTTAACCGTAAATGGGCATTTACGTTATAAGTTATAAACACAACGATAACGACGGAAACTATTAACAGGCGAGCGGTTTACATCTCTTCATCAAAACACAACACATTTCGCTTGTGTTTCTCTTCTCCGTAATGATAATCACTATCACAAGAATTTACCTTTCTTTGCATCAGTTGACTGCGATTAACAATTAAGGTGTCGGCATGTTTGTTCCATTTCTCATTATGTTACGTGAAGGCCTTGAAGCTGCCTTAATCGTGAGTCTTATCGCAAGCTACCTGAAGCGAACCCAGCGCGGACGCTGGATTGGCGTGATGTGGATTGGCGTTTTCCTCGCCGCAGCGCTCTGCCTTGGGCTTGGCATCCTCATCAACGAAACCACCGGTGAGTTCCCGCAGAAAGAGCAAGAGCTGTTCGAAGGCATCGTTGCCGTTATTGCGGTGGTGATCCTGACCTGGATGGTGTTCTGGATGCGCAAAGTGTCCCGTAACGTGAAAGTTCAGCTGGAGCAGGCGGTCGATAACGCCCTGCAAAAAAGCAACAACCACGGCTGGGCGCTGATCATGATGGTCTTTTTCGCCGTTGCGCGTGAAGGCCTGGAATCGGTCTTTTTCCTGCTGGCTGCGTTCCAGCAGGATGTGGGGATCTGGCCGCCGCTCGGTGCAATGCTGGGGCTGGCAACGGCGGTGGTGCTCGGTTTCCTGCTGTACTGGGGCGGTATTCGCCTGAACCTGGGCGTGTTCTTCAAGTGGACGAGCCTGTTTATTCTGCTGGTTGCCGCAGGGCTGGCCGCGGGCGCAATCCGCGCCTTCCACGAAGCGGGGCTGTGGAACCACTTCCAGGATGTCGCGTTTGACCTGAGCAATGTGCTCTCTACGCACTCCCTGACCGGAACCCTGCTCGAAGGGATCTTCGGGTATCAGGAGACACCGAGCGTCAGCGAAGTGGCGATGTACTTTATCTATCTGGTTCCGGCGCTGGTGCTGTTCGCGCTGCCGCCGCGTGCCCGCACCCAGGCGTCGCATACCGCGCCGTAATGGGTTTGGTGTAGTTACAACATACTTTTAAAAGGGAAGAGTCATGGCAATTCAGTTTCGTCGTAGTGCGTTACGCGCAGGCATTGCCGCGCTGTTCGCTTCTGCATTCTCCGCGCAGGCAGCCGATATTCCGCAGGTTAAAATCACTGTGAATGACAAACAGTGTGAGCCGATGAGCGTCACGGTGAACAGCGGTAAAACGCAGTTTATTATTCAGAACCACAGCCAGAAAGCGCTGGAATGGGAAATCCTCAAAGGCGTGATGGTCGTGGAAGAGCGTGAAAACATCGCCCCGGGCTTTAGCCAGAAAATGACGGCTAACCTGCAACCTGGCGAATACGACATGACCTGTGGCCTGCTGACCAACCCGAAAGGCAAGCTGATTGTTAAAGGTGAAGCCACGGCGGATGCTGCGAAAGGTGAAGCCCTGCTGAGCCTGGGCGACGCGATTACCGCCTATAAAGCCTATGTCACCAAAGAGACGGCGGACCTGGTTGCAGGCACCAAAGCCTTTACCGATGCGGTGAAAGCGGGCGATCTCGAAAAAGCGAAATCCCTGTATGCGCCAACCCGTCAGCACTACGAGCGTATTGAACCTATTGCTGAACTGTTCTCTGACCTGGATGGCAGCATCGATGCCCGTGAAGATGACTACGAGCAGAAAGCCGCCGATCCTAAGTTCACCGGTTTCCACCGTCTGGAAAAAGCGCTGTTTGGCGATAACTCCACCAAAGGGATGGAGAAGTACGCTGAGCAGCTGAACACCGACGTGCTGGAGCTGCAAAAACGTATTAGCGAGCTGGCTTTCCCGCCATCTAAAGTGGTGGGCGGCGCAGCGGGTCTGATTGAAGAAGTGGCGGCGAGCAAAATCAGCGGTGAAGAAGACCGTTACAGCCACACTGACCTGTGGGACTTCCAGGCCAATGTCGATGGCGCGCAGAAAATTGTCTCTCTGCTGCGTCCGCAGTTGCAGAAAGAGAACAGCGAGCTGCTGGCGAAAGTGGATGCCAACTTCAAGAAAGTCGACACCATTCTGGCGAAATATCGCACCAAAGACGGCTTCGAAACCTACGACAAACTGACCGATGCTGACCGTAATGCGCTGAAAGGCCCAATTACGACCCTGGCAGAAGATCTGTCTCAGCTGCGTGGCGTACTGGGTCTGGACTAAGCATGATGAACAAGCAAGACGAGTTCGACGTAGCTGAACCTTCGCGACGTCGTTTACTGAAAGGGGTAGGGGCGCTGGGTGGCGCACTTGCCCTGGCAGGTGGATGCCCGGTGGCCCATGCGGCTAAACCGCAAAGTGCTCCCGGCACGGTATCCCCCAATGCCCGAATGGAAACGCAGCCTTTCTATGGCGCGCACCAGTCGGGCATTCTGACGCCGCAGCAGGCCTCCATGATGCTGGTGGCGTTTGATTCGCTGGCCAGTGATAAAGCCGACCTGGAGCGCCTGTTTCGCCTGCTGACAACGCGTATCGCGTTTCTCACCGCAGGCGGCCCGGCACCGCAAACGCCTAACCCGCGTCTTCCGCCGATGGACTCCGGTATTCTGGGGCCGTTTATCGCCCCGGATAACCTGACCATTACCGTGTCGCTGGGTGAGTCGCTGTTCGATGAACGCTATGGCCTGACGAAGCACAAACCGAAATCACTGCAAAAAATGACGCGATTCCCGAATGATTCGCTTGATGCGGCGCTGTGCCACGGCGATCTGCTTCTTCAGATTTGTGCGAACACGCAGGATACGGTGATCCACGCCCTGCGCGATATCATCAAGCACACGCCGGATCTGCTGAGTGTGCGCTGGAAGCGGGAAGGATTTATCTCTGACCACGCTGCGCGCAGCAAAGGGAAGGAGACACCGGTCAACCTGCTTGGCTTTAAGGATGGCACTGCCAACCCGGACAGCAGCAATGCTGCATTGATGAAAGATGTGGTCTGGGTGACGGCCGATCAGGGCGAGCCTGCGTGGGCCGTTGGCGGCAGCTATCAGGCGGTGCGTATTATTCAGTTCCACGTGGAGTTCTGGGATCGCACGCCGCTCAAAGAGCAGCAGACCATTTTTGGCCGTGACAAGCAAAGCGGTGCGCCGCTGGGCATGAAAAACGAGCACGATGTGCATGATTACAGCGCCGACCCGAACGGTGACACCATCGCGCTGGACAGCCATATTCGCCTGGCGAACCCGCGTACCAAAGAGACGCAGTCCAGCCTGATGATGCGCCGTGGTTACAGCTATTCGCTGGGGGTGACCAACTCTGGTCAGCTGGATATGGGGCTGCTGTTTGTCTGTTATCAGCATGACCTGGAGAAGGGCTTCTTAACCGTGCAGAAGCGGTTAAATGGTGAAGCGCTGGAAGAGTACATTAAGCCTGTCGGCGGCGGCTATTTCTTTGCCCTGCCTGGGCCGCGCGACCAAAACGCGTATCTCGCTCAAGGGCTTATTGAAGCCTGATAATTGTCCCTGCGATAGTTCGCGGGGACATTATTTTTTCATATGACTATCCATCTGTTATATTTCTGTAATATTCCTGTATGAGACTGATTTCACCTGTAGGGACAGTCTTAAAGTTGCATCAAAGTAAAATAAATGTTGCATTTATGATAAACCTTGATGTACTTAATATAAGACAGCGGTAGTTCCCGGCAGTGATGCTGAATCACTATGGAGATCGCGAATGGTTGCGTCCTATACTGGACATGGTAAACATAACAACCGCAGCACCCGGCGCGGAGGCTCAGACTCCGGCAGCGATTTCCTCACCACTAAATTCTCCTCATCTTCTCCAGAATCTCCTTCGACCGACGTGCAAAATGGTGCGCGTAGCCGTTCTGTATCGTCATCCGATAAAGCAAGCAATGGCTTACAAGGAAGCCAACCCTCTGATGTTCGTGCGCATAATCGTGCTGAAACTGGCGCGTGTGATGAATACCAACAACTCAAGGTGCTATCCATGGGAAGACAAAAAGCAGTGATCAAAGCTCGTCGCGAAGCAAAACGTGTGCTGAGACGGGATTCACGTAGCCATAAACAACGTGAAGAAGAATCGGTCACCTCGCTTGTGCAGATGAGTGGCGTTGAAGCAATTGGCATGGCGCGGGACAGCCGTGATACTTCTCCAATTGTGGCGCGCAATGAAGCTCAGGCGCACTACCTGAATGCTATCGAGAGTAAACAGCTCATCTTTGCAACCGGTGAAGCCGGATGCGGGAAAACCTGGATTAGTGCAGCCAAAGCGGCGGAGGCTCTGATCCATAAGGACGTGGACAGGATTATTGTCACCCGTCCGGTACTGCAAGCTGATGAAGATCTCGGCTTCTTGCCCGGAGACATTTCGGAAAAGTTTGCCCCGTACTTCAGGCCCGTCTACGACGTGCTGGTGAAACGACTGGGTGCATCCTTTATGCAGTACTGCCTGCGACCAGAGATTGGCAAGGTGGAAATCGCGCCGTTCGCCTATATGCGCGGACGTACATTTGAAAATGCGGTCGTGATTCTTGACGAGGCTCAGAACGTGACTGCTGCGCAAATGAAGATGTTCTTAACGCGCCTCGGGGAAAATGTGACGGTTATCGTCAACGGCGATATTACCCAATGCGATCTGCCATCCGGTGTGAAATCTGGCCTGAGCGATGCGATGTCACGTTTTGAGGAAGATGAGATGATTGGGGTGGTTCGCTTTACCAAAGATGACTGCGTGCGGTCGGCCCTTTGCCAGCGCACGCTGAACGCGTACTACTGAGTTAGCTGTTGTGTTCAAGGCCCGGGAGACCGGGCTTTGTTTTTTTGTGCAGCCTTCACGCCTGGTGGCGCTGCGCTTACCAGGCCTACAGGTAAGGTTTCAATATCGTAGGTCGGGTAAGCATAGCGACACCCGACATAAACACCGCAGAAGTCCTAAAGGTTCGAATCCCCCTGGCGGAGATCCAAAAGAAAAAAGCCCGTACTTTCGTACGAGCTCTCATCTCAAATATGGCGGTGAGGGGGGGATTCGAACCCCCGATACGTTGCCGTATACACACTTTCCAGGCGTGCTCCTTCAGCCACTCGGACACCTCACCATATTGTATTGTTGCCTGACCGCTTGGGGGGCAACGGGGCGCTACTATAGGGAGTTGCGCTAAAACGGTCAAGCAGATTTTCTGCTTTAGTGCTTGTTCGGTTAAGCAATAATCAGCTCCACGGTGTTTATGCCGTGGAGCGAGTCATTACCGCTGTGAATCGAGCACTTCGCTGTGCTTCACCACGTCCTGCGCTTTGCTGTAACTCTCAATCAGCAACTGATAAGCAGGGAAGATGTGTGTGTACACCTCAGCCCACTCGGCGGCATCTTCACGGTTCCATGTGCGCTGAATTTCAGATGCGACAGCCGCCGTATCCATCGGCACAACACCCGCCTGTACCACACGGGCCAGAGTTATCTCCTGGGCCATTTTGCTGTAGGTGCCTGACGCATCAATAACCGCAAACACTTTATAGCCGTCGGCCACCGCGCTGATTGACGGAAACGCCATGCAAACACTGGTGATGGTGCCCGCAATGATCAGTGTCTTGCGTCCGGTCGCCTTAACGGCAGCGACAAACTCCGGGTTGTCCCAGGCGTTGATTTCGCCTTTACGTGCCACATATTGCGCATGAGGCGCATTAGCGTGGATCTCCGGGATCAGCGGGCCGTTCGGCCCCTGTGGAACGGACGCGGTGGTAATCACCGGGATCTTCGCCAGGGTCGCGATTTTTGCCAGCGCTGCCGCACGGGCACGCAGTTCCGGCATCGGCATATCACCAACGGTCTGGAATAGCCCGCTCTGATGATCAATAAGCAACATGACCGCATCGTTCACATCAATGACCGGGCGTGCTCCATTAAAATTCGCAGGTGTAGACATTTTCTTCTCCTTTATTACGATCAGATCTGGCCGAAGCGGCCTGAGTTAAAATCGCTAATGGCTTCAGCGATTTCGGCTTTACTGTTCATCACAAATGGGCCATAGCCCACAATCGGCTCATTCAGCGGTTCCCCGGCCATCAGCAGCACTTTGGCATCACGGCTAGCTTCCAGATGCAGCTTCTCTCCTTGCTGACTCAGGACGACAAGCTGAGCTTCTCCCGCCTGCGCAGTGCCGTTTACCGTGACGTTGCCTTCAAGCACAACCAGTGCGGTGCTCCAGCCTTCGGGCAGATTGAGCGTAAGGTGGCTTCCCTGACGCAGCGTGATGTCCCATACATTCAGTGGTGAGAACGTATGTGCAGGGCCAGTGACGTCACCGTATCGCCCGGCGATAACGCGCAGGTCGCCGCCGTTATCAGGTAATGCCACCACTGGGATCGTGTCGCGGGTGATGCTCTGATACCCCGGTGCCGCCATTTTGTCTTTAGCGGGCAGGTTGACCCACAGCTGCATCATCTTGAGCTCGCCCCCTTTCTGCGCAAAACCACTGGAGTGGAACTCCTCATGCAGAATGCCGGAGCCGGCAGTCATCCACTGCACATCACCGGGGCCAATTACGCCGCCTTTACCGGTTGAATCGCGATGCTCTACTTCGCCGGAATAAACGATAGTGACCGTTTCAAACCCGCGATGAGGGTGTTCCCCCACGCCACGTTTTTCGCCATCCGCCGGGAAGGTATGCGGGCCAGCGTAATCCAGCAGCAGGAATGGGCTGAGCGGCTCGCCGTGAGTCTGGTAAGAGAACATTGAACGAACCGGAAACCCATCACCAACCCAGTGCTGACGCGGTGCGGTATAAACGCCTGTAACATTTTTCATGGCTATCTCCTGATGTTCTGTTGATGTTTATTAGCTTATATTCAGGTTTAATATCCCGGTAGACAGTGAAAATGACATTCACTGTTCTTTAAATGGAACGATGAGGTTTTATGCAGGATCTCAATGACTTCGTGTGGTTTGTGAAGGTGGTCGACTACGGCGGTTTCGCGGCTGCCGGGCGGGCGCTCGATCAGCCAAAATCAAAACTGAGCCGCCGCATCGCCCAGCTTGAAGAGCGGCTCGGGGTGCGGTTAATCCAGCGCACCACGCGCCAGTTTACCGTTACCGAAGTGGGCCAGACCTTTTATCAACACTGTAAAGCGATGCTGGTGGAAGCCGAGGCGGCGGAAGAGGCGGTCGCTGCATTGCAGGCTGAGCCGCGCGGTATTGTCAGGATCACCTGCCCGGTGACATTGCTGCACGTACACGTGGGGCCGATGCTGGCGCGCTTTATGGCAAAATATCCGGGAATTAACCTCCAGCTTGAAGCCACCAATCGTCGCGTGGATCTGGTGGGCGAGGGGATCGATATCGCAATCCGCGTGCGTCCGCGTCCGTTTGATGACAGCGACCTGGTTTTACGGGTGCTTGCCGACAGGGGGCACTGTCTGGTGGCCGGGCCTGATTTGATTCAGCGTCTGGGGAAACCGGTTATGCCGTCAGAGCTGAGCCAATGGCCGGGGTTGAGTATGGGGGAGGGGAGGCAGGTTCATAAATGGGATTTGACCGGCCCGCAGGGGGCAAAAGCAGAGATTCACTATGCCCCGCGTTTTATCACGACTGATATGCTGGCCCTGCGGGAAGCGGCAATGGCTGGTGTGGGCGTGGTGCAGCTTCCTATTTTGATGGTGAAAGACCAGCTTGCAACAGGGGAGCTGGTTCGTGTGCTGGATGAATGGGAGCCGCGCCGGGAAGTCATTCATGCGGTGTATCCGTCAAGGCGCGGGCTATTGCCATCGGTGAGGACGCTGGTGGATTTTCTGACGGATGAGTATGCGCGGATGGTGGAGGAGTAGTAGTTCCCCAGTAATTTTTGTCTTTATGAAGCGATGATATTACGCCATGGAAATAAAAGACTTACCGCGGCTCCATGGTCCGGCTGAAAATCGCTGAGGCGTTTCCTGCAGGCCGGGGCGAGGCGCATGGATGCGCCGAGAGGGCGCGACTTGCATGGACGCTGCATCGCGCCCGACCCGAAAGCCGAAGGAATAAGCTGAGGGTATCGCGTAGCGACGATTTTCTTGCCGGGAGCCCGGGTCGCCAGGGTGGTGGCGATTGAGCCACCCTGGCACGTTCACCAGTAATGTGGTGACAGAGTAGCAAGGAACATAAAGTGAACGGAATGACTACCTTAGCTGTATGTTCCCCATCTCCCCAAGAGAAGAGGGAGTCATTCGTGCACGCATTTTTCGTGGGGCTCAGACCGCACCGGGTCGCATATAGCACCGGGGGGGATTGACTCGCTTCGCTCGCCCTTCGGGCAGATTCCTCGCAGGCTCGTCATCTGTCCAACTGGCTGCGCCAGTTGTCGAACCCCGGTCGGGGATTCTCATCCCCCCCTTTCGGAGAATATAAAAGAAAAAAGCCCGTACTTTCGTACGAGCTCTCATCTCGAATATGGCGGTGAGGGGGGGATTGACTCGCTTCGCTCGCCCTTCGGGCAGCCTGTTCGCTGCGCTCTCAGTCTGTCCAACTGGCTGCGCCAGTTGTCGAACCCCGGTCGGGGATTCTCATCCCCCCCTTTCGGAGAATATAAAAGAAAAAAGCCCGTACTTTCGTACGAGCTCTCATCTCAAATATGGCGGTGAGGGGGGGATTCGAACCCCCGATACGTTGCCGTATACACACTTTCCAGGCGTGCTCCTTCAGCCACTCGGACACCTCACCATATTGTCATCCCGTTGTTGCCGGGACGGGCGCTAATGTAAGGAAAACCCGAACTGCCGTCAATCAACTTTTTCAGTTAATTAGCGTGTTTAGACAAACTTCAAACAACCTGATTCCGAAATGTGCGGAAAGCGGTTTTTTTATCAACAACGCAAATGCCAGTAAATTTGGTATGCTGGCAATCCAGTTGAAAACGAAAACAAAATCGCGCAATAAAAGGCAGAAATCGCTATGGATATTATCTTTTATCACCCAACTTTTGATACGGCTTACTGGATTGATGCACTGTCGGCAGCATTGCCGGGCGCGCGCGTTCGCGAGTGGAAACGGGGTGATCATGAACATGCCGACTACGCGCTGGTGTGGCATCCGCCAGTAGAGATGCTCCAGGGCCGAGAACTGAAAGCCGTCTTCGCACTTGGGGCGGGCGTGGATTCGATCCTGAGTAAGCTGAAAGCGCATCCAGAGATGTTGCCTGAACATATCCCGCTGTTCCGACTGGAAGATACCGGAATGGGCCAGCAAATGCAGGAATATGCCGTGAGCCAGGTTCTGCACTGGTTCCGCCGTTTTGATGATTACCAGGCCTTCAAACAGCAATCCCACTGGGAGCCGTTGCCAGATTATCACCGCGAAGATTTTACCATCGGTATTCTGGGGGCTGGCGTGCTTGGCTCAAAAGTGGCAGAAGCACTTGCCCCGTGGGGTTTCCCTCTGCGTTGCTGGAGCCGCAGCCGTAAAGATTATCCTGGAGTGGAAAGCTTTGCCGGAACAGACGAACTCCCGGCCTTCCTGAAAGGCACCCGCGTGCTGATTAACCTGCTGCCTAATACTGCGGAAACGGTGGGGATCATCAACAAAGCGCTTCTGAACCAACTAGCGGATCAGAGCTATTTAATGAATCTGGCACGCGGTGTTCACCTGGTCGAGTCTGATCTGCTGGCGGCGCTGGACAGCGGCAAACTCAAAGGCGCGATGCTGGATGTCTATAGCCGCGAACCGCTGCCAACGGAAAGCCCGCTTTGGGCGCATCCTCGCGTAGCCATGACGCCGCACGTTGCCGCAGTCACGCGTCCGGCGGAGGCAGTAGCCTATATATCCCATACCATCAGTGAGATGGAGCAGGGCAACACCGTTACCGGGCAGGTCGACAGACAGCGCGGTTACTAAGAGAAACCCGGCGTTCGCCGGGTTTTTGCTAATATTCGCCGCTGATAACTGCTATCCTTGGGAAAACAGCAGAGGAGAGAAAGATGTATCCCGTTGACCTGCACATGCACACCGTCGCCAGTACCCACGCCTATAGCACCCTCCATGACTACATCGCGCAAGCAAAGCTAAAAGGCATCAAGCTTTTTGCGATAACCGATCACGGTCCTGATATGGCTGATGCTCCGCACTACTGGCATTTTGTGAATATGCGCATCTGGCCACGGCTGGTTGAAGGTGTCGGGATCCTTCGCGGCATCGAAGCGAACATTAAGAACACTGACGGTGAAATCGACTGCACCGGCCCGATGCTGACCTCGCTGGATCTGATTATTGCGGGCTTCCATGAGCCTGTTTTCGCTCCGCAGGATAAAGAAACAAATACAAAGGCGATGATCGCCGCTATTGCCAGCGGCAACGTGCATATCATCAGCCACCCAGGGAACCCTAAGTACCCGATTGATATTCAGGCTGTTGCTCAGGCGGCAGCAAAACACCGCGTAGCACTGGAAATTAATAACTCCTCATTTGTTCACTCGCGCAAAGGCAGCGAGGCCAACTGCCGCGAAGTGGCTGCTGCGGTTCGTGATGCAGGAGGTATGGTCGCGCTCGGGTCTGACTCGCACACTGCCTTTACGCTCGGCGATTTCGGCGAGTGCCTGAAAGTGCTTAATGACGTTGGTTTCCCGGAAGGGCAGATCCTGAACGTGACGCCACGCCGGATGCTCGACTTCCTGGAATCGCGCGGGATGCCGCGTATTGATGAATTTGCCGATCTTTAATTGTGTAATGGAATAAAAAAATGAATGAGTTCTCTATCCTTTGCCGCGTGCTGGGTACCCTGTTCTACCGTCAGCCGCAAGACCCGCTGCTGGCTCCGCTGTATACGATGATCCAGGAAGGAAAGCTGGCGCAAAACTGGCCGCTGGAACAGGATGAGCTGCTGGTGCGTCTGCAAAAAAGCTGCGACATGCAGCAGGTTTCTGCCGATTACAACGCGTTGTTCGTGGGTGAAGAGTGCCGCGTGGCCCCGTATCGTTCAGCGTGGGAAGAAGGGGCAACTGAAGCGGAAGTCCGCGCGTTTCTGACTGAGCGCGGGATGCCGCTGGCGGATACTCCGGCTGACCACATTGGTACGCTGCTTCTTGCGGCGTCCTGGATTGAAGATCAGTCTGGCGATGATGAAAGTGAAGCTATCGAAACACTGTTCGAAGAGTTCCTGCTGCCGTGGTGCGGAACGTTCCTCGGCAAAGTGGAAGCGCACGCCACATCACCGTTCTGGAGAACTCTGGCTCCGCTGACCCGCGATGCTATTGCGGCCATGTGGGACGATCTTCAGGAAGAGAATGAAGAGTGATTTAGATCACACAATTCCTGCAACGATACATTTCAACTTGCACATAATGTGCTTCTGATCGCATTTCTATGGTGCGTATCTGCTAAGATGCGCGCCATGAACATATTACTCTGCATTGCAATGACAACGGGCATTCTCTCCGGCTTATGGGGATGGGTGGCGGTTTCTCTCGGGCTATTAAGCTGGGCCGGGTTCCTCGGCTGTACGGCTTACTTTGCCTGCCCTCAGGGCGGTGTTAAAGGGCTGTTTATCTCTGCCTGCACGTTGCTGAGCGGTGTTATCTGGGCGCTGGTTATAATGAAAGGCAGCGCGCTGGCACCGCATGTCGAGATTGTAGGCTACGTGATGACGGGCGTTGTGGCATTTCTGATGTGCATTCAGGCAAAGCAAATGCTGTTGTCGTTTGTGCCGGGCACCTTTATTGGTGCCTGTGCGACATTTGCCGGGCAGGGCGACTGGAGGCTGGTGGTGCCGTCGCTGGTAGTGGGTTTACTGTTTGGCTATGCCATGAAGAACAGCGGTCTATGGCTTGCAGCCCGACGCGAAAAAGCGCAAAACATCACGGCCGTGAGTGAATAAAAAAAGGCGAGATAATCATCTCGCCTTTTTTATGCGCTTCCTGTCAGGATTCCGGAGGAACCGACATATCGCGGTATTTCACCAGTACCGGGTTTTGTGCATCGGCTTTGTTTTGCAGATCCCACAGACCACGGTCGATACCGTCATTAATCAGGAAGATAACGCCAGTTTCGATGGCTGACATCAGACACATCATAACCGGCTCGTTGGAGGTGTAACCAATTTCACCTTCCAGTAAACGCTGGTAGTCAATAAAGCGGAACACCCCAGCCTGCACTTCATACGAGAGAATGGTCTTGCTGGTGTTCACGGATGACAACACTTCACCGGTGCTGACGTTCACCACGCGCAGGTTAACGGCTATCTGATCGAGTTGATATTGCGTATCTGCCCCGATACCGAAGTAACGTGCGCCCACGCCGCCTGATTTAACGTTACTTTCGTAACCGATAATCGAACCTTCAACCATAACGTTGGCTGCGGCGAGTGATTGCAAAGGCATCCGGTTGTTACTCGCAACGGTACCATTTTCCTGAGCGGCACGAATGATTTTGCGTTCATTCAACAGGTTCTGAAGCCCCTGACGTTCCAGCGGGATGAACCAGTGAGAATCCTTGAGCGCGGTGACCAGCATTGCGGTGGCACTCTGCGGTACGGCAGTCGAGAAGTTACTGGCAGGGTACGGTTTAAATTGTCCAGTTTCATCCTGGATGTTGTAAACCGAGACAAATATTTTGCCGGTTGGTGCTGGCAAATGGGTTAAATCACGATAACTCTGAGCCCGAGGCATTAATGTAGGTTTTGCAGCTTCTTTTGGTGGAGCAGTTAAACAACCGCTCAATAAGCACACTGCAACAAATATCAGGAAGCGCTGCATGATCGTTGTCCTTATTTTGATGTTTTTCAGAAGTCTGTCGAGTTACTTTGTAGGCCAGAAACCTGGATGGTCGATGTTTTTCCAGTTTTCCGGTCTGTCACATTTAACTGAAGCTGCCCATCCTTGTTGGCAATATCGACAATAAAGTCGTTAGTCACCATTCGGCCAGGCTTGCCGGTGTTGATATTGGTTAACAAACCGCCCAGGATCTGGGACTGAATAGCCTGCGTGAAGTTATCCAGCGCTGACGGCGTGTCAACGGTATAGTCTTTATAACTCGGGTCTTTATAGGAGTTTTGGGCCTGCGCCTCATTCAACATGAATGCCCCGTTGTTGGGGTTGCCTCCAAAGTTCGGGTTACGGAACTGGAACGTCATATTTCCGGCCCAGCTTAACGGTGTAATTAGCATTAACGAAATAACTGCATGTGCAATACGCATGACAGCCTCCGGATATAGGGTCGCTAGAACTCGTCTTTTGCTAAATCGCGTGTGCTTAATAGCGCTTTGTCTATTTGCAGGCGATTTATAGCCTCTTCAGTTTGTGCCAGAGCTAAGGCTACGTTTTTATCGAAGTCTATTTTCGTTGGGAATAAAAACGTTTGATAAATAACGTCCTGATTAGCCGTTATCGTTATCCAACTTCCCCATCGTGCACTGGGCCGTTCGTTGATTGTTATGTTACCAGGGTAAGTACTTTCCCACTTGTCACTAAAGGCACGATAAAAATTGTGGCCAACAGATGACACCGTATGGTCAGTTAACAATCCGGGAATCTCCACTTCAACGGCCTGAAGGTTCCCGGCAGCAAGCAGAAGGCCTGCTGCGGCAATCCAACTCAACGTGCGTTTCATGGTGTTAACGCCTGAGGTTATCGTTTGCCCATGACACCGCCTGAGTTCGGTTTTTAACAGCTATCTTCTTGAAAAGATTATAAAGGTGCGTCTTAACCGTGTTTTCGCTGATAAATAACGAACGGGCGATCTCAATATTTGAAGCACCAATGCGCAACTTGTTCAGGATCTCTTTCTCGCGATGCGTCAGCAGTGCGGACTCTGAACTGTTATAGCGGTAATTACCAGAATGCGTGATGAGGTAGCTAGCAAGTTTTTGCGAGAAATAACATTCACCTCGCAATATGCCCTGCAACCCTTCTACCACGCGATCTTCTTCTTCAGTGACGTAGAAAACGCCATTGATATGCGGCCAGCTTTCAATGTCTCTGAAAGGATACTCATCAGGAGTGTTCAATAATAGCAAACGGATATTATTGTTTTTCCTGCTTAAATTATCTTGCCAGTAATGAATAAGCTTTTTATCAGCTTCCATCATATCGAGAAGAATGATGCTGCCAGGTGCAATATCATCAAAAGAACGTTGAATATTATGCAATTTCCCGTTCAGTGATAAAGATTGCTTTAAATGTTGTAATAAAGCTGTCGCTTGCAAAGAAGGTTTTGTGATCAACAGTAATGTATGACCATGTAAACTATGGACTTCATTATACATGATGAAACCCCACTTTTTTATGACACCTGGCAGCTGTCCCTTAATTGGATTAACGGACACCAGAAGTACTGACAGATGCTGCACTGCTGTGTGTAGAATCAGACCATAACCTCCAGCGGGAGAGCGGGAGGTAAATATAAAACAAATTTCGTACATCTGATTTCAATCTAGCTTTTACAAACTTTAAAGCAAGTGTTAAATGTGTAACAAGATGTAAAAATCAATATTAATTTGTGAAAAACACACATTTCAATTGTTCAGTTTTGATAGGAAAGTTGTACATAGTAATAACCCTGCACACATTTTAAAAATCATACAAATATTTATATCGATATGATTTTAAATAATATTATTTATTAAATAAACGCAGCGGTAAGGTATGAGCTCTGGAAAAATCCTAAGCCTTCGAATGAGAGAGTTGTGTCCTTAAGAAAACATGCCTCGTGTCACGCACTGTGTAAATTATGATCCCGCCAGCGGGTGAGACGTGCGGGCTGGAGAGGGTGGACAGGCCGTTGCCGCTTTGTACAACCTCTACCCTGGAAATATTTTTACAAAAACTAAGCTGCACTGATTACAGCGTTTTTTTGCATTAATTAATACTTTGAGGTGAAACGAAGAATAAAAATAAGACTCGCGGGTGAGATATTTAAAATGTTTCGGCAGACATACTCTTCACCGTAACGACGCGTTAACAAAATACAAGTCAGGTTAACACGAAGTCACATTACGATTTGTGTATAGCCAGGTCCAGGGTGACAACATGAAAAACATATCGTTATTTGTGATGTTTACATTTCTGGGTGTGCCTGGATTTGTAGCTGCGGCAGGTTCAGATTTAGCAAATACTGAATATAACTTCGCAGTTAATGAATTAAGTCGTTCCTCATTAAATCAGGCAGCCATTATTGGTCAGCAGGGTGCATATAATGATGCACAGGTTCGCCAGGGCGGTTCTAAATTACTGTCCGTTGTTTCTCAGGATGGAGTCGGCAACAGAGCGAGAGTTGATCAATCAGGGACTTATAATTATGCATATATCGCTCAGAGCGGCTACGCGAATGATGCTGATATTTCGCAGGGCGGATACGGTAATACGGCAAAGATTATCCAGCAAGGGTCGGGTAACAGGGCGAGTATTACGCAGTACGGTACGCAGAAAACCGCAGTTGTAGTGCAGAAACAGTCGCAAATGGCCATTCGCGTTATTCAACGCTAGTTATTTAGCGGCGACTTTAATCAATCCGATGGGGGTTTTACCATGAAATTTTTCAAAGTGGCAGCACTTGCAGCAATCGTAGTTTCTGGTAGTGCTATGGCGGGTCTTATTGATCAAGGTGGTTGGGGTCATGGTGGTCATGGTGGTTATGGTGGTCCAAATTCAACCATGAATATTTACCAGAGCGGTGGCGGTAACTCAGCTGTTGCCTTGCAGTCGGATGCAAGAAATTCAACTCTGTCTATTAGCCAGACCGGCGGCGGTAATGGCGCAGATGTTGGACAGGGCTCTGACGACAGTACTATTTCCCTGACTCAGAATGGTTTTGGCAACAGTGCAACACTTGATCAGTGGAACAGCAAAGACTCCACTATGACTGTTAGCCAGTACGGTGGTCTTAACGGTGCACTGGTTGACCAGACTGCCTCTAACTCTTCTGTAAGCGTTACTCAGGTTGGTATTGGTAACCACGTGTCAGCTCATCAGTACTAATACTGAAATCTGTGCTACAAAAAAACAGGGCATATGCCCTGTTTTTTTTCGGGAGTTCATCATGCAAACCTTAATTCTCCTCGCGGCGCTCTCCAGTCAAATTACGTTTAAAACCTCCCAGCAAGGCAATATGACGACCATTATCCCGCAGGTTATTCTGACAGAGCCGTGTGAATGCCAGGTCCAGGTGCTTTCTATGCGACAAGGGCAGGGCGGTCAAAGTACTTCACAACAACAAAATACCGTCTCTATACCCGCTAATCAGACGATTGATTTAACGCGCCTGAGTTTAAATATTGATGCAGGGGACACAGTGAAGATCACTGTGACCGTTTCTGACGGGAAATCGCTCCATTTATCCCAGCAGTGGTCGCCGCCGGGCAGTGTGCTCTAATCATTCAATAAATCAATGAATTGAAATGGCTGGCGGCAACGGATTCTTGTCACTATGCTGTTATAAAATGTGAGTCAATGTTGCAAATATGTTTCATTGCGCATTGTTAGCCATCATGGAGTGCTTTTACCCCTCAAGGACGACTTTCATTGAGGAGTATTATCGTGACCAGATTTACATTTCAATTCATCACAGGGCTTGGCCTGGCGATGTCTGCCACGCTGAACCCTGCATTTTCAGAAACTCTCGTTAACGGTGGAGTCATCCATTTTCACGGCGCAATTGTTTCCAACCCCTGCGAAATCACTGCCAGACCTCAACAACTTTCCATGTCATGCCCGGAGAATAACCGGATGCAGACGCGTGCGCTGAGCTATGCTGATGCCCTGAATGGCCAGAGTGCTTACCCTGATCTGGCTTCTGTCAGCATGAAGTACATTAATCCTGAAAAATCGCTGGCAATTGTGGAGGTTGATTACCGCTGATTTCTCGCTCTCCTGCCATCTGGCGGGAGAGGTTTTCCCGCAATAGTTTTTTCTCCCCAACCTCTGTGCGGTACACTTAATAAAAAGGCGGGTCGCAGAGGGTGTTTATGAAACCGCAAATAGAGGTTATCCACGGTGATATCACGACATTGCATGTTGACGTGATAGTCAATGCTGCTAATCCATCACTCATGGGCGGGGGCGGTGTGGACGGTGCTATCCACCGTGCTGCGGGCCCACAATTACTTGAGGCGTGCAAAGTAGTGCGCCAGCAGCAAGGAGAGTGCCCTCCTGGCCACGCCGTCATCACGCTGGCGGGGAATCTGCCTGCCAAAGCGGTGATTCATACCGTAGGGCCGGTATGGCATGGGGGGGAACATCATGAGGCGCGGATCCTGGAAGATGCGTATCGCAACTGCCTGCGCCTGGCGGCCGATAATGGCTATAAGACCATAGCTTTCCCGGCAATCAGTACAGGGGTGTATGGCTATCCCAAAGCCGCGGCGGCGGCGATTGCGGTGGATACGGTCTATCGCTACCTTTCCCTGAAACCGATGCCCGAACAGGTGTTCTTTGTCTGTTTTGATGAAGACACGGCCCACCTGTACCAGCGGCTTCTGACCCAGCGCGGGCAGGAGTTTGATGTCTGAATACAGCAGCGGCGCCCTGAAGGCGCCGCTAATTATTTATGCTTTAGTTTGCGGTTTACCCGAGAACAGGAAGCGCAGCAGTGGGATCCGCAGATGAATTTCGTACATCACCAGTGCCAGCCCAATCACAAACACCAGCCCGGTGAAGAAGCCCAGGGTATTTGAGGCAATGTGCGGGGTGATGTATGCCCCGAAGAACAGCGTCAACGGATGATGCACCAGGTAAATGAATAATGAGGCGTTGACGAAATAGGTCACCCGGGTGGATTTGAAATTCAGCAGACGGTGGCCTAAGGCAAACACCACATTGACCATCCACAGGCCCAGCAGCATGGTGATCACGCTTTCCGTTTCATACATCCACGCATCACCACTGCCGTAACGCTGGTTCAGCAGATAGGCGATAAAAGCCACTGCCGCGCCAATAGCGCACCACGGGGAAGGGGTGGTAAAGAGGGCTTTCAGCTTTGGGTAAACAAACGCCAGCGCCCCAATCATAAAGAAGGGAATATAGAACAGGCTTTGCATGACCACAAAGTTGAACAGGCCGTCGCTGAGAATAGGCGGATAGACAATAAAGAGGGTACGCCTTACCGCGGCATACGCGATGCCCAGAAATAAAAAGAGCAGCGACAGTTTGCCGAGCGTAATGCTGGCGAAGAACGTGCCGGCTTTATTGCTCAGGCGGTGACGCAAACGGCTAAAAATCAGCACGCTGATTGTCGTCAGCACGACCAGAACCAGCAGGAACCAGAGATGGGATACCAGTTCCCACACCAGGGTGTTGTACTTTTCATACAGCGACAGATTTTGCCAGCCATCTGCCTTACCTTTGACATACTGCAACATGATGAACTGCGGTAGCGTCAGCAGTGGAATTGCCGTGAGCATTGGAATACCCACGCGCTCGACACGCACCTTCCACCAGCGTTTAATCGGATAACGCAAAAACAGCATGTAGGAAAAATAACCGGAAATGACAAAAAACACCTGCATCCGAAAGGCGTGGATAAAGTCATTAAACAGGGTGAGCCACCAGGAGGGCTCCAGACTGTTAACGTGCCAGGTGTGGCTTGAGTAAATCAATGAAATGTGAAAGGGGATCCCCAATAGCATCAGCCATGCCCGGATCGAGTCGAGGAAATATTCACGTTGTACAGGTATAGTAGTGCTCATATAACTTTGTGCATTCTCAGACTTTTCGCCTTATCCCTAAGACTCATAATGGTAACATTCGAGGCCAACCCTACACCAAGACCGACACCCTGTCTCCAGGATAAGCACGCAAAGTGAAATGTAGGTTCTTCCACTTGCTTAATCCCTGAGCCAGCGAGCTGAACAAAGCGGTGATTATGTTGTCGGATTGCCTAAGTTTCCATTAAAATGGATCGGATCGATATAAGCACACAAAGGGGGGTAATGACTCCAACTTATTGATAGTGTTTTATGTTCAGATAATGCCCGATGACTTTGTCATGCAGCTCCACCGATTTTGAGAACGACAGCGACTTCCGTCCCAGCCGTGCCAGGTGCTGCCTCAGATTCAGGTTATGCCGCTCAATTCGCTGCGTATATCGCTTGCTGATTACGTGCAGCTTTCCCTTCAGGCGGGATTCATACAGCGGCCAGCCATCCGTCATCCATATCACCACGTCAAAGGGTGACAGCAGGCTCATAAGACGCCCCAGCGTCGCCATAGTGCGTTCACCGAATACGTGCGCAACAACCGTCTTCCGGAGCCTGTCATACGCGTAAAACAGCCAGCGCTGGCGCGATTTAGCCCCGACGTATCCCCACTGTTCGTCCATTTCCGCGCAGACGATGACGTCACTGCCCGGCTGTATGCGCGAGGTTACCGACTGCGGCCTGAGTTTTTTAAATGGCGGAAAATCGTGTTGAGGCCAACGCCCATAATGCGGGCGGTTGCCCGGCATCCAACGCCATTCATGGCCATATCAATGATTTTCTGGTGCGTACCGGGTTGAGAAGCGGTGTAAGTGAACTGCAGTTGCCATGTTTTACGGCAGTGAGAGCAGAGATAGCGCTGATGTCCGGCGGTGCTTTTGCCGTTACGCACCACCCCGTCAGTAGCTGAACAGGAGGGACAGCTGATAGAAACAGAAGCCACTGGAGCACCTCAAAAACACCATCATACACTAAATCAGTAAGTTGGCAGCATCACCGTTTTTCCTGCTTAAATTATCTTGCCAGTAATGAATAAGCTTTTTATCAGCTTCCATCATATCGAGAAGAATGATGCTGCCAGGTGCAATATCATCAAAAGAACGTTGAATATTATGCAATTTCCCGTTCAGTGATAAAGATTGCTTTAAATGTTGTAATAAAGCTGTCGCTTGCAAAGAAGGTTTTGTGATCAACAGTAATGTATGACCATGTAAACTATGGACTTCATTATACATGATGAAACCCCACTTTTTTATGACACCTGGCAGCTGTCCCTTAATTGGATTAACGGACACCAGAAGTACTGACAGATGCTGCACTGCTGTGTGTAGAATCAGACCATAACCTCCAGCGGGAGAGCGGGAGGTAAATATAAAACAAATTTCGTACATCTGATTTCAATCTAGCTTTTACAAACTTTAAAGCAAGTGTTAAATGTGTAACAAGATGTAAAAATCAATATTAATTTGTGAAAAACACACATTTCAATTGTTCAGTTTTGATAGGAAAGTTGTACATAGTAATAACCCTGCACACATTTTAAAAATCATACAAATATTTATATCGATATGATTTTAAATAATATTATTTATTAAATAAACGCAGCGGTAAGGTATGAGCTCTGGAAAAATCCTAAGCCTTCGAATGAGAGAGTTGTGTCCTTAAGAAAACATGCCTCGTGTCACGCACTGTGTAAATTATGATCCCGCCAGCGGGTGAGACGTGCGGGCTGGAGAGGGTGGACAGGCCGTTGCCGCTTTGTACAACCTCTACCCTGGAAATATTTTTACAAAAACTAAGCTGCACTGATTACAGCGTTTTTTTGCATTAATTAATACTTTGAGGTGAAACGAAGAATAAAAATAAGACTCGCGGGTGAGATATTTAAAATGTTTCGGCAGACATACTCTTCACCGTAACGACGCGTTAACAAAATACAAGTCAGGTTAACACGAAGTCACATTACGATTTGTGTATAGCCAGGTCCAGGGTGACAACATGAAAAACATATCGTTATTTGTGATGTTTACATTTCTGGGTGTGCCTGGATTTGTAGCTGCGGCAGGTTCAGATTTAGCAAATACTGAATATAACTTCGCAGTTAATGAATTAAGTCGTTCCTCATTAAATCAGGCAGCCATTATTGGTCAGCAGGGTGCATATAATGATGCACAGGTTCGCCAGGGCGGTTCTAAATTACTGTCCGTTGTTTCTCAGGATGGAGTCGGCAACAGAGCGAGAGTTGATCAATCAGGGACTTATAATTATGCATATATCGCTCAGAGCGGCTACGCGAATGATGCTGATATTTCGCAGGGCGGATACGGTAATACGGCAAAGATTATCCAGCAAGGGTCGGGTAACAGGGCGAGTATTACGCAGTACGGTACGCAGAAAACCGCAGTTGTAGTGCAGAAACAGTCGCAAATGGCCATTCGCGTTATTCAACGCTAGTTATTTAGCGGCGACTTTAATCAATCCGATGGGGGTTTTACCATGAAATTTTTCAAAGTGGCAGCACTTGCAGCAATCGTAGTTTCTGGTAGTGCTATGGCGGGTCTTATTGATCAAGGTGGTTGGGGTCATGGTGGTCATGGTGGTTATGGTGGTCCAAATTCAACCATGAATATTTACCAGAGCGGTGGCGGTAACTCAGCTGTTGCCTTGCAGTCGGATGCAAGAAATTCAACTCTGTCTATTAGCCAGACCGGCGGCGGTAATGGCGCAGATGTTGGACAGGGCTCTGACGACAGTACTATTTCCCTGACTCAGAATGGTTTTGGCAACAGTGCAACACTTGATCAGTGGAACAGCAAAGACTCCACTATGACTGTTAGCCAGTACGGTGGTCTTAACGGTGCACTGGTTGACCAGACTGCCTCTAACTCTTCTGTAAGCGTTACTCAGGTTGGTATTGGTAACCACGTGTCAGCTCATCAGTACTAATACTGAAATCTGTGCTACAAAAAAACAGGGCATATGCCCTGTTTTTTTTCGGGAGTTCATCATGCAAACCTTAATTCTCCTCGCGGCGCTCTCCAGTCAAATTACGTTTAAAACCTCCCAGCAAGGCAATATGACGACCATTATCCCGCAGGTTATTCTGACAGAGCCGTGTGAATGCCAGGTCCAGGTGCTTTCTATGCGACAAGGGCAGGGCGGTCAAAGTACTTCACAACAACAAAATACCGTCTCTATACCCGCTAATCAGACGATTGATTTAACGCGCCTGAGTTTAAATATTGATGCAGGGGACACAGTGAAGATCACTGTGACCGTTTCTGACGGGAAATCGCTCCATTTATCCCAGCAGTGGTCGCCGCCGGGCAGTGTGCTCTAATCATTCAATAAATCAATGAATTGAAATGGCTGGCGGCAACGGATTCTTGTCACTATGCTGTTATAAAATGTGAGTCAATGTTGCAAATATGTTTCATTGCGCATTGTTAGCCATCATGGAGTGCTTTTACCCCTCAAGGACGACTTTCATTGAGGAGTATTATCGTGACCAGATTTACATTTCAATTCATCACAGGGCTTGGCCTGGCGATGTCTGCCACGCTGAACCCTGCATTTTCAGAAACTCTCGTTAACGGTGGAGTCATCCATTTTCACGGCGCAATTGTTTCCAACCCCTGCGAAATCACTGCCAGACCTCAACAACTTTCCATGTCATGCCCGGAGAATAACCGGATGCAGACGCGTGCGCTGAGCTATGCTGATGCCCTGAATGGCCAGAGTGCTTACCCTGATCTGGCTTCTGTCAGCATGAAGTACATTAATCCTGAAAAATCGCTGGCAATTGTGGAGGTTGATTACCGCTGATTTCTCGCTCTCCTGCCATCTGGCGGGAGAGGTTTTCCCGCAATAGTTTTTTCTCCCCAACCTCTGTGCGGTACACTTAATAAAAAGGCGGGTCGCAGAGGGTGTTTATGAAACCGCAAATAGAGGTTATCCACGGTGATATCACGACATTGCATGTTGACGTGATAGTCAATGCTGCTAATCCATCACTCATGGGCGGGGGCGGTGTGGACGGTGCTATCCACCGTGCTGCGGGCCCACAATTACTTGAGGCGTGCAAAGTAGTGCGCCAGCAGCAAGGAGAGTGCCCTCCTGGCCACGCCGTCATCACGCTGGCGGGGAATCTGCCTGCCAAAGCGGTGATTCATACCGTAGGGCCGGTATGGCATGGGGGGGAACATCATGAGGCGCGGATCCTGGAAGATGCGTATCGCAACTGCCTGCGCCTGGCGGCCGATAATGGCTATAAGACCATAGCTTTCCCGGCAATCAGTACAGGGGTGTATGGCTATCCCAAAGCCGCGGCGGCGGCGATTGCGGTGGATACGGTCTATCGCTACCTTTCCCTGAAACCGATGCCCGAACAGGTGTTCTTTGTCTGTTTTGATGAAGACACGGCCCACCTGTACCAGCGGCTTCTGACCCAGCGCGGGCAGGAGTTTGATGTCTGAATACAGCAGCGGCGCCCTGAAGGCGCCGCTAATTATTTATGCTTTAGTTTGCGGTTTACCCGAGAACAGGAAGCGCAGCAGTGGGATCCGCAGATGAATTTCGTACATCACCAGTGCCAGCCCAATCACAAACACCAGCCCGGTGAAGAAGCCCAGGGTATTTGAGGCAATGTGCGGGGTGATGTATGCCCCGAAGAACAGCGTCAACGGATGATGCACCAGGTAAATGAATAATGAGGCGTTGACGAAATAGGTCACCCGGGTGGATTTGAAATTCAGCAGACGGTGGCCTAAGGCAAACACCACATTGACCATCCACAGGCCCAGCAGCATGGTGATCACGCTTTCCGTTTCATACATCCACGCATCACCACTGCCGTAACGCTGGTTCAGCAGATAGGCGATAAAAGCCACTGCCGCGCCAATAGCGCACCACGGGGAAGGGGTGGTAAAGAGGGCTTTCAGCTTTGGGTAAACAAACGCCAGCGCCCCAATCATAAAGAAGGGAATATAGAACAGGCTTTGCATGACCACAAAGTTGAACAGGCCGTCGCTGAGAATAGGCGGATAGACAATAAAGAGGGTACGCCTTACCGCGGCATACGCGATGCCCAGAAATAAAAAGAGCAGCGACAGTTTGCCGAGCGTAATGCTGGCGAAGAACGTGCCGGCTTTATTGCTCAGGCGGTGACGCAAACGGCTAAAAATCAGCACGCTGATTGTCGTCAGCACGACCAGAACCAGCAGGAACCAGAGATGGGATACCAGTTCCCACACCAGGGTGTTGTACTTTTCATACAGCGACAGATTTTGCCAGCCATCTGCCTTACCTTTGACATACTGCAACATGATGAACTGCGGTAGCGTCAGCAGTGGAATTGCCGTGAGCATTGGAATACCCACGCGCTCGACACGCACCTTCCACCAGCGTTTAATCGGATAACGCAAAAACAGCATGTAGGAAAAATAACCGGAAATGACAAAAAACACCTGCATCCGAAAGGCGTGGATAAAGTCATTAAACAGGGTGAGCCACCAGGAGGGCTCCAGACTGTTAACGTGCCAGGTGTGGCTTGAGTAAATCAATGAAATGTGAAAGGGGATCCCCAATAGCATCAGCCATGCCCGGATCGAGTCGAGGAAATATTCACGTTGTACAGGTATAGTAGTGCTCATATAACTTTGTGCATTCTCAGACTTTTCGCCTTATCCCTAAGACTCATAATGGTAACATTCGAGGCCAACCCTACACCAAGACCGACACCCTGTCTCCAGGATAAGCACGCAAAGTGAAATGTAGGTTCTTCCACTTGCTTAATCCCTGAGCCAGCGAGCTGAACAAAGCGGTGATTATGTTGTCGGATTGCCTAAGTTTCCATTAAAATGGATCGGATCGATATAAGCACACAAAGGGGGAAGTGCTTACTTATTATGAAACATAAACCACAAATGATGAAAATGCGTTGGTTAGGTGCAGCAGTATTGTTGTCCCTGTATACCTCATCGGCCTGGTCCTTTAACATCGATGATGTCGCAAAACAGGCAAAATCGATGGCTGGCAAGAGCTACGAAGCGCCGAAAAGTAACCTGCCCTCCGTTTTCCGCGATATGAAATATGCGGACTATCAGCAGATCCAGTTCAATCACGACAAAGCGTACTGGAGCAATATTAAGACCCCGTTCAAGCTTGAGTTTTACCACCAGGGCATGTACTTCGATACGCCTGTTGCCATCAACGAAGTGACGGCAAGCTCGGTGCGTAAAATCAAGTACAACCCGGATTACTTCAATTTTGGTGATGTGCAGCACGACAAAGACACGGTTAAAGACCTTGGCTTTGCCGGCTTCAAAGTGCTTTACCCAATCAACAGCAAAGATAAAAACGACGAAATCGTCAGTATGCTTGGCGCCAGCTATTTCCGCGTCATTGGTGCGGGCCAGGTGTACGGGCTATCTGCTCGTGGTCTGGCGATCGATACCGCGCTGCCATCAGGTGAAGAGTTCCCACGCTTCCGCGAATTCTGGATTGAACGTCCGAAACCTGCGGATAAGCGTCTGACCATCTATGCACTGCTGGATTCCCCACGTGCGACAGGCGCATATCGTTTTGTGATTATGCCAGGGCGTGACACGGTTGTTGACGTGCAGTCTAAGGTCTATCTGCGCGATAAAGTGGGCAAACTGGGCGTTGCACCATTAACCAGCATGTTCCTGTTTGGGCCGAACCAGCCGTCTCCTGCGACCAACTTCCGCCCGGAACTGCACGACTCCAACGGTCTTTCTATTCATGCCGGTAACGGTGAGTGGATCTGGCGTCCGCTGAACAACCCGAAACATCTGGCGGTCAGTAGCTTCGCTATGGAAAACCCGCAGGGCTTTGGTCTGTTGCAGCGTGGTCGTCAGTTCTCACGCTTTGAAGACCTGGACGATCGTTACGATCAGCGTCCTAGTGCGTGGGTAACGCCGAAAGGTGACTGGGGTAAAGGGAAGGTTGAGCTGGTTGAGATTCCAACCAACGATGAAACCAACGACAACATCGTCGCTTACTGGACGCCGGATCAACTCCCGGAATCCGGTAAAGAGATGAACTTCAAGTACACCATTACCTTCAGCCGTGATGAAGACAAACTGCATGCACCGGATAACGCTTATGTCATGCAGACACGTCGCTCTACTGGTGATGTGAAGCAGTCTAACCTTATCCGTCAGCCTGACGGCACGCTCGCGTTTGTTGTCGACTTTGCCGGCCAGGATATGAAGAAACTGTCCCCTGACACGGCAGTGACTGCACAGGCAAGCATTGGTGATAACGGTGAAATTGTCGAAAACACCGTACGTTACAACCCAGTAACGAAAGGGTGGCGTTTAACCCTGCGCGTGAAAGTGAAAGATCCGAAACAGACGACTGAAATGCGCGCTGCGCTGGTCAGTGACGATCAGCCGCTGAGCGAAACCTGGAGCTATCAGCTACCTGCTAATGAATAATATAACTGAATATATTGATGCCATGCCGCTGAGCGATATTGAAAAAGCGGCACTGCCTAAGAGCGACATCCGCGCGGTGCAAACCGCGCTGGATGGTGAACATCATCAGTTTACCCGTGATGATGATACGCCGCTGGGGTCAGTGAAGGCGCGTCTGGAGCAAGCATGGCCGGACTCGCTGGCAGAAGGGCAGCTGGTTAAAGACGATGAAGGCCGCGATCAGCTTCAGGCAATGCCGAAAGCAACGCGTTCCTCTATGTTCCCGGACCCGTGGCGCACCAACCCGGTGGGCCGCTTCTGGGATCGTCTGCGTGGGCGTGAAGTTGCGCCACGCTATCTCTCTCGTCTGACGAAAGAGCAGCAAGCAGCCGAGCAAAAATGGCGTACTGTCGGGACAATTCGTCGTTACATTCTGCTGGTGCTGACGCTGGCACAGACGGTTGTGGCCACCTGGTACATGAAGACCATCCTGCCTTATCAGGGTTGGGCGCTGATCAACCCTGCGGATATGACAGGGCAGGATCTGTGGGTCTCCTTTATGCAGCTGCTGCCGTATATCCTGCAAAGTGGCATCCTTCTTCTGTTTGCCGTGCTGTTCTGTTGGGTGTCCGCCGGTTTCTGGACGGCGCTGATGGGCTTCCTGCAACTGCTGATGGGACGGGACAAATACAGCATTTCTGCGTCGACGGTCGGGGATGAACCCCTAAATCCTGAGCACCGTACAGCGCTTATTATGCCTATCTGTAACGAAGACGTTGATCGCGTATTCGCGGGTCTGCGCGCCACCTGGGAGTCCGTAAAGGCGACCGGTAACGCAGAGCATTTCGACGTGTATATCCTGAGCGACAGCTACAACCCGGATATCTGCGTGGCAGAACAAAAAGCCTGGATGGAGCTGATTGCAGAAGTGCAGGGCGAAGGTCAGATTTTCTATCGTCGCCGCCGCCGTCGCGTGAAGCGTAAAAGCGGTAACATCGATGACTTCTGCCGCCGCTGGGGTAATCAGTACAGCTACATGGTGGTACTGGATGCTGACTCCGTGATGACGGGTGAGTGTCTGACCGGCCTGGTGCGTCTGATGGAAGCCAACCCGAACGCCGGTATTATTCAGTCTTCGCCAAAAGCATCCGGTATGGATACGCTTTATGCGCGCTGTCAGCAGTTCGCAACGCGTGTTTACGGGCCGCTGTTCACGGCGGGTCTGCACTTCTGGCAGTTGGGTGAATCCCACTACTGGGGGCATAACGCGATTATCCGCGTGAAACCGTTCATTGAGCACTGTGCGCTTGCGCCGCTGCCGGGTGAAGGGTCGTTCGCGGGATCTATCCTGTCGCATGACTTCGTGGAAGCCGCGCTGATGCGTCGTGCAGGATGGGGCGTGTGGATTGCCTACGATCTGCCGGGCTCATACGAAGAACTGCCGCCGAACCTGCTGGATGAACTCAAGCGTGACCGTCGCTGGTGCCACGGTAACCTGATGAACTTCCGCCTGTTCCTGGTCAAAGGGATGCACCCGGTTCACCGTGCGGTATTCCTGACCGGCGTCATGTCCTATCTGTCAGCTCCGCTGTGGTTTATGTTCCTGGCGCTTTCTACTGCTTTGCAGGTAGTGCACGCTCTGACAGAACCGCAATACTTCCTGCAGCCGCGCCAGCTGTTCCCGGTGTGGCCGCAGTGGCGTCCTGAGCTGGCGATTATGCTGTTCGCCTCAACCATGGTTCTGCTGTTCCTGCCGAAGTTGCTCAGCATCATTCTGATCTGGTGCAAAGGGTCGAAAGAGTATGGCGGTTTCTTCCGCGTGACGGTTTCGTTGCTGCTCGAAGTGCTGTTCTCTGTGCTGCTGGCACCGGTTCGTATGCTGTTCCATACCGTGTTTGTGGTCAGCGCGTTCCTGGGCTGGGAAGTGGTCTGGAACTCTCCACAGCGTGACGATGACTCAACTCCGTGGAGTGAAGCCTTTATGCGTCATGGTTCACAGCTGCTGTTAGGGTTGGTGTGGGCAGTGGGTATGGCATGGCTGGATCTGCGTTTCCTGTTCTGGCTGGCACCGATTGTCTTCTCGCTGATCCTGTCACCATTTGTGTCTGTGGTGTCTAGCCGTTCAACGGTGGGTTTGCGTACCAAACGCTGGAAACTGTTCCTGATCCCGGAAGAGTATTCACCGCCGCAGGTGCTGGTGGACACTGACCGTTTCCTGGAGATGAACCGTAAACGCTCGCTGGATGATGGCTTTATGCACGCGGTGTTTAACCCGTCATTCAACGCCCTGGCAACCGCAATGGCAACTGCCCGTCACCGTGCAAGTCAGGTGCTGGAAATTGCCCGCGATCGCCACGTTGAGCAGGCGCTGAACGAGACACCGGAAAAACTGAACCGCGACCGCCGTCTGGTCCTGTTGAGCGATCCGGTCACCATGTCCCGGCTTCACTATCGTGTGTGGTCTGCCCCGGAGAAATATTCTTCCTGGGTCAGTTACTACAACACGCTGAAGCTTAATCCGCTGGCGCTGAAGGCGAAGTAAGTTTTAAACCAGACCGGGATCGCTGTGCGCTACCCGGCAAATAAAATACCGGCTGAGAGGCCGGTATTTTTTTATGAGGTAATGAATGAAAATAGTCATTGTGGCCATGATGGCGATGCTGCTTAGCGGCTGCGGCAGTATTATCAGCCGCACCATTCCAGGGCAAGGCCACGGGAATCAGTATTACCCGGGAGTGAAATGGGATGTTCGCGATTCAGCCTGGCGCTATCTGACCGTGCTCGATTTACCGTTCTCTCTGGTGTTTGATACGTTGCTGTTACCGATTGACGCGCACCACGGCCCTTACGAATAAAACGACGCTTAACGCTCGTCCCACTCATCTGCTGCGGTTTGCCCCTCTTCGGTATCCAGCGGAGGTTCGAGCTGGAACTCGCCCTCATCCCACTCGTGCAGGGTGTTTTCTTCAAGCCATTCCTGACGCAGTTCTATTTCGTCATAGTCACCGTCGAAGACGGCCTGCGCCGCTTCACCACTCAATATCGGCAAACATTCCCCTTCATCACCGTCATCAACGAAGAATTCGGCCTGCCACATAATATCCCCGTCCTGAAGGACATATTTTTGAATATTGAGTTGTTGCACGTCAGCGTCATCTTCCTCAATACCGGGATTATCGGCGAGGAACTCTTCGCGAGCGGCATCAATAGCTTCTTCCAGCGTGGCGTACATGGTCATCAGTTTCTCCCTGTTTTCGAGAAGGTATTCAGGGAAAGAATAGCTGATTATCAGATCCTGCAAGTATGAATACGAAAATATGCCGTCACGCCTTCGTCTTATTCGCGGGCAGGGCTATTTTGTTCACCTGGCTTGTCGGGAGCAGGGCGTAATGCTCTCGATAAACTGAACCAGGAATAGATGGCGTTAAACAGGACTACACCTGCTGTCACGATAAATACGGCGCGAAAACCAAAACTTGCAGAAACCCCTGCGCCGACGAGCGGCCCGGTGACATTGCCGATGTCACGGAACGACTGGTTATAGCTAAAAATACGCCCGGCAATCTGGTTGGTGGAGTTATAAACCAGCAGGGTCTGAACCGCGGGAAGAAGTGCGCCATCTGCGGCGCCCAGCAGGAAACGGAGCAGGCCCAGCTGCCACGGGGATTGCACCATCGACATCGGGATGAGCAACAATACCGAGATGACCAGCGCGCAAATCAGGATTTTCTCCGGGCCAATTTTGTCGCCCAGTCTTCCCAGACGCGGCGCACTCAGCAGCGCGGCAACCCCGGGCACAGACGCAATAAGCCCGCTGATAAAGGCAATATTATTCACATTACCCGCGAGATCACGCACGTAGAGCGTCAGAATCGGGGCAATAGAACCCGTGGCGACCTGGATTATCATGGTGGTGACAAACAGGCTTAATACCAGTTTCGGATTTTTCAGCGAAGCCAGAACGTCCCTTGCGTGGAGCATCTCTTTTTTGGCAATCGGGGTAAATTTTTCCCGGATACAGAGCAAGGTGACGATAAAACAGAGGAACAACACGCTGGCGGTAATGAAAAAGACCGGTCGCAACCCGTAATTATCTGCCAGTAACCCGCCAGCAAGTGGCCCCAGTAGCGCACCGCTCACCGCACCTGTTGAAAGCGTCCCCAGTGCCCAGCCGCTTTTATGACGGGGAATTTGCGTGGCGATAAGCGCGTTAGCGTTGGGCACAAACCCGCCCAGCAGACCCAGCAGTGCGCGTAAAATCAGGAACTGCCAGACGTTCTGCGCCATTCCCATCAGCACCATAATAATGGACATGCCAAGCGCGGAACGCAGCAGCATGATTTTTCGCCCTTTACGGTCGGCAAGCCCACCCCAGAACGGTGAGGCAATCGCCGAGAACAGGAAGGTGATACTGAACACCAGTCCTGACCACATATTCAGCGCGCTGTGGCCTGTCACGCCAAGCTGTTCGACATAGAGAGGGAGGAAAGGCATCACAAGGCTGAATGCTGCACCAGTGAGAAAACAGCCAAGCCATGCAACCGTGAGGTTACGTTTCCAGTTTATGGGGGCATCTGAGGGTGACATAACAATCCGCATAACGAGGTGCAGCGCACGATAAAGTAGAGGTAATAAGCCTGCTAATTATGCGCCTGGGTTATGATTGCTGCAATGTCAGGAGCTTTTAAAGCTAAAACAAAATGCGGCCACTGCGGCCGCACAGGATTAATAACGGGAGGGAACACCTTCCGGGCGGGTCTTGAAGCGGCGATGCAACCACATGTATTGCTCCGGCGCCAGCATAATGCATTGTTCAACAACGCCGTTCATCCATTTGGCCGTGGTTTCGGCATCGTCCAGCGGCGGTGTCATTTCCGGTTTCAGCATGATTAACTGATAGCCTGAACCATCGGGTTTACGGCGCGGAACAAAGGGAACGATAGCGGCTTTGGACATCCGCGCCAGCATCCAGGTGCCGGTTGTTGTGGCGGCTTCATCGACCGCAAAAAAGGGGACAAACACGCTGGCCTGCGGGCCGTAATCATGGTCCGGGGCATACCAGACAACTTCACCTGACTTGAGTGCACGGATCATCCCTTTCAGATCCTTACGGTCGATCATGCTTTTGTTTGAGCGCATCCGGCCATTGGTCTGCACTAAATCGATTACCGGGTTGTCATTCGGGCGATAAACACCAATACCTGGTGCCTGCATTCCGAACATACGCGCGCCGATTTCCAGCGTCAGAAAGTGCACACCAATTAACAGAACCCCGGTCTGATTCTCCTGAAGAGAATGCACTGGCTCCATGCCTGTTCCGGTTACCTCAGTCCAGCGTGCCATGCGTTTGTCAGGCCAGAACCATGCCATACCGGTTTCCATTAGCCCCATGCCCACAGACTCAAAATTTTTGGCGACCATATCATGACGTTCTGATTCGCTCATTTGCGGAAAGCAGAGTTCCAGATTGCGGTAAGCAATTCTGGCGCGACGCTTCATGAACATTAGCGCGATACGACCCAATCCTTTACCCAGACGGAAAATAACCGGATAAGGGAGTTGTACAAGCAGCCACAAAAAGCCAATACCAAGCCAGGTTAACCAATAACGGGGATGCAAAAGGTCGGCAGTAAATTTCGGTAACTGGGTCATGTCTGTCCTGTTTTCTTACGTCCTGAAGGTCTTATTGTCTCATTTTTTAAGGCTTAACCAAAATGTCCGTCATCGAATCGAGCGTTAATACAGCAAATGTTACATGCAATAATTCGGGCTGAGTGAAATGTAGCGTAAATTGTGTGGATGTAAATTGTCATTGTTTGCTATATGATGCCGACCGATTTTTCTTACTCTTAACGATTGCAGGACTTGTACACCATGCCAGTGTTACACAACCGCGTATCGAATGAGATGTTAAAAGAGCGTATGTTGGCTGAAACCGAACCGCGCACGACAATCTCATTCTACAAATATTTCACCATCAACGATCCACAAGCGACCCGCGATGCACTTTACCAGGCATTCACTGCGCTGAATGTGTTCGGACGCGTCTATTTGGCACGTGAAGGTATTAATGCGCAGATCAGCATCCCTGAAAGCAAAGTAAATGCGTTCCGTGATTTCCTCTACGCGTTTGACCCTGCGCTGAACGATCTGCGTCTGAATGTTGCGCTGGACGATGACGGTAAATCGTTCTGGGTGCTGCGTATGAAAGTCCGCGAACGTATTGTTGCCGACGGTATCGACGACCCGAGTTTTAATGCGGGCGATGTGGGGGAATACCTCAAAGCGGCCGAAGTGAATGCGATGCTGGACGACCCGGATGCAGTGTTCATCGATATGCGTAACCACTACGAATACGAAGTGGGTCATTTCGAAAACGCACTTGAAATCCCGGCGGATACCTTCCGTGAACAGCTGCCGAAAGCCGTTGAAATGATGCAGGAACATAAAGATAAAAAAATCGTTATGTACTGCACCGGCGGTATTCGCTGCGAAAAAGCCAGCGCCTGGATGAAACACAACGGGTTTAATAAAGTCTGGCACATTGAAGGTGGCATCATTGAGTATGCCCGTCGTGCCCGCGAGCAAGGGCTGCCGGTGCGCTTTATCGGCAAGAACTTCGTGTTTGATGAGCGTATGGGCGAGCGGATTTCAGATGATGTGATTTCACACTGCCACCAGTGCGGTACACCGTGCGATACACACACGAACTGCAAAAATGATGGCTGCCATCTGTTGTTTATCCAGTGTCCGACGTGTGCCGAGAAGTACCACAACTGTTGTAGCGAGCTGTGCAGTGAAGAGAGCATGTTGCCTGAAGAAGAGCAACGCCGCCGTCGCGCTGGCCGTGAAAACGGCAACAAGATCTTTAATAAATCTCGTGGTCGCCTGAATACCAAACTGGGTATTCCTGACCCGGAGTAAAGAAATAAGCCCGGTGGTGTGTTGGCTCACCGGGCTGCATTATTACGACTTCTGCTGAACACCTTCCACAGAAATAATCAATTCGACATCCTGGGACGCCGGGCCTAAATCCGTGGTGATATTAAAGTCTTTCAGGTGAATTTTCCCGGTGGCTTCAAAACCTGCACGCTTTCCGCACCACGGATCATCACCCTGGCCGATTAACGTTGCCTGAAGTGTGACCGGTTTTGTTACCCCGTTGAGTGTGAGATTACCGGTAATATCAAGTTTATCTCCGGCTTTCTTCACCTCTGTTGAAGTGAATGTGGCCTGCGGGAATTTGGTTACGTTAAGAAAATCGGCACTGCGCAGATGCTTATCGCGCTCAGCATGGTTTGTGTCCACGCTGCTGGTATTTATGGTGACGTTGACGTTATCCGCGGCGGGGTTTTTGTCATCAAAACGAAATGTGCCATCGAAATCGTTAAAACTGCCATATAACCAGCTATAACCAAGATGCTGAATCCGGAAATTGACGAAAGCATGTTGGCCTTCTTTATCAATTTTATAATCAGCGGCCACCGCAGAACCGGTGGTAAATAACAGCGAACCTAACGCGATACCCAACAGGTGTTTTTTCATTTTATGCTCCAGAGTCAACTGACGAACGGCCGAGCATTCGCTTCAGCGTATCGTCTTTATCAATAAAGTGGTGTTTGAGCGCAGCAAGCCCATGAAGGACTGAAAAGATAACGATGCTCCAGGCAAGCCACAGATGAACAATGCCCGCGATATCGGCCTGTGAACCGGCATCCGTCAATGTGGCGGGAACATCAAAAATGCCAAAGACGCTGACCGGCTTGCCATCTGCGGTGGAGATAAGATACCCACTAACCAAAATGGCGATGAGCAGGGCATAGAGGGCAATATGTACCCCTTTTGCGCTAAGACGCGTGAATTTACCGTGGCTTTGCGGAGCCGGCGGCGGTGGAGAAATATGTCGCCACACCACGCGGAAAACGAGCCCCATCATCAGCAGAATGCCAATGCTTTTATGCAACTCAGGTGCCTGATGATACCAGCCATCATAATAGCTGAGCGTCACCATCCAGAGTCCAAGACCGAACATGGCATAAATAGCCAGAGCAAATACCCAGTGTAAGCACATGGATATAATGCCGTAGCGCGAAGACGAATTTCGCAGTTGCATAAATATTACCATTCGTAATAAACAGAACGGTAAAAATGGACTGAGTAAAAAGATATTGCAACTTAAAAAATAGAATGACGATATTTATTTAATTTATTTCAGTGATTTTGAAAGTGATGAGGTGGTGTAATTCAGTAAGTTCGTGCAATTAAATTAATATAAAGTTATGTCAGTTATTGTCAGTGTTTGTTTTTAGTAAAATACAATATAAATAAAATCGATGATTGCCAGCAGCGACCACAATAAAATATAAAACATTAAATGCTCGCGAATATTATTGATAAGGTAGCTAACGATTTTGCGCATAATACCCCGAGAGATGTAGTGATAAAAAACAGGCTCCGCATCTTCGGAGCCTGAGGGCGTATTATCCGTTAAAACGGGAGAGGGAGAAGGGCTTCAGATCAAACTGTGGCGCGATCCCCTGAGCAAATTGTGCAGCGATTTCGCCCAGCACAGAGGCAAATTTAAACCCGTGGCCGCTAAGCCCGGTGATGAGCAGCGTGTTGTCATGGCCAGGCAGGGTGTCGATGATGAAATCTTCATCCGGCGTGTTGTCATAGGTGCAGGCTGCACCGTAGAGCAGGCCGCCAATACCTGGCAGGATATTTCGCAGGAACGTAAAGGCTTCAGAACCGTCGGTCGGGTAAGCGCCAAAAGGTTTACGCTCTTCTGGTGAAGAGATAACTTGCCCGCCGTTGTGTTTACCAATCTTGAGCGCGTCTTTTTCTGACGGGAAGCCGTAGAACTGATCGCCATTGGGCAATTCGCCAGTGAAGGCCGGGAACTTATTCTGGCTGCTGTAACGACCATCCGCCTGAAACCAGGAGAAGACTTTACGCACTGGCTGTACGGGCAGGTCAGGCAGCAGTTTTGTAACCCAGGTGCCAGCGCTGATAAGCAAACGAGAGGCAGAGTAGTCGCCTTCCTGGGTGCTGACGGTGACGCCTTCTTCGTGATGGGTAATGGCAGTTACCGGGCAGTTGAATAGTTGAGCGCATCCTGCTTTTTCAGCAAGAGAAATCCAGGTTTTGATAGCCGTCTCGCAATGCAACACGCCGGAATTGGCTTCAAACAGCCCAAAGTAATCATCAGGAACACGGATCTCCGGCCAGCGTTTCATGATGGCTTCGGCGTCAAGACGCTCAACATCAAGATTAAACTCACGCGCGCTGTGTTCGACGGTGGCCAGAAAAGCGGAATGGGCAGGTCCGAGGTTAATAATGCCTGTTCGGTCAAAGACGCGCTCTTCGGTGAGCGTGGCCAGTTCATCCCAAAGCGTCTGGGCACGCAGCACGAGGGGCACATAGCGTTCACCTTCGCCATAGGCATGACGAATCAGACGGGTATCACCGTGATGGCTGCCTTCAGAATGCGGAGGAAGATGGGCGTCTATCATCAGAACGTTAAGACCGGCCTGCGTTGCATAATAACCTGCTGCAGAACCCACGGAGCCGCTGCCTATAATGATTAAGTCGTATTTCATAGGTATCTCATAAACCAACACTTTGTAGCAGAGTAATTAACATCGGAGGGTTATACAAGGGAGAAATAAATAAGGCACCCCGAGGGTGCCTGTTGAGTGAAATGTGGGCATAAGGTTAATGCCGTTTATACTCATTTTCCTGGTAGTCGCCAGATTCTATTTTTGCAATACCTGCTTCCAAAATAGAAATAAACTGACGTGCGACGGCAGTGGTAAGCCACAGCGTCTGCCCAATTTCCGCTTCTTCACGGTTTGGCTGATTCGGGGTCTGGTAGTGCAAACGCAGCATCAAAGCATCGTAGCTATCTACGGTACTGATATCCCAACCAACGAGAGGATGGGTCTGGATGACTTCACTATTCTTTTCCATGATAACCCCCTTAATACGTGCTAGAAGACAACGACTTTGAATCGCCATGGGTTTAACAGACACCTCAGAGTCATTTAAGATGGCTTAAAGAGAGGTGCCCATGAGCGGTAAGCGTTATCCCGAAGAGTTTAAAACTGAAGCAGTCAAACAGGTTGTTGATCGCGGTTATTCTGTTGCCAGCGTTGCAACACGTCTCGATATCACCACCCACAGCCTTTACGCCTGGATAAAGAAGTACGGTCCGGATTCTTCCACTAATAAAGAACAGTCAGATGCTCAGGCCGAGATCCGCCGTCTCCAGAAAGAGCTGAAACGGGTTACCGACGAACGGGACATATTAAAAAAAGCCGCGGCGTACTTCGCAAAGCTGTCCGACTGAGGTACGCCTTTATCCGTGACAACTCCTGTTGCTGGCCTGTTCGCCTGCTCTGTCGGGTGCTGGATGTTCATCCTAGTGGTTTTTACGCCTGGCTTCAGCAGCCGCATTCACAACGCCATCAGGCAGACCTGAGACTGACAGGACAGATTAAACAGTTCTGGCTGGAATCGGGATGCGTCTATGGTTATCGCAAAATCCATCTGGATCTGCGGGACAGCGGGCAACAGTGCGGAGTGAACCGGGTCTGGCGACTGATGAAACGTGTCGGGATAAAGGCTCAGGTCGGATACCGGAGCCCGCGGGCACGTAAAGGCGAGGCCAGTATCGTGTCGCCCAACAGGCTCCAGCGACAGTTCAATCCGGATGCTCCGGATGAGCGTTGGGTAACGGACATAACCTACATCAGGACCCACGAAGGCTGGCTGTATCTTGCCGTTGTTGTTGATCTGTTCTCACGCAAAATTATCGGCTGGTCCATGCAATCCCGGATGACAAAGGACATTGTCCTGAACGCACTGCTGATGGCTGTATGGCGGCGTAATCCCCAAAAACAGGTGCTGGTTCATTCGGATCAGGGCAGTCAGTACACAAGCCATGAGTGGCAGTCGTTCCTGAAATCACACGGCCTGGAGGGCAGCATGAGCCGTCGCGGTAACTGCCATGATAATGCGGTTGCAGAAAGCTTTTTCCAGTTGTTGAAACGCGAACGGATAAAGAAAAAGATCTACGGAACGCGGGAAGAAGCCCGCAGCGATATTTTTGATTACATCGAAATGTTTTATAACAGTAAGCGTCGGCATGGTTCTAGCGATCAGATGTCACCGACAGAATATGAAAACCAGTATTATCAACGGCTCGGAAGTGTCTAGATTTTCCGTGGCGATTCACTTTGAGGTTCAATGCATGTTTTTCTGAAGCAACTTCAGTATATCAATAAATAAGGGTTATGACGGGAAAAATAAATAGCTGGCAACACATTTTTCTGTGTTTTAGGATTGTTCGAACAATAAAACACCATCTTGTTCACGTTTTTTAAAGAAGACACCCAATTATTTTGAACTATCCCAAATACCGGATAGCAGATAAAAAAAAGCCGGGGCGACCCGGCAAAAAAACACAATGAGGGAGCAAGATTTAATCGGTGATGAACCAGTCGTCGGCACTTTCCCACGTTTCTTGCAGGATTTCGCTGATGCGATCTTTATCTTCTTTCGCAGCGCCAATAACGGACAGATTGTTCGCGGCAGCATAACGTACCGTTACGGCGCCATCGTTTTCCGGGAAACTGTTGTGAATACGGCGGGATAATTCACCGGCAAGCGCATCAAGCGCGCCAGCAGGCAGAACGGTTGTTTTGGCGATGGTAACTTCAATACGCATAAATGCCCCCTGTGTAATATACTGTTTATTTATACAGGTATATTATGGGTTTGACAACAAGGGGCATTGATATTTTTAGCGTTTAACTGTCCATTGCACGGTTTCACCCGCCAGGAATGGGATCAGCGTGTCGTCAGTCAGTGGAATGGCGTCTTCTACCTGGTACGCGGTGCGCTCCAGTTCGATAAAGGTTTCATTGACCGGCAGGCCATAGAAACGCGGGCCGTTCAGGGAGCAGAAGGCCTCAAAATGCGCCAGCGCGTTCATCTCTTCAAACACGGTTGCGTAGCTGGCAAGTGCCGTTGGCGCGTTAAAGCAGCCCGCACAGCCGCAGCTCGCTTCTTTACGATGACGCGCGTGTGGCGCGGAATCGGTGCCCAGGAATGCGCGGTCGAAGCCACTTGCCACCAGCTCGCGCAGTGCCTGCTGGTGAATATTACGCTTGAGGATCGGCAGGCAGTAGAGATGCGGACGAACACCGCCTACCAGCATGTGGTTACGGTTAAACATCAGATGCTGTGGGGTGATGGTAGCAGCGATAAGCTCGTTGCCGTCGCGAACATATTCGGCGGCATCTTTGGTGGTGATGTGCTCAAACACCACTTTCAGTGCAGGCAGACGCTGACGCAGCGGCTCCATCACCGTCTCAATAAAACGGGCCTCACGGTCGAAGATATCAATATCAGCATGGGTAACTTCGCCGTGGATCAGCAGCGGCATCCCCAGTTTCTGCATTCTTTCCAGCACCGGCATAATGGCGTCGATACTGGTTACACCGTGGCTGGAGTTGGTGGTCGCATTGGCCGGGTAGAGCTTAGCGGCGGTGAACACCCCTTCGTTAAACCCGCGCTCCACCTCGTTCGGGTCGAGTGAGTCCGTCAGATAGCAGGTCATCAGCGGGGTGAAATCATGGCCCGCAGGGACGGCATCAAGAATACGCTGGCGATACGCGATAGCAGCATCGACGGTGGTGACTGGCGGAACCAGGTTAGGCATAACAATCGCGCGGCCATAAATTTCGCTGGTATAAGGCACGACGGTTTTCAGCATATCGCCATCACGCAGATGGATATGCCAGTCGTCAGGGCGGCGGATTTTAAGAACCTGGGGTTGTGCAGTCATGGATGAGCTCCGGCTTGTCAGGAATCAGTCATTGGGATGGCCGTTTTTGCCGGACACAAATCATAAGCGGAAACGTTTTCGTTTGCACACATTTCCGTAAAAAAAAGGGCGCCTGAGCGCCCCTGGGGTTAATCGGTGAATGGAATGATGATTTCTCCCGGTTTCACCTCTATCCCTTTTGCATATTTTTTGGCAAGTGATTCGCCTTTGCTCTTATCTTCACTCAGAACATAGGCTGGCTGCTGGTTGAAATAGCTGCTCAGCGACTGGTTGAGGTAGGGGATCAGGGTCTGGATCACCGGTTTCATCTTATCGGGTGAAACCACTGCATCCACCACTTCCATCTCTTGCAGATAGATGGCCCCTTTCTCTTTATTGAAGACCGGCAGCGCTTTGAGCTTGAGTTTGATATTCGCTTTCTGGCTACCGAAGAGGGAATTCATGTCCAGGTCTGCATCACCGGTAAGGGTGACTTTGTTCGGCTCTTCACGCCCAATCTGGCTGGTGAGCTTGCTCAGCACGATATGCGCGTCGGCAAGGCCCGGCACGCCAATGTCTTTTGAAAAGTTGTTATGCTTTTCCAGCGCCTGATTAATCTCCTGCTCACTGACGGTATATTGCGTAAGCTGGTTACAACCCACCAGCAGGCCGCTAACGACGAATGCTGCGGCAAAGACGATCTTCTTCATGGCGTTCCTCAAAAAAATATCGGCGCTTCTGTCCTGATGCGTCAGTATGTCAGTGAGATCTGGCAGAAACCAGCAGAAAAAACTGATAAAGAAGGGCGGGAGAGCGCTCCCGCCGAACAGAGAGGTTATGCGCCAGGCTCGAGCATCCCGCGCGCACTGCGTTTCTGGCTGAACTGCCACCACAATGCAAGAAGTGTAATAAAGCCCACCACGCCCAGCATCATCCACGGAAGCTCTGGTTGATTCAGCGCTTTGCCCGCATCAAACAGCCAGCCACCGCCGGCATAGCCCAGCGCACCGCCAAAGGCCAGCCCAAGACGGCTGAACCCCATATAGCTGCCACGGGCGCGGGCGTCTGCCAGAGAGGCACTCAGCGTTTCACGCGCCGGTTCGGCGATAATCGAACCGATGTAGAACGTGCATATCAGCATAAAGAGCTGCTGCAAGGTATTCACTAGCCCAATCGGCATCATGCTCAGGGTCATCAGCAGCAGCCCGGCCATCAGCCGATGCTCAAGACGAAACCGGCGTTCGCTCCAGCGAGCAATCGGATAAAGCAGCGTCAATGAGAGGCTGGCTTCAATGGCATACATCCATTTGACGGCCGCGGGTGAGCCGGCAATATCGTTGACCATGATGGGCAGCATCAGCATGACCTGAACCGCGAGCATGTAATAGCCCGTCAGGGTCAGTACATAAGTGACGAAGCGTTTGTCACGTAGCACGCGGCCCAGACCTTCACGCACTGGGGCTTTTACCGTCGATAATTTCCATGCAGGCAGCAGCCATGCGTTAAAGGCTGCACACAGAATAAAGAGCACTGCGCCGGTGGCACACACCAGACGAAAATCATATTGCAGCAACCAGCTTCCCAGCAGTGCGCCTACCACCGCACCGGCGCTATCCTGCATCATCAGCACAGAGAAGAAGCGGCCTCGCTGGCGCGGGCGGATCAGCTTGACCACCAGTGCCGTTCGTGGGGGATCGAAGAGGGTGCCGCCGATACCGGAAAGGAAGCAGGAGAACCACAGCAACCAGGGTTCATGCGCAATTCCCATGGTGGCGAAACCTGCCGCGCGTAACAACATCCCGGTGACAATCATTGGCTTGGCACCAAAACGGTCAGCGATAGCCCCACCAAATACGCCCAGCCCCTGCTGGACAAACTGGCGTAAACCCAGCGCGATGCCGACCATTAATGCCGCCCAGCCCATTTGATCGACAAAGCGAATCGAAATAAGCGGAAAAACGACAAAAAAGCCGAGCACGACCAGCATGTTATCGACTAACAGGAAATATTTACCCAGGTTCCTGGCCTGTGATACGCGGGACATTTCCCCTCCAGGGAAAAGAAGATGGTGAGCACGCTAATATTCTGCGGGGTCGTCAGGCTTTTTCCCACCCCGCCAGCGACAATATTTTTTTATCAAAAGGGTGCTTTGATAGAGACTTCTCATCGAAAAATGTGAAAAGAGGTCAAAATGGTATGTCACTGTTTTCACAGACGGCAAAGGCGCAGGTATAGTAAAGCTAATGGGTAGAGCAGAAGCGACGGGAAGGAGTGGTATCGATGTTTGGCTATCGCAGTAATGTGCCAAAAGTGCGCCTGACAACGGACAGGCTTGTCGTCCGTCTGGTGCATGAGCGTGATGCCTGGCGTCTGGCGGATTATTACGCCGAGAATCGCCAGTTTTTAAAACCCTGGGAACCCGTTCGGGATGAGAGCCATTGTTACCCGTCAGGCTGGCAGGCGCGGCTCAGTATGATTACGGAGTTTCACAAGCAAGGTAGTGCGTTCTATTTTGCGCTGCTGGACCCGGAAGAAAAAGAGATCGTTGGTATCGCTAACTTTTCCAATGTAGTGCGTGGGTCATTTCACGCCTGTTATCTTGGGTATTCCATCGGACAGAAGTGGCAAGGTCAGGGGTTGATGTTTGAAGCGCTGACCACGGCAATTCGCTACATGCAACGCACTCAACACATTCATCGCATCATGGCGAACTATATGCCGCATAACCAACGCAGCGGAAATTTGCTGGCGCGTTTAGGGTTTGAGAAAGAAGGTTACGCCAAAGATTATCTGCTTATCGATGGTGAATGGCGTGACCATGTGCTGACGGCGTTAACCACCCCAGACTGGACAGCAGGTCGTTAAGGAGAAAAGATGAAATATCAGTTAACCGCCACCGAAGCGCGGGTCATTGGCTGCCTGCTTGAAAAGCAGGTGACCACCCCAGAGCAATATCCGTTATCTGTGAATGCGGTGACCATGGCCTGTAATCAAAAGACCAACCGCGAGCCGGTGATGAATCTCGGTGAACACGACGTGCAGGATGTACTGGACGCGCTGGTCAAACGGCATTATCTACGCACGGTGAGCGGGTTTGGCAACCGGGTGACCAAGTACGAACAACGTTTTTGTAATTCCGAGTTTGGCGATCTCAAATTAAGTAGCGCAGAAGTGGCGGTCATCACCACGCTGCTGTTGCGTGGCGCGCAAACCCCTGGCGAACTGCGTTCACGTGCCTCCCGAATGCATGAATTCAGCGATATGCAGGAAGTCGAGCAAACGCTGGAAGGGCTGGCGACACGCGAAGATGGCCCTTACGTGCAACGCCTTGCGCGGGAGCCGGGCAAGCGCGAAAGCCGCTTTATGCACCTGTTCAGCGGTGATGTGGAACCGCTGGACAGTTATACCGAAACCGATGCACCAGAGGGCAATGACAGCCTGACGGCGCGAGTGGAAGCGCTTGAAGAAGAAGTCGCCGGGCTTAAACAGCGTCTGGATGCCTTGCTTGCTCATTTGGGAGATTAACGGTGACAAAATTACGCGTGGGAGTCGTCGGGCTTGGCGGTATTGCTCAAAAAGCCTGGTTGCCGGTATTAGGCGCAGCGACGGACTGGACGCTGCAAGGGGCGTGGTCGCCTACTCGCGAAAAAGCGCAGCGCATCTGTGATACCTGGCGCATCCCGTATGCCAACTCGCTGCTGGATTTAGCCCGCGACTGTGATGCGGTGTTTGTGCATACCTCAACCTCAACGCATTATCAGGTGGTCAGCGAATTGCTGAACGCCGGTGTGCATGTCTGCGTGGATAAGCCGCTGGCGGAAAACGTTCAGGATGCCGAGCGCCTGATTGACCTTGCGGCCAGCAAAAACCTGCAACTGATGGTGGGTTTCAACCGTCGCTTTGCGCCACTCTATCAGCAACTCAAAGCCCAGTCCGGGAACCTTGCCTCGCTGCGCATGGACAAGCACCGTACTGACAGCATTGGGCCGAACGATCTGCGCTTTACGTTGCTCGATGATTATCTGCATGTTGTGGACACCGCACTGTGGCTCACCAACGGCAACGCGCAGCTGAAAAGCGGAACGCTGTTAACCAGCGAGCAGGGCGAAATGGTGTATGCCGAACATCACTTTTCGGTGGATCATCTCCAGGTAACAACCAGTATGCACCGCCGGGCAGGAAGCCAGCGGGAATCGGTGCAGGCCGTTACCGATGGCGCACTGTATGACATTACCGATATGCGCGAGTGGCGGGAAGAGAAGGGCAACGGCGTGGTGATGCAGCCCGTTCCAGGGTGGCAGAGCACGCTTGAACAACGTGGCTTTGTCGGGTGTGCGCGTCACTTTATCACCTGCGTGCAAAATCAGACGGTTCCTGAAACCTCTGGCGAGCAGGCAATCCTGGCGCAGCGTATTGTAGAAAGGCTCTGGCGAGATGCCATGAGTGAATAACTCGCTGTAACATCTGCGGATAGTAATTCGTTGAAATCGGGTTAGACTAAGCGCCGCTCGTTGGCTTTGCCGGGTGGCGCTTTCGTTTACCCGGCCTACAAATCCGTATGGTTCTGGAAATTCACGTTAATGAACTTATTAAAATCGCTGGCGGCAGTCAGCTCGATGACCATGTTTTCCCGCGTGCTTGGCTTTGCGCGCGATGCCATTGTGGCAAGGGTTTTTGGCGCAGGGATGGCCACTGACGCCTTTTTCGTCGCGTTCAAGCTGCCGAATTTGCTGCGCCGTATTTTTGCCGAAGGGGCATTTTCACAGGCGTTTGTTCCCATCCTTGCGGAATATAAAAGCAAGCAAGGCGAAGATGCCACCCGCGTTTTTGTCTCCTATGTTTCTGGCCTGTTGACGCTTGCACTGGCGGTAGTGACCGTAATCGGGATGCTGGCGGCCCCCTGGGTAATTATGGTGACGGCGCCGGGTTTTGCTGATACGGCCGATAAATTTGCCCTCACCAGCCAGCTTCTGCGCATTACCTTTCCTTATATTCTGCTTATCTCGCTGGCCTCACTGGTTGGTGCCATTCTGAACACCTGGAACCGCTTCTCCGTTCCGGCGTTTGCGCCCACGTTCCTTAATGTCAGCATGATTGGCTTTGCGCTGTTCGCGGCCCCGCATTTTAATCCGCCGGTTCTGGCGCTGGCCTGGGCCGTTACCGTGGGCGGTGTATTACAGCTGGCCTATCAGTTGCCGCATCTGAAAAAAATTGGGATGCTGGTGCTGCCGCGCGTTAACTTCCGCGATGCCGGGGCGATGCGGGTGATTAAGCAGATGGGCCCGGCGATCCTGGGCGTATCCGTCAGCCAGATCTCGCTTATCATCAACACCATCTTTGCCTCTTTCCTGGTGTCCGGCTCCGTTTCCTGGATGTATTACGCTGACCGTCTGATGGAGTTCCCGTCAGGCGTGCTGGGCGTTGCGCTGGGGACTATCCTGTTGCCATCGCTGTCGAAAAGCTTCGTCAGCGGCAATCATGATGAATACTGCCGTTTGATGGACTGGGGTTTGCGTCTTTGCTTCCTGCTGGCGCTGCCTGCTTCGGTGGCGATAGGGATCCTCGCTAAACCCCTGACCGTTTCTCTTTTCCAGTACGGAAAATTCACCGCTTTTGATGCCGCCATGACTCAACGCGCGCTGGTGGCCTATTCAGTGGGGCTGATGGGGCTGATTGTCGTTAAAGTGCTCGCTCCCGGTTTCTATTCCCGTCAGAACATTAAAACCCCGGTGAAGATTGCCATCGTGACCCTGATCATGACGCAGTTGATGAACCTTGCGTTTATTGGCCCGCTGAAACATGCCGGCCTGTCACTGTCGATTGGCCTTGCGGCTTGCCTGAACGCCGGGCTGTTGTACTGGCAGCTGCGTAAACAGGATATCTTTACCCCCCAGCCGGGATGGGCGAGTTTCCTGGTGCGTTTACTGATTGCGGTGCTGGTGATGTCAGCGGCGTTACTCGGCATGATGTACGTGATGCCAGACTGGGCCCAGGGTACGATGCCTTATCGCCTGCTGCGTCTGATGGCTGTAGTGGTGGTGGGTATTGTGGCTTACTTCGCAACGCTTGCAGTACTTGGGTTTAAAGTGAAAGAGTTTGCCCGCCGTACGGCATAAACGCCAAAAGGGGAGTTCACCCGATGGTGCTCCCCGTTCCCTGATTCGCCGTTAAAACGTCAAATCGAAATCTTTTTCCCGCCCGTAATTCTCGCACTGGATGTTTGACCATCTGCGCCGTAAAGCCCCGTTTCTTTATGGGGTTTTAACACTTCAAGCGCCTGCTGATTACGAACGATCTGTCCTTCTAACAGCCAGCCGTTATGCTGATTGAGGTCGCGAAGGTGCTGGGTCTTTTCTGTAATAGTCTGCCAGCGTTCGACAATCTCATCGTTTGCACTGCGTCGCGGATCTTGTTCCGCGCGTCGCTGCTGCTCCAGGTAATCCAGCGTCGCCAGGAGCGAACTTTTGTCTTCGGTAATACGTTGCAACGCGCTGCCGTTGATCTGACCGGAAGACAGGTGTTGTTGTTCTGCATCCATTACCGTTTTCAGGTCGTTCAGGACAACCGTCATTTGATCCAGTATTTCTGGCAGTCGACTCATACGGTTAGTTACTCTGTAAGAAACTCTGCGCTTCCTGAATCAGTGCATCAGCGATTTTGCTGGTGTCCATTTTCAGCTCGCCGTTACGAATAGCGGTTTTCAGTGATTCAACACGGTCCATGTTGATATCGCTGCTGCCTGGCTGCATCAGTTTCGCCTGCGCATCGCTCAGGGTGACGCTGGTGCTGTTTGCAGTCGACGGTTTTTCCAGACGCGTTTTCTGCGGCGTAGCGTCATTCGTTTCGCGAGGTTGTACACTGCTAACCGGTTTTAGGGCTGATGTACGATCAATGCTCATTATGTTGTCCTCATCGAGGGTTCGCGGCGTTTGCGCCTGACATCATCATTTGTTGATTATTTATCGGCAGTCGCAGCGAAATCTTTAAAAAGATTATAGGTTAATCAGAATATTCCCATCAGTATCGACAGTTCCGCTAACCACCTGGCCTGAGGACATCCTCACACGGGCATTTTGTGCAACGGCGGCGTTATTTAACGCCTGGCCTTCACTGTTGACGCTAAACCCATCTCCGTTGGCTACGACCATCACCCGCTGGCCTGCTTTTACTCGCCATGCCTGGCGCAGCATAGACAGCTGAATGGCCTGGCCTGGGGCGACATCGCGAAGGCTTACCGCGTCCTGCGCCTGATTAATGTCGAGCATGGTGCGAGGCGGCAACTGGTCCAGGCGGCCACGCTTTAGCGTCACGCTGCCTGTCTGTAACACGCTTCCCCGGGCGATAGGCTGGGCGGCGACAACATAATTGCCCGTCGCCTGAACTGCAACCTGTAAATAACGTTTTTCATTGGCGCAGCGCGCCAGCACGTTCACATTGCCCCACAGTTTTGCACTGCCGGTCACGCTGAAAGAGGGCTGGTCGCAGGAAGGATACATATTGGGCGGTGTGCGCACGATAACCGTGACGTCATCGCTAAAGCCCGCCAGCTGCTGGGCAAAGAAGCTCGTCAACTGGTCGCTAAGGCCATTGGCCTGACTATTGTCGGCCTGAACATTATCTGCCTGAACAAAGGGGCTTAAAAACAATAAGGTTGCCGCAAGGCCATGTTTCAACGTCCGCATCGCACGTTCCACCGTTTTCAGAATTGAGAGGATTCTACCTTCAGTGGTTTTGCATCAACGCAATAAATAGCGACGCATTTTGCGCTTATTCCGTCGATAAGGCAGACGGGTTGAGATTTAAGCTGTGAACTGAAATTTTGCCATCAGCGGAGGAGACATGCTCGATAAACTCGACGCTGCCTTACGTTTTCAGCAGGAAGCGCTCAATTTACGCGCCCAGCGGCAGGAAATTTTAGCCGCCAATATCGCTAACGCGGATACCCCCGGGTTTCAGGCACGCGATATTGATTTTTCCAGTGAGCTTAAAAAAGTGATGGAGCGGGGACGTACCGAAGGGACAGGGGTTGCGCTTGCACTGACATCCTCACGCCATATTCCCGCTCAGGCGATGACTGCGCCAACCACTGACTTACTTTATCGCGTCCCCGATCAGCCTTCACTCGACGGTAACACCGTAGACATGGACCGGGAACGTACACAGTTTGCCGATAACAGCCTTCAGTACCAGACAGGCCTGAGCGTACTCGGTGGACAAATCAAAAGCATGATGAGCGTCCTCCAGGGGGGCAACTAATTCATGGCCTTGCTGAATATTTTTGATATCGCCGGTTCGGCGCTGACAGCGCAGTCCAAACGCCTGAACGTGGCAGCCAGTAACCTGGCAAACGCCGATAGCGTGACCGGCCCGGACGGGCAGCCTTATCGCGCAAAACAGGTTGTCTTTCAGGTCGATGCTGCGCCAGGTGCGGCGACGGGCGGCGTGAAAGTCTCTGACGTGGTAGAGAGCCAGGCACCGGACAAACTGGTCTACGAGCCGGGTAATCCGCTCGCCGACGCCAGTGGTTACGTGAAAATGCCAAACGTGGATGTGGTCGGTGAAATGGTCAACTCCATGTCGGCTTCGCGTAGCTATCAGGCCAACGTCGAAGTGCTTAATACCGTGAAGAGCATGATGCTCAAAACACTCACTCTCGGCCAGTAAAGGAGACACGCATGTCCATCGCCGTCAATGTGAATGACACCACTAACTCGGGCGTAACCAGTACCAGCTCTACCAGCTCCAGCTCCCTGACGGGAAGCAGTGCTTCCGATCTGCAAAGCAGCTTCCTGACGCTGCTGGTGGCGCAGCTGAAGAACCAGGATCCAACCAACCCGATGCAGAACAACGAACTGACCACGCAGCTTGCGCAGATCAGTACCGTTAGCGGCATTGAAAAGCTCAACACCACCCTTGGTTCAGTATCCGGCCAAATCGACAGCAGCCAGTCGCTTCAGGCGGCGAACCTGATTGGCCACGGCGTTATGATCCCTGGCACCACGGTGCTTGCCGGCAGCACCACTACCGATGGCTCGACAACCACCTCTACTACACCGTTTGGCGTGGAGCTGCAACAGGCTGCTGACAAAGTTACCGCCACGATTAAAGACTCCACCGGAGCCGTGATTCGTACCATTGATATTGGTGCACTGTCGGCCGGTGTTCACACCTTTACCTGGGATGGCAGCGCGACCGATGGCTCCACTGCGCCGAACGGTTCTTACACCGTTTCTATCGCGGCCAGTAGCGGGACCACTCAGCTGGTTGCACAACCACTTCAGTTTGGCCTGGTGCAGGGCGTGATTAAAGGCAGCGACGGCAACAAACTGGATTTGGGTACCACAGGTACCACCACACTCGACGAAGTTCGGCAGATTATCTAAGCCTTAACACTTATCAGGAGTAAGTCATGGCCTTTTCTCAAGCGGTCAGCGGCCTGAATGCTGCGGCCACCAACCTGGATGTCATTGGCAACAACATCGCCAACTCCGCGACCTACGGTTTTAAATCCGGCTCTGCCTCTTTTGCAGACATGTTTGCCGGTTCCAAAGTAGGCCTGGGCGTTAAAGTTGCAGGCATCACTCAGGACTTCACCGACGGCACCACCACCAACACCGGTCGTGGCCTGGATGTGGCAATTAGCCAGAACGGTTTCTTCCGTATGGTTGATGCGAACGGTTCCGTGTTCTACAGCCGTAACGGCCAGTTCAAACTGGATGAAAACCGTAACCTGGTGAACATGCAGGGTCTGCAACTGACCGGTTACCCTGTTGCGGGTACACCGCCATCGGTACAGACCGGTGCGAACCCACAGCCTATTTCGATTCCGAATACCCTGATGGCCGCGAAATCGACCACCACGGCGACCCAGCAGATCAACCTGAACTCCACGGACGATATCCCGACAGTGGCATTTGATCCGACCAACGCGGACAGCTACAACAAGAAGGGTTCGGTCACGGTTTATGACAGCCAGGGTAACGAACATAATATGAGCGTTTACTATGTCAAAACCGCGGACAACACCTGGGATTTGTATACCCAGGATGCAAGCGTTGCTAACGCTACTGCGAACAAAGCGGCGCAGATGAGTTTTGACAACAACGGTAACCTGGCAGGCGTGTATAACTACACCGCGCTTGGCACCACGCCGCAAACCTGGTCACTGGCTACTACCGCCAACACCACCCCGTCTATCAATATCGTTACCGATTCAGTCAGTGGCGCAACCCCTGCATCGTTCAACCTGAGCTTCCTGAACTCCATGCAGCAGAACACCGGTTCCAACAACGTTGTGGCGACCACTCAGAACGGCTACAAGCCTGGCGACCTGGTGAGCTACCAGATCAACGATGACGGTACCGTTGTGGGTAACTACTCCAACGAACAGACTCAGGTTCTGGGCCAGATCGTGATGGCAAACTTCGCTAACAACGAAGGTTTGCAGTCTGAAGGCGATAACGTCTGGTCTGCAACCCAGTCATCCGGCGTTGCGCTGCTGGGTACAGCAGGAACCGGTAACTTCGGTACGCTGACTAACGGTGCCCTGGAAGCCTCAAACGTTGACCTGAGTAAAGAGCTGGTGAACATGATTGTTGCTCAACGTAACTATCAGTCAAACGCACAGACCATCAAAACTCAGGATCAGATCCTCAACACGCTGGTTAACCTGCGTTAAGCGGCTAACAGGAAAGCGCAATGGATCACGCAATATATACAGCGATGGGCGCCGCAAGCCAGACGCTCAATCAGCAGGCCGTCACCGCCAGCAACCTGGCGAACGCCTCTACACCGGGTTTTCGTGCGCAGCTTAATGCGCTGCGCGCCGTGCCGGTAGAAGGGCTGTCGTTACCCACGCGTACGCTGGTAACGGCTTCTACACCAGGTGCGGATATGACGCCGGGTCAGATGGATTACACCTCGCGTCCACTGGACGTTGCGCTTCAGCAGGACGGCTGGCTGGCCGTGCAAACTGCCGATGGCAGCGAGGGATATACCCGCAACGGTAATATCCAGGTGAGCGCCACCGGGCAACTGACGATCCAGGGACACCCGGTTATGGGTGAAGCTGGCCCGCTTACCGTACCGGAAGGCTCAGAGCTGACCATCGCTGCTGACGGGACCATCTCGGCATTAAACCCAGGTGACCCGGCAAACACCGTTGCGCCTGTCGGTCGTCTGAAGCTGGTTAAAGCGGAAGGTAAAGAAGTGCAGCGTGGTGATGACGGGATGTTCCGTCTGACCCAGGCGGCGCAAGCCACGCGCGGTGCCACATTACAGGCTGATCCGAGTATTCGTGTGATGTCTGGTGTGCTGGAAGGCAGTAACGTCAAACCGGTTGAAGCCATGACCGATATGATCGCCAGCGCCCGTCGTTTTGAAATGCAGATGAAAATTATCAGCAGCGTTGATGAAAACGCGAGCAAAGCTAACCAACTTCTGGCTATGAGTTAACAGGACTTCTTATGATCAGTTCTTTATGGATCGCGAAAACGGGCCTGGACGCACAACAAACCAATATGGACGTTATTGCCAACAACCTGGCAAACGTCAGTACCAATGGTTTCAAGCGTCAGCGCGCCGTTTTCGAAGATTTGCTTTACCAAACTATTCGTCAGCCAGGTGCTCAGTCTTCTGAACAAACCACGCTGCCGTCCGGTTTGCAGATAGGTACAGGTGTTCGTCCGGTGGCGACCGAGCGTCTGCACAGCCAGGGCAACCTGTCTCAGACCAACAACAGTAAAGACGTGGCAATCAAAGGTCAGGGTTTCTTCCAGGTGCAGCTGCCTGACGGAACCTCTGCCTACACTCGCGATGGCTCTTTCCAGGTTGATCAGAACGGCCAGCTGGTAACAGCGGGTGGTTTCCAGGTTCAGCCTGCGATCACTATCCCGGCGAACGCCCTGAGCATCACCATCGGACGTGATGGTGTGGTCAGCGTAACGCAGCAGGGGCAGACCAACCCGGTGCAGGTAGGGCAGCTCAACCTGACCACCTTCATGAACGATACTGGTCTGGAAAGCATTGGTGAGAACCTCTACACCGAAACGCAATCCTCCGGTACGCCAAATGAAAGCACGCCTGGCCTGAACGGCGCAGGTTTGTTGTATCAGGGTTATGTCGAAACCTCGAACGTTAACGTTGCGGAAGAACTGGTGAATATGATCCAGGTTCAGCGCGCGTATGAAATTAACAGTAAAGCAGTGTCGACGACCGACCAGATGCTGCAAAAACTGACGCAACTCTAAGGTGTAGCCCGGTGTGGTAACTGCCACACCGGCTCCCTGTTTTCGAAGATGAAGGCAATGCAAAAAAACGCGGCGTTTCGTTATCCAATACTGACTGTGCTGGCTGTTACCCTCAGTGGGTGTGCCTGGGTCCCGTCTAAACCACTGGTTGAGGGTGCGACGACCGCCCAACCCGTTCCTGGCCCTTCGCCAGTCGTGAACGGTTCAATTTTCCAGACCGCGCAGCCGATTAACTATGGCTATCAGCCGCTGTTTGAAGACCGTCGCCCACGTAACGTCGGCGATACCCTGACCATTGTGTTGCAGGAAAACGTCAGTGCGAGCAAGAGTTCGTCGGCGAACGCCAGCCGCGATGGCAAAACTAATTTTGGCTTCGACACCGTACCACGCTATCTGCAGGGCCTGTTTGGCAATGCGCGTGCCGATGTTGATGCATCTGGCGGTAACACCTTTAATGGTAAAGGTGGCGCAAATGCCAGCAACACCTTCAGCGGTACGCTGACGGTGACGGTTGACCAGGTTCTGGTTAACGGCAACTTACACGTTGTGGGTGAAAAACAGATTGCCATCAACCAGGGCACTGAGTTCATTCGTTTCTCCGGTGTGGTTAACCCTCGCACCATTAGCGGCACCAATACCGTACCGTCCACCCAGGTGGCGGATGCGCGCATCGAGTACGTCGGCAACGGCTACATCAACGAAGCGCAAAATATGGGCTGGCTGCAGCGCTTCTTCCTTAACTTATCGCCGATGTAAGCGAGGTAACTCATGTTTAAATTCCTCTTCGCAGCGGCGCTGGCGCTGGTGGCTACCTTTGCTCAGGCAGACCGTATTCGTGACCTGACCAGCGTACAGGGCGTACGTGAAAACTCATTGATTGGTTATGGCCTGGTCGTGGGGCTGGACGGTACGGGTGACCAGACCACCCAGACACCGTTCACCACCCAGAGCTTAAACAACATGCTCTCCCAGCTTGGTATTACCGTACCGGCGGGCACGAACATGCAGCTGAAAAACGTGGCCGCGGTGATGGTCACCGCCTCTTTCCCGGCGTTTGCGCGCCAGGGGCAAACCATCGATGTGGTCGTTTCCTCTATGGGTAACGCCAAAAGCCTGCGCGGCGGTACGCTGCTGATGACGCCATTAAAAGGTGTTGATAGCCAGGTGTATGCGCTGGCGCAGGGGAACATCCTGGTCGGTGGGGCGGGTGCATCTGCGGGCGGCAGCAGCGTGCAGGTGAACCAGCTCAACGGCGGACGTATTACCGGCGGGGCGATTATCGAACGTGAACTGCCAACCCAGTTCGGTTCCGGTAACACCATTAACCTGCAACTGAATAATGAAGACTTCACGATGGCGCAGCAAATTGCCGACACCATCAACCGCAGCCGTGGCTATGGCAGCGCAACCGCGCTGGACGCACGTACCGTGCAGATCCGTACCTCTACAGGCAGCAGCAACCAGGTGCGGATGCTGGCGGATATCCAGAATATGGAAGTGAACGTTCCGCTTCAGGATGCCAAAGTCATTATTAACTCGCGTACAGGCTCTGTGGTGATGAACCGTGAAGTGATGCTGGACAGCTGTGCCGTGGCGCAGGGTAACCTCTCGGTGACGGTGAACCGTTCCGCGAACGTCAGCCAGCCGAATACGCCATTTGGTGGCGGCCAGACGGTTGTGACGCCGCAAACGCAGATTGATATGCGCCAGAGCGGCGGTTCGCTGCAAAGCGTGCGCTCCAGTGCCAACCTGAATAGCGTGGTACGTGCGCTGAACGCATTGGGCGCAACGCCGATAGATCTGATGTCCATTCTGCAATCGATGCAAACTGCAGGTTGCCTGCGTGCCAAAGTGGAAATCATCTAATGCTGACCGATAGCAAACTGCTGACCAGTGCCGCCTGGGATGCCCAGTCGCTCAACGAACTGAAAACCAAAGCGGGTAAAGATCCGTCGGCGAATATTCGCCCGGTCGCCCGCCAGGTGGAAGGGATGTTTGTACAGATGATGCTGAAAAGTATGCGTGAAACCCTGCCGAAAGACGGGATTTTCAGCAGCGACTCAACGCGACTCTATACCAGCATGTATGACCAGCAGATTGCGCAGCAGATGACGGCCGGGAAGGACTTAGGTCTGGCTGACATGATTGTGAAACAGACCGAAGCCGCGCAGGGTGTGCAGGCACAGGAAGAGCAGCCGCAGCAGGTGCCGATGAAGTTTGACCTGGAAACGGTGACCAGTTATCAGAACCAGGCGCTGACGCAGATGGTGCGTAAAGCGATGCCGAAGGCGACGGATAACAGTGACGAGCCGCTTTCCGGTGACAGCAAGGACTTCCTGGCTCAGCTTTCCCTGCCCGCGCGGCTTGCCAGTGAGCAGAGCGGCGTACCGCATCACCTGATTCTGGCGCAGGCTGCGCTGGAGTCGGGCTGGGGGCAACGTCAGATCCGTAAAGAAAACGGTGAGCCAAGCTTTAACATCTTTGGCGTTAAGGCCAACGCCAACTGGAAAGGGCCAACCACCGAGATAACCACCACGGAATACGAAAACGGCGCTGCCGTGAAAGTGAAAGCGAAATTCCGTGTGTATAGCTCTTATCTGGAAGCCTTGTCGGATTACGTGAACGTTCTGAGCCGCAACCCGCGCTATACCGCCGTGACCCAGGCGGCAACGCCGGAGCAGGGCGCGCAAGCGTTGCAGAATGCGGGCTACGCCACCGATCCAAACTATGCGCGTAAGCTCACCAGTATGATCCAGCAGCTGAAATCAATGGGCGAGAAAGTCAGCAAAGCCTATAGCACAGATCTCGAAAATCTGTTCTGAAAGTTCTCAAGTCCCGGTGGAGGCTGCCGATAACCTTCATCAGGACTCGTGTCTGAAAGTATAAAAGGAACCCCCATGTCCAGTTTGATTAACAGCGCCATGAGTGGCCTCAGTGCTGCACAGGCGGCACTCAATACCGTCAGTAATAATATTTCAAGCTACAACGTGGCCGGTTACACTCGCCAGAACACCATTCTGGGAGCCTCTAACAGCACGCTGACAGGCGGTGGCTGGGTTGGCAACGGGGTTTATGTCTCCGGCGTTCAGCGTGAGTATGATGCATTCATCACTAACCAGCTGCGTGCGGCAGATACCCAGAACAGCGGGCTGACAACGCGTTATCAGCAGATGTCGAAAATTGACGACGTGCTCTCTGATACCACAAACTCGCTGTCCACGACGTTGCAGGACTTCTTTACCAGCCTGCAAACGCTGGTCAGTAACGCAGAAGACCCGGCTGCGCGTCAGACGGTACTCGGCAAAGCCGATGGCCTGGTTAACCAGTTCAAAGTTAACGATCAGTATCTGCGCGATCAGGATAAGCAGGTTAATACCTCCATCACCAGCAGCGTCGACCAGATCAACGCCTACGCGAAGCAAATCGCGAACCTCAACGATCAGATTTCACGTCTGACAGGTGTGGGTGCTGGTTCATCCCCGAACGAACTGCTCGATCAGCGTGACCAGCTGGTCAATAACCTGAACCAGATTGTGGGTGTTGAAGTGGCCGTGCAGGACAGCGGTACTTACAACATCTCCTTCGCGAACGGTTATACCCTGGTTCAGGGAAGCACCGCGAATCAGCTGGCGGCAGTTCAGTCCAGCGCTGATCCTTCGCGTATCACTGTTGCGTATGTAGATGCGGCTTCTGGCAACGTTGAGATCCCGGAAAAACAGATAACCTCCGGTTCTCTGGGCGGGTTGTTAACCTTCCGTTCTCAGGATCTGGATAAAGCACGTAACTCCCTGAACCAGATGGCGCTGGCGTTTGCCGATGCCATGAATACCCAGCATGAAGCCGGGTTTGATGCGAATGGCGATGCGGGCGGCAAACTGTTTGATTATGGATCTCCGTCAGTACTGAGCAACAGCAGAAATACCGGCAGTGCAGCTGTGACGGCGAGCGTAACCGACAGCTCTGCGGTGCAGGCGACTAACTACAAAGTCGAATACAACGGCACGAACTGGACGGTAACGCGTCTGGCGGATAAAACCAGCTTTACCGCAACGGCTGATGCCAGCGGCAACCTGTCGTTTGACGGCCTGAACGTCAACATCAGCGGTTCTGCTAACACCAAAGACAGTTTCGTGGTGAAGCCGGTGAACGACGTCATCATCAATATGGATCTGGCGATTAGCGACGAATCCAAACTGGCAATGGCATCTGCCAGCGGCAGTGGCGATAGCGATAACACCAACGGTCAAAAACTGCTGGATCTGCAAAGCGCCAAAGTGGTTGGTGGCAATAAGACCTTCAACGATGCCTACGCTGCACTGGTCAGTACGGTGGGTAGCACCACCGCATCGCTGAAAACCAGTAGCGAAACGCAGACTAACGTCGTGACGCAGCTGACCAAGCAGCAGCAGTCTATCTCCGGGGTTAACCTGGACGAAGAATACGGCAACCTGCAACGCTATCAGCAGTATTACCTGGCGAATGCGCAGGTACTTCAGACTGCCAGCACGCTCTTTGATGCGTTAATCAATATTCGCTAAGGACCGGAGTGAAAAATGCGTATTAGCACTCAAATGATGTATGAGCAGAGTATGCGTGGGGTGACAAACTCCCAGAGTCTCTGGCTCGGTTATGGCGAACAGATGTCTACCGGTAAGCGTGTAAACCGCCCATCCGATGACCCGATTGCCGCGTCTCAGGCTGTTGTCCTGTCTCAGGCGCAAACCCAGAACAGTCAGTATGCACTGGCGCGTACCTTCGCAACGACCAAAGTCTCTCTGGAAGAGAACGTGTTGACGCAGGTGACATCGGCTATCCAGAGCGCGCAGGAAAAGATCGTGTATGCGGGTGACGGCACGCTGAGTGATACCGACCGCGCTTCGCTTGCGACTGACCTTCAGGGTATCCGCGATCAGCTGATGAACCTGGCGAACAGCACCGACGGTAATGGCCGCTATATCTTTGCCGGTTACAAAACCGAAGCGGCAGCCTTTGATTCAACGACCGGTAATTACGCTGGCGGCACGACGCCAATCAGTCAGCAGGTTGATTCAGCACGTTCAATGCAAATCAGCCATACCGGCTCTGAAGTTTTCGATAAGTTCACCAGCAGCGCGAAACCAGAGCCAGATGGCAGTGCCCCGGAAACGAATCTGTTCAAGATCCTGGACACAGCGATTGCCGCACTGAATACCCCTATTGCCGACGACCAGACCGCCGCTGACGCTCTGACCGCTGCAGTTGATAAAACCAACCGTGGCCTGAGCAACTCCCTGGATAACGTCCTGACGGTGCGCGCTGATTTGGGTACGAAGCTGAATGAGCTGGATAAACTGGATGCGCTGGGTGATGACCGTGCGTTGGGGCAAACTCAGCAGATGAGCAACCTGGTTGACGTTGACTGGAACTCGGTGATTTCGTCTTACACCATGCAGCAGGCGGCATTGCAGGCGTCTTATAAAGCCTTCAGCGATATGCAGGGCATGTCTCTGTTCCAGATGAACAAGTAACATCTTGACCTCTTAGAACATGTCTCGAAACTGGACATGTTTTGACTGCCCAATCCGTATCTGGATTGGGCATTTTTTTTATAACGCTTCAGCCTGAGCAGACATCACACGGGCGCTTTCAATCAAGCGGATCACCAGTGCAATGGCACCACACAGGGTTGCCAGCGCTACCACGCCAGACCAGCCTGCCAGAGAATAGATGTTCGTGCCCGCTACTGAACCCAGCGCCATCCCGATAAAGACCACCGTAAACAGCAGGGCGTTAAGACGACCGCGTGCCTGAGGCTCCAGGCTGTAAACCAGGTTCTGGTGTGCCACCAGGCTCGATTGCAGACCCAGGTCGAAACCGACGGCGGACAGTGCAATCAGGAACAATTGCCCGTGTGTGCCAAGAGCAGGCATCAGGAACATCAGGGCAAAAGAGACGGTCACCAGTACCGCACCAAGCTGGGTGACTTTACCCGCGCCCAGTTTGTCCGCCAGCCCTCCCGCCAGCGGTGCGGCCAGTGCACCCGCCGCACCGGCAATACCAAATCCACCAGCAACGGCGCTGCCCAGGTGATAGCGCTCAAACAGCATTACGGCAAGCGTTGACCAGAACGCACTGAACGCCACGGAAAGGAAACCCTGAGCCAGAGCCGCACGGCGCAGGGCCGGATAACGACGCCACAGGTGCTCCATGGAGCGCATCAGTGCCGGATAGCTGAGTGTTGAGTGGGTCGCAAAACGCGGCAGTACCGCCCACATCACCGCGCCGATAATGGCAATACTGACGGCGGCCAGCTGATACATGACGCGCCAGCCAAAGGCTTCACCCACCACGCCGCTGACGGTACGCGACAGCAAAATACCCAGTAACAAACCGGTCATGACCGTACCCACGGTTTTCCCTTGTTTACCTTCCGGCGCGAGAATGGCTGCCGCAGGGACGATATCCTGTGCCATGGTTGCGGCCATCCCGATTAACAGGCTTGCCAGCAGCAGGGAATGCAATTGCCCGGTCAGGCTACAGCCCAGTAAGAAGAGGGCCAGTGCGGCACTCTTTATCAGGATTAGCGTTCTGCGGTCATGACGATCGCCAAGCGGCAGCAGGAAAAGAATACCAAGCGCATAGCCTGCCTGGGTCAGCGTGGGTACCAGACCCATGCCTTCGATGCTTAAATGCAGGTCTGAACCCATCAGGGGCAGAAGAGGCTGGGCATAGTAAATCGATGCCACGCTGAATCCGGCACCCATCGCCAGCATAAAAATAACCCAGCGGCTTACGGCATGGGTGGCAGTTGTTGTGTTCATAAGACGTTCCTCAGTCATAGTGTGAGGACATTTTTTCGCAGTCAGCCTTGTGGTGGTAGACGGCCTGGTGGTAAAACGCTTATACGTTAAACGTATTACCAGTAAAATAATGAAACGAACTGAACGTATAGACAGGGTTGAGTTGATGCGGACGTTTGTTCGCATCGTGGAGTCGGGCTCGTTGTCTGCGGCAGCAAGGCAGCTTGGCACAACGCAGGCGACAGTTAGCCGACGTCTGCAATCGCTGGAAACCGTGCTGGGTGTCCGGTTGTTGCTCCGTACCACCCATGCAACTAAATTAACGGATGATGGCGAGCGCTGTTATCAACATGCCCGGCGGGTGATTGATAGCTGGCTGGCGCTGGAAGATGAAGTCGGGCAGACCGAAGATGAACCGGTTGGCGTACTGCGGGTACGTGCACCCCATGCTTTCGGGCAGGATCAGCTTCTGAAACCGCTCACGCAATTTTTGCAGCGCTACCCGCAATTGTCCGTTGAGTGGATGCTGAATGATAAGTCGGTCGACTTCCTGAGCGACAACCTCGATTGTGCCATACGCGTGGGGGCAGAAATCGATCCAGCGACCGTTTCTGTGCTGCTGGCAGAGGTCCCGCGCTGTGTGGTGGCATCGCCGGAGCTGTTGGCTCAGTTTGCGCCAGTGAAAACCCCGGAAGATCTCTCTGTGCTGCCGTGGATTGCGATCAACACCTTCTATCAGCGCCATGTCGAGTTATTCGATGGCGTTTCTGAGTTGCCCGCGCGTGTTGCCATCACCCCAAGACTGAGTACCGATAGCCTGCATGTGGCACGCAATACCGTGCTGAGCGGGCTGGGCGTGGCGGTTGTTTCAAGCTGGACGGTCAAAGAGGATATTCAGGAAGGGCGGCTAGTGCATTTACTTTCCGACTGGCAACCTGCGGCGTTGCCTGTGCATCTGGTTTATCCGTGGTCACGCTATTACCCGGCGCGCCTGCGGCGTTTTCTGGAGATGATGCGCCAGGTGATGCCGGACATTGCCGGCATGAGAAAACCCGGGCAGTAGCAATAAAAAAGCCGACCCGAAGGTCGGCTTTTCTTATTTTACGCAGGCTTACTCAACAGACTGTGGGCGGGTAGCCGGTGCAGTCGCCTGTTGCGTTGCACTGTGACCACCGGCAGAGCCTTTGCCGTCGAAGTTAAAGCTCGGACGAACCCAGTCGCTCTGACGAGGTGCTTCCGGAACGTACTCTGGCGCTGGCGCACGCGTCATTGGCGCAGTGGCAACGTGAGCATGAGCAGCCACTTCGACAACCGGTTCAGGCTTCACTTCTGTAACAATGGCTTCGGTAACGACAGGTGCAGGTTCAGCTTTAACTTCAACTGCAACTGGTGCTTCGGCGACCACGTTTTCAGTGACAGCTTCAACGATCTCTTCAACCGGTGCGGCAGGTTCAACTTCTTCAGCCACCTGCTCAGCAACCACAGTGTCTTCTTCCGCGATGATGTGTACAGCGTCATCAACCGGCGCAGCAATTACTTCCGGATGGGTCGTTTCAACGACAACCGCATGAGGAGCACTCTCAACAGCCTGAGGCTCAACAACGGTTGCTGCTTCTGTTACCACTTCCTGCACAGCTTCAACTGGAGCGACGAACTCTTCAGCCACAACCGCTTCTTCAACCACCTGCTCTGGGCGTGCAACCGGATAGCGGATCCAGACTTTACCCGAGGCCATTTCCGGGGAAGCACAGGCTACGGCTAACGGCATTGGCGACTGAGCTGGATAACGCTCGTCACGGTAACGACGACGACGCTGACCGCTTACGCGCAGGTGACGAGGAGAACGACGGGAGCGACGTGGCATCCCGGTGTTATCTCGGCCTTCAGCGTTTTCATCCTGCTCTGCGCTGTTGTCGACCACGGCTGGCAAGTCTACTTTAGCCAGCTGGGTGTTCGGCGCGATTTCAGCGACGGTTTCAGCAGTGACGATTGCTGTCTCTTCCGTTTGCTCTGACGCAAAACGAACTTTCTGGGACAGCTGACGCGGTTTACGGCGCGGCATAACCTGAGTACGTTCTTCCTGCTCAGTTTCCGGCTGTTCAACAGGCGCTTCGAGGTTCAGGTTTTTAACTTCCTGCTGAGCCTGACGCTTATCGTCGTTACGGCGACGATTACGCTCACGGCGAGGCTGCTGCTCGTCGCGCTGTTTGCTCTTCTCAGACTCATCGCCCGCCTGCTGGCGAATTTCGCGATCTTCAACGTTTGGCTGTTGTTTCTCACGACGGTTGCGACGGTTGTCTTCGCGTTGCTCACGGCCTTCGTTGTTATCGGAACGGTTATCACGGCGCTCGTTACGATCGTTACGGTCATTGCGATCGCGACGGTTGTTCTGACGTTTACGACGATCCTGCTGACGCTCTGGTTTCGCCTCTTTCGGCGTTTCCTGCACTTGTTCCGGCTGTGTTTCTTCGCCTGCGAACATCTTTTTCAGTGCGCCGAAGAAACGACCCAGAAGACCAGGCTGAGCAGGCTGTGCTTTAACTGCTTCTGGAGCAGGTTTTTGTGCAGCAGGTTTCTCAGTTGGTTTTTCCAGTGCGGTTTCTGGTGGTGCTTCCGGCATGATGAAGGTCGCTAATGCAGGCTGCTCAGGCAGTTTGCGTTCGGCAGGCTCTTCATCAGCAGGCAACGCCATCTCTTCTTCGTGCAGCTTAGGCAGAAGGTAGCTCAGCGTAGAGGTTTCTTCGCCTTTACGGACGCGCAGCACATGGTAGTGCGGGGTCTGCATCTGGTCGTTTGGCACGATGATGCAGCGCACGCCGCCCTGACGCGCTTCGATTGCACTGACTGCCGCGCGTTTTTCGTTCAGCAGGTAAGAGGCAATCGGTACCGGAACAATGGCGTGGACTTCTTTGGTGTTCTCTTTCAGCGCTTCTTCTTCGATCAGACGCAGAATAGACAGGGACAGTGATTCGTTGTCACGAACGGTACCTGTACCAGAACAGCGTGGGCAGACGTGATGGCTGGACTCACCCAGTGATGGGCTAAGACGCTGACGGGACATCTCCAGCAGGCCAAAACGAGAGATATGGCTAATCTGGATACGCGCACGATCCTGACGTACCGCTTCACGCAGACGGTTTTCAACCGCACGCTGGTGGCGTACAGGGGTCATGTCGATGAAGTCGATAACAATCAGGCCACCCAGGTCGCGCAGGCGCAACTGGCGGGCGATTTCATCGGCTGCTTCAAGGTTGGTGTTGAAGGCTGTTTCTTCAATATCGCCGCCGCGTGTTGCGCGTGCGGAGTTGATGTCGATTGCGGTCAGCGCTTCAGTGGTATCGATAACGATAGAACCACCGGATGGCAGGCGCACTTCACGCTGGAAGGCGGACTCAATCTGGGATTCAATCTGATAATGGCTGAACAGCGGGATTTCACCGGTGTACAGTTTGATTTTGCTGGTGAAATCCGGGCGACCCAGTGCCGCGATGTGCTGGCGAGCCAGCTCAAGCACTTTCGGGTTATCAATCAGAATTTCGCCGATGTCCTGACGCAGATAGTCACGGAAAGCACGCACGATGACGTTACTTTCCTGGTGGATCAGGAATGGAGCTGGGCGGCTTTCAGCTGCTTTCTGGATAGCTTCCCAGTGCTTCAGGCGGAAGCTTAAGTCCCACTGCAAGGCTTCGGCAGATTTGCCCACGCCTGCGGTACGAACAATAAGCCCCATGCCATCCGGCAGCTCAAGGCTTGCCAGCGCTTCTTTCAGCTCGGTACGGTCGTCGCCTTCGATACGGCGAGAGATACCACCCGCACGCGGGTTGTTTGGCATCAGTACCAGATAGCTGCCTGCCAGGCTGATAAAGGTGGTCAGCGCAGCGCCTTTATTGCCACGTTCTTCTTTATCAATCTGAACAATAACTTCCTGACCTTCGCGCAGAACATCTTTGATGTTCGGGCGACCGTGGGAGTTATAGTTGGCAGGGAAGTATTCGCGAGCAATTTCTTTAAGAGGAAGGAAACCGTGACGCTCAGCGCCGTAATCGACGAATGCAGCTTCAAGGCTTGGTTCAATGCGGGTGATTTTGCCTTTGTAAATGTTCGCTTTTTTCTGTTCGTGTCCAGGACTTTCGATATCCAGATCGTACAGGCGCTGCCCATCCACAAGGGCGACACGCAACTCTTCTTGCTGAGTTGCGTTGATTAACATTCTTTTCATCGTAACTTACTCATTATTCTTACATTGACGACAAAGCTGCGGGCAAGGTGACGCTTTCCGGGGTATGAACCGATGGCCTCGTGTCTATTCACGTCGCCAACCTCACGGTTGTCGCTCGCTTAAGAGGCGCAGAGTGTCGGTTGCCTGTGATTCATACGGAAACACAGCGCAATTATCAGGGGAATTGCCTGGGTAAAACTCTCCAGAGAACAATCCTTATACCGGGAAGTACTGCAACCCGCAGCCCGCTAACTGCCTGAAAGATCAATACGTCTTACGCCATTGCTGCGTGGATGATCGGTCAGACAAAATTGGTCATTCCGTCAGTATCCTTACTTAACCAGGATTTAACACGGAAAACGGCCTCATTATTCCACTGCTCGCCGGGTTATAGCAAGATGACTTTTACCAATTATCACCCGGTTACTCACAGTTTCTCCACTTCAGCGAAGCGATTGGTCTAATATCCACCAAATCGATTGCGCACGAAGAAAGCGTGCCGGATAAAAGTAAATATAAGCATAGAAAAATGAGTGGCGCTAATGCGTGACGATATTTAGAATCGCCAACCATGAAAACAGAGACTCCAGCCGTAAAAATGGTTGCCATCACCGATGATGAAGCGGGGCAACGTATCGATAACTTTTTGCGTACCCAACTGAAAGGCGTACCAAAGAGTATGATTTATCGCATCTTGCGTAAGGGCGAGGTGCGGGTGAACAAAAAACGCGTGAAACCTGAATATAAACTCGAAGCGGGCGATGAAGTCCGTATTCCGCCAGTACGTGTTGCTGAGCGTGAAGAAGAGGCGGTTTCACCAAAATTGCAGAAAGTCGCGGCCCTTAGCGATGTGATTTTATATGAAGACGATCACATTCTGGTGCTGAACAAGCCATCTGGCACGGCGGTACACGGCGGTAGTGGTCTGAGTTTTGGCGTGATTGAAGGTCTGCGCGCCTTGCGACCGGAAGCACGTTTCCTTGAGCTGGTGCATCGCCTCGACCGCGACACCTCTGGCGTGTTACTGGTAGCGAAAAAGCGCTCCGCGTTGCGTTCCCTGCACGAGCAGTTGCGTGATAAAGGAATGCAGAAGGATTACCTGGCGCTGGTGCGTGGTCAGTGGCAATCCCATGTGAAAGTGGTTCAGGCACCATTGTTGAAAAATATCCTGCAAAGCGGTGAGCGCATTGTTCGCGTTAACCAGGAAGGCAAGCCGTCTGAGACGCGTTTTAAAGTCGAAGAGCGTTTTGAGTTTGCCACCCTGGTGCGCTGTAGCCCGGTGACGGGCCGTACGCACCAGATCCGCGTGCATACGCAATATGCCGGGCATCCTATCGCATTTGACGACCGTTACGGTGACAGGGAGTTCGACAAACAGCTGGCTGGCACCGGGTTAACGCGCCTGTTTCTTCATGCCGCCGCGCTGAAGTTCACCCATCCGGGGACGGGTGAGGTGATGCGTGTTGAAGCGCCGCTGGACGACCAGCTGAAACGCTGCCTCAAAGTTCTGCGCGGCTAAGGTAAAAGTAAAACGGCAACGAAGTTGTCGTTTTTAATGTTTGCACCCTCTTCCTGTGGGAGAGGGCATCAGGCCGCAACGGTTAAATCACGCACTGAGCGGATTTAACGCCTCACGCCTTAACATCTGGCACAGCGCAATCAGCGGTAAACCGACCAGCGCGTTAGGGTCGCGGCCTTCCAGTCTTTCGAACAACGCAATCCCCAATCCTTCACTTTTAAAACTGCCTGCGCAGTTCAGCGGACGCTCTTTACGAACGTAATCCACAATCTCTTGCTCGCTGAGATGGCGGAAGTGCACATCGAAAGGCTCGCATTCGGTTTGCAGATGGCCAGTGGCCGAGTTATACAGCGCCAGACCAGTATAAAAGGTAACGATATTGCCGCGTGCGCTCATCAGTTGCTGGATGGCATTCTCTTCGGTGTGAGGTTTTCCGGTGATAACGCCATCGAGCACGCAAACCTGATCGGAGCCTATAATCAAATGGGCAGGGTAACGTGCAGCCAGAGACTGAGCTTTTTCCTGCGCCAGACGGGTAACCAGATGCCGTGGCGACTCACCGGATTGTGGTGTTTCGTTAACGGCCGGTGCGGCACATTCAAACGGGATACCGAGTTTTTCCAGCAACATTCGACGGTAGGGTGAAGTGGAGGCGAGAACGAGATTTGGCATATTTTTATCACCAGATATAGCGTATCGATGCCAGCCATTTTAAACTACAGGCCGCAATGTGTGCGAATAATTGGCAAAAGGCAGCCCTGGTTGCCTTTTTCTTTGACTATATGACGTTACAAAGTTAATATGCGCGCCCTATGCAAAAGGTAAAATTACCCCTGACTCTTGATCCGGTTCGTACGGCTCAGAAACGCCTCGATTACGAAGGAATCTATTCTTCCGATCAGGCAGAGCGTATCGCCGAATCCGTAGTCAGTGTGGACAGTGATGTAGAATGCTCCATGTCGTTCGCTATCGATAACCAGCGCCTTGCCGTTTTAACCGGTGATGCAAAGGTTACGGTAACGCTCGCTTGTCAGCGTTGCGGGAAACCGTTTGTACAGCATGTTCACACAACGTATTGTTTTAGTCCGGTTCGTTCTGACGAACAGGCTGAAGCACTCCCGGAAGCGTATGAGCCGATTGAGGTTAACGAATTCGGTGAAATCGATCTTCTGGCTCTGGTTGAAGATGAAGTCATCCTCTCCTTGCCAGTCGTTCCGGTGCATGATTCTGAACACTGTGAAGTGTCCGAGGCGGACATGGTCTTTGGGGAATTGCCTGATGAAGCGCAAAAACCAAACCCATTTGCCGTATTAGCCAGCTTAAAGCGTAAGTAATTGAGGAGTAAGGTCCATGGCCGTACAACAGAATAAACCAACCCGTTCCAAACGTGGCATGCGTCGTTCCCATGACGCGCTGACCGCAGTTACCAGCCTGTCTGTAGACAAGACTTCTGGTGAGAAACACCTGCGTCACCACATCACTGCTGACGGTTTCTACCGTGGCCGCAAGGTAATCACTAAGTAATTACGCGCAAGCGTGATGAAGCTTAGTGAGGATTTCCCCAGGCAACTGGGGAAACACCAAACCAGGCAGTGACGACACCTTGACACGTCTAACCCTGGCGTTAGATGTCATGGGGGGCGATTTTGGCCCTTCTGTGACAGTGCCTGCAGCATTGCAGGCACTGAATTCTAATTCGCAACTCACACTTCTTTTAGTCGGTAATCCCGACACAATCACGCCATTACTTGCAAAAGCTGACTTCGAACAACGTTCGCGTCTGCAGATTATTCCTGCGCAGTCAGTTATTGCCAGTGATGCCCGGCCATCGCAGGCTATTCGCAATAGCCGTGGCAGCTCTATGCGAATAGCGCTGGAGCTGGTGAAAGAAGGGCGAGCACAGGCTTGCGTCAGTGCCGGGAATACCGGTGCGCTGATGGGGCTGTCGAAATTATTGCTCAAGCCGATAGAGGGCATTGAGCGTCCGGCGCTGGTGACGGTGTTACCGCATCAGCAAAAGGGCAAAACGGTAGTGCTGGATCTGGGCGCTAACGTTGATTGTGATAGTACAATGCTGGCTCAGTTTGCCGTCATGGGATCGGTGCTGGCAGAAGAGGTTGTCGGGATCAACAATCCCCGTGTTGCGTTACTGAATATTGGTGAAGAAGAGACAAAAGGTCTGGATAACATTCGCGAAGCAGCTGAATTGTTAAAACAGGTACCTTCTATCAACTATATTGGTTATCTCGAAGCCAATGAGTTGCTCACCGGCAAAACTGATGTGCTGGTGTGCGACGGGTTCACCGGTAACGTAACGTTAAAAACCATGGAAGGGGTTGTTCGAATGTTCCTTTCGCTGCTCAAATCACAGGGCGAAGGGAAAAAAAGGTCCTGGTGGCTGATTTTATTAAAGCGTTGGTTACAAAAAAGCCTGACGCGGCGATTCAGTCACCTCAACCCCGACCAGTATAATGGCGCCTGTCTGTTAGGATTGCGCGGTATCGTGATTAAGAGTCACGGTGCGGCCAATCAGCGAGCTTTTTCCGTCGCGATTGAACAGGCAGTGCAGGCGGTGCAGCGACAAGTCCCACAGCGGATTGCCGCTCGCCTGGAATCTGTATTAGCTAAAAGTGACTGAGCGTACATGTATACGAAGATTATAGGTACCGGCAGCTACCTGCCAAAACAAGTGCGAACCAACGCCGATCTGGAAAAAATGGTAGATACGTCTGACGAGTGGATTGTCACGCGCACAGGTATCCGTGAACGTCGTATTGCCGCGCCAGACGAAACCGTTGCCACTATGGGCTATGAAGCTGCACAACGTGCGCTTGAAATGGCTGGTATTGATAAAGAACAGATTGGTTTGATCGTGGTCGCAACAACGTCCGCGACGCACGCCTTCCCAAGTGCCGCATGTCAGATTCAAAACATGCTGGGCATTAAAGGTTGCCCGGCATTTGATGTCGCCGCAGCCTGTGCAGGTTTCACCTATGCACTGAGCGTTGCCGATCAATATGTTAAATCCGGTGCAGTGAAGCACGCGCTGGTTATCGGCGCTGACGTGCTGGCACGCACCTGCAACCCGGAAGATCGCGGGACCATTATCATTTTCGGCGATGGCGCGGGTGCGGTACTGCTTGGGCAGTCCGAAGAGCCGGGTATCATCTCCACGCATTTACATGCTGACGGTAGCTACGGCGAGCTGTTAACTCTGCCTAACGCGGATCGCGTTAATCCTGACAACTCCATCTACCTGACCATGGCGGGTAATGAAGTGTTCAAAGTGGCAGTGACCGAACTGGCTCACATTGTCGATGAAACGCTGGAAGCGAACAATCTTGAACGCTCCGCGCTCGACTGGCTGGTTCCGCATCAGGCGAACCTGCGCATTATCAGCGCAACAGCGAAAAAGTTGGGCATGTCGATGGATAACGTTGTGGTGACCCTGGATCGTCACGGCAACACCTCTGCGGCGTCGGTACCCTGCGCATTTGATGAAGCGGTACGCGATGGACGAATCAAACGGGGCCAGTTGGTCTTGCTTGAAGCCTTTGGTGGCGGGTTCACCTGGGGTTCCGCGCTGGTTCGTTTCTAGTATAAGGATTAAAAAGATGACGCAATTTGCTTTTGTGTTCCCGGGACAGGGTTCTCAAACCGTTGGGATGTTGTCTGAAATGGCAGCAAACTATCCGATAATCGAAGAGACTTTCCGTGAAGCTTCTGATGCACTGGGTTATGATCTGTGGGCATTGACTCAGCAGGGTCCTGCTGAAGAGCTGAACAAAACCTGGCAGACGCAGCCAGCACTGCTGAGCGCATCCGTTGCGCTGTGGCGTGTATGGCAGCAGCAGGGCGGTAAAGCGCCAGCGCTGCTCGCGGGTCATAGCCTTGGCGAATACTCTGCACTGGTCTGTGCAGGTGTGATTGCATTTTCCGATGCAGTACGTCTGGTTGAACTGCGTGGTAAGTTCATGCAGGAAGCGGTACCAGAAGGCACGGGTGGCATGTCTGCGATTATCGGTCTTGATGATGCGTCTATCGCCAAAGCATGTGAAGAATCAGCAGAAGGTCAGGTTGTTTCTCCGGTCAACTTCAACTCGCCAGGCCAGGTGGTTATCGCCGGTCATAAAGAAGCGGTTGAACGTGCGGGTGCTGCCTGTAAAGCTGCGGGCGCGAAGCGTGCTCTGCCACTGCCAGTCAGCGTGCCGTCACACTGTGCGCTGATGAAGCCAGCTGCCGACAAACTGGCGGTTGAGCTGGAAAAAATCACCTTTAACGCACCGACGATTTCCGTTGTGAACAACGTCGATGTGAAATGCGAAACTACGCCGGAAGCTATCCGTAATGCGCTGGTTCGTCAGCTTTATAGCCCGGTACAGTGGACCAAAACCGTTGAGTTTATGGCCTCGCAGGGCGTTGAGCATCTGTATGAAGTCGGTCCTGGTAAGGTCCTCACCGGTCTGACAAAACGTATTGTTGACACCCTGACTGCCTCGGCGATTAACGAGCCGGAAGCGATGTCAGCGGCACTCTCGCAATAAAAGAGGAATACCATGAGTTTTGAAGGAAAAATCGCACTGGTCACCGGCGCAAGCCGCGGTATCGGGCGCGCAATTGCTGAAACACTGGTTGCGCGTGGCGCGAAAGTGATTGGTACAGCAACCAGCGAGAATGGCGCTAAAGCCATCAGCGAATATCTGGGTGAAAACGGTAAAGGTCTGGTACTGAATGTGACCGAACCGGCATCTATCGAATCTGTTCTGGAAAATATTCGCGCAGAGTTTGGCGAAGTGGATATTCTGGTAAATAATGCCGGGATCACTCGCGACAACCTGCTGATGCGAATGAAAGATGATGAGTGGAACGATATTATCGAAACCAACCTGTCATCTGTATTCCGTCTGTCAAAAGCGGTAATGCGCGCTATGATGAAAAAGCGTCATGGTCGTATTATCACTGTTGGTTCTGTGGTTGGTACCATGGGAAATGCTGGTCAGGCTAACTACGCTGCGGCGAAAGCAGGCCTGATCGGTTTCAGTAAGTCGTTGGCACGTGAAGTTGCGTCCCGCGGTATTACTGTAAACGTTGTTGCTCCGGGTTTTATTGAAACGGACATGACGCGTGCGCTGACAGATGATCAGCGTGCGGGTACACTGGCAGCAGTTCCTGCGGGCCGTCTTGGCGACCCTAAAGAAATTGCCAGTGCGGTTGCATTTTTAGCCTCTGACGAAGCGGGTTACATCACTGGTGAGACCCTCCACGTCAACGGCGGGATGTATATGGTTTAATCACGATCGAAAATATTTGCGTTATTAGGGCGAATGGCCTCAAAATAACGTAAAATCGTGGTAAGACCTGCCGGGATTTAGTTGCAAATTTTTCAACATTTTATACACTACGAAAACCATCGCGAAAGCGAGTTTTGATAGGAAATTTAAGAGTATGAGCACTATCGAAGAACGCGTTAAGAAAATTATCGGCGAACAGCTGGGCGTTAAGCAGGAAGAAGTTGTGAACTCCGCTTCCTTCGTTGAAGACCTGGGCGCAGATTCTCTTGACACCGTTGAGCTGGTAATGGCTCTGGAAGAAGAGTTTGATACTGAGATTCCGGACGAAGAAGCTGAGAAAATCACCACCGTTCAGGCTGCCATTGATTACATCAACGGTCACCAGGCGTAAGTGAACATCTCCAGGCGGTCATTCGACCGCCTGAGTTTTATCTTTTTTAGTCCCACGAATCCCTTTTTATCCCTCCCTGGAGGACAAACGTGTCTAAGCGTCGTGTAGTTGTGACCGGACTTGGCATGTTGTCTCCTGTCGGCAATACCGTAGAGTCCACCTGGAAAGCTCTCCTTGCCGGTCAGAGCGGCATCAGCCTAATCGACCATTTCGATACTAGCGCCTATGCAACGAAATTTGCTGGCTTAGTAAAGGATTTTAACTGTGAAGAGATCATCTCGCGCAAAGAACAGCGCAAGATGGATGCCTTCATTCAATATGGAATTGTCGCTGGCGTTCAGGCCATGCAGGATTCTGGCCTTGTCATTACGGAAGAGAACGCAACCCGCATTGGTGCCGCTATTGGCTCCGGGATTGGCGGTCTTGGCCTAATCGAGGAAAACCACACATCTCTGATGAACGGTGGCCCGCGTAAGATTAGCCCATTCTTCGTTCCGTCAACGATTGTTAACATGGTGGCAGGTCACCTGACCATTATGTTCGGGCTGCGTGGCCCAAGCATTTCCATTGCTACTGCCTGTACGTCTGGTGTGCATAACATCGGTCAGGCTGCGCGCATTATCGCTTATGGCGATGCTGATGCGATGGTAGCGGGCGGTGCTGAAAAAGCCAGTACCCCACTGGGTGTTGGTGGTTTTGGTGCAGCGCGTGCGCTGTCTACCCGTAACGAAAATCCTCAGGCGGCAAGCCGTCCGTGGGATAAAGACCGTGATGGTTTCGTGCTGGGTGACGGTGCCGGTATGATCGTACTGGAAGAGTACGAACACGCGAAAAAACGTGGCGCTAAAATCTATGCTGAAGTCGTTGGCTTTGGTATGAGTAGCGATGCTTATCACATGACTTCACCTCCAGAGAACGGTGCAGGTGCTGCGCTGGCGATGGAAAATGCGATTCGTGATGCAGGTATCACTCCTGCACAGATTGGCTACGTCAATGCGCACGGTACGTCCACTCCGGCAGGCGATAAAGCAGAAACTCAGGCTGTTAAGTCTATCTTCGGTGAATCTGCCAGCCGCGTAATGGTGAGCTCGACGAAATCCATGACCGGTCACCTGTTAGGTGCGGCGGGTGCAGTAGAGTCTATCTACTCTATCCTTGCGCTGCGCGATCAGGCTGTTCCGCCAACCATCAACCTGGATAACCCGGATGAAGGTTGCGATCTGGACTTCGTTCCGCACGAAGCGCGCCAGGTTAGCGGCATGGAGTACACCCTGTGTAACTCCTTCGGCTTTGGTGGTACTAACGGTTCCCTGATCTTTAAAAAGGTCTGAGCCTGACTGCCTGATGGCGATAAAAAGGTCCGCTTGTCGGACCTTTTTTATTCGGTTTTATCCCCTTGTCCTATTTTATTCACCTTGCCAGACTGAACGACCACGCATAAGGAGCCAGCATGTTTCTAATTAATGGCCTTGAGCAGGACACGCTTCCTGCAAGCGACAGGGCGACTCAGTTTGGTGATGGTTGCTTCACCACGGCGCGTATTATTCAGGGCGAGGTCTGTTTTCTTGCAGAGCATATCCGTCGGTTACAGGGTGCCTGTGAAAAACTGCTGATCCCGTTTACCGCATGGGACACTCTGGCTGATGAGATGGTTCAGTTGGCGGCAGGACACGCCAGTGGCGTACTGAAAGTGATCATCAGCCGTGGCAGCGGTGGCAGGGGCTACAGCGGCGCGAACTGCCAGCATCCGACACGGATCCTCAGCGTTTCTGCTTATCCTGCACATTATGCGCGCTGGCGTCAGGATGGCATCACACTTGAATTAAGCCCTATACGTCTTGGGCGAAACCCTGCGCTTGCCGGAATAAAACACCTGAATCGTCTTGAACAGGTCTTGATCCGTGCTCATCTTGAGCAGTCAGAAGCCGATGAGGCGCTGGTCCTTGACAGCGAAGGGCTCATTACTGAATGCTGTGCGGCTAATTTATTCTGGCGGCGGGGCAGTGATGTCTTCACGCCGAAGCTTGATCAGGCTGGCGTAAATGGCATCATGCGCCAGTTTTGTATGCAGCAGCTGGCACACTCTGGTTTTCGCGTTGTCGAAGTTAACGCAACTGAGGATGCGCTGTTAGCGGCAGATGAAGTCGTTGTCTGTAACGCACTGATGCCAGTTGTACCTGTTCGCGCCTGCGGCCAGCAACGCTGGTCATCGCGCGAGCTGTATCATTATTTAGCCCCGTTATGTGAGCAAACCAGAACGTCATGAAGAAAATGTTGCGCTTTATCCTGCTCCTGGTTGTTGTGCTGGCTGTTGCTGGCGGAGCCGGAGTGTGGAAGGTTCGTCAACTGGCGGACAGTAAAATCCTGATTAAAGAAGAGACAATATTTACCCTTAAAGCAGGAACCGGACGTCTGGCGCTCGGCGAACAGCTTTACGGCGATAAAGTGATTAACCGCCCTCGGGTGTTCCAGTGGCTGCTGCGCGTTGAGCCTGACCTGTCGCATTTTAAAGCAGGCACGTATCGCCTGACGCCAGGCATGACGGTAAGAGAAATGCTGCAATTACTCGAAAGCGGCAAAGAGGCACAATTCCCGCTGCGCTTTGTCGAGGGGATGCGTCTGAGCGACTATCTCAAACAGCTGCGTGATGCACCTTACATCAAACATACCCTGAAAGATGATAACTACCAGACGGTTGCTGAGGTGCTGAAACTCGAACACCCTGAATGGGTTGAAGGCTGGTTTTGGCCGGATACCTGGATGTATACCGCCGGGACTACCGATGTTTCCATCCTGAAGCGTGCGCACAAAAAAATGGTTACCGCCGTTGATGCTGCCTGGGAAGGGCGCGTAGATGGGCTGCCGTATAAAGATCAGAACCAGTTCGTGACCATGGCCTCTATCATCGAAAAAGAGACGGCGGTTGCTGCAGAGCGTGACCAGGTGGCATCGGTGTTTATCAACCGACTGCGCATCGGGATGCGGCTGCAAACCGATCCTACGGTGATTTACGGCATGGGTGAGAATTACACCGGTAAGATATCGAGAAAAGACCTGGAAACGCCGACCGCGTATAATACCTACGTGATTAGCGGATTACCGCCAGGCCCAATTGCCACGCCGAGCGAAGCCTCGCTTAACGCGGCGGCTCATCCGGCAAAAACACCCTATCTCTATTTTGTGGCTGATGGAAAAGGCGGGCATACTTTTAATACCAACCTTGCCAGCCACAATCGCTCTGTTCAGGACTATCTGAAGGCACTTAAGGAAAAAAATGCGCAGTAAATACATTGTTATTGAGGGGCTGGAAGGCGCAGGTAAAACGACCGCGCGTAATCTGGTGGTGGATACACTCAAAACGCTGGGTATCGGGGATATGGTGTTCACCCGCGAGCCGGGCGGCACGCAGCTGGCGGAAAAACTGCGAAGCCTGGTGCTGGATATCAAATCAGTGGGTGACGAAATCATCACAGATAAAGCCGAAGTTCTGATGTTTTATGCCGCGCGCGTTCAGTTGGTTGAAACCGTTATCAAACCTGCACTGGCTGAAGGCAAATGGGTGATTGGCGATCGTCACGATCTGTCGACCCAGGCTTATCAGGGCGGTGGTCGGGGTATCGACCAGACGATGTTAGCCACGCTGCGCGATGCGGTGCTGGGTAACTTCCGCCCGGACCTGACGCTCTATCTGGATGTTACCCCCGAAGTGGGCCTGAAACGCGCCCGTGCGCGTGGCGAGCTGGACCGCATTGAACAGGAGTCGCTGGATTTCTTCAACCGTACTCGCGCGCGCTATCTTGAGCTTGCCGGGCAGGACAGTTCCATCCGCACAATTGATGCTACCCAGTCACTCGATGATGTGGCGCGCTCTATTCGTGAAACGGTGACCCAGTGGGTACAGGAGCAGCAGGCATGAAATGGTATCCATGGTTGCGCCCACACTTTGAGCAGCTGATTAACAGCTATCAGGCCGGTCGGGGGCATCATGCGTTACTGATTCAGGCGTTGCCAGGCATGGGGGATGATGAGCTGATTTACGCGATCACCCGTTTTTTGATGTGCCAGCAGCCAGAAGGGCACAAAAGCTGCGGTAAATGCCGGGGCTGCCAGCTGATGCAGGCGGGTACCCATCCTGATTACTACACCCTGGAGCCAGAAAAAGGCAAAACGACCCTCGGTATTGATGCCGTGCGTGAGGTCAGTGAAAAACTGTACGAACATGCGCGACTGGGCGGGGCAAAAGTAGTCTGGCTGAAAGATGCGGCGTTACTCACCGAGGCAGCGGCAAACGCACTGCTGAAAACGCTTGAAGAACCCCCGGAGAAGACCTGGTTCTTTATGTCATGCCGTGAACCGGGGCGATTGCTGGCAACATTGCGTAGCCGCTGTCGTCTTCATCATCTCTCTGTACCGCAAGAATCCTGGGCGTTAAGCTGGCTTGAACGTGAAGTGACAACGTCACAAGAAGCAGCCCTCACTGCATTGCGCTTATGCAGTGGTGCGCCGGCGGCAGCACTGGCACTGCTGCAACCTGATAGCTGGTCACAGCGTGAGGCGCTCTGCCGTGCCGTGGCGTCAGCGCTGGATAGTCGTGACTGGCTGAGTTTACTGGCTGTTCTGAACCATGACCAGGCGGCTGAGCGGTTGCACTGGCTGGCGTCAATGCTGCTGGATGCGCTGAAATGTCAGCAGGGCGCAACATTGCTGTCCAACGTGGATGCCTGGGGGGTTATCAATACTCTGGCCAACCGTCTTTCTGGCAATATGCTGCGTGCGATCCTTCATGATGTCTGCCAGAGCCGTGAACAACTCTTAACGGTAACCGGTCTTAATCGCGAGCTTTTACTAACGGACCAGTTACTGCGTATCGAACATTACCTGCAACCAGGCACACCGCTGCCTGTTTCCCATCTCTGAGAGAGACATTATGTTTTTAGTCGACTCACACTGCCATCTTGATGGCCTGGATTACCAATCCCTGCATAAAAACGTGGACGATGTGCTGGCGAAAGCCGCCGCCCGCGATGTGAAATTCTGCCTGGCGGTGGCAACCACGTTGCCGGGCTATCGCACCATGCGCGAGCTGGTGGGTGTCCGCGATAACGTAGTATTTTCCTGCGGCGTGCACCCGCTGAATCAGGATGAAGAATACGACGTTGAGGACTTACGTCGTCTTGCGGCGGAAGAGGGTGTTGTCGCGATGGGCGAGACGGGGCTGGACTATTTCTACACACCTGAAACTAAACCTCGTCAGCAGGCGTCTTTCCGTAACCACATCCGTATTGGCCGCGAGCTGAACAAGCCGGTTATCGTGCATACGCGTGATGCACGAGCCGATACGCTGGCGATCCTCCAGGAAGAAAACGTGACGGATTGTGGTGGCGTACTACACTGTTTCACAGAAGACAGAGAAACGGCGGGTAAGCTGCTTGATTTAGGTTTTTATATCTCGTTTTCTGGGATCGTGACGTTTCGTAACGCAGAGCAGCTTCGTGATGCTGCGCGCTATGTCCCTCTCGATCGCATTCTGGTGGAAACAGACTCTCCTTATCTGGCACCGGTGCCGCATCGCGGCAAAGAGAATCAACCTGCCATGACAAGAGATGTGGCTGAGTATATGGCCGTTCTGAAGGGTGTCAGCATCGATGAGCTGGCTCGCGTCACGACGGAAAACTTCGCAAATCTGTTCCACATCGACCCCGCCCGCCTGCAATCTGTTTGATACACATGTTTTTTTTAGGCTCGTAATTAATAAATAAAGCGAGTAAAGTTCACCGCCTCATTTGGGGCGGTGACGGTGTTTTTAGACACATCCAGAAATGCTTTTTGTAAAAAACTGAAAGTTTTTGGTCTGCCTTGAGCTGAAACGTGATAGCCGTCAAACAAACTCAGAGGGATTTATTTTACTCTGTGTAATAAATAAAGGGCGCTTAGATGTCCTGTCCACGGCGCGGTACTCCCCCCGGGCCAATGCGTGAAAACGTAAAAAAAAGCACAAATACTCAGGAGCACTCTCAATTATGTTTAAGAATGCATTTGCTAACCTGCAAAAGGTCGGTAAATCGCTGATGCTGCCAGTATCCGTACTGCCTATCGCAGGTATCCTGCTGGGTGTCGGTTCTGCTAACTTCAGCTGGCTGCCAGCCGTAGTTTCCCACGTGATGGCCGAAGCAGGCGGCTCTGTTTTTGCTAACATGCCGCTGATCTTCGCTATCGGTGTTGCTCTGGGCTTCACCAATAACGATGGTGTATCTGCGCTGGCCGCAGTTGTTGCCTACGGCATCATGGTGAAAACCATGGCTGTGGTTGCACCACTGGTCCTGCATTTACCTGCTGAAGAGATCGCAGCGAAACACCTGGCTGATACCGGTGTTCTCGGTGGGATTATCTCCGGTGCGATTGCAGCGTACATGTTTAACCGCTTCTATCGCATCAAGCTGCCTGAGTATCTGGGCTTCTTCGCGGGCAAGCGTTTCGTTCCGATCATTTCTGGTCTGGCAGCGATTTTCACTGGCGTGATCTTGTCCTTCATTTGGCCACCGATCGGCTCTGCAATCCAGACCTTCTCTCAGTGGGCTGCTTACCAGAACCCGGTTGTGGCATTCGGTATCTACGGCTTCGTTGAACGCTGCCTGGTACCATTTGGTCTGCACCACATCTGGAACGTTCCATTCCAGATGCAGATTGGTGAATTCACCAACGCAGCAGGTCAGGTGTTCCACGGTGATATCCCACGTTACATGGCAGGTGACCCAACCGCAGGCAAACTGTCTGGTGGCTTCCTGTTCAAAATGTACGGCCTGCCGGCTGCTGCGATTGCAATCTGGCACTCTGCTAAACCAGAGAACCGTGCAAAAGTGGGCGGTATCATGATCTCCGCAGCGTTGACCTCGTTCCTGACCGGTATCACCGAGCCGATCGAGTTCTCCTTCATGTTCGTTGCGCCGATCCTGTACATCATTCACGCGGTACTGGCTGGTCTGGCATTCCCAATCTGTATCCTGCTGGGTATGCGTGATGGTACGTCCTTCTCTCACGGCCTGATCGACTTTATCGTTCTGTCCGGTAACAGCAGCAAACTGTGGCTGTTCCCAATCGTTGGTGCGTGCTACGCCGTTGTTTACTACACCATCTTCCGTGTGCTTATCAAAGCACTGGACCTGAAAACTCCAGGTCGTGAAGATGTGTCTGAAGACAACAAAGCAACAGCTACCAGCGAAATGGCTCCGGCTCTGGTTGCAGCGTTCGGCGGCAAAGAAAACATCACTAACCTGGACGCGTGTATCACTCGTCTGCGTGTGAGTGTTGCCGACGTAGCGAAAGTTGACCAGCCTGGTCTGAAAAAACTTGGCGCAGCGGGCGTTGTTGTTGCAGGTTCCGGTGTTCAGGCAATCTTCGGTACTAAATCCGATAACCTGAAAACCGAAATGGATGAATACATCCGCGGCAACTAAGTTGTGACTGGGGAGACTAAGGCAGCCGACTGGCTGCCTTTTTTATTGCTTGTGCACCGGAGTGCGAAAAACGGGCACAAACAAAGGGAGCCATCTGGCTCCCTTTGTTGTTGATACTGTCTTAGAAATCGTAGCTCGCGCTCACCGAGAAGCTAAGCGGTGCGCCGTACACGAGATAAGACCCGACATAGTCGTAGTAATCTTTATCGAACAGGTTGTTCACGTTCGCCTGAACAGCAAAGTTTTTGGTCACCTGGTAGCGGCTGAACAGATTCACCAGCGCGTAGCTGCCCTGTTCAGCACGGGAGCGTCCGGCAGGGCCGCCATCAACATCCGTCCAGACCTTGTTTTGCCAGTTAACACCGCCGCCCACGGCCAGCTCTGGCAGCATCGGCAGTTGATAACGGGTAAAAAGCTTCATGGTGGTGCGAGGCTGGTCAGAGCTCACTGCATTACCGTTCTTATCTTCGGCGATAAAGCGGGTCGCACCGAAGGTCAGCTGCCAGTTATCGGTCAGGGCGCCGTTCAGCTCAAACTCAATCCCTTTACTCACCACCCCATCCAGTGATTCATAAATTGACTCACCGCTTGGCATATAGGTATAGGTATTGTTGGCAACGTTATCCTGTTCAATACGGAAGATGGCCAGAGAGGTGGTCAGGCGGGTGTTAAACCAGTCTGCCTTCACGCCCGCCTCGTAACTTTTACCCGTTGTAGGATCGAGGTAGCGGCCATTGGCATCACGCTTGTCCTGTGGCTGAAAGATAGAGGTATAGCTGACGTATGTTGACCAGTCTTCGTTGATGTCATAGATCAGGCCCGCGTACGGCGTCACGTTGTCTTTGGTGCTCTCCAGTCGGGTGTCCGGGGACCCGGCCGGGTTATAGCGAATGTTGTAATTGGTGTAGCGCGCGCCCAGGATCAGGTGCAGCGGATCGGCCAGCGAGAAGCGGGCAGAGGTGTATGCTGACGACTGACGAATATCGTCCTGGCTGTAGAGTTTCCACGGCGTCCACTGTGGGTCGGCAATATTACCGTTCCAGTTTTTGAAATCACCCACATCAACCATACCGTACTGGGCATCCGGCATTGAGTTGTCGTAGTGGTTGCGCTGACGGCTGAAGCTGCCGCCAAACATCATTTCGTGCTGGCGACCGAAGAGATCGAATCCACCGCGCAGGAAGGCATCGACCGCATCCTGTTTACGCTCACCACGATTCCAGCCGCCGTAACCCACCATCCCTGCTCCCGTGTCTTTATCCGGGTAGCCGGACATGTACATCAGCTTGGTATCAAAGTTGGTTTCCGCGTGCATCCCGTTGATGTGCGCTTCCCAGCCGTTGTCGAAACGTTGGGTCAGGTTGGCAAAAATGCGGGTGTTGTCTTTGTCCGAATACGCCCAGTCTGGTGCAACGGTCTGGCTATGGTTGTAATGCGTTTTGCTACCGTCACTGTACCAGGTTGGCAGGCCGCCCCAGGTAGGATCTTCGGTCCTGCTCTCCTGGTATTCGTATCCCAGAGAGAGGGTAGTGCTGTCGGTGACATCGGCATCCACCACACCGTACAGGAATTTCTTACGGTAGTGATAGTTATCGACAAAGCTGTCGTTGTCCTGATAACCGGTGATCAACCGCCCACGGACTTTACCGGACTCAACCAGCGGAGCCTGTAAATCGAGTACATAGCGCTGTTTATCCCAGCTGCCATAGCTGGCCGATACGTTGCCCTTGAATTCATTGCTGTCAGCATGTTTACGCACCATGTTGACGTAGGCGGCCGGGTTACCCGTGCCGGACATCAGGCCTGTTGCGCCACGAACCACTTCAATGCGATCGTAAATGGCGGTATCGGCCGCCGTATCGCCAAAGTTCCACACTTCACTGATGGAGGTTGGCAGGTCATCGTATGCATAGTTACTCACGAAGAAACCACGGGAGTAAAATACAGAACGGTCGCTGTCCTGAACCTGCGACGTCACCCCGGTGGTATTGGTCAATACCTGCCCGATAGATTGCAGATTCTGGTCAGCCATGCGTTGCTGGCTGATAACGCTGACGGATTGGGGAATATCGCGCGGCACGAGCAGCAGTTTTGTACCGGTAGTGGTGGTTTTAACGCTGTAATCCTGCTCCTGGCCGGCAGATGGATCCTGCGCGTTATCAAAACCGCCATCAACAACAACGGTGTCTTCAGTGGAAGTGGTAGCAGCGAAACTTACGGTTGGCATCAATGCCATAGCAATGCAGGCTGCCAGCAACGAAGGTGTTGTGGCAGGCTGACGTTGCCCATCCCTGGTGTGATTAATGAAAGACATCATCAAACCCTTAATGAATGGTGAAAGTTGTGTGCGTCAGTCCCGTGAAACCGGGCTGAAGTCGTTTTCTATGTTTGAAATGCGCATGAAAATGCAAATGCGAAATATACTCATTGTGATTAATGCTGTAAACAGATGTTTCGAACGGAAGTGAAATATTGTTTCAGGATATCAACACACAAGAGCGCTCACTCTTCATGCAGCTGTCGTGCAATAAGGAAAGAAATCGAGGGAGAAGGTTGAAAGGACAGGAGAAACTCGCTCATACTCTTGAGTTGTGTCACACAGTAATGCAGACAATGTGTGTTATTGGCAGACCCACCACGCCAGATTAAACAAAAAAGGAAAAGGTCATGGCTGAAGAAACGATTTTCAGTAAAATTATCCGCCGCGAAATTCCGTCGGATATCGTGTATCAGGATGAGCTGGTCACAGCCTTCCGGGACATTTCACCTCAGGCGCCGACACACATCCTTATTATTCCCAATATTCTGATTCCTACCGTGAACGATGTGAAAACCGAGCACGAAGTGGCATTAGGCCGTATGCTGACGGTGGCGGCAAAAATTGCTGAGCAGGAAGGCATTGCGCAGGACGGCTATCGCCTGATCATGAACTGCAATCGCCATGGCGGGCAGGAAGTCTATCACATTCACATGCATCTGCTGGGTGGCCGCCCGCTGGGGCCGATGCTGGCACATAAAGGTCTTTGACATGCTAAGAGGGCGTTTTGCAGCGCTGGTAATGACGCTGGTGATGGTCGGGTGCAGCGCGCGTCCCGCAATCCCGGTGAATGATGAACAGACGCTGGTGATGGAGTCCTCTGTTCTGGCGGCGGGTATCACGGCAGAACAACCTTCGCTGACCATCAGCGAAATTCAGGCCTCTGCGTCCTCTGCGCTTTATAACGAAAGACACGAACCAGTAACGGTGCATTACCGTTTCTACTGGTACGACGTACGAGGTCTTGAAATGCACCCCCTTGAAGCGACGCGCACGGTAATCATTCCGGCGAGGTCATCGGTCACGCTGTATGGCAGCGCGAACTACCTGGGTGCGCATAAGGTCAGACTTTATCTTTATTTGTAAGGGGTGAACCTTGATTAAAAATATGAGCCGTTTTGCGCTCGTTACCGCATTTGCACTCTTCCTTTCAGGGTGTATGACGCGCATGGAACAACCTGCTCCTGTGGAAGAGGCGAAACCGGGCACGGCACAACCTGTACCGCCAACGCAGCCGGTGCCAACCGTGCCTTCTGTTCCGACCATCCCGGCGCAGCCTGGCCCAATCGAACATCCTGATGCAACGGCGCAGCCTGCACCGCGCGTGCGTCACTACGACTGGAACGGCGCAATGCAGCCAATGGTCGGTAAAATGTTGCAGGCGCAGGGCGTTACCCCTGGCAGTGTGCTGCTGGTGGATAGCGTGAATAACCGCACTAACGGTTCCCTGAATGCGGGGGAAGCGACCGAAACGCTGCGTAATGCTCTGGCGAATAACGGTAAATTTACGCTGGTTTCTGCGCAGCAGCTCGCTGTTGCAAAACAGCAACTGGGGCTGTCTGCACAGGATAGTCTCGGCTCGCGTAGCAAGGCGATTGGTATCGCCCGTAACGTCGGCGCGCAGTATGTGCTTTATTCTAACGCCAGCGGTAACGTGAATACGCCAGCGTTGCAGATGCAGCTGATGCTGGTTCAGACAGGCGAAATTATCTGGTCGGGTAAAGGTGCCGTTACGCAACAATAACATCACGCGTGATGACGTTCTGACACGTTATTTTCCGCAGTATCGCCTTATCGCGCCGCAGGCCCATTCCGGGCTTGGCGGCGCGAGTTGCATTATCGCCCGGGGCGAACATCGGCTGGTGTTACGCCAGCACCATGATGACTCCGCTCCGGCTTCCCATTTTCGTCGACAGTACCGCGCATTAACGCGGCTTCCCGCAGAGCTTGTGCCGAAACCCCGGTTTTTTATGCAGGGCTGGATGGCGGTGGAATATCTTGCGGGCGAGATCAAAACCGGATTACCGGATACTCCCACGCTCGCCGCCATGTTGTATCATCTGCACCGCCAACGGCGTCTGGGCTGGCGCATCACGCTTTTACCCTTGCTTGAACAGTACTGGCAGCAGGCGTCGCCCACCAGACGCACGCCTTTTTGGCTGGCGCAGCTCAAACGGCTGCGTAAAGCGGGTGAGCCACAGCCGCTGCGGCTTGCGCCTTTGCATATGGATGTTCACGCCGGAAATATCGTCCACACGCCAGTGGGTGACAGACTGATCGACTGGGAATATGCCGGTGACGGGGACGTTGCGCTGGAGCTTGCGGCAGTCTGGACGGCGGATGATGCTGCGCGCAGGCTGTTAATTCAGGCCTACGCCAGAGGCGCGCATATAGACCCTCAGACGCTTGCACACCAGGTCTGGCGCTGGCGGCCTTGGGTCCTGATGCTGATGGCTGGCTGGTTTGAAGTACGCTTGCAGCAATCGGCCGACAAACAATTTATCGCGCTGGCAGATGACGTCTGGCGCCAGTTACAAACTAAAGGATAAGAGAGGTTCGTGTGGGTCCAGTCATGTTGGATGTAGAAGGCTTTGAGCTGGATGCGGAGGAGCGCGAAATTCTGGCGCACCCGCTGGTTGGTGGCCTGATTCTGTTTACCCGCAACTATCACGACCCGGAGCAGCTGCGGGAGCTGGTTCGACAAATTCGCGCGGCGTCACGCAATCAGCTGGTGGTGGCGGTAGACCAGGAAGGCGGGCGCGTGCAGCGTTTTCGCGAGGGCTTTACCCGCCTGCCAGCGGCGCAGTCTTTCGCAGCGCTGCTGGGCTCCGAAGAGGGCGGCAAGCTGGCGCAGGACGCAGGCTGGCTGATGGCAAGCGAAATGATTGCGATGGATATTGATATCAGCTTTGCACCCGTGCTGGATGTCGGGCATATCAGCGCGGCTATCGGCGAGCGTTCATATCATGAAGACCCGCGCATCGCACTGGCGATGGCCACACGTTTTATCGACGGGATGCACGATGCCGGGATGAAAACTACCGGCAAACACTTCCCGGGCCACGGGGCGGTCACGGCGGATTCTCACAAAGAAACCCCACGCGACCCGCGCCCTGAAGCGGAGATCCGTGCCAAAGACATGTCGGTGTTCCGTTCGCTTATCACCGATAACAAACTTGATGCCATTATGCCGGCACATGTTATCTACAGCGATGTCGATCCGCGCCCGGCGAGCGGCTCGGCACACTGGCTGAAAACCGTGCTGCGTCAGGAATTAGGTTTTAACGGCGTGATCTTCTCTGACGATTTGTCGATGGAAGGGGCTGCCATTATGGGCAGCTATGCTGAACGCGGACAGGCATCGCTGGATGCAGGTTGCGATATGATCCTGGTCTGCAATAATCGTAAAGGCGCAGTCAGTGTGTTGGATAACCTGTCGCCGATCAATGCTGAGCGTGTTACACAATTGTATCATAAAGGTTCATTTAGCCGTCAGGAGCTGATGGGCTCGGCGCGCTGGAAGACGGTCAATGCACAGCTTGAGGCGCTGAATGAGCGCTGGCAGGCACATAAGGCAGGCCTTTAATCCCTCCTGGTAGGCGTAGCGTGGTGAGAAGACGATGATCATCTATTTACACGGTTTTGACTCAAACAGTCCTGGTAATCATGAGAAAGTGCTGCAACTGCAGTTTATCGATCCGGATGTACGGCTGATTAGCTACAGCACGCGCCATCCGAAACATGATATGCAGCATTTGCTCAAAGAAGTGGACAAAATGTTGCAGCTTAATGTCGACGATCGCCCGCTGATTTGTGGGGTGGGTCTGGGCGGATATTGGGCTGAGAGGATTGGATTCTTGTGCGATATCCGTCAGGTGGTGTTCAACCCGAACCTGTTCCCGCATGAAAATATGGAAGGGAAGATCGACCGTCCGGAAGAGTATGCTGATATCGGAACCAAGTGCGTCAGCAACTTCCGTGAAAAGAATCGCGATCGTTGTCTGGTGATCCTGTCGCGTAATGATGAAGCCCTGAGCAGCACTCGTGCCGCCGAGCTGCTTCACCATTACTATGAAATTGTCTGGGACGAAGAACAGACCCACAAGTTCAAAAGTATCTCCCCGCATCTGCAACGCATCAAGGCCTTTAAAACCCTGGGTTAAAGGCATCTGACGTTCTCTAAAGCCTGGCGGCGTAAGCTTGCCGGGCTTTCTTTTTGCTAAAACTGTACAAATATCAGCCATCAAAACTTGATGCATATCAATTTTGGTATGACCAATGCGCCTGGCGTGTTATTCTCAATGCACCTGAATGGTTTCAGTGCTGTAACCTGTTGTTAATTAAGGGTTATTTTTATAACTTTTAATTAACAATTGGTTAATAATTTGAGGGGGTCACGTTGACTACGCCATTGAAAAAGATAGTGATTGTAGGCGGTGGTGCTGGCGGGCTGGAGCTGGCTACACAGCTGGGCAAAAAGCTGGGTCGCAGTAAAAAAGCTAAAATTACGCTGGTCGATCGTAACCACAGTCACCTGTGGAAACCACTGTTGCACGAAGTTGCAACCGGATCGTTGGATGAAGGGGTTGATGCGCTGAGCTATCTGGCACATGCGCGTAATCACCACTTCCAGTTCCAGCTGGGTTCCGTGGTGGACATCAACCGTGAAAGCAAAACCATCACGCTTGCCGAGTTGCGTGATGAAAAGGGCGAGTTGCTGGTTCCTGAACGCAAGCTGCCTTATGACACGCTGGTGATGGCTCTGGGCAGTACCTCCAACGATTTCAACACGCCTGGCGTGAAAGAACACTGCATCTTCCTGGATAACCCGCATCAGGCGCGCCGTTTCCATCAGGAAATGCTTAACCTGTTCCTGAAGTACACCAATAACATGGGTGCCAACGGCAAGGTTAACATCGCGATTGTCGGCGGTGGTGCTACGGGCGTGGAGCTCTCTGCTGAGCTGCACAATGCGGTCAAACAACTGCACAGCTACGGCTACAAAGGGCTGACCAACGAAGCACTGAACGTGACGCTGGTCGAAGCGGGCGAACGCATTCTGCCTGCTCTGCCTCCGCGTATTTCCGGTGCGGCGCACAGTGAGTTAACCAAACTGGGCGTTCGCGTGATGACCCAGACAATGGTAACCAGCGCTGATGAAGGCGGTCTGCATACCAAAGATGGCGAATACATCGAAGCGGATCTGATGGTCTGGGCGGCAGGGATTAAAGCGCCAGATTTCATGAAAGATATCGGTGGCCTGGAAACGAACCGTATTAACCAGCTGGTGACTGAGCCAACGCTGCAAACCACCCGCGACCCGGAAATCTACGCGATTGGTGACTGTGCATCCTGTGCGCGTCCTGAAGGTGGTTTCGTGCCGCCACGTGCTCAGGCAGCGCACCAGATGGCAAGCCTTGTGCTGCACAATATTCTGGCGCAGACCAAAGGTAAACCAATGAAATCGTACGTTTATAAAGACCACGGTTCCCTGGTGTCGCTCTCTAACTTCTCTACCGTAGGCAGCCTGATGGGTAACCTGATGCGCGGCTCAATGATGGTAGAAGGGCGCATTGCACGCTTCGTGTACATCTCGCTGTACCGTATGCATCAGATTGCGCTGCACGGTTACTTCAAAACCGGCCTGATGATGCTGGTGGGTAGAATCAACCGCGTGATCCGTCCTCGCCTTAAACTGCACTAATCCCGCTCTCCCTCCGGGCTCCCCGGAGGGATTTTTAGCATATCATGCTGGTCATTCCATCTGCATCTCTTAGGAGTTCTCCTAAACAGGGCGATTCTGCCTACATCCCCACATTTTTAATCCTTTTTCTGATTGGCTAAGTCTGTCGTTAATTGCAGAATTGTTACCAATAGCAACAAAGGAGGAAGTCCCGTGAATAAATCAATGTTGGCGGGTATCGGGATTGGTGTTGCTGCTGCGTTAGGTGTGGCAGCGGTTGCCAGTCTCAACGTGCTTGATCGCGGCCCGCAGTATGCGCAGGTCGTTTCTGCTACCCCTATTAAAGAATCAGTAAAAACACCGCGTCAGGAATGCCGCAACGTGGCCGTTACGCATCGCCGTCCGGTTCAGGATGAAAACCGTATCGCCGGTTCAGTCCTGGGTGCGGTTGCAGGTGGTGTGCTCGGTCATCAGTTTGGTAACGGTCGTGGTAAATCTGTGGCGACCGTGGTTGGCGCGCTGGGTGGCGGCTATGCCGGTAACCAGGTTCAGGGCGCAATGCAGGATAACGATACCTACACCACGACTCAGCAGCGCTGCAAAACCGTCTATGACAAGTCAGAAAAAATGCTGGGTTATGACGTGACGTACAAAATTGGTGACCAGCAGGGCAAAATCCGTATGGATAAAGACCCTGGCAGCCAAATTCCGCTGGACGGAAATGGTCAGCTGGTCCTGAATAACAAAGTGTAAAAAAGACGTTCTCTGAATTTAGCTCCTCAAGCGCTCAGGCTGAGGAGCTTTTTTTTTGGCAATCAGAAGGTCAGAGCATAGTTAAGCCCAAAGGTACGACCGCGCCCTTTGTACTCGTACAATGCGGCATTGCCGTAAGTTGGGCTGTAGAGCAACGGTGCACGCTGGCCCCAGACGGTGGTGTACTGTTTATCCAGCAGGTTTTCGATGCTGAACGACAGTTTACCCAGCGGCAACTGATAGCTGCTGAGGAAATCGACGGTGTTATAACCCTCAATTTCATTGCCTGCGGCGTCCGTCAGGTCAAAAGTTTGCTGAGTCTGAACACGCAGTGACCAGGGTTCAGGCGCCCAGCCTACATAGGCCGTAGCTTTCGACGGCGAGGCCTGAGTCACATCCCATTTTTCCCATGAACCGTTAGTTTTTATCTCTGATTTCAGGATGTTGAAATTACCACCCACGCTCCAGACGCTATCAGGGATAACGTAATCCACCGCACCTTCCACGCCATAGATCCGGCGTTCCTGCGGGTTAACGTCAATGGTCATGTCGCTACGGTTGATGTCGATGGATTTATCCGAGAGAGAGTAATAGGCCGCAATTTGCGTGCGCAGGTTATCTCCGGTATAGCGCCAGCCCAGCTCATAGGAATCGACTTTGATCCCTTCAAGCTTCGCGTCATTCGGGTTAACGCTTTTCAGCAGCGCCAGGTGGCCTTGTGCATCGGCTTTTGCGTACGCGCCGTTCCCGTAATATTTGCCCGGATCCGGCAGTTCAACACCCTGAGAGAAGTTAAACCAGAGCTGCTGGCGTGCCGTAATGTGTGCAAGAATGCCGGCGTTAAACAGCAGGTTATCGTAATCCGTTTTACCGCCCGGGATTGCATCTGCTGAGGTAGCTTTGCCATTCGCAATCGCCTGCTGCTGCGAATAGCCAATAAAGTCATCAACGCGGTTCTCAGTCCATTGATAGCGAACCCCGCCACTTAAGGTGAAGATGTCATTGATGTCATAGCTGTTTTGCAGGAAGGGCGCGAAGTTGGTAATGCTGTAACCCGGATAACGACCAGTGGTGTAGGCAGAGTGGTTATTCATCCCGCCTGATGGCACTGACTTCGCCAGGTCAAAGAACATCTGGTTGGAATCGAATGTTTCATGGTCGGCATCGATACCCCAGGTCACCTGCCAGCTGTCGAGCAGCCTGCTGTTCAGGGTCAGTTTTGCGCCGTACTGATCGGTGTTTTGCTCAGAAGCCGCGAAGCTAGTGATGGTTTTGGTTTTTTGATCCACAGTCGGGAAGGGATAGAAACGCAAGGATTCATCACGGTAGTAAATTTGCCCTACCAGCTCTTGCCCCCAGAAGTCGGAATCGGAATATTGCAGGCTGATGAGATGGCGCTCTGTACCCGGAATACGATCAGAACTGAACCCGCTACGGGTCCGGGCGGTGCCACTTCCGGTCACGGCACTCATGTTTTTATCGAGATAAAGCCCGTAATCATCGTCACCCTGGCTTTTGTAATACTGCGTCACCACCTGCAACTGACGGGTATCGCTGATGTCGATTGTGCCTGTACCCATCACATCCAGACGATCAGAATGTTGTAATCCTGTCTGGGTGTTATCGAAGGTGAGGGCATCCCCGTTGCCGTCATACCAGCCGCCAAAACGTTGATAGGCCACCGAGAGGCGACCCGATGCATGGTCATTCCCTCCGCTGACGGCTGTTGCCACGCGCTCGTCATGGTCGTTGCTGTTGTTAAAGCCTGTCTTGCTGCCAAGCTCCAGATCAACCTGCGTTTCTGGCTGACCTTTTTTGGTCACGATATTAATCAGACCACCGGTGCTGCCGCCGCCGTACAGGGCCGTAGAGCCAGAAATAACTTCAATATGTTCGATGTTAAAAGGATCAATCGAATCAAGCTGGCGGCTGTCGGTACGCGAAGAGTTAAGACGCACGCCATCAATTAACACCACAATGGCACGGCCACGCATGTTCATGCCGTAGTTTGTTCGTCCCTGGCTGCTGACATCCATACCGGGGATCAATTGCCCGAGAATATCCTTGAATTCCTTGCCACCCTGGACCTGTTGTTCAATTTCATGTCCTTCGATAATCCACGTGGTTTGCGCCATTTCTGCCACGGTACGATGGCTGCGGCTGGCACTGACAATCAGGTTTTCTTCATTGGTTTGTTCGGCGTAAAGCGGCATCGCGATGGCCAGCAATACAGGATTTAGCACCCAGAGACTGTTCTTCATCATCATTCCTTGTTGAGCGTTCGCTCTTTTTTATAGGCAGGTCAACACCACAATTTTGCATTGTGTAACAAATGTAAAAAATGCAAATGCGAATACTGCCGATAAAGAGTCTCATTATCAACCCATCAAAAAAGAGGATAAGCACAGCGAGGAACAAAAAAGGGGGGAAGGGAAGAGAGGGCGGCAAGGGAGGCCGCCCAGGGGGTCAGACTTTAAGCAGTTCAGGCCACAGGCGTAGCGTGGTCTGGGTGATGCTTTGCAGTTTTTCCAGGCTTGCGCCTTCACGGGCGCTTATCGACATACCCTGCAAAATACAGCTCAGGTATTGCGACAGCACCTGTGGATGGCAATGGGCAGGAAGCTCACCGCGCCGCTGGCGCTCGGTCAGAAATGTACACAGCGTCTCCTCCTGCATCGCATGGCGCGATTTCACCGTGTTGGCAATCTCTTTAGAGGAGGCCGCAAGGGTGGCGGAGGTATTGATCATAAAGCAACCTGCCGGCGTATCTTTGCTGGTAAAGCAGGTGGCGACGGCGGTGAAATAGTCCTGCAGCGCCTGCTCAACCGTTTTTTCTTCACAGAAAAGCTGCGCTTCGTGTTTCGCCGCAAAGCGGGAAATGTATCTGTCCAGAACCGCCCTGAACAGACCCTCTTTATTCGTAAATTCCGCATACAGCGTAGGTGCTTTGGCGCCTGTGGCTTCCACAAGATCGGAGAGCGAGGTGGCTTCATACCCGTGCTGCCAGAAGAGTGTCATGGCCTTATCGAGCGCCGCTTCCCTGTCGAACACTTTTGGTCGGCCACGGCTTTTCTTTGCGCAACTCGTTACATCGGTTGTCATTTGCCGCGGATCCTCTGTTGGTTTGTTGAATGACCATTATAAAAATATTCGCAGCCCGCGACCAGCGCTGATTCAGCAAAAATAAATTATTCATATGGGTATGAAAAATAACGAAATTAAAATTAATGTAACGATCGTTATAAAAATATGTTGACGCGTGATGTAGATCACACTTATGATTTACCTATCGATCGTTAAGTAAATAACTAACGACCTCCAAATTCATCTGCCTAAAGGTAAACATCATGAAAAACGTAAAAACCCTGATCGCTGCCGCTGTACTGAGTTCTCTGTCATTCGCAAGCTTTGCGGCTGTTGAAGTGCAATCTACTCCGGCTGACCAGCATAAAGCCGGTACGATTTCTGCGACAGCAGGTACTAACCTGGGTTCTCTGGAAGAGCAACTGGCACAAAAAGCAGAAGCGATGGGTGCTAAATCCTTCCGCATCACCTCTGTGACCGGTCCTAACACCCTTCACGGTACTGCGGTAATTTACAAATAAGTTTTGCAGAACCCTCATACTTGCCACTGCAAAAAAAATGCCCTGCATATGCAGGGCGTTTTGCTTTTTTGCGCTTTTACAGCGTCTGCTGGGGAATATCCTGATGACGTGTAACGTCAACCGGCATCCCCGCGCGCGCCTCCATTGCTCGCTCTATTACCGTATCGTCAGTATCGACGCTGGTTTTGAAACGATACATCTCTGCATTGAGGGGGATCGGCAGCGTTTGTGGATCATCACCGATGTTCTTCGATAAAGGCTGATGGATCTCCACCAGGCGTTTGCCGCCAGGCTCTTCAGACACCTTGATCGGCGTGTTGATGATGTTCACTTTTGTTCCTGGCGCTATCACGCTGTACAGGGTCTTGATATCGTCATCACGCAGGCGAATACAGCCGGAGCTAACCCGCATTCCGATACCAAAATCAGCATTGGTTCCATGCAGAAGATAGACGCCACCGTAAGCGGCAAGGCGGATAGCATGGTGGCCCATCGGGTTATCCGGGCCAGCAGGAACCACCGCCGGTAAATCTATCCCCTGAGCCTTATAGCGTGCGCGAATATTGGCGGTCGGCGTCCAGGTCGGATTGGCGCGTTTATCCGACACTGTGGTCACCATGGTTGGGGTGAGCGTATCGCCGCCCAGTTGACCAATGCCAATAGGGTAGACGGTCACTTCATTTTTACCCGGTGGGTAGTAATAGAGGCGCAATTCGGCGAGGTTAATCACAATCCCTTCGCGCGGCGCATCAGGCAGCAACGTTTGCAGAGGAATGGTTAACACGCTCCCGGCGCGCGGCACATACGGGTCAACGCCCGGGTTAGCCTGTAACAGCGCCAGGAAGCCCACGTTATATTTTTTTGCAATCGCCTCAAGTGAACCGCCATTGTTTTCAACCACATGAAAGCGGTTTTCACCCACCACACGGCTACCGGCAGGGGGAAGAGGCCAGGTGTTAGCCCGGGCAGGAAGCGCTATTGCCACCGCCGCAGCCAGCGCAAACAACGTTATCCAGCGAGTCATACGCGAAGAGGTCATCATCACCATAATCCATATAAATGATAAGGTTATTGTTATTCAAGAAGTTAATGATAATTATGACGAATGGATGTGTCGGGAAATCCAGGGGGTTTGCAAAGAGTTTGTAAATTGTCTCCCCGGCAGCGTTCATACTGCCGGGGAGTGAGGGCAAGTTATGCGATCGCGTTTTCTTCCAGCTGGCGCATAAAGTTACGCACCCAGTCCATGCGGGCTTTACGTTCAGCCAACTCCTGGGTGAATTTCAGACGCGTTGGCCCGTCCAGGCGGAAATGCTGCGGCTGTTTTTGCAGTAAACCAATCAGCCACACCGGATTGACGTGATTCTTCTCGGCAAACTCAATCACGCCACCTTTTTCATTACCTTCCAGCTTACGAATGCCCAGTTTCTGTGCCTGCTGACGCAGTCGGGCAATATCCAGCAGGTTTCGCGCGGCATCTGGCAGCAGGCCAAAGCGGTCAATAAGCTCAACTTTGATCTCCTCCAGTTCGTTTTCACTTTTCGCACTGGCAATGCGTTTGTAGAACGAAAGGCGAGTGTTCACATCCGGAATAAAATCGTCCGGCAGCAGGGACGGCATCCGCAGCTCGACTTCCGTTTGCTGGCTGGTCAAATCTTCCAGTGACGGTTCACGCCCGGCTTTTAGCGCATCAACGGCGTTTTCCAGCAGCTCCATATACAGCGAGAAGCCTATGGTTTCCATGGAACCACTCTGGTCTTCACCCAGTAATTCACCGGCACCGCGGATCTCCAGGTCGTGCGTTGCCAGGGCAAACCCTGCCCCCAGATCTTCGAGCGAGGCGATGGCTTCCAGACGCTTTTGTGCATCAGTGGTCATCGATTTCGGATGCGGCGTCAGTAGCCAGGCGTAGGCCTGGTGGTGCGAACGCCCAACGCGGCCACGCAACTGGTGCAACTGCGCCAGACCAAAGTGATCCGCGCGTTCAATGATGATGGTATTTGCCGTTGGGATGTCGATACCGGTTTCAATAATGGTGGTACAGACCAGCACGTTAAAACGCTGGTGGTGGAAATCGTTCATCACCCGTTCCAGCTCGCGTTCACGCATCTGCCCGTGCCCAATGGCGATACGTGCTTCAGGAACCAGCTCCGCCAGTTTATCTGCCGCTTTCTGGATGTTTTCGACATCGTTAAAGAGATAGTAAACCTGCCCGCCGCGCAGCACCTCACGCAGAATGGCTTCGCGTACGACCAGTCTATCGTACTCGCGTACGAAGGTTTTTACCGCCAGGCGGCGTGCCGGTGGTGTGGCGATAATCGACAGATCGCGCATTCCACTCATGGCCATATTCAGGGTTCGCGGAATTGGCGTGGCGGTTAAGGTCAGGATGTCGACATCGGAGCGCATCGCTTTGATACGCTCTTTATGACGCACGCCGAAACGGTGCTCTTCATCGACAATCAGCAGCCCTAAATCTTTCCACTTCACATCGCTTTGCAGAAGTTTGTGGGTGCCGATAAGAATATCGATTTTGCCTTCGCTTGCCTGCTCCAGAATTTGCGTCTGCTCTTTGGCGCTGCGAAAACGGGAAAGCATCTCGATACGTACCGGCCAGTTGGCAAAGCGGTCGCGGAAGTTGTCATAATGCTGCTGGGCAAGAAGCGTGGTCGGCACCAGTACGGCGACCTGCTTGTTGTTCTCCACGGCCAGAAACGCTGCGCGCATCGCCACTTCGGTTTTCCCAAAGCCTACGTCTCCGCAGACCAGCCTGTCCATTGCCAGCGGCTGACACATATCACTCAGTACCGCGTTGATGGCCTGGGCCTGATCCGGCGTGGTTTCAAACGGGAAGCTGTCGCAGAACAGCTGATACTGCTCTTTATCATGCTTAAAGGCATAACCTTCTTTTGCTGCGCGCTGGGCGTAAATGTCCAGCAGCTCAGCGGCCACATCACGCACTTTCTCGGCGGCTTTCTGGCGCGCGCGGGCCCAGGCATCACCGCCCAGTTTATGCAGCGGTGCGTTATCTTCGGCACCCCCGGCATAACGGCTAATCAGATGCAGTGACGAAACTGGTACGTAAAGTTTGGCGTCGTTGGCGTAGGTCAGCATCAGGTATTCACCCTTAATGCCGCCCGCCTCAAGGGTGGTCATCCCCTGATAACGACCAACACCGTGCTCAAGGTGAACAATGGGCTGGCCCGGGTGCAATTCCGCCAGGTTGCGGATAAGCGTATCCGGGTTAATGGTGCGGCGGCTATCCTGGCGGCGGCGTGCCACACGTTCGCCAAGCAGGTCACTTTCGCAGATCAGTGCCAGATTATTGAGCGTATCGATAAAACCATGCTCGGCGGCGCCGATCATCAGGTAACGCCCGTTAGCGTTGGCTTCATCAAGACGGAATATACGTTTAGGGGCGACTTTAATGCGCCCGAGCAGTTCACCTAATGCTTCGCGGCGGCCTTCACTTTCTACCGAGAAAATCACTGGCCCGGTAAAGGCCTCAAGGAATTTTCGCAGGCTATCCAGTGGCGATTTTTGCTGCGCCTGTACGGCCAAATCAGGCAGTTTCTGGAAGGCGAGGTTGGTGTTCGCGGCTTTATCGGCAAGGGTGTCCGTTTTGAGCTGCACACGCGGCCAGCGCTTAAGTTCTGCATTTAACTCATCGGTACGCAGCCACAGCTGTTCGGGTGGCAGCAGTGGGCGCATCGGGTCAACCCCACGGCTCTCATAACGGGCGCGGGTTTCACCTTCAAAACGGCTGGCGCTGGCGTCGACATCTCCGGTGTTAACAATCAGCGTATTGGCCGGGAAATAGCTAAACAGCGCAGGCAATGGCTCGTTAAAGAACAGGGGCTGCCAGTATTCGATCCCGGTAGGTAGCGTGCCTTTGCTGACCTGCTGATAGATATGCTCCGCATCGCGCTTCACGTCGAACTTGTCGCGCCACTGGCTGCGGAAAAGCTCGATGGCGGTTTTGTCGGTCGGGAATTCGTGAGCAGGCAGCAGGTTGATGGATTCAACTTCTTCCAGCGTACGCTGAGTGTCGGCATCAAAGACGCGCAGGCTGTCGATTTCGTCGTCAAAAAAGTCCAGACGGTAAGGCTGGTCGCTGCCCATCGGGTACAGATCCAGCAGGGCGCCGCGCGTGGCGTATTCGCCGTGTTCCATTACCTGATCAACATGGCGGTATCCGGCGCTTTCAAGCTGCGCGCGTAGGGCATCGCGCGACAGACGCTGGCCTTTTTTCATCACCAGCGCATGACCATGCAAATAGCTGTGCGGACAGACGCGCTGCATCAGGGTATTTACCGGCACAATCAGCACGCCGCGCTGCATGGACGGTAACTGGTAGAGCGTGGACAGGCGTGAGGAGATGATCTCCTGGTGCGGGGAGAAGCTGTCATACGGCAGCGTTTCCCAGTCAGCCAGGCTGAAGATCAGGTTATCGGTGAACTGGCGGATTTCGTCATGCAGGCGTAATGCATTTTGCATATCCGGGGCGACAAGTACGACCGGACCGGGATGCCGCTCTGCGATTTCTGCCACCAGTGTGGCGCACGCCGCGCCCGTGAGTTCACCCAGCTGGCGTTGGTCGCCCGCTTTGCCGGGCAAGGAATAACGGTAGTGTTCAGGCATGGCTATGTCAGAGTCTCTTATGGGTATACCCGGTATTGGGGCATATCACTGATACGCAATGTCTTTATTATCCTCGATCGTTTTGCATAAGCAAACTGGAACCGCACAGGCGGTAAACTCGCCCTGAATCAGGGCGAGTTGGACGTTAGCGGGCGGCTGACGCCAGAGAAAGACGAGCAGGTGGGGAAAAGAACAGGTCGCCAAACAGCGCGGTAGAAAGCTTGCGTGCACCAAGACCGAAAAGTGTACAGATCAACAGGCTGGCAAACGGATAGATGAGCAGCAGCGCCAGCTCCGCCCAGACAGGCCAGGACGCGCCATTCATTTCGCCAATGAGGAACAGGCTAAATGCCTCGATTAAAATGCGATGCGTGGTGTAAATGGCAATCGTGTTTGAGCCAATCACATTAAGCAGATTATTGGGATGTACAGCGTAGCGTTGTTCAACGCTATAGAAGAGTTTCATGATAAGCAGTACGGACAGCAGGGAGAGCAATAGAGGGGCATTGGCAAACCACAGCACAACAGATACCGCACCGAACGCGGCAATGGGCAGCCAGGCGCGGCGCAGTGACAGCCCTTTCATCCATGCCATGAGCTGAGCGCCATACCATGCGCCCATGCTGTAGTAGACCATATTGCGCACCACACTGTTCATCCCCCACCACGGCAGCGGCAGGAAGTTTATCGCGATGCTCGCCAGCGCCAGAAGCCCCAGCACCGGCAGTTTCCAGCGGCTTAAGAGCTTACACAGCGTGAAGTAGACCACCAGGGCGTACAGATACCACAGGCTGGTGCTGGCGGTGAGCATCGCCAGAATAAACGCCGGGACCGAATCCGCGTAGGCGGCGTTGGATGAGGTGGCTAATTCGCGCTCCGGGGCCAGCCAGGCATTCAGGTGGCTCAGCGCCTGCCATTGCAGGACACCCCACAGAGCCAGCACCCAGACAATGCTCCAGATGCGCTTATCGAGGCTGGTTCGCCAGCCCACTTCATCGATATACCGGCGTATCAAATAGCCTGAAATAAAGAAAAATACCGGCATCCGAAACGGTGCGAGGTAGAGATTAAAATAGACCCAGCATTTGGCGAGGAGGCCGGACAGAGGATGTTGTAGCCCGCTGAGATGTGGATAAAAGGTGATAACCGAGTGATAAATCACCACCAGGCAGATGCACAGCCCTTTTATCTGGTTAATCCATAATGCTTTTTGTTTCATCGGGAAACGGTACCTGTATTGCCATAAACGAACCGTTTATCCTGGGTGAAGGGGCAGGGGATGTAATCAGTAACAGTCTGTATCAGTACGTTTTTCGGAAAAGGTGGAGGGCGCAGTATCTACGTTCAGCGAGTAGCACTATGATTTATCTGATTTTTTCGGAAAAATGATTACCAAAGCTTACGGTTTCAGTCATTTACGCTTAACGGATTCGCTTATATACTCGTGGGTCTGCTATCAGCAAACAGACGGATTTCATGTACCAACCTGTCGCACTCTTCATAGGCTTACGTTACATGCGTGGGCGCGCCGCGGACCGATTCGGTCGCTTTGTCTCCTGGCTTTCCACTATTGGTATCACGCTTGGCGTGATGGCACTGGTGACGGTTCTCTCCGTGATGAATGGCTTCGAGCGCGAGCTGCAAAACAACATCCTGGGGCTAATGCCACAGGCCGTACTCTCTTCTTCAAACGGTTCCGTTAACCCGCAACAGCTGCCGGAAAGTGCCGCGAAATTGCAGGGTGTGACGCGCGTTGCGCCGCTCACAACCGGTGACGTGGTGCTGCAAAGCGCCCGCAGCGTGGCGGTTGGAGTGATGCTGGGGATCGACCCGGCACAGGACGATCCGCTCACGCCGTATCTGGTTAACGTGAAGCAAACCGATCTCGTGGCGGGGCAATACAACGTGATCCTTGGCGAGCAGCTTGCCGGGCAACTTGGCGTTAACCGTGGCGATCAACTGCGTGTGATGGTGCCGTCAGCCAGCCAGTTCACGCCGATGGGTCGTCTGCCAAGCCAGCGTCTGTTCAACATTATTGGTACCTTTGCCGCCAACAGCGAAGTCGATGGCTATCAGATGCTGGTGAACATTCAGGATGCATCGCGCCTGATGCGCTATCCGGCGGGTAATATCACCGGCTGGCGTCTGTGGCTTGATGCGCCGTTAAAAGTGGATGTTCTCAGCCAGCAAAAGCTGCCGGAAGGGACAAAATGGCAGGACTGGCGTGAACGCAAAGGCGAGCTGTTCCAGGCCGTGCGCATGGAAAAAAACATGATGGGGCTGCTTCTGAGCCTGATCGTGGCGGTTGCCGCGTTTAACATCATCACCTCACTTGGGCTGATGGTGATGGAAAAACAGGGCGAAGTCGCCATTCTGCAAACCCAAGGGCTAACGCCGCGTCAGATCATGGCCGTGTTTATGGTTCAGGGTGCCAGCGCCGGGATTATCGGCGCGCTGTTAGGTGCAGTGCTGGGCGCATTGCTGGCCAGTCAGCTCAATAATTTAATGCCAATTATCGGTGCACTTCTCGATGGCGCGGCGCTGCCAGTCGCTATTGAGCCGTTGCAGGTGATTGGCATTGCACTGGCCGCGATGGCCATTGCGTTGCTTTCCACGCTTTATCCTTCATGGCGCGCTGCCGCCACTCAACCCGCTGAGGCTTTACGTTATGAATAAGATCCTGTTGCAATGCGACAACCTGTCCAAACGCTATCAGGAAGGCACTGTACAGACTGATGTCCTGCACAATGTGAGCTTTAGCGTGGGTGAAGGCGAGATGATGGCGATTGTCGGCAGCTCCGGCTCCGGTAAAAGTACTTTGCTGCACCTGCTGGGCGGGCTGGATACGCCGACGGAGGGCGACGTGATTTTCTCCGGCCAGCCGATGAGTAAAATGTCTTCTGCGGCGAAAGCTGAATTGCGTAACCGAGAGCTGGGCTTTATCTACCAGTTCCACCACCTGCTGCCGGATTTCACGGCGCTGGAAAACGTGGCGATGCCGCTGCTGATTGGCAAAAAGAAACCGGCAGAAATTAACGCCCGCGCCAGCGATATGTTGAAAGCAGTGGGGCTTGGGCATCGCGGTAATCACCGACCGTCTGAGCTGTCTGGCGGCGAGCGTCAGCGTGTGGCGATTGCCCGTGCGCTGGTGAACAACCCGCGCCTGGTGCTGGCAGATGAACCAACCGGTAACCTGGATGCGCGTAATGCAGACAGCATTTTCCAGCTACTGGGCGAACTTAACGCGTCCCAGGGAACCGCATTTCTGGTGGTGACCCACGATCTGCAACTGGCTAAACGCATGGGCCGTCAGCTTGAGATGCGCGATGGTCATCTGAACGCCGAGCTGACCCTGATGGGAGCGGAGTAATGGCTTCACCGTTATCGTTACTCATCGGTTTACGCTTTAGCCGTGGTCGCCGTCGCGGCGGCATGGTGTCGCTTATCTCGGTGATTTCCACCGTGGGGATTGCGTTGGGTGTTGCCGTGCTGATTGTGGGGCTGAGCGCCATGAACGGCTTTGAGCGCGAGCTCAACAACCGCATTCTGGCGGTGGTGCCTCACGGCGAAATCGAGCCGGTTAACCAACCCTGGACGAACTGGAGTGATGCGCTCAATAAAGTGGAAAAAGTGCCGGGCATTGCTGCTGCTGCGCCGTATATCAACTTTACCGGGCTGGTGGAAAGCGGGGTAAACCTGCGAGCCATTCAGGTTAAAGGGGTAAACCCGCAGCAGGAAGAGCGTTTAAGCGCATTACCGAAATATGTTCAGAATGGCGCGTGGGCGAACTTTAAGCCCGGCGAGCAGCAAATCATTATGGGTAAAGGCGTGGCTGACGCGCTGAAAGTGAAGCAGGGTGACTGGGTTTCCATCATGATTCCCAATGCCAGTGCGGACCATAAATTACAGCAGCCAAAACGCGTGCGTCTGCACGTCACGGGTATTCTCCAGCTGAGCGGCCAGCTCGATCACAGCTTTGCAATGGTGCCGATGGAAGATGCTCGTCAGTATCTGGACATGGGTGACAGCGTGACGGGCATTGCCATTAAGGTCAACGACGTCTTTAACGCCAATAAGCTGGTCCGTGATGCGGGTGGGGTCACCAATAATTACGTCTACATCAAGAGCTGGATTGGCACGTACGGCTATATGTACCGTGATATTCAGATGATCCGCGCCATTATGTACCTGGCCATGGTGCTGGTGATTGGCGTAGCCTGCTTTAATATCGTGTCGACCCTGGTGATGGCCGTTAAAGACAAGAGCGGTGACATCGCCGTGCTGCGTACCCTGGGGGCGAAAGACGGTCTTATTCGCGCCATTTTTGTCTGGTATGGTTTACTGGCTGGGCTGTTTGGCAGCCTCTGCGGTGTGGTGATTGGCGTGGTGGTTTCTCTCCAGCTGACGCCGATTATTAACTTGATTGAAAAGCTTATCGGCCACCAGTTCCTGTCAGGTGATATCTATTTTATTGACTTCCTGCCGTCTGAATTGCACTGGCTGGACGTTATTTATGTGCTGGTTACAGCACTTTTACTGAGTCTGCTGGCAAGCTGGTATCCGGCGCGTCGCGCAAGCCGAATTGATCCGGCGAGGGTATTAAGTGGCCAGTAATTTCGTCATGATTTAGCGGCTATTGGGTCGCCAAATCAGAAAGAGGAATGCGTTATGTATTATGGATTTGATATTGGCGGCACCAAAATTGCGCTGGGCGTATTTGATGAAAACCTCAAATTGCAGTGGGAAACCCGCGTTCCCACGCCGCGCGAAAGCTACGATGAATTCTTAACCGCTATTGCCGCGCTGGTGGCGCAAGCCGACGCGCGTTTTGGCGTGAAAGGCACGGTGGGCATTGGTATTCCGGGGATGCCCGAAACCGACGACGGCACGCTGTATGCCGCCAACGTGCCTGCGGCCAGCGGCAAACCGCTGCGTGCCGACCTTTCCGCTCTCCTTGAACGCGACGTGCGTTTAGACAACGATGCCAACTGTTTTGCCCTTTCCGAAGCCTGGGATGACGAGTTTCGACAGTATCCGCTGGTGATGGGGCTTATCCTCGGCACGGGCGTCGGCGGGGGAATTGTTGTCAACGGTAAGCCTATTACCGGGCGCAGTTACATCACCGGTGAGTTTGGCCATATTCGCCTGCCAGTGGATGCGCTGGAGGTCGTGGGGCGTGATTTTCCGCTCACCCGATGCGGATGCGGCCAGCATGGCTGCATCGAGAACTATCTCTCCGGGGGTGGGTTTGCATGGCTATACGAACACTTCTATCATCAGAAAATTGATGCCCCACACATCATTACGTTGTGGGAACAGGGTAATGAACAGGCGCGTGAACATGTTGAACGCTACCTGGATTTGCTGGCGGTGTGTCTGGGGAATATCCTGACCATCGTCGACCCCGATCTGCTGGTGATTGGCGGCGGGTTATCAAACTTTACCGCGATAACAGAACAGTTGTCCGGGCGTTTGCCCCGACATTTATTGCCCGTTGCCCGTGTGCCGCGTATTGAACGTGCGCGCCACGGGGACGCAGGAGGAATGCGCGGAGCCGCTTTCCTTCATCTCTCCGATTAGTCTACGAGGTTACTATGCTGTCGCGTCGGTTAGGTCGACTCAGCCGTTTTCGTAAAAATAAACGTCGTTTGCGTGAGCGCTTACGCCAGCGGATCTTTTTCAGAGACAGGATGATGCCAGAAGCGATGGATAAACCCAGAGTGGTGGTACTGACCGGCGCGGGGATCTCTGCCGAGTCCGGCATTCGCACGTTTCGTGCGGCTGACGGGCTGTGGGAAGAGCATCGTGTAGAGGATGTGGCAACCCCGGAAGGCTTCGCCAGGGATCCCGATTTAGTCCAGGGGTTCTATAACGCGCGCCGTCGGCAGCTTCAGCAACCTGAGGTGGCCCCGAACGCGGCTCATCTGGCGCTGGCCCGGCTGGAAGATACGCTGGGTGACCGTTTTCTGCTGATAACCCAGAACATCGACAATCTGCACGAGCGTGCCGGTAACCGCAATATCATCCATATGCACGGCGAACTGCTGAAGGTGCGCTGCGCCTGGAGCGGACAGGTGCTCGACTGGACAGATGATGTGCAGCCCGATGACCGTTGCCATTGCTGCCAGTTCCCTTCGCGCCTGCGCCCGCATGTGGTCTGGTTCGGTGAGATGCCGCTGGGAATGGATGAAATCTATAGCGCGCTGGCCATGGCGGATGTGTTTATCGCCATCGGCACCTCAGGCCATGTCTATCCGGCGGCAGGGTTTGTTCATGAAGCCCGGTTACAGGGGGCGCATACCGTTGAGCTTAATCTGGAACCGAGTCAGGTCGGTAGCGAGTTTGAAGAGAAGCACTACGGGCTGGCAAGTCAGGTTGTACCGGATTTTGTCGATAAGCTGCTGAAAGGGCTGTAATTGCGCATGGTGTCCTGGCGAGGCCGGGTGTGCGAAAAGCTACCCGGCCTTGTTTTTGGTTATGAATTAAAGAACGCCAGCGTCTTCTCCAGCGATTTGGCCTGTTCGTCCAGCGACATGGCCGCCGCAGAGATCTGCTGAACCAACGACGCATTCTGCTGGGTCGTGCTGTCCATCTGATTGACTGCTGTGCTGACCTGGCTAATGCCCCGGTTCTGCTCGTCCAGCGCCTGCACAATCTCGTTAATCACCAGATGAACATGTGAAACGGCCTCAATGATCTGTTTCATCATTCCACCGGTTTCGTTAACCAGCTCAACCCCTTTACTGACACGACCCGAAGACTCGGCAATCAGTTGTGAGATCTCTTTGGCCGCACTGGCGCTGCGCTGGGCAAGGTTACGTACTTCACCTGCCACCACGGCAAAACCGCGTCCCTGTTCGCCTGCCCGGGCTGCTTCCACGGCGGCATTCAGCGCGAGGATATTGGTCTGGAAGGCGATACCGTCCACGATGCTGTTGATCTCACCAATCTTACGTGCGCTCTCGTCGATTTCGCCGATAACCTCCACCACTTCATTCACCAGCATTTCACCGTGACCGGCAATGGTAGCCGCCTGGTCGGTGAGGCGCGTCGCCTTATGGGCATTGTCGGCGTTGTTTTTCACCGTGACAGAAATTTCCTCCATGCTGGCCGCGGTTTCCACAATGGCGGCTGCTTGTTCTTCGGTGCGGGACGCCAGGTCGAGATTACCGGCCGCAATTTCGCTGGTACCGCCATGCACAGAATGGCTGGCTTCATTGATGTTATCGACGATGCGTTTAAGCTGCATCTGCATGGTGTGCAGTGCGTAAAAAATGCTGCTGGTATCGCCCGCCCGCACAGGAATGGCGTTGTTCAAGTCTCCTCGGGCAACCGCAAGGGCGATCCCTGCGGCCGCTAAAGGCTCTCCACCAACCGGCCGATCCACTTTGCGGGTAAAGATTTGCGCCATCACCAGGCTCACCACCACGATGCTTAACACCATCAGAATAATGGCTTTCAGCAAAAACTGGCGCGCTTCGGACATCACTTCACTCACCGGCGTCACGATGGCCAGCTTCCACGGCGTCTGGCTGTTGCCGATGTTAATTGTCTGCCAGGTAATAAACGCCTCTTCTTTCAGCAGCGGGTCGTCGGCGCGTGAAACCTCGCGGCCTGTCACTTTACCGGAGTAAGGTTTACCCACTGCGTCTTTATCAGGGCTGGAGACCACGTTATTGCCAGCCGAAAGGAGCAGGGCGTAGCCTGTGCCGTTCCAGGGTTTAATGGCCCCAATCATTTTTTGCAGCGTGGCGAGCGAGAAATCAGACGTCACCGACCCCAGAAACTGCCCATTGTGCATGACAGGTGCCGCAATCGAGGTGAGCATCACATCCACGCCGTTATAGGGGTAGATATAGGGCTCGATGATGACATCTTTCTGGCGCTGCTTTGGCAGCAGATAGTAGTCGCCGCTGCCCGGCGTTTCGAAGTCGGTCAACAGGTGTAAAGCCGGTTTACCTGTGGCATCTCGGTCGACGTAACGAGCGTAGCGGCCTGCCGCATCCTCACCGCTCTGACCGGCAAAGCTGGCATCTTTGTCGTCAAAAGCGTTGGGTTCAAAAGCCATCGACATAGACAGAAAATTGGGGTGAGCCGCAAGATAATGAACCAGCAACTGGTTTAGTCCCTGGCGCTCGGGGATCCCCGCGTCACGTAGCGCCAGCGCGCTGTTGCCAATATCATGGGCGGCAGCTAGCGCGGAATCCATCTGCTTGCTGACCTGTAACGACTGAACCTGGGCAATTTGCTGGACGTGTTTTTTAGCCAGCTGTTCCTGCTGATCCATCCATTGCCACATCATAAAACCAATCGTTGCCGTAAAACCCACCGTCACGGTGACGAAAATAGATAACAGCATCAACGTCTTGACTCTTATTCTTTGCTTCTGGACCATGGCGTTTTTCATTCTCTTCTCCCGTAAAGTTGTACCTGGCAGGCAGGCACAGATCATTTATCGGATATATCGCCATTTTTCTGTATAGCGGAGAGTTTATTTAATTTAAATTTTACAAATCATAAAACCCTTGGGTTAGTATGGTTGATATTAATTTGTGCAATAAATCAAAATAGCGCTCGATAATGGTCGATCTACTCGTGTAGAAAGAGGATGCTTATAACAATAAGGCCGATAAGGAGGGCGGTATATGTACGCATTTATCGCAAGACAACCCATTTTTAATACGGACATGAATACCATTGCGTATGAATTGTTGTTCAGAGATGGGATGAATAACTGCTTCCCAGATGTGTCGGCGGAATATGCCACATCCCGGATGATTTCTGACCAATTTTTATGTGTTCCGTCCCAGCGGATCGCAGGAGCACTGACGTCGTTTATTAATTTCCCGTCACACATGGTCATTAATCGCAGCGGGGAAGCGCTGGATAAAAATAACGTGGTCATTGAGATCCTTGAAGACGCCATACCCGGAGAGGAACTTCTTCAGGCAGTCAAAGAGATGAATGCTAATGGTTATCGTTTTGCGCTGGATGATTTTACTCTGGCGGCGGAATGGGATGCTTTTTTACCCTATATTTCGATACTGAAATTTGATGTAAGGAATAATACCTTAGCGCAAATTGAAAATTATTTGCAACAACGTAAAAAACTGACCGGACATATTAAGTATCTTGCTGAAAAAGTTGAGACTAAAGAGGAATTCGAAAAATATCGTGAGGCAGGATTTTCGCTTTTTCAGGGATACTTTTTTTGCCGCCCGGAGATCATTAAATATAAACGCTTATCGCAAAACCAGCTGGCGATTTTCCGGCTTCAGGCGGAAGTGGGACGCAATAAACCCGATTTCAGGATAATTGAGTCGTTGATTAAAACTGACCTCACGTTGTCCTATAAGATCATGCGGTATATGAAACACACGGCATTTAAATATGCGGGTGCCTGTAATTTCAGCAAGTTAACCCTGAGCGAAGTGCTCATGTATCTGGGTGAAAACCAGCTCAAACGGTTTGTGGCGGTCGTGGTGCTGGCCAGTGCAGGCACTGACACCGTCAACGAACTTTACCCTCTGAGCATGATGCGGGGCAAATTCTGCGAGCTGGTGTCAGCGAAAATGGATGAGCCGCTGCTGGCAGAAAATGCGTTTATCTGCGGCTTGTTCTCGTTACTCGATACCATCCTTGAGTTGCCGATGACGGAGCTGATGAAGCAAATTGCGGTGCCGCAAAGTGTGAGCAATGCGCTGTGTCATCAGGAAGGCGTATTGGCCGAAATGGTATCGCTTTGTCGTTTGTACGAACAGCAGAAGTGGAGTGATGCGGCCAAAATGTGCAATGCGCTGGGGCTGTCAGAGGAAGAGGTTATCGAGGCCATGCGAATGGCAACGCTCTGGGCCGGGGAGAATGCGGTTAATTAATTCTTCCTCACTCCGTGCAGACGGAGTGAGGAAGAACGTGACGCCGATTAGCGGCCAGCTTTTAGCTTCTGGTAATAGTCTTCGTAAAGGCGGCTCGCGTCGCCAACATCATTCTGCCATTCGCCTTTACTGATTGTGTCGGCATCCGGATACAGGGACTTATCGTTTGCGACTTCCGGGCTTAGCAGTTTACGCGCGGCCAGGTTTGGCGTGGGATAACCGATGGTTTCGGCAACCTGTTTTGCCACGTCCGGGCGCAGCAGGAAGTTGATAAGCTTAAGTGCACCCTCAACGTTTTTGGCGTTAGACGGAATAGAGAGACTGTCCATCCAGAAGATCCCGCCCTCTTTTGGCCAGACCACTGTCAGCGGCGTACCGGCCTGACGCGCAACCCAGGCGGAGCCATTCCAGACCATCCCGAGGTTCACTTCACCTTCCATATACGGGTTAGCCGGGTTATCTGAGTTGAACGCCGCCACATTTGGCATCAGTTTTTTCAGCTCGTTATAGGCAGCTTCAATCTCTTTCGGATCGGTGGTGTTACCGGAATACCCCAGCTTACGCAGTGCTATCTGGAACACTTCGCGCGCATCGTCGGTTAACAGCAGGCTGCTTTTATACTCAGGCTTCCACAGATCTGCCCAACTGGTGACGGTTTTCGGGTCAATGGCGTCACTGTTGATCCCAATGGCCGTTGCACCCCAGATATATGGAATGGAGTAGTCGTTATTTGGGTCGAACGGCTTGTTAAGCATCTGTGGATCAAGATTATTGAAGTGGGACAACTTCGTTTTATCGATCTTCTGGATCATGCCCTCTTTGCGCATTTTGTCGACGAAATAGGTCGATGGAACCACCAGGTCGTACGCGCCATCTTTGTACGTTTTGAGCTTGGCGTACATGGTTTCATTCGACTCATAGGTGGAATAGATAACCTTGATGCCGGTCTCTTTGGTGAACTGTTCCAGTAGACCAGGCGGCACGTACTCGGTCCAGTTGTAGAAGTAGAGTGTCTTGCTGTCATCAGCGTGCGCCGTGCTCATACCCAGCACCAGCACCAGCGCCGCAGCGGCAAACATTTTTTTCATTTCGATGTCCCCAGAGATTTTGTTTTATCACGCGCAACAAGCTGGCTGGCAATAACCATAACCAGCGATAACACCAACAGAATAGTCGCCAGCGCGTTCACCTCAGGCGAAACGCCAACTTTCACCATCGAGTAAATCTTCAACGGCAGAATTTCATAGCCAGGCCCGGTCACGAAAGAGGAGACCACAACGTCATCCATCGACAAGGTAAAGCTCAGCAGCCACCCGGCGGCAACGGCAGGCATTGCCAGCGGTAGTATGATTTTGCGCAGGATAGTCATCTCGCTGGCACCCAGATCCTTCGCCGCTTCAAGCATCCTGACATCAAACCCTTTCAGACGCGAGTAGACGGTGACCACCACAAACGGCAGGCAGAAGGTGATATGGGAAAACAGTAACGACCAGAAGCCAAGCTGTATGCCCAGCAGCATAAACAGCACCAGCAGTGAAATCGCCATCACGATATCTGGCGACATCATCACCACAAACAGCATCCCACTGACGAACGGCTTTCCGCGAAAACGATAGCGATAAAGCGCCACGGCAGTCAGGGAGCCAATAAGTGTGGCAAAGGTTGCGGAGAAGATAGCCATCGTCAGAGAGTGCTGAGCCGCCTGTAACAGGCTGTCGTTGTTCATCAACAGGCTGTACCAGTTGGTCGTGAAGCCTTGCCAGTTGATCCCGAAACGCGAGCTGTTAAACGAGTTCACGATCAAAATGATAATCGGGATATATAAGTAGGCATAAATGGCGGTCATAAAACCGCCGCGAAGCAGTCGACCGATCATTCGAATTCTACCTTCTTGTTCATAAGGCGGGATGCTTTTAGAGTATTGAAAATGTTCAACTTTTTCTCTTCTCCAAAATTTCTCCAAAACTTTTCACCAAAACAAATGACGGCAAATAAAACGCTTATCCATCATCGATGGCCGCGAATTTTACAATAATTTTTCTTTCGATCGGGAAAAAACGGCCATTTAAATGACCAGCTTGACCCACTCCTGGCCGCGAGTGTCGTTGTAACGATCGGTAGTGGCCTGCACTTTGTGCCCAAGCAGTGTTTTGGTATCGATCCCCTGCGCACGATACAGCCGCTCCGAAAGAGATCGTTGTTCGTGAAAAGTGGTTGGGGTTTTTCCTTCCGGAGGATTTATGCCGGCAAGGTCTCTCGCATCAGCAAAATAATCACTCAGGTTGTCTTTACTCATTGGCTGGCCTTTTTTCTGACGGCGACTATGGACCATATACGGGCTCAGAATTCGATCCCGGCAACCATCAATCACCTCTTTCAACGTCATCCCCACTGCGTCACACCGTAATGTCAAAGGGAGTGCAAGACGCATCCCAGTTTTTCCCTGCGTGACATGCAAATACCCATCCCATACATCCGTGAATTTCATGTTGCGGATATCATCCCGCCGCTGGCCAGTGACTAGCGCCAGCAGCATGGCATTACGCAGGTAATGTCCCTTCTCGGTAACAGCGAAAATTTTCTGCCAGTCATTCAAAGTAAGTCTTGCCCGGGTAACTTTCGGTACCGGCTTGCGCGTCGCCTCCGGAGGATTCCAGCCTGGCGGAACTTCGCCCGCATGTTGCGCTTCTTTAAAAATATCAATCCACAACCCGCGATTAACCTGCGCTGTACTGACCATGTCTCTGTCCAGCCATTCATCCATAATTAGCGCAAAGTCACGTACTTCCAGTTCGCGGATTGGGTGATTGCCCAAACGCGCCACAAGGAAGCTAGCCATTCGATTCTTTTCTTTGAAAGTAGCCTCGGCAATGCTGCCATTCTTCAGGCGAACCGCCTGGATCTTTAGATATCGTTCCACCCAGGCACTCAAACGAACCCCGCGTTGTTTAGTTGCTGATGGGTTCTCATTAATTTTTTTCATGAAAAAATCAGTTTCAGCCGCTGCCAAGCGTTGATTGGCGGTAATAGCGACCTTTTCTGCTTTTGCTTTATCTGTACCAAGCCCATGAAACTTTCCGGTGACAGGGTTTTTGTACTGGTAATAAGTTTTGTCTGTGCGGCGATCAAACCGGGCGTAGAGCCCGGGAATAGAGATGCTATTTTTTCGTGGCCTCGGTGACATGATTAAGGATCTCCTTTAGCACATCGTCATCATCGTCGTGAATTTCTGGAGCTACACCTACTGCGCTTGGGCCGACATAGATTGCACTGCGGTCAACGCACCATATCCCACGCACTTTTTCGGGTTTAGGATTGATATAGCCAAGCTTTCCGTACTTAACCAGCGTAGTGTTTGTGATTTCAAAACCAAACCTTCCGGACTTCCACTCAGCCAGCGGTATCAGATATTGCTCACTCATAGCCATCACCCTCAATGGCCTGACCACAATGATAGTGGGCAGGCTGTTTCGGTTTAGAAAATTAAAAATCAGTTTGAAATCAGACGTTGCCAGATCGCAGATACGTATTTCACCTGGTGTCGGGCGTCTGAGATTGCTTTATGTGGTTCGCCAACAAACGGGATCTCATAACGAGGCGTGTAGCCGACAGCTTTACCAAGTTCGACGATGGTTCTCACATCTCGGTTATTCCAGAACTTCCACGGGCACGGGATACCGGTGCGACCATATGATTCAGCCAACAGAACGTTGTCATAAGTAGCGCCGTTACCCCAGACCTGAACAGATTCAGCACCATCTACCGCATTCTCGGTTATGAACTCATTTAGCTGGAGTAAAGCGTCATCGAGAGGAATGGCATCATCCATTACCAACTCAGAACGAGCCTCAGGTGATGCTCTTAGCCAGTAGATAATGGTGGAAGCATCCGGAATACCTCCCCAGGCCATCGACGACTCAAGGCTGATAATCTTATAAAACTCAGAACCTGTATTACCTGTTGCTGGGTCGAAGAAAACCGCTCCGATCGAAACGACAGGGGAGTCCGGTTTTTTGCCGAACGCTTCAATATCCACCATCAAATGCGTGTAAAGCCTTTCTACAGAGTAACTTTCATTCAAATCGGATTGAGTTCTTTCGGCAACTGAGCTGCAATCAGTTTCAGTAGAGCTTGTGCTTGCGATAATTTCCGCCGAGCCCTTTGATAACGGAGCACTGTCCGGGGTTTCATTACTGCCAGTTTTTTCAATCTGCACATCGCTGGTGGTCTCCTCATTAACCGGTGAACGGTCATCGTTTTCTGGTTGTTTTTCGTTCATCAGACCGTCAATGGAGAACACACCGCCGCCGAGATTTTCAACTTGCGGTTCGTTGGCTGCACCTTGGGTGCTGCCGCCATAGGCTACCTCCGCTTTTTCGGCAGCGACTTGTTGGTTAATTTCATTTTCCCAACTGACTTCTGGTGCGTGCCGCGCCGCAACCAGAGTCTCTTCTTTCGGATTTTCATGGTTACTTTCTGTAAGGTTCGCATTTATGTATCCGCTGAGACGTGCGGCATTGAGGTAATACGAAGGATGAGCATTCCTGATGAGCGCGAAGATAGCGGCGCGTGAATAGTCCAGAATGCCGGGGACGTTACGTAGGGCCGCAGACCACTCTTTAAACGGACTATCTTTAGCGGATACGATGTCTTTCGCAAGACGATACGGGGCTCCGGGAATATCGTAGATATTAAAATCACCTGAAAGGGTAGCCAGGGCTATTTCCAAATCCAGAGCGTCGAGATCATGTTTCAGTTCTGGATTGCGATCTGTCTTATTTCCGCCGCCTGCATTGGTACCGGAATCAGTGCGCTGAACATTGCTAATGCGATTGCCAGCAGCCCATTCGCGAATAAGAATGCCGCGATCAATGTGCTCCGTGCTGAACCAGATCCTGATGAACCGCATAACAAGAGACAGTTCAGTCCGTTTCCCTTCAACCGGGAAGACGGTTTTCAGAGCGGCTACAACCCGGAAGATGTCTATCTCAGAAGCATTCTTAAAAAACTCCACGTTTTCAGCAGCCAGCAACAGGTTCTGCACATAGCTGTTATCAACATCCATTTCGAGTTCCTGGATGGCTTTCTTCTGTTCTGCATCGACGTGGTATGCATATTCATCAGAAATGAACTGGGCAAGAATGCGCTGGCGCAGGGGGAGGGTTGCCACGGTAATAAGCACTGGTGTGGTTGTGGAGGGGATGCTTTCATCCTTAACAACAACCTCAGGTTCTTTATCAAAAAGCCATTTGTGAACGGTGGTGGTTCTGGTTTCAGGCGCGCTGACCCATTCAGTCATAAACTCTTCGAGTGAACCGACGGTATAAACCTGGTCACGCTGGAACACTTGTTTTATTGCACTCACAAGGTTCCACTCAACATGGGCAGAAAGCTCCTTGATATCGGGAACTTTAGCTGCTGCCAGTAACAGATTCTGCACGTACTGGTTGCTATCATCGTTTTCCATCTGCCCGATCTGGATGTGCCGCTCTTCGCTGATTTCCTTTTCTTCAGTGTCATTAATCAGGTGCGCGATGAGGCGTTGCGGGAGACGCAAGCGCGATACAGGGCGGAGTAATGCTGGTTTTTCCGTGGAGGAATTGCCCGCCCCGGAATGTAAATTATTAGCCTGCTTGTTCTCGCCCTCAGGTTCAGACTTGATGATCGGATACCAGGTACGGTTGTCTTCTCCAAGCTCGTAGCGTTTGCACCATTCGAAATCAATGATGCTTTCCTCTGGCAGGTCATTGAATACCGGGAAATCAGTACGAACCGGCTTGAGGTAATCATGTCCGCGCCCGGTTTCGATTTCAGCATCTTCGAGAGCGACGTCGAGTGCGAGACTGGCGCGCGCTTCGGTTTTTTGGGATTGCCAGAAAATAGCGTCAGGCTTGCCTGACTTCTGGGTTGCTTTGATTAAATGAAAGAATTCCATATCGGGTCCTAAATTTTGGTTGTAAGATACCCGCAGCTAATGATTGCCGCCTTGGGTAGTGGTCATTGGTCAAAACTCGATTCCGGAAAGCTTTGGTCGGCTGACCGGGTACTTAACCCGCCTTGCGCGGGTTTTGTGCTTTATGAAGCGGAGGGATCGCCTTTTTGAGCGAGGGCGTAGCAAATGCGGCGGACGACTGCCCAAAAATAGGGCAGATGTACGGCCTGGCACCGTGCTGGTTTTCTAGCGAAATCGGTCATAGTTGATCTTCTCCTGTTAATGCCTGCCTTTTAACCACCTCAGTCTCGGTGGTATGCTGAAATCTGAAATCAGCCTGCAAGGACATAAAAATGGCAACCCGTCCAATAAGTGTTTATTGGTTCAAAAACCGCGACCAATATGATTCCTGCATAGAGGTACTGACAGATTCGTGGGTTCTACCTGACGACTACCGGGATTGGCTTATCCGTTTCAATCAGATGATTGATCGTTATGAACGCAGCGGTATCGAGGTTATCAAAGTAGAGATAGAGCCCAACGAGTTCACCAACTGGTGCCTCACCAACGGGTGTGAAATAAGCACCAAGAGCTGCAACGACTTCGCTGTTTTCCATGGCGGTAGCCAGTCGCTCCGCTACAGAAATACTGATGGGGGATATGAGTAAACAAGCTCGCCCTTCAATTCTGAAAATTTCGATATGCATTATTTCCTACCTTGATAGTTAACCCCTGTGTCGAGTGATCCAAGGGGTTCACTCATTTCGCCTTATCGCCGGCTAGCGGAACGTTAAACCTGCTGCGCGATTGTCTTGCCATCTCATCCGGTGTTTCGTATGCCGCCGGCAGCTACTACGTGGGCGTCCTGCCTTGATGACTGATTTGCTAAAATCAGGCTACAAATAAACATACCATAGGTCAAGCTTAAATTGATAAATAACATACCAGTGTCGGTTTGGGTTATCATTTTTAGGGGAGCGCAGACGTGAAAAAGCCGCTTATAGCGGCCTTTGAAGATATGGTTTGGGGGTTATGACTGAGGATCTATTTTTCTTTTACGTAAAAATTCCGCCATGAATGCATCGAGCTCATCAAGGCGGGTTTTGGCTAAGGAAATAAATCTATCCTGCTCGGCTTCCGGAAGTTGGTCAAAAACTTCCAATAGAGCTGATTGGTGGGGGGTTAGAACTGTTTTACTCTGCATTACAGAAGCAATGTGCTGCTCTTCTTCATCAGTCATGAAAAACCAATAAAGAGGCTTTCCAAGGGCTTCAGGCAAGAGAACCAGCTTCTCCTTGCGCGGGAAAATCCCTGAGTTACACCAATGGCTAACGGTTTGCGAGTTGACGCCTATCCGGCGTCCCAGTTCAGATTGAGAAATGCCTGCCTCATCAATTGCTCTTTGCAAACGTTCTTCAAAGTTCATTTTCAGTTCCAAATCTAACCAGTAGTCCAGCATACAAAGTTTCTTTTCAAATGTGGTCAGTTAAATTTCTTGACATTGATAAGTAAATTATCAAGTATGTGGTACGAAATTTAGGAGGCTCAATGAACATAAACATTCAAAAGAAGATTATTTCACTCTGTGGCAGTCAATCAGAGCTGGCTCGTCGCTTAGGTAAAAACTCGCAAACTGTTTCTGTCTGGTTTCGTACTCAGGTGGCCAGCACAGAGGTACTAAACGCATGCAGGGTTTTGGACTGGGAAGTAACCCCGCATGAGTTACGTCCGGACCTCTATCCCAACGCCACCGATGGTTTACCTCAGAAGGAGGCTTAATCATGCAGTCAGCCACATATCAACATCATAACCAACGTCTGGCCGGACAGTTGAAAACTCAAAATCAGTTTATGGCGCATCGGCGAGATAACTTTAAGCACAGTTCAATACAGGCTGCTGTACGGGAGTGGGAGTCCACTTTGCCCGGCCAGGCGCAGGAAAAAATCGCTCAGCTGGTGGCTGAGCAGTGGGCGAAGGAAGGGGGCCGCGGCATCGCGGTCAATAAGCAGAATTTATTCCGCTATCTGAAAAATGAAGGTGGGTCGGAGAAATACACCGCTTACGTAATGCAGCTGTCGAGCGCAATCGTCGCAGCTATGCCTATTGAGATAGCCAGAAAGCATGGCCTCAGTAATGCAAGAACGGAAACCGAGCTGATAGCTAGTTCTATCAAAGAATGCAGTGAGGCGCATCAGGCGAAGTTGCTGGGCGCACCGCTGCAAAAGCTTGAGAAGGAGATCCGCGAAGCGGCAATCGCTTTATTCAACATGTTACCTGCTGACGCGGCGGGACCACTACTGGCGAGTATCAGCGCCGTAGCGCCGCAATTTTTTTAATCGAGTTTTGACCAATGAATTCAACCCGGAGGCTTCATGAGCATTGATGCAATGCGGTGGGCCAAGAAAGTTAAGACCGGAAAATCCTCCAGTAAGGCGATCCTGACCTGGCTGGCTGATATGTGCGGCGCTGACTTGTGCGCTTATCCATCTGTCGCTGCGCTTGCTGAGGCTACGGAGATGGACAGAAAGACGGTGCTTGCAGGCTTACAGCACCTGCAGGAAATCGGTCTGGTAGTCGACACAGGCGAACGACGAGGCAGGACAAAGCAAATTCCTGTGTACAAGTTGGTCGGTGTTGAGGAAAGCATCCCCGATGCCGAACAGACCCAAAACCGGAACTCTTTAAAGGATCCCAAAAACGGGACGGTTAATTTGAACCGTACCGAAAACGGAACTGTTAATACAAACAGTGCCATTAACGGGACTGTTTCAGGTGATAAGGGTACCAAAAAAGGGATTGTTAACAGTTCGGATTTTAACCAAAGAGTACCGTTTTTCCCTTTAAACAGTCCCAAAAACGGGACACGGAATCTACCAAGGAACCATAAAGATCTAAACCCCACACATAGAGAACTGGTCGAACCTGTCATTCCTGATTATCCGGATCAGCCAGGTATCGGAATTGGGCAACATCACCCATTTGGCAAATTCCGAATGTTTGAAGACTGGAAGCCAACAGCCGACTTTGCACGACAGGCAACCCTGTGGGGCATGCCGGTCAAGGCAGGCATAAATATCGAAGCCGAGCTGAGTAGCTTCATCGCTTACTGGCAGGCCGAAGGGAAAGTGTTTCATCAAATTCAGTGGGAGCAGAAGTTTGCTCGCCACCTGGATCGCGCAAAGGTTCTGAAAGCACCACAAACGGGAGGTACCGAGAATGCAACAGTTCGACCACAACCAGCAGCATCCCGGGCTGTACAGCAAATACAGTCAGCACACGCAGAGTGGCGACGCCGGAACGGACTTGATGGCGACGGAGACGGCATGGCGGTTGTGGCAGGTGATGGGGGAAATCTTCTCGAACCGCTGGACGCAGAAGAATGGGGCAGAACCCACGGCCCTCTGGATAGCTCAGATAGGTTCGATGACTGAAGCACAGATAAAACTGGTCTGTCAGCAATGTATTGAACGTTGCGCAGTTGGGAATACCTGGCCTCCGGATCTCGCTGAGTTTGTTTCGCTGGTTTCCGAAAGCGGGGCTAATCCGTTCGGTCTGACATCTGACCGGGTGATGACTGAGTATCGCCGCTGGCGTAACGAGTCTTACCGTTATTCGGGCAGCGACAAATATCCGTGGCCGCAGTCGGTGCTGTATCACATATGCATCGAAATGCGCAGAACTGGCGTAGAGCGTCAGATGACTGAGGGGGAACTTAAAAAACTTGCTGAGAAGTTATTAACCAAATGGACGAAGCACGTAAGTAACGGGCTGTCGGTTCCACCAATTCGTCGCCAGCTTGCTGCACCGCAGCATCCGGCAGGGCCAACTCCGGCACAGCTGCTGATGGAAGAATATAAGCGCCGTAAAGCGGCAGGTTTAACCAACTAATCGAGTATTGACCAATGACCAAACAATTCGCACAAAAACAGCAGGTAGCCGTGTTTGTGCGCTACCAACCTAACTGCGCTGTAGGCGATGTTGCAGAGGCACTGGATATGTCAGGTGCAACAGCTGGCAAATTGCTTCGTGACTTAAGCGATGAAGGCGTGATCGTTCGTTCCCGGAATAGTGTTCAGTACACATACGAGGCGGTACCACACGCGGATATTCCAGACGCGATCCTCCCCTGCATGTTGGAAAACAGCGACCCGGTCAGGATGCAGGCTGCTGAGCAGAAAGCGATGGCGCTTGAGGAGAAGGGACTGTGGCGAAGAGCGGCCGCTGTCTATTCGGACATGTTTGGTATCGCCGGGAGTGCTGTTGAGGTTTCCCGTATTGCCAAGCGCCGGAAAGACTGCCTGCGCCAGGCGGGGAGGTCATAACTGATGGCGAGACCAAAAACGCACAGTGAGCGCACTCAAATCATCACCCGGATCATCGAATTAGTGAAGGAGCACAGACGTATCACGACGAAGGATGTTGTCGCGATATTCGATCTGCATCGCACTACCGCGGAGAAATACATCCGTATTGCTGTTCAACGTGGAGGACTTATCCGTTACGGCCGGTGCGGCATTTTCTGCGATCAGCGTGCCATTATTGATTTTGATATGAAGCGGTACACACACAGCAATAAGCGAGCTTGAGGTCCTGTTCGAACCCAGAATTTACCTCTGGAGAATTTAACTACAACTAATTCTAATGCGTATAAGTTAGTTCAAGTCATGACTTAAACAACACATTCGATTTTTCGTATGTGTTGTTGATTTTATTTCGACTGAGCGTATCCTATTACTTAATGAAAAGGAGGAGTGATGCTGTTAACTGCCCTACAACTATTCAAAATCCTCTCAGATGAAACTCGTCTGGGCATCGTGTTGCTGCTTAGAGAGATGGGAGAGATATGCGTGTGCGATCTATGTACGGCGCTGGAACAGTCTCAGCCCAAGATTTCACGCCATCTGGCAATGCTCCGGGAAAGTGGACTTTTAATGGATCGCAAACAGGGCAAGTGGGTTCACTACCGCCTGTCCCCGCATATTCCTTCCTGGGCCGCTCAGGTGATTGAGCAGGCCTGGTCAAGCCAACAGGACGACGTACAGGTCATCGCCCGTAGGCTGGCATCGGCAAACTGCTCTGGTAGCGGTAAGGCTGTTTGTATCTAAAAATTTACCTGAATATATATGATTTTTCGAATGTGAGGTATTCAGAATGAAAACGTTAACGGTGTTTGACCCGGCAATGTGCTGCAGTACCGGCGTATGTGGCTCAGATGTCGATCAGGTTCTGGTTGATTTTTCTGCTGATGTGCAGTGGCTGAAAGGACGTGGCGTACAGGTTAAACGTTACAACCTGGCGCAGCAGCCCATGAGCTTTGTTCAGAATGAGAAAGCGAAAGCATTCCTCGAAGCATCTGGAGCAGAAGGGCTTCCGTTGTTGTTGCTGGATGGTGAAACAGTGATGGCAGGTCGATATCCAAAACGCGCTGAGCTGGCTCGCTGGTTCGGTATTCCGCTGGAGAAGGTAGGGCTAGCTCCCACCAGCTGCTGTGGTGGTAATACTTCCTGTTGCTGAATATGTCAGGAGGACATATGAAATTCTTACAGAATATCCCGCCTTACCTGTTTTTTACCGGTAAGGGAGGCGTAGGAAAAACGTCCATTTCCTGCGCGACGGCTATCCGCCTTGCAGAACAGGGTAAGCGGGTTTTGCTGGTCAGTACCGATCCTGCCTCAAATGTCGGCCAGGTATTCGATCAGGCTATCGGTAACTCGATTCGTCCTGTGACAGCAGTTCCTGGACTTTCCGCACTGGAGATTGACCCGCAGGAAGCCGCCCAGCAATACCGCGCCAGAATCGTTGATCCCATCAAAGGTCTTCTGCCTGATGACGTTGTTAACAGTATCAGCGAGCAGCTTTCAGGAGCCTGTACGACTGAGATTGCGGCGTTTGATGAGTTCACCGGCTTATTGACTGACGCTTCTCTGCTGACCCGCTTTGATCACATCATTTTTGATACAGCGCCGACGGGCCACACTATTCGCCTTCTCCAGCTTCCCGGTGCCTGGAGTAGCTTCATTGAGAGTAACCCGGATGGTGCTTCCTGTCTTGGCCCAATGGCCGGGCTGGAAAAGCAGCGTGAGCAGTATGCTCATGCTGTAGAGGCATTATCCGATCCTGAACGTACCCGCCTGGTTCTGGTTGCACGACTGCAAAAATCAACGCTGCAGGAAGTCGCCCGCACCCATGAAGAGCTGGCTACAATTGGCCTGAAAAACCAGTACCTGGTTATTAATGGTGTGCTGCCCGCAGCCGAAGCTGAACATGACGCCCTGGCCGCTGCGATATGGCGACGGGAGCAGGAAGCTCTGGCAAATCTTCCTGCCGGTTTATCTGAGCTACCGACAGATACCTTATTACTACAGCCAGTCAACATGGTTGGCGTATCTGCATTGAAGGGACTGCTGGACACCCGCTCCGAGAGATTACACCTCCCTACAACGAACGTCCTGTGCACGCCTGAAAACTTATCGCTCTCTGGCCTGGTTGATGATATCGCTCGCAGTGAACATGGCCTGATTATGCTGATGGGCAAAGGTGGCGTAGGTAAAACCACAATGGCTGCGGCTATCGCCGTCAGGCTGGCAGACATGGAATTTGACGTGCATCTCACGACCTCTGATCCTGCTGCGCACCTGAGTACAACGCTGAACGGCAGCCTCAAAAACCTGCAGGTCAGCCGAATCAACCCTCACGATGAAACTGAACGCTATCGTCAGCACGTTCTTGAGACGAAAGGCAGGGATCTGGATGAGGCGGGGAAACGGCTGCTCGAAGAGGATTTACGTTCACCTTGCACAGAAGAGATTGCGGTGTTTCAGGCGTTCTCACGCGTTATCCGTGAAGCAGGCAAACGGTTTGTGGTCATGGATACTGCACCAACCGGACATACGCTATTACTGCTTGATGCTACCGGAGCTTATCATCGTGAGATTGCTAAGAAGATGGGAGATAAAGGTCATTTTACTACCCCGATGATGCAGCTTCAGGACCCGGAACGTACCAAAGTTCTGCTGGTCACTCTGCCTGAAACCACACCTGTGCTGGAAGCCGCAAATTTGCAGTCCGATCTGGAACGTGCGGGAATTCATCCCTGGGGCTGGATTATCAATAACAGCCTTTCTATTGCAGAAACGCATTCACCACTTCTTTGCCAGCGCGCCCAGCAGGAACTGCCTCAGATTGAGGCTGTTAAGAATCAGCACGCTGACCATTTAGCGCTCGTTCCGGTACTGGCTTCCGAGCCAGCCGGTATTGAAAAACTTAGAGAGTTGGCGAGTTAATTTTTCGTTTATACAGGGCGGCGAGCCGCCCTGTCAGGAGGATGTATGTTACTGGCAGGTGCTATTTTTGTCCTGACCATTGTTTTGGTTATCTGGCAACCGAAGGGATTAGGGATCGGCTGGAGTGCAATGCTGGGAGCGGGACTGGCTCTGATATCAGGCGTTGTGCATGTGGGCGATATTCCGGTGGTGTGGAATATCGTCTGGAACGCGACGGCGACCTTTATTGCCGTAATTATTATCAGCCTGCTGCTTGATGAGTCCGGTTTTTTCGAATGGGCAGCGCTGCACGTTTCCCGCTGGGGTAACGGTCGTGGACGTTTGCTCTTTACGTATATCGTTCTGCTCGGTGCGGCGGTGGCGGCACTGTTTGCCAACGATGGTGCGGCACTTATTCTGACGCCGATAGTCATCGCCATGCTGCTTGCATTAGGGTTCAGCAAAGGCACCACGCTGGCATTCGTCATGGCTGCCGGTTTTATTGCCGATACGGCCAGCCTGCCGCTTATCGTGTCGAACCTGGTGAATATAGTCTCGGCGGACTTCTTTGGACTGGGCTTCACTGAGTATGCGTCGGTAATGGTGCCGGTGGATATTGCCGCTATTATCGCCACGCTGGTGATGCTGCATCTGTTCTTCCGCAAAGATATTCCACCGACTTACGACCTGGCTCTCCTGAAAGCACCGGCAAAGGCGATTAAAGATCTGGCAACCTTCAGAACCGGCTGGATAGTTTTAATTCTTCTGCTGGTTGGGTTCTTTGTCCTCGAGCCGCTCGGTATTCCCGTTAGCGCGATTGCGGCTGTTGGAGCTGTGATCCTGTTTGCAGTAGCTAAACGAGGCCATGCCATTAACACCGGCAAAGTGCTGCGCGGTGCGCCATGGCAGATCGTCATCTTCTCATTGGGGATGTACCTGGTGGTCTACGGTCTGCGCAACGCTGGGCTAACCGAATACCTTTCAAGTGCGCTGAACGTACTGGCGGATAAAGGACTGTGGGCCGCGACACTGGGTACTGGCTTCCTGACGGCTTTCCTGTCTTCCATCATGAACAACATGCCTACCGTGCTGGTTGGCGCTCTTTCTATCGATGGAAGCACTGCAACTGGCGTTATTAAAGAGGCGATGATCTACGCCAACGTGATTGGCTGCGATCTGGGCCCGAAAATTACACCTATTGGTAGCCTGGCAACGCTGCTCTGGCTACATGTACTTTCACAGAAGAACATGACCATCACATGGGGATATTATTTCCGCACCGGGATCATCATGACTCTGCCTGTACTGTTTGTAACGCTGGCGGCGCTGGCGCTACGTCTCTCTTTCACTTTGTAATGAGATACTGATATGAGCAACATCACTATTTATCACAATCCGGCCTGCGGCACATCGCGTAATACGCTGGAGATGATCCGCAACAGTGGTAATGAACCGACCATTATTCATTACCTTGACAATCCACCGTCTCGCGATGAGCTGGTCAAACTTATTGCGGATATGGGGATTACAGTACGGGCGCTGCTGCGTAAAAATGTCGAGCCTTATGAAGAACTGGGGCTTGCCGAAGATAAGTTTACTGACGATCAGTTAATCGACTATATGCTGCAGCATCCGATCCTGATTAACCGTCCGATTGTGGTTACACTGTTGGGAACGCGTCTATGCCGTCCTTCCGAAGTGGTACTGGATATTCTTCCGGATGTGCAAAAAGGCGCATTTGCGAAGGAAGACGGCGAGAAAGTCGTTGATGAAACAGGTAAGAGATTGAAATAAATATAAAGGGGGCTGATGCCCCCTTATTCCTGCCTCAGAGCATAAGATCTGAATCATTTGGCAGAGTTCTATTCCCTTCACCAAGTTTCATTTGCAGCAAAACCGTGTCAAGCCAGCGGCCATGTTTGAAACCAATGTCCTTTAATGTGCCTATTTCAGTAAATCCTGCGCGGATATGCAGCGCAACAGAAGCGACGTTAGCGCTGTCACCCACAACAGCAATCATCTGACGATATCCCTGAGACTCGGCCCATTTTAATGCATGATCGAGCAGTGCTTTTCCGACGCCTTGTCGCTGATAAGCCGGATCAATATATATCGAATTTTCGACCGTAAACCGATAGGCATGGCGTTCGCGGTAACGGGAAATATAACAGTAGCCGATGACCGTATCGCTCTGCAGGGCGATATACCATGGGAATCCCCGAGACTGAATGCTCCTCAGCCGGTTAAGCATTTCCTGCGTATCCGGAGGTTCGGTTTCGAAGCTACCTGTACCATGCAGAACATGGTGAGCATAGATATTGCGTATCGCGGTAATGTGCTGTTCTTCAGCTTTAATAATGTGCATCGAATTGCTCCAGTAATGGTGTTTTACAAACTACCGGAATTCGCGAAAGCAGGTTAAGCACTTAAACTTATAATCTGTATAAGCAAAAGTTTGGCGACAGAAGATGGGGCCGCAGCCCCATCTATTAGCCTGCCATTTTTGCCAGCAGAGCCGCACCCACTGGTTCCTCGTTCTGCAGTGGTGTTAATGCAATACGCTTTGCAAACTGATCTGTAACGTCATTTATCAGCGGCAGTTCGCAACTGGCTCGGATTACGAGGAACGGTGAGGACGGTTTCGCAGCAGCCAGACTACTATTAATTACCCATGCCCATGGTTCAATTCCGGCCCGGCGCAAATCCTGCTGCAGGTTTGCCGCTTCCAGTACAGGGGGCGTTTCGGCAAGCGTCACGATAATCACCTTTGTCTTCTCCGGGTTCTGCAATTGCATCATTGGCGTCAACACATGGCCATGCGTTTGCCTCATCTGGCGCACCATTTCCTGATGGTAGGCTCCGGTCGCATCAAGCAGTAGAAGCGTGTGACCGGTCGGTGCTGTAAAGCCTGTAATGTTTCAGGCAGGCAAATATCCAGCGTTGAAATTGCATCAGGGGATGCGTCTGTTAATGGGGCATCTTCTTCCAGCTCAACAAACTCCCTGGTGGTGCGGTAATCATCAATCAGCAGATTCCTCGCCGCCCGATACAGCCAGGCTCGTGGATTCTCCATCTCGCAGAAACTGTCTGAATGAGCGCGGGCACGCAGGAATAGCTCTTGCAGAAGGTCTGCTGTTTTTTCGCTATCACCTGTCTTCGATGTCAGAAAGCGAGAGAGTTCGGCTTCATGTTGCCGCCAGAACACGCTCATGCAGTTGTTGAATGCCGTTACATCACTCATACCAGCCCTCAAATTTTGCTCTGATTAACTCGCCGGGAAAGTTCTTCTGCCGACTCTTTTCGTTCGCTGTAGCGATCAACGAGATAGGCTGAGTTACCTCGGGTCAGCAGAGTAAATTTCACCAGTTCTTCCATTACATCCACGATGCGGTCGTAATAAGACGATGGTTTCATTCGTCCATCTTCATCAAACTCCTGCCAGGCTTTTGCCACAGAGGACTGATTCGGGATGGTGATCATCCGCATCCAGCGGCCAAGAATGCGCATCTGGTTTACGGCATTGAAAGACTGAGAGCCACCGCAGACTTGCATAACGGCCAGTGTTTTACCCTGCGAAGGGCGAACAGCGCCTTCTGAAAGTGGTATCCAATCAATCTGGGCCTTCATGATGCCGGTCATCGCACCATGGCGTTCAGGAGAACACCACACCATCCCTTCGGACCAACGAACCAGCTCACGCAACTCCATGACTTTGGGATGAGAATCTGGTGCATCGTCAGGAAGAGGCAAGCCTGAGGGATTGAAGATCCGCACCTCTGCGCCCATGGCAGTAAGCAATCTTGCTGCTTCTTCCGTTGCCAGTCGGCTGTAAGAGCGTTCACGTACAGAGCCGTATAGCATGATGATTCGCGGCGGATGAGGGACTGTAGGAACACCGAATCTTGCCTCTGTGATTGAGGTGTCGAACAGTTTTTCTTCAACATTTTTTAATTCATTGGGCATTTTGTTCTCCGAAATCACTATTAATACATTGCTGTTCGACTGACTCTGCACAGCACTCTTCTGTCAAAAAGGAAATCAGTGCTCCAAGATTTTCATAGCAGGCGTGGCAATACAGTATTCTTCCCTGTCGCTCCTGACGAACCAGTGATACTGATATCAAGGAAGATAGATGGTGACTCAATGTGGATGCAGGGATCTCAAGTTGCTTTTGTAGTTCCCCTACTGCCATCCCCTGGGGACCAGCTTTGATCAATTTTTTGTATATCCCGAGCCTTGTCGCATGTCCAAGCTCTTTCAGCACAGTTGCCGCAAAGTTCAGTTCCATACGTCTCCTTAGAATTAATTCTATATTTCCAGAATAATGGAAATATTGTCTTGCTTCAATACTATCTTCTGTAGTTGCGAGAATCCGAAGAGGATATCGCCTTCCTTCCACTTACGTCTGCCTATAGCATTTCGTGCTGTTAAGTCGTTGATCTAATTTACACATAGGTGTACTGTATAAATATACAGTTAAAGCGGCGGAGGCATTTATGAAAGTTGAGTTAACCATTGATCGTACTAAAGAACTTCCAAAGGGCGCAGTCCCGGCGCTGGAAAAAGTACTATTAAAACGACTCCAGAATCAGTTCGAAGATTGCAGCCTGGTTATACGACGGGCAGGTTCGGATGGGTTAAGTGTTTCCGGTGGTGAAAAGGAAGTTAAGAAGAAAGTTGAGGAAATCCTCCAGCAGACCTGGGAAAGCGTAGACGACTGGTTTTATTGATACAGTATTCAATAACTTTCCAGTGTGGAGGGGGGATTGGTGAAACAAAAAGAAGAATTACCGAAAAAGGGCTATGCAGTAATCAGGTGTCACGATGGTGTAATCGTTGCACGACTGCAATCATTTCCAGACAGTGGGCGCGCGATTATGTACAGACGTGGTGATGAGGTTTCATTTATGCCGTTGCAGGAAGATGAGGTGGTAGGAACACCGACACTCTTTACGCAGATGCTTGAGCGGGCTGGTTATCGCGTTTCCAAGAATTCTGTTACACTCCCGTCATAGGCCTGAACACCCTATACCTGCTGCGCCACTGGAGAGATACCATGGCGCAAAAACCAAACAAGAATAAATCTTTACTGACCCCTCAAAGGGCCAGCGGTTTTCTTTTGATGCCACTCCTGCAGGAGGTGGCATGAAGAAAAGCTGGTTCACTCACACCGGGCTTACAACGGAAGAAGCCAGTGAGCTGGTGGAACGCTATAAATCCAAAGGCGTTCCCGTTGAAAAGAGCCTCGATATTGACCCTCGGCTTTGGATAGTTAGCGCTCTTCTGCCGCAGCAAGAATCCTCACCTAAGACACAGCAAAGCTTGCGTTCCCGGGCATGGGGGCGAGTGTGACAGTCTACAACATAATCCCTGTGGGTAAGCCGCGTATGACGCGTGCAGACAAGTGGAAGAAGCGCCCAGAAGTAATGCGTTACTGGGCTTACTGCGACCATGTCCGGCTCCTGGGTGTCACTATGCCCGAATCCAATTCACACATCACCTTCATCATTCCAATGCCAAAAAGCTGGAGTAAGAAGAAGCGCCAGCAGTTTGATGGTAAGCCACACCAGAGTAAACCTGACTTCGATAACCTGGTTAAAGCACTCTCCGATGCCATTTATGAAGATGACGCTCATATATGGGATGCTCGGATTACGAAGCTATGGGGTGAAATCGGTCAGATCATTATCAGGAATATCGACTGATGCGCGCGCTCCTTCAACCTGTAATCGTCAGAGAGCTTGGTGTTGTGCTGTTGAAGCCCGGCAGCGAACTTATGAGTTTATTTGGCGGCGGTAGGGTGCTGATTGAGCGGCAACCAGAGAGTATGGCAAATCTGGAAACCGGTCGCGTTCCTGATGCCCGGCAGCCTCTCGGCGATGATACAGCGCTTCGATCTTTTTTTCTGAATGACAAAGTGATTCATGCCGCTGGTGGGATTAGTGGTCTGGATTATTGGTTGCTTCGGTACGCTGGTGGACGTTGCCAGTACGAGCATAGTGATTATCACTATCACGAAATGACCGTCATGCACCATGAGCCCGGTTCAATTCTGCTTTGCGGTTACTGTGACAACCTGCTGCGTGGCCAGCATACGGAAGCTCTGGCGTCGCTGGCCCGCCAAAATGTAATCTCCTGGGTTCTGAACTCCATTCGCGTGGCTCTCAGTATAGATAATGCCCGGGAAATATCGCTTGCTGAATTGAGCTGGTGGGCAGTTCGCTACGGCGTGACGGATGCCCTGCCAGAATCAGCCGTGCGTAATGCGTTACGCCTGCCTGATGAGGGTAAAATTGGCCGCGAAAGTGACATAACACCTAGCGTGCCTGCCACCAGCATCCTCGCTGAAAAAGTGTCGAAAGTAACCCTGCCAGAACCACTACCAAAACCTATCGTTGGAGTTTTGGTCGATCCAGAACCGCCTCAGTCATTTATGCGCCGACCTAAACGCCTGCGCTGGCAATGTCGAGAGTATCTGGCATGGGTAAAAACTCAGCCCTGTGAATGCTGCCACCAGCCATCAGACGATCCGCACCACTTAATTGGCTGGGGGCAGGGTGGTATGGGTACAAAAGCCCATGACATCTTTGCAATCCCGCTTTGCCGCAAACATCACACCGAACTACATAACGACCGGCTGGCATTCGAGCGCAAATATGGCTCGCAGCTGGAGATGATCATTAAAGTGCTGGACCGGGCCTACGCGCTCGGCGTTCTGGCGTAAGGAGCGAACAGGATGACACCACGTCAACGCCGTAATCATATTGAAGCGCTGGGTAAAGCAGCGACTGCGCCGCGTAAAAGCTGGCTGGGTAAAAGCATGCTTCTGACAGGTATTCAGGCGGCATGGATTAAGTCATTGCTTACAACATGGGGAGAGGGTGTAAGCGGAGGAGCAGCCCCACGTCTACCCCGTGCACATGCCTGCTGGGATGTCCTTAAGGGCGGGCGATGGTCAGACAAGGCATTGTCTCGCTTTACGGTTGCACTCGAACAAGCTCGGGGTGAAGGATTCAGAGGGCCGCAGGCGCTTAATCGTGCCCACGCAATCCTTTGGCCACAGCCAGCCACCAGCATCATTGATGAAGCCATGCACGATGATGACGTTGATTTTGTCGAGCAGTCAGTGCTGCAGGCGCTTGATGTAAATGACCCGGTTTATATCGTCGGCCTGCAGTATTACACCACACGCAAAAAAATCTCAGACATTACGCGGGAACTACAGTCGATCGCACCGTGGCTAACGGATTGGGAGGCCAGAAAACGAGTTCGATGGTGCCTGGAAATTTTCAGGGCTAAGGTCTTTTTGTCTACGCGGAAACTCCTGGCTGAGCAGAGCTGAATTAGTGTCTTTTAGCTTTTCGTGCTTTATTTTTATTTAGGCATTGAAAACGAGCCATAAATTTAGATAATCCATTCATGCTTGGCAGAGCTGCGCCGCGATGGCAGCGAACTTAAGCGACAATTTGAAAATAACGAGAGCCCCGCCAGTCGGGGCTTTTGCTTTAAGGCGATACGACAGGGGTATTCGCGAGGTGCATTGCATCAGTACCCCTGTCATATCGCCGTACTTCATTTAACTTTCAGTATTTCTAACGCCAGTTGGATTTAAAAAGATCTACACTTCCATAAAGTGATGGAGGTTCATGGATATGAAAGAAGGTTATTACTGGATTCAACACAACGGTGTCGTTCAGGTTGCTTTTTACTCCGAGGGGGTTACTGAAGACCTGGAAACTGGAAACGTCATTCATGGGATATGGCATCTCACCATTGGCGATGATATTTGTAACAATGGTGAAGCCGAGATATTAGAAGGCCCCTTGAAATCACCGGTTCAAAATAAACTTTGGTAAGGAAAACTTGCTGTTATCAGCGACCAGAGTTATCTGTGTGTCACGCCCTTAAAAACAGGTAAAAGACATGCAAAATCAACCGTATATGACCGCAGAAGCAAAGGCGGTTTTTAACGAATTAAGCACGTCACCAGCTACCGCTGGAGAAATTGCACAGAATACCCACCTTAGCTGTGAAAAATGCCAGTTCATACTTACGCAACTGGTTATAGCGGGGCTATCAGATTATCAATTCGGATGTTACAAGCGCCTCCAGTGATGGGGGCTTTTTTTGTGGAATGGGCGGCTGGTGGGTGTTGTAGCACCCGGCCAGCCATTTGCTCATGTTGAAGGTCACAAGCGAACCAAGGCCCACCGCTTTAGCGCTAAAGCATGTTGAGCCTATCAGAGACCCGCTGACTGATCTATGAAAAATACTGTAAAAATATCCAGTGCAAAATTAGTGAACGCCGATTGTCTTCAGTACCTTGCGCAACTTCCCGATGACTCTATTGACCTCATTGTTACTGACCCACCTTATTTCAAGGTTAAGCCGAATGGCTGGGATAACCAGTGGAAAGGGGATGAGGATTATCTCCGCTGGCTCGATATGTGCTTGGCACAGTTCTGGCGAGTGCTTAAACCTGCCGGCAGCCTTTATCTCTTCTCCGGCCACCGCCTGGCGTCAGACATTGAGATCATGATGCGTAATCGGTTCAACATCCTGAACCATATCATCTGGGCGAAGCCTTCAGGCCGCTGGAATGGATGCAATAAGGAGAGCCTTCGCTCTTACTTCCCTGCGACGGAACGCATTCTTTTCGCTGAGCATTACCAGGGACCATATAAGCCGAAAAGCGATGGATTCAGTGAGAAAAGCAACGAGGTTAAACAACACGTCATGGCCCCGTTAATTTCTTACTTTCGCGATGCCAGAACTGAGCTGGGGGTTACTTCCAGGCAAATTGCAGACGCCACTGGAAAGAAAAACATGGTGTCCCACTGGTTCGGGGCCAGCCAGTGGCAATTACCAAACGAGCAGGATTACAAAAAGCTGCAGGAATTGTTCACTCAGATAGCAATTGAGAAACACCGCGCTTCTGAACTACAAGCACCTCACCACCAGCTAGTGGCCACGTGGCATTCGTTGAACCGGAAATACCTTGATCTGCTGGAAGAGTATAAATCTCTTCGGCGGCATTTCTCTGTGACAGTAGCCGTGCCATATACCGACATCTGGACCCATAAACCCGTCCAGTTCTACCCAGGTAAACACCCGTGCGAAAAGCCCGCTGATATGCTGCGGCAAATCATCAACGCCAGCAGCAGGCCCGGCGATGTTGTGGCCGATTTCTTCATGGGTTCGGGATCAACTGTTAAAGCAGCGATTGAACTGGGCCGCCAGGCTATTGGCGTAGAACTGGAAGAGGACCGATTTGACCAGACGGTAAGTGAGGTAAGGAAGCTGGTAGAAGAATAAACGTATGGTCGCGGAAGCGGCCTTTTTTTTCCCCTCATATTTTCTGAGAGGATTAACCGCAATAAGAGGGGGCTAAATGTCCGATCCTGTATCTGGTACTACGGTAGCAGCTGGTGGCCTCACGGGGGCTGTATGTTTATCTTGGTTACTGGTTTAAATTGCGTTATAGCATCACTTTTCCTAGGGATACGACAGGGGATTCGAATTTGCACTACATCAGTCCACCCCTGGCGTATCGCCTGACCTCCGTAAACCTGAGTTTATATAATTTTACTCAGGAGTAATAACTTTCCTTGCCAGCATGTTGCGGAATTCAGATTGCTACCTAACGACCAGAACAGGGCATTTTGCGTGCCGAACAACATCAGCAGCGTTTGAACCTAAAAGATAGGTCGTTATGTTAGGGCGATGAGAAGCAATAATAATTAAATCTGCACCAATTTTATGCGCGAATTTGAGAATTTGGTCTTTAGGTGATCCGTCGGCAATGTGAGTCTCAATTTTTTCTACAGGTAACCTGAATTGTTTAACAATTTCATTGAGTTTTGATAAAGCACTTTGTCGTATTTCATTAATGCTTGGCATTTCAGCTGAATATGCCAAACCTAATGACGTATAAAATGAATGGAAAGGAACAACTGCAAGAAAATGGACTTTGGTTGTATTAAGTACTGCATGTGTCTGAACGTAAGGAATAACCATGTTTGTCAGGTCTTCCTCGGCAATGTCAATTGGAACCAAAATAGAGCTGTACATTTGACCCTCCTGCGCGTTTTTTGTTCTCTTAGAGAATAGTACATCCATTTCAGGAAAGCAGAGAACTAGCGGACAAAATAGCAGAGGCAAGGATTCGCCGGCTTAAAAAATAATGAGTTACATGGTTTTACAGGGATGTTCTTGCGATTTAGTGAACGGCGAAAGCATTAATGCATGTACATTTCTGATTGTAATCAATGAGATGCGTCGAGAGTGTAGGATATCTTGATTATCTAAAAAATGCGGAGAACGACATCATCCTTCTCCGCAAAAGTAATGATACTGCTTTACCCAATTATCTGTCTTATACCTGCGGAAGTCAGCGGACATAAATTAAATTATATAGTAACAAATGGCAACTATATTAATGTTTAATTATTCTTAAGGGTTGAAGTGTTGCTATAAAAGAAACTTATATAGATTTAAAATGTAGTTGTCGATATTGTGGGTTTAGCTGTCTAAGATTCAAGGTCCTTTACTGTTCTCATGAATGAATTTAGTTTAGCGATTCTGAATTTGAAGAACTATATATGGATAAAATACGTCACTAATCTGGTGTTCTTGCACCAAAAGAATGAAGGTCGCCGTCGGGCGACCTTTTTTATTTCAAAACACAGCACCCGCAACCTGGCGAGGTGAGAGACTATGAAAATGCATAACGATCCCCACTCCTGGACGGAGTTTATCGAATTACTCCACAGCTGGTGGCGCGGTGAAACGCCGATGGGTGCCGTATTGCTATCGGTGGTCATGGCTGCCATGAGAATTGCCTACGGCGGCGGCGGCTGGAAAAAAATGATTCTTGAGGGCTCCATTTGCGGAGCGCTAACTCTTACAGCTGTATCAGCTCTTGATTACTTTAACCTTCCCCAGTCTCTGTCAATTGCTATTGGCGGAGCGCTGGGGTTTGTTGGCGTTGAACAAGTTAAAGCTGTAGCTGGCAGGGTGTTTAGTTCTCGATTCGGAGGCGGTGATGCAAACCAGTGACAAAGGGATTGCTCTAATCAAAGAGTTCGAAGGATGCAAACTTACCGCTTACCAGGACAGTGTAGGGGTATGGACGATCGGATATGGCTGGACTCAGCCTGTCGATGGGAAACCAATCCGCGCTGGGATGACCATTAAGCAGGATACCGCCGAGCGCCTGTTGAAAACTGGTCTGGTGAGTTACGAAAGCGACGTCTCTCGTCTGGTTAAAGTTGGGCTGACACAGGGTCAGTTCGATGCGCTGGCGGCATTTACGTATAACCTCGGAGTTCGCTCGTTGTCGACTTCTACACTGTTGCGGAAACTCAACGCTGGTGATTCCGCTGGCGCTGCTGACGAGTTCCTGCGCTGGAATAAAGCTGGTGGAAAAGTCCTGAATGGGCTGATTCGTCGGCGTGAGGCGGAGCGTGCTCTGTTCCTGTCGTGATTACTCTGGCGGATATGAAAGCTGCATGGCGTTCGATATTGCTGGTGGCCGTAGTGGTCGTTGTTGCCGTGCTGCTTGTTCTGCTGGCAAACAGCCGAACCGATGTAGCTACGTTGCAGAGTGATAATGACGTTCTGCGTAATGACAACACTTTGCAGGGGACGGTTATCGCAACACAGGCTCTTAACTTCAACCGTTTTAACCAGGTAGCCGAACACGCAAACCGACTTTACTCGCTGATTGATGCCAGCACCGATAACACTGTTATCGAATACCGGGAGATACTCCGCCGTGAAAAAACCTGTGATCTGCCTGTTCCTGCTGATGTTGCTGGTGGGTTGCTCGAATACGCGCACCGTTTACGTGCCAGCGCAATGCGCCCCGATACCAGCAACGCTGACGCAACCAATGATAGCGCCACTGCCCCCGGCTCAATAACTTACTGTCAGGCCGTCCTCTGGATTAAGCCGCTGTTGGCTGTGATTGAGAAAGGCAACAATAACTTGGCTGGCATACGTCAAATTGAGCAAGAACGTCAGTGACGCTTAAACAAAGCGTGTGAGACGAAATGTCAGAAAAAAATAGAAATTCGAAAATGAGGTCTTTGATTTTCAAAAGGAGTGTTCATTGAATTGATTAGTGTTGCGATTAATTTGAATCTGGGAATAGAGCATTGGCTAAGTGATTAAGTGCTATGAGTAATGTCTTTGTGCTTAAAAAGTAATCAACTGTGATAAGATAACCCTTACTCTTATAGGGGGTAAATTATGTCATTCTTCGATTATGCACTTAAACGTGTTGAAGCAGCGACCAAAACAACAGTGACTTGTCCGATATGCGGACATAACTCTAATCATCCGACAACAAAGGTACGGCGGGAACAGCCCTTGCTCTGTCCTCGATGTAAATCATTGTTTGTAATTCATCGATAATATTCTGAGCTGCTGAATATAACCGTCTCGTGGCGGTTTTTTGTTGCCATCACCATGGGCTACCACATAGTGATGGCAATATCCCCTCTAAGGGATAAAACACTAAATATCCCTTGTATGGGATAAATCGGCCTCGCAACCTGCGGGGCTTTTTTATGCGCATCGCACGCACACATCTAAGAAAGTCTTTCAGCTGTGAGCCTGTCCGCGCAGGCTCTCGTTATTTATGAGTTTTGAAGGCAAGCTCTGCTTCCTTTCTTCTTGTGACTTTGTCTTATCCCTTACTGGGGATAACTCAGCAATTATCCCCACCAGCGGATAAAGCTAATCTCTGAAGTCGGAAAAATGAACAAGCTTAAACATAAGGTTGGTCGTAGGTATGCCCCCACGTATCAAAAGGCCATGCAGACACAAAGGCTGTGCTGAGCTTACAAATGACTCAAGCGGCTATTGCGTCCGGCATCGGCAGCAGCATGTTGGAGAAGGATGGCGCAACTACCAGAACGGTAAAAGCCGGCAAGAGCGTGGTTACGGGCGTCCCTGGGAAGTTAGGCGCGCACGTATTCTTCAGCGAGATAAGCATGTATGCCAGGAGTGTCGACGTGTTGGTATAGCAACACGTGCGAGTACCGTCGATCATATCATCGCTAAGGCGCACGGTGGAACGGATAATGATGACAACCTGGAGTCACTGTGCTGGCCATGCCATAGGACGAAGACCGGGAAGGAGCGTATCCGATGAGCTATACCCGTTGCACCTATTGCGGTTCACATCTGCACACGGGCGCTAACTGCCCTAATACGTGGGGCGGTTCATCACGGCGTGTTAGCCTGCGCTGCAGCTATTGTGGGAAGTCCGGGCACAACTCAAAGGCTTGTCCTCACAACGCGAGCAGCGGGCGTAGGCGCAGCCTGAGCGACGACTTCCACCTCGATTGAGGCGGGGGCAGCAGCGCGGCGCTGGCGACAGGGGGTAGGGGGGGCTAAATCCCCAACCCCTTTCGCTTTTAAGGACTGCCGCTTCCGGTAGTTTTTTGCGTGTGAGAAATAAGAATTTTTTTTTTGATGATATTTGAGGTGTTTCGCTATGAGTACCGGAGTGAGATCGCCGGGTGGAGGTCGTAAGCCGAAGAAGACCGGATCGCAGTTAAGTTCTCTGACTCGTGCAGTTTCACCGCCAGATGAACTGTTGGGTGAGATGGCGATCGATGCCTGGAAACGAACCTGCAAAATTCTCATTAATCATGGTTCGTTCGAAATGGAGGACTGCTATTTGCTGATGGAATATTGCAACACGGTGCAGCTCCTTTTCGACGCGAACCAGGAAATAAAAGCTGATGGGATTGGGGATGAAACTGCTGCCGGTGGGCAGAAAATGGGGGCCGCAGTAAAGGCGCGGGATAAGTATATCTCACAGCTTATCCGTCTTAGCGTGGTCCTGAAACTTGATCCTAACAGCAGAGCCAGAAAACGCACGCCGGGCGAAGAAAGTAAATCCGGCAATGAATTTGACGAATTTTGATTGGGGCAATGGTCCCAATTTTAGGGACTTATTATGGCCGCGTACCCGAGCGTCAATATGGCGAACCAGTATGCGCGGGATGTGCTGAACGGGAAAATACTCGCCTGCAAGACCATCCAGCTGGCATGCCAGCGCCATTTTAATGATCTGAAAATTTCTCTCGATAAGGATTATCCCTACCGTTTCGACCGTGAACTGGCGGAACGCGCCTGCCGTTTCGTTCAGCTATTACCACACTCCAGCGGCGATTTGGCTGGTCAAAAACTGAAGCTGGAACCCTGGCAGGCGTTTGCATTTGGCTCGATTTTTGGCTGGGTCACGAAAAAGACCAAAAAACGCCGATTTCGCGAAGCGTATATCCGGGTGGCCAGGAAAAACGGGAAATCGTTTTTCGCGGCAGGTATAGGCACGTACATGTTCTGCGCTGACGGTGAAAACAGCGCCGAAGTGTACTGCGGGGCCACCACGATGGCGCAGGCGAAAAAGGTCTTCACCCCAGCCAGGCAGATGGCAGATCGCCTTCCGTCGCTTCGCTCAAAATTCAGTATTTCGGTCTGGGTTGACAGCCTGACCCGTCCGGACGGTTCTCTGTTCGCGCCTATCGCCGGGAAGCCTGGCGACGGTGACAGCCCTCACTGCGCGATCATTGATGAATATCATGAGCACGATACGGATCACATGTATGAAGCCATGACGCTGGGTATGGGCGCACGTTCGCAGCCGCTGACGCTCATCATTACCACAGCGGGTACGTCGCTGGAATCGCCATGCTATGACAAGGATAAACAGGTCAAGGAGATGCTTAACGGGCATGTCCCTAACGAACGCCTGTTTGGCCTGATTTATGATCTCGATGAAGGGGATGAATGGACCGACCCGACCAACTTCATTAAAGCGAACCCTAACCTCGACGTGTCGATATCGTATGACGATCTGCTGGCGGAGATGGAGGTCGCTAAACAGGTTCCGCGTAAGGTCAACGCCTTTAAAACGAAGCGCCTGAATATCTGGGTATCCGGTAAAGCCGCGTTCTACAACATGACGCAGTGGCATGCTGCCGCCGATAAATCCCTGCGCTACGAGGACTTTGCCGGCGAGGATTATTACCTCGGTCTGGACCTTGCCCAGCGGCTGGATCTTAACGCCGGTGTTGGCGTTTTCGTCCGCGAAATTGAGGGTAAGAAACACTACTACTGCATCAGGCCGAAATTCTGGGTACCGGAGGACACGGTCCGGAGCACGGATCCGAAAATTGCCAAAACTGCAGACCGATATGTGAAGTTTGTCGAAATGGGGGCGCTTGAAGCGACAGATGGAGCAGAAGCGGACTATCGCGAAATTCTGGCCAGCATCATCGACCTCCAGGAGATTAATAAGGTCCGCATCAGCGAGATTCCCATCGACCCCAGCGGTGCCACGGCACTCAGCCACGAGCTGCAGGACCACGGGTTTGAACCCATTTCTATCCGGCAGGACTACACCAACATGTCGCCGCCTATGAAGGAGCTGGAAGCGGCGCTCGCTGGCGGGCGGTTCCACCATGACGGAAACCCCATCCTGTCATGGTGTATCAGCAACGTTATTGGAAAAAATGTCCCCGGTAGCGACGATATAGTCCGGCCTACGAAAGGCGACAAACAGTCAAAAATTGACGGCGCGACAGCGCTGTTTATGGCAATAGGCCGCGCAATGCTGAACGGTCGGGCCAGCAATCAATCCGTTTATGATGAGGAAGACGTCGCATGTTAACGGCAATTATTACCTTTATGATCGGCCTTCTTGGCGCGGCGCTTATCTCGGTTGGCGCGTGGATGGTTTTTCCGCCTGCAGGCGTTATTGCTGCAGGCGTGTTTTGCCTGCTGGCATCCTATTTTGCAGCCAGAGCCGCTGCACCAGCGAATGATTTACCGGGGGGTAACTGATGTTCATTCCTCAGTTCTTCCGGGGCAGGTCGCGTCCGGGAGGGAGTAACTGGACAACGGTTCTCGGGAGCGTCAGTGCCAGCAAGAGCTCATCGGGCATGCTGGTGACGCCGGAAACGGCAATGGGGATCGGGGCCATTCGCGCCTGTGTGACGCTCCTTGCAGAATCCATCGCCCAGCTGCCCTGTGAGCTTTACCAGCGCGACGAAAAAGGCGGTCGACGCAGGGCAACGGATCACCCCCTGTACGATGTGATCCATTCGCAGCCGAACAGAAAGGACACCAGCTTTGAGTATTACGAACAGCAGCAGGGCGTGCTGGGGCTTGAGGGGAACAGCTATTCCCTGATTGACCGGCACGGCAACGGCGATATCGCTGAATTGATACCGATTAACCCTAAAAAGGTCATCGTCCTGAAAGGGCCGGACGGGATGCCGTATTACGAGCTGCCTGAGCTGGGTGAAACGGTACCGATGCGCATGATGCATCACATCAAGTATTTCTCGCTCGACGGGTACATCGGCACCTCGCCGATTCAGACGAACGCGGACGTTCTCGGGCTGGGCATGGCGGTTGAGCAGCATGCTGCGCAGGTGTTCGCCCGTGGCACCACGATGTCCGGCGTGATTGAACGCCCCAAAGAGGCCGGAGCCATCAAGAGCCAGGCGTCAATTGATAAGCTTCTGGCCAAATGGACGGACCGCTATTCCGGCGTGAGAAACGCCTTCAGTGTGGCGTTGCTGCAGGAGGGAATGAGCTATAAGCAGCTGTCTCAGGACAATGAAAAAGCGCAGCTGCTGCAATCGCGCCAGTGGACGGTAAACGAGGTGTGCAGGCTTTACAAAATCCCGCCACACATGATTCAGCTTCTCGACAAATCGACCAACAACAACATCGAGCACCAGGGTCTTCAGTACGTGATGTACACGCTACTGGCCTGGCTGAAGCGCCATGAAGCGGCAATGATGCGCGATTTGTTGTTACCCAGCGAGCGTCGAGACTTTTACATCGAGTTTAACGTCTCGTCGCTGCTGCGCGGCGATCAGAAATCGCGTTACGAGTCCTACGCGCTGGGCCGTCAGTGGGGCTGGCTGTCGGTCAACGATATCCGGCGCATGGAGAACATAGCCCCGGTAGAGGGCGGTGACACGTATCTGACGCCGCTGAACATGGTTGATACCAGTACCGTTCACGGGCTGGATAAAGCGACTCCCGCGCAGTTAAGCGAAATCAGCGCAATCCTGCAGCGAACTGCATAAACCTGATTATCAGGCTCTCACAGGTATACACAATGTCGAAATTAATCAACCTGCCGCACCTGGCTGACCAGGTGTTCGGGGTGCCTCATTACGCCACGCGGCAAATCATGGATTCGGTGAAGTCGATCCTGGTTCCCCGCCTGCAGGGCATGAATGCGGCCCCGATGGAAATGGCCCTAGGGCCGAATGATTCACAGGAAACGAACGAACCGCAGCAAGGTGGTGTCGGCGTGGGTGTTATTCCCGTCCACGGCATCCTTGTCCCCCGGCGTGGCCAGATTGTGAATATGTGTACGGAGCTGAACAGCTACGAGCGTATTCGCGGCCAGCTGACCACGCTGCTGAACGACCCGGGTATCAAAGAAATCGTGCTTGATATTAACTCGGGCGGCGGCGCGGTATCGGGCTGTAAGGAGCTGGCGGACTATATCTACCAGTCGCGCAACGCGAAGCCCATCACGGCCATCGTGAACTTCAGCGCGTTCTCTGCGGCGTACTTTATCGCGTCAGCCTGCAGCAAAATCATCGTCAGCGAAACTAGCGGCGTGGGCTCCATCGGCGTCATTCTGGAGCATATGGAGTTGTCGAAATGGGAGGAGAGTGTGGGGCTGAAATTTACCACGTTCTCGCGCGGCGATAACAAGAACAACGGCTCCCCACATGAACCGCTGACGGAGCTGGCCACGTCCCAGATACAGGCGATGATCGACGGCGCGTACCAGACGTTCACGTCCTCCGTCTCGCAGTATCGCGGCATAGATATCGACGCCGTTATTGGCACCCAGGCCGCGCTGTATTTCGGGCAGAACGCCGTCGCTGCAGGGCTGGCAGATGAGATGTCCGATCCTCAGTCAGCCATCAACGCGATTGCCGCGAAATACAAACCCTCGTCCCAGCAATCCAGTATCCAGTTACGTGCCGCTGCAATGGATCAGCAGGCCCGTATGTAACCCGACGCGAAGCGTCACCGTAAGCAGCCAGATGGCTGCTTTTTTTATGCGTAAAAGAGAGAAAAACGATGAACAAAATCGAAGAACTGCGTCGCCAGCGTGCGGGTATTAACACTCAGGTTCAGGCCCTGGCACAGATTGAAATGAATGGCGGCACGTTGAGCGCGGAGCAACTGGAGCAATTCACTGGCCTGCAGGCTCAGTTTGATGAGCTTTCGGCGTCCATTCAGCGTCTGGAAGCGGCAGAACGCCTAGCCGCCACCACGGCGATTCCGGTGAAGGCTGCGCAGAACGGTCGTAACGCACCGTCTGTGCAGGTCAAAGCCGAACCGGCACAGTACAAAGGCGCAGGCATGACCCGCATGGTGATGGCCATCGCGGCAGGTAAGGGAGACCTGCAGCAGGCCGCTGCGTTCGCTGCGGAAGACCTGAACGATCAGGGGCTGTCGATGGCGATCACCACTGCTGCCGATTCCGGCGGCGCGCTCGTTCCTCAGAACATGCAGAACGAGGTGATTGAGCTCCTGCGCGACCGCACCATCGTGCGTAAACTCGGGGCACGAAGCATTCCGCTGCCGAACGGTAACCTGGCGATCCCGCGACTGGCCAGCGGCTCAACGGCAAGCTATGTCGGTGAAGGCAAGGATGTGAAGGCGAGCGGTGCGACCTTCGATGACGTCAAACTGAACGCCAAAACGCTGATCACCATGGTGCCGCTTTCCAACCAGCTGATTGGTCGCGCCGGGTTCAACGTTGAGCAGCTGGTGCTGGGCGATATCATCAGCGGCATCTCCACCCGCGAAGATAAGGCGTTCCTCCGCGATGACGGCACCAACGACACCCCGAAAGGGATGAAGGCCGTGGCCACGGCGGGTAGCCGCACGCTTCCATGGGTTGCGGATGAAGACGTGAACCTGCAGACCATCGATACCTACCTTGATGCGCTGATCCTGATGGCGATGGACGGTAACAGCAACATGCTGAAGTGCGGCTGGGGTATGTCCAACCGCACCTACATGAAGCTGTTTGGCCTGCGCGACGGGAACGGCAACAAGGTTTATCCGGAAATGGCAGTGGGTAACCTGAAAGGCTATCCGATTGAGCGCACCTCAACTATTCCAGCGAACCTGGGCACGGGCGGCAAGGAGTCTGAGATTTACTTTGCTGACTTCAACGATGTTCTGATTGGTGAAGACGGCGCAATGGTGGTCGATTTCTCCCGCGAGGCGACCTACATCGATGCAGAGGGGAACACCGTTTCCGCGTTCGCGCGTAACCAGTCCCTGATCCGCGTCATCATGGAGCACGATATCGGCTTCCGCCATATCGAAGGCCTGGCGCTGGGTACCGGCGTTACCTGGTAAAACTCCGACAATCGTGATTAACAGCCCGCTGTGCGGGCTTTTTTACAGGTGAACATCATGGCTCTTAAAACCAAAAACACTCAGAAAGAAGATACCGCCAACGACACCAACGCCGAGCCTGCGGTAACGACCGCAGCGGCGGCTGATACTTCGGCACCGGCAGCAGACGTTAACACCGGTTCTGCAGGCGATGCCGGTGGTGACGGTGATGGTACCGAACCAGGTCCGGACGGCGACGATACGGATTCAGGTAGTGATGCGAAACAGGACGAAACCCCAGAGGAACGTATGTCAAAACTGACTGGAAAAGTCGCTTCGGTACAAAACGGGCGCGTTGCGGTGACTTTCCTTGGACCGTTCAGCCGCTACAGCCGTGGCGATGTGGCCTGCTTTGACAGCGCCGTCGCTCAGGACATGGTGGACCGAAATATCGCCGTCTGGGCAAAAGATGCAGAACGCGCCCTTCAACCGAATAAGGACGATGACGCGCATGATACTGACATTGGCTGAAGCCAAAACCCAGCTGCGCCTCGAGCTGGATTTTGATGAACACGACAGCCTGCTGACCAGCCTGATTGACGCGGCTCAGCGCAGTATAGAGCGCAGCTACTACTGCAAGCTGGTAGAGAGCCAGGCGCAGCTTGACGCACTGCCTGACGGTGAGACGGGTTACATCATTGATGAAGATATCAAGCTGGCCGCGAAGATGATGGTCTCGCAATGGTATCTGAATCCCACCGGCACGGCAGAAGGTTCGCCGTCCGATTTGGGCGTTGAGTACCTGCTGTTCCCGCTAATGGAGCATACCGTATGAGTGCCCCCCTGCGCCCCGGCGAGCTGAACTGCCGGATAACACTCAGCTACATGGAAACAGAACGCGGCGAGCTCGGCGAGACGCTTCCGGCCCGTGAGGTGAGCGCCGGAAAGGCCTGGTCCAAAAAGGAGCTGGTCTCCGGGCGGAAGGTCCGGACGCTGGACCAGCAGCAGGTCGTCGAAACGTGCCTTTTCACGCTGTACCTGCGTAAGGTTGACGTGGACTGGAAGGTATCGACAGCGGACCGGGTATATACCGTTCGTAACGTCGAGCGCCTGACGGATCGGATAATTATCACCGGAGAGGCGGATTCACGGCATGATCGAGCCAGCAATTAAAACCGCCGTCGAGCGGATCACCGGGCTGGATACGTACCCGCTGCTGCTTCCGGATACGGTACAGGAAGGCGCGACGTTCCAGCGTATTTCCGACCCGCAGGTCGGTGACGGACTGAGGCGGACCGGGTTGTCCGAGGTACGGATACAGATTTCGCTTTATGTTGTCGACCGGTACACGTCGCTGCTTCAGTTCGACGGGGCGCTCTGGGCTGAATGGAAGGGAATTGTTCATGGCCAACTGGAGGGGCAGCCCGTCCAGTACGTTGAGCGCGGAGGCATACAGCAGGGGAAAACCACGTTTCCCAACAATCGCATCCAGTATCGGCTGGTTCGCGACTTCATCTTCACCGTTCCGGAGTAAACACCATGCAGATGGACATTAAGTTCCCCTCCGGGAAGGAGTTTGACCGGCTGCTGGAAAGCATCGACAAAAAAGTCGGGGTGAAACTCCTGCGCGATGCCGGACGCGCTGCGCTTGCGGTCGTTGAGCAGGATATGCGGCAGCACGCCGGTTTTGATGAGGAAAGCATCGGGTCGCACATGCGTGACTCCATCAAAATCCGCAGCACCAACGTGGCAGAGACCTCGCGCTATAACACTATCGTTACGCTGCGCGTCGGTCCCAGCAAAATTCACCACATGAAAGCGCTGGCGCAGGAGTTCGGCACCGTCAAACAGGTTGCCGCCCCCTTCATTCGTCCGGCGATGGACTACAACGTTCAAAAAATACTTATAGTGCTGGCCGCAGAAATCCGGCTGGGCCTCGAAGGGCGTTAGCAATCAGGAGAGAGTAAATGGCAGATCCAGAAATCAAATCCCCGTCAGAGTACGCGGTACTCCCTGCGGGTACCGAGGTTCGCTACGGTCAGAAGGGCGCAACCATTACCACCGCAGCGCTTCTGCAGAGCGCTATGGGGATTGGTGCCACGGGGAAAAAAGGCACCTTCCTCGAAGTGACGCGCCTCATCGACACGGAGCCGAAATACATGGCCGACATGGGCGAGGGCGAGGATAAAACGCTCGTCTTCATTGACGATCCATCCGATACCGTGCAGGAAGCGCTGCTGAGCGACGCCGATGCGAAAAAAACGGTGGTCTTCTTCATGAAGTTCCCAAACAAGCGCATTTCAGAAGTCGAACTGGTGCTGGCTGGCTGGAGCCTGCAGGCCGTTGACACGCCGAAAGGCAAAGTGCTGCAGGTTGAGGTCTACGGCAAGCAGAACAGCGTTAAATGGTCCGTTGAGCAGCCATCCGGTGGTGGCGAGTAACCTTCTATTTCCCCGCGTCGGTAGCGGGGTTTTTACTAATGAAACAGGATAAAAACCATGAACTACAAATCTCTCGTTAATCCGCTTAATACCACCGTTGAACAAACGCTCCTGGGCCAGAAAGTGTATCTTCGTCGTCTGACCAGCGCCGAGCTGGATGACTATAACGACAAAGTTGAAGTCGGGCGTCAGGCCAAACTTCCGTCGCGAGAACTGTCCGCGATGGGGGTAAACCTGTTTCTGGCGGCGCTGGTCAATGAAGACGGCAGCAAGCCAAAAGCCAGCGAACTGCCCACCGCCGACCAGCTGATGGCCGCGCACTCGAACACCGATCTTCTCGACGCGGTCACGCTCGTTCAGCGCCATTCTTACGGCACGCTGGAGGAAGCCACAAAAAACTAACCGACTCGCCCCATCTCAGGTTGCTGTTCACGCTGGCGGACCGATGGGACGAGAAGGACCCCCGCAAAATAGCCGAGCTTCCGGCGAACATACTGACCCACTGGCAGGCCTATTTCGATCTCCTGAAAACGGAGGCCGAAACGCCAGCGCCGGTTAACTCCCCTTCGGTGACTGCTGCGCAATCTGAAAGCGACCAGCAGTTCGCTGACTGCTTCAGGATATTAGGACATGGCTGCTGACGTTGCGTCGTTGGCTGTCGCGCTGCATCTCAACTCCGCCAGCTTTAAATCACAGTTTGCTGATGCTATGCGAACGGCGGACAGCAGCGCCCAGCAATTTAACAGGAAAGTCCAGACGGACAATCAGAAAACCCGGCAGTCGTTTGAAGGGCTGGGCAAGGGGATTACCGGGCTGGACGCCGACTTTAACAAGCTTGGCAAAACGGTCGACAAACGGCTGACCGGGCTGGATGAAATGCGAGGTCTGCTGGCCAACATTTCAGCTGGCAGCAACGTTGCCGGAAGTTCTATCACTACGGCGCTGGTTTCGGCCCTCAGCGAGGGTATGAGCACCGCGCTGGATAACAGCATTACGGGCCTGAAATCCCAGCGGCAGGCTCAAATTGAGTTTACCCAGGCGCAGATAAGTGCCGCGCAGGGCTCGGTTGAAAGCGCCAGGCAGCTGCGTGCTGAAGCTATTGAGAAGCAGAACATCGCGGTAAAAACCATCGAGGCCGCGCGCGCCGACCGCGAGCGCGCCTATGCGCTTGATGAGCATTTTGCCAAACAGGCCGAGGTGAACAAGCAGTACGGGCTGGCCGTCAGCTATGAGGCCGAGCACGTTAAAAACGCCCGAACCATCCAGGAGGCGAATCTTGCTGAAGCGAAGGCGAAGGGTATTCTTGCAGAAGCGACGAAAACGGTGCTGACGGCTGATATTGCCGAGTCTGCCGGGAAGCAGCAACTGGCCACCTCAACGCGGCAGCTGGCCGTGGTCAGCCAGGAGCTGTCGTTAGGTCAGCGAGCCGCTGCAGCCAGCGCGGGCCTGCTGCGCGGCGCGATGGCGATGGTCGGCGGTCCTGTCGGGCTGGCCGTCATTGCCGTCGCCGGTGCGGTGACTGCGATTTACTCGGCCTACTCCAACAGCGAAGCGGTCATTAAAGGGTATACGCAGGCGTTACAGAAATCCGGCCAGCAGTCCGTTATGTCGGTGATGTATCTGCAGAACCTGACCTCCAGCCTCGGTGATTCGGATCGTGCCGTTAAAGCTGTTACGGCATCCGTGTCGGTGGGGTTCGGCGGCACTATGCTGGAGCAGGTCGCCAGCCTCGGCACGCGAATGGAGGACATAGGGCAGAGTTCCGACGATCTCGTGTCGCTACTGTCGAGCCTGAAAGGCGATCCGCTGCAGGCGCTTCAGAAGCTTACCGACCAGGGGATTTTGCTCAACGGCAGCATGATAGACCAGATAGTCACGCTCGAGCGCCAGGGGAAAAGCTCTGAAGCAACGGCGCTTCTGCAGCAGGCGGCGATGAATGACCTTGATACAAAACTTAAGGAGCAGGAAGCGAACGTAGGTGGACTGAAAGGCGCATGGAAATCGCTGAAAGACTTTGTGTCAGATGCGTTTAAAACGATGGGCGATGCGCACATAGCCACCGCACAGGCGATGGCTGCCGGTGCAGGAGCTGACCTCAATACCACTCCTGACCCTGCGATTAAGCAGCGTGAAGAGGCTGAAAAGCAGTATCAGGCGCAGAAAAAGCAGCGGGAAGAAATCTCGAAGCGTCTGAAAGATGAAAACACGCTTTCAGGGCTGCTAAAAGCCGGCACATCGCGTGAAAAAGAGCGGGCCGATGCCGTTGCGCTTGTTAATGCCAGTTTCACCAAAGGAACGGCTGAATACACGCAGGCAATGCGCGGCATCGACAAAATGTATGCCGAGCAGAAAAAATCCCGCGAGAAGACGTACAGCGACGATGCTGCGACTACCCGCCTGAATCAGCTTCGGCAGGAAGAGGCTGCGCTGCGATCCCAGAACGAACAGACCGAGACGCTGACACAGTCGGAAAAGAAACTGGCGCAGTTCAACCAGGAAATCGCGGACCTTAAAGAGAAGCGTATCCTGACCGCTGGCCAGCGCAGCATTATGGCGCAGGAAACTGAGCTGCGTCACCAACTGGAAATTAACGCCAGCCTGGATAAAGCCAACCAACAGCGCAAACTCGGCCTACAGATTCAGGAGCAGAACCAGGAGCTTTACCGCTCAACGCTGCAGCTGCAGCAGGAATATGCGAACAGTGTCGCCCAGATGACCATGAGCTCCGATGCGTATGACCAGATGGTTGCTCAGCAGCAGGTTCGGGAGCGTTTTGCAAAGCTCCGGGAAGAGCAGGATAAAACTATTACCGATCACAGTTCCGAACTGTACCGGAAACAGACGGAGGTGCTGAGGGATGAAGAGCACAAACAGCTGGAAATTGTGCGTAGCGGTGCTGAGCGGAAAAAACAGGTTGAAGAGTCCTGGTATGACGGCATGAAGAAAGGGCTCACAGACTGGGGCCTCGACGCTGAGAATCAGTTTACCCAGGTTCGCAACATCGCCGTGAATGCTATGGACGGCATGGGGACCGCCCTCTGGGATGTCGCATCGAAGGGAAAAGGGGATTTCAAATCGCTGGCCGTGTCGATTATTGATGATATTGGCAAAATGATCACGAAGATGCTGATGATGAACGCCATCAAATCTGGTGCATCAGCTCTTGGCATCAGTAGCTGGTTTGGGTTCGCTGATGGCGGTTATACCGGCGACGGTGGCAAACATGACGTAGCCGGTGTGGTTCACCGTGGCGAATGGGTAGTGCCGCAATCGGTAGTAAATAAGCCTGGAATGCTCGGCTTCCTGAATCAGCTTACATACGGCAATGGCTATGCAGAAGGGGGGCTGGTTGGCGGCGGTATAGCAAAACCATCCGGCGAAGCATATTCGCAGCCTTCTGCTGGCCAGGGCAGCATCCACTTTTCTTTAACTATTCCGCTGCAGGTCATTCAGCAGGGCGGCGCGAGCCAGGAACCTTCCTCAAAAAGTCAGGAGCTTCTGACCAGCGAAACCAAAGCCCGACTCAAGCAGCTTGTAATTGAAACGCTTGACCGCGAACTGGCCAACGGAGGAATGATTGACACCAAAATGAGGACGACCTGATGGCATTGCAGACGTTTACCTGGTCTCCGCGTAATGGTCCAACGGCAGACATAAAGTACCGAACCAGCAGTGTGCAATACGGTGATGGCTATGAGGCAGTAACCGGAGACGGCATAAATCCGGAGACGCAGTCGTGGCCATTAACGTTCACCGGTATGAATGAGGATATGAAGCCTGTGCTCAAGTTTTTGCGTGAGCATGGCGAAGTCAAAGCATTCAAATGGACTAACCCTTTAGGGGAGATAGGTCTCTACCGGGCATCACAACTGAAAGTCACTGCTCTGGATTTTGCGCGCATGACCATTACAGTCACATTTGTCACGGCATATAGGGCAGAGCCACATAGCTAACCAATTAACTGTTCATCCATATGAAACCCCGCATTGCGGGGTTTTTGTTATAGGTGCCACATATCCACATTAGAGGGTTTTATGGGGATAACTGCTGACGATCAAAAACTTGAACCCGGCAATAAGATCATCCTGTTTGAAGTCGATGGCTCTGCGTTCGGAGCCGATGTTCTCTATTTCCACAACCATGCGATACCTTACACGGAGGCTGAGATTATCGCTGCCGGCAATGATGAGTCAAAACTCCCCGGAAAGCCGATTTACTGGCAGGGCATCAGATACGATCTCTGGCCATGTCAGATTGAAGATATTGAAGCGAACGGAGAGGGTGCACCGGTGACTCCCAAATTATCCGTTGGGAATCTGGATGGTTCGATTTCCGCGCTGTGCCGCCTGTTTCAGGATATGAAACAGGCAAAGGTCACCATTCACCGAACGTATGCACATTACCTCGATGCCAGTAACTTTCCTGACGGAAACCCGCAAGCCGATCCGACAGCCGAGCAACTGGAGGTGTTTTATATCGACAGTAAAATCGCAGATAACGAAACTGACGTTCAGTTTAAGCTGAGCTCGCCTGTTGACGTTACTGGGCAAAAGATTCCGGCAAGGCAAATGACCAGTCGGTGCGCCTGGTGCCTGCAGGGCCAGTATCGTGGCGCAGATTGCGGGTATACCGGATCTCGGTATTTCGACAAGTTCGGCAATCCGGTTGATAACCCTGCGGATGATGTGTGCTCCGGTACGGTCGCTGGCTGCAAGCTGCGCTGGGGGGAAGATGAGCAGCTGCCGTTTGGCGGTTTTCCGGCAATTGCGATCACAAGGATTTAATCATGCTGAGCCTGCGACTTATTACCGCAATTGAAAAACACGCTGCTGTAGCCTATCCCAATGAATGCTGTGGCCTGATTATTCGCTCAACGCGCCAGCGCCGGTACATCCCCTGCATTAATTCACACGAACACCCCACCGAGCACTTCATGATTTCTGCGCAGGCCTGGACGGATGCAGAAGATATGGGGGAAGTGCTGGCTATCGTCCATTCACACCCGGATGCGGGGCCACATGCTTCTTCCGACGATCTGAAATCGTGCCATGACTCCGGATTGCCATGGGTGATCATGTCGTGGCCAGGCGGCGAGTTCACGGTGACAACACCGGCAGACAAGCCCCCGATTCTTAAGCGGCCTTTTATACACGGTAGCTGGGATTGCTACGGACTTATCCGGGACTGGTACCAGCAGGAGCAGGGTATCGAATTGCCTGATTTTCACCGTGAAGATAACTGGTGGACACGCGGCGAAAATTTATACGTTAAACATTATGCCGAAGCGGGATTTTATTCACACGCTGACGAGCTGCAAGTGGGGGATGTGATCCTGATGCAGTATAAGGCGGAAGAAATCAATCACGCAGGCATCTATCTGGGCAACGGGAAAATGCTGCACCACATGTACGGCAGGCTGAGTGAAGTCGTTCCCTATGGCGGCATGTGGCGCGAGAGAACAATGTTGACCCTGAGGTATCAGAATGGCGATGAATACAGTTGAGAAAATGGTGCTTGTGCGGCTCTATGGCAAACTTGGAGCTTTATTCGGACGTGAGCATCGTTTGTCAGTCTCATCGGTACGGGAGGCCATCAGGGCGCTCTGTATCATGCTTCCCGGCTTTGAGCGCTGGCTTGATACGAGTGAAGGACGAGGCGTTACGTACAGCGTCTTTAACGGTTCCCGTAACATAACTGCAGAAGAAATGCGCCTGAATGGTGTGCATGATGTTATCAAGATTGCGCCGGTGATTATTGGCAGTAAAAAAGCCGGGGTATTCCAGACCATCTTTGGTGCTGTGCTGGTAGTGGTTGGCTTTGCGCTGAGTTTTACGCCAGCGGCAGTGGCTTCACCGTTCCTCTACAAAATGGGGGCTGCGATGATGCTTGGGGGCGTTGTCCAGATGCTCACGCCCAGCGGAACACAGGGCATGACGATGGACTCCGGTGATACCCGGAAAAGCTATTCGTTTGGCTCCCCAATCAACCAGTCGGCAGCCGGAAACGGCGTCAATCTTCTCTACGGTAAGCGTCTGATCGCTGGTGTTCTTATCAGCGGCGGCATCTACGCAGAAGAACAGCAATAAAGCTTATCTCGCGACATGTTTAATTTTCCCGCACAGGCGGGATTTTTTTTGCCCGGAGTTTGCATATGGCAGTAATCAGAGGTTCGAAAGGAGGCGGTGGCGGCGGTGATAAAGGTGGCAATCGTGGTACCGAGATTGCCTCTGTAGCGTACATGAAAATTCTGCTTGCGCTGACCGAGGGGGAAGCTGCAGGAGACTTTACCGGTAAAGATATTTATCTCGATGGCACTCCACTGCTTGATGATGCTGGCAATGAAAACTTTCCAGGTGTGACGTGGGAGTGGCGCAGCGGAACGTTGGACCAGGACTATATTGCTGGCTTCCCGGCCGTTGAGAACGAAATAAGCATCGGCACGGAACTGAAATACGGGACACCGTGGGTTAAATCCATTAACAACACCCAACTATCGGCCGTGCGTTTGCGTTTTAAATTTCCGAACGGCGTTTATTCACTGCGCGACAGTGGTGGGAAGAATGGATATCGGATTGAGTTCGCTATCGATATTTCAACCGATGGCAGTTCCTACGTTGAATACGGTAAGGATGCAGCGGACGGTATTGCAGATACCGGGTATGAGCGGAGCTATCGAATCGACCTGCCTGCAGCGACATCCGGCTGGCAAATCCGTGTCCGACGCCTGACTGAAAATACCAGCGACGGGCGACATGCGGATACTTCTCGTATTGAGTCGATGACAGATATTGTCGATGCCAAGCTGCGCTATCCGCACACATCGCTGCTGTTTATCCAGTTCGACTCTAAGCTGTTTGACGGCAGAACGCCAAACGTCACCGTAGGAATGAAGGGAATAATCGTCCGCGTACCGGCGAATTACGATCCTGTTTCCCGTACCTACAGTGGCATCTGGGACGGAACGTTTAAGTGGGCCTGGACAAACAACCCTGCCTGGATTTTTTACGATCTTGTGCTGAACAAGCGATACGGACTGGGAAAACGGATCACTGCGGATTTAGTTGATAAATGGACCCTGTACCAGATAGCACAGTATTGCGATGCACCTGTTTCTGACGGTGCCGGCGGGAAAGAGGCGCGGTATCTCTGCGATTTGTACATTTCTCAGCGTACCGATGCATGGACCGTGCTGATGGATTTGGCGAACATCTTCAGAGGGATGATCAGCTGGTCCAACAATCTTCTGTCGGTTGACGCGGATATGCCCCGCGAGCTGGATCCTGATTTTGTGTTCAATAAGTCGAATATAGTGGGCGCGTTTAATTTCTCCAGCACATCGGAGAAGACGAACTACTCATCAGCAATCGTCACCTACAGCAATCCCGCAAACGGCTATCAGGACGATCAGGCCAGTGCCTGGGTACCGGAAGTCTCGAACCGTTTCGGGTTTAATACCATAGAGATGTCCCGCATCGGGTGTACGCGGGAATCAGAAGCCCAGAGGCACGGGCTTTACGCTATAGAAACGAATCGAGATGACAATGGCGTGGAATTTAAAACAGGGATGGAAGGGCGTATCCCACGTATAGGCAAGGTTATCGGCATCAATAACGCTCCATTGGTTGGTCGTGACAACGGTGGTCGCGTGGCGGCAGCCTCAGGAACGAAAATAACGCTGGACCGTATTACGACCGCGAAAGCGGGGGACACGCTTATCGTTAACCTGCCCACCGGCAAATCTGAAGGCAGGAAGGTGAAAAGCGTCTCTGGACGCGCCGTGACCGTTGAGACAGCGTACAGCGTTGCTCCAAATGCCGAATCGGCGTGGGTTCTTGACCAGCCTGATTTAGCCATTCAGCTGTTCCGCGTTAAGCGGCTTATGGTTAATTCGGATAACACGGTCACCATTAACGGCCTGCCTTACAATCCGAATAAGTTTCCGCGCGTTGATGACGGGGCCGTGATTGAAGACAGACCCATTAGCGTTGTTCCGCCTCGCGGACAGGGGATGCCGGAAAATATCACTATCTCCAGCGTGTACCGTGTTGAACAGGGGATAGGCATCACCACGATGGTTGTTACGTGGGATACCGTCAAAAATGCCGTTGCCTATGAGGCGCAGTGGCGTCAGAACAACGGCGACTGGATTAATGTTCCGCGCACCGGCAACACGCGCTTTGAGGTCGACGGGATTTATGCCGGTCGCTACGTGGTTAGAATCCGCGCGGTTAACGCGCTCGATATTGCCTCGCTCTGGGCTACGTCAGCCGAGACGGAGCTTACGGGTAAGGTCGGAAAACCACCGATGCCCGTGAATCTCGCTACACAGCCTTTAGTATTTGGGATCGGTATATCCTGGGGATTTCCGACCGGGGCGCAGGACACGCAGAAGACAGAAATCCACTACAGCGCCACGGCGAACGGTGATTCCCCGCTACTGCTGGCAGACGTGCCTTATCCCTCATCGTCCTACCAGCAGATGGGACTGCTTGCCGGAAAAACATTCTGGTACCGGGCAAGGCTCGTTGATCGCTTAGGCAACCAGAGCGACTGGACCGAATGGGTTCGTGGCCAGTCCAGCGTGGATATATCGGATATCACTGATGCAATCCTCGAGGACATCAAAGGTTCTGAAAGCTTTAAGGACCTGATCGAGGATGCCGTGGCCAGCAGTGACAAACTGGCTGAACTGACTGATGCGATTAAGGAGAATGCTGAGGGGCTGGCGGCTGCTGTAGGCTCGAACAAGCAGACGGCGGAAGCCATTATTGGCAACGCGCTGGCCATCGCTGATGTCGTTGTTCGTCAGACGGCGCAGCAGGGTGCCAACACTGCCACCTTCGAGCAGCTCCGGGAAGTGATTGCCACGGAAACGGAAGCGCGTGTTACTGACGTCACCCGGCTGGAGGCGGAAACGGCAGACAATGCGGCAGGCATTACAGAGGTCAGGCAGGCGCTGTCCGATGAAACGCAGGCCAGGGCCACCGCAGTTGACCAGCTCACTGCCGCGACCCAAGTAATTTCCGACAAAGCGGATGCTGCCGGACAGACCAGCTCGCAGAACAGCGCGGATATCACCAGTTTGCAGCAGGTTGTAACGGATACCACATCGTCTATGGCATCCCGCCTGGATGAGCTGGGAGCCAGAACCGATACGGCAAATGGCGCTATCCAGAACAACGCGATTGCGCTTATCACCAGTACGCTTGCTCAGGCGAATCAGCGAATGACCCTGAGCGTGCAGTACGGTGACAACAAAGCCAGTATTGAACGCGTTGATAATGTCATGGCTGATGCCAGCAAAGCCGTTTCCGAATCGCTGAAAACGCTGGACTCAAGTGCCGGTGGGAACACGGCGAACGTCACTGACCTTTCTAAAACCCTGGCTGATTTCACCCAGGCTACCGCAACGCAAATCAACTCGCTTAAGGTCACGGTTAACGGTCAACAGGCCGCTATTGTCCAGAACGCTCAGGTGTCGGCAGATATCAATAACAACCTGAATGCGATGTACAGCATTAAGGTCGCTGTTGATTCTAATAATAACCAGTACGTAGCGGGGATGGGGATTGGTGTTCAGAATACGCCAGCGGGTATGCAGACGCAGGTGCTCTTCCTGGCTGACCGCTTCGCTGTAATGACCCAGGCGGGCGGGACCGTGACTCTGCCGTTTGTTATCCAGAACGGACAGGTCTTCATAAACGATGTCCTAATTAAAGACGCCACGATTACCCGGGCAAAACTGGCTGAAACAATCAGTTCGGTTAATTACGTTCAGGGACTGGCAGGGTTATCAATAAACTTCAGAACGGGGACGCTTGAGAACTACGGTTCGACAACTGGCGAAGGGGCCATGAAACAAACAAACCAGACAATCAGCGTCAGGGATTCCAGTAACGTGCTGAGGGTACAGATCGGGAGAATTACCGGTACATGGTAAATACGGGGCCTCATATGAGGGCCTGATTTTTAGGGTGAAAAGTATGGCTGAATACGGTGTTCAAACATGGGACGCGTCCGGCAAGGTTAACAACTACGGCATCAAACCAGTCAGTGTGAGTGGCACTCTCCAGCTGGCCGTTAACCAGAAAACAGGCTCTTATTCCGTGCCACTTCCCCCGGGCTGTAAGCTGACTTATTTCCAGATCATGAATGATGATCAGTGGGGAACGGGGCGGCGAAAGGTCACCCTCTCAGGGGGTACCGCAACTGTTTCGGCGGCCGGTGATACTGACTACTCAGCTGGAACGGAGCCCGCGGCTGCGGCTTATTTAATTTTCCAGATAGAGAAGGTTTAAATGGCGCAGTATGGGGTTTTACTGGCGACAACGAGCGGTGAAGTGTGGGTGACATCAAACAGCACACCCATCGCATTACAGGCTCGCAAAACGGCTGCTTTGCAAGGTACATCGGGGTTTAACACCCAGGTTACGCATACTTTCACCGCGGGTCAGCCGGTTGTGGCTTTTGTCCATTGCACGGTCGAAGTGGAGATCACCCAGAAGATTAGCGGAAACACAATCACCGTCGATTTTCTCAGACCAGGGGGGACGGGTACGGCCTATGTGTACTTTTTCTCAATCTTCCCGCAGACAAAACCGGATTATGGCCTGGCCGTCTGGGATGCTTCAGGGACGCTGATTTTAACAAACGAGACACGCACACTGAGTGACGTAGTCACTCTCGGCACCGCGGGGGTAGATGCCAGCTCAGGCTATAACATCAATACAACCAGGGCGGGGAAATGGGCCTGTATGCCTGTGATGCTCGGGCTGATCACCGGGGTAATTTCATCGGGAGGGCAGCCCCTGCCGTACGCAGCAATATACAAGAGCATGGCAAAACTTGAAGGCAGCAATACGCGTATTTACGCCCGGCCGCAGACGACACCCACTGGAAGTCTTCAAAATGTCGCGTACTCAAACATGAGAAACGTGATTATGGCCATCAACTGCGAAAACTATGATTGATCGTTTTAAACGATCAATAACGGATAATTGATCTATCGAATCAATTATATCCCACTGATTCATATTGCTATTGTGTCTCTTCATGAATACCCCTGGGATATCATAAATATGAAAAAGCTAATTTGCTGCCTGGCTGCGGTTATCTTGCTGTCCGGCTGCACTGGCGTTCTTGAGAGACAGCAACCCGTATGCACAGGAACGGCCATGATTGGCGGGCAGGAAAATACCGTGCAGATTTATGGCGTCCGAAAACAAAATAATCAGACGCAGTATCGTGCCGGATACCCCTTCAACTGGAACTGGATGAGTGCAAACACGTTCACCAGTACCACCTGTAAATAAACCATTCTGATTAATATCAACCCCGCCCCGGCGGGGTTTTTTATTGCGTGGAGAAAATATGATTTACACAACAGGCACAATTGCGATCAGCGGCAATACACTTACCGGAACGGGTACAGCCTTTAATGCTGCGGGCTCGCTTATCCGCAACGGATGCACTGTCATCGCGCTGACCAGTCCCGCCCAGGTATTCCAGATTACCGCTATCGGCGGGGCAACCAGTCTCACCGTGACACCTGCGGCAAGCCCTGCCATCCCTGCGGGGACGAAGTATTCGATTTTGCTTAGCGACAGCCTGAGTGTGGATGGCCTGGCGCAGGATATTGCTGAAACGTTCACGATGTACCAGCGTTACATGAGCGGTTTCGCTGATGTAATGAACGGTACTACAGACGTCACCATCACGATTAACGGCGTAGCTGTCACGGTACCGGGTCAGAAATCACTGGCGAAGAAAGGGGCAAACAGCGACATCACCAGCCTTTCCGGGCTGACTACCGCGCTCAGCGTTGGCCAGGGTGGCACTGGTGCGAAAACCAAGGAAGACGCTCGCACAAACCTTGGTTTAGGAAGTACTGATTCGCCGACCTTCTCTTCCATCGAATTATCAGCCGCATCGCCATTCCTCGATTTTCATTACGGCTCTACCAGTAATGATTATTCTGCAAGACTATGGGCATCAGGAACCACAAGCCTGGAACTGAAAGGCGGCACAGGTGGCGGAACGGGCATACTTCAGGTTGAAGGCGGTTATCAGTGTCGTTCCGGGACAAAAGGCAGTTACAGTGCGAGTGCGTTTAACATGCTCTGGACCAGTGGGGCTATGCGTCTTTATGTCGACACCAGTGACGTTGGTGCGATCACCGTTACTTCATCGGACCGGGAGCTGAAAGAGAATATCGTCTATCAGACCGACCGGGAAAAGGCAGCAGATGAAGTGAGCAGATGGCAGGTTGCTCTCTTCGATATGAAAGCCAGGGGAGTTCTCGATAAGAAACCGGGGCAGCTCGGCTTCATCGCTAACGACATGAAGGAGATCTCCCCTGAGGTTGTGAAAGGTACGGGCCTGCCTGCCGGGATTAACCTCGAAAGCGACGATCTCTCTGGCATGTACTATCTTGACCCAATGGCAGCTATCGCAAAACTGACCCTGACTATCCAGCATATGCAAGGGGAGCTGGTGGAGTTGAAACAGCTGCTTAATACACAGAAACCCTAAAATTGCTCACCAGGCAGATAGCTCTGCCTAGTATTTGAGTCATTTACATTAGCTCAGATTTGACCTAACACAGCTATGGCAGAGAGCCAAACCTAATCTGACAGACAGCTTTGTGCTGTGAGTTCAATGGGTCGATGCAACGCTATCCTTAATCAAGGGGGTGTTGCCATGAAACGAAGAACGCGTATTAACTACACGCCAGAACAGAAAGCGATTATCTGGGACAGGTACAAGCAAGGTGATTCCCTGCATGATATCGCCAGAATGTTCGACCGATATCATTCTTCTATTATGCCCACTATCCACCAGACTGGTGGATATCGTCCCCCTGTCCGAAAACGGCATCCGTTAGCTCTTTCACTTGATGAAAGAGAGGAAATATCCAGAGCGCTGGTAGCAAAAATCAGCATCAGGGCGATCGCAAACAAGCTATCGAGAGCCCCCTCAACGATTAGCCGCGAGATCAAGAGGCACGGTGGTACAAAACAATACCGTGCATCAAAAGCGGATACTGCTGCGTGGGAAAATGCTCTGAGACCAAAACCTTGCAAGCTAATTGAAAGACCCACACTGTGTAAAATCATCGCAGAGAAGATGCATCAGGACTGGTCGCCGGAACAAATCGCCGGTTGGCTGAAACGCTGTTATCCGGATAATCAGGAAATGCATGTGTCACACGAAACGATATATAAAACGCTTTTTATACAAACCCGGGGTGCATTAAAAAAAGAACTGCAGCAATGCCTCAGAAGCGGAAGAGTCGTGCGTAGATCCAGAACATCATCCCTTAAAGGGAAAGGATTAGGGTCAATCCCGGATACGATTTCTATCAGCGAAAGGCCACCTGAAGCCGCTGACAGAGCCATACCAGGTCACTGGGAGGGTGACCTGATCCAGGGCTCTAAAAACTCCTATATCGTCACCCTCCTAGAACGTCATTCCCGTTTTGTTATGCTGGCCAAGGTCAGGGACAACAAGACCATAACGGTTATATCTGCTCTCATCAAACAAGCCCGGGAATTACCTGCTGAGCTTTATAAAACATTAACATGGGACCGGGGCGCTGAAATGACCAGCCACACCCGGTTTACTGTAGCCACAGATATTCAGGTTTACTTCTGCGATCCTCAATCCCCTTGGCAACGCGGCTCCAATGAAAATACAAACAGATTGCTCAGGCAGTATTTTCCAAAAGGAACTGACTTATCGGTTCACAGCCAGCAAAGACTAAACAGTGTTGCCAGGCAGCTCAACGAGAGGCCAAGAAAAACGCTAGACTATGAATCACCCGCAGAGCGTTTTAACCAATGTGTTGCATCCATCGGTTGAACTCACAGCCAGAAGCGGACGTTCGCAATTTATTTAAATGCATCGCACAGCAAAATTCTTTTACCAGCAACTTCATCCCTTACAAGGGTCATGACGGATAAGACGCTCGCGGCAAACATCCAGAATTTCGTCAGCAAGAGCGGAATTATCTGGGCAGGCGCGAGACAGCACCAGGGCACCAACAAGATGCGCGATGGTATTTATCAGGTCAGCGCGCGTGCCGTTTTCAGTTCCTAAAACTTCCAGTTGCCGTTCAATTCCGGCTGCAAACGTCTCTTTGATTGACTCAGATTGACGAGCTGCATCAGTACCCAGAGCCGACATCACGCAGCCTTTTCCCATGTCATCACGATGTTGTCGGGAGAGATAATATTCAATAAATTTTTCCCTATTAGCACCCTCCGTTTTTTCTGCAGATCGCGTAAAACCGGAGTTCATGGCTTCAGACAGTAAATCAGCCTTGGAACCAAAGTGCTTATAAAAGCCACCGTGAGTTAATCCTGCCTCAGACATCAGTTCCGATATCCCGATACCATCGTAACCGCGCTCACGAAAAAGTTCTGATGCCGTTTCAACAACTCGTATCCTGTTCTCGCGAACCTGTTCTTTTGACACTTTCACGTTTCGACCCTCTTAAAATAGAGCCTGATTATACATTGATGATGATCATAATCAAACAAGTTGACTTTTTTGATTATGATCATCATCATTAAATAAACACATCGACCACCCCTTTAGCAGGCGAATAAACATGACTAAACAGGCATTATTTCAGTCCTACGATCTTGGCCCCATAACACTTGCCAACCACATTGTGATGGCCCCCCTGACGCGTAACCGAGCCGGTGCAGGGCTAGTCCCGAGCGGACTGGCAGCAACTTACTACGCCCAGCGCGCTACCGCAGGATTGTTGATTACCGAAGCCACGCAAATATCACCACAAGCGCAGGGTTATCAGGATACGCCGGGGATCTATACGCAAGCTCAAATAGAGGGTTGGCGCAAAGTGACTGACGCGGTCCATGCCAAAGGTGGGCGTATATTTGTTCAGCTCTGGCACGTAGGGCGAATTTCGCATGTCGATTTACAGCCTGGTGGCGCTGCACCAGTCGCACCGTCCGCTATTCGCGCTGAGACGAAAACCTTTGTGAACAACGGATTTGCTGATGTTTCTGAACCACGTGCGCTGGAGGTGGAGGAAATAAAGGGGATCATCGATGATTTTAGAAAGGCAGCTGCCAATGCCATTGCCGCCGGGTTTGACGGAGTCGAAATCCATGGTGCGAATGGTTATCTGCTGGAACAGTTCCTTAAAGATGGCGCAAATCAGCGTACCGATGAATACGGCGGCTCTGTAGAGAACCGTGCTCGCCTGCTTTTAGAAGTCACTGCTGCCGTAAAAGATGAGATCGGCGCAGATCGCACCGGCGTGCGCATTTCGCCGGTATCTCCTGCTAATGCAATTTCGTGCAGCGATCCGCAGCCACAATATGACTACCTCGCTGAACAACTCAATGCATTAGGCATTGTGTACCTCCATGTGGTTGAAGGTGCTACGGGCGGCCCGCGAGATGTATCACCGTTCGATTACGACGCACTACGCCAGCGCTTTAAAAACACCTGGATCGGCAACAATGGCTATGACCTGGCGCTGGCGTCCACTCAACTTGCGCAAGGCAAAGCCGATCTGTTCGCGTTTGGTCGCCCGTTCATCTCCAATCCGGATCTGGTCGAAAGGCTGAAGACGGGCGCGCCTCTGGCCCCACTCAATCCTGAAACACTTTATGGCGGTGGCGCGCAAGGCTACACCGATTATCCGTCGCTTGCCGAGAGCAGCAAGTAGATCTGTGGTGTCACGGTTCTACATATATCGCGCAGTGCGAATTCTGTTTACACATTATGAAAGAAGATCAACATGACTAAAGTTTCAGTTCTCATTACAGGTGCCTCCACGGGTATTGGTGCTGTCTACGCTGAACGGTTTGCCCGCCGGGGTCACGACCTTGTTCTGGTTGCACGTGACAAAGCGAAGTTAGAGATACTGGCCGAGCGCCTGCAACAGGAAAATGACATTTCTGTCGACGTTCTGCCTGCCGACCTCACGCGAGCGAGTGATTTAGCTGTGGTTGAAGCTCGCCTGCGTGAAGACACACAGATTGGCATTCTTATCAATAACGCGGGTATCGCGCAGTCCGGTAGTTTTACAGAGCAGACGCCTGAATCCATAGAAAGTCTCATCGCACTCAACGTCACTGCCCTGACAAGGCTTGCCAGTGCTGTGGCTCCTCGGTTTGTAAAAGCCGGAGAGGGGTCGATCGTCAATATCAGTTCTATCGTCGGACTCGCCCCGGAATTTGCCATGACGGTGTACGGCGCAACCAAAGCCTTTGTTCTTTTCCTGTCTCAGGGAATGAATGCAGAGCTGTCATCTAAAGGCATATATATTCAGGCTGTGCTGCCTGCCGGCACTTACACGGAAATTTGGGACCGTGCGGGTATCGATATCAGTAACTCGGCAAAATTCATGGAAGTTGGCGAGTTAGTGGATGCCGCACTGGTTGGCTTTGATCGCCGTGAGCTTGTCACCATCCCACCACTACAGAAGGCTGAACGCTGGGACACTCTCGATACCTCGCGTCAGACTTTGCTTTCTGACATCAAACAAGATGAAGTTGCTGAACGATATAAAGCACTTTAGTCAATGAGGTACGCTCAGCAGAACGCCCTTTGGTCTGTTCTGCTGAGAAGCAAACAAACCCAACCCCCACCCATTACAGCGTGACGTCTCATCAGCGATGAGAATTCTCAAATAAATCGTGAGGCCTTATTCAGTATGACAAAAAAACGTGTAGCACTGGTTACCGGTGCATCCTCAGGTATCGGCGAAGCGTCTGCTATTAAACTTTTAGCGGCTGGGTATACGGTATATGGCACGAGTCGGCATGGCTCCATGGCGGGAAAGCATCCGTTTCCCTTGCTGACGCTTGATGTAACAGACGACGCTTCTGTCAGGGCCGCCATTGAGGAGTTACTTCGTATGGAGGGCCGCATAGATCTTCTGGTGAACAATGCTGGCTTCGGGATCGCTCCGGCGGCGGCGGAAGAAAGTTCTGTCGAACAGGCAAGACTTATGTTCGACACCAACTTTTTGGGCATCGTCAGGTTGACTCGGGCGGTGATCCCTCACATGCGCCGCCAGGGCAGCGGGCGCATTATTAACATCGGCTCGATACTTGGGGTCGTTCCGTTTCCGTATGTGGCACTTTATGCTGCCAGTAAGTATGCGGTCGAGGGGTATACGGGGGCACTGGATCATGAATTACGCACGCAGGGTATCCGGGTTTCTGTCATCGAACCTGCTTACATGAAAACGCAGTTTGAAGCCAATACGATAGAGCCGGACGCCAGGCTTGAAGAGTATGACCTGATCCGGGCTAAGTTGGCGAAAGTGCTTAGCAAGGCTATGACCGAAGCGGAAAGCCCTGAGATAGTAGGTGATGTTGTGGTTAAAGCCGCTCAGGCTTTACATCCAAAAGTGCGATACACGGCGGGAACGCTGGCCGGTAAATTGAATTTTCTCCTCAGGTTCGCTCCTGCCTCATTCCTGGATAAGGTCGTGCGTAAAAGTCTTCAGTTGGATGCGAAAGGTTAAAAATGAAATTTTCTCAACTGGCTGTTCTGACTGCGGTGTTGTTTTTCATCCTAGCCACAGCATGGATGTTTTTCCCGGAACAGCTTTTAACGCAATGGGGCATTGAGCCCACGCCGGGTACCGACGTTATTTGTCGCCGCTCGGCTGCATTTTTTGCAGGAATAAGTGTTATGTGTTTCCTGGCCAGAAATGCCGGGCCTTCCCCGGCCCGTCATGCTCTGGCCGCGGGTATCAGCACAATAGCGATTATTTCAGCCGTGCTGGGCATCGCTGAATGGCGCGAAGGGCATGTTAGCGGGCAGATCCTTTTTGCCGTATTAATCGAGCTGTTCCTAGGTACCGCCTTTTTACTCAGCAACAAGCCCCCTGTGAAAAATGTTACTGGCAAATACTAAAGGGTAAAGAACAAATGAATAGCAGGACGATGAAAGCCTTTACGTTTAAACGTTATGGTAAATCCCCTGATCCGGGATTCGATGACGTGGATTTTCCTTCCCCCGGTGCTGATGAAATCCTTGTGAAGGTACACGCTGTTGGCCTTAACCCAATTGACAACATGATCCCAACCGGAATGTTTAAGCCGGTATTGCATTTTAAACTCCCTGCGACGCTGGGCAGTGATTTGGCCGGTGTCGTCGTTGCAGTGGGGGCTCGTGTGACCCGTTTTATCCCGGGTGACGAAATTTTTGCCAGTATTTTCGATACGGGAATGGGCTCCCTGGCCGAATTTGTTGTGGTTCCTGAAAGTCTCGCGGCTATTAAACCGGCAAATCTGGATTTTGTGCAGGCAGCTTCACTTCCGATGGTGAGCCTCACATCCTGGCAGGCGTTCACAGAGCGAGCGAATCTGCAGCCTGGACAGAAGGTTTTCATCCCGGCAGGTTCCGGAGGAATTGGGAGCTTTGCGATCCAACTGGCTAAGCACCTTGGTGCGAAGGTGGGAACAACAACAAGTTCAGTGAACGTCGAGTGGGTAAATCGTCTTGGCGCAGATGAAGTGGTCGACTATAAAAATCAGGAATTTGAAAACGTACTGAGTGGCTACGATATTGTTCTGGGCACTGTCAGAGGGGATGCAATTGAAAAGTCCACTCAAATTCTTAAACCTGGCGGAAAGATTATTTCTCTCATCGGGCCGTTAGATGCCGCGTTCGCACAGGCCCGGGGATTGAACTTTTTACTGCGTTTTGTGTTCGGGCTGATGAGTCGTAAGATTATACGTCTTACGAAAAAACGAGGCCTGACCTATTCATTTCTCTTCGTTCGACCTGACGGCGCTCAATTAACTCAAATAAGCAAACTCACAGAAGCGGAACACATCATCCCTGTGATCGACAAGGTTTTTCCCTTTACAGCGACAAAGGATGCTCTTGACTATCTTGCCCGGGGACATGCGAAGGGCAAAGTTGTTGTTATGATACAAGAGTGACAACAACGACGGTTTGCGTCTGCCCACGATAAGAGACAACCGCTAAAGTCTGTTGCCAGGAACTAAATCCGCTGCCTCATGGAAGAGATGCAGCACGTCCGCTGTTCGCTCAAAGCAGACTGTCAGACTTGATTGTGTGCTATTAGTGAAACCGTCAGTTCAAGTCTGAACTAGTACAAGCCATTAATCCCCGGATGCATCCTGCGCGGCAGCATTCACTTTCATTTTCCAGAGACTGTCTTCAGGCATATCAAGACGCACATCGATCCAGCTGTTCAGCGGCACGTCGATTGGAGCCCCCTTCGTTTTCACCATTTCCCCATCGTCGCTTAAGATATATTTGCGCTTGAACAGGCGGATTGTCAGCTCCCCGTTATCGCCTTGCTCAGCCTCTACAATACCGAACTCACCCATTCCGCCCGGATCCATCGGCGGCAGAAGTTGCCAGCCAGAGGATGCCAGACCGGTAGAGCCTGCCAGCACATAAACGCCGACATCGAGGCGGCTTACGTGAACTCCTTCAGCCTCCTCGTTCGCCGTGGCGCAACCACACCAGGAGAAGCCGTCTTCGGCTACATCATCACGCTGATTTTCTTCCTGTGACTTCACGATACGGGCGACCGGTGATGCGGCCTTGAGCGTACCGTCACTGGCCTTTGTGGTATTACCCGTTGTATACGCTTCATGGTAGGTCCATGCAGAACCGCTGTAATATGAGAACCAGGTTCCCCTGAGTGAATAGGACTGGTGAATACGGGTTGGCCTGTTCCCTCTGTTAATGATAAAAGTTGTCAGGTCTGCTGAAACACCAATTTCAGAGTATCCATCACCCGTGGAACCATAAAAACCTGTTGGAGTGCTGCCATCCTGGGTTCGGATACTTGCGCCACTACTAAAAGAAGCACCAAGGCCAAAGGCCCCCACGGTTAATGCTCTGCCTGAAGTGGTGTCTGAAGAGCCAGTCTGGACATCAGCAGTTGCAGCACTTCCTAAACCAACGTTTTCGATAATGCCTTTTGAAGTTTCATCCGATAACGTCACCGGGATTGTTTGAATAAAAAGGTGACTGGAAACATGCAAATAGGATATGTCAGGGTGTCAACAAATGACCAGAACACGGATCTTCAGCGACAGGCGCTTGAACGCGCAGGATGTGAACAGATTTTCGAAGAAAAAATGAGTGGAACAGTGGCGAACAGACCAGCACTGAGAAAGCTCCTCAAAGCTCTTAATGAGGGGGACACGCTGGTGGTCTGGAAACTCGACCGTCTCGGCCGCAGTATGCGCAATCTGGTATTGCTGGTGGATGAACTGCGCCTGCGTGGGATCCACTTCAAGAGCCTCACTGACAGCATTGATACTTCAAGCCCAATGGGGCGTTTCATATTTCACATCATGTCAGCCCTGGCGGAAATGGAAAGAGAACTGATCGTGGAGCGTACCCGTGCAGGTCTGGCAGTTGCGAGGGAGCAGGGAAGGATAGGGGGAAGGCGTTCTAAGCTATCATCGGAACAGTGGGCTCAGGCCGGGAGGCTCATCGCAAATGGAGTGGACAGGAAACGGGTGGCAATAATTTATGATGTGGCTGTGTGCACACTTTATAAAAAATTTCCCGCTCAAAAATGCTGAGGATTAAAGTGGTGATGGCAATTTTACTAAAAAATCGTTCTCCAAAACTCAAGCGTAAGTGCTTGAGTTTATTAGTTTTAGAGATTGCTTTACTGGCAATGACTAATGATCGAAAAATACAATGTAACCATTTGATTTTTAATCATTAATCATTAATTTCACTAACCTTCTTGTTCAGTAAACGTGCGGCGCGCCAGTACACCAGCAGCATCAGGCCCATTACCAGTGTCAGGGTAATGCTGGTGGCAGAGCCGAACGGCCAGTCACGGATGTTAAGGAACTGACTCTTAATGACGTTACCAATGAGCAGGTTTTTCGCCCCGCCCATCAGGTCGGAAACGTAGAACAGCCCCATGGCAGGTAGCATCACCAGCAGACATCCGGCAATAATCCCTGGCATGGTCAGTGGAAGAATGATGCGGATAAAGGTTTGCAGCCTGTTCGCCCCCAGATCCTTCGCGGCTTCCAGCAGCGGCTTGTCGAGCTTTTCAATGCTGGAGTAGAGCGGCATTACCATAAACGGCAGCAATATGTACACCAGACCAATGATCACCGCCCCTGGCGTAAACATGATACGCACAGGCGTATCGATCACTCCAAGCCAGAGCAGAAATTCATTCATGTACCCTTTGGTACTGAGGAATAACTTCAGCCCGTAAATACGGATTAATGAGTTGGTCCAGAAGGGAACAATCAGTAAAAACAGCAACAGGGGACGCACTTTCTGCGGCAGTCGCGCCAGAAACCACGCAAAGGGATAGCCCAATACCAGACAGGCGACAGTCGCTATCAGCGCCATATTGAGCGAATGCAGCAGCACCTCAAAATAGAGCGGGTCGAGCAGGCGTGAGTAGTTGTCCAGCGTAAAGACCAGCGTAACGAAATTGGCATCATCACGGGTTAAGAAGCTGGTCGCAATGATCATCAGGTTGGGTAAAAAGACAAACAACACAAGCCAACCGACGATAGTGGCAATCACCACATTCTGGAATTTACTTGTGTTCTTCATCAGCCAGTACAACCTCCCAGCTTTCTACCCAGTTAATAACCATTTTCTGATTGAGGGAGTGGTCAAAGTCAGGGTCGTCCTCGTTAAAGAATTCGCTGACCATCACCATTTTGCCATTTTCCAGCTCAACCACGGACTCCAGGGTCATCCCTTTGTAGTTCCGTTCCCGGATATAGCCGATAAGCCCTTCGGCATCCGCCTGATGGTGGATCTCATCGACGCGCAAGTCTTCCGGGCGCAGCAGCACATTCAGTTTTTGCCCCGGCTGAACATCAAAGTTCACGTAGATATTGCATTCGCGGCCTTCAACATTTGCCCGCACCCGCTGTTCGTCCAGGCGCTCAATCACCATTGCGTTGAAGATATTGATCTCGCCGATGAAGCTTGCCACAAACAGGTTTTTGGGTTCTTCGTAGATTTCGCGGGGCGTGCCGTCTTGCTCAATTTTGCCGTCACGCATCACCACAATGCGGTCTGACATGGTGAGCGCTTCTTCCTGATCGTGGGTCACGAAGACAAACGTAATGCCAAGCTTACGTTGCAGTGCTTTCAGCTCATTTTGCATCTGTTTGCGCAGTTTATAATCCAGCGCCGAGAGGGATTCATCCAGCAGCAGCAGGCGCGGCTTGTTGACCACGGCGCGTGCAATGGCGACACGCTGCTGTTGGCCACCAGAAAGCTGATGCGGTTTACGCTGGGCAAACTCTTCCAGCTGCACCATTTTCAGCGCGTCGGTTACGCGGGGTGGGATCTCGTTTGCCGGCGTTTTTTGCATCCGCAGGCCAAACGCCACGTTCTCAAATACGGTCATGTGCGGGAACAGGGCATAGCTCTGAAAGACGGTATTGACGTGACGTTCTTCGGCAGGAACCTGGGTTATATTGAGGTTCTCAAGGTGGATGTGGCCGTTATCGACATTTTCCAGCCCGGCGATAAGGCGCAATACGGTTGTTTTGCCGCAGCCTGAAGGGCCAAGCAGCGTAAGAAACTCACCGTCATTGATGGTCAGATTGAGATCGGAAATCACCTCTTTACCATCAAAGCTTTTACGAATTCGTTCCAGTTGCACCAGCGGCGAAAGGGAACGGGGTTGTGTATTCAATTTTTGCGCTGTCCCATATAGACGCTCCGGGTGGCATTCCGAAGCGGGGTTTGTGTGTAACCACCTTGGTGACTCTTAATGAGGGCGGACATTTTACGGCAAACCACTGTAATCGCCAATCCTTGTCACTGATTCATAAGCTACATTTATTATCGCACCTCAGCATAAACGGAAAAAATTCTCGTTTGCGGGATAAAAGTGACCTGACGCAATATTTGCGTTTTGATGCTTATTGATAATGTTGTCACAAAAAGTGAGGGTGACTGCATGGATAAATTACTTGAGCGTTTTTTACAGTACGTTTCGCTGGATACCCAATCTAAACCGGGTGTCCGACAGGTGCCGAGCACCGAAGGCCAGTGGAAGTTATTAAACCTGCTGAAAGGGCAACTCGAGGAGTTGGGGCTGGTCAACGTCACACTCAGCGATAAAGGCACTGTGATGGGGACGCTGCCTGCGAATGTCGACGCAGATATCCCGGCCATCGGCTTTATTTCCCATGTCGATACCTCACCGGATTTTAGCGGTAAGCATGTTAACCCGCAGATTGTCGAAAACTACCGCGGCGGTGATATTGCGCTGGGCATTGGTGACGAAGTGCTCTCTCCGGTGATGTTCCCGGTATTGCATCAGCTGCTGGGGCAAACGCTGATCACCACCGACGGTAAAACCCTGCTGGGTGCGGATGACAAAGCCGGTGTTGCCGAGATAATGACGGCGCTGGCGGTACTGAAAGGCAAAAATATCCCGCACGGCGATATCCGCGTGGCATTCACGCCAGATGAAGAGGTCGGTAAGGGCGCGAAGCATTTTGATGTTGAAGCCTTTAACGCGCAATGGGCCTATACCGTTGACGGCGGCGGCGTTGGCGAACTGGAGTATGAAAACTTCAATGCGGCGTCGGTCACCATTAAAATTGTGGGCAACAACGTACATCCAGGCTCGGCAAAAGGGGTGATGGTGAATGCGTTGTCGCTGGCGGCACGCATTCATGCAGAAGTCCCGGCAGAAGAGAGCCCGGAACTGACCGAAGGGTATGAGGGGTTCTACCACCTGACCAATATCAAAGGCACCGTGGACAGCGCGCAGATGCACTACATTGTCCGCGATTTCGACCGCAAAGCCTTTGAAGCCCGCAAGCGCAAGATGATGGAAATCGCCAAAAAGGTGGGCAAGGGGCTGCACCCTGATTGCTATATTGAGCTGATCATCGAAGACAGCTATTACAATATGCGCGAGAAGGTGATGGAACATCCGCATATCCTTGATATCGCCCAGCAGGCGATGCGGGACTGCGATATTGAACCCCTGTTGAAACCGATTCGCGGCGGCACCGACGGCTCGCAGCTTTCGTTCATGGGGCTGCCGTGCCCGAACCTGTTTACCGGCGGGTATAACTACCACGGCAAACACGAATTCGTGACGCTGGAAGGCATGGAGAAAGCGGTGAAAGTGATCGTGCGGATCGCGGAGTTAACGGCGAAACGGTAGCCACGTTAAGCCGGGTGGCGGCTGCGCCTTACCCGGCCTACGTTCAAATTTTAGGCCCGGTAAACGCAGCGCCACCGGGCGTTAAGACGACTCAGTCCTCAAAGAACCAATACCCGCTGTTCACCAGCGCGGCCAGCATCGCGAGAAATGACGGGTCTTCCAGCGCATCACCAAAGGTATCGGCAGTCAGCACCATATTGTTGGCGATGGATCCCAGCGCCGGGCGGTGCGGAGAATCCAGCTTCTCGCCGTTAACGAAAACATCTTCGCCAATGCGCAGCACGCGTAATCCACCCAGACGAACCAGCTTATCGCCCTGTTGCAGCGCATCATAAATTTCGTCGGCCTGGTATGGCGGCTCCGGCGGCGCAACGTCCAGCTCGTGACGGGACTGGCTGACAAACTCACCAAACCACTGTCTGAAATGTTCAGGTTCGTTAATCAAATCCAGCATCATCCCGCGCAACTTATCCAGCTCCTGCGGCAGGATATCGGCCGGATGCTCACGTGCCGGTACATCCGGGTCGCTGTAACGATAGCTGCCCAGCTCACGCTGCAACACGTAGTCGGCAAAACCGCTGATCATTTCCCGGCCGCTTGGCGCGCGGAAACCAACGGAGTAGTTCAGGGAGTTTTCCAGCGAGTAGCCTTCATGCGGGAATCCAGGTGGAATATAGAGAATGTCGCCAGGCTCCAGCTCCTCGTCGATAATCCCTTCAAACGGGTCCACCTGGAGCAGGTCAGGATGCGGGCAGTGCTGTTTCATTGGCACTTTCTCACCCACGCGCCAGCGGCGGCGGCCAGTACCCTGAATGATAAACACGTCGTATTGATCCAGATGCGGGCCAACGCCACCGCCGGGCACGGAGAAGGAGATCATCAGATCGTCCATTCGCCAGTCGGGCAGGGCGCGGAACGGACGCATTAACGCTGCGGTAGGTTCATGCCAGTTGTTGACCGCCTGAACCAGTAAAGACCAGTTGTTTTCACCCAGGTGATCGTAGCTTTCGAATGGACCGTGGCTGACTTGCCATTTCCCGTCCTGGTGGCTTACCAGGCGGCTGTCCACTTCGTTTTCCATTGCCAGACCGGCCAGCTCATCAGGCGAGATGGGGTCGACGAAATTGCTGAACCCGCGCTTCAGAACGACCGGGCGTTTTTGCCAGTAGCGTTCAATAAATTCGGGCCAGTTAAGTGTTAAGTGATATTCCATATTTTTTTATTCCGCAGGCTCTTACTGAAACGGATTATAACGGAAGCAGCAGAGACTGGGTGCGAGATCCTCGCATTTTTCACATAACGGATTAACTATCGTTCGATGTGGGTTGTTGACGACCAAAAATAGCTTCCATTCGTGCGCCACCCAGCAAGCTTTCGCCAGTTTCAATCTTGCCATCGTATTGATCAACAATCTCCAGCGCGACAGATAAACCAACGCCCTGGCCCGGGCGCAGCGTGTCGGCTCGTTGCCCGCGGTCAAAAACGACATCGCGTTTATTGCGCGGAATTCCCGGGCCGTCATCCTCAACAATAATATGCAGCTCGTTTTCTGTCTGTCGGGCAGACACCTCCACAAACTCCAGGCAATATTTGCACGCGTTATCGAGCAGATTCCCCATCACTTCCATAAAATCATTTTTCTCACCCACAAAGCTGATTTCCGGGGAGATATCGAGGCTGATATTTACCCCTTTGCGTTGATAAACTTTATTCAGCGCGGAAGTGAGGTTATCCAGCAGAGGAGCAACCGGATGCAATTCACGGCTTAACAATGCACTACCCGAACGCATACTGGCGCGATGCAGGTAATAGCCTATTTGCTGCGAAATACGACTGATCTGCTCAAGCATCACCGGCTCGGCATCATCGACGCTGAGCTTCGCGCTGCGCATTGAGCGTAACGTGCTTTGCATCACCGCAAGCGGTGTTTTCAGGCTGTGTGTCAGGTCGGTGAGGGTGGTGCGGTATTTATCGTAGCGTTCGCGCTCGCTTTTGAGCAGGCGGTTAAGGTTACGTACCAGGCTCGTCAGTTCGCGGGTGGTGTCCGGGTTGAGCTTCTCACGGTGATGCTCTTCCAGTTCGCGCACCTCTTTCGCCAGCGACTCTATAGGGCGCAGGCTCCACCAGGCGGCCAGCCAAAGCAGAGGGATGACCAGCAACAGGTTGGCTGCCAGAACGTAAATGAACCAGCTCCACACCTTATAGGAACGTTTTAGTTCAACCGGAATAGTGTCGATCACCACGATGGTCAACTGCGGCATGTGCGTTGTCGCAGGATAAAGGTTAATGGCGACGGAGTGCGTCATCTCCGTTTCGTTATCATCTGCACGGATCTCATCCAGTCGCTGCTGGAGGGAGAGATCGTTACGGATCAAGGTGCTGGAGGCGTTAAGATCGGCTTCTATTTCATGAAAACCGTTAGTTTTGAGCCACTCCGGGCGGATGCGCTGGACAAGCCATGGAACATCACGCTGCGCCCACAGCAATTTCCCTTTTTCATTGTAAATCAATGCCATGGTAGGGCTTTGCTGATTCAGGTTTTCCGGCATGTCCACGCTGATGTGGTCATCTTCCCACTTTGCCAGGGTGTAAAACAGGTTACTTTCACCGCGCAGCAGGCGAAATGTGGTTTTATCAAAACTAACGCTATACCCGACCAGGGCGACCATACCATAAGACAAGGAGAGCACCAGCACAACGGCTGCGGTCGCCAGCAGAAAACGAACCCGCAGCGAGAGAGGTAAAATATGGCGGAGTATCCTTTTCATTTAGCGTAATTCGAACAGATAACCCTGGCCACGAACGGTGGTTATCACATCCTGGGGATACTGAGCCTGGATTTTTTTACGTAAACGTCCCATCAGCACATCAATGGTGTGGCTCTCGCGCAGTTCGGCATCTGGGTAAAGCTGGAGCATCAGCGAATCTTTGCTCACCACTTTGCCGCTATTGCGGATAAGCGTTTCCATGATGGTGTATTCGAATGCAGTGAGTTTGATGACTTCGTCGTCAATGGAGAATTCACGGCGGGAGAGATCAACCTGGAAGGGAGGAATAGAGATAACCTGCGATGCCAGCCCACTGTTACGACGCAACAGTGCCTGCATCCGCGCGGCCACTTCTTCAATATGGAACGGCTTGGTCACGTAGTCATCTGCGCCAGCACTGAGCACTTCGACTTTATCCTGCCAGCCTTCGCGGGCGGTCAGCACCAGAACCGGCAATGAAACGTCATGACTGCGCCAGCGACGAATCAGCGACAGACCGTCTTCATCCGGCAATCCTAAATCGACGATGGCAATATCAGGCAAGTGTTCATTGAGATAATAATCGGCTTCTTTTGCATCTTCGGCATCATCCACCTGATGTCCCATCTCCTGAAGTTGTACTTTCAGGTGATGGCGTAGCAATGCATTATCTTCAACAACCAATACGCGCATCATCTCTTCTCCCTAAATTAATGGTATGAATAGTTTAACGCCGATTATGTTGTCGTGGGGATAAACATTTATTAAACCGGGGAAAAGCAACCCTCTTTCCGGGCGGAAAGAGGGTAGAAGGAGGATTACTTCAGTTCATCAACCATGGTGATGGCGCGACCGATGTAATTCGCCGGAGTCATTTCTTTCAGACGTGTTTTCTCTTCTTCCGGCAGTTCCAGGCTGTCGATAAACTGTTTCATACCTTCAGCATCAACGCGTTTACCACGGGTCAGCTCTTTCAGTTTTTCGTATGGCTTCTCAATGCCGTAACGACGCATTACGGTCTGGATTGGCTCTGCCAGTACTTCCCAGTTGTGATCCAGTTCGTCCAGCAGACGATCGCGGTTCACTTCCAGTTTGCTCACGCCTTTCAGGGTGGACAGGTAAGCGATCAGCGCATAGCCAATACCCACGCCCAGGTTACGCAGAACGGTGGAGTCGGTCAGGTCACGCTGCCAGCGAGAAACCGGCAGTTTGCTCGCCATATGTTGCAGTACGGCGTTTGCCAGGCCCAGGTTGCCTTCGGAGTTTTCGAAGTCAATCGGGTTTACTTTATGCGGCATGGTAGAAGAGCCGATTTCACCCGCGATGGTTTTCTGCTTGAAGTGGTTCAGCGCGATGTAACCCCACACGTCACGATCGAAGTCGATCAGAATGGTGTTGAAACGGGCGATACAATCAAACAGCTCGGCGATGTAGTCGTGCGGCTCGATCTGGGTAGTGTACGGGTTCCACTGGATCCCAAGAGACGTCACGAACTCTTCGCTGAACTGGTGCCAGTCAACTTCAGGGTAGGCGGCGATGTGGGCGTTGTAGTTACCGACCGCACCGTTGATTTTACCCAGAATTTCAACTTGCTCCAGCTGGCGGTACTGGCGTTCCATACGGTACGCCACGTTTGCCATCTCTTTACCCATGGTAGACGGGGTGGCTGGCTGGCCGTGGGTACGGGAAAGCAGCGGAATATCACGATATTCAACGGTCAGGGCTTTCACCGCATCGATGATTTTACGCCAGTAAGGCAGTACCACTTCTTTGCGTGCGGTAGAGAGCATCAGCGCGTGAGACAGGTTGTTGATATCTTCTGATGTGCAGGCGAAGTGAATGAATTCAGACACCGCGTGCAGAGCAGGCACAGCGGCCACTTTCTCTTTCAGGAAATACTCGACCGCTTTCACGTCATGGTTGGTGGTGCGCTCGATGGTTTTAATGCGCGCAGCATCTTCTTCGCTGAAGTCAGCAACGATTTTATCAAGGTAATCGTTTGCCTGGGCGTCAAAAGCAGGAACTTCCTTGATTGCTGCCTGGGCGGCCAGCTTTTGCAGCCAGCGTACTTCAACCTGTACACGGAACTTCAGCAGGCCATATTCGCTGAAGATCCCGCGCAGCGCGCTGACTTTATCGCCGTAGCGTCCGTCGACAGGGGAAACGGCGGTCAGTGAGGATAATTCCATAATTCGCAACTCCGGGAGGTTAACAATGAGCAAGAATTTGTTTTGCCTGAGTTGTCAGGCGATTACGTGAAAACATTAATTGCAGGCGGCCACCACCGACCTGATGCCACAGAACGGCAGCACGAATGCCTGCCAGCAGCGAGGCACGAACCTTCGCCTGTACTTGTGGACTTTGCAGCACGGCAGGGGAGCCGGTTACCTGAATGCGCGGCCCTAGTGGGCTTACCACATCAACATAGATGCCTGCCATGGCGCTCAGGAGGGTTTCAGATTGCAGATCGAAGTGATCGAGCTGACGCTGTAACCCGCCAATGCGGTCGCCGAGGGTATCCAGAGCCCCTTTGGCGGCATTTAATTTTCTTTCCAGGACCATCAGGCTTAACGTGTAACGGGTCAGTTCCGCGTTTAAACCCTGACGGTTGCTGGCGTTGAGTACGCCGAGCAGCGTTTCAAGACCGAGGCGAAGATTGGTTTCACTGCCACCGAAAACACCCAGTGTAGAGCCAGGGTTAAGGTCAATAACGCTGTTCAGTGAAACGTGCAGGGCGTCAGCGTCGCAATGACCCTGATGCGCAAGCTGTTGCACCAGACGGGCTGACTGGCAAATTCCCGCCAGTGCCAGGGTGATGTCGTAATAATTCTTCGCCACACGTTCTCCTTTATGTGTGCAATCGCTGTTAAACAGCGGGCAGCGGCAGGCGCTGTTCGATGATCCCACCACCCAGGCAAACTTCACCGCTATAGAAAACGGCAGACTGACCCGGGGTGACGGCAGCAACAGGTTCGTCGAAACGCACTTCGATGCGATCGTCATCCAGTGCGGTAACAGTGCAAGGAATATCGGTCTGACGGTAGCGTGTTTTTACAGTGCAACGCAGCGTGCCTGTTACCGACTCACGATCCACCCAATGCAACTGCTGGGCGATAAGACCAACAGACATCAGACGCGGGTGATCATGACCCTGAGCCACGATCAGGATATTGTTTTCAACATCTTTGTCGATGACGTACCACGGATCTTCGCTACCTTCTTTGGTACCGCCGATGCCCAGACCTTTACGCTGGCCGAGGGTGTGGTACATCAGGCCCTGATGCTGGCCAATCTCTTCACCGTCAACGGTGACAATTTTACCCGGCTGGGCAGGCAGATAACGACCGAGGAACTCGCGGAATTTACGCTCGCCGATAAAACAGATGCCGGTGGAATCTTTTTTCTTCGCGGTGATGAGATCAAGCTCTTCGGCAATTTTACGCACTTCTGGTTTTTCCAGCTCGCCGACCGGGAACAGGCTCTGGGCAATCTGCTCGTGGCTAAGTGTATAAAGGAAGTAGCTCTGATCTTTGTTGCCATCCAGGCCACGCAGCAGCTGGCTTTTGCCATTCACATCTGCGCGACGCACGTAGTGCCCGGTCGCAATGTAATCTGCGCCCAGATCTTCTGCGGCGAACTCCAGGAAGGCTTTAAATTTGATCTCTTTGTTACACAGAATGTCCGGGTTTGGGGTACGACCGGCTTTGTACTCTTCAAGGAAGAGTTCGAACACGTTGTCCCAGTATTCTGCGGCAAAGTTAACGGTATGCAGTTCGATGCCGAGCTTATCGCACACGGCCTGCGCATCGGCAAGATCCGCTGCGGCCGTGCAGTATTCCTCGCCATCGTCTTCCTCCCAGTTCTTCATGAACAGGCCCTCCACCTTATAGCCCTGTTGTTGCAACAGGTAGGCGGAAACGGAGGAATCGACACCGCCGGACATGCCGACGATCACTTTTTTCTGGCTGTTATCTGACATGGAATACTCACGACATTGAACTTCAAGGCGGCATATTCTATCACGCGCCCCCACCATTGACACCCTCTGTAAACGGCCAGTTAAATTCTGCAACGATCTCTAGCGGTAGACGGTTTCCGTTCTGATAACAACGAATGCTCTCAGCAACCAGCGGTGAACGCAGGTTTGGCGCGTTCAGGATCTCGTCGGCAGTGACCCACAGGCAGCAATCGATATCGTCATCATGCGGTTCAGTGGCGCACGTTTCGTTAAGCTCAATGGCAAATAAGAAGCGCAGGAACGGCGTGCGGTCGGGGGCAATCCACTGATGCAGACGAATGAAATGCTGCGGATCTGCATGAATGCCTGTCTCTTCCCACAGCTCGCGGCGTGCAGCCTCAACCAGCGTTTCGTCCGCTTCAAGATGGCCAGCAGGCTGGTTCCAGAGCGCCTTTCCGTTGATGGTTTCTTCGACGACCAGGAATTTACCCTGCGCGTGCACCACACAGGCAACGGTGACATGAGGTTTAAACATGTTTTCTCCTTAAGGGGCAACATCTCGCCATTCGCCGTTCGCCAGCGTTTCCAGAGTGTAGTTGCCCATGGCGTAGCGAATCAGACGTAGGGTAGGGAAGCCGACGTGTGCGGTCATGCGCCGAACCTGACGGTTGCGGCCTTCATAGAGGGTGATTTTGAGCCAGCTTGTCGGAATCGATTTACGTTCGCGGATGGGCGGGTTACGCGGCCAGAGCCACTCTGGTTCATTCACGCGTTCAATACCTGCCGGCAGGGTTGGGCCGTCGTTCAGCGTGACGCCGCTGCGTAATATTGCCAGCGTCTCGTCATCCGGCTCGCCTTCCACCTGTACGAAGTAAATTTTGCCGGTGCGTTTCCCGGGTTGCGTAAGTTTCGCCTGCAACGCGCCGTCGTTGGTTAAGACCAGAAGACCTTCACTGTCCCGATCCAGACGTCCGGCCGCGTAGACCCCATGAACAGGAATGTAGTCCTTCAACGTGCTGCGCCCGGCTTCATCGGTAAACTGCGGCAAAACATCGTAGGGTTTATTGAACAAAATAACCCGCTTCGGCTGGTTTTCCTGTGGTCTTCTGGCTGGTTGTCGCGAGCTGAATCGCTCAACCCGGTGTTTTGTAAAAGAAGTTTTCTTCATGGTATTTTCAGGCGTTATCAATTGCCGCATTATAGCCTAATAACGAAGACCTTTCATGGCGCAGGACAATCAGGTACTATCGAAAGGCTCATTACAATTTATTAACATAAGATCAGTAACAACCAGAAGCGCTCGAAGGAGAGGTTAATGGAAAGCAAAGTAGTTGTTCCGGCGGAAGGTAAAAAGATCACCCTGCAAAACGGCAAAATTAACGTTCCTCATAATCCGATTATCCCGTTCATCGAAGGTGACGGTATCGGCGTAGACGTTACCCCGGCAATGCTGAAAGTGGTTGATGCCGCTGTTGAGAAAGCCTACAAAGGCGAGCGTAAAATTTCCTGGATGGAAATTTACACCGGTGAAAAATCTACTCAAGTTTATGGCCAGGACGTTTGGCTGCCAGCAGAGACGCTGGACCTGATCCGCGATTACCGTGTTGCTATCAAAGGCCCACTGACTACCCCTGTCGGCGGCGGTATCCGTTCCCTGAACGTGGCTCTGCGTCAGGAACTGGATCTGTATGTGTGTCTGCGTCCTGTGCGTTACTACCAGGGTACCCCAAGCCCGGTGAAACACCCGGAACTGACCGACATGGTTATCTTCCGTGAAAACTCAGAAGACATCTACGCAGGTATCGAATGGAAAGCTGACTCTGCTGACGCAGAAAAAGTGATTAAATTCCTGCGCGAAGAGATGGGCGTGAAGAAAATCCGCTTCCCTGAACATTGCGGTATCGGCATTAAGCCGTGCTCCGAAGACGGGACCAAACGTCTGGTGCGTGCAGCAATCGAATACGCTATCACCAACGACCGTGACTCTGTGACTCTGGTTCACAAAGGCAACATCATGAAGTTCACCGAAGGCGCATTCAAAGACTGGGGCTACCAGTTGGCGACTGAAGAGTTCGGCGGCGAGCTGATCGACGGCGGCCCATGGCAGAAGATTAAGAACCCGAACACCGGCAAAGAGATCATCATTAAAGATGTGATCGCCGATGCGTTCCTGCAACAGATCCTGCTGCGTCCTGCTGAGTACGACGTGATCGCCTGTATGAACCTGAACGGCGACTACATCTCTGACGCCCTGGCGGCGCAGGTTGGCGGTATCGGTATCGCCCCTGGTGCTAACATTGGCGACGAGTGCGCACTGTTCGAAGCGACCCACGGTACTGCGCCTAAATATGCAGGCCAGGACAAAGTGAACCCAGGCTCTATCATCCTGTCCGCAGAAATGATGCTGCGCCACATGGAATGGTTCGAAGCTGCAGACCTGATCGTTAAAGGTATGGAAGGCGCGATCAACGCGAAAACCGTAACCTATGACTTCGAGCGTCTGATGGAAGGCGCTAAGCTGCTGAAATGTTCAGAGTTTGGCGACGCGATTATCGCGAACATGTAATCCAGACTCTAGGTTAAACAAGAACGGGAGCCAATGGGTTCCCGTTTTTATTATTAGTTTTCGAACGGTTATCAAAAATTTATCAAAACAGATTGTCAAAACCCTCTCTTAATCAGATGTTATTCCCTATTATTTCCGCATTTGCCATAACAATTTACCGCACGGCATATAAGTTACTATAAGCATATAGTATGTATTTGCGTGTTGTACTTCCCAAACTACCAAAAATATAAACAAACTTGGTTGTCATATCCTTATACTCCTTTATCTGGGAATGGCTGGTTCGTGTTGCCATCCTTAGTCAATATGCAAAAATATACATTTTATTGTGCTATTAAAACTTTTGCTTGCGTATTTATATGCTGGTAACACAATTTTATCTCTGTATATTTAAGAGAAATTTTTGGAGGAACTATGCATAAAATTAAGCTTGCAGTTGCGTTTCTTTTTATTTGCGTTTTTACCACGACTGTATCTGCTAGTAATTCAATGTCTATGAATTATGCGATAGGCAAGGAGAATGGGGCAGAAAATATGCATGGAATGAATGTGATGTTTAAACACGATATGAATAATTTTGCACTTGTCGCATCAGGTACTTATATACAGAGTACCAGCGGTTCTGGAGATTCATATTTAAAAAACAAATATGCATCTATTATGCCGGGGATAGCATTTAACATCACACAAGATATAAATTTATATGGGCTTGCTGGTCTTTCTTCTGGTTCAAAAATGAAACCTAATCAAAGTCATGAGATTTACGGAGTTGCTTTTGGTGCTGGTTTTTTTTACAACTTAACAGACAGCATTCAATTAAATTCAGGATATGAATTGGGTATTGTTGATAACAAAGAAATAGATACTTTCATCATTGGGATAGGATATTTATTCTGACTATCAAGGTGAATAAAATGATTTCTAAAAAATTACTAAGAATATACGTTATTACTGACAATTATTTTTTATATCACGGCATCAGGGAACTCATTGAAGATTCAAAAGTATTTGAATCTTATACATACAACGTTGAACAAACGACAAAACTTCCAACACTTATTTTTTATCATAAGTATCATACTCAAGACGTTATTATTACAGATAACTTTTTACATTGTTATGCAGTTTCAAAATACAGACCAGAAAAAACTTTGATTTTGCCATGTAATTATGACCTGGATAAATATATTGAATGTTTTAATGATTTAACAAACCAAAATGAATTTCATGATATGCTTCATTTTAAAAAGCTATCATCAAAAGAGACTCTTTTGTTCACTTTATTTTCTGAAGGAACAACAGATGATAACATTGCAATTATGCTTAACATAACAAAAAAGACAATAAGCTCTCATCGGCGTAATATTTTGCAAAAGTTAAATTTAAAGAATAGACATGAACTTTATATGTATGCTCTGGCAAGGTAATGACTCCAACTTATTGATAGTGTTTTATGTTCAGATAATGCCCGATGACTTTGTCATGCAGCTCCACCGATTTTGAGAACGACAGCGACTTCCGTCCCAGCCGTGCCAGGTGCTGCCTCAGATTCAGGTTATGCCGCTCAATTCGCTGCGTATATCGCTTGCTGATTACGTGCAGCTTTCCCTTCAGGCGGGATTCATACAGCGGCCAGCCATCCGTCATCCATATCACCACGTCAAAGGGTGACAGCAGGCTCATAAGACGCCCCAGCGTCGCCATAGTGCGTTCACCGAATACGTGCGCAACAACCGTCTTCCGGAGCCTGTCATACGCGTAAAACAGCCAGCGCTGGCGCGATTTAGCCCCGACGTATCCCCACTGTTCGTCCATTTCCGCGCAGACGATGACGTCACTGCCCGGCTGTATGCGCGAGGTTACCGACTGCGGCCTGAGTTTTTTAAATGGCGGAAAATCGTGTTGAGGCCAACGCCCATAATGCGGGCGGTTGCCCGGCATCCAACGCCATTCATGGCCATATCAATGATTTTCTGGTGCGTACCGGGTTGAGAAGCGGTGTAAGTGAACTGCAGTTGCCATGTTTTACGGCAGTGAGAGCAGAGATAGCGCTGATGTCCGGCGGTGCTTTTGCCGTTACGCACCACCCCGTCAGTAGCTGAACAGGAGGGACAGCTGATAGAAACAGAAGCCACTGGAGCACCTCAAAAACACCATCATACACTAAATCAGTAAGTTGGCAGCATCACCCTCTGGCAACAAAGGAAGGGCTGTATGAACATGTATAATATAATATCTATTGTATCGATAATGGTATTGATTCCATTCTCAATTTATTGTCTTTATGCTAATTATCGCATAAATGAAAAGAAGAGAATTGCATCAGAAACAACACCATTATGGCGAAAGATTTTCCTGCCCCCTAAATGATTAATATTTTAGCGGTAGATTTTTAATGTTTAAAAGCTTCCCTCTGTGAATTTTAATATATCCACCATCGTTGAGATCTTTTAGAACTTTATTTAAGGAACTACGAGAGATTGTACTTCTGGATAAAATGAATTTGAAAACTGAAATTTGAGATCTTTCATTCTCTGGTAACTCCCATATAGCTTCTAAGTTGTTTTTTATAATGTCGTAGGCATTTTTTGATGAAAATCGTTGATCTCTTTTGAAAAAGTTTGAAGCTATTTCACAAGTCATTAAGAAAAAATGCTTCCACAAATTATTACTATCAGCCAGGCAGTTCAGTTCTATAGTTGGAATTGCTGTAAATGTTGCATCTGTTGAAGCTCGAAAATAATGGTAATCATTCTTTTCGAACATGAAAACTATCCCTAGAATATAAGGTGCATATACAGTGAAAATTAAAATATCGTCTGTTTTTCTATAGATATCCACTCTACCTTCGGTGAGAAAGTAAACATGTGGTTTATTATTAAGTGTGCTGTGTATTCGTTGTCCATTTGACGCATAAACGCGTATAAATTTGTTAGATCCCTCAATAATCTCTAAGATATGGTCAAACATGATTTAATGCCTCTGCTATTATTTTCATTCTTAAAGTTTGATGTCAGGCAATCATATGATCTTTTTAGGAGATGACAAGTTTAAATTTAAATATGTTTTTGTGTAATTATACATAATTTATTTGTTTTTTTTATTATTTAAATTTCCAACAGTTAGTGCCGGGTTCGTTAAAAATTATCAACCTATCATTCTTAATAGTCGTTTGGATGTAGATTTTGTGTTAGTTGAGCGTTTTGTATGATACTAATAACTTATGTTATAACTAATCGTAATATATGAATTATATACTAATGTTTACCTTGGTTGAGTATTGCTAAAAAAACCTGCAATTCTATATTTTGCTATGCGTATTACCAGGCCACTCATTCTGTTTTAACTTATGTTGATTTTAAATTGAGTGTTAAAAAGAGGGTTGAATATGTTGCTTCTACTTTCTTGTATTGTCTTATTGATACTGATACCAGTAGTTGCTGGGCAATAAAGGAACTGACTCGGGAACTCTGGAACCGGCAGTACGACGAGCACGGCAGACGGCTGTGGCTGGAATGGATGACGATGGCAAAAGATGTTGGCATTCCCCTACTGACAAGCGCTGCACGGACGTTACGTAAACGACTCTACGGGATCTTGAATGCAATGAAGCACCGGGTTTCAAACGGTAGCGCCGAATCGCTGAACAGGAAAATACGGTTGCTCAGAATCAAGTCCAGATGATACCGGAATAAAGAACGTTTCAAAGTAGCAGTAATGTTCCATTATGGTCGGCTCAATATGAGCTATTGAGCCGATGCATGGTCAGAACATATTTTCCAGAAACTCGGCCTTCATAGTGGCTTCGAATGGTATTATTTCAGCTTTAGCGATATTTAACTTTTGGAAGGGATCCTGGCTGAGGCGTTCTTCCAATGATTCAATACTGTCGCACTTTGCGATAATGACACCGCCATTACGGGGAACTCTCCTTCCTGAGGCCAAAAACACACCATCTGAGTAGCCTTTTTTAAGCCATTCAACATGTTCTGAAATTTGAGAGTCAACTTCTTCTAGTGGCTTTACATAAGTTAAAACAACAACATAAATGATGCTCATTTTATAATCCCTGTAAAAGGAAGGTGTTAAAAATGGTATCACTCTGTAAGGTAAGGATAAAGTAACCCTGTGACTTTCTACCATGATCGGGGAAGAACCATATGAATACAGTATTTTGTGATGTGTTATATGCCGAGACCACACGAGATAAGGGCTGCATTCATCGAGGCAATACAGCTCAACCCAAAAGGCTACCGCTATCTCAGCACGGAAAGCTTCATTGCCAGACTGAGGGAGAAGAACTGGCACTTTAGCCAGGCTGATGCTAACCAGTGGATTGAACATTATCAGCCAGACTATGCCGACAAGACCATTGACGGCAGCGAAAACTGCTACTGGATCCTGCGCAACATGGAGAGGGTATTGTGATGGGATTTTTTCAAAGCTAAGTTCAGATATCCGGGATGGGGCAAAGCTGAGATGTCCGCTCTGTGCCAGGAGCGGACATTGAGAACAAGAGTCTTAATTGGTCAACGGGGAGCAGGTCAGCGGTTGTTGTCAATGCCAGGCTTCAAAGTTATAAATATTGCATTCACAATGGTAGGGATTCTACACATGAAAAAACAATTGTTACTGCTTATATTGCTCGTCACTTCCCAATCGTGGGCAAATCAACCCTCCCCAGGGGAGCAAGCGAAACAAATGGCTGAAGCAGCATGTCTATACCAATACAATGTCATCTACGCTCGCTTTACTTTGGGTTTTTCTGAGGAAAAAGCAATTCAAGCATCGTCTCAAATACTAACTAATTATTTGGAGAGTCATAAAGAAAATGCAGGGGATTTTTTTCTCTCCTCGATTCGTAGAAGCACAATTGCACAATTACGGGAGTTAGAAGTAAATAAAGCGGTAGTACAGCAACTAAGAACTCCCCCATCAGATTTTAAAGATAATTTTTTATCCTCTTGTAATGAAATGAAAAAAAAGCAATTGGAAACTATGCATGTTTTTGGTTAAATCCACCATACATGCTGATGCGCTTATTTTGCGGCCATCGCATTTGTTACTTTTAAGCGTCGCGCATAGCATATTTCGCGGCGCTTCAGGCGGTCCGCCCCGTGCCATGAGCGGACGAATGCCTTCAGTATTTCTTTTTTTTTCGGACCGCTAAGCAGTTTTGCTGCTGACGAATGCTTTCAAGAGCTTCCCTGCTATGTGAATGTGCCGAATCACCTCATCTCGTGCTTTCCCGGCGTTACGCTCCTGACAAGCCGCTAAAATGGCAGCATGATCGTCCTGAAACGCCTGGGTTTTAGCGAGCAGCTGCCGCTGTAGATATTCATAGCGCTCAATCTGATTGCGGGAATCATTAATCAGCATCAGCAAACGTTGATTTTTGCATCCACTATAAAGAAGGTCATGAAATTCACGGTTCAATACACCCTGGTTTTCAAAATCGGCCGTAGAAGCAAGCAAGGAGTGCGCCAGTTCAGCTCTTGCCAGAGTATCCTCATTCAGAGCCTTTACAGCATGAAAAATAGCCTCACCTTCCAGTAATGCCCGAAGTTGGTATATCTCGTCCAGATCGTCTACGGAAAGGGTCCTGACTACTGCACCACGATTTCTATAAATATCAACCAGGCCATCATGCTCCAGCTGTCTGATGGCCTCTCTCATGGGTATGCGGCTAACAGAAAAATGGGCAGCAAGATCCCTTTCGACAAGTCTGTCGCCGTCACGAAGGGTTCCGTTATTAATCAATTTTCTTAGCTCAATAGCGAGCAGGTCTGCAGTGGATTGGCTGGTCAGGTTCATCATTTACTCCATAAACTCATGGAATAATGGTATACCATTTGATATATTGAGTCTAGTTACTCGGAGTTAAATTCCTTAACATCAAGAAAATCAATAAGTTTTACTCATCAGGAGATCGGGCATGGGCAAGCGTGAGCATCATTATCAGGTGAATATTGAGTGGAAAGGAAATACAGGGAGAGGTACTGAATCTTATAAAGCCTATGATCGCAATTATGAAATAACATCAGGTTCAAAATCTGTCATTTTGGGATCATCAGACCCGGCTTTTCTTGGCGATGCCGCTCGCTGGAATCCGGAAGATCTTCTTGTTGCCTCGGCATCAGCCTGCCACAAACTATGGTATCTGCACTTATGCGCCGAAGCGGGAATAAGCGTCTATTCGTATATTGACCGGGCTGAAGGCACAATGCTTGAAGGGGAAAAAGGGTGCTTCACTGGAATTTGTCTTAAACCTGAAATAACTCTCCGAAAAGGTGATGATATTGAACGTGCTTTGCATCTTCATCACCGTGCGCATGAACTTTGTTTTATTGCCAACTCACTGAATTTCCAGATCTCCTGCCAGCCAGTCATAACCCACAGTGTAGATTAAATACCAGAAGAAGTTCATTAGGCCGTTAGAGGCGGCACAGGTAGGTCTGATAATTCTCGACGTCCGCTCCGTGCCAGCAGCGGTGTGGTTCTCCTACTCTCCCGACCGCAAAGGTATCCACCCGCAGCGACATCTGGCGGACTACAACGGTATCCTGCAGGCCGATGCGTACGCGGGTTACAACGCCCTCTATGAAATTGGGCGGGTAACCGAAGCGGCCTGCATGGGCATGTCCGACGCAAGATCCACGATGTACATGTTCGCCATCCAACGGCAGTAACAACAGAGGCGCTCAGCCGTATCGGGGTGCTGTATGCTATCGAATTGGGGAACGACAATAGCCTGTGTGAAAACGCGCTCCGTGTGGTTACGTTGGGATGCCGTAACTACATGTTCTTCGGCTCTGATGGTGGTGGCAGTGCGGCAGCGATGTACAGTCTGATCTCAACGGCATCGAGCCGGAAACGTGGCTACGTCACGTCATCAACATCTGGTCCGCCAACCGGCTGAAAGAGTTACTGCCATGGAACGTCACCCTCTCTGTAAACTAATTTTTACCCTACGTCCTTGGTGGGGAGCTTACCAATGCCGGGTATTATTGAAAATAAGTGTTTATGGATAGCGATACACGTCAGCCAGTGTCAAGTAAGAGGATATGAATCTCGGTCAGATACATCGGGAACATACCCCCACCATATAGGTGGCAGGGGTTAATAATAATGTCAGCCGGTCTGCCCGCGAATAACATAGCGGACTCATGTCGCTATTTTTTAGGAGTGATTTTCGTCACTGAACCTGTTTGAGCTTTATCCCCGGCAGTTCCATACATGGACACCAGATAAACGGCACCATCAGTCGCGGCGGTGAGGTGGTTTGGCGTTTCGTCCATCGGGATATTAGCGACCAGTTTACCGTCCTTGTCCAGAACAGCAACGGTTCCGCCTGCACGGGTGGCGGCGAAAACCTGCGACGTCACAGGATCCCAGACGACAGATACGCCCCCGGCACCAATGTAAGTATCAGCGAGAACCTTGCCTTCCGCATCAAGAACCACGACATTGTTCGTCTCCTGGGAAACGACGTAAAGACGGCCGCTCTCCGGATCGCGAGCGATGTCGGTTGCGCCTTGCGCCTCAGGTACCTTCACCGTCGTGCTCTTGCCCGTTTTAAGATCAATCCAACCTACCCATGGCGTATCGCGGCTGACGCCATAGAGTTTCCCACCAGCACTATCGAGGGCAAGATCGGTATTGTTAAAGAGGTTTTTGCCACGCTCCACCACGAACTCAAGTTGACCGATGTGTTCCAGCGTTTTTGTGTCATATACCTCGATAAAACCGGTCAACGCCGCGCTGACATAGGCCCGATTGTGGGCTTCATCAACAATCACATCGCGTGGATGTGCGACAGATCCCTCGGGAAAGACTTTCACAACGGAAAGGGTCTTGGCGTCATAGACGGTCACCGTCTCGGCAAGCGTGTTCGTCGTCCAGACATGATGATGGACATTATCAACACCGACGCCGAAGACGCCAATCTGCCCACCCTTTTTGTCTTTAGGCAGCGTAGCCTCCGCTTCGACAGCCAGCGTTGCGGCATTCAGCCTCATCAGGCGGCTACCATCCTTCGGGCCGCGTGCAGAGGTCACGAACAACTTCCCGTCGGCCGAAACTGCCGACTGATAAGCCCGCTCGCCGACGGAAACGTGTTGCAGCCTGAAAGCCTCGGTGTTTTTCGGGGGAACAACCTGGGATAATTTCAGCATGACCTGCGAAACGCTCGCGGGATTTTGCGTGATCACAGTGAGTGGATGAAGACCTGTAGCAGCATCGGCCGGAACGTTTAGCGGAATAGTAAGGTTTCCCTTCTCGTCAGCGGTCAGTGGTTTCGGTGTCAGGACTTCAGCGCCATTCAGCACGGTGACGGTCGCCCCCGCCTGCAGGCTCTTAATCGTTATAACCGTTTTATCTCCGGGCTTAACAGGAATTTCCCGTGATCCGGCACGGACACTTCCCGGAAAGGTGGTGCTGGCGGCTACCCATTGGCTATCGGCGTATGCCGTTGTGGCGGTTGACATCGCAATAGTGGAGGCCAGCAACATTGAACGGACTGAAATTCTTCTCATCTTATCTCCATAAACTGTATTGATGCTGCATCTCAATGCAGCCAGACGTTATTCCCCACGCACTGAGTCTTACCTTCCGCCATGAGAAATATGTCTTGTTATAAGCGCAATCAACATACCATACAGATGAAAATAATTATCATTACTGTTTTTAGTGATATCTTAAATGCAGGGGGAGTTTGATGTAAGCGGATGAACGAGCTGGAGATTTTTCGGTTAGGGCGGCAGTGTGCCAGAAGCTGAAGTGACTAACAACAAACTGTGTTAATCAACAGGGAACGGGTAAGAGTGTGAAAGCGCCGAAGAGTACCCACAGTACATTGGTGTATCATGCGCAGTTTTTAGTACCTCATTCTACGTTCTGGAATAGTGGCTCCGGTAGTATCGGCGGGGTAGAGTCTTCATAGCGCAGCCAGTTCTGCCACTGGTTATGAATCCTTAATTCAATCAGAGCTATTTCACGATCAGCAGCTTTAATCCCCTGAATGCTACCTCCCTGCCACTCTACACCAGTAGCATTTGATGCCGTATCAATCAGAATGTCCCACGCCTTATTTTCTGCCTCAAAGGCATTAAGGGTCTGCTCATCCCGTGTTGCCAAAATGCGCTGACGTGCTGCGCTTACATACTTCGCTTCGACAGACTTAACTGCATCACGTTTTGTGCCCATACAATCATTCATATCAATGGTGGTCTGCTGGGGATTGTCAGGGCAAGCTATCTCAAAAGTTTCGGCATTATCTTTGAGTACACTGCCTGGCAGCGGAACTTCGGCATGACCTTGTAAACCGTATCCTAATAAAATAGCTAGCGGTATCAGGCGATAGTGTAGTTGAGACATATTGGGAAGTTATTAAAGATTATTGTTATATCGACAGTAGCACATCTCGAATGCAAAGAGCACCCTGCCTGGGTAATTTCTGAATGAGGACCGAAGTTTTCAAAGTTACCTCCATTTAGCAGCAAAGTGGTTATCAAAACTCTACGTAAACCATACAAAATCAGCTAGTTATGAAGAAGGTAAAAATCATTGAGATAGTTGCCTGTGAACCATTAAATCCAATCGACTAATCTTGATTACTAAAACTACTGCTGCGCCATATGGAATGGTTCGAAGCCGCAGACCTGATTGTTAAAGGTATGGAAGGCGCTAAGCTGCTGAAATGTTCAGAGTTTGGCGATGCGATTATCGCGAACATGTAATCCAGACTCTGGGTTAAACAAGAACGGGAGCCGATGGGTTCCCGTTTTTTTTCGTGTCGTTTATCTGTAAGAAGCAGGCGTTTACCCTTAAGATGCGCACTGCAGAACCCGCTAATCGCCAGACGAGAGACAAGATGAACAACGACATCCCCCTGAAATACTACGACATCGTAGACGAGTATTCGACTGAGGCCGCTGAGACGGTGAGCGAGGCAGAGCGTGACTCGCTTGCTAACTATTTCCAGCTGCTGCTCACCCGTTTAATGAACAACGAAGAAATCAGCGAAGAAGCGCAGCAAGAGATGGCCAGTGAAGCTGGCATTAATGCGTTGCGCATTGATGATATCGCCAACTTCCTGAATCAATGGGGTAACGAGTAACGGAAAAAGCGCCGTGCCGTACTCTTAAAACGTTTTGCCCTGATGTTTTGCTATGCAGCTCAGCATGACGCTATCGGACCACATGCATTTTTTTCGTACCACGTGCGAAGAGGGCTGTTCGACGAACAGGGCGAACATAAGCGTCAGGAAAAAGAGTATCAAGGGAACCGCTGAAGATAGTTTCACGTTTTTACCAAATGAGTGATTTTGCCAGGCTAATCTACAGCCTGAATATGACGGCTTTATTGTTGGAATATGAAATACAAACGCCTGAGTTAGACAACCTCTACAGCTCAACCAACTTAGAAACGCTGGCGATTTGGCGTGAGAGTATAGATACGGGTAACCTGATACAAGCGTATTATGCACCTCAGAAGTTTGCTCTGGCGACAGGTTTTCAGCCGCAGATGTCCGGGGGCATTGAATTGCTGTTCAGTGAACGACAGTCTTTGACCCGAAAATTCTGCTGCAGCCCTTCGCCAGACTTTTTGCGAAGAAGTCCTTAACCCCCCATGAAAGACGAGCTACTGTTGCGCCACGCACACACCGTTACCCGCGCCATTCTTGCATACGACTTTGCTGCGCTATGGGGCGGAACGTTTACCTGTGTCCCTGAGGTTGTTCTTTCTTGAGCACGGATCACAGCGTTACGGAGAGGTTGCAGTGCGCATCAATAACAACTGGACGCGTTGTTATCCCGTTACGCTAGCGACTGGGGGAGTTGACTGAGCCTGTGAGGATTTTCGACAGTTCGTTTCGGCTGAGTGATTTTGAAAAATACCAGCCCTGGATCAGCGAATCACGGTAGCGTGAAGAGGGTAATGACTCCAACTTATTGATAGTGTTTTATGTTCAGATAATGCCCGATGACTTTGTCATGCAGCTCCACCGATTTTGAGAACGACAGCGACTTCCGTCCCAGCCGTGCCAGGTGCTGCCTCAGATTCAGGTTATGCCGCTCAATTCGCTGCGTATATCGCTTGCTGATTACGTGCAGCTTTCCCTTCAGGCGGGATTCATACAGCGGCCAGCCATCCGTCATCCATATCACCACGTCAAAGGGTGACAGCAGGCTCATAAGACGCCCCAGCGTCGCCATAGTGCGTTCACCGAATACGTGCGCAACAACCGTCTTCCGGAGCCTGTCATACGCGTAAAACAGCCAGCGCTGGCGCGATTTAGCCCCGACGTATCCCCACTGTTCGTCCATTTCCGCGCAGACGATGACGTCACTGCCCGGCTGTATGCGCGAGGTTACCGACTGCGGCCTGAGTTTTTTAAATGGCGGAAAATCGTGTTGAGGCCAACGCCCATAATGCGGGCGGTTGCCCGGCATCCAACGCCATTCATGGCCATATCAATGATTTTCTGGTGCGTACCGGGTTGAGAAGCGGTGTAAGTGAACTGCAGTTGCCATGTTTTACGGCAGTGAGAGCAGAGATAGCGCTGATGTCCGGCGGTGCTTTTGCCGTTACGCACCACCCCGTCAGTAGCTGAACAGGAGGGACAGCTGATAGAAACAGAAGCCACTGGAGCACCTCAAAAACACCATCATACACTAAATCAGTAAGTTGGCAGCATCACCGGGTTTGCCATATGTCTAATTGAAATTATTAGTTCTGATGGGTATTCTTCCATCTAAAAACAGGAGTGATCATGCGCATTAAATCCATTCCATCCCCAAATGCTAAAAAGAGTTCTCGGAAAAAAAACGCCGGGACGGCCTCTGTTTCTACTCCACTTTTTGGTCCCCATAGTGTTAGGCCTGTTGGTGATAGTCCTGAAAGTATCGCTCGGGAAAATGCAACAAAATTGCGTGAGCGAAATTTCAGAAAAATTGCTGAGACTCTCTACAAATCTGGTGTCATAACATTGGTCACATTTGATAGAGAGTGCTCTGCAGTAGGAAAAGACAGGAAGTATTTACGACATATCTTTTCTCTCCTTTTGGCCGAAAAGGTCAAGGCTAAGAAAAAGAAGCTTGCCTCCAAAAGCAAGAAGAAAAACTAAACTCTCTTTTTTGGTGTTTTCCTTGCAGCTAATCATTCTTGGCCCCCAGAACGTTCTGAATCTCTTCGTCTATTTCATCGTTGGTTGGGTCTTCGTTCATAAGTCGCGAGCCTCTTTGTGAGCCTGTTCCAGCACTTCAGCAAAGGCCTTAACATCATCACGAACTTGTCGTAACTCCAGAACGGCAACCTGAACTGCATACGCGAACATAGCAGTAGAGCGGTCACCTGATTTTTCACTGTCGCGCTGCATATTGACTGCAACAGTCATCAGTTCATCCAACTGTTCACCGGTCATTGGTTTATTGGTGGTCATGATGGGCATCCTGTTGCAATTTATGTTGCTTAACGAAGTGGGCCACGGCTTTTGACTGGCTGGTAACAACCCCGTTAAGGGTTACGTTTTTGCCGCGGTAGATTTGAGCGGTGCCGATTTCAACGCCGCCGAGGCTGACGTGAAGAGTTTTCCCGCGCACTTCAGTGGAAGGTATTGGCTGTGACAGGCGGTAGGTTTCACGGGCATCTGTGATCGCTTTGTGCTCGTCGATAATCGACAGGGCTTCAGCCAGGGCAGCACCTTCAAGAGTGAAAACCCCCTCATCACTGATTGCAGCCTGGGCCATCAGCTCGACGAAACGGCGCGCGTTCTTGATGCTGAGTTCTGGAGCGATAGAGCTGCGGGTAACTTTCGTTTTGCCCTGTGCGGCGGCTACTGCTTTGTCATGCTGGAGAACTTCACCGGCCTGTTCGCCATACTCACGAACGCGGTCAACGGCTACATCAACAGACACTGCACCTGATTTAACTTCCTGCTGTACGTCATGGTTTGCTGTACTGAGGAGTAACAACTTCTCGACGGTGGCCACAGACTTATTAACCAGCTTTGCGATCTCGCTGGTGGTCTGGTTGAAAGCGTTATGCAGCTCCTGAATAACCGCTGCCTGTTCCATATCGGAGAGAGGAAGCTGGTTGTTACTGGTCATGATGCGGGCCAGGCGCTGAACATCGTTACCGTTAAACGGCATGATGTGGATTCGGTCTACTGGCTTGCCAGCTTCTGCGCAGCGCGCATAGCAACGGCGGCGGCGGTGGCCTTCAACAACCCAGACACCACCTTCATCACGGGCGATAACTTCCAGTGGAGGAACGGAACCACCATTCATCAGGTAGTTAAACAGTTCATCATCAGCCTGGCGGGTGCGCTCGTCGTCTTCACGTTTGTTGAAGCCTTCACGCACATGGATATCGGACAGGGCGATAAACATCCCGGTGTCGGTACGCTTAATGCTCCCGTCACGGGTCATCTGTTTGAATGAGTTAGCCATCAGAGAACTGCCTCGTTTTTCTGAGCAAAGACAACTTGCGGCAGTTCACGTAGTTCGCGCTGCGCTTCCAGTGAATGCACATTAGTTGGCGTCTTTGTGTGGCGTTCTTCGAGGCGGTCACACTCCTTTGCCCAGCTAACGACATCATCACGAAGGGTAGTGTTCTGGTCGGACAGTTCTTTGCGCTGAGCCATCGCTTCGCAAAGTGCTACGCTGGTGATGTCGAGACGGTTGGCAAGCTCATTCATAAGCTGAGATGATGCAATTGGCAGGAACTTCGCTGCGGTACGTGCCGCGTCAATCAGTTGTTCCCTGGTCATACGTGGTTGTAACTCGGTGACGTTCTGTGTGTTCGTCATGGATAGTTTCTCCGTGTTATAAGCGCTCTGCACAGCGCTGAATTAATGACCTTACTACTTAGAAGAGGCCGCCTTGGTTTTTAGGGGCGGTGCGTTTTCTCCGGGTGACTTCAGCTTTTGAAACCTGTTTGTCTGCCCAGGCTTTCGCATGCCGCATCACATCATCGAAAATCGCGCCTTTCTTGCTGGCTTGCGACATGCGCTTATATAAATCAAGCGCTTGCCATGCCCCCCCCCCTGAGCCACCGAAGAGGAAAAGCCTTGTTTAATCAGCTGTTCTCTCACGTTCTTCTCAATAAATTCGAGGTGGTTCATCAGTCCTCCAGTGGAAATATCCGCTGAATTTTGGTTGCACGAATCCCTCGCCAGATGGCGACAAAAAATAAAAGGATTTCGTTTTAGTAAGCACCCAACCAGGGCACTTAGTGAAACGGGCGGCTGCAACCGCCTGTTAGCTTCTCCACAATTGGGAGCGCGTTCTCCTGAGGTTGATTTAACGACTGAGGCCTCTCAAGGAACGGGCTGAACGCGCTTTCAGTTGTGAAAAGGGGCGGTCGACATTAAGGACATTCACAACTGCCGACCGCCAAGACTACACACAGCATTTCATACAGTTACTACGGGTTACCGCGCTGGCTACGCGATAGGGTGAAAATCTTCGAGTGCAACTAATCCATAGCCGCCATTTCCATAGCACTCTTTCATACGTCTAATTTCAGCAACATCGGTACTTTCATAACCCATGCGCTCACGTTCATTTTTCAGTGTTTCGATAGCTTCACTTTCGCTGTTCGCACAATTGACAGTGCTAACCCAACCATTGCTAAGCTTGATGTCATAAGCGGCCATGCTTACTCCTTAAAACAGCCATCATTAGATGTTGTGGCGGTGGTGCCTCCACCTGCCGGTTAAGCCATTACCAGCGACGTCACACTATCAAGAGCGCATTCATTAAAAAGTTGAATGGTTTGGCTTCGTCACGTGCGCATAGCCGCATTACCACAACTGGGAGCTCACTCCAGTTTGTTTCACACCTGTCATCCACAACTGATGGTTTAAGGAGTGCGCTTTCATGTTGTGTGCCTGTCTTTTCACCACTTCAGGCTCAGTGGATCCTGCTATTCCCCAACAACAAGGATTCGGTTAATCTGGATATCCCCAACAATGCAAAGGAAAATGTATGAACAAGAATCTATACAGTCTATTTCTTGAGCATCAGGAAAAGATTGCCAGCACCCGTGGAATTAAGATCAGTGGTGTGGTTGACGCGCATGAAATCAATAAAGTCGAATCGAGAGCAACATTTTTGACGTTGCTTGATGCCAGGTTATTTGAGCACCGTAAAAAATACGCTACGCCTTTTAATAACCTTTCGGGAAGGCTCGGGCTTGAACACCTGATATTGATTAAACACCACTGGACGCCAGAACAAATCCGTAAGTTAACATTTACTGATTTACTACTTGCAATTCAGGATGAGCTTACCTATCAAAATTCAACCGATGATACAAAAGCCTTCCTTGATCACCGCTACTGGGACTCGATGATTAATCACTTTGAAGATTTTATTGATGGGGAATGGGATCCTGAACTTGCCGCTCGATATTTAAGGTGGCGTCCAGCGATAGACAACTAATCATGTCATCGTACCTGGCTATTAAGGATTGTGATTCCTGCCGGTATCCCTGCAATTCTGAAAGCTGGTCAATCGCAGCCAGCTTTTTTCTCATCCATTCAATTATCTGCTCGTCTGAACAACCATTTGCGATGATTGTTGGTTCGCTATTACTCATAAAGTTCACTCCATCTATGAGGTGAACATTGTTGGGGAATCCAGATTGTTAAAGAGCAAGGCGTCCTAATGGCGCTTTTTTGTTATCTGCGAATCATCCGGTTATTCGTATGCCACCGGCGGCTACTTCGTGGGCGTCCTGCCTGTTCGCTGTTGATGAATGAAATCTAACTTAACTTAGTTTTAAGGTCAAGGATAAACACCAAACTTTTCTTAGTTTAGTGTTTTGAGGAGGCAGGGAACTTAGATTTCGTACTGAACGCCTTTAACGACGCCAATAATAAGGCAGTTACCGTTGATCGGTATGTTGGGGTAGCGAGGATTTAGTGGGACTAAAAATTTCTGCGGGCCATCAATGACAAGTTTTTTAACAGTCGCTTCGTTAGTGCCATCAATACGCGCAACAACAATCTTCCCATGAAGGGGTTCGACATCTGGATCAACAATAACGGTAGCCCCTTCAGGGATTGTTGGGAGGCCATTTGGATTGGTCATTGAATCCCCTTTGACCTCTAAAGCGAACGAGCTATCCCCAATGCGAAGTGATGTCTCAACCCATTTATCGACATCGCTGAACAAATCAGCAGTTTTACATTCCGTAAACTGCCCAGCTTGAACCCAGGAGATCACTGGCACACGCCGCATTTTAGTTATGAGGGCACCTTCAAACTCGGTACCGTAAAGAATGTAATCTATTGATGTATTGAAAAATTTCGCCAGCTTAACCAGCGATTCACCGTTTGGGGTATTCACATCCTTTTCCCAATAACCGACCGCTACGTCACTAACCCCGCAGAATTTACCCAGTTCTTTTTGAGAGGTTCTTGTAACCCTACGTAGGGCTTTAATGCGCTGACCAACCGTTTCCATGAAAGCACCAAATTTAAAAAAGACTAAGTAATCTTAGTTTTTATTGACCAAAGTTAGATTGGTTATTAATATCTAACCTAACTTAGCTAAGGAGGCTTCATGACAACCGACGAGATTGAACAACATTTCGGCAGCACTGAAAAAGTTGCCGAATTTTTTGGCATCACCAGCGAGGCCGTTTACCAGTGGCGTAACCGCCCAGGACGCTTAATACCAAAAGGACGAGCTGCTGAAGCTGCATATCGAACCGCTGGTGAACTGGAATTCAACCCAGAACGTTATGGCAAGAATACATCACCAAACGATCAGAAATAACCACAGAGATAAGGGGTTAACCGTGGGTATAAAACCTGAATGGAAAGTTGAAAAGCAGCCAGCCTGGCTGGTGTCTGCAATCAGAAAGACGATCGCCGCTTTGCCTGGTGGGTACGCGGAAGCAGCGGAGATTCTGGATGAAACCCAGAACTCTCTTTTTAACCGTCTACGTGCTGGTGGTGATCAGATTTTCCCAATGGGCTGGGCGATGGTGTTACAGAGCGCAGCTGGCGTGAGTTATATCGCAGACGCGTTCTCTCGTGAAACCGATAACGGAACTCATGTTCCTGGTGCTGTGCCAGATGACGAGAACGAAGAGATTGGACTGAGGCTGGCTGAGTTGGTCGGTCGTCTTGGTGATCTTGTTAACGCATACCGCCATTACATCGAAGACGGCGTGGTTGACAGGGGTGAGTGGCAGAGCCTTAACGATATCGCATATCAATTCAGGGTCACTCTGATGACGTTCCTGAATCTGATTTCCCGTGTTTATTGTCTGCCAGAAATGAGTGAGGCCCGCGAGTGTGCAGCTCCGGGCCCCTTGGCGTGTCGATTCAGTGGAGAAACTAACGCATGAACAGTGTAACGGTAAACAACCGTCTTCCGCAACTACGGGGAATTCCCGTATATGGAACCTCGTCGTTTCGGTATGAGCGCATGGTATCAGGCCGCTGGGTTCCATGTAACCACAGAAGGGCCATGGCGATTGTGGGTGTCTGGCGTCGTAAGGGGGAATCTTTATGCGAGAACTTAACCGGCGGTTCAAAGACCACAGAGGCATCCCAGTCCACGTCATCAGATGGGAGCCCGAGACTCGACGCGTTATATACCTTCGCGAAGGGTACGATCATGAGTGCTTCAGCCCTCTTGAACAATTCCAGCGTAAGTTTACAGAGTTAAAGGATTGCCATGAGCCTATTAATGCCATCCCGGCCGATAGTGATTAACCCTGACCTTGCATTCAGCATTGGCCTGAACGAAGCCATTGCATTGCAGCAGGTTAACTACTGGCTGAAAGAAACCACCTCCGGTCTGGAGCGTGACGGCGTGCGCTGGATTTACAACACCAATGAGCAATGGCTGGAGCAGTTCCCGTTCTGGTCGGAGTCGACTTTGAAGCGCACGTTCACCCGCCTGAAGACACTTGGCGTGCTCAAAATTGAGCAGCTGAATAAGTCTCAGCGCGACATGACGAACTACTACACGATCAACTATGAGAGCGAGCTTTTAGATGAGGTCAAAGTGACCAAATCGAAGAGTTCAAAATGCACTCTTCCATCAGGTCAAAATGAACCGATGGAAGAGGTCAAAGTGGAACGCTCCAGCAGGTCAAAACGAACCGCTCTCATCAGGTCAAATTGCACTGATGTTCTTACAGAGAATACAACAGAGAATACTACAGAGAATAAAACCCCTTCTTGTCCGGTTGCGGCGCAACCAGACGATGCCGATCCTGCAATGCGTGTTCTGGCTCATTTCAATCAGGTCACCGGTTCTGATTACGGGAAGGGGGGGCGCAACAAAACCGTTTTGGGATACATCAGGGGAAGACTTTCCGAGGACTACAGCGCTGAAGACCTGATTCTGGTGGTGGATTACCTCACAGCAAAATGGGCTGACGATCCGAAAATGGATGATTACCTTCGCCCGAGCACTCTCTTTGGGCCAGAAAACTGCGTTGAGTATTTCGACAAGGCTCAGAAATGGCAAAAGCGCGGTAGGCCTGCTTGTGTCAAAGGGCGATGGCAAATTGGCGGTAGCTCAGACCAAAACTTTAAGGCCTCCTTCGAAAACGTTGATTACAGCGTTCCAGCCAACTCAGGTTTTCGTGTATCCGGAGGCCCTCAATGAGCTTTGAAAAATACTCACTGATTTACGCCGATCCTGCCTGGGAATACGGGAACACCGTCAGCAACGGCGCAGCTACCAACCACTACGGCACGATGAAACTCATCGACATGAAGCGCCTGCCTGTATGGGACCTGGCCGCTGATGATGCCGTTCTGGCCATGTGGTTCACCGGTACGCATACCCGCGAAGCCATCGAACTGGCAGAAGCCTGGGGCTTTAAGGTTCGAACCATGAAGGGCTTTACCTGGGTGAAGTTAAACCAGCTTGCAGAGCAACACATCAACAAAGCGCTTCAGGCTGGTGGAGTGGAGGACTTTTACGACTTCCTCGACTTGCTGAACGCGCAGACACGCATGAATGGCGGTAACTACACCCGTGCCAATACCGAAGACATGTTGATCGCCACCAGAGGTAACGGCCTTGAGCGCAAGAACGCCAGTGTGAAACAGGTTATCTACAGCCCACTTGGTGAACATAGCGAGAAGCCAGCAGAGGCCCGTTACCGTCTCGAAAAACTCTACGGTGACGTTCCGCGCATCGAACTCTTCAGCCGTTGCGCCGCGCCTGGCTGGGACCACTGGGGAAATCAGGCCGACTCTGCTGCTGTTGAAATGATCCCCGGCACTGTGATGCCGGTGATTAAACCGCAGGAGCGTGCCGCATGAACCAGGAAACGGAGAACGCAATTCAGGCCGAGGCCAAGCGCTGTAGTGATGCAATTAAATCGGCCATGAAGGTTAAGCCAAAGCCTAAATTCGACAGCGTGAGCAAGCCATTGCTGAGCAAGCACTATGCAAAGGTGAAGCCTCTTGGCGTGTCGTTCGTGAAGTTTGTCAGTGTCATTGGCCGCCTGAACGGGCGATATGGAGTGGAGTCATGATGAAACTGGTTCTCCCGTTCCCACCGAGCGTAAACACATACTGGCGCTCTCCGAATAGCGGCCCACTCAAAGGTCAACATCTCATCAGCGCAAAGGGAAGGGCATTCCAGAGCGCTGCTTGCGCTGCGATTATTGAACAATTGCGCCGCCTGCCCAAACCATCTTCATCACCAGCAGCGGTTGAGATTGTTCTCTATCCACCAGATGCCCGCCGCCGTGATATCGACAATTACAACAAGGCGCTTTTTGATGCACTGACACATGCTGGTATCTGGGAGGATGACAGTCAGGTTAAACGAATGCTGGTGGAGTGGGCATCGCAGGTGCCTGGTGGGAGGGTTGAAATAACGATCACCAGCTATGTCGAAAATGGTAGGCAAAATAGCAATGCATTGGTGCGCGAATGAGTGTTAGATTAAAAAGTGTCAGCGAAGCGGGAGTGCAGACCCGCTCGCACTACAACAAGTGGAGAAACACATGAATCAGTTATTCGTAATTGATGGCGTTTCCGTACGCCGTGATTTTGATGGTCGTTACTGCCTGAATGATTTGCATCGTGCGGCGGGGGGTGAAAAACGTCACCAGCCTTCCAACTGGTCCTGTCTTACCCAAACGCAAGAACTCATAGCTGAAATTTCGAGCGCTCCCGGAATTACAGGAGCGGCCCCGTTGGTCACCCTTACTGGTGGCGTTAATCAGGGGACATTCGTTTGCAAGGAGTTGGTTTATTCCTATGCGATGTGGATCAGCCCGAAATTTAACCTCAAAGTCATCAGAACGTTCGATGCCGTACAGAACCCTGCACTCAATGCGCCGACATCCGACAAAATTCAGGCTGGCGTGATCCTGCTTGAATCGGCGGCGAAAATGCTGAACCTCTCAAACTCTTCAAGACTCGGTGCTTATCAAAAACTCCAGCAGGTAGCTGGTCTTCCAGATCTGATGCCGCATTACGCGATCGATGCACCTGCCGGTGCGCAGGATGGGTCAAGCCGTCCGACCCAATCACTCAGCGCATTGCTTAAAGCAAAAAACATCCGCATCACTGCCAATCAGGTTTATCACATGATGTCCCGCTTTGGGATTGTGGAACAAAAAGAGCGAAACAGTCGTTCTGGTGTGAACGGTGTTAAAAAGTTCTGGTCACTTACTGCTAAAGGCTGCATGTACGGCAAGAACATCACCAGTCCTGCAAACCCACGAGAAACTCAGCCTCATTTTTTTGAGTCGAAGTTTGCGGAGCTTCTTAAAATAATTGACATCGTAGCCTGAGGTAACAGTGAGAGCATTACTGACACCTGAAGTTGCACCAATGTCCGGGGTGGTTCTGTTCCGCCCTGGCAATGAACTGCTCTGGCTGTTTCGTCAGGGAAGGGTGGTTATTGAGACGCCATCAGAAGCAATCCAGCATTTGCCGTCAGGTCTTATCCCGGAAGCACATCAACCTCTGACAGATGATGTCAGTATGCAGGCTATTTTTGAGAACGAGAGGGTTATTCAGCGCGCTGGTGGCCTGAATGGTCTTGATAGCTGGCTGGAACGAAAGCTTGAATGCCAGTGGGAGCTCAACGACTGGCACGCCAGGGACTTCACAGTGATGCGCCATGCCCCTGGCAGCATCCGTCTTTGTTATGGCTGTGATAATCAATTACGTGAGCAAACCACTGAAAGGCTGGCAGGAATTGCCAGACAGAACCTGGTACAATGGATACTCGAAAGGGTGAATATTGAGTTGGGTTTTAACTCTTACCATACCCTGACACTTCCAGAGTTCTGCTGGTGGATGGTACGCAATGATCTGGCTGACCTCATTCCTGAATCGGTAGCGAGTAAAGCCCTCAGGATGAAGCCTGAATCGCACAGTTCCTTGATGAGGGAAAGCGAAATTGTCCCTTCATTACCGGCAACTGAAATCCTCCAGGAGAAAGCAAAGAAGATAGTGGCGGTGAAGGTTGATCCAGAAACCCCAGAGTCTTTTATGCTGAGGCCAAAGCGCCGCCGCTGGGTTAATGAGAACTGGACACGCTGGGTTAAGTCCCAGCTTTGTGTCTGCTGTAACAAGCAGGCAGACGACCCCCACCACCTGATTGGCCACGGGCAGGGTGGAATGGGTACAAAAGCGCACGACCTGTTTGTGATACCGCTGTGCAGAGCGCATCACGACGAGTTGCACGCTGATCCTGTGGCATTTGAAGCGAAGCATGGCGATCAGTTAACGCTGTTGTTTCGGTTTTTAGATCGTTCGCTGGCAATCGGCGCACTGGCGTAAGTGGAGACGCAACATGATCAATCCTTCAGAAGTTGGTAAATCCGGCGAGATGGTTCGCCTTCGCACTCTCGAAAGCATCTGGGTACAGGGTAAGCTCCGTATGTGGGGCCGCTGGTCATACATCGGTGGTGGTTCAGGCGGGAACATGTTCAACCAGCTGCTTGCATCCGGGAAAATCACCAAGACCGCAATCAACGATGCACTGCGCCGCATGAAGAAATCCGGCATTACTAAACCTGAGCTGGAAGCATACCTCCGCGAAATCCTCGACAGCAAAAACAAAAGCGGCCTGGCGTTCTGCTCGGATGAAGAAGGTCTGAAGGTGGATGGTGTTATTGCTTCCGTCCTGATGAATGACGACTACCGATCACTTTATGGCGTCATCGTCGACCGCCACCGACTCCGTAAGAGCAAGCTGCAGATGGCCAACGAGCTTAATGCAAAACATCCTGACTGGACCCTCATCACATGCCGCCGTCGAATTGATACATGGGTTAGTCTTGCAGAATTGATCCTTTACGCACCACTTTGTGACGCGTTCGGCACAAATAGCGACAGATTTAAGTTGCAGAGTGAGCAAGAAAGTGCTTAAATTGTGGTACGCTCGGGACGTTAAAGCGAACTGAGCAACAAAACAAAACATAAACCCGCCACTGCTGCGGGTTTTTTATTTTAAGGGCTGCCTACGGGTGGCCTTTTTTGTTTCCCCTCGTTCTGAGAGGACTCACGGCAATAAGAGGGGGCTAAATGTCCGATCCTGTTTCTGGCACTACGGTAGCGGCTGGTGGTCTGATGGGGGCCAGTATGTTCGGTCTGGCAACCGGTATTGATTACGGTGTGGTGTTTGGCGCTTTTGCTGGCGCGGTGTTCTACGTCGCTACGGCGGTTAATATCAGCCGTCTTAAGCTGGTGGGCTACTTCATTACCTCATTCATCTTCGGCGTTATCGGTGCACCTCTCCTTGGTTCTTACTTCTCCAAATGGACGGGGTATAGCGACAGGCCACTTGATGCTCTGGGGGCGGTAATCGTTGCGGCAGTGGCCATTAAGCTGCTGACGTTCGTTAACAGTCAGGATTTGGGTAGCCTGTTCGGAATTCTCTCTCGCTTACGTGGAGGAGGGACCAGCAATGGTAACAAGTGATCCAAGTGCAATGGTCAACGCCCTTATCTGTGCGGTGATCGTCCTTGTCCTGATGTTCTACCAGCGTGGCGGTGCGAGACATCGCCCACTGATATCGCTGATGGCTTATTTCACGGTGCTGGTATACGCCAGCGTCCCTTTCCGTTACCTGTCCGGCCTGTACCATGAATCGCACTGGTTTGTGGTGCTGGTGAACGTCCTGATCTGTGCCGCAGTTCTCTGGGCTCGGGGAAACGTAGCACGCCTTATTGATGCACTGAGGCACTAATGAACCAATCACAATTTCAAAAGGCGGCTGGTATTAGCGCCGGGCTCGCTGCGCGCTGGTTTTCGCGTATCGATGCAGCGATGAAAGAATTCGGCATCACAGCACCGCTCGATCAGGCCATGTTCATCGCACAGATGGGGCATGAGTCCGGCGGGTACACCCGGCTGGTGGAAAGCCTGAACTATGCGGCGGAAAACCTGGTCTCCAACTTCGGCAGCCACCGGATTACCAACCAGCAGGCCGCCGCACTCGGCAGAACGGCAACGCAACCGGCAAATCAGAAAGCGATAGCCAATCTGGTTTACGGCGGTGAGTGGGGCAAAAAGAACCTGGGCAACCAGATTGCGGGCGATGGCTGGAAATATCGCGGTCGCGGCCTGAAGCAAATCACCGGCCTGAGCAATTACCGCAGTTGTGGGCAGGCTCTGAAACTGGAACTTGTCACCCAGCCCGAGTTACTGGAGCGGGACGAGTACGCTGCACGCTCCGCTGCATGGTTCTATGTCTCTCATGGTTGCCTTCTTCATTCCGGCGATATTGAGCGCGTGACACTGCTTATCAATGGCGGTCTTAACGGGCTGGATAAACGCCGTGCGCTGTTTAACCTGGCAAAATCAGGGCTGGTGTGAGGTGAGCATGGGTATTGAAATGATTATCGGCATGGCTGTTGCTGTTCTTGGGTCCATCGCCGCAGCTTTCGGTTTTGGTCATGCCTCTGGAACGACTAAAACGGAAGCAAAATTCCAGAAGCAAAACACCGAAGAGAAAGCCGCTGCCACTGAAGCAGTAGCAGAACGCCGGGTAGAAGTAACGAAAGAGGCCAGCAATGTACAGCAGACTGTTAATCGTATGCCTGATGACGATGTTGATCGCGAGCTGCGGGACACGTGGAAGCGCGGCTCATAAGGGGTGAACATGAGGAAAACAATCGACTTAACCGGCGTTAAGTTCGGCAAGCTGACTGTGCAGTCCTACGCCAATAAGGATAAATCGGGCGTTTCAATGTGGTTGTGCGGTTGTGAGTGTGGAACAGAAAAAATAATCAGGTCAAACGCCTTACGCTCTGGCAGGACACAATCTTGCGGTTGCATGTCAGGTGTAAAACACGGGCATCGCAGACCGTCAGAAACTTCTCCCACTTATATCAGCTGGCTGTCAATGCAGCGGCGCTGCAATTATCCCGGCGATGCGTATTACGTAGATTATGGTGGACGCGGAATCTCAGTTTGTGAGCGTTGGGGCAATTTTGAAGCATTCCTGCAAGATATGGGCGAGCGTCCAGCAGGTCATACACTTGATCGGATTGATGTAGATAAGGCGTACTCACCAGAAAATTGCCGATGGGCGACACCCAAAGACCAGGCAAGAAACCGACGAAGTAACCATATGCTCGATACACCAGCTGGTCGAATGTGCATTACCAAAGCAGCCGAAACCTATGGTGTAAAAGTAAAGACAATCGCGCACCGATTGAGCAGGGGATGGAGTGTTGAAAAGGCGCTGCTAACTCAACCATGGCAGGGCAACAATGAATAAATATTTCATGTTTATCTCTATGCTTTCCGTGTCAGCATTGGCTACTGGCTGTGTTGGTGGTCCTCCAAAGCCCAGCTATGTATTCGTCCACGATTCCTGTGACTGGGTTAGGCCACTTTATCTCACCGATCACGACATCGACGTTATGGACCGCCAGACGAAGAAAGACATCCTGACCCATAACAAAGCGTGGCAGGCGAACTGCCAGAAAGAAACCAGAGCCTCGCAATAGCGGGGATTTTTAACAACTGAGGAATGAGCATGACAGTAGTTCTTACAGCAAAGCAGATTGAAGACCTGGCAGCCTTCGCGAAAGAAGACGGCGCACCTCAATACACTATCACTACTAGCACCATCCCGGAGTTCGAAGCTGATGATGGCGAGATTATCCCTGAATACACAGGGTTGATCGCATACTCAGATTCACTTGAGCATGGTGTGTTGCAACTCGACGACTGAGTGGCCATTACAAAGCTCATCTGCTGGTGGGCTTGATAATGGTTATCCCCTATAAGGGATAAAACACTAAATATCCCTTGAAGGGGATAAGGCATCAAATTTACCGACCAGAGGATAAACAATGTCTGAAATTACTGTTACACCTGCACAGCAGATTCGTTTAAACCTGCTGGCAACCGTGGGCTACGATACTGCCGCAGCAGAAGACGCTATTCACTTCGTTGATGATGATCAACTGAAGTATCAAATGTTCATTAACCAGTTCAGCCGGGTAACCTCTGAAAGTGGTGTGGTGGCCAGAACGGCTAAAGCCATCAAAGAGTCGGAGCAAGCGCTTTTGCTTTTTAGTGGTTCAGAAAGCTGATCAACAGTGATTTCCTGCTGGCCTCGCTAATGCGGGGCTTTTTTATGCGCATCGCACGCGCACCATGAAGAGAGTCTTTCAGTAGTGAGCCTGGGTAATGCCGTTAGGTTGCGTTTACCTCTCGGGCGGCATTGCCGTGCGGCAGGCTCACGTCTAAAAGGAAACGCACATGAGAATTACAGTTTTGGACGATGACCCCGGCAGAAGGATTAATCCACAACAAGAGCCATACACTGTCTATCTTGATGGCGTAGAGGTTAAACATGTCTTTACTGCTGATGACGAGAAAGGTGAAGTCGTCGCAGCTGTGCACGATGAACTCGGGCACATGGTAGCAGAGAACGGCGAGGTTAAGCGGCAAGTACTGTTAGGACATGTGAGGATAGAGCGATGCCAGCACTAATCCCTCGCGCCTGCCGTAAGCGCGGTTGTCCTGGTACGACTACAGATCGCTCAGGTTACTGTGAGAAGCACCGTAATGAAGGGTGGCAACAACACCAGCAGGGTAAGAGCCGCCATGAACGTGGGTATGGAAGCAAGTGGGATATCATCCGTGCACGAGTGCTGACGCGTGATAAACATATTTGCCAGAACTGCCTGCGCGGTGGGCGTGTAGTACCTGCAAAGACAGTTGACCACATTAAGGCAAAAGCACACGGCGGTACTGATGATGACTCAAACCTCGAAAGCCTCTGCTGGCCGTGTCACCGCACCAAAACAGGGCGTGAACGTATCAAATGAGACTGGTTACCATTACAGTGAAATGATTACAAATGCAACTATATGCATTCAAATGATATCAATTATCATTTAGGAGGGGGGGATCAAATCTCTGTAGCCTGCCGCCTAAAGGACCGCCGCCTCAGTCGTTTTTTTATACCCGCGAAAAATGAAATTTAACCAGGAGTGTCGCTTATGGCTGGAACGGCGGGGCGTTCCGGGCGTCGACCCAAGCCAACGGCGCGCAAGGAGCTGGCTGGCAACCCCGGAAAGCGAGCCCTGAATAAAGACGAACCGGTGTTTACCCCGATTAAGGGTGTGGCACCACCGGAGTGGTTTGAAGAGGATGATCTCCCTCTCGCAGCGATCATGTGGGAGCTGACAACAAAAGAGCTATGTGGTCAGGGGCTGCTCTGTGTTACAGACCTTGCTGTACTTGAACGCTGGTGTGTCGCTTACGAATTCTGGCGCAGGGCCGTTAAGAATATTGCCTCTGATGGACTTTCTATCTTCGGCGCTATGGGCGGGAAAATTAAAAACCCTGAACTGACAGCCAAGAAAGAACAGGAATCTGAAATGAGCTCTACCGGTTCAATGCTTGGTCTTGATCCAAGCAGTCGTCAACGCCTGATCGGGCTCGCTGGACAGAAGAAAACCTCTAACCCCTTCCTGAAGATGATTAACTCATGAGCCGGAAATCGTACCCAAACGTTAACGCCGCGAACCAGTACGCCCGCAACGTTGTGCGGAGGAAAATTCCGGCGTGTCAGTATGTCATTCATGCCTGTCAGCGTCATATTGACGACATGGCCAGGGAAAAAAGCCGAAAATTCAGATACCGCTTTGACAAGGATATGGCGGAGAAAGCTGCGAAGTTTATTCAACTCTTGCCTCATACAAAGGGTGAATGGGCATTCAAACGGATGCCGATCACCCTGGAGCCGTGGCAATTGTTCATAGTGTGTTGTGCATTTGGTTGGGTACAGAAAGGAACTAAGCTCCGCCGGTTCCGCGAGGTCTACACTGAGATTCCGCGTAAGAACGGTAAATCCGCAATTTCAGCTGGCGTGGCGCTGTTCTGCTTCACCTGTGATAACGAATTTGGGGCCGAGGTATATTCCGGTGCCACGACAGAGAAGCAGGCATGGGAAGTTTTCAGACCAGCACGCCTGATGTGCAAGCGCACACCTCTGCTGGTGGAAGCGTTCGGCATAGAAGTAAACGCCTCTAATCTTAACCGACCGGAAGATGGAGCGCGCTTTGAACCGCTGATTGGTAATCCTGGTGACGGGGCATCACCACACTGCGCCATTGTTGACGAATACCATGAACATCCTACGGATGCTTTATATACCACCATGCTGACAGGTATGGGAGCACGGCGTCAGCCCTTGATGTGGGCGATAACGACAGCGGGATATAACATTGAAGGGCCTTGTTATGACAAGCGCCGTGAAGTGATTGAAATGCTGAATGGCACAGTCCCGAATGAAGAGCTGTTTGGCGTGATTTATACAGTGGATGAGGGTGACGACTGGACGGACCCTAAGGTCCTGGAAAAGGCAAATCCGAATATGGGGGTGTCTGTCTATCGTGATTTTCTGCTCAGCCAGCAAATACGCGCTGTGAATAATGCCCGGCAGGCAGGTGTATTTAAAACGAAGCATCTGAATATCTGGGTTGCAGCCAGAGCGGCATTTTTCAACCTGGTATCCTGGCAAGGGTGCGAGGATGAAACCCTTACCCTTGAGCAATTTGAGGGGCAGCCATGTGTCCTGGCATTTGATATGGCACGAAAGCTGGATATGAACAGCATGGTGCGTTTGTTCGCCCGGGAGATAGACGGGAAAACTCACTATTACTGCGTTGCTCCTAAATTCTGGGTTCCCTATGACACTGTTTATAGTGTTGAGAAAAACGAAGACCGCCGTACCGCCGAGCGCTTTCAGAAATGGGTTGAGCTGGGAGTATTGACAGTAACGGATGGGGCAGAGGTTGATTACCGCTACATTCTTGAAGAAGCAAAGGCTGCGAACAAACTGAACCCGGTTAGCGAGTCACCTATAGATCCGTTTGGGGCGACAGGCCTTTCACATGATCTTGCTGACGAAAAGCTTAACCCAATCACGATAACCCAGAACTATACCAACATGTCCGACCCGATGAAGGAGCTTGAGGCTGCCATTGAGTCTGGCCGTTTTCATCATGATGGGAACCCTATCATGAGCTGGTGTATCAGTAATGTGGTCGGGAAATATCTGCCAGGTAACGATGATGTGGTCAGGCCCATCAAGGAGCAGAACGAAAACAAAATCGACGGCGCGGTCGCATTGATTATGGCAATTGGTCGTTCGATGCTCTTTGAGAAAGAGGACACACTCTCCGACCGCATTGAATCTCACGGCATACGCTCACTTTAATCGAGGCGATTATGATCCTTCAAATTCTCACTCCTCTGGTTGGAGTGATGGGTGCCTTTTTGCTTTCATTTGGTGCATGGATGATTTATCAGCCAGCAGGCTATATTGCTGGTGGCATGTTGTGCATCGTCTGGTCATGGCTAATGGCTAAGTTTCTTGCCTCTCCGGCGACGAACTCTACGGGAGGTGACTGATGTTTTTCCCCGGAATGTTTGCAAAAAGTAGCCAGCCAGTAACATCACCGGCAGAACTGGCTGAAGCGGTGGGAATGACTTACGACACTTATACCGGAAAGCGTGTCAGCAGCCAGAGAGCTATGCGTCTGACGGCAGTTTTTGGGTGTGTAAGGGTTCTTGCAGAATCGATGGGGATGCTGCCATGTAACCTTTTTAAATCCTCAGGCAACACAAAACAGAAAGCAACGGGAGAGCGGCTTTATAAGCTGCTCTCAATGAAGCCTAACGACTATATGACTCCGCAGGAGTTTTGGGAGCTCGTTATCGTTTGTCTTTGTCTGCGGGGAAACTTTTACGCTTACAAGGTAAAAGCTCTGGGGGAGGTAGTTGAACTACTTCCACTCGATCCGGGGTGCGTCCAACCAAAGCTAAACAGCCAGTGGCAACCAGTTTACATGGTGACTTTTCCGGATGGGTCTACAGACGTTCTTGGTCAGGATGATATCTGGCATGTAAGGACGCTGACCCTTGACGGCCTGGTCGGCCTTAATCCGGTAGCTTATGCCAGAGAGGCGATTTCTCTTGGGATGGCTACCGAAGAACACGGCGCGCGATTATTCAGTAATGGTGCGGTGACAACGGGTGTATTAAGAACCGAGCAAACTCTTAGCGATGCGGCTTATGGCCGCCTGAAAAAAGACTTTGAAGACCGCCATCTTGGATTAAGTAATGCCCACCGACCGATGATCCTTGAAATGGGGCTCGACTGGAAATCTATGGCTCTCAATGCTGAAGATAGTCAGTTCCTTGAAACAAGGAAATTCCAGCTTGAGGAGATTTGTCGCTTATTCCGCGTTCCTCTTCATCTGGTACAAAACACTGATCGCGCAACCTTCAGCAATATCGAAAACCTCGGTATTGGGTTTATCAACTATTCTCTAGTGCCTTACATGACCCGTATTGAGCAACGCATTAACGTTGGGTTGGTAAAGGAGTCAAAGCAGGGCACCTTCTACGCAAAATTCAATGCAGGCGCGCTGTTACGCGGGGATATGAAATCCCGATTCGAATCCTATGCAACCGGAATTAACTGGGGCATTTATTCGCCTAATGATTGTCGGGAACTGGAGGAACTCAACCCGAGGGCAGGGGGGGATGTTTACCTGACACCGATGAACATGACGACAAAGCCGTCTGACAGCAATAAGAGCAAAACAACCGAGGAACAACATGATGCCGATGACTAAACAGCGGCTGGATATTCCGCTGAAGCTAAAGTCTGTCAGTGACAGCGGGGAGTTTGAAGGCTATGGCTCTGTGTTTGGCGTTAAGGACAGTTACGACGATGTAGTTGTTCCCGGAGCGTTCAGTAAATCACTTCAGTCATGGCGGGAGAAAAACGCACTTCCTGCCATGCTCTGGCAGCACCAGATGGATGAACCCATCGGGGTGTATACAGAAATGAAAGAGGATGAGGTCGGATTATACGTCAAGGGGCGATTGCTGATTGATGACGATCCTCTGGCAAAGCGAGCACATGCCCATATGAAGGCCGGTTCTTTAACCGGCCTTTCTATTGGTTACATGCTGAAAGACTGGGAATACGACAGAACGAAAGAGGTTTTTCTCCTGAAGGAGATCGACCTCTGGGAAGTCAGCCCGGTGACGTTTCCATCAAACGATGAGGCGCGTATCAGCGATGTTAAAAGCGCTGTCGCCCGTGGTGAAACCCCATCACAGAAATGTATTGAACGAGTCCTGCGCGATGTTGGGCTCTCACGCACCCAGGCCAAAGCATTCATGGCCGGGGGCTATGGCTCACTATCCCAGCGTGATGCTGGTGATGTGGTGAGCGCACTGGATGCACTGAAAAACATCAAATTTTAATCAGGAGTTTAACTATGGCCGTTGAAATTAAAGACGTAGAGCAGGTCGCGCAGGATTTGCAGCAAAAATTCGATGATTTTAAAGCGAAAAATGATAAGCGCATTGACGCTATCGAATCTGAAAAAGGCAAGCTGGCCGGAGAAGTTGAAACACTTAACAGCAAGCTGACCGAGCTGGATCAGCTTAAAACCGCGCTGGAAGATGAGCTTAAACAGCTTAAACGTCCCGCTGGTGGCACTCAAAGCAAGGCCGCAAGCGAGCACAAAACCGCTTTCATCGACTTTATGCGCAAGGGTAAGGATGATGGACTTCGCGACCTGGAACGTAAAGCCTTGCAGGTAGGTGTTGATGAAGACGGCGGTTTCGCTGTTCCGGAAGAGCTTGACCGCGCCATTCTTGATCTTCTGAAAGACGAAGTGGTTATGCGCCAGGAAGCGACGACTATCACAGTCGGCGGCGCAAACTATAAAAAACTGGTTAACCTCGGTGGGTCTGCTTCAGGTTGGGTAGGCGAAACCGATCCCCGTCCTGCAACTGATGCCTCCAAACTCGGTCAGATTGAGCCTTTTATGGGGGAAATCTACGGCAACCCGCAAGCCACTCAAACGATGCTGGATGACGCATTCTTCAATGTTGAAGACTGGATCAACAGTGAACTGGCGATTGAGTTTGCAGAGCAGGAAGAGATCGCCTTCACCAGCGGTAACGGGACCAAGAAACCAAAAGGTTTTCTGGCCTATGCCTCATCACTGGATGATGATAAAACCCGCGCATTCGGCACTCTTCAGCACATTCTCTCAGGCGCTACTGCTGGTTTGACTGCTGATGCGATCATCAAGCTGGTTTACACCCTGCGAAAAGTACATCGTAACGGCGCTAAGTTCATGATGAACAATAGCAGTCTGTTCGCTGCTCGAATCCTGAAAGATTCTGAAGGCAACTATCTGTGGCGTCCTGGTCTTGAGCTTGGTCAGCCTTCGACTCTGGCTGGGTATGGTGTGGCTGAGAACGAACAAATGCCTGACATTGCGGCCGATGCTAAAGCAATTGCATTCGGTAACTTCAAACGTGGTTACACCATTGTTGATCGTATTGGCACACGCATTCTCCGTGACCCGTACACCAATAAGCCATTTGTCGGCTTTTACACTACCAAGCGCACTGGTGGGATGCTGGCTGATTCCCAGGCGATTAAATTGCTCCAGATTGGTGCCGGAGCTTAATTCATCACGGGGGCGACAGCCCCCATTTTTACAGGATTAAGTTATGTTAATACTTAAAAAGAATGTGAAGTGGTCCCCTGATGGCTGTCGCGTGGAAGTTGTTGCTGCTGGTTCTTATCAGGATGGTGAGTTGCCAGATCGCTTTTTAGTTATTGCGGAAGAGCTGGGGGCCATTGATACAGTTGAAGGTGGTGAAAAAAAACCTGATGCTGATCAGCAGCCAGAGCAGCCAGAGCAGCCAGAGCAGCCAGCTCCACAGAAATCAAAAAAATAACCCGCTGTCAGCGGGTTTTTTGTATGGAGCAAAGCATGTTTCCAACTGTTCCCGAACTCAGGCTTCAGTGTCGAATTGATAGCGATGATTCGACTGAAGATCAGATGCTATCCCTTTACCTCAAAGCCTCAGTGAAGCATTCCGAAATCATTGTTAATCGCCGCCTCTATGAGAATGAAGTGCCCGCAGAAGACCCTGATGGTTTGCTGGTATCTGATGATATCAAGTTGGCTTTAATGCTTCTGGTTTCGCATTGGTATGAAAACCGTGAGCCAGTAAATATCGGGAATATCACAACCACATTGCCATTCGGGATTGAGGCAATTCTCAAGCCATACCGGATAAGGCCTGGTACGTAGGAGGGGATATGCAGGCTGGAAGACTACGGCATCTCATTACCATCCAGAACTTCACGACAACGCGGGATTCTTCCGGGCAACCGGTAGAGGAATGGGTGGACGGAGCGAACACCCGAGCTGAAGTTAAAGGCATCAGTGGGCGTGAGCTGGTGGCCGCTGGTGCTGAAACAGCTGAGGCAACAGTACGGGTATGGATGCGGTATCGGCATGATGTTTCGGCAGCCTCCCGAATTAAGGTTACGACAGGGCCATTTAAAGGGAACACCCTGAATGTTGTTGGTCCCCCAATACCGGATGCAAAAGGGGTTCTGCTTGAGGTTCTCTGCAAGCTGGGGGTGGAGAAGTGATTGACATTAATCTCGATTTTTCAGGATTGAATGATATTGCCAGGGATTTAGAACTGCTAAGTAAGGCTGAAAACAACAAAGTTCTGCGTGATGCGACACGTGCCGGGGCAGAAGTGCTCAAGGAAGAAGTGATCGCTCGTGCACCTGAGCGAACAGGGAAGCTTAAGAAAAACGTTGTGGTGGTCACTCAGCGTAGCCGAAAGCGGGGAGAGATTTCCTCAGGGGTTCATATTCGTGGTGTTAATCTTCGAACCGGTAACATTGACAATACGATGAAGGCCAGTAATGCGCGTAACGCATTCTACTGGCGCTTCGTTGAGCTCGGCACTGCAAATATGCCAGCACATCCCTTTGTTCGTCCCGCTTATGACACCAGGGAAGAAGAAGTTGCCCAGGTGGCTCTGGCCAGAATGAACCAGGCTATTGATGAGGCATTGAGCAAATGACGGAAGACGATATCTACCTACAGCTGGCATCTCTGGCTGGTGGACAGGTTTATCCTTATGTCGCGCCGCTCGGCGAAGACGGCAAACCGTCCATCTCACCGCCCTGGATTATCTTTTCCATCGTTTCTGACGTTTCCACTGATGTGCTGTGCGGACAGGCAGAGAGCAGGGTTTCCGTCCAGGTCGATGTGTATTCCGCAACCATAACAGAATCGCGAGCTCTGAGAGATTTGGCGCTAACTTCGCTTAAGCCGCTAAATCCTACAGAGGTGGTAAAAATACCCGGATACGAGCCAGATTATCGGCTCTATCGTTCCAGCCTGGATTTTAAAGTTACCCCCTGATACATCATTCACTCAATGAACCCGCCAACTGGCGGGTTTTCTTTTTCCAGGAGACAACTATGTCTGCACTTTATGAAAAATCTCAGCTGACGAAAATCCTTATTTCGTCACTACCAACAACCAGAGAGGCAATGGATTCTGCCACCTACCTTGATCTGAGTTGCACCCTCAAAGAAGCTCAGTTTACAGGTGGACAGAAACAGGATATTGACACCACCACACTGTGTTCTACTGAGCAGGAGAACACCAACGGCCTCCCAGCGCCTTCAGAGATTTCTCTGTCTGGTAACTTCTTCCTGAATGCCGCGCAGAACGCATTGCGTGATGCTTATGACAACGACACCACTTACGGCTTCCAGATCATCTTCCCGTCAGGTAATGGTTTTAAGTTCCTGGCCGAAGTTCGCCAGCATACCTGGTCATCTGGTACCAATGGTGTTGTGGCAGCTACATTCTCACTGCGCCTTAAAGGCAAGCCTGTCCCGATTGACTCTGTACTCAAACTGACCACTGATCTTCCTTCCTAACTGTCTGTAGCGGTGGGGGCTGCGATCAGCATGGCTGTAGTAGCTGCCGGTGGTAAGCCTCCGTATGCCTACACCTGGAAGAAGGCAGGTAGCACCGTCAGCGGGCAGACATCCGATACCTTTAATAAAGCCACCGCAGTTTCAGGTGATGCAGGTGATTACACCTGTGTGGTTACGGATTCTTCTTCTCCGGTCAAAACGGTTAACTCAGCTGCCTGCACCCTTACTATCAGTTAATGGAGATGCCGGGTTGTCCCGGCATGGATAAGCGATGTCGCAAACTTTAAAACAATTAGCCATGGCGAAAATGGCTGGCTTTCGCCATAAGACGGTCGTCGTCCCTGAGTGGGAAGGCGTCAAAGTTGTCTTGCGTGAGCCATCCGGTGAAGCCTGGCTTCGCTGGCAGGAAGTGGTGAAAGCAGGCGCGGAAGATGAAAATGTGTCGGTGTCTGAGAAGGCACACCGTAATCTTTGCGCTGATGTTGTTCTGTTCATTGATGTTCTGTGTGATACCGATAAACACCCGGTATTCAGTGCTGAAGAAGAAGAACAGGTGCGTGAAATTTACGGCCCCATCCACTCCCGTTTACTGAAGCAGGCTCTTGACCTGATCAGCAACGCAGAAGAAGCGCGGGAAAAGTCGCAACCCCCGGCGTAAAGTTTCTGATGTCGCTTGCGCTCCGAATGGGGCGCACGCTTTCAGAACTACGGCAGAGCATGACTGCAAGCGAGCTTCTGATGTGGATTGAGTTCGACAGGCAAAGTCCCGTTGGCGATATTCGCGGAGATATTCAGGCTGCGCAGATTGTCTCTGCAATTTACGGTTCACAGGGGGCCAAAGTTCAGCTTGACGATGCGATCCTACGCTGGGGGGATGGCGAGCAGTCAGCACCGAAGGACCCATTTGCTGCTCTTGAGGCTGCACTTACTGTAGCGACTCAGTGACTTTTTACCCAGATAATATTAGGATTATCAAGCTAATAATTCTGGGGTGCAAAAATGGAAATTATACTAGTTTCAATTGTTATAGGCTTAATTCCAGCCTTAATTGCTCAAAGTAAAGGTAGATCCTTCTTCGCCTGGTGGGTTTACGGAGCCCTTCTTTTTATTATCGCCTTTGTTCACTCTCTGGTAATAAAAAAGGATGTTGCGGCAGAGGAAAAAGAGTTAATTGAAAATGACAGCATGAAGAAGTGCCCGTTTTGTGCAGAGTTAATCAAAACTGAAGCTATTAAATGTAAACACTGTGGTAGTGATTTAGCAGTCGACTCGCCTCCGATTAAGACTGATGAAGAATACCTCGAAGAGGCCAGGCAAAAGGTCTGGAAACAATAAAAATAAAACCGCTTCGGCGGTTTTTTTACGTCTGGAGTTAGGCTAAATGGCAACTTTACGTGAGTTAATAATTAAAATTTCCGCTAACTCGCAATCATTCCAGACGGAAATTTCGCGCGCCTCACGTATGGGGCAGGACTATTACCGCACCATGCAAAATGGTGGCCGACAAGCGGCCGCCGCCGCCCGTGAGAGCGAAAGGGCTCTATCCGATTTGACTGATGGATTTGCATCAGTAGGGAGAGCAGCAGCCGCTGCTACGGCTGCCTTTGCGACAGGTAAACTTGTTCAGATTGCCGATGAGTGGAATTCAGTAAACGCTCGTCTAAAGCAGGCCTCATCTTCTGCTGATGATTTTGCTGCCTCTCAGCGGCAGTTAATGGAAATAAGCCAAAGAACCGGTACTGCGTTTTCAGATAACGCAAACCTTTTTTCGCGTGCAGCTGCTTCAATGCGTGAATACGGTTATAGCTCAGGCGAAGTTCTGAAAATTACCGAAGCTGTTTCTACTGGCCTCAAACTTTCGGGGGCTAACACTCAGGAAGCGAGTTCTGTTATTACTCAATTCAGCCAGGCCTTGGCGCAGGGCGTTCTTCGCGGTGAAGAATTTAACGCAGTAAACGAAGCGGGTGATCGTGTAATCCGTGCGCTTGCTGCTGGAATGGGTGTCGCTCGAAAAGACCTGAAGAGCATGGCAGATCAAGGGCAGCTTACGATTGATAAGGTTGTACCTGCACTGATGAGTCAGTTGGGTTCCTTGCAGGGCGAGTTTGCCAGTATGCCGCAAACAGTTTCCGGTTCCCTGCAAAAAGTCACCAACTCATTCATGGCCTGGGTTGGAGGTGTCAACCAGGCTACTGGTGCTACCGATGCGCTGTCTGGCGGTTTAAATAGTGTTGCCCAGACGCTTGACTCATTTACCTCATCAGCAGTAAGCGGCGCACTGAGTGACGTTGCTGACAATATGTCTACGATAACAACAGTTGCCGGGTCGCTTGTTGGTGTTGGACTGGCTCGATATCTCAGCGGCGTGGTGACAAGTGCCACGAGTGCAACAGGTGCGCTAATTTCAGCTGCGAAATCAGAGGTTGCGCTTGCTGTCGCACAGGACAAAGCTGCTCAGTCTGCTGTTGCCGCTTCAAGGGCTGAAGTTTATCGGGCTCAGCAAGCTGTTCAGAGATCACGAAGCGCAGATGTTCAGGCTGCCCAGCAAGAGAAAATTGCGGCAGCAGAAGCAAAAGTTACAGCAGCTCAAGCCAGGCTAACTACTGCTCTTGCAACTGGCACCGCTACGGAAAAAGTCAGGGCCAGAACTGCGCTTGAGCGTGCACAGGCAGGGCTGGTGGCTGCAAAAAATGCCGATGCCCAAGCTATTGCTGAAAGAAGACTGGCTTCTGCGGAGGCAGCCAGAGACAGAAATCTGGCAAATCGAGTTTCCACTCAGAACAACCTCAACAGTGTAACATCCGTTGGTACTCGCCTTATGAGCGGCGCACTTGGCCTCATCGGCGGAGTTCCTGGCTTGGTAATGTTAGGGGCTGGTGCCTGGTATGCGATGTATCAAAACCAGGAGCAGGCCCGTCGATCCGCCCAGGAATACGCCAGCACAATAGATGAAGTCAGCAAAAAGTCGAAGGCGATGACTCTGCCTGAAGCTTCAGACAATGCAGAGAAAACTCGCACTGCATTGAATGAACAGAACCGGCTTATAGATGAACAAAAGAGCAAGATTGAAGGCCTGAAAGAACAGATAGCTGGTTATCAGTCAGTGATCAGTAATCCCGGCCCAACGACCAGCGGTGGTTTCATGATTAATCACCTGACATCGTTGGACACCGTTACGCGTGGTCTGGCTACAGCTACAGAGCAGTTATCTGTTGAGCAAGAAAGGCTTGCTCAGATGCAGGGAAAATCCGCGTCTATTCAGCAAGTTCTTGAAGGTCTTGAACATCGGCGGGTGACACTCATTCGAGAGGAGGCCGCTAACCAAAACAGGGCTTACCAATCTCTCCTGTTGATGAATGGGCAGCATGATGAATTAAACCGCCTGCTGGGGCTGGGCAATCAACTCCTTATGGCTCGTCAGGGCCTGGTTAACGTTCCGCTCAGACTTCCTCAGGCTGATCTCGATAAAAAGCAAACCGATGCTCTTGAAAAGAGCCGCCGTGACCTGGAGTTATCACGTCTTAAAGGAGAGGCTAAAGAGCGTTTACGGTTGAGTTATGCCGCCGACGATCTGGGACTAACCAGTGACCCACAATTCCAGACTGGCCGTCAGGAGTTGATTAATAACGGTCTGGCTGAATGGCGAAATAACGAGGCCAATAAGCCTCAGAAAAAAGGGCCAAAGACGGAAGGCGAGAAGACGGAAGATGTCTATAAGCGTCTGATCAAACAACAGAAGGAGCAGATTGCCCTGCAAGGGCAGAATACTGAGCTGGCAAAGGTAAAATATCAGGTAAGCCAGGGTGAGCTTTCTACGCTGAGTCAGGCCCAGAAAGCCGAAGTTATGCGAAATGCTGCTCTCATCGATCAGGTAAAACTTCGCGAGCAGCTGCGCAACTACGAAGCCAACCTTGCTGACAGCAATGCCAGCGCCCGCGCAGCTAATGAGGCTCAACTTCTTGGGTATGGGCAGGGGACTCGGTTCCGCGAAAGACTTCAGGAGCAGTTCAACTTGCGTAAGGAGTTTGAGCAGAAGAATACCGATCTTCTCCGGCAGCGGCAGGCTGGTGAAATTGATGAGGCATTCTATCAGCAGGGGCTGGCGCTTAATAAGCGCTATCTCGAAGAGCGCCTTCGCGACCAGGAAGGATATTACGCTGCTTCTGATGCTCAGCGCGATGACTGGATGACGGGCTTGTCTGAAGGTTATGCAAACTGGGTGGATGAAGCGACAGATTACTCCGCCATGGCAGCTGACGGTATGAAGCAGGCAATGGGTGGCGCTGTCACCACGATCACCGACATGCTCAATGGCAACGTTGACAGCTGGAAGGACTGGGGTGTCAGCGTACTGAAGATCATCCAGAATGTTCTGGTCAATATGGCTGTTGCTAACGGCGTCAGTTCAATTGGTTCTCTCTTCAGCTTTGGCGCATCTTCCGCCGCTGCCGCCAGTAGCGGTACTGCAATTCAGAACGCTGGCGCGAACTTCACCTTTAACGCGAAGGGTAATGTTTACGACTCTCCATCCCTGAGCGCATACAGCAATGGCGTGTTTCAGACCCCTCAGCTTTTTGCTTTTGCCAAAGGAGCGGGTGTGTTTGCAGAGGCTGGACCTGAAGCCATTATGCCGCTTACCCGTGCTGCTGATGGTTCGCTTGGCGTTCGGGCTGTTGGCACTCCTCAGGTCTCTGGTGGTGTGCCTTCAGTTAACTTCGGCGATATCAATATTCAGGGTGGGTCACCACAGGCGGCCAGTCAGGGAACAGCCGGTGCCGCTGGCAGGCAACTGAAGGATGCCATCACTGGCGTTATTAACGAGCAGGCCAGTATGCCTGGCTCACCATTGTGGCGTTTGATTAAGGGAGTTTAACCATGACAGTTGAAACCTTCACCTGGTGTCCGAAGGTTGCCTCTCAGGTTGATACCAGTTTTCGGACCAGAAAGGCGCAATTTGGAGATGGTTATGCGCAGGTGGCTGGTGATGGTATCAACCCGGTGACACCACAATGGAGCGTCAGTTTTACCGGTGATGAAGCATACATTCAGGCTATCAAAAACTTCCTGAACAGACATGCGGGGTATAAGTCATTTATCTGGAAACCGCCACTTGAGTCATCAGGACTCTGGCGCGCGGAGTCCTTCCAGATATCTACCCTCGGTAATAAGAAATACACCCTCAGTAGCACATTCATACAGGCATACCATCCATGAGTATTTCATCCGATGTCCAGAAACTGGAGCCGGGTAAGCGCGTCCGCCTTATCGAGGTGGACGGATCAGCTTTCGGTGCCGGTATTCTTCGTTTCCATAACGAGACGATCCCCCATACAGAGGCGGAAATTATCGCCTCCGGTGGCGATGAGTCGAAACTGGAACCGAAGTCAGTGTGGTGGCAAGGGCAGGAATATGGCGCGTGGCCATACGAACTTACCGGAATATCTGTCAGCAGTGACGGGCAAAGCTCTCGGCCAGCGCTTGCCGTGGCAAACATCAGCGGCACGATTGGGGCATTGTGCAGGCGCTTTCAGGGGATGGCTAAAGCAAAGGTGATCATCCATGACACCTTCGCTCATTACCTTGACGCCAGAAACTTTCCTGATGGTAACCCGACCGCCAATCCAAACGAGGAGCGCAAACAGGTTTACTACATCGACCGAAAATCAGGTTCTGATGATGAAACAGTGGAGTTTGAGCTTTCCAGTCCTGCTGATCTACGCGGGCAGTTAATTCCTACCCGGCAGATTCAGCCTATGTGCACGTGGTGTATGCGTGGCTGGTACAAAACCGGTAACGGCTGCACTTATGCGGGACAAAACGGCTGGTTCGATAAAGACGGTAACCGGGTGGATGATCCTTCACAGGATGTCTGCTCTGGCCTGATGTCTACTGGTTGCAAGCCACGCTTCGGTGAGAATGAGCAGCTGGATTATGGTGGCTTCCCCGGCGCTTCACTTCTGAGAGGATAACCATGCGCGAGAAAACAGTCAGCGCCATACTGGCGCACGCGGCCTCATCGTGTCCAGACGAATGCTGTGGCGTTGTCATTCAGAAAGGACGAGTAGAGAAATATATCCCTTGCAGAAATCAGGCTGAATCCCCGACTGAGCAGTTCGAACTGTCTCCTGAAGATTATGCGGCGGCTGAAGAGCAGGGCACTGTAGTTGCTATCGTGCATAGCCATCCTGGTGATGGTGCGACAACCCAGCCAAGCGAACTCGACATGCTGATGTGTGATGCTACTGAATTGCCCTGGGTAATTGCATCCTGGCCGGAAGGGGATATTCGTACTGTCATGCCTCGTGGTGATCGGCCGTTAACTGGTCGCCAGTTTGTGCTAGGTCACGCCGACTGCTGGTCTCTCATCATGGATTATTTCCGCACTGAGCACGGTATTAAGTTACCGAATTACAGCGTGGATCGTCACTGGTGGGAGCAGGGAGAAAACCTCTACATGGACAACTGGTATGAGTGTGGGTTCAGGGAGTTCAACGGTACTGCCCAGCCAGGTGACATGGTAATCATGCAGGTACAGTCCGCAGTCCCAAACCACGCGGGTATTTTGCTTGAGGGTAATGTACTCCTTCACCACATGTATGGCCAGCTAAGCCAGCGCATTCCATACGGGGGCTACTATCGTGACCGTACCATCAGAATTCTGCGTTATAAGGATTTGATGTAATGGAAAGAAAAACCGTCATTAAACTCAGTGGTTCAATGGCTCAGCGATTTGGCAGGACCCACCGCCGCGCGTTAACGTCTGCCAGTGAGGTATTCAGGGCGCTATCTAATACCATTGATGGATTTGATGCCTACCTGCGCGAGACCAGAGCGAAGGGGTTGGATTTTGTCATCTTCCGAAACCAAATAAACATAGGAAAGGAAGAGTTTGATCTTCTTGGTCCTGGCGATGAACTTCGCATTATCCCTGTCATACGCGGTAGTAAGAGGGCTGGCCTCTTTCAAATTATTACTGCCGCCGCAATTGCGGCCTTTACCTGGTGGAACCCAGTAGGATGGGCAGCAGGTACACAAATGGCGCTATATGCCGCAGCTGGTTCTATGGCTGTTGGCGGTGTGGTGCAAATGCTTTCCCCTCAGGTTGCTGGTCTGCGGATGCGACAGGACCCAGATAACAAACCTTCCTATGCGTTTGGTGGACCCGTTAATACAACAGCGTCCGGCAACCCCGTTCCTTTATTGTATGGTCAGCGGGAAATAGGGGGGGCGATTATCTCTGCCGGAATCTATGCGGAAGATCAGCAATAAAACACCAACGACAAGCCACCTCCTTGAAGTGAACCCCATATATTGGACACGTTCTTAACTGGCGGCTGACATGGCCTGGGTTCGGTATTGTACCGGACTCAGGCCGTTTAGTTTTAGCTTGATTCGTTCGTTGTTGTAGTAGTGGATATACTCTTCCACCGTTTTTCGTAGATGGTCTGTATTTTCAAACTCTTCGTGGTACCAACATTCTGTTTTCAGCAGACCAAAAAAATTTTCTATCACTGCATTGTCCAGACAGTTCCCTTTGCGCGACATGCTTTGTTCTATGCCTTTAGCTTTAAGTTTCTCCTGATACCGTGCCATCTGATACTGCCAACCCTGATCAGAGTGCAGTACCGGTCTGTCACCCGGTTTCAGCCTCTTGACGGCTTTGCTGAGCATGTTTTCGACCAGATTCATTCCCGGATGCGTCGTCATATTCCAGGCTATTATCTCGCTGTTATACAGATCAAGCACTGGTGACAGATACAGCTTTGTCCCTTTTACGTTGAACTCTGTCACATCCGTGACCCATTTCTGGTTTGGACTGCTGGCCTTAAAATCACGTGCAAGGGTATTTGGCGCTACTTTACCGTAGGTGCCTTTGTATGACTGATACTTTTTGCTTCTCAGGCATGAGGCCAGCCCCATCTTGCGCATCAGTTTCCGTACTGTTTTATGATTAATGCCATAGCCTTCATTACGCAACGCCAGGGTAATGCGCCGGTAACCATATCGTCCTTTATGATAGTGGAACAGTGCGGCTATTCTTTGCTGTTCGCCCTCATAGCGCTCTCCACGGCTATCTGCTTTGACATGCCAGTAGTACGTGCTGCGAGGTAATCCTGCTATATGAAGCAGCATTCTCAGGTTATGGTTTCGCCTCAATTCGGTAATTATTTTTGCTTTGTCTTCTGCTTTTCCCGAATCAAGGCCTGAAGCTTTTTTAGGTAGGCATTCTCAACACGCAGGTATTCAAGTTCTTCCTCAGCGTTCTGGAACGCTGGACGGGGATTATTAAGTTCTTTATCTGAAGTTTCGTTCTTCCCTGACTTCATCTGGCGTCCTCTGGGTTTATCCTGTAGGGCAATGATACCGCCAGTACGGTAAAGACGCTCCCATTTGCTGACAGTACAAGCGGCTGCAATACGAAACTCCGCCGCAGCTTTCCGGGATGATTTGTTGTGTTGCTGCATCCAGAGCACGACAGACTCTTTAAACTCGGCAGAGTAAGCCCTGGTAGGAATGGTAAAACTGTCCATCCCATTCACTTTCCAGTGCTCAGTCCAGCGTCTGACCGCTCCGTGATCAACGCCGAACAACCGCGCTGTTTTCTTTGCACCATCACTGCTGAACAGATAGTGGAGTACGACTTGCTGCTTGAATTCAGGTGAGTATTTTTTTCTGCCCATTGAAACGCAAAACCCCTAATCGTTGGATGTCCAACTTTCGGGGTTCACTTCATCCTGGTGGCTTTTTTTTTGGATGCGCTATGACAACGACGATCATCAAAGGGCGCGGTAAAGGTGGCAGCAACAAAACCCGAACGCCTGTTGAGGCACCGGACAGCATTCAGTCCATTGCCAGAGCAAAGGTACTTATTGCTCTTGGTGAGGGGGAGTTCGCAGGTGGGCTTGATGGAAAAAACATTTACCTCGGCGACTCATCATCGTACACACCTATTCAGAATGCAGACGGAAGTTACAACTTCAACAATGTAAAATATGAGTTCCGTTCCGGTACTCAGGATCAGGACTACATTCAGGGATTCCCAGGCGTTGAAAATGAACTTCAGGTTTCATATGAACTGAAACAGGCGGTTCCTTATGTAAGGGCCGTCTCCAACACCCAACTCTCTGCGCTGCGTATTCGCCTTGGATGGCCGACTCTTTTATTCCAGAAAAACAATGGAGATAAAGTCGGTACCCGAGTTGAATATGCTATCGATCTTTCAGTAGATGGCGGACCCTATGAAACCGTAATCAACGGTGCTGTGGATGACAAAACCACAACACTTTATGAGCGCAGTCATCGTGTAAACCTTCCGAAAGCTACGACAGGCTGGCAATTGCGGGTTCGAAGAATCACTCCTGATTCGACGAGCGTAAATGTTGTGGACATTATGCGCGTTGTGGCTGTTACTGAAATTATTGATGCCAAACTACGCTACGTTAACACGGCCCTGCTGTACGTTGAATTTGACGCAAAACAGTTCCCTAATGGCATTCCTCAGGTTGTATGCAATCCGAAAGGTCGAATCATCCGTGTACCTGATACCTATGATCCTGAGACACGGACTTACTCTGGTACCTGGGAGGGCGTATTTAAATGGGCATGGACGGATAACCCTGCCTGGATTTATTACGACATCATCCTGAACGAGCGTTTCGGGCTTGGTCAAAGAATTGACGCGACACAGATAGATAAATGGGAGCTTTATCGTATCGCTCAGTATTGCGATCAGCCAGTGCCTGACGGGAAGGGTGGCAGCGGGACGGAGCCTCGTTTTCGTTGTAACGTTTATATCCAGGACCGCAATGACGCCTGGACCGTACTTCGTGATCTGGCGGGTATTTTTCACGGTATGACTTACTGGGGCGATAACAAAATGTATGTTCTCGCCGACATGCCCCGTGATGTGTGGCACATCTATAACCACGCCAGTGTAGTTGAGGGTAAATTTACCTTTGCAGACCCGAGTGAAACCACCAGAAATACTGCCGCGTTAGTGAACTGGTCAGACCCGGCGAACCATTATAAGGATACTCCTGAGCCTGTTTACGATAACGATCTGGCCATGCGCTTCGATTATCGTCAGCTTGAAATGACCGCTATCGGCTGCACCAGACAGTCAGAGGCAAACCGGCGCGGGCGCTGGGCGCTTCTTACTAATGGCATCGGCGAGGTGGTGACCTTCAGCACGGGCATGGATGTGCCCCCTGTCGGAGAGGTGATCGGCGTGGCTGCCAACGAGCTGGCCGGAAGAACCATCGGTGGCAGGGTGAGCGCGGTGAACGGTCGCAACATAACACTTGATCGCGCTGCTGATGTGAAAGCTGGTAACCGGCTTTTTTTGAACCTGCCATCAGGCATAGCTCAGGCCAGAACCGTTCAGGCCGTTAACGGAAACATCGTAACTGTTACCACATCCTACAGCGAAACGCCGGAGACTGAATGTAACTGGGGTGTGGATTCTGATGATCTGTTTATAGCGCTTTTCCGTGTTACGGGAACTCGGGACAACAATGACGGCACTTTCGAAGTCACCGGGACGACTTACAACCCTGACATCTATTCTGCCGTTGATACCGGTGCAAGGCTGGACGAGCGTCCGATCAGTGTTATTCCTCCAGGGGTTCAGGCCCCTCCAGACAATATCGTCGTGGACAGTTACTCTACGGTTAACCAGAACATTGCGATCACCACTATGCGTGTTGCCTGGGATGCCGTTCAGGGTGCAGTTGCGTACGAGGCCGAATGGCGACGAGACAGTGGAAACTGGGTTAGCGTGCCGCGTACGTCATCACTCGGTTTCGAAGTGCAGGGGATCTACTCTGGTCGCTACCTGGTTCGGGTGAGAGCAGTAAACTCCAGTGATGTTTCATCCGTATGGGCGTCATCTGCTGAAGTAACTCTTACGGGTAAAGTTGGTAATCCACCTAAACCGGTTGGGTTTACTGCTTCTGAAAACGTTGTGTTTGGTATCGAGCTGAACTGGGGTTTCCCGGCGAACACCGAGGACACGCTGAAGACGGAAATTCAGTACAGCCTGACCGGTACCGAGGACGATGCCATACTGCTGACTGATGTACCTTACCCGCAGCGCAAATATCAGCAGATGGGCCTTAAAGCTGGGCAGGTTTTCTGGTACCGCGCGCAGCTGGTGGACCGAACCGGCAACGAATCCGGGTACACCGAATTTGTACGTGGCCAGGCCAGCGTTGATGTATCGGATATCACAGATGCAATTCTGGAGGACATTAAAACCTCAGAAGTCTTCAAGGACCTGATCGAGGATGCCGTGGCCAGCAGTGACAAAGTGGCTGAACTGACTGATGCGATTAAGGAGAACGCGGAGGGTCTGGCGGCAGCGGTTGGTTCGAACAAGCAGACTGCGGAAGCTATTATCGGCAACGCGCTGGCCATCGCTGATGTCGTTGTCCGTCAGACGGCGCAGCAGGGGGCCAATACTGCAACCTTTGAGCAACTCCGGGAAGTGATTGCCACGGAAACGGAAGCACGCGTTACTGACGTCACCCGGCTGGAGGCGGAGACAGCAGACAATGCCGCCGGCATTACTGAGGTCAGGCAGGCGCTGTCCGATGAAACGCAGGCCAGGGCCACCGCAGTTGACCAGCTCACTGCCGCCACCCAGGTGATTTCTGACAAGGCTGATGCTGCCGGGCAGGCCAGTTCACAGAACAGTGCTGACATCACCAGTTTGCAGCAGGTTGTAACGGACACAACTTCATCTATGGCATCCCGCCTGGATGAGCTGGGGGCCAGGACCGATACAGCAAACGGCGGCATCCAGAACAACGCGATTGCGCTTATCACCAGCACCCTTGCTCAGGTGAATCAGCGAATGACCCTGAGCGTGCAGTACGGTGACAACAAAGCCGGTATTGAGCGTGTCGATAATGTCATGGCTGATGCCAGTAAAGCCGTTGCCGAATCGCTCAAAACGCTGGACTCCAGCGCAGGTGGGAACACGGCGAACGTGACGGATTTTGCCAAAACCATGGCGGACTTCTCTCAGGCATCAGCCACGCAGATCAACTCGCTTAAGGTCACGGTAAACGGCCAAAGTGCTGCTATTGTCCAGAATGCGCAGGTGTCGGCTGATATCAATAACAACCTGAATGCGATGTACAGCATCAAGGTTGCTGTTGATGCTAATGGCAACCAGTATGCGGCAGGAATGGGGATTGGTGTTCAGAATACGCCAGCGGGAATGCAGTCGCAGGTTCTCTTCCTGGCTGACCGCTTTGCTGTGATGACTCAGGCGGGAGGGACCGTGACTCTGCCGTTTGTTATCCAGGGTGGACAGGCTTTCTTTAACGATGCGTTTTTCCGCAACGCTAGTATTGAGTTCGGGAAAATCACTGATTCACTGAAGTCGGATAATTTCGTTAGCGGTTCGGCTGGCACTGGCTGGAATCTGCCGAAAAGTGGCAACGCTGAGCTGAATAACGTCACGATCCGGGGAACGGTATACGCCACTAACGGCAGCTTTAAAGGTACAGTAGAGGCGACCACTTTTGTTGGTGATATTGCAAACGTGGGGATTGGCAGTGACGTCAGTGTTTCTGGCGGTGGGGTTGCGAAACGAACGATTACGTTTACGGATTCCTCATCATCAGCACTCAGTAAATCAGTACTGCTTGAGGCACTGATTTATATTGCTTCAGTGACTGGCACCACGACAGCCTCCATTACTCTCAATATCAACGGTAACACGCGCGATTTGGGCACAATTAATGTACCAGCCGGGAATAATGGGCTCTGGATGACCGTAAGACATGCAGTCAGGGGGATTACCTCAACCACTGTAACCGGAACCATAACGGTTGTCGGCACCGGTACGTCCGGCAAAGGCATTCTATCCCCGACATTAACCGTTACACGCGGTACCGGCTCTTTTGCCTGACCTTCCTGATATTCAACCTGATTTATAACCCGCTTCGGCGGGTTTTTTATTGCGTGGAGAAAATATGATTTACACAACAGGCACAATTGCTGTCAGTGGCAATACGCTTACCGGAACAGGTACGAACTTTACTGCTGCTGGCTCACTCATCCGCAACGGCTGTACTGTCATCGCGCTGACCAGCCCCGCCCAGGTATTCCAGATCACTGCTATCGGCGGGGCAACAAGTCTCACCGTGACTCCTGCGGCAAGCCCTGCAATCCCTGCCGGAACGAAGTATTCGATTTTGCTGAGCGACAGCCTGAGTGTGGATGGCCTGGCGCAGGACATTGCTGAAACCTTCACGATGTACCAGCGGTACATGAGCGGCTTCGCTGATGTGATGAACGGTACTACAGACGTCACCATCACGATTAACGGTGTGGCCGTCACGGTACCGGGTCAGAAATCGCTGGCGAAGAAAGGGGCAAACAGCGACATCACCAGCCTTTCCGGGCTGACTACAGCGCTCAGCATTGACCAGGGCGGTACTGGTGCGAAAACTGCCGCAGATGCGCGTACAAAGCTTGGTTTAGGAAGTACTGACACGCCGACCTTTTCTTCCATCGAATTGTCGGCCGCATCTCCATTCCTCGATTTTCATTACGGTTCTACCACTAATGACTACTCTGCGCGATTGTGGGCCTCAGGAACCACAAGCCTGGAATTGAAAGGCGGCACAGGCGGCGGAACAGGCATACTTCAGGTTGAAGGCGGTTATCAGTGTCGTTCCGGGACAAAAGGCAGTTACAGCGCAAGCGCGTTTAACTTGCTCTGGACCAGTGGGGCTATGCGTCTTTATGTCGACACCAGTGACGTTGGCGCCATCACCGTTACTTCATCGGACCGGGAGCTGAAAGAGAATATCGTCTATCAGACCGACCGGGAAAAGGCAGCGGATGAAGTGAGCAGATGGCAGGTTGCTCTCTTCGATATGAAAGCCAGGGGCGTTCTCGATAAGAAACCGGGTCAGCTCGGCTTCATCGCTAACGACATGAAGGAGGTCTCCCCAGAGGTTGTTAAAGGTACTGGCCTGCCAGCAGGGGTTGACCTAGAAAACGATGATCTCTCAGGCATGTACTATCTTGACCCAATGGCAGCTATCGCAAAACTAACTCTGACTATCCAGCATATGCAGGGGGAGCTGGCAGAACTGAAAGAACTTCTTAATACGCAAAAATCATAAAAGTGCTCACCAGGCAGTCATATCATCAACTGGCTGCCCGGTGGTACGAGTAACGACTAAACATCAAGCCACATATCAGCTTCTTCGAACATCTCCTGCACGACCCTGCTGATCTGCTCTTTCTCATGTTTGCTGGCATCAGTATTGATTGCCGGCAGCGTCATCATCGGTTTAACGCGAACTTCTGCATCCGGGAAAACGCGGCCAATCCTCTTTGTTAACTCATCCAGAATGATGTTCTTTGCACCTGGCAGGCCTTCGAAATTGCGTTTGTCATAAACGAGTTCTACGAACATAACCTTTCCTTAGAATGTGAAAATAACCTTGGCTTGATCTGTGACCTCAAAAATACTACTGTATATACATACAGTCAATAACTGAATGAGAGTGCAACTCATGCCACGTAAATATGAGATACGGGCCGCATTCATTGAGGCCATACAGCTAAATCCCAAGGGTTACCGCTATCTCAGAACAGACAGTTTCATCGCGAAGTTGCGCGAAAAGAATTGGCACTTTACCCAGACCGATGCAAACCAGTGGATTGAGAGTTATCAGCCAGACTTCGCTGATAAGACTACTGACGAAAGTGAAAACCGTTACTGGATCTTACGCAACATGGGGAGGGTCTTCTGATGGGGTTTGTTTCGCCAGCTACTGACTATGTTGAAGAACGACTGACTATCGATTCTGTGTGTGGCATTGACGGCAACTGCCGGGTGATCGAAACATCATGTGGATGGGCTGTCATTAACGTAGCCATCAGAGCTAACAATGGTGACACATTGCTGGTGTCTATGGATGGCAGGAATCAGTTTGTAAAACGGCATGGCGCTGCGCTGATAACTGAAGAGGGTGAAGCGATAGAAGGTGATGCGCTGGATGATGTAACGGTGCACGGCGTTCTGACGCACACGCTGAACAGGGTGAGCAGTGATCACTTACCTGTCATTTGACTGGGAGCTGGCTATAAAAATCCTTCCCCAAAATAAAATGCAACACCATGAAAAAACAGAAGAAAAAACCATGCCATAAAATGAAAAAATCAGCCAGAAAATAGCAATTAACTGGCTGATTTATAAGGGTTAACTTGCTGTTGTTGAGCTTTGTTTGTGGAACAGCTCCCTGAACACCGGGTAGATATCATCCTGATCGCGGATGTGCTGCATGGCAAAATTATCAAACATCGACTGTAAGTGTTCATATTCACGCCACAGCGTCTGGTGGGCGCGACGGGTAATTTCGATATAGCTGTAGTACCGCACTACAGGCAGAATTTTCTTCGCCAGAATTTCATGACACAGCGGTGAGTCATCTGCCCAGTTATCGCCATCGGACGCCTGCGCCGCATAAATGTTCCACTGCGCCGGGTCATAGCGTTCTTTCACGACTTCATCCATCAGTTTCAGGGCGCTTGATACAATTGTGCCCCCGGTTTCCTGCGAGTAGAAGAACTCGTGCTCATCCACCTCTTTTGCCTGCGTATGGTGGCGAATATAAACCACTTCCACGTTCTTATAGGTTCTGCTCAGGAACAGATAGAGCAGGATATAAAAACGTTTAGCCATGTCCTTCGTGGCTTGATCCATTGAACCTGAAACGTCCATCAGACAGAACATCACCGCCTGGCTGGACGGCTCGGGGCGCTTCTCATAGTTCTTGTAACGCAGGTCAAAGGTGTCGATAAACGGCACCCGGTCGATCTTCGCACGTAACTCAGCAATCTCTTTACGCAGGCGTTCCTCTTCCAGAAGTTGCGCGGGCTCTGTGTTCTCAACCACTTTCAGGCTGGTTTCCAGTTCGCGCAGTTCACGACGTTTCCCTGCAGTCATCGCCGTACGCCGCGCCAGTGAGTTCTGCAATGAACGCACGACGCTGATATTGGCAGGCACACCGTTGGCGGTGTATCCCGCACGATGGGTTTTATACTCGTTCAATTGACGGTGCTGGTTCTTTTTCAGGTTCGGCAACGCCAAATCTTCAAAGAGCAGATCGAGATACTCATCTTTCGAAATCTGGAAAACAAATTCATCCTGTCCTTCACCGTCCTGGCTGGCCTGTCCCTGACCGCTTCCCGAACCACCACCACCTTGTGGGCGTTCGATTCTGTCGTTCTGAACGAAGTGGTCATTACCTGGATGGACACGATGGCGCAGGCCGCCGCGTCCCTGATGGAACATCGGTTCGCTAATGTCATCCGTCGGGATAGAAACGGATTCACCGCTATCGACGTCAGTCACCGAACGCTTGTTGATGGCTTCGGAGATCGACTGTTTAATTTGCGCTTTATAACGGCGCAAGAACCGCTGGCGATTCACCGTGCTCTTGTTTTTGCCGTTAAGACGCCGGTCAATAAACCAGGTCATATACCCCCCGTACTGCATTTGCCAACTTGCAGTGTCCTGAAATGCCGGACATTTTTTGTAGGCCCGGTAGGCGCAGGCGCCACCGGGCACTTGTGTTAAGACGATTTGCGTACGCGCAGATACCATTCACACAGCAGGCGAACCTGTTTGCGGGTATAGCCTTTCTCCATCATACGGTCGACAAAGTCGTCGTGTTTTTTCTGCTCATCGGTTGAGGTTTTGGCGTTAAACGAAATGACCGGCAACAGCTCTTCGGTATTAGAGAACATTTTCTTCTCGATAACCGTGCGCAGTTTTTCATAGCTGGTCCAGTTCGGATTCCGCCCGCTGTTGTGCGCTCTTGCACGCAGCACGAAGTTGACTATCTCATTACGGAAATCTTTCGGGTTGCTGATCCCCGCCGGCTTCTCGATTTTTTCCAGTTCAGCATTCAGGGATTCACGGTCAAACAGCTGGCCGGTATCCGGGTCGCGATACTCCTGATCCTGGATCCAGAAGTCAGCATAGGTCACATATCGGTCGAAAATGTTCTGACCGTATTCCGAGTAAGATTCCAGATAAGCCGTCTGGATCTCTTTGCCAATGAACTCGGCGTATTTCGGGATCAGATAGCCTTTAAGGAACTCAAGGTAACGTTCGGCTTGCTCTTGCGGGAACTGTTCACGTTCAATCTGCTGTTCCAGCACATAGAACAGATGAACCGGGTTCGCTGCCACTTCAGCATGGTCGAAGTTAAACACGCGGGAGAGGATCTTAAACGCGAAACGCGTGGACAGACCGTTCATCCCTTCGTCGACCCCGGCGTAGTCCCGGTATTCCTGGTACGACTTCGCTTTTGGGTCGGTGTCTTTCAGGCTTTCGCCATCATAGACACGCATTTTCGAGTAAATGCTGGAGTTTTCCGGTTCTTTCAGGCGCGACAGGATAGAGAAGCGCGACAGCGTTTCCAGCGTACCCGGGGCGCAAGGTGCATGAACCAGCTCACTGTGGTTGAGCAGTTTTTCGTAAATTTTGATCTCTTCAGAGATCCGCAGGCAATAAGGCACTTTGACGATGTACACACGGTCAAGGAACGCCTCATTGTTTTTGTTATTACGGAAAGTGACCCATTCGGATTCGTTCGAGTGAGCCAGGATAATCCCGTTGAACGGCAGGGCGGAGATACCTTCTGTCCCGTTGTAGTTCCCTTCCTGAGTTGCGGTCAGCAGCGGATGCAGCACTTTGATCGGTGCTTTAAACATCTCGACGAATTCCATAATCCCCTGGTTCGAACGGCACAGCGCACCAGAATAGCCATAGGCATCCGGGTCGTTTTGCGCGTGATGTTCCAGCTTACGGATATCGACTTTACCCACCAGAGCTGAAATATCCTGGTTATTCTCATCGCCCGGTTCCGTTTTGGCGATGGCAATCTGTTCCAGAATGGACGGCCATACTTTGACGACGCGGAATTTGGTGATATCCCCACCAAACTCATGCAGACGTTTTGCGGCCCACGGCGACATGATGGTGCCGAGATAGCGGTGTGGGATGCCAAACTCTTTATCCAGAATCTGCGCATCTTCCTGCGGGTTGAACAGGCACAGCGGATGGTCGTTAACCGGGCTGCGTTCACCGTTGGCGCTCAGCACATAAATAGGTACGCGTTGCATCAGCGCTTTAAGACGTTCGGCAAGCGATGATTTACCGCCACCCACAGGGCCTAATAAATAGAGGATCTGTTTCTTCTCTTCCAGACCCTGAGCCGCATGTTTCAGATAGGAGACGATTTGTTCAATGGCATCTTCCATACCATAGAACTCTTCAAACGCCGGGTATCGGGCGACAACCCGATTCGAAAATAGACGGGAAAGCCGTGGCTCCAGTGCAGTATCAACCATGTTTGGCTCACCAATAGCCATCAATAGCCGTTCTGCCGCATTGGCATAGGCACTGCGATCTTGCCGACAGATGGTAAGAAACTCCTGCAGTGTGAACTCTTCGTCCTTGGCAGCTTCATAGCGCTGGCGATAGTGATCGAATATATTCATGGCATGCCGTCCTTTCGTTTTTTAGCACATGATAAGAGCCGTTCGTATGAGTAGTGGAGGCTCCCGGAAGAGAATTTCTCGCACCGTAATGCCAGAGCAGCAACCTGTGTGCCAGGTCGGTCGCCAGGGATCACAGGGCGCTCAGGAATTTCTCCTCTTAAATTAAAGCGTAGATGGCATTTGCAAAACTTGCATGTTGGGAAAATCTAATTTCAATGACATATCAATAACTCATCCAAAAATTTCCGCCTTTGTTCTAAGGCATTTTTGCGCTTTTCATCTTGTCGTCACATAAATGAAAGCGGGAGGTCATTTGAAAAATGGAAAATACTGGGTTTATCAAACTCATTAGCAGGCAAAAAACTTTGGGTTGTAGGGGAAGGGCGGTTACACTTCACCCGCTGATTATTTGACTACAGGAAAGAATGGATTGTGACCAAACTCAAACTTCTGGCATTAGGCGTACTTGCCGCCACTTCAGTTAGCGCCGCACAGGCAGAGGATCAGTGGACTGTTGGCGCTGGCGTAGGCGTGATTAACAGCCCATACAAACAGTATGACCGCGAGATTTATCCGGTTCCGGTTGTGACCTATGAAGGCGATAACTTCTGGTTCCGCGGCCTGGGCGGCGGCTACTATTTGTGGAACGATAATGCCGACAAACTCTCTGTCATGGCGTACTACGATCCGAAGCACTTCAAACCAGGCGATAGCGATAACAACCAACTGCGCCGCCTCGACAAACGTAAAAGCTCCATGATGGCCGGGCTTTCTTACGTGCATAACACCCAGTATGGTTTCCTGCGTACAGCGCTGGCAGGCGATACGCTGGATAATAGCAACGGCTTTATCTGGGATCTGGCCTGGCTGTACCGCTATACCAACGGTGGGCTGACCCTGACGCCAGGTATCGGCGTGCAATACAGCAGTGAGAACTACAACGACTACTATTATGGCGTGTCCAAAAACGAGTCTCGTCGTAGCGGCCTGAAAACCTACGGTGCTGATGACGGCTGGGATCCGTACCTGGAACTCACCGCAAGCTATAACTTCCTCGGCGACTGGAGCGTATTCGGCACTGGCCGCTATGTGCGCCTGAGCGATGAAGTTAAAGATAGCCCAATGGTCGACAAATCCTGGTCCGGTATTTTCTCAGTCGGTGTGAGCTACAAATTCTGATTGTGCATTTTCACAGTGCAATCTATGCATCATAACGGGGCGCTTGCGCCCCGTTTGCTTTACGGTGGTGCAGATAACAGGAGAGTGATATGAGCGCAAAAACGGTGACATTTTCCGGTGCACGTACCCTTCCGGCAATCGGGCAGGGCACCTGGTATATGGGCGAAAAGGCAAGCCTGCGTAAAACCGAAGCGGATGCGCTGCGAGCGGGCATCGACCTTGGACTCACGTTGATTGATACCGCAGAGATGTATGCTGAAGGCGGGGCTGAAGAGGTTGTCGGCGAAGCAATCAAAGGCCTGCGCGATAACGTGTATCTGGTGTCTAAAGTCTATCCGTGGAATGCCGGAGGGCAGAAGGGGATGGCGGCATGTGAAGCCAGCCTGCAACGACTTGGCACCGATCACATCGACCTGTATCTGCTGCACTGGCGAGGCGGATTTAGCCTGGAAGACACGATTGAACTGATGGAGAAACTCCAGCGGCAGGGAAAGATAGGCCGCTGGGGCGTGTCGAATCTGGATTATGACGACATGCAGGAGTTGTGGCGCGAAGAGGGCGGCACTGCCTGCGCCACTAATCAGGTGCTGTATCACCTTGCTTCACGCGGAATTGAATATGATTTACTGCCCTGGTGTCAGCAACAGGCAATGCCGGTGATGGCTTACTGCCCGTTAGCCCAGGCCGGACGCTTACGCAGCGGGTTAATGAATCATCCGGTGGTTAATGAGATTGCCCGCGACCATCACGCCACCGTCGCACAAATTCTGCTGGCATGGGTGATTAGCCATCAGGGCGTGATTGCGATACCGAAAGCGGCATCAGCGGAGCATGTAAAAGAAAATGCAGAGGCGTTAGACATTACGCTTACCGCGCAGGATCTGCTCAAACTGGAGCGTGCATTCCCGGCACCCGCTCATAAAATGCCATTAGATGTGGTTTAACGGTGTGGGGTTTCCTCTCCCCCCAATGGGGAGAGAGGCTGCTCGAGACCATTAGCCTTTAACAATGCTAATGGTCTGCGCCAGACGAGAAGGCTTCTCGGCACTGGCTTTTTGCAGAGGTGAAACGCAGGCGGTTTCGACACACACAAAGGTTTTATAGCCGTCATCCGGCACGTCACCCATGCTCACAGAGAGCGCAGGGCCCGGGTTCCAGCCCACAACGTTGCTGTTGTGGTGATGAATAACCTCAATCCGGCGATTGAGGTTTGCATCGTGGATCACGCTGCACGCTTCCGGGTGCAGATAAACACGGTCTGTACGATCCGGGAATGTCTGTACGCCATCGCTCAGTTTCCCTTCTCTCGCGTTGTCGACTTTGTCGATAAAGGTATCGCCAAGTCCGCTGACTTTTACTGCGCTGATGTCACCCACGTTGAAATAGGTGTGCAGGGCAGAAGATGTTTCGAACTCACCGTGGGCTTCCAGCTCAATTTCACAGGTTTTACCCAGTTTGAAGCGCGCATACAGCGTGAAGTCGTGTGGCCAGAGTTTGCGGGTGTCATCGTTGCTGTGCAGCTCAAAGGTCAATACCGCACCGTTGTCATCTACATTGTGCGCTTTCAGCGTCCACTGTTGATTACGGGCAAAACCGTGAGCAGGCAGGCCTTGTTCAGCGGCAGGGCCAAACCACGGCCAGCAGATCGGTACGCCACCACGGATCGCAGCGCCTTTTTTAAACGAGGTAATATCGCTCAGCCACAGACCTTCTGCTTCACCTTCTGGTTTCCAGGAGAGCAGATGAGCACCGTTGAGTGCAACTGACGCTTTAACGCGTGGGTGATCAACAACGATAATATCGGCATCATCGATTTTGCGGTGGGAGAGCACAGGGGTAAGTTGTTCGACTACCGGAAGTGCAAAAATTTTATTAATCATTACGCAATCCTCTGTCTTTAAAGCAATAAAAAAGGCGACCGAAGTCGCCTTTTTGGATCAGTTTCTCATCTCAACTTATTTGGAGATGTGAGCGATCAGGTCCAGTACTTTGTTAGAGTAGCCGGTTTCGTTGTCGTACCAGGATACCAGTTTAACGAAGTTGTCGTTCAGTGCGATACCAGCTTTAGCATCGAACACAGAGGTGCAGATTTCGCCGTTGAAATCGGTAGAAACAACGTCGTCTTCGGTGTAACCCAGAACGCCTTTCATTGCGCCTTCGGAAGCAGCTTTGATTGCTTTCTTAATTTCTTCATAAGAAGCAGCTTTTTCCAGACGAACGGTCAGGTCAACTACGGAAACGTTAGGAGTTGGAACGCGGAACGCCATACCAGTCAGTTTACCGTTCAGCTCTGGCAGTACAACGCCTACAGCTTTAGCAGCACCGGTAGAAGATGGGATGATGTTCTGAGCTGCGCCACGGCCGCCGCGCCAGTCTTTGTGAGACGGGCCATCAACGGTTTTCTGAGTAGCGGTAGTTGCGTGAACGGTGGTCATCAGGCCTTCAACGATACCGAAGTTGTCGTTGATAACTTTAGCCAGTGGAGCCAGACAGTTGGTGGTGCAGGATGCGTTAGAAACGATGTCCTGGCCAGCATATTTTTCGAAGTTAGCACCACGTACGAACATTGGGGTGTTGTCTTTGGATGGACCAGTCAGAACAACTTTTTTCGCACCAGCGGTGATGTGTTTACGCGCGGTTTCGTCGGTCAGGAAGATACCGGTAGCTTCAGCTACAACGTCAACACCGATTTCGTTCCATTTCAGGTTAGCTGGGTCTTTCTCAGCAGTAACGCGGATGGTTTTGCCGTTAACAACCAGGTGGCCGTCTTTCACTTCAACGGTGCCGTCGAAACGACCGTGAGTTGAGTCGTACTTCAGCATGTACGCCATGTATTCAGCGTCCAGGAGATCGTTGATACCAACGATTTCGATGTCAGAACGTTTCTGAGCAGCACGGAAAACAATACGGCCGATACGGCCAAAACCGTTGATACCTACTTTGATAGTCATATATTCCACCAGCTATTTGTTAGTGAATAAAAGGTTGCGTGTAAAATTACAAAAACCTTACGCAGCGTCAAGCGGAATCGTGTCAATCATTGCGACAAATCAATCCTGTGACTAACGTTTGTGCGACTGACTCGCCTCACTTTCCCTTTGAGCTAGCAACCACATGGGGGCTGCGCCCGGAATTTTAAAGGCCTGCCTGTATAAAAATGTGAAATTGATCACATTTGGCCGACCACCTTTTTGCGACACATAAGTTTAGAACAAAAGTGCACGCGTGGGTGTTAATGTTTTGTTAGAATCCGGGGTAAAGATGCCTGTTTCTACAGCGAGATGTAAGCATATGTCGAATCAACGTAACCCTGATGAACTGAAAAATAACCTGACAGAAATGCAGTTTTACGTGACCCAGAATCACGGGACTGAGCCCCCATTTACCGGGCGCTTGCTGCACAATAAGCGAGACGGTGTCTATCACTGCCTGGTGTGCGATGCGCCACTGTTCAACTCCCAGACTAAATACGATTCTGGCTGTGGTTGGCCGAGCTTTTACGAGCCGGTCAGCGATGACGCGATCCGCTATATTGATGACTCATCACATGGGATGCAACGTATTGAAATTCGTTGCGGCAAATGTGATGCCCACCTGGGGCATGTTTTCCCGGACGGCCCTCAGCCAACGGGCGAACGCTTCTGCGTCAATTCAGCGTCATTAAGCTTCACTGATGACGAAAATGGCGACCAGACTAAAGGCTGAAAAAACGATTCAGCAAATTATTCCTTTGAAAGGGAGACATCATGAATATTGATGACATGATAAGTGGCATGACACCGGAAGTTTATCAGCGTCTGGTGACGGCGGTTGAACTGGGAAAATGGCCTGATGGTGTAGCCCTTACCCCGGATCAAAAAGAGAACAGTTTGCAGCTGGTGATGTTGTGGCAGGCACGTAACAACACTGACGCCCAGCACATGACCATCGACACCCAGGGTCAGATGGTGATGAAGAGCAAGCGCGAGCTAAAAGAAGATTTTGGCATCACGCCAAAACCGATTGCGACCTTGAAAATGCAATAACGGTGCGGGTTGATGCCCTCACCCAACCCTCTCCCTGTGGGTTGAGGAATCCCCACAAAAATACGAGCACGGACGGCTCCCTCTCCTTTTTGGGGAGAGGGCTGGGGTGAGGGGGAACATACGGCTGTGGTGGTCATTCCGTTCACTTTACGTTCCTTGCTACTTGTCACCACAATACCGGTGAACGTGCCAGGGTAGCTCACCGCCGCTACCCTGGCGACCCGGGCTCCCGGCAAGAAAATCGTCGCTTCGCGATGCCCTCAGCGTTTGCTCCAGGCTAATCGGGGACGGGCGGATGAAACGTCCTTGTAAAGCCGCCCTCGCCGCGCATCCATGCGCGTCGCCCCGGCCTTCCGTAAACGCTTCGGCGATTTTCAGCCGGACCATGACACCGCTGTAAGTCCCTTAATTCAATGGCGTAATATCATCGCTGAATTAAAGACAAAAATTACTGGGGAACCCTCAGCCCTGTGGGAGAGGGCTTGATGTCTTACTACTTATGTGGGATCCCCAGCGACTCCGCCAGTTGTTTTGCTAGCAGGTTTTCGTCATCTGCGCCGTATTCCCAGAACATCGCCCCGGCAAGCCCTTTTTCCTTGATGTAGTCCGCTTTGATGGCAACTGAACGCGGGTTCTCGTAAGAGATGGCAAACAGCGCTTTGCCGTCGGCAGAATTCACTGAAAGCCACGGCACTTTTGCCTGATCGTCCCAATGTTCGGTAAAGCGTTTCTGCGGGTCGTTCAGCAGTTTTTTCACGATGTCGTTGTACTTCACGTAGGTATCTTTGGTCAGGTCGTAACCCAGTGACTTGAACAAACCTATCTCCTGAGGCCCGAAGTAGGGCTGCGTTACCGGATTTTTTTGCGCATCCGGTTTCGTCCAGTCAATGCCTGGCTCAACCGCACGTTTCGGTACGCGCCCGTAGAAACCAATCCCGAGGTTCATCTGTTTGGGTTTTAACCCTGCCGCAAGATAGTTGTTCACCACGAAATCCACGCTGTATTTATCGGCGGCGGCAACGGTTGGCCAGGCGCTGGAGTCATACAGGTTGGCGTTGAAGTACTGCGTGCCGTACGCCATGTCGTAGGTCATCAGGTTGATGTAATCGAGCAGCGGGGCAATGGCTTTCACATCCACCCAGCTTTTCGGACTTTCCGCATTAGCACCTACCGCAATGGTGACCAGCTTTTTCTGCCCGAAGGCCGCGCGCATCTCTTTTAGCAGCGCGGTGAAATTATCCCGGTCAGCGGGCGTGCTTGCGACCAGTCCCCACGCGCCGTTCACCGGATACTCCCAGTCGAGATCGATCCCGTCCAGGCCGTATTTATCAACAATCTCCTGTGCGGAGCGGATAAACACGGCGCGAGTCTCTTTGGTGGCCGCCGCGCCAGAAAAACCGCGCGCCCCCCAGCCACCGACGGAAAGCAACACTTTCAGATTGGGGTTCTGTTTACGCAGGACAGGGATTAGCGCCAGATCAGAGGCCACTTTTGGCGATAACCAGATTTGATGAAGTTTTGCCGGATCTCTGAGTGCAGCGTTGGTTTCATCTTTCTCATCGTTATAGACCAGGCCAAACGAGTAGTTCAGGTGTGTTATCTGACGGACGTCGAGTTTATTGATATCCCCGCCCGGGCCGGCGGTAACATCGCCACCTCCGTTAAAGTAGCCCACGGACATCAGGGTATTGGCGGAGGCAACTGACGCGCAAAGCAAGGGTAATGCTGCCAGCAATGGCAAACGTTTCATATAAGTTCCTCTTTGACCTAATAAAAATATCCCCGTCATACTTCAAGCTGCAGGTGCGTTGGCTGCACTCGTTCACCCCAGTCACTTACTTATGTAAGCTCCTGGGCTTCACTCCTTTGCCGCCTTCCTGCAACTCGAATTATTTAGGGGATAACCACGCCACGGAAAGGCGTGGCGAAAAAACAACCTGAAGAGAATAGCATTGCCGCTGCGCTGAGGATGCGAGGGAGTTCACTTTATGGGAGATCGGAGAAGGGGTTGCCGGGTGGCGGCTTCGCCTTACCCGGCTAAAAAGGCTTACGCCTGCGTCTCGAGCCAGTCTTCCAGCGTATACAACGTTGCACCGGCGGTGGACATCTCCATAAACGCCAGCGCGCTGTCATGCTGCTGGATATTCACGCCGCGACACCCGTCGGTGATCACGTTGACGGTGTAGCCCAGGTCCAGCGCATCCAGTACGGTAAATTTCACGCAATAATCCGTCGCCAGCCCCAGCACAATCAGTTCGGCGATATCGTGATGGCGCAACCACTCATCCAGCGCCGTTTTCTGACGATGACCGTTATCAAAAAACGCGCTGTAGCTGTCGATGGCCGGGTTTTCCCCTTTGTGGAAAACGGCATCAATGGCTTTCTGATTCAGTAACGGATGCAGTTCCGCGCCTTCAGTCTGCTGAGCGCAGTGATCGGGCCAGAAGGTTTGCGCCAGCCCGTCGAGTTGGCCCTGGCTGTAGGGCGCAACGTTATGCTGGCTGGCGAAGCTACCGTGGTTGGCTGGATGCCAGTCCTGGCTTGCCACAACGGCGTCACCACGCGTTTTACACCAGGCGATCAGCGAATTAGCCACATCAATGGTGCTATCGCCTTCCGCCACGGCCAGCGCGCCGCCCGCACAGAAATCATTTTGTAGATCAACCAGTAACAGAGCACGTTGGGCCATACTCACTCCTTATTCGTCTGGTGTCAGTTCACCGCGCAGGTTTTGCGTCATCGCGGTACGAATGGCCTGAACATCCAGATCCTGACTCAGTAAATAGTGAAGTTTAGTCAGCGTGGCCTCGACGGTCATGTCGGCACCGCTGATAACACCGGCATGAGCCAGGGCGTTACCGGTGGCATAACCACCCATATTCACCTTACCGGACATGCACTGGGTCAGGTTAACCACCACAATCCCACGTTCGCTCGCTTCCTGTAACTCTTTCAGGAACTCGCCGTTCTGTGGGGCATTGCCTACACCGTAGGAGCGCAGGATCAACGCTTTAACGGGCTGGCGCAGGAAGTTACGTACTACATCCGCAGAAATCCCTGGATAAATGGTGACCACGCCAATTGGCTGCGGGGTGATTGGGTGAACAACCAGTTCACCCGCCGTATGCGGTGCAGGCGGGGTTCCCAGGCGACGAATATGGATGCCTGCTTCCAGCAGTGGTTGCAGGTTTGGCGAAGCAAAAGCATCAAAGCCATCCGCGTGGGCTTTGGTCGTACGGTTGCCACGGTACAGACGGTTGTTGAAGAACAGCGACACTTCATTGATCGGGTAATTAGCCGCCACGTACAGAGAGTTAAGCAGGTTGATTTGCCCGTCAGAGCGCAGTTCCGCGAGCGGGATCTGCGAGCCGGTCACGATAACCGGTTTACTCAGGTTTTCCAGCATGAAGGAGAGCGCCGATGCGGTAAACGCCATGGTGTCGGTGCCATGCAGGATCACAAAGCCATCGTATTCGTCGTAATGCGCTTTGATATCGTCTGCAATATGCTGCCAGTCTTCCGGCGTCATATCGGAGGAGTCCATCAGCGGCTCATACTCGTGGATCGTGAAGTCAGGCATTTCAGGGCGATGGAATTCTGGCATTAATGCCAGCTGACGTTGCAGGTGGCCGGACACAGGGATATAGCCATTTTCAGAGCGCTGCATCCCGATGGTACCGCCAGTGTAGGCTACATAAATTGATTTCTTCTGCATGATAGTGAGTTCTTTTGCTTCAAAGAAAAATCCCCTCTTCACGAGAAGAGGGGACAGGTTTTAACGGACGTTAGCGCAGGTCAGGCAAAATGCGTAACGGCTTTGTGGATCGTTAAAGGCGGCAAGCTTATCGCCCTCGGCTTTCATCGCTTTAGCTGCGGTGGCGACGGGCGCAGGTAAGTATGCCTGAATGGCTTCTGGCAGCATGGCGCGCACGGAGCCAGACATACTATTCATCACCAAATCGAGGAACGATGGCTCGTCCTGGTAATACTCAACATGCCATTGCTTGAGTTTTGCCAGTTCAGCTGCTTTCGCGACGGCGTCATCAAAATCACCCAGGCTGTCCACCAGACCGTTGTTTTTGGCATCTTGGCCGGTCCAGACGTGGCCCTGAGCAATCTGGTCAATCTGCTCTGGCGTCTTCTTACGCGAGTCGGCAACCAGAGTGATAAAGCGCTTATAACCGCTTTCGATGCTGAGCTGCATCATATCTGACACTTCCGGCGGCAGGGATTTGGTCACGGACACATCCGCCAGCGGTGATGTTGATACCCCATCGGTATGAACACCCAGATAATCAAGGCTGTTCTCCACCGTGTTGATGACCCCGAAAATACCAATTGAGCCCGTCAACGTGCTTGGGTTGGCAACGATGTAGTTAGCCGGCGTTGAGATCCAGTAACCACCGGAGGCCGCCATACCGCCCATCGAGACAACCACAGGTTTGCCCGCAGCACGTGCGGCAACCAGTTCAGCGCGGATCACTTCAGAGGCGCTGACGCTGCCGCCAGGGCTGTTGACGCGCAGAACAATGGCTTTCACTTTCGGATCAAGACGCGCATCACGGATCTGCGAAGCCGTGGTATCACCGCCCACATTCCCTGGCGTTTCCTGACCGTCCATGATTGCACCGTTAGCAAAGACCACCGCCACGCTATCACCGTTTTCACTCGGTTTTTTCGTCGTGTAGTCATACATGCTAATAGCGCTGTAGTTTTTGTCCTCTTTGCTCCAGCCGAACTGTTTGGTCAGGGCTTTTTCGATCTCTGCACTGCTACCCAGCGAATCAACCAGTTTGTTCTCAAGGGCATATTTGGCGGTGTCGCCGTCAACCTTGCGCAGGCCGTCGAGCATCCCCTGAGCGCCAGGGAAGACCTGTTCAGCGGTAATCTGGCGGTTGGCCGCGATCGTGCCCAGATAGTTTTGCCACAGCTCGCCAATCCAGCGGCTGTCAGCTTCCCGGGCAGCCGGGGACATATCGTCGCGGATAAATGGCTCAACGGCGGATTTATACGTGCCCACGCGGAAGACATGGGTGGTGACTTTCAGCTTGTCGAGCAGCGACTTGTAGTACAACCCATTGGTTGCAAAGCCGTGCAAATCCACCGTGCCCTGCGGCGAAAGCCAGATTTTATTGGCAAAGCTCGCCAGATAGTACTGGCCCTGGGAATAGCTGTCGCCTACGGCAATAACAGGTTTTCCGCTGTCGCGGAATTCGCGCAGGGCTTTACCAATGTATTGCATAGAAGGCTGGTCGCCACCGGCAAAATCTTTCAGATCAAGCACGATCCCGGTGATGTTGCGATCGTCTTTTGCCTGGCGGATGGTTTCAACGATATCAAACAGGGAGTTTTCCTGTAGGCGATCGGATGTCGCGCCGAACAGCTGGCGGCCAATCACGCCCAGACGATTGCTGGTGGAGGGTTTATCGACGACGACCCCGGTGATATCCAGCAACAATGCCCCGCGCGTGGAATGCTGCGCCTGGCTTGTACTGCTTATGTGCATCCAGATGCCTGCGCAAACCAGGATCAGGAAGATGAAGAACACATTCATCACCAGTTCGCGGACAAAGTTGAGCAGTCGCCACGTCCATTTAAAGAAACCGGCAAAGATTCGCCAAAGGGTTCGCATGTATACTCCCTAACCAGAAAATGACTGTATCCGTCGCCAGTGGACGGCAATGTGGGGTTATCGTAATGACCCGACCGCCACTTGTCAGCAGGAATCGCCCATCACGCTGTAACAAAATCTGCCGCCGTGTTAATTTTGTTAGGAAAATTCAAGACAGGAGTTAACCAATGGACGCACTTGAACTGCTTGTTAACCGTCGTAGTGCTTCGCGCCTGGCCGAACCGGCGCCAGCGGGCGAGCAGCTGGAAAACATTCTGCGTGCCGGGATGCGCGCACCAGATCATGGCACATTACAGCCATGGCACTTCTTTATTATTGAAGGCGAAGGCCGCGATCGCTTCAGCGCGTTGCTGGAGCAGGGTGCGGTAGCCGCGGGTCTGGACGAGAAGGGTATCGAGAAAGCCCGTACCGGCCCGTTCCGTGCGCCGATGATCATCGCGGTGGTCGCAAAATGTCAGGCTGAGCATAAAGTGCCGGTCTGGGAACAGGAAATGTCTGCGGGCTGTGCCGTAATGGCGATGCAAATGGCCGCTGTCGCACAGGGCTTTAACGGCATCTGGCGTACTGGCGCACTCACCGAAAGCCCGGTCGTTCGCGAAGGTTTGTCCTGTGGCGAGCACGACAAAATTGTTGGCTTCCTCTATCTCGGCACCCCACAGCTTAAAGCATCCAGCACGATAAATGTGCCGGACACTACGCCATTCGTCAGCCGTTTCTGATAACGCGCGCTAAACTGTCTGGATTCTGAGCATCTGCCGCAGAATTCAGACAGTCATACTTACCTCTTTATGGAATGAGCGCTACCATAGCGCGATTGCAATGACAGGAGATGTCCATGAGCGAGCAAACCATTCGTTTAACGCAATACAGCCACGGAGCCGGTTGCGGTTGTAAAATTTCCCCAAAAGTGCTGGAAACCATCCTGCACAGTGAACAGGCGAAGTTTGTCGACCCGAACCTGCTTGTCGGTAATGAAACGCGTGACGATGCAGCGGTTTATGACTTAGGTAACGGCACCAGCATTATCAGCACCACCGACTTCTTTATGCCGATTGTCGACAATCCGTTCGACTTCGGACGCATTGCGGCCACCAATGCCATCAGCGATATTTTTGCGATGGGGGGTAAGCCGATTATGGCGATTGCCATTCTGGGCTGGCCAATTAACACCCTGGCCCCGGAAATCGCCCGAGAAGTGATTGAAGGCGGTCGCTTTGCCTGTCAGCAAGCGGGAATTGCGCTGGCTGGTGGTCACTCTATCGATGCCCCGGAGCCTATTTTCGGCCTGGCCGTAACGGGCGTGGTACCAACCGAGCGCGTTAAACGCAACAGTACGGCGCAGGCAGGCTGCAAACTGTTCCTCACCAAGCCGCTGGGCATTGGCGTGCTCACCACCGCCGAGAAAAAATCCCTGCTTAAACCTGAACACGTTGGTCTGGCAACGGAAGTGATGTGCCAGATGAACCTCGCCGGTGCGGCGTTTACCAATATCGATGGTGTGAAGGCGATGACCGACGTTACCGGATTTGGTCTGCTTGGCCATCTGAGCGAAGTGTGCCAGGGCGCGGGCGTGCAGGCGAAGGTCTGGTATCAGGACGTGCCGAAGCTACCGGGCGTGGAAGACTACATTGCCCAGGGCGCGGTGCCAGGCGGCACTCAGCGTAACTTTGCCAGCTATGGGCATCTGATGGGCGACATGCCAGAAGCGTGGCGCGATCTGCTGTGCGATCCACAAACCTCTGGCGGCCTGCTGCTGGCGGTAACGCCGGATGCAGAAGCAGAAGTACAGGCAACGGCCGCGGAGTTTGGTATCACTCTGACGGCCATCGGCGAACTGGTGGACGCCCGCGGTGGCCGCCCGATGATCGAGATCCGTTAATTCGATGCGGTTGTTTATTGCCGAAAAGCCGAGCCTGGCCCGTGCCATCGCCGATGTGTTGCCTAAGCCGCACCGCAAGGGCGATGGTTTTATCGAGTGCGGTAACGGGCAGGTGGTCACCTGGTGTATTGGTCACCTGCTCGAGCAGGCGCAGCCGGATGTCTACGACAGCCGCTACGCCCGCTGGAATCTGAACGACCTGCCTATCGTGCCGGAAAAATGGCGTCTGCAACCACGTCCGTCCGTCACCAAACAGCTCAATGTCATTAAGCGCTTCCTGCATGAGGCCTCTGAAGTTATCCACGCGGGTGACCCGGACAGAGAAGGGCAACTGCTGGTGGACGAGGTGCTGGATTACCTGGAGCTGGCTCCGGCAAAGCGTCAGCAGGTGCAGCGCTGCCTGATTAACGACCTCAACCCGCAGGCCGTGGAGCGCGCGATTTCGCGTCTGCGCGCCAACAGTGAGTTTATCCCGCTGTGCGTTTCCGCACTGGCGCGCGCCCGTGCCGACTGGCTGTACGGGATCAACATGACCCGCGCCTATACCATTCTGGGGCGTAACGCCGGGTATCAGGGCGTGCTTTCGGTCGGACGCGTGCAGACCCCTGTGCTGGGGCTGGTGGTGCGTCGCGATGAAGAGATCGAAAACTTTGTCGCCAAAGACTTCTTTGAGGTCAAAGCGCACATCGTGACGCCAAAAGAGGAACGTTTTACGGCAATCTGGCAGCCAAGCGATGCCTGTGAGTCGTATCAGGATGAAGAAGGCCGCCTTTTGCATCGCCCGCTGGCGGAGCACGTGGTCAACCGCATTACCGGGCAGCCCGCTATCGTCACCAGCTATAACGATAAACGGGAATCAGAACCTGCGCCGCTGCCGTTCTCGCTTTCGGCGTTGCAGATTGAAGCCGCTAAACGCTTTGGTCTGAGCGCGCAAAACGTGCTCGATATCTGCCAGAAGCTTTACGAAACCCATAAGCTGATCACTTATCCGCGTTCGGATAGCCGCTATCTGCCGGAAGAACATTATGCCGGGCGCCATTCGGTGATGAACGCGATCGGAGTCCACGCGCCGGATCTGTTACCGCAGCCCGCCGTCAACCCGGACACGCGTAACCGCTGCTGGGACGATAAAAAGGTGGATGCTCACCACGCCATCATCCCCACGGCACGCACCAGCAATGTGAACCTGACGGAAAACGAATCTAAGGTATACAACCTGATTGCCCGTCAGTATCTGATGCAGTTCTGCCCGGATGCGGTGTTCCGCAAATGCGTCATCGAGCTGGAGATTGCCAAAGGCAAGTTCGTCGCCAAAGCCCGTTTCCTGGCGGAAGCGGGCTGGCGCACACTGCTTGGCAATAAAGAGCGCGATGAAGAGAACGACGGCACGCCGCTGCCGGTTGTGGCTAAAGATGACGAACTGCTGTGTGAAAAGGGCGAGGTGATTGAACGTCAGACTCAGCCGCCACGCCATTTCACCGATGCAACGCTACTGTCAGCCATGACGGGGATCGCCCGGTTTGTGCAGGATAAAGACCTGAAGAAGATCCTCCGCGCAACCGACGGACTGGGTACGGAAGCGACCCGCGCAGGGATCATCGAACTGCTGTTTAAGCGTGGTTTCCTGGAGAAGAAAGGGCGTTATATCCATTCGACGGAACCTGGACGGGCGCTGATCCACTCGCTGCCTGAGCTTGCAGCAAGGCCGGACATGACGGCGCACTGGGAATCCATCCTGACGCAAATCAGCGAGAAGCAGTGTCGTTACCAGGACTTTATGCAGCCGCTGGTGGGGACGCTTTATCAGCTGATAGATCAGGCGCGCAGTACGCCGGTGAAGACGTTCAGAGGAATGGTTGCACCGGGCGGCGGTGCGAAGAAGCCGTTCAAAAAGAAAAAGAGCGCAGCCTGATACCTCCGGTTTTCTCCCTCTCCCACCGGGTGTACGGTCCGGGGACATGGTAGACAGGTGTTCGGGGACATGGTGAACACTTTTTAACATCCTTTACCCATGGTGATCGACTTTTTCTTCAGGTCGATCACCCCCACTTTCGTGCTGTACCACCACACCTCGTAGCTGCCGTCTTCCTGCATCTCCTTCAGCCCGACCCGTTCTCCCCTGAACGCCTTGCCTGCGCTCAGACTTACCCCTTTCACGCTCAGCTTTCCGCTGATATCCACTTTCCTGACCATCACGCCCTCGTCGTATTCCGGGGGCGTGGTGTTGCCGCTGTACTGCCGCTCTGACGGCTTATACCGCGACCCCGGTACCGCCATATCCAGCGCCTCATGCGGGCGTTCAAGGTTATAGACTGTCCGCCAGTGGTCGAAGGCGCGCTGCAGTTCGCCCCCGCTCGCGAACCACTTCCCCTGCAGCACTTCTGCCTTCAGGCTCCGGTGAAAACGCTCCAGCTTACCCTGCGTCTGCGGATGATACGGCCGGGAGTGCCCCACCCGGATACCCAGACGCATCAGCCACAGCTCCAGCGCCGTCCAGGTGCCGGTGGTGTCTCCCCACGGAGAACCGTTGTCCATCGTCATCCGGTCCGGCAGGCCGTAGCGCTCAAACACGCTGACCAGCTGCTGCTGCACGGTCTCGCGCCGTTCATCGGTACAGTGCGCCAGGCACAGGGAAAATCGGGAGTGGTCGTCCAGCAGGGTGAGCGGATGGCAGCGGCCGCCTCCAAAGGGAAAGTGGCCCTTAAAATCCATCTGCCAGAGGCGGTTCGGCGCGTCATGTTCGAACCGTCCCGTGGCGGGAATGCCCGGTGAAGTGCCCGGCAGCAGACCGTGACGGGCCATGAGGTTATGGACGGTGCTGAAGGCGGGCATGGTGTGCCCCTGGTCTTCCAGCCAGCGCTTTATCTTGCGTGCGCCCCAGCGTTCATGGCGGTCATGCGCCATACGCAGCAGGGCAGTGATGTCGTCAGATGAGCGGTTCGGGGAATGGTGCGGTATGCGCGGGCGGTCCTGAAGGCCGGAGGCCCCTTCCTCCGCCCAGCGGCGAAGCCACTTATAGCCAGTGGCAGGTGAAATGCCGAAGCGACGGCAGAGGGAACGGATGTTCGCCCCGTCCTGCGAGGCGAACAAAACAAACTCGGTACGTAATGACATGGTATCTCTCGCATCCCAGGACATAAGCGACTCCATAAACGGGTTCTTATGCCTTAGTTGTAAGTGTCTACCATGTCCCCGAACAAGTGTTCACTATGTCCCCGGACCGTACACCGGGAGAGGGCCGGGGTGAGGGCACCCGGCCGCACGATTAATACCTTAGATCACACCTTGCCCAATCATCGCATCCGCCACCTTCACGAACCCGGCGATATTCGCGCCACGCACGTAGTTGGTTTGTGATGCTTCGCCACCAAACTCCACGCAGGAGTGGTGAATATCCAGCATGATGTGGTGCAGACGTGCATCCACTTTTTCCGCTTTCCAGCCCAGACGCGCGGCGTTTTGAGCCATCTCCAGCCCCGAGGTTGCCACCCCGCCTGCATTCGCGGCTTTGCCTGGTGCAAACAGCACGCCTGCTTCCAGGAACAGGTCGGTTGCGGCGATAGTGGTGGGCATGTTCGCCCCCTCGGCAACGGCTTTCACACCGTTGGCGATAAGGGTGCGCGCGGCGTCTACGTCCAGTTCATTCTGGGTCGCACACGGCAGCGCGATATCCACCGGCACAGCCCAGGGTTGCTTGCCTTCGAGGTAGGTCAGGCCAAACTCGCGGGCATAATCCGCTACGCGACCGTCGCGGCTGGCTTTGATTTCGCAAAGACGCGCCAGTTTTTCAGCCGTAAAGCCTGCTTCGTCGACGACGGTCCCGCTGGAATCTGAGGCAGTCACAACCCGTGCGCCAAACTGCATCGCTTTTTCGATAGCGTACTGCGCCACGTTACCGGAGCCCGACACCGCGACACGCATCCCTTCAAAGCCCAGACCATGGCGTTTCAGCATGGCTTCGGTGAAATAGACCAGACCGTAACCTGTGGCCTCCGGGCGGATCAGGCTGCCGCCGAAGGAGAGGCCTTTACCGGTAAACACGCAGGCGCTGTTATTGGAGAGTTTTTTCATCATCCCGGCCATAAAGCCCACTTCACGGCCACCCACGCCGATATCACCTGCCGGGACATCGGTGTCCGGGCCCAGATGACGATACAGCTCAGTGATTAATGCCTGGCAAAAACGCATCACTTCACCTTCGCTTTTGCCTTTAGGATCGAAATCGCTGCCGCCTTTTCCGCCACCCATAGGCAGCGTGGTCAGGGCGTTTTTGAAGGTCTGCTCGAAGCCGAGGAATTTCAGAATGGATAAGTTAACGGACGGGTGGAAACGCATCCCGCCCTTAAACGGACCAATTGCCGAGTTAAACTGCACGCGCCACGCGCGGTTAACCTGCACCTGATTGCGATCGTCAACCCAGGTCACGCGGAACTGAATCACGCGCTCCGGCTCGACCAGGCGCTCAAGCAGTGACATCTGGCGATAGCGCGGGTTTTCTTCAAGGAATGGCCACAGGGTAGTCATGACTTCACGAACGGCCTGAGCAAACTCGCTCTGGTGCGGATCGCGCTGTTGAACGTGGGCAAGAAAAGTTTCCAGAGAGCGTGTCTGATCCATAGATATAAGAACCTCTTATTTTAATTTATGTGTGTTGCGTAGACGTTTTATGACGTTTTTTTGACTATATCACCCGCACCGCTTTGTGAGGCAAGCAGAAATTTCCCCCTGAAGGGAAATTCATCATTGTGCCGTGGTCATAACAAAAAACGATGACGAGAGAAATTAAAGGTTCTGCCGGGTTTACCGTTATAGTCATTATCAGGAGACAACAGGAAGAGACTTCTATGAACCGTTATGTGATGACCGCTTTGTTTGCCCTTTTATCTGCCGGCGCGCAGGCCGACCGAATTCGCCCGGATGTGCAGGTGAATGTCCCGCCGGAGGTTTTCAGCTCCAGCGGTCAAAGTTCGCAGCCCTGCAACCAGTGTTGTATCTATCAGGATCAGAACTATTCAGAAGGGGCCGTGGTGAAGGCCGACGGCGTGCTGTTGCAGTGTCAGCGTGATGAACGGGTCGTCAGCACAAATCCGCTGGTCTGGCGTCGCGTAAAAGGATAAAGGCGTTAAGCAGCGGGATATCCGCAGGCGCCAGGGCATAGGTTAACGCCTCCTGCGGCGTACACCACACCAGCGCGCTGTGGTAATGCGCCGTCAGCTCGCCGCTGAACGAAGGGACATGCCAGGCATGAAGGTGGATAAGCCGCCCGGAGACTTCCCGCTGGTGGCTTGCCACATAGCGTGCAGGCTCGGCATTAATGCCTAACTCTTCGCGTAATTCGCGGACAAGCGCCTCAGACTGCGTTTCTCCGGCTTCCACTTTCCCGCCGGCAAATTCCCACATACCGGGCTGATCGGCATGGGGTGGGCGTTGCGCCAGCAAAATTTTGCCCTCTTTTTCAAGAATGGCTGCGACTACATCGATGGTTTTCAGCATGGTCGTCAATAATTGATAACGAAAAACGACATATTATCGTGCCCTTTCAAAGAGTCCAGCCATCAGGAGAGTCAGGTGAAAGAGACACCCGCCTGGGTAGCCCCCTTAAAAAACCTTCCCGTCAGTTTAAAACCGATCGCAGCGATGCAGAAAAAACACTACGGCGCGGTGCTGAATCCCACCCGCTGGTGGGGACGAATGCCGCGCCTGTTCTGGCTGGTGGCCCTGTTTGTGGGGTTCCTGGAACGTCGTGATGCGCGCCTGAACCCTGTGCTGCGCTCCCTGCTGATGACGCGAGTCTCTCAGATTTGCCACTGTGATTTCTGCATTGATGCCAATAGCCTACGTCTGGCCGAGCGCTGCGGGGCGATGGATAAAGTACAGGCGGTGAGCCATTGGCACGATGCCGACATGTTCAGTGAAGAGGAGCGCGTGGCGCTGGCCTATGCCGAAGCAGTCACTGCCACGCCGCCGCAGGTGGATGAGGCCATAAAAATGCAGCTCAAACGCCATTACACCGATGAGGCGATCGCCGAGATGACAGCGTTGATTGCGTTTCAGAACTTATCCGCGCGTTTTAATGCCGCGCTGGATATCCCGGCGCAGGGGCTTTGCGCTACGTTCAAAGGGAAACCTGATGCTTGACCGACACCTGCATCCGCGCGTGAAACCGGCGCTGAACCAGCTTGCGGCGGTGCTCGACAGGTCGTTTATCTCCCCGGACGGGTTAACGCTGGCGGGGTTTGCCATTGGGGTGCTGGCGCTGCCTTTTCTGGCGCTGAACAGCTATCTGGCGGCGCTGGTCGCGATTGCGCTCAATCGCCTGCTGGACGGGCTTGACGGTGCGCTGGCACGACGTCGCGGGTTGAGTGACGCAGGCGGGTTTCTGGATATTGCACTCGATTTTCTTTTCTACGCGCTAGTGCCGTTTGGCTTTGCGCTGGCGGCACCTGCGGAAAATGCGCTGGCTGCGGCCTGGCTGTTGTTTGCTTTTATGGGGACGGGCAGCAGTTTTCTGGCGTTTGCGGCGCTTGCAGCAAAACACAATATTGATAACCCCGGCTATGCGCACAAGTCGTTTTACTACATTGGTGGCTTAACGGAAGGGACGGAGACTATCGCGCTGTTCGTGCTTTGCTGTCTGTTTCCGGCGCACTTTTCACTCTTCGCCTGGGTATTTGGCGCGTTGTGCTGGCTTACCACCACAACGCGCATCTGGAGCGGTTATGTAACGTTAAAATCGCTCACCCGTTAGCGCGAACTTTCCGGCCCGCGCTCCCCGGTGGAAACCGGGTTTTGCGGATGGCTGCTCCATTCGTACCAGCCGCCATCGTAAACGGAGACGTTTTTCCAGCCCATCGCCCGCGCGTACATAAAGGCCTCTGACGCGCGCCAGCCGGTACCGCAATAGAATGCAACATGCTGTTCTGGCTGGATATTCCACGTTTTCCACATGGCGGTAATATCATCGGCACTGCGCATGGTGCCGTCCGGGTTATGGAAGTCTTCCATGTGTGTTGCATCGCTACCGGCATGGCCCCAGCGCGCACCGGCGATTTCACCTTTTGGCTTAATATAACTGTAACCGCTGGTGATGCCGGTGAACTCAGGCCAGGAACGGATACTGACCAGCGAAGCATCCTGACGATGCAACATTCCGCGGGCTTGTAACATATCAACCATCAACTGCGGCTGGCCGGGTAGCGGTGCACCAAAGTCGGGGGTGGGTTTCACGTCGGCTGGCGTACCCCGTTCAACAGGCAGACCGGCATCTGACCAGGTTTTCCAGCCGCCATCCAGAATGCGCACATCTTTCACCCCCGCGTAGAGCATGATCTGCGCGACGCGGGCGGCAGCATAGACGCCACGACCATAGAGGATCACCGTGGTGTCGTGGCGGATCCCGTGTTTGGCCAGCATCGCTTTGAGTTTATCATCAGAAACTTTATTCCACAGCGGCTCGCTTTCAATCTCATTGGTATCAAGGTAGCCGGCACCTGGAATATGACTCAGCAGGTAATATTTCGGTGCTCCCCAGCCCGCTTCAAGCACTTTCCAGTCTCCCGCCGGGGCGGCAACAACCGGTTTTTTCTGCTGCAACTGATGTAACCACTGCGGATAAACCAACTGCTCAAAATGCGGTAAACGTTGCAGGCGGTCAGCGGTTTGCAGCGCATCGCTTAACAGTGAGATACGGCTATATCCGGCTTTATTCAGGCGTGCTTTTATTGCCAGGTTATCGGCATCGCTGCCGTACAGTGCAATAGCCGTTTCAGACGTGAGCTGGTGCTGTTTCGCCCAGCTTGCAAGCTGCTCGTCACTCATTGCGCTGAGCCAGGAGGCAGAGAGGTTGAGCGCCGCAGGTTCATGCCCGGATGTGCCGGTCAGGGTTTGCGGCCAGCCGTTGTAGAAGGCACTGGCGCGCGTATCAATCACCGCGCCATGCTGTTGCTGGATCTGTTCCAGTGTAAGGGAATGGGGCATCTCAGCCGCCAGAGAGGACATTGAAGCGAGGCCGCAAAGCAGGGCCAGCGCAGTCAGTTGAGAAACACGTTTCATCGAAAAGCCTGACGTCAGTAAAAGAGGGGCTCATTGTTATCTCACCTGAAACAGAAAACCTTGCGTTAGCACAGGGCCGGGGCGTTTATTGCCAGCGAGAGAGCTGGATAACATCACCCCCGGGCGGAATATCCTCTTCATCATGGGTGACCAGCACCACCGGAATATTGCGCGCACGAACGGCAGCGAAAACCCATGCCCGAAACGATGCGCGTAACGTTTTATCAAGACGGCTGAAGGGTTCGTCAAGCAGCAGGGCCTGCGGTTGTGCAAGCAAAGCGCGCAGCAGGCTCACCCTGGCACGTTCCCCGCCAGAAAGCGTTGCAGGATCGCTGGTGTAATGTCCGGCAAGCCCCGCGGAGTGCAGCGCATGTTGTACGTCGTCCTTGCGCTGTTGCCCGGTAATATGCGCAGGCAGGGCCAGCATCAGGTTTTGCCCCACGCTAAAACTGTCAAACAGCAGGGCGTCCTGAAATAAAATTCCCAGCCCGCGCTTTTCGACCGGGAGTGTGTCGCAGCGTTTTTCGTCGAGCCACAGCTCGCCCTGAGCCTTAAAATCCGGGGATAGTGCGCCAATCATCCACGAAAAAAGCGTGGATTTTCCGCTGCCGGATGGCCCCATCAGCGTCACGATTTCTCCGCGCGGCACACTGAAGTTAACCTCGTGAAAGAGTGGCTCTATGGTGAGATGGTTCACGCTCAGCATTAACGTAGTCCTTGTCGGTAGCGGCCCGCAAGCCGGGATAAGAGCGCGGCAATACCAAATATCGTGCCTGTCAGCAAAAGCAGGCCAAGCGCGCGGTTAGCGAGAAGTGATGGGCTGCCTCCGCTGCTGAGTGCCACAGCTTCAGTCGTGAGTGTGGCAAAGCGTCCGGCACCCACCCAAAGGGTGGGCATGTACTGCGCCATGCTGACGGAAAACCCCGTCGCGATGGCAAGCAGCGCCGGGCGAACCAGCAGCGGGCATTTGGCTAACCAGAAGATTTTAGCGCGTGACCAGCCCAGCGTCCTGGCAATCAGTATCAGTCGCGGGTCAATCCTGCGCCAGGCGGGCTGAAGCACCAGCAACATCCAGGGGGTCACCCACAGTAAATGACTCCACAGCACTGCGGCATATTGCCCGTCGATCCCGAGTTGCAGTGCAACAAGGTATTGCCCAAACACCAGCGGTAATGCCGGAAGTGCCAGGGGAAGCCAGACCCAAAAGGCCCCACGTTGCGGCCCCCATTCCAGCCAGAACAGGAGAATGATCAGCGCCAGCAGGCTGGATACCATACCCAATGAGAAACTGGTGGCGTAAGGGGCAATGGCGGTATCACTGCCCCTGGCGAGTAAAACGAGCACCAGCGCGCAAAATAGCCCGCAGCCGGGCACTAACCAGCCGAGCGTTTTTACCGGCAAAGCGTGATGGCTGCTATGACGAACACCGCTTACATCCGGCAGCGTTCGCCGCCACATTTTCCAGAGGCACAGCCCCGCCGTGGCCAGGATCGCCAGCAGCGGCAGTAACAGCAGACATAATAACGTCCCTTTGATTTGCTGTTCAGCGTCACCCTGATTCAGCCACTGCCAGGCCAGCACTGCAAGCGTCGGAGGATTTCCAGGCCCGAGAACGATGGCCACATCAACAACCGATAGCGACCAGGCCAGCACGGCAAGCATCACGGCTCCCAGCGCGGGAGCAATGGCCGGAAGAACCAGCCAGCACAGTCGCTGAATACGCCCGTAGCCAAAGCTCTGTAATACCACGTTTTGTTGTGCCAGTTGTTTTTCTGGCAACACGGCGTAAATGGCCCACAGGACGAACGCACTCTCCTTGATGGCGAGCGTCAGTCCCAATCCGATACCCGCGCTGTCCTGCTGCGGCGATAAAAAGGTAACGTACTGATAAAACAGGCCACCTTCTGCAAAAACAAGTAAGGCGCTGGTGGCGAAGGCAACGTGAGGAATGGCCAGCATCCACGGCAGCCGCGTGCTTAGCTGTTGCCAGCGCTTGCCGGGCCAGAGTGCGGTAACCAGACCCAGGGCGATAAACAGTGAGCCTGCCGTGGCTATCAGGGTCGATACCAGGGTGGCGATAAATGCCTGGGGCAACTGAGGGTCATTCAGCAGGGATTGCCAGCTGGCAACAGAAAACGCTGGCGTTATCAGCACAACGCCAGCCGGGATCAGCGGCACATAAATGACCGCCATTGTCAGCCAGACACAGCCGCTCAGCGCGTACCGTAGCGGCGCAGCCATTCCTGCTCCAGCGCATTAACCCAGGCAGCGTGCGGCTCTGCAAGCATATTCGGTAGCCCGTCAGTGGTGTGGGCGTTCAGTTGCGCAGCATCCGCAGGCGGTAATTTCCGGGCATCCAGTACGCTCGGGTCGCCCCAGATGGCGGGATCGGCTTTACGCGCCTGCGCGGCGGGGGAAAGCAGGAAGTTCGCCACCACTTTCGCGCCCGCACTGGCTGCGGAGTTTGCCGGAATCGCAACAAAATGGACGTTGCCAATCATCCCATGCTCAAAGCCAAAGCTGTAGCTGTCGGCAGGCAGCTCACCGCTGGCCACTTTTTGCCGGGCATGGGCGGGGTTAAACGTCAGCGACAGATTCAGGTTGCCGCTGGCCAGCAGCGCATCCATGCGTGCCGGTGAGGGCGGAAAATCTTTTCCCTCACGCCACAGCAGTGGGTGCAGTGTATCGAGATAGTCCCACAGCGGAGCGGTTACTGCTGCAAAGGTGCGGTTATCCGGCGCGGTTTTTAACGCATCGGGTTGGGTGGTGAGCGTCAGCAGAAGCTGTTCAAGAAAGGCGGTGCCGGTAAAATCGGGCGGGCGCGGATAGGTGACTTTGCCAGGATGGTTTTTTGCATATTCCAGCAACGCCTGAGGATCGCGCAGCGGTGCCGGGGTGCTTGCATGACGGGCGATAAAGGTCAGCTGTGCGCCACCCCAGGGGGATTCCGCGCCGTCTGTGGCAATGGAGAAATCTTCCGTCACCGGCTTGCGGGTATCAACGAATCGCCACGCAGGGAGCGTTTGCGCCCACTGGGTTTGCAGTAAACCGGCCTCTTTTAAGGTGCGGAAATTTTCACCGTTCACCCACAGAAGATCGACCGACCCGTTGGTTTTCCGTCCGGCAGCGTGTTCGGTCTGGATACGTTTAACCGCATCGGCCGCATCTGCCAGGTGGACGATTTTCAGGGTGATGGCGTAGTGCGATTTCATCTCGCCGCTGACCCAGTCGAGGTAGCGGTTTACCGCCGGGTCGCCGCCCCAGGCATTAAACCAGACAGTTTGTCCTCTGGCCTGGTGTTGGGTGTCTTGCCAGCTATCCGCGGCAAAGGATGAGCTTGCCAGCAGCAGGCCTGTCAGAAACGCGCAAAAACGCACACGGCGCATAATGCCTCCCTGTTTAATGCAAAGAGTGAAAGTAGCGGGAAAATAGCCAGCGAGTGACCAACGGTAATAACCCCAGTAGTGTAAAGGCGATTACCATTCCCGGCGACAGAATATCGCGCAGGGAGGTCAGTTTTCCCAGCTCGCGTCCGGCATTAAGAAAAATAGCCGTTGCGGGCAGCATGGCAAGCTGGCTTACCCACCAGTAACGCCACACGCCAAGACTGGTCAACCCGGCGAGCAAGTTGACCAGGAAAAAGGGGAATAGCGGCATCAGGCGAAGCGCAAAAAGGTAATAAGCGCCATCGCGGTTCATACCGGCGTTAACGGTGTTCATTTGCTGGGCGAAGCGCTGCTGCACCCAGTCACGAAGCAGGTAACGGCTCACGAGCATCGCCAGTGTTGCGCCAAGTGTGGATGCAAACGAAACCAGCACAATCCCTTGCCATAAGCTGAACAGCGCGCCACCCAGTAACGTCAGAATGGCCGCCCCGGGAATAGACAGAGCAGACACCACCACGTACACCGCGAAATAGAGTGCTGCGCTTTGCGCCGGGGAGTGCGCAACCGTTGCCTGCAACGCCTGGTGATGGGTTCGGACCGAATCGAGGGAAAGCACTCCCGGCGGCAGAAAGGAAAATGCCAAAACAAAGGCGCCCAGAAGGGCGCACAGGAAGATGATTTTTCTAATTTTCACATGCAGTTACAGTTTGAATTTAGCCCACACCGGCGCGTGGTCAGACGGTTTGTCCATACTGCGGATGTCATAATCGATACCGGTTTCAATGCAGCGCTCGGCCAGCGGAGGGCTTGCCAGCAGCAGGTCTATACGCAGACCACGGTTGTCATCGAAACCTTTCGAGCGGTAGTCAAACCACGAGAAGCGATCCTGCGTTTCCGGGTTAGCTGCACGGAAGGTATCCACCAGGCCCCAATCCATCAGGCGCTGCATCCACTCGCGCTCTTCCGGCAGGAAAGAACATTTGCCGGCGCGTAGCCAGCGTTTACGGCTGTCTTCACCGATGCCGATATCCAGATCCGTTGGGCTGATGTTCACATCGCCCATAATCAGCACCGGGTTTGTTTTGTTTAACTCGGTGTTCAGATAGTCCTGTAAGTCCTGATAAAATTTCGCTTTTGCCGGGAACTTGGTTGGGTGGTCACGGCTTTCTCCCTGCGGGAAATAACCATTGATCACTGTGATGTTTCCCTGCGGCGAAGGGATCTCCGCCATGATAATCCGGCGCTGGGCTTCTTCATCATCACCCGGGAAGCCGCGACGCACGGATACCGGCGTTTCTTTGGTCAGCAGCGCGACGCCATAGTGGCCTTTTTGCCCGTGATAGAAGACGTTGTAACCCAGTTTTGCTACCTCTTCGAGAGGGAACATATCGTCGTGAACTTTTGTCTCCTGTAGGCCAATCACATCCGGTTGATGTTGCTCAACGATGGCTTCCAGTTGGTGAGGGCGGGCACGCAGGCCGTTGATATTAAAAGAGACAAATTTCATAGTCGCTGCCAATGCAAGGTGAATAGTGCATGGATGGTAGCAGAATTTGGCGCATCTGTTACCGGGTATGACCAATAACTGCGACAGATAATGCCAACGGTGCAAAATTTGCACCATTCCAACGCGGCACGCCCTCAAACGGTGCGTAAATGGCCAATAAATTTCGCTGGCGATCACAATTCCAGAATTATATTTGGCCTGTGAATAGTCTTTCATGTTTTCGTTCGGCAAACCGCCGCGTATCGTAAAAATATTCACTTTTTATGCAATAACAGTGAATAACTCCATATCGTAACTTATTGATATTCTGTTCTCTCACCCCTTTTATGCATTTTTATCGCTGGCTGGCACGAAGTCTGCAATCTACATTCACAGTGCAAACACTCAATTATTTAACATTTAAACAACCTTTTATTTACCGGATGAGGTCGCTATGTCTCTGTCAATTACGCGTGAAAATTTCGATGAATGGATGATGCCGGTTTACGCTCCGGCGGCTTTTATTCCGGTTCGTGGGGAAGGCTCGCGCCTGTGGGATCAGCAGGGCAAAGAGTATATCGACTTTGCGGGTGGGATTGCGGTAAACGCGCTGGGCCATGCGCACCCGGCGCTGCGTCAGGCGTTGAACGATCAGGCTGCGAAGTTCTGGCACACCGGTAACGGCTATACCAACGAGCCTGCGCTGCGTCTGGCGAAAAAACTGATTGATGCCACTTTTGCCGAAAAAGTCTTTTTCTGTAACTCCGGGGCAGAAGCCAACGAAGCGGCGCTGAAGCTGGCACGTAAATATGCCCACGATAAATTTGGTGCGCATAAGAGTGGTATTGTTGCCTTTAAGAACGCCTTCCATGGCCGTACGCTCTTCACAGTGAGCGCAGGCGGTCAGCCGTTGTATTCGCAAGACTTTGCGCCACTGCCACCGGATATCCGCCACGCCGTTTACAACGATCTGCAATCGGCCGCAGAGCTGATTGACGATACCACCTGCGCGGTGATTGTTGAACCTATGCAGGGCGAAGGCGGCGTGCTTCCGGCGCAAAAAGCGTTCCTGCAAGGTTTGCGTGAACTGTGCGACCGCCACAACGCGCTGCTGATTTTCGATGAAGTGCAGACCGGGGTTGGCCGTACCGGTGAACTGTATGCTTATATGCACTACGGTGTGACGCCGGATGTACTCTCTACCGCTAAAGCGCTGGGCGGCGGTTTCCCGGTCGGGGCGATGCTGACCACCAATAAATGTGCGAGCGTGATGACGGTCGGCACCCACGGAACCACCTACGGCGGTAACCCGCTGGCTTCTGCTGTGGCCGGCCAGGTACTGGATATCATCAATACGCCAGAAGTGCTTAATGGCGTGAAGCAGCGTCATAACTGGTTTGTTGAGCGTCTGAACGCCATCAACAGCAAGACGGGATTGTTTAAAGAGATCCGCGGTCTGGGGCTGTTAATTGGCTGCGAACTCACGCCTGAATTTGCCGGAAAAGCTAAACTTATTTCACAGGAAGCCGCAAAAATGGGCGTGATGGTGCTGATTGCCGGTGCCAATGTGGTGCGGTTTGCCCCTGCGCTTATCGTTAGCGATGAAGAGGTTAAAACCGGTTTAGACCGTTTTGCGCTGGCCTGTGAACACGTGAAATCCGGGGTGTCATCATGATGGTCATCCGTCCCGTTGAGCGCGGCGACCTTGCCGGGCTCATGCTGCTTGCCGGAAAGACGGGAGGCGGGCTGACCTCGCTTCCTGCTGATGAAAAAACGCTGTCGGCGCGCATTGAGCGCGCCCTGCATACCTGGCAGGGGACGTTGCCAAAAAGCGAACAGGGCTATGTGTTCGTGCTGGAAGATACTGAAACGGGAACCGTTGCCGGGATTTGTGCCATTGAGGTGGCGGTTGGGCTAAACGACCCGTGGTACAACTACCGCGTTGGCACGATGGTTCATGCATCGAAAGAGCTGAACGTTTATAACGCGCTGCCAACGCTTTTTCTCTGCAATGACCACACCGGGGCAAGCGAACTCTGCACATTGTTCCTGGATCCGGCCTGGCGCAAAGAGGGCAACGGGTATCTGCTCTCGAAGTCGCGCTTTATGTTTATGGCCGCTTTTCGCGATCGTTTTAATGAAAAAGTGGTTGCCGAGATGCGTGGTGTTATCGATGACAAAGGGTATTCCCCATTCTGGGAAAGCCTGGGCGAGCGCTTTTTCTCGATGGCGTTCAGCCGTGCGGATTATCTGTGCGGCACCGGGCAGAAAGCCTTTATTGCCGAACTGATGCCAAAACATCCTATCTATACCCATTTCTTAAGCCCCGAAGCGCAGGCGGTGATTGGCCAGGTGCATCCGCAAACTGCGCCTGCCCGCGCGGTGCTTGAGAAAGAGGGTTTCCGCTACCGTAACTATGTGGACATCTTCGACGGTGGGCCAACGCTTGAGTGCGATATCGACCGGGTTCGCGCAATCCGCAAAAGCCGCCTGGTAGAAGTGTCTGAAGGCCAGCCCGCTCCGGGTGAGTGGCCTGCCTGCCTGGTTGCCAACGAGCACTATGACAATTTCCGCGCCATGCTGGTACATACCAACCCGAAATGTGAACGTCTGGTGCTGACGCCTGCGCAGCTGGATGCCCTGAAATGTAATGCTGGCGACACGGTTCGCCTGGTGAGACTCTGCCCTGAGGAGAAAACAGCATGAGTTTATGGATTAATGGTGACTGGGTAACGGGCGAAGGCGAACAACGCATTAAAACCAACCCGGTGGGCAAAGAGGTGCTGTGGCAGGGGAACGATGCCAGTGCCGCGCAGGTGGAACAGGCCTGTAGAGCGGCAAGACGCTCGTTCCCGGCCTGGGCCAAACAGCCCTTTACCATGCGCCAGGCGGTGGTTGAGAAATTTGCCGCACTGCTCGACGCCAACAAAGCTGAGCTGACGCGCATTATTGCGTCAGAAACCAGTAAACCTCGCTGGGAAGCAGCCACTGAAGTCACAGCGATGATCAATAAAATCGCTATTTCAGTGAAGGCTTACCATACCCGTACCGGTGAGCAACAGACAGAGATGCCGGATGGTGCGGCCACCCTGCGCCACCGTCCACACGGCGTGCTGGCGGTGTTTGGGCCGTACAACTTCCCGGGTCATCTGCCGAATGGACACATCGTGCCTGCGCTGCTGGCGGGCAATAGCGTGATTTTTAAACCCAGCGAGTTAACGCCGCTGAGCGGTGAAGCCGTGGTCAAACTCTGGGAGCAGGCTGGCCTGCCGCCAGGGGTGCTGAACCTGGTGCAGGGCGGACGTGAAACCGGCCAGGCGCTGAGTTCGCTTAGCGATATCGACGGCTTGCTGTTTACCGGCAGCGCCGGAACCGGGTATCAGCTGCATCGCCAGCTGGCGGGGCAGCCGGAAAAAATTCTTGCGCTGGAGATGGGCGGCAATAACCCGTTGATTGTTGAAGATCCTGATGATATCGATGCTGCAGTGCATCTCACCATTCAGTCCGCCTTTATTACCGCCGGGCAGCGCTGCACCTGTGCGCGTCGCTTGCTGGTAAAACGTGGCGCGCAAGGTGATGCGTTCCTGAAACGTCTGGTTGAAGTCACTGCGCGTCTGGTGCCCGCAAAATGGGATGCCGATCCGCAGCCGTTTATCGGCGGGTTGATCTCTGAACACGCGGCGCTGAACGTGCTGAAAGCCTGGCAGGATCATGTGGCGCGTGGGGCGAAAACGCTGCTGGAGCCCAGGCAGGTGCAGGCGGGGACTTCGTTGTTAACGCCGGGCATTATTGAGATGAGCGGCGCGAGCAACGTACCGGATGAAGAGGTCTTTGGCCCGCTGCTGTGCGTCTGGCGTTACGATGACTTTGACAGCGCCATTGTGATGGCGAATAACACCCGTTATGGCCTGTCGAGCGGGCTTATTTCGCCGCAGCGTGAAAAATTCGACCAGCTGCTGCTGGAAGCGCGAGCCGGGATTGTTAACTGGAACAAACCGCTTACCGGTGCGGCAAGCACCGCGCCGTTTGGTGGCGTGGGGGCGTCGGGGAACCACCGTGCGAGCGCGTGGTATGCCGCAGATTATTGCGCATGGCCGATGGCTAGCCTCGAAACGCCAGCGCTGACGCTGCCGGAAACATTGAACCCGGGTCTGGATTTTACGCAGGGGAATGGCCATGAAAGCGCGTGAAGTGAACTTTGACGGACTTGTGGGGCTTACGCACCACTACGCCGGACTGTCGTTTGGTAATGAGGCCTCTACAAAGCACCGTTATCAGATGTCTAATCCGAAGCTGGCGGCGAAGCAGGGGCTTCTGAAAATGAAAGTGCTGGCGGATGCCGGGTTTCCGCAGGCGGTTATTCCGCCGCAGGAACGCCCGAATGTGCCGGTTTTACGCCAACTGGGGTTCAGCGGCAGTGATGAGCAGGTTGTCGAGAAAGCCGGAACTCAGGCACCTTATCTGCTCTCCGCCGCCAGTTCCGCGTCTTCGATGTGGGTGGCGAATGCCGCAACCGTCGCGCCTTCAGCGGATACGCTGGATGGTAAAGTGCATCTCACCGTTGCAAACCTGAATAACAAATTCCATCGCGCCACTGAAGCGGAAACCACCGAGCGTGTCCTGCGCGCCATTTTCAGCCATGATGCGCATTTTAGTGTGCATCCGGCGCTGCCGCAGGTGGCGATGTTTGGCGATGAAGGTGCCGCTAACCACAATCGTCTGGGTGGGGATTACGGGGAACCGGGTCTGCAACTCTTTATTTACGGGCGTGACGAGGGCGGCAGTACGGCGCCATCCCGCTATCCGGCGCGTCAGACGCTGGCGGCAAGCCAGGCGGTAGCTCGTCTGAACCAGGTTAACCCGCAGCAGGTGATTTTTGCCCAGCAAAACCCGCACGTTATCGATCAGGGCGTGTTCCATAACGACGTGATTGCCGTCTCTAACCGCCAGGTGTTGTTCTGCCATGAACAGGCATTTGCGCATCAGGACAAACTTCTGGCCACGCTGCATGAACGCGTGCCAGGCTTTATGCCGGTGCAGGTGCCAACAGACGCGGTAAGCGTGCAGGATGCAGTAGAAACCTACCTCTTTAATAGCCAGCTTTTGAGCCGGGATGACGGCAGTATGGTGCTGGTACTGCCGCAAGAATCGCGCAATCACGCTGGCGTGTGGCGCTATCTGAGCGAACTGGTGAAGGCGGATAACCCCATCGATGAATTGCGGGTGTTTGACTTGCGCGAAAGCATGGCAAATGGCGGTGGGCCAGCATGTCTGCGCCTGCGCGTGGTGTTAACCCAGCAGGAGATGCAGGCGGTTAATCCCGCGGTGATGATGAATGAAAATCTGTTTAACACGCTGAATAACTGGGTGGATCGCTACTACCGCGACAGGTTAACCCAGGCCGATCTGGTCGACCCGCAACTGTTGCGCGAAGGACGTGAGGCGCTGGATGACCTCACCACCATTCTGCAACTGGGCTCTGTTTACCCGTTCCAGCGTTAAAGGAGCAGTTATGGAGAATTTACTGGCGCTGACGCTGGCGGATGAAACACCCGAGCAGCAAGAAGGTGACGGCCCCTCGTTCCGCTGGCGGTGGCTGGGGCGGGGCGTTCTTGAACTGACGCCACGGGAGACAAGCGAGCGGTCATTGGTGCTCTCTTGCGGTATTCATGGCAACGAAACCGCGCCGGTTGAGATTGTCGATTTGCTGTTACACGCGCTGTATGGCGGTGATATCGCCCTGCATTGTCGGCTGCTGGTGGTATTAGGAAACCCGCTGGCGCTGGCGCAAAACAAACGTTATGTCGTCAGCGACATTAACCGGATGTTTGGTGGCCGCTGGTCGCATTTCCCGCAAAGTGATGAAACCGACCGCGCGCAGTGGCTGGAAAATGTGGTGACAGACTTTTTCGCCACTGGCGGGGAAAACCGCTGGCATCTCGATTTGCATACGGCGATCCGCGCCTCATACCATGTGCGATTTGGCGTTTTACCGCAGCGTAATCAGCCGTGGGATGAGGAATTCCTGGCCTGGCTGGGCGATGCGGGCCTTGAGGCACTGGTGTTCCATCAGTCGCCTGGCGGGACCTTTACCCACTTCACCTGCGATAAATTTGGCGCGCTGGCCTGCACGCTGGAGCTGGGCAAGGCGCTGCCGTTCGGGCAGAACGATCTCTCGCGTTTTGCCCCTACGCATCTGGCGCTGCGGGCGTTGCTGGGTGGCACTTCGCCAGAACATTGCCAGGAACATGTTGAGCGCTATCGGGTGGTACAGCAGATCACGCGGCGCAGCGATGCGTTCCAGTTGCACATGGCCGCGCATACGCTGAACTTCACGCCGTTTCGTCAGGGGGTTTTACTGGCAGAGGATGGTGATGAACGTTATGAAGTGCATGAAACAACAGAGTATGTGCTGTTTCCAAACCCTTCTGTGGCATTTGGCCTGCGAGCAGGGCTGATGCTGGAAAAAATGCGTTAATACTGTTGTGGCCCTCAGCAGCAGGCTGTGGGCCGCAGTCCCGAATAGTTATTTTCACTGACACTGACAAACTTATTTTCTTAGCTATTATTGCGGAATGCTGTTTTTTGCAGATTATTCCTGGTTATTTGCTTTTAAAATAATCATCGATTCTATATACTCCTTCATAATCTCTTTAAAATCACCATGTTGTATATTTTTGTTTCAACTCTCCACGTTTTATCCTTAATTTCTCCACATTTGGCGATAATTTGTTTTTTACACTTTCATTGTTTTACCGTTGCTCTGACTTATTGACGATAAACCCCGTAAAGTTAATCTCGTCAACACGGCATAGCGCCGAAGAATAACTGAAAGTAAGGAAATAAATTATGCGTAAGTTAACTGCACTGTTTGTTGCTTCTACCCTGGCTCTGGGCGCTACCAGCATGGCGTTCGCCGCAGATACCGCGACCACCACGACTGCCGCGCCAACTGAAGGCAAAATGATGATGCATCATAAAGGCAAGCCGGGGATGCACCACGACATGATGATGTTCAATGATCTGAACCTGACCGATGCACAGAAACTGCAGGTTCGCGACATCATGAAAAGCCAGCGTGATCAGATGAAACGTCCGCCGCTGGAAGAACGCCGCGCGATGCATGACATCATCGCCAGCGACAGCTTCGATAAAGCGAAAGCCGAAGCGCAGATCGACAAAATGGCTGAACAGCACAAAGCAGGAATGCTGGCTCGCATGGAAACCCAGAACAAGATCTACAACATTCTGACCCCGGAACAGAAAAAACAATTTAATGCCAATTTTGAGAAGCGTCTGACAGAACGCCCGGCGCCGGAAGGTAAAATGCCTGCACCAACCGAATAATCGGTTCAACATCTTAAGACCGCCGGGATCCTGTCCACAAAAGCGCAAACGCTGTGGACAGGACCGGCGGTTTTTTCTTTTACACCCTCTTGTCTGCCGCCAGAAGCGCGGTATCCTCCTGTAGTCGCTCCAGAGAATGTTCAGCAGAGTCATGGCGTTTTTTTCTTTCCGCCCGACTAAGGCCTGCGCGTTCTGCTGCCGATAATACGTCTGTGAGTTCCCAACGATAACAACCAAGAATGCAGTGATAGCGATATTGCTGCCCTGGCACATGTTGTGCCTTTCAGGAGTGGTGATGGAGTTCTTTGATATCCGTAAAATGCCGGTCAGTCTCTGGCGCAATGGTGCCGGCGAGACACGTGAAATTTGCTGTTTTCCTCCCGCGACGCGCGATTTTTCCTGGCGCGCCAGTATTGCGACTATCGCCAGCAACGGCGAATTCTCTTCTTTCCCGGGGGTCGACCGGGTTATTACCCTGCTGGAAGGGGGAGAAGTGACGCTGGATGCCGGTCAGGCATTTTGCCATACCCTGAAGCACCACCAGCCCTTTAGCTTCACAGGCGATCTGCCGGTGAAGGCTCTGCTCAGTGATGGCCAGATGTCGATGGACTTCAACGTCATGACCCGTCGCGATCGCTGTAAAGCGAAAGTACGCGTGGCCGACCGTACCTTCACCACGTTTGCTTCACGCGGCGGTGTGGCGTTTGTGCTCAGCGGCGCATGGCAGCTTGGCGATAAACTGCTGACGGCGGATCAGGGTGCCAGCTGGGATGACGGGACGCATACCCTGCGTCTGCTTGAATCCGAAGGCACGCTGCTGTTTGGTGAGATCATCTGGCTGGCAGGTCATTGAGTGAAATAACCTCATACTCGCCGGTGAATAATGGCTTACAGAGAATTTTGTAGCCATCGTGATCGAATCCGGCGGGTATGCGCAGTAATGCTGTCGCATCGTCTACGCTGTCGACCGTCCCCAACCATAGCCAGTTGCGGATGATGTGATATTGCGTCATTTCATCCCCGGTTTCTTTTAGCGCAATGGCGCCTTTCCACGGCCAGCAGGTAATGCTGATGGCCGCAAGCCCGGCAAGCAAACGTGCCTGGTGATCCGCAATACTCTCTTTTCCACAGCAGGCTCCGGCACAGCGCTTTAGCGCGGAGCGAAAACAGGCGCGACCTCTGGTTGTGGCTTCAAGCCCCAACAGGCTGTAACAGAGCTGGAGTTCGTCAGCCAGCGTCTGCAATGTTTGCTGCGCGGCACGTTTACTGGCAAACAGGCCATACAGGTTGGGCGTATGAGCGAAATCGACTTCACGCGCGTAAACCACCTGCGGCTTGCCGTTGAGTATCTGTAAAGAGCAGAGCTGGCGATTGCGGCGCAGGCGTTTATTAAAAAGCGGTTGTTGTTCTTTAATCAGGCGTGCCTCAAGCAACAGCGCACCCAGCTCGCCAGCCGTCCGGATAAAGGTGACTCGCCGGGACTGGCGAAGCATTGCCGCCTCATCCGGCGTGCGGAAATGGGACATAACCCGGCTGCGAATATTGACGCTTTTGCCGATATACAGCGGCAGAGTGTCGCTTTCGCCGTGAAAGAGATACACGCCCGGCTGTTTCGGTAATGCTTCAAGCCAGGGGCGAAGATGTTCGGGATATTCATATATAGCCGCCGCTTCAAACTCAAGACGCGGGGCAGATTGACGCCTGCTCACATAGCACTCCGGATACTGTTTATGCATACAGTCTAGCAGGTGTGGGGTGGTTAAAAAAGAGGCTGTGGCGCAGGGGGAATTGCCGGGAGGCACTTTGCTTACCCGACCTATATAGTAGGACCGTGCAAGCGAAGCGCCACCGGGAAAAGGAGACTATCTCTTCCAGAAATTGTCGAACACCGTGATCGGCGTGTGACGCTTGTGCTCGGTTTTCAGGTACCAGCCTTCGATAATCTTCGCGGTACCTGCATCCAGCGTTTTACCTTCCAGGTAATCATCAATATTTTCATAGGTCACACCCAGCGCAGCTTCATCCGGCAGGGAAGGGCGATCGTCTTCCAGGTCGGCCGTAGGTGCTTTCTTATATAAATGTTCCGGGCAACCCAGAGCGGCAAGTAACTGCTTACCCTGACGCTTGTTGAGACGGAAGATAGGGTTAATGTCGGTACCACCGTCACCATATTTGGTGAAGAAGCCGGTAACGGCCTCTGCTGCATGGTCAGTCCCTACCACGACTCCTTTGGTCATACCTGCAATGCTGTATTGTGCTTTCATACGCTCGCGCGCTTTCTCGTTACCACGGACAAAATCGCTCAGCTCAATGCCTGCCTCGCGCAGCGCCTGTTCACTCGCCAGCACTGACCCTTTGATGTTCACGGTAAGCACACGATCGGGCTGAATGAAGGTAATGGCGTCCTGACAATCCTGTTCATCGGTCTGCACACCATACGGAAGGCGCACAGCAATAAATTGCAGCGCAATATCTCCGGTCTCTTCCCGCAGTTCTGAAATGGCCTGTTGGCACAGTTTGCCGGTCAGCGTGGAATCCTGACCTCCACTGATGCCCAGTACTAGTGACTTCAGGAAAGGGTTTGTTTTTAAATAGGATTTTAAAAAATCGACGCTACGGCGGATCTCTTCGTGTGCATCGACCGCTGGCTTGACGCCAAGCGCCTGAATAATCTCTTGTTGCAGAGCCATTACGCCCTCCATATGCAGAACTAAACAGAATGTATGATCCGTTAAAATTAACCCTTTGGGCGTAAAACGACAAGGATCACAGTTTTGAGTGCGGCAATTTACGGCGATTTAGCAGGTTATCTTTGTTTTAGATGAATTATCCGAAATTCGTCTGGCGTAAATCACAAAGTTGAACAATAGTACTTTTTATTCCATGCTTAGATAACACGCTGATATACAAGAGGACGGAATATGAACAAGAATGTAGCAGGAATTCTAAGTGCAGCGGCGGTTCTGACTATGCTGGCAGGGTGTACGGCTTACGATCGCACCAAAGATCAGTTCACACAGCCCGTAGTTAAAGATGTCAAAAAAGGTATGACGCGTTCGCAGGTGGCAGCGATTGCCGGTACACCTTCTTCTGAAATTACCATGATTCATGCAAAAGGGACCTGCCAGACCTATATCCTGGGTCAACGTGATGGTAAGGCTGAAACCTACTTTGTTGCTCTGGATGACACGGGACACGTGATCAATTCCGGTTATCAGACCTGTGCCGAATACGATACCGATCCGCAGGCAACTAAGGCGCAGTAACCCTGCTTGCCTGAGTATGTAAAAAAACCGGCCAGATGGCCGGTTTTTTTATGTATTGGAAAATCTTATTTCTTTGCGCGAATTATTTGCCCGAAATGTGAAGGTAGTCAACAAGCCAGGTCAATGAGAGACAATTTGTGTCTGTTCAGAATTATCCCCTCTCTGTACCATTGCGTATACTCACTCCAACGACAAACAATGGTAAGCGAACCATCCGTCAGCCGGGATAGCGAGTCGAGTGAGAGTGCGACGTCGGGTGGTTAAAAAGAGGGAAGTTACTATGGAAAAGAAACATATCTACCTGTTTTGCTCTGCAGGCATGTCAACCTCACTGCTGGTTTCCAAGATGCGTGCGCAGGCTGAAAAATATGAAGTCCCTGTGGTGATTGAAGCGTTTCCTGAAACGCTGGCGGGTGAAAAGGGTCAGAGTGCCGATGTTGTGCTCTTAGGGCCGCAAATCGCTTACATGTTGCCAGAAATTCAACGTCTGTTACCGAATAAACCGGTCGAAGTTATCGACTCGGGGCTGTACGGCAAGATCGATGGTTTAGGTGTATTGAAAGCTGCTGTTGCAGCAATTAAAAAAGCTGCTAATTAATTTTTTATTTTTCCCGTCAAAGAGTTATTTCACACACAATACGCCGTAACATGAGTTACGGCATTTAAGGGTATTTTCCTATGAGTAAAGTCATCGCTTCACTTGAAAAGGTACTCCTTCCTTTTGCTGTTAAAATAGGAAAGCAGCCTCACGTTAATGCCATCAAAAACGGTTTTATTAAATTAATGCCGTTGACGCTGGCCGGGGCAATGTTCGTTTTAATTAACAACGTTTTTCTGAGCTTTGGTGAAGGTTCCTTCTTTTATTCATTAGGAATTCGGTTAGACGCTTCTACAATTGAAACCCTTAATGGTTTTAAAGCCATCGGCGGCAACGTATACAACGGTACGTTGGGTATTATGTCGCTGATGGCGCCATTCTTTATCGGGATGGCGCTTGCAGAAGAGCGTAAAGTGGATCCGCTGGCAGCGGGCTTATTATCCGTTGCTGCCTTTATGACCGTTACCCCTTACAGCGTGGGTGAAGCGTATGCTGTAGGCGCTAACTGGTTAGGTGGTGCAAACATTATTTCCGGTATTGTGATCGGTCTGGTGGTTGCCGAGATGTTCACCTTTATTGTCCGCCGCAACTGGGTTATTCGCTTGCCGGACAGTGTTCCTGAATCTGTTTCTCGTTCATTTTCCGCGTTGATTCCAGGCTTCATTATTCTCTCCATCATGGGGATTATTGCCTGGGCGCTTTCTCACTGGGGTACAAACTTCCACCAGATAATCATGGACTCTATCTCTACGCCACTGGCGTCGATGGGTGGCGTGGTTGGTTGGGCGTACGTGATTTTCACCTCTCTGCTGTGGTTCTTCGGCGTGCATGGTTCACTGGCACTGGCAGCGCTGGACAGCGGCATCATGACCCCGTGGGCACTGGAAAACGTTGCGCTTTACCAGCAGTACGGTTCCGTTGATGCGGCACTGGCAGCCGGTAAAACCTTCCATGTGTGGGCGAAGCCGATGCTTGACTCCTATATCTTCCTGGGTGGTACAGGGGCAACGCTGGGTCTTATCATCGCGGTCTTTATTGTCTCTCGTCGCGCTGACTACCGTCAGGTTGCGAAACTGGCGCTGCCATCTGGCATCTTCCAGATTAACGAGCCGATTCTGTTTGGTCTGCCAATCATCATGAACCCGGTAATGTTCATTCCGTTCATTCTGATTCAGCCGCTGCTGGCCGCCATTACCCTGACGGCGTATTACCTGGGTATTATCCCGCCAATCACCAACATTGCACCGTGGACAATGCCGGCAGGTCTGGGCGCGTTCTTCAACACCAACGGTAGCATCGCGGCCTTCCTGCTGGCGATATTCAACCTCGGGATTGCAACACTGCTTTATATGCCGTTCGTGGCGATTGCGAACAAAGCCGCAACCATCATCGATGAAGAAGAGAGCGAAGAAGATATTGCCCTCTCACTGAAATTCTAAGTTTGACCGGCGCGGGGCAACCCGCGCCAGCGAAAAGGAGCTAAAAGATGTTAGATTTGGATAGTATCGTTGCTGAAGAAACCGAAGAAAACGACCTGGAAGAAGTGGTGATGGGCCTTATCATCAATTCAGGACAAGCACGCAGCCTGGCTTATGCCGCACTCAAGCAGGCTAAGCAGGGTGATTTCGCCGCAGCGAAAACCATGATGGATCAGTCCCGTACCGCACTGAATGAAGCGCATCTGGTACAGACGAAGCTCATCGAAGGCGACCAGGGCGAAGGGAAAATGAAAGTGAGTCTGGTGCTGGTTCATGCACAGGATCACCTGATGACTTCGATGCTGGCGCGCGAGCTGGTGGCGGAGTTAATCGAGCTTCACGAAAAAATGCACTAAGTCAGATTGAGTAGCAGGAGGTCAGCACGATGGAAATTAAAACCGCACTTGAGCAGCAACTGTTTAATGGCAAGAATTTTCACGTGGTTATTTACAACAAGACGGAGAGCGCCAGTGGCCTGCACCAGCATGACTACTACGAGTTCACGATTGTTCTGACCGGACGTTACTACCAGGAGATCAACGGTAAGCGTGTTCTGCTGGAACGTGGTGATTTTGTCTTCCTGCCGATGGGCTCCTACCACCAGAGCTTTTACGAATTTGGCGCGACGCGTATTCTCAATGTCGGCGTCAGCAAACGCTTCTTTGAGAAACACTATCTGCCGCTGGTGCCGTTCTGCTTTGTGGCGTCACAGGTGTATCGCGTTAAAAACGAGTTTATGACCTGGATAGAAACGGTCATTGCTTCACTTAACTTCCGCGACAATGAGTTCGACGAGTTTATTGAAACGGTAACCTTCTACGTGATGAACCGCCTGCGTCACCATCGTGAAGAGCAGCAGGTGATTGACGATATCCCACAGTGGTTACGTGGCACCGTCGAGCTTATGCACGATAAAGGCCAGTTCAGCGACAACGCGCTGGAGAATATGGTGACCCTGTCAGGTAAATCTCAGGAATATTTAACCCGGGCAACGCAGCGTTACTATCGCAAGACGCCGGTGCAAATTATTAATGAGATCCGCATCAACTTTGCAAAAAAACAACTGGAAATTACCAACTACTCTGTAACCGATATTGCGTATGAGTCCGGCTACAGTAGTCCCAGCCTGTTTATTAAAACATTTAAAAAATTCACCTCATTCACGCCAAACAGTTACCGGAAAAACTTAACGGTAATTAATTGACTATCGGCGGTATTATCCGCCAGAAATATTGACGTAATTGCTTGCCCAAAATAGCGGGACGAGAGCGCTATACTTTGCAGGCGGTTAACCTGATACGTTAAGGGAGATATTATGCAACAGAAATTAAAAGTCGTAACCATTGGCGGCGGCAGCAGTTATACCCCGGAATTACTCGAAGGTTTTCTGAAGCGTTATCATGAGTTGCCGGTCAGCGAATTATGGCTGGTGGACGTTGAAGAAGGGCAAGAGAAGCTGAATATTATTTTCGAACTGTGCAAGCGTATGGTCGAAAAAGCGGGCGTACCGTTAACCGTGCATAAAACACTGGATCGCCGTCTGGCGCTGAAAGATGCCGACTTCGTGACAACTCAGCTGCGAGTAGGCCAGTTGAAAGCACGTGAACTGGACGAGCGCATCCCGCTGAGCCACGGTTATCTGGGCCAGGAAACCAACGGCGCGGGTGGTCTGTTTAAAGGTCTGCGTACCATTCCGGTTATTTTCGACATCATCAAAGATGTGGAAGAAATTTGCCCGAATGCGTGGGTAATTAACTTTACCAACCCGGCTGGCATGGTGACCGAAGCCGTCTATCGTCATACCGGTTTTAAACGCTTTATCGGTGTGTGTAACATTCCGATCGGCATGAAAATGTTTATCAGCGACGTGCTGGAACTGAGCGACAGCGACGACCTCTCCATCGATCTGTTCGGCCTGAACCACATGGTCTTTATCAAAGATGTGATTGTTAACGGTAAATCGCGCTTTGCTGCACTGCTGGACGGCGTGGCTTCGGGTCGCCTGACCGCGGCATCAGTTAAAAATATCTTCGATCTGCCGTTCAGCGAAGGGCTGATCCGCTCCCTGAACCTGCTGCCATGTTCGTATCTGCTTTACTACTTCAAGCAGAAAGAGATGCTGGCCATCGAAATGGGCGAGTACTATAAAGGCGGCGCGCGTGCGCAGGTAGTGCAGAAAGTTGAAAAACAACTGTTTGATTTGTACAAAGATCCAAACCTGAACGTGAAACCAAAAGAGCTGGAACAGCGCGGCGGGGCGTACTATTCAGACGCAGCCTGTGAAGTGATCAACGCTATCTACAACGACAAGCAGGCAGAGCACTACGTCAACGTGCCGCACCATGGACACATCGACAACATTCCGGCTGACTGGGCAGTTGAGATGACTTGCATCCTGGGTCGCGATGGCGCGAAACCACATCCGCGTATCACTCACTTTGATGACAAAGTCATGGGGCTCATCCACACAATCAAAGGGTTTGAAGTGGCTGCAAGCAACGCGGCGCTGAGCGGCGAGCTGAATGATGTGCTTCTGGCGCTGAACCTGAGCCCGCTGGTGCATTCCGATCGTGACGCAGAACAGCTGGCGAGCGAGATGATCCTGGCGCATGAAAAATGGCTGCCAAACTTTGCTGCAACGGTTGAGAAACTGAAGTTCAACCACCGTTAAGAGGGAGAGCGATGGAAAACCTGCTGATCGTAAACGCCGACGATTTTGGCCTGTCGAAAGGGCAGAACTACGGCATCATTGAAGCCTGTCGCCGGGGTGTGGTGACCTCGACCACTGCGCTTGTCAACGGCGAGGCGGTTGACCATGCGGCATCCCTGAGCCGTGAAGTCCCGGAGCTGGGGGTGGGGATGCACTTTGTCCTCACACTCGGGATGCCGATTTCACCGATGCCAGGGCTGACACGCGATGGACAGTTGGGTAAATGGATCTGGGAAATGGCCGAGCAGAATACGTTGCCACTTGAGGAAATTACCCGTGAGCTGGATTGTCAGTTCAACCGGTTTGTCGATCTCTTCGGTTGTGAGCCGACGCATATTGATAGCCATCATCACGTGCATATGATCCCGGCGATATTCCCGATTGTTGCTGATTTTGCACGCCGTAAAGGGGTGGCGATGCGTGTGGATCGTGAAGTACAGGCGCTGCACGGGCTGTTGTTATCGTCTGCGGCAACGACCGAAGGTTTCAGTAGCGCATTTTACGGTGATGAGATAAGCGAAGCACTGTTTCTGAGCGTGCTGGATGATTCCGCTGCTCGCGGTGAACGATCGCTGGAGGTGATGGCGCACCCGGCGTTTGTCGACAACACCGTGCGCAAAAGCGCCTACTGCTGGCCACGCCTGGCGGAGCTGGATGTGTTGACATCGGCATCACTGAAATATGCGATTGCCGAGCGCGGGTATCGTCTGGGGACGTTCAAGGATCTGTAAGCAGTGCCGGGTACGAGGTAAAAGCAAAACGGTAACAGGCGTTACCGTTTTTTTTGTTTTCTCTTTCTCCCGTGGGGAGATTGGGTGAGGGCATCAGGTCGTACGGTTTTTAGGTCGATACGAGCAAAAGAAAGGACATACAGCATGGAAGGCGCGACGCGTGGGGGAAGGATCGGCTATCATAGAATTTTCCTGTTTCCAGAATTTGCTTTAGTGAACCAGTCTCTTATGAAACCTCTTCGTCAACAAAACCGCCAGGTTATTAGCTATGTGCCCCGCGTTGAACCCGCTCCGCCTGACCATGCTCTGAAAGTGGATGGTTTTCGCGATGTCTGGCAGCTACGGGGAAAATACGTGGCCTTTGTGCTGATAGGCGAACACTTCCGTCGTTCCCCTGTGTTTACGGTGCCGGAATCGGCGCAGCGCTGGGCGGTACAGACCCGCCAGGATGAAGATGTTGAAGAATAACAACTATAAAAAAACCGCCATCATGAAGTGAACCCCATATATTGGACACGTTCTTAACTGGCGGCTGACATGGCCTGGGTTCGGTATTGTACCGGACTCAGGCCGTTTAGTTTTAGCTTGATTCGTTCGTTGTTGTAGTAGTGGATATACTCTTCCACCGTTTTTCGTAGATGGTCTGTATTTTCAAACTCTTCGTGGTACCAACATTCTGTTTTCAGCAGACCAAAAAAATTTTCTATCACTGCATTGTCCAGACAGTTCCCTTTGCGCGACATGCTTTGTTCTATGCCTTTAGCTTTAAGTTTCTCCTGATACCGTGCCATCTGATACTGCCAACCCTGATCAGAGTGCAGTACCGGTCTGTCACCCGGTTTCAGCCTCTTGACGGCTTTGCTGAGCATGTTTTCGACCAGATTCATTCCCGGATGCGTCGTCATATTCCAGGCTATTATCTCGCTGTTATACAGATCAAGCACTGGTGACAGATACAGCTTTGTCCCTTTTACGTTGAACTCTGTCACATCCGTGACCCATTTCTGGTTTGGACTGCTGGCCTTAAAATCACGTGCAAGGGTATTTGGCGCTACTTTACCGTAGGTGCCTTTGTATGACTGATACTTTTTGCTTCTCAGGCATGAGGCCAGCCCCATCTTGCGCATCAGTTTCCGTACTGTTTTATGATTAATGCCATAGCCTTCATTACGCAACGCCAGGGTAATGCGCCGGTAACCATATCGTCCTTTATGATAGTGGAACAGTGCGGCTATTCTTTGCTGTTCGCCCTCATAGCGCTCTCCACGGCTATCTGCTTTGACATGCCAGTAGTACGTGCTGCGAGGTAATCCTGCTATATGAAGCAGCATTCTCAGGTTATGGTTTCGCCTCAATTCGGTAATTATTTTTGCTTTGTCTTCTGCTTTTCCCGAATCAAGGCCTGAAGCTTTTTTAGGTAGGCATTCTCAACACGCAGGTATTCAAGTTCTTCCTCAGCGTTCTGGAACGCTGGACGGGGATTATTAAGTTCTTTATCTGAAGTTTCGTTCTTCCCTGACTTCATCTGGCGTCCTCTGGGTTTATCCTGTAGGGCAATGATACCGCCAGTACGGTAAAGACGCTCCCATTTGCTGACAGTACAAGCGGCTGCAATACGAAACTCCGCCGCAGCTTTCCGGGATGATTTGTTGTGTTGCTGCATCCAGAGCACGACAGACTCTTTAAACTCGGCAGAGTAAGCCCTGGTAGGAATGGTAAAACTGTCCATCCCATTCACTTTCCAGTGCTCAGTCCAGCGTCTGACCGCTCCGTGATCAACGCCGAACAACCGCGCTGTTTTCTTTGCACCATCACTGCTGAACAGATAGTGGAGTACGACTTGCTGCTTGAATTCAGGTGAGTATTTTTTTCTGCCCATTGAAACGCAAAACCCCTAATCGTTGGATGTCCAACTTTCGGGGTTCACTTCAATCAGGCGGTTTTTTTAATTCACCAGTGATTAACGGTGCGCCAGTTCGACGTCGTCTTCACTTTCCAGAACAGCTTTGTCAGTCTGTTTTAACCACTGGCTTGTCAGTGTACCCGCGGTCATGGAGCCGCTCACGTTCAGTGCGGTACGGCCCATATCAATCAGCGGCTCTACGGAAATCAGCAGCGCAACCAGAGTGACCGGCAGACCCAGCGCAGGCAATACGATCAGCGCTGCAAAGGTCGCACCGCCGCCCACACCAGCAACACCTGCGGAGCTCACGGTGACAATGCCCACAAGCGTTGCAATCCACACCGGGTCGAGCGGGTTAATACCCACAGTAGGAGCAACCATCACTGCCAGCATTGCCGGGTAAAGACCCGCACAACCATTCTGACCGATGGTAGCGCCAAAGGAAGCAGAGAAGCTGGCGATAGATTCAGGCACACCCAGACGACGGGTTTGCGCTTCAACGTTCAGCGGAATGGATGCTGCGCTGGAACGGCTGGTGAAGGCAAATGTCAGTACCGGCCACACTTTGCGGAAGTATTTCAGCGGGCTAACGCCGTTCACACCCAGCAGGATGCCATGCACCACGAACATGATGCCCAGACCCAGGTAAGAGGCAACCACAAAGCTACCCAGCTTAATGATGTCCTGCAAGTTAGATCCTGCGACGACTTTGGTCATCAGGGCCAGTACGCCGTATGGTGTTAACTGCATCACCAGACGCACCAGCTTCATTACCCAGCTTTGCAGGGTATCGATAGCCGTCAGAACGCGTTCACCTTTCGGAGCATCGTCTTTCAGCAGTTTCAGTGCTGCCACACCCAGGAAGGCTGCGAAGATAACCACACTGATAATGGAGGTTGGGTTCGCACCGGTCAGGTCAGCAAACGGGTTCTTCGGAATGAAGGAGAGCACCATTTGCGGAACGGTCAGGTCGGCGACTTTGCCCACGTAGTTAGACTGAATGGCAGCCAGACGCGCGGTTTCAGCAGAGCCTTGCACCAGACCTTCTGCGGTCAGACCAAACAGGTTGGTCACCAGAACACCCACCAGTGCGGCAATCAGCGTGGTGAACAGCAGCGTGCCGATGGTCAGAAAACTGATTTTACCTAACTGAGTGGCGTTATGCAGACGTGCAACGGCACTCAGAATAGAAGCAAACACCAGCGGCATAACGATCATCTGTAGCAGCTGTACGTAGCCGTTACCCACGATGTTGAACCACTGAATAGAATCTTTCAGTACCGGATTATCTGAGCCGTAAATAGCCTGTAATGCCAGACCAAACACGACACCCATACCCAGACCGATCAGTACTTTCTTTGCCAGGCTCCACTGTTTGTGGCGCGCCTGAGCCAGAAGCAATAGCAAAATAGCGAACACAACCACGTTCGCGATGAGTGGAAAGTTCATCCCCGTTCTCCTGATTTATTATGTGGTCGGTATTCCCGAACCTGTTGGCGCAAGGTTAGCAGAAGTGTGATGTAGCGCTTATATCCAAATGGAATGGGTTATGACAAATGCGTTGAATTTGCGGGTTTAATGTTCAATTTGATTATTAATAAATCGATTGAACTGAAATTGCAGCGAATTGATCATCTGAGAAGACCAGCGAACTGCACCATTTTCGGGCAAGGTTTGCGGCATCCACACGGCATAGGCAAAAAGCGCCATGCATAAAAAGCGCTCCAGCTGATTACCTTTCTGCGGGGCAAGAATCGGCAGGCGGAACCGCCAGCGGCACGGCCACAGCAGCGGTACACCCGCAGGGGTCAGCATATCGGCGAGAATATGGCTCAGATAGCCGAGTACCATGCCCTGAATAGCATCTGCGGGCACAATCCAGCTTTCAGGAACCTTTAAATAGAAGAGGGTCAACAGACCAAATACGGCCAGCAGGCTGTGAGTGAACCCCCGGTGACCAAACGCCCGGGCGATGGGTTTGGAAACCCACTTCAACCGCTGCCCAAGAAATGACTTAGGGTGATCGATATCGGGTAGCAGGCAGGTCAGCACCGCTGAAGGCACAATATGCCACCAGTCACCCTGGGCCAGCACGGGCGTTAGCTCAGCGTTTTTGGCAAACACTGCACAAGCAATAGAAAAAAGCAGGTGGCCTTCCGCCGTCATGATAAAACCCAGGAAACTGTCAATTCATACAGTATAGGGTTTTTATACAGTGGACGGAAGAGGTGACGGTGTAACTCTTTGTCACAAACTGCGCTAGCGTGCGAGCCAACCGCCATCAACGGCTAAGGTGTGACCATTAATGTAGTCTGATGCCGGTGACGCCAGGAATACTACCGGGCCTTGCAGATCCTCGGGTAACCCCCATCGCCCCGCAGGAATACGGTCAAGGATCGCCTGGCTGCGTTGCTCATCATCACGTAACTGCTGTGTATTGTTGGTTGCCATGTAGCCCGGCGCAATCGCATTGACGTTAATCCCCTGAGCCGCCCACTCATTTGCCAGAAGGCGGGTGATACCAAGGACGCCACTTTTCGAGGCCGTATAAGAGGGAACGCGGATACCGCCCTGGAACGAGAGCATAGAGGCAATGTTGATGATTTTACCGCCCTGGCCCTGGACAATAAACTGCCGGGCGACTGCCTGAGAAAGGAAAAAGACAGATTTCAGATTCAGGTCAACGACCTCGTCCCAGTCTTTTTCACTGAAGGAAAGTGCGTCTTCACGGCGGATGGTGCCTGCATTATTCACCAGAATATCGACGTGCCCCATCTCTGCAACCGCTTTAGTGACGACGTCATGAATACTTTCCTGCTGGCCGAGGTCGGCCCTAATCGCCAGAAAACGTCTGCCGAGGGCGGTGACCCGGGCGGCCGTTTCTTCAGGGATTTTCCGGTTTACCCCCACGATATCACACCCGGCCTGAGCCAGCGCAACGGCCATTCCTTGTCCAAGCCCGGTATCACACCCGGTGACGATGGCCACTTTTCCAGAAAGAGTGAAGGTATCCTGTATCATATGCGCCTCAGAAGTAGGGTTATTGTCGTTCTGACCCAAGAATAGGAGGCAATAAGCAGAAAAGCAAATAAAATGAAACGATGTTTTATTTTTGTGATTTGCAGATTCAGGCAGCGAGTGCTGCCTGAGAGAATGGGTTATTCACCGCGCAGGTGTTGCACTGTAAGGTCGTTCAGCGAGGCAAGTTTAACGTCAGCAAGCGCAAAGCGCGGATCGTGCCGGCCTTCTTCGGCAGGGACGACAATTGAGCGCATCCGCGCAGACTTCGATGCCACCATGCCGTTAACGGAATCTTCCAGCGCAACACAGCTGAGAGGATCAAGCCCAAGCTTCGTGGCGCAGTCCATGTAGACCTGTGGATGCGGCTTGCTGTAGGGGAGCTTTTCTGCCGATGCCAGTGCATCAAAGCTGTCACGCAGCTCGAACATCGTCAGCACTTTTTCCAGCATATGCAGCGGTGAAGCAGAAGCCAGCCCAACCTTAAGGCCTTGCGCTTTGCACAGGGCGATTGCGTCACGCACGCCGGGTAACAACGGGCGGTTCTCTTCAACCAGGGCAATCGCGCGATTGATAATGCGCGCAGTCACTTCGTCGCGGTCGGGCCCAATCCACGGCTGGTGGGCGTACCAAAGTTCAACCACCATGTCGATACGTAACCCGAGCGTATCGGGAAGTTCGTTACGGCGACGAATGTCCACGCCAAGGCTGGCCATGACATCCAGTTCTGCACGATCCCACAGCGGCTCGGAATCAATAAGTAATCCATCCATGTCAAAAATAGCGGCAAGAATTTGGCGCGGTGTCGACATCACAACTTCTCCTTAATTCAGGGTGTACGACAGACGATAAGTGCTAAGTGCAGTCTGCAATTTAGCATATTGCCTTTAAAGAGCGGGCGAAAATGATGGGCAGCAGGTAGACTTAGGCACAAATAACGCGTCTTTTGGAAGGGGAACTGATGACGTATCAACAAGCTGGACGCATTGCTGTCTTAAAACGTATTGCCGGGTGGGTGATCTTTATTCCGGCCGTGATTTCCACGCTGATTTCTGTGCTTAAGTTTATGTACGATCACAGCGAAAAACAGCCGGGTATCAATGCGGTAATGCTTGATTTTGCGCATGTTATGATTGAGATGATGCGCTTTAATACGCCTTTTTTAAACTTCTTCTGGTTCAACTCGCCAACACCCGATTTTCATCAGAAGCTCAATGTCGGATTCTGGATAATCTATGCCCTGATCTTTGTGGCGATGGCGCTCCAGGCATCGGGTGCCAGAATGAGCCGTCAGACACGCTTTTTGCGTGAAGGTGTGGAAGACCAGCTGATTCTGGAGCAGGCGAAAGGGACAGAAGGAATGAGCCGCGAGCAAATTGAGTCCCGCATTGTGGTCCCGCGTCACACCATTTTCCTGCAAATTTTCCCGCTCTACATCCTGCCGGTGATAATTATCGTGGCCGGATATTTCTTCTTCTCGTTACTCGGTTTTTTATAAGAATTAACGGGTGGCATCTGGCCCACCCGTTCCTGTCTTATGCCGCCAGTACGCGCTCCAGCGCACGCTGGGCATTCACGAGGTGCTCGCCGCCAAACAAAATCGCACGGTTAATCAGGGTGTAAAGCTGGTAAACCGGCTGGCGCTGTAGGAAGTCTGCCGGGAGTGGCGAAACTGACTGATACCCGTCGTAGATTTGCGCAGGCTGTTCAGGATGGAGAGGCAGCATGGCAAGGTCGCACTCTCGGTCGCCCCAGTAGCAGGCCGGGTCGAAAATAAATGGCCCATCTGGACCCAGCGCGCAGTTTCCTGACCATAAATCGCCATGCAGCAGCGAAGGTTGCGGCTGATGCGAAGCAAGACGTTGCTGAACATGTTCAACAATGGCGTCGATATTGCCAAATTCCAGCCCTTTTTCCGCAGCCAACTCAAGCTGCCAGCCGATACGTTGTTCGGCAAAGAAGGTTGACCAGCGGCGTTGCCAGGTATTGGGTTGCGGAGTGGTGGAGAGATCGTTATCAAAATCTAGCCCAAACTGGGGCTGGTCGCTCCACTGGTGCAGACGCGCCAGCTGCTGCCCAAGAATAAAGGCATTATGGGCATCTAACGGACGGGCAGGGAGATAATCCATGACCAGAAAGCTGTAGTCACGATCGCTGCCTAACGCCCAGACCTGAGGGACTGTTACGGTCTTGCTGCGAGATAATAGCTCTAACTGGTCGGCTTCGGCAGTGAAGATAGGGAGAAGCTCCCGTTCATCACACTTCACGAAGAAATCACGTCCTGCGTAGCGTAAATGCCATGCGGCGTGGATCTCTCCGCCTGGCAGTTCGTTACGCAGTTCAATTTCACCTTCACCCAGTTGCTCACTTAAAAGATGACTGATAGCCTGCCACATGATGTCTCTCCCATGTTGTCTGCCAGATCATAAAGTTAGCGCAAAACCGCTGTAAAAAAATACGAACTAACGCACACCTGAGCTGTTTGGATCCATGCAGGGCACTTATTGTTCTTTTTTTTGCCAGTTTTCCCAGGTGTCTACGTCAATTTCGGCTGTTTTGTGGGTGGCACTTTCAATCAGGCTGTTTGCCAGCGAGCTTACCTCATCGATGGTTAACGCGCTTATCAGCCCAAACGTCAGCGTGCCGAGCTCATGAATATTGCCTTCTTCATCCGTCAGCGTGAGTAAAAAGTTTGCGCGAGTGAAGGCATTATTGATTTCATTGAGTTCGGTCAGTGATGCATCATGAAAACTAACGGTTATGACGTAGCGAGTGATGTCCCCACTGCTCATATTTCACCTCATTGTTATCATGAAAGTTTTCTTAGCATAGTCGATAGTACGCGTTTGGCGAATTCGGAGCGCATTTCCCCTCCATAAAGAAGGGGTAAATGCCTTAACTTCTGGAGAGGTAATCCACAATTTTTTGCGTATCGGTAAGGGAACACAACCGCGTACCATGGTTGATGGTTGCCGCGCTACCCGCCGCCACACCGTAACGTGTCATCTCAAGTAGCGAGGCCCCTTGAGCGAGTTTGAGCACCATTGCTCCCACCATGCTGTCGCCAGCACCCACGGTGCTCTGGCTTTTCATTGGCGGCGGGACGACCTGCACAAAACTGGAACCATCAACGGCTAATGCTCCTTGTGGGCCAAGAGACACGACCACGCGTAGGGCTTTGCCGCTGCGAACCAGTTCTAGCGCTGCGGTACGAACATCGTCAGGCTGGGTGAGCTCGCGATTGACCAGCGCACTTAACTCTTTCTGGTTGGGTTTGACCAGCTCAAGTTGCCCTGGCGCTAAAGCGGCCTGAAGCGCCTCACCCGAGCTATCAACAATACAGCGGATCCCCCGCAACTGCGCTGCCCGAATCAGTTGCGTCAGTCTTTCCGCTTTGACGCCAGGCGGCAGACTGCCGCTAATGACCAGCAATGCGCCACTCTCAATAGCCAGGACTTTTTCCTCGAGTTGGCGAAACTCATCTTCGCTGAGCTTCGCGCCAGGCATAACAAAACGGTACTGTTCGTCGCTGGACGTCACGTGAACGTGCAGGTTCTGTCGCGTCCAGTCCTGGGCATTAACGGTTGAAACCGCGACCTTTTCGTCTGCCAGCAGTGCGACCAGATGCTCCCCGGTAGCGCCGCCCGCGGGGAATATTGCCGTTGCCTTTCCGCCGAGGTGCGTAATGGCCCGCGCCACGTTGATCCCGCCACCGCCTGGTTCAAACACAGGGGCGCTACAGCGCAGTTTACCTTCCGGGTAAATCTGCGGCGTCAGGGTGGCGGAGTCGAGGGAAGGGGAGAGCGTCAGTGTATAAATAGAAACCATCATTACCTCCTTTTAGTATGGGTATCAGTAATCCTGGCACCAATTCACCAGAAGGCAAAGTAATTAACATCATGATTTTCAATATGAATAATGAGAAAAGTAACCAAATTGTTTTATAAAATAAAACTTGTTTTGGGATCGTTCTTATTCAAAAAATGAAATAAGAAAACGTTGCTATGTTATTTGAGCCTTTTTATAATTTATTACCTTTCTCTGGACGCCTTGTCATTGATCCTCAAGAAAGTTTCCGGGACCGAGATGGTCTCTTTTTTTGTTGTACGGACTCCTTAATAAAATGAAGCTTTTGAAGACAGTACCCGCTGCACTGATGCTGGCGGGTGGCGTGTTTGCGTCAATGAATGCGACCGCCGATGATACCGTTTTTACTGTCATGGACGATCCCACCACGGCGCAAAAGCCCTTTGAAGGTAACCTGAACGCCGGATATTTGGCGCAATCCGGTAACACGAAAAGTTCTTCGCTGACGGCGGACAGCACGCTGACCTGGTACGGCAGCAACACGGCCTGGTCCTTGTGGGGTAACGCCAGCAACACCTCCGCTAACGACGAACGCTCTTCCGAAAAATACGCAGTAGGTGGACGTAGCCGTTACAATATGACCGATTTCGACTACCTGTTTGGCCAGGCAAGCTGGTTAACCGACCGTTACAACGGCTATCGCCAGCGTGATATATTCACCGCAGGTTATGGTCGCCAGTTCCTGAACGGGCCTGTTCACAGCTTCCGTTTTGAATTCGGTCCAGGCGTACGTTATGACGAGTACACTGACGGCGATACCAAAACCCAACCGTTAGGCTACGCGTCTGGTACTTATGCCTGGCAGATGACCGACAACACCAAATTTACTCAGGGTGTTTCTGTATTCGGTGCCGATGATACAACGCTAAACTCCGAAACGGCGCTGAATGTCGCAATCAATGAACACTTTGGTTTAAAAGTGGCTTACAACGTGACCTGGAACTCTTCGCCTCCAGATACTGCACCGGATCATACCGACCGCAGAACCACGATTTCTCTGGGCTACAAAATGTAATTTCCACGGGCCGAAATATTATCGGCCCGTTTTTTTATTTTTGCGAACTGTGCTATTTTATATTGAACAGTGTTTTAAAATATTTATTCGGCTGATATCTCCATAATTTCTCCATAATGACTCCCTTCGTATTACATTCATTTTATTTGACACGAATTGATAAATAAATCGACTAGGCAAAAGTGTGATCCAGATCTACACTAATAAGACAGGCAAAATTCCGCCTTAAGTCGTTTTGAATTAATTCAGTAAGAGAACAATGATTATGAAAAAAATCAAAACTGCCGCAGCAGCAATGGTGCTTTCTGCACTTTCCTTTGGCGTATTCGCTGCTGATGAAGTTACTCCACCTGCCAGTAACACCAATACCCAGGTCGGCATTGCTAAAGCTTCTGACGTTGAGGCTGGCTCTAACATTGCCCCAGGCTCACAATCTACTGGTCAATCAATGAATGACGCTTTTGATGTGCATAAACTGGTTGCAGGTGAGTGGTCCTGATACGTTCCTTGTCGCGTTGTTATTGAAAGTAAACCAATAAATCAACCCGTCAAAAACCGGATTGTGTTGTACCGGTTTTTTTACGGTTCAGAATGATGTAAAGATAATTAAAATTTATTCATTACCTGTATTTCGTATTCGCAAAAAAACCTTCACCGAAATGTATTATTCGGTAAAGGCATTTCGCTTATCTAATTCCATGACGATCGTTTTAGCCCCAGATCATTGCCGCCCAGCGCAACAGTAACATCGCACCGCAGATAGCAATTAACACCAGCACCATTTTCCAGTGTTTCACGGCAAATCGTTTTGTTGGCATAACCTAATCCTTGTCTGTTGATAATGCCAGTGTACCAAAGAGAGCGGTGAAATGCGCATTATCCAGGGGATGAGGTTATGCCGCATCATACTGGTACGGTTCAGAACCAGTGGAATCTTTCGGCGAGAATCAACAATAAACCGGTGGCTGAAAGTATATTCAATATAACTACGGTTCTACTGGATACGTTCATGTTGTGCCCCTTAAGGTTTAAGGACCTGTTCAAGAATAGCTCAGCACGACTGTAATGCGAGCGCCAGGAAGCGACCCCGTGCAAACTCATGCGAAAGTACCAGGTACTTCTGTCTGCCACAGAGGGTGCATTCTCCCTTTTGTTAGTGTTAACATTGCAAGGCCTGCCGTAAATCCGCATTTGTCTGATTTCGTCAGGTGCATGATGACGAACCAATTTGACGATTGTTGGTCAGATGGTTTCGTAATCTACTGTTAAATAACGATTATTTTCTTTGTATATGCTCTTATGTGTGGGGCATCACTGCAAATAAGGATATAAAATGCCTGTAATTACTCTTCCTGATGGCAGCCAACGCCAATACGACCACGCTGTAAGCCCAATGGATGTGGCCCTGGACATCGGTCCTGGACTCGCGAAAGCGACCATTGCTGGCCGTGTAAATGGTGAGCTGGTTGATGCGTCTGATCTGATTGAACACGATGCGAAACTGTCAATCATCACTGCGAAAGACGAAGAAGGTCTGGAGATCATTCGTCACTCCTGTGCGCACCTGTTAGGTCATGCGATCAAGCAACTTTGGCCAAACACCAAAATGGCGATTGGCCCGGTTATCGACAACGGCTTCTACTATGACGTTGACCTTGACCACACCCTGACCCAGGAAGATATCGACGCGCTCGAAAAACGTATGCACGAGCTCGCTGAATCCAACTATGACGTCATTAAGAAGAAAGTCAGCTGGCACGAAGCGCGTGAAACCTTCGTGAAACGCGGCGAGAACTATAAAGTCTCTATTCTTGATGAAAACATCTCTCATGATGACAAGCCTGGCTTGTACCATCACGAAGAATACATCGACATGTGCCGTGGGCCGCACGTGCCGAACATGCGTTTCTGTCATCACTTCAAACTGATGAAGACAGCAGGCGCTTACTGGCGTGGCGACAGCAACAACAAGATGTTGCAGCGCATCTATGGTACCGCATGGGCAGATAAAAAAGCCCTGAGCGCCTACCTGCAACGCCTGGAAGAAGCCGCAAAACGCGACCACCGTAAAATCGGTAAGCAGCTTGACCTGTATCACATGCAGGAAGAAGCGCCGGGTATGGTGTTCTGGCATAACGATGGCTGGACTATTTTCCGTGAACTGGAAACTTTCGTGCGTTCCAAGCTGAAAGAATACCAGTACCAGGAAGTGAAAGGCCCGTTCATGATGGACCGTGTGCTGTGGGAAAAAACCGGCCACTGGGACAACTACAAAGATGCGATGTTCACCACCTCGTCTGAGAACCGTGAATACTGCATTAAGCCAATGAACTGTCCGGGTCACGTTCAGATCTTTAACCAGGGTCTGAAATCCTACCGCGATCTGCCGCTGCGTATGGCGGAATTCGGTAGCTGCCACCGTAACGAGCCATCAGGTGCGCTGCACGGTCTGATGCGTGTTCGTGGTTTTACTCAGGATGATGCGCATATCTTCTGTACGGAAGATCAGGTACGTGACGAAGTTAACGCCTGTATTCGTATGGTCTACGATATGTATAGCACCTTTGGCTTCGAGAAAATCGTCGTCAAACTCTCTACGCGTCCGGAAAAACGTATCGGTAGCGATGAGACATGGGATCGTGCAGAAGCGGACCTGGCCGTGGCGCTGGAAGAGAACGGTATTCCGTTCGAATATCAGCTTGGCGAAGGTGCCTTCTACGGCCCGAAAATTGAATTTACCCTGTATGACTGCCTCGATCGCGCATGGCAGTGCGGTACTGTACAGCTGGACTTCTCCCTGCCGCAGCGTTTAAGCGCCTCTTATGTTGGCGAAGACAACGAGCGTCAGGTACCGGTCATGATTCACCGTGCAATCCTCGGTTCTCTGGAGCGCTTCATCGGCATCCTTACCGAAGAGTTTGCTGGCTTCTTCCCAACCTGGCTTGCGCCAGTGCAGGTCGTAGTGATGAATATTACCGATTCTCAGGCTGATTACGTTAAAGAATTGACGCAGAAACTACAAAATGCGGGCATTCGCGTAAAAGCAGACTTGAGAAATGAGAAGATTGGCTTTAAAATCCGCGAGCACACTTTACGTCGTGTCCCGTATATGTTGGTCTGTGGTGATAAAGAGGTGGAAGCAGGCAAAGTTGCCGTTCGCACCCGCCGTGGTAAAGACCTGGGGAGCCTGGACGTAAGTGAAGTGATTGAGAAGCTGCAACAAGAGATTCGCAGCCGCAGTCTTCAACAACTGGAGGAATAAGGTATTAAAGGCGGAAAACGAGTTCAAACGGCACGTCCGAATCGTATCAATGGCGAGATTCGCGCCCAGGAAGTTCGCTTAACAGATCTGGAAGGTGAGCCACTGGGGATTGTGAGTCTGAGAGAAGCGATCGAAAAAGCTGAAGAAGCTGGAGTAGATTTAGTTGAAATCAGCCCTAACGCCGAACCGCCAGTTTGTCGTATTATGGACTACGGCAAGTTCCTTTATGAAAAGAGTAAGTCTTCTAAGGAACAGAAGAAAAAGCAAAAAGTTATCCAGGTTAAGGAAATTAAATTCCGTCCTGGTACCGACGATGGCGATTATCAGGTAAAACTCCGCAGCCTGATTCGCTTTCTGGAAGATGGCGATAAGGCCAAAATCACACTGCGTTTCCGCGGTCGTGAGATGGCCCACCAACAGATTGGTATGGAAGTGCTTAACCGCGTCCGTGACGATCTGAGTGAACTGGCAGTAGTCGAATCCTTCCCTACGAAGATCGAAGGCCGCCAGATGATCATGGTGCTCGCTCCTAAGAAGAAACAGTAAGGCCTTCAAGCAGCAAAATCTGTGGAGCCTTCGGGCCTCATAGGTTTTGCTCGCCTATGTTTCGTTTATTTAACAATGCGAAGTGGAAGTTATTAAGATGCCAAAAATTAAGACCGTACGCGGTGCTGCTAAGCGCTTCAAAAAAACCGGTGGTGGTGGATTTAAGCGTAAGCACGCAAACCTGCGTCATATTCTGACCAAAAAATCTACTAAACGTAAACGTCACCTGCGTCCAAAAGGCCTCGTGTCTAAAGGCGATCTGGGTCTGGTTATCGCGTGCCTGCCGTACGCATAAGCCGTTAACGTTTAATTTTTTTTACTAAGAATATAGATACAGGAGAGCTCACATGGCTCGCGTAAAACGTGGTGTAATTGCTCGTGCACGTCACAAAAAAATTCTGAAACAAGCTAAAGGCTACTACGGTGCGCGTTCACGCGTATACCGCGTTGCCTTCCAGGCTGTTATCAAGGCTGGTCAGTACGCTTACCGTGACCGTCGTCAACGTAAGCGTCAGTTCCGTCAACTGTGGATTGCGCGTATCAACGCAGCAGCACGTCAGAACGGTATTTCTTACAGCAAATTCATCAACGGCCTGAAAAAAGCCTCTGTTGAAATCGACCGTAAGATCCTGGCTGACATCGCAGTATTCGACAAAGTAGCGTTCACCGCTCTGGTCGAAAAAGCGAAAGCAGCACTGGCGTAAGCCAGTTGAGAGAGGGGGCTTTGCTCCCTCTTTTGTTTTAACCTTATCAGAACATTGACTTTTACCCGTCCAGGCTTTTCAATAAGGTCTTAACGGCTCTAAACCTATAAGGTAACGCAAGCATGAATGCTGCTATTTTCCGCTTCTTCTTTTACTTTAGCACCTGATATCAGGAGGCTAGCGCGTGAAAGATGAAACGAAAAACAGCGCCGAATAAGCCTCCTGATGGAGGCTTTTTTTGTGTCTAAATTCGAGAGATTAAGTCCACCAAATCGGTGTCTGCACCGACATAATGAGGAAAACCATGTCACATCTCGCAGAGCTGGTTGCCAGTGCAACGGCCGCCATTAACCAGGCCTCAGATGTTGCCGCGTTAGACAACGTCCGCGTCGAATATCTGGGTAAGAAAGGGCACCTGACCCTTCAAATGACTACCCTGCGTGAATTGCCAGCAGAAGAGCGTCCGGCAGCGGGTGCGGTGATTAACGAAGCTAAAGAGCAGGTACAGCAGGCACTGAATGCGCGTAAATCCGCGCTGGAAAATGCGGCACTGAACGCGCGTCTGGCTGAAGAAACCATCGATGTTTCACTGCCTGGTCGTCGTATTGAGAACGGCGGTCTGCACCCGGTTACCCGTACCATTGACCGTATTGAAAGTTTCTTCGGTGAGCTCGGCTTTACCGTGGCGACTGGCCCGGAAATCGAAGATGACTATCACAACTTCGATGCGCTGAACATTCCTGGCCATCATCCGGCACGCGCTGACCACGACACTTTCTGGTTCGATGCTACGCGTCTGTTGCGTACCCAGACTTCAGGCGTTCAGATCCGCACCATGAAAGATCAAGAGCCGCCAATTCGCATCATCGCGCCAGGCCGTGTTTATCGTAACGATTACGACCAGACGCACACCCCAATGTTCCACCAGATGGAAGGCCTGATCGTTGATAAAAACATCAGCTTTACCAACCTGAAAGGGACGCTGCACGACTTCCTGAATAACTTCTTTGAAGAAGATTTGCAGGTACGTTTCCGTCCGTCCTACTTCCCGTTCACCGAACCTTCTGCGGAAGTTGACGTGATGGGTAAAAACGGCAAATGGCTGGAAGTGCTGGGCTGCGGTATGGTGCACCCAAATGTTCTGCGTAATGTCGGCATTGATCCTGAAGTCTACTCTGGCTTTGCCTTCGGTATGGGCATGGAGCGTCTGACCATGCTGCGCTATGGCGTAACCGATTTGCGCGCATTTTTCGAAAACGATCTGCGTTTCCTCAAACAGTTTAAATAAGGGCAGGACAGAATAATGAAATTCAGTGAACTGTGGTTACGCGAATGGGTGAACACCTCTCTCGATAGCGAAGCGCTTTCCAACCAAATCACCATGGCAGGCCTGGAAGTTGACGGCGTTGAGCCAGTGTCAGGTGCCTTTAACGGTGTGGTTGTAGGGGAAGTGGTCGAATGTGGTCAGCATCCTAATGCAGACAAACTGCGCGTAACAAAAGTGAACGTGGGCGGCGAACGCCTGCTGGATATCGTCTGTGGCGCGCCAAACTGCCGTCAGGGGCTGAAGGTTGCTGTGGCAACTGTTGGTGCGGTACTGCCAGGTGATTTCAAAATCAAAGCCGCAAAACTGCGCGGTGAGCCGTCAGAAGGGATGCTGTGTTCTTTCTCTGAGCTGGGTATTTCCGACGATCACAACGGCATTATTGAGCTGCCGCTGGATGCGCCAATCGGTACTGATATTCGCGAATACCTGAAACTCGATGACAACACCATCGAAATCAGCGTGACTCCGAACCGTGCAGATTGCCTGGGTATTATCGGCGTAGCGCGCGATGTTGCTGTGCTGAACCAGACCGAACTGAATGCGCCAGAAATTGCCCCGGTTGCTGCCACCATCACCGACACTCTGCCGATTCAGGTTGAAGCCGCCGATGCGTGCCCGCGTTATCTGGGTCGTGTCGTGAAAGGCATTAATGTTAAAGCGCCAACCCCACTGTGGATGAAAGAGAAGCTGCGTCGTTGCGGCATTCGCTCCATTGATGCGGTTGTAGACGTAACTAACTACGTTCTGCTGGAGCTGGGCCAGCCAATGCACGCGTTCGATAAAGATCGTATCGAAGGCGGTATCGTTGTGCGTATGGCGAAAGAGGGCGAAACTCTGGTTCTGCTGGACGGCAGCGAAGCAAAACTGAACGCTGACACCCTGGTGATTGCGGATCATGGTAAAGCGCTGGCGATGGGCGGCATCTTCGGTGGCGAACATTCCGGTGTGAATGACGAAACGCAGAACGTGCTGCTGGAATGCGCCTTCTTCAGCCCGCTGTCTATCACGGGCCGTGCACGTCGCCATGGCCTGCATACCGACGCCTCTCACCGTTATGAGCGTGGTGTTGATCCGGCACTGCAATACAAGGCAATGGAGCGTGCAACGCGCCTGTTGATCGATATCTGTGGCGGCGATGCTGGCCCGGTTATTGATGTCACAAACGAAGCCACTCTGCCGAAACGCGCAACCATCACCCTGCGCCGCAGCAAGCTGGATCGTCTGATTGGCCACCATGTGGAAGATGCGCAGGTTAGCGAGATTCTTAAACGTCTGGGCTGCGACGTCACCGAAGGTCAGGACGAGTGGAAGGCTGTTGCGCCATCATGGCGTTTCGATATGGAAATCGAAGAAGACCTGGTGGAAGAAGTGGCGCGTGTTTACGGCTACAACAACATCCCAGACGCGCCGGTACAGGCTGGTCTGGTGATGGGCTCTCACCGTGAAGCCGACCTGTCCCTGAAGCGTGTGAAAACCATGCTCAACGACAAAGGTTACCAGGAAGTGATCACCTATAGCTTCGTTGATCCGAAGGTACAGCAGTGGATCCACCCGGCTCAGGAAGCGCTCATCCTGCCAAGCCCAATTTCAAGCGAAATGTCAGCGATGCGTCTGTCCTTGTGGACGGGTCTGCTCGGGACTATCGTTTATAACCAGAATCGTCAGCAAAACCGCGTGCGCATTTTCGAGAGTGGATTGCGCTTTGTACCAGATAATCAGGCAAATTTAGGCATCCGTCAGGATCTCATGCTGGCTGGCGCCATTAGCGGCAACCGCTATGAAGAACACTGGGACCTGGCAAAAGGGACGGTTGATTTCTACGATATGAAGGGCGATCTGGAAGCGATTCTCGATCTGACCGGTAAATTATCTGAAATTGAATTCCGTGCGGAATCCATCCCGGCCCTGCATCCAGGCCAGAGTGCTGCCATTTATTTAGATGGCAAACGCGTTGGTTTCATTGGTGTTGTTCACCCTGAGCTGGAGCGCAAACTGGATCTGAATGGCCGTACCATCGTGTTCGAGCTGGAGTGGAACCCGGTTGCAGACCGCGTCATTCCTCAGGCGCAGGATGTTTCACGCTTCCCGGCGAACCGCCGTGATATCGCGGTTGTGGTCGCTGAAAACGTTCCCGCAGCAGATATTTTGGTCGAATGTAAGAAAGTTGGCGTAAATCAGGTAGTTGGCGTAAACTTATTTGACGTGTACCGCGGCAAGGGCGTAGCAGAAGGTTTCAAGAGCCTCGCTATCAGCCTTATCCTTCAGGATACCAGCCGTACACTCGAAGAAGAGGAGATTGCCGCTACCGTCGCCAAATGTGTAGAGGCATTAAAAGAGCGATTCCAGGCCTCATTGAGGGATTGAACCTATGGCGCTTACAAAAGCTGAAATGTCAGAATATCTGTTTGATAAGCTTGGGCTTAGCAAACGGGATGCCAAAGAGTTGGTAGAGTTGTTTTTCGAAGAGATCCGTCGCGCTCTGGAAAACGGCGAGCAGGTAAAACTCTCCGGTTTTGGCAATTTTGATTTGCGAGACAAAAACCAACGTCCGGGCCGCAACCCGAAGACGGGGGAAGATATTCCCATTACAGCCCGCCGCGTGGTGACCTTCAGACCCGGCCAGAAGTTAAAAAGCCGTGTCGAAAACGCAACGCCCAAAGCAGAGTAATATGAACTAACTAAAAAGGCCGCATTCGCGGCCTTTTTTCTTTGCTCTCCTGTAAACCCACCGTAAAATCAATTACATCTCATCCTGATAAAATCATGTCTATGCCTGACTTCGCTCATCGCCAGCGCCAATACGACCTGCGCCGCTTGCTTGTTCTTGTGCTGCTGCTCCTTGTTGCCGCAGCCGTCAGCCTGTGCGCGGGCGACCGGTGGCTGGGGCCGGAAAGCTGGTTTGGCGCAGACGGGCAGCTATTTGTCTGGCAAATCCGTCTGCCGCGTACCCTGGCGGTGATCCTCGTTGGTGCGGCGCTGGCGCTCTGTGGCACCATGATGCAGGCTCTGTTTGAAAACCCGCTGGCGGAGCCGGGACTGCTGGGGGTATCGAATGGGGCCGGTGTTGGGCTGATTGCGGCGGTTATGCTGGGGGGCGGCGAGCTTTCTGCCTGGAGCGTTAGCCTGAGCGCCATTATCGGTGCGCTAATCATTACCGTGATACTCCTGCGCTTCGCAAGACGTCATCTATCGACCAGCCGTCTGTTGCTGGCAGGGGTTGCGCTGGGGATCATTTGCAGCGCGCTGATGACCTGGGCGGTCTACTTTTCCACCTCATTTGATTTACGCCAGCTAATGTACTGGATGATGGGCGGGTTTGGCGGTGTTGACTGGCGTCAGGGATGGCTGATGGTATTGCTTATCCCGGTGATAACCTGGGCGTGCTGCCAGGCGCAACCACTGAACATCCTTGCACTGGGCGAAACCTCTGCCCGTCAGCTCGGCATGTCGATGAACTTATGGCGCAATGTGCTGGTCATTGCCATTGGCTGGATGGTAGGGGTGAGTGTGGCGCTGGCCGGCGCGATTGGTTTTATTGGCCTTGTCATCCCGCACATGCTACGACTTTGTGGAGTCACGGACCATCGCACGTTACTCCCAAGCGCGGCCATAGCCGGTGCGGCGACGCTGCTGGTAGCTGACATTATCGCCAGGCTTGCACTGACTGCCGCTGAATTGCCAATTGGTGTGGTAACCGCCACGCTAGGCGCGCCAGTATTTATCTGGCTACTATTAAAGGCTGGTCGCTGAACTCATTGAAATATTTGAATATTATCCCGAATTGCAATGTGTCAGGGGCACTGTGGGGGCATTTCACTAAATTTTCTCGTTTAACATGCCTATTTGGTCATCGTTCATCTTTACGATCCATTTTGAATATACGGTGTAAACCATACGCGCATTTTTATGCCCCAACTGACTTGCAATGAACGATGGGTTTGCTCCAGCCGATAGTAACCAGCAGGCATAAGTATGGCGGGTGTGATAGGGGGTTCTATACCTTACTCCTGATTTTCGCATAGCCCCTGGCCATGTCTGGTTAATCGTGCTCTGAGAATAATGTCTGCTCAATTTCCCTTCTTCATAGTTGGGAACGAAGCAGAATCTAAGGCTTTGCTTTTCAACCTTTCCGCGCTCTCGGTGGTAGAAGTCGATTTCAGTGGGCAACTTGTCGCCTGTAAGCTCGTATTGCCTTGTTAACGCCTCCAGCGCCGGCTTAAGCAATTTCACCGTCCTGATCCCCGCCTTCGTTTTAGGTGGTCCAAATTTCTTCGTGAGAGTCATGGTACGCTTAACATGAACTTCACCAGTCGATAAATCGACATCCTCCCAGGCTAAACCTGTCAACTCGCCATGGCGTAAACCGGAATAAACGGCAAACGTCCAGAGGTTCAAATGCTGACCTTCCCAGTGCTTTGATAATTCCTGAAATTCTTCTTTCAGCAATGGATCCGGATCCAGTTCAGATGTCTTCAGACTTTTGATGTTCTCGAAAGGCTTGTGCTGGATGTAGTTGCTCTGTTGCGCGAAGCTGAGCATCCGGCATAGCTGCCCCATAAATGCGTTAACAGTTCTGACTGTACGTTGCCCATCAGCCCTTGCCTTAAATTCCCCCTCAAGCAATTTTTTTCGGTACAACAACATATCGTTCAGCTGTATATCCTCAAGAGAAGTATCCTCTCCGATAATCTTCGTGAAGAGGGTACTGACCGACCGGGTAATCATCATTGTTGCCGGACTAATCTCCACCTCTTTCACTGCGTGATATGCATCGCACAGCTCTTGAAAGGTTAAGACACTCTTGCTGGGCGTCGAAAACTTCTTAAGTGCTTTGCTCTCAGGAAAGCGTTCTTCGTATTTGAATGTTCCCAGCTGAATTTCGGCGCAGATTAATGCCCTAAGATTTCCTGCTTTCTTGATATTGGAGTTATTTACAGTCCAACCCTGCAAAACTTCCCGGCAGCGAATATTCTTGAACTTGAACGAAATCCTCAATTTACCGTTGTGTATTTCAACGCCGGTAGGAAAGCCTGCCATTACGCATCCTTAATGAAATGGTTTATTTTGGGGTAGTTATACCAGGCAAGGCCTTTTTCAGACTCGGTTCTGCCATCGGCTGTGACGTATTTAAAGTGAATGCCGTTAACCCAGGACTTGAGCCTGTAGCTCTTTATTTGCCCACTGGAGAGACCGGTTCTTTCGATGAGCTTGGCCTCAACAATCCACTCTTCATTAAAAATTACCTGTGCCATCGTTCACCTCAGGTAACCGACATCAGTATAAAGATGCCGGTTAATGACATTTGAAATATCGATATCAGGAAACCTGTCCTGGCAGGGATCTGAGTCGGCGCATTCCGGTCATTGCAGTGGCCACGTAGCTGGCTTTGCGGTTTACCACCTCCACCCAGACCTTCACGCCTTCCACCCTCACCGTATAAGTCTCTTTCATCTTGCTGCGCCCGTAGTCGCCGTAACGTTCCGCATGGGCTGCCAGCGCGATGTCACACGCCTGACGAGCGAGAGGGGACTGCTGATTGCCACGGTTAATCAGTCGCATGGCCATCTCCTTCGATACGCTTAAACTTGATCACCCAGACCCAAGGATTTCTATCCCATTCACCAAAGCCGTAAATGGAATCCCAGAGCGTAGCGAAAGCCCCTCTGGCGCTTAGCTGGTGCTGCGTCCAGCCCGGTTGGTAGTGTTTCCAAAACCCTTCCCGTAGTTGGACAACCCCCTCTGATCGCGCTTCTTCGTCGCTGATACTTTTTAACCGCTCGACCCGAACGCAGGTAATCTCCAACGTGATACGGCTGGCCCAGCGCGGCATATGGATGCTGGGTGTCCAGCGGACTTCATCAGCCGGCGGCACGTTCTCGTAATGTGGTGGTACATGCTCCGGATAGTTAGCCCGGTAAAGCAGCAATTCCGATGCGCTGGCACCAGCTTCTGCCCACGTTTCCCTTACCCAGATATGTTCGCCTGGCTTACCAAACGGACTATTCCAGTGGTTCCCAGCCGCCAATTCCCCGGCAAGCTCGTTACCTGCTAATTCACAGCCCATATTCTTGTCGATTAAGGGGAACTTAACTGGCCGCCGTGTCTCCGTCTTCCGGCCGTCGAGAATGGCTCGAACCATTTCGCTGTTGAAAATCATTCCGCGTTCGATAATTTTCGTCATATCGTTACCGGGAGGGCGAACCCTCCCGCCTCCCTTAGGCCACATATTCCGGTTTCATATCTGCCATGGTGATGCTGAACTGATCGTGCAGTTCGTCGCCCAGGTGACGCTTTGAAGATGCAAGCACGCGCTCGGCTTCCGCGAACCGTTCTGCTGCATTCGGCTCGTCTGGTTGGGGCAGGGAGTTAATCGCCGCCTCAACCTTGTTGCGTGCATCCACCAGGTAATATCGCTTAACGGCTTTGTTTTTCAGCTCGGTGAACAGGGCGGAACCCAGTGTTGCTTTGGTACTCTCGATGTCGGCACGCACCGCTTTGGCGTTATCTACATCCTGGGCACCCTCAATGCGATCCCGGAATTCTTCGGCCAGGCCATCGATATTTGCTGCCGACTCCTGCACGCTGTGAGTGGTTGTTACGGCGTCACCTTTCATATCAGCCAGGCTCACGCGTTGGGCTGGTGCTGGGTTAATTTCCTTCTCTGTGCGCTGCTCAACTTCATCTGGGGTATACACCCCCAGAACTACTGCCGGGCAGTACAGGCGCGCCCAGTACTTCAGGGCCAGGTACGCGATTTGCTGCTTCGGATTCGATACCCACAGTGGGGAGTTGCGAGTAATCACGCTGGAAAGGAATACCGGCTCGCCCCAGGTAATTTCACTTTCGCCGCGAATGACTGCGCCTACGCGAACCGACAGGCCCTGTTCATCAGCACTGGTCCAGCCGCGCACAATCTCTTTCTTGTCGTACGTACCGCCGCCTTTCGCTGGCTTCTTAACGATCTCCTCACGGCTGGTGGCACATTTCGACCAGTCGCCTTCGTACTCATAATGGAAGCGGCCTACGATGGCGTTGGAGCTGGAGATCACCGCGTTTACCAGCTGCGCTTCGTAGCCCAGCACGCCGTTGACCAGGTGCGTTTTTTGCGCCACCGCGTACGGGTTCATCCCCCACTGCATTGCCTGCATGATGATGGCCATGCAGTCGGCAGGGTTGCCGCGAAGATGTTCAGGAACTGTAACTGCTGCCTGGGCCATCAATCCGGCAACGGCTTGTAGCTGTGTTAACGCCTGCACATTGAAGATGGCATTGCTGGCAGAGATAGTGTTCGGAGCCTGCTGCTCCGCAGTTACGATATTCATGTTTTCCATCGTCATTCCCCTTATGCCTGAGTACGCAGCGCTTCTAGGCGGCGCAGGTCGAAGTCGTTCAGTTCGTCGGTGTAATCGGCGGTGATAGGCGCTGGCCATTCGCCAGTGTCGAATCCGGTAGCGATGGCGCGCATGGATTTGCGATACTCGAGCATTCCCAGCTCCAGCAGCTCAGCTGATGCCTCGATGATGGCGATCCAGTGGTAGTTCTCGTCTTTGTTGACGAAAATCCAGAAGAACTGATCCAGCGCTGCGGTTTCGCAGTACATGGCCGCGCTCAGGTGGTAATCGCGTTCAATGATTTCCCGGTGAAGCTTGGCGCGCAGGCTTTCCTGTTTAACGTTCCACATGCTGATGGTTTTCAGGTCAGCGCCAATGCGCACACCGTCCAGGTCGATTTCGAGGTCAGGGCGCACACGCACTTCAAGCCCGGTCTCTTCGTCAAAGCCGAAATAACTAACCTCAACAGCACGGCTAGGATGCTGGAGCAACATCCCGGCAGTCGGGTGCGCCAGAAGGGCCGACTGAATAGCCTGGGCGGTCGCGAGCTGCTGGCGCGTAACCAGAATCTTTTCGCCCGGGTTCTCGCGCCACGCATCCAGCAGTTCGTCAGCGAATACAGCATCCGGGTTAACAGACTTCACCGCCTGGATCATGTCGGCTTTGGTACCGGAGACTTTCAGCGGTACCGGTTTCTGTGCTTCCTGCGCTACCAGGTCGGGATTGATGATTGCCAGCTGCTCGAGCAGCGCGTCACGGCTACCGCTCGTTTTCACCTGCGGCGGCAGGGTGGCGTTGTATTCTTTGATGCAAGCCTTCATCGCGGCAGCAGTCTGCTTCTGGTCTGCCTCGATACGCTGGAACTCAGCTGGCAGCGTCATGTAGCTCTGAGCTGTTTCTTCCAGCGATGCACCGAGCGGCACCTGCGGCGGCAGGGTGGCGTTGTATTCTTCTAGCAGCGCTTTGATGTCGTCGGCGGACAGAAGCGCCGGAAGACTGGCGTTATGGGTGTCGATGAACTCCCTCAGGGTTGCAGCGGTGGTGAATGCACCTTCAGGGATAACCGGCTCTACGCTGAACTCCTCGTCGAGGTTTTCCGGCTGGAGCGCCAGACCATGCACCAGGTTGCCCATATCCAGCACTTTGGATCCTTCACGCGGGATCGTCTTCTCCACATGCCGCGCGTTGAAGTACATCAGGCTCACCCGGGCGTCTTTCACCTGCGTGCTGCTGATGCCGTTGGCGGCGTGATAGACGTTATTTGGCAGACCCTCATAACGGCCAGGCTCGAAGTACGCTGGGTATTCGGGTACTGGTTCGTTCAGCTTTACTTCTGGCTCGTTTTGTACCGGTTCTGGCGCATTCAGTTTTACAGAATCGCTGTTTTGGCTGACAGAATCCGTTTTCTGGTTAACATCCACCTGTTCCTGGTTAGCGAGACTTGGCGCCGCTGCGGCCAGAATATCTGCCGGCGCTACGGTAACTGTTTGCGGAGTAGCTGCATCAGCGCTTTCGCCTGTTGGTATCGCATCAATAACTTCGACTTTCTCTGACTGAGCCGTTTCCATCTGCACATCGCTGGTGGTCTCCTCTCGTTCTGGTGAACGGTCATCATTTTTTGATTGGTTTTCGTTCATCAGGCCATCAATGGAGAACATGCCGCCACCGAGATTTTCAACCTGCGGTTGGTTGGCTGCACCCTGGGTGCTGACGTCATCGGCTACTTCCGTTTTTTCGGAAGCGATTTGTTGGTTAATTTCATTTTCCCAACTGACTTCTGGTGCGTGCCGTGCCGCGACAAGAGTCTCTTCTGTCGGATTTTCATGGTTACTTTCTGTAAGGTTCGAATTTATGTATCCGCTGAGACGTGCGGCATTGAGGTAATACGAAGGATGAGCATTCCGGATGAGCGCGAAGATAGCGGCGCGTGAATAGTCCAGAATGCCGGGGACGTTACGTAGGGCCGCAGACCACTCTTTAAACGGACTATCTTTAGCGGATACGATGTCTTTCGCAAGACGATACGGGGCTCCGGGAATATCGTAGATATTAAAATCACCTGAAAGGGTAGCCAGGGCTATTTCCAAATCCAGAGCGTCGAGATCATGTTTCAGTTCTGGGTTGCGATCTGTCTTATTTCCGCCGCCTGCATTGGTACCGGAATCAGTGCGCTGAACATTGCTAATGCGATTGCCGGCAGCCCACTCGCGAACCAGGATGCCGCGATCGATGTGCTCTGTGTTAAACCAGATCCGGATGAACCGCATGACAAGAGACAGCTCAGTCCGTTTCCCTTCAACCGGGAAGACGGTTTTCAGAGCGGCTACAACCCGTGAGATGTCTATCTCAGAAGCATTCTTGAAGAATTCCACGTTCTCAGCAGCCAGCAGCAGGTTCTGCACATAGCTGTTATCAACATCCAGCTCGAGTTCCTGGATGGTTTTCTTCTGTTCTGCATCGATGTGATATGCATATTCATCAGAAATAAACTGGGCAAGAATGCGCTGGCGCAGGGGGAGGGTTGCCACGGTAACAAGCACAGGCGTGATTGTGGATGGGGCGCTTTCACCCTTAACAACAACTTCTGGCTCTTTATCAAAAAGCCATTTGTGAGTGGTGAGGGTTCTGTGTTCAGGCGCGCTGGCCCATTCGGTCATAAACTCTTCGAATGAACTGACGGTATAAACCTGGTCACGCTGGAACACTTGTTTAATTGCACTCACAAGGTTCCACTCAACATGGGCGGAAAGCTCCTTGATATCAGGAACGTTAGATGCTGCCAGTAACAGATTCTGCAAGTACTGGTTGCTATCATCGCTTTCCATCTGTCCGATCTGGATATGCTGCTCTTCGCTGATTTCCTTTTCTTCAGTGTCATTAATCAGGTGCGCGATGAGGCGTTGCGGGAGACGCAGGCGCGATACCGGGCGGAGTAATGCCGGTTTTTCTTCCACGATGGTGCCGTCTTTACCAGTCACAACATCAGAATTGGCGGTTTCATCATGCTGCGCGTCATCCGCCAGCAGTTTAATTTTCCAGGTACGCTGGTCTTCGTCCAGCTCGTAGCGTTTGCACCATGAATAATCAACGGTGCTTTCATCAGGAAGGTCGTTATATACCGGGAAATCGGTACGAATCGGCTTCTGATAGTCCTTGCCACGGCCAGTTTCAATGCCGCCATCTTCCAGCTCTACATCGAGCTGTAAGTTCGCGCGGGCTTCAGATTTAGCAGTGAACCAGATTACGGCATCATCTTTGCCGGATTTCTGCGTGGCTTTGACTACATAGAAAAATTCCATGTGAGATCCTCTTTTTTGGATGTAAGATCCCCGGGCCAGAGATAGCGCCCATTGGGTGAACTTTGGTTTTTTAAGTAGTTTTCCGGTGTAACTTTGGTCGGGAGCACCGGACGTACGGGCCGCCTTGCGCGGCTTTTACGTTAGCTTTCGTGGGCCATCTGGTCGTACGAAGCACAACGTTCAGAGCAGTATTCTTTTTCTTTGCGCGCCAGCTGTGAGCCGTTGCGATAGAGAAGGGTACTGTTGACTACTTCCTCCGGTTCAACCGGTTTGCCGCAGTACCCGCATTTCGTCGAGTTACACATCTGGATTCCCCTTTTGCGCCAGCAGGTAGCACAAGCGGCGAAGAATCACCTCAAAGAAGTTCAATTTAACGGCCTGCTGCCGTCCTGGTTTGCGTGCGAAATCAATCATTCTCACCCTCGTTTGCCTTATCGCCGGCCAGCGGAACGTTTACACCTGATGCGCGTTATTCTCTCCACCTCATCCCGGTCTTCGTATGCGCCGGGCCGCTACTTCGTGGGCTCCATGCCTGGGTGGTTCGTGGTGCGTCTTGGTGATAATGATTAAACACAATGTTTAAACCGGTGTCAACATTATGAGTATATTTTATTAAACAAAAAGTTTATTCCTGGGTTTATGGGAGGGCGTTACATGATAGGAGACAAAAAAATCCCGACGCAAAGGTCGGGATTGGGGAGTTCGTGGTAGGAATTGGGCGCGGAGCTGGTGGTAAGGATATAAAAAACCCGGCGCAGTGGCCGGGTCTAAATTACAAGTAATTTTTAAAGGCTTTATAGATGCCTGTGCCAATTGCAATAATTGCAGGTACGCCCAACAAAATTGCAAGCTTCGCTTCAGTGATTTTTCTATCAATGGCATCTGAAGAAGGCTTCTTATCAAGAGAATCCTTGATTGATGAGAGCTTTTCAAGCACCACGGCCATGTTTTTGTCTAAGGAGTTAACAGTTGTGTCAATTTTAGAGACAGTAGTTTTTATCTCAGTTACATCTTTTTTGATGTGGGCAACTTCAATTTCAAGAATCGATATTCTTTTTTCCATGTCGTCACCTCCATCTTCAGTTGATGTTTGAATGATCTTAGTATCATCCATTCCAACTGATGTGACAATCCGTTTTTGTTTATCCGAAGCGGCAAAACTGCAAGCCCCCATCAGTAATGTTGCCTGACTTGAAGCTACCGCTGAAAACTCTAAACCTACAGTAGACCCACTCTGATCTGAGTAAGCAATCAGTAATTTCCCTTCGTTAACAGCAGATTGAGCCACATCCATAATAGGCTATTCCTCAAACATACTTTTCAACGATTCGTAAAAATCATGAGCTTTTTGTTTGCTTAATGTAATAGATACAACCTTGGTCCTCTGCATACCCTTTACAACAATCTCTCCGGCTTCTGTGCCGATTACTGGACTGCTATTCAAAAAAACAAAGTTGAACACATCAAATCCGTTGTTTTGGGTACCGATCGTAACAACACCATCAGCATTGGTTTCAATGAAGTTCTTTGATTCAATAACATCATGTAAATGTGGAAGCTCGAGCGTAAGATCTTTGGACATTACAATCTCCAGATGGATAACTTAGTGAAATTTAATTTGCTGATATTTAATGTTTTTTTAAAGTAAAAACTACGGAAAACCTAATGCTAGATCAGAACCTAAACCACTCTTCGGTCTCATCCGTCTAAACAATTTTTCCATCTCATTCAGACGAAGCTCGAAGTACCGGCAGCGGTGATAAAACTCAAAAAACTTACTTTTCCGCTTCACAACAAAACCATCGTAGTAACCACTACGAATGCTATCAACAGCACTGCCATAACTACGATCGCAAAAGTTGTTGTGTCCTTAAAGTAAGTCTTTTCCTGCCCATTCACAGGACCAATGAGCACGATCCAGATGAAAAGGAAGGTGAAGCAAAGAACGGCGATAGAAATTAAAAACAGGCCAGTTTTCAATCGTGTCCCTCGTCGTTTGCACCAGATGCCTACTACTCAGCGTCGCCCTTGATTCGTCTACTCATGTATTTTTCATACAACTCATCCAGTTCCTTCAGGCGAAGTGCGAAGATGCGGAGCATGTTTTGCTGCTCTTCTTCCGGCAGTTGGCGATAAAGCTCCAGCAGGCGCTGTTCGTCAGTTTTAAGTCCACCTACCTCATCTACTTCTTGCCCTAAAAGCCAGGCAAGACTAACTCCAAGCGCATCCGCCAGCTTAATCGCAGAGCTTTTACCTATCGTCCCGCGCACGAACCAGTTGTTTACAGACTGGGAACTGACACCGCAAATACGCGCCATGTCAGCTTTAGAAATACCTTTTTGCTCAATGATTTCATTGAGTCTGCGCACTTGAGGGTGATCTGTCTGATGAGTTTTCTCTTTCATAACAAGATTCTAAACCAAATGTTTATTTGCTCAACGCTCAAAAAGTTGACATTAATATAAACATAATGTTTAACTTCTATCACATCACCATTGGAGCTCAGATATGAATGCATTAGACAAAGCCATTGCCACCGCGGGCAGTGCGACAAAATTGGCTGAACTTTTATCGACTAGTGCCATGAATGTTAGTCACTGGAGAAATCGGAATGCGGGTCAGGTTCCTCAGGCTCGAGTACTTCCGATTTTTCATGTCACTGGTGTAACTCCCCATGAGCTGCGTCCTGATCTCTACCCAAATCCCAGCGATGGTTTACCAAAACAGGAGCCTTAACCATGCAAACACTTTCTTTTTATCAGAGTAACAGAGCACCCACAGAACGCCTGATATTCAACTGTCACCAGGAAGCTAATGCAAAACAATCCGTCGATCACCGCGCAATCTGTTCGGCTGTTCGCGCATGGGCGGCTGCAGAAGGGCGTTTGGTTGCTGCTCTGCAAATCCTGGAGTCGGCTGAAGAGTTGCATCTTAAAGGTGTCGACCTTACCGGCCAACCTGAAGTCTGGAACGTGAAGCTGTTTCGCTGGCTGGACAACAAAGAGGACTCAGCTGTTTACCGGGAGAACGTAAAGCAGCTGGAGCCGGCAATCATGGCTGCATTGCCTTTGGCGTACCGGGATCGACTGATTAAGCATGACGATATCACTGTCCGCATTGCTCGATCGGTGAAAGAGGATGCAGAAGCCCTTCAGGCTGTTGTTCTGAATGCGCCGAAGCAGGTGCGACTGAAGGAAATCAGCGAAAAAATCGTTGCCAGTTTCTACCTGGACGGGCCGGACTCTGTGGCGCCGTTAATGGCCATGGTTACAACGATGCTGGGGGCAATGTGAAGGCCTCAGGAAAGGCGAAAGCCGCGGTGCTCGAACACCAACGGCTTTCAGGTGCAAAAACGGAGTGTAATTGCGGAGCTAAGTATGTCAAACACAGCTGAAATTATCAATTTCCCCCACAGAACCGAACAACCGGGAGGTCGTATGGCCGACCTGTCGAACGGGTATACCAAGGTCGCTAACGAGATCCAACAGCTCAAGCCTCGTCTGAGAATGTCAGGCCGGGAGTGGCAGTGTTTTGAGGCGGTGATCTGGCTTACCTACGGCTGGAACAAGAAGCAGGATCGCGTGACGAACACGGTGATTGCCGAGCTTACAGGGCTGAGTGATTCGCATGTTTCTGATGCGCTCAAATCGCTCGCAGAACGTAAAATCATCTTCAGTCAAAAGCAGGGCGTAATGAAAACGGTCGGTATAAATACTGATCTTTTTGCCTGGATTTTAGACAAACCGAAAACGGGAAAAGTCTTCCCGAAATCGGGAAAAGTGTTACCGAAAACGGGAAAAACCTTCCCGGAAACGGTAGACACCCAAGACTATAACAAGAACAATATTAAAAGATCCTCGTCTCGGAATTCTGACGAATCCCGAACCCAGAAAACTGAAAAGTTTCTCTCACGCCATCCAGAAGCTGCCGCCGGGATATACACCCCGGCAGGTAAATCATGGGGCTCCGCTGACGACCTCAAGGCCGCACGCTGGATTTACGACAGGCTTCTCACCGTCAACGCATCTCTATCCGAACCCAACTGGGCTGAATGGGCAAATACCATCAGGCTGATGCGTGTCCAGGACAAGCGCACGCACTACGAAATTTGTGACCTGTTCCAGTGGGCTAACCGGGACGAGTTCTGGAAAGACAACATCCTGAGCCCTTCAAGTTTGCGCAAGCAGTGGGATCAGCTCACCACCAAACGGCTGCGCGCAACCGGAGCGGTAAAACCTTCCCGGGGCGGTATCGACCTGCATAACACCGACTGGATTGACGGGGTGCTGGAATGAAAAATCTTGCAGAGAGCATTCGCAGTTTTGACCGGGAACAGGCACACCGTGTAGCGCACAACCTGCCTGAGCAGTACACCGAGCGTGAGCAAACTGAACAGGTAGCCAAGATTATCAACGGGCTATTCGTACAGCTGGCGGCTGCGTTTCCGGCAAGCCTGGTTAATCGCAGCCAAGAAGACGTGAACGAGATTCGCCGTCAGTGGGTGCTGGCCTTCAAAGAAAACGGGATCACCAATCTGGAGCAGGTTGAAGCCGGTATGCGCATGGTACGCCGTCAGGAGCGACCATTCCTGCCTTCGCCAGGCCAGTTCATCAAGTGGTGCAGGGAAGGGGGCTGCGTGCTGGGGATCACCGTCGCTGATGTGATGGCCGAATACTGGAAGTGGCGCAAGCTTGTGTTTCGGTACCCGAGCAGTGAGCAGTATCCCTGGCCGAAGCCGGTTTTTTACCACATTTGCCTCGAGCTGCGTCGCCGCGGAACTGATGGCCAACTGAGCCACAAAGAGCTTGAGCGTGAAGCCAGTGACATTCTCGATATGTGGGAAAAGCGCGTTATATCCGGCAAGCCAGTTCCCCCAATCCGCCGCGCTATTGCGGCACCGTCAAAAGCGAGTGGCCCCACACCAGCAGAGATGCTGATGGCTAAATATAAACAACGCAAAGACTCTGGTCTGATTTAACAGGAGAACTCATGGAAACCGTAATTCAAGTACTGGCGCAAATGGGCCGGGCAACTTATCGCGAAGTGGCTGAGCGTCTGGATATTGAGCCTGTTGAAGCGCTGAACATGTTGCGTGAACAGCGTGAACAGGGGTTGTGTGATTTTGCTGATGGCGGCTGGTTCCTTGGGTCCGTAACGGATGCGAAGCGTGTAGCTTTCGTTCCTCCGGCAAATCGTGCTCTGCATGGTGAAGCGCGAGAGCCTGTTGACCCGGCTGTGATTCGTAGCCTCCTGGCGAAGAATGGTGCCATGAATACGGCTTCACTGGCAAAAGCAGTGAACCGCAACGGGCGCGGCATGACCTCAGCAATGCGCGCGCTGGAGCGCCAAGGCATGGTGGTGAAGAACGGGCAGGGCAAGGGCGTTACCTGGTCGCTACCGATGGCGCCAACGGAAACCGCTGAAGAACCAGCAGCGTCAGCTACACCAGCAGTAACCGCAGCACCAGAATTGGCCGAACCAGTTCAGCCGAAGGACATCGCGAAGATTGTCAGTGAGATCCCGTCTTTCACTGAAAGGCGCGTAACCGCCCAGGTTGTGCCGACTGTCCGTGTTATCTCCCGCGAAATCCGCCGCGCTAAGAGCAAGCTGGCTAACCTGGAGAGATTGCGCGATGCCGTGCGCGTAGTTGGCCGTCATAAACATCTCATGCAACAGCTGGTAAATGCGGAGGTCGAGAATGGCAAGGCCTAAGACCAACCAGGAACGCAGCTTGCTCATCGCCTGGATTATCGAGATGGTGAAAAAACATGGCCGCGCAACAACCAAAGATATCGCGGAAATGTTTGGCCTACATCGCTCCACTGCCGAGAAGTACATCCGGGTAGCCATCAAACAGGGTGAACTTATCCGGCATGGCCGTTGCGGCATTTTCCGCGACCAGCGCGCAGTTATCGACTTTGACATGGAGCGTTTCACGCACCGGGGAGCAGCAGAATGACCGATTCACTGAACAACAAAGAGCTGATCGCAGTAGGGCATGAGTTCGCGCGCACGCTGAGCAGCGACACGCCAATCATCGACATGGCGATGATGTTCACGCGCCTGGCTGAACGGCTGGACTGCACCACTGCGGCGCTTCGCTATGGAGAAGTACGCGTGAAAGATAATTACTGAGAGATTCGAGAATAAAATTGCTTGGGAAAGCGATAAGGAAACCCGGCCCTTAGGCCGGATTAAAAGATACATTTACAGAGAGAAACGATCACGCTTCAGGTTGTTGTCCATCAGGTTGTTGAACTGGTAGGGCTCCAGCTGTCGCTTTATCTCGTTTAGGTCTTGTTCCGCTTTTCTTGCCAGATCTTGGCTTTCCTGGATCTGGCTTTCCAACATTCTGTTGAGTATCTCCATCTCCGGTTGCAGATTCTTTGGCATCAGTATCTTCCTCGTTTTCATCTGGGTCATGGGTGAAATCTACTACTTTCGGCTTCCCGTAAGTGGCTATATCACCATCATGAATTTTATCGCAAAATAAAGCATAGAGCGCTTCGGTTAAACCGCTTGGACTCTGTACACATTTGAAAAGTTCCTTTGCTTCCTTACGGTCTATCACAAAACCATGTGATGGATATGAAGCAATCAATTTGCCCAAAGCACCTTCTTTGAGAATATTGGACTTGGCCGTTAGCCGTTGACCATAGGTGAAGGCAATGCTCATTGCTCTCTGGTGCTCACCTAGTTTAATTGGATCAATTTGAGCTGCCATAGGAGAAACGAGAGCTTCAGTAAGTCTAGTCGCTATATCAGCAGACATCTTAGTACTTATCTGATTTTCGTATCTTATCTTAACTAGATGGGAGTTAAACGCTGAAATAGAGCGATCTTTTAACGCATCTAGAGCTGTCATGATGGCTAAACCAGAGCTCATCTCACCTATTTCATCATTTTTTTTCAGTTGTATATCTAATGGACCTAACTCGCCCATGTCCCCGATAACCAACTTATCAGCAGCAATAGCAATCAATGTTCCTGCGCTTTTACATGGGCCTACTACTAACAAAGTAACTTTGTCATAGTTGTGTTGTAAGGCCCTGCCGATACGATATCCAGCATTTGGATCCCCACCATAAGTAGCAACGCAAAAGATAACATCTTTTCTTAGGCCGTGTTGAGCTTTTCGTTCCTTTATAGCATTAGTGAGATCTTGGTAACCATCCCGATGAATGTCACCTGTATAAATATAAACGTCATGATTTTCCATTGCTTTTCCTTACGGATTCTCAGGGGGAGCCTGGGAAAACACCCTTGATATAGTTGGCATTAAAGAATGATATCGGAATTGTCCCTAAAAACTTAAATATTTTCAGGCTGGATTTCCTAACCTGGACACAGATCACCAGCATGGAGCTAGTAGTTATAGCTAAACGAGTCCCACACAATGATAGATTTCACACGGTAATTCATTGAAAAACAGATAGATATAAATTTCACTGGGGTTTTTGGGTAATTTATTTACCCATAACTAAATTAAACTCATAGTAATGGTTAATCATTTTAACCAAAATGGTTGAATTTGTTTGTGGTTCTGGTATCTTTACATCATAGAAGCGAAGCAACCCGCAGGTAACAACCTGTCATCCACAAGACTGAGGAATCAACTATGGCACTCACTGAATTCGGTAAGGCCGTCAGAAAAGCGAGGATAGATACTGACAGCACATTGTTAACTATGTCCCAAGAGCTGGAAACCACTCCTGCTTTTTTGAGTGGCTTAGAAACAGGAAGCAAAAAGATCCCCCAAAAGTGGGTCAAAAAAATTGACTCTTACTTTAGCTCTAAAGGCGTTCATTTAGAAAAGCTTGAAGAATTGGCCGCTGTTGCTAATGAAACTGTTCCAATCGATGGCCTTTCTCAGCAGCAACAAATGCTTGTCGCTGGTTTTGCGAAGTCGCAATTTACACCTGAACAGCTGAAGAGTTTTGCTGAGTTATTACAGAAAATTAACAACAAAGAGGTGTGATTATGTATCAAATGAGAGGTAACCGAGTTTCACCTATGCAAGAAGAAGAAATAGCTTTTAAAGCAATTAACTTCTGCAATGCATTCGGTATGTCATCGTCAAAACGCAAACGAAAACGATACGATGTTTTGTTCGAAAAATTATCTAGTTATGGGATCACTCTGAATGTCATGGATGACAAAGAGTGGGAATCGTTAACTTACGATCTCACCATCGGTCACTGTGACCCAGCATCTCTTACCATCACAATACCAAACAAGATTTATGTAAATGCCTGCTTGGGCGAAGAACATGCCTTAGCAGTAATTTTCCATGAACTAGGCCATCTTCTTCTTGGACATAAGCCCGTTCTGCACTTTTCTAATTCGAATCCTATACGCTCAGAAGATGCTGAATGGCAGGCTGATACTTTCGCCGAGATCGTTCTCGAAACAATTGGAGTTCGGACAAGCCAGATGTCTTTGGATTTTTATATGTGAAAAGCCCTGCGCTAACAGGGCTTTAAGGGCGGAAAGTGCGCTAACACATTCCGTAGTGTATGGAGACAATCCAATAACTACTTTCATTCTTGACGGACGAAGTGTAGTTGTTCTCCTGGCCTATTGCAATCTGTATGGATTTACAGATCTGCAGGGGACTGCTGAATTATGGCAATGGGAACCTGTAGCAAGTGTGGTAAAACATGCGAAATCATCTTTCGTTACTCAGTTTGTATCGATGGTGTAATTCGTCATGCAAGAAAAGGACATCCTTTTCCAATTCCACTTTGCTCATGCTCTACCAAAAGCGCTGCTTAAATAGCAGTGTATGCAAAACCCGCTCCGGCGGGTTTTTTTTATCCGGTGTTTAGTATATTCCAGACTGGTAAATCATTGTTCGTGATAATCGCGGAGAGAAATAAACTGGCCACTGTGGTGATGCAGTACCACCGCCGTTCGCCGAGGCGTTAGTGAGAGCAAACCTACCTGAAATGTGTTCGATGAAAGAGAATGCGGCTTGATATAATAACCATTCAACATGTGGAGGTTCTATGATTATCAGATTGACGGCGCAAGACATTAACAGTGGTACGAGCAGTTCTCGTACTCCCCAGGGACATGTTGTTTATGTTAACTCTGAACATATTATTTGGTTTCATAAAGAGGGGAAAGCTACCGTCGTTCATTTATCAGATGGTATTTCGATGACAGTTAAGGAAGACGAAAAAGATATTTTACTTACCCTTACCAAGCTCTAGCTCTCCTCGTAATATGAATATCATTCATACAGGCCGCTTACCCAGCGGCTTTTTACTTCCCACCATGATCGTTAGTGTCAGTAGCAGAAAATAATCTATGTCGATATCGACACCTTTGCCGCTTTACTGACGAACGCTTACTGAACAGGTATTTACAGTCGACACTTCTGACGGGGGTGGCTGTTAAAAGTAACGATCATTTTTTACGCGTAAGTAACTGAAATATTTATTTAAATCAATCAGATGAATGCTATTGCAGAAAGATACCTTTCATGTCCATACTTAACCAAAATGCACGATTACTGTTTATCCATACAGTAATTTGATGTATGGTTTAAACGCTACAGTAAAAAAATGAATTTTTCTTCCGGCTAACCTATTAGGAAAATTGCGGCATTTGTTATTTTTGTTGTGCCGAGGGGACTTCTCCCCACCGGAAGAGTGTATTTGTGGATAGCAAAGAAGGGGTATGTTTGTGAACGAAAGTCAGGAACAAGAAGACTGGTACGATATTATTCGACGCTCGGACGGAAGGCTTATGGGATCTATGCCTCTTGAGCGCCGATACCTCGTTTACTGTCAAAACGGAATGGTGTCATGCCGCCCGTTAATGGAGGATGAAGGTATTTTTAATTTGTCTTCTGGAACCAGATCTCTTCGTCGCCTTGGCTACCGTATAACGCAACCCTCTGATATCATGATTTCAACGGACTGAACACCCGTTAACCTGATGCGCCACGGAGAACACCATGGCGCAGTTACAACTCATCAAGCAATCATCAGGAATCCTGATCCCCGCTACGCCGGAGACCAGCGAATTTTTACAATCAAAAATCAAGCTCGGCGCTGTGCTGGTGGCCGACTTCAAACAGGTCCGTAACCCGGCATTTCATCGCCGTTTCTTCGCACTGCTGAATCTCGGTTTCGAATACTGGGAACCAACCGGCGGCGCTATCTCATCCAATGAACGAAAGCTGGTTACCGGCTACGCCAAATTCCTCGCTTCATACGGCGGGAACGAGGGAGCACTGCTGGACGCCGCTGAGCAATACCTCGACCGCATCGCCGACAAACGCACAGGTAGCATCAGCGCCTGTAAGTCCTTCGACGCATATCGCGCCTGGGTAACTATCGAATCCGGCTACTACGACGCCATACAGCTACCTGATGGCACTCTTCGCAAACATCCCCGCAGTATTGCCTTCGCCAATATGGACGAAACCGAGTTCCAGCAACTCTACAAAGCGGCACTTGATGTCCTTTGGCGCTGGATATTGTCCAGGGCATTCAGGGACCAGCGAGAAGCAGAGAACGCAGCCGCGCAACTGATGAGCTTTGTGGGGTGATGGTGATGAAAGAAACTTGGTTCCAGTACCCAGAGTGCACCACACAGCAAGCTGAAGAGCTCATGGCTAAATATCGGTCGCGTGGGATTGCTGTTGAGCGCAGTCTTAACGCCGATTTTGTTACATGGACGGTCAGCGCCAGGCTGCCGGAAGGTAAAAATCCGCCGCGCGCCAGCCGCCAGTGGCAAAGCCGGATGTGGGGGTGAGCATGGCTAACTTACGCAAAGCTGCTCGCGGACGTGAGTGCCAGGTCCGCATCCCGGGAGTTTGCAACGGTAACCCGGAGACATCGGTGCTGGCGCATATCCGCATTGTTGGCCTCTGTGGTACCGGAATTAAACCCCCAGACCTGATCTCCGCTATCGCTTGCAGTAGCTGTCACGATGAAATTGATCGCCGCACTCAGTTGGTCGATGCGGGGTATGCGAAAGAGTGCGCGCTGGAAGGCATGGCACGAACACAGGTTATCTGGCTGAAAGAGGGGCTCGTGAAAGTATGAAGATTTACGATATCACGCCCGTCAGCAAACCTCGCATGACTCAGCGCGACCGATGGGCTAAACGTCCGGCAACCGCAGCATATTGGGCTTTCAAAGATGAAGTACGCCTGCTTGGGATCAGCCTGCCGGAATCCGGCTATCACGTCACTTTTGTTATTCCCATGCCAAAGAGCTGGAGCCAGAAGAAGCGCGCGCAACTGAACGGCCAGGCTCATCAGAAGAAACCGGACAAAGACAACCTGGAAAAGGCGTTACTCGATGCCATCTTCGACGACGACAGCCGCGTATGGGATGGCCGGGTAACAAAAGTCTGGGGTGAAAAAGGGCAGATCATCATCGGGGAATGCGCGAAGTGAACAGAGAACATATTGAGCGTTACCAGGCAGAAAGCGTTAAGCGTGCAAATATGCCGCCGATTGCAAAACACGGGCAGAACAAGCAGACCAAACAGCCAGAGAGGGCAGCAGCATGAATCTTGAAAATACTCTTCGATATCACTTCGCCAAATCAACTCTGATTAGCGATTCCCCTCGCGCCACTGCATCAGATTCGCTGACCGGAACAGATATCATGGCTGCCATGGGCATGACACAGGAGCGAGCTGCAATGGGATATAGCGCGTTCCTCGGAAAAATGGGCATTAGCCAGAATGACCGGGAGAGGGCGATCGAGCTTCTGGCTGAATATGCCCTGACCAAATGCGATGAGGTGGCTGCGCTCCGCAAATTAGACCCCGCTGTTAAACCGCTGGTGATGCACCAGCTGGCTGCATTCGCTTTTGAGGATTACTCGCGCAGCGCGGCCAGCACGAGAAAGTGTGATTGCTGCGATGGTGAGGGGTTCATTGAAGCTGATGTGTTCACAATGAAATCTCACTACACCATGAGACTCCCGCAGTGGGCAAAAGACCTTAAGCAGTCACCAGGTGATTTCGAGGTTAAACGCCAGGTGAAAGAGGTGGTGAGGGTGTTGTGCACGGCCTGCAAAGGAAAGAAGGTTGTCAGTTGCGCCTGCAATGACTGCCACGGGCGCGGGAAAGCGGTGAATCAGGAGCTCACTGAAAAGCAGGGTGTACCGGTTCTGTCCGATTGCAAGCGCTGCGGTGGTCGCGGGTATGAACGCATTCCATCAACAGAAGCCTATGCAGCTGTTTGCCAGATAACAGATGCGATAAGTGTTGCCACCTGGGAGAAGTCTGTTAAGCGCTTCTACGATCAGTTGATCACGAAATTCGATATTGAAGAGGCATGGGCTGAATCACAACTTAATGCGATAACGCGATAGCGCATGAATTAATTGAGCGATATTTTATCGTGAGCTATTTACATATCCGGAATCTGTGTTAATTTCTCTCTAACGATGGGTTACTGCCTTCGTTTCAAGCCCTGCGGATAACACCGCGGGGCTTTTGCGTTTCTGGAGGATAAGAAAATGCCAAGTCATTAGGCGGATAGACCGCACCTACAAGCAGCAGTCATGATGCTGCCCCGAGTCTCCGAGTAGAGAGCCAGCTTTGCATCTGGTGAGGGTTAATAAGAAAAGAAGCACCGGTGTCGCCGCGTAAGAGCCAATTACGCACTGGTTAGAGCCAACGGGGAGCAGAGACGAACCGGGGTGATGAACTCAAGGGCATGAGCGTGGCCACTCCGGGAAGTGGCAAAGAATTCTAGAGGCTCGCATGTGCGGGCCTTTTCTATTTCAGGCTCCGTGAAACCTTCACTTCGTGCTGTCGTTAAATCAACCCGAGAGCCTGATCCCTTTAGAGCCCACAGCACCCGCACATAGCGAGGTGAGAGACGATGAAAATGCATAACGATCCCCACTCCTGGACGGAGTTTATCGAACTGCTCCACAGCTGGTGGCGCGGTGAAACGCCGATGGGTGCCGTATTGCTATCGGTAGTCATGGCTGCCATGAGGATCGCCTACGGCGGTGGCGGCTGGAAAAAAATGATTCTGGAGGGCTCAATTTGCGGCGCGCTAACTCTTACAGCTGTATCAGCTCTTGATTACTTTAACCTTCCGCAATCTCTGTCAATTGCTATCGGAGGAGCGCTGGGCTTTGTTGGTGTTGAACAGGTTAAAGCTGTAGCTGGCAGGGTGTTTAGTTCTCGATTCGGAGGTGGCGATGCAAACCAGTGATAAAGGCATTGCGCTGATCAAAGAGTTCGAAGGTTGCAAACTCACCGCCTACCAGGACAGTGTAGGCGTCTAGACGATCGGCTATGGCTGGACTCAGCCTGTAGATGGGAAACAAATCCGCGCCGGAATGACCATGAAGCAGGAGACGGCAGAGCGCCTGCTGAAGACCGGCCTGGTAAGCTATGAAAGTGATGTTTCTCGCCTGGTTAAAGCCGGGCTGACTCAGGAGCAATTCGATGCCCTGGTGTCGTTCACGTATAACCTCGGCTCTCGCTCATTGTCGACTTCGACACTGTTGCGGAAACTCAACGCCGGTGATTACGCTGGTGCTGCTGAAGAGTTCCTGCGCTGGAATAAAGCTGGTGGCAAAGTCCTGAATGGGCTGACGCGGCGGCGTGAGGCGGAGCGTGCTCTGTTCCTGTCGTGATTACCCTTGCTGATATCAAAGCTGCATGGCGTTCAATAGCGCTGTTGGTTGTGATTATCGTCGTTGCCGTGCTGTGTGTCCTGCTGGCAAATAGCCGAACCGATGTAGCTACGTTGAAGAGTGATAATGACGTTCTGCGAAATGATAACACTTTGCAGGGGACGGTTATCGCAACACAGGCTCTTAACTTTAACCGTTTTAACCAGGTAGCCGAAAACGCCAGCCGCAACAATTCACTGATTGATGCCAGCACCGATAACACCGTTATCGAATACCGGGAGATTCTCCGCCGTGAAAAAACCTGTGATCTGCCTGTTCCTGCTGATGTTGCTGGTGGGTTGCTCGCATACGCGCACCGTTTACGTGCCAGCGCAATGTACCCCGATACCGGCAACACTGACACAGCCAATGATAGTGCCACTTCCCCCGGCTCAATAACCTACTGTCAGGCTGCTCTCTGGATTAAGCCGCTGCTGGCCGTGATTGAAAAGGGCAACAATAACCTGGCTGGCATACGGCAGATTGAAAAAGAGCGCCAGTGAGCTTTAAAAAAGCGTGGCAGGCGAACTGCCAGAAAGAAACCAGAGCCTCGCAATAGCGGGGCTTTTTGCTAACCGAGGAATCCAAATGACTGTACGTGCAAAATTTCAATGTAACAGCATCAATAAATCGCCAGATAATTCTTCTGCTGTCGTCAACCTGATGGCGATAACGACCGGCAGTACGGAGAACGAAGCCTGGTCGAAGTATACCCCCAGCGGTCAACTGCAGATGGTCATCTCTAACCCAGCAGCTTTCGAACAGTTCGAGCAGGGCAAAGAATACTTCATCGATATTCAGCCGGCGCAGTAACCATTACAAAGCTCATCTGCTGGTGGGCTTGATAATGGTTATCCCCTATAGCTGATAAGACATTCAATATACCAACAAAGACATTGGGTGGCGGCAACCAACAGAGGTCGAAAAGTAGCAATTTGATGTCAGAAATGTTGTAAAGTTAAAATGAACGAAACCTATAAATGCTGCATAAACCTAAGAAAAGAGCTAAAAGCTTATGTTTATCTCAAGTGAAGACCTCAACGGCTACTTTATGATTTTTAGCCTGATATCAGCGATAGTCTTCTTAAGCCTAACGCTAATTTCATATGGGCTTCAGATGAAAAAGCTGATGATCCTATTCCTTGTGTTTTTACTGATTTCAAGCGCAGCTGCTGTAGTGCAGTTTTAAATCATTTACCCACGTCAAAAGGATAGGTTCGGTGGTATCAGTTCTTAATGCCTCACCATTGACAACTTTTTTTCTTGGTCTATCACCGATTCTCTGTCTGATCCTTCTTGCTTAGTCGTTCTACATGTATAGGCTGGGTTACAGGAGGCTGGCTGACCTGCTCCCCGTTGATTAGTACACCCCGATGTTAGTAATGTCTTCATAAGCCACATGAGGACATCCCCATGAAGAAGCGTTTTTCCGACGAACAGATCATCAGTATTCTCCGCGAAGCCGAAGCTGGGGTACCCGCCCGTGAACTCTGCCGCAAGCATGCCATTTCCGATGCCACGTTTTACACCTGGCGTAAGAAGTATGGCGGTATGGAGGTGCCTGAAGTTAAGCGCCTGAAGTCGCTTGAGGAAGAGAACGCCAGACTCAAGAAGCTGCTTGCCGAAGCCATGCTGGATAAAGAGGCGCTTCAGGTGGCTCTTGGGCGAAAGTACTGACGACAGACCAGAAGCGGGAAGCCGTGATGTTGATGTGTGATGCGACCGGTCTGTCGCAACGTCGTGCCTGCAGGCTTACAGGTTTATCCCTGTCGACCTGCCGCTATGAGGCTCACCGTCCGGCTGCTGATGCGCATTTATCAGGGCGCATCACTGAGCTGGCACTGGAGCGCAGGCGTTTTGGCTACCGTCGTATTTGGCAGTTGCTGCGCCGTGAAGGGCTTCATGTTAATCATAAGCGCGTGTACCGGCTTTATCACCTCAGTGGCCTGGGCGTAAAACGCAGAAGACGTCGTAAAGGGCTGGCAACAGAACGTCTGCCGCTGCTCCGTCCGGCGGCGCCCAATCTGACCTGGTCGATGGATTTCGTCATGGACGCACTTTCCACCGGTCGCAGGATCAAGTGTCTTACCTGCGTCGATGATTTCACAAAGGAATGCCTGACGGTCACTGTTGCCTTTGGGATTTCAGGCGTTCAGGTCACGCGTATTCTGGACAGCATTGCACTGTTTCGAGGCTATCCGGCGACGATAAGAACTGACCAGGGGCCGGAGTTCACTTGCCGTGCACTGGATCAATGGGCCTTTGAGCATGGTGTTGAGTTGCGCTTAATCCAGCCGGGCAAGCCAACGCAGAACGGATTTATTGAGAGCTTTAACGGACGATTTCGCGATGAATGTTTGAATGAGCACTGGTTCAGCGATATCGTTCATGCCAGGAAAATTATTAATGACTGGCGGCAGGATTATAACGAATGCCGCCCGCACTCCACGCTGAATTATCAGACACCGTCTGAATTTGCAGCGGGCTGGAGAAAGGGTCATTCTGAGAATGAAGATTCCGACGTTACTAACTGAGCGTTGTATCTAATCGTGGGGGCAGGTCATGGCTACTGCATTCATGATTTTAACTGTATTGATAGGGATACCAGCCTTGATATTAACGTATGTATTGTCGAGGTAGCAGATTGTTGGCCTTACAACAGGCATTCATGCAGTACCTTTGCGAATGACATACAAGCTGATTTGCGAATCGGTAAGGGAGTCAAACAACGCGAACCGATTTTTAAGTCATAATTAAAACTCCCCAATTCATGAGGAGTTGCTTATGCTTGAGGGACGGTCAGAAACATTACATTGCGGATCAATGTGTTTTGCGGTCTATGGCCCAGATGAAGTTATCAGCAACTTCGTCGATTACCTTAAAACCTCTGCTGGTGGCTTACTCGATATACGTGTTATAGCTGGTCGAGACGAGAAGGGTAGGATAAAAGTGGCTATTACAGGAAACACTGTAGAGCCGCAATCCATTGAGGCTTTCATGCATCAGTTCATTGATAGCTACAACAGCTGATAGAAAATCAGACCGCCTTCGTGAAGTGAACCCCGAAAGTTGGACATCCAACGATTAGGGGTTTTGCGTTTCAATGGGCAGAAAAAAATACTCACCTGAATTCAAGCAGCAAGTCGTACTCCACTATCTGTTCAGCAGTGATGGTGCAAAGAAAACAGCGCGGTTGTTCGGCGTTGATCACGGAGCGGTCAGACGCTGGACTGAGCACTGGAAAGTGAATGGGATGGACAGTTTTACCATTCCTACCAGGGCTTACTCTGCCGAGTTTAAAGAGTCTGTCGTGCTCTGGATGCAGCAACACAACAAATCATCCCGGAAAGCTGCGGCGGAGTTTCGTATTGCAGCCGCTTGTACTGTCAGCAAATGGGAGCGTCTTTACCGTACTGGCGGTATCATTGCCCTACAGGATAAACCCAGAGGACGCCAGATGAAGTCAGGGAAGAACGAAACTTCAGATAAAGAACTTAATAATCCCCGTCCAGCGTTCCAGAACGCTGAGGAAGAACTTGAATACCTGCGTGTTGAGAATGCCTACCTAAAAAAGCTTCAGGCCTTGATTCGGGAAAAGCAGAAGACAAAGCAAAAATAATTACCGAATTGAGGCGAAACCATAACCTGAGAATGCTGCTTCATATAGCAGGATTACCTCGCAGCACGTACTACTGGCATGTCAAAGCAGATAGCCGTGGAGAGCGCTATGAGGGCGAACAGCAAAGAATAGCCGCACTGTTCCACTATCATAAAGGACGATATGGTTACCGGCGCATTACCCTGGCGTTGCGTAATGAAGGCTATGGCATTAATCATAAAACAGTACGGAAACTGATGCGCAAGATGGGGCTGGCCTCATGCCTGAGAAGCAAAAAGTATCAGTCATACAAAGGCACCTACGGTAAAGTAGCGCCAAATACCCTTGCACGTGATTTTAAGGCCAGCAGTCCAAACCAGAAATGGGTCACGGATGTGACAGAGTTCAACGTAAAAGGGACAAAGCTGTATCTGTCACCAGTGCTTGATCTGTATAACAGCGAGATAATAGCCTGGAATATGACGACGCATCCGGGAATGAATCTGGTCGAAAACATGCTCAGCAAAGCCGTCAAGAGGCTGAAACCGGGTGACAGACCGGTACTGCACTCTGATCAGGGTTGGCAGTATCAGATGGCACGGTATCAGGAGAAACTTAAAGCTAAAGGCATAGAACAAAGCATGTCGCGCAAAGGGAACTGTCTGGACAATGCAGTGATAGAAAATTTTTTTGGTCTGCTGAAAACAGAATGTTGGTACCACGAAGAGTTTGAAAATACAGACCATCTACGAAAAACGGTGGAAGAGTATATCCACTACTACAACAACGAACGAATCAAGCTAAAACTAAACGGCCTGAGTCCGGTACAATACCGAACCCAGGCCATGTCAGCCGCCAGTTAAGAACGTGTCCAATATATGGGGTTCACTTCATTCGGGCGGTTTTTTGTTGGTATCACTTTGCTGTACTGCAGACCTTTTTGAAGAAAGGTTGTGCACTCCAAATGATGGTGCCAGCAAGTGCGATACCAATGAACCATGGAATAAGAGAGCCATTAAAAAAATGATCTCCGATATCTCGCCCTGTCCATAAACAGGTAAAAACGGTTGCTGCGGAGTACCATCCGCGAATGAAATTTGGCTTACTGAACATGTGTATCATCCTTAACTTTTTTATTTTAATGACAATGTCGCTTTAGCATGAACAAAAAGCAATTGCCATCACAATGGGCAGACCCATCGTAATGGCGGTATGGTTACACTCTTTTCCCGTCAACCGTAACACTGGCATCAGCTGAGCTGTTAGGGATGTAAATTCTGACTTTGGAGCCGCTTTCGGTAATCACCTCAATCGTCACAGATGTTGGCGGCGCGCCAGTATCGTCGCCTGTGAAAGCGGTAACGATCTCTTCTGAGGTTCTGTCTTCAATGATTGGCATAAGCGCGCCGTTAACCAATCCAGCGTAGATCTTCACGTTGCCCATAGGCATCTCCCAAAGGTATTTAAATGGCACTCACCGACAAACAAGATATGTTCTGTCGCGAGTACCTCATCGATTTAAACGCCACTCAGGCAGCGATTCGTGTGGGGTACAGCGCTAAAACTGCTAATCGTACCGCTACAAAATTGCTGTCAAAAGCTGTCATTCAAAACAGGATTGCTGAACTCAAAGCCAAGCGCAACGAGGATGTGGGCATTGATGCCGATTATGTGCTCCGGCGCTTGGTTGAAATCGACCAGATGGACGTTCTGGACATCCTCAATGACGACGGCAGCCTTAAAGCAATCAGCCTCTGGCCCAAGTCCTGGCGAACGACGCTCACCGGGCTGGATATCAGCACCACAATTCAGAACTTCGACGAGGAGACGGCGGAGACCATCCTCAAAAAGATTAAATGGCCTGACAAGGTGAAGAACCTTGAGTTGCTCGGTAAGCACGTTCGCGTACAAGCCTTCAAAGAGCAGGTTGAGCAGAAAGTCGTAGCGACCCACAACGTCATGCTGGTACCGACCAGCGACAACGTGGATAGCTGGGAAGCGGCAGCACAGAAGCAGCAGAGCGAGGTTCTTGGTGGATGAATTACAAAGCCGTCTGGAAACCCTTGCCGGGATCGCAATCGCTCTCCCTGAGCTGCCCATGTAACGAAATCCTCTACGAGGGAACGCGCGGCCCGGGTAAAACCGCCGCGCAGCTGGCGCGCTTCCGTCGTTTGGTCGGTCTGGGCTATGGCTCGTTCTGGCGTGGTGTCATCTTCGATACCGAGTATAAGAACCTCACTGACATCATCACCCAGTCAAAGCGTATGTACCGCCTGTTTAACGACGGGGCGCGCTATCTGGCATCGGCCAGTGAATTGCGTTGGGTGTGGCCTACTGGCGAGGAGCTGCTGTTCCGATTCGGGAAAGAAGAGGGTGATTACTGGGACTATCACGGGCAGGAGTTCCCGTTTATCGGGTTCAACGAACTGACAAAGCAGCAGTCTGCTGAGTTCTACGAAATGATGTTCTCCTGCCGGCGATCGTCGTTCCGGCCAGAGAACTACCCACTTGATAATGGTTTGTTGCTTAAGCCGATCCCCCTCGAAACGTTCAGTACAACGAATCCATTCGGCATCGGGCATTCCTGGGTGAAAAAACGCTTTATCGAACCAGCACCACGCGGAACCATCATCCGCGAAACGCAGAAAGTGTTTAACCCGCAGACTGAACGCGAAGAAGATGTGACGCTGACGCGCGTTGCGATTCACGGCTCATTCAAAGAAAACCCGTACCTCGATCCACAGTACATCGCGACCCTGATGGCTATCAAAGACCCTAACCGGCGCAAAGCGTGGGTGGAGGGTTCCTGGGATGTCACCAGCGGAGGGCGCTTTGACCATCTATGGAATGCATCGCTGCACGTCATTAAGCCGTTCCGCATACCGGATAGCTGGACCGTTGACCGCTCCCATGACTGGGGCGAGTCGAAGCCGTTCTCTAACCTCTGGTGGGCGCGCGCGGATGGCACCGCCGCAGAGCTGCCAGACGGTCGCCAGTTCTGCCCGCCCGCCGGGTCACTGATCCTGATTGGCGAGTGGTACGGCTGCCCTCCTGACGAGCTGAATAAAGGACTCAATATGTCCTCGACGAACGTTGCCAAGGGAGTTGCGTGGGTTGATAAGCGGTTGGTGGGGGAGGAACTGGCTGAACCTGAAGAGATAAAGCTCAACGGGATCACGCAGGGGCAATTGAATATCATGCCCGGCATCTGCAAGAAAATTGTTCCTGGCCCTGCTGACGGTGCGATCTATAACACCGGCGATGATGAGTTATCTATTGCGCAGAAAATGGAATCACAGGGTGTTAAATGGGTTCCATCGAATAAAAAACCGGGATCACGTGTGAACGGCGCGGCACTGTTTGCGGACATGCTGGAGGCTGTCATTGAAGGCAAGACGCTGGAATCGGGCGTGCCTGAGAAACCAGCCTTCTACGTGTTCGATTATTGCCGGGGCTGGATAAGCCGCGTGCCAGTTCTCGTTCGAGACAGCAAAAATCCTGATGACGTAGACACCCAGCAGGAAGATCACGACTGGGATGGTACGCGTTACGCCGTGCTGCACTCACCGCCGAAGAAAGTCGGCAAAGTCACTAAACTACGGATGTAAAACCATGCCTGATATTTCAACACCCAATCTGGACTATGGGAACATGGTACAGGCGTGGGACATCAACGACGCCCTGATGGGTGGCACGCTGTATATGCGCCAGCTTGGTGAGGCTTATATGCCGCGCTGGCCAAAAGAAGACAAAGATGACTATAAAAAGCGTCTCGACGTGGCCACGCTATTGCCGGCCTACGAAGAGACGATTAACCAAAATGTTGGGCGTGTTTTTGCTGAGCCTATCCAGCTTGGTGAGAACGTGCCGGATGCGCTGCGAGAATTTGCAAAGGATGTGGATCTGGAAGGGACGCGCCTTGATGTCTGGGCGCAGGCCTTCTTCAGCCTGGCGATGCAGTATGGCCTTTCTCATGCGCTGGTGGATTTTCCGCGTGTAGACGCCGAACAGGTGAAGACCAAGGCAGATGAAAAAGCCACCGGCGCGCGACCCTACGTAACCATGCTCAATCCCCGCCAGGTGATTGGCTGGAAGTCGAAGATGGTCGGCGGTAAGGTTCAGCTCACAGCACTGCGCATCAAAGAGGTTGTGGTTGAAGATGGTGACGACTTCGGGCAGAAGAAAGTCGAGCAGATCCGCTATCTGACTCCAGGGAAAGTTGAGATTTACCGCAAGTCTACTGGCGCTGAGGGCTCGGCAACCTGGGCACTGCATGAGGCATGGGAAACTTCCCGCAAGGACATCACGCTGGTCACGCTTTACACCAAGCGCACCGGTTTTATGTGCGGCTCTCCGCCGCTGCTCAACATGGCGTTGCTTAACATCAAGCACTGGCAGAGCCAGAGTGAGCAGGACAACATCCTCCACGTCTCCAGGGTGCCAATACTGACAGTTTTCGGTCTCGAAGAGGGGCAGGAGCTGACGATCGGATCATCATCAGCAGCTTCATTCACCGATCGGCAGAAGCAGGGGCTCGAATACGTCGAGCACACAGGTTCCTCCATTGGCGCTGGCAAAGAGTCGCTGGCTGAGTTGGTAGAGCAAATGCGCCAGGCTGGCGCGAAGTTGCTACGCACCGATAACACCTCGACCAAGTCAGTAGACCAGACCTCAGAAGAGAAGATGCAGGAGCAGTCGCCGCTCTACACCATGGCAACGAGCCTGGAAGACGCGATCGACAACATCCTGCAAATCATGGCTGAGTACATAGGCGAGAAGGAAGGCGGCAACGTAGACGTTCGCACCGAACTGGACGTTGAGTCGAAAGAATTCAATCCTCCAGCGGCGATGGCCATTCAGTCGCTGCGCCAGGGCGGCGACCTTCGCCGCATCGATGCCATCAAGGCCCTGCAAAAACTCAATCTGATTGATGCTGATGCGGATCCGGAGAAGGTTCTGGATGAGTTGCTGGCCGAGTCTGCGTCGTTGACTGAACCACCGCCGGGGGTGTGATATGGCCCGAACGGTCAATGACCGCCTACAGGACGAGACGATAGCGCACGGACTGTATGTGAACCGCTACGGTACTGGCGTCGCCCGGCGCATGGTTGCGCTGCTCAGCAAGCTTGATTCCGACCTGGCCGCCAAGTTGATGGTGTTGCTGGATGGTAAGCGTGCGGACACCTATAGTGCCCGCCGCTTGGCATCGCTGTTGGCTGGTGTGCGGGACCTCAACCAGCAGGCCTACGAACCGGTTAATGCCGCGCTTGCCCGCGAGCTGACGCGTTACGTTGAGTATGAAGCCGGGTATCAGATGGACCTGTTCAGCAGCGTAATCCCTCAGCAAATACTGAAACATGTCCCGCTTCAGAGCATCGCGCCAGAGCAGGTTTATGCCAGCGCTGTAGCGCAGCCGTTCCAGGGACGTTTGCTGAAAGAGTGGGGGAAGAAACTCGAATCGGATCGGCTGGACAAGATTACCAATGCCGTTCGCTCCGGGTTCCTCCAGGGCGAAACGGTAGAGCAAATTGTTAAACGTGTCGCCGGCACGCCGCAGCGCAACCGTGAAGATGGGGTGATCAACACTGCCCGTCGTGACCTGGCGGTGGTATCGCGTACCGCGGTGAACCACATGGCCGCCACAGCACGCCAGGAGTTCGCCCAGGTCAACAGCGATATCGTGAAGGCAAAACAGTGGTCCTCAACACTCGACACGCATACCAGCCAGTGGTGCATTATCCGCGACCGCAAACTCTACACGCTCGACGGCAAGCCGCTGGGGCATGTAGTTCCTTATCTGCGCGGACCTGGCAAAATCCACTTCTGCTGTCGTTCCGGCGAAATCCTGATCACGAAATCGTGGGAAGAGTTGCAGATATCCTCTGGCGAACTGAGCAGCGCCACACGCGCTTCTATGGACGGGCAGGTACCAGCGCATACCAGCTATGCCGAATGGCTTACCCGACAGCCGTACGCGCGACAGGAACAGGTGCTGGGCGTTACCCGCGCGATGATGCTACGTGATGGCAAAATCACTGTGCCGGAGATGTTCAACGATGCCGGGGAGTTTCTTACCCTGGATGAACTGCGCCGCGTGGATGCGTCGGCGTTTGGTTAATAAATAAGCGATATGGGAATTCCCATATCGGTCAGATCACAGGCTGCCTCCGGGCAGCTTTTTTTATGCCTGCCGCTGAGCGGATGCGACGCGGTGACCGGGTCGGATGACCCACCATCAATGGCCGGAAGGCTGGAGCAAAACAATGAAACTCAAACTCGATGCTAACGGCAATGTGGTCGTTGAAAACGGTATGCCTGTGTACGTCCATGATGACGGCAAAGAAATCCCGTTCGATGCGGTTGCGGCGATGACAAAAATCACTTCCCTGAACGGTGAGGCTAAAACACACCGCGAGGCGAAGGAATCGGCGGAAGCCAGTCTCGCAAAATTCGCTGGCATCACCGACCCGACCAAGGCGCTCGAGGCCCTGGAGATGATGACCAAAATCGACCAGAAAAAACTGATCGACGCTGGCGCCGTTGACCAGGTGAAGGCCGAGATCACCAAGGTTTTCCAGCAGCAGCTGGACGAAGCGAACGGAAAAAACCAGGCGCTGGAAACCCAGCTCTACGACGAGATGATTGGCGGCCGCTTCGGTGGCTCTAAATTCATTACCGAAAAGATGGCGATCCCGGCTGAGTTTGTGCGTTCCCACTTCGGCCAGAACTTCAAAATCGAAGACGGCAAGGTCGTGGCCTACGACGGGCAGGGCAACAAAGTGTTCTCCCGTACCAAGCCCGGTGAACTGGCTGGTTTCGATGAAGCGCTGGAATCTCTGGTCGAGTTGCATCCGCAGAAAGACTACATCCTCAAAGCGTCCGGCAACAGCGGTGGCGGTTCCCACCAGTCGCAGCATCAGGCCGGGCAAAAAACCATGAAACGCGGTGCGTTTGATTCCCTGGATAACGCTGGCAAGCAAGCAGCGCTGAAAGATGGCGTCAGCATCGTCGATTAAATCGAAAGGAGCCATAAATGGCAGGCAATACCCTAACTGGTCTGATCCCGACCATCTATACCGCACTGGACGTAGTGTCTCGTGAGCAAACTGGCTTCATCCCTGCTGTAGCGCGAGACGCTAAGGCAGATGCAGCTGCGAAAGACCAGACCGTGCGTGCACCAGTCGCCCCTGCGGCCACCACTGAAGATATTGTCCCGGGGCCGTCAGCGCCTAATACCGGTGACCAGAATATCGGCGGTGTGGATGTCAAAATCACCAAGTCCAAAATGGCCCCGGTCAAATGGAACGGTGAAGAGCAACTGGCGCTGGGCCCAGCTGGTACCTACAATACCATCCTGGCCGATCAGTTCAAACAGGCTTTCCGCGCGCTGGCGAACGAAGTGGATGCTGACCTTGCTGCATTGTTCCTCAACTCATCCCGTGCGGTTGGCGTGCCTAAGGATACCCCGTTCAGCATCAAAGACGATCTGACCGATGCTGCGCTGGCGCGTCAAATCCTGACTGATAACGGCGCGCCAACCACAGACATGCGTATGGTGCTGGGCGGTGAAGCGATGGCCTCCATTCGTGGCAAACAATCTGTGCTGTTCAAAGCGAACGAAGCGGGCACCGACCAGCTGCTGCGTGAAGGCGTCATCGGACGCATCATGGGCTTCAATCTCCACGAATCCTTCAACATTAAGCGTACCGCGAAAAGCACTGCGGCTGGCTACAAGGTCAACGGTGCGAAAAAAGAGGGAGATATCATCGTTGCCATCTCGGCGGGCACCGGCGGCATTGCTGCGGGCACTGCGGTGAAGTTCGACGGTGACGACAATCAGTACATGGTTGTAGCGGCTACATCTTCCACTATCACCATTAGTGCGCCTGGCCTCCGGCAGGATTTGGCTGACCAGGCTGCTGTCACCGTGCTGAGCGAATTCGTGCCGAACATGGCGTTTGACCGTGGCGCATTCCTGCTGGCCAGCCGTACCCCGGCAATGCCTGAAGGTGGCGATACTGCTGATGATGTCATGAACGTGACCGACCCGGTATCTGGCATCACCTTCCAGGTGGCGCTGTACCGTCAGTACCGTCAGGTGCGTTACGAAGTTGGTCTGGCATGGGGTGTGGCTGCTGTGGCGCCACGTCATTCCGCCATCATCATGGGTTAACCACAGGGGCTTCGGCCCCTTTGTTTTTCAGGAGGCCCAATGGCCGGATTAACTAAAGAGCAGCGCGCGCAGCGTGAGGCTGAAAAGAATGCAGCGCAGAACGGTGCTGAACAAACTCCTGCTAATCAGGAACAGCAGAGTATCGAGCTGGTGGTCATGGTGCGTGAGATCCCGGAGTTCCCCGGCGGCCCGCTGAGCGCGGAAGTTCACCCTGACGAAGTTGATAACTGGCTGGCGCTGGACTGGCGCCTGGAGGAGTAACCATGCTGGTTGCCTATCCCCATTCGCCAGACTTCAACACCTACGCCAGCGTTGTTGACCTGCGAGCGTTTGCGGCAGGACGCGGGTATACCGTTCCTGCCGATGATGGTGAGTGCGGACAGATGCTGATGCAGGCGATGGATTATCTGGAGGGTAAGTCATGGCGCGGGCAGCGCAGCGATGCTTCACAGCCGCTGTCCTGGCCTCGCTCTGGCGTTCGCTTCGATGGCGTTGACCTGCCGGATGACGCCATCCCGCAGCGCCTGGTTGATGCGCAGTGCCGCCTGGCCATCGAATCGCAGGAGATTGACCTGACGCCTTCGGTTGCTGGTGGAGGGGCGGTGACGATGGAGCGCGTCGAGGGTGCGGTAACCGTCCAGTACGAGCCCGGCACCAACAAAGCCTCACCATCATTCCCCTGGTTCTATTCATCGATGCGCGGGCTGGTGGTGGGCGGCAATCAGATCCGCATCGAAAGGGGTTGATATGGCAATTAACTACCTCCGTATGCGTGCGACTGCGACGCGACTGCTGACCGAGAACGGAAGGACCTACCCGCTGACCCGCGGCGGCAGCACTACTCGCGATCAGTTCGGTAAGGAAGTTACCACACCGGTGACCACTGCGACGGTCACCGGCGTTATCACCGAATACTCATCCCGAGAAATTGATGGTTCGCTGATCGCCACTGGCGATAAGAAGCTGGCAGCCACATTCGAAACGGAAGTGCGTATCGATGACCGCATTGAAATTGACGGCAAAAAATGGCGCGTGGTGCAGCCGAACCCGGTTAAGCCTGCTGACGTGCTTATCTCGTACAACATCCAGTTGAGGGCGTGATAATGGCCAGCACTGCAAATCAGCCCTTTTTGGCTGCCATTCAGTTGTTCATGGATAGCTCAAAAGAGGAGATGGATGAGGTGGTACGGAGGACAGGCATTAAAATCCTTGGTCGCCTTATTGAAATGTCTCCGGTTGGCCAACCAGAAACATGGGAGGTGAATCAGACGGCATCTGCCTACAACACCGCCGTTCGTGAGCACAATGCAGCTCTGCGCGATGACCCGGCCAACCTGACCAAATCAGGGCGGCTTAAGCGCGGTCTGCGTGTCAACGACTCGATGGATATCAAAAAGCCTGAGGGGTATGTCGGCGGGCGCTTCAAAAACAACTGGTATGTCGGTTTTGATAACAAACCTACAGAATCGAACGATACTCCTGATGCATCCGGTCAAGGATCTAACTCTCGCGGGCTGGCAGTGCTCGAGGTTTTCCGGGTTGGGCAGGTAAGCACGATTTATTTCACCAACAATTTGCCATATGCGCTGGCGCTGGAGAATGGGCATTCGAACCAGGCACCAGGGGGAATGGTTGGCCTGACAGCGATTGATGCTGCCCAGTATTTCCGTGAGGCAATGAGCGAGGTTCGCAATGGCCAGTGATCAGTCAATGCGAATAGCTGAGTTGCTGGAGGGGCGTATTGCTGTTATCTGCACTTCGCTCGGTCTGCCAGTGGCCTGGCCGAACATCACGTTCACTCCTCCCGATAATGCGCCTTACGGGCGTGTTTATGTTTTACCGGCGCAAACCGTAGGACAGGATCTTGAAGGCCAATTGCGCACGTACCACGGCATTCTCCAGCTGAACATCATTGCGCCAGCAGGTAGCGGGGTGACGCAGGCCAGAGGGCTGGCAAAGTCTGTCGCTGATGCTTTTCCCGAAGGACTGCCGCTGGTGGATGGGGACCTGACCGTCTACATCAACGGGCCGCCTCAGGTCCGTCAGCCAATACAGGATCGTCCTACCTCCGCACCCAACGGTAGTAGTGGCTCCATCACCTATACCACCCCCATCAGTATGCAGTATCGCGCTGATTACTGACCCGCTGCATGGCGGGTTTTTTTATTCCCTAAATTCAGGAGAATGCAATGGCATTCGCAATCCCTAACGGGTCACGTGTGAACGTGGCCAAGGCCTATCAGGCCGCAATTACCTTCACTGCTGCATCCAATGCGACGGAATGCGAGCTGACCGTTGCATCCGCTGCTGGCATCCTGGCTGGCGATGTTGTCCAGGTGAGTTCTGGCTGGCTTAAGCTCGACAATATGGTATTGCGCGTTAAGTCCGTTACCGGCACTAAAATCGTGCTGGAAGCGTTCGATACCACCGACACCACGAAATTTCCTGCGGGTACCGGAGCAGGCACGCTACGTAAAATCGATTCGTGGATCACCATGCCTCAGGTCATGACTTTGTCTACCGAAGGCGGCGACCAGCAGACCATCAGCGTGCAGTTCCTGGAAGATGATAAGGCTCGAACCATCCCGACGTTTAAAAACGCCGTAGTTCAGGTCTACACCTTCGCACATGACCCACTTTTGGCTATCTACAAACGACTCATTGAACTGGATGAGTCGAGCGATTCAACCGCAATCTGGTTCCACAACCAGCGCGGCAAGGCTGACCGTTACTATTCTGCGAAAGTATCGTTCCAGAAGGTTCCAAAGACCGAAATCAACACCGTGGAAAGCAACGAAGCGCGCATGAACTTTGAATCGGATATGCAGATTTACCCGATCGCTGACGCCTCTGCGGTGCCGCTGGCGTTCCTGACAGACCTGTCCCCAACCAAATCTGTTGCCACTGGTGCAGCTTTGGATCTGGCGGTGGTAATGCAGGGCGGTTCCGCGCCCTACACCTACGTCTGGAAGAAAGCGGGTACAGCCATTCCGGGCAAAACGGCCTCGACGTTCAACATCCCATCTGCGGAATCCGGCGATGCTGGCTCTTACACCTGTGAGGTCAGCGACGCCGCAGGCAAGACCATCACGTCTGCTGCGTGCGCCGTTACGGTGAGCTAACCAACGAAGCCCGGTTCGCCGGGTTAAAAATACGCCCAGAACAGTTCCCTTTTAAATGTGTATTCCCTCGCACGGGAGCAACATCAATCGTGTTTACGTTGGGTGTTGGATGAGCTAGCCCAAAGTAAACCCCTAAAATTTTGGCTAAAGATAATTACTCATCCTGTCGATAACAAATGAAATTTTTAAGTAAAAACTAAAGTCGATTGATGCATGGGGAGATGTTTATGAACTTTTTTATTTTTGTTCTGGCTATTATTGTTGCGGTTTTCGTGTATAGAAAATCCAAAAGCAGATCATTGGCAAAAGGTCGAAGCAAGGTAAGAGCAGCTGTAACTGCATTTGCATTATCATTTTTTTCTTTCATCATTCTTATCTCGTTTGGAAGCAAGGAACAGTCTTCAGATCAAGAGAAAACAGTCTCTACTCTTAGGGATTCAGGCGGAGAAAAAGTTGATTTTGACCTTGCGGACAATTTTCAGAAGTCAGTCTTTGATGAAATTAAGGCCATGCCAAACGGCACCAGTGATTCTAAGGAAGCATTTGATAGAGATAGAGCTTTATCCATCTTCAAGGACTATGGTGTTCGCATGAAGGACTTTGACTCAAGTGTCAAAGATATTTGCAGTGTTGGTTATAATAAATGGCAGTCCTTCTATAAGTATGAAACAAGTACATGGTTACCATTAAACTCTGAAAATTACATTGTTCAGGCTGAAACTGAGCGAAGGGAAGCCTTTAACAAAAAAAATATGGAAATGCTAAAGATTGAAACGAAAAAAATGATGGATTGTTTCTACGAGGAGTCGCAGAAATTACCTCAACACATTACTCGTTCAAAACGTAGCGAATGAGATATTGAGAGGTCCTTTAATTATGTTGAATGAGTAATAAATAATTACTCAAATAATTCCATGCCTCAGTTGTGCGAGGTTTTCAGGAATTTAAAATTTAATGTTTGACTCACCTTAATAACCCGCTACGGCGGGTTTTTCTGTTTTCTAAGGAACCGAAATGTCCAAATTCTCTCTGATCCCTAATCCTACCTTTTCCGTTACCGCCAGCATCCCACGCGCCGGCGCTGAAGACGGCAAACTGACCTTCACTTTCCGCCATAAAACGCTGGAGGAACTGCGTGCTATGGACGAGAAACTGCACAAAGCAGCCGAAGGGAAAAAAGCCCCTACTGAGCCACAGGCCGACTACCTTATGGAAATTGTTGAAGGTTGGGCGCTCCCTGACGAATTCACCCGCGATAACGTGATCACATTGCTGAAGAACTACCCGCGGGCCTTTGACAGCATCGGCCTGGCCTACACCAAAGAGCTGATGGGTATCCGCGAAAAAAACTGAGGCAGGTCGCCGCAGCGATGTATACGCCAGGACCGACGCTCGCGGAGCTGAGCGCTTTTGGTTTGACGCCTGAAGATGTTGAGGAAGAGGTGGGGATCCTGCCATCGACATGGAAAGTATTCACCATCTTCTCCACGCTGGCGACCCAATGGCGCGTAGGTGCGAGCGGTGCGACCGGTCTTGATTACAACGTTCTCCCCTGGGTGTTTCAGTTGCATGGGGTTGAGGATGCGGCGGCCTGCATGGCTGATCTTCAGATTATGGAAAGTGAGGCTCTCAAGGTAATGCATAAGGAGACGAGCAAATGACAGACCAGATCGCCTCGATTACTTTGAAGGCTGATGTTGCTGACCTGAAAACAGCCAGCAACGAACTGGATAAACTCGGTGAAGCGGCGGCCGGCGCCGTCGAGAAAGCGGATGACCTTAACAGTGTATTCCGGGCTGGTGCAGAGTCAGCAAAACAGGGTAGTGCAGGTATCAAAGAGCAACAGGTCGCGCTGAAAGGCCTGCTGGAGAATATCGACCCGGTAAACAAGGCACTGAACCGGCTGGATGAGCAACAGGCAGCGCTGCGTAACTTCCAGAACAAAGGCTTTCTGGATACTGAGGATTTTCAGCATTACAACAAAATCCTCGATGATACACGCTTAAAACTGACGGACACCGGGGAAGCCGCAGTGAAGGCTCAGGCAGAACTGGCAGCTACCCAGGCAGCAGAAAAACAATCCGCCGTACTGAAGAATCTGCTGGGCTCCATCGATCCGACCATTCGCGCATTCTCTTCGCTTGATGAACAACATGCGCAGCTGGTGGCACATTTCGAAGCTGGGCGTATTAACAGCACTCAGTTCGAACACTTTAACAACATCCTCAACCAGACGCGTGAGCGGCTCTCTGGCGTGGCTGACGTGCTGCCGGATGCGCTATCACGGCAGGAGTTGGCCGCACGCCGTGCTGGTATCTCAGTGGGTCAGTACAGCGCTGCATTGCGAACACTTCCGGCTCAGTTCACGGATATCGCCACGCAGTTGGCTGGTGGTCAGTCGCCTTTTCTGATCCTGCTCCAGCAGGGTGGGCAGATTAAAGACCAATTCGGATCAGTTAAAGGTGCGTTAACTGGCGTAGGTTCATACGTCATGGGATTGGCAAGTCCATTCACCATTTCGGCGGCTGCTGTAGCACTGCTGACTTATGCTATCTACCAGAACCGAAAAGAAATTGATGAAGCCTCAAAGCTTACTACCTCATCTCTAGGTGCCAGTGGTGATGCTGCTGAGCGGCTCGCTCTTAACATGGTCGCCATATCTGACAAAACAGGTAAGACGATTGATGAAGTTAGCAAGATGTTCATTACCACCAATGATGGTGCCAGTGAATCAATTCAAAAACTGATTGATGTTGGCTATAGCTATGACGAGGCGAGAAAAGAGGTTGAGAAATACAAAAGCACGGGAAATTTCACCGCACTGAATGCCGAGATTGACGCACATCGACGAGAGATTCTTAAGATCGGTGACGCATGGTCAGACGCCGCTATAAAAGAGAAGAACAAGTATACCGGCTCAAACCTCGGTAAGCAGAACGTCGCGCTTGGCGGTGGTATTGATTATGGGCTGAAATTCATCGAGCAGGGTATTGACCTGCAAAAAACGATGAACCAACTGACAATTGACGGCAACAAAGCAGTTGCAGAGTCTGTCGACTGGATCAATAAAGCGTGGGAATCAACCGATCGCGTTGCAGGAGCAGAGGCAAGGCTTAAAGAAGCTCGAGAGCAGTCGCGAAAAATTGCCTTCTCTGGAGATAAAGAAGCAATTGCAAATGCGCAGCAGCTCATCGCATTGCGCCAGCGTGAGGTTGAGGAAGCAAAAAAACAACGGGACAAAAAAGACTCGCCAAAAGCGACTGCTGTTAAAGTTGACGCAGGTGATCGTACCATCGAGAACTATCAGACGCAGTCCAGGGCGCTGACTCAAACCCTCGAAACACTTCGCCAAACGGGTGAAGCGCAGGTCAGAAGTACTGAACTCAGCAAACAGCAATCACGGTTCGCTGAGTTGGAGGAGGCCTCCAAGACCCGCGCACTGACCGCTCAGGAGAAATCCCTGCTATCAAGCCGGGAAGCGATCCTCAACGCAGCTAAAGTGGTGGATCAGAAGAACAAGGAAGTCGAAGCCCAGAAGAAAATTAACGGGCTGGCTCAGCAGGCGAATAAGTACGTCACGCAGATGTCTGAAAAAACGGATGCTCTGCTAGATAGCGCCGGGCTGAGCGGCCGCCAAACCCAGCGAATGATGGAAGAGGCTCAACTCCGCCAGGGATGGCTGAATGGTGGCGGCAAGCTTGAAGATGCAGGCTATACGAAAGAGCTGGCAGCGCTTAGGAATTATTATGCTGAAGAAGACAAGCTGCGCGGCGACTGGAAGGCTGGCGCAGTAAGCGGCTGGAATGAATATCTGGACGCCGCCACGAACACCTATGACGCTGTTAAGAATGTAGCCAGTTCTACGCTAACCGGATTATCGGACATGCTTACCGAGCTTATGACAACCGGCACCGCTTCGGTTAAAGAGTTCGGCAAGTCCATGCTCAAGATGATCCTTGAGGTGACAAATCGACTTCTGGTGGCCTATGCAGTGCAAGCTGCGATGGGTTGGATAAGTGGGGGAAGTAGCGGTGGCAGTACTCCTGGTGGGGCATATGCTAACGCTGCTGCTGGCGTAACGTTCAATGCCAAAGGCGGCGTGTATGAGTCATCCGGGTTAAGTAAGTATGTGAATGGCGTCTACGATTCTCCTCAATACTTCACGTTCCAGGGGGCGTCGAAGTTTGCCAAAGGTGGCGTCTTTGCTGAGGCAGGTGCAGAGGCAATCATGCCACTGACGCGGGATTCCGCTGGGCGACTGGGTGTTCGTGCTCAGGGCGGTGGCGGTATGGCCCCAGTTATTAATACCACCGTTAATGTCGATGCTGGTGGTTCGGTAACAACCCAAACATCCAGTTCTGGTGATGCCATGGGGCGCGCACTTGCTGATGAAATGCAATCCGCTGCGTTGCAAGTGATACAAAAACATATCAAACCAGGCGGGATAATCTATAACTTCACAAAAGGTAGATAGTTTTTGCGTCAGTCCTTAGTTATTATTTCTAAAAACATAATGATTAAGGGGATTTAAATGAAAAAAGTGTTACTTGCTTGTTGTTTAACTTTATTGCTCTCTGGGTGTGACAAACCAAAAGTTGATGCATCAACAGATGAGACGATGAAAACATCTCTTCAGAAGGTAAAAGAATCTCTTCCAGAGGAGAAAAGACAGGAGTTTAGTGAAGCCACTTCAACCATAGTGATGAATAGCATTGACATGAAAGCTATGATGGCTGGCGCTTTTTCTGGCAACGGAGATACTATTGCCACACAGCAAGCTGAGAAAGCAAAGGCGGCATTAAATGGGAAGACAGGCGAAGAGATAATCAGCGAGGCAAAGGTAATTTTAGCTGAGAGAGCACAAAAAGAGCAGCAACAAGCTTTGCAAGAGATCGCTGAACTTAAAGATAAGAATGCTAAATCTCAGCAGGCAAAAGAAGCTTTAAAAAACTTTGTTGTTAATAAATCACGCTTTTATTTCCAGAAGCAGGAATTTGGCAACCCCCGCCCTGTGATTGAACTGAGCGTTGAAAACAAAACTGGCACTCCAATATCTAGAGCATATTTCAAAGGTACTATTGCCTCTCCCGGTCGCTCTATCCCTTGGCTAGTTGACACTTTCAACTATGCCATCCCTGGAGGGCTTGAACCGGGTGAAAAAGCTGATTGGCCTTTACTTCCTAACATGTTCTCAGATTGGGGCAAAGTCGAAGCCCCTGATGATGCTATTTTCACGGTTGAGGTGGTTAAATTGGATGGTCCTGACGGAAAGACCTTGTTTGACGCAGAAGGTTTTAGCGAAGACGACCAAAAGCGGTTAGATATGCTTGTTACCAAATACGCCACAAAATAGACCCGACAGACGAAAGTTAAGCCCCGCTCAAGTCTTCAATAATAGCCCACTTAGGTGGGCTATCTGGTGATACAAATTTGTATCATGAACTCAGTTTTTTTTATTGTCATCAGAGTCTTTGCGAAGGCCAGGATAATCAGCTTTTGTAATAACTTGCTGATAAACACCATGTAACGTCGTCTGGCTCTGAATGAGATCCACCTCAGCGTAAACAGCAGTAGCCAAAACAAATCCATCACCTTTGTTAATTACTAGGTCACCATAGTTTTTATTCAAAGCCTTAAGTGTCACCTGAAAGAGATCGGTGTAGTACTGCTTAAAGGTCATTTCCTCTTCATAACCATATAAAACAAAGCTGCCCTGTTGTGGTTCAACGCCAGGATCGAAAGTAACAATACATCCAGGAGGGAAACTGAATCCTCCGGATCCTCTCATTGACTCGCCAACAATTTTAAGGGCGAAAGCACTATCGCTCACAGCCACACCACATGGGTGAAATGCGGTCGCAGATTTTAACACTTCATCAAGTCTGTCAGCGAACGGTCCCATTGTTAAAAGCGGGATCTGGCGAACAGAAGTGTACGGGATGAAATTTCTCAGATTGGGTTCCTGTCCATCACCGGAAGCCAGCCAGCCTGGAGTAGTTCCAAGTGCTGATGCAAGCCTCAATAAAACAGGGTCGCGCGGCTTAGAATCACCACCTTCGTATGCGGCAATCTGACGCTGCACGATGCCTACTTGCTTAGCAAGTTCTGTCTGAGTTAGGCCCAGAGATTTTCTCAGCGTGGAGACCCGCTCATGAAACAGGGAGTCAAAGTTCACAATTTCACCATTAAAGAGATGTTGACATATGAATAATTCATATTAGTATCTCTACAAGTTCATATGAGTTTTTATGTAGAGAGAACTAGAGGAGTTCATAATGTCTGAAAACATTTCCACTATCAAGCCGCGCCAGGTCCGTTTTGTTGAGAAAGTGGATTCTCATATTCGTGAGTCCGCCAAGCGTTGTCACCGCTCCATTCAGGCAGAGATTGCATATCGCATGGAGTTGCTGATTAAGCTTGAGGAGAAGGGCGATGTTGTCATCCAGTAAAAACAGCGAAGCCCAGAAGTGCGCTAACACCCTGGGCCTCTTATCGAACAAATCCGGCAAAGGAAATATCGACATGAATATTGTAGCAAAATCAGATCTGAACTTCCAAGGTAAAGCAATTGTTCCAGTTGCTGGTATGAGCGGCATTTGGCTTACCTCTGCTGAAATCGCGGCAGCCCTGCAATATAAGAGCGCTAAGTCGGTAACGAACCTGTTCAACCAGAACGCAGACGAGTTTACTGGTGGTATGACTAAGGTCATTGAATCAGTGACCTCAGGAAATTACCGCAAAAAGGTACGCGTTTTCTCTCTTCGCGGCGCGCACTTAATCGCGATGTTTGCCCGCACCCCGGTTGCTAAAGAATTCCGTAAGTGGGTGTTGGATATTTTGGATAGAGGGATTGAAGCGACAAGTGTTGAAAATCTTCCTACTGAATTTCATCAACGGGTAATGCTTTACTTTGATAGCAAAGGTGGAGTTATCGGTACGCAACCACTAACAGAAGATCAGGTTGTTATGTCTTTTGATGGGTTTGTAAATTTGTTCAGAGGAAAAGGGTGGTTGGTTGCTCCGAAGGAGGAAGTTGCAAAAGGATTGATAGGAGCAATACAAAGTTTGCCATAGTGCAAAAAGAAAAACCGTCAGTTGGAGCTGACGGTTCACTGAAGTCTAACTACGTATAGGAGCGTATATGACTGGTTTAAATTTAGCAGCAAAAAGATCTAATGTCACCGAGAAAACCATTGACAGTCAGTATTTGTTGGAAATGGTGAATGCCGCACGAAAACAGTGCGGTGAGCCGATCGTCCGAAATAATAAGTTTATTGAGAAAGTTGTTGATGAGCTTGATGGGGAGACCTACACAAAAAGTGTAGGTCGTAAAAATGGTCAGGACATTGAAGTCATTACAATGTCCATCAAGCAGGCACTCCGAGTGGCCGCCCGCGAGTCCAAAGCAGTTCGCCGCTCCCTGGTTGATAAGCTGGAAGATATGCAAGTGCATCCGGAGATATCGAAAAACCAGTCAGGTATCACCGAATATAGACTGGCAAAAGCTGACCAACTGAAAGCTCAGGCCCTGGAAAAGAATATCGCCAGCGCCCGTGAGATTATGTCTCTGCTGCCGCGCCTCGACCCAATGGCGCAGCATACGCTTACGGCATCGCTAATAAACCCGTTGATCGGCTATGACGCTATACCGCTACCAGTCATTGAGGAGCATTACCGTACAGCTGGCGAGGTTGGCGAAATGCTTGGTGTGTCTGCTCAGAAGATCGGGCGCGTGGCGAATGCTAACAACTTGAAAACGACTGCACACGGCAAATTCTTCTTGGATAAGTCTGCGCACTCCAGCAAGCAGGTCGAGGCGTTTCGCTATAATGCAGAAGGTGTTAAGGCACTGCGTCACCTGATACACGGTGCTGATGTTGCATAGGTTTGAAACATCTTCACTGTAGGCCCCCTTTTTATGAACGGTATTGATAAGTTAATATGTTTAACAGTCAATGAATGGTCATACAGATGCTCAAATGTAGGGAGTTTAGGGTTTAATGGATAAATGTGAAAAATGTGGTTGGCAGCTATCATTTAGCGGTGTGGTGAATTGCCTTTGTGACAAAGATAACTGTTTTGGGCAACGCTGTGGCGCTAATGAGTTACATCGTCGTTATAAATGTAGCAACCCAGATTGTGATAATGAAGGAACTCCTAGTGAGACCCTAAGTTATATGAAACGACATTGTGAATAGACAATGTTTATAAACCCAGCTCCGGCTGGGTTTTTTTATGGAGCAAATATGGCAGTTGAAACATACAACTGGCGCTCGCAACTCGGTGCAGGCGCGATTGAATATAGTCAGACCGTAAGATCAGCGCAGTTCGGTGATGGGTATGAGCAAGTAGCCGAGAACGGTATTAACTCCACCGCTATTCAGGTGCCGATGAAGCACACCGGTGCAGAGATGGAAGTAAACGCCGTGCGAGACTTCCTGTTGGCCCATACAGTTAAGGCTTTCATCATTACACCTCCAGGGGAAGAGAAGGGGCTTTATCGCGTCGTTGCTGATTCTGTACGTAAAAACCAGATAAGCAGCCGGTTCGCGGAATTAACCTTCACTATCAAACGGGCTTATGGAGTCTACGCATAATGGCATTTGTCGATCAGGCGGCGATGCTGGCACCGGGTGGCAGAGTCCGCCTGGTTGAAGTAGACGCCTCAGAGTTCAGTGGCGGTATTCACCGCTTTCATTATTCACCTTTTCCTCATACGCCGGCTGAGATAGATGCTGCGAATGGTGACGAAAATAAGCTCGGACCCAAGCCAGTCGTATTCGCTGGAAATGTCTATGATTTCTGGCCTTTTCAGATAGCAGGCCTCGAGCTATCAACAGACCAGGCAGCTGAGCCAACACTCAGCGTTTCCAACCTCGACGGGCATATCACTGCATTGTGCCTTCAGTTCAAAGATATGGTGAATGCGAAGGTGAGTATTATTGACACCTACGTTGTTTACCTCGATGCAGTGAACTTTCCTGGAAGCACAAACCCGACAGCTGATTCGACAATGTTCACTCTTCAGACCTTCTGGCTTGATACCAAAACCTCTGAAGATGATGAAGTTGTTGCGTGGTCACTTAGCAGCCCGGCAGACCTGCAAAACCTGGTAATCCCCACCCGCCAAATAACGTCACTTTGTGAATGGGCGCTGCGCGGGCAATACCGAAGCGGCGACGGCTGCACCTACAACGGCACAGCTTATTTCGATGCTAAGGGAAATGCGGTCGCTGACCCGGCGCTGGATGTATGCGGGGGCTGTCTAAGTGATTGCCGTAAACGTTTTGGCAGCGGTCTGGCAGAGCCCACCGCAGCAATTCTCGATTTTGGCGGCTTCCCGGCTACCGTTCTTTTCTCCCGATAACCGGACATCTGAATGAACAAAACCATTATGGCGGCGATTCGCGCGCACGCGCTGGAAGAAGCTCCGCGCGAGTGCTGCGGCTTCGTTATCCAGTCTGGCCGTCGACAGCGCTACATCCCCATACCGAATACCCACGAAAATCCGACAGAGCACTTCCGTATCGATGGTGAGCACTGGGCGAATGCAGAGGATGAAGGAACCATTATCCGCGTTATCCATTCTCATCCTGGCGATGGTGCGCGGCCTATCCCGTCAGACCTCGATCGTCAGCAGTGCAATAACTCGGGAGTGGTCTGGGGCATCTACGCGCCGGACTGTGACGAGTACGCTGAGATAACGCCTGATTCCATCCCGCTTATTGGTCGCTCGTTCATTCTGGGCTCTCACGACTGCTGGGGGCTGATTATGGACTGGCACGCCACCCAGGGCGTGATGCTCAACGATTTCCGCGTCGATTATCCATGGTGGGAAAGCCAGTACCCGGACAACCTTTATTTCGATAATTGGGAGAGGGAAGGGTTCATCGAATGCGACCCGATGCCCGGCTGTATGGTCATCATGCAAGTTGAATCTGCCAAGTGGAATCACGCGGGAATTATCACCGAGCAGGGTGAGTTGCTCCATCACCTGTACGGCCAGCCATCCTGCACCACACCCTACGCACGCGGTTACTTCAAAGACCGGACGATGATCTGCGTTCGCCACAAAGACCTGCCAAAGGAGATAAAACTATGGCGCGTTTAACAACAATACGCCTCTATGGCGCTCTGGGGGCCCGGTTCGGGCGCGTACATAAAATGGCGGTACAAACATCAGCCGAGGCGGTAAAAGCTCTGTGCATCAATCTGGACGGGCTTGAAGACTATCTGATGAATGCCAAGAAAAACGGCATGACCTTCGCCGTGTTCCGTGGGAAACGCAACGTAGGCGTGCAGGATTTCCAGGACCTGGCAGGCGACAGTGATATCCGCATTGCGCCAGTGATGGAAGGGGCGAAGAAGGCTGGCATGTTCCAGACTATCCTCGGCGCTGTGATGGTGGTTGCAGGTATCGCCACGGGCATACTCGCTGGCTGGACCGGTATCGGGGCAACGTTTGCCGCAGGACTGATTATGTCCGGTGGCTCAATGATGGCTGGTGGCATTTACCAGATGCTTTCCCCGCAACCCAAAGGACTACAGGGGCGAGACGATCCTGACAATAAACCCTCTTATGCCTTCGGTGGCTCGGTGAATACCCTTGCAATGGGTAACCCGGTCGCGCTTCTTTATGGCGAGCGTGAGATTGGCGGGGCGATTATCAGTGCAGGTATTGTTGCTGAGGATATCTGATCCATTCCGCTGATTTACTCTCGGATGGATGTTAGGATTATTCTCTTCTTTTACTGATGGATATAGGGACATGAAGAATCTATTGGTTGTATTGGCATTAATAGGCCTCAGTGGCTGCGCTACGAAACCTGTATCAAATGAACAGGCAAAAGACGCACCCGCAAAACAAATCATCAATTCGGATCTCTTAACTAAAAAAGATGGTACTGGTGAAGTAATTATTAAGCGGGACTCTGGATTTATGGGGAGCGCTTGTATGAGCCGGGTTTACGTAGATGGCAAGGAAGTTGCTGATCTTGATACCGCGCAAAAGGTTACGGTTTATCCGTCCACTGGAGAGCATATTTTTAGTGCCTGGCCAAAAGGCATCTGCGGTGGTGGTATGAGTGAGCAGTCAGGGAAAGTTACTGGCGAAAAAACTCTGATGTACCGGATTGGGTACGGGACGAACGGTGACTTCGGCATTTATCCAACGGCATTTTAACCACCAGAGACTAACAACAACCCGCTTCGGCGGGTTTTTTTATGGATGCAATATGGCAACGATTACAGGTGCAAAGGGTGGCAGCCAGAAACAGCATACGCCCGTGGAGCAACCCGATTCGGCACAGTCCATGGCTCGCTGCCGCATACTGTTGGCCCTGGGAGAAGGTGAGTTTGCTGGCGGGCTGGACGCGTCGAGCATCTTCCTCGATGGCACGCCGTTAGGCAATGCTGACGGTTCAATGAACTTTGAAAACGTATCCTGGGATTTTCGGCCTGGCACACAGACCCAGACGCCAATCCCGGGCTTTCCTGCGGTAGAAAACGAAACCAGTATTGGGGTATCGCTGACGAAGGCAACTCCGTGGATCCGGGCGCTAAGCAATACCCAAATTGACGCTGTACTTGTGCGTGTAGGCATTACCGGATTGCAGTTGCAGGAGAATGACGGCGACATTGTTGGTACCTCCGTCACGTATCATATCGATGTTGCGGTGGATGGGGGCGCTTACTCTACGGTCATGACTAAAACCGTTACGGAGAAGCTCAGTTCTCTCTATGAGCTGACCCACCGCATTAACTTACCAAAAGCCAGTTCCGGTTGGCAGATACGTGTAGTGCGTGACACCGACGACAGCACCAGCCAGATGTTGCAGAACAAAACGCAGGTGCAGGCAATTACGGAGGTGATCGACGCTCGTCTGCGTTATCCACACACGGCTCTGCTGTACATATCGTTCAACGCGAAGTCATTCAACAACATCCCGAAGATTTCCTGTAAGCCGAAGGGGCGTATTATCCGTATCCCTTCGAATTACGATCCAATAGCGCGAACCTATGGCGGCACGTGGGACGGGACGTTTAAGTGGGGCTGGACGAACAACCCGGCATGGATTTGGTTCGATGTTCTGACAGAACCGCGTTTCGGCCTTGGTCGCCGCGTGACGCCTGAAATGCTCGATAAGTGGGAACTCTATCGCATCGCCCAGCGCTGCGACCAGAAGGTGCCCGACGGGAAAGGCGGAAGCGGTACCGAGCCGCGCTTTATGTTTGACGTTTACATCCAGTCGCAGGCTGATGCCTGGCAGGTGATTAAAGATATTGCTGCGGGCTTTAACGGAATGACCTTCTGGGGCAACAACATGTTCAACGTTGTCTCTGATATGCCAGCGGATACCTCTAAGCTACAGATCCTCACCCGCGCGTCGGTGGTTGGAAAACCGGTGTACTCGAGCGGGAGTGAAAAATATCGCTTCTCCAGCGCCTTGATTAACTTCAGCGACCCGGACAACCACTATCAGGACCGCACCACGGCAGTAATGTTCCCGGACCTGGTTAAGCAGTTCAAGTTTAAGCAGACGCAGATCACTGCGATTGGCTGCACACGTGAAAGCGAGGCACAACGGCGCGGCGGGTGGGCTGTATACTCCAACTCCCTGGATCGCATTATCACGCTTCAGACCGGGCTTGATGGCTTTTTGTATGTACCGGGTACGGTGTTTGCGTTCGCCGATGAACGTCTGTCCGGGCGGGTATACGGCGGGCGCATTACCGGCCACAACGCAGGGCTTAAGGCTGTTACCACCGATCGGGGTACCAGTGCTATCGCGGGTGATACGTTGATGATCCGCACACAGGGCGGTACCGTTGAGAGTCGGGTAATCCAGGCCGTAAACGGCACACAACTGGTGGTGGCCACGCCGTTCGCGGCTGAGCCGTTACCGAACGCCGTATTCGTTATTGATGCTGGCCAGCTTCGCCTCCAGTACTTCCGGGTAACGAACCTGAAATTCGATGATGAGGAAAACACCTTCACTATCACCGGCGCTGAATATAATGCGTCAAAATATGACGCCGTTGATAACAATGCGCGTCTGGATACACCGCCGATTAGCCTGATCCCGACCGGGCTTGTGAATCAGCCGACTAACATCGCGGTGTCGAGCTATGATTCGGTTCGACAAGGGCAGCGCGTGGCCACGCTAACCGCTATCTGGGATGCGCCACTGGATAAAAATGGCAAGCCTCAGGCAGATGTTATTGCCTACCGGGTGCAGTGGAAGCGCGGAGATAACGAATGGGTTAACGTGCCGGAGACTGGCCTGCGCAATATCGAAGTGCCCGGCATCTTTGAGGGTGATTACCTTGTCAGAGTCAGGGCAATTAACTCTGGCGGGGCCTCAAGTCTATGGGCAACTTCAGCTCTCACGCATCTGAAAGGACGCACTGGTGATGTGCCTAAGCCGGTTGGTCTTTCTGCAACGGATGATGTCGTTTTCGGCATCAACGTAACCTGGGGATTCCCTGCTGATTCCGGTGATACGCTTAATACAGAACTGCAATACAGCCTGACCTCTGACGGTGCGAGTCCGATGCTTCTGGCTGATGTTCCGTATCCTCAGAAACTCTATCAGCAGATGGGGCTGAAGGCGGGTCAGGAGTTCTGGTACCGGGCACGGCTTGTTGACCGTATCGGTAATCAGAGTGAATGGACAGACTTTGTTCGTGGGCAGGCAAGCATCGATGTTTCCGATATCACTGATGCAATCCTGGAGGACATCAAAAGTTCCGAAGTCTTCAAGGACCTGATCGAGGATGCAGTGGCCAGCAGTGACAAACTGGCTGAACTGTCTGATGCGATTAAGGAGAACGCGGATGGTCTGGCAGCTGCGGTAGGCTCGAATAAGCAGACTGCGGAAGCCATTATCGGCAATGCCCTGGCCATCGCTGATGTCGTTGTCCGCCAGACGGCGCAGCAGGGAGCCAACACTGCCACCTTCGAGCAGCTCCGGGAAGTGATTGCCACGGAAACGGAAGCGCGCGTTACTGACGTCACCCGGCTGGAGGCGGAGACAGCAGACAACGCGGCCGGCATTACGGAGGTCAGGCAGGCGCTGTCCGATGAAACGCAGGCCCGGGCCACCGCGGTAGACCAGCTCACGGCCACCACCCAGGTGATTTCTGACAAGGCTGATGCTGCGGGGCAGGCCAGCTCGCAGAACAGCGCTGATATCACCAGTTTGCAGCAGGTTGTAACTGACGCCACTTCATCTATGGCATCCCGTCTGGATGAGCTGGGAGCCAGGACCGATACGGCAAATGGTGGCATCCAGAACAACGCGATAGCGCTTATCACCAGTACCCTTGCTCAGGTGAATCAGCGAATGACCCAGAGCGTGCAGTACGGTGACAACAAAGCCAGTATTGAACGCGTTGATAATGTCATGGCGGATGCCAGTAAGGCCGTTGCCGAATCGCTGAAAACGCTGGACTCAAGTGCTGGCGGGAACACTGCGAACGTGACGGATTTTGCCAAAACCATGGCGGACTTCTCTCAGGCATCAGCCACGCAGATCAACTCGCTTAAGGTCACGGTAAACGGCCAAAGTGCTGCTATTGTCCAGAACGCGCAGGTGTCGGCAGATATCAATAACAACCTGAATGCGATGTACAGTATCAAGGTCGCTGTTGATTCTAATGGTAACCAGTACGCGGCAGGGATGGGGATTGGTGTTCAGAATACGCCAGCGGGTATGCAGTCGCAGGTTCTCTTCCTTGCTGACCGCTTCGCGGTGATGACTCAAGCCGGTGGGGACGTGACTCTGCCGTTTGTTATCCAGAACGGACAAACCATCATCCGGGACACCGTAATTGGTGACGGGACGATCGGTAACGCCAAAATCGGCAGCTATATTCAGTCTTCAACCTGGGACGGAACGGGAAATGTTGGCTGGCATATCAATAAGTCTGGGTTTGCGACATTCAATAATGTCACGATCCGGGGAACTGTTTATGCATCTGCCGGGGAATTTACCGGGAAAATAACAGCAACCAGCGGCACGTTTAAAGGGACTGTTCAGGCTGAATCATTCATCGGTGATGTGGCTGTGGGTCAGACATTTGGTGATATGGAAGGGGATAGCATCACCAGAAACATGACATACACAGATTCAGGGGACCCGTCAGGGCAAAAACATGTGACTGTAACGGCACTGGTCAAGGTGCAGATTTCTGCTAATGAGGCGAGTGCTGGTGTAACACAGACGTTTGCAACTGCCACGATAACTATTGGTGGAAGCTCCAGGGTGATCACCATTAACACCCCTGCAAACACAGACAGGACTAGGCCAACGTATGTGACGGTTATGCACAGCGCCAGGGTTACAGGGAAAGTGGTGAATTGCTCGATTAAGATGCAAAGCGCCAATACTACCAACCATGCTGATGTGGGCATCTATTCGCCAACTATGCAGGTGTCCCGAGGTTCTGGCTCATTCACGCAGTCGTAATTACAACCCGCTTCGGCGGGTTTTTTTATTCCAGGAGAAAATATGATTTACACAACAGGCACAATTGCGATCAGCGGCAATACACTTACCGGAACGGGTACAGCCTTTAATGCCGCGGGCTCGCTTATCCGCAACGGATGCACAGTTATCGCGCTGACCAGTCCTGCCCAGGTATTCCAGATTACCGCTATCGGCGGGGCAACCAGTCTCACCGTGACACCTGCGGCAAGCCCTGCCATCCCTGCGGGGACGAAGTATTCGATTTTGCTTAGCGACAGCCTGAGTGTGGATGGCCTGGCGCAGGATATTGCTGAAACGTTCACGATGTACCAGCGTTACATGAGCGGTTTCGCTGATGTAATGAACGGTACTACAGACGTCACCATCACGATTAACGGCGTAGCTGTCACGGTACCGGGTCAGAAATCACTGGCGAAGAAAGGGGCAAACAGCGACATCACCAGCCTTTCCGGGCTGACTACCGCGCTCAGCGTTGGCCAGGGTGGTACTGGTGCGAAAACCGCCGCAGATGCCCGCACAAACCTTGGTTTAGGAAGTGCTGCAACTGCTGATGTCCAGACAAGTGCATCAGACAGCACGACCGGAAGGGTTATGTTGAATGGTGCATTCGGGTTGGGAGGTGATAGCCTTGCTTATCCCATTGATGACACAGCAAGTCATTCAAGACCAAGTGGACTCTATAACATTGTTAGTGGCTACATGCCGCAGATCGGCCTCACCGCAGATTTTACCTATCTCATTATTCAGCGAGGGCTTCGGGCAACAAGGATATTGCAGTCTTATATCAACCGAAGAACGTTCTTCAGTTACAGCAACGGAGCATCCTGGACCTACCATGAAGCGTATACAACGGGTAATACCACAAAGGCCAGTGACGGCACGCTCAAGGCCGCATCACCAGTCGCGCGTATCGTGAAGTCGCAGGAAGAAAATCAGCGTGATGATGTAGCCGAAGACGGCTTCTCCTGGTGTGGTTGCGCCACGGCGAACGAGGAGGCTGAAGGAGTTCACGTAAGCCGCCTCGATGTCGGCGTTTATGTGCTGGCAGGCTCTACCGGTCTGGCATCCTCTGGCTGGCAACTTCTGCCGCCGATGGATCCGGGCGGAATGGGTGAGCTCGGTATTGTAGAGGCTGAGCAAGGCGATAACGGGGAGCTGACAATCCGCCTGTTCAAGCGCAAATATATCTTAAGCGACGATGGGGAAATGGTGAAAACGAAGGGGGCTCCAATCGACGTGCCGCTGAACAGCTGGATCGATGTGCGTCTTGATATGCCTGAAGACAGCATCTGGAAAATGAAAGTGAATGCTGCCGCGCAGGATGCATCCGGGGATTAAAGACTCAAATGCCAGGCAGAGCGATCTGCCTGGTGAGCAATTTTAGGGTTTCTGTGTATTAAGCAGTTCTTTCAACTCTGCCAGCTCACCCTGCATATGCTGGATAGTCAGGGTCAGTTTTGCGATAGCTGCCATTGGGTCAAGGTAGTACATGCCAGAGAGATCATCACTTTCGAGGTCAATCCCGGCAGGCAGGCCCGTACCTTTCACAACCTCGGGGGAGATCTCCTTCATGTCGTTAGCGATGAAGCCGAGCTGCCCCGGTTTCTTATCGAGAACGCCCCTGGCTTTCATATCGAAGAGAGCAACCTGCCATCTGCTCACTTCATCTGCTGCCTTTTCCCGGTCGGTCTGATAGACGATATTCTCTTTCAGCTCCCGGTCCGATGAAGTAACGGTGATCGCACCAACGTCACTGGTGTCGACATAAAGACGCATAGCCCCACTGGTCCAGAGCATGTTAAACGCGCTCGCACTGTAACTGCCTTTTGTCCCGGAACGACACTGATAACCGCCTTCAACCTGAAGTATGCCCGTTCCGCCACCTGTGCCGCCTTTCAGTTCCAGGCTTGTGGTTCCTGATGCCCATAGTCGTGCGGAATAATCATTACTGGTAGAGCCGTAATGAAAATCGAGGAATGGCGATGCGGCCGATAATTCGATGGAAGAGAAGGTCGGCGAATCAGTACTTCCTAAACCAACGTTTTTGATAATGCCTTTTGAAGTTGCATCCGATAACGTCACCGGGATTGTTTGAATAAAAAGGTGACTGGAAACATGCAAATAGGATATGTCAGGGTGTCAACAAATGACCAGAACACGGATCTTCAGCGACAGGCGCTTGAACGCACAGGATGTGAACAGATTTTCGAAGAAAAAATGAGTGGAACAGTGGCGAACAGACCAGCACTGAGAAAGCTCCTCAAAGCTCTTAATGAGGGGGACACGCTGGTGGTCTGGAAACTCGACCGTCTCGGCCGCAGTATGCGCAATCTGGTATTGCTCGTGGATGAACTGCGCCTGCGTGGGATCCACTTCAAGAGCCTCACAGACAGCATTGATACCTCAAGCCCGATGGGGCGTTTCATTTTTCATATTATGTCAGCTCTCGCAGAAATGGAGAGGGAGCTGATAGTGGAACGCACCCGGGCAGGTTTGGCGGCTGCGAGGGAAAAAGGGCGGGTCGGCGGTAGACGTCCGAAGTTAACAGCTGAGCAATGGGCTCAGGCCGGGAGGCTCATCGCAAATGGTACAGACAGAAAGCAGGTTGCGATCATCTACGATGTTGCAGTGTGCACGCTGTATAAAAAATTCCCAGTAGGTACATCACTTCTAAATGAGTTCGGTTAAGAATGTATTTGGGGGCAAATTTGGGGGCAAAATTTGGTTCAGGGGCATGGAAAGGGGCAGGGTAATTTCCGTTATTCTCTAATATTCTCCGATAGAGAATGAGCTAATCCATTGGATTACATGTAAAATTATGATTAACAAAAGATAACTTGAGATGAGCTCTTATCTGGCTACTATTAAAAGCCGGACGTTAAATCTACCCAACCACGGGATAAACTGAGGGGATGCTATGCAGTACGATATTCTGAATACCGAAGTGACCACCATTGACGGCGAAAAGACAACGCTTGAGGGCTACAAGGGCAAAGTTTTGCTGCTGGTGAATGTGGCCTCTAAATGTGGCCTGACGCCGCAGTACGAGCAGCTTGAAGCGCTGCAAAAAAACTGGGAGAACGAAGGCTTTACCGTGCTTGGGTTCCCTTGCAATCAGTTCTTGGGGCAGGAGCCGGGCAGCGAAGAAGAGATCAAAACATTTTGCAGTACCACCTATGGTGTGACCTTCCCGCTGTTCAGCAAGATTGATGTCAATGGCGAGCACCGTCATCCTCTGTATGAAAAACTGGTTTCTGCTGCACCGACCGCAGTTGCCCCGCAGGGCAGTGGTTTCTACGAGCGTATGGCCAGTAAAGGACGTGCGCCGCTCTACCCGGACGATATCCTGTGGAACTTTGAAAAATTCCTGATAGGCCGTGATGGAGAGGTTGTACAGCGTTTCTCACCGGATATGACGCCGGAAGACGCCGTAGTGACTGACGCGATTAAAAAGGCGCTGGCTCACTAATGACCTTGCTGATGCAGCTTACGGATGTGGCTGAAAAAGGACGTCTTGAGCCGATGAGCGCTGCAATCAATGCAGGAGAGATCCTGCATCTTGTGGGGCCGAATGGCGCAGGAAAGAGCACGCTGCTGGCGCGCATCGCGGGGCTGACCAGCGGACAAGGCGAGATAACCCTGCTGGGGCACTCTCTTGCCGAATGGTCACCTGTGTCACTGGCGCACCGGCGGGGTTATTTAGTGCAACAGCAGGTCCCGCCGTTTGCGATGCCGGTCTGGCACTATCTTACGCTGCATCTGCATGATAAAAGCCACACAGCGCTTCTCGAAGAGGTGGCGGCGGCATTGGGCTTAGAGGACAAACTGTCGCGAAATGCCAGCCAGCTTTCTGGCGGCGAGTGGCAACGTGTGCGTCTGGCGGCCGTTATTCTTCAAATCCATCCGGCAGGCAATCCTCATGGATGTTTGCTGTTGCTGGACGAGCCAATGAGCGGCCTGGATGTCGCTCAACAGGCTGCGCTCGACAACATCCTGAGCTCACTTTCCCGTGCGGGTATCGCTGTGATCATGAGCAGCCACGACCTGAACCATACGCTACGCCATGCCCACCGTGTATGGCTGCTGGCTCGGGGGAAAATGATTGCCAGCGGCGCGCGGGATAGCGTACTGACGCCTCCTCATCTGGCCAGCGCCTATAACATGCATTTTCGCAGACTGGATATCGAAGGACATAAGATGCTGATTTCCACGACTCAGGAGTAACCGTTTCTTGCGCGGTTGCACAATTGCACGCTAAATTACGAAAAGAACAATAAAAGCAGAGGATTCGTCTGAAATGCGATTCTGGTTTCTCCTTGCAGCGGCGTTATTTCTTGCGGGATGCAGTAGCCATCGAGCACCGCCACCAAATGCGCGATTGTCTGATTCCATTACGGTCATTGCCAGCCTTAACGATCAGCTGAGCAACTGGCGCGGTACGCCGTATCGTTACGGTGGGATGAGCCGTGGTGGTGTGGATTGCTCGGGTTTTGTGCTCATGACGTTTCGCGATAAGTTTGATTTACAGCTGCCACGTGAAACGCGTAAACAGGCTGAAATCGGCACTGAAATTGATAAGGACGATTTACTGCCTGGCGACCTCGTATTTTTCAAAACAGGCTCGGGTGAAAGCGGCCTTCATGTTGGCATTTATGATACGGATAACCAGTTCATTCATGCCTCAACCAGTCGCGGGGTGATGCGTTCATCTCTCGATAATGTTTACTGGCGCAAAAATTTCTGGCAAGCCAGGCGTATTTAGCAACGTTGAACATGTCAGTTTCCTGGCGCGCACTGGCTAAAAAAACGCGCCTGAGTTTCAGATATATGTTGATTAAAGTTAAATTCATGCCGAATTAATTATGTCTGTATGTGTCTGTTTTATCTAAAACTGGCTATTAACGAGTAACCAGGATAAGATTATTTTAGATTCAGGGATAAATCTGAAAATTAATACGGAACTAATGAAATTAATCTTATTAAAATCAATACAGTGGAATTGTGTCAGCAATTGCTCCAGGATGTCCTCTATCATCTTTAAAGCGGGGCGAGCGCAATGATTATCACGTTAGATAATGCTTACCAGTCTGATTTTTTACTTTGCCCTGCACGTAATAGTGCCGGGGAACTTAAAGCTTTAGAAATTATGGTTAACTTTGTTGGCGTGGATACAAACGTACGAATCCCCACTGAACTTGTTATCCCACATCTTTCACCTACGGAAGAGCTCGCGCTGTTTCAGGAAAAACTGCAACTGCTCGCGACATGCAAACTGTTCTTTATTCAGCATCAACTTATTGCATGGATTAATATTACACCTGCAATTGTTGAGTTTTTATTAACAAATGAAAACGCTGTTTCAATAATCGAACGTTTCCCATTTCTGGAGTTTACCGTTAATGAGAATTATCCGGGTTTAAATAACGGGAAGGACGATCTGGAGATGGCAAGGATGGCGATCCGTTATCCGCTGGCGCTGGCCAATTTTGGTGCCGGGGCCGCTTCGCTGAAGCCTGTTTATGACGGTTTGTTTAAACGTGTGATCATCGACAGAAGCTTTATTCAACAGCGTGTAACCGAGTTGTCATTTGAGCCATTTATGCGTGCGATCCTCTGGCAAATAACACCACACTGCAAGTCGGTGATTGTGGCAGGTATCGATGACCACGGAACATTGCAGCGCGTGATGCCATTTGAGTTCGGCGCAATGCTGGGCGCACTCTGGCCTGCAGTCACGGCGGAACAAGTCACCCAGCTTGTTCAGTGATAACCCTTGTTTTCGCCCGTGTTTAAGTCCAGGTAAACCCTCTACACTAAAAGCAGGAGGACTTATGACCCTGTCTTTTACTGCACACTGGCATGACGAGTTGCCCGGCTTTTATACCGCGCTCAATCCAACCCCATTACAAAATGCCCGATTGATCTGGCATAACGACCTGCTTGCCGATACGTTGGGCGTTCCGGCTGCGTTATTCCAGCCTTCCGAAAGTGCTGGCGTCTGGGGCGGCGAAACGCTGCTCCCAGGCATGAAACCCCTGGCCCAGGTTTACAGCGGACACCAGTTTGGCGTCTGGGCGGGTCAGTTGGGTGATGGCAGAGGCATTTTGCTGGGTGAACAACAACTTCCCGACGGACAATCATTCGACTGGCATCTGAAAGGTGCGGGTCTTACCCCGTATTCCCGGATGGGCGATGGCCGCGCGGTGCTGCGCTCAACCATTCGCGAGTGTCTGGCGTCGGAAGCGATGCACGCGTTGGGGATCCCCACCACACGGGCATTATCAATCGTGACTAGCGACACGCCTGTCGCGCGAGAAACGATGGAGCAGGGGGCGATGCTGATGCGCGTTGCGCAAAGCCACCTGCGTTTTGGCCATTTCGAACATTTCTATTATCGTCGTGAGCCGGACAAGGTCCGCCAGCTTGCTGATTACGCCATTCGCCGCCACTGGCCCGCATTGCAGGACGAGGAGGATAAATACCGCCTCTGGTTCTGTGATGTGGTGGCGCGCACCGCGTCGATGATCGCCCGCTGGCAAAGCGTGGGGTTTGCGCATGGCGTGATGAATACCGATAACATGTCCATCCTGGGGCTGACCTTTGACTATGGCCCGTACGGCTTCCTTGATGATTATCAGCCGGGTTATATCTGTAACCACTCCGATTACCAGGGGCGATACAGCTTCGACAACCAGCCGGCGGTAGGGCTGTGGAATTTGCAGCGCCTTGCGCAATCCTTATCACCGTTTATCGATGTTGATGCCCTCAACGATGCGCTCGATACCTATCAGGAGGTTCTGCTGCGCGAATACGGGGTATTAATGCGCGGGAAACTGGGGCTGGTAACACAAGAGAAGGGCGACAACGACATCCTGAACGGGCTTTTCTCGCTGATGGCGCATGAGGGCAGTGATTACACCCGTACCTTCCGGATGCTGGGCCAGACGGAGCAGCACAGCAGCGCTTCTGTGCTGCGCGATGAGTTCATCGACCGCCTGGCCTTTGATGACTGGTACCGGCAGTATCGTGAGCGTTTGCAGCGCGATAATGTGGATGATGCAACCCGTCAGGCGCAAATGAATGCGGCTAACCCGGCGATGGTCTTGCGCAACTGGCTGGCGCAGCGGGCGATTGAACAGGCAGAGCAGGGCGAATACGCGGAGCTGCATCGGTTGCACTCGGCGTTGCGTACACCTTTTGCCGACAGGGATGATGATTATGTCAGCCGCCCACCTGACTGGGGCAAGCGGCTGGAAGTCAGTTGCTCAAGCTAAGGGGCGAGAAAAACCTGCGGTGCGTGGTGAGCCGGATGCTTGCCGACGTGAACCTGCGCGCCATACCAGCGCGCCAGCGTGTCGGCCTGCAAGACCAGTTCCGGCGTGCCGTGGGAAACTATCTGCCCGTTATGTAATAACACGACCCGATCCGCCCACAGCGCGGCGAGATTCAGGTCGTGCAGAACAACACAAACGTGTAATTTTCCCCGGCCGGTTAAGGTTTTCAACAGACGCAGCAGGTGCTGCTGGTGGTAAAGATCCAGCGCCGAGGTTGGCTCATCCAGAAACAGCCAGCCGCCTGGCTCGTCGTCACACCACAACTGCGCCAGCGCGCGGGCAAGCTGCACGCGCTGCTGTTCTCCCCCTGACAACGCTGCGAACTGCCGCCCGGTGAGCGGTAAACAACCCGTTATCTGCATCACCTCACGCACCAGCGCTGCTTCAGGATGACGTGTCCAGGGCGCGCGCCCCATTCCCACTACGGCTTCTACAGGCCAGTCAAAGCCAAGCTGTGTCTGCTGTCGCATCACTGCCCGGCGACGCGATAATGTTTCCGGGTGCCATGCGTGAAGGGGTTTTCCGGCCAGTAAGCATTGCCCGCTTGTAGGTTTGAGATAACCCGTGAGCAGGCGCAATAACGTCGATTTCCCTGCACCGTTAGGGCCAATCAGCGCCACCAGCTCACCCCGGGGTAACGAAAGGGATACGTCATTAATCAGGGTGCGGTGAGGCACGCTGAAGGTGAGATTTTCAGCGCTAAAACAATCAGCCATGCTGGCCTCCCCGACGGAAAATAAGCCACAGGAACCAGGGCGCGCCAAGAATGCTGGTCAGTAGCCCAACCGGCATTTCCGCCGGAGCAACCAGGGTTCGCGCAACCGTATCGGCAATCAACAGTAAAAATGCCCCTGCCAGCACGGAACCGGGGATCACCGCCCGGTGATCGGCGCCGAGCCACATTCGAATCAGATGCGGCACCACCAGCCCGACAAAGCCGATAACGCCACTGATGGCAACGGCCGCAGCCACCAGCAACGCGCTGCACAGCAGTAAAACGCGCTGAACGACCTTCACATCGACCCCGAGATAATGCGCCTCTTCTTCACCCAGTTGCAGCAGATTGAGCGCAGTCGCAAGGCGCCAGATAATCCATACCGTGGGTACCATCAGCGAGGTCACGGCCAGAAGCGTTGACCACTGGGCCTGCCCAAGGCTGCCCATTCCCCACAACGACAGCTGGCGAAGCTGGGCATCGTTACTGATCCAGGAAAGTACCCCCACCGCCGCGCCGCACAGCGCGTTGATGGCAATGCCCACCAGCAGCAGCCGCGACAGTGAGCTTTCCCGCTGCTGACTGAGCAGGAAAATCACCACGGTTGCCGCCAGCGCACCGAGAAATGCCGCGAGCATGGGCGCGTATAACATCACCAGGGCCGGCAGTGAAAGCGGGATAACCACCCACAGCGCAACGGCCAGCGCAGCACCACTGCTGATCCCAAGCAGGCCCGGGTCAGCAAGTGGATTGCGAAAAAGCCCCTGCATCACACAGCCCGCCAGCGCCAGCGAACCACCAATCACCAGTGCCAGCAGCACGCGGGGCAGACGGATGGTAAGCCAGATCTGACGAAGCGCGTCATCGCTGTTATTCCACAGCAGGCTTACCGGCAGACGCAACGCGCCAAAACCGGTTGCCAGAAGCGTCATCACCAGCAGCGCCATGGCCAGCATACACAGTGCGAGTGTGATACGCCGGGTCATCAGGGCAGTAGCTCTGCTTTAGTGCGCAACTGCTGAATGGCCTGTGGCGTGCGCACGCTGAAGCCCAGCAGCGCCATATCATCAATAGCCAGCACCTGCTTGTTACGCCCTGCCGGTGTTTGCGCCAGACCTGGCAGCTTCCACAGATTCTCTTCACCGCCGAGCGCTTTCACGCCGTCTTGCGAAATAACAACCAGATCGGGCTGGCTTGCGATAACCCCTTCCTGAGAGAGTGGCTGATAGCGGGTGAAGCCCTGCATGGCATTCTGCAACCCTGCGGCGCGAATGGCGGCATCGGCCCCGGTCTGTTGTCCTGCCGCCATTGCGGTCATGCCGCCATGGTTGAGGATAAACAGCACACGCGTGTTAAGCGGTGTCGTGGGCAGTGCCGCTAACGCCTGACGCAGCTTGCCGCGCAGGATCTCGCCCTGCGCCTGCTGGTGAGTGGCTTGCGCAATCACCCGGACTTTTTCATCAATCACGCTCAGGTCATTGCTGCCGGGTACGGTGACGACTTTCACATGGCTTTGTTCGACCTGCTCTAAGGCAAGAGAAGGCTGTGCCTGCGCGCTTGCCAGCACCAGCGTCGGGCGCATGGATAAAATCCCTTCGGCATTAAGCTGGCGCAAATACCCCACATCCGGCAGGTCGTTTGCCGCCTGCGGCCACTGGCTGGTGCTGTCGCGTGCGACCAGCGACGATTGCGCACCCAGCGCATAGACAATCTCCGTGACATCGCCGCCGAGCGTGACCACTCTCTCAGGCGTGGCGGCAAACGCTACCAGCGGTAAGGCGCTGAGCAGGGCGAACCATTTTTTCATGCGGCCAGTCCTTTTGGTGTCAGGGCATCAATCTGGCTGCGCCACTGGCTTTGTTCAGGTTCACCTTCGGTACGCTGACCATACAGCTGTGCGATTTGTGTACCGTCGGCGGCAAACAGCTCCAGGCTGGTCACATGGCCGTCAGCGGTGGGTTTGCGGGTCACCCAGGTTTCGGCGATGGTCTCTTCCAGCAGATGCAGGGTAAAGGCTGGATTAAAGATGTTCAGCCAGCCTTTCATCGGCACCCATTTTTCCACTACGCCGGTGAAGATCTGCACGCAGCCGCGGTTGCCGACAAATACCATAATTTCGTTGCCGTCCTGGTGAGCAGTATCCAGTAGTTGCGCCAGCGCGCGGTTATCGACCTTGCACGCCAGATCGTCACCCACCAGGCGGAAGGCCTGCTGGCGGGACAGATTATGGCGTTTCAGCAGGGTAAAGAACTGATGGACGTCGGTCATGGCGCGCCACTCTTTGTCCACGAGAGCACCGTCGGCGTTTTCAGCATGAACAGGCAGTTCAGCGGCTTTCAGTGCCAGAGGTGGGTTATCGGCAAAGATAAAGCGTGTGAGCACATCCCCCCATGCAGAGACGTCAGTATTATCAGTGGTGTACACCTTCAGCAGCGCGTCGCCCTGATGGTCGAAGAACTGGATGCTCTGACGTTCACCACGGGCAGTGGTTTCGCTGATATGGAACACGCTCGCCCACTGGTTCAGGAACAGACGTAAATCCAGCGCACGCGGATTCAGCACCAGCCCGGCGTGGCCGTTGAGGTGCTGGTTGGTGAAGGCGCCAACCTGCTCGTGAACGGCATATTCGTTGCGGCAGATGCACTTGGTTTCACCCACGGTTTCCAGTGCGCCTAAGATCTCACGAATTTCTCCGTGTAGCTGCCATGCATCATGTCCCACGCGTGCAAAGGTCAGCTCGGCTTCACTGATATTCATCAGGCCTGCGATGTCACGCGCGTACTTACCCGGGTTTTCTTTTTTTAGCTCAAGCCAGCGTGTGTAGTGATTCATTGTCTCTTCCTTTCTTAATATTTGCCCCGGCGAGCCGGGGCGAGGGGATTACCACTGATAACTCACGAAAATCTTACCGTTACGGCCATCCTGCGGGATACCCTGCGGCGACCAGTACTCTTTATCAAAGGCGTTACCCAGCACCAGCGTGGTGGTTACCCCTTTCAGCTGCTCCTGGCCCTTATAGCTCACGTAGAAATCGTTGACCGCGTAGCCGGGTTGTTCGCTGTAGCTGCTGCTGATATGCGTTGAACGATCGGCAAATGTGCCGATCCAGCCCACAGAGAATCCGCTTTGCGCCACCGGGATGTCCAGCTTGCTGGTGACGGTATCCGGGTTGATGCTGGAGATGTATTCGCCGGTGTCGGTGTCTTTACCGCGTGTACGGTTATAAGCCATATCCAGGCTGAACAGGTCAGCGGAGTATTTCGCCATCACGTCCCAGCCCCAGATTTTGGCGTTTGGCACGTTATAGGACATGGTCGTCGCGGCAGCAAAATCGACGGTGGTTGAGATGTAGTCTTTGGCTTTGGTGTCGAAGTAGCTGGCTTTGAATTCCAGCGCATCGCTCGCCAGCATCAGGTTGTCAAAGCGCAGGCCAAATCCGTACTCCTGGGTTTCGTTGGTTTCCGGGCGCAGGTTCGGGTTTGGCACCCAGTAGTTAGTGTAGAAACTGCCGATGGAGAAGTGCTTCGCATCGTTGTACATCTCACCCATTGTCGGGGCACGGAATGCCTGGGCGTAAGAACCGAACAGCATCAGCCAGTCTGCTGGGCTTACTGTTAACCCCGCGCGGGATGACCACTGGTCGGCATCCACATCGTCATAACCATCACTGCTGCCGCGATAGTTGTCATAACGCGTTCCGCCGAGGATCGTCACAGGCAGGTCACGCAGGGTGATTTCGTCCTGTAGCCAGCCGGAGCTGAAGTCAATTTTTGCGTCCGGGAAACCGGTGGCTACGCCACCCGGGTTCTGCTCCTGGCGGTAGTATTCGCCGCCGTAGGTGAGCAGGTGCGATGCGAAAGTATCAGAGAACAGACGAGTGCGGTTTTCAACCTTCCCGCCTTTGGTGGTCTGCTTGCGAAATTCGCCCGAGCCACCAACGTTCTGAGCATTAATGCGCGCTTCCGACCAGTAGACTTTTGCATCGGCATTGAGCCAGTCGTTGCCTTCCGGGGCAATATTGTAGCCGAGCTGGGCATCCCGCTGGATGGTGGAACGGTCAGTCATTGGGTTGCTGGAATCGCTGGCTTCAGAAGTTTGCGGATTTTTTGGCTCCTGCGCCGCATTGTTGTAGTAGCGCAGCGAGCCGCTCAGTGTCTGGGCGGTGTCGATTTTCCAGCTGCCTTTCGCCAGCATATTGCTGATGGATTCATCGTTTGGTGCGGTCGTGCCGTCGCTCTGGCGAATATCCCCGCGATCGCGGCTTGACCAGGCGACTAAGCCGTCCAGGGTATCGGTGCGGCCATAGGCGCTCGCCCCCATCCCGATACTGTGATCGCCTGTCGCCCCTGTCCCGAATACGCGATAACCGCTGTTTTTGCCCTGCTCCAGCAGGTCTTTGGCATCGGCGGTGTCATAGGAAATCACGCCACCCAGCGCACCACTGCCGTACAGCAGGGCAGACGGGCCGCGAACCACTTCAATGCGCTTAATCAACGCCGGATCCAGGAAAGTGCTGTTGAGGTGACCGGTGTCGGTGCCCTGGCGTACACCATCAACCAGCACTAACACACCGCGACGATCGTAACCGCGCAGGTTGACATCCTGGCCGTTAGTACGTCCGGTGCCGTCGAGCGTCAGCCCCGGGACTTTGCGCAGCAGGTCTGCGGCGGAGCTGGCGGTTTGATTTTCCGGGGCGGTAGCGTCAATCACGCTCACCATCATCGGGGCTTCAAAGGCACTGCGGGCATTACCGGTCGCGGTAACGGTAATATCATCTGCGGCAGCAAACGCGGCACCCGGCAGGGTGCTGACAATGGCCAGCGCCAGAAGTGATGGACGCAAAGACGCGGAATGCAGGTGTGGCATAGCAACTCTCCATTAAGAATCGAAAGCGCTGGCTGCCTGGGGATCACCTGGGTGGCTGGCGTATTTTTTTGAGTAATTTATTTAGTCAGGATCAGTTTTCCGGCATGGGTCTGGCGCAGCAGGTAGTGCTGGCCGTCATGCTCGATAATGACCCGCCCCTCATCACCCAGCAGACTTTTGCTGTCAATACGGCGGTCGTCAGGAGAGGGGGAAGGCGCTGTGTGTGTTTTTACAGGCGTAGCCGGGGTGTTATCCATACGTGACATAATGTTTACAAATAATAATCAATGTAACAATGATAATCATTATCAACAAAGTCAAAATTCACAGCAAGCCTTTTTGTGAAAAATTTGTGACGGGATCAAATTTGAGGGGAGAAGGGGGCGGTCTGGTGTCCTCACTCCGGCCCTCTCCCTGTGGGAGAGGGGGAAGGGCTATAACATCAAAAACGTGAGTCCACCGCAGCCGCCAGTTTCTCCAGCAGTAGCTCGCTGTCTTCCCAGCTCAGACACGGGTCGGTAATCGACTGGCCGTAAACGATCGGCTGGCCAGCCACCACTTTCTGCGTCCCTTCTTTCAGGAAGCTTTCAGCCATGATCCCGGCCACGGCCGTTGAGCCACTGCGGATCTGCTGACAAACCTCATCGCACACGTCCAGCTGGCGGCGATGCTGTTTCTGGCAATTGCCGTGGCTGAAGTCCACCACCAGGTGTTCTGGCAGATCAAACTCGGCCAGCGTTTCACAGGCGGCAGCGATATCTTCTGCGTGGTAATTCGGTTTTTTGCCACCGCGCATAATGATATGGCCGTACGGATTACCGCTGGTCTGGTAAATGGTCATATGGCCGTTTTTATCCGGCGAGAGGAACATATGGCTGGCGCGGGCCGCGCGGATTGCATCAACCGCGATGCGGGTATTGCCGTCGGTGCCGTTTTTAAACCCAACCGGGCAGGAGAGGGCAGACGCCATTTCGCGGTGGATTTGGCTTTCAGTGGTCCGCGCGCCGATCGCGCCCCAGCTGATAAGGTCGGCAATAAATTGCCCGGTCACCATATCGAGGAATTCGGTCGCGGTAGGGACACCCAGTTCATTGACCTGCAACAGCAGCTTACGCGCCAGCTCAATACCGTGATTCACGCGATAACTGCCGTTCAGGTCAGGGTCTGAAATCAGCCCTTTCCAGCCGACAACGGTGCGTGGTTTTTCAAAGTAGGTACGCATCACGATTTCCAGGCGATGCTGGTGCTTATCACGTAGAACCTGAAGTCGTTTGGCATAATCCATCGCGGCATCCAGGTCGTGAATGGAGCAAGGGCCGATGATCACCAGAAGACGGCGGTCTTCACCATTCAGGATTTTTTCAATACGACGGCGGGAGGCCGTGACATGTTCCGCAACGCCTGCGGAAACAGGGTGTCGCACCGCCAGCTCAGCCGGGGTAATCAGGCTATCAATACGCGCAGTGCGGAGTTCGTCGGTTTTATTCATGGAATATCTCAGAAAATTTTTGCTTCATCGGCAGACTACCGGGAAGTGATGGGCATCACCTTAAACCAATCCCTGCTGATTTCAAGTTCGGGGCGAAGCCGCCCCGATGATGTGCAGAATGATACCTTAATCTGGATTAATGTACTAGCATATTAGTACATGCGACGACTCAGTCCCATGATATCGAGGATTTTGGTAGCGATTTCTTCTACCGAATAGTTGGTGCTGTTAAGCCACGGGATCTGGTTTTTCCGGTACAGCGCTTCAACTTCTGAGACTTCCATACGGCACTGGCGCATTGAGGCGTAGCGGCTGTTCTCGCGGCGTTCCTCACGGATAGCGGCCAGGCGTTCCGGGTTTATTGTCAGGCCAAACAGCTTATGTTGCAGTGGCTTAAGCGCAGCGGGTAAAACCAGGTTATCCATATCGTCGGCAATAAAGGGGTAGTTTGCCGCACGGATCCCAAACTGCATGGCCAGGTACAGGCTGGTCGGGGTTTTACCGCAGCGTGATACGCCAAGCAGGATCACCTGCGCCTGATCGAGATTACGCAGGGAGATGCCGTCATCGTGAGCCAGGGTGTAATCAATGGCCGCGATACGGGCATCGTACTTGATCAGGTTTCCAGGGTTAAGGCCGTGGGTGCGGTGGGCAATCGGCGTGGGATCAAGCTTCAGTTCACCCTGCAGCGGGGCTACCAGGGCCTGCACGATGTCCTGACAAAACCCTTCACTTTGCAGAATGATCTGACGAATTTCCGGGATCACAATGGAATAGAAGACCAGCGGACGCACGCCCGATTGCTGGTAGATGGCGTCAATCTGGTCTTTCACGGCTTTTGCGCGACTTTCATTTTCCACAAACGGCAGCGTGATGCTGTTGATGGAAACCGGGAACTGCGACATGACCGCATGTCCCAGCACTTCGGCGGTAATCGCCGTACCATCAGAAATATAAAAAACGTGGCGATCGACAGCATTATCCATTTTTCTCACCCTGAATATCGGACCTAATTGACTGAAAGCATAAATTAAAAAAGTAAAATACAACAGAGAGGGAATCGTCTTAATTATAAATGAAACGGTATTTTTAATTTTAATGAAAAGTGGATTTCATTTTTTGAAAAACCGATATAAACCGAACATTTTTGTGGGAATCCATTGGAATCATTGAGTTAGAGGTTGATGGGAAAGTATCCGAAAAAATAAAAAATAAAGTTGCTTACACGATTCACCGTTTTTTTCACGACAACAAATATGCGAGGATAAATACGCATTAAGGTGTTTCTTAATCCCGTTCAAATATCACAAAAGGATTGTTTCGATGTCCAACAATGGCTCGTCACCGCTGGTGCTTTGGTATAACCAACTCGGCATGAATGATGTAGACAGAGTTGGGGGCAAAAATGCCTCCCTTGGTGAAATGATTACTAACCTGTCCGGTATGGGTGTCTCCGTACCGAATGGGTTTGCCACTACCGCCGAAGCGTTTGACCTGTTTCTTGATCAAAGCGGTGTAAACCAGCGCATTTACGAACTGCTGGATAAAACGGATATCGATGATGTTGCTGAGCTTGCGAAAGCCGGCGCACAGATCCGCCAGTGGGTCATCGACACACCTTTCCAGCCGGAACTGGAAAAAGCGATTCACGACGCGTACGACCAGCTTTCCTCTGACGATGCGCAGGCCTCGTTTGCGGTACGCTCTTCTGCCACTGCAGAAGATATGCCGGATGCCTCCTTCGCCGGTCAGCAGGAAACCTTCCTCAACGTGCAGGGCTACGATGCCGTGCTGGTGGCGGTGAAGCACGTGTTTGCTTCCCTGTTCAACGACCGCGCCATTTCGTATCGCGTGCATCAGGGCTATGACCACCGTGGCGTGGCGCTCTCGGCAGGCATTCAGCGCATGGTGCGCTCTGATGTCGGCTCATCCGGCGTGATGTTCTCCATTGATACCGAATCCGGCTTCGACCAGGTGGTATTTATCACCTCTGCGTGGGGTCTGGGTGAAATGGTGGTGCAGGGTGCGGTTAACCCCGACGAATTCTACGTGCACAAACCAACGCTTGCGGCAAACCGTCCGTCTATCGTGCGCCGGACCATGGGGTCGAAAAAGATCCGCATGATTTACGCCCCGACTCAGGAGCACGGCAAGCAGGTTAAAATTGAAGACGTGCCGCAGGAACAGCGCGACCGCTTCTCTCTGACCGATGCCGAAGTGCAGGAACTGGCGAAGCAGGCAGTGCAGATTGAGAAACACTATGGCCGTCCGATGGATATCGAGTGGGCCAAAGACGGCAACACCGGCAAGCTATTTATCGTGCAGGCGCGACCGGAAACCGTCCGCTCTCGTGGTCAGGTGATGGAGCGCTATACGCTTCATGCGCAGGGCAAAGTGATTGCTGAAGGTCGTGCCATCGGTCACCGTATTGGTGCAGGCCCGGTGAAAGTTATCCAGGATATCAGCGAGATGAACCGCATTCAGCCGGGTGATGTCCTCGTCACCGACATGACCGACCCGGACTGGGAACCGATCATGAAGAAGGCTGCGGCGATTGTTACCAACCGTGGTGGCCGTACCTGCCATGCGGCGATCATCGCCCGTGAACTGGGTATCCCGGCGGTTGTTGGCTGTGGTGATGCGACCGAACGCATGAAGGATGGCGAGAACGTGACCGTCTCCTGTTCGGAAGGCGATACCGGTTATGTCTATGCCGAGCTGCTGGACTTCAGCGTGAAAAGCTCCAGCGTGGATACCATGCCGGATCTGCCGCTGAAGATCATGATGAACGTGGGTAACCCGGACAGGGCGTTTGACTTCGCCTGCCTGCCAAACGAAGGTGTTGGCCTGGCGCGTCTGGAATTCATCATCAACCGTATGATTGGCGTGCACCCGCGTGCACTGCTGGAGTTCGACGATCAGGACGCGAAACTGCAAAACGAAATTCGCGAAATGATGAAAGGCTACGACTCGCCGAAAGAGTTCTACGTTGGCCGCCTGACCGAAGGGATCGCGACGCTGGGGGCTGCGTTCTATCCGAAACGCGTCATCGTGCGTTTGTCTGACTTCAAATCTAACGAATACGCCAACCTGGTGGGCGGCGAGCGTTATGAGCCAGAAGAAGAGAACCCGATGCTGGGCTTCCGTGGTGCCGGACGTTATGTGTCTGACAGCTTCCGTGACTGCTTCGCGCTGGAGTGCGATGCGGTGAAACGCGTGCGCAACGATATGGGGCTGACCAACGTTGAGATCATGATTCCGTTCGTGCGTACCGTGGCGCAGGCCAAAGCGGTGGTGGAAGAGCTGGCGCGTCAGGGTCTGAAGCGTGGTGAAAACGGACTGAAGCTCATCATGATGTGCGAAATTCCGTCCAACGCCCTGCTGGCTGAGCAGTTCCTGGAGTACTTCGACGGTTTCTCTATCGGTTCAAACGATATGACGCAGCTGACTCTGGGTCTTGACCGCGATTCTGGCGTGGTTTCCGAGCTGTTCGATGAGCGTAATGACGCGGTAAAAGCGCTGCTGTCAATGTCCATCAAGGCGGCGAAGAAACAGGGCAAATACGTCGGGATTTGTGGTCAGGGTCCATCCGACCATGAAGACTTTGCTGCCTGGCTGATGGAAGAGGGGATCGACAGTCTTTCCCTGAACCCGGACACTGTGGTGCAAACCTGGCTGAGCCTGGCCGAACTGAAAAAGTAATGCCGTAATCCCTGTATGCTGAAAGGTGAGGATATTAATCCTCACCTTTTTTATTTCCCCGCTGACATGCTCCCCGTCACAAATAAAGCAAAAAACCAAATATCATAATTTGTCTGTTAATTTAGACAATTGTTAGCGCGCAAAGCGTTGCTAATACTTGAGCCTTAACTGCGCATTACCCTACATGGTGCGCAACTGGTTGAAATACGTTTTAACCTGATAAAAGGCCCATAAAAATGAACATCTCTCCTGTCTTACGTACGAAAGATAAAATAGGTTATGGTTTAGGTGATATGGCCAGCGCACTGGTCTGGCAAACCGCAACATTATTTCTTGCCTATTTTTATACGGATGTATTTGGTTTGCCGGCAGCAATAATGGGAACCATGTTTTTAGTGGTGCGCGTGGTTGATGCCTTTGTCGATCCCTGTATTGGCGCGCTGGTGGATCGCACGCAAACCCGTCATGGCCGCTTTCGCCCGTGGCTGTTGTGGTTTGCCATTCCTTTTGGCGTGAGTTGCCTGATTACGTTCTATGTTCCCGATGTAGGGGCCACGGCGAAAATCATTTATGCCTGCGTGACTTACACCATCCTGAGTCTTATCTATTCGGCCATTAATGTGCCCTATTGCGCGATGCCCGGAGCGCTAACCCTTGACCCGCGTGAACGCCATTCGCTGCAATCCTGGCGGTTTGGTTTGTCCTTTATCGGCGGTCTGATTGTCACGGTTATTGCCCTGCCGCTGGTGGCAAAACTGGGTGATGGCAATGTGCAGAAAGGCTATTTCTACGCCATGAGTTTAATGGGGTTATTAGGCATCATTTTATTTTTCTGCTGTTTTATGATGACCCGCGAGCGTTATTCTCCCCGCAGCGATACTTCCGGTTCGATGCTTACCGATTTAAAACGCCTGGCGGGAAATAGCCAGTGGCGGATAGTGTTTGTGTTTAATATTTTATTGCTGACCGCAGTGGTTACGCGCGGCTCGGCAACCCTGTATTACGTTAACTATGTATTGTTGCGCCCGGAACTGGTTTTCGCCTTTATTGTTTCCGGTATGGTGGCCTCTCTCAGTGGGGCATTATTGTCTGAACGGTTATTGGGTAAATTCGACCGGGTTCGGGCTTATCAGTGGACGATTATCACCTTCGTTGTATTCGGCGCACTTATTTTCTTCCTGCCGCCGTCACAGGTCTGGCTGATATTCGGCCTGAACATTATCTTCAGCTTTATTCAAAACCTGACCACGCCGCTGCAATGGACCATGTTCTCTGATGTGGTGGACTACGAAGAGCATCGTAGTGGCCGTCGACTGGATGGGCTGGTGTTTTCCACCGCGCTGTTTGCCATCAAATTTGGCCTGGCACTGGGTGGCGCTGTGGTGGGCTGGGTGCTGGGCATGGTGGACTATGTGCCGGGCCAGGCCATACAGGCTCCGCATGTGCTGAGCACCATCAACGCACTCTTTACCCTGATCCCCTGCGCGTTGTTCATTGGTATGGTCGCGCTGCTCACCGTTTACAAACTCAATAGCCGACTGGTTGACACTATTGCCCGCGAACTTGCCAGCAAGCGCCAGGCGCGCCCGGACGCGGAAGCACTCAACCCGGCACTTCATCATGTAATCAAGGAGTAAAATATGACTGCAATCTATAAGGATGCGGGGCGTCCCGTGCAGGAACGCGTGGCGGATTTACTGGCCCGTATGACGCCAGAAGAAAAATTTGCCCAGATGCACGCGTACTGGCTGATCCTCGACGAACACGGCAACCATCGCGAGCGGACGGATTTGAGTGATGAGTTTGCGGGCGTCAGCGAGCAGGCAGCGCTGGGCGAGAGGCTGAAGCTGGGTGTCGGGCAGATAACCCGGCCATTGGGTACGCATATTGTTGACGCCAGAACGGGCGTGCGGGCGGCAAACCGCTTGCAGCGAATGATGATGGAAGAGACGCGGCTTGGCATTCCGGCGCTGTTCCACGAGGAGTGCCTGGTCGGCTTGCTCTGTAAGGACGCCACTTTGTTCCCCTCATCGCTGAACTATGGTTCAAGCTGGGACCCGGCGCTCGTCAGGCGTGCCGCAGAGCACATTGGTGCCGAGGCCCGCTCAGTCGGCTGTCAGCAGGGGCTGGCACCGGTACTGGATGTCTCGCGCGATGTCCGCTGGGGGCGTACCGAAGAGACGTTTGGTGAAGACCCGTGGTTAGTAGGCGTGATGGCCAGCGCCTATGTGGAGGGATTACAGGGCGAAAAACGCGACCTGCTGGCCACCCTGAAACACTATGTTGGCCACTCGTTCAGCGAAGGAGCGCGTAACCATGCGCCTGTGCATCTGGGATTCAGCGAGCTGAATGATACCTTCCTGCTGCCATTCGAAATGGCGGTAAAGCTCGCTCACGCAGGGTCGGTGATGCCCGCTTATCACGATATCGACAACCAGCCAGGCCACAGCGACAGCTTCCTGCTGACAACGGTGCTGCGTGAGCAGTGGGGTTTTGACGGCATTATCGTTGCCGATTACGGTGGCGTGAGCCTTCTGCATCAGCACCACGGTATTTCGCATGATGCGGCTGAATCGGCAGCGCTGGCGTTTAATGCCGGGCTGGACGTTGAGCTACCAAAAGATGACTGCGCGCGCCATCTGGCACAGGCGGTTGAATGTGGGCTTATCACCATGGCGAAAGTGGATGAAATCGTAGGCCGCGTACTGACCGAGAAATTCCGTCTTGGGCTGTTTGAAAAACCTTATGCCGATGAAAATGCCATTGATCTGCAAAATGACGCCACCCGGCAGGTTGCGCGCGAGGTAGCGACCCGTTCGCTAACCTTGCTTGAGAATAACGGCATTCTGCCGCTCAGCGGAAAACCGCGTGTGGCGGTGGTGGGGCCAACGGCGGACGATCCGCTGGCATTGCTGAGCGGTTATAGCTTCCCGGTGCACTTAATCATCAGCGATATGGTGGAAGAAACCTCGCAGGTGACGACACCGCGCGCGGCGCTTGAGCACTACCTGGGGGCATCGCAGGTCCGTTATGCCAAAGGCTGTCACATCATCGAAAAACGCATGGCGGGCGCGCCAGTCTTCCCGGGCGACAGCGGCGGGAAACCGATGCAGCAATCCCCGGTTTCACACAGTACCGCCCTTATTCCCGAGGCCGTGCGCGCGGCACAAGAGAGTGATGTGGTGGTGGCCTGTGTCGGGGATCTTGCCGGATTGTTCCAGAGCGGTACCGTCGGGGAAGGTTCCGACACGGACTCCCTGAACCTGCCTGGGGTGCAACAGCAATTGCTGGAAGCGCTTGTCGCAACAGGTAAACCGGTAGTGGTGGTGATGACCGGGGGCCGGCCGTACAACCTGCAAGGCCTGGAGGACAAGGTCGCGGCATTTATGCTGGCCTGGGCACCCGGACAGGAAGGCGGCTGGGCGATTGCCGATGTGCTGACCGGCCGTGCAGAGCCGCAGGGCAGGCTGGTGGTCAGCGTGCCGAAAAGCGCGGGGGCAATGCCGTATTACTACAACCACAAACTCAAAAGCGGCGGCACGCCATTTGCGTTTCACTTTGGCTCGCGTTATCCCTTCGGATTTGGTCTGGGCTGGAGCGAATTTGGCTTAAGCAACCCGATGCTGGCATCAAATAAGATTGATATTACAGGGGAAGTGACCCTGAGTATTGATGTGACCAACAGCAGCGAACGCAGCGGCAGCGAAGTGGTGCAGATTTACGTACGCGATAAAGTGGCAAGCCAGGTGCGCCCGTTGCAGGAGCTGAAAGCCTTCCAGCGGGTGACGCTCTCACCCGGAGAGACAACCCGGCTGATCTTCACGTTGCCGGTCGATATGTTCAACTTCACCCGCCGCGATGGTAAGCGAATTGTCGAGCCGGGCGAGTTTGAGCTACAGATCGGCACGTCATCGGCAGATATTCGCGAGGTGGTCACGGTGAATGTCACGGGTGAGACGCGGGTGTTGCCTGCCGACTGGCGGATGCTAAGTCATTGTGAGGCGAAGAACGTCTGAGAAGGATAAAAAAAAGCCCATCGTGGGAGATGGGCAAAGACTACACACAGCAATTCGTTGTTTCACTCAGGGGATTTCCATGCTTATAAATCAAGGTGTTGATTTATAACCGTGAGCTAATAGTAGGCATTGAGGTTTTTTGCGTCGATCAGATTCGTCTCAATAGTTAAAGAGACGTAAAGATTTTTTGAGGTGAATGACAGAGTTACAGGCGATGTAGCCGGTCTGACCAGTGAAATGATTAATGATGTTTAAGTATTACGAGGAAATCAGGCCGGGTAAGCGCAGCGCCACCCGGCGATACCGTTATTACCTGTTTTTGTCTTCCCGCTCTTCCAGTTCGCTGAGGATCTCGTCGGGGTCGGTGCCTGGTGGTGGTACTTCATGCACCCAGGCAGAGAACAGTCGCCAGGTGACAGCCAGCAGCACCGGGCCAATAAACAGACCAATCATGCCGAATGCAATCAACCCGCCGATAACGCCAGACAGGATCAGAATCAGCGGCAGATCCGCACCCATACGAATAAGTATTGGGCGAATGACGTTATCCATCGTACCGACCACGCAACTCCAGACCAGCAGAACGGTACCCCAGGTGGTATCCCCGGTCCAGTAGAGCCAGACAATGCAGGGGATCAACACCAGCAATGGCCCCAGTTGCGCAAGGCAGGTCATTATCATGATGACGGTAAAGATAGTGGCGTATGGCACACCAGAAATCGCAAGACCGATACCACCCAGAACGGCCTGAACCAGCGCCGTCACCACCACACCCAGCGCAACGGCACGTACGGCCTGAGCCGCCAGCAGGATAGCTGCATCACCACGTTTACCGGCCAGACGGGTGGCAAAATGTCGCACACCCAGTGCAACCTGCTCACCACGCCAGTACAGCAGGGCGCTAAAGGCCAGCATCAGCGTACAGTGCATCATAAAGCGACCAATGTGCGCGGCCTGGCCGACAAACCAGGTCGTCGTGGTGCCAATATAGGGGCGTACTTTCGCCATCAATGCGCTGCCGCCCATCTCCAGCAGGCCGTGCCAGCCGCTGTAGAGTTTTGAACCCACCACCGGAATACTGTTCAGCCAGGCAAGGTCCGGCAGCGTCATGTCGCCAGTGCTGATGGCGCGAATAACCGGGCCGCTGGTATCAACCAGGCTATTGACCAGTAAGGCAATGGGAATAATAAACAGCAGGAACAACAGTAAGGTCATGACCAGTACGGCAAGCGCACGGCGGCCAAACAGCAGTTTCTGTAAACGCAACAGTAATGGCCAGGTGGCGACGACTACTGTACTGGCCCAGGCGAAGCCGAGCACAAAAGGCTGAACAATCCACAGACACGCAATAATCATGATTGCCAGAAACAGCACTGACAGCAGAATTTGCGCAACATCCCTCGGCTGACGAAGATTGACCATAAATGAAACTTTCCTTTGATAACACCAGCCAGGCTGGCGAGAACATGAAACCGCGTCACTCTAATCATTAGTGATTTCAGCGATTTTTGACAGGCAGATTCTGCATGTAATTCTGCTGAGCGTATAAGAAAAAAATGTGATAAAACTTTCCAGACACAACGCAAACGATTTCACACCTCTAATTAGGGTCGACCGTAATGATCCCACAGATTTCTCAGGCACCTGGCGTCGTTCAGCTGGTGCTTAATTTTTTGCAGGCACTGGAGCAACAGGGTTTTACAGGTGATACCGCCACAAATTATGCCGACAGGCTAACAATGGCGACCGATAACAGTATCTACCAGCTTCTTCCCGATGCAGTCGTCTTTCCCCGCTCGACGGCAGATGTGGCATTAATTTCCCGTCTGGCGGCGCAGGAGCGCTTTACTTCCCTGGTGTTCACCCCGCGTGGCGGCGGCACCGGCACAAACGGCCAGGCGCTTAATCAGGGCATCATCATTGATATGTCCCGCTATATGAACCGCATTATTGAAATCAACCCTGAAGAGGGCTGGGTGCGTGTTGAAGCGGGTGTTATCAAAGATCAGCTCAATCAGTATTTAAAACCCTATGGCTACTTTTTCGCACCGGAGCTGTCTACCAGTAACCGTGCGACCATTGGCGGGATGATCAACACTGATGCGTCCGGACAGGGGTCGCTGGTGTATGGCAAAACCTCCGATCATGTGATGGGCGTCCGCGCGGTACTGCTGGGTGGCGACATCCTTGATACTCAGCCAATGCCCGTTGCGCTGGCCGAAACGCTGGGCAAAGATAACACCGCCAGCGGGCGAATTTATCGCACCGTACTGGAACGCTGTCGCGACAACCGTCAGTTGATCCTCGATAAATTCCCCAAACTGAACCGCTTCCTGACGGGCTACGATCTGCGTCATGTGTTTAACGATGACCTGACCCAGTTCGATTTGACCCGCATTCTGACCGGTTCGGAAGGCACGCTGGCATTTATTACCGAGGCGCGTCTGGATATCACCCGGCTGCCGAAGGTCCGCCGTCTGGTCAATGTGAAATACAACTCTTTCGATTCTGCGCTGCGCAATGCGCCGTTTATGGTTGACGCGCGGGCGCTGTCGGTTGAAACCGTCGACTCAAAAGTGCTTAACCTGGCGCGGGAAGACATTGTCTGGCACTCCGTGAGCGAACTGATCACCGACGTGCCGGATAAAGAGATGCTTGGCCTGAACATCGTTGAATTTGCTGGCGATGACGCCGAATTGATTGAAAGCCAGGTGTCGACGCTCTGTCAGCGCCTGGACGAGCTTATCGCCAGAGGTGAGGGCGGGGTCATTGGCTGGCAGCTGTGTAACGACCTTTCCGGTATCGAGCGTATCTATGCGATGCGTAAAAAAGCGGTGGGGTTACTGGGCAATGCCAAAGGCGCCGCTAAACCTATCCCGTTTGCGGAAGACACCTGCGTACCGCCGGAGCATCTGGCTGATTATATTGTTGAGTTCCGCGCATTGCTGGATAGCCACGGGCTGAGCTACGGCATGTTTGGCCACGTAGACGCCGGGGTACTGCACGTGCGACCGGCTCTGGATATGTGCGACCCGCAGCAGGAGATCCTGATGAAACAGATCTCCGATGATGTCGTTGCGTTAACGGCAAAATATGGCGGTCTGCTGTGGGGCGAACACGGCAAAGGCTTCCGCGCCGAATACAGCCCGGCGTTTTTCGGTGAGCAACTGTTCGGGGAACTGCGCAAAGTCAAAGCGGCGTTTGACCCCGATAACCGCCTTAACCCGGGCAAGATTTGCCCGCCAGAAGGTGTGGATGCGCCGATGCTGCGCGTGGATGCGGTAAAACGCGGCACTTATGACCGGCAAATTCCTATCGCCGTACGCTCATCCTGGCGCGGTGCAATGGAGTGTAACGGTAACGGTCTGTGCTTTAACTTCGACGCGAAAAGCCCGATGTGTCCGTCGATGAAAATCACCAGTAACCGTATTCATTCGCCAAAAGGGCGTGCAACACTGGTGCGCGAATGGCTGCGTCTGCTGGCCGATCGCGGTGTCGATCCGCTGAAGCTGGAAAGTGAGCTACCGGAAAAAGCGGCCAGCCTGCGCACGCTTATCGAACGCACGCGGAACAGCTTGCACGCCCGGAAAGGCGAATATGATTTCTCTCATGAAGTCAAAGAAGCCATGTCCGGTTGCCTGGCCTGTAAGGCCTGTTCGACCCAGTGCCCGATTAAAATCGACGTCCCGGAATTCCGTTCGCGTTTCCTGCAACTTTACCACACGCGCTATCTGCGCCCGGTGCGCGATCACCTGGTCGCCACGGTGGAAAGCTATGCACCACTGATGGCGCGAGCGCCCAAGACGTTCAACTTCTTTATCAATCAACCGCTGGTACGTAAGCTCTCCGAAAAACATATCGGCATGGTGGATCTGCCGTTGCTGTCGACGCCATCGTTACAGCGTCAGCTGGTGGGGCATCGTTCTGCAAACATGACCCTGGAGCAGCTTGAAGCGCTAAGCGCAGAGCAAAAAGCCAACGTGGTACTGGTGGTGCAGGACCCGTTCACCAGCTACTACGATGCGCAGGTCGTGGCAGATTTTGTCCGTCTGGCTGAAAAAATCGGTTATCAGCCGGTGGTGCTGCCATTCTCGCCAAACGGTAAGGCGCAGCACATTAAAGGCTTCCTGAACCGCTTTGCGAAAACCGCACAGAAAACGTCGGACTTCCTTAACCGTGTTGCGACGCTGGGGATCCCGATGGTCGGCGTCGATCCGGCGCTGGTGCTCTGTTATCGCGATGAGTACAAGCAGACGCTTGGCGAAAAACGCGGGGATTTCCACGTTATGCTGGTGCATGAATGGCTGCCTGCGGCGTTGCAAAAAACAGCGACCAAAGAGGTCAGCGGCGAGTCATGGTATCTGTTTGGACACTGTACCGAGGTGACGGCATTGCCGGGGGCACCTGGACAATGGGCCTCTATTTTCGCCCGCTTCGGTGCGAAGCTCGAGAGCGTCAGCGTTGGGTGTTGCGGCATGGCGGGAACCTACGGGCATGAAGTAAAAAATCATGAAAACTCACTTGGGATCTACGAGTTGTCATGGCATCAGGCCATGCAGCGTTTACCGCGCAACCGTTGCCTGGCGACGGGTTACTCCTGTCGCAGCCAGGTGAAACGCGTTGAAGGTAACGGTGTACGCCATCCATTGCAGGCTTTACTGGAGATTATGGGATGATCTGGAAACGAGCAGTGACGCTTCAGGCGCTCAATGCTATGGGTGAAGGGAATATGGTGGGCTTGCTGGATATCCAGTTTACCCGCATGGGTGAAGATTCGCTGGAAGCGACCATGCCTGTCGATAGCCGCACGCATCAGCCGTTTGGCCTGCTTCACGGTGGTGCCTCGGTGGTGCTGGCTGAAACGCTTGGCTCAGTCGCAGGCTATTTGTGTACCGAAGGGGAACACAAAGTGGTGGGGCTGGAAGTGAACGCCAACCATATTCGCTCTGTTCGCAGTGGACGCGTGCGCGGTGTCTGCCGTGCATTGCACGCAGGCAGCCGTCATCAGGTGTGGCAGATTGATATTTTGGACGAGCAGGAACGGCTGTGCTGCTCATCGCGTCTGACGACGGCGGTGGTGTAACGCATGTAAACATCCAGGATGTTTTGCCTTTGGTCAAAATCTGCGCAGTAAAACGTGTTATACTGCTCAGGTTTTGTACACAAGCGAGGACATCATGGATACCGAATTGAACCCAACCCAACTGGCAGTTGAATATTTACGTCGCGATAAGAGCAACCTGTCTCCGGCGCAGTACCTGAAAAAGCTGAAACAGCTTGAGCTGGAATTTGCAGATTTGCTGGCGCTCTCTTCCAGCGAGCTGAAAGAAGAGATCTATTTTGCCTGGCGGTTGGGCGTTCATGTCCATTAATTGCTGAAAAAGGGCCGCGCTTGCGGCCTTTTTTGTCTCTGGCATTCAGTACTTCGCCGGGAGTTTGTTAATTTTAATGAGCCTGCCTTCTTCCATCTCTACATACCCACCCGCTTTCAGGTCGGCCAGAATACGCATCACACCACTGCGGGAAAGCTGGGTTTTATCACGAATGTAGCGTTCAGCGGTAATACCCCTGCGATATGATTCTTCTTCACTCATTAACAGCATCAGCTGCTGGCGGATCATCTCATACGCCGTCGGGGCACCGTTAGGCATAATGGTATGATAGAGCCGGTTGTACATAAACATCAGATGGTTTGATACCAGCCCCCATAGCCCCTTTTCCTGAATGATGACGTTGAGCTGCGCCGTAGGCAGCGTACCAATCTTGCAGGGTGTGACCGTTTTTAGGTAGTCGTCAAAAAAGATGTCATTGAGGTTGGCCACGCCAAAAAAGGCCGGGCTCTTTGCCGTCGACAGCATCAGATTGTCGCTTCGCCGATAAATGGCAACGGTCCCTTCCAGAATCAAATAACTCATTCCCTGACCATTAACCACCAGAGCCAGCATCTCTCCACGACCTGCGCTACGAAGGGCAGAATAAGGTTGTAATTGAGTAATGAGCTCTTGTGCATAGGGAGAACCGCGATGCAGCTTTTCTGTGGCGGACATAATCTGAACCCGAAAGAATCCTCTTTCTGATTATAGCGATACTCCACTTCACCGACAGTCGCGGGGTCAGTATTTTCGTGGCAAATGATGGATATCAAGCAGGACACCGCGCGCCATGGTGATGTACTTCCCGGTGCGCAGTTCCGCCAGTATGCGCATGATCCCGCTGCGCGACAGCCACGTTCGGCTTTGTATATACCCTGCCGCCGTCATGTTCAGCCGTATTGCTTCAGGCTCCTGCATCAGCTCAAGCAGTTGAAAACGGATAATGTCATAGGCGGACATCTGCGAGATCCGCGAGCAGTGTTCGTAAACGCGGGACGCGGTATAGATCAGCAGATGCGAAAAGGGCTCCCATAAATTGCGTTGCGCAACCACACTGTTGAAGCATGCCAGCGAAATACCCGCTATCTCGGCGGTTTCCAGTGCCCTGACGTACAAGTGCTCTGAGGAGAATTGACTGCTCACGCCGAGCACAAACGGTGAGGATTCGGAATTGAGCACAATGCCATCTCCCCGACGGTGCAGCGCCACACTCCCCTGGAGTAGCAAAAAGCACTGACGAATATCGTTATTATAATATTGGATGACTTCGCCTCGCGACATTATGCGTCTTTCTGCAAAAGGGAGGAGGTTATCGATTATTTTCTCGATGTGTTTATAGGGTTTGGCGGTAAGCACGGGTGTTTTTTCAATATCGAGAATGGGGGACATTCGGGTGTTCATAAGATACCTCACTGACGGATGCGATCGTTTTTTGATCGGCATAGAGAATTATCTTAAAAAACAGCATGTCATGGAATATATAAGGCAGGTCTAAAAGTAGACCGCTGCAATTGATGTTCCTAATACTATGAATTTTAAGGTTGAACATTATGGGTCTAAAAGTAGACCGAAAATAAATCGACGTAAGATATTTCAAAAATAAAATTGTTTTAATTTTGTTAAACAGAAGTCTACAGCTAGACCGCAAAAAAGATTGTGTGCCGAAAAAGAGTTGTATAAATTTTATTCGTCAACAGGCATGACCCAACATGTTTAATCAGCGCTTTGAAGCGGTGTTATTTAATGGGCGCCTGAAAAATATAAAAGGCAAGAGATGATGGGTGAATATCCACGACTCTCTTTATCTGGATTTTAGTAATAAATAAAGTGATGCAGGAACAAGTTATGAAAAATAAGATGATGATAGCAATACTGGCAGTCAGTACCGCGTTGGCAACAACCCACGCTTTTTCCGCCGCGGGCACCGTTAATTTTAACGGAAATATTCTGGATTCTGCTTGCGACGTCGATGTGGCTTCTCAGAATCAGGTCGTGGTATTAGGGGATTATTATAAGACCGAGTTCTTAGCGACCGGAGCAAGAACCGCAGCAACGCAATTTAATATCGTGTTGAAAAACTGCCCGGTGACAGTCACGAACGCGAAGGTTCGTTTTGATGGTACCCCAGATACAACCAATGCCAGCCTGCTGGCGATTGATTCGTCTGCGGCAGGTGCCGCGACCGGTGTGGCGATCAACCTGATGAGCGCGGATAAGGCGGACTTGCCGCTCCATGGCAGCAACAGCTATAGCTATCCGCTTATCAGCACCGCGGATAATACGCTGAGTTTTTATGCACAGTATATTTCCACCGCCGCAACGGTTACCGCGGGTCCGGCGAACGCTGTAGCTAACTTCTCAGTGGTTTACAACTAATATTTTGCAGCAATCTGTAAGGGGCCAGCCCGGCCCCTTTGTAGTATGAGGTTTATCATGCGTTTTATCACCACAGCAGGACTCGCCCTGGCGCTGTCAGCACTGACGCTGGCCACGGCTAATGCCGGCGTTATTATTGGCGGTACCCGGCTCATATTTGAAGGGACTAAAAAAGAAGCGTCAATAAACATAAGTAATCCTGACGCGACGCCTTATTTAATTCAGTCATGGATAGAGATGCAGGAAGGGCATGCAGGTAAAGCGCCGTTTATTATTACACCGCCATTATATCGCCTTGATGGAGGGCAAAAAAATATTGAGCGTATTGTGATGACGGGCGCACTGCCTCAAGAGCGGGAAAGTCTGTTTTGGCTGAATGTCAAAGCGATCCCTTCGGCGTCAATGCAGACGAACGCTCTGCAAATTGCAGTGAAAACGCGGATCAAACTGATATACCGGCCGGAAGGCCTGCGGGCGTCAACACCAGAGGAACAAGCGAATAAATTAACCTGGCAACGAACCGGGAATGAAATTCAGGTCAACAACCCCACACAATATGTCATCAATTTTAATGAAATTACGCTGGGGGGTAAGAAACTGGATGAGGTGACCTATGTTTTACCCGGCTCCTCAACCCGGTTTGTATTACCGAACGAGGCCAGAGGGCATTCGCTCACGTTTAACATTATTAACGACTATGGCAGTCCCGGCGTATTACATCAAACCACGTTGTGATCTTTTTACATCCGGCATGCCTGCATTAACCCGGTAATTCGCAATGACAGAAAATAACAGGCTGAGACCCGCCCCTCTGGCGATAGTTATCGCTTTAGCGTTCGGTGAAGTGCCGCCGGCGCTTTACGCCAGTGTGGCATTTAACACAGAGCTGATTGAACTGGATAATCCCGGAATGGGTAAGGCCGATCTCTCCGCCTTTGAATCTGGAGCTCAGGCGCCGGGGATCTACCATGTTGATATTGTTGTTGACGACCAGTTTGTAGAGACGGCTGATATTCACTTTACTGCGGGTAAAACCGACAGCGGCAATGACGCCCTGCAGCCTTGTCTGAATATGGCGCAATTAAAAAGGTGGGGCGTTAAAACGGCGTTATTTCCGGCGCTCGATGCGGAGAACCGCGATTGCGTGAATCTCCTGGCGATTCCTCAGGCCACTGCGGATTTCCAGTTTGCCGCCCAGCGTCTGGTGTTAACTGTTCCTCAGGCCGCCATCGATCTTCCGGCGAGAGGCTATGTGCCGCCAGAGATGTGGGACGAGGGGATAACGGCCGCAATGCTCAATTACAGCCTGAGTGGGGCGAACAGCCGGGCGAGAACGGGCGCGGGGGGCAGCAGCGATAGCCAGTATGCGAACCTGCGTCCAGGGATCAATATTGGGCCGTGGCGTTTACGCAACTACACCACCTGGTCACGGGATACGTCCGGGAAGGATCGCTGGGACACGGTTTATAGCTATCTGCAGCGTGCCGTTATTCCGCTGAAAGCGCAGCTTACCGTCGGGGACAGCTCCGCCCCGGCTGATGTCTTTGACAGCGTGCCTTTTCGCGGTGCACAGCTGGCGTCGGACGATGACATGCTCCCGGACTCCATGAAGGGCTATGCGCCCGTGGTCCGCGGGATTGCGCGTACCCACGCCCAGGTCGTGATACGCCAGAATGGCTATCAGATCTACCAGAGCTATGTGGCACCGGGCGCGTTTGAAATTACGGATATGTATCCCACTGGCGGCGCGGGTGATTTAGACGTGACCATTAAAGAGGCAGATGGAAGCGAGCAGCATTTCACGTTGCCTTACGCTTCGGTACCGGTTTTACAGCGTGAAGGACGACTGAAATATGCCCTCTCCGGCGGACAGTATCGCGCTTATAACAGCAGCGTGGAGAAAACCCCATTCGGGCAAATCACCGCTATCTATGGTCTGCAGCATGGCATCACCCTCTATGGCGGTGGGCAGGGCTCCAGCAAGTACCAGTCGCTTGCGGTCGGGGCAGGTAAAAACATGGGGGAGTTCGGGGCGCTCTCCGCCGATGTCACTCAGGGCTGGTCATCACCGGCCCACACGGCGAAAACGCATGGGCAGTCTTTGCGCGCGCGCTACAGCAAGAACGTACTCAATACCGGCACCCAATTTTCGATTGCGGGATACCGCTATTCAACCCGGGGCTATTACGGCCTCCAGGACGTGCTGGACTCGTACGGCGACAGTAGCGCGCTTCAGGACCGACGGCGGCACCGCGTGGAGCTGACCATGAGCCAGACGCTAGGCGATGAGCGGGGGGCACTAACGCTCAGCGCCGCACGGGAAGAGTACTGGAACTCCGACAGAACGATGGCGTCATGGAGTGTCGGTTACAACAACGACTGGCACAGCATCAGCTATGGCGTGACCTGGACCTACAGTAAAAATGGCAGCACGGCGTCATCAGCGAGCGGCAGCGCAAAATCCTACGATCGCGACCAGCTTCTTGCATTCACCGTCAGCGTACCGCTGGATAAATTCCTGCCGCAGACGTGGGCCAACTATGGCCTGAACGCCAGTAAGAATAATGGCACGACACACAGTATCGGCATCAACGGGGTCGCGCTCGAAAACAGCGCGCTGAACTGGAATATTCAGCAGGGTTACGGCACGGATGGCGTCGGGTATACCGGCACGATGAACGGCGACTATAAAGGGACGTATGGCGAGGTCACGGCGGGATATGGCTACGACAAAAATAGCGAACGCCTGAATTACGGTTTGCAGGGAGGGATCCTCGCCCATGCTGACGGTATAACGCTGTCTCAACCGCTGGGGGAAACCAATGCGTTGATCAAAGCCTCTGGTGCCTACGGGGTGAATATCCGCAATCAGTCCGGCGTGCGGACCGATTACCGGGGCTTTACGGTGGCGAATAACCTCGCCGTATACCGAAAAAACGATCTCGCCCTCGATCCGGAAAATATGCCTGATGACGTGGAGCTGCAGATCAACACGCGTTCGGTAACCCCTACACGCGGGGCGGTGGTGAAAGCCGATTATCACGCCAAAGTGGGACGTCGGGCGCTGATGACCTTAACGGACGATAACCATGTCGTCCCGTTTGGGGCGGTGGTCACCCTTGCAGATGAGGATAACAGCAGTTTTATTGTCGGCGATCGCGGTCAGGTTTATTTAACGGGCCTGCGCGAGCAGGGCACCGTTCTGGCGACATGGGGGAATCAATCTCACCAGCAGTGTCGGGCGGATTTTAGCCTGCCGGAAAGAACCCAATACGGTGGCATTACTGACATGAGCGTCAGATGCCGCCAGGAAAAGTAATATGAAACGGTTTACTACGCTTTTACTGCTTTGCTGTCTTTTCGGATGGCATAGCGCCAGGGCAGGGACTTGCAACACTATGACTCCCCAGCTCTCGACGCTGTCGGTCGGGACGATTAACGTTCAGCGCGATGCGCCGGTCGGGACGGTGATTTTTTCCGGTGCGGGAGCGTATACCGGATCTTATCTTAGCGGGTGTAGCAATCCGCTCATGCTGGGTTTTAGCATGCGATATAACAATGCCACGCTGAGCAATTACGGAAATCATGTGTACAACACCAATGTCAGCGGCATCGGTATCCGACTGTCATCAAATGCCTATTTTGAGAATCCGAGCAATACCTTCTCTTACAATGCGCAAACCTCTTTCGTGGAGTGGTACGGCGGCTGGGTCGAGCTGGTGGTGACCGGCCCGGTATCGTCCGGGGCCTTAACGCCTGGGGCCATAGGCGTGGTGACGCTGCAGGGCAGCGACGGAGTTTACCGCGACGGGCTGACCGTGCAGCTTACCGGCGGAACCATTAATGCGCTGGCCTGTTCGATTACCACACCGCAGCTGACCTTCCCGATAGGGGATATTTCGGCTTCAGCGTTTGGCTCCGTGGTGGGCACCACGCCAACGGTCGCGCAGAATACGCAAAACCTGGGAGTAAACTGCAGTCCTGGAACCAATATTATGGTTTCCCTGAGCGGAATACAGAATCCGGACGGTGCGAATACCAGCGTGATGGCATTAACAGGGCAGGGAAATCCCGGCACGGCAAAAGGTATTGGTGTGCAGCTTCTTTATAACGGCACGCCGCTGGCATTGAATAGCCGCCTTTTATTAAAACAATCTTCCGGCGGGCAGGAGACGCTTCCGTTAACGGCTCGTTACTACCAGACCTTAACGTCCGTTGAGTCCGGCTCCGCAAATGCGTCGGCCACGCTAAATTTGACGTACCAGTAAGGATGGCATGATGAAATTAACACGCAGGTGCGCGCTTATTTTGCTTTTATGCTGCGGGCGGGTTTTCTCTGCTGACAGCGTTAACCTCGGCGTAACGGGAAATATCGTTGCCTCTCCCTGTATATTCAATGGGGGTAATGCAAACCTGGATGTTCATCTTGGCAATATTCAGGCTACCAATATGGTTACGCCCGGATCGTCATCCGATCCGGTGGACTTTAACCTGCTTTTTACCCAGTGCCCGGCGGGGACCCGCAGCGTCACGGTCTCCTTCACCGGCAATCCCGATCCGGCTGCCGGTGCGGATTACTACCGGAACAGCGGTTCGGCGACCCACGTGGCGATAGCCATGCGCGAGGCCGCAACGGGTACGCTGAAGGGAACAGGCTCCAGCATCACGCAAAATATTGCGGCCGACCGAACGGCGACGATCGCCATGCAGGCTTCGGTAACATCTGTCACCGGCGGCGCGACGCCGGGAAGTATAAGTGCCGTCGTTGTGATGACGATGCAATACAACTAAGATTCGGTACACGCTATGCTGAATATCCTGATTCAAGAGACAGACCAGTTTTTTCACCGTGGGCTGCAGTGTTTTTTTGTAGATTTCTTTACGCGTAATTTTAAGCAGCCGATCCATTTCGACGTCGAGCTTAGCCGTGATAACGTCAGCGCTGCCGATATTATCGTTCTCCCTTTCTGTATGGGGGAGACGCACATCTGTTATCCCGAATTGCAGGCGCGCCAAAAAGGTATCGTGATTGGGGTCGTGGATGACGCGCGTCGTTTTTCGGCATCACCCTCATGTTTTCAGGATATTACTTTTATTTCCCGCAGCGCGTCGCTTGATCGGATAAGCGAGGTGCTATTTCTCGCCTGGTACCGCACGCAAATACCCGGTTACCGCTGGAGGAAAAAAGAGTGCGCTGACTGTCAGCATAAAACATTCTCCCCGCAGCAAATGCGAATGATGGTGAATTTTTACCGGGGGTTGTCGGTGATGCAGATTGCCCGTTCGCTAAAAATGAGCAATAAAACCGTGTTTACGCATAAATATATGATGATGCAGAAATTTAACCTGCGAAGCGATGTTGAGCTGATTGCCCTGATTCGCAAAGTGATGGAGAGGAAGACATAGAACAGCATACGCGTCATGGTACTTATATGCTTTATATAATGACCCCTTTCTTTAAACTCGCCAAAATGCGCATTATCCCACTGCGGGAAAGGTGCGTTTTATCGCGAATATAACGCTCAGCGGTGATGTTCTCTCGCAATACGGGGGCTTCGCTAATTAGCTCATTAAGCTGGGCGCTTCAGTCCTGCGGTGCGGAGGTGTGGATTGACGATCTTTTACCGGAGTATATTCCTTATTTCCAGTGGTTTATGTGGCCAGAAGAGCGATATTCATTGCATTATATGTCGGTGGCAGATGATTAGAATACTTATCAAAGATAACGATTTGTTCTTTATGAATGGGATGGAATTTCTTTTCAAGGAGCTCTTCGAACACCGCTTTAATGAAACCGTAAAATACGTTAGCGAATATACGCCTGAGAATATCGCCCTTTCGGACGTTATTGTTCTCTCATTGTGTAAGGGGGAGCGTTATACCTGCTTCCCGGAGCTGCGGGCACGCACCAAAGGCATTATCATTGGGCTGGTAAATGAAGAAGACACACCCGAAATGTCACCCTCGTGTTTCTCAGATATTGTATACATCACGAGGAGCAGTTCACTCGACAGCATGACGAATAAAATCATTACGGTCTGGAATAAATGGCTAACGTCGAAAACGTTCGTGGCGGACACCTACTGCCTTTGGTGCAAGCATCGCCAAATGTCTGAATACCAGTTCCGTTTACTGGAGCATTTTCATAAAGGCAAAACAATCAATGAAATTGCCAGCGATCTGGGCGTCAGCAGTAAAACAATCTTTGCCCATAAATACCTGGTTATGCATAAATTTAACCTTCGTACAGATAGCGATTTAAAGGGGTTTCTCAACATGCTGGCGAAAAAAGTAAGCATAACGATGAATTTCAGGAAGAGAATAGTGCGTTGAAGATTGCCGGGTCAGGCATAAATACCACCCGGCAATGTTGTTAAATATTCACCGCATCTAGTAACCGCGTTTTCATGGTCTGATAGGCCGACGCCGCATAATCCTCCGCCCAGCGCTGGTCCTCAATGGCCTCAATCTGTACCGCGCAATATTTCGTTTCCGGCGTTTTGGATATTGGGTCGAGGTTATCCTGCGTCAGTTCGTTACAGGCGCCAATCCACCATTGATACGTCATGTAAACCGCACCGGTATTGATGCGCTCACTGATGCTGGCACGGGTAATCACTTTCCCCCTGCGCGAGCGCACCCAAACCAGTTGGCCGTCGCGGATGCCCAGCGTGTCGGCATCTGCCGGGTTTAACTGCACGCGACCAGGCTCGTCGGCCAGGCTTTGCAGTGCGGCACAGTTACCGGTCATTGAGCGACAGGAGTAGTGGCCAACTTCCCTTACCGTGCAGAGCACCAGAGGATATTCCGCATCAGGAATTTCGGCCGGTTGACGCCACGCGGTCGCAAAAAGCTGCCCCTTGCCGGTTGGTGTGTCGAACTGATTGTCTTTATACAGATAAGGCGTGCCGGGATGTTCCAGGGTTGGACACGGCCACTGGACATGACCCATCTCGCCCATTTTTTCGTACGTCACGCCATAGAACAGTGGGCACAGCTCGCGCATCTCATCCCAGATCTGCTGGTCAGACGTATAGTGCATCGGGAAGCCCATTTCGGTGGCAAGCAGGCTGATGATTTCCCAGTCGCGCTTCACGTTGCCGCGGGCTTCAATGGCTTTGCCGAATCGCTGGAAGCCACGGTCAGCGCAGGTAAATACGCCGCCGTGCTCGCCCCAGGAGGTCGCCGGAAGCAGCACGTCAGCCACTTCGGCGGTTTTGGTCATGAAAATGTCCTGTACCACCACAAAATCTAGCGCCTCAAACCCCTGACGCACCAGACCAAGATCGGCCTCCGTCTGGAGTGGATCTTCCCCCATGATGTAATAGGCCTTGATCTTGCCTTCCAGCGCAAGGTGCGGAACTTCCGTTATGCGTGTCCCCACGCGGTCATCCATCTGGTTGACATCGATGTGCCAGGCATCGGCAAATTTTTGCCGGACCGCAGTATCGGTGACATCCTGATAACCCGGGAACATGTTAGGCAGCACACCCATATCGCACGCACCCTGAACATTGTTCTGCCCGCGCACCGGGCCGACGCCGACCGCCGGGCGCCCCAGATTACCGGTCAGCAGGGCGAGGCTGGAAAGCCCTTTAACCACATCGACGGCCTGCCCAAACTGGGTGACGCCCATCCCCCACATAACGGTGGCAGACGGTGCTGCCGCGAAAGTACGCATTGCCTGGCGAACGTCGCTGGCGGCAATGCCGGTCAGATGTTCGACATTCTCTGGAGCGTAATCTTTTACCGCCTCGCGGTAGGCATCCAGCCCTTCGGTAAAACGCGCAACATAGTTTTTGTCGTACAACTCCTCTTCCAGAAGTACATAGCCGAAGGCGTTTACCAGCGCCATATTACTGCCGTTTTTCAGCTGTAGATGCTGATCGGCAATGCGCGCGGTTTCGATACGGCGCGGATCGCAGACAATAATTTTCGCGCCATTTTCACGCGCTTTAAGCACGCGTCTTGCCACAATCGGATGCGAGTCGGCGCAGTTATAGCCAAAGACCAGCAGGCATTTTGAGTTTTCAATATCGTTGATGGAGTTGCTCATGGCGCCATTGCCAAGCGTCTCCTGTAGGCCTGCAACGGAAGGGCCGTGGCAGACGCGCGCGCAGCAGTCTACGTTGTTGGTGTTAAGCACCGCCCGGGCAAATTTTTGCATCACGTAGTTCGTCTCATTGCCTGTCCCGCGAGAGGAACCGGTAGTCATGATCGACCGTGGGCCGAACTGTTCTTTAATGCTTTTCAGTTTGTTGGCGGTGTAGCGAATGGCTTCTTCCCAGGTAACGGGGGTGAACGCTTCTCCTTTATGGTAGCGGATCATCGGTTGCGTTAAGCGAGGAGTCAGCAGACGGGTGTCGTTAAGGAAATCCCAGCCGTAAAAGCCTTTCAGACACAGCGTGCCCTGGTTTGTTACGCCATCGGCGGCTTCGGCACGGATAATGCGGTTATTTTCAACGACAAGGTTTAATTTGCAGCCTGCACCACAGTAAGGGCAGACGCTTGCGATTTTTTTCATCAATAACAGACCTGTTAATAAATGAAGAGATGTTTAACTGGTTAGCCCAGTCCCGTTAGCGTGATTAGCAGGATCCGTGCCAAATCTGAAAAGGTTGTCATACGGGCATTTATTTCGATGTCGGGTCTGTCGTCGGCAGTGAATTCGTCAAATCTGACGATGATTCGTCAGCTAAATTCCAGGAGCTATTGGGTAAAAATCATTTCGGATATGATGAATAATCTGATGTGCAGAAAGGGTTCTGACCGGATAAGGCGTAAGGAAAACACGATGAAAACCTGGCTGTTCTATATGAATGATATTGCTGTCAATGTTTATGAGAAAAAGACACTCACCGCCGAACGCGCAAAAAGTCTTAAGGCCGAAGGATTTCATAGATTGCCGTTTGATACCGAGGCAAAGGATGAATCAGACGCGGTGGATAGGATGTTGCAGCATTTCCGGGAGAATACCGAGGCTCTGGCGGAGTACACCAAAGATATGACTATCCCGGCGATTATATTTAGCCTGCTTTGATTACAGGAGACGGAGCACCCCTCCGTCTATGGCGAAATGAGCGTGAACAATATCAACTGGGCTTTCTTTGGTCATGCGCAATAGTCCCCCCGGATATTCATAAAGATGCATTGCATCAGAGCCCCAGTCATATCGCGATCTAATTATTCAGAACAGCATTTTTAATCCCACAGCACTTTAATGGTTAACGTGATAATTCCGCTCTTACTTACTTAAAGGAACTAAGAATGAGTTGGAATAAAGAAGCCGCAGTTTCGTATCTCCGTTCACACGCTCTGGGGCGATCTCATAGTGAATGTGCTAAGTTTACCCGCCTGGCCATCCTGGCTGGAGGTGTTAAGGTACCGAACACAGATTATGCAAAAGATTATGGGGCGGAATTATTACGTGCTGGATTCAGTGAACTGCCGCCCGGTTCAACTTTAATTTCTGGCGATGTGGCTGTGATACAGCCTTATCCCGGCGGAAATGGCATAGGTCATATGACCATGTATGATGGCATGCAGTGGATTTCAGACTTTGTTCAAAAAAGCATGTATCCGGGGCCTGGGTACAGAAAAATGCAACCACCCATTAAAATTTACAGGATGCGTTGATGAAAAGGATATTTTTATCATTCGTTATTTTGCTGGTGGGATGCACTTCAGCTGCCAATCAAGATCAGGGCGCAAAAGACGCTACTGAATCATTTTATAAATCCTATCTTTCCGTATTCGGCAGCGATGAAACCAGGCTTTACCCTGCCGACGAACTACGTAAATATGTTTCTGCTGATACTATTGCTCGCATTGATGCCATTCAGGAAATCTCTGAACAGGAGTTAATAGAGTCTGACTATTTTACGTATACCCAGGATTACTCTCGTGAATGGGTAGCTGCGTTACGAGTAGAAAACGCAAGGCCATTTTTAAACGGTGAAGTGGTCCAGGTCATTGAGGGGGCGGGTGACGGGAGAAGCATACACCTTGAAGTTTTTCTTCGTCGTGAAAATGATGCATGGAAAATCTACCGCGTTCGTGACGTAACGAACAATCACGAGCACCCAATTTTCAATACCGGAGCTATTGCCCGGGAAAAGGCCGCAGCGGAAAGTGGGCTTTAAAAAGCGAACAATAACAAGCCTCGGTATCTGCCGAGGCTTGTTTATGGACAGAATAAAATGCCTCACCAACAAACTATCCTGTATTTTCTGTCGCGGCATGCCGGAATGACCGACCTGATGCTGCTTTCTGCTGTAGCTGTGGTCGCGCGAGCCTCCTACACCGGGCCGCCATGGTGGCAGGAACTGGAAGGAACTACGTGGGGGTAAATTGGGGAGCGATAAATTGTCCGATATTGTCCGCATCCCCAAAATCTTAAGTTGCTGATTTTAATGTAATCGACTGATTTAGTAGAAATTAAAAAATCTATCCTATAAATAGGTATTTTCGATACATATTTCTTCATTCCCACCTGTACGTCTATTTAGAATGTTAAATGCATTATTTATCAATGTATTGAACAATTAAATCCATCCCTCCGGCCTGTCGCAACAGGGTCTATGCTTAATAAAAGTAGCCAAAAAGGGCGATTTAGCGGAAAGCCCCTGCTGTCAGGGGGTTGAAGTGATAATCGTTATCACTAACATGATGTTATGCCCTGGTGGCTCAATACATGAGGTGGACCTATGGAATTGCATTCAGAAACCTTCAATCCTGCCGACTTTGCCTGGCGTGGTTTAACGCTAACGCCAGCGGCTGCGGCACATATTCACGAGCTGGTGGCTAAACAAACCGGGATCCTCGGCGTGCGCTTAGGCGTTAAGCAGACCGGTTGTGCAGGCTTCGGCTACGTGCTGGATACCGTCACGGAACCCGCAAAAGACGACCTGGTATTTGAAACCGATGGCGCGAAACTGTATGTCGCGCTACAGGCCATGCCCTTTATTGACGGAACTGAAGTCGACTACGTTCGCGAAGGGTTAAACCAGCTCTTTAAATTTCATAACCCGAAAGCCCAGAACGAATGCGGCTGCGGCGAAAGCTTTGGCGTATAGGCGGTACTATGTCTCGTAATACTGAAGCAACTGATGATGTCAACACCTGGAGCGGCGGGCACCTCAACTATAAAGAGGGGTTCTTCACCCACCTGCAAACAGATGAACTGGCAAAAGGCATCAATGAAGATGTCATCCGCGCGATTTCGGCCAAGCGTAATGAGCCGGAGTGGATGCTTGAGTTCCGTCTGAATGCTTTCCGTGCCTGGCTTGAAATGGAAGAGCCACACTGGCTAAAAGCGCACTATGACAAGCTGAACTATCAGGATTACAGCTACTACTCCGCGCCATCCTGCGGCAGTTGTGATGATACCTGCGCCTCGCAGCCGGGAGCCGTACAGCAAACCGGTGCCGAGAACAGCTTCCTGAGCAAAGAAGTCGAAGAGGCATTTAATCAGCTGGGCGTGCCGGTGCGGGAAGGTAAAGAGGTGGCGGTTGATGCCATTTTTGACTCCGTTTCAGTTGCCACCACCTACCGTGAAAAGCTGGCCGGGCAGGGCATTATTTTCTGCTCGTTTGGCGAAGCCATCCACGAACACCCCGATCTGGTGAAGAAGTACCTGGGGACGGTTGTACCGGGTAACGATAACTTTTTTGCCGCGCTCAACGCTGCGGTAGCGTCCGATGGTACCTTTATTTACGTGCCAAAAGGCGTGCGCTGCCCGATGGAGCTGTCGACCTATTTCCGCATCAACGCCGAAAAAACCGGCCAGTTCGAACGCACGATCCTGATTGCCGATGAGGGAAGCTACGTCAGCTACATCGAAGGCTGTTCTGCTCCGGTTCGTGACAGCTATCAGCTGCACGCGGCAGTGGTGGAAGTCATCATCCACAAAGACGCCGAAGTGAAATACTCCACCGTGCAAAACTGGTTCCCGGGCGATGGTAACACCGGCGGCATCCTGAACTTCGTCACCAAGCGCGCGCTGTGCGAAGGCGAAAACAGCAAAATGTCCTGGACCCAGTCGGAAACCGGCTCTGCGATCACCTGGAAGTACCCAAGCTGCATTCTGCGTGGGGATAACTCCATCGGTGAGTTTTATTCTGTGGCGCTCACCAGCGGACGCCAGCAGGCGGATACCGGCACCAAGATGATCCACATTGGTAAAAACACCAAATCAACGATTATCTCGAAAGGGATCTCCGCCGGGCACAGCCAGAACAGCTATCGCGGGCTGGTGAAAATCATGCCTACGGCCACCAACGCCCGTAACTTTACCCAGTGTGACTCAATGCTGATTGGCCCGGATAGCGGCGCACATACCTTCCCGTACGTGGAATGCCGTAACAACAGCGCCCAGCTGGAGCATGAAGCGACCACATCGCGTATTGGTGAAGATCAGCTCTTCTACTGCCTGCAACGCGGGATCAGTGAAGAAGATGCGATATCAATGATTGTTAACGGCTTCTGTAAGGATGTGTTCTCTGAACTGCCGCTGGAATTTGCCGTTGAAGCCCAAAAACTCCTCGCCATTAGTCTTGAACACAGCGTCGGTTAAGGAAAGCACATGTTAAGCATTAAAGATTTACAGGTAAGCGTTGAAGACAAAGAGATCCTGCGTGGCCTCAATTTTGACGTCAAACCGGGAGAAGTTCACGCCATCATGGGGCCAAACGGCTCCGGGAAAAGTACGCTTTCAGCGACGCTGGCAGGACGTGAAGATTACGAAGTCACCCGTGGTTCTGTCGAGTTTAACGGCAAAGATTTGCTCGAGATGTCACCGGAAGACCGCGCGGGAGAGGGCATCTTTATGGCCTTCCAGTACCCGGTAGAAATCCCTGGCGTCAGTAACCAGTTCTTCCTGCAAACGGCGCTCAATGCGGTGCGTAAATACCGTGGGCTGGAGGCGCTCGACCGATTTGACTTCCAGGATCTGATGGAAGAAAAAATCAAGCTGCTGAAAATGCCGGAAGATCTCCTGACCCGCTCTGTGAACGTCGGCTTCTCCGGCGGTGAGAAAAAGCGTAACGATATTCTGCAAATGGCGGTGCTGGAGCCGGAACTGTGCATTCTCGATGAAACCGATTCTGGTCTGGATATCGATGCCCTGAAGATTGTGGCTGACGGCGTAAACTCCCTGCGCGACGGTAAACGTTCGTTCATTATCGTCACGCACTACCAGCGAATTCTTGACTACATCAAACCGGATTACGTCCATGTGCTCTGGCAAGGGCGCATTGTGAAATCCGGCGATTTTACGCTGGTCAAACAACTGGAGGAGCAGGGCTATGGCTGGCTTACCGAACAGCAGTAACGCGCTACAGCAGTGGCATCGCCTGTTTGAAGCGCAGGGCGACTCGCGCTCTGAACATGCCCAACAGCACCTTCAACAGATGCTGCGCCTGGGATTGCCGACGCGTAAGCATGAAAACTGGAAATACACCCCGCTCGACGGATTGCTGAACGGCCAGTTCGTGACCCGTCTGGCGGATGTCAGCAAGGCTCAGTGCGATCTGCTGGCGCTGAGCGTGGCGGCAGTGCGTCTGGTATTTGTTGACGGGCGCTTCCACCCGGAACTGAGTGACGATACACAGAACAGCGGCTTTGAGATAACCGTGAATAACGACCGCCAGCCGCTCGCGGTGCCGGTACAGCCGGAGGTGTTCCTGCACCTTACCGAAAGCCTGGCGCAGAGTGTCACGCAGATCCGCGTAAAACGTAACCAGCGCCCGGCGAAGCCGTTGCTGTTGATGCATATCACTCAGGGGCTGCCGGGCGAAGAGATCAACACTGCGCATTATCGCCACCATCTTGAACTGGCCGAAGGGGCGGAGGCGACGATCATCGAACACTACGTTAGCCTGAATGACGCGCCGCACTTTACCGGCGCACGCCTGACGATGAACGTGGCGGCAAATGCGCAACTTCACCATATCAAGCTGGCGTTTGAAAACCCGGCCAGCCACCACTTTGCCCATAACGATATTCTGCTGGGAGCCGATGCGGCGGCATATAGCCACGGCTTCCTGTTGGGCGGCGCAGTACTGCGCCACAACACCAGCACGCAGCTGAATGGTGAAAACACTACGCTTCGCATTAATAGTCTGGCGATGCCGGTTAAATCGGAAGTGTGCGATACCCGCACCTGGCTTGAGCACAACAAAGGCTACTGCAACAGCCGCCAGCTGCATAAAACCATCGTCAGCGATAAAGGCCGCGCGGTATTTAACGGCTTGATTAACGTGGCGCAACACGCCATCAAAACTGACGGGCAGATGACCAACAACAACCTGCTGTTAGGGCGCCTGGCGGAAGTGGATACCAAACCGCAGCTTGAGATCTACGCCGACGATGTGAAGTGCAGCCACGGCGCCACGGTTGGCCGTATTGACGATGAACAGATGTTCTATCTGCGCTCGCGTGGGATCGACAAACAGGCGGCGCAGAAGATGATTATTTACGCGTTTGCGGCAGAACTGACGGAAGCGCTGCGTGATAACGCGTTAAAACAGCAGGTGCTGGAGCGTATTGGTCAGCGTCTGCCTGGAGGCGAAGCATGAGTTTTCCCGTAGAGAAAGTACGGGCGGATTTTCCGGTTCTGACCCGTGAAGTGAACGGTCTGCCGCTGGCCTATCTCGACAGTGCTGCCAGCGCTCAGAAACCGAATCAGGTGATTGACGCTGAAGCGGAGTTCTACCGCCACGGCTATGCCGCCGTGCATCGCGGTATTCATACGCTCAGCGCTGAGGCAACGCAGAGCATGGAAAACGTGCGCACCCAGGTGGCGGCGTTCCTCAATGCGCGCTCGCCGGAAGAGCTGGTATTTGTGCGCGGCACCACCGAAGGGATAAACCTGGTGGCGAACAGCTGGGGCAGCGCACAGGTCCACGCCGGGGATAACATCATCATTACCCAGATGGAACATCACGCGAATATCGTTCCCTGGCAGATGCTCTGCGAGCGCACAGGCGCACAGCTGCGCGTGATCCCGTTGAACAAGGATGGCACCCTACAGCTGGCGCAACTCGACGTGTTGCTTGATGAACGCACCCGGCTGGTGGCTGTCACGCAAGTATCTAACGTCCTGGGGACCGAAAACCCGGTGGCGGAGATTATCGAAAAAGCGCATCAGGTAGGTGCGAAAGTGCTGGTTGATGGCGCGCAGGCCGTGATGCACCACGCCATTGACGTGCAGGCGCTGGATTGCGATTTCTACGTTTTTTCCGGGCATAAGCTCTACGGGCCAACCGGCATCGGCGTGCTGTATGTCAAAGACGCGATTTTGCAGGCTATGCCACCCTGGGAAGGGGGCGGGTCAATGATTGCCACCGTCAGTCTGACGGAAGGTACCACTTACACACGTGCGCCGTGGCGCTTTGAGGCGGGCACGCCTAATACGGGCGGGATTATCGGCCTTGGGGCGGCGATTGCGTATATCTCCTCGATTGGTCTTGATGCCATTCAGGAGTACGAACAGGTGCTGATGCACTACGCCTTACAGGAGCTTTCCAGTGTACCGGATCTGGTCTTATACGGCCCGGCCGACAGGAAAGGGGTGATTGCCTTTAATCTGGGTAAACACCATGCCTACGATGTGGGCAGTTTCCTGGATAATTACGGCGTGGCCGTGCGTACCGGGCATCATTGTGCCATGCCGCTGATGGCATTTTACCAGGTGCCGGCGATGTGCCGGGCATCGCTGATGATGTATAACACAATGGAAGAGGTCGACAGACTGGTGGCGGGACTTAAACGTATCCACCAGCTGCTTGGATAACGGAGAGGCAAGAGATGGCCGATTTGCCGGACAGAGATAAACTGCTGCGTAACTTTGGGCGTTGTGCAAACTGGGAAGAGAAATATCTCTATATTATCGAGCTGGGGCAGCGTTTGCCCCCACTCGGTGAGGAAGAGCATAACCCACAAAACAGTATTCAGGGCTGCCAGAGCCAGGTGTGGATCGTCATGCGCCAGAACGATGCTGGCGTAATTGAATTGCAGGGCGACAGCGATGCGGCCATTGTGAAGGGGCTTATCGCGGTGGTGTTTATTCTTTATCACCAGATGTCAGCACAGGATATTGTCACTTTTGACGTGCGCCCGTGGTTTGAAAAAATGGCGCTGACACAACACCTCACCCCGTCCCGTTCTCAGGGACTCGAAGCGATGATTCGCGCAATTCGCTCCAAAGCGTCAATCATTAGCTAGACTTAACAGACAGCATTCATTCTGTTTCGCGAGGTGGTTCCCGCCTCGCTGGTTTTTCAGCTTTCTGGCTTTCTGCCAGTGAATAAGGAATCTCAGCATGAAGCGCGCGTCTATTATTACTCTATTACTCCTCGGTTCGCTCGGTGCGCTTAATTCGGCCTGGGCGGTTGATTATCCATTGCCGCCTGTCGGCAGTAGACTTATTGGTCAAAATCAAACCTACACCATTCAGGAAGGGGACAATAAACTTCAGGCCATTGCCCGACGATTTAATACGGCTGCACAGTTGATCCTCGAAACCAATAATACGATAGCCCCGGTTAATCCTGCGCCGGGAACCGTAATTACGATCCCCTCACAGATGCTACTGCCAGACACGCCGCGCGAAGGCATTGTCGTGAACCTGGCTGAGCTACGGCTTTACTACTTCCCTCCAGGTGAAAACATTGTTCAGGTTTTCCCGCTGGGCATTGGGCAACTGGGTCTGGAAACCCCGGTTACCACTACGCGCGTGAGTCAGAAAATCCCTAATCCAACCTGGACACCTACACCCGGCATCAGAGCGCGCTCACTGGCGCAGGGTATTAAACTGCCCCCGGTAGTCCCCGCAGGGCCAAATAACCCGTTAGGACGCTTTGCACTGCGTTTAGGTGTGGGGCATGGGGAATATCTCATTCACGGGACCAGTGCGCCCGACAGTGTAGGGTTGCGGGTCAGTTCCGGGTGTATGCGCATGAACGCGCCGGATATTAAGGCGTTGTTTGAACAGGCGCGCGTCGGTACGCGTGTGCAGATCATCAACGAGCCGGTGAAATACTCCGTTGAACCTGATGGCAGACGTTACGTCGAAGTCCACCGTCCTCTGGCGCAGCAAGAAGGGGAGAACCCACAGACAACGCCAATTAACCACTCAACAGACTTTGCCTCTTTTGTCACTCAGTCCGGGAGTGATAAAGGGCTCATCAACAAAGCGTTATCGCGCCGCGCGGGGATACCTGTGGTGGTGTCAGCTGGCAATGGTCCGTCAGCGAATAATGCGGTGTTATCGGTACAGAACAGCCGGGTGTCTGCGGCGGTATCAGAAGGCGAGGGTGAGAAGGTTACGCAGTAGGAATGTGAAGGCAAAAAAAATGGCGCACAATGTGCGCCATTTTATTAACAGGTACTATTACTTACGGTATTTAGTAGCCTGGTTATCCAGACGCTGGTTAGCGCGAGCTGCGTCGTCTTTAGCAGCCTGAACGTCGGAACGCATTGCGTTCACGTCGTTGCTCAGCTGGTCAACTTTAGCGTTCAGAGTCTGAACGTCAGAAGACAGCTGATCGATTTTAGCGTTGCTGGAGCAACCAGCCAGCAGAGTAGAACCCAGGATTACCGCGCCCAGTACCAGTTTAGTACGATTCATTATTAATACCCTCTAGATTGAGTTAATCTCCATGTAGCGTTACAAGTATTACACAAAGTTTTTTAGGTTGAGAATATTTTTTTGATGGGAATACGCCTATTTTTGATCGTTCGCTCAAAGAAGCAACGAATTCGGCATTTTTGTCGAAAAAGCTATGTTAAAAAAGGCATTTTTCATCGGATTCATCTTAGATAATTCGCTATTAAATAGAAAAACCCGATTTGCTTTTTGAATAAATCTGGCTAATGCCTGGAATAAAAAAAGCGCCCCGAAGGGCGCTTTTATCAAAAATTAATTCGTTCGAGAATTATTACAGTACGTGAACAGATGCAGTGTTGGTTGTACCAGCTGGTACCAGAGCACCAGAAACCATCACCACAACGTCGCCTTTCTGTGCCAGGCCGCGTTCAACGAGTTGCAGCGCCACTTCTTTACCCAGACGGTAGAAATCGTCTGTAGACGCGATCTCTTTCACCAGGTGAGGAACAACACCTTTGCTCAGTACCAGCTGACGAGCAGTGGTTTCGTTGGTGGTCAGGGCCAGAATGGTGGCATCCGGGAAGTATTTACGGATAGCACGGGCAGATTTACCGCCCTGGGTCGCAACCACAATCAGTGGTGCTTCCAGTTTCTCAGCAGTTTCTACCGCACCACGGCACACTGCTTCAGTGATGCGCAGTTTACGGCTGTCGTTGTTGTAATCCAGACGGCTGGTCATCACGCGGTCGGTACGTTCACAGATGGTGGCCATGATGCTCACGGCTTCCAGCGGATATTTACCTTTAGCGGATTCGCCAGACAGCATTACTGCGTCAGTACCGTCCAGGATGGCGTTCGCCACGTCGCCTGCTTCAGCGCGGGTTGGGCGTGGGTTTTTGATCATGGAGTCCAGCATCTGCGTTGCAGTGATAACCACTTTACGCGCGCGAACACACTTCTCGATCATCATCTTCTGCGCGAAGATAACTTCTTCAACCGGGATCTCAACACCCAGGTCACCACGAGCAACCATGATACCGTCAGACGCTTCGAGAATTTCGTCGAAGTTGTTCAGACCTTCCTGGTTTTCGATTTTGGAGATGATCTGGATCTTCTCGCCGCCGTGCGCTTTCAGGTGCTCACGGATTTCAACCACGTCGGAACGTTTACGGATAAAGGACGCTGCAACGAAATCAACGCCTTGTTCGCAACCGAAGATCAGGTCTTGCTTGTCTTTTTCAGCCAGTGCTGGCAGCGCGATGGAAACGCCTGGCAGGTTAACGCCTTTGTTTTCACCCAGGTCGCCGTTGTTCAGCACTTTACAGATAACCTTGTTACCTTCGATAGCGGTAACTTCCATACCGATCAGACCATCGTCCACCAGAACGGTGTTACCGACGGACAGATCGCTGGTGAAGCCTTCATAGGTCACAGCAACGATTTCGTTGTTGCCGACAACAGACTTGTCAGTGGTGAAGGTGAAGGTCTGGCCAGCTTTCAGAGAGACGTCGTTACCGCCTTCCAGTTTGATGGTACGGATTTCAGGACCTTTGGTATCGAGCAGGATAGCGGCTTTTTTACCGGTCTTGCTCATCACGTTGCGCAAGTTCTGGATACGCTGACCGTGTTCAGCATAGTCACCGTGGGAGAAGTTCAGACGCATAACGTTCATGCCGGCGTCCAGCATTTTGGTCAGCATCTCTTCAGATTCGGTTTTCGGGCCGATGGTGCAAACAATTTTCGTCTTTTTCATGACAGTCTTAGTCTTTAAGTTGGGAAGGATATGGAAATCTCGCTCCGGGGGCGCACCGCCGCGGAGCCAAACCTGTGTTGCAAAAGAGTATATGACACGCACTAAGGATAGGAGACATCAAATGAGCGTGCAGAAGAAAGTGTGCCTGAGTGTCAGCCCAACGGAGGAGAGGAAAAGTTGTACGTTGTTTTTTGTATTCCAAGCGCTGAAACCATTCACCAGGGATTAGGCGCGCATTATACGCTGATTTTCTGATAAAAGGAAAATGAAAACAGCGTTTCAAAAATAATCTGTGCAGATTCACATAAGATTGTTATCAAGGCGTTAAAGCATAATGACAACTTATGGCGGCAGGCTCGTCACCCGCCGCATTTAGCTCAAATTTTTAGCGCCTGATCCAGGTCGGCAATCAAATCCTGCACATCTTCAATACCCACAGAAAGACGGATCAGCTGCGGCACAATGCCGTTTGCCCGTCGTTGCTCGGGCGGAATAGAGGCATGGGTCATGCTGTAAGGCTGGCTGACCAGGCTTTCAACGCCGCCCAGGCTTTCCGCCAGGGTAAACAGTTTCAGCTTGCGGATGATCTCCGTCGCCCGTTGCGCATCTCCTTTTACCACCACCGAAATCATGCCACCGGGCAGGGCCATCTGCCGGCGCGCGAGCTGATACTGCGGATGGGACTCAAGCCAAGGGAACCACACTTTTTCCACCTGCGGGTGGTGCTCCAGCCATTGCGCAATCGCCAGGGCGTTGGCACTGTGCTTTTCCACGCGCAGTGAAAGGGTACGAATTCCTCGCAGCGTGAGGAAACTGCTGAACGGATCGAGTACACCGCCCACCGCATTTTGCAGATAGCCCAGTTTATCGGCCAGTTCCGGGTTGTCGCCCACAACGGCTACCCCGGCAACCACATCCGAATGGCCGTTCAGGTATTTGGTTGCGGAGTGCACCACGATATCAAACCCCGACTCCAGCGGGCGGTGGATCACCGGCGAAGCAAACGTGTTGTCGGCTACGCTGATAAGGTGATGGCGACGGGCGATATCCGCAATGGCGGCCAGATCGGCCAGCTTCAGCAAGGGATTCGTCGGCGTTTCGACCCACACCATACGCGTGTCGGGCCGGATTGCGGCTTCCAGCGCCACCACGTCGCCCGGCTTAACCCAGCTGACCTGCAACCCGGTGCTGCGTTTGCGCACATTTTCAAACAGGCGGTACGTCCCGCCATAGACATCATCAATAGCAACGATGTGACTGTCTTTATCCAGCAATTCCAGCACCGTGGCGATAGCCGCCAGACCGGATGCGAAGGCGTAACCGCGGGTGCCGCTTTCCAGCGTGGCAATGGCGGTTTCAAGGGCGTGACGGGTTGGATTGCCACTGCGGGAATATTCGTAGCCGGTATGTTCACCCGGTGACGGTTGCGCAAACGTCGAAGTAGCGTAAATCGGTGGCATCACTGCACCGTGCTGGTCGTTAAATTCACCGCTGTGAACGCTGAGGGTGGCTAAATTTGTCATTGTCTCTTCCTTTATTTTTGCAGACGGTTGCGCCAGGCGGTGAGAACGTCGCTGCGCGTAATCAGACCCAGAAAGCGATCGTTATCATTAATGACCGCCACCAGCCCACGATCGAAAATCGTGTTCAGTGCGCTTTCCGGGGCGCGTTTATCCAGAAACTCCACCTGACGCGTCATGGCATCGGTGACGGGGAGGGCGAAACGGTCGCCGTCACCGCCGATGTGGCGCAGCAGATCCCACTCATCGATGATGCCGACGACCTTGCCGTCATCCAGCACCGGGAGTTGTGAGATGTCGTACAGACGCATTCGTGCCAGCACGGTGGAGAGCGTGTCATCCGGCGCGGCGGTCACCGTGGCGCCTTCATCATGGCGCAGGGCGATGTAGTCAGAGAGATCGCCTGCCTGCGGGCGAGAGATAAGCCCCTGCTGGCGCATCCAGTCGTCGTTGAACATCTTCGACAGATACTTATTCCCGCTGTCGCAGGCGAACGTCACCACGCGTTTGGGGGTTGTTTGCGCCTGGCAATATTTCAGCGCCGCCGCCAGCAGAGTCCCGCTGGAAGAGCCCGCCAGAATGCCTTCTGTTTTCAGCAGCTCGCGGGCGGTAGCGAAAGCTTCGCGGTCAGTAATACGCCAGGCGCGATTAACGCCTTCGATATGGGCCAGCGGGGGAATAAAGTCTTCCCCAATTCCCTCGACCAGCCACGAGCCTGCATCATGATAACGCCCGGTTTCGACCTGATCGGCCAGAACTGAGCCAGCGGGATCGGCGAGTACAAATTCGGTATGGGGAGAATGTTCAGCAAACCACGCCTGAAGGCCGCCCAGCGTGCCGCCGGAGCCCACGCCAACTACAATGGCGTCGATATCGCCATCAAGTTGTTCATACAGCTCCGGGGCCGTGGTGGTGCGGTGAGCCAGCGGGTTGGCGTCATTATTAAACTGATCGATGTAAAACGCGCCGGGAAGTTCGTTCGCCAGGCGCTGCGCGTAATCCTGATAATAAGCCGGATGGCCTTTATTAACGTCTGAACGCGTCAGCACCACCTGTGCGCCCAACGCCCGCAGGTGGAAAATCTTCTCGCGGCTCATTTTGTCGGGAACCACGAGGATCAGCGAGTAGCCTTTTTGTGCGGCAATTAACGCAAGGCCAAGCCCGGTATTGCCAGCGGTGGCCTCAATAATCGTCCCGCCGGGCTGTAGCAGGCCGTTGCGCTCTGCTTCGTTAATCATCGATAACGCAACGCGATCTTTGATAGAGCCACCCGGGTTCTGGTTTTCCAGCTTCAGAAACAAGGCGCAAGGACCGGTATTGAGCTTGTGCAACTGAATAAGCGGAGTACGGCCTATCAGTTCAGTGACAGAGTGATAAATCGCCATGGTTTTTTCCTGTATGAAGGTCATGGCGAGATGATAGTGCGGCGAAAATTTACCGATAAAGAACGTTTAACTGCCTTTTAGAACGAAAAGTAATATTAATGACTATTTCGGCAGTATAGCTAGCAAGACGTAAAGTGGTCTGGAAGTGAGGATGGCTATACCGGCATAAAATGCTGTAAAAATGAGCAAATTATCTCTCTCAGGGCCGTGATATATGCATCTGGCAGATAATCATTGCTGAAATTGAGCTATTTGCTTCCCGCCCAGTAAATCCGCCTTTTATTTCTTTTGGTTATAACAAATTCTTTTTTGGTCATTTAAAAGCGGATAATCGCTGATTACTATCATTTGGACATCCATACTGCTAAACCGCTATATGCGTAACGGATAACGAAGAAGAATGATAGTTCTCAGGAATATTTCGAAGATTTTTGACAACGGGAAGGTGGCGCTCACTGCCGTTGATAACGTCAATTTGACGGTTGAACAGGGACAGATTTACGGAATCATTGGTTACAGCGGCGCAGGCAAAAGTACCCTGATCCGCCTGCTGAACGGCCTGGAAAAACCCAGCACCGGCAGCGTGACCATCAACGGGCAGGATATCTCGGCTGCAAAAGGTGAGGCGCTGCGCCAGGCTCGCCTGAAAATCAGTATGGTTTTCCAGCACTTCAACCTGCTGTGGTCGCGCACGGTGAACGAGAACATCGCCTTCTCAATGCAAATTGCGGGCGTGCCAAAAGCCAACATCAAAGCGCGAGTGGCTGAACTGGTAGAGCTGGTGGGGCTGAAAGGTCGTGAGAATGCCTATCCGTCACAGCTGAGCGGCGGGCAAAAACAGCGTGTAGGTATTGCGCGTGCGCTGGCAAACAACCCTGACGTATTGCTGTGCGACGAGGCAACGTCTGCACTCGACCCGCAGACCACCGATCAGATCCTCGATCTGCTGCTGGACATTAATCGCCGATTCAAACTGACCATCGTGTTGATCACCCACGAAATGCATGTGGTGCGCAAAATCTGTGACCGTGTGGCGGTGATGGAAAACGGCAACGTGGTGGAAGAAGGGGACGTGTTGAGTGTCTTTACCCATCCGCAGCAACCGATCACCCAACAGTTTGTGCGCCAGGTGAGCCAGTATGCGGAAGAAGAGACATTTAATACCGAGCTGGCAAGCGATCTGGAAGGGACGGTGATCCGACTGACGTTCACCGGGCACAGCACGCACAAGCCGGTGGTCGGTGAGCTGACGTTACGCTACGGCCTGCCGTTTAACATTCTGCACGGGAAAATGACGCAAACCGCCCACGGTGTTTTTGGCCAGTTATGGGTACACGTGGTGGCATCTGACGAACAACTGAACAATATCCTCGCCGACCTGAAGCAAAGCGATATTGAAGGCGAGGTAATTAAACATGGCTGAAAATCTGCACCCCCATCTGAAATGGGACCAGCTCTGGGCGGCAACGCAGGAAACGTTGTACATGACTGCGCTTTCGGGTGTTGCGACCTTTGTGCTGGGCATTGTGCTTGGCCTGGCGTTGTTCCTGACCGCACGCGGCGGGCTATTCCAGAACCGGACGGTCTACAGCGTGATTTCGATTGTGGTGAACGTGTTCCGCTCAATCCCGTTCATCATACTGATTGTTTTGTTGATCCCGTTCACCAAGACCATCGTCGGCACCATTCTTGGCGCGAACGCCGCGCTACCCGCCCTGATTGTGGGCGCGGCACCGTTTTACGCGCGTCTGGTAGAGATTGCCTTGCGTGAAGTGGACAAAGGGGTCATTGAGGCCACGCGCTCGATGGGCGCACGGCTGAGCACGTTAGTTTTTCGGGTTTTACTGCCGGAATCATCACCTGCACTGGTATCAGGTATTACGGTGACGCTGATTGCGCTGGTGAGTTACAGCGCAATGGCAGGGGTGATTGGCGCCGGTGGTTTGGGAAATCTGGCTTATCTGGAAGGATTCCAGCGCAACCACGGTGACGTCACGCTGGTGGCAACGGTGACCATTTTGATCATCGTTTTCATTATCCAGTTCTGCGGCGACATCCTTACATCACTTTTAGACAAACGCTAATAACAACACACAGGAACCATCATCATGAAAAAAACACTGACTCTGATCGCCGCAGCAACCCTGAGTGCCCTGAGCTTCGCCTCGTGGGCTGATACCCTGACCGTGGGCGCGTCCAACACCCCGCATGCCGAAATTCTGGAGCAGGCGAAGCCGATTCTGGCAAAGCAAGGTATCGACCTGGAGATTAAACCGTTCCAGGATTACATCCTGCCAAATACGGCGCTGGCAGGGCACGACATTGATGCGAACTACTTCCAGCACATTCCTTATCTGAACAGCGTGCTCAAAGATCATGCGGGCGACAAGGATTACGATTTTGTCAGCGCAGGTGCTATCCATATCGAGCCAATCGGTATTTACTCCAAAAAATACAAGTCCCTGAAAGATCTGCCGGAAGGTGGCAAAATCATCATGCGTGATGCAGTGTCTGAAGAAGGCCGTATTCTCTCCATCTTCGAAAAAGAGGGGGTGATTAAGCTCAAGCCAGGTATCGACAAAGTGACGGCACGCATCAGCGATATCGTTGAGAACCCGAAAAAACTGCAATTCACACCTAACGTAGAAGCGTCTCTGTTACCGCAGATGTACAACAACGACGAAGGTGCTGCGGTGGTTATCAACGCGAACTACGCCATTGACGCGGGTCTGGACCCGGTTCACGATCCAATCGCGGTAGAGAGCGGTGAAAATAACCCGTATGCCAATATCATTACGGTACACCGTGGTGACGAGAAGAAGAAAGATATCGTGGCGCTGGTGAACGTGCTGCATTCCAAAGAAATTCAGGACTGGATCCGCACCAAATACAAAGGCGCGGTTATTCCGGTAAACAACTAATTATTTGATTTCACAGATGAAGCCCGGCGAGTTTCTCGCCGGGCTTCTTTTTTGTATCCCGCCGACGAATCATTTAAGCTGAGCCTTTAGAGCAATGGAGTGAGAGCAATGGGCAATGTGACCAAAGACGACGCGCTTTATCAGGAAATGTGCCGGGTGGTAGGGAAGGTCGTGCTTGAGATGCGTGATTTAGGACAAGAGCCGAAACATATTGTTATTGCCGGGGTGCTGCGTACCGCGCTGGCGAACCAGCGCGTCAAGCGTAGCGAGTTGACCACTCAGGCAATGGAAACGGTGGTTAAAGCGCTGGCCGGGTAACGCGCCAGCGTTTTGCGAGCAGCTCAAGGGAGCAGCAGAGCAGGTAATAAACCACACCCGTAAAGATAAAAATGGCGGCCGGGTAAATCTGCACCCGGTTGTTCACTTGCCCCGCCACGGTGGTCAGTTCAGGCACGTTCACAATAAAGGCCAGGGACGTGTCTTTCAGCAGGCTGATAAAAATACCCAGCAGTGACGGCAGAATATTGCGTAAAACCTGCGGCAATAAAATCCGCCACAGCGTCTGCCCCGTGCTAAATCCCTGCGTCAGTGCCGCTTCATACTGCCCGGCGGGCAATGCGCTCAGCCCCGACAGCACCGAATGCATCACTGCCGCCGCGCTAAACCACGCCAGCGCCAGGGTGACGGTCATTGCGCCGGGTAAATCCGCACCGGTTATCAGCGGCAAGAGATACCACATCCAGAAAATAACAAAGATAAGCGGGATACCGCGGATAAGCTCTGCCCACAAAAAGAGCGTGTTGCGTACCACCCCCGGAAAACGCCAGGCGAGACACGCCAGCCCGATGCCACCCGGCAGCGCGAGTGCGGCGGCACCCAGCGCCATCAGCAGTGTCAGAAGCACTCCGCCGGGTTCACCAGCCGCCAGACGGCCCCACAGTAAATAATCCAGGTTATCAGTAATAACACTCAGCCCGGTAATCATGCGTTCTCACTCCCTGTGCTGGTGGTCGCAGCCCGCTGGCGGCGGGTGCGTTTTTTCATCGACGGGCCGGTTCTCGCGAGCAGCAACCCAATGGCGACCCCGGTCACCAGATAGAGCACGGTTCCCACGCTAAACGCCTCCAGCGCATGTGCGTTGTAACTCTCGATTTGCCGCACCTGGTACGTTAGCTCGGCGAAGCCAATCCCGCTGGCAAGCGATGACAGCTTCATCAGATTGAGATACTGCCCAACGATGGGCTGCCAGGCGTTAGCAAGCCCCTGCGGCAGGAGGATGTAACGAAAAAGCCGCCAGGTTGAGAATCCCTGAGCCAGCGCGGCTTCCCGCTGCCCGTCAGGGACGGAGCGTAACCCGGACTCCACCTCTTCAATCAAAAAGGCCGAGGTGAAAACCCCCAGTCCCCAGGCTGAACACAGGAATTCCGGCGTGAACCACCAGACGTTGCCGGGCAAAATCGACCAGCTGTGATCGGCATTTACCAGATCGCGAAACGCCTGCGGCAGCCCGTTCCAGGCGGCGAAATACCAGAACAGCAGTTGCACCAGCAAGGGCGTATTACGAAACAGAGAAACCCAACTGCTGACGATGGCATGTCCGGTGCGCCCACCGGAAAGACGTAGCAGCAGAAAAAGGAGTGCCAGAAGGCTTGCCAGGATCACACCGGCGAGCGTGACCCACAGTGTGGTAAGAAAACCGGAGACGATCCATTGCAGGGGTTGCCCGGTCAGCACCCCGTGCCAGTCGAGCGCAGGCATTACAGATGCTCCTGATGCAGCGGGTTAAGCACTTTTTGCAGGAAACGCTGCGCGCGCGGATGTGCCGGCTTAGTAAAGAACTGCTCCGGTGGCGCAGTTTCCAGAATTTGCCCCCCATCGATAAAGACAATCCGGTCGGCAATTTCACGGGCGAACTGCATTTCATGCGTTACTACAATCATGGTGATCCCGCTGTGGGCCAGCGCTTTCATCACAAAAAGCACCTCGCCAATCATCTCCGGATCCAACGCGGAGGTGGGTTCATCGAAGAGGATGATTTGGGGTGATGAGGCCAGTGCGCGCGCAATCGCTACGCGCTGTTGCTGGCCGCCGGAAAGCTCAGCAGGGAAGTGGTGCGCTTTTTCCAGCATCCCGACGTTGTTCAGCAACTCCAGGGCACGTTCTTCGGCGGGCTGCGGTTTCCAGCCATGAACATGCTCCAGCGCCAGGGTGATGTTCTGGCTGGCAGTAAGATGGGCGTAAAGATTGAATTGCTGGAAAACGAAGCCAACGCGGCTGCGCAGCTTACGCAGCGCCGCCCCTGTGAGGTGTCCGGTAGGTTTGTTATCAATAAGGATCTCACCGCCGTTCAGGGATTCAAGCTGGTTGATAAGACGGATAAGGGTGGATTTACCGGAACCGGAAGGGCCAAGTATGGCAACCACTTCACCAGGGGTAATGCTGAGGTCAATGCCTTTTAACACGTGGTGGTCGCCGTAGCTTTTTACCACGTCACGAAACTCAACGCTGGCCTGTTCCAGATGTGAAAAATCCGCGGCACTGGCCGCGGAGCGTGAAAATAAACCTGAGAGCATATTACTGAGCTTCTATTTTAAAGGCGCGAGGCTGTGGGGATTGGGTTTGTGGGCCAAACCATACATCATAAATGTTGGCGGCCTGGCCATTTTTCTCCAGAGCGACCAGCTCATCGTTAACCACTTTCAGCAGCGCGGTTTCCCCTTTTTTCACCCCGACGCCAATCTCTTCTTTGCTTATCAAATCAGGCAGGATTTTGAAATTTGCTTTATCCGGTGCCTGTGCCAGCAGCCCGGCCAGAATGGTGCTGTCCTGGGTGATCGCCTGGACGTTGCCATTACGCAGCGCCGTCAGTGCCAGCGGGATATCGTCATAAGAGAGCACGCGAGACTGCGGGAAACGCTGGTGTAATGTCTGCTCGCCGGTGGTGCCTTTCACCGCCCCAATACGCGCCCGGCTGTATTCGTCCAGCTTGTCGGCGGATTTTGCCGGTACAAGGAACTGCTGCCCGGTCACGAAATAGGGGGTCGAGAAATCAACAACCTGCGCGCGCTCTGGTGTGATGGTGATATCGGCCACGATCAGATCCGCTTTACCGGACTGCAGCAGCGGGATGCGGTTCGCCGGGTTAGTGGCAACCAGCTCGAGCTTTACGCCGAGCGTTTTTGCCAGGGCTTTGGCGAAATCAACGTCGTAGCCCACAATTTCATGGGTTTTAGCATCAATAGAGCCAAACGGCGGGTTGGCATCGAAGGTGGCCACTTTCACCACGCCTGCGGCCTTGATATCGGCCAGTTGATCGGCCAGAGCCTGTGTAGAAAGAATGCCGCCTGCCGCCAGTAAACCCAGAGCCAGTGCCAATTTTGTGTAAGCTGCCATAGTGTTATCTCATCGTTTTGTTTTGTCCTTCCACGCTCCCATAAGTGAACCCTATCGCCAAATAAGAAATCGTGCTTTGTAATTAACGAAAAAGCATTAGTGAACAAGGTGTTATCGTCAGGTAAATGAAAGGGCTCTATTTGCACTTACTGCACATCAACAGTCGATATTGATATTTCACTTGCGCGGGAAAGGGGTGTTTAACTTAAGGCAGGTTCAGCAACGAGGGGTAAAGACAATGAAAAAGTGGATAAGCACGTTACGGCGGTTTTTTGCGGGTTCATCAGCAAGTGCGGAGAACAGCGCGCAACGTGTTCTTGAGTCGATACTGCCTGTTGCCAGCCTGTATGGCGTGGATATCGCGAACATAGACCCGGAGTGGTTCCATGATCAAACGTCACGCTGAATTGCGCCTAAAGCGCGAAATGTACTGGAATGAGCTGTGCGAAGGGTGCTGAGGAAAAGAGGACGTTAACCCCCCCGGTTATTGGGTAACGGTACTGTTTTTTTGTTCTAATAAGGGTTAGCTGGTAATGTCGACTGTCTGAATGACGACACCCGTTACCACGATGAGTAATACTATCCTGATTAAACGCAGGATCGCGAGTTTTCGACGCTCTATTCCTCGAACGGTGCCGTGCTGACGCAAAACGAATCGGTGCTGCCGCTCCTCAGTGGCGATGAAGATATCACCGCGCCGCGTAAAAAATTCCCACATATTCTGGCACTTGAAAAGACAACCGATCGTGCGCCGGGCGGCCATCTTGATGAAGCGTGCGCTCAGCAGGCGATTGATAGCCTGAAGCTGTAACGGCTGACCCGCACGGGGTGTTGCATCCGGTGCGGGTCAATTGCGTAATTAGATTTTGCAGGCGTCGCCGCAGTCATCGTCAGCCACAATAGCCTGAGCCTTTTTATCTGCGTCATCCAGACGTTCAGCGTTGCGCTCTTCGGCTTCATCCAGTCCGTTAAACACCAGATTGTCGAGATCAATTTCCATCATTTACCTGCTTTGTTCAGTTTTTGCGGTCAGCACAGTATAGGGCAAAAACAGGGGGGGATGTATCCCACGGGCGGCAGAACAGCCCGAAGTGCAAAATGCCGGGTGGCGACAGGCGATGTGGTCGGGCCAACAATATAATTCTTGTATGATGTTAAGCGGGGTAGTTAAACTTTACGAACGTGATCACTGTCACGCCTAAACTAAAACAGATAAAGAGACATTGCTATGCAACATATCATTGAAGGTTTCCTGAGCTTTCAAAAAGAAGTTTTCCCGCAACGTAAAGAACTCTTCCGCAGTTTAGCGTCCAGCCAGAATCCCAAAGCGCTGTTCATTTCCTGCTCCGATAGTCGTCTGGTACCAGAGCTGGTGACTCAACAAGAACCTGGACAGCTCTTTGTCATTCGAAATGCTGGTAATATCGTTCCGCCGTTCGGGCCTGAACCAGGCGGTGTGTCTGCGACGATCGAATACGCGGTAGTAGCGCTGGGTGTGACCGATATTGTTATCTGTGGCCACTCCAACTGTGGCGCAATGAAAGCGATTGCCGACAACGCAAACCTGGATCCTATGCCAGCGGTATCCCACTGGTTGCGTTATTCCGATGCAGCAAAAGCGGTTGTGGAAAACAAAACCTGGACCGATGGCACGGAAAAAGTGAATGCGATGGTGCAGGAAAACGTGTTCGCGCAGCTGAGCAACATCAAAACGCATCCATCTGTGGCGGTCGGTCTGCGCAATAACTCTATTCGCCTGCATGGCTGGGTTTACGATATCGAAAGCGGTGATATTCGCGCTCTGGATAAAGAGACTAAAACCTTCGTGTCCCTGTCTGATAACCCGGAAGTGTTCTTCGAATAATCCGGCTAATCAGGGCAGGGACGCCCTGTTAATTCTCCGCAAAAAACACTTTTCTGCGTGGCCGGGACGCGGGTTTCTCTGCCGCTTTTGCCATCGCTTTTCCTCTCTCTGCGCATTCCGCCAGCCCCTGAACAAAAGGCTGATCGTGCATGAGCCAGGGGATTGCGCCAAAGGCTACCCGTCCGCACTGCGATTCGGGCGCCTGCAACGTATAGTCCTCTCCTACGTCCGGTATTTCATCTCCTGTAGTCAGAAGCTGCTTACGAAGTGTCGGGAAGGGCAGGTCTTTGGTTTTAAGTGGTTTTTGTCCGCGCGCATCGATAAATACATCGAATTGCCAGGTGTCGTCCTGGGTCGTGATAACCGTATGGTCATTGCCGATATTCAGTTCGTACTCATTCCCAAGTGTCAGAACGCTAATGATCCCCGCCTCTCGCAGTGCCAGTAACCGGCGAATGGACTGCGGCGGGATGGCGGCATAGTTATCAATAAATACCCGCGCCAGCCCCATTTTAAAACGCTCACTGTCTTTCTCGTTAAGGTGAGGGACAATTTCCCCCACCACGTCGTGTAACCGCAGGACGGTATAGCGCCAGGCGACGGTGCGTTTTTCATGTTTGTTCCGCACCACCTCCTGTAAGTTGTCTTCTGCCCATAAGAACGGATCGTGCTTTTTGCGATCGGCAAACCAGGCATCAAGGAGTGTGTCGGCATTCAGCCTGTGAAGCGCAATTGCGTCGCACCACTGCGGGTCGGCATTCCTGAGCTCTTTCACCATGAGAGCAAATATCCGGTCGAGCAGTCCGTTAGCGCCTTTTTTGATTTCAGCCTCTGCGACTGCGGGGGTCAATATGGCGAGCGGTTCATACGGGATCGGGCAATAAAAATCGGCCTCCGGCAGGATCCCGGTGCGCGACATTAATGTAATTTTCAGCCCCTGACTTTTTTCCGCCAGCCTGAACTGGTCGTCGACAAACGTTCCGTGCTGCATAACCACCGCCATGGCGGCATCCAGTCCGCTCAGGGAGGTGCCCATAATGCCGACGCGGCAGGGACGGATTTTCGCGTCCATCAGCCCGGACCATGGGCTTGGGAAGTAGGCGCGGGTGGCTTCATCATCGTCGGGCCAGACGTGGCCGGTGGCAACGATGGCAAGGTCCACGCTCTCCCTGAAGGGTTTATCGTTTACCGAAAGGGCGACTCCGTCTGCGTGGGCATCGATATCGGTCACACAGGTTGATTCGTATACCTGCACCTCAAAACCACGCTTTCTGGCCTCTGCGACAATGGCTAAAAATCGATCGCGGAAATACTCGCCCAGTAAAATACGCGGTAAAAACTGGCGGTCATGCAGTGAAGTTTTATCAACGCCATACCGGGCGAGATGGGTCTGACTCTGTGTCTTAAGCCAGTCGAGATAGGTGATGAAGATGGGGGGGATTTCAATACTCGCAATGTTCGCCAGCATCAGGCGCGAATTATCCTCAACGCTGTATGGCATCCCAACTCCGGCTTCCTTTTCCTGCTCAAAGACGGAGATCGAGAGGGGTGTTTTGTTATTCAGCAGAGCAAAAAAGGTATATATCCCGGTGGGACCCGAACCGATAATGGCGATTTTCTTCATCGACGGTATTCCTGCGTTTTTTCATGAGAAAAGCGTAGCAGGTGAAGAATTAATAAATCAGGAAATTGGGATTATTCAGAATACTAAGAGAGGATTTGCACCATTTCAGGACTGAAATGGTGCGTCCGAGTGGACTCGAACCACCGACCCCCACCATGTCAAGGTGGTGCTCTAACCAACTGAGCTACGGACGCAGAATGGTGCGTTCAATTGGACTCGAACCAACGACCCCCACCATGTCAAGGTGGTGCTCTAACCAACTGAGCTATGAACGCAACGTGTTGTCGGCGACAACGGGGACGAATATTAGCGGCACTGCCCGGATGAGGCAAGAGGGAAAATGCAATTTTCTCTCAGATTTCACGCAATTGCTTTATTCCCGCGCAAAATGAAGAGAAAGTAGCCGCTTGCCAGCGGCTACTGTGCATTTAACGTGCTGCACGTTGCAAAATGACGGCCGAAGACTGACGTTGCAGGAAGCGCATACGCAGCATCATCAGGATAGCCGCTGACGTTAAGCCGATGATAAAGCCCATCCAGAATCCGGCAGGCCCCATACGGTCAACCACCAGGTCGGTCAGCGCCAGGATATAGCCAGTAGGCAGCCCAAGAACCCAATACGCTGTAAAGGTAATAAAGAAGATAGAACGCGTATCTTTATACCCACGCAGGATCCCGCTGCCGATAACCTGAATCGAATCTGAAATCTGGTATACCGCCGCCAGCAGCATCAGGTGCGATGCCAGGAGAACCACTTCCGGGTTGTCGTTATAGAGCAGGGCAATCTGCTCACGCAGTGTGACGGTAAACAGTGCGGTACACACTGCCATACAAACGCCCACGCCTAACCCGGTACGCGCCGCCGTTTGCGCATCAATGGTTGAACCTTGCCCCAGACGGAAACCGACACGAATGGTGACCGCCGCAGCCAGTGACAACGGCATGACGAACATTAGCGAACTAAAGTTCAGCGCTATCTGGTGCCCGGCCACATTTATGATGCCCAGCGGAGACACCAGCAGCGCAACCACCGCGAACAGCGTCACTTCAAAGAACAGCGCCAGCGCAATCGGCAGACCGAGCTGCACAAGACGGGTCAGGATAGCCATATCAGGCTTACTGAAAGGCTCATCGTTACGGATATCACGCATTGAGCGCGCGCGTTTGACATAGGTCATCATGCTAAAGAACATGACCCAGAACACCGCCGCAGTCGCCACACCACAACCGACGCCACCCAGTTCAGGCATCCCGAAGTGCCCGTAAATAAAGATGTAGTTCACCGGAATATTCACCAGCAGGCCGATGAAACCCATCACCATGCCGGGCTTGGTTTTTGCCAGCCCTTCGCACTGGTTACGCGCCACCTGGAAGAAGAGATATCCCGGCGTGCCCCACAGTAATGCGCGCAGATAGCCCACGGCCTTATCCGCGAGGGCAGGGTCGATATTATGCATGGATCGGATAATGTGGCCTGCGTTCCAGAGCACGGCCATAATCAGCACAGAAACTGAACCCGCCAGCCAGAATCCCTGACGCACCTGGTGTGCGATACGCTCGCGACGCCCGGAGCCGTTCAACTGCGCGATAATCGGGGTCAGGGCCAGCAACAGACCATGGCCAAAGAGAATGGCCGGCAGCCAGATAGAGGTTCCGATTGCAACGGCGGCCATATCGGTGGCGCTATAGCCACCTGCCATCACCGTATCCACAAATCCCATTGCGGTTTGGGCAACCTGCGCGATGATCACTGGTATAGCCAGTGCCAACAACTGACGCGCTTCATTCATGTACTTCTGCACGTGAACACCTTTGTATTGTAGTTATTTGAGAGACTAAAAAAGCCGCCGTTACTGGCAGCAAGAAGAAAATGCAGGGGGATGGCAGCTATTGTAGCGGGCTTTAACTAATTATCTAGTGAAAAAATAGCCAGAAAATGCGCTCCACTGGCAACCTGTTTTTCCAACTGTTATTGTGGTGGGATTAAACGGTGTCAGTACCGTCCGAAGAAACAGGAGTTGTAAGCATGTTTACTGGTATTGTTCAGGGCACGGCTAAACTGGTGTCCATTGATGAGAAACCCAATTTCCGCACCCATGTTGTCGAGCTGCCAGAATATATGCTCGATGGCCTGGAAACCGGGGCGTCGGTTGCGCATAACGGCTGCTGCCTGACGGTCACTGAAATAAACGGCAACCACATCAGCTTTGATTTAATGAAAGAAACGCTGCGCATCACTAATCTGGGTGAACTGGTGGTTGGCGATAGCGTCAACGTCGAGCGTGCGGCGAAGTTCAGCGATGAGATCGGCGGGCATTTGATGTCTGGCCATATCATGACGACAGCTGAAGTTGCGAAAATCCTGACCTCTGAAAATAACCGCCAAATCTGGTTTAAAGTGCAGGATACGACATTAATGAAATACATCCTGTACAAAGGATATATTGGCATTGATGGTATTAGCCTGACGGTAGGCGAAGTGACGCCAACGCGTTTTTGCGTGCATTTAATTCCTGAAACATTACAGCGCACCACGCTGGGCGCTAAAAAACTGGGGCATCGCGTGAATATTGAAATAGATCCGCAAACGCAGGCGGTTGTGGATACCGTTGAGCGCGTGCTGGCGGCAAAAGAAGCCGCAGTAATAAAATCAGAAGAAGAATAAAAAATAACCCCGGCTATCCGTAATGCTTGTCAGTTAAGCTCGGTGCAGGGTTCCGTTCACCTTAATACCCGCAGAAAATAATTCGTTCAGAACACGTGAACGGGATAAGGGGGCCACCGCGGCCCCCTTATCAATCCCCGCGGCCCGCAAAGAAATCGGTGCTTCGCACTGCGCTCACCTCCCGACCGTTTGCCTGCGGTCGGCTCGACTCGACATCCTGTCTCATTTCGCCTCTGGCCGCCATCCCTGGCGTCCAGCCCTTGTCATCCGGCCTCCGGTTCGCCGATTTCTGCGGGACTCAACATCCGTGCCACTTTCAGGCCGCAGAGAAGGTTGAGGGAGCGTGAGTCCGGCTGAAAATCGCCGAAGCGGCGATTTTCTTTGCCGGGAGCCGGGATTGCTAAGGGGGCGGCGACCCCCTTAGCACGTTCACCACAGCGGATTAGGCAGGTAGCAGGAGAGTCTGAGTGAACGGAACGATGCCACTAAAATAACAGAGTGGCTTAATATCGCTTAACTGACTGGTATAACCCCGGCTATCCGGGGTTATTTTTTAGCGGGCGACCCGCAAACCATGTTCAACACCATGACTGAAAACCACCTGCCATAGCTGTATATCACGCGCCCTGAATGCACCCGCGCAGGCGTTCAGGTAATATATGAACATCCGTTTGAATCGTTCGGAATAGTTGTCGGCAATCTCTGGCCAGGCATCGAGAAAACGCGACTGCCATGCCATCAACGTGGTGTCGTAATCTGCGCCAAAGTTATGCCAGTCCTCCACAATAAAGTGGGGTTCGCTGGCGTTCGCTATCTGGCGAACCGACGGTAAACAGCCATTCGGAAAGATGTATTTATTGATCCATGGATCAACACTATGGTCGGTCTTTTTCGAACCAATGGTGTGAAGCAGGAAGATGCCATCCGGTTTCAGATTACGGTCTGCTACCGAAAAATAGGTTCTGTAGTTTTTAGGCCCAACGTGCTCGAACATCCCGACAGAGACAATGCGGTCGAACTGATCGTGTAGCTCGCGGTAATCCTGGAGCAGAATATTGACGTCCAGGTCGTGACACCGCTCCTGCGCCATTTTCTGCTGTTCTGCAGAGATGGTCACACCTACCACGCTGACACCGTAGTTTTTCGCCATATAGTATGCAAGACCACCCCAGCCGCAGCCGATATCCAGCACGCGCATCCCCGGCTGTAACTGCAATTTCTCGCAGATCAGACGCAGTTTCGCCTGCTGGGCCTCTTCAAGCGTCGAGGCCTCTTTCCAGTAGGCACAAGAGTATTGCATGTAGGGATCAAGCATCCGGCTAAAGAGGTCATTACCCAGATCGTAATGCTCTTTACCCACGATCCATGCCCGTTTTTTGCTTTGCAGGTTGAACAAGCGGGCAGCAGCGACACGCAGGGTATCCTTCACATTACGGGGAAGCTGACTCTCCAGCCCGGCGCGTAAAACGCTTGAGAAAAAGATATCCAGCCGCTCGCATTCCCACCAGCCATCCATATAACTTTCACCCAGTCCTAACGATCCCTCCTGCAATACACGCTTGAAAAAATCGGGATGTTTGATTTGGGGATCGGATGGGGAAGGCCCGTTGATAGTGATGCCTGCACGACCCAATAGTTCAGTGACGATCCGGGACCAGTTGTCGTCCGGAACGCTGACTTCTTCTATACACGATGAACTCATAGCTTCTCCATCACCTTGCTGTGATCAGAACCTTCAAACAGCGTAGACGCTTTTTTTGGTTTGTGAGAAATCTCACGGTATTACGCCCCGTGAGGCTAGTATCCGACGTAGAACAGAGGAAGGGAGATAACCCTTGCCGAAAGGCCTTCCATGGTAAAACGGGAGCACTCCGGCTCCCGTTAACACTTAATATTTATCGTATTTAATCGAACCAAATTTAGTATAGGCCTCAAAATTTGGTGATTCAATAGAAAATTCTTAGCAACCTAATCACTGAAATGTAACATAATTGCTGGTGCGATTATGCGTGCGATGTTTCAGCCTGGGCTGCCGTATTATCCTCACGGTGTGCCGATGACTGCATCTGATAGCCGATGCCAGCAAGTGCAACGGTAACCAGCATCACGCTGGTGGTGGTGAGCAGTGGTGTTGCAATCAGTGCCGATACCACCAGGCTTGCCAGGAAGCACAGCCCCAGTTGCAGTGTGTTCTGCAAGGCTGCCGCACGGCCCGTTGCCTGTGGGAACGGCCGTAAAGCCTGCGCCACCACAATCGGGTAAATGGCACCGTTAGCAATTGCCATCACACAGAATGGAATCAGGATTTCCGCCAGACCAGCACCCGGAATAAAGCCGACGGCCCAGGTACCAATAACGCTTAAAGCGTACAGCGCCAGCAGCCAGGGTAACATCTGCTGCCCCTGCCATTTTTGCAGCGCCGCACGGCAACCGTAACCGCCCACCAGGAAGGCGATAGTCTGTGGAACATAGCTCAGGCCGATGGCCGCCGGGCTGTACCCCATATCGTGCAGAATAAAGGGTGAGCCGGTCAGCCATGCAAAGAAGCTGGCTGAACAGGCGGCGTAGATAAGCACGTTGCCGCGGTACGCTTTGGTGCGCAGCAAAGAGGTAAAGGTAATTGGCTTCGCTTCCGGATGTGTCTCTTTTTTATGCGCAGGTTTCAGGGCGAATGCGGGCAGCATCAGCACCAGAGTGATGGCAAACAGGGTGGCGAAAATCGCCTGCCAGTCGAAATGCGCCAGGATCCAACTGCCCAGCAGTGGTGCAAGCGCGGGAGAGAGGCCTACCAGCGGCATAATAGTGGCAAAAATTCGATTGGTCCGTGAAGCCGGATAGTAATCCGTCACCAGCGCCTGCCAGGTGACCGCTGCGGCACAAACGCCGACGGCCTGAACAAAACGCAGCACCAGTAACCAGGTCGCATCGCGTACCCACAACATCCCAAGACAGCCTACGGCAAAAATTGCCAGACCCAGTAACAGCACTGGTTTACGACCAAAACGGTCGGAGAGCGGCCCCCACAGCAGTTGTGCAAAGGCAAAACCGGCGAGGAACAAACTCAGGCTGGCGCTAATGGCCGCGGCAGGCGTTTGCAAATCTTCCTGCATTGCAGCGAATGCGGGTAAGTACATATCGGTAGCTAAAAAGCCCAGCACGCTTAAGCCGCCGAGCCAGACTAGAAAACCTTTCCTGGGTTGCATTGTTTTATTCTCCTTAAGGAGGCAGGGTACGTTGGCGCAGAGTGTAGGGAGTGCAAAGCGGCTTGTGAAACGCTAATATTTGGCGGGTGCATTCAAATTTTTTGCAGGCAGAAAATGTGGTCAGATTATTCTCTTGAAGTTGTGGATGCTGTCGCCCGTAACGGCAGCTTCAGCGGAGCCGCGCAGGAACTACACCGCGTCCCCTCGGCCATTAGCTACACGGTGCGTCAGCTTGAGGAGTGGCTGGCCGTTCCGCTGTTTGAACGCCGCCATCGCGACGTGGAGTTAACGCCTGCCGGGGCGTGGTTTTTGAAAGAAGGGCGTTCTGTTATCAAAAAAATGCAGATCACTCGTGAACAGTGTCAGCAGATTGCTAATGGCTGGCGAGGTCATCTTTCTATTGCGGTGGATAACATCGTAAAACCCGAACGTACCCGGCAGATGATTGTCGATTTTTATCGCCACTTCTCCGATGTCGAGCTGCGGGTATCGCAGGAAGTCTTTAACGGTGTCTGGGATGCGCTGGCAGATGGCAGGGCAGAGATGGCGATCGGCGCAACACAGGCCATACCCGTTGGGGGACGTTACGCATTTCGCGATATGGGAATGTTAAGCTGGAAATGCGTGGTGGCAAGCGATCACCCGCTGGCGGCAATGGCAGGGCCGTTAAGCGATGATACCCTGCGTAACTGGCCATCGCTGGTACTGGAAGATACGTCACGCTCGTTACCCAAGCGTGTGACCTGGCTTCTGGATAACCAGCGACGGGTGATTGCGCCCGACTGGGAATCCTCCGCGACCTGCCTTTCTGCCGGGTTGTGTGTGGCAATGGTGCCGGTCCATTTTGCCAGACCACGAATCGATGCCGGGGAGTGGGTTGCCCTTGAGCTTGAAAACCCATTCCCGGACGCGGCCTGTTGTCTGACCTGGCAGCAAAGTGACGTATCGCCCGCGATGGCCTGGCTGCTGGATTACCTGGGGGACAGTGAAACGCTGAACAGGGAGTGGTTACGGGAGCCAGATTAACTGGCTCCGTACACGATTAACGGCGGTAGTCGCGGAAAGGACCGTCCGCCACGGAGCGACGTTCGATAAGACGCGGGTGGACTTCAATTGACTGCGACTCTTCACGTTTGTTAACGATCCTGTCCATCAGCATGTTGAAGGCTGTTTCACCCAGAGAATCTTTCGGTTGATGAATAGTGGTCAGCGCCGGGGTGAAGAAACGCGCGTTGCGCACGTTGTCATACCCGATCACAGAAATATCCTGCGGTACGCGCAGACCCAGCTCATCGGCAGCACAAAGCGCACCCATCGCCATAATATCGCCACCGCAGAAGACAGCAGTCGGACGATGCGGCTGGGAGACTATTTGCTGCATTGCGCGGTAACCGGATTCAGGCTCAAAGTCACCCTGAACAATCCAGTTTTCTGGAACGGTGATCAGTGCTTCTTCCATGGCTTTCATAAATCCGGCCAGGCGGCCTGCACCGGTGTTGCGCTCCAGTGGACCTGGAATCACGCCAATCTCGCGGTGACCCCGTTCTACCAGATAACGACCGGCCATGTAACCGCCTTCAAAGGCGTTATCGATTACTGAGTCAGTAAAATCGGCGTGCGCTTCACCCCAGTCCATCACCACCATTGGGATGTGACGGTACTCTTCCAGCATGGAGAGCACAGAATCCGGGTATTCGGAACACATGACCAGCAGGCCATCCACGCGTTTTTGCGCCATCATTGACAGATAAGCGCGCTGTTTCTCATGGTTGTTCCATGCGTTACCCAGGATCAGGGTATAGCCTTTCTGGAAGCAGTTTTTCTCGACCGCCTCGATTATCTCTGCGAAATATGCAGCTTCGCTGCTGGTGGCCAGCAAACCAATGGATTTGGTGTGATTAACTTTAAGGCTACGTGCGACCGCGCTTGGCGAATAGTGCAGTTCTTTGATCGCCGCCCAGACGGCATTACGCGTCTCTTCCGCTACAAAACGGGTTTTGTTAATTACATGTGATACGGTTGTAGTGGAAACGTTTGCGCGTTTTGCCACGTCTTTAATTGTTGCCATTAAATGTCACTCCAGACCATATCCTAAGCTCCTGAAAAACTTGAAGGTAAACGTTTGCCTTCTCTCACCCTTATCACGCAATCTGGAATTGCGACACGCCGGGAAAACGACACAGGACGTCAGGAGGGGGTCAATGGCCGGTACGCTAATAAATTTAGCGTGGAATTTTGTCCTATCTTGATGAAAAGGGGAAGAGCAAAAGTGGATATCAGTTTAAATCCAAGAAGATTTTTGACGTAAACTGTGTAAAAATGAGCAAGCTCACTTTTCGTAAGGTGATTAAAAGGAGAAAAATTGATGAGTACCGATCTTAAGTTTTCGCTGACGACCACCGTTATCGTGCTGGCACTGATTGTTGCAGCTGGTCTGACGGCTGTATTGCACTGATTTACGCGGGGGGAGAGTTCTCTCCCTCCACATTCCTCGCTGATTGTTACTTCTCCGGCAATAATCTTTTGCCAAATTGTTAACTTCTCATTTTTTGTGATTGGTGTCATGCTTTTTGCTTCTTTGTTCTGTGTCGCGGTACGACACGGCATCCGGAGTTGACTCATGAAAATCAATTATCCTCTGCTGGCCCTGGCGATTGGCGCTTTTGGGATTGGCACCACCGAATTTTCCCCGATGGGGTTATTGCCTGTTATCGCCCGGGGTGTAGACGTCTCTATCCCGGCGGCCGGTATGCTGATTAGCGCCTACGCGATTGGCGTGATGGTAGGGGCACCGTTAATGACGTTGCTGCTTTCACACCGTGCGCGCCGTAATGCGCTGATTTTCCTGATGGCTATTTTTACCCTGGGGAATGTGCTTTCCGCGCTTTCACCGGATTACACCACGCTGATGTTGTCACGTATCCTGACCAGCCTTAACCACGGTGCCTTCTTCGGACTGGGCTCGGTGGTTGCAGCAAGCGTTGTACCTAAACATAAGCAGGCCAGCGCCGTGGCAACCATGTTTATGGGTCTGACCATTGCCAACATCGGCGGTGTACCTGCGGCCACGTGGCTGGGTGAAGCGATCGGCTGGCGTATGTCGTTCCTGGCAACCGCTGCACTGGGCGTGATTGCTATGGTCGCACTGTTCTTCTCGTTGCCAAAAGGCAGCGCAGGCGAACGCCCTGATGTACGCAAAGAGCTGTCCGTGCTGGTTCGTCCTCAGGTATTGTCTGCACTGCTGACCACCGTGCTGGGGGCTGGGGCGATGTTCACGCTCTATACCTATATTTCGCCCGTGCTGCACGACATTACTCATGCCACGCCGGTCTTTATTACCGCGATGCTGGTGCTGATTGGCGTAGGGTTCTCTATCGGTAACTACCTGGGCGGTAAGCTGGCAGACCGTTCCGTGAGTGGCACGCTGAAAGGCTTCTTAACGCTGCTGATTGTCATCATGGTGGCCATTCCGTGGCTGGCGCGTAACGAAATTGGCGCAGCCATTGCGATGGTGGTATGGGGTGCGGCGACCTTTGCCGTGGTTCCGCCGTTGCAGATGCGGGTAATGCGTGTGGCGCATGAAGCGCCAGGACTCTCTTCATCCGTGAATATTGGTGCGTTTAACCTGGGTAATGCACTGGGCGCTGCGGCCGGCGGTGCGGTGATTTCGGGTGGCCTGGGGTACAGCTTTGTGCCGGTAATGGGGGCGATTATTGCGGCTCTGGGGTTACTGCTGGTACTGATGTCGGGTCGTAAACAGCCAGAAACGGCCTGCGCGGCTGAATAATCATAACGCAGAAGGGCGAACCCTTCTGCGTGTCTCTTACGCTGCGAGGTTCTTCGCAACAAATTCCCAGTTAACCAGCGCCCAGAAATGCTCCAGGTAGTTCGGGCGTGCGTTACGGTAATCGATGTAGTAAGCATGTTCCCACACATCGACGGTCATCAGCGGGGTTGCGCTGGTGGTCAGCGGTGTACCCGCGTTGGATGTTGATACGATAGCCAGTTTGCCATCGGCTTCTTTCACAAGCCAGGTCCAGCCAGATCCAAAGTTTTTAATTGCTGCGTCAGTGAATTTCGCTTTGAAATCAGCAAAGCTGCCGAACGAGGTATTGATGGCTGCGGCCAGTTCACTGGTGGGTTCTCCGCCTGCATTAGGTGCCAGGCAGTGCCAGTAAAACGTGTGGTTCCAGACCTGAGCGGCGTTGTTAAACACGCCACCTTCTGAGCTACGCACGATCTCTTCCAGCGTTTTGCCTTCAAAGTCAGTGCCTTTGATCAGGTTGTTCAGGTTGGTGACATACGTCTGGTGATGTTTGCCGTAGTGATATTCCAGGGTTTCCACGGAAATGTGTGGAGCCAGGGCGTCTTTTGCATACGGTAGTGCAGGTAATTCGAACGACATTGCTTCTCTCCTTATTATTTTTTACGTTGCCAATAACCATAAAGACAACAGGGATAGAGTAGCAAATTGAAAGGGTATGCAAAAGAGGAACTTACCCCGCCGCAGACGCGGCAGGGCAAGGATTAACGGATGGTTTTCGGGGTCATCACACGGCGTGCACCAACGTAGTGGCGTACCCAGTAATCTTCGCTCAGAGAGGTGATTTGAATGTCCTGGCCGCTACGTGGCGACTGGATGAATTTCCCGTTGCCAACGTAAACACCCACGTGGTCGGCCATGCCGCGACCCTGAGTGCGGAAGAAGACCAGATCGCCGCTTTCCAGTTCACCACGATCGACCGGTGAAGCATCGCGCAGGTGATACATTTCGTTCGCAGTACGCGGAATACGGAATTTCACCAGATCTTTGTAGGCGTAGTACACCAGACCGCTGCAATCGAAACCGGTACGGGGTGAGGTTCCGCCCCAGCGATAAGGCTTGCCAATTTGTCCCATCAGCTTGTTCATCGCGGTTTTTTGCGCTTTCTGGACGCGTACCTTATGGACTTCCGCTACTTTCGTGACTTTGACGCACTTCGCTTTGTGACCTTTGCGGGCAGTGCATTTTTCGGTAACGAGATTAGCGGCAGTTTGCTGGGCTTTGCGCGAAGTGGTGTGAGTGGTTTTAGCTTTGCTGGAGGCAGTACGTTTAGTCTGTGTGGTGGTTTTTTTCTTTTCGTTCTTACTGGTGGTTTTTTTCTTACGTTCTGTGACTTTAGCCAGGTGCGTTTTTTGTACAGCAGAATGCCGCGCCTGCTGGGAGGCGTTAGCCACTGGCGTGAAAGAGAGTGTTGTAAACAATAAAGCACAGAGCGTGATCGAGATTTTATTTATCCGCGCCACTGGCCAGTCCCCTGGTAAATGCAGGTCATCAATCATGCCTGCGTGTGATTTTCAAAACCTGTCGATTCTAATCTATAAAAACCCGAGAAGTTAATAGCATTTTTCAATCTAAAATTGTGTTTCGTTAGCAAGTGCAAAAAAAAACATCAATCTGTAGCACTATTGCTTACTCCTTAAGCAAAACCTTATCTGCAGTAGGGTTAAGCTACATTTGGAATGCAACTTATGCCGGTAACGTTTAAAATATATAGACGTGAAAAAAATGTTATTTTCCGATGCCGCTCTGAACCGCTACAATGTCAGACGAATGCCGTAACAGAAGTTAAAGGAAGCAAGACATGAGCACCACTATTGAAAAAATCCAGCACCAGATTGCTGAAAACCCAATTCTCCTGTACATGAAAGGTTCTCCGAAACTGCCAAGCTGCGGTTTCTCCGCACAAGCAGTTCAGGCGCTGTCTGCCTGTGGTGAGCGCTTTGCTTACGTTGATATCCTGCAAAACCCGGACATTCGCGCTGAGCTGCCAAAATACGCTAACTGGCCGACCTTCCCGCAGCTGTGGGTTGATGGCGAGCTGGTTGGCGGTTGTGACATCCTGATCGAAATGTATCAGCGTGGCGAACTGCAACAGCTGATCAAAGAAACCGCTGCTAAGTACAAAACTGAAGAACCAGACGCAGAGTAAGTTATCTGCGAAAATAAAAAAGCGACCTGTCGAGGTCGCTTTTTTTTTGTCGGGTGGCGCTGCGCTTACCCGACCTACGATTGAATATCTGCCTCATCGCCCATCGGTAGCGGCCAGCCGCCAAGACGTTTCCAGCGGTTCACAATTTCACAGAACAGTTCAGCCGTGCGTTCGGTGTCATATAACGCGGAATGTGCCTGAGTCCCGTCAAACGCAATTCCTGCCGTGATACAGGCTTTGGATAATACCGTTTGCCCCAGCGCCAGGCCGCTCAGTGCAGCGGTGTCGAAGGTAACAAACGGGTGGAAAGGGTTGCGCTTGAGCGAAGCGCGTTCGGCAGCCGCCATCATAAAGCTGTGATCGAAGGTGGCGTTATGCGCCACCATGATCGCGCGGCTGCAATCATTGTCCTTCATGCCTTTGCGCACCATTTTGAAAATGGCGTGCAGTGCATCGTATTCGCTTACGGCGCCACGCAGCGGATTATTTGGATCAATGCCGTTAAAGGCCAGCGCTTCTGGCTGTAAGTTGGCGCCCTCAAACGGGTCAACATGGAAATGCAGCGTGGTGTCCGGTGAAATCCAGCCCTGTTCATCCATCTTCAGCGTGATGGCGGCAATTTCAAGCAGCGCATCGGTTTTAGCGTTAAATCCGGCTGTTTCTACATCAATGACAACGGGATAAAAACCACGAAAACGGTCGCACAGACCGGTAAATTGAGCATTATCGGACATCAGGGTCTCTTACATGGGGAAAAAAGCAGTGCGCATTATGGCAAATTTTAAGAGGGGATGCAGTAAAACTACGGGCGCATATTGCGCCCTACGGGATCAGTTGCCCAGACCGCGACCAGCGTCTTTGGCTTCAATCAGCTCGATTTTGTAACCATCTGGATCTTCAACAAAAGCAATGACCGTGGTGCCGCCTTTGACCGGGCCCGCTTCACGGGTCACGTTACCGCCGTTGCTGCGGATGCGTTCACAGGCTTCAGCGGCATTTTCCACTTCCAGCGCGATATGGCCATATGCCGTGCCCAGCTCGTAGTTGTCTACGCCCCAGTTGTAGGTCAGCTCGATAACCGCTTCATCCGATTCCGGGCCGTAGCCAACGAACGCCAGTGAATATTTGTACTCCGGATTTTCGCTGGTGCGCAGCAGTGTCATTCCCAGGACGTTAGTGTAGAAATCGACAGAACGTTGCAGGTCGCCAACGCGCAGCATGGTGTGAAGTAGGCGCATAATTTCCTCATTAACTAATGGATTGGATTATGTTTTTGAACAGAAACGATGTTTTAGTATAGCGGCGAAATGTCGCCGCTATCAATGCACAAGGAGGAATTACAGGGAAGGGTAGTCGGTGTAACCTTCAGCGCCGCCGCCGTAGAAGCTTTCCGGGCGCTGCGGGTTCAGCGCGGTTTTACGTTCCAGACGGGCAACCAGATCCGGGTTAGCGATGTAATCGCGACCGAATGCGACCGCATCGATCAGCCCTTTGTTGATCAGGTCTTCTGCTTTCTCTGGTGTATATGCACCGGCACCGATAATCACGCCGTGGAAACGATCGCGCACTTTCTGACGGAAAGCCTCGGTGTATGGCTGACCGCCCGCCCAGTCTGGTTCAGACATATGCAGGTAAGCAATGCCGCGTTTTGCCAGCTCTTCAATCAGGTACAGGGCATCTGCTTCTTCATTCGCACCGTTATCAACGTTCTGGAAAGAACCAATCGGAGAGACACGGATACCGATACGGTCTGCGCTCCACTCCTTGCAAACGGCATCAACCACTTCCAGAACCAGACGCGCGCGGTTTTCAACGCTGCCGCCGTACTGGTCAGTACGATGGTTAGAGGACGGTGACAGGAACTGATGCAACAGGTAGCCGTGAGCTGAGTGCAGCTCAACCAGGTCGAAACCGGCATCACGCGCATTCGCAACGGCCTGACGGAAATCATTCACGATACCCGGGATCTCTTCCAGCTCCAGCGCACGCGGCATAGAGGTATCTACGCGGATCGCATGGCCGTTTTCATCGCGCAGCGAGGTACGGGTGTTGGCACTCAGCGCTGACGCGGATACAGGAGCCTGGCCGCCAGGCTGGATGCTGTTGTGAGAGATACGACCGGTATGCCACAGCTGTACGGCGATGCGGCCATCTTCAGCATGAACACCGGCGGTGATTTTTTTCCATGCCGCAATTTGTTCCGGGCTGTGCAGGCCAGGTGCGCCAGCATAACCTTTTGCCTGGGCAGAAATCTGCGTAGCCTCAGAGATGATTAGCCCTGAACTTGCGCGCTGACGGTAATATTCACCCATCAGTGGGGTTGGGATATCCCCCGGTTCAATGCTACGAAGACGGGTGAGAGGGGCCATAAATACGCGGTTTGGCGCGGTGACGGCACCCACTTTCAGTGGGGTAAATAATTTTTGAGCTGACATAGAGACTCCTGAGTAGACCAGTCGACTAGTAATTGAGTAAATAAAAACGCCTGCTAAACGCCAGGCGCTGTAATACTGATTTTCACATGCGCCAGTGCGCTTTCCAGCGGCACGGCACTGCGAGAAATTTTGGCTTGCAGGTTTGCACCTAACCAGAGTGCATAGAGTACCTGCGCCTGGGTCAGCGGCTCACCCGGGAAGGCCAGCGTCTTTTCATTGCGGCCTTTCTCAAGCGCCTGGGCCAGCAGGGCGATAACGCCGCTGGCACCTTTGTCCATTGCGGTACGCATATCTTCGGAAAGATCGCATACCTCAGCAGAGAGTTTTACCGTCAGGCATCCGCTGATAATGCCCTGCTGACAGAACTGGGTCAGCGTTTCCTGATAGTAGTTAAGAACACGATCCCGGTAGTTACCTTCGCCACTGGCAAAGTGGGTAGCAAGGCGCTGATGGTAACTGGCATAGTGCCGTTCCAGCATCGCCACGCCAAAGGCTTCTTTTGAGCGAAAGTAGTGGTAGAACGACCCTTTCGGCACCTCAGCGGTTTTTAACAGTTCGCTAAGCCCCATACCGGTAAACCCGCGATGCATACAAAGACGCTCGCCTGTAGCCAGTAAGTGTTCGCGCGTATCGTGTTCAGTATTTCTGCTCATGTCGGCACTCTAATAGACCAATCGGTCTATTGCAAGCAGGATTATTGACGACATGTGTTCAGGATATCCAGTTGTTGCTGATAAACCTTTGATTTTACGTTCATCATCCCAAGAACCGTTGAGAATAAATTATCCTGTGAAACCGCATCTTTTGCCGCATGGTCGCGCAGGCATTGCTCGTTAACGCCGTAGTTCTTTGCGTAGTCAGGAGAGAGCCAGAACATAAACGGAATATGCGTTTGCTGTTCAGGCGCCAGCATGTACGGCGTGCCGTGCAGGTAGATACCGCTTTCGCCCAGCGATTCACCGTGATCCGACAGGTAAATCAACGCCGTGTTCATGCTGCCCTGGCGGGCTTTCAGGGTATCGATAGTCTTGCTCACGATGCTATCGGTATAAAGGATTGTGTTGTCATAGGTGTTAATCAGCGCCTGATGATCGCAATCCTGAATCTCATTCGTATCGCAGGTTGGTGTGAATTTGCGGAAGTTATCCGGGTAGCGGCGATAGTACGCCGGGCCGTGACTGCCCATCAGGTGAATGACCAGAACTGTGTCCTGCTTCAGGCCGTCCAGCACGTTATCAAGGCGGTAGAAATTGACGTCATCAATACAGGATTTGTCTTTGCAGAACTGGTCCAGCTTCCACTGGGTCATGTCCGTATGCGGGATACGGTCACAAGCGCCTTTGCATCCGCCATCGTTATCACGCCATAGCAGGTTGATACCTGCATGTCCCAGCACGTCGAGCAACCCTTCCTGGTGGCGGGCGAGGTCAGCGTCGTATTTCTTACGTGTCATTCCAGAGAACATGCAAGGAACAGAGACCGCGGTTTCTGTCCCACAGGAGGATGCCTGAGGGAAGTTGATGATGTCTTGTTTTTTCAGTTCAGGGTTGGTTTCACGGTCGTAGCCGTTAAGCGAGTAGTTCGCTGCACGGGACGCTTCACCGACCAACAACACCAGCACCGTTTTTTTCTGCTGCCCGGCAATCACCGGGCCTTTGTGGGCGTCTTCGCCAATACGCACCAGGGTCTGATCGCCTGCAAACCAGCGGGTTTTGCTGTATTTCATGATCGCGCTGACGTAGTTAGCAGGGGTCACCATTTTGACGATGCTTTTGTTGTTACGGAACAGCGATGCGTAATCTTTATAGAAAACCGATGCGACCAGAATGATCACCAGCAGTGCGCCGAGCATTGCGGCAATACGCGTCAGCATCGCGTACCACCATTTACCGGTGCGTATACGCGTCAGGGCTAATACCACGGAAGGAATAAGACCGGCAACGACAATCCAGATGATCATCTGTGGTGTCACGAGGGCGGTCGCTTCCTGGGAGTTGGTTTCGAACACGTTAACAATCATGTTCTGATCGATAACCGCGCCGTAGGTATACATAAAATAGGTTGCTGCGGCGCATCCCATGGTTAACAGGATCAGCAGCGGCTTGCGGATAAAGGGAATATTGAGAATGCTAAAAACAATGACCCAGCCGCAAAACAGCACCAGCGGGACTGAGGCCGCAAAGAGCACATCATGCAACTGCGCAGGGGCGATGATGGCCCAGCTGCGCTGTATGAACAGGGCATTCAGCGCGGTAAAAAAGAGGGCACAACCCAGAGTAAATTTAATGTCGTTACATTGTAACTTTTTAAGAAACCACATCATTATCAAACCATTCTTTATAGTGATGTGGCGAGTATAGGGAGAGAAGATTAGTGAAACCTTAATGCCATATTTCTGTGGTAAAGCCCTTGCATGAGCGGCATTTAACGTCTTCACTGTAGGTGATAATCGTTTTCTGGAGGTGTGTGTGGCAGAGCAACTGGAGTTTTTCCCCATCCAGAGCCCGTGCCGGGGAATTTGTCAGGTAGATGATCGCGGATATTGCCGTGGGTGTATGCGTACCCGCGACGAGCGTTTTAACTGGCAAAATTTTAGCGATACGCAAAAACAGGACATCCTGCGCCTGTGTCGGCAGCGTTTGCTGCGCAAAATACGCGCAAACAAAGCGGGTGAAACCGAAGAACCCCAGCAACCTTCACTTTTTTAGCAGCGTAATTGCGTATACTCATGACATTACTTCCTTGAGGAAATTGTTATGGTTCAGCGTATTACACTTACCCCCCAGGGCCCGGAGTTTTCCCGTTTTGTGATGGGTTACTGGCGGCTGATGGACTGGAATATGTCCCCCCTTCAGCTCGCGAGCTTCATTGAAGAGCATCTCGATTTAGGCATTACTACCGTCGATCATGCGGACATCTATGGCGGCTACCTGTGTGAAGCCGCATTCGGTGAGGCACTTAAGCTGGTTCCGGCGCTTCGTTCTCGTATGGAGATTGTCACCAAATGCGGCATCGCCACTACCGCTAAACCGGAGCACGCGCTTGGCCACTACATCACCGACCGCGACCACATTGTAAAAAGCGCAGAGCAATCACTGGTTAATCTGGCGACAGACCATATCGATTTGCTGCTGATTCATCGCCCGGATCCGTTGATGGATGCAGACGAAGTGGCTGAGGCTTTCCTGAATCTTCACCAGAGCGGCAAAGTCCGTCATTTCGGCGTATCGAACTTTACCCCTGAGCAGTTCGCCTTACTTCAGTCGCGCCTGCCATTTACGCTGGCCACTAATCAGGTTGAGATTTCACCTGTTCACCAGCCGCTGCTGCTGGACGGTACGCTCGATCAGCTGCAACAGCTGCGCATTCGTCCGATGGCGTGGTCGTGCCTGGGGGGCGGGCGTCTGTTCAATGACGATGCCTTCCAGCCATTGCGTGATGAGCTGACCACTATTGCACAAGAGCTGAATGCGGAAAGCATTGAGCAGGTAGTGTACGCGTGGATCATGCGTCTGCCGTCAAAACCGCTGCCGATTATCGGTTCCGGTAAAATTGAACGTGTGCGTGCGGCAATTGCCGCTGAAGCGCTGGAAATGACGCGACAGCAGTGGTTCCGCATCCGTAAAGCGGCACTGGGTTACGACGTCCCGTAATCCGCCGCAACGTGACCTCCCGGTGAACATGCAGCCTCTGGTATAGACTTAAGGGGCAAAAAGAAACCCAGGAGGTCACATGAAGCGTTTTGCTCTGGCACTCGTGACACTGGCGGTATGCGCAGGGGCGCAGGCTGCCAGTGACGAAGTAGAAATGAACCTCGTTTCCCCACTTGGCGTAGGCCAGTCCATCGGAACAGTAAAAATTACTGAAACCGACAAAGGACTGGAGTTTGCTCCTCATCTCCACTCACTTCCACCCGGCGAGCATGGTTTTCATGTTCATACCAACGGTAGTTGTCAGCCAGCCCTGAAAGAGGGGAAAGCCTCGGCGGCTGAAGCCGCAGGTGGCCACCTTGATCCAGAACACTACGGTAAGCATGAGGGGCCGAACGGTATGGGGCATCTGGGTGACCTGCCCGTGCTGGTGGTGAATAAAGACGGCAACGCCACGACGCCGGTTATTGCGCCGCGGCTGAAAAAACTGGATGAAATCAAAGGCAGGGCGCTAATGATCCATGCAGGCGGCGATAACATGTCCGACAAGCCTAAACCTCTGGGCGGTGGCGGTGCACGTTATGCCTGCGGCGTTATCTGATCGCCTATCGTACCTGGTGGTGGGGCCTGCTCTAGCTGTGACAACGAACAGTGCAGTCGCCAGATTATCGAGGCCAAATCGCGCGCAGCCAGGAGATGGTGGCGCGCGAGGGTGTCGCAAATACGCTGGAGCTCAACGAGAGTGGCTTCCAGCGGACGTTGCTGAACACCGCGTTCACTCATCACATCGCGCAGTAACGCGATACAGATATCCCGAACCTGCGCCAGAGGGTCTGAACGGGTTTCCCAGGCACGCAGTTGCCACACCACATGTGAGCAGTTAAGCAATACCACGCCCCAGCGCAGCAGCCAGCGGCGCGCGAGAACATCCTGACTGTTATTCAACTGACTCACGTGATGATACACAAGGGATTCATACTCGCTTTCGCGCAGATGGGGCTTACGGCTGAGCTGATCGACAAATCCCCGGCGAAGCTCGCGGATATGACGCCGACTTTTGCGCGCATCAGAACCCGGGCGGAGAACCGCAAACGCCAGCCAGGTTAATGCCACACCAAGGATTTTTGCCAGGTTGTCGTTGAGGAAGTTAGCAAAATCATAAACGGGTGGGTTGGTGACCGCGATAAACGATCCCATGAAGACGATAAGCTGCCCCCAGAGCCCGGCGAGTTTTGGCATTTGTAGCTTCAGTAGCTGCATGGTAGTGAGCAAAGGGAAGAGAAACAGCAGAAACTGCCAAAGATCCGTGATTTGCACCATCAGGCCAAACATCACCACAAAACTGAACAGTGACAGCAGTATCAGCGTACGCAGTAACAGCGTCAGCGAGTTAAAGGGTGAGGGGGAAACAGAGTAAAGCACGCTGCTAATGGCGGCGAGGGTTAACGCGGCGGAGGTGCTGTCCCACTGGGTTGTAATGCCCCATGTCCCTACCAGAGTCAGCGCGCAGAACGTACGAAAACCGCTCCAGAGTGCCTCCATGTTGTCAGTATGCCGCGCCAGTGCAGGGCTTTGCGGAACAGAGAACTCCGTAATGGGCGTGGCATTTTCTACCGCGCGGATCCAGCGGCTGCTCAACAGGTAAAGCCGACAAAAATAGCGCAGCCGTTGCCAGAAGGCGCGATGGCGATAGTCATATTCATCCACCGGAGCCAGCGGCGCAATAATGCGCGCTACGCTATAGGAGTCTGCCGTTGGTCGCGCAAGCTCAACCAGCAGAGCTTCAATAATGTCGCGGGTGTTTTCCGGCGGATTGGGCCAGTTAAGCAACATTCGGCGCAGGCTGGAAATTGCACTTGTCATGCGCAGTTGCTGATGCAGCAGATAGTTAAGCAACGCGTTCTGCCTGCGGAAACGGTAGTGGCTCCAGAACGCCTGGATACGCAGTAAATTCATGGTCAGGATCTGGCCGATGACTTTTTCGTGCGCAAGGCGAATTTCGTCGTTGGTGTCGGGCTGCCAGAGAAGACTTGCGTGTTCCAGCAAACGAGTGTGCATGGTTTTTAACGCGGTGATCAGTGCAGTGCCATCCGACGTGCTGGGCAGGATCATCATCATGACCCCACCGCAAAGAATACCGATGATGACTTCGCACACACGCGCCTGGGCGATATCCCACAGTTCGGTGGTATCCAGCACGTTGATGACCGGGAAAGCAATAATGGCGGCGGTATAGCCTGCCAACTGAAACGCGTAGGCCACGTTATTGGTAAAATGCGCGCAGGCCCAGGTACAAAAGCCCAGCCATGTTGCCATGCTCAGTAAAAAGAGCCAGGGATCGTTCAGGGTATGGCCAGCGATGATCAACGCAGCAGTTGCACCGAGCAGGCTACCCGCCACGCGTCCCAGACTTTTACTGATAACACCGCCAACGGTGGGGAAGCTCACCACCGCCGCAGAGGTCATCGCCCAGTAGGGCTCGTCCAGGTTCAGATAGTAGGCCACCATGAGCGCAAGACACATGGCAATGCCGTTACGCAGCGCATAACGCCACTGCGGGCGGGTTGCTTTTATCCATGGGGTGTTACGCCAGGAGAAAGCGGAGAGGTTCATTAACGTGTTCCGACAGAGACGGTACAGGTTGTGCCTGAAACCAGAGTGATGTCTTTCGACAGGTTATCAAACTCCACACGAACCGGAACGCGTTGGGCAAGACGCACCCAGGGCACATTCGGTTTGATATCTGGCACCAGGCCGGAATCTGTCTCTACGCTTTGATCGTATATGGCCCGGCCAATACTTGATACGTGACCCTGTAACGTTTGTGAGCCACTGTACAGTGTTATCCGCGCCGGTGCACCTTCCTGAATATGGCGCAGTTTCGTCTCTTCAAAATAGCCGACAACATAGAAAGAGTGGCTGTCTACCAGTGCAAACACTGGTTGCCCCGTGGCGGCGTAATTCCCCACACGCGTAGAAAGGTTCGTCACCCATCCATCAACCGGAGATTTCACCACCGTTTGCGTCAGCTGCCACTGGGCCTGTTTCAGCGTTGCTTCGGCAACATCGACGCTTGCCTGCATGGCTTTCACATTAATGTTGGCGGTGTCCAGGTCTTCCGCAGAGATATAATTTTGCGATAAATGGCGGCGGCGATTGGCTTCGTTATTGGCTTTCGCCAGGTCAGACTGTGCTTTGGCAAGCTGCGCCTGTGCATTCAGGATAGCGATATGAAAGGGCGTTTCGTCAATACGGAACAGAACATCGCCTTCTTTAACAAACTGATTATCTTTAACAAGAAGCGTCGTGATACTGCCGGAGACCTGTGGGGTGATATTGACCTGCTCGGCGCGGATTTTACCGTCACGCGTCCAGGGGGACTGCATGTAGTAAGTCCACATCCACCAACCAGCAACCAGTGCCAGAGCAAGAACCAAAAGAGTGGAAAAATATTTTAGCGTTTTCAGAGACATATTCACCACACAATCAACACGGCAAGGCCAAGACATACGGAAAGGGCAAACAGGGAGAGATCCATCAGCATCGGGTGCCAGATTTCACCGGAATACATCCAGTCACGCAGCAGGCGGTGCGCGACGAGCCAAATCAAAAAGCCGACAAAAACGGCTTTAAAAAGAGGAGGGAAATAGACTGATGCACCGACTATCAAGTCCTGGAGGGGTAACCCCGCGGAGCTGTAAGAAAACTTCACGAGCAGAGATCCTTTGCAGTTGAAAGGGTGGCCACAATGGCCGGTCATTACACGATGAAGCGACAGTATTCAGTGTAAATCATACTTTCAACATCGATGAATGCAGTATTGCATTTGTTTTGGCAATATAAATGCTGCACACTATTCTAAAATCAGTATAATAACTTAGCAAGCTAATTATAAGGAGATGAAATTGGAATCGCCATTAGGTTCTGATCTGGCAAGGTTGGTACGCGTCTGGCGTGCTCTGATTGACCATCGCCTGAAACCTCTGGAATTGACACAGACGCATTGGGTCACGCTGCATAACATTCATCAGCTGCCACCCGAACAGTCGCAAATTCAACTGGCCAAAGCGATAGGTATTGAGCAGCCGTCGTTGGTACGAACGCTCGATCAGCTGGAAGAAAAGGGGCTGATATCACGGCAGACCTGCGCCAGTGACCGTCGCGCCAAGCGGATTAAACTCACTGAAAAAGCAGCGCCAATCATTGATGAGATGGAAGCTGTGATCAGCAAAACGCGAGGGGAGATCCTGTCCGGGATATCTCCGGCGGAACTTGAGATGCTCATTAGTCTCATTGCTCGTCTTGAGCAGAACATCAGTGAGTTGCAGTCCCGCGACTGAGAACATAAAAAAGCCTTGCATCAGCAAGGCTTTTTCTTACTGAAAGACCACCACGCGGTTACGTCCCGTCTCTTTTGCCTCATACATTGCTTTATCCGCACTTTCCACGCAATACTCGGCGGTTATCTGTGAAGATGTCGCGGTAAACACCCCCATGCTGATGGTAATGGGCTCTGGAAGCTGTCCGTTACTGCTGGTCTTATCAAAGCTACTTAAGTTGAGGCGAATACGCTCTGCCACCTGGCGTGCGGCATCGGAATCGGTATTGGCCAACATCAGGACGAACTCCTCACCGCCAATGCGTGCGGCAATATCCTGAGGGCGCACGGAATCCATCAGCAAATTGGCGACAAACTGCAATACCTTGTCGCCCTGTAGGTGGCCATAACAGTCGTTGATGCGTTTGAAGCGATCGAGGTCACTGACGATAACGGAAACTGGTCGGGTCGCTTTCGCTGCCGCAAGGGACTGGTTTAACGCGTCATAAAAATAGCTGCGGTTATAGAGTCGGGTAAGCGGATCGCGAATCGAATTTTGATAGGACTGTTGGTACTTTAAATGTGAGTCACGATAGAGACTAAAGACATCATAAAGCAGAACCAGAATAATGAGTAAGGTTGCCGCAGTTTCAAATAAACGGGCGCGATACCAGGCGATATCCTCCGCGTGTCCACCGAAAAACAACATGCACAGTGTCACGATGTAACAGACACATAAAAAAGTACCGCCAACCCAGAAAAGATTGCGTAAACGCGTAATAGCTAACAGCGTGATGAATGCCACCACCCACAAAATGATAAGCAGGATATTGATAAAATGGCTCCAGAGAACCATAAATTTCCGGGTTTCATTATCCACTAAATCAATCATCAATACTGATGAGTGACCGGAACAAAGCCATGCCAGTAAAATCATACAGGCGGTGAATACAAAAATAGCGATAATAATACTGATATGCGCCAGTCGTGATAAAGGGTAATCCCGGACCATATACAGTAGCGCGGCAAGGATAATCAACACCGCCATCAGGATATGACGAAACGTGAAGAAAATCATCGTGTCATTATAGTTAACGATGTCGAACTGGTAGAGGTCAAGCCAGGCAGGGAAGCTCGACAGCGTCCCAGTCATCATCAGCATCGACCCGGTGAAGGCGAAAGCGATAGCGACCAAATACAAGCGTCTGCGATCGCACCAGTATTTCATCGACATAAAACAAGCAATAAACAGATGAAACACGAGTAAAAATATGGTGAGCGTTGGGAATAATAAGGGTGAAAATGAAGAGACTGACTCAACCAGTTTTAAAAATGAACCCTGTAATATCCCAATGACAATTATGCAGCCAAAGAAAAAAGCGATATAGCGGTTCTTTATGTAACGTTCAATCGTGTTCATACGTTTTTGTTAACAATAAAATAATAGTCTATTAAAGAAGTGTGATTCTGCATAGTTTAACAACGTCATGAAGAAATACTTTGCGCAGGAGCAATATAAGAAGGGAAACTAAATAGCAGAGAAAGGTATTTTGTAAATATATATATTTAAATGATGGATATTGTAAAAGGATGCAGCCAGTGGCCGCATCCTCTTTGGTATTAACGCGGGGAAACGGTAACCTGGCTACCGTTGCTGGCCAGAACAACACGCTGACCGGCTGCAAAGTGGGTGCTACCCTGTTTTTGCACAACCATAATGGTGTTGCCGTCGTCCTTACGGATTTCCAGTTCAACCCCCTGAGTCTTGTTCATCGCACCCTGGACGCCCTGGCCTGCGACACCACCGGCTACGGCACCTGCTGCGGTTGCCAGAGAACGACCCGTACCGCCACCTACGGTGTTACCCAGGAAGCCACCCAGTACTGCACCGCCGATTGCGCCTACAACATTGTTGTTATCGCCGCCCTGAATTTGTACAGGACGTGCATTAACGATAGTACCGTAAGTCACGTTCTGAACCTGTTTAGCCTCAGACGCGCTATAAACGTCACCGGAAAGGGAATCGTTATTCACACAACCCGCCAGCGTCAATCCAATCAGCGAAACGCCCAGTACACGTAAAATCATTTGAATCTCCTGTTCACCAAAAACGCCCAGTGGGGCATCCGTTATGGCTAAATTATATGGCATAAGAGGCCATAGTTCATATCTTTGCACTAACAATAGGAAAATTGTACTTGAATTTGGCTTAACGAGGCATAAACAAAAAGCCCCCCGGTTACGTGTCTGACATTGTTAAAAAATATTATCGCTGCATAGCAAAGCGACGCCGTTTATGGTGGAGTGTGGGAAACTCGCTCACGAAACGTAAGGAAAGCGCATGAAATCGGGTCGCTATATTGGTGTGATGTCAGGTACCAGTCTTGATGGTGTCGATGTTGTTCTGGCTGCCATAGATGAAAACATGGTGGCACAGCAGGCGAGTCTGACATGGCCGATCCCTGTTTCGCTGAAAGAGGCTATCCTGGGCATTTGTCAGGGCCAGCAGCTGACGCTGTCACAGCTTGGTCAGCTTGATGTGCGTCTGGGCGCGCTCTTTGGTGATGCGATACTGGCTTTGATGCAAAAAGAGAAGCTGCAACCGCAGGATGTGGTGGCTATCGGCTGTCACGGGCAAACGGTCTGGCATGAACCCACCGGCGACGCGCCGCACACGATGCAGATTGGCGATAACAACCAGATTGTCGCCAGGACCGGTGTGACCGTCGTGGGCGATTTTCGCCGTCGGGATATCGCGCTGGGTGGTCAGGGTGCACCGTTGGTTCCCGCATTTCACCAGGCCTTGCTGGCGCACCCAACAGAACGCCGGATGGTGCTCAACATCGGCGGCATCGCCAACCTGTCAATGCTTATCCCGGGCCAGCCTGTGCGTGGCTATGATACCGGGCCGGGCAATATGCTGATGGATGCCTGGATCTGGCGTCAGTACGGAAAACCTTACGACAAAGACGCCCAGTGGGCCTGTGAAGGAAAAGTGATTATTCCTCTTTTACAGTCCATGCTGAGCGACCCATATTTTGCAGCGCCTGCGCCAAAAAGCACGGGGCGAGAGTATTTCAACTATGGCTGGCTTGAACGCCAGCTTATGCCATTCCCTGCACTTTCCCCAAAAGATGTACAGGCGACGCTTGCGGAACTGACGGCCACCTCGATTTCCGAACAGGTTCTCCTCAGCGGCGGATGTGAACGCCTGCTCGTGTGTGGCGGTGGCAGCCGCAATCCGCTGGTGATGGCGCGTCTGGCCGGGCTACTGCCAGGCACTGAAGTCACGACGACGGACGATGCCGGGATCAGCGGTGATGATATGGAAGCGCTGGCCTTTGCCTGGCTTGCCTGGCGCACCATCGCCGGGTTACCGGGAAATCTCCCTTCGGTAACCGGTGCGCGTGAAGCGAGCGTGCTTGGCGCTATTTTCCCGGCAAATCCACGCCATAATCAGAGTTAACTGAAATTCAGCACTGCGTGTAGCCGTTAAAATGGAAAGAAAACAGGAGGGCAGCAATGTCCTCCAGGACCAGGATAGTCTTCGGAATACGCCCATGAAAAAACTTCTTATTATTGCCGTGCCTTTACTGCTGTCAGGGTGCAGCGTCTATAACCAGTTCGTTGAACGTATGCAGACCGATACCCTGGAGTATCGTTGCGACGAAAAACCGCTGACCGTGAAGATCAACAACCCCCGTCAGGAAGCCAGCTTTGTATTTGACAACAAACTGCTGAATCTGAAGCAGGGCATGTCTGCGTCAGGTGCGCGTTATACCGATGGCATTTATGTTTTCTGGTCTAAAGGCGATGAAGCAACGGTCTACAAACGTGACCGCATTGTGCTGAACAATTGCCAGCTACAAAATCCGAAGCGTTGAGATTTTTACAGGGGCGGCGCACAATAGCGCCACCTAATGTCAATTTCAGCTAACGCCATGTCAGATAACGACGAATTGCAGCAAATTGCGCATCTGCGCCGTGAATACACCAAAGGCGGCCTGCGTCGCAAGGATCTTCCCGCTGAACCCCTGGTGCTTTTTGAACGCTGGCTGAAACAGGCCTGTGAAGCAAAACTTGCCGACCCGACCGCAATGGTTGTTGCCACGGTTGATGAGACCGGGCAGCCGTATCAGCGCATCGTGCTGCTGAAGCATTACGATGAGAAAGGGCTGGTGTTTTATACCAACCTGGGCAGCCGTAAAGCACATCAGATTGAAAACAACCCGCGTGTGAGCCTGCTGTTCCCGTGGCATATGCTGGAACGTCAGGTCATGGTTACAGGGAAAGCCGAGCGTCTTTCCACCCTGGATGTGCTGAAATATTTCCACAGCCGCCCGCGCGACAGCCAGATTGGTGCCTGGGTCTCTAAACAGTCCAGTCGAATCTCTGCCCGCGGTGTACTGGAAAGCAAATTCCTCGAGTTAAAACAAAAGTTCCAGCAAGGTGAAGTCCCGTTGCCGAGCTTCTGGGGCGGATTCCGCATCCCAATCGAGCAAATGGAGTTCTGGCAGGGCGGCGAACATCGCCTGCACGACCGCTTTTTATACCAGCGCGAGAACGGTGGCTGGAAAATCGACAGGCTGGCGCCGTAATCCCCGAAATTGTTGTTTAAGCGCTAGCGCTACGTGCGCCAGCGCTTTATTCTATGTACCTTTCGCATCAGGCGAAAAGTCGTGTACCGGCAAAGGTGCAGTCGTTTATACATGGAGAATTTGATGGCAAGCAGTAACTTGATTAAACAATTGCAAGAGCGGGGCCTTGTGGCCCAGGTGACGGACGAAGAAGCGTTAGCAGAGCGACTGGCGCAAGGCCCGATCGCGCTCTATTGCGGCTTCGATCCCACCGCTGACAGCTTGCATTTGGGGCATCTAGTTCCATTGTTATGCCTGAAACGCTTCCAGATGGCAGGTCATACGCCTGTTGCACTGGTTGGCGGCGCGACCGGTCTGATTGGTGACCCAAGCTTTAAAGCTGCTGAGCGTAAACTGAACACCGAAGACACCGTGCAGGAGTGGGTGGACAAGATCCGCAAACAGGTTGCGCCTTTCCTCGACTTCAACTGTGGCGAAAACGCTGCAATTGCCGCGAACAACTATGACTGGTTTGGCGGCATGAACGTGCTGACTTTCCTGCGTGACATCGGTAAACACTTCTCTGTTAACCAGATGATAAACAAAGAAGCCGTGAAGCAGCGTCTGAACCGTGACGATCAGGGCATCTCTTTCACCGAGTTCTCTTACAACCTGCTGCAAGGTTATGACTTCGCCTGCCTGAACAAACTGCACGGCGTGTCCCTGCAAATTGGCGGTTCAGACCAGTGGGGTAACATCACCTCCGGTATCGATCTGACCCGTCGTCTGCATCAGAACCAGGTGTTCGGCCTGACGGTTCCACTGATCACCAAAGCCGATGGCACCAAGTTTGGTAAAACTGAGGGTGGCGCAATCTGGCTCGATCCGAAGAAAACCAGCCCGTATAAGTTCTACCAGTTCTGGATCAATACCGCAGATGCTGACGTCTACCGCTTCCTGAAATTCTTCACCTTTATGGACATTGAAGCCATCAATGCGCTGGAAGAAGAAGACAAAAACAGTGGTACAGCACCTCGTGCGCAGTATGTTCTGGCTGATGAAGTGACCAAACTGGTTCACGGTGAAGAAGGCCTGGCTGCGGCAAAACGCATTACCGCAAGCCTGTTTAACGGTACGCTGAGCGATTTAAGCGAAGCGGACTTCGAACAGCTGGCGCAGGATGGCGTGCCGATGGTTGAGATGGAAAAAGGCGCAGACCTGATGCAGGCGCTGGTGGATTCTGAGCTGCAACCGTCCCGCGGTCAGGCTCGTAAGACCATTGCCTCTAACGCCATTACCATCAACGGTGAAAAACAGACCGATCCTGAATACACCTTTGTTGACAGCGATCGTCTGTATGGCCGCTACTCGCTGTTGCGTCGCGGTAAGAAGAATTACTGTCTGGTGTGCTGGAAGTAATCAAAAGTATGCAGGGGCGTGGGAAACCACGCCCCTTTGTTTTTTCAGGGTTGTGGTAAGCAAAAAATGAAGAATATCCTCGCCATTCAGTCCCATGTTGTATTCGGACATGCTGGCAACAGCGCAGCGGAATTCCCGATGCGTCGCCTTGGTGCCAATGTCTGGCCGCTTAATACCGTTCAATTCTCTAACCATACCCAGTACGGGAAATGGACCGGCTGCGTGATGCCGCCTTCGCATCTCACGGAGATTGTGCAGGGCATCGCTGATATCGACCAGCTCAAACGCTGTGACGCGGTGTTGAGCGGTTATCTGGGCTCAGCAGAGCAGGGCGAACATATTCTTGGTATCGTGCGTCAGGTGAAGGCGGCGAACCCTGCGGCGAAATTCTTCTGCGATCCGGTAATGGGGCACCCTGAGAAGGGCTGCATCGTGGCGCCTGGCGTGGCTGAGTTTCACGTACGACACGCGCTGCCCGCGAGCGACATCATTGCACCAAACCTGATTGAGCTGGAGATCCTTTGCGAGCATCCTGTGAACAGCGTAGAAGAGGCTGTGAGCGCCTCTCGCGAGCTGATTGCGCAAGGACCTGAAATTGTACTGGTGAAGCACCTGGCCCGCGCAGGGCTGAGCCGTGACCGTTTTGAGATGCTACTGGTGACGAAAGACGAAGCCTGGCATATTAGCCGTCCACTGGTTGATTTTGGCGTGCGTCAGCCGGTTGGGGTTGGCGATGTGACCAGCGGCCTGCTGTTGGTGAAATTGCTGCAAGGCGCAACGCTTCGCGATGCCCTGGAGCATGTAACTGCCGCGGTGTATGAAATTATGACGGCGACGAAAAATATGCAGGAGTATGAGTTGCAGGTGGTTGCGGCACAGGATCGTATCGCGAAGCCGGAGCACTATTTCAGCGCAACGCAGCTTTAGACACCGCCCGGCGGCGCTACGCTTGCACGGGCCTACGGAATTTGTAGGCCGGGTAAGCGTCAGCGCCACCCGGCAACACAGGCCGTTCGGTTAATTCAAACCTTCCGCTTTTAGCGCCGCAGCGACCGCAGGGCGCGCCGCCATCCGCTCCATATACGATGCAATATGATCTAACCCTTCCAGGTTCAGCTTAACCGCACGCGCCCAGCGCAGGACGGTAAACAGATAGGCATCTGCAATGGTGAAACGCGGGCCACAAATCCACTGATCGTCTTTCAGCGACTCATTAATGTACTGAAGTTTTTTCTCCAGCAGGGCACGCACGGTAGGTTTGTACTCTTCCGGTGTGTCCGGGCGGAACAGCGGCGTAAAGCCTTTGTGCAGCTCGGTCGCGATATAGTTCATCCACTCCAGCGTCTTATAACGAGAGATACTGCCGGTCGGTGCCAGCAGCTGGCGATCAGGGACGTTATCCGCCAGGAACTGCATAATGGCAACGCCTTCCGTCAGCAGTGTACCGTCATCCAGCAGCAGCGCCGGAACTTGTCCCTTCGGGTTAATAGCAAAGAAATCATCGCCGTTTTCCAGGCGTTTTTTCATCAGGTCAACGCCGTCCAGCGTGAAATCTTTGCCGCTCTCGCGCAGGGTAATATGGGAAGCAAGAGAGCAGGCGCCCGGTTTGTAGAACAGTTTCATCGGTAACTCCTTTTTGCTGAGGTTTCAGCTATGTTAGTGCGCGAACGAATAAAAAAAAAGCCGCTAACACAAAGTTAACGGCTTCTGTTCAGTCGTTCCCCGATGACATTATGCTGTTGCGGTTTCGGTCGCTTTAGCAGTTTTGTCGTCGTCCTGAGTCATACGATTCAGTTTAGGCGCAGTCAGCAGCATCAGCACGGCGATAACTGCGGTGGCAATACCAATCTGCATGAAGACCGTACCGTAGACGTTCAGAGAAACCAGCGGATCGGTCACGTTCTCTGGAACGGCCATCAGGTTAGCAATCTTACCGGCGATAATCGCTGCACCGGCAGTGGTCAGGAACCAGCTACCCATGATGAAGCCCATCAGACGCTGTGGGACCAGCTGAGCAACCATCGCCAGACCCAGACCGGAGATCATCAGTTCACCAATAGACTGGAGAGCATAGCTCAGGATCAGCCAGTTAACGGAGACGATACCTGCATCGGTCGCAAATTTGGTACCCAGTGGCAGTACCAGGAACGCGCCAGAGCACAGCACCATACCAATCGCGAACTTGTGCGGCATTGGCAGACGGTCACCCATCTTGTTATAGATAGCGGCCAGAATCGGGCTACCAATCATGATCCAGAATGGGTTCAGGGCCTGATACTGCTCCGGCTCGAACGCGATACCCAGAATGGAGTGCTCAACGTTACGGATAGCGAAGAAGTTCAGAGAAGTTGGCATCTGGCTGTACAGCACGAAGAAGATAATCGCTTCCAGCATCAGGATGAACGCAACAATCATCTTACGGCGAGCAGCACCCTGCATGGCGAACGCTTCTTTCGCGAAGATGCAGACGATACCCAGTGCAACCACGCCCAGCACAGCACGTGCCACGCCCTGGTTGTGCAGCAGCCAAGTGGCGATTGCCGCGAGGATCACAACACCCACGATGGTTGCCAGCAGCTTGCCCACATGCACAGGTTCGAAGTCTGGTTTTGAACCGTAGTCTTTAACCCACTTCTTGCAGAAGGCGAAGTTAACAACGGTGATCAGCATCCCGACAACAGACAGGGAGAACGCAACGCTCCAGCCGAATTTCGCGGCCAGCCATGGCGTTGCCAGCATAGAGAAGAAGGAACCGATGTTCACGGACATGTAGTACATGGTGAATGCACCGTCCAGACGCGGGTCATCTTTGTTGTAGCAGGTAGAGAGCAGGGAAGACGGGTTCGCTTTGAACAAACCGTTACCTACTGCGATGGTCGCCATACCCATGTAGACCACAGCCGCATCGTGACCGGACCATGCAACCAGTGCATAACCTACTGCCAGGACGATTGCGCCCAGCATGATGACACGTTTGGTACCCAGAACTTTATCACCCAGCCAGCCGCCGATAGCGACCAGACCGTACACCAGAGCACTGAATGAAGAGAACAGCGTGATGGAATCCGCTTCGGACATACCCAGTTGCTTAACCAGGTAAACCGCCATGATCCCTTGCAGGCCGTAGTAACCAAAACGCTCCCATAACTCGATAGAGAAGATGAGATAGAACGCTTTAGGTTGTTTGAAAGCGTTAAGACTTATGCTCTCATCTGTTGGTTTATTGTTTGCAGTAGACACATATACCTCTTTTTTTACATCCCATATTAACGGGGGTGTTCATAGCGTGATGGCCGTAGTCCATCCGCCTTATAGTTATATTGGGAGGGGAAACGGCGGGTAATGTTCACTATCCTGACCTATCTGGCAATACGTTTGTAATAATCTGTTACATATAACTGATGCGGCATAATACTCGGTTCATTCAAATGTTATTCAGCGTTAAATTTCATTGGTTAAGGATTGTTGGTTTTTTTCACTACCACAAACCCCCAAAAGACCGTATTTGGCAATATGTTCTGCTATTTGACCTTACTGGCAGTGATATAGCCCATATTCTGAAAAATGACTGGTCTTATCTGCGGTAAAGGATCGGTTAAATATTGTCTGGCAAAGGGTTTACACAGCTTTTCACAACAAAAATCCAACATGGAGTTATCAGAGTGATCTCGATCACAGATGTATAGAAATTTTTGGTGATGAAAAAACAATTAACCTGTTTGAGTGTTAAATGACCGAACAATCGACAGGGTTAAGGATGGCTAATGCGGACAATAAGTGGCCGAAAGGAAGGTTCACAGTAAGGCCTTCCTTTCATAACGATTTGATATGAGGTCAGAAAGAGAAAAAGGGGTCAGGGATACACTTTTTCTTTAAATTCGCAGAGGTCTTCAATGATGCAGGAGCCGCAGCGCGGTTTGCGCGCAATACAGGTATAACGTCCGTGCAGGATAAGCCAGTGGTGGCAATCAACCTTAAATTCGGCGGGAACCACTTTGAGCAGTTTCTCTTCAACCTGCTCGACATTTTTACCGGGGGCGAAGTTGGTGCGGTTAGAAACACGGAAGATATGGGTATCTACAGCAATCGTTGGCCAGCCAAATGCCGTGTTAAGCACAACGTTCGCAGTTTTCCGGCCTACACCGGGTAACGCCTCGAGCGCCGCGCGATCTTCTGGCACCTCGCCACCGTGTTGTTCAAGCAAAATTCGGCAGGTCTTAATGACGTTCTCGGCCTTGCTGTTGAACAAACCGATAGTCTTGATATAGGACTTAACACCTTCTACACCGAGCTCCAGCATCGCCTGCGGCGTGTTGGCGACCGGGTAGAGCAGGGCAGTGGCTTTATTGACGCTCACGTCCGTAGCCTGTGCTGAGAGCAGCACGGCAATCAGCAGCTCAAACGGCGAGTTAAAGTTCAGCTCTGTAGTCGGATGAGGGTTTTCATCCCGCAACCGCGTCAGGATCGCAATGCGTTTCTCTTTGTTCATGAGGCTTTCTCGGGTATCCCTTCCTGCACGCTGCGCTCAGCGGCGCGGCGTTTACGTTTCTCATCAATGAGATATTTTATCGCCAGCATCATGCCAAGGCCAATAAATGCGCCAGGCGGCAGCATGGCCAACAGGAACGGTGTATCCGTATGGAACACCTCGATGCGCAATGCTTTTGCCCAGCCACCCAGCAGGGCGTCCGCGCCGTCAAACAGCGTACCGTTCCCCAGAATTTCACGGATGGAACCGAGGACAAACATGGCGCAGGTGGCGCCCATACCGATGGAAAAACCGTCCAGCGCAGACATCGCCGGGCTGTTTTTCACCGCGAAGGCTTCAGCGCGCCCAACCACAATACAGTTGGTTACGATAAGCGGAATGAAGATCCCGAGCGACTGGTACAGACCAAACGCGTAGGCGTTAATCAGCATCTGCACGATACTCACTACCGAGGCGATGATCATCACATAAATCGGGATACGGATTTCTGATGGTGTCCAGCGGCGAAGTGCAGAGATGGACAGGTTGGTCAGGGTCAGCACCAGCGTTGTCGCTAGGCCTAACCCAAGTGCGTTGGTTGCGGTCGATGTTACCGCCAGCAGCGGACACATTCCCAGTAGTTGCACCAGTGCGGAGTTGTTCTTCCACAGCCCCTGGACAATAACCTCTTTAACCTGGCTCATGATTACTCCTCACAGGCCGGAAGATTGTTGATCTGCGCGGGCAGCGTTTCGGCATACAGCCCGGCACGTTTTACGGCGTTGACTACCGCACGCGGGGTGATGGTGGCGCCGGTAAACTGGTCGAATTCACCGCCATCTTTCTTCACCGCAAAGGCGGTATCATCTTCACCATGGATCACTTTACCGGCGAAATGCAAAATCCAGTCGCTTAAGCGCAGCTCAATTTTGTCCCCAAGACCGGGGGTTTCGTGGTGCTGAGTCACACGCGTACCCAGCACTGTACCGGAAAAATCAGCGCCGACCAGCAGCTGTATTGCCCCTGAGTAACCGTCTGGCGCGGTGGCTTCCATCACGACACCGACGGCTTTATCCCCTTTACGGGCAATAAAAATCCGGTGCGGGCCTTTCCCTAACGGAGCAGCCTGAACGACAAAACAGCTTTTTTGCAGGTCATTGTCGTAGAAATCCGCCGGGATAACCTGGTCGAAGAGAGCCTTCTGTTGCTTCGTCGCCTGTTCTTCAATGGTCGTTTTGGTCAGCGCATTCACCAGCGCCGTCAGCCCCGTCAGTACCGCAGCGAAGATGGCCAGCGTGACGCCGTGTTTTTGCATCGTTTTCAGCATAGCAGGCTCCTAGCGGTGGCCGTACACGCGGGGACGCGTGTAGTAGTCGATAAGCGGAACGGTGATGTTGGCGAGCAGTACAGCAAACGCCACGCCATCAGGATAGCCGCCAAAGCTGCGGATAAGCCACACCAGCAACCCCGCCAGAGCGCCGAAGATCAAACGGCCACGGTTGGTGGTCGATGCGGTCACCGGGTCAGTTAAAATAAAGAATGCGCCCAGCATGGTTGCACCCGAGAGCAGGGGCATCTGCGGGCTGGCCAGGGATTCAGGAGAAAACACCCAGCCCAGGGTCGAGCAGACGGCGAGCGTCACCAGGAAACTGACCGGAATATGCCAGCGAATCGCCTTCTGCCACAGCAGGAACACGCCACCCAGCAGATATGCCAGATTCACCCACTGCCAGCCTGCACCGGCGAGTACGCCGTTGTAGATGGCCGATTTCATGATCTGCTCAACGCTATGCCCGGCATGAAGTGAGGTTTTAAACGTATCAAGTGGGGTCGCCTGGCTGATGCCATCCACACCCATGCGAAGCGCGTTCATATCTGCACCCATCGCTGTATGGCCCGTGAAAATAACGTGGAGCGCATCCATAAAGCCTGGCACTGTTGCGGCAATGTCATGTGGTGGCAACCAACTGGTCATCTGCACCGGGAAAGAGATAAGCAACACCACATAGCCGATCATCGCCGGGTTAAACGGGTTATGCCCCAGACCGCCATAAAGCTGTTTTGCGATAATGACGGCAAAAACGGTGCCCAGCACCACCATCCACCACGGAGCGAAAGGCGGAATACTGATGGCCAGCAGCAGGCCAGTCAAAAGCGCGGAGTTGTCGCTGAGGGTGCGGGTAACATCCATCTTACGTAGCGTCAGCACCAGTGCTTCAGCTGCTAAAGCGGTAGCACAACCCAGGACTAACTGGAAAAGGGTTCCCCAGCCGAAAAACCAAAACTGCACGGCGATGCCCGGCAGGGCCGCCAGGCAGACCAGCATCATAATGCGCGATGTCTGGCGCTGGTTATGGGTGAAAGGGGAACTTGCGATTCTGAAAACCATTTAATCCTCGTTAACTGCTTGCTGCGCGGCTTTCTTTGCCTGAACGCGCGCAATCGCGGCAGCGACTGCGGCTTTGCGTGGATCGTCATTTGCAGCCAGAGGCTGCTCTTCCTGCTGTGCCGCTTTACGGGCTTTGGCCCGGGCGATGGCGGCTTCTACAGCCGCCTTACGCGGATCTACAGGGGCTTCAGGCTCTGCATGTTGTATGTGTTGTTCTGCTTTGCGTGCTTTGGCCCGGGCGATAGCGGCTTCAACAGCGGCTTTTCGCGGGTCAACGGGCGCTTCTGGCACCACCACAACGTCCTGCTGTTCTGCTTTGCGTGATTTTGCCCGGGCAATGGCTGCTTCTACGGCCGCTTTGCGCGGGTCAACAGCTGTTTCCGGCTGTGCGTTTTGCGCTTTTTCCGCCTGACGAGCACGGGCCTCTGCCTTGCGTGCTTCACGCGCGGCAATCGCTTCACTGTTATCCGGTTTTGTTCCCGCCGGGATCACTACCGGCTGCGCAGCCGAGGCTTTTTTCTCACGAACCCGCGCCAGGGCGGCATTGATCGCATCCTGATCTTTCTCAGCGGGTTGCACGGCCGCTTGTTTATGGCGCTCCTGGCGAGCCGCTTTCTCACGCTCAAGACGTGCCTGACGTGCTTCAAAACGGGCTTTTGCTTCGGCGGCACGTTTCTCTTCCATCGAGATGGCGTAAATTTCGGCCTTCTCCTGGCGGAAATACTGCACCAGTGGGATATTGCTCGGGCACACCCAGGCACAGGCACCACATTCTATGCAGTCGGTAAGATTGTGTGCTGTGGCTTTATCGTGCTGCTGGCCTTTGCTGTACCAGTACAGTTGCTGGGGAAGAAGATCCGCCGGGCAGGCGTCAGCACAGGCGCTACAGCGAATACAGCCTTTTTCTTCCTGCTCTTCACCCATCTCTGTGGCAGAAGGGGCGAGCAGGCAGTTAGTAATTTTAACGACCGGGACATCCAGCCACGGCAGAGTAAAGCCCATCAGCGGGCCGCCCATAATCACCATCTGTTCACTGCCGCAACAAAAACCGGCCTGTTCCAGCAGGTGACGCACCGGTGTCCCTAAACGCGCCCAGACGTTCCCAGGGCGAGAAACCGATTCACCGGTCAGGGTGACAACACGTTCGGTCAGCGGCTCACCGTCAACAACCGCACGTTTCACCGCATAGGCGGTGCCCACGTTTTGCATCAGCACGCCAATATCAGACGAACGCCCGCCGTGCGGAACCTGTTTGCCGGTCAAAATTTGCGTCAGCTGCTTTGCACCACCGGAAGGGTACTTGGTTGGGATAACGCGCAAACCAATGTCGTGGCTGCCTGCCAACACCGCACGCAGCATGGAAATCGCCTGCGGTTTGTTATCTTCAATGCCGATCAGCACTTCGCGTGGTTGCAGAATGTGTGCGAGGATACGAATGCCTTCCACGACCTGTGCCGCGCAATCCTGCATCAGACGGTCATCCGCGGTAATATAAGGTTCACATTCCGCAGCGTTGATAATTAAGGTCTGGATTTTGTCGCCGCCGCCACGCAGTTTGCTTCCCGTCGGGAAGCCTGCGCCGCCAAGACCGGCCACGCCAAACTGATGAATACGTTCGATGAGCGCATCGCGGCTATGGGCAGTGTAGTCGCTCCAGCCATCGCGATCGATCCAGCGGTCCTCGCCGTCAGCGTCAATAATGACGCTCAGCTCAGTGAGCGCAGAAGGATGCGCAACGGTGTGCGGCGCAATCGACACCACTTTACCGGACGTCGGCGCGTGAACAGGCAGCATACGTCCGCGACCAAAGGTCAGCGGCTGGCCGCGCAGCACGATATCGCCTTCTTTCACGCACAGCTCACCCTCAGCGCCAATATGCTGTTTTAGTGGCATAACGTAGCGGGTCGCCAGCGGAATTTGACGCAGCGGGGTGCCGTTAGACTGGGTTTTCATTTCTGGCGGATGAATGCCACCATCAAAGTCCCAAATCTTCTCTTTTCTGAAAGCAGAAAATAACTTAAGCATGTTGTTCCACAGGAATGATGCGAACCGGAATGGTCTGAAGATCCCACTTCCAGCTATCGGTAGTCGTTTCGACCGGACGTAACTCGATACATTGCGTCGGGCAAGGCGCGACGCAGAGGTTACAGCCGGTGCACAAATCCGCCACAACGGTGTGCATAGCGCGGGTTGCGCCGACAATGGCGTCGACAGGACACGCCTGAATACATTTGGTGCAGCCAATACAGTTTGCTTCGTCGATAACAGCCAATACGCGAACGGGCTCCTGCACATCTGCATCGCCATCAGCAGGCTGCGGATCAACGTTAAGCAGCGCGGCGATTTTCAGCATTACCGCTTCGCCACCTGGCGCACAACGGTTGATTTTCTCACCCTGCACACCAACAGCCTCTGCATAAGGGCGGCAGCCAGGATAGCCGCACTGCCCACACTGACTTTGCGGCAGAAGCTCATCAATTTTTTCAACAACCGGATCGTCCTCAACCGCAAAGCGGCGGGAGGCATAACCCAGAATGACGCCAAACACTAATCCCAGCACGCTGATAGATGCGATGGCAATCCAGATAGCATTCATTACAACTTCACCAGACCACTAAAGCCCATAAAGGCCAGAGACATTAAACCTGCGGTAACCAGCGCAATGGCATTTCCGCGAAACGGCGCAGGGATATCCGCTGCCGCCAGGCGCTCACGAATAGAGGCAAACAGCACCATGACCAGAGAGAAACCGACTGCTGCGGAGAAACCATACAGTGCCGATTGCATGAAATTATGCCCGAGGTTGATGTTCAGCAATGCCACGCCCAGTACGGCGCAGTTGGTGGTAATGAGCGGCAGGAAGATGCCCAGCAGGCGATAAAGCGCCGGGCTGGTCTTACGCACCACCATTTCGGTAAATTGCACCACCACCGCGATAACCAGGATAAAGGCCAGCGTACGCAGATAGGTTAAACCCAGCGGGATGAGTATCCAGGTATCAATCCACCAGGCGCAAATAGACGCCAGCGTCATGACGAAGGTTGTCGCCAGCCCCATGCCCATTGCTGTTTCCAGTTTTTTGGACACACCCATAAACGGGCATAGGCCAAGGAACTTCACCAGTACGAAGTTGTTAACCAGCACAGTTCCGACAAAGAGCAGTAAGTAATCGGTCATTATTCAGCCTGAAATAAAAAAAGCCGCCTATTATCTGATAAACCAGAACAGGCGACAACAGGATAACTGTAAGGTTATTACGGGTTCACAAAGGTTTTTTTCACGCGCGACGAGCGTTTGAAATAAGGGACCAACAGTGATGCCGCCAGCAGCGGAAAGAGCAGCTGACGAACGGCCAGTGCATCAGATACGGGCGAGAAAGCAAAGGCTTTCACCGCCAGCAGCACAGAGATAAGCAGCCAGATAATGTAGTGTTTAGGCACACTTTGACGGCGCTTAAAAAAGGCGATGGTCAGCCATAGCGTGTAATACCACATGGCTATCGCAAAGACGAAAGACGCAAACCACAGCGCAATCTTGCCTGCACTCTGGGACATCAGGGTCTGGATCGCATGAGGGGTAATCAGTGCGGTGGTATAGAGCAGAAGCGCCAGAGATGCGCTTAATAATGCAACCAGCAGCCATGCCAGCGGGGCGATTAACCAGCCTCCGATTTTTTCTCCAGGCGATGCGGTCATGTTCTCTCCCATAAGTCTGCGCGAAACGTTATATAGCCAATTTGCAGGGCGCAGAGTATATAACATTTCGCGCGGATGGCTACTTTCTTATAGTACGTAACGCCATACAGACTTAGGGACTTCGCCAACATTGAACAACCGGCCACCAGAGACGAGCTCTGCACGGCGGTGATCGGCTGCACGATACATATTGATGATTTCCTGATTATCCGACAGCGTGTAGTTCAGATGGTCAAACAGTTTTTCCAGGCTCTCAAGCGAATTGATCTTGCGAAATTTTAATAAATAGTCCTGAACTGTCATATTAATGAGTTTCCATATAAAAGTGAGTAATACCAGTGAAGGTAATTCGTTCGAATAATAAACGGATTAATAAAGACGTAAACAGCCCACTCAGGTAATGCGACTAAATTAGGAGTTTTCTTTGCTGAATGATTCAGGCATCAGACGATGCCTGGATGAGAAGGTTAACCCTCTTCAACACGGCTGGCAATATGAAACTGACATAATATGTCACTCTTTATTACCGCATTGAGGTTATTTCGGTTGTGCGACTGTGACAGGCTCCGGCGGCTGGTAGTTATCGATATGGCTGGCAACACCCAGCAGCACAACCGAAACTCCAAGGACAATCCATCCCGCTAATTCAATGATTCGATTAATTATTGACGTCATGATTCGTGTTTGTAATTTATCCATAAATACAGATTGCAAATGTTACAGCGCAACATTCGCCACGGCAAGCGCTTTGGGAACGGTTTCCCTAAAGAAAATCAGCAGGTTAAATCTATGTAACAAAAATAACCAACACAGGATGCTATTTTAAGTCATATCGCACATTATTAATCTGTTCAGACTTCAGAATAGCCAGTGTGAAATAAGAACATCATCTGCGAGGGTAACTATATGAATGACAACATCCGTGTCGGGCTTATTGGTTATGGGTACGCGAGTAAAACATTTCACGCTCCTCTGATTGCCGGGACTCCAGGAATGGAACTGGCTGTGATTTCAAGCAGCGATGCGGCAAAAGTCCATGCCGACTGGCCGACGGTTCCTGTTGTTTCTGAGCCAAAGCATCTTTTTAACAATCCTGATATTGATTTGATTGTGATCCCAACCCCAAACGATACCCACTTTCCGCTGGCAAAGGCCGCGATGGAAGCGGGTAAACATGTGGTGGTGGATAAACCCTTTACTGTGACGTTGTCACAAGCGAGAGAGCTGGATGCGCAGGCAAAAAGTGCGGGCCGGTTGCTGTCGGTATTTCATAACCGCCGCTGGGACAGTGATTTTTTAACGGTTAAATCTCTGATAAGCGAAGGCGCGCTCGGCGAAATTGCGTATTTCGAGTCTCACTTTGACCGGTTTCGTCCTCAGGTGCGTGACCGCTGGCGCGAGCAGGCTGGGCCCGGCAGTGGTATCTGGTATGACTTAGGGCCGCATTTGCTCGATCAGGCAGTGTATCTGTTTGGTTTGCCGGTGAGCCTGACTGTCGATCTAGCCCAGCTAAGGCCCGGAGCGCAGACAACAGACTACTTTCACGCAGTGTTAAGTTATCCGCAGCGGCGCATTGTCCTGCACGCCACCATGCTGGCGGCAGCAGAATCTGCACGGTATATCATCCACGGCACGCGTGGCAGCTACGTGAAGTTTGGCCTTGATCCGCAAGAAGATCGTCTCAAAAATGGCGAGCGTTTGCCGCAGGAAGACTGGGGTTATGATATGCGCGATGGCGTGTTAACGCGTTTCGAAGGAGAGGAGCAGGTTCAGGAAACCTTACTGACGATGCCCGGTAACTACCCGGCTTATTATGCGGGGATCCGCGATGCGCTAAATGGGACGGGGGAAAATCCGGTTCCGGCAAGCCAGGCCATTCAGATTATGGAACTGATTGAGTTGGGGATGGAATCTGCCAAACATCGCGCAACGCTTTGTCTGGCATAAATGTTAAGGGCCGGGTGGTAAACGTATCGCCACCCGGCAAATGGCTTAACCGCGGGCCACTTTATCTTTAAGCGCCTGTTTCTCCGCAGGCGTTAAGAAGGCAATTTCCAGCCCGTTAATCTGTGCCTGGCGGATCTGTTCGCGGCTCAGACCTGCCTGCGGTGCCGCAACGGTATACTCGTGAATAATATCGACACCCTGTACCGCCGGATCATCAGTGTTCAGCGATGCCAGCACGCCATGCTCCAGGAAGGTTTTCAGCGGATGCTGCGCAAGCGTTGGCACGGTGCTGGTCTGGATGTTGGACGTCAGGCAGGATTCGATCCCGATGCGCTGTTCTGCAAGGAAATCCATCAGGGCGCGATCTTCAACAGCTTTTACACCGTGACCAATACGCTCAGCCCCCAGCTCGCGGATAGCCTGCCAGATGCTTTCCGGGCCTGCGGCTTCGCCAGCATGGACGGTGATATGCCAGCCGGCATCACGTGCGCGGTTGAAGTGGGAGAGGAACAGGCTGCCAGGGAAGCCAAGTTCATCGCCCGCCAGGTCAATGGCCGTTATCTGATCCCGGTGCGCGAGCAGCGCTTCCAGCTCCTGCAAGCAGGCCGCTTCACCGAACGTGCGGCTCATAATACCAATCAGGCGGGCCTGTACGTCGAAGGCCTTGCAGCCATCACGCACACCTGCAATCACCGCTTCAACCACGCCAGCCACTGGCAGGTTGTGGGTCATCGCCATGTAGCCTGGTGAAAAACGCAGTTCGACATAGTGCAGGCCGTTACGCGCGGCATCTTCAATATTCTCGAAAGCAACACGGCGGCAGGCATCGAGGGAGGCCAGCATCTTCACGCCCCAGTCGAGCTTGCTCAGGAAGCTGACCAGATCCGGTTCATTCGACGTGACCTGAACGTGTGGGATCAAGGTTTCAAGTGTTTGAGCAGGAAGAGTTAAATTGAACTGGCGGCCAAGATCGAGAATGGTTTGGGCACGAATGTTACCGTCAAGGTGACGATGAATATCAGTTAAAGGAAGGCTTGTATCAATCATGGTCGCACTCTTTTCTGGTTAAAGTGCGCCATATTATAAAAACAAAACGGGGTAAAAAGCTATTTGCGCAAGGTAATATTCCGTTGCGCAAGTCAATTAGAGGAGTGCGCTAATCCCGGCAATAAGCCGCTGAACCCCTTGCTCAAGCTTGCTGCGCGGGCAGCCCGCGTTAATGCGGACAAAACCGTTACCCTCTTCACCGTAGGTATATCCCGGCATAATGGCGACTTTTTGCTGCTCAATCAGGACTTTTTGTAGCGCTTTGTCATCAATGTCCAGAGGGCTTAAGTCTATCCAGGCAAGATACGTCGCCTGAGGGGGCTGCCAGTTCAGATTCGGAAAAGCGCTGTTCAATTCACGCGCAACGTAGTGCAGATTCTCTTCCAGATAACGGCGTAACGCATCCAGCCAGGGGGCACCTTGCTCATAAGCTGCAATGTGCGCCGTCAGCGCCAGCACGGAAGGGGAAGAGAGCCCATCGCGGCCTTTCAGCGCGCTCAGGTAGGCATTGCGGCTTTCATCATCGCCAATCAAACCGTATGCTCCGGTAAGTGCCGGAATGTTAAAGCTCTTGGAGCCCGAGGTCAGCAGGGCCCATTTTCCGCGCGCAACTTCATTCCACGGGGTATGGTGGTGCTCACCCCACACCATATCCATATGGATTTCATCGCTGATGACCGCTACGTTATATCGCGCGCAAAGTTCCGCCATCCGGTGCAGCTCTTCCCGTGTCCATACTTTACCCGTTGGGTTCTGCGGGCTGCACAGCAGCAGGATTTTGTTTTCCGGCCTGGCGAGCGCGGCTTCCAGTGCCGCCATATTGCTCAGCCAGCCAGCAGCATTTTTTTCCATCGCCACGGGCACAACAGTGCGCTGATTGCCGTTGATGGCATTGTAAAAGGCGTCATAGGCTGGGGTATGTACCACAACGCCGTCACCTGCGTCTGACCAGATACGAATCAGCTCCGACACCATATAAATGACCGATGGGCCATAAACAATAGACGCTGTATCAATGCGGCTGTTAAAGCGATGCTGGAACCAGTGTGCCACGGCGGCAAGAAACTCATCGTTTTTCCAGCGGCTGTAGCCGAATACACCGTGGCTGATGCGTTGATGTAATGCATCGGTAATACAGGGGGCGGTGGCAAAATCCATATCCGAAATGGTAAACGGCAGCAGGTCGGCGGCGCCGAAACGGTCGGCAACATAATCCCACTGGGTGCACCAGGTGCCGTGTCTGTCTACAACGGTAGAAAAATCAAACATCACATTGGTCCTTAAAGTAAAACCCCCTCACGAAGAGGGGGCGAGGCATCAGGCTTCTACTGTTCGCATCAGGGTAGCCAGCTCATCTTTGACTGACTGTACCTGCGGGCCGATGACAACCTGCAAATTATGCTGATTCAACTGCACCACACCGATGGCGCGATTTGCCTTCAGGGCATTGGTGTCGACCTTCGACATATCGTTAACCGACAGACGCAGGCGCGTAATGCAATTATCCAGTGAGGTTATGTTATCCGTTCCGCCAAGCGCCGCCAGAATTGCAGGGGTGTTATAGCCGGATTTACCCACTGTCCCGGCAACGGCTTGTTCAACGCCGCTAGCGGTATCAGTATCGCGGCCCGGGGTTTTCAGGTTAAAGCGGGTGATAGCAAAGCGGAAGATCCCGTAGTACACCGCGAACCAGATAGCCGCCACAACCGGCACCAGATACCATTTGGTCGACAGGCCGTGCAGGATGCCGAACACCACAAAGTCAATCACGTTGCCGTCGGTGTTACCGATAGTCACGCCCAGCACCGCCATGACGGTAAAGCCCAGACCGGTCAACACCGCGTGAATGAGGTACAGCACCGGGGCAACAAACAGGAACAGGAATTCGATAGGCTCGGTTGTGCCGCCTACAACGCAGGCAATCACGCCAGAAATCAGCAGGCCTTTAATTTTATGGCGATTTTCCGGGCGTGCACAGTGGTACATCGCCAGCGCAGCACCTGGCAGGCCGCCGAGGAACGCAGGCATTTTACCCTGCGACAGGAAGCGGGTTGCGCTCTCAGAGAAGCCGTGAGTGGTCGGGCAGCTCAGCTGTGCCTGGAAGATGGTCAGCGCACCACTGACATCGTGACCACACACGTCCATGGTACCTCCCGCTTCGGTAAAGCGGATCAGCGCCACGAGGATATGTTGCAGACCAAATGGCAGCAGCAGACGTTCGCCCGTACCAAAGATCATCGGGCCAAAATCACCGGCACCGTTAATGATGCGCCCGATTCCGTTAATGCCCAGCGCAAAGACCGGCCAAATGAGAGGAATAATCAGACCAAACAGGCCCATGACCACCAGGGTGACGATCGGGACAAAACGTGTGCCACCAAAGAACGCCAGCGCATCCGGCAGGCGGATATTGTGGAAGCGTTCGTGCAGCATCCAGATAATAACGCCCGCGATCACTGCACCCAAAATACCTGTATCAATAGACTGAATGCCAATGACGCTCTGAATGTTGTTTGCTTTCAGTACGGCGGCATCGGTTGTTGGCAGGATGCCTTTCGCCGTCAGCCAGAAGTTAACGGCAAGGTTCATCACCGCGTAGCCGACAAACCCGGCGAAAGCGGCAACGCCTTTGTTTTCGCGCGCCAGCCCGAGCGGGATCGCGATACAGAACATAACGGGCAGGAAACTAAATGCAAAGGAGCCGACCTTACTCATCCAGATGAAGATCGCCTGTAACACAGGGGCGCCGAGGAACGGGATCAGCGTAATAACATCGTTACTGCTCAGCGAGCTGCCGATCCCCAGCATGATCCCGCAGAAGGAGAGGAGTGCCACGGGCAACATAAAGGTTTTACCCAGTTGCTGGAAAAACTCCCACAGCGATATTTTTTGTGCTGCTTTCGTCGTCATAAAACGACTCCTTTATTGTTAAAATAGGTTTTCCTGCTTCAATGCTGCGAGAAGATAAAACGTTTTATCAAACTTTAGTGCGCGCTAAATCACATTCTCAGGCTTTCGCAGGGAGTATAAAGATAACGTATTGATAAAACGTTTTACCGATCTCATTATCAGGGAGTCACGCCAACACATGGCTGTAGCGAAAAAAATCACCATCAACGATGTCGCACTGGCGGCTGGCGTGTCTGTCAGTACCGTTTCGCTGGTTCTTAGCGGAAAAGGGCGCATCTCTTCCGCCACGGGTCAGCGAGTTAACGAGGCTGTTGAGCAGTTGGGTTTTGTGCGTAATCGCCAGGCATCGGCGTTGCGCGGCGGGCAAAGCGGTGTGATTGGGTTGATTGTGCGCGATCTGACCTCACCGTTTTACGCAGAACTGACCGCCGGTCTGACCGAAGCGCTGGAAGCGCAGGGACGAATGGTGTTTTTGCTGCACGGCGGGCGCGAGGCCGATCAGCTTCTACAGCGTCTGGATATGTTGCTGACGCAGGGCGTTGATGGCGTGATTATCGCCGGGGCGTCCGGTGTCGGCAGTGAACTGTGCGAGCGCGCCGCCGCAAAAGGCGTGCCGTTGGTGTTTGCATCGCGCGCCAGTTACCTAGACGAAGCGGATACACTGCGTCCTGACAACATGCAGGCCGCACAAATGCTGACCGAACATCTTATCCGTCGTGGCCATCAGCGTATCGCCTGGCTGGGCGGGAAAAGTTCCTCCCTGACGCGGGCTGAGCGGGTGGGGGGGTATTGCGCCACGCTGATTAAATACGGGCTGCCGTTCCACAGTGAGTGGGTGGTGGAGTGCGAATCCAGCCAGAAGAAAGCCGCCGAGGCGATAGGTTCGTTACTGCGCAGTAACCCAACAATTAGCGCCGTAATTTGCTACAACGACACCATCGCGATGGGGGCATGGTTTGGCCTTATGCGCGCGGGGCGTCAGAGCGGTGAAGGAGGCGTTGAAACGTTCTTTGGTCAGCAGGTAGCGTTAGGTGCTTTTGCTGATGTCAGCGAAAATGCGCTGGACGATCTGCCCATCGTCTGGGCAACCACACCCGCACGCGAGATGGGACACACGCTGGCTGACCGGATCATGCAGCGAATCGAGAACACCGAGGTACAGGCCGGGCATCAGATTGTGACGGCACGGCTGGTACCGGTGAAGTAACTCTCAGCACATTGCCCGGCAATAAAAAACCCCTCTGCGAGGGGTTTTGATATTTATTGTTGAGGCACAGCCGGTGCTGCTGGTGCTGTCGGGTCGGCAGGTTCAGCCGGGTCCGGCATTCCCATCGCAGGCATTCCGAACATACCGACAAAATCTTCCAGTGGCATTTTGTCGCCGTTGAGCGTCACCTGGCCGTTTGCATATTGCAGGCTGGTTGAAATGGTGTTGTCTTCCAGTTTGGTGATGCGGAACATCTGCCCCATCGCCGCCAGGCCTTTCACCTGCTGGTTCGCCAGCTTACCGGCATCTTCATCACCATAACCTTCGAGCTTCGCGACCTGGGTCATTAGCTCGGTGGCCATATCCATCGGAATAGTCAGCTTGCTGTCGAGCGATTTCACGGTGCGGTCCACTTCCTGGGCCAGCGTCTGTGGCTCACCTGTGGCGGTAGAAGGATCTTTCAGGAACAGCGAGAGGTTAAAGCTTGTTTCACCTTTGCTGTTTTTCCAGCTCAGCGGTGCAACGGTAATAACCGGATCGCCTTTCAGCAGAATCGGCAGATTGTTGAACAGCACCGCCATCGCCTGCTGCTGATAAACTTCAGGGTTTTGCTTCAGTGCGGCATCCGTCAACAGCGCCTGGCTCTCTTTGCTGTATTTCTGGCTGAACTGGTGCCACGCGGCCCCATCAATATTGCCAATTTTCAGCGACAGTTTACCGGTGCCCAGATCCTGATTTTGTACCTTCAGGCTTTTCAGGTTGTAATCCAGTTGGGTATTGATGCTTTTACCGTCTTTGGATACATCTGATTTGCCGGTCAGATCCATTCCTTCCAGCACGCCCATCTCTTTACCTTCAACCGCGATGGCGAGCTTTTCCAGGCTGATCTTTTGGTCGCCAATACGCTCGTCAAAGCTGGTCATGCGGCTGTTGCCGTCGGCTTTCAGGTTATTGAATGTGAGCTGAACCTTCTGGTCGTACTCGTTAACGGCATTCACCAGGCCACTTTGTGCTTCACCGGTCAGGGTGAAGACGTTGCCGTCACGATCGGCGTCGAGCTGGAAATTGCCGCCGCTGAAAGCCACTTTCTCGTTACCGTTTTCGTAGTCCAGCGCTTTCAGCGCGATACTGGAACGGGTATCTCCGGCATAGCCAATGCGGGTATCTATCTCAAATGGCGAAGTATTTTTCGCAATATCGAATAGCGGCTTCGTGATGTCGTTATTCACCAGAACGGTTTTTACCGACGCCATCGATGGGATCAGATTAAAAGAGGCCAGCTGTGCCAGCGGGAAAGGGCCGTGGCTCACGACTTCGTCCAGTACCACGCTTTGACCAGGCTTCAGCCAGGCGGTTTCATTTCCTGCCACCGGCTTGACGACCAGCTGCATGTGGCTGGTAAACACGCCGCGCTGATAGTTTTGATAACTCAGCTCCACGCCAGCTTCTGGCGCGCTACGTTTGATTTCGCCATTGGCCTGCGTCACCATCTCAGCCAGACGGCCTTCCAGCTGTTTTCCTGTAAACCAGGATGCTCCTGTCCAGACCACGCCTAATGCAACAATAACCCCAACCGCTACGACCGATTTTTTCATTGCGACTATCCCTAAAATGAAACCAGGCGGTAAAAACCGCCCGGTGATATAAAGTCTTCAACTAGCTTAGCAAGAGTTGTTAAAAAATTCAGTAAGTGCTTATAGCTTATTGAAAACACGCGCCAGTCGGCCAGTGCCGCTTACGCTAATCGGCGACTCACTGGCGGCGATAAAGGCAGATTCACCCGGCTTCAGCACCAGGCGCTGTGCGTCTTTATGCAGAACGGCTTCACCTTCCACACAGAACAGAATCGCGGCGCTCTCCTGGGCGATGGCGGTTTCAGCGTCGCTCAGGTCATGCAGAGAGAAGGCAAAATCGTCCACCGGGATCGGGAAGTCCAGCTCCGCACCCTGTTTCACCGGCTGCGTCAGCAGCGCTGAAGCAGGCTTGGCGACAAACTTCACGTTAGCAACCAGTTCCGGAATATCGATGTACTTCGGCGTCAGACCCGCGCGCAGCACGTTATCGGAGTTTGCCATCACTTCCAGCGCCACACCTTGCAGGTAGGCGTGCGGGGTTTCAGCAAACAAGAACATCGCTTCGCCTGGATTCAGCTTCACTACGTTCAGCAGCAGCGGGGAAAACAGGCCGCTGTCATCCGGGTAAAACTCTGCGATCACGCGAATGGTGTCCCACGGCTCGCCCTGCTGGCTACTCAGCGCGGCTTTCAGCACTGCGATCGCGTGCGCTTTTTCTTCTCCCTGCATGTTAAGCAGGCTGGCAAACAGCTGGCTCAACCCTGCTGCGTCTGGATTTTGCAGGAAGTGGGCGATGGCTTTATTCGCCCCCGCGACGGGTTGCAGCAGAGAAATAATCTCTGAGAACTCGCGGAATGCGTTCATTGCCAGGAATGGGGTCAATGCAAAGACCAGCTCAGGCTTGTGGTTAGGATCTTTGTAGTTACGCTCTGCGGCATCCAGTGGAATACCCGCGGCGTTCTCTTTCGTAAAGCCAATTTCAGAGGCTTTTTTATTCGGATGAACCTGAATAGAAAGCGGCTGGTCGGCACACAGCACTTTAAACAGGAATGGCAGTTCGCCAAAACGGCTGGCAACCTTACTGCCCAGCAGCGCCGCTTTATCGGCGTCGATCACGTCACGCAGGGAACGAGTCTGACCACTGGCGTCTTCAATTTTTGAGCTGCTCTTCGGGTGCGCGCCCATCCACAGCTCTGCCATCGGCAGGTTGTCGGGGTTCGCGATACCGTAGAGATCCGTTAACGCAGTTTTACTTCCCCAGGCGTAGTTTTGCACTGAGTTGATGAGTTTTTGCATTATCAAGCCCTGATTCAAAAGTGGAATTAACTCCGGGTATTAAAGCAATAAACCGTGTGGAAGTAACCTTCGGATGTAAAAAGTCGTACTAGTCTCAGTTTTTGTTAAAAAATTGTGTAGGATAGGCTAACTCGCTTTTAAGCGGGCAGCGGAACGCCTGCCCAAATAATCAGACCGAAGCAGTAAGTGAGAGAACAATGTCGAACAAACCCTTTCATTATCAAGATCCTTTTCCCCTCAGTAAGGATCAGACCGAATATTACCTGTTAACCCGCGATCATGTTTCTGTCTCTGAATTCGAAGGGCAGGAGATCCTTAAAGTGGATCCGCAGGCGCTGACCTTACTGGCGCAACACGCGTTTCATGATGCCTCTTTTATGCTCCGTCCGGCGCATCAGCAGCAGGTTGCCGATATCCTGAGCGACCCGCAAGCCAGCGAAAACGACAAGTACGTGGCACTGCAATTCCTGCGTAACTCCGATATTGCCGCCAAAGGCATTCTGCCGACCTGCCAGGACACCGGCACGGCCATTATCACCGGCAAAAAAGGCCAGCGTGTCTGGACCGGTGGTGGTGACGAAGCTGCGCTGGCGCACGGCGTGTATAACACCTATATCGAAGACAACCTGCGTTATTCGCAAAACGCGGCGCTGGATATGTACAAAGAGGTCAACACCGGGACTAACCTGCCTGCGCAGATCGATCTCTACAGTGTGGACGGCGACGAATACAAATTCCTGTGCATCGCCAAAGGGGGCGGTTCTGCCAACAAAACTTACCTCTATCAGGAAACGAAAGCGTTGCTCTCGCCGGGCAAGCTGAAGAATTACCTGGTTGAGAAAATGCGTACGCTGGGTACTGCGGCATGTCCGCCGTATCACATTGCGTTTGTTATTGGCGGGACGTCTGCCGAAAGCACGCTGAAAACCGTTAAGCTCGCCTCTACCAAATACTACGACGGCCTGCCGACGGAAGGTAACGAACACGGCCAGGCGTTCCGCGATGTGCAGCTTGAGCAGGAACTGTTGCAGGAAGCGCAAAACCTGGGGCTCGGCGCGCAGTTTGGTGGTAAATACTTCGCCCACGATATCCGCGTGATCCGCCTGCCGCGCCACGGTGCATCCTGTCCGGTAGGGATGGGTGTTTCCTGCTCTGCGGATCGCAACATTAAAGCGAAGATCAACCGCGACGGTATCTGGATCGAAAAACTGGAAAACAACCCAGGCAAATATATCCCGGAAGAGCTGCGCAAAGCGGGTGAGGGTGAAGCGGTACACGTTGACCTGAACCGCCCGATGAGTGAGATCCTGGCACAGCTTTCACAGTACCCGGTTTCGACCCGTCTTTCCCTGAACGGCACCATCATCGTTGGACGCGACATCGCCCATGCGAAACTGAAAGAGCGCCTGGATAATGGCGAAGGTCTGCCGCAGTACATTAAAGATCACCCGATTTACTACGCCGGCCCGGCGAAAACGCCTGAAGGTTATGCTTCCGGTTCGTTAGGCCCAACCACCGCTGGGCGCATGGATTCCTACGTTGACCAGCTACAGGCCAACGGCGGCAGCATGATTATGCTGGCGAAGGGTAACCGCAGCCAGCAGGTGACGGATGCCTGCCACAAACACGGTGGCTTCTACCTGGGCAGCATCGGTGGCCCGGCGGCGGTACTGGCGCAGGGCAGCATCAAGAGCCTTGAATGCGTGGAGTACCCGGAACTGGGTATGGAAGCTATCTGGAAAATCGAAGTAGAAGATTTCCCGGCGTTCATTCTGGTGGACGACAAAGGTAATGACTTCTTCAAACAGATCCAGTCTTCCCAGTGTTCGGCATGTGTGAAGTAGTTCTGTGGCATTCCGGGTGGCGTCAGCGCCACCCGGCACATTAAAGAGCGCACAAAGCGCCATACAGTAATTCAGAAGCCATCAATACTTATCTCTTAAGCATGTGAGCAATCCCATCTTTGTTATCAAGGAGAAAGTAATGACAACGCATCGTCGCGAAACAGATTCTATGGGCGCGATCGACGTCCCGGCCGACAAGCTATGGGGCGCGCAAACCCAGCGTTCGCTGGAGCATTTCCGCATCTCAACAGAGAAAATGCCCGTTTCGCTGATTCAGGCGCTGGCACTGACGAAACGCGCCGCAGCCAAAGTGAATCAGGATTTAGGGTTGCTGGTGGCAGAAAAAGCCTCGGCCATCATCAACGCGGCTGATGAGGTGCTGGCAGGTAAACACCCCGATGAATTCCCTCTTGCCATCTGGCAGACCGGCTCTGGCACGCAAAGCAACATGAACATGAACGAAGTGCTGGCAAACCGCGCAAGCGAACTGCTGGGCGGCGTACGTGGTATGGAACGTAAGGTTCACCCGAACGATGACGTGAACAAGAGCCAAAGCTCTAACGATGTCTTCCCGACGGCAATGCACGTGGCGGCGGTGATCGCCATTCGCGAGCAACTTATCCCGCAGCTGAATGTGCTGAAAAAGACCCTCAACGAAAAATCGCAGGCGTTCAGTACTATCGTCAAGATTGGCCGTACACACCTTCAGGATGCCACGCCGCTGACGCTCGGCCAGGAGATCTCCGGCTGGGTTGCGATGCTGGAGCATAATCTTAAACACATTGATAACAGCCTGCCGCATTTGGCGGAGCTGGCGCTGGGTGGAACGGCGGTTGGGACCGGTTTAAATACGCACCCTGAGTATGCGGTGCGCGTGGCCAAAGAGCTGGCGGATATCACCGGACAGCCGTTTGTCACCGCGCCAAACAAGTTTGAGGCGCTTGCCACCTGCGACGCACTGGTGCATACCCACGGCGCCCTGAAAGGGCTGGCGGCCTCGTTAATGAAGATTGCCAACGACGTGCGCTGGCTGGCGTCTGGCCCGCGCTGCGGTATAGGCGAAATCAGCATCCCGGAGAATGAGCCGGGCAGTTCGATCATGCCAGGAAAAGTGAACCCGACCCAGTGCGAAGCCATGACCATGCTCTGCTGCCAGGTGCTGGGTAACGATGTGGCCGTGAATATGGGGGGCGCGTCCGGTAACTTTGAGCTGAACGTCTTCCGCCCGATGGTCATTCATAACGTACTGCAATCGGTTCGCTTGCTGGCAGATGGTATGGAAAGTTTCAACGAGCACTGTGCAGTGGGGATCGCGCCAAATCACGACCGTATCAGCCAGCTGCTGAATGAGTCGTTGATGCTGGTCACCGCGCTCAATACGCATATCGGTTACGACAAAGCGGCTGAAATTGCTAAAAAAGCCCATAAAGAAGGGCTGACTCTCAAGGCCTCGGCGCTGGCGCTCGGCTATCTGACAGAAGCCGAGTTCGACACCTGGGTACGTCCGCAGGACATGGTCGGCAGCCTGAAATAATCACTCTGCCACATACAGGTGCAGCCGTGGAATGATCAGCTGTAGCGGCTGCGCCTGAGGCTTATAACGGTGCTGAACATTTTCGGCATCGTAATTCAGCAGTTCACCAATATCCGGCACCACCGCGCCCTGGTCGGCATCATAGAGTGCAATCAGCGGCGTCGGGCAGGCGTATTGCACCTGTTTTTGTTGCCCCGAATACCAGACGCGAGCGATAGGCTGCACTTTCACCGGGCGCTTTATCTTAAGCCGCGTATCCGCTGGTAAAGACGCAATGCTGTGATATTCCTGCTCCAGACGTTCAATCCACTGTTCCCGTGACCACGGGGCCACGGTGCGCGGGGCTTTCAGGCTTTTTTCAAGCTGGGCGAGGATCTCATCGCGGGTGAAGTTTTTGATGATGTGCTTGTTCGCCCAGCCAAACCGCAGCGTGGCGGGGTGGCGCAGGACTGTCAGGGCTCGGTAGGCATTCAGGGTAATCAGCCCCGGTAGCTGGCGGTGCACCCATTCAAAACGGGCAGCAGGGGCTAACCCCGACTCTTCGGTGACTATCTTCTCAAACGCCGCTTTCAGGGCATTGATATGCGCAATCTGGGTTTCCAGCGCTTCCCGCGTGGCGGTATCGGTTTGCAGGCAAATCACCCCAGGCAGACGGACGGCAGCCTTACTGCTGCGGTTTTCTGACTGCTGCTGGATAAACAGGCGACGATAATGTAGCAGGGTGAGTTCCAGCGCCGCATTGCCGATCTGCTGTTTCACCTCGATGGTGTCGAGCGGGTCGTGTTCAGCCCCTTTGCCGACCTCCGGCAGGGTAAACACACGCGCCGCCAGTAATCGGCAGGTCTGCAAACGCTCTGTCAGGGTGAGTAACCCGTGCTCCATTTCCCGAAATGTAGTGTTTAGCCGTTCAATAAGGTCGTAAGTTGCCATGATGTCCCTTCGTTAGTTACAACATACTTAATGATATAGCACAGCACGCCGGGTCGGGCCAGCGTGCGGTTAATGTCAGGCAGGAACGGGAAGGGTGATGTTGTGATAGACCGGCCAGCTAAAGCAGAACTGCGCGCCGCCCAGTTCGCTCTCGCCACAGTGAACTGTGCCGCCCATTGCCTGCGCAATAGAATAGACAATGGCCAGCCCCAGCCCACAGCCGCCTGTTGCACGGTCGCGGCTTGGATCAAGGCGCACAAACGGCTCGAAGACTTTTTCTCGCTCATCCGGGGCAATACCTGGCCCGTCGTCTTCAACGGACAAACTGGCCTGACTGCCCTGTAAATCTAAACGGATACGCAGCGTACTTTCGCTGTAACGCATGGCGTTGTTCATCAGGTTATCGAGAACGCGCTCCATCAGGCGCATATCCAGCGCGCCATAATCACCGGGCGTAACCGTAGTCAGCAGCGCCCGTTGCGGGTTAACGCTCTGCACGTCATCAATATGGGTTTGCAGCCAGACGGGCAGGTCAGGGGTGCTGAGGTTCAGTTCGTTTTGCGGGCGGTCGAGGCGTGCGTAAGTCAGCAACTCTTCAATCAGCGCTTCGAGCTGGCCAATATCGCGGTTGAGCGCCTGAGATTCGGCCTCGGTAAGATTCTCGCTCATTTCCAGCCGATAGCGCAGGCGCACCAGCGGGGTACGTAATTCGTGGGCGATGCCGTCGATCAGCTGTTTCTTACTGACTATCAACGCATTGATGTTATCGGCCATCTGGTTGAACGCGATGCCCAGACGATCGAAGCTGGAACCGCTGTCAAAATGGATGCGTTCGGTCAGATGCCCTTCACCAAAGCGTTGCGCCGCGGATTCGAGTTTCAGCATGTCCTGCCAGTGGGGACGCATCCAGATAAAGACCGGGAAAGCCAGAGAAATGGCGATAAACGCCAGCAGCGCCATATCCAGCAACCGCATCTGATGCAGATAATAGAGATAGGGCACCGGCCCCACCGCCAGCACATAGTGGCTGCGGGGAATACGCTGGATAAAGGTGTATTTTTCGTCAAGCGCGACAATATCTCCGTCGCGCAGTCGCTGCATGGCGGGTGGATCTAATTCAAAATCCTTCATCGGCTCAATACGCAGATCAAACGACAGATTCAGATCCAGCTCTTTTAAGGTTTTCGCCCAGTCGTGTGGCGGGATTTCGCGTAATTCGCTGCGCATCAGATAGAGCGAGCTTTTCATCAAATCATCCAGAGACTGTCTGCCCGCACGCTCGGCGGTGAATTTATAGACCAGTCCGACCAGCATGGTCATTACCAGGAAGCAGACAAACAGCAGAAGATAAAACTGCACAAACAGCTTTTTCATTAACGATCCCGGATGACGAAGTAATCAGGTTTCCCAGGCGTGTGGGGCGAAAAGATAGCCCTTGTTACGCACGGTTTTAATACGGTATGGCTCAGTGGCGTTATCCAGCAGTTTCTTGCGCAGGCGCGAAATGGCTACGTCCACACTGCGGTCCATGCCGTCGTAACTGACCCCGCGCAGGTTTTTCAGCAGAGCATCCCGGTCCATGATCTGCCCGGCGTGGGTTGCCAGTTCCCACAGCAGGTCAAAATCTGCCGTTGAGAGGGCAATCAGCTCACCGGATAACAGAACCTGGCGGTTAATCGGGTCAATGGATAACGTACCGAAACGCATTGCTTTATGCGGCGTAAGTGACGGTGCCGGCGCTTCGCGTTCAACGCTTGCACGCTGGCGAAGATGAAGCCGTAAACGCGCGAGGAGCACCGCCGGAGGCGTTGTTTTCAGAATATAGTCATTAGCCCCCATTTCCAGCGACAAAATATGGTTCATATCGCTGTCCAGAGAGGTGAGAAGCACAATCGGGCCATCCCACTGAGCGCGCAGGTCGCGACACACCGTCATCCCATCTTTGCCTGGCAGCATAATATCCAGCAACACCAGATCGGGGTTTTCGCGGACTACAACCTCTTCAGCACGATCGCCACGAGGTTCGACGATGACGTCCATATCATGTTTACCCAGATAAGCGGCGATCAATTGCCCAACTTCGGGTTCATCTTCTACATAAACAATCTTATTCATACAGCGTCTGTTATCGCGAAAAAAGCCAACATACACCGCGCAACCTTAACCTTCCATTAATCTTTCAAAATTAACGTCAGTTCCGTTATTCTGGTTCACATTGTTATTTGATTGTTATAGGAAAAATCATGGGGCTGGTGATTAAAGCGGCGTTGGGTGCGCTGGTGGTACTACTGATTGGCATTCTGGCGAAAACGAAGAACTATTACATCGCCGGGCTGATTCCGCTGTTCCCGACATTCGCGCTTATCGCACACTATATCGTTGCCTCTGAGCGGGGCATTGAAGCCCTGAGAACCACTATCGTTTTCGGCATGTGGTCGATAATCCCGTATTTTCTTTATCTGCTGTCGCTGTGGTATTTCACCGGGTTTCTGCGTTTACCGCTGGCGCTGGGCGGAGCCGTTGTCTGCTGGAGCCTCAGCGCCTGGGTGCTTATCTTTTTCTGGAGCCGTTTCCACTAACGCAGCGGACGGCCGCCATCCACCGCGAAGGTTCTGCCGGTCACGTAGCAGCTGGTCAGCAGGTAATCGATAAGATCGATAACCTCTTTCTCGCCGGGGGCGATTTTCATCAGCGACTTATTCAGCGCCTGTTGGCGGTATTCCGCGTCATCGCTTTCATTAAATAAAATCATCGCCGGAGCAATGGCATTGACCTTAACCTCAGGCGCCAGTTTGCGGGCAAAGGAGCGCGTCATGTTGTCCAGCGCCGCTTTGCTGGCCGCGTAGGCGATATGCTTGTCGCTGCCGCGCTCTACCACATAATCGGTGAAGTGGATGATATCGGCCGCAGCGTGCCCGTGCCCGCGCAGCAGGTCCAGCAGCGCGTGGTTAAGCAGGTAAGGGGCGTTAACGTGGATTTGCAACATGCCAGCGAGCGTATCGCTGAGCGACGTGCCGGGTTTTTCCGCAAGCCAGGCGCTGGCGTTATGGATAAGCGCCCGCAGCCCGCTGGTGGTGGATTTCACTTTTTCAGCAAAAGCGAGAATGCCTTCGTCGGTTGAAAAATCGGCCTGAATACAGACGGCACCGGCTTTGCGTAGCCCTTCAATGGAAGGGTATTCGTTGCGATAGCTGACGATCACCGGCTGGTGAAGGTTGAGAAAATGATGGGCGATGGCGAGGCCGATACGGCGGCCTCCGCCAGTAATCAGAATAGGGCGTTGCTGTGTATTTCCCATCGTAGTCTCCTTTCAGTTCAACAATGGGAAAGACGATGCTATCCCATTAACATCCACGTTGCTGGTACGGCAGCAACCAGTAGTAATCCAATCAACGCCATTTCACGGCGCATTAGCGCATTATCCAACTGATGCGTGCGGCGGGCGTAGATAAACACCAGCAGACCCGGCGCATATAACACCACAGATAGTAGCAGGTGCATAGGCCCGGAAGCATACAATAACCATAGCCCGTAAATACAGGCACCTACGCCCACGGCATAGTGTGCCGGGCGGCTGGCGATTTTTAACAAATACGCACCCACCAGGAAATAGGGTACCAGAATCATTTCAGAGGCGATGGTCAGCAGGGTGTTATAGTCAGAACCTGTGAGCCAGATCAGCACCAGACAGACCTGCACGCTGATGTTGGTCAGCCACAACGACGCCGACGGCGCATTGTTGTTATTCTGGCGCGCAAACAGACGCGGGAACGCTTTGTGCGTGGCGGCCAGGAATGGCACTTCGGCAGCCATGATAGTCCAGCTCAGGTAGGCACCGCACACGGAAACGATCAGTCCCGCCGCAATCACTACATCGCCCCAGGAACCCAGCATTTTAACCATAAGCCCGGCCATTGACGGGTTACGCATTTCGGCCAGTTCAGGACGTGCAATAACGCCGAGTGAGAGTAATGTCACCAGCAGATACACCCCCAACGCCGAAATAACCGCGAGCAGTGTAGCGCGGCCAACGTCGCGCTTATTGCGCGCACGCGCAGAAACCACCACCGCGCCTTCAACACCAATGAACACCCACAGGGTGATAAGCATGGTGTTTTTCACCTGTTCCCAGACAGGGACGCCAAGCGCGATACCGGTGAAATCGAGTTTAAAGACATCCAGGCGGAACGCGATAAAGGCCAGCACGATAAACAGGCCGAGTGGAACCAGTTTGGCGAGTGTTGCCACCAGGTTGATGCTTGCTGCGGTTTGCACACCACGCAGCACCAGCCAGTGAACAAACCACAGCAGTACCGATGCACCCACAATAGATTGCCAGGTATTGCCGTCACCGAATAAACGCAGCTCTGGCGTGTCGGTAAAGAAGCTCAGGGCAGAGAAGACAATCACCAGATAAGAGACGTTGGCGATAACCGCGCACAGCCAGTAGCCCCACGCTGAACAGAAGCCAATCAGTTCACCGAAACCTTCCCGCGCATAGGTGAAAATCCCGCCGTCGAGGTCCGGGCGAATGCGGGTTAACAGCAGCATGGCAAAGGCCAGCAACAATATTCCGGCGCCGGTGATACCCCAGCCAATGAGTAACGCCGCAGGGCTTGCTACGGCCGCCATATTTTGCGGCAAACTGAATACACCCGCGCCCAGCATTGAGCTTAAAACGAGTGCAGTTAAAGCACTCAGGCCAAGTTTCTTTTCCATTGGCTTCCTGTTATGAAAGTTCTAAATCCAGAATAATTATTTCGCACAGGCGCATAAAAATGGTGGATCACACTAAGGCGCGGGATTTTACGGAGTGTCACGAAGTCATGCAATGACGTGGGGCGGAAATTCGAAAAAAAGTAACAAAAAAGGCGGCATTACGCCGCCCTTGTTCAACTGTTTGCTTACTTGTACAGGTCAGCGCTGATGGTGATGTTATTACCACGTTCCTGCCACTGGCGGGTGATGTGGTAGTACTTCGCCCCTTTCCTGGCAGCGCGCTTCGCTACCTGATAAGAGATTTCCGTCATGTTGCCGTAGTTGCCGCTAAACTTGATGCTGTCGAACGGTACCATCTGCGCAGCAGTGGCATTGTTCAACTCTTCAATTTTAGTGCCGTCTGGCAGCGTTACAGAGTAGCGACCACCCTTGGTGGATTGCGTTTCAAAGAAACGACCCACTTCAGCACTTGGTGCTGCGGAAGTCGCAACGCCTGGGATCTCCACTTTCTTCGCTTCTTCTCCACCTTTCGCGATAGCAGCGCGGCCCGCTTCGGAGTTGGCAGGAATGGCATCCGGGCTTTGCAGAACGCGTTTTTTCGCATCCTGCTTATAGATGAACGCGGTGATGCGCTGGTTGCCGCCCTGGTTGGCATCAACCTGACGTACGATGTAGAACGCGTAAGCGTCTTTTGCTTTAGCCGCTTTGGTGATGGCGTCGTTCACTTCAGGCTGGTTGCGATAGAAACCCTGCACGGTAACGGTGTCGTACGGTTCCAGTTCGATTGCCTGATCTTTTGGCAGTTCGACGATGCCGTTAATGACACGGTTTTTCGGTGCGTCAGCTTTTGGCGCATCGTCTTTATACAGCGCGATGGTTACGCGCTGGTTGCCGCTGTTACCGTAATCAGACTGGTCAACAACATAAAAGGAAGCCGCACCGTTTTTGTCGGCAGCTTTTGTTGCGGCGGCGACGGCATCGCCAATGGAATTGTAACGACCCACAATGACCGTATGGTCAAAAGGTTTTAACGCTGCCGCTTGCTCCGGCGTTAACTCTGTCGCGGCATTCGCGGACAGGGCGGTCGCAGAAAGAAGTGCGGACGCCAGGAGTGTGTTCTTAAGCTTCATAAAAATAATCCTTCGCCTTGCGCAAACCATATACTGGTATTGTTGTTAATTTGAGACGGCCCCGATTATTGCATTTAAATCCCGTCGCTGTCTGCGCCATTTTTCACAGCCAGTGCGATGTGCTGGACCCTTTTCGATAACATTTAGTGATATGTTGAAAAAACACGCGTTTGACAAGCAAAACTGATAAAGCATATGACTTTTACAAGTTAATTTAATGTTAATAAGTTGATCTCTTATGGCGCTATATCATCTTTTTACCGCTTCGCTTGCGCTATTTATCGGTTCTGGCGGTGAATTTAAGGTAAATATGTCTGTCAGCGATGCGGATCACTTATTTTTCACAAATAAAGTAAGAAATAGTGTTTTCAGGCGGTGGATCACGGGCGCTATTTTCAGTAGGTTATAGAAAGTTTGTTACTGTTTTATTTTCCGGGGTTAATCATGTGTCGGCGCTAACAACTGGCTAAAGTTGATACAAACCACGGGTATTTATCGACAAACCATCATCAAAAACCGATGGAAGGGAAAACTATGCGTATTGGGGTACCAAAAGAACGGTTAGCCAATGAAACCCGCGTAGCGGCTACACCGAAAACGGTGGAGCAACTGCTTAAACTGGGTTTTACCGTCGCGGTTGAAAGCGGCGCGGGCAAACTGGCGAGTTTCGATGACGACGCCTTTATTCAGGCTGGCGCAGAAATAGTAGAAGGTGCAGACATCTGGCAGTCGCCGATCATTCTGAAGGTGAATGCGCCGGAAGAGAGCGAAATTCCACTGCTGAATCCGGGCACTACGCTTGTGAGCTTTATCTGGCCGGCACAAAACCCGGAACTGATGGAAAAGCTGGCGGCGCGCGGTGTGACCGTGATGGCGATGGATTCCGTGCCGCGTATTTCGCGTGCGCAGTCTCTGGATGCATTGAGCTCAATGGCGAACATCGCGGGCTATCGCGCCATCGTTGAGGCGGCTCACGAGTTTGGTCGCTTCTTTACCGGGCAAATCACGGCGGCAGGTAAAGTGCCTCCGGCGAAAGTGATGGTGATTGGTGCGGGCGTGGCTGGTCTGGCTGCCATTGGTGCAGCAAACAGCCTCGGCGCCATTGTGCGTGCATTTGATACCCGCCCTGAAGTGAAAGAGCAGGTGCAAAGTATGGGCGCCGAATTCCTTGAGCTGGATTTCAAGGAAGAAGCGGGCAGCGGTGATGGTTATGCGAAGGTGATGTCAGAAGCCTTCATTAAAGCCGAAATGGAACTCTTTGCGGCTCAGGCGAAAGATGTCGACATTATCGTGACCACGGCGCTGATCCCTGGTAAACCGGCACCGAAGCTGATCACCCGTGAAATGGTTGATTCCATGAAGTCGGGCAGTGTGATTGTCGATCTGGCATCGCAAAACGGTGGTAACTGCGAATATACCGTGGCAAACCAGGTTACAACGACAGCCAACGGTGTGAAAGTGATCGGTTATACCGACCTGCCGGGGCGCCTGCCGACCCAGTCTTCTCAGCTGTACGGTACCAACCTCGTTAACCTGTTGAAGCTGCTCTGCAAAGAGAAAGACGGCAATATCACTGTTGATTTTGAGGATGTAGTTGTCCGTGGCGTTACCGTAGTCCGTGAAGGTGAAATCACCTGGCCTGCGCCACCAATTCAGGTATCGGCACAGCCTCAGGCTGCACCGAAAGCGGCTCCTGCGCCAAAAGAACCGGCAAAACCGGCTTCACCGTGGCGTAAATACGCAATCATGGCGTTGGTGATAATTCTCTTTGGCTGGCTGGCGGATGTCGCACCTAAAGAGTTCCTCGGACACTTCACCGTCTTTGCGCTCTCCTGCGTGGTGGGTTACTACGTGGTGTGGAACGTATCGCACGCGCTGCATACTCCGTTGATGTCGGTTACCAACGCCATCTCTGGGATCATCGTGGTCGGGGCGTTGCTGCAAATTGGTCACGGTGGCTGGGTTAGCTTCCTGAGCTTTGTTGCGGTGCTGATCGCCAGCATTAATATTTTCGGTGGTTTCACCGTGACTCAGCGAATGCTGAAAATGTTTCGTAAAGGCTAAGGGGTAGCATATGTCTGGAGGATTAGTAACAGCCGCATACATTGTTGCTGCGATCCTGTTTATTTTCAGTCTGGCGGGGCTTTCTAAACACGAAACGTCTCAGCAGGGTAATAACTTTGGTATCGCCGGGATGGCGATTGCGCTGATTGCCACCATCTTCGGGCCGGACACCGGCAACGTTGCGTGGATCCTGGTGGCGATGATTATCGGTGGTGCTATCGGTATTCGCCTGGCAAAACGTGTTGAAATGACCGAAATGCCAGAGCTGGTGGCGATCCTGCACAGCTTTGTCGGCCTGGCTGCGGTGCTGGTGGGCTTCAATAGCTACCTGTATCACGAACCTGGCATGGAGCCGATTCTGGTCAATATCCATCTGACCGAAGTGTTCCTCGGCATCTTCATTGGTGCAGTGACCTTTACCGGTTCCATTGTGGCGTTTGGTAAGCTGCGCGGTAAGATCTCCTCTAAACCGCTGATGTTGCCTAACCGCCATAAGCTGAATCTGGCGGCGCTGGTTGTGTCATTTGTGTTGCTGGTTGTCTTCGTACGTACCGAAAGCGTAGGAATGCAGGTGCTGGCGCTGCTGGTGATGACGATTATTGCGCTGGCGTTTGGCTGGCATCTGGTGGCGTCCATCGGCGGTGCGGATATGCCAGTGGTGGTGTCAATGCTGAACTCCTACTCCGGTTGGGCAGCAGCGGCGGCAGGCTTTATGCTGAGCAACGATCTGCTGATCGTTACCGGTGCGCTGGTCGGTTCTTCAGGTGCGATTCTGTCTTACATCATGTGTAAGGCGATGAACCGTTCCTTCTTCAGCGTAATTGCCGGTGGCTTCGGAACCGATGGTTCTTCTTCCAGTGCTGATGAAGAAGTGGGTGAGCATCGTGAAATTTCTGCGGAAGATACCGCAGACATGCTGAAAAACTCGCACACGGTCATTATCACCCCAGGCTATGGCATGGCGGTGGCACAGGCCCAGTATCCGGTCGCGGAAATCACCGAGAAGCTGCGTGCGCGCGGTATTAAGGTTCGCTTTGGTATTCACCCGGTTGCCGGTCGTCTGCCTGGCCACATGAACGTGCTGCTGGCGGAAGCGAAAGTACCTTATGACATCGTGCTCGAAATGGATGAAATCAATGATGATTTCACTGATACCGACACGGTACTGGTAATTGGTGCCAACGATACCGTCAACCCGGCCGCGCAGGATGATCCGGGTAGCCCAATTGCCGGGATGCCGGTTCTGGAAGTGTGGAAGGCGCAGAACGTTATTGTCTTCAAACGCTCAATGAACACCGGTTACGCTGGCGTTCAGAACCCGCTGTTCTTCAAAGAGAACACCCACATGCTGTTTGGCGACGCCAAAGCCAGCGTGGATGCGATTCTGAAATCACTGTAAGTTGCATTGAAACAAAAAAAACCGCCGAACTTGAAGTGAACCCCATATATTGGACACGTTCTTAACTGGCGGCTGACATGGCCTGGGTTCGGTATTGTACCGGACTCAGGCCGTTTAGTTTTAGCTTGATTCGTTCGTTGTTGTAGTAGTGGATATACTCTTCCACCGTTTTTCGTAGATGGTCTGTATTTTCAAACTCTTCGTGGTACCAACATTCTGTTTTCAGCAGACCAAAAAAATTTTCTATCACTGCATTGTCCAGACAGTTCCCTTTGCGCGACATGCTTTGTTCTATGCCTTTAGCTTTAAGTTTCTCCTGATACCGTGCCATCTGATACTGCCAACCCTGATCAGAGTGCAGTACCGGTCTGTCACCCGGTTTCAGCCTCTTGACGGCTTTGCTGAGCATGTTTTCGACCAGATTCATTCCCGGATGCGTCGTCATATTCCAGGCTATTATCTCGCTGTTATACAGATCAAGCACTGGTGACAGATACAGCTTTGTCCCTTTTACGTTGAACTCTGTCACATCCGTGACCCATTTCTGGTTTGGACTGCTGGCCTTAAAATCACGTGCAAGGGTATTTGGCGCTACTTTACCGTAGGTGCCTTTGTATGACTGATACTTTTTGCTTCTCAGGCATGAGGCCAGCCCCATCTTGCGCATCAGTTTCCGTACTGTTTTATGATTAATGCCATAGCCTTCATTACGCAACGCCAGGGTAATGCGCCGGTAACCATATCGTCCTTTATGATAGTGGAACAGTGCGGCTATTCTTTGCTGTTCGCCCTCATAGCGCTCTCCACGGCTATCTGCTTTGACATGCCAGTAGTACGTGCTGCGAGGTAATCCTGCTATATGAAGCAGCATTCTCAGGTTATGGTTTCGCCTCAATTCGGTAATTATTTTTGCTTTGTCTTCTGCTTTTCCCGAATCAAGGCCTGAAGCTTTTTTAGGTAGGCATTCTCAACACGCAGGTATTCAAGTTCTTCCTCAGCGTTCTGGAACGCTGGACGGGGATTATTAAGTTCTTTATCTGAAGTTTCGTTCTTCCCTGACTTCATCTGGCGTCCTCTGGGTTTATCCTGTAGGGCAATGATACCGCCAGTACGGTAAAGACGCTCCCATTTGCTGACAGTACAAGCGGCTGCAATACGAAACTCCGCCGCAGCTTTCCGGGATGATTTGTTGTGTTGCTGCATCCAGAGCACGACAGACTCTTTAAACTCGGCAGAGTAAGCCCTGGTAGGAATGGTAAAACTGTCCATCCCATTCACTTTCCAGTGCTCAGTCCAGCGTCTGACCGCTCCGTGATCAACGCCGAACAACCGCGCTGTTTTCTTTGCACCATCACTGCTGAACAGATAGTGGAGTACGACTTGCTGCTTGAATTCAGGTGAGTATTTTTTTCTGCCCATTGAAACGCAAAACCCCTAATCGTTGGATGTCCAACTTTCGGGGTTCACTTCAAACTCGGCGGTTTTTTTATTGCCGGGTGGCGTTTTGCTTAATCGTCTTCCGGGTCGTCCAGCTCGACCGGCGTCTGATATTGATCCGGTTTAATCACCAGCAGGTCGCAGCGCAGGTGGTCGATCACCTGTTCGGCGGTGTTACCCAGGAAGGCGGCGGAAATACCTGTACGGCCAATCGTGCCCAGAACCACAATCCCGGCCTGGAGGTGTTCGGACAGGTCAGGAATGACCTCTTCCGGCAAGCCTTTTTCAACGTGAGTCATTTTCTCATCGATGCCGAATTTCTGACGCAGCGCTTTCATCGCCAGCAGGTGCTGTCCACGAATGGCATCGTTGTACACGCTTGGGTCAAATTCAGGTAATTCGATGGCGATGTTGATTGGCGTGACCGGATAAGCCCCCACCAGATGAACTTCGGTATGGTTGACCTGGTCGGCAAGCTCAAGGGTCTCTTTTACCAGTTTTTCATTGAGCGAATTATGGTAGTCCTCTTCGCTGGCAAGGTTCACCGCGACAACGGCTTTACCGCCTTCTGGCCAGGGCTGGTCTTTCACCATCCACACCGGGCATGGGCATTTACGCAGTAAGTGCCAGTCGGTTGGGGTGAAGATCACCGATTCCAGTTTGTCGTGCTGGTGCGCCATTTTCAGCAGCAGATCGTGATCACCGCTCACAATCTCCTGGATGATGGCTTCGAAAGGTCGGTTATGCCAGACCACTTTGATATCGATAGGAACGCCTGCGTCCAGGTAATATTTTGCCTGTTCGCGGATCCACGCGGTTCGTTGGCTGATCACTCCCTGACGCATAGCGGTACGCTCGTCAGGCGACAGAAGGGTGGTCATCTCATATGAGAAGTCATAGATCGGCAAAAACGCTTTGATTTTGCCACCAATCCGTTGATGTAAATACACAGCACGTCGTAACGCCGGTTGATCGTCCTGATTAGGATCGATGGCCACCAGCATGTTTTGATACTTTGCCATACAGGTCTCCTTACTACTGTCACCACAGTCTGTAAGTAAAAGAGTAACCTATATATCTTGAATGAAACAGGGGGGAAGTTTTGCCAGATCAATAAATCATGAAAATTTATCGACCTGGCAGAGTCATTCGTGGGTTTTATGCTACGTTGCGGGAATGCCCGGCGAGTACCGCCAGCGCTTCACCGTTTTCGATGGTGATATACTTGCCTTTAACCGCCAGCATCCCGCTTTTCTGGAAACGACCCAGCAGACGGCTGATGGTTTCAACGGTCAGGCCCAGGTAGTTACCGATATCGCCACGGGTCATGGTCAGACGGAATTCGCGTGGAGAGAAACCGCGCTCTGCGAAACGGCGGGAGAGGTTATAGATAAATGCCGCCAGGCGCTCTTCTGCATTCTTTTTGGAAAGCAGCAGGATCATGTCCTGATCGCCTTTAATCTCGCCGCTCATCAGACGCATCATCTGCTGACGCAGGTTAGGCATTTTACCGGACAGATCGTCCAGCGTTTCAAACGGGATTTCGCAAACCATTGAGGTTTCAAGCGCCTGAGCAAAGCTCGGGTGATGTCCGGTACCGATAGCGTCAAAGCCGACCAGGTCGCCTGCCAGATGGAAGCCGGTGATCTGCTCATCGCCTTGTTCGGTGATGGTGTAGCTCTTGATGGTGCCAGAACGGATAGCATAGAGCGATTTCAGTTCGTCTCCCGCTTTAAACAGCGTCTGCCCTTTCTGAATAGGCTTTTTGCGCTCGATGATATTATCAAGCTGATCGAGTTCATGCTCATTCAGGGTAAACGGGATACAGAGCTGGCTGATGCTGCAATCCTGGCAATGGATAGCACAACCGCCAGACTGAATGCGTCGTATAATTCGCTTTTCCGGGATCATAGGTTTGCTCAAGCCTTAATTGATATTGGTCAATTTTAACATCTTTTTGGAGACTACGTAAGCCTGGCAAACCATCAATAAAGACAAGAGTCGACATTGTGCTGGCATCTTCTTGAAATTCCACAGCTTGACTATGGATTTTTAACCTAACCGAAAGAAAATTAAGCACTAAAAGCCTGGAAACTACAGCAAAAGATAGCCTTCATGGCGCAGCAACCACTCCTTGCGCTGCACGCCTCCGGCATAGCCCGTCATGGTGCCGTTGCGTCCAATAACGCGGTGGCAGGGCACGACAATACTGACGGGGTTAGAGCCATTAGCCGCCCCAACCGCACGCGCCGCACCCGCACGACCTAACTGCTCTGCGAGCTGACCATAATGCATCACGTGCCCGCATGGGATCTGGCGCAGCGCCTGCCAGACTTCACGCTGAAAAGGTGTTCCCGCCGTCGCGGTAGGCAGGGTGTCGATAATGCTGAGATCGCCCTCGAAATACGCTGCAAGTTTGTCGCTCAACCCGCCTGGATTGGTGGCGCCGATGCGCTCATAACCCTGTGAACGGTAATGAATGTCGAATAATTCCACCATCCGGTCGCTGTGCTCTTCCCATTCTACGGCGCGCAGATTGAACGCCTCGTCGGTAATGATCCACAGCGGCCCAAGCGGGGTCGCAATTTTATCTTCGAGTAACCTCAGCATCCTCTTTCCTTTAGTGCAGCCTTGGGTAAATTCCCGGTCCAATCGGCAGGCCGACAAGATACCACGCCACCAGCATCACCAACCATACCCCTAAAAAGATAAGCGGATAGGGTAAGACCAGCGAATAGTAGGTACCCAGTTTTGCTTCCGGTTTATAGCGTTGCAGGAAACCTAAAAACAGCGGGACGAACGGTGAAACCGGGGCCAGCGGGATGACGGAGGAGTCGGCGACGCGAAACAGAATTTGTGCAAACGCCGGATGGAACCCAAGCATCATAAACATCGGCACAAAGATGGGCGCCAGAATCGACCAGATTGCCGAGCCGCTGGCGATAAACATGCACAGCAGCGACGACAGAATAGCCAGGCCGACGAACGCCGGGATACCGCTTAATCCCGCCGCTTCCAGGGCATCCGTCAGCCCCACGGCCATAAATTTGCCCATGTTGCTCCAGTTGAACATGGCCACGAACTGCGCCAGCGGGAACACCATCACGATAAAGCCCGCCATCTCTTTCATCGGCTCGATCATCAACTGCGGCAGGTCAGCCTGATTGCGGATTTTGCGGGTGGCGATGCCATAGGCGATAGACACCACAAAAAAGAACAGAATAATCAGCGGCACAATGCCCTGAATAAACGGCGAGGGCAGGACGGTGTGTTTGACCGGATCGCGCAGCACGCCGTTCTCCGGGATAACCATCAGCGCTACAAGCGCGATAAACGCCAGCGAGGCAACCCCGGCCACCCGCAGGCCGAACTGCTGCTCTTTGCTGAGTGTCTCCAGCTTTTCGTCGCTGCGGCCTTCCCATTTCCCTAAACGCGGCTCGATAAGCTTATCGGTGATAAGCCCGCCGACAATCGTCAGCACAATCACCGAGCTTGCCATAAAGTACCAGTTGTCGATCACGCTGACGTGCATCGCGGTATCAATGGTTTTCGCCGCTTCGGTACTGATACCCGAAAGCAGCACGTCGGTGGTCACAATCAGCAAATTAGCGGTAAACCCGCAGCCCACCCCGGCAATTGCCGCCAGCAACCCGGCCACCGGATGACGACCTACGGCCAGGAAGATCAGCGCCCCCATCGGCGGCATGATCACCAGCGCGGCGTCAGACGAGATATGGCTGAAAAAGGCGATAAACAGCACCATATAACTGGCGTAACGCGCGCTAACGTTGGAGGCCATTTTCACCATCAGCGCAGGCAGCAGCCCCACGCGCTCGGCAAGGCCTGCGCCTAACACCAGCGCCAGGATCGCCCCCAGCGGTGCAAAACCGCTAAAGTTCTTAATCACATTGGGTAAAAACCAGTGCAACCCCTCGACGCTCAGCAGGTTTTTTACCGCCACCATGCTGCCATCAGCAGGGCTACGCACACTCACATCAAAGGCAGACAACGCAGCGGTTGCCACCATCAAAATCACAATCAAATAGATAAAAAGCAGGAAAGGATGCGGCACTTTATTGCCAACCCTTTCAACCCAGCCATAGAGCTTACCGGTTGGGGAATGCGAAGGTATGGATGACATACTCATGGGCGTTCCTCTGGACTGTTGTGTTGTTGTGTTATGTGTTTTTTTATTTTAAAGGTGACGGTGTCACGCCAGAAGGAATCGGACACACGTACGGTCTTTCTGTTATTTGTTGTTCAAACTCGTCACGGCATTTTTGGAGCAGCGCTGCATCCAGAAGCAGATTCAGGGCGGTAGCACCCATGACCTTTCCGGCCAGCAACATCCCTTTATGGGCAATAGAGGTGCGCCCCTGCGTCACCAGTTGCCAGGTGTGCAGCGGCGTACCGACGGTAAAGCAGGGGCTAAAGCACTGAGCGACCGGCATTTTCCAGCTGACATCGCCCACGTCAGTCGAGCCTGCCAGCACGTTATCGGTGATGGCATAAGGCGCGACTTCATCGACCAGCAGTGTTTCCTGATGACGGCGGGCAAAGGCTTTACCCGCTTCACCACCGGTCGCGGCGATATTTTTCAGGCTGTTTTGTAGGTCGTTTGAGGTCAGCGTGGCGCGGATTTCACCGGCGAACTGGCGCTCTTTTTCCGTCCAGGCTGGCGTGCCGTAATGTTGCAACGCCTGATACATCGCCGCTTCGAGCGTGCGGTTTGGCAGATAGCTGGAACAGGCTTTATCGAAACGGCATTCGACGGTAGTTTCCGTCATCATTGCCGCACCCTGGGCGATTTTTTCGATGCGTTCGTAGATCTGTTGCGCGTCGGCCATTTCCGGGGCGCGGATCAGGTACAACACTTCGGCCTGCGCCTGCACCACGTTTGGCGAAATGCCGCCGGTATCGGTGATGGCGTAATGTACGCGCGCTTTCTCGATGATGTGTTCATTAAGGAAATTGGTGCCGGTGGTCATGAGCGTCACGGCATCGAGCGCGCTACGCCCCAGATGCGGGGAGTTCGCGGCATGAGCCGCCACGCCGTGAAAACGCCATGCGGCCTGAATGTTGGCGAGCGTGCTGACGTTAAACATTCCGGCAAAGGCTTCCGGGTGCCAGGTGACAGCCGCATCGACGTCATCGAACAATCCTTCGCGGACCATAAAGGTTTTGCCTGAGCCGCCTTCCTCTCCCGGGCAGCCATAAAAGCGCACCGTCCCGCTGCCACCGTGCTGCTCCAGCCAGCTTTTCACAGCGACGGCTCCTGCGACTGCGGCCGTACCCAGCAGGTTATGGCCGCAACCGTGGCCATTTTCGCCCGGCGTCGCCGACTGCGCGGTGGCGCAGTGCGCCTGCTGGCTTAGCCCCGCCAGAGCATCGTATTCGCCCAGCAGTGCAATAACCGGTTTGCCGCTGCCGAAGCTGGCGATAAATGCGTTTGGAATACCACCGGCTTCACGCGTCAGGTTAAAACCTTCGGCTTCCAGCGCACAGGCCAGCCGTTCGGCTGACCAGAACTCTTCAAAACGTGTTTCGGGATGATCCCAGATCTCGTCGGCAATAGCGCTAAAGGTCTGACATCGTGTGTCGATGGCATCCGCGATAAAAGCGTAGTTTTCCTGCATCACACACCTCGCGCCCACGGGAAGTTAAGCGCCGTTCGCGCCAGGGTTTCGACGGCCACACTCATTATCTGCTCGTCGAAGTCGAATTTTTCGTTGTGATGCCCGGCGCTCAAATCGGTGCCAAACACCATGTAGGAGGCCAGGCCGCCATTCTGCTGCACGCGTGCCATCATCAGGGTGGCATCTTCAGATCCTGCCGGGGCTTTGACCTTATCAATGGCATGGAGGACGCCGGTGACCTGGCCTGCCTGTTCGCGCAGGTAATTCACCCACGCAGGAGATGGCGTGCTGGACGTTGCTGCTCCCATCAGGTGTGTTTCTGCGCTTACGCCATACAGTGCCGCCGCCCCTGCGATCACGGATTGTGCGCGGTCGAACACGTACTGGTTGATAGCCTCGCTTTCGCCACGGGTTTCCACCTTCAGCAGGGCACTGGCCGGAACGACGTTGCGCCCGCTACCGGCCTGCATAACGCCCACGTTGACGCGTGAGGCACCTTCGCTGTGGGGAGCGATGCTGTGCAGGGCAATGGCGGCCTGCGCGGCGGCGAGCAGTGCGTTACGGCCTTCTTCCGGTTTGCCGCCCGCATGGGCTGCTACGCCGGTAAAGCGCACGTCAAACTTGGTGGTTGCCATAAAGTTATCGCTACCGCAGATAACCGTCCCGGCAGGAACACCGGTGCCAATATGGACAGCAGTAAAGTAATCCACGCCGTCCAGTGCGCCTGCTGTAACCATTGCACGAGCGCCGCGCGTGCCTTCTTCCGCAGGCTGGAAGATAATCCTGATAGTGCCATTGAGCTGGGCTTCGTTTTGTTTCAGCACCTGAGCCAGACCCAGGCCAATGGTGGTATGCCCGTCATGGCCGCAGGCGTGCATCATCCCCGGATTGCAGGAGGCAAACCCGTCGCGGAACGGGCGATGGCTTTCATCGAGCGCTTCGCTGAGATCCAGCGAATCCATATCCACGCGAAAGGCGAGTGTCGGCCCCGGACGCCCTGTACGCAGCGTGGCGACAATGCCGGTGAATCCACCTTCGAACGCGGCGAGCCATTTCTCGGGCGCGCCTTGCTCGCGGGCTCGGGCAAACTCTTTTGCAAGCGTCTGTGCGTCCGGCAGGCCCATGCGGCTGTCGGCGTCAACAACATCACGCCCCATCGCCAGTTCATAACCCAGATGGTCTAAGATTTCCGCCACTTTGGCTGCGGTTCGAAACTCCACCCAGCCAGATTCAGCATAGTGATGAAAATCGCGACGCCATGCGGTCAGTTGCGGGGTTAACGTCTGAATGTAGTGCGCCAGTGAGTCCATATCTCTTCCTGTCATCATTAAAATATGTGAACCGCTTCACGCTGTGATAGTTTTTACTTATCACTAACCGTTTTTTCACTGTTTTAACCGTTCAGGAATTACCCTCGCACATCCATTTCCATTAAAGTAGATGACAATTTCTTTACTCTGATAAACAACGGTTATCGGTCGGGCTATGTCATTTCAGGTTAAATTTCATCAGATTCGGGCGTTTGTGGAAGTGGCGCGTCAGGGCAGCATTCGTGGGGCCAGCAGGGCGCTTAACCTCTCGCAACCGGCATTGACCAAATCGATCAAGGAGCTGGAAGAGGGCATTGCCGCACAACTTTTTGTCCGGCGTAGCAAAGGTGTGGCGCTGACCGAATGCGGGGAGAGCTTCTATCAACATGCCAACCTGATCCTGGAAGAGCTGCGCGCGGCGCAGGACGATATACGCCAGCGACAGGGGCAGCTGGCGGGGCAGATCAATATCGGTATGGGTGCCAGTATTTCACGCACTCTGATGCCCGCGGTGATTACCCGTTTTCACGCTCAGCACCCGCTGGTGAAAGTCCGTATTATGGAAGGGCAGCTGGTGTCGATGATTAATGAATTACGCCAGGGGGAACTGGACTTCACCATTAATACCTATTGTCAGGGGCCGTATGACCACGAGTTTACGTTTGAAAAATTATTTGAAAAACCATTTGCGATATTTTGCCGGGAGGGACATCCGGCGATAGGTGTAAAATCGATTAACGAACTTCTGCATTATAACTGGACGATGCCAACGCCGCGGGGAAGTTATTATAAGCAACTGGAAGATGTGTTTCATCATCGCTCGCAAATACCGCACATTGGTATTGTCTGCGAAACGTTTTCGTCCTGTATAAGCCTGGTCGCACAGAGCGATTTTATCAGCATTTTGCCACAGGAGCTTGGCTGCGACCCACTGCTGGCACACCGTCTGGTGATGTTACCGGTAGTCGAATCGTTGCCTAAGGCGGCTTATTATTTAATTCAGCGCCGTGATTCCCGACAGACGCCATTGACTGAATCGTTAATTACGCAATTCAGGCGAGAAGCCCGGGCATTAATTTCAGAATGAAGCAAATAAAAAAACAGGGACTGCCGACATCAGCAGGCCCTATAGTACACACAGCAGTGTATCCTTCCGCAAGTCCCGCATATTATATCCGTGGGGCAGGTTTATTAAGTTATAACAGACTTTTCCCAAAATGACAGTGTTCAGACCGTTCAAGTTCACAAAAATTTAACTTAAATACAGTTATTTAATTGCGGCTGAAATTTTAGTTAAGTTAAGTTTAACTTTTTAGCTTCCGCATTATTTCATTCATCGGGTAAATATTTATCGCTCCCACAGCACAGTCTGCCAGGCCTGGGGGACGTTGAGACGCTAGTCTGGCGCGGGTATAGTACAGGTTCAGATGTAGCCGGAGGATTTCTATGAACCCTGACGACAAATCACTCTTTCTTGACGCCATGGAGGATGTCCAGTCACTCAAGCGTTGTGCTGATATTCACTGGCAGCCGAGCCGTAATACCCGCACCCGGCAGGCGCTGAATACTGAGCAGCTCGATAACTTCTTAACGCTGGGTTTTCTGGAACTGCTCCCGCTTGCTGAACCTCTGGCGTTTCAGCGGGAAGGAGTACAGCAGGGGGTTATTGATAAGCTCCGTTCCGGTAAATATTCCCGCCAGGCCAGCATCAATTTTATACGCCAGCCTGTTGAACAGTGCCGTCAGATGCTGTTTTCGTTTATCCGTCAGGCCGAACGTGACGGGCTGCGCAACCTGGTGATTGTCCACGGTAAAGGGCGTGAAGAGCAGTCGCACCCGAATGTGGTGCGCAGTTATCTGGCGCGCTGGCTCACTGAGTTCGATTCCGTGCAGGCATTCTGCGTTGCACTGCCGCACCACGGCGGCAGTGGCGCCTGTTATGTGGCGCTGCGAAAATCAGATGAAGCCAGACTGGAAAACCGGGAGCGACACGCCAAACGCAGCCGCTAGCCCGCGTATCCCTTAAAAGGTTTCCCAGTTACCGTCTGCCACGCTTGCCGTGGCGGTTGCCGGGCGTAACAGCTGTGGCGTTTTCACATTGGTCGGGCGTGGTGCCGCAGCCTGGTCTTTGGCATTCAGACGGAATGCGGCAACGGCCTGGCGCAACTGCTCGGCCTGATCTTCCAGCGCTGCGGCTGCGGTTGCGGATTCCTGTACCAGGGCGGCGTTTTGCTGCGTCACGCTGTCCATCTGTGAAACCGCAAGGCTGACCTGCTCAATACCCCGGCTTTGTTCATCAGAGGCCGATGAAATTTCGCCCATAATGTCGGTTACACGGGTGACGGCGGCGACGAGCTCTCGCATGGTTTCGCCTGCTTCACTGACCTGCTCAGAGCCGGTATTAACTCTGCTGACGGAGTTTTCGATAAGCCCTTTAATCTCTTTTGCTGCCTGCGCACTGCGGCTGGCCAGGGTGCGAACTTCACCTGCCACCACGGCAAAACCACGTCCTTGTTCGCCAGCACGTGCCGCTTCAACCGCCGCGTTAAGCGCCAGAATATTGGTCTGGAAGGCAATGCTGTCAATCACGCCGGTAATGTGGGCAATTTGCTGCGAACTGTCAGAGATTTCGGTCATGGTGCGCACCACGTTGTCCACCACATGACCACCGCGTGCGGCGGTTTCGGAGGCGTTTTTCGCCAGCAATGTGGCCTGACGCGCGTTATCGGAGTTCTGTTTCACCGTTGCAGTTAACTCTTCCATGCTGGCGGCGGTTTCTTCCAGCGAAGCTGCCTGCTGCTCGGTGCGGGCGGACAGGTCATTGCTCCCGGCGGCAATTTCACCTGCGCCGGTGTAAATCGAGTCGGTACTGCCGCGCACGGCACTGACCGTGCTTACCAGTGACTGCTGCATTTCGTGCAGACCCACCGCCAGCTGGCCCATTTCGTTACGACTACCCAGGTTGATGTTATGCGTCAAATCGCCACCTGCGATGGTGCGAATATGGTTCATAATGATCTTCAGCGGCTTTAACAGCAGATGTTGCAGGCCCTGCCAGATAACCACCAGCACGGCAACCACGGCGAGGAAAATAGCCGCCAGTGTCCACTGCATATGGGTAAAGCTGTTCTGGTTCTCTTCAGTGGCGGCCTTGAGCAAGGTATTGTTTTCGGCGCGCCAGCGGTTATAGACCGCTTCCATATTGTCCTGTGCCTGCTGGGCATCCAGGTCGCCATAAGCCTGATAGTTATCTGCACGCAGATACTCAATCGACAGGCGCATCACTTCATGCATCTGACTCCAGGCTTTCTGCATCTCTTCGGTTAACGCGGCGTTTTGCCCGTTAACCTGCGGCATTTTCTGCCAGGTGCTGTAGTAGGTTTCGGCGTTGCCTAACGACGTGCTGGCCGTGCCCAGAAGTTTGTTAATGGCGGCGAGAGACGCGGGATCGCGCTGGTTTTTCAGGTAGCGGATCGCCACACGGGTGACGGTTACGCGTGTTTTCACCAGCGTATTAACGCTGTCGCTCAGGCTTTCCTGCTGGGCATTGAGCATCCCCGAGTTCTGGAAGTTATGGCGATCGTTGCTGACGGCAGAATAGAACAAGCCGCCCGTGACAACTTGTAGCAGACAGAATATGGTGAGGGCAAAGAGAATACCGGTAATCACGTGCAGATTTTTAAGCATAGCGGTCGTCCGTTGTGGGTGCAGGGGTTGCCCAAATACTATCGACGCAATGAAACTAAACTTTAATTTAACTATTGCTTAACTAATTGTTCCGTTCGGGAACCTGTTGTAAATCCGGATCATTTTTATGAGGAAGGTAGACATGAGCAGTATTGAGAAAAGCGGGACGTACACGCTCGGGACGCGTACGGTTAAACGGCTTGGCTATGGCGCGATGCAGCTTGCCGGGCCTGGCGTATTTGGCCCGCCGAAGGACAAAAACGCCGCGCTGGCGGTGCTACGCGAAGCCGTGGCATCGGGTGTGGATCATATTGATACCAGTGATTTTTACGGCCCGCATATCACTAACCAGCTTATCCGTGAGGCGCTTCATCCGTATCGGGACAATCTTACGATTGTGACCAAAGTTGGGGCGCGGCGGGGCGATGACGCCTCCTGGCTCCCTGCGTTTTCGGCTCAGGAGCTGACGCAGGCGGTGCATGATAACCTGCGTAACCTCAAACTGGATGTGCTGGACGTGGTGAATCTGCGGATCATGTTCAGCACTCACGGCCCGGCGGAAGGATCGATTACTGAACCGCTGACCACGCTTGCAGAATTGCAACAGCAGGGGCTGATTCGCCATATCGGGTTGAGCAATGTAACCGCAGCCCAGGTTGCCGAAGCGCAGAAAATGGTGTCGGTGGTCTGTGTGCAGAACATGTACAACATTGTGAATCGCGGTGACGATGCCCTGGTGGATGCGCTTGCCCGTCAGGGGATCGCCTGGGTGCCGTTCTTCCCGCTGGGCGGTTTTACGCCACTGCAATCTTCCGGTCTTCAGGCGGTTGCGGATTCGCTGGGGGCCACGGCGATGCAGGTAGCGCTGGCCTGGTTGCTGCAACGTTCACCGAATATTCTGCTGATTCCGGGGACCTCTTCCGTGGCGCATTTGCAGCAAAACCTGGCGGCGGCGGATCTGGTGTTGCCGACCGAGGCACTCGACACGCTGAATGCGCTGGTGGCGTAAGTGCGAAAAAGCCCGAAGCAACTTTCGGGCTTTTTTCATTCCGTCATACCTTACACTATTGCGTCTGTTCGGCGGAGGCTTCTGCCCGGCGATTTTTTCGGTGAAGTGCTAACGCTTCTGCCACAATCTCCTGCTTGCTCTTGCGAGTTTCATACGCAGTAATCCTGACATACTCCATTAAGTCTGTTTCTACTCTGGCACTTAACATCTTCAGATCAGCATCCTTTGCTAAACCGCGAGCAGTGCGTTTGTCAGGATAATCACGGGATGGCATAGAAAACGTCCTCCAAAAACTGTCTTGTTAATTCGTGCTATGAAATATGCTCCAGAGTATTCGTTAAGTCAATACGCAGTGATTCACTAGTTACTTTGTTTGTTTTGTTTCTTTTGATTTAAGTCATTAAAAAGTGATTGTGAAGTGATTGTTTGGTGGCTTTTTTTTAGACACTCTGGCGGCGGCATTGAACAAGCCTTTAATGTGAAAGAAGAGAATAAAGCCGAAACTGTACACACTACGGCGCATTTGAAGATTACGGCGACGAAGTAAACCAGTATATTCGCGAGATCCGTATCCGGCATGATAAAACAGGGTATCACTACGGCGTGAAAGGGCGGGTACAGCTCAGTTCGGACTGTATTACCGGGCTGCTGGCCTGATGATTACGCGAGGGTTCCCCATCAGAACGTGAGGTCAAACACATGGATTTTAGTGCGCTTCAGCTTCAGACGACGGTTGCTCCACACCAATTTTCGGGCGTCGCGCCCGTTCCCCTGACCGATGCCACCCAGCAGGAGCGTAAAGATAAGCTTCTGGCGCGGATGGCTGCTGAGGGATACGACGCCCTCATTATTTATGCCGACAAAGAGCATGGCAGTAACTTTGAATACCTGACAGGATTTATTCCCCGCTTTGAAGAGGGGCTGCTGGTGCTGGCGAAAAATGGCGCTGCAACCGTTATTCTCGGTAATGAAAACCTGAAAATGGCCGCCTATTCCCGTATTCCGGTCACGCTTAAACACTGCCCGTATTTCTCATTACCGAATCAGCCAATGGATAACGAAAAACCGCTCGAGGCGTTATTCGTCGAGACGGGCCTGGGCGATATGCACCGCGTGGGGGTTGTGGGCTGGAAAATGTTTACGTCTGGCCAGGTGGATAACAAACAGCTTTTCGATTTACCCTGGTTTATTGTCGATGCCATTAAAAATAGTCTCTCTGATGGGGCGGTGTTAGAGAATGCCGCACATCTGTTTATTGACGGAGATAACGGCACGCGGGTAACCAACAATGCGAATGAAATCGCCCATTATGAGTATGGTGCAAATCTGGCGTCGAACTGCATCCTGAATGCCATGAACGCGGTTGAACCGGGAATGAGTGAGGCGGCGTTAGGGGCGTATCTGGCGGCGGAAGGCCAGTACAATACGGTGGTGACCATTGCCGCATCGGGCCAGCGTTTTGAAAAAGCCAATCTATACCCCACGCATAAACCGCTGCAAAGGGGCCAGCCGCTGTCCATGACCACCGGGTTTAAAGGTGGATTATCCAGCCGTACCGGTTTTGTGATTGCCAGCGAAAATGAGCTGCCAGATACGCAGAAAGATTATCTTGAACGTGTGGCAAAACCTTATTTTTCTGGTGTGGTGACCTGGCTTGAAAATATCAGAATTGGCATGGAAGGCGGGGAGATGTATTCCCTGATAGAGTCTATTTTGCCAAAAGAGAAATATGGCTGGCATCTGAACCCCGGGCATCTCAGCGCCGATGAAGAGTGGATGTCATCGCCCATTTATAAACATTCGACGCAAACCCTGAAAAGCGGGATGATTTTGCAGATTGATATTATTCCGTCAGTGCCGGGTTATACCGGCGCCAGCGCCGAGGAGAGCGTTGCGCTGGCGGATTTCGCGCTCCAGGCCGAGATCAAACACGCTTACCCTGAGCTATGGGCCAGAATTGAAACCCGTAAACGTTATCTCAACGACGTACTTAAGATTGCGCTGAGCGCGGATGTGATCCCGCTTTCCAGTGCCGTTGCTTATTTGCGGCCTTTCTTCCTGGCGAAGGATAAAGCGTTTACCTGCTAAACAATTTCCGGAGAACTTATTGAAGGAGCATGGTTATTTTTACTTTTGTCGACCATGCTCTTTGTACTTACACCATTAAGCGCCGTAAATGCCGTCAGCGTCATCTTACTCACTCGTGCCCAGGATACGTTAATGCGTCATTTTATTGTTCCTGCTGCTGCCGCTCTGGCCCTGTTTATCATGGGTATTTTTATTCTGAATACCCAGCTCTGGTATTCCGCACGGGCCGACAGCATGACGGGGGCGAAGTATGTCGTAAAGAATATGAATACGATCCTGGGTGAAGCTCAGCGCGCCACCCGGACGGCGATGAATGTCGCCGGGGCAGGCTGTGATGAGGAAGGGCAATACCGGCTTGGCACTGAGGCGGCGCTACAACCTCATCTCAGGACTATTTTCATTCTCACGCATGGGCAAATAGCGTGTTCATCCCTGCCGGATAACCGTGTGCTGTTGGTTAATGTGATGAGATTACCTGATTTGCCATTGATGCTGCTGCCAGCAAAAGAGACGGTAAACGGTTTACCCGTACTGCTGTTTCAGACGGTAGTTGATGACAGCCGCATTGGGATCACGGTCAGCGATCGCCATATCCGCGACGCCCTGGGTATTTCGATAAAAGACGTCAGTTATCGGTTAAGGGTTGGTGACACCGTGCTGGGCCTGTCTGGTGATGCCGCGCAGGTAAACAATAAAGGCAAGCATGTCGGGCGGCTTGAAGCCAAAGATTATCCCTACAGTATTGAGTATAACTATCCTCCGTTATTCAGCGTGCAGAGGCTGATAAGTCAGGGTGCAGGCATCCTGTTTTTTTTACTGCTGGTAGCCTGTCTCGGTGCTTACGCGCTGTATAAATATCTGAATAAAAGTACGCCGCCTGAGGAGTCGCTACAGCGCGCCATCGCAAAGGGGGAAATTATCCCGTTTTATCAGCCCGTTGTTAATGGCCGGGAGGGAACCTTGCGGGGCGTGGAGGTACTGGCGAGATGGAAACACCCGAAAGCGGGCTATATTTCCCCGGCCTCGTTTATCCCGCTTGCTGAAAAATCCGGCCTGATTGTACCGTTGACGCGCAGCCTGATGGCGCAGGTGGTGATACAGATGAATGCTATTTCCAGCAAGCTGCCGGAGGGTTTCCATGTGGGGATTAACTTCAGTGCATCTCATATTGCCATGCCCACCTTTATGGATGAGTGCCTGAACTACAAAAGCCGCTTTGAGCGCAAAGATTTGAACCTGGTGATTGAAGTCACGGAGCGTGAACCGCTGGATATTGACGAACACCTGGTTCATACCCTGAATGCGCTGCACGAAAATGGTTTTGCCATCGCGCTGGATGACTTCGGAACCGGGTATTCAGGGCTCTCTTACCTGCACGATCTGCATATCGATTACATCAAGATTGACCATAGCTTCGTCAGCCGGGTCAATGAGCATGAGGAATCCACCCGGATCCTGGATTGTGTGCTGGATCTGGCGCGTAAACTCTCGATAAGTATTGTCGCCGAAGGTGTGGAAACCAAAGCGCAGCTTGATTACCTCAACCGGAACAATATCGTCTTCCAGCAGGGGTATTACTTCTTTAAGCCTGTTCCGTTTACGGAGCTGATACAAATTTTGCTGTCGAAGCCTAAAGTGAAAGTCATGGTGGAGTAACCGACCGGATGAGGTGCAGGATTAAATCCCTTCACACATCAACGTGTTTGCGCGATAGCCCGGAAAGTGCCTTGATCCTTACCCATAATACGTAATACTGTATGTATATACAGTACATGGCAGGAAAGGCAATGATGAGCACCCTCTTTTCGTATTATCCCCGGCAGGACATGGAGTTACCGCTGTTTCTGGAGCGCGTTGCCTGTGGTTTTCCAAGCCCTGCGCAGGATTACGTTGAAGACCGTATCGACCTGAACAAGCTGGCGGTAAAACACCCCAGTGCGACGTATTTCGTGAAAGTCAGCGGGGATTCCATGATCGGGGCCGGGATCGGCGATGGCGATCTGCTGGTGGTCGATCGTTCGTTAACGGCGGAACATGGCGACATTGTCGTGGCGGCGGTGGACGGGGAGTTTACGGTAAAAGAGCTACAAACCCGGCCGGTCTTAAGATTGCTTCCCCACAATACCCGCTATCAGCCTATTACGTTTCACTCCGAAGAGGAGCTGCAAATCTTCGGCGTGGTGACGCATACGCTGAAAACACATAAACATTCGGGCGGGGTAAAAAGCCATCGCGCGGGTGACCCGGAAATGCATAACCATGTTCGCACTTGTTGACGTCAACAGCTTCTACGCGTCCTGCGAGACGGTTTTTCGTCCTGACCTTCAGGGAAAGCCCATTGTGGTGGTGTCCAATAACGATGGCTGCATTATTTCGCTTTCACGCGAGGCAAAGCAGTTGGGGATCAAAATGGGCGAACCGTACTTTAAGTTCAAGGAAAACCGTTATCCGTCGCGGGTCTACGTGTTTAGCTCGAATTACGCGCTGTAGTAAGTTAAGTGGAATGCAACACTTGATTGGACTGTTTGAACTAAACTGCACCTGTTTCTCTGTCAAAAGAGGTCAACATGATGGTCAGAAATCCACTTTTTACTGCCAGTATGCATCTTGTTGAGCAGTGGCTCGGGCTACTGACTGATCTGGGTCGGGCTAACGCCACGATCAAAGCTTATCGTGGTGCTCTGACGCATTATCTGCGGTACTGCGAAGCAAATTCAATACATCCACCTTCTGCCCGTTTTGAAGATTTTTCCGCATATCTACGGCCCCAGCTCCCGGGAATGGCACAGCCGGTCGCCAGTGCTACACTGCAGTTGCGCATTTCGGCCATCCGGCTCTGGTACGAGTATCTTTATTACCAAGATCTCTGTGAAACCAGTCCGATACCCCGGGCAATGTTGCCCGGCCCGGTGTTCAGCGGACGCGGACTGGTACCGCGTATCACCCGTCTTCCCTGTATTCCTGATGATCATGACTGGTTTACTCTTCTGCAACAGGCCGCCTCCGCAACGTTACGCGACCGTCTGATGCTGGCACTAGCCTACTATGGCGCATTACGGCGGGCAGAAGTCACGGCGCTTCAGGTTGACGACCTTGATCCGGGCCACCGGTTGATCCGTATCCGTGCCGAAACCACCAAGAATCATCGCGAACGTATGGTGTGTTACAGCCCAACGGTAACCCCTGTGCTTGCCGCACATTTGCACCTGTTACGGCAAAGTGGTTTTTCTGGTGGGGCACTTTTTCGCTCGGTCTCTGACCGGAATCACGGTATGCCGCTGAGCATCTGGAGCTGGAGTAAAACCGTTCGTAAATGGAGAGACCAGGCCGGGCTGGTAGATTTCTCCACCCATACCTTCCGTCATCTACGCCTGACCCATCTGGCGCGGGCTGGCTGGAAACTGCACGAACTCGCCGCCTATGCCGGGCATCGGGATCCCCGGACGACCCAGGTTTACCTGCACCTGTCCGGTACCGATCTTGCTGCCCGCATGGCCGGAGCTGTCGCCGAGCTTGACAGAAAAGTTGCCGGACTGGTTTTTTCTGACCAGAGGATTCTCTTATGAAAGCCGAAAACACTTCCGGCGTTGTCTGGCAGCCTTTTGAGCTGGAGTCATATCAGCTCAGGGCCGCTTTCTCCGCACAGGAACGTCTTGCCCTGAGCACTCCACAACGACGGGGTAAGTATCTTCAGCAGAAACCTGTGCCGGCATTCCTGCGCCCTCTTTATGACATCGCCACCCGGAGCGGTATAAAGCCCGAGGTCACCAGGATAACCATTCTGGCGGTACTCGCCGAAGCGGCTCGTCAGGATCTGCCTTGCCACCTCTGGGCAGAAGATATATGGGAGAAGTTGTATCAGCGACGACACCTCGGTGGTCCGTTGCTAGCGGCTTTTGCCTTTCACCTGTCACAGGTTCCTCTCCCGTTGCACAGCACCCGGTGCCGGCAGCCTGCGTATTATGCCTGTGCGGTTTTTGGCCGGGATATTTTTCAGCAAGAACTCAGCCGTCTTATGGACGTCCTAGTGGCTCTGGGGTATTCCCTTCGTCATCAGGAAATGTTTCTCTCGGCGGTTCTGGGAATGCTGATGCTGGAAAATGGCGATCCGCGGCTGGAAAGCTTTACCGAAGAGCTCCTCCAGCGGGGCCAACAGTACCGCACTAACGGGATCGCCAGAGCGGTAGGTAAGGTCTCCCATGGGCTGGCAGCCATGGGAATTTTGTCACGCCCATTGCGTATGCGGGGTTATACCGGCTGGAAAGAGAAACGAACTGACGGGATTGCCGCTGAATGGGTCGGATGGTGTCAGCGCTGACGGGAAACGTCCGTACTACGGCCGCGGACCCGTGAATCGAACTACAGCTTTATTCTGCGTATCGGTTTGTGGCTTGCCAGAGATTGTCCTGATATCCGAGAGCCTGCTGACTGGAGCATCAGTACCTGTGCCAGTTTCATCGCAGCGCTGGGAAGAATGAATGTGGATGAGCTTTCTCTGGAGCCTGAAAAAACAAGACGTGTATCCGCCCGATCTGGACAGCCAATGATGAGCAACTCCCGGGCATCTTTTTTGTATGCCCTGCGGCGTTTTTTTGTTGATTATGAACTCTGGGGATGGGGAAGACTGAAGCTGAGTCCCTACCGCCATCTGGCCACGCCGGACACGCCAGCTTTCAGCCGGGGAGTGAATCCCAGGGTGATTGACGATCCTGTGTGGCTGAAGCTGATCTGGGCCAGCCTGAATTTACGACCTGAGGATATGCTGACCGGGATCCATTATCCGTTTACCATGCACCAGGCGATGGCGGTTATCTGGACTCATGCAGGCTTACGCCAGAACGAAATATTTCGATTGAGCGTAGGCTGTGTCCACGAGCAGACAGATGATATTGTGCATGATGACGGCAGTATTATCCCTGCAGGAACGCTCTGTTATCTGGATGTTCCGGCTGGAAAAACATCAAGGGCATTTGTCAAACCAGTCGCCAGTGTCGTGAAAAAGTATGTAGATTTGTGGTTACAGGAACGCCCTACAGAACAGGCTCCTTTGACGGATGAGCGAACTGCTGAAAGGGTCAATTATTTATTTCAGTACAGAGGAAAACTGATAGGAAGCTCAATCCTAAATAACACGATCATCCCGGTACTCTGTGCCCGGTCCGGAGTACCTCTCGATGACAGCCGGGGGCGGATTACCAGTCATAGGGGAAGAGCATCAGCCGTCACCGCGCTGGCCAGTGTGCCACAGGGGATGACTCTGCATGAGTTGATGGAATGGTCCGGACATAGCTGCCCACGCTCAACCCTGCACTACATTCGCATTCGCCCAACACGGCTGGCGGCTTCTTTTGTGAAAGCGGACAAAATTTCTCATATGATCAGCGTGCTGATCGATCATGACAGTCAGGCACTAACGTCATCAGGGCTCGCCCTATACTATGATTTAGGCGATTTGTATTGCACCAATCCATTTTGGAGCAGTTGCCCGCACAGAATGGCCTGTATTGGCTGTGATTTTAGCTTGCCAAAAAGCAGCTCTCGGGCTCAGGCTCTTGAAAGTAAGGCATCCATACATCGGTATCTTGAGGAAGTTCCGCTCACGCCAGATGAGAAAGCCATTGCTGAAGGTGATATTGATAAGCTGACAGCATTCATAAAAAAAATGGCTAGTCAGCCACCACCTCAAAAAGACTAAACCTTACGGGCTCTCTACGTTAACAAAGTGTAGTGGTTTACTGAATTTGGCCACCTGAACAGAGGTGATATGCTCACCTCAGAACAAAACAGGTGTCCCAATGAAAAAAAAATTTCAGCGCAGAGTTTAAACGTGAATCCGCTCAACTGGTCCTTGACCAGAACTACACCGTTGCAGCTGCGGCCAGTGCTATGGATGTTGGTCTTTCTACCATGACACGATGGGTAAAGCAGTTGCGGGATGAACGACAGGGTAAAATGCCAAAAGCCTCTCCCATAACCCCGGAACAGATCGAAATACGCGAACTGAAGAAAAAGCTACAACGCATTGAAATGGAAAACGACATATTAAAAAAGCTACCGCGCTCTTGATGTCAGACTCCCTGAACAGTTCTCGTTAATCGGGTACCCGACAGAGCAGACGAACAGGCCAGCAAACGGATAAAGGCGTACCTCAGTCGGACAGCTTTGCGAAGTACGCCGCGGCTCTTTTTAATATGTCCCGTTCGTCAGTAACCCGCTTCAGCTCCTTCTGGAACCGGCGGATCTCGACCTGAGCATCTGACTGTTCTTTATTAGTGGATGAGTCCGGACCGTACTTCTTTATCCAGGCGTAAAGGCTGTGGGTGGTGATATCGAGATGTGTTGCAACGCTGGAAACAGAATGACCGCGATCAACAACCGGTTTGACTGTAAGGCTCTGTTTATCTCCTGATGCTAGCGCGACCAAAAACCGCAGACCGAATCTATACCCTATACTTAAGTTAAATCCCAGCAGCTGTTAAATCCCTGATGATTTACGCCCATCCCGAGAGAATGTTTCTGAACTGATTTCGCAACTGCTCCTGCGCGCAAACGTTGCATCAGAGCAATGCTATGAAAATGAACCCCAGAGCGTGGTTTAGCCGCTCCCGTATTACGATGAATACTGCCGAAAATGTTACGTTTTCAGCGAACGATCCTGCGGCTGAAAGCAATCTGCGGTCAGAACTCTTTTCGACCGCCCAGATGGAACGCTTCGGTCAGAAGCTGGCACGGACCCATAAATTATCGCCGGATAAACTTCCTTATTACTTACTGAAAAGACTCAGTGATAATGAGGCCGTCATCACCCAAAACTGCTATGAGCTTAACGCGGGTAAAAAGACCAGTATCATGCCCGCAGGGGAGTGGTTGCTGGACAATTATTATCTGATTGAGGAACAAATCCGCACTGTCCGTCAGCACTTGCCGAAAAGCTTTGGTAAAGGTCTCCCGTCGCTGATGTCACCGCTGAATTGCACACGAATTTACCATATTGCATCAGAGGCCATTGCTCACGGTGATGGCCGCTGGGATGCTGCCAGCCTGACCAGCTATCTCACAGCCTATCAACAGGTGACACCCCTGACATTAGGTGAAGTCTGGGCGTTACCGGGAATGATGCGCCTGGCGCTGATTGAAAATCTTCGTCGTATCAGCATGGAAGTCATAAAAGCGCAGCAGGACAGAAATCTGGCTGATACGTGGATAACAAAGATTTTCGAATGTGCAGAGAGTGCATCTGGTGATTTAATCATGGTGGTTGCCGATATGGCGCGCTCCCGACCTCCGTTAACCAGTGCGTTTGTTGCAGAACTGGTGCGCCGCCTGCAGGGGCATGGCAACGCATTGTCGTTACCTCTGACCTGGGTTGATCAGTGTCTACGGGAACAGGGGATCACCACCGAAGTTCTCATACATAGCTTCAATCAACAGCTTGCCGCAAGTCAGCTATCCGTCAGTAACAGCATCATGGGTCTGCGATTACTGAGTGAAACGGACTGGGCTGATTTTGCCGAAACAATAAGTGTCGTCGAACAGGTATTACGCAATGATCCTGTTGGTATCTATCCTCGGATGCACTTCAATACCCGGGATCATTACCGGCATGTTGTTGAGATTCTGGCCAGGGACAGTGGTCTCAGTGAGCCTGAGGTTGCTGACAGGGTGCTGGCGCTTTCAGAGAAAAATGCTCCCGACACACCGGAATATCATGTTGGTTATTATCTCGCGGGCGAAGGTCGACAGGAGCTGGAAACTCATCTGTTGGCAGACACATCAAGGCTGATACGCCTGAGGCACAGTTTCAACAGAATAACTCTGTTGTCATGGCTTGGAAGCTTGGCGTTGTTGACCACCGCAACGACCGCGGCAATATTGCACGAAACAGCCATGCAGGGCGCAGACTGGCTGTTGATCGCGGTGATATTGCCTCTGATTATCGCTTTAACTCAGTTAATGAGTGATCTACTCAGTGACGCAACTACCCGTTTTCGCGTTCCTCGCCCCTTGCCGGGGATGGATTTTTCAACCGGCATTCCCGCTGACAGCGCCACTATGTTAGTCATCCCCTGTATGCTGACCAGCCATGTAAGTTTCAGCCAGCTCCTCACCAGTCTTGAAGTCTGCTGGCTGGGGAATGAAAATGAAAATCTCAGGTTCGCGCTGCTCACTGATTTCGCTGATTCTGAAAATGAACCCTCGCCGGAAAGTAACATGCTGCTCAGACAGGCGATCGCCGATACACAGGCGCTGAATCGCCGCTACCCCTCCAGCCGCCCGCGTTTTTATTTGCTACACCGCCAGCCTGAATGGAATCCCGCAGAAGGAACGTGGATGGGCTATGAACGCAAGCGGGGAAAACTGGCGTTACTGAACAGCTGGTTGCGCTATCCGGGGAGACAATTCGTCAGCGTTGCAGACATGCCTGCCCACCTTTTACCGGGTCACATTAAATACGTCATCACCCTGGACAGTGATACGGTGCTGCCGCGCGATACGGCACACAAACTCGTCGCGACGATGGCTCATCCACTGAATACACCAGAGTATGATCCGATACGCCAGAGGGTTGTCAAAGGATTCGGCATTCTGCAACCCGGTCTCGCGGAAGAGATACCACGCAACGGTCAAGGGCGTTATGCAGCCCTGCGCAGCAGCATACCGGGCAATAATCCCTATTCGATGATGTCTTCGGATATCTATCAGGATCTCTTTGGGGAAGGATCGTTCGTGGGTAAAGGGATTTATGATGTTGATATTTTTATGCAGGCCACTGCCAACACCTGCCCGGAAAATCTGGTTCTCAGCCATGATCTTCTCGAAGGATGCTATGCACGTTCGGGGCTGCTGAGTGAAGTGTTACTCTACGAACAGTACCCTAATAATTATCTGTCGGATGTAGCACGCCGTTCACGCTGGATCCGGGGCGACTGGCAACTGCTTAACTGGCTGAAACCACGCGTCAGAAAAGCCGATGGAACGCGGAGTAAGAATCCGCTGACCGCGCTTTCTTACTGGAAATTACTTGATAATCTGCGACGCAGTCTGGTTGCCCCCTCTTTACTGATACTGCTGTTCTACACCCTGCTTGGGGTACCCAATCCGGTTTACTGGCTGGGCGTACTGTCGCTGATATGGCTGTTGCCAGCTATCCTCTGCATTGCCCATGATCTTCTGCATAAACCTCTGCGTCGACGCCTGAAGCCGCATCTGTTACTGGTGGGGGCGGGCGCGCTGAAGCGTTTGTCAGGTATCGGCCTTAATTTTGCGATACTGCCACACGAAGCAGGATATTCGCTGAAGGCGATTGCTGTGACGCTATGGCGACTGGGGGTCAGCAGGCATCACCTCAGCCAGTGGGTCAGCCACAGCCAGGACAGTAATCAGGCCATACCCACTGTTGCGCGTTTTTATCAGGTGATGTGGCTGAATGTTGCAGGTGGCGTGGCGCTGACACTATTGACTGGACAATTTGCACCACAATTGCTGGGGATTGCGTTGCCGATCGGTTTGTTATGGTGTCTGGCACCGCTGCTGATGAGCTGGCTGAGTCGCCAGCCCGTGCGTAAGGTGTTTTCGCCAAATCAGGAACAAAAACAGCTGTTACGCCAGACAAGCCGCGAAATCTGGGCATTTTTTGAAACCTTTGCCACAGAAAAAGAAAACTGGCTTCCGCCAGATAACTACCAGGAAATACCGCAACCAACGGTGGCCCATCGTACTTCTCCTACCAATATTGGCCTTTCCCTTATGGCAAACCTGACTGCCTGGGACTTTGGCTACCTTCCCGGCGGAGAGGTGCTCCGGCGTGTATCACTCACGCTCGACACGATGGATAAAATGGAACACTACCGGGGCCATCTCTTCAACTGGTATGACACCCTTACGCTGTCCCCCCTAAGTCCACGTTATGTCTCCAGCGTCGACAGTGGCAATATGGCGGGGCATTTGTTGACCCTGCGTGAAGGGCTGTCTGCTATGCGTTATCAGCCTGTTTTAAACATGCATCAAGTACTAGCCGGACTGAATGATACGCTGGAGATTCTGGAAAAACATTGGGGTCAGTACCCCCCTGACAGCCTGCGACTGCTGCGCAAACACTGCCTGAGCGCAGTATCGCTCTCTCCGCAGGCGTTTTTCAGCGAACTGAAAAACATGCGCACTCAATGCAACCATCTGACCACGCAATGTCATCAGGGATCTCCCCTTCAGTTGCGCTGGGCAGGGCATCTTGAGCATCAACTGGTACAGCTTTGCGATGAGTGGTCGCTGCTGCTTGGCTGGTTAGCTGCATCCTGGAACGAACAGACGCTGCCGACTCTAAGCGAGCTTGCCCGTGCGACATTTACCTGTAAAGGAACACCTCCGGCGTCCGCGACGGAGCAGGCCCGGATGCGACTCAATATTATCACTGAGCTTGAACAGCGGCTGGATGAGCACGCCCGGATGGATTTCGCTTTTCTGTACAACGAAGCAACCAGCCTGCTCAGTGTCGGTTATAACTGTGACACAAATACGCCTGACAAGAGCCATTATGATCTCCTGCCATCTGAAATCCGCCTGACCAGTTTTCTCGCCATTGCGACTAATCAGCTACCTCTTAAAAGCTGGTACGCGCTGGGGCGACTGTTTACCACTATTGATAATGAAACTGCCCTTATGTCATGGAGCGGGTCTATGTTTGAATACCTGATGCCGAATCTGGTAATGCCTATCAGGCCCGGAAGTCTGCTCGATGAAATGAGTCAGTCGGCGGTTATGCGGCAGATTCACTGGGGAAAAGAACGTGGGGTTCCATGGGGAGTTTCAGAGTCTGGATATCATGCTTTTGATGTTCAGCATAATTATCAGTATCAGGCTTTTGGCGTGCCGGGTCTCGGTCTGCGCAGGGGGCTTGCCGATGACATGGTTGTCGCCCCTTACGCAACCGTGCTGGCTCTGATGGTCTCCCCACAGAAGGCCTGTGAGAACCTGTTCAGGCTGCAAAAAAATGGCGCACATGGCGAATACGGTTTTTATGAAGCACTGGACTATACCCCCTCACGGCTTGCAACCGGTCAGCTCTATGCGGTGGTACAGTCTTGGATGGCGCATCACCAGGGGATGGCATTTCAGGCACTGGCTCATGTGCTGCTTGACGCCCCCATGACTGAACGATTCATGTCCAGTACAGTCTTCCGGTCAGCGAGCCTGCTGTTACAGGAGCGTGTGCCGGATGCAGTCGATCTGTACAGTCCGCGTCGTCATTTTGAATCTCATGAGGGCAGGGTCAAACCCGTTCGCTATGAACCCAGAATTTTCTATGGCGTTGACACGCCAGCACCGGATATTCAACTACTATCCAACAGCCATTATCACCTTATGTTGACCGCAGGCGGTGGCGGTTACAGTCGCTGGAATAATATTGCTCTTACGCGCTGGCGCAGTGATACCACCTGCGATAACTGGGGAGCATTCTGCTATATCCGCGATTTGCAGACGGGCGACGTGTGGAGCAATACCTGGCAGCCGACAGGCAACAGCAGCGATCACGACGAGGAAATAATATTCACCGATGCGAGCGCTGAATTCCGACGTACCTTCGGGGGACTCAGCGTCAAAACGCAGATTGTCATCTCCCCGGAGGATGACATTGAACTGCGACGTCTCACACTGATTCATCGTGGGCGCCAGCCCCGCACTCTGGAACTGACAACCTATGCCGAAGTGGTACTGGCACCTGATGCCAGTGATTTGGCACACCCGGCTTTTAGTAATTTGTTTATTCAGACTGAGCTGGATCCTGAGCGTGACGCTATTCTTTGCCACCGGCGCCCACGCTCCCCGGATGAACCGAGTCCTTGCCTGTTTCACATGATGGTGGTGCATGGCGATAACCGCCATAACGTCTCGTTTGAAACGGACAGGGCAAAATTTCTTGGTCGTGGCAGAAATCCTGCGAATGCCCTGGCAATAGAGGCTGGAGGGGCGCTCAGCAACACGTCGGGGTCAGTGCTGGATCCGATTCTGGCAATACGCCATACCATCATTCTGCAGCCGGGGCAGCCGGTCACGATTGATATCATTTATGGCATCAACGAGAGCCGCCAGCAGAGCCTGGCGTTGCTGGAAAAATATCGCGATTATCCTATCGCTGATCGCATTTTTGAACTGGCCTGGTCTCACAGTCTGGCGGTATTACGCCAGATGAACGCCAGTGAAGATGATGCGACTTTGTTTAATCGCCTCGCCAGCGCTGTGTTTTACCCTGTTCAGGAGCTGCGCGCCGAAGGCCTGGTGATCAGCCGCAACCGGCGTGGTCAGTCTGGTCTGTGGGGTTGGGCAATTTCAGGTGATCTGCCGATAGTGCTGCTCAGTATTACTAGCGAGGAAAGCATCACCTACGTTACCACACTGATTCAGGCACACCGTTACTGGAGACAGAAAGGGCTGGATGTTGATTTGGTTATCCTGAATAACAGCCCCGGCAGCTACCAGCAGGGATTACAAAATCAGATTATGGAGTTAATTTATGCCGGGTCTGAAGCCAATCTGCTGGACAAAAGGGGCGGGCTTTTTGTCCGTAATGGCGAGCATCTCTCCACTGAGGATAAGTTGCTTTTGATGAGCGTGGCCTGTCTTTATCTTGATGACCGCGCAGGGGGTATTAATGAGCAGCTTAACCAGCGTATTCATACCCTGAAATCGTCGGCCAGAGCCTTCATTCCGCGAGCTGTGCGCGAGCGTAATCAACATACGGACTGGAGCCCCGATATCAGTCAGTTATATCATTTCAATGGGTACGGTGGATTTTCTCAGGATGGTCGGGAGTATCAGATTGTCCTGCGGGAAAATGCACAGACACCGGTTCCCTGGTCAAACGTACTTGCAAATTCCCGTTTTGGCAGTGTGATTTCCGAGGCTGGACAGGCATACTCCTGGTATGAGAATGCACATGAATACCGGTTGACACCGTGGGAGAACGATCCGGTGAGCGATCGCAGCGGCGAGGTGTTTTATCTGCGCGATGAAGAGAGCGGTGAGTGCTGGTCACCGACGGCTTTGCCTGTTCGCGGACGCGGTGATTACCTGACCCGCCATGGTTTTGGTTACAGCGTTTTTGCCCATTGTGAAAGTGGTATAGACAGCGAGTTGACGGTCCTGGTTGCCGAAGAGGATCCGGTTAAACTGGTGTTCCTGACGCTCAGTAACTCTTCGGGACGGACACGTAAACTTTCCGTAACTGGCTATGTGGAGTGGACGCTCGGAGAATCCCGAACTCGCTCAGCCCCTCACATTGTGACACATGCGGCCAGAACGCCTGGCGGCTGCGGGGTGCTGGCGAACAACTTTTATGGTGACAACGGTGGTGGCCGGACTGCATTTTTTGCCGTCAGTGGTAATAACTGTTCGCTGACGGGGGACCGCCGGGAGTTTATTGGCCGTAATGGTTCCCTTCACGCCCCGTCGGCCATGAAACTGCAAAAGCTTTCTGGTAAGACGGGGGCCGGTCTGGATCCCTGCGGAGCGGTGCAATCGGCGGTTACATTAATTGACGGGGACCAGAGGACGTTTATTTTTATCCTCGGCGCAGAGGAGAATGATGTTTGTGCTCAGGAGACGCTGGCCCGCTACATGAACGAGGATACGGTCCGCCAGGAGCTGAACCGGATTCATAATCACTGGCACAATGTGCTCGATAAAATCGTAGTTAACACCCCCGACACGTCCGTAAATTTACTGGTTAATGGCTGGCTGTTGTATCAGACGGTAACCTGTCGTCTTATGGCCCGGAGTGGCTACTATCAGTCTGGCGGTGCATTTGGTTTTCGCGATCAGCTGCAGGATACGCTGGCACTGAGCCATGCTGCTCCGAACCGGATGCGTGAACAGATAATACTCTGTGCATCACGGCAGTTTATCGAGGGGGATGTGCAGCACTGGTGGCACCCGCCACACGGCAACGGTGTGCGTACCCGCTGTTCCGATGACTATCTTTGGCTGCCGCTTGCCGTTTGCCACTATGTTGAAACGACGGGGGATATGGATGCACTGGAAATACGCATTCCTTATCTGGAGGGACGCTCGCTTCAGCCTGGTGAAGAGTCTGTCTATGACACGCCGGTCATCAGCGGCACCGAAGAGACACTCTGGTTACACTGCGTCAAAGCTATTCACTATGGACTTCGCTTCGGGGAGCATGGCCTGCCGCTGATGGGGGCTGGTGACTGGAATGACGGGATGAACCGGGTGGGTATCGAAGGCAAAGGTGAAAGCGTCTGGCTGGGCTTCTTCCTGTACGACATTTTGCAGCGGTTTGCAGCGCTGGCGGAGCGCAGGCTGGATGAAAGCGTCGCCGCGATGTGCCGTTCACAGGCTCTGCGCCTGCAAAGCAATCTCGAAGCCCACGCCTGGGATGGTGAATGGTACCGGCGCGGGTATTTTGACGATGGAACTCCCCTGGGGTCGAAAGTCTCACAGGACTGCCGGATTGATGCGATTGCGCAAAGCTGGTCTGTATTGTCCGGGGCCGCGAGCCCGGGGCGGTGCGCAAAGGCCATGCAGGCGCTGGATAAGCACCTTGTGGATAACGAAGGGGGACTGATTAAACTGTTAACGCCTCCTTTCGATGGGCACGGTCCAAATCCGGGTTACATACAGGGGTACCTGCCCGGTGTGCGGGAAAACGGAGGGCAGTATACTCATGGCGCCATCTGGGCAGTGATGGCATTTGCCCGAATGGGGAATGCCGAACGTGCCTGGCAACTCTGGTCAATGCTCAACCCTATAAATCATACCCTGAATACGGACTCGGTCGGAATTTATAAAGCTGAGCCTTATGTCATGAGTGCTGATGTCTACAGCGTCGCTCCCCATACCGGACGTGCAGGATGGAGCTGGTATACCGGTTCCGCAGGCTGGGCCTGGCGTTTACTTACCGAGGAATTACTGGGGATAAAACGTTCCGGTACTGACTTTAGTGTTCATGCTCGGTTACCGGATGAGTGGCCGTCTTTTTCTATGGCCTATCAATATGGCGAAAGCCATTATCAGATTAGTGTCTCACGTGGCGATGCAGAATATCGCGTGACACTGGATGGTGTTCTCCTCCCTGATGACAGAATACCGCTGAAGGATGATGGACAAAACCATACGGTTGAGATCATTCAGAACTGACACTGATCCCGGAAGTGCATTAACGTCTGCCGTTAATGCGCTGATTATCCCTGAGAACATCAATCGCAGTCTGCATGGCGATTTTGTCATCCCGCCTTTTTTGTTTGTCCTGCATGACCTGAAGGTATTCCAGCAAGGTGCGGGTATTAATCGGTCGACCCTGTTTACCCACAGCCAGCACGGCTTCGCCAAGAATAATTTTCACAGGCGGTAGTTGTGCCGGATACCAGTCAAGGGTGTCTTCTGATTTCATCTTAAATTTCTCACGGAAGGGTAGTGTACCATAAATCAGACGTTCAATTTTCAATATCTGATATGCTGATTCAGACACAACTTAACATAACTTATGCCAGTTATTTTTATATTAAAGCGTATAATAATTACTGTATTCCTCAGAGAATTATTTATGTCTTATACAAATGGGCTCAGGTATTTTAAAGAAAGACCGGTTCATGTTGCCTGCCCGGTATGCGCACACAGAGCCGATCAGAAAGCAGGTAAACTAAGAAAAGATGCGGTTCTTGAGCGCCCTGCCTGCGGACTGTTGTTCAGACCTTCAGAATGCTGGTGTATCGGCGGCTGATCAGCTTCTGCCACTTAACGTCAGTGATGTCGGGAAATGACAACATTTCTCCTGTACTGCAGTTGTCGAGGGTATGATAATGAAATCTAAAAAATCTGTTTTTATTGAAGGACATATCCTGTCAAACAGCTGTCACGGGCAGGTCGGTCAACCCTTCTGTATTCACCGGGTCAGGTTTAGTAATGGTAAATATGCGATTATTCGGGTGGCATCCGGGATATGTTTCAAACTTGGCGATATTATTAAACGAAGCGATTGCGAGTGGTTTTATAAACGTACTACAATTCGCCTTCTTTCTTTTGAGTACCTTGAGGATGATGAATCAAGAAGACAGTTTTTTGAATATCAATGATAAATTCATGGGTTTATAACGGCATAACTTTGCTGGTTTACAATTCATTCCTGACTCTCCAAATCGTTTACCAGTAATTGAAAAATATTCTTTCTGAATTTAGACGGATTTAAACTGTCCAAAAAAAGTGTATTGCTAAAGACGAATTTTCTCATTGTTTTCCTTTTGCGTTATAATCTTCATTAGCATTTGGGAAATTTATGCCACAGCCTTTTACTCACAATTTACTCCATCCCCCGCTACTGGCTTACATGGTCTGGTCCTGCTGTGGCTTCTCGTTCAACTTCCTTACCCGGTTGCTGAGAATGGTAGTTATTTGGTCTGCTTCATGTGGATTACGATATAACTGACGACCATGGCTCATCAACTGAACCAATTTGCATTTGGATGTCCATTTTTCTCTCATTGTGGCTACTAAACACGTTAATAATTTTTGTAGATTTTCTATTCCACATAAATGCCGATCTCAGCAGCCGCGTCATGCAGACGTTAACCGATCTTTCCCCGGCGATAGAGATCTATTCCATTGATGAGGCGTTCGTGAATGTCTCGGGCATCGACAGCTGTATGCCACTGGATATTTTCGGGCACCAGATGCGCAACCAGGTACTGAAAAATACCGGGCTGACGGTGGGCGTGGGGATTGCGCAGACGAAAACGCTGGCAAAGCTTGCGAACTATGCGGCGAAGAAATGGCGCAGTACGGGCGGTGTTGTTGATTTGTCAGACCGCGATCGTCAGCGCAAACTGCTGGCCGCAGTGCCGGTGGAAGAGGTATGGGGTGTTGGGCGGCGGATCACCAAAAAGCTAAATGCGATGGGCATAACCACGGCGCTTGAGCTGGCCGACTGCTCTTCGTGGGTCATCAGGAAACATTTCAACGTGGTTCTGGAGCGCACGGTTCGTGAACTTCGCGGCGAGCGTTGCCTTAGCCTGGAGGAATTTACCCCCACGAAGCAGCAAATCATCTGTAGCCGTTCTTTTGGGCACCGCATTACGCAATACGTTGAGATGCATCAGGCGATTTGCGCTTACGCCGAACGCGCAGCGGAAAAACTGCGTGGCGAGCGCCAGTATTGTCGCTTCATCAGCGTATTTCTGCGGACCAGCCCTCATGCGGATAATGAGGTGTATTACGGCAATCAGGCTTCCGTCACCCTGCTGACGCCGAGCAATGACTCACGTGATATCATCCGTGCCGCTACGCAAGCATTAGAGCGGATATGGCTCGATGGGTATCGCTATATGAAAGCGGGAGTGATGCTGGCCGACTTTTTCAGCTGCGGTGTCGCACAGCTTAATTTGTTCGATGACAACCGCCCGCGTGCCAATAGCATGGCATTGATGGAGGCGATAGACAGGTTAAATCATTCCGGGAAAGGGAAAGTCTGGTTTGCCGGGCAGGGGATCGAGAAAGCCTGGTCGATGAAGCGTGAGATGCTGTCCCCGTCTTATACGACAAAGTATGCGGATTTGCCGGTGGCACGGTAGGGGGAGAATGCCCGTAATTCATTTTAACTCATACTTTTATATCATGCCGTTTTGCACGGATGTGGTTATTTTTATTATGTGCCACTCTCTTTCTGAGGTCATACATGGATATTTCAGCGCATCCGAAACAGTTTAAGGTTAGTGACTTCTCAACCGTTAATTTGACGTCAGGTGTGGGGCGAAAACTGTCTCATAACGACCTGGAGAACAGTTGTGCTATTCCCGTCGGGAGTGTGAATAAAAACAGTGGGATATTTATATTTAGCCTGACGTGTCCGTTCTCGGAAAAAACTTTTATTACTCAGGTTGTTCCGGTGATGCTGCCAACTTACTGATTTAGTGTATGATGGTGTTTTTGAGGTGCTCCAGTGGCTTCTGTTTCTATCAGCTGTCCCTCCTGTTCAGCTACTGACGGGGTGGTGCGTAACGGCAAAAGCACCGCCGGACATCAGCGCTATCTCTGCTCTCACTGCCGTAAAACATGGCAACTGCAGTTCACTTACACCGCTTCTCAACCCGGTACGCACCAGAAAATCATTGATATGGCCATGAATGGCGTTGGATGCCGGGCAACCGCCCGCATTATGGGCGTTGGCCTCAACACGATTTTCCGCCATTTAAAAAACTCAGGCCGCAGTCGGTAACCTCGCGCATACAGCCGGGCAGTGACGTCATCGTCTGCGCGGAAATGGACGAACAGTGGGGATACGTCGGGGCTAAATCGCGCCAGCGCTGGCTGTTTTACGCGTATGACAGGCTCCGGAAGACGGTTGTTGCGCACGTATTCGGTGAACGCACTATGGCGACGCTGGGGCGTCTTATGAGCCTGCTGTCACCCTTTGACGTGGTGATATGGATGACGGATGGCTGGCCGCTGTATGAATCCCGCCTGAAGGGAAAGCTGCACGTAATCAGCAAGCGATATACGCAGCGAATTGAGCGGCATAACCTGAATCTGAGGCAGCACCTGGCACGGCTGGGACGGAAGTCGCTGTCGTTCTCAAAATCGGTGGAGCTGCATGACAAAGTCATCGGGCATTATCTGAACATAAAACACTATCAATAAGTTGGAGTCATTACCGGTTGTTCCAATGCTAAGGTCAGGGAAAAGTATGGTGATGGCCAATTTTATCCGTAATGATTACGATTTAAATATTTGGATCAGACTGGCAAAAATAAAAGCAGCCTACAGGATGTCAGTAGTATCAGCACTTTATAAGTATGAGTTTGATGGCCGTATTAGCACTGAGTTTGATGGTCAACGGAAAAACTATAATGATATCCAGGAAATGCTGGACAAGATATTATCGAATGTGCCAATAGATAAAGTAAATACCAGTTATACCCCAGAGCGTGCGGCAATATCTTCACTGGTGACAACGGCAGGCCTTAATCAGTTATATGGTGTGACTGCAACACCCTATATGGGGAATGTAAAGTGAGGATGCCATCATGAACATGAACCGCCGATGCTTTTTACTATCATCGTTCTCCTGTCTGTTTCTGACGTTATATCCACGGTTGTCCTTCGCCGGGTGTACGCAAGGAGATGATGTTAAGAACTTTAACGCGAATAAGACCGTGCCCTCCCATTCAGAAGGCATGGTGGCGGTTATCGTGAACTGGTATAACTCGACCGTCGTTGTACCCTTGTTAATCTCGGCTGCGGTTATTATGTCAAGTAATCCTCTGATTCATCCGGACTCCGGGACTAAAACTGCCCAGGACAGCGCGAATACCGATGTATCTGAAGCACAGCAACGTGCTGTGTTGTCAGATCTCATCGATAAAGCGATGACGGCAGCTTCGCCGAGCGATTTTTTCCCATCCGAGCATGGTAGTTTCGCTCAGGGCGGTGGCGGGTTCAACGGTGGTATTGGCGGCGGGGGCGGAAGTCATTTGACGGATAAGCCATTCAAAGGAGATTAACCCGTTACCGGTGTTAATCCCCGCAGGCGACAGGGCGTAAAACACTCAGGCTGACAGCCAGCGTTGCGCATCCGCTTTCATTTTTGTTTCCAGTTCGCTGCCCCTGGTGGCAAATACGCGCCCGAGTGGGAATCCGCTCTGTTCCAGTAAATACGCCAGTGCTGCATATTCCCGGGGGTACTTTTCGGCAGTACGCCGATCAATTTCAACCGGGCCCAGCGGGAAGGTAAACGTACCCATGTCATAAATACTCTGACGGCGGAACAGCTTCCAGACACCTTCTCTTTTTTCCGCCAGATCATAAAAACGATTGTGGCATTCACAGCCGATATTCAGCTTTACGTTTTCCGCGATGATGATGGCATTCGTTTCAAGGATGGCTTTATCTCCGTTAGCATTAAAGGTCACCGCGGGAGAGGCGATAAGGTGCTTGGTCCGTAAATCCGATGTGCCCATACGCATTGAACCCTTCACAAAATCGCTTCCCAGCCCTTCAAACCAGGTGATTTCAATCGTGCCGTCGGGATGGAACAATTCATTTAGCTGCTCCCATTCGCCCAGATCCCGGTGCATCCAGCCGTTCATCAGGTCATTAAGTTGCTGGCGGTCATTTTGTTGATTACGCATGGTCGTTGCTCCTGTTGTTTGACGGGGTTCAGTTTGCCGTCTGATAAAGCTAAAATGAAATATATAGATATTACCGATCAATCAATTTTAGTTATTGATGGGGTTCAGTATGGAATTACGTCACCTGCGCTATTTTCTGGCCGTCGCTGAAGAGGGGCATTTTGGCCGCGCCGCGGAACGACTCAACATTGTGCAACCCGCGTTGAGTATGCAGATAAAGGCCCTTGAAACCGAGCTGGGGGGCGCTCTTTTTATTCGCACCAGCCGCCGGGTTGAGCTTACCGAGGCGGGCGTGCTGTTACTCACTGAAGCCAGACGAACGCTTGAGCAGGCAGAACATACCCGGCTCACCGTTGAGCGCGCCATGCGTGGGGAAACGGGGCGGGTCAGGGTAGGGTTTGCCGGTAATGCTATCTTTAGCGGGAAGTTGATAGCGGACCTGCGTCTATTTCATCAACGCTTTCCTGATGCAGAGCTGATGATTCAGGAAGTTGGCCCGCAGGAGCAGGTCGATGCCATTCTTGCCGGGCATCTGGACATTGGTTATACCCCGGCGCACAGCAATATCGCAGGGCCGGACATTGCCGTCAGGCGCATTGGCGACTGGGAAATCCTGGTCGCACTGACTGAGGAAAGTCCTCTCGCACAGTATGCAGACTTAACGATAGAGATGCTTGCCGGGCAACCTCTTGTTTTATATGACGCGCACGATACCCATGAACATCTGTTTATCATGCTGACGCAACGGCTTGGGGAGCAGTGTCATATTGCCTACCGCTCCGGCAGTACGCTGAGTATTCTGGCGATGGCGGCTACCGGGCTGGGTCTGGCGTTAATCCCGGCCCCGTTGCAACAGGTACATATTCCAGGGCTGGTCTATCGTCGGCTGAATGAGCCGGATTTAACCGCCAATCTGGTGATTATCAGCCGGGAAAAAGAACCCAGCGAAGCGGTAAAAGCCTATCTCAGGCTGGTATAAAAGGGGCGCACTAAAGGGTGTGCATTTGCTGACGCAGCTTCTGGCGGCGTATCAGCCGGTCTGATTCTGTTCGGTGAGAAAGTCATGAATAACCTCGCTCTCTGGTATCGCCGTTTTGGCGAACCTGCGTCCGTCCTGCAACCTGAAATCACTGTACCTGGCGTGCTAAAACCGGGGGCGCTGCGGGTGCGTATGCGCTATTCCCCGGTCAATGCCTCCGATCTTATCCCCATTACCGGTGCCTATCGTCACCGCACGCCATTACCGGCTGTAGCGGGTTATGAAGGGGTGGGAGAGGTGACAGAAGCGCCCGCTGCGTTCGCGCATCTTCTGGGCAAGCGCGTGCTGCCGCTGCGGGGGCAAGGCACCTGGCAGCAGTATGTTGATTGTCCGGCGGAATATGCGATCCCGGTGCCGGAAGAGGTTCACTCGCACCTTGCCGCGCGGGCATACATTAACCCGCTGGCCGCCAGGATGATGCTAAACCTCTATCCGCCGCAGGGGAAACGGGTGCTGCTAACGGCCGCAGGTTCGGATTGCGCTATTTTGCTCGGGCAGTGGGCGCGCAGTGCCGGGGCTAAAGAGGTATACGGAATTCACCGCTCGCCTGTTCATGGCGAACGGCTGGCTGCGATGGGCATTATCCCGATAGATCAAGGTAATACGGCGATGGTGACCGCCGTCGCCGCGCGTGCGGACGTGGTGTACGATGCCACGGGCGGCAGCCTGGCAGAAACCCTTCTGAGCCTGATGCCCGAAGAAGGAATATTTGTCTGTTATGGCCTGCTTAGCGGGCAAACGTTCCGGCAGCAACGGGCCTTTCCACGTGTGGAGTGGTTCCATATTCGCAATTACCTGGATGCGCTGAGCGTGGCGGCGTGGCAGACGGAATTCCGGCACATCTGGCCGATGCTGTGTGCAAGCCAGTACAGAAACGTCACGGTTTATCCGCTGACACAGTGGCAGGCGGCGTTACAGTACTACCGCCAGGCCGGGAGAGTCAGTAAGCCGCTGCTGGATATGAACCTGTAAGCCCCTGACAGGCAGGGGCCACACTTACTTATGGCTCATGTCGCTGAGCAAAATGGCGATGCTTTGCCCACCCGCCGTTTGCTCCAGACCAATTTTCACAATGATGGTCAGCGGCACGGAAAGCAACATACCGACCGGGCCGAGCAGCCAGCCCCAGAAAATCAGGGACAAAAACACCACCAGAGTGGAAAGCCCAAGCCCGCGTCCCATCATTCGCGGCTCCAGGATGTTGCCGAAGACCAGGTTAATCACCAGATAGGCCGCCAGTAAAATGAGTGCATCGTAAAACCCGCTGAAGACCAGCACCTGAAGGATGGGCGGAATAGCCGCCAGCACCGAGCCGATATTGGGAATATAGTTAAGCGCAAAGGCCAGCAGCCCCCATACGAACGCAAAACGGACATCCAGCGCGACGAGCATCCCCCAGACAACCAGCCCCGTGACCAGGCTAATGGCTGTTTTCAGCACCAGATAGCGCGAAACGCTATCCAGCGCGCGTTGAATCGCACCCATGCCTTCCACAGGACGAGTCATTATCTGTTGCAGCTTTGCCGGCAGTTGCGGCACTTCAAGCAGCATGAAGACCACCGTTAAAAACAGCAGGAAAATAGACGTCATAGCATTCGAAAGCTGTGCCAGCAGGCTGGTGACAAGGGTCATGGCAGCATTGGGATCGATATACTTCAGCAGCTCCTCAACCGACACCTCAATACCCGCACGTTGCAGCCAGGGCTCAATTTGCAGCAGCGGGATCACCAGCGATGAACGATATTTAGGCAGCGTACGTGCCAGCTCGTTCAGGGAGGTTCCCAGATACGCCACCAACAGCACCATGGCGACAATGATGATGCCAATCAGAAGCGTAATGGCCAGCACGCGAGGTATGCGGAGACGGACCATGCGCTGAACCAGCGGGTTGAGTATCACGGCAATAAAAAGCGCGAGAATAAAGGGCACAATGATGTCCGCCGCAAAACGGACGCCCGTCAGAATGATCACCAACATGCCCAGCATGATGACAATTTTAAGCCCGTTCAGGGTAATGATGGGTTTAGCCATGGAGATTCCTGAAATAATTCTTTTATTTATAATAGATGCGAATGCCGTTTCAATAAACTAACCGAGGTCAAACAGGGTGGGTAAAGAATTGAAAAGACTTTGAGTAAATTCCTGGCTTATGGTACAAATCAGGCGTGTTCAACTACCGAGGACAATTTTCATCCGCAAAGACGAGAAGCAAGATCGCGGATAATTGTGATTTTATGGACAATTTGTTCAGGACGTACATTTCAAAAAACACCGCTGTATTTTCTACCTCCTTCTGCCTTCTGTCTGGTGAGCAACACTGGCGCACCGCGCTATAGTCACGTCTTCTGCCTGAGCTGGCGCTATGCGCTTAGCTATCTGATTTAATTTCATATTTTTTTGGTTTGCCGTCTGAGGCGAGCCACGATGGATTATATTCTCAAGCAGGAGAAGAACATGTTTTACTGGATTTTATTAGCTCTGGCTATCGTCGCTGAAATTACCGGCACCTTGTCTATGAAATGGGCAAGTGTCAGTGATGGCAACACTGGCTTTATTTTAATGCTGGTGATGATTTCACTTTCCTATATTTTCCTGTCCTTTGCGGTAAAGAAAATTGCGCTGGGTGTGGCCTATGCATTGTGGGAAGGTGTCGGTATTTTGTTGATTACGCTGTTCAGCGTCATGTTATTTGACGAAGCATTATCAACCATGAAAATTGCCGGACTGACGACCCTGGTTGCCGGGATTGTGCTGATTAAATCGGGTACACGTAAACCGACAAAACAGCTGAAGGAGAAGACCCATGCAGCAGTTTGAATGGATCCACGCGGCCTGGCTGGCGTTCGCCATTGTGCTGGAAATTGCGGCCAACGTCTTTCTGAAGTTCTCCGATGGTTTTCGCCGTAAATTTTACGGCCTGATGTCCATTGCCGCTGTGCTGGGCGCGTTCAGTGCGCTGTCGCAGGCGGTAAAAGGTATCGATTTGTCAGTGGCCTATGCGTTGTGGGGCGGATTTGGTATCGCCGCAACGCTTGCCGCTGGCTGGATCCTTTTCGGCCAGCGTTTAAATAACAAAGGCTGGATAGGGCTGGTGCTATTGTTATTAGGTATGGTGATGATAAAACTCGCCTGACACGAATACAGCCAGTTTTTACAGGCAGCGAAATCCGTTGCCTGTATTACTCTTAGAAAAGCATAACTTTGAAGAGGATGGCCGATGTATCTCACCTTAAGCTGGCGCAATATCCCCACGGCAAAAACGCTGTTCGTCATGATATTCATGGCGGGGATCGGCTTAATTGTGTCTGTTATCGCGTTGCTTTACCTGTCTCTTCATCTTATCAGTACCAAAACCAATGAAATTGATGAACACCGCACCGCGCTATCGGTTCAGGGGGCGATCCAGACATCTGTTAATCGTGTCTCTTCGCTGGTGATTGATAATGCCGTCTGGGACGACGCCGTACGTGAGCTTTATAGCCCTAAACTGGATACCGAATGGCTGTATAAAACCTGGGGCGCTGGTTTTAAAATCAATAATCTTTACGATGGTACATTTGTACTGGATGAACATTTCAATGTGCTGTGGGGATCATTTCAGAGCCAACCTTTTACGGAAAAGAATCTTTCGTTTTTTGGTTCAGGCCTGAAAGCGTTGATTGATAAGCACAGCAGCGCATTAGCCAAAGACAAGAATATTTACGCCGGGATCACCCGCACACGTAACGGCGTGGCGTTTATTGGTATCGGGCTTGTTCGCCCGATGGTAGGGCCGCTCCAGATTAGCGGCGATACGCGCCGTTATCTGGTCATTACCCGCCATCTTAATTCCCAGATTTTGTCCGATCTGGGTGCCACGTTTCAGATAGACCGTCTCAATTATACGCCCAATAAGATCAACGATATGAGTATGCCGCTCAACAGTTCGGCCGGGGAGCTTCTGGGCTATCTCAACTGGCAGGCGCGTCTTCCGGGGGCGCAGGCGGCGATAGCGGCCTCGTCAGACATCACGCAAATCGTGGTCCTGGCGGCTGCCCTGATCTTGCTGTTTATTCTTGTGAGTAGCGTGGGGCTGTATAAGCTTGCCAGGGGGGAAAGTCAGGCCCGGCTGGTGGCGCGAACGGACTGGCTAAGCCACTTACCCAACCGACGCGCGTTGATAGAAGCGCTGGATAAGGTCAGCCTGCGCGGCGATATTGACGTGAAAAGCGTGGTATTCATCGATCTTGATGGCTTTAAGGATGTGAACGATATCTATGGCCACAGCGTCGGTGACGACTTAATCATCGCCATTGCAAAAACACTGCGTGAACGGGTCCCGCCTGGCGGGATGCTGGCGCGTATGGGGGGTGATGAGTTTGCCATGACCATAGGTGGCGATCGCTCGGAGGCGCAGGCGTCAGCCTTTGCCGGGGCGGTGCTCGACTTCCTCAATAGCCCGATTCGCCTGGGGGAGCGCACGATTCATATCAGCGCCAGCATCGGAATTGCCAGTGGAACCTTAATTGAGTGCACCAGCTCTGAGCTGTTCCGTCGGGCCGATATTGCCATGTATCACGCCAAAATGACCGGAAAAGGGCGGGTTACACACTACGATGCAGAGCTCAACAGCGTGCGGGAACGGCAGCTGGCACTTGAAAACCAGATTCGTAGCGGTCTTGAACGTGATGAGTTTGAGGTCTGGTATCAGCCGATTATTGATGCGCGTAGCCAGAAAATGACCAGCGTCGAAGCACTTGTACGCTGGCCGCGCCGCCCGGAAGGGGAACTTGGCCCGGACACCTTTATTACAATTGCTGAAACCAGTGGCCTGATTTATAAGCTCGGTCAGTTTGTCCTGCACCGGGCCTGTAGCGATCTGGAGCCTTTTGGTGATTTAAAACTATCCGTTAATATCTCTCCGGCGCAGTTCCGCGACCCTGAGTTTGAAGATAAGGTCGCCAACGTGCTGGATATCACCCATTTCCCGGCGAACAGACTCCAGCTTGAAGTGACGGAAACCTATGTTCTGGAAAACCCGGAGCGTGCACGTTCAGCGATAGTTAACCTGAAAGCGCTGGGTACGGCGGTTGCGCTGGATGATTTTGGCACGGGCTATTCAAGCATCGGCTATCTGCGCCGATTCAATTTCGACACCATCAAAATAGACAAATCGCTGGCCGGGCTGGTGGATAACGACGAACAGGCCGCCGCGCTGGTGAGTGGCACGGTGCGCATCGCTAACGCGCTGGGGATGGCAGTGGTGGCGGAAGGGGTGGAAAACGAAAAACAGATGAAACTCTTACGGCTGGCAGGCTGCGATCAGTTGCAGGGATTCTGGTTCAGCCAGCCGATGCCGATTGAGGCAATTATTGAGTTACGTCAGGTCAGACAGTGCTGACCTACTGCTGCGCCAGCGCTTCGAGTCTGTCGCGAAAACCGGTAACGGACAACGCGCGGTTATCGGCACGCCATCTGTCTTTAGCGGCAGGCGCAGAGCTTTGAACGCCAATCAGCTGCCAGCCGTTGTCTGTTTTCAGCATCAGCGGCGAACCGCTATCACCCGGTAAGGTATCGCACTGATGTGACAACACGCTGTTTTGCGCCCAGCCCGTGACAATACAATCTGCATGGGTGTAAAGCGAATCCAGGTGATCAACCGGGTAACCCGATTGTGTCACTTTGCGGTCAGCGGCCTTCAGCGCGGCAGTCAGTGCGGCTTTGTCACCGTCAAACAGCGGCAGTGGCGTAATGCCTGACGGCGGGTAACGTAACACCACCAGACCAAAATCCCAGGACGCCGCAGCTGGCGGCACAATCCATCCATCACCATCCGGTTTCAGGCGTTTGCCCAGCGACGGGTCGACCCGGCCTTCAATTCCGTGGATCTCATATCGCCACACCCCTTTTTGCGACACAAAGCGCAACGCAACGGCTTTATCCGGTTTGCCGTTTGGCGGTGTTAACAGGCAGTGGCCTGCGGTCAGTGCAAGCTGAGGGGTAATTAAGGTGGCAGTACATAAGTTGCCGCTGGCGGTTTCCAGCTGGCCAATAGCATCCCACGGGGGCTGAGTAGGGTTGGTAACACGCGTACGATCGTCATGACCAAAAAAAAGCGTCTTTACATCTTTGGCGCTCATGGTGTCATCGCCACCATCATCCGCATGTGAAAAGCCAGAAAAAAGAGTAAACGTTCCCAGTAACAACACTACAGATTTACGCATATCACACTCTGGTGGGGGTAATTATGATTATTAAAAGTGAACCCTATGAAAATACTATAGACGGGACGGCGTTAAAGTGGGAGTAAAATCAGCGTGCTACATTCAGGAAAGATAAAAGTGGCTTGCGATGAGCGCGCATAAAATAAGCAGAATAAGAATGAGCTCAAACCGATAGCGTCGCAGCATACGCCCTCCGGATAAAAAAACGGCGCTGTACCTTTCCGGTTCAGCGCCGGTTTACCAACGTGCCCCGAAGGGCACGGTTAAGCTTGTACTCTTACGCAGCTGGCTGTGCAGCTGGTTTAGCAGCTTCGTGTTTTACTGCTTTTTTGTGGTGCTTTTTAGCAGCCTGAGCTTTCTGCTCTACAGCCGGTTTAGCGGCTTTCTTGTGGTGCTTTTTAGCAGCCTGAGCTTTCTGCTCTACAGCTGGTTTAGCGGCTTTTTTGTGGTGCTTTTTAGCAGCCTGAGCTTTCTGCTCTACAGCTGGCTTAGCGGCTTTTTTGTGGTGTTTTTTAGCAGCCTGCGCTTTCTGTTCAGTTGGCGCTGCGGTTGCCGGAGCTGCTGCTTCTTTTTTCACAGCTGCTTTATGATGTTTCTTGTGGTGAACCGCTTTTGCTGGCGCTGCGGTGGTAGTTGCAGCTGGAGCAGCAGCTGGTGCAGGAGTTGCAGTAGTTTCAGCAGCAAATGCAGCAGAAGACAGACCCATAGCAGCGGCAACAACCAGAGCTAATACTTTATTCATTCTCATACCCTCGAATTTGGCTTTTCATTTAACCCCACTGCGGGGCCGTTGAAAGAACTATATCCCTGTAAACCCGAGGTTTCCGTGAGTGATTGGTATCGGCGTGTAACGTAATGTACAAAGGCAGGTACAAGGTGTACGAACAAGGCAGCACGCGCCTGTTCGTACACTGCGGGGCTATTTCTTCAGGGCGGCAAGGATGGCCGCGGGTGGCTGGCTGCCTACGATTGAACGTGATTCAGGTTCGATCACCACCATAATTGGCGTGATGCGGATACCCAGTCTTTCGGCCAGAGCGGATTGCCGCTCGACCAGCGCAGAACAGGCCGGAGTCGAGTCGTTATCGGGTAAAAAACCGGTCATCGCTTTTTGCAGACTTTTCACCTTATCGGCGGAACACCAGACGCGCCCCATGTCTTCAATCACAGAATCACGAATAGAGTCGGGGGCGACGGTCACAAACGACATCGTCAAACCGGCATCCGTATATTGCTTAACGTTTTTCACCACATTGCTACAGTAGACGCACTGGTTATCAATAAACACCAGCAGCTTGTACTTTTCAGCAGGAGCCTGAAACGTGATGGGCTGGAGGTCAGCCAGAGAGTGTGTAATATCGTCGTACGCTTCTTTTGGCGTGTTATCCGTGGCGGCGAAGGTACTCAGACTCGTCGCACACAGCATGGCTAAGGCCATCGTTTTCATTTTGCCTTTCATCATTCATCCCTTTATTTATTTTTTATGCCTGGCCTGATAACGGTTTATTTCTGGGCCAGAAAAGGAATTATGGCATTAAGCGCAAGCGTCAGGATATGCACAAAATCATATTCTTAGTGCGTAAATTAGGGGGGGTGGCCGGAGCGAACTCCGGCAGAATGCATTACAGGTAACGCGCGGTCAGGTGTTCACGGAAATAACGGATATTCAGATCTTCCCCGGTCGCCTGGGTAATTAACTGCGAGGTGCTAAAGCGGCTGCCATGCTGCCAGATATTCTGGCGCAGCCAGTCAAACAGGGCAGAGAAATCACCGTCTGCAACAGACGCCTGAAGCCCGGGCAGTGCGGTTTTCGCCGCGTGGAAGAGCTGTGCGGCGTACATGGCACCGAGGGTGTAAGACGGGAAGTAACCAAAGCCGCCGTCGGTCCAGTGGATGTCCTGCATACAGCCATTGCGGTAGTTGTCTTTGGTGGACAACCCAAGCCAGGCCTGCATTTTCTCATCCCACAGAGCCGGGATATCATCGACTTCGATCTCACCATTAATCAGTGCGCGTTCAATTTCATAGCGCAGCACAACATGCGCCGGATAACTCACTTCATCGGCATCGACACGAATGTAGCCAGGCTTCACGCGCTGGTTCCAGGCAATAAAGTTCTCTTCGCTAAAGGCGGCCTGGCTACCGAAACGGGCATGTACGGCAGGAAGCAGATGTTTCAGGAATGCGTTACTGCGACCAAGCTGCATTTCAAAGAACAGACTCTGTGATTCGTGGATTGCCGTGGATCGCGCCTGTGCGATGGGTTGACCCGCCCAGGCACGCGGCAGGTTTTGCTCGTAGCGGGCATGACCGGTTTCGTGAACCACGCCAAACAGCGCGCTCAGCAGTTCATCTTCATCATAACGCGTGGTGATACGCACATCCTCTGGCACGCCGCCGCAGAACGGGTGAGCGCTAACGTCCAGACGACCGGCGTTAAAATCGAAGCCGAGCATTTTCATGGCTTCCAGACCCAGCTCCCGCTGATCGGCGGTCGCGAAGGGGCCTTGCGGTGGGACAAACGACTGTTGGGACTGTTTTTCCACTACCTTCGCCAGCAGGTCTGGCAGCCAGGATTTCATATCAGCAAACAGCACATCCAGGCGGGCGCTGGTCATGTCCGGCTCAAAAATATCCAGCAGGGCATCGTAAGGTGAGCAACCTTTCGCCTCTGCACGCAGGCGGGCTTCTTCCCGGCTCAGCCTGACCACTTCCTTCAGGTTTGCAGAAAAACCCTGCCAGTCATTTGCCGGACGCTGCGAACGCCAGGCGTGCTCACATTTACTGCCCGCCAGAGACTTCGCTTCCACAAGCGTTTCCGGCAGCAGTGACGCCTGCTGATAGTGGCGCGTCATTTCACGCAGGTTTGCCTGTTCCACGTCATTCAGATCTTCGCTTTGCGCTGCGGCCAGCCAGTCGCCCACTTTCTTGTCCGTCAGGATCTGGTGCTGCAAGACGCTCATCTCAGCCAGGGCTTCACCCCGGGCAGCGCTGCCGCCTGGCGGCATCATGGTGAACATATCCCAACTGGCGATGGAGGAGAGATGCGAGAAGCGGGAGAGACGCTGGAAGGTGCGGGTGAGTTCCTGATAAGCAACATTTTTTTGCATAGTTATTGTTCTCGTTCGGCTGGATGTGTTTTGGGAGTTTAACGTGATTTTCAGAGGATTAATGCATTTTTGATACGAGGGGCGTGAAGCCCCTCGTCAGTTCAGTCGTAGAGCCATTTGCCTGCTTTTGCGGACTCTGCAAACATTCTTACGGTCAACGGGATGCGGTTTGCTTCTACTTCTTCACGCTTTAACTTGAACCAGCGCTTTAATAAAGGTGTATTCTGCCAGGGGAAATAACGAGACCAATTCACACCAGACAAATCCACATTAAACTCTTTCTCGTACCGGTTTAATGCATCATGAAAGTCATCACCTGGAGAGCCGAATAAATCAGAATCGAGTTCCAGCAATATCTCATTCCAGTCATCGTCAAGTTCACGTGAAATTTCATCGTTGAACATATCAAGAACTTTAGAGGTAATTTCGTCAGTTAACATTAGAATGAGGTCCACTGTATACGGTCTTTAGGTCGTGCAATCAGGTTATATTTCTCCTGAGTGCGCGTCGAAATCCTGTAAAGGGAGGTAACTAATGATCCCCAACCCAACCAGGGACAATAGCGGGCAATAACAGCGGCAAGACTGGTTGTTGTTCTCATCCTGACTCCCACCGGCGTTTTTACTCGAATTCCGAATGGGGTTTTAACATCCTTCAAAATCATTCGTGCGTACTTTGAAATTACGCTTGTTCCTTTAATGGCTGTCCCTGGCTTAGTTCGGGTACCTAGCCATGGTTGCCCACCCAAAATTGCCGCACCTGAAACGGCATCTATCCCTAATTCCAGGCAGAACTCCTCCAGAAAAATGATCTCGAGTAACTCACCCGGAGTGACGTTTGAATGGCCTCTGTAGAAGTAGGTTCCGTTAATCTCTTCGGTCGTATCCATACCAATACCCCAGTTAAGCCGTCGCCCGTTCATTCCATGCGTCAGAGAAAATAATATTGCCGTCGTTATGCTTCCACGTAATTTTCTCATAGCGCAATTCAACAGTTTCGAGGTGATTGTTATTGTTGTCGCCCGGAGCGGCCATGGCAGGTGATACAGAAACTATCCGCACGCCTTCAAGAAGAATATTGAAGTATTCCGCTTCCAGACCAGCGTCATTAATCTTATAGAACTTGAGTTCGGCTTTTTGCAGAGCCTGACCAGTGGCGACGGCTTTATAGAGATAGGGTGATGAGTAATCGAATTCCTTTACGATCATCATCGGAGAGTGGATACGTTTACCAGTAGGTTGACCTGTCAGGTTATCGGTTGGCGTCGAAAGATTATGATGAAACCCTTTGAACTCAATGCTGTATTCTCTGTGCTGCACATCACAACCGCCTTTGATAAGCGTGCCGCCATCATCGTACAACCACATATTGCCTGGAATAGCCATGTCAAAATCCCTCTTTATGCCATAAAGAAGACAAGCTTAGGGAAAGAGGATATGACGGGTATATGTACGAAATAGCTATAATGCGTTGATTATACTTAACGTTGAATTAAGTAAAATTAATCTGGAAAAGATAAACCCCGCATAATCGGTTATACGGGGTCATTGAGGAACATTATTTCAAACGCCGGTGAAGGCTACTCCCCACCAGCAGCGCCATACACAGCATCAGCGCAATAAACCCGCCCACACCGTTCCAGCCGTAGTTATGCCAGAACACACCGCCGAGCGTCCCGGCGATACTGGATCCCAGATAATAGCTGAACAAGTACAGCGATGAGGCCTGGCCTTTGGCGCGGCGCGCGCGTGGGCCAATCCAGCTGCTGGCGACCGAGTGTGCGGCGAAGAAGCCTGCGGAGAAGAGCAGCATCCCGGCGAAAATCATCCACAGCGAGGAGAACAGCGTCATCAGCAGACCGAGCAGCATCACGCCTGTTGAGACCAGCATAACCGGGCCACGTCCAAAGCGCGCGGTCATCGCCCCGGCTTTGGGTGAGCTCCAGGTGCCGGTGAGATAGGCGACAGAGAGCAGGCCGACCACCGCCTGGCTAAGATGCCACGGAGAGAGCATCAGCCGATAACCAATATAGTTGAACAAGGTCACGAACGAACCCATCAACAGAAAGCCGGTCAGGAACAGCCGCGGCAGCCCTTTATCGCGCCAGTGCAGACGGAAGTTGATAAACAGCGTTTTCGGACGCAGGGACGTCGGGCGGAAATGGCGTGATTCAGGCAGAATTTTCCAGAACATCAGCGCAGAGGCCAGGGCAAAGCAGCCAATGACCGCCAGCGCAATACGCCAGTTAAAGAAGTCCGTAAACACCCCGCTCAGCAAGCGTCCGCTCATTCCACCGATCGAGTTACCACTGATATACAGCCCCATCGAGAAGGCCACAAAACTGGGGTGGATCTCTTCGCTGAGGTAGGTCATCCCGACCGCAGCGACCCCGCTAAGCGATAAACCAATCAGGGCACGCATCACCAGGATGCCGTGCCAGCTGGTCATCATGGTTGAAAGCAGCGTACAGACGGAGGCCAGCATTAATGCCGTTACCATAACCTGCTTGCGGCCAATGGCATCTGAAAGTGGCCCGGTAAACAGCAAACCGATAGCCAGCATCCCGGTGGAAATTGAGAGCGAAATACTGCTGCTGGCAGGGGATACGCCAAATTCATGGGACAAGACCGGCAGAATAGGCTGAACGCAATACAGCAGGGCAAAGGTTGCCAGGCCTGCTGAGAAGAGCGCCAGCGTGACGCGCATAAATTGAGGAGTACCACGTTTAATGAACTGAACCGGCTGTGATGCTGGGGGTAAATCATCGATATCGCTTGCCGGCGCGATATCAATGGTTGTTGTACGACTCACACAGTTTCCTTGCTTAAACATCCCCGTGATTGGCTGGTGACGGGTATGACCACGTGATCAGGGTAGGAAAATGTAAATATTCTGTCTAATATATTAATAATCTCAAATGATACTTTAAAAATATGAATATCGAACTGCGTCACCTGCGCTACTTTATTGCCGTGGCAGAAGAGCTGCATTTTGGTCGCGCTGCTGCCCGTCTGAATATCTCCCAGCCACCGTTAAGCCAGCAAATTCAGATCCTGGAGCAGCAAATTGGGGCGCGCTTACTGGCACGGACTAACCGCAGTGTGAGCCTGACGGCAGCGGGGAAACAGTTTCTTGTCGATAGCCGCCAGATCCTGAGCATGGTCGATGACGCTGCCGCCAGGGCAGAGCGACTCTACCTGGGGGAGGCCGGTGAACTGCGCATTGGTTTTACCTCATCCGCCCCCTTTATCAGCGCGGTATCGGCCACGCTTTCGTCGTTTCGCCGTCATTTCCCGGATGTCCATATTCAGACCCGTGAAATCAACACCCGCGAACAAATCGCCCCGCTGAATGAAGGCTCGCTTGACCTGGGCCTGATGCGAAACACCCAGCTGCCGGACTCGCTTGAATGGCAGGTTATCCTGCGTGAGCCGCTGATGGCGATGATCCCGCATGATCACCCGCTGGCCTCGCGCGCCACGGTATCACTGGCTGAACTGGCTAAAGAGCCGTTCGTCTTTTTCGACCCGCAGGTAGGAACCGGGTTATATGACGACATTCTGGGGCTGATGCGTCGTTACGGTCTTACCCCGACAATTACGCAAGAAGTGGGCGAGGCGATGACCATTATCGGCCTGGTAGCCGCCGGGCTTGGCGTTTCTATCCTTCCAGCTTCGTTTAAGCGGGTACAGTTGCGGGAAATGCGCTGGGTGGCCATTGAGGAGGACGATGCCATTTCTGAGATGTGGCTGGTATGGTCAAAACACCGGGAACTCAGTCATGCGGCACAGCGTTTCAAAACGCAGCTGATGACGGCTTCGCGGGGGCGAAATGTTTAAGGAAAGCGGGAAAAAATGTGCAGTAAATCACATGGCTAAGTAAATATTTGACGAGCACCATTGAAGTGCTTCACCATAGCCCACAGTTTATTTCGAAGCTCGAAAATAAGGGAGTACGAGGTGGTTGCTGATAGTCAGCCAGGGCACATTGATCAGATTAAGCAGACCAACGCTGGCGCGGTTTATCGCCTGATTGATCAGCTTGGTCCGGTTTCGCGTATCGATCTTTCGCGCCTGGCACAACTGGCACCTGCCAGTATTACCAAAATTGTTCGTGAAATGCTGGAAGCACATCTGGTTCAGGAGACCGAAATTCAGGAGCCGGGCAGCCGTGGCCGCCCTGCGGTGGGGCTGGTGGTGGAAACCGAGGCGTGGCACTACCTGTCGCTGCGTATCAGCCGTGGCGAAATTTTCCTCGCCCTGCGCGATCTGAGCAGCAAACTGGTGGTTGAAGACCGCCTGGAGCTGCCGCTTGATACAGAACAGTCACTTCTGGACGCGATCCTCACGCATATTGACCAGTTCTTTATTCGCCATCAGCAGCGTCTTGAGCGCTTAACGGCGATTGCCATCACCATGCCGGGTATCATCGACACGGAAAACGGGATTGTGCATCGGATGCCGTTTTACGATGGCGTCAAAGAGATGCCGCTTGGCGAAGTGCTGAAAAACCATACCGGCGTGCCGGTCTATATTCAGCACGATATCAGTGCCTGGACGATGGCAGAGGCGCTGTTTGGCGCATCCCGCGGCGCACGCGACGTTATTCAGGTGGTTATCGATCATAACGTGGGAGCCGGAGTCATCACTGATGGTCGTCTGCTTCATGCCGGTAGCAGCAGCCTGGTGGAAATTGGCCATACTCAGGTCGATCCCTATGGTAAGCGCTGCTACTGCGGTAACCACGGATGCCTGGAAACCATCGCCAGCGTTGAAAGCGTGATGGAACTCGCGCAGGTGCGACTGAGCCAGTCGATGAGTTCTACGTTGCATGGCCAGCCGTTAACGGTTGATGCCCTGTGTGCGGCGGCGAGGCAGGGCGATCTGCTGGCAAAAGATATCATCACCGGTGTGGGCAATAACGTCGGCCGCATTCTCGCCATCATGGTGAATTTGTTTAACCCGCAAAAGATATTGATTGGCTCACCGCTCAGCCAGGCGGCGGACATCCTGTTCCCGGCTATTTCAGATTGCATTCGCCAGCAGTCACTCCCTGCATACAGTAAGAATATCGTGGTCGAAAGCACCCAGTTCTCGAACCAGGGAACCATGGCCGGTGCGGCGCTGGTAAAAGACGCCATGTACAACGGTTCGTTACTGATTCGTTTGCTCCAGGGCTAACTCATTTCCACAGATGTAAGAAAAATTGCGCTATCTCAAGCCGGGTAGCGTATGCATCCCTTAGACTTCCCTCACTGAATTATTTACCTGGTTTATATTTTCGAGGCATCACCAAGAGGTGGGATGAGTCATGCTTAAGCGTTTCTTTGTAACGGGTACTGATACCTCTGTCGGCAAGACCGTTGTGTCCCGTGCTTTGCTGCAAGCCCTGGCGGCAAACGGTAAACATGTAGCAGGGTACAAACCGGTCGCAAAAGGCAGTAAAGAGACGCCTGAAGGACTGCGTAATAAAGATGCGCTGGTCCTGCAAAGTGTCTCAACGCTGGAATTGCCGTATCACGCCGTAAATCCTATCGCGTTAAGCGAAGATGAGAGCAGCGTGGCGCACAGCGGCCTTATCAATTACACCCTTTTGTCAGACGGCCTGGCAAACCTGAGTGAAAAGGTTGACCACGTTGTTGTCGAGGGGACGGGCGGCTGGCGCAGCCTGATGAACGATTTGCGCCCGCTGTCAGAATGGGTTGTTCAGGAACAACTGCCGGTCATTATGGTGGTGGGCATTCAGGAAGGGTGCATCAACCATGCATTGTTGACAGCACAGGCGATTGCCAATGACGGCCTGCCATTGATGGGGTGGGTAGCAAACCGCATCAATCCGGGGTTGGCGCATTACGCTGAAATTATCGATGTGCTGAGCAAAAAACTGCCTGCGCCATTAGTTGGCGAGTTGCCTTATCTGCCCCGTGCCGAACAGCGCGAGCTATCGCAGTATATCAATCTCTCCGCGCTCGGTAGGATGTTGTCCGTAGATAGAGTCGTGGCGTAACGTTCTCGACAGCACCGAGGCAATCACACAGGCAACCAGTAAACCGGGCAGCAGCGAATACTGTCCGGTCATTTCACAGACCATCAGTGCCGACATAATCGGTGCATGTGTGGTGGCCGCCAGCAGCGTTGCCATTCCCGCCAGCCCCAGCAAAATCGCGGTTTCTGAACCGGGAAACCATAGCGCGAAGATCTGCGCAAACAGCATTCCTGTCGCCATACCGACGAACAGTGTCGGGGTGAACACCCCGCCCGGCGCGCCCGAACCGCTGCTTGCCAGCACCGCCAGCAATTTGCAGATAAAGACCCCGGCAATTACCGCCAGCAACGGCGGGGAGAGCAGAAATGCCTGTACCACGCTGTAACCATTGCCCCAGACTTTTGGCGTCAGTAGCGACAACAGCCCGACAATCAGGCCGCCAAGCGCAAGCTGGAACGGCGGCGAGAGCTTGAGCCGCAGAAAAAGAGCGTGGCTGGCGTTCATCAGCCACATCAGCAACGGGCCACACACGCCCGCCAGCAGTCCCATCCCCAGCATGAGCGCATAATCAACGGCGGTCAGCGTGTCGCTAAGATGCACCTCATAGAGCGTACTGGCACCCGGGCTGAGCAGACGCGTGGTGAGCAATGCCACAACGGCCGCAATCACCACCGGACCAAGTGAGGCCAGCATCAGCGTGCCAAACAAAATCTCCGCGATGAACAGGCTTCCGGCCAGCGGCGCATGGTAGGCGCTGGCCATCCCGGCCGCGGCACCGCAGGCAATCCACAATTTCCATTCTGATTTCGGGGTGAAGCGTTGGGCAAAAAACGATGCGGCGAGCGCCGCAAGCAGGATCATCGCGCCTTCACGGCCAATGGCGCTGCCGCTGGATACCACCAGCAAAGATGCCAGCGATTTAACAAGGCTGGCACCGTAGTCGAACTGCCCGTCGCCCGTTTCGAGGGCTTCCATGTAATCGGTGGGCGCCTGAGGGCGTTGTGCGGTCAGCCGTTGCCATCCCCACAGCAATAACCCCGCCGCCAGCCCACCCAGTGCCGGCGTGAGTGCCCGTCTCAAGGGGGAAAGTGCGCCCGCAGCATTCACCAGGCTGCCGCTCTGGTTAGCCAGAAACAGCCATTCAAGCAGAAACATCGCGTGGCGAAAAACAGCAACAGCCAACGCGGCCAGCACGCCTGTAAGAGTGGCAATCAGGAACCGGCGAAACATGGCGCGAATGTCGGGGTAAGTATGAAGACGTTGCATGGGGCACGCGTAAACGGGAAAGATACAATATTGTGATGGGAAATCGCGAGGTTAGCAAAAGGTATGCGTGCGAAAAAAGGCCGGGCATTGCCCGGCCTGGTATCAGCTCTCGCTAGAAATATTCAGCGCCCGACGTGTGCGCCCTGAGCTCAGGTACTCTGCAATGTAATCCTGAGAAATTTCTCCGTTATAGCGCCCATCTTCATCGACAATCGGCATCCAGCTGGCGTTGCTCTCGTACAGACGAGACAACACCACGCGCAGGTTATCTTCGGCTTTGCCCGTCATGCGGAACGGGTGCAAGATATCGCGGCACGTTCCGCTGGTGTTCCGCGCTTCACGGCGCTTCACAAAGCCCAGCGGTTTACCCTGGTCATCCACCACGGTAATGGCGCGGATATCGTTGTCATCCATTGTGGCAAAGGCTTCTGGCAGTGGCGTCGCTTCACGCGCCGTGATGGTAGGCTGCTGATCGGTCACATCACCGGCAGAAACCAGCAGCAGGCGCTTCAGGGTTCTGTCCTGCCCGACAAACGAGCCGACAAACTCATTCGCCGGTTTCGCCAGCAGCTCGTCCGGGCTGGCGCACTGAACTATCCGCCCCTGACGGAAGACGGCGATCCGGTCGCCAAGTTTTAGCGCTTCATCGATATCGTGGCTCACCAGCATTACCGTCTTTTTCAGCTTACGCTGCATCTCCAGGAACTGATTCTGGATCACCTCACGGTTAATCGGGTCGACGGCGCCGAAAGGTTCATCCATCAGCAACACTGGCGGATCTGCCGCCAGAGCGCGGATCACCCCGATACGCTGCTGTTGCCCGCCGGACATCTCACGGGGATAGCGGTTCAGGAACTTATGCGGATCCATCGCCACCATGTCCATCAGCTCTTGCGCGCGGGTTTTACAGCGGGTTTTGTCCCAGCCCAACATGCGCGGCACCACGGTAATGTTCTCTTCAATGGTCATATTCGGGAACAGACCGATTTGCTGGATGACGTAACCAATGTTGCGGCGCAGGGTGACGGTATCCATGGTGCTGGTGTCTTCGCCGTTGATGAGGATCGTCCCGCTGCTGGGGGTTATCAGGCGGTTAATCATCTTCAGGGTTGTGGTTTTCCCGCACCCGGAAGGGCCAAGCAGGACGCACATTTCCCCTTCGGGGACATTCAGGTTGACGTTGTCGACAGCCTTCACGGTCAGCCCTTCTTTCTGTGAAAAGTGTTTGCTGAGATTTTCCAGTTTTATCATTATCGAATCCCCTTTGGAGTCAGCACGACCTGGAGGCGATGCAGCAGCCAGTCGAGCACAATCGCTAAAAGACAAATCATCAGTGCGCCCGCAATCAACATTCGGATATCGCTGCCGCCAATGCCGTTAAGCAACAGCAGGCCCAGCCCGCCCGCGCCGATGACGGCGGCAATCGCCATGACCCCAATATTCATCACCACGGCGGTGCGGATCCCGCCGAAAATCACCGGCAGCGCCATTGGAATTTCGACCCAACGCAGGCGCTGCCAGAAGGTCATACCGATGCCGCGTCCTGCTTCCCGCAAGCCCGGCGGCAGGCTGTCGAGCGCGGTATGGGTGTTGCGCACAATCGGCAGTAACGAGTAGAGGAACACCGCCGTAATAGCGGGCAGGGCACCAATACCCTGACCGATCAGCGAAAAGAGCGGGATCATCAGGCCGAACAGGGCAATAGAAGGAATCGTCAGCACAAGAGTGGCAACACCGAGTACGGGCGTGGCCAGCCATTTATGGCGGACAATCAAAATACCCAGCGGCACGCCGGTGATGATGGCTAAGCCAACGGCGAGCGCCACCAGCCACAGGTGCTGTAGCGTCAGGGTTAACAGGTAGCTCCAGTTATCAAGGATGTAATGAACGGTATCCATAGCGCCTCCTACAGCATCTGTTTGCTACGCAGGAAATCACGGGCGACCTGCTGCGGTGACTGATGATCGATATCCACTTTTTTATTCAGTTCGGTGATAACGTCGTTGTTGAGCTGGCCCGAAAGGGTATCCAGCGCCTCTTCCAGCCCGGGATTGGCCGCCAGCGTGTCTTTGCGCACCACAGGGGTCACCGCGTAGCTCGGGAAGAAGCCTTTATCGTCTTCCTGTACCTTGAGGTCAAAACCCTTCACGCGCCCGTCGGTGGTGTAAATCAGCCCGGCATCGACAAAGCCATCGCGCACGGCGTTATAAACCAGCCCCGGATCCATCTGACGGATTTGCGGGCGATCCAGCGCCATGTTGTACGCTGCCTGTAGGGGCTTCATCCCGTCGCTGCGCCCGGCAAATTCCAGGTCTAAACCCAGCAGCCAGTTGTTGTCCGGGTCGGTTTTTCGGATCTGCTCAATCTTGGCCGCTAACTCCGACAGGGTATTGATGTGCTCGGCCTCGGCGCGCTTACGCTGCATGGCAAAGGCATAGGTGTTGTTCATATTCGCGGGTTTGAGCCAGACCAGACCGTGCTTCGCGTCCAGGCGTTTTACCGTCTCGTAAGATTCCTGCGGCGACATGCGTTTGTTGATGTGGTTAAAGATGATGAGGGACGTACCTGTGTACTCCCAGGTCATATCAATCTGCTTATTGATCATCGCGTTACGGGAAATCACCGTTGCGATATTGGTTTGCGGCTGCACCTGAAAGCCCTTCTTTTGCAGGTACTGTACGGTCATAGCCGAGAGAATATGCTGTTCGGTAAAGCTCTTGGTCGCCAGAATCAGTGGCGCGGCGAGCGTCTGGCTGGAAAAAAGCGCCGCAGCACAGAGCGCCGTGAGGCCGGAAAGTAATCTCATAAAAGCTCCTTGTTATTGTTATCGAGCGAGATGCGGACTCATCACGCGACCCAGCGCAGCCAGCAGGGTATCGAGGATAAGGGCGAACAGGGCGGTGGCCGCTGCGCCTAAAATCAGCGTCGGGAAATCGTTAAGGTAGATGCCGGGAAAAATCAGCTCACCGTAGCTGCTGGCACCAATCAGGAAGGCCAATGGTGCCGTACCTACGTTGATCGCTGTGGCAATGCGAATACCGGAGAGCATCACCGACCAGGCGTTGGGGATTTCGATCTGAAGCAGACGTTGCCGCCGCGTCATTCCGATGCCGTTCGCGGCTTCCAGCAAGGACGCTGGAACCGAGCACAATCCGGCGTAGGTGTTTCGCACAATCGGCAGCAGAGACGCCAGGAACAGCGCGATAACGGCAGGTTTATCGCCAATGCCGATCACCACCATCGCCAGTGCCAGAACGGCCAGCGGCGGCAGGGTATTGCCCACGTTAAAGATTTGCATCACGTATTCTGCTATCCCGCGTGCTGCGGGGCGACTCAGCAAGATCCCGCCTGGGATGCCAATCAGCAGAGCGAAGAACATCGACGAGAAAACCAGTATCAGGTGCTGCTGCCCGAGGTAGAGCAAATCAACCTGGCGCGCTTTGATTGTCTCAAGCCCAATGCCCCAGATCAGAAGAGCAAGGACAGCGATAATGGCGGCGATAAAAAGCAGAGAACGTTTTAGTAATGACGCGTGCATTGCGGTGTGTCTCCCTGTGCTCATGCGTTATAGCAACCACAGGTTGCCTGTTGTTATGCCATGTTTTGGCAGGGGTAGATGAGCTATAGCAAGTGACCGGGAAGGGTTCCAGCGAAGAGGGGAAATCAGTAACCCTATGATTAATGAGTAAACCTTGTGTCAGGCCAGATGAGGTAAGGGCTGGCTATGGGAGAGGCAGAATAGTCCTAAAGACGAAAATTGAATGTGACAATGTCACATATTGGGCCGCGAGCCCGGTATGCGGGCGACGCGGTTTACCTTACAACGTGCCGGACTTGTTCCATTCCTGCCTGATTTTCTCCAGCCCTTCACGGTAGGTGGTGACGGCGAAATCGGGGAAGCGCTGTTTAAATTTTGCTGACTCAAACAGGTTATCAAACTCATACCTCGGCAGCAGTTCGCGTATTTCACGGGCACCCTTCGAAACGACTCCTGCCACAGTAAACGCCAGTTTACTGATGACGCTGTAATCCGCCTGCTGGCCGAAGATGTCACAGGCGAGCGTGACAAATTGCTGGTAGGTAAGACGGTCATCGCAGCAGGGCAAATGCCAGCTCTGACCGTAGGCGTCGGGCGTATTGCCCAGCACGGCCAGCGCGCGGCTGGCGTCAGGTGTCCAGATGAGCGTGCGGAGTTTATAGTCACGTACCGGAACGCGCGGCTGTTTGCCGCTTTTGAGTTTGTCGAGGATCAGCGCATTGGTGAGGCTTTGCGTCTTTCCGGGCCCGTAAAACTCGGGCGCACGTCCGATAAGAACGGGGATCTCTGCACGTTTCATCTCATCAAGCACTCTGTCTGCCATCTCTGCCCGCACTTTTCCTTTTCGCCCGCGCGGGGCAAAGCATGTCTCTTCGGTTTGCGGTGCGTTGCTCTGGGGGTACATATAGGTATTGTCAAAATAGACGAATTTGGCCCCGGCCATTCGGGTGGCTTCAAGGACATTTTTCAGCATGGCCGGGAACTGTCGCTCCCACAGGGCGGAGTCGGGCGGCAAACCGGCGGCAAAATAGACCGTATCACTGCCTTTCACCGCGTTCCGGGTTTGCTGCGCATCGAGCAGATCGGCGGCGAACGTCTCATCGCTGTCGTTAACTTTCTGCGGATGGCGGCTGACCAGTCGCAGGTCATCGGTGTAATCGCGCTTTAACTCGCGGGCCAGTTCGCGGGCAATTTGCCCGCTGGCGCCCAGAATGGTTTGCATTTCAGCTCCTCAGTGAAGACTCATTTTGCGATCGTCAGTTGACCGTGCAAAAAGTATAAGTTTAAAGTTAACTTTAAGGTCAACAGGTAAGGGCAGAGGAAATGAAAATTGGCGAGCTGGCAAAAATCACGGGAATTACACCATCGCGAATTCGTTTTTACGAAGCGGAAGGCCTGCTTCCCAGGCCCTCGCGACAAGGCAACGGGTATCGCACCTATTCTGCGCAAGCGGCAAATCTGCTGAAGATTATCGACAACGCGCAGCGCACCGGTTTTTCGCTTGAGCAAATTCGCCGCTTTCTGCCACAACCGCAAAAACAGTGGGATCATGAGGGACTGATCCAGTCCCTGAACACACGTATTGCGGAAATTGAGACGATGCAAAAACAGCTCGAGGAGAACAAACAAGCGTTGCTGAGCCTGGTCGGCAGTATTGTTAACCGGCCTGACGAGATTTCCTGTGACGACAATATGCAACGTTTGCTGGGGCAGTTGCTTTAAAAACGAGTGGTGGTTATTCCGCATTCACCTGTAAAACATATTCTTTGCGCGCACTCTGCCACGCAATCAGCGCAAGCCCGAGTGCAATAACCGACAGGATAGCGCCAGCCCAGTTGGGTGATGCCAGGCCAAAACCGGCCGCGATGGCGGCACCGCCCGCCCAGGCACCCAGCGCATTCCCCAGGTTGAACATGCCGATATTGACGGATGCCGCCATTGTGGGTGCACCGGCATGGCTTGCGCGATCCATCACCAGTTTCTGAATCGGTGACACTGTCGCAAAACCGAAGGCCGCCATCAGGAATACGGAGCCTGCCGCGACAATCTGGTTATCGACGCCGGCCCAGAACACCAGCAGGACAATTCCCTGTGCGGCGAGGGTGACGAAAAGGGTGCCAAACAGCGAACGGTCTGCAAAGCGTCCACCGATCCAGTTTCCGACTGCCAGCCCAAGGCCAAACAGGACCATCAGCCAGGCGACGCCACCGGCAGAAAAACCGGCTTCTTCGACCATCATCGGCGCGATGTAGGTAATGGAGGTGAAAAAAGCGGCCGGGCCGAATACGGTAATGCCCATCACCAGTAATACCTGAGGATCAACAAACGCACGCAGCTCCGTTTTCAGGGCGATCGGCTTAGCTTTCTCAATGCGCGGCACCAGCAGGGCAATGCTGGCAATGGTGACAAGACCAATTCCGGCAATCACCCAGAAAACCAAACGCCAGCTGAATGTCTGAGCAAGCCAGGTTCCCACCGGGACACCCACCAGATTTGCCAGCGTCAGCCCGGAAAACATAAAGGCAATAGCGCTGGCCTGACGCCCTGGTGCAACCAGCGAAGCCGCAATAATCGAGCCGATACCAAAAAAAGCACCGTGGTTGAAGGAAGTGATTATCCGGCCTGTCACGGCAAGCGCCAGCGTCGGGGCGAGTGCGGTGATGAGGTTGCCGAGCGTGAATATCAGCGCCAGACTCATCAGCATGGTTTTACGCGGAATACGTGACCCCACAATTGTCAGCAGCGGCGCACCGATAAACACACCGAGCGCGTAGGAGGTGGCCATTTGCCCGGCAGCGGGAATGCTGACAGCAAATTCAGCGGCGATTTGTGGGAGGATCCCCGCGATAACGAATTCGGTAAGACCGATGCCGAATGCGCCGATGGCGAGGGCGAAAAGTGCGACAGGCATGTTAACTCCGGTAATGATTGCAGGATGAATGTTATTAAGTAAAATTAAGTATATTCATATTTTTATTCTGCAATCGAGGTTGTATGGGTGACGTTGATAAAGAAAAAGATGGCATTAAGCCGGTGAAGCACAAACCGGCGGATCTTGATGCGATCGACCGAAAAATATTAGGCGCGTTGGCTGAAGACGCCGGGCGGAGTTACGTCGAGTTGAGCGAAATTGTGCATCTTTCAGCCCCGGCGGTTCACGACCGCGTGAAGCGCCTGAAACGCGACGGGGTGATTAAAAACACGGTTGCAGTGCTGGATGGCTGCAAGCTCGGAAGGACGTTATTGACCTTTCTGGTTATCGACACCAGCACGTATAAAGCCACCAGGGATCTGCTCCAGTTCACCAGCCGAAAAGAGGTTGAAGAGCTGCATACTGTTGCCGGGGATGGTTGCGTACTGATTAAGGTGCGGGCTGCCGATACCGAGTCGCTGGAGAACTTCCTGATGGAAATTCAGAGCGTTGACGGCGTGCGTTCCGTGCGCAGTTATATCGCGCTCTCCACCTTCCTGGAGCGTGGGCCGTCTCCGGACTGATTTGCGGCAATCAGAAGACGGCGCATAAGCCTTACACCATTCCGTTATTGCCGTGGCGTAAAAATGCCGGACGCTGGTTAAGGCGCGCAAACCAGGCATCGATGGCCGGGACAGAAGGGTGCTCGAACGGCGTCATTTTCCAGCGGTTTACCGACAATCCCAGCACGATATCCGCAAGGGTAAAGGTATCGCCCGCCGCCCACGCCCCTGTGCGCTGGAGCTGTTGTTCAAGGATGCCAATGCAGTGGTTCCATTCTTTAATGCCTGCGACTATGCGGTCTGGGTCGTTATAGTCCGGGTTCTTGCGCGCCAGCGCCGGGAAGACGTAGCGCCAGGCGTTGTTGAATTCCGTGGCTTGCCAGTCCATCCAGTGTTCAACATTCGCGCAGGCTTTTGGCTCAGAAGGTAGCAAGTCGTCGCGTCCGGCTTTGCGCGCCAGATAGCGACAAATGGAGTTGGATTCCCACAATACAAATTCCGCATCAATCAGCACCGGCACCATCGCGTTTGGGTTAAGGGCGCGAAATTCTTCCGTTTCCGTCGAGGCAAAACCGATGCCGAAATCTTCCTGCTGATAGTCCAGCCCGGCTTCTTCACAGGTCCAGAGTACTTTGCGAACGTTTATCGAGGTGGTTTTGCCGAGGATCTTGAGCATGGTGCAGGTGTCCTTTAGGAATATGAACGAACTAAATAAACAATACACCAGATTGAAATGAATTTATCCTCCAAAACTCAGGTGTTTTTTCTCCGGATTGGTAACAAAAGGACTAATATGGTTGGACAGCCAAAATTTATCTGTCGATGAGCTAAAGAAGCCGCAGCACGCATCGCGTTTTACACATGAGTTACAAACAGGGCTCCAGCTATTCTTGAAGTCGCTTATGCTTTGCTTGCAATAGGTTTGAGTGTCTTCATTAACAATGCATAAAGGAAGATTAAAGACTCTTACATCAATCCCATATAGCTGAAAAATTTCGATTGTGTCGGAGAGCATATCCTTGTACTCCCAGGGGTCGATAAATACGGCTTCACGGTTAAGTTTTGCATATCCCATGTTCTCCATACCCATAAGTGCGATATGCTTAACGAAAAAGAGATTTCGGGAGATAAATTCTGCCAGTGCTGACAAATACTTAACCGTTATTTTGTTGAGTACAACACGGAGTTCAATATCGATCCCATACCGGTAGCAATTTAACAAACCGGCCATGGTTTGATTAAATGCCCCTTCGCACTGAACAACATAGTCATGTATCTCTGAAACATGACCAAAGAGTGGGATCCCAGCGAGCAATTGGTGGTGACCTTTCTGTGCCAAACGTGCAGTATAGCTCTCCTGACTTAAGTAGCGGCCATTCGTCAGTAAGTGTATTAACGTCTGTTGATTCCTATCTGAAATAGCCTCAATAATATTAAGCAGTCCTTCGTTTAACATTGTCGGCTCGCCCCCCGTGATGCAGAGTGTCTCCGGAAAGTGCTTGTCATCAATCAGAGCAAGTGTTTTTAGGATCCGTTGCTCATTATCACCATGATTGATCTCTGATTCAGGTTTTGGCGGCTGCGGGCACATTACGCAAAGGTTGTTACACACTTCAGTCACAAGGAGCGCGTTGTTACGGGAGCTCGCACGGAATAGGCGATGGATCCGCCCACGCTCGCTGATGGTAATGACGTCGCCTTGGCTGAATATCGTCTTCTCTGAAACCACAATAATGGGTATCTCTGTTTGTGCGCTGAGGGTTTCAATATTCAGATTGTCATGCGTACAAATAACAGCGCGTACGTGGCGCAAAGCTGACTCAGGTAGCGGGTTTCCCGGGGACAGAAAGACAATGCTATCTGCTGCAATTTCATTTAATTCAATCGCAACTTTACCCAATAGCGCTGTATTTAGATGCCAGATGTTTTCTGCTTGAGTAGAAAGAAAAAGTGTATCCTCAGTTAATTGTGTATTCATTTCATTCCCCACTGCATCAGAATACGACGAGTCTCGCGATCGCCTTCAACAAATCTTTTAATCACCATCGAAATAATGCCTCTGTTTTTTAAACAGAAATCGTCTTTACCCGGATGCCCGTAAACCGAACCTGTTACCTGATAGCGGCGTACAGGGTCTGCACCACAGTAGGGGGCAAACGCACAGTCAGAACAAACAGGCAGGCAGTCATTCACTCCTGCGGAGGCGAGTTCTTGCATAACTGGGCCGAAAAAAAGTTCTTCTGGGCTATTCTCGAAAACATTACCCATTTTAAAATGCGGATCGCCTGTTTCTGCCATCATTCGGCTTTCATCGCTTGGGTAGATATTGCCATCATAGTTATACAATGTGACGCCAAAACCAGAGCCGCAGGGGGATTGAAGATCAACAAAGCCCGTTGCCCAAGGCGTCATGAGTTTTTTCATGATTAACGCCGCATAGGATTCGCGAAATACGATTCCATCGTGATTAAGGCGAATAATGTAATCGAGACACTTCTCATAAAATGCCAGAAATTGATCTATCGTATAGCCAATTTTATGAAAGTATTTCTGCGCAAAGCCATAAGGATTAAGTTCGCGAATGAAAATACTGCGAAATCCCTGGTTTACGTACTCATTGATGATCTCATCAGGCATACCAAGGCTCTGCCGGGTTGTTGTCATCAGTGCGCTAACTCTGTCAAAGGCATCGCGTTGTTTGAGTTTTTTAAGCGTTGAAACGAGTGCACACCATGCACCTGATTTTGCGTATTTACGGTTAGCATCATGCAGCATCTGAGGGCCATCGAGCGATGTGCTGATTGAAAAATTGTGTTCCAGCAAAAAGTCGAGATCGTCATCTTTCAATTCGCACAGATTCGTGCAAACCACAAATTGAATCTCTTTCACGGTATTTTTACTATTTACTTGGGCAACGGCCTGACGGATGAGGTCCATATTCAACGTGGATTCTCCACCCTGGAATTCAAGCGTCAGCTTGTCCGAAGGCATAGATAAGAATAAATCAATACTCTTTTCAAGGACCTCTGGGCTCATATCATAACGTGATGGATCGGACTGACAGCTCTTACGTGAGGCCTGACAATACACGCAGGAGTTGTTGCAACGAACGGTTAGAACAAAGATATGGAGCTGGGAAAAGTTTTCCAGAAATGATTTCTTTGTTATGTACCGTGAGGAGAGAAAGGTGATCTGGTTATCGTCAATCCTGTCACTGACCATGTGTTTGGCTTTCAGTTCATACCAAAGCGTTTCATCTTCAATCTTTTCCTTACCGATGAGTGCAGTCAGTTGCGTAGGACTAATACACGTCCATTCGCCATAATCCGTCGAAAGGAAATAGTTTCCGTCACCCAGTAGGCTAAATCTGAATGGGAGTAATTGATATGACTGAGAAGCGAACTCAGCAGGGGGCTGAAATCTAACGCTCATTGTTCATGGTGTCCTGTATACTGAGGTCAAGAATGTTAGTAAGGAGTGTATTAATAATGAGAGGTGCATCTGAGAGATATTCTTCACTAATATTCATCCTCAGACAGATTGCCTCATTAATGGTACACTCAACACTCAAATAATCGGTGAATTGTTGAACCATGTTATCTATGGCGTCCTGAGTGTAAAAAAGTGGATCTAGTTTGATTATCATAGTATTACACTACCGATTTTAGAATGTCTTGAGTGTTTTCCTTAACACGGTTTTCAATAAAAACCCCTGCAGGGGAGAACGCTTTTTTAACGATTTCCTCATGCAGAGTTGATGTTTCATCATGAATGATCTGACGCATCTGGTTTTCGTGTAGTGAATATAAAAAATGCTTTGCTACAGTATTCATCTCATGAACGCTACCGTTTTTTTTGTATATAAAGATCCCTACATTATCGTGCTCTAACTTGACGGCATGAATGAAGAAATCATCTGTAAACGCGTAGCAGGTTTTCATTATCGCTTCACGGCTATAGAGACTTTTGTTAAGGGGTAACAAAAAGAACTCGCCTAGTTCATTCTTTCCTTGTGTGACGCTATACATGAGAATCTCCTTCAGGAATGGCCAGCCAGCGGCTGGCCTTGGGTATTAGCACGTAGAGCCAGGCGTGCAGGAATAGTGGCTGGAATGGCTTGCATGACTTGAGTGGCTGTAATGCGCCGCAAATGCTTGCCCATCTAGCGATGGTTTTGCCAGTAAAACAGAAGTGCTGGATTGTTGTGCGCTGTTATTTACTGAAGTTTGAGCCTGTGTTGGCGCAATCATTGGTGTACTGCTACTGGCGAATGATGGGGCGCTCGCACCCGCTATCACTCCAGCAACAATACCAGCAACGATAGGTGTAATACTGTTACCTGAAAGTTCTTTGACAGAGCCTTTTACGACTTTTGGCAATGCTTTCATCTGTAATCCTTATCATAGATAGAGAGATAACAGGATTGTTATCGTGAATATGATAAGGCACTACGATACTCTAATATTATTATATTTATGTTCGTTATTTGATTTTAATCATACAGCGGTTGATTAGATTGGCGTTTAACGGCTCAGTAAAAGTAATCATGTAAACATTAATTATGTCCGGAACGGAATTAATGCATATTTAATATAAGTAGGTGGCTAACGGAAATGTTAATTATAGCGAGCGCCGGAAAATTCAATTAATACCTGTCTAATATATGCCTTAAAAAACATGAAGTTCTATTCTCAGTCAAATCACCATATTGCACTTTTTTGCCTTGACGTGAAAAAGGTCAGTACAACGGCACTCAGCAGTAACAGGCCACTCATCGCAAAGGTGCTCTGCCAGCCGGAATGGTCGAACACCATGCCGCCCACCGTTGAGCCCAGCGCAATGCAGAGCTGGATCACGGCAACCATCAGCCCGCCGCCTGCCTCTGCGTCATCGGGTAAAGTCCGGGCAAGCCATGTCCACCAGCCTGTTGGCGCCGCCGTTGCCAGCATCCCCCAAACGGCAGAGAGCACTGCCACCATCCACACGCTGTGTCCGGCCAGGATTAACGCGCCGGCAATGGCCGCCATCAGAAGTGGGATCGCCATTAACGTCGGGTAAAACGCGGCGTTCAGAACCCGGGCAACGATCAGCGTGCCAATAAAACCCGCCATACCGATGGCGAGCAGGATCAGCGATAAGCCGGAAGGGCTGACACGGGTGACGTTTTCCAGGAACGGCCGGATATAGGTAAATAACGCAAACTGTCCCATAAAGAACAGGCCACAGGCCATCAGCCCTGTACGTACCACGCGCTGGCGGAACAGGCGAAATACGCTCCCGCGCGGGCCCTGATGATTGGGCATGTCAGGCAGGCTAAAACACTGCCAGATAACGGCGACGATGGCGACAGGCACCAGACACAGAAAGGCACCGCGCCAGCCAATGGTCGCACCGAGATAGCTGCCAAGCGGGGCGGCGATGACCGTCGCCAGCGCGTTACCGCCGTTGAAGATAGCCAGAGCGCGGGATACCTGATGTTGCGGCACAAGACGGAGAGCCGTCGCGGCGGACATCGACCAGAATCCGCCGATCGCGATGCCAATAAGCGCACGGCCTGCCATATACATCAGATAGCCAGTCGCGTAGGCAATAATGATCCCCGATATCGCCATCAACATCGTCATGCCCAGCAGCAGATATTTGCGATTCATCTTCCCGGCTAGTTGAGAAAGACTCAGGCTGGTCAGCACCGCCAGCGCACCGGAGATGGCAATGCCATAGCCTGCGAGTCCCTCTGTCACCCCCAGATCCCGGGCGATGGGAGTGAGCTGGCTGACGGGCATAAATTCCGAGGCTATCAGGACGAACACGCACAGGGTCATGGCAAAAATACCGCCCCAGTGCGCAGGTTCAGCGTTTGCTGATGAGGTATGGTTCAGTGTGGACATAGTCAGATTTCACAAAGAGCCACCCGTAAAAACGGGTGGCGTTGCAGGTTATTTCAGGCTGGTTTTGAAGAACTGCTCAAAGTGGGCAAACGGAATTTTTCCGGCAACGTTGTCGTAGAGATCAACATGGTTTGCACCCGGGACAATCACCAGTTCTTTCTGTTTACTGCCCACGGCGTTGAACGCATCTTCAGCAAAATAGCGGGAGTGCGCTTTCTCGCCAGTGACGATAAGCGTCGGGATGGTTATCTCTTTGGCATAACTCAGCAGCGGCATGTTCATAAAAGATAACGGCGTTGTCGCCGTCCATGCGCCGGTTGAGTTGACGGAACGCGCATGGTAGCCACGCGGCATCCGGTAGTAATCAAAGAACTCTTTCAGCACCGGATGCGGGTTTGCAGGTAATGACTCCGGCAGGATACGGTCGGCGACAGTCACCTTACCGCGCTCATCGACATAAATGTCATGGCCCGCATGGGCGAAGGTGCCGCTTTCGGCATCTTTCCAGCGCTGTTCGTTCAGATACTGCAATACGGCATGGCGGTCCGCGGTGGTGTAACGATCTTTCCCGTCGCCCACACCGTGACCCATGGCGCGGCTCATGTCATACATTACGCTGGTGGCGACCGCTTTCACGCGGGTATCCATGGATGCCGCGTTGAGCGCCATGCCGCCCCAGCCGCAGATGCCGAGAATGCCAATACGGTTTCGGTCCACCTCTTTCTGAATACCGAGGAAATCCACCGCCGCGCTAAAGTCTTCGGTGTTGATATCTGGCGAGGCAACGTTGCGCGGCTGACCGCCGCTTTCGCCCGTATAGGACGGGTCGAATGCCAGGGTCACAAATCCGTTTTCAGCCAGAGTCTGTGCGTACAGGCCGCTGGACTGCTCCTTAACCGCGCCAAACGGCCCGCTGACGGCAATCGCCGCCAGTTTGCGGTCGCCACGATCTTTAGGAAGATACAAATCTCCCACCAGGGTTATCCCATAGCGGTTCTGGAATGACACCTTGCGATGATCGACCTTGTCACTTTCGGCGAAGGTTTTGTCCCAGGTGGTCACCATTGAAACGGGGGCGTTTGGGTTGGTAGTTTCTGCATAACTCATTGTCGTGACTCCACTTAATGATGCGCAGAGCAGCATCGCAACTGATAGTTTTTGAGTGAATTTTTTCATAAGAGGTACCGTGCGTTGTTGTGATGCGGCCATTATAGTTAGCAGAAATAGTGCTGATTAGAGGGCTAAAACTGCTAGGATTCATACCATGTTGTTATAAATGTGGGTGTGAGATGGCGAAGCGGGAAAACTACAATGAGCTTTACCTGTTTATGCAGGTAGTGCGGGAAGGAAGCTTTACGGCAGCCGCGCAACGTCTTGGCCTGGCACAATCCGGGATCAGCCGTTCGGTGCGCGAACTGGAAGCGCGGCTGGGCGTTCAGTTGCTGGTACGCACCACACGAAAACTGTCCCTGACTCAGGCTGGCGAGCAACTTTATCGCACCACTGAGTCGGGATTTGATGCGCTGGATAACGGTCTTGCCACCCTGGCGCATTTTCGTGAGACACCCTCCGGCACGGTGCGCATTAATGCCAGCCAGCACGCTATCGACAAATGTTTGCTGCCGAAACTCGCAGTATTTAAGCAGCGCTACCCGGATATCCGGCTGGAGCTGATGAACGAGAGCCGCTTTGTCGACATCATCGCCGAGCGGTTCGATGCCGGCGTGCGGCTGGGGCCGGAAGTGGGGCAGGGAATGATAGCGGTGCGCATCACGCCCGACATGGATATGGCGGTGGTGGGCACGCCGGATCACTTTCGCCGCTACGGTTTCCCGCAAACGCCTGCTGAACTGACGGCTCACCCCTGTATTGCTTATCAGTTCGCCGACGGCAGTCTTTACCACTGGGAACTGGTGCAGGATGAGAAGATAATTACCCATCGCCCAGAAGGACAGTGGTCGTTATCCGACAGCTATATGGAAGCTGAAGCCGCACGGCTGGGTCTGGGGCTGGCGTATGTGCCGGTAGAGCTGGTGGCGGACGACCTTGAACGCGGAACGCTTATCCGGGTGTTGCTGCGCTATAGCCTGCGCATGGAGGGACTGTTCCTTTACTATCCGCACCGCAACGTGTCGCCCGCGCTGAGAGCGGTGATCGATACGCTGAAAATGTAGGCCGGGCGCTGTTGTTCTGGAAGATGCCTCGCAAACCGGCAAAGTAACCTTGTGCAATGATCGCGGTCGTAACGTCACGGTATACCCGCAATCGGGCATAGGGTTCAACCCAATTTTACACTGAGGATGCCTCTTTGACGTTGCTGACCACTGCGCCGCGCTGGTGATAAATTGGGGGATTTTCGTCGTCAATGACCAAAAGGAAATGTCTCGTCATGGTACACTATTGACTGACTAATTTCTCTTTTTTTTCCGGAGATCATCCTCATAAAATGTCTATAAAAGATCACCGCAAGTGGTGATCTTTATGTTTACCCTGTCATTACACACACTGTGCCAGTCAATTTCTGTCAGACACCTCACACTGAAACATGACTAACATCAAACTTTATAGTGTTTTATTTGCACTTCAAATACAGTCTGCGATTACGTGTTTTTACATCAATTTTAAAAAATTAACCAGATTAAAACAAAGACCGGAAGCTTATAGGGAGCGCATTTCTGCTGGCTAAAATTACTGGAAATTTGACTTCACGGGGCTTCAATATGGGGGCGGCGAAGCACTGGAGGGTGGCCATCAGGTGTTACGAAGTGTTGCAGTGCGCGGTATTGGGTAGCCTATTAGACATTTTATAGACTATTTAATTACATTTAAATATAAGTTTGAATAAATAATAGTCACTAATATTACTATTTTGTATTGACTTTAATTTGGCTTTCATTTGAACGGTTTTTGGATATGTGAATGAATCATATACAAGGCTATATTAACAATTTGAAAACACTTTTGTGTGTTGACATGTTTCCACAAAAGCCTCAATTTCCAATCCCGAAACGCGAATACGGTTCAACAGCAGCACGATGAGGCGTTATGAATACCGAACATAATCAAGCAACCCAAAAAGGAAAAGGGAATAAGGACACGCCAGCGTCAAAGCGGGTCATGTTCAGTACCAGACTCGATGAGTCGCTGCATGAAGCAGTCCGGGTGTTGTCTTTCCAGCACCGGAAATCACGGCAGGAAAATACGCGGAACACGCTGCTGAAACAGTTTTGTGAAACCTGCACGCTCTCAAATTATTGCTATTGAAAAAGACGCTAACCGCTAAGGACTGGCCATGAAAAAATTGATGATTGCACTCACGCTGGCGACCGTCGCCGCAGCCCCGGCTCACGCCATCAGTGCCAAATACCGCGAGCAGCTGGAGCGCTCCGGTTGTAATGAAATGAACGCCGGATCTACCTGCGATATCCACAAAACCCCGGCCCAGAATGCCGCAGCGGAGAAGAAAAGCCAGGACTTCACCAAATTCAAAGGCACTTACTCAGTGTTTGCCGCAAACGGCCAGCGTCTCGGTAATCGGGTGATTGTCGTGAAGCCGCACGAGGTTCGTTATGACGGTCATCTGGTAGAGCGACCGCGCGTGATTAATGGCGTACTGCTGTTCAGTGTCGACCTGGCACAATACTCAATCACGGGTACGCGCGGGAGCGAACTGGGTACCTGGCTGGATGACCGCACCAATACTGGCGGCACCATTGGTCATTAACCACAATCGCTAAACAAGCAGACAATCTGTGACTTAAAAGAGATAACCCAATCTTGTCGTTCATCAATATGCCCCGTCATCTTTGCCATAAAGTTCATCAATATAATTATGGGTCCTTCACACAAATATGAGGTAGTGCTCATTTTATGAACATTACGAGTCATATCCTGTGCATAATTCTCAGGAGGTAAAAAGATGAAAAAGCTACTGATATGTTGTTTGTTTGGAAACACAGCAAATTCTCTCGCCAAAAAGATGCAGTTACTGGCGGAACACAAGGGGCATCCTCTTATTGTAGGTGCGGTAGGCCTGGATAATTTTGCGAGCGTGGCTCCCGCTTTCGACGCATTTCTCATTGCCCCGCATATTCAGTATAAGGCCGAGGAGATTGAAAGAATTGTTGGCGACTCCCGTTCTATTGCTGTGATTGAAAGTCTTCCCTATGCCTCACTCGATGCGGAAAAAGTTTTAACGTTTGTGATGGCGCAAATGCCAGAACTGGCGGGCTGACACCAAAGACCGCACCGGGCATGAAGCAGACATTAAGTGATTGACACATTCCCTGCATAGATGGTTGTATGGCTCAACCATCTATGCAGGGTAATACTGATGATTTCTGAACTGAAGAACATACAAACTATACGTGCGGCATCACGCTTAATGGTGCGAGAGCTGGGGTTCATGAACCAAAACCTGGCGACAACGGACTATCCGCCTTCAGCCGTTCACTCCATGCTTGAGGTTGACGCGCACGGGTCAATGACTGCCGCTCAATTGGTTCAGATTTTAGGGTTAGAAAAATCCAGCGTCAGCCGGATGCTTGCTAAACTTGTCAAAGCCGGAGAACTCGAAGAAAACCCGTCCACTGAAGATGCGAGGACGAAGCTGCTAAGCCTCACCGGGAAGGGCAGAGAGACCGTGCGGAACATTAATACTTACGCTGACGAACAGGTCGCAGCGGCACTCGGGAAATTGGATCACTTTACCCAGCACGCTGTGTCACAGGGCCTTTCTTCATATGCCAGCGCGCTGAAAGCAAGCCGCGAAAACAGCGAATGCAAATTGCGAAACAGCGTCGAAATAGTCACGGGTTATCATGCCGGTATGATTGGCCGAATTACTGAAATGCATGGCCGCTATTACGCCAGAGAGCATCACTTCGGTTCTTTTTTTGAAAGGAAGGTTGCCGCAGGTCTTGTTGATTTTTCTGACCGCCTGGAAAAGCCCTGTAATCAGATATGGCTGGCAATGGTGAACGATCGCATAGTCGGCTCAGTTGCAATTGACGGGGAAGACCTGGGAGATAATGAGGCACATCTGCGCTGGTTCATCCTTGACGACGGATGTCGTGGCAGCGGGGTGGGCAGAAAACTCATTGCCGAGGCGATGAAATTTTGCGATGAGCAAAAGTTCTCTTCAGTACAATTATGGACGTTTAATAAACTTACAGCGGCAAGGCGATTGTACGAATCATTCGGATTTGAATTGTCGAAAGAATGGGAAGGCGATCAGTGGGGCAGTACCATTACTGAGCAACAGTTCACCCGAAAAGTCATCTAAACATCCCTCAGTGGTTACTCTTTTGAACGTGGTTTTTTGCGGACATGTGTGAAAACAGCAAGGCCTGCTTTGAGCGAACTGCGGATATTGAGCGAGAAGGGTTATCGCCTGTTAATGGCTAGCCGCACAGAGCCATGGGTACACACAGTCACTCGTATGCTCAGTACTGAAAGGCTGCTCACCGGACGGACGATAACACCCTGGCTTCGCCAGTAGTCTGCGATAGATATGCCAGCCAGCCCTCTGTATATTTTCATCAGGATAAAAAGAGGGAAGGCTGTGCCCGGGATTAAACTGTCTTCACCATTTATTGCGGTACAGGAAGAGCAAAGCGTTTTTTCAGTACATGGGCGATATCGTCCTCCGTCAGTTGCTGCTTTTCTACGCCATCTGCAGTGATCGTCTTCAACACATTACCCAGCAAAATCTGGCGACCCTCGGAGCTGTGCTGCACGATCAGTAACTTCTGCACAAAGATGGCATCAGGATGGGTGGAGTTGAGGTAATTCGCCGGGATGAAATCAATCCATTCCTGGGGTGACAGATTAAAACTGTATTGATTGGCCCATTCGCCTTCCACCTTCGCTTGTAGCAGGTACTCGCTATTAACATCACGGATAAGTCGGAAAGTGTCGAAATCCTGTTCGATATCGGTGTCTGGCATGTCGATGGCGATCGGTGCGCGAATACCATAGCTGCCGAATCCTAGATCGCAAAGCCACAGGCGGTCATCGACTTCAGCAATTAATACCATATGCGTTTTCGGTCGGAGTGCCGGGTAGAACATCGGACGAGCTGCAACGAAACGGTAGGGAATACCTAAAGCGCCCAACGCCATGGCAAATAGCCCATTGACCTCATAGCAGTATCCACCACGACCTCGTTGTAGCAGTTTGTCTGCAATGTCTTCGGGTACCAGGGAGACGACTTTGCCAGCTTGTACATCCAGATTCTCGAAGGGCACCGAAAAGAGTTGATGACGCATGAGCGCGTGCAGCGTAGCGGTATCAGCGGCTGCATGCCCAGTGTAGTTTATACGACGGAAATAAGTAGAAAGGTCGAAGTTGTCGCTATGCATAATGCCTCCTTGATTGGGTTCGGCACCACTATAGAAGGGCCACATCATTGTCTGTATAGTCAGATCTATCGAAAATCAGACTATACAGTTCGCTATGTCCGTCCCACGTCTGTTGTCCCCACATTACCGCCGCATTGCTGAAATGCTGCGCTTTACCCTTGCATCAGGTGTATTGCGAGTCGGAGACAGGATGATCTCCGCGCGCAAACTGGCCGAACGCGAGCAAGTTAGCCTCCCGACGGCTCTGGAAGCACTCCGTTGTCTTGAGGCCGAAGGCCTGATCGTTGCGCGTCCGCGTTCGGGCTACTTCGTTTGCCAGATAAACACACCTCAGAACATGCAGTCTTCCCATCATTTACCTGGCCCAGTCCCCGTGACCATGTCGGCAGTAGCCCGTTCAATATTCAGTAGCGCAGAAGCCCGTCTGGTACCACTTGGAGCAGCGCTGCCCGATCCAATATGGCTGCCAACAGATACGCTACAGCGGGCGCTACAGACTGCAAGCCGTCGCCTGGAAGCACACGGGCAGAGCTACAGCCTACCGCCGGGAAGGGCAGACCTGCGTAGAAATATAGCCGTACGCGCTGCACAGTGGGGGGCCCATTTTGGTCCGGAAGAGCTCGTCATCACGGCTGGAGCGACGCAGGCACTGCGTCTGGCTCTGCGAGCTGTATGTCAGCCAGGTGATGTAGTGGCAATTGAGCAACCCGCCTACTTCGGTACGCTACTGCTGCTGGAGGACTTAGGCCTCAAGGCATTGCAAATCCCCACGGATCCCGCTGAAGGTCTGTTACTGGCATCTCTGGATGAAGCTATTCAGCGCCACCGTCCCGCAGCCGTACTAGCCTCGCCCACTGTGCAAAACCCACTCGGTGCCAGTATGCCCGTCACTCGCAAGCAGGAACTTGTTGCTCTGATTGAACGTGCAGGCATCCCTTTAATTGAGGACGATGTGTATGGTGACTTGGCAGGTGAGGGGCAGCGTCCTCCGGCCTGTAAGGCGTTCGACCAGAGTGGGAGTGTGATTTACTGCAGTTCATTATCCAAAACCCTTGCACCGGGCTGGAGAATCGGTTGGGTTGCGGCAGGACGCTACCACACGCAGGTATTGCAGGCTCGCATGGCCGGGGATTGGGCAGGCGCACCGCTGCTTGAAGCAGCTGCGAGCGATATACTGGCAAGTGGAGACTACGAGCGTCATCTGCGGCGCCTGAAGCTTCGGGTCACTGAGGGGGTACAAGCCGTCATCGCTCGGGTCAAAGCAAGCTTCCCTCCTGGCACTCGTATTGCCGTGCCGACAGCCGGTTTCTTGTTGTGGATAGAACTTCCGCATCCACTGAATGCATTGGTGGTACACCGTCGCGCGCTGGCGCTGGGCATTGGTGTCAGTCCTGGCCTTCTGTTTTCCCCGGGGGCGGAATTTCAGAACTTCCTGCGGCTAAATTGTGCGAATGAACCCTCGCCCAGGTTGCTAAATGCAGTGGAACAGATCGGTGCGCTTTGTCATGAACTGGCTGGTCAGCGCTAATGACTAATACATGCCCAGGCCCACTACTCCAGGAGGAAAAAAGTGGGCTTGTCTGCTCTGATGAGATTACTTCAGCATGATGTTAGTCACGTCCGTTTTTGGCTGTGAGTTCAACGGGTCGATGCAACGCTATCCTTAATTGAAGGGGGACGTTGCCATGAAACGAAGAACGCGTATTAACTACACGCCGGAACAGAAAGCGATTATCTGGGACAAATATAAGCAAGACAGTTTCCTCTCACCTCGTTGCTGATCCCTTCAGACAACTGAAAAAGCCGTAAGCAGCTGCCTGCTTACGGCTGGAGGAACGGTGCTTATTTCTCTGACAATCAGGCCGCTTTCACGGCTTTGATTTTTTTCGTGTCTGCCGCATCGGATTCTGTTTTATCCGTTTCAACAGGGACATTGAGATCGGGAAGCTTGCTGGTACGCAGAATATGCTGCACGGTCTCTTTCTGCTCGGCGAGATACAGGCCAAGATTTTCAGCCTGCGTTTCATCCATCTGCATTCCGCTTTGCAACAGCCAGTCGGTGAACGCGTCTGCCATATCGAGCAGTTTGTCGTAAGCGTCAGCCTCTTTCTTACTGGCAAATGTCATTTTCTCTTCACCTTTTCTTACGACAACAAATTTTGTTTCAACAGCCATTATGCGTACCTCACACTGTAGTTATGTACAGTATATCGATTCCAGATTTAAGTTGCAGCTAAAAAGTGCTTACATTTTTAACGGGCAGGGGGCTCATTCGAAAATCGTGCACTGATCGCATCACGTTCATAGCCCTGCGGCTGTGTCAGTATCTGGTATAAATCAGGACGGCGACCGTGGATCCAGCGGCGTCCGGTGCTCATTGCAAGCAGGCTTAAATCCAGTTCAGCGCTCACCATAGCATCTTCAGCCGCCCAGGTTTCATCAATAATCCTTCCATAAGGATCGAGGATCATTGCATTCCCTGTACGCACTTCGTCATCATCTGCACCGACACCGTTGCTGAAGAGAAGAAATAATCCGTTGTCATGAGCACGGGCAGGTAGCCAGCGCATTAGCCATTCCCGACCGCTTGCCCCTTTGAATGCAGCAGTAATTTCTTCCTTACGCGTTTCCCGCTCTTCCCAGAGCGTCAGCGGAATACGCTTCATCGCATGAGGGCTGCGGGAATCGGTACCGCCTGTTTGATGTGGCGCGAGAAGAATATCTGCGCCCAGCAACGCCGTCGCGCGCACATTTTCGACCAAATTGTTGTCCCAGCAAATCAGGATACCGACTTTCACTCCCCAGGGCGTATCAAAAACGGTAAAACTGTCCCCGCTGCTGATGGCCGGATGTTCAAAAGCATGAAGTTTACGATGCGTATGCATTGAACCGTCCGGCATACAGGCAACATACGCATTGTAAAGGCGGCCATCGTCGGCTCTTTCAATAAGACCGGCACCGATAAGCATTTGATGTTTTATCGCCAGAGAGCGAATTAATGTCAGGGAAGGGCTATCAGCAATCGGCTCTGCCAGAGCAGACACCTCAGTTGCGGTGAGCTTGGGTACGTGCCAATACCCGGTGATACACATTTCAGGGAACGTGAGAATTTTCACCTGCTCAAGCGCCGCCTGTTCAATAAATTTCTCCATTATCAGCAGGTTGTATTTTTTGTTATTGGCCTGGTGCTGAAACTGTACGGTTGCCGCTTTTAAAGATTGAAGTTCGTTCATGATGCGTCTCCAGTTGTCATCGAAACTGAATTACATAACGATTACCAATAACTGTATAATCAAATAATTTCTAATTACGATAACCAACTGGAATGTAAAATTGAACATCCGTTTACTCAAAGCCTTTTTGATACTTGCTGAAAAAGGAAATTATGCCGATGCGGCGCGGGCGCTGTTTATCTCGCAACCGGCATTGACCAAACAGATTAATCTCCTTGAATCCCAGCTGAATATGTCTCTTTTTTCACGAGGTCGTCACGGCGCAATACTTACGGCCTGCGGCAGGCATTTGCTGCCAGAGGCTGAAAAAGTGGTCAGGCAAACCCAGTTATTTATGCAACATGCTGAGCGGGTATCAAAAGGCGTGGAGGGGCATATCGCCGTTGGGTTCGGTCTCTCAAGCTTTTATCTGGCGCCACGCTGTATCGCTGACTTTCGCCGGGACTATCCGGGAGTAGAGATGTCATTGACGGATCTTCCCTCATTCCAGCAGTACGAGCTTTTGCAAAATGATGAGCTTCAGGTCGGTTTTGTCAGGGTTCCTCCCCCGGTGGCGCTTGAATACCTGCCGTTATTTACCGATAGGCTGGTTCTGGTTGCACCCGCAACGTCGCCGACTATGTCTGCTGCTGAGTGGCTAATGAAACGTCCCCTGTTACGCCTTCATGATGAGCGAGGCCAGGGTTTAAATACGCAGATCGACCGCTTTCTGCACGACAACGGTCTTTTCATCTCATCGACTCAACTGACTGACGATATCCAAACTATTGTCGCGATGGTAATTGCGGGTATCGGTGTTGCCATTCTGCCCACCAGCGTTACGCATATCGCGCCGCCGGAACTGGTCATTATTCCGTTAACGGGGGAGTCAATAAGCTGGAAGGTGGGCATCGCCTGGGACGCAAGCAAGGAGGATGTCATCCGTGACAATTTTATCGCCAGCATCCGAAAGGGCATTTCGGCCGATTGCGAGTGATTTTCCTGAGTAAATTACCCGGCACGACCTGGATTACTGGCGTAGCTGTTGCGCTTCCGGGCTACCTATACTGCGCCGCCATGCCCCAGGTGCCTGACCATACTGGCGCTTAAAACTGCGGTTGAAGGACTGCTGGGAGTCAAAGCCCAGCGCAATCGCCACGTTCAGAATGGGTTCATCGCTGCGGGTTAAGCGCTCAACTGATTTTTGCAGCTTTTGCGCGCGAATATACCCGGCGAGGGGATACCCCGTATGTTCTTTGAACAGGCGCTGGAGGTGCCATTTTGAGTAGCCGGATCGCCTGGCGACGGACTCAATGTCCAGACGGCTATCCAGGTTGTTGTCGATCCAGTCAAGTAAATCATGCATAAATGCGCCAGTGTTCATCTGGTTACCCCACGCAGTATATCTAAAGGTATCTTTGTTTGTTGCATTAAAGAGTGGTGCGTTTTTGTATTAATTGCAAGTTTTATTGTTGCATTTACGGTCTGAACCGAAACGGGTCTTTTCACATTGGATCAAATAGCACATAAAGTGCAACAATTATTCTTGCACTTAGTTAAGCGCCTTCCTACAATCGCCGCGAATAGTGTATTTGCGACTGTTACAGTTTTGTGGCGATGAACGACACAAATGGCCTTAAGCCAGCTACCGGACAAAGGAAGTGGCGCGGTGTCTCCTGCTGCGTCTTGCCCGGCTGCTACTAATACCGGAATAAAAATAATGAGCCTGCAAAAAACCTGGGGTAACGTTTATCCGAGCGCGTTGGGAGTGATGTTGCTCTCCGTGCTGCTCGTCGGATGTGATAACAGCGTCGCGCAAAACGCCGCGCCACCTGCGCCCGCCGTCAGTGCCGCTGACGTGGTCGTGAAATCCATTAGCCAGTGGGACAGTTTTAATGGCCGGATTGAAGCGGTGGAGAGCGTTCAGCTGCGCCCGCGTGTTTCCGGCTACATTGATAAAGTGAATTACACCGACGGCCAGGAAGTGAAGAAGGGCGAGGTGCTGTTCACCATTGATGACCGAACCTATCGCGCGGCGCTGGAACAGGCGCAGGCGAACCTGGCGAGGGCCAAAACGCAGGCCAGCCTGGCGCAAAGTGAGGCTAACCGTACCGATAAACTGGTCAATACCAATGTGGTTTCCCGTGAAGAGTGGGAGCAGCGTCGTTCGGCTGCCACTCAGGCGCAGGCCGATATTCGCGCCGCGCAGGCAGCGGTTGACGCCGCGCAGCTCAACCTGGATTTCACCAAAGTCACTGCACCTATCGACGGCCGCGCCAGCCGGGCGTTGATCACCAGCGGTAACCTGGTCACTGCGGGCGACACCGCCAGCGTGCTCACCACGCTGGTCTCGCAGAAAACGGTTTATGTTTACTTTGACGTGGACGAGTCGACCTACCTTCACTATCAAAATCTGGCCCGCAACGGGCAGGGGGCATCCAGTAATCACATGGCGCTTCCTGTTGAGATTGGCCTGACGGGCGAGGAGGGCTATCCCCATCAGGGCAAAGTGGACTTCCTTGATAATCAGTTAACGCCGAGTACCGGCACGATCCGTATGCGCGCACTGCTGGATAACGCGCAGCGGCAGTTCACGCCGGGACTTTTTGCCCGCGTACGCCTGCCGGGTAGCGCGGAATTCAAAGCCACGCTTATCGACGACAAAGCGGTGCTGACCGATCAGGATCGCAAATACGTTTATATCGTGGATAAAGAAGGGAAAGCACAGCGCCGCGACATTACGCCGGGGCGTCTGGCAGACGGTTTACGCATCGTGCGGCTGGGGCTGAACCCTGGCGATAAAGTCATCGTCGATGGTTTACAAAAAGTGTTTATGCCGGGGATGCCGGTTAACGCGAAAACCGTTGCCATGACCGCCAGCACCGCCCTTAACTGATCCCTTGACCTGAGAATCCAACCCATGGACTTTTCCCGTTTTTTCATCGACAGGCCGATTTTTGCCGCCGTCCTGTCGATTCTGATTTTTATCACAGGATTGATCGCCATCCCGCTGTTGCCGGTAAGCGAATATCCTGACGTCGTGCCGCCAAGCGTGCAGGTGCGCGCGGAGTACCCGGGCGCTAACCCGAAAGTGATTGCTGAAACCGTGGCGACGCCGCTGGAAGAGGCGATCAACGGCGTTGAGAACATGATGTACATGAAATCCGTCGCGGGCTCGGACGGCGTGCTGGTGACCACCGTAACCTTCCGTCCGGGGACTGATCCGGATCAGGCGCAGGTTCAGGTGCAAAACCGGGTCGCGCAGGCCGAGGCACGTCTGCCTGAGGATGTGCGGCGTCTGGGCATTACCACCCAGAAACAGTCGCCGACGCTGACGCTTGTGGTGCATCTGTTTTCGCCTAACGGTAAATACGATTCCCTGTATATGCGTAACTACGCCACGCTGAAAGTGAAGGATGAACTGGCGCGTCTGCCCGGTGTCGGCCAGATCCAGATTTTCGGCTCCGGCGAATACGCGATGCGCATCTGGCTGGACCCAAACAAGGTGGCGTCACGCGGGTTGACCGCCTCGGATGTGGTCACGGCGATGCAGGAGCAGAACGTGCAGGTTTCTGCCGGGCAGCTTGGCGCCGAGCCGCTGCCGAAAGAGAGCGATTTCCTGATTTCCATTAATGCTCAGGGCCGTCTGCATACTGAAGAAGAGTTTGGCAATATTGTCCTGAAAACGGCGCAAGACGGTTCAGTCGTGCGCCTGCGCGACGTGGCGCGTATCGAAATGGGCTCCGGCAGCTATGCGCTGCGTTCTCAGCTGAACAATAAAGACGCGGTCGGGATTGGTATCTTCCAGTCACCGGGGGCAAACGCCATCGACTTGTCTAACGCGGTGCGCGCCAAAATGGACGAATTGTCCACGCGTTTCCCGGCAGATATGAAGTGGGCGGCACCTTACGATCCGACGGTGTTTGTCCGCGACTCCATCCGTGCGGTCGTACAAACGCTGCTGGAAGCGGTCGTGCTGGTGGTGCTGGTGGTTATTCTGTTCCTGCAAACCTGGCGTGCGTCGATCATTCCGCTGATCGCGGTGCCGGTATCAGTGGTGGGTACCTTCAGTATTCTCTACCTGCTGGGCTTCTCGCTAAATACCCTGAGCCTGTTCGGGCTGGTGTTGGCCATCGGTATCGTGGTGGATGACGCCATCGTGGTGGTAGAAAACGTCGAGCGAAATATTGAAGAGGGGCTTGCTCCGCTTGCGGCGGCGCATCAGGCGATGCGAGAAGTGTCCGGGCCGATTATCGCGATTGCGCTGGTGCTGTGCGCGGTGTTTGTGCCGATGGCGTTTCTTTCCGGCGTTACCGGTCAGTTCTACAAGCAGTTTGCGGTGACAATTGCGATTTCAACGGTGATCTCCGCCATTAACTCGCTGACGCTCTCTCCGGCGCTGGCGGCACTGCTGTTGAAGCCGCACGGTGCGCCGAAAGATTTTCCGACCCGACTTATCGACCGTCTGTTCGGCTGGATTTTCCGTCCGTTTAACCGCTTTTTCCACCGCAGCTCGAACGGCTATCAGGGGCTGGTGGGTAAAACGCTGGGCCGACGCGGCGCGGTGTTTGCGGTGTATCTGCTGCTGCTCTGTGCGGCGGGCGTGATGTTTAAAGCGGTACCCGGCGGGTTTATTCCGACGCAGGATAAGCTGTACCTGATTGGCGGCGTGAAAATGCCTGAAGGTTCATCACTGGCGCGCACCGATGCGGTGATCCGCAAAATGAGCGAAATAGGGATGAATACCGAAGGCGTGGACTATGCGGTCGCGTTTCCGGGGCTGAATGCATTGCAGTTCACCAACACGCCGAATACCGGAACGGTCTTCTTTGGCCTGAAACCGTTCGATCAGCGTAAACATACTGCGGCGGAAATTAACGCTGAGATCAACGCCAAGATTGCGCAAATTCAGGAGGGCTTTGGCTTCTCCATCCTGCCTCCGCCGATTTTAGGGCTGGGTCAGGGGTCGGGTTATTCCCTGTACATCCAGGATCGCGCGGGTCTGGGCTATGGCGCGCTGCAAAACGCGGTGAACACCATGTCAGGTGCGATTATGCAGACGCCGGGAATGCATTTCCCGATCTCAACCTATCAGGCTAACGTTCCGCAACTGGACGTACAGGTCGATCGCGATAAGGCGAAAGCGCAGGGCGTGTCGCTGACCGATCTCTTTGGTACGCTGCAAACCTATCTGGGCTCGTCGTACGTGAATGACTTCAACCAGTTCGGGCGTACCTGGCGCGTGATGGCGCAGGCAGACGGGCCGTTCCGCGACAGCGTGGAAGATATCGCGAATTTACGCACCCGAAATAACCAGGGCGAAATGGTGCCGATTGGCAGTATGGTGAAAATCACGACCACTTACGGCCCGGATCCGGTGATCCGCTACAATGGCTACCCGGCGGCGGATCTGATTGGCGATGCCGACCCGCGCGTGCTCTCGTCCTCGCAGGCGATGACGCAGCTGGATGCGATGTCTAAACAAATCCTGCCGAACGGGATGAATATTGAATGGACGGACCTGAGCTTCCAGCAGGCCACGCAGGGTAATACGGCGCTGATCGTCTTCCCGGTCGCGGTGCTGCTGGCGTTCCTGGTGCTGGCGGCGCTGTACGAGAGCTGGACGCTGCCGCTGGCGGTTATCCTTATCGTTCCGATGACCATGCTGTCCGCGCTGTTTGGCGTCTGGCTGACCGGTGGCGATAACAACGTGTTCGTGCAGGTGGGGCTGGTGGTACTGATGGGGCTGGCGTGTAAAAACGCGATCCTTATCGTGGAGTTTGCCCGCGAGCTGGAAATTCAGGGCAAAGGCATTATGGAAGCTGCGCTGGAGGCCTGCCGTTTGCGTTTACGCCCGATTGTGATGACCTCCATCGCCTTTATTGCCGGGACCATTCCTCTGATCCTTGGCCACGGCGCGGGGGCAGAAGTGCGCGGCGTTACCGGGATCACCGTATTCTCCGGGATGCTGGGCGTGACGCTGTTTGGTCTGTTCCTGACGCCGGTGTTTTACGTGACGCTGCGTAAATTCGTGACGCGCGGCAAAGTGGAAAGAGAAGTTCTGCCTGCGTAGGAACGATGCAGATAATAAAAAACCGCCTTCACAGTGAAGGCGGTTTTTTTTCGCAACAGATAAAACGTTAAGACGTTTTTTGATACTGGGCAATAAGCTCGGGGATCTGATCCCATCCGCTGCTATCGGCGCTTTTCACCGCTTCCAGGGCGCTTGCCACGGTATGGCGGGCTAAGACCGCTAACGACGCCTGCTCAGCTTCTTCAGAAATCGATTTAAAGTACCAGCAGGCGTTCGCGCTGACCACGCAGCGGGCCGGTACATCAGGGCGTGACGCCCACAGCTTTTTATCTTCGATGACCGAAAGGTAGATGTCGCGCAGGGATATCTCTTCCGGCGGGCGACCAAGGTGAATTGAGCCGTTACGGCCAAGCGTTGAGACGATAATGCCGTCACGCGTGAGCGGAACCATCAATTTGCGGATGAAGCTCGGGTTTGCTTCCAGGCCGTAGGCCAGAATTGCGCTCGTCGAACGTTCACCCAATTGCTCCGCCATCGCTACGCTGAGAACCATCTGCAAAGCTGTCGGGAAGCGGTAATCTAACATTTTTCTGTCCTGGGTTACGGTGAATCTTGTTCTTTTTGGCACCGCAGAGGTGAATAAGCAATAAACAACAATATAACAAATACGGTAATTATTTTGAAGCAATCTGCGGCATTCGTGATCGAACATCATATTCTTTTCACGCGAATGCGCGATGCGGGAAGCCCACCGCCACCACGAGCCATCGTCATCAGAGCCTGATTCTGTATGGTAGCTCGATTGTGCTCTGTTGTGATGTTTTGTGATTTGTTTTATGCTCTTTTGTGATGCTTCGTGAGAGAGCGACAAGGTCTGGCCGTATTTTTCATAAGTGGGTTACCGGCCAGGGTGTTAAGACATATTCAATAAAGGAACGTAACTAAAATGAAACATCCACATGCCGGAAAGATCATTCTCGACGAATCCGCAATCGCGGAAGGTGTCAGTATTGTTGCCGACAGGCTTAATTCTGATTTCAGCGATGCTGTGATTATTACCGTCATACCGGGCGGTATATTTTTCACTGCTGATTTAACCAGAAAACTGAAATTTGATATTGAAATGGATTATATTTCCTGCCCGCACACTCCCGGTGAACGTAATAATTCATCGGAGATCGTTTTCCATAATAACATCGGCATTGAAGGACGAAATGTGATTGTTATCGATGACGCGATCGAGTCGGGGGGGACGATGAAACGGCTTGTGGAGTATCTTAACGAAAAATATAACCCACAGTCAGTCTCGGTTGCCGTCCTTTTCGTTAAGCCCGGACGCGTATCCATTCCTGCACACTGTTATTACGCTTATGAAATGGAGAATGATGATTTGCTTATAGGGTACGGGATGCCCTGGCAGAACAAGTTCCGCAATCTGCCCTGTGTGGCTCAACTGAACAAAGACCACTGAATCGGCTTCGGGTTAATTCAGCTTACGACATCAGCCGATAGTGCGACTGCACCAGACCCGAAGGGAAGCTGCGGCTGGATAATAGCGTCAAATCGATATCATGGGGCAGTACTCCGAACAGAGGTTTTCCCGAACCAAGCAGGACAGGAACGATAGTGATAACGATATCGGCAACCAGACCTTCGCGCAGGAACGACTGTATTAACTGCCCACCATCGATATAGACCCGATGCACGTTCTTCTCCTTCAGTTCAGCAAGAGCCTCCCTTGGCGTGCGGCATGAAAACTGCACTTTACCCTTCAGCGCCTCGGGTACGGGGGTATCGGTTAGCTGCCGGGAAAGCACCAGTACGGGTCGATCATAAGGCCATCCGTCAAAAGTCAGCACCTTCTCATAGCTGCCTCGCCCCATAATGATCCAATCTTTGTCCGCGATGAATGCGGCATAGCCATGATCTTCTGTCGGGTCATCGCGCTTCAATAGCCAGTCGATATCGCCATCCTGTCGAGCGATATAACCATCAAGACTGACCGCGATGAAAACATGTGTGGTGACCATCAAGTGCTCCGTATTCAGGTTGCATATATCTCGTTGAGTTTAGCAACGTCTGCTCCAGGCGCGAAGTGAGCAAGTTAACTAAGCTGAAGGTCCGCTGTGAGCGAGAAGCAGACATAAAGATGCTGCTTCAAATAGGTAATGATGATGTTCTCCTGCTGGGACAGATTGCCCCATCCCAGCACTACGGATATCTCAGGATGCCAGTTTCATCATAATAAGGCCCGCGACAATCACCACCGCAGCGAGTATGCGCATCGGTGTTGCGGGTTCTCCCAGAAAATACAGGCCAGCAACAAATGAACCTACTGCCCCTATCCCTGTCCAGATGGTATAGGCCGTTCCCAGCGGTAATGAGCGCATTGCCGCTGAGAGTAAGGCAAAACTCGCTATCATCCCGACGAAAGTCACTATCGAGTACAGTGGGCGGGTAAATCCATCGGACAACTTCATTGCATAAGCCCATACAACTTCAAGTAAACCTGCAGCAGCCAGCATTAGCCAGGCCATAATTTCTACTCCTATATAGGTCCGGGTCGTCCCGTTGAGAGCCTCTGATGTAACGGGTCGTCCCGCCACGGCCTGAATGCAGTGAAATGTCTGCTTAAATCGTCAGTAATCAGTTTTAATCCACGGCCTGGTGCGGGCCACGATAGAAATAACCAGTATTGCCGAGAGAGAACACAAGCTTAAAATCAGTGGTGTATAAGCCCCCAGTAGCATCAATTGGCCTGCAGCAGCAGTGCCAAGCGATCCCGCAGTAATCTTCATCGCACCAACCCAGACAAAAACCTGCCCCCGGCAGGAAGGAGGAGAGTATTCACTGCGTGCAGCAAGCGTAGCGGCGAAGAAGGCGGCATTAAGCATTCCGGTGATGAAGAAGCAGACGAACACTGGCAGAAAGCTGCTGACTATAAAAATGGAAAGCAACCCTGCAACAATCAGCCCGCCGGTACACAGCATCAGCCTGTCGGGTTCACCTCTTAGCGGAATAACCATCAGGCACACTGATCCTGTAAGATTACCTGCCCCATAGGCCACAGTGAGAAAAGCGGCCGTGGCTGCAGGCACACCCAGAACATCCGCCAGGTTCACCGCAACAACGGGCAGGACGGCAACAGCAAAAGCCACAGCCATTGTCAGATATATGGTCCTGCGTAGCTGCGTGTGCCTAATCATCAAACCCACTGTTGCGATGGCACTGGTAACTTTTGTAGCCTTGCCTGTGTTTGCTACCTGTGAAACCGGTAGCCGCATGATAAAGAAAGCGGCAAGAACAGTACCAACAGCCAGAAGGTAAAATGCCGCAGAAGGCGAAGCCCAGGCGGAAATAGCGGCTACGGCCGAAGGGCCAATTGTGCCGCCGAAACCGTAGGTTGCCACATCAAGACCCTGAGCCCGACGCTGGCTCCTCTGGTCTGGCCCTGCAATGGCAGGCAGGAAAGTACTAATTCCACCGGTCAGTAGAGGGCCGCAAAGTCCTGCGGTGATAAGAAGTAGTGCGGTCAGAAGCAAGGGGACGTGGCCAAAAGTCGCTGTCATTAATGCGGTGATAACGGCATAGGCCAGGCAAGCCGCTGCGATAACCCTACGCCCATCGCTGGCCGTATCTATACAGCGGGCAATAAACGGCCCCAGCATATGGGGGAGAGTTATGCAGGCTGCCATCCACCCTGTTACCGTGAAATACTGTTCAGATGACTGGCACAGTAAAATCACCGCCAGCACTCCGCCACCATCAGCAATGCGTGCCAGCATTGCTGCACTGGCATAGCGTGCAAGACCTGCTTTAGCAGGCGTTTTTGGACAGCTAAGGGTAGTCATGAAGGTTATTGCCCGGTCAGATTGCAGAAGGACCGACTGACTGCCGGTCCTCAGTGTCGGTTACTTCAGATCCAGCGCGGTAATCACACGGGCAATCTCCGCGATATCGCTTGCTGACAACGGTTGCAGAGGGCGAGGCAGGCAATCCGTGTCGGTAAGCCCAAGTACGCCAGCGGCAGCGGCAATAACGCGAATACTTCCGCCATGTTTACGGAACAGCGCCCACAACGGTTCAAGCCGTGCTGTCAGTGCAGTAACGCGTTCATGTTCCTGCGCTGCTGCTGCCTCAGTTATCTGTTTTGCTGTTTCCGGGAACAGACCACCGCACACGGAGTACCAGACTTCACAGCCTGCATTCAATCCCAGCCCGGCATAGGCATCGCCACTAATACCGATGGTTACGCCTGGATGCAGGTGCTGGCGTAACGCCGCAACCCGTTCCGCCGCTGCCGTCGGACTATCCGGGACTCCGGGGATCTTAACCGAGCGAACACCTTCAAGTGATGACAGACGCCCATGCAGTTCATCCGTAAAGGTAAAATGCGTGGTGCCCGGATTATCATAGATGCACACCGGTACAGACACGTGCCGGGTAACGGTCTCGAATAACGAGAAGACTTCTTCATCACTAAGTGATTGATAGCTGACCGCCGGGAGTAAAAGGGCATTCGCGCCAGCCGCCTGCGCATCATCGGCCAGATGCAGAATGGCATCGGTGCTGACCGCCCCCACACAAACCATCATTGGGATATCTCCGGAATGTTGTTTTGCCAGGGTAGCGATACGCTTGCGCTGCTCCCTGGTCAGATAGGCATAACTTCCGGTTGACCCCAGAATGCCCATAGAATCAACACGTGCTGCCGTAAGGCGGGTCAGAATTTTAATAAACCCCTGTTCGTCGACGCCGCTGGCGGTGATTGGGGTTAACGGGAAAGCAGACAAGCCGGTGAACATTATATTTCTCCTGAGTGATATTACTGGTATTGCTCTTCGATGAGAGCCACTTCAAACCACAGACCGGGCATCATTTTTTCAAGGCCATCGATCAACATCTTCCCGGCTTCGTGGAGTTTCTCTAGTGGCATCTGCGGCAGACTCTCCAGAATAAACCACATGTACTGAGCTTCCACGCCTAAGCGGGTTCTGATCCCTTGTCGCCAGTTCCAGCGGCGGCAGGTTACGCCGGTATCATCACGCCAGATAACTTCACCCGTAGCAGGATATTCAACAGCGGTCTCACCTTCTTTAACTGTATCAAAAGGCTCGGTTCCCTTGGCTACCGCCAGGCGCGGTGAACCCTGATAGGCAGCGATATTCTCTCCACCCACCGGAACGGCGTAGCGGAGACTAACGGCATTATAAAGATCAACGATTGGATCAAGTGCTGGCATCGTTCCGTCACGTAATACGCGCTTGCGTAACGCATCCGCTGAGCAAGGGGTGCGTTTAGGTTTAGCACCAAATTTTTGAAAAACCTCTGCCCATGCGGCCAGATGCGCTTCCGCCCACTCGGGCTCACCGGCCAGAACCGCTTCACAGGCTTCCCGCAGCGTTGTTTCTCCGATATCGGGGTTAAGTACTGGTACAGCTTTGACGTAGATACTGAGTGCCCGAAAACCGGGAGCAATGCGATAAATTTCAGGGGCAATTGACGGAGAGACTGTTAACACGAGATAATCCTGTAATGACCAATTTATTCCATGATAATGACCAATGACCAAAAAAGTCAATTTAATGACCGATGCGAATGCGATCGTCAGCACCGTGAATGAAGCCGTTTCTCAGCGGATTAAGCTGTATCGTAAGCAAAAGAAAATATCGCTCGATGAACTCTCCCGCCGGGCGGGCGTCAGCAAGGGAGCGCTGGTTGAGATTGAGGGATGCCGGGCAAATCCCAGCATAGCCCTGTTATGCCGTCTCGCCGCCGCGATGGGCGTTTCGGTAGCTGATTTTGTCGATGTCAGCTCCAAACCGACCGTGCACCTCATTGCTGAAGATGAGATCCCTGAATTGTGGGCCGGTGAAAAAGGTGGGAGAGCAAGGTTGCTCGCTGGTTCGGGCGGCCCTGATATGACCGAGCTCTGGATGTGGGAAATGCAACCGGGGGAAAAGTTTGCTTCGCCCGGCCACACGGAAGGGACGCTTGAGCTATTTTATGTTCAGACAGGCACGCTCACGCTGGGTGTGAAGGACCACCTCTATCAGGTAAAAACCGGCTGTTCGGCAACAGCCAGAACGGACGTTCCTCATTTCTATGAAAACCAGGAGGAGGGACCATTGGTGTTCATCATGACAGTACATGAAAAAACATCCTGATTGTCGCCCGGCAAGCAATAAGGCTTGTTTTATCACAGGTAAGTTTGCATGGAGTGGTTCAGTGGATAATCAACATCTGAGTTTTGCCAAAAGCCAGTTTACTGTCACAACCGATCCCGCTTTTTTTCAACTGGAAGCCATTCACGATTACCTCTCGCAATCGTCCTGGGCTCCTGGCATTGATGCTGAAACGGTCAGGATATCAATCCAGAACAGCCTTTGTTTTGCGCTTCTGGATGGAACAAGACAAATCGGATTCGCCCGCCTTGTCACAGACTATGCCACTTTTGGTTATTTGTGCGACGTCTACGTATTAAACGATTATCAGAAAAGTGGTCTCGGCCGCTGGCTGATCGAATGCTGTCACGCCCATCCGTTAATGTCACGCCTGCGACGGATAATGTTGGTCACTGACAGCGCGCCCTGGCTATACCAGAAACTGGGTTATAACCCATTGAACCGACCAGATTTTGTCTGGCAGATCAATCGACCAGACATTTATCGTAATGCCGGGCAAAAATAAGAATACTTTTCAGAGAGTAATGATAAATGTTAATCCGTAGGGCCAGTTCCTCTGATGCAGAAGAGCTGGCTATTTTAGCCGAGCGAACCTTCAGAAAGACTTTCCAGGATGGTAATACTCAGGAGGATATGGATCTTCACTGCCATGCAAGCTATTCAACGAATATCCAGTTGAAAGAAATCCTCAGACAAGACTGGATTACATTAGTCTGCGAATACGAGAGCAAACTGATTGGGTACGCTCAACTAAGGTGGGAAGAGTTTCCTTCCTGTGTCAATAGCATCCATGCCGGAGAAATTCTGTGCCTGTATGTAGATGAGCCCTACCATGGTAAAGGATTTGCACAGGCACTGATGCAAAAGTGCTTTGCTGAATTTGAGACAAAGGGATCGGATCCTGTCTGGTTAGGTGTCTGGGAACATAACCCAAGGGCCATCTCTTTTTACCGTAAGCTTGGGTTTACCGAGGTGGGTGAGCATATTTTTCAGGTTGGGTCAGACCCGCAGAGAGATATCATTATGAAACGCTCAACTTACGCTAGCTGAACAGACATTTTGACGTCCGCTTTTGGCACAAAGCGGACCGCCTGAAGCGTTGCGAGGTCTGCTAAGAGCGAATTACAGACAATCACCATAAAGTTATTGCTGAGGTCAGAAAGACCCAGCATTTAATCTTGTGCAAAACGTAACTAGCCCTAAGGTACCACACCTGTTTTTAAGTAAAATTATCGATGTAAAACCACCTGATAACTCATTGCTATGTAAATCAATATGGTTCACAAAAAATCCTGAGTAGATGGTTTTGTGTTAAGAATTATTCACCATCATGTTAAATGAAAGTAAATTTTAACATGAAAAGGTAAACTTCTTTTAAAACAGATGGTTAACTAATAGCTTGCAACATTCTTACAGAATTTATTTAAATTTTAAGTGCTTACTTCCTTTGAATGCTTTCTTTAAATCCTTTTGAAATTTATCAATGAGCTTGTCTGCATAGTCTTCTGCGGTATTCATCGCTTTAGCCTTAACAACAAAGATGAGAGAAGTCACATCATTTTCGCGCCCGCAGTTTGCGCACACAATCAGCGAGCCATGAAGAGGGGCGTATTTTTCGTGTGGCAATGCAAACAGCACGGAGTGGCAGAAAGTACATCTCAGGCCGATGGATTTCTTCAGTTCTTCCATGTGGCTTACCTTTTATAAAAGTCCGGTAAGAGAACCAGCAACACCTCCTACCACAGAAGAAGTGAGTGGATGCTCCAAGAACTTTGTTAAAAATGACTTAGCTTCTGCCTTTTCTTCTGAAGTCGCTTCAGCATGGTCAATTTTGTCTATTATTTCCTGAAAGACATTGTAAATATTTTGCGTATTACCATCGCCTACCTGAGCTGACCCGGCAACATGGATAGCGCCAATGGTATAACTGCTCCTTGCAAGTTCATAAGAGCGGTTCTTACCGTGCTTAACCGACAGAGCGCGGCTCTGTCCTTCTTCTGTTAATACCACACGATCGTATCTGGTTGACATGTTTTTCAACAAGCCGCGTGAATGGCATCTATTTATAATTCCAAATAAATTTTCTTCTGACCAACCATGTAACTTTTCTACTGCATTACGATCCCCTTGCCCCTGAGCAAAACCCCAATACGTATCCTTTATAGTTCCCCCGATTCGTTCCATATCGTCATTCATAAAAATCAATAAAGCATCAATATCGTTTTGAATTTTATCCGGATCCATTTTTATTCCTTTTTAATAGGGTGCTGAAGTTGAGAGCTAGGGATGTATAGCCATTATAATTTACGCCTGAGCTTAACGTTCATACAATTTATCACATTTAGAGAATAATACATGGACACAATCAGAGGTGTAAGTGTAAGCATCCCTGCAAAAAGAACCATCAACTTTTAGAGTCTCTGGCGCTCCAACTTCCGCTGTTAGCACGAAGCGGACGAGCTGCTGGAGACCGAAGGTCTGCAATGAGCGACAGGCAGACATTAAAAGCGGTTAGCGTGGAGAGAGTTAACTCTGTTTATTAAGTTCAAATGGTTCCGATATCGCCCATCGGGAAGCAAAATGTTCCTGATACTGTGACACTATTTTTGGCATATTCTTGATAACGAGGACGTTCTCACTATTGTCGTATTCCGCTGATTTGGCGTAATTGAATGAACCCGTCTCCAGAGTAGAACCATCAACTACCATCATCTTGTCGTGTTGAATGTGGTAATGCCCGTCAATGCGAAGTTCCACACCATGGCTGGCTATATCGCGCATTGCATCCAGGGATGTCTTGCCTCTGTTTCGACGCTTATCAATGACGACCTGTACTCGAACGCCTCGTTGTTTTGCTGCATCTAGTGCAGCAGCAATATCTTTAGCCTGGAATGCGTATGCAATCATCTGGATAGAGGAATGCGCAGTATTAATGGTATCCAGAACAAGCTTTTGTGCACTGCCTTCCGGGGAAAAGCCCACCTCAACTGAGGGGGCAGCAAAAGCAGATCCAGCAGTGATGAGGAGTAGTAATACCAATTTATTCATAGTGACTGTTCTCAGTTAATATTCTAAGCGTTCTGTAATTTCACAGAGTGGAGCTGCTGCCTCAATAATAGCTTTTGGCACGAGGCAGACCGCCTCAAGCGCCGTTAGGTCGGCTTTGAGCGATGAGCGGATGTTAGTCAAATATTTCCGATGGTTTTTCATTTTCAGGCGACCAATAACCACCGCTGCCATGGTAGGTTTCAGCACCCAATACAAACTGAGTACCACAGTGCTTACAAACAAAATGGTAATCAACTATATCGCCCCAGACATGAGATATCTGAAGTGGTCTTTTTTGGCCGATGATACGGTCTTTGTTCCACGGTGATGTGTTCATACTCAAATCTCCTGCAATGTGGGAGATTTGAGTATGGTTGTCCCTTATGAGCGAATAGCCGAGAGGGTTTCAATTATGGGGCTGGGTTTTAACACGCGTCAGTGTCTCAGTCTGTAATCGATTTACTCATATTGACACCTGTAACCCCGAATCCGCTGGTTTCATAAACATGCCGGGCGCGAGCATTATCACCTGCAACACGCAATCTGATCTCTTTAAACCCCTTTTCCTGCAGATACTTTTCAAAAGCACGTAGAGATTGTTTGCCAAGTCCTAACCCCTGGCTGGAGTTGAAAATATGAAAATCGTAGATAAAAACAGTGCGCTTAGTCGAGTCTGGTTTGTACCAGAGATAACCTACATGGTTGTTCGCCTTGTCCGACTGAACAACAATACACATTAACACTTGCCCGAGCGTGTTAACTCCCGCGGGAAGCATTTCCGATATCTCCTGCTTGGCTCTGGCGAGAGAATCATGAAGGGATAACCCGTAGTTTGATTCGATTTCACATGCATAATCATTCACAAAGTATTCGACATAAGCAGGATACTCATCTTTTGTCATCGGTCGGAAAGAAATCACATTGGGCGTCTCAATTTTATAGTAGTGGACGTATTAATAACGATGAAGTCCTCCATCGTCAATAGAGTTCATTTCTGAATAAGCCTTCAGATAAGGTAATAAATATAAAAGGGTTAAGTCTGCTTCTGGCTGTGAGTTCAACGGGTCGATGCAACGCTATCCTTAATCAAGGGGGACGTTGCCATGAAACGAAGAACGCGCATCTACTACACACCAGAACAAAAGGCGATTATCTGGGACAGGTATAAACAAGGTGATTCCCTGCATGATATCGCCAGAATGTTCGACAGATATCATTCTTCTATTATGCCCACTATCCACCAGACTGGTGGATATCGTCCCTCTGTCCGAAAGCGGCATCCGTTAGCGCTTTCACTTGATGAAAGAGAGGAAATATCCAGAGCGCTGGTAGCAAAAATCAGCATCCGAGAATCAACCGAGGGTAGGTCACAGGGTACGCTATCGGGACTGTGATCATGCCACGTATTCCTGCTCACGGCCTGGTCGCAACGTAACGACCAGGCGTCTTAGCCAGCACCTGCAAAATTACTGTCAGGGTAGGGGGCATTGAGATGATGATCTCAAATTGTCATCAAGCGTATGCATGGAATTCATTGCAACCAACAGGACTTTAAGAATAAAAAGATAGTCATCAATTTGTACTTCTGTTAGATGAATGAATGGTGGAATGTTAGCCAGCGCCAGATGCCCGGTTATAAAGTTAATGTTTATATCTGTCTGGGGTGAAATTACCTGACTGTTTATAGATGGCCATGTTTCCAAAAAAAAGACTAATTGTGATTTTCGGTACTCAAGTCTTTCCTGCGGATTTTCAGCGGAAGATGTTCCTGTCGTAATGATAACGGTATCAACTTCGTTAATTACTGCCTGAACATCATCCTGAATCCAGCATGGAAACTTTCTTGCCAGCAGGTTTGCGGGTTCCATATCCCCGGCTGAAAGAAAAACGTGAGCGTATGGATCAAGGCGGAACAATTCGACCAGGAAGGTTTCAGTCAGATCATTTATCCCAAGGATGCCTATTCGCGTCATATTGCCACCTTTTTGCCGTCACGCGCATGTAAATAAACAATTTTTTGCTCTCGCTGATAAAGCCCGTGAGTTCCTTTACCCAGTTTTATTTGCTATTTCGCCAGGTAATGAAGATTGCCATCCACCGCCTAGCGCCCTGAATGCTGCTACTGCCGCACGGGCCGATTCTGTCTGCGCCTGCGCTCTGGCATCGGAAGCCTGGAGAAGCGTTTCATCGTTGTGCAGTACGTCAATCAGGCTGGCTGTTCCTTGCAGAAAAGCGATAAAAGAAGACTGTCGGGCGCTTGCCAGGGCGGTTTCACCGCCGGTCAGCGTGGTTGCCTGTATCTGGCGATTGAGCAGTGCCGAGAAAGCGTTTTCAACGTCTTCCGTTGCACGCAATACTGACAGACGATATGCGGCGAGTGCTTCTGCCTCCTGGCCTTTTGCCTGCTCTATTTGCGCGTTAATACGCCCAAAGTCAAAGAGCCGCCAGCGTAACCCCAGCACACCTGCCGACTGGCTGGCACCTGCAGTGAAAAGATTATCCCCTGATACTGTTGTTGCACTGCCAAGCAGGGCGTTAAGGGAAAACTTTGGATAATACTCGCTGACAGCCACGCCAATACGGGCGCTTGATGCGGCCAGATGACGCTCGGCCACAATAATATCGGGTCTGCGGCGAAGCAGGTCAGCCGGGGTGCCCATCGCGGTGATTGCGGGTGTATGAGGTATAGCCCCCGGTGAAGCCAACTGTGCGCGATGCGTCCCAGGAGGTGTACCCAGCATAACGTCCAGCGCATTCATGGCGGCATCGAGACCATTATTCAGAACCGGTATCGTTGCCTGTACCTGTGCCAGTGCGCCTTCTGTCTGGCGAACCTGATATTCCGGAGCCAGCCCTTTGCTGTGCAACAGCTGAACTTTTTCCAGCAGTTGCTGTTGCGTGATGACCTGTTTATTCGCAATATCCAGACGGGTCTGTAATCCACGCAGGGTGATATAGATATCCGCAGTCTGTGCGGCGACAGCAAGACGTGTCGCCGCGACCCCGGCATCAGAGGCCTGATAATCGGCCAGGGCAGCCTGACGGCCCCGCCGCAGGCCACCAAACAGGTCTATCTCCCAGCTTGCATTTATATCGGTTTCATAGGAATTGCCGTAGCGATTATAATCAGGGGTTGAACTAAGCACCTGACCCAGCGGTGTTTCAACCGACTGATAGGCGCGGGTAGCCTGTCCGCTGATATTTCCCGAGGGAAGCAGTGCCGCCGTCGCGGCTCCCAGCCCTGCCCGGGCCTGGACCATCCTGGCGGAAGCCTGGGCGAGATCGAGGTTTTGCATGAGCGCGTCTGAAACCAGTTGGTTCAACAGGGGATCGCCAAAACTTTTCCACCAGATTGCTAAACTGGCGGGGTCGGATGGTCTGCGCTGCTGTAAGGATGACTGTGCCTGGAAATGCTCCTCAAGTGGAGCCGCAGGACGATGATAATCAGGTCCGACTGCGCACCCCGCCAGTAAGCTGGTACTTACAATCAGTGCAAGAACACGTTGGGGGAACATGGGTAATCCTTGAGATAAACTTGAGTTGTGACTACATTACCAAATGGTCACTCGTTGTCAATAAGGGCTCATTGAGCTAAGCTGGAGAAATGACTAAACAAACTAACGATATCCTCGGACGGGGTCCTTCGGACCATAGTGTCCGTGATCAGGTTGTAGAAGCAGCTACAGACCATTTCGGGCATTTTGGCTACGAAAAAACGACCGTGTCCGATTTGGCAAAGGCAATAGGCTTTTCCAAAGCTTATATTTATAAATTTTTCGATTCTAAGCAGGCGATTGGGGAAGTTATTTGTGCCAACAGGCTTAATCAAGTCTCTGAAATTGTTAGTAACGCTATTGCAGATGCACCGACTGCGTCTGAAAAGATTCGGCGCTTGTTAAGGGCACTGACAGAGGCCGGTAGTGATTTGTTTTTTCACGATCGCAAGCTTTATGACATCGCAGCCGTGGCTTCCCGAGATAACTGGCCATCGGCAACCGCACATCAGGAGCAACTGCATCAACTGATAAAGCACATTATCCAGGAGGGGCGGAATTCAGGAGAATTTGAACGAAAAACGCCCCTTGATGAAGCAGCAGAGGCCATTTATCTGGTCATGCGACCTTATATCTGCCCTTTACAGTTGCAATATAACCTGGATACAGCATCCCATGCTGCTGTATTGCTGTCATCATTGATACTGAGAAGCTTATCACCCTGACTGTGACCATTGACTTATTTGGTCACTTGAATGAGTATGAGAAAACTGTCCTGCTAAATTATTAAGGAATCTCATGCTCTGGCTCAAACCTGCCACTTTTGCTGTATGCCTGTTGCCGCTGGCCCTTGCGGCCTGTGGCGATTCTTCCAGCACCGATGATCCCCGCACTCAGCCTCCTCTGGTCAGGGTTGCCACCGTAGTGAGTGCGGGAGATGCTGCCCGCGCATTCACTGGAGTCGTTGTTGCCCGAACCCAAAGTGATTTGGGTTTCAGAGTGCAGGGCAAAATCCTTGACCGTCTGGTCGATACCGGCCAGACGGTCAAACGCGGACAGCCCCTAATGCGCCTGGATCCCGTTGACCTGCGGTTGCAGGCTCATGCTCAGCAACAGGTTGTCGCGGCCGCAAAAGCTCGCGCCCGGCAAACTGCGGATGATGAATCGCGTTATCGCGGTTTGGTCAGTGCAGGTGCCGTATCGGCATCAGCTTACGATCAGATAAAGGCTGCAGCGGATACGGCCAGCGCCGAACTCAGTGCCGCTCAGGCGCAGGCAAATGTGGCCCAGAACGCGACTGATTACGCCTTACTTCTGGCGGATGCCGATGGCGTGGTAATGGATACGATGGCCGAACCCGGTCAGGTGATTGCTGCAGGCCAGCCAGTCATCAGGCTGGCCAGAGCAGGGCAGCGCGAAGCTATTGTGCAGTTGCCTGAAACGCTGAGGCCAGCCATCGGCAGTGAGGCTCTGGCCACGCTGTATGGCAATGCAAAGCAGTCTGTTTCCGCCAGACTGCGCCTTCTTTCCGATGCGGCTGATCCTGTCACTCGCACTTTTGAAGCCAGGTATGTGCTTGGCGGCGAGTTGGCCAGCGCGCCGCTCGGCTCCACAGTGACACTGCAGCTTACAGAAAATAGAACTTACTCCCAGATAATGCAGGTGCCGTTAGCGGCAATCTATGATCAAGGCAAAGGTCCGGGAGTCTGGGGCATTTCGGGAAAGCCAGCCAAAGTATTATGGCGGCCTGTTCAGGTGATCGGTATCAGTGACGATGCGGCCAGAGTGACCGGTAGTCTCAAGTCAGGCGAGCAGGTTGTCGCGCTTGGCGCGCATTTATTGCGTGAGGGTGAGGTTGTACGGATGGCATCCCTGGGTGTTGCCGGGAGCCAGCAATGAGCAATGGCCGCTTCAATCTTTCGGCGCTTGCGGTACGCGAGCGCTCTATAACGCTGTTTCTGATCTTTCTGATTTCGATAGCGGGTATATTTGCGTTCTTCGAACTCGGGCGTGCGGAGGACCCTCCGTTCACGATCAAGCAGATGACCGTGATTACCGCCTGGCCTGGCGCAACTGCGCAGGAAATGCAGGACCAGGTAGCTGATCCCCTGGAGAAGCGCCTACAGGAACTGCGCTGGTATGATCGCACTGAAACCTTCACGCGGCCCGGTCTGGCGGTAACTATGGTTTCCCTGCGCGACAGCACTCCGCCATCGGAAGTCCAGGAGGAGTTTTATCAGGCACGCAAAAAACTGGGGGACGAGGCCCAGAAGCTCCCTGCCGGCGTCATTGGTCCTGTGATTAATGATGAATATGCGGACGTGACGTTCGCACTCTTTGCCCTCAAGGCCAAAGGTGAACCACAGCGCCTGCTTGCGCGCGATGCGGAATCGTTGCGTCAGCAGTTGCTGCACGTGCCCGGCGTGAAAAAAGTCAACATCATCGGAGAGCAGCCTGAACGTATTTTCGTCTCTTTTTCCCATGACCGTCTGGCCACTCTGGGCGTCACCACTCAGGACATTTTCACTGCGCTCAACAGCCAGAACGTACTGACACCTGCAGGTTCTATCGAGACCAGGGGGCCGCAGGTTTTTGTTCGCATCGATGGTGCATTCGACAATCTGGAGAAGATTCGCCAGACCCCAATCGTGGTTCAGGGGAAGACGCTGAAGTTGTCGGATGTGGCAACGGTTGAACGCGGATACGAGGATCCGGCAACTTTCCTGGTGCGCAACAACGGAGAGCCAGCACTGTTGCTGGGTATCGTTATGCGGGACGACTGGAATGGACTCGATCTGGGTAAGGCTCTGGAGGCGGAAGTCTCCAGTATCAATGCTGGACTCCCTCTGGGAATGACGCTTAGCAAAGTGACCGATCAGGCTGTCAACATTAGCTCGGCGGTAGATGAGTTCATGGTCAAGTTCTTTGTTGCCCTGCTCGTCGTTATGGTGGTGTGCTTTCTCAGCATGGGCTGGCGTGTCGGTATCGTCGTTGCGGCGGCCGTGCCGCTGACACTGGCTGTTGTGTTCGTCATCATGGCAGCTACAGGCAAGAACTTTGATCGCATCACACTAGGATCGTTGATCCTGGCGCTGGGCCTGCTGGTTGACGACGCCATTATTGCCATTGAAATGATGGTAGTGAAGATGGAGGAAGGCTACAGCCGCATCAAAGCTTCCGCCTATGCATGGAGCCACACGGCGGCCCCTATGCTGTCCGGTACACTGGTTACTGCCATCGGTTTTATGCCCAATGGATTCGCACCTTCCACGGCAGGCGAGTACACCAGCAATATGTTCTGGATCGTCGGTATCGCGCTGATCGCGTCCTGGGTGGTGGCGGTGGCATTTACTCCTTATCTGGGCGTGAAGCTACTGCCGGACTTCGGGAAAGTCGTTGGGGGGCAAGACACCATCTATAACACCCGCAACTACAACCGTTTTCGACAACTACTCAGTAGAGTGATCGCACGCAAGTGGCTGGTAGCGGGTACTGTGATAGGGATATTTGTGCTGGCTGTCGTTGGCATGGGACATGTAAAAAAACAGTTCTTCCCAACTTCCGATCGTCCAGAGGTGCTTGTCGAAGTTCAGATGCCATATGGTACCTCCATTGAGCAAACCAGCGCTGCAACAGCAAAAGTTGAAGCCTGGCTGGCAAAGCAAAAGGAAGCCAGGATTGTGACGTCCTACATTGGTCAGGGGGCACCACGCTTCTTCCTGGCAATGTCACCTGAATTGCCCGATCCGTCACTCGCTAAAATCGTGATACTCGCGGGTAATGATAAGGAGCGGGAAGCCCTCAAGCTCAGACTGCGCCAGGCGGTGGCGGACGGGCTGGCTCCTGAAGCTCAGGTACGTGTCACCCAGATTGTGTTCGGCCCGCCTTCGCCATATCCCGTGGCCTACCGCGTTATGGGCCCCGATCCGGACAAGCTGCGTGAGATTGCAAGTGAAGTAGAGAGTATAATGCGCGCCACTCCAATGATGCGCACCGTCAACACGGATTGGGGGCCGCGTGTACCGACCCTGCACTTTACACTCGATCAGGATCGCCTCCAGGCCGTTGGGCTGACATCCAGTTCAGTGTCCCTACAGTTACAGTTCCTGTTGAGTGGTGTCCCTATCACAGAAGTGCGTGAGGATATTCGTTCAGTGCAGGTTATGGGGCGTGCAGCCGGAGATATCCGCCTGGACCCTGCGAAGATCGCCGACTTTACATTGATCGGTTCAGCAGGGCAACGCATTCCACTGTCACAGGTGGGGGCCGTTGATGTGCGTATGGAAGACCCCTTGTTGCGGCGCCGCGACCGTATGCCGATCATCACGGTTCGCGGAGACATCGCTGAAGGTCTGCAACCTCCTGACGTGTCCACTGTTGTCCTGAAGAAGTTACAACCGATCATCGAGAAGTTACCTTCCGGCTATCGGATTGAACAGGCTGGGTCGATCGAAGAAGCGGCTAAAGCCACCACGGCGATGCTGCCGCTGTTTCCAGTCATGATCGCACTCACGCTGCTCATCATTATTTTGCAGGTGCGTTCGATTGCGGCAATGGTCATGGTTTTTGCCACGAGTCCGCTTGGCTTAATCGGCGTGGTGCCGACATTGCTGATTTTCCAGCAGCCGTTTGGCATCAATGCGCTGGTCGGTCTGATCGCGCTGTCGGGGATCCTGATGCGCAACACACTGATCCTGATCGGGCAAATCCATCACAACGAACAGGAAGGATTGAGTCCGTTCAACGCGGTCGTCGAAGCAACCGTTCAGCGTGCGCGTCCGGTGATATTGACGGCTCTGGCGGCTATCCTGGCATTCATCCCGCTAACCCATTCGGTATTCTGGGGGACGCTTGCCTACACGCTGATTGGTGGCACGTTCGCCGGAACGATTCTGACACTGGTGTTCCTGCCGGCTATGTATTCCATCTGGTTCAGGATAAAAAGCCCTGCTTCAACATCATCAACGGAAAACAGTTCCTCTGCTGAAGGATTAAAAAATGTCTGAACATAAAGTCGTTCTGATTACCGGTGTTCCATCAGGTATTTGGCTCCGTCAGGGATATCAATACCGCTTCCCCATTGAATGATGTTGCACTGACAGAAATTTATGCACTCGCAGGATGAGTTCAAGTAGGTGAATATGCCAGTTGCTATGCCTGAGCAACTGGCATTTATTTTTGTATCAAGACATTGCCCATCCAGGCGGATCATGCGCTATGTAAGCCCAAAAAAGTAACCACTACAAGACCTGGAGAGTCGGACGTGAAAGAATATTTTGCTTATTATCAGTGTCCGTGCCTTAATGAAATGATTTGTTTGAAGTACAAGCAAACGTAAACATTTTTCCGGACAGTACTCATTCCCAGGTGCTATCACTGATACCCCCTCCTTTTGAGTCCGTAAGTTTAATATTATACGTTTATAACCACTCTTATCATGTGTTATTGGAGTCAGTATGCCCTCAAGATTTATAGGCCTGGTAAAATGGTTTAAGGAAGACAAAGGTTTTGGTTTCATCTCTCCTCTTGATGGAAGCAAAGATATCTCTGTTCATGTTTCGGAGCTACAGGGTGATAATTTTAACACTCTGTTTGAAGGGCAGAAGGTTGAGTACACCGTTTATAACGGTAACAAAGGGCCCGCAGCGTCTAAAGTAATTCTTTGTGATAAATAAACATGTGTGGTTCGGTGATATGAGTCAGTTATTAGGTTTGAACAAAAAGAACTGCAAGCTGAACGAGAGACCAATAATTTAAAATCAGAACAGTAATTTATACCGATTTACAGGTGTGCTGTTCTGTATAATCAAGTGCAGGTCTCCCGCATGAACGGCCTGAAAGCAGACGTTAACGGGCTGTATTAACAATAAAGTGTGTTAATGAACAGACGACCTGCAACAGCATCATTGCACTGATTTTATGGTTTTTTATGAAATATTGATAACGGTGGGGCGCTTGATTTTTTTAACTTTAATTGTCAACAAGAACGCGCCGGCAATCATTTTGAAGACTTGAACAAAGTACTACAGAATGGGCAGACAAGCTGAGAACCTTTTTGAACGCGGCTAAAACTATGTTCTGAATCTTTTGAACAGTTTGGGCACTGACATTTGACCAGGTAATTACGACGATTTTGCATTTTTTTACGTTCTGACATCTGAATCTCCTACGATAAGGGACGACAACGATACACGTTAAATATGATAATTACTTGTGTTTTTTTTAGATAACTTTATAAATGTTAAAAACAGCAGAAAAACAAGGTTTTTGACAAAAAAGATACAGAAACAGCAGATAATCTGCCAGATGAATGTTTTTTGCTATGGACATTCTTCCTGCGTAAGAAAGATGTTTAGCTTCTGGGTTAGAAATTTCGGTGAGTTTATTCTGGTTGACAGTAAGAGAAGATATCAGAATTCATAATAGATGTGGTTAATAAAAAACCCGCACAGAGCGGGTTCTTTTACTATCAGTAATACTTAACTGCTCAGACTATTGTCTTCATCGCTATCGCAAGTATTACTTATAATTAGCGCGGATTACAGCGGTGAGACATTACCAGCTGCGGGACCTTTAGCGCCATTTTCAATGGTGAAGGAGACTTTCTGGCCTTCATCAAGTGTTTTAAAATTGTCACTTTGGATAGCAGAGAAGTGTACGAATACATCTTTGCTGCCGTCGTCAGGGGTGATAAAGCCAAAACCTTTATCTGAATTGAACCATTTTACTAAACCAGTCATTTTATTAGACATTGATAATTCCTTAATTTATGAGCCACTTAAAAGCGGCGAAGATGGCCTGTATTTAGAGAGTTACTTATTTGGCACTTAGGAGGAGGCTCATGAAGAAGGGATATCTATGGATAGCTCTTGAACAGAGGACTGCTTTACTAAAACTGCTTTCATAAGGTCTGTTTTCCAAACCGATGTCGCTATTAAGACATAGAAAAATTAATTCTGCAATGTATATGTTATTTATTTTAACCATTTAAACACCCGGATGGCTGAACGGCTGATAAATTACTGAACATGGCAAGAATAGATACGATTTACACAGCACCAGGGGTATCACACTATGAGGGATCACTTCCGTTGAGATTTACTCGATACGGGGGGCAGGGCTCCGGTTTACTGTAGCGACGGACATTCAGATTTATTTCTGTGATCCTCAGTCTCTCTGGCAACGCGGTTCAAATGAGAATACGAGCAGGCTGCTCAGACAATATTTTCCAAAAGGTACTGACTTATCGGTTCACAGTCAGCAAAGACTTAACCGTGTTGCATCCCTCGGTTGAACTCACCGCGAGGAGAAGACGTTATTGTTGCCGCTTATAAGGCACTAAAATGCCAAAATTGGGCGTGGTGATTCAGTGAGTGGTAGGATAAATTCAGGGTTCAATTTCAGACAATTAAGGAAGCTGGTATGTCGCAGAATTTACCGGGAGTTGACGTCTTGTTTGTCGCTGGGTTTGGGCCCATCTCGCAGAATGCTGAAGACAGCTTTGAGTTTTATGTACAGGTACTCGGTCTGCCACTTAAGCCAATGGAGGGTAACTGCGATTACCTGTTATCGGAAAACATGCTGAAGGGCGTCAAGCATTTTGCCGTCTGGCCGTTATCACAGGCCGCAAATTCATGTTTTGGCACTGGGGAGTGGCCAACCGAACACCCAATACCGCAGGGATGGATTGAATATGAAGTTCAGGATCTCGATTCTGCTACCCGTATTTTGAGTGAGAAGGGTTATCGCCTGTTGGTGGCTAACCGCACAGAACCCTGGGGGCAAACCGTTACTCGTCTGCTTAGTCCTGAAGGGTTGCTCACAGGGCTTACGATAACCCCCTGGCTTCGCGGGTAAACAATGTCCGCTCCTGGCACAGGACTGCTGTTGCAGCCTTCACAAGCTTCTCAATCCATCCATGAAAATTATCAAAACTATTTCAATCGCCGCCGTAACCACTCTTTTACTGAAGTCAGCCTCAATATTTGCGCAGAGCATTACTGCGACTGCGCTGACCTGGCTGCGGGTCTTAAGAGATTAGCAGTGCCTGTCTGTAACTGTGATTAGGGCGGTTACCCGTTCAGTTGAGCGGATACTTCTACTGCCAGTTCAGTAAATGCGCGGGCAGCAAAACTCTGATAAGCATCCCTTCGCCGCATGAGAACCGCGGTTCGCGTCAGGCGCTCGGGTTCGAGCGCGATCGCCACCAGATTATCCTGGGCAAGGGCGGTTCTGGCGGGAAGGAGCGTGGATAAAGATGTCCTGCTGACAATTTCTATTACCGCTCCGAGAGCGTTAGCTTCCATCAGCACCTTTGGATGAATGTTGTGTTTACGGCAGTAGCTGTCAATCTGTTCGCGGGTCGCGAATTCCTTGCTGAGTAATACGAGGGACTCGGTGTTCAGAGCCTGTAACCCGGCGGATTTTTCCTTCGCAAGCCTGTGCCCGGTGTTGACCACCAGGGCAAGCGTTTCGTCCAGCAACGGTATCGCGTCGATGTCCGGACAGTGAACATCACCAAATGCTATCCCCAGGTCCAGCTCTCCTTCCTGGAGTAGCTCTTCCATGCTTTCCTGCGAAATCTCCCGCACGTTGAGGGTAATTTCTGGGTAGCGAAGGTGGAATGCCTCGACCAGCGGCCCGACAAGATACGTTGTGAAGGTTGGCGTCACGGCTAAGCGAAGCGATCCACGGCTGAGATCGTTTACGTCGTGGATCGCGCGCGTAGCCTCCCGCAGCTCATGAGACGCACGGCGAACATACTGAAAATAAGCATGCCCGGTATCTGTCAGACGTGTTGTACGACCAGACCGATCGAATAACTGGGTGCCAAGTTCTTCCTCTAGTTGTTTTACGAGCTGTGAGAGAGCTGGCTGAGAGACGTGCAGCGATGCTGCAGCTTTGGTGAAGCTGAGATGTTCAGCAACCGCCTGGAAATACCGTATACGCCGGGCGAGCATAATTTACCTCATAAGATTATCTGAATTAATCCATAATATTTTAGACTTTTATCTTATACCAGAGATTGCTTACTCTTTGTCGCACACAACCGACACTGAGATCGCAACCATGAAAGAGATTATTGAAGGTTTTCTGAAGTTCCAGAAAAATGCCTTCCCCGAGCGAGTTAAGCTATTCAAAAGTCTGGCCAATCAGCAGAGTCCGAGAGCATTATTCATTTCCTGCTCTGACAGCCGTCTGGTACCTGAGCTGGTTACCCAGCGTGAACCCGGCGATTTGTTTGTGATCCGTAACGCCGGGAACATTGTACCGTCTTATGGCCCGGAGCCCGGCGGCGTTTCAGCCTCTGTGGAATATGCGGTCGCCGCGCTCAAGGTAAATGACATCGTGATTTGCGGTCACTCTGACTGTGGCGCCATGACTGCCGTTGCCACCTGCAAATGCCTCGATCATATGCCCGCCGTGTCGAGTTGGTTGCGCTATGCCGACTCTGCCCGTGTGGTGAATGAGGCCCGACAGCATCCCGACCAGTCCGCTAAAGTCGCGGCTATGGTGCGCGAAAACGTCATCGCTCAGTTGGCTAATATCCAGACTCATCCTTCCGTTCGTCTGGCGCTTGAAGAAGGCCGGATATCGCTGCACGGCTGGATCTATGACATTGAGAGCGGTCGTATTGATGCTTTTGATGGCAGAACCGGTACCTTCGTATCCCTTGCTGAAAATCCAGAAGTAAACGCCGTTTCCTCACAAGCCAGGCATGTTGCCTGAACCTCTTACTTACCAGGAGAAAAGACCATGATCCAGACCCAAGTCACTCAGGCTGCACGTCAGGCACTTACTGAAACCATCATTCAGGCTAAAGCCCGCAAGGAACTCTCTTTCGCAGAAATCGTTGACGGGACCGGTTTGTCGGAAGCCTTCGTTACCGCGGCCTTGCTTGGTCAGCATCCGTTACCTGCCGACGCAGCAGTAGTTGTCGGCAAGAAGCTCGACCTGAATGCTGATGAAGTTAAACTGTTGCAGTCAGTGCCTGTTCGCGGCAGCTTTGCCGATGGCATTCCGACCGATCCGACAATCTACCGTTTCTACGAAATGATGTCAGTTTACGGACCCACCCTTAAAACTCTTGTCCATGAGAAGTTCGGTGACGGCATCATCAGCGCCATTAACTTCAAACTGGATATCAAGAAAGTTGAAGATCCAGAGGGGGGCCACCGCGCGGTGATCACCCTGGACGGCAAATACCTGCCGACCAGGCCTTTCTGATCCCCTCCTGACTCAGCCCGGCAACCTAAGAGCCGGGCTGCAGCGATATCCGATTTGTCACCGTTCACCACCTGACTTCCTGTCAAAACTCACCGGGTGTTACACCCATAATTGCGCGAAACGCAGCAGAAAATGCGGCTGGCGAAGAAAAACCAAGCTGCCAGGCAATCTGTTTAACAGGTACGTTTTCAGAAAGAAGATCCAGTGATGCGTATATTCTTGCGCGCTGCTTCCATGTCCGGAAGCTGAACCCCGTATCACGTAAAAACAGGCGGGAGAAAGACCTTTCCGACATGTTTGCTATGTCAGCCATATCAGTTAACGAGGTTTCCCAGCGATGGCTGAGCATCAGCTCTCCTGCGGCACGGAATAATCGGTCATCGCGCGGCATCGGTAGTTCTGCGGGTACGGATGCTGCCTCGCCGATAATGTCCAGAAGTAAAAGTGCCATTTTTCGCTTCGTCAGCGTGTGGTAATCACTAATAAACAGGCTGGCTATTAACTCCTTTACCAGCGGAACTGCGTCGATCACATGTACCCGATCATTCTTTGTGAAATGTGTGCATTCAGAAATCAGGCTACGGCTGAGGTAAACCGCGCGCAGCTCCGTATGCGACAGAAGTCTGTATGAGTGTTCCATCAACGGTGGGAGCCAGAGCGCCCGCTGAGGGGGTATAACCCATCGCCTGCCTGCGGCCTCAACCAGCAGAACGCCACTGCTAGCGTATAAAAGTTGTCCTTCCAGGTGGTAATGGGGAGGATCCGCTTCCCCGCGCCGGTAGGAAATGGCCGTTGCTGACCAGCCTGTTGAGTCATCGTGTCTTGGCGCTTTATCGATACTTACTGGCATTTCAGATTCAAACCTCACGTCTATCATGATCCGACTGGCGTTACCCGACCGGTATTTCGCAGGGGGATGTGCGCCTGACTTATTACTTAACAAGATTCAGAAGGATATAAACCTATGCGAGTACATTTTATTGTACATGAACATTTTGAAGCACCCGGCGCGTTTGAAACCTGGGCCATGATTCGTGGCCACGAAGCAACCTTCTCGCGCGTTTATGCGGGTCAAAAACTTCCTGAAGATGCAGGGGATATCGATCTGCTGGTGGTGATGGGGGGGCCACAGGATCCGTCCGTCACCCCTGATGAATGTGCACATTTTGATTCCAGAGCTGAACAGGCGCTTATTGCCTCTGCTGTGCGTATGGATAAAGCCGTCATCGGCGTTTGCCTGGGTGCCCAACTGATTGGGGAAGCCCTGGGCGCACGCTTTGCGCACAGCCCGGAAAAAGAGATCGGCAAGTTTCCAATTTTTATGACCGCTGAGAGCGAGCAGAACCCGCTGTTTTCTCACTTCGGTAATAAGCTTGATGTCGGGCATTGGCATAACGACATGCCGGGACTTACTCCCGCGGCGGAGATCGTCGCCTGGAGCGAAGGTTGCCCACGACAGATAGTTGCTTATTCTGAGCTGGTCTACGGGTTTCAGTGCCATATGGAACTTACACAGCCCCTTATCGAATTGCTGATCGCGCATTCTGACAGGGATTTACGTCGGGCCGCAGACTATCGATTCGTTCAGACACCGGAAGAATTGCGGAGCCACGACTACAGCGAAATGAACAGAGCATTATTCACGTTTCTCGACAAACTCGAGGCGCGCTACCGCCAGACAGGTACATGACTTCGTTACCTGCAGCGGAACGACATGCCGTGTGATTGGTTGTTTATCAGTTATTACTGAGTCGAAAAAAGCCTCCGATAGGTAACAGACCGCACGCTTAACGGGGGAAGTGTGAAAGTGTTGAATGGTCCGGTTCCAAAAAATATCACGCGCAATCCGGACAACAGGCAGAGGGCAAAAACAACCGGCCGAGGAAAACGACCGGCCAACTGGCAGTTATTTCAGGTGTTCTTTCAGTTCGTAGGCGGCCTGGCCAAGTGCGGTCCGCACGGCAGGCACGTCGCTCAGTGCATTCAGCAGACCGTAGTCATGAATTAACCCGTTATAGCGGGTAACCGTCACGTTGACGCCGGCGGCATCGAGCTTGCGGCCAAACGCCTCGCCTTCGTCGCGCAACACGTCAAATTCAGCAGTCTGAATCAGAGTAGGTGGCAGTCCCTTCAGCTGTTCAGGCGTGGCACGCAGCGGCGATGCCAGGATGTTGTTACGATCGCTTTCTTTTGTTGTGTAGGCATCCCAGAACCATTTCATCATATTACGCGACAGGAAATACCCGTTCTCATACTGGTTATAAGAACCGGTGTTGAAATTCGCGTCAGTTACAGGCCAGAGCATCACCTCATAGCGGATGGCTGGTGCCTTATGCTGTTTGGCCTGGAGCGCTACGGCTGCAACCATGTTCCCACCTACGCTGTTACCTACCAGCGCCAGGCGACCACCATCAACGCCAATTTCGCTACCGTGCTCGGCAACCCAGCGGGTTGCTGCATAAGCCTGATTAATCGCAACCGGGAAATGCGCTTCCGGCGATGGCGTGTAGTCGACAAAAACGGCCGCAGCACCGGACTCACTGACCAGGTCACGAACGAGGCGTTCGTGCGTCGCAAAGTCGCCCAGTATCCAGCCACCGCCGTGGAAGAACATGAAGACTGGCAGGGTCCCCTGTGCGTTATGAGGCTTCACAATGTGAAGTTTGATGGAGCCGCCATCAACGTTGATCGTTTTTTCAGTGACGTCGGCAGCAGGCAGTTTCGCACCTTTCTGGGCGTTGATTAGCACCTGACGTGCGTCCTGTGGAGACAATTGTTCAATAGGCTTACCTCCGGCACCGTTCAGGGCATTGAGAAATTCCTGCACGTGACGATCCGGCTGAGAAGCATCGGCAAAGCTGTTGGCGGAAACGGCTGCCATTGCGGCAGTCAGCAACACAGATTTAATATTCATAATACGGCCTTAATAATATTGTTTGCTATTAAATAGTGAGCGATTTATGAGGGTAAAGTACATCACGTGTACTTGATCCTGAAAAACCACGCGCTGAGAAAACTTAAGCGCTCCCCGCACCAACCAGCTTGCTTTTACATCAACTGGCCGAGTAAAACCCCGACCAGGAAAGTAGTCGCGGGCCTTACGCGGGGTAACTCAATGACTTACAGACCCAGGTCAGACAGGCCTGGGTGATCGTCTGGACGACGCCCCAGCGGCCAGAAGAACTTGCGCTCGCTTTCTTTGATAGGCATGTCATTGATACATGCGAATCGGCGCTTCATCAGGCCGTCGGCCTCAAACTCCCAGTTTTCGTTGCCGTAAGAGCGGAACCAGTTACCTGAGCCATCACGCCATTCGTAAGCGTAACGGACGGCGATACGGTTTCCGCCAAAAGCCCACAGTTCTTTGATAAGGCGGTACTCGAGCTCTTTTTTCCACTTACGTGCGAGGAATCCTTCGGCTTCCTCGCGATTATTCGCGAACTCGGCGCGGTTACGCCATTTGGTATCCAGCGAGTAAGCCTGCGCGACTTTTGCCGCGTCTCGGGAATTCCAGCCATCTTCAGCCAGTCGAACTTTCTCAATAGCAGTTTCCAGCGTAAATGGCGGAAGCGGCGGACGAACTTGTGTATCTGTCATGGTAAAACTCCTGTTAACTTGGTTTATAGGTAATAGCAATATTCGATACTCAGGCCCCGGCTGAGACCCGTTCCAGCAAAACTTTCGCAACGTCCCGTGCGTTGTCAGCGGCGTTCCGGTCGCCCATCACGTATGTCATGGTGATAGCCCCCTCAATCAGAATCAGCAGTTGTCTTGCCAGATCTGCAGGGTGTTCAGTGTTCAGCTGCCCGCAGAGTTCGAGCGCATAATCCAGCAGTTTTTGTTTATGCATTTTCGCTATCTGGCGAACGGGATCCTCCGGGTCTCCTACTTCTCCGGCTGTGTTGATAAAGGCACAGCCCCGGAAGCCTTCAGACTCAAACCAGCTTTTCAGAACCGTGAACATGTTCAGAATGCGATCCTGAGGCGTTTTGCCTTTATCAGACTCGGTTCTGAACCACTGCATCCACCGTTCGTCACGTTCGTTCAACGCGGCCGATGCCACGTCCTCTTTGTTCGCGAAATGGCGATAAATACTTTTCCTTGCAACACCAGAGGTCTTTACCAGAAGGTCCATGCCCATAGCATGGATCCCGTTCTGATAGATAAGCTGCTCGGCGGTTGCGAGGATTTTTTCTCGCGTATCAGTTGGCTTCTTGTTCATGGTTTATCAGTGGCCTCTTGTTCATGACTTAAAGGTAGAACGATCGTTCTACTTGGTCAAGCGTTGATTATGAATTATATTTTTTGAAATGGGTTAAAAATCCATAATATTCATTTAAATCAATGAGTAGATAAAGAAAAATTTCTTTAACGAAAGAGGGTTTTCTGAAAAGAAAACCTTCTTCAGGGATAAATTACGTTTCAGGCAGGGGGAGGGTGGCACTGGTGAGAGCGGATATAAATCGAAAAAAAGGGGAATGTTTTTACTATTGTCCTGCCGATCAACTCCGGTTGATGGCTTTTACTTGAGGTTTGCCTGATAAACCCAGGCTCTCCATGACAGCGCGTTTCATTTGCAGTTTGTCGAGAATAATACTGATGCGCTCGCCGGGGACAGTGAGCCTGTACTCGCCATGTAATGGCATCGAGGAAATTAGATATCGTCGATCATTCCAGATAATCCAGTTCACTTTCAATCCATTCAATACGCGAAGCGCTAAATCTGCCTGCCAGGCTGGCACGGTATATTCTTACGAGCATGTCCTGAAGCCACACGTTTGCAGGTGCGGCCTGGTTTGCTATGAGCTTTTTCTGTTTCGGAATGCGGCCACTTTCATGCGATTACCGCAGGTGGCCATACTGCACCAGCGCCGGCGATGGGATTTACTCAAATCGTGAAACAGTAAAATACAGTTGTGGGCTTCACACTGCCGAACGTATTCGAATTTGTCATCCGTGAGCAGTTTTACCAGCGCGTTGGCAACGGGCCAGAGGAGGCCTGCGGGGCTGTCAGCGACTGAGCGAACATCCACACGATAGCGCTGCGTATCCTGATCCCATTCCAGCCTCGTTTCAGGACGCCCTGTTTCAAGCATTCTGTTAATCACCGTCAGGTCTGCCTCACTGGACTTCATCGCGGCATGTACGACTGCTCTGGCTGCATCGCGAAGCTGGCGAGCCTCCCCCAGTAACTCAGGCGGAGCCACAGTTCCCTTCGGCACAAGGCCCGCCGTTTGCAGCCAGTCGATAACGCTTCGATCGTCATCAAAGCAATCGTGTCGATCGTCGCCTGTCCCGTACTCGCTGTTGATAAAGTCCAGCGCAAGGTTGTCGGCCAGGAAGAGCGGCGGGGAAGAAGGATTTTTGATTTCCATACGCACCTGTAACCCATTAAATATTTTTGACAGGTTACCATAATTGTGTGTAACCTTCAATTTCACACTTTAACGGTTACATGAGGTTTGTTATGACATCTTCATTCTCGGGGTTATCAACTGCAGATAACACGCCAGTACAGGTTCATTACCGCTATAAACAGGCGGGCGATGTTAACGTTTTTTACCGTGAAGCAGGCGATCCGGCATCGCCAGTCCTGCTGATGCTGCACGGTTTCGCGGGCTCATCATTTATGTTCCGTGACCTTATTGCCCAACTGGCTGATCGTTATCGTCTGATAGCGCCGGATTTGCCAGCCTTTGGGTTTACCGAGGCACCAGAGCGGGGTGACTACGCTTATACCTTTGACCAGTTGGCTGAGACCATCGACGTATTCACTGAAGCGTTGGGCCTCGACTCATATGCCCTGATGGTTCACGACTACGGTGCTCCCGTCGGATGGCGTCTTGCGCTGGCGCATCCTCAGCGGGTTACCGCCATCATTTCCCAGAATGGAAATGCTTACGAAGAGGGGCTGGGAGAGGCCTGGGCACCTATTCAGAAATACTGGGCCGACCCGACCCCCGAAAACCGGAGCGCACTGAGCGATTTTCCAACTCCTGCGTCAATCAAATGGCAGTATCTGGAAGGTGTCACCGATCCGAGTCTGGTTTCCCCGGACGGCTATTCACTTGAAGGGATGCAGGTAGTGCGGCCGGGCAATGCGGAGATCCAGCTGGACCTGCTGCTGAACTACGCTTCAAACGTGAAGATGTACCCTCTGTTTCAGCAGTATTTCAGGGAATATCAGCCACCGCTGCTGGCGGTCTGGGGAAAACACGACCCGTTTTTCATGGCCGCTGGTGCCGAAGCCTGGAAGCGCGATATCCCGAATGCCGAGATAAACTTCTATGACACCGGCCACTTCGCGCTTGAAACGCATGCGAAAGAGATAGGCGATGACGTTCGGGAATTTCTTGATCGTAATGTCCATCAGGCGGGTTGATTCCCTTCAGAAGCTCGTCGGCCCGGGGCCGGGCGAGCAGAATGGTGAATGGACTCACTTAAAAAAACGGAAACCTTTAAGAAAGAGGACAGGAACAATGTCAGTGACTCATGGTGTACAACATATTGGCTTAGCCGTATCAAATCTTGAAGCTAGCGCCGCGTTCTTCACTGGTTTACTGGGCTGGCAGGAAGTTAAACGACGCGAAGACTATCCGGCCATCTTTGTGAAAGACGGCGCAATAACGCTCACGCTCTGGAAAACGCAAACAGAAGAGCCTGTTCAGTTCAATCGTAAAAATAATGTCGGGCTCCATCACCTGGCTTTGCGGGTGGAAACCAAAGAGGGTCTGTATCAGATCCTTGAAGTGTTGAAGGCAAATCAGGTCGAAATTGAATTCGAGCCCACCTTGATCCGCGAGGGGCCGTCTATGCACATGATGTGCTATGAGCCGAGTGGAATACGAATTGAATTTTATTACCCTGGTTGAGTAATTTCTGATTTCCGGTGCCAGGGGCATTTTCGCTTCGAGTACCGGCAAATATTGCGCTTCATCGTAGCGGGTTCTGGCCTTCCAGCAACGGTAAATGATCCCAGGAGAGACCCTATGCAGCAGAGACGGAGTACCTTTCATGACGGTGAGCGTGCAGTGCAGGCGCGTGCCGGAGTTTCAGGCGAGTGGCTTAATCGGTCGGAAAGCTTTGTGCGCTCCGAGATGCCTCAGCAGCATCGTAGCTTCTTTGAGAATCTTCAGATGCTGATTCTGGGGCTACTCGATTCTGATGGCCGGCCATGGTGCGTTCCAGCTCTCGGGCCACGAGGATTCCTGGTTTCCCCCACTCCGGATACACTCGAAATTCATCGGGACCCGGTGCTCTTGAGTGAACTTGGCCTGGTTCGGTCAGTCGGCGCCAGTGTTGGCATACTCGGGATTGATCTGACCAGCAGACGTCGCAATCGGCTGAATGGCCGGATACAACATGCCTCACCTGGTGAAATGACCATTGTGGTTGATCAGAGCTACGGAAACTGTCCGCAATACATTCAGACCCGACATCTGCCCTCAGGCCAGGACAAGCTGGCTGTTGTGGCCCGCCGACGCGGCAGCATAACCGATCCGGAAGTTCGGCGAATTATTGAGGCCGCAGACACTTTTTTCATCGCCTCGCGTGCGGCTGGTTCTCTGGATGGTGGAAGTGCCGGAGTCGATGCTTCGCACCGAGGGGGGAACCCTGGATTTCTTGGTATCAACGGAAATGGCACGCTCTCCTTTCCCGATTTCTCTGGCAATCGCTTTTTCAACACACTGGGCAACATTGAGAGTGATGGCCGGGTCGGCCTGTTTGTTCCGGATTTTGAAACGGGTGAAGCAATTGTGCTTACGGGGCGCGGTTCCATCGACTGGGACCCCGAACGCATCAAGACGTTCGAAGGTGCGGAACGTGTTGTAGACGTGGTGCCGGAAGAAATCTGGTATGCAGATGCTGTGCTGCCGGTTATTGGTACGAAATCCGAGTAATAGAGTATTAAGCCCGTCATTCGGTGATACTCTTACTCCGGTCAACCTTCCTGACGCGTGAACATCGTCCGCTTCTGGCTCGGAGCGGACGAGGCTACCGTCTCCTGAATAAGGAGGTTGCGAGTATATTCTCAATTTATAATTTGCCATACATGGATTAAGCCCTATGACTATCTATACAAGAACAGCTCAACCTTCTGATGTTGATAGTATTTTCGACGTCAGAACCTCGGTTACCGAGAATCATCTGAGCCGTGAAGAAATGCAACTTATGGGGATTACCGAAAGTGCCGTTGCCAATATGATTGAGCAGAGCCAATGTGCATGGGTTGCAACCGTAAACGGCAACATCATTGGTTTCTCGATGATTTTGCCGGATGAGGGCTGTCTTTTTGCAGCGTTTGTTTTGCCAGAATACGAGGGCAGGGGTATTGGCCGTAGCCTTGTTAAGCTAGCCGAGCATGAATTATTCAAACACCATGAAACGGCCTGGCTGGAAACGGATAAAAATAGTCGTGCGGCGCAATTCTATATGCAACTCGGCTGGGGTAAAAAAAAGAACATCAATGGCACGGATATCAGATTAGAGAAATCCCGCGGTGTTTAATCCATGGTGATACTTATCCTCGTTCGCTTCTGACACTAAGCGGCCGAGCTAATTTTAAAGCCGTAATGTTCAATTGACGTATTCTTCAGTACTACATTTTCCTGGTGATTGTGTGTGGTGGCGTATCTGTTAATCTGGCTGGGCTCATCGGATGACCAGGAAGAGACATGCTAAACCCAGGATTCATTACCCGCAAAGCGCTTGCTGAATGGCAGAATGCGCCTGTCTTTTTACCTCAGTTTCAGTTCCATGAAAAACATCGTACGGTCATACGCACCACGTCCCCTGAAAATATTCTGCCGTTCATCGCAACATTTGACGTCCAGCAAGACGCCGTTATCCGCAAGTTAATGTCGTTGCGGCAATTTCCGCAGAAATTTCTGCACAACCAGCGAGCTCATGCGACCAGCAGCTTTGGGTTGCACAGTTTTACCCTTTTGAAAAGTTCTGCAACCGAGCTCTGCTATGGTTTAAGAGGGCAATTCTGGCGTGTCGATTTCGGTCTGGAAGATGTGCCGGATGCCAGCGCTTTTCAGGCGCCGATCGTTCCGGGTAGTGCAAAGCTCTTACTGCGCTATCAGGTATCGGAACTGACGACAGACCAGCATGAACTGTGTACGGAAACGTTCATCTATTGTCCGGACAGAACGACTCAGCTAAAAATGGCTGCCTACTGGCTCACAATACGGGCAGGAAGCGGCTGGATCCGCAAACGGATGTTAGAGGCGGTTAAGTCAAATCTTGAAGGCCTGAGATGAGGTACTGACGGGGATCTATCCCCGAAAGTCGATTTTTCAACGATCAAACGCCCCACCACAGTGCACCAGCCCCGCGTACCCTCACCAAAACGGTGAATTTCAACCAGTGCCAATATTCAACTCACTAATAAACAACATAAAAATTTCTGGCACACCCTTTGCAAACTCTTTCACTGAAGGGCAGCTCCACACAATTTGAACAATAGCTGGCTAGGGTTCCGGTTCACTACGGTGAATGGCTGGTCCAAGAGCTGGCGACCTCTGAGAGGTTACACGGCGGGACAAAAACCCGGGAGACAGCAGCACCAACGGTGTCGCGCTGCCCCCTAATTTTGTGCCACTCAGAGGTCAAGCATGAAGAAAACGCCATTACTCCGCTCTCTTGTACTGTCGCTGGCGATGCTGGTCAGTCTCCCCACGTTTGCTGCTGTTAAAAAAGAATTCAACGTTTGCTGGACCATCTACGCCGGGTGGATGCCCTGGGGCACCATCAGCAGTAGCAAAATCATCGATAAATGGGCCAGTAAATACGGCATCAAAATCAATGTCGTTCAGCTCAACGACTACATCGAATCTATCAACCAGTACACCGCAGGCCAGTTTGATGGCTGCACAATGACCAACATGGACGCGCTGACCATTCCGGCGGCGGGCGGGGTTGATACCACTGCGCTTATCCTCGGCAGCTACTCGGAAGGCAATGACGGCGTAGTCATGAAAGGTGAGGGCAAAACCCTCAAGGACCTGAAAGGGATGAAGGTCTACCTGCCGGAATTGTCCGTTTCCCACTACCTGCTGGTGCGCGGCCTGGAAAAAGCCGGGCTGGCCGAGAAAGATGTCACCGTGGTGAACACCTCTGATGCGGATATCGTCTCGGCATTTGGCACAGCAAGCGTGCAGGCAGCCGTAGCCTGGAACCCGCAGCTTTCCGTTATCAAAGGCACTCCGAAAACCACCGAAGTCTTTAGCTCCTCTCAGGTACCAGGCGAGCTCATCGACATGATGGTTGTTAACACTGAAACCCTGAAAGACAACCCGGCGCTGGGTAAAGCGCTGACCGGCGCATGGTACGAAATGATGGGGCTGATGAAAGCGCAGGACGCAAACGCCCTGAATGCGATGGCCGCCGCCTCGGGAACCGATCTGGCGGGTTATCAGGCGCAGCTGAAAACGACGCACCTGTTCTACACCCCGCAGGACAACATCGCCTTTGTCACCTCGCAAGACCTGGCGAAAACCATGCAGCGCGTGGCGTCATTCTCCTTCGAGAAAGGGCTGCTGGGCGATGGGGCGCAGAGTGCTGATTTTATCGGCATGAGCTTCCCTGGCAATGTCACCCAGGGTGATGCGAATAACGTGAAACTGCGCTTTGACGACAGCTTCGTGAAAATGGCCGCTGCCGGCAAGCTGTGATAACTGACGGAGTTCGCCATGCGACAAATTAACCGCCATCCCACCTCTGGCATGAGGCTGATGCTTGTGATGTTGCCTTTTGTCCTGCTGCTGGCCGCCTACTTTTTTGGCTCCGCAGTGCGGCTGGAAGCCAACCCGCAGGACAAACTTTTGCCCGGCCTGCAACAGATGCTGGATGCACTTTCACGGATGGCGTTTAGCCCGGATAAACGCAGCGGTGAGTACCTGTTCTGGGTGGACACCCTGGTGAGCCTTGCCCGTCTGCTTACCGGGCTGGCGATTGCGTCGCTGATTGGCCTGTGCATTGGCGTCGCCGCCGGTGTATTCCCGCTGTGGCGGGCCTCGCTGTCACCGCTGATGACGGTGTTGTCGATGATCCCACCGCTGGCGATTTTACCGGTGCTGTTTATCGTGTTCGGGCTGGACGAGCTATCAAAAGTGATGCTGATTGTCATCGGCATCACCCCGATGCTGGCCCGTGACCTTGAACATCGTGCCTGTGAAATCCCGCCGGAGATCCTGATCAAGGCCCAGACTCTGGGAGCAAACAGCTGGACGCTGGTGCTGCGGGTGGTGCTGCCGCAGCTGCTGTCCCGCCTCTTAACCTCGCTGCGTTTGCTGCTGGGCTCGGCGTGGCTGTTCCTGATTTCAGCAGAGGCTATCTCGTCAACCGCCGGGCTTGGCTACCGTATTTTCCTCGTGCGCCGCTATATGGCCATGGACGTCATCATCCCCTATGTCTTGTGGATCACGCTGCTGGCATGGCTGATGGATCTGGCGCTGCGCAAGCTTCACAAGACCTGTTTCCCGTGGGCGGAAGGAGGAAAAGCATGAGTTTTATCACCATCAACAATATCTGGCAGGAATACGGCGAACACGTGGTGCTGGAGAACCTGAATTTAACGGTGAAAGAGGGCGAGTTCTGCTCGATGGTCGGGGCGTCTGGCTGCGGGAAATCGACATTCTTACGCCTGTTGCTTGGGCAAGAATCTCCAAGCCGGGGCTCCATCACTCTGGATGGCAACGTGCTGGCCGCTGAACCCGACAGCAGCCGTGGCGTGGTGTTTCAGCGTTACTCCGTTTTCCCGCACCTCAGCGTGCTGGATAACGTTGCCATCGGTCTTGAGTTGCCGCAATCACCGCTGTTCGGGCGGCTGTTCGGCGCGAAAAAACGCGCAGCGCGGGAACGGGCCGCGCAGATGCTGGAAAAAGTCGGCCTTGGTCACGCGTTGCACAAATACCCCGCGCAACTTTCCGGCGGGATGCAGCAGCGTCTGGCTATTGCCCAGGCGTTCATTATGCAGCCGCGCGTGTTGTTGCTTGATGAACCTTTCGGTGCGCTCGACCCGGGAATTCGTAAAGACATGCACGCCTTGCTGCTGCAACTGTGGGGTGAAACCCGCATGACGGTCTTTATGGTCACGCACGATCTTTCTGAAGGCTTCAATCTTGGCACCCGTTTGCTGGTGTTCGACAAAGTGCGCATTGATCCGCAGGCGCCTAATGCCTATGGCGCGCGCATTACTTACGACATACCGCTCAACGAGACGCGCCTTTCAGCGCTGAGCGGTACCGCACAAGATAACGTTTACGCATTAAGGGGTTAATCCTGTGAATACAACAACATTACGCGAAGAGATCCTCCCCGGCGGCGGCCATCTCTCTTTTATCCTCAAGCGCGGGCAGATCCTGCGCATGACAGACACCGACGGTGGCGCAAACGTCAGCCTGATGATGCTCAACGCCCACCAGAAAAGTGAACGTCTGAACCTGCCGGATACCCTGAAAGGCCAGCACACCGCACGCCTGACGGCGGGGCACTGCTTTTATTCCGATATGGGCCGCGTGCTGGCGGGGATCACCGCCGATACCTGCGGCTGGCATGATCCGTTTGGCGGCGTGCTCAACGCGGTCGAAGTAGCCGAAAAATACGGCCAGGGACGTTACCAGGAATTACGTAACGGCTACTTCCGTAACGGCGCGGATAACCTGCTGGTGGAGATGGGCAAGTGGGATCTCAACCTGGAAGACCTGCTGATGGTGGTGAACTTCTTCAGCAAAGTGTCGGTGGATAACAACGGCCAGTTCAGCTTCCACAGCGGTCATTCTCAGCCCGGCAGTTATGTCGAACTGTTTGCGCCGATGGACGTGCTGGTGGTGATGACGGCGTTGCAGCATCCGATGGACCCTTCCACCGAGTATGCGCCGCGCCCGGTAGCGCTAAGCTGGCGACAGGCGCAGGACGAAGAGGCGGCCATTAACGCGCTGCTCACGCGCCCGGAAAATGGCCGCGCCTTCACCAACACTCAACTTTTTGCCCTGTAAGGAGCCGCAAATGACCGTTGCCAGCGAAAAACACGCCCAACACGCCAGCTTCCGCCATGTGATCCCGGCGGGCGAACCTTACCTGTTCGAAGTGAAAAAAGGGCAGACCCTGCGCCTGCTTGACCTGGAAGGTAACCAGGCCGTCGACACGCTGTTTTATAACGCCGATAGCCCGCGCGAACGCTACGATGCCCAGCGCACACTGCGCCGCCAGAATAATGCCTACCTCACCACCGGCAGCGTACTGTACTCCAACCTTGGTAACCCGCTGCTGACTATCGTTGCCGATACCTGCGGACGCCACGATACCCTCGGGGGGGCCTGCGCTCAGGAAAGTAACACCGTGCGTTATTCCCTCGATAAACGCCATATGCACAGCTGTCGCGATAATTTCCTTTGCGCCTGTCTGCATGATGGTCGCCTGCAAAAGCGCGATATTGGTGCCAACATCAACTTCTTTATGAACGTGCCGGTTACGCCGCAGGGGGGATTAACCTTCGAAGACGGTATTTCCGCGCCGGGGAAATACGTTGAGCTGCGTGCGGAGTGCAACGTTATTGTGCTGATTTCCAACTGCCCGCAGCTCAACAACCCCTGCAACGGCTGGAACCCAACGCCTGCCGAGGTGCTGGTATGGAACTGACACCAGGGCGCTGGCAGCGTCTGCGAAAGATGATTTATCGCCTGTTTGAAGTACGCGCCGGACGCATCCTGCCGTAACTGCTTTTTCCCCATGGACGACCATGCGGCGAGCCGATTTTCGGCGGGACGACCCGCCCCGATTGAGTCTTAACTATGTTTACTAAACTCTTGATCGCTAACCGCGGGGCCATTGCCTGCCGCATTCTTCGTACGCTGCGCACCATGAATGTGGGCGGTGTGGCAGTCTATTCTGAAGCCGATATCAGCAGCCTGCATATTCGTGAAGCCGATGAGGCCCTGAGTCTGGGCGAGGGCCCGGCGGCGAATACGTATCTGGTCACCGATAAAATTATCGCGGCGGCGAAAGCCAGCGGCGCACAGGCTATTCATCCGGGCTACGGGTTTCTCTCGGAAAATGCCGCCTTTGCCGAAGCCTGTGAAGCCGCAGGGATCGCCTTTGTCGGCCCTACGCCGGAACAGCTTCGTCTGTTTGGCCTGAAACACACTGCCCGCGCACTGGCGAAAGCGCATGGCGTACCGATGCTGGAAGGCACGGAACTGCTGGCGGATGTTGGCGAAGCGCTTCAGGCCGCTGATACCGTGGGCTACCCGGTGATGCTAAAAAGCACGGCCGGGGGCGGCGGTATCGGGATGCGCGTGTGCTATTCCGCCGCCGAACTCAGCGAGGCATTTGATGCCGTGGTGCGCCTGGGCAAAAACAACTTTAGCGATGCGGGCGTGTTTATTGAGAAGTACATCGAGCGGGCTCGCCATCTCGAAGTGCAGCTGTTTGGTGACGGCAAGGGCGAGGTGATTGCCCTGGGTGTGCGGGACTGTTCGGTACAGCGCCGTAACCAGAAAGTGCTGGAAGAAACCCCCGCGCCCAACCTGCCTGCAGGCATGGAAAGCGCATTGTGCGAGGCGGCCATTAAGCTTGGTAAAGCGGTGAATTACCGCAGCGCGGGCACGGTCGAGTTCGTCTACGACAGCGATGCCGCACGTTTTTATTTCCTCGAAGTGAATACCCGTTTGCAGGTCGAGCACGGCGTAACGGAGCAGGTTTGGGGCGTCGACCTGGTGCGCTGGATGATTACGCTTGCCGCAGGGGAGATGCCATCGCTTGCTGCGCTGCGCGAAAGCCTCACCGCCAGTGGGCACGCCATTCAGGCGCGTGTGTATGCTGAAGATCCCGGTCGTCAGTTTCAGCCTTCGCCCGGCCTGCTGACCGAAGTGGTCTTCCCGGAAGATGACCGCGCCACGTTGCGTATCGACCGTTGGGTGGAATCTGGTTGTGAGGTACCGCCGTTTTTTGACCCGATGCTGGCGAAGATTATTGCGTGGCAAGCGACAAGGGATGAGGCCATTCGCGCGCTGCACGCGGCACTGGGTGAAACGCGGCTCTACGGCGTGGAGACGAACCGCAGTTACCTCCGACAGATTTTAACCTTCACTCCATTTGCCAGCGGCGAACCCTGGACGCGTTGCCTGGAAGGACTGACTTACCAGGCTTCCACCCTGGAGGTGCTTAGCGCCGGGACACAAACCACGGTTCAGGATTATCCGGGACGCGTGGGGTACTGGGCCGTAGGCGTGCCGCCCTCCGGGCCAATGGACAGCCGTGCCTTGCGCCTGGGTAACCGCCTGCTCGGTAACGACAAGAGCGCTGCGGCGCTGGAAATCACCCTCAGCGGCCCCACGCTGAAATTCAACTGCGACGCGCAGCTGGCCGTCACCGGGGCTGAAATAGACCTGACGCTGGACGGCGAACCACTGGCAAACAACGCCGTCTTTACGGTACGCGCCGGGATGACGCTGCGCATGGGGGATATTCGCGGTGATGGCGTGCGCAGTTATCTTTGCCTGCGCGGCGGGTTTAACGTGCCGGATTATCTGGGCAGCAAAAGTACCTTCACCCTGGGCCAGTTTGGCGGGCACGCCGGGCGCGCACTGCGTACCGGGGATGTACTGCACCTTACGCCGCTCACCTCTGCGGGCAGTGAGGCCGTTTTACCCCTGGCGCTGTGCACCACGTTTGCGCCCGTGCGTGAACTGCGGGTGATTTACGGGCCGCACGGCGCACCGGAATATTTTACTCCGGGCTATGTGGCAACCTTTTTCGCGACTGAGTGGGAAGTGCATTTCAACTCCAGCCGCACCGGGGTGCGGCTGATTGGCCCGAAACCAGAGTGGGTGCGTGAAAGCGGTGGCGAAGCGGGGCTGCATCCGTCGAACATTCACGATAACCCGTACGCCATTGGCGCTGTTGATTTTACGGGTGACATGCCGGTGATCCTCGGCCCGGATGGCCCGAGTCTGGGGGGATTTGTGTGCCCGGTCACCATCATCGAAGCCGATTTACACGCTGTCGGACAGCTGAAAGCCGGCGATAAGGTGCGCTTTGTGCCCGTGGATATTGCCACTGCACGGCGGCTGGCGCGGGCGCAGGAGGCACAAATCAACAACCTGCATCCGCAGGATGTGGCGTGGCAACCGTCAGAGCTCTCGTCACCCATAGTTCTTGAGCAGGGTCATGCGGACAAACGTCTGGTGGCGCGGCTGTCCGGCGATACGCACCTGCTGCTGGAGATTGGCGAGCCGGAGCTGGATCTGGTGCTGCGTTTTCGCGCCCATGCGCTGATGCAGGCTCTGGAAAGTCGCGCGCTTGACGGGGTTATCGATCTGACGCCAGGTATTCGCTCGTTGCAGGTTCACTATCAGCCGGAAGCGCTGAGCCTGGCGAGCCTGCTGGATGTGGTTGCCGGTTTGTGGCAAAGCGTCTGCGAGCGCGAGGATCTGGATGTGCCTTCGCGTATCGTCTGGCTGCCGCTGTCATGGGACGATCCTGCCTGCCAGAAGGCTATCGACAAATATATGACCACCGTGCGTCGTGATGCGCCATGGTGCCCGAGCAACCTGGAGTTTATTCGCCGTATCAACGATCTGGCGAATATCGACCAGGTCTACAAAACGGTGTTTGACGCCAGCTATCTGGTGATGGGGCTAGGGGATGTTTACCTCGGTGCGCCGGTGGCCACGCCGCTCGACCCGCGTCATCGTCTGGTGACCACCAAGTACAACCCGGCGCGTACCTGGACGGCGGAAAACTCGGTGGGTATCGGTGGGGCATATCTGTGTGTTTACGGGATGGAAGGACCTGGCGGGTATCAGTTTGTCGGGCGCACGTTGCAGATGTGGAATCGCTATCACGCGGTTGAGGACTTCGGCGGTAAGCCCTGGCTGCTGCGCTTCTTCGACCAGATCCGTTTCTATCCTGTCTCTGCCGACGAGCTGCTGACCATCCGGCGTGATTTCCCGCTGGGACGCTATCCGCTGCGCATCGAGCACACCACACTGAAGCTGGCGGAATATCAGCAGTTCCTTACCGATGAAGCCACGGAAATTGCCGCGTTTCGCACGCATCAGCAGGGGGCGTTTGACGCAGAGCGCGAACGCTGGATTGCCAACGGTCAGGCCCATTTCGACAGCAGTGATGTGCTGGTGGATGAAGGGGACGATGCACCGCTCAAACCCGGCCAGGAAGGGGTTGAAAGCCCGGTGTCTGGCAATCTGTGGCAAGTGAATGTTGAAGTCGGCAAGCCGGTACGGGAAGGTGATGTGCTGGTGGTGTTGGAATCCATGAAGATGGAGATCCCGCTGCTTGCCACACAGGACGGTGTGGTAAGCCAGGTGCGCGTGCAGCCGGGGTCATCGGTTCGCGCAGGGCAGTGTGTGGTCGTTCTGGAGAAAACAGCATGATGCATCCATTTGATTTACGTCTTGATGTTCTGGCTCAGGCCTACAGTGAAGGGCGTTTTACGCCGCGTGAAGTTATTACCACGCTGCGTGAGCGTGCGCTGGCGTTAAACCCGGAGTTTAACGCCTTTATTTATATCCTGACGTCAGCCGAGCTGGAGCCGTATCTCGCCGCGCTGGAAGGGGCTGATCCTGCATCGTTACCGCTGTATGGCATCCCCTTTGCCATCAAGGACAACATCGATCTGGCGAGGATTGAAACCACCGCGGCCTGCCCGGCGTTTTCCTACCGGGCGCAAGAGGATGCGACCATTGTTGCGCAGTTGATCGCGTTGGGTGCAGTACCGCTCGGAAAGACCAACCTTGACCAGTTTGCCACCGGGTTAAACGGCACCCGTTCACCGTATGGCCTGTGTCGTAATAGCGTTCATGCGGATTATCCGTCGGGTGGATCCAGTGCCGGGTCGTCCCTGGCAGTTGCCCTGGGAATGACGAGTTTCGCCCTTGGAACGGACACCGCGGGAAGCGGTCGCGTTCCAGCCTCGCTGAATAACCTGGTCGGGCTGAAAGCCACCAAAGGGTTAATCTCCACCGCTGGCGTGGTGCCGGCCTGCCGCACGCTGGACTGCGTGACCTTTTTTACCGCTACCGCCGCAGAAGCCAGCCGCCTGCTGGCACTGACGGCGGTACTTGACCCGCGTGATGATTACAGCCGCGCTAACCCATCCTGGAATGGTATTCAGGCCTTTGGCGCACCAGAGCCCGGGTTCCGCTTTGGGATCCCGGATACTCTGGAATTCCTGGGATGTGCCGAAAGTGAAGCGCTGTTTAATGCCGCTAAAGCACGCCTGATAGCGCTTGGCGGCGTACCGGAAATCATCGATTTCTCGCCGTTTCTGGCTGCGGCAAGACTGTTATACGACGGTCCGTGGGTGGCAGAGCGTTATCACGTGGCGGGTAAACTGATTGAGGAGCAACCAGATGCCGTGCTGCCGGTGATCCGCGATGTCCTGCAAAAGGCACCGTCAACGGATGCGGTGGCTGCGTTTGATGCCCAGTACAAATTGCAGCATTACAAAATGCAGTGTGATGCCATTATGGCAGGGGTTTCATGTGTATTAACGCCAACCTATCCACGGCCTGTGACCCTGGCGGAGCTGGCGGCAGAGCCGGTGAAACGCAATTCCGACCTTGGGGTATACACCAACTTTATGAACCTGCTCGACTACGCGGCGGTTGCGGTTCCGGCGGGCGTTATGGCGAATGGGTTGCCTTCTGGGGTGACGCTGTTTGGCCGCGCTTTTACAGACCAGTATTTGCTGAGCCTTGCCGATGCTTTACAACGCACTCAGCCGCTGGCTTTGCCTGGCGGGCGAGACATGCGCTCTGAAGCCCCGGCAACATGTGCAACCCACGACAAAATGGCCATTGTGGTTTGCGGCGCTCATCTTGACGGACTGGCGCTAAATAACCAGTTGCGTCAGCGTGGAGCCACCTTGCAGAAAGCCACCCGCAGTGCACCACATTACCGGCTGTATGCACTGGCAGATGGTAAACGGCCCGGCATGGTACGTACCCGGGAGCAGGGGGCAGCTATCGCGGTTGAGGTGTGGGACGTGCCGCACAGCGAAGTGGGATCGTTTCTGGCCGGTATTCCCGCGCCTTTGGGGTTAGGCAAAATCGAGCTGGAGGACGGGCGCTGGTTAACCGGGTTTATCTGCGAAGAGTATGGATTGCAGAACGCGCGGGACATTACGGAGTTTGGCGGGTGGCGCGCTTGGCTTGCCAGCAGTAAGCAATAAAAAGCTGAAAAGGGCAGCCAGTGGAAACACTGGCTGCGAGGGTTTAACGGTAAAGCGGTTTTTCCGCGACCGGGATCAGCAGGGTAGATTGCCAGTCAGCCAGCGTAAGCTGCGCCAGTTTTCCGAGGGCAACGTAGAAAGGGTGCCCGGCATTGTCGATAAACACCGAGAGGAAGCGGTGGCTCCACGGCAGAAGATGCCATGCCAGCAGTTGGTCGCATTGCGTATCACGCCCATTCTCCGCAAGCCAGGCTGCCAGCATCAGTAACGTGCCGATATGATCTTCTGGCTCGTTTTGTTGCATGTCGAAAGCTATCGCGTTTTCACGCATCCACTGGCGCAGGGCCAGGGTCGACTCACCGAATAAAACGGACTCACGATCCAGCCAGACGGAACCCCACGGCGGGGCCGGGAGTGCATAGGGGCCAATAAACAGGCGTTGCCAGGCCTCTGATAACGGCTCATCGGCAGGGGTTTTAAACGTCTGCGCGATACTAACCAGCGACTGATGGGCGTACGGCCAGTCCTGATACCAGTCGCTTGTGGTGAGCGCACTCACCAGCGGTGCAGCCTGTTCGCTGTCCGGGGCATACCCGAACAGTGCGCCCAGAACCCGGGCACTGAAAGCGAAAGACTCGCGTTGTGATAATTCAATCATTACGACATTCCTTGCGCGTGTGCGGGTTGCCCCGCACGCGTGTATTAACCGGCAATCGCCATACCTGCGGTCATGTGCAGGCCGTAAAACAGCCCGCGGCCAATCAGCTCACCGAATACCACCAGCACAATCCCGGCGAACAGGCCGAGCGTTTTTGGCTCCTGGCGGCGAATAAGCGGGCACAGCCAGCAACCTAATCCGGCTGTTACTAACAGGATACGCCAGATTTGCCATGTGCCATACTCCGGTAGCAGGGCACTGGCCTGCTGGACTGAGCTGTGGATCGTGGCTAATTCGTTACTTTGCAGCACAATCACACCCACGCTTGCCAGCAGTGCCAGGACGCTCAGCGTCGCGGCGGCAGAACCCTTAAAGGGTGCCCTGGCCACTCGTAGCAACAGTGCCGCAAACAGCGGGCCGCCAAGAACTAACGTCAGGAAAAACGCCAGCGTGGTGTAGCCGGTGTACCAGGTGGGGACGGTGTCTATCTGATATACACGGGTCATCGCCCAGACAAAAACCAGGCCAAGAAGCTGGCTCACCAGCAGCCAGATTTTGCCCAGCGCCGGGGGCATTTTACCGATAACAGACACCAGCCACCAGAACCCGCCAACGGCAAAAAACACCGAGCCGGCCGCGATTTCGTTACTGAGCGCGGAGGCGCCGACGCGGTTAAGCGAATTAAACGCGCGGATCGGGGAGCCCAGATGCAGCACCGAGGCGATAAAGCCAATCCCCATCACAACCCATAAAAAGAACATGCTGCGCACAATGCGCGCTTTTGCAACTGCGTCTTCCTCTTTGAACCAGGCAAATCCGCTGACAATTAACGCACCTGCCACGCACTGCCCAAAGACGGTGAAGATCACCAGCGGCCATTCATGCCATCCACTTCCCATCTCACACCTCCTTCGGATTTGCCAGGTAGCCGGTGGTATCCCCCGTCGGGCGGCTGTTGGCGTTAGGTTTAATCACAATGCTCGGCTTCGTGAAATGCGCAGACGGCAGGGGCGCTACTGCTGCAAGCTGGCCGTGCTTTTGGCGCAACTCTTCAATCGGGCCAAAGTCCAGCGCACGCAGCGGGCAGGATTCCACGCAAATCGGCTTTTTACCGTCGGCCACGCGGGTGTGGCAGCCGTCGCACTTGGTCATATGGCCTTTGGCGGCGTTGTACTGCGGCGCACCATACGGGCAGGCCATGTGGCAGTAGCGGCAGCCGATACAGACATCTTCATCCACCACCACAAAACCATCGTCACGCTTGTGCATCGCCCCGCTCGGACACACTTTGGTGCAGGCCGGATCTTCGCAGTGGTTGCAGGCAATCGACAGGTAGTAGGCAAACACGTTCTGATGCCAGACGCCGTTATCCTCCTGCCAGTCGCCACCGGCGTATTCGTAAATACGGCGGAAGCTGACATCCGGGGTTAAGTCTTTGTAATCCTTACAGGCCAGTTCGCAGGTCTTGCAACCGGTGCAGCGGCTGGAATCAATATAAAATCCATACTGGGTTGTCATCGGTTACTCCTTATACCTTCTCGATCTGCACCAGGTTGGTGTGTTGTGGGTTACCTTTCGCCAGCGGAGAAGGGCGGTGCGTGGTCAGCGTGTTGATGCAGGAGCCGTGGTCAACCCGATCGCCATTCATGTTGGCATCGTGCCAGGCACCCTGGCCCATGGCGCTCACGCCCGGCATGATGCGCGGCGTGACTTTCGCCGGAATACGCAGTTCCCCACGGCCATTGAAGACGCGCACAATATCGCCGTTTTTAATCCCGCGTTGCGCGGCATCGACCGGGTTCAGCCAGACTTCCTGGCGGCACGCCGCTTTCAGTACGTCGACGTTGCCGTAGCTTGAGTGGGTGCGGGCCTTAAAGTGGAAGCCAAACAGCTGCAGCGGGTAGGTGCTGCGTTCAGGTGCATCCCATCCGTCAAACGTGGAGGCATACACCGGCAGCGGGGTGATGGTTTCGTCTTTTTCCAGCTCCCAGGTCGAGGCGATTTTCGCAAGCGGGCTGGAGTAAATTTCAATCTTACCGGAAGGGGTTTTCAGCGGGTTCGCCGCAGGGTCATCGCGGAATTTCTTGTATGCGACAAAGTGCCCGGCAGGATCTTTGCGCTTATAAATACCCATTTTTTTCAGCTCATCATACGAAGGCAGTTTGGCGTCTTTTTCCAGCATTTTGGCGTACAGATACTGTAACCACTGCTCCTGAGTGCGCCCTTCAGTAAACTGCTGATAAATATCCGGGCCGAGTCGTTTAGCGACTTCACTCATGATCCAGTAGATCGGTTTGCGTTCGAACTTCGGTGCGGTAACCGGCTGGAGGAATATCAGGTAACCCATGTTACCGGCGTAGTCGTTAGGAATAATGTCTTCCTGCTCTACGGTCATCAGGTCTGGCAACACGATGTCGGCGTACTTCGCGGACGAGGTCATGAAGTTGTCGATCACGACGATCATTTCGCATTTGCTTTCGTCCTGCAAAATGTCGTGGGTTTTATTGATATCGGAATGCTGGTTGGTGATGGTGTTCCCGGCATAGTTCCAGATAAATTTAATCGGCACGTCGAGCTTATCTTTGCCACGCACGCCGTCGCGCAGCGCCGTCATTTCCGGGCCGCGCACAATGGCGTCCGTCCAGCTAAAGCAGGAGATTTGCGTTTTTACCGGGTTATCCGGCAGCGGCATACGTTCGATGGTGATGGTGTAGGTAGACTCACGCGCGCCGCTGTTGCCGCCGTTGATCCCTACGTTGCCGGTCAGAATTGGCAGCATGGCAATAGCGCGCGAGGTTTGTTCGCCGTTCGCCTGACGCTGCGGCCCCCAGCCCTGGCAGATATAGGCCGGTTTCGCTGAGCCGATTTCGCGGGCAAGCTTGATGATACGCTCCGCTGGAATACCCGTAATACGTGACGCCCATTCCGGCGTTTTGGCGGTGGCATCATCGCCCTGGCCGAGGATATACGCTTTGTAGTGGCCGTTGGCTGGCGCACCTTCCGGCAGCGTTTTCTCATCGTAGCCTACGCAGTATTTATCCAGGAACGGTTGATCAACCAGGTTTTCGTCAATCAATACCCAAGCAATCCCGGCGACCAGCGCGGCATCGGTGCCCGGGCGAATCGGTATCCATTCGTCTTCGCGTCCGGCGGCGGTGTCGGTATAGCGTGGATCGATAACGATCATGCGGGCATTGGAACGCTCGCGGGCCTGTTCCAGATAGTAAGTGATCCCGCCGCCGCTCATGCGCGTTTCCGCCGGGTTATTACCGAACATCACCACCAGTTTAGTGTTTTCGATATCGGAGGTGCTGTTGCCGTCGTTGCTGCCATAAGTGTAAGGCATTGCGCAGGCAATTTGTGCCGTACTGTAGGTGCCGTAATGGCTCAGGAAACCGCCGTAGCAGTTCATCAGACGCGCCACTAACGAGGCATAAGGGGAGGAGCGGGTGATGTTACCCCCGACAATGCCTGAGGAGTAGTTGATGTACACCGCTTCATTACCATACTTTTCCACCACGCCTTTCAGGCTGGCAGTGAGGGTATTCAGGGCTTCATCCCAGCTAATGCGCTCAAACTTGCCCTCGCCGCGTTTACCCACGCGTTTCATCGGGTAGTTAAGGCGATCCGGGTGGTTGATACGACGACGGATTGACCGTCCGCGAAGGCAGGCGCGAACCTGATGATTGCCGTATATATCGTCGCCGGTGTTATCGGTTTCCACCCAATACACTTCGTTATCGCGCACGTGCAGGCGCAGCGCACACCGGCTACCGCAGTTTACGGAGCAGGCTCCCCAGACCACTTTATCTTCAGCGGGAGACACGGCATCTTTCACCGCTGCGGCTGCGCTTTTCAAACCGAAAGGTAATGAAAGCCCACCGGCGGCAAGCGCCAGTGAGCCAATTGCGGTGGATTTAACCAGCGTTCGACGGCTAATCCCGCCGTGGATATCTGCCTCGGACATGACTCACTCCATCATTGTAGTGGGAATTATTTACGCCCGTTATTACAATCGGGCTAATGATGGGTGAGTTTTACTTATTTGAGGGTACTAAATATTAATCCTCATCAATTCAAAGGGTATTGTTGCAGCGATATTGGATAAAAATCACTGCGGTTCACCTTGCGTGCTGTCCTGAGTGCCCGCTGCCGCACCGTTTCCTGTGCGGATGTACAAAATTTTGAAGGTGTCGTTGGCACAATGCCCAACTACCTGCGCATCGGGCTGGTCGGCCTGATCGTTCGGCACGATGTTCAGCGTAAAGCCTGTTTCAGGCACGCCGTTGTTAATAATCTTCTGCTGGATGTCGCTTTTAATTCGCTCGCACGAATCCGGGGCAGCCAGAATGGCCGGGGAAACACTCATCAACAGCAGGGCGGTAATCCAGGGTAACCGTTTCATCTGTAGCTCCTTTTCTCTTCTCTGTATATAGAATGATTTTAGCAGGGTTCGCGTAAACATATGTATTTGCTAATATGATTGGGAATTATCTCCCTGTATCGGTAAATAATGTGAAGAAATACGCAGTGATGACGCTTCTGGCTACGGTGCTGGTGGGGTGCGATAACGCCTCTACGCCGTTGTCTTTTTCGCCGGAGATGGCCAGTTTCTCAAATGAGTTTGATTTTGATCCCCTTCGCGGGCCGGTAAAAGACTTTACCCAGACGTTGCTCAACGATAAGGGTGAAGTCTCGAAACGGGTAACGGGCACGGTATCAACAGAAGGGTGCTTTGATACGCTGGAATTACACGACCTGGAGGCCAATACCGGTGTCGCGCTGGTACTTGATGCCAACTACTATCTCGACGCGGAAACGCAGCAACGTAAGGTGAAATTGCAGGGCAAATGCCAGCTTGCGGAACTGCCTTCGGCAGGCGTGACCTGGGACACCGACGACAATGGGTTTGTGGTGGCCGCGCACGGAAAAGAGATGGAAGTGAAGTATCGCTATGATGCAGAAGGGTATCCGCTGGGTAAAACCACGGTATCCGGCGAGCAACATCTGTCTGTTCAGGCCACGCCGTCAAAAGATGTGCGTAAAAAACTGGACTACACGGCAATCAGCCTGCTAAACGACAAGCAGCTCGGGCACGTAAAACAGAGCTGCGATTACGATCGACATAACAACCCGGTCACCTGCCAATTGCTTATCACCGACGACAGCGTAAAACCGGCAGTTGAACGCAAGTACACCATCAAGAACAGCATTGATTACTATTGATGAAATGAAAACCGCGCAGGTTATTGCGCGGTTGGTTTTAGCAGGCTTGCAGAAGATGCTTTGTGTCCGGCCAGGTGTTGATGCTGGAAGATACACATGCGAATGGTGTTGCGGTACTCACCATTGATAAAGAACTCATGAATCAGCTCACCTTCCACCATAAAGCCCAGTTTGCGGTAGATATGGATCGCTTTTTCGTTCTCTTTATCGACGATGAGATACAGCTTATAGAGATTCAGGACGTTAAACCCATAATCCATCGCCAGCTTTGCCGCCCGTGACGCCAGGCCCTTACCCTGGTATTCCGGCGAAATAATTATCTGAAATTCCGCCCGACGGTGAACGTGGTTTATCTCAACCAGTTCGACCAGACCGGCTTTTTCGCCTTCACACTCCACTACAAAACGCCGCTCACTTTGGTCGTGAATGTGCTTATCGTAGAGATCTGACAGCTCGACAAACGCTTCGTAAGGCTCTTCAAACCAGTAGCGCATCACGCTGGCATTGTTATCGAGCTGATGGACGAAGCGCAGATCCTCGCGTTCCAGCGGACGAAGTTTAACGGCTAACATATCGGCCATACTGACTCCGTGACATCAGGGGGCAACAGTGCGGCCGGTACGGCGATCCAGGCAGCGCAGCGTGTTAGGTTCCCAGTAGGCATTGACGTTCGCGCTTTGCTGGCACTTATCACGCGCATCAAAAGCGACATCTTCTTTGTCCCACTCTTTTTCAGTCCGCTTGTTCACCTTTTGACGAAGGTTGCGGGTGTCATTCCATTGTTCTTTGTCCATAGCAGCGTTCTGGCGGCTTTGCGCGCTATCACCAGACTCGATGACCAGCTTGCTGGTTTCGGCTGATGCGGTGGCGGCGAAGGCGAACGTTGACAGCGCGAGTATCGCTGACAGACAAAGGCGTTTGCTTAATGTAGTCATCGCGTTTCCTTTTTAATGGGTGCAGATAAACGTTTTACCCAACCCGGATTCTACACCAATCCAAAAGGACGGCATACCCGTGCGGCAGGTATGGAAAAGTAAAGGAGATTATCGCGTATGATGTCTCAATCAATCCTCAAAAGATGTTCGATATGATTAAAACAACGCTGCTTTTTTTTGCCACCGCACTGTGTGAAATCATCGGTTGTTTCTTACCCTGGCTCTGGCTGAAAAAGGGGGCTTCGGTATTCCTGCTGGTTCCCGCCGGGATAGCGCTGGCACTTTTTGTCTGGCTGTTAACGCTGCATCCCGCCGCCAGTGGCCGGGTCTACGCGGCCTACGGTGGCGTATACGTTTGCACGGCGCTGCTCTGGCTTCGGGTTGTGGACGGTGTCAAACTGAGCCTGTACGACTGGGCTGGCGCGCTGGTTGCACTGTGCGGGATGCTGATCATCGTGGCAGGATGGGGGCGCACGTAGGTGCCCCAATTTTGTGATCGCTCGCTTATTTTGTGATCATTATACTTGTATGGTAGTAGTGTAGTTGAGTAAATTTCCTGCATCACAACGAGCGATGTAAGGAACTGGATTATGAAGATTGTCGGGGCTGAAGTATTTGTGACCTGTCCGGGGCGCAACTTTGTCACCCTTAAAATCACCACCGATGAGGGAATTGTCGGCCTGGGTGATGCCACGCTGAACGGGCGTGAGCTGTCCGTTGCCTCTTACCTGAAAGATCATCTCTGCCCGCAGCTGATTGGTCGCGATGCCCACCGAATCGAAGATATCTGGCAGTTCTTCTACAAAGGTGCCTACTGGCGTCGCGGGCCGGTAACCATGTCGGCGATTTCTGCCGTAGACATGGCGCTGTGGGACATCAAAGCGAAAGCCGCCAATATGCCGTTATACCAGCTGCTGGGTGGCGCATCCCGTGAAGGCGTGATGGTGTATTGCCATACCACGGGTCACACCATTGATGATGTGCTGGAAGACTATGCGCGTCACAAAGAGATGGGCTTCAAAGCCATTCGCGTCCAGTGCGGCGTACCGGGAATGAAAACCACTTACGGCATGTCTAAAGGAAAAGGGCTGGCCTATGAACCTGCCACCAAGGGCCACTGGCCGGAAGAGCAGTTGTGGTCAACGGAAAAATACCTCGATTTCACGCCGAAATTGTTTGATGCCGTGCGTAGCAAGTATGGCTTTAATGAACACCTGCTGCACGACATGCACCACCGCCTGACGCCAATTGAAGCGGCGCGTTTCGGCAAGAGCATCGAAGAATTCCGCATGTTCTGGATGGAAGATCCTACCCCTGCGGAAAACCAGGAGTGCTTCCGTCTGATTCGCCAGCACACCGTTACCCCGATTGCGGTGGGCGAAGTGTTCAACAGCATCTGGGATTGCAAACAGCTCATCGAAGAGCAGCTTATCGACTACATCCGTACCACCATCACCCATGCGGGTGGGATCACGGGGATGCGTCGTATTGCTGATTTCGCCTCGCTGTATCAGGTGCGCACTGGCTCGCATGGCCCGTCTGATTTGTCACCGATATGTCACGCGGCTGCACTGCACTTTGACCTGTGGGTGCCGAATTTTGGCGTGCAGGAATATATGGGCTATTCCGAGCAGATGCTGGAAGTCTTCCCACATAGCTGGAGCTTTGATAACGGCTATATGCACCCGGGTGACAAACCGGGGCTGGGCATCGAATTCGACGAAAAACTGGCGGCGAAATATCCGTACGATCCGGCCTACCTGCCGGTGGCTCGTCTTGAAGATGGCACGCTGTGGAACTGGTAAAACAGGAGCGAACAATGAAAAGTGTAGTGATTCAAAAACCGAATGAACTGGTGATTGAAGAGCGCCCGCTCCCGGTGCCCGCTGCCGGTGAAGTTCGCGTCAAAATCAAACTTGCCGGGATCTGCGGTTCAGACAGCCATATCTATCGCGGTCACAACCCCTTTGCCAAATATCCGCGTGTTATCGGCCATGAGTTCTTTGGCGTGATTGATGCCGTGGGCGAGGGGATTGATGCCTCCCGTGTTGGGCAGCGCGTGTCGGTTGATCCGGTTATTAGCTGCGGTCATTGTTATCAGTGCTCAGTCGGGAAACCAAACGTCTGTGCATCCCTTGTGGTGCTGGGCGTACACCGTGACGGTGGCTTCAGTGAGTACGCCGTGGTGCCGTCAAAAAACGCGTGGGTTATTCCCGATGCTATCCCCGATAAACATGCGGTAATGGTCGAACCTTTCACCATTGCGGCGAACGTGACCGGGCAGGCCAAACCCACAGAACAGGATGTGGCCCTGATATTCGGCGCGGGCCCGATGGGGCTTGTCACCGTGCAGGCGCTGAAAGGGGTTTACAAGGTGAAACAGGTCATCGTCGTCGACAGGATTGATGAACGCCTGGCGATGGCCGAACGTAGCGGCGCGGATTGGGTATTCAACAACGCCGAGCGCTCCGTGCAGTCCGTACTGGAAGAAAAAGGCGTCAAACCGACGCTGATTATTGATGCCGCGTGTCATCCATCCATTCTACAGGAGGCTATCACCCTGGCCGCACCGGCAGCCCGCATTGTGCTGATGGGCTTCTCCAGTGAACCGAGCCAGATTGTGCAGCAGGGTATTACCGGCAAAGAACTGTCGATTTTCTCGTCGCGCCTGAATGCACACAAATTCCCGGTCGTTATTGAGTGGCTGGAAAAAGGGCTTATCGACCCGGAAAAACTGGTTACTCATACCTTTGACTATCACCACGTAATAGACGCCATTGAACTGTTTGAGAAAGACCAGCGGCAGTGCTGCAAAGTCTTGCTCACATTCGACCAATAACAATAAGTGCGGTTAAGAGCCTGCACAGACAGGCTCTACGTGGTACGCATCTTACCTTTCAGAGATAGCCATTATGACTCAGACACAACCTCAAAGAACGACCTCGGATCTGGTGAAAGCCGCTGTTTCCGGCTGGCTTGGCACCGCGCTCGAGTTCATGGATTTTCAGCTTTATTCGCTGGGTGCTGCCCTTGTCTTCCATGAGATCTTTTTCCCGGAGCAATCCGCTGCGATGGCATTGATCCTGGCGATGGGAACCTATGGTGCAGGCTATATTGCGCGCATCGTCGGGGCGTTTATTTTCGGCAGAATGGGCGACAGAATCGGCCGCAAAAAAGTGCTGTTCATCACCATCACGATGATGGGGATCTGTACCACCCTGATTGGCGTATTACCCACCTACGCACAGATAGGCATCTTTGCCCCTGTTCTGCTCGTCACATTACGCATTATCCAGGGGCTTGGCGCCGGGGCAGAAATCTCTGGTGCGGGAACCATGCTTGCCGAATATGCACCGAAAGGTAAGCGCGGCATCATCTCTTCACTGGTGGCGATGGGGACCAACTGCGGAACGCTGAGCGCGACAGCCATCTGGGCGTTGATGTTCTTTGTCCTCGATCGTGAAGAGCTGGTGGCATGGGGCTGGCGTATTCCGTTCCTGGCAAGCGTGGTGGTGATGATATTTGCTATCTGGCTGCGAATGAACCTCAAAGAAAGCCCGGTCTTTGAGAAGGTCAGCGATCAAGACAGCGTGGAGCAGGTCCCTGAGCAGGAAACGACGCTGGGTGCGATGTTCAAAAGCAAATCGTTCTGGCTGGCAACCGGTCTGCGTTTTGGTCAGGCGGGTAACTCTGGACTGATTCAGACCTTCCTGGCGGGCTATCTGGTGCAGACGTTGCTGTTTAATAAGAGCATTCCAACCGATGCGCTGATGATAAGCTCCATTCTGGGGTTCATCACCATTCCGCTGCTGGGCTGGCTGTCTGACAAAATCGGGCGTCGTCTGCCTTACATTGTTCTTAACATCTCGGCCATCATCCTGGCGTACCCGATGCTGTCGATCATCGTCGACAAAACCTACACCCCGGGTGTGATCATGCTCTCGATCATTATTATCCACAACTTCGCCGTACTGGGGCTGTTCGCGCTGGAAAACATCACCATGGCGGAAATGTTCGGCTCGCGTAACCGCTTTACCCGCATGGCCATCTCGAAAGAGGCGGGCGGCCTGGTGGCGGTTGGGTTTGGTCCGGTGCTGGCGGGTATCTTCTGCAACATGACCGGCTCCTGGTGGCCTATTGTGGTGATGATGGTGGTGTACTCACTGATAGGCCTGTTGTCCGCAATTTTAATGCCGGAAGTGTGCGATCGGGATTTGAGCGCAGCCGAAGATGCCGCAGAGGCTAAAGCGTTAAACGTTAACGCGCATAAATACGGGGTGCAGCCATGAGTTTTATTCATAACCGATAATAGCAATTCAGCACCCATCACCCGGCGTTGGCTGGGTGATGGATTAAAAGGAGGTGTGCCAGATAATAACTATATGTTTTCCCGAATAATAATAAATATTTATCACAATAATGTCAGGGGCTATTTCGGTTTTTAAATGTTATTTATCTTGTGAGAATGGATCATGTCACGGAAAAACAGAAAAATAACCATTCCGGTTAGTATCGGATACGGCTTGACGGATATTATGGGTGGCGGTGCTTTTACCGTTATTGGCGCCTGGTTACTCTTTTTCTACACCACCTTTGTTGGCTTGTCCCCGGTAGAGGCGGCATCTATTGTGGCGATTGCGCGCATTGTCGATGCCATCGTCAGCCTCTTTATGGGCAGCTTTACCGACCACTTTTATAAACATTATTTTGGCAAGAAATTTGGCCGCCGACGCTTTTTCCTGTTAATCGGCGCTCCATTAATGCTGGTATATGCACTGCTCTGGCTTGATGGTATGAATTACGGCTTTTATCTTGCCGTATATTTAGCCTTCGAAATTATTGCGGCAATGGTTCTCATCCCGTGGGAAACCCTGCCATCAGAAATGACCAAAGACTTTAATTCACGTACCAAGCTATCGACCTGCCGAATGTTTTTATCGGCGTCCGGTACGTTTCTCGCCACCTTTATTCCAGGACTGCTCATCGGTTACTTTGGCGAAAAGAGTGCCCATGCGTACCTGATTAACGGGGTTATCTTTGCGGTGCTGTTTATGGTCTGCGTGTTCATTTCCTGGAAAGTCACCTGGGAACGCGAACTGACGCCAGAAATGAAAGCGAGTATAGATAAACGGGAACCACGTAAAACGCGGGTGGAACAACTGGCGGCCTTTTGCCAGCTTTTCAAGGATTATGGCTCCACTCTTAAGATCCGCGCGTTCAGAAAACATCTGGCTATCTATCTGCTCTCCTTCACCGGCAAAGATGTTTACAACACGGTGTTCGTCTTCTTTTGCGTTTACTGCCTGAATGTCTCTTCATCGCTGGCGGGAAGCTTGCTGTCGATGAGTATTGTCGGGCTGCCCGTTACGCTTCTTGCAGGTATCGGGATCATCAAATTTGGCCCGTCAAAACTCTATATCTTTGCGTATTCGCTGATGATGCTGTGTCTGGGCGGTTTCTTCGCGGTGTACCAAATCCCGGCGCTCAACACGGTGTCCACGCTGGTTATTCTGGCCGGGCTTTACCAGGTCGGGCGTTCGGTGCTGGAGTTCACGCCGTGGAATGTGTTCCCGTTCATTCCGGATATTGACGAAATGATCAGTCACCAGCGACGAGAAGGGCTTTTTGCCGCCGTCATGACTTTTGCCCGTAAAACGACCGTTGCAGTTGCGACCTTTATTGTCGGTTTACTGCTGCAAAATGGCGGTTTCGTGAAGGGGAGTCAAACCCAGCCGCCGGAAGCGATTCATACCATCGCCATGCTGTTGTTTATCGGCACGGCCGGGCTGTTGATCCTGGCCCTGTGGCAGGCACTGACGTTCCACCTTAACAAACGTACCCACAAGATTTTTGTTGATGAACTGGATCGTCTGAAAGCGAACGGCTCTGCACAGCAGGCCACGCCTGAAGCACGCCGGGTGGTGGAAGATCTGACAGGGTATTCCTGGGACACACTGTGTCTGGGGGAGAACGCCTGGTCGGGAAGCATTTCTCAAGGGACATTTTCCGCGAAGCAGAGTGGTTTATAGCTTTTGCCTTAGATGTCACACAACTTAATTTTTATATCACACCAATTAGACGAAAGTTAATGTAAATCAATATTCGGTCCAGCGCATTCAGTATGGTTATGGCTCATCCAAAATTATACACACTGCCATTCTAGTTGGTGTAGTCAGCAAGTCCGCAGCGGTGATGATGTTGCCGCTGCAGGGTTACATTTTTCATTTACGACAACGAGTCTCAATCATGGAAAACCGGTTATTAAAGGCGAAAGCTACGCTTCCTCAGTACGATCGCGACAGCCTTAAGACGCGCATTGTTCATTTAGGGTTTGGCGCATTCCACCGTGCGCACCAGGCGGTGTATACCGATATCCTTGCCGCTGAACAGGGTAGCGACTGGGGTTACTGCGAAGTAAACCTGATTGGTGGTGAGCAGCAAATTGCCGATCTCAAGGCTCAGGATAATCTCTACACCGTTGCCGAAATGTCTGCTGATGCGTGGACCTCTCGCGTGGTGGGCGTGGTGAACAAGGCGCTGCATGTTCAGATGGATGGCCTGGAAACCGTGCTGGCGGTGATGTGCGAACCCCAGGTCGCGATTGTGTCGCTCACCATTACGGAGAAAGGCTATTGCCACTCTCCGGCGACCGGACAATTGATGCTCGACAATCCGTTCATCGTTGCTGACCTGCAAAATCCTCACCAGCCAAAATCTGCGCCTGGCGTGATTGTCGAAGCGCTGGCACGCCGTAAAGCGGCAGGGGTACCGGCCTTTACGGTGATGTCCTGCGATAACATGCCTGAAAACGGCCATGTGATGCGCAATGTCACCTGTGCCTATGCCCGCGCGCTGGATAGCGAACTGGCGGAGTGGATTGAAGCGAACGTTACATTCCCGTCCACCATGGTGGATCGTATTGTTCCGGCAGTAACGGCTGAAACGCTGGATAAAATTGAGCAACTGACCGGCGTACGTGACCCGGCAGGTGTGGCCTGCGAACCGTTCCGTCAGTGGGTCATCGAAGACAACTTTGTTGCTGGTCGCCCGCAGTGGGAAAAAGCCGGCGCAGAACTGGTTGCAGACGTTATCCCGTTTGAAGAGATGAAGTTACGAATGCTGAACGGTAGCCACTCATTCCTGGCGTACCTGGGTTATCTGGCCGGTTATCAGCACATCAACGATTGCATGGAAGATGTCCACTATCGCCGTGCGGCGCACGCGCTAATGCTGAAAGAACAAGCGCCGACGTTAAAAGTGAAAGGGGTCGATCTGGCACATTATGCCGATCAGCTGATTGCACGTTACAGCAACCCGGCGTTGCGTCACCGTACCTGGCAAATTGCGATGGACGGCAGCCAGAAATTGCCTCAGCGGATGCTGGATTCCGTGCGCTGGCATCTGGTTCATCAGCGTAGCTTCCCTTTGCTGGCACTGGGTGTGGCAGGCTGGATGCGCTATGTCGGTGGTGTGGATGAGCAGGGTAACGCCATTGAGGTGAGCGATCCGCAGCTGGCGGTTATTCAGGCCGCAGTGAAAGGCAGTGCCGAAGGTGAAAGCCGGGTGAAAGCGCTGCTGGGCATTGACGCCATCTTCGGTAAGGAATTGCCGCAGGAGACTGTCTTTGTTGATGCGGTGATGAAAGCCTATCAGTCATTACTGGCGAACGGTGCGAAAGCCACGGTTGAAGCCTACGCCGGGCAGTTGTAATCCATCACATGCCGCCGTTCGCGGCGGCATGTTCCGCACGTTTTAGTGCATACCAAGGCGAATCAGTTCTATCGGTTCAAACTTCCCTTCGCATCCTTCCACTTCAACCGTTTTGCTACGACGCACATGTGCGGCATCCAGGCCGTTGCTGTGAATCGCTTTAATAATGCCGGTGCGGCCTGTGCCGTTAATCATCACGCGGCTGCCTGTGGTAATTGCGTTACGGTTACGATCGTAAGTCATCATGGTATTTTCTCCTCTCTTGCTTAGCCGTTACGGCGATATTCATCTCTTGCCGCTTTCGGAGAACTATAAATACGCCTCTCAGCCACGCATTTTTTTGTTTTTGATCAAACTCACACTTTTTTCTCAATTTTCGTAGGGGTTGACGTAACCCAACAGGTATTTACAAAGCGGACAGTTATTTTCTTTTATTGATAGTTTCTGCATGTGACTGTTTAAGGTTTGTTTATATAGCGAATGTCACTCTGTATTCAGAAAATAACTCTTCAGCGGAATAAGGAGCCAGGCTTATGTATAAAAACATTTTGATGCCTGTAGATGTGTTTGAAATGGATTTGAGCGATAAAGCGGTGCGCCACGCAGAAAATCTGGCGAAGTCAGAAGGGGCGGCGATCACGCTGGTGAACATCCTGCCCAGCAGCAGTCGCTCTCTTCTGCGCGGCTTCAACGCGGATATCAAGAAGTTTGAAGAATACATGACGAATGAGTCAGAAAAAAAGATGGGCGAATTAAAACGCTTGTTTGATATAGCACCAGAGAATATTCATTGCACGGTACGCTTTGGTAACGTCCGCGATGAAATTATCGCCATGAGCAAAGAAGGCGAATATGACATCATTGTTATTGGTTCGAAAAACCCAACCATTACAACGCATTTGCTTGGTTCAAATGCGGAATCAATATTACGCTACGCCAGAATCCCGGTATTAGTGGTTCGCTAATATCACCGCCGCATCCCCCGAAAGTTGAGGGATGCGGCAGACATTAATCTTCGCTAAACCAGTCGCTATTTTCTTGTCGAATTAACTGCACTGATTCGCTGATTTCTTGTAAATGTAGCGTCATCGCTTTTTCTACCCCATCAGGATCGCGTTTTTCCAGCGCCTTAAAAATATCATGGTGCTGACGAAGCAGCATTTCCGGCGGCGAGACGTGATCCAGACTCATATAACGCACGCGGTCGATGGTAGCTTTGATATTCTCGATAGTGTCCCAAGCAAGCTGACAATCGGCAATTTGCGCCAGTTTTTGATGGAATTCATCGTCAAGCTGGAAAAAGTCATTTAGCTGCTTGCGATCGATAGCAATTCGTTGCTGATGCAGGTTTTGCTCCAGCAGGTAACACTGATTGTCGTCGATAAACGAAGCGGCACGGCGTGCGACGGCGCACTCAATGGCCTGGCGTACAAAACAGCCGTTACGTACCTGAGAAAGTGAAATCTTATTCACATAGCTGCCGCGCTGAGGGCGGATCTGAATCAAACCGTTTTCAGCGAGTTTAATAAATGCTTCGCGAACGGGCTGACGAGAAACGTCAAAACGCACCGACACTTCTTTTTCAGAAAGAGGCGTTCCCGGCGGGATCAGGCAATGCACGATATCACGTCGCAAAATGCGATAGATTTGCTGATTAACAGGCTGGGTAGGGTTGAGTTGCGATTCAGCGGCCATGGGTTGTGATTTCTCAGAGAGTTAACGCGAACATACTACCATTCTTTTGCCTGCCATCACAGACCCGGCCCGCAGGCCGGGTAGGGGTCGATTAACCGCGATGCACGCTAAGTCCGGCAAAGCTCTGGCTAACCGGCATCATTTCAACGGTGTTGATGTTGACGTGTTTTGGCAGCGTTGCCACCCACCAGACCGCTTCGGTAATATCTTCCGGCGTCAGCGCATTGGCGTTTTCATAGGTTTTGTCGGCTTTAGTATCATCGCCTTTGAAGCGCACGTTAGAGAATTCAGTACCGCCCACCAGACCCGGCTCGATATCCGTAACGCGAATTGCCGTTCCGTGCAGGTCGGTGCGCAGGTTGAGGCTGAACTGACGAACAAAGGCTTTGGTCGCACCGTAGACGTTACCGCCCGCGTAAGGCCAGCTGCCTGCGGTGGAGCCGATGTTAATCACATGGCCACGATTACGCTCAACCATTCCTGGCAGAACCGCGCGCGTCATGTACACCAGGCCTTTGTTGTTGGTGTCGATCATGTTTTCCCAGTCTTCCACGCTGGCTTTGTGTGCAGGCTCCAGGCCCAGCGCCAGACCGGCATTGTTGACCAGCACGTCAATGGCGCGCCATTCAGCAGGCAGATTGGCAATCATCTCTTCGATTGCAGCACGGTTGCGGACGTCCAGTTGCGCCGTCAGGATGCTGTCGCCCAGCTCGTCTTTCAGCTCCTGCAAACGCTCCTGACGACGGCCTGTTGCAATCACTTTATGGCCGTTGGCAACGAAACGGCGCGTGATGCTTTCACCAAAACCTGCCGTCGCCCCGGTAACTAAAATAATCATCTCACTGTTCCTCAACGCTTTTTATGTTGTACTAACATAGCACGCTCTCAGGGAGCGCGTTAAGGCAACTTTTCTATGTCAGGATTGCAGGCGGTGAGCGGCTGTCCTACTCTGGGGGGATATCCCGTTCTCAGGAGTCAACGATGTCGGCCAGTAATCCTTTTTTTGAAATCAGCCTGTTACCTTACCAGGCTCCGCGTTTCGACGTCATTAACGATAGCCACTATCGTCCGGCATTTGATGAAGCTATGCGCCAGAAGCGCGCCGACATTGATGCCATCATTGCGCAAACAACACCACCCGATTTCACCAACACCGTGCTGGCGCTGGAAAAAAGCGGCGCCATGCTGTCGCGCGTCAATAGCGTGTTTTTCGCCATGACGTCGGCGCACACCAATGATTATTTACAGGAGCTGGACGAGGCGTTTTCAACCGAGCTGGCAGGGCTTGCCAACGATATCTGGCTGAACGAAACGCTCTTTTCCCGCGTAGAAGCCGTCTGGCAGGAAAGAGCAACGCTGGATGCGGAATCCCGCCGTCTGGTGGAAGAAACCCATCAGCACTTTGTGCTGGCAGGTGCGCGCCTGAACGCTGGCGAAAAAGCTGAACTGAAATCCCTGAACACCGAGTCCGCCTCTCTGACAAGCCAGTTTAACCAGCGCCTGCTGGCGGCGGATAAAACGGGTGGGCTGGTGGTGGATTATGTTCACCAGCTTGAAGGCCTCAGTGCCGATGAAATTGCGACTGCCGCCCAGGCAGCGGCTGAAAAGGGGCTGAACGATCGCTGGCTTATCCCGTTGCTTAATACCACGCAACAGCCTGCGCTTTCGGCACTCGAAAACCGTCAGACGCGTGAAAACCTGTTCAAAGCTGGTTGGCTGCGCACTCAGAAGGGTGATGAAAATGATACCCGCGAACTGATACTACGCCTGGCAGCATTACGTGCGCGTCAGGCCCAGCTGTTAGGATTCGAAAGCTACGCAAGCTGGAGCACCGCCGATCAAATGGCCAAAACACCTGACGCCGCGCTTACGTTTATGCGCGGTATTGTCCCGGCGGCGCGTGGCCGGGCGGAACAGGAGCTGGCGGATATCCAGAAAGTGATCGACGACGAACAAGGCGGATTCACCGCGCAGGCCTGGGACTGGTCGCTTTACGCTGAGCGCGTGCGCTTAGGGAAATACGCCCTCGATGAGTCGCAAATTAAACCTTACTTTGCGCTCAATAACGTGCTGCAAGATGGCGTGTTCTGGGCCGCCAGCCAGCTGTTTGGCATTAGTTTCGTCGAGCGTTTTGATATTCCGGCATATCACCCGGATGTCCGTGTGTGGGAAATATTCGACCACACAGGCGAAGGGATGGCGTTGTTCTATGGTGATTTCTTTGCCCGTGACTCAAAAGGCGGCGGGGCGTGGATGGGCAATTTCGTGGAGCAATCTTACGAATTCGCCGCGCGTCCGGTTATTTATAACGTCTGCAATTATCAAAAACCGGCTAACGGGCAAACGGTGCTGATCTCCTGGGATGATGTGGTCACGCTGTTCCACGAATTTGGTCATACCCTGCATGGCCTGTTTGCCAGCCAGCGCTACGCCACGCTTTCCGGCACCAATACGCCGCGTGATTTTGTAGAATTCCCGTCGCAAATTAACGAACACTGGGCCAGCCATCCGCAGGTGTTTGCCCATTATGCGCGGCATTACGAAACGGGCGAACCGATGCCGGAAGCGCTGCGTGATAAGATGTTAAATGCTACCCAGTTCAATAAAGGCTACGACATGACGGAGCTGCTGAGTGCCGCGTTGCTCGACATGAACTGGCATGGGATTGCTGAACCGGTGGAAGATGTTGATACGTTTGAATCTGCCGCGCTTAAAAAAGAAGGCCTGGATCTTCATGCTGTTCCCCCGCGTTATCGCAGCAGCTATTTCGCCCATATTTTTGGTGGCGGTTACGCGGCAGGGTATTACGCGTATCTGTGGACGCAAATGCTGGCGGACGATGGCTATCAGTGGTTTGTTGAGCAGGGCGGGTTAACGCGTGAAAACGGGCAGATATTCCGTGACGCAATTTTATCGCGAGGCAACAGCAGTGACCTGGAAGCGCTGTACCGTGACTGGCGCGGGCACAATCCAAAGATTGAGCCGATGTTGAAGAATCGTGGGTTGAGTTAAGGGGGGCAGTGCACCGCCACCACCCTGGCTCCCGGCAAGAAAAACGGCAACCCGAAGGTTGCCGTTTGTTTATTTCTCGCCGTCACTACCCGGCATCACACCTTTACGCCAGTTCGTTAGGGCAGGCTTCACCCTTTTCCAGCTGCTGCAAATTACCCAGCGTGGTTTCTGAAATGCTGATTAACGCTTCGGCAGTCAGGAACGCCTGGTGACCGGTGAACAACACGTTATGACAGGCGGACAGACGACGGAACACGTCATCCTGGATAACGTCGTTAGACTTGTCTTCAAAGAACAGGTCACGTTCATTCTCATACACGTCCATACCCAGCGCGCCAATTTTCTGGGTTTTCAACGCTTCGATAGCCGCCTGCGAGTCAATCAGACCACCACGGCTGGTGTTGATGATCATCACGCCGTCTTTCATCTGGTCAAACGCCGTCTGGTTGAGCAGGTGATAGTTTTCCGGCGTCAGCGGACAGTGCAGGGAAATCACGTCAGACTGGGAAAAGAGCGTTTGCAGATCGACATATTCCACGCCCAGCTCCAGCGCGGCTGCACTTGGATACGGATCAAATGCCAGCAGACGCATACCAAAGCCTTTCAGAATGCGCAGGGTAGCAATGCCGATTTTACCGGTGCCAATCACGCCAGCGGTTTTGCCGTACATGGTGAAACCGGTCAGGCCTTCAAGAGAGAAGTTCGCATCACGGGTACGCTGATACGCGCGGTGAATGCGACGGTTCAGCGACATCATCATCCCGATAGCGTGTTCAGCGACCGCTTCAGGTGAGTAAGCCGGAACGCGAACGACCTTCAGGCCCAGTTCTTTAGCGGCATCAAGGTCAACGTTGTTAAAGCCCGCGCAGCGCAGGGCGATATACTTCACGCCATGTCTTTTCAGCTCTTCCAGAACAGGGCGGCTACCGTCGTCGTTCACAAAGATACAGACACCTTCACAGCCGTGAGCCGTTTTGGCCGTTTTTTCAGTCAGCAGAAAGTCGAAAAATTCAAGTTCGAATCCGTAAGCCTCGTTAACATGTTGCAGATACTTTTTATCGTACTGCTTTGTGCTATATACCGCGAGTTTCATAAGACTTTCTCCAGTGATTTTGCATTCACGTTAGCATGATTAAAATAATCTTACAATTTATAAAATATTATTGAATTCAATAGGTTCTATGGATAATTCTAGAGCATCTGCGGGCAATAACCCTAGGGTATTCCAACCACAGGGGTTTCTTTCGCAGATATTTTGCACAGGGAATGTCACCGCTGGTTTTGCGACATCCAGCGCTACGGACTTCTAATCAGCAGGTCCGCAGAGTACGGATTCGAAACCCTGCGACGATAAACGAAATTTTACCTATGCCCGATGGTGCATCTATCCTAAAGAATGGCGTTCTCTTCAACTGACTGGCTAAACATGCGACAATGATCGGCACTGTCGGCTTATTTTTTACAATAAATCAGGATATTAACTGCCCATGAAGGGTAAATACAAAGCCGCGCTCGCGCTTCTACTGCTGATAATACTTTTGCCGCTGACGCTGCTGATGACGCTCGCCCAGTGGGTGCCTACGCTTGCCGGAGTCTGGCTACCCGTGGGGACGCGTATCGCCTTTGAAAAAAGCCCCCGTCTGACTCGCCATTCGATAGTTATCCCGGATCTCCGATATCTGGTTGAAGACTGTGAGATTGCCAGAGTCGAAAACGCGACACTGTCACATCCCAGCCGCTGGAAGATGGATATTGGTGCGCTGGATCTCAACACCGCCTGTCTGAGCAAATTACCGCAAACCGCGCCGTCAACGGTCGCGCCCAAAACGCTGGCACAATGGCAGGCGCTGCTTCCCAACACCTGGATTAGCGTCCACCGGCTGACGCTCTCTCCATGGCAGCAATGGCAGGGTGAGCTCAAGGCGTCGCTAACGCCTGCCATACAAGAGCTGAGCTATAAGGGCGAGCAGGTCAACGTGCAGGGCAAATTGCACGGGCAAACATTGACCATCAGCCAGTTTGAAGCCCATCTGCCCGATTACCCGCAGCCTGTGTCGCTGGTGGGGGAATTCACCTTGCCACTGGTGCCAGACGGCGTGCCGGTTAAAGGTCATGCGGTGGCAACCTTTAATGTGCCGCAGCTCTCCTCGCTGGTAGATGCAGACCTGGACTGGGAGCAAAATCAGGGCCAACTGGTTGTGATGTCGCGCGATAACCCCGACCCGCTCCTCGACCTGCCATGGAAAATTACGCCTCAGCAGCTGTCCATCAGTGATGGTCGCTGGAACTGGCTCCTCTCCGGAATGCCACTGAGCGGGCGCATTGGTCTGAATATCGATAACTGGCAGCAGGGGCTGGAGAAAGCAACCCTCTCAGGCCGTCTTAACGTGCTGACGAAGGGCGATGCGGGCAAAGGTAACGCCGTGCTGATCATCGGGCCGGGTAAGCTCAGTATGGATAACAGCGATATGCCGCTGCATCTGAGTGGTGAAGCCAAACAAAATGATCTGATCCTTTACGCCATGCTACCGGCAAAACTGACCGGAAGCCTGAACGACCCGCAGCTGGCGTTCGAGCCAGGGGCGTTATTGCGTTCGCGCGGGCGTGTGATTGACTCCCTGAATATTGATGAAATTCGCTGGCCTTTAGCCGGTGTTAAGCTTGCCCGGAAGGGCGTAGACGGTCGTTTACAGGCCATCTTGCGCGCCCACGAAAATGAAATGGGGGATTTTGAGCTGCATCTGGATGGCCAGGCCAATGACTTCCTACCCGATAACGGCCTGTGGCGCTGGCGTTACTGGGGGAAAGGGAACTTCACGCCAATGAACGCGCGCTGGGATGTGGCCGGTAAAGGCGAATGGCGCGACAACGTTATCGAGCTTACCGATTTGTCGACGGGGTTCGACAAACTTCAGTACGGAACGATGCTGGTCACCACGCCACGTCTGGTGCTGGATAAACCGGTTCGCTGGTTACGCGATCCGGCTAACCCCCAGTTCAGCGGTGCGCTGTCACTGAATGCCGGACAAACCTCATTTTCCGGCGGCAGCGTGCTTCCTCCATCCGTGCTGACCTTTAGCGTAGAGGGCAACGACCCGACGATTTTCCAGTACAAAGGCTCCCTTCATGCGGGCGCAATTGGCCCGGTCCAGGTGAACGGGCGCTGGGATGGTGAACGCCTGCGCGGCCAGGCCTGGTGGCCAAAACAGTCCCTCACCGTGTTCCAGCCACTTCTTCCACCAGACTGGAAAATGATGCTGCGGGACGGCAATCTCTATGCGCAGGTGGCGTTCTCTGCCGCAGCGGGGCAAGGCTTTGAAGCCGGTGGCCATGGGGTACTGAAATCCGGCAGCGCCTGGATGCCGGATAACCAGATTAACGGCGTCGATTTTGTGTTGCCATTCCGCTTTAGCGAGGGTACCTGGTCGCTTGGCACGCGCGGCCCGGTCACTTTACGCATTGGCGAGGTCGTTAACCTGGTCACTGCGCGTAACATCACGGCAGATTTGCAGGGTGACTACCCGTGGAGTGAAGACAATCCGCTGCTGTTAACCAACGTTAGCGTCGATGCGCTTGGCGGCAAAATCACCATGCAGCAGCTGCGAATGCCGCAGCACGATCCGGCTCTGCTGCGGGTGAATAATATCTCGTCCAGCGAACTTATCAGCGCGGTTAACCCGAAGCAGTTTGCCGTGTCCGGCCCGGTAAGCGGGGCGCTGCCTTTCTGGCTGGACAATGAAAAATGGATAATCAAGGACGGCTGGTTAACCAACCCCGGCCCCATGACGCTGCGTATCGACAAAGACACGGCCGATGCCATTGTGAACGATAATATGGTTGCGGGGGCGGCAATTAACTGGCTCCGCTATATGGAGATTTCGCGTTCGTGGACGAGAATCAATTTAGATAATCTGGGTGAATTAACCATGCAGGCTACGATCAGTGGAACCAGCCGTGTGGACGGGAAAAGCAGTACCGTTCACCTTAATTACACCCATGACGAGAACGTCTTTACCCTCTGGCGCAGTCTGCGTTTTGGGGACAATCTGCAAACATGGTTTGAGCAACACGCGGCATTACCGAATATCAGCCGCAGTTCGACAGGCAAGGAAAGTGAGGAACAACAATGAAAAAGATGGCGGGTGTACTCACCGTGGCCGTAGTCGCGTTGCTGACAGGCTGTACGCCGCGTATTGAAGTTGCGGCGCCAAAAGAGCCAATTACCATCAATATGAACGTGAAAATTGAGCATGAGATCCATATCAAGGTCGATAAAGACGTCGAAACCTTGCTGAAATCGCGCAGCGATCTGTTCTGAGGACGCCATGAAACGAATATTAGCTCTTACTTTACTGGCGCTGGGCATGAACGTGCATGCTGCAACACTCACCCTGAATGAGGCGCGAGCCGAGGGGCGCGTAGGAGAAACGCTGAGCGGCTATATCGCGCCACTGCGTCAGGATGCAGAAACCCTGGCCCTGGTAAATCAGATCAATGCCGCGCGGACCGAAAGCTATCAGAAACTGGCCGACAGCAACAATCTGCCGGTGGATGAAGTGGCGAAAATGGCAGGCCAAAAGCTGGTCGCCAGGGCGCAGCCGGGTGAGTACGTGAAGGGCATTAACGGGAAATGGCTGAAAAAGTAGTTAGCGGCAACGCTTACGATACTCGCCAGGCGACACGCCAAAGCGCTGCTTAAACGCCGTTGAAAAATGGCTATGGTCAGCAAACCCCCAGCTATAGCCAATCCCCGCCAGCTTTTCATCATCGCTGGCGGCGCGCAACACCTGCGCACACAGGTCGAGACGGCGGTTTTTAATATACTGCGCAACCACCAGTCCCTTATCGGCAAACATACGGTACAGACTGCGCACCGACATCCCGCTTTCAGTGGCGATCCATTCCGGGCGTAAAGCTTCAGACTGAATATGGTCATCAATCAGGGACAGCACGTTCTGGAACTGACGCTCTTTGCGTGGCTGGACCGCTTCGCGCTGCTGAAATGCAGGACGCAGCAGGCAAACCATGGCCTCAAGTGCCGCTTCACTCTCTAAATCACTCAGGTCGGCGTTGCCCATACTCTCCTGCAACAGGCGGTGGCTCAGCTGCACCGTTGGCAGGCTGCGCGATAGCGTAAGCGCACAGCTAACTTCCTGGAAACGGCACTGTTGCTCAATAATCTGACGGGGAACAAGCAGCGAAATCTGGCGGGATTTTTCCTGCCAGTAAATCGAGCAGGGGCGTGAAGCATCAATCAAGGTGATATCACCCGTTTTAAGAATGGAGCGGCGATCGTCCTGCTCCAGCTCAGCGCTGCCTTCAAGCTGAAACACGGTATAAAACCAGGCATCGTTGCCGTTTTTAATCTCCTGTCGGGTACGAAACAGGTTCACACCACCGGCTGTAACGGTGCTGAGTTTCAGACTACGGGCATAGCTGGTTTCCAGTTCGCCAATGAACTCACCCTCTAACGGGCGAGCGTCAAAACGCCCACAAACCTGGTTAATTTGCGCCAGCCACTGCTGATATTTTTCCTGCTCGCTTGCACACGCCATCGTTTATCTCGCTGCACTTTCAATGTTTTTGCATTGTTGCATTTGTGTTGCATTTTGTCAGAGCCATGAGGCTGACTATAGGAAAGAACACTCATCGGGAACAGTGTTATAAGCGGGAATTATCATGTTTTGCGGAGCCTGTCACAGGTGGCAAAGCGAATGTCACACAGACAAAAGCGGTAATGCAAAACGCCTCTTAGACTGCAATAACACCCTGCGAATAATAACGAAGGAGTACCCTATGTCTGAATCACAGGTCGCAGTCCTGCCAGGCGTACAGCAGTTTTTAGATAGACATCATGGACTGTGGATTGAAGGCCGTCAGGCTGCATCCGACAGTGAAAAACGCCTGAGCGTGTATAACCCGGCAACCGGTGAAGTCATTGCCTCCACCGCCGATGCCAGCGTAGCGGATGTCGATCGCGCGGTGATGTCCGGCTGGCGTGCCTTTGTGGCCCGCAGCTGGGCCGGAAAACTGCCCGCTGAGCGCGAGCGTATTCTGCTGCGTTTCGCCGATCTGGTCGAACAACACAGCGAAGAGCTGGCGCAGCTTGAAACCCTGGAGCAGGGCAAATCCATCAATATTTCCCGCGCCTTTGAAGTGGGATGCACCCTTAACTGGATGCGTTACACCGCCGGGCTGACCACCAAAATTGCGGGCAAAACGCTCGACCTTTCTATTCCATTGCCACAGGGTGCACGCTATCAGGCCTGGACGCGCAAAGAGCCGGTTGGCGTGGTCGCCGGGATTGTGCCGTGGAACTTCCCACTGATGATTGGCATGTGGAAAGTGATGCCAGCGCTGGCGGCAGGGTGTTCGATTGTGATTAAGCCGTCCGAAACCACGCCGCTGACCATGCTGCGCGTGGCGGAGCTGGCAAGCGAAGCTGGCATTCCCGATGGCGTGTTTAACGTGGTGACCGGCAGCGGCGCCGTGTGTGGCGCGGCGTTAACCTCTCATCCGCACATTGCCAAAATCAGCTTTACCGGCTCCACGGCGACGGGCAAACAGATCGCCCGCACTGCGGCAGATACGCTGACGGGCGTGACGCTGGAACTGGGCGGTAAAAACCCGGCCATCGTCCTGAAAGATGCCGACCCGGCCTGGGTGATTGAAGGTCTGATGACCGGCAGCTTCCTCAACCAGGGACAGGTGTGCGCGGCAAGCTCGCGTATTTATATTGAAGCACCGCTGTTTGATACCCTGGTGAGCGGTTTTGAGCAGGCAGTAAAATCCCTGAGCGTGGGCCCGGGCATGTCACAGCAGGCGTTTATTAACCCGCTGGTGTCGCGCGCTCACTGTGACAAGGTTCAGACATTCCTCGATGAAGCGAAGTCGCGCAACGCGGAGCTTATCACCGGCAACCGTGGCCCGGATGGGCAGGGCTATTATGTCTCGCCAACGCTTGTGGTGAACCCGGAGGCCAGCCTGCGTCTGACGCGTGAAGAGGTGTTTGGCCCGGTGGTTAACCTGGTCCGGGTGGCTGATGGCGAAGAGGCTTTACAGCTGGCGAACGATACGGAATATGGGCTGACGGCAAGCGTCTGGACGCAGAACATGAGCAAAGCGCTGGAGTACACCGACAGACTCCAGGCTGGCACCGTGTGGGTGAACAGCCATACGCTGATCGACGCCAACCTGCCGTTTGGCGGCATGAAGCAGTCTGGCACCGGGCGTGATTTTGGCCCGGACTGGCTGGATGGCTGGTGCGAGACTAAGTCGGTTTGTGTGCGGTATTAAGCCACTCTGTTATTTTAGTTTTGCAGGCCGGGTAAGGCGCAGCCGCCACCCGGCATTTTTTAATGCGACCACCGGTCCCGACCGGCTTCTTTCGCCCGGTACAGCGCCGCATCGGCGCGAGCGATAATCTCCGTCCCGGCCAGACCCTCCTCCATGGCCGCAATGCCCATGCTGGCGGTAACCACACTACTCACTTTTGAGGTACTGTGCGGGATAGCCGCTGCGCGCAGGCCATCCTGAATACGCACGGCAACCTGTTCCGCCATGTTTTCCGGGCAGTCGAACAGGATCACCACAAACTCCTCGCCGCCATAGCGAGACACGACATCGTGCGGCGTACGCACCGATTTCTTCAACACCTGCGCCACGCGCATCAGGCAGTCATCACCGGCCTGGTGGCCGTAAGTGTCGTTATAAAGCTTGAAATAATCGACATCAAGCATAATCAGCGAGAAGGCTTTTTTCTGATCAACTGCGTTCTCCAGCACGGTTTCCATCGCTCGCCGGTTTGCCGTCTGGGTTAATGCATCCAGATGTGCCAGCGCATCGAGCCGCAAAATTAAGCGCTGGTTCTGCTGGTTGCGCCGCCAGGCCTCTTCGAACCAGCTCAACAGGATAAAGCGCCCGCAGATCAGAATAAGGGTAAACACAATCCAGATGACGGCAAAACGCAGGTTAACACCGTGGTTCAGGGCGATACTGGAAACGGGCAAGCTAAGCCACAGCGGTATAACAAAAGCCAACAGCCCGGAAGGGTGAAAATAGAGTGCCGTCATGCCCGCTAAAAGCAGCACAATGAAGATTGGCCATGCGTGAGGAAGTTGCACTAAAACGATTAACAGATACCCGCATATCGCCCACAGCAGGCTGCAAATAAACAAAACGATGCTGATCCCGGCGATATGTTGCCAGGCCATGACCAGCAGGGCCGCCGAGATAATGACAATCCCCAGCATTGAGGTATCCACCATCAACGCCAGCTGCTTCGTCGTACCAATCAGACTGTCGATATCACCAAACAGGACGTTGCGCAGCAGGAGCATGAGCGCGAAGCTCACGTTCACAAAAGCCAGCCACGGCAGATTCATTGCCAGGCCGTGACGCACCATCGATTTACGGGTAGGCCAGGTGGCGAGGTCGGACGTTATATTGTGTCTTTTTTCCATAGTGGCCAGTATCCCCATCCAAAGGGAGAAAGTGAAAATAGCGGGCGGGAAGTATCGCTCGTCTATGCGTTACAATGTCACAATGCTAAGTCAGAATTAAACGTTATTGATATATCCTGTCATAGCGTCCAGTTTGAACGTGTTGTAAGAGATAAAAAAAGAAGAAAGTATGAATAAATATAATCGGGGGAATGCGTTCGGCAACTGGCAGGATGGAAAAGAAGTAAAAAAACCGGGCGTTATGCCCGGCGTGTCTTAGGTTATTTATCGTCTTTTTTCTTGCCGAGCGTTGGCGTCTCGTCAAAGAAGTTCCACGGTTTCAGCAGGGTGTGAACCCATTCCGTTGGCATGATTGGCCACTCTTCGGCGCGGGCAACGTGGGTTGTGCCGGTTGTCATCCAGACCACATCATCTTCGTTGTTGAGCGACTCGTTATCCTTGCTGTACTGGCCAAGGCCCGTGTCGTGGGTGGAGCGGTTCGGGAATTTCCCTTCCGGGTACATCTCGTTCGGATGGTAACGCGTGACCCACAGCTGCTTGTCCATAAAGCTCAGACGATGGTAAATCCACTCATCCGGCGCAAATTTTGCCCCAGTGGCAACCGGGTGAGTACCGCCTGCATACGGGATAATCTGATACGACACCGGGTTACCCATGCGGTTTTCTTTGCTGGTATTGCTCAGCAGACGGATAGTGCCCGGGTCAAATTTCTGCGCGGCCTGTTGTTCAGTATCAATATTGTACTGATTAATCTGCATAGTACTGGTACGTGGGCCGCCCGCGGTGTTTGGCTTCACTTCAGGATCCATTGCCACCAGGCTGTTGTTGGTGCCATCCACATCCATATCCAGACGGAAGTTATAGATATGCTGGTGAGTGGTGCCGACGATGTTATGGTCGATCAGCGTGCCGTATTTGGTGTCGTCTTTGGCGGTGGCATCATGCATGGTTTTCGCCAGCACGCCTTTCACCGCTTCAATCCCGGTTGCACCGGCATCAATACCGATGGTGCCGTTTTCGTGGAACACCCAGTCAAAGATATAGTCGTAGTTACCCACGGTACTGACCCAGCGCACGACTAGCTCGCGGCGTTCGGTACTGACGTTTGGCTGACCCATCTCCTGATGTTTGTACTCAGGGCCCGCGTAGCGCTCGAAAATGGCGATGGCGCGTGGGATCTCCATTGGCGCACCGGTGTAATCCGGGATGGTTTCATTCAGCAATACGGCGTTAGACGGAACGTCTTTGCCGCGCACCAGCGGAGAGGTCAGGGTGCCCATACCGTAGTCGCCGGAATCCAGATACGCTTTGAAGTACCAGCCCACGTCAGGGTCGCCGTAAGGCACGATCATCCCGCCAAGAGAACCTTCGTACATAATCTGGCGTTTTTTGCCGTTATCGTTGTAGGTCACGGTAGAGATAACTGGCCCCACGCGGGAATCCAGACTCAGGTGGAAGTCCCAGTTCTGCCAGTGCACCATGTCACCGGTAATGGTGTAGTTCTTGCCTTCCGGCTCAATAATCTCGAGTGGTTTTTTCGGCGTTTCCACGCGGTCACGCCCATCATACGGACGCGGTGCCATTGGCACTGGCACCACGGCGCCTTCTTCGATTTTCTGGATTTTCTTCTGTTCCAGGTCGACAACGGCCACCAGGTTTTCAATCGGGTGCGCCCAGTAGTTACCGTCGCCGGTATCGAGATAGCTCACCACTTTCAGCAGGCGGTCTTCCTGCTTCAGGCCATCTTTGCCGTCAAAATAACCCACGGTCAGCGGGGTGGTGATCACTTTCTTCGGATCGGTTACGCCGTGCTTTTTCAGCGCTTCAACATATTCCGGGCTGTCATTGATAATCTGCTGTACGGCGGTGAAGTCATCAAGCAGCACCATACCGTGCGCATCCTTGACAGGCTCCCAGCTCAGCACTTTTTTGTCTTTCAGATCAACCAGGCTTTCAATGACGTGTTTACCGTCAAGCATAGTGACTTGCGCCTGGCGAGGGGAATCCACCGCCGTGCCGTTCAGTACGAAGTCCCAGACTTTGGCTTTTTCCGGCTCGGCCAGCGCAATCTGGGTGAAGCGGGTGTTAGGTTTAAAATCCGCAGAGGATTTCACAATCTCTACGGCTTGCTTAATTTCATCGGCAGATAACGCATTCAACGGGTGAGGGCGTTTCTCTACCTGGAAGGTCTGGTCGAGGCCTGACTGGAAAACATCGTTGATGAAGGTATCAGAGATAAAGGCTTTTTTGCCCTTCATCACCACGGGCACCTGTAACTTCAGGGTTTTGCCGTTGACGATCGCCGTTTTCGCACCTGGCTTGACCTTCACAAATGCCCCGTCTTTGGCGATGGTAAACATCTGAGCGTAATCATCCCATTGCACATCTGCGCCAAAGTCCTGAAGCGTTTTGTCCATCGGAACCATGTGCGCCTCACTGCCGTGGGCGAAAACAGGGGTTTGCCAGGCGCAAATCAGAGCAACTGCCATGGCCAGTGCCGTTTTACGGGCAGAAAAAGAAGAGTTGCTTCCCATCGTTGACCTCATTTTGTTTTGTTGTGTTTTTTGTGTTGTGCCAGCGTTATCCTGGCAGGGCTGTGTGAAAAGCGTTTGCCTGCATCTGCCAGGTTATTTGTCAGTCTTGCCAGGTTAAAAAAAGACCGGGGGTAAATCACATCCCCGGTCAATGTGCGTAACGTTTTACTCTGTGAAATCGCCTTGCTGGCGCGCCACCAGCGTCAAAATGGAATAGAGGGCAACGGCTTGCTGATGCTGGTTAAAAATTTCAACCGACCATTCCACTACGCCCGTCGGTTTTTCATCGGCGGCACGTTGTTTTTTCAGCGTTTTGCGTTTGCAGGTCAGGCGTACCTGAATGGTGTCGCCTGGCTTGACCGGCTCGATAAAGCGCAGGTTTTCCATGCCGTAGTTGGCAATCACCGGCCCCACGCCCGCATCCACAAACAGACCCGCAGCGGCGGAAATCAGGAAATAACCGTGGACCACGCGTTCGCCGAAGATAGACTCCGCCGCGCCAATTTTGTCCATGTGAGCGTAGAAATGGTCGCCGCTCAGGCAGGCAAAGTTGACGATATCGGCTTCCGTCAGGGTACGGCGCGGTGTCAGCAGGCTATCACCCGGCTGTAACTCCTCGAAGTATTTGCGGAACGGATGAACCCGGTCTTCCTGCACCTGCGCGCCGCGCACCCACTGTTTGCCGATCGCCGCCAGCATCGACGGGCTGCCCTGAATGGCCGTGCGTTGCAGGTAATGTTTTACTGCCCGCAAACCACCCAGCTCTTCACCGCCACCCGCGCGTCCCGGGCCACCGTGAACCAGTTGCGGCAGCGGAGAACCGTGTCCGGTAGATTCTTTGGCGGACTCTTCGTTAAGGATCTGAATGCGCCCGTGAGCGCGCGCCGCACCGGCAATAAACTGGCGGGCAATCGCTAAATCTGCCGTCACCAGCGTCCCGGCGAGGCTGCCGCCACCCGCACGGGCAAGCTGCATGGCGTGTTCGGCGGTGCGGTATGGCATCAGCGTGGCAACCGGGCCGAAGGCCTCAGTGGAATGGACTGCCGGGCTTTCATCAGGCTGAGGGCAGAAGAGCAGGGTTGGCGGGAAGAACGCACCAGCCGCCTGCATATCCGCTTTGCCCCCCAGGCGAACCTGGCAGCCTGCGGCAATCAGCAGATCCACTTTCTCCTGCACATCTGCGCGCTGTTCGTGGTTGACTAGTGCGCCCATTTTTACCCCTTCCTGCGTCGGGTCGCCCACCACCACTTTTTCCAGGCGGGCAATCAGCGCCTGGCTCACGGCATCCACCTGGCTTTGCGGCACAATGATGCGACGAATGGCGGTACATTTCTGCCCGGCTTTGGCGGTAATTTCCCGCACCACTTCGCGGATAAACAGGGCAAATTCTGGCTGTTCCGGCGTCACATCATCGCCCAGTACGCAGCAGTTCAGCGAATCGGCTTCCATGGTGAACGGAATGGAGTTGGCGACAATGTTCGGGTGTACGCGCAGGCTCTGCCCGGTGCTGGTGGAGCCGGTAAAGGTCACCACGTCCTGGCTGTCGAGCTGGCTCAGCAGATCCCCGGCACCGCCACAAATCAGGCTTATTGCCCCTTCCGGTACCAGGCCGCTGTCGACGATGGATTTCACCATTGCCTGCGTCACCTGCGCGGTGGCGGTAGCGGGTTTGATAATGGCGGGCATCCCGGCAAGCCAGGTCGGTGCCAGTTTTTCCAGCATTCCCCAGCAGGGGAAGTTAAAGGCGTTGATGTGTACCGCCACACCGGATTTGGACGTTAAGACGTGGCGTGCGGCAAACCCGCCTTCTTTTGACAACGGGATCAGTTCATCTTCCGGCCACAGCGTGTCGTCCGGCAGTTCGCGGCTGCCAAGGCTTGCGTAGGTGAAGAGGGTGCCGATACCGCCTTCGATATCGACCCAGCTATCGGCTTTGGTTGCCCCGGTTTGTGCCGACAGCGCATAGAACGCTGCTTTCTGGCTCAGCAGGTGTTTTGCCACCGCTTTGAGCATGGCTGCACGTTCAATAAAGGTCATGGCGCGAAGTGATTCACCGCCATGCTCAATGGCATAACGGCGAGCCGCCGCCATATCCAGACCCTCGCTGGTCACTTCCCACAGTGCTTCGCCGCTAATGGCATGGTGAATATGGCGCTCACGGCCCCGGCCAGACTGCCAGGTGCCGGACAAGAAGCTGGCTAACTGCTGCATTTCTTATCTCCAAGTGTTACATGATTTCACTATAAATACTTTGATCGTGAATCATAAAAATCAAGCGATGTTTTAATGAATTGTTAACATTGTGATCTCACCTGACGAAACACCCTTCCATTCTTCTTTGTGTTTGCCCCAGGTTTGAAAAGCCTTGCGAGCGATGTCACAAATTACACAAACGTTTCTTGGGGTTGTATTTAACCTTTGTGTAACTTTTAAGAAGCGAAGTGATTCACTATTTCACTTAACGTAATCAGTTAACGAATCATAAAGGTGATGATGTGACACAAGAACAACGCTTTGAGCAGCGCATCGCGCAGGAGACTGCCATCGAGCCACAGGACTGGATGCCTGATGCCTACCGCAAGACGCTGATCCGCCAGATTGGGCAACATGCGCACTCTGAAATTGTCGGGATGCTTCCTGAAGGGAACTGGATCACCCGCGCCCCGACGCTGAGACGCAAAGCGATTCTGCTGGCGAAAGTGCAGGACGAAGCCGGACACGGTTTGTATCTCTATAGTGCGGCTGAAACGCTGGGCTGCGCGCGGGAAGACATCTACCAGAAGATGCTCGACGGTCAGATGAAATACTCCTCCATTTTTAACTACCCGACGCTGAGCTGGGCTGATATCGGCGTGATCGGCTGGCTGGTGGACGGTGCCGCCATCGTGAACCAGGTGGCCCTGTGCCGTACCTCTTATGGCCCTTATGCCCGTGCGATGGTGAAAATCTGTAAAGAAGAGAGTTTCCATCAGCGTCAGGGCTTTGAAGCCTGCATGGCGCTGGCGCAGGGCAGTGGATCCCAGCGTCAGATGTTGCAGGACGCCATCAACCGTTTCTGGTGGCCGGCATTAATGATGTTCGGGCCAAATGATGACAACTCGCCAAACAGCGCCCGCAGCCTGGCCTGGAAAATCAAACGCTTTGGCAACGACGAGCTGCGCCAGCGTTTTGTTGATAACACCGTACCGCAGGTGGAAATGCTGGGCATGACCGTACCGGATGCCGACCTGCGTTTTGACGAAGAGAGCGGTCATTACCGCTTCGGTGAAATTGACTGGCACGAATTTGAAGACGTGATTAACGGGCGCGGCGTGTGTAACCACGAACGCCTGGCCGCAAAGCGAAAAGCCTGGGAAGACGGGGCGTGGGTGCGCGAAGCCGCACTGGTGCACGCAGAAAAACAGCGCGCCCGTCAGGTCGCATAAGAGGAAACAACAATGAGCAATGTTTACTGGCCGTTATACGAAGTTTTTGTGCGATCCAAACAAGGGTTGTCCCACCGTCATGTGGGTAGCCTCCACGCTGCCGACGCTAGCTTGGCGCTGGAAAATGCACGCGATGCTTACACCCGTCGCAGCGAAGGCTGTTCCATCTGGGTGGTGAAGGCGAGCGAGATCGTGGCTTCACAGCCGGAAGAGAGCGGTGAGTTCTTCGACCCGGCGGAAAGCAAGGTTTACCGCCATCCGACGTTTTACACCATCCCTGATGGCATCGAGCACATGTGAGGTCAGGGATGAAAACGACAACTGCATATGCCCTGCGTCTGGGCGATAACGGTCTGGTGCTTTCGCAGCGTCTTGGTGCCTGGTGCGGCCATGCGCCGGAGCTGGAAATTGACCTGGCGCTGGCCAACATCGGCCTTGATGTGCTTGGGCAGGCGCGTAATTTCCTGACCTACGCGGCAGAGCTGGAAGGCCTGGGCGATGAAGACACGCTGGCCTATGGCCGCGATGAGCGCCAGTTCCAGAATCTACTGCTGGTGGAACAACCAAACGGCAACTTCGCCGACACCATTGCCCGCCAGTACTTTATGGATGCCTGGCACGTGGAGCTGTTCAGCCGTTTAACCCAGAGCCGCGATCGCCAACTGGCCGCTATTGCCGCGAAGGCAATTAAAGAAGCGCGTTATCACCTGCGCTTTAGCCGTGGCTGGCTGGTCCGCCTGGGGGCAGGCACGGAACTGTCCGCACAGCGAATGCAGCAGGCGGTGGACAATCTGTGGCGCTTTACGGCAGAGCTGTTTGAAGCCGATGACGTTGAGCTGGCGCTGATTGAAGAAGGTATCGCCGTTGATCCGCGCGAACTGCGTCAGGGCTGGGAAAGCGAAGTCTTTGCCGGATTGCAGGAAGCCGGGCTGCATGTGCCGGAAGAAGTGGCGTATCGCACCGGCGGCAAGAAAGGGCTGCACACCGAACACCTGGGGCCGATGCTGGCAGAGATGCAATATCTCCAGCGCGTCAACCCGGGCCAGCAGTGGTAAGGAGAGCGGTTATGCAACGTTTCGTCGAGATTGCCCCTGCGGAAATCCCGCAAATCTGGTCGCTGTTAAGCCAGATCCCGGACCCGGAAGTGCCGGTTCTGACCATCACCGACTTAGGGATGGTTCGCAGCGTCACCGCGCAGGGCGAAGGTTGGGTGATTGGCTTTACGCCAACCTATTCGGGCTGCCCGGCAACGGAACACCTGTTGGGTGCCATTCGCGAAACGATGACGGCGCACGGTTTTACCCCTGTGCATATCGTGTTGCAGCTTGAGCCCGCCTGGACCACCGACTGGATGACTGCCGATGCCCGCGAACGCTTGCGTGAGTATGGCATCAGCCCGCCAGTCGGCCACAGCTGCCACGCCCATGCACCGGCTGAAGTCAGCTGCCCGCGCTGTGCCAGCACCGACACCTCGCTTATCAGTGAATTTGGTTCGACGGCCTGCAAGGCACTTTATCGCTGCAATAGCTGCCGTGAACCTTTCGACTATTTCAAATGTATTTGAGGTTGCCATGACAACGTTTCACTCCTTAACTGTGGCAAAAGTAGAACCCGAAACCCGCGATGCGGTGACCATTACCTTTGCGGTGCCACAGGCGTTGCAGGAGGCTTACCGCTTTCGTCCAGGGCAACACCTGACTCTTAAAGCCACGCTGGGCGGCGATGAACTGCGCCGCTGCTACTCTATTTGTCGCAGCGTGACGCCTGGCGAAATCAGCGTGGCTGTTAAAGCCATCGAAGGGGGGCGCTTTTCGCGCTACGCCCGGGATGAGATCAAACAGGGCATGGCCCTGGAGGTCATGGTTCCGCAAGGGCACTTTGGCTACCAGCCGCAGGCCGAACGTGAAGGTCACTATCTGGCCATTGCCGCGGGTTCCGGGATCACCCCGATGCTGGCGATCCTGTCCGCCACACTGACCACCGAGCCGAACAGCCATTTCACCCTGATTTACGGTAACCGCAGCAGCCAGAGCATGATGTTTCGTCAGGCGCTGGCTGACCTGAAAGACAAATACACGCAGCGCCTGCAACTGGTGTGCATCTTCAGCCAGGAAACCCTCGACAGCGATTTGCTGCACGGGCGTATTGATGGCGAAAAACTTCAGGCGCTGGCAAAGACCCTGATCAATTTCCGTCAGTACGACGAAGCCTTTATCTGCGGTCCGTCAGCAATGATGGACGATGCCGAAGCAACGTTAAAAGCGCTGGGGATGCCGGAAAAAGCCATCCATCTTGAGCGCTTTAATACCCCTGGATCTGGCGTGAAACGTACCCTCAGCGTGCAGGCGCAGGGGCAAAAAGTGACCGTGCGTCAGGATGGTCGTGACCGCGAAATCACCCTGACCGCTGACGACGAAAGCATTCTTGATGCGGCCCTGCGTCAGGGCGCTGACCTGCCGTATGCCTGCAAGGGCGGCGTGTGCGCCACCTGTAAATGCAAAGTGGTGCGCGGCAAAGTAGATATGGCAACCAACTACAGCCTTGAGCCGGACGAACTGGCTGCCGGATACGTGCTGAGCTGCCAGGCGTTGCCGCTAACCGCTGACGTCATTGTCGACTTTGATGCGAAGGGGATGGCATGAGCGAACTGATTGTCACCCGTCATGGCCGCGTGTTGCAGCTCACGCTGAACCGCCCGGCCGCGCGCAATGCCCTGAACAATGCGCTGTTGACCCAGCTTGCCACTGAACTGGAAGCCGCGGCGGTGGATGGTGATATCTCGGCCTGTGTGATTTACGGCAACGAACGCTGCTTTGCCGCAGGGGCTGATCTCAACGAAATGGCGGAAAAAGATCTGCCTGCCACGCTGAATGACATTCGCCCCCAGCTGTGGGCGCGGATTAACGCCTTTCCTAAACCACTGATTGCCGCCGTTAACGGCTTTGCGCTGGGTGCGGGCTGCGAGCTTGCGCTGCTGTGCGATGTGGTGATCGCCGGTGACAACGCGCGTTTTGGGCTGCCGGAAATCACCCTCGGCATTATGCCGGGTGCTGGCGGTACGCAGCGCCTTATTCGCAGCGTGGGTAAATCCCTTGCCAGCAAAATGGTGCTGACCGGTGAAAGTATTAGCGCGCAGCAGGCGCAACACGCCGGGCTGGTGAGCGATATCTTCCCTGCGCCGCTGACGCTGGAATATGCCCTGAAGCAGGCGGCGTTGATGGCGCGCCACTCGCCGCTGGCGTTACAGGCTGCGAAACAGGCATTGCGTCAGTCTCAGGAAGTGCCGCTCCAGGCCGGGCTGGCGCAAGAGCGACAGCTGTTTACGTTACTTTCAGCCACTGACGATCGCCGTGAAGGTATCGAGGCTTTCTTACAAAAACGCACCCCCGACTTTAAAGGACGCTAATTGTGGAATTTATTCTGAGTCAAGTAGAGCAAGGCGTAATGACCATTACGCTCAATCGCCCGGAGCGTTTAAACAGCTTTAACGATGTAATGCATCAGCAACTTTCCGAATGCCTGAAGCAGGCCGAGCGTGATGACACTATCCGCTGTTTGCTGATAACCGGAGCGGGGCGCGGCTTTTGCGCCGGGCAGGATCTTAACGACCGCAACGTCGACCCGAACGGCCCGGCACCGGATCTGGGTATGTCCGTGGAAACCTTCTACAACCCGCTGGTACGCCGCCTGGCCAGACTGCCAAAACCGGTCATTGCTGCGGTGAACGGTGTGGCGGCGGGTGCGGGCGCAACCCTGGCGCTGGGCTGCGATATGGTGATTGCCGCGCGTTCAGCGAATTTCGTTATGGCCTTCAGTAAGCTTGGCTTAGTGCCGGACTGCGGTGGTACCTGGCTGCTGCCACGCGTTGCTGGCCGCGCCCGAGCCATGGGGCTGGCGCTGCTCGGTGACAAACTGAGTGCCGAGCAGGCGCAGGCGTGGGGGATGATCTGGCAGGTGGTGGATGACGAGCAACTTTCCAGTACCGCCCAGCAGATGGCACTGCACTTTGTCTCCCAGCCGACTTTTGGCCTGGGGCTTATCAAGCAGGCCATTAACGCCGCCGAAACCAATTCGCTGGATGCGCAACTCGACCTGGAGCGTGATTACCAGCGTCTGGCCGGACGCAGCGATGACTATCGCGAAGGCGTGAGCGCTTTCCTGGCAAAACGTACGCCAAACTTCACGGGGAAATAAAATGGTGATGAATATTCACACTGTTGCCGTGATTGGCAGCGGCACGATGGGCGCCGGGATTGCCGAAGTGGCAGCCAGCCACGGCCATCAGGTCCTGATTTACGACATCGCCGCTGCCGCCATTTCGCGTGCCATTGACGGTATCCGTCAGCGCCTGGCATCCCGCGTGACGCGCGGAAAACTGTCTGCGGATGCCAGCGGCCAGATCCTTGCGCGGCTCATTCCGGTAACCGATATCAACGCGCTTGCCGCAGCGGATCTGGTGATTGAAGCCGCATCCGAACGCCTGGAAGTGAAAAAGGCGCTGTTTGCTCAACTGGCCGAGATTTGCCAGCCGCAGACGCTGCTGACCAGTAATACCTCGTCCATTTCCGTCACCGCGATTGCGGCGGATATTCGTCACCCTGAGCGCGTGGCCGGGCTGCACTTTTTCAATCCGGCCCCGGTGATGAAGCTGGTCGAAGTGGTGAGTGGGCTGGCGACATCCCCGGAAGTGGCGGACGAACTGTGCGCGCTGGCAACGAACTGGGGCAAACAGCCTGTGCGCTGTCAGTCCACGCCGGGCTTTATTGTTAACCGTGTGGCGCGTCCTTTCTATTCTGAAGCCTGGCGTGCGCTGGAAGAGCAGGTGGCAGCTCCCGAAGTCATCGATGCCGCGTTACGCGAAGGCGGCGGGTTCCCGATGGGACCGCTGGAGTTGACCGACATGATTGGTCAGGACGTCAATTTTGCCGTGACCTGTTCGGTATTCAACGCCTTCTGGCAGGAGCGTCGTTTCCTGCCATCGCTGGTCCAGCAAGAGCTGGTGCTGGCCGGGCGTCTGGGTAAAAAGAGCGGGAAGGGCGTGTACGACTGGAATGGGAATAAACCTGACGTGAAGTGGCTCGATGCCGTCAGCGACAGTTTTAGCCCGATGAACACGCAGAGAAGAAGTGACGGTGTCACAGAAATTGATGAGCTGCTGCTGATTGAAACCCAGGGGGAGACCGCCCAGGCGCTGGCGCTGCGCTTAAACAGCCCGGTGGTGGTGGTCGACCGGATGGAAGGCGATGTGGCGGTAATCGCCGCGGCTGCCAGTAACCCGCATTCGGCCACGCAAAAAGCCATCTTCTGGCTGCAACAGCAGGGAAAACGGGTGGTGCAGATTACAGATTACCCTGGCCTGCTCATCTGGCGCACGGTGGCGATGATTGTCAACGAAGCGCTGGACGCTCTGCAAAAAGGGGTTGCCAGCGAGAAAGATATCGATACCGCGATGCGCCTTGGCGTGAATTACCCCTGCGGACCGATTGCCTGGGGCGAACGTCTGGGCTGGCAACGTCTGTTAGCGCTGCTGGAAAACCTGCAACGCCATTACGGCGAAGAACGTTATCGCCCCTGTTCACTGCTGCGCCAGCGTGCGCTTCTGGAGAGTAGCTATGAGTCATAACGCCTGGCATAACGCCCGTACGATGTATGAACAGGATGCCTGCGCCCAGGCGCTGGGAATCGACATTATCGAAATGGACGAAGGGTACGCGGTGGTGACGATGACCATCACCCCGCAGATGCTCAACGGCCACAAAACCTGCCACGGCGGCCAGCTGTTCTCGCTGGCAGACACCGCATTTGCCTACGCCTGCAACAGCCAGGGGCTGGCGGCAGTGGCGTCTGGCTGCTCCATCGACTTTCTGCGTCCGGGATTTGCCGGGGACAAGCTGACCGCCATCGCGCGGGTTAAGCATCAGGGCAAGCTTACCGGCGTGTACGACATTGAAATCCAGAACCAACAACAAAAAACTGTCGCTCTCTTTCGCGGGAAATCTCACCGCATTGGCGGCAGTGTGACAGGAGAAGCCTGATGCGTGATGCATTTTTTTGTGATGGTGTTCGTACCCCGGTGGGGCGTTATGGCGGTGTGTTGTCGGGGGTACGTGCAGATGATTTAGGTGCGGTGCCGCTGCGTGCATTGCTGGCGCGCTACCCGCAGCTGGACGCAGAACGCATAGACGATGTGATTTTCGGCTGCGCGAATCAGGCCGGGGAAGACAACCGCAACGTGGCACGTATGTCGGCGCTGCTTGCCGGGCTACCGCAAACGGTGTCTGGCACCACGATTAACCGCCTGTGTGGCTCCGGGCTGGATGCCATTGGCTTTGCGGCACGCGCCATTAAAGCAGGCGACGGCGATCTGCTGATTGCCGGCGGCGTGGAGTCAATGTCCCGCGCGCCTTTTGTGATGGGCAAAGCGACATCGGCATTCCAGCGTCAGGCAGAGATGTTCGATACCACGATCGGCTGGCGATTTGTGAATCCGCTCATGCATCAGCAATTCGGAACTGACAGTATGCCGGAAACGGCAGAGAATGTAGCTGAATTGTTAAATATTAGCCGTGCCGACCAGGATGCCTTCGCGCTGCGTAGCCAGCAACGTACCGCGCTGGCTCAGCAGAACGGCATTCTGGCTCAGGAAATTGTGCCGGTGCTGGTGGCGGGCAAAAAAGGGGCCGTAACGGAAATCAGCGTTGATGAACATCCTCGCGAGACGACCCTGGAACAGCTGGCTGCGCTGAAAACGCCGTTTCGTAAAAACGGTGTGATCACGGCGGGGAACGCCTCTGGCGTGAACGACGGTGCGGCAGCGTTGATTATCGCCAGCGAGCACATGGCGCTGGCACAAGGTTTAGTGCCACGCACGCGCATTGTGGCAATGGCAACGGCAGGCGTTGAACCGCGCCTGATGGGGTTAGGGCCGGTTCCGGCGACCCGTAAGGTGCTGGAGCGTGCGGGGCTAAGCATTAACGATATGGATGTCATTGAGCTTAACGAAGCTTTTGCTTCGCAGGCGCTGGGTGTGTTGCGTCAACTGGGCTTACCGGATGATGCCGCGCATGTTAACCCGAACGGGGGGGCGATTGCGTTAGGCCACCCGCTCGGTATGAGCGGTGCCAGACTGGCGCTGGCGGCGAGCAACGAATTGCACCGACGCAACGGGCGCTATGCGCTTTGTACGATGTGCATCGGTGTGGGTCAGGGCATTGCCATGATCCTTGAGCGTGTTTGAGCGAAAAACAATGTGAGTACCCTACAATGACAAATACAACAAAGCTTGATCCGATCGAAACCGCGTCCTTTGATGAGTTACAGGCGTTGCAGACTGAGCGCATGAAATGGACGCTGAACCATGCTTATAACAACGTACCAATGTACAAACGCAAGTTTGATGCGGCGGGCGTTCACCCTGATGATTTCAAAGAGCTGGCCGATATCCGCAAATTCCCGTGCACCACTAAACAGGATCTGCGAGATAACTACCCGTTCGATACCTTTGCCGTGCCGATGGAGCAGGTGGTGCGTATCCACGCCTCTTCCGGCACGACCGGCAAACCGACGGTGGTGGGTTACACCCAGAATGACATTGATACCTGGGCCAACATCGTCGCCCGCTCCCTGCGTGCCGCAGGCGGCAGCGCGAAAGATAAAATCCACGTGGCCTACGGTTATGGGCTGTTTACCGGCGGGCTGGGCGCGCACTATGGCGCAGAACGTTTAGGGGCCACGGTGATCCCGATGTCCGGCGGTCAGACCGAGAAACAGGCGCAGCTTATCCGTGATTTCCAGCCGGACATGATCATGGTGACGCCATCTTACTGCCTCAACCTGATTGAAGAGCTTGAGCGCCAGATGGGTGGCGATGCCAGCCAGTGTTCCCTGCGCGTGGGCGTGTTTGGCGCAGAGCCGTGGACGCAGGCCATGCGTCGTGAAATCGAAAAACGTCTGGGCATTACCGCGCTGGACATTTACGGTCTGTCAGAAGTGATGGGCCCGGGCGTGGCGATGGAATGCATTGAAACCGCTGATGGCCCGACAATCTGGGAAGACCATTTCTATCCTGAAATTGTAAACCCGAACGATGGCACGCCGCTGGAAGATGGCGAACTGGGCGAACTGCTGTTCACCACGCTGACTAAAGAGGCATTGCCGGTGATTCGCTATCGCACCCGCGACCTGACCCGCCTGCTGCCCGGTACGGCACGCACCATGCGTCGCATGGACCGGATTAGCGGACGCAGCGACGACATGCTCATTATCCGCGGCGTAAACGTCTTCCCGTCACAGCTCGAAGAGGAGATCGTCAAGTTTGAGCACCTGTCTCCGCACTACCAGCTGGAGGTGAATCGTCGTGGTCATCTTGATTCGCTTTCTGTGAAGGTCGAGCTGAAAGAGAGTAGCCTGACGTTAACCCACGAGCAGCGCTGCCAGGTGTGCCATAACCTGCGCCACCGCATTAAGTCGATGGTGGGGATCTCAACCGACGTCACTATCGTCAACTGCGGCAGTATCCCACGCTCCGAAGGTAAAGCGTGTCGCGTGTTCGACCTGCGTAAAGTGGCCGCTAACGGCTAACCGTAACCCCTCTTTCCTGGGGAGAGAGGGGTGTTTTAAAACTGTGCTATGATTCATCCAGGAAAAAAATCACAACAGAATGAATCATATGAATAAACTCGACGCATTTATCCAGCACGCTGTCAGCTCGGTTCCCATCAGCGGTACTTCGCTTATTTCTTCCCTTTATGGTGATGCGCTTTCCCATCGCGGCGGCGAGATTTGGCTTGGGAGCCTTGCCGCACTGCTCGAAGGGATGGGCTTTGGCGAACGTTTTGTGCGTACCGCGCTGTTTCGCCTCAACAAAGAGGGCTGGCTGGATGTGTCCCGCATCGGGCGTCGCAGTTTTTACCGCCTGAGCGATAAAGGGTTACGTCTGACCCGTCGCGCGGAAAATAAAATTTACCGCGCAGAGTTGCCCGCCTGGGACGGAAAATGGCTGTTGTTACTGTCTGAAGGGCTGGATAAAACCACTCTCGCTGACGTGAAAAAACAGCTGATCTGGCAGGGGTTTGGCACGCTGGCCCCGAGCCTGATGGCGTCGCCTTCACAGCATCTGGCAGATGTGCAGTCGTTGCTGCATGACGCGGGTGTGGCGGAAAACGTTATCTTTTTTGAAGCGCATTCACCGCTGGCGCTCTCCCGCGCAGCTCTACGCTCGCGCGTGGAGGAGTGCTGGCAACTGACTGAACAGAATACGATGTACGAGGCGTTTATCGACTCATTCCGTCCGTTACTGCCGCTGCTTAAAGAGGCAGCACCGGAAGAGCTGACGCCGGAACGTTGCTTCCAGATCCAGCTGCTACTGATTCACTTTTATCGTCGTGTTGTGCTTAAAGATCCGCTGCTGCCGGAGGAGTTGCTCCCGGCGCACTGGGCAGGACAAAGCGCAAGACAGTTGTGCATTAATATCTACCAGCGCGTAGCACCGGGGGCGCTGGCGTTTGTCAGCGAGAAAGGTGAAACCTCGGTAGGCGAATTGCCTGTGCCTGGCACGCTCTATTACCAGCGCTTTGGTGGCCTGAATATCGCATAAGGAGTGGGGATGCCTGTTTATCAAATTGACGGCCTGACGCCGGTTGTGCCTGAAGAGAGTTATGTTCACCCGACCGCCGTGCTGATTGGTGATGTGATCCTGGGCAAAGGGGTGTACGTTGGCCCTAATGCCAGCCTGCGTGGGGACTTTGGTCGTATCGTGGTGAAAGATGGGGCGAATATCCAGGATAACTGCGTGATGCACGGCTTTCCAGAACAAGACACCGTGGTGGAAGAGGACGGACATATCGGCCACAGCGCTATTTTGCATGGCTGCATTATCCGGCGTAACGCGCTGGTGGGCATGAATGCCGTGGTGATGGACGGGGCTGTGATCGGCGAAAACAGTATCGTTGGCGCCGCGGCATTCGTGAAAGCGAAGGCGGAAATGCCGGCAAACCATTTGATTATTGGTAGCCCGGCTAAAGCGATACGTGAACTTAGTGTTCAGGAAATCGAGTGGAAAATGCAGGGGACACGGGAATATCAGGTTCTGGTTGAACGCTGTAAGTTGACCATGCACCAGGTCGAGCCGCTGCGTGAGGAAGAGCCTAGCCGCAAACGGCTGGAATTTGATGAAAATTTACGGCCGAAGTCGGCAGGGTGAGAGCGTAAAGGCGGGAACGACAAGCGGTATTTTGATTATCCTTTCCTGACAATTATCTCCTTGTGATAACGGAGGTAATTGCCGTTTTGCATGAACTGTCTGCTGAGCATAAATTTACCTTCGTTTCTGTTTCTGATCGTATGGTTTGCTTTGGAATCAATGAACAAGAGCTTTTAATTCATCAACTGCCCGAAGCATTCTATTTTCAAATTCTGGTGAGCATTGGTTACCATCAAAATCATTCGTAGTGGCAAATAATGTCGTTGTCGCAACACGCGTCCGTAAATAGGTAAATAATGGCCGCAACTGATACTCGGGCATTAATGCGTGACGATCTGAACCACCTGTTGCGGATAACATTACAGGCTTATTGACAAGGGCATCCAGAGGAATCAGATCGAATAAATGCTTGAATATCCCCGGATAACCGGCGTTCCATGTTGGAACACCAATGATCAGCGCATCTGCATTGATGATTTCATCAACCCGTTTCCGTGCGTTCTGGTCGAGATCTGTGAATGTTTTTGCTAATGGCAGACTCTCGCCAAAGTCTTTCAGGTTGATAAAAGAATGCTCATATCCCGTTTGGGAAACGAATGCTTCGGTTAAATGACCGACCAGGCCTTCAGTTCTTGAGGGGGTGCTCATAACGCCAGTTAATCCAATTATTTTGTTCATGATGGGTATTCCTGCCAAATGCAAGATTAATCCTCGTTTTTGACTGTGAACCATCCAGGGAAATAATCCATGCGCGACATTTTCCATTCGCCGTCTTCTTTTTTCAGCTCAATTTTATAATGCGCACCATACAATGATTCGCCGTCGGCAGTTTTATCTTGCTCCGGAATAATGCGGCCAAGCAGCAATGAAGCAGACTGGCGGTCTTCAGCGATGTCGATTTGCAATGGGACACCGTAATGCTGAATCCAGGGCCAGGGCATTCTGAAGGCTTTTAGCGTTGCTACCAGCATGCGACGCCCTTTTAGTTTTCCCATAGGGGGTAAGTCTGCGGTCGCATCGCCGGAAAACGCGCCAGTAAACAAGCTATAATCCGCCATATCCAGCGCCCATGCATACTGGAACCAGGCTTCGGCAATTGCGTCTTCGTCACTTAAAGGGGTAGGCGCTTGCTTATAGGCGTGCCACGGGGCGTCAATTTCACTGATCAGAGGGGAAACGCGGTCACCGGGTTGCCATTGGCGCTCGTAGGGGAAGTGCCAGTGATGCACAATATTCTTGTTACCTTTTAGCCAGTTCAAATGGACGCGTACGCGTTCGACAGACCCGCTAAAGGTATTAATCACAATCATTCCACCGTAATTCACGTCGTCGTTATTCTGCAAACGTGTATCCGTTGTATTCCCGTAAAAATAGGCAGCGATAGTGCTGGATTGGGTTTGTGACCGGACAACTTTATTGGTGGTATTGACTTGTACGGTCATTCCACCGGGAAAGTTATCTTCAAACAGCTGTCTGACGGCAAATTCTCCGGTAGCACTTCCCTGGTGATTACTTTCGTAAACGACATTATCGGCCATAAATGATGGCCAGTGGCGTTTGCCCGACCACGCGGTAATAATGTCATCAAGGATGGCATCAGATTCTTTTAACATCATGAATTTTCTCACTTCCTGAGTATGACTTCGCCAGCTGTTCTGTGGGAAGTCTGTTAGTCAAACGTGCTGCATAGCAGATGTACGAAAAATAAAGCTTCTCTGTTAACGTCTTGTTGTTAAGCTAATGCGAAGAGTAATCGAAAATTTGGGGAATGTGATTCCCATATCACGGGAAGCAGACGCTTCCATGCAGGGAGTGAACTGATGGAACTGAATCGTATTGGTGATATTGCTGCCTTTGTCGCGGCTGTCGACTCGGGGAGTTACACCCGCGCGTCGTCAAGCGTTGGCCTTTCACGTTCGGCTATTGGCAAGAGTATTACGCGGCTGGAAGCGCAGCTGGGTGTGCGCCTTCTTAACAGAACAACACGACAGCTCAGCCTGACGGAAGAAGGGCGGATTATGTATGACCGGTGTAAACAGATTCTGGAAGATCTGGAAGAGGTCGATGCCACCATGGCGCTGCGGCGGGAAAAACCGACGGGTACGCTTCGCCTTACCGCACCACTGTCTCTTGGGCAGCGGCATATACTGCCGGTTATCGACAGATTCTTAAAAAAATGGCCAGAATTACGAGCAGATATTGTGTTCAGCGATCGCTATGTTGATTTGATCGAAGAAGGGTTCGATATCGCCATTCGTATTGGCGAGCCGAAAGATGACTCCAGGATATTAACCCGTACTATTGCCACTCAGCACATGGTGACCTGCGCTTCACCCGAATACCTCTCTTTACGCGGTGTACCCGCCGTGCCCGAAGATCTCTCCAGGCATGACACCATCTTTTTCCGCAGTGCGGATAAACGCCGTGTCTGGCGGTATCAAACACCTGATGGGTACTACCTCTATGACGGACCGGGCCGAATGGACATCGACAGTTCAGAGGCGATGCTTTCTTCCGCTATTGCCGGGTTTGGTATTATTCAGCTGCCTGATTACCTGGCGTTCCAGTCACTGGAGCGCGGTGAGTTAACCGCTATTCTGACGGAATTCAAAGTTGACCCAGAACCCGTGAGAATCATTTATCCCAGTAAACGCCATCTATCGCCAAGAATACGCGGATTTGTCGATATGATTGCCGAAGACTGGACGGAAAATGGTGTGCCCTGGAAGAGGCCACAAAATTAATCCTCACGCGGTTTTTCAATTATTCAGGCATTAATATTTAGACAGTAATGTCCGACCTTAATCTGCTCCAGTGCTTCCCTGATGATGGGAAGCACTTTCCCGAATGTTTGCTCTAGTATGTGAAAAATTAATATTTACTTATTATTTTTAACATTCATTCTGGAGTTACAATGACCGCTTTATCTGTATTAGATCTTGTCATGATTGGCGAAGGCAAGAACCTGGCTACTGCGATAAATGAATCGCGGGAACTGGCGGTAACTGTCGAGCAGCACGGTTTTCGTCGCTACTGGATTGCCGAACATCACGACATGCCGGGTATTGGCTCGGCTGCTACCTCCCTCATCATCGCTCAGCTTGCCGCGGCAACAAACACTATCAGGGTTGGCTCCGGCGGCATCATGCTGCCAAATCATGCGCCTTTGGTGGTGGCAGAGCAGTTTGGTTCGCTTGATGCGCTTTATCCAGGTCGTATTGATCTCGGTGTCGGTCGTGCGCCGGGTAGTGGTGGTGCCACAGTACGCGCCTTGCGTGGTTTGACGCCTGAGCGAGACTTCAATCAGGATGTCGTGGAGGTCATGGATTATCTGGCTGATAATCATCGACGCCCCGTACGTGCCGTACCGGAACCGCACGATGTACCTGTGTGGATACTTGGCTCCAGCCTTCACGGGGCCGATCTGGCGGCAAAACTTGGGCTGCCGTATGCCTTTGCTTCGCATTTTGCACCACGCTTCTTAATGCAGGCGATTGCGCATTACCGTAACAATTTTAAGCCTTCAGCACAGTTGGCTGAACCCTACGTGATGGCGGGCGTGAATCTGTTCCTGGGGGACACGAATGAGGAAGCAGAGTACCTTGCCAGTTCACATCAGCGATGGATGCTGGATTTACACATGGGACGCCCTGGGTTGCTTCAGCCACCGGTAGAAAACTATATAGCCAGCCTGCCATCGCATGAGCGGCAGGTGTTAAATCAGGTTATGGCGTTTACCGCTGCGGGAGATAAGCAGAAAGTCGGCACGTGGTTACGTGAGGTTATCGCGAGCACGGGGTTTGACGAACTGATTATCGACAGCCGCATCTATGACCCGCTGGCCCGTCAGCGATCTCATATTTTGGCCGCTGAAGTGATGCGAGATATTGCTGAGGCCTCCTGAACCTGACAGCTATGCGGCGAATACTATGATGTGTTTGCCGCAATTTGCTCCTTATATTCCCCGGTTATGGGAAGCACTTTCCCGAATATTTACTCTAGTATGTGAAAACTTGATAAATCACGTTGTTGTTTTCACATTCATTCTGGAGTTGAAATGAAGGATTATCGCTTTTTAAAACCTTTCACGTTGCCTAATGGTGTCGTCATTAAAAATCGTGTTGTACTGCCACCGATGACTGAGCAAATGTCATTTGAAGATGGGACGGTGACTCTCGAAGAAATTAATTATATGCAGCAGCGCGCAGGTGGCGTTGGGTTATTTATTACACCTGTGGCCTATATTAATAAAGAAGGGAAAGGCTTTGAAGGGCAATTAGGTGCTGATGACGACAGCAAAATCCCAGGACTAGCGAAACTTGCACATGCGATTAAGGCGCGCGGGGCTAAAGCCATTTTGCAAATTTTCAGTGCAGGTCGTATGACTAACCCATGGATCACTCGCGGCCTTCAGCCGGTCAGCGCCAGTGCTGTTGCTGCCCCGCGTAATGGGGCAGCAATACCGCGAGAATTAAGTGCAGATGAAGTGGTCAACCTCATCAAAGATTTCGCCCAGGCTACACGTCGTGCCATTGAGGCCGGATTTGATGGCATCGAACTTCATGGCGCAAACACCTACCTGTTACAGCAGTTCGTCTCTCCACACTCAAACCGTCGTACCGATGAATGGGGTGGCAGCCTGGATAAAAGACTTAATCTGCCACTGGCGGTGATTGACGAAGTGATGAAAGTAAAAAATAAATACGCTTCTCCGTCATTTATTGTCGGGTACCGCTTGTCGCCGGAAGAGCTGGAAGAACCCGGCATTACGCTGGACGATACTCAATATTTCATTGGCGAGTTGCAGCATACTGAGCTTGATTATATCCACGTTTCTATGGGCTCGGTATGGCGTACGTCGATGCGTGATAAGGGTAACGTTGAACCTATTATTACCCAATTGAAAAAAGTTAGCCCGAAAAAGCCGATCATCGCCGTTGGCAATGTTCGCACGCCTCAACAAGCCGAGGAAGTGGTACAAGCTGATATCGATTTTGTCGCGCTTGGACACCAGCTCATTATTGAACCTAACTGGGTGGAAAAAGTTATCTCCGGCGATGAAGAGGCTATTCGTTACCAGCTCCACGCCGCCGACTTTGATGATTTAGGGATCAAACCGCCATTCCTGGAATTTATACGCGACATGCCAGAGTTTGATATTCTGGGTCTTAATGACGACTCAAAACGGCAGATAGATAACGTCACCTATCTTTGATTATCTTCCCTCAAAGCTCGCTCCTGTAGCGGGCTTTTTATTGCCTATTACTTAACTGAATAAATTCGTCCCGTCACATGGGGAGCACATTCCCGAATATTTGTTTTACTTTATTGCAACAGACCTAATTAAATTAAACAGCAGGAATTCAAATGACTCAACTCACATTACCATCGCATCTGCAACAGCATTCTGCTTTCAAACGCGTGTTCCAGCCCGGCAAACTGACCTTCGGACTTATCGCACCCTTCAAGGGTTATCCGGAAGGTCCCATCCCGAATATGGACGATCACCGTGAATTAGCACAAATGGCGGATGAAGGCGGAATTTCTGCCTTGTGGTTGCGTGATGTCCCATTCTACGACCCCAACTTTGGTGACGCAGGTCAGGTGTATGACCCGATGGTTGATTTGGGCTACCTGGCCGCTGTGACCAAAAATATTGCGCTGGGTACTGCCGGAATAGTCTCCCCGCTGAGAAATCCGGTACTCACGGCAAAACAGGCGGCAAGTGTGGATCGCTTGTCAGGTGGCCGCTTGCTGCTGGGCATGTCGAGCGGTGACCGTCCTGTAGAGTACCCGGCGTTTGGTTATGAGTTTAACAATCGTGCCGACCGGTTCAGGGAAGCGTGGGATGTTATTCGTTTGCTCACGGAGAACAGTTTTCCAAAAGGCACGACGGAATATTACGGCAATTTCAACGGTGGGATTGATTTAGTGCCAAAACCCGCGGTTCCGCGCCTGCCAATGATCACGATTGGTCGTGCGCGTCAGGATATGTCCTGGATCGCGAATCACTCCGATGCCTGGATTTGGCACGGTGTTGATCCTAAACGCTCCGGCGCTATCGTGAAGGAAATTGCTGAGCTGGGCGATGGTCAAACCTGGCATCCCTTTGGTTATGCAAACTTCCTTGAGCTGAGTGAAAATCCAAATGAGCCTTTACGCCTGTTCAACAATATTTTCTTGCGCGCTGGGCGTAACACGCTGATGGAATTCTGGAAGCAGCAGGAAGGTGTGGGCGTATCGCATATCACGCTGAACCTCAAGCCAAGCCAGCGTCCGGCGAAAGAGGTACTACAGGAGTTGATTGAGGATGTTCTGCCGTCGTTCTGCGCAACTCCGGTTAATGACGCTACGGCATCTTAAGGTCATGGCAAGGGGCGGGCGGAATGTGGCTCGCTCCCTGTCGTTGCAAATCGAGGCGTTTATTAGTTAATTTCAATTGGGTCTGCTTCACTCTCACGCATTCTAAATACAATCAGCAATGCCATTGAGAAATCTAATGTCACTAATCTAATTATTATTGAAATCCACAACCTTAATTCGGTGTTTATAACGCATTATCGCAACCTGCTGCCAACAGAAGTTTTATACAATATTCGGCCTTTACGGAGGTCGCTCATGTCTGCTCAGTATTCTGATTTTACTCATTATCCTTCTTTTCGTTCAGAAATGGTGCGCGGGGCTACAGCTTGCGTGCCGGTCCTTGTCGGCGTGCTTCCTTTTGGCCTGCTGTTAGGGGCGCAGGCGGCACAAAAAGGATTTTCTGTCGTTAGCCTGTCGCTAATGACTGGCCTTAATTTCGGTGGTGGTTCAGAGTTTGCAGCCCTTGCTCTCTGGACCTCTCCGCCGCACGTGCTGACGATTGTGTTGGTTAGCCTGCTCGTTAACAGCAGGCATCTGGTCATGGGGGCATCCCTTGCTCCTTATCTCGCTCATCTTTCTGCACGTAAGGTCATGCCAGCCTTGTTTTTTATGTGCGATGAAAGCTGGGCTATGAGCATGGCAGACGCGGCACGCCGGCGAGCAGTGGGCCTTTCTCCGTATTTCAGTATGGGCTACTACGCCGGCATGGTCAGTGCTATGTGGCTGCTATGGATAAGTTCCACTGCGTCGGGCGTGATTATCGGCCCAGCGTTGGGTGACGTGACGCAGTGGGGCTTTGATATGGCATTTCCTGCTGTATTTTTTGTGCTGCTAAAAGGAATGTGGAAAGGCCTGCGTGTTGCACTCCCGTGGCTGGTGAGTTTGGTCTGTGCCGCCGCAGCGTATCATTTTGTTCCGGGGGCGGCCTACGTGCCTGTAGGTGCGGTAAGCGGGATTCTGGCGATATTGCTGACGAGGAGAAAAGCATGAGCCTGCTGACTACCGTAACCATTCTGCTGATGGCATTGACCACTTATTTGACCCGAGTAGCAGGCTATCTGCTACTGCGAAACCGAACTCTGGGCCCACGCACCCGGGCCGTCATGGATGCAGCCCCCGGGTGCGTCCTTATCACCGTCATTGCGCCGCATTTTGTGACCACGCATCCGGCCGACTTACTGGCGCTCGCGATATCCCTGGTGGCAGCTATGCGTTTTTCGCTGTTGCCAGTGGTCATTATCAGTGTGGCAGCCACTGCTTTTTTACGTCACCTGCTATGAACCGGTGACTACATTCAAACCCAACACAGACATTAAAATGACAACATTTCGCATCAGAGACATATTCATCCTGGGATTCATGAACTTTGCCCTGTTCGTCGGGGCAGGGAACATCATCTTTCCGCCTTTTATCGGCCTGCAGGCCGGCACATCAGTCTGGCTTGCCGCAGCCGGTTTCCTTCTGACGGGGGTAGGGCTGCCAGTCATTACGTCGATTGCCATGGCAAAAGCGGGTGGGTCTATGGCTATTCTTACGCAGCCAGTGGGGCGTCTGTGCGGCATCCTGCTAACGGTTATCTGTTATCTCTGTATTGGTCCGCTGTTTGCCACGCCACGAACTGCCACTGTCTCTTACGAGCTTGCCTTGCTGCCATTTACAGGCAGTGAGCGCTGGTTGCCGCTCTGGAGCGTGATCTATTTTGGTCTCGTTTTATTGATCTCACTTAACCCTGGCAGATTGCTGGATACGGTAGGCAAGTTACTTTCCCCTGTTAAAATTGTCGCTCTTATTATTCTTGCCGTAACAGCGATGTTTCTGCCTGCCGGCCAACCCCAGGAGCCTTCAGGAGCCTATGCTTCTTCGGCTTTCTCACAAGGGCTGACGAATGGTTACCTGACCATGGATACCCTGGCCGCGCTGGCTTTCGGACTGGTCATTGTCGGTGCCATTCAGTCACGCGGGATCACGTCTGCCCGACTCATCACTCGATACGCTGTTATATCCGGTCTCATTGCTGGTACGGGCCTGGCCCTGGTATACCTGAGCCTGTTCCGGCTCGGCACCGGCAGTACCGGGCTGATTGAGAATGCCACTAATGGTGCTCAGGTTCTTAGCGCCTATGTGCATTTCAGCTATGGCACCGGAGGCAATATTTTCCTTGGGGTGCTGATTACCATTGCCTGTCTGGTCACAGCTATCGGCCTGAACTGTGCCTGCGCTGGCTACTTCAGCAGTATTACCCGTATCAGTTATCGAGCCTATGCCTGGTTTTTCGCCGCCTTTTCGACGCTGGTTTCCAATCTGGGTCTTACGCAGCTTATCAATATTTCAGTTCCGGCGCTGACGGCAGTTTATCCCGTATTTGTGGTGCTCATCCTGACGTATTTTTTGAGGGGAGTATTCAGGTCTGCACCCCGTGTGGTTGTGCCAGCTGCGTTTGTTGCCTTTCTCTTCGGCGTGGCTGATGCACTGGAAGCCGCCGGGATGACACAATGGCCATTTACGATGACCCGGCAGCTACCACTACACAATCAAGGGCTTGCATGGCTGCTGCCCGTACTGGCTGTCATGTTCGTCGCCGCTGCGATTGACAGGCTGATAGGTGCGGCGCGCCCGGTTTTGAGCAGGGAAAGCTGAAGATGAGTCGAACAAGGAATATTCAAAGAACCGCTGTTCCCGGAGCGGTGCTTTATCCGTGTTTGGCCGCTGCTGCACTGGTACTGTTTACAGGAATGGAATACCTGATGTGGCGCACTTGCGTCAGCTATCCTGCCGTGCTCGCTCAGGTTCGCTATGTCGATGATGTCACTCTGCTTACGCCGCAGGCCTTGAGGGAGATCTGTGGTTTACCGCTAACGAAGCCTGAGCTCAAAAGAAAACAGAACGGCCTGTATCTGAGATGCGGCACGCCAGCCCTGGAAGGCGTTTACCGGATAGAGCGCTATAAAGATTAACAGACTAGACCGGGCCAATGAGCCCGGTGGTTCAGCTCAGCGGAATTTCAGTCGTTTGCTTGATGGTCTGCATCGGCAGTTCGGTCTTGACGCTTTTCACACCCTTAATACGCGTCAGATGCTGTGTCTGAAACTGACGATAGGCCGCCAGGTCAGTTGTCATAACACGTAGTAGAAAATCACAGTCTCCTACCATCAGGTGACACTCCATGACCTCCGGCAATAGACTGGCCTCCCGGGAAAAATGGTCAGTTGTGTCAGCATCCTGACTGTTCAGCCAGACCCGAACGAAAACCGTCAGTTTCATTCCCACAGCCTGCGGGTTGAGTACTGCCACGTAACGATCGATGATCCCTGCATCTTCCAGTGCATTTACACGTCGAAGACATGGGGATGGAGACAGGCCGACTTTTTCAGCAAGAAGATTATTGGGGAGCCGGCCGTCTTTCTGTAATTCCGCAAGAATGGCCCGATCTATTTTATCCAACTTTATCACCTGCATTTAACCGCTGAGAAACGGTCTGCATTATAGCGCTTCTTCTTTGAAGAATGACGATTCTAAAGCGGACAATTTTGTCGTTTAACGGCGCTATTCAATAACAAGACAGTCGGACATCCCCATTTATTGCTCAGACCAGAACATGCGGTAGCCATTACCCGCCCTGAGAATACTGGCAAACCCTGCCTGGCCTAAGTGCATACCTGCAATGAGCATTTTTTTGCTGACAGCGTGTTCCATAATGTTCTTCCTTGTTTCCTCGGCCTGAGCGGGATCGGCGTCGAATAAAATAGAAACATCCGGGTGCGCGGACTGAATATGCGGATAATGGACGATGTCTCCCCATATTAATAAGCATTGGTCATCCGCATCGATTTGAAACCCTGTATGCCCAGGCGTATGCCCCGGTAACCCTACCGGGAGAATAGCGCCTGCTATTTTATCCCCGTTAAAAAAACGCAGCTTCTGCGCATAAGCGTTTAACGTCTGGCGGGCCAGCCTGAAATTACGTTGCGCGCGTTCATTCGCCATGCTGAGTTTTTCATCATCCTGCCAGTGTTGCGCTTCAAGAGGATGAAGCATTATTTCAGCGTGTTTAAAAACCGGCTGTTTTTCAGGATCCAGCAGACCGCCAATATGGTCCGGATGGCAGTGCGTCAACAAAACAGTATCGACGTCGTCAGGGCTGACTCCAATGGCTGCAAGGTTTACGTTGAGTTGCCCCCCTGCATTGTGCAGAGGCCCTGCGCCGGCGTCGACCAAAATGACCCGACCCCGACCACGGATAAGGTAACAGTTGATATGGATATCGCCTGGCTCAGCGATTCCGGCACTTTTTTGAATTGCGTCCGCATCAGCGTTTTCAATACCTGACAGTAATTCCAGACTGGCTGACATCGTGCCGTCGCTCAGCGCCGTTATCTGAAAATCGCCAATCTGCCGGAATGGAAGGGGGTGGCTCATCATTACCTCGGGATTAGTTGTGGGTGAATAGGTGTTTCCAGGGCAGTGTCTTATTCAGCACGCTGCAACTGCGGAGTAAGAGGCTCGTAGAGGTACACCCCGGGTGTATCCGTAAATAACGCTCTAATTTCAACAGGTAAAACATAGGCAACGCGATATTCAGGAGATTTATCCAGCCCTGTAGCACGCATTTCCAGCCCCCGATATCCCATTTCTGTTTCTAAAAAGTCTATTTGCGTTGAACTCAATAACAGAATTTCATCAGACGATATGGCTGGAGCAAGGCTATCAGCTTCATACAGGTTACGATGCCAGTCCGTAATACAGGCCTGCCAACGCGCGAAATTACCGCCTCCTTTTAAAGCGTAATCATCACTGTTGAGTGTTTCTGCATTTTTAACAGTATGAATGGCAAGGTAAACAGGGCAGCCGGATGTAACTGCACGAAAACGTTGCGATGTCGCGAACCCGGTAACGGATAGCAATGCGGGTAATTTTTGCTGGTTGTAAAAGGCATTCCATTCTGCCTCGCTTCCAGCATCGTTATACGAACATTCCACGGTGTACCACATCAGTTGATCTCCACATAAGTCGCAGGCGCAAGCAAATACAGTTGCTCAATGATTTTTCATCATGCTACAAGCTAGTTTTACACCGTAAAATCGATAATAAGTCATGAATTAGTGACATTAAGTCAATGCGTGCGAGCTACAGGCACAGAGACAGGAACAGGTTGAATGCGCAGAAAAATACCCAGTAGTGCGTCGCTTCAGGCGTTTGAGGCCGCCGCAAGGCACGGTAATTTTGCCCGCGCCGCTGAGGAGTTATCGTTAACGGAAGGGGCCATTAGCCGTCAGATTGCGCGACTTGAAGCATTGCTGAACTGTAAATTGTTCGATCGTGTGGGAAGCCGGGTAAAGCTTAACCCTGTCGGCACGCGCTATGCACATCACGTGCGTGAAACGCTCGACAGGCTCGAAAGAGATACGCAGTACGTAATGGGAATGCCTGAAGGCAGTAAGAGTCTGGATATCGCTGTGCTGCCGACTTTTTCCAGCCGCTGGCTTATTCCCCGTCTTAACGGTTTTACCTCTTTATTCCCGGATATCACGTTAAATCTCGCTGCCAGAACGGATCCTTTTATCTTGCCGGGAAGTGGTTTTGACGCGGTCATTCATTTTGAACATTCCGCATGGGCAGGAACGCGTACGCAATTTCTGTTTCAGGAAAATCTGGTGCCTGTTTGCCATCCGGCACTGTTGGCCCGTAATGACGTCAATCAACAGTTAAACAAACTGCCGCGCATCCACCGTCGACAGAATCCCGATGCATGGCATCACTATGCCCGGGAAAGTGGAATACTCCTCGATAATCCGGCTCAGGGAGTGCGGTACGATCTCCATGAAATGGCCATCGCTGCCGTGATGGCAGGACAGGGCGTAGCCTTGGTGCCGCGCATGTATGTCGAGAAGGAATTGAACTGCGGCCTGCTTGTTTCACCCTGGCCTGCTTCAGACAGGCTGAACAAACGATTCTGTTTAGTCAAACCGACGGAAACGGGAGTGAATCAGGCCGCACTGGAAAGCTTTGAAGGCTGGTTGCTTGACACGCTTACACGCACCTCGTAATGCCGAATGATGGCGTTACGACTGGGTCTTCAGAGCGGTTAACTGGTCTGCTTCATGTGTTATTGTTCTACCGTGCTTTGCAATTCAACTGCCGGAAGTCGCGGCTGAGAGCGCTGCCAGCCAGAACCATAGCGTGTGTACTGGGCTGGAACCGGAAGGGCGACGTTCAAATCGTCGGCTGCAGTACGTGCCCAGAACGGGTCTTTCAGCATATCTCGGCCAACCAGAACTATATCTGCGCGGCCGTTTTGCAGAATTTCTTCCGCCTGACGGCCCGTTTCGATCAGTCCAACAGCCCCGGTTTTAATATTCAGTTCCCGACGCAGCAGTTCAGCAGCGGGTACCTGATAATTTGGATAAGTGTTTACCGGTATCATCGCAATTCCACCGCTCGAACAGTCAATGAGGTCAATACCCTGTTCTTTCATCCATTGGCCGTAGATCAGGAAATCTTCAGGACGGTTTCCGCCTTCAACATAATCGGTTGAAGAGATACGCAGGAACAATGGCCCCTTCCACTCGCTACGTACTACATCAATGACTTCACGCACGATACGGTAGCGGTTCTCATGGTTACCACCGTACTCATCAGTGCGCTTGTTTGCCAGCGGTGACAGGAACTGATTCAGCAAGTAGCCGTGGGCACCGTGGATTTCGATAACATCAAATCCGGCTTCACGCGCACGGCGTGCTCCCTGGCGGAATGCCTCAATGACTTCGTTGATCTGCTCAATGCTCATCGCCTGCGGCACACGGGAGTCCTGTGTGAACGGGATAGCAGACGGTGCAATGGATGGCATATCAATACCCAACTGGCGACCAGCGTGACCGATTTGTGCACCTGCTTTCGCACCAAAACGGTGAATCGCGTTAGTCACACGGGACAGACCATTTACGTGGCTATCATCCCAGATACCAATATCTCCAGGGCCGATTGGACCGTTTGGCAGTACAGCAGCGGTTTCCAGCATAATCAGGCCTGCGCCTCCCAGTGCGCGGGCGCCATAGTGAATAACGTGGAAATCATTAACCTGGCCGTCATCAGAAGCCGAGTGCATACACATCGGGGACATGGCAATACGGTTACGGAATTCAACACCATTGATAGTGATGGGTTCAAAAAGTAAAGCTGACATTTCTTCTCCAGAAAGCGGTTGATATTTAGCCCGCTAAAAGTACCATATGGGTTGGTTTTGTTAATACGCTAAAAAAAAGCACATACTTACAAAAAGGTAACTTAGGGATATATGAAGAAATTACGCAATTACGATTCGGCCCCAGGATGTTCAATGGAAGCTGCATTGCATATTATGGGAGGGAAATGGAAGGGGGTAATTCTCTATCACTTGTTTAAAGACGGAACGCTTCGTTTTAGCGAACTACAGCGGTTTTTAACCAGCATCAATCAGCGTTTACTGACCAAGCAACTGCGTGAGCTTGAAGAAGACGGTCTGATTATTCGCCAGGTTTACCCTGTCGTGCCGCCCAAGGTTGAATATTCACTCAGTGACGAAGGCAGGGAACTCAACAAACTGGTTCTCGATCTAAGCATCTGGGGAAGAAAGTGGCTTGAACGTCGCGGTCTTAAAACGGCTGTCGAAGAGGATATCGAGGAGCTAAAGAAGGTTCTCGGCAATCCGAAGTGAGAAAGAACCAGCCAGGGCTTTGCCGGTCAGCCAGGCTTCTACTGGCTAAAATGGGTAGTGCAGAAATCGATAAAACTGCGTAACCGTGGTGTCATTCTCCTGTCCTGAGCATAAAGAACATGGACCGGCCGGTTCGGCACTTCATAATCCGGAAGTATCCGTACAAGCCGCCCGGCAGCGATCTCCGTACTCATCAGCGGATACGGCTGCATAATTATCCCTAGTCCCGAAAGTGCGGCAGCGAGTAAGGCTTCGCTGTTGTCAGTTTTAAACCTGCCGGTGACGGGGACTGATACTTGTCCATCGGGACCCTGAAATATCCATTCTGTCCGCATTGAAGTATGTGTAAATATCAGGCATTGGTGCTTTTTTAAATCCTGTGGTACACGGAGTTTGCCCGCCTGTCTGAGATATTCTGGCGCAGCACAAATAATCATCTGGTAAGGCGCCAGTGCCCTGGCAAACAACTGGCTGTCCGGCAGTTCCCCCGTACGAAATACAGCATCAAAGCGTTCTTCAACCAGATCAACAGTCCGATTCGACAAACATAATTCAAGCGAAACTTCGGGATTTTGTTTGAGATATTCCGGCAGCTTCGAGGCAAGCACCTGACTGCCAAAGGTGATTGGTGCACTGATTCTAAGATTGCCACGGGGGATTGCCCGGGTTTCGGAAATCAAGTTTTCCGCTTCTTCCATTTCTGCCAGAATAATTTTCGCTCTTTCATAAAATAGATGCCCGCTGTCTGTAAGGCTCTGACTCCGGGTCGTACGACTGATAAGTTGTACACCAAGGCTATGTTCAAGAGTGCGCAATTGCTTCCCTGTCAGCTGGGAGGATTGCCCCAACTCGTTTGCCGCTGATGAAATCGTGCCAGCCTCGACAATTCTGATGAAAGTCTTCATGCAACTAAGCCGATCCATTTGAGCCTCTTTGTTTCAGGTGTTGTCGTTTTATGACGATTTATTCATTTATGTTTTGAATATACATTTTAAATCAGTCTCCGGCATCAAACCGGATTGTATTTTTAAACATAAAGTAAGGTGTCATTATGAAAAACGTATCTCTGTCTTTGTTAATGGCGGCTGCCATGAGCTGCTCGGCATTGGCTGCAACTCCCGGTGAAGCATTAAAAAAACCGACCGTGGTTCTTGTACACGGCGCCTTTGCGGACGGCTCAGCATGGAACAAAGTCATTCCCCTGCTTGAGGCTAAGGGGCTGGACGTTATTGCCGTTCAGGATCCCCTCACCACGCTGTCAGATGATGTTGCAACGACACGACGTGCGCTTGCACGGGTCAAAGGGCCCATTGTTCTGGTTGGACATTCATATGGCGGGGCAGTAATTACTGAAGCTGGTGCGAATAACGATAACGTTAAGGCTCTTGTCTACGTTGCAGCATTCGCTCCATCGGTGGGGGAAACTGTAAGTGATTTGAATAAAAACTATCCAGTAGCGTCAGGCTTCAACCACATTGAGGCCGATGACGGCGGTTATCTGAAGCTGACTCGTGAAGGTGTAGCTAAACATCTGGCGCAGGATGTGTCAGCCGATCAAGCAGCTTTGATGTATGCAACACAGAAACCTACAAATGGGGCGATATTTGGAGAAAAAATAACCGATGCCGCCTGGGAAAAAAAACCATCCTGGTATATCGTCAGTCTCCAGGATCATATGCTCAACACTGATCTGCAGAAAGCTATGGCAAAGAAAATTCATGCTAATGTGACTACACTGGACGCAAGCCATGCTCCTCATATCTCACAGCCAGATGCAGTAGCGAACGTGATTCTTGATGCGGTAAATACTCTGAAGTAATTAAAAATGCTGATGACCGATCCTTTCATTAATCAGCATTGGGAAGTAGCGAAATCTGCTTCCTTTTCTATGAGCAGTTTTCCTGCATTGTTAGAGTTTAACTCTTAAACGTCAGCTTCTTGCTCACTGCGGACCTTTAGCTCTGTTAGCTTGTATGCTCCGAGCCAGAAGCGGACGTTGGACATGGAGCGGCTACATCTTCAGAATCATTTCTCAAAATGAAAACACCATCCAACTGCGGTTACCAGAGTTATGAACAGTTTCGTCAGCTGAACGGTTATAAAAAAGAAAAGTCACACGTAAATACGAATAACATCGGTCGAACATTCTGGCGATATCATGCAGGGAATCACCTTGCTTATACCTGTCCCAGATAATCGCTTTCTGTTCTGGCGTGTAGTTAATGCGCGTTCTTCGTTTCATAGCAACCCCCCCTTGATTAAGGATAGCGTTGCATCGATCCATTGAACTCACACCTCAATTAAGGCCTCATGCTCCCAGGCCTGTCTGCTGCGTGCCGAAAACGGGCATTTAACCAGGGTTTGGTTGTACATCACCGTCTGATTCACCCTCACTCGCACTCTCTTTACTTTGAATGAACCGGAGTGCCAAATAGAGGTCTGGCGCCAGAATCATGTCATCATCATTCATTGTTGGCCGACTGTCTTTAAACCAGCGTGTTAATTCCGTTTTCCGGCCCGCAAGGATTAACGTAATCTGTCGAACTTTCAGGTCGCGCTTTAACTCATTAATGGTGGCCAGGACACTGATATCTGAATAGGTGAAGCAGGCAACGGCATCAATAACCACCCATTTAGGTTGTAATGCGGTACCATCAACTAAGTTCAAAACCCGACGTTTAAAATAAGCCACATTAAAATAGGTCAACGGGGAGTTAAATCGATACATCAGCACGCCCGGGACCATTTTAATATCAGTTGAATTGCCTAATGAGTGAATCATTCCATTTTCGTCAGTTCCCAGTAAGTGTTCAGAGGGACGAAAGACTGTACGCAGAAACTGTAACAGACCCAGCAACACCGCAAGGCCGATCCCCTGGATAACGCCGATAATTAAAACGCAGCCAAACGTGAAGAAGGCCAGGCGAAATGCCTGTTTATTTCTTCGCCTCAGATTCCATAGCCCACGTAAATCAATCAATGACCACGATGCATACATTAGAACGATACCTAATGCAGAAACCGGAATAAACTGTAATGGCTGAGTGAAAAATACGACCACGATACCGATGAGTAGGGCTGCGACCACAGAAACCAGCTGACTTTTCCCCCCAGTTGAATCATTAACTGCGGTTCGGGAATCGGCTCCACTGATAGCAAACCCCTGGGATAATCCAGACATGAGATTCGCAATACCCAGAGCTCTGAACTCTGCATCAGCATTAATTTCATAGCCATTTTTCGCGGCGAAACTGCGAGCGGTCAGCATAAGACTGACAAAACTGACCAAAGCCAGGTTCAGCGCCGGGATCACTAAATCACGCATCGGACCTGGCTGAAATGCCGCCCAGTTAACGACGGGTAAACCAGGCTGGAAACCTTCCCCTCCAATAGTGGCAATACCATAATTTTGCGCAGATGTTCCCCATACCAGTGCCGTTGTTATCGCAATGGCAATCAACGGTGCTGGCCAGTGGCTGCGATACGTTTTGATAACCATTAAAATAGCTAACGTTAAAAGTGATAGCCCTAAAGTTAATAAATGGCTGTCTGCGATTCGGCCTGGCAAGGCAATTATTTTCTCAATAACCTGCGCCTCATCAAGCGTGATCCCCAAAACCTTGCCTAATTGCCCGACAATAATCGTCACGGCTACGCCATTTAGCAAACCGGTAAGAATGGGATGAGAAAGCAGATCGGCAAGTGCGCCCAGGCGAAATTTACTGGCAAGAAGGCACCAGCCGCCCATCATCAATGTCATGATGATCGTCAGTTGCCAGTGCAGTTCGGGATTTCCGGCAGAAAGAGGAAACACAACGGCTGCAATCACCGCGCAGGTCGTTGCATCAGGGCCAACAATCAGCTGACGTGAAGAACCAAACAGCGCATAAGCTATCATTGGTAAAACGCAGGAATACAGCCCTACGATTGCCCCAACACCCGCCAACTCAGCGTAAGCAATAGCAACGGGGAGTGCGACAGCTGCAACAGACAGCCCGGCTTTAACATCATGTTTTAGCCAGCTTTTATCGTAGGCTAATAAATTTTGTAACCCTGGCATGTAGTGTAATAAAAATTTTCCGAACACGTTATTCTCCGGATATGGATCCTACTCACGCAATGTTGGCATACTTCAGAGTGAAGTTCTGGTTTTCAAATGCTTCCGGAATGAGACAGTCGCTGCTCCGGCCATAATGACACTGCAACACGTATTATTCTGACTGGTGTTAAACATAGTTCAAAAACTGCCGCTTAGCCGGAGTGGACTTTTTGGTAGTTGTCAGTGGGGAGGTATTTCAGCAGAATGAAACCGCCTTTAATAATGACCGCTATTTGTACAGTCACAAATTATTGAATCAGGTTCCGGCAGGGTGACTGACCCACAAAAGAAAGGATGCAGGAGATCGCGCTATGCGTACCCATCAACTGAGCAAGTCCCATAAACTGTATCGCAGTGTTAACACGACGACGCGGCACCATTCTAATAATCCAGGTGCGGAGTATCGCTGGGAACGCAATCGTAAAAAGGTCGGTGATGAACTACTGGCGAAGCGCGAGACGATGCATAGCGGGCAGAAGCGTGGACGGGACTACACACCCTTGTTTTATTTTCTGATCAAACAGATTGGTAAGCCCTGGGATGACATATTTAGCGAAGTATGTGGACGCCTTGATACCACAGAACCTGTATTTTGGTTGGTCGCGCTGCATGAGCATCAGCGAAGAGACTTAGTCTGCATTGGCGAAAGTAGCTTTTATCCGGGTCTGTTTGTTGATGAGAATGGAATCCTGCAACAGGTGAACCCGTCAATTAGCGGAAAGGACGTTGTGGTAGCTTGCCGCTGTTGCACACACACTTATATTGGTGAACCTGTACCTTCTATTGCATCTTCCAGACAATGATTTCACACAGTGTGGGTCTTTCAGTTAACTTGCAAGGTTTTGGTCTCTGGGAAATGGTATTTTAAGAAAGATTATTCATGATTTCTTATTCGAGAATCTCAATGGACCCTTTATCTGATGTTCTACAGTTGCTATCGGCGAGCAGTTACATTACGAGCGGGCAGTCCGCTGGTTCGTGTTGGGCCATGCGTTATCCGGGATTCTCCGGTATGAAATTTATCTCTCTTCGTAAAGGGACTTTATGGTTTCGGCTTGAAGCTGAGCAGGACTGGCATCTAATGAACCCCGGTGACGGCTTAATTCTGACCCGTTCAACCCCATTCATAATGGCAACAGATCCAAACCTGTCTGCTGTACCTTCGGAGAGCGTCCCCTATCAGCGTCGTGACGGTATTGCGGATTACGGTGGTGACGACAGCATACTGCTTGCCGGAAAAATGGAGATAGATCCGATGCCTGCTGGTTTGCTACTTGGTTTACTGCCTTTGGTGATTCCCATTAAAACAGGTACGGGATCATCCTCAACGTTGTACTGGTTAATGGCCCGGCTTCACGAGGAAAATCTATCCCTGCTCCCGGGCGCTTCACTTGCGGGCAACCATCTGATGCAACTCATTATGATTGAAGGTATTCGTGGCTGGATCTGTTCTGAAGAATCAGGACTGAGTGGCTGGATGGGCGCATTGAGAGATCCACGTATCCTTAAAGCCCTCGGCGCTGTCCATACAACCCCCGAAAGGAACTGGCAACTGGCAGACCTGGCCAACGTCGCGGGTATGTCACGGGCAGGATTCGCGCGGCGGTTTAATGAATTGACGGGAACCACGCCGCTGAGTTACCTCACTCACTGGCGTATGCACATTGCCAGCAGGGCACTCAGACTCAGCAGTGAGCCGGTCAAGCATCTGGCTTTCAGGCTTGGTTATGCAAATGAAAGCACCTTCAGTACCGTATTCAAGCGTGTTTATGGGATGTCACCCACAGCACATCGGGCTCAATACCGGGAAGGGCCGGTATACCCACTTCGACCATACACGAACTAAAGCCTCTTTAACTTTAAAATCGTCATAGACTGATACTATTACGAAAGTAATCTGGACTTTTGATTATTAAACGTCTCTCTTCTTTCAAATATTATTTTCCGGGCACATCAACGTGTGCGTCAGCCTAACTTAGGGCGCGGCCGTCAGGCTGAAATTGTTCCGTCATATGGCGGGAAAATCTGAATAAAAACGGGAAATATAAATGACTGAATCACGGACCAGTAAACGCTGGTTTACTGCTGCATCCTGCCTTGGGATCGTTCTTGTCCAGCTTGACGTAAGCATTGTAAACGTCGGATTGCATTCACTTAAGGACGCCTACAATTCTACGGTTTCCGATCTGGAATGGGTCATTAATGCGTATGCACTTGTTTTTGCCGCATTGATGCTCAGTTCCGGTAGCATTGTTGACCGTTTCGGTTCAAAAAACACATTTATCTGCGGTGTGACCATTTTTATCGTTGCCTCAGTATGCTGTGCTCTGGCACCGACCATTTACTGGCTTGACTTTAACAGGGGCTTACAGGGCGTTGGGGCTGCTCTTTTACTGCCCAGCTCACTTACGCTCCTTCGCCAGTATTTCTCCAACTCGCATGAACGCGCTTCTGCTATTGCAATGTGGGCTGCGGCGGGTTCACTCGCGCTTGTTGCAGGCCCCGTAGCAGGTGGTTTGCTGATTAAGTATTTTGGCTGGAAAAGTATATTTGTTATCAATTTCCCGCTGGGACTCTTGAGTATTATTGTGATCCTTCGCCTGGCTCAAGCCAGCAGCCCATCCAGAACTGAAATGAATTTGCTGAGTCAGGCGTTCATTATACTGGGACTGGCGATGATGACCTTTACGCTTACCGAGGCCGGGGAATATGGCTGGACAAGTCCGGTGATCCTCACGACCCTGACGCTTGCTGTAATAATGATGGCAACTTTCTGTCGTGTTGATAGCCTTTCAGCCAATCCCGTTATTGCAAGAGAGGTCAGACAAAATCCACTTATTATCAGCGCTGTACTTGTTGGACTCCTCTGTAACCTGGTGTTCTATGGTGCTGTTTTTATCTTCAGTATTTTCTTTCAGAACAGATTACACTTATCGGCCCTTGAAACGGGTATTGCCTTCATGCCGATGATGGCTTTAACTGCCCTCGTTAATTTTTGTTCAAGATGGTTCTCGTCATGGTGCTCTGTTCGGACACTATCCATCCTGGGTAGCCTGATCAGCATGTTTGGGTTTGTGATAATTTTCTTTATCACACCTGAATGGACCGCTTATCAGTTATTCCTACCCATGATACTGCTGGGAAGCGGGACGTCATTTGCTATGCCCATCATGACCAACATGGTGCTTTCGCAGGCAACACAGCGTTCTGCTGGATCTGCATCCGCCTTCTTTAACTGTGCCAGACAAATGGGGGGAGTAACCGGAGTTGCAGTTTTTGGCCTTGTTCTGGGAGCAGGCGGAGATGATATGACACGGGGTTTACAACAAGTCGCTTTTACTGCTGCCTCAATTACACTCGTCTGGGTAATGATCAGCTTTAAAAAACTACCCTCTCTTAAGTTGCATGAGCTTTATTCCCATGATTAAAGTTCATCCGCCAGAAATATAACCCTGTTTCTTTATCTGAGGTATGAGTGAGTCAGGGCTGCAACAGCAGCCCTGTGCAAGAAGCTGACATCCATTTGTCAGGAAAGATTAACTCTATTGGTTTAGCGCGTTGAAGCGCGTAGTTCGTCAACCAACAGGCTAAATGCCGGGGTGGGTTGACGATGGCTTGGATAATAAAGATGGTATCCAGAGTATGGTTCACACCAATCTTCAAGTACGCGAATAAGATTTCCGGATGCGATATAAGGTTCAAGCTGCCCTTCTGGTAGATAGGCTAGTCCTCGACCTTCAAGTGCCGCTTTCAGTATCATGCTTCCCGTATTGAAAACCAATTGACCATCAACTCGCACATTTAGTTCTCGTCCGTCTTTTTCAAATTCCCACGCATAGAGCCCTCCATGTCCTGAAAGGCGCAGGTTTATACAATTGTGATCTGTCAATTCCTGCGGAGTAATGGGCACATGCCTGTTACTGAAATAATCAGGTGATCCTGCCACTGTCATCCGCATATCTGGCGCAATACGAATGGCAATCATGTCTTTGGCGATAGTTTCGCCGGGACGTACACCGGCATCAAAACGATCTCTTACGATGTCAGTTAGCCCATAATCTGTAAGAATTTCGACCTTAATATCGGGGTATTTTTTAACGAGACGCGCTACTGCTGGCCAGAGTATTGACTCTGCTGCATATTCCGTTGCTGTAAGGCGTATTGTACCAGCTGGCTTATCACGTAATTCACTCAGCACCATTAACTGACGCTGAATATCCTCTATCTGAGGTCCGACTGAAGAGAGTAAACGTTCCCCGGCTTCAGTCGGGACGACCCTTCTGGTGGTTCGGTTAAGCAACCGGAGCCCGAGCTGGGCTTCCAGAACGCGAACGGTCTGACTGAGTGCTGACTGTGAGACTCCCAGACGTTTTGCTGCTCGCGTGAAATTCTGTTCCTTAGCCACCACCATAAATGCGGCGAGGGCATTCAGATTATCATCGGCCATTTAAAGGTTTTCCTTATAATTTCAATCTCATTTTACCATCTAATCACTTAATGCGTCCTCAGATATACTTTCTTCGTTCACTAAATAACCACCCACCCGGTCTGAGGGCTTTATGTAAGCCGCTACGCCATTTGTCGAAGTCAACCAGCAAGGTGAAGATGAAGTCAATCATTGCCGCACCGGTTTTCAACGCGGTGTTTGAACAGCGCGAGTCGAATTAACAACGCCCTACAGGAGGACAATATGTCTCAGGGTATCGAAAACAAAATCATCGTCATCACCGGTGCCAGCAGCGGTTTGGGCGCAGAAACAGCCCGACATCTGTCAAAGCTGGGCGCGAAAGTGGTTCTGGGAGCCCGTCGTATGGAAAGGCTGGAACATATTGCCGCGGAACTGGGGCTGGATCACAGAGCCATACTGGGTACCGACGTGACGGATCGCGCTCAGGTTCAGGCCCTTGTTGACCGGGCGGTAGAATTGCATGGTCGCATTGATGTCATCATCAGTAACGCGGGTTTAATGCCGAGCTCCATGCTCGACAAACTGAAAGTAGATGAATGGGACCGGATGATTGACGTGAACATTAAGGGCGTGCTTTACGGTATTGCCGCCGCGCTGCCGTATATGAAAGCACAGAAGTCCGGGCAGTTTATCAACGTGTCATCCGTCGCCGGGCATAAGGTGGGTCCCGGTGGGGCCGTATACGCAGGCACTAAATGGGCTGTCCGGGCTATTTCAGAAGGACTGCGTCAGGAAGTGAAACCCTGGAATATCCGCACGACTATCGTCTCTCCTGGGGCGGTAGACACCGAACTGATCAAAACCATCACCGACGAAGATGTTGCAAAAGGTATGTCTAAGACCTATGAGAATGCAATTCCGGCGGATGCCTTTGCGCGAATAGTAGCATTTGCTATCAGCCAGCCTGACGACGTGGACGTTAACGAAATACTTTTCCGGCCAACGCTACAGGTTTATTAAAAGCGTATCAGGCGCGTAATCTCCGCGCCTGTTTTTCCGGATGATTTTTACTCTCCAGGATTAAGAAAGAAACGCACTAATTTATCCCTGAAGACAAACAGGAAATTCTAAATGGAATTTTCTGCAGGCCACTTCGTGCCTGAAAAATAAAACAGATATACGACATTCTATACATGAAAAGGGAAGGGGCTGAGTTATATGCCTGTAAAACAATCACACCATATTTCCGGCACTTCAGTTGTCGCTACGTTAATACCCGTAATGACCGCCGTTCTGGTCGGCTTTATTATTATCGGCGTTGCACTACCCGTCCTGCCATTACATGTCAAAAATGGTCTGGGTTTCGGGACTTTTATTGTGGGTCTGGTTGCCGGGGCGCAGTTTGCTGCATCGCTTATTTCCCGAGTATGGTCCGGGAGCTATTCAGACAAGCGCGGTGCTAAAAAGGGCGTGGTCGCAGGACTCATCGCCGCTGCTGTGTCAGGGTTGTTATACCAGGCTTCTCTCTGGCTGGTGAGTATTCCGTCACTGTCAGTGAGCGTACTTTTGGCTGGGCGTGCGATCCTTGGCGGTGCAGAAAGTTTCATCATTACCGGTGCAGTGGCATGGGGGCTGGCCCTGGTTGATAAAGAGCATGCGGGTAAGGTCATTGCCTGGGTGGGCACCGCGATGTTTGCCGCTATGGCGCTTGGCGGGCCAGTGGGCACGCTGTTATACGATGCATTCGGCTTTGAGGCGGTTGTGTTACTGACCTTGCTGCTTCCGCTGATGGTGCTCATGTATCTCGCTCGTATGCCCGCTGTGGCTCCTCATCCACATGCTATACAGACTTCTGTTGGCTCTGTGATGCGCGCAGTCTGGTTACCAGGCCTGGGTGCTGCGCTTGCGAGTACAGGCTACTGTACCATCCTGGCCTTTAGCTCGCTTTATTACAGCTCGATGAACTGGCAACCCGTCTGGTTGGCATTTACCGCCTTTGGTGTAGCGCTGATTGTTGCCCGAACCGCTGCGGGCCACCTGCCTGATCGCTTTGGCGGCGCGCGTGTTGCGCTGATATTTGTCCTCGTCCAGGCCGCAGGGCTTTTCCTTATCTGGCTTGCGGGAACATCCCTGATAGCAACCCTTGGCGCCGCCTTCGCTGGCTTTGGCTACTCGCTGGTGTATCCGGGACTGGGTATCGAAGCCATCAGTGGTTCGACACCACAGAACCGGGGCACGGTGATGGGGATCTACACAGCATTTCTTGATGTGGCGATGGCAATCGGCAGTCCTGCACTTGGCTGGGTCGGTGGGCATCTGGGACTCAACGCCATATTTCTGGCCGGTGCGCTGGTTGTACTCTCCACTGCCGTGGTGGCATTACTGCTGTTAAAACGCGCAAAACAAGTCAAAGAAAATCCAGCCTGAAAGGGCTCTGCTGTCCTGAGGTGTTTCATTGTATGGATGTTTCACTTCGTTCGTCCTAATACCGTCGTTTAATTCAGGAGGTAATATGAAATTACATTCAAAAGGGAAATTAAAATTGTTGGTCACGCTGGCAATTATGAGCATCGCATTCACTGCGGGTACAAACATAGCTACCGCTGCGGATATGTCTCATGGTGCAAATAATTTCTATAAAAGCGATAAAGTGAATACTGAAATCGTTAAATTCAAAAATATTTACGGTATGGAAGTCACTGGCACGTTATTTACTCCCCGGAATATGGCGGCTGGGAAAAAATACGATGCACTTATTGTTGGCCATCCATTTGCCGCGGTAAGACAGCAGGCCGCTAATCTATATGCGACGAAAATGGCGGAGGCTGGTTTTGTTACCCTCTCTTTCGATCAGTCCTTTTGGGGGGAGAGTGCCGGTACGCCACGTGGAGCGGTGCTGCCTGATGTTTATGCAGAAAACTTCAGTGCTGCTGTTGATTTTCTCGGAACACGCACGTTTGTAGATCGAGATAAGATTGGTGTGATAGGCATATGCGGTAGTGGCGGCTTCGCTATCGCGGCAACCAAAGTGGACCCGCGCATCAAGGCGCTCGCCACCGTCAGCATGTACGATATGGGGGAGTATTTCCGTACCGGTCTGAACCACGAACGGACCGCAGCAATGAGAAACAAAGACCTGGCAACCGCAGCTGAGCAGCGCTACAAAACGTTTAAAACCGGGCAGCCCGTCTACGGCCCAGGGCAAAATGATCCGGTGTTTATTGAAGGAAAGGAGTCGAATGACTTCTATCAGACCGAGCGAGGTAAAGTGGCATCCAACGATCGCCGAACCACGCCGGCAACCTACGCCAGATTGATGAATTTCCATCCGTTTATTGATATTGAATCCATTTCACCACGACCAATACTTTTTATCGTGGGGGATGCGGCACCTTCCCGCACCTATACCGATACGGCATATAAAATGGCGGCTGAGCCGAAAGAGCTTATGGAGATTAAGGGCGCTAACCGTATCGATCTGTATGATCGCACTGAACTTATCCCGTGGGATAAGCTGGTCTCATTCTTTAATACCAACCTGAATACAAATAAATAATACGTTACTTGAACGGCACTGTTTCAGTGCCGTTATCACTATAAAGATAAAAATGGAGAGTGTTATGATCAAACCAATATTACTTGCTCAGGCTTCACTGACGGCCGTGTCATTCTCATCCGTGGGGACATAGGTTGAGGGTTTGTTGTTCTTTTCGTTCGACTTTGCAAAGATGTCTCACACACAATTTCAGACCTGCTCTGACAGCAACGTAAATCTGTTGCCATGTCGATTTCGAACGAGTTCTGCTTTAAGGAGCCTGATATGACCACTTTTCATCAACTTTCAGCCACCAGTCTGGGCGGCCAGCTTATCCCGATGGCCAACTACGCGGGCAAGGTGGTTCTGGTCGTGAATACCGCCAGCCAGTGTGGCTTCACGCCGCAATATGCAGGCCTTGAAACGCTCTACAAGAAATACGCCGCCCAGGGGCTGGTGGTGCTGGGTTTCCCCTGTAACCAGTTCGGCAAACAGGAGCCCGGCGACGCCGACGACATCGCGCGGACCTGTCACATTAACTACGGTGTGACCTTCCCGATATTCGAGAAAGTAGAGGTCAATGGAACTGCTGCCCACCCGGTGTTTCGTTATCTGAAAAACGAATTGCCCGGCATGCTGGGAGGGCGAATCAAGTGGAACTTCACTAAGTTCATAATCGGGCGGGATGGTAAACCACTCAAACGTTTTGCACCGTACACCACCCCGGAGAAAATGGAAGCCGACATTCTTGCCGCACTTGAAATGTAGCAGGCCCTTTGACCCAGAAGTCGGTATGGCTATTTATCAGAAAACAGACCTTTGAGCAGCGCCTGCGTCGCAGCGGATGCGTGTCCTGATGGTGAACACACCAGCCCAAATTCACGATGCAGGGAAGGTACTACGGGGACCACGCACAGGCCGCGTAATTTCTCCGGCAGAGCCGATTCAGGTACCAGTGCGACGCCCATACCTTCGCCTGCCAGCAAGCAGGCGCTGACCCAGTCGCGTACTTTCACGCGTACGTCAGTGAGCTTTAAGCCAGCATTTTCCATCAGGCTTTGCCCATTCACTAAACACCCTCCGGTGGCAAGAATAAAGGGTTGGTCTGCCAGTTCTTCTAACGTAATGCCGGATGTCCTTGCGAGCCCCGCCAGTGGATGACGAGCCGGCATTACCGCAACCCAGGCATCTTTTCCTAAGACAATATTTGCGCGCCCGGGGGCAGGGTTCATGACAACCCCGAGTTCAACGGTGTCTTGCGCGAGCCACTCCTCAACTTCCTCGTCTGTACCTTCCAGAACAACTACCTCAATACCGGGATGCAGGCGCTTAAAGTCCCGTAATAACCTGGGTAAAAATGTGGACGTCACGGAGGGAAAACTGGCCAGGCGAATGCGACCGCTGTTCAATTCCTGGCTCTGGTCTGCCAGGGAACGAATCGCATCCAGCTTCAATACCATGCTCCTTGCATGTGCGACAACCTGCTCACCCAGAGCGGTTACACCAATATAGCGCCGCTCACGTGTGAACACCGGAAACCCAAGTGCGGCCTCCAGCTGAGCAATTGCCTGGCTGGCACCAGACTGCGTCATGCCTATTTCTTCGGCAGCCCGTGAAATGTTGTTGGCATCTGCGACGGCTACCACCAGGCGCCAGTGCAAAAGATTCATCATGGGTATCAGTAGCTCAACTAATAGTTAAATTATGAACAATTAATTTTACAGCAATAACGCCGTTAAGCAGAGTGTATTCATGAACGTAGTAAGCGTTGATTACTATTTTTAATTCAAAGGAGACAACATGAAACTCTATTACGCCCCTGATACCTGTTCACTTTCACCCCATATCGTGCTGCGCGAACTGGAGCTTGAGTTTGAACTGGTTAAAGTGGACAACCGTAGCAAGCGTACTGCTGACGGGCGCGATTTCCTGACCATTAATCCAAAAGGCTATGTAGCAGCTCTTGAACTTGACGATGGCAAGATACTCACTGAAGGTCCGGCCATTGTGCAGTATCTTGCGGATCGTAAACCGGAAAGCGGGCTGGCTCCACGCGCGGGCACCTGGGATCGGGTTTGTCTCCAGGAATGGCTTAACTTTATCACCAGTGAAATACACGCGGGCTCGGCGCTATTATTCAATTCCTCGCTGCCCGAAGAGGTCAAATCAATTTATCGCGAGAAGCTGTTCCGGCGATTCAATTTTCTTGAGGAGCAACTCAACGGCAAAACCTGTCTGATGGGGTCGGCGTTCAGTGTTGCTGATGCCTACCTGTTCACCGTGCTGGGCTGGTGTAAATTCTTCGCCATCGACCTGAATAGCTGGCCTGTGCTATCAGCCTATATGGCCAGAATCCATGCACGGCCTGCGGTGCAGGCTGCATTACGTGCTGAAGCCTCTGATTAAGGTCGTCAGCACCACTAGACGAACGCCTTTAATACTTGAGCGCAGAGCTGTAGTTGCCTGCGCCAGACTGGTGTTGCACAGCGCAGCAAAAAGCGGCGGAGCGAATGATTCTGTTGAGTCAAGCCCGATGAGTTTCAGTGAAAAAAACATCTCCCGCTTCGTCTTCAATGCGCCATTTTCATAGCGGGTTACGCCACCTCATTAATCTCTGGGAGATTGATTAGTTGTACTAATGTTTGTTAGCAATTTATACGTATTATCGTATTAATCCCACCCTGCTAGGATTATCCGCGTTACCCGTTTCCGGCTGTGATAACAGTCAGGATACTCAAGGTTAAGCTCACACCCATTGTCGAAGTAAGACCTTGCGAATCATCCCATCAGCAGGAGAAAAAAATGACAGATAACATCAAAGATAAAGTGATTGTGATCACCGGTGCATCAAGCGGTATGGGTGAGGCTGCGGCTCGTCACCTTGCTGCGAATGGTGCGAAAATCGTGCTGGCTGCCCGCCGTACCGACCGTATCGACGCGATTGCCAGCGAGTTAACGAAGCAGGGCAAAGAGGCGATTGCGGTGGCGACTGATGTCACAAAACGTGATGATGTCCAGCACCTCATCCAGTCTGCCGTTAACCGTTTTGGCCGCGTGGATGTGTTAATCAACAATGCCGGTGTGATGCCTCTTTCACGCCTCGACCAGTGCAATGTGGACGAATGGGATCAGATGATTGATGTGAACCTTCGCGGCGTACTGCACGGTATTGCGGCGGTTCTGCCCTATATGAAGGAACAGAAATCCGGGCACATTATCAATACTGCATCGGTTGCTGCACATCTTATTTTCCCGAGTTCAGCCGTCTATTCCGCGACAAAATTCGCCGTTCGCGCGCTGACAGAGGGATTACGTCAGGAAACTGCCGCACTGAACATTCGTGTCACGCTTGTCTCACCGGGAGCCGTTAAGACTGAATTGCTGGAGCACATTTCTGATAAAAACGTGCAGGCTGCGAACCGTGAATATGTCGAAAATGTCGGTGTCGCGCCTGAAACCTATGCCCGTATGGTCGCATTCGCCATCAGCGAGCCTGACGATGTGGGCATCAGCGAGATTATTTTCCGTCCCACCGCGCAGGAATTGTAAGCCCCGAACGGGCAGGGCATCCGGCTCTGCCCGTTCAGGCTACATGCTCGTGTATCTGAGGGCGTTCAACACGAGCAGAAATGCCGGGGAATGATGTTGCCTGTTGGGATAATAGAGATGGTATCCGGGTAATGTCGGGCACCAGTCGTCGAGCACCTGAATCAGCCTTCCTTCCCTGATATCGTCTATGACAGTGTCTTCGGGAAAACAACTTATCCCTCCGCCTGCCCGAACAGCGTTTAACCGCAACTCCAGATTGTTAAAAATCAACTGGCCATCCACCTTTACCTTTAGCTCATTACCCGCTTTTGCAAACTCCCAGGGGTAAAGACCGCCATAGGTTTCCAGACGTAAATTGATGCAATTATGATGAGTCAATTGATGCGGTGATTCTGGTATCGGATGGCGTGAAAAATACTCAGGGGAGGCAACGACAACCATCCGTATATCCGGGCTGATACGCAGGGCTATCATATCTTTGGCGACCTGTTCCCCTAGCCTGACACCTGCGTCAAAACGTTCAGCAACAATGTCCTCTAACGCATCATTCACGGCAATCTCAACCTTAATGTCAGGGTTTTCCCGCAACACATTACGCAGCCCTGGTTCAATGACAGAAACCGCCGGATGTGACGCCGCAGAGATCCTGACCATTCCCGCCGGACTTTGCCGCATTCCTCTGAGCGAATTGAGCACGTTAACAATATCGTCCAGCTTAGGAGCCAGATTAGTTAACAGAAATTCACCTTCCTCGGTCGGTGATACACTACGGGTCGTGCGTGTCAGCAGGCGTACTTCAAGGCGGGATTCAAGATTCCGTATTGTCTGACTCAGGGCGGATTGAGATATCCCCATTTTTGCCGCTGCCCGGGTGAAACTGCGTTCACGGGCAACGAGAGCGAAGGCGGCCAGTTCGTTAAAGTTTTCCATGATTAAGTAGCTCGGCTAATTAGCATTAATGCAATAATCACGCTGATCTTATCAATATGGAAGTATTAAAATTGCTGGCACAAAAAAGCCCGCCATTCCAGCGAGCCTGTCAGGAGGGGATGTATTTAGCCGGCAAATTTGAGCAGTGCTTCACCATCAAGACGATAGCGAACCCATTCAGACTGCGGCAATGCGCCAATGCTCAGATAAAAGTCAATGGCGGGCTGGTTCCAGTCCAGAACACTCCATTCAAGGCGGCCGCACTGGCGCTGCACTGCGCATTGCGCGATATTTTTTAGCAAGGCTATTCCCGCACCCTGGCCGCGATAATCCGGGGAAACATACAAATCTTCCATATAGATACCGTTACGACCCAGCCATGTTGAATAGCTGGTGAAGAAAACGGCATACCCCACGGCTTTACCTTCACTCTCGGCAATCAATGCTTCGGTTTTACTGCCTGCGGCGAAAAGTGTTTCCCGGATCTCGTCTGGCGTGGTGACAACCTCTTGCGGGGCTTTTTCGTAAACCGCCAGCTCGTAAATCATATCGTAAATTGCGGATGCATCTTCCGGGCGGGCCTGACGAATCGTGATGCTCATGAGTATTCCTGTTTGCTCTGCATTTTGTTGATGGGGCTAAGCATAAAGGTTATCGTCAGAAGAATTAAGTGCAATGAAATCAACAAATGATGAATGTTATGCATCCAACTCTGAGGCGTCTTGATTTAAACCTTCTCCCCGTTTTTGACGCGATTTACCGTCACAGCTCTGTGCGGCTGGCGGCGGATGAACTGGCAATGAGCACATCGGCGTTGAGCCATGCATTGTCTCGCCTGCGTATCACGCTTAACGATCCGTTATTTTATCGGGAAGGCCATCGCATGTGCCCCAGTGTGTATGCCACTCAGCTTGCGCCTGCGATTGCATCGACACTAAAATTCCTCAATCAGGAGCTGACGCCACAGCCGGAATTTGAAGCCTCTGAGAGTACGGAGTCTTTGCAGATTGCGATTACGGATTTCACTGCATTTTGTATTTTCCCTGCGCTGATGCACAAGTTGCAGCATGAGGCGCCAGGTTTGCGCCTGGAGTTACGCTATTTGCCGCATAGCCCGGCACTGACTGAACTGCTGGCAGGGGAAGTGGATCTGGCGCTCGGGTTCAGCACGTCGGATGACATTCGTCACCCGGAACTGGAAGAGATTAGCTGGTTCGAAGATGAGTATGTTGTCATCAGTAACACCCGCCGGACACAACTGACGCTGGAGGATTATCTCGCCGCCCGACATCTGGTGGTGACGCCCTGGAATGAGAAGCAGGGCGTTTTGGATCTACAGCTTGAGCAGTTGGGGCATACCCGGCAAATCGCGATCAAAACCCCGTCTATGCTCAGCGCGCCCTTTATCGTTGCCCAGAGCGATCTGCTGATGGCAATCCCGCGATATGCCGCTGAGAAACTGGTTCCGGCGACGGATATCAGGATTTTCCCACTGCCATTCGCGATCCGCCCGTTTGAAGTGAAGATTTATTCACATAAACGCAGCGGTAAGCGAGGCGTGACTAACTGGCTGAAAGCACAACTGCAAATCCTGGCTGACGAGATGAATACAGCCTTGTGAGGGTCGAACCCCGGTGTTCTGGCTAAAGATGGCAAATTTTAAAACGCTAGCATCCGTTGGAACCATTTCCCAGTAAGGCGCAAACTGCGTCCGCTTTTTTGATTCCGCATGAAGCTGTTTTTATTTGCAGATAAATAACTTGTTGTATTATGAAGTTAACTCTTCCGCTGCTAGTCGATTAACCCTATGACATCACTTCTTCTGCATAAATATCATGGCCTCGGTAATGACTACCTGGTTTGCCATCGAGATATTGCCGACCGACTGACCAATGAACAGATTCAGATCTTGTGCCATCGCCACTATGGCATCGGTTCTGACGGCCTGCTTATCGACAGCGGCGATAAGATTCACCCTACGCTGAGGATCATTAATCCTGACGGTTCTGAAGCCGAAAAAAGCGGAAATGGTTTGCGAATTTACGCACGTTATCTTTTTGATATCGGTCGGGTGGGACATCAGCCGTTTCTGGTGCATACCGCAGGTGGAGACGTCCGTTGCACTGTTCATGACGATCCTCATCAGATTACGGTCGAAATGGGCCAGGCGAATTTTAATCCGGCGGCATTGCCTGCCTTACTGGATCTGCCCGAAGCCCTGAATTATCCCCTGAAACTGAAAGATGAAACCCTGTCAGTGTCACTGGTTTCAATGGGCAATCCCCATTGTGTCGTACCCGTCGATAAGCTGGATTTGGCACAGGTGCACCGTTTAGGCCCGCAGATTGAAAACCATCCTCTGTTCCCCAGACGCACGAATGTGCAATTCGTTGAAGTCGTTGATCGCGCTACGCTGCGCATCGGTATCTGGGAGAGAGGGGCCGGATTCACGACCGCATCCGGTAGCAGCAGCTGCGCGGCCGCCAGTGCGATGCGCAAGCTGGGCCGTGTTGACGATCGGGTCAACGTCAATATGCCCGGTGGGCAATTGCAGATTAGCTTCAGCCACGATTTTCAGGTCAGCATGTGCGGCCCGGTGCATAAAATCGCCAGCCTGACGGTAGATGAAGATTGCTTCAACGCGGCGATAACGCAGAAATAAGGGAAAGGGAATGAAAAGGGTGAAGACAATCGTGATGCTGGCCGTTGTGGCCAGCCTGGCAGCAGGGTGTGCGCCGTTACATCCGTCCGGATGCCATAAAACAACGGCAACGGGTAGTTGCGGCTCTGGTCGCTGGGATGACAATGATCAATGGGGTGCACAAGCGCGGGCAATCAGAGACGCAGTCAATGCCAAAATTGCAGATCCACAACGCTGGAAAGGGAAGAAATGCAGGCTCCATCTGGAATTTGCCGAGGATGGTACGGCGTTAAACATATCAACCAGCAACGGCAATAAAGCCTATTGCGAGGCCATAAAATCAGCAGCCCAAAAAGCCCAGTTCCCGGCCTTTACCAACCCGGATGTTTATCGGGATTTTCAGAAATCCGGCTTTGATATGCAGGGTTAGCCATAAAATTACCGCAGGGGAAATAACAATATGTCAGGAAAACCGTAGCCGTGACTCGTGATTTCTCCTGTGGCTGCACAATCTAATAAACCTCTATTTTCGTAGGTCTTCAACGTACTACCTAAACTGGTGGCTTGTTTTTTGTACAAAAACCATAGGATTAATCGCACATCAAATAGCAGTGTCGATATTTATTAATTAATATTAAAAAATCGATATGACTTAACTCATTGATTCCATTCAGTTAAAATGTTGTTGAACTTATTGCAACAAGATTGGCCAGGCAGCATATACTAAAGGCATGATATCTAAATTATAATCCTTTAACATCGGGTAGATAGGTGAGGTTAGAATGCGTTTAATTGTCATGTTGTTGAGCCTGGTGGTCTGCACTCAGGTCTGGGCAGGGGAACTTACCAAACCTACCGGTAAAGTCCTTTTAACCATGTCGGGTAAAATAGAAAATACCAACGATAACGGCAAAGCCGTTTTTGATATCGCGAGCCTTGAGAAACTGGGCGTAGTGAGTTTTCAGACCTCTTCACCTTGGTATAATGGGCGCACGAATTTTACGGGTATTTCCATGCAAAAGCTCATGGATTATGTCGGGGCGAAAGGGACTGTTGTTAAGGTCACCGCGCTCAATGATTACACCACTGTTATCCCTCTCAGTGATTTCAAGAATTACAATGTGATCCTCGCTTTTAAAATTAACGGGGAATATATGCGTGTCCGTGATAAAGGCCCGTTCTTCATTGTGTATCCCTATGACAGTTTGCCTGAACTGAATAATCAGATCTATTATTCACGATCAGCATGGCAGGTCAGCCGCATGAGTATTGAGTAAGAGTTCAGAGGAGCATCATGAACAGAATACTGGCTGGCATAATCTTTTCCCTTTTTATATCCACAGGGTATATCTCTTTCCTTGTGCATGAAAGGCAACAAGAGTTACAGAAGCTAAGTCGTTACACCGACTCATGGTCTGCTGCACAGCTGGTGTCAGAATATTACCGTTTCGAGTCATGGCTTGGTCTTTACACTATTGTTGATACGATGGAACTTGATGACGTACGCCTGCGTCTCGACATTATGCTCAGCCAGAGTGATTTAATGAAAGGCGGTGATTTAGGGCATTATATAGACAGCAATAAAGCCCATCATGAACTGGCGTTACAACTTCAAAGTACGCTTGAATATCTGGATGTTCATCTTGAGAAGATGGACCGTTCAGACATCAAGGAGTACCTGAAAGTCATGCATGAGCTTGATTCGCCGCTAAGCCGCCTTTCATCTGGCGCATTAGACAAAGATGTTAACTCGATAAATAATGCGAACCACAATATTCAAACGCTGTATTATATTTATTCAGCAACGTCGGTACTGCTAATAATACTCAGTGCGATATTAGGCGTGCTGATATTCTTTCAAAACAGAAATATTCTGAAGGCGCATCTTCAGGTTAAAAGCCTTGCCGAAGAATTGCAAAAATCGAAAGAAAAACTGCAAAGCCAGAATGCAAAACTGGAGTATGACGTCTACCACGACTCTCTCACAGAGATGAATAACCGCCATTTCTTCTGGGAAAATTTAACTAAAACCATCGAGGTGGCAGAAAAAGTTAATCACTCTGTGGCTGTCATGTTGTTTGATTTAGATCGATTCAAAGAGGTCAATGATACATACGGACATGATGCCGGTGATATCTTATTACGCCAGATTTCCCACCGTCTGGTGTCGATGAGCCTTGCTTCAGATACGCTTTACCGCTTAGGCGGAGATGAGTTTGCGTTTCTTTCGAGTGGCCTGACCGAAAGCCAGGCGGTTTCCCGGGCCCAAAAAATATGTGAATTTATCAACCAGCCGTACACGATTTATAACACCATTATCAACATCACCACCTGTGTGGGTATTGTTATTTCTGAGACTGAACGCCGCTCTGACTATCTCTATAAATTTGCCGATCTGGCCCTTTATGAAGCCAAAAATGAAGGTTCAGGTAAGATAAAAGTCTTCCGGCAGCGCATGTTAGACAAGCTGCAAGAAAGCAGAACCCTTGAACATGATATGGCCATGGCAATCGTGAACAAAGAGTTCGTGGTTTATTATCAGCCTATTGTTGATTCGTTCAGCCGGGAAATTTACAGTTATGAAGCCCTTATTCGCTGGATACATCCTCTGAAGGGACTCCTGTTACCGGATAGCTTTATTCCGGTTGCTGAAAAAACAGGAATGATTAACGAGATGGGTAAAACGGTGCTCGAAATGGCCTGTCGGGAAGCGGCGACCTGGGCAGTTCCGGCGAAAATTTCAGTCAATGTCTCTCCTGTCCAGCTCAGCAGTAAAACCTTTGCCGGAACAGTGCTGTCCATTCTGAAGGAAACAGGGCTTCCAACTGAACGTCTTGAACTGGAAGTGACTGAATCCTCTCTCTTTACGGAGAGCACTACACCGATGAATACCCTGAACAAGCTCAGATCCCAGGGCGTGAAAATCTCCATCGATGATTTTGGTACGGGGTACTCTTCTCTGTCGCGACTGAGCCGGATTGCCTTCGATAAAATCAAAATAGACAAGTCATTTGTCCATTCGCTGGCTACCCAGGAAGACGCCATTAATATCATCAAACTCATCACGGGGATGGCGAAATCCCTAAATATGAAGGCTATTGCAGAAGGTGTTGAAACGCAGGAACAGCTGGAGAGTCTTCAGGCGCTGGGCTGCGATTTCGCACAAGGGTATCTATTTGGTAAACCTCAGCCACATATCGCAGCGGAAATACGCAACGGTTATCAGGAACAGTTAAACTGCGAACGTTTATCCTGAGCATGTTCCAAAGGCTTACCTGATAGCAAAAGTGGCCATCTGATACCAGCCATCGGTGGTTTTCCCTTTGTTGGCAAGCTGGACTCGCGGTGCGCCCTGGGCATCGGTAATTGCCGTTTGCAGCGAATAGTTGCCTGCGGGTAGGGTTGCAGGCAGGGCCAGCACCACGCGGCTTTGAATCTCACCTGGCAACCAGCGACGAATATCGTCCTGCGTTTTCTGCTTCAGAACGGTTGTGCCTGCGGCATTAACCACCCGCCACTGCACCGGATAGGCAAGATAAGCCGGCGCAACACCGTCATTACGCCAGTTAACGGTCAGCGTCAGCGGTTGCCCGGCCAGAAGTGGAGTGTCAAACGTCAGCTTATTCACCCGGTAGCGATAGCCAATGCGCAGTAAGGCCTTATCGACAATGTCACGATATTCGGTGGGGATCGGTCGCGATTTAATATTCAGCGTGCTGGCGTGCTGCTGTATCGCCCAGTCGAAGGTCGCCTGGACCTCCTCGCGGGTATAGTGCTGCACGGTTTGCCATTCAGTCATATAGCCGCAAATCTCAAGGCTAACCGGCGCCCGTTTCCAGCTGTCGTTAAAGCCCGGCTCGGCGGCCTGCGCGGCAGCCAGACGCTGCGGGTAGTCATCGCGCATATGGCTCCACTCGGTTGAGAAGTTACGCCAGTCGCCCCAGCAGTCCGCACGCCAGCCTGCACCCCGGCGGCTGGCCCATGCCAGCGAGTCTCCGCCGCTGATGAGCATCACTTTCGGGGTTTTCGGGAAGCTATCAAAATGCATATCGACATAACGATTGAGCTGCGCGGGGGTGTATTTATCCATTAATTTCGGCACGTCAGGAAAATTGGAGTTATGCCATTCCCCCCATGAACCGACCATGCCGATGTCAATAAAGGCCAGCTCAGGGTTTCCGTCGTAGCGTTTGCCCATGGTGCCGATCAGTTTCTGTGCGTAGGCGATGAAGGTTGGGTCGCTGAGATCCGGCACGAAGGTTTTACCGTTTTCAACCCACTGTCCTTTAATGCCTTTGGCAATCAGCCAGGCGGGAATTTTTGAACCGGTTTGTGGTTCATCGAGCGCCATAAAGCGCAGGCCGACGTTCATCGCCGGCTGGTGTCTGGCGGCAACGGCAAAAGCGTTGTCGATGAGGGAAAAATTATAAACCCCTTCCTGTGGCTCCAGTTCGCTCCAGTAAAAACGCTCGTATTCAAAGCCGGTGTCGGGATACTGCGCAAGGGTGGGTTTTTGACCGTAACCGTCATGAAAACTGGCAACACCCATGCCCGGATTGGTCAACAGACCGTCGAAGGGCAGAGGTGAAACCACCGTGGTGACTGCACCCGCAGAACCTGAAGTCAGCAAGCCCGCCAGCAGCAGTGCACGAAACAAAGGCGCTTTACGAAGAGACGACATCGGCATTTCATTTCACCTTGTCATTTTGTCATGAAGGTCCATAAACCACGTCCAGATACCGACGTGGAAGTTGGTAAATACGTCGATGCCTAATGCCGATTTCAGCATATAGAGTGCCAGCAGAACCGACAGCAGGCAGAACAACACCCCGAGGGTAATGATCAGTGTAGTGAAGATGCGCCCGACCAGAGTGCTTTCGCGCGATACCTTGCGCACATCACGGCCAAAGAGAAACACCACAAAGTAGCGGCGGTGGAGGAACGGGAAGCTATGGCGAAAATCGAGCCGGTGGCGCGTCGCCAGATTAGTGCGGACCAGCGCCTGCTCAATTCCGCGCTTTTGTTCCGGGGTTAATGAGGTTTCGACCTCCTGGTCAAGTGCGGCATAGAAGCGCTCGACGACCAGTTCTGCTGTAGATTTCGACACGTGTTTCCTGTTTACGTTAGGCGCTGATACACTTGAGCGGTTTGGGCGGCAATTTCCGGCCAACGGTACTTTGGCAGGAACTGGCTGTAATCTGCTTTCTCTCCTCCGACCCATTGTTGAAGCTTCTGCGTCAGGGCCGGAACGTTAGCGACAGGGAAATAGTCCGCTTGCGGCAGGCCAATTTCGAGATTTGCCGGGATGTCGCTGACAATGACCGGCAATGACCACGACATGGCTTCAAGCAGGGCGATCGGCAAGCCTTCATGGTAAGAGGGCAGGACGAATAACCCGGCTTGTGAGAACAGCGTATGAAGCGTCGGGCCGCTGACAAAACCGGTCATGAAGACGTTCGGCGTGCTGAAGGCCTGTTTCTTTAGCTGTTCACTGTACTCATCGGCATGGTCGGCATCGCCAATCAACACCAGTGGCATACTACAACCCGCCGCAGCATAAGCGGCTATCAGGTCGTGTAGCCCTTTCTCTTCCACAAAGCGGGCCACGGCAACAATATACTGTCCCGGCTTAAGGGCGTGCCTTTCAAGGATCGTCGCCTGTTCTTCAGCGGATGGCAGCGCGGTCTGGCGGACGCCGTTGTAGATAACGTGGGCATTATGCCGGCCATGTTTGCGCTTAATCAGATTGTTGATAACCTCGGAAATGACGATCACCTCATTGGCGTAGGTTACCGCCCATTTTTCGCCCAGTCGCAACATCCCTTTACTGACTTTTCCCCATTTCTGGCGGTCATAATCCGGGCCGTGATGAGTAAACACGACGCGTTTTCCCAGCAGGCGCAACAACGGCACTACCAGCCCAGGGCCGATGGCGTGAACGTGAACCACACTGGAGCCGTCAAATAAGGTACTGAGCGCTGCCAGCGTTGAGTGAACGATGGCCTCGAACTTACGGCTTTTCGGTGCCCATAAGCTCTTGAGTTTAACACCTTTATATTCACTGCGGCGATAGTTCACGTAGGGCGAGCGGGCCAGCACGCAGATCTCCGCGTTGCCCAGACGATAGATCTCCGGGTACAGATTCTGGCAATGGGTTTCTACGCCGCCCTGAACATCGGGAATGCCGCGGGTACCCAGCACCGTCACCTTGGCTTTCATGTTGTCTCTCCCACAAGTTGCTGATAAAGCGCCTGTAGCACCTGCATATGACGGGCAAGATCGTATTTTTCTTCCAGACGCTGGCGGGCGCTAATCCCCATTTCACGCGCTCGTTGTGGGTCTGCGGCCAGTCTGTCCATCAACTGCGCCAGCGAGTCGCTGTCGCCTGGCTCCACCAGATAACCATCCCGGTTGTCGCGGATCTGTTCCGGAATGCCGCCAATGTTGCCGCCGATAACCGGGCGGCCAAAGGCCATGGCTTCGAGCACTGACATCGAACAGTTTTCGTAATATTCGGAAGGAACAATAACCGCGCGGGCCCCTCGAATCAGGTTGTTCAGTGCCTCACCGTGTTTCATATACCCGAGGAATTCTGGCCCACTGAAGCGGGCGCGCAGTTCTTTGCCGAGCGGACCATCGCCGACAATTTTAAGCGGCATGTTATGGGTCATTTTCTGCTGTGCCTGGGCAAGGGTAGATACCCCTTTTTCACGGCTCAGCCGGCCGATATAGAGGAAATAGTCGCCCGCCGTTTCGCCAGGCACGGTGGTGCTGGCATCGATACCATTAACGATAACGTCGATGCGGGTGTCAGGGAGCTTACGCAGCAGCGTCTGGCGCATAAACTCGCTTGGCGCGACGATGCAGTCGAGCATGGCGTAATTTTTGGCGAACTTCTGCCAGTATGCTTCCAGCGACAGCAGCAGGCTTTTAAAGGTATCGCCTTGCTGGCAGCGGTGGCGAAACGCGTTGCTGACTGATCCGGTCAGGCACTCTTCGCAGACGTGGCCGTCGCGCAGCATGGTGTAGGAGGGGCAGACGATTTTGTAATCGTGTGCGGTTAGTACCGTTTTACAGCCAAAGCGCTTTGCCACGCCAATGACGGCGGGCGTTATCTGATGATAGATATTGTGGAAATGAACAATATCCGGCCGCTCGCGGAGCAGCAACGTGTTGAGTTTCGCACAGGCCTGCGAATTATAGATAAAATCCACCCCGGCTCTGACCCGGCTCATCAAACCGTGGCTGTCGTGATAATCGACATTCTGGACGAAAAATTCTTCCCACGGTGACGGTTTGTTTTCCACGTGCTTCATACTGAAGTCGATGACCTGGTAACCGGACTGCAGCATGGCATCCCGCTCCTGGAAATAAACGGTTTCCGCGCCTCCTTTGATAAAGAAGAACTTGTTAACGAAGAGAATTTTCATTTTCGGTATCGATATGCTTTGGATTAAACACGGTCACCGCCGGGCGTTGCATCGGGTCACGGACTGCACGGGCCATCCCGCGCAGCATCCCCGCTGAAAACATAAATAAGTTAATCACGCTCTGCACACCATCGCGCAGGGATCTGTTTTTGATTGTTTTCAGTGCGATAAACGCCAGCAGTGGCAGCAGCGCAATGGCGATAACCTTACCGTTAAAAGTCAGCAGGCAGACAAGCAAAATCAACAGATACAGGGTGAAAATCAGCTCATTACGAACAATGCGCAACGCGGCCGGGAAATGGGCTTTGCCCCAGCAGCCGCGCAGCAGCTCACCAGGCGCGCACAGGAAACGGTTCTTCCAGCGGTAGATCAGCATTTTGAAGGTCGGCATGGTGTAGGAGGTGTGGCTAAAGTAGGGCACTTCCAGTCGGTGTAGCTTGTAGCCCGCAGCACCCAGACGGATGCCCAGCTCTGCCTCTTCATAGGCGTGCAGGTTCAGGTTGGTCAGGTAGCCGACTTTTTCGATGGCCGAACGGCGATACAGACCCCCGCCACCTAAGTGGTCGGTATCACCGTGGGGATAGATTAGGTGCAGGCGCTGCTTGCGCGATTTGAACTCGTAGTTGGATGCATCATCCATATCAACGCTACCGGCTACCCCCGCATACTCAGGATGGGTTTCCAGAAATTCGACGGCGGTATCAAGGAAGCCCGGCTCCAGCTCCATATCGCCATCCAGCAGCAGCAGGTAATCGCCCTCGCTATACAGCCAGCCGAGCTGGTGGCCGATACCGCAACTGCGATCGCTAATGTTATCCAGACACACCACCATCACGTCTTTACCTAACGCGAGCTCCCGCGTGTTATCCGTCGAGAGGCTGTCAGCAACGATGATTTGATGCGGATAGGGTTGCAGCTGTTTGCGGACACTGTCGATTGTTTTCTCAATGCCCTGCGCTTCATTCAGGGTCTTGATGCTGACGGTAATAGAGGGTTTTTTATTCATGTTCGTTACCGGAGTTCAGGCGGATAGAGCGGTGGATGACGATAAGCGCCCCGAGGGCCACCCATAATAAAAACTGTAGCATCGGCACAATCATCAGGATCTGGCTGTAGGGCAGGCTGAGCAGACAGCCGATGACAAAGACGTAGTACGCCGGTGCCGAGCTGAGCAACTGGAGATCCTCACGATTAAGATCCTGACGGGCAAAGGTCTCTTTTGGCCGCATCGCCACGAGCACGGCGCCAATCATGCAGACAAACAGCACGATGCCGATAATGCCCACTTCCCACAGCAACATGCTTAAGGACGTTGAATCGAGGATCAGGTGATACCAGGCGCCAATATACCCCGGTGAAACCGTACTGCCGCTGTTGGTGGCGTTAAGACCGTAGCCGAACAGCATCCCGCCCGGGCCGAAAAGGTCGTTATGTTGGAGCCAGAAGAAGACGGTGGTGAAGCGTCCCAGTTCGCCGCTTGGCATGATGTAGTTGGCATCAAAAATATAACTTAGCGAGTCAATAAATACCGAAAGCGCGCTGCGGGTTGGATCCCCGCCAAAGGCCGCCGAATAGTTTGATGCCAGAACGGTAATGGCGATAAAGATTAACAGCGCCATCCCGACGGCGATAATCAGCAGTGAACGCAGGCTGACGGCACTGACTCCGCGCACATAGCCGGGCATAACCCACAGCAGTGCCAGCAGGAATGGCGACAGCAGGATAATGAATTTGACTTCGCCCACCACGCAGAGGAAAAAGCCCAGCGCGATGTGAACCACCAGCGATTTTAACGAGCAGATCCCGTGTTTATACTCCGATAGCTTCAGCAGCATGATCAGCAGGCAAAATGACCCCATTGCCGCAGTGTTGCCGCCGCCCATTGGGTCGCCGCCGAACGTACCGACCACCGAGTCCCACTTCTCATCCTCACCACGAAGGGCCACGCGTTGGGGAACGATAAAAATCACCTGATAAATCGCGACCGGGATCTGCACGTAGAAGATCCAGTAGAAAAGCTGGGTCAACCTGTGCAGTTGCGATTCACGGACCATCCCAAGCAACATACAGAGCATCAGCAGCGACAACGCCAGCTCGTTTTTAAAGCCGACGATGGTGGTCACAATCCCCGATTGCAGAACAGTAGAGACAAGCCCGAGGGAAATAAACGTCAGGTACAGCGTCAGTATCACCTTTTCGCGCCCGGTCAGGCGCAGCGGCTGCGGGCGGTTTTGCATCAGCAGCAGTACCGCCATGACCAGCACCATAAAGAAGGGCAGCCACAGGATCGCCGCAATGCCGGTGAAGTACTGGACCGTGCCGCAGAATACCAGGGTTATCAGGGCGTAGGCTTCAAGGTAGCGGCCAGTATTTAACTGCATATTTTCTGCTCCTGTACCCAGAGCGATTTCGCCCGCTGGTTCATTTTGATGAGAATGAACAAATAGCGCACGCTGGTCAGCACCGAGAAGGTCAACAGTGCGATTTGATAACCCACGCCAAATTTTGGCAGGGCGATAAAGGCGACGGCAATAATCAGGATCTGCTCAATCTGAATACGCAGAAAATAGCGTCGGGAGCCGAAAATCAGCTCAATGACCGTCAGCGGGCTGACTGCCAGTGCGGCAAACAGATAGGGCAGCATATAGCGTGAGGTCGGGATCGAGTTCAGCCACTCCTGGCTGAATCCCAGACGCATCACCAGCGGATAGAAAATCCAGATGCCGAGAATGCACACCACCGAAGCACCCATCAGCATCAGGCGTACCTTTTTATATTCCGGGTAGTTAAAGGTGTTGTTACGAAAATCCATCGACCATTTAGAAAAGATGGAGTTGCGCACCGCGTTGCCAATGATCATCACCGGCGATAAACAGAAGCGACTGACCACCGAGAAATACCCGGCGACCAGCGGCGAGAACCAGATGTTAATCAGCATGGTCGGCAGGTTATTACTGGCTATTGCCAGGACCTCGGCACTGCCAACGCGGCTGATATGCTGCCAGTGTTCGCGTAAAAAGCGGGCGTTAGTGGTCAGTGAAAAGTTGCTCAGCGTCAGGCTACGGAAATTAAACAGGCGGATCAGGCAGCCGCTTATCAGCAATAAAATGCCGACCATCCACGCCAGATAGAACAGCATCGGATTGGGCATCACCAGCAGGGCGACAGCCACAACCAGCGACACGGCGATACGCTGGAAGGTCAGGAACGGGTAATTCCCGCCGCGCAGCGACAGGTTTTCGGCAACCAGTACCAGTGCATAACCGAAGGTCAGCAAATAGAGAAAGGCAATATTCAGGTTAAAGATAAGCCCGGTGATCACCGCCCAGGGGATAGCCATCACCAGACTCTGTAACACACAAAACACCACGTTTTGCCCTAACTGGTGATCCTCCTGGCGGGGGATCAGCAGCTGGGAGGCAAACATACACACCTGTGCGCCGATCAGCACATTGCTGTAGATCATCGCGTAATGGCCGACCTCCGCCATCCCGTAGCGATGCGAGATAAGCCAGACCGAAAAGGCGCCAATCAGCTGCGAAAGCACTGACGAACTGGCGATGGATGAAATGCTCCTGATGAGATTCATAATCGCTATTTCGGTGAAATAAGTTCGTGCATTTCACGATCGAGCAGACGTTTCCCTTCCTGCGTTTCCAGGTTCTCTTCTTTCACCTGGTTGAGCAGGAGCGCGACCGGGGCATCACCAGCGCTTTTGAGACGAAGCGCCGCCTCGCGAACCCGTGCCGCCTGCTCGCCGGCTTTCACCACCAGCAGGTTTATGTCGCTCTGCGCTGCCAGCAGCAGGCTATCCTGCGCCAGGCTCAGTGCTGGGGTATCGATGACCAGCGTATCGTACGTCTGGTGCAGTGTTGCCAGCAGGGCGGGTAAGCGTTCGGACGTTAAGAGCAGCAGGGAAGAGTCGTTCAGCTCGCCGCGTGCAAGGAAGTCCAGCTGGTCATCCAGTTTAACGATCGCCTGTTCCGCAGTGGCGGTGCCGTTCAGCAGCTGGCTGAAGCCCTGTTTCTGCTGCGGATACTTCGCCGATAACCCCTTAGAGGCCAGATAATCAAGATCGATAAGCAGCGTTTTGCGTGACTTGCTGGCGGAGCTGGCCAGCAGTTCGGCGATAAGCGAGCTGCCGAACCGGGGTTGTACTGAGGTCACCAGAATGGTCGCAGGTTTATCCCGGCGATTAAGCAATGCCAGGCGCAGGCTGTGGATCATGTCGGCATACTGGACGTTGTGGAAAATCTGTTTCGCACTGTCCAGATGCGGCAACTGCGGGAATTCACCGCTGGCGTCGAGAGCGGCTTTTGCTTTCAGCTCGCTGAGGCTATTCACCGTTTTGTCCATCGCGGTACCGACGATCAGGTACATGATGTATAGCGCCAGTGCCATCAGGGTGATCATCACAATCAGCAGGCCGCGCTGCGGTTTTGACGGACGATCCGGTGGAACGGCGGCATCGTAAATCACCTCATCCGGCACCGAGAGATTTTCCGACAGCTTTTGCTCATTGGCGCGCTGGTACAGCGACTTATACAGCTCTTCGGTTTTGTTGAGCGTAGTGGTCATGGTGTTGTACTGATCACGCCTGGCACCGAGCGCCTGGAAGTTTGCTTTTTCCTCGTCGAGCATTTGCTGGTAGTGCTTCTCATCGTCGAGCGCGATTTGATACTGCTGGTGCAGGCCGTTTGACAGCTCACCTAACACCTGACCGAGCTGGGCGCTTACCGCCTTCATTTGCGCCTGCGCCTGAAGATACTTCGGATGCATCGGCCCATAGTGTTCCGCCGCATCGGAAAGCTCACGGCGCGTCTGGATCATGGCAATGCGCAGATCCTGAATCTGTGGATGACCGGATATTTCTGGCAGAGAGATAATCTGCTCAACCGGTTTGCCTTGCTGCTGGCGGACTTTGTCCCACTCGGTCTGCGCTTTCAGTCGGCGCTGGGTCGCATCGGCCAGGCGGTTTATCGCGATCCCCATGCGCTCGGTTTCATAGCCATCCACGCTGCGGAAGGTCAGCAACCCATTTTGCTTGAGGAAGGTATCGATTTCCGCCTTTTGCTGATCCATTTTGCTTTTCAGCTCGTCCATCATTTGTTCGTTCGAGCTTTGTGCCTGAAGCAGAGTGTTTTTCTTCTGCTGCAAACTGTAATCGATAAAGGCCTGAGCGACGCCGTTGGCGATATCTGCCGCTTTTTGTGCCGATTTGGCTTCTACAGAAACGGAAACCAGCTGGGTAGAACGCACGCCGGAAATGGTCAGTTTCTTTTGCAGCGCCAGTATCGCATTATCGATACGCCCGGCTTCATCCTGTTTATCGCCGTCGTTAAACTCGGGATCCTCATACAGCTTTAATTTACGCACCGCGGCATCGAGCACCACTCGCGAACCCATTAATGCATATTTGGTTTCGTAGTAATCGTTGCGCGTGGAGTCGTAATTATCTACGCGTGGCAGGGGAGAGATATCCGATGACTGCGCTTTAAACAGCACGGTAGCCGTCGCCGTATAGCTCGAGGACATTAAGCGAGTCAAAATAAATGACGCCACGGCGGCAACGATCACCACCACCAGGCACCAGATAAGCTTGTGCTTAATCTTGTTGAAATAAGGCGTGAAGTCGATAAAGCCTTCTTTCTTTTTTCCGTTTTCTACCAATGAAATTGCCATATTAGAAGAAGCTCATGCCAATAATGATGGTATCTCCAGCCTGAACGGCGGAGTCTGCGGCGACATTGTTCAGCAGCTGACCGCTGCCAGACTGTCTAACTTGAATATCTTTACGGTCAGCGCGATCGGTAAAACCGCCCGCCAGCGCAATGGCTTTTTCCGCCGTTAAGCCTGGCTCCCAGGCGTAGCCGTCCGGTTTTTTCACTTCACCCAGCAGATAAACTTTGCGGTATTCGGCGACGCTTACCGTGACCATCGGCGTTTTCAGGTAGTTGCCGCGAAGCTTGTCAGCAATTTCTTTGCTGACCTGTTCAGGGGTCTTGCCCTGGAGTTGCAGCACACCAATAAACGGGTAATCAACGTTGCCGCTGTTATCGATTTTTACCCGCATGGACATATCCTGTTCGCCGGAGACGTTAATGTTGACTTCATCGCCATGGCTCAGCAGGTAAACGGTATTCGGCTGCGTTTTGATGGACTGCTGCGGGGTTGAGCATCCCGCCAGCAGCAGCGCCAGCAGCGGAAGCATCGCCAGATTCCTGTTTAAAAAGGTCATATTTGTACCTGCGTCATAAAAATAATGGCCGAATCGTCATAGCCCAGGGTGCGGTCAACTGCATGTGTGTAGTCCGGGCCAATATAAAAAGTATCCGTGTCTTTATTGGAGTGCATGGTGTTCCATTGCAGCTTCAGCTTAAAGTTAATGGATGGACGAAAATCATAGTTAAAGGTCAACGACACCAGATTTGACGTATCTTTGCGCTTATCACTCTGGTGCTTATAGTCTTCGGTAATATAGGAATAATCGATCAAGGTCGAAAAACGATCCACCACCCAGTGATGCTCATAGCCAATGCCTGTCGTTGATACCAGAATATACCCACCAGAATCGGTTGGGTCTTTAATTCGCTGCGAGCTGTGCAGGTTAACGTTAACCTGCTCGAGCGGTGCCCAGTCAGCGGTAATATCCCAGTTCAGACCGTTAAAACCCTGCGAATTCGGGTTATGGATAAACTCTTTATACAACCAGGCGATGTTGCCATTAATCTCCGTTTTCCCCGTCAGCCGGTTTTTCATACCGAATAGCAGGTAATACTCATTGCTGTCTTTAAGCTCATTGAGCTCGTAACGCCGCTGGTTAGTAATAAAGCTATAGCGGTATCGGAGCGTTTTTGCTTTCTGGTCGAACACGTCGGCCACCAGGCTGTCTTCATGCCACTCCTGATCGCGCATGTAGTAGCCGAAGTCATCACTGGCATGATTGATGCTGTCGAGGTCGCGAAAACGCAGTTGCTTATGCTGAAGCGCGAGTTCTGCCTTACCGCGACCCTCTGGCGCACCGTAGCTGTAGCGCAACTCGCTGTTGAAAAAGCGGGTGCCGATAGGCTTATCGATGCCAAATTCTTTAAATTGCTCGGGTAAAAAACCTTCGGTGGTATCGCGGCCACGCTCTTCATGACCCAGAGTTTCTTCGAGGTCAAGAGCCAGCCCATGTTTGTCGCCGAAGCGCCAGTTACCGTTGAACATGAAATAATGGTTGTTGCGATTATCCGCGCTATCGTTGGCATAGTAACGATAATCGCCGGAATACATCAGCAAGTACCGGTCTTCCTGGCGCTCGCCCATGGCTTTCACGACAGGTTTAATGTTCTGGTAGCTTGAGCCAATTGCATCCTGGCTATCGTGCTGCCAGGTCACATTGTCATCGTAGCCAATGTCATAGCCCAACTGGCTCTCGAAATCGATGCCAGCGATACCAGTGTGCGGTTTTGCCTGGAGGTCGGCGTGTGCGTAAGGCACAGAGAGAAGACCAGCCAGGATAGCGAACCTAGAACGCATTTTTACCTACAAAACCCCGTAAGAAGGTCAAAATTATGATTTTAAGATCGAGGAACAGCGACCACGACTGGATATAGTCCAGGTCGTACTGAATGCGCTTTTCCATTTTATCCAGCGTATCGGTTTCGCCGCGAAAACCGTTGATTTGTGCCAGCCCGGTAATCCCCGGTTTTACCTTATGGCGAATCATGTAGTTTTCGACCAGTACGCGGTACTGCTCGTTATGCGCCACTGCGTGTGGGCGCGGGCCGACTATCGACATTCGCCCCTGAAGGACGTTGAAAAATTGTGGCAGCTCATCGAGTGAAGTTTTACGTAAAAACGCACCAAACCGGGTAATGCGCGGATCGTTGCGGGTCGCCTGAGTAACGACGGTACTGTTCTCCATGACCTGCATGGTTCTGAACTTCCACACCTCGATTTGCTTACCGTTCAGGCCATAGCGGTTCTGCTTAAACAGAATTGGACCGGGGGAGGTGATTTTGATACCAATGGCCACCAGGATCATGACCGGAAGGCTGATCAGGGTAAAGAAAAAACCGAGGATCATATCTTCAATGTACTTGATGATGGCGCCTTCACCGTCAAACGGGGAGGTAAAGATACTGATGGTTTGTAGGTTGCCGAACATGCGCAGCTGGGAAATATGCGGGCTGTAAGAGAACAGGTCCGGTACCAGAAACACATCCACGGTCGTGTCCGAGAATTCGTTCAAAAACTGCTTAATGCGCTGCCGGGCGACCATGGGCAGCGCAATATAAATTTCGTCGATTTCGCCCGCTTTCGCCATAGCCAGCAGATCGCTGCGGGTGCCGTGTCGTTCGATGCCGATAAGCGAACTTTCGCGCTGGTTATTGCGGTCTTCAAAGTAGGTGATGGTGAAGCCACGCTGTGAATATTCTTTTTGTAGTGCGTTTTTAATGGCCAGACCTGCCGGCGTAATGCCGAGGATCGCTACGCGTAACGGTGAATTAAAAAGATAATAAGAACTGATTACACGAACAAGGAATACGATTATAAATATAAACACCGAACATTTCGCCAGACTCTCAGCCAGCAGGATAAAATTCTCCAATGGTTGCTTATTGATAAGTTTTTCGGCAATCACAAAAAATAAAAACGAAACAATACTGCTCAGACATATGCTTATAATGAGTGTCAGTGATTTGGTTAAATAACGACCTTTCAGCTTTCCGGTGTACAGGTGAAAATATTCGTTAATACGAATAAATACCAATGAGAAGATGATGCCCAGAAGTGCGCTGGCTGTGGTAGGGTCGGTATAAAAATACTTTAAATAGGTAAAGACCAGAATATTGACTGTGAAAAAATCCAGTAGTTTTATCAGCTTGCTATAGCGTGAATTATAAATTTTCATATTGTTATCTGTCTTGTTTTACTCGTTTAATGGCGTTAATTAAACATCGATATGTTTTTTCCAACCAACCCAAAAACGCGTGAGAAGCATTCACAGCTACAATAAAATTCTACTATTCATCACATTAGACCATGGTCAGAGCGATGTCGAGATATCACAAACAAAAAATATGCCGCCTTTAAATGCGCGTTGAGGGGGCTATTCAATTATTTAAAAGGTGTGATGCGATTGCCGTATTGAGAAGGGGTTATCCGGCGCTGAGATTGCTGCACGAACGGGATGTCGCGCACAGTCGATTTCGTTCAGGCGACACATGGCTACCGGCCCGACAGGGAGATCTATTTTCCTCTCCCCGCAGGATGAGCCGACAAGCCCGCTAACGATATTATTTTTTCTTATTAAGCATCGCCTTTAAATCAGCGAAGGGATTATAGGTTGCCTCGCCAACATCTTTTTGCGCGTCTTCACCCGCCACAACGGTGGTGCCGTACTGGTCAGCTTCGGTGTACTTAGAGTGTTCGTGGTCGTGGCAAAACAGACACAACAGCTCCCAGTTACTGCCATCTTCCGGGTTGTTGGTATGGTCGTGATCGATGTGGTGCACCGTCAGCTCGCGCAGGTTTGAATACACAAACTCCCGCGAACAACGCCCGCATACCCAGGGGTAGATTTTAAGCGCCTTTTCACGATAGCCGCTTTCCAGCCGCGCGTAGTTTTTGGGGATCAGAGCCATTGCCAATGTTACCTGCTAAAAAGAGTGGGTTTCACAATATATCCCATAATGGAAAGAAGGAGAATAAGCGAGGTGCCACTCTGCGCGAGCCCTCTCTTTAGCAACCCACCAGGCGTGAAAATCACAACGCTTGAGTATTAACCTGAGCTTATGGTTTTTGGGGCGGCGGGACGCCAGATTTTTACACTGGGATTGAACGACAGGTGTTGTTGTTTGTGTGGTTAATTGACGAGGAGATAAGAGGTTTATTGGGTTTTTATTTTTCGCTTAATTGTTTTGAAAATATAAAGGCATCAAATTAATTCACCTTTAACAATCCGGGAGTTTATTATCATAGCAGTTAACAGGGTGTGATTTTACGTGGGGTCTATTATGTTTCTCGTTTCGCTGAAGAAGACGTTAATCACGGGAGGGCGTGATAAGGCCGAAAAAAGGACGATAAAAGATAAGCTGAATCATCAGTCTTATTTAGAGGGCGAAAGAGTATTAGAAATATATTTGATGCGGCTGCTCTGTGCTGCGACGCTATATGGTACGTTGCTAATGGCATATCATAGCTATTGATTTTCACCTGTGCATTCATAAGAACAGGTGCCGCAACCCCGGAGTACTGGCACTCACAGGGTTAGGGCATTCCAGTCAGGTCTGAACACCGTATAGTCGTTATGAATCACATGCATTTAGCGCAAGGCTGCAACGACTCCAGGCCGGTAATGTCTTTTGCTTCCTGCTCCGCCTCTTCACGCCCTGGCGAGCAGCATTTGAAATATGCAGAAGTGGTAAATGCTGAATCTTCTCCGCCATTTATGGTTGGGCAGGACGCTTTATGGACGCGGGTGAGCGTAGCGTCTGTTTTTCGCCCGGTACCGTTGGCGCTTTTCGGCAAATTAACAACATAGCCCGTCGGGTTTTCATATAACCATGCTTTATATGCCTCTTCACTGTTATCCATCCGGTCGCTATGGAAAATCCTGATCATCTCTGAACTCCTGTTTTTTTAATAGGGGGCATAAGGTTTAGATTAGCTGCACGATAAAGCGTAAAGAGTATTACAGACAAAGAGATGAACGTAATATTGTTTAACCAGGAATGCATTTGCAATACAATTGTCCCGGTTATGCGCGCTCGCGGCCACTTCTTCACGATCACCGCCTCCGGCGTGGCACACTCTGACCAATCCCCTGTATAATCCCCCGAAATTCTCCAACCGGTTTAGAAACGAAAATGACAAAACTCACCTTACAAGAGCAGATGCTAAAAGCGGGCTTAGTGACCAGCAAGAAAATGGCCAAAGTTCAGCGCACGGCAAAAAAATCACGCGTTCAGGCCCGCGAGGCGAGAGAAGCGGTAGAAGAGAACAAAAAAGCGCAGATCGAGCGTGATAAGCAGTTGAGCGAGCAGCAGAAACAGGCTGTGTTAGCGAAAGAGTTTAAAGCTCAGGTCAAGCAGTTGATTGAAATGAACCGTATTTCGGTCTCAAGAGGCAATATCACATTTAACTTCACCGACGGCAATCTTATCAAAAAGATTGAGGTGGATAAGCAAACCCAGACGCAGCTGATTAATGGCCGCCTCGCCATCGCGCGTCTGGTGATTAACGCCAGCGGTGACTGTGAATACGCGATTATCCCGGCAGTTGTGGCGGATAAAATTGCCCAGCGTGATGCAGACAGCATTGTGCTGAACAGCGCGCTCAGCAAAGAAGCGGAAGATGAAGACGACCCGTACGCAGATTTCAAAATCCCTGACGATTTGATGTGGTAAGCCGTATCTAAAACGGGCTGGCGTTACGCGCCTTTATTAACTCCCCGGTGACCGGATGAACAAAATCCAGTCCGCTGGCGTGTAGCATCAGCCTCGCGGTATTTTCTGTGCCCGGCAACGCAAGCCCTCCGTACAAATCACAGCCTAAAATCGGGTGTCCTGTCTGCTGGCAGTGAATGCGCAGCTGGTGAGTACGCCCGGTTTCCGGGATAAGCTCGACCCGCGTTAACGGCAGTTCCGCACCCTGATAAAAGCGATCGATAACCCGGTAGCGAGAGCGAGCCGGTTTGCCGGTGACAGCACAAATTGACATCAGCGGAAACAGCGCCGGATCTTTGGCAATCGGCGCATCGATTATCCCTTCATCGTCTTCCATATGCCCGCAAAGCAGGGCGGTATACACCTTGCTGATGGTGCGCTGACTGAACTGGTAACACAGGGCGGCGTTGATGGCTTTATTGCGGGCGATCACCATTAATCCGGATGTGCCGAAATCCAGACGATGCACCAGCGTGCAGCCAGGGAATATTTTTACCAGCCGATAATGGACGGAATCGAGATTGTGCGGGTTTTTACCGGAAAGGCTAAGCAGCCCGGACGGTTTATTGATAAGCGCGATGTGTTCGTCCTGCCAGAGGATCTCTATCTCATCAGGACAAGGTGGGGCAATAAACGTATCAACAATGACAGACATCAGGCTACCCGGCTGGAGAGTGGGAGCGGATGATAGCGAAATACGGGGGAAAATTAAAACCCTCCCACCGGGCGGTGAGAGGGCTAAATCTTATGCTGCTACGAAACCGTCAATAGCGGCTTTCGCGTCAGACTGAGCTTTGGTCGCCACTTCCGGACCGTAAGCGATACCTTCAGCGAACACGAAGTTCACGTCGGTGATGCCGATGAAGCCCAGGAAAACGCTCAGGTATGGGGTCACCAGGTCAGTTGCGGTATCTTTATGGATACCACCACGGCTGGTCAGCACAACCGCACGTTTGCCTTTCACCAGACCTTCAGGGCCTTTTTCGGTGTAACGGAAAGTTACGCCAGCACGCGCCACCAGGTCGAAGTAGTTCTTCAGCTGAGTTGGGATGTTGAAGTTGTACATTGGAGCGTTGATCACGATAACGTCGTGAGCTTGCAGTTCTGCAATCAGCTCATCAGACAGCGCCAGCGCTTCCTGCTGACGTGGAGTCAGCTGAGCATCGCTCGGACGCAGTGCGCCAACCAGTTCGCCGTCCAGCACAGGGATCGGGTTAGCCGCCAGGTCACGTACGGTGATTTCGTCAGCAGAATGCTGTTCACGCCACTGTTCAACGAAATAGTCAGACAGCTGACCAGACTGAGAGTACCCTGCCAGAATACTGGATTTCAAAACTAATACTTTGCTCATGGGTGATTCCTGTTGTGCATTTGATTGAAGGGGGTTGCCCCGTTGCTTGTTGACACTCTATTCACAATCCTGTCGCAGGGATAGCGCAATATATCGAATCCTATGTTCGATTTTTTTGAATAAGGCGGCCAAAGCCGCAATGTGGTAATCTATACCAATCATTAAAATGAGATTTTACCAGGCAGAGCACTGCCCGTTAACGCTATGACAGAACAACAAAAATTATCCTTCCCGATGCTCCTGCAACAGCTCGATTCCCTTATGCTGCGGGACAAACAGCGTTTTGCCCGCCGTCTGCATGGCGTGAAGAAGGTTAAAAATCCTGATGCACAACAGGCCATTTACCAGGAGATGGCGCAAGAGATTGAACAGGCGGCAGGGAAAGTTGTGCTGCGCGAAGCCGCGCGTCCGGCAATCACCTACCCGGAAAACCTGCCTGTCAGCCAGAAGAAACAGGACATTCTCAACGCCGTACGCGACAACCAGGTGGTGATCGTGGCGGGGGAGACGGGGTCCGGGAAAACCACACAGCTACCTAAAATCTGTATGGAGCTGGGGCGCGGTGTGAAAGGGCTGATTGGCCATACACAGCCTCGTCGTCTGGCGGCGCGTACCGTGGCGAACCGTATTGCCGAAGAGCTGCAAACGGAGCCGGGCGGCTGCATTGGCTACAAGGTGCGATTCAGCGATCACGTCAGCGATAACACCATGGTCAAGCTGATGACCGACGGTATTCTGCTGGCGGAAATCCAGCAGGATCGCCTGCTGATGCAGTACGACACCATCATCATCGATGAAGCGCATGAACGCAGCCTGAATATCGACTTCCTGCTCGGTTATCTGAAAGAGCTGCTGCCGCGCCGCCCGGATCTGAAAATCATCATTACGTCCGCGACCATCGACCCGGAACGTTTCTCGAAGCATTTCAACAATGCGCCGATTATCGAAGTTTCTGGCCGTACCTTCCCGGTGGAAGTGCGTTATCGCCCGATTGTTGAAGAGGCGGACGATACCGAGCGCGACCAGTTGCAGGCTATTTTCGATGCCGTCGATGAGCTGGGGAACGAAAGCGCGGGCGATATCCTGATCTTTATGAGCGGCGAGCGCGAAATCCGCGATACCGCCGACGCGCTGAGCAAGCGTGATCTGCGCCATACCGAGATCCTGCCGTTGTATGCCCGTCTGTCAAACAGCGAGCAAAACCGCGTATTCCAGGCGCACAGCGGGCGTCGTATCGTGCTGGCAACCAACGTGGCGGAAACGTCACTGACCGTACCGGGTATTAAGTACGTAATCGACCCAGGTACGGCGCGTATCAGCCGCTACAGCTACCGCACCAAAGTGCAGCGCCTGCCGATTGAACCGGTTTCCCAGGCCTCTGCTAACCAGCGTAAAGGGCGTTGCGGTCGTGTATCTGAGGGGATCTGTATTCGTCTTTATTCTGAAGATGATTTCCTCTCCCGTCCGGAGTTTACCGACCCGGAAATCCTGCGTACCAACCTGGCGTCCGTCATTCTGCAAATGACCGCGTTAGGATTGGGCGATATTGCCGCGTTCCCGTTTGTGGAAGCGCCGGATAAACGCAACATTCAGGACGGCGTGCGCCTGCTGGAAGAGTTAGGCGCCATCACCACTGACGAACAGGCAACGGCGTATAAACTGACCCCGCAGGGGCGTCAGCTCAGCCAGCTTCCGGTTGACCCGCGACTGGCACGTATGGTGCTGGAAGCGCAAAAACATGGCTGCGTGCGTGAAGCGATGATCATCACCTCGGCGCTTTCCATTCAGGATCCGCGCGAGCGTCCGATGGATAAACAGCAGGCATCCGATGAGAAACACCGCCGTTTCCACGACAAAGAGTCAGATTTTCTCGCCTTTGTGAACCTGTGGAACTATCTGAGTGAACAGCAGAAAGCGCTGTCGTCTAACCAGTTCCGCCGTCAGTGCCGGGTTGATTTCCTAAACTATTTGCGCGTGCGTGAGTGGCAGGATATCTACACCCAGCTGCGCCAGGTGGTGAAAGAGCTTGGCATCCCGGTGAACAGCGAGCCGGCTGAATACCGCGAAATTCATATTTCACTGCTGACGGGGCTTCTGTCCCATATCGGTATGAAAGACGCCGAGAAGCAGGAGTTTACCGGTGCGCGTAACGCTCGTTTCTCTATTTTCCCGGGCTCTGGTTTATTCAAAAAACCGCCGAAGTGGACAATGGTGGCCGAGCTGGTGGAAACCAGCCGTCTGTGGGGGCGTATTGCTGCCCGCATCGATCCAGAATGGGTTGAGCCGGTTGCTCAGCACCTGCTGAAACGCTCGTACAGTGAACCGCACTGGGAGCGCGCGCAGGGCGCGGTCATGGCGACAGAAAAAGTGACCGTGTACGGCTTGCCGGTAGTGGCGGCGCGTAAGGTCAACTACAGCCAGATTGACCCGGCGCTGTGCCGCGAGCTGTTTATTCGTCATGCGCTGGTTGAAGGTGACTGGCAGACGCGCCACGCGTTCTTCCGTGAAAACCTGAAACTGCGCGCCGAAGTGGAAGAGCTTGAGCACAAATCCCGACGCCGCGACATTCTGGTGGATGACGATGCGCTGTTCGAATTTTATGACCAGCGTATTAGCCATGACGTGATTTCTGCACGCCACTTTGACAGCTGGTGGAAGAAAGCCAGTAAAGAGACGCCAGACCTGCTCAACTTTGAAAAGAGCATGTTGATCAAAGAAGGGGCGGAATCGGTCAGCAAGCTGGACTACCCGAACTTCTGGCATCAGGGCAACCTGAAGCTGCGTTTGACCTATCAGTTTGAGCCAGGGGCAGACGCCGACGGTGTGACGGTACATATCCCGCTGCCGCTGTTAAACCAGGTGGAAGAGAGCGGTTTTGAGTGGCAGATCCCCGGCCTGCGCCGCGAGCTGGTGATTGCCCTGATTAAGTCGCTGCCAAAACCGGTGCGCCGTAACTTTGTTCCGGCGCCGAACTATGCCGAGGCATTTTTGGGCCGCGTTACACCTCTGGAACTGCCGCTGCTGGAATCGCTGGAACGTGAATTCCGACGTATGACCGGCACGACCATCGACCGCGACGACTGGAACTGGGATCAGGTGCCCGATCACCTGAAAATCAGTTTCCGCGTGGTGGACGATAAAAACAAAAAGCTCCTGGAAGGGCGTTCCCTGATGGAGCTGAAAGATGCGCTCAAAGGTAAGGTACAGGAAACCTTGTCTGCCGTGGCGGATGACGGTATCGAACAGAGCGGGTTGCATATCTGGAGCTTTGGTCAACTGCCGGAAAGCTACGAGCAGAAACGCGGAAACTACAAGGTGAAGGCCTGGCCTGCGCTGGTGGATGAACGTGACAGTGTCGCGATCAAGCTGTTTGATAATCCGCTGGAGCAGCAGCAAATGATGTGGCGCGGTTTACGCCGCCTGCTGCTGCTGAACATTCCGTCGCCGATTAAGTATCTGCACGAAAAACTGCCGAACAAAGCCAAACTGGGTCTCTACTTTAACCCGTACGGGAAAGTGCTGGACCTGATTGACGACTGCATCTCCTGCGGCGTGGACAAGCTTATTGACGAGGCGGGCGGCCCGGTCTGGACGGAAGAGGCGTTTGCGAAATTGCACGATAAAGTGCGCGCAGAGCTGAACGACACCGTGGTCGACATCGCCAAACAGGTAGAGCAGATCCTGACGGCCGTGTTCAATATTAACAAACGCCTGAAAGGGCGCGTGGATATGACCATGGCGCTGGGGCTGTCGGACGTAAAAGCCCAGATGGCGGGGCTGGTGTACCGTGGTTTTGTCACCGGCAACGGCTTTAAGCGTCTGGGTGACACGCTGCGTTACCTGCTGGCTATCGAAAAACGCCTTGAGAAGCTGGTCGTGGATCCGCATCGCGATCGCGCGCAAATGCTGAAAGTGGAAAGTGTGCAGCAGGCCTGGCAGCAGTGGCTCAATAAACTGCCGCCAGCCCGCCGTGACGATGAAGACGTTCAGGCAATCCGCTGGATGATTGAGGAGTTACGCGTCAGCTTCTTCGCGCAGCAACTTGGTACGCTGTATCCGATTTCGGATAAGCGTATTTTACAGGCGATGGAGCAGATTTCCGGTTAAATCTCTGTTTTCTCCCTCTCCCATAAGGCGAGGGAGCCGTACCTTCACCCATTCACCATCGCCAGCGTAAACCCATCCCAACCTTTAACCCCCACCGTTTGCAACGCGGTGGCGGTTAAACGTGGGTTATCCCCAATCATCTCGATAAACCGCCGCACGCCCTGTACGCGCGCGTCGTCACTCTGTCCGTTAATCACTTCGCCATCACGTACCACGTTATCGCCGATAATCAAGGTTCCCGGGCGGGAGTAGTACAGCGCCCACTCCAGGTAACCCGGGTTATTTGGTTTGTCGGCATCAATAAAGATCAGATCAAACGGCAGAATATCGCCCAGCTTTTCAAGTGATGTCAGCGCAGAGCCTTCAATCAAGGTGATGCGCGTGTCCAGGCCTGCCAGATGAATATTCTGTCGGGCGATATTTGCATGGGTCGGGTCTGCTTCCAGGGTGATGAGTTGCCCGTCAGGCGGCAGGGCGCGCGCCATCCAGATTGAACTGTATGCACCCAGAGTGCCGATTTCCAGAACGCGCCTTGCCTGCGTCATACGGACAAACAGTGCCAGAAGCTGCCCCTGATTGGCGGCAACATCATGCTCCGGTAGCCCGGCGCGTTTATTGTTTTCAAGTACCTGCCGGAGCACGTCATCCTGAGGTATAAGACGAGAAATCATGAAATTATCTACGGCAGACCATTGTTGTTGCATAGATTGACTCCCTGGGATTAATGGCCGGGCAAGGCGCAGCTGCCACCCGTCATGTTGCTACTGATTAGCCCACCGGAGAGGAGCGCGCACTGGTCAGGTTACGATGAAATATGCAGCGACCGGTGCTTTTTCAGGCGGTATGAGTGGCATGATCTTTTGTATGCGTTGTCATTAAAAGCATAAAATGCAGCTGCAACCTGCCTCTTTTTGGATATTTTTGGTTATTTGGAAAGATGACAAATTGAGCGGGTTTTGGTGTCCCGGCTTTCAGAGTGCTCCTCTGTTTTGTCAGGAAAAAACCGCTACCCTGAACAGAAAAGCGCATAAGGAGTATACAATGAACCGGGCGATCTTTCCGTGCCTGCCAGACGAAACACTGGCCGCCGTCAACACCGTAGGTGAGTGGCTGGCGCAGGATGATGTCAACGCGGGCACTGCGGCGCAGAACATTGATTTTGTAGTGCTGGCGGGAAATGCGGTGATCCCGACCATTGATGCTGCCTGTCGGTTTGCGGCAACGCAAAACGTGCCGTTGCTGATTAGTGGTGGGATCGGCCATTCCACGTCGTATCTGTATGCCGCGATTGCACATCATCCTCGCTACCACGGCATTGCCACCACGGGCAGGGCGGAAGCCAGCATCCTTGCAGATGTGGCGCGCCAGTTTTGGCATGTACCGCCGGAACATGTCCGGTTAGATGACCAGTCAACCAACTGTGGCGAAAATGCCCGCTTTAGCTGGAATATGATGAAGCAGCAGCGCCCTCTGGCTGAACATGTGCTGGTGGTTCAGGATCCCACAATGCAAAGACGCACAATGGCGACCTTCGCCCGCGTCTGCCGCGATGAGCCGGTTTCACCGCAGTGGATTAGCCACCCTGGGTTTATCCCGCAACTGCAAAACAGTGACAAGGGGCTGGTATTCTGTGGCGGTGGCGAAGGCGTATGGCCTGTCGACCGTTATCTGTCGCTGGTGCTTGGTGAGCTGCCGCGCCTGTTTGATGATGCCAATGGGTATGGCCCTGCGGGTCGCGACTTTATCGCGCACGTTGATTTCCCTGATGCGGTACTCAGGTCATGGGAGATTTTACGCTGTGACACCATTCTGACCGATGCCCTGACCAGCCGCTCACTTATCTAGCCTGCTGCCCGTTTGCGCAGGGTTTTCCGCAAACGGGCAATTTATGTTGCCAATTTGTAATTATAAAAATCTGCTGACGCGATTCTTTTATGAGATATCTCACAAAAACAGCGCGATAGGGTAGGAATGCAGCCCTGTGATTGTAGTTTTTAACAATAAATTTACTTGTCAAAAACAGTGTAATTACAGGAGCAGGTCATGACAGTACCCGTACAACATCCGATGTATATTGATGGTCAGTTTGTTGCCTGGCAGGGTGATGCCTGGATTGATGTGATCAACCCGGCAACCGAAGAGGTCATTTCCCGTATTCCCGACGGTCGCGCTGAAGACGCGCGTAAAGCTATCGAGGCCGCTGACCGCGCCCAGGCCGACTGGGAAGCACTGCCTGCTATTCAGCGTGCCAACTGGCTACGGAAAATTTCAGCGGGTATTCGCGAGCGCGCCAGTGAAATTAGCGCCTTAATCGTGGCCGAAGGCGGGAAAATTCAGCAGCTGGCGGAAGTCGAGGTGGCATTTACTGCCGACTATATCGACTACATGGCCGAGTGGGCGCGCCGCTACGAAGGAGAAATCATCCAGAGTGACAGACCTGGCGAGAATATCCTGGTCTTTAAACGCGCGCTTGGCGTGACCACCGGCATTCTGCCGTGGAACTTCCCGTTCTTCCTGATTGCCCGCAAGCTCGCGCCAGCGTTGCTGACCGGCAACACCATTGTTATCAAACCGAGCGAGTTCACCCCAAATAACGCCATTGCCTTTGCCAAAATTGTGGATGAAATCGGCTTGCCGAAAGGGGTGTTTAACCTCGTTCTGGGGCGTGGTGAAACCGTGGGCCAGGAGTTGGCGGGCAACCCGAAAGTGGCGATGGTGAGCATGACGGGCAGCGTCGGCGCCGGTGAGAAAATCATGGCCGCCGCCGCGAAAAACATCACTAAGGTTGGCCTGGAGCTGGGCGGTAAAGCGCCAGCCATCGTGATGGACGATGCGAACCTGGAGCTGGCCGTGAAGGCGATTGTTGATTCGCGTGTGATCAATACCGGGCAGGTGTGTAACTGTGCCGAGCGTGTTTATGTGCAGAAGGGCATTTACGACCGCTTTGTGAACCGTCTGGGCGAGGCGATGAAATCCGTGCAGTTTGGTAACCCGGCAGAACGCAATGACATTGCGATGGGGCCGCTTATCAACGCCGCCGCGCTTGAACGCGTGGAACAAAAAGTGGCGCGTGCGGTACAGGAAGGGGCAAAAGTGGTACTCGGCGGAAAAGCGATTGAAGGTAAAGGTTATTACTACCCGCCAACACTGCTGCTGGATGTCCGTCAGGAGATGACCATCATGCATGAAGAAACCTTCGGCCCGGTGCTGCCCGTAGTGGTCTTCGACACGCTGGAAGAGGCGCTGAAGATGGCGAACGACAGCGATTACGGTTTGACTTCCTCTATTTATACGCAGGATCTGAATGTCGCGATGAAGGCCATCAAAGGGCTGAAGTTTGGCGAAACCTATATCAACCGCGAAAACTTTGAAGCAATGCAGGGCTTCCACGCGGGCTGGCGCAAGTCCGGGATTGGTGGGGCCGATGGTAAACATGGTCTGAACGAGTATCTGCAAACTCAGGTGGTTTATTTGCAGTCATAAGCGAAAACCCCCTCGCAATTGCAGAGGGGGTTTTTATTTTACAGTGCGGCGTATTTATCCAGCGTGCGTACCAGTTGGGTGACAAAGCCATATTCGTTGTCGTACCAGGCAACGGTTTTCACCAGCTGTACATCCCCTGCATCCGTCACTTCCGTCTGGGTGGCGTCAAACACCGAACCAAAATGTGAACCGATAACATCGGATGAGACGATCTCTTCGTCGGTGTAGCCAAACGAGTCGTTATCCCTGGTGGCCTGTTTCAGCGCCTGGTGGATATCTTCTACCGTGACCTTTTTATCCAGAATGGACACCAGTTCAGTGACTGAGCCGGTTTTGACCGGCACGCGCTGGGCGTGGCCTTTCAGCTTGCCGCTCAGGGCCGGGATCACCAGCCCAATCGCTTTGGCGGCACCGGTAGTGTGCGGGATGATATTTTCCGCCGCCGCACGTGAAGCGCGAAGATCTTTGCCGCGCGGGCCATCGACCAGCGCCTGTGTCCCGGTATAGGCGTGAATAGTGGTCATGGTACCCACTTTAATGCCGAACGCGTCATGGAGGGCTTTTGCCATCGGCGCAAGGCAGTTGGTGGTGCAGGATGCCACGGAAATAATGGTATCGCTGGCAGTGATAGTGTCGTCGTTGACGTTGAACACAATGGTTTTCATCTCACCCGCGGGGGCAGAAATCAGCACTTTTTTAGCGCCCGCATTCAGGTGCGCTTTTGATTTCTCTTCAGAGGTATAAAAACCGGTGCATTCCACGACGAGATCCACACCCGCAGCCTTCCACGGAATATGCTGTGCCTCTTTTTCGGCATACACCGAAATGGATTTTCCGTCGACAATCAGCGAGTCTTCTGTGAAATCAACGCTCCACGGAAAACCACCGTAGTTAGAATCATGTTTGAGCAGATAGGCCAGCACTTTGGGGGAGGTGAGGTCATTGATGGCAACCACGCTGTTGCTGTCCTGGGTTTCGAGTAGGCGACGCAATACAAGACGTCCAATGCGACCAAATCCGTTAATACCAATTTTACTCATGGCTTTCTCCTGGTGAATCTGTCGAAGTGACAGTTTGAACTCATCCAGGCTTAGACCATGAAACCCGCGCAGGCAATTGAAGATATGTCATGCGTCGGGAAACATTTGAAAAGCCATACAGAAAAGTTAATGAATTTTTAAGGAAAGCTGGTTATGTTGGCCGTAAATTCGTTTTTTCTCAGGAAATCATATGCGCACTAAATATACGGGCCTGCAAATTGGCATCCACTGGATGGTGTTTATGTTGGTCATAGTGGCCTACTGTGCCATGGAATTCAGAGGCTTATTCCCGCGTACCGCCCGCCCAGCGATCAACATGATCCACGTCTCCTGCGGCATCTCTATCCTGGTTCTGATGTGTGCTCGTTTGCTGATGCGCCTTAAACATCCGGCGCCACCTATTCAGCCAAAACCAAAGGCCATGATCACCGGTTTATCCCACCTGGGGCATCTGGCGGTGTATCTGCTGTTTATGGCGCTGCCGGTTATTGGCCTGACCATGATGTATTTCCGTGGCAACGACTGGTATGCCTTTGGTCTGGTTATGCCTCACGCGGCAGAAGCGAATTTTGACCGGGTCGACTCGCTCAAAGAGTGGCACTCCATTCTGGCAAATACCGGGTATTTCCTCATTGGTATTCACGCTCTGGCGGCGTTAATCCACCACTATTTCTGGAAAGACAATACGCTGCTGCGCATGATGCCGAAGAAACGTCAGTGACACCCGCAGTGGGAAAACTGCGCAAGGTACTCCTCGCGACCGGTATCGGCCATTTTGTCGAATGGTTTGACGTTGGCCTTTACGGCACGCTGGCGGGGATTATCGGTATGCAATTTTTTCATACCGACAGCCCGGGCGTAGCGCTGCTCTCATCGTTTGCGGTGTTTGGCGCAGGGTTCATTATGCGCCCGCTCGGCGGGCTGTTTTTCGGTTCGCTTGGCGATCGCATTGGCCGGCAGAAAGTGCTGGCCACGGTCATTTTACTTACCTCGGGCGCGACCTTCGTGATGGGGATTTTACCCACCTGGTCGCAACTGGGGGTAAGCGCCACCGTTTTACTGGTGCTCACCCGCCTGGTTCAGGGATTCGCAGTCGGCGGTGAAAGTGCAGGGGCAACCGCATTTTTGGCCGAATACGCGCCAGCTAACCGCCGCGGCTATTTCACCAGCTGGACAGACAGCTTCGGTTTTTTGGCGTTTGTCGCAGGCTCCGGGCTGGTGTTCCTTCTGACGGCTGTGCTGGGTGAAAGCGCAATGAATGACTGGGGCTGGCGCATTCCTTTTCTGATTGCTGGCCCGCTCGGGATTGTGGGGCTGTATCTGCGTCTTTACCTTCAGGATTCCCCTGAATTTCTGGCCGCGCTGAAAAGCGGAAAAACCGACGCAGCACCCCTTCATTCCGTGGTGACACATTCCCGGGCTGCTCTGCTGTTTTGTGCCGGCTTTATGGTCATCAAGGCGGTGGGACACTGGACGTTGCAAACCTTTATTCCTCACTATCTTTCGGGTGCAATGGCGTATTCACAGCGGGATGCCTACGCGATAACCACTCTTGGATTATTTGCGATTGTCCTGCTGATACCGCTGATGGGGTGGTTATCCGATCGCGTGGGCCGTAAACCATTGATGCTGGTAGGCTGCGGCGGATTAATCGTCTTTACCTTGCCTGCCATGATGCTGATGGCGCGCGGGGATATGGCCTCTGCCGTGTTGGCAATGTTGATCCTTGGGGGCTTTATCGCGGCGTTTGATGGCGCGAGCAGTGCGGCAATGGCCGAGCTTTTTCCGACCCGCGTGCGTTTTGGTGGTATGGCGATGGCCGGGAATATTGTGGCGGCGCTGCTGGGTGGGTTCACACCGTGGTTTTCGGTGTATCTGATGACGATCACCGGTAACCCATTTTCTCCTGCCGGGTATGTCATCGCTGCTGCGTTAATCACCTTGCTGACGGTAATGCGGGCGAAAGAAACAGCCGGTAAACCGCTACCGCGGTAAGAGTAACCTGCGGAAAACCGCAGGTTACCGCAGAGGTTATTTTTGCAGGTGAGCGCGCTCGCCTGCGGTTAATGCCAGCGGCTGCGTGGTGCCGGTTTCGGAAGAGGTCACCGCGGCTTCCAGTACGGCCATCACCGCCAGCGCTTCAACCGGGTGAACCGGGTTTTCGATTTCACCGTTCAGTGCATTACGCACGTTAATGTAATACTGGCGCTGATCGCCTTTTGGCGTGCTAACCGCGTGCGGCTCGCCGTTGGCATCAAACAGCACCATGTTATCGCTGTCTTCACCCCAGGTGTCGCTGCCAGGGATGACGCCTGCCAGAAGCTGCGCTTCCTGCTGGTCGATTCTGGCTTTAACCACGCTTGCCTTATCACCGTGAACCGTAAAGCGCGACGTGCCACCGGCAACCAGCATACTGCAATGCAGAACTACTTTATGTTCCGGGTAATTTAATACCACATGCGCCCAGTCATTAATTTCCGCACCTGCGCGAAGGGTGGCGATATTGCCCTGCACGGACTGCGGCAGGCCAAACAGTTGCAACGTCTGGTCAATCAGGTGTGGCCCGATATCAAACCACAGGCCGCTGCCCGGCACGTTTTGTTCTCTCCAGCGCACGCGAACTTCCGGGCGGAAGCGGTCAATGTGAGACTCAAAATGCTTCACTTTACCGATTTGACCCTGCCCGATAACCTGCTTAATACCGAGGAAATCGCTATCCCAGCGGCGGTTATGGAAGACTGACAGCAGTAACTGTTTTTCCGCTGCCAGTGCGATCAGATCACGCGCTTCCTGCATGTCGAGGGTAAAGGGTTTATCCACCACCACATGCTTACCACTGTTCAGGGCAAGCGTTGCCAGCGGCGCGTGGGTTGCGTTAGGGGAGGCGATCACCACCAGATCGATATCCGGGTGCTGAATAGCTTCTTCAGGCGTGGCCACCACGATGGCATCCGGGATATCGCGTTTGACCTTTTCTTCGTCGCGGGAAGAGACAACCGCCAGCTTCAGGCCATCGACGGACTGGATCAGCGGCGCGTGGAAGGTTTTTCCCACGAACCCATAGCCGATCAGCGCAATGTTGATTGTCTTACCGTTTCGAGCGACAACTTTATTCATGACCATCTCCACGTTATTAAGCATCTGCAAGAGTGACTTGTAGTGCGCTGTTGTCCCCAAGCTCTGCCCAGGGACGATCTAAGAACAATTGATGAATGTCGGCTAACCCGGAAACCAGGTAAGGCTCGCAGTGGTTGAGTTTCAGGTGATCGGCAACGATCCAGTGCTCACGGCTGGCTGCCAGCATGGCTCGTTTTACGTCAGCATCGGCTTCTTTGCTGGCACTCAGGCCCAACTGAGGGTGAATGGCGCAGGCACCAAGAATGGCGATATCCGCCCGGTAGCGTGACAGCAGTGAAAGGGTGGCGCTACCGGCAAACAGGCGCTGTTTCTGATCCCACTGGCCCCCGAGCAGAATGAGTTCGATGTCTGCACGGTCGCTGAAATGCTGGGCAATATCCAGCGAAGTGGTGATGACCTTCAGCGGCCCCTGAAGAAAGGTGGCGACGGCCATTACCGTGCTTCCCGCATCAAGAAACAGGGTTGAGCCCTCAGGTACGCTCTCTGCAACCTTTTTGCCAAGCTGCTGCTTGGTTTTGGGCAGTAACGTATTTCTGCTCTGGCGGTTCATCGCCGACAGATCGAGGGCAATGGCGCCACCGTGGTTCTTTTGCGCCAGCCCCTGATTCTCAAGGTCTGTAAGATCCCGGCGAACGGTGTCCGCAGAAACCTGCAATTTTTCAACGAGGTCGCTGATACTGACTTGACCATTTTCACTAATAATATCAAGCAAGTATTTCTGACGAGCGGTTTTATGCATCTGGGTTCAATCCTGCAAAATATCGCAATAAGTCGCATATTACAGCATTTTGCCGGAAACCCATAAGAAACCGACGGTTTACAGGGAATGAATAACAAATTACTATACCCCCCTATAGTATCAGGAGGGCGTATGCCGCATTCACCCGCAGATAAAAAACGAATCCTCACTCGCGTCCGGCGCATCCGTGGGCAGGTTGACGCCCTGGAACGTGCGCTGGAATCCGGCGAACCCTGTCTGGCCATCCTGCAACAAATCGCCGCCGTGCGCGGTGCTGCAAATGGTCTGATGGGCGAAATGGTCGAAATTCACCTCAAAGATGAGCTGGTGACGGGGGAGACAACCCCGGACCAGCGGGCAGTCAGAATGGCAGAAGTCGGCCATTTGCTGCGCTCTTATCTAAAATAAACCCACAGACCTCACAACAAGGGAAAGACATTATGAAATCTCGCGCTGCTGTCGCATTTGGCCCAGGCCAGCCGTTGAAAATCGTCGAAATTGACGTTGCGCCGCCGAAAAAAGGCGAAGTATTAATTAAAATCACCCACACCGGCGTGTGCCATACGGATGCGTTCACCCTGTCTGGTGATGATCCTGAAGGCGTATTCCCGGCGGTACTTGGCCATGAAGGCGGCGGTGTTGTGGTTGAAGTGGGGGAAGGCGTTACCAGCCTGAAACCTGGCGATCACGTTATTCCGCTGTACACCGCAGAATGTGGCGAGTGTAAGTTCTGTAAATCCGGCAAAACCAACCTCTGTCAGGCCGTGCGTGCCACCCAGGGTAAAGGACTGATGCCAGACGGAACAACCCGTTTCTCCTACAACGGTGAGCCGATTTATCACTATATGGGCACCAGTACCTTCAGCGAATACACCGTATGCGCCGAGATTTCCCTGGCCAAAGTGAACCCGCAGGCACCGCTGGATAAAGTGTGTCTGCTGGGTTGTGGTGTAACCACCGGTATCGGTGCGGTACACAATACGGCGAAAGTGAAAGAGGGTGATACCGTGGCGGTGTTCGGCCTGGGCGGGATTGGTCTGGCGGTTATCCAGGGTGCGGTGCAGGCAAAAGCCGGTCGTATCATTGCGGTGGATACCAACCCGGAAAAATTCAAGCTGGCCGGTGAAATGGGCGCGACCGATTTCGTTAACCCGAAAGATTACGAAAAGCCGGTTCAGGACGTGATTGTTGAGCTGACCGACGGCGGCGTTGATTTCAGCTTTGAATGTATCGGTAATGTCAACGTGATGCGTTCTGCGCTTGAATGCTGCCATAAAGGCTGGGGCGAAAGCATCATCATTGGTGTGGCTGGTGCAGGTCAGGAGATCCGCACACGTCCATTCCAGCTGGTGACGGGCCGCGTATGGCGCGGCTCTGCGTTCGGTGGTGTGAAAGGCCGTACCCAGCTGCCGGGAATGGTTGAAGATGCCATGAGCGGAAAGATTCAGCTCGATCCGTTCATTACCCACCGTCTGCCGTTAGAGCAGATCAACGAAGCGTTTGACCTGATGCACGAAGGTAAATCGATCCGTACCGTCATCCATTTCGGCGACAACTAATTATTCTGCCAGCGGTTTTTGCCGCTGGCATTTCTTTAATAATCTTCTCGAAACTGTGACCTGGCTGGCGATTTTAGCCGTAATCAAATTCCCCGCTGTGCCGATGACTATTTTACAGGCGTGTTTTTACGCATCTTACCTATAAGAGAGTCGACGGTCATGGACAACACAACTTCGATGCAGGCACAGCACAAGCTGAGCTTCTTGCATCACATCAGGCTGGTTCCGCTGTTTTCCTCCATTCTCGGTGGCATTATTCTTCTGTTTGCCTTGAGCTCCGGTCTGGCGGGTTACTTCCTTTTAAAAGCTGACACCGATCAGCAGGATGTCACATCCGAAATTCAGGTTCGTCTGGGGTTATCGAACAGTTCAAACCACTTACGCACCGCCCGTATCAATATGATCCACGCGGGTGCGGCGAGCCGTATCGCCGAAATGGATGCAATGAAGCAGAACATCCACGAGGCGGAAACGCGCATTAAACAATCCCAGGACAGTTTTGCGGTGTATATGAATCGCGCGGTTCGCACCCCGGCAGATGAAGCCCTGGACGCGGATCTGAAAGCGCGTTACGACGCCTACGTTGCCGGGCTCCAGCCGATGCTGAAATATGCCAAAAATGGCATGTTCGAAGCCATTATCAACCACGAAAACGAAACTGCACGTCCGCTGGATGACGGGTATAACGAGGTGCTGATGAAGGCGATTAAAATCCGGACCGATCGCGCGAATGCACTGACGGCACAGGCACATACTCGCACGCAGATGGGGCTGATGTTTATGGTCGGCGCCTTTGCGCTGGCGCTGGCGCTGACGGCGGTGACATTTATTGTGCTGCGCCGCACGGTGATTAACCCACTTCAGCGTGCTGCTAAGCGCATTGAGAATATCGCTAAAGGCGACCTGACGATGCCGGACGACGCAACTGGCCGCAGCGAAATTGGCCGTCTGACGCGTGACCTGCAAACTATGCAGCACTCGCTGGTGACGACCGTAGGTACGGTTCGCCAGGGGGCGGAAGAAATCTATCGCGGTACCAGCGAGATTTCTGCCGGCAATACCGATCTCTCGTCACGCACCGAGCAGCAGGCGGCCGCCATTGAGCAGACTGCAGCCAGCATGGAGCAACTGACTGCTACCGTGAAGCAGAACGCCGATAACGCACACCATGCCAGCAAACTGGCGGAAGATGCTTCCGGTAAAGCCAGCCGTGGCGGTCAGATGGTGTCCGGCGTGGTGAAAACCATGGGCAATATCTCTACCAGCTCGAAGAAAATCTCTGAAATCACCGCGGTGATTAACAGCATCGCTTTCCAGACCAATATTCTGGCGCTTAACGCCGCAGTGGAAGCTGCACGCGCCGGTGAGCAGGGGCGTGGTTTTGCGGTGGTGGCGAGTGAAGTTCGTACCCTGGCAAGCCGCAGTGCGAACGCAGCGAAAGAGATTGAAAGCCTGATCAACGAATCCGTGTCGCTGATTGACCAGGGCTCTGGTGAAGTGGTTGCCGCAGGTAACACCATGAATGAAATCGTCGAAGCCGTTAAGCGCGTCACCGACATCATGCTGGAGATTGCTGCGGCTTCCGATGAGCAAAGCCGTGGCATTGTACAGGTGAGCCAGGCCATCTCTGAGATGGATAAAGTGACCCAGCAGAACGCCTCGCTGGTGGAAGAAGCCTCTGCGGCGGCAGCGTCTCTGGAAGAACAGGGCGCACGTCTGACCGAGGCGGTTGGTGCGTTTCGTCTGAACGGAGCGAAGGCGGGCCGTGCGCAAGCCTCTGCACCCGTGGCGAAAAATGTGCCTATGCGTCCGGCAGCGACGGTTTCCGGGGATAACTGGGAGACGTTCTGAGTCGCCAGCAGTGTCGGGTGGCGCTTAGCTTACCCGACCTACAAAACCAGGCCTGTAGGCCCGCGTAAGCGAAGCGCCACCGGGCAAAAAAAAGGGACCGAAAGGTCCCTTTTTTCATCCGTTACTGCTTATCCGGCAACGCATACGCGATGATGTAATCACCCCGATCCGGTGACTGACGTGCGCCACCTGCGTTAATGATGACGTACTGTTTACCGGTTTTCGGTGAAACGTAGGTCATCGGGCCAGACTGGCTGCCAACCGGCAGACGGTCTTTCCAGAGCTCTTTCCCGGTTGCGGTATCAAACGCGCGCAGGTAGAAGTCCTGAGTACCTGCGAAGAACAGCAGGCCAGACTGTGTAGAGAGCGATGCACCAAGCGTAGGCATCCCGATTGGGATAGGCATGTGCATACGGATCCCCAGCGGACCCGTGTCTTCCACGGTGCCAACCGGAACCTGCCACACCAGCTTACCGGTTTTCAGATCCACCGCAGACATGGTACCAAACGGTGGTTTCTGGCACGGAATACCCAGAGGCGACAGGAAACGCTCACGCATAGCACCGAACGGCGTGCCGTCCATTGGCACGATACCCATCTCGATCCCGCTGGCATTTTTCGCAACGTTTGCACGTGGAACCATGTAGTTAGCCAGGCCCAGGCGCATATCATTCACGAACATCAGGCTGTTGTTCGGGTCAACGGAAACGCTGCCCCAGTTCATCCCACCCAGCGAGCCAGGGAACTGCAATGAACGGTCAAGACCCGGCGGGGTGAAGACCCCCTGATGACGCATCTCTTTAAACTGGATACGGCACAGCAGCATATCGACCGGTGTGGCACCCCACATGTCGGATTCCGTCAGTGTCTGGTTGCCGATCATCGGCATCCCTACGGAGTACGGCTGAGTCGGGGAGTAACGTTCGCCTTCCACATTACCAGCAGGAACCGGGCGCTCTTCAACCTTCGCAACAGGTTCACCTGTTTCGCGGTTGAGCATGAAGATCATGCCTTGTTTACTGGTCTGAACCAGCACAGGTGTGGTGCCGCCTTTACCGTCTGGCAGATCATACAGCAGCGGTTGAGATGGCAGGTCGAAATCCCACAGGTCGTGGTGCGTGGTCTGGAAATGCCAGCGCACCTGGCCGGTGGTTGCATCAACGGCGACGATAGACGAGCTGTATTTATCATCCAGCGCGGTACGTTCACCCGCCCAGAAATCTGGCGTGGCGTTACCGGTTGGCAGATAGATAAGGTTCAGTTTTGCGTCGTAAGACATCGCAGACCAGACGTTCGGCGTACCGCGCGTGTAGGTCTGGCCTTCCGGCGGCAGGCCGGTCAGGTTCGGATTACCCGGATCCCATGCCCAGGCCAGTTTACCGGTGTGAACATCATAAGCGCGCACAACGCCCGGCGGTTCGCCAGTGGAGAAGTTATCGGCCACGCGTCCACCGACCACCACCACATTACCCGCCACCAGTGGCGTAGAGGTTTGCTGGTAGTAACCCGGTTTGATGTCACCCATGCCCACGCTCAGGTCAACGATGCCGTGGTCGCCAAAGTCTTCGCAGACTTTGCCGTTGTCGGCATTGATAGCAATCAGACGCGCATCGGTGGTTGGCAGGAACAGACGACGGGAGCAGGCCGCGGGCGACGTTTCTGCCTGTGACGTTGTCACGTTGTTGTGGTCTTCAAAATAGCCCAGACCACGGCAACGCTGCCAGTTTGGCGCGGTGGCTTTGGAATCATAACGCCATTTTTCTTTACCGGAATCCACATCCAGGGCCAGCACTTTGCTGTACGGGGTACAGACATACAGCGTGTCGCCAACCTGGAGAGGGGTATTCTGATCTTCAGCGCCGGAGCCGTTGCTCTGCGGGATATCGCCCGTATGAGCAACCCAGGCTACTTTCAGATCGCCGATGTTTTGCTTGTTGATCTGATCCAGTGCGGCAAAGCGGTCACCGTGGGTGGTGTTACCCCAGTGTTCCCAGTTTTTTTGCTGCTCGCCAGGAGCGACAGGTTTAACCGGAACCGGCTCGTTGGCAGTAACCAGAGTTTGCGGTTTAAACATCCAGCCGAAACTTGCCAGCATGGCAACGGCCAGCACTGCGGCGATACCGAATGGAGCGGATTTTCTGACGGGCGCATTACTGTTTGCCGCGCGCAGGAAAGGCCAGACAATCGCGCACAGGAACGCCAGCACCGCGAAGGTAAACAGGCGCGAGAAGAGCGGCCAGAAATCCCAGCCTGCATCGCTGACGGCCCAGAACAGTGATGCAATAAACGCGATGGCGTAAAGCACAATGCCGCTGGTGCGGTTAGTGAAAATCAGTCCCGCAGCGATGACCATCACCACGCCCATTATCAGGAAGTACCAACTTCCGCCTACTGTGGCGAGCTTGAAGCCCAAGCCGCCGACTGCCAGACCGATGAGTGCCATCAATCCGGCAAGGAGCCACTGCAGGATACGAGGTAACCCACGCGGCGCGCTGCCAAATGCCATTTCTGTCTCCTTAAATACTCTCGTCTTTTCAGGTCTGTGCTGTGCGGCTCTGTACCAAATGGGTAAATAAAGACGAGGGTGATGGTAGTTTTTACGCTAATGATTGCGTCATATAGCGCAGGAATTCACAGGTAACAAACGGTTTGTGAACCATTTGGTGAATTCTCGACTATGATAAAACTGTTAAATTGTTTTACGCAATTGTTAATGAAAGATTTCGCATTATTTGATTAGAGAATAGATCAAACCCGCCTCGACGGCGGGTTAAGGGAAAGGGTGCTAAAGGAGTATCAGGCAGGCATTGACTTGCGAATAGCGCTGAGCAGCGTCTGTGTGCCTGTCGAAAGTGGGATATCGACGCGGGTCAGAATACCGATAGGCTCTCCGGCTCCGGGCGATGTGACCGGTAGCGCCGTGAGCGTGCCGTGACGTAAATCGTCTTTCACCGCACCCGAAGGCACAAACCACACATAGTCGAAATCAACCGTCAGCTGGCGTGAAAGGGAAGCTGACAGGGTTTCGATACAGCCTGTTGGCAGGGTGCAGCCCTGTAGCTGCAACAACGCTTCGGCGTTCTGACGCGGGACTGTACCTTTTGGTGACACCACCACTGGCCACTCCATGACGCGGCTTAAGGTGACGGTATCCTGCAACAACGGGTGGTTTGGCCGAACGACAAGCTTGAGCGATTCCAGGAACAACAGTTCATAGTTAAGACCCGTCATCAGTTCCGGGTCGGACATTCGACCGATCCCCAGATCCAGTTCACCAGATTTGAGCCCCGCAAGCAGCATGGTGTTACTCATGGTCGCTACCTGAATCGTGGTGTGCTTTTGCTGCTTATGAAACTGGCCAATTACGGCAGGCAGAATGCCCAGCGCCGCCGTTGGCAGCGCGCCCACGCGAACAATTTCGCTGGTGTGGTCGTCTTTGCGGTTTAACGCCTGGCCTGCGGTGTTCAGTGCATCCAGGACTTTCACAGCGTGGGTCAGAAACTGCTCGCCCACGAGCGTGAGCTGTGCGCCAAGGCGTCCTCTGTCAAACAGCCGGGTTCCGGTAAGTTGTTCCAGCTCGTTGAGTGTTTTAGACAGTGCGGGCTGACTTAGGTTAAGAGTTTCAGCCGCTCGCCCCAGCGTTCCCTGTTGAGCGACGGCCACAAATGTATGCAAATGGCGCAAGCGTATGCGCTGACTGAACTGACCATTTTTTTCCATAGGCGATGTTAAAAACAGAGCGATGCGGGTGACAAGTTAAGTTGTTTAATTTTGATAACCTGATAGCAAAATATTTTTAACATTTGATCTATTTGAGTTACAAGCTGTTTTTCAACTGACCGATTTTACTCCCGCACGCAATAACCTGAATTCACACCCGAAAGTACAGCCTTTAACCACTCATCTGCCTGGATCACAATTTGTAAATTCTTCCCGCCAACCAGGACGGGCTTCTCTACACTCCAGGTAATATTCACTGGAGGCATGACATCATGGCGAACACCATCACGGCTGATGATATTCGGGAACACTTTTCGCAGGCTATGTCGGCGATGTACCAGCAGGAAGTTCCGCAGTACGGCACGTTACTTGAACTGGTTGCCGACGTTAACCTGGCCGTTCTGGAAAACAATCCCCTGTTACATGAACAACTGGCGAACGCAGATGAACTGGCGCGCCTGAACGTTGAACGGCATGGCGCGATCCGTGTTGGCACGGCGCTTGAGCTGTCCACACTACGCCGGATGTTTGCGATTATGGGGATGTTCCCCGTCAGCTATTACGACCTTTCCCAGGCGGGTGTACCCGTCCACTCAACGGCTTTCCGCCCGATTGATGATGACGCGTTGTCCCGCAATCCGTTTCGTATTTTTACCTCGCTGCTGCGCCTGGAGCTGATAGAAAACGTCGCACTGCGTGAACGCGCCACGCAAATTCTGGCGAGCAGGAATATCTTTACCCCGCGCTGTCTGGCGCTGATTGAATTGTATGAGTCAGAAGGGGGATTTACAGAGGTGCAGGCCCGCGAGTTTGTGACAGAGGCGATTGAAACCTTCCGCTGGCACCGCCACGCCACGGTTGACCAGGAAACCTATCTGGCACTGAGCAATGAACACCGGCTGATTGCTGATGTGGTCTGCTTCCCGGGATGCCACATTAATCACCTGACCCCTCGCACGCTGGATATTGACCGCGCGCAGGAGCTGATGCCGAAATACGGCATTGAACCGAAAATCCTGATTGAAGGTCCGCCGCGCCGCGAAGTGCCGATTTTACTGCGCCAGACCAGTTTCAAAGCCCTTGAGGAGCCGGTGCTGTTTTCCGGTGAACATCTGGGCACTCATACTGCCCGTTTTGGTGAAATTGAACAGCGCGGCGTTGCGCTGACGCCGAAAGGCCGCGAGCTGTACGATAGCCTTCTTGGGCAGGCCGGTACGGGAAAAGACAACCTGACGCACCAGCTGCATCTGCAAGAGGTGTTCAGCGCCTTCCCGGACAGCGAAATGTTCCTGCGACGTCAGGAGCTGGCCTATTTCCGTTACCGTCTGACGCCTGCGGGTGAAGCGCATCGCCAGGCGTTCCGCCCGGGCGACGATCCGCAACCGCTGATCGAGCGGGGATGGATGGTCGCTCAGCCGATTACCTACGAAGATTTCCTGCCGGTGAGTGCGGCGGGCATTTTCCAGTCAAATCTTGGGAATGAAACTCAGGCGCGTAGCCACGGAAACGCCAGCCGCGATGCGTTTGAAGCCGCGCTTGGTTGTGCGGTCTATAACGAGTTTACGTTGTACCAGGAGGCGGAAGCGCGCAGCAAACACCGTTGCGGTTTGCTCTGAAAACGTTACTCTGCGGGGGTGTGACGGAAAAAGAAGGTTAGTATGCAAAATCCCTCCGCCCCTGTGGTTGAAACGCGCCAGGGCGCACTCGCTGGCTTTACCGATGAGGATGTACACGTGTGGAGCGGAATTCCTTACGCCGCTCCGCCTGTGGGTGCATGGCGCTGGCGTTCCCCGCAACCTCCCGCCGCCTGGGAAGGGCTGCGCTCCGCTACGACGTTTTCTGCATCAAGCTGGCAAAACAGCGAGTATTGTCAGGAGCTGGGCGGTGGCGATCCGGGCCAGTTCTCCGAAGATTGTCTCTATCTGAATGTCTGGTCGCCGGTTGCGCGTACCACGCCGCTGCCGGTGATGGTCTGGCTGCATGGTGGTGGCTTTACCATTGGGGCCGGCGGGCTTCCTCCCTATAACGGCAAAGCGCTGGCAAGACGTGATGTGGTGGTGGTGACCATCAATTATCGCCTTGGGCACCTTGGTTTCTTCGCCCATCCGGCTCTTGCCGGGGAAGAGGACCAGGTGGTGCACAATTTTGCTCTACTGGACCAAATCGCTGCGCTGAACTGGGTGCGGGACAATATTGCGGCCTTTGGCGGCGATCCGAGTTCGATAACCCTGTTCGGTGAATCTGCTGGCGCGCGAAGCGTGCTGTCGCTGCTGGCCTCTCCGCTGGCAGGCGGACTTTTCCATAAAGCGATTGTGCAGAGCGGTTACACCTTACCGGACACGCCGCGCGAACAGGCGCTGCAAAAAGGCGAAGCACTGGCTGCCCATTTTGGTTTTGAAAACGCGACGGCAGAACAGCTGCGTGCCATTCCTCCTGAGGCGTTCTGGCCGCTGGCCTCGCCGCTGAATATCGCCCCGGCACCGGTAGTAGGCGATTGCGTGCTCCCTGAAGCGATGCTCGATGTGTTCTTTGCCGCCCGTCAGCATCCGCTTCCGGTGATGATTGGCTCCAACAGTGATGAAGCAAGCGTAATGGCGGTATTTGGGATCGATCTCGCCGGGCAAATTCAGAAGCTGCGCCGTGAACGCCGGTTTGGTCTGGGGTTAATTAAACTGCTTTATCCAGGTGTTAAAGGGGATGAAGAGCTTGGCAGACAGGTCTGTCGCGATATGGCATTTACCACCATGGGATTTGTGGTGATGCAGGCTCAGCAGCGTGTGGGGGCTCCGTGCTGGCGGTACTGGTTTGACTATGTTGCCGAAGCGGAACATGCCACCTATATCAACGGCGCCTGGCACGGTAACGAGGTGCCTTACGTGTTCGACACGCTGGGACAGGTGGAGCCGTCTCGTTATTATGTTAATTCCCGCGATATGCAGTTTTCTGCTCAGGTGGCTGACTACTGGGTAAGCTTCGCTCACCATGCCAGCAGCAGTCGGGACACGCTCCAGGGGCCGACTCACTGGCCTGCATGCCGTAAAGGTCGGGATGTACTGTTACGGATCGGAGTGAATAAAAATGCAGGTTTCAGGCTTGAAAACCGCTTTATGCGCGCCCGCATGAGCCTCTTCAAACGGGTCATGAAACACCACGTCAGTCTTGATTGAGGAGGCAGGAGCGAAACGCTGCGAGTCCGTTATCCTGACTATGCGACTCGCGTAACACCAGTCGGTAGCTCGCACCGGTTTTAATACTCGTCTCAAAAGGCCGCGTCAGCCGTCCGGCGCGGACATCTTCTTCCACCAGCGTTTCATCAGCAATGGCGATCCCAAGCCCCTGAATGGCTGCGGTGATGGCCAGATCCATCGTATCGAAGTGTTGATTTTTGAGCATGGCTTTAAGGGACAGCGCCTGTTTTGCCAGCCACAGCGACCAGTCCGTTTTGTCACGAGTGGGGTGCAGGAAGGTTAACGACTCCAGCTCTGCACCCGCGCGTAACGGGCTGATGACCGGCGTCAGCGCCTCTTCAAACAGCAGATCGCCTGCGCTCATGTGCGTGCCAAAAACAATGGCGGCATCGTAGGATTCGGTTTTGAAATTGACGTTGTGATCGGTGGTGGTGGTAAGCGCGATTTGCAGTTCGGGCTGCTCGCGCTCTACCTGTAACAAACGTGGGATCAGCCAGCGCATCGCGCAGGTTGGCGCTTTCAGTCGCACCACAGTTTGCTGCGCGCGAGCCTGCTCAGCTACGGTCAGCAGATGCTCAAAGGCGGATTGCAGCTCGGGAAGCAGGGCGCTTCCCTGGGGGGAAAGCCGCAGCCCACGGGCGTGACGCTCAAAAAGTGGAAAGCCGAACCAGGCCTCAAGTGCCGCAATTTTACGGCTTACAGCGCCCTGGGTCAGGCACAGCTCTTTTGCCGCATGGGTAAGATTCAGATGACGGGCCGTTTTTAAAAATGCATCAACGGCATTAAGCGGGAAGGAACGGCGCGACATAGAACTCCTCAGGTATGCATTTTTCTCATGGCTATTATGACAACAATTCGTTTGTCGCCACAACCGACTTATTGTTTGAATAGTTATGCAATCTTTATGAGAAAGGAAAGATGATGACTTTGAGAACTCCGGTGCAAACCCGGTCAAAACTGCCTGATGTTGGCACCACGATTTTTACCGTTATTGGCCAGCTATCGGCACAACATAACGCCATCAACCTTTCTCAGGGCGCACCGAATTTTTCCTGTGACCCTAAACTGGTCGCCGGTGTCACCCGCGCCATGGAAGCCGGGCATAACCAGTATGCGGCGATGACCGGCCTTCAGACACTGAAAGAGCGGATTGCCGAGAAAATCGCAACGCTTTATGGCACGCAATATGATCCCGGTAGCGAAGTACTGGTCACGGCCAGCGCCAGCGAAGGGCTGTATTCGGCGATAAGTGGGCTGGTGCATCCGGGTGACGAGGTTATTTACTTTGAACCGTCGTTTGATAGCTACGCGCCTATCGTGCGATTACAGGGTGCAACTCCTGTTGCCATTAAACTGACCGTGCCAGATTTTGCCGTGAACTGGGATGAAGTGCGCGCCGCCATCACCCCGAAAACACGGATGATCATCGTCAATACTCCGCACAACCCAAGCGGGCAGGTCTTCTCTGCGAACGATCTGCAACAGCTGGCGGCAGTCACACGTAATACCGATATCATTATTTTGTCTGACGAAGTGTACGAACACGTCGTCTTTGATGGCGAGCCACATCACGGGATGGCCACACACCCGCAGCTGGCGGAGCGTAGCGTCATTATTTCATCCTTCGGAAAAACCTATCACGTCACCGGATGGCGCGTCGGTTACTGTGTTGCACCGGCAGGGCTGATGGAAGAAATCTGCAAGGTCCATCAATTTTTAATGTTTTCTGCCGATACCCCAATGCAGCACGCATTTGCAGAACACATGACCGATCCGCAAACCTGGCTGTCACTGGCCGCGTTTTATCAGCGTAAACGCGACCTGCTGCAATCGCTGCTTGCAGAATCACCGTTCCGCTTGCTGCCAAGCGCCGGTTCATTCTTCCTGCTGGCGGATTACAGCCATTTTAGTGATGAAAGCGACAGTGACATGGTGAAGCGGTTGATTACCGAGTGCGGTGTTGCAACCATTCCGCTGTCGGCGTTTTATGCTGATGGCACAGATAATAAATTGATCCGTCTCTCTTTTGCGAAAGATGAGGCAACGTTACGGGCAGGTGCCCAGGCCCTGTGTCGGGTTAAACCACGCTAAGGAGTTTTACATGAAATTACGCGCGTTAGTTGTCGGCATGGGATTGCTGTGTACGTTCTCTTCTTTTGCCGCCACGGAGCTGCGTTACGGGCTGGAAGCAGAGTATCCACCGTTTGAAAGCCGTAATGCCTCAGGCGAGCTGGAAGGGTTCGACGTTGAGCTGGGCAATGCCATCTGTAAAGCGGCAGCGCTGAAATGTACCTGGGTTGAAACCTCGTTTGATGCGTTGATCCCGGGCCTTGTGGCGAAAAAATTTGATGCCATCAACTCGGCTATGAACATTACCGAACAACGCCGCAAAAGCATTGATTTTACGCAGCCGATTTATCGCATTCCGTCACAGCTGGTGGGGAAAGCGGGCACGGCGGTAGAAGCAACGCCTGAAGGGCTGAAAGGTAAAACCATCGGGGTGTTGCAGGGCTCTATCCAGGAGACATACGCCAAAGAGCACTGGGAAAAGCAGGGTGTCACCGTGGTGTCTTATAAAGATCAGAACATGGCGTGGGGAGATTTGCTGAATGGCCGTATCGATGCCTCGTTAGTCATGTCCGCGGCCGGGCAGGCAGGTTTCCTGAGCAAGCCTCAGGGGAAAGGGTTTGGCTTTATCGGCAAACCGGTGTCTGACGACACTATCCTGGGCAGTGGGATCGGTTTTGGATTGCGCAAGGGGGATGAGGCCACCCAGAAGCAGCTTAATGCCGCGATTGATAAAGTACGTGCCGATGGCACGATCGCTAAACTCGCTGATAAGTACTTCCCGGGTATCGATGTCAGCGTAAAATAACCGCCTCGTTTTGCCCCGGCTGTCGATGTCCAGCCGGGGCATTTTTCTTCCTGCCACTCTCATTTCCCCTCAGACCTGCCGCCTTGCGTGTTTAATGACGTTACCTTTCTTTACGCCTTTTTCAGGCTGTTCCGGTCGACAGAAAATATTTCTCACTTTGCTCATATAATCACCCGGCAACAATTGGATTCTTAACCGTTTTTGTTTAGGCTGTGCGTTCTTTCTTGCCGTCATTTCGCCGAGTGCGAAACACATTCACACGACCATAAGGACGTTTTTCCAGGCATGAATCGCAGACGTTTTTTAAAAGGTTCGCTGGCAATGGCTGCCCTGAGCGGCACATCAGGCCTTGCTTCACTGTTTTCTAAAGCGGCATTCGCTGCTGACTCTGACATTGCTGACGGTCAGAGCCGACGTTTTGACTACTCCGTACTGCAATCCATGGCACATGACCTGGCAAAAACCCCGTGGGGTGGAGCACCGCGTCCGCTGCCGGAAACGCTGGCGAACATGACCCCGCAGGCGTACAACGCCATTCGCTACGACGAAAAGCAGTCGCTGTGGAACAACATTGAAGGCCGTCAGCTCGACGTGCAGTTCTTCCATATGGGGATGGGTTTCCGCCGCCGTGTGCGTATGTTCTCGCTGGACCCGTCTACGTCTCAGGCGCGTGAGATCCACTTCCGTCCTGAGTTGTTCAGCTATAACGAGACGGACGTCGATACCAAACAGCTGCAAGGGCAGAGCGACCTCGGTTTTGCGGGCTTCCGCGCGTTCAAAGCGCCAGAGCTGGCACGCCGCGATATCGTTTCGTTCCTCGGCGCGAGCTATTTCCGCGCGGTTGACGACACCTACCAGTACGGTCTTTCTGCCCGTGGTCTGGCGGTTGATACCTTTACGGATACGCCGGAAGAGTTCCCGGATTTCACCTCATTCTGGTTTGAAACCGTGAAGCCTGGCGACACCACCTTTACCGTCTATACGCTGCTGGACAGCCCAAGCATTACCGGTGCCTACAAGTTTGTGATCCACTGTGAGAAAAGCCAGGTGATCATGGACGTCGAAAACCACCTCTATGCACGTAAAGACATCAAACAGCTTGGCATCGCCCCGATGACCAGCATGTTCAGCTGTGGGAATAACGAGCGCCGCATGTGCGACACCATTCACCCGCAAATCCATGACTCCGACCGTCTGGCGATGTGGCGTGGTAATGGCGAATGGATCTGCCGCCCGCTGAACAACCCGCAGAAACTGCAGTTCAATGCCTACATGGATAAAAACCCGAAAGGGTTCGGTCTGCTCCAGCTTGACCGCGATTTCTCGCACTATCAGGACATCATGGGCTGGTATAACAAACGCCCAAGCCTGTGGGTAGAGCCGCGTAACAACTGGGGTAAGGGGGCTGTTGGCCTGATGGAGATCCCGACAACCGGTGAAACACTGGATAACGTGGTCTGCTTCTGGCAGCCCGAAAAACCGGTGGAAGCGGGCGATGAGCTGGACTTCAAATATCGCCTGTACTGGAGCGCACAGCCTCCGGTGCGCTCGCCGCTGGCCAACGTCTTCGCGACCCGCACCGGTATGGGTGGGTTCCCTGAAGGCTGGGCACCGGGCGAAAACTACCCGAAAACCTGGGCGCGTCGCTTTGCCATTGATTTTGTCGGTGGCGATCTGAAAGCCGCAGCGCCGAAGGGGATTGAGCCTGTGATTACACTTTCAAACGGTGAAGCGAAGCAGATTGAGATCCTCTACGTTGAGCCGTTCGATGGGTATCGTATCCTGTTTGACTGGTATCCAACGTCCGACTCAACGGAGCCGGTGGATATGCGGATGTTCCTGCGCTGCCAGGGCGATGCTATCAGTGAAACCTGGCTCTACCAGTACTTCCCGCCAGCACCGGATAAACGTAATTACGTTGACGACCGGGTTATGCGTTAGTCCTTGTGGGATTGTGCCGGGTTGCGTTAACGCTTACCCGGCCTACCAGACCATTGAGAGTGATCATGTCTTCTGAAATCATCCCCGTTACCCACAACATCGAGCTTCGTGCCGTCGAAGATCGCTACGCAGCCGAGTTGCACAACCTCGTCATCAAAAATAGAACCTTTCTGCAAACTGCATTCGACTGGGCGCAGCACGTGGGGACTGAAGACGACACCCGGCGCAACGTGCAGAGTAACCAAATGCTGCACGCACGCGGTTACGCCAAAATGTTTCTTATTTTTCAGGACGATATTCTGGTGGGCGTGTTGTCGTTTAATGCCATTGAGCCGACCAACAAAACGGGCTACATCGGTTACTGGCTGGACGAGCATCACCAGAAGCAGGGGATTATTTCCCGGGCGTTACAGGCGTTTATGCACTATTACGCCAGCCGGGGCGAAGTCCGTCGCTTTGTGCTTAAGTGCCGCGTAGACAATGTCAGCAGCAATAAAGTCGCAATACGAAATGGCTTTACGCTTGAAGGTTGTCTGCGAGAGGCGGAATACCTTAATGGCCGCTTTGACGATGTGAACAGCTACGCCAGACTATTCCCGCTATAGCGCGCCCAGAAGCGGCGTGCGGGTAATTCGCTGATTGCCGTTAATCACCTTTTCGCCGCGCAGGTGGATGTTTTCCCCGGCAAAGGCTTCAATCACGGCATCATCGGTTATCTCTATTCGATGCTCGATCAGCACATCTCCGCTGATGCGTACGCGCCCCTGGATAACCACCTTGTCGTCAATCATGATCGGCCCGCCCCGTAACCAGGCCTGGCCGCCGATAAGCACATGATGTTTTATCACGCAGTTGCCTTCGATGACGGCGTTTTCCGCCACCTGCGAGCTGTAGCGCAGCGTGGGGATGGCATCATCGTCTTTACCGGCAATCAGGCGGGCATTGCCGTACACTTTTGCACAGTCGCACACCCAGACGTTATTCAGGTCATTGCCTTCCAGAATGGCGTTTTCAAACACCTCGGCGCGGTGCTCAATGAAGGCGTAATTCACCAGGGCGTCTCCGTAGATTTGCGCCTGATGAACTACCCGGGACTGGCTCACGGTGGCGTTGCCGTAAATCTGTAAAAGCTGATCGTTGTCGGGGGTTAAGCCTTTTGCTGCGATGACCTGGCTGTGATGAAGGACACGGGCATTGCCAAATATGTGGCATTCACCACGAATATCAGAATGCTGAATGGTGACGTTGTCACTTATTCGTGGGCCGTGGCTGATTTGCGCGCCATCGACCCAGCAGTCGCCGCCAATCCAGGCGTTATGGCTTATCACGCAGGGCTGGGTTATCCGCGCATTGCCGAGCACTCTGGCGCCGCCAAAGACCACGCTGTTTTCGTCGTAGATCCAGCAAAGGCCCTCCTGAGCGAGCGCGCGCTCATCGTCGACCCATCCGCCTTTTGTCCCGCTGACGATATCGTTAAAATCAGTGGTCGCGATAATCTGCCGCAGTGGGGTTGTGGTTTTGCTTTCGCCGTTTTGCCATTGCCAGAGGCGGATTTCGTCGCCAAGCCGATACTTTTTCATCGTATTATCCCTGATAAGCGTCTTAACTAAACGTAGCAAAGTTTAGGCGTTTCGAAATGCTGGCGCTCACCGCTTAAACCTCATAAAATGGCATTTAAAATACATTTTATAATTTAAAATAAATGCGTAAAAGTAACAGAACTCAACAAGTCCTTAACTTACCCTCGGGTTACTTCGGTATGGTGCTGGGGACGATTGGTATGGGGTTTGCCTGGCGTTATGCCAGCACTCTCTGGCCAGTGACGCGCTGGCCGGGCGATATTCTGGTCGGGCTGGCGGTGTGTATCTGGTTTTTGCTGACGCTGGCATTTATTACCCGCGCCATTCGTTTTCCGCACAGCATACTGACTGAGATGCGCCACCCGGTGATGAGCAGTTTTGTGAGCCTGTTTCCCGCGACCACTATGCTGGTATCAATTGGATTTGTTCCCTGGTTTCGACCCATTTCGCTGGTGCTTTTCGGCATAGGTGTGGTGATGCAGCTGAGCTACTCTGCCTGGCAGAGTGCCGGTTTATGGCGGGGTAATCACCCTGAAGAGGCCACCACACCAGGGCTCTACCTGCCGACGGTCGCCAACAATTTTATCAGCGCCATGGCCTGTGGCGCGCTGGGATTTACCGATGCCGGTTTGGTGTTCCTGGGGGCGGGCGTTTTTTCATGGCTCAGCCTGGAGCCGGTTATCCTGCAACGCCTGCGCAGTGCCGGGGAGTTACCCTCAGCTCTGCGTACTTCGCTTGGCATTCAACTGGCCCCGGCGCTGGTGGCCTGTAGCGCCTGGTTCAGCGTGAACGGTGGGCAGGCCGATACCTTCGCCAAAATGCTGTTTGGTTACGGGCTGTTGCAGCTGCTGTTTATGCTGCGTCTGATGCCATGGTATCTGTCACAGCCGTTTAATGCCTCTTTCTGGAGTTTCTCGTTCGGCGTTTCGGCGCTGGCGACCACCGGATTGCATCTGGGGCAGAGCAGTCCGTCGGGCTTCTTCCACGCGATTGCCGTCCCGTTGTTTATTTTTACTAACATTATCATTGCGATGCTGCTGGTTCGTACGTTTATCTTGCTGATGCAGGGCAAACTTCTGGTACGCACTGATAAGGCACTGCTTATGCTTCCTGAGGAAAAACAATGACTGTTGATGAGAACTACTTCACTGATAAATATGGTCTGACCCGCACGCACTCAGAGGTGCTGTACAGCGCAGATATTGTCAAACCGGGTAAAACCCTGGATTTGGGCTGCGGAAATGGCCGTAACAGCCTTTATCTGGCTGCCAACGGCTACGATGTGACGGCGTGGGATAAGAACCCAATGAGCATCGACAATATCGAACGCATCAAAGCGGTAGAAGGGATCGTCAATTTGCAGGCAGCGATCAAAGACCTCAACAGCCTGAGCTTTGACGGCGAGTATGATTTTATTCTCTCAACCGTGGTGTTGATGTTTCTGGAAGCGAAAACCATCCCTGGCCTTATCGCCAATATGCAGCGCTGCACTAAACCGGGCGGCTTTAACCTGATCGTTGCCGCGATGGATACCGCAGATTATCCGTGCACCGTTGGCTTCCCGTTCGCGTTCAAAAGCGGTGAGCTGAGCAATCACTATGAAGGCTGGGAATTGCTCAAATACAACGAAGAGGTGGGTGAACTGCACCGCACCGATGCCAACGGTAATCGCATCCAGTTGCGTTTTGCCACCATGCTGGCGCGTAATCCCGCTTAACGGGCGGCCAGCAGACAGATTTGCAGGGCTGTCTTGTAAGACGCCTCGAACGACGACAACGGTAAAAACTCAAACTTCGAATGGAAGTTATGGGCGCCAGTGAAGAAGTTCGGGGTGAGCAGCCCTTTTGCGGAGAGCGCCGCACCGTCTGTGCCCCCGCGCATTGGCGTCGGTTTTGGCGTGATCCCGAGTGACTCCATCGCGGCAAACATCAGGTCAATGGCGCGGCGGTCTTCGCCAATCGCATTGCTGATATTGCTGTAAGTGTCCTCAATGCGGTATTCCACTTTTGCGGCAGGGTGCTGTGCGGCAATCAGTGCCACCACATCGGCAATCTGCTGCTTACGCGCGGCAAAGTTGTCTTTATCAAAATCACGAATGTTCGCTTTCAGCACTGCGTCATTTTGCCCGGCCTGAATACCGTTAAACCAGATATAACCTTCGCGGCCTTCGGTGCACTCCGGCGTTTGCTGACGGTCGAAATGGCTGATGAAGTCTGTCGCCATCAATAACGGATTCACCAGCACGCCTTTGGCGGACATCGGGTGCGCGGTGACGCCGGTAAAGCGGATTTCGGCCGCCGCGGCGTTGAAGTTCTCGTAAACAATTTCTCCAATTTCGCAGCAGTCGATGGTCCAGGCAAAGTCGACGTCGAAGCGCTTAAGATCCAGCGCTTTGGCGCCATTCAGACCGATCTCTTCATCCGGTACAAACGCCACCACGATATCGCCATGCTGATGTTCGGCTTTCAGATTTTCCAGCACCGTCATCACCACGGTTACCGCAGATTTATTATCTGCGCCTAATACGCTGGTTCCATCGCTGAAAATAATCTCTTCATTGGGATACGACAGAATTTCCGGGTGATCTTTTACACGTAACCAGATGTCTTTCTCTTTATTCAGACAGAGGTCTTCTCCGGTAAACGTTAATATTTGTGGACGAATATCCGGTGATAATCCCACATCGACGGTATCGATATGCGTAATAAAACCAATACGCGGCGCGCCTGCCACATTGCCTTTTTTAACTGCGGTAACGGTCGCGAACTCATCGATGACGATATCCTCTAAACCCAGCTGTGCCAGCTCTTTCGCCAGTTCACGCGCCATGTCGTGCTGCCCGGGTGTGGAGGGGAGTGTTTTGACTTTAGGATCGCTTTGGCTGGTGATGGCGAGATAGCGGAAAAAACGATGGGTTAATTGTCTGGAGAGTTCTGAAGCCATAGTGATTCCTTCTTATTTTGTATTATCAGGTGTTTGCAATGTCACTTTAATGTTATTTATGAAATGGCAAAAGAATTAATTAGCCGTCGAATTAAAAAGACAGGAAAAAAGATGAAAAGCAAACTCACCATGTTAACGCTGGCGCTTGCCGCGCTGACGGCCAGTTCCGCCGTCAGTGCGAAAACGCTGGTGTATTGCTCCGAAGGATCGCCGGAGAACTTCAATCCTCAGTTGTATACGTCTGGCACAAGCGTAGATGCCAGTGCTGTATCGGTCTATAACCGCCTGGTGGACTTTACACCCGGCACAACCAAGCTGGTGCCGAGCCTGGCAGAAAGCTGGGATGTGAGTGAAGACGGCAAGGTCTATACCTTCCATCTGCGCAAAGGTGTTAAGTTCCAGAGCAACAAGTCCTTTACGCCAACGCGTGACTTTAACGCGGATGATGTGATTTTCTCGTTCATGCGCCAGAAAGACGTTAATCACCCTTATCACAATGTCTCTAACGGCAGTTATTCCAACTTCGAAAGCCTGGAGTTTGGCAGCCTTATCACCGCCATTGACCGGGTGGATGACCATACGGTGCGCTTTACCCTGGCGCACCCGGAAGCCCCGTTTGTGGCCGATTTGGCCTGGTATTTTGCCTCGATCCTGTCGGCTGAATATGCCGATGCGATGCTCAAAGCTGGAACGCCAGAGAAGGTCGATATGGATCCGATAGGCACCGGGCCGTTCCGGCTGGCGCAGTATCAGAAAGATTCACGCATTCTGTTTACCGCATTCCCGGAATACTGGCAGGGTAAATCAAAGCTTGATCGCCTGGTGTTTAGCATTACGCCGGATGCCTCGGTGCGTTTTGCCAAAATTGAGAAAAACGAGTGCCAGGTGATGCCGTTCCCGAACCCGGCTGAGCTGCCGCGCATGAAGGCCAACAAAGACATCAACCTGATGAGCAAGGCAGGGCTGAACACCGGATTTCTGGCGTTTAATACCCAAAAACCGCCGCTTGATAACGTGAAAGTGCGTCAGGCACTGGCGATGGCCATCAACAAACCGGCGATTATCGATGCCGTGTTCCACGGTACCGGCACTGCGGCGAAAAATCTGTTGCCGCCGGGCGTCTGGAGTGCGGACAGCGAACTCAAGGATTACGACTATTCTCCTGAAAAAGCCAAAGCCCTGCTCAAAGAGGCGGGATTTGCCAACGGTATCAGCATTGATTTGTGGGCGATGCCGGTACAGCGCCCGTATAACCCGAACGCTAAGCGCATGGCTGAGATGATTCAGGCGGACTGGGCGAAGATTGGCGTGCAGACCAAAATCGTCACCTACGAGTGGGGCGAATACCTCAAGCGAGTGAAAGGCGGTGAACATCAGGCGGCGTTGATGGGCTGGACTACGGCGACGGGCGATCCTGATAACTTCTTTGGCCCGCTGTTTACCTGTACGTCCGCCAACGGCGGATCGAACTCCGCGAAATGGTGTTATAAGCCGTTTGATAAAATTATTGCTGAAGCTAAATCGATAACCGATCACGATAAACGTGTGGCGTTATACAAAGAAGCTCAGCAAATGATGCACGATCAAATGCCAGCGGTAATGATTGCGCATTCCACTATTTTCGAGCCGGTACGCAAAGAAGTGACAGGCTACGAAATCGACCCGTTTGGTAAGCATCTCTTCTGGCAAGTGGATATTAACCAGTAATTTTTCACTGCCCGAAGCCTTTCGGGCAGTTTTTTTCAATTTGTGCTCTCAACAACATTTTTTCCCACCACATACTTGCCAATCTTTTGCTATAACTTCAAATGCATACTTGCAGATAACATGGAATATCATCATGCGTACTCAAACTTTCTTTAGGGTTGCAGTGCTTACTGGTCTGTTGGCGTTGGCGGGTTGCTCCTCAAAAGTCGCTGCTCCTGAACAATACTCAGGCTTTTTAAAAGACTATTCTGGCTTGAAGGAAACGACATCTGCGACGGGTAAACCAACTTTGCGTTGGGTTGACCCGTCTTACAATGAAGCGAATTATGACAATATTGTCTGGAATCCGATTACCTATTATCCGGTGCCAAAACCTACGACCCAAATTGGTCAAAAAACGCTGGATGAACTGCTGAGCTACACCAACAACAAAATGAAAACCGCGATTGGTCAGCGTAAACCGATCGTCGCTACGGCAGGGCCACGTAGCCTGATCTTCCGTGGTGCCATTACGGGTGTCACCTCTAAACAGGAAGGTTTACAGTTCTATGAAGTGGTGCCAGTGGCGCTGGTGGTTGCAGGTACGCAAATGGCGTCTGGCCACCGTACCATGGACACCCATCTGTACTTTGAAGGTGAGCTGATCGATGCGAAAACCGGCAAACCAGTTATGAAAGTGGTTCGTAAAGGCGAAGGTAAAGAGCTGACAAACGAAAATACGCCGATGGGCTTCGCAACCCTGAAACAGGTTGTGGATGACATGGCAACCGATGCCACCATGTTTGATGTGAAAAAGACAATGAAATAATTCTGAAGACGGCCTGCATTACGCAGGCCGTTTTTTTTATGCCGTACGCAGACGTCTGAACCAGGTTTCCGGCTTTGTAAACATCACCATATTTCCCCCCAGAATCAGCAACAGACCAATAATCCCGTTAATATGCCACACGTAACCTTCGTAAACGGTTGAGATAGACAACGCAACCAGTGGGAACAGAAGCGTGCTGTAAGCCGCTTTTCCCGCGCCAATACGGCCCACCAGGGTGAAGTAAGCGCCAAAGGCAATCACCGAACCAAACAGCGCCAGATAAAGCAGCGCACCGATATAGCTCACCGTCCACTCAGGTGCAAAGCTGTCTCCCCGGATCAGGGCAATACAGCCCATTACCAGCGTCCCGTAGAGCATCGCCCAGGCGTTGGTGGTCATGGTTTCCAGACCGTTTCGCTGGTGGCGGATACTGATCATATTCCCCAGAGAGAACCCGTAAGTGCCCAGCGCGGAAAGGCCAATTCCCGTCAGCAGTGAGGCGCTCCAGCCGCTTGCCAGCAGGTCGTCCCAGAAGAGGGTGATAATACCGATTAAACCCAGTGCCGCTGCCGTCCAGAAGCGGGCTGGTGGTCGCTGGCCGAAGAAGATAAAGCTGTTGATGGCGTTATAGAGCACCGCCATGCTGAAAATCACAGACTCCAGCCCGGTGTTAATGTGCGCCGCCGCGGTGTAGAAGCACCAGAAGTTGAAGCAGAACACGCAGCAGCCCTGAATGATGCAAAAAAGATGGTCCCGCAATGACAGTTTGCGCAGACGACGCAGGGCAACTAAGACAATCATCATAATGGCGCAGGCAACGGCAAAGCGCCAAAAAATGGACACGGGGGCCGCGACAGGCCCTTGTTGCAGAAAAATCGCAATCCAGGTGGTTCCCCAGATGACCACCACCAGCCCGTATAACAGTGCGTTCATGTTCTCTCTCTTCTCAAACCGCGAAAACCCTCAGTCTGACGGTTGTCTGCCCGGCACGCTTTCACCTGGTTGCGGCGGACTTGCAAATTCTTGCGCTTTTTTATCGTCAGGGCACTGGCAACAGGGGGCAACAATTCTTAGACTGATACTCTGATTAATGACGTGTTGATGGTTATGTCCCACGCTTACGAAACCTTTGAAACGCTACGCCAGCAGAACGCGGTGCTCCGGGAGACCGTTGCGCTTAACTCCGGTATTCAGCTGGCGGCGTGGTACAACAAGCACGACACCATAACCGTTAAGAGCGATCACCATACCCTCAGCCTGTACGTGGCTGACGGCTACGAGAGTTATCAAAAAACACCCGGTGGCTGGAAAAATGGCGGCGGCCCTGACCGTTTTTGCCTGATGCCGAAAGAGAGTGAATCCACCTGGGATATCCGCGACGACCTGTCGTTTGTCCATCTTTACTGTACCGATGAGCATTTGCGCGATATCGGCGAGAAGATCTGGGATAAGCGACCGGTATCCCTCACGCTTGATGAAAAAATCTTTGGCAGCGACCCGAAAATTACTGCGCTGTATCGCCAGTTTTTGCTCGGCTGCGACTGGCAGCAAAAAGCGAATCAACTCACGCTGAGCACGGCATCAACGATGTTGCTGACGCATCTGCTGCAAAACTACGCCAACGTGCAGTGGAAACTGCCGGTAGTGACGGGGGGATTGTCGCCATTTGTACTGCGAAACGTACTGGCATTTATTGAAGAAAACCTCGCGCAACCGCTGACGCTGGCTGAGCTTGCCGCCCAGGCCGCGCTCAGCGAGTACCACTTTGCCCGCATGTTCCGCCAGTCAATGCAGCAAGCGCCGCATCAGTACGTGATGCAGCGCCGGATGGAAAAAGCCAGAGAGCTGGTCACACAAACCAGCCAGCCGCTGACCGATATCGCGCTTGCCTGCGGCTTTAACTCTGCCAGCCATTTCAGCAACCGCTTTCGCAGCGTAATGGGCGTGACGCCATCTCAGTTACGTGCGGCGAGCGCGTAGAAAAACGCTGTAGCAAAGCCCACCGACAACCAGCCCCCAGAACGCTGAACCAATTCCCAGAATCGTTACCCCGCTGGCGGTCATCAGGAAAGTGACAATCGCCGCGTCACGCTCCGCTTCGTTATTCAATGCCTGATACAAACTGCCGCTAATAGTGCCAAGTAGTGCCAGCCCTGCCAGTGTCTGGATCCAGCTCAGCGGCAGGGCGGCCATTAGCCCGGTAATGGAGCCGCCGAACACGCCCGCCAGAAGATAAAAAATGCCCGCAGCTGCGGCGGCAATCCAGCGTTTACTGGCATCAGGGTGTGCATCAGGGCTCTGGCAAATGGCGGCGGTGATCGCCGCGATACAGATGGAATAGACCCCAAACGGTGAAAACAGTAATGCAATCCCGCCGGTGATGATGATGAGCGGTGACACCGACAGCGGATAGCCGGAAGCTTTCATGGTGGCAAAGCCGGGGGCGTTCTGCGAGGCCATGGTCACCAGGAAAAACGGCAAGCCGATGCTGACCAGGCTAGTAAAGGTAAATGCAGGGGCAATAAATTGCGGCATAACAACCGAAAGCGTAATTTTGTCCGTGACAACGTCACCACCAGCCCAGGCAACGATACCGCCGACCAACAGGGTGGCCACAATGGCATAGCGCGGCGCAAACGCTTTGGCTATTAACCACGCCGCCAGCATACTGCCGCACAGCAGAAAATGACCGTCGAGATGGCTGAATGCCTGAAGCCCAAAACGCAGCAGTACCCCGGCCAGCATGGCTGCCGCCAGGGAGTGCGGGATTAGCTTCATCAGGCGGGCAAACAGCCCGGTTAGCCCGCACAACAGGATGAGTGCGTTGGCAAAAATAAAAATACCGATCGTTTCTGCCAGGGTTACGCCATGCAGGCTGGTGGCCAGCAGAGCGGCACCCGGCGTGGACCAGGCGGTAAGCACCGGTGCTTTATACCACCAGGAGAGCGCAAGCGTACTGACCCCCATCCCAAGGCCAAGCGCGGTCATCCAGCCAGCAATCTGCTGGGCGTTTGCCCCTGCGGCGGCGGCAGCCTGCCAGATAATTGCCGCTGAGCTGGCGTAGCCCACCAGCACGGCAACAAATCCGGCCAGAATGGCAGGAAAGAGAGGCGTTGAACTGCGCATAAAAACTCCACTGTGCGTTATAGCGTCCGAAGCAATGTAACACTGTGCGCTATAGCGTACAAGTGGTACACTTTTCGCCAACGGGAGGATTTATGGACATTACTCAGCATCTTGCATCCACACTGAAGACCCTGCGCCAGACACGCGGGTGGAGTCTGTCAAAGCTTGCAGAAGAGACGGGCGTGTCAAAAGCGATGCTCGGACAAATTGAGCGCAACGAATCCAGCCCTACGGTTTCGACGCTCTGGAAAATAGCAACCGGACTGAACGTGCCGTTTTCCGTTTTCATCACCCCGCAGGCCAGCCCGGAAGCGGTGTTCGACCCGCAGCAGCAGGCGATGGTGGTTAAACCGTTATTCCCCTGGGACGAGGCGCTGAAATACGATCATTTCTCGATAACCCTTGCACCCGGCGCGATAAGTGAATCCACGCCGCACGAAGCGGGCGTCATTGAGCATGTGGTGGTGATAAGCGGTGAGCTTGATATGCACATCGACGGAGAGTGGCGCACCATTCAGGCTGATTCTGGCGTGCGTTTTGCGGGCGATAAACCCCACGCGTACCGTAACAGCAGCGCCCTGACGGTGCACTTTCATTCACTGATTCATTATCCCCGCTGAAGGTACGCAAAACTGTTTCGCTGACGCATACTTCTGACTACAATAGCCGCCATTTTGACCATAACGGATAACGACGAAGTATGCGCCTGCAATCCCATCATCTTGAACTTTTAAGCCCGGCCCGCGATGCCGCCATTGCCCGTGAAGCGATCCTTCACGGTGCCGATGCCGTCTACATTGGCGGCCCTGGCTTCGGTGCCCGCCATAACGCCAGCAACAGCCTGAGCGATATTGCCGAGCTGGTACCGTTCGCCCATCGCTACGGGGCGAAAGTGTTCGTGACCCTGAACACCATTCTTCATGATGATGAGCTGGAGCCTGCGCAGCGTCTGATAACTGACCTGTACCAGACCGGCGTTGATGCACTGATCGTCCAGGACATGGGCGTGCTGGAGCTGGATATTCCGCCGATTGAGCTACACGCCAGTACCCAGTGCGACATCCGCACGGTAGAAAAGGCCAAATTCCTCTCCGACGTCGGTTTCTCCCAGATAGTGCTGGCGCGTGAGCTAAACCTGAACCAGATCCGCGATATCCACCAGGCCACAGACGCTACCATTGAGTTCTTTATCCACGGTGCACTGTGCGTTGCCTATTCCGGGCAGTGTAATATCTCCCATGCCCAGACCGGGCGTAGCGCTAACCGTGGCGATTGCTCTCAGGCGTGCCGTCTGCCCTATACCCTGAAAGACGATCAGGGCCGCGTGGTGGCCTTTGAAAAACACCTGCTTTCCATGAAAGATAACGATCAGACCGCCAACCTCGGTGCGCTGATCGACGCTGGCGTGCGCTCCTTCAAAATCGAAGGGCGTTACAAAGACATGAGCTACGTGAAAAACATCACCGCGCACTACCGTCAGATGCTGGATGCCATTATTGAAGATCGCGGTGACCTGGCGCGTGCGTCTGCCGGACGTACCGAGCACTTCTTTATCCCGTCGACAGATAAAACCTTCCACCGCGGCAGCACCGATTACTTCGTGAATGCCCGTAAAGATGACATCGGTGCGTTCGATTCGCCGAAGTTTATCGGTCTGCCGGTAGGCAAGGTGCTGAAAGTGGCGAAAGATCATCTGGACGTGGAAGTGACGGAGCCGCTGGCGAACGGTGATGGTCTGAACGTGATGATCAAGCGTGAAGTGGTTGGTTTCCGTGCCAACACTGTCGAAAAAACCGCTGAGAACCGTTATCGCGTATGGCCGAATGAGATGCCAGCCGATCTGTATAAAGCGCGTCCTGACGCAGCGCTTAACCGCAACCTGGACCACAACTGGCAGCAGGCGTTACTGAAGACCTCCAGCGAGCGTCGCATTGCGGTAGATATTGAACTGGGTGGCTGGGAAGAGCAGCTGATCCTGACCATGACCAGTGAAGATGGCGTCAGCGTGACCCATACCCTTGACGGCCAGTTTGAAGTCGCCAACAACGCGGAAAAAGCGCTGAACAACCTGAAGGATGGGGTGGCGAAGCTGGGGCAAACCCTTTACTACGCGCGTAATATCGACGTTAACCTGCCGGCAGCACTGTTTGTGCCAAATAGTCTGCTGAATCAGTTCCGTCGTGAAACGGCAGAAATGCTTGATGACGCGCGTCTGGTTAACTATCCACGCGGCAGCCGTAAAGCTGTTTCTGTGCCTGCGCCAGTCTATCCTGATTCGCACTTATCCTTCCTCGCAAACGTCTACAACCATAAAGCCCGCGAGTTTTATCATCGCTATGGCGTGCAGCTGATTGACGCGGCGTATGAAGCGCATGAAGAGAAGGGCGATGTACCGGTGATGATCACCAAACACTGTCTGCGCTTTGCGTTTAACCTGTGCCCGAAACAGGCGAAGGGAAATATCAAAAGCTGGAAAGCGACCCCTATGCAGCTGGTGAACGGGGACGAGGTGTTGACCCTGAAATTTGACTGCCGTCCTTGTGAGATGCACGTCATTGGTAAGATGAAAAACCACATCTTCAAAATGCCGCAGCCGGGCAGCATTGTCGCCTCTGTCAGCCCTGAAGATCTGATGAAAACCCTGCCAAAACGTAAAGGCAGTTAATTAACGAAAGTGAGTATCGGGTTTGCGTGATTTCTGCCAGTGATGGTGTTCGCGCAAGCCCTCTGCGGAATCCTCTGCCACGCTGCGTAGTTCGTCACTGTCGGCTTCATGACGAAGCTGATGGTCGACATTCTTCACCCATAAAAAGGTGTGCCCTTTGTGTCCCGCCATCAACTGACCCGAAAATAATGCGCAGATCAACATTATTGCTGATAACCCTTTTCTAAACATTATTTCACCGCTGAATGACATTTCACGGCTATGATGCAGATAGTTTTATTAAGTTATTATTCCGATGATCAAATTAACGCAAAGGGATTGTCAGTTTCTGTGGTAACCGGAAATAAAACAGGGGCATAACGCCCCTGTTTATTAATTACGCTGGTCTTGCGGTGGTAATGGTTTTTTACCGTCTTTTGGCGGTTGTTTACCGTCATTATGCTGCAGGCGTTTTCCGTTGTGTTCTGGTTTATCACCACGGTGCTGAGACTTATCGCCATTCATATTATGCTGCGATGTTTTACCTTCGTGCTGAGGTGGTTTGCCATCACGTGGAGGCTGTTTTTGATTGTGTTCAGTTGGCTGCTTTTCGAACGGCATAGGTGGTTTGTTATCCGCAAACGCGTAAGACGACAGGCCCAGCACGATGACCGTAGCAAGTGTAGTGATGTTTTTCATTTTGTTGTTTCCTTTCTCTTTGTTTAACGCCGCTGATTTGAACACCGAAAAATGGAGAAAGTGTGGATGCGTACTGAGATTAAGAATCTGCCTGGATAACTTGAAAAGTTAGAGAGTAGATCAAGGAATAATCTGAAAAAATAGGCCTGGTATGATTCCGGATATAGGCGGTTAATTGAACAATTAAGCCCGTAGAATCAGGTCTGGGGGTGTAGTATCAATATAAATCTAAAAAACCAACCATTTTTGGTAAATAAAGATAAATGAGGATTCAAGATAAATCTTATATAATGGCTTTCTTGTGGCTTAGGAATGGGATCTTCCAAAATGAAAAAATCACTCTCTGTGGCTATTGCGGTTTTCGCTGTAGCGGCAACAGCGTGTGCGAGTTACGCCTATAATAACAAACCTGACTTTATGGAATCTGCCGAATCCCGAGTGGGTTCATATCTGACCAGCGATTACGGTAAAGTTTCCTGCACCAGCATCCAGATTGACGAACAACGTTGGGAGCTGGATTGCCTGAATCAAAAACGCGGAAAAAGCTTCCAGTTTGCGGTCTATTCGGCAGAACAAGCTCCTTACGATGTTTCTCGCTCTTTCTATCTCGAAGCCATCAACGACGATGCAAAACAGAGCGCAAAACAGGGGTTGATGAAGTTTCTGCAAATCAACACTAAAGACGCGGACGTCACCCAGTCCTGATCGTTAAGCAGGGTTAATTGCGTTGTTTAGCATTTGTTGAGACGACCCGTGATAGGGTGATCGCAGTACACAACCCGTCATGGAATGGCGAGGATGTTGATACCTAAATACAAATCTATCCATGCAAGCATTTACCGCCATTCAATGGCGGTTTTTTTTGCCTGTCCGCCATCAGGGCCGTTCAGATGAAAGGGCGAACTGTTTGCGATACTGCGCCGGAGAAAGCGCGAAATGCTGGCGGAAATGGTGACGCAGCGTAGCCGCTTGCCCAAACCCGGTCTGTTCAGCAATGCTGTCGATGCTTAACCGGCTGTTTTCCAGATAATCTTTTGCCCGCAGTAGCCTTTCGTTGAGCAACCAGCGCGCGGGCGTTGTGCCTGTTGCGTCCTGAAAGCGGCGCAGAAAGGTGCGCTGGCTCATTCCCACGCGCTGCGAGAGTGAATCGACGCTGTGTGGCAGTGCCAAATGCTGATGAAGATAATCAAACAACTTGCCAAAACGCTGGCTTTCGCGCAGTTGCGCCACCGGGCGGTTCAACTGCTGCGTCTGCGAACCATCCCGATGAGGTGGAATGACAAGACGGCGGGCGACACGATTCGCCGCTTCCATGCCGTAGTCCCGGCGGACCACGTGCAGGCATAAATCAATGCCCGCCGCGCTGCCGGCGGAGGTCAGAAGATCCCCCTCATCCTGATACAGCACGTCTTCAACCACATCGATGGACGGGAAGCGGGATTTCAGCGTCTCAATATAGCGCCAGTGGGTTGTGGCGCGACGTCCGTCGAGTAACCCGGCGGCGGCCAGCACGAACACGCCGGAGCAGATAGACATCACCTGGCACCCCCGGGCGCTGGCCTGGCGCAGCGCGTCGCACAGAGCCTCCGGCACCGGCGAGTCTACTCCTCGCCAGCCTGGCACAACGACCAGGTCGGCGTGTTCCAGCAAGCTGAGATTGCAGTCGGCCAGAATGCGGATCCCGCCGGTCGCACGAAGCTCACCTTCATCAACCGCCGCCACGGCAAAACGATACCAGTCGTCACCCATTTCGGGACGCGGAAGCCCGAAAATTTCAACCGCTACGCCAAATTCAAAGGTACACAGCCCGTCATAGGCCAGTACGACCACCCGTGGGGAGGAAAGCTGTCTTAACTTTGTCATCTTTTTGCGGTTTTCTGGCATGAGCGGACGCATTCAGTGGAGGAATTTGTGGATAGAGTAGTGTTAACACAAACACCTTAGAGGAGAAAGATTCATGAATTATGTTACGGAATTTCCGGCAGCCGGGCCACAAGAAGCCGTTGCCCATTTTCTGCGTCGCCTGAGTGTGGAAACAGACTGCGCCGATGTGCATCACGCCATGACCAATAACGATCAGGACTTTGTTTTGCTGCACGTGGTGGGCAAACCCGAGCAGTTTGCCCGTCGTCATGTTCCGGGCGCTATCCATTTGCCCTGGAGCCAGATCACAGCGGAGCGCATGGCGCAGTGGCCAGAAGACACGGTCTTTGTGGTCTATTGTGCCGGGCCGCACTGTAACGGCGCCGACAGAGCCGCGCTGAAACTCGCCCGGCTGGGGTTGCCGGTAAAAATCATGCTCGGCGGGATCACCGGCTGGCAGGATGAAAACTTCGACTTTGCCGGGCAAATTTCAGCGGTACTCGGCTGAAGATGAATTTTTTTCAACACAGGTGAAATTTTCTCGTTTGTCGTGACGCGGCGGGTATGACATCTTTTTTGGACATTTAGACATCCAGAAGTCTAAAAGTTCAAGAAATGAATTATCACTGTCGGCAATTATCTGCCGGCAGAAACAGGAGATTTCCATGCAGCGACAACATGCCCCGTACCGCGCCGATGTAGTAGGCAGTTTTTTACGCCCGGATGCCATCAAACAGGCTCGTCTGAAATTTGCCAGCGGTGAGATTGATGCCGGGCAGCTTCGTGCTGTTGAGGACGAGGCGATCCGCCATGTTGTCGAACAGCAATGCGCCTGTGGTTTGCACGTAGTCACCGACGGGGAGTTTCGTCGCGCCTGGTGGCATTTCGATTTCTTCGACGGGTTGCAGGGCGTTGAACGTTATGATTCTCAGCAGGGTATCCAGTTCAATGGGGTACAGACCAAAGCCCACGGCGTGCGTGTCACCGGTAAGCTGGGCTTCGGTGACCATCCCATGCTGGCTGATTTCCGCTACCTGAAGAGTATCAGCGGGAATGCGCAGCCGAAGATGACCATTCCAAGCCCAAGCGTGCTGCATTTCCGTGGCGGCCGCAAAGATATCGACGCAACGGTCTACCCGGATCTGGATGCCTATTTTGACGACCTGGCGACCACTTGGCGCGATGCTATCCATGCGTTCTATGCCGCAGGTTGCCGCTATCTGCAACTGGACGACACCGTCTGGGCGTATCTCTGCTCTGACGATCAGCGTCGTCAGATCCGCGCACGTGGGGATGACGCCGACGAGCTGGCGCGCATCTATGCTCGCGTGCTGAATAAAGCGCTGGAAGGGAAACCCGATGATCTGACCATCGGCCTGCATGTCTGTCGCGGCAATTTCCGTTCAACCTGGATTTCCGAAGGCGGCTACGAGCCAGTGGCGGAAGTGCTGTTCGGCACGGTCAACGTCGATGCCTTCTTCCTGGAATACGATAACGATCGCAGCGGTGATTTTGCGCCATTGCGCTTTATCCGCCCGGGTAAACAGCAGGTGGTGCTGGGCCTTATTACCACCAAAAATGGCGAGCTGGAAAACCCGCAGGGCGTGAAGGCGCGTCTGGAAGAGGCGGCAAAATATGTCGCGAAAGAGCAGATTTGCTTAAGCCCGCAGTGCGGTTTTGCCTCCACTGAAGAGGGCAATACCCTGAACGAAACCCAGCAGTGGGACAAAGTGCGTCTGGTGACACAAATCGCCAGCGAAGTCTGGTAACACTTCTGACACAGCGCTGCATTATTAAAGTGCAGCGCTGTACCATTCTGAGTCGTTTTCCCCGCAGGCCTTCATTCCGCCCCCGAAAATCCACGTTTTTCATCCTGGCATCCTTTTTGCTCCTCCTAAGCTGACACATGTTTATTTTCTGCGTCCAGTCGGTCACGGACGTTTAGCACAGCTTTCTTTTCAGGAGTGAAAATATGCACCGTCGTACCTTGTTAAAAGCTTTTGCACTGTCGGCCTCTGCGGTCGCAATGGGAATGAGTTTTGGTGTTCAGGCTGCGGATACTATCAAAGTGGGGATCATGCACTCGTTGTCCGGCACGATGGCCATTTCTGAAACGCCCCTGAAAGATGTTGCCCTGATGACGATCGATGAGATCAACGCGAAAGGTGGCGTGCTGGGTAAAAAGCTGGAGCCAGTGGTGGTAGACCCGGCGTCTAACTGGCCGCTGTTCGCGGAAAAAGCCCGTCAGCTGTTAAGCCAGGATAAGGTGGCTGTGGTGTTTGGCTGCTGGACATCGGTATCACGTAAATCCGTATTGCCGGTCTTTGAAGAGCTGAACGGTCTGCTGTTCTATCCGGTGCAATACGAAGGCGAAGAGATGTCGCCAAACGTCTTCTATACCGGGGCAGCGCCAAACCAACAGGCCATCCCGGCGGTGGAGTATCTGATGAGTGAAGACGGCGGCAGTGCCAAACGCTTCTTCCTGCTCGGCACCGATTATGTCTACCCGCGCACCACCAACAAAATCCTGCGCGCGTTCCTGCACTCCAAAGGGGTTCAGGATAAAGACATCGAAGAGGTGTACACCCCGTTCGGGCACAGTGATTACCAGACCATTGTCGCCAATATCAAGAAATTCTCTGCGGGCGGCAAAACGGCCGTGGTTTCCACCATTAACGGCGATTCCAACGTTCCGTTCTATAAAGAGCTGGCAAACCAGGGGCTGAAAGCGACCGATGTTCCGGTGGTAGCGTTCTCCGTCGGTGAAGAGGAGCTGCGCGGCATCGATACCAAACCGCTGGTGGGTAACCTTGCAGCGTGGAACTACTTTGAATCCGTCGATAACCCAACCAACCAGGCTTTTGTGGCGGATTACAAAGCCTATGCCAAAGCGCACAAGCTGCCTAACGCCGATACCGTAGTCACCAACGACCCGATGGAAGCGACCTACGTGGGGATCCATATGTGGGCGCAGGCGGTAGAAAAAGCCGGAACCACCGATGTGGATAAAGTCCGTGCGGCGATGGCGGGGCAATCCTTCAAAGCGCCATCTGGCTTTACGCTGACCATGGATGCTACCAACCACCATCTGCATAAGCCGGTCATGATTGGCGAAATTGAAGGTAACGGGCAGTTTAACGTGGTCTGGCAGACAGAACAGCCTGTACGTGCGCAGCCGTGGAGTCCGTTCATTGCCGGTAATGACAAAAAACCTGATCAGCCAATGAAAACGGCCAGCAACTAAGTCATTGTCAAAGGGAGAAAAGCCATGAATATCATGCGCGTTATTGTCGCTGTTGTATGGCTTACCGGACTGCTGCCAGGGATGGCGCAGGCATCGGATGCTGATGATTTTGTTGCCGCCAACCGTAGCCAGCAGGCTGCGATGCTGGAACAGTGGGCGGCCTCGCCGGAAGCGGCGCGGCTGCCGCTGTTGCAGGCGCTGCAAAAGGAAAATCTCTATCTCGACAGTCAAAAACATGCGTTTACCCGCAGCAACGGTACGATGGTGGCTCTGGGTGATGCAACGAACGCAGAGGGGCAGACAAAAGCCGTTCGCCTGACCAATCGCCTGCGGGTTCTGGCGACCACTGCGCTCGCCACGCATCAGCTTGTGAGTGACAGTGTCACGCAAAGGCGCGATGCCGCAAGACAACTTCAGCGCGACGCGCAGCCCGATATGCTCGATTTCCTGCAAAAGCGGGCGGGCAGTGAAACAGATGATGTCGCACGCCAGGCGCTGTTACTGGCGCTGGCGAATCTGCAACTGACCAGCCCACAGGCTGATGTGCGTCTGAAGGCCGTGGAGCTGCTGGGGCAGTCTGACGATCCTGATGTTCAGGCAAAACTGACGCCATATGCTCAGGCGCAAACTGAACCGGATGCCAGAGTGCGTGCCGCTGCCGAAGAGAGCCTTAATCACATTAAACACCGCCTGATGTGGGGCGATTTACTCGGCCAGGCTTTTATGGGGTTGTCGCTGGGGTCCGTATTACTGCTGGCCGCGCTGGGGCTGGCCATCACCTATGGATTACTGGGCGTCATCAACATGGCCCATGGCGAGATGTTGATGCTGGGAGCATATGCCACCTGGATGGTGCAACAGGTCATGGCGCAATTTACCCCGCAGTGGCTGGCACTCTATCCGGTAGTGGCGCTACCGGTGGCCTTTATGTTGACAGCCTGTGTTGGCATGGTGCTTGAACGTGCTGTTATCCGCCATCTGTATGGCCGCCCACTGGAAACCCTGCTGGCAACCTGGGGGATCAGCCTGATGATTATCCAGCTGGTGCGGATGACGTTTGGCGCGCAAAACCTCGAAGTGGCAAACCCGGCATGGCTTTCCGGCGGGGTGCAGGTTTTTGCCAACCTGACGCTGCCGTGGAACCGCATTGTGGTGCTCGGTTTTGTGCTGCTGGTGCTGTTCTTTACCTGGCTTACCCTGAATAAAACCCGTCTGGGGCTGAACGTGCGCGCGGTAACACAAAACCGCAGCATGGCGGCCTGTTGCGGCGTGCCCACCGGACGCATTGATATGCTGGCCTTTGGCCTGGGGTCGGGTATTGCCGGTCTGGGCGGAGTGGCGTTATCACAGCTGGGCAACGTGGGGCCGGAACTGGGTCAGGGTTACATTATTGACTCGTTCCTGGTAGTGGTGCTTGGTGGTGTCGGTCAGCTGGCAGGTAGCGTGGCTGCCGCCTTTGGCCTTGGGATCTTCAATAAAATCCTCGAACCGCAGATGGGCGCTGTTCTGGGCAAAATCCTGATCCTGGTGGCGATCATTCTGTTCATTCAGAAACGTCCGCAGGGGCTGTTTGCACTTAAAGGGAGGGTTATTGACTGATGAGCCAGCCACTTACCTTAACGCTGGCGCGTAAAGCGCCGCGTACCACGCAAATTCTCGGCAGCCTGCTGGTGACACTGCTGCTGGTGTTGCCTTTCCTGGCACTGTTGCCCGCCACGCACCCTCTGGCGTTATCCACCTGGATGCTCACCCTGGTGGGCAAAATTCTCTGTTACGCCATTGTAGCCGTCGCCCTGGATCTGGTGTGGGGCTATGCGGGGATGTTGTCGTTAGGACATGGCATTTTCTTCGCATTGGGCGGCTATGCGATGGGGATGTACCTGATGCGTCAGGCCGCGGGTGATGGGCTGCCCGCGTTTATGTCGTTCCTTTCCTGGAGCGAGCTGCCCTGGTTCTGGTGGGGCACCCAGCATTTTGCCTGGGCATTAGTGTTAATTGTGATGATCCCGGGTCTGCTTGCCCTGGTGTTCGGCTGGTTTGCGTTTCGCTCAAAAATTAAAGGGGTCTATTTCTCGATCATGACCCAGGCGCTGACCTACGCAGGCATGTTGCTGTTCTTTCGTAATGAAACCGGCTTTGGCGGCAATAACGGCTTTACGGGGTTCACAACGCTGCTCGGGTTTTCTGTCACCGCAACGTCCACGCGCATTGCGCTGTTCCTGGCTACCGTTGTGCTGTTATTGCTGACGCTGGGCATCGGTTTTGCGCTGGCGAAAAGCAAATTTGGCCGCATTCTGACCGCCGTGCGTGATGCGGAAAACCGCCTGACGTTCTGTGGCTACGATCCGCGTGGTTTTAAACTGCTGGTGTGGACGCTGTCTGCCGTGCTGTGCGGCCTGGCGGGCGCGTTGTATGTCCCGCAGGTGGGTATTATCAATCCGGGCGAAATGTCGCCCACCAACTCGATTGAAGCCGCTATCTGGGTGGCACTGGGTGGACGTGGCACGCTGATTGGCCCGGTGATTGGCGCTGCGCTGGTCAACGGCGCGAAAAGTGTGTTCACCGTGGCAATGCCGGAGTACTGGCAGCTTTTTCTGGGGCTGATTTTTATCGCCGTCACCCTGTTTTTACCGCGCGGTGTCTACGGCCTGTTTCGTAAGGGAGAGAAATAATGCAGCCAGCCGAAGGACTCTTTACCCGCCAGTTGCCCGGCGATCGCTACCGCGATCAGACCGACCCGGTACTGCAACTTGAGGCCATTAACGTCAATTTCGACGGGTTTCAGGCGCTAACCGACCTGTCATTAAACATCGGCGTAGGCGAATTACGCTGTGTGATTGGCCCCAATGGTGCCGGTAAAACCACCCTGATGGATGTGATAACCGGTAAGACACGGCCGCAAAGCGGGCGGGCGGTGTACGACCAGTCGATTGATCTGACTGCGCTGGATCCTGCGGCTATCGCCCGTCAGGGTATTGGCAGAAAATTCCAGAAACCCACGGTGTTTGAAGCGCTGACGGTGTGGGAAAACCTGGAGCTGGCCATGAAGTGTGATAAATCCGTGTGGGCAAGCCTGCGGGCAAAGCTCAGCGGCGAACAGGCTGACCGCATCGACGAGATGCTGGTGCTGTTACGTCTGAGCAGTGAACGTGACAGGCGTGCGGGTCTGCTTTCCCACGGGCAAAAACAGTTTCTGGAAATCGGTATGTTGCTGGTGCAGGACCCGCATTTATTGCTGCTCGACGAACCCGCAGCCGGGATGACGGATGCAGAAACTGAATACACGGCAGAGCTCTTCAGGACGCTGGCGGGTAAACATTCGCTGATGGTGGTTGAGCATGATATGGGCTTTGTTGAAACCATTGCCGATCACGTGACGGTACTGCATCAGGGACGGGTGCTGGCGGAAGGTTCGCTTCGCGAGGTGCAGGCCAACGAGCAGGTGATTGAAGTGTATCTGGGGCGCTAAGGAGCATTGATGTTACAGGTCAACGAACTGAATCAGTATTACGGCGGAAGCCATATTCTGCGCGGTGTCAGCTTTGAAGCGGTAACGGGCGAAGTCACCTGCCTTTTAGGGCGCAACGGTGTGGGGAAAACCACGCTGCTGAAATGCCTGATGGGGCTTATTCCGGCCAAAACGGGCGAGGTGCTCTGGCAGGGGAAAAAAATCACGCACAGCAAACCCCATCAGCGCGTGCAGTCAGGCGTGGCGTATGTGCCACAGGGCCGGGAGATCTTCCCGCGTTTAACCGTTGAAGAAAACCTGCTCCTGGGGTTATCGCGCTTCTCTGCGCGTGAGGCGAAAAACGTCCCGGACGAGATCTGGCAGCTCTTTCCGGTGCTTAAAGAGATGAAACATCGCCGGGGCGGCGATCTTTCCGGTGGGCAACAGCAACAGCTGGCTATTGGCCGTGCGCTGGCGAGCCGCCCGCAGCTGCTTATCCTGGATGAACCTACCGAAGGTATTCAGCCCTCGGTTATTAAAGATATTGGGCAGGTGATCCGCCAGCTTGCCGACCGGGGCGATATGGCCATTCTGCTGGTTGAGCAGTTTTACGACTTTGCCGCTGAACTGGCCGACAGCTATTTACTGATGTCGCGCGGAACCATCATACAGCGTGGTCGTGGCGAAAATATGGAACAAGAAGGCGTTCGCGGTCTGGTTGCGATCTGAAATGTTATAATATAACATTCTCATTCTTATAAAACGGAGTGAGGGTATTGTTTTGTCTGCACATATTGGAAAATTTGCGATGACTCTGGGGGCGCTGCTGGTCAGTGGCCAGCTTTTTGCTCATTCACACGGTCACCAGATGACGGAAGCCGAACAGAAGGCGGCGAACGGCGTTTTTGCTGACAAAGATGTGAAGGACCGAAAATTGTCCGACTGGGACGGCGTCTGGCAATCTGTCTATCCGTTCCTGCTGGACGGTTCGCTGGATCCGGTCTTTAAACAGAAAGCCGCAAAGGATAAAAGCAAAACGTTCGACCAGGTCAAAGCGTATTACCGCACGGGCTACGCCACGGATGTCGACAGCATTGGCATTGAAAATAACGTCATGGAATTCCACACAGGCAGAGAGGTCAGTAGCTGTCACTACGATTACAGCGGCTACAAGATCCTGACTTACGCATCAGGCAAGAAAGGCGTTCGCTATCTGTTTGAGTGTAAGGATGCCAGCAGCGGCGCGCCGAAGTTTGTGCAGTTCAGCGACCACATCATCGGGCCAAAAGCGTCCTCGCATTTCCATATCTTTATGGGCAACACCTCCCACGAGGCGCTGCTTAAAGAGATGGATAACTGGCCAACCTATTATCCTAACGAGATGTACAAAGATCAGGTGGTCGACGAGATGTTGCACCACTAGAATTTGCTGTTGCCGGGTGGCGGCTACGCCTTACCCGGCCTACAGGCTAACACGCTAGCGCCACTTTTCACGCTCATCCCGCGCAGGATCATCAGCCAGGCCACCACAATCGCCGCCATCATAATGGCAAACAATGACCAGTGCGGCAGATGGCTCAGGATGATACCGGTGATCATCGGGTTTGCCGCCGCGCCGAGCCAGCCCAGTGCCTGAGCCGAGAAATAGCTCGCTTTCATCCCCGGCGGGGCAATGTTATCAATGAGCATGTATTCACCCGGCGCATAAATAATTTCACCCAGCGTAAAGACCCCTGCGGCGATCCCCCAGTAGATAAGGTTATCGCCAGAGAACATAAACCCACCCAAGCCGAGAACAAAAAAGAGCGTGCCAACTGCCATTAACGGGCGGATGTTTGCAGCAGTCAGCTTGCGCCCGATGGCATATTGCAGCGTCACCACCACGGCGGCGTTTACCGGTAACACCACCGCAACCACATTCTGCGCAAAATCGCTGTCGGCGTTAGCGGCCAGCACGTACTGGGAAATACAGGTGGCGAATGAACCACCCACGTAGGAGGCGAGCAGGCCGGAAAGCGTATACCACATCAGCGTCCGGTCTTTCAGCAGGATCGAGGGTTGCCACGGGGTGGTCACCTGCGATGTGTCAGACGCAATGCTTTTCTGGACGTAAAACTGAATAAAGACCAGCGGCAGCGCGGCGCAAACCGCGGCCAGCCAGAACGGCAGTTGCAGGCTGTACATCACAAGCCAGGTGCCAATCGGCGGCCCGATAGTCCAGCCGATGTTGAGAAAACTGTAGTTCAGCGAGAACACGCGGGCCTTTTCGCTCGATGTCAGCACATCGGCAAACCAGGCTTTCAGTACCGTCGAAAATACAGAGTAGGCGCAGTTGATAAGCGAGAAGAACAGCACCACCAGGGTAACATTATCCACCAGCGGGATCGCCACAAAGCCCACAATAAAGGCCGTAATGGAGATCAACATATAGCGTTTCTTATCGAATTTATCCGCCAGAATGCCAAATCCCATGCTGAACACCACGCCGATAGTCAGCGCCACGGTCAGTGCATAACCGATATTCTCTACGCTCATGTTATACATGCGCGTCAGATAGATGGTCATAAACGGCAGTGTTGCCCCGCGACCGATGGTTAATAACAATGATGATGCCAGCAGCGCTGTGGTTGAGCGCCTGAGAGATGGTTTCATATTCCTGTCCGACATTAGCTTATGATTTATTGTTGTGTCTTATCAGGATTATCACGCCATAAGGGGCTTGTATAGCACCTAATTTATCCGTAAGTGCTTCCACTGACTGCCAGAATTAATGATCTTTTCCTCTGTGCTTTTTTTCGTTACCTTGAATCTGTTTACAAAAATTTAATAATCAGGGGCAGGGTATGACGCGTAAAGACGGGCTACTGGCGTTGCTGGTAGTCGTAGTGTGGGGGCTCAATTTCGTTGTAATCAAAGTCGGTTTGCACAACATGCCGCCATTAATGCTGGCGGGGTTGCGCTTTCTGCTGGTGGCCTTCCCGGCAATCTTCTTTGTTGCCCGTCCTAAAATCCCGTTCACCTTGTTGCTGGGTTACGGCCTGACCATCAGCTTTGGTCAGTTCGCCTTTCTGTTCTGCGCCATCAAATTTGGGATGCCCGCCGGGCTGGCGTCACTGGTACTTCAGGCGCAGGCTTTCTTCACCATTATTCTGGGTGCCTTTGTCTTTGGCGAACGCTTGCAGGCCAAACAGCTGGCGGGGATTACCCTTGCTGTGTTTGGCGTTCTGGTGCTGGTTGAGGCCAGCCTGAACGGGCAACATGTGGCGTTGCTTGGTTTTATGCTGACCCTGGCGGCGGGGCTGAGTTGGGCCTGCGGTAATATTTTTAACAAACTGATTATGCAGCACGAAGCACGCCCACCGGTGATGTCGCTGGTGGTCTGGAGTGCGCTGATCCCTGTCGTTCCGTTTATGGTGGTATCAGCTATTCTTGATGGCCCGACCGTCATGCTCGATAGCCTGATGAATATCGACCTGACCACGATTTTGTCGCTGGTCTACCTGGCCTTTGTGGCAACCATCATTGGCTACGGTATTTGGGGATCACTCCTGGGCCGCTATGAAACCTGGCGTGTGGCGCCGCTCTCTTTGCTGGTTCCGGTGGTTGGTATTGCCAGTGCCGCAGTATTGCTGGGGGAGAAACTCAGTGCGTTACAGCTGCTTGGCGCGGTGCTGATTATGGCCGGGCTGTATATCAACGTGTTTGGCTTGCGCTTGCGTCGGGTGACGCGGGTGAGAAGTTAACGCTAAAAAAAGCCCCGCATCAGCGGGGCAAAACGAATCAGTGGTCGCGCTGGTTGTAATACGGCACGCCTAATTCGTCGGATTTGTCGCTACCAGCACCCATATGGTTGAAATCAAAAGGTGACTGGTTATTGGCAGAGGGCATGAACATCGCATTGCGATTATTCTGCTGAGCTGCTTGTGGGGTTTGCTCCGCGAAGGTCTGGCTGGAGACAAGCACCAGCAAGGCGAGGGCGGCGGAGACGGTGAATTTCATGATTTCCTCGGTTACGTCTTAAAGGCGATGGTTAGCTTTATTCATTCAGCTGCAATGTTTCAGCGGATACAGGTACCGGGATTCACCCGGCATACTGGTGATTCGATACTTATGAGGCGGCACGTCGAAGTAGTTCTTAAACGTACGCGTTAAGGTCTGTTGCGATTCAAACCCATACCGCTCCGCCAGATAAAGGATCGGTTCATTGCTTTCTTTGAGCTTCTGGGCAATTTCCGTCAGCTTGCGGCTGCGAATGTATTGTCCTAATGAATGACCGGTCTCTTTTTTAAACATCCGTTGCAGGTGCCATTTTGAGTAACCTGAACGCTCTGACACTTTTTCAAGGGAGAGCGGTGATTCCAGGTTATCTTCGATCCAGTCCAAAATGCTATGAATGGTGATAGCGTCAGTATTGCGTCTGGACATCGTCATACCTCTTTCTGTATTACGGCAGTATTTTCTTAAGCAAGTGCTCAAGCGTTGCCACTTCATCCGCCGTTAAGTTTTTTGTTAGTTCCTGGTGCGTTGTTTGTCCTACTAATTGATGACATTGCTCACACATCGCCGCGCCGTCGCTGGTCAGTTTCACCAGTACGCCGCGTTTGTCATTCGGGTTAGGGCTTCGTTCTATCCATCCTTTGCAGACGAGTCGATCCAGCATTCGAGTCAGGGCACCGAGATCTACAGAGAGCACCTTTTTCAGCTCTACCGGCGTGATACACACTTCGCAGCGAATGGAACACAGCACTTTGAACTGCGTTGCGGTGATATCCAGCGGAGACAGGTATTCATTAAGCAGGCGATCTTTTTTCTGATTAACCATATGAATAAGGCGACCCAGCGGAATAATTTCGTTAAAGAGATCACTGGTGCTTTTCACAATGGTTGCCCTGGCAAGTAGTTAGTCACGGCAGATATTATTGCTCAGGCAAGTATAAGTCAACTGAATGAATTAGCCGATGCCACGAATTGCTAAAACGATTCATGGACTCTTTTTGCGGCTTTCAAATCATAAACATAACGAGTAGTTATGATTCAGCAGCGAAAATAATCCTTACGTTGTGACCATGGCTGAAATGTGCAATTTCACCCTATAATTGCGGTGTTGAATATGGATAAGGACAACGACGCACTATGTTGGATTTGATTAAAGCAATTAGTCTTGGGCTGGTGGTCTTGCTGCCGCTGGCTAACCCGTTGACGACGGTTGCGCTGTTTTTAGGGCTGGCAGGGAATATGAACAGTGCAGAGCGCAATCATCAGTCGATGATGGCCTCTGTATATGTTTTTGCGATCATGATGGTTGCGTATTACGCCGGACAGCTGGTGATGAACACCTTCGGGATCTCGATTCCGGGTCTGCGTATTGCGGGTGGGCTGATTGTTGCGTTTATCGGTTTTCGGATGCTGTTCCCGGCGCAAAAAGCGCATGAGTCGCCGGAAGCAAAAAGCAAATCCGAAGAGCTGGAAACTGAGCCTTCCGCCAACATTGCTTTCGTCCCTTTAGCGATGCCAAGCACCGCAGGGCCAGGGACGATAGCCATGATAATCAGTTCTGCCTCAACGGTGCGTGACGGCGCTACTTTCCCGGACTGGGTTATCACGGTGGCACCGCCAATCATCTTTGCGCTTATCGGGATTATTGTGTGGGGCTCTTTGCGCAGTTCTGGCGCGATTATGCGTTGGGTGGGCAAGGGCGGTATTGAAGCTATCTCTCGTCTGATGGGCTTCTTGCTGGTCTGTATGGGCGTGCAGTTTATTATTAACGGCGTGCTCGAAATTATTAAGACCTACCATTAAAAACGATGCCGGGTGGCGCTGTCGCTTACCCGGCATCAATCACTAACCGTGATGCGCCTGTTCTTCCATCGCCACTGGCCATTTACGGAAAATCAGAACCGACCAGATAAACGCCGCCAGCGCCGGGATTGCGCCAATATAGCCAATCGACGCCATCGAAAAGTGCAGGCTTATCTGATTGCCTACCAGCGCACCCGCGCCAATCCCAATGTTAAATATCCCGGAGAACAGCGCCATTGCCACGTCGGTAGCGTCGGGTGCAAGCGCCAGAACTTTGACCTGCATTCCCAGGCCAATAATCATGATTGCCACGCCCCAGAAAATGCTCAGCACGGCAAGATGCATTTCACTGTCTGCTGCAGGCATAAGCAGAAGCAGGCACGCCAGCAGCATGCCAATGGCGCTGCTCACCAGCAGCGACGCGTGCTGATTACCCAGTTTCCCGAACAGTACGCTGCCGATGATGCCCGCGCCACCCAGGATCAGCAGTAGCACGGTGGCAAAGTTCGCACTAAATCCGGCCACGGTCTGCACAAACGGCTCTATATAGCTGTAGGCCGTATAGTGCGCTGTAACCACCACCACGGTGAGCAGATAGATACTCATCAGCGCAGGACGTCGGAACAGCAGCGGCAGGCTTTTCAGTGAACCCGAGTGTTCGCTTGGCATTTTTGGCAGCAGTTTGATCAGGCACAGCAGCGTAACCAGGGCTCCCACGCCAATGGCGAAGAAGGTGGTACGCCAGCCAAAGTATTGCCCCACCACGCGACCAATCGGCAAGCCTAAAACCATCGCCAGCGCTGTGCCGGTTGCAATCAAGCTTAAGGCCTGGGCGCGTTTACCGGCAGGGGCGAGTCGAATGGCTAATGAGGCGGTGATTGACCAGAAGACCGCGTGGGCAAAGGCAATCCCGATGCGGCTTATCACCAGCACGGTAAAGTTCCAGGCCATAAACGACAGCACATGGCTGGCGATAAATAAGGCGAACAGCCCAATCAGCAGTTTGCGCCGCTCCATCTGGCTGGTCAGCAGCATAAACGGCAGCGACATCATACCGACAACCCAGGCGTAAATGGTCAGCATGATGCCAACCTGAGCAGTTTCCATCCGGAAACTCTCAGCGATGTCGGACAACAGCCCAACGGGGACAAATTCAGTGGTATTGAAGATAAACGCTGCAATGGCAAGCGTGACCACACGTAGCCAAGCAACCTTGCGGGAAACCGTGTTTGTTGTCATAGGGATGTCTTGATCCGTTGCCTGGAGGATGTGACGGGGATCTTAAAGCGTGAAACGGCTAAAACTCAATCATTATGTGATTCAGATCTCAAAATTTACCTTGTGACAGCGGTAGCGAAGGCGGGTGTTTTCCTTGAATATAAAGAACAGCACAACAAAAACAGGGGGGAAGACAATGCAGGAGATTGATTTTTATCTGGTTGATGCGTTCAGCGATACCGCGTTTGGGGGTAATCCGGCAGCAGTCTGCCCGTTAAAGGAGTGGCTGCCGGATGAGACATTACTCAGGATGGCGCAGCAGCATAACCAGTCAGAAACCGCGTTTTTTGTGTGCAGCAAGGGCGGCATCGAACTTCGCTGGTTCACCACGGTAACGGAGGTCAATCTCTGCGGTCATGCAACGCTCGCCAGTGCTTATGTATTGTTTAACGAACTGGGTTACCCCGATTCACGCATTCATTTCGACACCGCCTCAGGCCGGTTGACCGTCAGCCGCGAGGGTGGCTGGATGACGCTGGATTTCCCGGCCTGCCTAACCCAGGTACAAATCCCGCCGCCAGAGTTGCTTTCAGCGCTTGGGATAAGCCACTATGTTGAAGCCCGCAAAGGCCGGGCCTGGGTCATTGTGCTGGAAAATCAGCAGCAGGTGGAAGCGGTCACGCCGAATATCTCAGCGATGACGCCCGGTGAACATAAGGTGGCCGTTACCGCGCGCGGCAACGGTGATTACGATTTTGTCAGCCGCTTTTTCTCGCCGGGCGTTGCCGTCTGGGAAGATCCGGTCACTGGCTCATCGCACACCATGCTTATCCCATACTGGAGTGAGAAACTGGGGAAATCCACGCTGTTCGCACGCCAGGTATCAGCCCGCGGCGGTGATGTCCGCTGTGCACTGAACGGGCAACGCGTACTGATGAGCGGCAAGGCGTCGCTCTATCTGAAAGGCACGGTATTTTTGCGCTAAAAACATATAACAACAGGGGAAGAGACAATGCAGGAAATCGATTTTTATCTGGTAGATGCCTTTAGCGACACCTCCTTTGGCGGAAACGCAGCAGCCGTTTGCCCGCTTGAAACGTGGTTGCCGGACGAAACGCTGCTCAAAATGGCGCAACAACACAACCAGTCGGAAACCGCGTTCTTTGTGCACACGGATGATGGATTTGAGCTGCGCTGGTTCACCACGCTGGATGAGATCGACCTCTGTGGACACGCCACGCTGGCCGCCTCCCATGTCATTTTTGAATATCTCAACTATCCGCATACAGAAATTAAATTCTCCACTCGTTTTGTTGGCAACCTGACGGTAAAACGTCACGGTGACTGGCTGACACTGAACTTCCTGGCGTGGTCAACGGAGGTGGTAGATAATCCGCCAGCGTTACTCTTCAGCGCCCTGGGCATCAGCAGTGCCAAAGAGGTGCGTGTCGGGCGTGATTATATGGTGGTGCTGGAAAACCAGCAGCAGGTGGAAGCCGTGACGCCAGATATCTCGGCGATGATCCCGCTGGATAAAATGGTCTGCATCACCGCGCCGGGTGACCAGTACGATTTTGTCAGCCGCTTCTTCTGCCCGGGAGAAGGGGTGCCGGAAGATCCGGTGACCGGGTCAGCGCACAGCATGTTGATCCCGTACTGGAGCGAGAAGCTGGGCAAAACCCAGTTAAACGCCCGCCAGGTATCCCGGCGGGGCGGGGATTTGCGCTGCGAATTGCAGGGCGATCGTGTGTTGATTGGCGGACAAGCCACACTGTATCTGAAAGGCCGTATTTATCTGCGTTAACTGAGTGATGCTCCGCCCGTCATCCCTGTGTTCTGGTCAGGGCAGGCGGGCGATATTGTTTTTAATCACCTCAACAGAGTGGCGGAATTTGGCCTGTTCTTCTTCTGCCAGCTGCAATTCAATAATCTGCTGTACGCCGCCCTGTGCCAGTACCGCAGGCACACCAATCGCCACTCCGTCTACGCCGTATTCACCATCCAGAACGCAGGAGATCGCCAGCGCACGGTGACTGCCGGTAAAAATGTTGCGGCAAATCTCGGCAATGGTTCCGGCGATCCCGTATTCCGTGCAGCCCTTACGATTGTAAATCTCAAACCCAAGTTTGCGGACTTTTTCCGCCAGTTGCTCTTTGTCGAGCACTTTCCCGGTGTGGCGCTGATAGACCCCGGCAATGGGGGAGCCGTAAACCGATGAGTGAGACCAGACCGGGAACTGGGTATCCCCATGCTCACCCAGAATAAAGGCATCGATACTTTGCGCGCCGATATCCAGCTCCTGCGCCAGCGTGCGGCGAAGACGGGTGGTATCCAGCCACACGCCGGTGCCGATCACCTGGTTGCGCGGTAGGCCAGAGAGCTGCCACACCTGCCAGGTAATGATGTCGCACGGGTTGGTGGCTATCAGGAAAATGCCCTTAAAGCCGTTGTCCATCATCTGCGGGACAATGCTTTTGACTATACGCGCGGTATTGTTCAGTTCATCAAGACGGGATTGCCCGGGCTGTAACGCACCGCCCGAAACGGTGATCACCGCGATATCGACATCGGCGCACTCGCTGGCATCACGGGTTGAGATAGTCATCATCCCCGGCATATAGGCTGCCGCATCGCTAAGATCCTGTGCATGGCCCTGGGCACGCTCGCGGTTTAAGTCGACCAGAATCAGCTCTTCACAAATGTTCTGGTTGAGCAGGGCATAGGCGGCAGAGGCGCCAACGTTACCTGCACCAATAATCATCACTTTACGGGCTTTGGTGTTCATTCGTTTTCCATTGTGATTTAACGGCTTCTGCGCACAAAATTACTGCCGGATGGAACGGCGTGCAACAGGTGAAGAGACGCATAAGTTAATCCTATGAAGCACCCTTAAGTGGCTGGGCTATTTTGAAATAAAGATGAAATAAAAAGATAAGGATCCGGCGGTAATGACTCCAACTTATTGATAGTGTTTTATGTTCAGATAATGCCCGATGACTTTGTCATGCAGCTCCACCGATTTTGAGAACGACAGCGACTTCCGTCCCAGCCGTGCCAGGTGCTGCCTCAGATTCAGGTTATGCCGCTCAATTCGCTGCGTATATCGCTTGCTGATTACGTGCAGCTTTCCCTTCAGGCGGGATTCATACAGCGGCCAGCCATCCGTCATCCATATCACCACGTCAAAGGGTGACAGCAGGCTCATAAGACGCCCCAGCGTCGCCATAGTGCGTTCACCGAATACGTGCGCAACAACCGTCTTCCGGAGCCTGTCATACGCGTAAAACAGCCAGCGCTGGCGCGATTTAGCCCCGACGTATCCCCACTGTTCGTCCATTTCCGCGCAGACGATGACGTCACTGCCCGGCTGTATGCGCGAGGTTACCGACTGCGGCCTGAGTTTTTTAAATGGCGGAAAATCGTGTTGAGGCCAACGCCCATAATGCGGGCGGTTGCCCGGCATCCAACGCCATTCATGGCCATATCAATGATTTTCTGGTGCGTACCGGGTTGAGAAGCGGTGTAAGTGAACTGCAGTTGCCATGTTTTACGGCAGTGAGAGCAGAGATAGCGCTGATGTCCGGCGGTGCTTTTGCCGTTACGCACCACCCCGTCAGTAGCTGAACAGGAGGGACAGCTGATAGAAACAGAAGCCACTGGAGCACCTCAAAAACACCATCATACACTAAATCAGTAAGTTGGCAGCATCACCGGATCCGGCTATGTACTCTATTACCTCTGAATCGTCACACCATCCTGACATCATCAATCTGATTGCGGCGCTTGATCGTTATCAGAGCGAACTCTATCCGGCGGAAAGCAACCATCTGCTTGATTTATCAGAACTGACCGAAGAGAACCTGATCCTGATGGTCATTCGTGACCAGCAGTTGACCGCCGTGGGTTGTGGCGCGGTGGTGCTCAACGGTGACGGCACCGGCGAAATGAAACGGGTGTATATCGACCCCACCCATCGGGGGCAACATCTGGGGGAAACCCTGTTAGCTGCGCTGGAGGACGAGGCGTTAAGCCGCCACTGCCATACTGTGCGTCTGGAAACGGGGATCAAACAACATGCGGCTGTGCGGCTTTATGAGCGCTGCGGCTACGAAATGCGCCCGCCGTTTGCCCCTTATACTGCCGATCCCCTGAGCCTGTTTATGGAGAAGGCGCTGGTGGTTGACGTTCGTTTAGCAGCGCTATAAACGCCTCCAGCTGGCGGGTCATTGCGCCGCGTCGCCACACCAGCCAGGTGGTGAGCCAGCGCCAGTTTTCCGCCAGCGGCCACGCCTCAACCTGATGATGCCCCGGCATACTTTCCAGCATCGAGCGGGGCATCAGCGCAATACCCGCGCCAGCGATAACGCAGGCCAGCATCCCGTGATAGGACTCCATCTCATGAATGCGCCCTGGCATCGCCCGGTCAGCATGGAACCAGCTTTCCAGATGCCGCCTGTAAGAGCAGTTGGCACGAAATGCATACACGTCACTGCCGTTCACCTCCGTGGCCCGCGAAACCTCAGGATGGCCCGCCGCGGCAACCAGCATCATCTCTTCCCGGTAGACCGGCATTCCTTCCAGTTCAGGGTGCGATAACGGCCCGTCGACAAAGGCGGCGCTTAGCGTGCCCTCCAGAACACCATCAATCATGGTCCCGGATGGCCCGGTGGAGAGGGCAAACTGAATGCGCGGGTAGCGTTGGTTAAACTGGGCAAGACTTTCCGGGATGCGCACCGCAGCGGTGCTTTCCAGCGCGCCAAGCGCAAATAATCCCTGGGGTTCATCGCCCGCCACGACCATGCGCGCTTCGTCAACAAGCGCCAGGATCTGCTTGCTGTAGCGCAGGAAGTTGTGCCCGGCGGGGGAAAGCCGCAGGCGCTGGTTCTCACGAATAAACAGCTCAACGCCCAGATCCGCTTCAAGCTGGCGGATGCGGGTGGTGAGGTTAGATGGAACGCGATGCACCTTTTGCGCGGCCTGGGTAATGCTGCCGGTCTGCGCAACGGCGTTAAACATTTCAAGCTGAGTTAAGTCCATGCCATTCTCGATTCGTGAATAAGGTGGTTAGTATTATTCATTTTTAAGAAATAGCAGAGTGGGCCACAATGAATCAACTGTTATTGCATGGAGATAATCATGATTCATTCACCTGCCACACATGCACTGTCTGTTAACCCGGCCACCGGCGAAACCCTGGCAACCTATCCGTGGGCAACACAAGACGACGTAGAACAGGCGATTGCACTGGCCGATGCCGGTTTCCGTCAATGGCGCAACGAAACGATAGCCCACCGAGCGCAAAAACTGCGCGACTTAGGTGCAGCACTTCGCCAGCGCGCCGAAGAGATGGCTCAAATGATGTCCCGCGAGATGGGTAAGCCCATTACCCAGGCTCGCGGTGAAGTGACCAAATCAGCCAACCTTTGCGACTGGTATGCCGAACATGGCCCGGCAATGCTGAAAACGGAAGCTACTCAGGTTGAAAACCACAACGCGGTCATTGAATATCGCCCTCTGGGACCTGTCCTGGCCGTGATGCCGTGGAACTTCCCGCTGTGGCAGGTTCTGCGTGGCGCGGTGCCCATTCTGCTTGCCGGTAACAGCTATCTGCTTAAACACGCCCCGAACGTGCTGGGATCTGCTTCGCTTATCGCCGACATTTTTGCCGATGCTCGCTTCCCGCAGGGCGTGTTTGGCTGGGTCAATGCCACCAACGAAGGTGTAAGCCAGGCGATTAACGATCGTCGTATTGCAGCCGTAACCGTGACCGGTAGCGTGCGCGCCGGGGCAGCGATTGGTGCGCAGGCCGGGGCGGCACTGAAAAAATGCGTACTGGAGCTGGGGGGATCGGATCCCTTTATCGTCCTGAACGACGCGGATATGGACCTGGCGGTGAAAGCAGCGGTGGCCGGGCGTTATCAAAATACCGGACAGGTGTGCGCGGCGGCGAAGCGTTTTATCGTGGAAGAGGGCATTTCCGATGCCTTTACCCAACGTTTTGTTGCAGCCACATCAGCGCTGAAGATGGGCGCACCGGATAAAGAAGAAAACTATGTTGGCCCGATGGCGCGTTACGATCTGCGTGATGAGCTGCATCAGCAGGTTCTTGCTTCCCTTGCTGAAGGCGCAACCCTTCTGCTGGGCGGTGAGAAAATCGCAGGTGAGGGTAACTATTACGCGCCGACAGTGCTGGGCAATGTTACCCCTGAAATGACCGCGTTTCGTCAGGAGCTGTTTGGCCCGGTAGCAGCCATTACGGTGGCGAAAGATGCCGCTCATGCCCTGGCGCTTGCTAACGACAGCGACTTTGGTTTGTCGGCGACAGTATTTACCGCAAGCGTTGCACTGGCTGAAACATTCTCCCGCGAGCTGGAGTGCGGCGGCGTGTTTATCAATGGCTATAGCGCGAGCGACGCCCGCGTGGCCTTTGGCGGCGTGAAGAAGAGCGGTTTCGGCCGTGAGCTTTCTCACTTCGGTTTGCACGAATTCTGTAATGTGCAGACGGTGTGGAAGGATCGCGTGTAATTTAATCAACACCTTATCAAGCCGGGCGGGCATTATCGCCACCCGGCAATTCCTGCCCCCTGTCATTTTTCTGCAATGGTTCTGTCATTTTCGTTTCGTAGACTTCTTCGCGTCTAACGTATTGTTACAGAAGAAAATTATGAACCTAACGCAAATTTTTCGCCGTATTGCGCAGCGTATTATTCCTCGTCAGTTTGGATTGCTGGCCGGCATCTTTTGTATTATTGGGCTTTTCTCCGCACTGCAACTCTCCTCTTCATTTTTGCTCACCGCTTCTCTTCGTGAAGCACAGCGCAACGAACAACATAATCAGCTCGCATACCAGCAGCAGGGGAAACTGGATCAGGCGCGCGTGTCATTGCTGGCCGCAAGCGATTTACTGAACCGCTCGGGTGTGTATTTTATGCAGGATAAAGAGACCGGCTCTGACGGCAGCTGGCACAGCCTGATGGATGAAGCGCAAAAGGCGCTCGATGCGTCCCGGCAGGCGTGGAAGGCATGGCTGGCACTGAATCCGCCGAAAGATGAGGCGCTGGTGAACAGCTATCAGCTTTTCTATGGTGCCATCAAAGAACAGGCCGAAGGGCTTATCAAAACCAATTCCATCGATGCCTTTTTTGCTGTACCCGCGCAGGCCTTTCAGACTGATTTCAACGATAACTATGCCCGCTACCAGCAGATAAGCGAAAAGCAGGCGACAGAGGGACGACAATCCTTAATGGAGCGACTCTCCGGGCTGCAAACGCTGTTCCTGTTTGCCCCGCTGGTGTTGCTGGCGATTGTTATTGTGGTCTGGTTTGGTATGGCGAAGTGGGTCATTACCCCGCTGCGTCGTCTGATTGGTCATATTAATCAGCTTGCGGCGGGGGACTTGTCTGCCAGCCCGCCGGGTGTGACGCGTTTTAACCGTGAAATAGGGCAACTGGGCGACAGCATTTTCACCATGCAGCAGGGATTACAGCAGTTGGTCACGCAGGTGAGTGAGGCCACCACCTCAATGGTAGAGAATATTGGATCGCTTGCGCAGGGTAATCAGAAGCTGTATCAGCAGTCGGCACGCCAGGCAAAAGAGCTGGAAGAGGTGACGGCGCATATTGCGTCGCTGGAAACCCATGTAGAAGGCAATACCGGCTATGCGAAGCTTGCCAGTTCACGCGCTGACGAAGCGCGGGAAGCGGCAGCCGGCGGCGACCAGATGATGTCCACGGTCAATGCCTCAATGCAGGCGATCGTTGAGCGATCGTCAGAAATGCGCGGGATCGTCTCCCTGATCGACAACGTGGCGTTTCAGACCAACATTCTGGCGCTGAATGCGGCAATTGAGGCGGCTCATGCGGGTAATCAGGGGCGGGGCTTTGCAGTGGTGGCCCGAGAAGTGGGATTGCTGGCCCGTAAAAGCAGCCATTCGACCCAAACGATTCAGGAGCTGATTAACCACTCCTTGCAGGGCATAGAAGACGGTTCTAAAGCGGTGACCCGTCTTGAGGACAATCTGCAACAGGTGACCGGCCTGGTGGGGAATTTAAGCAGTTTGCTGAATGATATCTCGGTGGCAACCCTGAGCCAGGGGGAGAGTATTCATCAGATGACACGTCAGCTTCAGGCGCTGAACCAGGTGTCACGTCAGACGGATGTGCTGGTGTCTGGCGCGTCACAGGCTTCCGAACGTTTGCATCAGGAGTCCGACATTTTACTCCAGGCGGTATCGCGTTTTCGTCTTCCCGCCTGACGCAATCGATAAGCCTCTGTTATACTCGCAGCCCGTTTTAGCCTGAGGGCAAGGAGCAAAATGTGGCTGCGGTCATCCATAATGAGATGCTGGAAGAGATTCTGGCGCAGGTTCGTCCATTACTGGGACAGGGGAAAGTTGCCGACTATATTCCGGCGCTGGCATCCGTCAGCGGCAATAAGCTTGGTATCGCCATTTGTACGGTGGATGGACAGCGCTATCAGGCCGGAGACGCCACTGAACGCTTCTCTATTCAGTCAATTTCGAAAGTGCTGAGTCTGGTGGCGGCAATGCGCCAGTACGAGGAAGAGGAGATCTGGCAGCGCGTGGGTAAGGACCCGTCCGGGCAGCCCTTTAACTCACTGCTTCAGCTGGAAATTGAACACGGAAAGCCGCGTAACCCCTTTATCAATGCCGGGGCGCTGGTGGTGTGCGATATGTTGCAAAGCCGCCTGAGCGCGCCGCGTCAGCGAATGCTCGAAATTGTCCGTTTGCTCTGTGGCGAGCAGGATATTGCCTACGATCCCGTCGTGGCACGCTCTGAGTTTGAGCATTCCGCCCGCAACGCCGCTATTGCCTGGCTGATGAAATCCTTCGGCAATTTTCATAATGATGTTGCAACGGTTCTGCAAAATTACTTTCATTATTGTGCGTTGAAAATGAGCTGTGTCGAACTGGCCCAGACGTTTTTGTTCCTGGCGCATCAGGGTTACGCATCGCATCTCTCTCAGGAAGTGGTTTCGCCAATGCAGGCGCGTCAGATTAATGCCTTGATGGCGACCAGTGGCATGTACCAGAATGCGGGTGAATTCGCCTGGCGCGTTGGCCTGCCTGCAAAATCTGGTGTTGGCGGAGGTGTGGTGGCGATTGTGCCGCATGAGATGGCGATTGCTGTCTGGAGCCCTGAACTGGATGAAACGGGTAACTCGCTGGCGGGAGTCGCGGTACTGGAGAAACTCACGCAACGGCTGGGGCGCTCTGTGTACTGATGTCGACACATGATCCGTTATTTACCCGGCTGGCGCGTTCCACATTTCGTTCGCGCTTTCGCCTGGGGCCTAAAGAGCGGCAATACTGCTGGGATAAAGGTGCCGACACCATTGACCAGCACGCCGCTGACTTCGTCGCTAAAAGGCTGGCACCTGCTTATCCGGCGAATGACGGAAAGCAAACGCCCATGCGCGGCCATCCGGTGTTTATCGCGCAACATGCTACAGCGACCTGTTGTCGGGGGTGCCTGGAAAAATGGCACGATATTCCGCAGCGTGTTGTGCTTGATGCACAGCAACAGCACTATATTGTCGGCGTAATACATCACTGGCTGGTATTGCAGATGAACCCCCAAAATTGACGAGTTATTATCCGGTTCTATATGTGCTATAGATGGACTTTGAGTTATTCTCATTCATGCCGATGACCACAAATAATTGCGAAAAGCAATTATATGGATTGATATTTAATGTCTTCTGCAGTCGCGTCGTTCAAGCTTTTTCATCCAGATAGCCCCCTGCGAAATGCGGTGGGGATATTCGTGCTCACCACCTTGTTTTATTTTGTGGGGGCAGAGTTACGCCTGGTGGAAGCGTTATCTCTATTCTGGCCGCTGAATGGCGTGATGGCGGGGGTATTTGCCCGTTACGCGTATCTTAATCGTCTGCATTATTACGCGGTATCGTATGTCGCCATGCTGATGTACGACGCGGTCACCACCAACTGGGGCGTTGCGTCGGTGGTGATCAACCTGTCGAATATGGTCTTCATTGTTATCGTGGCCTTGCTGGTCATGCGCGACAAACGGCTGCTGAAGAGCAGACCAGACCCGATTAATGCGCTGCGGTTGTTTAATTATTGCCTGATCGCGGCCGTATTCTGTGCATTGTTGGGGGCGTTTGGTTCGGTCGGGATTGACAGTAAAACCTTCTGGCCACTGTTTGCGGACTGGTTTAGCGAGCAGTTTTCCACGGGCGTGTTAATTGTGCCGTGCATGTTGACGGTGAAAATGCCGCAGCGGTTTATCCCGTCCTGGCCCGCACCTGAAAAATGCTTACCGGTGGTGGCGCTGATCGTTTCGGTTGTGGCATCGGTTGTCATTGGGGGGGCTGGTAGCCTCGCCTTTCCGCTGCCTGCACTTATCTGGTGTGCCGTGCGCTATTCGCTGCCCGCGACCTGTCTGCTGACCTTCCTGACGGGGGCCGTTGAAGTTATCCTGGTGGCGAACTCGATTATCAATATTGCCGTTGCGACGCCGCTTTCCACGCCACAGATGTTTTCTGCTCGTCTTGGTATCGCGACCATGGCTATCTGCCCGGTGATGGTTTCCGTCAGCGTGGCGGCCATTAATTCGCTGATTAAACAAGTTTCGCTGCGTGCCGACTTCGACTTCCTGACCCATGTCTATTCCCGTTCTGGCCTGTATGAAGCGCTTAAACGGGAAGAGGCCCATCGCCATCCTCGTTACCTGACGGTGATGCTGCTGGATATCGATTACTTCAAGAGCATCAACGATAACTACGGCCATGAGTGCGGGGACAGGGTACTGGCGGCCTTTGCCCAGAAGGTGCAGAAAGTCGTGGGGGAAGAAGGGCTGGTGGCGCGCATGGGGGGCGAAGAGTTCGCGGTTGTGGTGAACTCCGGCGACGCCAGTAAGGGAATTGAACTGGCCGAACGTATTAGAGTTTCGATAGCAAATCATCCGTTTATCTGGCGGCAACAAACACTTTTTTTAACCGTGAGCATTGGTCTGGGGAGTGGTAAATCGGAATCCTGGCAGCTGACTGAAGTCTTTACCCGGCTGATGGCCGAGGCGGACGATTATCTCTATCGTTCGAAAAAAGCAGGGCGAAATCGTACCAGTGCACGTTTGTCAGACGATTTAATCGTGGCGGGACCTGAGAGTGGAACATAACCGGTGTAAGCGTAACCACATTAGGTAGAATGCGACATTGATGTTAACAATTCGCTGATAAATTGCTTGCTACACATTTTTAAGCTCAATAAGATACCGCAAGAAATATATCGGAAAAATCGTGGCATGAACGGAACTGGCAAACTCAGTAAAAATCCTCGCTTATCAGGAAGTCGGTTTGTCAAACGTATGTACCTGATGCGTATTCTTGGTACGCTGCTCTGTTTTATTCCGATCCTCTGCGTGTTGATTGAACATCAACGTTCAGTCTGGCTAATGATTCTGCTGGGGGTGAATGCCTTTGTCTGGCCGACTCTTGCGTGGTTTCGTTCCCGAAAATCACCCGCACCTCTGAGGACTGAACATCAAAATCTGGTGTTTGATGCCGGCGCGGGGGGCTTTTGGATCGCCATGATGGCAGTCAATCCGCTGCCTTCGGTGGTGATTGCCACCATTTTGCTTGCCGACCGACTTTCTGCGGGCGGTTTTACGCTGATGAAGAAAGCCGCCGCTGCGATGCTTGGCGTGTTTCTGTTGAGCTGGCTGACCCAGGGAATGGCGGTCGATCTGTTTGTCTCCCAGCAAACCATGTTCGCGACGTTACCCCTGATTGCCATTTACCTTGTCGCCCTGAGCGTGCTCACCGACAGTATTGCGCTGCGTTTACGGATTAAAAGCCGTGAGCTTGAGCGGATAGCCATGATGGATCCACTGCTGGATATTGCTAACCGACGTTTGCTCGAAAAACGTATCGAGAATGAGCTGAAAAAGCTGCAGCAGGCGTGCCGTGAATCGGCACTGATGTTTATCGACATCGATAATTTTAAGGAAGTGAACGACCGGTTTGGCCACAAGGTAGGCGATGCCATGCTGGTGACCGTTTCACAAATATTGCATGTGGCGACGCGGCCCGCAGACACCCCGGCACGGCTGGGGGGTGACGAGTTTGTTATCCTGCTGCCTGATACCACCCTCGATGAGGCCCATATTGTTGCAACACGCATTATGGAGGCCACCGCGATAATGAAAGATGAGGTGCAAGAGGCCGTGCATTGCACGCTCAGTATTGGTATAGCGTGTGCCACGCGCGACATGAGAAGCGTTACAGACTGGCTACAGGCCGCAGATAGCGCGCTTTATCAGGCCAAGCGTGAAGGCAAGAACAGAATATTCGCACACTGAAAATGTCTCTGTTTAGGCTACGCTTTTAAGAGAACTAAGCGTCAGGAGACAGTATGAAAGCACCTGAATTCCCTGCAAGTGAAAAGGAACGTCTGAACTCTCTGCGAGAGTCCGGGCTACTCGATATAGATGGCTCAGAAAGCTTTGACCGGTTAACCCGGCTGGCTAAACGTTTCTTCCAGGTCCCACTGGCGATGGTCAATGTGGTGGCCGAACACGAGCTGGTGGCCAGATCTATCGATGGCACAGCCAACTGTACCTATCCCCGCAATATCTCGTTTTGCGGGCACACCATTCTTCATTCTGCGCCGCTGGTGGTGGCTGATACCCATCAGGATGAGCGCTTTGCCGATAATCCGCTGGTGACCGGGCAGCCGGGTATCCGGTTTTATGCCGGGATGCCACTGCGTTTGCGTGATGGTGCCAGTGTGGGATCGCTGTGTCTTGTCGATTACTCGCCGCGCGAGTTTTCAGACGCCGACCTTTCCGTGTTGAGGGACCTCGGTGCGCTGGTGGAGGATGAGTTTGCGGCCATCAGTGCGGCAACAACCGATGAACTGACCGGGTTATATAACCGTCGCGGGTTTAATCAGTTCGTCAATTTTGCGCTTTCTGTGGCCCGGCGCCGCGCAGCGCCGGTTACGCTGGGCTGGATAGATCTGGATCAGTTCAAACAGATTAACGATCGGTTTGGGCATGAAGAGGGCGATAAAGCGTTAACTGCGATGGCCGACATCTTGCGGGCATCGTTCCGTGAAGCTGACCTGCTGGTACGTTTTGGCGGCGATGAGTTCGCCGTGCTGTTCGCCGACACGGATGAGCAGGGGGCGTGGATTGCCATGCAGTATCTTACCGAGCAGGTTGCCCAGTACAATGACCGCAAGTTACACCCCTGGTCACTGATGTTCTCCTGGGGCGTGAGCGAATTTGATCACAACCGCAACGATCAGCAGCAATGGCTGAAAGATGCCGACGACAAGATGTTCACCATGAAGCGTCAGCGAGGGCATTCCCGGTAACATAATAAAAGCCTATGTTTACGCGCATTGCGTTAAATTATTGTTAAATGCAAAGTGAGGGGACTCAATACAAGGAAATACAATGACAACCTCACTGACTCTCCACACACTCACCCGGGACGACGTGCTTTTGCATATTGATGCGCTGGCCGAGATCCTCGAAAACTGCGTTAACGGCGGTGCCTCCGTCAGCTTTATGCTACCTTTTACCCACGAAAAAGCCCGCGTATTCTGGCTTGGCGTCGCTGAAAGCGTTGGCCGCCAGGAGCGCACCGTGCTGGCCTGTGCCGATGAGCAGGGTGAACTTATCGGTACGGTTCAGCTGATAACCGATCAACCCGAAAACCAGCCCCACCGTGCGGATGTCGCAAAATTACTGGTCCATGAGAAAGCACGGCGTAAGGACGCAGCGATGGCCCTGATGGAAGCCCTGGAGGCAGAGGCCAGAAAGCATGGTATATCGGTGCTGGTACTGGATACTTCCACAGGTAGCGGGGCAGAGACGTTCTACCAGCGCGCAGGCTGGCACAAAGTGGGTGAAATCCCGCGCTATGCCTTGATGCCTGACGGGGCGATGACGGCTACTTCGGTGTTCTATAAATTCTTGTGATTATTTTTCACAATTGCTTCATGAATTGATCAAAACAGGGGTCGCGGTCGAAAAGTTTTGATAAGTTATTACACCAATCTTATCAGGCTGTATGACTAATCAAAAAAGGACCCCATAGTGAACACACTCAACCGTCGTGATTTCCCCGGAGCTCTCTACCCAGAACGTATCATTCAGTTTGGTGAAGGCAACTTCCTGCGCGCCTTCGTAGACTGGCAAATCGACCTGCTTAACGAACATACCGATCTTAACTCTGGCGTGGTGATTGTCCGCCCAATCAAGAGCGATTTCCCGCCGTCACTGAGCACTCAGGACGGCCTGTACACCACCATTATTCGTGGCCTGAACGAGCATGGCGAAGCTGTTAGCGATGCGCGTCTTATCCGCTCTGTTAACCGCGAAATCAGCGTTTACGACCAGTACGATGAGTTTCTGAAGCTGGCGCACAACCCGGATATGCGTTTTGTGTTCTCTAACACCACGGAAGCGGGCATCAGCTACCATGCGGACGACAAGTTCGACGATGCTCCGGCCGTGAGTTATCCGGCGAAGCTGACGCGTCTGCTGTTCGAACGTTTCAGCCACTTTAATGGTGCGGCGGATAAAGGCTGGATCATCATTCCTTGTGAGCTGATTGATTACAACGGCGACGCACTGCGTGAACTGGTGCTGCGCTATGCACAGGAGTGGGCGTTACCGGCGGCATTTACCCAATGGCTGAATGATGCAAACAGCTTCTGCTCCACGCTGGTTGACCGTATCGTGACCGGTTATCCGCGTGATGAAGTGGCCGCGCTGGAAGCACAGCTCGGTTATCACGACGGGTTCCTTGATACCGCTGAGCACTTCTATCTGTTTGTTATTCAGGGGCCTAAATCCCTTGCCAGCGAACTGTGTCTGGATAAACTGCCGCTTAACGTACTGATTGTTGACGACATCAAACCGTACAAAGAGCGTAAGGTTGCTATTCTGAACGGTGCGCACACGGCGCTGGTTCCGGTTGCATTCCAGGTCGGGCTGGATACGGTGGGCGAAGCAATGAACGACACCGAAGTGTGCGCGTTTGTTGAAAAAGCCATTTACGAAGAGATCATTCCGGTACTAGATCTGCCGCGTGATGAGCTGGAATCCTTCGCCAGCGCGGTAACCGGGCGTTTCCGTAACCCGTACATCAAGCACCAGCTGCTGTCTATCGCGCTGAACGGCATGACGAAATTCCGTACCCGTATTCTTCCGCAGCTGCTGGCAGGGCAGAAAGCCACCGGTAAACTACCTGCGCGCCTGACCTTTGCCCTTGCGGCTTTGATTGCGTTCTACCGCGCTGAACGCCAGGGCGAAAACTACCCGGTTCAGGACGATGCTCACTGGCTGGAACGCTATCAACAACTGTGGACGCAGCACCACGACAAACAGATCAGCACCAGTGAACTGGTGAAATCTGTGCTCAGCGTCAGCGAACACTGGGAGCAAGATCTCACTCAGGTTAGCGGATTGGTAGAACAAGTTACGCTGGATCTGGATGCCATTCTGCATCAGGGGATGCGTGACGCGGTAAAACCGCTTTGCTAAGACCTTTAGCGCTCTAGTATTGAGCGGGTAGAAGCGAGGGGAACAGCGCTTTTGGCTTTCCCCTTTATTTGAACAATGCATTAGTTACAACATACTATTTGCTGTTTTTTTAAAAAACAGACTTCAGCACCGTGCGGTTTAAGCTATTCAGTACAGAAAAAGCAATGTTCTATTAACATGCTTGCAACCATGAGGGGGATCACGTTTAATAGCTGCGCTCTTTATCTTTTCTGAAGCTGACTATGATTGTTCGTCCTCAACAGCACTGGCTGCGTCTTATTTTTGTCTGGCACGGCTCAGTACTGCCTAAAATATACACCCGGTTGTTTCTAAACTTCCTGCTTTCCATCGCTGTGATCATAATGCTGCCGTGGTATACCTCGCTTGGCATCAAATTCACCGTTGCGCCGTTTAGCATCCTGGGTGTGGCCATCGCCATATTTCTGGGTTTCAAAAATAACGCCTGTTATTCGCGCTATGTAGAGGCTCGCCTGCTTTGGGGGCAACTGATGATAGCGGCACGCTCGCTGTTTCGCGAGGTAAAAAACACCTTGCCGGACGATCCGCATCTGGGGGAGTTTGTCCGCCTGCAAATTGCCTTTGCGCATTGCTTAAGAATGACCCTGCGACGTCAACCGCAGGCAGAGCAGCTTGCAGGCTATATGTCCGCTGACAATCTGCGTCGGGTGATGGATTCCAGTTCCCCGGCCAACCGCATTCTGCTGTTAATGGGAGAATGGCTTGCCGTAAGACGCCGGGAAGGGCAGCTTTCCGACATACTGTTCCACAGCCTGAATAACCGCCTCAACGACATGTCGGTTGTGCTTTCCGGCTGCGAGCGTATCGCCACCACACCCGTCCCGTTTGCCTATACGCTTATCTTGCACCGTACGGTGTACCTGTTCTGCATTATGCTGCCGTTCGCGCTGGTTGTGGATCTGCACTACATGACGCCGTTCGTCTCTGCGCTGATTTCCTATACCTTTATCTCGCTGGATACGCTGGCAGAAGAGCTGGAAGATCCGTTTGGTACCGAGGACAACGATTTGCCATTAAACGCCATCTGTAACGCGATGGAACGTGATCTGTTACAGATGAACGATGAAGAGGCAATACCGGAAAGAATGCTGCCGGATAAGCACTATCAACTGATGTAACGGGCGTTCCACTCGTCGCGGGTGATCTCCCACAGCTCAGAGTCCAGCAGGCCGCTGACGTACTCTTTCTTTTCTGTTCTGATAAGTCTCATGCCGCTACTGGCAGAAATTCGCTGAGAGCGGCTGTTGTCCGCCGCTTTCGGCGCACGCAGCACCGGCTTATTCAGAGTGTTAAACCAGAAATCCGTTGCGGCAATGCTGGCTTCACGCATGTAACCCTGGCCTTGCCACTCCGGTGCTAGCCAAAAACCACGGTTGTTATCTTCTACGTCATACAGACAGATAAGGCCCATCAGCTCATCAGGGGCTTCGTGGCGGCGAAGCGTCCAGAACCAGGCCACGCCTTTCTCCACATCCGGTAACGCAACATTATTCACGTAGTTTTCCGCGCCGTTATCCGGATAAGGCCAGGGAACCGTGGCTACCATATAACGCACAATTTCCCAACGCGGATAGAGCCGCTGGATCTGCGGTGCATCTTCCGAAACCAGCGGTTTTAGCAACAAACGCTCCGTTTTTAACGTGGGTGTCGTCATCCATTGATCTCCTTTTTTAAGCGTTATGCTTTTGTTTGTCTTCTGGTATTTTCATCTTTACCACATTCCATCATGGCGTGCTGTGTTTCATTCACTACTACTCTTTGCAGGGGGCGCAATGACGTTAAGACAGGCTGAGCCGAAAGAGGCTGAAATACTCTGGAACGTTCGCAATCAGGCGATCCGTTTTGGCTGCAAATCCAGTTACGACGCGGACGTGATTGCCCGCTGGACGCCGGAACTGATGCCAGGGCACTACCGACATATGGTAGAGATAAACCCGTTTTATGTGGTCGAAGATGACACCGGGGAGATCGTTGCTACGGGGTATCTGGACCTGGAAACCCAGAGTGTCGAGGCGATATTTACTTTGCCTGGCGCATCAGGAAAAGGGTTGGCAACGCAGATTATCAATGCCTTAATTTCAGAGGCCAGAACGCGCGGAATAGTACGTATAAACCTCTCTTCAACGCCAAACGCACACACGTTTTATCAGAAGCACGGCTTTGTCACGCTCAGGGAGAGTCGTCATCTTTCCCGCATGGCGGGGGCGGAGTTGCGCTGTTTTGAAATGGTTTTAGATCTGTAATATGAGGAAAATATGGCAGTCATTGTAAGAGCAATACGTGCAGAAGATTACCCACAGTGGCGCCCGCTCTGGGACGGGTACACGCATTTTTATGACTGTGTACTGGATGAATCTGTCACTGCATCCACCTGGGAGCGGGCGCTAAACCCGCACTCATCGATGTTTTGTCGGGTGGCAGAAAAAGAGGGGCGCGTGATTGGGTTTGCGATGTGTGTTTTGCACGAGGGCACATGGTCGACGGCACCCATTTGCTATCTCGAAGATTTGTTTGTAGATGCCGCGGTGCGTGGTGCCGGAACTGGCCAGGCACTGATCGATGCGCTGATGGAAGAGGGCAAGCGCGAAGGATGGTCAAAACTCTACTGGGTAACAAGGCAGAATAACCCTGCGCGAAAACTGTATGACCGCTTTGGCGAAGCCGATGACTATGTTCGCTACCGTATTTCGCTGTAACGCCCCGCTGAATGAGCCTGTGTTTGTATCACACTGTATCGGGTATTGAGATACATACACAGGCTTGCAAAAAAGCCGTTTTCACACATATCCCCTATACATAAATTTGTTGTGATATCCCCGTCAATCGTACTCAACCGGAGATACCAACATGTTTACTCAACTCACTTCCTCAGCATTAGCATTGACCGTTTCTCTTGGCACTGTGATGTCCTGCCAGGCTGAAGTCACCGGCAAAGATTACTCCGCCGCGTTTAACCAGGTTCATCAGATTAACGCAGGCGATCTGAACGTGGGTTATGTGGATATCGGCCCGAAAGATGGACAGCCCGTTATCCTGTTACACGGCTGGCCGTACGACATTCACAGTTACGCGGATGTAGCTCCGGCGCTGGCGGCAAAAGGTTATCGCGTCATTGTGCCTTCTCTGCGTGGTTACGGTACCACCCGTTTTCTGTCAGACAAAACGCCGCGCAACGGCCAGCCCTCTGCCCTGGCAAAAGACATTGTGAATCTGATGGACGCACTGAATATCAAACAGGCCGTTTTCGCCGGTTACGACTGGGGTGCCCGCACCGCTGATATTGTGGCGGCACTGTGGCCAGAACGTGTGAAATCGCTGGTTTCCGTTAGTGGTTATCTGATTGGCAGCCAGGCCATCGGCAAACAGCCGCTGCCGCCGAAAGCGGAGCTGCAATGGTGGTATCAGTTCTATTTTGCGACCGAGCGCGGTGCGCAGGGCTATGCAAAAAACACCCACGACTTCGCCCGTTTAATCTGGTCCCAGGCATCGCCTGACTGGAAATTTAGCGATGCCACATTTAACGCCAGCGCCAAATCACTGGACAACCCGGACCATGTCGCTGTCACCCTCAGTAACTACCGCTGGCGTTTAGGCCTGGAAAAAGGTGAACACAAATACGACAGCTACGAGCAAAAACTGGCGACGTTACCGACAATCAGCGTGCCGACCATCACCATTGAAGGCGGCAACAACGGCGCGCCGCACCCGGCACCCGAAGCGTACGCCAGTAAGTTTACCGGCAAATATGAGCACCGCACCTTTGGGGCAACCGTTGGCCACAATCCTCCACAGGAAGATCCGCAGGATTTCGTGAAAGCAGTCGTCGACGCGGATAAGCTCTGAAATGTGCTATTTTCAATACGTTACCCTTCATTCAGGAGCGTTCGGTGGAGCATATTGATCATATCCTTGTCGTCGATGACGACAGGGATATTCGTGAGTTAATCGTCGATTATCTTGTGAAGTCGGGTTATCACGCGTCTGGTGCCGCCAATGGTAAAGAGATGCGTGTGATCCTGGATAAACAGCATGTCGATTTGTTGGTACTGGATGTAATGATGCCCGGCGATGACGGGCTCACGCTTTGTCGCCAGTTGCGCAGCAGTAAGCATAAAGACCTGCCAATTTTGATGCTGACCGCGCGCAATGAAGATACCGACCGGATACTCGGGCTGGAAATGGGGGCTGACGACTATGTGGTTAAGTCCTTCGTTGCCAGGGAGGTACTGGCGCGAATCAAAGCCATTTTGCGCCGTTTCCGAACCATGCCGCCCAATTTACAGGTGACGGAAGCCGGACGGTTAGTGGTGTTTGGTGAATGGCAACTGGACACCGTTGCCCGCCATCTGATTGATAACGAAGGCATGATAGTGGCGTTAAGCGGGGCGGAATACCGGCTATTACGCGTGTTCCTTGACCATCCCCAGCGCGTGCTGACGCGGGATCAACTGCTCAATCTGACTCAAGGGCGCGATGCCGAGTTGTTTGAACGTTCAATTGATCTTCTGGTCAGCCGCGTGCGCCAGCGCCTTAACGAAGACGCCCGGACACCGGCCTACATCAAAACCGTGCGCAGCGAAGGTTACGTATTTACGATGCCCGTCACCATCAAAGAGGCCAATGAATGAGGCTCTGGCCGCGCTCATTACTTTCGCGCCTGCTGATCATTGTCCTGATGGGGCTTCTGCTGGCGAACTCTCTCAGCCTGACGCTGGTTATGTATGAGCGAATGCGCAGCGCCCGTACCGTGATGCTTGGCAACCTTGAATACGATGTCGCCACCAGCGTGGCGATCCTCGACCGTCTGCCAGCGAATGAGCGCGCAGCCTGGCTGCCACGGCTCGAACGTGGTAATTACCGTTATATCCTGGGCGAGGGCGAGGCAGGTGCAACTCCGCAGGATAAACGCTCTCAGGATGCGATCCGCACATTAACTGATACGCTTGCTGCCCAATACCCGCTGCGTTTCACAGCCGTCCCCGGGCCGGTTTCACATATTCAGGCCCACCTGCAACTGCACGACGGCGCGCCGCTGACGATCGACCTGATCCCGCGAATGCCGCCAGTTGCCAGTTGGCTGCCTGTGGTGCTGGTTATGCAATTGCTGCTTGTCGCGTTGTGCTCCTGGATTGCGGTTCGCCAGGTAGTGCGGCCATTTTCGCTGTTCACCCGGGCGGTTGATACGCTCGATCCTTCGGCCAACACCCCGATGACGGAGCAGGGGCCGATCGAAGTTCACCGCGCGGCGCACGCCTTTAATGCCATGCAATCCCGTATTCAGGCTTATCTTCGCGAGCGCACGCAAATTCTGGCTTCGATCTCGCACGACCTCCAGACGCCAATCACCCGGATGAAGCTGCGAGTTGAAATGGCAGACCAACCCGAACTGCGCGATAAGCTATTAAATGATTTAGACAATATGTCTCGCCTGGTGCGGGAAGGCATTGCCTATGCCCGGTCATCAGAACCTCTGGAAGAAACCTCGTTAAAACTGGAGCTGAACGCCTGGATTAACAGCATCGCGTGTGACTACCAGGATATCGGTAAAAACGTGCAGTTTCAGGCAACAGACACACACCTGCCGCTGACAACACGCCCGCAGGCCTTGCGGCGTGTGATGACTAACTTGCTGGATAATGCGCTTAAGTTTGGCGATTATGCGGTTATCACCCTCAATGACCATGATCCTGAGCACGTCGTCATTCATATCAGTGACAACGGCCCTGGCATTCCTGAGGCCGAGCTGGAAGCGGTATTGCAGCCATTTTACCGGGTCGAAACGTCGCGCAATCGCGATACCGGCGGCACCGGGCTGGGGCTGGCCATTGCCGCGCAGTTAACCGCCCAGCTTAATGGCACTCTACAATTGAATAACTGCGCGGAAGGCGGGCTGGATGTTGTTATCACCTTACCCCGCAGTTAATTGTACGGCTTTGTATCAAACAGGGAACGGGATACAGGGCCTCACAAAACGCGTTGTTTTGCACATCGTCTGAACACATCAGCACGCTGAAATGTCCTCACTGCAACGTCGCAGATAATCTGTCCTGTGAGGTCATTATGTTTCTGATTATCGCTTTTCTGGGCGGGATGATAAGCCTGCTCAGCCCCTGTACGCTCCCCGTGATCCCGCTGCTGTTTGCCGGATTTCAGGGGCAACGCCCCCATCTCCTTGCGCTATTTGCCGGTATGATCGTGATGTTCACTCTGGTTGCCATGCTGGTTACGGTGGCAAGCGAGTGGATTGTGAATGCCACCCTGATTGGGCGCTGGATAGCGCTGCTGGTTCTGGCGATTGCGGCGCTGGCGTTAATCTTCCCGCAGTTCGCCCTGCGCATTGCCGGGCCTGCGGTCAGTGCGGGGAATGCCCTGAATAATCGCAGTACGCAGACGCGCGGGTTGTTGTCTGCATTTCTGGCCGGGCTTTCGGTTGGCTTACTGTGGTCGCCCTGTGCCGGGCCGATCCTGGGGGCGATTTTCAGTATTAATATCGCCGGACATTCATCTATTACGACCGTCGCGCTGCTGGTTGCTTACGGCAGCGGATGCGCCCTGATGCTGGCTCTGCTGGCGGCTGGAGGGCGCACGCTGATGGCACCGCTGAGAGCAAAATCGGCGCTGATGGCAAGGTTACGCCAGGGGGCGGGCGTTGTGATGCTGGCAGCCGTTGTATTCAATGCCACAGGGTTTATCACGACCTTAAAAGGGGCGAATGGTCTTGCCGATAACCTTGAAAATTCGCTGCTGAGTCTGGCTAAAACAGCATCAACCCAGCCGAAATTACAGCCTGTTGTGCAGGAGATGCCACGTAGCGACCTGCCTTCGTTGAGTGGCGGCACTGACTGGATAAATGGCGACCCGGTTACCCCAGAATCTTTAAAAGGGAAGGTGGTTCTGATCGATTTTTGGACGTGGGATTGCATCAACTGCCAGCATACGTTGCCTTATGTTCGCGATTGGGCGAATAAATACCAGTCTCAGGGCCTGGTGGTCATTGGGGTACACACACCGGAATATCCCTGGGAGAAACCGCTCTCCTCGGTGAAAGATGCGGTGAATAAATGGCAGCTCCCGTACCGCGTTGTGGCAGACAACAACTACCAGATCTGGAACGCATTTGGGAACCAGTACTGGCCGGCACATTACTATTTCGATGCTAAAGGCCAGCTTCGTTATACCTCATTTGGCGAAGGGAATTATGACAAGCAAGAACAGGTGATTCAGCAACTGCTGAAAGAGGCCAGATCATAAATTGATGGCGTGTCGTTTTAATATCTTTCTTTAAAACGATACGCCTTAACAATATGTGCTTTTTAAATATTGGTTTTATTTTATTCATTCTTGGCGATTTGTGCGCTAATGATTTAATCGTTTTACATAGATTTACAACGATGGTAACTATATTACCCTGCAACTGCTTTTGGTGTTGCAACAAATATAATAAGTGGCATATGACAGGGTATATTAAATGAAAATTAATCAACTGAGCGTGCTGATTGGCGCGGCGCTGCTCGCGACAACCGCACACGCAGCCGAAATTTATAATAAAGATGGTAATAAACTGGATCTGTATGGCTTAGTTTCTGCCGAACATTATTTCTCCGATAATAACAGCAGCGACTGGAATGGCGACCAAACCTATATGCGTCTTGGTTTCCGTGGTGAAACCCAGGTTAACGATCAAATCACTGGTTATGGTCAGTGGCAGATGCATATTAATGCTAACGGCGCGGAATCAGAAAGCAACAATCCACGAACCCGTTATGCGTTTGCTGGCCTGAAGGTGAAAGACTACGGCTCCATCGATTACGGTCGTAACAAGGGCGTACTGTACGATTCCCTTGGCTATACCGACATGCAGCCTGAGTTCGATGGCATGACCTATGGCTCAGACCAGTTCATGTTTAGCCGTGCCAACGGTCTGCTGACTTACCGTAATACCGATTTCTTCGGTGCTGTTGATGGTCTCGATTTTGCCCTGCAATATCAGGGTAAAAATGACGGTGGCGGTGAGCCTGGCGTGCGCGACGTGTTGCGCCAGAATGGCGATGGTTTCGGTGCATCTATTACTTATGATATCGGCGCAGGTTTCAGCATTGCCGGCTCCATGATGAGTGCTGATCGCTCTAACGAGCAAAATAACACCAGCGGTATTATGGGGCAGGGTAAACGCGCTGAAGCGTATTCCGGCGCAATTAAATATGATGCCAATAATATCTATCTGGCCGCTATGTTTACCCAGGCATATAATGCATCGCGCTTTGGCTCTCATTCCAGCGACAGTGCCTATGGCTATGCGAATAAATCGCAAATCATGGAATTCTACGCGGGTTATCAATTTGATTTCGGTCTGCAACCATTTGTGGCGTATGACGTCCTGAAAGGTAAAAACCTGGGCAAAGCAGCTACAGGAAATACTTATGGTGACGAAGACCTGATCAAATATGTTGATTTTGGTGCAACGTATAACTTCAACAAAAACATTAATGTGTTTGTTGATTATATGGTTAACCTCGTCGATGAAGATAAATTTACCCGTGAAGCCGGGATCAACACCGACGATGTTGTCGCTGTAGGCGTCGTTTATCAGTTCTGATAAACGCCTCAGGGTACACGTTTAGCGATAATAAACAGTCGCGGAAAAGCCAGCAGTATCTGCCCATTTTCCTGGAGCGGATACTGCTCTTCCAGCAACTGAAGGTAACGCTTCAGGAAATTATTCTGCTCGCTCTCGTTTAACTCCTGCAACCACGGGCGCAACCCGGTAGCGCTAACCCAGTCAATAATCGCCTGGTGCGAACTCATCTTGTGAAAATAGGTTGTCCGCCAGATATCCACTTCACACCCGGTATCGCTCAAAATATCGTAATACGCATATACGCCCGGTAAGGGTTCACGGCCACGGTCAGGATAACCTTGCTCGTACGCCACTTCGCGCATCGCGACGTGCGTTGGCTCAAGCCAGTTATCAGGCATTTGAATGGCCAGAACGCCGTTTAAACGCAGTAGCGAAACAAGGTGGGGCAAAAGCGTGTAATGGTCAGGGACCCACTGCAAAGACGCATTGGCGTAAATCAGGCTCAGTGGCAGACCTGGTTTGTATTGCCGGATATCGGATTCAACAAAACGACACTCTGGCAGCGCATGGCGCGCCTCTTCAAGCATTGCAGGGGAATTATCAACGCCGGTAATGTCGGCGGCAGGCCAGCGTTGTTTTAACAGTGCTGTGCTATTACCCGGCCCGCAACCGAGATCAACGATTGATGTGACATTGTCAAGGGTGATTCTGGCGAGCAGTTCAATGGCGGGGCGCGTGCGTTCTGCACCGTATTGCAGATAAAGCGAGGGGTTCCAGTCAGCCATTTGCGCATCTCCTGTTTTATTCTTCAGCAAGAATAGCATAGGCAGATACCTGTGCGGCGCGCAGGTATCTGTTGAGATTTGATGTTATACAATACCTTTCAGTGCAACGTGATAGAGCAGTATGATGGTTTTACCATCGACGATAAGCCCGGTTTCAATTCCGCGCAAAGCATCTTCAAGCGTCAGCTCAAGCACTTCGATATCTTCACCTTCCGCTTTTATACCCCCACCAGCACTTGCCCGGTCGTGGGGCTGATATTCAGCAAGATAGAAATAGAGTTTTTCGGTAACAGAGCCGGGACTCATGTACGCCTCGAAAACCTTCTGCACGCGGGAGACACGAAAGCCGGTCTCTTCCTCTGCTTCGGCTTTGATTCTGCTTTCAGGATCCATGTTGTCCAGAAGCCCAGCTGCAGATTCAATCAGATAGCCATTATGTCCGTTGATAAACACCGGGAAGCGGAACTGGCGGGTCAGGATCACCGTTTTTTTATCGCGGTTATAGAGCAGGATCGTTGCGCCGTTTCCCCGGTCATAGACTTCGCGCTGCTGTCTTTGCCATTCACCGTCGTGGCGTTGCAGGTCAAATGTGTATTTTTTCAGGATGTACCAGTTATCGGACAACGTCTTCGTTTCGATGATGCGTATTTCTGCATGTTTGGTGTGCACGATTGTATCTCCTCGCGTTGAGCTGTTATCATAATCAGCATAAACGCGCATTTTCAAGATAAAACGTGCAATATCAGGAAAACGACTATGCTAACCAGCCAGAGAAAGCAATTGATCCTTGAAAAACTTGGCGCGGAGGGACAGGTTCTCTCCAGGGAACTGAGCCTCCATTTTGATGTGTCCGAAGATACTATCCGCCGCGATTTGCGCGAGCTTGCCGCAGAAGGGCGTCTGCAACGCGTCCACGGCGGCGCATTGCCATCTTCCACTGCGATTGCTCCGTTTGCTGAACGTAAGACGCTGAAAATTGACGCTAAAAAGAGTGTCGCCAGAAAAGGGGCTCAGCTGATTTCTGCGGGGCAAGTGGTGATTGTGGATGGTGGGACAACCACCTCCGAACTGCTGACCTTTTTACCACGGGATCTGCGCATTACCGTGGTGACGCACAGCCCGGGAATTGCGTTGGGTCTGGTCGATCATCCGTGTGTTGAGGTTATCCTGATTGGCGGGCGACTGTATAAGCACTCGATTGTTACCGTGGGTGCCGCGGCCATTGAGGGTATCGGTAACATTCATGCCGATCTGTTCTTTATGGGTGTCACCGGTATTCATCCTGATGCCGGCCTGACGACGGGAGATTATGAAGAAGCGTGCATCAAACGTGCATTTTCCGGCAGAGCGGCTGAAACCATCGTTCTGGCTTCACCGGAGAAAATTAATGCCGCATCGTCTTTTGTGATTGGCGACCTGTCGCTTATCAACACTGTCGTGGTTGAAAGCGACACCGATAAGACCTGGATAAAAGCGATCAAAGAAAAGGGTGTTTCCGTGATTACGACGGCTGACCCTGATAACGAATGATGTTGAATCCTTCCTGTTCTTCCGGGGCGACAAAGTAACGGGTGATCAGGTCGAATTGCTCATCGGAGGCTGCAAAATCATGCTCGCCAGAAGCATTTCTGGCGCGCAGCCTGGTTTTACAAATATCGTCCGCCACATCCAAAAAATGCAGCTGATGCGGCACCCCGGATTCACGGATAACCGTCATCATCCACTGGCGGTTAGCAACGGTGTTCGCCGGGAAATCGAGCACCACTGAGACTCCCGCTTTCAGTAACGCCACAAGATGCGGCGTGAGTGCCAGACGTAATTTTCCTGCGCAACGAACATAGTCTGCCACGCTTGCCATCTGGTCGGCGTAAAGCGCCGCAAGCCAGGTATCCTCACTTATCACCAACGTGCCAGGCGTTTCGCTCAGGCTCGCGGCCAGCGTGGATTTTCCGCTGGCGATTTTCCCGCAAAGAAGATGCAGCATTGACATAATATGCTCCGCTATTGACATGAAAATTCAGGATAACGTGACTACGCTTAGGTGGAAACTGCCAAAAACGGTGAGCAGATTTTACGCTTAAGGAACAGACCATGTTTCAGAAGATGTGTGTAGCAACCCTGGCATGTTTTGCCGTGGTGAGTTGCTCGTCTCAGGGGTATTTATCCCCTCAGGAAAAGAAATACCAGCGGGTTGATGCGGCGGCGCATCAGTGTTCGGAAGAGGTAAAAGAGAAAACGATTGATCTGGTGGCTAAGGGGAAATCAACCAACAGCCGCTGGACGACGGTGAAATATGTTCTTCCGCTGGATGAGGAATTCACCACCCAGCGGGTACGCGTTGTTGAATACAGAACATCCACAATTTTGGATAACGGCGACCCGGGACGGGCATGGAAGGCGTGTATGCACAGCAAAGATGCCCTGGTGCCTGAACTCGCTTTCTGACCGGGGCTTGCGTTCACCGTTCCTTTCATTGAAACCATTACCGTATTTTTGCCAGCTTTCACGGTTGGGTGTCGGTGACAAAAAGGTTATGTCACTGGCGGCTACGTATACTCATGATTTTTATCCGAATCAGGAAAAAATATGACGATACGTAATGTGTGTGATTTTGGGGCAGATCCCAGCGGGCGACAGGTATCAACGACCGCCATTCAGCGGGCAATTGCCGAGACGGGCCACAACGATACCCTGGTGATCCCGGCAGGCCGTTTCCTTACAGGCTCCCTTTTCCTGAAAAGTGGAATGACCCTGCACCTGGAGGCAGGCGCACAGCTTCTTGGCAGCCAGCGCCTGGATGACTATCCGCTGATTGATACCCGCGTGGCGGGCATTGATATGCGCTGGCCTGGGGCGATTATCAATATTATTGATTGCCATGATGTCCGTATCACCGGCAGCGGCACAATCGATGGTCAGGGGCTTGTCTGGTGGCAACGCTTCTGGGGGGATGACGAGCAGAGTGGCATGTTGGGAGATTACAGCGCCAGAGGCCTTCGCTGGGTGGTGGATTATGACTGCCAGCGACCGCGTAACATTCTGGTGTATGAAAGTGAGCGCATCACGCTGCGTGATTTCACCAGCCGCGAGTCGGGCTTCTGGAATGTGCATCTCTGCTATTCACGGCATATTACGCTCGACAGCGTTCAGATAAGCAATTCAGCAGGGCCAAGCACCGATGGCATTGATATCGATTCCTGCGAACAGGTACGGGTGGAACGCTGTGTCGTTTCCTGTAATGACGACAATATTTGTATCAAAGCAGGGCGAGGACAGGAGGCCGCGTCAAAAGCCCGCAGCGCACGGGATATTGTCATTCGCGACTGTACGCTGAACAGTGGTTCCGGTATTACCCTTGGCAGTGAAACTTCTGGCGGGATTGAACGGGTATTGATTGAACATAATCGCTTCAACGGCACGGGCGTGGGCTTTCGCATTAAGTCTGCCCGTAATCGCGGTGGCTTTATTCGCGATATCAAGGTTCGCCATCTGCAACTCGTTGATGTGCGTTTCCCGGTGATGATCCAGCTGAACTGGTTTGCACAATACAGCTATGGCGAGCGAGGGGACCTGACGGATAAACCCGACCACTGGCGCAAACTGGCGGACGATGTTCAGGGAGAGGCGGGTCTGACGTATGTCAGTAATCTGTCGCTGGAGAATATCTCTGCGCGCCGCTCAGAAAACAGTGTATTTTCCCGCGCCTTCTTTATTGAGGGCTATCCAGACCGACCAATTTCGACGTTAACGCTGGCATCCGTTGTGATAGACGCCAGCGAGTTCGGCAAAATATCCGGCGTGAATGGCCTGGTGTTACGTGATGTGCAGGTGACGGCCACAGACACCACGCAGGATGTTAACGACATTTATGAACGATAACCACGCCCTGCATAAACGGGCTTAAACCGTAACGATAATTTTGCCGGTCTGGTTATTCGATTCCATATAACGGTGTGCCTGTACGATGTCATCGAACGAAAATACCTTATCAATGACGGGTTTTAATTTCCCGGAACGCAACCCGTCGTAGACAAAGGCTTTTGCTCTGGCCATTTTTTCCGGGTTCGTGGTGATTTCAAACAGCTCGTAGCCCCGGAAGAGAAGGTGTTTCACCAGAATATCCATCACCGGGATCGACAGGTTACGTTCGTCCAGTGCGCCGTACTGGAAATACACGCCGTCTTTCGCCATTCCGCTGGCCAGTTTTGCCACATCAGGGCCGCCGACCGGGTCGAACACAATATTTACCCCTGCGCGTTGAGTCAGCTTGTTTAGTTCTTCGGCAACGTCTTGCTCGGTGGTGGCAATCACCGCTGACGCGCCCGCATCCATCAGTAGCGCATTTTTATGGCGGGTACGTGAAAGTGCGATCGGATAAGCCGCGACCATATTTGCGATTTGCATGGCGGCAATGCCCACGCTGCTTGATGCCGCGCCAATCGCGACATATTGCCCGGCCTGCAAATTGCCGTACTCAATCAGCGCGCCGTAAGCGGTAACAAACATCATCCAGCTGGCGGCAGCCTCTTCGAAGGAGAGATTCTCAGGGTGTTTTACCACGGCATGAACGGGGGCATTTACCCGCTCGGCGTACATGCCATATTCGCTGAACATAAAAGAGGGAATAACGCTGACGCTATCGCCCGGGGCAAAATCCGTGACGCCGGAGCCCACGGCTTCGACAATCCCGGCGGCTTCGTATCCCAGGCGGGCAGGAAACTGCGGCTCAATCACGTATTGCCCGGTGCGATACATCACTTCGGCCCGGTTAATACCGATGGCCTTCACGCGAATTTGCACTTCATGGCTTGCTGGCGCGGCGACTGTCATGTGAGTGATTTCCAGCACGTCTGGCGCACCGGTACGATTAAAAGTGACAACTTTAGACATAGTAAACCCCACGATAAAACGACTTAATGATCCGATGGGGTTACTGTAAGAGGTTGTTCGTGAAGGATAAAGCACCACTCAGGCACCTCAGTGTTGCCTTTAAATTACCAATCGAATCAGCCCTGATAGCGAGAAAAGACGTCACTGAACCAGTCAATAAAGACCCTGACTTTTGGCGGTAAATAGCGTCTGTCCGGGAACAACACAGACACGTCTTTTGGGGCGCAGAGGTACTGCGACAGAACCGGGACCAGCGCCCCGGAGGCGATATGTGGAGCAAGCGCAACACTAATGCCCTGGATCAAGCCCAGCCCATTAAGCGCCGAGGTCAGAAAGGTATCTGAATTATCCACCAGAATACTGCTTTTGACTTTCTGGTTAACTACTTTGCCCTCAACAATAAATTGCCAGTCCATCACTTCACGGCTGTTCCGGCTGAAGAAATTGACGGCTTTATGATCCTGGAGTTGGTCCAGTGTCTGAGGTTGACCATATTTTTCCAGATAAGAAGGGGCGGCACAGGTCATCAGCTGGACACTGCCCAGACGGCGGGAAATAAAGCTTGAGTCTTCCAGTTTGCCCAGGCGAATAACGCAGTCGATCCCTTCCGACAGAAAATCAATTTTGCGATCTGTTGAGGTTAAAACAACATCAATATCGGGATAGCGCTGCTGAAAATCGCCCATCGCAGGGATCAGCACTGTATGGGTGAGCGCGAGAGGGGAATCCACCCTTAATCGCCCGTGTGGGTGCTGCCCGGACGAGTAGGACGCCATCAGTTCGGCAGCTTCGTTTAACAAGAGTTTTGACCTTTCGTAAAATGCGTGCCCCTCGTCAGTCAGCTGGAGCTTTCGGGTAGTCCGGTGCAATAACTTTACCCCCAGCTCGTTTTCCAGCCGGGTGCTCGCTTTACTGATGGATGGCCGGTGTGTTTGCAACTGTTCGGCCGCGCGGGTAAAGCTGTTTAGCTCAACAACCCGGACAAAGATATCCATATATTCAAGCATGTTAGGGCGCATATTTTGATCTCGTCGTCATGGTAACGTTGCTCTTTGATTGTATCAGACGGGAAAGTGAGAAGAACGGGCTTATTTATCCCCTGCAAGGGATAAACGCCGAAATATCCCTTGCAGGGGATAAAGCATTGACAATATCCCCTGCAAGGGATAATACTGACAATATCCCTTTGAGAGGATAAACCACGGGCGTGAACAGATGAAACCACCAATGATTTATAGTCCGGTCCAGTTGGCAAATACCATGAAACTGGTGCGTCAGAAAAATAACTGGACGCAAAGCGACCTGGCCAAAAGAATCGGCATTAAGCAGGCCACCATCTCAAATTTTGAAAACAACCCGGATAACACCACGCTGACAACGTTCTTCAGGATCTTGCAATCCCTTGGAATGACAATGGCGTTGTATGAAAAAGACGATGCGGCGTCGGGGTCAGACAATAACAGCCAACAGGGCCTGGACTGGTAATGCCAAAATTAGTGACGTGGATGAATAACGAGCGGGTCGGCGAACTGACAAAGCTTACCAACGGGGCCCATACGTTTAAATACGCCAATGAATGGCTAATGAACCGGTATGCCAGGCCTTTGTCGTTATCGCTTCCGCTGCAATTTGGTGAGATTACCTCCGATGCGGTGTTCAATTTCTTTGACAACCTGCTCCCGGATAGCCCTGCGGTCAGGGATCGTATCGTGAAGCGCTACCATGCCCGTTCTAAGCAACCCTTTGATTTACTGGCTGAGGTAGGGCGTGACAGCGTTGGCGCGGTAACGTTATTACCCGCGAATGAAAACAGTACGACACCGGAAATGACATGGGAGACGCTGAGCGAAGAGAAGCTCGAGACGGTGCTGACGGCTTATCAGTCAGACATTCCGCTGGGGATGATTAATGAGGAAAATGATTTCCGCATTTCCGTTGCCGGTGCTCAGGAAAAAACCGCGCTCCTTAAAGCCGGCGACGACTGGTGTATCCCGAAAGGGATCACGCCGACCACGCACATCATCAAACTGCCGATTGGCGAGATTAAACAGCCCAATGCCACGTTGGATCTGAGCGATAGTGTGGATAATGAATACTTCTGTTTAGAGCTGGCGAGAGCGCTGGGCCTTGATGTGCCGAAGGCGGAAATCATCAGAGCGGGCAGGGTGAGAGCACTCGCCGTCGAGCGTTTTGACCGCCGCTGGAACGCGAGCCGCTCCGTTTTATTGCGATTACCGCAGGAAGATATGTGTCAGACTTTTGGTCTTCCTTCGTCCGTGAAGTATGAATCTGATGGCGGTCCAGGTATTCCACAAATCATGGCATTTTTACAGGGCTCCAGCGAAGCACTTACCGACCGTTATAATTTCATGAAATTCCAGCTATTTCAGTGGATAACGGGCGCAACGGATGGACATGCCAAGAACTTCTCGATATTCATCCAGCCTGGCGGAAGCTATCGACTGACCCCGTTCTACGACATCATATCGGCGTTTCCTGTGCTGGGCGGCACCGGGATCCACATCAGCGATCTGAAACTGGCCATGAGCCTGAATGCCTCAAAAGGTCGTAAAAACGATATCGACAAGATCTATCCGAGACATTTTATGGTGACAGCCAGGGCCGTCAGGTTTCCTGAAAACCAGATGACCGAGATTATGCAGGAATTTATCGACCATGTGCCGCAGGCACTGGATACGGTGATGGCGTCTTTACCCACGGACTTTTCGCAAAAGGTCGCGACCTCGATATACAAGAATGTGCTCAGGCTACACGGCCGGTTGAGCAAAAGTGCAGGGGCCTGAGCCTGAAACCTGCCTGAAAATACAGGCAGGCTTGCGACTATCCTCAGGCCTGAGGAATGCTGTCGAGGGATGTGTACACCGCTAATCCCAGTTTCTGCGCCACTTCAATATCCAAATCAGCCCCTCTCGATTCTCCGGCAATACGATAAATGGCATCGCATTTTGCAATGAGCCGGTGAGCAACGGGATAAAGCATCGCTTCACTGATTTCATCACCCACGGATTGAGATCCCGCTGCTTTTGCCAGCGGCAGAGCCAGCCACTCACCGATAACCGGAACATGCCCACGCTGGTAAACCGCCAGTGCGGCATTTTCCAGCCTGACAAGATTCTCATCAATGCGGGCCTGTACGCCGTCAGTTCCACTGCGATAAGGGCCAGCGATTAAGATCAGTTGTTGTGTCATACATACCTCATTCTTTGTCGTAGGTCCTGCAAACCTGCTTAACCGTTTTATTGCGCGAGACTGCACGATTAAGCATGTATTTGCATGTTTCAAAATGAAGAATGCATGTTAATACGCACTATCGTGCAGTTTCAAGTGAATTTGTGCATGTTGGCAGGAGAGTGGGTCTGATGAACAGCAGCTATAGTACACCATCGCCCCTTGAAGATTGGTCACAAAAAACATAATCATAATTAATTGAATAAAAATGAATTTAAAAAATTCATTGCCTTTAACTTGGACAAATAAACGTGTTTGTGTAAGTTTTAATTATGTACCACACGACGTGGTTCTCGTAAGGGTAGGATTTATGCGCGAACAGCCATCCGTTATTGACAGGTTCGTTGATTACTATGCCGGTCTGGATAACAAGTCCATTCCGGCACTTGCCAGCCTGTACGACAAGCACGCTGTGCTTATTGATCCCTTCGGGGACCATAATGGACTGTTTGCAATCCAGCGCTATTTCACGCATCTGCTGGCAAATGTAAGCGCCTGCCGTTTTGCCATTGATCCTCCGCTGTATGATACCCAACGTTTTGCTGTGACGTGGACCATGCACTGGTCTCATCCGCGTATAGCCAGTGGCGAAATACGCTCTTTACCGGGATGTTCAATGGTTGAGATTCAGGGTGAAAAGATATTCCGACAGCGTGATTACTACGACGCCGGACAGATGATTTATGAGCATTTGCCTTTGTTGGGATGGGCCATTCGGGGCATCAAAAGGAGGGTAGGCGCATGACAACCGTCCTCATTACCGGCGCCAGCTCAGGGATTGGGGAAGGGCTCGCAAAATCATGGGCTGCTGAAGGCTGTGATGTTATTGCCTGCGGTCGCGATCCTGACCGGCTGGAAAATTTGCGTCGGTATAACCCAAAAATCACAGTACGGCTGTTCGATATGACAGACAGGGACGCCTGTCGCCTGGGCCTCGCAGACTGCCAGCCCGATCTGGTTATTTTCTGCGCCGGGACTTGCGAATATCTGGACGATGGATGGGTGGACGCTGCTTTGGTCGCACAGGTCATGATGACGAACTATTTGGGCTGTGTGAACTGCCTTGAAGCACTCCAGCCACAGCTGACTGAGGGTAACCGTGTGGTGTTCATCAGTTCGATGGCGCACTGGTTGCCTTTCCCAAGGGCCGAAGCTTACGGTGCATCCAAAGCCGCATTGACCTGGTTTGCTAACAGTCTGCGTCTGGACTGGGAACCGAAGGGTATTGCGGTGACCGTTGTTTCACCGGGGTTTGTCGATACACCTCTCACGCGTAAAAACGATTTTCCCATGCCGGGCCAGGTGAGCGTTGAATATGCGGTGAAGGCAATTCGCTGCGGCCTGGCAAAAGGAAAAAATCATATTGCCTTCCCGACAGGCTTTAGTGTGATGTTGCGAATGTTGGCAGGGCTACCTGAGGGGCTTCAGCGCTCAGTGCTGCGCAGGATGGTGCGCTCATGAATATCGCGATCATTGGCAGCGGTATTGCCGGTTTGACCTGCGCCTGGCGTCTTGCCGGGTACCATCAGGTAACTCTTTTTGAAGCGGAGTTGGCCCCTGGCGGACACACCGCCACAGTAGATGTGGTTACACCTCAGGGACGTTTTGCGATTGATAGCGGCTTTATCGTCTATAACGACCGGACCTATCCGCGTTTTATGGGATTGCTGAGTGAACTTGGCATCCATGGGCAAAAAACGCAGATGAGTTTTTCGGTGCATAATCCGCAAAGCGGTCTGGAATACAGCGGTCATACGTTGACTTCACTGTTTGCACAGCGTCGTAACCTGATTAATCCTGCATTTTGGGGAATGTTGAAAGAGATTGTTCGCTTTAACCGTCTGGCAAAACAGTCACTGAATGAGATCGATCCTTGCGCGACGCTACAGACATTCCTTGACCAGCATCACTTCAGTGCGTTTTTTGCGCGTCACTATATTCTGCCGATGGGCGCGGCGATCTGGTCATCATCGCTCCAGGAGATGCGCCGTTTCCCGCTACCCTTATTTTTACGCTTCTTTGAGCATCATGGACTGCTGGATATCAGGAACAGACCCCAGTGGTACGTGGTGCCGGGCGGATCACGGGAATACATCCGCGCGATGCTGGCACTGCTGGGCGATCGTTTGACGCTGCGCCTCAATACCCCGGTTCAACAGGTGACGCGTAACGACAACAGCGTCAACATCACGCTGGAGGCATCAACATATCATTTCGACCAGGTGATCTTTGCCTGCCATTCCTCACAGGCGCTGGCCATGCTTGAGGATGCAACCTCCGTCGAGCGCGACGTATTGGGTTCGTTTGGCTGGCAGCGTAACGAAGTCGTGTTGCATAGCGATCGCCGCTGGTTGCCGGTACGCGAACGTGCGTGGGCAAGCTGGAATTATCGTCTTAGCGGACAGGATCTGGCCAGAGCCTGTGTCACCTATAACATGAACATTCTCCAGGGATTGCCTGAAGGAAGCCCATTATTCTGCGTGACACTCAATCCGGACATTCCTGTTGAAGAGAAATACGTCTGGAAACGCTTTGTTTACGAGCATCCATTATTTAATCCTGAAAGCTGGCAGGCGCAGACTCGCCGCAATGAGATAAGTGGCCTGCGCCGCAGCTGGTACTGTGGTGCCTACTGGTATAACGGCTTTCATGAAGATGGAGTGCGGAGTGCACTGGATGTGGTTCAGGGCATTGGCGCAGGAGCGGGGCGCTAAAATGAACAGTTGCCTTTATCAGGGCCTTTTGCGCCACCGCCGCCTTCATCCTAAAACGCACCAGTTTTGTTATCAGGTGTTTATGGCCTGGCTCGATTTGGATGAACTGGAGCAACTCCCTGGCGTAGGTATACGAAGAAATCACTTTGCGACAGCGGCTTTTCATGATGTCGATTATCCGCTGGGAACACCGTTAAAAGAAAAAGTGTTAAATCAACTTACTCGTCTGACAGGGGCTCGGCCTGATGGTCGTGTGATGCTGTTGACACAGCTGCGCTACTTCGGCTTTCATTTCAATCCAGTTAATTTCTACTACTGCTATGATCGCGCGGACATACTGCGCTGGGTAGTGGCGGAGGTCCGCAATACGCCCTGGAATGAGCGTTATTACTACGCCATAGACGCACAGAAAAGGTATCCGCTGGATAAAGCCTTCCATGTATCACCTTTTAACCCAATGGACATGGTCTATCACTGGCGGTTTAACCCGCCCGGTAAAACGCTGCATATGCATATTGAAAACCATCAGGTAGCGAAAGTATTTGATGCCACTCTGATGCTCAAGCGTGAGCCTTTGACGAAGGCGAGTCTGCACGCACTGCTGTTGCGCCTGCCATTTATGACACTTAAAACGGTGTTCGCTATTTACTGGCAGGCTCTGCGGCTGTGGCTCAAGCGAGTTCCACTCTACAACCATCCCGCCAGCAGGAGTGAATGATCATGACCGATCCCGTCTTTGCGCTTGAACCTGATGTTTCGTGCACACTGCGTCTGGCGCGTTGGCTCGTTTTTCGCGTGTTAAGTGGCCTTCGCGAAGGTTCACTTACCGTACGGGAAGGGGCGCAGGTCTTTCATTTTGGCGACATGTCGGCTGAATTACGCGCCGACGTTCATATTATTTCCCCAACGGTGTACTGGCGGGTGCTGACTGGTGGAAGTCTTGCTGCGGCAGAAGCCTGGATTGATGGGGAGTGGGAAACGCAACAGTTAACCACGTTGCTTCAGATATTTGCACACAACCGCATTATGCAGAGGCGACTGGAAAACGGTTTTCGCCTGCTGAGCAGACCCGTTGAGCGTATACGCCACTGGACACGTCGCAACCATCGTCAACAGGCGCGAGAAAATATTGCTGCTCATTACGATCTTGGCAATGCATTTTATGCGCACTTTCTTGATGAGGATTTACTCTACTCAAGCGCATTGTTCACCCGTCCAGAACTGACGTTAATACAGGCTCAGCAGGCCAAAATGGCGCGACTTTGCGAACAGTTGGCGCTGACCTCTGATGACCACCTGCTGGAAATCGGTACTGGCTGGGGGGCGATGGCGGAATACGCCGCGCGTCATTACGGATGCCGGGTGACCACCACCACGCTGTCGCAGGAACAGTTTGCATGGGCTAACGCCCGCATTGCCCGCGCGGGTTTACAGGACAGAGTGAAAGTGCTATTGAGCGACTACCGCGATCTGACCGGGGAATTTGACAAACTGGTGTCAGTTGAAATGATCGAGGCAGTAGGGCGACGCTACCTGCCTGAGTTTTTCCGTACCTGTCAGGCTCGCCTGCGTCCCGGGGGAAAAATGGCGATTCAGGCCATTACCATTCAGGATCAGCGCTATCACGATTACAGTAAAAGCGTCGATTTTATACAGCGTTATATTTTCCCTGGGGGATTTTTACCCAGTATCACTGCGATGAGCAGTCTGATGACAAAGCATACCGATTTTGTCGTGCGCAATCTTTTCGATATGGGACCTGACTACGCCCGGACGCTTGTTCACTGGCGGCAACAGTTCGCTCATGCCTGGCAGGATATTGAAAAGCTGGGGTTTGATGAACGTTTTCGTCGCATGTGGCTGTACTATTTCGGCTACTGTGAAGCGGGATTTAACGCTCGCACTATCAGCGTGGTGCAACTGACGGCGGAACGCGTATGAAACGTTTGTTGACGCTGAGCCTGCTATTGATGATGCAGCTGGCAGGTTGTAGTGGAGACATCGCTGACTATCGCCAGCAGCAGCCGACACTGGATATCTTTCAGTACTTCCAGGGAGAAACGCAGGCGTGGGGAATGGTTCAGGATCGCAGCGGCAAACAGCTTCGCCGTTTCCATGTCAATATCAACGGTGATGTGGTAGGCGACACGTTAACTCTCAATGAACGATTTGTGTATGACAACGGAGAGAAACAGCAGCGGGTATGGCACATCCGTCGGGTCAGTGCCGGTAATTACGAGGGCACTGCTGGCGATATTGAAGGTGTCGCAAAGGGCGGCGCAGCAGGTAATGCTTTTAACTGGCATTACAGCATGAATGTGAAGGCCAACGGCAAAACCTGGTTGTTAAACTTTGATGACTGGATGTACTTGCAGGATGACAACCATCTGTTTAATAAAACCGAGATGAAGAAATTTGGCATCACATTCGGCACGGTGACGCTCTTTTTCTCCCGTAAAGCTCAATAACAAAAAGGGTGTACATACTGAGACAGGAATGAGCTTCGGACGTTGGTGATTCGATGATTGCCCTGGAGAGATTGCTGAAGGCAAATTTGGCAGAACTGGATTTCTTTCACGGTGAACATCCCGGCATCAGATGTTGACCAGGCATACAGGCTTTAAAACTATAGCCAGGACATTCCTGGTAAATGAGCACAAATAGATATCAATATTGAGTCTCTACGACTTTAGTGCGCATAATGTGTTGAACATGTTAAATGACTGCACGAAGTGCTGGCATTTAGCCTTCTGCAATGAACTGCCAGACGTTGTTACTTGTTTTCTGGCATAGAAAATCACTGCAACAGCGGAATTACAGATACATCCTGAATGTTCGTTTTTTCTTATTAATAGATAGCATTGTGAAATGCCGGTTATTTTATGACTATTTTATAGCATCATCAACAGGTTGTAGCAACACAGTTTATGTCGGGATTTCTGTTTTCCCACTGAAGTATGAGCCAGCGCAGGTAATGAACATAAACCTGTACATCACCATCAATCATGTAGCAATTACGCTGAATCTTTTTTGTGAGAGGCCAGAACAACACTGTGCCATAAGGAGTTTCACACAGGATTACTTTCATATTCCCGTCAAGAACAACTTCATAATGAATTTGATTGTTTTTTAATTCATCTTCAGCCTCCATTAATATCTCATCTCGAATTTTATTTATTTCATGATAATGTCCGGAAGGAATCTTCATGGCAACGCGTCGTAATCCAGCTTCCCTGGCATTTTCTTCTGTGCTGATAAATGCCACCGTGTCAGCAGAATAAATCCGGCGATGTGAGTAATCCTTATCGAGCTCATACTCTCCCGGATTATCCTTCCATTTGTTGTAGCCATGCAATTTTGGAAGGTCATTGCAGAAGTTCTGAAAGTTATGCCATCGCTCGCATACAGTGACACCTTTGTAGCCTTTAAAATACTGCTTCCCTTTGGTTGTCATGTAGCACCTTGCCAGCATGTTATGCCAGAGTATGAATGCTCTCGTTCTTTGGTGTGTTCGGGTGTTTTCAATAGTTGAATGACATCCATTACCAATATATCCGACGCCGTAATATTTTGGTGTCATCAGTAACTTTCGTCGTTCTTCCTCCGATGATGGAAAAGCTTCGTCTGATACAGAACCAGTTTTAATATGCGAGCCATAGGCTTCCTTGATGATGCCACTGTCTTTGAATTCCACGACATAATAGCCTCGCCTTGATTTATCATCAGAGCGGCCAAGAATGGCGCATTCTCCATTATGTCGGGTTCTGAATGTTGCGCCGGGGAACAATACGTCATGAGTATAATTTTGATGAAAGCAATTATTACGGATACCTTTTTTGTAGCGGGGCATAATATTTCTCCTGCGTGATTTAACTGAAAGGGAAGGGAGCAAAAAGAATCGGGGCGGGTCCTTCTTTTTCGATTCACCTTCAGCCAGGCACTCATGCCGGAGAGATGGATTATATTTATGTAATCACTTCAAAAAATAAAATATAAAATTTTTCAAACAATGAATTGTGACAGATGATGGTACAAACCGTCAGGCGCTCTGTGTGGCATCATTAATACGGCACATGCAAATGCGTCAGGTTGCAGCCGGATACGCTCAGATGGCTGTACAGATGCAATAAACAGGGCGGAACAGGGGGTTGCCAGTGTGAGAGGGCGCATATGCCTGACAATTGCAGGGCTGTTTATTTATACAGTATCTGGTATTTTGCTTACATCGTGACCGCTGACTGCCTGTATGCGGTTTTGGGGTGATTTTGCCCTTAGCCATGGTTTTGCATTGCCACTGACTCTGGCGTTGCGCATGGTGCATTACAGGGAGCGCACTCAGGGTCAGGACTGCGCCGGAATCACCCGACAGGGTGGGGGAATAGAAAAATAAATATAACCGTTTTACAGATTTAAATATCCGTGCTACCATCGCCAAATCGCCAACCGGGGTTAATTCTTTTATATATGTTCTGTTATTCTCTTATACAGACTTACTGTTTAATTGTTATTATCGGTTTTCTGTACTTATCTGCATCTGTCTTTGATGTTTCAATATTATCCCAATATTAAGCCCTCCGCAGGAGAGCCATGCGGCTTGAGCTGACAATAATAAGAACAGAAAAATAAGAATCCCCACAGAAGTGAGGACTCATCAGATAGCTATCAGTAATCTACTTTGTCAAAGTCTATCCTGAAGTTATCTCCCGCTGTATCCGCATTATGCATTTCCTTGCTGTTTCTTAATGCCCGCAACTCTTTAAGAATTTCCTTTTGAATATCAGCCTGAGTAAATAACACCGTTTTCAGTTCATAGTCCGTAATGCTTCTGACTATCCAGACAATACAGATAACAGTGATGATGATTTTCGCCGTATCGAAACTGATGAAAACATAACTCTGAATTATCGAATACCATATCGGGTTGTCAGTTCCGATTAGATAGAACCATGTCATCACGGTCAGAATTATGTTAATGGTGAGCGTCAACTTTGACAGGTATTTTGTTAAAAATGAAGAATTCATTTCCTTTCTTGCTTTCCTTATTAGTTTTTCACGTCAAGATTAATTATTGTTGATGCATTTTTCGAAGGTGAGGGGAGCCGAATGCCACTCAACCTATTAATGATGGATTCGCAGAATACAATGTCATTATCTTTCTGACTTGCATCAAATGCAGATATGCCACCATAACCGTCTGCGAATATCCTGGCATGACACACCGCATCATTAGCACCATCGATTCCGGAAATGGCTTTTGATAATGCATCCGTAATTATTTTAGTGTCATGCACTAATTCCTTCTTGCTTCGTCCATCCTGAGTGGCGAATGAGTATTCTTTCTTTACAGTTTCATCACAATATAATGCTGCACTTTCAGGTGAGTACATTCTCAGTTCCAGCCAGCTTGAGCTTGCACTCGAACCGGCGCTATTCACCCATGTCATTAACATGCTTTCTTTTTTGACTACCCTGACGACGTACACATCCGTAGTATTCGGACCACCCGCTATGGTTGAGCAGATTTTATGAAACTCAATGCCTCTCTTCGTGAGTGATGAGGCAGGATTGAATGTACAATTCTCATTCAGATATCCACCACATTTTGATGGTGCCATTGATATATATTCAGGGCCGAACTTGGCTGGCATTGACGTTCCAAGGGAAACCTCCCAGCCTAATTCTTTTTTCCTTTTCTCCAGCACTGTTGATTTAACGCCCATAACATTGATGCGAGCAAATCCAGTGCGGAGTGACATTCCGGAAGCTGTTTGCGTAACACCGTCAGCCCAAACAATATCTGAGTTTGACTGCCAGTCCCACGACAAGCCGTGACCAGCATCCGGCATTGCTGAATAAACAAAATCACCCAACTCAGAACTGGGCTTTCCCGAAAGAGATTCGGGGGAAATATCTTCAGCGGATATAGCGTAAGGCGGGAGCGTCGCAACCATAACAGATAACAGTATTAATCGTTTCATTTGAATCAGTTCCTGAAGCGAACATTCAGAACACTCAACAAGCCCAGTGAAGGCCGCAAGACATTTCAACCGTTAGGCGAACCAACCAGACTCAGCACATCCATATTCTGCGAGAACAAGGATGCCCACAAATCACTAGATTCTCCCTTGGTTTATGTTTGTCAAGGCTCAGTAGAAATGTCTAATCACTGGCTCGTTAGAAATGTCTATTGGGTGCCAAGTTTTAATATTATAAAAAAAGATTTAGATGTGATGACTGGGAATGTGCAACGAAGGTTAAGAGTTACCATTTTTTTCGTATCAGGATTTGATGCTTATATCAAGCTGGTAACTCTGAATCATTTAAACCAACAATTTGACAGGTTTTAAAATAATACTCTAAATTATTTACGCCCTACATCTAACCGTTACGCATCCTCATGGTTCGGGTCATATCATACGAGCATTTATCTCTGTCATTATATGTTAACTCTATGAGTTTTTCCAAATTTTCAGGATTCCAGCATATCTGATCCCAATTAACGACTGAAATGTAAGAATCCTTTTTCATAAAATTATCAATTATCCTTGCTGGCATATATGGAAATCTTTCTTCAAATGTTGATCTTTTATCAATGTTTGTCCATGAAGAGATTCCTGGGTGTATTTGCTCTTTTTCACTTTCCCCATGAGTAGACCTGATATAGGTCGTTCCTGTGCTCGGTAAATTGACAACTAATATGCCTGATTTTTTGTTTTTTGGGCTATCTCTCATACTGGAGAATACCTCCCAATCAATATGTTTTCTGTTTTTTGTTTCCAATCCAACAAGTAATATTAGAACCGAAGTATCTCTAAGGTAATCATCCCTAATTATTTCTCTTATTTTTTGAGCCTCTTCATCTTCGTCAATATCGCCAAGTGAGACTGAGCGATTTATGAATATATCATGCTCTTTATTCATTTCTTCTAAGCGATTTTTGTACAGCTGATCATTTGCATGATGATAGCTGATGAATACATTATGCTTCCCCATTACTTTTATCCTTTAGCTGTGTGTACCTCTTTCATTTTGCACCATAATCCATATCATATAACAGCACTTTTTTTGAGTACATCGTTTTGTCATGGCATTCGATTATGGCATACTAAAGAAGACCTAGACGCCTTAAAACCCCGTATCTTGCACCTCTATCTCGCTATACGTGTCCGGGTCACGCGCCCATAGCAGCAGTGGACTAAGGAGTATGTAATATGTCTGACCCAAGTCTAGCCAAGCCTTTTCTGGTTATTTATATTGTCTGGCACCCAATGTTTTCCGGTGGAGCTGCATTAGCAGAAACACTTCGTAGTCATTTTCGTCGTGAACTTTACAAGAATATTGCGGGTGGAACCGGTTTGAGTGTTATTTTTCGGTTTGAAGTATTGCCTGAAACAGGGAAGCCACTGGCAATTAACTTTTCTGAATCAGAAACGACGGCGGTTATCGTACTTGCCGAATCAAATATGGCAAAGGACCACGATTGGAACATTTGGCTTCATGAACTCTCGGCGGAGACAGTAAACGCTGGATTGGGCACTCACATTTTTCCTGTGGCGATTGAACATGAAGGATTATCAACTGGCCTTGAGGAACAGGCCGTACGTTGGGATCTTTGGCTTCAAGAAGATAGCAACGATGTAGCATCGATGCAGCTTCGATTAATCAGCACCCTAACTTATGAATTTTGTCGGATGTTGCGCCACTATCTTGAACATCTAAAGCAACCAGACAAATCTGATGATGAACTGCTTCAATACCTTCGAAAAGTCCAGATATTCCTTAGCCATTCTAAACATGATTCGGATGGTGAGCGGATTGCATACTTAATACGAGATCAATTGCACAAGGGGAATGGGCTTAGCTCATTTTTTGATGTCCATGACATCCCAGTCGGGCTTCGTTTTAATGAAGTACTGCTTAAGCAAGTTGCGCAAAGTGCTGTCGTCGCTATTCACACTGACACTTATTCTTCACGTGAGTGGTGTCGGAGAGAAATTATTGAAGCTAAGCGTTACAGCGTACCATTAGTTGTCGCAAACTGTATCAATGAGCTTGATGAGAGGGGGTTTCCCTATATGGGGAATGTACCAATCGTTCGGATGGACCCTCAACAAACAAATCGTATTAGTATAATTATTGCGCGTTTGTTGGATGAGGTTTTGAAGGATTTTCTATGGCGTTGCCGTGTTCAATTGGTTGATTGCAATGAATCTAATATTCGGTTCGTTCCACGAACGCCTGAATTAATTTCGCTTGCAGGCCTATCGTTTTCAGGGAATGGGCAACCGTTGATTATTTATCCTGATCCACCTTTAAGTGCTGAAGAGGAACGCTTATTTGAAGAAATTAAACCAGAAATTAAATTTCGCAGTTTTACTGAGTGGATGGCAGGAGGGATTGCATAATGGCTTATCGGGAAGCACTGAGTCAGCAAGTAATTGCAATTTCAATATCTGATAGCCCGGATATGCCGCTACTGGGGCTGAGTGAGCAACACTTATCTGATGCCATGACAGAAATATCAAGGCATCTTTTGGCGCTTGGATCCAGAATTGTGTATGGAGGAGATCTACGCATAAATGGTTTTACCTCATTATTGTTTGAACTGGTATCCCGACACCGTAGGGATGCGGATGAAGGAGATGAACGTCCGAGTGTATTGAATTATCTTGCATGGCCAGTTCATATGCAAAAAGATGAAGCTGAATTAATCGCCCTTAGTAATCATCTTAGTGGAATGGCGGAACTAGTTTTGTTTGACCGCGATGGTTCACAATTGCAACTGCAAGAACGAATACAGCGAGCAGTGGTAACTCCACTAGAAGATGACTGGAGAATAGGGCTGACTGCTATGCGTAATGCTATGTTACGTGATACGCATGCCAGAATAGTTCTAGGGGGACGCATTGAAGGTTACAAAGGAACAATGCCGGGTATTGCCGAGGAAGCGTTGATGTCAATTAAAGCGAAGCAGCCGCTTTTTATTATGGGTGGTTTTGGTGGATGTGCTAGAGATGTTGCTGAATCGCTCAACATTGCCTCCCCGATTAGTTCTGCTGAAAAACATTGGCCAGGCCGTGAAATGTTTAATGGCTTTACTTTTGACGATCTCAATAATGGTTTGTCACAAGAAGAAAATATTATACTAGCTCAGACACCCCATGTAGATCAGGGCATAACAATGATCTTGAGGGGACTTTTCCGTAAATACAGTTGAATATGCTTATAGTTTACAGCTACACAGAGACAACTTGATTATGAGGTTTTCGATGTTTGTTGCCATAATTTCTCTGCAAGCATCAATTGCCTTACCGTTTCGACTGACAGGTTGATACTCTCAGACGTTATCAGCATTCTTTGTGCCTGTGTCGGCCCCACGCTCTGGCACTCAGTTTTCAGAAAATGAATAACGCGGGCTTTAAGCTCTACCTGAAGCCGGTGATTACTGGGTTTTCCGCGCCGCTGGCTGACTAACCCGACAGGTCCTGCCTGTAGGTATTGCGCAATCAGACGGCGGCAGTGACGTGGCGTTATCTCCATTGACGCAGCCGCTTCCGTCAGACTTAATTCACTGGCCAGCACAGCCTCAATGAGTTCCAGTCGGTAGCGTTCCCTGAGAGACATCATCACTTTTTCATCTGTTTCTGGCATATTTGGCCTCTTTTTCAGGATTTTTTACTCGTTGTTGCTCGTTTGCCTCGGTTCATCTTTTACCAAAAATGGCCTCCGAGCTACCCTGAAGCTTTAACATGGCTTCAAGCATGTCATCTTCGTTCAGTGAACGCTGAGATTTGTTAATACTGGGTGCATGCCGTCTGCGGGAAGGTTCATCGCCAGCAGGTACCGACTGTGACCGGTTATTGTCACGTTTTCTCTGGACCTGCCTGGCAACGTCCAGCACATGGCCCAGTCTTTTATTATCTGCAATCGCGACGGGGTCAACTTCCGACAACCGGTCATAGGTGGAATAGGGGAGCAGCACATCATTCAGGCGCAGTTCCTTATGCCCGTCAGGATAATGCCAGACATCGATATACTTACCGATGGCCCGACGGCTGTACTCACTGTCTTCAATCAGATAAAGCAGTTTATCGTACTGTACTGTAAGGTTTTTTGAAACTCGCCGGGGTTCGCGCCAGGTAAATTCCGCATCAAGATCATCGGTTAATGTCAATGGCCGGTGAGCATTGAAATCATGCCGGGGGGCTTTGGCAAACCGCTTGTTGTAATCGGTCATGTATTCTTCGGCAAACGCATTTGCTGCTTCTATCGTACTGATCCCTTTTAACCTGAGCTCTTTAACCAGCCGGTCCTGAAGTGTCAGATGGGCGCGTTCAACGCGGCCTTTTGCCTGACTGGTTTCCGCGCACAGAGGGGTGATATTAAGGCAGCGCATGGCCCTGGCAAACTGGGTTTCACCGGGACCTGTGGTGGCGTGTTTATTATTGACTCTGAACACGCTGGCTTTATCGCTGTAGAGGATCATGGGTTTACCGTATTTCTCGATATAGCCACGGGTCGCTTCAAAATAGGTGAATGTGGATTCAGATTTCACAAACAGCAGGTGCATCAGGCGACTGGTGGCATCATCAACATAGACCAGAGCAGTACAGGGCCGACCCCGATTTTCAAACCAGTGATGGTCGCAGCCATCAATCTGGATCAGCTCGCCGGTACAGGGGCGTCGATAACGGGGCTGGTGAATTTTCGGCGGACGTTGTCTGCGGGGGATCCAGAGTCCGGATTTTATCATGAGGCGTCTGATGGTTTCCTTGCCAAGGACGAGACCGTGAACTTCTTCCAGCTTTTCCCGTGCCAGTGTCGGACCAAAATCAGAGTAGCGTTCCCGAATGATACTCAGCGCCAGCTCAGTCAGTGATGTGGGCAGCAGGCGGTTTCCGGTGCGACCGCGACTCTGGTTGTTCATACCAAGCGGTCCGGACTGACGATAACGTTTCAGCAGACGGCTGCAATGGCGTGGCGTGATGCCGAGCATCTCCGCAGCCTGGCCAGGACGCAGGTTGCGATCGATGACGTCCTGAAGGATTTTTAGGCGGTTAATTTCTTTCACGGTGAACATCCCGGCGTCATGTATAGCCATAGAAAACTCCTCATCAGGAAAAAGCGAGTCGTTGACTAGACATACAGGTCTGAAAACTATAGCCTGGACATTCCTAATGAGCCACAAATAGACATTAGCATTGAGCCCCTACAATGTTTGTCAAGGCTCAATTGAAATGTCCGTTATCCAGCTCAATTAAAATGACCACTTTGATCTCTCATTCTCTTTACTGATAGACTTTCCTCCGACTGAAACAACAGGATGATTGAGCCCATGCTTCGATACGAGTTAACGCCGAACAATGCAGGTTTTATACTGTGGGGAGATTCAGAAGCCCTGAATGAATTACATGAACTCATTCATTACATCGTGGATGAAAGCCCACTGATTAAAGTTAAAGACGGATTTATGTTATCCCTTGCCTATGATATTCGTAAAGCACGGGAAGGTAATCGTCGTGTTGAGCAACATCAGTATGATCAACATGATACATATAAGCTTTATGGTGTTGAGCTTTTATGGCCTCTGGTCCTGGTACAGTCCTCAATACTCAGAAACTCAATGGGTTATATTCAGACAGACAAAAACCAGCTGTCTGTCATGTATGCCTTTGAATACCTGATAGAATCAGCATTAACAGAGTCTGAGAGAACAACGTCGAATGATATTATGCTAACAGTAAAATATGCATCAGACTCTGATTTTAATTTCATTGAGGATAATATTGACAGCAGGTGCTGCTATTTTATCAGCCTATCTCCGGAGCAAAGAAAAAAGCAGTTAATCAGTATTGTTCGTTCTTTTCATTCATTATGGGGTAAGTATGCCCGTGAAAAGCAGGACATAAAGATGCTGAACGAAATGAATAATACATCATGGGTCTGGCCGGACAATATCAACTGGTGAGCAACCACTGTCCGGCCAGTGAGTACCATCAGCGGGCTCTTTTACCAAAAATGTCCTCTGAACGTGACTGAAGCTGTTTGAGTGCTTCGAGCATGTCATCATTATCCAGTGAGCGCTGGGATTTCTTCCCTTCCTGCTTTGGCCGTCGTCGGGAAGGGCCATCTCCAGCGGGAATTGACTGAGAGCGCGTGTTATCCCGCTTGCTCTGCACCAGACTGATAAACTCCAGGGTTCGGCCAAGACGCTTGTTATCGACAATCGCGCCCTGGTCGATTTCTGACAGTCGGTCGTAGGTAGAGTAGGGAAGTAGCGTACCGTTCAGGCGCAGCTCTTTTCTGCCATCAGGATAGTGATACACATCGATATATTTACCTATTGCACGGCGACTCAGTTCGCTGTCTTCAATCAGGTACAACATTTTATCATATTGTATCGTCAACGATTTTGAGACTTTACGTTTTTCACGAACAGTGAAAATAAGCCCCAGGTCCTCATCATGTTCTACAGCACGGTGTACGTCAAAATCATGTCGCGGTACTTTGCCAAAACGGCGGTTATAGTCAGCCATATAGGCCTCAGCGAAGTCATTTGCAGCCTCCATTGAACAAATGCCCTGTAACCGCAGCTCTTTGACCAGACGATCCTGTAAAGTGAGGTGAGCTCGTTCTACACGCCCTTTGGCGGGACTGGTTTCTGCACAGATAGTCTGGATGTTCAGTTCATGCATGGCTCGCCCAAACTGAGTATGCCCGTCTCCGCCTGTGGCGTGTTTATTGTTAACACGAAAAACACCGGCTTTATCGCTGTACAGTGCCAGCGGTTTACCATGCTTATCGATATAGCGCCGCGTGGCTTCGAAGTAAGAAAACGTGGACTCCGATTTAACAAACAACAGTTCCATCAGTTTGCTGGTTGCATCATCAACATAGACCAGCGCGGTGCAGGCCGGGCCACGGCCTTCAAACCAGTCGTGATCACAGCCATCTATTTGTATCAGCTCACCAGTACACGGACGCCGGTACCGTGGTTGAGGGATCCTTGCGGCACGTTGTTTACGGGGAACCCATAAGCCAGCCCGCACCATGATGCGCCGGACAGTTTCTTTGCCAAGAAACAGTCCGTGGAGTTCTTCGAGCTTTTCACGCGCCAGAGTCGGACCGAAATCAGCATAACGCGTCTTGATCAGTTCCAGAGCCTGATCTGCGAGCCCGGGTGGCAACTGGCGGTTACCACGCATGCCACATCGTCTGCTGGCCATACCAAGCGGTCCGCCTTCACGGTAACGGGCAAGAAGTCTGCGGCATTGCCTGTCGCTGATACCGAGGTGCTCGGCCGCACGGCGCGTTGTGATGCGACGTTCAATGACGTCCTGTATAATCTTGATCCGGTTGATCTCTTTCAAAGTAAACACTCCTGAGCTTTCTGCGCTCATGATATGCCTCCCGGTAGTTTAAACGGACCAGTGAAGCTTACCATAGCGCGGACATCTGAATTGAGCCACAGGCGGACATTACTATTGAGCCATTACAATGTTTGTCAAGGCTCAATTGAAATGTCCGTTATCCAGCTCAATTAAAATGACCACTTTGATCTCTCATTCTCTTTACTGATAGACTTTCCTCCGACTGAAACAACAGGATGATTGAGCCCATGCTTCGATACGAGTTAACGCCGAACAATGCAGGTTTTATACTGTGGGGAGATTCAGAAGCCCTGAATGAATTACATGAACTCATTCATTACATCGTGGATGAAAGCCCACTGATTAAAGTTAAAGACGGATTTATGTTATCCCTTGCCTATGATATTCGTAAAGCACGGGAAGGTAATCGTCGTGTTGAGCAACATCAGTATGATCAACATGATACATATAAGCTTTATGGTGTTGAGCTTTTATGGCCTCTGGTCCTGGTACAGTCCTCAATACTCAGAAACTCAATGGGTTATATTCAGACAGACAAAAACCAGCTGTCTGTCATGTATGCCTTTGAATACCTGATAGAATCAGCATTAACAGAGTCTGAGAGAACAACGTCGAATGATATTATGCTAACAGTAAAATATGCATCAGACTCTGATTTTAATTTCATTGAGGATAATATTGACAGCAGGTGCTGCTATTTTATCAGCCTATCTCCGGAGCAAAGAAAAAAGCAGTTAATCAGTATTGTTCGTTCTTTTCATTCATTATGGGGTAAGTATGCCCGTGAAAAGCAGGACATAAAGATGCTGAACGAAATGAATAATACATCATGGGTCTGGCCGGACAATATCAACTGGTGAGCAACCACTGTCCGGCCAGTGAGTACCATCAGCGGGCTCTTTTACCAAAAATGTCCTCTGAACGTGACTGAAGCTGTTTGAGTGCTTCGAGCATGTCATCATTATCCAGTGAGCGCTGGGATTTCTTCCCTTCCTGCTTTGGCCGTCGTCGGGAAGGGCCATCTCCAGCGGGAATTGACTGAGAGCGCGTGTTATCCCGCTTGCTCTGCACCAGACTGATAAACTCCAGGGTTCGGCCAAGACGCTTGTTATCGACAATCGCGCCCTGGTCGATTTCTGACAGTCGGTCGTAGGTAGAGTAGGGAAGTAGCGTACCGTTCAGGCGCAGCTCTTTTCTGCCATCAGGATAGTGATACACATCGATATATTTACCTATTGCACGGCGACTCAGTTCGCTGTCTTCAATCAGGTACAACATTTTATCATATTGTATCGTCAACGATTTTGAGACTTTACGTTTTTCACGAACAGTGAAAATAAGCCCCAGGTCCTCATCATGTTCTACAGCACGGTGTACGTCAAAATCATGTCGCGGTACTTTGCCAAAACGGCGGTTATAGTCAGCCATATAGGCCTCAGCGAAGTCATTTGCAGCCTCCATTGAACAAATGCCCTGTAACCGCAGCTCTTTGACCAGACGATCCTGTAAAGTGAGGTGAGCTCGTTCTACACGCCCTTTGGCGGGACTGGTTTCTGCACAGATAGTCTGGATGTTCAGTTCATGCATGGCTCGCCCAAACTGAGTATGCCCGTCTCCGCCTGTGGCGTGTTTATTGTTAACACGAAAAACACCGGCTTTATCGCTGTACAGTGCCAGCGGTTTACCATGCTTATCGATATAGCGCCGCGTGGCTTCGAAGTAAGAAAACGTGGACTCCGATTTAACAAACAACAGTTCCATCAGTTTGCTGGTTGCATCATCAACATAGACCAGCGCGGTGCAGGCCGGGCCACGGCCTTCAAACCAGTCGTGATCACAGCCATCTATTTGTATCAGCTCACCAGTACACGGACGCCGGTACCGTGGTTGAGGGATCCTTGCGGCACGTTGTTTACGGGGAACCCATAAGCCAGCCCGCACCATGATGCGCCGGACAGTTTCTTTGCCAAGAAACAGTCCGTGGAGTTCTTCGAGCTTTTCACGCGCCAGAGTCGGACCGAAATCAGCATAACGCGTCTTGATCAGTTCCAGAGCCTGATCTGCGAGCCCGGGTGGCAACTGGCGGTTACCACGCATGCCACATCGTCTGCTGGCCATACCAAGCGGTCCGCCTTCACGGTAACGGGCAAGAAGTCTGCGGCATTGCCTGTCGCTGATACCGAGGTGCTCGGCCGCACGGCGCGTTGTGATGCGACGTTCAATGACGTCCTGTATAATCTTGATCCGGTTGATCTCTTTCAAAGTAAACACTCCTGAGCTTTCTGCGCTCATGATATGCCTCCCGGTAGTTTAAACGGACCAGTGAAGCTTACCATAGCGCGGACATCTGAATTGAGCCACAGGCGGACATTACTATTGAGCCATTACAATCTTTGTCAAGGCTCAATTGAAATGTCCGTTATCCAGCTCAATTAAAATGACCACTTTGATCTCTCATTCTCTTTACTGATAGACTTTCCTCCGACTGAAACAACAGGATGATTGAGCCCATGCTTCGATACGAGTTAACGCCGAACAATGCAGGTTTTATACTGTGGGGAGATTCAGAAGCCCTGAATGAATTACATGAACTCATTCATTACATCGTGGATGAAAGCCCACTGATTAAAGTTAAAGACGGATTTATGTTATCCCTTGCCTATGATATTCGTAAAGCACGGGAAGGTAATCGTCGTGTTGAGCAACATCAGTATGATCAACATGATACATATAAGCTTTATGGTGTTGAGCTTTTATGGCCTCTGGTCCTGGTACAGTCCTCAATACTCAGAAACTCAATGGGTTATATTCAGACAGACAAAAACCAGCTGTCTGTCATGTATGCCTTTGAATACCTGATAGAATCAGCATTAACAGAGTCTGAGAGAACAACGTCGAATGATATTATGCTAACAGTAAAATATGCATCAGACTCTGATTTTAATTTCATTGAGGATAATATTGACAGCAGGTGCTGCTATTTTATCAGCCTATCTCCGGAGCAAAGAAAAAAGCAGTTAATCAGTATTGTTCGTTCTTTTCATTCATTATGGGGTAAGTATGCCCGTGAAAAGCAGGACATAAAGATGCTGAACGAAATGAATAATACATCATGGGTCTGGCCGGACAATATCAACTGGTGAGCAACCACTGTCCGGCCAGTGAGTACCATCAGCGGGCTCTTTTACCAAAAATGTCCTCTGAACGTGACTGAAGCTGTTTGAGTGCTTCGAGCATGTCATCATTATCCAGTGAGCGCTGGGATTTCTTCCCTTCCTGCTTTGGCCGTCGTCGGGAAGGGCCATCTCCAGCGGGAATTGACTGAGAGCGCGTGTTATCCCGCTTGCTCTGCACCAGACTGATAAACTCCAGGGTTCGGCCAAGACGCTTGTTATCGACAATCGCGCCCTGGTCGATTTCTGACAGTCGGTCGTAGGTAGAGTAGGGAAGTAGCGTACCGTTCAGGCGCAGCTCTTTTCTGCCATCAGGATAGTGATACACATCGATATATTTACCTATTGCACGGCGACTCAGTTCGCTGTCTTCAATCAGGTACAACATTTTATCATATTGTATCGTCAACGATTTTGAGACTTTACGTTTTTCACGAACAGTGAAAATAAGCCCCAGGTCCTCATCATGTTCTACAGCACGGTGTACGTCAAAATCATGTCGCGGTACTTTGCCAAAACGGCGGTTATAGTCAGCCATATAGGCCTCAGCGAAGTCATTTGCAGCCTCCATTGAACAAATGCCCTGTAACCGCAGCTCTTTGACCAGACGATCCTGTAAAGTGAGGTGAGCTCGTTCTACACGCCCTTTGGCGGGACTGGTTTCTGCACAGATAGTCTGGATGTTCAGTTCATGCATGGCTCGCCCAAACTGAGTATGCCCGTCTCCGCCTGTGGCGTGTTTATTGTTAACACGAAAAACACCGGCTTTATCGCTGTACAGTGCCAGCGGTTTACCATGCTTATCGATATAGCGCCGCGTGGCTTCGAAGTAAGAAAACGTGGACTCCGATTTAACAAACAACAGTTCCATCAGTTTGCTGGTTGCATCATCAACATAGACCAGCGCGGTGCAGGCCGGGCCACGGCCTTCAAACCAGTCGTGATCACAGCCATCTATTTGTATCAGCTCACCAGTACACGGACGCCGGTACCGTGGTTGAGGGATCCTTGCGGCACGTTGTTTACGGGGAACCCATAAGCCAGCCCGCACCATGATGCGCCGGACAGTTTCTTTGCCAAGAAACAGTCCGTGGAGTTCTTCGAGCTTTTCACGCGCCAGAGTCGGACCGAAATCAGCATAACGCGTCTTGATCAGTTCCAGAGCCTGATCTGCGAGCCCGGGTGGCAACTGGCGGTTACCACGCATGCCACATCGTCTGCTGGCCATACCAAGCGGTCCGCCTTCACGGTAACGGGCAAGAAGTCTGCGGCATTGCCTGTCGCTGATACCGAGGTGCTCGGCCGCACGGCGCGTTGTGATGCGACGTTCAATGACGTCCTGTATAATCTTGATCCGGTTGATCTCTTTCAAAGTAAACACTCCTGAGCTTTCTGCGCTCATGATATGCCTCCCGGTAGTTTAAACGGACCAGTGAAGCTTACCATAGCGCGGACATCTGAATTGAGCCACAGGCGGACATTACTATTGAGCCATTACAATGTTGGTGCGCATAATGTATATTATGTTAAATGCAATATCGCCAACCGTACTGCACCAATCCCTGAACCATTCCCTGCCGTTTTGCTATCTGAACCGCTCAGGTTTTCATTATTGCTCCGTAAAATGCATTCTGGTGATTTACGAACATGAGTGACCAACAAAAGCTTTCTCGTCGCTGAGAAAGCTTATATTGTTCTACTCGCAATATTTCAATGAAATGAACGTCAGGCTGGTAATATCTCGACTGTTGCCGCTCTGGCTCGCGGCCCTGTCATGGCGGATACATAGGAGCTGCTGGCATATTTTGAACGATAGGCTTGATCTATTTTGCTTTCCAGAACGGGCTCTGAAACTGCTGCAAACACAACGTCAAATTCCTGCCCAATAGCCAGAATCTTACCCGCCCGTTGAGCTAGCGCGGCCTGATACCATTTTGATGCTTTGCCATTGTATGCGCGTACAAACAGTCGGTTATCTACAGTCACTTCCCAGATCCATGTTGGCGTACCGGTGGTCGTCATATCAGGATGGAATGGCGCAATTTTGAGGTCATCAGCCTCATCAATTTTTGCTAACAGGTTAAGTTTCCAGGACATAGCCCTTCCCTCTTTCCAGATCCAGAACAATGTGCTGATTCATCAGAGATGCCAATTTTCTAACGCAGCGGCAAGATCAATCATGGATCCTGACGCCAAGACAACCGCGAACAAATTCAGGATAATAGCGGTTATCAGAATAGAGAAATGAATAGAATTCATTAATTGTAGCTTTGATTACTGCCATTCCGTGTTGAATAAGCGGTAGCAAGCATGCGCCACCGCTTCATTACATATGCTTATTCTGCGCTCAGTGATGCCATATCAATAACAAAACGGTGCGCCATATCACCCTGTTCAAGACGAGCGAAAGCATCGTTAATCTGATCGATTTTAATCATTTCACACTCAGGGTAGACATTATGTTTCGCACAGAAATCCAGCACTTCCTGGGTTTCTGTAATGCCACCAATCAGCGAACCGGCAACACGGCGGCGTCCCATTACCAAAGGGATCGTCAGCGGTTCATCCATCAGACCAATTTGGCCGACAATGACTAACGAGCCATCAATATCTAACAGCGGTGTGTAGATATTCAGATCATGCTTAACGGGCGCAGTATCAATAATTAAATCGAATGCGCAGGCCGAGCCCTGCAATACCTGCGCATCTGAAGAAGGCAGAATGCCTTTCGCACCTAGCGCTTTTGCCTCCTCCTCTTTGTTTTTGGTTCGACTGATGACGGTCACCTCGGCCCCCATCGCCACGGCCAGCTTAACCGCCATATGGCCCAGGCCACCTAATCCGATCACGCCAACGCGGCTGCCTGGGCCAATATTCCAGGTACGCAGCGGAGAGAATGTCGTGATACCGGCGCACAGAATCGGCGCGGTTTTCGCCAGATCCATATTTTCCGGTACGCGCAGCACAAACTCTTCACGCACAACAATATGTTTGGAGTAACCGCCCTGAGTGACTTCGCCGCTAATGCGATCCGGTGCGCCGTAGGTCGGCGTCATCCCGTTACGACAGAACTGTTCTTCACCATGTTCACACTGATCGCAGTGCATACCACTGTCCACCATACAACCAACAGCGACATGATCGCCCACATGATACTTTTTGACGTTCTGTCCTAGTGACGTCACAATGCCAACAATTTCGTGACCCGGGATCAACGGGTAAAGCTGTGGCCCCCAGTCTCCATTAACCGTATGCAGGTCTGAGTGACAAACTCCGCAGTAGAGAATTTCAATGGCGACGTCGTTTTCACGTAAATCGCGACGCTCGAAATGATAAGGAACCAGTTTCGCATCGGAAGCGTGCGCGGCATAACCAACCGTTTTCATAAATACCTCATGGAGTGATGGATTCGGCGTCATTGTTTTTGCAACCGAATAAAAATGACTAAATTACTATTGGTTTTTTCCTGTGTTTATTTCTTAAAAATAGATGGTGATTATTGTTTATTTAGATACTTATTGAAGAATTCCGTTATGCCATTGAACGGGATTTTATCCATTCGATCATACAAATCAACATGAGTAGCACCCTTGACAATCAGAAGCTCTTTTGGCTGATTTGCCGCTTCATATGCTGTTTTGGAGAAATAAAGCGAATGCGCTTTTTCACCATGGACAAATAAGATAGGACGCGGAGAGATTTCCTTAATATAGGTCATCAGAGGGAAATTCATAAATGACATCGGCGTTGTCACTGACCATGAATTTCCTGAGTTAACGGCGCGTGGATGATATCCTCGTTTGGTCATATAATAGTCCGCATAGTCCACGAGGAACTGCGCTTCGCCGCCCTTCAGTTTATTGTAAGCTGGCTGATAAGCCGGTTTACCGTTTGCCGCATCTTCCCAGCGTTGAAGGCTCAGCTTCTCAAGTGTCTGCTCACGTTGCACCGGGGTTACGCTGTCATTGTACCCTTTCGACATAACGCGGCTCATATCATACATGGTGCTGGCGACAACAGCTTTTACGCGTTTATCAACAGCAACAGCGTTCAGTGCAATCCCGCCCATACCGCAGATACCGATTACGCCGATACGTTCCCGATCCACATAGGATTGTAATCCAATGAAATCCACCGCAGCCATAAAGTCTTCGGTATTAATATCCGGGGAGGCTATATTGCGTGGTTCCCCACTGCTTTCCCCTGTATAAGAAGGATCAAAAGCCAGCGTCACGAATCCGCGCTCGGCTAACGTTTGTGCGTAAAGGCCTGATGCCTGCTCTTTTACTGCGCCGAAAGGCCCGGAAATAACCAGTGCCGCAAACTTCTTATTACCGCGATCTTTAGGCAGATAAACATCTGCGGCCAGCGTAATACCATAACGGTTTTTAAACGTTACCTTTTGATGTTCCACCTTGTTACTCCTCGGGAAGGTTTTATCCCAGGTCTGAACCAGAGGTAATGAAGAATCTGCTGCACCAGCTATTGACTGGGCGACCGCAGATTCTGCTGAAAGCAGAGCCAACGCTCCGGCAAGGAGTGCACCATTAAAAAAGCGATTTGGGGATTTAATTGTCATGATATTAAAAACCTTTCATTTGTAGATAAGGATTCTGTTTTTAAACATCTCGCATGTGTATTTCAATAATGCTCGTTGCATGAGCAGTTTTAATATATTTACCGTCTGTGCCGTCTTACTCATCCAGGGGTTTGTTGGAGTGTTGCTATTTTGGATGTCGGAGAGGAAATGTGTTATTAAAATACTCTGTGATTTTTGCCTGATCCTATGAATCTGTAGTGAAAGCGTGTATTTCAGTTTTTTAAGCTGGTAAGTTAGCCTCAGAGAGATATAGCAAATTTGAGGTGTTCAAAATGGTGTCAGACAGATCGGTTGAGGAATTACTCGGTGCGCTTACCCGGGATATCGCACTGCGTACGCCAGGCACCGGTGATTTCCCCACAGCATTAGACGGACTGGAATTATTCCGGCGAAATGAGCCTGCTTCCCCGGTAAGCTGCCTGGTTCCTCCCAGCGTCGTACTGGTGACCGATGGTGCGAAGATCATGTGGGTTGGGGGTCAGCCTTATAAATATGATACGGAAAAATTCCTGATCACCTCTCTCGACCTGCCCGCAAGTTCAGAAGTGCTTAAAGCATCGTCATCCCGTCCGTGCGTCGGCATAGCCTATAAACTCGACCAGCGTGTATTGATGGAGTTAATTGCGCAGGGAAGTCTGCCGCCTGTCAAAAAGCGAGATTTGGGGGCTGGTGTCGGAATAGGTACCGTTACCGATGTCCTGCTTGAGACTTTTTGCCGTCTGCTTTCATTGCTTGACGAGCCAGAAGCAATCCCGATTCTTGGTCCACTTATTCAACGGGAAATACATTACCGGCTGCTGATGAGTGACCAGTCCGATCATCTCAGACAGATTGCAGCCGTTGACGGGCATGGCTACCGTATCGGCAAAGCAATTGACTGGCTGAAAACCAATATCTCATCACCTTTACGTATCGAGGAGCTCGCGAGTCGTGTGCAGATGAGCACGCCCTCTTTCCACCATCATTTCAGGCAACTTGCGGGAATGAGTCCGCTCCGTTATCAGAAATGGCTGCGTCTTAATGAAGCACGACGGCTGATGCTCAATGAGCATAATGATGTCACCACGGCGGCGTTTACTGTTGGCTATGAGAGCTTATCTCATTTCAGTCGCGAATATACGCGGATGTTTGGCGTATCACCAAAAAGAGATATTACTGTGCTGAGGCAGTCAGCCAGTAAGCGCTAATATCCCGTCGAACTCGTTTCATCCCCCTGCCCCTTATCTGGTCTATGAATTTCATTCATAGCACCTATTTAAGTAGCGTAATTATCTTTAACCGCAATTTCGTTAATCTGGGTGCATCAGGAGAGTCAGCACCGCGAAGATGGTGGGGATCCCCCAACCTTAATGGCGGGGGGTGTTATTAGTGTCTAACTAAATGTTTTTATCGAAGAATACGTCTAACTTTTGCAAAGCCTGGTCAACATATTTTGGCACCCAGTAAGTCTCGATATGAGTAGCACCATCGATCAGGAAGAGTTCTTTGTCCTTCGTACCGGTGGCCTTAGCGAACGCATCTTCAGTCATATAGAGCGTATCCGCTTTTGTACCGGCAATCATCAGCAGTGGTTTATTGATGAGATTGATATGGTCCGTTACGTCAAAGCTCATCAAATCTAACAGGCTGCTTGTGGTGTATTTAAACGTTGAGTTCGGGTGTGCGTGGGTTTTCCAGTAGTACTCGTAGCCCTGCCGATATAAGGCAAAGGGTAATTTAGCAATCTGTTCATTAGTCAGGTTGGCATCACCGGAATAAAGCACTTCGCCTCCGGCGGCCTCCTGAGTTCGTGCGTCTGACGCCTGCTGAAGGCGCTGCTGGACAGTATCCAGCTGTGAATTCTGCATCCCATTACGGCGTACAAGACCGGAATTAAACATGCTGATGGTTGCAATGGATTTGAACCGTTTGTCCGTCTCGGCAGCAACGAGTGAATAACCACCACCACCGCAAATGCCAAGCAAGCCGAGGCGGGAAGTATCAACCCCCGGATACTGGCTGATGTAGTCAGCCATACCGTGAACGTCCTCAATACGGTTAGCCGGTTTATCCACGCTGCGAGGCATCCCGCCGCTGGCACCCTGATAAGCCGCGTCGGCGGTAATCGTGATGTACCCATGCTCAGCAAGGCGCTGTGCATACAACCCGGCGACCTGTTCTTTTACACCACCATTAGGATGCGCGACCACTATGGCAGGATATTTTTTGGCAGGATCATAGTTAGCAGGGGTATAGACATTCGCAGCAATCTGGATGCCATGCAGATCGTATTTCACCGGATGAATATTGACCTTGCCTTTGACGTTCTCAGTAATTGCACCTTCATAGACCAGTGTGAATGGATTCTTTTTGTAATCAGCCGCATTGACTGAGCTCACGCCAGCCATTGCCGTGAGCAGAATTGCACTTATAAGTGTGAATTTCATGGTTTCCCCCGATGAGTGTCGGCCTCGTTAAGCAGGCCCGCGGATTTAAATTTGCAGGCTCAGATTAGGGTGAAAGGACTGTCAGCAGGGTGACAGGGAAATAACATTTTTGTCAGGAAACGCGCTGGGATGGCTAAGCAATTCTGACAATGCTGTCAGGTAACCGTCAGCTTTATGTTGGCAACCAGGGGGCAAAATGGTCTCGGTAACAGGGTTGTTCAGGTATTGAAGCGCCGATGAAAAATTAAGAGGAAGTTCCGTTATGCGCCTGTTGTTAGTCGAAGATGAAGAAAAAACGTCAACCTATCTCAACCGTGCGTTGAGCGAGTCCGGTTTTACGGTAGATGTCTCTGCAGATGGCGCTGAAGGTCTTCATTACGCGCTGGAGTTCGACTACGACGCGATAATCCTGGATGTGATGTTGCCGGGGATGGATGGCTACCGGGTACTTGAGGGGGTGCGAGCGGCTAAACAGACACCGGTGCTGATGCTCTCGGCTCGCGGATCGGTCGATGAGCGCGTCAAAGGGCTGCGTCTTGGCGCGGATGATTATCTCCCCAAGCCCTTCTCTCTTATTGAACTGGTGGCACGTATTCAGGCCCTGGTGCGTCGCCGCTCGATGGATGGTGCAGACATCACCCAACTGCAAATTCACGATCTGCATCTCGACTTACTGGCTCGCCGCGTTTTTCGCGCCGGAACACGGCTGGAGCTGACCGCGAAAGAGTTTTCCCTGTTGAGCCTTCTGGCCCGGCATCAGGGGGAGATCCTGTCAAAGATGATGATTGCTGAACAGATATGGGACATGAATTTTGACAGCGATGCCAATGTGGTTGAAGTCGCCATTAAACGACTTCGTGCAAAAGTGGATGCCCCGTTCGACGTCAAACTGTTACATACCGTTCGTGGCATGGGTTATGTCCTCGAAGTCCGTTCTGAATAAATGAAGGGGATAATCATGCCTAAGCGTTCCATCTCAGTTCACCTGGCGCTGATGTTTGCTTTATCCGCGCTGCTGATTGTGTCCGTAATCGGTATCCTCCTGAGAAGCTCCTTGCATGATTCTTTGCAAAAGCAGATGCACAACGAGCTGTTGTTCCGGGAATCATTAATGAGCCCGTGGATCACCGCACGAACCTCGGCTGAAGGCTGGTCTACGCTTGCCAATAAATTCACCGTATTAACCAATTCTGAAGGTGAGCGCGTTCGCTACTGGATCGTGAGCGATAACCCGCGCTTTAGCGTAGGAGGAACGCCACCAGTAGGCGTTCAGTGGTCTTCTTTGCAGGAAGGTTTTAATAAAGTGCCTGGCGCATCGGAAGGCGCATGTTCACTGTTCCTGTTAGTGAAAACTATCCCCGCCAATGGAGAAAGACCCGAGCTGCGCTATGTCGTTGCCATCGACTCAACACCCTACATGGGCACACTGAATGCCTTCACCAGGACGCTGCTTATCATAGCCGCACTGGGCGTCGTTATTGTCGCCATACTGGGCTACGTTGTTTCAAGGATTGGTCTTCGTCCAGTTGGCACCCTCAGTAGACAGGCCCAACAACTCGCTCCGGGGGACCATGGTCAGCGTCTGAATACCTGCGCGTTACCCCAGGAACTCCAGCAACTGTCATCATCATTTAATGGCGTGTTAGAGCGTCAGGAAATTGCCTGGCGTCAGCTCGACAGTTTTAATGCCGATGTTGCTCATGAACTCCGTACCCCGCTGACAAACCTTATCGGCCAGACGCAACTGGGGTTATCACGCCGACGTTCGCAGGATGAGCTGGAAGAGCTATTGGGTTCCAATCTGGAAGAGCTTGAACGCATGACGTCGATCGTTAACGACATGCTGTTCCTGTCTCATGCCCATGCGGGTGAACATGCCTCTCAGCTCACAAAGGTGTCCCTGCGAGAAGAAACCCTGAAAACAGCAGAGTATGTTGAACCTTCATTTGCTGAAAAACACCTCTCTCTGGATGTTCAAGGCGACGTCACCGCGCACATCGACCGACGACTGTTCCACCGCTCACTGGCCAATTTACTGGAAAATAGCACAAGACATTCGCCCTCCAATAGCACGGTTACAGTGCGGTTAAGCGAAAAAGGTCATCAGGCCTGGATAGAAGTTTCGAACCCGGGCGATCCGATAGCGCCAGCGCACTTACACCGGCTTTTCGAACGCTTTTATCGCGTCGACACCTCCCGGGCCAGGAGTGATACCCATCATGGGCTGGGCCTGTCGATCGTACGCGCCGTCGCCATTATGCACCGGGGAGATGTCTTTGCGCGCAGTGAGAATGGCATCAATACATTTGGCCTTACCTTTGAGAAACAAGCGGATAAAACAGCGAGCAATGTTCACTCCGGCACTGATACGGGACCAGAGTTAACTGACAGAATTGTCAGGGGGGTGTCAGCCTGAGGACATGACGCCCTCGTTAAAATCATCACAGGCAATCCCCCTCTTCATTGATAAGGACGCTATGTATGATCAGACACTTACGTTACCTCGGGCTATTTATTCCCCTCTTTGCGTTTTCATCCTGGGCTGCGGAGCAAAATACCACTGTCCATATCGCCCCCGCAGGAAGCCAGAACGCGGTGTACGGGCCAGCGGAGAACTTTACCGGTCGCGTCCGGGTTGATCCTCTCTTCAAGCCTGATAACGACATCCGTGTTTCCGGGGCTTATGTCACCTTTGAGCCTGGCGCCCGCTCCGCCTGGCATACGCATCCGGCAGGTCAGCGACTGATTGTGACCTCTGGTGTTGGGCTAACCCAACAAGAAGGCCAGCCGGTGCAGATTATCCGCACGGGTGACGTTGTCACTTGCCCGGCAGGTGTAAAACACTGGCACGGGGCCACACCGGATAGCGCGATGACGCATCTGGCAATAACCGGGGTTGTGGATGGCAAAAGCGTTAACTGGATGGAGAAAGTGACAGATGAACAATACCACGCCCATTAAGGCATTAACGGCAGGGGTGCTGCTGACCTTCGGTTTTGGTCTTACGGCACATGCTGCACCCGCCAATACAGGAGCTTCAGAAATGAACCATGAACAAACAGTTTCAGAAACACTGTCAGCCCGCCAGCAGGCCATCCCGTTGATTGCGGCATCGATGGCCAGCAGTCAGATGGATAAGCTGAATAAGGTCCTTAATCAGGGACTTGATGCCGGGCTCACGATAAACGAAACCAAAGAGATACTCGTCCAGCTTTATGCCTACACGGGATTCCCCCGGAGCCTGAACGCGCTAAGCGAACTGATGAAGGTCGTCGAAGCACGTAAGCAACGTGGCATTGAAGACGTTGAAGGAAAAGAACCCGCCGCCCCGATCCCTGTCGGGGATGAACTTCGCCGTATCGGTACCGCAAATCAGACGAAAATCTCAGGTGCCCCGGTTCAGGGGCCGCTGTTTGATTTTGCACCGGTCATTAACCAATTCTTGCAAACGCATTTGTTCGGCGACATTTTTGCCCGCGATAACCTCGACTGGCAAAGCCGGGAGCTGGCAACGGTTGGCGCATTAGCAGCCACGCCGGGCGTTGAATCACAACTGCTGTCACATACGCGAGCAAGTATGCGGGTTGGGCTAACGGCAGCGCAGCTTCGCCAGCTGGCAGAGGTTCTGCGTGAACATGGCGAAAAAGATGCAGCGACACGAGCTGAAAAAGCGCTGCAACAGGCGCTTGCAAACCATTAGGAGTGGACTATGGAGCATGATCCCAACCGCAGAATGTTGATAACAGCCCTTGCCGGGCTGACGCTGGCGAACGTCTCCCTGGCGACAGCTGCCACCGGAAATGCAAATGTGCAGGGTAAGAGTCGAATTCTGGTAGCGTATTTTTCTCGCAGCGGAAATACACGGGTGATTGCGGGCGTCATTCACCGCAGCCTGAATACCGATCTGTTTGAAATCGAACCGGCTACACCTTATCCGGAAGATTATTTTCGGACCGTTGAACAGGCGAAAAATGAGCGTGAGCGAGGAGTAAAACCCGCATTAAAAAATAGCGTCGCAGATATCTCACGCTATGAAACCCTGTATTTAGGTTTTCCTGTCTGGGGGACCAGCGTGCCGCCCGTAGTGCAAACGTTTCTTAGCAGCCACAACCTTGCGGGCAAATTACTCATCCCTTTCATTACTCACGGTGGCTACGGTAAAGGAGACAGCGACGACATCCTTGCCAGCCTCGCCCCAACTGCGCGCCGGGAAAAACCGCTGATCATTGAATGTGATCAGGAGCGAAGAACGACAGAAACGGTCACCCGTTGGTTAGAGACAATACGCAGCTGATTTATTAATAAGAGGAAATACCCTTGAAGACACTTTTAAAAGCACTGTCCGTCTGCGTTATAGCGAGTGGTCTGGTGGCTCAGTCGGTATACGCCGAGCCACTGGTCATTCAGGAACAGGGGAGCTTTTCTGCTGGCGGGACGATCATCACCGCTCCCGGGAAATTTGACGCGAAAAAACCGCTGGACTCTGCTGGTCAAACTTATCACGGCGATCATGCATCGGTGTTCTACCAAATCCCGGTGAATCCGCATAAATACCCTATCGTCATGCTGCACGGTGCAGGCCAGTTCTCTCGTACCTGGGAAAGCACTCCAGATGGTCGCGAAGGATTCCAGAACATATTCCTGCGTCGCGGATTCTCAACTTATCTTGTCGATCAGCCTCGTCGGGGCAGCGCCGGGCGCACGACTGTAGAAGGAACTGTTTCGCCAAAACCGGATGAGCAACTGTGGTTTAATCAGTTCCGCGTTGGCGTGTGGCCAGAGTATTTTAAAGGCGTTCAGTTCTCTCATGACAAAGAAGCGCTGAATCAGTATTTCCGTCAGATGACCCCAAATACCGGGCCGTTTGATATCAATGTTATCTCTGATGCGATGTCCGCCGTCGTGGATAAATCCGGACCGGCGATCCTCTTCACCCACTCTCAGGGCGGCGGACCAGGCTGGTACACGGCGATGAAAAACGACAAGGTCAAAGCCATTGTCGCCTTCGAGCCTGGCAGCAGTTTTGTCTTCCCGGAAAAAGAGCTCCCTGCCTCTATGCCAAGCGCGTTCGACACGCTGAAGGGTGAGCCAGTGCCAATGGAGCAATTTATGGCCCTGACCAAAATCCCGATTCTGATTATTTACGGCGATAACATACCGGATAAACCTGTCGCCATGCCCGCGCAGGACAGCTGGCGCGTAAGACTGGCGATGGCCCGTGAGTGGCGTGACGTGGTGAACAAGCATGGCGGGGATGTCACTGTGACGCATCTGCCTGAAGTGGGAATCAAAGGTAATACCCACTTCCCATTCTCTGATTTAAATAATGTGCAGATTGCTGATTTGGTGAGCAAATTCCTGAAGGAAAAAGATCTGCAGTAGGACGAGATAATAGCGAGCCTTCATTAATGAAGGCTCAAAACAAATATAAGCTTTATAAAATTAAAAAGGCCTAATCCTGGCGGTAAATTGTTGAACGTGACTGAATGCATCAGGGTGTAATATTTAATTTAACGGATAATCGGTAACATCCATCTGTAAAGGAAGCACCCTGTCACCATACCGCTCAACAAGTGTTTCCAGGGAGCCTGTATTACGTGCGGTTGCCGCAACCTTATCCCCCCCGGGCCAGTGCCGCTTCAGCCCAGATATGACCAAACCCTCTTGCTGCACCAGTGATGAACCAGATTTTCGCTGTCATGACCTTTACCTCATGTGATGAAAATAGATCTGCGCTGATTGTCTGTCAGCGGGTCTGGCTGAGAATAATTCGGTCGAATATACGATCGCCCAGCCAGACGCGCATGAGGATGAGCATCTTTGCAAACTTACCGGCCGCATACCGTGTACGCGGGTTACTGCTTTTCACTGCACGGGATACCACTTCCGCAATAACCTCAGGTGAGCTGCCTGTGCCCTGCCCGTACGTTTTTTTTATCGACATGGCCACCATTTTCACCAGGTGACCATACGGACCACTGGCCGAACGTTTGACAATGGTGTCACTGGCGGCGTCGCCGAAGCCTGTCTCTATCACGCCCGGTTCAACGATCACCACTTTAATCCCGAATCCGGCAACTTCCAGCCTGAGGCAGTCTGACCAGCCTTCCAGTGCATGTTTGGTTGCATGGTACCAGGCCCCCAGAATGCTGTACATCTTTCCGCCCATGGAGGTGATATTGACAATGTGTCCGGAGCGTCTGTCCCTCATCGCAGGGAGCAGCAACTGCGTCAGCCGCGCGGCACCAAACAGATTGACCTCAAACTGATAGCGGGCTTCGTCAATCCCGATCTCTTCTACCGGGCCGTAGAGACCAAAACCTGCGTTATTGACCAGGACATCGACACCGCCAGTCTCAGCCAGAATGGTATTTACGCCGGAGACAATCTGCTCATCGACAGAAATATCCATCCGTAGAGGCTGTGCTCCAAGCCTGGCAAGGTCAGCCATCTTTTCGACAGTGCGAGCGGCAACGTAAACCTGATAACCATCCTGTATTAGACGGCGGGCAATGGACTTGCCCATCCCGGACGATGCGCCGGTGACCAGCGCGGTTTTCTTTTCCTGAGTAAACATAGGCACCTCAATGAATGAACTGCGTTCAGTTTGCCTGAGCCGGTGCCGAGAATATCTTGCTCTGTGCGCCAGAGTGCTTGCTGAAGGTGCCTTCGGTGCAGAAAGCGAGCCTCTTTCAGATAAACGGGAATGCTCTAACACCGACCTGATGAGCGGTAGTTTTTCAACAGTGGCCTGATAGCCCAACTGCCGTGCGGTTTCGCGCCCTTCAGAGTCGTAGATTCCTGCGGGTTTGACTGCCGGGGGGATGAGAACATCTACAGAGTCAGCTTCTTGTCTGGCGAGCAGACAAGTTTGCGCCTGCGACACGCGTACCCGCGTCTTCCAGAGCCTGCAGCACGCCTATGTGTGCATAGCCTCTGAGACCACCACCGCCGAGAACCAGCGATATTCTGGGGCGGGTGGATACCGCAGCAAGGGGGGCCACACCAGGATCCTGAAGATGACCGTCGCTCAGCAGACTTCCTGAAATGCTTTTACTGGCGGAATGATCAGCAGTACCGCAACCTAAGAGCGAGCAGACCATCAACAGCAGCGACAAACATCGACAGGGTTTTCGTGTTGTCATCTCACCCGGCACCGGTTCCCAGCTCTATCAACTGGTCAGAGGACAGGATCATCATCCCCTTCTTGATAGGGACCGTCTGCGTCAGCGCCCGGGCAACAGCCAGAGCCCTTACTGGCTTGTAAGCTCCGGGAAGAACGGGAGATAACAGCCTGGCTATCGGTATAGAAATTATTTCACCCAGGCGAACCGGCTGCCCCAGTCCTGAACGGTAGTCGAGCAATAAAGAAGGCCTCGCAATGACCAGCGTGGTTAACGGCAGTGCTCTGAGCGCCTCTTCCAGTTCACCTTTAACGCGGGTGTAAAACATAGACGACTTCACGTTCGCTCCGCCAGCGCTTACCAGTCCTATACGTCTGACCCCGGCCCGTATAGCGGCCTGTGCAACAGCCAGATTAGCGTCAAAATCCACTGCCCGGAACGCCTCTTTACTGCCTGCCACTTTGATTGTTGTCCCCAGTGCAAGGTAGGCTTCATCCGCATGAGGAAGCTGTGGCAATGATGCGAAATCAACCAGATGGACCTGTAACTTTGGATGGCTGACTTTGAGTGGCTTGCGACTCAGGGCATGAATGCGGATTACTCCTGGATCATTCAGCAGGAGCTGAAGTAAATGTCCACCTACAAGGCCTGTGGCACCTGCCAACAATACAACGCGATGATTTTCGGGTGTTGTCATGATGATCTCTTTTAATTAAAACGCATGGCTTCTCTGACTGTTTCAGGCGTCTGGCCTGTCCAGGCCATAAAAGCACGGTAGAAAGAATTCGGATCTTCAAAGCCCAGCAGGAATGCAATTTCGTAGCCGGGCAGGCTGGTATTGCGCAGATAGTGGCGGGCCAGATTTTCGCGGCAGGTATTGATGAGAGCGCGAAAATTCTCTCCCTCATCCTCAAGTCTGCGCTGTAATGTTCGCTTACTCATACCCAGACGCTCTGCTGTTTTCTCGATAGTGGCTTCGTTACCCGGCAGCAACTCCAGAAGTACCGCACGCACACGTTCAGAGGTTGAAGCCGTTACATCTAATTGACTGAGGCGACGACGCAGCTCAGGCTCAAATACCTGCCACATCCCTTCATTTACCGTTAAAAATGGCCTCAGGGCATCAGTGGCGGAAAAGCTGATAGCAGGCTTTTCTCCATGCGAGATGCCGGTACCAAAGAACCGGGTAAAGTGACCAGCCTGTGCACCGGAGGGAAGCTGCGGGAGCAGGACGTTTAATGCCCTGATCGGTTCACGTGTTGCAAGTCGTGCCAGTTTCAGTAAGAAAGCCAGCTCTGCGACCTGCAAAGATACAGGGATGTCTGTGGCTGACAACCAGCGCGGTGAAACAGTCAGAATGCCGTTATGATCGACTGCCGTCTCCAGTACCATTGGGGCAATGAGCAGCTTATACCTTGCCAGTCGCTGTACGGCCTGCATCATATTAGTGCTGCACAAGGCGGCAAAAAGCGGTGGATCGAAAACTTCAGCTGAAACCTTTTCAACAAGAGGTAGGGGGAAAGCAGGACTATTCATTCCTGTCTCGATCGCATGCCACAAACGCATGTATTCTTCTGTATCAAGGCCGCTTTCGGCCCTGGAGAATGTGTCGTCTGGCAGGTGTGCTTTTCGCAATATGTCTGGTGGTGTAAGCCCGGCGTCTTTGAGTAATGCTCTCCAGCCGATGTTGAGAGAAAAAGTACGGTTACGTGCCATTTTCTGGTTCCTGACGTAAATTATCTACCGGGATAGAACGGGTATCATATTCTTTTAAACCTCAAATAAGCATTCAAAATACGCCATGGTTGTGGCAAATCGCGCCATTGAACTCACAGCACAAAGCCGACCTTCAGCCCTCTCTAAAAATTAATGAACATTCCTAATAAACCCTAGCTAATTACCCCATCTAATCGAATAAATCTCTTTGCGTTATGCTTTTCCTACACAACAGCTGAAGGATAACGTCATGCAAACTGTAAAACTGAACAATGGTATTGAAATGCCCCTGCTGGGCTTTGGTGTGTTTCAAATGTCTGATGCCGCTGAATGCGAAAGAGCCGTTATTGATGCCATCGATACGGGATACCGCCTGATCGATACCGCCGCGTCTTACCAGAATGAAACCCAGGTCGGGAACGCACTGAAACAGACCGGCATTGCCCGTAACGAGCTCTTTGTCACGACCAAACTGTGGTTGCAGGATACGAATTACGAAGGCGCCAAAGCACAATTCGATCGCTCCCTTAATCGGCTGCAACTGGATTACGTTGACCTGTACCTGATTCACCAGCCTTACGGTGATGTTCATGGAGCATGGCGTGCCATGGAAGAATTTCAACAAGCGGGCAAAATTCGCGCGATTGGTGTCAGCAACTTCCAACCTGACAGACTGGCCGATCTTATCGCTTTCAACAACGTTGTCCCTGCGGTAAACCAGATTGAAGTTAACCCCTTCAACCAGCAGTTACATGCGGTTCCATGGAATCAAAGCCGTGGCATTCAGCCGGAAGCCTGGGCACCGTTCGCGGAAGGCAAAAATGGTCTGTTCCAGCATCCCGTGCTAATGGCTATTGGTGAGAAGTACGGCAAAAGCGTGGGTCAGGTTGTACTGCGTTGGATCTTCCAGAGAGGCATTGTTTCACTGGCGAAATCTGTGCGCAAAGAACGCATGGAAGAGAACATCAACATTCTCGATTTTGAACTCAGTCATGACGATATGCTGCAAATTACCGCACTCGATACCGCAACCAGCGCCTTCTTCTCTCACCGCGACCCGGCGATGGTGGAATGGCTGACTGGCCGCAAACTTGATGTTTAAGGCGCGATTTAAAAGAGGTAGTCATTCAATGCAAAAACGTTATCTGGGTAAATCCGGGCTCGAAGTCTCTGCTCTTGGGCTTGGCTGCATGGGCTTAAGCCACGGCTACGGCCCGGCGACCGATACCCGTCAGGCTGTCGAGCTCATTCGCGCTGCGGTCGAACGTGGCGTTACCTTCTTCGATACCGCAGAAGTATACGGCCCCTTTCTTAATGAAGAGGTTGTAGGCGAAGCCTTAAAACCGTTTCGTGACCGCGTGGTCATCGCCACAAAGTTTGGTTTTACCTTCGGTGATGACAACAAGCAGCAGATTTTAAACAGCCGTCCGGAGCATATTCGTGAGGCTGTGGAAGGATCACTTCGCCGTCTTAAAACTGATGTCATTGATCTGCTGTATCAACACCGTGTCGACCCGGATGTGCCCATTGAAGATGTTGCGGGAACAGTGAAAGACCTGATTACTGAAGGCAAAGTTAAGCATTTCGGTCTGTCTGAAGCGGGTGCACAAACCATTCGTCGTGCACATGCGGTACAACCGGTCACAGCCCTGCAAAGCGAATACTCTATGTGGTGGCGCGAGCCTGAACAGGAGATCCTGCCATTGCTGGAGGAACTGGGCATCGGTTTTGTACCTTTCAGCCCATTAGGTAAAGGCTTCCTGACGGGTTCAATTAAGCCAGGAACGACCTTTGGGAAAGATGATTACCGCAGCACCGTGCCGCGTTTCGCCGAACAAGCGATAGAAGCCAATGAAAAGCTGGTCTCGTTGCTGGGTGAACTGGCTGCACAGAAAGGCGTGACGTCCGCGCAAATCGCGCTGGCATGGCTGCTGGCGCAAAAGCCATGGATTGTTCCTATCCCTGGCACCACTAAACTGCACCGGCTGGAGGAAAACCTGTGCGCCGCCGACATCATTCTTTCGCTGGATGATTCTCATCAGATAACCCAGGCACTTGAAACGATTAAAATCGTTGGCGAACGTTACTCTCCTGAGCATCAGGCACGCGTAGGCCGCTAATACCCGGGCGGGTCCGCAGCAAGTTGCGGACCCGTTATTCCGAGTAGCGAAGCGCATCGATCATCAGCGCAAAAGCGGGCGGATGCTGCTTACGGCTCGGGTAGTAAAGATAATATCCGGGGAAAGAGGGACACCAGTCCTGGAGAACCTGAATAAGCTCGCCTGACTGTATATACTCCAGCACCCTATCCTCAGGGATACAAGCGATACCAAAACCGGATAACGCGGCATCGATCCTTTCTGCCTGCATATTAAACGTTACCTGCCCGTCAACTCTGACCCGTAACGGCTTCCCTTCCCGCTCAAACTCCCAGTGGTAAAGTCCACCAGCTGTCGGAAGGCGCATATTGATGCACCGATGATTTTGCAGATCGTGAGGCGTTTCAGGCACGGGGTTCGCTGCAAAATATGACGGTGCGCCAATCACTGCCATTCGCATATCTGGCCCAATTCTTACGGCAACCATATCCTTATCCACGCTTTCGCCCAAACGGATCCCGGCGTCAAAGCGCCCTTCAACAATGTCGACAAAGCCGTTATCAACTACCAGCTCAACGTTGATTTCCGGATATTCCCTGAGGAAGGGTTTTAACTTCGGCCATACCACACTTCGCGCGGAATGCTCCCCGGCGGATAAACGGATATTGCCGGAAGCAGTGCCATTGAGTTGAACAAGTGATTCCAGTTCCTGTTCAAGATCGGCGATCCGGGGTTCAAGGCAGGCAATAATACGCTCCCCCGCTTCTGTTGGGGCAACGCTTCGGGTCGTGCGGGTCAGAAGGCGGATTTTCAGCCTCTCTTCCAGTGCCTTGATCGCATGGCTGAGGGCTGACTGTGAAACACCAAGTTTGCCCGCGGCTTTCGTAAAACTACGCTCCCTTGCTACCACAAGAAAGAGTTGAAGTTCGTTGAAGTTTTCTTTGAGCATTGGCGATTTCCTTATGGATGTATTCCCCTCAACGCTCACTCATGAAGGGCGTTCATAGACACAATCATTTTAGCCCCATTACTGACAATAATGATAATTGATATTCTGACGCTATCGAAAATTAGTCTGAAGTATCAGAAGGTTTATCATGAAAATACTCGTTGCTGGTGCGACAGGAAGTATTGGTCTTCATGTCGTGAATACCGCTATTGAAATGGGTCATCATCCCGTGGCCCTTGTCAGAAATAAGCGCAAAGTTAAATTACTTCCTCGTGGAACCGATGTTTTCTACGGCGATGTCTCAATGCCTGAAACACTCACCGATTTGCCGAGAGATATTGATGCCGTGATCTTCACTCTTGGCTCCGATGGTCAGGGGCGCATTGGTGCCAGAGCGATAGATTACGGCGGTGTGCGTAATATTTTACGTATATTCAAGGATACGCCTGTTCGTATCGCCTTAATGACCACGATTGGCGTGACTGAACGGCTCAGCACATGGAATCAACGCACTGAGGTTCATGACTGGAAAAGACGTGCCGAACGTGTGGTCAGGGCCAGTGGTCATCCCTATACCATCGTCAGGCCAGGCTGGTTTGATTACAACAATGATGATGAGCACAAAATCGTTATGCTTCAGGGGGATCGTCGCCATGCGGGAACGCCGGAAGATGGTGTGATATCCCGCGAGCAAATCGCCCAGGTTCTGGTCAGTGCCCTGAGCAACGATGTGGCAAAAAATAAAACGTTCGAACTGGTGGCTATACGAGGCGAAGCACAGCAGGATCTTACCCCTCTGTTTGCACAATTACAGGCAGACAATCCCCAAAAGTATGATGCCATTTTAGATTTGGACAATATGCCTCTCAGTGAAGAGCCTGAGTGCATTATTAATGAGCTAAACCAGTATTCAAAAAACTTAGCACATCTAAAACCCTGACATTTTTGTCATATAGCGGTCAGTCTTATGACAGCTTAGGAACTGTATATTTGATTATACAGACAGAGGAAACCCTCCTGATACAAGCCCGGTTTCAAAGATAGCGTTTAAAAGAGGTACCAGATATGAAAGCACTGCTTATTGCAACATTGGTTATGGGATCCATTTCAGCGAATGCCGCATTTGCGGCTCAGGAAATTAACCATGCTGATGCCAAAGAAAAAATTGGCGTAGTCTCAGCCAGCAATGCCTATACGCTTGATGATTTATCAAATGCACTTTCTCGTAAGGCTGATGAGCAAGGTGCTACGTCCTTCAAAATCCTGTCTACGTCAGGGAATAACAAACTGCACGGAGTTGCGGAGATATATAAATAGCACTTTAATCTAGTGTAAGTAGTCAGTACCCTGTTTTTATCACTCGCACGCGACTTGTGGCACGCTACATGTTTGGGCATGACACCAGTGGTTACGGGATTGGCCTGGCGATGAGTTTTTGAATGCAGTGCGTTTGCGCGTTACACCAGTCCCCCGGCTCCGCCAATGCGGTCAATCAGGATCTGTTTTGCATATGCCACGCGTGGTTGTCGCATTGAGGCTGGCAACCATATCAGGCTGTAACTGATCGTTGTGTTACCCACTGGCGCCGGAAATTCCAATAACTCGTTGCGATTCAGCTGGTCTGCACACAGATATCGCGGCATTACCGTCCAGCCGAATCCCTTTGTCAGCAGGCTTCTGAGCGCCCGCAGATCCTGGCCAACCGCAGCGGGCAGCGTGTCGGGTACGGTAATGCCATTCTTCTGCATCCAGTTATCAATCAGGGACAATTCCAGATTGTAGGCCAGCAGCGGTTCGCGGCTTAATGCATCAGCCAGCGATTCAGCCTGCTGCACGCGGTGAACCACCGCCGGGCTTGCCACGGCCAGAACACTGTCGGTATAAATCACCTCGTTCTTCAGGCGGCTGTCCGTAACCGGATGGGCCGAAATCCCCAGATCACAGTGGCCTTCAAGCAGCATATCAATGACCATTGGACCATCCCCGGAATGCATCCGCACCCGGACATCCGCCTCCAGTAACGGCACCAGCCCTTCCGGGAGTTTTTCAGCCATAAAATCAGCGTGGCCGATTATCTGGAGCGTGCCGGCAACCCCGGATGAACGCGCCCGCGCGGTGGCAAGTGCGGCCTCTGCTGCATCCAGTTTATTACCGATATCAGCCGCCAGCTCATCTGCTGCTGAGGTGGGAAGCACACCGTGAGTCTGGCGTTCAAATAACGTCTTCCCTACCGCTGATTCCAGCCCGGCGATGTGTTGCGATACGGCGGGTTGCGTCAAATTGAGTGCTCTGGCAGCACCGGTTATTGAACGTTGACGGTAAACCTCAACAAATGTTCTCAGTCGAATCAGAGACATATCCAGCCCATAAATAAATTTATACCCCTGACAAAATAGCGTTGTTAGCGCCGGTAAACAAGATCCGTCAAGCTTCCTCCATCGCAACGAAACACGGAATTTACCATGTCTACTATCATCAAAGCCGAACTGCACGCGCAGCTCTCTACAATGAAAAACAGCCATTTACAGGCTGGGCCAGCCAGCGCTGCCCAGCGGAAAGATCGCCTTATGCGTGCCGCCAGATTGCTGACCGAGAACCACCAGGCGATTAAGGTCGCGCTCAACGACGACTTCGGTCACCGCAGTGAATATCAGTCGCTGGCCGTTGATGTCGCAACCACCGTCACCATGCTGCGTCACGCCGCAGAACAGGTCAGCGAGTGGATGAAACCGGAACACATCGCCGCGCCCTGGCCGGGGATGCAGGCATGGATTGAACAGCAGTCGCTGGGCGTTGTGGGGATCATCTCTCCGTGGAACTTCCCGATTAACCTCGCATTTGGGCCGCTGGCGGGAGTATTTGCCGCGGGCAACACTGCCATGCTGAAGCCCTCTGAGCTGACACCTCACACCTCTCAGCTGATTGCCGATCTGGTCCCACAGTATTTTGCCGCGGACGAACTGCACGTGGTTCTGGGCGATGCGGATGTTGGCCAGGCCTTCAGCGCCCTGCCATTTGACCATCTGATCTTTACCGGCAGCACAGCCGTCGGAAAACATGTGATGCGCGCAGCGGCAGAAAACCTGGTGCCTGTCACGCTTGAGCTGGGCGGGAAATCGCCAGTGTTTATTGATAAAGATGCCGATATGGCGCAGGCCATCACCCGCACGCTGACCATTAAAACCTTTAACGCCGGTCAGATCTGTCTGTCACCTGATTACCTGCTGGTACCGCAGGATAAAGTGCAGGACCTGGTGGATGCGGCCCGTGGGTTTATGGCTGACAGCTTCCCGACGGTGCGGCTGAACCCTGACTACACCGCGATCATCAGCCCGCGCCATTTTTCACGTCTGGTGATGTTGCTGGAAGATGCGCGAACCAAAGGCGCGACGGTTATTAGCCTCGCACCAGAGGGCGAAGCGGATTTCGATGCCGAAACCCGCAAAATAGCCCCGCACCTGGTGCTGAATGTGGACGACTCCATGCTCATCATGCAGGAAGAGATTTTCGGCCCGCTGCTGCCGGTGAAAACCTTCACTGAAAGTCACGACGCCCTGGCCTGGATCAATGCCCATCCGCGTCCGCTGGCGGCGTACTACTTCGGGAACGATAAGGTGAACCAGGCTACCTTTATAGCAAACACCACATCCGGTGCCGCAGTGATTAACGATGTGATGACGCACGCCGCCATCGATAGCCTGCCATTTGGTGGCGTCGGGGCATCCGGGATGGGGGCGTATCACGGGATACACGGTTTCAGGCGTTTTAGTCATCAGAAACCGATCGTGGTACAGAGCGAAGATGGCGCCTCTAACCTGCGCCTGCGGGCCCCTTATCAGGCAAAAACCGCTAATATCCTCGCATTTTTACAAAACTGATTTCGCCCCCTGTCTTACAACATTATCGGGAGATAGCAATGAAAGTATTAATGGTTCTGACCTCTCACAGTGAACTGGGTAACACCGGTAAGAAAACCGGCTTCTGGCTTGAAGAGTTTGCCGCCCCGTATTACGTGTTCAAAGATGCTGGCGCCGATATCGTGCTGGCCTCTCCGGCCGGTGGGCAGCCACCGCTGGATCCGAAAAGTGATTTAGCCGATTTTCAGACCGAACTGACGCATCGTTTCAAAGCCGACCTGGCAGCGCAGCATGAACTTGCCAACACAGTGAAACTCGACACCGTTCGACAGGAGGATTTTGACACCGTGTTCTATCCGGGCGGCCACGGCCCACTGTGGGATCTGGCTGAGTCGAAGACTTCCATTGCACTTATTGAAGCCTTCACCCGCGCCGGTAAACCAACGGGCTTCGTCTGCCACGCACCGGGGGTGCTGCGTCATGTGAAAGCCGCTTCTGGCGAGCCGCTGATCAAAGGCCGACAGGTGACGGGCTTTACCAACGGCGAAGAGGCCGATGTAGAGCTGACCGATGTTGTGCCTTTCCTGATTGAAGATGCCTTTATCGCACTGGGTGCACACTACCAGAAAGGCCCGAACTGGGCACCGTTTATTGTCGAAGACGGCAAACTGATCACCGGGCAGAACCCGGCCAGCTCCGAAGGTGTCGCCAAAGCCCTTGTTTCGCAGCTGAGTTAACCACCACCCCGGCTATCAATCCCCGATGGCCGGGATCATCGTGGCCAATGTGCGCCAGTACTTTACGCCTGCATTCCGCAAAGAGTGTTAAATGAAAAACGGCGAAGGGCTGTTAGGATTTTGCGATTAACACCGGAGAATGTATGAACACCATTATTGACCTGTTTAACGACCATAAGAGCGAACGTAGTTTTACCGATAAAGCCATCGATGACGCCACGCTCGACCGTATTATTAGCACCGCCTGGAACGCCCCTACCTCAGTCCATTCCCAGCAGGTTTCAGCGATCGTCACACGCGATGCACAGAAACGTGCAGAGATCTCCCGTATTGCGGGCGGCCAGCCGTGGATTGCCAAAGCACCGGTATTCGTCACCTTCGTGCTGGATATGCATAAAACCGAAGTTGGCATGAACCTGGCTGGCAAGGAGCAAGTAGCCCATCAAAGTATCGAGAGCCTTGTTGCCGGAGCGACCGACGTGGGTATAGCGTTGGGTTCGGTAATGGCAGCAGCCCGTTCTGAAGGCCTGGGGATCGTGCCGATTGGCGGTATCCGCCTGCATCCTCAGGCGCTAATTGATCTGCTCGAACTGCCGGAGCACACTTTCCCGGTTGCTGGTGTGGTGATTGGACACGTCGATGTTCCGTCACATCATAAACCGCGTCTTCCGCTGGAGACGTTTCGCCATGACGAAACCTATGCCACTGATGGGCTGGAAGAGAAAATCGCCCGCTACAACCAGCAGATGACCGATCACTGGCAGGCCATTAATCGCACCGACGGTGAAACATGGAGTGAAAGCGTGAGCGGTTATTACCAGCACGTTTATTTCCCGGACGTGCTGCCTTCGCTGCTCAAACAGGGATTTGGGGTGGATAAATAGATGACACAAGGCTGGATGATGCGTGTCTACGTATTACCTGCTGCACCAATAACCGAAATGACTCTGGTATAACGAAATGAAAACCAGGAGCAGAAGATATTCTGCCCCTGGTAAATGACCAGACTCCACATTATGGCATTTTTGCTCACAGTTACCTCTCCTGGCATCCTGACCAGGGGCATATAACGCTTTTCCAACCCCTCGCAATCATCGGTTATCTCCCGTACCAACTTATATTTTTAATTAATCAATAAAAGCACATTTTGTGATAAGAATCGCATAAATGGTTAAATAATAGATTTTTCAAGTGCTGATTAATGCTAAAAATTCATAAGTGTTAGTAACGAGAGTGTCTTAATCACGTTAACGGAAATCGTTACTATGTTCCCGTTCCGTAATATTTTCTTAGATAGACTTCCGAGGTTACAGATGAAATCCATTATTATCACTTTGTCCGCTCTTTGTGCGCTCTTTACCGCAAGCAGTGCCTTCTCTGCACAAATAGTGAACAGCGATGCCGGAAAAGTAAAAATTGGTGTTGTTTCAGCTGGCGGTGCAACAACACTTGACGAGCTGGTTGCCAGACTTTCTGCTCAGGCAGATAAACAAGGTGCAACGTATTTCAAAGTTATTTCCACTTCAGGTGCCAATAAAATGCATGGCGTAGCAGATATCTACAAATAATTTAGAAACCCACTCTCCAGTGGCAATCATTTTACTGAGTGTTTTAGTTGATTTAACAAATGAGACTGTAAATGATTAGACTGGATGATTTAATATCTGAAATTACACAATGGATAGATGATAACATTCACCAACCATTAAGCATCGAAGATGTTGCGGCGCGCGCTGGATATTCAAAATGGCATCTTCAGCGCGTCTTCGTTCAAATGAAGGGCGAAAACATTGCCGCATATATCAGGGACAGAAAACTGACGTTAGCTGCAAACGATCTTGTTAAAAGTCGTGATAAGATCCTTGATATTAGTTTTCGCTATGGTTTTGATTCGCAACAATCATTTACCCGATCATTCTCCAGAAAATACCGAATCCCACCGCAAAAGTATCGCCGTTTGTATGCCGAAAGGTATTACTAATACTGTACTAATAATAAGAGTCAACATTTATGAAAAGTTCGGTGGCTTATACGCCTCTGGCTATGCTATGCATTTGTGCTTTATCTACGGGGCTAGCTGGGTGCGATAATAATGCTGTTTCCTCTTCCGGCAAAGATGAGAATCCGGAAGTGGTTGTCGAAACCCTAAAGTCCGCTCCTCTCTCCATGACACGCGATCTTCCTGCCCGTACGGTGGCCTCACGCATTGCGGAAATTCGCCCGCAGGTGTCAGGCATTGTGTTGTCCAGGGATTTTACAGAGGGAAGTGACATCAGGACGGGTCAGCCGCTTTATCATATCGACCCCGCGGTATTTCGCGCAGCGGTGGATAACGCCAGAGCGGCTGTTAACCAGGCTACAGCACAGTCACAACTCGCCCAGGCTACGCTCTCTCGCTATCGCGCATTGAGCGGCAAAAATTATGTCAGTCGTCAGGATCTCGATCAGGCTCAGGCTACCGCTCAGCAATCCCATGCAGCGATTGAAGCTGCCCGTGCGTCACTTCGCTCTGCTGAAATAGACCTTAAACACAGCATTGTTACATCGCCTGTGGATGGCCAAATTGGTCTGTCGAGCATAACTGAAGGGGCTCTTGTTCAGAACGGACAAGCAACCGCGTTAGCGACGGTACAGCAGTTAGATCCGATTTATGTCGACATCCCCCAGCCCAGCGAAGATTTTTTGCGTCTGCAACAGGCGCTGGCAAATGGCCAGATTAAGCAGGCAAACGGTAAAGTCCTGGTTCATTTACTCATGCAAAACGGTACGCCGTACCCTTTAAGCGGAATGCTGGCGTTCTCGGATGTCACCGTCGATCAGACAACGGGCGCCATCACGTTACGCGCCATTATTCCTAACCCGGAACATCAACTGTTACCCGGAATGTTTGTCCGCGCGCGGCTTGATGAAGGTACCACCCCCAACGCACTGTTAATTGCTCAGCAGGCCATTTCCCGCACACCGCGTGGCGATGCGATTGCTCTCGTCGTCGACCACGAAAATAGGGTTCAACGCCGCACAGTGGTCGTATCTCAAACCATAGGTGACCGCTGGCAGGTCACCCGCGGTTTAGAAGCAGGTGAACGCGTCATTGTCTCCGGTAGCCAGCGCGTTAAAGAGGGAGAAACCGTAACGCCACATGAGCGTGCTATCTCCTCAGGTTCGTCTTCTCAGGAATCATTCTGATGTCTAAATTTTTTATTAACCGCCCTATTTTCGCCTGGGTGCTGGCAATCATTGTGATGATTGCCGGGGGCATTGCGATCCTGGGATTACCCGTAGAACAATATCCTGATGTCGCCCCAACGGCAGTGCAGATCCGGGTGAATTACCCGGGTGCGGATGCCACCACGCTTCAGAATAGCGTAACCCAGGTCATTGAACAGAATATGACGGGCCTTGATGGCCTGATGTATATGTCCTCCACCAGTGATTCCTCAGGAACGCTACAGCTGACCTTATCCTTTAAAAATGGTACAGACCCGGATATCGCCCAGGTCCAGGTTCAGAACAAATTGCAAGTTGCCACCCCGTTGCTGCCTCAGGAAGTGCAGCAACAAGGGATCACAGTGATGAAATCATCCAGCACGTTTTTCCTTGTCCCCGGGTTTGTAGACGAAAGCGGGCGCATGAGTATGGAAGACATTGCTGATTTTGTGGCCTCCACAATTAAAGACCCCATCAGCCGTATTGAGGGTGTAGGTGATACCACATTGTTTGGCTCACAGTATGCCATGCGTGTCTGGCTTGATCCGAATAAGCTTAATAATTATCAGCTTACTCCTGTTGATGTGACCAATGTAATTAAGGTGCAGAATGCGCAAATCGCGGCCGGACAGTTAGGTGGTGCCCCTGCGGTTAAGGGCCAGCAACTCAATGCGTCGATAATCGCCCAGACTCGACTCTCCTCTCCTGAGGCGTTCGGGGATATTTTACTGAAGGTCAACAACGATGGATCGCAGGTTAAATTACGCGATGTCGCGAAGATTGAACGCGGAGGCGAAAACTATCAGTTCGTGGTGAAAATTAACGGTAAGCCAGCATCAGCACTTGGGATCCAGCTCGCGAGCGGCGCCAATGCGATGGATACCGCCAAAGCCATTCGTGCCAAACTGAAAGAACTGGAACCTTATTACCCGGAAGGCCTGAAAGTTGTTTATCCCTATGATACGACGCCGTTTATCAGCATCTCGATCCATGAAGTGGTGAAAACACTTTTTGAGGCGATTATTCTCGTCTTCCTGGTCATGTATCTCTTCCTGCAAAGCTTCCGGGCGACGTTGATACCCACAATTGCCGTGCCGGTGGTTCTGCTGGGTACGTTTGGGATCCTCAGTGCGCTGGGTTACTCCATTAACACCCTGACAATGTTTGGAATGGTGTTAGCCATTGGTTTACTGGTTGATGACGCAATTGTCGTGGTGGAAAACGTAGAGCGAGTGATGGCTGAAGAGGGACTCAAGCCCCGCGCGGCAACACGAAAATCCATGGAACAGATCCAGGGTGCTCTCGTCGGGATAGCACTGGTGCTGTCGGCAGTCTTTGTTCCCATGGCCTTTTTCGGTGGCAGTACGGGGGTTATCTACAGACAGTTTTCCATCACCATTGTCTCAGCGATGGTTCTGTCGGTACTGGTTGCCCTGACCCTGACACCCGCACTCTGTGCCACCCTTTTGAAACCGGTTAAACCCGGCGAGCACACAAAAGAGCGCAAATTGTTTGGCTGGTTTAACCGCCGCTTCGAGGACAGTAGTTCGCATTATTCTCGCGCTATCGCACGGATGCTGAACAGTACAGGTCGCTACTTGATCGTCTACGGCGTTATTGTCCTGGGCCTGGCCTTCTTGTTTGCTCGTCTGCCAACGGCCTTTCTTCCTTCTGAAGATCAGGGTGTCCTGGCAACACAGGCTGTTCTGCCCGCAGGTGCCACGCAGGAACGCTCCCAGCTTATTTTGGATCAGATCAATGACTGGTATTTGAATGAGGAAAAACAAAACGTTGCCAATGTACTGACTGTAAACGGCTTTGGTTTTGCCGGTCGTGGGCAGAATATCGGTATCGCCTTTATCGGCCTGAAAGACTGGTCTAATCGTGAGGGAAGTGAAAACAGCGTTGACGCAATTGCGGCAAGAGCTAATCAGGCCTTTTCAAAGCTAATTGATGCCCAGATCGCCGCGTTCAACCTGCCCCCGATTATTGCACTGGGTAACGCAACCGGCTTTGACTTTGAGCTGACGGACCAGGCCGGGGTCGGACATGAAAAGTTAATGGAAGCGCGAAATATGCTGCTTCAGATGGCTCAGCAGCACCCTGATGTATTGATGGCTGTGCGACCAAACGGACTGGAAGATACACCACAATATCGGGTAAATATTGATCAGCATAAAGCGTCAGCTCTGGGGGTATCGCTGGACGATATCAATACTACCCTCAGCACCGCCTGGGCGGGGAGTTACGTGAATGATTTTATGGATCGTGGCAGGGTTAAAAAAGTCTATGTGATGAGTGACGCAGCATGGCGCATGATGCCTGACGATCTGAACAACTGGTATGTCCGCGCAAGCAACGGCAAGATGGTTCCCTTTGCCAGTTTTGCTGATGCACAGTGGGTTTATGGCTCACCGCGTCTTGAACGTTATAACGGTTTGTCATCCCTCGAAATTCTTGGGCAACCAGCACCAGGGCGAAGTTCAGGTGAAGCGATGGCGCTTATGGAGCAACTGACATCCAGATTGCCTAAAGGCATTGGTCATGACTGGACCGGAATGTCTTATCAGGAACGCCTCAGCGGAGAGCAGGCTCCGGCACTATATGCGCTGTCACTGATTATCGTCTTTCTGTGTCTGGCAGCGCTGTATGAAAGCTGGTCAATACCCTTCGCGGTTATGCTGGTCGTTCCGCTAGGTGTCTTTGGCGCTTTGCTGGCGACGACGCTACGCGGGCTAAACAATGATGTTTACTTCGTTGTCGGTCTGTTGACGACCATTGGACTATCAGCTAAAAACGCCATCCTGATCGTTGAATTTGCCAACGACCTGATGATGAAAGAAGGCAAAGGATTGATTGACGCAACTCTCGAAGCGGCACATATGCGCCTGCGGCCTATTCTTATGACCTCACTGGCCTTTATTCTGGGAGTGTTACCACTGGCATTAGGGCGTGGTGCCGGGTCGGGTGCGCAGAACGCGGTCGGTACTGGCGTCATTGGTGGGATGGTCGCAGCAACGCTGCTGGCTATCTATTTTGTACCGGTCTTCTTCGTGGTGGTACGACGCCGTTTCACCGGTAAACGTATTACTGAGGATGTTGAGTAACGCATCTTTCCGCCGGAGGGTCTAGCCTCCGGCGGCTACCTTATTTCTGTCGGTGACATACGCCATTTCATTGCCGCTTTCTCTGCTTTCTTGTACCCTTTTATTGTTCACCCCTCCCCGTATATATGAGACAACATGACAGAGCACACTTCGAAAGATCCTTTGCACGGCATAACGCTGGAAATGCAAGTCAATGCGCTGGTTGCACGCTATGGCTGGAGTGAGTTGGGCAAAATCATCAACATCAACTGTTTTAAAAACGATCCAAGTGTCAAATCGAGTTTAAAATTTCTGCGCAGAACGCCCTGGGCGCGCGCAGAAGTTGAAGCCCTGTATCTCGATTCTCTCAGTGATGATGCCACCGAAGAACCGGATGTTCTCGCCTTTAACCCTTGGGCAAATAGTCGGATTACTAAGAGCTAAAACGTAAATGTCGCTACACGTAAAACGGATAGGTGCGCTTGTTGGCTGCGCACTTTTACTTGTTAGTTGCTCCTCTAAACCACCAAAATCACTCGTTACTCCCCTTCCTCCGGTGAGTAAACCGGGTCAGCAGGCAAACGAACCGATGCGCGGCATCTGGCTGGCCACCGTTTCGCGCCTGGACTGGCCGCCGGTAGCATCGGTTAATGTCAGCAGCGCAGACCGACGCATTGATATGCAAAAGCAGGCGCTTAAAGACAAGCTGGATAAGCTGAAAAGCCTCGGGATCAACACCGTGTTTTTCCAGGTTAAACCCGACAGCACCGCGCTTTGGTCATCAAAAATCCTCCCCTGGTCCGATATGATGACCGGCAATATTGGCGAATACCCAGGATACGATCCGCTGCAATTTATGCTCGATGAAGCGCATAAACGCGGGATGAAAGTCCACGCCTGGTTTAACCCGTATCGGGTATCCACCAACACAAAACCGTCTACCGTCGCTGCGCTTAACAGAACCGCATCGCAAAGCCCCGCCAGCGTGTTTGTACAGCATCCTGACTGGATCCGAACAGCCGGCGATCGCTTTGTGCTCGACCCGGGCATCCCGGCAGTGCGCGACTGGATAACTGCGGTGGTGACTGAAGTTGTCGCCAACTACGCGATAGACGGCGTGCAATTCGATGACTATTTCTACACCGAAACACCAGGTTCCGCCCTGAATGACAGCCAGACCTTCCGGCAATACGGCCAGGGTTTTGCTTCCAGGGCAGACTGGCGCAGGCACAATACGCAGCAGTTGATTGCGCAGGTGTCTAAAGCGATCAAGCAGCAGAAACCGGATGTTGCGTTTGGCGTTAGCCCTGCCGGGGTGTGGCGTAACCGTTCGTTCGATCCTGCGGGTTCAGACACCCGTGGAGCCGCCGCTTATGATGAGTCTTACGCTGATACCCGTCTTTGGGTACAGCAAGGTTTGCTGGATTACATCGCACCACAGATATACTGGCCGTTCTCCCGCAGTGCGGCTCGTTATGACGTGCTGACGAAGTGGTGGGCTGAGGTGGTAAAACCCACCCATACGCGCCTGTATATTGGTATCGCGTTCTATAAAGTGGGCGAGCCGTCTAAAAATGAGCCGGACTGGACGGTAAATGGCGGTGTACCGGAGCTGAAAAAACAGCTCGATTTGAACGAATCTCTGCCTAACGTCAGCGGCACGATCCTTTTCCGGGAAGATTACCTTAATCAGCCTCAAACCCAGGACGCGGTCAGCTACCTCAGGACCCGCTGGGGAAGTTAATCCATCAGGCAGAAACCTGGTGTTTCTGCCTGTTTACCTGCGCTCACCCGAATATCTGTACAGACAAGACGGGTTTCTGGATTAAGACCGTTACTGGGGTTTTGGTCCAAACATCTCCAGCAGCTGTTTTTCGTCTGGCATGCCGACCACCTGCTGAAGTTCGTTTTTAGCATTCAGATAATAAATAGCTGGCGTGGCATTGGCCCCCAGCGAATCCATGATCTTCTGATGCTGTTGCAGGATGTTAAAGGTTGCGTGCGAGGTATCGCCGTGTGTTTGTGGCAGCGTTTTACCACCTGAAAGCTCATAGTCCCGCCATGCGCTGACCGGATCTTTCGCATTCAAAATGGCGGAGGCATTACGCCCACTGTTCGGATTGAGAAACGCCACCAGCAGCGTATTCAGCTGGACCTTGCCCGCTTTCACCCAGGGCTGAGCCTCAGACCAGAACGTCTTGCAATACGGACAGAATGGATCGGCAAAGACGAACACCTTACGCGGGGCGGTATCCGCACCCTCTTTCAGCGGATGCGCCGCATTGAGCGTTTTCCACATCTCTTTGCCCAGCGGAATGTAGATTTCCTTCTGGAAGTACTCTTCGCTCAGGTTTTTACCTTTATCATCATAAAGATAACCAGATATCACATGCTTGCCGTCTGGGGTCAAAAAAAGCGTGACGCCCATGTCCTGATATTGCCCCAGCCAGCCAGATGCCCCACCAGGGGCATCAATTTTCTTTATGATTTTAATACCCTGCTGCTCACTGAAGTTCTTCACCACGTCAGGAACGGCTTCTGTTGCGTGTGCCAGCCCGGACACCGCCAGCACTGAAAGTAACAGTAATTTCTTCATTCTCATCTCCGGCATTATCAGGGGCCGCCGTAGACCCCTTTAGCTTAGGGTTATCCAGCGCGTACTGTTCCGCAAAAGCGCGGCAGAATCAACCCGCCGTAATGGAAGTGTGAGATTGAAATTGAACGGAATTTAATGATGGGCTTTACCCGTTAACGGAATTTTTCCTTTGGCTACGAACGATAAGGAATATATGAATCAGCCCCATCGCACCATGCGCCCAGAAATAAGCCTCAATAAATACCGTCAAAAATTTATGAAAATGCAGCATGCTTTCTGTCAGCGCTGATGACGGCCCGTAAAGGGTATTAAGTACAAACCAGAGCCCACCACACATGGCAACGCCCAGCAGTGACAGCACGCCAAGCCCCTGAATTAATGCCGCAATTCCGCCGGCATGAGCGTCAGGAAGACGGAATGAGAAAAGCACTTTGATGTCTTCAATTACCCCCTTAAAATCAAGGGCAAGCCAGGCAAAATAGTAACGAAATCCTCGCTGTTTCAACATCCAGCCAAGCATGATGACGCCAAGAACAATCAGTGCCAGGCCAGATATAATATGGAACCATGTGACGATGCCAGTCAGCGATAAACTGCTCAGTGCCTCGCGCTCTGTAAGGTTCGAGTTAACTATCTGCAACAGGACCAATACGGCCACAATAATATGCAGCATGCGGAAAAAGGGAGTGTCCTGATGCGGAAGTGCATTTCGTAATTGTTCGTTCATCATTCAGCCCTTCTGTCAGGGATTAACCTTATCAGTATTGCGCCTGTTAATTAACGAAACCTTAACCTCTGAACGGATTAAACAACGAATAATGATCCTGAAAACACCGGCATCGTCATACCCGACAGCCCCTTCTTCCCACGACCTCACTCCCCTGTCAGGGCATCATAAATATCCCGCAAACGGGTACGTAGATACAACACGGCTTTATGCTTGCGGGATAAAAGCGTCTGCACACTGACACCCGACTCATCCGCCAGCGCTTTCATGCTATAGCCCTGAAGTTCCGTTTTCTCAAATACCTCTCGCTGAAGCGGCGGCAGTTCAGACAATGCCTGCCCGAGTTCTTCCCACAACAGCGTTTTCAGGTACTCCTCTTCCGGGGTGTTCGGCACACCAAAGAGTGTTTCTGCAATCTCATCTTCAGCGAATTCCCCATCATCATCTGCCGTAAAATAGCCTGAAAGCGGTGATTCCCGTTTCTTGCGCGCCCGGTCGGTCATTTCATTACGCGCCGCGCGAAACAGCCACGCGGCGACATTCTCGACCGGCTGCTCAACGTTTATCAGCTGGTAAGTCACTTCCTGCACAATATCGTCGGAATCCTCGCGTACGCTACTCCGCCCGCGAATAAAGGCTTTCAACCGTGCACGACAGGCATTGAGCGCCGACACCAGCAATGATTCGCCTGCCATCCCGGTTTTCATCTCACTCACTCGGCGTCCGGCGTTTTTGCCGCACTGTCATCCCGTTTATCTTCACGATGACCGCGCCAGCCGCAATGACCGTGGCGTCCAAAACCTTCGCGCCGTTGCTGGATAAAGGCTTCACGCTGCTCAGGCGTCATGTTCATCCAGCGCTCGTGCATCCGGCGATGCGCACCAAACATCCCGGGGCGGAAACCAAGGCCACCAAACAAAATACGGCACAGAACCAGTAATCCCAGCGCCTGCCAGAATCCAATGGCTTTAACACCCAGAATGGCAGGCAGAAGCGCGTTCCACAGGGACATCACCAGCAGGCCAAGCACCACAAACAACACCGCGCCAATCACCAGGGCTTTACCCATACGATGACGACCAAAACCGCGCCCATGACCTCTTGCGTGCATATCAAAATCTCTCATTGTTTTTACCTCATTACAGTAACTGATTATGGCTTGTGATGAGGTAGACGAATGAGCGAGAAGAATATTGCTAAAAAAATGAAAAAATATCTGAGGGTGTGTTCAGGGGGATCGCTCCCCCCGACAGGAGTGTTACGCCCGCGCAGGCAGGCTAAAGCTTGAAATGCTATGCGACAGATGTTGCGCCTGCTCTTCCAGAGACGCGGCAGCGGCTGCAGACTCCTGCACCAGCGCGGCGTTTTGCTGCGTGACGCCATCCATCTCGGTCACCGCCTGGCCCACCTGGCCAATACCCCGGCTCTGCTCTTCAGAAGCAACTGAAATCTGCTCCATCAGCGTATTTACTTTATTAACCGACGTGATAATCGAGTCAATCACGTCACCTGAGCGGTGCACCAGCTCTGCGCCATTCTTAACGCTGGCGACCGACTGGGCGATCAGGCTTTCGATATCTTTCGCAGCAACCGCACTCTTCTGGGCAAGTGTGCGGACTTCACTGGCGACAACCGCAAATCCGCGCCCCTGCGTTCCGGCGCGCGCCGCTTCAACCGCCGCATTCAGCGCCAGGATGTTGGTCTGGAATGCGATGCTGTTAATGACGCTGGTAATATCTTCAATACGTTTCGAGTTGGCCGCAATGGTGTTCATCGTCTCGATAACTTCACGCGTTACGGCTTCACCGGTATGGGCGTTTTTCACTGCGTCCTGCACCAGCTTGCCCGCCTGATTCACGTTTTCAGTGTTATTGGCCACGGTCGCACTCAGTTCTTCCATACTGGCGGCGGTCTGTGTCAGGGCGGAAGCTTGTTGCTCGGTACGTGAAGCAAGATCAATATTCCCGGAAGCAATTTCCTGCGCGGCATGAGTTACCGTATGGCTGGCGTCGCGAACCTGAGAGATGGTATCAAGCAGCGCGAGGCGCATCTGCTCCATCGAGCCCATCAGGTTGTCAATTTCATTGCTGGAGTTGGCTTTCACCGGGACAGGGTGAGTCAGCTCACCGGCGGCAATCTGACTACAGTGTTCACGGGCCAGGTTTACTGGCGCAAAAATGAAGCGTTTCATCAGCAGGCTGACCGCAATAACCACCGCCACAAACAGGATCGCGAATGTAGCGATAAGCCAGAGACCAGAAACAAAATTACTGCTCGCATCTTCATTCAGGCTTTTGGCGTATTTCTGGTGAACCGACAGCACCTGATCAAGCACGATTTCGTATTTACGGTCGAGTTGAGAAACCGTGGTGATGAGTGCGTTGAATTTCGTCACATCATGCGCTTGCGCGGCGTTAATCAGCGGCTCCAGCCCCTGATTACGGTAGTTTTGCCAGGCTTCCTGATACGCGCTCACCAGTGGGGCTTCATCTTGCAGACGCGGTGCGTCCATAAAGGCGGCAAAGGCGTTATCGGCTTTGCTCAGTGCCGCTTTAACAGACGACAGCTTCTCAGCCTGATCGGCTGAATCCCCTGCTTCCACCATTTTCACATACTCCATAACCCTTACACGCAAAGTACGGCTATGGTTGATAGGGTCAATAATGGACAACACGACATGGATTTCTTTGTTCACATCATCCAGCGAGTTATTACTTTTAATGATAAGGCCGACGCTTGTGAACGTGCTGGCTACAAAGAAAAACAGCAGGGAGAACAGTATAAAGAGGGATGATTTTTTCAACGACATGGGCAGATACCTTAGGGATAGACATTACCTATGGTTATCGGCTAATTCATAACATTATTTAATTAAAATTATTGTATTATTAAGTAAAGTCACCAGACCATCACTCTGTTTAATATCAATCTGTTATCTATAAAAACGTGCAGGAAAAGCATTTATTTTAGTATCCAAAATTAATCTGTTTGTCGGCTAATGAATTAGCAGGCAATCTGCGGCCAGTGGATATCACCGACACCATTAAGCTGAGGCCGCGCAAACAAGAATCCCTGGAAACGTCGGATACCGGCAGACTCTAGCCAGCACCACTCTTCTATCTTCTCGATCCCTTCCGCCACCAGCGAAATTTCCATGTCGGTACAGCAGCTGACAATCGATTTCACAATCGCCTGCTTCGGGCCACTTAAATGGATATTGCTGACAATTTCCCGGTCGATCTTGATCTTATCCGGCTGGAACCGGGTCAACAGAGAAAGCCCGGCATAGCCGGAGCCAAAATCATCAATCGCCAGGCCAATACCTTCGGCACGCAGTTGTTTAATGGCGCTGTTAAACTGATTAAAGCCGGAGATCATCTCGTTTTCCGTAACTTCGATAACCACCTGCTCGGGCTGGAGTCCGTGAAGCTTGATTTGATCCACCAAAAATTCCACCGCACCTGGCACATTCACCAGCGACATGGGCAGAAGGTTAACTGCTATTTTATGGCCGCCAATGCCAATTTTTTCGGCCAGCGCGAACGCATACGCCTTGGTCTGTAGGTCCACTTCGTAGACTTTATCCTGATCGAGAGCCTTAAAGAAATGCTCCGGACTTCCGCCGTCATTACTGCGGATCAGGGCTTCAAGTGAGGAGATTTTACCTTCGCCAGGTTCGACAATGGGTTGCAACGCAAACTGGCAAACTTGATTGGCAATCGGCACGCCAACACTCCCGCCAAAACGGGTATTTTCTTTTGCGAGCGTCCATTTATCGGCATTTAACGCTGTGCCTGAATGTGCGGATTTTTTCCTGGTAATAAACGACTGGATAAATTTAAACACTCGATCATCAGATGCCAGATAGTTTTCCAGTTTGCTGTAATACAGGACGGATTCCAGCACCGCACTGGGGGATTCAATGCGCAAATCAAAAAGCAACATACCGACATTTTCGAAGCGTCTGCGCGGACCGTAGTCCCGCATCAACTCAACCACATCATTGTGCCGTTTATCGTCACGGATCCGATGAAATAGCTTAACGACATCCTCTTCCGCGCCTTCCAGAATTTGCAGAATGTTCTGTCCATTGAACAGCAAAATCCCGGTGATGTTCAGCAACGCATTGCGATGTCTGGCTTTCTTTACCAGAGCGCTAAGTTGAGTAGATTTACAGGATGAATTTAACTGGCTTCGGTAAATGAGTGTAGTAAGCACAGAAACTGTTCCCGATGTAATTTTTACGCCTGTAACCTCTTGTTTAGCATAAATTCTAAATGCCGACTAATTATATTGCTTCTATAAATTGTTTTAAGATTTTCCCGGTTAAGCATAAGTAAAATTGATTAAATCTTTGCTTATTTCGTCGTCTGTTATGGCCTGGTTACTTTGTATCTTCCCCACCAATAAGCCTGTCGATCCGCTCCTGCATATAGTCATAAAAAGGATTCGATGTGACCCGCATCAGCGTATCTTTGCCAACGCTCAGCACCGATGTCTCCCCCCACAGCGAAACGGTTCCCAGACTGATACCATACTGGTTTTTCACCTTCGGACGGCTGCCGTACAGCGAGTCATCGGGCGGGAATGGCACCGCGATATGCGACAGTGAGTACACATCCTGCGGATAAGGTGTGGTCAAGGGCACAACCTGTGCTTCCAGGCTTCCGGCTGGTGTGGTTCTGGCAATGGTGTCGAACGAGTGGGCGCTGGCGTTTGTAATAATTGTGACACTGTAACGCCTTACGGCAGCGGGCAGCAGCTCAGAGACAGCCGTCCACGACGATGCCCTGAACAGCGGACGGAAAATGGCGGCCTGGTTAATATCAAACATCACCAGTTCGCTGCCGTTTGCAGGGAGCTGGTCGAATAGCTCGGTAACCACAGCCCGGGTACTGACCGTTGAATCCATGACTGACTGAAATGCCATGACAGGTGGTAATGCGACTAGCCTGTTCTCTCTTGCGTCGCGGCTGAGCTGTTGTTGCAGCGCCTGGGTCAGTAACCAGGACTGACGCGCGGCGTTAACCGGGAATGAATTGTATTTATAGGGGTTATACTCCGGGGCGATATTCAGCCACGCTGCTTTAGCAAATGCCGGGAGCATCGCGGGTAAACCGGCAAGCCCGGCAAAACGCGCAAACGCCGTGACGCCGATCATCGGGGAAAGTAATACCAGCTGCTGCGGCTTACGAAGCTGCGGGGAATCCAGGCTATCGAGTGCATATTTCATGGCCAGCGCCCCGCCGTTGGAATATCCCACCAGATGCAGCGGCACATTATCACCCGCCAGACGTGTCGCCTCCCTCACCGCAAGACGCGCCACGGCAAGCCAGGTTTCCCACTCCACATCGGTGAGCGCGCCCGGCGCAGTGCCGTGCCCTGGCAGGCGCGGGGCGACCGCCACAAATCCCCGCTGCTGGTAATCAACCGCAAGATGCCGGACGCTATAGGGTGAATCCGTCAGCCCATGCAGCAGCACCACGGCCCCGCGCGGCTTGCCGGTGGGCATCAATACAAACGAACGGTTAGCGTCAGGCGAGAACTGACCGGGCCACACCAGGCTGTGACGGTAAAAACGGTTAAGCGGCGTACGTTCGCTCACCTCGGTTTTGTCCGTCACCTGACTGCGCAGGTCACTAAATATGGCGTTTTCCCGGGTGAGGTATTGCGCAAAGCTGGCGTGGTCAATCTCTGCGACCGACATCTCATCTGCAGTCCAGGTATGCCATACGTGCAGTGCCGGCCCTTTTTGCGAAGCATAAATGCGGATCGCGAGCAGTACAATCAGCACCACGCCGATCACCAGCGCAATTTTCTTTGCAAGAACCATCAGACGCATACTGATGCGCCACGGCAGGTTAGCCATGCCGATATCCTTTTCCTTTCACAATTCCTTTTATCTTAACAAAAATGTGAAGGCACTGACGTATTCACCAAAATCATACCCTGCCCTCCGCTCGCTGCACCAAAAGTGAACTACGCTGCACAAATGTTGATCATTGGTTAAGCAAATATTGCATTAACTTTGCAGCGCAGGCGGAAAATCACGCCATGCGAACATGGCACGCGCCGTGCATTGTTAATCAGGTAACAACAACCAGGCGTTTGACAGCCTGTTAACAGCGAGGCGGCATGACGATAAAACCAGAGATGATGAGCCGCATTGAAGCGACCTTCAGCCAGCTCACGCCAAGTGAAAAACGCGTGGCGAGCTGGATGCTGGCGCATGGCGCGCAAATCCCGTTCGAAACAGCGGAAAGCGTTGCCCTGGCGACCGGTACCAGCGGGATCACCGTGGGCCGCTTCCTGCGTAAGCTCGGCTATCGCAATCTGGAAGACGCCAAAAAAAGTCTGCGCGATCCTTATCAGCCCTGGGGAATGAACGATCGCCTCGACTCCTGGCAACAGCAGCGCCCGCTCTCTGACCGCGTTCAGCATTCGTTATCGCTCGAAGTGGACGCCATTACCCAGGTTTATCAGCTGGCGCAAAGTGACACCTTTAAACAGGTCGTTCACCGTTTAACCCATGCTGATGCCGTATTCGTGCTGGGGATCCAGTCTACGCGCGGGATAGCCAACGCTTTCTTCAGCCATCTGGAATATCTGCGCCCGCGCGTCAGCTATTCGGAAGGGTTATCCGGCAGCTGGGTTGAGTCACTGAACTCCGGGTTTGCGCACCCCTATATCGTGCTCACCGATACCCGCGCCTATTCTGCCATCGCCCGTCAGTACTGCCGCGTGGCGAGTGAAAAGAACATTCCCATGGCGCTTATCACCGACATCTGGTGCCCGTGGGCGCGGGATTATCCTGTCGATCTGCTCCAGGTGAAAACCGATACCGGTCATTTCTGGGATTCGCTGGCACCGGTGAGCTGTTTGTTCAACCTGCTGCTGTCGGGCGTGGTGGAAGCGCTGGGTGATGCGCTCCCGGCGCGTCTGGCAGTCAACCGACAATTACAACAAGAGTTTGGTCAATTCGAACGCTAAAGGAGCGGAGCTATGCCCGAAGAGTGTCAACTGGTTGATGTGGCGAAAACCTTCCCCACGCTGCATATCGATCTCAAATACGCGACGGCCGACAACATTACCGGCCACCCTATCTATCGGGAAGCCTTGTGCCTGCTACATCCCGATGCCACTACCGCGCTGGCGAAGGCGATCAGCATCGCCACGCTCGCCGGGCTGAAACTGGTGGTGTACGACGCCTACCGGCCACAGCAGGCTCAGGCGCAACTCTGGGACGCATGCCCGGACCCGGAATATGTGGTCGATGTGGCCATTGGCTCTAATCACAGTCGTGGTACCGCCATCGATGTCACCCTGATGGACGAGCGCGACAACGTACTGGATATGGGGGCCGGTTTTGACGAAATGCACGACCGCTCACACCCCTATCACCCCTCAGTGCCACCGCAGGCACAGCGTAACCGACTGCTGCTCAACGCCATTATGTTTGGCGGCGGCTTTGTCGGGATCAGCAGCGAATGGTGGCACTTTGAGCTACCGAACGCCGCCAGCTACCCCCTTCTTGACGATCGTTTTGACTGTTTTCCGTTGACGCACACATCCCTTTAAATCTGGAGCTTTGCTATGAAAACAACGATTCTGACCACTTTGATCGCCGCTACACTGGCCATGAGCGCCCCCGCAGTGCTGGCTGCAGTGCCAAAAGATATGCTGGTGATCGGTAAGGCTGCCGACCCGCAAACGCTCGATCCTGCAGTAACCATTGATAACAACGACTGGACCGTGACCTATCCGTCATATCAGCGTCTGGTAAAATATAAACCCGGAACCACCGAGATTGAAGGCGATCTGTCGACCGGCTGGAAAGCCTCCGACGACCAGAAAGAGTGGACTTTCACCCTGACGGATAACGCAAAATTTTCCGACGGAACGCCAGTCACTGCCGAAGCGGTCAAGCTCTCCTTTGAGCGTCTGCTGAAGTTAAGCCAGGGGCCGTCTGAAGCCTTCCCGAAAGATTTAAAAGTGGATGTGGTGGATGAGCACACCGTGAAATTCACCTTAAGTCAGCCGTTTGCGCCATTCCTGTATACCCTGGCGAACGACGGGGCGTCGATCATTAACCCTGCCGTACTCAAAGCCAATGCCGCCGATGATGCGCGCGGCTTCCTGGCGCAAAACACTGCAGGCTCCGGGCCGTTTATGCTGAAAAGCTGGCAAAAAGGTCAGCAGCTGGTGCTGGTGCCGAACCCGCACTGGCCGGGAAATAAACCGCACTTTAAGCGAGTCTCAGTGAAGATTATCGGTGAGAGCGCATCGCGTCGCCTGCAACTTTCTCGCGGCGATCTGGATATCGCCGATTCCCTGCCGGTAGATCAGCTTTCCGCCCTGAAGCAGGAAGGCAAAGTGGCTGTCGCGGAATACCCCTCTCTGCGCGTGACCTATCTGTATCTCAATAACAGCAAAGCGCCGCTGAACCAGGTGGATCTGCGTCGTGCTGTCTCCTGGGCGACGGATTATCAGGGCATGGTGAAAGGCATCCTTAGCGGGAATGGTAAGCAGATGCGCGGCCCAATCCCGGACGGCATGTGGGGCTTTGACGCAACTGCCATGCAGTACAGCTTTGATGAAGCCAAAGCCAAAGACGCGCTGGAGAAGGTTAAAGACAAACCGGCCAGCCTGACCTTCCTCTATTCCGATAACGATCCGAACTGGGAGCCTATCGCCCTGTCCACCCAGGCCAGCCTCGGTAAGCTCGGGATTAACGTCAAACTGGAAAAACTGGCTAATGCCACCATGCGTGACCGCGTCGGAAAAGGCGATTACGACATTGCTATCGGCAACTGGAGCCCTGACTTCGCCGACCCGTACATGTTCATGAACTACTGGTTTGAGTCGGACAAAAAAGGGCTGCCAGGTAACCGCTCGTTCTATGAGAACAAAGAGGTCGATTCCTTGTTGCAGGCAGCGCTGAAAACCACCGACCAGGCGGAACGCACCAAAGATTACCAGCAGGCGCAAAAGATTGTGATCGACGAGGCCGCCTATGTGTATCTGTTCCAGAAGAACTACCAGCTGGCGATGAACAAAGAGGTGAAAGGCTTCACCTTTAACCCGATGCTTGAGCAGGTGTTCAACATCGACACCATGAGCAAGTAACTGTCCGGGCCGGGGAGAAGCATATGACGTTCTGGAGCATTGTGCGCCAGCGCTGCTGGGGATTACTCCTGGTAGTGGCAGGTGTCTGTATCATCACTTTTATCATTTCGCACCTGATCCCCGGCGATCCGGCTCGCCTGCTGGCCGGTGACCGCGCCAGCGACGAAATTGTGCAGAGTATTCGTCAGCAGCTTGGGCTGGATCAACCGCTCTATATCCAGTTCGGTCGCTATGTGGATGCCCTTGTACACGGCGATTTGGGGACATCTATCCGCACTGGTCGCCCGGTAGCGGAAGATTTAAAAGCCTTCTTCCCGGCTACCCTTGAGCTGGCATTTTGCTCCTTACTGCTGGCGCTGGTTATCGGTGTCCCACTGGGCATTTTATCGGCGGTTTACCGTAACCGCTGGCTCGACCATCTGGTGCGCCTGATGGCGATGACCGGGATCTCCACCCCGGCATTCTGGCTCGGGCTTGGCGTCATCGTGCTGTTCTACGGGCATCTGCAAATCCTGCCCGGTGGTGGCAGGCTGGACGACTGGCTCGACCCGCCCGCACACGTAACCGGATTTTATCTGGTGGACGCGCTGCTCGAAGGCAACGGCGAGGTCTTTTTTAATGCCCTGCAACACCTGATTTTACCCTCGCTGACCCTGGCATTCGTGCATCTGGGAATCGTGGCGCGCCAGGTACGTTCCGCCATGCTGGAACAGCTGAGTGAGGATTACATTCGTACCGCCCGCGCAAGCGGGTTACCGGGATGGTACATCGTTTTACGTTACGCCTTACCCAACGCGATGATCCCGTCCATCACCGTGCTTGGTCTGGCCCTTGGCGACCTGCTCTATGGCGCAGTATTAACCGAAACCGTCTTTGCCTGGCCGGGTATGGGCGCATGGGTAGTGACCTCTATCCAGGCGCTCGACTTCCCCGCCGTGATGGGCTTTGCCGTAGTGGTGTCGCTGGCTTACGTTTTCGTGAATCTGGTGGTTGATCTTCTCTATCTGTGGATTGATCCCCGCATCGGGCGCGGAGGTGCCGAATGATGTTAACCCAGGAAACGCCCGTCCCCGTTAAAAGCAACAAACCGCGCATCGACTGGGCAAAACTGTTCTGGTTGCTGCGTAAAAGCCCGCTTACGATGATTGGCGGAATGATTATGTTCCTGATGCTGGCGTTAATGCTCACCTCGCCGTGGCTTGTGCCTCACGATCCTAATGCCCTGGATCTGACCGCACGATTACAGGCACCTTCGGCGCTACACTGGTTTGGCACCGATGAAGTGGGCCGCGATCTGTTCAGCCGCGTGCTGGTGGGAAGCCAGCAGTCAATCACTGCCGGGCTTGCCGTGGTGGTGATTGCCGGCGGGATTGGTTCGCTGCTGGGCTGTTTATCCGGGGTGCTGGGTGGACGAGGAGACGCCATCATCATGCGGGTCATGGATATCATGCTGTCGATCCCTTCCCTGGTCCTGACCATGGCGCTGGCAGCGGCACTTGGCCCCAGCCTGTTTAATGCCATGCTGGCCATTGCGATTGTGCGCATTCCGTTTTACGTGCGCCTGGCACGCGGGCAGACGCTGGTGGTGCGCCAGTTTACCTATGTGCAGGCTGCACGGACGTTTGGCGCATCGCGCTGGCATCTGATCAGCTGGCATATCCTGCGTAACGCCCTGCCGCCGCTGATTGTCCAGGCCTCGCTGGATATCGGCAGCGCGATCCTGATGGCGGCCACGCTGGGGTTCATTGGTTTAGGTGCCCAGCAACCCACGGCGGAATGGGGGGCGATGGTGGCTGTGGGCCGTAACTATGTCCTCGACCAGTGGTGGTACTGCGCGTTTCCCGGGGCGGCCATTCTGATCACCGCCGTGGGCTTCAACCTGTTTGGCGACGGTATCCGCGATCTGCTTGACCCGAAATCAGGAGGGAAACAGTGATGAGCGAATCAGTTTTATCCATTGACGATTTACACCTCAGCTTCCCGGTGTTTCGCGGTGAAGTCCACGCGTTAAACCATGTGTCGCTTGAGATCAAACGCGGCGAAATTGTCGGCGTGGTGGGCGAGTCCGGTTCCGGGAAATCGGTGACGGCGATGCTGGCCATGCGGCTATTGCCGGAGGGGAGCTATCACGTTCACCACGGGCAGGTGACACTGCTGGGTGAAGATGTGCTGAACGCTTCGGAAAAGCAGCTGCGCCAGTGGCGCGGGGCAAAAGTAGCGATGATATTCCAGGAACCGATGACGGCGCTCAACCCTACAAGGCGCATTGGCAAGCAGATGGTGGAGGTTATCCGTCAGCACCAGCCTCTGTCGCGCCGCGACGCGCAGAAGAAAGCCATTTCGCTGCTGGAAGAGATGCAAATCCCGGATGCAGGCGAAGTGATGGATCGTTATCCGTTCGAGCTTTCCGGCGGGATGCGCCAGAGGGTGATGATTGCCCTTGCCTTTTCCTGCGAGCCAGAGCTGATTATTGCCGATGAACCCACTACCGCGCTGGACGTAACCGTACAATTGCAGGTGTTGCGGTTGCTTAAGCATAAAGCCCGCGCCAGCGGCACGTCGGTGCTGTTTATCAGCCATGATATGGCGGTGGTGTCGCAACTCTGCGATCGTCTGTATGTGATGTACGCCGGCAGCGTCATTGAGAGCGGAACCACCCAGACGATTATCCACCACCCGGTTCATCCGTATTCCATTGGGCTGTTGCAGTGTGCGCCGGAAAACGGTGAACCGCGCGACATGCTGCCTGCCATTCCCGGTACGGTGCCGAATCTGACCCGTTTACCGCAGGGCTGTGCTTTCCGTGAACGCTGTTTTGCCGCGGGAGCAAAATGCACCGACACGCCACGTTTAACGCCAAATGGCGCACAGGGCCAGCTGGCAGCGTGCTGGTATCCACAACTGGAGGAACGCCATGTCTGACATTTTGCTCGAACTGGCCCATGTGCACGTGAATTTCCCGGCCCGTAAAAACTGGTTGGGCCGCGTAACGGAACAGGTTCACGCTCTCAACGGGATGGATCTGCAAATCCACAAAGGAGAAACGCTGGGCATTGTTGGGGAGTCCGGCTGCGGGAAAAGCACTCTGGCACAGTTACTGATGGGGATGCTCAGACCAAGCACAGGAGATTGTCACCGGACCAACAGCGCCAGCGGGATGCAGATGGTGTTTCAGGATCCGCTCTCGTCTCTCGACCCGCGCCTGCCGGTCTGGCGCATTATTACCGAGCCCGTTTGGGTACAAAAACGCAGCAGCGAGCGCGAACGCCGTCAGCTTGCGGAAAACCTGGCCCAACAGGTGGGCATTCGCGCGGAATATCTCGACAGGCTGCCACATGCGTTTTCCGGCGGGCAGCGTCAGCGCATCGCCATTGCCCGTGCGCTCTCATCCGATCCGGATATCATCGTGCTGGATGAACCCACCAGCGCGCTGGATATTTCCGTCCAGGCGCAGATCCTGAATCTGCTGGTCAGGTTGCAACAGCAGCGTAATCTCACCTATGTGCTGATCTCACATAACGTCTCCGTCGTGCGGCATATGAGCGACCGGGTAGCAGTGATGTATCTGGGGCAAATTGTCGAGTTAGGCCCTGCACAGCAGGTGCTGAACCAGCCGTGCCACCCGTACACCCAGCTGTTGCTCGATTCCGTCCCCAGAACCGGCGAACCGCTGGATGACAGCCTGGCGCTGCGAAAAACGGAGCTGCCAGGTAACCGGCATCTTCCTGCAGGCTGCTATTTTCGCGATCGCTGTCCACTGGCGACCGAAGGTTGCCAGGTGCCGCAGTCGTTGCAACCCGCCGCCGATGGACGCGCCGTGCGTTGCTGGCGTAAAGTCACCTGATGCGAATTGTTCTTTTTCTGGTCTGTTTACCCGTTTATGCCTGTGCGGCACAGCTTGTGCCGCCGCCGGGTTTTGCCAAACCGTTACCCCACACCGGGCACGGTAACTGTGTCACGCTCCCTGCGCCTTACACCGCAGATCTGGTGTTTCGTAGCAAATACGAAGGATCTGACAGTGCCCGCGCCACGCTCAATCCTGAAGCTGAAAAAGCCTTTCGTGACGAAACCAAACCGATAACCGATTTTGAACGCGGCATTTCGCAGATGATCTGGCGCTATAAATACACCGGTGATGCGAAAACGCGGGACTGTATCCTGAGCGGCTTTAAACAGTGGGCTGACGCCAACGCCCTGACCTCTGCGCACACCAACCATACCGGGCGGTCGATGCGTAAATGGGCGCTGGCAACCCTTGCTACCGGCTGGGTTGAACTGAAATTTATGCCCGGTTCGCCGTTAAAAGAGAATGCAGATATTGAACGCTGGTTAGCCTTGCTGGCCGACAAGGTTGTGCAGGACTGGGACGGGGTGCCGTTGGCCAAAACCAATAACCACAGCTACTGGGCCGCCTGGTCAGTGATGGCCGCGTCAGTGGCGTTAAACAGGCGGGATTTATTTAACTGGTCGGTAAAAGAGTACCGCATCGCCGCCGGGCAGATTGAAGCGGATGGCACCTTACCCAACGAACGTAAACGCCGCGAGCGGGCGGCGGCGTACCACAATTACGCCCTGCAACCGCTGGTCATGATCGCAAGCTTTGCGCAGGCCAACAGAGTTGACCTGTTACCTGAAAACCAATACGCCCTGCAACGCCTGGCAAACTGGGTTTTGCAGCATGATAACCGCAATGTGGTCTGGCTTGCGCCTTACTGCACCCTGACAAAATGTGACAGCGTCACGCTTTCACTGCGCGATGCCAGTCATACACAAAAAAATCGCCGCATGGGCGGCGATTTAACAGTGCTTTACCAGCCTTAAATCTGGGCCATACCGCCGTCGACAAACAGTTCAGTGGCATTGATAAAGCTGGCGGCATCAGAGGCCAAAAACGCCACCGCTTTACCCACTTCCCCAGGCGCACCTAAGCGACCCAACGGAACTTGCGCGGCAAGTGCATCGTACAAGCCCTGGCGGTGTTCTTCCGGAACTAAATCGCCAAGGCCAGGCGTTTTGATTGGGCCAGGGCTCACCACATTGACGCGGATCCCACGGCCTTGCAGATCCAGCGCCCACGAGCGGGCAAAGTTACGCACGGCCGCTTTACTGGCGCTGTAGACGCTGAAGTTTGCCGTACCTTTAATCGACACTGTAGAGCCTGTCAGAATGATGGACGAGCCGGTTGAGAGCAGCGGCAGCGCTTTTTGCACGGTAAACAGCACGCCACGCACGTTAGTGCCAAATATTCTGTCAAACTGCTCTTCAGTGATGGCGCCTAACGGCAGCATGTCACCACCACCGGCGTTGGCGAACAGGATATCAAGGCGGCCAGCCTCTTTGGCAATCTGCGCATACACCAGGTCGAGGTCAGACAATTTTGAAACGTCAGCACGGATACCCACCGCAGCGGCACCAATTTCGGCGGTCGCCGCATCCAGTTCTGCCTGACGGCGGCCAGTGATATAAACTTTTGCGCCCTGTGCTGCCAGCTCCTGTGCGGTGGCCAGACCAATACCTGTGCTACCGCCAGTGACCAGTGCAATTTTACCTGAGAGATTTTTATTCATGTGATTCACCTTCTGTTATGTGGGGTAGATGCCAGCAAAAACGGTTGAAGGGGCTTTCGCTTGCGTTGAAATCACTTTAGCGCTTGCGTGATTAGTGAAAAACCAGCAAAAATGAAAATGACTATTCACACACAGAAATAATCAGGGGGATTGCAGAGTGGATCAGTTAATGGCTATGCGCGAGTTTACCCGCGTGGTAGAAACCGGGAGTTTTACCCAGGCAGCAGATTCACTGAACATGCCCATTGCGACCCTGAGCAAGCTGGTGAAGTCGCTTGAAACCCATCTTGAGGTGCGTTTGCTGCACCGTACTACGCGTCGGGTGGTGAGCACACCGGAGGGCGAGGAATATTACGAAAAAGCCCTGCGCGTGCTGATTGATATCGAAGATATTGACACCTCGTTTCGCGTAACACGCAGCACGCCGAAGGGACATCTGCGCATTGATGTCGGGGGCTCAACCGCCCGGGATGTTCTGATCCCCCTGCTGCCCGATTTTATGCAACGCTACCCGGATATCCGCATTGATCTGGGCGTGGCGGATCGCCCTGTCGATTTGATTAGCGGCAATGTGGACTGCGTGATCCGTGGCGGCCCGCTCAATGACTCCACCCTTATCGCCCGCCATATTGGTGATGCTGAAATGGTCACCTGTACCACGCCAGATTATCTGAAAAAATACGGTATCCCGGCGTATCCGGAGGAACTGCGTAATGGCCACAGGCTGATCAGTTATTTATCACCGGCAACTGGCAGACCCTTTCCGTTCCGTTTTCGCGAAAACGGCGAGGCGCGGGAAATTACTGCCCCACACTATCTGGGAGTGAATGAAAGCAACGCCCACCTCGCGGCATCGGTCGCCGGCTTAGGCATTATCCAGACCTTTGCTTATTCCGTTAAAACACATCTGAAAGACGGCTCGATGGTTGAAATCCTCCAGGCATGGCGCCCGGCAGCGTATCCATTTCATGTGGTCTATCCGCAAAACAGACACCTGACGCATCGTTTACGCGTATTTATTAGCTGGCTTGGTGAGGTATTCCCGACGGGGTTAAAGGGATAGCCGGGGTGGCCCCGGCTCTTACTTAGTTAAGCTTATAATCCAGCGAGATCTCTGCTTTCAGTACCTGTGATACAGGGCAACCCGCTTTGGCTTTCTGGATAATGCCGTCGAACTGCTGCGGATCAATGCCTGGCACCGTAACCTGACTTTGCAGCGCAATTTTGCTTATTGCAAAACCACTGTCTGTTTTATCCAGCGACACATCCGCTGTGGTTTCGATGGAATCTGCGGTGTAGCCCGCTTCACCCAGCATCAACGACAGCGCCATAGAAAAACAGGCTGCGTGCGCTGCACCAATCAGCTCTTCCGGGTTGGTACCTTTGGCGCCTTCGAAACGGGTGTTGAAGCCGTAAGGTTGTTGGTTAAGAACGCCACTCTCTGTAGAAACCGTCCCTTTTCCGCGTTTAATGTCGCCAGACCAGTGTGCCGAACCGTGTTTATGAATCGTCATCGTCGCTCTCCTTTTGCCTACAAAGGGTTAAGTATAGACAACGCATTTTTCGTAATGCCGAACACGGAATATTCTCACTTCGCATGTAAACAAACCGCATCCGGCCGGGATAGCGTGAAGCAGGAACAGGATATCAGGCGCTTAAGGTGCTCATGTCGATGACAAAACGGTACTTCACATCACTTTTCAGCATTCTTTCGAAGGCATCATTGATCTCATCCATTTTGATCACTTCCACATCGGCAGTAATTCCGTGTTCACCACAGAAATCGAGCATCTCCTGAGTTTCGGCAATGCCGCCAATGCACGAGCCTGCCACTGACTTGCGCCCCAGGATCAGCGGCAAAGTGCTTACCGGTGGGTTATCGCCAAGGAAGCCGACAAACACCAGGGTGCCATCGAGCGTTAAGGTCGACATATAAGGGTTAATATCGTGAACGTACGGCACGGTGTCGATAATCAGGTCGAACTGATTCGCCACCGACTGCATCTGATCTGCATCCGTTGAGTAGACGATATGGTCAGCTCCAAGTCGGCGGGCGTCCGCTTCTTTCCCGGGTGAACGGGTAAAGAGCGTAACCTCTGCGCCCAGACCATGCGCCAGCTTGATGGCCATATGCCCAAGCCCGCCCAAGCCAATAACGGCGACTTTACTGCCCTTGCCAACATTCCAGTGGCGCAGCGGCGACCAGGTAGTGATCCCTGCACAGAGTAACGGTGCTGCGCCTTTCAGGTCGATACCTTGCGGGATGTGAAGCACAAAGGCTTCGCTGGCGATAATCGTTTGGGAATAGCCGCCGTAAGTGGGCTGGTGATCGTGACGATCGTGACCGTTATAGGTTTGAACATTGCCCTCTTCACAATACTGCTCAAGCCCCTGTTGACACGGATTACATTCACGGCAGGAATCAACCATGCAACCAATACCGGCCAGATCTCCCGCTTTAAATTTTGTGACACTGTCACCTACAGAGACAACCCGGCCGATAACTTCATGGCCCGGCACGATAGGATATTCGCTGAATCCCCAGTTGTTACGCGCCTGATGCAAATCGGAATGACAAACGCCGCAGTACAAAATCTCGATAACAACGTCGTCAGGACGTGGCTCGCGGCGGTCAAAGGTGAAGGGAGCCAGTGGCGCGGTTGGTGTTTTTGCTGCATAACCCAATACTTTCATCTCTTTACCTCATTTCATGGCAATGCGCAGAAGGAACCGTACAACGCTACTGCCCCCCCGGCGCGCTGACTATGGATAAAAGTGGCATAGCGTAATGAGCGTAGCTCATGAATTAGCGCAGGTTGCGGGTAAGCTCATCAAGAAACACGCGTAATGCCGCAGGCTGATATTCACGTGACTGATATATACCGTAAATAGCGAGCGACTTAGGCGTGAAGGACGTAAGCACCGGCACTAACCGCCCTGATGCCAGCGCGGCCTGGGCTTCTCGTTCCGGCAGCATGGCGATGCCACAATGCTGAATCGCCGACTCCATCAACAGCGACGAGATACTTGCGCTAAGATTCCCGCTAACAGCCACGCTCACCGGTTCACCCTCGTCAGTGACAAAGTGCCAGGATTGCCCGGCAAAGAAGCTGTAATGCAGGCAGTTATGCTCCGCCAGTTCCTCCAGACACTGCGGCGTGCCCCGCGCGGCCAGATATTGCGGTGAAGCACACAGCACCGAGCGACACTCCCCCAGACGCCGGGCAATCATTCCGGGCTCGGGGTTATCGGTTATGCGGATAGCCACATCAATACGCTCACCCACCAGGCTCACCGGGTGGTTATTCACATCCAGCTCGACTCGCAGTTGCGGGTAGCGTGCCAGCAGTTCAGGCAACACAGGGGCAATCATATGCATTGCGGTAAAATGCGCGCAGGCGACCCGTAGCGTGCCCGACGGTAAATCTTTGGCGGACTGATCTTCTATTTCCTGGGAAATTTGCGAGAGCGAGCGCGTTTTCAGCAACACTTTTTCCCCCGCCGCCGTCAGCGTCAGTTTGCGCGTGGAACGGTTTACCAGCCGTGTTCCGGCCCACTTTTCCATCTGTTCCAGATAACGGCTGACCATCGGACGTGAGATCCCAAGCGAGCGCGAGGCGGCGCTCAGACTTCCCAGTTCGCATATCCGGTTATAGACCTGGGCGGCGATAACGCGATCCATGTAGTACTCCATCTGCTCGATTTATGAAACTAAGCATGTCTTGTTTCAGGAATTCTGGCAAATGCAGAAATCCATACAATAGAGACTTTCCTGAATAACAGAGACATGATGATGAAGCTCACCCGCCTTGCTGTACTGTGCACCCTTTTTACGCCGGCTGTTTTCGCCGCGCCGTTAACCATTGATAGCTACAACCCGCAGGAAAAAGGCATTTTTGCCGTCTCTTCCACGCTGGTGTCCGGGCCAACTGAAGCGGTGTTGTTTGATGCCCAGTTCAGCGTGAAAGACGGCGAGCAACTGGTCGACAAAATTCGTCGCAGCGGCAAAACGCTCAATAAGATTGTGATCACCTCCGGTGATCCTGATTTCTATTTTGGCCTGCAACCGCTGGTAAAAGCCTTCCCTGACGCCAAAGTAGTGGCGACGCAAAAAGTGGTTGATCACATTAAGGCCACCAAAGACGCCAAACTTGCGTTCTGGGGCCCGCAGATGAAAGACGGTGCGCCAACCACGCTGGTGGTGCCGCAGGTTATCGCCTCGACAACCTTTATGGTTGATGGCGAAAAAATCGATATTGAGCAACCCGACAGCTATGCAGCATATGTGTGGATCCCGTCAGCAAAAACCATACTGGGCGGCACTGGGGTTTCATGGGGAATTCACGTCTGGACTGCCGATACCCAGAGCAAAGAGAGCCGTCAGCAGTGGCAACAGACGCTGGACAGCATGGCTGCACATAAACCTGAGCGCGTGATCCCTGGGCATTATCTTGGCACACCGCCGGTCGGAAGCGAGGCCATTGCCTTTACCCGTCAGTATCTGGCGCAGTTTGAACAAGCACTGGCGCAACATAAAGATTCCGCAGGCGTGATTAATGCAATGAAAACCCAGTGGCCAAACCTGGCCGAAGCCAGTTCCCTGGAGCTGAGCGCCAAAGTGAATACCGGCGAAATGAAGTGGTAATGTGAAAATCTGCTAAGCTGGATTGGCAACCTAAGGGGTTACATTTCTTCCGCACACGCGGAGTTGTCCTTAAAACTATCAACAGGATTGAGGAGTACGCATGAAATCGAACCGTAAGGCACGCCATATTCTGGGACTGAACTACAAGATTTCTAACCACAAAAAAATGGTTATCGAAGATAGCCATGAAACGGTTATCGCTCATGCAACGGGCAGAAAACGCCACGCTGACAAGTAAGTTTCCGCTTATGACGCACAACACCATCGGCAACACCGATGGTGTTTTTGTTTATGTGTTGCGGTAATTAACATTCAGCTCCTCTATAATACTGCCCGACCGAAACCCGCAGCACAGGCCAGAAAGATGACAACCGCAGTGTCAGGGACGGATCTTCAAAAAAGAGTGAGTGACATGGACAATAAACTGAAAAAACATCGTTCCCTATATATTCCCTATGCCGGACCCGTTCTGCTTGAATTCCCCCTGCTTAACAAAGGCAGCGCCTTCAGCATGGAAGAGCGCGGCAGTTTCAACCTGCTCGGCCTGTTACCAGAAGTGGTTGAAACTATCGAGGAACAGGCTGAACGCGCCTGGATCCAGTATCAAGGCTTCAAAACCGAAATCGATAAGCACATCTATCTGCGTAACATCCAGGATACTAACGAAACCCTGTTCTATCGTCTGGTGCAAAACCATCTCGAAGAGATGATGCCGGTTATCTACACCCCAACGGTGGGTGCGGCGTGTGAGCGTTTCTCTGAAATCTACCGTCGTTCCCGCGGCGTGTTTATCTCTTATCAGAACCGTCACAACATGGATGACATTCTGCAAAACGTGCCAAACCACAATATCAAAGTGATCGTGGTAACTGACGGCGAACGTATTCTGGGCCTGGGTGACCAGGGCATCGGCGGGATGGGCATTCCAATCGGTAAGCTGTCGTTGTACACCGCGTGCGGCGGTATCAGCCCGGCGTATACCCTGCCAGTAGTGCTGGATGTCGGAACCAACAACCAGCAGTTGCTGAACGATCCGCTGTACATGGGCTGGCGTCATCCGCGTATTACCGACGACGAGTACTATCAGTTTGTCGATGATTTTATCCAGGCCGTGAAGCACCGCTGGCCGGATGTGCTGCTGCAATTCGAAGATTTTGCGCAGAAAAACGCCATGCCGCTGCTGAACCGCTATCGCGATGAGATTTGCTCTTTCAACGACGATATTCAGGGTACTGCGTCCGTGACCGTTGGCACGTTGATCGCCGCCAGCCGTGCGGCAGGCAGCCAACTCAGTTATCAGAAAATCGTCTTCCTGGGAGCAGGTTCGGCGGGTTGCGGTATCGCCGAACAGATTATCGCCCAGACCCAGCGTGAAGGCTTAAGCGAAGAGCTGGCGCGCTCCCGTGTCTTTATGGTCGACCGTTTTGGCCTGCTGACCGACGCAATGCCAAACCTGCTGCCGTTCCAGACCAAGCTGGTGCAAAAACGCGATAACCTGAAAAACTGGGATACCAATAGCGAAGTGTTGTCCCTGCTGGACGTGGTACGCAACGTGAAGCCGGATATTCTTATCGGCGTTTCCGGGCAAACGGGTCTCTTCACCGAAGAGATTATTCGTGAGATGCACAAACACTGCGAACGCCCTATCGTGATGCCGCTCTCTAACCCGACCTCACGCGTGGAAGCAACCCCGCAGGACATCATCGCCTGGACCGAAGGCAATGCGCTGGTTGCCACCGGTAGCCCGTTTGATCCGGTGGTGTGGAAGGATAAAACCTACCCAATCGCCCAGTGCAACAACTCCTACATCTTCCCGGGAATTGGTCTGGGGGTTATTGCTTCCGGTGCATCGCGCATTACCGACGAAATGCTGATGTCTGCCAGTGAAACGCTGGCGAAGCACTCGCCGCTGGTCAATAACGGTGAAGGCCTGGTGTTGCCAGAGCTGAAAGACATTCACAAGGTGTCCCGCGCTATCGCCTTCGCGGTGGGCAAAATGGCGCAGCAGCAAGGCGTGGCGATCAAAACCTCTGCCGATGCGCTGCAACAAGCCATCGACGATAACTTCTGGATGCCGGAATACCGGAGTTATCGCCGTACCTCCATCTAAATATACCCCTTCCCCCTACCTCTCTCCCCAAAGTGGAGAGAGGTAGGGGGAACACCCCCACCCTTTTTGGGCGAACATCAATTCTCTTCGCATCTCCCCCTGCCTCATCGGTTATTGAAAAAATCAATGCCAAACAGCAATACATATCTAATTGAAATATAACTATTTTGCATAACACTTTTGGCCTAATAACTTGATTCTTTTAAGAGTTTAGTAACGTTTTTTATCACTAAAATCATTAATTGAAAAAGGAGTTTTGAAATGGCAATTCCGGCATATCTTTGGCTAAAAGATGACGGCGGCGCAGATATTAAAGGCGCTGTTGATGTGCAAGACCGCGAGGGAAGTATTGAGGTGTTGGGGTTCGGACATGGCCTGCATCTGCCGACAGATAACATGACGGGAAAAATAACGGGTACACGCGTGCATAGTGCGCTGGTATTTGAAAAGGAGTTCGATAGTTCCAGCCCTTACTTATACAAGGCAGTTGCAAAAGGCCAAACGCTGAAAAGTGCCGAGTTTAAGTGGTATAAAATCAACGATGCGGGTCAGGAGGTAGAATACTTCAACATGTACCTGGAGAACGTTAAAGTTGTCTCAATATGCCCGGTGATGCACGATGTAAAAAATCTGACAATGGAAAAACACAACCATCTTGAAAATATTTCCCTGCGTTATGAGAAAATCACATGGCGGCATTGCGATGGTAATATTATCTTTGCTGATTCATGGAATGATAGATCATGAATCTTCTACAGTGCTATTTCTACCTCAACGGCGGTAAGTACGCAACATTGTCTGTGCCAGGAGTGGGCTTTTTTCCTGCCTTTTCAGGGAATGGTAACGCAACAAATCATCCAGAAAGCGCGAATATTCCCGACATCGGGCCTTTGCCACCTGGCCGCTATTACATACTATTACGTGGATTAGGTGGTTGGTATACTCAAACAAAGGACAGTGTTAATGCATTTTTCACTGGTTCGAATCGGAGCGAGTGGTTTGCATTGTATCGCGATGACGGATTGCTGAACGATGAGACTTTTGTGAATGGGATAAGGCGAGGTGAATTCAGATTACACCCTATCGGGCCATCTGGATTAAGCAAGGGGTGTATCACGCTTTATAGTCAGAGCGATTTTAAGATTCTGGCATCAGCCTTACTTCGAACGGGAGGGCAGCAATTGGGAAATTATATGATTGCTCACGGCGTTGTGCAGGTATATTAATGAAGGTGGCACTCCTGGTATTTCTATGGTTTACAGTAGTATTTCTGTCACTACTGGTACTATATAAAGCTATTCCACCGGAAACGCAGTACTCTTTTGCGGAGCATTTTGAAATATATGGTGACGAATTGATCATGGATTTTGTTTTGTATCTTTTTTTTGGTATAGCCATATTCATTGCATCAATAATCACTTTAGCCTTATATTTTCTTATACGGAAAAGATAATTCAGGGCAGCGATGCTGCCCTTCTTTCAGTTCCCAGAACTGCTTCACGTAAGCATTTTCCGGTGCAATGGTTCATTTCGCGCTGCATCAGTTGCGCGTCAGTCGCTGTAACGCTAGAGCGATTGCCCCAAAACTAGGTTTACTCTGAAAAGAGTTGTATAGTGTTAGTTACTTACAAACTCATAATATATAAGGAGGCCAATTATGCTGTACTGTGAAATTTTCAATGTTTCACATACATTTGGTGATCGCACCAGCTCAAGCGTTATCGATATCGTGCTGCGATAACTTCGGCTTGAGCGAAGACACCAATTCCTGAAATCCCTTCTCTCGGGCTTACTGAGTTATCGTCAGCGATGTTTGACGAGGCATAAACATGCCTGTAACTCTTGGGTAAGCAACAAATGAGCACTTTACTCACTGCACAATCTTTACGTGTTGATACGGCGTTTGGCACGCTCTTCGACTCACTCTCCTTTACGCTGAAAAAAGGCGACCGCATCGGCCTGCTGGGCGATAACGGCTGCGGTAAAAGTACGCTGCTGAAGGTGCTGGACGGCACAGACGCCCCCGCTGCGGGCAACGTCGCGCTGGCCGGACACTGTATGATGGCGCGTGTAGAACAACATCTGCCGGAAGCAATTTATCCGCTAACCATGCTGGATGCCGTACTGGCGCAGTTGCCCGCGGCTGAACGTGACAGTCTTCGCTGGAAAGCGGAAACGCTGCTGGCCGGCATGGGCTTTACACCGCAGGACACCGCCCTGCAATCGGCTACCCTTAGCGGTGGGCAACATACCCGCCTGCTGCTGGCACGCGCGCTAATCAGCGAGCCGGATCTGCTGCTGCTGGATGAACCCAGTAACCACCTTGATCTGCCGACGATGCTCTGGCTGGAACAGTTTTTACAAAACTGGTCCGGTAGCTTTGTGCTGGTATCCCACGACCGACAATTGCTGGATGCCGTCACCAACGGAAGCTGGATCCTGCGAGACAAAACGCTGCACTACTTTGCGCTCCCCTGTACTGCGGCACGCAAAGCGCTGGTCGCAAAGGATGAAAGCGATGCTCTGCGCCACAAGGCAGAGCAAAAGGAGATCGACCGCGTCGCGGCCAGTGCTAAACGGCTGGCGACCTGGGGCAAGGTTTACGATAACGAAGATCTCGCCCGCAAAGCCAAGCAAATGGAAAAACAGGTCGAACGGCTCAAAGAGAGCCAGACGGAAGTCACAGCCGGTAGTCAGTGGACGTTAACTCTGCGGGGTGATGCACTACGTGCCGACCGTCTGCTGGAGTTGGATAACCTCGACGTTCCACCGGCGCCGGGTTTACCTGCCCTGTTCAGGGTGGACATCGCACGGCTGAAAAGTGGTGATCGGGTTGCCATAATCGGGCGTAACGGCTGCGGAAAATCATCCCTGATGAAGCTTATCTGGCAGCAATTTAGTGCTGAGCAATCAACGGATACGCTGAAACTCCACCCACGTGTTGCGCCGGGTTATTACGACCAGACGCTACACCAGCTACCGGACGATGCCCCTCTGCTGGACGCGCTGGAGCCCTTTGCGCCAAACCCACAGGATCGCAAAATGGCGCTGATAAGTGCGGGTTTCCCGTGGGCGCGTCATGGGCAGCAGGTCAGCACACTCAGCGGAGGCGAGCGCTCTCGCCTGCTGTTTGTCGGGCTGACGCTCGCCCGCTATAGCCTTCTGATGCTCGATGAACCGACCAACCATCTGGACATGGAGGGCAAAGAGGCGCTGGCTGACACTCTGCAACAGTTTGAAGGCGGTGTACTACTGGTTAGCCACGACCGACAGCTGATTAGCCAGAGCTGCAATCGTTTCTGGCTGATTGAAAACGGTAAGCTCAGTGAATGGCACGATGCCGACGCCGTGTTCGAACGTCTGCGTGAAAGCTCGGGGCTGACGAAACCGGTCGATACCGTGCAACCACGGGAGGAAGCCCCGTCGCCGTATGACGATGTGCTGGAAAAACTGGTGGCGCTGGAGACACTGCTTGCAGATGACTTAGCACGCAAGCCGAAGCACCAAAAGCCGCAGTTGCAGGCGCAATGGCGTAAAGAAATTGAGGAGCTGGAAGCACAACTGTAAGTCTGCGCCCGGCGGTTAACCCCGCCGGGCCAGAGTATTACTGCGGGTTTTTCTCTTTCCAGGCATCCCATGCCTGTTTAATTTCCTGCTTCGCGGTCGCCGCATCGTTAAAGCCGCTCAGCTCAACTTTTTTGCGCCCTTCTGGCAGCTGTTTGTAGACGCGGAAGAACGACTCCAGACGCTGCACTTCGATTTTCGGCAGGTCTTTCAGTTCTTTAATATCATCGTAAGTTGGGTCGATTTTACTCGCCGGAACCGCGACGATTTTATCGTCCTTCTCACCGCCATCCACCATCTTCAGCACGCCAATCGCACGCAGCTTAATGAGCGTACCCGGTGCCATTGGCGCACGGGTATAGAAAATCACATCCAGCGGATCACCATCACCGGCCAGAGATTGTGTCAGGGAACCATAGTTAGCCGGATAAGCCACAGGCATGGACTGGAAACGGTCAGCAACGATAAAACCGGTCCTGGCGTCGGTTTCATATTTGATAATGCCGCCTGCGGGGATTTCCGTAACGGCATAGAACTCTTCCGGGTTGTTCTCCGGCTGAGGGAATTCAAGAATGTTTTGCGCCTGAACGGAAGCGGACAGGAGAACGCTGATTGCGATAAGTTTTTTCACCAGATGCATTGTCTTTTAACTCTTCGGTTATTAGGAAGACAACACGTTACGTTTGGTTCATGTCAGAACCATGACAGTTTTTTGTCAGTTTTTTACCGCCCCCCAGAATTGAGGGGAATGATGCTGCTTTGCCGCATTAATGAACAAAAACTGAATAAAATGATGACATTATGTTGCTGCGGCCTTGCATAACACCGACAAAACTCTAATTCTTAAGGAGTAAGACGTATTCTCATATACGCCGTACCTGCTATGCAGAATCTCATAATGAATAAGGAGAAACATATGAAGGCTGCTGTTGTCACCCACGATCATCACGTGGATATCGCTGAAAAAACCCTGCGTCCACTGCAACACGGCGAAGCCCTGCTGACGATGGAATGCTGTGGCGTTTGCCACACCGACCTGCATGTTAAGAACGGTGACTTCGGGGATAAGACCGGGGTTATTCTGGGCCACGAAGGGATTGGCATCGTGAAAGAAATTGGGCCGGGCGTCACCTCACTGAAGGTTGGCGATCGGACAAGCGTGGCGTGGTTCTTCGAAGGCTGCGGACATTGTGAATACTGTAATACCGGTAACGAAACCCTGTGCCGTGATGTTAAAAACGCCGGTTATTCTGTAGACGGTGGCATGGCACAAGAGTGCATCGTGACCGCCGATTACGCGGTAAAGGTCCCGGATGGCCTCGATTCTGCCGCCGCCAGCAGCATCACCTGTGCCGGGGTTACCACCTATAAAGCAGTGAAAATCTCCTATATCAAACCAGGCCAGTGGATTGCCATTTACGGCCTCGGCGGGCTGGGTAACCTTGCACTGCAATACGCCAAAAATGTGTTCAACGCCAAAGTCATCGCCATCGACGTTAATGATGAACAGCTGAAATTAGCCGCCAGCATGGGTGCTGATTTGACCGTGAACTCGCGAAGTGTTGATGCAGCAAAGGTTATCCAGGCGAAAACCGGTGGCGCACATGCGGCAGTGGTGACCGCAGTGGCAAAAGTGGCGTTCAACTCTGCAGTGGATGCGGTTCGCGCGGGTGGCCGCGTGGTCGCCGTCGGTCTGCCGCCTGAAGCGATGAGCCTGGATATTCCGCGCCTGGTGCTGGACGGCATTCAGGTTGTGGGATCGCTTGTGGGTACCCGTCAGGATCTGCTGGAAGCGTTCCAGTTCGCCGCTGAAGGTAAGGTTGTCCCGAAGGTGACGATGCGTCCGCTGGAAGATATCAACGCTATCTTCAAAGAGATGGAACAAGGGCAAATTCGTGGCCGTATGGTGATTGATTTACGTTCGTAATGTATATGCTTCCCTCTCCTCACTGGGGAGAGGGAAGGCAAAATTTGTGTAGCACGCTTTCAACGCCCCGCTGATGGGGCGTTTTCATTTTCAGTTTCCGGCAAACCTTATCTCAATTCCTTTGTTCCCTTGTTTTCCCCCGCACCCGATGATGAATCCGACGCTAACAAGAAGATAACAAAGGAATTCACCATGCAAACCCCATTTCGCCTGCCGCTGCTGACAGCGCTGATTCTGGCTACCACGGCGACTTACGCGGCTGATACGCCAGTTAAAGGCGGCACGCTTATCTACCTGGAACAACAGGCGCATACCAACCTTTATCCGCCCGCCGGGGGATTTTACCCTAACGGCGGCATTCTGAATCAGATAACAGACAAACTGACCTGGCAGAACCCGCAGACGCTGGAGGTTGAACCCTGGGTAGCGGAAAGCTGGAGCACAAACGCCGATAAAACCGAATACACCTTTAAGATCCGCCCGGGGATCACGTTCTCGGACGGCACTCCGCTTGACGCTAACGCCGTGGCGAAAAACTTCGACACCTATGGTCTGGGGAATAAGGCACAACGCCTGCCGGTTTCTGAGGTAATCAACAACTACGATCACAGCGAAGTGGTCGACCCGCTCACCGTGAAGTTCTTCTTTAAAAAGTCGTCACCGGGATTCTTACAGGGTACGGCCACCATCGGCTCGGGCCTGGTGTCGCTCAGTACGCTGAAGCGTAATTTCGAAGAACTGGGTGATGCCCGCCATATTATTGGTTCCGGGCCGTTCGTGGTGAAAGACGAAAAGCTGGGGCGCGAAGTGACGCTCGAGGCGCGTAAAGACTATCAATGGGGGCCAAAAAACCTGGCCCAACAAGGCCCGGCCAACCTCGATGGCATCAAGTTTATTGTCACCCAGGAAGACAGCGTTCGCATTGGCGCCTTGCTGGCAGGCCAGGCAGATTTGATTCGCCAGGTGCAGGCGTATGACGAAAAACAGACCACGGATCAGGGTTATCACATCTACGCCGCACCGACTCGAGGTGTGAACGACAGTATCAGTTTCCGCCCGGATAACCCGCTGGTTGCCGATGTTCGGGTCCGCCAGGCGCTGCTCCATGCCACAAACGCGAAACAGGTCGTCGACACCCTCTTCTCACCCAATTACCCGCAGGCAAAATCCGTTATTGCAGGTTCCGCCGCAGGCTTTGTTGATCTGAGCGACAAACTGACCTTCGATGCGGCCAAAGCCAACGCATTACTCGATGATGCTGGCTGGAAAACGGGCAGCGACGGGATCCGCGCCAAAGACGGGCAACGCCTGGCGCTGACCATTTATGAATCTCTGCCTCAGCCGCAAAACAAAGAGGTGTTACAGCTGGTAGCCCAGCAATGGCGTCAGGTTGGCGTGGTGCTGAACGTCAAAGCCGGTGACGCAGGAAGCCGCACGCTGGATAACCTCGACCCGTTAAAAACACCGCTGACGGTATCTGAAGTGGGTCGCGCCGACCCGGACGTGGTGAAAAGCATGTTCTATCCCGCTAACCGCGATGCACTGCTGCAAAAAGGCGGTTCCAGCGACAAGGTCAAAAGTTTCCGCGACGACAAGCTGAACGAACTGCTGGTAAATATTTCCGCAGAAGTGGACCCGCAAAAACGACGTCAGCTGACAGGGGATGCACAGCGCTACCTGCTGGACAACGCCTATGTGATCCCGATCTTCGAAGAGCCGCAGGTCTTTGCCGGTGCGCCCTGGCTTAAAGGGGTGAACTTTGAAGCCGTTGGCCGCCCGTCGTTCTACGGCGCATGGATTGAGAAACATTAAGGAGTCGAACATGAGCCACGCACTGCTTCGACGTTCAGGCCATGGGCTGCTGGTGTTATGGGCCGCCTTTACCCTGTCGTTCGTGCTGCTTCAGGTGCTGCCGGGTGATGCGGTGCTGATCAAATTTCAGAACCCTGATCTTGGTTTAAGCCCGGCGCAAATTCAGGAGATGCGCGTGGCTTACGGGGCAGACAGCCCACTGTGGCAGCAGTATGGCCATACGCTGTTTGCCATGTTACGCGGAGATTTCGGCTACTCGCTCCAGGCGGGTGTCCCGGTCAGCGAGCTGATTACCAGCAATCTGCCGGATACCCTGAGCCTGGCGCTCCCGGCGTTTGCGCTAGCGGTGTTGCTGGCTTTCGCACTGGCTTTTGCTTCGCGCCTGCCGGGTTTGCGCTGGCTCAGCAATACCATTCAGTCTTTGCCGGTGCTGTTTATCTCTCTGCCGACATTCTGGCTGGGTATCGCCTTAATCCAGCTCTTTTCGTTCCAGTTGAAGTGGATACCGGTCATTAACCCAACGCCCCTGCAAGGCCTGATCCTGCCGATCGTGACCGTCGCCATTCCGATCTCCGCCCCACTGGCACAGATTTTAATGCGCAGCCTGGACCAGGTGGCATCCCAGCCTTTTGTGGCCGTAGCGCGTGCCAAAGGCCTGAGCGAAACCGCCGTTCTGTGGCGCCACGTCACGGGTAACGCCCTGCTACCGGTGCTGAATATTGCCGGTTTACTGCTGGGCGAACTGATTGCCGGGGCGCTTATCACTGAAACCGTCTTCGGGCGCAGCGGCCTGGGCCAGCTGACCCAGCAGGCGGTGAATAACCAGGATATTGCCGTGCTCCAGGCGGTGGTGATGATTTCAGCCCTGGGGTTTGTCCTGATTAACCTGCTGGTGGATCTGCTGATGCCGCTGTTCGATCCTCGCCTGCAAACCGTCACCGGAGGTGCCCAATGAGTCTTGTTGATTACGCCGCGGCCGCACGAAAACGCGTGCCCCGGTTGCCCGGTATTTCGTGGCAACCCGGATTATGGCTGGCATGGGCCGTAATTGTGCTTGCCGCATTTGCTGCCTTCGCGCCGGGCCTGCTCACCCACTACAGCCCGATTGAAGGCATCGCGGGTGCGCAACGTCTGGCGCCGCAGTCGGGCCACTGGCTCGGTACCGACCAGCTTGGCCGGGATGTGTATACGCGCATTATTTACGGTGCCTCACACTCCCTGAGCGCTGCGCTGGCTGCCGTTACCATGGGATTAGTCGCCGGAACAGGGCTTGGCGTCATTGCCGGCGCGTTTGCCGGGCGTGTTGAGTCGTTGCTGATGCGCTTTGTCGATGTCCTGCTGTCTATTCCGTCTCTGCTGCTCTCGCTGACGGTCATTATTCTGCTCGGTTTTGGTACCGTAAACGCCGCCATTGCCGTCGGGGTGGCCTCCATCGCCAGCTTCGCCCGGCTGGCGCGCGGTGAAGTGGTCCGTATTCGCCATACGGATTACGTCGAAGCGGCGTTTGGCAGCGGCGGCACATTCCTGGCCGTGCTGTGGCGACACATTCTTCCCAATTCACTCACTGCGGTACTGGCATTTGCCACCTTACAGTTTGGCCAGGCGATTCTGGCGCTCTCTACGCTGAGTTTTCTCGGCTATGGCACGCCGCCGCCCGTCCCGGAGTGGGGACTATTGATCGCTGAGGGACGTAACTATCTCTCCACCGCCTGGTGGTTAACCACCTTCCCGGGCATTGTCGTCATCGCGGTAGTGCTTGCCACCAACCGTATTAGCCAGCAGTTCAGCGGAGGCCGTATATGACCGTTCTCAGCGTGGAAAACCTCAGCCTCAGCTACCGCACCGGCCGCCAGTGGCGGGAAGTGGTCCATAACGTCAGCTTTAGCTTAAAACGGGGAGAAATGCTGGCGTTTGTAGGCGAGTCGGGGTCGGGCAAAACCACGACCGCACAGGCGATTATTGGCCTGTTGGCAGACAACGCCCGCCGCGATGGCGGTAGCATTCTGCTTAATGGTGAAGAGATCAGCCTCTGGTCTGCTAAACGGCTCGATGCCCTGCGCGGCACGCGGATTAGCCTTGTCCCGCAAGACCCCGGTAACTCACTGAACCCGGTTCAGACTATCGGCGCGCAGGTGGGGGAAATTATTCAGATCCATCAAAAAATCACTGCCGCCCAGCGGGATGAACAGGTGTTAGCCCTGTTAACCAAAGTGGGGTTAAGCCACCCGCAACAACGCATGAAACAGTACCCGCATCAACTTTCCGGGGGAATGAAGCAACGCGTTCTGATTGCCATCGCCATTGCCCTGCGCCCCGATGTGATCATCGCCGATGAACCGACCAGTGCGCTGGACGTCACGGTACAAAAGCGCATTCTTGATTTACTGGATGTGCTGCGTCGCGAGTCCGGTACGGCGGTGCTGTTTGTCACGCACGACCTGGCGCTTGCCGCACAGCGCGCCGACAGACTGCTGGTGTTCCGTCACGGAGAGGTGCAGGAGCACGGTGCCACAGCAGATATCGTGCGTGCACCGCAGCACGCCTACACTCGCCAGCTGTTAAGCGATCTCCTGGGACAACGGCTGACCATTGCCCCGGTGTCAGGTTTACCGCTGGCGTCGCCAGCCATACGCGCGCAGGGGATCAGCAAACAATTTTCGCTGGGTAAAGGTCATCAGCTTCAGGCCCTGGATCAGGTTAGTTTCGACGTGACGCGCGGCAGTACGCACGCCCTGGTGGGCGAATCGGGTTCCGGGAAAACCACCCTCGCCCGCATTTTACTGGGATTCGAACAAGCCGACAGCGGTCGCGTGGTGATTGACGATATCGACGCCACCACCTTAAGCAATGAGGCGCGCCGCCAGCTGCGACAGAAAATCCAGTTTGTGTACCAGAATCCGTTTGCTTCACTGGATCCGCGGCAAACCCTTTTTGAGATAATCGAAGAACCACTGAAAAACTTTGCCTGCCTCAGCAAAACGGAACGCAAGACGCGCGTCGAGAACGTTGCCCGGCGTGTCGCGTTGCCCGCAGAGCTTCTGAGCCGGACGGCACGCGAACTGTCCGGCGGGCAGCGTCAGCGCGTAGCCATTGCGCGGGCACTGATCCTTGAACCGACCATCCTGGTGCTGGACGAAGCCACCTCGGCGCTGGATGTCACGGTACAGGCGCAAATCCTGGCCCTGCTTCAGCAGTTACAGCAACAGCTGGGGCTGACCTATCTCTTTATCACTCACGATCTGTCGACCGTTCGCCGCATTGCGCACAGCGTGACGGTGCTGCGTAGCGGCCAGGTTGTAGAGCATGGCGCGGTAGAAGCGCTGTTTGCCACACCGCAGAATAGCTACACCCGTGAACTGATTGACGCCATTCCCCATTTTTCACCCGTTACGGAGGAGTTCGCATGACGCGAAAACGCCTGGGATTTTTCACCCGCCTGCTGGATGACGCCACGCCGAAAGAACGTTACCGCCTGGCAACAGAACAAATACAGCACGCGGAGCGCCACGGTTTCGACAGCGCCTGGATTGCGCAGCACCACTTTCATGAGCACGAAGGCGGGCTGCCCTCTCCGCTGTTATTCCTGGCACATGTGGCGGCGCATACGCGCAACATTCGTCTGGGAACCGCCATCATCACGCTGCCGATGGAAAACCCGCTGCGAGTAGCGGAAGATGCCGCCGTGCTGGATCTGCTGGCGAATGGCCGCCTGGAAGTGGGCTTTGGCTCCGGGGGTACACCCACCTCATTCCTGCCGTTTGGCCTGACGTTCGAGGAACGTTCCGCCGTGTTTGCTGAACATCTGCATGTTATCCAGAGCGCCTGGGGCGGGGATTCGCTCACCCATCCCGACAACCATCTTTATCCACCCTCCCCACAGCTCAACCAGCGGGTATGGATTGCGACCTTTTCGGTGGAAGGAGCCATACGCGCGGCACAGGCCGGGCACGGTCTGATGCTCTCACGCACGCAACCCCGCCCGGCAGACAGGCTGGATTTAACGCTGGATGAAATCCAGAACCCTATTATTGATGCCTATCTGGATGCCCTGCCTGCGGGCGTCGCGCCACGTATTCTGGCCTCGCGTACGGCATTCGTCGCCGACAGCGATGACTATGCGCTAGCGGTGGCAACCCCCGGGCTGACAAAACAGGCTCAGCAGCATCGCGCGACCGGGTATCAGGTAACAGGCGATAGCGTGGCGGATTATCGCCGTCAGTTTGACGCCCATATTGGCGCGCCTGAAACCGTTCTCGCCTCGCTGCAAGCCGATTCCGTCCTGGCGCGCGCGACGGATATTTCATTCCAGGTGCATTCGGTGGAACCCTCGCACCCGGATACCCTGCGTTCGATTGAATTGATTGCAGCACATATCGCCCCCCACATTCTTTGAGGAGTCACAGATGGCATTAAGTCAGGATATTCTCGCCGAACTGGCAGAGATCGCCCCAGGTTCCGCTCTGGCGCAGGCCCGCGCCACGCGTGATGCCGCAACGCGTCATGCCCAGGGGAGTTACGAAACGTTGTTCAGCCAGCAGGACACGGCATTTCCGCTGGATGAACGTTTTGCCGTGGCGGCAAAAGTCGCGAAATGGCATAACGCAGACGCACTTGCGGCGCACTACGCCGGATTTGGGCTGGCTGACCCGACCTCTGCGCGTCTGACTCCGGCCCTTAATTTCGCCCGTTTGTTGACCTTTTCTCCGGTAGAAGCCACCCCGTCGACCCTGAAAACACTCACTCAGGCAGGCTGGAGCAAAGAAAGCATTGTGACGCTGGCGCAGCTTATCGCGTTTGTCAGCTTCCAGAGCCGGCTTATTACCGGGCTACGTTTGCTGAACGATAAACCGGTAACAGCCAGTGATACACCGGCTGTGGCGGGCATCTGGCACACAACAAACACCACCGCAACGGGCAAAGCCGCGCCAGTGGCCTTCACCCAGGCGGAACTCGGCTGGGAGCCGTGGATTGCGGCAAAACCGCTGGCCGATTTTACCGACGATGAGGTGGCAATCCTCGCGAAGTTTGGCCACACCGACTCTGACTATTTCCGCCTGCTGGGGCGCAATTTGCCGGTACTGGAACAACGCACACTCACGGATAAAGGGATTTTTTATACGTCGGGCGGCCTTCCCCGCGCCGAACGCGAGCTTGCGGCAACGGTCACCAGCAAGGTTAACGGCTGCATTTACTGCGCATCTGTCCATGCGCGTAAAGCCAGTCAGTTATCTAAGGATGACAACGCCGTTGAAGCGCTGCTGGCCATCCGCCCCGGACAGTCGCTGAGTGAAGGGCAGTCTGCGCGCTGGCAGGCGGAAATTGAATTTGCGGCGGCGCTGTCCGTCACGCCACCGGCTGTGACGCCACATCACCTTGCGGCACTGGAAAAACAGTCGCTGGATACGCTGGAACAACTCGATTTGATTCAGTCTGCCGCCTTCTTCGCCTGGGCCAACCGGTTGATGTTGACCCTGGGCGAACCCTGGCTGTCCTGATGGGTATCAGGCTAACGCGTGTGTGTTAGCCTGATTTCGTTTGGCTTTCAGGTAGCCATACATCAGCAGAGACGTCATGGCGGAGAACGAAAGAATGGCCGCGGGCAAGGTGACGTAGCTCCAGCTAAAGCCAAGCGTTATCATCATCCCGCCAAAATAGGCACCAATTGCACTGCCCAGATTAAATGCCACCTGACCACCCGCAGCACCCAGCAGTTCCCCACCTTTTGCATTTTGCAGCAGCAGTATTTGCAGTGGTGCCGAGAGGGCAAACAGCCCAGCGCAGCAAATAAAGCCCATCACCAGAGAAGCTGTCTGGTGCTCCCCAAACGCAAAGAGCAGTAACAATGAGGCGACAATCACCATATCGGTCGTCGCCGCGATGCGCAGCGGGCTATAACGCCCGGATAATTTACCGCTCAGCATATTACCCAACACCATGCCCAGCCCCATCAGCATCATGATCACGGTCATCAGCCCTTCTGAAAAACCAGAGACATTTACCATAAACGGCTTAACAAAGCTGAACCAGGCAAACACCCCGGCGTTGCCAAACATGGTGGCGGCAAAAATAAGCCAGGGTTCCGGTTTTTTCAGAAAATGAAACTGCTCGCTGAGCCGGGTTTCCGTTTTATCGTAGAGTGTTGGCACCCAGAAAATGACGGACAGGATCACCAGCGCATCGAACACGGCAATCAGTAAGAAGGTGTAGCGCCAGTTGTATTCATGCCCAAGCCACGTCCCTAGAGGGACACCCACCAGATTGGCGACCGTCATCCCGGCAATCATGCCTGCGACCGCAAGCGTTACCTTACCCGGAGGGGCGATTTTCGAGAGGATGATGGCACCCACGCCAAAAATGGCCCCGTGCGGAAAACCGGAAATCAGGCGCCCTATCGCCAGCCCGGTATAGGAGGTCGAAAAGGTAAAGATGGCATTCCCGACCGCGCACATCGCCACTAAAAACAGCAGCGTTGATTTCAGCGAGAACTTACCGGAAAACAGCGCCACAATCGGCGCACCGATCACTACACCGAAGGCATAAAACGAAATCATATTGCCGGCGGAAGGAATTGAAATCCCCGTATCTTTCGCCAGCTCGGTTAACACACCCATAATGCCAAATTCAGCCATGCCAAGGCCGAATGTGCCAAGTGCTAACGAAAAAATAGTCTTTTTCATACCGCAACCACTTGTTAAAAATTTGCAACAGCTATTATTAAATAATCTTGTATGGTGAGCCAGTTCAAAACGGCTCGCTGACAGGTTAATCCATTAATTCAGGTAGATTACACTTCAAAGCACGGCCCTTTATTCCGCGACCGGACAATAAGAGGATGACAATGATGGTCAGTAAAAAAAAGAAAGCCAGTGTCGTTGTTGATGTCGTTAAAGATGCACCTCTCAAAACCAAAGAGTATGAAAAAGAGCTGCGCCGTCTCCATGTTGAGCTGGTTAAGCTCCAGCAATGGGTCGTCAGTAAAGGCTTGAAAGTGTGCATTGTCTTTGAAGGACGTGACGGCGCAGGTAAAGGCGGTACGATTAAAGCGATCACCGAGCGCGTCAGCCCGCGAGTGTTCCGGGTGATTGCTTTACCAGCCCCGACCGAGAAAGAAAAAAGTCAGCTCTACTTCCAGCGTTACGTGCCCCACCTGCCTGCAGCGGGTGAAATAGTTATCTTCGATCGCAGTTGGTACAACCGGGCAGGCGTTGAACGGGTGATGGGCTTTTGCACCCCGGAACAGGTAGAAAAGTTTCTGGATGGCACACCAGTGATGGAAAAAGCGATGGTGGATGCCGGGATCATCCTGGTGAAATACTGGCTGGAGGTGACACCAAAAGAGCAGGAACGCCGTCTGCGCGATCGCATTAACGACGGGCGTAAGATCTGGAAATTATCCCCAATGGACATTAAGTCCTTCACTATGTGGGATGATTATACCGTCGCACGCGATGCCATGTTTGCCGCTACCGACACCGCCTGGGCGCCCTGGTTTGTCGCCCGCTCTGAAGATAAGAAACGTGTTCGCCTGAATATTATTTCTCACCTGCTTACCCAGATCCCATATAAAGAACTGCACGTTGAGTCTGTTGAATTGCCGAAACGTAAAATCGGCAAAGTCAAACCGACAAAATACCCCTTCAGGTATGTCGCGGAACGCTTCTGATATTCCCGGCCTCTTTGTTGAATGCAAAGAGGCCATTTCATTCACTGTTGTCTGGAATACTGCTCGCAATATTAATATTGCCAGGGGAAACAGTATTGTTTTTGCGCGGCAGAGGTTGATAATGAGCGCACCCACACAGGAGGTGAAAAATGAAAGATTCAGCAGCAGTACATGAACATCAATCCAGTCCGTCTCAAAGCCATGTAGCCCTTACTCACAGGCGCTCAAGCTCTCAGCGTAAGCTATCAGAGCATGACCGGCAGTTTATTCAAGCAATGAATGATTTTGTCGAAAAGAACGGGACGATTACCGATGATGAATTTTTCAGGGTGCTTTAATGCTTAAACAATTTAACGTTTATCGTAACCCCTCTACGATGACCCGGGATAAACTGCCTTATTACATGCTTATTCAGGATGATTGCTATGAGGATCTGGCAACACGTGTAATTTTGCCCTTAATGCGAAATCATCAGTTACCCTTATGGCATAGCCCTCTTGCGCCAGGCATAAATATAGAATTCGAATCATTCCTTATTTATGCACCCATGATCACCAACATCAACACTAATAAAATTAACCGAAAAGACTTTATCTGTAATTTACGCGATTCACGTCATGATGTTATTTCAGCCATTGACAGGCTGTTAACCAATACCTGACCAGGTGATGCTGCCAACTTACTGATTTAGTGTATGATGGTGTTTTTGAGGTGCTCCAGTGGCTTCTGTTTCTATCAGCTGTCCCTCCTGTTCAGCTACTGACGGGGTGGTGCGTAACGGCAAAAGCACCGCCGGACATCAGCGCTATCTCTGCTCTCACTGCCGTAAAACATGGCAACTGCAGTTCACTTACACCGCTTCTCAACCCGGTACGCACCAGAAAATCATTGATATGGCCATGAATGGCGTTGGATGCCGGGCAACCGCCCGCATTATGGGCGTTGGCCTCAACACGATTTTCCGCCATTTAAAAAACTCAGGCCGCAGTCGGTAACCTCGCGCATACAGCCGGGCAGTGACGTCATCGTCTGCGCGGAAATGGACGAACAGTGGGGATACGTCGGGGCTAAATCGCGCCAGCGCTGGCTGTTTTACGCGTATGACAGGCTCCGGAAGACGGTTGTTGCGCACGTATTCGGTGAACGCACTATGGCGACGCTGGGGCGTCTTATGAGCCTGCTGTCACCCTTTGACGTGGTGATATGGATGACGGATGGCTGGCCGCTGTATGAATCCCGCCTGAAGGGAAAGCTGCACGTAATCAGCAAGCGATATACGCAGCGAATTGAGCGGCATAACCTGAATCTGAGGCAGCACCTGGCACGGCTGGGACGGAAGTCGCTGTCGTTCTCAAAATCGGTGGAGCTGCATGACAAAGTCATCGGGCATTATCTGAACATAAAACACTATCAATAAGTTGGAGTCATTACCAAATGTCACGGTACTTGCTGCGGTATCCTATTTTACCCCCGTATTATCCGCCGCGCTGGCCGCCGCGCTACTCAACGCACCACTCTCTTTCGCCTTCTGGCAAGGCGCTCTGATGGTTTGCGCCGGTTCTCTGCTGTGCTGGTATGCCACGCAAAATAGAGCCTGATGCCCCTTCTGCCGGGCAAACTCCCTGCCCGGCAAAATACCTGTGAAAATAAAACGTGATCGCACCTCAGAATATTTACACGACTCGTAGTTAAGAGGTTTAGATTCTGTTTATATTTATCTCCCTTCGTAAATTCCTCTTCGCACTTATTGACACAAATTGACAACGGCATGTAACTAATTCCCTGCGAATATTCACATTGTATATAGCACTTATTGCAATAGTTTATTTCTGGATGTTTCATGGGTTTTTGCGCAATGATTATGCGAACAATCTCATAACCCACTGTTTTACCGCCATCAATTACGCAGCGCATCTAATATCTATCGCGTCATCGCCATTAATTTCAGTGAAAAATAGAACCACAAAACAACTATACCTATGACAATTATTTGCGGCTGTAAATAGTGTTTACCTGTGCATTAATTAGTCAAAACCGCGCTTTTAACGGCAATTTTTCAGATCAGGATCACACTAATTGAAATTATCTCTAATATTTTGAAACTTATTATTGAAACGAAGCTACAAGATTTTTAAAAATAACGTGCCATTGACGAACAGCCTCGTTTAGAAATCGTTCAATTTGGCTCAGGATATACCTAAAGAAAATTATAAGGATTATTTGAGATGAAACTTAAATTAGTTGCAGTGGCAGTGACTTCCATGTTGGCAGCGGGCGTTGTAAACGCGGCTGAAGTTTATAACAAAGACGGTAACAAACTGGATCTGTACGGTAAAGTAACAGGTCTGCACTATTTCTCTGATGATTCCAGCAACGACGGTGACAAAACCTACGTTCGTCTGGGCTTCAAAGGTGAAACTCAGATCAACGACCAGATGAGCGGTTACGGCCAGTGGGAATATGAGTTCAAGGGCAACCGCTCTGAATCTCAGGGTTCTGACGGCAACAAAACCCGTCTGGCATTCGCAGGTCTGAAATTCAACGAATTCGGTTCTTTCGACTACGGTCGTAACTACGGTGTTGCTTACGACATCGGCGCATGGACTGACGTTCTGCCAGAGTTCGGTGGCGATACCTGGACCCAGACTGATGGCTTTATGACTGGCCGTACCACTGGCGTTGCAACCTACCGTAACACCGACTTCTTCGGTCTGGTTGACGGTCTGAACTTCGCTGCTCAGTACCAGGGTAAAAACGACAACCGCGACATCACCGAAGCGAACGGTGACGGCTGGGGTCTGTCTTCTACCTACGAAATGAACGGTTTCGGCGTGGGTGCGACCTATGCGAAATCTGACCGTACTGACGACCAGGTTCGTGCTGGCCGTGTAGCGGGCACCATCAATGCGGGCGGCGAGAACGCAGAAGTGTGGGCAACTGGCCTGAAATACGATGCGAACAACATCTACCTGGCAACCACCTACTCCGAAACTCGCAACATGACCAACTTCGGTGACGGTTATATCGCGAACAAAGCACAGAACTTCGAAGTTGTTGCTCAGTACCAGTTCGATTTCGGTCTGCGTCCATCCATCGCATACCTGAAATCCAAAGGTAAAGACATCGGTTCTTACGGCGACCAGGATCTGGTTGAATACGTAGACCTGGGTGCGACCTACTACTTCAACAAAAACATGTCTACCTATGTTGATTACAAAATCAACCTGGTTGACGACAACAGCTTCACCAAAGCTGCTGGTGTTTCTACCGACAACATCGTTGCACTGGGTCTGACCTACCAGTTCTAAGATTTGTCAGTATAAAAAGGCCAGCCCTTGTGGCTGGCTTTTTTTATCCGGTTTTACTGGCGTGATAAAGGAGTACGCCATGCACATATTCAAAGGACGCTGTTTGTGTGGGATGAGTCAGTTCAGTGTGAGTCTCACCAATTTCGACGTGTATGCCTGCCATTGTACGCTGTGCCAGAAATGGTCCGGCGGTATCGCCATGTATCTGGAAGCGCAAGGTCATCCTCTGGTCGAGGACGATTCCATCGCCCCTTCTCATTTTTCGTCCTCCCCGCGTGGTGAACGCTGGTTCTGCCCGGGTTGCGGCTGCCCACTATGGTTTGAGTTAACCTCATCAGCACGCTACTTAATTCCCTGGACGCTGCTGGAGATGAGTGAAGACGAACGTCGTCGCCTGGTGCTGGCCGCCGAAATTTATACCGAAACCCAGCCCGCTTTCTGGGGGCTGACCGGGCAATACGCACGCTATAGCGGGACGGAAATCGAAGCGCAGGATAAAAGCTGTCTGCTCACGCCGTAGGCTGTTCACTGCCCGCAGCACGGCGCAGCCAGTTTTGCAGGAGCTTACCGTCCTCGGTCATTTCTGTATCTGAACGCACGCACAGGTAATAGTCGCGACCATCATCAATAGGCAAATCGAAAATTTTGACCAGTTCCCCACTTTCAAGATACGGCGCGATAAGCGGTTCGCGCATCAGCGCACAGCCCAGCCCGGCCTGAACACCCGCCAGCGTCAGCAGGCCATCTTCAAACATCGGGCCGCTTTGTCGTGGCGGGCGCTTTACCCCTTGTAGCATAAACCACTGCTGCCAGGTACTGCGTTCCTCATCATGCAACAGCGGCATTTGCAGCAGCTGTTCCGGGGTGTCGATGTGCCCGTGAATGCGCAAAAAAGCCCGGCTGCATACCGGCACCATCTGCCCGGAAATCAGTTTTTCACTCTGATAGCCCGCCCACTGCCCATTGCCAAAACGAATCGACATATCTGAGGCATCACTCAGGTAGTTGCGGTGGTTGGCATACACCACATTGATTTCAGTCTGTGGGTTAGCCCGCATAAAAGCAGGCAGACGCGGGATAAACCAGCCCATGCCAAACAGCGGGATCAGGCTGATGGTGACCTGCCGCGTTTGTGATTGTTCTACCAGATGTTCCGTGGCCTGGCGCAGCACGTTAAATGCTGCCCGGATCGAGCGGTAGTAATCGCGCCCTTGCTGGCTCAGCACCAGCCTGCGTCCCTGACGCTCTGTAAGCGGCATTTGCAGATACCCTTCCAGTACACGGAGCTGGTGACTCACGGCGGATGGTGAAATCGCCAGCTCCTGCGCGGCCAGCGTCACGCTGCCGAGCCTGGCAATGGCTTCAAACGCGCGTACGGCCCGCAGGGGTGGATCGTTAGCAAGACGGGTTTCAGCAAAGAGAGGCTGGCCTTTCAATTGTTCTGTTTTATTCATATGTTGACTTCTTTAGACCATTTACCCGATCAGGTAAGTTTATTAAAACCATATAAATCATAAAGATAAAACGATACCGGTTTTTCATAAGAAATAATATATGCGTATTTTACAATTTAATTCAATTATTAGATGGTAGCCGCTGAAAGAGCAATTTGTCGGGTACGAACGTTGGACACACTCATACAACAACTGATCAACGGTGTGATGCTGGGAAGCATCTACGCGCTGATCGCGCTGGGCTATACCATGGTGTATGGCATCTTGCGCATTATTAACTTTGCCCACGGCGATATTCTGATGGTTGGCGCGCTTACCACGCTTTCTGCCATTAATGTCCTGAATAATACCTTTCCGCATCTGCCGCTGCTGCTTCAGCTGGGCTGCGCGCTGGTGATTGCAATGGGCGTCTGCGCCCTGCTGGCAATGGCGGTTGAACGCTTTGCGTATCGCCGCCTGCGCAACGCGCCACGTCTGGCGCCGCTGATCTCCGGGATTGGCGTTTCGGTATTGCTGCAGACCGTGGCGATGATCGTCTGGACACGAAATCCGCTGATGTTCCCGCAGATCTTGCCAATGGACCCGATTGCCGTCACCGCAGGCAGTGAAGCCCACCCTCCAGCCATTGTCACCGTCACCGGTATTGTGACCGTGGTGCTGGCGCTGGTCGTCATGACCGCGCTGTGGCTGCTGGTTGAATACACCCGCCTTGGAAGAGGAATGCGTGCGGTTGCCGAAAATCCCCGTGTCGCCACGTTGATGGGCGTTAACCCTAACGCCATTATCACCCTGACCTTCGCTATCGGCGGTGTGTTTGCCGCGCTGGCGGGCGTGATGATGGCCAGCAACTACGGCAACGCCAGTTTCTCGATGGGCTTTTTACCGGGGATCAAAGCCTTCACGGCGGCTGTTCTGGGCGGTATCGGCAATATCCGTGGCGCGATGGTAGGCGGGATTTTACTCGGCATCATCGAAGCACTGGGCGCGGGCTATCTCGGTGAACTCACCAACGGCGTATTCGGCAGTAACTACCAGGACGTGTTTGCGTTCATGGTGCTGATCCTGGTGCTGGTCTTCCGTCCGGCGGGCCTGCTCGGCGAACGTGTGGCACACAGGGCGTAAGGAACACTATGACAACCGTACAATTACAGACTCCTGTCGCCCCCCGTAAATTCTGGTCAGGAATGACCCTGTTTTGCCTCGCCCTGTTGCTTGCACCTATTATTGCCAGCCAGCTTGGCGGCAACTACTGGGTGCGGGTAATCGACTTTGCTCTGCTCTACATCATGCTGGCGCTGGGACTGAACATCGTGGTCGGCTACACCGGGCTGCTGGATATGGGCTTTATCGCCTTTTACGCCGTGGGGGCTTATCTGGCCGCCCTGCTGGCCTCACCGCATCTGCTTGAGGTTTTCCCAATCCTCGCCGTGTGGTTCCCCGACGGACTGCATACATCCTATCTGCTGATTATTCCGGTCGCGGCCCTCGTCGCCGCGGTGTGCGGCATCGTGCTCGGCGCACCGACGCTTAAGCTGCGCGGGGATTATCTGGCGATCGTAACGCTGGGCTTTGGCGAGATTATCCGCATCCTGATGCGTAACCTCGACCGCCCGGTCAATATCACCAACGGCGCGAAAGGCATTACCGGCGTGGATACGCTGAACCTTTTCGGCCTGAAGTTCAGCGGTGTGTACCACTGGTTCGGCGTTAAAGTACCTGCGCTCTGGCTGTGGTACTACCTGCTGATGCTGGTAATTGTGGCGATCATTTTTGTCTGCGTGCGCCTGCAACACTCACGTATTGGCCGCGCCTGGCACGCCATCCGTGAAGATGAAGACGTGGCCCGCGCGATGGGGATCAACGTGCGCAACTATAAACTGCTGGCCTTTGCCATGGGCGCCTCTTTTGGCGGCGTGGCGGGCGCGCTGTTTGGTGCGTTTCAGGGCTTTGTCTCGCCAGAATCCTTCACGTTGCAGGAGTCTATCGCCGTACTGGCGATGGTGGTGCTGGGCGGTATGGGGCACATCCCCGGCGTTATCCTCGGCGCTGTGCTACTGACCGCACTACCGGAGCTGTTGCGCAGCCAGGCTGCCCCTGTACAGCAGGCGTTGTTCGGAACGGTGCTGATTGACCCGGAAATTCTCCGTCAGCTGTTTTACGGCCTGGCGCTGGTGCTGGTGATGCTCCTTCGTCCATCCGGGATCTGGCCGGTGCGTCACAAGGAGGTAAAAGCATGAGTCTGCTCACCGTTCGCAACATGTCCAAACGCTTCGGCGGCCTGACCGCCGTGGACGATGTTTCACTCTCAATCAACAAGGGTGAAATCTACGGCCTGATTGGCCCTAACGGCGCGGGTAAAACCACCTGTTTTAACCTGATAACCGGGTTATACCCGGCCGACAGCGGCGAATTTCTGATTGCCGATAAACCCTATTACCCGAAGCAGATTGAGAAAGTCACTGCTGCCGGGATCGCGCGCACCTTCCAGAACGTGCGCCTGTTTAACCAGATGTCGGTGCTGGAAAACGTGATGGTCGGCCGCCATGTACGCACCCGCAACGGGCTGTGGGCTGCACTCAGTCGCCACAAGCGCGCACGGGCGGAAGAAACCGACACCCGCGAACAAGCCTGGCACTGGCTGGAATATACCGGCATTGCAAAATTCGCCCACTACCGCGCCTGCGATCTGGCTTACGGCCACCAGCGTCGGCTGGAGATTGCCCGCGCGCTGGCAACCGATCCGCTGCTACTGGCGCTCGACGAACCGGCCGCCGGTATGAACGCGGCAGAGAAAGTGGCACTCGGCGAACTGCTTACCCGCATTCGTGACGACGGTAAAACCCTGCTGATGATCGAACATGACGTCAAGCTGGTGATGGGCATCTGCGACCGTCTGACGGTTCTTGATTATGGCAAAACGCTCGCCAGCGGCACGCCGGACAGCGTACGCCGCGACCCGGCCGTGATTGCCGCCTGGTTAGGAGGCAATGCGCATGTCTGAGTTATTAAAGGTTGAGCGTCTTGACGTGCATTACGGCGGCATTCAGGCCGTGCGCGATGTCTCCTTTACCCTGCATGAAGGCGAACAAGCAACGCTGATCGGCGCCAACGGCGCAGGGAAAAGCTCCACCGTGCGGGCCATTACCGGGCTGGAAAGTTTCACCGGCAGCATCACCTTCAGCGGCAAAAATGTGCGTAAACACAAGCCGGAAGCCCTGCTGCGTGACGGGCTGGTGATGGTGCCCGAAGGTCGTGGCATCTTTGCCCGCATGACGGTACTGGAAAACTTGCAGATGGGAGCCTGGCTAAGACGTGACGCCGTCACAGTAAAACATGAAATGAATGCGATATTTGAACGCTTCCCGCGCCTCGGCGAGCGCCAGCACCAGCTGGCGGGGCTTCTTTCCGGCGGTGAACAACAGCTGCTGGCGCTTAACCGCGCTCTACTAAGCCGCCCGCGTTTGCTGATCCTCGATGAACCGTCGATGGGGCTGGCACCGAAAATGGTAGAGAACATTTTTGCCGTCATTTCCGGGCTGCGTGAACGCGGCGTGGCCCTGCTGCTGATTGAACAAAACGCGCGCCTGGCACTGGAAGTGACCGACAACGCGTGGGTGATGGACAGCGGCAGCATCGTTCATCACGGCGCGTCGAAAGCCATGCTGGACGACGACCAGATAGCACAGATTTATTTGGGCGAAATGCCCCTTTAACCACACCAACCAACATCAGGGAAAACAATGAAAACAGTAAAAATCAGTGCGCTCAGCGCCGCCATTCTGCTCAGTGGTTTTGCCTCAACGGGCGCATGGTCAGCAGATAGCGAAACCGTTGTTATCGGCCTGGCGGGCCCGTTAACCGGCCCGTCTGCCCGTATCGGTAAGGATCTGGAAAATGGCGCTCAACTGGCCATCGACGATATCAACAAACAGCATCCGACCATCGGCGGCAAAGCCGTTACCTTCAAACTGCAATCCGAAGACGATCAGTCTGACCCACGCACCGCTGTAGCGGTTGCGCAGCGTCTGGTCGACAGCGGCGTGGCTGGTGTGGTGGGCCACTGGAACACCGGCACCAGTATTCCGGCCGCGCGCGTGTATCACGATGCCGGTATCGCTCAGGTTGCCCCTGTCGCCACCGGTCACGCCTATACCAAACAGGGCTTCGACACCAGCTTCCGCGTGATGGGCCATGACGATGACGGTGGCCAGTTTGCCGGGCAGTACGCGGTAAACACCCTGAAAGCAAAACGCATTGCGGTGATCGACGACCGTACCGCATTTGGTCAGGGTCTGGCCGACGAATTTATCAAATCGCTGGAAGCCCAGGGCGTGAAGATTGTTGACCGCCAGTACGTTGATGACAAAACCGTGGATTTCAGCGCCGTTCTGACGGCCATCCGCAGCAAAAATGCTGACCTGATCTTCTTCGGCGGCGTAGACAGCCAGGCCGCACCGCTGGCGCGCCGTATCAAACAGCTCGGCATGAACGCCACACTGATGGGCGCAGGCGGATTCGTCAGCCAGACCTTCCTGCAACTGGCGCAGAAAGAAGGCGAAGGTGTTGTGGCGCTGGAGCCAGGTCTGCCGGTTGATCAGATGCCGGGCGGTAAAGCCTTCGAGCAGGCGTATCAGTCCCGTTATCACACCCATATCGAATTACACGCGCCGTTCGCCTATGACGCCACCCGTGTACTGGTTGCCGCGATGGAAAAAGCCAACTCCGTTGACCCGTCTGAATACCTGCCCGCCCTGCGCGCCATTAACTACTCTGGCGTCACCGGACAGATTGCGTTTGATAAAGAAGGCAACCTGAAAGCGCCGTCCTTCACCGTGTACAAAGTGGTGGATGGCAAATGGCAGCCGCAGACCATACTGGGCGGCACCAAAGCGAAGTAACGCAGTGAGGCAATGTGATGAGTGATAATAATGAGCTGGGCATTCTCGCCCGCCGCAAAATTGAAGCAGAAATTATTAAGCCAATTTATGAAATCCTGGTGCGCGAGATAGGGAAAACCCGCGCCCAGGCGGTGATTGGCGAGGCCATTGAACAGGCCGCTATCGATGCGGGCAAAGAATTTGCCAGCAAAGAGCCCAACGGCGCGGATGTGAAGAGCTTTATCGCCCTGCAATATCTGTGGGAGAAAGACAACGCACTGGACGTCAAAGTGATCGACGCCGACGAGCAGCAGTACAACTACAACGTGACCCGCTGCCGCTACGCCGAGATGTATCACGAGATGGGGCTTGGCGAAATCGGGCATCTGCTCTCCTGCGCCCGCGATGAAAAATTCATTGTCGGTTATGCACCGGATGTGGAGCTGACCCGCACATCCACCATCATGCAGGGTGGTTCATGCTGCGACTTCCGCTATCGCAGCACAAAGGACAAAGCATGATGCGCGTAAACGCACAGCGCCTGTGGGCTACGCTGGAAATGATGGCACAAATCGGCGGCACGCCCGCCGGTGGCGTTACCCGTCTGGCGTTAAGCGAAGAAGACCGGATAGCACGCAACCTGCTGCGCGACTGGGCGCTTGACGCCGGTTTTACCTGTGATGTGGACAGCATGGGCAACATGTTTATCCGCCGCGCCGGGAAAAACCGGGCTCTGGCTCCGGTGATGACCGGATCGCACGTTGATTCCCAGCCGCTTGGCGGAAACTACGACGGGATTTACGGCGTGATGGCCGGGCTTGAGCTGCTGCGTACCCTGAACGATAACCAGCTGGAAACCGAGCGCGATATCGTGCTGGTAAACTGGACCAACGAAGAAGGCGCGCGCTTTGCTCCGGCGATGCTCTCTTCCGGGGTCTGGACCGGGCAGTTTAGCGAAGCCTATGCCCACGCCCGGGCCGATAACGCGGGGATCACCGTTGGTGAAGCGCTTGACGCTATCGGCTATCGCGGTGAACAACCGGCACAGGCATTTCCGGTTCACGCCTGTTACGAACTGCACATCGAACAGGGGCCGATTCTGGAAGATGAAGCCATTGATATCGGGCTGGTGCGGGCCGCAATGGGCCAGCGCTGGTTTACGATAACCCTTGACGGCTTTGCCGCTCATGCGGGTACGACCCCAATGCACAGCCGACGCGATGCATTAACCGCCTTTGCCGAACTGGCATTAAAGGTGGAAGAGATTGGCTATCAGCATCAGCCGGATGGCCGTGCCACTATCGGCATGGCGCAGGTCACGCCGAACTCGCGCAACGTGGTGCCGTCTCGCGTGGTGTGCAGTGTGGAGTTTCGCCACCCGGCGCAGGATGCGCTTGAAGCGATGGAGTCGGCACTGCATCAGGCGGCGGAATCACTCGCTGCACGCGGCGTCACCGCCATTGTTGAGCGCATTTTTGACTACGCGCCGATCGCATTTAACCCGCAGTGTCTGGCCCGTACCGAGCAGGCCGTGGCGGCACTGGGTTATTCATCAAAACCGATGGTATCCGGCGCGGGGCATGACACCTGTTATGTCAGCAAAATTGCCCCGGCGAGTATGATTTTCATTCCGTGCGTGAAAGGCATCAGCCATAACGAAGCAGAAAAGATCCTGCCGGAATGGTCAGAGAAAGGGGCGAATGTGCTGCTGCACAGCGTGCTGGCGGCGGCTCAGGAGCAATAACACTGTGCGAAAGCAGATGTGCTCTGCTTTCGCCAGAACCTATATCGCAACGCGTCGGCTGATTTCGACCACCCTGTCGCTGGGCAGATGGTAGTGATTGATAACATGCGTACAGTTGCGCTTCATAAAGGCAAAGATGTGGCGCTGCCAGACCGCCATCCCCGCAGTGCCTTCACCCGCGACAATGGTTTCATGCCCGACGTACCAGGTTGCATCATCGGTCGCAAATATCGCGTTGATTTCACTTACCCCTTGCAGCAAATGCGGGATGTCCGGGTGCTCCATAAAACCGTATTGCGCGATGCCATGCCAGTATCCCGGGGCGCGTTGGATCACTTCGATTCGCTGTTCATCATCCACGTAAGGCACGTTGAGAATATCAATCGTCAGGGAGAGCACTTCGCGCTGTAAGGCGCGGTTTCGTGCCACATGCCAGCGCATCACGGGCGGGATGTTATCCCGGGTGCGCGTCAAAAAGATGGCCGAGCCCGCCACTCTGGGCACCTCTTTTTGCGAAAGTGCCGAAAAGAAACCATCGACACTGATCCCTTTCTCGCCAATCGTCTTTGCTACCGCCTTAATCCCGCGATTCCAGATCAACATAACGGTGCAGATGGCAGCGGCCAGCAACAGCGGGATGTACCCCCCTTCAAGGACTTTAATCATATTGGCGAATAAGAAACTGGTATCGATGACGAAAAACAGCATGGCTATCAATGCACTGCTGAACAGGCTCCAGCGCCAAATTTCACGCATGGCGACAAACAGCAAGCCGGTTGTCATCAGCATGGTTAACGACACGGCGATACCATAAGCGGCAGCAAGTTTATCGGACGATTTAAAGAACACGACCAGCCCGATGGTCACCACCATCAGCAGCCAGTTGATCGCACCGATATAAATCTGCCCGTAGCTTTCAGCGGCAGTCTGCTTGATCCGCAAGCGCGGCAGCCAGCCAAGTTGGATCGCCTGTCGGGTCATCGAGAAAGCGCCGGTGATAATCGCCTGGCTGGCAATAATGGTCGCCAGTGCGGCAAGAACAATCAGCGGAACCTGGAGTGCGCCGGGACACAGCATAAAGAAGACGTTTTTAGTGCTGTCTGCACCCGCCAGTATCAACGCCGATTGCCCGGCGTAATTGAGCAGCAGCGCGGGAAAGACCACCCCATACCAGGCCAGCCAGATAGGTTTTTTACCAAAATGACCCATATCCGCGTACAGGGCTTCCGCGCCGGTGACGCAAAGGAAAACCCCGCCTAACACCAGAAAACTGGTAAAACCATTTGAGAGCAAAAAAGTGATGCCGTAGTACGGATTCAGGGCCAGCAGTACCGCCGGGTGCTGCGTTATACCCCATACGCCCAGCGCGGCGATGGTGAAAAACCACAACGCCATGATCGGGCCAAAAATTTTGCCAATTCTGGCGGTGCCAAAAGGCTGAATAAAAAAGAGTGCCAGTAAAATGGCAACCGTTGCAGGCAGGATGAAGGGTTTAGACGCCGGGATAACAATTTCCAGGCCTTCTAACGCTGAGAGCACGGAGATGGCCGGGGTGATTGCCCCGTCACCGTAAATTAATGCCGCGCCAACCAGCGCCGCGAATATCACCCAGCGCCCGCCTTTCCCCTTTTCAACCAGCAATGACATTAATGCCATGATGCCACCCTCGCCGTGGTTATCAATGCGCATGGCGAACGCGGCATATTTAACTGAAGTGACCAGGATAAGCGTCCAGGTAATCAGCGAGAGCAGGCCTAAAATGACCGCGGGCGTCGGGTCATGCCCGGACAACGACAGCACCGTTTTGAAGGTATAAAGAGGGCTGGTGCCGATATCACCGAACACCACACCAAGCGCACTACCTGCCAGCAAGACTCCCCGAGGGGATGCGGACGATGTTTCACTGCTGTTGAGCAGGTTCATAAAATCCAGCTTGAGTCTAATAATCCTTTAAAAATCATAGCCCACATCCCTTTTTCACGCCAACACGCTGCTAGCTTTGATTCACCTTTGAGAGGCTGAACCAGATCCCGATGGCAAGCAGCAGCAACATGCCGCCAGCACTGCCCAGCGCCACGCTGTGTGACGTAATAAACGCCGTTTTCGCCGCGGTGATCACGGAATCTCCCAGCGCTGGCGTCAACTCCTGGGCGACTTTCACCGCTTCACCAATTGACGATGAGGCTTTGTCGGTCAGCGCCGGGGTTAACCCTTCCGGCAGAGTTATCGATGCCGAAAAACTGCGGGTTAACAGCAGGCCAAAAATGGCAATCCCCAGCCCGGCCCCCAGTTCATAGGACATGGTTTCGATGGCCCCTGCGGCAGCGGCTTTCTCTTTCGGCGCGGCAGCCATAATGGCGGACGTAGACGCCAGCAGCGCGCTGGCGGCGCTAAACCCCAGCAACACCATCAGGCTCCACGCTTGCCACTGCTGGGTACTGAAATCAAGCAACGACAGGCCAATAAAACTTATCGCGCTCAGCCCCATGCCCCCAGCGGCCACAATCCGCAGCCCCAGACGCCCGACCAGCACCCCGGCAACAGGGCCGCTGAACCCGCTGGCAACCATCAGCGGCAGCATAAACATCCCGGCCTCAAATGGCGTAAAACCGTGAACGAACTGGAGCTCCTGGGCCATCAGCAACTCGAATCCCACCAGCGCAATCATAGCAGTCATTGCCATCACCACACCGCTTAAGATGATGCGATGGCAGAACAAGCGCATGTCAATCATCGGTACACGGGCGCGCAACTGAATGCGCACAAAAACAAACAACATCACCGCGCCGGTAAGCAGCGTACACGCCACCATCCACGGGGCAAGCGCGCCTTTCAGCGCAGTTTTGGCGCTATACACCAGCAGTAAGATGGCGACAATCAACATGATGGCATGGCTGATATTCAGCGGCTGCTCCGGTCGCCCTTGTTGTGCCGGGACAAATCGCGCCGCCAGTGAAACCACCACCACCACGATCGGTACGTTGATCAAAAAGACCGAGCCCCAGTAAAAATGCTCAAGCAGCATCCCGCCAATAAGCGGCCCAAACGCGGCACCGCCTGAACCGACGGCGGCCCATACCCCCAGCGCGATATTGCGATGCCGGGCATCGATAAACAGCGTGCGGATCCCGGCAAGCGTGGCCGGAATGATCATCGCCGCCCCAATCGCCAGAGAAGCCCGCGCGGCAATCAGCCAGCCCGCAGAGGGCGCAAACGCCGCAGCCAGCGACGAGAGGCCAAACAGCGTACTGCCGATCATCAGCAGGCGCTTAAAGCCGATGCGGTCACCCAGTGCGCCCATCGGCAGCACCATCCCCGCCATCACCAGCGAGTAAATATCAATAATCCACAGCAATTCATTGCCGCTTGCGCCAAGCGTCATGCTCAATGTCGGTGCCGCCACGTGCAGCACCGTTGCGTCAATCGCCACCGGAATATAGACCAGCACGATAATCACTAACGCTAACCACTGACGAAACATAAATGTCCTTTTCATTTTAAACCTGGACACATGTCCAGAATGCGATCCTACGTAAAGTTGAACGCATGTCCAGCTCTTTGTTACACTCGTTTCATCCCCATTAAGAGTGAGTAAAAATGCGTTATCTGAGCAAGGACGAACGGCGGGAAGATATTCTTCAGGCGGCAATGCGCGTGGCGCTAGCCGAAGGGCTGTCCGCGATGACGGTAAGGCGCATCGCCGCCGAAGCGGGCGTTGCCACCGGGCAGGTTCACCACCATTTTGCCTCTGGCGGCGAATTAAAATCATTAGCCTTTGTCCGGCTTATCCGCGCCTTGCTGGATGCCGATGTGGTCGCTGAAAACGCCAGCTGGCGGGAGCGCCTGCACGGGATGCTGGGCAGCGATGACGGCGGATTTGAACCCTACATCAGGCTATGGCGGGAAGCGCAAATCCTCGCAAGCCGTGACCCGGAAATCAAAAGTGCGTACATCATGACGATGGAAATGTGGCACCAGGAAACGATGGCCATTATCCGGGGCGGCGCGGAATCAAAAGAATTTACCCTGACAGATCGGGCAGAAAATATTGCCTGGCGTTTGATTGGGCTGGTCTGCGGCCTGGACGGTATATACGTTTTAAATATGCCTGAAATGGACAATGCCGCATTTAATAAACATCTTGATAAATTAATCACTCTGGAATTGTTTTAATACCCACTATGGAGTATTAAATCCAGCAAAGGTTACAATTAGTAACACATAAAGCGAATCCACTATTCCATTCCCGGGTCGTGGGTTCGCTTTTTTATCTATCCTTTCAACTGCATCCCAATAATTCCAATAACCCCACACAACGCACCACAAGATATCTGTTTGTTTTCAATTCACTTTTCCATTCATTGTGCGTAAGCAAGAGGGCGATATGTCACAACAAAGTGAGAAAAATAATCATTATCTACTTAGTAACTGGAAACCAGAAAACAGCGATTTTTGGGAGAACAAAGGAAAAGGGATTGCCCGAAGAAACCTTGTTATATCTGTCGCTTGTCTGCTTTTAGCTTTTTGCGTATGGATGTTATTTAGCGCCATTACGGTGAATCTTAATAAAGTCGGATTTAATTTCACCACCGACCAGTTGTTCATGTTAACCGCATTACCTTCGCTTTCGGGTGCCATATTACGCGTTCCCTACTCCTTTATGGTGCCGATATTTGGCGGCCGTTACTGGACGATATTAAGCACCGTAATTTTGATTGTTCCCTGCGTCTGGCTGGGCATCGCCGTGCAGAACACGGCCACCCCCTACTGGATCTTTATTGTAATCGCCCTGCTGTGCGGCTTTGCCGGGGCAAACTTTGCTTCCAGCATGGGTAACATCAGCTTCTTCTTTCCGAAAGCAAAACAGGGCAGCGCGCTGGGTATCAACGGCGGGCTGGGGAATCTGGGCGTCAGCGTGATGCAACTGGTCGCACCGCTGGTCATTTTCCTGCCAATGTACACATTTCTCGGCGTGGATGGCGTGCCTCAGGATGATGGCTCGACTCTGTGGCTGGCCAATGCCGCCTGGATATGGGCGCCGCTTCTGCTGCTGGCTACCATCGCCGCCTTCTTTGGTATGAACGATATCGCCAGTTCTAAGGCCTCTATCGCCAGCCAGCTTCCGGTGCTGAAACGCTTTCACCTCTGGCTGTTAAGCCTGCTTTACCTGGCAACGTTCGGATCGTTTATCGGTTTCTCCGCAGGCTTTGCCATGCTGTCGAAAACTCAGTTCCCGGATGTGAACATCCTGCACCTCGCCTTCTTTGGCCCCTTAATTGGTGCGCTGGCCCGTTCTGCCGGCGGGATGATATCTGACCGGCTTGGCGGCGTGCGCGTTACGCTGATTAACTTCGTGTTTATGGCGATTTTCAGCGCCCTGCTGTTCCTGACGCTGCCCGGTTCAGGTTCCGGCAGCTTTGTCGCGTTCTATCTGGTGTTTATGGGCCTGTTCCTGACCGCCGGACTGGGCAGTGGCTCAACCTTCCAGATGATTGCCGTCATCTTTCGCCAGATAACCATTACCCGCGTGAAGCAACAAGGTGGCACTGACGAACAGGCCCAGCATGAAGCCGTCACCGAAACGGCGGCCGCGCTGGGCTTTATTTCGGCCATTGGCGCGGTGGGCGGGTTCTTTATCCCTAAAGCCTTTGGCACTTCGCTTGCCATGACCGGCTCGCCGGTTGGCGCCATGAAAGTTTTCCTCGTGTTTTACATCGTCTGCGTATTCGTCACCTGGCTGGTTTATGGCCGTAAATCCTCACAAAAATAACTAATAGCCTTTCGCCGGCGAGCGGTGCAGTGCTTTCCGGCAATGTTATCGGAGCAGGAGAAATGTCATGAGTAAACTGTTGGATCGCTTTCGTTATTTCAAACAAAAAGGCGATACGTTCGCCGATGGACACGGGCAGGTGTACAACACCAACCGTGACTGGGAGGACAGCTACCGCCAGCGCTGGCAGTTCGACAAAATTGTGCGATCCACCCACGGCGTGAACTGTACCGGCTCCTGTAGCTGGAAAATCTATGTCAAAAACGGGTTAGTGACCTGGGAAACGCAGCAAACCGACTACCCCCGCACCCGCCCGGATTTACCGAACCACGAACCACGCGGCTGCCCGCGTGGCGCAAGCTACTCCTGGTATCTGTACAGCGCCAACCGCCTGAAATACCCGCTGGTGCGCCGTAAGCTGATTGAACTGTGGCGCGACGCGCTGGCGCAGCATAACGATCCGGTGCTGGCGTGGGATGCCATCCAGCGTGACCCGCAAAAGAGCCAAAGCTATAAACAGGCGCGCGGGCGCGGCGGGTTTATCCGCTCGAACTGGAAAGAACTGAACCAGCTGATCGCCGCCGCCAACGTCTGGACTATCAAGAATTTTGGCCCGGATCGCGTGGCCGGTTTCTCACCTATTCCGGCGATGTCGATGGTTTCTTACGCTGCCGGGACACGCTATCTCTCGCTGTTAGGCGGAACCTGCCTGAGCTTCTATGACTGGTACTGCGATTTACCGCCCGCATCGCCGATGACCTGGGGCGAGCAGACCGACGTACCGGAATCTGCCGACTGGTACAACTCCAGCTATATCATCGCCTGGGGCTCTAACGTGCCGCAGACCCGCACGCCCGATGCCCACTTCTTTACCGAAGTCCGCTACAAAGGCACCAAAACCGTTGCCATTACCCCGGATTTCTCCGAAGTTGCGAAACTCAGTGACCAGTGGCTGGCGCCAAAACAAGGCACCGACAGCGCCCTGGCCATGGCGATGGGGCATGTGATCCTCAAAGAATTCCACCTGAATAACCCAAGCGACTATTTTCTGAACTACTGCCGCCGTTACACGGACATGCCGATGCTGGTTATGCTGGATGAGCGGGACGATGGCTATGTGGTTCCTGGCCGAATGTTGCGCGCATCAGACCTGGCTGACGGGCTTGGTGAAGCCAATAACCCGGAATGGAAAACCATCGCCTTTGATATCGCCGGTAACCTGGTCGCACCGAATGGCTCAATTGGTTTTCGCTGGGGCGAAAAAGGCAAATGGAACCTCGAGCCGCTGGCGGCCGGTCATGAAACGGAGCTTACGCTCTCTTTGCTGATCACCCACGACAGTATCGCCGATGTCGCCTTCCCCTACTTCGGTGGCAACGAGAACCCGCATTTCCGCAGCGTGAAACAAGAGCCGGTCCTGGTTCGCCGCGTGCCCAGCAAAACCCTGATGCTGGCCGATGGCAGCCAGAAACGCGTGGTCAGCGTGTATGATCTGGTGCTGGCAAACTACGGTCTTGATCGCGGTCTGGAAGATACCAATGCCGCGAAAGAATACGCTGAAATCAAAGCCTACACCCCTGCCTGGGGCGCGCAGATTACCGGCGTACCGGCGTATCTGATTGAAAAAATTGCCCGCGAGTTTGCCGATACCGCGAACAAAACCCATGGCCGCTCCATGATTATTCTCGGGGCTGGGGTGAACCACTGGTATCACATGGACATGAATTACCGTGGGATGATCAACATGCTGGTCTTCTGCGGCTGTGTCGGGCAAAGCGGCGGCGGCTGGTCGCACTATGTCGGCCAGGAAAAGCTGCGCCCACAAACCGGCTGGCTGCCGCTGGCCTTCGCGCTGGACTGGAACCGTCCGCCGCGTCAGATGAACAGCACCTCATATTTCTACAACCATGCGAGCCAGTGGCGCTACGAAAAACTGACCGCGCAGGAACTGCTCTCTCCGCTGGCGGATGCCTCTAAATTCACCGGGCATCTGATCGACTTTAACGTGCGCGCTGAACGCATGGGCTGGCTGCCGTCTGCACCGCAGCTTAACCTCAACCCGCTGCACATCAAGGCCCGCTCGGATGCTGCCGGAATGACACCGCAGGAGTACACCGTCCAGGCGTTAAAATCGGGTGATATCCGCTTTGCCTGTGAACAACCAGACAACGGCAAAAACCATCCGCGTAACCTGTTTGTCTGGCGCTCTAACCTGCTTGGCTCGTCCGGTAAAGGCCACGAGTACATGCTCAAATATTTGCTCGGTACCGAAAGCGGAATTCAGGGCGAGGATTTAGGCTCAACGGATGATGTCAAACCCGAAGAGGTGGAATGGCAGACGAAAGCCATCGAAGGCAAGCTTGACCTGCTGGTGACGCTTGATTTCCGTATGTCGAGTACCTGCCTGTTCTCGGATATCGTCCTGCCAACCGCCACCTGGTATGAAAAAGACGACATGAATACCTCGGATATGCATCCGTTTATTCACCCACTTTCAGCCGCCGTTGACCCGGCGTGGGAATCCCGTAGCGACTGGGAGATCTACAAAGGCATCGCCAAAGTTTTCTCTGAAGTATGTGTCGGCCATCTGGGCAGCGAAACGGACGTGGTGCTACAACCGCTACAGCATGACTCCCCGGCGGAGCTGTCGCAGCCGTTTGATATCCAGGACTGGCGCAAAGGGGAATGTGACCTTATCCCCGGTAAAACTGCTCCGAGTATTGCGGTGGTGGAACGTAACTACCCGGATACCTATGAACGCTTCACTTCCCTCGGCCCACTGCTGGATAAGCTTGGCAACGGCGGGAAAGGCATTTCGTGGAACACGCAAAACGAGGTCGATTTCCTCGGCAAGCTGAACTACGTCAAACTCGACGGCCCGGCAAAAGGTCGCCCACTGATTGAAACGGCGATTGATGCCTCTGAGGTGATCCTCGCCCTGGCACCAGAAACCAACGGCCAGGTGGCGGTAAAAGCCTGGGAAGCGCTCGGGCAACTGACCGGACGCGATCACACGCACCTGGCAATCAACAAAGAAGACGAGAAAATCCGCTTCCGTGATATCCAGGCCCAGCCGCGCAAAATCATCTCCAGCCCGACATGGTCTGGTCTTGAGAGCGAGCATGTTTCTTATAACGCCGGGTACACCAACGTACACGAACTGATCCCGTGGCGGACGATTTCCGGGCGTCAGCAGCTGTATCAGGATCACACCTGGATGCGCGCATTCGGGGAGAGCCTGGTGGCCTATCGTCCGCCAATTGATACCCGCAGCGTCACCCACATGCGCGAGATCCCACCGAACGGCTTCCCGGAGAAAGCGCTGAACTTCCTGACGCCGCACCAGAAATGGGGCATTCACTCCACCTACAGCGAAAACCTGCTGATGCAGACCCTGTCTCGCGGCGGGCCGATTGTCTGGATAAGCGAGATGGACGCCAAAGAGTTAGGCATTGAGGATAACGACTGGATCGAAGCTTTCAACGCCAACGGCGCCCTCACCGCCCGCGCAGTGGTCAGCCAGCGCGTGCCGCCAGGCATGACCATGATGTACCACGCTCAGGAGCGCATTCTGAACATTCCGGGTTCAGAAGTGACCGGCCGTCGTGGCGGTATTCACAACTCGGTGACGCGCGTCTGCCCGAAACCGACGCACATGATCGGCGGTTACGCGCAGCTGGCGTACAGCTTCAACTACTACGGTACCGTCGGCTCCAACCGCGACGAATTCATCATGATCCGCAAAATGAAAAACATTAACTGGCTGGACGGCGAAGGTCGGGATCAGGTTCAGGAGGCGAAAAAATGAAAATACGCTCACAGGTTGGAATGGTACTGAATCTCGATAAATGCATTGGCTGCCACACCTGCTCGGTCACCTGTAAAAACGTCTGGACCGGGCGTGAAGGCATGGAATATGCGTGGTTCAACAACGTCGAAACCAAGCCGGGTATCGGCTACCCGAAAAACTGGGAAGATCAGGAGGAGTGGCAAGGCGGCTGGGTACGCGGTATTACCGGCAAACTGACGCCACGCCTCGGTAGCCGCGTGGGCGTTCTGTCGAAAATCTTCGCTAACCCGTCCCTGCCGGGCATTGACGATTACTACGAACCCTTCACCTTCGACTACCAGGATCTGCACCGCGCACCGGAGGGAGACCACCTGCCCACCGCCCGCCCGCGCTCGCTGATTAGCGGCAAACGGATGGACAAAATCGTCGGCGGCCCGAACTGGGAAGAGCTGCTGGGCGGTGAGTTCGAAAAACGCGCCCGCGACCGCAACTTCCAGAAGATCCAGAAAGAGATGTACGGCCAGTTTGAAAACACCTTCATGATGTACCTGCCGCGCCTGTGCGAACACTGCCTCAACCCGAGCTGTGTCGCCACCTGCCCGAGCGGCGCTATCTACAAGCGTGAAGAAGACGGCATTGTGCTGATAGACCAGGACAAGTGCCGCGGCTGGCGCATGTGTATCAGCGGCTGCCCGTACAAAAAAATCTACTTCAACTGGAAGAGCGGCAAGTCAGAAAAATGCATCTTCTGCTATCCGCGCATTGAATCAGGCCAGCCGACCGTCTGCTCGGAAACCTGCGTCGGGCGTATTCGTTACCTCGGCGTACTGCTGTATGACGCAGACCGCATCGAAGAAGCGGCGAGCACCGAGCATGAAACCGATCTCTACGAGCGTCAGTGCGATGTGTTCCTCGACCCGCACGATCCCGCAGTGATTGAAGAAGCGGTGAAACAAGGCATTCCGCAGAACGTGATTGATGCCGCCCAGCGTTCACCGGTTTATAAAATGGCGATGGACTGGAAGCTGGCCCTGCCGCTGCATCCGGAATACCGTACCCTGCCGATGGTCTGGTATGTGCCGCCGCTGTCGCCGATTCAGTCTTACGCTGACGCGGGGGGCCTGCCGATGAACGACGGCGTGCTCCCTGCCGTAGAAAACCTGCGTATTCCGGTGCAGTACCTGGCGAACATGCTCAGCGCAGGCGATACCGGGCCGGTGCTGCGCGCCCTGAAACGCATGATGGCGATGCGCCATTACAAACGCTCCCAGACCGTTGAGGGCGTGACCGATACCCGCGCCATCGAGGAAGTGGGCCTGAGCGTGGAACAGGTTGAGGAGATGTACCGTTATCTGGCGATTGCCAACTATGAAGACCGCTTTGTGATCCCAACCAGCCACCGCGAAATGGCGCAGGACGCCTTCCCGGAGAAAAACGGCTGCGGCTTTACCTTTGGCGACGGCTGCCACGGCTCCGACACCAAATTTAACCTCTTCAACAGCCATCGCATTGATGCCATCAACATCTCCGAGGTGCGCGAACATGGGGAGGGAGAATAATGCAAATCCTTAAAATCATCGCGCTGCTGATTGAGTATCCCGATGAAACACTGTGGGAAAGCCGTGACGAAGCGCTTTCGCTTATTGCGCAGGATGCGCCCGTGCTGCTGCCGTTTGCCCGGCAGCACCTGGGCGCAAACCTGCTGGATAAACAGGCTGAGTGGTGTGAAGTGTTTGAGCGTGGCCGCGCAACCTCACTGCTGCTGTTTGAACATGTTCATGCGGAATCCCGCGATCGCGGACAGGCAATGGTTGATCTCATGGGGCAATATGAGAAAGCCGGGCTTCAGCTGGACTGCCGCGAGCTGCCGGACTATCTGCCGCTGTATCTGGAATACCTCAGTATCGTCACCAATGACGAGGCGAGCGAAGGGCTGCAAAACGTGGCGCCGATCCTGGCGCTGATTGGCGGTCGCCTGAAACAACGCGGTGTGGCGCATTATCAGCTGTTTGATGCCCTGCTGTCGCTTGCCGGCAGCCGCCTTACCAGCGACAGCGTGGCAAAACAGGTTTCAGGTGAAAAACGGGATGATACCCGTCAGGCGCTGGACGCGGTCTGGGAAGAGGAACAGGTTAAGTTTATTGAGGACAACGCCACATCGTGCGACAGCTCGCCGATGCAGCAATATCAACGACGCTTTAGCCAGGACGTCGCCCCGCAGTACGTCGACGTCAGCGCCGGAGGCCCAAAATGATCCAGTATCTGAACGTCTTTTTCTATGATATCTACCCCTACCTGTGCGGCACGGTTTTCCTGGTGGGAAGCTGGCTGCGCTACGACTACGGGCAGTACACCTGGAGAGCCTCATCAAGTCAGATGCTGGATAAACGCGGGATGGTGCTGTGGTCGAACTTGTTCCATATCGGCATTCTGGGGATCTTCTTCGGCCACCTGTTCGGGATGCTGACACCGCACTGGGTTTATTCGTGGTTCCTGCCGATGTCGCAAAAACAGCTGATGGCGATGATTGCCGGTGGCGTGTGCGGTGTACTGACGCTGGTGGGCGGTGCGGGTCTGCTGGTGCGCCGGCTGACCAACCCGCGGATTCGGGCGACCTCATCAACCGCCGATATCCTGATCCTCTGCGTGCTGCTGGTGCAGTGTATTCTCGGTCTGACCACGATCCCGTTTTCAGCTCAACACCCGGACGGCAGTGAAATGCTGAAACTGGTGGACTGGGCGCAGGCGGTCGTCACCTTCCGCGGTGGGGCGTCAGCGCATCTGGACGGTGTGGCGTTTATCTTCCGCGTTCACCTGGTGCTGGGGATGACCATCTTCCTGCTGTTCCCGTTCACACGTCTGGTGCACGTGTGGAGCGCGCCGGTGGAGTATCTGACGCGCAGGTATCAGGTGGTCCGATCGCGCCGCTGATGGTGCCGGGTGGCGGCTGCGCCTTACCCGGCCTACGTTCGGGGATTTTGTAGGCCCGGTAAGCGCTAGCGCCACCGGGCTATTTTCCGGCCTGTGGATGTGTTTCAAACCCGGCCATTACCGCCGTCAGTTCTGCCAGCGAAAAACCGTGTTTTGGGTCGTCCACACCCAGCCCAAACCGTTCTGTCATCAACGCATACAGCGCTTCTGCATCCGCCAGATGGACTTGCTCTTCCACATGCCCGCTCTGCCAGTGGGTAAAGTTAAAGTTGGTCAGGGTCAGTTTGCCGCCCTCCGGCAGATGGCGACACATCAGCAAATGATGGCGGAAATGCGATTGCGGCCAGTGCGCCGACCAGAAATTCCCCATCACGTAATCACTGAAATACTGCGCCGTCAGGTCAAAATGGTACATCGACTGCCAGTGTTCGTGATGGCGGAACTGGAGCACCCAGTCGTTGCCTTCGCTAAGCAGGCGATACAGCCCGTGCGGCGTGGCTTGCTCTTCATTGGCGATTAAGCGAATCGGTGCCGTCAGCGTCTGCCCGCCAAAACCTACGTCAGCAATCCAGCGCTCACCGTTCAGCTCAACCAGCAGCAGGCGGTGCGTGCGCGGCGGCATTTGTGGCGGATTAGATAACACCACGCGCCCCAGCACGCTGCGTACCGTAAAGCCGATTTCACGCAGTACGCGTTCGAACAGGCCATTTTGCTCAAAGCAATAACCGCCGCGGCGCGCCGTCACCAGTTTGTCGACCAGACTCTGGTCCTCAAGATGGATTTCGCGCGGCAACACGACGTCGATATTTTCAAAGGGGATGGTGCAGTTATGCTGCAAATGCAGCGCACGGAGGGTGTCGATATCAACCGATACAGGCTGTTGCCAGCCTGTTCGCGCAAAATACGCACTCAGAAATGGAGACATGTCAGGGGTTCCTTGTTCAGTGATTCCCTGTTTATAAACTATTTTTGTCTGCCCACTGGTGCAAAAGTGCTTTTTATCTTTGGGTATTGCGCTGCATGATGCCAAGCGCAACCAGCATCAAAATCAGCCCGGTGATGAGTGTCAGGGTTGCCATCGCCATCCCTTGTCCGACTGAACCTTGTTCAAACTGCCGCCAGATAAAGACCGAGACGGTCTGCGTTCCCGTTGGCGCAAGTAATAACGATGTCACCAGCTCACGCGAGGCGATAGCAAACACCATCAGCATCGCCGCCAGCAGTGCAGGCGACACCAGCGGCATCACAATAAAACGTAACGCCTGAAACGCCGACGCCCCGTGAACCCGCGCGGCAGGCTCCAGATTACCGCCAAGCTGGCGTAAGGCACTGCCCACATAACGCACCGGCCGCGGCAGGAGCAAACAACAGTACGACAGCAGTAAAATGACCCAGGTGTTATAGGGCGAAACGGGCCAGAAGCGCTGATTCCACAGCAGGATCAGCCCCACACCCACCACAATTCCTGGCAGCGCGGCAGGCATCAGCGACAGCGCATCCAGCGCCGCGCGCCCTTTTATCTTCTGCACAACCACCAGCCAGGACGCCAGCAGCCCCAACATCCCGGTGATACACGCGGCACCCAACGCCAGCGACAGACTGGTGCCCAGCGCAGAAAGCGCGTCACCCTGCTGGCTAAACAGCGCCACATAATGTGACATTGTCACGTTAGACAGCGTCACCCCACCGGATAAGGTTCCTAACACCCCGGATAACGCCATCGACGCGCCCGGCAGGATCACCGCAATACCGCCCACAAGTGCCATCAACACCACTATCGGCAGTGTGAATACGCCCGCATTCGCCCCGCTATTTTCCGTTGGTTTACCGGTCACGCTGGTGACATCATGATGTCCGGTCAGCTTTTTCTGTAAACCCCACGCCGACAGCGCGATAACCACCAGCACGACAGAAAGCATCGACGCCCCGGAAAGATCCACCGGCCAATCTGCCAGTTTCTTTTCGATATCCGTGGTTAGCATCAGCACGCCCGCACGGGTGCCAAGCGCCGCTGGCACGCCAAACTCCTCAATGGCCAGGGTAAATGCAAGCAGCATTCCTGCCGCCAGCGCCGGTGACAACATCGGCAAGGTGATATGCCAGAAAGCCCTGGCTGCACTCGCGCCGTGGACACGAGCCACCAGCGCCAGACGCTGCCCACTCGCCAGCAGGCTGCGCGACACAGCAAAATAGACCACCGGGAAAATATTCAGCGCCATCACCAGCACAATACCGGTTTTACTGAACAGCACATCGTTGAGATTGATGCCGGTTATTTGCTGGAGATAGCCGTTAGTTTGCAACACCAGCATCCACGACAACGCCGCAATATAGGGCGGCGTCAGGAACGGGATCAAGAAAAGCAAATCCCACAGACGCGGTGCAGGCAGGTTCAACAGCCCTCTCGCAACGCCAGGCGGAAAACCGATTAAGGCACTCACCAGCGCAACGCCGATGGCGATCTGAATCGTTCCACCAAGCATCGCGGGTAGTTGTGGCTCAGCCAGTAGCGTGCGAACGCCGCTAAAGGCACCACCAAAGTCACCTGCGTTAAATTGCGGGAACACCGCCTGTAAGGCGATAAACGACAACGGAAACGCCACCAGGATAACCAGCAGCATCAGCGTCATCGCGGACAAGAGTCGTTGATTCACAAGAGGTTCCTGAAGACGGGGTTGCCCCCGTCAGATGGATTACAGAGCGAAAATCGCGTTGAAACGCTTGAGAATATCGCCACGCGCGCGGGTTCCATCGCTTTTGGTTGGCAGCACTTTCAGCTCGCCTAACAGCGGACGTTTCGCTTTCACATCATCGCGGGCAGGCATCAGCCAGGCGTCGGCCACCATCGCCTGACCTTCTGGCGACAGCACGTAATCCACAAAGGCTTTCGCATCGTCGGCATGTTGCGTCGATTTAAGGATCATCATCGGACGCGGCGCAATCACCGTACCGCTGGCCGGGAAGATGACCTTCAGGGATTCCCCCTGGTTGATGTTGCCATAAGAGACATAATCCACTGCGCCGAACACGGCCGCCTTCGCGCCCTGCATCACCGGCGTGACGGCCTGTGCGTTCGGGCCGCTTACCACCATGCCGTTCTTTTTCAGCTCATCAAACAGCGCCCAGGCTTTATCGCCCATCCCGTTTTGCAGACCGATCAGCAAATCCAGCGATGCACCGGACAGCGCCGGGTCTGGCGTGGTGACTTTGTCTTTAAAGGCGTCGGTCGTCAGGTCTTGCCACTCTTTCGGCTCTGGCGTCCCGCTTTTGGTGTTCCAGACGATCCCGAGCGCCGACACCCCTTGCGCGACGAAGTCGGTAGATTTGAGGTCCGCCGGGACTTTTTCCGCATTGGTGCTCTGGTACGGCAGCAACCAGCCACGGGTATGCAGATCTTCTGCGGTATCCCAGGATGCGGAGATCAAAATATCCGCCTGCGGGTTAGCTTGTTCTGCTTCCAGACGTGCCATCACCTTGCCGGTCGTGGCCTGGAAGATATCCACTTTCACGCCAGTTTTCTTTTCAAATCCCGTTGCCAGATTTTTAGCAAGCGATCCCGGGCCTGCGGTATAGACAGTCAGCGCGTGGGCGCTGGACATCATGACGGACGATAACGCCATTGCGAGCAGAACTCCTTTTTTCACGGACATTGTGGCTTTCATGCAAACTCCCCTGAGGATGAAATCAAACGATCGGCAGCAACGCTGCCAGCAGATAAATGCACGATGCGATCGGCCAGGATTTCAGCCTCCCGACGGTCGTGGGTAACGTACACGGCAGTCGTCCCGAGCTGGCGCAGCAGTGCGGCCATCTCCTGACACAGTGATTCACGCAGTTCGCTATCGAGGTTGGAGAGCGGCTCATCAAAGAGCAGCACACGGGGTTCGGCGACAATGGCGCGAGCAAGCGCCACGCGCTGCTGCTGGCCACCAGATAACCCGGCCGGTTTACGCCCGGCAAAATCCCCCAGCCCCACGCGCGACAAAGCCTTCGCTACGCGGGATTCACATTCCGGGCGAGGGATATTACGCATCTTTAACGGGAAGGCGACATTCTGCGCCACGGTCATGTGCGGCCACAGGGCATAGTCCTGAAAGACCATACCGATATCGCGCGCGTCAGGCGGTAATGACCACCCTGCTTTCGCGACCAGGCGTTCACCAAACCAGAGTTCGCCCGAGGCAGGCTGTGTCAGCCCGGCGAGCAGACGGAGCAATGTACTTTTGCCGCACCCTGATGGCCCTAACAGCGCAACCACACTGCCAGCCTCAATGTGCAGATCTATCTGATTCAATACAGTATTCGCGCCAAAAGCGTACGACACGCTTTTGAGCGTTATGGAAGTGAGCATATTGTTATCCTCTTTGGGATTTACTGTCGGCCACTGTAGGGAGCGAGTGTGACGAAAACATGACGATCATGTTGCGTCTTGATTTCTTATGCGCTTCAGTCGTTTAATGCCGATAGCCACGTTGAGAGGAATATCTATGAGCGCGTTTCGCCCTGTTGAGTTAAAGCACGCCAGCCGTCTGCTGAATCACGGCCCTACGGTGTTGATCACCAGCCGTGATGAATCGATCGGTCGCCGCAACGTGATGGCCGCGGCCTGGTCGATGCCCGTCGAGTTTGAACCGCCGCGCATTGCCATCGTGGTGGATAAAAGCGCCTGGTCGCGTGAATTAATTGAGCGCAGCGGTAAATTTGGCATCGTGATCCCGGGCGTGGCGGCAGCAAACTGGACTTATGCGGTCGGCAGCGTAAGCGGGCGCGATGAAGATAAATTCAACTGCTATGGCATCCCGACGATCAACGGCCCGGTGCTTGGTCTGCCGGTAATTGAAGAGAAGTGTCTGGCGTGGATGGAGTGCCGGTTATTGCCGGTAACCTCCGCCGCAGAAAAATACGACACCTTGTTTGGAGAAGTGGTTTCCGCTGCAGCGGATGAACGCGCATTTGTGGCCGGTCGCTGGCAGTTTGACGGGGATAAGCTGAATACACTGCACCACCTCGGCGCCGGAACGTTTGTAACCAGTGGGAAGATGGTGAAGGCACCGGATTGATTTAATTAATCATATCATGATGAATTATATCGATTTTTGATGACATTTTATGCTTAGCATCTTATCGCGAAAGGGAGGATATTTCTGACGCTGTTGCAATAACAGCCTCTCGATAAGGAAATATCTATGTCATGGAATAAGCATGAAGCAGTGTCATATGCGCGAAGTCACGCGAGTCTTCGTAGTGGTGGTTATTGTGCCCGTGCTGTAGCAGCAGCTATACGAGCGGGCGGATTGAAAATTGAAGGTGCTGATGCCAATGACTTCTGGCGTTCGCTTGAAAAAGCCGGATTTTCAAAAGTGTACGGTAACCCGATTGAAGGTGATGTGGCTGTTATAGATGCGTTACCTGGTCCACATCAGCATGGGCACGTATGTATTTACGATGGCTCCGGTACCTGGTATTCCGATTTCAAACAGAACAGTCTTTACCCGGGGCCAACATATCGAAAGATCCAGCCTAAAATCACTATTTACAGGCACCACTAATATGAGAAATATCTTTCTACTTTTACTGTTGTCTTCTTGCGCTGCTATGTCAGCTCAGAACGATCCGGTTAAGCAAGCAGTTGAATTCAACAATTGGTATATAAACCAAATCAGCAAGGATGTATTTCCCATTACTGCCGGAAACGAAATCGACAAGTACGTTACAGCTTCAACAATGAAGAAGTTGCGGCATACACAGGATCCTGATTACGGTGAAAACGGAGAAGACTTTTACGACGCGGATATTTTTCTAAAGGCTCAGGATATTGGTGATGACTGGCCCGGTAATGTAAAAGCCATTGCTGGAGATACCGACCCTGTCTGTGTGAACGTATACATCGCATTCGGAAAAAAACAGGATCATATAGTCATTGACTGTATGGTAAAAGAAAATGAAATCTGGAAGGTGCAGTCAGTCGCCAGTGTTGAATTTTTAAGAAATCTAGATGTTCCGAAATGACCCAATCGACGATATGGCGGGAATGCTGATGCAATTCATTTTTTGCGAATCTCCTGTCGTAGCAATAATGCACACGGCAACCATTTAGCTGCCGTGTGCATTTAATTATCTTACTTCGTACGCCCTGCTATGATTTCATCCGCCACATTACGCGGTGCTTCAGCATAATGATGGAACTCCATCGTGTAGGTCGCGCGACCCTGCGACATCGAACGCAGCGTGGTGGCATAGCCAAACATCTCAGCGAGCGGCACGTCAGCTCGAATAATCTGGCTACCGTACTGTTCTTCCATGCCCTGCACCATACCGCGGCGGGAAGATAAATCCCCCATGATATTCCCGGCGTAGTCTTCCGGCGTTTCCACTTCGACGTGCATCACCGGCTCAAGAATGACCGGATCCGCTTTTCGCACTCCATCTTTAAAACCGAGGATTGCCGCCATACGGAATGCCATCTCCGAGGAATCGACATCGTGATACGAACCAAACGTCAGGGTCGCTTTCACATCCACCACCGGATAACCCGCCAGCACACCGGTGTTCATGGCTTCGCGCAGTCCTTTTTCCACTGAAGGAATGTACTCGCGCGGCACCACGCCGCCTTTAGTGGCATCTTCAAATTTGAAACCACTTCCCGGCGCTAATGGTTCAAGGCTCAGCACCACATGGCCGTACTGACCTTTACCACCAGACTGGCGCACAAACTTGCCTTCGATATCTTTCACCGCTTTGCGCAGGGTTTCGCGGTACGTTACCTGCGGCCGACCGATGTTCGCCTCTACGCCAAACTCACGCTTCATACGGTCGACGATAATTTCCAGATGCAACTCACCCATCCCGGAGATAATCGTCTGCCCGGACTCTTCGTCTGTGTGCAGACGGAACGACGGATCTTCCGCCGCCAGACGCTGCAACGCGATACCCATTTTTTCCTGGTCCGCTTTGGTTTTCGGCTCGATCGCAAGGGAGATCACCGGGTCCGGGAACTCCATACGTTCAAGCGTGATCACCGCATTCGGGTCAGTCAGCGTGTCGCCGGTCGTGACATCTTTCAGGCCGACACAGGCTGCGATGTCACCCGTTCGCAGTTCATCCACTTCGTGCCGGTCATTGGCGTGCATCAACACAATACGCCCGATGCGCTCTTTTTTGCCTTTCACCGGGTTGTAGACCGCATCGCCTTTCCTCAGCACGCCAGAGTAAACGCGGATAAAGGTCAACTGCCCGACATACGGGTCGCTCATCAGTTTGAACGCCAGCGCTGAGAACGGTTCTTCATCGCTTGGGTGGCGTTCTGCGTGTTGCCCTTTTTCATCCACCCCATCAATGGCCGGAACGTCCAGCGGCGATGGCATCAGCTCGACAATGGCATCAAGCATTCGCTGCACCCCTTTATTTTTAAAGGCGCTGCCACATAGCATCGGCTGGATCTCCCCTGAAATGGTGCGTTTGCGCAGGCCACGGATAATATCGGCCTCATCAAGCTCACCTGTTTCAAGGTATTTATCCATCAGCTCATCGCTGGCTTCCGCCGCCGCCGACACCATTTTTTCCCGCCATTCCTGTGCAGTACTCAGCAACTCTTCAGGCACTGGTGCATAGGTAAACACCATGCCCTGAGTGGCGTCGTCCCAGACGATAGTGCGCATCTTGATGAGATCGACCACTCCGCTGAAATGATCTTCTGCGCCAACCGGGATCACAATCGGCACCGGATTGGCTTTCAGGCGATCGTGCATCATCTGCACAACGCGGAAGAAATCAGCCCCCGGGCGGTCCATTTTGTTGACGAACGCCAGGCGCGGCACATGGTATTTATTCGCCTGGCGCCAGACAGTTTCCGACTGCGGCTGTACACCACCTACGGAGTCATACACCATCACCGCGCCGTCGAGCACACGCATGGATCGTTCCACTTCAATGGTGAAATCCACGTGCCCGGGGGTGTCGATGATATTGATCCGGTGCGGCTCAAACCCTCTGTCCATACCCGGCCAGAAGCAGCTAACGGCTGCGGACGTAATGGTAATTCCGCGCTCTTGCTCCTGCGCCATCCAGTCAGTGGTTGCCGCGCCATCGTGTACTTCACCCAGTTTATGACTCATCCCGGTGTAAAACAGGATGCGTTCAGTAGTGGTCGTTTTACCGGCATCGATATGCGCGGAGATACCGATGTTGCGATAACGTTCGAGAGGGATGGGTCGGGGCATGATATTTCCTTAAGTCTCAAAGACTGTGTTGTGAAGGCCAGGATGGCCGCTTATTCATTCGTTTGCTATAATAGTCCTATTGTACGAGTATTATCGAACTATTTTTTCGTGATTGACCTATTGTTGATATAGCTCAATCTGATGACTGACGCAGGAAAACTATGATCCCAAACCACCCGGAACCTGAACAAATACTGCTGGAAAATGTGTTGTTTGCCCTCGGCAACCCGCTACGCTTATCGATAATCCGCCGTCTTGCCGATGGCGAAGAGCTGAGCTGTAATGCTCTGCGACCAGAAGACGTGGTGAAGTCCACCATGACCCATCACTGGCGCGTTTTACGCGACAGCGGCGTGATCTGGCAGCGCCCCCAGGGGCGAGAAAACATGATTTCACTGCGAAGAGACGATCTTGACGCCCGCTTTCCGGGGCTGATGGCAATACTGTTGCAGGTGAAGTGAACCACGTGTAGCCATTTGTCGATAAGGAGCCCAGTTTGCCCGTTGAAACGAAACGCCTGTACCTTCGCCCCGTTGTGGCATCCGATGCAGACGCCCTGTTCCGCATTTACGGCGATCCGGCCACCAACACCTTTAGCCCTTCCGGCCCCTATCCTGACCTTCATTATGCGAAAACGGTGCTGGAACGCTGGATACGCCACCGTGAACAGCACGGATTTGGCAACTGGGCCATTTCACTTCTCGATACCCCTGCAAGCATTATCGGCTTCGGTGGCCTGAGCATTCTTAGCTATGACGGCATCACGATTAATAATCTCGGATACCGTTTCGCCACCGAAGCATGGGGAAAAGGGCTGGCCACCGAATTTGCTGAAGGCGCGCTGAAATACGGATTTGACGTGCTCTATCGCGCATCACTCAGGATGCTTTTTCATTTACCGTCATGATGAATATCAATGTGTGCTCGGCCCGGTTCTCATAGAAATGAGGGACATCGGTCCTGGCGGTTGCCGAACAACCGGTATTCACCGTGTACAGATGATCCAGTACCCCAAGCGTAAGCGCCCCGGATTGCACGTAGAACAGTTCGAGGGTTCCTTCAGGGTGCCCGGGTGAGGCGAACTTTTCTCCCGGCTGCATTTCCCACATCCAGAGTTCCGTCATATCGGGGCCACCGGACCCCGCCAGAAGCCGCGCCCGTCCACCGTTATCACCTTTCCATAGCTCAGGGATTTCATCTTCCGCGATAAGATGCACCGTCGGTTTTGAACTGACATCAACAAAATCAGCCACTGAAACACCCATCGCCGCAGCCAGGCGGCATAACAGCGCAATACTCGGGTTTGCCTTACACCCTTCGATCTCAACCAGTGCGCCTTTGCTGACCCCGGCCCTGCGGGAGAGCTCATCGAGTGACATTTTCTTTTGCTTGCGATACAGCTTAATCCGCTGAGATACGGCTTCATTCACAGAGCTGGCAATGGAATTTGCATCGGTCACTAAATTGACTTTTTTGGTCATAGGTCATTATCATGAAATAAATTGGTCATTACAGGATTATCCCGTGCTAACAGTATCTCCGTCAATTGCCCCTGAAATTTATCGTATTGCGCCTGGTTTTCGGGCACTGAGTATCCACGTAAAAGCCGCGCCGGTATTAAACCCTGGTGCTGGAGAACTAGCACTACGAGAAGCCTGCGAGGCCGTTCTGGCAGGCGGGCCTGCGTGGGCAGAATCTCATCTGGCGGCATGGGCCGATGTTTTTCAGAAGTTTGGTGCCAAACCCAAGCGTACCCCGTGTTCCGCTGAGGCATTGCGCAAGCGCGTACTGCGTGATGGAATGATGCCGGCACTCGATCCTGTTGTTGATCTGTATAACGCCGTGAGCCTCCGGTACGCCATTCCCGTTGGCGGCGAGAATATTGCGGCTTACCAGGGTGCCCCGTGCCTGACGATTTCAGAAGGCACAGAACCTTTTGATACGGTGAAAGACGGCGAGACTGCAATTGAGTACCCTTCCCCCGGAGAAATTATCTGGCGGGACAACACTGGCGTGACCTGTCGCCGCTGGAACTGGAGACAGGGAATAAGAACGCGTCTGGATGTGCAAGCCCGGCAGATGTGGTTCATTCTGGAAAGCTTGCCACAAATGCCACTGGAACAACTTCATGAAGCCGGAAGAATGCTGACGGATGGCCTTGAAAATATGATGCCCGGCCTGTGGTTTGACGTGGCGCTTCTTACGGAATAACACCCGATATTTTACAGGAGAAACAACATGTTTACTGGTTTGTGCGCTTTCCCGTTAACCCCAGTCACCCGCAACGGTGTCGATGAAGCAAGCTTCATGAAGATCATGTCGCGTCTCACTGACGCGAGGGTCGATTCCCTGGGGATTTTGGGCTCGACAGGAAGTTATGCCTACCTGACACGGGAACAACGCAAACGCGTCGCTCTCCTTGCTCGCGAACTGGCCGGGGACATTCCGATGATGGTCTGTGTCGGCGCCGTCAGTACCGATGCCATTCTGCGTCTTACGGAAGATGCCCAGCAGGCAGGTGCTGATGCCTTACTCCTGCCCGCAGTCAGCTACCAGTCGCTCAGAAATGAGGAAGTGTTCAGCCTCTTTGAAACGGTGAACCGACATACGTCACTGCCGATATGCGTGTATGACAATCCTGGTACAACGCATTTTACGTTTTCTGATGAGCTGCATGGTCGTTTGTCATCGCTGGATGCCGTTGGTTCGGTCAAAATTCCAGGCGTACCTGATACAGCGCAAGCGGCCGCTGAACGCGTCAGGAACTTACGTAATCAACTCAAGCCTGGTGTGACCATAGGAATCAGTGGTGATGCTTTTGCTGGCCTGGGGCTTAATGCGGGGTGCGAGATTTGGTATTCCGTCTGCGGTGGACTATTCCCGGAAACCGCAAAACAAATCACCCAGGCGGCGGCGATGAAAGATCATGCCCGGGTTACCGCCCTGGTTGCGCGCCTGGAGCCCTTGTGGGCGCTTTATCGCAAACATGGCGGCAGTATCCGCGTGGTAGCCGCTGCGGCGGGTGTTCTGGGGCTGGCTGACATTGACTGCCTGCCTCACCCGCTTCATTCATTACCCGCGGGCGATATTGCAGAGATTGCCAGCGTAATCACGTTGTTAGATCTGAAATAATCTGTTTGGGTCAGAGGCTAAATGTGCCTTCCATGGTAATTACGCTCTTGCCCCCCACGCTGACCAGCGGCTCACCGGACGTCGCATCGTAGTGGGTATATAGCGAGCTTGCGCGCCCCATATCCACGCCCTGACGGATGTGCAGAGCAAGCGTCGTTTTATCCCAAAGCGTTGCCAGCAGGGCCGTAACGGCGGCGGTTGCGCTGCCCGTTGCCGGGTCTTCGGTCATACGCGGCGTAAACATCCGCGCGTGAAGATCGCATGGCGCGTCGGGATCGGTTTCTGCGGCCCAGGCATAAACAGAGACCGCCCCATCAAGCGGCAGGAGATCCCGGAATCCCTGTAAATTTGGCACACACTTACGCAACGCATCGTGTGATGCCAGCTCCACCACCAGGAATGGCAGCCCCACCGAGGCGACAAGCGGCTTATGCGTTTTGGTGCTGATCTCCTCTACGCCCAGAGACAGGCAGGCGGCGACTTTTGCAGGACTCACCTCAGAGCGGCAGGATAATGCTTCGGGTACAAGCAGTTGGGCACCCGCAATCTTGCCGTCTTCTTTCAGGATCGTAATCGGGACCAGTCCGGCAGTTTCTTCGAACCGCAGGGTTTCAGGCACCACGTCACCTCCCAGAGCGGCATACTGCGCCAGTACATAGGCAGTGCCTATATTGGGATGCCCGGCGAAAGGAATTTCACGCGAGGGGGTAAAAATCCTGACTCGCGCAGTGTTTACCTCCTTATCAGGAGGCAGAACGAACGTTGTTTCGCTGTAGCCGAACTCAACCGCAATCCGTTGCATCTGTTCGGTGCTCATACCTTCAGCATCTAAAACAACGGCAACGGGATTGCCGAGAAAAGGGGTATCGGTAAAAACATCAGCAATGGCATAACGTCTTTTCATTATTGGTCCTGAAGTCAATGAGGCAGCGCCACTTCATCATTACACAGTCAAACCCCGGAAAGGTATTTTTTACTCAAAGCAGGCAGTTACGGAATTCCGATATGTGGTGGATTTACGAATCATTAAAATCATTCTATTTTTTTGAACGATGCAAGCAAATTGTTTCGATTTTAATCACTTCATGTTCGTCCTATTATTTATCACATCAGGGCAACACAGCCCCATACAGAACAAAATAACTTAGGAATACGACCATGAAAACCATCAAAACTTTAGTTGTAGTTTCCGCTCTTTCTCTGATGTCTTTCGGTGCTTTCGCACAGAGCATTAGCGCTAACGCATCAACCCTGGATCGTGCAGAAGCCAAAATTGCCGCACAAGCAGCTGAACAGGGTGCGTCATACAAAATTACCAGCGCTCAGTTTAATAACCGCGTTCATATGACAGCTGAACTGACCAAATAAGAGGATCAGGGGTTGCCGAAATATCGCCCCTTTCATCTCTTTGTAGCAAAACCCTTTAGCCCCCTCGGGGGCTTTTTTGCGTTTATTATCAGGTTCTCTCCTGAGAATTAAACGGGTTTTTAAAGCAACGCGCGTCCGGCGAGATGCCCAACCCCCATCGACAAAACCATTGCCATAGTGCTCCAGAAAGTAATTCTGATGATCGCCCTGACAGGAGACGCTTTGCTGACAACTGAAGAGATATACCCCAGCGCAGCCAGCGAACAAAGGGTAGACAGGATAATAAACACAGAAACCCGCGTTGCTGGTGCTAGCCAGGCAACCAATAAAGGTAACACCGCACCGGCAGAAAAACTCAGTGCTGAAAAGAGGGCTGCCTGTAGCGGCCGCGCAGAATTCGTGCCTGTTAGCCCGAGCTCTTCCCGGGCATGAGCATCCAGTGCATCCTTCACCATTAATTGCTCTGCAACCTGGTGAGCGAGTGCCGGCTCTACCCCACGTTGTATATACAGTGTCGTAAGCTCCCGCACCTCGCCCTGATAATCTGTTTCCAGTTCCTTTTGTTCCTGCGCCAGAGCGGCGTTTTCTGTATCCGCCTGTGATGAAACAGAAACATACTCCCCTGTCGCCATCGACATCGCTCCCGCAACCAGGCCAGCAACCCCCGCCAGTAAAACGCCAGAGGGACCTGTATTTGCCGACGCGACGCCAAGGACAAGGCTTGCTGTCGACACAATACCGTCATTTGCCCCCAGCACGGCGGCCCTTAGCCATCCAACGCTTTCAATACTGTGTCGTTCAAGATGCATGTTTCTGTTTTCCTGTGAATTAGATAATGAATATCACTGGCATTGCGGATATATAAAAACTGCATTAACAGATATTGTATTTATTTGTTCTTTCCATTGCATTAATATTGAATAAGTTTAGCCCATAATTTGGTTTTTTGTTTATTCGGAATATTTTATGCGAAATGATAATAAATATCATGAACGTTCAGTTGCTGCGAAAAAAAGCACGTTAATTAGCGTCGTTGTAAATTTCTTCTTATCCTTTACACAGATCCTGACGGGTTTATTTTCAGGTTCACAAGGGTTAATTGCTGATGGGATTCATTCTCTTTCCGATTTAATAGCTGATTTTGTTGTGTTGTTTGCCAATAAAAAAAGCCGTAAACCTTCAGACAATGATCACCATTATGGGCACTGGCGCTACGAAAACGGCGCGTCGATGATTCTGGGAATGCTGCTGGTGGCCGTGGGTGCCGGAATGTTGTGGTCTGCAATCGGGAAATTGATGCATCCTGAGCAGCTTACTGAAGTTCATTCAGCCGCGCTCTGGGTGGCACTAACAGCGCTCATAGTAAAAGAATCGCTTTTCAGGTACATGCTCAGTGTTGCCAACCGTGTTCAGTCCTCACTCCTTGTGGCAAATGCATGGCATGCCCGTTCTGACGCAGCATCATCGGTCGTTGTAGCGATTGGCATTATCGGGACTCTGGCTGGATATCCCTGGTTTGATCCTGTTGCTGCGTTTGTGGTCGGGGTCCTGATATTACGTATGGGTTACTCATTTGCTTCTGATGCATTGCACGACCTGATGGACCGCTCTGCCGATCAGGAAAAAGAGCATGAAATAAAAGCTATTCTTCTCTCAACGCCTGGTGTTGCCGGGCTCCATGACCTTAAAACGCGTAAGGCGGGAGATCTGATCCTGGTCGACGTTCATCTGGAAGTTCCGGAAAACTTATCCGTCAGGGATGGACATGATATTGCGATTGCTGCACGGGAACGGGTGTTAAAAAATAACGATGTCCTGAATGTTATGGTGCATATCGATCCATTTTCCGTAAAAGAACCGGATTTTGGTATTTAGGATACTGGCCGTAGTTAATGGAGGGTTATTCTTCCCTCCTTTGGAACAACGCGGCCGATTGATACATTCTGGCACCCAATAATAACGCTGTAGAAGTCAGTTTAGCCCGCCACTACAGCGTACCTTTTTCATAATCATCTCAACCGTTTTACTCGGTAACGGGATTTTTCCTTTGGCTGCGGGCGGTGAGGAATATATGAAGCAAACCCATCGCCCCATGAGCCCAGAAATAAGTCTCAATAAATACCGTCAGAAACTTATGTAAATGCAGCACACTTTCTGCCAGCGCAGATGATGGCCCGTAAAGGGTATTTAGTGCGAACCACGCCCCACCGCACGCTGCAACGCCCAACAATGCCAGCACGCCAAGCCCCTGGATCAATGCCGCTATTCCACCAGCATGGGCTTCAGGTAGACGGAATGAAAATAGCATTTTAACGTCTTCAATCACCCCCCGAAAATCAAGGGTCAGCCAGGCAAAATAGTAACGAAATCCTCGTTGCTTCAGCATCCATCCAAGCATGACAAGACCAAGAACAATCAGTGCTAATCCGGAGATAACATGGAACCATGTGACGAAACCGGTCAGTGATAAATCGCTAAGCGCCTCGCTTTCTGTAAGATTAGAATTGATGATCTGCAATAAAACCAGTACAGCTACGATAATATGCAGCACACGGAGAAAGGGAGTGTCTTTGTGAGGAAGTGCATTTCGTAATTGTTCGTTCATCATTTGACCATTCGGTTAGTGGATTTGACCTTATTAGTATCATGTCTATTAATTAACGAAACCTTAACGTCTCACAGAGATGTATTCTGCTTTAAACATTGGAACAATCGCCAACAGCGTCTCCCTGTCAGTTCCCTCTTTTGCCCTGACTCGCACTTTTCGGCTCATGGCATTTCACTTACTTTATCCCTGTGCTTTAATAAGCTAAACCGGTTTAATTTAGTTTAGCAATGAGAGGGGAAATACCAACATGAATGCAAAAATCTGGGTTCTGGGCGACGCGGTGGTAGACCTGTTGCCGGAAAGCGAGGGCCGCCTGCTACAGTGTCCCGGCGGTGCACCGGCTAACGTAGCGGTAGGCGTTGCTCGCCTTGGCGGTAACAGCGGGTTTATCGGACGCGTGGGCGACGATCCGTTTGGTCGTTTTATGCGCAACACCCTGCAACAGGAGCAGGTTGATGTCAGCCATATGCGCCTTGACGGTCAGCATCGCACCTCCACTGTGGTTGTCGACCTTGACGAACAGGGAGAACGAAATTTTACCTTTATGGTGCGTCCCAGCGCGGATCTGTTCCTGGCAGAAGAAGACCTGCCGGAGTTTAGCGCCAACCAGTGGCTGCACGTCTGCTCTATTGCCCTTAGCGCAGAACCCAGCCGCAGCACCACTTTTACCGCGATGGAAAAAATCAAACGTGCCGGTGGCCGGGTGAGTTTTGACCCTAATATCCGCCTGGATCTCTGGCAGGATCAGGACCTGCTGCACAGCTGTCTCGATCGCGCCCTGCGTCTGGCAAACGTGGTGAAGCTGTCTGAAGAAGAGCTGATATTCATCAGTGGCAGTGATGATATCGCACTGGGGATCGCCAGCGTTACCGAGCGCTATCAGCCTGAATTACTGCTGGTGACCCAGGGCAAAGCGGGCGTTATCGCCGCATTCCAGCAGCAGTTTACCCATCTCAGCGCTAAGCCGGTTGTCAGCGTGGATACCACCGGCGCGGGCGATGCTTTTGTAGCCGGCCTGCTCGCAAGCCTTGCTGCCAACGGAATGCCGACGAATATCAATGCGCTGGAACCAACACTTACTCTCGCGCAAACCTGCGGCGCCCTGGCAACAATGGCGAAAGGCGCGATGACTGCCCTGCCATACCAGCGCGATCTACATCGCTAGTTTTGATCCTAAAGGCCGCCACGCGCGGTCCACTTTGTTGCATCCATCACACTTATTAAACCGGTTTAGCAAAATAAATTTCAAAATGTTAAATGTCATGCTTAACATAGCAACTAAACCGGTTTAGCAAAAACACACAATTTTAAATTTTTCTTTTGGGATGCAATCTATATGTTCAGAAAAAGCACACTCGCGGTTCTCATCGCTTTGCTAACCGGCGCCGCCTCAGCCCATGCACAAACGGATCTCAGCAGTATCGAAGCCCGTTTAATTGCGCTGGAAAAACGCCTGCAGGATGCAGAAAACAGAGCGCAAACGGCAGAAACCCGCGCCGATTCTGCAGAGAAAAAAGTTCAGCAGCTCACCACTCAGCAGCAAAAAACCCAGGACAGTACTCAGGAAGTGGCTCAGCGTACTGCCAAACTGGAGAAAAAATCCGATGAGAAAAGCGGGTTTGAGTTCCACGGCTACGCCCGCTCTGGCGTGATAATGAATGACTCCGGTGCCAGCACCAAATCCGGGGCCTACATGACGCCAGCAGGGGAAACCGGCGGGGCTATCGGTCGTCTGGGAAACCAGGCCGATACCTATGTCGAAATGAATCTTGAACATAAGCAGACCCTGGATAATGGGGCGACGACCCGCTTCAAAGTCATGGTCGCCGACGGTCAAACCACTTATAACGACTGGACGGCGAGCACCAGTGATTTGAACGTTCGTCAGGCCTTTGTCGAGCTGGGTAACTTACCGACCTTCGACGGGCCGTTTAAAGGCTCCACCCTGTGGGCCGGGAAACGCTTTGACCGCGACAACTTTGATATTCACTGGATCGACTCGGATGTCGTGTTCCTCGCCGGTACCGGCGGCGGTATTTACGATGTCAGGTGGAACGACAGCATTCGAAGCAACTTCTCTCTGTACGGACGTAACTTCGGTGATATTGCTGATTCGAGCAACAGTGTGCAGAACTACATCGTCAGCATGAACAATTTCATTGGTCCTGTGCAGGTGATGGTCAGCGGGATGCGGGCCAAAGACAACGACGAACGCCAGGATACCAACGGTAATCCGGTCAAAGGCGATGCGGCAAATACCGGGGTACATACGCTGCTCGGGTTGCACAACGACAGTTTTTACGGCCTGCGTGAAGGCGCCAGCAAAACCGCCCTGCTCTACGGTCACGGCCTGGGTGCAGAAGTTAAAGGTGTCGGCTCCGATGGTGCGTTACGCTCGGGGGCCAACACCTGGCGCTTCGCCAGCTACGGCACCACGCCAATTAGCAAGAACTGGTTTATCGCCCCGGCGATACTGGCACAAACCAGTAAAGATCGTTATGTCGATGGCGACAGCTACCAGTGGGCAACCCTCAACATGCGCCTGATCCAGGAGATCAATCAGAACTTCGCCCTCGCTTATGAAGGCAGCTACCAGTATATGGACCTCAAGCCTGAAGGTTATAACGATCGCCATGCGGTAAACGGTAGCTTCTACAAGCTCACCTTCGCCCCGACCTTTAAGGTTGGCGACATCGGTGATTTCTTCAGTCGTCCTGAAATCCGCCTTTACACCTCATGGATGGACTGGAGCAAAAAACTCAATAATTACGCCAGCGATGACGCACTGGGCAGCAGTGGTTTTAAATCGGGCGGCGAATGGTCGTTCGGGATGCAGATGGAAACCTGGTTTTAACGGTTAACACCTGATAACAGTAACCGCCGGGGCGACAAAGTATGCTTCGTCGCCCCGGACACAATAACAACGAAGAGAATGCGCCCCGGCTACCACGAGGCGACAACTCGAAAATCAACACGCATTCAGAGGGTACTATGGATTTTGAACAGATTTCCCACTCGCTGCTTCCGCTTCTGGGAGGCAAGGACAATATTGCCAGCGCCGCGCACTGCGCCACACGCCTGCGCCTGGTGCTGGCCGATGATTCACTGGCAGATCAGCAGGCCATTGGCAAAATTGATGGTGTTAAGGGCTGTTTCCGTAACGCCGGACAGATGCAGATTATCTTCGGCACCGGGGTGGTGAATAAAGTCTACGCCGCCTTTATCCAGGCGGCAGGGATTGGCGAGTCCAGCAAATCAGAAGCTGCCGACATTGCGGCGAAAAAACTGAATCCTTTCCAGCGCATCGCCCGCCTGCTGTCGAATATCTTTGTGCCGATCATCCCGGCTATTGTCGCCTCCGGTCTGTTGATGGGCCTTCTGGGGATGGTCAAAACTTACGGCTGGGTCGACCCGGGCAACGCTATCTACATCATGCTGGATATGTGCAGCTCGGCGGCGTTTATTATTCTGCCGATCCTGATTGGCTTCACCGCCGCCCGCGAATTCGGCGGTAACCCCTATCTTGGTGCGACGCTTGGCGGCATTCTGACTCACCCGGCGCTCACCAACGCCTGGGGTGTGGCCGCGGGTTTCCACACCATGAACTTCTTCGGCCTTGAGATTGCCATGATTGGCTATCAGGGAACGGTGTTCCCGGTGCTGCTGGCAGTGTGGTTTATGAGCATGGTTGAGAAACAGCTGCGTCGCGTTATCCCGGATGCACTGGATCTGATCCTGACGCCGTTCCTGACGGTGATCATTTCCGGTTTTATCGCTCTGCTGATTATTGGCCCGGCCGGTCGCGCGCTCGGCGACGGTATTTCGTTAGTCCTCAGCACCCTGATTACCCATGCAGGGTGGCTGGCCGGACTGCTGTTTGGCGGTCTCTATTCGGTTATTGTTATTACCGGTATTCACCACAGCTTCCATGCCATCGAAGCCGGGCTGCTGGGCAACCCGTCCATTGGCGTCAACTTCCTGCTGCCGATTTGGGCGATGGCCAACGTCGCTCAGGGCGGAGCTTGTCTGGCGGTATGGTTTAAAACTAAAGATGCAAAAATCAAAGCCATTACCCTGCCCTCGGCGTTTTCTGCCATGCTCGGCATCACCGAAGCGGCGATTTTTGGTATTAACTTACGCTTTGTAAAACCGTTTATCGCAGCCCTGATCGGCGGCGCGGTGGGCGGCGCGTGGGTGGTATCCATGCATGTTTACATGACCGCGGTAGGCCTGACGGCTATCCCTGGCATGGCTATCGTGCAGGCCAGCTCACTGCTGAACTACATTATCGGGATGGTTATCGCCTTTGGCGTCGCCTTTGTCGTCTCCCTGGTACTGAAATACAAAACGGACGCTGAATAATGTCACTTCCATCACGCCAGCCTGCGATTTTGCAGGCTGTTATGCAGGGCCAGCCGCGCGCGCTGGCCGACAGCCACTATCCCCGCTGGCACCATGCGCCGGTGACCGGGCTGATGAACGATCCCAACGGCTTTGTTGAATTTGCCGGACGTTATCACCTGTTCTATCAGTGGAACCCGCTCGCCTGCGATCATAAGTTCAAGTGCTGGGGGCACTGGAGCTCTGCCGATCTGCTGCACTGGCAACATGAGCCAATCGCACTAATGCCCGATGAAGAGTATGACCGTAACGGCTGCTACTCCGGCAGCGCAGTGGTAAACCTGGGTACCCTCACCCTGTGCTATACCGGCAACGTCAAATTTGACGACGGCAGCCGAACCGCGTGGCAGTGTCTGGCGACGGAAAATGCCAACGGCACGTTTACTAAGCTCGGCCCGGCATTACCGCTACCGGAGGGCTATACCGGCCATGTGCGCGACCCAAAAGTCTGGCAGCATGAAGGTCGCTGGTACATGGTGCTGGGCGCACAGGATCTGCAAAAGCGCGGCAAGGTGCTGTTGTTCAGCTCCGCGAACCTGCATCAGTGGAATAATGAAGGCGAAATCGCCGGTTACGCTATCAATGGCCTGGACGACGCAGGCTATATGTGGGAGTGCCCGGACCTGTTTGCGCTTGGCGACCAGCATGTCCTGATTTGCTGCCCGCAAGGGATTACCCGCGAGAAAGAGCGCTATCTCAACACCTACCCGGCAGTGTGGATGAGCGGCGATTTCGACTACGACCGCGCTGCTTTCAAACACGGCGAACTGCACGAGCTGGACGCCGGGTTCGAGTTCTACGCCCCACAAACCATGCAGGCCAGCGATGGCCGCCGTCTGTTAGTCGGCTGGATGGGGGTCCCCGACGGCGAAGAAATGCTTCAGCCGACGCTGGCTAACGGTTGGATCCATCAGATGACCTGCCTGCGCGAGCTGGAGTTTATCGACGGTCAGCTCTGTCAGCGCCCGCTGCGCGAACTCACTGCCCTGCGTGGCGAAGCACGCGGCTGGCAGGACAGCGCCCTGCCGCTGGAGCCGATGGAAATATCCCTGGAAACCGCCCGTGACGATGCGTTACACATCGATTTTGGTGGCGCGTTAACCCTCGAGCGCGATGCCAGCGGTATCCGTCTGGCGCGACGCAGCCTCGCCAGTGATGAAACCCACTATCGCTACTGGCGCGGCGAAGTTCGCTCGCTGCGGATTTTTATCGACCAGTCGAGCGTAGAAATCTTCATCAACGACGGTGAAGGCGTCATGAGCAGCCGGTATTTCCCGGACTATCCGGCGCAGCTAATGTTCTCCGGCATCACACCTGAAGCATTCTGCTACTGGCCGCTGCGACGATGCATGGTAGAATAAGCGTTTTGCTTTCAGGCTCATGGCGTCGTAATGAAAACCAAACGCGTAACCATTAAAGATATCGCCGAACTGGCTGGCGTTTCCAAAGCAACCGCCAGCCTGGTGATGAGCGGGCGTGGCAAGGAGCTGCGCGTGGCGCAGGAAACTCGCGAGCGTGTGCAGGCGATTGCCCGCGAGCATCATTATCAGCCGAGCATTCATGCCCGCTCGTTACGTGATAACCGCAGCCACACCATTGGGCTGGTGGTGCCGGAGATCACCAACTACGGTTTTGCGGTCTTTTCCCACGAGCTTGAGACGCTGTGCCGCGAGGCAGGCGTTCAGCTGCTTATCTCCTGTACTGATGAAAATCCCGCTCAGGAGAGCATGGTGGTGAACAATATGATTGCCCGTCAGGTTGACGGGCTGATCGTCGCCTCCTGTATGCATAATGACGCCGATTATCTGAAGCTCAGCAACCAGCTGCCGGTGGTTCTGTTTGACCGCTGCCCCAATGAAAGCGCCCTGCCACTGGTCATGACCGATTCGATTACCCCGACAGCAGATCTGATTTCCCGTATCGCACCTCAGCATAGTGATGAATTCTGGTTTTTAGGTGGCCAGCCGCGGCTATCGCCGTCACGCGACCGACTGGCGGGCTTTACGCAGGGTCTGGCCCAGGCGGGTATCGAACTGCGCCCGGAATGGGTGATCAACGGCAACTATCATCCCAGCTCCGGCTACGAGATGTTCGCCGCCCTTTGCGCCCGTCTCGGTCGGCCGCCAAAGGCGCTGTTTACCGCTGCCTGCGGACTACTGGAAGGGGTGCTGCGCTATATGAGTCAGCACAATTTGCTCGATTCCGATATCCATCTGGCGAGCTTTGACGATCACTATCTCTACGATTCGCTGTCGCTGCGTATTGATACCGTGCAGCAGGACAACCGTCAGTTGGCCTGGCACTGCTACGACCTGATAAGCCAGCTGATTGATGGCAATACGCCCGAGCCGCTTCAGCGCTACCTGCCTGCGACACTGCAAATCCGCCATCGGTGATTGCCAAACGTTTTTAAATCAAGGGTTCTGTTGAGATTCATAAAATAAAAATGCGGCCAGTCAAGCGGTAACCCTGGCGGGTGAAGCAGTCGTTATTCAAAGGTTATCTCGAGTCAGGCATTTACCAATTGCCCATTAAAGGCTCTGAATCGCCACGGGTTTAACAGACACCTCAGAGTCATTTTGGCTTTGGTCACCTGCCTTCAGTTTTCCTGCGTATACAAAGTTATCAAGCAGGGATATAGGGCTAGTCGCCGATTTTAACCGCAATGAAATCAACTATTCAGAAAGCGGCCCGGCAAGCAGAGTAAGCTGGCACTGATCTCCATGGTAATTTCAGAAGTCTCCTTCGATTCCGCGGAGTGGTGCTCAAGTTTAAATTGATGCTAACCAATAGTCTTATAATAGTGATTATAATGTAATTAATTAGCTTTACTCCTCTCTTGCTGAACTGACGAAATTGACACAGAACAATATCCAGGCAGATCCTCCCCATTTTAAATGTATACAAACTGCAAATGCAGACCAGAAAGCCTACGATGTTTCGACTCCTGAACGGGTAATAGCCCGGTCTTACTCATTTAACCGAAAGTGCTCAACCGCGAGATAAAGTGATGATGTATTGCATTGAAGAGATTTGGAACAAAACCACCGAAACAGCCGCAGAGCTGGTAGAAGACGTTATGGCAGGCGCAGCCAGTGCTGGGGTACCTGTAGCGGCGGTAGCCCTCGCGGGTGAAACGGGCGTATCTGCTGTGGGGATGACTACTGGACTCGCCGCCCTGGGTTGTGGCTCGATGCTGGCTGGAGTAGCCGTTGTCGGCGGTCTGGGCGTTGTTTCGTATCTGGGTGTGAAATATGCGTTCAACGCCCTCAACAAAGAGAGCGAATAAAGCAAGTCACGCTTGAATAACGATACCAACAAAACTGTCTGAGAAATTAATGATGAATGCACCAAATAAACTGCTGGCACTAGCAGGTACACTGCTGCTTGCGGCCTGTTCAACTTCGCAGGAAATCAAACGTCCTGACGGCTCCAGTGAATACGATATTCAGTGCGGAGCGGCAACCGGCTGGGATATTTGCTACTCAAAAGCCAATGAGGTTTGCCCTGGCGGATACCAGGACTTATCTAAAGACGGTGGATTTAACCGTAAAGAGTTGCATATTCTGTGCAAGCGATAGCATGTCTGCTTATTTCACAGTCTCCAGTCTATTCGAAAGCGGTGAATGCCATTCAGCAAGCCGGGCGTATACCCGGCTTACCTTCGTCAGCACTACATTATCCATCCCAGCAGCAGCGTGGCGAAAATCACCGTCGATGCGCCGCCAATACGGGTGGCAATCTGCGCGAACGGCATAAGCGACATACGGTTAGAGGCGGACAAAATCGCCACATCCCCTGTTCCGCCCAGGCCGCTGTGACAGCAGGTCACAATTGCCGCTTCAACCGGGTACATGTTCAGCCGAGAAGCAATAAAATACCCGCTTAACGCCATCGTAATCACAATCGAGCCGCAAACGACCACGTATCCCACAGAAAAGACCGACACCACGCTTTCCAGTGGTACATACAACATGCCCAGGCCAATCATCAGCGGCCACACCAGCGCTGCGGACACAAACTTATAGCAACTGTGCGCCCCCTGCTCCATTGAGTCCGGGATCAGCCGGAAGTACTTGCACAGCACGGCAATCAGGATCATCAGCACCGGGCCTGGGATATGCACCAGCTTTTCAAACAATCCCCCCACAATGAAGAACGCGCACACCATCAGCAGGCCGCCGCCCATCAGGTGAAAATCGGTCGGCTGCACATGCTGTGCGCCAGCGAACAGGTTATCCTCGCTTTTGCCACGGGTTAACATGCCATTCCCTGAAAGTGAGGGCCGTTTCGCCCCCAGGCGCGCAAAGACGCCAGCGCAGATAATCGCGAAGATATTCCCCACCACCGCGGCCGGTGCCAGCTGCGCCACATAGACGTCCGGTGTTTGCCCCAGTATTGCTGAATACGCCAGCGACAGCGGTAAAATCCCCTCGCCAATCCCGCCCCCGATAATCGGAACGATAATGAAAAAGAACGTGTGATACGGCGTAAAGCCGAACAGTGAACCGACGATTAACCCGCTCAGCACGGCCATCAGCGTGCCGACCACCAGCGGAACAAACATGCGGATCATCCCCTGGATCAGCAGAATGCGGTTCATCCCCAGAATGCTACCCACCACCAGACAGGCGATAACAAAATAGAGCAGGTTCGCCTCTTTCATCAGCAGGTGAACGGTATCAAGCGTATGTTTCTGGAACACCCCGAAATAAACCAGTATCGATGGCACCATCAGGCACAGGATCGCCGGGCCACCGATATCTTTCAGAACCGGGATTTGTCGGCCAATTTTGGCAAACGCAAAACCGAGCGTCATGATCACCGCCAGCCCGCCAATCATATTTTTCGGCAGCAGACCCGCCCACGCGGAAATGGCCACGATAGAGGCAATGCCCACAAACAAGATCAACGGCACAGCCCCAACCTCGGCATTGTTCAGGCTGAAGGTAAAACGGGGTGATGCCGCTGGAGAAGGATGTACAGGATTATCTTTCATATAATCACCTGATTAGTCAGTTCGGGTAAACAGAGAAAAAAGAATAACTTGGTGTTATTCATGAGATTTAAAACGTTCTAAAAAGAAAAATAAAATTCAATAAGGCCATTTGTAAAACTGGCTTAGGGTGAAAATATCATGGTCAAATTCAGTAAGACAGACCACTCATCAACATGGTTGATGGAAATGTGAGCAGCACGATAATTCCATTTTAAATAACTTAAATCATCATTATGTAACTAAAGTTACTGGCAATTCTGTTTTTTATAAATTACTGCATTTTTCTTGTCATTCATCAATATATGAATACATGAAGCCTTATCAAACTAAAACAACCATTTTGAAATTAATAAAACCAGATAGAGTGTGACCGTTATCACTCCTGCCCTGTTTGCTAACCGCTAGATTAGCGCATCAACAAAACCCATAAAATGTACTCGACAGGATATCTTATGCCCTCATTATTATTACAGTCCCTGTTTCCACTCGTCTTTATTATGCTATTAGGGTGGTTAAGCGGAAAACTCGGTTATACCCGGCGTGAAGATGCAAACGTTCTGGCAACGGTAGTCATCCGCTTCGCCCTTCCTTTTCATCTTTTTATTGGTGCATTAAATACTGACCCCAATAAAATTAAGAACCTGACATTTATGGCCGTACTGGTTGTTGGTCTGATGGGGTCTTATTTACTGACGCTATTTATTTCACGCTTTGTTTTCCGTCATGATATTAAAACCAGCGCCATTCAGTCACTGGTGTGCGCCTTCCCGGATATGGCCTATTTTGGTGCCCCAGTTCTGGCGGTATTGATTGGCCCGGAAGGATTTATCGGCGTCCTGATCGGTAACATCATTACCAGCGTCATTATGATTCCATTGACTATCGTATTGATTCGCATGGGAGATAAGAGTGGTGATGAGAGCCTCAACGCGCTGCATCCGGGTGCGATGGTGCTGCAAAACCTGATCAAAGCAGCCCGCAACCCCATCGTCTGGATCCCAGTTTCGGGCGTGTTGTTAAGCCTGGCCGGTGTGCAAATTCCGCATATTCTCAGTATGCCGATTGAAATGGTTGGCAAAGTGTCTGGCGGGCTTTCTCTGTTTGCCCTTGGGCTGCTTTTCTACGGTGAACGTCCAAGACTTAACGTGCAGACATTTACCAACATCAGCATTAAAAATCTTATTCAGCCAGCAATGATGGCAGCCGCCGGCCTGGCATTTGGGCTCAGCCATACGTTATTGCAGCAGGTTGTTATTATTGGCGCAACCCCTTCCGCCATTGCCGCAGGAATGTTTGCGCTGCGCAGCGACACCTATATTGATACGGCCTCATCATCGATTTTGATTGGTACTGCCGTGGGTGTGCTGACTGAAGGCATTATGATTTATTTAATTTCTTAATCTGTTTTAATTCAAATTCGCTCAGGAGTTACCCATGTCTCGCAAAGAAGTGCTTTATACACCGTATAACGGAGCTGTTTTGCTGGAAAACCCACTGTTAAACAAGGGGCTGGCATTTATTAAAGAAGAACGTGACAATTTTAATTTGCACGGCTTATTACCTCACAATGTAGAAACTATCGAAGAACAGACCGAACGCGCCTGGGTGCAATTCTGTCATTTCAAGAGTGATATTTCCCGCCACGTGTATCTGAGAAATATCCAGGACACTAACGAGACATTATTTTACAACCTGTTACGCTCGCACCTTAAAGAAACCTTACCCATTATCTATACGCCAACCGTAGGTGAAGCGTGCGAACACTTCTCTACCATTTATCGCCGTGCGCGTGGTTTATTTATTTCATGGCCTAACCGCCACCGTATTGACGAGATGCTCCAGAGTTTTTCCCGCAATGATATCCGCGTCATTGTGGTCACCGATGGCGAACGTATCCTGGGGCTTGGGGATCAGGGGATCGGCGGTATGGGGATCCCGATTGGTAAGCTGTCGTTGTATACCGCCTGTGGCGGTGTGCACCCGGCCTCTACGTTACCGATTATGCTGGATGTTGGTACCAACAATCAGCAGCACCTGGACGACCCGATGTATATGGGCTGGCGTCACCCACGTATCAGCGATGACCAATACGCCGAGTTTATGGACATGTTTATCAACACCGTTAAAGCGCGCTGGCCGGATGTTCTGCTCCAGTTCGAAGATTTTGCGCAAAAGAACGCGACCAAACTGCTCCAGCGCTATCGTGACCAGCTTTGCTGTTTCAATGACGACATTCAGGGCACGGCGGCAGTCACCTCCGGCACGCTGATTGCCGCCGCTCACGCTGCGGGAACTCGCATTCGCGACCAGCGTGTCGTCTTTTTAGGCAGCGGCTCGGCGGGATGTGGCATCGCGGAAAAAATCGTGGCGCTGATGGTGGAAGACGGACTGACCGAGGCGGAAGCCCGCAGCAGGATCTTCATGGTCGATCGCTTTGGTCTGTTGACGGATGACATGACCAACCTGCTCGACTTCCAGAAAAACCTGCTTACGGCGCGGGTAAACCTCCAGGACTGGCAGGTTGAAACGAACAATATCTCACTGCTGGAGGTGGTGAAAAACGCCAGACCAACGGTGATGATTGGGGTTTCAGGGCAGCCAGGGCTGTTCAGTGAAGAGATCGTCAAAGAGATGCATCGCCACTGCCCACGCCCGATTATTATGCCGCTGTCTAACCCGACATCGCGCGCAGAAGCGCAGCCGAAGGACCTGATTGAGTGGACGCAGGGTGCCGCCCTGATTGCCACCGGCAGCCCGTTCGCACCAGTGTTCTATCAAAACGAGCAGTATGAAATTGCCCAGTGCAACAACGCGTATATCTTCCCGGGCCTCGGTTTAGGCATCATGGCCTGTAACGCACGCCGGGTTACGGAAGAGATGCTGATGACCGCCAGTCGCACGCTGGCCGCGCAGTCTCCGCTGGTCACCACCGAAAAAGGTGGCCTGCTGCCTCCGGTGGATCAGATTGAGTCGGTTTCCCGAACGATTGCGTTTGCCGTTGCGCGCACAGCCATTGACCAGGGGGTTGCCCCCGCCATCTCTGAGGACGAATTGATGGCGCGTATTGAGAAGACCTGGTGGCAGGCGGATTACGCGCCGTATCGTCGCTCGGCGCTGTAATGCTATGGCCGGGTAGCGGCGTCGCCTTACCCGGCCTACAAACTTACATCGAATACCCAGGTTTCTTAATCAACTCATCCATCTTCGGGCCTATTTCCGTGTCCCAGACCTGAGCTTTCCAGTCTTCCGGCTGTACCTGATTCAGGGCTACAGACACTGAGCTGTCTTTGCTGTCGAAGTGGCGAATTATCACCTGAGCAATATCTTCCGCCAGCGCGGCTTTTTGTTCATCGTTCAAATCGCGAGGGAAACATTTGATATCTACGTGTGGCATGTGCAGGCTTCCAGTTGTGAGTTAGCAGTCCACGTTATCAGATAATTTCGTTCACCTTTAACACCTTGTGCAGTTCAGGCAGTGCGCACACAGCATCCGCAATGGCAGTTATCTTTGGCGTATTAGCAGCAAACCACGCGTGGCGCGGCCCCCAGGATCGCATCACCGCGAGATACACATCAATCAACGTTAGCTGTTCGCCAAAGGTATAGGGCGCGGGATTGAGCTGATTTTCCAGCCACAGCCAGAGGGATTTCCGGTATTCGAGGCAGTTCTCCCTGAGCTGTTCCGGTGCATCAGGAACCCAGCGTTCGGGATAATCTGCATAGGTGAAGGTGGGATAGACATTGGCCACCAGCCAGATCAGCAGACGCTGAAACTGGCGGCGTTCAGGCTGGCCAACGGGCGGCGCGAGATCCGGGCATCTGTCGAGCACCATCAGGGCGATGGCCGCCGTTTCAGTCATTATCTCACCGTGCTCCAGGGCCAGCGTCGGCACCTGACACAACGGGTTAAGCGTTTCGAGTAAAGACCGCTGTGGGCCGGGTGCATCAAAACCGTCAACATTGACGAACTGATAAGGGATGTCGGCCAGGATCAGCATCACTTCACTGATTGCCGAACCCCAGCCGGGTACGCCATAGAGCTTAATCATGTTGCACCTCAGGAATAAAACCCTAAGTGTAGAGCAGCATTAGTAAGTTATCCCCGGCGGGTTGACCTCTGATTGCGCCACCGCTTCGCCCTGTTCGCCCCAGCGCCCCAGCACCTTCTGGTACTCACCGCGCTGAATGGCACCGTCCAGCGCTGCCTGTAGCGCATACACCAGCTCGTTGCCTTTTTTGGTGGTGGTGGCGACATAAGCCTTCTTCGGCCCTAAGCCCACCACGCGGGTTTTGCCGATTAACGCGGCTTTATACGCCGACACGGACTGCGGGCCAAAAAAGACATCCGCCCTGCCGGACTGAATGTACAGATTACCCGACGCATCATCGGTCAGATATACCGGCAATGCAGGTTCGCGCCCGGCGCGTTTGTTCTCTTCATTCCAGCCGAGCAAAATACGCTCCTGGTTCGTCCCGGAGCCGACAATCACCTTTTTGCCCGCCAGATCGACTGCACTTTTTATCGACTGAATATCACTGGTGGATTTCACCGAAAAGGCCAGGGAGTCAACACGATAAGTAGCAAAATCAAACTTCTCTTTGCGCTGTTCGGTAACGGCGATATTCACCAGCGCCACGTCATAACGCCCGGAAGAGATCCCCAGCGGCCAGTCTTCCCAGGCGGTGGGCACCAGTTTCAGTTTTAACCCCAGGCTGCCCGCCAGCAACCTGGCGATATCCGGGTCGCTGCCGATACGCGTACGGTTATCACTGGCAAGCAGCGCAAGCGGTGGTGAATTGAGCGCAGAAATCGCCACCGTCAGCGTTCCCGGCTCGACAAACTGATAGCCTTTGGGGATTTTCGCCACTGCCTGCTGATCCACCGTAACCGGCAGCGGTTGTTCATTGGCTTTTAAATCAATGCTGGCGTGGCTCGCCGTGGTCAGCACCAGACCGGCCAGAACTCCATATTTCATCTGCACTCCTTACAGCACTTTTGACAGGAACTGGCGCGTTCGCGCGTGGGACGGGCGGTTTAATACCTCGTCGCTGCTGCCTTGTTCAACAATTTTACCATCGACCATAAACACCACCTGATCCGCCACTTCGCGGGCAAAACCAATCTCGTGGGTCACTACCACCAGCGTTGTCCCGGAACGGGCCAGCTTTTTGATAACGTCCAGCACCTCGCCCACCAGTTCTGGATCGAGTGCAGAAGTGGGTTCATCAAACAACATCACCCGTGGACGCAGCGCCAGCGCGCGGGCAATGGCAATGCGCTGCTGTTGACCACCGGAAAGATGGCGCGACCAGGCATCGGCTTTTTCGCGCAGCCCCACCACGTCCAAAAGCCCATGTGCCCTTTCGATGGCCTCTTTGCGGCTCAGTTGTTTATGGGCAATCGGGGCTTCAATCAGGTTTTCCAGCACCGTGAGATGCGGGAACAGATTAAAGTTCTGGAACACGTAACCCACGTTTACGCGCTGCTTAAGGATCTCTTTTTCCTTGAGTTCATACAGCTTATCCCCCTGACGACGGTAGCCAATGTAGTCCCCGTCTATCTGGATAAAGCCTTCATCCACCCGCTCCAGATGATTAATGGTGCGCAGCAGCGTGGATTTCCCGGAGCCGGATGGCCCGAGGATCACCGTGACGGAACCGGGAGGGATCTCAAGCGAGACGTTATCCAGGGCTTTATGGCGGCCAAAGAACTTACTGACGCCGGTAATTGAAATGTGTCCTTCAGGAGAGGCTTGCATGGACAGGCTCCTGTACTTGAGTGGTGGTCACGGAACGGGTACGGCTACTGGCGCGGTTCTGATTAACCGCCGAACGGCGTTCGCTACGGGCAAGACCACGTTCCACTAAATGCTGAATGGCGGACAACACCGTGGTGATCACCAGATACCACACTGCACCGACCATCAGCAGTGGGATCACTTCCTGGGTGCGGTTGTAGATCATCTGAATGGTGTAGAACAGCTCGGGCATCGCCAGCACGTAGACCATCGCGGTGCCCTTCGCGAGGCTGATGATTTCGTTGAATCCCGCCGGCAGAATGGTGCGCAGCGCCTGGGGCAGAATAATGCGCAGGGTACGACGCCACGCGGGCAATCCCAGTGCGGCGGCCGCTTCATACTGGCCGTGATCGACCCCAAGGAAACCTCCGCGAATAATTTCAGCGGTGTAAGCACTCTGGACCAGCGTCAGCCCCACCACGGCGGTGGAAAATTGCCCCAGCACGTTGATGGTTTCAAAGCTTCCCCAGGTGATGCCGGTAAAGGGCACGCCAAGGGAAAGCGTGTCGTAGAGATACGAAAAGTTGTAGAGGATGATCAGCACCACAATCAACGGCAACGAGCGGAACAGCCAGATATAGCCCCAGGCCAGGCTGCTTAACAGCCATGAAGATGACAGCCGCGCCAGCGCCAGCATCCCGCCAATCACAACGCTTAAGACGGTACCAATCAGCGTCAGCAACAACGTCTGGCCTAACCCTTCCAGAATAACCGGATCAAAGAACCAGCGGGCAAACACCGCCCACTCCCAGCGCGGGTTAAAGGCCACGGACTGAATAACCACGGCCAGCACAAACAGCGCCGCCACGGCACCGACGGCGCGCAGCGGGTAACGCGCCGGGACCACCTTTATGGTTTCAACGTTTCTCATCGTCGTTCCTCATGCGGTTTTACTGAACGCTTCGCGTACCAGCGTTTTGGTGAATCGCAGCCGCCCGTCAAACGGGGGCTGGCTGTACTCTTCCGGGTCACGGTTAAGATCGAACTGCGGCTGATAGCCCTGGCTGATATAGAGCCTGACGGCCTCCGGCTGACGAAAACCGGTGGTGAGGTAAATCTGGCTATACCCCGCCAGCACCGCCCGGCGTTCCAGCTCCTGTACCACGCGTGCAGCCAGCCCTTGCTGGCGTAGCGCCTTATTCGTCCAGATGCGTTTGATCTCGGCAGTGCGTTCATCAAAGGGTTTGTAGGCCCCGGTGGCGATGATCTCACCGTCACGCTCCAGCACGATAAACAGCCCCTGCGGCGCTAAGTACCACTGCGTCAGCTCCACTTCCGCGTCTTTTGAGAAATAGTCCCCGTAGCGGGCGGCGTATTCACCGAACAACCCATCAATGATGGGCTGAAGATCGGCGTCTTCCGGCGAAACATCGCGAAATTGTTCGCTCATACGGCCTCCTTAGTCACCCAGACCTGCGGGGTTCACTTCTGATTGCGGGATACGTTCAACCCCTTCACCCCAGCGGTTCAGCACTTTGTCGTAGTCGCCGTTTTTAATCACGCCGTTAAGCGCGGTCTGCACCGGCTCCGCCAGACCACTGCCTTTTTTCAGCGTGACCGCAATGTGCGCAGCCTTCGGCCAGCCACCGTCTACGCTACCCACCAGTTTGGTTTTACCGGTTAACGCCGCTTTCCACGCCCCGATCACGTTCGGCCCGAAGAAGGCATCAGCCCGCCCGGACTGAATCGCCAGGGTTTGCGCTGCATCGTCTTTGGTGTAGACCGGGGTAAAAGGCTTAAGCCCTTTTTTGAGGTTTTCGGCGTCCCATGCCAGCAGGATCGATTCCTGATTGGTGCCCGAGCCCACGATAATGCGCAGTCCGGCGATATCTTCCGCTTTCTCAATAGACTTAATCGGGCTGGTGGATTTCACGTAGAAGCCCAGAGAGTCTTTCCGGTAAGTTGCAAAATCAAACTTCTCTTTGCGCTCTTTGGTGACGGTGATGTTGCTGATTGCCGCATCGTATTTGCCGGACGCCACACCCAGCGGCCAGTCTTCCCAGGAGGTTGGCACCACGTTCAACTCCAGCCCCAGGCTGTCGGCCACCAGTCGCGCCACGTCCACTTCGCTGCCGAGCAGGGTTTTGTTGTCGTCAGAAAAAACCGTCAGCGGCGGCGAATTAAGCGCGGCCACCGCCACGGTAAATTTACCCGGCACGGCGAAGCGATAATCTTTTGGCAACTGCGACACGGCAGCGCTGTTTTTCGCCGTATTAACCGGCGCTTTATTGGCTTCCAGACTCACGCCCGTGCCGTTAATGTTCACATTTTCTGCCCAGACGGCAGGGGTAAAGGCCAGCGCAAACGCCAGAATAAGCGATGTTTTCTGCATAGCGGGGTTCTCTTTTATTGTTGTGTAAACTGATTTTCAGGTTGTGCTAATCCCAGGCTCTCGCGAAGCGTGGTGCCAGGGTATTCCGTGCGGAATACACCGCGTGCCTGTAATACCGGCACGACTTGCTCAACGAAGCGCGGGAAGGTCTCCGGCGTACCGCCCTGAATGATGAATCCGTCAGCAGCAAAGCCGTCGAACCACGCCTGTAGTCCGTCTGCCACCTGTTCCGGGGTACCGGAGAAGCGTGGGCGCGGCGAGGCGGCTTCCAGCGCCACCTGACGCAGGGTTAAGTTGCGCTCCCGGGCATTACGCTTAATTTCATCCGTGGTGCTGCGGAAACTGTTTTTGCCTAAATCGCCAATATCCGGGAAGGGTTCATCGAGTGGATACTGACTGAAATCGTGATGCTCAAAATAACGGCCGAGATAATTCAGCGCGTCTTTAACAGAGACCAGTGCCGCGGTGGTTTGATACTGGTTTTCCACATCATCGGCATCTTTGCCGACAATAACGCTGACGCCCTGGAATATATGTAAATCCGTTGCGCGGCGACCATGACTTTCCAGCTGTTGTTTCACGTCGTGATAAAAGGCCTGCGCCTCTTCTAACGATTCGTGATGGGTAAATATGGCATCGGCATGTTTCGCTGCCAGTTTTTTCCCGTCATCGGATGCGCCAGCCTGAAATACAATCGGCCGTCCTTGCGGTGTGCGACCAATATTCAGCGGCCCGGCGACCTTAAAGAAATCGCCGTGGTGATCCAGGGTATGCAGTTTTGCAGGATCAAAGAACTGACCGCTCTCTTTATTACGCACAAAGGCATCGCCTTCCCAGGAATCCCACAACCCTTTCACCACATCCAGATATTCATCGGCAATGCGGTAACGCAGCGCGTGTTCCGGGTGTTTTTCGCGGGAAAAATTCTTCGCTGAACCTTCCAGCGGTGAGGTCACCACGTTCCAGCCCGCACGGCCATTGCTCAGATGATCCAGGCTTGCAAACTGGCGCGCCACGGTGAATGGCTCGCTGTACGAGGTGGATAATGTTCCCACCAGCCCCAGACGCGTGGTGATGCTCGCCAGCGCGGATAATACGGTGAGCGGTTCAAAGCGATTTAAAAAATGCGGAATGGATTTTTCATTAATATAAAGGCCATCAGCGACAAATAAAAAATCGAGCTTACCCTCTTCCGCCTTCAACGCCGTGTCTTTAACGAAATTAAAATTAATACTGGCATCTGCGGCAGCCGCCGGATGACGCCACGCAGACATATTTCCGGATGCACCATGCAATATGGTTCCCAGCCGCAATTGTCGGGTTGCAGACATATTCACCTCTTATGTTTAAACGTGTTGGAGTGCTTTTTCCGCAAGCTGTGCAAAATAGCGGGCAGCGGGCTCGATCAATGCTTCATCTGGGTTAAATGCCGGATGGTGTAAGCCGAAGGGGCTGGCGCTGCCAATACTGACAAATGCACCCGGAATATTCTGGAGATAAACCGCAAAATCTTCCCCGCCCATATGCAGCTCTGCGTGCCGGGTTTCATAACCTGCTTCCCGGGCAACCGAGGTGGCGAATTCAGCCCAGCGTTCGTCGTTCACCAGCGCTGTTGGCCCGGCGTACCAGGTAATATCGATCTGCGCGCTAAAGGCGCTGGCAAACCCGGCCGCGATTTCACCCACCCGCGCTTTGACGTTCTGCTGTACCTCGGTGCGGTGAGTACGCAGCGTACCTTCCAGCTCGACACTCTCCGGCAGGACATTCCAGGTGTTCCCTCCGGCGATGCGCGTGACGCTAAGCACCACGGAATCCAGGGTATTCACGTTACGGCTGGCCACGCTTTGCAGCGCCGTCACCAACTGGCTGGCCAGCACAATGGCATCATTTCCTTCGTGCGGGCGTGCCGCGTGCGCGCCTTTACCGGTGATGCGAATAACAAACCGATCGACGTTGGCATAAAACGGCCCGCCGCGAGTGGCGAATTCACCGACCGGCAGCCCCGGCTCGTTATGCATCCCGAAGATGGCGCTGACATCATGTAACGCCCCGGCGCGCACCATGCTTTTTGCCCCGCCGAAATTTTCCTCCGCAGGCTGGAACAGGATCCGCACGCGTCCGTTGAGCGCGTCTTCACGCTCTTTCAGCTTCAGCGCCGCCCCCAGGATCACGCTGGTATGGATATCGTGTCCGCAGGCGTGCATCACGCCCGCGCGCTGTGAGCTAAATGACACACCGCTGCGTTCCTCTATCGGCAAGGCATCAATATCTGCACGCAGGGCAATCAGCTTTTTGCCAGTACCAATTTCCGCGACCAGACCCGTTGGCAGTTCATAAGGCAGCGGCGTGATGCCCGCGCGGGTCAACCACTGGCGTAAACGGGCGGTGGTTTCCACTTCCTGCCCCGACAATTCCGGGTTCTGGTGCAGCTCGCGACGCCAGGCAATCAGTTGTTCACCAAAACTCATGCTGTAACCTCCTTGTTAAGTCGCGCCTGCGCCAGCAGACGCAGGGACTGAATACGCGTTGCGCCATCCGCAACTGGTGTATCAATAATGAATTCGTCGATGCCCCACTGCTGGTGCAGCGCGTTAAGTTGTGCCAGTACCGATTCCGCCGTCCCCGCCAGCAAAGACTGCGCGCGACGAGCAATACGTACCGGCTCGCTCCCGGCCTGGCGGGCAAAGGCATAGGCCTGCTCTTCGCTTGCTACGGTCACACGCTGACCATTTGCCAGCTCAACACCCCACACTTCCACTTTTTGCGCCAGGGCATCGGCCTGGGTCTGCGAAGAGGCAACAATCACCTGTACCGCAACGATGACGTCACGGGCGCTGTTAGCACGCCAGGTTGCAATCACATTGCGCAGCAGGTCGGGATCACCGTTCAGGTGCGCGGCAAAGACAAAATGCCAGTCAAGTTTTGCCGCTAACAGCGCGCTTTCGGTGCTCGCTCCCAGCAGGAATCCCTGAGCCGGAACCTGTGGCAGCGGCGTGGCACGCACGGCATCATCCTGCGACGGGTTTTCATTGCGTAACCAGCCATCCAGTTGCGTCAGTTGGTCGGCAAAACTGCCCTTTTGTTGCGGGTTCTGACCCTGCTGTAACGCACGGGTAGAGAGCGGCAGGCCGCCGGGGGCTTTACCCACGCCCAGATCCACGCGTCCGGGAGCAATAGCCGCCAGGACGTTAAAGTTTTCCGCCACTTTGTACGGGCTGTAATGCTGGAGCATGACGCCGCCAGAACCAACGCGAATGCGCTTTGTTTGCCCGAGGATCCAGGCAATCAGCAGCTCCGGCGAGGGGCTGGCCAGTTGAGGAGTATTGTGGTGTTCGGCAATCCAGAAGCGGTGATAACCCAGGTTTTCTGCCTGTTGGGCCAGGCTTAAGGTGCGCGCCAGCGCATCGGCCGCCGTTTCATTTTCGGCTATAGGGCTTTTATCCAGAATGCTGATTCGCCAGGACATGTTGTTATCTCGTTTGACTTAACATGTCGTCATTATTAAAGGCGGATTTCACCACTGAGAAACAATTAATTTACATTTGGATTGCCGGAAACTGGGAATGCAAAACCCTTTTCAGACTGTGCCTTTAGCGAAGAAATCAGCGTTTCCGCGTCCTGTCGCCGGGTGATGCGCACAAAACGGATATGGTCATATTGCGGGTTTCGCATATCAGCTTCGTAACGTTCGCGGTTACTGCGCCAGGTTTTGATTGTCCAGATGATGATGGATTTACGGCTGAAAAACGATCGACGAAAACTTTCACAATTTCCCGTGCCGGGCCACAGCTCCTGTTTATGCCACGCGCGCCTGAATGCTCTGCTCACAGCCTGATACAGGGTGCGGGTAAACCCGTAATCCACCCACACCACCAGATCCACATTGCGCCACTTAACGGGGCGCGTACGGTTATAGTTGCCGTCTAACACCCAGTTCTCAGTGGCGGTTAAGGTGTTTTCAAGCTTAGTCCACAGCGCGTCGTCCTCTGTTCCCTGCCAGTTCGGGCGCCAGTAAAGCTGGTCCATCTCAATGTACGGGATAGCAAGCTCGGCGGCGATCCGCCTTGCAAGCGTACTTTTTCCGCTCCCGCTGGTACCAATCAAATTGATTTTCACCGTTCCTCCTGGTCTGTAAGAAGAAAAACTGAGCAAATCATAGCGTTTAAATCCTGTTAATAAAACGCTATTTCGGATTATCAGTTTACCCGGGGAGTCTACGTATCACTGTTTATTTGGCTTAAGTCACTTATTTGCAGGGGGGCGTTACTCTGAACCTGTTAATATTTTCATTTTTATTACACAACAAAAATAAAACAGGTAAAAAATAGTTAACTTAGGGTGTTCCGAATATCTTTACTTTCAGGGAGAATACACTCGCTGTAAAACAAAAGAATAAAACTTCATCTCTTGCCTGTGTCTTTATCGGGCGGCTTCTCTTTTACATATTCATCACTATGGAGTTACTCATGAAGCGTAACACCCCCGTTACACAAAACGAGTATTTACTTAACGAAGGCTCGACGTTAATGTCGACAACCAATACACATAGTCATATTACCTATGCGAATTCGGCCTTTATTGAAGCCAGTGGATATAAAGAAGAAAATCTTATGGGTGAACCTCATAATGTTATACGCCACCCGGATATGCCAGCTGAGGCATTCGGGGATATGTGGTTTACATTACAGCAAGGAGAGAGCTGGACCGGGCTTGTCAAGAACCGCCGCCACAACGGGGATCACTACTGGGTGCGAGCCAACGTTACGCCGGTTTACCAGAATGAAACATTAACCGGTTATATCTCTGTGCGTAATATTCCCGCACGTGAAGAGATCGAAGCCAGTGAAAAACTCTATGAGAAAGTGCGAAATAACGAATTAAAACATCATCGCTTTTATAAAGGGTTGTTGGTCCGCCGCGGCATATTCTCTTTCACTTCTGTTTTTAAACGGCTGAGCATTACCCGGCGCGTTAATATCGGAATATCCATAACCGCCCTGTTCTCTTGTTTACTTTTACTGATATTACCCAAAGGTATAAGTCAACTGGGTGGCGTAATTCTGCCGTTAATTAGCCTGACGCTATATCTTAATGCACAAATATCACGTCCGGTAAAAACCATTGTCAGCCAGATGCAACGCGTAGTTTCCGGGCGAAAAACAGACTATTTCCATTTCGATCGGGTTGACGAAATTGGCCTGATGATGCGCCTCGTTAATCAGTCGGGTTTAAACCTGAACTCGCTGGTGGATGATGTTGGCACCCAGATTGGCGGTATCGGCAATATCAGTCAGCAGGTGGCAAAAGAAGGCGCGGCGTTGCAGGCGCGTTCCGAAGAGACAGCAGACGACTTGCAACAAACCGCCGCGGCGGTAGAAGAAATTGCCAGTGCAGTACAGCAGACAGCAGAAACTGCGAAAGAAGCCATTCAGATGGCAGACCGGACCAGCGACAGCGCCCACAGCGGTGAAGCGATGATGAAACAGACCATCGGCATGATGCAGTCGGTGTCGCAAGATAACAGCCAGATTGTCGACATCATCAGCGTGATTGACCGCATCGCCTTCCAGACCAACATCCTGGCACTGAACGCCGCCGTCGAAGCAGCACGCGCCGGTGAAGCCGGGCGCGGTTTTGCGGTGGTAGCGGCTGAAGTGCGTAACCTGGCGCAGCACTCTGCCACGGCGGCCAAAGAGATCAAAACCCTGATCGAGAAAAACGTCGCCAGCGTGAACAACGGTGTGGAAATGGTGGAACAGACCGAAACGCACCTGACGGTGATGATAGGCAATGTGTTGCAGATGACCTCCCTGATTAAGGAAATAGGCCATGCCACGCAGGAACAGACGCAGGCGCTTTCGCTGATTAACGAGTCCATCTCTCGTATTGGCGTGATGACCAGCAACAACACCGGAATGGTGGATAATGTCGCCAATGCCGCCAATCACCTGACGCAGCGCACCACGCGTCTGCAACAGGCGATAGCGGTTTTTGGCGGCTAGCTGTTCTGATACTGCTCGTCGGTCACTTTTTCCATCCACTCTACCGGGCTACCGTTCACCGATTCGGCGATGGCAATATGCGTCATCGCCGTTTGCGCGCAGGCCCCGTGCCAGTGTTTTACGCCAGGCGGGATCCACGCGATATCGCCCTGATTCAACGGCTCTGCCTCTTTACCCCACTCCTGTAACCAGCCGCGCCCCTGAGTCACGATAAGCGTTTGTCCCAGCGGATGCGTATGCCAGGCGGTTCGCGCGCCGGGTTCAAAGGTCACCGTTGCCCCACCCACAGCAGCGGGCTCGGTCGCCTGGAAAGGCGCATCAATACGGACAGTGCCGGTAAACCAGTCTTCCGGGCCACGGATGGAGGGTAATGAACCGCTGCGGATAATTTTCATGTTGTACTCCTCGTTTGCTGTTGCGCTAACAGTAGCGCAAAGGTGCACAGAGCATTAGACTGCATAATCAGAAAAGAACCATGAATGCAATTCATGAATCGGATAACTGACGATGCTAAAAGACAATTTCAACGACCTGCTCTCTTTTATGGTGGTCGCCCGCGAACGCAGTTTTACTCGTGCAGCCGCCCAACTGGGTGTTTCGCAGTCGGCATTAAGCCACGCGATGCGTAATCTGGAGGCGCGGCTGGATGTGCGGCTGCTGACCCGTACCACCCGCAGCGTTGCGCCGACCGAAGCCGGTGAACAACTCTTCATGCGCCTTAGCCCGCACCTTCTGGAGATTGAACAGGAGCTCACCGCGCTGCGTGACACGCGTGACAGGCCAGCCGGAAATATCCGCATTACCGCTGGAGAACACGCCATGACCTGCGTGCTGTGGCCAGTGCTAAAACCCTTTATGGCGAAATATCCTGACATTCATATTGAAGTGACCGTGGATAACGGCCTGACGGACATCGTTGATGGGCGGTTTGATGCCGGTGTACGCCTGGGTGAACAGGTCGCCAAAGACATGATTGCCGTACGCATTGCGCCGGATATGCATATGGTAGTGGTCGGTTCACCCGACTATCTTGCGCGCTCTGGTGTGCCGGAAGAGCCAGAACAGCTTGCGCAGCACAGTTGCATCAATATACGTCTGCCCACGCGGGGAGGATTGTATGCCTGGGAATTTGAACGTGACGGACGTGAGCTGCACGTGCGCGTTGAAGGCCAGCTGACGCTGAATAATCTGCCGCAGCGCATCGATGCCGCTGAATCCGGTCTTGGCCTGGCGTACGTGCCGGAAGATACCGTCCGTGAGGCCATCGATCAGGGGCGCTTGATTCAGGTGCTTAAGGCGTGGTGCCCGGTCTTTCAGGGCTATCATTTGTATTATCCCAGCCGCCGCCAGCACACCACCGCCTTCGCATTACTTGTAGATGCCTTGCGTAATGCGTGAATGACTTCCCGCCTGGCGGTTCAGGATTGTCCCTATTAATTCAAGCCATCAATACCAGTCGGTAACTATTAAGTGAATCTGATGATTAAAGCACCACTACACTTACTGGTTTGCCTGGAAAATCGCCACGATTCAGCGTGTTGTGATCCCCGTCTGCTCTGACCACACAATTTCCTTCGACAGACATCACTTTCGGCGCGGTTATATTTTGCGTCGCTTATCAATTGCAGGTAGGATGCCTCGCCATGTTCGCCTTATCCATACGCAGAAAGACTGGAAAGGTGACATGTGTCTGTGCAAAGGCAATCGTTTGTATTGCCAGCTGCCAGACGGGACTATCACGACAATGGTTCAGACAGGCAAACAGGTAACTCAATGAAAACAAGCAATAAAAGCGCAGCCGATCATCATGCTGCGAAACGTCGCTGGTTGAACTCTCATGAAGAGGGCTACCACAAAGCGATGGGCAACCGTCAGGTTCAAATGATCGCCATCGGCGGCGCTATCGGTACGGGTTTGTTCTTAGGTGCAGGCGCACGTCTGCAAATGGCAGGCCCGGCTCTCGCACTGGTGTATCTGGTGTGCGGCATTTTCTCTTTCTTTATTCTTCGTGCGTTGGGCGAACTGGTTTTACATCGCCCTTCCAGCGGCAGTTTTGTCTCTTATGCCCGTGAATTCCTCGGCGAAAAAGCGGCCTACGTTGCGGGCTGGATGTACTTCGTCAACTGGGCGATGACCGGTATTGTCGATATCACCGCTGTTGCGCTGTATATGCATTACTGGGGTGCGTTTGGTGATGTACCACAGTGGGTGTTTGCCCTTGGTGCCCTGGCTATTGTCGGAACCATGAACATGATCGGCGTGAAGTGGTTCGCCGAAATGGAATTCTGGTTTGCGCTGGTCAAAGTTCTGGCAATTGTGGTGTTTCTGGTGGTCGGTACGGTGTTCCTCGGCAGCGGTAAGCCGCTGGATGGTAATGCCACGGGCTTCCACCTGATAACCGATAACGGCGGTTTCTTCCCGCACGGGCTGCTGCCTGCACTGGTGCTGGTACAGGGTGTGGTGTTCGCGTTTGCCTCTATCGAGCTGGTTGGTACGGCTGCGGGCGAATGTAAAGATCCGCAGACCATGGTGCCAAAAGCGATTAACAGCGTTATCTGGCGTATTGGTCTGTTCTACGTGGGTTCTGTGGTACTGCTGGTACTGCTTCTGCCGTGGACTGCATACCAGGCAGGTCAGAGTCCGTTTGTGACCTTCTTCTCTAAACTCGGCGTGCCTTATGTTGGCAGCATTATGAACATCGTGGTGCTGACCGCAGCCCTCTCAAGCCTGAACTCCGGTCTGTACTCCACCGGCCGTATTTTGCGCTCGATGTCGATGGGTGGCTCTGCACCGAAATTCATGTCGAAAATGAGTAAGCAGCAGGTACCTTACGCGGGTATCCTCGCCACGCTGGCGGTCTATGTCTTTGGCGTGTTCCTGAACTATCTGGTGCCGTCTCAGGTGTTTGAGATCGTCCTGAACGTTGCTGCACTGGGCATAATCGCCTCCTGGGCCTTTATCGTGGTTTGCCAGATGCGTCTGCGCAAAGCGATTAAAGAAGGTAAAGCCGCAGAAGTCCGCTTTAAGCTGCCTGGCGCACCGGTAACGTCCTGGCTGACCCTGCTGTTCCTGTTCAGCGTGCTGGTGCTGATGGCGTTCGATTACCCGAACGGCACTTACACCATCGCCACCATTCCACTGCTGGCTGTGTTGCTGATTGCAGGCTGGTTTGGCGTGCGTAAACGCGTTCACGAAATTCACAGCACCGCGCCTGTTCATCCTGATGATGAAAAGCAGGACGGCCCGCTGATTGAAGAGACGTCGCGTTAATACCACACGGCGGTCATAAAAAAAGGGAAGGCATTTTGCCTTCCCTTTTGCTTTGCGGCGACTAAACCTCAGGGTTTGACTCGCTTGCCCTGCACGTCAACGACCTGCTCCCCGTCCTCTTTCGTAAATGCCCCTTGCTGTGACTCAGGGAGGATATCCAGCACCACTTCGGAAGGCCGGCACAAGCGGGTGCCAAGCGGAGTCACCACAATCGGGCGATTAATCAGGATCGGATACTGGAGCATAAAGCCAATAAGCTGTTCATCCGTAAAAGCAGTATCTGCAAGACCCAGCTGTTCGTAAGGCTCCACGTTTTTTCGCAGCAATGCGCTCACCGTGATGCCCATCCCGGCAATCAGTTTCACCAGTTCATCCCGCGTGGGAGGCGTGTCGAGGTAATAGATAATTGTCGGTTCGATACCGCTATTGCGGATCATTTCCAGCGTATTGCGCGACGTGCCGCAGGCCGGGTTGTGATAAATTGTAACGTTGCTCATTGTAGTGTCTCACGACAAAGTGACAGAGAGCCGCAGCGCCAGCGCGGCAAGTGTGACAAACAGCACGGGCAGGGTCATGATGATGCCAGTACGGAAGTAATATCCCCAGGTGATGGTCATATTCTTCTGCGACAGCACGTGCAGCCATAACAGGGTTGCCAGGCTCCCGATAGGGGTAATTTTAGGACCTAAATCGCAGCCGATGACGTTGGCGTAAATCATGGCCTCTTTCACTACGCCAGAAGCCGTACTTCCGTCGATGGATAATGCGCCAATCAGCACTGTAGGCATGTTATTCATTACAGATGATAAAAATGCCGTTATAAAGCCGGTGCCAAAGGTTGCCACCCATACTCCTTTATCGGCCAGTACGCTCAGGATCCCGGAAAGAGAGTCAGTCAACCCGGCGTTTCGCAGACCGTATACCACCAGATACATTCCCAGTGAAAAAATAACAATCTGCCACGGGGCACCGCGCAATACTTTGCCGGTATTAATAGCATGGCCTCTTTTGGCTACAGCAAACAGGATCAGCGCACCAATGGCTGCAATTGCGCTGACGGGAAGCCCGAGAGGTTCAAGCACAAAGAAGCCAACCAGCAGCAGGATCAGAACAATCCAGCCGGCTTTAAAGGTTGCGGCATCTTTGATTGCGCTGGCGGGAGCTTTTAGTCGGGCAATGTCATAGGTCGCCGGTATATCCCGACGAAAGAACAGGTGCAGCATCACAAGCGTGGTGGCGATGGCCGCGATATCAACCGGGATCATGACTGATGCGTACCGGGTAAAGCCCAGAGAAAAGTAATCCGCAGAGACAATGTTCACCAGATTCGAGACAATCAGCGGCAGGCTGGCTGTATCTGCAATAAATCCCGCAGCCATCACAAAGGCGAGTGTCGTCCCTTTGCTGAATCCAAGAGCAAGGAGCATGGCTATCACGATAGGTGTCAGGATCAGCGCTGCGCCGTCGTTGGCAAAAAGCGCCGCAACGGCTGCGCCAAGCAGCACTATCCAGGTGAACAGCAGGCGACCCCGGCCATTTCCCCAGCGCGTAACATGTAATGCCGCCCACTCGAAAAAACCGGACTCATCCAGCAGCAGGCTGATGATAATCACCGCAATAAAGGTTGCGGTGGCGTTCCAGACAATATTCCAGACCACCGGAATATCATCAATATGGATAACGCCCCCCATCAATGCCAGCGCGGCACCGATGCTCGCGCTCCAGCCAATACTAAGTCCCCTGGGCTGCCAGATGACCAGAATCAGTGTCAGAACAAAAATACTCCCTGCCAGTAACATTTCCCACTCCGTTACATATGACTAAATGAATGTGTTATTTGTTATCTAACAGGATGACGGTGCGGCGTTTTCCCGCCACAGACGGATCTCCTCACGCATACACAACCAGGCTGTTGAAATGGTTTCGGCGGCCCAGGCAGGCATATGCGGAGACAGGCGGTAGTAAACCCACTTCCCTTCCCGGCGGTCGAGAACCAGCTCTGCATCCCGCAGAATGGCGATATGTCGGGAAATTTTAGGCTGAGATTCCGCCGTCACGCCGCAGATATCGCACACGCAAAGCTCACCGGACTCTCTGAGGAGCAATACGATGGCCAGCCGGGTTTCATCGGACAAAATTTTGTATAGCTGAACGGGCTGTAGCATGTTGCATCCTGCCTCTTACGCATTCATATATGATTTTCCATATATGTTAAGGCGGAATTCAGCTGCTTTCAATAATTAACGCGTGGCAGATAAAAAAGCCCTGCACATGCAGGGCTTGAGGAGCGGTTACAGCGCGATACGGATCACGTCGTCCGGCTGGGTGGCTTCCTGCTGGCGGGTGGATTTCTGTTTCACCGTCACGTACAGAGTTTTACCGTCGGCAGAGAGCGCCAGGCTGTTTGGATAGACCGGCGTATCGTACGTTTTAGTGACTTTATAGGTCTTCGCATCAATCACGCTCACCTTGCCCGCTTCGCGGTGGGTCACGTAGGCTTCGTTACGCGCCGGGTTAAACAGCACGGCCAGCGACTCAGGCGTGGTGATTTTCTCGATAACGCTGCCATCTTTCAGGCTGACCACCAGCACTTCCGGCTGTTTCGAATCGGTAAGGAATGCGCGCTGTCCGGCGGTGTCCAGGCTCAGGTTCAGGTAGAAATGCTCTTTTCCGTCATCCTGCACTTTTTTACGGCTGAGGATTTTATGGGTTGTGGTATCAATCGTCACCAGTTCGCCATCTGCGTTGGTGGTGTACAGGCGTTTTGCCTGAGCATCCAGCGCCAGACCCGTGCTGAACGTACCGGTGTTGGCGATGGTGTCTTTCAGCTTCAGCGTTGCGCCATCAACCACCCAGATAACGCTCTCTTTGCCAATGCCGGTGATGTAAACGGTATTGGTGGTGTCGTCTGCTACCAGTTGTCGCGGCTGCAACGGTTTCACCGTTTCGCTGCGCTTGCGGTCATCCAGTACCAGGCGCCCTTTCACTTCGCCTGTTTTTGCATCAATGGCCGTCACCGCACTGCTGGTGGTGTTGCCAAACCACAGCGTCTGGGTGGCACTGTCGATCGTTGCGCCAAACGGTTTGAGATCGTTATGAATCGCTTGCGTCACTTCCAGCGTAACCGGGTCAAGGCGATAAACCACGCCACCTTTATCAGTTTTACGGCTTAATGATGTCGCAACCCACAGCGCATTCTCCTGCTGGCTTACGGCCATCTCATACGCGCCCTTGCCGACTGCTTTACGCAGCATCTCTTCGGCGGCATGAACCTGGAAGCTTCCGGCAAACAGTAAGGAGCCTAACAGCAGAGAACTCCGCAGGCGCGGCGAGCACAGGTGACGTAAAGACATAACAATTCCTTTTTAAAAGAGGGGGGTGTACTGCTGACATCGCTTCCGGCAGGCAAAGTCATGGCTTCGCCATCATTTTAATGAGAATAGTAATCATTAATCCACTGAATGTGGAGTTTTTCTTACCCTGCCCCCCTTTCATTAACGCAATGTGCGGTTATAGTTTTCAAAAGATTTACAAAAGATTTAACATGTATGCACATGTTCCATTTGGTTCGTATTTTTCCTCAAGCGGTTTACTCATGAAAATCTTTTCTGCCTCTAAGGCAACTTTCCCGCTGTTGCTGGTTCCTGTCGTGTTAGCCCCTGCCGTCTCGATGGCCGCAGAAGAACAGACCATGATCGTCAGCGCCACTCCGCAAACCGTATCGGAACTCGATACCCCGGCGGCAGTCAGCGTCGTCAACGGGGACGATATGCGCCAGGCAACCCCGCGCATTAACCTTTCGGAATCACTTGGCAGCGTGCCGGGTCTGCAAATTCAGAACCGCCAGAACTATGCGCAGGATTTACAGTTATCCATGCGTGGCTTCGGCGCACGTTCAACCTTCGGCGTGCGCGGGATCCGTATGTATGTTGACGGTATCCCGGCCACCATGCCTGACGGCCAGGGCCAGACATCTAACATTGACCTCACCAGTGTGGACACCGTTGAAGTGTTGCGCGGTCCGTTCTCGGCGCTCTACGGCAATGCCTCTGGCGGCGTTATCAACATCAACACCCAGACCGGGCAACAGCCGCCAACCATTGAAGCCAGCAGTTATTACGGCAGTTACGGCACCTGGCGATATGGTATGAAAGCCACCGGTGCTATGGGTGATGGCACGCACGCCGGCGATGTGGATTACACGGTATCGACGACCCGTTTCACCACCAAAGGCTACCGGGACCACAGCGGTGCGCGGAAAAACCTCGCCAACGCCAAACTGGGCGTGCGAATTGATGACGTCAGCAAACTGACGCTGATGTTTAACAGCGTGGACATGAAAGCCAACGATCCGGGTGGACTGGACTATCAGGAGTGGCGGAACAATCCGCGCCAGTCTCCGCGTGGGGATCAGTACAACACGCGTAAAACCATCAAGCAGACGCAGGCCGGGTTACGTTATGACCGCCAGTTGAGTGCCCAGGACGACCTCAGCGTGATGATGTACGCGGGTGAACGTGAAATGACGCAGTATCAGTCCATTCCGTATCAGCCCCAGCTAAAAGCCACCCACTCTGGCGGCGTGATTGACATGCAGCGCCACTACCAGGGCATTGATACCCGCTGGACGCACAAAGGCGAGCTGCTGGTTCCGGTTACTTTCACCACCGGGCTGAACTACGAAAACATGAGCGAAGATCGCCGGGGTTATCAGAACTTCGTCATGGATAACGGCGTGCCAGACTACGGCGTAAAAGGCGAAAAGCGCCGCGACGAACGTAACCTGATGTGGAACGTTGACCCTTATCTGCAAACCAGCTGGCAACTGACGCAAAAGCTCTCTGTGGATGCAGGTGTGCGTTACAGTTCTGTGTGGTTTGACTCTAACGACCATTACATTACCCCGGGAAATGGCGACGACAGCGGCGATGCGAGCTATCACAAGTGGCTTCCGGCCGGTTCGGTTAAATATGCGCTGACCGACGCATGGAACCTGTATGCCGCGGCGGGACGTGGGTTTGAAACCCCAACCATTAACGAGCTCTCTTACCGTTCAGATGATAAAGGCGGGCTGAATATCGGCCTGAAGCCATCGACCAACAACACCTATGAAGTGGGCAGCAAAACGCGTATCGGCAATGGCCTGCTGACAGCGGCGTTGTTCCGTACCGACACGGATGACGAAATTGTGGTGGATGCCAGCTCCGGTGGCCGCACCAGCTATAAAAACGCCGGGAAAACCCGTCGTCAGGGTGTGGAAGTCTCCCTTGATCAGCAGTTCGCGGAAAACTGGAAGCTGAAAATGGCGTGGACGTATCTGGACGCCACCTACCGCACCAACGTCTGTAGCGATACCGACTGTAACGGCAACCGGATGCCGGGTATCGCCCGTAACATGGGTTATGCATCCTTTGGCTGGCAGCCTGAAGAAGGCTGGTATGCCGGTACCGATGTGCGCTACATGAGCGATATCATGGCCGACGACGAAAACACGGCGAAAGCCCCGTCTTACACGGTTGTGGGCCTGAATACCGGGTATAAATTCAATTACGGTAACTGGGGAATGGACGTGTTTGGGCGCGTTGATAACCTGTTCGACAAAGAGTATGTCGGCTCAGTGATTGTGAACGAATCTAACGGGCGGTATTACGAACCAGCTCCTGGCCGTAACTACGGTGTCGGGATGTCAGTCTCCTACCGCTTCGAGTAAGCAAACACCCGGCAGCGTCCTGCTGCCGGGTTGTTTATTATGCCACCTGCGCGCTCTGTTCGAGGCGGAACGCTGCTACCAGATCCTGCAACACGCGCGCCTGATCTTCCAGCGCCCCTGCCGCCGTAGACGATGCCCCCACCAGCGAGGCATTTTGTTGCGTGGTGGTATCCAGCTCCATCACTGCCCGGGAAATCTGTTCGATACCACGGCTCTGTTCTTCAGACGCTGACGAGATTTCGCCCATGATGTCATTCACTCGCGTGACGGACTCCACCACCTGCTCCATCGTCTGCCCGGCCTTCACCACCAGGTCGCTGCCCGTGGTGATGCGGTTGACGGATTCACTTATCAGCAGTTCGATATCCTTCGCTGCCTGCGAACTGCGCTGGGAAAGGCTACGCACTTCGCTGGCCACCACCGCAAATCCACGCCCTTGCTCACCCGCCCTCGCCGCTTCCACCGCGGCATTCAGTGCCAGAATGTTCGTCTGGAATGCGATACTGTTGATAACCGCGGTGATGTCGGCAATTTTTTGCGAACTGGTGTTGATATCGTTCATGGTGTTGACTACATCGCGCATCACACGACCGCCGTGGGTGGCGGTCTGCGACGCTTCCGCTGCCAGCTGGCTGGCATGGCGGGCGTTGTCGGCGTTGTTTTTCACCGTGGCCGTTAACTCTTCCATGCTGGCTGCCGTTTCCACTACTGCGGCGGCCTGCTGTTCAGTGCGCGAAGAGAGATCGGTATTCCCCTCAGCAATATCGCTCACCGCCAGAGAAACCTGCGCCACGCTGTTACGCACATCGCCAATCATCGAGCGCAGCGTGTCGTTCATGCGCCCCATCGCACCGGTGAGCTTGCCCAGTTCGTCATTGCCATGCGCGCGGATATCAGAACTAAGGTCGCCACTGGCGATACGTTCAGCCAGTAACAGGTTATGTTTTACCGGACGGGTAATTTGACGGGTCACCCACCATGACACCAGGATGCCAAAGAGGATGGCAATCACGCCAACAATCGCCGTAATGGTGCTGGAACTGTAGGCCAGTGCATCATTATGGGCTTTTACCAGGGCGATGATATCCCGGATGGCGGCACTGCTGTTATCGCCCGCAGTTTTAACGTTATCTTCGGCTTTTTTCAACGCCTGCTCCGCCGCCGTATCACCCTTATTGGCTTTTACTGCGGCCATCGCTGTCTGCATGTCTTCCACACCGCTACCAAACTGCGCCAGGTGTTCGCCAATCGCGTCAACGATAGGGGCTTCTTTTGCCGTCCAGCTCAGTTTTTTGGCTTCTGCCGTTAATTCTTCGGCATGTTTCACATACCCGGCCAGAAGCTGACCCGATTTTTCATCCCCGTTATAGAGATACTTGAGCCGGTTAATCTTTGCCTGGAATACTTCAATATTGATATTGTAGATAAGGTTGGTTTGTTGATATACATCGCGGATTTCTTTGAAGCGCAGCACACTCATGACGGTTGATACCGCCACCAGCAGCAATACCACGCCAAAACCCGCTGAAAGCTTTTTGCTCATTTTTATATTACGTAATCGAAGGCTAATACTAAACATCCTGGACTCCTTAAAAGGCAATTGTGCCTTTACCTGTTATCGGCAAGATCCAAGGTTATTTCATAGTAGCGTTAGTTTTACCTGTTGAAAAATGAAATAACGTTCCCGGTGACATCGTGCCACCAGGGAATTATTTATATAATGAATATTTGAAATTAAATGATGTGATCTGTAGTTAATAATCCCTTAACTAAAATATTGCCGCTGTAAAAGTACATCCGCTTCATCAATCAGAGTATCAATCGCTTCCTGGCAGGCTTTTGCATCCCTTCGTTCGAGAGCCGACAGTAGCTCAGCATAGTGGTACGCCGAGGTGGTGATGTCGTTCAGCCCCTCATGCAGGTAGTTGATACACGGACCTATTCGTACCCACAACTGCTCAATAAGTGCGCTGAGGGTTGGCATTTCGGCATATTGATAGAGTGTGAAACGGAAAACACGGTTGGCATTTAGCGCCTGCTGAACATTTCCAGTGCGCATGGCCTGATGGAAAAGATCCGACAGTTCACGCAATGCCGCAAGCCTTGCATCCGACATGCGTTCGCAGGCCGCGGCGACTGCCATCGGTTCAAGCTGTTTTCTGATGGCGTTGATTTCGTTATAGCGTTCCAGCGTTACTTCAGGCACGAGGAACGCCTGAGCCGGCGTGGCATGAAGCGCGCCAGCTGACACCAGTCGCAACAGCGCCTCGCGAACCGGAGTAATGCTGGTGCCTAATTTATCTGCGATCTCTTTTGTAATCAGCCGGGCACCCGGTTTCAACGAACCGCTAATTAATGCCCCTTTCAGACTGATTTCAACCTGCATGGTAAGACTGACCCGCTGTGCCTTTTCTAAATTATCCAAATCAAGCATGTTCAATTCCCGTAGCCAAAACAATACGCTATTTTCAGCGTCCATGAAAAAACGACGCCGCTAGATATATCCTGTATCATGGTACCTGGTATTGGGAAATGCGCTAAAAACGCAAATATTACATATTTTATTTTTTTACTCTCCCCGCTCAGCAATGCTGGTGGTGAAGAGGATGTGCTGGTTTAATTAAAGACAATATATCGTATCTTCACAAATATTTATGGCGGGTAATCCCGCCATAAGTGGGTTTATTTGTTTTCAGTCGCGACACGTATCACGACTTTGCCGAAGTTTTTCCCTTCAAGCAGACCAATCAGCGCCTGGGGAGCATTTTCCAGCCCGTCAATCACCTGTTCACGATAGTGGATTTTACCTTCCTGCACCCAACGCCCCATTTCCGCCTGGAACTCCTGGACACGGTGACCGTAATCCTGCCCGATGATAAAGCCCTGCATCCGGATGCGTTTCTTGAGGATAGTCGCCATTAACAGCGATAAACGGTCCGGGCCGTCCGGTAATCCGGTGGCGTTATACCCGCTCACCAGGCCACACACCGGCACGCGTGCCGAGGTATTCAGTAATGGCAACACGGCATCAAACACTTTGCCGCCGACGTTTTCGTAATAAACGTCAATCCCGTTCGGGCAGGCTTTCGCCAGCTGCGCCGCAAAGTCATCTGCATAGTGATCCAGGCAAAGATCAAAGCCTAAAACCTCGGTGGCATAGCGGCATTTCTCTGCACCACCCGCAACGCCAATGACCCGGCATCCCTTAATTTTACCAATTTGCCCGACCGTGGCGCCAACCGGCCCGGTGGCCGCGGCAACCACCAGCGTTTCGCCTTCTTTTGGTTGCCCAATATCCAGTAACCCCATGTACGCCGTAAAACCTGGCATCCCCAGCACGCCAAGCGCCCATGACGGGTGCGCCGGATTTTCACCCAGTTTCACCAGACCGCTGCCGTCGGACAGCTCATACTCCTGCCAGCCGCTGTAACCCAGCACCCACTCACCCGGTTTGAAGGCCGGGTTATTTGACTGCTCAACGCGGCTGACGGTGCCGCCTACCATTACCGCGCCAATCTCTACCGGCGGCGAATAAGACGGGGCATCGCTCATGCGACCACGCATGTAGGGATCAAGAGACAGCCACTCTGTGCGCAGCACTATCTGCCCCGCGGCAGGTGTCGGAACTGGCTGCGTTTCTGAACGGAAATTGTCAGCGACCGGTGCGCCATGCGGACGAGAGGCCAGAACCCAGCGATGATTTTGCAGTGGAGATTGACTCATATCGTGTTCCTTTTTGTGCAAATGTCATTAGAGACTAGTCCCTTATGTTGCGGGCCGCTTTGGCATTACGAGCCGGACTGATTAAGCCGAACGACCAGATAAATACAGGAACTCTCGGTTTCATTGATAAACCGACAGTCGTTGGGCGGCCCCAGCTCCAGGCAGTCTCCGGCTTTCATTTCGTGGCGAGTATCGCCCTCCTGAAATACCAGTTCGCCTTCCTGTAACCAGATAAGCTGACGTGCCAGCGCATAGGACGAAGCAGGCATGGGCACATCACTGCCCGCAGGCAATTCCACCTGTACCAGGTCGATGGGAAGATCGGTTCGCGGTGAAACGTGGCGGCGAAGATAGTGCGTTTGCGGATCGCGCCAGACCGGTTGATTCGCCAGGCGCAGCAGTTTTCCTTCCTGCATTTCGGCTCTGGCAATCAAAGTAGACATGCTGATGCCGAACGCACCGGATAAACGAGCAAGCAAGGTCGCCGTTGGGCTACTTTCCCCACGTTCAATCTTGTGGATCATGGCGCGCGAGACACCAGCCCGGTCGGCAAGCTCGCTTAGTGACCAACCGCGCGACTCGCGTTCAATGCGAATTCGTGCGCTAATCCGTTGATTCATATTGTCTGTAATAGTGTTCATGACGTCATACTATAGTGTATGAACGGCAATTCAATGCTGTTTTCATAACAAAAAAATATGGCTTATGTCGTAGCGATTTGGTGAGACTATTGTGTAATATCGTGTCAAATACGTACTACTATAGTGAACAACGCATTCAGAGGTTTAATGATGATAATCCGCCACGCCAGCAAAGAAGACTGCGCCGCCATCGGTGAGATCTACAACCACGCGGTAGTGCATACCGCCGCAATCTGGAACGATAAGACCGTAGATACCGATAACCGTATCGCCTGGTTTGAAGCGCGCATTCTGGTGGGCTACCCGGTGCTGGTCAGTGAAGAAAACGGTGTGGTAACGGGGTATGCCTCATTCGGCGACTGGCGCGCCTTCGATGGTTTCCGCCATACGGTTGAACACTCGGTTTACGTTCACCCGGAACACCAGGGTAAAGGTATTGGCCGTCAACTGATGAAAGCCCTGATCATCGAGGCGCGTAATATTGGCAAGCATGTGATGGTGGCCGGGATTGAAGCACAAAACCACGCGTCTATTCATCTGCATGAGACGCTCGGCTTCATCACCACCGGGCAAATGCCGCAGGTCGGCACCAAGTTTGGCCGCTGGCTGGACTTAACCTTTATGCAATTGCAGCTGGACGAGCGCACCGACCCGGACGCCATTTCATGAATCAATCACTGACGCTGGCATTTCTGGTGGCGGCAGGTATTGGCCTGGTGGTGCAGAACACCTTAATGGTGCGCATCACCCAGTCCTCTTCCACGATCCTCATCGCGATGTTGCTGAACTCACTGGTGGGGATTGTCCTGTTCGTCAGCATCTTACTGATTAAGCAAGGTACAGCCGGGTTTAGCGAGCTGGCATCAACCGTACGCTGGTGGACGCTGATCCCCGGTTTGCTGGGCTCGTTTTTTGTGTTTGCCAGTATCAGTGGGTATCAGAACGTAGGCGCGGCCACCACCATTGCGGTGCTGGTAGCCAGCCAGCTTATTGGTGGGCTGGTGATGGATGTGCTGAGAAGTAACGGCATTCCACTGCGCGCACTGATTGGCCCGGGATGCGGCGCAGTGATGCTGGTCGTGGGGGCCTGGCTGGTGGCCAGACGCCAGTTTTAAAGGATAGTACCGCCCTTCGCGAGGTGCTCGTGACGCGCTTCCATCTCTTCTTTGTGCTGTTTACCGTGATGCGCAATCGCGGTACGCAGACGCTGCTGCTGGGTAAAGCGCTCTTCGCGGCTCAGCTCAGCATCATCGCTCAGTTCGATAAGCAGTTCATTCATGTGAGTGATTACGCTCTCTTCAAGCGCGGCGTCTACACGGGCAGTCACTTCGTTTAAATGTGACATTGTCACTCCTTGAGAATTGCCGGGTGACGGCTACGCCTTACCCGGCCTACAGGGGGAACCGTAGGCCCGGTAAGCGCAGCGCCACCGGGCATAAGATCAGTTCAGCTTCGCTTTCGAGAAATCGCTTCCCATCAGGCTCACGCTGTATCCCGTAATATTACTACGGGTAGCATAGAACGTCTTCCCGTTTGCCAGCGCAATCCACGGCGCCTGCTGGTAGAAGATCTCCTGCGCCTGGCTGTAGAGCTTCGCGCGTTCGCCCGGGTTGCTGGCAAGCTTGGCTTTCTGTACCAGGTCATCATAACCCTTGTCGCACCAGCGCGCGGCATTTGAGCCAGTCTTGATGCTGTTACAACCCAGCAGCACGTCGGCAAAGTTATCCGGGTCACCGTTATCAGACATCCAGCCAAACAGCGCAGAATCGTGTTCGCCTTTACGCATTCCGGAGAGGTACTCGCCCCACTCGTAAGAGACGATTTTCGCCGTCACGCCCACTTTCGCCCAGTCGGCCTGGATCATCTCTGCAATACGGCGAGAGTTCGGGTTATACGGACGCTGTACCGGCATTGACCACAGCGTCACCTCGGCGCCCTTCTCCAGCCCGGCCTGTTTCAGCAACGCTTTCGCTTTCTCAGGGTCGTAGCTGTAATCTTTCAGATCCTTGTTATAGCCCATCATATTCGGCGGAATAGGTGATTTTGCCACCGTACCGGAACCCATAAAGACGGCATTAACGATCGCTTTTTTGTCGGTCGCATAGTTAAGTGCCTGACGCACAAGCACGTTATCAAACGGCTTTTTCTCGGTGTTAAACGCCAGATAACCCACGTTCAGCGCATCGACGGAATGCAGGGTCAGATCTTTATTGTTTTTGATAACATCAAACTGCACCGGCGATGGCGCAGGGATAATCTGGCACTCGTTGGTTTGCAGCTTCGCCAGTCGCGTTTCCACATTCGGCGTGATGGAGAAAATCAGGTGTTTTGTCGGAACTGCGCCATCCCAGTAGTTCGGGTTAGCAATGTAGCGGATCAGCGAGTCCACTTTGTACTGCTGGAGCACATATGGCCCGGTACCAATCGGCCAGGTATCCACGTTCTCTGGCGTTCCTTTTTTCAGCATCACATCCGCGTATTCCGCAGACAGAATAGAGGCGAAATCCATCCCCCAGTCTGCCAGGAATGCTGCATTAGGCTCACTCAGGGTGAACTGAACGTGGTAATCATCAATCTTTTTGACGTCCTGAATCAGCTTATCCAGACCCACGTCATTAAAGTATTCGTAATTGCCCTTCGACACATCGTGATACGGGTGTTTAGGGTCTTTCTGGCGCATAACGGAGAAAATAACGTCATCGGCATTAAAATCGCGGGTCGGTTTGAAGTATTTATTACTGTTGAACTTGACCCCTTTACGCAGCGTAAAGGTATAGGTCTTGCCGTCCGGGGAAATGGTCCATGACTCCGCCAGTGACGGAACCGGGGTATTTTTTACCGGGTCAAAATTGATCAGGCGGTTATACAGCACCTGAGAGCTGGCCACGAAGGAGGGGCCGGAGCTGGCAATCTGTGGGTTGAACGACTCAGGCGACGCCTCAGAACAGTAAATAATGGTATCGTTATTCGCCGCCCAGGCGGCACTTGCCGGTAAAAGTGTGCTCAAGACAAGCGCGAGCAGCGTTTTCCCTGTAGACATGGTTATAACCCTTTCGATTTTATTATATAGAACAGTAATAACAGCACAGCCCGGAATGCCTGGCAAATAACGAAAAACTATCAGGTTATTCTAAAGCAGTGCATTTCGCTGGTTTTACAGCCACTGGCTCTGAAATTGATTTGCCTTAAGTGCCATTATTCGTCAAGCACAACCGTCACGATCAATGCCGCAAGAAATCCCCCCTTTTAGCCTCTCTTCCCCCGTTTGCTTGATGAGCAGTTTCGTTAAAGTAACGGTGTGAAGAAGTATATGGGACCAAATCGTGGCAAAAACTCTTTTACGCAGCGGTAATCTGGATGACTTTCAGGCCGTTGGCGGCGGCGGACAGGCCGTTTTTGAATCAGCGTTGCAAATCCGTGAAGCACTTCGCCTGCGCAAACAGCAGGCCATTGTCGATTGTCTGGCTATCCCTCAGGTCAATGATGGCGGCGACCGCGTCGACTGGTACTCACCGGTTGACGGAATGGTCACCAGCTGGAAAGCTGCCGACGAAGATACCCGCTTCCGCGCCTTGCGCTACCTGGAAAACACCCTCGCGAGCGTTGAGTCGCTGAGTAAAAAGTGCCTCCAGTCGCCTAAAACTGCGCAACAGCTTTTTGGCTCCCTGCTTTCTAAAGCCTTTCAGTTTCCTGGTGAAAACTTCCTGTTTTTGATTGATGGCAAACCGGTTATCACGTTCTGGGGCTTTGTGAATCTTAACGAGAACGCCCGCGATGACGTTCTTGAGTGCCTGCGCGAGTCGCTTATTCCTGAGCCTGCACCCGTGGTGATTGAGGATCCAGAACCCGAGCCTGAACCCGCGCCGGTCATCACGTTCGAACAGGCCGATGAGCCGCTGGTGACACCGGCGACGGTTGTACGTATTACGCCAGAAGATCTGTATGAGCCGGAGCCAGCACGGGTGGTTATTCCTGACGTCGAGGAAGCCCAGCCAGCGCCGGAAATCGTACGCAAAAAGCGCCGTGTCCCGCTGTGGTCACTCCCGGTTGCGGCAGTGCTGGTTGCCGCAGTTGCCGCTCCGCTGCTATGGCCAAAACAGGCGCCATCTGCACCGGCTGAACCTGCGCCTGCGCCGGTGCCTGTGGCTATCGCCCCGCAGCCGGTGAAAGCTGTTGAGCCGCTGGCAATGAATCTGCCTCTGCATCAGGCTGAAGTGTTGGTGGCAAAGGTCAAAGAGCCAGAGCCTGCTCCGGTGCAGGCCACGGTGGTGATTGCCGCTATCCCGAAAGATGCCATGGTGATGGACGCCAACCAGGTGAAAGCCGGTTCAACCCGTTTCCTCAACGGGAGCTGGCGCGCCATTCTGGATGTAAAAGATCCGGTTACGGGTAAACCACCGTCGTTGCGCTTCCAGATCCAGAACAACAAGGGCTTTGCCCGTGTGGTACACGGCGACAATATTGTGTGTCGGACTGACGTATTTTCCGGGTTACACAGTAATGGCGAGCTGATGATCAAAAGCCGTGGCAACGCGCGTTGCACCGATGGCTCGCGCTATCCGATGCCTGAGATCGCCTGTAAAGCCGGGACCAGCGATGTGGCGGAATGCAGTGCACGTTACGATGCCAAAACCGTCGTTCCATTGACGTTCAAGAAAGCAGGTGCATGACCCTATGCTGGTAAATCTTTGCGACTATAAACAAAGCGTTACGCTTATTGCCAATAGCGGCGTGCAATTCCTTGATTTCGGCTTGACCCCGCAGGACACCGCCAGCAACGGTCGGTTTGTCCGCAAGACGGCCAATGGTCCCCTGCTGCGTCTGGACTTCGATTTGGTTAATGGCCGCTACACGCTGCCAGGCACAGGGGGCGCTCAGCCTGAAGTGGTCAAGCCGGAAAGTACTATCCCACTGCATCAGTCCCTGACGGTTCTGGATGGCGTGTGGCTTCCGGTGCCTTTCCTGCGCTTTAACCCGCCGCGTACCTTTGTTGATGGCCCGGATAACTGGGCGCGCGTGCAGGTACGTAAGCTTGATGAGCCAGACAGCGCCGGTAATACCCACCGGGTGACTTTCGCGCTCGACAGTCAGATTGCGGAACACGCAACATCCGCCCTTTCACCCGTCGGTAACGATATCCTGAACGGCACACGCTTTGCGCTGGCCTGGCGCGATGGCGAAGTAGACAGTTTCCTCGACCAGACCTGGATTGACGGCTGGCTGCGTGAAGCGTTTAGTCAGTTCGCGACCGGCGTGGAAAACCGTTCTGAACGCGACCTGCAACAGGCGATGCGCGGCTTTGAATACCAGGCCCACTGGCTGAACCTGCTGACCATGCTCGGTGAGCAGATCACCGTGCCAGAAGTGAAGTTTGTTACCCACACGCTCAGCACGCCAGCCATTCCGGTCGACCTGATCCTGGACGTCGGTAACACCCATACCTGCGGCGTTGTCATTGAAGATCACGGCGATGCCAACGACGGACTGCGCCAGACTGCAGAGCTCCAGGTACGTTCCCTGAGCGAACCGCAGTTCCTCAATGAACCGCTTTTCACCAGCCGCCTTGAGTTTTCTGAAGCGCGTTTCGGCAAGCAGCATTTCTCGGTTGAAAGCGGCCGTGAAGATGCCTTTGTCTGGCCCTCTATCGTGCGCGTGGGTGATGAAGCCCGCAAACTGGCGATGCAGCGCCTGGGAACCGAGGGCAACAGCGGGATCTCCAGCCCGCGTCGCTACCTGTGGGATGAAACCCCGGTGGTACAGGACTGGCGCTTTAGCCAGATGAACAGCAAAACCCAGCGTGAACCGTTAGCCACCGCTTTCCCGCTGATGAATCTGATGAACGACGACGGCGAGCCGCTCTTTACCCTGCCACAGGATGAGCGTCTGCCGGTGTTTTCGCCGCAGTACAGCCGCAGCACCCTGATGACGCACATGCTGTGCGAACTGCTGGCCCAGGCTCTGGGGCAGATCAACAGCGTGGCAACGCGTCTGCGCCTGGGATTCCCGGCATCGCCTCGCCAGCTTCGCACCCTGATCCTGACACTGCCTTCCGCGATGCCAAAACAGGAGCGCGAGATTTTCCGACGCCGCATGTTTGAAGCCATCGCGATTGTGTGGAAGGCAATGGGCTGGCACCCGCAGGACGAAGATTTTGCCAGTCGTAAGCAGCAAGAAAAGAGCGTTGTTCCGGTCCCTGAGATCCAGATGGAGTGGGACGAAGCCAGCTGCGGCCAGCTGGTGTGGCTTTACAACGAAGCTATCTCCCATTTCGGCGGGCAAACTGAAGCGTTCTTCGCCTCTCTTGCTCGCCCGGACAGAGCGCCAGAACCCGGCGTGGATCCCGGCCGCTCCTTACGCGTTGCTTCCATTGATATTGGCGGCGGCACCACGGATATGGCGATCACGCATTATGCGCTGGACGATGGCTCCGGTAACAACGTCAAAATCACGCCACAACTGCTGTTCCGTGAAGGCTTTAAAGTGGCGGGTGATGACACCCTGCTGGATGTTATCCAGCGCTATGTCTTACCTGCCCTGCAAACTCAGCTTCAGAAATCCGGCATCGCCGATGCCTCTATGCTGATGGCGTCGCTGTTTGGTGACTCCGGGCGTATCGACACACAGGCGGTGTTACGCCAGCAAACCGCGCTCCAGCTGTTTATGCCGATCGGCCACGCCATTCTTGCCGCCTGGGAAAGCAGCGATATCGACGATCCGCTTGCAGGGCTGCACGCAACATTTGGCGATTTGCTGAACCAGAAACCCACCCGGAACGTGATGGGTTATCTGCAACAGGCCATTGACCACGCCCTGCCTGCTGGCTCGGCGGAATTTGATCTGTTCGCTGTGCCGCTGCACGTTAATTTCCGCGAAATGCAGGATGCGATGCTGGCAGGCCAGTTTACGCTGGCGGCCCCGCTCCATGCCGTTTGCGAAGCCATTTCGCATTACAGCTGCGATATTTTGCTGATCACGGGCCGTCCGGGCTGCCTGCCAGGTGTTCAGGCGTTGATTCGCCACCTGCAACCTGTGCCGGTTAACCGCATTGTCTGGCTGGATAAGTATCAGGTACATGAATGGTATCCGTTCAGCCAGCAGGGTCGTATTGGTAACCCGAAATCCACCGCCGCAGTGGGCGCGATGCTGTGTAGCCTGGCGCTTGACCTGCGCTTGCCACGCTTTAATTTCAAAGCGGCCGACATTGGTGCTTACTCCACCGTGCGGTATCTGGGTGTGCTGGATAACACGGTGAACACGCTGCGCGAGGAAAACGTCTGGTATCAGGATATCGACCTCGACAAACCGGGGGCGAAACTGGACGCTCGCCTGCACTTCCCGCTGCGCGGGAACGTGACACTGGGCTTCCGTCAACTGGCGAACGCGCGCTGGCCAGCAACACCTCTGTATACCCTGAGCATCAACTCTGCCGAGCTGGCAAAAGCCATTGCCGGAGATGGCGTGCTGAATGTACGTCTGAAACTTCGCGGAGGGAGTAAGCACGAAGGGCCAGAATCCTTTGAGCTGAGCGACGCCTGGCTCCAGGATGGCACCCCGGTTCCGGCTGATGCCTTAACGTTTAAACTGAATACCCTGGCCGATCGCCGTCATAGCGGAAGCCACTACTGGATCGACAGCGGGAGCGTATACCTGAAATGACTGCGATGACTGCCACCACTCAGGCCATAATCGAGTGGATTAACGACACGCGCCAGCACGCTCCTGTTCTGGATAACGATGCAGACGCACTGCTGGCGCGGGTAAACGCCGCCCAGGCACGCGAGCAGGCTATCGATCGTGCGCTGGCAAGCCGCAGCAGCATCGGGCTTTACGGGCATTCCCAGGCGGCAAAAGCGCATCTGCTGGCCTCCCTGTGTGGTAGCGGTAACGCCCGCCTGAATGTCGTTCCGGGACAACGTACCTTTGATTATTTCACGCATATCAACCCAGGCCACGCGCTGACCAATATGGCCGTGCGCTTCACCAGAGAGAGCCGCGACATCGCCGATGAGGCGTTTCCGCTGCGTCTGAGTCTGGTGACAGAGGCAGAGCTGGTGCAACTGTTTATTGCCCGCACCACGCTGCACCCGCAGATCCGCCCCGTCGATAAATCCGTTATTGAGACACGCCTGGAAAAATGGCGCGCACTTCGCCAGCCTCAGGGCGTGCCGGGCATTACCGCTCAGGAAGTGGGCGCCATTGCACGCTTCTGGCAAAGTACGGTGCCAGGCGCTAAACAACAAATGGATGATGCGCTGTGGCATCAGTTTGCCCTTCTGGTGCCGTCTCTTGATTTAAGCACCCGCGCAAGCGTCTGGTCATTGCTGTGGGGCGAGCAACAAGAGCTGACTCAGCAGTGGCTGAAACTGGCTCATGTACTGCATCAAACCAGCCATGCCAGCGAGCTTGCCGCGCCGCTCAGCCTGCTGGTGGATAATTTCGGTCTGCCGAGCGAGGGTTTTCTGACTCACGGCGCGTTGACGTCACCTGAGTCGCAGGAAACGCTGCTTCACCCGCTTAACAACGGTGAGATACTCAACGCTATTAGTATTCCCGTGGATGTGCTCGCCTTCCTGACCCGCGAACTGGTGCTCCCGGTCGAAAACGCGGTTCTGGATAACGTGGATATCATTGATATCCCGGCGTTTTCAGACAGCAGTAGCCCACTGTTGACTCAGGCAAAATGTCTGTGGCTGTTGGAGCATTATCGTCAGCAGCTTCAGCCGGATGTGCTGGTTATCTGTAACGCCACAGCGCAACATGAGCAGACGGCAAAAACCGCAAAATTACTTCTTAACTGGGTTAAGGAGACGCAGCCGTCCGTTGAATCCGCCCTGCCGGGGCTGGTCTGGGCGATTACCCCGCATGATGCCCGCTTTACCACCAAACAAAACCTCGACGAAGCGGTCCAGCAATTGCTTGGCAAACCAGGTCAGCGCTGGGGCACATTACAGGCGCTGGACAGCCACAGTCTACAGCGCGTAGTTGAGTGGTTGTCTCAGGCAACACTGCCAGCACAGCGTCAGACCCGTCTTCGCACCCTGAAAACGCTGTTGCAGCAGGAGTTATCCGCCTTGATGCAAAGCTATCTGGCGCCTGTGACGCTGGAGCCAGGAGCAAGACGCGCTCAGGCGGAAAACATGGTACGAATGCTCCAGGCCAGTGCCGCGCGCCACGGCGAGTTGCTGGAAGGCCTTCTGCCGCCGCTAAAAGCCTTCGAAACGCTGTTAGCCGTTCAGCAACCTCGTGAGGAGCAAGTCAACGGGTTGTTTACCGATGTGATTGACCTGTTCGCAGAAAATGCCCAGGAGAATAGCAGCCCGTACCAGACAAAAGACAAAGCCAGGCTGGCACACAAGGTGTGGATCAATCATCTGCGCCAGTGGAGCAGGAATGAAGCCGCTGCCGCCCGCTTAGGTCTGGAGCCTGCGGTGTTGCAGCAAATTGCGGATGTTCTGGTCACCAGCAGCTACCGTCTGGATCTGGCGCAACAACTTCAGCGTATTGTCGAGGCAGATAAAAGCAGCGCGGCGCAGTTACATGCCGTGTTGGGGAATTTCATCGGCTGGCTTGGTTACGAGCAGACACCTGTTACAGAACGTCCTGCCAGCCGCGTGCGCAAAGGCCAGCCCATCTTTGTCACGCCAGTGGTTAACAGCGCGACACCGCGCCTGACACATCTGGGTGAACAACCCGTTCACGCTGCAACCGTCTACGTTTACGACTGGCTGGTTGCTCTGTACAGCCGGGCCACCGAGAACATCGATTACCAGAGCCCGCACGATGTTCAGGCCAGCGCCCGCCGGGCCTTACAGGCCATATTGCGCTAGCCCTCGTCAGCCCGCAGTCATGCGGGCTGCTATTTACCCGTCATGCAGTCAGATAACGCCAGGGCCAGCGCCGAAGGATTTTCCCACGACATCGAGTGCCCCGCCGCAGGGATGATTTTCACCGCAACACCTTTACCTTTGAGCGAATCCACATCCTTATCAGGCAATGAGTGTTCCCCAAAAATAAGCGTAACCGGGCAACGTAATGACAGGAACTGCGCTTCCCAGTCAGGGCTAGTGCCCTCAACCAGACTCGTGGCACCGCGCCACACAGCGTAAGGCGCATTACTTTGCAGGCTACCGGCCCATGCAGAGGTTTCGGCGGCAAGTAACTGATCATAACCGTGTTCAACAAATTGCGTTTCCGACTGTGCGGCAATGCTACGGCTGAACATACCGCCGCCACCATGAAAATTAGGCTCAGATACCATTAAACCGTTGAGGCGCGTCTGCATCAAAACCGCGGTTTCGATGGCAATGCTGCCGCCCATACTGTGCCCGTAAAGCCAGAAAGTATTGATACCAATATTGTCCAGCAATTCAGTAACCACCCGGGCCTGATCGCCTGTCTGATAGCGATAGTGCTCGGGTTTATCGCTGTATCCACTGCCGGGGAGATCGATAAGAATGGCTCTGCGCGCACCAAAATTCGGGTCACAGACAACTCGCGGATATTCATAGGACGAGGCGCACCCCAGGCCGTGGATAAACACGACGGGATCACCAAAACCAGGGAGGTCTTGCCAGCGCACACTGCAACCCGCGCGCCGAGAGTAGAAACTGTTCATGAGCACTCCTTTTTCAATGCACTGTTTATTTATACAGTCACCAGTAGCGGAATGCTATGTTCATCTTTTAAAACTGGAAGCTTGCTTCAGAAAAGCGATATCAGAAGCGCGACAGGAAAGCTCATCGGCCAGGTAGAACCCACGAGAAAAGCGCTCAGGAGGCGGATGCGTTTACGGTCTTTAGACAGGAACCAGGTGATGAGCGCACTGATGGATGCCATGATTGCGTAAAAAACCAACATTTTTTGATACAACGTCATCCTGCTTACCCAAACTGTCAAAAATAACCGCACGCAATATGCGTCATATGTTGATACAGATCAAGTTTTTTCGTTACATAATAACCACTTAAAAATAACGGGTAATAACAATTAGGTATTTTGCGTTACATCTCATGAGGATGAGAGAACATCTTTTTTGATAACATGCATTATAAATGCACATTTTTATAAATTCTAAGTCGCAGAAAACGCTCTTCACTCATCACAATACGAAAGCGGGTGTTTACGGCCGTTTGTCTGTGATGCAGGGCACCGTGTGCTATTTCGGCTTCCCGGATGGTAACGCCACCGAACCCGATCTGGAGCTGATAATTGAAGCCGGTTCATTTGGTATTTCCCCACCCCTAAAATGGCATCGTATTGAGCTGTTGACCGACGATACCTGGTTTAATATCGACTTTTTCGGTCACCCTCCAGGGCGCGGGCATCGGAAAAGTGGTTAAAGACCTGGTGAATACCGTACATGCTTACGATACGGAAAATGAGCACGAGGTTTGTGGTTGGTAGATAATTGACTGGGGCATATACCACTACAAATGGTTTTGCCCCAAATATTAATCACAATGAATATATTAATCATAGTTTATAAAATATAGCCCTTTTAGGGTTTTATTTTTACTGGACTGAGGCAAGCGTTGGATTTATTTCTTTAGGTTTTAATGTATACATTCCACCGTTGAAAGGATCGACAGCTAACCATCCAATCAGACCGCCAAAGACAATATTCCCGCCTATATACCAACCGTTAGCACTCGCTTTTATCGGCAGTGTTACAGGCTGAACGCCTTCTTTAGTGAACGTGATTTGATAACTTTTCTTACCAAAGTAACTGCCGTCAGACTTCGCCAGGGTCACGCCTTGCGGTGTCTTTCCCTGCGCAACGACTCTGCCTGAATCATCTTTAATTTCAAAGGCTGCCCCAGCTGGGTTACTATTAACCTGAACCAGCTGAGTATCGTCACCAACAATGGTAGCGCAACCTGTCATTACAAAAACACCAAGCATAATAAAAAAAGCGAATACCTTATTCACAGATACCTACTGTCTAAATAACGTTAGCCGAAATTGGCCGGCAAACAGTAGATGTCCTCAATGTATACAGCCATGCGCGAGATCAATAAATAACACGACGGTCATACAGCTCCCTAAAAGTTATCTTATTAACTTTTAGGGAGCAGATAAAATTAATTAATGTTTAATCATCACATGCCGCACAACCGTATAATCCTCCAGCCCATACACCGACATATCTTTCCCGTAGCCTGACAGCTTCATCCCCCCATGTGGCATTTCGCTGACCAGCATAAAGTGGGTATTGACCCAGGTGCAGCCATACTGCAAACGCGCGCTGAGACGGTGGGCGCGCCCCACGTCTTTGGTCCACACGGATGACGCCAGGCCATACTGAGAGTCGTTCGCCCAGCCCAGCACCTGCGCTTCGTCGTCAAATTCGGTCACGCTGACGACCGGGCCAAAAACTTCACGCTGCACGATGGCATCGTCCTGTTTTGCACCCGCCAGCAGGGTTGGCTGGAAGTAATATCCTGCCCCCTCTTTTTTACTGCCGCCAGTGACAACGCGGATATGGCTTTGGGATTTTGCCTCGTCCACCGCCTTACAGACGCGTGACAGATGCGCCGCTGAGCTCAGCGGGCCAAGCTCTGTAGACTCATCCTCCGGTGCGCCCATATTCAGAGTGGCAACTGCGGCACCGAGTTTTTCCACCAGCGCGGCGTAAATGCCCTTCTGAGCATAGATGCGGCAGGCAGCAGTGCAGTCCTGCCCGGCGTTGTAAAAACCAAAGGTACGCACGCCCTCCACGACCGCGTCCAGGTCCGCATCATCAAAAACGATAACCGGCGCTTTGCCGCCCAGTTCCATATGAGTGCGCTTAATCGACGATGCCGTATGGCCGATAATGTGTTCCCCGGTGGCAATCGAACCGGTCAGCGACACCATGCGTACCTTTTCATGCCCGGTCAGTGGATCACCCACGGTTTTGCCCCGCCCGAACAGTACGTTCAGAACGCCTGCCGGGAAGATATCTTTTGCCAGCTCTGCCAGTTTTAAGGCCGTCAGCGGGGTGATTTCAGAGGGTTTAATCACCACGCAGTTCCCTGCTGCCAGGGCAGGCGCCAGTTTCCATGCGGCCATCATCAGCGGGTAGTTCCACGGCGCAATGGACGCAACGACGCCGACCGGGTCACGACGGATCATTGAGGTGTGGCCATCAAGATACTCTCCGGCGGCCAGCCCGTTCAGGCAGCGCGCCGCGCCGGCAAAGAAGCGGAACACGTCAACCACCGCCGGGATTTCATCTCCCGCCACACAGTGCAGCGGCTTCCCGCAATTAAGGGATTCCAGCCTGGCGAAGGTTTCTGCATGTTCTTCAATAACGTCTGCAAGTTTCAGCAAACACTCTGAACGGGTTTTCGGCGTGGTTTGCCCCCATTCAGCAAAAGCACGATCGGCTGCCTGCACGGCAGCATCAACCTGCGCGGCAGAGGCTTCGGCGATTTCCAGCAGTACCTCTCCGGTGGCAGGATTAAACACGGGCTGTTTCTCGCCTTCGCCCGTAATCAGTTCACCATTAATGAGCAGTTGATTTTGCATAGCGTTGTCCTGTTGAAATCGGAGTTATTTCCCGCTGCCGGCAATCGTTTCGCCGTCGCGGGTAAGCCACCAGGCTCCCAGAATAGGAATGGTTGTCACCAGCATCACCAGCAGGGCCACCACGTTGGTAACCGGTACGTCACGTGGGCGACCAAGCTGGTTCAACAACCACAGCGGTAACGTGCGCTCGTGTCCCGCCGTAAATGTCGTGACGATGATTTCGTCAAACGACAGCGCAAACGCCAGCATTCCCCCCGCCAGCAGCGCCGACCCAAGATTGGGCAGCACCACATAACGGAAGGTTTGCCAGCCATCCGCACCTAAGTCCATCGACGCTTCCACCAGGCTCCACGAGGTGCGCCGGAAGCGGGCAATCACGTTGTTAAAGACCACCACCACACAGAAAGTGGCGTGCCCGACAACAATGGTGAAAAAGCCCGGTTCAAGATTGATGGTTTTAAATGCGGTCAGCAGCGCCAGGCCGGTTATGATCCCCGGCAGCGCTATTGGCAGCAGCAGTAACAGCGAGATGGCATTTTTGCCAAAAAACTCACTGCGCCATAACGCCGCAGCAGCAAGCGTGCCAAGTATCAACGCGATACCCGTCGATAACGCCGCGATTTGAAGTGACAATGTCACGGATTCAATAATATCCCCACGCGCGGCCGCGATGCTAAACCACTTCAGCGTTAGCCCCTGCGGGGGAAAGCTAAACGCAGCATCTTCGGTATTAAACGCATAGGTTGCGATGATAAGCAGCGGGAAGTGCAGGAAAATAACCCCACCCCAGGCTGCCACTTTCAGGAACAATGGTGCGCGTTCAGAGTGCATCGAACGCTCCCAGACGTTTCACGAACGCCAGATAGAGTGAAATAAGAACAATAGGAACCAGCGTGAACGCGGCCGCCATTGGCATATTGCCAATGGCCCCTTGCTGGGAATAGACCATATTGCCAATAAAGTAGCCCGGAGGCCCCACCAGCTGCGGAACGATAAAGTCACCCAGCGTCAGCGAGAAGGTGAAAATCGACCCAGCGGCAATGCCAGGGATCGCCAGCGGCAGCACCACATAGCGGAAGGTCTGGCGCGGTCGGGCACCGAGATCGGCAGACGCCTGCAATAAAGAAGCAGGTAACCGTTCCAGCGCCGCCTGCACTGGCAGGATCATAAACGGCAGCCAGATGTAGACGAACACCAGAAAACGCCCAAGCCCGGAGGTCGAGAGCGTATTGCCGCCAATCGCAGGCAGCGTGAGAATCGAGGTTAAAATAGGCTCCAGCCCCATATGACTGAGAAACCACTGCGCCACCCCGTCTTTTGCCAGCAGCAGCGTCCACGCGTAGGCCTTAACGATATAGCTCGCCCACATCGGCAGCATCACGGCGATATAGAAAAACGCCTTCCACTTACCGCTGGTGTAACGGGCCATATACCAGGCCATCGGGAACGCCAGCACAGCACTGGCAAGGGTGACCGCGATCGCCATGACCAGCGTCCGCACAATGATGTCGTAGTTGGCGGGGTTGAAAAGTGCCTGGAGGTTCGCAAAAGTGAGATCCGGCGTAACCGACATGGTGAAGTCGTCAAAGGTATAAAACCCCTGCCACAGCAATGTCAGCAGCGATCCTAAATAGACGATACCAAACCACATCAACGGAGCAAGCAAGAGCAGGAACAGCCCGAGTGACGGTTTGCGCCAGAACAGCGCGGTAATGCGGCTTAACCTGCCGTGGTGTGACGGAGTGTGTGAAACGCTCATATCCATTTCACCTCTCCTCATGCAGCAGGACCATAGCCTCGCGTGACCACGACGCCAGTACCTGCTGCCCCGGCTCCACGCCCGCAGGCACCGTTGCATCACTAAGGTTTGCCTGGCTCACCAGCAGTTTTTCACCGTCGGCCAGTTTAAGTTCAAAACGCGTTGCCGCCCCCTGATACTGTATCGCCTGTACCACCCCCTTCACCTGCACTTCACCGCTTTCATTAAGGCGAATATGTTCCGGGCGTAGCGAATACATGCCTTCCATACCGCAAACGCGGTGCGCGATACCGGCATCAAATACGTTTGAGGTGCCGACAAAACTCGCCACGAACGGTGTACGTGGGCGCATGTACAGCTCACGCGGTGTGTCGACCTGCTCGATGCGGCCATTATTGAAGACCGCCACCCGGTCAGACATCGACAGGGCTTCACCCTGATCGTGGGTGACAAAAATAAAGGTAATACCCAGCTCTTGCTGGAGCTTTTTAAGCTCAAACTGCATCTGCTCGCGCAATTTGAGATCGAGCGCGCCTAAGGGTTCATCCAGTAGTAGCACCCGCGGTTCATTGACCAGCGCACGCGCAATCGCCACGCGTTGACGCTGCCCACCGGACAGTTGCGAAGGTTTACGGGCGACGGCAAAACTCAACCCGACCTTGTCCAGCGCTTCGCGCGCCTGAGCATGACGTTTTTTCTTATCGATACCTTTGACCATCAACCCGTAGGCGACGTTATCGAGAATAGACATATGCGGGAACAGTGCGTAATCCTGGAACACTGTGTTCACATCGCGCTCCCACGGGGGCAGTTCGCTGGCCTCTTTACCGAAGATTTTTATCGCGCCACCGCTTAACTGCTCGAACCCCGCAATCAGGCGCAGGCAGGTAGTTTTGCCGGAGCCCGAAGGCCCCAGCATGGAGAAAAATTCCCCGTCACGAATACCAATGGTGACACCATCCACCGCCCGCACGTCACCGTACAGACGGGAAACATCATTGAACTCTACTGCGTACGTCATGTTCTGCTCCCGGGCGATTAACGGCCGCCCATGATGGCGATGTAATCCTGCGTCCAGCGGCTGTACGGAACATACTTGCCCCCTTCTGCAATCGGCGTTTTCCAGAACATAATTTTATCGAAATAGTTATAGCCGTTGGTTTCGCAGCCTTTATCACCCAACAATGAGCTGGCCTTACAGCCTTCAGCAACAACCGGTAACGAGCCAAACCATGCCGCCAAATCCCCCTGCAATTTCGGCGTCAAAGACCAGTTCATCCATTTATAAGCGCACATCGGGTGTTTCGCCTGCGCGTGAAGCATGGTGGTGTCCGCCCACCCGGTCACGCCTTCTTTCGGGAAGACGGTGGCAATAGGCTGGTTTTCACCTTTCAGGGCATTCGCCTGATACGGCCAGGCGCTCGATGCCACCACACCTTCGTTTTTGAAGTCACTCATCTGAACCGTGGTGTCATGCCAGTAGCGGTGGATAAGCGCATGTTGATCGCGCAGCACTTTCAGGACCGCGGCATACTGTTTTTCCGTCAACTGGTACGGATCGGAGATCCCCAATGCCGGCTGGGTGGCTTTCACAAACAGCGCGGCGTCAGCGATGTAAATCGGACCGTCATAGGCTTGTACGCGGCCCTGGTTGGTTTTACCGTCCGGCAGGTCTTGTTTCACGAAGACCACATTCCAGCTATCCGGCGGCGTCGGGAAGGTTTTGGTGTTGTACATCAGCAGGTTCGGCCCCCACTGATACGGTGTGCCATACACTTTGCCGCCCACGTTAAACCATTCACCCTTTACAATTCGCGGGTCGATGGTTTTCCAGTTCGGGATCAAATCAGGATTAATCGGCTGTACGCGTTTACCCATAATCAGACGTAACGAGGCGTCACCGGATGCGGTAACCAGGTCATAGCCGCCCTTCGCCATCAGGCTGACCATTTCATCAGAAGTGGCAGCAGTTTTGACGTTCACCACGCAGCCGGTGTCTTTTTCGAACTGTGTTACCCAGTCGTAATTTTTATCGGTCTGACCGCGCTCGATATATCCCGGCCAGGCAATAATATCCAGTCGACCTTCCCCTTCGCCGATCGCCTTGGGTGGCTCAGCGGCTTGCGCTGTCATGATAGTCATACCGAGCGCGCACAGGCTGCTGCGGGCAAATTTTTTGCTCATTAGATTTACTCCTGTCGCAATGAAATTTAGCGGCAGCCGTGCCGTAAAAATATCTCCCTAATTAAACGTAGACCGCGCAAATGGGCCTCACCCTGCGGCTTAAGGAAATTTCATCAGGTTGTGACCGAGGGCGCATTCCCCGTTAACTGGATTATAGACAAGGGGTTAGCAGTGAGAGGCTGTATGCAGATTTCCTATGATGCAAAAGAAAAAGCACCGCGGGATATTCGCAGTGCTTTACGTGAGATAAGGATTGTTTATTTTTGAGGGGACATTATTCCCCCGGAAATCTGGCGATAACTATTATTTCATCATCGCGCTTATTAATTTCCCCAACTGACTTACCGCCTGCTCCTCTCGCTCGCCCCACGCCCATGAGGTATTAAAACGGAAAAACGGTGTCCAGACGTCAGAGGTTGAAAACATTTTGCCCGGCGCAATGCTGATATGGTTCTCCAGCGCTCTCTCGCTCAGTACCCCGGCATCCAGCGGCGCAGGTAGTTCCAGCCATAAGAAGTAGCCGCTGTCGTTATGATGGATTTTCACCCCCGCCGGCATATGGCGTAAAAGCGATTGCCATGCCAGCTGTTTACGTTCGGCCAGCGTGCGCCGCAGGCGGCGAAGATGGGCGTCATAGCGTTTTGTCGCCAGATAATCCACCAGCGCCAGCTGCACGGGTGAACTGGTGGATAACGTACTCATCAGCTGCAACTGTTGAATGCGCCGGGCATGTTTTCCGGCGGCCACCCAGCCGATACGAAAGCCAGCCACCAGGCATTTTGAAAATGAGGAACAGTGCAGCGTCATGTCCTGGGTGTCCCACGCTTTGGCCGGAAGCGGTTTTTCACGGCCGAAATAGAGCTCGCTATAGACGTCATCTTCAATCAGAGTGACGTTGTAACGGGTCAGCAGCGCCACTAAATGCGCTTTTTTCTCCGCGCTTAGCGTAAACCCAAGCGGATTCTGGCTGTTGGTCATCAGCCAACAGGCTTTGACCGGATACTCATTCAGCGCATGTTCAAGCGCGTTCAGATCGATCCCTTCGCGTACGTCAGTGGCAATGGACAGGGCTTTTAATTTCAGGCGTTCTAGTGCCTGAAGCGCACCGTAAAAACAGGGGTTTTCGACAATCACCCAGTCGCCAGGCTCGGTCACCGCCTGCAAACTGAGGTTGAGCGCCTCAAGCGCCCCGGCGGTGATGACAATTTCTTCCGGTGAGATGTTCATCCCCTGCTGAGCGTAGCGACGGGCAATGGCATGACGTAAATCGACGTTTCCCGGCGGCAGGTTTTCAATCACACTCATGGCGGTGGCTGTTTTACTGACGTTAGCAAGTGAACGGTTGAGTTGCTGGAGCGGGAAGAGCCGGGGATCAGGGAACGCAGAAGCAAATGGCACCACAGAAGGATCGCGGCTGGCCTGCAACACGTCGAAAATATAGGTGTTGATGTCCACCACTTCATCGCGCATCACCTGAGCGGGCGGCGAAGGCTGTGATGGCGTCGGGCGCGAGGCAACGTAATAGCCCGACTGCGGTCTTGCGACAATCCTTCCCTGGCTTTCCAGCATCTGATAGGCATGGCCAACGGTCATAAAACTCATGCCGCTGCTCGCAACCTGCTCACGCAGGGAAGGCAATTTATCGCCCGGCAGCCATGCGCCAAGCTCTATTTGCGAGATAATTTGTTGCGCCAGACGCTGGTATTTTTTCATCAGATTCTCCTTGCTGAACAACAGTGTATATCAGAAGAAGAAAAAGAGAAGAATTTGCTAACTGTTATGGTTTAACGGTGTAATTACTTGCGGTACTCAGTGACTGCGCTTTGGGTAAAGCGAGCAGCCGCTAAATGATCGAGCGTAATCATGGACGATTTGCAGAAAATGCATTTCGCACCGTGTGGATTTTTTTCCGACACGTCAAAGACTGAGGTGCGGTACTGCGAGCCATGACAGCATGGGCAGCGGAAATGGATATAAGAAGTCATAAGATTCTCCTGTAAACGTAAAAAACGTAAATTGCTAATGGGCCATTCAGGCGATAGTGGTATGAAACAAAACTTATCGGAGTGTAGAAAAAGACCCAAGAGAGGCTGCGGAGAGGCACAACGTGATGAGAACTGCTTTATAAAACTACGTCAGATATTTATTTGAAATCAAAACCAGAGGGACATTAACGCACGACGATGACCATAAAGCAAGCTAATTAATAAATAAAATGCATAAGAATAATCTTTTTATAATCCATCGAATTATGTCTTCTCTGCGTGGGATGCCCCTCTGAACACACCGGCTATATCAGATGCCGAAAAAACATATCTTTAGCAAACTGTTATACATAAATTTCATTTTTCTGCGTCTGATACTCTTCCTCGCAACCCCATACCATAACAGCACACCGTTTGACATTGAGGCTGTGCATGTTTGGTTTAGATGCTTTTCATCTTGCGAGGATACAATTCGCATTTACCGTATCCTTTCACATTATTTTCCCGGCAATCACCATTGGCCTGGCGAGCTACCTCGCCGTGCTGGAAGGGTTATGGCTGAAAACGAAAAACCCGGTCTGGCGTTCGCTTTACCATTTCTGGTCAAAAATCTTCGCCGTTAACTTTGGCATGGGGGTGGTTTCAGGCCTGGTGATGGCGTACCAGTTTGGCACCAACTGGAGCGGATTTTCCCAGTTTGCCGGGAGCATTACCGGCCCCCTGCTCACCTACGAAGTATTGACTGCCTTCTTCCTTGAAGCGGGTTTCCTCGGGGTGATGCTGTTCGGCTGGAACAAAGTCGGGCCGGGGCTGCACTTCTTTTCAACCTGTATGGTGGCGCTCGGCACTATCATCTCAACCTTCTGGATCCTGGCCTCGAACAGCTGGATGCAAACCCCGCAGGGCTATGAAATCGTTAATGGGCAGGTTGTACCCGTCGACTGGTTTGCGGTGGTATTTAACCCTTCCTTCCCGTACCGCCTGCTGCACATGTCGATAGCGGCATTTCTGAGTAGCGCGCTTTTTGTCGGCGCGTCTGCGGCGTGGCATTTATTGCGCGGCAACAATACGCCGGCTATCCGCACCATGTTCTCGATGGCGCTGTGGATGACCCTGATTGTTGCCCCCATTCAGGCGATGATTGGCGATATGCACGGTCTGAATACCCTTAAGCATCAGCCAGCGAAAATCGCGGCCATTGAAGGCCACTGGGAAAATCTACCCGGCGAGCCAACACCGTTGTTACTGTTTGGCCTGCCAGATATGGAGCAGGAGCGCACGCGCTTTGGGTTTGAGATCCCGGCGCTGGGCAGCCTGATCCTCACGCATAGCCTGGATAAACAAGTTCCGGCGCTGAAAGAGTTCCCGAAAGAAGATCGCCCTAACGCCACCATCGTGTTCTGGTCTTTCCGCATTATGGCCGGGCTGGGCATGTTGATGCTGTTGCTCGGAGTGGTGGCCGTCTGGCTGCGTTACAAGAAACGCGTTTATTCCTCACGCCCCTTCCTGTGGTTTGCCCTGCTTATGGGGCCGTCCGGGCTGATTGCCATTCTGGCGGGCTGGGTGACGACTGAAGTGGGTCGCCAGCCGTGGGTCGTGTACGGGCTTCAACGCACAAAAGATGCAGTCTCCGCGCACGGCGATTTGCATATGAGCATCAGTTTGCTGGCGTTCTTTGTGGTCTATACCTCCGTCTTTGGCGTGGGATACAGCTATATGGTGCGGCTGATTAAGAAAGGCCCTCAGGCGCACGAAACCTTTGCCACAGAATCCGATGGCCGCCCTGCGCGCCCGCTTTCTGCGGTTACTGAACTGAAGGAGAAACCATAATGGGTATCGATCTTTCCGTTATCTGGTTTGTCATCATCGTTTTCGCCACGCTGATGTATATCGTGATGGACGGCTTTGATCTGGGGATTGGCATTCTGTTCCCGGCAACGCAAAACGCCGACGATCGTGATGTGATGGTCAACAGCGTTGCGCCGGTCTGGGATGGCAACGAAACCTGGCTGGTGCTTGGCGGGGCGGCGTTGTTTGGTGCTTTCCCGATGGCCTATGCGGTGATTATTGATGCTCTGACCATCCCGCTGACATTAATGCTGATCGGACTTATATTCCGCGGCGTTGCCTTCGAGTTTCGTTTTAAAGCGACGCCCGCGCACCGTCCTTTCTGGGATAAAGCCTTTATTGGCGGGTCGATTCTGGCAACCTTCACCCAGGGCGTGACGGTGGGTGCGGTGATCAATGGGTTTACGGTAACCGGGCGCACCTACACCGGCGGGCCATTCGACTGGTTCACGGTGTTTAATCTGTTCTGTGGCGTGGGTCTGGTGGCGGCGTACGCCCTGCTAGGGTCAACGTGGCTGGTGATGAAAAGTGAGAACGCGCTTCAGCAGCGGATGCGACAGGTGTCGAAACGCCTGCTGCTGGCGCTGCTGGTGATTATCGCTGTGATTAGCGCCTGGACTCCACTGACGCACTCCGACATTGCCGCGCGCTGGTTTACACTGCCGAACCTGTTTTTCCTGCTGCCTGTACCGGTGCTGGTCGTGGTGTTTAGTCTGTTCCAGTGGCGCAGCCTGAATAACCCGGCGAGCCATAATCTGCCGTTTGTTTTGACGCTGGGGCTGATTTTCCTCGGCTTTAGCGGGCTTGGGATCAGCATCTGGCCGCACATTATTCCGCCATCAATTACCCTGTGGCAGGCCGCAGCGCCAGCGCAAAGTCAGGGCTTTATGCTGGTGGGCGCGCTGCTGATTATCCCGGTTATTTTGGTCTACACATTCTGGAGCTACTACGTCTTTCGTGGAAAAGTTCAGCATGGGGAGGGTTATCATTGATGCAACAACTGGTCTGGAAACGCCTGATGTGGCTGGTACTCATCTGGGGTGGCAGCGTCCTGGCACTGGCGGGGGTGAGTATGGTCTTTCGCCTACTGATGGCCGCCGCTGGGTTTAAGTCACATTAACCGGCAAACCGGGTTGCATCCTGCGGCCCGGTTTCTTCTCGCACTTTCAGATAAACCCCATTAACTCGCGCAGGAGTATCGTTACACTGTAATTGATTCACAGCATTGATAGTTTGAGAATAAATATGAAAAAGCTCGTTGCGTTAAGTCTGTTCAGCCTGGTTCTCGCCGGCTGTGTTAATCCCGGCAAAGCCTCCGTTCAGGCAGATCAACTCCAAAACCATCGCTTTATTCTGGAAAATGTGGACGGTAAAGCCGTGACAACCACAGCAACGCGGCCTGAAATTAGTTTCAGTGGTGCGCAGTCAGATATTAGTCTTACCAAAAACATTACTGTTTCCGGCGTGATGTGTAATCGCTTTAACGGCGAGGGGAAATTGGCCGAAGGCGAGCTTAAGGTTAAGACGCTGGCCATGACCCGCAAATTATGTACAGAGCCGCAGCTTAACGAGCTGGATCAGGCGATCGGCAACATGCTGCGCAAAGGGGCGCAGGTCGACCTGACTGAAGACCAGTTAACGCTGGCAACGGCTGATAAAACGCTGACCTTTAAGCGGGCAGAATAATCAGTAGTTTCCGCATGTTCCAACGGCAAGCGACTGTTCACTGCAACGTTTGCCGTTAGGCAGTGCGCACATCCCTATCGCGGAGCCGTCTAGCTGACGGGCAACGGATAGCGATCCGCCGATCATCGCACAATTAGCCTGTCCTGAGCTGGACATTGCCGCTTTCATCCCTGGCGTCACGTGCGCGGCAGTAGCTTGCTGCACAGGTTCACTGCTACACGCCGACAACAATAATGCGGCACATCCTACCCATAATGCTGAACGCATACTTTATTCCCCATCAACGGTAACGAAACCTAAGCATAATAGGCATCCCACCGCGTTGCGTCGAGAGCCAGAATGCGTATTTATGCACTCTGGAAACAAATGCTCACGCTTTTTTTGCCAAAAAGTTGATCTACTCATTGATGCAGAGAATACCGAGGACACAAAAGCGAAAATCGAAAAACCCGACCTTTGCTAAAATAAGGGAATAATTATCAGACCCGTAGCGGTTTCGCGGGTCCCCTTTTTTGCGCAATGTAAGGGTGTCGTCTTATGCAAACTATTGACGGTAATGGTGCTGTCGCGTCAGTCGCGTTCCGTACCAGCGAAGTTATCGCCATCTACCCAATTACGCCAAGTTCTACGATGGCTGAACAGGCAGATGCCTGGGCGGGAAACGGGTTAAAAAACGTCTGGGGCGATGTTCCCAGAGTGGTAGAAATGCAGTCAGAAGCCGGGGCCATTGCTGCCGTGCATGGCGCACTGCAGACCGGTGCTCTGTCTACGTCGTTTACCTCCTCCCAGGGCTTGCTGTTGATGATCCCGACGCTGTACAAGCTGGCAGGACAACTGACTCCCTTTGTATTGCACGTGGCGGCGCGCACCGTTGCCACGCACGCGCTCTCTATTTTTGGCGATCACTCTGATGTCATGGCCGTACGACAGACCGGCTGCGCCATGCTATGTGCCAGCAGCGTTCAGGAAGCACAGGACTTCGCGCTGATTTCCCATATCGCCACCCTCAAGAGCCGCGTACCGTTTATTCATTTCTTTGATGGTTTCCGCACGTCGCATGAAATCAACAAAATTGTTCCTCTGGCGGATGACACTATCCTGAACCTGCTGCCGCAGGCGGAGATTGACGCCCATCGCGCCCGCGCCCTGAACCCGGAACACCCGGTTATTCGCGGCACGTCCGCCAACCCGGACACTTACTTCCAGTCACGTGAAGCGACGAACCCATGGTACAACGCCGTTTACGACCACGTTGAACAGGCGATGAACGACTTTGCTACCGCTACCGGGCGTGAATACAAACCGTTTGAATACTATGGTCACCCGCAGGCAGAACGCGTCATCGTGCTGATGGGGTCTGCAATCGGTACCTGTGAAGAAGTGGTGGACGAACTCCTGACGCGTGGCGAAAAAGTTGGTGTGCTGAAAGTGCGCCTTTATCGCCCGTTCTCGGCAAAACACCTGCTCTCTGCCCTGCCGGAAAGCACCCGTAGTGTTGCGGTGCTCGACCGTACCAAAGAGCCAGGCGCACATGCCGAGCCGCTGTATCTGGACGTGATGACCGCCCTGGCGGAAGCCTTCAACAGCGGTGAACGTGAAACCTTACCGCGTGTCATTGGCGGCCGGTACGGTCTTTCCTCTAAAGAATTTGGCCCTGACTGCGTGTTCGCGGTGTTCAATGAACTGGCTGAAGCGAAGCCAAAACCGCGCTTTACGGTCGGCATTTATGATGACGTTACTAACCTTTCGCTGGTGTTACCGGAAAACACGCTGCCATCAAAAGCGAAGCTTGAAGCGCTGTTCTATGGCTTAGGCAGTGACGGTAGCGTCTCGGCAACCAAGAACAATATTAAGATCATCGGTAACTCGACGCCGTGGTACGCGCAGGGTTATTTCGTGTATGACTCGAAAAAAGCCGGTGGGCTGACCGTTTCTCACCTGCGCGTCAGCGAACACCCGATTCGTTCGGCGTACCTGGTGTCGCAGGCAGATTTTGTCGGCTGCCATCAGTTGCAGTTTATCGATAAATACCAGATGGCCGAACGCCTCAAACCTGGCGGTATTTTCCTGCTCAATACGCCGTACAGCGCAGATGAAGTCTGGTCGCGCCTGCCGCAGGAAGTGCAGGCGGTTCTTAATCAGAAAAAAGCCCGCTTCTTTGTGGTCAACGCGGCAAAAATTGCGCGTGAGTGCGGGCTTGCAGCGCGTATTAATACCGTCATGCAGATGGCCTTCTTCCACCTGACCAACATCCTGCCAGGCGACAGCGCGCTGGCGGAGTTGCAGGGTGCGATTGCCAAAAGCTACAGCAGCAAAGGCCAGGAGCTGGTTGAACGTAACTGGCAGGCGCTGGCGCTGGCACGCGAATCATTGTTCGAAGTACCGTTACAGCAGGTGAACGCCGCCAGCCCGAACCGGCCGCCAGTAGTGTCTGACGCTGCCCCTGACTTTGTTAAAACCGTTACCGCTGCAATGCTGGCAGGTCTGGGTGATGCCCTTCCAGTTTCGGCGCTGCCGCCAGACGGAACCTGGCCGATGGGCACCACGCGCTGGGAAAAACGCAACATCGCCGAAGAGATCCCCATCTGGAAAGAAGAGCTGTGTACTCAGTGTAACCACTGCGTTGCTGCCTGCCCGCATTCTGCCATTCGCGCCAAAGTGGTGCCTCCGGAAGCGATGGAAAATGCACCAGCCAGCCTGCATTCTCTGGATGTAAAATCCCGCGATATGCGCGGACAGAAATATGTTCTCCAGGTGGCACCGGAAGATTGCACCGGCTGTAACCTGTGCGTGGAAGTTTGCCCGGCGAAAGATCGTCAGAACCCGGAAATTAAAGCCATCAATATGATGTCGCGTCTGGAGCACGTGGAAGAAGAGAAAGTGAATTATGATTTCTTCCTGGACCTGCCAGAAATCGATCGCAGCACACTGGAACGTATCGACATCCGTACTTCGCAGCTGATTACCCCGCTGTTCGAGTACTCCGGCGCCTGCTCTGGCTGCGGTGAAACCCCGTACATCAAACTGCTGACCCAGTTGTATGGTGATCGCATGTTGATTGCCAATGCCACCGGCTGTTCATCTATTTACGGGGGCAACCTGCCATCAACGCCGTACACCACGGATGCCAACGGGCGCGGCCCGGCATGGGCGAACTCCCTGTTTGAAGACAACGCAGAGTTCGGCCTGGGCTTCCGTCTGACGGTCGATCAGCATCGTGCCCGCGTGATGCGCCTTCTGGAACAGTTTGCCGATAAGATCCCGGCGGAGCTGAACGATGCCCTGCATGCTGACGCGACGCCAGACGTGCGCCGCGAGCAGGTTGCAGCACTGCGCAGTGCACTCCAGGGCGTTGACGGTGCAGAACAGTTACTGACTGATGCCGATGCGCTGGTTGAGAAATCTATCTGGCTGATTGGTGGTGACGGCTGGGCTTACGATATTGGATTTGGCGGCCTGGATCATGTGCTGAGTCTGACTGAAAACGTCAATATTCTGGTGCTGGATACACAGTGCTATTCCAACACCGGTGGACAGGCCTCAAAAGCTACCCCGCTGGGTGCGGTCACCAAGTTTGGCGAACACGGGAAACGCAAAGCGCGTAAAGATTTGGGCGTCAGCATGATGATGTATGGCCATGTCTATGTCGCCCAGATTTCACTGGGGGCACAGCTTAACCAGACGGTGAAAGCCATTCAGGAAGCGGAGGCCTATCCAGGCCCGTCGTTGATTATCGCCTACAGCCCTTGTGAAGAGCATGGTTACGATCTGGCGCTCAGCCACGATCAGATGCGCCAGCTCACAGCCACCGGGTTCTGGCCGCTGTATCGCTTCGATCCACGTCGGGCTGATGAAGGCAAATTGCCTCTGGCGCTGGATTCGCGTCCGCCGTCAGATGCGCTGGCCGAGACACTAATGCAGGAGCAGCGTTTCCGTCGCCTGAATGCGCAGCAGCCTGAAGTGGCAGAGCAGCTCTGGAAAGATGCGGCAGTCGACCTGCAAAAACGCTATGACTTCCTGGCCCAGATGGCAGGTAAAGCGGAAAAATCTACCAACGACTAACCACACAAGCCCGGTATGTGGACTGACCCCATATGTCCGGGCTTTTTTTATTCTGCGCAAAAAAATGCCCGATGCATTCGCATCGGGCGTATCCAGTTTATTCCCGAAAACTCTTTATTTAAGTAAAAAGGATTCACCGAAATAATGAATAAAACATCTTAAAGGCATATAACGGCGTAGAGCCTACCCTCTTTCCCATCACATTAATAATTTTAATTTTGTATGTTTTGCACTCATATATTCATGAAGGTTATCGTCATTTCAGCAGCATTATTCTGTTGATATTTTACTTAATCAGTAACAATTATATTTTATTACTCTCAACTCAGAGTGATTTAGCATGGGACATCTTTCCAGTCAGGAAAGTTCAATCAGTAATTAAATAAAAACAACTGCAAAGGAATATCACAATGCAAAGAAAAGTACTGGCTCTTATGATTCCGGCCCTTTTAATGGCTGGCGCAGCGAATGCAGCTGAAATTTACAACAAAGATGGCAACAAATTAGATCTGTACGGAAAAGTAGACGGCCTGCATTACTTCTCTGACGATAAAGGTGCGGATGGCGATCAGACGTACATGCGTCTGGGCTTCAAGGGTGAAACCCAGATCAACAACATGATGACCGGTTACGCGCAGTGGGAATACAACGTTCAGGCTAACAACACTGAAAGCTCTGACAACCAGTCCTGGACGCGTCTGGCGTTCGCAGGGGTCAAAGTTGGTGATTACGGTTCATTCGACTACGGCCGTAACTATGGCGTGCTGTACGACGTGGAAGGCTGGACCGATATGCTGCCAGAGTTCGGTGGCGACTCTTATACCAAAGCAGACAACTTCATGACCGGCCGTGCGAATGGTGTTGCAACCTACCGTAATACTGACTTCTACGGTCTGGTACAGGGTCTGAACTTTGCCTTGCAGTACCAGGGCAAAAATGAGAGCGCCAGCAACAACCAGGAAGGGACGAACAACGGTCGCGACACGCGTCATGAGAACGGCGACGGTTTCGGTATCTCCACTACCTATGACTTCGGCATGGGCTTTAGCGCCGGTGCAGCTTACGCCTCTTCTGACCGTTCCAACGATCAGGTGCGTTACACAACGGCGGGCGGCGATAAAGCCGATGCCTGGACTGCTGGCCTGAAATATGATGCCAACAATATCTACCTGGCAACCATGTATTCCGAAACCCGTAATATGACCCCATACGGTGACAACGAAAACGCGGTTGCTAACAAAACGCAGAACTTCGAAATCACTGCACAATATCAGTTTGATTTCGGCCTGCGCCCGGCCATTTCTTACCTGCAATCCAAAGGTAAAGACCTGGGTAACGGCGAAGGCGATAAAGATCTGGTTAAATATGCTGACGTAGGCGCAACCTATTATTTCAACAAAAACATGTCCACCTATGTTGATTATAAAATCAACCTGCTGGATGAAGATGATGCATTCTACAAAAACAACGGTATCGGCACGGATGATATCGTAGCGTTAGGTCTGGTTTACCAGTTCTAATTTGTCTGGCCCGCGTGCAAGCGCGGGCTATTAATTTATCATCTCAAAGTGTTTAATTGAAATCACGCCCTCCTCATTATCATTTCTTATTTCCCCTGATATCTGATTCTTTGCATCACTGATTTGAATTTACTTATTGCGCCCTGCACCTCTAATGGAGGATGATGTCTCTCCCCGTTACGCTGTCAGGGAGAGCCCATCATGACCCATCACCCAGTAAGATCATCACGCATCTCGTCGATTGCTTATGATGAAGGCAGTGCCACCCTCGAAATACGGTTCCATGATCGTTCCGCTTTCCAGTATCAGCGTGTCCCCGCTCGCATTTTTCGGGATTTTCTGAGTGTAGTGTCTAAAGGTCGCTTTTACGACGGCGTCGTTAAAGGTAAGTTTAAAGAGGTCAAAGTATATTGAGCCGGACCTTTCAGCATGAATAAGGACATTCACATTGTTTAGTCGTATATCTGTTGTTGTGCTCGCCCTCCTCGCCTTCCTGTGGATGGCGTTAATTTTTGATATTGGCGATATCGTTAGCCATCTTGGCAACCTTCTGAACCATTTAGACAGCTATTAACCCCCTCTGCCTTTACCTGCCTGACGCACTCTTACCCTCCTGCATCATTATCGATGTACATCCGGGCGGTCATAGCATCGCTTGAGGTGAATGTTGCACAACCGGGCAACTGGTCTATGCTCAGAAAGTTCATGTCTGCCGGTTAGCTGGTTGCCTGAAAAATAATGATAATTTCGCGTTATCGGGTGAAGAGTATGAATAAGAGAGTGCTCGTTTTTCTGGCGTGTGTGATATCGCTTTTCACCTTTAGTTCTTTTGCGGCGGAACCGCGTCAGGAGCCAACTGACCAGGAGCAAGCCCGCACGGTTTATATCTTCCATCATCCCATTGTTATGCTTCAGGCTAAGTTCGGGCTCACTACGCCAGAAGAGCGCGTGCTACGCATCCGCAACACGCTGCGTCATTTCGAACATGCGGATCTGCTCGAACCCCTGAAAATCGTCCCTGTCACCCGCTATAACCAGCCGGGAAGACTGTTCGTTATGAATGGCAAACCTGTCATGCTTCTGGCGCAGGCGGATCTGGATGAGGGGGATGATCTTACCCTGGATCAGGCTGCGCAACGTGTGCTGGTACGCCTTGAAGCACAGCGCACCGCACTTCGCGATCAATTCAATACCGGCTGGCTTGTCCTCTCTTCGGTGAAGACGGTTGCAGGTCTGGCAGTCTTTTTGCTCTTTGGCTATGTTGCGTGGCGCTCATGGCGCCGGGTGCGGCAATATTATCGCCGCCAGATTGCTGAAAACCGGGGTTGGCTCCCCAAAAGCTGGCGCCGTTATACGGGGGCAATTGAAGCACGCCTGTATGGCTTACTAATGATATTACTGGGGATTTTAGCTTTTTACGTCTGGTTAAGCTGGGCATTAAGTTTGTTCCCCTGGACGCGGGTCTGGGCTACGTCGCTGGGTGACTGGTCACTGCGTGTCGTACGTCAGATAGCCCTGTCTATCGTCTCTGCGTTACCGGGCCTGATGATTGTTTTGATTATTTTCATCATCACCGCCTTTATTCTGAAGTTGCTCAAAATGGTGCTCCGCCAGGTTGAAGCTGGTCGTTTACAGTTTCCGGGGCTTCACCCTGAGACTGTCGGGGCGACCCGCAAGCTTATCTCCGTGATGGTGTGGTTATTTGCTCTTTCCGCCGCATACCCTTTCCTTCCTGGCGCAAATTCCCTGGCCTTTAAAGGCATTAGCGTCTTCTTTGGCCTGATGTTAACGCTGGGTTCGGCTGGGGTGATGAATCATGCCATGAGTGGCCTGGTGCTTATTTATTCTCGAGCGCTGCGAAAAGGGGATGTTATTCGGGTAGCGGATAACGAAGGCCAGGTCAGCGAAATCGGGATGCTCGCCACCAAAATTATCACACGCGAAAACTACGTGGTGACGGTACCCAATGCGGTTGTGGTGAGCGGCAAGATTGTTAACCTCAGTGCGCAAAATAAAGATGGCAGCATCAACTTAACCGTCGGCGTGACCATAGGGTATGACACCCCGTGGCGGCAGGTTCACGCAATGCTTGAGCTGGCAGCCAAGCGAGCACGGTGTGTCGATCTCACGCATCCACCGCTTGTACGCCAGCTGGAACTGATGGACTGGTACATAGCCTATGAGCTACAGGTGAGACTGTTTCCCGGGCAGTCCCTGGCCATCGCGCGCAACGAGTTGTACAGCAACATTCAGGATGTATTCAATGAATTCAACGTTCAGATCATGTCGCCGAATTTCGTTATGCAGCCTGAAGGGAACATCATGGTCGCGCAAGAAAACTGGTATGCAGCCCCCGCAGAGCCACCAAAGCGTGAAGGGTAAAACGGCGTAGTCAGCACTGCGTTGGAGTATCAAATAATGCCTTCTGTTTCCGTGCCTGCGCTGCGTAAGGCACCTAAAAAGCCGACTACGCTTTATCAAGTACTGATGCCAGATCAAACGCCGCTGTAAAACGTGCTGGAATTCGTCGCCGGAATCCGTACCATACGCGACATACTTTTGCCTGCTGGCTTTTATCCGCTGGCGCTAACCCCTCTTTCATCGTGAGCCAGACAGGGCATGAAAACGCGCAAATGGTTTATGACGTCTGCGATGCGTGGTTTAAAGAATTGAATAAATGCCCCTTCTGGTTCCATAGGTAGTAATAAATGCAACAAAATCAAGATATTAACAAGAAAGAACAATACAACCTGAACAAATTACAAAAGCGTCTGCGCCGTAACGTAGGCGAAGCTATTGCTGACTTCAATATGATTGAAGAAGGCGATCGCATCATGGTCTGCCTCTCCGGGGGGAAAGACAGTTACACCATGCTGGAGATCCTGCGCAATCTTCAGCAGAGCGCGCCGGTGAATTTCTCACTGGTGGCGGTAAACCTCGACCAGAAACAGCCGGGTTTCCCGGAGCATATTCTTCCTGAGTATCTGGAGAAGCTGGGCGTCGAGTATAAAATCGTCGAAGAGAATACCTACAGCATCGTGAAAGAGAAGATCCCTGAGGGCAAAACCACCTGCTCTCTGTGCTCTCGTCTGCGCCGCGGGATCCTCTACCGTACGGCAACCGAACTGGGCGCAACCAAAATTGCGTTGGGCCATCACCGCGATGACATCCTGCAAACTCTGTTCCTGAACATGTTCTACGGCGGCAAAATGAAAGGGATGCCACCAAAACTGATGAGCGATGACGGGAAACACATCGTTATCCGCCCTCTGGCATACTGCCGCGAGAAGGACATCGAGCGTTTCTCCCAGGCGAAAGCGTTCCCGATAATCCCTTGTAATCTGTGTGGTTCACAGCCAAACCTGCAACGTCAGGTGATTGGCGACATGCTGCGTGACTGGGACAAACGCTATCCTGGCCGTATCGAAACCATGTTCAGCGCCATGCAGAACGTTGTGCCTTCGCATCTGGCGGACATAGAGCTGTTTGACTTTAAAGGGATTAACCACGAGTCAGAAGTGGTGAATGGCGGCGATCTGGCCTTTGATCGTGAAGAGATCCCAATGCAGCCTGCTGGCTGGCAACCGGAAGAAGATGACGCCCAGCTTGATGAACTGCGTCTGAACGTCGTCGAAGTGAAGTAATCCGTTAGCGTCCCGAACAGGTTTCGGGACGCTATCTTTCTGCCGCTTACTTAAGCAGGCGAACCCGACAGGCTTTGCCTTTAATTTTGCCGTTCTGCAACTGCTTCCAGGCTTTGTGCGCCACTGACTGGCGAACAGCGACATAGACATGTGCCGGATGCACGGCAATCTTCCCGATATCAGCCCCGTCCAGACCAATATCCCCGGTCAGCGCACCCAACACATCACCCGGACGCATTTTGGCTTTTTTACCGCCATCAATGCACAGCGTAGCCATTTCAGCATCCAGCGGCACAACGCTGACATTGCCTGGCGCACTGACCCAGTTCAGCTTCAGCTGCAGCATTTCAGACAGAATGTTTGCGCGCTGCGCCTCTTCCGGCGCGCAGAAGCTGATTGCCAGACCACTGTTCCCGGCGCGGGCAGTACGTCCGATACGATGTACATGCACTTCAGGGTCCCAGGCCAGCTCAAAGTTAACAACCAGCTCCAGTGATTTGATGTCCAGGCCACGAGCCGCAACATCGGTCGCCACCAGCACGCGCGCACTGCCATTGGCAAAACGCACCAGCGTTTGATCGCGGTCGCGTTGCTCAAGATCGCCATGCAGCGATAACGCACTCTGCCCGGCAGCATTCAGTGCATCGCATACGGACTGACAATCTTTTTTGGTATTACAGAACACCACGCAGGACGCAGGCTTATGCTGGCTCAGCAGCTTTTGCAGTAGCGAAATTTTGCCCTGCTGCGAGGTTTCGAAAAACTGTTGCTCAATAGCGGGCAACGCATCGACGCTATCAATTTCAATGGTTAATGGATTTTTCTGTACCCGGCCGCTGATAGCCGCAATAGCTTCAGGCCAGGTCGCAGAAAACAGCAGCGTCTGACGATCGGCAGGCGCAAAGCGAATAACCTCATCGATGGCGTCGCTAAAGCCCATATCCAGCATACGATCGGCTTCATCCATAACCAGCGTTTGCAGCGCATCAAGGGATACGGTGCCTTTTTGCAGGTGATCCAGTAAACGCCCCGGGGTTGCCACGATAATGTGCGGAGCGTGCTGGAGCGAATCGCGCTGGGCACCGAAAGGTTGTCCACCGCACAGCGTCAGAATTTTAGTGTTCGGCAGAAAACGCGCCAGTCGACGCAGTTCACCGGCGACTTGATCCGCCAGTTCACGGGTCGGGCACAGCACTAAAGACTGGGTCTTAAACAGTGCGACATCAATATGCTGCAGCAGCCCAAGACCAAATGCAGCCGTTTTCCCACTGCCCGTTTTTGCCTGTACGCGTACATCACGGCCTTCAAGAATGGCGGGCAGCGCAGCCGCCTGAACAGGGGTCATAGTGAGGTAACCCAACTCGTTAAGGTTATCGAGTTGGGCAGCGGGCAGAACATTCAGGGTAGAAAATGCGGTCACAATATACTCTCGCGGTCATCTTTGCAGTCAGATGGCGCGTATCCTCGCAGATCTCGGGGTTTGATGCGACATTTTAATCGGTTCTTCATCGGGTGGCGGGTCAGGCATCGGCTGCGGACGTGGGATGGGGTCCGGCATCGGTATAGGATCGTTAGGTTCAGAGCCAATCGGAATGGAATTTAATCGTTGAAGTGTGGGTAGGATGCTCATCTTTCCCTCCAGGTTTGGGCGTTCTCCCTTTTTAGGGTAGACGCTGAAGAACAGGAGGCAAAAAAAAGCCGACTATTAAGTCGGCGTCGTACGAATCAATTGTGCTATGCAGTAATTCAAAAAAGGAAGTAAGACAATATGGAGCGCAACGCCCATCGCTTGACGTTGCATTCACCTGCGGGAGTAATATTGCACCTTACGGGGTATGTGTTTATTGACTTCGCTCAAATAAAATAGCGTTTTGAGGCGCTCAACGAAGCGAAAAAACGTAATTTTACAACCATTTACTACGATGCAACCACCACGCAACACCGCCTATCAAAACGACTAACATGATGCAAAACGTAATAAATCCGTACGGGTAGGCGCCGCCGGGGATCCCGCCCAGGTTCACACCAAACAGCCCGGTCAGGAAGGTACTCGGCAAAAAGACCATCGCCATTAACGACATCGTATAGGTTCTTCTTGCCAGGGATTCTTGCATCACCTGTGCGATTTCATCGGCCATCACCGCCGTTCTGGCGATACAGGAGTCAATTTCGTCCAGACCTCGCCCTAGCCTGTCAGCGATATCCTGCATCCTGCGGCGCTGATCATCGTTCATCCAGTTAAGGCGCTCGCTGGCCAGACGCGCGTAGACATCTCGCTGGGGCGTCATGTAGCGGCGCATCACAATCAGCTGCTTTCGCAGCAGCGCGAGAAAACCGCGCGGGGGTATCTGCTGATCGAGCAAATTATCTTCCAGGTCGATAATTTTATCGTGCAGTTCCTCGATAAACTCACTGGCGTGATCGGTCAGGGCATCACAGACATCCACCAGCCATCCACCACAATCCGCCGGACCAGTGCCCTCTTTCAGATCGTTAACCACATCATCCAGCGCCAGCACTTTGCGCTGGCGCGTAGAGACAATCATTCGTTCATCCATATACACGCGCATCGCCACCAGCTGGTCGGGGCGTTCATCGGTACTGCCGTTAATGCAGCGCAGCGTAATCAGCGTACCTTCGCCCATCCTGCTGACTCGTGGACGCAGACTCTCTCCCGACAGAGCATCCCGCACATTGTTCGGCAACAACGGGGTCGTCGCCAGCCACTGAGCGCTATCCGGGTGGGTGTAGTTCAGGTGCAGCCAGCAAGGATGCTCATTGTCGATGTCATCACCGTTTTCCAGCGGCCTCGCGCCGCCGCGACCATCGAGCAGCCACGCAAAAACCGCGTCAGGAACGTTAACCTCAGACCCTTTAATGCTATCCACAGCACCTCCACCTTTTTGACTCTTTGGTTGTCAGTCTAGCTTTCGCCTAACGTTAAGCAATAACTATGTCCAGCATCGCGCTGAATTAGCTCAGGAATTGCTCATTATCCTTCAGGTTTCAGTAGACAGGTACATGTAAATCGTTAGAGTTAATGAAATGCTGCCGTTTTGATCTAAATGTATCCCGGAGTGAGCTGGTGACAACAAAAAAGACCTGTGCTGCATTCGATGTACGCCTGGCTGAAATGCGTGCAATTGCGATCAAAACCAGCATGACCTGGTTCCTGTGGGTGAACATTTTATTCTCGTTGTTCCTGCTGGGACGGCGCTATTTTTCTACTTTCGATACCTTAACTACGCCCCTGAATCCAGCCGGATTGCTGGAAACCATGATGGTTATTGATCTTACGCTTTCAGCAGGGGTCCTTTTTATCCTGAGAATGGCGCCACTGCAGAACGCGTCCTGGCTTCGAAATCTGGCAAAAGGCGTCGTCGTCGGGATAAGCCTCTGTTGGTCGGTCTGTTTTTACGTTCTGATTGCCAGCGGAGATATGCGTTTAATATTTCCGTTTGCTGCCCTGCTGCTTTTTACTGCGCTTATTTCGCTCTATTTCGACCCGAAAGTGTTATTGAGCTTTATCGCGCCAGTGTGGCTTACCATCCTGGTCACCAGCCTTTTTCATCCCTCCAGCCTTACCGTGCTGAACGCGCTGTTGTGGATACTGCTGGCAGGGATGATTGAATCCGGCCGCCGGATCCTCAACAGCTGGTTTATCCTCGCACTACGCCGCGAGCAGGAAAATGCGGATCTCATTCAACAGCTGGGGCAGCTTGCCAGCAAAGACCCCTTAACCGGTATCGCAAACCGCCGCACATTTGAAACACGCATGGATCAGGAAATTATCGGCCACCAGCGTGACGGCACCGAATTCGGGCTGATTATGCTCGATGTCGATCATTTCAAGCTTTACAACGACTATTACGGTCACCAGGGCGGTGACCGCTGCCTGATGATGATTGCCCGCGTACTTGAAAGCGCCACGCAGGATAGCCACGGCGTTGTCGGGCGTTTTGGCGGCGAGGAGTTTATAGTGCTATTGCCCGATCCCGGCCAGTTGCAGAGCACAGCGGCGGCGATAGCCAATACGCTGCAATCTCAGGCACAAGCCCATGCCCTTTCCCCGGTCAGCTCACTTGTTACAGTAAGCCAGGGGTTAGCGACATGGAAAGTTGGGCAAACGGCCCAGTCGGTAATTGCAAGGGCTGACAAGGCGCTTTACAGCGCTAAGCAGCAGGGACGAAATCGCTGGGTGTTGGCGCAATAAAAAAAGAGCCTGGGATCCAGGCTCTTTTTTACGGTTAGAGGGAGTGCTTAGCATGCGGTGCAAACATCGGGGAATGGTGAGGTTGCGGCGAGTACAGGGGTTTCTGGAATCCCTCTTCGAGCCTGAAATTTCGTGTCCGGGCCTGTAATTCAATGACCTGATTTTTCAGCACATCTGATGAACCACTCAGCTCCTCCACCATCGCAACGTTACTCTGGGTAACTTGTTCAAGCTCAGAAAGTGCCAGCGTAATTTGCGAGATCCCTTTCTCCTGCTCTGATGTTGATGAAGAGATATCGTCCATCAGTCTGCTCACCTGGCCCGAACCCGCCACAATTTCGTGCATGTTTTTTTCAGCTTGTGCAACCACGGTAACGCCCTCCGTGACGTTAGAGCTTGTCTCGTCGATCAGGGATTTTATGTTTTTCGCCGCTTCTGCACTGCGATGCGCCAGATTTCTGACCTCACCGGCCACCACGGCAAAACCTTTACCGTGTTCACCTGCGCGTGCCGCTTCAACGGCTGCATTCAGAGCCAGGATATTGGTCTGGAACGCAATACCGTCAATCAGCGTGATAATCTCTTTCATTTGTTGCGCGCATTCGGTGATGGATTGCATGTTGTGGGCAACCTGCCCCATCAGCTCTCCGCCCTTACGCGCCTGCAACGTTGCGGCATTAGCCTGCTCACTGGCTAAACGGGTGTTATCGGCGTTGTTTTTCGTGCTTGCGGCCATCTGTTCCATACTGGCTGCAGTTTGCACCAGCGAGGCTGACTGCTGTTCTGTTTTCACAGAAAGTTGTGCGCTGCGCTCTGAAAGCTGCCCGGACAACGTCATAGCCGATTCGGACGATGCCCTAATTTCCCGCACCAGCGTTGCGATGTTGCTCGACAATGTATTAATACCCGGGATCAGACGCCCGGCACAGTTATTGCCAAACTCGGGGATAGAGATGGCAAGATTGCCTGACATCACTTCTTCAATACTTTTTTTCACCGTGTTGATGGGCGTCACAAGATATTTTGTCATGTAGGCCCAAAGTAAAAACAATGCAAGTAAATTAACAATAATTACAGAAACAAAAAGAGTAGTGTTATGAGATAACAACGCAATCAAACCATCAATTAACAAAAAGGCGCTCACCAGAAAATAGATAATAAAAGTTCTGACACTAATATTTTTTAGCATGTTTTTTTCCCACTATTTGATATTTTTGTCGGCATTAAAATATATAGCATTGCCTCAGCACTTTTTCATCACTATCCCCCAACTCCTTTTGTTTTGCATCTTGCGGTCAGTAATTTCACTTAAGTTGATATAAAAACCCATATTATGATAAATGTTATGAACTTCATCCCGAAACACTGGTTTTTATGACACTAAAGCGATAGCATCTTTTTTTGTGAACTAATATGATCGCACTCGTATTTTAAGGAACAGTATTGCTCTACTGCATCAGTGTTTAGCGAAACTTAACTAAATAATAAAAGAATATATTCTGTTCTTTGATATGAGTGAAAAAAGCAATGCCCCTGGTCTTTTTTCGCGATTAATAACTAATATTGTTTGAACGAGTTCGCAGCTAGCTGATGCAGGGCGTCCGCAGGCGACCTCAGTAACCTTTTTGGCTTGGGATTGCATAATGCTCAATGTATCTTGGGACCCAGTGTTAATTGCCATCTCTTTTCTGGTGGCGTTTATCGCCTCATTTGTTGCACTGGACAGCGCGGGTAAAATCCCCCTTTCCAGCCGAAAAGCCGCGTTATTCTGGCGGATTGCCGGAGGCGTAACGCTGGGTATCGGGGTCTGGTCAATGCATTTCATTGGCATGTTGTCGATGGAAATGCCGATGACCATGAGCTATGACCTGTGGCTCACACTCGCCTCAATGGGCGCTGCCGTCCTGGCTTCTACCGTAGCCATTTATATTGCCGTCACCGCTAAAACCCTTTCCCCTTTCCGGTTGATCCTTGCCACGCTCATCCTGAGCGCAGGCGTGGCTTCCATGCACTATATCGGCATGGCTGCATTGATGCTTGAAGACGGAATTATCTGGGATCATCGTATTGTGCTGTTGTCGGTGGTGATTGCCGTTATCGCCTCAGGTGTTGCCCTGTGGTTAGCATTCCACCTGCGGGAAAATCGCAAAGGTATCTTTATTAATCGCGTAATGGCCGCGCTGGTGATGGCTGTCGCTATTTGTGCCATGCACTACACCGGGATGAGTGCCGCCCATATTCATGAAATGGAACAGACCCGGTCAGGCGGGGTCAGCGAGCTGGGGCTGTCGATTTGGGTGTCGGTCACGACCCTGTGCCTGCTTGGTCTGATGCTTATTATCTCCCTGGTGGATTCCCACTGGCGTACAACGCGGCTGACGGACAATCTGCGCCAGCTTAACCGCCAGCTAGAGTTGCAGGCGCGTTTTGATACCCTCACCGGGCTTGCTAACCGGCATCAGATGGATATTCGGTTACAGGATTGTTTGCGCAGTTCATTACTGAACAAGAAGCAATTTGCGCTGATTTTCTTCGATGTCGACCACTTCAGGCGGGTGAATGACACCTGGGGACATCAGGTTGGTGATGAACTGCTGATTAACGTTGCCCAGCGTATTACGGCCAGGCTGACCCGCGAAATGACGCTGGCGAGGCTGGGTGGCGATTCGTTTATGTTGCTGGTCCCGGAATGCGATGACGATAAATTAAACACCCTGCTATCGACGCTGGTTGAAGATATGCGCCGTCGCCAGCCCATCTGCGGACACGCGCTGAGTACCACACTCAGCGTAGGTGTCAGTCTCTATCCTCAACACGGTGAAACATTGCATGAGCTCAAGCTCAAGGCTGATGCCGCCATGCAGTACGTCAAGCAAGAAGGACGCAATGACTGGGCAGTCTACCGCCGTGAGATGTCCACCACCGCGCCAGCAGAGCCGGGTTTCTTGCAGGAGCTGACCCAGGCTCTCGAACGCGATCAGTTTGAACTTTGGTATCAGCCGACCTATATCGCCGAAGAAAATACCATCCACGGTTTTGAGGCGCTTATTCGCTGGCGCCACCCGGAACAAGGTGTTTTACTGCCGAATGTGTTTTTACCTTCTCTTGAGCAAACCGGCTTAATTATCCCGGTGGGAAACTGGGCAATTGAAGCAGCGTGCCGTCAGCTCAATTTCTGGACAGAACAAGGCTTCAGTCAGTGGACGTTATCCTTTAACTTGTCGCCAATCCAGTTTGAACAACAGGATATATTCCATGTTATTTCGTCCATGCTGGAAAAATACAATCTGGCACCGTCCAGATTGATTCTTGAGGTGACCGAAAGCACCGCGCTCAAAAATCTCGATCGCAGTATTGAGTTACTCACCGCCTTTAACCATGCCGGAATAACGGTTTCTATCGATGACTTTGGCACAGGCTATTCAAACCTGCTGATGCTCAGCGTGCTTCCTGCGAAAGAACTTAAAATCGATAAAAGTTTTGTGAGCTCAATGCTGGAAAATGAGAAAAGCCGGAAACTGGTGGAAACCATCATAAATATCGCGCGCACGATGGAGATGAATGTCGTGGCGGAAGGAATTGAAACAGAAGAACAACAGGCAGCGCTTACCGATTTAGGCTGTGATTTCCTTCAGGGTTTTCTTTTCTCTCGCCCGTTACCTGCGGAACAAGTCCCCTGGTTGTTGTTACAAAAAAAATCCGCCAAACAGATTATACCAATCGGTAAAATTCATACGGAATCCCCATTTGTTTCACAAAAAAATCATGCCTGATGTGGTGAAGTAGAGTATGTTTCAAAGGAGCCCACGCGAGTCAATTCCGTCGTGATCGTCAGGCACACTGTGTCGATGGATAGGAATTCCCTATGTCGCTAAATTGCTTCGATGCACTGAATTACATAAAAACGCCAGTGTGGCTGATTTCCCCCGTCTCAGAACAAATTATATTTGCAAACGCCGCAGCTACCGATGTCATGCGGACTAAAACAGTCAATGAAATGCGTACGGGGGTCTACTCCGCTAATGCGCAATCCGCACTTTCAATGTATGTTCCGGACCTCAAAACCGACCAGGAAATAATCGAAATCTGGACGGTCTGGCGTAATGAGCAAGAATCAACATTAATCTGCCGCCTGTCACTCATCCAGTGTGAGCCTTACGGTGATGTCATCATTTTTGAGGGGCTCGCCCAGCAAACCACAGCGGGCCTTAAAGCCAGTCGCTCGGCAACCTATCAACGAAAAAAACAGGGTTTTTACGCACGATTTTTCCTGACGAACAGCGCGCCAATGCTGCTTATCGACCCGGCGCGGGATGGTCAAATTGTGGATGCGAACCTGGCCGCATTGAATTTTTACGGTTATCAGCACGATGAATTGTGCAGCAAACATACCTGGGAAATTAATACCCTCGGTCGTGACATCATGCCGGTAATGACAGAGATAGCGAGCCTGCCTGGTGGGCATAAACCGCTTAACTTTGTCCACCGACTCGCCGATGGCTCAACCCGGCATGTGCAGACATATGCCGGGCCAATTGAAATTTACGGCGATAAGCTGATGCTGTGCATCATTCACGATATTACGGAGCAAAAGCGGTTAGAACAGGAACTGGAACATGCGGCACTGCGAGATTCCATGACAGGCCTGCTTAATCGTCGTCAGTTTTACATTATCACCGAACAAACAAACCCTTCTCACCTGCCCGCTCAGGAGCAGTTCAGCCTGTTGCTGGTGGATACCGACCATTTTAAAAATATCAACGATGTTTTTGGCCACCTCAAAGGTGATGAAGTCCTGATCTCGCTCTCCCGTACGCTGGAGGCCTGTAGCCGTAAAGACGACTTTGTTTTTCGCTGGGGGGGTGAGGAGTTTGTGATTTTGCTACCCAGAACCTCGCTTGATGCCGCCATGCAGGTCGCCGAAACGATCCGCGCCGCCGTTGCGCACATTACCATCCCGGGGCTTCCGCGCTTCACGGTCAGTATCGGCGTCGCGCGCCATAATCCGGGAGAGAGTATCGACGACCTGTTTAAACGTGTCGATGATGCGCTGTACCGCGCCAAGAACAATGGGCGCAATAAGGTGCTGGCTGCGTGAAACTGGAGTATTTATTCAAGCCTCGCTACAATGCCCGCCTCGAAGAAACAGACTTCAGGTGGGTAGTATCCAGCAATGGGAAAGACAGAATTAATACTCATCTTAATTATTTTAAGCCTTATTATTTTTGGCTATTGGTTTATCTTCAGCGGTGAGATTTGGCAGCTTGTAGAATATCTTGAAAACAGTGTGTACCCGTCCATTGAAGCCCCGTAACGCATGTTTAATGCTTTGTTTCACCTACCGAATTTGTCAGCTACACGCAAACATAACTGACGCGTAATATACGCGCTGTTAGCCACCGTGATGGCGGATAACGAATCAATAAATCATTTGCTTATTTCGCCCGTTCTCTGACGGGCTTTTTTTATTTTTTTGATGAGCGGAACAGTAATTTAGGTTATGTCCCGCCCGACATTAATTAATGTTTCTCGATATACATCGTACGGCTGTAAGCAACATCTTCCGGGTTATTAACAGGATAGCCCTTGACCCACGGTTTAATCAGACGGCCATTGGTGTACTGGTAAATCGGCGCAATAGGGGCTTTTTCGGCGAGGATCTTCTCGGCTTTATTGTAATCCGCATTACGCGCTTTCTCGGTTGTCTCAAGCGTCGCCTGATTGATTATCTTATCGTACGCCGGATCGTTAAACCGTGAGATATTGCCGCTGTGTGTAGAGGTCAGTAGCGACAGGAAAGTGGACGGCTCATTGTAGTCCCCAACCCAGGACGCGCGGATCACGTCGAAATTCCCGGTATTACGGCTATCAATGTAGGTCTTCCACTCCTGGTTTTGCAGTTTGACGTCAACACCCAGATTTTTCTTCCACATCGACGCCACGGCGATCGCTATCTTCTGATGGTTCTCTGAGGTGTTGTACAGCAGATTCAGGGTCAGAGGGCGCTGGGGGCCATAACCTGCCGCCTGCAACAACATCTTCGCCTGCGCATTCAGCTCCTGCTGCGACATCTGTTCAAACACGGACGCTTCCGGGGTAAAGCCGGCGGTCACGTCAGGTGTAAAGTGCCAGGCCGGTTTCTCACCCGTGCCTAACACTTTTTCTGCCATGATTCGGCGATCGATGGTCATACTCAGCGCCAGACGCACGCGTGCATCTGCGGTTGGCCCTTTTTGGGTATTAAAGGCGTAATAGTAGGTCCCGAGCTGAGGTGGGGTGTAAACCTGTCCCGGAATATCTTTCAGCAGTTTCTGGTACATGTTTTTCGGGAAAGATTCAGTGATATCGATATCACCTGCCAGGTAGCGCTTGGTCGCGGAAGACTCCTGATTAATGGGCACAAAGGTGACTTTTTTCAGTACCGTTTTGGCGCTATCCCAGTAGTGCGTATTAGGTTCGACAACCAGCTTTTCATTCACCACGCGGTCTTTCAGGACGTAGGCACCGTTACCCACCAGGGCACCCGGGCGAGTCCACTCTTTCCCGCTTTCAACATTTGCTTTTTGCACCGGATAAAACGCAAAGCTCGCCGTCAGGCTGGCAAACCACGACAGCGGTTTATCCAGCTGTACGCGCAGGGTTTTATCATCGACGGCCGTTACGCCAAGCGTATCGGGTGCCGCTTTACCATCAATAATGGCCTGGGCATTGTTAATGCCCGCCAGGGCCGCAAACCAGGCGAAAGGCGATGTGGTTTTCGGATCAACCAGACGCTGCCAGCTATAAACAAAATCCTGTGCGGTAACGGGGGAGCCATCCGACCATTTTGCATTATCGCGCAAGCTGAACGTCCAGACGCGGTTGTCGTTACTCTGCCAGCGCGTCGCGACACCCGGCGCTAACTCCCCTTTTTCATTTTGATTGACCAGCCCCTCAAAGAGATCGCGAATTACCTGGATTTCGGGCAAACCCACGGCTTTTGCGGGATCAAGCGAGGCAGGTTCATCTTTTATATGACGTACAAGTTCCTGCTTTTGTGCCAGAACGGTTCCCTTTGGGATGTCAGCAGCATAAGAAAGTGAAGAAAGTCCGCACAGCCAAAGTGCAGAACAAAGCAGCGAAACAGGATGCTTCATGAGATCCCCTTAAGATGTCAGGTAACACAGATGCGTAATTATTTGTTTCGAAACGGAGAAATGCAAATACCTTAAATCGGAAAGTTGATATCTGGCAATTTTCCACAGCGACGGAAACTATTTGATTAACCGCGAGTTTTGCACAACACTGCCAGTAGAGACTTCTTCATCAGGATTTCCTATGTCACTCACCCGACCAAGAACGGAACGTGGCGCTTTCCCGCCAGGAACCGAACACTATGGCCATTCATTTTTAGGCGCGCCGTTAATCTGGTTTCCCGCCCCGGAGGCTGACCGCAATAGCGGGTTAATCATCGCAGGCACGCATGGTGACGAGAACTCCTCGATTGTGACGTTGTCCTGTGCGCTACGTACCCTGGCACCTGAATTACGCCGCCATCACGTCATTTTGACCGTTAACCCGGATGGTTGTCAGCTTGGGCTTCGGGCAAATGCGCGAGGCATCGACTTAAATCGTAATTTCCCGGCGGCTAACTGGCGCGCGGGAGAAACGGTGTATCGCTGGAACAGCTCCGCAGAAGAGCGCGACGTGGTGTTACTGACGGGAGAAAAGCCGGGTTCAGAGCCGGAAACACACGCCCTGTGTCAATTGATCCATCGATTACATCCGGCCTGGGTCGTTTCGTTTCACGATCCGCTTGCCTGCATCGAAGATCCCCGCCACACCGCGCTTGGGCAGTGGCTGGCCGATGCCTTTGCCCTTCCGCTGGTCACGAGCGTGGGTTATGAGACGCCCGGCTCGTTTGGGAGCTGGTGTGCCGATCTGGGGTTACACTGCATCACTGCAGAATTCCCCCCAATCTCATCCGACGAAGCGAGCGAAAAGTACCTCAAAGCGATGGTCGGTCTTCTCCGCTGGCAGCCTCAGAGATGAAGCGTGCCGGTGGTGAAATGCAGGGCTGGCGAGACGTCCACCGCCAGCCATGTCGGGCCATCCAGATCGGCAAAACTCACCTGTTGAACCAAAGGTAACGCGGCACTAATTGCACGTGATGTGCACAGCATACAGCCCAGCATCAACGAGAACCCTTGCGCACGCGCCTCTTTCGCCAGAGCCAGCGCTTCGGTCAGCCCACCCGTCTTATCGAGTTTAACATTCACCATCTCATAGCGGCCTTTTAAGCCTGCGAGGCTTTCGCGCGTATGGCAGCTTTCATCGGCACATACGGGCAGCGGATGGATAAAGTTTTCCAGCACGGCGTCGTCCTTTGCCGGAAGCGGTTGTTCCAGCATGGCCACACCCAGATCTGCCAGCAGCTGACAGCGGGCTGCCAGCCCTTCGCTATGCCAGGATTCGTTCGCATCGACAATCAGCGTGGCGTCCGGCACGGCAGCGCGAATTGCAACCATTCGCTCGCTGATTAGCCGGTCATCAAGCTTCACCTTTAATAAGGTTGCCCCGGAGGCGAACAGTGCTTTTGCGCTGGCAGCCATCTGTTCTGGCTCACCAATCACTACCGTTTGCGCCGTAACAACTGATGCCGGTAACGTGATATCCAGAAGCGATGGCAAAGAGCGGTGCTGTTGCGCAGCCTCCAGATTCCAGAGTGCACAATCAATCGCGTTACGCGCAGCCCCCGCCGCCAGATGCTGTTGCAATGCCGCTCGGGTTAGTCCTTTTTGCAGCTCAGGAACCAGCGCCATCACCTGAGCCATCACAGATGCAAGGCTCTCTCCATAACGCGGATACGGGGTACATTCCCCCACGCCTTTCACCCCGTCTTCTTCTATTTCAACCACCACAACGCAGGCTTCGCTGCGACTGCCACGTGAAATGACAAATGGGGAATGCAATGGCCAGGCTTCTTCATAGACTTTCACGCTTCTCATTGACTGTCTCCTTTCGGCCCGGTGAGGCGCTAAATTTGGTTTGCCGTGCTGTCCGCAGTTGGCATACACTAGCCCTGACGTTAACTATATGTAAACAGGAAGATATCTATGTCACAACTCGTTCATTTCCAGGGCAACCCGGTTGCTGTTGCAGGTTCCATTCCGCAGGCTGGTAGCAAAGCACAGGCATTCACTCTGGTGGCTAAAGATCTGTCTGACGTCACGCTGGCCCAGTTTGCTGGCAAACGTAAAGTCCTGAACATTTTCCCAAGCATTGATACCGGTGTTTGTGCCGCGTCTGTGCGCAAATTCAACCAACTGGCAACCGAAATGGACAACACCGTTGTGCTGTGCATTTCTGCGGACCTGCCGTTTGCCCAGTCTCGCTTCTGCGGTGCAGAAGGCCTGAGCAACGTGATCACCCTTTCAACCCTGCGTAGCCCGGACTTCCTCGAGAAATACGGCGTGGGTATTTCTGAAGGCGCTCTGAAAGGCCTGGCAGCACGCGCGGTGCTGGTTATCGATGAGAATGACAACATCGTCTTCAGCGAACTGGTTAACGAAATCACCACCGAACCAGATTACACCGCTGCGCTTGATGTGCTGAAAGCATAATAAGTACTGAGCATTCTATACAATTATTTATCAACCTCGCCACAGCGGGGTTTTTTATTAATCAAAAGCTGAATCGTTAAAGCAATAATAGTCATAAATCACATTAATGATGCAATAAAAAATGTAATGCGCAACATTAACGTGATATTTAGCACATTATAATCGTTAAAAATCCCTATTTTTGTCCCAAGTGAAGCACATCACATTTCCCTTTTTCCCTAAACATTAAATTTTCTTGTGAAAGACAATAATCGTTTCAGCAAAAAGGATAAAATATGAAGATTAAATTCGCTTTCACGCTCCTTGCGGTACTGATTTCTGGCAATGCAGTGGCTAAAACCTGGGTGCTGACAAACGCTGAAAGCAGCGTAGAAAAAGGAAACTGGAAGATTTCCAGTGATGAGCTGAACGTTAAGATTCACCCGTTCAGCATTGAGCAAAAGGTCTTGCACGGTGGTAAACAGGAAGGCAGTAAAATCATCGTTATTAGCAGCAAAGATGGCCTGACCATAACCCTGAGCCCGACGCGCGGAATGAACCTTCTGCACGTTGAAGGATTTGGCACCCGACTGGGGTGGAATTCTCCCGTCAAAGAAGTTGTGAACCCGGCTTATATTAATCTGGAAAGTCGAAACGGTCTTGGCTGGCTGGATGGTTTCAACGAGATGATGGTGCGCTGCGGCTACGAGTGGACAGGACACCCGGTCACTGCGGACGGGCAAATTTACACCCTTCACGGCAAGGCCGGTAATACCCCTGTATCGCAGGTAGAAGTCGAGGTCGCAGACACCGCCCCTTATGAAATCCGCGTTCGGGGTTTAATCAAAGAGAGCACGTTTAAAAAAGCGGATCTGCAAACCATGACCGAACTGCGCTACGTTCCTGGAACCAACCAGTTCAGCCTGCACGATGTGCTGACAAACCATGCAGATTACCCTCATGATTACCAGATAATCTATCACAGCAACTTCGGAACGCCGATCCTCGAAGAAGGCGCTCGTTTCCTTGCGCCGGCGGTGAGCGTTAGCCCGTTCAATGACTACGCCAAAGCAGGCGTTAACGACTGGCAAACCTATGCCGGGCCGACAAAAGGCTTTGATGAGATGGTCTTTAACATCAAACCGCTTGCGGACAATAACCATGAAACGCTCGCGGCAGTAGTCAATAAAGCCGGAGATAAAGGCGCGTCAATCCAGTTTGATACCCGCCAGCTGCCCGTGCTGACATTATGGAAAAATACCGACACGCTGAAGCAGGGGTATGTCACGGGTATTGAGCCAGGTACAAGCTACGCCTACCCCGTCACGATTGAACGCGAGCAGAAGCGCGTTAAGCAGCTACAGCCTGGTGCCAGCGCGCAGTTTGACCTGACGTATACCCTGCTTCACAGCCCGCAGCAGGTAAAAGACGTCGAAAGCAGGATTGCGTCGATTCAGGGAGAGACAAAAACAGAAATCGTGACCACGCCTCTGGCGAAGGAATAAGCATAAAGTAAAAAAGCCTCTTTATGGACTGACCCCCACAAAGTTGGACAGTCCATTACAGAGGCTTTTTGTTATTCGTCACCCTTCTTATGATTCAAACCGTACTCACGGAGCTTATTCGCAATCGCGGTGTGCGAGACGCCAAGACGTTTCGCCAGTTTACGTGTACTCGGGTAACTGCGATAAAGCTGCGTCAGCACCGAACGCTCGAAACGGCTGGTAATATCATCCAGAGAGCCTTCCATCGCCTCTTCACCTACCGACACCGTCCCGGCATCATAATCCGGTAATAAGATATCCTGTGGACGCAGCTCGTATCCTTCAAGCTGAGTCAGCGCGCGATAAACGGCGTTCTTAAGCTGGCGAATGTTACCCGGCCAGCCGTAACGCGTGAGCACTGTCCCCAGGTCGGCGGACAGTTTCGGGCGCGGAACACCTTGTTCGTCGGCGAAGCGTGCCACAAACAGCTCGGTCAGCGGCATAATATCCTGAGGACAATCCCGCAGCGGCGGAATATTGAGAGTCAGCACGTTCAGGCGATAGTAGAGATCCTCGCGGAATACCCCTTTCTGCACCAGCTCCACCAGGTTTTTCTGCGTGGCGCAAATCACGCGCACATCCACATGGACTTCATGATCTTCCCCTACGCGACGGAAGGTTCCGTCATTGAGGAAACGCAGCAGTTTAGCCTGCATCCGTGGCGACATTTCGCCGATCTCATCCAGCAGAACCGAGCCGCCATTTGCCTGCTCGAAGAAACCTTTTTTACCTTCAGGCGCATGGCCGAAAAGCTCGCTCTCAACCGCATCTTCAGGAATTGAGGCGCAGTTCAGTGCCAGATATGGTTTTGCTGCCCGCGGGCTGGACAGATGCACGGCATGAGCCAGCAGGTCTTTCCCGGTTCCGGTATCCCCGGTGATCAGCAGCGGCGCCGTCAGATTCGCAAGCTTGCGCGCCTGATCGACCACATGGCGCATTTTCGGGCTGACAGCGATTATCTGGCTAAACGCGCCAACATCCTGACTTGAGAGATTTTGCAGCTGACGGCCCATCCGTACGGTAGAACGCAGCATGATCACCGCCCCGGTCAGCACGCGGGCATCGTTTTCCCCTTTCAGGTACACGGGGGTGATTTCCATCAGGAAATTCTGCCCGTTGATCACCACGTGTTCGCTGTGGGTGTTTTGCGGGTTGCTTTCCAGCCAGCGCTGGAAGTTGAAGCCGGGGATAAGCTGCGTTGCATGATGAGTGCTCAGCTTCTCCTGGCCCTGTGCAAACAACTGACAGCTGGCCTGGTTTACACGTTCGACCTTACTTTTCAGATCCAGGGATAAGAATGGCTCTGGCATCGCTTCAAGCAAGGCGCTCAGCGCCAGGTGTTCACGCTCTGATGGCATCCACGGAATGGTTCGGACATCCGTAACGCCAGCGATACGGCGGATCTCAGCCATAAGACTACTGAATGTATTGAATTCAATTTCGGCAAAGTTGAGGTAAATTCGCCCGATAGGATCGATCTCAATGCCACGCAGATCAATACTACGTAAAACAAGCAGATCGAGTAATTCGCGGGTCAGACCGAGTCGGTCTTCACAAAAGACTTCCAGACGCATGGGAAATTCACCGTTTAAGCCAATAACATTAAAATAATATGTCAGAAAGCGGTGATCGGGAAGATGGCTGTCAACAAATATTGACAGCCTGTTGGTTAATTAGCCGATGATGTGAGCCAATTACGCTTTTTTGCTCAGCGTATCTTTAAGCTGGCCAATTAACTCGCGGCGGAAATCACCCAACCGGGGTTTGTCGCCGTCTATCCACGGCAGCGGACGGCAAATTTCCATCGCTTTGATCCCCAGACGTGCCGTCAGTAAACCGGCCCCCAGACCCTGCGCGGCTCGTGCCGACAAGCGCGCGGCCAGATCCTGAGACATCCAGTCCATACCGACTTCCCGCACCAGTTCGCTGGCACCGGCAAAGGCAATATTCAGCAAGACCAGGCGGAATAAACGCAGGCGGCTGTAATACCCTAGCTCAATGCCATACAGCGTGGCGATACGGTTAATCAGGCGCAAATTGCGCCACGCAATAAACGCCATGTCCACCAGCGCCAGCGGGCTGACGGCAATCATCAGTGTGGATTCCGCGGCCGACCGGCTGATTTCCCGACGGGCCTGCGCATCCAGTACCGGTTGCACCATATGGGAATAGAGTGCGACCACTTCCCGATCGTTTTGGGTTTCATGGATAGCGGCGTACCAGCGCTGGAGCGCCGGATGTGACTGATCGATACCCGCCTGGCTTGCCAGTTTTTCACAAAATGCACGCCCTTTACCGGTGGCGTGGCTGTGCAGCAGATCCCGTGCCTCATCGCGCTCATGTGCGCGCTGGCGTAAGCGCCACAGACGACGCCACTCTGTGACCAGCGAGCCGACGCCCGCACCGATGATCAGCGCTCCCGCAGCGCAGCCGCCCATCGCCACCCAGTCCTGGGTTTGCCAGGCATTTACAGCCCACTGGACACCCTGCCCAAGCACGCTGACACCAAACAGTGCCAGCCCGGCGGTCACCATTTTGCGCCACAGGCTACGTTTAGGGCGCAGCGCGGATTCAACGACTGCTTCTGCTTGCCCTTCATCAGCAAGCGGCTCTTCCGACAGCACAGGCGCAAAATTATCGGCCTGAGTCCCGCTGAATGTTTGCGCGGTCCTGAATGCGTCGAGCGGCTCTTTCTCAAGCTGGCCCGTAAAATCAATGCGCGGTTTTAACGGTTCCGTCATCGCAATTTATCTCCAATCAAAAATTCCAGCGCCGCATCAAGACGAATATGCGGTAATGGCTGGTCAACGTTCATTGCCTGCGGGCGAAACGCTTCAAACTGGAATCCCTGGTTTTGCCAGAACGCCTGCCCGGGCAGACGCGCAGGCACTTCGCCGGGATAGACCGTCAGCGGCTCGCCATCGCTTAAGCGGTTGCCGCGCAGCGCCGGGATCTTCTCGCCATTCACGTCAATTAATCCACTCTGGGTCGCCTGAACCGACGCAAGCCCCAGGCAGTCCATGCTAATTCCTTCAAACGCTGCGTTTTGCCACGCATCCTGTACCAGTTGCTGCAACAACGAGACCATATTGGCGTGCTGGTCGACAGTGACATGATCGGCCTTGGTGGCGGCAAACAGCAGCTTGTCGATAACCGGTGAAAACAGCCGACGAAACAGCGTGCGTTGTCCGTAATGGAAACTTTGCATCAGCTGCGTCAGCGCCAGGCGCATATCATTAAATGCTTGCGGCCCGCTGTTGAGCGGCTGAAGACAATCCACCAGCACAATCTGGCGGTCGAAACGTAAAAAGTGATTTTTATAAAAACCTTTCACCACTTTTTCGCAGTAGTAGCTGTAACGTTCGCGCAGCATCCCGGCATTGGTGTGTTTATCGGCCTGCGCCAGTTTCGACTCCCCGCTTGCGTCGACATCCGGCCATGGGAAAAACTGCAACGCCGGCGCACCCGCCAGATCGCCCGGCAGGACAAAACGCCCTGGCTGAATAAAATGCAGCCCTTCCTGCTTACATTGGTGCAGATAGTCGGTCCAGGCTTCAGCAATTACCGCCAGGCGGTTTTCATCCGCAGGCGCCAGTGGATCGAGCCCTTCGCAAAGCTGCCGCCATTTTGCCGACCATTCCGCGCGGTGACCCTGTAACAAACCGGTCATTTGCCGTGACCAGCTCAGATAATCCTGGGCCAGCATGGGTAAATCCAGCAGCCACTCGCCCGGATAATCCACAATTTCGAGATACAGAGTGGAGGTATCCTTAAAGTGGCGCATCAGGGAATCATTCGAACGAAAACGCAGCGCGAGACGAATTTCACTGACCCCGCGCGTGGGCGTCGGCCAGGCGGGAGGGTCGCCGTACAGCTGCGCCAGCCCCTCGTCGTAGGTAAAACGCGGGATGCCAAAATCTCGCTGCGGAACACGCTTCACGCCAAGCAACCGCTCTTCCCGTACCGCACTGAGCAGCGGTAGCCGTGCACCCGCGTGCAGGTTAAGCAGTTGGTTTACCATCGCCGTGATAAAAGCCGTCTTGCCGCTGCGGCTGAGTCCTGTCACAGCAAGTCGCAAATGGCGATCGACGCCACGGTTCACCAGTGAGTTGAGTTCGTTTTTAAGTCGCTTCATCGCCGTCCTTTTTGCCTGAAGGCGTTTATATTCTTAAAAATATGACATGGGGACAAAATGAAAGGAATAAAACCTTAGAGCAAAACGACACGCCAGTCAGCGTGCCGTCTGGAGATTATTTCAGTTTTCCTGAGAGCCGCCCGGCTAATTTTCTCAGCAACGGCTCCAGCGCCACGGCCAGTAACATTTTGACCGGCCTGCGGGCCACGGATTTCACCGCCCAGCCAGCCACACCTGCCGGGCCGTAACGTAAGGCAGTAAACAAAACCAGCTTCCCTGCTAACTTCAGGCCGGGTTTCACCTTTTGCCCCGCCTGTTGCCAGGAGTGATTCATTCGTATTCTCTCTTAAAGCTGACGAAAACGGCTTCGCAACGTAAAGGTATCAGACGTGACATAGCGCTCCATCTCGCGCAAGCGCGTCTCACCGGCGGCCAACTGGGCATCCACCGCATTGAGCAAATCGTTGGTGGTTGGCGCATTTTCGCTCGCCAGTTCACCTTCCGGCATCGGGTCGAGCACAAACGATAAAATGATGTACGCCACCAGCGTAATAAACGCCAGGCCAAAGAAAATCGACAGTACCGTTACCACACGCACCAGTTTCACTGGTACATCGAGATAATGAGCCAGCCCGGCACATACACCGCGAACCATGCCCTGCTGGGGGATTCGCCACAATTTTTTATTCAGGTTCAGCCCGGACATTAACGATCCCTCCAGTTTGGATGTTCCGCATCGAGGATCGCTTCCAGCGCCTGAATGCGTTCGCCCATTTTGTTTGCGTCTGCCGAAAGCTGCACCAGACGCTGTTGTTCACTCTGGGAAAGCTCACCACGAGAAGAACGGTTGCTGTAGTGCAGCCATAACCAAATCGGCAGAACGAACAGCACGAAAATAGTCAGGGGAATGGCCAGAAAAAGCGCGCTCATAGGTACTCCTTTTTTTATGATGCGTGGCGGCACACTCATGTGCCGCACAATTTATTATTGGTTGTCTTGCTTCATTTTGGCTTTAAGCGCCGCCAGTTGCTCGCTGATTTCGTCATCCGCTTTCAAATCTGCAAACTGCTGGTCCAGCGTCTTTTGTTTGCCAATGCCGTGGCTCTCGGCTTCCGCTTCCATCTGATCGATACGACGTTCGAAGGATTCAAAACGAGCCATTGCTTCATCCAGCTTGCCGCTGTCCAGCTGACGGCGCACATCGCGTGATGAACTGGCCGCCTGATGGCGTAACGTCAGCGCCTGCTGGCGGGCTCGGGTTTCGCTGAGCTTGTTTTCAAGCTCGCCAATCTCTTTCTTCATACGCGTAAGCGTGTCGTCGACAAGCGTAGCTTCATGCTCAAGCGCTGTGATGAGATCCGCAAGTTTCTGCTTTTCAATCAGCGCGGCGCGAGCCAGGTCTTCTTTATCTTTACGCAGTGCCAGCTCGGCTTTTTCCTGCCATTCATTGAGCTGCGCGGTAGCCTGTTCAATACGACGTGTCAGCTGTTTTTTCTCAGCCAGCGCGCGTGCAGACGTTGAGCGGACTTCCACCAGCGTGTCTTCCATTTCCTGAATCATCAGGCGCACCAGCTTCTGCGGATCTTCTGCTTTCTCCAGCAGAGTGTTGATGTTGGCGTTCACGATATCGGCAAAACGAGAAAAAATACCCATAATTCGATCCTCATAGTTCTGTTATCGGGCAATGCCCTGCTGAACAGATAATACAAATCCCATGCCAACTTTTTATCTTGTTGATTTAACTGATTCTGTTTGATTTTAAACCAACAACACTCTACTCTCACCTGGTGAATATCGCTAACGAGTGGTGAATTTAACTATGGCCGAATTTAAAGATAACCTCCTTGGTGAAGCAAACAGCTTTCTTGAGGTCCTGGAGCAGGTATCGCGCCTGGCACCACTCAATAAACCGGTGCTCATCATTGGGGAGCGCGGAACGGGTAAAGAGCTTATCGCCAACCGATTACATTTTTTATCCGGACGCTGGGATGGCCCTTTTATCTCCCTGAACTGCGCAGCGCTGAATGAAAACCTGCTGGATTCAGAGCTGTTCGGCCACGAAGCCGGGGCATTTACCGGCGCACAAAAGCGCCACCCCGGCCGTTTTGAGCGTGCGGATGGTGGCACACTGTTTCTGGATGAGCTGGCAACCGCGCCAATGCTGGTACAGGAAAAACTGCTGCGCGTTATTGAATATGGTGAGCTGGAGCGTGTTGGCGGGAGCCAGCCATTACAGGTCAACGTGCGTCTGGTCTGTGCCACCAATGCTGACCTGCCGCAGATGGTTGCGCAGGACAAATTCCGCGCCGACCTGCTGGACAGGCTGGCGTTTGATGTTGTGCAATTGCCGCCACTGCGTGAGCGCCAAAGCGACATCATGTTGTTGGCTGAACAATTCGCCATACAGATGTGTCGTGAACTTGGGTTGCCACTGTTCCCCGGTTTTAGCGATTACGCCCGGGAAACGCTGCTGGGATACCACTGGCCGGGGAATATCCGTGAGCTGAAAAACGTGGTGGAACGGTCTGTTTATCGCCATGGAAGCAGTGAAATGGAGCTGGATAACATTATTCTCGATCCTTTCCAGCGCGCGGAACCGGCACACATAACGCCTGCCATCAGCAACAATTCACCGACGCTGCCGCTGGATCTGCGTCAGTTCCAGCATCATCAGGAACAACAGTTGCTGGAACAGAGCCTGAAACAGGCAAAATATAACCAGAAACGAGCGGCTGAACTGCTGGGTCTGACCTACCATCAATTAAGGGCATTGCTCAAAAAGCATCAAATGCGCTGACAATATCAGCACTTACCCGCAGACATTTTTACGAAGCAGGCGTAAGTGCGATACACTTTGCAGATCGAACCTAAAAACCTTAAAAATTATGCGTCTGGTTTTATCGTCCCTGTTTGCGCTCGGCCTGTTCAGCAATACGGTCTTTGCTGCGCCTGAGCGTGCTACGCTCCCTGATATTCGCGATAGCGGCTTTGTCTATTGTGTCAGCGGGCAAGTTGACACCTTTAACCCTCAAAAAGCGGGCAGCGGCCTGATTGTCGACACCCTTGCCGCACAGCTTTACGACCGCCTGCTGGATGTCGACCCTTATACTTACCGCCTGGTGCCGGAACTGGCCGAAAGCTGGGAAGTGCTTGATAACGGCGCGACCTACCGCTTCCATCTGCGCGACGATGTCTCTTTCCAGCGCACGCCCTGGTTTACGCCAACACGCAAACTGAACGCGGATGATGTGGTCTTTACCTTCCAGCGCATCTTTAACCGCAATCATCCGTGGCATAACGTTAATGGCGGGAGCTTCCCCTATTTCGACAGTTTGCAGTTTGCCGATACCGTCAAAAGCGTACGTAAGCTCGACAACAGAACGGTTGAATTTAGCCTGGCGCGCCCGGATGCCTCTTTCTTATGGCACCTGGCAACCCACTATGCCTCAGTGATGTCGGCAGAATACGCGGCGAAACTCACCAGTCAGGATCGTCAGGAGCTGCTCGACAGGCAGCCCGTCGGTACAGGGCCATTCCAGATGGCGGAGTATCGTTCGGGTCAGTACATTCGCCTGCAACGCCACGAACACTTCTGGCGCGGCACACCGCTGATGCCTCAGGTGGTGGTGGACCTCGGCTCCGGCGGTACGGGCCGACTCTCTAAACTGCTTACCGGCGAATGCGACGTGCTCGCCTGGCCTGCCGCCAGCCAGTTAACCATTCTGCGTGACGACCCGCGTTTGCGTTTAACACTGCGTCCGGGCATGAATATCGCCTATCTGGCCTTTAATACGGATAAACCACCGCTCAATAACCCGGCCGTGCGTCATGCGCTGGCCTTAGCGATTAACAACCAGCGCCTGATGCAGTCGATTTACTACGGTACAGCAGAGACTGCGGCTTCTATTTTACCGCGAGCTTCCTGGGCCTATGACGGTGAAGCTAAAATTACGGAATACAATCCGGCAAAATCGCGTGAGCAGCTAAAAGCTCTGGGGGTAGAAAACCTGACGCTCCAGCTCTGGGTGCCAACCAGTTCACAGGCATGGAACCCAAGCCCGCTGAAAACCGCTGAACTGCTCCAGGCCGATATGGCTCAGGTGGGCGTCAAAGTAGTGATCGTGCCGGTCGAGGGGCGTTTCCAGGAGGCGCGACTGATGGACATGAACCATGATTTAACGCTGGCAGGCTGGGCGACCGACAGTAATGACCCGGACAGCTTCTTCCGCCCGCTCCTGAGCTGTGCGGCGATCAACTCGCAAACCAACTATGCCCACTGGTGTAACCGCGAATTTGATGCCGTGCTGCAAAAAGCCCTCGCGTCACAACAACTGGCCTCCCGTATCGACGCCTACGATGAAGCGCAAAACATTCTGGCGAATGAACTTCCCGTGTTGCCGCTCGCCTCGTCCCTGCGCCTTCAGGCTTATCGCTATGACATCAAAGGGCTGGTGCTGAGTCCGTTTGGTAACGCCTCCTTCGCGGGCGTCTCGCGTGAAAAAGAACAAGAGGTGAAAAAACCGTGATTATTTTTACCTTGCGTCGCCTGTTACTGTTGCTGGTAACCCTCTTCTTCCTGACCTTTGTGGGCTTCAGCCTGAGTTATTTCACGCCGCACGCGCCGCTTCAGGGTTCCTCACTGTGGGATGCCTGGTCGTTCTGGTTTAACGGCGTGCTGCACTGGGACTTTGGTGTATCCAGCATCAACGGGCAGTTGATCTCCGAACAGCTGAAAGAGGTTTTCCCGGCCACCATGGAGCTGTGTATTCTGGCCTTCGGATTTGCCCTGCTGGTCGGTATTCCGGTGGGGATGCTGGCGGGGATTTATCGCAATAAATGGCAGGACAAATTTATCAGCGCCCTCGCCCTGCTTGGCTTCTCGATCCCTATTTTCTGGCTGGCGCTGCTGCTGACCCTGTTCTTTTCGCTGACTCTGGGCTGGCTGCCGGTGTCGGGTCGTTTCGACCTGCTCTATACGGTAAAAACGGTGACCGGGTTCGCGATTATTGACGCCTGGCTTTCAGATTCGGTCTGGCGCCATGAAATGATCATCAGTGCTCTGCGCCATATGGTGCTGCCGGTGTTGACGCTGGCCGTTGCACCCACAACCGAAGTGATCCGCCTTATGCGTATCAGCACTATCGACGTGTTTGATCAAAACTACGTTAAAGCGGCGGCCACTCGCGGGCTGTCTCGTCTGACGATCCTGCGCCGTCACGTACTGCATAACGCCCTGCCGCCGGTCATCCCGCGTCTTGGGCTGCAATTTTCGACCATGCTGACCCTGGCGATGATCACTGAGATGGTCTTTAGCTGGCCAGGACTTGGCCGCTGGCTGATTAACGCCATTCGTCAGCAAGACTATGCGGCTATTTCCGCAGGCGTCATGGTGATTGGCTCGCTGGTCATCATCGTTAACGTTATTTCCGATATTTTGGGTGCAATGGCTAACCCACTGAAGCATAAGGAATGGTATGCCTTACGATAACGTATACAGCGAAAAGCGCACACCCGGTGTGCTGCGTACCGTGTGGCGTAAATTCTATGGTGACACCACAGCTATGATTGGCCTGTATGGCTGTGGCGCACTGGTGTTGTTGTGCATTTTTGGTTCGTGGTTTGCGCCTTATGGAATCGACCAGCAGTTTCTCGGTTATCAGCTTTTACCGCCTTCCTGGTCGCGTTATGGTGAAGTGTCCTTCTTTTTAGGCACTGACGATCTGGGCCGCGATGTATTAAGCCGCCTGCTGAGCGGCGCAGCACCAACGGTGGGTGGTGCGTTTGTGGTTACGCTGGCTGCAACCATTTGCGGCCTGGCGCTGGGGATTTTTGCCGGTTCAACCCACGGCTTGCGCTCCGCCGTGATGAATCACATTCTGGATACGCTGCTCTCTATTCCTTCCCTGCTGCTGGCCATTATCGTCGTGGCCTTTGCTGGCCCGCATCTGACTCATGCCATGTTCGCCGTCTGGCTGGCTATCCTTCCGCGTCTGGTACGTTCGGTCTATAGCATGGTGCATGACGAGCTGGAAAAAGAGTATGTGGTAGCCGCGCGTCTGGATGGTGCAACCACATTCAATATCTTGTGGTTTGCCGTGCTGCCAAATATTGCGTCCGGGCTGGTCACGGAGATCACCCGCGCCCTGTCGATGGCAATTCTCGATATCGCCGCGCTGGGCTTCCTCGATCTTGGCGCTCAGCTTCCGTCACCCGAATGGGGAGCAATGCTGGGCGACGCGCTGGAACTTATCTACGTCGCCCCCTGGACCGTGATGTTACCCGGGGCCGCGATTATGGTCAGTGTGTTACTGGTCAACCTGCTTGGGGATGGTATTCGCCGGGCAATTAATGCGGGAGTGCAATAATGCCGTTACTCGATATCCGCAACCTGACGATTGAATTCAAGACCGGTGAAGGTTGGGTAAAAGCCGTTGACCGCATCAGCATCACGCTTGCGGAAGGTGAAATCCGGGGGCTGGTGGGTGAATCCGGTTCCGGTAAAAGCCTGATTGCGAAGGCCATCTGTGGTGTTGCGAAAGACAACTGGCGCGTTACCGCTGACCGTATGCGTTTTGATGATATTGACCTGCTACGTCTTTCTCCGCGTGAACGCCGCAAGCTGGTGGGACATAACGTGTCGATGATTTTTCAGGAGCCACAATCCTGTCTTGATCCCTCCGAGCGTGTGGGTAAACAGCTGATGCAAAATATCCCCGGCTGGACGTACAAGGGCCGCTGGTGGCAACGCGTTGGCTGGCGCAAGCGCCGTGCCATCGAACTGCTGCACAGGGTCGGCATCAAAGATCACAAAGATGCGATGCGCAGTTTCCCTTACGAACTGACCGACGGCGAATGCCAGAAAGTGATGATTGCCATCGCCCTGGCGAACCAGCCGCGTCTGCTGATTGCCGATGAACCCACAAACGCGATGGAACCCACCACCCAGGCACAGATTTTCCGCCTGCTGACGCGTCTTAATCAGAACAACAACACCACCATTTTGCTGATCAGCCATGACCTGCAAATGCTGAGCAAATGGGCCGATAAGATTGATGTGATGTACTGTGGTCAGACGGTAGAAACGGCCATCAGCGAAGAGCTGGTGAACACCCCGCATCATCCTTATACCCAGGCACTGATCCGCGCTATTCCTGATTTTGGCAGCGCCATGCCGCACAAAAGCCGACTGAATACCCTGCCTGGGGCAATTCCGTTGCTGGAATCACTGCCCATCGGCTGTCGTCTTGGCCCGCGCTGCCCTTATGCCCAGCGTAAATGTATTGAGACGCCACGGTTATCAGGGGCCAAAAACCATCTTTATGCCTGTCATTTCCCGTTGAACATGGAGAGAGAGTGAAATGGTCGAAACTTTGCTGGAAGTTCGCAACCTGAGTAAGACCTTTCGCTACCGGACAGGGTTATTTCATCGCCAGACCGTCGAAGCGGTTAAACCCCTGAGCTTTACGCTGCGCGAAAAACAGACGCTGGCCATTATCGGCGAGAACGGCTCCGGAAAATCCACGCTCGCGAAAATGCTCGCCGGAATGGTTGAGCCCACTGCAGGGGAAGTGCTGATTGACGATCATCCGCTGGAATTTGGTGATTACTCGTTTCGCAGCCAGCGCATCCGTATGATTTTTCAGGATCCGTCCACATCCCTCAACCCGCGCCAGCGCATTTCGCAAATTCTGGACTTCCCGCTGAGATTAAACACGGAACTGGAGCCGGAAGAGCGCCGCAAGCGGATTATCGAAACCCTGCGCATGGTCGGCCTGCTGCCTGACCACGAGAGTTATTATCCGCATATGCTTGCTCCGGGGCAGAAGCAGCGTCTGGGTCTGGCGCGCGCGTTAATTTTACGCCCGAAAGTGATTATCGCCGACGAAGCGCTGGCTTCGCTGGATATGTCGATGCGTTCGCAGTTAATTAACCTGATGCTGGAATTGCAGGAAAAACAGGGTATCTCTTATATCTATGTAACCCAGCATCTTGGCATGATGAAGCACATTAGCGATCAGGTGCTTGTGATGCATCAGGGCGAAGTGGTTGAACGCGGAAGTACTGCAGATGTGATGGCCTCCCCGCTTCATGAGCTGACGAAAAGACTGATTGCCGGGCATTTTGGTGAAGCCTTAACCGCCGATGCATGGCGAAAAGACCGTTAACCGCGCGTCAAAAGAGTGGTCGGATTAACTAAGCACGCGACACGTGATATTATCGCCGCGTTTTAACGACGATTGTCCCAAGAAGATGACGATCGCCACAACAATGAATATAAGGATTAAAGCTATGGGTTTTCTTTCCGGTAAGCGCATTCTGGTGACCGGCGTTGCCAGCAAACTGTCCATCGCATACGGCATCGCACAGGCTATGCATCGCGAAGGCGCTGAGCTGGCGTTCACCTACCAGAACGACAAGCTGAAAGGCCGTGTTGAAGAGTTTGCCGCGCAGCTGGGTTCCAGCATTGTTCTGGAATGTGACGTTGCACAAGATGAAAGCATCGATGGCATGTTCGCTGAACTGGCAAAAACGTGGGAAAAATTCGACGGTTTCGTTCACTCCATCGGCTTCGCGCCTGGCGACCAGCTGGACGGTGACTACGTGAACGCGGTAACCCGTGAAGGCTTCAAAATCGCTCACGACATCAGCTCTTACAGCTTCGTGGCGATGGCTAAATCTTGCCGCACCATGCTGAACCCGGGCGCTGCACTGCTGACCCTGTCCTATCTGGGCGCAGAGCGTGCAATCCCTAACTACAACGTTATGGGTCTGGCTAAAGCATCCCTGGAAGCAAACGTGCGCTACATGGCGAACGCGATGGGTCCAGAAGGTGTGCGTGTTAACGGTATCTCTGCTGGCCCAATCCGCACCCTGGCGGCGTCTGGCATCAAAGACTTCCGTAAAATGCTGGCACACTGCGAAGCGGTAACCCCGATTCGCCGTACCGTTACCATTGAAGATGTGGGTAACTCCGCAGCATTCCTGTGCTCTGACCTTTCCGCGGGTATCTCCGGCGAAGTGGTTCACGTTGATGGCGGCTTCAACATCGCTGCAATGAACGAGCTGGAAATCAAATAAGTTGTCACTCTCTTCCCGCCCGGGAAGAGAGTTTTTCCTCTCCTGCAAGACCTTTCGTTATTCCGTTCTGCTATTTATTATCACCTAACAATATTTTTCCCCTCATCCGCCTTACGCCAGGATATTGATCGCCATTTTGAGATCAAGGAACGCCCATGGAACAACGCCGTTTTTCTGGCAAAGGCCACTGGTATCATGAAACCCAGTCAAATCATTCGCAGACGGATGTTCTGCCTCTGGTACCCGAAGCCGCTTACGTTGACGATCGTTTTTTGCTCGATTTAGCCCTTCCCGAAGAGATTGTCACCGGATGCGAAAGCTGGCTTGCCCCTGCCAGAGCGCTCTGTCACCAGTTGTTTCCGCTCAACGTCGCCGTAAGCCGTCTGCGGACACTCAGCGCGTACGACAGGCTGAGCACTGCATTGACCGTTGCTCAGGCGTGCGGCGTTCAACGGCTCTGTAACCACTACGCTGCCCTGCTCGCCCCGCTTCCCGGCCCGGATTCCTCACGAGAAAGCAATCGCCGCCTTGCCCAAATTACCCAATATGCCCGCCAGCTTGCCAGCTCTCCTGACGTTATCGACGATAAAGCGCAGCAACAACTCGATGAAGTCGGTCTGACAACCTACGACATTGTGCTGATCAACCAGATAATCGGCTTTACTGGATTCCAGGCACGCGTGGTGGCGGCGTTTCAGGCCTTACTGGGGCATCCTGTGCGCTGGCTGCCGGGGCATCATATCCAGCCTCATGCGCTAATCAGTGGCACGAACAGGCTTCCGGGCGAATGGGAGTGCAACCTGCCCGTTGTCGAATTGCGCTATGCCAGTGCCCAGCAGCTTGAACTGCTCGCCCGCTGGCAGGCGCAACCTGAACTTCAGGCGCTGACGCCCGTTCTGTGTCATGAGCCGGCCCTGCTTGCCCTGACCGGGGAGATCCTGACCGGCGGTATTCATTCGTCTGTCGATGATGCATCCTCTGCGGCACTGGCTAGTGCAACTGTGCTGCTAAACTGCTCCCCAGACCGGTTCAGCGCCGCACAGTTTACCCCTCTGACCCAAAGTGGCCTGAGCGAAGTTCAGGCAATTAATCTTCTTACCTGGAGTGCATTTAACGGCTGGCTTGACCGTCTTGGCATCGCCTTCGGTAAAGGGGAATAACCATACTAATTACCTAAAGAGCGCTTGCTGTAGCAGTGAGAATCGCGTAAAACTGTCAGCCGCTCAATGGCTACGAAAATAGAACATTATGTTTCAGGACAACCCGCTGCTAGCGCAGCTAAAACAGCAACTGCATTCCCAGACGCCGCGTGCAGAAGGGGTCGTAAAAGCCACGGAAAAGGGCTTTGGCTTCCTTGAAGTCGATGCGCAGAAAAGCTACTTCATTCCGCCTCCGCAGATGAAAAAAGTGATGCACGGCGATCGCGTCACTGCCGTCATTCACACCGAGAAAGAACGTGAGTCCGCCGAGCCGGAAGAACTGATCGAACCTTTCCTGACCCGTTTCGTGGGTAAGGTACATAAAAAAGACGACCGTCTGTCTATCGTTCCGGATCATCCCCTGCTGAAAGATGCCATTCCGTGCCGCGCTGCGCGTGGTGTTGAGCATGATTTTAAAGAAGGTGACTGGGCCGTTGCTGAAATGCGCCGTCATCCTCTGAAAGGCGATCGCGGTTTCTATGCGGAACTGACCCAGTTCATTACCTTTGGCGACGATCATTTCGTCCCATGGTGGGTGACGCTGGCACGCCATAATCTTGAAAAAGAAGCGCCAGATGGCGTAGCAACCGAAATGCAGGACGAAGGTCTGGCACGTCGTGACCTGACTGCTCTGGATTTTGTCACTATCGACAGTGCCAGCACTGAAGATATGGATGATGCCCTGTTTGCTGAAGAGTCAGCTGACGGCAAAATGCATCTGACCGTAGCGATTGCCGATCCAACGGCATGGATCGTTGAAGGCAGTAAGCTGGACGATGCTGCGAAAATTCGCGCATTCACCAACTACCTGCCGGGCTTCAACATCCCGATGCTGCCACGCGAACTGTCCGACGATCTCTGCTCGCTGCGTGCAAACGAAATCCGTCCTGTTCTCGCCTGCCGCATGATCATTGCTGCTGACGGGACCATTGAAGACGATATCGAATTCTTTGCCGCCACCATCGAGTCTAAAGCCAAACTGGCCTATGACGACGTTTCTGACTGGCTGGAAAATTCCGGCAGCTGGAAACCAGAAAGCGAGGCTATTGCCGCGCAGATCCGTCTGCTGCATCGCATCTGCCTGAGCCGTAGCGAATGGCGTACCACTCACGCGCTGGTATTTAAAGACCGTCCTGATTACCGCTTTGTTCTCGGTGAAAAAGGCGAAGTGCTGAATATCGTCGCAGAGCCGCGTCGCATCGCGAATCGCATTGTTGAAGAAGCCATGATTTCCGCCAATATTTGTGCCGCGCGCGTGCTGCGCGACAAATTAGGTTTTGGCATTTACAACGTGCATACCGGTTTTGATCCGGCAAACACCGAAGCGCTGGCTGCCCTGCTGAAAAACCATGATGTTCACGTTGATCCAGAAGAAGTGCTGACGCTGAACGGCTTCTGCAAACTGCGCCGCGAGCTGGATGCACAACCATCCGGTTTCCTGGACAGCCGCATTCGTCGCTTCCAGTCCTTCGCTGAAATCAGCACTGAGCCAGGGCCGCACTTTGGTCTGGGCCTTGAAGCCTACGCAACCTGGACTTCTCCAATCCGTAAGTATGGCGATATGGTTAACCATCGCCTGCTGAAAGCGATTATCAAAGGCGAGTCCATTGCGCGTCCGCAGGACGATACCACGGTACAGATGGCGGAACGTCGCCGCCTGAACCGCATGGCTGAGCGCGATGTCGGTGACTGGCTGTATGCGCGTTTCCTGAACGACAAAGCAGGTACTGACACCCGTTTCCCGGCAGAGATCATCGATATCAGCCGTGGTGGGATGCGTGTACGTCTGGTTGATAATGGCGCGGTTGCCTTTATCCCTGCGCCATTCCTGCACGCTGTTCGTGATGAACTGGTTTGTAGCCAGGAAAACGGTACCGTGCAAATCAAAGGCGAAACGGTTTATAAAGTCACAGACGTGATTGACGTAACCATCGCTGAAGTTCGCATGGAAACCCGTAGCATTATCGCGCGCCCTGCTGCCTGATAACTTATTAAAATGTCGGTCATTTCCTTTTTGGAAAGGCCGACATATCTTCAACCCGTCTTATTTCGCCAAATCATCATTTTTTCTTATTATTTTCCTCTTCTGCCCGCCAAAACTTGCCAGAATTATCTACATTAAAAGAGAGCCGTCATATCCGGTTACGTGAATTTTTATACCGCACGTATCCTTTTTGACGCGACTCGTTTTAATATAATAAAACTGGGAAAAAACAATAAGTTCACTTCGGTTTTGCCGCTGTCTCACTACGGAAAAGTCGACTGCAATTGAATAATGTTTGCGCTAATGAGCAGCCGCAGGAGAAAACATGATGGATGATCTGGAGCAGAATTTGCTGTTTCGTTACATGGGTACGCACAGCCCCTGGTGGCGACTGACAGCCGATAGCAATGCTCTGCATCTGGCCACCAGCGAAAGTGCCGATGTTATTCAGGTCGTTGCGCTGAGTGATGAGCAGGCCGATCTCATTCGTCAACTTACCGTTATTACCTCCAGCATTACGATGACGTTGCCACTGTATGGTGTTGATGTCCCTGTTCATTTGGTCGGCCGTAAAATCAATAAAAAAGAGTGGGCTGGCACAGCATCGGCCTGGAACGATACCCCTTCTGTTGCCCGCGACCTGCTCCAGGGACTCTCATTTGCAGAGCAGGTTGTCTCCGAAGCCAACTCCGTGATTGTCATCCTCGATCAAAACGGGAACATTCAGCGTTTCAACCGTCTTAGCGAAGAGTATACCGGTCTGAAAGAACAGGAAGTAATCGGCCAGAACGTCTTTAAGCTGTTCATGAGCCGCAGTGAAGCGGCCGCGTCCAAACGCAACATTACCGGTTTTTTTCGTAACGGCAGTTCCTATGAAGTCGAGCGCTGGATCAAAACGCGCAAGGGACAAAGATTGTTTCTGTTCCGAAACAAATTTGTTCACAGCGGCAGCGGTAAGAATGAAATTTACCTTATCTGTTCAGGAACCGATATCACCGAGGAACGCCGCGCCCAAGAGCGCCTGCGCGTGCTGGCGAATACCGATACCATCACTGGGTTGCCTAACCGGAATGCTATCCACGAACTGATATCCGACGCCATAGAGGCGCGCGGAGAAACCCAGGTCGGCGTGGTGTATCTCGACCTGGATAACTTCAAAAAGGTAAATGATGCCTACGGGCATATGTTCGGCGATCAGTTATTACAGGCGGTTGCCCTGGCGATCCTGAGTTGTCTGGATGATGGGCAAATCCTCGCCCGTCTCGGTGGCGATGAGTTTATCGTGCTGGCAACGGACACTTCGCAAGGTACGCTGGAGGCGATGGCCTCGCGGATCCTCACCCGCTTACGCCAGCCATTCCGCATCGGACTGATTGAGATTTATACCGGCTGCTCGCTCGGTATCGCCCTTGCGCCTCAGCACGGCATCGATCGCGAAAGCGTCATTCGTAACGCAGATACAGCAATGTATACCGCCAAAGAGAGCGGCCGCGGTAAGTTCTGCGTCTTCTCGCCAGAGATGAACCAGCGCGTTTTCGAGTACCTTTGGCTTGATACCAACCTGCGTAAAGCGCTGGATAACGATCAGTTGCTAATTCACTATCAGCCAAAAATGACCTGGCGTGGCGAAATCAGAAGCCTGGAAGCGCTGGTACGCTGGCAGTCACCGGAGCGCGGCCTTATCCCGCCGCTGGAGTTTATCTCCTATGCCGAAGAGTCGGGGCTGATTGTGCCGCTTGGCCGCTGGGTTATGCTCGATGTGGTACGCCAGGTTGCCAAATGGCGCGATAAGGGCATTAATCTGCGCGTCGCAGTTAACGTCTCGGCGCGTCAGCTTGCCGATCAGACCATTTTCAGCGATTTAAAACAGGCGCTGAAGGATTTAAACTTTGAATACTGCCCTATCGATGTGGAATTAACCGAAAGCTGCCTGATTGAAAACGAAGAACTGGCGCTTTCGGTTATCCAGCAGTTCAGCCAACTCGGGGCGCAAATCCACCTGGATGACTTTGGTACGGGGTACTCGTCACTTTCGCAGTTAGCGCGTTTCCCAATCGATGCGATTAAGCTCGATCAGTCATTCGTTCGGGATATTCATAAGCAGTCGATTTCACAATCGCTGGTGCGTGCGATCGTTGCGGTGGCACAGGCGCTGAATTTACAAGTTATTGCCGAAGGTGTAGAGAGCGCAAAAGAAGACGCCTTTCTGACTAAGAACGGCGTCAATGAACGGCAGGGATACCTGTTTGCTAAGCCTATGCCCGCTGCCGCATTCGAGCGATGGCTAAAGCGTTATCAGGCGCGAAAAATGCGTTAACTGGCTTTGCGTAAACCCGCAGCGTGGTGGCGGTCCTGCAGCATAACCAGACGCTCCATATAGGCAATATCTTTGGGTTCGAGGCAAAACGCAGCGTCGACCCAATCTTCAGTAATGTCCATCAACTCGCTACGCGGAAGTTGCAGCACGCGTGTACGGGCGCGCAGCATTGCCCTTACCCCGTTCATCTTCGGCTGTAATGTGTCGATAAACGTACGTACCGCCATATAGCTTTGTCCTGGCTCGAAAAGGACATCCACTAACCCGTGCTGTTCGTACCACTCCGCAGTATGAGACTCCCCTTTGTAGATAAGTTCCTCCGCCAGTTTCATACCTGAACGACGGGCAACCAGCGAATACCCCCCCATACCCGGGAACAAGTTGAAGGCAATTTCAGGAAATCCTAAACGTGCATCGCGCTGGCCAAGAACAAAATGGTGCGCCAGGGCCGCCTCAAATCCACCACCTAAGGCGCTGCCTTCAACCATCGCCAGTGTAATAGCGCCAGTATCAAAACCGCGTGATGCGGCGTGTACGCAATCGACACAAGCTCGGGCATAGGCACGTAATGCCTCGCGACGCCCGTTCTGTATGCAATCGACAAAGAACTTCAAATCGCCCCCCGTGTTGTACATATCAGGAACAAGCGAGCCGGTGACCCAGAAGTCGACAACAAAACCAGACTGCCGCACCAGCCAGGACAAGTTCATGATCTCCTCAATCAACGCGTGGTTGAAGCAAGGTCGTGGCTGGGACTTCAACATCATCCAGACGGTGTGGCGTTCCTCCTCATAATACGCAGCGAGTTGGGTAAAACGTTCAGCATCAGTGAACAGTGTGCAAGTAGCTTGATTGATAACTGTCATAGTCTAATTCCTCATATAAAAAAGCGCCTTGCGCGCAGAATTAGCCTAATCCACACATTCAACTCACTGCATGAGGAGGGATAAATTTATCACTTTCATTTATGTAATTTCCTTATTGCATTTTTTCCCTTCTCTTTTGATCCTATTTTCTGCATCATTGAAAATATTAACTTTTCGCTCCAGGGGTGAAATTATGTCCAACATTGATGCACTGACCGTGGCACAACGTATTGATACCGTGCTGGATATCCTGGTTGCGGGCGATTATCACTCTGCTATCCGTAATCTTGAGATCTTAAAATCCGAATTGCTGGCTCAGAATGGCGCCGACACCGCACCAGAAAGCGCGCAACCTAAAGCCCCGTGGGAAGTGTAACCACCACGTTTCCGACCTCGTTCAGTTTTTTTTAAATGGATGCTATGAATTCCCGACAACAACTCATTTTACAGATGGTCATCGATCAGGGACGCGTGAGCGTGGTCGACCTCGCTAAAACCACCGGCGTATCTGAAGTCACAATCCGTCAGGATCTTAATCTGCTGGAAAAACAGAGTTACCTGCGTCGTGCGCACGGGTATGCCGTTCCTCTTGATAGCGAAGACGTCGAAACGCGCATGATGAACAACTATGCGCTGAAGCGTGAACTCGCGGAGTTTGCCGCTTCTCTGGTGAATAATGGTGAGACGGTGTTTATCGAGAACGGCAGCAGCAATGCGCTACTGGCGCGTACGCTTGCCGAACAGAAAGACATCACAATCATCACCGTCAGTAGTTATATCGCTCATCTGCTTAAAGAAACCCGCTGCGAAGTGATTCTGCTCGGGGGTATTTATCAGAAAAAAAGCGAGAGTATGGTTGGGCCTCTAACCCGGCAATATGTTCAGCAAGTGCACTTCAGTAAAGCCTTTATCGGGATCGACGGCTGGCAGGCAGAGACAGGTTTTACCGGCCGGGACATGATGCGTTCAGATGTGGTTAACGCGGTACTTGAAAAAGAGTGTGAAGCCATTGTTCTCACCGACAGTTCAAAATTTGGCGCGGTTCACCCTTATATGATGGGGCCGATTTCCCGTTTCAGTCGCGTAATTACCGATGATAGGTTAAGTAACGAACATCGCCAGCAACTCGAACATACTGGCCTGACGGTCGATATTGTCAAAAACCCCGCATAATATCTTTTCTGCGCCCGGCTCCCGGGCGCCGTCAATTTCATCTCTGAGAGAATTCCTGGACTCCCTTTAAGACTTTTTACCTGTTTAACCAGCGTTAAAATCGTAAAATTAATATTAGCGATATAACAGGAAGTGACTATCACCTGCGTGATTACGTAACGCCTGCGCGACCAGCTTTCACGGGAAACGGAATTTAAGTATGCCAATGGTCTATACTTAAAGTGTATTTCTTTCCGTGAATCGATAATTCAGGAGAAAGTATTATGTCTTTAACCAGCAAAAAATTAACCGCAGCTGTTCTGGCTGTTGCTCTGGCAATGTCCCTGAGCGCATGTTCCAACTGGTCGAAACGCGACCGTAACACTGCCATTGGTGCCGGTGCCGGTGCAATCGGTGGTGCGGTCTTAACTGACGGTAGTACGCTGGGTACGTTAGGTGGTGCTGCTGTTGGCGGTATTATCGGTCACCAGGTGGGCAAATAATCTCCATAACGGCAGCCACCGATATAAAGATAATTTTGAATATATTTCAGGTCTGACTTACGCACGTAAAAATAGAGCCACGGTATTTACCGTGGCTCACTTATTTTAACCGCCCGCCAGTTTTACTTTCATACCTTTGGCTTCGAGCAGTGATTTAATTAAATCTCGTTTGTCGCCCTGAATTTCAATAATACCGTCTTTCACAGCGCCGCCACATCCGCATTTCTTTTTAAGCTCAGCTGCAAGTTTCGCCAGTTCAGCATCGTCTGCATCAATACCGGTAATCAGGCAAACACCTTTACCCTTTCTGCCACTGGTCTGACGCTGGATGCGCACTACACCGTCGCCTTTCGGGCGCTCTGCCGCAGCTTTGGGTTCATCGATGCGGCCGGTTTCAGTGGAGTACACCAGGCGGCTGTTAGAATCGCTCATTACGCGCCCTTCTTCAGTGAGGCATTGATGGCCTTCAGCGTTTGAGCCGGGTTAGCCGATTGCGTTATCGGGCGACCGATAACCATATAGTCAACACCCGCCGCCAGCGCCTGCTCAGGCGTCATGATGCGGCGCTGATCGCCCACGTCACTTCCTGCCGGACGAATACCCGGTGTGACAAGCTTGAACGCCTGACCCAGTTCAGATTTGAAGCGTACAGCTTCCTGCGCGGAACAGACCACCCCGTCCAGACCACAGTTTTGTGTCAGGCGCGCAAGACGTTCAGCATGCTCAGCAGGTGACAACGTCACGCCAAGATCGCGCAGGTCACTTTCGTCCATGCTGGTCAGAACCGTTACGGCAATCAGTAATGGCGCGTCTTTGCCAAAAGGTACAAGCGCTTCACGCGCGGCAGTCATCATACGCGCCCCGCCCGATGCATGGACGTTTACCATCCATACACCCAGTTCGGCAGCCGCGGCAACCGCATGTGCCGTGGTGTTGGGGATATCGTGAAATTTCAGGTCGAGGAAGATTTCAAAGCCCCGCTGTTGGAGGTCACGCACGATTTGTGGCCCAAACAGCGTGAACATTTCTTTGCCGACTTTCAGGCGGCAGTCACGCGGATCAATGCCATCGACGAAGGCAAGTGCAGCATCGCGGTTATTGTAATCGAGAGCAACAACAACAGGAGAATCAGTAACTACGCGGGAAGCGGAGGAAGTAACAGACGTCATGACCAGCCCTTTTTCGTCTATGGGCGCACAGCGGCGCGGAACAGATAAACGGCCAGCATTCTACCTGCCGGCGCCACAAATGAACAGAATCGATTTCTTTTCCTGCCAGGCTAATGACTGCACGGTGCTGACAATATATAAAACACACATTAGTATGTTGTAACTAAAATAATGCGTTTTAAAAAATTACTGCCCGTCAAGGCCGCGAATAGGCTTAATCGTGGACCACGCACGGCACGAAGGACAGTGCCAGTAAAGCGTATAAGCGGTGAAACCGCATTTCTGGCAGCGATAGCGCGGCTTACTGCGCACCTGTTCACCCACCATGTCGCGCAGCACCATCAGGCTCTCTTTAGCGCGCCCTTCTTCCGCATCATTCAGGTGATAGTCCATCAGCTTATGGAAGACCCGCATTGTTGGATGGCGCTGAAGCTGACGGGTGATATACACCTGCGCCGTGTCACTGCCTTCGTGCTGTTCAACAACGTCAGACAGCATCAGCTCGGCGGTAGCTCCGGTGTTTTCCTCGACACAGCGACGCAGGAAGGTGACCCACTCATCTTGTTTATTCAACTGCTGGTAGCAGGTTTGCAGCATTTCCAGCGTTTCGCTAACCAGCTCTTTATCCTGATCAATCACCCGCAGCAGGCATTCAACCGCTTTGGCAAACTCACCGTTTGCCATAAAGACGCGACCCATCATGATGGAAATACGCGCACTGTTACGGTCAGCCGCGGCACCTTTTTTCAGCAATGTCATGGCTTTATCCATGTCATCGCTACCCATCTGTTGCAATGCGAGTTCACAGTAGAAATGGGCTATCTCAACGCGCTGTTTGTCTTTACCCAGCTTCACCAGACGTTCAGCAGTATCAATGGCCTTCTGCCAGTCGCTTGTCGCCTGGTAGATCTGTAACAGCTGCTGCAACGCGCTGATTCGAAAATCGGTTTCATCGACCAGTTGCGTAAACATGTCTTCGGCACGGTCGTACAGACCGGCGGCCATGTAGTCACGGCCCAGTTGCTGAACCGCGAGTAAGCGCTGATCGTAGGTCAGCGAAGCGCTTTCCATGAGGGTCTGGTGAATGCGGATCGCGCGGTCAACTTCGCCTCGCGAGCGGAACAGGTTTCCGAGGGTAAGATGGGCTTCAACGGTACCGGTGTCCTCTTTAAGCATATCGAGGAACAGGTCTACCGCTTTATCCTGTTGGTTGCTCAGCAGGAAGTTCACCCCCGCAACATAGTCACGGGAGAGTCGGTTTGCTTCATCCTGCTTTGTTTGTTGCGCACTTCTGCGGCCCATATACCAGCCATAGGCTGCGGCTACAGGCAAAAGCAGAAACAACAACTCCAGCATATTCGATTATTCCTTGGCTACCGGCACACCAGAACGCTCTGGAATGTCAGCCGCGGGCGCAATTTGAAGTTCAAGGCGTTTGATTTTACGTTCAGCGCGCGCAAGAGAAACACGAACTTTAAGCCAGAACAGACCGCAAACCAGCCAGCCGATGATAAATCCCGCAGCGAACAACACCGCGAGCAGGCTTGATACCCGGTACTCACCTTGTGCCAGCAGATAGTTAAACGTCACCTGTTGGTCGTTCTGCGCACCCAATGTGACTGAAATGACAAAAATCGCCAATACCAGTAAGAAAATGAGTAAATATTTCACATTACTTCCCGTTATGTGGTTCAAGCGAATAAAGTGTGTTCAACTTACCGCAATCAGCCTTATAAACTATCATTTTAGTGACGGGCGCGATACGGAAAAAGTAACGCGCCAGCATGGGATTTATGGGCTAAATGCAGAATATCAACCGTCAGACCCCGCTTTGCTCTCTTTCCGCGATTTCTTTCTTCTCTTCCGGTGGCGGCGTCAGCGGCCCACACACTCTCTGGGCAAGCCAGGTGGCGAAGGTCACCAGCACCCAGGAGATAAGCGTGGCAACAATCAAATCACGTGGCCAGTGCATACCCAGCAGCAGACGGCTTCCCATCACAGCCGTTGCCCACACCAGCAACACAGCTATCGTCGCCGTCCGGCGACGTGGCCAGAGTAACCCCACACCAAGTAACGCCCAGCTGGCAGCAAACATCGTATGACCGGAAGGGAACGCGAAGCCAGCTCCTTTTTGCCAGTGCTTACGCAAAAACTTGGGAATATCCTGTTGTTCCGAAAGTTGTTCTTTGACCAGCGCGCCACGGTCCTTACGCTTTAAATTGTAGAACTCATCCACCGGGATATGGTGCGTTTTTTCCAGCCAGACAACGAACGGGCGCGGCTCCTGCACATGGTCTTTCACCCAGGACTTCACCCCTTGCCCGACGACAATTGCCGCCGCAAGAATGGCAAATAGCATTACTGCAGGGCGAAGACGAAAACGCAGGCACCACAGGAACCATGCACACAGCAGTACATGGGTAATGATCCCCCAGGGTTGAGAAACCGTTTCTGTTATCCAGTACAGAACTTTAAGCCAGGCAGTATGTTGTCCGGGCTGCCATGTCCAGCCGGAAATCCACACGGCCAGGGGCATGATAAGTAAGATGGCCGCACCTGCTGCCGTTCGTCGGGCAATTGAAAGCATGTCTTCTCCTTGTTCGCTAAGCGTCACAATCATAACTGAATTTAGCCCGGCAGGTGGATATGTCGGATCGTGCGTTTAACGTTCGTATAGCATGGCGGCGATTAGGTGAAGTTGCTGAGCTTGTGGCAAAATGAACAGATACAGAAAGCCAAACAGGCGAAAGACACGAAACGTGTCAGCATACTCTGGAGAATCACATGCAGCTTAAACGTGTGGCAGAAGCCAAACTGCCAACCCCATGGGGCGATTTCCTGATGGTGGGATTTGAAGAACTGGCAACCGGACAGGATCACGTCGCCTTAGTGTTTGGCGACATTTCAGGGCAGACGCCGGTGTTGTCTCGCGTCCATTCGGAGTGTCTGACTGGCGATGCCTTGTTCAGCCTGCGCTGCGACTGCGGTTTCCAGCTGGAAGCGGCCCTGACGCACATCGCGGAGGAAGGTCGCGGGGTTCTGCTCTATCACCGCCAGGAAGGTCGTAATATCGGTCTGTTGAATAAAATCCGTGCTTACGCCCTTCAGGATCAGGGTTACGATACGGTCGAAGCTAACCATCAACTCGGTTTTGCCGCCGATGAGCGTGATTTCACCCTGTGTGCAGATATGTTCAAGCTGCTGGGTGTGGATGCAGTGCGTCTGCTGACGAACAACCCGCGTAAAGTTGAGATCCTGACGGAAGCCGGCATCAATATTGTTGAACGTGTACCGCTGATTGTGGGGCGTAATCCGAAAAATGCCCACTATCTCGACACCAAAGCCGCGAAAATGGGCCATCTGTTAAGCGAATAATTGCTGTAAGCCCGGCGCGATAATTCGCGCCGGGCACGTTCAATCAATCCAGCATCTTCCGAATCACATAATGCAGGATGCCGTCATTCTGGTAATACGTCAGCTCTGTTGCGGTATCGATGCGACACCGGCAATCAAGCATTTCTGTTTTCCCGTCAGCACGAGTAAGCTTCACCGGCACAGTTTTACCCGGTTGCAGATTTTGCAATCCACTGATGTCTATCTGCTCCTCCCCGGTCAACCCCAGCGTTTTGCGCGTCATGCCCTGCGGGAACTCAAGTGGCAAAATCCCCATACCAATCAGATTCGAACGGTGAATACGTTCAAATGACTCGGCAATAACCACCCGTACACCCAGCAGACGCGGTCCTTTTGCCGCCCAGTCACGGCTTGAGCCGGAACCGTACTCTTTACCGGCGATAACCGCGAGTGGAACACCCGCCTGCTGATAACTGACCGCCGCATCATAAATCGATACCACTTCCGTTCCTGGCAGATAGCGAGTCATGCCCCCTTCCACGCCCGGTACCATTTCATTGCGGATACGAATATTGGCAAACGTACCGCGCATCATGACCTCATGGTTACCACGACGCGAACCGTACGAGTTAAAGTCCCTGCGCTCCACACCACGTCCTTGCAGATAGCGCCCTGCAGGGCTGTCGGCTTTTATACTGCCTGCCGGAGAGATATGGTCTGTGGTAACGGAGTCGCCCAGCATTGCCAGCACGCGCGCCCCCTGGATATCTTTCAGCGGCGCAGGCTGAGCCTGCATCTCATCAAAGAAAGGCGACAGGCGGATATAAGTCGAATCATCCTGCCAGGCGTAGGTGTCAGACCCCTCTACCGCAATGGCTTTCCACTCAGGCGTGCCTTCAAACACTTCCGAGTACTCTTTATGGAACATTTCGGTAGAAACCTGCTCAACCGCGCGCGCAATTTCCTGCGATGTCGGCCATATATCTTTGAGGTAAACCGGCTGGTTGTTCCTGTCCTGGCCAAGCGGGTCGGAAACCAGATTGATGTTCATGTTGCCGGCCAGCGCATAAGCCACAACCAACGGAGGTGATGCCAGCCAGTTAGTTTTCACCAGCGGGTGAATACGGCCTTCGAAATTGCGGTTACCGGACAAAACAGCCCCAACCGTCAGATCACCCTGTTTTATCGCCAGCTCAATAGGCTCAGGCAGGGGCCCTGAGTTCCCGATACAGGTGGTACATCCGTATCCCACAAGATTAAACCCAAGTTCGTCCAGATACGGTGTGAGCTTTGCCTTGGCCAGATAATCGGATACCACTTTCGACCCCGGAGCCAGCGACGCTTTCACCCACGGTTGCGGTTTTAACCCTAGCTCTACGGCTTTTTTCGCCAGCAGACCCGCGGCCATCAGCACGCTCGGGTTAGAGGTATTGGTACAGGAGGTAATTGCCGCAATGACAACTGCGCCTTCCGGCAACTGCCAGGTTTGCCCGTTCAGAACATAATCTACCGGGCGATGATCTTTTTGCGCTGCGTTAAGCTCCAGCTCGTTACTGGCCGCAAACGCTTTTGGTACGTTTTGTAGCGCCACCCTATCCTGCGGACGTTTTGGCCCTGCCAGGCTTGCCTCTACGGAGCCCATATCAAGCTCCAGCGTGCTGGTAAAGACCGGCTCATCGCCCGGGTTGCGCCACATCCCCTGCGCTTTGGTGTAAGCCTCTACGAGCGCCACCTGCTCTTCTGTGCGCCCACTCAGGCGTAAATATTCCAGCGTGACATTATCAACCGGGAAAAAGCCGCAGGTTGCACCATACTCTGGCGACATATTGGCAATAGTGGCACGGTCGGCAAGCGGCAGTGAATCAAGGCCGTCACCGTAGAACTCAACAAATTTGCCGACCACACCATGCTGGCGCAGCATCTGAGTGACTGTCAGCACCAGATCCGTGGCAGTAATACCCTCAGGGAGCTTGCCGTTGAGTTTAAAACCCACTACGTCGGGTATTAGCATTGAAACCGGCTGCCCGAGCATCGCGGCTTCAGCTTCAATCCCCCCAACACCCCAGCCCAGCACACCCAGGCCATTAATCATGGTGGTATGCGAATCGGTGCCCACCAGCGTATCGGGGTATGCGATCCACTCTTTACCCTGTAACTCGCTCCAGACGGCTTTCCCCAGATACTCCAGGTTAACCTGGTGGCAAATGCCGGTGCCGGGTGGCACGACACTGAACCGACTGAAAGCTTGTTGTCCCCACTTCAGAAAGACATAGCGCTCGTGATTTCGCTCCATCTCCAGACGCACGTTCTCATCGAACGCACCCTCGTCACCAAAGCGGTCGACAGTGACGGAGTGGTCAATAACCAGATCCACCGGGGATAGCGGGTTTACTTTCGCCGTATTTCCACCAAGACGTTTTACGGCTTCCCGCATGGCGGCTAAATCAACAACGGCAGGTACACCCGTGAAGTCCTGCATCAGCACCCTCGCAGGGCGATAGGCAATTTCCCGGTCAGCGTGGGCATGTTTTAGCCAGCCTGCCAGTGCATGAATGTCATCCGCAGTGACAGAATCGTCATCCTGCCAGCGTAAGAGGTTTTCCAGTAAAACTTTCAGCGACTTGGGTAACCGCGAAATGTCCCCAAGGCTTTTGGCAGCCAGCGGCAAACTGTAGTAATACCAGGTTTTGTTTTCTGCCTGCAACGTGTCCTTACTGGCTTCGCGTAGGGTTAACGACATAAGCTCCTCCTTAATTACAGAGATACCCTGATAAATTCCAGGGCCGTAATTAAAGATAACACATGGTGGATGTAACGTTTTGATAACAACCCAAATTGATAAATTGTCGCGAGTGAAGAAGGCGGGTAAAAAACAAAAAACCCCGCCGTAGCGAGGTTTTATCAATCAGTAAAAAGGTTAGCCAGACAAGCTGACACCAGAAGAGAATCGACAACGAAAAAACGCCTATCCACGACCAGTATTTGAGAGTTCTCACGTTATTCATCATAGCAACACCAGACTTTATTAATTAGTGATCCTGAGTGAGTTCCTCAGTACTATATTGCTGATGTGTATTTATAAAAGAGTACAAAAGCGCAGAGACATTCTTCGGACTATTCGCGTAATAACGCTCAAAACCAAATTATTGTTTTTTAGGTTCGTCTTCAGCGAAGATATCAATAAAGGCCTTCTGCTGGGGAGTGAGTTCCCATGAGGCTGGAACACTGGTAGCCGGCTCTTTACGCGCTTTGCGGCGACTGTCACGATGCTGACACATCTGTTTGACCGATTCTGTACGTACCGTCACTGTCATAGTTAACCCCAATATTTCCAGGCCAGGAGAGCAACCACCACCCAAAACAGGGCAGAGACAACAAAGACCGTCAGCCAGGCTTTGCGTTTAAGCGCAGGGTCCCTTTGCGGTTCTTCACTTCCTGACGGCATTGCTAACCTCATACAATCGACATCGCTTATCATTTTGATACCAAACAATTGGTACAAGTAATTATCAGTTGAGATAAATCCTAAAGAAACTTTAGCTGAAAAGCCAGTGAATTTACGCAGCGGCGCAGGTTAAATATTCAATCTTTTGACCAGAAATAAATAATTGAAAAGAATTATTTGCGCAGTCGGAATTTACTTTCTACATTTGTCGCAAATTCGCGACAGTAAAGCCTTATAAATAAAATGGGTTATGACATTATATGTCAGCGAAGTGCAGATGATGATAATTCTGATTTAGGTTTAAGCGGATATATCGGTATCTTTCCGTAATGGAAAGATACCGGGAGTGATTATTTGGCAGGGAGCTTAATGTCTTTAAACATCTCTTCGATGTCTTCATTGGAACGCAGAGCTACGGCGGTATCTACGACATCGCGCGTTAAATGCGGCGCAAAGCGCTGAATAAAATCATACATATAGCTGCGCAGGAAGGTGCTGCGGCGGAAACCAATTTTGGTTGTGCTATGGCTGAAAATATCATGCGCATCAAGACGGACTAAATCAGGGTCGGATACCGGATCAACCGCCATGCTGGCAATGACCCCTACCCCAAGCCCCAGCCGGACATAGGTTTTAATCACGTCTGCGTCAGTGGCCGTGAAGACGATCCGCGGCGTTAAACCTGCACGGTTAAATGCAGTGTCCAGCTCAGAACGACCGGTAAACCCGAAGGTATAGGTCACCAGCGGATATTGCGCCAGCTCTTCAATAGTCACCGAGCCCTTACCGGCCAGCGGGTGGTCGGGCGTAACCACAATCGAGCGATTCCAGTGGTAGCACGGCAGCATCACCAGGTCGTCGTAAAGATGCAGCGCTTCTGTGGCAATGGCGAAATCTGCGTTGCCCTTTGACACCGCTTCAGCGATTTGCGTGGGTGAGCCCTGATGCATATGCAATGATACGCGCGGGTAACGCTCGATAAAGCCCTTAATCACCCCTGGCAGGGCATAACGCGCCTGCGTATGGGTGGTGGCAATGTACAACGAACCTTTGTCAGGCCAGGTGTGCTCTCCTGCAACCGATTTAATTGCATCGACTTTAGAAAGCACTTCACGGGCAATACGGATTATCTCCTGCCCCGCGGGCGTAACCTGAGTGAGGTGTTTACCGCTACGGGCAAAAATCTGAATACCGAGTTCATCCTCCAGCATTCGAACTTGCTTACTGATGCCGGGTTGAGAGGTATATAGACCTTCAGCGGTAGAAGAGACGTTAAGGTTGTGATTTACCACCTCAACGATATAGCGAAGCTGCTGTAGTTTCATGCCGGACCATCCGATTTAGCGCACGCGGTCAATCGTTTAAGACGATTTGATAATAAGAAACGGGTTAACTATAACCACTATATCATTTATAGCCTGACTGTATAGTACGGAACAAAAAATAATAACGACGTAATAAAAAAGGGCCGGAAGACCGGCCCTTTTACAGGTAAGTTACGGTAAGTGCAGATTATTTTTTGCCTTCAGCCCATTTACCGTCAACAAAGAAGGCTGACCAGCCAGTCGCTTTACCTTCTTTCTCAGCGGCAACATACTGCTGTTTGGTTTTACGGCTAAAACGCACAACTGTCTTATTACCTTCGGGATCCTGCTGAGGCGCATCGGCCAGATAACGCAGTTTCTCCGGCAGGCGATCGCGGAAGCGATACAACTCTTCCACCAGTGGCGCACGGGTTTCACGCGATTTCGGGAAGGTATTCGCTGCAAGGAAGACCCCAGCGGCACCGTCACGCAGTACGAAGTAGGCGTCTGATTTCTCACACGGCAGCTCTGGCAGCGGAACCGGATCTTCCTTCGGCGGTGCAACTTCGCCGTTACGCAGGATCTTACGGGTGTTCTTACACTCGTCGTTGGTACAGGCCATGTACTTACCAAAACGCCCCATTCTCAGGTGCATTTCGGAGCCACATTTTTCACACTCAACGATTGGGCCGTCATAACCCTTAATGCGGAACTCGCCCTCTTCGATCTCATACCCATCACACGTTGGGTTATTACCGCAGACGTGCAGTTTACGTTTCGGATCGATCAGATAGCTGTCCATCGCGGTGCCACATTTCTTACAACGACGCTTCGCACGCAAGGCGTTTGTTTCAGCATCGTCGCCCTCAAGAATGTTGAGCACTTCGTTCTCTGGCACCAGGTTAATGGTCGTTTTGCAACGCTCTTTCGGTGAAAGCGCGTAGCCTGAACAGCCCAGGAAGACGCCGGTCGTGGCAGTACGGATACCCATTTTACGACCACAGGTTGGGCAGTCGATACTGGTCAGCACCATCTGGTTCGGCAGCATTCCGCCTTCTTCTGGATCTTTCTCGGCTTTATCCAGTTGATGGGTAAAGTCGCTAAAGAAGCTGTCGAGTACCTTTTTCCACTCAGCCTGATGGCTGGCGACCTGGTCAAGGCTGTCTTCCATCTGCGCGGTGAAATCGTAGTTCATCAGCTCGCGGAAGTTAGCTTCCAGGCGGTCAGTAACAATCTCACCCATCTTTTCTGCATAGAAACGACGGCTTTCAACGCGGACGTAACCACGATCCTGGATTGTCGAGATAATTGACGCATACGTTGATGGACGGCCAATTCCACGTTTTTCCAGCTCTTTAACCAGTGACGCTTCACTGAAACGCGCAGGCGGTTTGGTGAAGTGTTGCGCCGGTACCAGTTCGACCAGAGACAGTTCATCGCCCTTGTTCACCGCAGGCAAGGTTCTGTCTTCATCGCCTTTACGCAGCGCAGGCATCACTTTCGTCCAGCCGTCAAAGCGCAGGATACGCCCACGCGCTTTCAGGCGGAAATCACCTGCACCCACAGTCAGAGTGGTGGAGTCGTACTGGGCTGGCGTCATCTGGCACGCCACAAACTGACGCCAGATCAGCTGATACAGCTTCTGCGCATCGGCTTCCATATCTTTCAGCGATTCAGCCAGTACGGACACGTCAGAAGGACGAATCGCTTCGTGCGCTTCCTGGGAGTTTTCCTTGCTGGCGTAATGATTTTGACCTTCCGGCAGATATTTTTTGCCGAAGTTGTCGCTGATATAACCACGCACCATGTTGACTGCATCCTGGCTCAGGTTGGTAGAGTCAGTACGCATATAGGTGATGTAGCCCGCTTCATACAAGCGCTGCGCCATCATCATGGTTTTCTTCACGCCATAGCCCAGACGCGTGCTCGCCGCCTGTTGCAATGTAGACGTAATAAAAGGAGCACCAGGCTTACTGCTGGTCGGTTTATCTTCGCGCTCCAGAACCTGATAGCGTGCTTTTTCCAGCAACGCGACGGCAGCCATTGTCTGCTCGCGATTTTCAGGGCGGAACGGTTTGTCGTTGTGATGGCTTACCTGCAACGGCAGCGCATCACCGCCTGGTGTGGTGACGTTGGCGTCAACTTCCCAGAACTCTTCTGGTACAAACGCTTTGATTTCGCGCTCGCGTTCAACAACCAGACGCACTGCAACGGACTGAACGCGCCCTGCTGACATACCACGGGCAATCTTTTTCCACAGAAGCGGAGAAACCATATAGCCCACAACACGGTCCATAAAGCGGCGTGCTTGCTGAGCATTTACGCGGTCGATATTCAGCTCACCTGGCTTTTCAAACGCCTGGCGAATCGCATTTTTCGTAATTTCGTTAAACACTACACGGCTGTAGCGTTTTTCGTCGCCACCGATGACTTCCCGCAGGTGCCATGCAATGGCTTCCCCTTCGCGGTCAAGGTCGGTTGCGAGATAGATGTGGTCGGCTTTTTCAGCAAGCTGCTTCAGCTCATTGACGACCTTTTCTTTCCCTGGCAGCACTTCATATTGTGCATCCCAGTTGTGCCACGGGTTAACACCCATGCGGTTGACAAGCGCGCTACGTTCATCCTTTTTAGGCTTTTTAGCCCCTTTGGTGGAGGTAGAGTCTGCGCTCTTTTTGCTGGCTGAGCCACTGGTCGGCAAATCGCGGATGTGACCAACGCTGGATTTAACCACGTAGTCATTACCCAGATACTTATTGATCGTTTTGGCTTTTGCCGGGGACTCAACGATGACGAGAGCTTTACCCATATTCACCTTTACCTAATTTAATTCTTCCAGGAATACGCCGCACGTTGATTTCCCTTCCGCTGACGACGAGCTCTTGATATTGAGACTGCGTCAGGGGATATCAACCCCTTTGTCTTACCCTGCGTCAGAAAGATGACGTCCAGGTGATTGAGTTATCGGGTATTTTTCTCAGATAGACGTTAATTCGTGACGAATTCCCGCTCGAATGTCAAGCAATTCTGTTGCCAGAATGACGAAAGCGCACACTGTACCTGATAAAATTCGTTACGCAACTTTATTAGCATGTAATAGCGATTCCCGCCAGCCACCGCAACCGTGCTTACCCCCTCAGATAACAGGGAAAATTTGCCCCCAAAGCCCCTCCGGCGTAGACTATTGTCACTGTTTAAGGAGTGGATTATGCAGAATACAACCCAACCAATTGACCGAGCATCTCTGCTTATTGAAGCGAACAAGCTGATTCGCAACCATGAAGACACCCTCGCTGGCATCGAAGCGACCGGTGTAGAGCAACGAAATGGCGTACTGGTGTTCAGCGGCGAATATTTCCTTGATGAGCAAGGGTTACCCACCCCGAAAAGCACCGCGGTGTTTAACATGTTTAAATACCTGGCGCATACGCTTTCCGAGAAGTATCACCTGGTCGATTAACGCAAAACGCGAGGCAGATGCCTCGCGTTTTCGTTTACAGCAGCGGTTTTTGTCCGCGTTGTAACCAGCGTAACAACAGGCGGTCTGCGCTCTCTGCGGCGCTGTTGGTAAACCGGTCGAGCAGTCGTTTACGCTGTGCGAAGCGCACGCCGACCAGCTCGCGGCCATTCATCAGCCCTAACAACAGATCGTCGCTGGTGCCGACATCATCCACCAGTCCTTTTTCCTGAGCCTGCGTACCGTACCAGTGCTCCCCGGTTGCAACCTGATCAATATCCAGGGTTGGGCGCATACGCTGCACAAAGTCTTTAAAAAGATGATGGGTTTCATTAAGGTCTTCACGAAACTTCTGACGCCCCTCTTCGGTGTTTTCACCCAGCAGCGTTAGCGTGCGTTTGTACTGTCCGGCGGTATGCAGCTCAATGTCGATCTCTTTGTTTTTCAGGAAGCGGTTAAAATTCGGAATTTGCGCCACAACGCCAATGGAGCCAATGATTGAAAACGGCGCAGCAACAATTTTGTCGGCCACACATGCCATCATGTAGCCACCGCTCGCAGCCACTTTATCCACGGCAACAGTTAACGGAATCTGTTTATCCCGCAGACGCTGGAGCTGAGACGCCGCCAGGCCGTAGCCATGCACAACGCCACCCGGGCTTTCAAGACGCAATACCACCTGGTCTTTTGGCTTCGCAACAGCAAGTACTGCCGTTACCTCTTCGCGTAAGGAAGACACTTCATGTGCATCCATACTGCCTTTAAAATCGAGAACATAGACACGTGGTTTAACATCATCCTGCGGGAGATGTGATTTTGCTTTCGCTTTTGCCGCTTTAGCTTCCTGCTTGTGCTTTTTCTTTTGCACTTTTGCCCACTGTTTTTGCTGATGGCTATCCAGCAACGCCAGAGACATCTCTTCTTGCATCTCCTTATACTGTTCGCTTAAGCGGGTGATCCGCAATTCGCCACGCTGACGTTTACGCTGGGTCAGGTTAACGAGTAATACCGCGATTACCGCAATGGCAATCACCACCGTCGCGATTTTGGCTAAAAACAACCCATATTCAGAAAGTAATTCCACGTGTTCCACCTTGATTTAACCACGATTCTTCCCCGCCAGTGTACAACAGCCATTGTCAGGCGTCTTGCTCGTGACAATACCTGTGCGAGCCGCCTTCAGGAATCTCCGTTACTGGATGAAATATTTGCAAATTGTTAATTTCACAGAGAAGCGTCCTGTAGACTGATTGAATTCTCATGCTATTTCGGGCATAAAGCCGAAAAGTGATAAAAAGCAGGCGCTACCGACGTGCAGCGTCCAGAGGAGTCACCGTGCACTATCAACCACAAAAAGATTTACTACAAAACCGCATCATTCTTGTCACCGGTGCCAGCGACGGGATTGGTCGTGAAGCTGCGCTGACCTACTCCCGCTACGGGGCACACGTCATCCTGGTGGGTCGAAACGAAGACAAACTGCGCGGCGTGGCGCAAGAAATAGAAGACGAAGGCGGCGCGCCAGCCCCCTGGTATACGCTCGATTTACTGACCTGCACGCCTGATTCGTGCCAGGAGCTTGCACAGCGGATAGCAACACACCACTCACGCCTCGACGGTGTGTTACACAACGCCGGGCTTCTCGGGGACGTTCGTCCCATGGATGAACAAAAGCCGGAGATCTGGCAGCAGGTGATGCAGGTTAACGTCAACGGGACATTTTTCCTGACACAAGCATTGCTTCCTTTATTACTCAAGTCTGATTCAGGATCGCTGGTCTTCACATCCTCAAGTGTTGGCCGTCAGGGACGCGCGAACTGGGGAGCTTACGCGGTATCGAAATTCGCCACAGAAGGCATGATGCAGGTGCTGGCCGAGGAGTACCAAAGTCGCCATCTGCGCGTAAATTGCATTAACCCGGGCGGAACACGCACCAAAATGCGCGCAAGCGCATTCCCGGGTGAAGATCCGCAAAAACTGAAAACACCGGCAGAAATTATGCCGCTCTATCTTTGGCTCATGGGCGATGACAGCCGCCGTAAAACAGGTATGACGTTTGACGCACAGCCAGGCCGTAAACCGGGGATTTCGCAATGAGTGAAGAACGCCATCAGCAACGCCAGCAACGTCTGAAAGAACAGGTCGATGCACGTGTCGCCGCAGCCCAGGACGAGCGCGGGATTATTATTGTCTTCACGGGCAACGGGAAAGGTAAAACCACCGCCGCGTTTGGTACGGCAACCCGTGCAGTGGGCCATGGTCAGAAAGTGGGTGTTATTCAGTTTATTAAAGGTGAATGGCCTAACGGAGAGCGTAACCTGCTGGAGCCGCACGGCGTCGAATTTCAGGTTATGGCGACCGGGTTTACCTGGGACACGCAAAACCGTGAAACAGATACAGCCGCGTGTCTGGCCGTCTGGGAACACGCGAAAAGAATGCTGGCGGACCCCACGCTGAACATGGTGTTGCTGGATGAAATCACCTATATGGTGGCCTACGACTACCTGCCACTGGATGCCGTACTGGCTGCATTACAGGCTCGCCCTGCGCACCAGACGGTGATTATAACGGGGCGCGGTTGCCATCGGGACATTCTGGAAATAGCCGATACCGTCAGCGAATTACGCCCGGTAAAACACGCTTTCGATGCAGGTATCAAAGCCCAGATCGGGATTGATTACTAAGAAAAAAGCCCGGTTGATAAGACCGGGCTTTAGATGTTAACCGTTGTTATTACGGCTGCCAGAACGGCGATTATTGCTCACCTGGCTGTGACGTTTTACCGCACGGCGGATCTGGTTCGCCTTCATGCGACGACGATCTTTTTCAACCGCCACTTTAGAGGTGGTTTCCGGCGTCAGGCCGACCAGTTCACGCAGGTAGTTAGTCTGGGTTAAATCCAGCTCAGTATAACCACCACGCGGCAGACCTTTTGGCAGCAGGATGTCGCCATAACGTACGCGGATCAGGCGGCTCACCTGCACACCTACCGCTTCCCACAGACGACGAACCTCGCGGTTACGGCCTTCAGTCAGGGTGACGTTGTACCACTGGTTAATCCCTTCACCACCGGTAAATTTGATGGTCTTGAACGCCGCCGGGCCGTCTTCCAGTTGCACGCCACGCGACAGGTCGCGCAGTTTGTTCTCATCAACCTGGCCAAAAACACGCACCGCATATTCACGTTCAACTTCACGGCTTGGGTGCATAAGGCGGTTTGCCAGTTCACCATCAGTGGTAAACAGCAGCAGACCGCAGGTGTTCACGTCCAGACGACCCACGGCAATCCAGCGAGCGCCGCGCAGCTTAGGCAGACGGTCAAACACTGTCGGGCGACCTTCCGGGTCATTACGGGTACACAGCTCACCTTCTGGCTTGTAATAGGCCAGCACGCGGCAGATCTGTTCAGCGGACTCTTTTACCGAGATAAGATGACCGTCAATACGGATCTTCAGTCCCGGTACGATTTCTACGCGGTCGCCCAGCGTGGAGACTTTACCGTCCACACTCACGCGACCGGCTTCAATAATGGCTTCGATTTCACGGCGTGAACCGTGGCCGGCGCGCGCCAGCACTTTCTGTAACTTCTCGCTCATTGAGCTTCCTCAGGTGTCGCCTTCACAGGCGTCGAATCAGGTCAAAACACGGCTGCGCCCCGTTTTGATGGCCGCGTAGTATAGCTGCTTACACCTTTACAAGAAAGGTTTAACATCACCCACGCCTTCGCGAATCACTTCCGGCGCATCGTCAGTCAGATCAACAACAGTTGTCGGCTGCTGTCCGAGGTATCCGCCGTGAATCACCAGGTCAACCACCTTCTCCAGCCGATCCTTGATTTCATCCGGGTCGGACTCGGTAAATTCGCTGCCAGGCAGCATGAGTGACGTTGACAGCATCGGCTCGCCGAGCGTCTCCAGCAACGACTGCGCAATCGGATTAGAAGGAACGCGCATCCCGATGGTTTTTCGTTTTTCCTGCAACAGACGGCGCGGAACCTCTTTTGTCCCTTTAAGGATAAAAGTGTAGTTACCCGGCGTGTTGTTTTTGATCAGACGAAACGCCACGTTATCAACATAAGCATAGGTGGACAGCTCAGAGAGATCGCGGCACATCAGCGTAAAATTATGGCCGTCTGGTAACTGGCGAATGCGGCAGATACGCTCCATCGCCCCTTTGTCTTCAATTTTGCAGCCAAGCGCGTAACCAGAATCGGTCGGGTAAACGATAACGCCCCCCTTGCGGACAATCTCCACAGCCTGATTAATCAGACGAGGTTGCGGGTTATCTGGATGAATATAGAAAAACTGACTCATACTTCCCTCTCTTCAAGTTGCTTTGGCTGTTCCCAGAGCTGCCAGACAGGCTCTACGCCTGCGGGTAGCCAGAGCTTGCGACCCAGCTCTATCCACGCACAAGGCTGATGGAAATCAGAGCCCTGTGACGCAAGCAGCCCAAACTGGCGGGCATAGGTCGCGAGCTGCGAACGCTCGTTGGGTGCCTGCTGGCATTGTGCGACTTCCATCGCGTCTCCTCCGCGCTCGGCGAAGTGAGCCAACAGTCTTTTCAGCCATTTAGCAGAAAGATTATACCGCCCAGGATGGGCCAGCACTGCCTTGCCACCAGAATGATGAATCACATCAATAGCTTGTTCTATTGTACACCACTGTGGCGGAACGTAACCGGTTTTCCCACGCGCCAGGTATCTTTTAAACACGTCGGCCATGGTGGTGGCTTTACCGGCCTCAACCAGAAAACGGGCAAAATGACCGCGCGTAACGGCACCGCCGTTCGCCAGCTTCTGAGCCCCTTCCAGCGCCCCCGGGATATGCGCCTTTTCCAGGCGCTCGCCAATCATCTCTGCGCGCAGGTTACGGCGCGTTTTTTGTTCTTGCAAAAATGCGCACATTGCAGGATGTTCTGTATCGATGTTCAGGCCAACGATATGAATCTCATGGTTTTCCCAGAGAGTTGAGATCTCCACACCTGCGACCAGGTTTAGCGGTAAACCGCTGCGGGCAATTTCGGCCCGCGCCGCAGGAATGGCGTCTGTTGTGTCGTGATCGGTTATCGCCAGCGTGCCAACGCGCATTTCAACGGCACGGTGGACGAGATCTTCGGGCGTCAGCAGGCCATCAGAAGCCTGAGTGTGGCTGTGTAAATCGTAAATTACGGCGTAGGTGTTGTCGCTCAAAGCACATCCCATCACAGGTTAATAACATCTTAGAGACCTATGATAACGGCTTGCCGCGAAATTCTGAAATCAAGGGTTGACAACACGCCATCGAACCAGTTAACTAGTACGCAAGTTCACACGAGAAAGGTATCTGAAAATGACAGCACATTTCACTCTGCATGGTTGGTGGCGCACTTCCTGATTATCGGGCAGTGTCACTCGTCTGCGAAATGCAAACAGATACCAGGCCCGCGCTAAAGCGGGCTTTTTTTTGAACAGCATAAATGAGAAGAACATCATGCAAACAGCCAAACCACACCTCGAATTGCTGACCTGCGAGGCGGCCTATCGCCATAACCCTACCGCGCTGTTTCATCAGGTATGCGGTGCGCGTCCGGCCACCCTGCTGCTGGAATCAGCGGATATCGACAGCAAAGACGACCTCAAGAGCCTGTTGCTGGTCGACAGCGCGCTGCGTATTACCGCATTAGGTGACACCGTCACGATTAAAGCCTTATCTGACAACGGCGCATCCCTGCTGCCGCTGCTGGATGCCGCGCTGCCTGCCGGCATCGAAAATGAACATCACCCGGAGATGCGTGTGCTGCATTTCCCACCGGTCAGTCAGCTGCTGGATGAAGACGCCCGCCTGTGCTCTCTGTCCGTTTTCGATGCCTTCCGTCTGCTGCAAAATCTGGTTTCAGTACCTGAAGATGAACGTGAAGCCATGTTCTTTGGCGGGCTGTTTGCGTATGACCTGGTCGCGGGTTTTGAAGATTTACCGGAAACCGAACAAGGCAATCGCTGTCCGGACTACTGCTTCTATCTGGCCGAAACATTGCTGGTGATCGACCATCAGAAAAAATACACCCGCATCCAGGCAAGCCTGTTCACGCCGTCAGCATCTGAAAAGAAACGCCTTGATCACCGCATCGCGCAACTTCAGCAGCAATTGACCGAAGAGCCACCCGTGCTGCCAGTTCAGCGCGTGGAAAAAATGCAATGCGATGTTAATCAGACTGACGATCAGTACGGTGCCGTCGTTCGCCAGATGCAAAAAGCGATTCGTGTCGGTGAAATTTTCCAGGTTGTTCCGTCCCGTCGTTTCTCGCTGCCTTGCCCGTCGCCGCTGGCAGCCTACGATGTACTGAAAAAGAGCAACCCGAGCCCGTACATGTTCTTTATGCAGGACAATGATTTCACCCTGTTTGGTGCCTCCCCGGAAAGCTCCCTGAAGTACGATGCCACCAGCCGCCAGATTGAGATCTACCCGATTGCCGGGACGCGCCCACGTGGCCGCCGTGCCGATGGCTCGCTTGACCGCGATCTCGACAGCCGTATTGAGCTGGAAATGCGTACCGACCATAAAGAGCTGTCCGAACACCTGATGCTGGTTGACCTGGCGCGTAACGACCTGGCGCGAATTTGTACCCCAGGCAGCCGCTACGTCGCAGACCTGACCAAAGTTGACCGTTATTCATTTGTGATGCACCTGGTGTCCCGCGTGGTCGGTGAACTGCGCAGCGACCTGGACGTGCTTCACGCCTACCGCGCCTGCATGAACATGGGCACCCTGAGCGGTGCGCCAAAAGTTCGTGCTATGCAGCTTATCGCCGAAGCCGAAGGCCGTCGTCGCGGTAGCTACGGCGGTGCGGTGGGTTACTTCACCGCTCACGGTGATCTCGATACCTGCATCGTTATCCGCTCTGCGTATGTGGAAGATGGCATTGCCACCGTCCAGGCAGGCGCAGGTATCGTTCTGGATTCTGTTCCGCAGTCTGAAGCTGACGAAACTCGCAGTAAAGCTCGCGCGGTATTGCGCGCCATCGCTACCGCACACCATGCACAGGAGATTTTCTGATGGCTGACATTCTGCTGCTCGATAATATCGACTCCTTTACTTACAACCTGGCAGATCAGCTGCGTGCGAATGGCCACAACGTCGTTATTTACCGTAACCATGTTCCGGCGCAGACCCTGATTGAGCGTCTGGGCACCATGCAAAACCCGGTGCTGATGCTCTCCCCTGGGCCTGGCGCACCAAGCGAAGCGGGCTGTATGCCAGAGCTGCTGACCCGGATGCGCGGCAAGCTGCCTATCATCGGCATCTGTCTTGGTCATCAGGCGATTGTTGAGGCTTACGGCGGCTACGTCGGCCAGGCCGGTGAAATTCTGCACGGTAAAGCTTCCAGCATTGAACATGACGGCCAGGCGATGTTTGCCGGGTTGCCAAACCCGCTGCCGGTTGCGCGTTATCACTCGCTGGTTGGCAGCAATATCCCGGCAGGGCTGACGATTAACGCCTCTTTTGAAGGCATGGTGATGGCGGTGCGCCACGATGCCGATCGCGTCTGCGGTTTGCAGTTCCACCCTGAATCAATCCTGACCTCCAACGGTGCGCGTTTGCTGGAGCAAACCCTCGACTGGGCGTTACAGAAACTGGAGCAAACCAATACGCTCCAGCCGATTCTGGAAAAACTGTACCAGGCGCAGACGCTGAGCCAGCAGGAAAGCCACCAGCTCTTCTCCGCCGTGGTTCGCGGTGAGCTGAAGCCTGAACAGCTGGCGGCCGCGCTTGTCAGCATGAAAGTCCGCGGCGAAAGCCCACAGGAGATCGCCGGTGCAGCAACCGCACTGCTGGAAAACGCCGCACCGTTCCCGCGCCCGGATTATCCGTTTGCCGATATCGTCGGCACCGGCGGTGACGGCAGCAACAGCATAAATATCTCCACTGCCAGTGCATTTGTAGCGGCAGCATGTGGAATGAAAGTGGCGAAACACGGTAACCGCAGCGTATCCAGCCGCTCGGGGTCGTCTGATTTACTGGCGGCCTTTGGCATCAACCTGGACATGAAAGCCGAACGCTCCCGTGAAGCGCTGGATGATTTGGGTGTCTGTTTCCTGTTTGCCCCGAAATACCACACTGGTTTCCGCCATGCGATGCCAGTTCGCCAGCAGTTGAAAACCCGCACCCTGTTTAACGTGCTGGGTCCACTGATTAACCCGGCGCATCCGCCCCTGGCGCTGATTGGCGTTTACAGCCCGGAACTGGTACTGCCGATTGCCGAAACCTTGCGTATGTTGGGTTATCAGCGTGCCGCAGTCGTACACAGCGGCGGCATGGACGAAGTGTCTCTTCATGCACCAACGCTGGTTGCAGAGCTGCGCGAGGGAGAAATCCAGAGCTACCAGCTTGAAGCTGAAGACTTTGGATTAGTGCCCTATCGTCAGGAAGCGCTGGCAGGCGGCACACCGGAAGAAAACCGTGACATTCTGACGCGCTTACTACAAGGTAAAGGTGAGTCCGCTCATGAGGCTGCCGTTGCCGCCAACGTTGCCATGCTGATGCGTTTACACGGTGAGGAAGACCTGAAGGTCAACGCACAAAAAGTTCTGGACGTACTGCGCTCTGGTGCAGCATACGATCGCGTTACCGCACTTGCGGCGAGAGGGTAAAGAATGCAGACCGTTTTAGCGAAAATTGTTGCCGATAAGGCCATTTGGGTAGAAGCACGCAAACAGCAGCAGCCGCTTGCCAGTTTTCAGAATGATGTCGTACCAAGCAGCCGCCGTTTTTACGATGCCCTTCAGGGTGCGCGCACCGCGTTTATCCTGGAGTGCAAAAAAGCTTCTCCGTCAAAAGGCGTTATCCGTGATGATTTTGATCCTGCACGCATTGCAGGCGTCTACAAACATCATGCGTCAGCCATCTCCGTGCTGACGGATGAGAAATATTTCCAGGGCAGTTTTGATTTTCTGCCGATTGTCAGCGGCATCGCGCCGCAGCCGATCCTGTGCAAAGACTTTATTATCGACCCGTACCAAATCTGGCTGGCGCGGTTTTATCAGGCCGATGCCTGCCTGCTGATGCTCTCCGTGCTTGATGACGAACAGTATCGCCAGCTCTCTGCCGTGGCACACAGCCTGAACATGGGCGTACTGACCGAAGTGAGCAACGAAGAAGAGCTGGAACGCGCCATTGCGCTGGAAGCCAAAGTGGTTGGCATTAACAACCGCGACCTGCGTGACCTGTCCATTGACCTCAACCGCACGCGTCAGCTTGCGCCGCGCCTCGGCTCTGGTGTGACAGTTATCAGCGAATCCGGTATCAATAGTTATGCGCAGGTGCGCGAACTGAGCCATTTTGCCAACGGCTTCCTGATTGGCTCCGCCATGATGGCGTATGACGATCTCAACGCCGCCGTGCGCCGGGTACTGCTTGGGGAAAACAAAGTTTGTGGATTGACCCGTGAACAGGATGCGCAGGCAGCCTGCGAAGCCGGAGCGATTTACGGCGGGCTAATCTTCGTCGAAACCTCCCCTCGGGCCGTCACCGTCGAGCAGGCTCGTGCGATTATCGCGGCGGCGCCACTCAGCTACGTGGGCGTTTTCCGCAACGCGAATATTGCTGATGTAGCCGCTAAAGCCGAAACCTTATCGCTGAGCGCAGTCCAGCTGCACGGTAGCGAAGACCAGGCGTATATCGATGCCCTGCGGGAAGTTCTTGCGCCACAGGTGCAAATCTGGAAAGCCCAGAGCGTAGGCGATGCTCTGCCAGCGCGTAATCTTAATCATGTTGATAAATACGTACTCGACAACGGCCAGGGCGGTACAGGCCAGCGTTTTGACTGGTCATTGCTGAATGGTGAAGTACTGGACAACGTGCTGCTGGCAGGCGGGCTGAGCCCGGATAACTGTGTAGAAGCGGCGAAAACCGGCTGTGCCGGCCTCGATTTCAATTCAGGCGTAGAGTCCCAACCGGGTATCAAAGATGCCAGCAAGCTGGCCTCGGTGTTTAAAACTCTGCGTGCATATTAAGGAAGAGAAGATGACGACATTACTAAACCCTTATTTTGGTGAGTTCGGTGGTATGTATGTACCGCAAATTCTGATGCCTGCGCTGCGCCAGCTGGAAGACGCGTTCGTCAGTGCGCAAAAGGATCCGGCATTTCAGGCTGAATTTACCGACCTGCTGAAAAACTACGCAGGCCGCCCGACGGCACTGACCAAGTGCCGTAACCTGACCGAAGGCACAAAAACCACGCTGTACCTTAAGCGTGAAGATTTACTGCACGGTGGCGCGCATAAAACCAACCAGGTGTTGGGTCAGGCGTTACTCGCCAAGCGCATGGGCAAAACCGAAATCATCGCTGAAACCGGTGCGGGTCAACACGGTGTGGCGTCGGCACTTGCCAGCGCCCTGCTCGGCCTGAAATGCCGTATTTACATGGGTGCGAAAGACGTTGAACGTCAGTCGCCGAACGTGTTCCGTATGCGTCTGATGGGTGCTGAAGTGATCCCTGTACACAGCGGCTCGGCCACGCTGAAAGATGCCTGTAACGAAGCGCTGCGCGACTGGTCTGGCAGCTATGACACCGCGCACTATATGCTGGGTACCGCGGCGGGTCCGCATCCGTTCCCGACTATCGTACGTGAATTCCAGCGCATGATTGGCGAAGAGACCAAAGCTCAGATCCTCGACAAAGAGGGGCGCCTGCCTGATGCGGTGATCGCCTGCGTGGGCGGCGGTTCTAACGCCATTGGGATGTTTGCAGATTTCATCGACGACACCAGCGTAGGGTTGATTGGCGTTGAACCTGCTGGTCACGGTATCGAAACCGGTGAACACGGTGCACCGCTCAAGCATGGCCGCGTTGGGATCTACTTCGGTATGAAGTCCCCGATGATGCAAACGGATGAGGGCCAGATTGAAGAGTCTTACTCTATCTCTGCGGGCCTTGATTTCCCGTCCGTTGGGCCGCAGCACGCGTATCTGAACAGCATCGGTCGTGCGGATTATGTTTCTATCACCGATGACGAAGCGCTGGAAGCATTTAAAACGCTGTGTCGCCACGAAGGGATCATCCCGGCGCTGGAGTCCTCTCATGCGCTGGCACACGCGCTGAAAATGATGAAAGAAAACCCGGAAAAAGAGCAGCTGTTGGTGGTTAACCTTTCCGGTCGCGGTGACAAAGATATCTTCACCGTTCACGATATTCTGAAAGCACGAGGGGAAATCTGATGGAACGCTATGATAACGCATTTGCACAACTGAAAGCCCGCAAGGAAGGCGCGTTCGTTCCCTTCGTCACCCTTGGCGATCCTGGCCCGGAACAGTCACTGAAAATCATCGACACCCTGGTGGAAGCCGGTGCCGATGCGCTGGAACTGGGTATCCCGTTCTCAGACCCACTGGCGGATGGCCCAACCATTCAGAATGCCACCCTGCGCGCCTTTGCTGCGGGCGTAACGCCAACCCAGTGCTTTGAGATGCTGGCCGCCATTCGTCAGAAACACCCGACAATCCCGATTGGCCTGCTGATGTATGCCAACCTGGTGTTTAACCGCGGTATTGATGAGTTCTATGCCGAATGCGCGCGCGTGGGTGTTGATTCCGTACTGGTTGCAGATGTACCGATTGAAGAGTCTGCCCCGTTCCGCCAGGCAGCGATGCGTCATAACGTTGCGCCGATTTTCATCTGCCCGCCAAACGCCGATGACGAACTGCTGCGCCAGATTGCCTCTTATGGCCGTGGTTACACTTATCTGCTTTCCCGTGCAGGCGTAACCGGAGCCGAGAACAAGGCGGCGCTGCCGCTACATCATCTGGTGGAAAAACTGGCGCAATACAATGCAGCGCCTCCGCTGCAAGGCTTTGGTATCTCCTCACCAGAGCAGGTGACTGCGGCGATTGACGCCCAGGCTGCCGGGGCTATTTCAGGCTCCGCAATTGTGAAAATCATCGAGAAGAACGTTGATAAGCCAGAGCAGATGCTGGCCGAGCTGAAAGCCTTCGTGATTGCGATGAAAGCCGCTACACGTAAAGCGTAATCGGTGTCACCCGTCTGGCCCACTGCCAGACGGGTATCCCTTAGTGGGCCACGCTTTTCGAAAAGAGATTAATGACCACCACCCCTCCGATAATCATCAACATCCCCAGCATGGCCGGGAAATCCAGTTTTTGCCCCAGAAACAGCCAGCCAACCGCGCCGATCATGACGATACCCACCCCGGACCAGATAGCATATATAATCCCCGTAGGAATGCTTTTCATCGGGATAGTCAGGCACCAGAAAGCAATACAGTACCCCAGAATGGCCACCACGCTCGGTAACAGACGCGTAAAGCTGTCAGAGAGCTTGAGCGCCGTGGTGGCAATGACTTCCATCACAATGGCAATCGCCAGAAAAAGAACAGCCTGTTGGTTCATAGAGTCCTCAGTAAAAAGCCAGCAAACCCGACATTGTAAAGCGCTTTTATGACGGTTCAGAGAAGTCTTTGGGGGAGTATTAATCATGCCGGAATTCTGTTTCTGAATGGAGCAGGATTTTGGGTCAGGGTCACTTTTGCATTCAAGCTGTAATTGTGAGAAGCAGGAAGGCGAAAAACAGACGAAACTTCGACAGGGCTGTTTAGATTTATAAGGTAAGCATGACACTTAAATACTATCTGGGTAACTTATGTTTGGGTTTGGTCGTATTCGGGATTATCGCCTTTGTCTGGCATGATGAACCTCAAACAACCACAATGAGGACATTGATGGGACTGGGTTTGCTAAGTGGGTTGATTTTCCCCTTTGCAAAAAAAGCGATTGAGCGGATTGTCCTGAAATATTCAACACGCAAACAGTGGACTACAGGTTTCTATACTGAAACGCCGATGAAGAGCGGGTTGTATGCAGTCTACTTCATGCTGATTTTCGTCGTGGCCATACCAGTAGGCGTAATCTATCTGCTGTACCTTGCCGTATCAAAAAAGGCCACATGACGCGGCCTTTGTGGTTTTTATTGGCCGCTAGTAATGTAATTCATTACATTGCCCGGCAACTTCTCATCAATGCCGTTTTGCAGTCGAAACATGTGGTCACTTCTGGCTTCCAGACCACCAACAGAACACCGATGTTCGTCACTGCGGGCTCTGATTCAGGAAGATGGCCGCCGGGAAACTACGTTAAGCCTGTTTCTTAATCAGGCATGACAGGCTGCTGTGAGTGAAGAGCAGACGTTAAGCCTCACAAATTCATCGCTATACCAATAGCAGCGAGCTTCTGGATAAGTTTTACTTCATATATCGTCCTTTCAGCCAGAATCTTATAGGTTAAAAACTGTATTTAATCGAAATTTTATGTAAGCTATCGCACTCACGTACTAGCCAGGTGGATTGAAGATGAATTTTTCCTCAATAGAAGATGTTAGACATCGAATCGATCAAATTGATCGAGAACTGGTTAAGATGATCGCGCAACGCAGCGAATGTGTTAAAGCTGCGGCAGCTTTCAAAATTGACCACTCAGCCGTTCGCGCTCCAGACAGTGTGCAACAGGTAATCGACAAGGTATGTAAACAGGCAACTGAAGCAGGACTTCCCGAAGTGATTATCGAAAAAGTCTATCGGACAATGATCGGTGAGTTTATCGATTATGAACTCGGGCAACACGACCAACTGCAACAGGAAAAACGCTGACATCGTGCGCCAACATTCCATTCAGCTTTTCCCAATTACTGTAGCGGGTATTGAGGCGGTAAACACCAACAGCGATATCTCTTTTGGGCGGCATACTCACGACCAGTTCGGCATTGGTTTGATGGACAGCGGCGGGCAAAAATCCCTGAGTGGCCGTGGGTATGTCGAGTCGAATGCGGGTGACATCATCACGGTTAACCCGGGGGAAGTTCACGATGGGACACCTCTCTCCGGTCCGCGAGCCTGGCGGATGCTTTATTTTGATACTGAGCTCATCAATCGCTGCTTTAGCGATATTTCCGATGGGAAATTTTCTAGCGGCGAGTTTTCTCTGCCTGTATCGACGAATGCTGGCATAGCAGAAAATTTTAACCACTTATATCAATCCATTATCAGCGGTAGTGGCGATGTAGAAAGGTTGGCTGCGGATGAAGCGATGTTAGTCATGACCAAAGCATTGGCTCAAATGCCCAGACTTCAGATGAAAATGCCCTTAAAAGGAGTGTTGTACGCAAAGGAAAAAATGGATGACGCGCCGGGGAATGCCGTATCCCTTACTGAGCTGGCGGCGATTGCAGGACTCGGTCAGTTTACGTTTTTACGCGCTTTTGCGCATTATACTGGAATGACTCCTCACACCTATCTTTTGCAACGACGCCTGTCCTTGGTTCGAAAGCTTATTACCGGTGGAATGAGCCTTGTTGATGCAGCCATTGCCAGTGGATTTGCGGATCAAAGCCACATGACCCGCCTGTTTGTCCGCAGTTATGGCTATACGCCGGGCCTCTATGCGCGACAGATTTCAAGAACCTAGCTGTCACTACCTCTGCAATTTTATTCAAGACATAAAAAACCTCTTAATCAAATACTGAAGCGATTATTTTCAGCTTCCGATGAGGGGTAAACTTTGATTCTTTATAATGATTTTCTGGTGACATCTCTGCTAATCGTTATATCACCCGGTACGGGTGCCATCATTACGCTTTCTGCCGGTCTGAGGCAGGGAAAGCGTAGTGCGATAATTGCCGCTGCAGGATGTACCCTGGGGGTGTTGCCACATATGCTGGCTGCTATTACTGGCCTTGCCGCATTATTACATACCAGTCCGTTGCTATTTTCCCTTGTGAAATTTACCGGTGTGGCTTACCTGCTGTTTATGGCGTGGCAAACGCTACGGGATAAGACACTTTTATCTGCTGACTGCCTAGGGTCGGCGTTATCTCATCGCGCCCTGATACAGCAGGCTGTGGTTGCCAATATTCTTAATCCTAAGCTTTCGCTATTTTTCCTGGCATTTCTTCCGCAGTTTATCGCCACCAGGGACGTACACCCCACACAGAGCATGTTGATTCTTTCTGCTATTTTTGCGGCCATGACTTTTGTTGTATTTTCTCTGTATGGCATTTTTGCTTCGGCTGTTAGCCATCGTGTATTAGGAGATCACAGGATGATGACCGGCATTCGTTGGAGTGTCGCGCTGGCCTTTACTGCAGTTGGGATTCGGCTGGCGATGGCCGTGCAATAGCGAGATTCTTCTTGGATAGCACTTGAAAAAGGTGTGCTTATAAGGGTTATTGGATGTCCGATGTTGGCACGAAGCGGACTAGTTATACAAGCTGAAGGTCCGCTGCGAGCGAACAGTGGACGCTCATATAGTGCAAAACGGCAATGTTGCTTATGTCGTCAGAGCTGACTGCGAAGTGTTGACCATTTTGCAGGATGTCCGATGAATTCACGCAATGTGTCGAGAAATACCGTGACTCTGGCAGGCGGATGACGTAACGCGCGTAGCGCATATATTCCTGTAGATACATGTGGTTGCGATGACATTTCCGGGAAGAGTTGTACCAGCGCGCCACTGTTAATGTCATCTCCCGCCACCCAGTCTGGCAGGAACGCGATCCCCAGCCCATCAACCGCAGCCTGACGCATCGCTTCAAAATCATCACAGCCAAAGATGGGCTGGCTAGTGTTTTCTCTGGCCGGATGGCCAATCACGCTCGACCAGCAAAGCAGATCAGCACCGTGCAGCTTATCGATTAAACGATGTGAGGCGATGTTATCCAGCGAGACGGGAATTCCCGCGTTTTCCAGGTATGCTGGGCTTGCGCACAGCACGCGTATTTGCGTTGCTATTTTGCTGGCAATCAACGTGCTGTCGGCCATATCACCAATACGGATGACAACATCAAGGCGTTCAGCGACAGGATCTGCCAGCCGTTCGGTCAGATCCAAATCGAAGCCCAGCGCCGGATACTGTCGGGAGAGTTTTGCCATCACCGGCAGCACATAGCGTTTACCAAATGTGGGATAACACGCCACTCTCAGCACACCGGTTACTTCGCCCTTCATCGACGCCAGTTCCTGCTGCGTATCTACCAGTGAATCGAGGATCTGTCTGGCGCGAATCAGCAGTATTTCCCCAGCATCGGTCAGGGTTAAATGCCGTGTAGATCGCAAAAAGAGCGGGGTATCCAGGTACGCTTCCAGCGCATCAATCTGCCGTCCTATCGAGGAGGGGGTGCGTCCGCGACGGCGACCAGCACCCGAAAAACTGCTTTCACGGGCGACATCGACAAAGACTCCAAGGAACTCGGCAAATTTCTCTGATTGCATCTGTGCATTTCTTGCATAGCTGTTGTGGTGAGAAGCCATCTTATCAGTTATGTACGCTGAACTTAATATCCCCTCAGCCGAATGACATTACACAAACACACACACTGAGGATAACGACCATGCAAAATCATCAATATGATCCCCTTTATCTTTTTATCGACGGTGACTGGATTGAAGCGGGTAATCGCGACACTGTCGCTGTGATTAACCCCGCAACCGAAGCCACTATCGGCCGCTTGCCGCTGGCGACCGCCGCCGACCTTGAACGTGCCCTGTCAGCCACCCGTTCTGGCTTTGACGTCTGGCGCCATACCGTGCCTGCTGAACGCGCCCTCATCATGAAGAATGCCGCTGCCCTGATGCGCGAACGCGCTGAACATATTGCCTCGTTGATGACGCTGGAAGAAGGGAAACCCCTGGCTGAAAGCCGCGACGAAGTACTGCGTGCAGCCGACTATTTTGAATGGTTTGCGGAGGAAGCCCGCCGCATTGATGGACGCGTTGTACCGTCAAATCGCCCCGGTGTACTGCAACTGGTCAAAAAAGAGCCCATCGGCCCGGTCGCCGCCTTCACTCCGTGGAATTTCCCGGCCATTACCCCGGCACGCAAATTATCAGCAGCACTGGCCGCAGGTTGTAGCGTGATCCTGAAACCCGGTGAAGAGAGCCCGGCGACGGCGCTGGCGCTGGCACGTTGCCTGGATGATGCCGGTTTGCCTAAAGGCGTACTGCAAATTGTGTTTGGCGTGCCAGATCAGGTTTCCGCCACTCTTATCGCCTCACCGGTTATTCGCAAAGTGGCATTCACCGGTTCTGTACCGGTAGGTCGACTACTGTCTCAGCGTGCCGCCGCTGGTGTTAAACCGATTACCCTGGAACTGGGCGGCCATGGGCCGGTACTGGTCTTTGCAGATGCTGATATTGACGCGGCGGCGGCTGGCGGGGCGGCTAACCGGTTCCGGGGCACCGGCCAAATCTGTATATCTTCAACCCGCTTTCTGATTCAGCGTGGTGTTTACACGCAGTTTGTCGAACGCTTCGTGAGTGCGACGGAGCAACTCGTTATCGGCGATGGCATGGCGGAAAACACGCAGGTGGGGCCACTGGCGAATCTCCGCCAGCTGGAAAAAATGGAAGCGCTGATTGCCGATGCTGTCGCGCAGGGCGCGAAAGTGCTCACTGGCGGGAAACGGCTCAACCGTCCGGGCTTTTTCTTTGAACCCACGGTGCTTGCCGATGTGCCGATGGAGGCGCGGATCATGCACGAAGAACCCTTTGGCCCGATTGCCGTTATGCGTCCGTTCGACGTGCTTGAGGATGGGCTGGCAGAAGCAAACCGCCTGCCGTATGCCCTGTCAGCTTACGCTTTTACGCGTGACGCCCGTACCGTGCTGGATGTTGGCGATGGCCTTGAAGCCGGAATGATCGGCATTAATCAGTACCGCATGGTGGCGACGGAACTGCCTTTCGGCGGCATGAAAGAAAGTGGGCATGGATCTGAGGGTGGCCGGGAAGGTATCGGCCATTACCTGGTGAATAAATTCATCAGCCAAATCTAAAACACACTGGCATTAATTACAGATTATAAGAGGAACTGACCATGAAACCTGTTGATTTTACTCGTCCGCGCGAAGCTGCCCGCGCATTTACCCCTAAACTTTCCGACTTCGTTGAGCAACCGCTGTATTCCGATGTCTGGACAGATCCGGACCTGGCACCGCGCGACCGTAGTCTGGTTACCATCGCCTGTCTCATTGCGCTGAATCACTCCAATGAGCTACCGGCCCACTTGCGTCGCGGCATTGAAAACGGTCTGACCAAAACAGAAATTTCCGCCCTGATTACGCACATGGCGTTTTACGCAGGCTTTCCGGCAGCGATTACCGCGTCTGGCTATGCCAATGCCACGTTTGACGAACAGGCCTGAATGACGGGTTATCCATCTTCTTATTTCAGGAAACAGAACCATGAAAGCAATCACTTTTGATCAATTCGGTCCGGCAGATGTACTTCACATCAGTGAAGTCGCAGACCCACAGTTGCGCCCCAATGATCTGCTGGTCCGCACGCGGGCCGCGGGAGTTAACCGGGCCGACCTCACCCACAGACGCGGCGGGTATGGCCGTCCTGATTTTGGAGACTCGACGATTATGGGGTTGGAAATCGCCGGTGACGTTATTGCCGTCGGGGAGAATGTAAAAGGCTATAACGTGGGTGACCGTGTTATGGGTATCGTCGGGGGCGGGGCTTACGCGGAAATGGCCCGTATCGATTACCGGATGGCTATGCCAGTGCCGGAAGGTATGGACTATATCCATGCGGCGGCCATTACCGAGGTCTTTGTAACCGCCCATGAAGCACTTATCCATCTGGGGAAACTGAAACCCACGGAAACGGTACTGATCCACGCCGGGGCCGGCGGTGTGGGAGGTGCCGCCGTGCAACTGGCGCACGCGACAGGCGCGACGGTAATCACCACCGCGAATGCTGCAGCACACGATCTCGTTCACCATCTGGGTGCTGATCACGCCATTGATTACGCGACAGAAGACTTCTCGGAAGTTGTCGCCAGCATTACGGATAACAAGGGGGTTGATCTTATTCTCGATTTTATTGGCGCGCCTTATTTTGAACGAAACGTGAATGCACTCAACTTTGGTGGACGTCTGGTGCAGATTGGCATCATGGGGGGGATTGAAAACGCGAAGATACCGCTGGATCGGGTGTTGTACCGCCATCTGCAGATTATCGGTACGGTAATGAAATCGCGTTCGCAAGAAGTGAAACATGAGATGTCCCGCCGCTTTAGAGAGTGCTGGTTAACTCGCTTCGGTAAGGATGGGCTGAACCCGGTGATTGACAGCGTATTCCCGCTGGCGGAAGCCAGTAAAGCTCACCAGCGTATGGAAGATGGCCTTAACGTCGGAAAAATTGTGCTGACGATGTAGATGACGCGAACGAGAAGGCTTTTTTCCTGCCTTTTCGTCGCACCCCCTTGGCTGTTCGATGTCAGAGGATGAATCAAGTACTGCCATAAAAAACATCACTATAGGGCTAAAAGTGATATCAGAGTATTGCTGTTACTCTGCTTGTCAAAGCGAAGTTCGGATGTCAGGTGGGGTGGGTACGAGTTGTTTCCTTACCCACCCATTGACTGTATACATGTACAGTGGTATTTTTAGGGTTACAGATCAAGCCAAGACTATTTCACATTCTAAGGAAAGGTTATGTTCGTAGAACTCGTTTACGACAAACGCAATTTCGAAGGCCTGCCAGGTGCAAAAAACATCATTCTGGATGAGTTAACAAAGAGGATTTGCCGCGTTTTCCCGGATGCAGACGTTCGCGTTAAACCAATGATGACGCTTCCAGCGATCAACACTGATGCGAGCAAGCATGAAAAGGAGCAGATAAGCAGGGTCGTGCAGGAGATGTTTGAAGAAGCTGATATGTGGCTTGAAGCTTAGTCTTCACTTGATGGTCTTCAATACCAGCAGGCAGTCAATTGATGATATGCCTGCCTGTAAACCGTGACTTTCCGCCCGCCGGAAATTTCTTGTATAAAGTGCAAAACGGCAACATCGTAAATGAGCGCCATCTGTTTTCTATCCAGTCCGTTGGCAATCAGCCTACCGGCCAGCGCCGGGATGATATTGCAAAAATGAAATCCTCAGATATCAAAGACGGTTACCTGCATAGTTTCACGAACAGCATTCATTATCAGAGCGTCTTGAGCGAGGGAAAGAGTTTACCAGGCTTGTCATTTAATTTTTGAATATCCCTTGCGTACCAGAGCATGAAGTTTTGATGATTGAGGTCATTAAAAAGGCAGGTATTTTGGAGAAAAGTTTTGGAGAGGTTTTGGAGAAAGAAAAAGAACTATATATTCCAGCCCGTTAAATCCACATACACCTTCTGAGTTCAGAGGCACAGTCATGACATGGCATCATTTCAAACAGACTTACCTGGTTAAGTTCTGGTCTCCGGTTCCGGCGGTTATCGCCGCGGGCATTCTCTCTACCTACTATTTCGGGATCACCGGCACCTTCTGGGCGGTAACGGGTGAGTTTACCCGTTGGGGTGGGCAATTATTACAGCTCGCGGGCGTGCATACCGAAGAGTGGGGCTATTTTAAACTGATTCATCTGGATGGTACTCCCCTGACCCGTATCGACGGGATGATGATTATCGGCATGTTTGGGGGCTGTTTTGCTGCCGCGCTGTGGGCAAACAACGTGAAGCTACGAATGCCAAAAAGCCGGATCCGCATTATGCAGGCCGTCGCAGGCGGTATTATCGCAGGCTTTGGCGCCCGCCTGGCGATGGGCTGCAACCTGGCAGCCTTCTTTACCGGTATTCCTCAGTTTTCACTTCATGCCTGGTTCTTTGCCGTGGCAACGGCCATTGGCTCTTACTTTGGCGCGCGCTTTACGCTACTGCCCTTCTTCCGCATTCCGGTGAAAATGACTAAAGTCAGCGCCGCCTCGCCACTGACACAAAAACCCGATCAGGCGCGTCGTCGATTTCGACTCGGGATGCTGGTCTTTTTCGCCATGCTGGCCTGGGCATTATGCACCGCCCTTAACCAGCCGAAACTGGGCCTGGCAATGCTGTTCGGCGTTGGATTTGGCTTACTGATAGAACGTGCGCAGATCTGCTTCACTTCAGCATTTCGCGATATGTGGATAACCGGCCGTACAATGATGGCAAAAGCCATTATTGCCGGGATGGCGGTCAGCGCTATCGGTATTTTCAGTTACGTGCAGCTCGGCGTTGAACCGAAAATCATGTGGGCTGGTCCCAATGCGGTGATCGGCGGTTTACTGTTTGGTTTCGGGATTGTGCTGGCCGGTGGATGTGAAACGGGCTGGATGTATCGTGCGGTAGAAGGCCAGGTGCATTACTGGTGGGTTGGACTGGGCAATGTGATTGGCTCTACGGTGCTGGCGTACTTCTGGGATGATTTATCCCCGGTTCTGGCAACCAACTGGGACAAAGTTAACCTGCTGAACACCTTTGGTCCGCTGGGCGGTTTACTTGTGACATACGCCCTGCTGCTGATTGCATTTCTGCTGGTTGTCGCCCAGGAAAAACGCTTTTTTCGCCGCAAGGCCACTAAGACTCACCCCCAGGAGAATATCGCATGAAAGAGATTGTACCTGACTATCGCCTGGATATGGTCGGCGAGCCTTGCCCTTATCCGGCTGTCGCAACGCTTGAAGCCCTGCCTCAGCTTAAGAAAGGGGAAATTCTGGAAGTGGTGAGCGATTGTCCGCAATCCATTAACAACATTCCTCTGGATGCCAGAAACCACGGCTATACGGTGCTGGATATTCAACAGGATGGTCCTACCATTCGCTATTTGATTCAGAAATAATCCCTTCGCGCCCCGTTCCGGGGCGCACTGAATTTTACCTGAACACACCTGAAAAATGCCCTGGCTCCCATTTTGCGCGCTAATCTCACCGGCGATGTTTCGGCGGGCTAGACTTAAAGCGGACAAAAAACAAACAGGAGGTGCGGCATGTTTCATTCCATTTTGGTTCCTCTCGATATTTCCGAAAATCGCCTGACCGATCGGGTGATCCCCTATGTTCAGGCGAACGCAGCAATCGGCAACGCAAGTGTGCATTTTCTGACGGTTATTCCGTCTATGCCTTATTACTCGTCACTGGGGCTGGCTTATTCGATTGAAACGCCGAAACTGGCGGAGATACAGCAACAAGCGCTTGCTAAGCTGGATGAGGTGGTTAAACAGTTCAACTTGCCCGCAGACAAAGTGCATACCCATGCCATTTCAGGCTCACCTAAAGATCAGATACTGAAGCTGGCGGATTCCATCAGTGCCGATTTGATTATCATTGCCTCTCATCGCCCTGATATTTCGACCTACCTTTTAGGGTCAAATGCGGCGGTTGTTGTTCGTCATGCCACCTGTTCGGTGCTGGTTGTTCGATGAGGTGTTGTGCTACAAAGCGTAGATCAACCACCTGCCTGGCAGGTGGTTGTGATACTCAGAAACGATAACCCGCCGAGAACATAAATACCCACGGATCCAGACGGGTGCTAACGCTCTGTTGTTCGCCGCCTGCTTTAAAGCGCACATCCGTGTCGATATCCATATACCAGACGGACATATTAATCAGCCAGTCGCGGTTAATCAGGTAATCCAGCCCGACCTGTCCCGCCACACCCCAGGAATCTTTCAGGCTGAGATCTGAAAGACCCGCATCTTTACCGGTATCGTTAAACTTCTCATTAAAGAACGTGGTGTAGTTTACGCCCGCACCAATATAAGGACGCGCCTTGCTGCTGGCATCACCAAAATACCATTGCGCCATTAAGGTTGGCGGCAACAGGTTAACCGTCGCGATATTACCGGTAGGCCCGGTGCCAACGTGATGACGGAATGGTGTTGCGGCTAACAGTTCTACCCCGATATTTTCGGTTGCCATATAGGTAAACGTCAGGCCCAGTTGGGTGTTGTTACTGACGTTAAAGCCACCCAGTTTACCCAACACATTATCGGAACCTTCCGTTGGTCGAACCGTTGCCGAACCTGCGCGAATAAAGAATTCGCCTGCTTCATGCGCGTACGCGCCGCCAGAGATACTGCTTAAGATAAGGGCTGCCACTGCTAATTTTTTCATATCCGCTCCATCGTTGTGGTTTTATTTCGGAGCAGAATATACTCACAAATGAGTAATAAGTGATCTAACACAGATCACATAAAAACCAGTAATTTAACATTCATTGATCTGAGTTAATTTTTCATAACTAATCAGAAAGGAGTAAATCGTCTCTAAGTCAATTTTTGCCTTTTCACAGTAACAAAATATTCCGCTTTCCCCCTCTTGTTCTCTTTTCAGCGGCTGGATAATTGAGCTGTTTCACAGTTTGATTTGATGCGCCCTTATTTGCAGATGTGCCGACACACTGCCGCGAACTTTCAATGTCTGGCGAGGATGGGCAGGTCAATGAGGCCTGTAATCGAGCCAGAGCACGCTACGGATTACCTCCGCTTTACAAAGATATGCTTTTCCATACAAGGCTTGATGCTGCCACCGCAGACTTATCCGGTGTACAATTGCCGGCTAATTAACACCTGCAATACTCAAGGAGAGTGCATGTCTATCACGGCGAAGTCTGTCTACCGTGACACGGGGAATTTTTTCCGCAATCAGTTCATTACCTTTTTACTGATAGCGTTGCTATGTGCGTTTATCACGGTGGTGCTTGGCCATGCGTTTTCACCCAGTGATGACCAGATTGCCAGCCTGAGTCAGGGCGACAATCTTGCAGGCAGCGTGGGCCTATTTGAACTGGTGCAAAACATGACTCCCGAACAGCAGCAAATCCTGCTGCGGGCATCTGCTGCATCAACCTTCTCCGGCCTGATTGGCAACGCCGTTCTGGCAGGCGGGGTTCTGCTGATGATCCAGCTGGTGTCTGCGGGACAGCGTGTTAGTGCCCTACGCGCTATCGGTGCCAGCGCACCGGTTTTACCGAAGTTGTTCATCCTTATCTTTTTAACCACGATGCTGGTTCAGATTGGCATTATGCTGGTCGTTGTACCTGGCGTTCTTCTGGCGATTGTTCTTTCCTTCGCACCCGTGATGGTTGTGCAGGATAAAATGGGAATATTCGTCGCTATGCGCAGCAGCATAAAACTGGCATGGTCTAATATGCGCCTGGTTGCTCCAGCAGTAATCGGCTGGTTGCTGGCCAAAACGCTTTTGCTGCTGTTTGCACCAAACTTTGCCGTACTCACGCCAAACGTTGGCGCGGTAGTGGCCAATACGCTGAGCAATCTGATTTCAGCGGTATTGCTGGTCTACTTGTTCCGCCTGTATATGTTAATTCGTCAGTAATCATGATGGCCGGGTATGTCGCTGTACCCGGCTCAACGAAGAAGATGGAATCACAGAATGAAGCAGTTTCTTGATTTTTTACCCCTTGTCGTATTTTTCGCGTTTTATAAGCTCTACGACATTTATGCCGCCACAACGGCGCTGATCGTCGCAACCGCTATCGTGCTTATCTACAGCTGGGTGCGTTATCGCAAAGTTGAAAAAATGGCGTTGATCACGTTCGTTCTGGTCGCCGTGTTTGGCGGGTTAACCCTGTTCTTCCATAACGATGAATTTATTAAATGGAAGGTCACGGTCATTTATGCCCTCTTTGCTGGTGCGCTGCTGATCAGCCAGTGGGTCATGAAAAAGCCTTTAATCCAGCGTATGTTGGGTAAAGAGTTGACGCTCCCGCAGGAAGTGTGGTCGCGACTGAATATCGCCTGGGCGGTGTTCTTCATTCTTTGTGGCCTGGCCAATATCTACATCGCCTTCTGGCTGCCGCAGAATATTTGGGTCAACTTCAAAGTCTTCGGCCTGACCGCCCTGACGCTTATTTTTACGCTCTTAAGCGGTGTTTATATTTACCGCCACATGCCTCAGGACGATAAGCACTGACAGTTTTTTACCAGAACGCTCGCCCTACGGGCGTTCTGGTCTATTCTCACCAGCCGAAAATCATAGTAGCATCCCGCCTGAAGTCTTCAGTTACGAGTTAAAACAATGACAACAAATGACGCCCCTCAGGGCGAAATGGTATTACGCACACTGGCAATGCCCGCGGACACCAACGCCAATGGCGATATTTTTGGTGGATGGTTGATGGCACAAATGGATATGGGCGGCGCGATCCTGGCAAAAGAGATTGCTCACGGACGCGTGGTGACCGTTCGGGTAGATGGCATGACATTCCTTCGCCCGGTTGCCGTGGGTGATGTCGTCTGCTGTTATGCGCGCTGCGTGAAACGCGGTAACAGCTCAATTTCGATCAACATTGAAGTGTGGGTGAAAAAAGTCTCTTCCGAGCCTATCGGTCAGCGTTATAAAGCGACCGAAGCGCTGTTTATTTATGTGGCAGTCGATAGCCAGGGCAAACCCCGCCAGCTACCTGCAATTTAATGCCAGACAAAAAAAGCCTCCGTTCTGGAGGCTTTTTTTTATTCCATTTGTGCCCCGCCATTCATGCGGAACACGATATTCACAACCAATCCACTGCCGGGCTTGCCTGCTTCATAACGCCACTTGCGCATGGCGTCTTTCACATCGCGTTCGAACATGTTAGAAGGCTGCGCAGATAATATTTCGATGTTATCAAGGCGGCCATCTGGCGTAACGTCAAATTTCACGCGAACACGCCCTTCAATACGCAGCGCCCGAGCACGCTGCGGATACTGTGGCTGGTTGCGGCTCAATGCGCGCGGGCCTGCTGGCGCGGCTGGTGTCGGTTTTGCCACCGCTGGCGTATTGTTGGCCACTGCGCGCGCAGGCGCAGCGTTTTCAACCGGCTGAGTGGTACGCGTCTCAACAGGGCGTTCTTCACGTTTAGGACGCTCTTCAACCTTTTTCACCGGTTTTGGCTTCGGTTTGGGCTTAGGTTTTGGCTCAGGCTTGTGGATCACCACTGGCGCTTCTTTTGGCGGCTCCGGGACAACCTCTGGCTCAGGTTCCGGCTCAGCAACCGGTTGTGGCGGTGGTGTGACAGCCTGCGGCGGCTCAAGCTCCGCTGGCGTTACCATGGTCACAGAAATAGGCTGCGCGGGCGCTGGCATTTCAATAACCTGATGAACCGAGGTGTACAGCAGACCCGCCACAACAGCACCGTGAATAACGACGGAAAGCAACGTCGGCCAGGGAAAGCGGCGAGGTAAATCTAGGGTCATCGAAGTCATAATCATCAGAGTTAAAAAACCAGACGTTGATTTTAAATGCAAATAGCAATCATATTCAATAAGACACTTTATCTTCACGCGATTTAAGCGCATAAGAGGCCAAAAAAGGCGCATTCAGATCAGGGTTTTAACATTGTCGTTATCTTTACATTGCAGTCAATTGTGCTTTCACATAACGTAATTGCCACTTTTACTGGTTAAGGAGCTCCGCCGTGCTTTATGTGATTTATGCAGAAGATGTAGCTGATTCCCTGGAAAAACGCCTTTCTGTGCGCCCTGCCCATCTGGCGCGTTTACAGCTGTTACACGATGAAGGCCGTTTGTTAACCGCAGGCCCAATGCCCGCGGTAGACAGCAACGATCCTGGCGCGGCAGGTTTTACCGGTTCAACCGTTATTGCAGAGTTCGAATCCCTGGAAGCGGCCAAAGCCTGGGCTGACGCTGACCCGTATGTGGCGGCTGGCGTTTACGCAAAAGTCACCGTGCGTCCGTTCAAGAAAGTGTTCTGATGCACTAAAGGCTCCGAAAGGAGCCTTTTATTTATGCGTTTCGGCCTGCCATAACACTGCCATCGACATCCCAGTTCGTGCAGGACTTGCTTTCTGGCGGGTGATGTAAAACCTCGCTAAGGCAATTTTTCACACATACGATATTCGACATCTGCCAGGGCGGTAATTCTACGAAATTATCAATTCAGAAAAACACCTGTAGATAGCACAACCTACCTTTATTACCTTAAAAATTAAATAGTTAACATCCACTTCCCTACTGTATAAGGATGCGCTAATCTCACGATCGCGATTACGCCCCAAACGGCTCGCGGCCTGTAGGGTTACGTCATTCATGAGAAGAATTTAGGCTAACATTTGATGTGTTATTGCTAATCAAAGGGTAAGAAATGAAAAAAACAATCCCGGAATATACCCCTGTTGACATATCTCATTGGGCCAGGAAGGAACATTTTGAGGTATTTCAGGGCTTTGCTCAAAGTACTATTAACCAGACGGTGCTGATAGACATTACTGCCCTGCTAAAAAATATCAAAGAAGCCGGCTGGAAATTTTACCCTACGATGATTTTCCTTCTTTCTAAGATCGTAAACAGCCATACCGAATTCCGTATGGCGATGAAAAACAATGAGTTAGTTATCTGGAATGAAGTACATCCAAACTATACGATTTTCCATAATGAAACGGAGACCTTTTCATCATTATGGAGCCACTACGATGGCAATATTCATCACTTCCAGAACGTTTATTCAGAAGACGTCGCACGCTATGGTGATAACCTTGCATACTGGCCTAAAGAAGAGTCGCGCGAAAATATATTTTTCGTATCGGCGATTCCCTGGGTAACCTTTACCAGTTTTAATATCACCGTTGCTGACATGAAAAACTTTTTCGCCCCGATGTTCACGCTTGGTAAATACTACAATCAGGATGGAAAAGTATTGTTGCCTGTCGCCCTTCAGATACACCATTCTGTGTGTGATGGTTTCCATATAGCAAGACTGTTCAATGAGTTACAAGAGTTGTGTGATGATTTGCCGCGTCAATCAGAGGGAATGGATGATTGATGTGCCAGACATTAAAAAGGCTCCCTCAGGAGCCTCATCTCAGTGCAGCGATGCAAGTCGCGCTGCAAATCCTACAAACAGCAGCCCTATCAGGCCATTACCCAGCTTCGCCAGTTTCTTCTTGGTTTTCAGGTAGCGAGTGACAAACGCGCCAGAGAAAATCAGGAAACTCATGTAGGTAAAGCTGATCAGCTCAAGCGTGGTGGCGAGGATCAGGAAAGAGGTTCCGGTATTTTCCGCACGCACATCAATGAACTGCACAAAGAATGACACATAAAACAGGATCGCTTTCGGGTTCGTCAGGCTTAACACCAGAGAACGCTTCATGATCATACTTGCTGGTTCAGCAACCGCATCATGGGCATTGTTCTTGCGGGTGATAACCGACCATAACATTTTGCCGCCAAGCCACAGCAAATAGAATGCGCCTAAATAACGCACAATATTAAATAACACAGGTGTGGTCTGAATTAACGCAGCGACCCCTGCCCATGCCAGAAACATCAATACGGCATCACCAATAAAGACACCGGTCGCGGCCAGATATCCTTTTTTGACGCCATGACCAATGCCTGTTTTCAGCACAAACAGTGTGTTTGGCCCTGGAACCAGGACAATAAAAAATGCGCCTACCACATAGGTCCAGAAATTAAGCACACCAAACTCCGCAAACACAGCTCCCTCCTTTTGCTATAAAACAAAGGAAATAGCGCTGCAACGGCGCTATTCCCGACAGTGAATCGGCTTATTGTACGCCGTTAAAGCCATCAAGATAAGTCGCGGCTAATTCGTTACCAAACAACAGGGCATCTTTCTGGTCCATATCTGAAGACCATTGGTCATTCGCATTGCCCGAGAAAGATTGTTTTGTCACGGCACTTTTCTTTAGCTGATCGCGAATACTTTGCGCATACGCATTGGCCTCGGCTTCCGTGCGTCCGGCCGCGCGGTCGGCTTTGCCACTGGCATAAATCTCGCGAAACTGCGGTACGTTCAGACGATAATTCACGGGTACGCTGGCAGCAAAATTCCCGCCAGTGAAACTCGATTTATGTGAGACGAAATAATACGCATGTCGTTCCGGTGCTGTTTTTGTACTGGCACACCCGCTCAACACAGCAATGCTTAAAATAGCAGCAACAACTTTTCCGTTCATCTCTTGTTCCCTTAGTAAAACCACTGTGACACCCAGGCAAATATAAAATCTGCCAAAGAGGAAAATGACGACAGCCCTAAATTTTCTCTGAGCGCATCCAGCGCAAAAAGCACAATAAATACCCAGAGGTATGGATTCATCTTTTATTTCATAATGTTAAATAGATGCAGTATATCGCGGAATCACGTCGGGGGAGACTGCGAAAATTAATAGCCGTTATATAAACATCGGGCACCTTAACGGTGCCCTCGTGGTTTTCAGAGTTCCGGGAACGCAAACAGTAACGCGTTACGGTGTTTGCTTAACCCACATTTTCTGATGGCGTGGATACGCATATTGCGGCGGGATTGTGCTTCCAGCCAACGAGCCTTACGACGACTCACCTGTCGCAACATGCGCCAGCGCCCTACTTCTGTTCTACTGCGCTTCATGTCTACAACTCTTTCTCTAACAGAAACGCCATTATAAACCCAACCCTGCGGCAAACCAGCGCTTTTATCTGCCGTTTTTATTTGCCAGATGAACCCGGATGCGTACACTCATAACAATACGCTTTCAAAAGGATTTTTTATTTATGACAACCTTCTACACCGTGGTGAGTTGGCTGGTCATTCTGGGATACTGGCTGGTCATCGCGGGGGTGACGTTACGCATCCTGATGAAGCGCAGAGCCGTACCCTCTGCCATGGCCTGGCTTTTGATTATCTATATCCTGCCTCTGGTCGGGATTATTGCATATCTGTCCTTCGGTGAACTTCATCTTGGTAAGCGTCGGGCGGAACGTGCACGCGCCATGTGGCCCTCTACGGCGAAATGGCTGAATGACCTTAAAGCCTGCAAACATATCTTTGCTGAGGACAACAGTAGCGTCGCCTCTTCACTGTTTAAACTGTGCGAGCGCCGTCAGGGGATTGCCGGGGTAAAAGGCAACCAGCTTCAACTGCTGACCACCTCAGACGATGTGATGCAGGCGTTGATCCGCGATATCCAGCTGGCTCGTCATAATATCGAGATGGTGTTCTATATCTGGCAGCCGGGCGGTATGGCAGACCAGGTTGCAGAATCACTGATGGCGGCAGCCCGTCGCGGCATTCACTGCCGGCTGATGCTGGACTCCGCTGGCAGCGTGGCGTTTTTCCGCAGCCCGTGGGCCGCGATGATGCGCAACGCGGGCATCGAAGTAGTCGAGGCGCTGAAGGTTAATCTCCTGCGTGTATTTCTGCGCCGTATGGATCTGCGCCAGCACCGCAAAATGATCATGATTGATAACTATATTGCCTACACCGGCAGTATGAATATGGTAGATCCCCGCTTCTTCAAGCAAGATTCAGGCGTTGGACAATGGGTTGACCTGATGGCGCGTATGGAAGGCCCAATCGCCACCTCCATGGGGGTTGTCTATTCCTGTGACTGGGAAATCGAAACCGGGAAACGTATTCTTCCACCGCCGCCAGACGTCAACATCATGCCGTTTGAAGAGGCCAGTGGACACACCATCCATACCATCGCTTCTGGCCCGGGCTTCCCGGAAGATCTTATTCACCAGGCACTCCTCACTGCAGCATATTCCGCCCGTGAATACTTAATAATGACCACGCCTTACTTCGTCCCGAGCGATGACCTGCTGCACGCCATTTGTACCGCTGCGCAGCGAGGTGTGGATGTCAGCATCATTATGCCGCGTAAAAACGACTCGGTTCTGGTGGGCTGGGCTAGTCGCGCATTCTTTACAGAGCTGCTGGCCGCAGGGGTAAAAATCTATCAGTTTGAAGGCGGCCTTCTGCATACGAAAAGTGTGCTGGTCGACGGTGAATTAAGCCTGGTCGGCACCGTGAATCTGGATATGCGCAGCCTGTGGCTAAACTTTGAAATTACGCTGGTGATTGACGATGCCGGTTTTGGTGGCGATCTGGCGGCCGTTCAGGATGACTATATTTCCCGTTCCCGCCTGCTGGATGCCAAACTGTGGCTGACACGACCGCTATGGCAGCGAATTGTCGAACGACTGTTTTACTTCTTTAGTCCGTTGCTGTAAAACGTGCCCAACGATGTTAAACAGGTAGTCATCATGGAAATGGATCTGAACAATCGCCTGACCGAAGACGAAACGCTCGAGCAGGCCTATGACATTTTTCTCGAACTGGCGGTTGATAACCTCGATCCCGCAGACGTGATCCTCTTTAATCTGCAATTTGAAGAGCGCGGCGGTGCCGAGTTGTTCGACCCTGCAGAAGACTGGGCAGAACACGTGGATTTCGACCTCAACCCGGACTTCTTCGCCGAAGTAGTGATTGGGCTTGCTGATGAAGATGGCGGTGAAATTAACGACATCTTCGCCCGCGTGCTGTTGTGTCGCGAGAAAGACCACAAGCTGTGCCATATTCTCTGGCGCGAATAATAAAAAAGGCTGCGATTGCAGCCTTTTTTATTTAATCCGGCAGTTCGTTACCACACCGGTTGCAATACCGGGCGCTGTGCTCATGGCCGCGTTGCTGGCACTTCGGGCACCGTCGTTCAAATTGCCGTTTCTGAAATGCGGAACTCATGTGGGTGGTAATCAGCCCGGTGGGAATAGCAATCACCGAATAACCAATCAGTATCAGTACCGACGCAACAATGCGCCCGAGTGGTGTATGAGGTGTAATATCGCCATACCCCACCGTCGTGACGGTAACAATAGCCCAATAGACGGACGCATTCAGCGTGGTGAATCCATATTTTGGCCCCTCGATTAAATACATCAGCGCGCCAAAAACGATCATCACGATGGCGATAAACGAATAGAAAAGTACCAACTGATGACGTGCGCTTATTATCGCCTGCCAGAATACCCGTAACGACGGCATAAAGCGCAGGAGCTTGAGGATGCGCAAAACCCGGATCGCGCGCATGGCCCGCCAGGCGAAAACGTAGTCGAGGCTGATTTCCGGCCACAGCCACATCACATACAGCGGCAGGATCGTCGCAAGATCGATAAATCCCCAGAAGCTAAAGACATATTTTGCCGGGTTCGGCCAGCAGAATACCCGCAGCAAATATTCACAGGTAAAGACCAGAGTCACCATTAACTCCAGCCAGACAAACACGTGCCATTCGTCAAATGTCAGGTGGTACTGCGTCCCGGCACCTGATTCGACAAAAATAATAATCACACTCAGCAGCGCAAATAAGCCGCAAATCCCTTCGGATCGACGGCCTGAGCGCGTTTTAAGATCGAACAAATAATGATAAAGCCGCTGACGGGCAGAAATGGATAATCGCGACACATTAACCTCGCAAAAAATAAGGGCTGACATCATGTCAGCCCTTGCGATTATAACGGGTCTACTTTAAGGCAGGAAACCGCATGTCGGAAACTGCCTTCCAGTACCGGTCGAGTTTGCGCGCATTCCGGCCCAGCCATCGGGCAACGGGTGCGGAAAACACAGCCCGAAGGCGGGTTAATTGGTGATGGCAATTCACCCTCAAGAAGCTGGATGGTTTTGTTCTTTTCCAGATCCGGATCGGGAACCGGCACAGCTGACATCAGCGCTTTCGTATAGGGGTGCAACGGATTGTGGTACACCTCATCGTAAGTGCCAAGCTCAACTGCATGGCCCAGATACATCACCAGAACACGGTCAGAGATGTGTTTTACCACCGCCAGATCGTGCGCGATGAAGATAAGAGACAGACCCATCTCGCGCTGCAATTTTTGCAACAGGTTAACCACCTGCGCCTGAATCGACACGTCCAGTGCTGATACCGGCTCATCACAGATAATCAGCTTCGGCTCAAGGATCAACGCACGCGCGATACCAATACGCTGGCACTGGCCGCCGGAGAACTCGTGCGGATAGCGGTTGATGAGGTTAGGCAACAGGCCCACTTTCATCATCATCGCTTTTACGCGATCGCGAACTTCCTGGCGCGGCATCTTTGGATGGTAGGTCCGCAGCGGCTCAGCAATGATTTCGCCAATGGTCATACGCGGGTTCAGCGATGCCAGCGGATCCTGGAAAATCATCTGAATATCGCTACGAACATCGCGCCACTCGGCTGGCTTCATACCCAGCAGATCTTGACCCAGCCAGGCGACTTTACCGCCGGTGGCTTTCACCAGACCGATAATCGCACGGGCAAAGGTAGATTTACCGCAGCCAGATTCGCCCACCACGCCAAGTGTTTCCCCTTCGTACAGACGCAGTGTCACGCCATCAACGGCCTTAAGGGTTTTAGGCGGTTGCCAGAACCACTGCTTGCCATCTTTGATGTCGAAATGCACTTTCAGATCGGCAATTTCGAGCAGCACATTTCTTTTTTCGTCTAACGCGTTCATACCAGCTCCTCATGCGACTTAAAGCAGGCGCGCAGGCGGCCTGGTGCAAACTCTTCCAGTGGCGGAGCACTGTTACAGATTTCCATCGCATGTGGGCAGCGAGGCTGGAACGGGCAACCTTTTGGCAGACGCAGTAAGTTTGGCGGGTTACCCGGGATGGTCAACAGCGATTCCCCTTCCGCATCAAGACGCGGAACGGCATTCAACAGGCCAATGGAGTAAGGATGTGCCGGGTTATAGAACACGTCACGGGCTTTACCGTACTCCATAGTACGACCAGCATACATCACCAGCACCTTGTCGCAGATACCTGCAACAACGCCAAGGTCGTGGGTAATCATGATAATGGCGGTATTGAACTCGCGCTTAAGCTCATTCAGTAGCGTCATGATCTGCGCCTGCACGGTAACATCCAGCGCGGTGGTAGGTTCGTCGGCAATCAGCAGCTTAGGACGGCAAAGCAGCGCCATTGCAATCATGACGCGCTGACGCATCCCGCCAGAGAATTCGTGCGGGAACATGCGCATACGCTTACGCGCTTCAGGCATTTTCACCGCATCCAGCATTTTCACAGATTCTTCAAAGGCTTCGGCTTTACCCATGCCTTTATGCAGCATCAGCACTTCCATCAGCTGCTCACCCACACGCATGTACGGATTGAGAGACGTCATCGGGTCCTGGAAGATCATGGAGATCTGTTCAGCACGCAGCTTGTTCAGCTCCTGCTCTGGCAGGTTAAGGATCTCTTTACCGTTAAAGGTTGCCGAGCCCCCAATACGGCCGTTTTGTGCCAGAAGCCCCATCAGTGCAAAAGCCGTCTGCGACTTGCCTGAACCCGACTCGCCAACGATCCCCAGCGTTTCACCTGCGCGCAGGTTGAAATTGAGGTCGTTTACCGCCGTTACATCGCCATCTGGCGTTTTAAAGGTTACGCGGAGATCTTTCACATCCAGCAGGATTTTGCCCTGCGCTTGCGCCGCCGGCGCAGATGCCGTTTCAATAATAGTCATCACGGCGCTCCTTAACGATCTTTCGGGTCGAGGGCATCACGCAGGCCATCGCCGATAAAGTTGAAACAGAACAGGGTTACAACCAGGAATCCTGCCGGGTAAAGCAGCAACCACGGTGAAACTTCCATCGAGTTAGCGCCATCACTGAGCAGCGCACCCCAGCTACTCAGCGGCTCTTGCGTACCAAGACCCAGGAAGCTCAGGAAGGATTCAAACAGGATCATGCTTGGCACCAGCAGAGAGGCATACACCACTACCACGCCCAGCACGTTAGGAACAATGTGGCGAACCACTATATTGCCGGTTGAAACGCCGCCGACCTGTGCCGCTTCGATAAACTCTTTGCGTTTAAGGCTCAGCGTTTGACCACGCACGATACGCGCCATATCCAGCCAGGACACCATCCCGATTGCCACGAAGATAAGAAGGATGTTCTGACCGAAGAAGGTCACCAGTAGGATGACGAAGAACATGAACGGGAAGGAGTTTAAGATCTCCAACAGGCGCATCATGACCGAGTCAACTTTACCGCCCAGGTAGCCGGAAAGTGAGCCATACAATGTCCCGAGGATCACCGCCACCAGCGCTGCGGCAATACCCACCATCAGTGAGATACGGCCACCGATGGCGACACGTACCAGCAGGTCGCGGCCAGATGAGTCAGTACCAAAATAGTGCCCGGACGCCATATCAGGCGCACTGGACATCATGCCCCAGTCGGTATCGAAGTAGGTGAACTGCGACAGCATTGGCGCAAGGGTCACGAACAACGCAATGATCACCAGAACAATCAGGCTGGCAACGGCTGCGCGGTTATGCATAAAGCGACGGCGGGCGTCTTGCCAGAGGCTACGTCCTTCCACTTCCAGTTTTTCACTGAAGTTTTCCAGCGCCTCGCTGTTTTTCTTACTCAACATCATGGCGTGCTCCAGTGTTAGTAACGGATTTTCGGGTCGATAACGGCATACAGCACATCGACAACTGCGTTAAAGAGAATGGTTAATGCACCGACCAGAATAGTCAGGCTCAGTACCAGCGAATAGTCGCGGTTGAGCGCGCCGTTAACAAACAGCTGACCAATTCCCGGCAGACCATAAATGGTCTCGATAACCATTGAACCTGTAATGATACCGACGAATGCTGGCCCCATATAAGACAACACCGGTAACAGCGCAGGTTTAAGCGCATGGCGCAGAATAATACGGCGCATCGGTAACCCTTTGGCACGCGCAGTACGGATGAAGTTTGAATGCAGGACTTCAATCATCGAGCCACGGGTAATACGCGCGATACTGGCGATATACGCCAGAGATAATGCCACCATCGGCAAAATCATGAACTTAAGCGCCCCGCCGTTCCAGCCGCCCCCAGGCAACCATTTCAGCGTTATGGCAAATATCATCACCAGCAATGGCGCGACAACGAAACTGGGTATAACCACCCCGGTCATTGCGACCCCCATTACTGCATAATCCCATTTGGTATTTTGTTTAAGCGCGGCGATAACACCCGCTGCCACTCCGAGAACCACAGCCAGGAAGAATGCCGCAGCACCTAATTTAGCCGACACCGGGAAGCTCGATGCCACCAGGTCGTTAACGGAATAGTCTTTATACTTGAATGACGGTCCAAAATCGCCGTGCGCCAGCTGCTTCAAATAATTGAAGTACTGCGTGGAGATAGGATCGTTTAAATGGTATTTCGCTTCGATATTCGCCATTACTTCTGGCGGCAGCGCGCGCTCGCTGGTAAACGGACTACCGGGAGCAAGACGCATCATGAAGAATGAAATAGTAATAAGAATAAAGAGCGTCGGAATCGCTTCAAGACAGCGACGTAGGATAAATTTCAACATTGCCCGTACCTTCTGGCGTGTGCCTTTTACACCTGAGCTTTCAGGAAACCTGAAAATTCGGGTGTATATAGTGCGATGAGTTAAGACACAGTGGGGCAAATGACTTTGCCCCACGGATTGCCATTAATGCTTAATGATGTACAGATCTTTAGTATAGATGTTGTCCATCGGGTCTTTACCGGTATAACCGCCAACCCAAGGTTTCACCAGGCGCGCGTTCACGTAGTAGTAAACCGGTACAATCGCAGAATCTTTGCCTAACTGCTGTTCTGCTTTGTCGTACAGGGCAGTACGTTGCGCTTCATCAGTCACTTTCAGCGTGTCTTTCATGATCGCATCAAACGCCGGGCTCTTATAATGCGCGGTGTTCATGGAGCTGTCAGACAGCATGGTGTTCAGGAAGGACGTAGGTTCGTTGTAGTCCGCACACCAGCCAGCACGCGCCACGTCGTAGTTACCCTGGTGACGGGTATCGAGGAAGGTTTTCCACTCCTGGTTCACCAGTTTCACATCCACACCCAGGTTTTTCTTCCAGATGGATGCAGCAGCGATCGCCAGTTTCTTGTGCAGATCGGAGGTGTTGTACAGCAGGTTAAACGTCAGCGGCTTGTCTGCGGTGTAGCCGGCTTCGGCCAGCAGTTTCTTCGCTTCTTCGTTACGTTTTTCCTGAGTCCAGGTGAACCACTCTGGTTTGGTCAGTTTTGCACCGTCCGCGTACGGCGGCGTGTAACCGAATGCCGGCAGGTCACCCTGTGCTTTCACTTTGTTTACGATGATATCGCGGTCCAGACCCAGTTTCAGCGCGGTACGAACGCGAGCATCGGTAAACGGTGCTTTCTGGTTGTTGATTTCATAGTAATAAGTACACAGGTACGGGTCGACGTGAACTTCGGTCGGGATCTCTTTTTTCAGTTTCTGGAAGAGTTCGATCGGCAGGTTGTTATAGGTCATGTCGATCTCACCGCTGCGGTAGCGGTTAACGTCTGTCACTTCAGATGAGATCGGCAGATAGGTAATCTGGTCTACGATGGTTTTCGCGTTATCCCAATAGTTGGTATTACGCTCCATTACGATACGTTCGTTAACAACCCAGTCTTTCAGTTTATACGCGCCGTTGCTCACGATGTTAGCAGGCTGAGTCCATTTCTCACCGAATTTCTCAACAGCGGTTTTGTTAACCGGAGACATTGCCGGGTTCACCAGCAGTTTGTAGAAATACGGGACAGGCTCGCTCAGAGTCACTTCCAGAGTATGATCATCAACGGCTTTGACGCCGAGTTCTGATGGGGCTTTTTTACCGTCGATGATTTCATCAACGTTCAGGATGTGGCCGTACTGCGGATAGCTGGCGTATGGGGAAGCGGTTTTCGGATCAACCAGACGCTGCCAGCTATATACGAAATCTTGTGCGGTGACAGGTTCACCGTTGGACCATTTTGCATCTTTACGCAGATGGAATGTCCAGACTTTAAAGTCTTTGTTATCCCAGCTTTCAGCAACACCCGGAATTGGGTGACCGTCTTTAGTTGACGTAATCAGCAGACCTTCGAACAGGTCGCGGCTGATGTTTGCTTCAGGTACGCCTTCAATTTTGTCCGGATCCAGAGACTGCGGCTCAGCGCCGTTGTTACGGATCATGGTTTGCTTTTCTGCCAGCGTAACGCCAGCAGGCACATCGGCAGCCATTGCCATATTACCCGCGATTAGCGCAGTCAAAATTCCCGCGGCAATCAGACTTTTTTTAGTGATGATGGACATTGTGTTGATACTCCACTCATTATAATTACTGGCTTTGCCAGCTGTGTAATCCCCTGTTGGGGCCTGTACAGCGCAGGAGTTTTTTTTGCTACTGTCAGGTTCTTTTTTTACTTCTTGCTATCACCGACTTCTTTATTACTGACCGCTCGTATGGCCGTCTTGCGTCGATTCTTAACACGCCTCCCCTGTTATGAGGCGTGCGCTGGATATCTGAGATGAACACTATATGAAAGTAATTCTCATCTACTTGTTTAGTGTGCAAAATATAAGGCCGGAAAGTACCAAATGGCGTAATCTCGCGCCAATACATTTTGCAAATTTGTTAAGCAATTCTCTTTTACGGTGATTACCGTTTCTTTGGGGGCAGCCCTGCCAGGCACTGAAAATCAAGGAAAGCAATTGATATTCAATACGATAGAGGAATTTTCCTCTCCAAGCGCGTCGCTGCGCTATCATTGACTGGTTTTGTACGAAAATTTAACAACTGGTTATTATTTAGCACATTCCTCTAGGGGAACGTTGAAATTACTAATATCATTTCGGTTATCTCTCAGCAAGCCCCAGAGTATCATGTGAGTAAAATAACAGACCGTTTGGATGGTTTCTGTGCAGGCACGTCAATGGAAAATAGCTAACGTGTTGAAATTAAAGAAAAGGACATTATTAGTAGAATTTATTATGACGCATCGCCATTTCAATTTTATTTATATGATTTGCTGATAATCACGTAAAAAAAACGGAGCCACAGGCTCCGTTCTTTCATATGAAGAATTCAGTGCAATAGCCCGGGGAAAATGCTCTTTATCCCGGTGACGATAAATTCGATCCCCAGCGCCATCAGCAGCAGCCCCATGATACGGGTAATGACGTTAATGCCTGTTTGGCCCAACAAGCGAACCAGCCAGGGTGCCATACGGAAAACACCCCAACAGCACAACGCAAAAATAGCAATGGCGACAGAGAAACCAATAAGGTGCATCAGATTGTGGTAACGCGTGCCCCACACGATCGTTGAGCTGATTGCCCCAGGGCCGGCCATCAATGGCAACGCTAGCGGCACGACACCGATACTTTCACGGACAGACGTTTCTGACTTCTCTTGTTTGTTTTGCTTATCTTCACCTAATTTGCCGCTGATCATCGACATGGCAATGGTGACAACCAGGATCCCACCCGCTATACGGAATGAATCGATAGAAATGCCGAATATCTGCAAAATGCCGTCGCCCAAGTACAGTGACGTCAGCAGGATAATGGCAACAGACATGTTGGCCGTCAGATTGGTTTTGTTCCTGGCCGCTGCCGTCTGGTAGCTGGTCATACTAATGAAGACAGGAATAATCCCCACGGGGTTGACCAGGGCGAACAAACCAATAAAAAACTTAAAATATGTTGGAAAATCAAAGAGCGTTTGGATCACGTTTAGCTCCGCCTATGAGCATGGCCAGGGACTTACAGTGTGTCATGATAACACCGCGCTGAAGATACGCTTTTTATCAGCACACTTCACCAGAAATCTATGTCAAAACGCTATCATTTCATGATGTTAAACATTTGTATTCTCAATGATATCGCCACTTCCAATAGTTACTTAATTATTTAACACTGGAAAATTCTCAAAGAAATAACCCTGCTGAAAGGTATCAGCTTGGAGTAAAATTGATGTAGATCATGATTTTCGTACTCAGAAGTGAGTAATCTTGATTACGCCCCCAGGGAGATCACCTATCAAAAAGGGATGATGCTAAGGTAAGGCTCTTTTAGTAAATTAGTGTGTTAGAGCGGCAAGTAACCCTTTGTTTTATTATGTGTTACGCAAGTATTATCGGCTCTGACTATACTGTCTCTCGTATCGAGCGCTGGTTTACTAATAGAGTTTAAACATTATCAGGAGAGCATTATGGCTGTTACTAACATCGCTGAACTGAACGCACTCGTCGAGCGCGTCAAAAAAGCCCAGCGTGAATATGCCAATTTCACCCAAGAACAGGTTGATAAAATCTTCCGCGCGGCCGCTCTGGCTGCTGCAGATGCTCGAATCCCTCTCGCTAAAATGGCCGTTGCCGAATCTGGCATGGGTATCATTGAAGATAAAGTGATCAAAAACCACTTTGCTTCTGAGTATATCTACAACGCCTATAAAGATGAGAAAACCTGTGGCGTCCTGTCTGAAGACGACACCTTCGGTACTATCACTATTGCTGAACCAATCGGCATTATTTGTGGCATCGTTCCAACAACCAACCCAACGTCTACCGCAATCTTCAAATCGCTGATCAGCCTGAAGACCCGTAACGCAATCATCTTCTCCCCGCACCCACGTGCTAAAGATGCAACGAACAAAGCTGCTGATATCGTATTGCAGGCGGCTATCGCTGCGGGCGCACCAAAAGACCTGATTGGCTGGATCGACCAACCTTCCGTTGAACTGTCCAACGCACTGATGCATCACCCTGACATTAACCTGATTCTGGCGACCGGTGGTCCTGGTATGGTTAAAGCAGCTTACAGCTCCGGTAAACCAGCAATCGGCGTAGGTGCAGGTAACACTCCTGTCGTTATCGACGAAACTGCGGATATCAAACGTGCTGTTGCTTCTGTACTGATGTCTAAAACCTTCGATAACGGCGTTATCTGTGCATCTGAGCAGTCCGTTGTTGTTGTTGATTCTGTGTACGATGCGGTTCGTGAACGTTTCGCAAGCCACGGCGGCTACATGCTGCAAGGCAAAGAGCTGAAAGCCGTTCAGGACATCATCCTGAAAAATGGCGCGCTGAACGCCGCTATCGTTGGTCAGCCTGCGTATAAAATCGCTGAACTCGCAGGTTTCACCGTTCCGACCACCACTAAGATCCTGATCGGTGAAGTGAAAGTTGTTGATGAGAGCGAACCATTTGCTCACGAAAAACTGTCACCAACTCTGGCAATGTACCGTGCGAAAGATTTCGAAGACGCGGTAGAAAAAGCAGAGAAACTGGTTGCCATGGGTGGTATCGGTCACACCTCATGTCTGTATACCGACCAGGACAACCAGCCAGAGCGTGTTGCTCACTTCGGTCAGATGATGAAAACAGCACGTATCCTGATTAACACCCCTGCTTCTCAGGGTGGTATCGGTGACCTGTACAACTTTAAACTCGCACCTTCCCTGACTCTGGGTTGTGGTTCCTGGGGTGGTAACTCCATCTCTGAAAACGTTGGTCCAAAACACCTGATCAACAAGAAAACCGTTGCTAAGCGAGCTGAAAACATGTTGTGGCACAAACTTCCGAAATCTATCTACTTCCGCCGTGGCTCCCTGCCAATCGCGCTGGATGAAGTGATTACTGATGGCCACAAACGTGCGCTCATCGTGACTGACCGTTTCCTGTTCAACAACGGCTATGCAGACCAGATCACCTCTGTTCTGAAAGCGGCTGGCGTCGAAACTGAAGTCTTCTTCGAAGTTGAAGCTGACCCAACACTGAGCGTTGTTCGCAAAGGTGCTGAACTGGCGAACTCCTTCAAACCAGATGTGATCATCGCACTGGGTGGCGGTTCCCCAATGGACGCCGCGAAAATCATGTGGGTAATGTACGAGCATCCAGAAACTCACTTCGAAGAACTGGCGCTGCGCTTTATGGATATCCGTAAACGTATCTACAAGTTCCCGAAAATGGGCGTAAAAGCGAAAATGATCGCCGTTACTACCACTTCCGGTACCGGTTCAGAAGTGACTCCGTTTGCAGTTGTTACCGATGATGCAACAGGTCAGAAATATCCACTGGCTGACTATGCACTGACTCCAGATATGGCCATTGTTGACGCCAACCTGGTAATGGACATGCCGAAGTCACTGTGTGCGTTCGGTGGTCTGGATGCAGTGACTCACGCCCTGGAAGCTTACGTTTCTGTACTGGCATCTGAGTTCTCTGACGGTCAGGCTCTGCAAGCGCTGAAACTGCTGAAAGAAAACCTGCCAGCGTCCTACAACGAAGGGTCTAAAAACCCTGTAGCACGTGAACGTGTACACAGTGCAGCAACTATCGCGGGTATCGCGTTTGCTAACGCCTTCCTGGGTGTTTGTCACTCAATGGCGCACAAACTGGGTTCTCAGTTCCACATTCCTCACGGTCTGGCGAACGCCCTGTTGATCAGCAACGTTATCCGTTATAACGCGAACGACAACCCAACCAAACAGACTGCATTCAGCCAGTACGACCGTCCGCAAGCACGTCGTCGCTACGCTGAAATCGCAGACCATCTGGGTCTGAGCGCTGCGGGTGACCGTACTGCTGCGAAAATCGAGAAATTGCTGGCATGGCTGGATAGCATCAAAGCTGAACTGGGTATTCCTAAATCTATCCGTGAAGCTGGCGTTCAGGAAGCTGACTTCCTCGCTCACGTAGATAAACTGTCTGAAGATGCCTTCGATGACCAGTGTACCGGTGCTAACCCGCGCTACCCACTGATCTCCGAGCTGAAACAGATCCTGCTGGATACCTACTACGGTCGCGAGTTCAAAGAAGATGACGTTGTAGCAACTAAAGTTGAAGCTCCTGCGGCAAAAGTTGACAAAAAAGCGAAGAAAAGCGCTTAATTGACAGCCTGATAAAAAACCCGCCATTGGCGGGTTTTTTTATGTCTGCCGGTCGGGCAATTAAAAGAACAGACCTTCTCTTATTTCCGGTTCTCGCTTTGAATGGCCGTCAGCGAACCCACAACCAACGCTTCTTTATAGTGTTTACGACAAACCGAAACATAGCGTTCATTCCCCCCTATCACCACCTGCTCACCATCGGCGTAGGGTTTTCCTGACTGATCAAGGCGCAGTACCATGCTGGCTTTACGGCCGCAGAAACAGATTGTTTTTAATTCGACGAGTTTATCTGACCACGCGAGTAAATATTGGCTACCGGCAAATAGCTCTCCGCGGAAATCTGTTCGCAGGCCATAACAGAGCACCGGGATATCCAGATCATCAACGACATCTGAAAGGGCATGTACCTGCTGGCGCGTCAGGAACTGGCTCTCGTCCACCAGGACGCAATGTACAGGCCGTGAAGCATGTTCTGCACGTATATCCGCTAACAGGTCAGTCTCGGGGTTATACAGCTTTGCAGGTGACGAAAGACCTATCCTTGAACTCACTTTCCCTGCGCCAAAGCGATCATCAATTTCGGCTGTGTAAACCACCGTATGCATCCCCCTCTCCTGGTAATTGTAGGAGGACTGGAGTAACGCGGTCGATTTCCCTGCATTCATTGCCGAATAGTAGAAATAAAGTTGTGCCATTGGCCGTAAAACCTTAATCAATGTGTAATATTCCCGATGGTTCATTGTACCATATTTTGTCTCTCCATCAGCGACACGCCGCACAGAGTATGGGTTTCAGGGGGAAGGCATCAGCAGGCAGGTTAAGAAAATAATCCGTTAAAACATGAAGTAAACGCATTTCTCAGCTTAGTAAGGTCAAGCGTTTAGTCAAAGATAACACTTCTTTTTATACTGGATTCAGCATTCATTAAAATTCACTATTTATTAACTATTGTCGACAACACTCTGCTTTTCTGGAGTAATACAAAAGGCTGATATTTATCCGCCGCAACTATAATTCCTGCGGTAAATGTCACAAAAACAAACATGTGTTCGGTAACCTTATGAACTATGACGTGATAAGAAACCTCTCAGGTAAGGCATGAAATTTAAGTTAGCGTAATTAATAATAGCGTCTCATATTTAGTATTTTTTGAATTCCTTACATTCTCACCTATTGCACAAGTCAATTTATGGCTCTATTATTAGGACAACAAACCACCCCCCATTATAAGTTTGAGATTACTACAATGAGCGAAGCACTTAAAATTCTGAACAACATCCGTACTCTTCGTGCGCAGGCAAGAGAATGCACCCTTGAAACGCTTGAAGAAATGCTGGAAAAATTAGAAGTTGTAGTTAATGAACGTCGCGAAGAAGAAAGCGCAGCTGCTGCGGAAATCGAAGAACGCACTCGCAAACTTCAGCAATATCGTGAAATGCTGATTGCTGATGGTATCGATCCAAACGAATTGCTGAACAGCATGGCTGCTGCTAAAACCGGCACCAAAGCGAAACGCGCTGCGCGTCCTGCTAAATATAGCTATGTCGATGAGAACGGAGAAACTAAAACCTGGACTGGCCAGGGTCGTACTCCTGCTGTTATCAAGAAAGCAATGGATGAGCAGGGTAAACAACTGGATGACTTCCTGATCAAGGATTAATCAGGACGCATTCTAAAAAATCCCGCTAAATGCGGGATTTTTTGTATCTGTAATACATGCCGAACATCCTCTTACACTCTGTCATATAGCGACAAGACACTATTTATAAACCCTTACAATCCGCGTCAGGCGACCCCGCCTGCGTTATGGGCATAAAAAAACCGGTGGGCATTGCCACACCGGTTTAGTGCATCCGGGAAACAGATTATTTTTTAATACCCATGCTCTCCTGGAGCCAGGATTTAAATTCTTCACCCAGAGTATTGTGACGAATGCCATATTCAACAAACGCCTGCATATAACCGAGTTTATTACCGCAGTCATGGCTCTTACCTTTCATATGGTAAGCCTCGACGGTTTCTTTCTCGATCAGCATATCAATGCCATCAGTCAGCTGGATCTCATCACCCGCTCCTGGAGGGGTTTTCGCCAGCAGCGGCCAGATTTCTGCGCTCAGGACGTAACGACCCACAACGGCCAGATTAGACGGTGCAACATCCGCTTTTGGCTTTTCAACAACGCCAACCATCGGCACGCTTTCGCCAGGCTCCAGATTAACCCCTTTGCAGTCTACAACGCCGTATGCGGTTACATCCGCAACAGGCTCAACCATGATCTGGCTGCTGCCGGTTTCATCGAAGCGTTTAATCATCTCTGCCAGGTTATCCCGGGACAGATCGGATTCGAATTCGTCCAGAATAACGTCTGGCAGAATAACCGCCACTGGCTCATCACCCACGACAGGGTGTGCGCACAGTACCGCATGACCCAGGCCTTTCGCCAGACCCTGACGAACCTGCATGATGGTGACATGTGGAGGGCAAATAGACTGAACTTCCGCTAACAGCTGACGCTTAACGCGTTTTTCCAGCATGGCTTCAAGTTCAAAACTTGTATCGAAATGGTTTTCGATAGAGTTTTTGGATGAATGCGTAACCAGCACAATTTCGGTAATTCCGGCAGCGATACATTCATTAACGACATACTGGATTAATGGCTTATCAACCAACGGCAGCATCTCTTTAGGGATTGCCTTCGTTGCGGGTAGCATCCTGGTTCCCAATCCCGCTACCGGGATAACGGCCTTTCTGACTTTCGAATTTAGGGCAGCCATTGAAATTCTCCTGAGCTGTTCAAGTTTTGAACTTATTCAATAAATAACGCGTTGAGTATATCAGCCTCACCATACAGTCCGGGTCTGAAAAGGACGCGTTGCCGATCAATTAGGATAAATACGCATGAATCTGGCGGTGATAGTAGCACTGTCAGCAAAACACCGGAAAAGCAATCTGACGAATAAAAGTCAATTGCTTATTCCGTGGACAACATTAAGCGTAACCGCCCCCCTGCTCCCCAAATTTGGCACTGCCATGAGGAACAGCGTTGGCTAATTTGATTAAGATAAGCTGTTCCTAATGTCCCCAAAGGAACACCGTTGCTTACCTGAATATGATGCTCCCCCGTATTGAGCGATGCGTTTAGCCCGGCAGATACGAGGATAAGGTTTTTGAGACCGCTGTGGTAATAACCGACCAGCAGCGGAAATTGCCCCGGCAAATTGGCCTGGCGAAAGAGATGATTTACCTGTTTAAGTAAACTGCCTAATTCAGGAAGTCGTTGACCCTGATGAGATAACTGCTCCTGCAAGAGCCCATTAAATAGCGCCCGAAGTAACAGTGCAGCTAATACACCGTTGTCACCTGCCCGCGTAACATCCAGACAATAAAACGCGAGGTCGGAATCAGATAAAGGGGCAATATCAAGCACCAGTCCGGGTTCGTCTGCGGCGACCAGTTGGCGATAATTTATACGGCAATGAGAAATAGTCTGTTGAACCGGTGGCTGGAGTTCCTGCAACAATTTTGAGGCCGCCAGCGGATTACTGACTAACGCATCCCAGTCCTGGAAAAGGCGCTCTTCTTCCTCAACCCGAGAATTAAACATATTGGGATACAGGCAAGCCAGTACCGTTTCACGCAGGCGATTCAAATCTTTAACTGGCTTTAACAAAATATCCTGCACGCCTAAACGCAATGCCCGGGCAATATCAGCCATGTTTTCGGTGGCAGAAATCACCAGAATCGGGATCTGGTCACCCTCGTTTCGAAGATGTTCGACCAGCTTGAGTCCGTTCATACGTGGCATGGCAATGTCACAAATCATCAGATCAGGGGTGATAGTGTCCATTTTTTCCAGGGCTTCAATACCGTCCTCGGCAAGCGATGTCATCGCCCCCAACGAGGATAACCACGAATCCAGCAGCGAACGGAAAACGGGCTCGTCTTCAACTATCAAAATGTGTTTTCCGGCCAATGGCTGCGTCATGGTTCCTCCCCTGGCTGACAGTTACTAAATAGTGGCATGTGATCGGCACTATCGCCTGTCAGATTTTGCTGAAGTAATCAAAAAAAGGGTGTTCAGGCGGATGTCCGCACAAACGGCAACAGCTCATCCATTTTCTTCTCAACGGCTAACGAACCCGCCGCAATTGCGGCTTCAGCACGATGGAAGTCCAGGGTAGCGATTTGAGGGCAATACGGTTGAATAAGGATATCAGGTGGGTCACCCGCCATGCGGTTACGCTTAAGGCGGTTTTCAAGCACCTGGATAGAGGTCGTCATGATTTCGATTGCCGTCGGTGCGGCAACCGAACGACGCGCCGCCATTCGCCCTATTTGCCCACGTAAGCGTTCATGCCAGGCGAGTTTTTCCCCTTCCGCATCCTCACTTTGAAGATTGACGGGCAAAAGCTCCTGCTGCATCAGGTGCGCATCGTGTTGCAAATCTACGGCAATCACGATGTCTGCGCCCATCGCACGGGTGAGTGAGATAGGGATTGGGTTCACCACTCCGCCATCAACCAGCCAGTAGCCGTTATGCGGAACGGGAGCCATTAAACCAGGCATACTACAGGATGCGCGCACGGCGAGATGGATATCTCCTTCGGTAAACCAGAGTTCCCGACCTGTGCTGAGGTTTGTCGCTACAGCGCCGAAAGGCAACTGACAATTGCTGAAGTCTTCAAGAGGCATTATCTGGCGGAACTGATTAAACACCCGTTCGCCACGCAGCAAACCGCCGCGTTGCCAGGAGAGATCCATCAGACGCAGAACATCCCAGTAACTGAAGGAACGAACCCAGGTTTCCAGCTCCGGGAGCTTCCCACAGGCGTACGCAGACCCAACCAGCGAACCGATAGAACACCCTGCAACGATATCAATATTAATGCCCATCTCTTTTAGGGCATTAATTACGCCGATATGTGACCATCCGCGAGCCGCACCTGAGCCCAGCGCCAGTCCAATTTTTACCTTTCTCATTAGCCCTGATTTACTTCCCCTGGATTCTCAACATAGCGTCAACGCAACTGCTCAGTTAACATGGTGCTACCCGAAGCGTTTTACGCCCTTAATTTTTGTTCCAGGAAGAGAATCGTGTCTCAACTCTGCCCCTGTGGTAGCGCTCTGGATTATAGCCTATGTTGCCAGCGATATCTTTCTGGCGAGCAGGTTGCACCAGACCCGTCACACCTTATGCGTTCGCGTTATACTGCTTTTGTGATCAAAGACGCAGACTATCTGATTAAGACCTGGCACCCGTCTTGCCATGCCGCCGATTTTCGTCAGGACATTGAAGCTGGCTTTGCCAACACACAGTGGCTTGGCCTGACCGTTTTTGAAGCATCGCCCGGAAGCAACGACAATGAAGGCTACGTCAGCTTTGTTGCCCGCTTTACCGAGCGCGATAAAACGGCTGCCATTATCGAACGCTCCCGTTTCTTAAAGGAAAGCGGGCAATGGTATTATATTGACGGTACGCGCCCTCAAATCGGTCGTAACGATCCCTGCCCTTGTGGTTCAGGTAAAAAATTTAAAAAGTGTTGCGGGCAGTAACGCCTGACAACTCAGATTTCGCAAATACTCAAACAGGATTTCCCGGCGATGCAATCATTACAACGTAAAGTTCTGCGCACCATCTGTCCCGATCAAAAAGGGCTGATCGCACGAATTACCAACATTTGTTACAAGCATGAACTGAATATCGTGCAGAACAACGAGTTCGTTGACCACCGTACCGGTCGCTTCTTTATGCGTACCGAGCTGGAAGGCATTTTCAACGACACAACCCTGCTTGCCGATCTTGATAGCGCATTACCTGAAGGTTCTGTTCGTGAACTGACGCCTGCAGGCCGTCGTCGCATCGTGATTCTGGTCACTAAAGAAGCGCACTGCCTGGGCGATCTGCTGATGAAGGCAAACTACGGTGGGCTGGATGTGGACATTGCTGCCGTTATTGGTAACCACGACACGCTGCGTACGCTGGTTGAACGTTTCGATATTCCGTTCGAACTGGTGAGCCACGAAGGTCATACCCGTGAAGAGCATGACGATTTAATGGCGCAGGCCATTGAAGCGCATAACCCGGACTACGTGGTGCTGGCAAAATACATGCGCGTGTTGACCCCAACCTTCGTGTCACGTTTCCCGAACAAGATTATCAACATCCACCACTCGTTCCTGCCGGCCTTTATCGGCGCTCGTCCATACCACCAGGCGTATGAGCGCGGTGTGAAAATCATCGGTGCAACCGCGCACTACGTGAATGACAACCTGGACGAAGGTCCAATCATCATGCAGGACGTGATTCATGTGGATCACACCTACACAGCAGAAGACATGATGCGTGCCGGGCGTGACGTAGAGAAGAATGTACTAAGCCGGGCGCTCTATCAGGTATTGGGTCAACGCGTCTTTGTTTACGGTAACAGAACCATCATTCTTTAATCTTTTGGAAAATGAATTGATTAGCTTTGCGCCTTTACGGATAAAAAGCAGGCAAACAACTTCATTTCGCTAAAGGAATACTTTACAGGGGCGTCTCATTTGATATGATGCGCCCCGCTTCCAGACGAAGCAGGCCAGTAAAAAGCATTACCCCGTGGTGGGGTTCCCGAGCGGCCAAAGGGAGCAGACTGTAAATCTGCCGTCATCGACTTCGAAGGTTCGAATCCTTCCCCCACCACCATTATTCACCACAGTGATGTGGTAAAACCGATGAGATAATGTGAAGTTTGCACTCATCGGGAAGGGTGAGAACCTTCGATTAAGGTTCGACTCTCGCGAAAGCGAGAGAACGTTGCCAAAGGCAACGGCCCGAAGGGTGAGGAGCGAAGCGACGAATAATCCTTCCCCCACCACCATCTTCAAGCTGTACCTCAAAATTAGCATTACCCCTGGTGGGGTTCCCGAGCGGCCAAAGGGAGCAGACTGTAAATCTGCCGTCATCGACTTCGAAGGTTCGAATCCTTCCCCCACCACCATCACTTCTAAGTCAACCCGCATTCACTCTTTGCACCATGCCACATGTATTTCCGATGCAGGGAAGGATGAGAAGCTTCGACTAAGGTTCGATTCGAGCGTAGCGAGAAAGCGTTGCCGCAGGCAACGACCCGAAGGGCGAGGCGCAACGCGCCGAGTAATCCTTCCCCCACCACCATCAATTTTAAATCACTCCGCATTCACTCTTTGCACCATGCCACATAGACTTCCGATTCAGGGAAGGATGAGAAGCTTCGACTAAGGTTCGATTCGAGCGTAGCGAGAAAGCGTTGCCGCAGGCAACGACCCGAAGGGCGAGGCGCAACGCGCCGAGTAATCCTTCCCCCACCACCATCACTTCTAAGTCAACCCGCATTCACTCTTTGCACCATGTCACATACTCTTCCTGTGCGGGGAATGATGTATACCAATGCCTGTATCTGGCATCTGCACACCTGCTTTCCCCGGTGGCGCTTCGCTTACCAGGGCTACAAATCGTACTCCCCCCCTTGTAGGCCGGGTAAGGCGCAGCCGCCACCCGGCAACAGACAGCTACATCGGTGGCAACCGTCGCTTCACCGGAGAACTCTTCACAATCGATGTATTGCACTGGGCATGTTCAGCAAGACCATCCAGCAATAGATCAAGCTGCTCAATTGAACGCACTACCAGCCTGATCACAAAACAATCCTCACCCGTCACTTTGTCGCTCTCAATACACTCCGGCATGGCCTGGATGTATTTATCCACCTTATGTAACAACCCCGGTAACGGCCGCACACGCACCAGCGCCTGCAAGGTATACCCTAGCGCGGCTAAATTCACGCGCGCGCCATACCCCTGAATCACGCCCCGCTCCTCCAGCCTTTTCAGACGCTCTGCGGTGCTTGGTGATGTCAGCCCGATACGGCCACTCAGCACTTTCAACGACACGCGCGCATCCTCCGCCAGGCAGGCTAATATCTGGCGGTCGATATCATCGAGAAGGTAATCCATAGCATTCACCTAATTTAAAAACGCCATAACTGTATTTCACCTTATATCACCTCTGTAAAAGCCAACACGCTTTTTCGACAATAGAGCAATTAATCAGGAGGTGCATAATGGGTGATAGACAAAAAGGCGTCTGGCAAATGAGCCTGGCGATGCTTATTTCCGGCTCAATCGGGGCCTTTGTATTACTCTCCGGTTTACCGGTCACAGAAGTCGTGTTCTGGCGCTGCCTCATCGGCGCCGTTGCTCTCTTTCTTTTTATCCGTATCAGCAAACAGCCTTTTAGCCCATTAACCAAAGTCACGTTGGGGTTGGCAATTTTTGGCGGCATCGCGCTGGTCGTTAACTGGATGATGCTCTTTGCCGCCTACGCGCGCATTTCGATAGGTCTGTCGACCGTGGTCTACAACACGCAGCCGTTTATGCTGGTAATGATGGGGATGTTACTGGGTGAACGTGTGAGTCTGGCAAAATGGGGATGGCTCCTGCTTGCCTTCGGCGGCGTGGTGGTTCTGCTCTCAGGCGAGCTGACCAGCAAACACGAGGCTGGCTGGCTTAGCGGTATTGCGCTGGCGCTTGGTGCCGCGTTCTTTTACGCGCTGACGGCCATTATCACCCGCAGGCTCAGAAGTATTGCGCCACAACATATTGCGTTTATTCAGGTCTTAACCGGGGTGGTTATGCTATTGCCGTTGGCGCACATGCCCACGTTTTCCGGGCAATTCCCGTGGGGAATACTATTAACGCTGGGGATTGTGCACACAGGCATAATGTACCAGCTGCTCTATAGTGCCATTCAGAAGCTCCCTACCCCTGTCACCGGCTCCCTTTCCTTTATTTACCCGGTGGTGGCGATTGTGGTTGATAATCTGGTCTTCGGGCATTCGCTGACCGCGACGCAACTGGCGGGTGGCGCGCTGATCCTGGTTGCCGCCGCGGGCAACAACCTGGGCTGGGGCGAAAAAAAACCCCGCTCGTGCGGGGTTGGTATCAAAACGGCAAATTAGCGGCGGGCACGCACAATCTGGTATTTGCGCGTCAGGTACTCTACTGGCGCGCTCCAGATGTGGACCAGGCGAGAGAACGGGAACAGCACAAACAACGTCATCCCCAGCACCAGGTGCACGCGGAACACAAACGCCACACCGTCCAGATGCTCAGACGCACCGCCGAGGAACGTCACCACCGACTGTGCCCAGCCAACCAGTTTCATCATTTCGCTGCCGTCCATATGCTGTGCAGAGAACGGAATGGTCAGCAGACCGAGCGCACACTGCACCATCAGCAGAGACAGGATCAGAATGTCGGCCCCGGTAGTGGTTGCACGCACTCGTGGGCTGAACAGGCGACGTTTAAGCAGCAGCAAGCCACCCACCAGCGTCATCACACCGCACGCGCCACCGGCAATCATCGCCATTTTTTGCTTCACTTCAATCGGCAGGAACGACTCATACATCCAGTGAGGCGTCAGCATCCCGAGAAAGTGACCGGCAAAAATCCCCAGGATCCCGATGTGGAACAGGTTAGAGGCCAGGTTCATCCCTTTGCGATCCAGCATCTGGCTGGACGCCGCACGCCAGCTGTACTGACCGTAGTCGTAACGCAGCCAGCTTCCCACCAGAAACACGGTGCCCGCAATGTACGGGTAGATATCAAAGAAGAACATATTCAGGAAGTGCATTATTGCTGTCCTCCGTTAGAGATATTCAAATATTGCGGGGCAACAGCTCCGGCAAAACGACGCTGGTGAGCCGAGATTTCCGACTCGCCGCAATTCTGGTCAGCAAAGAATTTAACTTGCTCTTCTTCCCAGACCGCATCCAGCGCCTGCGGGGTATCGTCGCGCGCTTCATCGGCAATTTTTTCTGCCACTTTCTCACTGTCGATGGCCGCATTCGCGAGTTTTACCAGCAGGTCGAACAGCGCCGCATAGCGGCTCTCACGCTGTTGCAGTCGCGCACTGAGCAGCGCCAGAATCGGCGCAATGTCCTGTAACCCATCAAGCGCCTCTTCTTTTGGCAGCTGCGCCAGATATTCGAGGTACAGCGGCAGGTGATCCGGCAGCTCGCGGCTATCAAGTTGCAGACCGTGCTGTTCGTATTGCGCCATCAGGTCGACCATCGCCTGACCCCGGTCGCGGGATTCGCCGTGAACATGTTCAAACAGCAGCAGTGAAGTGGCGCGGCCACGGTCAAACAGCTGGCTGTAGTCGGCCTGTGCATCCAGAAGATCGCGCGCTAACAGGTCGCGCAGGAAAACGCCCAGGCTATGGGCATCTTCTTTATCCAGGTTTTCAGATGACGCGAGTGCATCGAAAAGTTCCTGTTGATGCTGCGCAAGCGCAGCATCCGGGTACTCGAGCAGACGCGAAACAATGACGAGTTCAATCATTGGTGCGGCTCCGTTTTGCTGGTCACATCCATGGCATCGATGCGGCGGCTGTTGAAGAGGTTGAATTTGGTGTCTGACCCGTGGCAACCATCGCCGAAGGTAAAACCACAACCGCTTTTTTCCGGGAAGGCTTCGCGAGCCAGTTCGCGGTGACTGCCTGGTACCACGAAACGATCTTCGTAGTTGGCAATCGCCAGATAGCGGTACATCTCCTGCGCCTGTGCTTCGCTCAGCCCCACCTCTTCCAGCGCACGGGTATCAATCACACCGTCTACCGTTTCCGCGCGTTTGAAGTGGCGCATCGCCAGCATCCGTTTCAGCGCCAGCAGCACAGGTTGCGTGTCGCCGGCGGTCAGCAGGTTCGCCAGGTACTGAACCGGGATACGCAGGCTTTCTACGTCTGGCAGAATGCCGTTACTGCCCAGTTCACCGGCATCTGCGGCAGACTGAATCGGTGACAGTGGTGGCACATACCACACCATCGGCAGCGTGCGGTATTCCGGGTGCAGTGGCAGCGCCAGCTTCCAGTCCATCGCCATTTTGTACACCGGAGACTGCTGCGCAGCGTCGATCACGCTCTGCGGTACGCCGTCTTTCAGCGCCTGCTCAATCACTTTCGGGTCGTTCGGATCGAGGAACACATCCAGCTGACGCTGATACAGATCTTTTTCGTGCTCGGTGCTGGCTGCATTTTCAATCGCATCTGCGTCATACAACAGCACCCCGAGGTAACGGATACGGCCTACGCAGCTTTCAGAACAAACGGTCGGCATCCCCGCTTCGATACGTGGATAACAGAAGATGCACTTCTCGGATTTCCCGCTCTTCCAGTTGAAGTAGATTTTTTTGTACGGACAACCGGTGATGCACATACGCCAGCCGCGGCATTTGTCCTGGTCGATAAGCACAATGCCGTCTTCTTCACGCTTATAGATGGCACCGCTCGGGCAGGTGGCAACACAGGCCGGGTTAAGACAGTGTTCACACAGGCGCGGCAGATACATCATGAAGGTATTTTCGAACTGACCGTACATCGCCTTCTGCATATTTTCGAAGTTCTGATCTTTGGCGCGTTTTTCAAACTCTCCACCCAGAATTTCTTCCCAGTTTGGCCCGCTGGTAATTTTGTCCAACCGCTTCCCGGTGATCAGCGAGCGTGGGCGGGCAATCGGCTGGTGTTTGCTTTCTGGCGCGTTGTGCAGGTTCTGGTAGTCGAAATCAAACGGCTCGTAGTAATCGTCAATGCCCGGCAGATGCGGGTTAGCGAAGATTTTGCCCAGCAACATCGCGCGGTTACCCATGCGCGGTTGCAGTTTACCGTTGATCTTGCGGATCCAGCCGCCCTTCCATTTTTCCTGATTTTCCCAGTCGGTCGGGAAACCGGTGCCTGGCTTACTTTCAACGTTGTTGAACCAGGCGTATTCCATACCTTCACGGCTGGTCCAGACGTTTTTACAGGTGACTGAGCAGGTATGACAGCCGATGCATTTATCCAGATTCAGCACCATGCCGACTTGTGAACGAATTTTCATTTTACGCTCTCCTGTACCTGGTCATTACCTTCGCCGTCTAACCAGTTAATATTCTTCATTTTACGAACCACCACGAACTCATCGCGGTTAGATCCTACGGTGCCGTAGTAGTTAAAGCCGTATGCCAGCTGCGCATAACCGCCGATCATGTGGGTCGGTTTTGGCGTAATACGGGTCACGGAGTTGTGAATACCGCCGCGCTGCTCGGTGATTTCTGAACCCGGCAGGTTAACGATACGTTCCTGCGCGTGGTACATCATGGTCATCCCGGCAGGTACGCGCTGGCTCACTACCGCACGCGCCGTCAGCGCACCGTTGCTATTGAACACTTCGATCCAGTCGTTATCTTCAATACCCAGATCTTTGGCATCCGCTTCGCTCATCCATACAATCGGGCCACCACGTGACAACGTCAGCATCAGTAGGTTGTCGCTGTAGGTGGAGTGGATCCCCCACTTCTGGTGTGGCGTCAGGAAGTTCAGCGCTTTTTCCGGGTTGCCGTTGGATTTCTTGCCCATCACCCCTTTCACTGAACGGGTGTCGATTGGCGGACGGTAAACCAGCAGGCTTTCACCGAAATCACGCATCCACTGGTGATCCTGATACAGCGATTGACGACCTGTGAGCGTACGCCATGGGATCAGCTCGTGAACGTTGGTGTAACCGGCGTTATAGGACACATGTTCGTCTTCCAGGCCTGACCAGGTCGGGCTGGAGATAATCTTGCGTGGCTGGGCCTGAATATCGCGGAAGCGAATTTTCTCTTCCTCTTTATTCGTCGCCAGGTGCGTATGGTCACGACCGGTGAATTCACTCAGTGCCGCCCAGGCCTTCACGGCCACATGGCCGTTAGTTTCAGGCGCCAGGGCCAGGATCATCTCTGCCGCATCAATGGCCGTGTTCAGCATTGGCTGGCCTTTGGCCGGGCCGTCTGCTTTGGTGTAATTGAGCTTACGCAGCAGATCCATTTCGCTCTGGGTATTCCAGGCAATGCCTTTACCGCCGTTACCGATTTTCTCCATCAATGGGCCGATAGAGGTAAAGCGTTCATAGGTAGCCGGGTAGTCACGTTCAACCGGAATAATGTGCGGTGCCGTCACGCCCGGGATCAGGTCGCATTCACCTTTTTTCCAGTCTTTCACGTCAAGTGGTTGCGCCAGTTCGGCAGCGGAGTCGTGCTGAATCGGCAGGGTTACAACGTCCGTTTCTTTACCCAGATGGCCCACGCAGACTTCCGAGAAAACTTTCGCGATATCTTTGTAGATATCCCAGTCGCTTTTGGATTCCCATGCAGGGTCAACGGCGGCAGACAGCGGATGAATAAACGGATGCATATCCGAGGTATTCATATCGTCTTTTTCATACCAGGTAGCCGTTGGCAGCACGATGTCGGAATACAGACAGGTGCTGGACAGACGGAAGTCCAGCGTCACCACCAGATCCAGTTTCCCGTCCAGACCGTTGTCTTTCCATTCCACTTCTTCTGGCTTCACGCCGCCCTGCTTGCCAAGATCTTTACCCTGAATACCGTTCTCAGTACCGAGCAGATACTTCAGCATGTACTCGTGGCCCTTACCGGATGAACCCAGCAAGTTGGAGCGCCAGATAAACAGGTTACGCGGATGGTTTTTACCGTTTTCTGGCTGTTCCGCCGCAAAACGAATGGAGCCGTCCTTCAGGGATTTCACGGTGTAATCCGCCGGGGTCATACCGGCTTTTTTCGCTTCTTCGGCGATGCGCAGGGGGTTGGTTCCCAGCTGCGGTGCAGATGGCAGCCAGCCCATGCGTTCGGCGCGCACGTTGAAGTCAATCAGATGACCGGTGTAGCGGGATTTATCCGCCATGGGTGACAGCAGCTCTTGCGCATTAACCGTTTCATAGCGCCACTGGCTCGAGTGGTTATAGAAGTAAGAGGTACTGTTCATGTGACGCGCAGGACGCTGCCAGTCAAGGGCAAACGCCAGCGGCTGCCAGCCGGTCTGTGGACGCAGTTTTTCCTGGCCCACATAGTGCGCCCAGCCGCCGCCACTCTGCCCTACACAACCGCAGAAGATGAGCATATTGATAAGACCGCGATAGTTCATATCGAGGTGATACCAGTGGTTCAGACCTGCCCCGACGATGATCATCGAGCGGCCATGAGTTTTGTCGGCGTTCTCGGCGAACTCACGGGCAATACGGGTGATCTGCGCACGCGGCACGCCTGTTACCTGTTCTGCCCAGGCTGGGGTATAGGCTTTCACATCGTCATAGCTGGTAGCGCAGTTTTCATCATTCAGACCGCGCTCCAGGCCGTAGTTCGCCATGGTCAGATCGTAAACGGTAGTAACCAGCGCCGTTGAGCCATCCGCCAGTTGCAGGCGTTTGACCGGCAGTTTGTGCATTAAGACGTTTTGCAGTTCAACTTTGTTGAAGTGTTCGGAACCTTCGCCCCCGAAGTACGGGAAACCGACATCAGCGATATCATCCTGGCTGCCCAGCATACTCAGGCGCAGTTCAGTCTCTTCGCCGGTTGTACCGTTACGCTGTTCCAGGTTCCATTTACCTTTCTCACCCCATCGGAAGCCGATAGATCCGTTTGGAGCCACCAGTTCGCCATTGCTGTTACAGGCCACGGTTTTCCATTGTGGGTTGTTTTCCTGGCCCAGGGCATCCACCAGGTCGGCAGCGCGCAGCATTCGGCCAGCAGCATAGTAGCCGTCACGCTCTTCCAGCATGACCAGCATCGGGAAGTCGGTGTAGCGACGGACGTAGTCGGTGAAGTACTGGCTCGGTTTATCCAGGTGGAACTCACGCAGCATGACGTGGCCCATCGCCAGCGCCATCGCCGCATCGGTACCCTGTTTCGGAGCTAACCACAGGTCGCACAGTTTGGCGATTTCTGCGTAGTCCGGAGTGATAGCTACCGTTTTGGTGCCTTTGTAACGCACTTCAGTGAAGAAGTGGGCATCCGGTGTACGGGTCTGCGGAACGTTAGAACCCCACGCCAGAATGTAGCTGGAGTTATACCAGTCGGCAGATTCAGGAACGTCGGTCTGCTCACCCCAGGTCTGCGGAGACGCAGGTGGCAGGTCACAGTACCAGTCGTAGAAACTCAGGCAGGTACCGCCGATAAGGGACAGGTAACGTGCGCCCGATGCGTAGGACACCATCGACATCGCCGGGATCGGCGAGAAGCCCGCCACGCGGTCCGGGCCATAGGTTTTGACGGTATAGACGTTTGAGGCGGCAATCAGCTCGTTCACTTCCTTCCAGGACGAACGCACAAAACCACCGCGGCCACGCGCTTGCTTGAAACTTTTGGCTTTATCGGCATCTTCAATAATAGAGGCCCAGGCATCAACCGGATCGCTGTGCTGAACTTTAGCTTCGCGCCACATTTTCATCAGGCGTTTGCGCATCAGCGGATATTTCAGGCGGTTGGCGCTGTACAGATACCAGGAGTAGCTTGCACCACGTGGGCAGCCGCGCGGTTCGTGGTTTGGCATATCCGGGCGCGTGCGCGGATAGTCGGTCTGCTGCATTTCCCAGGTCACCAGACCATTTTTAACGAAAATCTTCCAGCTACACGAACCGGTGCAGTTTACGCCGTGGGTGGAACGAACGACCTTATCATGCTGCCAACGTTGACGGTATCCATCTTCCCAGTCCCTGTTGGTATCCAGAACCTGGCCGTGCCCATCGGCAAAGGTTTCGCCCTTCTGCTTGAAGTAGCGAAACCGGTCCAAAAATTTGCTCATCGGGTATCTCCTGTGTGGAGCCTGTGGCTCTCTAAATCGACATTGCTGATTTGCAGCGAAGGTAACGCTCTGATAGATGACGAGAATTGATAACGATCAAGGGCAACAGGGTTGGCAAAACGAGTGGATGCGCAAAATACCACCAAAGAAGTAGTATTTTATATTTTTTAATTGATTGTTTTTTATAGGTATTTATTAACTTTCATCGAGGAAGGCGTAAAACCCTAACAAGATTAGTTATTAAGTGGTAGGTGTTTTTGGCTGTTTAAGAACAGTGCATGAGTCTCATTTTTTTACGCCTGGTCTAGAGTCATTTTATATCACCCTAAATTTTACCTGGTAAGGACACAACGATGAGCGAAGCGTCAGATGTTCATAACCTCTCACCTGATAACGAAACAGATGCCATTAAAGAACGCCGGGAAAAATGTAAACTTCAGAACATAGAATACACGGGTACGCTGGGGCTGGCTTTATCAGGTGGGGGTATTCGCAGTGCAACCTTTTGTTTAGGTCTGGTTCGTGCGCTCGCTAAAAATGGACTTCTGAAAAAATTCGATTATCTGTCGACTGTATCTGGTGGTGGTTATTTAGGCGGAATGCTGGGCCGCTTATATACAAAGAATAACGAGAAGTATTCGATTGAAAAAGCACTCGCCAGCGACGATACCATTTTACTGGCATGGTTACGGAATAACGGTCGGTATCTTACACCTGCGGGGTTTCTCGACAAGTCACTGGCAATTACCCAAATCTTTCGCTCTTTTATTGCGGCATTATTTCTTCTGACGCTAATGTGTCTCGTCGTAAGCGGTATTGCCATCAGTCTTAATACAATGTTAGTTCTCCAGCCAAATTTTCTCGAAACAACGCCCTGGCTGATAGCGCTCTCTGTCCCGCTCTATTTTTCTGCCGTGATGGCCTTCTCTTACTGGATACTGGATGAAGAAAAACCCAGGGAATCCTTAAAATTCGCCCTTACTGTGGTGACAATCTCTTATGCATGTTTAGCATGGATAATCGATTTTCCTGATTACTTTCTACAATCATACTTGCCTCCGGTCGCCCTTATCATTATTGCGGTCACAAATGTAAAGCTCATTCACTCTGCATTAAAAACGCTCAGTTCCACTTCAGGGAAACTGAGACAACAGTTTACCCGGGCGATGACAAACAGCCTGTGGCTGGCAGGTGCCATACTTATTTTATGGGGGGTATACGCTCTGGGGCTGCTATGGTCCAGAGAAAGTTCTGCTTCGGGTACGCTACTCCCTCCAGCATTACTCGCGTTGCTAAAAGCAAGCTGGGAGCTCACCGCCGTCAAAAAACTGTTCAGTAAAATGAAAAACAGCCACTCTTTTATATCCATCAGTTTGATGCAAGGTGCGAACATTCTTGGCTATCTGTTGTTAATTTTTTCGCTGATAACGGTCTGCGCCGCTGAGATCAAAATCATCAGGTACGATTCACTTTTCCACTACACTCTCTATCCTTCACTGTTCGCTTTTGCGGTGGTGTTATTCTTCATTTACCTCTGCCAGCCAAAACGAATAATTACGTTCCTGAATTTAAGTTCTCTGCATAATTTCTACCGTTCACGTATTGAACGCGCCTGGCTTTCTGTTACAAATGTAGGCTCTCCGCCAAAACACCGCTTTCCACAGAACCCATTAGAAGACCAGTTAAACAACAAGCTTGCCAATATCGAGAAAGTCACGGACTCCTTGCACTGCGATGACGTTAAATTTAAAGACTATAACCCGCATAGCCATCTGGGGCCGATTCACCTGATCACCTGCTGTATAAACCAGACAGTTGACGATCGCTCAGGAAACTATAATGCCGACAGAAAGGGAATTGCGCTGACGGTCAGCTCATTTGGTGTTGAAACAGGCACGCATTTCCCACGCCCTTCCAAAGCATTAAAAGACAGTACGTTATCGAAGTGGATTGCCATATCGGGAGCCGCAGCCGCAACAGGAATGGGCTCTCTGACATCCCCTGGTCTGGCATTTATTCTTTTCCTGATTGGAGGCAGGCTGGGTTTTTGGGAAAAAAACCTCAATCCGAAAGATGACGTGACCGCTTCACTACCTGCCCTGTTTGCCGAAATGTTTGCCCGATTTCCCGGCAAAAACAGCGAATACTGGTATCTCTCTGATGGCGGACATTTCGAAAACACCGGTGTATACCCCCTGCTAAAACGGCGGGTAAAAACGATCGTTGTGGCTGACTGCGGTGCTGACCCAGAATACAGGTTTGACGATCTTGAAAATCTGGTGCGTAAAGCCCGCATTGATTACGGCATTATCATCACTTTTGATACACCAGCCCAGCCGATGTTTATTCCTCTCTACGACCTGAAAAAAGGGGAAGCAGCAGCACCGCTTATCAAAGCGACAATATCGTACCCGAAACAAGGCCCCTTGCCTGAAATGCAAGGCACATTGCTGATTGTAAAACCTCATTTGCTGGAAAACATGGGGCTCGATACCGAACGCTACGCAAAACGACATGATGATTTTCCGCAGCAAACGACGGGCGATCAATTCTTTGATGAGGAGCAGTGGGAAGCCTACCATCAGCTAGGTTTGCAGGCGGGTAAAGCGATTACAAGGAATATGCTGTCATAGTAAAAAAAACGCGGCCCTAAGGCCGCGCAAACGGATAATCAAACTTACTTATTTTTCTTGGTATTACGGCCATATACCAGCCACGTGATCACAACGCAGGCGATATAGAATACGAGGAACACTTTCATTGCTCCTGCCGGAGAGCCGGTCAGGTCAAGCGAAATACCGAACGCTTTCGGAATGAAGAAACCACCAATCGCGCCAATGGCAGAGATAAAGCCCAGTGCCGCTGCGGTATCGGTCGCGGCTTCGCGCATGGCCTGTGCTTCGTTGCCGCCCTGCGCTTTTACGCGGTCCATCGTCAGCTTACGGAAGATAATCGAGATCATCTGGAAGGTAGAGGCACTACCCAGCCCGGCCGTCAGGAACAGCACCATAAACACGCCGAAGAACGCGGTAAAGTTTCCGCCCTGGCCGTTGGTTGGCAGCGTCAGGAACAGCAGCGCACAGAAGATAGCCATCACCACAAAGTTCACCAGCGTCACACGCGTTCCGCCCAGACGGTCAGAAATCATCCCACCAGTAGAACGGGCCAGCGCACCAATGAACGGACCAAAGAACGCATAGTGAAGGATCTGCAATTCCGGGAACTGCGTTTTTGACAGCATCGCGAAGCCTGCGGAGAAACCGATAAAGGATCCGAAAGTGGCAAGGTATAACAGCGCCATCACCCAGAGGTGTCCGCGTTTCAGCACCGGCAGCTGCTCGCTGAGGGAAGCTTTCGAGGCCGACAGGTCATTCATAAAGAACCAGGCCGCCAGCGTTAATACCACCAGGAATGGCACCCAAATCCACGCCGCGTTCTGAAGGTACAACAAAGAGCCATCCGGTTGCTGCGCACCCGTACCACCAAAGGCAGCAAAGACAGAAACAGAGATAACCAGCGGTGCAATCAGCTGCATCACGCTCACGCCCATATTCCCCAGACCGCCGTTAATACCCAGCGCACCGCCCTGTTTCGCTTTCGGGAAGAAGAAACTGATGTTGGCCATGCTTGAGGCGAAGTTTGCGCCAGCAAAACCGCACAGCAGAGAAATAATCACGAACACACTGAACGGTGTAGAGGTATCCTGCACGGCAAAACCGAGCCACACGCAAGGCACTATCATGATGCCGGTACTGAACGCCGTCCAGCGGCGACCGCCAAACAGGGGAACCATAAACGCGTAAGGAACACGCAGTAATGCGCCCGACAGCGCTGGCAGCGCCGTCAGCATAAACAGCTGATCGGTGGTAAATTTGAACCCGACTTTCGGCAGGTTCACCGCCACCGCACTAAACAACATCCATACGCAAAACGCTAACAACAGGCACGGAACGGAAATCCACAGATTACGACTTGCTACACGGTGGCCGCGTTGTTCCCAGAACGCCGGATCTTCCGGACGCCATTCTGTAATTACGGCACCATTATCCCTTTCGGGGGCGGATGAGTGACTCATAGACACCTCTGATTCTCGAATGATGCTGCAAACATTAGGGTTTTAGGCCGGCGGTAAGTTGATATAAATCAAAGGAAAAGTGGGCAGTTTTATGGCGAAAAAAAAGCCATTACTCTAAGTGAGTAGACTTTTACGGTAAAAAAGGTGTGGTTTTTCACGGTACTGACGCTTCCCCGTACTCCCTTCCCCCCAGACATCACCCGACCGGCAATTTAGGGGTAATCCTTTATTGGTATGGGTATACTCCAGGGTATGCATGAAAATAGCGCCATTCCTGCAAGCAGGCCACGTCAGGAGCCCGGCAACCCTATGTTAAAAAAATGTTTATCCCCGCTGACACTCGTTAACCAGTTGGCATTGATTGTCTTGCTGTCCACCGCTATCGGTGTGACCGGCATGGCTATCTCTGGCTCGCTGGTACAGGGTGTGCAGGGTAATGCACATGCCATTAACGAGGCAGGCTCGCTACGTATGCAGAGTTATCGCCTGCTGGCGGCCGTTCCCCTTACGCACAACGATCAGCCGCTGATCGACGAAATGGAGCGCACGGCATTTAGCCATGAACTGGAAAGAGCCGCCACCCGCGACGGACAAGAGTCGCAGCTTAAGTCGCTCCAGGGCTACTGGCACTCGCAGTTAAAACCCGGCCTGGAAGGTGCGCAACGTGCAGACGCCGTATCGCAGGACGTCGCCGGTTTTGTCGCGCGCATCGATGCGCTGGTCTCCTCTTTCGACCAAACCACCGAACACCGTATTGACCGGGTAGTGGTTGTCCATCGGGCGATGGCGATATTTATGGCGTTACTGCTGGTGTTCACCATCGTCTGGCTACGTGCGCGGCTGCTCAACCCATGGAAACAGCTGCTGGCGATGGCGCGCGCGGTCACGCAAAGAGATTTTACCCAGCGTACCCACATCAGCGGCCGCAATGAAATGGCGATGCTCGGACAAGCGCTCAATACCATGTCGGAAGAGCTGTCTGAAAGCTATGCGGTGCTGGAAAAACGCGTCCAGGAAAAAACGGCCGGTCTTGAGCAGAAAAACGAAATCCTCTCGTTTTTATGGCAGGCTAATCGCCGCCTGCATATGCAGGTGCCCCTGTGTGAGCGTCTCTCACCGGTGCTTAACGGCCTGCAAAATTTAACCCTGCTGCACGATCTGGAACTGCGGGTTTACGACATCGAAGATGAAGAAAATCATCAGGAGTTTACCTGTCAGTCGGACATGTCCTGTGATGATAAAGGTTGCCATCTTTGCCCACGCGGATTACCGCCGCTTACCGGCAGTGGTACCACGCTCAAATGGCGTCTGACAGACAGCCACACGCAGTACGGCATTTTGCTGGCTACCCTGCCAGCCGGGCGTCACCTTAACCATGACCAGCAGCAACTGGTGGACACGCTGGTTGAACAGCTGACCGCCACACTCGCGCTCGATCGCCACCAGGAAAAACAACAGCAGCTGATCGTTATGGAAGAGCGTGCCACCATTGCCCGCGAGCTTCACGATTCAATTGCCCAGTCGCTTTCCTGTATGAAGATGCAGGTCAGCTGCCTGCAAATGCAGGACGACGGGCTGCCGGAAAGCAGCAAACAGCTCCTCAGCCAGATCCGCAACGAGCTTAATACCTCCTGGGTACAGCTTCGTGAACTGCTGACCACCTTCCGTTTGCAGTTGACCGAGCCAGGCCTGCGCCCGGCCCTTGAGTCCAGCTGCCACGAATTTAGCGCCCGACTGGGGTTCCCGGTGAAGCTCGACTACCAGCTTCCACCGCGTTTTGTCCCCTCTCATCAGGCCATACATTTACTGCAGATAGCCCGTGAAGCCCTGAGCAACGTGCTCAAACACGCGGGTGCGACGGCAGTAACCGTGACCGTCCGCCAGCACAATAATCAGGTGAGGCTTACGGTCCAGGACAACGGCTGCGGCGTGCCGGAAAATGCCGAAAGAAGTAACCACTATGGTTTAATTATCATGCGAGATCGCGCACAAAGCCTGCGCGGAGATTGCCAGGTTCGCCGGGGAGAGTCTGGTGGCACCGAGGTAGTGGTCACCTTTATTCCCGAAAAGCCCCTTATAACTGCCCAAGGAGAAAACCATGACTAACCAGGAACCGGCATCCATCCTGTTGATTGACGACCATCCGATGCTGCGCACAGGCGTGAAGCAACTTGTCAGCATGGCACCAGATATCACGGTGGTTGGCGAAGCCAGCAACGGCGAACAGGGTATCGAACTTGCCGAATCGCTTGATCCTGATTTGATCCTGCTCGATCTCAATATGCCGGGTATGAACGGTCTGGAAACGCTCGACAAACTGCGTGAGAAATCACTGTCTGGCCGGGTAGTTGTGTTCAGCGTTTCGAATCATGAAGAAGACGTCGTGACCGCGCTGAAACGGGGTGCCGATGGCTATTTACTGAAAGATATGGAGCCGGAAGATCTGCTCAAAGCGCTGCAACAGGCCGCAGCTGGTGAGATGGTGCTGAGCGAAGCCTTAACGCCCGTGCTGGCCGCCAGCCTGCGCGCCAACCGTGCCACTTCTGACCGCGATGTCAGCCAGTTAACGCCACGCGAGCGTGACATTCTCAAGCTGATTGCTCAGGGCCTGCCAAACAAAATGATCGCCCGTCGTCTGGATATCACCGAAAGTACGGTCAAAGTGCATGTGAAACATATGCTCAAGAAAATGAAATTAAAATCCCGCGTTGAGGCGGCGGTTTGGGTACATCAGGAACGTATCTTCTGATTTCATTCATCCGGCAGCAGCTTCCAGCGTGGGTCGTCGTTAGGTAATGCCACCAGCGGTTGTGCCACAGCAAGCGTGATCTCATTGGAAGAGACACGCTGCCCGTCTTCATCTTCTACCACCACCGATAATTTCCAGCTATTGCGTGCGCCGCTCTGCTCACTCCAGGCGGGCATAATGACGCTCCAGCCATCGCTGCTGTTATTTTTTGTCGGCGACGTCAGGCTCAGGGCCAGCGTATCACCCTGCCAGTGTAGCTTGCGGATACCGTGAGTACTGCGCACTTGTAGCTTCAGCATCACCGTTTCGCCCCCTTTCAGATCCCAGGGCGGCGTCGCCAGATACACCGATAAGGTTTTGCGCTGGCGGTACTCCATCACTGGCAGGTTATCCCGCTCTGGCGAATCGTAACGACTGCCGCGCAGCGAGCGTGTGGCGGCCACTTCACCGGCAGAGAGCTGTTTAACCAGCGGAACCCCGAAACGGTAATTGACCTTAAGGCCCAGATTGTTCTGGCTGACGCCACTTTCGCCCTGCTTGTGTGCAGCCGAAAACGTCAGCAACGGCACAGGGGTATAATCCAGCCCCAGATTTACCGCCATCGGGTTGTGGTAGCCGGTTCCACTGTCGAACAGATCCACGCTATCGCCAAAATACTGTTCAAAACTGACGCTGGTGTTCAGGTGATGGAACCACGGCAGCCATGCTTTCGCCGTGACATCGTAGCCACGGGCCATGCGCTGCTCCTGAACATCCGAGTGGTTGCGCCAGCTGGCAAACGGCTGGTAGTAGTTTGCCGACAAGCGCAGATTCTCGCCCCAGGCTTCGGCGCCCAGCCCCGCACGCTGCAAGTTTTCATCCAGCAGGTTGTCGTAGAAGGTGTTATAGCCCAGCAACCATGTCCCGGCCAGCCAGCGTTGCCCAATGCCGGCATTGCTGACCAGCCCGTCCGTCTGCTGAGTTAGCCCAAGCTGGCTCCAGCTCAGGTAGCGGTTATTATCCTGCCAGGGCACAAACCATCGCCCGCTGCTGCCGGTGAATTTCCCCTCCTCGTCCACCAGCAAATCCACGCTGGCGCTACCCCAGGGCGAGAGCCAGGTTTCAATTTGCTGATTCACCTCACCGCTTAACGCATCACGTACCTGGCCAAAGGCGAACTGGCGGGCCTGCTCGCCGGTCGTCAGGCCATTATCGGTCATGCTCGCTTCACCGAATGCTTTCGCCATCTCCGCCAGATGTTTTTCCCTTGCGGACGACGGTGCCGCCAACCCAAGGTCGGGTAGACCATCACCGTTGTTATCAAAGGGATTCTGCGCCTGCTGGATAAAGGAATTCGGCGCACCGTAAACGGCTCCGGCCGAAATAAGGGGGAGTAAAAACAGCGGACGAATGCGGGACGATACAGCCATCAACGTCGTAAATAAGAACCTGTGTTTATGAATAAACTCTTATTATGTTAACGCGATAAGCAGTGAAATGCAGTCTTAGCCGAAATTTCAGGATTATCCTGAACATATTCGTCGGGCGGCGCGCATTTGTAGGTCGGGTAAGGCGAAGCCGCCACCCGACGCCGTTACACCGTCACCCTACACAACCCTTTCAGCTCCGGCACGCAAGAGCCGCAGTTGGTGCCACAGCGCAGCTTCGCTCCCAACGCTGCCGCTGAATCACACCCTTCAGCAATCGCCTCGCGTATCGCATTTTCACCCACGCTAAAGCAGCTACAGATAATCCGCCCCGGATCCACCCGCTCACCCGGACGTTGCCCGTTCAGGATCGCATGTCGTTCGGCCAGCTCCACGGGCGCGACACGAAAAGCCTCCTCAATAAACGAATGCGCCAGCTCTGGCAGCGCACTGCCTTCCCAGAACCCCAGCATTAATGCGCCATTTTGCCAGGCCAGGACACTGCTCCGCTCACCCATCTGCGCAATTTGCAACTGCCAGCCTTGCCCGGTGCAGTGCGCCATGACCCACTCCAGCAGCGATTTATCCCCTGCCACGGTGATGCGCTGCACATCCTGCGCGGCTTTGCGCCACCAGTAGGCCGATAGCGGTAGCTCCGGCACGTCACGGGCGTATAGCTCCCCCTGCCTGGCGGGTTGCCAGGGCATGACTCTGACCGCCGTCTGCTTACTTTCGGGCTGGCCTGAATGTGGATCGCAACGCCCTTCCACCAGAGCATTGACCTTCCCCTGACGGGCAAAGCAGCCGTTCCAGTGCATCGGGGTAAACAGCTCTCCGGCCCGCTGACCATTGTTTATCTTCACTCTGACAACCATCACCCCACGCGGTGAACTTACGCGTGCCAGCTGGCCATCGCACAGGGCAAAATGCGCCGCATCCTCTGCACTTATCTCAAGGTACGGCTCATCCATATGTTGCATCAGCCTGGGTACATAGCCGGTGCGGGTCATGGTATGCCACTGATCGCGGATACGCCCGCTGTTCAGCAGCAGCGGATAAAGCGCATCCACCCTGGCACCGTGCTTTTCTGGCGACACCGGGATTATCTTCCGTTGCGGAAAATCCCCCGCCGCCCACTGGTACGGGGCCAGCGCATCCCACTCTTCACGGCTCAGCGAAGCCAGCTCTTTCAGGTTAAAAGCCCGCGCACCGTCATTCTCAAACGCCGAGAGCGCCGCATGTTCACAAAAAATCTCCTGCGGATGCTGCCAGGAAAACGCCTCTGCGTAGCCAAGCTGTTTTGCCACCTGGGCGATTATCCACCAGTCCGGTCTGGCTTCTCCGGGCGCGGGCAGAAAGGCACGCTGGCGCGAGATACGTCGTTCCGAGTTGGTGACAGTGCCGTTCTTTTCTCCCCAGCCGAGTGCCGGAAACTGGATATGGGCGAAGCGACTGGTGTCCGTCTCACGCATCACTTCCGAGACAATCACCAGCGGGCAGGATGCCAGCGCCTGACACACCGCGTGGCTGTCCGGCAGCGATACGGCAGGGTTAGTCCCCATAATCCACACCGCTTTGACCTCTCCGCGCGCGATGGCATCAAACAGCTCGACGGCCATCAGCCCCGGCGTTTGCGCCAGCCGTTCAGTTCCCCAGAAACGCGCCACGCGCGATAAGTCGTCCGGTTCAAAATTCATATGCGCTGCCAGCTGATTCGCCAGCCCGCCCACCTCTCGCCCACCCATCGCGTTGGGTTGCCCGGTCAGGGAGAACGGGCCGCAGCCCGGCCGGGCGAACTTCCCGCAGGCCAGGTGGACATTGATGATCGCATTACATTTATCGCTGCCGCTGGAGGACTGATTAATCCCCATGGTGTAGAGCGTGATCGCCCGGGGGGCGGTGATAAACCAGTCATAAAACGTGCCGATATCCTCTACCGGCAAGCCACAAAATTCTGCCACCCGCGCGAGCGTCCACTCCGTAGTCCCCTGAATCATATTCAGCAGGCCGACAAACAGCCCGGCATCGCTGCCGGGAAGCAACGGCAGATGCAAATCCGCGATATCGCAGGTGGCCGTCCTGCGCGGATCGATTACCACCACTTTCATCGCCGGGTTCTGCTGGCGCGCCTGCACCAGCCGCTGATAGAGCACCGGGTGCGTCCATGCGGCGTTCGAGCCCACCAGCACCACCAGATCGCTGTTTTCAACGTCCTCGTAACTGCACGGCACGATATCTTCGCCAAACGCGCGTTTGTACCCCACGACCGCCGACGACATACACAGCCGGGAGTTGGTGTCGATATTCGCCGCACCGATAAATCCCTTCATCAGTTTATTGGCAGCGTAGTAATCTTCGGTCAGCAGTTGGCCGGAGGCGTAAAACGCCACCGCCTGTGGCCCCCAGGTATCTATGATCTCCCGCAGGCGCTCACCCGCCACGTCCAGCGCCTGCGGCCACGTCGTCTCGTCGCCATCCACCACAGGGCGTAACAAACGCCCCGCTAATCCCGTGGTTTCACCCAGCGCCGAGCCTTTAACACACAGCCGCCCCAGATTCGCAGGATGGGTTTCATCCCCCCGCACGCTCACTGTCTCGCCCTCAACGCGGGCAACGACACCGCAGCCTACGCCGCAGTAAGGACAGGTTGTACGGGTTTCATTCATGAGGCCTCCGCGCGCATCACCAGCTCTTCGTTTCCGACCCACACCTTGCCGTTTTCAATTTTCACCGGCCAGGCGCGCACGGCAGGCTCACCGTTTTCAGCCTGACGCCCGTCGCGCAGACGAATACGTTGCTTATAGAGCGGCGAAATAACAACAGGCTCGCCCCCGGCATCACCCAGAATGCCGCGCGAAAGCACGCGTGCGGTGCTGCCGGGCTCAAGATCGTCAAGGGCATAGACGGTTTTGCCAAAGCGGAACAGCGCAATGTGTTTGCGGCCAAGTGTCGCGCCAATGCCCGCTTGCTCAGGAATCTCATCAATGCCGCAGATTTCCTGCCAGCGTTTGTCCTCATCCGCTGGCGTGCCGTTCACCGCAGTGCGGAACAGCGCCAGACGGTCAGGATCGTTAAGCGTGGTTTGCCATTCGCACTGGTAGGTATCCACAACCCGCGCCATCTCCTGCTCAAGCTCGTGGGCAATGCCCAGGCTGTCGTCCAGGATCACCTCGCGAAGGTAATCAAGGCCGCCTTCCAGGTTATCCATCCAGGTACTGGTACGTTGCAAGCGATCCGCGGTTCGGATATAGAACATCAGAAAACGGTCAACCGTGCGGATAAGCGTTTCGTCATCCAAATCGCTGGCGAACAGGTCAGCGTGGCGAGGCTTCATGCCGCCGTTACCGCACAGGTACAAGTTCCAGCCTTTATCGGTTGCGATAACGCCGACATCTTTGCTCTGGGCTTCCGCACATTCGCGGGTACAGCCGGAGACGGCCATTTTGATTTTATGCGGCGCGCGCAGCCCCTTGTAGCGATGCTCCAGCCTGACGGCGAGCCCGGTGGAGTCTTGCACGCCGTAGCGACACCAGGTTGAGCCGACGCAGGATTTTACCGTCCGCAGGGATTTGCCGTACGCGTGCCCGGTTTCAAAGCCCGCTTCCACCAGCGCCTGCCAGATCTCCGGCAGTTGTTCGAGGGTGGCACCAAACAGGTCAATTCGCTGCCCGCCGGTAATTTTGCTGTAAAGCTGATAGCGTTTGGCAATCTGGCCGATGGCAATCAGCCCGTCGGCGGTGACTTCACCAGCCGGCATTCGTGGCACGATGGAGTAAGTCCCATCCTTCTGGATATTGGCGAAGTAACGGTCGTTGGTGTCCTGAAGCGGCAAATGCGCAGGCTTAAGCAGATACTCGTTCCAGCAGGACGCCAGCACGGAGCCCACCAGCGGCTTACAGATTTCACACCCGTGCCCTTGTCCGTAGCGGCTGATCAGCTGATCGAAAGTGTGGATGTGGTTAACACGTACCAGGTGATAAATCTCCTGGCGCGAATACGGGAAGTGTTCGCAAATGTCCTTTTTCACCTCCACGCCCTGCTCAGCAAGCTGGAACTCCATCACCTGTTTGACCAGCGCACTACAGCCGCCGCAGCCGGTGGCCGCTTTGGTGCACTGCTTGATGGCGCCGATATCCGTTGCCCCGGCACTGACGGCCTGGCAGATGTCGCCTTTGCTGACATTATGACATGAGCAAATCTGCGCACTCTCGGGCAGCGCAGCCACGCCGAGCGCTTTGGGCGCACTGCCCGCAACGGCTGGTAAAATCAGCGTTTCAGGCTCTTTTGGCAGGCTGATGCCGTTCAGCATCATCTGCACCAGGGTGGCGTATTCGCTGGCATCGCCCACCAGCACACCGCCAAGTAACGTTTTACTGTCGTGGCTGACGACGATTTTTTTGTAGATCTGCTGCGGGCCGTGGGTCCACTGGTAGCTTAATGCCCCTGGCGTGCGGCCATGCGCATCGCCAAACGAAGCAACATCCACCCCGAGCAGCTTCAGTTTGGTGCTCATATCGGCACCGGCAAAGGTCTTCTCTTCGCCCGCGAGACAGGCTGCCGCCACGCGCGCCATCTGGTATCCCGGGGCCACAAGGCCAAAAATTTTTCCTTCCCACAGGGCGCACTCGCCGATGGCGTACACGTTTTCATCGGAGGTCTGACACCGGGCATCAATGCAGATCCCCCCGCGATCACCCACCGCCAGACCGCTGCTGCGCGCCAGTGCATCCTGCGGACGGATCCCCGCAGAAAAGACCACCATATCGGTATCAAGCTGCTCGCCATCGGCAAAGCGCAGTACCAGGCCTGCATCGGTAGCGGCGATTTCGGTCGTCGCTTTGCTGGTATGCACACCCACGCCAAGCGCCTCAATCTTTTTACGCAGCATTGCTGCGCCGTCGTTGTCGAGCTGTACCGCCATCAGATTTGGGGCGAACTCCACCACATGCGTTTCAAGCCCGAGCTGCTTCAGGGCATTTGCCGCTTCCAGCCCCAGCAGGCCGCCGCCGATCACCACCCCACGGCGGGAACCCGTGGCATGAGCCGCGATATTGTCCAGATCGTCGAGCGTGCGGTAGACAAAGCATCCTGGCTGGTCATTGCCCGGCACGGGTGGCACGAACGGATAAGAACCGGTAGCCAGCACCAGTTTGTCCCAGTGGGTTTCATGCCCGCTGGCGGTGCGTACCACCCGGGACTCCCGGTCGATAGCAGTGATCTGCTGGGATAAACGCAGTTCGATACCGTTGTCGGCAAAGAAATCGCCCTCGACCAGTGAGAGGGAATCTGCGCTGCGCCCGCCAAAATACTCGGAAAGATGTACGCGGTCATAGGCAGCATAGCGCTCTTCACCAAAGACGATAATCTGGTATTGCTGATGCAGATTGCGGTTTACGCAATCCTCAAGAAAATGGTGGCCGACCATACCGTGCCCAACCACCACCAGAGTAGGTTTTGTCATAGCTTTCTGTCCTGCAACCTGCGGTTGCGTAGTGAAACGATCGAACAGCCAGTCCACGTGCGCGGGAACAGGCGTTGCCAGTAAATCGGTAAATGTCGCCGCGCTGCGGCAATCTCCCATCAGCAGCACGCCTGTAAGGGTGCCGCGATCAATTAATAAACGGCGATAATGCCGGGTCAGCGGATCCCACGAACTCCAGACCACATCATCCGGCATTGCCTGGGCGCGCCCGGCGCTGAAAAGCTCCACGCCTGTCACCTTGAGACGCATCCCGCTGTCGCGATGGCTCAAGGCCGGGGGTGTCTCCCCGGCCAGGCGTGCGGCGAGAATATCCGCGTGCGCCAGACAAGGGGCGACCAGGCCAAACGTCTGACCGTCAATCTCGCAGCACTCGCCGATGGCGCTAACCTGCGGGGCGGAAGTCTGCATCTGGTGGTTAACCAGGATGCCTCTGACGCAGGCAATACCGCTCTCGTTCGCAAGACGGCTGTTGGGGATAACGCCTGTGGCCATCACCACCCGTGCTGCCGGTAGCTGACGACCATTCGCCAGCGTGACCGAATCCTCCGCAATCGCCGTAATACCGGACGACAGTTCACAGCGAACCCCTCGCTCTGCCAGCGCTTCTTCCAGAAGCAATCCCGCCTGCTGATCCAGCTGCTGTTCCATCAACCATTCCCCGCGATGCACCAACGTGACGTTGTCACCTGATAGCGCAAGAGCTGCGGCAGCCTCTACACCCAGCACCCCACCGCCCAGCACAACAGCCGGGCCGGCGATCCCCTGAATGGCACGGGTATCTTTCAGGGTGCGGAAGGTAAAAACATGCGGCGCCTGGTTTCCAGGAATCGGCGGTACAAAGGGGCTGGAACCGGTAGCAAAGACCAGCTCATCCCACGGCAGCGTCCGGCACCGGGTGTGGATTTCGCGGCCTGCCACATCCACTGCCGTGACTTTTTCGCCCCGCAATACCGTGACGCCCTGTGCGCGATACCCGTCGTCATCCTGAAGACGGATTTTCGCTGCCTCTTTTTCGCCACCCAGCACCGGAGAGAGCTGAATGCGGTTATAGGCATGTTCTGGCTCATCACCGATGACGGTGATAACAAAACGGCCCGGTGCGCGCTCAGTGAGGGCGGTTATCAGTCGTGTTGCTGCCATGCCGTTGCCGATAATGACCAGACGCATCGTGACCTCCTCGTTACGCCGCTTTCGGCTGTTTTTCGTAGAGGAAATGCAGGATCTGCTGGCGCATGTGGTGATAGCGGCTGTCGTCAGCAAGCTGTACCCGGTTACGCGGGCGCGGCAGATCAACGTTGAGGATCTCGCCGACAGTAGCCGCCGGGCCGTTGGTCATCATCAATACGCGGTCAGACAGCAACACCGCCTCGTCCACGTCATGTGTAATCAGCACGATGGTGGTGTTCAGCGCCTGCTGGATTTGCATCACCGAGTCCTGAAGATGGGCGCGCGTTAGCGCATCCAGCGCGCCGAACGGCTCGTCCATCAGCAGGACTTTCGGCTTCATCGCCAGCGCGCGGGCGATACCGACACGCTGTTTCATGCCACCGGAGATCTCCCCCGGGCGCTTGTGCAGGGCATGTCCCATCTGTACGCGATCAAGGTTGTGCTCAATCCACTCTTTACGCTCTGCCTTACTCATGGTGCGGCGAAACACCTGATCCACCGCCAGCGCCACGTTGTCAAAGCAGGTCAGCCACGGCAACAGAGAGTGGTTCTGGAAGACCACCGCGCGCTCCGGTCCGGGGCCGGCAATTTCGCGGTTATCACAAATCAACCCGCCTTCTGTCGGCAGCGTGATCCCGGCGATAAGGTTCAGTAGCGTCGACTTACCGCAACCGGAGTGGCCAATCAGGCTCACGGTTTCGCCCTCGTGAATATCAAAAGAGACATTTTGCAGCGCCAGGAACTCACCGCTGGCGGTGGAAAAACGCTGGCTCACGGCCTGTACCTGAATTAACGGTTTCATAGTCACTCCTTATTTTTCCTGCCAGCTAAAACGGCGGGCGATCAGCATCAACCCCTGCTCCAGCAGCAACCCGACCACGCCAATGATCACAATGGCGATGAGAATGTTTTCGACGTTGAGGTTGTTCCACTCATTCCAGATCCAGAAACCGATCCCCAGCCCCCCGGTGAGCATTTCGGCGGCGACAATCACCAGCCAGGCGATCCCGATGGAGAGACGCACCCCGGTCAGCACGGCAGGTAATACCGCCGGGAACAGAATTTTGCGCATGATGGTCCACTCGGAAAGCTGCAATACGCGGGCAACGTTGAGGTAGTCCTGCGGAATTCGGCGTACGCCCTCGGCGGTGTTAATGACCATCGGCCAGATAGAGCAGATAAAAATGGTCCAGCTGGAGGCAGGCTCCGCTTTCTGGAACAACAGCAATCCGATAGGCAGCCACGCCAGCGGGCTGACCGGGCGCAGTAACGCAATCAGCGGCGTAAACATGCGCGAGATAAAGGTGAAACGGCCAATCAGGAAGCCCAGCGGAATACCCGCCAGCGCCGCCAGGCCAAAGCCCACCGCCACGCGTTGTAACGAGGCCAGCACGTTCCAGCCAATCCCCATGTCGTTTGGCCCGTCGCGGTAAAACGGGTCGGCAAACAGCGTTAGCGCGGAATCCAGAGTGCTGAGCGGCGTAGGGAAACCTTTGCTGCTAATTGCCGCAAGTTGCCAGAGCACCACCAGCAACCCCAGCCCCAGAAATGCAGGAATAATGCGTTGTAACAGTGCATTGATCCTGCGGGCCAGTGCCGGAGCACGGCGGCGAACCTGAACAGGCGGCAGGGTGATCACTTCCCCACTCAGTGGCTTTTCTTCAACATGTCTGGTGTTTTGCAGATGCTTCATAATCAAGCCCCTTTACGATGAATGGCGAAGCGGTTTGCGTAACCTTCCGGGTCGGTACCGTTCCAGACGGTGCCGTCCATCAGGGTGCTGCTACGTACAGGTGATGATGGCGCAGAGATCCCGCCCACTGCCGTGGCGGCGTCCTGCCAGACCGAGGTCTGATTAATGCGTGCGGCAATGGCCGCGTAGTCCGGTGCGCTTTTGAGTAATCCCCATCGGCGGAACTGAGTCAGGAACCACATGCCGTCTGACAGATACGGATAGCTGACCGCCCCGTCGTTAAAGAAGCGGATGGGGTTGGCGTCCTGCCAGCGCTTGCCAATTCCGTTGTCGTATTCGCCAAGCATTCTCCCGGTGAGGTACTGCTCTTTGGTGTTAAGCCACGCCCGACGCGAGAGGATCTGCGCGGTTTCGCGTTTGTTTTCTGGTGAGGCATCTATCCAGCGAGACGCTTCCAGCACGGCACTCACCAGCGCACGGGCGGTATTGGGGTTTTTATCCACCCACTCCCGCCGTGTGCCGAGGATCTTTTCAGGATGTTCCGGCCAGATGGACTGTGACGTTGCGGCGGTAAAACCGATGCGGTCGTTAATGGCGCGCGCATTCCACGGTTCCCCCACACAAAAGCCGACCATGTTGCCAATACGCATGTTCATCACCATTTGCGGTGGCGGTACCACCACGGTGCGCACATCGTCGAATGGATTAATGCCCGCACTGGCAAGCCAGTAGTACAACCACATGGCGTGCGTCCCGGTCGGGAAAGTGTGTGCGAAGGTGTAAGTGCCCGGGGCCTGCTGCCCGACCAGCTTTTTCAGCCCGTCGAGATCGCGCACGCCCTTCTCCGCCAGATCGGCTGAAAGCGTAATCGCCTGGCCGTTATGGTTGAGGGTCATCAGGTTTGCCATCTGCTGCGGCTTACCGGCGATGCCCAACTCCAGCCCGTACAGCAGGCCGTAAAGGATATGTGCCGCGTCCAGTTCACCGGCAACCAGCTTGTCACGCACTGCAGCCCAGCTCGCCTCTTTGGTGGGCACAATGGTGATGCCATATTTTTTATCAAACCCTTTCAGCGCCGCGATCACCACCGGGGCGCAATCGGTCAGAGGGATAAACCCGATGCGAACTGTGTCTTGTTCTGGTTTATCCGAACCTGCGGCCCATGCAGCCTGCATAACGCCCGGTAACAACATTGCGCCACTCGCCAACATGCTGGCCTGCAAAAACCGCCGTCTCGACAAATCCGCCATGACCCACTCCTGAAAAAAAGACAAAAAAAAGCGCCCTACAGTGCCGAAGCACCGCTGGACGCCTTTATCCCGCAGACGATTGCACCGCCGTTGGCGCATCGTCAAAAATGGTTAATTAGTTAATGCAAAGTCGATGCCAGCTTTTAAGCCCCTGTTTTTCTACTCTTCGTCGGGTTCACGGCAACTTTACGCACCTCAATCAGGCACAAAATGCCCACTGATTGTGCAACTACTCCTTTGGTGTTATCTGCCATAAAGTCTTCACGGTGAGCAGTGCCCGGGCGATATCCACCATGCGCTGATTCTTGTCCATCGCCATTTTGCGCAGGGCATACCATGCCTGTTCTTCATTCATATTCTGGTGGCTCATTAATACGCTTTTGGCTTTATCAATGGTTTTACGCTCTTCCAGCGTGTCGCGAAGCGATGCCAGCTGGCGGGACAGTAGCTCTATTTCCCGCGCCTGCTGGCGTACCAGAGGCAGCAAGGGTTTGTCCGGGTAACACGCAAGGGGATCGTCGTGTTCATCCCCGGCGAGGGTAAACTCATCGTCACTGTGAATACGTGCATCCACGGCGACCATCAGGTCGGCGATGACCATCTCTTCCAGCGTGCGCAGGTGCTCAAGACGCGCCGTTTGCAGGGCAAACCAGTTGAGGGCCGTCTGGCCATTATCTTCCGCAGGTTGACGCGTGCAGGCCACGCGCCGCAGCTGTTCTGTTTCCAGACACGGCTGGCAGTTGAGGGTAAAAGTCTGGCGGATGTCATCGCCGCTGCGCGACAAAAAGACCTCAAAACAGGCCTGCTGGCCATCAATACGGTCAACCAGCTTTTGACGAGTCTCATCGCTAAAAAATCCCTGCGTGAAGCCAATCGCCCCTAATGCCCGCTCTTGCCCCACCAGCTCTTTGCCCTGCATCAGGCTATAGAGCGCGACAAATCGCCCGGCGATTTGCGGATCATCAATACTGTCATTCAGTTGCGGTACAATACTGAGCAGCTGGCGCAGCATCCGGCTGTAGTGCTCCATCGCCATCGGCGCTGCAATGTGTTGTGCGCTCACCCCGTCACGCAGGGCGATAAGACCTTCCAGGCTTAACAACGCGCTGGCGATGCGTTCGCACACGGCGCTGCCCGGCATCGGGGATTGTTCGTTAAGCATCCGGTGAAGTGCGGTAAGGTTTTCGTCCACCAGCGCCCGGCTGGCCTTGCATTCGGGGGCATAGAGTTGCCCCTGCGAGCAGAGCCAGACGTTTGACGCACCGCGCTCGCACTGAAGCATATGCACCAGCTGGCTGATGCCGTTCACCAGCTCGCCCAGTTGTGCGAGCTTGTTGAGTTGCAACTGACGCAACTGTTTTGCACGCTGAAACCATTCGGTTGCGCCGGGCGAACTGCCAGCCATTAACGTCATACTTATTCTCCCGGATAGGTTCTATACAGAGAAATAAGCAAAATTCGTGCCTTTTCAAATAACAGGAGTCAACATGCAGAAGATTGTGATCGTCGCTAACGGTGCGGCATACGGAAGTGAATCTCTTTTCAACAGCCTGCGTCTGGCCATTGCCCTGCGCGATCAGGACAGCGAGCTTCAGTTACGTCTCTTTTTGATGTCGGATGCCGTGACTGCCGGGCTGAAGGGACAAAAACCCGCCGAGGGCTACAACATTCAGCAGATGCTGGAGATCCTGACGGCGCAAAACGTCCCGGTGAAGCTGTGCAAGACCTGCACCGACGGGCGGGGAATTACTGCCCTGCCGCTGATTGACGGGGTAGAGATTGGGACACTGATTGAGCTGGCGCAGTGGACACTGACCGCCGATAAAGTATTAACGTTTTAATAATAAACCCGTAAAAATATTATTTTCTTATGGACGCGGTTTCAGCATCAAGTTTACCTGCAAGGTTGCCGATAGGCATGAAAACAACACAGCAGGTATTTCACTTATGTTCAGGTCCATTCGTGCACGCATCATTGCCGCGACGACAGGTTGTCTGATCGTCGCACTCATTCTTAACACCATTATTAACTTCCAGGTCACCCGCCAGGATAACCAGCAGTCGCAGCGCGATAGTCTGACCAGCACCAGCGCCAGTCATAACATGGCTATTGCTGACTGGGTAAACAGCAAAATGATGGTTATTTCTTCCGCACAAACGGTTGCCCTGAGCGATGATCCGGTGCCGGCATTCAAACAGCTGGCTCAGGCTGGCGGGTTCACCAACGTTTATGTGGGTTACGCCAGCAAGACGGCGAAATTCTCTGATCCTGCGGGTGTGCCTGCGGATTACGATCCTACCGTGCGTCCGTGGTATCAGCAGGTGGTCAGCACCGATGCGCCGGTGGTGACCGCGCCTTACGTTGACGCAGGCACCGGAAAGCTGGTGGTGACCTTTGCCGTACCGGTTAAAGACAACGGGACACTGAAGGCCGTTGTTGCGGGTGATGTGGCGATGGATAGCGTGGTGTCTAACGTGCGCGGCATTCACCCGACACCGGCGAGCAGCGGGCTGCTGGTTGACAGCGATGGCACCGTTATTGCCGCCAACGATCCGGCCCTGACCCTGAAACCCTTCGCTGAAACCATCAAAGGCGTTGATTTTGCGGCGCTGAAAAACGGCAACCCGCTTGACGGCACCTTTAATGGCGCAGAAAAGACTTTTGTGGCGACGCCGGTTAACGGGACGCACTGGATGTTAATTGTCGCGCTCGACAACAACGATGCCACCTCCGGGATGCGTGCCTTACTCAAGGCTTCTGCGCTGTCGTTGGTGATCCTTGCTCTGCTGAGCGGTGCCATTGTCCACTTCCTGATTGCCCGTCTGCTGAAGCGCCTGTCTGATATTCGCGATGCCATGCACAACATTGCCAACGGCACTAACGACCTGTCACAGCGTCTGCCAGATAATGGCGATGATGAAGTAGCGCAAATTGCGCAGGCGTTTAACGCCTTCAGCGATAAGTTGTCGGTGGTGATGGCGCAGTTGCGTGATGCCAGCGCCTCGGTGAAAAATGCGGCCCAGGAGATTGCCGCAGGCAACCACGACCTTTCCGGGCGAACCGAGCAGGCGGCATCCAGCCTGCGCGAAACTGCCAGCGCCGTTGAGGAGATCACCGCATCCGTTACCCAGTCGAATGAATCCGCTGCGGAAGCCAACGACCAGGCCAGCAAAGCCTCGGCTGCCGCCTCTCGCGGGGGGGACGTGGTGTCTCAGGCCATCAGCACCATGCAGTCAATCGAAGTGGCGTCGGCAAAAATTGGCGATATCACCAGCGTGATTGACGGCATTGCCTTCCAGACGAATATTCTGGCGCTAAACGCCTCGGTAGAAGCCGCCCGTGCGGGGGAACAGGGGCGCGGGTTTGCCGTGGTAGCCGGCGAGGTGCGTAACCTTGCCAGCCGCAGCGCTCAGGCCGCGAAAGAGATCAAATCCCTGATTGATTCCACCACCGACAGCGTGGCAACGGGCTCCCGCTATGTGCATCTGGCCGGTGAAAGCATGGATGAAATCCGCTCCAGCATCGGTAACGTGTCGGGGATTATGCGTGAAATCTCTATTGCAACCAGCGAGCAGATGAAAGGTATTCATGAGATTAACCACGCAGTAACACATCTCGATCGTATGGTGCAACAAAACGCCGAACTGGTTGTACAATCAGCCGCTGCGGCCAGTGCATTGCAAAGCCAGGCGGGCGACCTTGCTGAAACGGCGGGGCATTTCCGCATTTAATGTTCCACCCGCGGGCATTTACCTGGTTAAATGCCCGCAGGCTGAAAGCTTTCAGGTGTTTTGTCATTTTTGTTTAATCGTTATGCCATTTTTTGATCAAAATCAGCATCCCGTACCCTCCCCTTTGGTGTTATGCAATGAGTGAATTGTGAACAACATCACGCTCAGGATTGGCTGCAAGGAGAGCGTTGTTTAAGACTACGGGGTTTAAAAATGGCACTGGTAAAAACAAGTTTGAAACTGTTTGGCGGGGATACTGTTGTGGTGCGTTGCTCAGAGCGTTGCCGCATTCATCTGATGAGTTCTAAAGAGCAAAAGCAATCGCAGGCCGATATTCTGACCGTGCAGGATGATAAAGCGTGGCTGACCGTGCCATACACCGGCACCTGGGATGTGCTGATTGACAGCCACAGTCAGTCTCTTGAGCATTCCGTAAGCTACGTTGCCGCGTAATAAATGAACGCCCGGTTTGCCATCTGGCAACCGGGCGTTTTATCAGGCAAAACCCGGGCGCAACGGGTTATTCAGCAGGTTCCCTTCCAGTAACGCTTTCACCTTCGTCACTAGCTCATTCAGGCAATCGTCCTTCATGCCAAGGCGAGTCAGCTCTTGATCCAGTGAAAAGAGATACTGGGCGTTGGTGCCAAGCGGCCCACTGGCAGCGGCAATCAACGGGGCAATAACTTGCGTACGGGTATCGGCTTCGTACAGGGGATGGCGCGGGTCCATAATAAACACCAGCGCATTGACGGTACGACCGTCGTCGAGTTCAAGCTTGCACCAGCTCGGCATATAGCAACCAGTGATCATTTCGCGCTTCCAGAGCAACGTCAGCTCGTCTTCCAGGGATGCATCCGGCAACCGGTATGCCACGCCCGTGGTGCGTCCGCCCTCTTTCAGTGCAAGCATCCGTCCAGGCTGACATGCACTGCCCCGCCCGGCGGTCAAACGCAAACAAAATGCACGATGCCAGCCAGGGAGTGTCCCTGTCGCTGATTCTACAAATTCAAGCGCCGGGTTCCACATCAGGGAGCCGTAGCCAAAAATCCATACCGGGCCATCATCCGGGCGGCAGGAAAGCGTAGCAGCAAGCGATGCCGCACGTTGTTCAGCCGACCAGAGAAGCGATTCCTCAATAGCACCAAATGCCGTCTTACAATCTGCCTTCATTAAGAAATCACGCGTTAACACTTTACACCTCCGCCACTGCATGCTTCCTTGCGACATCTGTAATTCGCCTTCCCGGCATTATGTGCTGGTCATTTTGCCAGCAGTTGATTAACGATAAGCAATTCATGGGCCAGTTGCAATACAACGAAAGTTCAACCGCCTGAAAAGTCAAAATGCAGGAGGCTAATAATTTGCCTGCAATAGACTCACCAGGCGATAGCTGCTCTGATATTTTGGCGATTTCGCCCACATACCTTCTCATTACGAGAGTGCAAAACGTCCATTCATAATGCTTTGTTATTTAGGTTTTATTTAGCAAAAACACGTCATTACAGATAATTCGATAAAAATAATGGCCATACAGTAAAATTAAGTAAAAGATAACTGGATTTAAATTGTTATCTGTTAGTTTAATGACCTCAAATTTTCTATCTATAATTACAAGCACCTGCATTGAGGGAGAAGAACATGACAGCAACACATGAGGCGGTGAAAACCCGCCACAAGGAGACATCACTCATTTTCCCGGTTCTGGCGCTGGCTGTGCTGCTCTTCTGGGGAAGCAGTCAGTCACTGCCAGTGGTCGTTGGTATCAATATTCTTGCACTTATTGGTATTTTATCCAGTGCATTCAGCGTTGTTCGCCACGCTGATGTATTAGCTCACCGCCTGGGCGAGCCGTACGGATCCTTAATATTAAGCCTTTCCGTCGTTATTCTTGAGGTCAGCCTTATTTCTGCCCTGATGGCAACCGGTGACGCTGCGCCTACGCTGATGCGCGACACGCTCTATTCCATCATTATGATTGTAACGGGCGGCCTGGTTGGTTTTTCCCTGTTGCTGGGCGGGCGTAAATTCGCCACCCAATATATGAACCTGTTCGGCATTAAGCAGTACCTGATTGCCCTGTTTCCGCTGGCGATTATCGTGCTGGTGTTCCCGATGGCGCTGCCGGGCGCGAACTTCACCACCGGCCAGGCACTGCTGGTTGCGCTTATTTCCGCGGCCATGTACGGCGTATTCCTGCTGATTCAGACCAAAACGCACCAGAGCCTGTTTGTCTATGAGCACGAGGATGACAGCGACGATGACGACCCGCATCACGGTAAACCGTCTGCGCATAGCAGTGTGTGGCATACCATCTGGCTGATCGTACATCTTATTGCGGTTATCGCGGTGACCAAGATGAACGCTAACCCGCTGGAGACACTGCTGACCGAACTGAACGCGCCGGTGGCGTTTACCGGTTTCCTGGTTGCGTTGCTTATCCTTTCGCCGGAAGGCCTTGGGGCGCTGAAAGCGGTGCTGAACAATCAGGTACAGCGTGCAATGAACCTGTTCTTTGGTTCCGTGCTGGCGACGATTTCACTTACCGTACCGGTGGTGACGCTGATTGCCTTTATGACGGGTAACGAACTGCACTTTGCGCTGGGCGCGCCAGAGATGATTGTGATGGTGGCGTCGCTGGTGTTGTGCCATATCTCATTCTCAACCGGGCGCACTAACGTGCTTAACGGTGCGGCGCATATGGCGTTGTTTATTGCGTATCTGATGACGATATTTGCGTAGTTTTTTTGCCCAGCGACGCTTCGCTTGCAGGGCCTACACGCCACCCGGCAATATGCCCCATAAAAAAACCCGCCGAAGCGGGTTTTTTATTAGTTGCTGGTATCCAGCTCGTCGAAGCTTTTCACCAGATCGTCAATCGCTTTAATCTGTTTCAGGAACGGCTCCAGCTTATCCAGTGGCAGCGCAGATGGGCCGTCGCATTTCGCGTTAGCCGGATCCGGGTGCGCTTCAATGAACAGACCAGCCAGGCCAGTTGCCATACCGGCACGCGCCAGCTCGGTAACCTGCGCACGACGACCGCCAGACGCGGCACCAAACGGGTCACGGCATTGCAGGGCATGGGTCACGTCGAAGATAACCGGAGACTGGTTAGACACGTTCTTCATCACGCTGAAGCCCAGCATGTCCACAACCAGGTTGTCGTAACCGAAGTTTGCGCCACGGTCGCACAGGATAATCTTGTCGTTACCGCCTTCGATAAACTTATCGACGATATTACCCATCTGACCCGGGCTCACGAACTGTGGTTTCTTCACGTTAATAACCGCACCGGTTTTCGCCATCGCGGCAACCAGGTCAGTCTGGCGCGCCAGGAAGGCCGGAAGCTGAATCACGTCAACCACGTCAGCCACTGGCTGCGCCTGAGAGGCTTCATGCACGTCGGTGATCACTTTCACGCCAAAGGTCTGCTTCAGCTCCTGGAAAATCTTCATCCCCTCTTCCAGGCCTGGGCCACGGTAAGAGTTGATAGAGGAGCGGTTGGCTTTGTCAAAAGAGGCTTTAAACACATACGGGATGCCCAGCTTCTGGGTCACGGTCACGTAGTGCTCGCAGATGCGCATCGCGAGATCACGGGATTCCAGCACGTTCATACCGCCAAACAGCACGAACGGCAGGTCGTTTGCTACCTTGATATCACCAATGCTAACCACTTTTTGTTTCATAGGATCGCCTTATTCAGGTGTGAATCGGAATTAAATTTAATGCAGTGTAATTTGTTTATGCGCGATCGAATTGATCTGCGCACGAATCATTTCGCTAATCGGATCTTCCGGGCATTGCTCGACGAAATAACTCAAATCATTCAGCGCCACATGCTCGCAGTCGAGCTGAGCATAGATAAGACCACGGTCGCGAATTTCGTACGGATCTTCCGGGTTAAATTGCAGCAACACTTCACTGGCACGCAGCGCCAGCTCCATCTGCCGCTCTTCCATCAGCGCGGCTTTCAGCGTATCCAGCAGCTTGCGGATAACTTCTGAGTTATCCGCCTCGTCGAGATCTTCGTTGAAGAGCTCAGCCACCGGGCTAATGTTACCTTTCAGCCAGACATCCAGCGTGTGTTCGTCCAGCGTGTCACCGTTGAAGGGGTTAATTAACCACATCTCACCGTCCAGCCATTCCGCACGCAGGATCATCTGCGTCGGGAAAATAACCGGCACCAGTGGAATATCAAGACGGTGGGCAACCCACAGTAAAATAGCGCCCAGCGCAACCGCGCTACCCTGGCGATTTTTTAAAACCTGATCCAGCCATAACGCATCAGAAAGACGGTACACGCCGCGCGTGTCGCAAAAGCCCCATTCGCCATAGAAAAGCTCAACCAGCTTCTCTAATTGCCAGTCCTGAGGACGCGCCTGATTAATCTCTTCTCGCGCCAGGCTAACCAGGCTTTCCAGCTCATCGTAGACAAAGCGTGACGAAAAGTCGTCGCGGATCATCTCCGAAATCTGGACCATCCCATCGCAAAGCGGCACTTTGTTAAATTCGAAATCGGCTAAGGACCTCATGACTTACCCCAGTAACGGTATTCTTGTGGTGGCGAGTTTAATGATGATGTACAGCACCACCAGACCCAGCAGAAAGGCAATAAACCCCACCTGCTGGCTGCGCGGACGACGACGTCCAAGCGCGATAAAACCCAAAACGATGTAGATGATAACGCCAAACAGCTTTTCAGTCAGCCATGCGCCTTTATCAGTAAATGGCAGATAGCCGGTCTTCCACATTAATCCTGCGCCAGACAGGAACAGCACCGTATCGATACAGTGCGGCGCAATGCGCACCCAGCGCGCGTCAATCAGTGGATTATTGCTGTAGCGCCACCAGTAACGGACGATGAAAAACCCGATGGTCAGTGCCACCGACACCAGGTGAGCGGTAATGAGAACGTAAAACAGGCTCATAGCCACTGTCCTAGTGTCAGGCGGTCATTGCCGCCATAGTCACGACAAGTTTCCACCGCGGTGTACCCTGCCGCACTAAACAGCGCGCGAACCGCTTCGCCTTGTGTCCAGCCGTGTTCGACCAACAGCCATCCACCCGGCAGCAAATGCTGGCGCGATGTCGACACAATATGATCCAGGTCGGCCAGACCTTCATTGGCGGCAACCAGCGCTGTCAGTGGTTCAAAGCGCACGTCACCCTGCGCCAGATGCGGATCGCGCTCGTCGATATAGGGCGGATTGCTGACTATCATTGCAAACGTACGGTTCGACAGCGCGCTAAACCAGCTGCTTTGCAGTACCGTCACGTTGCTTAATCCGAGGCGTTCCTGATTACGCAGTGCCAGCACCACGGCATCAGGCATGACATCCACCGCCGTTACGTCGCAGTCCGGGCGTTCGCTGGCAAGCGCCAGCGCAATCGCGCCGGTTCCGGTGCCAAGATCGAGAATGCTACAGCGAGTTGCCGGTAAACGCGCCAGCGCCTGCTCCACCAGACACTCGGTGTCAGGGCGCGGGATGAGCGTGGCCGCGGAGACGTACAGCGGTAATGACCAGAATTCGCGCTCACCCACCAGATGCGCCACCGGCTCGCCGGTTTTACGGCGTGAAAGCAGCGCCGCGAGCTGTGTTTCCTGTTCAGCAGTGAGCACCGTTTCGCCGAAAGCCAGCAGGTAAGTGCGGGTTTTACCCGTCACAAACTCAAGCAATATCTCGGCATCACGCTTCGGGCTTTCACTCTCTGAAAGCGCGCTGACGGCATGACGTAACCAGTGCTGAAAATCCATTATTCCTGCTCGGACAATGCCGCCAGTTGGTCGGCCTGGTATTCCTGCACGATAGGCTCAATCAGCATATCGAGTTTCCCTTCCATCACTTCGTCCAGACGGTACAGCGTCAGGTTGATGCGGTGGTCGGTAACGCGGCCCTGCGGGAAGTTATAGGTACGGTTACGATCGCTGCGATCGCCGCTACCCAGCAGGTTACGACGGGTCGAGGCTTCCGCCTGCTGGCGTTTGGCCACTTCCGCGGCACGAATGCGCGAGCCGAGCACAGAAAGCGCTTTGGCTTTGTTTTTGTGCTGGGAACGTTCGTCCTGACACTCCACCACAATGCCAGTTGGCAAGTGGGTGATACGAATTGCGGAGTCGGTGGTGTTAACGTGCTGACCACCCGCACCGGAAGAACGGAAGGTGTCGATACGCAGGTCACCCGGGTTGATGTCCGGCAGTTCTGCTTCCGGCAGCTCTGGCATCACCGCAACCGTACACGCGGAGGTGTGGATACGCCCCTGCGATTCGGTGGCTGGAACACGCTGGACGCGGTGGCCACCGGATTCAAATTTCAGACGACCGTAAACACCGTCACCACTGATTTTGGCGATCACTTCTTTAAAACCACCATGTTCGCCTTCGTTGGCGCTCATGATTTCGACACGCCAGCGGCGGGTTTCTGCGTAGCGGCTGTACATGCGGAACAGATCGCCTGCAAACAGCGCGGCTTCATCACCGCCGGTCCCGGCGCGGACTTCCACAAACGCGTTGCGCTCATCGTCCGGATCTTTTGGCAGCAGCAGAACCTGGAGCTGTTGCTCCATCTCTTCTGAACGCGTTTTTGCTTCCTGTAACTCTTCCTGCGCCATTTCGCGCATTTCAGGATCGTCGAGCATCATCTGCGCGGTTTCGATATCTTCCTGGACCTGTCGCCAGTCGGTAAAGCATTTAGAAACATCACTTAACTGCGCGTACTCGCGCGACAGCGCGCGAAAACGGTCCTGGTCTGCAATGGTCCCGGCATCGCCGAGCAGCGCCTGGACTTCTTCATGGCGCTCGTGCAGAGCTTCCAGTTTGGCGACGATAGAAGGCTTCATAGGCGTAAGTGCACCTTGTAATAGAAAATGGGTATGTGGCGCTATTCCAGCCCGAGGCTGTTGCGCAGAATAGTCAGGCGTTCGTCATCCCCGTCTCGGGCTGCCTGCTGAAGAGATTTGGTTGGTGCATGGATCAGGCGGTTGGTCAGTTTCCAGGCCAAATCCTGCATGATTGCTTGTGCGTCGCCACCCTGTTCAAGGGCAGCCAGCGCTTTGGCAGTCAGATCGTCACGCACCTGTTCTGCCTGCCCGCGATACTCGCGGATAGTCTCGCTGACGCTTTGCGCGCGCAGCCAGGCCATAAACTCACTGGTTTCCTGCTCAACTATCGTTTCTGCCTGAACCGCTGCGGCTTTACGCTGCGCCAGGTTGTGCGAAATGATGCTTTGCAGGTCATCCACGCTGTAAAGATAGGCGTTAGCCAGTTTGCTTACTTCTGGCTCAACATCGCGCGGAACGGCGATATCCACCAGCAGCATTGGCTGATTACGACGGGATTTCAGGGCACGTTCTACCATCCCTTTACCGATAATCGGCAGCGGGCTGGCGGTGGAGCTGATAATGATATCCGCCTCTTTCAGGCGTTCATCGATGTCGCTGAGCGCAATCACTTCTGCGCCCACTTCGTCTGCCAGCACCTGCGCACGCTCACGGGTACGGTTGGCGATAATCATCTTTTTCACTTTATGTTCGCGCAAATGACGCGCCACAAGTTCGATGGTTTCACCCGCACCGACCAGCAACACCGTAACGGTGGAGAGCGATTCAAAGATCTGACGCGCAAGCGTACAGGCTGCGAAAGCAACAGAAACCGCACTGGCACCAATGTCGGTTTCGGTTCGCACTCGCTTCGCCACAGAGAAGGATTTCTGGAACATACGCTCCAGTTCACTGGCCTTAAGGTGCCCTTTTTGTGAATCGGCAAAGGCTTTTTTTACCTGGCCCAGGATCTGCGGTTCGCCCAGCACCAGTGAATCCAGGCCACTGGCCACGCGCATAAGATGGCTGACGGCGTCGTTGTCCTGATGCCAGTAAAGACTTTTACGCAGCTCTTCTTCGTTCAGATTGTGGTAGTCGCATAACCAACGGATAAGCGCTTCGTGCAGGTTGTCTTGCTCTTCCACGCTTAAGTACAGCTCGGTACGGTTGCACGTCGACAACACCACGCCGCCCTGCACCATTGGCTGTGCAAGCAAGCTGTCCAGCGCCAGGTCGAGCGTATCTGGCGAAAACGTTACGCGTTCTCGCAGAGAAACCGGGGCTGTTTTGTGGTTGATACCGAGTGCTAAAAGGGTCATATGAGCGGGAGTAGTACCAGCGTTAATAAGGTTAGCAGGTCGCATCATACAGGATGCGCGAGATCAATAAAAGAGACTGCACCCTTTCGGAGTAATAGCTTATACCGGTCAAGCAACTCACATTATTTAGGGTAGATACAACGCTTTGAGATAATTTGAACGTAGACGGTGGCACCCTGTGACGCTAGCATTAACAGTTATAACTGCAACGTATCTCAAGGATTTGTCATTATCATGACCCGACTGATTCGCCTTCTGCCGCTGGCGGCACTGGTTCTGACCGCATGTACCGTCACCCAACCAAAAGGACCAGGCAAAAGCCCGGACTCTCCGCAGTGGCGTCAGCACCAGCAGGACGTACGTAATTTGAGCCAGTATCAGACCCGCGGTGCCTTTGCTTATCTGTCTGACGAACAAAAGGTTTATGCGCGCTTCTTCTGGCAGCAGACGGGCCAGGACAACTATCGCCTGCTGTTGTTGAACCCGCTGGGCAGCACTGAACTGGAGCTTATCGCCAAACCGGGTGAAGCGCAGATAACCGACAACAAAGGCCAGCACTACACCGCGACCGATGCCGAAGAGATGATTGGCAAACTGACCGGAATGCCAATCCCGCTGAACAGCCTGCGTCAGTGGATCCTGGGCTTGCCGGGTGATTCGACCGACTACACGCTCGACGACCAGTATCGTCTGAGCCAGGTCAACTACACTCAAAACGGTAAAACCTGGAAAGTGGTTTACAGCGCCTACGACAGCAATACCAAACCGTCTCTGCCATCCAGTATGGAGCTGACGCAGGGTAGCCAGCGTATCAAGCTGAAAATGGACAACTGGATCGTTAAATGATGACCCAATGGCCCTCACCCGCAAAGCTGAACCTGTTTTTATACATCACCGGGCAGCGTGCTGACGGTTATCACACGTTGCAGACGCTGTTTCAGTTTATCGATTATGGTGACACGATTTCGATTGAACTGCGCCGCGATGGCCAGATTCACCTGCTCACTGCGGTGGAGGGTGTGGCGCACGAAGACAACCTGATTGTGCGCGCCGCGCGTCTGTTGATGAAGGCAGCCGCCGACTCTGGTCGTTTGCCTGCCGGAAGCGGTGCAGATATCAGCATCGAGAAGCGTCTGCCGATGGGCGGCGGTTTAGGTGGTGGTTCATCCAATGCTGCAACCGTGCTGGTTGCGCTAAATCATCTTTGGGGATGCGGGCTGTCGCAAGACGAACTGGCCGCCTTAGGGTTAACGCTGGGCGCGGATGTTCCGGTGTTTGTTCGTGGTCATGCGGCGTTTGCTGAAGGCGTAGGGGAAATCCTCTCCCCCGCAGAGCCACCAGAAAAATGGTACCTGGTTGCCCACCCGGGGGTCAGTATTCCGACACCGGTCATCTTTAAAGATCCTGACCTGAAAAGAAATACCCCGGTGCGGTCAATAGAAACGTTATTAAATTGTGAATTCAGCAACGATTGCGAGGATATCGCAAGAAAACGTTTTCGCGAGGTTGATGAGGTGCTTTCCTGGCTGTTAGAATACGCGCCGTCGCGCCTGACTGGTACAGGGGCTTGTGTCTTTGCTGAATTTGACACTGAGTCCACTGCTCGTCAGGTGCTTGAGCAAGCGCCGGTTTGGCTGCATGGTTTTGTAGCACGCGGGATGAACACCTCCCCCCTACAGCAAGCCATTCTGGCGCAGACTGAGTTTCGGTGACAACGTCACCCTGTTCCAGACGTTGCATCGCGCTCTTTAATACACGCCTGGATAGCGTTCGCCTGGCCCGCACAGTTTTTGGCGAAGGTTATCCACCACTGGACGCATGCCTGAGGTTCTTCTCGTGCCTGATATGAAGCTTTTTGCTGGTAACGCCACCCCGGAACTAGCACAACGTATTGCCAACCGCCTGTACACTTCCCTCGGCGACGCCGCCGTAGGTCGCTTTAGCGACGGCGAAGTCAGCGTACAAATTAACGAAAATGTACGCGGTGGTGATATTTTCATCATCCAGTCCACCTGTGCTCCAACGAACGACAACCTGATGGAATTGGTTGTTATGGTCGACGCCCTGCGCCGTGCTTCCGCAGGTCGTATCACTGCTGTAATCCCTTACTTTGGTTATGCCCGCCAGGACCGTCGCGTCCGTTCCGCGCGTGTGCCAATCACTGCCAAAGTTGTCGCTGACTTCCTGTCAAGCGTAGGCGTTGACCGCGTACTGACCGTTGACCTGCACGCAGAGCAGATCCAGGGCTTCTTCGACGTTCCGGTTGATAACGTATTCGGCAGCCCAATCCTGCTGGAAGACATGCTGCAACTTAATCTGGATAACCCGATTGTGGTTTCCCCGGACATCGGCGGTGTGGTACGTGCTCGTGCTATCGCGAAACTGCTGAACGACACCGACATGGCGATCATCGACAAACGTCGTCCACGCGCTAACGTTTCTCAGGTGATGCACATCATCGGTGACGTTGCTGGCCGTGACTGCGTGCTGGTTGACGACATGATCGATACCGGCGGCACGCTGTGTAAAGCAGCTGAAGCGCTGAAAGAACGTGGTGCTAAGCGCGTATTTGCTTACGCAACTCACCCGATCTTCTCCGGTAATGCCGTGAACAACCTCCGTAACTCCGTTATCGACGAAGTTGTGGTGTGCGATACCATCCCACTGAGTGACGAAATCAAAGCACTGCCAAACGTGCGTACTTTGACCTTGTCCGGGATGCTGGCCGAAGCGATTCGTCGTATCAGCAACGAAGAATCCATCTCTGCAATGTTCGAACACTAATCGAACACGGCCAAAAAACCCGCTGCGGCGGGTTTTTTTGTCTCTGGTTTTAATTTGTATGACTAATGCCTCCTTCACCTGCCATTCATATGACAGATGATGCGCACACGGATGATAGATAATTGTGAAAAACGTAGCCTCGTCACATGTTCTGCCCTTTCGCGCCCTCATCGACGCTTGCTGGAAAGAGAAGTACACCTCGTCACGCTTTTTGCGCGACGTTATTGCCGGGATAACCGTTGGCATCATCGCTATTCCCCTGGCAATGGCGCTGGCTATTGGCAGCGGTGTGGCGCCACAGTACGGTCTGTATACCTCGGCTGTTGCCGGGATTGTCATCGCACTGACCGGCGGTTCGCGCTTTAGCGTGTCAGGCCCGACCGCCGCGTTTGTGGTCATTCTCTATCCGGTTTCTCAACAGTTTGGGCTGGCAGGCCTTTTGGTTGCGACCCTGATGTCCGGCGTCTTTTTGATTTTGTTCGGGCTGGCCCGTTTTGGCCGCCTGATCGAGTACATACCCCTTTCCGTGACGCTGGGGTTTACTTCCGGGATAGGTATCACCATCGGGACGATGCAAATCAAGGATTTCCTCGGTCTGCAAATGGCTCACGTTCCTGAACACTACCTGCAAAAAGTGGGTGCGCTGTTTATGGCGCTGCCGACGGCGAACCTTGGGGACGCTGCTATCGGGGTGGTGACGCTGGGTACGCTGATTATCTGGCCGCGCCTGGGTATTCGTCTGCCCGGGCACTTACCGGCACTGCTGCTGGGTTGCGCGGTGATGGCCATCGTCAATATGCTTGGCGGCCATGTGGCAACGATTGGCTCTCAGTTCCATTACACGCTGGCAAACGGTTCTCAGGGGAGCGGGATCCCGCAGCTGTTACCGCAGCTGGTGCTGCCGTGGGATATGCCGGGCTCAAGCTTCACCTTAAGCTGGGATTCTCTGCGAGCCCTGCTTCCTGCCGCCTTTTCTATGGCGATGCTGGGGGCGATTGAGTCTCTGCTGTGCGCCGTGGTGCTGGACGGCATGACGGGCACCAAACACAAAGCAAACAGCGAACTGGTGGGCCAGGGACTGGGGAATATCATTGCCCCGTTCTTTGGCGGCATTACCGCCACGGCGGCGATCGCTCGCTCTGCGGCTAACGTGCGTGCGGGAGCCACGTCTCCTGTTTCGGCGGTCATTCACTCCGTGCTGGTGATCCTCGCCCTGCTGATCCTCGCCCCGCTGCTCTCCTGGCTGCCGCTCTCGGCAATGGCGGCCCTGCTGCTTATGGTGGCCTGGAATATGAGCGAGGCGCATAAAGTGGTGAACCTGTTACGCCGAGCGCCGAAAGACGACATTATCGTGATGCTCATCTGTATGTCGCTGACTGTATTATTCGATATGGTTATCGCCATCAGCGTAGGTATCGTGCTGGCTTCCCTGCTGTTTATGCGTCGCATTGCGCGGATGACCCGTCTGGCCCCGGTAAACGTTGACGTCCCGGACGATGTGCTGGTGCTGCGCGTGATTGGCCCACTTTTCTTTGCTGCCGCAGAAGGTTTGTTTAGCGATCTGGAGTCACGTATCGCAGGCAAGCGGATTGTGGTGTTGAAATGGGATGCGGTGCCGGTGCTGGACGCGGGGGGGCTTGATGCCTTCCAGCGCTTCGTGAAACGCCTGCCGGAAGGCTGTGAATTGCGGGTAAGTAATCTTGAGTTCCAGCCGCTGCGTACGATGGCGCGAGCTGGCGTGCAGCCGATCCCTGGCCGCCTTGCCTTCTATCCTGACCGTGCCGCCGCGTTAGCCGACCTGTCACCGACCCTGCGCTGACATTCGTCTTTGCATCATGAAACCAATCGCCTGCTGTAGCCATTCGAGCACGGCAGGCGTCATCCAGGTCCCTTTCATCAGGTGCGGCTCATGCTGCATCGCTACGCGAAACTTTTGCTGTGTCGCAGGATCAGTTCCGGCATAAGACTGGAACAGCGCCAGCCAGTTCTCTGCCAGTTTTTGCGCCGCTTCTGATGAGGGTTCCAGGCACTCACTCTGCGCTTGGTGCAGTTTTGCCACCAGCGGCGGCCACTCCATCATGCGGTCAAAATAGTGCGCGCGGGTGAATGCCATCTCTTCCGGCGACAGATAGCTCTGCCAGATAACGAGCTTTGTTTCCGCGAATGCCCGGGTAATGTAGTCCGTCATTTCCGCGGTGATCCCCGTTTGCTCACGCATCTGCGGTTCGACGCTGTGCATCTCGTTCAGGCGAGTGAGAAACTCAGGTTTTCCCGCTGTATCCTGTTCCAGGCGCACCATCCAGCGTGTGGCCAGATCCATGGCACGTGGGTCTGATACGTCGGCGCGTTGTTCCAGCAGGGCTTTTGCCTCTGTAACCAGCCCTGCCCAAATGACGCCCAGTTCATCTTTCTGTATCGCGAACGGCAACTGTTGCAACTCTTCTTTGCTAAACCAGCGATCGTACATGTTCATTAACTCCAGAGTCTGTAGCCAGGACTCAAGATCGGGGTCTTCATCTGCGGTAAGCCCGGTACGCAAATCCACCAACCTGTCACGCAGCGTTGTAATGCTGCGCGCCTGTTTTTCCAGCAACGTGATTTGTGCGTCGAGCAGTTCCGCCAGAGAGAGTGACTCCTTTTCCAGAAAGTCCCTGATTTCAGCAAGTTCCAGCCCCGCTTTTGCCAGCGCCTGTATCATATGCAAACGCTGAACATCGTGCAGATTGTAGAGCCGATAACCTGCCTCGCTTCTGGCAGAAGGCAGCAACAGCCCTGTTTGTTCATAGTGATGTAATGTGCGTACGGTGATCCCGGCACGCTTTGCCAGTTCCCCCACCTGAATCAACATAGCAGCTCCTTTCCTTTGCCAGTTGCCCCACTCTGGAGCCTTACGTTACGTGAGGGTCAAGATGATATGCAAAAAAAAACGGCTCCTGAAGGAACCGTTTAACCGCTAACTGTGTTTATGCTGATCGCGGCGGCAGCGTTTATCATAGTGGCGCACCCACCAGTACCTGTCGCTGACCTGTTCATGGCCGCTCACACGCGCACCTGCCAGCCACAAAACCGCACCGAGGAAGATACTTAGCACCGCGCCGTGTGCGAAATATTGTGGAAGGTCAATCTGTGGCAACTGGTTTAAAATAGAATAACCCACCCCGGCCACCATCACGAACAGTCCCAACCCCATTAGCACGTTACCGAGCATCGAAGCGTTTTTGCGTTTCATATGTCACCTCCGGAACTTTGGGTTGCAAGGGGAAAGCCCCTAATCCTTGTGTGTAAAGTATAGACAACGCCCATTTTATGAGTTGCGTGAATGATCACATTTACGGATCGCTCCCAGACAAAAACTTACAAATAACGTCTTGAACAGCTTGAAATTCTAATTGTTCAGATAAGCAATTATTCGTATTTCGTGGTTGCTGTCGCAGAATTTTGTCAACCGGCTCGCCAGACAGTAAACTACGCGCCAGATCTGGAACCCTTTAGGAATTACATCGTGACGATTAAACTGATTGTCGGTCTTGCCAACCCAGGCGCAGAGTACGCAGCAACTCGCCATAACGCGGGTGCCTGGTATGTTGATTTGCTGGCCGAACGGTTGCGTGCTCCCCTGCGTGAAGAACCGAAATTCTACGGATATACCTCACGTATTAACCTTGCCGGGGCGGATGTGCGGCTGCTGGTCCCGACCACCTTTATGAACCTGAGTGGTAAAGCGGTTTCTGCAATGGCGACGTTCTATCGCATCAATCCTGACGAAATTCTCGTCGCCCACGATGAGCTTGATCTGCCGCCGGGCGTGGCAAAGTTTAAACTCGGCGGTGGTCATGGCGGCCACAACGGTCTGAAAGACATTATCAGCAAACTGGGTAATAACCCGAATTTCCATCGTTTGCGCGTCGGAATTGGCCATCCGGGCGATAAAAACAAAGTTGTCGGTTTTGTGCTGGGTAAACCTCCGGTTTCTGAGCAGAAACTGATTGACGAAGCGGTAGACGAAGCGGCCCGTTGCACCGAGATCTGGCTCAAAGACGGTTTAACCAAAGCCACAAATCGCTTACACGCCTTCAAAGCGCAATAATCCGCACATTACGGCTTTTTTGCCGCGCAGCGTACGGGTTACGTGTATAATAGGCAGAGTTATTTACTTTTCTTCAGTCGGTTAACGCTAACGGATTGATTATCAAGATATTAAGGTGATTTAGAAATGGGATTCAAATGCGGTATCGTTGGTCTGCCTAACGTTGGCAAATCCACCCTGTTTAACGCGCTCACCAAAGCGGGCATCGAAGCAGCAAACTTCCCGTTCTGTACCATCGAGCCAAACACCGGTGTTGTACCGATGCCCGATCCACGTCTGGATCAGCTCGCTGAAATCGTTAAACCGCAGCGCATTCTGCCAACGACGATGGAATTCGTGGATATCGCGGGCCTGGTAAAAGGCGCATCTAAAGGTGAAGGCCTGGGTAACCAGTTCCTGACCAACATCCGTGAAACCGAAGCCATCGGCCACGTTGTACGTTGCTTTGAAAACGACAACATCATCCACGTAAACAATAAAGTGGATCCGGCTGACGACATCGAGGTTATCAACACCGAGCTGGCATTGTCTGACCTGGACACCTGCGAACGCGCCATTCACCGCGTGCAGAAGAAAGCCAAAGGCGGCGATAAAGACGCCAAAGCTGAGCTGACCGCACTGGAAAAATGTCTGCCACAGCTGGAAAACGCCGGCATGTTGCGTGCGCTGAAAAACCTGACTGAAGAAGACAAGGCAGCCATCAAATACCTGAGCTTCCTGACGCTGAAGCCAACCATGTACATCGCTAACGTCAACGAAGACGGTTTCGAAAACAACCCGTACCTGGACAAAGTGCGTGAAATCGCTGCTGCAGAAGGTTCTGTGGTTGTTGCTGTTTGCGCAGCCGTTGAGTCTGATATCGCCGAGCTGGACGACGCAGACCGTGATGAATTCATGGCTGAGCTGGGTCTGGAAGAGCCGGGTCTGAACCGCGTGATCCGCGCAGGCTACGAACTGCTGAACCTGCAAACTTACTTCACCGCTGGCGTGAAAGAAGTACGCGCATGGACCATCCCGGTGGGCGCCACTGCGCCACAGGCTGCAGGTAAAATCCACACCGACTTCGAAAAAGGCTTCATCCGTGCGCAGACTATCGCGTTTGAAGACTTCATCACCTATAAAGGTGAGCAAGGTGCGAAAGAAGCCGGCAAGATGCGTGCAGAAGGTAAAGACTACATCGTTAAAGATGGCGATGTGATGAACTTCCTGTTCAACGTCTAAATAAAATTTGTTGTCTTATGAGGTTTCATTGAATCTCATGAGCATCGAAAAAACTATAAAATCCACGCAATTGCGTGGATTTTTCATTTCATATTGTCTCAATTCATCTTGACCTGCCTCCCGAATCAGTTCCCCCCTTAGTTAGTCATGTCGGTTGGCTTTTCCTCAGATCCCCCATTTTGCCAGTCTGCTGCAAATTCAGCTCGAGTCTGGTAATCCAGCGATGAATGTGGGCGACACTCGTCATAATCCTGTCGCCTGCATCGCTTCGGCAAGAAGCTTCTTGAGGCGGGCGTTCTCATCTTCAAACGACTTGAGCCGCTTCACCTCAGAAACTTCCATGCCGCCAAACATTACCGTTTACTCCCCTGCCATTCGCTGATACTGCGCTAAACGCTGTTTCGCGTCCTGCTCGGTTTGCTCGAAGAGTTGATCCGCCAGTTCCGGTGCAGTGCGGCCCAGCGCTGCGTAGCGCACTTCACCCATCAGGAAGTCGCGGAAGCTCTCCTCTGGTTCGTCGGAGTCGAGAATAAACGGATTCTTACCCTTCGCGATCAGCTGCGGGTTATAGCGCCACAGATGCCAGTAGCCCGAGTCCACCGCGCGTTTTGCTTCGCGCATACTGCATCCCATCCCGGCTTTCAGGCCGTGGTTGATACAGGCCGCATAAGCGATCACCAGCGACGGGCCAGGCCACGCTTCCGCTTCAGCAATCGCCCGCAGCGTCTGGGCTTTATCCGCGCCCATTGCCACCTGCGCGACATACACATTGCCGTAGCTCACCGCCATCATGCCGAGATCCTTCTTGCGCGTCCGTTTGCCTTCGGCGGCAAACTTGGCAATCGCCGCAACCGGCGTCGATTTCGACGACTGACCGCCAGTGTTAGAGTACACCTCAGTATCAAACACCAGGATATTCACATCCTCGCCGGAAGCCAGCACATGATCGAGGCCGCCAAAACCGATGTCATACGCCCAACCGTCGCCGCCAAAAATCCACTGCGAACGTTTAGCGAAATAGTCGCGGTTCTGGTACATGCGGTTCAGCAGCGGATCATCGCCCTTCTCCTGCGCCAGCAACGCGCTCAGTTGCTCGCCGCGCTCGCGCGTGCCTTCACCTCGATCTTTGCTTTCCAGCCATTGCTGCACCGCCTGCTGTAACGCCTCGCTATGCGGCGCAGCCAGTGCATCCATCGCATCACTGGCGAGCTGTTCACGTACCGCGCGCCCGCCAAGCATCATCCCCAGACCAAACTCGGCGTTATCTTCAAACAACGAGTTAGCCCATGCCGGGCCTTGCCCTTTATGGTTGGTGGTCCACGGAATTGACGGCGCGCTGGCCCCCCAGATAGACGAACAACCCGTGGCATTCGCGATCATCATGCGATCGCCGAACAACTGCGTCACCAGCCGCGCATACGGGGTTTCACCGCAGCCCGCACAGGCACCTGAAAACTCCAGCAGTGGGGTTTCAAACTGGCTGCCTTTAACCGTGGTTTTGTTGAACGGATTGCTTTTTGGCGACAGCGCCAGCGCATAGTCCCACACCGGTTGCATCGCTAACTGACTCTCCAGCGGCTGCATCGTAAGGGCTTTCCCCTTCGCCGGGCAGATATCGACACAGTTGCCGCAGCCGGAACAATCGAGCGGCGAAATGGCCAGATGATAGTCGTAATCCTTCGCCCCCTGCGCCGCTTTACTCAACAACGCTACCGGCGCCACATCGCGCTCTTCCTGATTCAGCAGTGCCGGACGAACGGCAGCATGCGGGCAGATAAAGGCGCACTGATTGCACTGGGTACAGCCTTCGGGGTTCCACACCGGCACCTGCAAAGCAATGCCGCGTTTCTCCCACGCCGCGGTTCCCGTCGGGAATGTCCCGTCCTCCATACCGACAAAGGCGCTGACTGGCAGTTTGTCGCCGTTCTGCCGGTTCATCGGTTGCAGAATGTCGCGGATAAAATCCGGCATCATCCGCGTATCTTCCACCGCGTCATCTTCCAGCGTCGCCCAGCGTTCCGGCACCATCACTTCCTGGATGGCTTCCATCCCCAAATCAATGGCGGCATTGTTCATATCCACCACTTTTTGCCCTTTACTGCCGTAGGATTTCTCGACTGCCTGCTTCAGGTAATCGGATGCCGCTTGCGGTTCAATAATCCCCGCCAGTTTGAAGAATGCCGACTGCATCAGCATGTTAAAGCGCCCGCCCAGCCCCAGCTTACGGGCAATTTCCACCGCATTGAGGGTGTAAAAACGGATCCCCTGGCGGGCGATATAACGCTTCATACTGTTTGGCAGCCGCGCTTCCAGCTCTTCACCAAACCAGGTGCAGTTCAGCAGGAATGTGCCACCAGAGTTCAACCCCTCCAGCAGATCGTACTTGTCGACGTAGGATTGCTGCGAGCATGCGATAAAATCCGCGCGGTGGATCAGGTATGGCGAGGTAATCGGCCGTTCACCAAAACGCAGGTGCGAAACGGTAATGCCGCCGGATTTTTTCGAATCGTAGGCAAAGTAGGCCTGCGCATACATCGGCGTTTTATCACCGATGATCTTGATGGCGCTCTTGTTAGCGCTGACCGTACCATCTGAACCCAGCCCCCAGAATTTACAGGCGGTGATCCCCTCGCGGGAAACGTGAACCTCATGAGAAGGCACCGGCAGCGAGGTGTGCGTGACATCGTCGAAAATCCCCACCGTAAAACCATCTTTCGGAAGCGGTTTTTTCAGGTTCTCAAACACCGAGACAATATGCCCCGGCAGCACATCTTTACCGCCCAGCGCATAGCGCCCACCGACAATCAGCGGCGCGTCATGCTGGTGATAAAACGCATTTTTCACATCCAGGCACAGCGGTTCTGCCTGCGAGCCCGGCTCTTTGGTGCGATCGAGCACCGCAATACGTTTAACGCTTTTCGGGATTTTGGCGAAGAAGTGCGACAGCGAAAAAGGCCGGAACAGATGCACCGTCACCAGGCCAACTTTTTCACCACTGTCGATTAGCGCATCCACCACTTCGGAAATGGTGTCGCATACAGACCCCATCGCCACAATGATCTGTTCAGCATCGTCTGCGCCGTAGTAATCAAACAGGTGGTATTCGCGACCGGTCAGGCGATAGATGTCCGCCATATAATTTTCGACGATTTCCGGCAGCGCATCGTAGTAGCGGTTGGCAGCTTCCCGCTCCTGAAAATAGATATCGGGGTTTTGCGCGGTGCCGCGAATCACCGGATGATCCGGGTTCAGGGCGTTACGGCGAAAGCGGTTCAGCGCGTCGGTATCAAGCAACGGCGCCAGATCGTCATACTCCAGTACTTCAATTTTCTGGATCTCGTGAGAAGTACGAAAGCCATCAAAGAAGTTAATAAAAGGTACGCGGCCTTTAATGGCGGAGAGGTGTGCTACCGCCGAGAGATCCATCACCTGCTGAACGTTGCTCTCCGCCAGCATCGCGCAGCCGCTCTGGCGAACCGCCATCACATCCTGATGATCGCCGAAAATGTTCAGCGAGTTGGTTGCCAGCGCGCGGGCGCTGACGTGAAACACACCGGGCAGCAGTTCACCGGCGATTTTGTACAGATTGGGGATCATTAACAACAACCCCTGCGAAGCGGTATAAGTGGTGGTCAGCGCCCCGGCCTGCAACGCGCCGTGTACGGCACCGGCCGCGCCCGCTTCTGACTGCATCTCCATTAAACGCACCGGCTGGCCAAACAGGTTTTTCTTGCCGTCAGCCGCCCACTGATCGACGTTTTCCGCCATCGGCGTTGAGGGGGTAATGGGGTAAATCGCGGCAACATCAGTAAAGGCATACGAAATCCATGCCGCTGCCGCGTTGCCATCCATTGTTTTCATCTTTCCGGACATTGCTCATTCCTCGACTGTAAGAGGTCATCTCCCTGACGACGTTGCACAGCCTGTGCCAGCTCATTTATCCCTTTATAAACAATGCATTAAAGGCAACCACAACAAAACGGTTGCATGAAACAAGACAGTAGACGCGACATCCTGTTGAACTGCCGACAAAGTGTCGCACGCCGTGGGTTATCCCCCGATGTACAGAAACGATGTGCGGAATTGTTCTGTTTCGAACAATTGGTAAGGCGATTGTTTACTCTTTGTCCCTTCCTTTGCGACAGCGAAAAAATCAACACCTTTAAAATCAATAAATTAAATGAAATGGCACGGCTGGTATGTTCCCTGCAAAACAGAGTGAGGCAATCGCCACTCACACAACCAACAGGAGAAACACCATGACCATGCGTCAATGCGCCATTTACGGCAAAGGTGGTATCGGTAAATCCACCACCACGCAAAACCTGGTCGCCGCGCTGGCGGAGATGGGCAAGAAAGTAATGATCGTCGGCTGCGACCCGAAAGCAGACTCCACCCGTTTGATCCTGCATGCGAAAGCGCAGAACACCATTATGGAGATGGCGGCTGAAGTCGGCTCCGTGGAAGATCTGGAACTGGAAGATGTGCTGCAAATCGGTTACGGCGACGTGCGCTGCGCAGAATCCGGCGGCCCGGAACCAGGCGTAGGCTGTGCCGGTCGCGGGGTAATTACCGCCATCAACTTCCTTGAAGAAGAAGGCGCCTATGTTCCCGACCTCGATTTCGTCTTTTACGACGTGCTGGGCGACGTGGTGTGCGGAGGGTTCGCCATGCCAATTCGCGAAAACAAAGCGCAGGAGATCTACATCGTCTGCTCCGGCGAAATGATGGCGATGTACGCCGCCAACAACATCTCTAAAGGCATCGTGAAATACGCCAAATCCGGCAAAGTACGCCTTGGCGGGCTGATCTGTAACTCCCGTCAGACAGACCGTGAAGATGAACTGATCATGGCGCTGGCGGAAAAACTCGGCACCCAGATGATCCACTTCGTTCCGCGCGACAACATTGTACAGCGCGCAGAAATCCGCCGTATGACGGTGATTGAGTACGATCCGAACTGCAACCAGGCCAACGAATACCGCTCGCTGGCGAACAAGATCGTCAACAACACCAAAATGGTGGTACCAACGCCCATCACCATGGACGAACTGGAAGAGCTGTTGATGGAATTCGGCATTATGGATGTGGAAGATACCAGCATTATCGGTAAAACCGCCGCAGAAGAAAGCGCGGTTTGATGCACGCCCGCCAACAGGAAGACAACTATGAGCAATGCAACAGGCGAACGTAATCTGGAGATCATCCAGGAAGTGCTGGAGATCTTTCCGGAAAAAACGCGCAAAGAACGCAGAAAGCACATGATGGTGAGCGACCCGGAGTTGGAAAGCGTCGGGAAATGCATCATCTCCAACCGTAAGTCGCAGCCCGGCGTGATGACCGTGCGCGGTTGCTCTTACGCCGGTTCTAAAGGGGTGGTATTCGGGCCGATCAAAGATATGGCCCATATCTCCCACGGCCCGATCGGCTGCGGTCAGTACTCCCGCGCCGGGCGGCGTAACTACTACACCGGCGTCAGCGGTGTTGATAGCTTCGGTACGCTCAACTTCACCTCCGATTTTCAGGAGCGCGATATCGTGTTTGGCGGCGATAAAAAGCTGGCCAAACTGATTGAAGAGATGGAGACGCTGTTCCCGCTGACCAAAGGGATCTCCATTCAGTCTGAATGCCCGGTCGGCCTGATTGGCGATGACATTGAAGCCGTTGCCAACGCCAGCCGCAAAGCCATCAATAAACCGGTTATTCCGGTGCGCTGCGAAGGTTTTCGCGGCGTTTCCCAGTCACTCGGTCACCACATTGCCAATGACGTGATCCGCGACTGGGTACTGGATAACCGTGAAGGCAAGCCGTTTGAAGCCGGTCCTTATGACGTGGCGATCATCGGTGATTACAACATCGGCGGTGATGCCTGGGCTTCGCGCATTTTGCTCGAAGAGATGGGCCTGCGCGTGGTGGCGCAGTGGTCCGGCGACGGCACGCTGGTTGAGATGGAGAACACGCCGTTCGTCAAACTCAACCTTGTGCACTGCTACCGCTCGATGAACTACATCTCCCGCCATATGGAGGAGAAACACGGTATTCCGTGGATGGAGTACAACTTCTTCGGCCCGACCAAAGTCGCCGAGTCGTTGCGCAAAATCGCCGACATGTTTGATGACACCATTCGCGCCAACGCTGAAGCGGTGATCGCCAAATATCAGGCGCAGAACGACGCCATCATCGCCAAATACCGTCCGCGTCTGGAAGGCCGCAAAGTGCTGCTGTATATGGGCGGTTTACGTCCTCGCCATGTGATTGGCGCTTATGAAGATCTGGGGATGGAAATTATCGCTGCGGGTTATGAATTCGCCCATAACGATGACTACGACCGTACCCTGCCGGATCTGAAAGAAGGCACCTTGCTGTTCGACGATGCCAGCAGTTATGAACTGGAAGCCTTTGTCAAAGCGCTGAAGCCGGATCTGATCGGCTCCGGTATTAAAGAGAAGTACATCTTCCAGAAAATGGGCGTGCCGTTTCGCCAGATGCACTCCTGGGATTACTCCGGCCCCTATCACGGTTATGACGGCTTTGCCATCTTCGCCCGCGATATGGATATGACGCTCAACAACCCCGCGTGGGGCCAGTTGACTGCGCCGTGGCTGAAATCCGCCTGATTTTAATCCTGCTATCCCGTCTGTTCACCGATTTGTGGCGCGGGAGGAGAACACCATGAGCCAAAGTGTTGAGAAAATTCAAAACTGTCATCCGCTGTTTGAACAGGATGCGTACCAGATGCTGTTTAAAGATAAACGGCAACTGGAAGAGGCCCACGATCCGGCGCGCGTGCAGGAGGTCTTTCAATGGACCACCACGGCAGAGTATGAAGCGCTTAACTTTCAACGCGAAGCGCTGACTATCGATCCGGCAAAAGCCTGCCAGCCTCTGGGCGCGGTACTTTGCGCGCTGGGCTTTGCCAATACCCTGCCGTATGTTCACGGCTCCCAGGGGTGCGTGGCCTATTTCCGCACCTATTTTAACCGTCACTTTAAAGAGCCGATTGCCTGTGTTTCCGACTCGATGACGGAAGATGCGGCAGTATTCGGCGGCAACAACAACCTGAACACCGGGTTGCAGAACGCCAGCGCCCTCTACAAGCCGGAAATCATTGCCGTCTCCACCACCTGTATGGCGGAGGTCATCGGCGACGACCTGCAGGCGTTTATTGCTAACGCCAAAAAAGACGGCTTTATCGACGCGGCGATCCCGGTGCCTTACGCGCATACGCCGAGCTTTATCGGCAGCCATATCACCGGCTGGGACAATATGTTTGAGGGCTTCGCCCGTACCTTTACCGCCGATTACAGCGGGCAGCCGGGCAAGCTACCGCGTATCAATCTGGTTAGCGGATTTGAAACCTATCTCGGCAATTTCCGCGTGCTGAGACGCATGATGGAGCAAATGGAAGTGCCGTGCAGTCTGCTTTCCGATCCCTCCGAAGTACTGGATACTCCGGCTGACGGGCATTACCAGATGTATGCCGGCGGTACGACCCAGCAGGAGATACGCGAAGCGCCTGACGCTATCGACACCCTGCTACTGCAACCCTGGCAGCTGGCGAAAACTAAAAAAGTGGTGCAGGAAAGCTGGAACCAGCCCGCCACCGAGGTGCAAATCCCGATGGGGCTGGCCGGAACCGACGAACTGCTGATGGCAGTAAGCCAGTTAACCGGCAAAGCCATTCCGGATAGCTTAGCGCTGGAACGCGGCCGGCTGGTGGACATGATACTCGACTCCCACACCTGGCTGCACGGCAAGAAATTCGGCCTGTTCGGCGACCCGGATTTTGTCATGGGGCTGACCCGCTTCCTGCTGGAACTGGGCTGCGAACCGACGGTGATTCTGTGCCATAACGGCAACAAACGCTGGCAGAAAGCGATGAAGAAAATGCTTGAAGCCTCGCCGTACGGTAAAGAGAGCGAAGTCTTTATCAACTGTGATCTGTGGCATTTCCGCTCGCTGATGTTTACCCGTCAGCCGGACTTTATGATCGGCAACTCCTACGCCAAGTTTATCCAGCGCGATACGCTGGCGAAGGGTGAGCAGTTTGAAGTGCCGCTGATCCGCCTCGGGTTCCCGCTGTTCGATCGCCACCATCTGCACCGCCAGACCACCTGGGGTTACGAAGGGGCCATGAGTATCCTCACCACGCTGGTTAATGCGGTGCTGGAGAAAGTCGACAGAGAGACCATCAAGCTCGGCAAAACCGACTACAGCTTCGATCTTATCCGTTAACCATCACAGCCCCGCCTTGCGCGGGGCTCAGGGAGGCACTATGCCGGTCGTTATTATTCGCCAGCGCGGCGCGGATCTCTACTGCTATATCGCTAAACAGGATCTGGAAGCGAAAATCCTGGTCGTTGAGCACGACACCCCGGAACGCTGGGGCGGTACGATTTCTCTTGAGGGCGGTCGCCGCTATTACGTCAATGTGCAACCGGGACGGCCCTCATTTCCCATTAGCCTGCGCGCCACCCGCGACGCCCTGGTGTAAGGAGACGAGCCATGTCCGAAAACGATACCCTTTTCTGGCGGATGCTGGCGCTGTTCCAGGCGCTGCCGGAACTGCAACCCGCGCAAATCATGGCGTGGCTGACCGGTGACTGTGATGAACCGCTGACGCCGGAACTGTTGGCCTCGCTGGATCAACACCATCTGGAGCAGCGTTTTCCTCATGAGGAAGCATTAATGTCCGCCGGGCGCTGGGCACGGGTAAACGCGTGCCTGAAAGGCGATCTGCCTGCCCACTTGCGCGTTATCGACTACGCGGCACGTCGCCCGCAGTTGATTGTCGCCTTCTGCTCGCAGGATGGACTGGCAATCAACGGTCATTTCGGCCAGGGGCGGCTGTTTTTTATTTATGCCTTTGATGACCAGGGCGGCTGGCTGTATGACTTACGTCGTTACGCCGCCAGCCCGCAGGACAAAGAGCCCAATGAGAGCCGCGCGCAATTGCTCGGCGATTGCCATCTGCTGTTTTGCGAAGCGATTGGCGGCCCCGCCGCTGCCCGCCTGATCCGCCACAATATCCATCCGATGAAAGTCACCCCCGGGCAGACCATTACCTCGCAGTGCGACGCCATCAAAACGCTACTCAATGGGCAACTGCCGCCGTGGCTGGCAAAACGCCTTGAGCGCGCCAACCCGCTGGAAGAACGGGTGTTCTGAATCAATCCCCTTCGGGGGATTTTTTTTGCGTGAACATTGCGCCAATTGTCTGCTTTGTTGCAAAAACGACACTTTTTTTCTCTTAAAAATCAATCACTCATTACTGGCTCGCGAATTGCACCTTCTGCAACAACCCAACCAGATGATGAGGTGAAGATGAAGGGGAACGAGATCCTGGCTTTGCTCGATGAACCTGCCTGCGAGCACAACCACAAACAGAAATCCGGCTGCAGCGCGCCGAAACCCGGCGCGACGGCGGGTGGCTGCGCCTTTGACGGTGCGCAGATCACCCTGCTGCCACTCTCCGATGTTGCCCACCTGGTGCACGGCCCCATTGGTTGTACCGGTAGTTCATGGGATAACCGTGGCAGCTTCAGCTCCGGCCCGACGATCAACCGGCTGGGTTTTACCACCGATCTGAGCGAACAGGATGTGATCATGGGGCGTGGCGAGCGCCGCCTGTTCCATGCCGTGCGCCACATCGTCAACCGCTACCACCCGGCCGCCGTTTTTATCTATAACACCTGCGTACCCGCAATGGAGGGCGACGATATCGAAGCCGTCTGCCAGGCGGCAGAAACCGCTACCGGCGTACCGGTGATTGCCGTTGATGTCGCCGGCTTTTACGGCAGCAAAAATCTCGGCAACCGGCTGGCCGGTGAAGTGATGGTGAAAAAGGTAATTGGCGGGCGTGAACCCGCACCGTGGCCCGAAGATACCCCTTTTGCCCCGGCGCACCGCCACGATATCGGGCTGATTGGCGAATTCAATATTGCCGGGGAGTTCTGGCACATTCAGCCGCTGCTCGATGAGCTGGGTATTCGCGTGCTCGGTAGCCTTTCCGGCGACGGGCGTTTCAGTGAGATCCAGACGCTGCACCGGGCGCAGGTCAATATGCTGGTCTGCTCCAGGGCGCTGATCAATGTCGCCCGCTCGCTGGAGCAGCGCTACGGCACGCCGTGGTTTGAAGGCAGTTTTTATGGTGTTCGCGCCACTTCCGACGCTCTGCGTCAACTGGCGGCACTGACCGCAGACCGCGATCTGATGCAGCGCACTGAACAACTCATTGCCCGCGAAGAACAACGAACAGAGCAGGCTCTGGCCCCGCTGCGCGAGCGCCTGCGCGGGCGCAAAGCGCTGCTCTATACCGGCGGCGTGAAATCCTGGTCGGTGGTCTCGGCTCTTCAGGATCTGGGCATGGAAGTGGTGGCGACCGGCACACGCAAATCCACCGAAGAGGATAAACAACGCATCCGCGAACTGATGGGCGCCGATGCGCTGATGCTTGATGAAGGCAACGCCCGCTCGCTTCTGGACGTGGTTTACCGCTACCAGGCGGACATAATGATCGCCGGGGGACGCAATATGTATACCGCCTACAAAGCGCGGCTGCCGTTCCTCGATATCAATCAGGAGCGCGAGCACGCCTTTGCCGGCTACCGCGGCATTGTCACGCTGGCTGAACAACTCTGCCTGACCATGGAAAGCCCGGTCTGGCCACAAACCCATTCCCGCGCACCGTGGCAATAAGGATCACACAATGGCAGAAATTATCCGTAGTAAAAAGCCGCTGGCCGTCAGTCCGGTAAAAAGCGGCCAGCCGCTGGGCGCGATTCTGGCGAGCATGGGCTTTGAACAGAGCATTCCGCTGGTTCATGGTGCTCAGGGGTGCAGCGCCTTCGCAAAGGTCTTTTTTATTCAGCATTTTCACGATCCGATCCCGCTGCAATCGACGGCAATGGACCCGACATCCACCATTATGGGCGCCGATGGGAACATCTTTACCGCACTGAATGTGCTGTGCTCACGTAACAACCCGAAAGCGATTGTTCTGCTGAGCACCGGCCTTTCTGAGGCGCAGGGCAGCGATATTTCACGTGTGGTGCGCCAGTTCCGCGATGAATTCCCGCGCCATAAAGGGGTGGCGCTGCTGACCGTTAACACACCGGATTTTTATGGCAGCCTGGAAAACGGCTACAGCGCGGTACTGGAGAGCATGGTTGAACAGTGGGTGCCGGAAAAACCGCAGCCGGGCGTGCGCAATCGCCGCGTGAACCTGCTGCTCAGCCACTTGCTGACGCCGGGCGACGTCGAGCTGCTGCGCAGTTATGTCGAGGCATTTGGCCTGCAACCGGTGATTGTGCCGGATCTCTCCCAGTCGCTGGACGGCCATCTCGCCAGCGGGGATTTCTCACCTATTACCCAGGGCGGCAGCAGCCTGCGGCTGATTGAACAGATGGGACAGAGCCTCGGCACGTTCGCCATTGGCGTTTCCCTCTCCCGCGCCGCGCAGTTGCTGACGCAGCGCAGCCATGCAGAGGTCATCACGCTGCCGCACCTGATGACCATGAGCCAGTGCGATACGTTTATTCATCAACTGAAGCGCCTCTCCGGGCGTGATGTTCCGGCGTGGATCGAGCGCCAGCGCGGGCAATTGCAGGATGCGATGATCGATTGCCATATGTGGTTACAGGGCGCGCCTGTCGCGCTGGCCGCCGAGGGCGATCTGCTCGCCGCCTGGTGCGATTTCGCCCGTGATATGGGCATGGTTCCCGGCCCGGTGGTGGCGCCAGTGAGCCAGAAAGGGTTGCAGGATCTGCCGGTCGAAAACGTCATCATCGGCGATCTGGAGGATATGCAGGATCTGTTGTGCAAAACGCCTGCATCACTGCTGGTGTCCAATTCTCACGCTGCGGATTTGGCCAGGCAGTTCAACATTCCGCTGGTGCGCGCCGGTTTCCCCCTGTTCGACCGTCTGGGCGAATTTCGCCGCGTGCGCCAGGGTTACGCCGGGATGCGCGACACCTTGTTTGAGCTGGCGAATGCACTGCGCGATCGCCACCATCATCTTGCCGCTTATCACTCGCCGCTGCGCCAGCGTTTTTACGAACCTGCATCTTCGGGAGGTGACTATGCAACATGTTAACCGACAATTCAGCACCATTTGCGACAGTGAATGGTCGATGAGAGTGGCCTTTGCCAGTTCCGATTACCACCATGTCGATCAGCATTTCGGCGCCACGCCGCGGCTGGTGGTGTACGGCGTCAAAGAGGATGACGTCACCCTGCTACGGGTGGTGGATTTCTCGGTACTGCCCGGCCATCAGCAGGAGAAACTGACCAGCCGGATTAGCGCGCTGGAGGATTGTGTGACGCTCTACTGCGTGGCGATCGGCGAGACGGTTTTTCGCCAGCTTTTACAGGTCGGCGTGCGCGCGGTGCGCGTTCCGGCAGATACAACGATTGTCGGGCTGTTGCAGGAAATCCAACACTACTGGTACGACAAAGAGCAGCGAAGAAGTGCGCGCAGCCGCAATACCGATCGCTTTGCCGGGCTACTGCTGGAAGATGAGTGGCAGGAAGAGGATGAGCGCTGATGCCTTTTCTGTGTCAGCTCTGTGACAAAGCCAACATAAAACTGCGACATAGTTCGCAGTTTTATGTCAGGCTCCAAAATCATCTTATTGAAATATAACGGTTTCATCTTCTGGTACTGCTTTTGCTTCTACGATATTACCCGCTGTTGATTGACGCGGTGTAATGCGCTCCGGCGCGTTCCGTCATACATCCTGGGAGCCAAAAGCATGTGGAATTACTCCGAGAAAGTGAAAGATCATTTTTTTAATCCCCGTAACGCCCGGGTGGTGGAAAACGCCAACGCCGTGGGTGATGTGGGATCGTTAAGCTGTGGCGATGCGTTACGGCTGATGCTGCGAGTGGATCCGCAAGATGAAACCATTCTTGAGGCCGGGTTTCAGACCTTTGGCTGCGGCAGCGCAATTGCCTCTTCTTCCGCCTTAACGGAACTGATTATCGGCCGCACGCTGGCGCAGGCCGAACAGGTCACCAACCAACAAATTGCCGATTATCTTGACGGTTTACCGCCGCAAAAAATGCACTGTTCGGTCATGGGCCAGGAAGCGCTACGTGCTGCCATCGCCAACTACCGCGGCGAAACGCTGGAAGATGACCACGAAGAAGGCGTGCTGATTTGTAAGTGCTTTGGCGTGGATGAAGGACAGATTCGCCGCGCGGTGCTAAGCAATGGGCTGACCACGCTGGAAGAGGTGATCAACTACACCAAAGCAGGCGGCGGCTGTACTTCGTGTCATGAAAAAATCGAACTGGCGCTGGCGGATATTCTCGCGCAGCACCCACAGGTCGCCGCGCCGGTTACGACAACCAAAGATCCGCACTGGCAGGAAGTGGTTGATGCCATCACTGAACTGCGCCCGCATATTCAGGCTGATGGAGGCGATATGACGCTGCTCAGCGTGGCAAATCATAAAGTCACGGTCAGCCTCTCCGGCAGTTGTAGCGGCTGCATGATGACCGACATGACGCTCGCCTGGTTACAGCAAAAACTGATGGAACGCACCGGCTGTTATATGGAAGTCGTGGCTGGTGAAGCCGCAGTGTATTAACAGAGGGGAAAGAGCATGAAACAGGTATATCTGGATAACAACGCCACCACGCGAATCGATCCAATGGTGCTGGAAGCGATGATGCCCTTTCTGACCGAGCATTATGGCAACCCCTCTTCGATTCATGATTTCGGCACGCCTTCCCGTGAGGCCCTTGAGCGCGCGCACCAACAGGTTGCCGCCCTGCTTGGGGCCGATCATACCAGCGAGATTATTTTCACCTCCTGCGCAACCGAAGCCACGTCAACCGCGCTGCACGCCTGTGTTGAACTGATGCCGGAGCGCCGGGAAATTATCACCACTGCAGTGGAGCACCCGGCCACGCTCGCCGTTTGTGAACATCTGGAGCGTCAGGGTTACCTTATCCACCGCATTGGTGTGAATAGCGACGGTGCGCTGGATATGGAGCAGTACCGCCAGGCGCTCAGCACGCGAGTGGCGGTGGTGAGCGTGATGTGGGCAAACAACGAAACCGGCGTGCTGTTTCCGGTGATTGAAATGGCGGCCATGGCCCATGAATACGGCGCGCTGTTCCACTGCGATGCGGTACAGGCGGTCGGCAAAATTCCGCTGGATATTGGCCGCACGCAGATCGATATGCTCTCCTGCTCGGCGCACAAACTGCACGGGCCGAAGGGTGTCGGCTGCCTCTATCTGCGGCGCGGAACGCGTTTTCGTCCGCTGCTACGCGGCGGCCATCAGGAGCGCGGACGCCGTGCAGGGACGGAAAACATTGCCGGGATTGTCGGCATGGGTGCAGCCTGCGAACTTGCGCAGATCCATCTGCCAGGTGCCTCCTCGCTGGCACACCTGCGCGATCGACTGCAGGAAGGGCTTATTGCGCAGGTGCCTTCCGTGATGGTAATGGGCGGCAACCAGCCGCGCGTTCCAGGCACCACCAATCTGGCGTTTGAGTTTATCGAAGGGGAAGCCATTTTATTACTGCTCAACCAGGTGGGAATTGCGGCATCAAGCGGCAGCGCCTGTACCTCCGGTTCGCTGGAGCCTTCGCATGTCATGCGGGCGATGAACATTCCTTACACCGCCGCGCACGGCAGTATTCGTTTCTCGCTCTCGCGCTACACGCGTGAGAAGGAGATCGACTACGTGATCGACACCCTGCCAACGATTATTGCCCGCCTGCGGATGCTCTCGCCCTACTGGCAGGAGGGAAAACCCGGGGCGGCTGAATCAGCATTTGCGCCGTTATACGGCTAAGGCGGCGAGTATGAATGTGCTTATCAACGACACCACCCTGCGTGACGGCGAACAGAGTCCGGGCGTCGCGTTTCTCGCCAGCGAGAAAATCGCCATCGCCGAGGCGCTGTTTACTGCGGGCATTACCGCGCTCGAAGTTGGCACGCCAGCGATGGGCGACGAGGAGCGCCAGCGCATTTTGCAGGTGCGCCGGCATGTGCCCGCCGCAACGCTGATGTCCTGGTGTCGGATGAACCACGACGAGATCCGCCAGAGCGCGGATCTCGGTATGGACTGGGTGGATATCTCCCTGCCCGCTTCGGATAAGCTGCGCCAGTACAAGCTTCGCGAACCGCTACCGCAGTTGCTCGATAAACTGGGTACGCTGATTGCACAAGCGCGGACGCTGGGAATGCAGGTCTGTGTCGGCTGCGAGGATGCCTCACGCGCCAGCGATCAGACGCTGAACCAGATTGCCGATATCGCCCGCGAAGCGGGCGCGAAACGACTGCGTTTCGCCGACACTCTCGGCCTGCTCGATCCCTTTACCACCACCACCCGCATTCAGGCGCTTGGTGAATACTGGCCGGGCGAAATCGAAATGCATGCGCACAACGATCTGGGGCTGGCGACCGCCAATACGCTGGCGGCGGTGCGCGCCGGAGCCACCAGCGTCAACACGACCGTGCTCGGGCTGGGCGAACGCGCAGGCAATGCCGCGCTGGAAACCGTTGCTCTGAGCCTGAGCCGCTGCCTGCAACAGGATTGTGGTGTTGATTTTACGCGCCTGCCGTCCCTGTGCCAGACCGTGGCCGACGCGACACAGCGGGCGATTGACCCGCAGCAACCGCTGGTAGGTTCACAGGTTTTCACCCATGAATCCGGCGTTCATGTCGCCGCGCTACTGCGCGATCGCGAAAGCTATCAGGCGATTGATCCGGCACTGATGGGGCGCGAGTATCGGCTGGTGCTGGGTAAACACTCCGGTCGCCAGGCGGTGGATGGCGTCTTCGCCCGCATGGGGTATCACCTCGATACCCTACAAATCGATCTGCTGCTGCCGGAGATCCGCCGCTTTGCCGAGCGCTGGAAACGCACGCCGAAAGAGGAAGAGCTGGTGGCAATTTACGATGCGCTGTGCGGGGAATCCGCACACTTTGCGAGGGGCTGACGATGGAGTGGTTTTATCAAATTCCCGGCGTGGATGAGCTCGATACCGCCGAGTCTTTTTTTGAATTCTTTAGCGTGCCATATGACCCGCTGGTGCTGCGCCACTGCTGTCTGCCGGTGCTGCGGGAGTTTCACCAGCGGCTGCGGCAAAACGTACCGCTGCGCAATTTGCTTGAAGAGGCGCCCCGCGCCCCGTGGCTGCTGGCGCGCCGGTTGCTGACGGAAAGCTATCAGCACTACCTTCCGGAGCATACCTCATGAGACAAAAATTCGATTTTGGCGAAGAAGTGCGCGTTACCCGCGCCATTCGCAATGACGGCACCATGCGCGGCTTTGCGCGCGGCGACCTGCTGGTGCGTCGCGGCAGTACCGGTTTTGTCCGCGAATGGGGCACATTTTTGATGGATCAGATTATCTATCAGGTGCATTTTCTCGATGATGATTTGGTGGTTGGCTGCCGCGAGCAGGAGCTACTGCCGCTTTCCGTGCCGTGGCACGCCGGGCAGTTTCAGTATGGCGATCGGGTTGCCTGCCGCCACGCGCTGTCGGTAAATGGCGAAGTGGTGATCGCCGCCGGAGAGCATGGCCGTATTGAAGGAACAGACCAGGGCGAAGATGGGGAGAGTTACACCGTCACGTTTTCCGGGCGCTGGTTCCTGGTCCCCGCTGGCGCCATTACCCTGCTGGAGGATGACGCATGACGCCGTGGCAACGCTTCGCCCGGCGGCGGCTGGCGATAACACGCTGGCAGTGCGAACCGGAACACATTCCTGCCGATCAACAAACCGCGTTTGACGATGCCTTCGCCCGCCAGTGCCAGCTGGAAAAGGCTGTGGTGGAGGTTGCCGCTGGCACCTCCCTGCCGGATAGCGTGTTGGAGAGTGTCGCAACCTCGCTGGCAAGCTGGCTGGATGGTGGGCATTTTTCTGCTGACGAACGGCAGACAGTGGTCCGGCATCATGCCCGCATGGAGTGGCAGTTCGCCGAGATTGCCGGGCGCGCTCCTCTGCCGGACGATTTACAGGTGCTGGCCTGGTATCAGCAACATCAGGCGCAGTTTATGCGCCCGCCGCAGCGGCTGACATCTCACCTGTTGCTGACGGTCGATAACGACGATGGCGCAGTGCAGCGCCAGATCCGCCATTTTCATCAGGATATTAGCATCTCGCGTCAATACTTTGCCCGGCTGGCGCAGCGCTACTCCCACTGCCCCAGCGCGCTTGAAGGCGGACGTTTGGGCTGGATAAGCCAGGGGTTGCTCTATCCCGAACTCGACGCCGCGCTGTTTGCGCTGGCGGAAAATGGCCTTAGCACCCCTATCGAAACCGGCCTCGGCTGGCATCTGTTATGGTGCGAAGCGATCCGTGACGCCGCGCCAATGCCGCAAGAGGAAGCGCTGGAAAAAGCACGAAGCTATTTGGTTCGTCAGAACCAGCAGCAGTACCAGCGCACGTGGCTGGCAGCGTTAACCCGCAGCGTGATGGCGGATTAATTTCACCTTCAGAACAAATACCGGTAACAGACCTTCCTGTCGAACCGGTTATGTTGCCGGGTAACGCGTGTTACCCGGCAACATCACTTACAACAATATCGGTTTAAGCGTTTCCAGCCAGGCATCCAGGCGCTCGTCGGTCAGGTCATACTGATTGTCCTGATCGATCACTAATCCGACAAATTTATCCGCTTCCAGCGCCGATGAGGCATTGAATTCATAGCCTTCATTCGGCCAGTGGCCGACAATCTGCGCGCCGCTGTTTTTCAGCGCGTCATACAGCGGGCGCAGGCCGCTGACAAAGTTATCCGGGTAACCCACCTGGTCGCCAAGACCGAAGAGCGCCACGGTTTTACCGCTCAGGCTGTTGATCTCAAGCTGAGCGACAAACTCTCTCCATGACGCGTCCTCACAACCCGCATCCAGCCCTGGCAGTTGCCCGTCGCCGAGCGTCGGCGTCCCTAACAGCAGGACCGGATAAGAAAGAAACGTGTCGAGGTCGGTACGGTTGATATTCACCGGCACATCGGCCGCTGCACCCAGTTTTTGGTGGATCATTTTGGCAATCTTGCGGGTTTTACCCGTGTCGGTACCGAAAAAAATTCCAATGTTAGCCATCGCATGCTCCTGTGAGAAAAAGTGTGAATCCGCCCTGAACAGGCAGCTATCACCGAAGATATTGCGAAGGCTGTGCCAGCTTTTTTGCCGGGCAATCGCTGCACTGTATTGGCCCGTTATGCACCAGAGCGGCGCTTTTTTATCCACCCTATTGGGCGTTGCCACGCACAGCCAGAGGGCAAAAGGGTAAAAATCGGCGGCAAACAGGGATCTGGATCAATCTTACAGCGAGTAACAAGGACCAAAGGCGCACCCTTTGCATGGTTAATGATTGTCCGTTTATGTTCGGACGAAAGTCGACAGGTGGCACAAATTGTCATAACTGCGACATTCCCATTTTGACCACAGGAGTTTGTGATGACCCTGAATATGATGATGGACGCCGCAGCGCCCGCCGAGATCGCCGGAGCGCTCTCACAACAGCATCCCGGGTTGTTTTTCACCATGGTTGAACAGGCTCCCGTTGCGATTTCCCTGACTGATGCCGATGCCCACATTCTGTATGCCAACCCGGCGTTTTGCCGCCAGTCGGGGTATGAGCTGGAAGAGTTGTTGCAGCAAAACCCGCGCCTGCTCGCCAGTAAACAGACGCCGCGTGAAATCTACCAGGATATGTGGCACACCCTGCTGCAACACCGTCCGTGGCGCGGGCAACTGATCAATCGTCGCCGCGACGGCAGCCTGTTTCTGGTGGAGATCGACATCACCCCACTGTTTAATACGCTCGGCAAACTCGAACATTACCTGGCCATGCAGCGCGACATCAGTACCAGCTACGCGCTGGAACAACGGCTGCGTAATCATATGACGCTGACTGAAGCCGTTTTGAATAATATTCCGGCGGCGGTTGTAGTGGTGGACGAACGCGATCAGGTAGTGATGGATAACCTCGCCTATAAAACTTTTTGCGCCGATTGCGGCGGTAAAGAGCTGCTGACCGAACTCAATTTTTCCGCCCATAAAGCGGAGCTGGCGCAGGGCCTGGTGCTGCCGGTAGCGCTGCGCGGCACAGTACGCTGGTTGTCCATCACCTGCTGGGCGCTGCCGGGCGTCAGTGAGGAAGCGGGCCGCTACTTTATTGATAGCGCCGTGCCGCGCACGCTGGTGGTGATCACCGACAATACCCAGCAGCAGCAACAACAGGAACAGGGGCGTCTCGACCGTCTGAAGCAGCAGATAACCAGCGGTAAATTGCTGGCGGCGATCCGCGAATCGCTGGACGCCGCGCTGGTGCAACTCAATTGCCCAATTAATATGCTGGCCGCCGCCCGTCGTTTAAATGGCGACGATCACAGCAATCTGGCGCTGGATGCCGCCTGGCGTGAAGGCGAAGAAGCGATGGCGCGGCTGCAACGGTGCCGTCCGTCGCTGGAGCTGGAAAGCCCGGCAGTCTGGCCGCTCCAGCCGTTCCTTGACGATCTGCTCGCTCTGTATCACCTCCGATATAACCAGGGCGAAAACCTGCAAATTGAGCTGGAATCGCCCTATCTGGTGGGCTTTGGTCAGCGAACACAACTGCTTGCCTGCCTGAGCCTGTGGCTCGACAGAACGCTGGATATTGCCGCTGAGCTACGTGATTTCACGGTACAGACTCAGCTTTACGCCCGCGAAGAGAGCGGCTGGCTGTCGTTCTATTTAAACGACAATGTACCGCTGACTCAGGTGCGCTACACCCATTCCCCCGATGCGCTCAATGCCCCCGGTAAAGGCATGGAGCTGCGGCTGATCCAGACGCTGGTCGCCCACCATCGCGGCGCAATTGAATTGACCTCCCGCCCTCAGGGAGGCACCTGCCTGACCCTGCGTTTCCCGTTATTTCACTCTCTGACCGGAGGCTCACTATGACTCAGCGAACGGAGTCGGGTACAACCGTCTGGCGCTTTGACCTCTCCCAGCAGTTTACCGCCATGCAGCGTATCAGCGAGGTGCTAAGCCGGGCGACGGAGGTCGGGCAGACGCTACAGGAAGTGCTGTGCGTGCTGCACAACAATGCCTTTATGCAGCACGGGATGATCTGTCTGTACGACAGCCAACAAGCGATCCTTAACATTGAAGCCCTGCAGGAGGCCGATCAGCAGCTCATTCCAGGCAGTTCGCAGATTCGTTACCGCCCGGGTGAAGGGCTGGTAGGCACGGTGCTGTCGCAGGGGCAATCTCTGGTGCTGCCCTGCGTTTCCGACGACCAGCGTTTTCTCGATCGCCTTGGATTGTATGATTACAGCCTGCCGTTTATCGCCGTGCCGCTGATAGGACCAAACTCGCAGCCTATCGGCGTGCTGGCAGCTCAGCCGATGGCCCGCTACGAGGAGCGGCTGCCAGCCTGCACTCGTTTTCTGGAAACTGTCGCCAATCTGGTGGTGCAAACCGTCCGCCTGATGACGCCGCCCAGCGTCGCGCCCTCACCCCGAGCGGCCGCCGCGCAGATCGCCAGTCAGCGTGGGTGCGCACCGTCGCGATCGTTTGGTTTTGAAAACATGGTCGGTAAAAGCGCGGCCATGCGCCAGACGCTGGAAATTATTCGCCAGGTATCGCGCTGGGACACCACCGTGCTGGTGCGTGGCGAAAGCGGGACCGGTAAAGAGCTGATAGCCAATGCTATCCACCACAATTCACCGCGCGCTGCTGCACCGTTCGTCAAATTCAACTGCGCGGCGCTACCCGACACGCTGCTGGAGAGTGAACTCTTCGGCCATGAAAAAGGTGCGTTTACCGGCGCGGTACGCCAGCGCAAAGGCCGCTTCGAACTGGCGGATGGAGGAACGTTATTTCTTGATGAGATCGGCGAAAGTAGCGCCTCGTTTCAGGCGAAATTGCTGCGTATTTTGCAGGAAGGCGAAATGGAACGCGTCGGCGGTGACGAAACGCTGCGGGTGAATGTACGGATCATTGCCGCCACCAACCGCAATCTGGAAGAGGAAGTGCGGCAGGGGAATTTTCGCGAAGATCTCTACTACCGCCTCAATGTGATGCCCATCTCCCTGCCCCCGCTCCGCGAGCGCCAGGAGGACATTGCCGAGCTGGCGCACTTTCTGGTGCGCAAAATCGCGCAAAACCAGAACCGCACACTGCGTATCAGCGATGGCGCGATCCGTTTGCTGATGAGCTATAGCTGGCCCGGAAACGTGCGTGAACTGGAAAACTGCCTTGAACGTTCGGCGGTGATGTCGGAAAGCGGGCTGATCGATCGCGACGTGATTTTGTTTCATCACCGTGAAACTCTGCCAAAACCGCCGCAACCCAGCGCACCGCGCGAAGAGAGCTGGCTTGATCAGAATCTCGACGAGCGACAAAGATTGATCGCCGCGCTGGAGAAAGCCGGTTGGGTACAGGCAAAAGCCGCCCGCCTGCTGGGAATGACCCCGCGCCAGGTGGCTTACCGTATTCAGACGATGGACATCACCATGCCGCGAATGTAGCGCTGTTTTTTGTGACATTCAGCACATTGTCAGCCAAACGCCACAAACTCGACAAACAGACAATGACGCGCTGAATTTAAAACATTAATTTTCAGTAAGTTACAATGATGGCAAGCGGTACAGGTTTTGCAACAGGAGGTTATGACCACACAACCAAGGTACGCCCATGACTTCCTGCACATCCGCCGCTGGCGGTTCACGCTGTCACACCGGGCAGCGTGAACCTTTATCTGATGTCGTTGCCGGTAAGGTGGCGTCGCACCCCTGCTACTCGCAAAACGGCCATCATCGTTATGCCCGTATGCATCTGCCAGTCGCGCCTGCCTGTAACCTGCAATGCAACTATTGCAACCGCAAATTTGATTGCAGTAATGAATCGCGCCCCGGCGTCTCGTCATCGCTGCTGACGCCGGAACAGGCGGTAGCCAAAGTGCGCCATGTGGCTGCGGCGATCCCGCAATTGTCGGTGGTGGGCATCGCCGGGCCTGGCGACCCGCTGGCCAATATTCAACGCACATTTACCACCCTGGAAATGGTGCGCGAACAGCTCCCCGACCTGAAACTTTGCCTCTCCACCAACGGGCTGATGCTACCGGATGCGGTAGAGAGACTGGTGAATGTTGGCGTTGACCATGTCACGGTGACGATCAATACGCTGGATGCCGATATCGCGGCGCAAATCTACGCCTGGCTGTGGCTCGACGGTGAACGCTACAGCGGACGTGAAGCCGGTGAGATCCTGATTGCCCGCCAGCTTGAAGGCGTGCGTCGCCTGACAGCCAAAGGCGTGTTGGTGAAGATCAACTCGGTATTGATCCCCGGCATCAACGATGGCGTTCTGATCGATGTCAGCCGCGAACTGCGTGCCAGCGGCGCCTTTATTCACAATATTATGCCGCTGATCGCCCGCCCGGAGCACGGTACGGTGTTCGGTCTGAACGGACAGCCGGAGCCTGATGCGCAGATGGTAGCCCAGGTGCGTGAGCGTTGCGGCGAGGTGATGCCGCAGATGACGCACTGCCAGCAGTGCCGCGCTGACGCGATCGGTATGCTCGGCGAAGATCGCAGCCAGCAGTTTTCCCTGACGCCGGTTGAAGAGTTACCGCAGCCGTGGTTGCCAACGCTTTACCACCGGGCGCAGTTGCATGCCAGCATTGCCACGCGCGGCGAATCGGAAGAGCCGGATACCTGTCTGGTGGCGGTTGCCTCCATGCGTGGCGATGCGATTGATTGCCACTTTGGTCATGCCGATCGCTTTAGCATATACAGCCTGTCGGCGGCGGGTGCGGTGCTGGTCAACGAACGCTTTACGCCGAAATTTTGTCAGGGAAGCGACAACTGCGAACCGCAGGACAGCGACGCGCGGATGGACGCGGTTCTGGATCTGCTGGCCGATGTGAAAGCCGTATTTTGCGCCCGTATCGGCTACGGGCCGTGGCAGAAACTGGAAGCGCGCGGCATTCAACCCTGCGTCGATCACGCCTGGGAGCCGGTTAACGAGGCGCTGACCAGCTGGTGGCAGCAGTGGCGGAAAAAGGTGCAGTCCGATCCCGCGTCAATGGGGGTGGCATAATGCCTGTTCACGACTGGCTGCGGCGTTTGCTGTGGCTCTATGCACACGGAGAAGGCTGTTATCCGCTGATGATGGGCTTGCAGGTGACCGAATGGCATGCCCTGCAGGCGCAGTTCGATCCCCCCACGCAGCCGATGCCCGCCGATTGTTTGCTGCGCCAAAAACTGATGAGCGAGCTGAATGCCACCCGTAGCGACGAACAGCAACAACTGGCGCAGTGGCTGGCGGGCTATATGGTGTCAGGCGCGGCACCGATGCACAACATTATCGCCAGTGCTTCGCTGGCGTTTAACCATCTGTGGCAGGATCTGGGGTTAAGTTCGCGTCAGGAGTTGCGCGAGTTAATGAGTGACTGTTTTCCTCTGCTGGTAGAAATGAACAGTGAAAATATGCGCTGGAAAAAGTTTTTTTATCGTCAGCGCTGCCTGCATTCTGCTGGGGAGCTTATTTGCCGCTCCCCAAGTTGCGACGCCTGCTGCGAACGCGAAATCTGTTTTTCAGATTCCTGAAATATATGTTTCACGAAACCCAGGTTGCAAAGAGATATGAGTGGACATCTATCGAGGTCTGAATTTAATTCGCCGTCTCATGAGAATATATAAACCCATAAAAACCAATCACTTACGTTGTTTTTATCCATTTCATGGGGTCTCAACTCATCCCGGAACAACGCTGTCAAAAATGAGTACATGGATGAGTAAAAACAGCGTAATAGTTAAACAAGAAATGGTTATGCTCACTGAGAATTAATATCGCATTGCCAAACCAAAAGAGAAGTTGTGACCTGTTCGGCGGAAAATCGCTTCTTCATGGGGATGTCCTCATGTGACTTATGGAGACATTTCTAACACCGGGGTGTACTAATCAATGGCGAGAAGGTCAGAATACTGGCATACGAGTATAATGGCCAGGTACAAACAGAGGAGTTAGTTAATCATTACTGGGAAAATGCTCAAACGAAAATGCGTTTTAATTGACCGGTACAACGTGAGCTGGTACAAAAAAAATTAATTTATAAATCAGTAAGCCGTATCGTTAGGATATCATCCTGTGTATGTTGTCTTCGACGATTTACAGCGTTCAGGTAGCCTATGAATGAGCCTTTGTTTCCTACCGCCGTTATTGTGGATGACCATCCCCTGGCGCGCATGGCCATACGTGGCGTGTTGGAAAAACAACACATTATCATTATCAAAGAGTTTGAGCGTGGGGATGTGGCCCTAAAGGAGTTGACGAAAACAGCGGTGGATATCATCGTTGTAGATGTCGAAATCCCCGGCATAAATGGCGTTGAGCTCGTGGAGAAACTCAGGGCGCAGCGTTTTACCGGTGTGTTAATCGTAGTATCTGCAAAAAACGATCGATATTACAGTAAACGCTGTGCGCAAGCTGGCGCGAATGCTTTTATTAGTAAAAAACAGGATATGGAAAATATTCTTGCAGCGATTAATGCGGCGCAAAATGGTTATAGCTACTTTCCTTTTTTCCTGGAAGAACCGTCTGCGACACTCACGGATAACCAGCGTCTTGAATCTCTCTCCGCACAGGAGATGAAAGTAATGAACTATATGCTGAGCGGCCTTGATAATACACAGATCGGCGAAGCGATGTATATTAGCAGTAAAACGGTAAGCACCTATAAAACAAGATTAATGGAAAAATTAGGCTGCAAATCGTTAGTCGAACTCCTCTCTTTTGCCCATCAGAATAAGCTGACCTGAACATGGATCTACGGCTTGTAATACTCCTACTCCTCTGGGTTTTCAGCGGATGTACTGCTTATGCTCAGGATACCCCCTCCATTGAGCTGGAGCTGTCGGGATATAGTTACATTACGCCGGTACCGGTTTACTTGAGCGAGGATGACAAACGCTGGTTGTTGCAGAAAAGAGTGCTACGCGTCGGGGTTTATCAACCGGAACAGGCTCCGTTGGTGCAAACCACGCTCAGCGGGCGCTACAGGGGGATGAATGCTGACTATCTGATGCTAATTCATTACTCGCTAAATATCCGCATCGCCGTGTTGAGCTATAAAAATCGCGCTGATGCGATCCGCGCACTGCGTGCGGGTGAGATTGACACGGTGTTGACCGGTCTTGATACGTTTCCGTTTGCTGAGGAGGGTATTCAGCTCTCGGAGCCTCTGGTGCATTCCTGGCCCGTGCTGGTGACCTCGCTCTCTAACGTTATGAGTCCCTTGCAAAGTCCGCGAACTAGTCGCATTGCTGTTGTTGAGGGCTATCCTGGCGCTGATTTCATCCATGAGGCGTTTCCGAATGCCGAAATAGCCAATTACGCCAGTTATCAGGAGGCGCTGAACTCCGTTATTACCGGGCAGAATAGATGGTTTATGGGGGATTCGCTGACCACAAGCACCTGGCTTTCCCAGGAGTTCAGCCAGGCATTGAGTACGGTTAAATACTGGCCTTCGCCGCAGAAAATGAGCCACTTTTTATTCTTACCGGCACAAGACCGCTTGCTGAACATCATTAATAGCACCGTCAATGCAATAGATGAAAATCAGCATGGACAAATTGCGCAGTCGATGATCGACAAAGGCAATCTCTCTTTTTTGCTCAAACCGCTCAATCTGACGCCTCGTGAAAAACAGTGGCTAAAAAAACATAAAACGCTGCGGGTAATTATTAATCCGTGGTTTGCGCCTTACACCATGGCCGACAATAATCAGGAAGTACGGGGGATTGTAGGGGATATTCTTAATCTGATTAGTCTGCAAACCGGCCTGCAATACGAAACAGTTGTCGTCAACTCGCGTGAAGATATGCTTTCGGAGATGAAAAAGGGCAACTGGCATATTGTACAGGCAGCCGCCTATGATTTGAGCCTCCAAAACGCCCTCACCTTCACTCATCCTTTTATTACTACCCAGTTTGTCACCGTTGTCAGAAAAGAGGACGCTCAGGCGATAGGGTTAAAGGCAGGGGCTCGCGTGGCGATAAGCGCGGATCATCCGCTACTGATGCAAATGAAAGCCCGTCATCCGGATATCCATTGGCAAGAAGTAGAAAACTCCAGCGTGGCATTAAATCTTGTTGCAACGGGGAAAGTGGACGCGGCGATCTCTAATCAGCTGACGGCCCGCTACCTCAGCGAACATTATTATCCCGATAGGCTGGCATGGCTCCCGTTACCGGAAGTGCAACCAGCGGCAATCAGTTTTGCTGTTCCCCGCTCAGAGCCTGAATTAAGGCAGATCCTTGATAAGGCTCTTGACGATATCCCCCAGAAGGAAGTTTTACAGATTGTCGGTAAATGGGTACGTCTGCCGGACGTCCAAATAGATACCTGGGAGTTGTATAACCGGCCCTTCTACCTGGTAGCGACCCTCGCTACGCTGCTGGTGGTCAGCACCTTACTCTGGGTGCTCTACCTGGTACGGCAGGCACGTAGAAGAAAAGAGTCGCAGCGTTTATTGGTGATAGAAAAGAACAAGGCGCAGAAAGCGAATGAAGAGAAACGAAACTTCCTCTCTCATATGAGCCACGAGATCCGCACCCCAGTAAGTGCCATTGTGGGATTTCTGGAACTGCTGCAAAACTCAACGACAAACCTCAGCCCTGAAGATAAAACCTCGGTCGATCATGCCGTAATAGCTTCGCGCTCACTCTTGAAACTAATTGGTGAGATCCTCGATCTGGAGAAGATTGAGTCCGGTTTGCAGGAAGTGATGCCGAAGTGGGTGCATGTTGATGCGATGATCAAAGAAAAAGTACTACTTTTTACCGCGCTTGCCGGGCAGAAAGGGATAGGACTGCGCTATAACTCGCATCTGGATCCAAAAGAAGCTATGCAGCTAGATCCACAGATGTTGGGACAGGTACTGATTAATCTTATCGGCAATGCGGTGAAATTTACCCGTCATGGACACGTTCAGATCTCGGCGAAGAAGCTGAATCAGATACTGGTAATATCTGTAAACGACACGGGACCCGGCATCAGCGGCGAAGAACAAAAGTCGCTTTTTATGCCCTTCAGTCAGGGGAAAATGGGGGAATTTCATCGCGGATCAGGGCTAGGATTGGCTATTGCAAAAGCATTGATGAAGCAGATGGGGGGCACGATAGATCTGCAAAGTGAACTTAATCAGGGAACCAGCGTGACGCTGAGCCTGCCAGTGCAAATTTCATATGATGCACTCGCTGAAGTCCTTGAAACCGACCCCTCACCGCCTCCGTTTATTGGCAAAGCGTTGCGAGTATTAATTGCCGACGATCACCCTTCCAGTCGTCTACTGTTGAAACGTCAGCTCGACTCACTGGGAATTACTGTGGATGAAGCGGAAAACGGCGAAGAGGCATTAAACTATCTTCATCAGGACCGTTACGATTTATTGATTACCGACCTTAACATGCCCGTGATGGACGGTATTGCGCTTACCCGTGAGGTGAGAAGATTTGAGAGCGACCTTCCCATCTGGGGTCTGACCGCTACAGCGCAGCAGCATGAGCGTGAGCGCTGCCTTGCGGCGGGAATGAACGATTGTCTATTTAAGCCAATTACTCTCGCGCAGATCTCTAGCCTGCTAGCCGGAGTAGGCCAGACGAATGGAGCTGTGTTCGATGAGAAGCGTCTGGCGGTGCTGGCGCAAGGCAATCGGGGGCTTATGCTCGCGGCACTGCATGATGCGCAGCGTGAAAATCGACACGATTTAGAAGCAGCCAGAGCAGCCGCACGTGACGAAGATTATCCATCAGTGAAATATCATATTCATCGCCTTAACGGTACAGCCCAATTGCTGGGAATTAATGAACTCATCACTGTTGCCCATATGCTAGAAGAACGATTGCCTGACGCTGTTTCTGCGGCGGAACTGCTCGACTTTTTGAACCGCATCGAAAGCTCGCTCAATAAGCTGGACCAATCCATTGAACAATTTCAACAATAACCCCTTTTCCTACATATGTAGGCACTTGATGACAGAATAATAAGCCCTCGCTGATGTTGATCTACTGTTAACCAGGTAAAATTAGCCCTGTTCCGGTGCAGTATCTTTTGTTAAGTGACAATAGAATATTGCCTAAGAAAAATCTAAATTGATGGTTATTACAAGTTTTGGCTATCAAACAACCATAGATCATTAAGTTGCACCTATGTTTCATGGTAGCTTTAAATTCCATATTTTTATTTTTAACTGGTGCTTTAATTCGTTTTCACCGGCTTTTTATGGATTAATGTTCTTTTAATTCTGAAAAGATAGTAGAAACGATCGTTTTTAACCTCTGGTCTGAAATCCATTACTTTTGTGCTGTTATAAACATATAATTTCTGTAAATTTCACACTGAAACATGAGAGGGATTACTGACGCTAAATAATAAAGAGGATTATGCCTGGAAGGTAATTTTATGGATTTGTCAGGTTCCATTTTTTCTGATGATTATTTTTTTATCATCGGCATGAGTGAGTTGTTAACGCCGGAGTTGATTGATGAAAATTATTGTATTATAGACATTGAAACGATATGCATATCCGAGGTGCGCAAAAACATAATACCAGGGAAAAAAGTTATTCTTTTTATCAGCAACGATCTTGACTACTATGCCTTAAAGCATATGCCTGACTTTGTCTTTATTGACAAGAAGTGTCGACTGAATGAAATTCTCTCCTGTTTGCTGGTAAAGAACTCACAATATAATTACAGAGTGAAATATTCACTTTCTCAGCGTGAGGAAGAGGTGCTCTCTTGTATGCAAAAAGGGCTGGATGTCAAAGAGATTAGCCAGCAATTAGGCATGACAATAAAAACGTTTTATGCACATCGTCGCAGTCTGATTTTTAAACTACAGCAAGGTAATCGTGTTGCGCTGTATCAGAACATTGCGCGCAGTGAGCTCTATAAACAGAGCTCTTATGAATATGAGTGATTAATATGCTTTATTAGAAATGGTTTTATGAATGTAACATTCACATGGCTTTTTTAGAGTTTCACATTTGTTTTCTTAAAATTTAATTAACTATATGGGATTTATATATGAAAAAGATTGCACTGATTTCTGCTCTTGTGTCTCTGTCTGTTTTTCAGGCTGTAAATGCTGCTGATGGGGTAATTAATTTTACCGGCACTATCACGGGAACGGCATGCGTGGTCGACACAACGTCTATCGCTCAACCTGTTGAACTCGGCACCATTTCAACCGCAGCCTTTGCCGGAGGTAATAGCGCTACGGCGGCGGCGAAACGTTTTAACATTGTGCTGAAATCCTGCCCGGCCAGTATTTCCAGCGCCAGTATTCGCTTTGATGGCACGACCAACACCACGAATCCCTCCATTCTGGCACTGAGCAACGGGCAAACTGCAACTAACGTCGGGGTTGCTCTCTATGAGCAGGACAGTACGACGCTGATTCCGGTTGGTTCCTCCTCAGCAAGGGTGAATCTGTTGGAAGATGTGAATAACACGCTGACTTACTTTGCTAAATATATGGCAACGGGAGTCGTTGGTGCAGGAACAGCAAACTCTTCGACATCATTTACCGTGACTTACCAGTAAAAGTAGGGCCATTTGTGGCCCTTGTTATTCTCTCAGGACCTCTTCATGTTACAGAATGTATTTAAAAAAATCGCCGTGAGTTTATTCCTTATCTCTACCGCGGCAATCAGTGGTGTGGAAATAGGCGGCACCCGACTTATTTATAATGGTAGCGGTAGTCAGTCGGCAATCAGCGTGAGTAACCCGGACAATACACCATATCTAATTCAGTCATGGGTAAGTAACAATGAAAACAGTGACGATGGTGATAGCCCATTTATTACCACGCCGCCTTTATTTAAACTAAATCCACATGCACAGAATTCGGTTCGCGTAATGTTAATCGGTAATTCTGTGCCTCAGGATCGGGAAAGCGTGTATTGGCTAAATATTAAATCAATACCGTCATCATCGGCGGATGCTAAAAACGAGTTGCTGATTGCGGTAAAGAGTAAAATGAAGATTTTTTATCGCCCTGCGGGCCTAAAAGGAGATCCTTCACTGGCATATCAACAATTAACTTTTTCAGTCGCTGATGGGAAACTGAATGTGCATAATCCGTCACCTTACAGCGTGTCGCTTTATCATGTGAAAGTGAATGGAAAAGAATTAGCTAAACCTCCAATGGTTTTACCATTTCAAACCGTATCGCTATCTCAGTCGGCGTTAACTGGTGGTGAAATATCATGGCGTGCGATCAATGATTTCGGAGGTATCACGGCTGAACATAAATTTAATTTTTAGGTTAATCATCCATGTCTCAGGTCAATGTGGTGTCAGGTTTTGCGAAAACAACTCAGTTATCTTTGATTATTTTTTTGTGTTTACGCGTTCAACCAGGGTTGGCTGAGGATTATTTCTCGCCAGACTTTATTGAAACTCGCGGAAATATTCCACGAGAAATTGACATCTCCCTTTTTAGCAAAGCCAACGGGCAGGTTCCCGGAGTCTACCATGTAGAAATTTATCTTAATGGTAGCTACGTGGAAACACGCGATATCTCATTCGTCGGGAATGAAAGTGCCTTATCACCGACTCTGAAACGGGAAGATTTTACGCGCTGGGGAGTAAAACCCAACGCACAGCCCGGCTGGATGGATATGGGTGAATCGGCGACGATCGACAATATCAGCGAGCTCCTGCCGGGGAGTCAGATCCATTTTCAGTTTGACGGCATGCGGCTTGAAATCTCGGTTCCGCAGGAGTATCTGCGGCGAGATCCTCAGGGTTCTGTATCGCCGGAGCAGTGGGATGACGGATTGAATATGCTGTTTGTAAATTACAACTTTTCAGCTGCGAATAACCGTGGTGATACCGCATCGCACAACGACAGTTATTTAAATCTGCGTAACGGTATCAATGCAGGTCCCTGGCGGCTCCGTAATTATTCAACTTATAACAACAGCAATGGAATGAGCCGCTGGAACACAATTAGCACCTCGCTTGAGAGAGATATCAAGTTGCTGAAAAGCCAGTTTAGCGTTGGCGATGGTTATACCCAGGCTGGAGTCTTCGACAGCGTGAATTTCCGTGGTGCGCAGCTTTATTCAGATGACTCGATGCTGCCAGAAAGCGTACGCGGGTTTGCACCTGTGGTTCGCGGTATCGCGCAGAGCAACGCTCAGGTGACCATACGTCAGGCCGGGAATATTATCTGGCAGTCATATGTTCCCCCGGGACCTTTTATGATCGACGATCTTTATCCCACCGCCGCCAGCGGCGATCTCGAAGTTTCGGTTCGTGAAGCGGACGGCTCCGTGCATCAGTTTATCCAGCCGTTTTCTGCGGTACCGGTGATGCAGCGCGAAGGTCAATTCAGGTATGCGCTAGCTGCGGGGAAATATCGCGCGGCAAGCTACCAGGATAAGGAACCGATATTCCTGCAAAGCACCCTGGGCTACGGCTTGCCGTGGGATACAACGGTGTATGGCGGGATAATAGTTTCTGAAGATTACTGGTCCGGCGCATTGGGTATAGGTAAGGGATTTGGGGATATTGGTTCACTCTCTTTTGACACCACGTTTGCTCGTTCGCAGTTGCCTGAAAAGACGCAAGAAGGTGTTTCGCTACGCGCGCAGTATGCCAAAGATTTCGCGACGACGGGAACGTCTTTGAATTTGACCGGTTATCGTTATTCTTCATCGGGCTTTCGCGATTTTCAGGAAGCAAACGGAGATGTGAATCCGTTTCGTATTGCAAACGATGAGATGCAGCTTGATGACAATTGGCGCTATCAGCGAAATAAACGCAGTAAGGCCCAGATAACACTGAATCAACGGCTTAGCGACTGGGGCAACCTGAATCTCTCAGCCTGGCAGCAGGATTACTGGGGAGGCGATAGCGAGCGTAGCGTTAACGTGGGATACAACACCAGCGTTAACAATATTAATTACGGCCTGAACTACAGCTACTCAAGGGGGCCATGGCGCAATGAAAACGATCATATCGTCGCTTTAACGATGCAGATCCCGCTATCGCGTTTTTTGCCAAACAGTTGGATGACCGTTTCTGCTAACGGCAACAAAAAAGGCGATAGCGTTTCACAGATGGGATTATCCGGTTCTGCGCTGGAAGATAAAAAACTGAGCTGGAACGTGCAGCAAGGTTATAACAGCAAAGGCTCCGACGTGATGGGCAGCGCTTCCGCCAATTATAAAGGCAACCACGGGGAGTATCAGCTGGGCTATAGCTATTCCCGTGATAACCGCCAGTTTTCCGTTGGCGCGATGGGCGGATTGGTGGTTCATCCATACGGCATCGCCGCGACTCAGCCTCTTGGCGAGACCCTGGCGTTGGTGAAAGCGGATAACGCTGCCGGAGTGAAAGTGGCAAACAATAGCGGTATTTACACCGACAGCAAAGGTTTCGCGGTGGTGCCGTACGTTACGCCATATCGACAGAACAACCTTTCGCTGGATACCGCAACGCTGAATAACAATACCGATGTGCTCAATGATACGCGAACGGTAGTACCAACAAAAGGTGCTTTGGCGCTAGCGGATTACCCCACCGTAACGGGTTACAAAGTCTTGCTGCAATTGACTGGAAGTGAGATCCCGTTCGGGGCAACGGCCATTATTAAAAATCGAGATAACGTGGCGAATGGCATTGTGGACGATCACAACAGGGTCTGGCTAAACGGCGCGCCAGAAAAAGGTACCGTTGAGGTTCGCTGGGGTGGCCAAAGCTGCAGTGCGACCTATCAGATAACACAGACCTCTGACAAAACGCACAACGTTACTGCGCAATGTCATTGAGCCGGAGAGAAAGAAAAATGAAACCTATTTTAACTGCCCTGATTTTTGCTGCACTGGGGATGTTTTCTCGTACGGTCCTTGCCTGGGATTGCACAACAACAACACCGTCAACCGCTGTCTCGCCACAGAATATTACGATATCGCGCAATCTTCCTGTAGGCGCGGTTATCGGGACACAGCTCGTGACACCAACGATCAATGCGTTTAGTTGTTTCAATTCAGATCAGGGCGTGATCTCTAATCAGGTTTTTGGCTTGATGGCGAACGGCACATTTGATTCGATGGTGAACGGCCGGCGGGTGTATAAAACCAATGTCGCCGGTATTGGTTATGCCATCTCGGGTTCCACGACAAAATGTGCTGGCGGCAACGCAGCAGTAACCGGAAGTAATACTATTCGGGGCGATCTCAATACCGCTAAGCTCTGTGAGAACACGAGTGGAATGGTCAGCCCGACGTTGAATGGCTCCGTGACAGTCACGTTTTATAAAACCGCAACGGAAACGGGATCCGGAACGATAACTGCGAAAACGGTAGGTGCGCTGGTTTTGCTGAACAACTCGCTGCTGTGGCAATCCCCCGACGCTGATGTCAGTATCAATGCGTTCACGGTAACGACCCCGGCCTGTAATCTAACCACGACATCAATACCTGTTGATATGAGAGAGGTGGATAAAAACGCATTTAGCGGCAAGGGTTCCACGCCCGGGGATGCATATACCCAATCGTTCAGCCTGCCAATGGCCTGCAACGCCGGAACAAAGGTTAGCGTGAAAATGGAGGGGAGTATTTTTGATGCCAGCAGAGGGGTAATCAATACTACCAGCGGCAATAACGCGGCGACTGGCGTGGGGATACAGCTGCTTTATAACAATCTGCCGATGGCGTTGGGTTCCGATATCGCCGTTGGGACCTCCGCAACAGGCGGTAGTTTCAGCGTACCGCTAAAGGCGCGCTATTATCAGACCGGAGATACGATCACTACTGGTACTGCTAACGGCGTGCTGTCATTTACCATGACGTATCAATAGCAATATTAACGCCAGAGGAAATCAGGGGTCTCAGCGGGTCACACCGAAAATTAGCATCAGCAGTGGCTTATTATTATTTACGTCTTTGCCTAAAGATGTAGTTGCCTTCTGATAATTACAGACCGATGGGGGGCATTATTTATCAAATAAATTTCATTTACGACTTTCATTTCGAATGAAAACATCTGGAGCCGTATGCGTTACCATAATAGACTTATTATTTGCATAGTACTTTTTTTTATTCTCTGTGCAGTCGGTTCGGGTTTTCTTTTTTATCAATTTTTGATAAATCAAAAAAAACATACCCTGGGCCATCTCCAGACTATCGTTGCTGAACTGGACAGCATTATTAGCAATGCCAAAATAGCCGGTGATCGTGCGACAGGCCTACTCAATGGTCAATGCAGTAAAAAAGTTCAGACTGAAATACGTAAGCTGGTTGCTACGATACCGGATGTAACAACCATTAATTTACTGCACGGGAAACACCTTTATTGTTCTTCAATTTTTGGCGGTGTGAAATTCGCATCCGATGCACATTCGCCCCCGGCTAAATCACTCTTTTTGATGAGCGACAACTCCGTCAAGCCTTCTAAATCACTGTTGGTCTACCACGCGCTCCGTGGAGAAAGCAGTGTCATGGTAGGCCTGGATAATTATTATGTCCAAAATGAACTTAAAAAATATCGCGAAAGTTACTCTTATATCATGACGGTGAATGGTGTTTCACTGGATGCTAATGGAAATATTTTCACAAATCTGTTACCAGAAGATCAGATCACATATTCTTCCACACAATTTAAATATAGTGTCAGTGCGCTACCATTAGCACCACTTGATTTTGTCACTTTCTGGCAGAATGAGCATGACAGACTCTTAATAACCTTTTTAATTCCTGGGGTATTCTCTGTGTTATTTTTCAAATACCTTATCCATCGTCAATCTATGTTTTTTATGTTACGAGAGGCGATCGATAATAACCAGCTAAAGCCTTTCATCCAACCGATTGTAGAGGCTCGCAGCGGCAATATTGTTGCAGGTGAGATTTTGATGAGGTGGCAGCACCCTAAATGGGGTAATATTTCGCCGGATCGGTTTATTCCTCTGGCTGAAAAAAATGGGCTGATAAGCCGCATCACCGAATTAGGCATCCAATCGGTAATTCGAAGCTTTGAGTCGCTGGATTTGAAATCGCTTCCATTAACGACGTTATTTTTCAACGTCTCGGCTGCGGATTTTACAGACCATGGCCTGTTAAACGCATGTCATTCGTTCAGGGATAAAACGGTGGATACGGCATTACGTATTGGGCTAGAGATTACCGAAAGAGTCGCCATTGAAGATTCCGAGTTCGTCAGAGAAATTTGTCAGCAACTTGATATGCTGGGGGTGACTCTGTCGGCAGATGATTTTGGTACAGGCCACTGCAACTATAAGCTGTTGATGCAGCTTCGCCCACGCTACATCAAGATTGATAAACATTTTACCCAAGAAATTGAAACAGACGAGGGCAAAGAGGCCATCGTCCGCAATATCATCGCTATTGCAAAAGACAGGGGCTGCCTGACCATTGCAGAAGGAGTGGAAAGCGCCTCGCAGCGAGAGAAACTGGTCGCAATGGGGGTCAGTTTTTTACAGGGTTACTTCTTTTCCAGACCCATTGAGGCCGCAGTTTTCTTTGACAAGTTGCAGCACTCAACCCTGTGAAAAGAAGGAATGACCAGCGTGACGATACTTAAATCCCGCAGTCACAGGTCATTTCGCTGCCACAGTTCGCTGGCGATCACATCATTACCAAACCGGGCAAGTGCGAGTGAAACCGACTGAAAATACGGCTTTCCATTGCAGAATGGGAAATACCATTATTAATAAGCACGGTCTGGTGAACTTTTATTATGTCAGACTGTAAGATTTCAGCGCCGACATTGAAATATAATTAACATATTCCCCTGCACATAATAATTCCTGCAGAGAAATCGCCATCGCTCTCTTTTCGGGCTTTCGGAACAGCGCCATTTTGTCACCCCCTGACTTTATCGCTTAACGCTGATTTTATTCATATTTCACCCCGGCTGTAGAAAGGGATTTTGCGCGCTGAATACGACTCTGAAATCCGCTGTAAAGTGCAAATAGGTTAAATTTAATAAGTGATAGATAACATTTATTATGAAGATGATAAATTCCTGTTATAATTTCTTTAAATCAAAGGCATTGATTTTGTTAACCGCTGCAAACGGTGTGTTTTAAATGAAATTTATCATCGGTTATGTAATGAGTTACACAACGATTATTCATTGCTTCTGTTTATTACCCCAATCCACTGCCTTAGTGGCCCTCTTAATTAACCACAATTTATTTATGGTTAATCTGGCCGCGCTTTGTCATGACCAGAATAGTCAGGAGTTCGCATGAATAAGAAAAGACGTTCAGTTCCCGGGATCAGACATTATGACGGGCCTGCCGGTGGCTGGGGTGCCTTAAAAGCAACAGCAATAGCCATACGCACGCAGATGGATGCGCTGGACGCTCCCGTCACGTTGCTGCGCACCAACCAGCCCGATGGATTTGACTGCCCGGGCTGCGCATGGCCGGATAAAGAGCACAAATCCACGTTCCAGTTCTGTGAAAACGGCGCAAAAGCCGTGACGTGGGAAGCCACCAGTAAGCGCGTCACCCCGGAATTCCTGGCGAAAAACACCGTCACCTCCCTGCTGGCAAAATCCGATTACGAACTTGAAGGCTATGGTCGTCTGACCCGCCCGCTGCGTTACGACCGGGCAAGCGACACGTTCCGCCCTGTTGAGTGGGAAGACGCCTTCGAGCGGATCGGCGAAGTCCTGCGCGGGCTTGAACCAGACCAGGTTGAGTTTTATACCTCTGGCAGAGCATCTAACGAAGCGGCTTATCTGTTCCAGCTGTTTGCCCGTGAATACGGTACGAACAACTTTCCTGATTGTTCCAACATGTGCCATGAAGCCACCAGCGTCGGCTTACCGCGCTCAATCGGTATCGGGAAAGGCACCGTTTCACTGGATGATTTCGACAAAACAGAACTGGTTATCTCCATTGGTCACAACCCGGGCACAAACCACCCGCGCATGATGGGTACGCTTCACGAACTGGCGCGCCGCAATGTGCCGATTATCGTCTTTAACCCGCTGCGTGAAAGAGCCCTTGAACGTTTCGCCGACCCACAAAGCGTCATTGAAATGGCCACCTACAGCTCCACCGATATCGCATCGACTTATTTCCAGGTGAAAGCAGGTGGCGATGCCGCGGCATTAAAAGGGATCGCCAAACATCTTCTGCACATGGAACAGGAACGCGGTGGCGTGCTGGATAGTGAATTTATTGCCGAACACACCCAGGGGTTTTCTGCTTTTGCTGACGATATCGCGCAAACCTCCTGGGAGGCCATTGAGCGCGAGTCCGGGTTAACACCGGACGCGTTGAAAAGTGTGGCTGAAGCCTATGCGAAATCGAACGCCACCATTATCACCTACGGTATGGGGATCACCCAGCACAACAAAGGTACGGCGAACGTGCGGCTGATTGCCGATGTGCTGTTAATGCGCGGTAATATTGGCAAACCCGGCGCGGGGATCTGTCCGCTTCGTGGCCACTCTAACGTGCAGGGCAACCGCACAGTGGGGATCACCGAGAAACCTACGGCAGCGTTTATTGAACGCCTTAAGGACGTTTTCGGCTTCGACGCGCCAGCCAAACATGGCCACGATGCCGTGCAGGCCACGCAGGCGATGATCGACGGCCATGCAAAAGCCCTTATCTGCCTCGGCGGTAACTTTGCGGTTGCGATGCCCGATCACGAGAATGGATTCCCGGCGATGCATACTCTGGATTTGAGTGTGCACGTGGGCACCAAACTGAACCGTACTCACCTGCTGGTAGGCAAAGAAACCTATATCCTGCCGTGTCTTGGCCGTACCGAGCTGGATATGCAGCAGACGGGGCGTCAGTCCATTACCGTAGAAGATTCCATGTCGATGGTTCATGCCTCCTCCGGTAAGCTGAAACCCGCCTCCCCGCTGATTCGCTCTGAACCGGCAATCGTTGCGGGTATGGCCCGCGCAACGCTGAAACAGACCAAAGTAAACTGGATGGAACTGGTGGCGGACTACGATCTGATCCGTGAGTTAATCGAGCAAACCATCCCCGGTTTTGACAACTATAACGACCGCATTCGTGTGCCGGGCGGCTTCCGGATGCCGCTGCCGCCAATCCAGCGCATCTGGCCTACCGCTACCGGTAAAGCAATGTTCTCGGTGTTCGATGGCGTGGATGAGAATGCCAAAGGCGAAGGCGACAACGTTCTGCGCCTGATTACGCTTCGCAGCCACGACCAGTACAACACCACTATCTATGCGCTGGACGATCGCTATCGCGGCGTCTTTGGCCGCCGGGATATTCTGTTTATGAATGAAGGCGATATGGATAGTCTGGGTCTGGAGCACGGCGATCGCGTGGATATCGAAACCGCGCTGGCGGGGAGTGTTCAGCGCCTGGAAGATATTACCGTAGTAGCCTACAGCATTGCTTCGGGTTCCGTTGGCGCATACTACCCGGAAGCTAACGTGCTGGTCCCGCTTAACTATCTCGATAAAGACAGTGGTACTCCGTCCTATAAGTCCGTGCCTGTTCGCGTGACCCTGCGTTCAAAAGAAATCCGGATGCTCTGATCTCAATCCCCCTTATTCAACGCTCCGGTAATGAATAAGGGGGATTTCTCAATTCCTTCCGCATTTATGTAATACTCGTAGCACCTGCCCGATCAGAGAAAAATAATGGACATAAAACAATTAAAATATTTGATCGCCCTGGATCAAACCCGTCACTTTGGTAAGGCGGCATCGCAATGCAATATCACTCAGCCGACGCTTTCCATGCGTATTCGCAGCCTGGAAGAGGAACTGGGTCTGGTATTGATCGTCCGTGGGCAACGTTTTGAGGGCTTTACGCCTGAGGGAGAACGGATCCTGGCCTGGGCGCGCGCCCTGCTTGCCGCACACGATGGGCTTCAGGCGGAGGCCGCCCTGTGCAAAGGGCAAGTGGTGGGTGAACTGCGTCTTGGCATGGTTCCGCTGGCAAGCGTTGACCCGATGATCTTTATTCGCCTGCTGACGCAAAAATACCCTGAACTGAAATTTAGCCTGTATTCCATGTCGTCAGAACAAATCGCCGAAGGAGTAAACAGTAATCAGCTGGAATTGGGGATTTGCTATCTGAATAATATTAACACCAGCGTCTTTAATGTTATTCAGCTGCCGAAAACCAAAATGGGCTTATTGCACGACTCCCGCCATTTCCAGATGGATAAAACAACGCTCAGCTGGCAGGACCTGGTGAATTTCCCGCTGGGTTTCCTGAGCAAAGGGATGCACTATCGCGACCATATGGACGTCAGTTTTAAGTCCGCCGGGATCACCCCGGACTATGTGTTTGAGAGCGACTCAACGTTTCAGATAATCCAGGCAGTAGAAAGTGGCATCTGCTGTGCCGTCATGCCGCTGAATAACGGGCTTGAGAACTTAAACAGCCACTTTTTGATTACCCCGATAACCGACTCGAATATCGACGCCCCTATTGGCCTGATTATGCGTAAGCAGGAGCCGGTGTCATCCCTGGCGCTGCGCTGCTTTGCCGACGCTCAGGAGATTTATACGGAGGGAAATGAGAGTTACGAATAGCGGAGTGCGGGCGAGCATTACGGTCCCGGTGCGTTAATATCCACCAGCAACAGCGTGCCGACACTCCCCGCAGGGACATGGTGCGTTACGCCACGCGGCACAACGATATACTCTCCGGCAGCCAGGGTGAACACGTTTTCCGCCACCACCAGAGGCAATTCACCCTCCAGTACCAGCAGCCACTCATCGAAATCGTCATGCACTTCCGGGGGGATCCCCTCTCCGCCCATCCTGATAACTTTAATGCTGGCATCGCCAACCTGCCCCAGAATGCGCGACTGCCAGAACTGCGGCAGCCCTTCTACCACACTAAAAATTGAACTCTTTTTCATCGGAACACTTCGGCCAGGACATGATAAGTTAGTTGTACCTCACCGTTTGATGTTCACAAATATCAATAGATCAAATGATTATCACGATTCTGACTTAATGCACTGGTACAGGAAATACTGATGTTGATGAAAACAAAGGCCTCACACAAAGATGAGGCAGGCGCGGAGTTTCGCGCAGGGATCACCGCCTGCCTGCCCACGATCCCTGGCTACTGGAGTATTGGTTTCGCCGCTGGCGCTATCGGCACCCTTTCCGGGTTTACCACTCTGCAAACCGCACTGCTGGCAAGCGTGCTATATACCGGCTCGGCACAATTTCTGTTCTATTCACTGTGGGCTGCAGGAGCAGAAGTGGCCTCGGTGGTGTTCAGCGTCTTTCTGGTGAATTTGCGTTATCTGCTGATGAGCTCCGCAATGAGCGTTTTCTTTCGCGAACACAGCACCCTGCAAAAACTGATCAGTGGCCTGTTACTGACCGATGAAACATTCGGCGTTGCCGTGCAGCGCGGCAGCCAGCACAGCACCGTTCCGTTTGCCTGGATGCTTGGGCTTAATGTCGCCGCCTGGCTTAACTGGATCCTCGCCTGCGTGGTCGGCGCCTGGCTGGCCTCTGCCCTTCCGCCATCGCTGATGGAAGGCCTGAGCTTTAGTCTGGTATCGATGTTTATTGGACTGGTGCTGATGCTGTGGTTTGCCAGCCACCGAAAAGCGCTGGAGACATTCAGCATCGCCGCCGCCGTGGTGATTACGCTGCTGACCGCCCGCCAGATGGATATCAGCCTGGTGGTGATTATCGCGGCATCAGTTTCGGCCACGCTTGCCACCCTGGGATTGCGCCTCTTCAGCAAGGGAGGGAAATAAGATGGAACGAAATATCCTGCTGGCGATTTTTATCTCTGCGCTGGTTACCGCACTGATGCGCACCGTGCCTATTCTGCTGCTTTCCCGTTTTCGTCTTGCTCCGGCGTTGCAGCAGTGGCTGAGCTTTATTCCAGCCGCCATTATGGCCGCCATTATCACCGCCGAGCTGCTGGGTAAACCGGCGCTGACACCGTCCGGGGTCAGCATTTCGCTGCTGGCGGCGACGGTTGCTGCATTAGCCGGGATAGTGACGCGCAGCCTTTTCGCGACGGTGCTTGCGGGAATGGTGGCGTTTTCAGGTCTGAGCTATTTTTTGATGTGATGCTCCCCCCTCTCCGAGAGGGTTCCCCAGTAATTTTTGTCTTTATTCAGCGATGATATTACGCCATTGAAATAAAAGGATTACAGCGATGCCATGGTCCGGCTGAAAATCGCCGAAGCGTTTACGGAAGGCCGGGGCGACGCGCATGGATGCGCGCCGAGGGCGGCTTTACAGGGACGTTTCATCCGCCCGTCCCCGATTAGCCTGGAGCAAACGCTGAGGACAAAATTGCCGGGAGCAATTTTGGACAGCGCTCGCGCTGGCCCCGAAGGGGTGAGCCCCAGGGATGGGGCGAACAATTCGCGAAGCGACGATTTTCTTGCCGGGAGCCCGGGTCGCCAGGGTGGTGGCGGTGAGCCACCCTGGCACGTTCACGGGTATTGTGGTGACAGAGTAGCAAGGAACATAAAGTGAACGGAATGACCACCACAGCCGTATGTTCCCCCTCCCCCCAACCCACTCCCCAAAAAGGAGAGAGGGTTATTACTGCCCGCTATCCCCCTTTAACAAAATCCAAATACCTGCAATACAAATACAAATATCATATTTGCGCCCTGTTCATCGCCTCTGTAATTTGTGTTTGATATAAACGCAATAATTTCAGGGCGCTATTGTTTCATATGATCAGACTCGAAAACATAAACAAAACGTACCCTGGTAGTACGCACGCCGCGATCGGCAAATTAAATATCGTTATCAATGAAGGTGAATTCTGCACATTCGTTGGCCCCAGCGGCTGCGGGAAAACCACCCTGTTACGTATGATTAATCAACTGGATATCCCGGATGCCGGTTCGGTTTATGTTCAGGGTATTAAAATAGCCGATGCCGATATTATTCAGGTGCGACGTAAAATCGGTTTTGTGATGCAAAGTGCAGCCTTATTCCCTCACCGGACTGTTGCCCAGAATATCGCAACCGTTCCGCGTTTACTTGGCTGGAATAAAAAACATATTCAGGCGCGTATTGATGAGCTGGTGGAGGTCATGTCCCTCGACCCGAGCCTGCTTGCGCGCTACCCTCACCAGCTTTCAGGCGGGCAGCAAGGGCGGGTGGCGATTGCCCGTGCGTTGGCGGCCGATCCCCCTATTCTGTTAATGGATGAGCCCTTTGCGGCTATCGACCCGGTCGTGCGGGAAAAGCTCCAGGATGAGCTGTTGCAGCTCCAGCAGCGCCTGCACAAAACTATCGTGCTCGTCACCCACGACATCAACGAAGCCATTCGTCTCGGCGATAAAATCGCCATCTTTCAGGAAGGTGGCGTCCTGGCTCAGTTTGATACGCCCGACCATATCCTCGCCCAGCCCGCCAGTGAGTTCGTGGCGCGATTCATCGGGCCTGAGCCCAACTTAAAACGCCTCGCCAGGCTTCAGGTTGGGCAGCTTCCGCGTCACGATGTTCCCCTGGTGGACGAGGCGCTGACCCCGATATCCAGCCAGCATCCGGCGGTTGCCAGCCCGCTGCGGCTGGTACTCGATAAACAGCAGCGTCCGTTGTACTGGCTCGATCCTGAGCGGCGTACCACCCTGCCCGTTTCACTCACCCTGAAGGCACTTCACACTCTGCGTTTCGCCTACAGCGCGCTTCTGGATGCCCCGGGGGGCGTGCTGGTGCACGTCAACGGCGACGGTCAGTATCAGGGCAGTATTTCCCACGGGCTGCTCCAGCGCGTGCTGGACGGGCATGTGGATGTGCGCCGCTATGATTGACTGGCAATGGATTGTGGATAATCAGGGCCCGATTGCCGCCCTACTCTGGCAGCACACACTGCTGGTGGCGATATCGCTTTTTTTCGGCACGGCGCTCACAGGGGTGTTGATTGGCCTGACCCTGCGCTGGCCCGCATCGGCTCCGGCACTGCTTGGTCTGTGCGGGGTGCTGTTTACCATTCCTTCACTGGCGCTGTTTATTCTGTTGATCCCGTTTACCGGCCTGTCGCTCACCACGTCAGTGATCGGCTTAACGCTCTATTCGCTGCTGATCCTGCTGCGTAACGTGGTTGTCGGGATCGAAAAACTGCCGTTCGACGTGCTGGAATCCGCCCGTGCGCTGGGTTACACCCGCTGGCACCGTTTTGTTGATGTTGAACTGCACCTGATTATTCCGTCTTTGTTTGCCGGGCTGCGTATTGCCTCGGTCACGCTGGTGGGGCTAGTCACGGTCACGGCGCTGATAGGTCAGGGCGGGCTTGGGCAACTGCTTCTGTCAGGCTTTAACCAGGATTTCCTGACGCCGATTGTGGTCAGCGTGGTGCTTAGCCTGGTGCTGTCGTTTCTTTTTGACTCTCTGATAGCGCGCGTGGGCTATTGGATTACTCCGTGGGCACGCTAATGGACATATTAACCGCAACCTGGCACTGGTTAATTCAGCCAGAACACTGGCTTAGCGATACGGGGATCCTGCTGCGCTTACGCGAGCATCTCTGGTATGTGCTGGTGAGCATGGTCATCGCTTCGGCCATTGCGTTACTTCTGGGAGTAGCGTTGGGCTACTGGCGCAAAGGGGCTTTCCTGGTCATCAACCTGTTTAACATTGGCCGGGCGATCCCGTCTCTGGGCCTGATTTTATTGTGCATTATCCTGTTTGGTTTCAACGATGTGCCGGTGTTTGTAGCGCTGATCGCGTTGTCTGTCCCGCCGATCCTGACCAATACCTGGGTGGGGATTTACCACGCCGACCGCATCCTGTGCGACGCCGCCACCGCGCTTGGCATGACGCCCATACAAAGCCTGTGGCAACTGCGCATCCCGCTGGCAATGCCGCTGATCTTCGCCGGGGTTCGCACCGCGCTGTTGCAGCTAATCGCCACGGCGGTGGTCGCCGCCTATGCCGGCATGGGCGGGCTGGGCCGCTTCCTGATTGATGGTCTGGGTCAGCGCGATATCCCGCAGGTCATTTCCGGCTCCCTTGTGGTAACACTGCTGGCGCTTGCCTGCGAGGGGATATTTTCACTTATCAACAATGTGTTATTTCAGCCACAGGCCGCACCCGCAATAACGGAATCATGATAAAAACCACCTGCAAATAAAAGAGGCATTATGAAGCAATCATTATGGCACGCGTTTAACCGCCGTGGATTTAAATTATCCCTTCTGGCGGCAGGATTATTCAGCTTAAGTTTTACCACTCTGGCGGAAACCGTCACCATTGGCGGGGCGAATTTTACCGAAAGCTCCATTCTTGCCAATATTTACGCCAGCGCATTAAAGAAAAATAATATCGATGTTAAAACACGGCTTAATCTGGGTAACCGCGAAATTATTATTCCGGCGCTGAAAAGCGGCGAAATAGATATTGTCCCGGAATATCTCGGCGCACTACTGAATTATTATGACGGGAAAACGCTGGCAACCACCCAGAGCGACGTTAGTGCCGGGCTTGCAAAAGTGCTGCCGGCAGAATTCACGCTGCTGACCCCCTCTTCCGCCAGCTCGGTCACGGCCTGGGCCGTTCGCGCCGAGACGGCCAAAAAATACGGGTTAACCAAACTCTCCGATCTGACGCCAGTGGCACACGAGCTGGTGATCGGCGGCCCGCCGGAGTTTCCGGTTCGTGCCCTCGGCCTGCCGGGCCTGAAGCGCGTCTACGGTCTGGAGTTTAAAGAGGTGAAATCCCTCGACATGGGCGGGCCGCTGTCCCGCCTGGCGCTGAACTCCGGCAAAATTGATGTGGCAACGGTGGTCTCCACCCAGGGTTCGCTCGCTAAAGAGGACTGGGTCGTACTGGAAGATGACAAACATGAACAGCCAAGCCAGAACGTTGTTCCGCTGGTGCGCAAAGCGGCACTGACGCCAAAAATCGACGGCATCCTCAACCAGGTGTCTCACAAGCTGGATAACACCGCCCTGGTCGAGCTGAACAAGCAGGTTGACCTCCAGCACAAAGATCCTGCTGCCGTGGCAGAACAATGGGTCAACGCCAACCTGTAACGCTTTTTATTATTCAATGGCCAGGGATCGGCCACAACCTGACACAGGCCTCACAATGTCACACAACTCCATGATCCTGAATCTGTTTTTTTTCAATCCACAGGGTGATTACCGGTTCTCATGGCGTCACCCTGACACCCCCGAACACGAGGTTTTCACCCTCAGCTACTACACCGCCCTTGCCCGCAAGGCCGAAGCCGCCACGCTTGATGCCCTGTTCATTGCCGACCATACCGGGATTTGGGACAGTGGCCTTGCCCATTACGCCAATGCCCGGCTTGAACCGCTGACGCTACTCTCGGCGCTGGCGGCCGTAACGGACAATATTGGTCTGATGGCAACGGCTTCAACGTCTTATACCGAGCCCTATAACCTGGCGCGCTATTTCGCCTCGCTCGATTTTCTGAGTAACGGGCGTGCAAGCTGGAACATTGTGACTTCCTGGCTGGAAGAGGAAGCCGCCAATTTCGGTCTGGATCAGATCCCGCAGCACGGTAATCGTTACCAGCGCGCCGGGGAGTTTATCGATGTGGTCACCCGTCTGTGGGACTCATGGGAAGATGGCGCGCTCCTGTTTGATAAACCGCACGGCCTGTTTGCCGATGCCGACAAAGTGCATCATCTTAACCATCACGGGGATTTCTTTAAGGTGCGCGGCCCGCTTAACGTGCCACGTCCGCCGCAGGGGCACCCGGTTCTCGTTCAGGCGGGCTCTTCCGAAGCCGGTAAGCAACTCGCGGCCAGCCGGGCGGATATGCACTTCGTGTTTATCAAATCCATCGAGCAGGGAAAAGCCTACCGCGAAGAGATGAATCAGCGCCTGAACGCGCTCGGACGTTCGCCTGAAGAGTTTAAAATCATCGCCGGGGTGCTGCCGGTGGTGGTGAATTCCGAAGCCGAAAAAGCCGAGCGTCAGCAGCTTAACGCCGAACTGATGAGCGATCGGATGGCTATCGATCTGCTGTCGGCCTATCTGAAACTGGATCTGAGTCCTTATCCGCACGATGAACCGCTGCCGCCGCTGCCGGATGAAGCAAACTTCGACGGTATTCGCACCACGCTGCAACTCATCCGGGATTACGACCCCGCCCTGACCATTCTGGAACTGGGTCGTCTGTTGCTGCAAAGCTCCGACAGCTGGCTGGTGATTGGCACTGCGCAGGAGGTTGCCGATACGCTGGCGGAAATCTATCTTTCCGGGGCCGCAGACGGCTTTAACCTGATGTTCCCGCTGCTGCCGGGTGATTTTGATCGCTTCACGGAACAGGTTGTCCCTGTTCTGAAAGCCAAAGGAGTGATGAAAACCGACTATGCACCGGGCACCCTGCGGGAAAAACTGGGCCTTCCACTGGCAAAAAACCACTTTGCCTGAATGGCTACAGCCGGGCGATCCCGGCTGTTTGCGCCGCCTTGCGCCAGTCCAGTAACCGCGAATAAGGCTGGCGCGTCACTTCGCTAAACCCGCCAATCAGCAGCGCGGCACAAATTTCCCGGTATTCCGCCGCGCTCACCAGCGTATGAAGCACCTCGCTCAGCGCAGCAAGCATGTCGGGAGAGGTTTCACCTGCGGTGATAAGCGGTAATCCTGGCGCCAGCGGGCTTTGGTCGATGATCGCCAACCCGTCCAGTAACGTGGGTTCATGGCGTTGTAATAACGCCCAGGTTACGCAGTCGATAGCCGCGATATCCCCTTCCCCGCGCTTCACGTCGTGAAGCGACTGTCGATGGCTACCGCTCAGGACAACGCGCGAGAAAAAGCGCCCATTCACAGCCAGTGGCGTCACCATTTTCATCAACACGTTGTAGCCTGACTGTGAATCGGTGGAATTGCACACTACCGGCCGGTCGCGAAAATCAGCAAAGGTTTGCTGTTTATCCTCTTCACGCACCACCAGCACGCTGCGGTAATAGATGCTTTCGCAGCCCGGCGCGGTGTAGTGAAAACAGCCAACCACCTGAACATCCAAAAGCTGCGTCACCAGCGGGTAACCGCAGGTCTGGCTCAGGATCAGTTGCGGGTTTTGCCAGTGTGCCATCAGCTCCTCCTGAGGCAACACGGGCGTAAGGCTTCCCACCGGCACGCCCCGGGCAACCAACAGCCCCTGTATCGCCAGCCACAGGGCATTGGTGTCACGGTGGTTAACGGCATACATCGGGAATGCCAGCGGGTCACGCATGACCGTCTCCTTTATTAATGCCCGGATGCACCGTCACATCCACCGGTTTGCCCCAGAAATGGCGTAACCATTCGCCGTATCCCTTCACCAGAAAACCGTGGTTGCGCTGCTGATAAGCGTCGCGATTGTGCAGGTAAACCGCCTTCAGCCCGTACCAGGGTACACCCGGCAGATCGTGATGTACGGAATGATAGTTAAGATTCAAAAACAGGACCCGCCAGAACAACCCGGCCTCGTTGATAACCGACCGCGCCAGCGGATCGTCCGCCGCCCTGTGCTCAAGAAAAGATCGCACTTTGGTCAGCGCCAGTGCGGGATAACTCACCGCCAGAACAAACCACAGTGGGGAGAATCCAAGGTGCGACATCCAGACAAAAAGCATGGCGAGTAAGGCTCCGTGGATTATCCACATCAGCATGGCGGCAACCTGCACGTGGCGAAAGGCCGACACAGCACTGCCCAGCGTCAGCACAATATCAATTAACGGCGCCAGCAACAGCCGTCCGATGAAGGTGTTACGCAGATGAATCACCCGCTTCTGCCACGGGCGAAGCCGCGCCCAGCTTTCATCGCTAAAGTAATACGACTCAGGATCATCCACCGGCACGGTCAGGTGGTCGTTACGGTGATGCGCCAGATGGGAGTCCCGATACAGGCCATACGGATACCAGACCGCCAGCGGCAGCGTGCCGAAAAGCTGGTTCAACCAGGGAAAGCGCGTGGGATGTCCGTGGATCAACTCATGCTGTAGCGACATGTACCAGGCAGTAAACCCGATAAGCAGCAAAGTGGCGGGATATAAACCCAGCGCCTGCCAGTTCGCCAGGGTCGCAAACCAGCCGCCATAAATGGCCATCATGAGTATCCAGGTCGGGAGTTCGCTGCGCCACAGGATGCTGGTTGAAAGCTGGTGAATATGTTCTCGTTGTTGTTGATGTAGATAGAGGGAGTTTCGTTTACCCATTCCTTCAGACGCCCTTTCCGCCAGTGACTCTATGGCATGAAGATCCGGGATAACGCCTGAAATAACAAAGAACTTAAATCGCTATGCTTTGCCAGAAAAACAGGGGCAGCACCGGGATGCTGCCCGCCGGTGTTACTCTTTCACGCGCGAGCGTTTCCCCCTCGACTCCTCAGCATTTTCGGCTGCCTGCACCAGCGAAAAGTTAAAGCTCACCTCCGTATGCGGCGCGTTGATATCGCGCTCGCGGGCGAGTTTGCTGTCGGTAATTTTCACCGGGTCAGCAATCAGCTCTTCACGGGTTGCAAAGGCAAAGTCGTCCCACAGGTATTGATCACCATTGAGGTTGATCTGGGTGGTCAGGTGTTTGAAGCCTGGTGCCGAGACAAAGAAATGCACGTGCGCCGGACGATTGCCGTGACGACCAAGGCCGGTCAGCAGTTTTTGCGTTGGGCCATCCGGCGGGCAGCCATAACCGCATGGCACAATGCTGCGCACCGCGTAGCGGCCGTCCGCGCCGGTTTTAACACGGCGACGCAGGTTGTACTCGCTTTGTGACGGGTCGAAGAACGAGTAGCCGCCATGCGTATTGGCGTGCCAGATATCGACAATCGCCCCCGCAACCGGCTTACCGTCAAGGTCAGTCACCTTGCCGTGCAGCCACATGGTTTCTGCTTTTTCGCTGCCATCATCCATGCGCGCAAACCCCTCGCTCAGTGGCGCATTGGCCACATACAGCGGCCCTTCGATCGTGCGAGGGGTGCCCACCTCAGTTCCGGCTGCGGTCTCTTTTTCATCGGCGCGCATATCCAGATAGTGCTCAAGCCCTAACCCTGCCGCCAGCAGCGCCGCCTCTTTGCGCTCACCCAGTTCGTTCAGGTAGTTCACCGCCACCCAGAACTCTTCGTCGGTGATGTCGAATTTTTTAATGGTCTGGCACAGGTCGCTCAGGAGCTGGTGCATGATGTTCTTAAAACGATCGTTTCCGCCGTCGGCATTCAGACCGCTGCTGATGGCGAGTAAGGTTTCCAGTTCAGACTGATGTGCAGGATTTTTGGACATTGCATGTTCCTCGTTATTGTAGGGTACGGTTTTTACTATTTTTCGTTATCAATCGACGACGGATGCGCACATAACGGCTGCACGGTAATGTCCATATACGGGTAGAGCGGTAACTCTGTTAATAGCGTGTGCAGCTCCTGATTGTCCGCAACGTCAAAGATGCTGACATTGGCGTATTGCCCCACCACCCGCCAGATATGCAGCCATTTGCCTTCGCGCTGTAACCGTTGCGAATAGGCTTTCTCTTTGGCTTTAATTTCATCCGCCTGCACCTTTGGCAGTGAGGCGGGAATGTTGACCGTCATTTCCACTTTAAACAGCATATGAACCCCTTACTGACGCGCGTAATGGCGCAATTTATCGTCATCAATCTCAATACCCAGGCCCGGGCCTTGCGGTACGCTCACCTGCCCCTGGCTAAAATCGAGCGGGCGCACCACGATGTCGTCTTTTAGCAGCAGCGGGCCAAACATCTCCGTGCCCCACTGCATCCTGACCGTTGACCAGGCATGGAGTGAGGCAACGGTTCCCAGCGTGCCTTCCAGCATGGTGCCACCATAGAGCGCCACGCCCGCCGCCTGGGCCACCTGTGCCAGCTTCAGCGCCTGCACCGGGCCGCCCGCTTTGGCAATTTTCAGCGCGTAAGCGCCCGTGAAGCCGCCACGCGCCAGGGCGTAACCGTCGTGGCGAGTCGCCACCGCTTCATCAGCCAGAATCGGCACCTCAAAGCGCTGGCTGAGGGTGATTAACCCCTGCATGTCCCACAGCGGAATGGGCTGCTCCACGAGGTCTATCCCCCCGTCCTGCAACTGGCGCATTCCTTTCATTGCGGTAGTGAGATCCCAGGCCTGGTTAACGTCCACCCGAATGCTGACTTCATCCCCCAGCGCCGCCTTGATCGCCAGGGCGTGGCGAACATCTGTTGCCAGTTCGCGGGCGCCAATTTTGAGTTTGAAGGCGTTGTGTCGGCCTTCCGTCAGCAGGCGTTTGCCCTCTTCGATGTCTTTGTCGGTATCACCACTCGCCAGCGTCCAGAGCACCGGCAGCCGTTCGCACAGCGCGCCCCCCAGCAATGTGCTGACGGGCACGCCAAGTGTTTTTCCCTGCGCATCAAGGAACGCGGTTTCGAGGGCGGACTTCGCAAAGGTGTTGCCCTTCACGCTGGCGTTCATGGTTTCGGCCAGCACAGCCGGGCCGCTGAAACTTTTGCCGCACAGCAGCGGTGCCAGGTAGGTTTCAATGGCCGATTTAATGGCCTCCGGGCTTTCGGCCCCGTAACTCAGGCCGCCGATGGTGGTGGCCTCGCCCCAGCCCACCACGCCCTGCGCACAGGTCATGCGCACGATGGCGAGCGTCTGGCAGCCCATCGTGGTCATCGACAGCCTGTGTGGCCGAATAGTCGGGATATCCACCAGCCAGCAGGCGATGGATTCAATCGTGATGTTCATGTTCTGCTCCGGTAGTTAAGAAAGAGATGACGTGCTGACTGAATGCCTGGGCACAGGCGACGTTAGACAGATGCGAAGCAGGCAACGCCAGGTAGTGCGCGTGCGGGGCTTCCACCACCAACCATTCGGCATCGTGCGTGGTGGTTACCGGATCGTCTTCTCCGGCAATCACCAGCATCGGGCGCTGCATGGCTGGCACCTCATCGCGCAGGTCGGCGCGCGCCAGCGCTTCACAACAGGCGGCATAACCCTCTGTGGGCGTGTGGGCCAGGGCGGTCACCAGGTTTTCCACCACCGCCGGATGAGCCTGTCGAAATGCTGGCGTAAACCAGCGGTCGGCAGCACTGCCGGCCACAGGTGCCATACCCTGCTCACGCACCAGCTTTGCGCGCTGCAACCACCCGCTTGTTTCACCGATTCTGGCGGCGGTGTTCGCCACCACCAGACGATGAAAACGCCCCGCCGCGTGGCTGTTGAGCCATAGCCCAGTCAGGCCGCCCAGGGATATCCCGCAGAAAAAGGCGCGCTCCACGCCAAGATGGTTGAGCATCGAAATAACATCCTGCCCAAGCGTGGCCAGGCTGAGGTCATGCTGCGCTAACGGTGAACGACCATGTCCGCGCGTGTTGTAACGCAGCACGTGAAAATGTTCTGTCAGGGCGGGCAGCTGCGCCTGCCACATCTCCCAGGTGGTGCCCAGCGAGTTCGAGAGCACCAGTAACGGCAGCGTGCTGTCGCCATCCAGTCGGTATTCGAGATCCATCGTCACCCTCCGTTACGCCGTGGCTTCGTCAGTCTGTAACGCGAACGTCAGTGCAACGGGCGTGACAGATTGCAGATAGTCGGCAGTGATATCGCCGAACAGCTCGCGGACCACCACGCCGCTGTCGGTGATATCCATTACCGCCATGTCGGTATAAATGCGGTCAATACAGGCCATCCCGGTAAGCGGATAAGTACAGGCGTTGACGATTTTGCAGGCACCGTTTTTGGTCAGGTGTTCGGTCATCACAAACACTTTTTTCGCACCAATCGCCAGATCCATCGCCCCGCCCACGGCAGGAATAGAGGAAGGTTCACCAGTGCTCCAGTTCGCCAGGTCGCCACGTTCGGACACCTGATACGCCCCCAGCACGCAGATATCGAGATGTCCACCGCGCATCATGGTGAAGGAGTCGCCGTGGTGGAAATAACAGCCGCCCGCCAGCAGCGTGACGGGCTGTTTTCCGGCGTTGATGAGTTCGGGGTCTTCCTCTCCCTGTGCTGGCGCAGGCCCCATGCCGAGAATACCGTTTTCGCTGTGCAGGAAAATTTCGCGGTCTGGCGGAAGGTAATTCGCAATTTGCGTGGGCATCCCGATGCCGAGATTGACATACGCCCCTTCCGGGATATCGCGCGCAATACGCTGCGCCAGCTGCTGATGGGTTAATTTATTCACGCAGACTCCTTAAGCGCCGTCGCGACCGTTACCACGCGCTGCACAAAAATCCCCGGCGTGACCACGGCTTCGGGATCAAGCTCGCCAAGCGCGACGGTTTCACTCACCTGCGCAATGGTGCAGGCCGCCGCGGTGGCCATAATCGGGCCGAAGTTACGCCCGGTTTTGTCGTACACCAGATTGCCCCAGCGGTCTGCCTTCAGCGCTTTGATCAGGGCAAAGTCGGCTTTCAGGGGTGTTTCAAACACATAATCTTTGCCGTCGATACGGCGAGTCTCTTTGCCTTGCGCCAGCTCCGTGCCGAACCCGGTTGGCGTGAAGATGCCCCCCAGACCCGAACCGCCCGCCTGGATCCGCGCCGCGAGATTGCCCTGCGGCACCAGTTCCAGCTCCACTTCCCCGCGACGATAGAGGTCGTCGAACACCCAGGAGTCCACCTGGCGCGGGAAGGAGCAAATCACCTTTTTCACGCATCCGGCTTTCAGCAGCGCCGCCAGGCCGTAGTCGCCATTGCCTGCGTTATTACTGATGAGCGTCAGCCCCCGGGGTTTGCAGCGGATCAGCGCGTCCAGCAGCGCCGACGGTTGCCCCGCCGGGCCAAAGCCGCCCACCATCACCACCGCGCCATCGAACACGTCCGCCACCGCGCTGTCGATGTCCGACATCCTTTTATCAATCATTGTTTTTCCTCGTGTTGAGACGGCAGGCTACGTAGCGCAACCCACGCCAGAAGTGCGTAGACCACCAGCAGAATGGAAACCGGCCAGGCAGCGTCGAACTCGATAAGCAACGCCACCGCCAGCATCGGCCCTAATCCGCCGGAGAAAATCGACCCCACCTCATGCCCCAGCGCCAGCCCGGAATAGCGCACCCGCACCGGGAAGAGATCGCTCATGATGCAGGGCTGTGTGCCGATCATCGCTCCGTGGCAAAACGGCAGGCCGAGGAACATGGCCAGCATGATCGCGCCGTAGCTCCCCGTAGAAAGCAGCCAGAAAAACGGAAAAGCCATCACCAGCAGACCCATCACGCCGATGTAATAGACCGGTTTTAGGCCGATGCGATCCGACAACGCGCCCCAGAACAGAATGGAGAAAAACTCCACCAGCATCGCCAGGGTCACGGCGCTGATGATGTCCCCGGTGCTGATGCCAATGTGCCTGGCATACACCACGGAGAAGGTGAAAAAGATGTACGACGCGCCGTTTTCCGGCAGGCGCAGGGCGATGGCCTGTAGCAGCGCTTTCGGGTGTTCACGCACCAGGACCAGCAGGGGGATTTTTTCGTGTTTATCTTCCGGCTTCGCCTGGGTAAACGCCTTGCTTTCGCGGATGTTTTTACGGATGTAAACCCCGACCAGAAAGATGACAATGCTCAGCAGGAACGGTACACGCCAGCCCCAGGACATAAAGTCGGACTCCGGGAGTTTTTGAACCAGCCAGAAGGCAAATGCCGACAGCACGAACCCGCCCGAGACGCCCATCTGGCTCCACGCGGTGTAGAACCCACGGCGCGATGCCGGTGCATTTTCGCTCAACATCAGCACGCCACCGCCCCACTCGCCACCCGAGGCTACACCCTGCAAAAAGCGCAGAATAATCAGCGTCAGCGGCGCCCAGATGCCAATCTGGCTATAGACCGGCAGCAGACCAATCACAAACGTGGTCGCCCCCATCAGCGTTAAGGTCATGATTAGCGTCATCTTGCGGCTGTAGCGGTCACCCAGGTGCCCAAAGACGATGCCACCCAGCGGACGCGCCAGAAAGCCGACCGCAAAACCGGAAAACGCCAGCAGCGTCCCCTGAAGAGGATCGCCGCCGACCGGGAAGAACAGCGGCCCAAAGACCAGCGCCGCTGCGGTGCCATAGAGGAAAAAGTCATACCACTCGAGCGCATTCCCCAGTACCGAGGCGATCACCAGCTTGCGCATCTGGCCCGCATCCTGGTTCACCCCGGTGGTGATGTTGTTTTCTGTGACGACATTGCTCATTACGCACTCCCCTGTATTCGGGAAAAAGGCTAAGCCTCAATGTCATGCCCGACGGCATGGTAACGGCGGTTAAAATAGACCAGCCCACACGGCTGTTCGCTGATGCGAATGGCCTGCACCTGGCAGTAAAAAACCGAGTGGCTGCCAACTTCATGGCAATCGGCTATCAGGCAGTCGAAACTGGCCACTGAGGAGCTCAGCACCGGCGCACCGCTGCTCATCACCTGCCAGCTGTCATGCAGAAAACGCTGGTCTGAGCGCAGGCTCGCGTTGGCAAACACGCCGGATAACTCCTGATGGCTACTGGAGAGCACGTTGACGCACAACACCCCGTTGCGGCGAAAGTGTTCGTGGGCATAAGAGTTGCGGTTCATACAGACCAGCAGGGTCGGCGGCTGATCGGTCACGCTACAGACGGCAGAGGCGGTGAAGCCAAATTTTCCCGCCGGGCCGTCGGTGGTGATCACCGATACCGCGCTGCCGAGCTGTGCCATCGCATTACGAAATTCAGTTTGCAGAGTCATGGGTATCCCCTTACAGATCGATAACTAAACGCCCGCACTTCGCGCGGGAACAGCACAGCAGGATTTGATCGCCGTCGGCTTTCTCTTCATCGGTGAGATAGTGGTCACGATGATCCACATCCCCTTCCAGCACGTCGGTTAAACAACTGCCGCAGATCCCCTGCTTGCAGGAGACATTGACCTTCAGCCCGGCCTGGGCCAGGGCTTCGACAATGGTCTGGTTTTCCAGCACCTTCACGGTGATACCGCTGGTGGCCGCTACCACATCAAAGGCCGAGCCGCCGGTTTGCACCTCAGCGCTGAAACATTCCTGATGGATTTGGCCCGACGAGTACCCCAGGGTTTGCGCCTGTTCAGTGACGGCATCCATCAGCCGCGTGGGGCCGCATACATACACGTGGGTTTGCGCTGGCACATCGGTCAGCACCGCAGCCAGGTTCAGCCGTTGTTCGTTGCTGAAGTGCAGTTGCACCTGTGCTGCGTAAGGGGCACGTTCCAGCTGTGAGACAAACGCCGCCTGCGCACGCGAACGGGCGCAGTAGTGCAGTGCGAAAGAACGTCCGGCGGCGTGCAGTTCAGCAGCCATCGCCAGCATCGGCGTGACCCCAATTCCCCCGCCAATCAGCAGGGTGTGCGCCGCGCGGTCTTCCAGCTCAAACAGATTGCGCGGCTCGCTGACCGCAATGGCGTCGCCTTCACGCAGGGCATGTACCGCAAGAGATCCGCCCTTTGAGCGCCCTTCTTTCAGGATGCCCAGTTGATAGTGCTGCCGGTCCTGCGGATCGCCGCAAAGGGAATACGGGCGGACCAGGTCGGCGCTGAGATGCAGGTCGATATGAGCCCCCGCGCGAAACACTGGCAGTGCGATGCCCTCAGAATGCGCCAGGGTCAGCAACACCACGTCGCCCTGCACCTCGCGTCGGATAACCTGTAATGTCAGCATGTTCACTCCTCAACGCATAAACAGGCCGCCGTTGATGTCCCAGGTCGCCCCGGTGACAAACGACGCCTGGGGTGAAGCCAGCAACGCAACGGCCTGGGCAACAAACTCCGCCTCGCCCAGTTTGCCCACCGGGATCATTTGCAGCAGCCCGGCCATCTTCTCTTCCGGGACCAGCGCGTGAACGGTGGGGAGATCCATCGGGCCCGGTGCAATGGCATTTACCGTCACGCCGGATTTGCTCAGTTCGCGGGCAAAGACTTTGGTCAGCGTTAAAATGCCGCCCTTGGATGCGGCGTAGTGTGCCCCGGAGGCCGTGCCCCCGTTTTGCCCGGCCAGGGACGCCAGGTTGATGATTCGGCCATAGCCCCGGTCGGCAAAATAGAGCCCCATCGTCTGACACCCGATAAACGTGCCGCGCAGATTGGTAGAGATAACCCGGTCGAACTCGTCGACGTTGATCTCCATCACCGGTGTGGTGAGCGTCAGCGCGGCGTTGTTTACCAGCACCTGCAGGCTGCCAAAGTGGTCGAGGGTGGCATCAAGCGCACGGGCAAAATCCTGCGGCTGGCGGATGTCCAGCCCAAGCGCCAGCACCTTGCCGTTATCCAGTTCATCTGCCGCCTGCTGTGCGCGGCTGGCGTCTACGTCGGTCAGCACCACCTGATAGCCCTGCCCGAGCAGTGTGGCGGCGATAACCTGTCCCAGACCGGCGGCAGCGCCAGTCACTAATACGGTTTGCGTCATGGTCAGCTCCTCAGAGGATGTAGCCGATGCTGTGCAGCACATCGTCGCTGTTCACCAGGCGGATCACCTTTTGCTGAATAAGCCAGCGGCCATCCTGCTGCTGGAGGTGCCAGGTAATGTCCGCCGCGTAGTGGCGGCTGTGGCCTTTACGGTGCTCCCACAGGGACTGCGCCCCGCGCACCACAATGCTGTCCTCGGCGGATCCCAGCACGCGAAAGCGCGACAGGGTGCGCAAGGTACGGGCGCGTGGTGTGGTGGAGATCGACTCCCCGCTGTAAAGACGTTTCACACGCTTTTCCCGCATGTGGTGGTCATCACAGGCGTAGTTGAGGGTGTTTTTGAAATCCGTTTCGGTCGGATCAATTGGCACCACGTACAGGCCATCGTGTTGCCACAGTTCAAGCCAGGTGTTGAATTCGCCCTGATCGAGCAAATCACCTTCGAGATTGATTACCGACATGGCGGTAAAGAGTGCTGAATCAGGCGTCATCATTGCGCGTTCTCCGTCATGAGCTTTTTCCACTGCTGGTAGGCGGCGCGCATCCCGGTTTCAGCGCTCACGTCACTGCGCAGGCCATCGTCGGAGCGGTATTCCCCTGCCAGCCCACGGTTGAGCATGATCCAGAGATCGTTGCCCGAGGTGGCCCCGCGCTGAACGCGCTCCCAGGCTTCGGAGTCATCCGGCGTGCCAAAGCCCATCGGCCCCTGGAAGTGTTCGTGCAGACGCAGACGCGCCTGGTTGGCGATTTCCGGCCCGCCATCCATGGTGATCACCGCATGGTGAATTTCGGTTTCGTTGACGGACACCGGCTGAAGCACGCGGAAGAACGCCATCGAACAGGCAATGTTCGGGAAGATATTGAGGTTAAAACCGGAGCCGCCGACCGCACGCACAATACGCCGGACCTGCTCTTCGTCGTGGTCTTCGCGCAGGGCGTCTGCCAGCTCACTAAAGCGCTCCGGGATGGGCGCATCGAGGTTAGCGTCAAGATCCACCAGCTCCGGGATCATCACCATCACGCTGTGGCCGTTGCCTAAGTCTTCGACGTAGCCGCTGCCATCCACAAAATTCAGCATCTCTTCTGTTTGCTTATCGACCGAGCTTAAAAACGAACGGTGAACCACCGGGAAGTGGTAGCCGTCAGTGGTGTTTTCGAGCTGGATTTTCCAGTTGCCCGGGAAGCGGAAACGGTGTGCCGGGCCGGTTTTGATCGGGTAACCTGCCCCCTGTTTCATAAACAGATCCATCCACTTCTTCGCCACGCCGAGGAAATCCTCCAGCGGCTCAATCTGGTCGTTAAAGGTGGCGAAAATCATCCCGGCATATTGTTCGGTACGTAGCGACACCAGCCCCAGTTCGCCTTTTTCCAGCTGGTCGGCGTAGCTTTCCGGGTGCGGCACGCCGCGCAGGCTGCCGTCCAGCGCATAGCCCCAGCCGTGGTACGGGCAGACAAAACTGTTGGTTTTGCCGCTGCGGTGTTCGCAAACGGTCGCTGCGCGGTGGCGGCAGCGGTTCAGCAGGGTGTGAACCGTGCCTTTGCGATCGCGCACCACGATCACCGGCTGTGTGCCGATCTCGGTGGTTTTAAAACTGCCGGTGTCCGGGATTTCACTGGCGTGGGCGACCCACACCCAGGTTTTGCTGAAGATCCTGTCCAGCTCCAGGCTGAACAGCGCTTCCGAGGTGTACAGCGAGGTGTGTACCCGGTCGTGCTGCACCAGCGCCGCAATCTCCGCGGTAGTCGGCGTGGCTGGCGTGGTGGTATCGATGTTCTTCACGTTGATGAGGTGATCGCATTGCATGTCCAGTATCCTGCAAGTCTTATTTTTTATCCGGTACGGGAAGCACATCCGCCGCGTGCCAGTGGTCAACCGGCCTGCTGAACAGATTGCGGGTCGTGAAATGGGCCATCGCCATGGCGTGCGCATCGCGCACAAAAGTGACGCGGATTTCCGCCGCATTCAGGTGCGCTCCACCGGCACTGAACGCCGAGGTTTGCAGCATCAGCCAGCGGCCCTTCAACTGCCCGTCCGGCTCATGCCATATCGCCTCTGAGCACAAAAAATGGGCGTTCATGGCGAAGTGCGCAGGCTGACGCACGTAACCCGCCATCATGGTGACGATGGCCTCGCGCCCCAGATGGCGTCCCAGACGCGTGGCATAAGGTTCACCGATGCCCTCCCAGCAGGCATCGGCAGTAAACAAGGCGCCAATGGCCTGCACGGTTTCGGGGCTGTCGAGGCTGTCGCACAGGCGCATGTAATCGCTAATGCAGACGCGGGCGGCCTGGCTGTCTTCAAGCTGCTGTAAACGCAGCGCATCCTGGGCGTTCATCGCGGGCCCCGTTAGTTCTGGATAATCAGTTCACGGCCCACGCGGGCTTCGATTTTGCAGTACTTCCACAGCTTGCTGCCGCTGTCGCCTACCGGCGTGGTGCGGAACAGGTTGCAGACGGCAGCCACGTTTTCCAGGCGCTCGGCATCCGCCAGCACGTAGGTGGTCCAGGGGGCGGTGGTCGATGGCCCGACCATCAGTTGGTCGTCATCCATGTTGCCGATCACGCGGATCCCCGGCGTCTCGTCGATGCCTTTCATCATCACGCCAAAGGCGGCCCAGACCTGTTTTGCCTCGGTCGCACTGGCGTCAAAAAAGTTCTGATTCACCCCAATACAAAACAGCACGCGTAAGGTGGTTGACTGGCTCATGTGTTGCTCCTTTCGTTAAAAATCACAGGTAACCCGGCAGCGGTTTGCCGCCGAAAAAGACCGTCCCGGCATTGAGGTACGAGAGGTCGCCCATAAAGGCGTGTTGGGTAATAACCATCGTGTCGCGCACGTAGCGTTGCAGCGGGCTACGCATAGTGACGCCGCTCATCCCGTTGAGCGCCAGCGCCTGACGCGCCACATCGGCGGCCACGCGGGTCACGTGCGTTGAGGAAAGACGTAGCGCGTTAATTTGTTCGCAGCTGGCGTCATCGCCCGCCAGCAGTCGCTGCCACACGTCGTCGATGGCGTCGTAAAACCAGGCGCGCGCTGAGCGCAGTTCCGCCTCGCAGCGGGCAATTTGCATCTGTGCCTGCGGCCGGTCGGCCAGACGTGGCGCGCCGGTGACGGACTGCTGGCGATGAGCGATGGCATAGATCTCGTTGAGTGCGGCACGCGCCACGCCGAGCGCCACCACCGACAGCACCTGGGTCGCCAGGGAAAGCACCGGATAGCGGTACAGCGGCCCTTCAAGGTTCAGTGCGCCACCGCGAATAAAGGTCCATTCCTGAGGAACAAAAGCATCGTTTACCACCAGGTCATGACTGCCGGTACCGGCCAGCCCGACGGTGTCCCAGACGGGATCAATCTGTACGCGCTCACGGGGGAGTACCGCCATGCGCGGCAGTGCCTGATCGCCTTCCGGCAAAATGCCCACGCCCAGCACCGTAGCCCCCATGCTGCCGCTGGCAAAGCTCCAGCGACCGCTCACCCGATAACCACCATCGGCCTGAGTGGCTTTTTGGGTGGGGAAAATGCCGCCCGCAAAGACCACGTCCGGCCCATCGCGATACAGCTCTTTCAGGGTATCCGGCGGCAGTGCGCCCAGGTAAAACGGGCTCATGCCAAAGCTTGCCACCCATCCGGCAGAGCCATCGGCGGTAGAGATTTGTTCTATCAGCTCGCAAAATTGCGCCGGAGAGCATTCATCACCGCCGTACATTTTCGGCACCAGTGCGCGGTATACGCCCACCTCTCTGAAACGGGCGATCACATCGTCAGAAATATGGCGCTGGTGCTCAAAATCAGGGCTGCGTGCGGCAACATCACTCAGCAGCGAAACCAGCTCTTCACGAACCTGTGCAGCAGACATAGCGACCTCCGAATAGTTATCCGCGGCTGTCGCGAGGGCGAACGGGGCCGCAATGAGTCGTACTCACTGAGAAATCAGGAAAATGAAAACAGGGGGTGGCTAGTGGCGTCGTCGCGCCGTGAGCCATTCGGCGGCCTGCACCAGCAGGCCATCATGCCCTTTGCGGGCGACCAGTTGCAGGGCCACAGGACGGCCGTCGATCTCCCCCACCGGCAACGTGAGTGCGGGATGGCCGCTCAGATTGAACGGGCGTACCAGTCGCGTCAGGTTGACGACAGCAAGTGGATCTTGTGCTTCCTGTAACGTGGGCGGCAGCTCTGGCAACGTGGCCAGCGCCAGCAGCGGCGTCTGTTTGAGTACGGCATCAAGGTGTTCGCTAAAAGCCACGCGGACCTCTTCTGCCTGTACCAGCGCTTCGCGGCTGACGTCTGCTCCGGCGCGGATACGGGACGCCACATCCGGCGATACGTCATCGCTTGCCAGTAGCGGGCCTAATGCCAGCCAGTTTTCATGGCTGATAAGCGTTAACCCCGAGCGGTGCGCCTCTTCCAGCAGTGGCAGCGTGGTTTCCTGTACAGAAACCCCGGTCTGTGAGAGTGCGTTCAGGATTAAGGCGTCGATATCGGGCTCCGCCGCCAGCACATACGCTACCGGCGGCAAGGAATTCAGCGGGGCGTCAACAGGCACCGACAGGCGCGTCATCACCTGGCGCAGCACTGCGGCATTACGGGTAAAGACACCCACGCAATCGAGAGAGCTTTCGGCAGGCATAACGCCCTGACGGCTTAACACGCCATAGCCAGGCTTAAGGCCCATCACGCCGCAGCAGGCCGCCGGCATCCGCACGGAGCCGCCGGTATCGGTGCCGAGTGAAAAATCCACCTCGCCGGATGCAACGACCGCCGCCGAGCCGCTGGATGAGCCACCCGGGATCAGCGCCGGGAAACGCGGGTTAACCGGCGTACCACAGCGCGGGTTGATCCCCGTTACCCCAAAGGCCAGTTCATGCAGCGTGGTTTTGCCCGTCAGTACGCAACGGTTTTCCAGTAATTGCGACACTACGCTTGCATGGCTGTGCGCGGCTGGCGACGTTGCCAGCGCCGGGCAACCCGCCTGAGTGCGGTATCCGGCGATATCCAGCGTGTCTTTGACGGCGAATCGCAGATCGCCTTCGCCGAGGATGAACTGCTCAGTATAACCATTGCTCTCTGAAACTGGCTTCATGATTGACACCTTTACCAGAAATGTTGAATCACATTCAGGCTGACAGTCATTGCTGTCTTTTTGTCCTGACTAACGTTAGGTCAATCATGGAAGAATTAGATGAAAATTCAAGTAATATTTCACGTTAATTTTACGTGACTGCAACATTTTATTAACCATAATATGTGCAGGGCCAATCACTCATAGTGATGAAAAATAAAGCAAAAAAGACGAAAGCGGCGAGAACCACTGTTGCAATCACTTGCAACAGTGGTTGAATAAAAGGTGATTATTTACAACGAGTTAAATCGATTTTCAACGCAGGTCACAAATTTGTCATTCGGTTTTTTTGGCTTATAGCTCGTTAAGGTTATCGAGCACTTTTGCCAGGGAGAGGTTCATTTTGGCAACCTGATTTCGGGTCATTCCTTTGAAGCCTTTCTCGAACACTTTTCCCGCCTGAGCCATGGCTTCTTCCACTTTTTGCCGCCCGGCGTCGGTGAGCATCACTTCCGTTACCCGGGCGTCATTTTCGCTACTGGCGGTGGTCACAAGGCCATCCTCCCGCAGCCGCCCGACGATTTTGGTCACCGTCGGCATTTTTGCCATCGCGTATTCGGAAATTTGTGAAATGCTCGCTTTACCGTACTGGTGCGTCACCATCAACACCCGGAAGCCAGAGACATCCAGCTGCGCTTTTTTCAGTGTAATTTCCATGATTTGTGTGTAGCGCGCATAGACATTAACAATCCAGTAGAAGGGAAATTCTTCTCGATGGAAGGCAGGATCGGTGGCCTGTTCTTCGGCTGTTTTTTTTATATTACTCATGCGTTTCCTTACCAAAAAAAGCGGCAGATAACGCGATTATACTCTGCGAATCTGTGACGGCTATAGCACCATCGCAGCCTGTAAAACCCCTGGCGACGCTCCGGGGAGTTCAGGGTGCGATCCCTGTCTCATTATGATTCACAAATGCTATGTAATTAACAAATACGTATCATTTTTTGAACATTAATTTGACGCTTCATATGGCGATTTTCTATACGTTACCCGACCTGCACACTCATACTAAAAAACGCAATGTGGAGCTTTCATGAACGATAATGCCTCTGTAGAACAGACTCAGAACGGAACGCTGGCCCCGCCTGCCGCGGGAGATACCACGCTGGATCCCCGCCAGCAAGCCGTTATCAAAAAGCTGTTCCGCCGTTTAATTGTTTTTTTATTTATTCTGTTCGTCTTTTCCTACCTTGACCGCATCAACATTGGCTTTGCCGGGTTAACGATGGGCAAAGATCTGGGGCTCACCAGCACCATGTTTGGCCTGGCCACCACCCTGTTTTATGTGATGTATGTTATTTGCGGGATCCCCAGTAACGTGATGCTGAGTATTGTCGGCGCGCGCCGCTGGATTGCTATCCTGATGGTTATCTGGGGGATTGCTTCTACCGCCACCATGTTCGCCACCGGGCCAAAAAGCCTCTACGTGCTGCGAATGCTGGTAGGGATTGCCGAAGCCGGTTTTCTGCCCGGTTTGCTGCTCTATTTAACCTACTGGTTTCCGGCGCACTATCGTGCCCGCGCCAACGCGCTGTTTATGATTGCGATGCCGGTGACCATGGCGCTGGGTTCGCTGGCATCCGGGTATATTTTGAATATGGACGGCCTGCTGAACCTGAAAGGCTGGCAGTGGCTGTTCCTGCTGGAAGGGTTCCCGTCCGTGCTGCTGGGCCTGGTGGTCTGGTTCTGGCTGGACGATAGCCCGGCAAAAGCCAAATGGTTAACGGATGATGACAAAGCCTGCCTGAACGAGATGCTGGAGGCGGACAAAGTGGCGGTGCGAAAGACTCAGCTCGCGGCAAATACCGCACCTGTGGCGCAGCGCAGTCTGGCGCGCGAACTCTTTACCCCGGTCATTATCCTCTACACCGTGGCTTACTTCTGCCTGACCAATACCCTTAGCGCGCTGAGCGTCTGGACGCCGCTGATTTTGCGCAGTATTAACGAAACCAGCAGCAACGTGACCATCGGCATTCTGAGCGCCATTCCCCAGATGTGTACCATCATCGCGATGGTCTGGTGGAGTAAACGTTCGGACAGGCTGAACGAACGTAAAATTCACACCCTGCTCCCCTATCTGTTTGCAGCCGCAGGCTGGATGTTAACCGCCACCAGCACCACGCCGCTGTTCCAGTTCACCGGGATTGTGATGGCCTCTGCTGGCGCCTTTGCTGCAATGGTGATTTTCTGGACGACACCTGACTGGTTTATCTCCGTGCGCGCCCGCGCGGTGGGCATTGCGGTGATCAACGCCACCGGGATGACCGGCGCCGCGCTTGGCCCGCTGCTGATGGGCCTGATGAAAGACACCACGGGGAACTTCAATGCCGGGATCTTTATGGTCGCCGGATTCCTGGTGCTGGGTGCGGTGATTATCGCCGCGATCCCAATGGCAAAAAACGCGGCGCAACCCGCGCATTAAGCAAGTCCCGGACCCGAAACGGTATGTATCGTTTCGGGTTTTAATCGCAAAGATCATCAATACTCATGAGGGTTAACCCTGTTAACCACGCCGAAAATTGGGTGGTGTTCCCGTTCCCGTTATGTGAGAAAAAACATCATGAGTAAAAACATTATTTTTTGTGCAGATGGTACGTGGAATGGACCGAATAACGACGATAACAAGGACGATATCCCCGATTACACAAATGTTTTGCGGCTATTTAATGAGCTGGATGGCACCGCCGATACTCCCGATATGTTTGTGCGCAATGAGCAGGAAAAAACGCTGAGAAATAAATCGGGAGTGGTTTTGCAGGTCAGTAAGTACATTCATGGCGTGGGGGATTCAAATAACTGGCTCGATAAAATGCTGGGCGGGGTGTTTGGTGCGGGGATCATTGAACGCATCGTGCGTGGATATACCTTCATCTGCCGTAATTACGACAGAGATGATGATATCTTTCTTATCGGGTTTAGCCGGGGAGCCTACACGGCACGCGCTCTGGCAGGGATGATTGGTGAATGCGGGCTGCTGGATAAAAACAAAATCGACCTCACTGACAAAGAGGAAGCCTACCGTCTGGGAACCGCGGTATGGCGGCAGTACCGGCAAAAAACCAACGTTGACGGTTCGCTGTTAGACCGAATTATCCGCGATGCCCCGATGTTTTTGCATGAGCAGGTTGATCCGAACAAGATTATCTATTTTGTGCCGATTAAAGCCGTTACCGTCTGGGAAACCGTGGGCTCATTGGGTATTCCTGAATATATTAAAGACGCCCGTATCGATGCCTTTAAATTTGCCAGCACCGCGCTTGGGGAGCACGTCAAATATGGCCGACAGGCCATTGCCATTGATGAAATGCGGCTGGATTTTACCCCCACCTTCTGGGACAAACGCGACAATATCGTGCAGATCTATTTTCCGGGGATCCACGCAGATGTCGGTGGCGGTTACAGCAGCACCAATAATGGAACCGGATTATCGAACGGCGCTTATCTGTGGATCCGCACCGAGCTGGGTCAGCTTGGCGTGCATCTGGATCCTGTGCAGGTTAACGTGGATTTCAAAGGGCCTATCCATTGCGAGTGGTACCAGATACCTTACAAGCTGGGCGTCCGGCAGCTCCGACGTCCCGACAGCCCGGACCTTGCTATCCACAGCTCTGCAGTATCGAGAATGGCCTGGCCGACTCCGCTTCCCGTGCAGGACAACACCGGGATGTGGGGGGCGCAGCTGTATCGCCCGGCGTCGATACAGCCTTATGTGAATGCCTGCTGGCAACCGCTGAACGGGATTGTTATCCATCCCTGATTAAGCACTGCCACCTCTTGACTTATTTTGCGATAAAGGTACTTTTCAGGACATGAAGAAGATCCTGATTATCGTCCCGGATGGCGGCATGTTATTTGAAGCCGCCGGTATCGCCGACATTCTGATGCAGGCCAACCGGCTACACCCGGAAGGCCCGCAACATCCCTGCTATCGCATTATTATCGCCACCACTCAGCCTCACCAGGTGATCCACGGCCAGTCCGGGTTAAACCTGCTGGCGGACTACCGCCTGCCAGAGCTTGATCCCCGCGAGCCGCTCGACACCATCATCATTACCGGACGCGGGATGAACGAACTGGAGAGCACTGCGGTGGTCGACTGGCTGCACCTGGCAGCGCCGCACGCGCGCCGTGTGGCATCAATTTGCGGCGGCGCCATGCTGCTGGCGCAGACCGGTTTGCTTGATGGCCGACGGGCAACGACCCACTGGCGACTGCTGGAAACCATGCAGACCACCTACCCTAAAATCAATGTTGAAGGTGGGCCGCTGTACATTCAGGATGGTCCGATATGGACATCCGGCGGCGTTAGTTCCGGCTTTGACCTGACGCTGGCGCTGGTTGAAGATGATTATGGATTTAGCCTTGCCCGTGACGTTGCGCAGGACATGGTGATGTACCTGCGCCGCCCCGGCGGGCAGCTTCAGTTCAGCCGCTATAACCTGCATCAGCCTAGCGCTTCCGGGCCGATAAATGACCTGCAACGCTGGATCCTGCAAAACCTCACTGCCGACCTGTGCGTTGAAAACCTGGCAGAAAAAGTCGCCATGAGCCCGCGTAACTTTACCCGCGTATTCACCCGTGAAACCGGAGCCTCCCCGGCGCGGTATGTCACCGAGGCACGGCTGGCGGCGGCACGACAACTCCTGGAACAGACAGCGGAAACCCTGGATCGCATTGCCGAAAAAAGTGGTTTTGGCAGCAGCATTAATCTGCGTCGGGTGTTTGAAAAACAGCTTCACCTCACCCCGGGGGAATATCGCCAGCGTTTTCACTGTCGCAAGATGGCGTAATGTGATCCTTTTTTGTCATTTACGCCATTTCACCTAAAGCCTACATTGACTCCAGACAACACAGATAAGGAGTTAATCATGGTTAAGGTCGGTATTAATGGCTTCGGCAGGATCGGACGTAATTTCTTACGCGCTGCACTGGGTAACCCGGATATTCAGATTGCGGCAATTAACGATCTGACGGACAGCAAAACCCTCGCCCATCTACTGAAATACGATTCCTTGCTCGGTACGTTACCGGTATCCGTTGAAGCGGCAGACGGCGCATTGCAGGTCGATGGCCAGCGCATCAGGGTGTTTAGCGAACGTGATCCGGCAAACATTCGCTGGCGTGATGTGGGCGTAGACGTGGTTATCGAAGCGACTGGATTTTTCACCGAGCGCGAAAAAGCGGCGGTTCATATCACCAGCGGCGGCGCGAAACGCGTCATCATCTCTGCCCCGGGCAAGAACGATGACCTGACGGTGGTGATGGGCGTTAATCACGGGAATTACGACCCGGCTCAGCATTTTGTCGTCAGTAACGGGAGTTGCACCACCAACGGGCTGGCACCGGCGGCACAGGTACTGCATCAGACATTTGGTATCGAACACGGGCTGATGAATACCACCCACGCGTACACCAACAGCCAGGTGCTGCACGACCAGCCGGAAAAAGATCTGCGCGGCGCGCGAGCTGCGGCTCTGTCGATTGTGCCTTACTCCAGCGGTGCGGCAAAAGCGCTTGGCAAGGTCATTCCCGAGCTGGATGGCAAACTGACGGGGTATTCACTCCGTGTACCGGTTCCGGTAGTGTCGATTGTGGATTTAACGGTAACGCTGAGTCGCAACGTGACCGCTGAAGAGGTTAACGCTGCCTTCCGCGAAGCCGCTGCCAGCGGTCCGCTAAAAGGGATCCTGGGTTATAGCGATGAGCCGCTGGTATCAAGTGATTATCAGGGCGACCCACGCTCCTCCATTATTGATGGCCTTTCCACGCTGGTGATTGGCGGCAATATGGTCAAGATCCTCGCGTGGTATGACAACGAATGGGGATTCTCGAATCGCCTGGTGGACCTGGCAGTGCTGATGGATAAGAAAGGGTTGTGAGTGACAGGTGATTGAGGTTAAGGAACATAGGGCCACCGTTCGCTTTATGTTCCTTGCCTCACTGTCACCACAATACGCGTGAACGTACCAGCAAGCCCAGTGGCGCTACGCTTACTGGGCCTACAATGGCTGACGCGTTACTCTTCCGCCTTCACCCTCACGCCCATAAACACAATCACCATTGCTGTTACCAGCAGCAGGCCACTTCCGGCAAATACGCCGCTGGCCCCATTAAGATCAAATACCGCGCCGCCGCCGGCCGCACCTGCACTGATAGCCAGCTGGATGGATGCCACCAGCAGCCCCCCTGCACTTTCTGCTTCATCCGGTACGGTGGTGGCAAGCCATGTTGACCAGCCTACCGGCACCAGCCCAAACGCAAAGCCCCAGAGCGCCACCAGTAAGCCATCCAGCATCGCCAGGTGCCCGAACGCCACCATCATCAGCGCCAGGATCCCCATCGCGAACGGGACCAACGCCAGCGTCAGGCGCAGATTTCGTGCCAGCAGATGCCCGGCAATCGACGTACCGATAAAGTTTGCCACGCCAAAGCCCAGCAGGATCAGCGAAATGCTCTCAACGCTTGCCTGGCCTACCGTTTCAAGGAACGGACGCAGATAGGTGAAGAAGGCAAAGTGACCGCTGAAAATCAGGATAGTCGCCAGCATCCCGCCAATCATGCCAGGACGGCGCAGCACGCGGAACAGCGTCCCCAGGCTACCGCTGCTTTCCGGCTTCATAGAGGGCAGAACCCACAGCTGCCAGAGCAGCGCCAGGATACTTGGCAGAATGCAGAGGATAAAAACGTTACGCCAGCCAATAAGGCTGCCGAGATAGCTACCCAGCGGTGCGGCAACCACCGTGGCAATCGACACGCTGGAGAAAATCACCGCCAGCGCTTTCGGCACTTTATCGGCAGGCACCAGACGCATCGCCGTGGCGGTAGACATTGCCCAGAAACCGCCGATGGCAACGCCCAGCAGCAGACGCCCGAGCAGCAACACGTGCAGAGTTGGCGCAAAAGCGACCAGCAGGCTGGAAATGATTTGCAGCACTGAGAAAAACATCAGTACCCAGCGCCTGTCGATACTTTTGGTGGCCGAGGTAATCAGCAGCCCGGTCACCAGTGCCACCAACGCCGTTGCGGTAACGGCTTGCCCGGCCATCCCTTCGCTTACGCCAAGACTGGCCGCCATCGGCGTCAGTAAACTGGCGGGTAAAAACTCTGCCGTTATCAGGCCAAAGACCCCCAGACCCAGTGAATAGACTGCTCGCCAGGCGGGCTTTGCGGGTGCAATGGCCTCTCTCGCCGCGACACATGAATTCATCTGTTGTTCTCCCGTTAGAAAAATGTGACAACTGTCGCAAAAGCATAGTGAGTTCCCCCTGGACGATCTATGACATATAATCTTTGATTATTGATTATTCGTCCGAAAGTGAAGACATGAGCAACCCGTCACCCGATTTGATCAGCGAGCTTCTTCGTGGAATGCGCCTCTCCGGTGTGAAATATCGCCGCATTGAAGCCAGCGCCCCCTTTGGTGTGGCGTTTCATCAGGCGCCCGGCAAAGCGCAATTCCATTTTGTGAGCCACGGCTCCGCACTGCTGCGCATGGAGAGTGGCGCGACGTTTGCCCTGAGCGGCGGCGATGCACTGTTCATCCCAAACGGCAACGCCCATGCCTTACTTTCTGACGAACATGCCGACATCACGCCGGTGAGCGCGTTTCCGAGTGAGCCGATTTGCAACTCAGTCTGCGCTATCACCTGTGAACCCTGCCCGGACAGCGAGAACACGGTAATATTCAGTGGTTGCATGGATTTTGAGCTTGGCGGGATGCAACCCCTCATCAAAGCGATGCCGGAAGTGATGATGGTAAGCCGCCTGATGTCCACGTGGCCGGAGATCCATCCGCTGCTCGCCGCAATGGAGCGAGAATCCATGACCCGGCAGGTTGGTTTTGCCGGCATTCTGGCACGCCTTGCCGATGTGGTGGCCGCGCTGATTGTGCGGGGCTGGGTGGAGGCCGGATGCGGGAAATCGACCGGATGGGTCCAGGTGCTGCGCGATCCACGTTTAAGCCGCGCGATTTATGCCATGCATCAACAGCCGGGGGTAAACTGGAACGTTGCGGACCTGGCAAAAGAGGCCGGAACGTCACGTTCCGTCTTCGCCGAGCGTTTTCTGTCGGCGACCGGCACCACCCCGGCCAAATACCTTTCAGAACTACGGATGCGGCTGGCCATTCAGTATATTCGTCACGAACATCAACCGCTCGAAACGGTAGCGCTGCGTCTTGGCTACGGGTCACTTGCCGCGTTTAGCCGGGCATTCAAACGCATTGTCGGCCAGGCGCCGGGTTCACTGCGGGAATCCAGTCAGACCCCGGAAGAGGTCTGACTGTCAGGGGGTATCAGAAGTAATATTTAAAGCGTACGCGGCCGCCGTATCGGGAGTCGTTATTATTGTCGCCCTGGTTTGGATGCGCTTCAACCCAGGACGCATACGCGCCCAGATAGATATTGAAGTTCTTCATCTTCATGACGTTATCGAAAAGATAGGAAGCGTGAACGGTATGGATATCGTAATCGCCCGGATCGGTTATCCAGCAGTCGTTGTCACAGTCGGCGTTGAAGCTGGCGGTGTCAAATTTGTCGATTTCATTATGCGCATAGATGTAACCCAGCTCGAACTTGCGCCATAACCCGTTGATACCCGCCGTGAAGTCTTTCTCATCCGTGGCGTCCATATAGGCTGTATTCAGGTTGATCACCGCGCCATTTTCCGGGTCGGCTTTCTGGCCGTTCCAGGTCATCGTCAGGCCGTAACCGGTACGATCGGACTGATCCACCCATTTGCCAGATGCATCGCGATAACCATAGGCGTTGTTCACCAGGTTGCTCTCCATCGCGATGGCGGTTGAGAAGCCCCCGTTTTGCCATGAGATGACCGGACGTACATAAGCCACGTTTTTCTCGTTATCGAGATCAACGCCGTGGTACTGCTTATCGACAAACAGCGTACTGCCGTTCTCCAGCAAGGTGTTGATCTCGAAATACCAGTTATCAACCGTCTTACTGAGCAGGAAGTTTCCGCCGCTGTCACTACGCCCACGCCCTTCTTTCAGCATGTAGATGTAGCCGTAGCCATCGCTGTAAAGGTCGTTTGCTGTGTTGCCGGAGTACTCTACGAAGGTGTCCTGGTTCAGCGGGAACATGTCGTAGGCTTCAAAGCGACCCACTTTTACCTTCCAGTCGTTTTCCGTTCCGAAGAAGAACACGGCATCATCAAGGTTCATTTTGCCGGTCAGGTCGGCAAGCGGTTGCACGGAGAAACCGGCAAAATTGCCGTTATCCATCCGGCGATAACCGTCAAAACCGAGCAACAGACGGCCGTTGATGTCCCAGCGCTCATTGCTGCCAGGTGCCCAGTCTTTATTGGCCGTGGTTTTCATTGATGTCAGGCTGCCGGTTTTGCTGGCCGCATCCATGTTAAATTCGACGTCGCCATAGAATTTAATATCGCCATAGCCTGATAACGTCAGTTTTGGTACAGCTGATTGGGCTACTGGCTCCGCTGATTCCACATTCACGCTGGCAGGTTTCTGCACGGCCACAACCTGCTGTTGCTGGAGAACCTGAATTTGCGCTTCTGCCTGCGCCGCGCGATTTTCTGCGCTTTCAAGGCGAGCTTCCAGTTTCGCCAGTTTTTCTTCAAGGGTCGGGGTATTTTTTGCTGCGAAAGCGCCTGTGGTACAAAAAGCGCTAATGACCAGAGCAATAGACTTAACTCTCATGGATTCCATCCTCGTGAATTATTCATTACGTCCTGAGTGGTACTACCCTATACCGGTAATACAACTGTATTACCGGCTTAATACATCAATTGTTATTTTATTCTTTTGCGAATTCACCTTTATTCAAATCACGGACTACGCCGTTCATCACATTTTCCGTCAGACCATAGAACTTAATTGAGAACGCCGTAAGCAAATAAAAGAACGATGGGATGAGAGTGAATAACAGAATAACACCCTGCACTGCGGATTCAGGCTGTACTTCACTGTTTGATTCATAATTGAACCAGGCCAGTACCCATCCCAGAATTGCCCCACCAACTGCGACACCCAATTTAATGACAAAAATATTGGCAGCGACATTCATACCCGTTATTCGACGCTGCGTTTTCCATTCACCATAGTTATTTGCATCAGTAATCATTGACCACTGCAATGCGCCATTTCCGCCCTGCACTATCTGAATCAGGACGTGGGCAATTAACGGAATAATCCAGAACTCCAACGGGAGCCAGAAACACGCTACGCCAAGCGCGGCGTTAAGAATATTGATCCAGAACGACAGTTTAACCTTGCAAAAGCGAGTCCCGAACGGTTGCGCCAGTACTGAGCCAAACATTGACGCCAGCATTCCGCCCAGCATAAAGAATGAGATGATGTCCGCGCCTTTGTTCAGGACCGTATTGACGAAATAAACCACGGCGCCGCCACGGATCACCACCGCGACCAGCATCATGAAGTTATAGACCGACAAAATGCGCCACTGGTCGTTACGAAAGAGGATCTTAACGTCTCGGGAGATGTTCAGATTCTCTTCTTTAATGGGTTGAACCCGCTCTCTGGTCGTGAGAAAACAGACCAGGAACATCAGGCAGCCAATCACGCCAAAAATGCCCATTGCGACCTGAATGCCGGTGGCTCGATCGCCTGGGAAAAGATAATCCGCTAGCGGCAGAATGCAGGCGGTTCCCAGCGCGCCACCAATGGGGGTAATGGCAAAACGCCAGGACTGCAACGAGAGATTTTCGCGTGGGTCGGAGGTTAACGCCGCACCAAGTGAGCAGTAAGGGATATTAATGGCGGTATACATCAGGGTCATAAAGATATACGCCCCGACGGCATAATAGATTTTTCCAGTTTCGGTAAAATCAGGAATGGAATACACCAGCACGCAACTTACTGCAAAGGGAATACACATTGCTAACAGCCACGGGCGAAAACGCCCCCAGCGCGTTGACGTTGCATCCGCAATCGCACCCATTATCGGATCAGTTATTGCGTCTAATAAACGGACCAGCAGGAACATGGTCCCCATGACTGCGGGTGGCAGACCATATATATCAGTGTAATAATACGCCAGAATGGCCACTGACGAGTCAAATACAATATGACTTGCCGCATCCCCCAGGCTATAACCTATTTTTTCTTTTACTGGAATTCGTTCTGTCATCGCCATACATTCACCTCATTTTATGAAACCGGTTTCTGTTGTCGGCGATAATTTCGCTGAGAGTCGCACGATTATCCATTATGTTTTTTCACTACAAGATTATGTTTTTTGTTTTATGTGATCCTGACAATTAAAATAATGAAATGACCGCAAGAGTGCTCTTCACTCTATATTAAATAATGTCGCAATTATTCTCCCGGTCAATATTTCAATTATTCGACGTGGACCTAAACGCAACGGTAAATTGTCTGAGTCTGCAAAAAATGGGATATTCGACACGCGAATATCTCGATATTCGTCTAAGGTTTTCACGTGGTTGATGACAGCGGTCACGCTGCTCAGCAAATACAGGAGAGAACCGATGATAAAACCTCATATGCGCCACCCTACACTTTTATCGCTCGCGCTTGGCGGCGCACTGCTGGGCGTCACCTTATCTGGCTACGCTGAAGACAAGGCAACCGGCCAGTCGACGCCCCCTGACATACTGCTCGGACCCCTTTTTAACGATGTCCAGAGTGCCAAACTCTTTCCCGATCAAAAGACCTTTGCCGATGCGGTTCCTAAAAGCGATCCCCTGACCATCCTGGCGGATTACCGGATGCAGCACACTCAGACCGGTTTCGACCTGCGGCATTTTGTGGAAATGAACTTTACCCTGCCAACGGAAGGTGAAAAGTATGTCCCACCGTCTGGACAGAGTTTACGGGCGCATATCGACGGGCTGTGGCCGGTTCTGACGCGGACCACTGACAAAGCCAGTAAATGGGATTCTTTGCTGCCGCTGCCAAAATCTTATGTGGTGCCCGGCGGTCGTTTTCGCGAGGTGTATTACTGGGACAGCTATTTCACCATGCTTGGTTTAGCAGAAAGCGACCACTGGGACAAAATCCGCGATATGGTAGACAACTTTGCCTATGAAATTGATACCTGGGGGCATATCCCAAACGGCAACCGCAGCTACTACCTGAGCCGCTCGCAACCGCCGTTCTTCGCACTGATGGTTGAGTTGTTAGCCACGCACGACAGCGATGCGCTGAAAAAATACCGCCCGCAGATGGAAAAAGAGTATCGGTACTGGATGGATGGCGTGGACGCACTCCAGCCGGGTCAAGCCAGTAAGCGGGTGGTGAAACTGGATGACGGCACCATTCTTAACCGCTACTGGGACGACCGTGATACGCCGCGCCCGGAGTCCTGGCTTGATGATGTGACCACCGCGAAAAAGAATCCCAACCGCCCGGCAACGGAGATCTATCGCGATCTGCGTTCCGCCGCGGCATCCGGCTGGGATTTCAGCTCCCGCTGGATGGATGATCCGCAAAAGCTTGGCACGATCCGCACTACCAGCATTGTGCCAGTCGATCTTAACGCGCTGATGTACAAGATGGAAAAGCTGCTGGCAAAAGCCAGCCAGGACGCTGGGGATACAGCCAGTGCGACGAAATATGACACCCTGGCAACTGCACGTCGGAAAGCCATTGAGGGGCATCTGTGGAATGAAAAAGAGGGCTGGTACGCCGATTACGATCTGAAAAGCAAAAAGGTGCGTAATCAGCTGACCGCTGCTGCCCTTTACCCGCTGTTTGTGAAAGCAGCGGCGCAGGACCGTGCGGATAAAGTGGCAGTTGCGGCCTCTGCGCGGCTGTTGAAACCTGGCGGCATTTCGACGACCACAATCGACAGCGGGCAACAGTGGGATGCGCCAAACGGTTGGGCACCATTGCAGTGGATCGCGACGGAAGGGTTGCAGAATTACGGGCAAGACAAGGTGGCAATGGATGTCACCTGGCGGTTCCTGAAAAATGTACAGCATACCTACGATCGCGAGCAGAAACTGGTTGAGAAATATGATGTTTCTACTACTGGCACAGGTGGCGGCGGCGGAGAGTATCCCTTGCAGGACGGCTTCGGCTGGACAAACGGCGTGACGCTGAAAATGCTGGATTTAGTGTGTCCGAAAGAGAAGCCGTGCGAGAGTGTGCCGGAGAATCAGCCTGCGGCAAATGAGAAGGTCGCGACTCCGGCGAAAAATGTGGCGCAGTAGGTGGAGATTGTCGGGAATTTGGAGGCTGTGTAGAGTGTGGGGGTACATACGGATGAAGTGGTCATTCCGTTCACTTTATGTTCCTTGCTACTCTGTTACTACATTACTCGTGAACGTGCCAGGGTGGCTCACCGCCACCACCCTGGCGACCCGGGCTCCCGGCAAGAAAATCGCCGCTTCGCGAATTGTTCGCCCCATCCCTGGGGCTCACCCCTTCGGGGTCAGCGCGAGCGCTGTCCAAAATTGCTCCCGGCAATTTTGTCCTCAGCGTTTGCTCCAGGCTAATCGGGGACGGGCGGATGAAACGTCCCTGTAAAGCCGCCCTCGCCGCGCATCCATGCGCGTCGCCCCGGCCTTCCGTAAACGCTTCGGCGATTTTCAGCCGGACCATGGAGCCGCTATAAGTCTTTCATTTCAAAGGTGTAATGTCATCGCTGAGTAAAGACAAAACTGACCGGAGGTCCCTCTTCCCGCAGGGCAAGGGAGAAAACCATTTCACCCGTAGGCCCGGTAAGCGAAGCGCCACCGGGCATCAGACCCAACATCAGAAGCTGTAACTTGCTCCCAGCTGCCAGGTGCGGTCGCGGCCTATCCAGCAGTTGCTGGCGTCGTAGCAGGTCAGCGTCTCTTTGTTGGTGATGTTCTGCGCGCTCATCTTCAGCGTTAGTCCCGCAAGCGACGGCAGGAGTTCACCCATACGATAAGACGCCGCCAGGTCATACTGCGTGGTGCCGCCCAGTTTGCCCTCGTCGTTGGCTGGCGCAATTTCCATTGGCCCGGTATAACGTGCCCCGGCACCGATATTCACCCCTTTCAGCAGCGTGCTGTCGAAGGTGTAATCGCCCCACAGGTTAAACGCATTCTCCGGCACCTGGGTCGGGCGTTTGCCTTTGTACTTATCATCCTCGGTGTTAATCGCGTGGGTATACGCATAGTTGGCCACCAGCGTCAGGTTGTCCGTCGGGCGACTGATAGCTGAAAGCTCCGCCCCCTCAGATTCCACCTCGCCGGTCTGGCGGTAGTTCAGGAAGCCGGGATCGGTTGTGACCACGTTCTTCTGGCGAATGTTAAATACCGAGGCAGTCAGCGTGGTCGCGAAGTCCTCCAGCAGATATTTTACCCCGCCTTCCACCTGTTTACTGGTCGTTGGCTTGACGTCCTGGGCCGTCAGCGTGCCTTGCGGCGATACCGGGGCAAATCCTTCGGAGTAACTGATAAACGGCGAAATGCCATTGTCGAAGGCATACAACGCGCCCAGACGTTTGGTAACACGATCCTGTGCAACCCACGCTTTATCCCCGTTTTGCAGGTAGTTGGTAGTCACAGAGCGGTAATCGTCATAGCGCAGGCTGCCCAGCAGGTTAAGCCCGCCAAATACCACTTGATCCTGCACGTAATAACCGTTCTGCTGATAGCTCAGGCGGTTTTTCTGCGCGGTATATAAACCCAGCTCGCTTTCATGAATTTGTGAATAGTCCGGGTGGCGCATATCGATGCCCGGTGTAGCGGAGGCGTAGCGATAGTGGAAGTGGGAGTTCAGCTTCTGGTAATCGAACCCCGCCAGCAGATGATGTTGCCACTCGCCCAGCGCCACCGTTTTGGTGACCTGGTTATCCATGTTGAAGCTCTGGAGGTCTTCATCCGTGGTATAGGCAAAACGGTTAAGCTCATACACTTCACTTCCCTGCCCGGTGGAATAGGCGCTGCGCTGATGCGTGTCCACATCGAAATAACGCACTTTCTGGCTGAAGCCCCAGCCACTGTCAAATGCATGTTCGAAGTGGTATCCGAGCATCCACTGCCGCTGTTTAAAACCGCTCCATTCATCCCCGGCATAATCACGACGCCCGGCATATTCAGAGCGCAAATACGCTAACGGCAGCGGGTTAGATGGCGACAAACTCGGGGTGTTTTGCGCCAGTGCATCAATCGTGAGCCGTGTGTTACTGTCGGGTTGCCAGGTCACTGACGGTGCCACCAGATAGTTTTCATAGCGCGTGGTGTGCGGCTGGTCGTCATTTTCGGTGGCTTTACCCAACAGACGGTAATTCCAGTCGCTGTCGGCAAGTTGCCCGGTCGAATCGAGATATCCCTCTTTCAGATTGCGGTTACCGGTGGTAAAGCCCAGCTCGGTTTTCGCCTCTTTTTGCGGCATCTTACCCTGAATATTCACCAGGCCACCCGGTGAGCCCCCGCCATACAACACCGACGATGGCCCTTTGAGAATATCGACGCTCTCGATCAGCAGAGGATCGATGCGCGCTTTGGTGTTACCGGTGACGTTGTAAGGCAGTTGTAGACCGTTGTAGAACTCCTGGTCGACGGTAAAGCCGCGAATTTTATACTCGCTCATGTACGACGTATTACCACGTACCTCGGTCGACACGCCCGGCGCATACCGCAGGATCTCGTTCACCGAGTTCGCATGGCGTTGTTCAATCTCTTGCGCAGACAGGGTATTAATGACCTGCGGGGTTTTACTTTCCGCCACCGCAGACTTGGTGGCACTGTTTGTCCAGGTTGGTAGCACATCGCTCTGCGCTGAACCCGTCACCACAAGTGTTGTTTCTTCGGCAAAAGCCGCTCCCTGCAATGCCAGCGTCACGGCTCCTGCCAACGCACATAACGCAAAACGCGAAATGATCATATTGTCGTCTTATTATCAAATGATATTGGGAACGACAATTATTATCATTTGCATAAACAAATCAATACCATCAAAGAAAACGGCCCTCCGAAGAGAGCCGTTTTTCACTGTTCTTATGCTCTTCTGAGTAACCTGAACACGCCCAGTACCACGATGGCGCCCACCACGGCAACCAGGAAACTGTGCATATTAAAACCACTCACGCTACCTCCGAGGCCAAACATTGTTGCCAGCCAGCCACCAACAACTGCACCAACGACCCCGAGGACACAGGTCAGAATAAAGCCGCCACCATCACGCCCCGGCATGATAAGTTTGGCGATAGCGCCGGCAATAAGACCAAAGATAATCCAGGCGATGATACCCATAGCAATGCCCTCTTGCAGGTTTAACGCATACGCAGAAAACCTTCTGCACATGTACTCTAATTATAGGCTAAAGCCATAAAACCGATTTCATCTCACCGACTTAAATTGCTGGCGCACTGAAAAAAACTCACCGGTTTGTATTAAGTTTCATTTCAGGCTGCCGATAACTCAAAGACAGTCTGTCACATATCGAGGAGCCATCTGGCGTGAGTAATTACAGTGAGCAGTTCCTGAAACAAAATCCGCTGGCTGTATTAGGGGTATTACGCGATCTGCAAAAAGGCGAGGTGCCGCTGCGCATCAGTTGGGCAACAAATCAGTTTATTAGCAAAATCCTCGAAGCCTCGTCGGAGCGCCTGGTCATCGATCTGGGTAGCCAGGAGTACGAAAACCGGGCGGCGCTTCGGGCAGAAAATATCTCGGTGATGGCTGAAACTCAGGGTGCAAAAGTAGAGTTTGTGCTGCCACGTCTGACACAGGGCGAATTCCAGGGTCTTCCTGCGTTTATCACGCCCTTGCCGACTAACCTGTGGTTTGTGCAACGCCGCGAATATTTTCGTATCAGCGCCCCGCTTCATCCTGCTTATTTTTGCAAGGCGCGAATGCCGGACAGGAAAGAGTTTCGCTTCCGCCTGTTTGATTTGTCGCTCGGCGGAATGGGTGCATTAATGGATACGCCAAAACCCGACGGACTGGTCGAAGGGATGCGTTTCTCGCAAATTGAGCTGGATATGGGCGGCTGGGGGCGGTTCTATTTTGATGCTCAGCTGATTGCCATCAGCGAGCGCAAAGTGGTTGATAGCAAAAACGAAACCATCACCACCCCGCGTCTGAGCTTCCGTTTTCTTAATGTCGGGCCAGGTGCGGAGCGGGAACTTCAGCGCATTATCTTCTCGCTGGAACGCGAAGCACGGGAAAGAGCAAACAAAGTCCTGTGACAGATGTCGGGCAGCAGAGCGCCGCCCGACGGCGGCATTACATGGCATCCATCGCTTTCTGTACTTTCCAGATATAACGTGGAGCCTGTGGTGCCGGATGATTCTTCACCACATGCTCAAAGAACTCATCTTTATCCATTCCATTAATCTCGTCGATCGCTTCTTTACGATCCGAGGAGAATGTCCTGAGCAACGCGCCCGCACCGTTAACGTAAGAGACCACCAGCGCATATTGCATCACTTCTGGATCTTCAATGCCTTTCAGCACCCCGTGTTCCAGAATGCTCAGATACGCGGTCCCCATTGAGATATTACGTTCCGGGTTTTTCAGCTCGCTGGTCGATGGCTGCCCGCTCCATCCCATATAGCGATAAACTTCTTTCCCGGCCGTAGAAGCCTTCAGCTGCATCAGCCCCACCGCGTTCGATTTACTGACCAGGGTCGGATTACCGCCCGACTCCACCGCAATGATCGCCGTCACCAGACGCGGGCTCACGCCCCAGGCCTTTCCGGCTTGCTCGCTGATTGGCATCCACTGCATTGCCCGTTTAACAGGCACTTCCGGGTTCCACGGCGGATTTTGGTAGTCATGTTTGGTACTACAGCCAGCAAGCAACACAATCAAAAAAGCAAACCATCTCAATTTCACGTCATCTATCCTTATAGCCGGTCATCGCAGTCACACTGCCTCTTGAAGCCGGCAGCGTGTAAGCGGCATGATATAGACAATTAGCTTCTCATTCAGCAAGGAATTGCCATGTCTCAGTTTCATCTCATTGCACCGTCGGGCTACTGCATTAACCAGGAGGCGGCACAACGGGGCGTTCAGCGCTTACTGGGATCCGGCCATCAGGTAGAAAATCAGACGATTATCCCCCGCCGCGAGCAACGTTTTGCCGGAACGCAGGCGCAGAGGCTGAATGATATCAACAGTCTGGTGAACCTGAAGGGTGAGAATAACATCGTGCTGGCGGTGCGAGGGGGATACGGTGCCAGCCGGTTGCTGGAAAGCATTGACTGGGCAGGGCTGGCAAAACGCCAGCAGCACGATCCCCTGCTGATTTGCGGCCACAGCGACTTCACGGTTATCCAGCTCGGGCTGCTGGCACTGCATAATGTGATTACCTTCAGCGGCCCGATGCTGGCCGGTAATTTTGGCGCACCAGAGCTTGATGCCTTTACCCAGGAGCATTTCTGGCGCGCCCTGCGTAACCCAACCTACAGCGTCGAGTGGCAAGGCGACGGGCCACACTGGGAATGTGAGGGGCTGCTGTGGGGCGGAAATCTGGCGATGCTGGTTTCGCTGATTGGCACGCCGTGGCTCCCTGATATTGATGACGGTATTCTGGTGCTTGAAGATATCAATGAACACCCGTTCCGGGTCGAGCGGATGTTACTTCAGCTTTATCATGCCGGTATTCTTGCGCGTCAGTCGGCTATCGTGCTGGGCAGTTTTAGCGGCTCCGCCCCGAATGAGTACGACGCGGGCTATTCTCTTGAAACGATGGTCGATTTTATCCGCTCCAGGCTGGATATTCCGGTGATAACCGGGCTGGCATTTGGTCATGAACAACAAACGGTGACCCTTCCTCTTGGCGCCCAGGCTTTCATGAAGCACGATAATTCAGGCAGTCGGTTAACAATAAGCGGCCATCCGGTCATAAAGGCATAAAAAAGCCGTTAAACCACCGCAATAAAACGCTGTATCTGTCGTTAATATGATAGGGTTTTAATAACAGATACAGTATTAAGGTGGGAGTACGACAACATTGGATGCCGCAGCGATAATCAACCTATTCATTCTGGGTTCTGTCCTTGTAACCTGTAGTATTTTATTAAGTTCATTTTCTTCGCGCCTTGGCATCCCTATTCTTGTAATTTTTCTCGCTATCGGGATGTTGGCCGGTATAGATGGTATCGGTGGAATTCCTTTCGATAACTATCCCTTCGCTTATATGATCAGTAACCTCGCTCTGGCGGTCATTTTGCTGGACGGCGGGATGCGTACTCAGGCCAGCTCATTCAGGGTAGCCTTAGGGCCCGCGCTTTCACTTGCAACTGTCGGGGTGCTTATCACCTCTGGCTTGACCGGCATGATGGCGGCGTGGCTGTTTCACCTTAACATCATGGAAGGCTTGCTGATTGGCGCGATTGTCGGCTCCACCGATGCGGCTGCGGTCTTTTCCCTGCTGGGCGGTAAAGGGCTGAATGAGCGCGTTGGCTCAACGCTTGAAATTGAATCCGGCAGTAACGATCCGATGGCGGTGTTCCTCACTATCACCCTGATTGAGATGATCCAGCAGCACGAAAACGGGTTAAGCTGGATGTTTGCCTGGCATATTTTGCAGCAGTTTGGGCTGGGGATTATCATCGGCCTTTCCGGCGGTTATCTGCTACAGCAAATGATCAACCGTATTTCGCTGCCTGCGGGGCTCTATCCGTTGCTGGCCCTGAGCGGCGGGATCCTTATTTTCGGCCTGACTACGGCGATGGACGGCAGCGGGATTCTGGCGGTCTATCTGTGCGGATTCCTGTTGGGCAACCGCCCTATTCGTAACCGCCACGCCATTTTGCAGAACTTTGACGGTCTGGCCTGGCTTGCACAAATCGGCATGTTCCTGGTGCTGGGGTTGCTGGTTACGCCATCCGACCTGCTGCCGATTGCTGTTCCTGCGTTAATCCTGTCTGCCTGGATGATTTTCTTTGCCCGTCCGCTGTCGGTCTTTGCCGGGCTGCTGCCATTTCGCGGGTTCAACCTGCGCGAGCGTATTTTTATCAGTTGGGTGGGGCTGCGAGGCGCAGTGCCGATTATCCTTGCCGTTTTCCCGATGATGGCGGGGCTTGATAACTCGCGGTTGTTCTTTAACGTGGCCTTCTTCGTGGTGCTGGTATCGCTCTTATTCCAGGGGACATCTCTGGGATGGGCCGCCAAAAAAGCCAAAGTGGTGGTTCCGCCTGTCGGCTGGCCTGTCTCCCGCGTGGGGCTGGATATTCACCCGGAAAACCCGTGGGAACAGTTTGTCTATCAACTGAGTGCTGACAAGTGGTGCGTGGGTGCTTCGCTGCGCGATTTGCACATGCCTGCCGAAACGCGAATTGCCGCCCTGTTCCGCGATAATATCCTGCTGCACCCGACGGGCAGTACCCGCCTGCGGGAAGGCGATATTCTCTGCGTCATTGGCCGTGAGCGCGACCTTCCGGCACTCGGGAAGCTGTTCAGCCAGTCTCCGCCGGTAGCGCTGGATCAGCGATTCTTCGGTGATTTTATTCTGGAAGCGAATGCCAAATTTGCCGATGTCGCGCTGATTTACGGCCTGGATGAAGGTCTGGAGTATCGCGACAAGCAACAGACCCTGGGGGAGATTATCCAGCAGTTGCTGGGTGCGGCACCGGTTGTCGGTGACCAGGTGGAGTTTGCCGGGATGATCTGGACGGTGGCCGAGAAAGAAGATAACGCGGTGCGTAAGGTCGGCGTAAGGCCGATGGAAGAGGACGAGGAGTAGTGGGTTTGTGCCGGGTGGCGGCTTCGCCTTACCCGGCCTACAACTTAACAAAAAAAATGTTACACCGTCACAACAGGCACTCTCGGTGCCAGCGCGCACATCAGTTCATACCCGATAGTCCCCGCCGCAGCGGCCACATCATCGATTTTAATCTCATTCCCCCACAACTCGACGGGCGACCCAATGCCCGCCTGCGGACACGGTGTTAAATCAACCGCCAGCATGTCCATCGAAACGGTTCCCACCGTACCGGTACGAACGCCATCAACCCATACCGGCGTGCCCGTTGGCGCGACGCGTGGATAGCCGTCAGCATAACCGCCTGCCACAATCCCGATACGTTGCTCACCTGTTGCGCGGTAGCGGCTGCCGTAACCGACGGTATCCCCTGCTTTCAGGGTCTGGACGCCAATGATTTCACTGCGCAGGGTCATCACCGGTTTCAGGCCACTGTTGGCAATATCCTGCCACTGGCCCGACGGAGAAGCGCCGTACAGAATAATTCCCGGACGCACCCAGTTATAGTGGGCTTCAGGGTGCCAGAGCGTGGCCGCTGAATTGGAAAGCGAACGGGGGCAATCCAGACCTTCGGCAGCTTGCCCGATACGCGTCATGGCATCGGCAATACCATCAGGTTTTTCTGCATCAGCGAAATGTGCCATTAACGTCATTTCACCCACATTTTGCAGGGCGCGGAGCTGCTGCCAGACCGTATGCACGCGCTCAGGCTGGAAGCCCAGGCGGTTCATGCCGCTGTTCATTTTGACGTAGATATCCAGCGGAGCATGTAATTTCGCATTTTGCAGTGCTTTGATTTGCCAGTTACTGTGCACGCTGGTTGTCAGACGATACTTATCCAGCAGCGGCAGATCGTCGGCGTGGAAGAACCCTTCCAGCAGCAGTATCGGCCCTTTCCAGCCGCGCTCACGCAGTAAAATGGCTTCTTCCAGATTCAGTAAGGCAAAACCATCCGTGCTGCTGAGCGCGCTCCAGATGCGATCAATACCGTGGCCGTAGGCGTTAGCTTTGACGACCGACCATACACGCGAGCCTGGCGCTGCACGACGAACAATCTGGAGGTTATCCTTCAGCGCCTTCAGATCCAGCTGAGCCAGAATAGGACGGGACATGACAACTCCTTGTTAATTATGCGCGCCGTGCAGGTGCTGTGGGCGCGATGGGGTAAATCCCGATTGATAACGCGCGGCACTTAAATCGTCAAACGGAATCGCCGGTGTACGCCCGGAAATCAGGTCGCTCAACAGCTGGCCTGAGCCGCAGGCCATCGTCCAGCCCAGCGTACCGTGGCCCGTGTTGGTCCACAGATTTTTAAACGGTGTACGCCCAACAATAGGCGTGCCATCTGGCGTCATAGGGCGCAGCCCGGTCCAGAATGTCGCCTGCTCAACAAAGCCGCCGCGCGGGAACAGATCGCCCACCACCATCTCCAGCGTTTCACGACGCGGCTGTAACAGCTCGGTGTTAAAGCCCACGATTTCGGCCATACCGCCCACGCGAATACGGTTGTCAAAACGGGTGATCGCAATCTTGTAGGTTTCATCAAGAATAGTGGAGACCGGCGCGCCGCTTTCCTCTTTTACCGGAATGGTCAGTGAGTAGCCTTTCAGCGGATAAACCGGAATATCAAGAATGCCTTTCAGCATCGCCGTGGAGTACGAGCCAAACGCCATGACGTAAGCATCGGCTTTAATCACTTCGTCACCACACTTCACGCCGTAGATGTTTTCACCTTCCGACAGCAACTTATCGACGGAGGTGTTAAAGCGGAATTTCACCCCTGCCTGTTCGCACATCGCTGCCAGACGCTGAGTAAACAGCTGGCAGTCGCCGGTTTCATCATTTGGTAAACGCAGCCCGCCGGTCAGCTTGTGTGCTACTTCCGCCAGCGCCGGTTCAACCTGCGCCAGCTGGCTGGCTTCCAGCAGCTGATACGGCACACCGGCGTCTTCAAGCACGGCGATATCCCGCGTGGCGTTTTCGTATTGCTGCGCGGTACGGAACAGCTGCAAGGTGCCGCCCTGACGCCCTTCGTACTCAATGCCGGTAGAGGCACGCAGCGTTTTCAGACAGTCACGGCTGTATTCCGCGAGGCGAACCATGCGGCCTTTGTTTTCCATGTAATGGCGGGTGTCGCAGTTGCGCAGCATTTGCCACATCCACTTGAGCTGGAATTGCGAGCCATCAAGGCTGATAGCCAGCGGCGCATGGCGCTGGAACATCCATTTAATCGCCTTCAGCGGCACGCCCGGAGCGGCCCACGGTGCTGCATAGCCCGGAGATATCTGTCCGGCGTTTGCTGCACTGGTTTCCAGTGCCGGGCCGGGTTCCCTGTCGATAACAGTAACGTCATGTCCCGCCTGACTTAAATACCAGGCGCTGGTTACACCAACGACACCACTTCCCAGTATGACAACACGCATAGCCAACTCCATTATGTGCAAAAGAACAATCTTCTAATTACAGATTGATAACCTAGTTGAAAATATTATTCAACATACGACTTTTTTATGGTGACTTATCTCACACCTTCCCCTGTATACGGGGACAGGGCTTATTTGGGATCTCCTGCTGCGCGTTATTTTTAACCAGCATAAAATATTGCAGCCATCGCTTTTTTACCCGTTTCAAAAACGGGAAATCGCAAAGAAAAAATTTCTGCGCCAGCACGCTTTTGAATGCGTTGTTCTATGCTTGAAAAGAGGCTCTCCAGACAGAGAGAGCACCAACAACGAGGGCGCGCTAATGGCTACTATTGATTCCATATCCAAGGACAGCACACGTCTGAGTGATGGGCCCGACTGGACCTTTGAGTTGCTGGATGTCTACCTGGCCGAGATCGACCGGGTGGCAAAACTGTATCGCCTGGATACCTATCCCCATCAGATTGAGGTGATTACGTCCGAACAAATGATGGATGCCTACTCAAGCGTTGGGATGCCTATCAACTATCCGCACTGGTCGTTTGGTAAAAAATTCATCGAAACCGAGCGGTTGTACAAACACGGCCAGCAAGGGCTGGCGTATGAAATCGTCATTAACTCCAACCCGTGTATTGCTTATCTGATGGAAGAGAACACCATTACCATGCAGGCGCTGGTCATGGCTCATGCCTGCTACGGGCATAACTCATTTTTCAAGAATAACTATCTTTTCCGCAGCTGGACGGATGCCAGCTCGATTGTCGATTATTTGATTTTCGCCCGTAAATACATCACCGAATGCGAAGAACGCTATGGGGTAGATGAAGTTGAGAAATTGCTCGACTCCTGCCACGCGCTGATGAACTACGGGGTAGATCGTTATAAACGTCCGCAGAAGATCTCCTTACAGGAGGAGAAAGCCCGGCAGAAAAGCCGTGAAGAGTATCTGCAAAGCCAGGTGAATATGCTGTGGCGCACCCTGCCGAAACGTGAAGAAGAGAAAACGGTGACTGAGGCACGCCGTTATCCGTCTGAGCCGCAGGAGAACCTGCTCTACTTTATGGAGAAAAACGCCCCGCTGCTGGAGCCGTGGCAGCGTGAGATCCTGCGTATCGTGCGCAAGGTGAGCCAGTATTTCTATCCGCAAAAACAGACCCAGGTAATGAACGAAGGCTGGGCCACTTTCTGGCACTACACCATCCTTAACCATCTGTACGATGAAGGGAAAGTCACCGAGCGGTTTATGATGGAATTCCTGCACAGCCACACTAACGTGGTGTTCCAGCCGCCGTACAACAGCCCGTGGTACAGCGGTATTAACCCGTATGCGCTCGGCTTCGCGATGTTCCAGGACATTAAACGTATTTGCCAGTCGCCAACGGAAGAAGACAAATACTGGTTCCCGGATATTGCCGGCTCTGACTGGCTGCAAACGCTGCATTTTGCGATGCGTGACTTTAAGGACGAAAGTTTTATCAGCCAGTTTATGTCGCCGAAGATCATGCGTGACTTCCGCTTCTTTACCGTGCTGGATGATGACCGGAATAATTATCTGGAAATTTCCGCTATCCATAACGAAGAGGGATACCGCGAGATCCGCTCGCGCCTCTCTTCCCAGTACAATCTGAGCAACCTCGAGCCAAACATCCAGGTGTGGAATGTGGATTTACGCGGAGACCGCTCGCTGACGCTGCGCTACATTCCGCATAACCGCGCGCCGCTGGATAAAGGCCGCAAAGAGGTGCTGAAACATGTGCATCGCCTGTGGGGCTTTGACGTGTTGCTGGAGCAGCAGAACGAAGACGGTAGCGTGGAGCTGCTGGAACGCTGCCCGACGCGGTTAAATACGTTGTAGTTTTTTTGCCGGGTGGCGGCTACGCCTTACCCGGCCTACGGGTTTTGTAGGCACGGTATGCGAAGCGCCACCGGGCGAAAAAAACCTCTCAAGCGAGAGGTTTTTTATTTTAGCGGCCCTGGATAACCAGGTCGCCTGGCAGCGTTTTCTGCATCCGGTGCCAGATCTCGCCGGAGTCGTGACCATAGCGACGCACGGTTTCATAAACCTGATCGTGCTGACCCGATGTGCACAGCTCGCTCAGCTTGTGATAGAACCCCAGTGCCAGGCTACGGGCTTCCGGGTTCGCAAAATAGTGACGACCAATGCGGGTGTACAGCCCTTTCATGCCATTGAGGATCAGGCCATAAATCGGGTTACCAGATGCAAACGCCAGCCCACGGAATACGTTGTAATCGAGGGTGGCAAAGGCATCGGCATGATCTTCAACTGCTTTTGCGCTTTCCAGCACTTCCAGCGCGTTGTCCGGGTGCTGGCGGAACGCTGTACGGATAAAGATGGTGGCAATGTTGGTACGAACAGACAGCAGGTTATCAATCAGCTGTGGCACGCTTTCGTGATCAAGACGCGCGAGCGTTTCGAGAATATTCAGCCCGGACGTTTCCCAGAAGTTGTTTACTTTTGTTGGCTTGCCGTGCTGAATCGTCAACCAGCCATCACGCGCCAGTCGCTGAAGAACTTCTCGCAACGTGGTACGGGTGACACCAATCAGTTCAGAGAGTTCGCGTTCAGCAGGAAGAATTGATCCCGCAGGGAAACGATTATTCCAGATGCTTTCAATGATGTACTCTTCCGCGAAACCCGCCGGGCTCTGCGCCTTAATGACCATAGTGAGATTTCCATTACACAGCTTTAGCAAATTGGACTCATCATACCAGAGGCCAGAAGCGGCAGGTAGCGCAGCAGCAAGAGAAAAGAGGGATCACCGTTTCATTTTTGTGAAATTTACAATACTGCCTTGTTGTCCTCCCGGGCGCTAATTTTGCGTATACTGATGTTTTAGCTGTCTTGACGGGGAAGGACGTCTGTCGTGGAAATTTCATTTGGTCGCGCACTGTGGCGCAATTTTTTAGGCCAGTCACCTGACTGGTACAAACTCACTCTGTTGGTATTTCTGGTTGTTAATCCGATCATTTTTATCGTCAGTCCCTTTTATGCCGGGTGGCTGCTGGTTGCAGAGTTCATCTTTACCCTGGCAATGGCGCTGAAATGCTATCCATTATTGCCTGGCGGCTTGCTGGCATTTGAAGCTGTTGTCATCGGTATGACCAGTGCCGAACATGTGAAAGAAGAGCTGGCATCGAATCTTGAAGTGCTTCTGCTGCTGATGTTTATGGTGGCTGGCATCTATTTTATGAAGCAGCTTCTGCTATTTATTTTCACGCGCCTGCTGTTAAGCATTCCTTCGAAAACGCTGCTGTCGCTCTCCTTCTGCCTTGCCGCAGCCTTCTTGTCTGCGTTTCTCGATGCCCTAACCGTGGTCGCGGTGGTGATAAGCGTGGCGGTCGGGTTTTACGGCATTTATCACCGTGTTGCTTCATCACGCCAGGGCGATGACCTGCAGGACGACAGCCACATCGACGCGCATAATCGTGTTGTGCTGGAGCAGTTCCGCGCATTCCTGCGCAGCCTGATGATGCACGCGGGTGTCGGTACCGCGTTGGGCGGGGTGATGACCATGGTCGGCGAACCGCAAAACCTGATTATCGCTAAAGCCGCAGGCTGGCATTTCGGCGAGTTCTTTCTGCGCATGGCGTCTGTCAGCGTACCGGTGCTTATCTGCGGTTTGGTCACCTGCATTCTGGTCGAGAAATTCAGCGTCTTTGGTTACGGCGCAAAACTCCCGGAGCCGGTACTCCTGGAGTTACGAAAATTTGACCAACAGAGTCGCAGCCAGCGCACCCGACAGGAAACATTGCGCCTGATAGCCCAGGGAATTATCGGCCTCTGGCTTATCGCCGCGCTGGCGTTCCATCTCGCGGAAGTAGGCTTAATCGGCCTGTCGGTGATTATTCTGGCCACGTCATTTACCGGCGTTACAGACGAACATGCTATAGGCAAAGCCTTTACCGAAGCTCTTCCGTTTACCGCATTGCTGGCGGTATTTTTCGCGGTTGTGGCGGTCATTATTGACCAGCAGCTGTTCACGCCGATCATCGCTTTCGTACTCCAGGCCGCCCCTGATTCACAGCTGACGCTCTTCTACCTGTTTAATGGCCTGTTATCGTCTATTTCGGATAACGTCTTTGTCGGTACCGTCTATATCAATGAGGCAAAAGCCGCGATGGAGCATGGGGCTATCAGCGCCGGGCAGTTTGAACTGCTTGCGGTCGCCATTAATACCGGGACGAACCTACCTTCCGTTGCTACACCAAACGGACAGGCGGCCTTTTTATTCCTGCTGACGTCTGCCCTCGCCCCACTCATACGACTTTCTTATGGAAGAATGGTATGGATGGCGCTGCCGTACACGATGGTGCTGACGCTCGTGGGATTGCTTTGCGTCAAAATTACCCTCATTCCCTATACGCACTGGTTGCTACAAGCAGGTATACTTGCGGCGCAGTAAGTCAGGCATATCGGGCAGTTCGCTGCCCGTTTGCGTTTTCGCATGATAAACATCCGATTACGCTTTAATTCGCAAGGCACAGGTGGCGCAGGAAATGAATTCGTTTACACTGCGCTTTCTAAGCATGTTCCAGGGAAATGATTATGTTGAGATTTTTAAACCAGTGCTCTCGCGGTCGCGGAGCGTGGTTGTTAATGGCCCTGACCGCCTTTGCGCTGGAAATGGTCGCTCTGTGGTTCCAGCACGTTATGGGGCTTAAGCCTTGTGTGCTGTGTATCTACGAACGTTGCGCACTGTTCGGCATTATGGGGGCGGGTCTGGTTGGAGCTATTGCGCCAAAATCCCCGCTTCGCTATGCCGGCCTCGCCATCTGGATTTACAGCGCCTGGAAAGGTATTGAGCTGTCCTGGCAGCACACTATGATGCAACTGCATCCGTCACCGTTTATGACCTGTGATTTTGCCGCCCGCTTCCCGAGCTGGCTGCCGCTGGATAAATGGCTGCCGCAGGTGTTCGTAGCATCCGGTGACTGCTCTGTGCGTCAGTGGGAGTTCCTGACGCTGGAGATGCCTCAGTGGCTGGTAGGGATTTTTGTTGCTTACTTCGTGGTGGCGCTACTGGTGCTGATTGCTCAGCCGTTCAAACCGAAGAAACGCGATTTGTTCGGAAGATAAAAGCAAAACGGCAACTTCGGTTGCCGTTTTTAGTGTTTGCGCCCTCTCCCGTGGGAGAGGGTTGGGGTGAGGGCATCAGGCAGCACACCACATTAAAAAACCGCCCAGGCGGTTTTTTTCGTATCAACGGTTGGGATGATTCATGATGTGGTCTTCCCAGTCCCGCACCTCTGACTCTTTCACCGCAATATGGCGCACGGAAATACGCTCACCGTGCATCGCCGCTTTTGACCCCGTCAGCAACGGATACCACTTCGGCAGGTCCTGACCTTCCGCCAGCAAACGATAGGCGCAGGTATGCGGCAGCCATTCGAAGGTTGGCAGGTTATCACGGGTTAACTTGATGCAGTCCGGCTCAAACTCGAAGCGACGCTCATAGTTGCGGCACTGGCAGGTTTTGATGTTCAGCTGTTTGCAGGCAACGTTGGTGAAATAGATCTCGTCCGAGTCTTCATCCATCAGCTTATGCAGGCAGCACTGCCCGCAGCCATCGCACAACGATTCCCACTCCTCGTCGGTCATTTCGTCGAGAGTTTTGCTTTGCCAGAAAGGGATGTTGTTCATCGGGATGTCCACACGTCAAAAGAAAGCGCACCTTATAACGAGTCTGGCACGTTGATGCAAGTTTTGCCGCCCGAAGAAGGCGGCAAGTTGCTTTTACAGCACGCGAGTTTTCAAGGACTGGCCGTTAAAACTGACTTCCAGTTCGTCGCCGCTGTTTAGCGGGCCAACACCTTCTGGCGTACCGGTCAGGATCACATCACCCGGTTTCAGGGTAAAGAAACGGCTCATATAGGCAATCAGCGGCAGGATCTTGTGGATCATATCGGCGGTGGTGCCCTGCTGGCGGAATTCACCGTTAACCTTCAGAGAAAGCGGGGTATCCTGCGGGTCAGCACTGAACTCACCCACTGGCACAAAACCGGAGATCGGGCAGGAATTATCAAACCCTTTAGCTTTTTCCCACGGCTGCCCGGCTTTTTTCATTTTGCCCTGCACATCACGCAGCGTGAGATCCAGCGCGACACCGTAGCCAGCAATCGCTTTTTGCACATGCTCTTCAGAGGCCTGACGCAGGGTTGCGCCAATCAGTACGGCCAGCTCCACTTCGTGATGAACCGAACCTAACCCCTGTGGTAGCGCCAGCGGCTGGCGAATGTCGCAAAGCGCAGTTTCCGGTTTAATGAACAGCACCGGCTCTTCTGGCGTGGCACTGCCCATTTCCTGAATGTGTTTTGCATAATTGCTGCCAACGCAGACAACTTTGCTGACGGGATAATCCAGTAATGCACCTTGCCAGTTATGATGTTGATACATTTACGCCCCCTAAACGGTTGATGTGTTGTGCCCGGACGCGCGCCGGACTATTTCTTTCCGTTCACCTCAAGATGCTGTTTTAATAAATTCTCGGGTGGTGGCGGAAGCTGTAAATAATAGCCCTGTTCAGCTAATGCTGATTTCACTTTTTCCAGATCGGCATTAACCAGTTTCTTTCGTCCATCCAGCGGCAGCAGCATTGCCAGCTGCGGACGGCCAAAGTTCTTCATTAATTCTTCAGGCACGCGGGAGAAATCGTCTTTCTTTTCGACATAAAGATAGGTCTGGTCGCGGCTGGTACTTCTATAGATCACACAAAACATGTTTTTACTCTGAATTCTCGGGTGGTTGCTTGCCTCAATATACTCCTGACTATAACATGCCTGATACTCTTCGGAATATCGCAACGACAGCGTTGTGGTTAATAGCAAATTGAGTAAGGCCAGGATGTCAAACACGCCCATCGAGCTTAAAGGCAGTAGTTTCACCTTATCAGTGGTTCATTTGCATGATGCAAAACCCGAGGTTATTCGTCAGGCGTTAGAAGACAAAATCGCGCAGGCTCCTGCTTTTCTGAAGCACGCCCCCGTCGTCGTCAATGTCAGCGGTCTTGATGCCCCTGTTAACTGGAAACTTCTCCAGCAGGCAGTGTCATCAACCGGGCTGCGCATTGTCGGCATCAGCGGTTGCAAAGACGCCGAACTGAAAGCTGAGATTGACCGCGCAGGGCTACCCATTCTGACGGAAGGCAAAGAGAAAGCCCCACGTCCGGCACCTGTTGCCGTGCAAACACCCCCGCTGCCAGTTCAGAACGTTACACCTGTCACAAAAACGCGATTGATTGATGTGCCGGTTCGTTCCGGTCAGCGAATTTATGCACCAAACTGTGATCTGATTGTTACAAGCCACGTCAGCGCCGGTGCAGAACTCATTGCGGATGGCAATATTCACGTCTACGGTATGATGCGTGGGCGTGCACTTGCAGGTGCAGGTGGCGATCGGGATGCACAAATATTTTGTACTCACCTGACGGCGGAACTGGTTTCCATCGCAGGTGAATATTGGCTGAGCGACAAGATCCCAGCCGAATTTTATGGCAAAGCGGCTCGTCTGCGACTGGCAGACGACGCGTTGACCGTTCAACCGTTGAATTGATCCCTTTTTAACAAGGAATTTCTATGGCACGCATTATTGTTGTTACTTCGGGTAAAGGAGGCGTTGGCAAGACCACCTCCAGCGCGGCCATCGCTACTGGTTTGGCCCAGAAGGGAAAGAAAACCGTCGTTATCGATTTCGATATCGGCCTGCGTAACCTGGACCTGATTATGGGTTGTGAGCGTCGTGTGGTGTATGACTTTGTGAACGTCATTCAGGGCGATGCCACGCTGAACCAGGCGCTGATTAAAGATAAGCGCACCGAGAATCTCTATGTTCTCCCGGCCTCTCAGACGCGTGACAAAGATGCCCTGACCCGCGAAGGCGTGGAAAAGGTGCTCGACGATCTGAAAAAGATGGAGTTCGACTTTGTGGTTTGCGACTCCCCTGCCGGTATCGAAACGGGTGCACTGATGGCGCTCTACTTCGCTGATGAAGCGATCATCACCACTAACCCTGAAGTATCGTCCGTACGTGACTCTGACCGAATTCTGGGTATCCTCGCCTCTAAATCACGTCGTGCGGAAAATGGCCAAGACCCAATCAAAGAGCACCTGCTGCTGACCCGTTACAACCCGGGTCGCGTGAACAAAGGTGATATGCTGAGCATGGAAGACGTGCTGGAGATCCTGCGCATTAAACTGGTGGGTGTCATCCCGGAAGACCAATCCGTGTTACGCGCCTCTAACCAGGGTGAGCCGGTTATTCTGGATACGATGGCAGACGCAGGTAAAGCTTACGCCGATACCGTTGATCGTCTGCTGGGAGAAGAACGTCCTTTCCGCTTCATTGAAGAAGAGAAGAAAGGTTTCCTCAAACGCCTGTTCGGAGGATAAGTTATGGCATTACTGGACTTTTTTCTCTCGCGGAAAAAAAGCACCGCCAACATCGCTAAAGAGCGTCTGCAAATCATCGTTGCGGAGCGTCGTCGTAGTGACGCCGAGCCGCATTACCTGCCGCAGCTGCGCAAGGACATCCTGGAAGTGATCTGTAAGTATGTGCAGATTGACCCGGAAATGGTCACTGTACAGCTGGAACAAAAAGACGGGGATATTTCGATTCTGGAGCTGAACGTTACGCTACCAGAAGCGGAAGAGTCACGTTAATCAGGTTTTGTTTTTGTAGCCCCGGTAAGCGCTAGCGCCACCGGGGAGATATTCCGGGCATGGTTTCATGACCCGGCATATTTTATCGCGGATACCCTTCCAGCAGCGTATTCAGGCGATCGGCCATCAGTTCCCCGCGCCAGCCTGCCATCATTTCCGGCAATCCATTCTGTGTTTTCAGCTTCCAGTGCCAGTTCAGCAACTGATTGATCTGACGACGCGACGCCAGCAATTCAGCACCAAGTTTGCTCTCGGTTGCAACGTCCTGCACCAGTGCCTTAATGTCTTTGAACGCCTTGCGGTAACCCGGCATGTCCATCAGATTCAACAGCGGTTCAGGTAGCGCGTCATCCGGCGTTTGCTGAGCTTTTTCCACCAGCGCCAGCAGGGTTTTACCGTGGAAACGGATCTCGCTCCCGGAAAGGCCAATGCTGTCCAGCTCGCCCATGCTACCTGGCATATAACGCGCAACCGCCCAGAGATGTTCTTCACGAACCACAAAGTTAACGGCCAGATCGCGCTCGCGCGCTTTACGCAGGCGCCAGTCGGCCAGCAACTGCAAACAGGCCAACTGACGCGTACGCAGCTGCCATGCGTTGCTGATATCGCGCCAGGCCTCTTTCGGGGAGACCACTTCCTGACGACGCTGCTGTGTCATGCGACACTCGTCCAGCGCCGCAGGCAACCAGCCAGAGGCTTCAGCTTCTTTCATCAGTTGGCCAGCAATCGGCAGCAGATAAAACACGTCTGCCGCAGCATATTCCAGCTGACGTTCGGTTAACGGGCGCGCCAGCCAGTCGGTACGGGATTCGCTTTTATCCAGCGCGATACCCGTGTACTCCTCAACCATTGCCGCAAAGCCCCATGAGAGTGGACGATTGCTGAATGCCGCCAGGATCTGCGTATCAATCAGGGGTTGCGGCATGATGCCAAAGGTGTTGAGAAACACTTCCAGATCTTCACTGCCGGCGTGCAGGTATTTGGTGACGCCAGTATCCAGCAGCAGCTCACGCATCGGCGACCAGTCGGTAATACCAAGCGGATCGATAAGTGAAACATGTTTACCGTCGTACATCTGAATCAAACCCAGCTGCGGGTAGTACGTTCGGGTGCGGACAAACTCGGTATCCAGCGCGATGGCGGGAAAATCACGCGTAACCTCGCACAGCGAAGCCAGCTCGTCGTTGGTGGTGATCATCTGGTAATTCAAAACGGATTCTCTTTTGTTTGCGCCCATAAAAAACGCCGGCTAAACCGGCGTCTGGGCGATTAGCGTGAAGCTCATGCCTTATTGTCCACTTTGGCACGGGCTTCGTCACGTAATTCTCGTCGTAATATCTTCCCGACGTTGGATTTCGGCAGCTCATCGCGAAACTCAACCAGCTTCGGTACTTTATAGCCCGTTAACTGGCGGCGGCAGAAGGTAATAAGTTCCTCTTCGCTAAGCGATGCATCTTTTTTGACCACAAAAATCTTCACCGCTTCACCGCTGCTGCCGGAAGGGACACCCACCGCCGCCACTTCCTGCACGCCGGAGTGCTGCATGACCACGTCTTCAATTTCGTTCGGATAAACGTTAAAACCGGACACCAGGATCATGTCTTTCTTACGGTCAACGATGCGCAGGAAGCCCTCTTCATCCATTACGGCGATATCACCGGTGTGAAGCCAGCCATTTTTGATTATCTCATCCGTGGCGTCCGGGCGCTGCCAGTAACCCAGCATTACCTGCGGGCCTTTTACGCATAACTCACCGGGTTGACCGGGTTCGACTTCGTTATCGTCGTCGTCAACCAGTCTGGCTTCCGTCGACGGAACAGGCAGCCCGATACTGCCACTGTGGTAGTCGATATCGTGCGGGTTTACACTGACCAGCGGAGCACATTCCGTCAGGCCATAACCTTCCAGAAGATACTGTCCGGTGAGTTTAACCCAACGTTCGGCAACGGCCTGTTGCACCGGCATCCCGCCGCCGGCGGACAGATGCAGCGTTGAGAAATCGAGCTGCTGGAACTCTTTGTTATTGAGCAGTGCGTTGAACAGGGTATTCACCCCGGTCATGGCCGTGAACGGATATTTTGCCAGCTCTTTGACCAGTCCCGGGATATCGCGCGGGTTGGTAATCAGTAGGTTCTGACCACCCAGTTCAATAAACAGCAGGCAGTTCATTGTCAGGGCAAAAATGTGATACAGCGGCAGTGCCGTCACGACCAGCTCTTTGCCACGGTGAAGCAATGGCCCATAGGTCGCATTCACCTGTTCGAGGTTTGCCAGCATATTGCGGTGCGTCAGCATGGCTCCTTTTGCCACACCCGTCGTACCGCCGGTGTATTGCAGAAACGCCAGGTCTTCCGCGACCACGTCCGGCTTAACGTATTGCATCCGGTAGCCCGCATGAAGCGCTCGGCGAAAAGAGATGGCATCCGGCAGGTGGTATTTCGGCACCAGGCGTTTGACGTATTTCACAACAAAGTTAACCAGCGTCCCTTTGGCGGTGGAAAGCTGATCGCCCATGCGGGTCAGAATGACGTGTTTAACCTGAGTCTTTTCGACTATTTTCTCGAGGGTATGGGCAAAGTTAGAGACAATCACAATCGCCGCAGCGCCGCTGTCGTTTAACTGGTGCTCCAGCTCGCGTGGGGTGTACAGCGGGTTAACGTTGACCACAATCATCCCGGCACGCAGGATGCCAAATAACGCCACTGGATATTGCAACAGGTTCGGCATCATTAACGCAACGCGATCCCCTTTTTGCAGCCCTAACCCTTGCTGTAAATAAGCCGCGAATGCACGGCTACGTTCCTCAAGCTTACGGAACGTCATCACCTCGCCCATATTCACGAACGCAGGCTGATCGGCATAACGCGCAACTGAATTCTCAAATAATTCAATCAGGGATTGATAACGGTCAGGATTGATCTCCGCAGGGACATCTGCGGGATAACGGTTAAGCCAAACCTTCTTCAATGCATCACCTCTGAAATGAGTGTTCGTCGTCATCACAACCCCGATAATAAACAGTTTGTTAACATTATATTAACTCAGCGTACCAGTTTATTAATTGTTCAGATTTAAGGTTGCGAAGCGCGTCACTCTTTTTTTTAGTTTTGTCCGTAAAAAAACAGAGACAGCGGCTGAGCCGCTGTCTCTTTCCTATTAATAACAGTTAGTTACTCGGTTACAACGGTCTGAACATGTGCAGGTCCTGGGTTATACCAGCCCCATCCCGGATAGCCGTAACGGTATGGATGTGGGCCCCACATCCACGGATCAATAGGCTGCGGTGGCATTATCACCTGCTGCTCAAGCCGCCAGCGTTTATAGCCGTTTACCTGCATGGTCATGAATTTATACGACGTACTGCCGATTTTGCCCTGTACCGTGCCGGTAATGGGGCCGACAACGGTCACCAGTTGTCCGCGAAAATCAACCGGGTCGAGGAAGCCGCTGACGTCAGCATAGATACGCCCGCGCGAGGCCTCACCCAGGACCGGTCTTGCGCCGCTATCCAGAGGGACGGTGGCTATTTCCAGGCGGGTTTTCCCCTGCTGGTTTAAGACTTCAACCACCTTACCGCCAAAACGCGCTTCCTGGCCAACATAGAGCTCAGGCGCATTCATTACGCGCACCAGATCCTGCTGCGGCGTTGGGCTTGTTCCCTTGATCACATCAGGAACGGTAACGCACCCGCTCAGCGCTGCGGCAACAATACCCGCCATCATCAGACGTACTACTTTAGTTTGAACCGCCATGGTGCGACTCCTTTTTCTCAGTTCCTGTTACTGAGATTCACTCGCGGCCCGGAAGTTTCTTCCACGCGACCGTGTTTCGCAAATAAACTGGTTCAGCTTGTTCAACTGCAACGGTTTTTCCTGCGCCGAGCAACTGGCAAGCGATAGGTAACATGTCTTCCGCGGCAGGCAGAAGTATGTTGCCGTCTACCAGCGTTACGCCGGTATCGTTCGCCATCTCAGGCCATGCGGGCCAGCCAGTACCTACCGTTGCCCATTCGCCTGAGAGCTGTTGCAGACGTTCGGTTACTGCTTCCGGTTTGAGTACCGCTTCAGTCTCTTCACCGTGCCAGACGCCGTTTTCGTCGCGGGTATATTCCGCCCAGTAAACTTCACCCATACGTGCGTCAATTGCCGCCAGCACGCGCGTTGCACCGGTCATGCGCCATGCGCCCTGCGCCATGGTTGCCAGTGTAGAAACACCGATCATCGGCAGTTCTGCGCCCAGGGCCAGCCCCTGCGCAATGCCGATACCGATACGTACGCCCGTAAAACTGCCCGGGCCACGGCCGTAGGCCAGCGCATCAAGGTGAGTTAAGGTGGTATTGCCCTTGTTGAGGATCTCTTTTACCAGCGGCAGAATCCGTTGGGTATGTTCTCGTGGGCACTCTTCGAAATGAGCACAGATAGCACCGTCGTTCCACAGGGCAACAGAACAGGCCTCTGTGGCGGTATCAATAGCCAGAATTCGCATGAGTCGTCGCGCTCTCGCAGTGGTCAGTCACAAAATGGCGCGCATTTTAGCACACTCCGGAGCAAATTACTCCGCTGTTGGGTTCGCGAGGAACCGAACCGCGCGTTTAATGTCCCGCGTACGCGGCGCGGGCGGCAGGCTTGCCAGGAAAGTGGCACCATACGGGCGCATCACCAGCCGGTTGTCGCAGATAACCAGCACGCCACGGTCGGTGACATCGCGAATAAGACGCCCTACCCCTTGCTTCAGGGTAATCACCGCATCAGGCAGTTGCACCTCGTCAAAGGGATCGCCGCCCCGCAGGCGGCAGTCTTCCATACGCGCTTTGAGTAATGGATCGTCCGGCGAAGTAAACGGCAGTTTATCGATAATAACCAGTGAGAGCGTATCACCGCGCACGTCTACGCCTTCCCAGAAACTGCTGGTTGCCACCAGCAGGGCATTACCGGCGCTGACAAACTGTTGCAGCAGTTGCCCTTTACTGGTTTCCCCCTGGAGCAGTACCGGTAAAGTCATGGTGGCGCGGAACTGTTCTGCCAGGTCGCGCATCATGGCGTGGGAGGTACAGAGCATAAAGCAGCGGCCATTATTGGCTTCGATCATCGGCTTCAGCATCGCCGCCAGGTGGCGTGCGGCACCGGGCTGGTTTGGCAGCGGCAGATTGCGCGGCACACAGAGCAGCGCCTGTTTTTCGTAATCAAACGGGCTTGGCAGCAGCAGGGATTCGGCCTGCTCAATTCCCAGACGTTCGGTGAAGTGGTGTAAATCGTCATTCACCGACAGCGTTGCCGAGGTAAAAATCCAGCTCCCCGGTTTTTGCGCCATCACCTCTTTGAATTTATCCGCCACGGTTAAAGGCGTCAGGGCCAGGGTGAAATGGCGTGAAGTGCATTCGTACCAGTAACTGAATCCTGGCTGGTTGATCTCTTTGAGTCGTTTCAGACGGCCACGGTACACAGCCGCGCGCTCAAAAGCGGCGTCAAGCAACGCGGAGCGCCCAAGCGACAGTTTTGCCACGTCGTAGCAAAGCTCCAGCGAATCATCCAGCAACAGCAATGCGCGCTGGATATTTTTATCGGCCAGCAGCTCGCGCAGGTTACCGCGATAACCCGGCTCCCCGAGCTGTAAGCGGAAATCCTGCGCGCTTTGCGCCAGACGGTCGGCACATTTTTGCAGCTGTTGGGTATCTTTTAACTCTGTGCGATAGGCAATGGTGAAATCTTTCGCCAGGTCCAGAAGCTGACGGCTGGAGATCGACTGGCCAAAATACTGGCTGGCAATATCGGGCAGCTGATGTGCTTCATCGAAGATCATGACGTCGGCTTCCGGGATCAGCTCGCCAAACCCGCTGTCCTTCACCACCATATCCGCCAGAAACAGATGATGGTTTACCACCACCACATCCGCATCCATTGCCGTTTTACGCGCCTTTACCACAAAACAGTCTTTATACAGCGGGCAGTCGCTGCCAAGGCAGTTATCGTTGGTGCTCGTCACCAGCGGCCAGGCCTGCGAGTCTTCCGCCACGCTCGCACAGGTGCTGATATCTCCGTCTTCGGTCTGATTCGCCCACGCCCGCAGGATGATGACATCACTCAGGGTTTGTACCGGGAGATCGCCCCCGGCCAGCGCCTGTTGTTCCAGACGCTCAAGGCAAAGGTAGTTGGAGCGGCCTTTCAGCAATGCCAGTCGCCCTTTGTATTTCAGTGCCTTAGCCACCGTGGGCAGATCGCGGCTATAGAGCTGATCCTGTAACGCTTTAGATCCCGTGGAGATGATCACTTTCTTTTTTGCACGCAGCGCCGGGGCCAGATAAGCGTAGGTTTTACCGGTTCCAGTGCCTGCCTCCACCACCAGCGGTTGTGCATTGTCGATTGCGTGCGCAACGGCGTGCGCCATATGGCGCTGAGGTTCACGCGGCTTAAAGCCGGGGATCGCCTGCGCTAACTGACCATCTGCTGAAAAATCGTCTGCCACGGTGCTCTCTCACTGTATTTTTACACAGGGATTATGTCAGCCCGCTCTCGCCAGTGCCACCCCAAATAGTGACGAGGCGAGAACAATATGGCAGTCTTGCCGCCTGATATGAAAAATAACGAGGAAACGTTTATGACAATTGTGCGCATTGATGCCGAAGCCCGCTGGTCTGATGTGGTTATCCATAATCAGACGCTGTACTACACCGGCGTGCCGGCAAACCTGGATGCAGACGCTTTCGAACAGACGGCCAACACGCTGGCGCAAATTGATGCCGTGCTGGTCAAGCAAGGCAGCGACAAGTCCCGCATTCTGGATGCGACCATTTTCCTGGCGAATAAAGAGGATTTCGCGGCGATGAACAAAGCCTGGGATGCGTGGGTAGTGGCGGGTCACGCGCCTGTACGCTGTACCGTACAGGCCACGCTGATGAAACCGGAATATAAGGTTGAGATCAAGATTATCGCGGCGGTCTAAGCCCGATTACTCTTCTTCATCTTCGTCTTCAAATCGCGCCACGATCCGCTCGCCGGTATGACTGGCGCGAATTTCCTGCGCGACAACGGTTATCGCCTCGCCGCTACTCATGCCCTGGGTCATCAGTTCCTGAATGCGCTCTACAGCTTTCTGCTGTTGCTCGTGGCTCAGAGAAGGTAAACCTGCAAACATCGTCAACTCCTGCTAAATTATTCGCGCTAATTATTTCACGCTGCCCGGTAGTATGCCACACATGAACATGCGCTTCCCCACTGTTATTATCTTGCCCTGGCGTACAGACGCTGCTGAATTTTGGTTTGCCCGTCTGAGCCATCTTCCTTTTGCGATGCTGCTGCACTCCGGCCACGCAGACCACCCCTATAGCCGCTTTGATATTCTGGTGGCTGACCCGCGGGGTACGCTGGTGACGCAGGGTGACACCACGACGGTATCCCTGGCTGATGTTCAGACCTCCACTGATGACCCGCTCCTCCTGCTTCAGCAGGCTCTCGATTCACTGGACTTACACGCGCCAGCAAACCCCGACCTGCCATTCCAGGGCGGTGCTCTGGGCTTATTTGGCTATGATTTAGGTCGCCGTTTCGAAACGCTGCCGGACCTCGCAAAGCAGGATATTTCCCTGCCGGACATGGCCGTGGGGCTGTATGACTGGGCAATCATTGTTGATCACCGCAAACAGGTCGTTTCCCTGTTAAGTCATACTGATATCGCGCAACGCCGCGCCTGGCTCGACGCGCAAACGCCTGTCGCCAGTCGCGATTTTCGCCTTACTTCCGGGTGGCGTTCGAATATGACGGCGCAGGAATACGCGGATAAATTCGCCAGCGTTCAGGCGTATCTGCAAAGCGGCGACTGTTATCAGGTCAACCTTGCGCAGCGTTTCCAGGCGACGTATCAGGGGGATGAGTGGCAGGCGTTTACCCGCCTAAATGCCAGCAATAAGGCACCGTTCAGCGCGTTCCTGCGCCTTGAACATGGCGCGATTTTAAGCCTGTCGCCGGAACGTTTTATTCATCTGGCGGAAGGGACCATTCAGACCCGGCCAATTAAAGGTACGCTACCGCGTCTTGCCGACCCTGTCGCCGACCGTCAGCAGGCAGAAAAACTCGCCGCTTCCCCGAAAGACCGGGCTGAGAATCTGATGATTGTGGATTTGATGCGTAACGATATTGGCCGTGTTGCCGAGCCGGGTAGCGTGCGCGTACCTGAGCTATTTGTTGTCGAACCCTTCCCGGCCGTACATCATCTGGTTAGTACCATTACCGCGCACCTGCCGGACTCGCGCACCGCTTGCGACCTGCTGCGTGCCGCATTTCCGGGTGGCTCAATCACCGGAGCGCCAAAGGTGCGGGCGATGGAAATTATCGACGAGCTGGAGCCTCACCGTCGTAACGCATGGTGCGGCAGTATTGGGTATGTGAGCCTGTGCGGCACAATGGACACCAGCATTACGATCCGCACCCTGACGGCCTGTGAGGGAACACTGTATTGCTCTGCCGGAGGAGGCATCGTTGCTGACAGCCAGGTTGAGGCGGAATATCAGGAAACCTTTGATAAAGTTAACCGTATCCTGAAACAACTGGAGAACTAACGGGTGGAGAAAGATAACCTGACGCTGGATGATTTTTTGTCGCGATTCCAGCTTTTGCGTCCGCAGACGCGCCGCGAAACGCTGAACAACCGTCAGGCTGCCGTGCTGATCCCGGTTGTGCGGCGCGAACACCCGGGCTTATTGCTCACTCAGCGTTCACCGCACTTGCGCAAGCACGCCGGGCAGGTCGCGTTTCCGGGCGGTGCGGTTGACAGCACTGATGCGTCATTAATTACCGCGGCGCTGCGTGAAGCACAGGAAGAGGTTGCCATCCCGCCTGAGTCTGTTGAAATTATTGGAGTTTTGCCGCCGGTCGACAGCGTAACGGGCTTTCAGGTCACGCCGGTGGTGGGCATCATTCCCCCCGACCTTCAGTATCACGCCAGCGTGGATGAAGTCTCTGCGGTATTTGAAATGCCGCTGGAAGAGGCCCTTCGTCTTGGTCGCTATCATCCTCTGGATATTCAGCGCCGTGGACATGCTCACCGTGTGTGGCTCTCCTGGTATCAGCATTATTTTGTCTGGGGCATGACGGCGGGTATCATTCGTGAGCTGGCGCTGCAAATCGGCCTGAAGCCTTGACTATACTTTACATTCCACCCTTTTCTGCCAGGTTTGCGATCGCTGTCGCGCTATTAGCAAAACAGCTGTTATCCATTAGTTTAATTCATGTGAATAGTTAAGCCGAGGCCAGTGTTCCCTCTTACACTATGCGCAGTTATAACATCGTTACTGGAAACCCGGTAACCCTGTCAGGAGTGTGAAAGTGATTAGTATATTCGACATGTTCAAAGTGGGAATTGGTCCTTCTTCTTCCCATACTGTAGGGCCGATGAAGGCCGGTAAACAGTTCGTCGATGACCTGGTCGAAAAAGGATTACTGGAAAGCGTTACCCGTGTTGCCGTGGATGTCTACGGCTCGCTGTCATTGACGGGTAAAGGCCACCACACCGATATCGCCATTATTATGGGTCTGGCGGGCAATATGCCGGACACTGTTGATATTGATGCCATCCCGGCATTCATCCGCGACGTTGAAACACGCGGTCGCCTGCTGCTGGCAAACGGCCAGCACGAAGTGGATTTCCCGCAGGATGACGGAATGCGTTTTCGCAGCGACAACCTGCCGCTGCATGAAAATGGCATGACCATCCATGCCTGGAACGGCGAAAAAGAGATTTACAGCAAAACGTACTACTCCATCGGCGGTGGTTTTATCGTTGATGAAGAGCACTTTGGCAAAGACAGTGCTGGCGACGTCAGCGTGCCGTATCCGTTCAAGTCTGCCACCGAAATGCTGGCGTATTGCAAAGAGACGGGGCTGTCACTCTCCGGCATGGTGATGCAGAACGAACTGGCGCTGCACAGCAAGAAAGAGATTGAAGACTACTTTGCTAACGTGTGGCAAACCATGCGTGCCTGTATCGATCGCGGTATGAATACCGAAGGCGTACTGCCTGGCCCACTGCGCGTTCCGCGTCGTGCTTCTGCCCTTCGCCGGATGCTGGTTACAACCGATAAATTCTCCAACGACCCGATGAATGTGGTCGACTGGGTGAACATGTTTGCGCTTGCGGTAAACGAAGAGAACGCCGCTGGCGGTCGTGTTGTTACCGCACCAACCAACGGCGCGTGCGGCATTGTTCCGGCGGTGCTGGCCTATTACGATCACTTTATTGAATCTGTCAGCCCGGATATCTATATCCGTTACTTCCTGGCGGCAGGTGCAATTGGCGCGCTGTACAAAATGAACGCCTCTATCTCTGGCGCTGAAGTCGGTTGCCAGGGCGAAGTGGGCGTGGCCTGTTCTATGGCGGCTGCCGGTCTTGCAGAACTACTGGGTGCAAGCCCTGAGCAGGTGTGTGTTGCTGCCGAAATTGGTATGGAGCATAACCTCGGTCTGACCTGTGACCCGGTCGCAGGCCAGGTGCAGGTGCCTTGTATCGAGCGTAACGCAATCGCATCCGTGAAAGCGATCAATGCGTCCCGCATGGCGATGCGCCGTACCAGCGAACCACGCGTATCGCTGGATAAGGTTATCGAAACCATGTATGAAACGGGTAAAGACATGAACGCTAAATATCGCGAAACCTCGCGTGGCGGGCTGGCCATTAAGGTGCAGTGCGACTAATACCTCGCTCTCGCCCATCTGCAACGGATGGGCGAATTTTCCCCTTCTTTCTCGTCGCCTTAGCATTTCCCCACTACACTTTCTCTGTTGCTTCTGGCTTTTGGTGCCAGTGGCGTTTCAGGCGACCGTTTTATGCAAACTGCACAAACGATCATTAAAAACTACCGCCAAAAACGCGTTATCGTCAGTGTCACGGTCGCGCTTCTTACGCTCATCCTTACGCTGGGAATTCGGTTTATTTCACAGCGCAATTTAAATCAGGAACAGATCCGCGACTTTACCAGCCACACCGTTGATTCGATGGATAAAGTCCTGCTTTCGTTAGAAAACCGTCGCGGTATGCTGCAATCATTGGTCGGCCAGCCCTGCACGCAAGCGCATCTGGTGCTGCGAAAGCAAGCCGCCATTTTGCAAACCGTTCGCTCCATCGCGCTGGTCAAGGATGGCGTGCTGTATTGTTCGAGTATCTTCGGAACGCGGGACGTTCTTGTACGTGAGGTACAGCCCACTTTACCCAATAACGCACCCCGGCTCATTTTATCGACCGATCAGTGGCTGCTGAAAGGCAGCCCAATCCTCATCCAGTGGTATCCCGTTTCACAAAGTGGTGAAGATGGGGTGATGGAGATTGTTAACATTGATCTCATCACCCGAATGATGCTGGAGCCGCAACCTCCACTGATTACTGACGTTGTCCTGAGGGTGGGCAACAACTTCCTGCGCTACGGGCAACAGGTGACGGATAACCTGACCTTTGATGATGGCGATTCGCTTCTGCACAAAGCGTCATCACACTATCCCTTCAGCATTACGGTGAGTGGCCCCGGCCCCGGGAAACTGGCGCTGAAAAATCTGCCAACCCAGTTACCGCTGGCGCTCATGCTCAGCCTGCTGCTTGGCTATGTCGCCTGGCTTGCAACGGCCAGGAGAATGAGCTTCACGTGGGAAATTAACATGGGGCTGGCGGCGCGTGAATTTGAACTCTTCTGTCAGCCGCTGGTGAATGCCCGGACGCAGAATTGTGTTGGCGTTGAAATTTTACTGCGCTGGAATAACCCGCGTCAGGGCTGGATTTCCCCTGAAGTGTTTATCCCTCTGGCAGAAGAGCACAACCTGATAGTCCCGCTAACCCGCTATGTTATTACCGAAACGGTTCGTCAGATTGGCTTTTTTCCCGCGTCCTCTGGGTTTCAGATAGGTATTAACGTTGCCGCCAGCCATTTTCGCCACGCCACCCTATTGCAGGATCTCAACCATTCCTGGTTTAACGTGGGTCCGGCTCAGCAGTTGGTTATCGAATTAACCGAGCGCGATGCACTTATGGATGTGGACTACCGGATAGTGCGTGAGCTTCACAATAAAGGGGTGAAGCTCGCCATTGATGATTTTGGGACAGGAAACAGTTCGCTCTCCTGGCTGGAAAAGCTGCACCCGGATGTACTGAAAATCGATCAGTCATTTACTACGGCGATTGGTACGGACGCGGTGAATTCGACCGTGACGGATATCATCATCGCGCTGGGTCAGCGACTCAATATTGAACTGGTTGCGGAAGGTGTAGAAACCGAGGAGCAGGCACAGTATCTGCGCTGCCACGGTGTGCATATCTTGCAGGGATTTTTTTACGCCCGGCCGATGCCGTTGCGGGAGTTTCCAAAATGGCTGGCGGGGAGCTCGCCTCCGCCAGCGCGTCATAACGGGCACATCGTGCCCTTAATGCCGTTACGTTAGAAACACTTATTCATCTTCGTCATGCACTGATTGCTCTTTAACAATACGCACCAAATCAACACGGTAGTCGTTCGCTTCGACAATCGTGATGTGCAACGGCGGCAGTTCGATGATGTCGCCAGCACGCGGAATTTGTCCTTTTACCGAAATGACCAGACCTGCCACGGTGGCAATGTCTTCCTCATCGTTGAGCACGTTTTCAACGCCCAGCGTATGGGATAACGCGTGCAGATCGGTGGTACCTTTTACCAGCCATCCTTCACCATCGGCGACGATTTCCGGGGTTTCATCCGCATCCGGGAATTCACCTGCAATAGCTTCCAGCACGTCCAGCGGCGTGACTAGCCCCTGCACGACACCAAACTCGTTAGTCACGATAACAAAGCTGCCGCGGGCACGACGCAACACGCCCAGCAGGTTAATCGGATCCAGCGTTTCAGGGACCACGATAGCAGGCGATGCTGCGGCAATGGCTTCAACGTTGCCCCCCTCTTCCAGGGCCACCAGCAGCTCTTTCGCGCGCACGATACCGACTATCTCATCGAGTTCACCACGGCACACCGGGAACAGGCTGTGCGGCGACGAGAGCAACTGCTGGCGAATTTCATCAATACTGAGATTAGCGTCTACCCAACTGATTTCACCGCGTGGGGTCATTATCCCGCGTAGCGAACGGGAGGCCAGAGAAAGCACACCGTTAATCATGTAACGCTCTTCTTCGACAAACGCCCCTTCAGGTACCGGAACCGGGTTACGGTTGTCTGAATCAGCCTGCACGTTCACCTGACGGCGACCGCCCATCAGACGTAAGATCGCATCAGCTGTACGGGCGCGCAGCGGCTGATTCGACTGCTGTTTGATAAAGTTACGACGCGCAATCTGATTAAACAGCTCGATGAGGATCGAGAAGCCAATTGCGGCATACAGGTAACCTTTCGGAATATGGAAGCCAAACCCTTCTGCCACCAGGCTCAGGCCAATCATCAGAAGGAAGCTCAGACAAAGTACAACGACCGTCGGATGCTGGTTCACGAAGCGCGTCAGCGGTTTAGACGCCAGCAGCATGACCGCCATCGCAATAACAACAGCCGCCATCATGACCGGCAGATGGTTCACCATACCGACCGCAGTAATCACCGCATCCAGCGAAAACACGGCATCCAGCACCACAATTTGCAGTACCACAACCCAGAAGCTGGCATAGCCTTTACCGTGGCCATCATCGTGCTGTCTGTTCTCTAACCGTTCGTGAAGCTCCGTCGTCGCTTTGAAAAGCAGGAATATACCCCCGACCAGCATGATCAAATCACGGCCGGAGAAGGTGTAATCCATCACGGAGAACAGCGGTTTGGTCAGCGTAACCATCCAAGAGATGACGGACAGCAGCGCCAGTCGCATAAACAGCGCCAGCGAGAGGCCGATCAGACGCGCTTTATCACGCTGTTTCGGCGGCAGTTTGTCCGCGAGAATGGCAATAAACACCAGGTTATCGATACCGAGAACAATCTCAAGTACCACCAGCGTGAGTAATCCCACCCAGATTGACGGGTCCATTAAGAATTCCATGACAAGCTCCTGCTAAAGGAATGACGAAACGGTGCCCCACTCAACGTGGGCAAATCAAGGGTAGACAGAATTGATGTGTGGCGAGAAACGCCGGTGAAAAAGGCATGAAATAGCCTGGAAGATGTCTGACGTCGGTGACGGTCCATACAGTGGGCTGCTGCCCTATACTCCTGAACAATTAAACGGAGGCTAAACATATCAGAGACAATGGGTTATTAGCAAAGATTTACGTTCCTTTGCAAACATCTGTAACACAAGTGCTTTACCTTACCGAAAAATCTGAAATCCGTAGCTAAATTACGGATCTTCATCACATAAATTATTTTTTCACTATCTAAAATAAATCGCGGAAGTCTTAGTTAATTTAACTCTAACCCTTATCTGAATCGATTCGGTTCACCTAATACGATTCTCAGTACGAATGCCTGGCAGACGTATTAATGATAATAAAAGGAGGTAGCAAGTGACCATTGCTATTGTAATAGGCACACATGGTTGGGCTGCAGAGCAGTTACTCAAAACAGCAGAAATGCTGTTGGGCGAGCAGGAAAACGTGGGCTGGATCGATTTCGTTCCCGGTGAAAACGCCGAAACGCTGATTGAGAAATACACTGCTCAACTGGAGAAGCTGGATACCAGCAAAGGCGTGCTGTTTCTCGTCGATACATGGGGCGGCAGCCCATTCAACGCTGCCAGTCGCATTGTCGTCGATAAAGAGCACTATGAAGTCATCGCCGGGGTCAATGTCCCGATGTTGGTAGAAACCTTCATGGCGCGTGACGACAACCCGTCTTTCGATGAGCTGGTGGCATTGGCCGTTGAAACCGGTCGCGAAGGCGTGAAAGCGCTGAAAGCACAACCGGTTGCGAAGCCTGTACCTGCTGCCGTGGCGCCAAAAGCCGCCGCACCAGCGAAACCGATGGGCCCTAACGATTACATGGTTATCGGCCTCGCACGTATCGATGACCGTTTAATCCACGGCCAGGTGGCAACACGCTGGACCAAAGAAACCAACGTTAAACGCATTATCGTGGTCAGCGACGAAGTTGCCGCCGACACGGTGCGAAGCACCCTGCTGACGCAGGTTGCCCCACCGGGTGTAACCGCGCACGTTGTGGATATCGCCAAGATGCTCCGAGTTTATAACAACCCGAAATATGCTGGTGAGCGCGTGATGCTTCTGTTTACTAACCCGACAGACGTAGAGCGCATTGTTGAAGGCGGCGTGAAAATAACCTCTGTTAACATTGGTGGTATGGCTTTCCGTCAGGGGAAAACTCAGGTCAACAACGCGATTTCAGTCGATGAGAAAGATATCGAAGCATTCAACAAACTGAATGCACGCGGTATTGAGCTGGAAGCCCGTAAAGTTTCCACAGACCAGAAACTGAAAATGATGGATTTGATCGGCAAAGTTGGGAAATAACCCCGCGCTGATTTTTCACATAAAGCTTATGTAATAGGAGAAGTGCAATGGAGATTACCACTCTTCAGATTGTGCTGGTGTTCGTCGTCGCATGTATTGCGGGTATGGAATCCGTACTTGATGAATTTCAGTTCCACCGCCCTCTGGTGGCCTGTACGTTGATTGGTGCCGTTCTCGGTGATATGAAAACCGGTATCATCATCGGTGGTACCCTGGAAATGATCGCCCTCGGCTGGATGAACATCGGTGCGGCGGTTGCGCCAGATGCCGCGCTGGCATCCATTATTTCTACCGTTCTGGTTATTGCCGGCCACCAAAGCATCGGTGCAGGTATCGCGCTGGCGATTCCACTGGCAGCGGCAGGCCAGGTACTGACCATCATCGTTCGTACCATCACCGTAGCCTTCCAGCACGCGGCGGATAAGGCGGCCGAAAATGGCAACCTGACGGCGTTGTCCTGGATCCACGTTTCATCCCTGTTCCTGCAAGCAATGCGTATTGCAATCCCGGCCGTTATCGTTGCTATCTCTGTCGGTACCAGCGAAGTGCAGAGTATGCTGAACGCCATTCCTGAAGTGGTGACCGGCGGCCTGAACATCGCAGGTGGCATGATCGTGGTAGTAGGTTATGCGATGGTCATCAACATGATGCGCGCAGGCTATCTGATGCCGTTCTTCTACCTCGGCTTCGTTACCGCTGCGTTCACCAACTTCAACCTGGTTGCTCTGGGTGTGATTGGTGCGGTCATGGCGATTCTCTACATCCAGCTCAGCCCGAAATACAACCGCGTAGCGGGTGCTCCGGCACAGGCTGCTGGTAATAACGATCTCGATAACGAACTGGACTAGCAGGTGAGCGAAATGGTTGATATGACAAAAAATACCACTGAGAAGAAACTCACTCCGGGTGATATTCGTGGCGTGTTCATCCGTTCTAACCTGTTTCAGGGTTCATGGAACTTCGAACGTATGCAGGCGCTCGGCTTCTGCTTCTCCATGGTACCGGCGATCAAACGCCTGTATCCGGAAAACAACGAAGCGCGTCGTCAGGCGATTAAGCGTCACCTGGAATTCTTCAACACCCATCCTTATGTAGCGGCACCGGTTCTGGGCGTTACCCTGGCGATGGAAGAGCAGCGTGCTAACGGCGCAGAGATTGACGATGGTGCCATCAACGGTATCAAAGTGGGTCTGATGGGGCCGCTGGCAGGCGTAGGCGACCCCATCTTCTGGGGTACTGTTCGTCCGGTATTTGCGGCTCTTGGCGCAGGTATCGCGATGAGTGGGAGCCTGCTCGGCCCACTGCTGTTCTTCATCCTGTTCAACGCTGTGCGTCTGCTGACCCGTTATTACGGCGTGGCATACGGCTACCGTAAAGGTGTTGACATCGTTAAGGACATGGGTGGCGGCTTCCTGCAAAAGCTGACCGAGGGGGCGTCTATTCTCGGCCTCTTTGTTATGGGGGCGCTGGTTAACAAATGGACGCACGTGAACATCCCGCTGGTGGTGTCGACCATTACCGGTCAGGATGGTCAGACACGCGTCACCACGGTGCAAACCATTCTGGATCAGCTGATGCCAGGCCTGGTTCCACTGCTGTTGACCTTCGCCTGTATGTGGCTGCTGCGTAAGAAAGTTAACCCGCTGTGGATCATCGTTGGCTTCTTCGTCATCGGTATCGCGGGCTACGCTGTCGGCTTGCTGGGTCTGTAAGTTACTGCTTTATATACCGGGGGCTTGCCCCCGGTTTTTTTATCTGGAGGATGAATGACTGCCACGGACATCGTACTGGTTCTTTTTATTGCTGCCCTTCTGGCTTACGCCATTTATGATGAGTTCATCATGACCCGCCGCCATGGCGAATCGTTGCTCACCATCCCTCTTCTGCGCCGTAACCGCATCGATGCCGTCATCTTTGTGGGTTTACTGGTCATTCTGATTTACAACAACATCATGAGTCACGGTGCATTATTAACCACATGGTTATTATGTGCGCTGGTATTAATGGCGATTTATTTGTTCTGGGTCCGTACACCGAAGGTCATCTTTAAAAGTCAGGGGTTTTTCTTTGCTAATGTGTGGATAGAATATAACCGCATTAAAGAGATGAATTTATCGGAAGATGGTGTCCTGGTTATGCAATTAGAACAACGCCGCCTTCTTATCCGGGTCAAAAATATTGATGACCTCGAAAAGATATACAAGTTACTCGTTAAAACTCAATAAGTTACACTTATAGCACTGGCTATATATTGCAGTATTTTCACGCTGAGAATATAGCCTTAGCTATATTAAGAAGCCAAAAACACTTATATTTATTAACGATAAGTTTACGCTTAAATCTAAATGAAAATCGTTATCAAGTAGTTAATGGAATAATACTTTTCTGTTGTTGTTTTATATTCTAAAAATATGTTAAGGTTGCGCCCGTCGTTGGGGAGTAGCTGATTTCCTGTTTACCAGGAAATGTACGTGTCAACATACTCGTTGAAAAACGTGGCGCGTACGGATCTTTTTGCACAGTTGCGGTGTTCGAAAAGATCAGGCGAGACCATAGATACATTAACTGCTGTTTACTGGGGGCAGTGATGTGTCATATGGATATCTCCCGGTCTGGACGCTCTTATGAATATCTCTGCAACAATTCTTCTGGCTTTCGGCATGTCCATGGACGCTTTTGCAGCCTCCATTGGTAAAGGTGCCACTCTCCACAAACCAAAATTCTCTGAAGCGTTACGCACCGGTCTTATCTTTGGTGCCATCGAAACGCTAACACCGCTGATTGGCTGGGGTCTGGGAATGCTCGCCAGCCAGTTCGTCCTGGAGTGGAATCATTGGATCGCGTTTGTTCTGCTGGTGTTCCTCGGCGGGCGAATGGTTATCGAAGGTTTTCGCGCAAGCAGCGATGAAGATGAAGCACCGCAACACCGCCATGGCTTCTGGTTGCTGGTCACGACCGCGATCGCCACAAGTCTTGACGCGATGGCTGTAGGGGTTGGTCTGGCATTCCTTCAGGTCAACATTATCGCCACCGCCCTGGCGATTGGCTGTGCCACCCTGATTATGTCGACGCTGGGGATGATGGTTGGCCGCTTTATCGGCCCGCTGCTTGGCAAGCGAGCCGAAATTCTGGGGGGTATCGTGTTAATCGGGATTGGTGCCCAAATCCTGTGGGCACACTTCGCCGGTTAATCTTTGCGCTGCCAGCAGTGGATACTGAAATCCGTCTGGCAGCAAAACTCGTTCTGTTTCGCTAACGTCTCCCACACAGCAGGTTTCGCCCGCCACGCAAAGGGCGTCATTTGCAGCAAGGCTACCGCTTCATCCCCTTTGAGTTTCATCTCATACGCGACCGTCTGTTCCTGTTGCAGGCTAAAACCCGCCAGCTGTTCAGAATGCGGTTCATGTAAGCGCACGTCATCGTAAATCAAACCTTTCAGCTCCATCAGATGACGCGGGCCCGGTGTAACGGTAATCACCCAGCCACCGGGTTTTACGACCCGCGCCAGCTCTTCAGCTTTACAGGGCGCATAAATTCGCACCACGGCATCCATGCTGGCATCCTCAAATGGCAAGCGATGGCTGGACGCCACGCAGAACGTCACCGACGAATAGCGCTTCGCCGCCGCGCGGATAGCCACTTTAGAGACATCCAGACCGAAGGTTTCAGCGCCTTTCTCGCGGGCCACATCAGCAAACAATGCTGTGTAGTAACCCTCACCACAGCCAATATCCAGAATGGCTGAAGGCGTCGAAAGGTTTTCTGTCAGTAGCTGTGCAACAGTGTCTCTCAGGGGCTGATAATGTCCGGCATCAAGAAATGCTCGGCGCGCCTGCATCATCTCCGCGCTGTCGCCCGGGTCGCGCGAACGTTTATGTTGCACCGGAAGAAGATTCACATAGCCCTCTTTCGCCATATCAAACTGGTGCCCTTGCGGGCAGGTAAAACTTTTCTCAGAACGCGTCAGGCGCGCGTGGCAAAGTGGGCAACTGAAGGACATGGTGGCTCCGGGCAATCATAAAGGGCGAAAGTGTACCGCTATTCGCCCGGGTTATAAACGCCTGGCTAACGCATGACGATAAGGTGAGTGGAATCCGCCGCTAAACCATCAGGTTTGACGTTTTCAAGGCGTAGCACGTTCCCCATGATCTCGCTGAAAACCGGTGCTGATACTGCCCCGCCGTAATAATCCCCGTTTTGCGGATCGTTAATCACCACCACTAATGCAAAACGCGGCTGACTGGCGGGCGCAACACCTGCGGTGTAAGCCACGTATTTATCAACATATTTACCGTCATCACCGATTTTTTTCGCTGTCCCGGTTTTAACCGCTACACGATAATCGCGTACCGCAGCCTTAATGCCACCGCCACCCGGCAGCGCCACGCTTTCCATCATATGCTCAACTTCATGGGCAATCTCCTCAGACATCACCCTGTGCCCGATTACCGGAGGATCAATTCGGGTTATCGACAACGGGCGCTCCAGCCCATAGCTGCCAATGGTAGCGTAGACATGCGCCAGTTGCAGTGGCGTGACCATCAGCCCGTAGCCAAACGCGAAGGTGGCCCGGTCGAGCTGGCTCCAGAATTTACGCTGCGGCAGCAAGCCCGAGCTTTCCCCCGTTAAGCCAAGCCCGGTGTTCGTACCAAAACCAAAGTTCTTATAGGTATCAAGCAATCGCTGGATCGGCATCGCCAGCGAGAGCCGCGACACCCCTGTGTCGCTCGATTTTTGCAATATACCGGTCATCGTCAGTTCAGGGTAATACCCCACATCCCGAATGCGGTGGCCATCAAGCATGTACGGATGGGTATCTATCACGCTGTCGGGCTTTACCAGCCCTTGCTGTAACGCGGTCATCAACACCAGAGGCTTGACGGTAGAGCCCGGTTCAAAGGTGTCGCTGATGGCGCGATTGCGAAAATCGTTCAAAGTCGCACCATCACGATTATTAGGGTTGAAATCAGGGAAACTCGCCATCGCCAGGATCTCGCCCGTCTGGACGTTAATCAGAACAGAGGCGCCAGATTCGGCTTTATTCCACACGACAGCGTTATCCAGCGCATCTTCCGTAATGGTTTGCAGACGCTCATCAATACTAAGCTGGATGTTGTGCGCTGGAACCGGCGCTATCTCAGTCAGGTTTTCAACCACGCGCCCGTAGCGGTCTTCCCTCACCTGCCTGACGCCGGCTTTCCCTGAAAGTTGTGCGTTAAAGCTTTTCTCAACCCCTTCAATGCCCTGCCCGTCAATATTCGTGAACCCTATCAGGTTGGCTGCAACATGACCGGCGGGATAAAAGCGCCGCGATTCGTCGCGCAAGTTGATGCCTGGCAGATTGAGTTTATCGATCCATTGCGCCTGAGAAGGGTCAACCTGACGGGCAAGATAAATAAAGCGCCCCTGCGGTGTGCTGTTGATTCGGGCAGAGAGTGTGCCAAGAGAGAGATGTAATGCATTCGCCAGCGCCTGCCAGCGTTCATCAAACCCCACACCACCTTTTGCCAGCACGGTTTTCGGATCAGCCCAGACAGCTCTTACCGGTACACTGACAGCAAGCGGTCTGTTTTCCCTGTCAACAATCATCCCGCGAGGCGCATCAATCGCGACTTCACGCAGCGAGCGCATATCTTCCTGCTTAACGAGATTGTCAGGTTTGATGATTTGCAACCAGGCAACACGGCCCAGTAAGAAAGCCAGACTACAAAAAATAGCAAGACACAGCAGCGCAAAACGAGCCGGGGTAAAGTTTCCGGCTGTCGTTATCGTTTTCTTTTTCACCTGAACCCCAGGTCCGTTGAACAACGCCCTGATTTAACGGGAAAAGGCCGGCTGACGCGGTGAAAACAATGCTAATAACCTCGTAGCTTTGCAACAAGTTGCTAACAAGGCGTTCATTCGTAATATTTTGAAAGATAAGGCAATAAAAAAGCCCCGCATAAGCGAGGCTTTATATCTGAGATCGAAGCGCAGAAGCACTTCAGTCAGCAGTGGTTCGATCAGATAGCAGTTACGTTAACTGCAGCTGGGCCTTTCTGGCCGTCCTGAATTTCGAACTCAACGTTCTGGCCTTCAGCCAGAGTTTTGAAGCCGTTACCCTGGATTGCAGAGAAGTGTACGAACACATCTTTGCTGCCGTCAGCAGGAGTAATGAAACCAAAACCTTTAGACTCGTTGAACCACTTAACTTGACCTTTAATCTTTGCCATTTGCAAAATTCCTTAGAGTGTTTTCTTAGCCCGCAGGCATTGACTGAGATAAAACTGAGACATTACTGCTTGAGGCACTAATATAAGGTTCGGCAGAGAAGCGGTATTCAACGACAACGTGTTTACTCAGGACTTCTTTACTGAAAATGCCACACATAAACAGAACTGTACCTCGTTTGACCCAAAACGTGTTATCACACACAACGTTAATTATGGCAAGCCATTTTTAAACGTGTCTAGATCCGCCGCACAAATTCTGGCGCTGCCTTGCAACCTTCTGCACAATTATGCGCAATGTTTGCGATCGGCATTACCAGCCTGAACTGCATTAACGATGTTTTCACAACCGCTGTAATCTAAGACTTTTTTACCTTAGCTCAATCACTTCGGTGCGTCCAGCGCCAGGCAAAAGAATCCTCCATGCAATGATTGAGTTAGAACAAATTGTGAAAAGTTATGCTTAAATCATTCCAACGTACCGGAGCTGTTGTAATGAAAATACGTTGTTAATAAACCCGCCCGAGTTGTATTAAAATTCACCGCTTAATAAATATCGTTATGCACCAAAATAATGAAATTTTTATGACTCTGCCTCAAAAGAAGGCAAGCAAAACGTTTCGATAAAAATAAAATTCTCTTTGCGTGATTAAAATACAGAATATATGCAACAAATCAGCGCTGCGTTTAGAAGGGTAAATATTCACCAATTTTCAGTGTCCTGAATGAATCATTAACTGGTGCTAAATTGGCGAGTGCCTGATTTAACTCCTTCACCGGTTCTTCCAGCGATTCATCCCCCAATTCAAACACGCCCCAGTGAATGGGGAATGCCAGCGGAGCACCCAGTTGTTGCCATAACGCAACGGCAGATTGCGGGTCCATATGATGTACTGACATGAACCAGCGCGGTGCATACGCGCCAACCGGCAATGCGGCAGCGTCAATCTTTCCAAGCCGTTCGGGGATGGTGAGCAGCTCCGGCGTATAACCCGTATCACCGCTAAACCAAAAGCGATGATGACGGCTTTCAAATACCCAGCCGCACCAGAGGGAGCGATTTCGGTTCCACGGCGTGCGCATACTCCAGTGCTGCGCGGGTACAGCCGTGAGCGTCATACCCTGCCACGTTATGCTCTGCCACCAGTCGAGTTCAGTCACATTTTTTGCTCCCCGACGACGAAACCAGCTCGCCAGACCTAGTGGCACAAACACGTGCAGATCGGGGAAACGACGCAACAGATGACGAACGGTGGCGGCATCGAGGTGATCATAGTGATTATGGGAAATGGCCAGAATATCGAGCTGCGGGAGTTTATCGACAGAGATAACCGGAGGCGTTTTACGCTCGGGCCCAAGAAAAGGAAACGGAGAGGCACGTCGGGAAAAAACGGGATCGGTCAGGATGTAATTCCCGTCCATACGCAATAGCATACTGGCATGGCCCAGCCACCATACGCCATCTTCGGATAACGTGTTAAGGGTTACAGGCTGCCACCACTGCTTAAGAAAGGTGTCATAGCCCGCTGCGGGCGGTTTAGGCAACCCAGCTGATTTACGCTCTTTTCGCCAGCGTTCGACATCGCCCTGCTGATGGCCAGCGGGCAGCGTATTGCGAAAACCAGCGGGGGTGTGATGCTTCAGGGAGGGGTCATACCAGGGATTTTTCCAGACCACAGCCACCTCCCGTGAATCACAGATTAACGTTCAGCCACCAGGCGAATAAAATCGTCTTCTTCTTTATCTTCAACAACCGCTTCTTTTGCCGCTTCTTTCTCTTCCGGCTCGTTGGCTTCACACAGACGGCGCAGCAAGGCATTCTGTCGTTTCTGCTGATCGAGCAATGCTTCCAGTAACTCAATTTGCTCGTTTGTACGGGAACTGGCGCGATTGACGAAAAACCACAGAACCAAACCCACAACCATAATAACCAAAGAGATAACCAGGGACGCCATGCTCAGCAGCCCTGAATTCAGTAACTCACCCATTTCACCACCTCAATAAAAACGTCTATTTTACCACTGGCGCGAAGGAAGGAAATCACCTTGAGAAAAAATGAGTCTTACCACGGAATAAACTTATTGATTGCACAAACGCCACTGAAGAACTGTACATCCTGATCGCACATCACATTGATAGTCTGCGTCCACAACACCACGCATGCTATCAGCACGATAACCAGAATTACCCAGCGTATTTTTTTCACTCCACACTCCGTCTTATGACCTGATGTAACCAGGTTAGCATGGCTATCTTAAACAGGGGCTAACTGTACTGTCATCAAGTACTTTTCGGAATAGTGCACTTGTTTCATTGCGTAAACCCGTTACGCTTAAAGGCATGACAACTAACAAAAAGAGGCAATGATGCATTTTATCATTCGCACTATTATTGCACTGGCCATTATCTGGATTGGCCTGTTGTTAACCGGATACGGTGTACTTGTGGGAAGTACCGAAAATGCGGCGGGCTTAGGTATTCAGTGTAAGTATGTGACGGCCCGTGGAGTCAGTACTGCACAATACCTGCATTCAGACAGCGGCTTCATTGGGTTAACGAACTGTCCGGTGCTGCGCAAGATGACGGTTGTTATCGATAACGGTTAACACCATAACGGGAATTAATAAAAAAACGCCGCGATTACGCGGCGTTTTTATCTTAGCCTGGATTAAAACGGATACTCGTTATAACCCATCTGCTCGGAGATTTTACGCGCAGCGGTATGCAGCATCGCTACATACTCGTGCAGACGTTCCTCAGAGAAACGCAGTGTCGGGAATGAAATACTCAGGCCGGCAATCACCACCCCGAAGCGATCAAACACCGGCACACCGATGCAACGCAAACCTTCTTCCTGCTCTTCGTTATCTTCGCCGTAACCCTGCTCGCGAACCTTATCGAGAACCGTTAACAGCTCATCAGTGCTGGTGATGGTTCGCTCGGTGCTGCGTTTATATTCCACGCCATCGAGGATCTGGGTCACTTCTTCACGATCGCGCCAGGCCAGCAGCACTTTACCGATTGCAGTACTGTACAGCGGGTTACGACGGCCAATGCGCGAATACATGCGCAGGTTGTACATGGAGTCAATTTTGTGGATGTAAACAATGCTGTCTTCATCCAGCGCCCCCAGGTGAACCGTCTCTTTGGTTAAACGAGATAATTCACGCATCTGGATATCGGCGCTGCGAATCAGATCGACGTTCTGGAGCGCGCGGGCGCCCAGTTCGAACAGTTTCAGCGTCAGAGAATATTTTTCAGATTCGCCTTCCTGCGCGACATACCCTAAAGACTTCATGGTTTGCAAAAAGCGATAAACGGTGCTTTTCGACATCATCACACGCTGCGACAACTCTGTAATACCAATTTCACGCTCTTCTCCGAGCGCCTGTAAGATGCCAAACACCTTCAGCACGGAAGAAACAGAATCTGGCTGCTTATCCAAATCTGCGATTGCCATTTATCACCTCATGGAGAGTGTTTTATAAAAATCAGAACCGGTTTTTATTATAAATTCCTGTCATGATACCTGCAATCAATCCCTGTTTACTTCGTTACAAATCTGCGACATAAAACGGAATTAACAATGCTAAAATAGTTACTCTGAGAATAATTTCACGTTGAGCTTTTTATTCCCCATGGAAAAAATTCCTTCTGATGGACTGCCTTTACCCCAGCGGTACGGCGCCATTGCCACCATTATTATCGGTATTTCGATGGCTGTCCTTGACGGTGCAATTGCTAACGTTGCCCTGCCAACCATCGCCAGCGACCTTCATGCCTCACCCGCCAGTTCCATCTGGATTGTGAATGCGTACCAGATAGCAATCGTGGTTTCTCTTCTTTCGCTCTCTTTCCTCGGTGATATGTTTGGCTATCGCCGGGTCTATCAGTGCGGTCTGGTGGTCTTTACGCTCACCTCACTTTTCTGTGCCCTGTCGGATTCCCTGCATACACTTACTCTCGCCCGTATCGCCCAGGGATTTGGCGGCGCGGCATTGATGAGCGTGAATACGGCCCTGATACGCCTTATCTACCCGCAGCGCCATCTGGGACGCGGCATGGGGATAAACTCCTTTATTGTCGCGGTGTCCTCGGCGGCCGGGCCAACCATTGCCGCTGCAATCCTCTCCGTTGCATCGTGGCAGTGGCTTTTTGCCATCAACGTGCCTCTTGGCATCATTGCTATCGTCTTTGCCCTGCGCTACCTCCCGGCAAATGGCCCGAAAAACACCATGCCGCGATTCGATTTACCCAGTGCGGTGATGAATGCGCTGACCTTCGGTCTGCTGATCACCGCCCTGAGTGGATTTGCTCAAGGTCAGTCCATCACCTTAATCGCCGCAGAAATTGCCGCGATGCTGGTCATCGGCTTCTTCTTTGTTCGCCGCCAGTTGTCCTTGCCTGTGCCCCTGCTGCCGGTTGATTTGTTACGCATTCCACTGTTTTCACTCTCTATTGGTACGTCAATCTGTTCATTCTGCGCGCAGATGCTGGCGCTGGTATCTCTGCCCTTCTTCTTACAGAGCGTGATTGGCCGTACTGAGGTTGAAACGGGGCTGTTGTTAACCCCGTGGCCGCTGGCCACGATGGTGATGGCACCGTTGGCAGGTTATTTGATTGAGCGGGTTCATGCCGGGCTGTTGGGTGCACTCGGTCTGGTGGTGATGGCAACAGGGCTATTCGCTCTGGCATTGCTCCCCTCCTCGCCCTCTGACCTGGATATTATCTGGCGAATGATCCTCTGCGGCGCCGGGTTTGGTCTGTTCCAGTCACCGAACAACCACACCATTATCACTTCCGCCCCGCGCCATCGCAGCGGTGGTGCCAGCGGAATGCTGGGTACGGCACGGTTACTTGGGCAAAGTACCGGGGCCGCGCTGGTCGCTCTGATGTTTAACCTCGCCGGTCAGAATGGCACACACGTGGCGCTGTTTACCGCCGGGACACTCGCTACCATTGCCGCAATTATCAGCGGGCTTCGCGTCACTCAGCCCGGCGTTCAGGCATAAAAAAAGCCGGGCGGAGTGGCTCCTGCCCGGCTCTTCATCACAAACTGCGTTACTTCAGGTATTCCCCACTACGCAGCGCTTCGATACGTTTATCCAGCGGTGGGTGAGACATAAACAGCTCACTCAGCGATTTAGATTTACCGTTGATGCAGAATGCCATCATGCTGGTTGCTTCCTGCGGCTCGTAGCTGGTTTTCAGACGCTGCAATGCGGCAATCATCTTTTCACGCCCTACCAGTTTCGCAGAGCCCGCATCCGCATGGAATTCACGGTGACGAGAGAACCACATGGTAATGATGCTTGCGAGAATACCAAACACCAGTTCCAGTACTATCGACACAGCGAGATAGATCAGCGGGTTACCGTTGCTCTCTTCACCCTCGTCACGGTTTCCGCTCATAAAACCAGCGGCAATCTGCGCCAGGATACGCGAAATAAAGATAACAAAGGTGTTCACCACACCCTGAATCAGGGTCATGGTCACCATGTCACCGTTGGCAATATGGCTAATCTCGTGAGCGATAACCGCTTCGGCTTCGTCACGGCTCATGTTCTGTAACAGACCGGTACTGACCGCAACCAGTGACGCATCGCGACGCGCACCCGTGGCGAACGCATTGATGTCCGGTGCATGGTAAATGGCGACCTGCGGCATGGCGATACCCGCCTGTTGCGACTGCTGAGCAACAGTGTTCATCAGCCACCGTTCCATATCGTTACGTGGCTGCTCAATGACCTCACCACCCACAGATTTCAGTGCCATCCACTTCGACATCAGCAGAGAAACGAAGGAACCACCAAAACCAAACAGCAGCGCCATAATCAAAAGACCCTGAACGCTGCTCGACTGAATTCCTGTCAGGCTTAGCACGAGCCCGAATACCACCATAACCGCCAGGTTGGTGAGCAGGAAGAGCGCGATTCGCATCATAATTTTCTTTTAACCTCAGTTTAACAAAACGCACTATGCGATTACCCACATCGTATGGGTATTGCGTCTATTTTCAAGGATTCGACGGGCGTAAGTCACCAGAAAGACACAACTTTACACAATTGAAAAGCTGATTGACGGGAGGATGCAGAACTAAAAAGAACAGGCACAATTACTTGTGCCTGTCTGGGGGTTATTTTGCCGGTGCAGGCTGCACGGCTGGCTTGTCTTTTTCAAGATTCGCCAGGTCGAGAGCGATATGCACCGTCTCGTCCAGATACGGATCTGGCTCCTGGTAATCTTTAGGCAGATCGTCCAGTTTTTTCAGCAGCGGTTTGCCTTCACGTTTGAAGCGATCGTTGATACGCGCCAGACGGGTTGCATCATCTTCCGTGTTCTCTTTCTCACGCTGTGCGTAATTCAGAGAAGCAATGTTCCGTTTATCTTTCATGGCATTGAAACGCGCAATGTCTTTCATGATGTACTGGAACTCAGGATCTTTTGCGATGCGATCGTTATGATCTTTCAGCAGTTCAGGACCAAACTGGGTCATGTCACCAGATTTCACATATGTCGCGGCGTTGATGCTATCCCACGGCAGTGCGTTATCTTCAAACTTCTCACCGGTTTCTGTCTCTTCCGTGCCCGTAGGCATCATGATATCCGGCGTTACGCCTTTACGCTGCGTACTGCCGCCATTCACACGATAGAACTTCTGAATGGTGTACTGTACGGAACCCAGCGCTGGCCATTCAGGGCGCAGCATCTGATCGTAAATACGGTTCAGAGAACGGTATTGCTGAACAGTACCTTTACCGAAGGTTGGCTCACCCACAATCAGCGCACGGCCATAATCCTGCATTGCAGCCGCAAAGATCTCAGAAGCTGAAGCACTGAAGCGATCGACCAACACCACCAGCGGGCCCTTGTAATAAACCACACCATCGGTATCAGAGTCTTCACGCACTTTACCGTTATTATCGCGTACCTGAACCACCGGACCAGACGGAATGAACAACCCGGAAAGTGAGACGGCTTCGGTCAATGCACCACCACCGTTGCTACGCAGATCGATGATAATGCTGCTGACGTTTTGCTTTTCCAGTTTCTGCAACTGCACTTTTACGTTATCCGTCAGGCCAACGTAGAAGCCAGGAATATCCAGAACACCGACCTTCTCTTTACCCACGGTTTTGACCGACATTTTCACCGCGCGGTCTTCCAGACGGATACGTTCGCGGGTCAAGGTAACGATACGGGTTTTGGTGCCTTTACCGGCAGGCAGGACTTCCAGGCGAACCTTGCTGCCTTTTGGTCCTTTGATCAGCGCGACAACATCATCCAGACGCCAACCGATAACATCAACCATGCTCTGCCCGGTCTGGCCGACACCGACAATACGATCGCCAACGCTAATCGCTTTGCTTTTGGATGCAGGGCCACCCGCCACCATGGAGTTGATGACCGTGTAATCATCGTCCATTTGCAGCACCGCACCAATACCTTCCAGAGACAGGCTCATTTCAGTATTGAATTGTTCGGTATTACGCGGGGAAAGGTAGTTGGTATGCGGATCGATTTCGTGGGCAAACGCGGTCATTGCCAGCGAGAACACATCTTCACTGTTGGTTTGCGCCAGACGACGAATGGCCGATTTATAACGACGCGTCAGCGTGTCACGGATCTCTTTTTCGTCTTTGCCGGCGAGCTTAAGGCTCAGCTCGTCATATTTTACCTTTCCGTCCCACAACGCATTCAGCTCGGCTTCATCTTTCGGCCAGGGAGATTTGCTGCGATCCAGATTAAAGGTGTCATTTCCGGTGAAGTCCATCGGACGTTCCAGCACTTTCAGCGCGTACTGGTAACGTTCAAAACGGCGCTTCTGTGCCAGATTATACAGGTCGTAGAACAGATCCAGCTTACCGGAGCGCAGTTCATCACCCACGTCGGCCTTACGTTTTGCGAACTGTTCAACATCGCTGGCCAACAGCACGTTATGGCTGTAGTCCAGCAAGTTTAAATAGCGGTCGAAGATTTTGGCCGAAAAGGCCTGATCGAGATCGAACTGACGATAATGCGAACGAGTAAAGCGTGACGTCACACGCTCACTCACCGTCGCGTGCTGAGTCTCTTCCTTTAAAACCGGAATTTGATCAACACGCGTAATATCGTCCACTGCGAAAGCGTGACCTGTTATAGCAAACAGGCCCGCCAGCGCGGTGAGCTTAAAAAAAGTGTTCATGCCAGGCTTGGCCTCCGTTTCAGAACAACAAGTGTTCTGCGCGTACAATCATTGACATACCAGAAGTCAGCTGTACCCGAACGCCATCTTTGGTGATTTCCAGTACGGTGGCGTCCATAGCATTGTTACCCGCTTTGACCTTCAGCGACTGACCCACGCTCAGTGCGTTGATGTCAGAAACTGGGGTGTGGCGCGGCTCTTCACGAGGCGCACGCGGGGCTTTCGCTGCTGCTGGTTTGTCGGTACGCGGTTTACGATCGTTATTCTCATTGCGACGTGGGGCAGGACGCGGTTTGCGCTCACGACGAGGCGCTTCTTCCTGACCGTTTGCCGCTGCGGCTTCGCGTTTTTTCGCTTGCTGCTCAGCACGTTGTGCCTGAACACGGGCTTTCGCTTCTTCCAGCTGCTTACGAGCGTGCTCTACGTGCTGTTCGTCCAGCTCACCGCAAGGGTTGCCGTCGAGATCGACACGCGTCGCGCCCGCTTTGATACCGTACAGGTAACGCCAGCTCGAAGTATAAAGACGTAAGGCAGAACGCAGCTGAGTTTTGCTGAGATTCATCTCACCTTCAACGCGTGCTACCAAATCCTGAAAAATACCGACTTTCAGGGGACGAGCTTCACCTTCAGCGCTAAAGCACTGTGGGAAACGCTCGGCCAGAAATGCGATAACTTCTTTACTGCTATTCAACTTAGGTTGATTTTCCATGAAATTTCCTGATTACAACGGACGTTGCCAACAAGCGCAGGCATGAACAGGCGACATTATAATGACGCCATCAGTAAATGCTACGTTATCCGTTGATTATCCTGCGACGCTCGCAAAGAATTTTTGATAATCGGTGGCTGCTAATACTTTTTCAAGATGAGCGACCAGCTCGCGAAGCCCCTGCTCATCTTCAGTTGTGAAGCGGCTGAAGACCGTACTGTCGATGTCCAGAACGCCAATAATCTGATCATTCACCACCAGCGGAAGAACGATTTCAGAATTACTGGCCGCATCACATGCAATATGTCCGTCAAAGGCGTGGACGTCTTCTACACGCTGAACCTGGTTTGTCGCAACTGCAGTGCCACATACGCCACGACCTACAGGAATACGCACACAGGCGATTTTCCCCTGGAATGGCCCAAGCACCAGCGTCTTATCTTCAAGAAGATAAAAACCGGCCCAGTTAACGCCGGAAAGACGTTCAAACAGTAACGCACTTGTATTTGCCAGAGTGGCTAAAAAGCTGGTTTCACCTGCCATTAATGCCTGGAAGTCGCGGTTGAGATCCGCGTAGAATTCTGTTTTGTTCATTATACAATCACTTGGTTGTCTTACAAAATCACCGCATAGCCTATTAAAATAAGCATTAAATGCGTTCATGCTCAAGATGAATCAGTTCATGAGTTAATATAACCTTCAACAATACTTATCTGTGCGCGACTGATGGCTCTAAAAACACCCAAAATTACGCCGGCAAAAAAGATAACAGTCCATGCGGTAAGCGATGCGCTGCCTCGTGCACATTATCAGCGTTGTCCTCAGTGCGATACGCTTTTTACGTTGCCGAAGATGAAATCGCACCAAAGTGCATTTTGTCCCCGCTGCGACGCAAAAATCCGCAGTGGTCGCGACTGGTCGTTAACCCGGCTCGCGGCGATGGCGGTGACCATGCTGATGCTGATGCCTTTCGCCTGGAGCGAACCGCTGCTCAAGCTCTATCTGCTTGGCGTTCGCATTGATGCCAACGTGTTGCAAGGTATCTGGCAAATGACCCGTCAGGGCGACCCGTTGACGGCAGCGATGGTGCTGTTTTGTACCGTTGGCGCGCCGCTGGTATTGGTTGCGTCCATTGCCTACCTGTGGTTCGGCAACATTCTGGGGATGAACCTGCGCCCTGTGCTGCTGATGCTGGAAAAGCTCAAAGAGTGGGTAATGCTCGATATCTACCTGGTCGGCGTTGGCGTTGCTTCTATTAAGGTACAGGACTATGCATTTTTGCAGCCAGGCATTGGCCTGGTGGCGTTTCTCTCACTGGTGTTGCTCAGTATTCTGACGCTCATCCATCTCAATGTGGAACAACTCTGGGAGCGGTTTTATCCCCAGCGACCTGCCACGCGCCCCGATAACAACCTACGCGTGTGTCTGGGCTGCCACTATACCGGCTTGCCCGACGCCCGTGATCGCTGCAAACGCTGCCATATCCCGTTAAGATTACGCCGCAACAACAGCCTGCAAAAATGCTGGGCGGCACTGATTGCTTCGGTGGTGTTACTGATACCTGCGAACATGCTTCCAATTTCAATCATTTATGTTAACGGAGGTCGACAGGAAGATACTATCCTCTCGGGTATTATCTCGCTGGGTCACAGCAACGTTGCCGTGGCCTCCATTGTATTCATCGCCAGTATTCTGGTGCCATTTACCAAAGTTGTGGTGATGTTTACGCTGCTTATCAGCATTCACTTTAAATGTGAGCAAGGATTACGCACGCGCGTCCTTCTCCTGCGGCTCGTCACCTGGATTGGTCGCTGGTCGATGTTGGATCTGTTTGTGATTTCGTTGATGATGTCGCTCATCAATCGCGATCAGTTACTTGCTTTTACAATGGGACCCGCAGCTTTTTACTTCGGCTCTGCGGTGATATTGACTATTCTTGCAGTGGAATGGCTGGATAGCCGCTTACTTTGGGATGCACATGAGTCAGGAAACGCCCGCTTCGCCGACTGAAGCGAGAATTAAAACAAAACGCCGCATTTCGCCATTCTGGTTGCTGCCGGTCATCGCGCTGATGATTGCAGGCTGGCTCGTCTGGACGAGCTATCAAGATCGCGGTAATACCATCACCATTGATTTCCAGTCCGCGGACGGCATTGTCGCCGGACGAACCCCTGTTCGCTTCCAGGGTGTGGAAGTGGGTACGGTTCAGGATATTACGCTGGGAAAAAGCCTGAATAAGATTCAGGTTCGCGCCAGTATTAAATCCGATATGCAGGACGCCCTGCGCAGTGAAACACAGTTCTGGCTGGTTACGCCAAAAGCCTCGCTGGCTGGCGTATCGGGCCTGGATGCGCTCGTGGGCGGGAACTACATCGGCATGATGCCCGGTAAAGGCGAACCCCAGGATCACTTCACCGCCCTGGATACCCAACCCAAATACCGTCTCAACAACGGTGATTTGATGATTCACCTGCAATCCCCGGATTTGGGCTCACTGAACAGCGGTTCACTGGTCTATTTCCGTAAAATCCCTGTCGGGCGTGTCTATGACTACACCATCAACCCCAACAAACAAGGGGTGACTATTGACGTCCTGATCGAACGCCGTTTCACCAATCTGGTCAAAAAAGGCAGCCGTTTCTGGAATGTTTCTGGCGTGGACGCAGACCTGAGCCTGAGCGGCGCCAAAGTGAGACTTGAGAGTCTGGCGGCCCTTGTCAATGGTGCCATCGCGTTCGACTCCCCGGACAATTCCAGCGCAGCAACAGCAGACGATACCTTCGGGCTATACGCCGACCTTGCCCACAGCCAGCGTGGCGTTATCATAAAACTGGCTCTGCCAGATGCCAAAGGTCTGAAAGCAGGTTCCACGCCGCTGATGTATCAGGGCTTACAGGTGGGGCAGCTCACCAAAATGACGCTCAATCCTGGCGGCTCGGTCACCGGAGAGATGACTGTCGACCCTGGCGTGGTCGACCTCTTGCGTGAAAAAACGCGCATTGAAATGCGTAATCCGAAGTTATCCCTGAGCGATGCGAACATCAGTAGTCTGTTGACCGGCAGCACCTTTGAACTGATACCCGGTGACGGCGAGCCAGTCAGCAGTTTTGTTATCGCCCCGGCAGATAAATCACTGCTGCAACAGCCCGGCGTTATCACCGTGACGCTGAATGCCCCGGAAAGTTACGGTATCGAAGCGGGTCAGCCGCTGATCTTGCACGGTGTCCAGGTCGGCCAGGTGCTGGAGCGTAAACTGACAGAACAGGGAGTGACCTTCTCTGTTGCCGTCGAGCCGCAGTATCGTGACCTGCTGCATGGCGACAGCAAATTTGTGGTTAACAGCCGTGTTGATGTGAAGGTCGGTCTGGATGGCGTGGAGTTTCTTGGCGCCAGCGCCAGCGAATGGGTCAACGGGGGTATTCGTATTCTACCGGGCGATAAAGGCCCGCTGCGCGACAATTATCCGCTGTATGCCAATCTCGACAAGGCGATTGAAAACAGCCTGAGTGATTTACCCACAACCACACTGACGCTCAACGCCGAAACCCTGCCTGATGTCCAGGCCGGCTCGGTGGTGCTTTACCGTAAGTTCGAAGTGGGTGAAGTGATCACCGTACGTCCGCGTGCCGATGCCTTTGATATCGAATTGCATATCAAACCGGAATACCGCCATCTGCTGACCCCGAATAGCGTCTTCTGGGCAGAAGGTGGCGCGAAAGTGCAGCTCAATGGCAGCGGTTTAACCGTTCAGGCCTCCCCGCTCTCCCGGGCCCTGCGCGGGGCGATCAGCTTCGACAACCTCAGCGGTGCAGGTGCGAACCTGCGTAAAGGCGATAAACGTATTCTCTTCCCGTCAGAGACGGCAGCACGCGCGGTCGGCGGGCAGATAACGCTTCATGCATTTGATGCGGGCAAGCTGGCGGAAGGAATGCCTATTCGCTATCTGGGTATCGACATCGGGCAGATCCAGAAGTTAACGCTTATCACCGCGCGTAACGAAGTGCAGGCAACTGCCGTGCTGTACCCGGAGTATGTGCAGACCTTCGCCAGAACGGGCAGCCGTTTTTCGGTGGTCACACCGCAAATTTCTGCCGCGGGTGTTGAGCATCTGGATACCATCCTGCAACCGTACATCAACGTCGAACCCGGTCGTGGCAACGCGCGTCGCGATTTTGAGCTCCAGGAAGCCACCATTACCGATTCCCGTTATCTTGACGGCCTGAGCATTGTGGTCGAAGTGCCGGAAGCAGGTTCCCTGAACATCGGGACACCGGTGCTGTTCCGCGGCATCGAAGTCGGGACCGTCACCGGCCTGACGCTCGGGACATTGTCTGACCGCGTGATGGTTGCCCTCAGGATCAGTGAACGCTACCAGCATCTGGTGCGGAATAACTCGGTATTCTGGCTGGCATCCGGTTATTCGCTGGACTTTGGTCTGACAGGGGGCGTGGTGAAAACCGGGACCTTCAACCAGTTCATCCGCGGTGGTATTGCCTTCGCCACACCGCCGGGCACACCGCTTGCGCCAAAAGCGCAGCCGGATAAACACTTCCTGCTGCTGGAAAGCGAACCAAAAGAGTGGCGTGAGTGGGGAACCGCGTTACCGCGTTAATCTCAGGGCTCCGGTGTCAACGCGCCGGAGCCTTTATGTTACACTGCGCACCTGAATTATTCCCTGTGGTGTGCCCGTGGCTCAAAACTCCGTATTTCTTCCTGAACAATTCCTGGCGCAAATGCGCGAGGCGCTTCCTTCTCATCTTTCGTTTGACGATTTTATTGCGGCCTGCCAGCGTCCGTTACGCCGCAGCATCCGCGTCAATACGTTGAAAATCAGCGTGACCGATTTTCTGACGCTGGTGTCGCCCTACAACTGGCAGCTGACGCCCGTCCCCTGGTGTGAAGAAGGTTTTTGGATTGAGCGTGATGACGAAGAAGCCCTGCCGCTGGGCAGCACCGCCGAACACCTGAGCGGGCTGTTTTATATTCAGGAAGCCAGCTCAATGCTGCCGGTTGCTGCGTTGTTCGCCGACGGCAATACGCCGGACCGGGTTATGGATGTCGCCGCCGCGCCCGGTTCAAAAACCACACAGATTGCCGCACGCATGGGTAACCATGGGGCAATACTCGCGAACGAATTCTCCGCCAGTCGCGTTAAGGTACTGCACGCCAATATTAGCCGCTGCGGAATCCACAACGTTGCCCTTACGCACTTTGATGGCCGCGTGTTTGGCGCGGCATTACCTGAAGCTTTCGATGCCATTTTGCTGGATGCGCCCTGCTCAGGTGAAGGTGTGGTACGTAAAGATCCCGATGCGCTTAAGAACTGGTCCGTTGAAAGTAATCTGGATATCGCCGCCACGCAGCGTGAACTTATCGACAGCGCATTCCATGCATTGCGCCCCGGCGGCACGCTGGTCTACTCCACTTGCACATTAAACCGCGACGAGAACGAAGACGTCTGCCTGTGGCTCAAGGCGCAATACCCGGATGCTGTCGAATTTCTGCCGCTTGGCGAGCTGTTTTCTTCGGCAAAAGAGGCACTGACGCCTGAAGGCTTCCTGCATGTTTTCCCGCAGATTTACGATTGCGAAGGGTTCTTTGTCGCCCGACTGCGTAAAATCTGCGCAATCGCACCACTGCCCGCCCCGAAATTCAAAGTCGGTAATTTCCCCTTCACGCCGTTAAAAGGACGTGAAGCGGCACACACCGAAGAGGCTGCACGTAAGGCCGGGATTTCCTGGGATGAGAGCCTGCGCCTCTGGATGCGTGACAAAGAGATTTGGCTTTTCCCGGTCAATATTGAGCCGCTGATCGGCAAAGTTCGTTTTTCGCGCATTGGTATTCGCCTCGCAGAGGTGCATAACAAAGGGTATCGCTGGCAACATGAAGCGGTCATTGCGCTTGCCGGTGAGGCAAATACCTTCGCCCTGACTCATCAGGAAGCCGAAGAGTGGTATCGCGGCCGGGATGTTTACCCTGAAAATACGCCTGCGTCTGACGAAGTGGTCGTCACCCATCAGGGATACCCGATAGGGCTGGCGAAGAAGGTGGGCTCGCGCCTGAAAAACAGCTACCCGCGTGAACTGGTGCGCGATGGCCGCCTGTTTACCGGTCATGATCGCACCGCCTGAAAAAAGCGCACTTTTTTACTGGCGATTTTGCTCCCCCTGGCTACTCTAAAATCTGGGTGACCTACTGGTCATACCAGATTTTTAGCTTAAACCCCGGAGAGCATTATGACGAAAACCAGCGTGCGTATTGGCGCTTTTGAAATCGACGATGCAGAATTGCGCGGCGAAACACAAGGCGACCGAACGTTAAGTATTCCCTGCAAATCCGACCCGGATTTATGTATGCAATTGGATGCCTGGGATGCCGATATCAGCATTCCTGCCATTCTTGATGGCGAACACTCTGTTCTTTACCGTGAGCACTACGATCGTAATTCCGATGCCTGGGTCATGCGGCTTGTCTGACCTAAAGAGAACCCGCCCGAAGGCGGGTTATTTATGCGTTACTGTAGCTGCGCCAGTGTAAAATACCCGTCAAAGACTGCGCCGGTATCGATATAGTGCAGGTTATTAAAATCATAGCGTTTATCGAGGGGCGTATGCCCAAACCAGAAGTGATCCGCGCCGCTAATCCCCTGCCCTTTACCCGCCATAAAACCCATTAAGCGGTTACGGTCCCATAAGACCCGCTGCGCGCTAACGGGCTTGTTCCAGGCATACTCCTCTGATGGATAATCTGCATGAGCAATCACATTGAGGCCGTTTGCACAGGTGATTTCAATAATAAGTGGTAATGTTCGACACTCCTCAAGCAACGCCAGGGCTCGTTTTTGCTGCCCGCTCTCAAGCCTGGCAAACCATATGCCGCCATTTATCGTCCAGAGTGCGAAATCATTATCATGAAGGCTGTCCAGGGCCATTTGCTCATGATTACCCCGAACCGCACGAAACCACTTTTCATGCATCAGTGCGAGGCAACTAACACTGTCTGGCCCACGGTCGATGAGATCCCCAACCGAGATAAGCAGATCCTCATAAGGATTAAAATGCCGGCGTTTGAGTTCGTCCATAAGCCATTGATAGCAGCCATGTATATCGCTGACCACCCAGACATGACGCCACTGTGAACCATCGATTCGTTGATACATAACCCCTCCTCAAAGGAGTATAGCCGCAACGTAAAAGACCATACGGAGCCGCTCTGTGATGCACCTTTTCATAATGCTAAACAAACAGTAAACTAAGGATAAATAAATCTCTCACCAGTATTAATTCACTTTTGCATGCCCCCTAAAATATGCAATGCATAAAATCTGAGGTTCTCACGTGTCAAATTCGCGCCTGCAAAACGATGTAGCACATTCTCATCGCGCAACTATTATTTCCGATCTGGTGAAAGGTAAACTCGTCCCAGGCCCAATCTGGCAAAAACGCGAGTATCGAATGAAATTTCTTCTTCGCTCGCTGCTGTTCTGGTCTTCAACTCACCGGATGCTGGAAGCACTGTCTCGCCGTGACGATTTTGATCAGCTTCTGGCCTCGCAAATCACCTTGCCGAGCAAAACTCACCGCCAGTATCTGATGCGCGGCATGAATGCCAACGATCGTGCCGAAGCCATCGTCAGCCACTATGAGTGGATCGATTCCCTGAAAGACGCCAGTCTGGTCAAGGCGTTAACGGGCCCGCAGGAACAGTCGATTGTTGAGTTTCATGCGAAAGAAGGCGTCAGCTATAACGTCAACGCCATGAATGCCAGCAAAGCTGAACGTGAAGGTGAATGTACGTTGTGGCTGCGTGATAACGAAAATACCTTGCTGGCGAGCCTGACGTTCTGTGTCGCCCGAGAAAACGGCCAGCCGGTGCTGGTGATCGGCGGTCTGCAAGGCCCGCGCCGCAGCGTGTCTCGTGATGTGATTAAGCAAGCCACCCGCGCCTGCCATGGCCTGTTCCCGAAACGCGTGCTGATGGAAGTGCTGTTCCAGCTGGCAACGCTTTCTGGCATCAAAGCCATTTACGCCGTCAGCGACGAAGGCCACATCTTCCGCGCGTTGCGTTACCGTCTGAGCAAAGGCCGCCATTTCCACGCCAGCTACGATGAGTTCTGGGAGTCTATTGACGGCAAAAAGCTGTCTACCTTCCGCTGGCAGTTACCTTTGCAGATGGAACGTAAATCTCTGGAAGAGATTGCCAGTAAAAAACGTGCTGAATACCGCCGTCGTTTTGAACTGCTCGACGAAATTGAAGCGTCAGTAAAATCACGCTTTTAAGCCCGGTTTACGTTATGCCGCTTTCGGGCGGCATTTTTATATTGCCCTCGCCCACATCTACGGTTTGACCAGCCTCAATATCCTTGTTTTTCTTCAGTAATGTCCTTCAGACCTTAAAAACACAATCACCGAATCGCTCAAACACGAAAACGTAATAATGACAAAAAATACCTGGACGAACGCGGTGCAGAGTATGTTATGGTTTAGAAAGGATATGGAAAATTCGAGAAATTTTCGGGTGGTTTCGGGTTAACACCGACAAGCACTGTGAAAAAACAAGCACATAAAAAGAGACCGAATACGATTCCTGTATTCGGTCCAGGGAAATGGCTCTTGGGAGAGAGCCGTGCGCTAAAAGTTGGCATTAATGCAGGCTAAAATCGCCTTGCCTTTTAAGAATAGATGAGAGCGCCAGGTTTTCCAGTCCACGGTAAAAGTGGCCTGAAAAAAAGCGTATCAACATCATAAAACTGAAAAACCGCAGTGCTCTCGCAAGCACCTGCGGTTTTTTATTGGAAACCAGAGTGCTAGCAGAGCTTGTCGGCTCGCTCGATAAACGGAGCCAGGCTCATTTTGTGGCCCGGATTTGCTGGATCGTCAATCTGGATCACGCTGATAGGTTTTCCGCTGCTTTTTCCGCTGGCGACCTGCTGCTCCGCAATATCATTGAGCGGGTATTGCACCAGGGTGCTTGGATTAATGGCATACAGGGCATGACCAGGGCGACAGGTCAGCATCACCTCTTCACGATCGAACGCCCATTTCTCTTTGCCCACTTCAAAACGGCTAACCGTGATCACCTGCTGCGCCGCCAGTACATTTGTGGCGCTGGCCAGCAGTAAGAGCGAAAATAGTGTCTTTTTCATATGTTTTAACCTTCTCAGAAGGGCTCCCAGGTGGCAAAAAGGCTGACAGTTGCCAGCACCAGCGCACCCAGCACAACCTCTGCCTGTGTCATCCTGATAAAAATCTGTTGTTCTCGTCCGGCATCCGGTCGAAATCGTGGAACCAGAAAATACCGATTCGTCAGCGCAATTACCACCATCATTGCCACCAGCGCACATTTGAACAACAAAAGTTGCCCGTAGTGCGTCTGCCAGGGGGCATTAAACCCGAGGATAAACAGCGCATTGATTACCCCGGTAACAATAACCCCCGCCACCGCATAATGCCCCACACGGGAAAAACGCATCATGGTGTAGATGGCGGCAACGTGCCAACGACCTTTCGCCAGTTGCATACAAAACAGCAATGGCAGCAATCCGCCGAGCCAGGTTGCAGCACACAGCAGGTGCACTGCATGATTCACGCGCTGCACGCCTCCGGCAATGCCTTCATTCATTGCTGCATGGCCGACGCCCGCCAGCAGAAAAAATTGCCCCATCGCCAGCAAAAGTAATCGCGCCCCTTTCTGCGGCGCAATCCAGGCGGATGCGGTGGTGATTAATGCCAGAATTATCTGCCACACCCAGACGCTGCCATATTGCGTGGAGGCCACCGTACTCCAGATTTCCGGGCGCAACACATCACTCCAGCCATTCCCCATCAACCCACCCTGAAGGCCAAACATCAGGAGGGCAGACAGCAGGCTGACTATTACCATGGCTTTTTGCTGTTGCTGAAAACGCCGCGTCATCAGTCTGTGCAGCGAAAAAGGCGCGAGCCATGCGCTGTACAACGCATTGCCAAAAATCAGCATCAGCGCGCCGAAGTGGATAAAACGCAGCACCACGTAGCTTAACGCCAGCATGTTATTTCACGCTGAAACGATAGCTGCCTTTGGTTTTGTGGCCATCCACAGAAACCACATGCCATTCGACGAGATACGTCCCCGTCGCCAGTGTTTGATCTAACGGCACAATTAGCTGCGTTTTGTCTTTCTCGTCACGCTTAACCGCGCCCGTTTTGACCGTTTGCTGCTGCTCCCCCGTTACGGTCACTCCGCTAAAGGCAGGTTCAATGCCTTCTGAAAAATGCAGTGTTAATGCCTGTGGCGCCGTTGCGACCACTGCGTCTGCCGCCGGGGTTTGCTGTTTAAGATGCGCGTGCGCCAGTACAGAAGGTGTTACCACCGAAGCAATCAGAAAGGTTAACGCGCAAACCGCGCGGGTCGAGGAAAAAACCATCGCAATCATTCCTTTTTGTTATGTCTACATGACAGAGGATAACTCTGTATAATAAACGAGTCGAGGATCATCCTGCGCCTGCTTGTCAACGCCGTGCAATCGCGGTAACGTTGCCGCCGCAAAAAAAGGAGAAGGAAATGAAGATCAATCTGGCCGCCCTTCCTCAGGACGAGATGGACAAAGTCAATGTCGATCTCGCTGCCGCTGGCGTGGTATTTAAAGAGCGTTACAACATGCCTGTCGTGGCCGAAGTTGTCGAACGTGAACAGCCTGCGCACCTGCGCGACTGGTTCCGCGAACGCCTTATTGCCCACCGTCTTGCCTCAGTTAATCTTTCGCGTTTACCCTACGAACCTAAAGTTAAGTAACCTTAACGACGTGTTACATTTCCTTACACGGATTGTGGCAGGATAAGAAAACCCTGATGTTATAAGGTGTATTCTTAAATTCTGCGACTCTGTGTATAAGGATGTCACGATGTCACGATGGAATATTGCTGCCGCCCAGTATGCCCCCCAGCATCACTGCGTGGACGCGCACGTCGAGCACCATTTACGGTTCATTGCCGAAGCCGCACGACAGCAGTGCGATTTACTGGTATTCCCAGAGCTTTCGTTAACCGGCCCCGGTGATGAGGATTTGCCTGCGCCTCCCAGCGATCGCCAGCTAGAACCTCTGCTGCGCGCAACCCAGATTTACCGTATTACCGTTATCGCCGGGATCACGCTGGAAAACCAGGGTCAGCGCCAGAAAGGATTGGCCCTGTTTAGCCCGTGTTGCGATACCTCTCTGCGCTATCCGCAAGGCAGTGGCGCATGTATTACCCGCGATGATACGCAACTCACCATAATAGATACCCACTCCGACACGCCGAACCTCGACCCAATGGCCGCCTTATTGACCTGCAGTCAGGATGTGGGCGACCATCGCTGGCGTCAGTCTATTAGTACGTTACAGCGGTTTTCCCACAAATATTCGATTGCCGTGTTGATGGCGAATGCCCGCAACGGCAGCGCGCTGTGGGATGAAAAAGGACAACTCATCGTCCGGGCCGATAAAGGTGAACTGTTATTGACAGGTTCCCGGGACAGACAGGGTTGGCAAGGCGATATCATTCCTTTAGGCTAAGCGTTTTAGGGTCAGGAGCGATCAATGCTGCGCGTAATCGATACCGAAACTTGCGATCTTCAGGGCGGAATTGTGGAAGTTGCCTCTGTGGACGTGGTTGACGGTAAAATAGTCAATCCCATGAGTCACCTGGTGCGTCCCGATCGTCCAATAAGCCCGCAGGCGATGGCCATTCACCGCATTACGGAATCGATGGTGGCGGATAAGCCCTGGATTGAAGAGGTCATCCCTCACTACTACGGCAGCATGTGGTACGTGGCGCATAACGCCAGCTTTGACCGCCGCGTCTTGCCGGAAATGCCCGGCGAGTGGATCTGTACCATGAAGCTGGCCCGCCGCTTATGGCCGGGGATCAAATACAGCAATATGGCGCTCTACAAATCGCGCAAGCTGAGCGTGAGAACCCCGGAAGGGCTTCACCATCACCGTGCGCTGTATGATTGCTATATCACCGCTGCACTGCTCATCGATATTATGAATACCTCTGGCTGGACGCCAGATGATATGGCAAACATAACCGGACGCCCGGCATTGCTGACAACGTTTACGTTCGGCAAATATCGCGGAAAAGCGGTGTCCGAAATAGCCGACAAAGATCCGGGCTATCTGCGCTGGCTGTACAACAACCTCGACAGAATGAGCCCGGAGCTTCGTTTAACCCTCCGGCACTACCTGGGCGAATCTTAATGCCCGGCACGGCCTGGCAGCGTATCCTGCGCCAGGCCAATCAAAAAGGCATACTCCAGCGCGACCCCTTCGTAGGATTTAAAACGCCCCGATTTCCCGCCGTGGCCGGAATCCATGTCCGTGCAGAGCAACAACAGATTATCGTCGGTTTTTAATTCGCGCAGCTTAGCTACCCATTTTGCCGGCTCCCAGTATTGTACCTGCGAGTCATGTAATCCGGTGGTCACCAGCAGATGCGGATAGGCTTTGGCCTCTACGTTGTCGTAAGGGCTGTACTCTTTCATGTAGCGGTAATAGGCTTCGTCCTGCGGATTGCCCCACTCTTCAAACTCACCGGTGGTCAGCGGGATGGATTCATCCAGCATCGTGGTTAATACATCGACAAACGGCACCTGGGCGACGATACCTTTAAAACGCTCGGGCCGCGCATTTATCACTGCCCCCATCAGCATTCCACCGGCACTCCCCCCCATACCGAAACAGAGCCCCGGATCGCCATAGCCCTGCTCTATCAACGCATCACAGACATCAAGATAGTCATTGAAGGTGTTTTTCTTTCTGAGGAATTTCCCCTCTTCATACCAGTGATGTCCCAGCTCACTGCCGCCACGCACATGTGCTATCGCAAAAACGAAACCTCGATCGAGGAGGCTTAGCCTGCTGCTGCTAAAATCGGCATCCATGCTGGCGCCATACGAGCCGTAACCGTAGACCAGCAATGGATTTTTGCCCTTACGAAAATGTTCAGGTCGATACACCAGCGATACCGGCACTTCCGCGCCATCCCGGGCTTTCACCCACAGGTGTTCACTGCGATAATTCTCCGACTCAAAACCGGCAACCGCAGCCTGTTTCAGCACCTGCCGCTGCCCGGTGTCCATATCCAGCTCGAACAGCGTGTCAGGTGTGGTCATTGACGAGTAGCCATAGCGAAGGCGAGACGATTCCGGTTCAGGGTTGAAGCCAATCCACGTCACATAGGCCGGGTCATCAAAGGCAATCCCCACCACTTCCCGCGTTTTACGATTGATCTGCCGCAGGCTGGTCAGCCCACGCTGGCGCTCTTCCACCACCAGCCAGTCAGTGAACAGCGTAAATCCTTCCAGCATCACCTGTTCGCGGGCCGGAATTAACACCTCCCATTTCAGCTCTTCGCGCACTTTGGTTTTATAAAGGCCGAAGTTTTTACCCTCGCGGTTTGAGCGCAGGTAAAAGCTGTGCTGGTAGTGATCCAGGCTGTACTCATGGTCTTTACGACGCGGCAGGAAGCACAAAGGCTGTGCGTCAGGAAGCTCCGCATCCAGCAGCAGTACTTCTGAGGTGGTCGCACTGGCAAGAGAGATGACGACATAATGACGGGATGTAGTTTTACTCAGGCTGACGTAAAAGGTTTCGTCTTTCTCTTCATACACCAGCTCATCCTGAACCGCAGATGTCCCAATGGTATGGCGCCAGACCTGGTAAGGCAGCAATGTCACCGCGTGTTTTTTAACGTAGTAGACCGTTTCGGAATCATTCGCCCAGACAAAATCCGGTGACACGTTGTCGAGCATTTCGGGATACCAGTTCCCGCTTTCAAGATTGCGAAAGCGCAGACCGTACTGCCGACGCGAAAGATAATCCTCGGCCAGCGCCATAATGGCGTTATCCGGCGAGATGGACATACCGCCCAGGGTATAAAATTCGCTGTGGGCAGCACGCTGATTGGCATCCAGCAGGATTTCCCAGTCGTCCCATTCTGCGCTCAGGGCAGACTGGCGTTGATACACCGGGTATTCGTTGCCGGGCTCGTAGATATGGCGATAGCGATAGCCATTTTTGGTCCAGGGCGCGGAGATATCGCGCTGCGGGATACGTTCCACCATTTCGGCTAATAGCCGGTCCTGAAGCGCCTGCTGGCTGGCCATAACCTTGCGGCCATAGTCATTTTCCTGGTGAAGATAGTCGAGAACCTCCGGGCGGGAACGTGAATCGTCCCGCAGCCAGTAATAGTTGTCTATGCGTGTATCGCCATGCGTGGTAATGGCGTGAGGCTCGCGTCGGGCTTTTGGTGACATGTTGTTTATTCGTTTTGGTTTTACACCTTATAAGGTTGGCAAAACACGCGCACGATGCAAGCGAAACATCGCCGTCAGCCCCGCAAGTTAGCCCTGAAATTCGAAAGCACAATTTCTTAAGCCCCTCATCGGGCCAGAGACAAGACAGACGCAAACGTTTTCGTTTATACTGCGCGCAACTTTTTCAGGGGGATTGTTATGATTCGTTTAGGAACTGCGCTGCGTCCGGCAGCCACCCGCGTAATGCTGCTGGGCTCGGGTGAACTGGGTAAAGAAGTCGCCATCGAGTGCCAGCGTTTAGGCGTGGAAGTGATTGCGGTCGACCGTTATGCCGATGCACCTGCCATGCATGTTGCCCATCGCTCACATGTGATAAATATGCTGGATGGCGATGCCCTGCGTGCACTGATTGCACAAGAAAAACCGGATTTTGTGGTGCCCGAAATCGAAGCCATTGCCACCGATACGCTGATTGCGCTTGAGCAGGAAGGCCAGCGCGTTGTGCCTTGTGCGAAAGCGGCAAAGCTCACCATGAATCGCGAAGGCATTCGCCGCCTGGCGGCAGAAGAGCTGGCTCTGCCGACCTCCAGCTACCGTTTTGCCGACAGCAAAGAGGCCTTTATCAACGCTGTGGAAGAGATTGGCTACCCGTGCATCATTAAGCCAGTGATGAGCTCTTCCGGCAAAGGACAAAGCTTTATCCGCGACAGCACCACGCTGGACAAGGCCTGGGATTACGCGCAACAAGGTGGCCGTGCAGGCGCCGGACGCGTGATTGTTGAAGGCGTGGTGAAGTTTGATTTCGAGATCACCCTTCTGACCGTCAGCGCTGTGGACGGTGTGCATTTCTGCGAAGCAATCGGCCATCGTCAGGAAGATGGCGATTATCGTGAATCCTGGCAGCCTCAACAGATGAGCGCACTGGCGCTGGAGCGTGCGCAGGATATCGCCCGCAAAGTGGTTCTGGCCCTGGGCGGTTATGGTCTGTTTGGCGTTGAGCTGTTTGTCTGTGGCGACGATGTGGTGTTCAGCGAAGTCTCCCCTCGTCCGCACGATACCGGGATGGTGACGTTAATTTCACAGGATCTCTCAGAGTTTGCCCTGCACGTCCGCGCATTCCTTGGCCTGCCAGTTGGCGGCATTCGTCAGTACGGCCCGGCAGCATCGGCGGTGATCCTGCCGCAATTGACCAGTCAGAACGTGACGTTTGATAACGTCAACGGTGCCGTTGGCGCAGGGTTGCAGGTACGTCTGTTTGGTAAGCCGGAAATCGACGGCACGCGCCGTCTTGGCGTGGCGCTAGCCACCGGTGATAACGTGGACGATGCCGTGGCAAGAGCCAAAGTAGCCGCGGCGAATATTATCGTCGCAGGATAAAAAAACGGGCCAAAAGGCCCGTTTTTTATTTCGCAGGCCGGGTTACCCGGCAAGCAAACTTACTGTTTCGCGCCTTCAACCGCTTCGCGAGCCAGTTTGGTGATGCGATCCCAGTCGCCCGCTTCCAGCGCATCCGCCGGAACCAGCCATGAACCACCGATGCACAGCACGCTTTTCAGCGCCAGGTAGTCACGGTAGTTCGCCGGTGAAATACCGCCAGTCGGGCAGAAACGAACCTGAGAGAATGGGCCAGCAATGGCCTGCAACGCTTTGGTGCCGCCGTTAGCTTCAGCCGGGAAGAATTTGAACTCTTTCAGACCGTAGTCCATGCCCAGCATCAGTTCAGAAACGGTGCTGATACCCGGGATCAAAGGAATGGTGCCTTCGGTAGCGGCTTTCAGCAGTGGCTCAGTCAGGCCAGGGCTGATAGCGAACTGCGCGCCTGCTTCAGTCACGTCAGCCAGCTGTTGTGGGTTCAGAACCGTGCCCGCACCGATAATTGCTTCCGGTACTTCTTTGGCGATCGCGCGGATCGCGTCCATTGCACAGGCAGTACGCAGGGTCACTTCCAGCACGCGAACACCGCCAGCAACCAGCGCTTTTGCCATAGGTACGGCGTGTTCCAGCTTATTCACCACGATTACCGGCACGACAGGGCCAGTTTTCAGGATTGCTTCTGCACTTGTTTTCCAGTTTTTCATCAGAGTTTCTCTCGCCAGATCGATAATTCAGGTCGTCTTAAAACGTAATACAGGTCGCACCCTGTTCCGCGCCGGAGAGTTTCTCGCGCAGCGCACTGAACATTTCGCGTCCGGTTCCCACGCGCGATGCGCTCAGGTCAGGAATATGCGGTTTACGGGCAGCAAGTTCAGCCTCATCCACCAGCAGGGTTAACTCGCCTGTCTGGCCATTGACGCGAATCATATCGCCGTCACGGACTTTCGCCAGCAATCCACCATCGTACGCTTCAGGCGTCACGTGGATTGCTGAAGGCACTTTACCTGAAGCACCAGAGAGGCGTCCATCGGTAACCAACGCAATTTTGAAACAGCGGTCCAATAATACACCAAGTGGCGGCATAAGTTTATGTAATTCTGGCATCCCGTTCGCTTTTGGCCCCTGATGGCGCACGACCACCACGCAATCCCTGTCGAGAAGACCGGCATCGAAGGCTGGTAAAACATCGTGCTGGCTTTCAAATACCACAGCCGGAGCTTCGATAATCTGGTTCTCTTCCGGTACGGCAGAGGTTTTCATTACCGCGCGCCCCAGGTTGCCGCTCAGCACTTTTGTGCCACCGTGACGGGAGAACGGGGTATCGAAGGTTGCGATAACCTGTGCGTCCAGGGAGGCAGTCGCCCCATCACGCCAGTCCAGTTCACCATTGTTCAGCCACGGCTCCATGGTGTAACGCTGCAAGCCAAAGCCTGCCACCGTATTCACATCTTCATGTAGCAAGCCGCCTTTGAGCAGTTCACGCATCAGCACCGGTACGCCGCCAGCCGCCTGGAAGTGGTTAATGTCTGCCGGGCCATTCGGGTACAGACGCGCCATCAGCGGCACAACGGCTGAGATGTCAGAGAAATCATCCCAGTTAATCAGAATGCCCGCCGCACGTGCCATCGCCACCAGGTGCATGGTGTGGTTGGTTGAGCCGCCGGTTGCCAGCAGGGCAACAATCCCGTTGACGATAACTTTCTCATCCACCATTTTGCCCATCGGCATCCACTCGTTACCGTTTCCGGTGAGGCGAGTAACCTGGCGGGCAGCGGCTTCGGTCAGCGCCTGACGCAGTGGCGCATCCGGCTGAATGAAGGATGAACCCGGAAGCTGCATACCCATAAATTCCACCACCATCTGATTGGTGTTGGCCGTACCGTAGAACGTACAGGTACCTGGTGCGTGGTAGGAGGCAGCTTCGGCTTCCAGCAGCGCCTGACGATCCGCTTTACCTTCGGCATACAGCTGGCGGATACGCACTTTTTCTTTGTTTGGCAGGCCACTTGCCATCGGGCCTGACGGCACGAAAATCGCAGGCAGATGACCAAAGGAGAGCGCCGCCATCACCAGGCCCGGGACAATTTTGTCGCACACGCCCAGGTAAAGCGCGCCATCGAACATATTGTGCGATAGCCCTACCGCCGCAGACATGGCAATCACTTCACGGCTCAGCAGGGACAACTCCATCCCATCCTGACCCTGGGTTACACCGTCGCACATGGCCGGTACGCCCCCTGCAACCTGCCCCACCGCATTGACGCTGTGCAGCGCTTTACGAATGATATTCGGGTAGACCTCATACGGCTGGTGCGCCGAGAGCATATCGTTATAGGAGGTAATGATGGCGATATTGTTACGCAACATGCTTTTCAGCGAGTCTTTGTCACCCGGCTGGCAGGCAGCAAAGCCGTGGGCCAGATTACCGCAGGCCAGCTGTGAACGATGTACGGTGTTGCTTTTGGCCTGTTCAACACGGGCGAGGTAGGCAGAACGCGTATCTTTCGAGCGCTCAATAATGCGTTGTGTTACGCGTAACAATGTCGGATTCATAAAAGCTCCTCTAATTTATCTGTCCGGGCTCGGGAGTTTACAAAGTCTCTGGCAGTTGTTAACAACGCTGAAACGCTTGGTGTCCGGAGCTCAGGGGCAAAATCGCTTCCGGCAGTGTAATAAAAAAAGCTCCGCGGGGAAATCCACGCGGAGCTTAAAAGATTAAAAATTGTGCCACTAACTGTGTTAGATCATGTTACCGGTAAAATAACACCTTCGGGCTAGAGGATTATCCTACTCAAACTCGTTCCAGGAGCGGCCATCACGGGTGATCATCGCCACAGAGGCGACAGGTCCCCAGGTACCCGCCTGATACGGTTTTGGCGCGTCCTGATCGGCAGCCCAGGCTTCGGTAATAGAATCGACCCATTTCCACGCCTCTTCCACTTCATCGCGACGTACGAACAGCGCCTGAATACCACGCATGGTTTCCAGCAGCAGACGCTCGTAAGCATCCGCAAGGTGTGTTTGGTTGAAAGTCTCGGAGTAGCTCAGATCAAGCTTAGTGGTTTGCAGGTTGTGTTTGTGATCCAGACCTGGCACTTTGTTCAGGATCTGAATATCCACACCTTCGTCCGGTTGCAGACGGATGGTCAACTTGTTCTGCGGCAGCTCCTGCCAGGACTCTTTGAACAGGTTCAGCTCAGGGTTTTTAAAGTACACAACCACTTCGGAGCATTTGGCTGGCAGACGTTTACCGGTACGCAGGTAGAACGGAACACCCGCCCAGCGCCAGTCATCGATATCCACACGGATCGCCACAAAGGTCTCGGTGTTGCTGGCCTTGTTCGCACCCTCTTCTTCCAGGTAGCCCGGCACTTTTTTACCCTGGGCAAAGCCTGCGGTGTACTGGCCGCGCACGGTTTTCTCACGCACATTTGAACGGTCAATGCGGCGCAGAGATTTCAGCACTTTCACTTTTGCATCGCGGATGCTGTCGGCCGTCAGGTCAGAAGGTGGAGACATGGCGATCATGCACAGAATTTGCAGCAGGTGGTTCTGGATCATGTCGCGCATCTGGCCGGCCTGGTCAAAGTAACCCCAGCGCCCTTCGATACCCACCTCTTCGGCCACGGTAATTTCCACGTGATCGATAGTACGGTTGTCCCAGTTGTTCACAAACAGGGAGTTCGCAAAACGCAGCGCCAGCAGGTTCAGTACCGTCTCTTTACCAAGATAGTGGTCGATACGGTAAACCTGGCACTCTTCAAAGAACTCGCCCACCTGATCGTTGATTTCGCGGGAGGTCGCAAGCGATGTACCCAGCGGTTTTTCCATCACGACGCGTGCAGGTTTGGCGTTCAGTTTCGCTTCGCCCAGGCCTTTGCAGATGGCGCCGAAGGTGCTTGGTGGCATTGCGAAATAGTTGATGGTGACGCGGTTTTTCTGGTCCAGCATCTCGCCCAGACGAGAAAACGCGCTAACGTCGTTCACGTCCAGGTTACAGAAATCGAGGCGTCCGCTCAGCGTATCCCACAAACTTTCATCGATTTTCTCTTTCATGAAAGTTTCGAGCGCTTCGCGCACGACTTTGGTATAAGCGTCCTTGTCCCATTCGGCGCGCCCGACACCCAGGATACGGGTATCCGGATGAAGTTGGCCCGCTTTTTCCAGTTGATACAGGGAAGGCAGCAATTTCCGGCGTGCAAGATCGCCTTTCGCGCCGAAAATGACCAGGTCACATGCCTGGGCTGTTTGCGTTACCGCCATGTCATTCTCCTCAGTTGGATAACCTGGTACTTCTGCCAGGTATCGTTGTAATTTTATTACAATGCACTGTACTGCTTTTACGTCATTCCCGAAACCATTAGCGCTTATCGTCACGTGCGATACCGCGATTTTTCGCCCGTAAAACGCCTGTGGCACGGCAAAAACGCTGGATCCGTCGAATCTTTGTACTGCCCGGTCACTGCAAAACCCGACAGCGATCAAGTAATGAAAAAAAACAACAACATTTCTTGTCGTACATTACCCTTTAAGGAAGCCTGAGGGGTAATATCGACTCAATCGAATCATGATTTCATCAATCAATGAAATCGTTTCCACCCATGAGCGCCTGGTTAACGATGAACATGCTGGAAAAAATCCAGTTTCAACTGGAACACCTTAGCAAATCCGAGCGAAAAGTGGCTGAAGTTATTCTCGCCTCCCCCGCTCAGGCGATTCATTCAAGCATCGCCGCTCTGGCACAGGAATCGGGCGTTAGCGAACCGACGGTTAACAGGTTCTGTCGAAGCCTTGAAACGCGTGGCTTCCCCGATTTTAAACTGCATCTGGCACAAAGTCTGGCAAACGGTACGCCGTATGTTAATCGCAATGTAGATGAAGACGACAGCGTTGATGCCTATACCGCGAAAATATTTGAATCCGCGATGGCAACGCTCGATCATGTCCGGCAGTCGCTGGATATGACATCGGTTAATCGCGCGGTCGATTTACTGACCCAGGCCAAGAAGATAGCCTTCTTCGGTCTGGGCTCGTCCGCAGCGGTTGCTCACGATGCCATGAACAAGTTCTTTCGCTTTAATGTCCCGGTCATTTATTCCGATGACATTGTGCTGCAACGCATGAGTTGTATGAATTGTAGCGAAGATGATGTGGTGGTTCTTATCTCGCATACCGGACGCACCAAAAGCCAGGTAGAACTTGCTCAGCTGGCGCGTGATAACGATGCTATGGTGATAGCGCTTACAACAGCAGGTACGCCGTTGGCACGAGAAGCGACTCTCGCCATCACTCTGGATGTGCCTGAAGACACCGACATGTATATGCCAATGGTGTCACGTCTTGCGCAACTCACTGTGATTGACGTACTGGCGACCGGTTTTACCTTGCGTCGAGGGGCAAAATTCAGAGATAACTTGAAGCGGGTCAAGGAAGCGCTCAAGGAATCGCGTTTTGATAAAGAATTGCTCATAAAGAGCGATGTTCCCTAATAGTTAATAATGATGTTTTAACGATTCACGGCACTCGGTCAGTTCACTGTTGCCTTGCAGCAGGCAGAACGCCGATTCAATGTTCACGCAACACCAAAATTGTTTCAGTCAACGGAGTATTACATGTCCAGAAGGCTTCGCAGAACCAAGATCGTAACCACCTTAGGCCCGGCTACCGATCGCGATAATAACCTCGAGAAAATTATCGCCGCAGGCGCCAACGTGGTACGTATGAACTTCTCTCACGGTACGCCAGAAGACCATAAACTGCGTGCAGATAAAGTACGTGAGATCGCGGCTAAACTGGGCCGCCATGTTGCTATCCTCGGTGACCTGCAAGGGCCAAAAATCCGTGTATCAACATTTAAAGAAGGTAAAGTTTTCCTTAATGTTGGCGATAAGTTCCTGCTTGATGCCAACCTGAGCAAAGGTGAAGGCGATAAAGAGAAAGTGGGCATCGACTATAAAGGTCTGCCTGCTGACGTGGTGACTGGCGACATTCTGCTGCTCGACGATGGCCGCGTTCAGCTGAAAGTGCTGGAAGTTCAGGGCATGAAAGTGTTCACCGAAGTGACCGTGGGTGGCCCGCTTTCCAACAACAAAGGTATTAACAAACTCGGTGGCGGTCTCTCTGCTGAAGCGCTGACCGATAAAGACAAAGCCGACATCGTTACTGCCGCCCAGATTAGTGTGGATTACCTGGCGGTCTCCTTCCCACGCTGTGGTGAAGACCTGAACTACGCTCGTCGTCTGGCGCGTGATGCAGGTTGCGATGCGAAAATCGTTGCCAAAGTTGAGCGTGCAGAAGCCGTTTGCGATCAGGATGCGATGGATGACGTTATCCTGGCCTCCGACGTGGTGATGGTTGCCCGTGGTGACCTGGGCGTTGAAATCGGCGACCCGGAACTGGTAGGTATCCAGAAAGCGCTGATCCGCCGTGCGCGTCAGCTGAACCGCGCGGTGATCACTGCGACCCAGATGATGGAGTCAATGATTACCAACCCAATGCCAACCCGTGCAGAAGTCATGGACGTGGCAAACGCCGTGCTGGATGGTACCGATGCGGTCATGCTGTCTGCTGAAACTGCGGCAGGCCAGTACCCGGCTGAAACCGTTGCTGCCATGGCGCGCGTGTGCCTGGGCGCTGAGAAGATCCCAAGCATCAACGTGTCTAAACACCGTCTGGACGTGCAGTTCGACAACGTGGAAGAAGCCATTGCGATGTCCGCAATGTACGCGGCAAACCACCTGAAAGGTGTTACTGCTATCATCACCATGACCGAATCTGGCCGTACCGCGCTGATGACGTCCCGTATCAGCTCCGGTCTGCCAATCTTTGCTATGTCCCGTCACGAGCGCACCCTGAACCTGACTGCGCTGTATCGTGGTGTGACCCCGGTTTACTTCGACAGCACCAGCGATGGCGTTGCCGCTGCGAACGATGCCGTTAACCTGCTGCGCGACAAAGGCTACCTGGTGTCCGGTGATATCGTTATCGTGACTCAGGGTGACGTGATGAGCACCGTGGGTTCAACCAACACTACCCGTGTTATGACCGTCGAATAATCCCGATGCTGTTAAAAAGCCCCCTCCTTGCGGAGGTTAGGCTTGCCAGTTAAGCACGGTGCAGGATTCCGTTCACCTTAATATCCGCAGAAAATAATTCGTTCAGCACACGTGAACGGGATAAGGGGGCCACCGCGGCCCCCTTAGCACGTTCACCGCAGCGGATTATGCAGGTAGCAGGAAAGTCTGAGTGAACGGAACGATGCCACGAAAATAACAGAGTGGCTTAATATCGTTTAACTGACTGGCATTGCTCCTTGCCGAGGTTTTTTTTATTTCTTCGGGAAAAGCTCTTTGCGTTTATAAGGCTCTTTTTCGCCCGGCTTACGCGTTTTAAGCAGCTTGAGTATCCACGTGTACTGTTCCGTATGCGGCCCCACCAGCAGCTCAACCTCTTCATTCATCCGGCGCGCAATGGTGTGATCGTCTGCCGTTAGCAGGTCATCCATTGGCGGGCGCACCTCAATGCTCAGGCGGTGCGTGTTGCCGTCATAAACTGGGAACAGCGGAATAACGCGGGCGCGACACACTTTCATCAGGCGGCCAATCGCAGGCAGCGTGGCTTTGTAAGTGGCAAAGAAATCGACAAACTCACTGTGCTCAGGACCGTGGTCCTGATCCGGTAGATAGTATCCCCAGTAGCCCTGACGCACAGACTGAATAAAAGGTTTAATGCCGTCGTTACGCGCGTGCAGGCGACCACCAAAACGACGGCGGACGGTGTTCCACACATAATCAAAGATCTTATTGCCCTGATTATGGAACATGGCAGCCATCTTCTGACCTTGCGATGCCATAAGCATGGCCGGGATATCAACACCCCAGCCGTGAGGAACAAGGAAGATCACCTTCTCGTCATTGCGGCGCATCTCTTCAATGATTTCCAGCCCTTTCCAGTCAACACGGCTGAGCAGCTTCTCCGGCCCGCGCAGCGCCAGCTCTGCCATCATCGCCATTGCCTGCGGTGCTGTGGTGTACATCGCATCAATGATAGCTTCACGCTCGGCGTCGCTTTTCTCAGGGAAGCAGTAGTAGAGGTTAATTTGTGCGCGGCGACGGGCGCTTTTACCCATCCGCCCGGCAAGGCGGCCTATTTTACCCAGAATGGGATCGCGGACGGCCGCCGGGAGCAGCGCGATACCGGCAAACGCATAGACACCCAGCCAGGCGCCCCAGTTAGACGGATGGCGAAACGACGGCTCAAACTCAGGAATGTACTCAATGTTATTTTTTTTTGTTTCCATGCTGATTCCAGGGAAGGTGACGCAAAATAAAGAACAATGCGGATAGTGTAGCGAGGCTGGCGCTTACGTACAAAAGAAAAAGCCGGCGCGCGAGGGCACCGGCTTTGCAAAACACGAGCTTAGTCAAAACGCAGTTGCGGCATCACCTCTTTCACCTGCGCCAGATAATCGGTGCGATCTTTACCGATCAGGCCTTCGGTGCGCGGCAGCTTCGCCGTCAGCGGGTTAACCGCCTGCTGGTTGATCCACACTTCATAGTGCAGGTGTGGCCCGGTTGAACGTCCAGTATTACCGGAAAGCGCGATACGATCGCCACGTTTTACCTTCTGCCCCGGCTGAACCAGCAGTTTACGCAAGTGCATATAGCGGGTGGTGTAGGTACGACCATGGCGCACGGCAACATAGTAACCTGCGGCACCACTGCGTTTCGCCATGACCACCTCGCCATCACCCACCGCCAGCACAGGGGTCCCCTGAGGCATGGCGAAGTCAACACCACGGTGCGGCGCAACGCGGCCAGTAACCGGGTTCAGACGACGCGGGTTAAAGTTAGAAGAGACACGGAACTGCTTCGCAGTCGGGAATCGCAGGAAGCCTTTCGCCAGCCCCGTACCGTTTCGGTCATAGAACTTGCCGTCTTCAGCGCGGATTGCGTAGTAATCCTTGCCATCAGAACGCAGACGCACGCCCACCAGTTGGCTTTGCTCACGCTTACCGTCCAGCATCTCACGAGACATCAGCACTGAGAACTCATCGCCTTTTTTCAGCTTGCGGAAGTCCATCTGCCACTGCATCGCTTTAATCACCGAGCTGATTTCCGCGCTGGTCAGGCCCGCATCACGCGCGCTGCTGACGAAACTCGCCCCTACCGTACCTTTCAGCACGCTGTTAACCCAGTCGCCCTGCTGCATTTCACTGCTCATTTTGAAACCGTTTGCAGTGCGATCGTAAGTACGGGTTTCACGGCGGGAAACTTCCCACGTCAGACGTTGTAAATCGCCCTCTGTGGTTAAGGTCCAGGAGAGTTGTTGACCGATTTTGAGGTTACGTAAATCTTTATCTGCGGCGGCAAGCTGGCTGATATCCCCCAGCTCGATGCCGTACTGGTTCAGTACACTACTGAGTGTATCTCCGGTGGATACCACGTATTCGTGGTTACCCGCTTCGGTATCGGTTTTGTCGTCAAGCTCATCCTGCGGAATAGCTTCATCTTCCTGAGCCGCCTGATCGATAGGCTCGCTGGCCTCAGGCAACAGAGAACGGATTTCGCTCTTCTCAAGCTCGATGGTTTTGATGACAGGGGTAGAACTCGGGTGGTAGACATAGGGCCGCCATACGGCGACCGCCAGAGTGAGAACTGTAAGCGACCCCAGCATAACGCGATGGGGTCGGGGCAGATTGTTAAATGCCAGAGCGACAGAGCGGGCTATCTGTTGCACGTATTCACTTCCTCGTTAATCTCCTTTCAGGCAGCTCGCATACTGGTTCGCCAGTTGGCTGAGGAACTGCGAATAGCTCGCTTTGCTCAACTGGATGTTCGTTCCTAGCGGGTCAAGGGTACCCATGCGCACGGATGTTCCCCTGGCCACGGCTTCTACGACCGCTGGCCTGAACTGTGGCTCAGCAAAAACGCATGTCGCTTTTTGCTCAACCAACTGTGTTCTGATTTCATGTAAACGCTGCGCACCAGGCTGAATTTCAGGGTTGACGGTAAAGTGACCGAGCGGGGTCAAACCGTAGTGTTTTTCGTAGTAGCCATAAGCGTCATGAAAAACGAAATACCCTTTGCCTTTCAGCGGTGCGAGCTCGTTACCCACCTGTTTATCGGTTGCGGCTAAACTTGCCTCAAAATCCTTCAGGTTGGCGTCTAATTTGGCTCGACTTTGCGGCATAAGTTCCACTAATTTGTCATGGATTGCAACCGCCGAAAGCCGCGCTATCTCTGGCGAGAGCCAAAGATGCATGTTGTACTCGCCGTGATGGTGATGGTCGTCACCTTTTTCACCTTCAGCGTGGTTATGCTCACTTTCGTGCTCGTCGTCGTCAGCCCCTTTCATGAGTAACGGTTTCACGCCTGCAAGGTCCGCAATGGTGACCTGCTTTTGCGCCGGAACCTGTTGGGCAGACTTCTGCATAAACGCTTCCATTTCTGGACCAATCCAAACGACTAAGTCCGCGTTTTGTAAGCGTTTTACATCTGACGGACGCAGAGAATAATCATGTTCAGAGGCACCATCAGGGAGCAAAACCTGGGTCTCCGTTACGCCCTCTGCAATGGCAGATGCGATGAAGCCAAGGGGTTTAAGCGAAGCGACAACGGCAGCGTTAACATCTTGTGCTGTTGTACCCCAAAGGGCAGCGGATAATGCTGCGAAAAGAAGCGTATTTTTATGTAACATAATGCGACTATTCATCGTAATAAGTTCGGGGAATGTGATATTATAACATTCGATGACTTCTGCAAGCTTAAATTGACATGACGACTTTGGTTTCTCTCGAAAATATTTCGGTGTCATTCGGTCAGCGTCGCGTCCTTTCTGACGTTTCGCTGGAACTGAAACCCGGTAAAATACTGACGCTGCTCGGCCCTAATGGTGCCGGGAAATCCACCCTGGTGCGCGTGGTTCTGGGTTTGGTTGCACCCGATGAAGGCGTTATCAAACGTGATAACAAACTGCGTATTGGCTATGTGCCGCAAAAATTACACCTGGACGCCACCCTGCCGCTCACGGTGAGCCGTTTCCTGCGCCTGCGCCCTGGCACACGTAAAGACGAAATTCTGCCAGCCCTGAAACGCGTGCAGGCAGGGCATCTGATCGAGGCACCCTTGCAAAAGCTCTCTGGCGGCGAAACGCAGCGTGTTCTGCTGGCTCGCGCATTACTGAGCAGTCCGCAATTGCTGGTCCTCGATGAACCGACCCAGGGTGTTGACGTGAACGGCCAGGTTGCGCTTTACGATTTGATTGATCAGCTTCGCCGTGAACTTGACTGCGCAGTGCTGATGGTTTCTCACGACCTGCATCTGGTGATGGCAAAAACCGACGAAGTGCTGTGCCTGAACCACCACATCTGCTGCTCCGGCACGCCGGAAGTGGTGTCGATGCACCCGGAATTTATCTCTATGTTTGGCCCTCGCGGAGCCGAACAACTTGGCATCTATCGCCACCACCACAATCACCGCCATGATTTACAGGGACGAATTGTGCTGCGTCGGGGAAATGGACACTCATGATTGAATTGTTACTGCCCGGCTGGCTGGCCGGGATTATGCTCGCCTGCGCCGCAGGGCCGCTGGGCTCTTTTGTTGTGTGGCGCAGAATGTCCTATTTCGGCGATACGCTGGCGCACGCCTCGCTGCTCGGCGTTGCCTTTGGTCTGCTGCTGAATGTAAACCCGTTTTATGCGGTGATCGCGGTGACGCTGATGCTGGCAGCCGGTCTGGTGTGGCTGGAAAAACGGCCGCACCTCGCCATTGATACTTTACTCGGCATTATGGCGCACAGCGCATTGTCACTGGGTCTGGTCGTTGTGAGTCTGATGTCGAATATTCGTGTCGACCTGATGGCCTACCTGTTTGGTGACCTGCTGGCCGTTACCCCGGAAGACCTGATCTCTATCGCCATCGGTGTGGTAGTGGTGCTGGCTATTCTGTTATGGCAGTGGCGCAACCTGCTGGCGATGACCGTTAGCCCGGATCTGGCATTCGTCGATGGCGTTAAGCTTCAGCGCGTGAAACTGCTCCTGATGCTGGTAACCGCCTTGACCATTGGTGTGGCGATGAAGTTTGTCGGGGCGTTGATTATTACGTCCCTGCTGATCATCCCGGCTGCGACCGCACGTCGTTTTGCCCGTACGCCAGAACAAATGGCCGGTGTGGCCGTTATTGTAGGGATGATTGCAGTAACAGGCGGGTTGACCTTCTCGGCGTTCTACGACACGCCAGCGGGGCCGTCAGTGGTTCTCTGTGCAGCGGTGCTGTTTATCTTCAGTATGATGAAGAAGGCTGCAGGTTAACATCGAGGGCGCTGATGCCCTCACCCTAACCCTCTCCTACAGGGAGAGGGAAAATAAGGCTACGGCATTGCCGGTGGCGTAATGCCAAAGTGATTCCACGCCCGCACCGTCGCCATGCGTCCACGCGGGGTGCGCTGTAAAAAGCCCTGCTGGATAAGATACGGCTCCAGCACATCTTCTATGGTTTCGCGCTCTTCACCAATCGCTGCCGCCAGGTTATCCAGCCCCACCGGCCCGCCAAAGAATTTATCCAGCACCGCCAGCAGCAGCTTGCGGTCCATATAGTCGAAACCTTCCGCATCCACATTCAGCATGTCCAGAGCCTGTGAAGCGATATCTGACGAGATAGTGCCGTCGTGCTTCACTTCAGCGAAGTCACGGACGCGTCGCAGCAGACGGTTAGCAATACGCGGCGTGCCTCGAGAACGCTTTGCAACCTCAAACGCCCCTTCATCGCTCATCTCCAGCCCCATGTAACGCGCGCTACGGCTGACGATATGCTGGAGATCAGGAACCTGATAAAACTCAAGGCGCTGCACAATTCCGAAGCGATCACGCAGTGGTGATGTTAATGAACCAGCGCGGGTTGTGGCACCAATCAACGTAAACGGCGGCAGGTCGATTTTAATGGAGCGCGCAGCCGGGCCTTCACCAATCATGATGTCCAGCTGGTAATCTTCCATCGCCGGATAGAGTACCTCTTCCACTACCGGGGAAAGACGGTGGATCTCATCAATGAACAGCACATCATGCGGTTCAAGGTTGGTCAGCATCGCTGCCAGGTCGCCCGCTTTTTCAAGCACCGGGCCGGAAGTGGTGCGCAGATTTACGCCCATTTCATTGGCAACGATATTTGCCAGCGTGGTTTTACCTAACCCCGGCGGGCCGAAAATCAGCAGATGATCGAGCGCATCGCCACGCAGTTTTGCCGCCTGGATGAAGATCTCCATCTGGGAACGAACCTGCGGCTGGCCAATGTACTCATCAAGCAGTTTCGGGCGGATCGCGCGATCCACGACGTCTTCTGCCTGAAGGGTGCCTGCCGATACCAGGCGGTCTACTTCAATCATCCTTTACCTCACAATGCAGCGCGCAGCGCTTCACGAATCAGGGTTTCACTGCTGGCATCCGGTTTGGCGATTTTGCTCACCATACGGCTGGCCTCCTGAGGTTTATAGCCCAGCGCCACCAGGGCAGCAACCGCTTCCTGCTCGGCATCATCAGCCGTTGGCGCACCCGGCGATGTCAGCACCAGGTCTGCCGCAGGGGTAAACAGATCGCCGTGCAGGCCTTTAAAGCGGTCTTTCATTTCAACAATCAGGCGCTCTGCGGTCTTCTTACCGATGCCAGGCAGTTTAATCAGCGCTACTGGATCTTCGCGCTCTACGGCATTCACAAACTGCTGTGCAGACATGCCGGATAAAATCGCCAGCGCCAGTTTCGGCCCGACACCATTGGTTTTAATAAGCTCCCGGAACAGGGTGCGTTCCTGCTTGTTATTAAAACCGTAAAGCAGCTGCGCATCTTCGCGCACGACGAACTGGGTGAAGACAATGGCTTCTTTGCCCGCGTCAGGAAGTTCATAGAAACAGGTCATTGGCATATGGACTTCATAGCCTACGCCTCCCGCTTCAAGCAGCACTAACGGGGGTTGTTTTTCAATGATGATGCCTCTGAGTCTGCCTATCACGTGACGCTCCTGCGTTCTGGAAGAGTTAACTGCGGGTATAATAAAAAAAGGCTGGATAAACATCCAGCCTGATTTGTCATTATCGTAACCTGCCTCGCGCCAGATTGAGCCGCGAATCACTCATTTGCATCGCGTTCTGGCTGACATGACAGTGGGTTATCGCAATCGCCAGCGCATCGGCGGCGTCAGCCTGCGGGTTTGCGGGGAGCTTCAACAGCGTGCGCACCATGTGCTGCACCTGGCTTTTCTCCGCGCCACCATTTCCTACCACCGTCTGCTTAACCTGTCTTGCCGCGTATTCGAACACCGGAAGATCCTGGTTCACGGCAGCAACAATCGCTACGCCGCGCGCCTGGCCAAGCTTTAACGCCGAATCGGCGTTTTTCGCCATAAAGACCTGCTCGATAGCGAAATAGTCAGGCTGAAACTGAGTGATAATCTCTGACACGCCTGCGTAGATCAACTTAAGACGTGATGGCAGATCGTCCACTTTGGTACGAATACAGCCACTGCCCAGGTAGGTTAGCTGGCGTCCAACCTGGCGGATGACGCCATAACCGGTGACGCGTGAGCCGGGGTCAATCCCGAGGATAATCGACATCACGCGCCTCCTGTAACGGTTTAAACGCTCTCATCAGAGAGTCGCTGCAACCTCATCAGAGATTTCACCGTTGTGGTACACTTCCTGCACATCGTCGCAGTCTTCGAGCATGTCGATCAGACGCAGCAGTTTAGGCGCAGTTTCTGCGTCCATGTCCGCTTTGGTTGACGGGATCATAGAGACTTCAGCGTTGTCTGCTTTCAGACCCGCCGCTTCCAGCGCATCACGCACCGCACCCATCTCTTCCCACGCGGTGTACACGTCGATAGCACCGTCATCGAAGGTCACAACGTCTTCAGCACCGGCTTCCAGCGCCGCTTCCATGATCACATCTTCGTCGCCTTTCTCGAAAGAAATCACGCCTTTTTTGCTGAACAGGTAAGCGACGGAGCCATCAGTACCCAGATTGCCACCGGTTTTGGTGAACGCGTGGCGCACTTCGGCAACGGTACGGTTACGGTTGTCAGACAGACATTCAACCATGACCGCAGTACCACCAGGGCCGTAACCTTCATAAATGATGGTTTCCATGTTCGCGTCGTCATCACCGCCCACGCCACGAGCGATTGCACGGTTCAGGGTGTCACGCGTCATGTTGTTAGACAGTGCTTTATCAATTGCTGCACGCAGACGTGGGTTAGAACCCGCATCGCCGCCACCCAGACGTGCTGCTGTTACCAGCTCACGAATGATTTTGGTAAAGATCTTACCGCGTTTGGCATCCTGTGCCGCTTTGCGGTGTTTGGTGTTGGCCCACTTACTATGACCTGCCATAAAAAGTTCTCCAAAATTATCCTGCGCCTTTCAGCTTCCAGATGCGTTGGCTGCGCCCGCTCATACCAGTCACTTACTAATGTAAGCTCCTGGCACTTCACGGCCTTGCCGCCTTCCTGGAAACTGAAATGCCTGGAAATTAATTAACATTAATTACAAATTCTTCAATCGCCTGCCGGTTGCTCCACGACTTGGTCAGTGCGGCGGCATCCGCCGCATCCACCCAACGGTAGCTCAGGTGTTCAGTGAACACGATCTCCCGTTCATGGGGGAGCGCGAGACAGAACCACGATTCCGTATTGCGCTCGATATCCGGAGCATAGCGATGACGTAAATGGCTAAAAATTTCAAACTCCACCGTGCGCTGACAGTCCTTCAGGGTCAATTGCTCGCAAGCAACATCAATGGCGACCTCTTCCTTTACTTCACGCGCGGCGGCCTGCGGTGCAGTTTCACCCTCTTCCAGGCTGCCGGTAACCGACTGCCAGAAATCAGGATCGTCACGCCGCTGCAACATCAGCACCCGCTTCGTGTCCAGGGCATAAATGACAACTAAGACAGAAACGGGAAGCTTATATGTCATATCAGTTTTTCTCTTCCTTTTTCACCACGTCGATGCCCAGTTCAGCCAGTGAGGCCGGGTTGGCAAAGCTTGGTGCTTCCGTCATCAGACACGCCGCGGCGGTCGTTTTCGGGAAGGCAATAACATCACGGATGTTGTCGGTACCGGTCAGCAACATGGTCAGACGGTCAAGACCGAATGCCAGACCCGCGTGCGGAGGCGTGCCGTATTTCAGGGCATCCAGCAGGAAGCCGAATTTCTCGCGCTGCTCTTGCTCGTTAATGCCCAGAATACCGAACACGGTCTGCTGCATTTCGCCGCTATGAATACGTACGGAACCGCCACCCACTTCATAGCCGTTGATAACCATGTCGTAGGCGTTCGCCACAGCCTCTTCCGGTGCCGCTTTCAGCTCTGTCGCGCTCATGTCTTTTGCCGAGGTGAACGGGTGGTGCATCGCAGTCAGGCCGCCTTCACCGTCGTCTTCAAACATCGGGAAGTCGATAACCCACAGCGGCGCCCATTTGGTTTCGTCGGTCAGGTTCAGGTCTTTGCCGAGCTTCAGACGCAGCGCACCCATCGCATCGGCAACCACTTTCTTGTTGTCTGCACCGAAGAAGATCATGTCGCCGTCCTGCGCACCAGTGCGCTCAAGGATAGCTTCTACGATCTCTGCGTTCAGGAATTTAGCAACCGGGCTGGTAATGCCTTCCAGACCTTTTGCACGCTCGGTAACCTTAATATAGGCCAGACCTTTCGCGCCGTAGATCTTGATGAAGTTGCCGTAGTCGTCAATCTGCTTACGGCTTAAGCTTGCGCCACCCGGAACACGCAGGGCAGCAACACGGCCTTTCGGATCGTTAGCCGGGCCAGAGAACACCGCGAACTCAACGGCTTTCACCAGGTCTGCCACGTCCACCAGCTCCATCGGGTTACGCAGGTCAGGTTTATCAGAGCCGTAGCGACGCTCGGCTTCAGCAAAGGTCATGATTGGGAAATCGCCCAGCTCAACACCTTTTACGTCGTTCCACAGGCTACGCACCAGCGCTTCCATCACTTCACGCACCTGCTCTGCAGTCATGAAGGAGGTTTCTACGTCGATCTGGGTAAATTCAGGCTGACGGTCAGCACGCAGGTCTTCGTCACGGAAGCACTTAACAATCTGATAGTAACGGTCGAAGCCGGACATCATCAGCAGCTGTTTGAACAGCTGTGGTGACTGCGGCAGCGCGTAGAATTTGCCTTTATGAACGCGGGACGGGACCAGGTAATCGCGCGCGCCTTCCGGCGTGGCTTTGGTCAGCATCGGGGTTTCGATATCGAGGAAACCGTGGTCGTCCATAAAGCGGCGCACAAGGCTTGTGATCTTCGCGCGCGTTTTCAGGCGCTGAGCCATTTCCGGGCGACGCAGATCAAGATAGCGGTATTTCAGACGCGCTTCTTCAGTGTTGACGTGGTTGGAGTCCAGCGGCAGCGCTTCAGCACGGTTGATGATAACCAGGTCAGATGCCAGCACTTCGATTGCGCCGGTCGCCATGTCCGCGTTGATATTTTTCTCGTCACGCGCACGAACGGTGCCAGTGACCTGAATGCAGAACTCATTACGCAGCTCAGAAGCCAGTTTCAACGCCTCTGCGCGATCAGGATCGAAGAACACCTGAACGATACCTTCGCGGTCGCGCATATCGATGAAGATAAGGCTACCAAGATCACGACGACGGTTGACCCAACCACACAGGGTAACCTGCTGCCCGACGTGGGACTGACGCAGCTGCCCGCAATATTCTGTACGCATGAGATATCCCTTATTTAGCCGCAGGCTGTTTGTCGCCTTTAAATCAGGCTACGTTGTCGCAGCTTTAACTGTATGTCACAACTGGATGAAAAAAGGCGGCTATTATACTGGAAATTCCGCCCGACGATAAGAGAGAAGCGCTGTCTGAGGCACGTTTGCTGCACTCTTATTGCGCATTCTCACAAAAATTAACAAAATTATCCGCCCGGTAACAGGCCGGAACATCGTAAGGTGTAGCCGAAGCGATTAATTTGACTGGAGTTACTATGTTTACACTCGATGCCGCCAAAACCGCACTTGTGGTGATTGATTTACAGGAAGGGATCCTGCCATTTGCCGGCGGCCCGCACGCGGCTGATGACGTAGTCAGCCGTGCCGCCCGTCTGGCGGAAAAATGCCGCGCCAGTGGCGCGCCTGTTGTCATGGTGCGTGTCGGCTGGTCTGCGGATTTCGCCGAAGCGTTAAAACAGCCTGTCGATGCACAGGCAGCAGGACATGCGCTGCCGGAAAACTGGTGGACATATCCGGTATCCCTTGGCAAACGCGACAGCGATATCGAAGTCACTAAACGCCAGTGGGGCGCCTTCTATGGCACCGACCTGGAGTTACAGCTGCGTCGTCGCGGGATAGACACCATCATTTTGTGCGGGATCTCCACCAATATCGGCGTCGAGTCCACCGCCCGTAACGCATGGGAGCTGGGCTTTAATCTGGTCGTCGTGGAAGATGCGTGCAGCGCAGGCTCTGCGGAACAACACCAGGGGAGCATGACCAATATCTTCCCGCGCATCGGTCGTGTGCGCAGCACCGATGAGGTTTTAAGCGCCCTATGATGTATGTGGGTCTGCCCCAGTGGTCGCACCCGAAATGGGTGCGTCTTGGGATAACCAGCCTCGAAGAGTATGCCCGCTACTTTAACTGCGTAGAGGGCAATACCACCCTGTATGCCCTTCCGAGAGCAGAGATCGTCGAACGCTGGCGGGAGCAAACCAGCGATAACTTCCGCTTCTGCTTTAAGTTTCCGGCAACCATAAGTCATACCGCGGCATTGCGTAACTGTGGTGATTTAACCGCTGAATTTTTTGCTCGGATGTCGCCGCTGGCACATCGTATCGGTCAGTACTGGCTCCAGCTTCCTGCGACATTTGGCCCTCGCGACCTCCCCGCCCTGTGGCAGTTTCTCGATGCCCTGCCCCGAGAATTTACCTACGGCGTTGAAGTGCGGCATCCCGATTTTTTTGCCAAAGGCGAGGCTGAAACAGCCCTCAATCGCGGTTTGCATGAACGCGCGGTTAACCGCGTGATCCTCGATAGCCGCCCGGTGCATAGTGCCATTGCGCATAACGAGGCCATTATTGACGCGCAGCGTAAGAAACCCAAGGTTCCCGTCCATGCCGTGGTAACGGCCAGTAACCCGATAGTGCGGTTTATCGGCAGCGATAACATGCTGCAAAATCAGGAGATGTTCGCCGTCTGGCTGCAAACCCTGCCGAAATGGGAACAGACAACAACCCCGTTCCTTTTTTTGCATACGCCTGATATTGCCCAGGCTCCCGAACTGGTCGATGCGCTCTGGCAGGCCTTGCAGAATGCAGTTCCGTCCGTAGGCGACGCGCCCTCTATCCCACAACAATCTTCTCTTTTCTGATATCACCCCCTATCATATAGACGTGCCATCTGCCAAAAACAGGGAGTTTGTATGGTCAGCGCGCTCTATGCGGTGTTAGGTGCATTACTGCTGATTAAGTTTTCGTTTGATGTTGTGCGCCTCAGAATGCAGTACCGCGTGTCCTACGGCGACGGTGGTTTTTCCGAGCTGCAAAGCGCGATCCGCGTCCACGGTAATGCGGTTGAGTACATTCCCGTTGCGCTGATATTGCTGCTGTTTATGGAGATGAACGGCGCGGAAACCTGGATGGTCCACATCTGTGGTCTGCTTCTGATTGCAGGTCGGTTAATGCATTATTACGGCTTTCACCACCGCTTATTCCGCTGGCGTCGTTCCGGCATGAGCGCAACCTGGTGTTCGCTTTTGCTGATGGTGCTGGCTAACCTTTGGTATATGCCGTGGGAGTTGGTTTTCTCCTTCCATTAGCGCACAATACGCCACTTTATTTTTCCCGGATTTTTACGTTATGTCTGATCGCGACACGCTTTTTTCCGCGCCTATCGCCAGTCTGGGCGACTGGACCTTTGATGAACGGGTAGCCGAAGTCTTCCCTGACATGATCCAGCGCTCTGTTCCTGGTTACTCCAATATTGTCTCCATGATTGGGATGCTGGCTGAACGTTTTGTTCAGCCCGGCACGCAGGTCTACGATCTGGGGTGTTCGCTTGGCGCATCAACGCTGTCGGTTCGTCGTAACGTTCATCACGAAGGTTGTAAAATCATCGCTGTTGATAATTCTCCGGCCATGGTTGAACGCTGCCGTCGCCATATTGACGCGTATAAAGCCCCAACGCCGGTTGAGGTTGTTGAAGGCGATATCCGCGATATCGACATTCAGAACGCCTCAATGGTAGTACTGAATTTCACCCTTCAGTTCCTGGTGCCGGAAGACCGCCAGCTGCTGCTGGACAAGATTTATAAAGGCCTGAACCCGGGCGGCGCGCTGGTGTTATCCGAGAAATTCAGTTTCGAGGATGCCGATGTGGGTGAGCTGCTGTTTAACATGCACCACGACTTTAAACGGGCGAACGGCTATAGCGAGCTGGAGATCAGCCAGAAGCGCAGTATGCTTGAAAATGTCATGCTGACAGACTCCGTTGATACCCACAAAGCGCGTCTGCGCAAAGCCGGGTTTGAGCATAGCGAACTGTGGTTCCAGTGCTTCAACTTTGGCTCTCTGGTGGCGCTGAAAGCCGGAGACGCAGCATGATCGAGTTCGGTAATTTCTATCAGTTGATCGCCAAAAATCACCTTTCTCACTGGCTGGAAACACTGCCTGCGCAAATCGCCACCTGGCAGCGCGATCAGCAGCATGGTCTGTTAAAGCAGTGGTCGAATGCGGTGGAGTTTTTGCCGGAACTGGCTCCTCATCGTCTTGATTTGCTTCACAGTGTAACGGCCGAAAGCGAAGAGCCCCTCTCCGCAGGCCAGACGAACCGTATCGAAACGCTGATGCGTAACCTGATGCCGTGGCGCAAAGGGCCGTTTTCGCTTTACGGTGTGAACATCAACACGGAATGGCGTTCAGACTGGAAATGGGATCGCGTTCTGCCGCATCTGTCTGACCTCAGCGGGCGCACCATTCTGGATGTGGGCTGCGGCAGCGGTTACCACATGTGGCGCATGATTGGTGCAGGCGCGCATCTGGCGGTCGGCATCGATCCTATGCAGCTGTTCCTGTGTCAGTTTGAAGCCGTGCGTAAATTGCTCGGCAATGACCAGCGAGCGCATCTGCTGCCGCTGGGTATCGAGCAATTACCGGCGCTGAAAGCCTTTGATACCGTGTTCTCTATGGGCGTGCTTTATCACCGTCGTTCCCCGCTTGAGCATCTGTGGCAGCTGAAAGATCAGCTGGTCAGCGGTGGTGAGTTGGTGCTGGAAACGCTGGTTATCGAAGGTGACGAGAATGCCGTTCTGGTGCCTGGTGACCGCTACGCGCAGATGCGCAACGTGTACTTTATTCCTTCCGCGCTGGCGCTGAAAAACTGGCTTGAGAAGTGCGGTTTTGTGGATGTGCGCATTGCCGATGTGAGCGTGACCTCAATCGAAGAGCAGCGCCGTACAGACTGGATGATTACCGAATCGCTGGAGCAGTTCCTCGACCCGGCAGACCACAGTAAAACGATTGAAGGCTATCCGGCACCGATGCGTGCGGTGCTGATTGCGACGAAGCCGTAGTCTTTTTTGCCGGGTGGCGGCTAACGCAGCTGCGGCTTGAAATATGAAGAAGAAAAAAAGGCCCCTGTGTAATTGGCAGGGGCCTGGTACAAGCAAGCATCATATTGGGCGACATGATGCGCGGTAAAAATCGGTACGTTGCTACACGTGATGACGTTCAATCATCGATTTCATTACCGCAACCGACTCTCCATCTACACCGTAGCGTGAATACTCATCCGCCTCAGCATCCGTCGACATTGACAACCCTGTATTGCGATAACGCATAGGCGAAGGCATCCATTTGCCTGCTGAGCTATGAAGCTCTTCTACCCCTGCGTTTAAAAACAGATTCAGATTGCTGGTGCGAACTCCTGCACCTGCCATTATTGTTAGAACACCGGAATGTGCTTTTAGTTCCGTAATTAATTGCAATCCTTTTTCTGCGGACGACTGCTGACCCGATGTCAGGATACGCGAAATGCCAAGTTCTGCCAGATTATCAAAGGCTTGCACTGGATTTTTACACATATCAAATGCACGATGAAAAGTGACTGCCAGCCCTTTCGCCGCATCCATGACCTGACGCATCCTCGGCATATCGACATTGCCGTCTTCATCAAGCAGGCCGATAACCAGGCCCGGGAATCCCAGGTCGCGAACGAGGGCGATATCTTCCAGCATGGCACTGAATTCACCCGCCGTGTAACAAAAATCACCGCCGCGCGGACGAATGATCGGGTGAACCGGAATGGAAACCGCCTGACGGGCAGAGTTCAGCATCCCGTAAGAGGGTGTTAAGCCCCCTTCTTTGGGCGCCGCGCACAGTTCAATGCGATCGGCCCCATGTTGTTGTGCGGTCACGGCACACTCCACGCTGTAACAACAAATCTCCAGCAGCGCCATTCAATCCTCCTTAAAAATCCACGAAACGAACTATCATGACACGCCTGCCGCCGTGGGTCCTGGCGTGAACTCACAAGTCTTACACTCAGGCTTCGCTGGCAACAATCTGTTCAATCGTCCACGGATGAAACTTCACGGTAACCTGCCCGTCTGTCACGGCAAGCGTCGGGTTTGGCAAACGCTCGCGCTCCCCTTTTGGTGAGCTGGTTTTCACGAAGATACCCGGCTTGCTTAATCCTTCGTCAGACAACAGGGCCAGCGCGCGGGCATTCAGGTTTTCAGACTCGCCCGGCAGCACAATTTCGATGTGTTCCCAGCCTTCATGCGGGTAGCGTTTTTCACCCGGCCACGGCAGCTCAACAACGCTGAATTGCCAGTGGGCAACGCAAACCGGTTCGTGCAGCTTAAACAGGCAAATTGGGCGTCCGTTGATGATGTTTTCTGACAGCAGCTCCCCGCACAACTCAAACCCACGACGCCAGCGTTCGGCGGTGGCATTCTGGTGGCAGCGCAGCGAAATGTGATCGGCCTCAAGCGGCGCAATATCCAGACCAAGACGGGTGGCAAGTTCTGTGAACGCCTGGGTGAAACGCGGGAGATCTGCGGAAATATCATGCAGTTGGTCAATGGATTGCCAGTTCGCCATAAAATCGTCTCTCAATATGTCGCAAAGCCGCTAATTTACTCTGTTGCCTCGTTTCTACCAACCGCAGCGTTGCGGTTTTTATGACTGCATGATTATGCATGCTGCCTTAGCCTGGATTCTGTACAATCAAAGCCCCCCGCAGTGCTGACGCCAGAAGGCATTTGCAGTATACTCCCGCCCTAAATTCTTAAACTGGCGCGGATGTGTTGAGTCCGCATCAAAAATGTAAGGTATCCAGGTGAATATTCAGGCTCTTCTCTCAGAAAAAGTCAGTCAGGCACTGATTGCCGCAGGCGCACCTGCGGATTGCGAACCGCAGGTTCGTCAGTCAGCAAAAGTACAGTTTGGCGACTATCAGGCTAATGGCGTGATGGCAGTGGCTAAAAAACTGGGCATGCCGCCGCGACAACTCGCTGAGCAGGTGCTGACTCATCTGGATCTCACCGGTATAGCCAGCAAAACTGAAATTGCCGGCCCTGGCTTTATCAATATCTTCCTTGACCCGGCATTCCTGGCAGGCAATGTTGATGCAGCGCTGAAGTCTGACCGTCTGGGCGTAACGCAGCCAGAAGCGCAGACCATCGTGGTTGACTACTCTGCGCCAAACGTGGCGAAAGAGATGCACGTCGGTCACCTGCGCTCCACCATCATTGGTGATGCGTCCGTGCGCACGCTGGAGTTCCTCGGCCACAATGTTATCCGTGCGAACCACGTGGGTGACTGGGGTACGCAGTTCGGGATGCTGATTGCTTACCTGGAAAAACAGCAGCAGGAAAATGCAGGCGAAATGGCGCTGTCAGACCTGGAAGGTTTCTACCGCGAAGCGAAAAAACACTACGACGAAGACGAAGTCTTCGCCGAGCGTGCCCGTAGCTACGTGGTGAAATTGCAGGGCGGCGATGCGTACTTCCTCGATATGTGGCGCAAACTGGTAGACATCACCATGTCCCAGAACCAGTTAACCTATAACCGCCTGAACGTGACTCTGACCCGTAACGATGTGATGGGTGAAAGCCTGTACAACCCAATGCTGCCAGGTATTGTGGCTGACCTTAAAGCGAAAGGTCTGGCGGTAGAGAGCGAAGGCGCAACGGTTGTGTTCCTTGATGAGTACAAAAACAAGGAAGGCGAACCGATGGGCGTGATCATCCAGAAAAAGGATGGCGGCTATCTGTACACCACCACCGATATCGCCTGCGCGAAATACCGTTACGAAACCCTTCATGCCGATCGCGTGCTGTACTACATCGATTCCCGTCAGCACCAGCATCTGATGCAGGCGTGGACGATTGTGCGTAAAGCAGGCTACGTGCCTGATTCTGTTCCACTGGAACACCACATGTTCGGGATGATGCTCGGCAAAGACGGTAAACCATTCAAAACCCGCGCTGGCGGCACAGTAAAACTGGCTGACCTGCTGGATGAAGCGCTGGAACGCGCCCGTCGTCTGGTGGCTGAGAAAAACCCGGATATGCCAGCCGATGAACTGGAAAAACTGGCTAACGCGGTAGGTATTGGTGCCGTGAAATATGCGGATCTGTCCAAGAATCGTACTACTGACTATGTGTTCGACTGGGATAACATGCTGGCGTTCGAAGGTAACACTGCGCCGTATATGCAGTATGCCTACACCCGTGTGTTGTCTGTGTTCCGTAAAGCGAATATCGACGAAAGCGTACTGGCCAATGCCGCGGTTCAGATCAGCGAAGATCGTGAAGCCCAGTTGGCCGCCCGCCTGCTGCAATTCGAAGAGACGCTGTCAGTCGTTGCCCGCGATGGCACCCCGCACGTGATGTGTGCGTATCTGTACGATCTGGCTGGCCTGTTCTCTGGCTTCTACGAGCACTGCCCTATCCTGTCAGCAGAAAGCGAAGAGGTGCGCAACAGCCGCCTGAAGCTGGCGCAGTTGACGGCGAAGACCCTGAAACTGGGTCTGGATACCCTGGGTATCGAAACCGTAGAGCGTATGTAAAAAAAGAAACCCGGCAAGCGCCGGGTTTTTTATTATCAGAAGTACTTACGCAAATATTCCGTTAAACACAAGATTGCCATCGCCTGGCCGTACGGCATCGACGTCAACGGGATCTGGCGATAAAACGCCAGATCGCTCCCCATCCCCGTACCGAATGACGTTTGCAGTAACTCTCCTTCCGGCGAAATATTTTTCACAATTCCGCGAATCGCTTTATCGGCGACGTCGGCATACTCCGCCCCGACATAGCGCTTACGCACTGCTTTCAGAATACCGTAAGCAAACCCCGCAGTTGCTGATGCCTCGAGGTAGGAATCTGGATCGTCAAGCAGCGTGTGCCACAGGCCGCTGTCGTCCTGACATTTTGCCAGAGCGGTAATCTGTGCGTTCAGCACCTGCACCAGATAACGACGCACGGCGCTGTTTTCCGGCAGATCCACAAGCTCGAGGAAATCCGGGATGACGATGGTCAGCCAGCTGTTGCCGCGCGCCCAGCGGGCCCTGGCAAAGTTGTGGTTTCCTTCGTAATTCCAGCCGTGGAACCACAACCCGGTTTCCCTGTCCATCAGGTTCTGCACGTGCAGCAGGAACTGATACACCGCTTCCTCAACGTATTCCGGTTTGTTCAGCAACTTACCGATTTTCGCCAGCGGCAGCACCGTCATCATCAGCGTGTCATCCCACATCTGCTGATGGTTCTCTTCAGCCAGTGTGATGTGCTGCATCCCGCCGTGATCGGTGCGCGGCATCTCGTTCATCGCCCATTCTGCCCAGCTTTCCAGCCACGGCAGCCAGGCCGGGTTTTTCGTCTCTTCGTAGCGATAAGCCAGGGTCAGAAACGGTGACATAGTGTTGACGTTTTTGGTGGTCGCCCCTTCCGCGAAGCGGTTGGTAAACCAGCTGTCAATAATGTCACGCATCGCTACGTCGCCGGTCTGGCAGTAATACTGCCAGATGCCGTATAAGCCGACGCCATGCGTCCACTCCCATCCCGCCCAGCCTTTGGTGTCGATCACGCGCCCGTCGTCCAGTCGCAGTAAAAATTCGCCCGTTTTATCGTGAATGTTCACCAGATTATGTGTCACCTTCTGAATCAGTGATTTCAGCTCATCCCTGGCGATAAAACGCTCAGGCTGACGCAGTAACGGACTCTGTTTGACAGGCCAAACTTTCATAATCTTAACCTCTGTTGTATGTCGAATTCAGTACTGCGCCATCCTTCAGAGAAGGTGCCGCTGGCTTATTACGATTCAGGTAACCGATGTTGTTGTTGCCCCACAGTGACTCGAATGGCATCCCGGCGAGCATCTCCACCGTCGCACGGGCTTGCGGGGTTGCGGCTTCAGGCATCGCCCTGCCAGACTCACGCATTTTGGCGGTCTCTTCACGCAGCGTACTGTGGGTCTGCAAATTGAGTTTGAACCGCAGGGACACCAGGAAGCCGCAGAACAGCACCAGAACGGTTCCCACACTCAGTATCATCAGAATGGTGTGGCTCACTTCAGCAGGCTGAACCTTCTGCCCGCTGACAAAGCCGGACATCTGCATCACGATCCCCACCAGCATTACCGCACCCGCCTGAGATGCTTTACGTGTCAGGGTCATGATGCCGGCAAAGATCCCTTCGCGGCGCTGACCGGTGATCACTTCGTCCACGTCAGCAATGTAGGTGTAGGTATTCCACGGCACGTAGTTGATACCACCGCGGCCCAGCCCCGCCACCGCGGAAACCAGCAACAGCAGCGAGAAGATGTCACTCAGTCCGGCGTAATAAAGCACGGCATACGAAACAGACGCCAGGCCAAACAGCACCACCACCATGCGGTAGGACGGCGCAGGTCCGAAGCGGATGCACAACGGGATCATGGCGATGACCGCAATAAACTGGAAGCTCGCCATCGTGCCGAGCAGGGTCGACGCCATTGACGCTTCCTGCATCAGGACAAACACCACGTAGTAGGTGAATACCGCATTGAACACGTCCTGCGCGATGTAACCCCCCAGGTACATCCCCAGGTGCTGACGGAAGATTTTAATGCGCAGCGTAGAGCTTAACTCCACAAACAGGCGGTTGAGACTCTGCCTCAGAGACAGTTTTTTCTTCTCTTCTTCGGCACGCAGCGCCGCTTCTGTCCAGTCTTCACGCGGGCGTTCCCAGGTAAAGCACCAGACGAAGGTCAGCATCACCGCGCAGAGCACAGAGAAGACCAGGCTTGCATAGAAGAAGGAAACCGCGTTGTCTTTACCAAAGTGAGTCAGTAAGACACCCGGCAGGAATGAAGCAAGAATGGCCGACATCTGTGCCATTGAGATACGCGCGCCAGAGAATTTGGTTTTCTGTTTGAAGTCATCGGTCATCTCCGGTACCAGCGTTTCGTATGGCACCAGAATCATGGTGTAGACGACATCGAACACCAGATAGGTCAACAGGTAGTACCAGAAATTCATGTCCCCTACCCACATCAGTGAATAGCTGAACACGCAAGGAATGCCGAGCAGGATAAAGAACTTACGCCGACCGAAGCGTTTTCCAAACCAGGTCGTGCCAAAGTTATCGGTTAAAAAGCCCATTAACGGGCTGACCACAGCATCCAGTACCCTTGCAGCAGCAAAGATAAATGTTGCCTCAATCGGCGAGAGTCCACAGAAGGTCGTATAAAAATATAAAAGCCAGGCGGAGGTCAGCGCAGTCGTCCCTGCGCCAAGGAAATCGCCCGAGCCATAAGCAAGGTAATTTGCGAGTCCAATTTTACGTGTTTTCATTGCCGTCAACCCTAATCAGTGTTGGGAGACTCCCTGTAAGCAACCTCATCCGGGAGTTTTTACACGGCTACAGTAAAAGTATCGTCAGGGTGATACCTTTCTGTTTTTGCCACCTCAAACAAGGGGATGGCAAAAATGCAAAGAGTGTCGCTACGCGCGTCACTGATTTATAAAACAGCGTTTCTTTTGCATCAAAAGCAGGTGTCATTTTTGCGAGCCCGCCATCAGAATCACCTGATGTCGGGCGTTAAGGCGGCAGTTAGCGGTAGTTGACGATGACAGAGTTGCTCTGAACTTTCAGCGCCGGAATCAAACGCCCGCCGCCAGGAACTTCCCAGATAAAGCGCAGTGGTTCGAGGGCCGATACGCCGTTAAACGCCTGAGTTGTGCCATTTTCCCCGTCGATTTCCGCGCAGCGGGTCTGTGTACACAAACGTACGCGCAACCCTGCGGGCGTTGGGCCAATCAGTCTGTAATTCCATGCCACCAGCGTCATCTGGCCAGAAGCAGATTCTGAAGGCGATAGCGGGCGTGAAGACATCGACTCACCACGATGATTGAGCGTAATCCCCATGCTGCTGGCCTGCCATGTCCCCTCGCCTGCGGCCTGTGCCGCCAGCGGGAAGAACAGTACCCATAACCACTTATGCATTATTTACCTCCAATGGTTGCCGTCATGCGGATATGGCGGTTATCCGACAGCTCCATGTTCGACAGCACCACCAGCTGCGTCAGGCTGCGGCGCAGGAAGCGGGACAACAACGGACGCAGAGCATGGTTCACCAGCAGAACAGGTGGCGCACCCAGCATCTCCTGACGCCCCAGCGCTTCCTGGGTTTGTGCCAGCAGTCGGTCTGCAAGCCCAGGTTCAAGACCGCCACCACCCTGCAAGGCCTGGAGCAGTAAGCGTTCCAGCGGAGTATCAAGACCAATTACCTGCACTTCACCTGTTCCCGGGAACCACTGTTGGGTAATAGCACGTCCCAGCGCCACACGAACCACCGCCGTCAGCTCATGCGGATCGCTTTGCAGCGGGGCATGTTCCGCCAGGGTTTCCAGAATGGTGCGCATATCACGGATGGGCACTTTCTCGTCGAGCAGGTTTTGCAGCACTTTGTGCAACGTAGTCAAGGTCACCACACCAGGTACCAGATCTTCGGTCAACTTCGGCATCTCTTGCGTGACGCGGTCAAGAAGTTGCTGCGCTTCCTGGCGGCCAAACAGTTCAGACGAGAATTGCCCAATCAGATGGTTAAGATGGGTTGCCACTACGGTACTGGCTTCCACCACGGTATACCCCTGGATCTGCGCCTGCTCTTTTAGCGCGCTCTCGATCCAGATAGCGGCCAGACCGAAGGCCGGATCGATGGTTTGTTCACCCGGCAAAGTACCGGCAGCCGTGCCCGGGTTGATAGCAAGCCAGCGTCCCGGATAAGCATCACCGCTGCCAATTTCCACACCTTTCATCAGAATACGGTATCGCGCTGGCGGTAAATCCATGTTGTCGCGGATATGAACCACCGGAGGCAAAAAGCCCATCTCCTGCGCGAATTTCTTACGAATACTGCGAATACGCCCAAGCAGTTCACCATCCTGCTGGAAATCCACCATCGGGATCAGGCGATAGCCCACCTCCATCCCCAGTGAATCCTCCAGCTGGACATCGTTCCAGGTGGCTTCGACCGCCTGGGTATTCTCCTGCATTTTAACGGGAACAGGCTCGGCAGCGGGTTGGGTTTCACGCCCGCGCATCCACCAGGCAAGGCCAAGCAGAGCGGCGGTAAACAGCAGGAACACCAGATTCGGCATCCCCGGAACCATACCGAGCAGCCCCAGCACAGCCGCAGCCAGCAGCATCACGCGTGGGTTGCTGAACAGCTGGCCAACCATCTGCTCGCCAACGTCCTGGTCCGTACTGACGCGGGTAACAATAACACCCGCAGCAGTAGAGATAACCAGCGCCGGGATCTGTGCAACCAGACCGTCACCGATGGTCAGCAGCGTATAGCTTTCCGCCGCGTGGCCCATGTCCATACCATGTTGCAGAACACCGACCAGCAGGCCGCCCACCACGTTGATAACCATAATCAGGATGCCCGCAATGGCATCCCCACGCACAAACTTACTCGCACCGTCCATCGAGCCGTAGAAGTCGGCTTCCTGAGTCACTTCCGAACGGCGCTTTTTGGCTTCATCTTCAGCAATAAGACCCGCGTTAAGGTCGGCGTCGATCGCCATCTGCTTACCCGGCATCCCGTCCAGCACGAAGCGCGCACCGACTTCTGCGATACGCCCTGCACCTTTGGTGATAACCATAAAGTTGATGATAACGAGGATCACGAACACCACGATACCGATGGCAAAGTTACCGCCCACCAGGAAGTGACCGAAGGCTTCAACCACTTTACCCGCCGCCGCCGCACCTGTATGCCCTTCCATCAGGATGATACGCGTAGAGGCCACGTTCAATGCCAGACGCAGTAAGGTGGTAAACAGCAGAATGGTCGGGAACGCTGCAAACTCCAGTGTCCGCTGGGTAAACATCGCCACCAGCAGCACCATGATGGACAGTGCAATGTTGAATGTGAAAAGCAGATCGAGGATGAATGCCGGGAGCGGCAATACCATCATCGACAAAATCAGCAGGATGAGAATCGGCCCGGCCAGAATCTGCCATTGCGTCGATTTCATGTTGCTCGGCAGGCGCAACATTGCCACCAGATTAGCCATCAGTGTCCTTCTCGTTCATAAAATCCAGCGCTTCTGGCACTGGAAGGTTTTCAGGTTTCACAGGTCGTTGACCACCTGCTAAACGCCAGCGTTTCAATTGCCATACCCAGGCCAGAACTTCCGCCACTGCGGCGTAAAGTTGCCCCGGGATTTGTTGTCCTATTTCGGCATGACGGTACAAGGCACGCGCCAGCGGCGGTGCTTCAAGAATGGGAACGCGATTCTCAGTGCCGATCTCACGAATACGCAGCGCAATCAGCCCGGCCCCTTTCGCCACCACTTTTGGCGCGCTCATTTTGTTTTCGTCGTACTGCAACGCCACCGAGTAGTGCGTCGGGTTGGTGACAATGACATCGGCTTTTGGCACATCTTCCATCATGCGACGGCGAGCGGCAGCGCGCTGCATCTGGCGAATACGCCCCTTCACATGCGGGTCACCTTCCATCTGCTTGTATTCATCACGAATATCCTGACGTGACATGCGCAGCTTCTTGAAGTGGCTATACAGCTGGAAAATAACGTCGAAACCTACCATCGGGATAATGCTGAGCACCACCAGTAGCGCGCACAGCCCGACAAGGTTCATGGCGTTACTCATCGCGCTTAACGGTGATTCGCTAATAAGGCGCATCATCTCGGGCCAGTTGTGCAAAAGATAAAAACCCGCCGCACTGCCCATCAGCGTAGATTTCAGAATAGCTTTCACCAGCTCCGCGCCGGTCTGGGCGGAAAACATGCGGGCGATGCCCGGCAGCGGGTTGAGTTTGGAAAACTTAGGTTGCAGCGATTTCGCGCTGAACACCAGTCCGCCCAGCATAACGGGTGAGACGATAGCCACCAGCACCACGCCGGTTATCAGCGGCAGCAAGGCAATCATGGCGCCTTTGATGAGCAGAATGATTTGGCTAAGGATCAGGTTCGGATCGTTGACCATGCTGTGATCAAAACGTAATCCGGTAGAGAGCATTCCAGCCAGTCTTCGGGCGAGCGACTCCCCACCCAGCCAGATAATGCAAACACCCACTACTAAAATAAGCAGGGATGTCAGTTCTCTGGAACGGGGGATTTGCCCTTCCTCACGCGCTTTTTCAAGTCGGTGGGGTGTGGGGGCTTCCGTTTTGTCGTCGTTTTCTTCTGACACTGTACGTGCTCGCAGCCCATTAAGTCACGGTTATCATGCCAGAGCTCAGGGCATTCAATGGCTGGAAAAGACTCTATAACTCACCGTTTTTACCTGGTTTACTTTCCACAAGGCTATTTCAACACGGCTTCATTTTTCAGAAAAATGCCCAGATGTATTATTCGTTAACAATGTTTGTTAAACCCTTACGTGTTTCAAAACTTATTACTACAACTCATACACAATAAATTTACGGCAATCGCCGCAACACGCAGAAATAGCTTTTACATTACCGAATCACATTCCCGATATGTATACAAACAAATACAAAGATCAATTCGATCAATTAAACAAAAGAATTCACAAAATAAATAGCGCGTTTATCAAGTCCATTTCAATTTCACCGATCTTTTCAGCTCTACATAAGGGTGTATACTCCCCGCAGCATCAGCATCACTATTACCAAACCCTCTAACACTCAACGAATAGATGCATTATTTATTAAAGGACACTAGTTATGAAACGTACCAAAACAATGGTAGCCAGTTTTATTCTTAGCCTCGTTTCTGTTAGCGCAATTGCTGCTGAAATGAATGCAGGGACAATTCACTTTACCGGGCAAATTATTGAACCAAGCTGTACGATTGATGGTGATAACGGCACAGACAGCACTGTCCCTTTGGGTACGTATCCAAACTCATTGTTTGACAAGGTGGGTAAAGAAAGTGAATTGATCCCTTTTAGTATCAGGCTCTCAGACTGCCCGGTCAAAAGTGATGGTCTACCGTCAGTACAGCTAACGTTTAACGGGAGCACTGCCGTCACAGGTTCAACGACCTTACTGGACGTCAGTAAAATCACCACAGATGGCGATACGGCAGCGACAGGCATTGGCATTGCCGTGACCCCGGCAGATGATAACGAAGACTATATTTCCTTCGATGGCAGCGAAGATCAGGTACGTATTACGCTACCCACGACGAAAGAAGATCAGGTTCATGCTGATTTCAATGCGCGTTATCAATCTTTTGCATCTGATGTCACGCCAGGCCCAGCAGATGCCGATATGACAATTAACATTCTTTACCGTTAACAGATCGCCATCGAACATTCATCAATTCAATTTTTAACTAAAAACACACTCTCAGAATACCAAATAGAATAGTTCGGATAAGCCCGGATTATTCTATTTTATTTTAAATTACGAACAGCAGGCTGACCATGCGTAAATTGTCGAAAGCATTTATCTACCTCTCGCTAATAATGCCCACATTGAGCCATGCAGCAGGTGTCCAGATTGGCCGCACGCGTATTATTTACAACGCCGAAAAAAAAGAGATAGCCCTTCCGCTCGTCAACAAAGATAACGCACTTCCCTGGCTCATCCAGTCCTGGACGGACACAGGCGACGAGACAACGCGTGGCCCCTTTATTGTCACCCCCCCGCTTTTCCGACTGGATGCGCAAAAGGAGCAAAGTCTCCGCATCGCCTGGAATGGATCCTCGCTCCCTGAAGACCGTGAATCGTTGTTTTATATGAACATCCGCACCATTCCAGCAACCGCGAAAGAGGACAGCGATAAAAACATGCTGCGCCTTATTTATAAGACCCGCCTGAAGCTGTTCTGGCGCCCTTCTGGGCTTAAAGGGACGCCCGGTGACACCTGTAAAAACCTGCATTTTCGCCAGGAAAAGGGCGACGTAATTATCATTAACGACGGGGCATTTTACAGCGTTTTTGACAGCCTACAGTTCGGGAATACACCGCTATCAAAGGCGGATATGGTTGCGCCGTTTTCCCGTGTCTCCGTCCCTCTTCCGGCGAAGACCTCAGGCGCTCAAGTTAGTTGGCGTTGTATTACTGATTACGGAAATGCATCGGAAAAATACACATCCACAATGATTCAGGGATAAATCAACAAAATGACGAATGGACTATGCCATTTACCCGGCAAACGGAACAACACATTCGCATCGCTGGTACATTGCTTTTGCGGCGTTTTACTGATGACCTCTACGCCCCTTCTCGCACGGGAATACCTTTTTTCACCCTCTTCACTGGAAGGCAGCACGCTTGCTCAGCAGGACATCGACCTTTCACTCTTTTCGAAGCCCAACGCTCAGCCTCCTGGCCGTTATTCATCCCATATTGTCATCAACAAAACGCGGATGCGCGATGCCGACATACATTATGTGAACAGCCCGACGGGCGAGCTGGTCGCAGAGATCACGCCGGATATGCTGCGTCAGTGGGGGGTGGATGTCGATATGTACCCTAAACTTGCAGACTACGATGTTCAGACGCCGCTCGATAAGCCCCTCGGCGATTTTATTCCTTTCGCCTCCTCAGCGCTTGATTTCAGCAAAATGACGCTGAGCCTTAGCATTCCGCAGGCGGGTATGGTCAGCAATGCCGTGGATTATATTGACCCGTCAAGGTGGAACGACGGTGTGCCGGTCATGTTCTCGGATTATGCCTTTTCGGGTACCCGCCATAATGACGACGCGCAGAATACGACCACCAGTCAGTACCTAAATCTGCGCAGCGGCGCCAATCTTGGTGGCTGGCGGCTTCGCAACTACTCAACCTGGAGCAAAACGCAGGACGCCGCTCACTGGAGTACCATTAATACCTATCTACAGCATGATATTGATGCCCTGAAAGCACAATTCACCGCTGGTGAAAACAGTACACGGGGAGAGGTTTTTGACAGTCTCCAGTATCGCGGGGTGAATATAGCGTCTGACGAAGAGATGCTACCCTATAGCCTGCGGGGGTATGCCCCCGTAATACGAGGGATAGCCAGTTCCAGTGCCGAGGTGTCCATTCGCCAGAACGGCTATCTGATCTACCAGCAGAGCGTTGCGCCTGGGGCGTTTGAGATACACGACCTCTACTCGACGACTAACAGCGGCGACCTTGAGGTCACGGTGAAAGAAGCCGACGGCAGCGAGCACCACTTCACCCAGCCCTACTCTAGTGTCGCCGTGATGCAGCGCCCCGGTCATCTGAAGTATGAAGTAACCGCTGCACGCTACCGCGCCGACAGCGGCAGCGGTCAAAAAGAACCCACGTTTGTGCAGGGCAGTGCTATCTATGGTCTGAACAATGCCATGACGCTGTTTGGCGGTGTCACCGCGTCTGAAGACTATCAGGCGGTTAACAGCGGCGCGGGAATTGCACTCGGCGTAGTGGGTTCACTTTCAGCGGACGTGACGGTGGCCAAAACCCGGCTGGATAATGGGGAAGAAAGCACCGGGCAGTCTTACCGCCTGCTCTACTCAGGGAAAGTCGATGCCACAGAGACCAACTTCACGCTCGGCAGTTATCGCTACTCCACGGCGGGCTATTACAGTTTTGCTGATGCCAACCAGAAGTATGAAGGTAATGAAAACGACTGGCTGTATCAGTACAACAAACGCAGCCGTCTTCAGGCCAGTATCAGCCAGAGCCTGTTTGGCAGCAGTTTTTATCTGAATGGCTATCAGCAGGATTACTGGGGAAGCTCGCGTAAAGAGCGCAGCCTTTCCGCTGGCGCAAACACCGTTGTGGAAGGGGTCAGCCTGCACATGGCTTACACCTACAGTAAAACCAGCGACGACAGCAGCGATCAGATGGTCTCCTTTGGTTTCAGCATCCCACTCAGCAAATGGCTGCCGCGAGCGTGGAGCAGTTATTCCTTAAGCAACAGTAAAAAGGGTTACACCCGACAAAACCTGGGTCTCAGCGGCACCCTTCTGGACGATGAACGGCTCAGCTATTCGTTGCAACAGAGCCATGCCAACCACGATGCTGACGATAGCAGTAGCCTGTACGGCAGTTATCGTTCGCAGTACGCCAATCTCAATGCGGGCTATTACTACTCATCAGATAACAGCCAGCAGCTCAGTTACGGCGCCAGCGGCGCAATCGTAGCTCATCCACACGGGATCACTCTTGCCCAGCCATTAGGCGATCAGTTTGCCATCGTCAGTGCTTCCGGTGCGGCGGGGGTTCGCTTCAAGAATCAGCGGGGAGTCCAGACAGACTGGCAGGGAAATGCGGTGATCCCCTCACTCACGCCCTATCAGGAAAACCGCATACGCATCGATACCACCAGCCTGCCACGAGATGTGGATACCAGCGACACCTCGATCACCGTAGTACCTTCGCGAAATGCCGCCGTGACCGCGAGCTTTGACGCCCATGTTGGTTACCGTGCCCTGATCACACTTACCCGCCAGGATGGCAGGAACGTCCCTTTCGGTGCGATAGCGACGATGAGAGCGTCCAGTATGACAGGAATTGTCGACGATATGGGCACGCTCTACCTTGCAGGGATAAGCAAAAATGCTGAACTTGACGTCGTCTGGGGAGACACCAGCGATCAACGCTGCACGGCGCCCATCACGCTTTCCGATTTGCAAAATTCAAACAACCCCACGGGGATCCGCCAGGCCCGCGTGATATGCCAGCAGGAACAACCGCATGATCAGTAAACGCCAGAAATCTGTTTTGACGCGCCTTCAGGTCCTCCTGTACGCCTTCGCCTTCCCCCTTACAGGACAAGCCGCAACGGTATTAAAGAATTGCTTCGCGGCCCCTCAGGATTACCAGATTTCCTATAGCCGGGAGCTCTCCACCACGGATAACGTTGTGGGTAATGCGGTAAATGATAACGAGCACCTTGTCGGTAGCGGTAGCGAAATGGAAGCTAACTGTAGCTGCCCAAAAGATCTGGATGAAAGTACAGCAATCATGGAGCTGACGCTTGCCGGCAGCCCGCTTAGCCCCGGTGCCAGCGGCTATGGTTATCTTACAGACTCGCTGGATATTCACGTATCCGGCTACAATGATGCGATTAACTCGCCTGATGGGGCGAATTTAACCAAACTCGATATCAACGCGTACCCTTCGTCGCTCTCGTCGATGGATAAATTGATCGAAAAGATAAAAACCACTGAGGGCACTGCCAGCGTTTGCAGTGAAAGCACCCGCCCTAAAAGCACTCTCCCCGTGAAGCGGCAATTCCGATGGAATGTCATTGTGGCGAGATTTCTGGTCAAAAAAACCATTCTGGGAGAAGCCATCATTCCCCCGACCATCGTGGTACAAAACTATGCCTGCCTCTACTACGGCTCCGGCAGCTGCGACCCAACCAACGCTGAACAGGTATCAAATATCTGGTTAAGCGGTTCTCTTACTGCCCCTCTAAGTTGCACGATTAACGAGGGAAGTACCATCGAGGTCGATTTTGGCGACCTGGTCTCCAGTCAGTTTGTGAATAAGGGACAACAACCGAAAGGCTTTACGCTGAAAGATGTCGACATTTCCTACCAGTGCGGCAGTAACACCGTAGGTAAAAATGACAGGATTAAACTCACGCTGAGTGCCGATCAGGGGGTCATAGACAGCAGTAATCCCGTGATTGCGAAAATGATCGGAAGGGATGATATCGGCGTAAGGGTGTTCGATGAACAGAATCAGGATATTGCGCTGGACGGCAGCTATGCGTTTCCCGTCACGGTGGATGAACAAGGAAATGGTGTGATTCGTATTAAAGCCGCGCCAGTCAGCACCACCAGTGCGACACCCGGATCCGGGAGCTTTGAGGGTAATGTCACAGTAAAAATGGATCTTCGTTAGTCAAAATACCCTCAGGTTGAACAAACAACCTGAGGGTAACAGCACAATCAGAAACCAAGGCTGTCCAGCAGATCGTCCACCTGATCCTGGCTTGCCACAACGCCCGCTTTGGTCGCGTCGAGCTGTGGGCCATTGAGCAGGCTTTCGTTCTCACGTTTCGGACGCGCAGCCGGTTCCGGGATGTTCTCCAGCAGAACCATCAGCAGCTGACGCTCAATCTCCTGAATCACATCCATCATGCGCTTGATAACCTGACCAGTCAGGTCCTGGAAATCCTGCGCCATCATGATGTCCAGCAATTGCGCGTTGGTAAAGCTGGTGTGACCCGGCACATCCCCCAGGAACTGACGGGTATCGGTCACCAGCTCACGGGCATCCGCCAGCTCGATTGGATTTTCGAACCACTCGTCCCAGCGTTTGGTCAGGGATTTAGCCCCTTTCTCCATAGCGTCCTGGTGTGGCTGTGATGCTTCGACACTGTTCAGTGCACGTTCAGCCGCCTGAGCAGTCATCTGCACAACATAGTCCAGACGATCGCGCGCGTCCGGAATCGCTTCCGCCGCTTCAGCAATTGCCTGATCCAGCCCTAATTCACGCAGGCTGTCACGCAACATACGCGTCAGGCTACCAATGCGGGCAATAATGTCGCTCGGTGAATGTTCTTCAACAGGTTTCATAGTAGGTTGCAACATATTCATCACCTCACATGCCGAGTTTCTCGAAGATCTTACCGAGCTTCTCTTCCAGGGTTGCAGCGGTGAATGGCTTCACCACATAGCCGCTTGCGCCCGCCTGTGCTGCTGCAATGATGTTCTCTTTCTTCGCTTCTGCGGTCACCATCAGCACCGGCAGTGATGCCATACCTGCATCTGCGCGAATGGTTTTCAGCAGTTCCAGACCGTCCATGTTAGGCATGTTCCAGTCAGAAATTACAAACCCAAAGCTACCAGCCTGCAGTTTGTTCAGCGCATCCACGCCGTCTTCTGCTTCTTCAACGTTGTTGAAGCCCAGCTCTTTCAGCAGGTTGCGCACGATGCGACGCATGGTGGAAAAGTCATCCACAACCAAAAATCTGAGCTCTTTGTCCGCCATAAAACTACACTCCTCTTTAAATACGTATTGCCTGTCCGGCACTGATTTTCGCCAGCATCTGCTGGCTTACCTGGCTAAGATCGACCACTTCGCTCACGCCACCCATATTGATGGCCTCGCGCGGCATGCCGAACACCACACAACTTGCTTCATTCTGCGCAATCGTCCAGGCGCCAGCCTGGTGCATTGCTAACATTCCGGCGGCACCGTCGTTGCCCATCCCCGTCAGGATCACCCCAACGGCGTTGCGCCCCGCATGTTTCGCCACCGAATGAAACAGCACATCCACCGACGGACGGTGCCGGTTAACCGGCGGCCCGTCATGAATTTTGATTTGATAGTTCGCGCCACTGCGCGCCAGCTCCATATGCTTGTCGCCCGGCGCGATATACGCGTGCCCCGGAAGAACACGTTCGCCGTCCTCCGCCTCTTTCACGCTTATCTGACACAATTTGTTCAGACGTTCCGCGAACGAGCGGGTAAAGCCTGGCGGCATATGCTGCGTAATAAGAATACCTGGGCTTGAAAGCGGCAATGGCTGGAGTACATGGCGAATTGCCTCTGTTCCCCCGGTTGATGCACCAATCACCAGCAGTTTTTCCGAGCTGAGTAACGGGCCAGCCTTCAGTGTTGCCGGTACTGCGGTCGGTGTATGAGCCGCCAGCTTTGCGCGCGATGCAGTGCGGATTTTCTCGGCGATCATCTCGCTGTAGGCCAGCATCCCTTCCCGGATACCCAGTTGAGGTTTGGTGACAAAATCCACCGCCCCCAGCTCCAGCGCGCGCAGCGTGATTTCGGATCCTTTCCCCGTCAGGGATGACACCATCACCACCGGCATCGGGCGCAGACGCATTAATTTTTCCAGAAAATCGATGCCATCCATGCGCGGCATTTCGACATCCAGCGTTAGCACGTCGGGGTTATATTTTTTGATTAAATCCCGCGCAACTAACGGATCAGGCGCTGTTGCCACCATCTCCATATCGCTGTGGCTATTGATAATTTCAGTCATGATCTGGCGCATCAGCGCCGAATCATCGACAGACAACACCCTGATTTTACTCATGCTTTTTCCTTACTCAGCGCATATACCGTTTGCCCACGCAGGCTAAACTCACGCACGAGGTTGCTAAAGTTTTCCGAGTGCCCGGCAAACAGTAAACCGTCAGGCTTGAGCAACGGAACAAAGCGACGCAGAATGTCCTGTTGCGTCGTTTTATCAAAATAAATCATCACGTTACGGCAAAAAATGGCGTCAAAAGGCCCCGGAACGTTGTACTGCTTATCCAGCAGGTTTACAGAGGTGAACTCCACGCAGTTCGCCAGCTCCTGGCGAACGCGCACCAGCCCTTCATGCGGGCCCGTACCGCGCATGAAGTAACGCTGGAGCTGCTGAGGCGAGAGCGTCTTCAGTTCATCCTGGCGATAGACCCCGTTACGGGCTTTCTCCAGCACTTCGGTGTCGATATCACTGGCGAACACTTTCCAGCGCCCTGGCGCCATCCCCAGCGTGATCGCCAGCGAGTACGGCTCTTCCCCGGTTGAGGCTGCCGCACTCCAGACGCGATACTCTCCGCTACGACGACGCGCATGATCCGCCAGCACCGGAAAGTGGTGCCCTTCGCGGAAAAACGCGGTCAGGTTAGTGGTTAATGAGTTAATAAATGCCTGCCATTCCGCGCTGTTCTGGTTCGCTTCGAGCATACTCAGATAGCGGCCAAAATCATCCAGCCCGAGAGTGCGCAAGCGCCGCACCAGCCGGTTGTAAACCATGTCTCGCTTATGATCGGCAAGCACGATCCCCGCACGCTGGTAGATTAACTGACATATCCGACGAAAATGCGCGTCGGACAGCGCGAGGCGCTGTGTCATCTGTAACAGTAATGACGTTTGCCCTGAGGGCATTGGTGATGTCATAGCGCCTTCTTAATCACATTCAGGTTCCAACTGGCACGGCCTGCGACCGCCCGACTTCTGTTACTGCTTCAACGTGCTCATTTACATTAAATACCGCGACCAGGCCGGTTAAGTGATCGGCCTGGTTTGCCAGCTGATCGGTTGCCGCGGCCGCCTCTTCCACAAGTGAGGCGTTCTGCTGTGTCACCTGATCCATCTGGCTGACAGCCTGGGCTACCTGCTCAATCCCGCGACGTTGTTCATCTGACGCGGAGGCAATCTCACCCATGATGTCGTTAACCCGGGTCACTGAGGTGACAATCTCGGTCATCGTTTTTGCTGCCGTGTCCACCAGCGCAGAGCCTTGCTCAACGCGAGACACCGACTCTTCAATCAGTACCTTAATCTCTTTCGCCGCGTTGGCACTGCGGCTTGCCAGGTTACGGACTTCACCGGCGACGACCGCAAACCCGCGCCCCTGTTCCCCTGCGCGCGCTGCCTCAACGGCGGCGTTCAGGGCCAGAATGTTGGTCTGGAAAGCAATACCGTCAATCACGCTGATAATGTCGCCAATTTTCTGAGAACTGGCGGCTATCTCATGCATAGTGCTGGCAACGTGAGTCGCCTGGTCGCCCCCTTTCTTCGCCGTTTGCGCGGCCTGTTTTGACAGGTCCGATGCCTGGCGCGCGTTATCGGCGTTCTGGCTTACCGTCGCCGTCAGTTGCTCCATGCTGGCGGCCGTTTGTGCCAGCGAGGCCGCCTGTTGCTCGGTTCTTGAAGAGAGATCGTTATTGCCTGCCGCAATCTCTGAAATCCCGGTGTGCATGGCATAACTGCCCTGACGCACATCGGTCACTGTTTCACGCAGTGACCCCTGCATCGCCTTCAGGCTGGCGAAGATCGCCGAAATCTCGTTCTTACCGTACACCGCAACCGGGCGCGCCAGGTTGCCCTTCGCGATGCTGTCGAAATGGCTGCTGATGATCGCCAGCGGTTGCACAATCATCCTGCGCGACCAGAACAGTGCCCCTCCGGTCAGCAATGCCGCCAGAATCACCACCACGGTAAAAATCACGCCGGACATGTGGTAGCTGGTGCGGCTGTCTGCCTCCGCACGCTCAACAAACTGGTTGATGTCCTGCTGCCATGCGTTAAAGCTGCCATCAAAGGCCGCCTGTGATTCCTGCACTGGCGCAGTCATAAAATCAGAAAGCTGGTTGTTCTCAAGCCACGTCGCCTGGTGATCCAGATCGCTGTGCCACTGCTCAAAGTTCTTCTTCATGGTGACTTTCAGCGTTTTGCCCTTCTCGCTGACAGCCTCCTGAGACGTGAAGGCTTTAAACTGCGCGTCAGCCTGTTTAAGGCTGTCGCGCGCCGTTGCCATCAGTGCCTTAATGTCATCCGGCGGATAACTTAACGCGGTCAACGTCCCCGCCTTGTTCAGCGCAGTGCTTGCCTGCAACAGCACGGCACGTGTTTGTGCCAGTGCGGAGCGCTGTTGATTACTCGCCTCAACTTCCTGCAAATTCTGATAGCCATCGCGAAACGCCCAAAAAGACAACCCGTTACTGCCAACCTGCAACACACCGCAAAGGATCAGAATCAAAAACAGTGTGGTCGAGATACGAATACGATTTAACATCCACGCTCCCATTAAGCGGCAAGTAGCCGCGGTTTAAAGTTCAGTCAAAATGTTTCCCAGTTTTCATCTTGTCCGGTCGTCACGGTGCGGGTGCGAGCCGCTGCCGGGGCAGTCGCTGACCCACTGTGCATTGCACGCGTGATGGCCGTATTTGTCGTTTTTGAAGCAAGACGGAACGCCGAGACGGCCATCTTCAGACGGCTCGCCTGGTCTTCCAGTGCAGCCGCCGCCGTGGCGGACTCCTGCACCAGCGCGGCGTTTTGCTGTGTCACGCGATCCATTTCAGATACCGCCAGGGCGACCTGGTCAATACCACGACTCTGCTCATCCGATGCAGAGGCGATTTCACCCATGATGTCCGTTACGCGGGTAACGGCATTCACGATGTCATTCATGGTTTCCCCTGCGCTTTCAACCAGCACGGAGCCGGTATCCACACGGGAAACAGAATCTTCAATCAGCGCTTTAATCTCTTTCGCCGCGTTGGCACTGCGGCTTGCCAGGTTGCGCACTTCACCGGCCACCACCGCAAACCCGCGGCCCTGTTCACCGGCACGCGCCGCTTCAACGGCGGCGTTCAGCGCCAGGATGTTGGTCTGGAAGGCAATACCATCGATAACACTGATGATGTCGGCGATTTTCTTCGAGCTGTCGGCGATTTCATGCATGGTTTTCACCACGCCATCCACCACACGACCACCGCGCTGTGCGGTGTCGGAAGCGCTTTCGGCAAGCTGAGAAGCCTGACGGGCGTTATCCGCGTTCTGCTTCACGGTCGCGGTTAACTCTTCCATGCTGGCTGCCGTCTCTTCCAGCGCCGAAGCTTGCTGTTCGGTACGAGAAGAAAGGTCATTGTTGCCCATCGCAATTTCGCTGGTGCCGGTATAGATGGCATCCGATCCCTGACGCACATTGGTCACGGTATCAATCAGCGAGCGCTGCATGTGGTCAACGGTGTTCGCCAGCTCCGTGATTTCATTACGCCCGGATACGGTAAGCGTTTTGGTCAGATCGCCGCTGGCGATTTCACGGATATGGGCAATCACGCGGCCCAGTGGATTCAGCAGAATGTGGCGAATGCCATACCACACGCCAACCAGCACAATCACCAGCGCCAGCGCCAGTACGGCCATCTGCCATTTGGCGAAGCGGTAATCGTTCTGACTTTCCGTAAAGGAGGTGTGATACAGGTCGCTACTGGCTTTGGCGTATTCACCCAGCGCTGCACCGAGGGCGTTTTGCATCCCCTGGGTTGGCTGCGCGAAGTAGGCATCCATGTTGCCGCTTTCCAGGAACTGAATAAGCTCCGTCAGGCCCGCGAAGTAGGCCGTGTATTTCTCATCAATGTTGCTGCTCACCTGCTCCATTGCAGGCTGCGGGGCAATTTTTTTGAAGGCGTCGTAGTGTTTCGCGGCGTCGGCAAGCGTTGCGCGGGCATTTTTCAGCAGATCCGTTTTCGCGGTGCTCTGCTGGTTATTGGGGTCCATCATCATGCGGGCAGAAGAGCGGCTCAGGTTAATGCGCGTTTGCAGCATCAGATCCCAGGTCGATGTCAGCTCGCTTTGTTGCAAACGCAGATCGTTTGATGCGGCAAAGCTGTCCTGATTATTTTTTAACGACGAGAAAAAAAGCCCGCCTGAAATGAGCTGAAGAAGCGCGAAAATGACCAGCACCATCATGAGCATTGTGACAACGCGGATACGGTTCAACATACAACACCTTCTCATAGATTTATTAACGGTGTTATCGGCACCGACCACAGGAACTTTACATTTGCGAAAGGGAAAAGCGCCGGTTAAAACGCCACGTCGACAATTAGCGTATCGCTGTAGGTCCCGGCAGGTGGGGTAGTCTGGTTGGTGAGCACTTTGGCCGTGTAGTTATAGGTACGCAGCAGGCCGTCAGTGCTCAGCTGTGAAGAGGCTGAGCTGGCCCAGCGCTCGGTGCCGCTGCCGCCCCAGCGGCTGGTGGTCGCTTCTTTGTAGATGTCGTAACTCATATAGTTACTGCCGCTAACCATACGACGCACATTGTTCAGCGCGTTGGCACCATCGTTAATTCCTATGGTGTAAGTGCTGCCTTTGGTGCAGGTCACGGCGATGGCTTGCGAAATGGTGGGGAAATTTTGTACCAGCGGCGCACTGTTGAAGTTCACGTCCGGCGTAGTCATGGCGCTACAGTCGTTGGTCACGGTCATGTTGAGCAGAAGACTTGTCGTCGCCGTCCCCGTTTGTGGCGTAGTGCACAGCCCCAGAACCCCCACCGAACAGACATTGTAGTTAATGCTGAAGGTCAACAGCACCTGATACGGCCCGGCCGTCACGTTTTGCCCGGCCACGGTTCGGAAATAGAGCGGAATGTTGTACTGCTTCGACCCCAGCAGCCCCAACAGCGTGTTACCACTCCAGGTGTAGGTCTTGCTGATTTGCACTTCACTGTTGCTTGCACAGCCCGATAAACCGCACAGCCGCGTGGGGATCACGTCGGTGATGGTTGCGTTGTCGGTGCGTTTCATCGTGGCGCGGCTGTTACCGGATACCGAAGCCGACGTGTAGCTCAGCGTCACCGAATCGTTAGTCAACAGATTGAGTATCGCATCACAGGAAACCACCAGAGTGCCGGTAGTTTCCACCTCCCCGGTTCCGCTAAGGGAAAATGACCCTACGCTGCCAAATGCAGCATTCACAGTACTGATGGTACACACCGCCACACTGCCGCCGGAAAAGAGCAGCATAATCACCAGCAGCAGGCGCTTCATGGCCTCTCCCGGCACACCAGTGGCCCATAGGTTTGCAGCTTATGATCCGGGTTTGCACCAATGGTCAGCGTCGCCGTGCAGTGTTTGCCTTCCGGGGTGGTAATATCCAGCGGATTCACGTCGCTGAGATTTTCCAGCCAGGCAATGCCGTCATACCCCACCACCGCATTGCTGCGCGAGGCTCGTCTCACCTGGCTTCCAACCGGAATATCCTGCCCCTGCGCATCATGCAGAATCACGCTTGCCACCCGTTCCTGCTCCATCGGGAAATCGACCAGATAACCGCTGTGACGACGAATAGCCACCCGCCTCTCGGTCTCTTTCAGCCGGGTATCGGCAGGCAGATTCAGGGTATCAATACTGTAGCTCGCCGGATAATAGGCCGACACGCCGCTCACCAGCAGATAACCATTGTTATTGGTTTTGCCGACCGGCTGGTTCTCATAGCTAACGGGAACATCCGGGTGGCCATCAGTACTGATCACCACGAACGCATCATTGATTTTGTTGGCGGCAAACAACTCGCCGTCCATCAGCACAAGGGAGCCCATCGCCTCGCCCCACCAGGTCATCATGTCCTGTTCGCCGTATCCCCCGCCCTGCAATTCAATATTATTGTTGCGCCAGCCCAGCGTTCCCTGCTGATAGTTATTCGCCCGCGACTGGTTGGCCCACGCCATATTCCAGCTAAACCCACCGTCGGAAGGCATGGAATGGTTGTAGTTGATGCGCTGTGTGCTGCCTGCATCCGGGGTATTTTCAAAGGTGACGGCGGTGCTGTCACGTTCGCCCAGCGGAACCTGTAGCGAGAGTGCGACCGTCCAGTCCCCCCGCTGCTGGTCGCAGCTGGCCGCCAGATAGATACTGCTGGCACCCCACAGATTGCGGCTCCAGGAGAGATTCAGCAGCTCCGTTTTCTGGTTATCAAAACTCTCAACACCGATCCAGGCCGCGCCAATATTGCCGTACTGCCCGAGGTTAAAGGTCAGCGAATACTGGTCAGTATTGCGGCTAAAACTGGCAATCGGACGGTTGTTTTCATCATAGACCGTCGGCTGGTCATACAGTGCCAGGTTGCCAAAGCCGCGACCTCGCCGGCTATGCTGGGTGGCAAGGTTAAACTCACTGGTGCTGTACTGATAACCCCAGTTGATTTGCCCGCCATCGTCCCCACGCATCTGACTGCGGGTATATGACGTATTCACCACACCAAAACGTCCGAGCTTCACCACCGTTCCCGCCCCGCCCAGCGCCAGCTCTTGCGCGCCTTCTGCGTGTCCTTCCAGCGTCAGCCAGTCTGTAAGGCCATAGCGATACGATCCGCTGCCTGCCGCCGGACCGTAGTCGAAACTTTTGATTCCATAATTACGCCGCAGGCTCCCGAGCGTCACCGCGCCGTCACTCAGCCCTTCTTTGAGCACATCACTGGTGACATAAAACGGCAGCGTCGTGCTGACCTGTCGACCCAGCGCATCGGTGGTCACCAGCACGGCATCCCCGGCGCCGTTGATATAGGGCAGGTTCGTCAGGGTGAATGGCCCGGGCTGGAGCTGAGTCGAGCCCGAACGATAGCCGTTGATAAACAGATCGACGGAGGTGGGCACGGCCGCTTCCCCCGAGAACTCCGGCAGCGGCCAGGTCACCAGATCCGGGCGCAGGGAGAAATCACGCCCGTAGCTTATCCCGCCCATACGCACGCTGCTGCTCCAGCTCAGAGCATCGCTTATCACATCCCCGGCAGTCCAGGTGGTTGCATCGTCTTCGTTGGTCATCAACAAGGTGGTGTCATAGCGAACGTAACCTTCCTGTTGACCATTGTCCCCGGAGAAATTTTGTCGGGCGTAGCCAGTAGATGAAAACGAGCCGTTTTCATTGAAGTAGCGGAACTCATGCCAGAGAGACGCCTGGCCGCCAATGTGGTCGGTATGATTGGTATAGAGATCGTAATTCAGCAGCGCCCCCCGGCCATAGTGGGGTTTGCTCTGTGCCGCCAGGCCGCTAAACGGCGTGATGCGGGATGAAACCCAGTCGCGAGGCACGGTTAACAACAGCCGCTGTGCGGTGCTGTCGTACTCCACGCGCACCTGAGAAAGCGTAGAAAGATTGACGTCCCCATTCGGCACATGCTCGGGGGGAAGCCCGGCACGCAGCAGATCGGCGCTGGAAATAAAGTAAGCGCCATCGCGTTGCGTGACGGGCACCACCAGCCCGGTATCATAGTGATTCAGTACAAGAGCAAGCTGGAAAACGGCTTCACCGTTTATTGCCTGGGCTTGCGGTGGCGGCGGCAAACTGTCATCGCCAGGCTCGGCCCAGGTGCTGGTACTGATACAGAGCAGGATAATCATCGCCGGTTTCAGTTGACGGGCGTCGACTGCCATTGCGTATCCCTGGCATTAATCTGCGCGCTCATCTGCTCTGGCTGGCGAATTCCCGCCGGGATCGGCCACCTGCGGGTACTGTCGGGCAGCACGTACCCCAGCAATCCATCAGCAACCGTTCGTTTCTGCCCGCCCTGCTCCAGCGTCACCTGACTCAGCCTGACGTGCACATCTCCCTGGTTACGAACCTCGAGCGCAGGATGCCCCCCTTCCTGCGTTACCCGCCAGCTCAGATTTTTACTCTCCACCAGCGCATGATGCGCACCCTCTTTTATTGTCGGGATCCCTTGCCCGTAAACAAAGAGCGGAATGGAGTAGCGCATCTGGAGTTTAAGGCCGATGGTCGGTTCAGCTTTGGCATCAGGCTGGGGAATTTCATCCACGATAATGCGGTAGGCTTGTTCGACGCCCATCGGGACAGCGCCCTGTTTGATCAGACGGATAAGCTGCTTGCTGTCTTTGCCGATGGTGACAATCGGCGGGCTGGCAACGACATCCTGCTGTGCGGTATAGCGTTCAAACCCTTCTTCCTGCTTCCAGCGCACAATGCGTACCTGCATGGTCGTCGAGCTGTTGCCCTGATTCTGGATCCATAATTCCGTGGCTTTGGCGTCTGCCGAAAGCCACGGGTCGATGGGCCATAACAGAATAGTCGCCGCCGCGTGCGCCTGGCTTGTTGCAACGGCGGTGACTCCCAACATACTTACCAGACAAATACGCCTGAATAATGGCTGCATCGATTTTCTCCCTTAATCACCATGACAACGTCACGACGAGTTGATCAGAATACACACCTGCCGGGCTAAACCCGGTCAGGAGCGCCACACCGAAGAGCGGAAGTGAGATGTTATTGCTGTTGGTATAGGTCACCGCGACCGCCTGGTTGACCCCAATCTCACTGTTCGCGGCCAGAGAACTGTTGCTGTAGAGTCGGTACGCCACAACATCGGTTCCGCCTGAACGTTTCATTTGCCGTACAGAAGCGTAATTCTGTCCACCATCAATACTCATACTCAGCGACACGCCTGGCGTACAGGCAATGGACAATGCCCCGTTGGGCACAAAGCTGGTATTGACCGGGGCGCTTTCTACCCCAGTATGTGTGCCAAAATCCAGCGTACCCAACAGCCCACCGGTTCCGGAAATTACCGAGCATCCAGGCACAATGGTCGCACTGACCTTAAATGGCTGCGACGTCACCGCCCCGGCGATGGGCGCCAGCATCAGCCCCACAGTGAGTACAAAAAAAGGTTGCAGGAAACTCTCTGCGCTTTCGCGCAGACATAACCAGAATGCCTTCATGACTGGAACTAGTAGGTTACGCTGACGTTAATGGTGTCAGTGTAGGTTCCCGGGACAACCGTAACGCTGTTGCCGCCTCCGGTGATGCGTCCGTACAGGGTGTAACTGCTCACCCCGCCCGTCGTCGACGCTGCCGGCAACGCCGCGTTATTGGCGATGATGTTGTTAAATCCGCTGTCGCTGTACAGGCTGTATGCCACACCCTGTGCCGCGTCGGTGGTATTAATCAGGTAACGCGCGGGCGTACCTGGTGTCCCTACCACGGTGGTTGGAGCGGTGGAGTTGGTATTGCCGGTTATCGCCACCGTATAACTGGCGGTGGTGCATTGAATACTGAAGGAGTTACCGCCGCTGGCCCCGGTCAACTGGGTTGTCAGCGTAGAAAAGGTCGCAGGATGGGTCCCGAAATCCAGCGTCCCGAAGTTAATTCCGTTTTGAGTGGGTGATCCGTTGATCAAACAACCGTTGGTCAGAGTCAGTGTCGCGCCGATGGTGCCGCTACTGGTTACCGCCAGCGCCTGCCAGGCGGTCGTGGCGATAAGCAGGGTGCCTGCAAATATTAAAAGGCGTTTTCTTTTCATTTTTACCCCTCCAGAAGATGTCGCCGTTCGCTTGCCACATTTTATTTATACTGTTCAAGATGTTAGCCCCACTGAACAATCCCGAGAGGGGGTTATTGTGAATTTAGTTGATGGATACCGCTTCAACCACCCTTGCCAGGATACGTGCAACTTTTGCCGTATTGACAACTTAGTTAATTAAAAAACAATCAGTTAAAACAATTTACGGGAAGTAAATGCGTCTCATCCTGAGAATATATCCATAAAAACGTGATAAGCGTCACAATATATCGTTGAGGCATTAGCAACAAAATTAATAAAAATTAAAAACCTGTTGTATCCCCACTCACTTTACGTCAATTTATGTGCCGAATATTTTCCTGCGCTGTAATAAAAAATCTATATGTATCGGCGCGGGGATGAATCTTAAGCGCATAGAGGGTCTTTTTTCGTGGCAAGTGCAAACAAACTCACACTCTTCATCGTGATATTCATGCTGGCGGGTATTCTTTCAGGGGCAGTAATTCACGAGTACGCATCACAGGATGTCATTACCGCCTGGGCGGATAACATCACGCTGCTGACCGATATTTTCCTGCGACTGATTAAAATGGTGATAGCGCCGTTGGTGTTCAGTACGTTAACCGTCGGCATTATGAAGCTGGGCGAAACCTCTACCATTGGCCGCGTTGGCGGAAAAGCGATGGTGTGGTTTATCAGCTCTTCCGTGCTTTCTATTCTGGTGGGGCTGTTTATTGTCACCCTGGAACACCCGGGTAGCGGCCTGAACCTGACTATCCCGAAAGAAGCGGTTGATACCGGCCTGGCCGTGGGGGGGATGACGCTGAAAGCCTTCCTGTCTCACACCATTCCAACCAGTATTGCGGGCGCGATGGCGAATAACGAGATCCTGCAAATTGTGGTGTTCTCGATGTTCTTCGGTATTGCAGGCGCGTCACTGGGTCAAAAATTCAATACTCCGCTGGTTGCCGCGCTGGATGTGGTTTCGCACATCATGCTGAAGGTGACAGGCTACGTGATGTACGTTGCCCCGCTGGCCATTTTCGCGGCGATTTCATCCGTCATTGCCACGCAGGGTCTGGGCATTTTGCTGAACTACGCGTCATTTATTGGCGGTTACTATGTTGCCATCCTGCTCACCTGCATGGTGCTGCTGGCGGTGGGTTACATGGTGCTGAAAAAAGAGGTGTTTCGTCTGGTCAGTATGCTGAAAGATCCGGTACTGGTCGCGTTTACCACCAGCAGTTCTGAAGCCGCTTATCCAAAAACGCTGGAACAGCTGGAGCGCTTTGGCTGTTCACGTAATATCGCCTCTTTCGTTCTGCCGATTGGTTATTCCTTTAACCTGGTGGGCTCGATGGTGTATTGCTCTTTTGCCTCTATGTTTATCGCCCAGGCGTACAACATTCATCTGAGTTTCTCCGAAGTCACCGTTCTGATGCTGACGCTGATGCTGGCCTCCAAGGGGATTGCGGGTGTGCCGCGCTCTTCGCTGGTGGTGCTGGCTGCGACCATTCCAAGCTTTAATATCCCGGTGGCGGGTATTCTGTTGCTGATGGGGATTGACCACTTCCTGGATATGGGGCGTTCTGCAATTAACGTGCTGGGGAACGGGATTGCGACGGCGATGCTTTCACAGAATGAAGGTGCGCGGGAAGCGGAAGCTGAGCTGGTAGAGCAGGAAGCTTAAGATGTAAAAAAGCCGGGTGGCGGCTTCGCCTTACCCGGCCTACAAATGGCTCGCACACGTAGGCCGGGTAAGCGTTAGCGCCACCCGGCTTTGTTTTAAGCTACGTGACTCGCTGCGATATCCAGCAGCGCCATCTCATCGCTGTTCAGCAGCTTCTCGATATTCACCAGAATCAGCATACGCTCGCCGAGCGCACCCAGACCGGTCAGATATTCGGTGGACAGCGTCACCGCAAACTCTGGCGCAGGACGGATTTGGTCAGAGGTCAGTGACAGCACATCCGACACGCCATCAACAACAATACCCACAACACGTTGGCCCAGATTCAGGACAATCACCACGGTGTTGTCATTGTAGTCCACGTCGCCCTGGCTGAACTTCACGCGCAGGTCAACGATTGGCACAATCACACCGCGCAGGTTCGTCACGCCCTTGATAAAAGATGGGGTGTTAGCAATACGCGTAACCTGGTCATAACCGCGGATCTCCTGCACCTTAAGGATGTCGATTCCGTACTCTTCATCGCCTAAAGTGAAGACCAGGAACTCCTGTCCAGATGGCTCGCCCGCCAGTTTCGTTACATTACTCATACCGGTCATGTTATTACCTTTTTCTTAATCAGGCGGCTGTGTATGCCACACGTTGTTCACGATTTAATCCCTGAAGCGCTGATACATCAACGATCAGCGCAACGCTACCATCACCCAGGATGGTGGCGGCAGAAATTCCCGGCACCTTGCGGTAGTTGCTTTCGAGGTTCTTCACCACGACCTGGTGCTGACCAATCAACTGATCGACCAGCAGCGCATAGCGGCGTCCTGCGCTTTGCAAAATAACCACAATGCCTTGCGTCGCTTCGGTTTTCGCACCATCGACTTCGAATACTTTCCACAGTTCAACCAGTGGCAGATACTCGCCACGCACTTCCAGTACGCGCTCGCCACCCGCCAGTGGATGCAGATCTTCTTCACGCGGTTGCAGAGATTCCATTACCGCATTCAGTGGCAGAATGAAGACTTCACCAGCAACTTTGACAGACATACCATCCAGAATCGCCAGCGTCAGTGGCAGCAGGATGCGAATGGTCGTACCGGAACCTTGTTTAGACTTGATCTCAACGTGGCCACCCATCTCCTGGATATTACGTTTCACCACATCCATGCCCACGCCACGGCCAGAAACGTCCGTCACCTGTTCAGCCGTCGAGAAGCCAGGCGCGAAGATAAGCATCCCCACTTCTTCATCGGTCATGTTTTCACTTACCGCCATACCCTGAGACATTGCCTTCGCCAGAATACGTTCGCGGTTCAGGCCAGCACCGTCATCGGTCACTTCGATGCAGATATTGCCGCCCTGGTGTTCCGCAGACAAAATCAGGTTACCGACCGGTGATTTCCCCGCAGCAACGCGGTTTTCCGGCAGTTCGATACCGTGGTCAAGGCTGTTACGCACCAGGTGCGTTAATGGATCGATGATGCGCTCGATCAGGCTCTTATCCAGTTCGGTAGAGCTGCCCATCAGCGTCAGTTCGATTTGCTTGTTCAGTTTACCGGCTAAATCGCGCACCAGACGCGGGAAACGGCTGAAGACATATTCCATCGGCATCATACGGATGGACATCACCGATTCCTGCAAATCGCGGGCGTTACGTTGTAACTGACCCATGCTGGTGATGAGATCACCATGAGTGACCGGGTCCAGTTCGTTGGAACGCTGGGCAAGCATGGACTGGGTGATCACCAGTTCGCCCACCAGGCTAATCAGCTGGTCAACTTTCTCGACTGCAACACGAATACTGGTGGATTCACTTGAACGTGCCGCCGGTTTTTCACCGCGGGCAGGTGCTGCTGATTCTTTTGGCACCGCTTTCAGCGCCGGCGCGGCAGGAACAACAGCAGGAGCCGCCACTTCAGCGACCGCAACAACCGCTTCTGCCGCCGCAGGGGCTTGAGCAGTTTCTTCTTCAAAATCAATCTGATCGGCTTCGATTACAAAGCACAGCACTGCCACGATATCGTCCTGGCTAATGCCGTCTTCAAGCGTTGCGGCAAGGCTGTCTTTCCCCTTCACCACATTGCTTAATTTGGCCAGATTACCCAGCTCTTCTTCCAGCAGATTGACTTCGCTCTCTTTAAGGCGAGATAGCACAACGCGCAACTTACTTGCCGCAGCGGCAGGCGCGACGTCTTCAGCGGTATCGACAACGCTCAGGGTTGCCGGGCTAACAGCGGGAGCCGCTGCTTCACCTTTTGCTTCCAGCGCTAACTGACGCAGCGCGTTGCAGATGTATTCAAAGCTGGCGGCATCAGGCTCTGCCGAGCTTTTATAGGCGTCGAGCTGTTCCTGCATAATATCTTTGGTTTCCAAAAACAGGTTAATAATGTCGGTATTGAGCTGCATCTCACCGCGGCGTGCTTCATCGAGCAGGTTTTCCATTAAATGGGTTGTTTCCTGCAAGATGGTAAAACCAAACGTCCCTGCTCCGCCCTTAATAGAATGCGCCGCACGGAAGATGGCATTGAGCTGCTCTGAATCCGGTGCTTCAGGCACCAGATCCAAAAGATGTTGCTCCATGTCAGCCAACAATTCGTCGGCTTCATCAAAGAATGTCTGATAAAAATCGCTAATATCCATGCTCACGCTATCACCTCGGATTGGCTGGTGGCGATGTTGGAACGGCAGCCGAAGGTACGGCCCCAGGCTGTTTTAAATCGTCCAGTGACTCATTCTGACTTTCGGCGTTTTCATGCAGGATGGCCTGCTCCGCCTGCTGGTTCAGCACTAAAAGACTGATACGACGGTTGATGGCATCATCTGGCCCGCGGTCGGAGACGCGCATCGTTGCGGCCATGCCGACCACGCGCAGTACCTTGCCATCATCAAGCCCACCCGCCACCAGCTCGCGACGCGAGGAGTTGGCACGGTCGGCAGAAAGTTCCCAGTTGCTGTATCCCTTCTCACCCGTGGCATACGGGAAATCGTCCGTGTGTCCTGACAAGCTGACGCGGTTTGGGATCCCGTTCAGAACCGGCGCAATTGCACGCAAAATGTCGCGCATATAAGGTTCAACTTCAGCACTGCCGGTTTTAAACATTGGGCGGTTCTGGCTATCAATAATCTGTATACGCAAGCCTTCCTGCACCAGGTCTATCTTCAGATGCGGGCGTAATGCGCGCAGTTTCGGATCGGCTTCAATCAACTGATCCAGATCGCCACGCAGTTTTTTCAGGCGCGCCTGTTCCATCCGTCTTTTCAGCTCGTCAATGTTCGGCTCTTTTTTCACTTCACCCTTTTGTTGGGTGTAGTCATCACCGCCGCCAGGGATTGGGCTGTCGCTGTTCGCGATACGCTGCCCCCCTGTCACCGCCGTCGCCAGCGGTGTTCTGAAATACTCAGCAATCTGGATAAGCTCTTTCGGGCTGGAGATGGAGATAAGCCACATCACCAGAAAGAACGCCATCATTGCGGTCATAAAGTCGGCGTAAGCAATTTTCCAGGAGCCGTGCGAACCATGTCCGCCGCCCTTGTGCTTGCGCTTTTTTACGATGACGATCGGATGGGACTGGTTTTTCATGCGTCCTCAGTTGTCGTCTGTTGATTTGGGTTTTTCACCGCACGCACGTGTTCTTCCAGCTCGATAAACGATGGACGTTCGCTGGAGTAAAGCGTTTTACGACCGAATTCGACAGCGATCGGCGGTGCATAGCCGTTGAGGTTAGAGAGCAGCGTGATCTTCACGCATTGCATCATTTTGGTGGTTTCCGCGCTCTTCTGACGCAGCACGCTTGCCAGCGGAGAAATAAAACCGTATGCCAGCAAAATACCGAGGAAGGTCCCGACCATTGCGTGTGCAATCAGGGCACCCAGTTCTGCCGCCGGACGATCCGCAGACGCCAGGGCGTGTACTACCCCCATTACCGCCGCAACGATACCGAAGGCCGGAAGGGAGTCACCCACAAGCGCCAGGCTGTTTGCTGGCACTTCGGATTCGCTTTCGTGGGTTTCGATCTCTTCGTCCATCAGCGCTTCGATTTCGAAGGTGTTCATGTTGCCGCTGATGATAAGGCGCAGATAATCAACGATAAAATCCAGCATCATTGCATCGGCAATAATGCGCGGATAGCTGGCAAAGATTTCGCTCTCTTTTGGATTTTCAATGTCTCGCTCCAGCGAGAACATTCCCTGCTGACGCGACTTCGCCATCAGGCGATAGAGCAGCGCCAGCAAATCCATATACATGCTTTTGGTGTATTTCGAGCGACGGAACAGCAGTGGAATAGCTTTCAGCGTCCCTTTGATCGATTTACCGTTGTTACCAACGATAAAAGCCCCTACCCCTGCGCCGCCGATGATAATAAGTTCAGCCGGTTGATAGAGTGCTCCAAGGTGCCCGCCGGTCATCATGTAACCGCCGAAAACTGTACCGAGAACTACCAGGTAACCTAATAAGATAAGCACGACATCATCCTTCCGCTAGTGACTAAGGCAGGACGTTCATTTCGAATGAGTGACCGGAATGCGGGGTAAAAAAAAGCAGCGGTAATTTCTTACCGCTGCTGGAATCTTGCCCACACGTTCGGGTTAAACAGCTTGTTCGATCTGTTCATCCAGCAGTTGTGGAATAATATCGGCAGCATCCCGGGAAAGTTTACGTCTTTTTACGGCTCGGGATGGAGGCTGGCATAAACTACAGGCAAAGCTGCCAGCAGGCTGATGAGCATGGGTAATAAAATTACCGTCACAGCAATTGCAGCGTGACAGTTCAAGCATTCCGCTTTCAACAAAACGCACCAGCGTCCAGGCGCGAGTTAAGGCCAGCAGCGGACCGTCGTCATTCTGCTGTGGGCATTGCTCAAGGTAAAGTTTATACGCTTTGATCACGGCATCAACGCCGCTGCATAGACCTGTTTTCAGCAGATATTGCCAGGCATTGCAGAACATCGACGCGTGGATGTTCTGTTCCCAGGTCATAAACCAGTCCGTTGAGAACGGTAGCATCCCTTTTGGCGGTGGGCTGCCACGTAATTCTTTGTACAGTTTGATGAGGCGACCACGGCTGAGCTGGGTTTCGCTTTCCAGCATTTGCAAACGAGCACCCAGCGTAATCAGTTCCATTGCCAGCTGTATGTCACGCGCTTCCTGAACAATGCTTTTTTCACTCATTTTTACGCCCTTTTCTTACGGGCTGCGTCATCAGGCTGGCTGATTTCGTTGAGCAAGCGGGTAGAAAGTAAAATACCGGTGTGGATCTGTTGCAGATCGTCAACACGAGAATCTTGAGTCAAACGCGTGATAGTCTGAGGATTATCAAAACGGAACTGACATACTAGTTGATTCGTTTCCGCCAGCTTCACCATCTGTGGAAGAGTTAACCCACCCAGCATGGTTGCCATTTCTTCGCTAACACCCAAACGAAACATCGCGGACGCCTTGTCCTGACTAATCAAACGCTGCGCGAGCAGTAAATATGACAAATTGATGTCATAGATATGTTTTAGCAACTCGGATGTATGCATTTTTCCCATCCCGAATAACTACTATTATTTTTAAGCGGAAAAACCGCACCCCGTGATGTCGCCGGGAAATCACCCGGTATAAAAAAAGAAGGCCAAATGCATAGTTGAATTAAGGTTTGTATGTAGCAAAACGCGCAACACCCGACTGCGTTGTTTACACGTTTTATCATTTCTTACAAATAACTAAGATTTTTCCTAATTCGACGCAAACTCTACTCGTCAGCTCTAACACATACAATGCGACCCCACCAAAAATTTAAAAAAAATGTGATCTCCGTCACATAATTTAAGCGAATGTTATCGATAAATCCATCAGCATGACTTGTAAATTGATTATTTATTGACCTGTTGACACTATTTTATATTCTTAATGGACGAATACTCATGCAGAAGTATGAAGTAGTTGGGTATGACAATTGCTTAGCGGCCTGATAATTAGCGAGTTTGTTCCTGACGATATCTCTATGATAGAGACATTCGATCATAATCCATTAAAAACATATAGTTATATATATATTGCATTTAACAAATTTCTCTGCGTGATCATCCCGCTTGTGTTGATAACCCGTTAAAACGATTTAGCAGCCCAACACAATGTTTGTTTTATTTACGTTAAGTTGTTAATTTTTATCATTCAGCTGCATTATTTGATTATTCCTCTTATAAGAATAATTAATGAATAATTATGATAAGGTTCACACTAATGTCGTATTCACCTCTTGCAGAAGCGGCAATTTCGAGGTAATGCTGATTGAAACACCGTATTTCAGATGCCAAAGGAGTGCGTGATGAGCTACGCCCATCTTCTTGTTTCTGTTGCTGTTTCACCCGAAAGCCACCAGCTTGTCGCCCGTGCTGTCTCCATCGCCAGGCCCACCAATGCCCGGATCACCCTGATAACTCTTGCTACTGAGCCAGAGATGTACAATCAACTGGCCGCACCCATGCTTGAAGATATTCGTGAGGTATTGCAGGAAGAGACACAGCAATTTCTGCGGGAGCTGGTTGAGAAGGCGCAATATCCTGTTTATGACACCATCATTGCGACAGGTGAATTAAACGAACATATTCTTAGCATGTGCCGAAAACAGAATATTGATCTGGTTATTTGCGGTAATCATAACCACAGTTTCTTTTCCAGAGCGTCTTGTTCTGCAAAATCGATTGTTGCATCAAGCCAGGTTGACGTGCTGTTAGTACCTCTCGGGGGTAAATAATACCCCCGGAGGGGGTCATGCCAGCTTAGGGAATGTCGCGACTTTTTTTTGCAAACGCTGTTCCGTATCCCGCGGCGTGATACTGCGCAGGTCGCGAATAAAATGCGCCTGCCAGTGGTTGATGTCATTTTTACGGAGTGTTTCCATCATCTCCGCATGACGTGAAATACGCTCAGTAAGCGGCATATTCAGTGCACGATCGAGCGCATTCGCAACATCATCACGATCGTAAGGGTTCACGATAAGCGCAGACGTCAATTCGTTTGCAGCACCGGCAAACTGTGACAACACCAATACGCCAGGATCGGCAGGATCCTGCGCGGCGACATACTCTTTCGCCACCAGATTCATGCCGTCGCGCAGCGGTGTGACCAGCCCGACATCGGCATAGCGGAATACCTTCATCAGGATCTTACGTTCAAAATGCTGGTTTAAATAAAAGAGCGGTGTCCAGCCTAATTGCCCGTAGCGACCGTTAATGCGCCCCGCTTCCGTTTCTAACTGATGACGAATGTCCTGATAGGCCTGCACCTCACCGCGTGAAGTGGGTGCTATCTGGGTGTAGCGAATTTTGCCGTGATGCTGAGGGAATTTTTCCAGCAGCGCTTCATAGGCAAGAAAACGCTCCGGCAGGCCTTTGGAATAATCTAATCGTTCAACCGAAAAGATATTTTTAACATGCTTGAGTTCATTCTTAAGCTGCGCCAGTTTCGGCGGCAATGGCCCCGCGGCCTGCCCGGCGATTTCGTCAGGCTCGATGCCGATAGGGTACACATCAGTATGGAACGGTTTCCCCCACGCGGAATGCGACTTGCCGCCATGTGTTACCAGCCGGGTTTTGCCTGAGACGCTGTCGAGGAATGCCAGCCGGTCATTTTCGGTCTGAAATCCCAGCAGGTCATAGTCACATAATCCTTCCAGTAATTCCTCATGTGGCGGCAACGCGTTGAATATCTCGGGCGTAGGGAAAGGGATATGCAGGAAAAAACCTATCCGATTATTTACGCCCCGTTTTCGCAGCTCTCTGGCAAAAGGTAACAGGTGGTAATCATGCACCCATAAAGTGTCGTCGGGCTCAATTAATGGCAGCAGTTTATCCGCCAACAGCGCATTGACGCGCATATAGCCTTCGAAGGATCCACGCTGAAAATTCACCAGATCGAGTCGATAGTGAAACGCTGGCCATAACACGGCATTCGAGAACTCAGAGTAATACTCTTCGTAATCTTTTTCATTGAGGGCGAAGGATGCCCAGGTGATGTTACCCCGCGTCACTTTCTTCAGGGGTTTATCTTCATTACTGATATCACCGCTCCAGCCAAACCAAAGGCCTCCGGCGGCTTTTAAGGCACCTAACACCCCTACCGCCAGACCCCCTGCACCAGACTTCTTATCATCAGGCGGCGCGATCCGGTTAGAGATGACGACTAAGCGACCCATACTGGCTCCTCCCGCTGTGTTGTGCGATTTGCTGATTAGCGACATCTGTTATCCACTGCCAGACGCTACTGACATTTCCCAGACGCCATCCGGCGTTGGTTTCGCCCGGCCCAACCTTTACCGACATGCCTTTGGCCCGGTTGACGACCTTGAACCCGGCTTCATCTGTCAGGTCATCCCCCACAAATACCGGCGTCCGGTCTTTAAACGGCGCGGTTCCCATAAAGGCGTTGATGGCCGCGCCTTTGTTGATCCCCGCAGGTTTTATCTCGACCACACATTTTCCTGGCTGAAGCGCCAGCTGAGGATGCGCATCCACCAGCGTCTTTGCCAGCGCAAGCACCGCCGCTTCATGCTGCGGTGCCTGACGGTAGTGCAGCGCAAAGGCCATGCCCTTGGCTTCAAGCTCCGTGCCCGGAAGCCGGGCAAGCCCAGACGTAAGCTGCGTGTGCAGCAGCGCAATTAAATCATCCGGGAGAGAAACGATATGGGTTTGGCCATGGATGTCGCGGCGCTCCGCTCCGTGGACACCCGCCAGCGGAAAGCGATAAGGCCTGGCGAGCGCGTCCAGCTCGGCCATTGAGCGCCCTGATATCAATGCCAGTGCTCCCTCATTCATCTGTGAGAGCTGATACAACATCTGAAGAACCGCAGTGGGTATGACCACCTGGTCGGGATGAGGTTTTATCTCGGCGAGTGTGCCGTCGAGGTCAAAAAAGAATGCAAAGTGTCCGGGCAGTACAGGCGGTGCAGTTAACAGGTCAGCCACCCTCTTCCTCCTTACAGGGTTACGTGAGGTAAAACCTTTACCTCATCATTAGCCATGTAAGTATAGACAGTGTGACGTTGCTCGCCATTCAGGAATCCACCGGCCTGGGAAACTGGCCGGTGGGTTAGAGGGTCAACTACAGTTATAAGTTGGGTCGTTAAAAGGCAGGAAATGGCTTATACGGTGCGCTTCGCTTTTTGCTTGTAACGGTCGAAGATAACCGCTGCCAGCAGGATCAGACCACGAACCACATACTGCGAGAACGGAGAGATGTTCAGCAGGTTCATGGCGTTTTCCACCGTCCCCAGGATCAGAATACCGGCCACCACATATGAGATTTTTCCGATGCCGCCTTTCAGGGATACCCCGCCCAGAACACAGGCCGAAATCACAATCAGCTCATAACCGATAGAAGTCATTGGCTGGCCGCTGGTCATACGCGATGCCAGGATAATCCCCGCCGCTGCCGACACCAGCCCGGACAACACAAAGATGATTATCTTGGTGCGTACCACCGGTACACCCGCCAGACGCGCCGCTTCTTCGTTACCACCAATCGCCAGCGTATTGCGGCCAAAGGTGGTCCGGTTAAGCAGGAAACCGAACAGGATAAGACAGGCCACCGTCAGCCAGATTGGCGCTGGCAGACCTAACCAGTTGGCATAACCCAGGGTAAAGAAACGCTCGTCTTCAATCCCGACCGCTTTACCGTCAGAGATGATATAGGCCAGACCACGCACAATCTGCATCGTCGCAAGGGTGGTAATCAGTGCGTTAATCTTGAGGCGCGCAATTACGAAACCGTTCACCAGACCGCTTATCACCCCAAGCATCAGACCGGCAAAGACGCCGATCCACAGGCTTTCGGTCATATTGATGACCACCGCCGTTGTGACACCAGCACAGGCAATCACAGAGGCAACAGACAAATCAAAATCGCCGGACGCCAGGCAGAACAACATCCCACAGGCCACCATGCCAGACATGGAAATCGCCAGCCCAAGCCCCTTCATATTAATGAAGGTGGCAAAGTTCGGGACAAAGAGAGAACAGGCGATGAACAGGGCGGCAAAAACCACCAGCATCCCGTACTGATCCCAGATGCGGCCAAAACTGAAAGCCGACTTTGGTGCTCCAGATGTAGTAACAGAGGACATCATTAACTCCTTACTCAGGCGACAGCCTGGCTAACTTTAGGCATGGCGAGACTCAACGCCTGTTGTTCATTCGCCTGTTCATGAAGCAATTCACCGGCAATTTCACCTTCACGCATCACCACAATGCGGTCGGCAACCCCCAGCACCTCAGGCAGATCGCTTGAGGCGAATAGCACTGCCACACCGCGTTTTGCCAGTTCATAAATCACGTTATAGATTTCGTGTTTTGCCCCCACGTCGATACCACGGGTGGGTTCATCCAGCAAAATGACCTTCATATCTTCCGACAGCCAGCGCCCTAAGATCGCCTTTTGCTGGTTGCCGCCGGAGAGGTTCATGATTAACTGCTCCGCCCCCGGGGTTTTAATATTTAACGAACGGATATGATGATCGGCATTGCTCAACTCCCAGCCATCGTTAATCAGACATCCAGCGCGGATAAACTTACGTCTTGCTGAAATGTTGATGTTGTCGCGCACGGAGTGCACAGGAATGATCCCTTCGGCTTTGCGGTCTTCCGGGCAAAGCATCATCCCTGCCCTGATGGCATGGGCGGGTTTGCGGATATCGACCTGCTCACCATCGATAGTGACCTGGCCTTCGGTGATACGTGTCCCGCCAAACAGCCCTTTCATTAATTCGCTGCGCCCCGCCCCGACAAGGCCGAACAACCCAACGATTTCACCGCTGCGTACAGATAATGAAATCGGCGTACGCACGCCAGGTGCTTTGACGTTATCCAGACGCAGGCGTTCAGGGCCATACTCTCTGGATTTCCAGTGATAAATGTCTCCCAGTTCGCGTCCGACCATCGCTTGCACCAGCTGATCGTGATTGACCTGCTGCATATCGCTAAAGGTGCGCACATAACGCCCGTCTTTGAACACGGTAATGGCATCGCTGAGGGCGAAAATTTCTTCCATGCGGTGCGAAACGTACAAAATAATGCGGCCTTCTTTACGCAGCTCGCGTATCACGCGGAATAAATTTTCAATTTCGCGCGCAGAGAGCGAACTGGTGGGTTCATCAAAGGCGATAATCTTGGCGTTACGCGCCAGCGCCTTCGCAATTTCAACCATCTGCCACTGGCCAATAGAGAGATACTTCAGGGGCGTTTGTGGATCGACATCCAGCCCAAGGTGTTTTAATTGCAGCCCCGCTTCATAATTGAGTAGCGAACGATTTACCACGCCGCTTTTGTGCGGAAGCTGGCCTAAATAGATGTTTTCTGCCACCGTCATTTCAGGGATCAGATGCAGCTCCTGATAAATGATGGCCACACCCGCATTCAGTGCGGCTGTTGTGTCGGCAAATGCCACCTCTTCGCCGCGAATGGCAAGCGTACCGGTGGTTGGCGCGTAGTTGCCGCTGAGGATTTTCAACAGCGTAGATTTCCCCGCGCCGTTCTCCCCCATCAGGGCGTGAACCTGGCCGGCATAGCAATCGAAGCTGATATCGGTCAGCGCGTTTACGCCGGGGAATGTTTTACCGATGCCGCGAAAAGAGAGATACGGTAAGGACTGTTGCATAACGACTCCGTGATTCCTGTAGTGTGTACGTCTGGCCCCTCACGGCGACATGAGGGGCGCAATCACAGCGAATTACTTATGACTTACCACCCAGTCCTTTTTTCGCCAGTTCCTCTTTGAAGTTATCGCGGGTGATCAGCACCACATCGGTCACTTCGGTGAATTTCGGCGGTTCCGCCCCTTTGGTCACCCAGTTGTAGAGCATCTCACTGGATTTATAGCCGTGTACGTCCGGGCTTGGCAGCAGAGAGCCGTAGAAACCGGTAGCCTGGGCTTTAGAGAGTTCGCTCACAGCGTCAACACCGTTGATACCAATACCGATAACGTCTGGTGCTTTGAAGCCCTGACCTTCTGTTGCACGCACACCACCGAGCACGGTGTTGTCGTTCATACCGACCACCAGCCAGTGTTTCACTTCAGGGTGCTGTACCAGCATGGAGTTAGCCGCGTCAAACGCACCCGGGATGTCGTTGGATTTGGTCGGTACTTTGTAGATTTGTTTCTCAGGGAAACCGGCCGCTTTCAGGGCATCCATTGAACCGCTGGTACGGCGGCGGGCAGTATCCAGCTCATCCGCGGTAATGGCCATCACGCCGGTTTCTTTCACGTCCCAGCCGCGTTTTTGCATCTCTTTATAAAGTTCCTGGCCCTGGCGTTCACCGATTTTGGTGGCTGCCATCATGACCAGCGGCACGGTGTCCATTGGTTTACCTTTAGCATTGACGAACTGGTCGTCAACGGCGATGACTTTCATGTCATAGCCACGTGCTTTTGCGGCAATCGCGGAACCGAGTTTTGGATCAGGCGTACAGATAACGAATCCTTTCGCACCGCTGGCCGCCAGGCTATCAATGGCATTCAGGGTCTTTTCACCGTCCGGCACGGCAATTTTAATCACGTCAAAACCTAAATCTTTCCCGGCTTTATCAGCGAATTTCCATTCGGTCTGGAACCAGGGTTCTTCAGGTTGTTTCACCAAAAAACCGAGTTTTAAATTTTCTGCGATAGCGGATTGTGACATAACAGCAGCCAGTCCAACGGCCGCCAGAGCTTTAGTAAATTTGTGCATGGTAAACTCCAGCTTTAGCATTCTTTTCTGTAGGGAATATTTGCGTGCTTCTTATTTAATCGGACTTAAAACAAGGCATTAGCGCTTACCTCGTCATAAGCGTTAGTGCTGGTGATAGTTTTAGCGGGAAATTAATCATCCATAAGAGAGCGCCATCACACCGCAGAATTACAGTAATTGCGTACATAAATTCAGCGGAAAATGACATAAAAACGGCAGATATTGTCGGACAAATGAAAGGCAGTTAAGCAGAATTATCCATAAGGTCAGCTAAGAAATCCCTGTAAGCCGGACGCCATAACGCCCGGCAGGAAAATTACCAGGCGTAATAGATGTGATCCGCGTGATCGCGCACGGGAATTTCGTCGCCCAGCAGACGTGCAGAAAGCGTCAGGGCAAAATCAAAGGCGTGTCCAAGCCCTTTGCCACTGATGAGGTTTTTGTCCTCCACCACCGGCGCATCGACAAATACGCCGTCGCTGACCTGTTGCCATAAATCACCGGAACAGACATAGCGACGCCCCTTCAGCAGGCCATTTGCGCCGAGTACCCGGGCAGCGGCAGAGCAGATTGGGCAGATAAACTTACCGCTTTCATCATGCGCCGCAACAAAACGCAGGACATCCCGGTTTGCCGCCAGATTTACACTCCCCTGTGGCCCGCCGGGCAACACGACGGCGTCATACAGCGTGTCGATGCGTTCCAGCAGCGTGCTGTCCGCCACCATGGGGATATTGTGGTAGCTCACCACTGCACGCGACTCCGCACAGGCGAGCGTGTCCACCTCAATATTCATACGACGCAGGATATCAATCGTAATAATTGCTTCCGCTTCTTCAAACCCTGGTGCCAGCAGCACCGCAACCTTAGCCATTTTCACCTCACCACCAAATAAAAGATAAAACGATGTTTCATTTTTTCATAATGCGCGAGAGCAAACTTACGAGCGGATCACATAAACAGGCATAAGGAAGAAAAATGATCTGGCGCAATTTTTCCATCACATCATATATTATCGGAAAGATATATTGTTTTACCTGTGATTACAGGGATACACATTACATCCATCTACCGGTTATTTAGTTATTGCAACAATCTATATAATAAATAATCAAAACGTTTATTTTCAATGGGTTAATAAATCAACAACTATGTACCCCCATTTAGTTACTTAAAGTATATTAAAATTTGTAATGTAACGTAAAATAAACAGCCTTAAGAGTTTTCTTACTCCTCTGACAAGGGTATGCTTATTTGTATCGAACACAGGACGTGAATATTCGAGCACATTCAGTCAATGCAGAATATCTCTATTCTGCTCTCCATTATCGTGCGTTGATTACGTTGTGCGGTAAGCGTCAACGACCTGCCGAACCTGGTTAAGCAGCGGGCATTCGTGCCCACAGTAAATAAGGATATTAGTATGGCTACCCAAGCGATGATTCAGAAACTTAATGCCCAGATGAATCTGGAGTTTTACGCCTCTAATCTGCATTTGTATTTGAGCGACTGGTGTTCTGAGAACAGCCTCAACGGTACTGCCACCTTCTTTCGCTCGCAGGCGCAAAGTAATGTCACCCATATGATGCGTGTCTTTGATTTTATGAAGCATGTTGGGGCTAACCCTATCGTTAAAGCCATCGATACGATGGAAGACGATTACTCCTGCCTGGAAGACCTTTTCCAGAAAACGCTGGAGGAGTACGAACAGCGTTGCACCACACTAAACAGCCTGGCAGATGAAGCCAAAGCGCAGAAAGACAGCACCACGCTGCTTTTTTTGCAGGATATGGGCAAAGAGCAACAGCAGGATGGCGTGTTGCTGAAAACCCTGGCAGCTGAGATCCATAATGCGAAACGTGCCGGATTGTGCCAGGAACAGACCGACCGCCATTTACTTGATATTGTGAATTACCAGCACCACTGATCCTGTAGCCTGCATCTTCTTCCCGATGCAGGCACCCTTCTCTATTATCAACCCTCTGCTTTTTCTGACATTTAACAAATCAGATCTCGCTCCCAATGAATATCCCTACATCATGTAATGATTTACGTAATTTCATTATCTTTGACGAGGGAGCTTCATGATTACCATCGAGTTTATTGTCATTATCCTCTGCCTGCTTGCGGGAACGCGGTTCGGCGGTATGGGTCTTGGCCTGATAAGCGGTATCGGTCTGTTCGTTTTGTGTTTTGTCTTTGGCCTGCAACCGGGTAAACCCCCGGTTGACGTGATGTTGACGATCCTGGCCGTTATTGGCTGTGCGGCTACATTGCAGACGGCAGGCGGCCTGAATGTGATGATGCAATTCGCCGAGCGGCTGTTACGTAAGCACCCGCAGCACATCACCCTCCTTGCCCCCTTTACCACATGGATGTTGACGTTTTTATGCGGGACCGGGCATGTGGTTTACACTATGTTTCCCATCATTGCCGATATCGCGCTGAAAAAAGGCATTCGCCCTGAACGCCCGATGGCGGTGGCCTCTGTGGCCTCGCAAATGGCGATCACCGCGTCCCCAGTGTCCGTGGCGGTGGTTTCTCTGGTGTCGATTCTTGGCGCGCAACACGGTATTGGTCACGCCTGGGGGATCCTCGAAATCCTGGCGGTATCGGTTCCTGCCTCTCTCTTTGGCGTGGCTATCGCGGCACTCTGGAGCCTGCGGCGAGGCAAAGATTTGGCGGATGACGTGGAGTTTCAGGAGAGGATAAAAGACCCTAAACAGCGTGAGTTTATTTATGGCGGCACGGAAACCCTAATGAATCAGCGCTTCCCGAAACAGGCGTACTGGTCCACGTGGATCTTCTTTGCCGGGATTGCCGTGGTCGTGCTGCTGGGGGCGTTGCCAGAGCTGCGGCCAGCCTTCGACGTGAAAGGCAAAATGACAGCTCTTTCGATGAATCTGGTCATCCAGATGATGATGCTCATTGCCGGGGCCGTGATGCTGGTCGCCTGTAAGGTTAATGCGGCAACCATATCAAACGGCGCCGTATTCAAAGCCGGGATGGTCGCGATTTTCTCGGTATTTGGCGTGGCGTGGATGAGCGATACCTTTTTCCAGGCGCACCTTGATGAGCTAAAAATGGCGCTTGAAGGCGTGGTGAAAAGTCATCCCTGGACGTATGCCATTGTACTGTTTCTGGTTTCTAAGCTGGTCAACAGTCAGGCTGCCGCACTCACGGCGGTGGCGCCGATGGGGCTAATGCTGGGTATCGATCCTAAAATGCTGATCGCTTTCTTCCCGGCATCTTACGGATACTTTGTCCTGCCCACCTATCCAAGCGATCTGGCCTGTATCGGCTTTGACCGTTCAGGAACCACGCGTATTGGCCGGTTTATCCTTAACCACAGCTTCATACTGCCGGGTCTGATTGGTGTGAGTTGCGCATGTGCGGCGAGTTATTTGCTGGTGCAGACGTTCTTTTAAGAATCTCTCCGGGCGACAGTCCTGTCGCCCTTCGACGTTTTTCAGAAAAGTGTTTCTAATTTCAAAACATCGGTTTATTTTAGTGGGACTCACCCTGCGGTGTGAATCGTAACTCGATTAGCGCAATGGCTTTCTGGATAGCACGGAGCGTAACCGGGTCTGCCGCAGCAGGATGGCTGGTGAAATCGATGGTTTTCAGTTGGCTGGACATTTTTTCGCGCACTTCAACCGGCGCAATCACGTCCAGCACATCAAGGATTTGTTTGATAACCAACTGACATGCAACGACGTCAGACACCAGTTCCTGATCGGCGCTCAGGTTTTGAGACATAGGCTTTCTCCTTATTTAAAGGTAGCCATAGTAACAAAACGTAGCCCCTTTCATCTCCCTCTCGTCGTTTACAGGCATAAAAAAACCTGCCGAAGCAGGTTTTTCCATCAGAACATAGCACCCGGTGGTACGTCTTTAAATGTATTGCAGTAGTTAGCCCACATGCTTTTCAGGATTTTGCGCAGTTTCATTGTGATGCTCCGGTAATTTGTTATGCAGGTGTTATTGTCAATGCGCTTATAATATGACCATCGTCACATAAATCAATATTTTCGTGACCTCCATCACAATTGTAAATCCACCAGTGCTACCAGTTTGTTAAGAAAAATCGCGGTAAATCCGTAAGTTACGCACCTATAAATTCCAGTAAATTTTTATAATTTTTTTTGATACGGCAGGAAGAAAATGAGTGAAAACATAACCGGCAAAGAGAGTCGGGGCTTGTCGCCTGCGGCGCTGTTGGTTGCCGGTGCTTTCTTTATGGAGTTTCTTGACGGTACGGTTATCGCCACGGCACTGCCGGACATGGCAAAAAGTTTCGGCGTACAGGCGGTTGACCTTAATATTGGTATCAGTGCATATCTGATTACGCTTGCCGTGCTGATCCCCGCCAGCGGCTGGATTGCCGACCGCTTCGGCGCTCGCAAGGTATTCGCCCTTGCACTGGCTATCTTCACCCTGGCATCGGTATTTTGCGGCCTCTCGACTACGGTGGATCAGTTCGTTGCCATGCGCGTGCTTCAGGGGATGGGAGGTGCGCTGATGGTGCCCGTCGGCCGCCTGGCCGTTTTACGCACCACACCGAAACACCAGCTTATTACCGCTATCGCCACGCTGACCTGGCCTGCGCTGGTTGCCCCGATTATCGGCCCGCCGCTCGGCGGTTTTATTACCAGCTACGCCGACTGGCGCTGGATCTTTTTCATCAATGTCCCACTGGGTATCGCCGCTATTATTCTGGCGCTGAAGATCATTCCCGACCTTCATGAAGATGCCCGTCGGCCTTTTGATTTACCGGGTTTTGTCGCCACAACGGTGGCTATGGTAAGCCTGGTGTACGCGATGGAATCCATGGGTGGTCAACACATGCAGGAGGGGCTGACGCTGCTGCTGTTAGCCATCGGCTCCGCCGCCCTGACGTTCGCCCTGCGCCATTTCCAGCGCGCGCAGTGGCCGATGATCAGCCTGGACGCAATGCAGGTGCCGACCTTTCGGGTCACGATGTACGGTGGCTCGCTATTTCGTGCATCAATAAGTGCCGTGCCTTTCCTGTTGCCGCTGATGTTCCAGGTCGGGTTTGGCATGGATGCGTTTCATTCCGGCCTGCTGGTGCTGGCAGTATTTGTCGGGAATCTGACGATTAAACCCGCAACCACACCACTCATCCGCCGTTTAGGGTTTAAACGCCTGTTACTGATTAATGGCGCATTAAACGTGCTGGCGCTGCTGGCCTGTGCGTTTCTTACCCCGCACACGCCGGTCTGGCTGATTATGCTGATCCTCTATCTGGGCGGGGTGTTCCGCTCGATTCAGTTTACGGCCGTGAGTACGCTGGCTTTTGCCGATATTCCGTCGGCTCAGATGAGCTACGCTAACACCCTTTTTTCCACTGCCACGCAGCTTGCCGTTGGGCTGGGCATTACGCTTGGTGCAATTGGTATCCGTATTGGCGAAAAAGTCAGTGATGCCATCGGGATGACGGCGATACCCGGCATCAGCTTCAGGCTGGCATTTGTGGTTATCGCGATCATTTGCCTGGTGGGGATGTTTGATACATTACGCCTGACCAAAGATGCAGGCAGCGCAGTGTCGGTGAAGAAATAAAAAAGCCCGATATTGCTTATCGGGCCTGTGATACGCACTGTTTATCGGCCGGATCATCCGGCCGACACGGGATTAGCCAACAATCCCGCGAACAAAGGCTTCAATCTCTTTGTCCTGGCAGTTTTCGAAGAAGCACTGCTGGAAACGCTGGCCGGATACGGCGGTTTTCACCAGCTCAGGATCGATAGCGCGCAGAGTATCAAGATAATTTTCTTTCACCACCGCCGCTTTCACCTGGTTCAGGATCCCGGCGTTACGCACCTGTGGCTCTTTACGCTCTGGTGGGTAGCCTTCACCTTTACGGCCAGTAAAGGCTTTTTCGAAGATGAAGCGCACGTTCAGTTCGGCACCCCAGCCAAAGCCTTTAGCAAATGGCAGTGACAGCGCGTTACCGTTGTTGATCTGTGAAAACAGGAATGCGTCAGCCGGGTCAATGCAATACCCGCAGATAACGCCCGGATGAATGTTCAGGGACATCAGCGCACCCTGCCCTGTACCGCAGCCGGTCACAACGAAATCCACGGCTTTGGAATTCAGCAGAATGCTCGCCATAATCCCCAGGTGGATGTAGGTCAGATGATGATCGTTTTCATCACTCATCCCGACGTTATACACCGGGAAGCCTTTCTCATCGGCAACAGCGTTCAACTCGTTAAGGATGATGGCATTTTTACCCGCCTGGCTGTTTTCCATCATCAGTGCAATTTTCATCTTTACTCTCCTGAATGCGTTGCGGGGTAGCCCGCCGTGGATACCTGAAGACATCACCTTACTATCAAATAAACACGCTTTCAAATTAAGTGAAAACTTGTTTTAAAAAACAGAATGGCGCTCACAAATTCGAGGTGATTCGGCGCGAAACATGCGCCTGTGGCAGGTGTGTTGTACTCCGTTGCAAAGAGAAAGGGCAGTTTGTCTGGCTATTCCTGGCATTGCGCCAGGCATCTGCGGTTAGGATAACGTATCTCCATCTATTCAGAGCGATATATGAAAAGAGTATTCGTTGCCGCTACGCTCCTGTTACTTGCGGGTTGTTCTGTCACCCGGAAGGCCGAAGTGAGTAACCTGGATGCACCAAACGGGATAGTCCGTCTCGACTACGGTCAGGCAATGCTCCAGAACGCCCATTACGATGACTACGTCACTAACGGCACCGCGGCAAAAGCCTGTCAAAGCATGGGTTATGCCACTGCCTCAGCCTACGGCCAGCCGATTAAAACCTGTACCCTGATCAGTGGTTCACTGTGCCTGAACGAAAGCGTTACCATCCAGTACAAGTGCATGGGTTATGCCGTTAATCCAAATAGCGCTAATCCCTGGTATTAATCCTTACTGCCAGTGCTGACTGGCAGTATATTCAATTAAGAACAAAAACAATTCTCATTAATAAATATAAAAAGCGCCAATGCGTTTTATTCCCATTCGTATTTTTAATAAAAAGTTATTTATTTTACTTTTTGCAAATAATTAAATAACAAATTATAGTGGCGCTCATCGTGAACCAGAAATAATAAACCGGAGCTGCACCATGCTGAAAACTGAAATGATCGACAAGCTCAATGCTCAAATGAACCTTGAACTGTGCTCATCCCTGCTCTATCAACAGATGAGCGCCTGGTGCAGCTATCACAGCTTTGAAGGTGCGGCCGCGTTTCTGCGCCGTCATGCTCAGGAAGAGATGACGCACATGCAGCGTCTGTTTGATTATCTGACAGATACGGGCAGCCTGCCGCGCATTGCCACCGTTGAGTCACCATTCGCGGAATACGCTTCGCTTGATGAACTGTTCCGCGCCACCTACGAACACGAGCAACTGATCACCCAGAAAATTAACGAACTGGCGCACGCAGCAATGACCAGCCAGGATTATCCGACCTTTAATTTCCTGCAATGGTATGTTGCCGAGCAACACGAAGAAGAGAAGCTGTTTAAATCCGTGCTGGATAAATTATCTCTGGCGGGTAAATCCGGTGAAGGTCTTTACTTTATCGATAAAGAGCTTTCAACTCTCGATACGCAAAATTAAGATCATGCGGAGCTGAATATTCAGCTCCGCACTGTTTTAATGACGGCAAATTTTACTTTCGTGTGTTGAAAATCCTTCCGCAGCCGGAATAAACTTGCCGCGCGCCGCCAGAAATGCCACCAGCTCACCCGCCGTCATATCTTCTGCTGAACAGGTATGAAAACGTTCTGCTTCGCCAAAACGCGCCTGAATAGCCGCAACCAGGCTTTGCTCTGTGTACTGTTCGCCAGACTCAACCATCATATTGAGCACTTCATGTCCGTGGATCGACATTTTTACCCCCTCTGAAAAGAAGTCAGCAGACTATACGTTCCAGGAGAAATACGCCTTGCGCTGGCGCAGGTTTACATGCACCCCGCGCAGCTGGTACAACGCCAGTCATGTGGATTAACGGCCTGGTAGAAGTAACGATAATTTGCCGTTTCCAGCGGTACACCGGCATCGAAGAAGAGATCGGTCAGCCACTCGACATTTTCGATGATCCAGTCATCTTCCGTTAGCCCCTGGGCAAAGGTTTCATCTTCCGGGTCAATAATGGAATAAATGGCCCAGGTGCCCATGTCTTTGTCCTGCCGGGACTCCGGCAGCGTCAGTGCTTTATCCTGCCAGCTGATAATCCAGTGTCCGTGACAGAGTAAATTACCGCCGCGACTCCAGGCTGCCGTGAATGGATTTGTCCCCGCCATTGCCCCTCACTTTTTTTGATAATTTATCTTTACTGTTTAAGGTACGCCTGATTTTCGCGCGATAACATTGCCCTTATGAAGTAGGCAGAACCCCAAAAAGGATCAGTGAGTTGCCCAGGTTTAAGCCCGCCGGGCAAAGCGTAAACTAATGATTACACCACTTGTAACGGTGATTTGACGAGATAGCGCTTTTCCCTTACTCTGCGCCGCAGATTTTGTCGCGATGTAAGTTCGTTGTAGAGGAAAGCGTGAAAAACAGAACCCTGGGAAGTATTTTTATCGTCGCTGGCACCACAATTGGCGCAGGAATGCTGGCCATGCCGCTGGCGGCGGCAGGTGTCGGATTCAGCGTAACGCTGATATTGCTGTTCTGCCTGTGGGCATTGATGTGCTACACCGCGTTATTACTGCTGGAAGTGTATCAGCACGTTCCCGCTGATACCGGCCTGGGGTCACTTGCGGCACGCTACCTGGGGCGCTACGGCCAGTGGATAACCGGATTTAGCATGATGTTCCTGATGTATGCCCTGACTGCGGCCTACATCAGCGGTGCCGGGGAGCTTATCGCCTCCAGCGTCAACGACTGGTTCGGCACCGGCATCACACCAGCCACCGGGGCAATTTGTTTTGCCCTCATCGGCGGCGGCGTTGTTTGTGTGGGCACATCGCTGGTTGATCTGTTCAACCGTTTCCTGTTCAGCGCCAAAATTCTGTTTCTGATCGTAATGCTGGTTTTACTGGCACCGCATGTTCACAAGGTTAACCTGCTGACGCTGCCGCTGGAAAAAGGGCTGGCGCTTTCCGCTATTCCGGTGATTTTCACCTCGTTTGGTTTCCACGGCAGCGTGCCTAGTATCGTCAGCTACATGAATGGTGATATCCGCAAGCTGCGCCGCATCTTTATGATTGGTAGCGCCATTCCGCTGATTGCCTATATTTTCTGGCAGCTGGTGACGCTGGGCAGTATTGATTCTTCAACTTTTGTTGGCCTGATGGCCGAACATTCGGGTCTGAATGGTTTCCTGGTGGCGTTGCGTGACGTGGTGACCTCTTCACACGTTGAGCTGGCAGTGCATCTGTTTGCCGACCTGGCGCTGGCAACATCGTTCCTCGGCGTGGCGCTTGGCCTGTTTGACTACCTGGCCGATCTGTTCCAGCGTCGTAACACCGCTGCCGGGCGTATTCAGACAGGGGCAATCACCTTCCTGCCACCGCTGGCGTTTGCGCTGTTTTATCCGCGTGGTTTTGTGATGGCGCTGGGTTATGCCGGTGTGGCGTTATCCGTCCTTGCCCTGCTGCTGCCTTCCCTGCTGACATGGAAAAGCCGCCAGCAGCATCCGGAACAAGGCTACCGGGTTGCGGGTGGTAAACCGCTGCTGTGTATTGTGTTCGCCTGCGGTGTGGTGGTTATTCTGGTGCAGTTTTTGATTGCAGCAGGGCTGCTGCCGGAAGTGGGTTAAAAAAAAGGGGCTACCTGGTAGCCCCTTTTTTTATCAGTGCAGACAGCAGCTTTTAAACTTCTTGCCGCTACCGCACGGACACGGATCGTTGCGCCCAACTTTCGCGCCATTTACGACCGGTTTTTGTGCGACAGGCTGCTGCGGATTCTCGACCCAGTAGTTGTACAAACGCAGCGCCGCAGGCTGGATGCCCTCAATACTGGCGGTGTATTCTTCTTCGGTCAGTTCATCCAGCTTGTCGCTGTTCTCTTCGGTACCGTGCAGAGCAATCACATCCAGATCGGCTTTCAGCTCTTGCGGTAATGATGACCAGTCGGTCAGCGCCACACCGCGCATGTAGCCGTAGCACCACTCTTCAACCACCGTGTAGCTCTGACCATCCACATCGTTAAAACCAAACATCGGTTCAAACTGTTCCGGATATTCGCTCAGTCGCTCGGCAATATCGTTCATATGCTTAAAGCAAAGGTCGATAAAGCGGTTCATTTCGCGATCGTTTTTCCAGCGTGGGATATATTTTTCGCCACCCCAGACAGCCACCAGCCATGCATCGGGTTCAACCACAACAGGGCCAGAAAGGACTGCGGTGAGCATACCGTCCAGTTCAGACACGTCGATAACTGACGCATCTTCATGCCCGTAAGAGATTAATGTCTCTTCCAGCCACGCCATTTCGCCTTCATTTAATGGGCCTTCCGTCATCGCTGACACTCCTGATAAAAAAAGGAAAAGATCCTGGCATATATCGCACGCCATGCCTATCTGAAGTTTAGGTCTTTATTGGTGCAAAAAAGCACAAACCGTGACCATTGCACAACTTATGGGCATTCTTGTTAACGAGATGTGATCTCCGCTGTAATTTCATTGCGTCCCGCAAGGCGGCGTAAAACGGCACTCTATACTCAAACATGTCGCAGCCCGGTCAATGGGTTAACAATTCTGGCAACTATTTTGCTTGTTGTTTTGCGCGCGAATTTTGCGCAAGGAACCCTCGCCGTAATAAGCAGTATGTTGTCGTGTTTAGTGCATTTTGTTCTCGTTTTTGTTTTTGGATTGGCAACGCCGTCGGGCGTTCGGGCTTTAACCTCGTGCAAAAACCTCTTCGCTAAGGAACATAATAATGTCGCTGAAATTTATCAGAAGTCCTCTTTCTCTTGTGCTGGCAGGTTGTCTGGTGACCGCATTCTCCGCCCAGGCGGATATTGTTATTGGTGTCGCCGGACCGTTCACTGGCCCTAATGCCACGTATGGCGATCAGTACTGGCATGGTGCCACACAGGCAGCAGAAGACATTAACGCCGCAGGAGGGATCAACGGTGAGAAAATTAAGCTGGTTCAGGGCGATGACGCCTGCGAGCCTAAACAGGCCGTTGCGGTTGCTAACCGATTAGTCGACCAGGATAAAGTCAAAGCCGTTATTGGCCATTTTTGCTCCTCCTCAACCATGCCCGCCTCAGAGGTGTATAGCGATGCGGGGATTATTGCCATCACCCCTGGTTCAACCAACCCGCTTATCACTGAACGCGGCATGAGCGATATGTTCCGCATGTGCGGACGCGATGACCAGCAGGGTCTGGTTGCCAGCGATTTCATCATCGATAAGCTGAAAGCCAAACGGGTCGTCATCATTCACGATAAAGATACCTACGGTCAGGGGCTGGCAGATGCCACCAAAGCCGCGCTGGCAAAACGCGGTGTCCAGGATGTGATGTACGAAGGTTTATCGCGTGGTGAAAAAGACTTTAACGCCCTGGTCACCAAAATTGGTGCCCAGAAGCCAGACGTGGTGTTCTTCGGTGGCTGTCACCCGGAAGCCGGCCCGCTGGTGCGTCAGATGCGTGAGCAAGGTGTACAGGCCAAATTCTTCTCTGGCGACTGTATCGTCAATGAAGAGATGGTGACCGCCGCAGGTGGGCCGCAATACACCAACGGTATTTATATGACCTTCGGTAAAGATCCGCGTCTGATCCCGGATGGCAAAGCCGTTATCGAGAAATTCCGCGCAGGCAAATTTGAACCGGAAGGTTACACCCTTTACTCCTATGCCTCTGTGCAGGCCATTGCTGCGGCATTCAAAGCGACCGGTGGTACGGATTCCGCCAAAGCCAGCGAGTGGCTGAAAGCCAACCCGGTTGAAACCGTGATGGGTAAAAAAGCCTGGGACAGCAAAGGCGACCTGAAAGTGTCTGACTACGTTGTGTATCAGTGGGATGACAAAGGGAAATATAAGGAAGTGCAGTAACAGGACGGAGTCACGCTCAACGCCGGCAGGTCTTCTGCCGGCGCGAAATAAACATCAGGCTGCGCGGTTCGCGCGGCCTTTATAAAGAGCGCGCTAAGATGAGTACATTCTTCCTGCAACAATTAATCAATGGCCTAACGCTCGGTTCTGTCTATGGATTGATCGCCATTGGTTACACCATGGTTTATGGCATTATCGGCATGATTAACTTCGCTCATGGCGAGGTGTATATGATTTCGGCCTATCTCTGCGCCATCGGCCTGGCGCTGCTGTCGTTCTTCGGTTTGCAATCGTTCCCCCTGCTCATTCTCGGCACACTGGTCTTTACCATTGTGGTGACGGGCGTGTACGGCTGGACGATAGAGCGCATTGCGTATAAACCGCTACGCAACTCCACCCGTTTAGCACCGCTGATTTCCGCCATCGGGATGTCACTCATCCTGCAAAACTACGCGCAAATCAGCCAGGGGCCGCGTCAGCAAGGGGTTCCCACTATGCTTGATGGCGTGCTCCGTTTCCATCTGGGTGATGGTTTTGTCCAGATAACCTATACCAAAGTCTTTATTCTGGTCGCCTCGTTCCTGGGAATGCTGTTGCTGACCTGGATAATCGGCAATACCCGCTTAGGACGCATGTGCCGCGCGGTTCAGCAGGATCGCAAAATGGCTTCGATCCTCGGGATCAACACAGACAGGATCATTTCACTGGTCTTTGTGATTGGCGCGGCAATGGCAGGCCTTGCCGGGGTGTTGATCACCATGAACTACGGCACGTTTGATTTTTACGCCGGGTTCGTCATTGGTATTAAGGCTTTTACCGCAGCGGTACTTGGGGGAATAGGTTCATTACCAGGCGCCATGCTCGGCGGGTTGATCCTCGGCGTCGCCGAAGCGCAGTTCTCCGGGATGGTGAACTCGGATTATAAAGATGTGTTCTCGTTTGGATTACTGGTGGTTATCCTGATTTTCCGCCCACAGGGACTGCTTGGCCGCCCTGTCGTGGCTAAAGTGTGAGGGAGAATGACATGACATCACACGCTGTGTCGTCTGACGGTTTCTCATTGAAGCGCTGTATCCTGGATACGATTTTCTCAGGCATGGTTGCGCTCATCATTTTCGGCCCGATCGTGGGTGTTGTTCTGGATGGTTACAGCTTTAACTTTGCGGGGCCCCGGCTGGCGTGGATTGTCGCCATCGTCATGGTCGGGCGGTTTATGCTCAGCGCCTTTTTAGGTACTCATGCCGGGATGCGTTTCTTGTCCCGTTTTGAAACGGATAACGCGGGCGTTTATGTTCGCCCGGCAGATTATAAAAGCCGGATGCGCTGGATTATCCCGCTGGTTATCGCGCTCGCCGTGTGCTTCCCCTTTGTCGCCACAAAGTACGTGTTGACCGTTGCCATTCTGGGCCTGATTTATGTGTTGCTCGGTCTTGGGCTGAATATTGTGGTGGGTCTGGCGGGGTTGCTGGATTTGGGGTATGTCGCCTTTTATGCCATTGGCGCTTATGGCCTGGCGCTGGGGTATCAGTATCTTGGGCTGGGTTTCTGGTCCATGCTGCCGCTTGCCGCACTGATGGCCGCCGCCGCGGGTGCCTTGCTGGGCTTTCCGGTGCTGCGAATGCACGGGGATTACCTGGCGATTGTGACACTGGGGTTTGGAGAGATTATCCGCCTGATCCTCAATAACTGGCTGTCGTTCACCGGTGGCCCGAATGGTATCTCCGCCCCGCCGCCGACCTTTTTTGGCCTGGAATTTGGACGGCGCGCCAAAGAGGGAGGCGTCCCCTTCCATGAGTTTTTCCACCTGACCTATAACCCGAACCTGAAGTTTATCTTTATCTATGCAGTCCTCTTCCTGGTGGTGCTTCTGGTGCTGTACATCAAACATCGTCTGACACGGATGCCGATCGGCCGGGCATGGGAAGCGCTGCGCGAGGACGAGATTGCCTGCCGTTCAATGGGGCTAAATCATGTGCTGGTGAAGCTCTCGGCCTTTACTCTGGGTGCGTCCACCGCCGGGATTGCCGGGGTGTTCTTCGCGACTTATCAGGGTTTTGTGAATCCCACCTCGTTTACCTTTTTTGAGTCGGCGCTGATCCTCGCCATTGTGGTGCTGGGCGGTATGGGTTCGACCGTGGGCGTGGTGCTTGCCGCCTTTGTGCTTACCGTCACGCCGGAACTGTTGCGCAGCTTTGCGGAGTATCGCGTTCTGCTGTTTGGCATGTTGATGGTGGTCATGATGATCTGGCGACCGCGCGGCCTGATCCGCATTAACCGCAGCGGTTTTGCCGTACGTAAGGGAGTCGCGCCATGAACGGAACGATCTTAAGCGTTGAACATCTGATGATGCATTTTGGCGGTATTAAGGCGTTAAACGATGTCAATCTGGAGGTACAACGCGGTTCGATAACCGCCCTGATTGGGCCGAACGGTGCGGGTAAAACCACGGTATTTAACTGCCTGACCGGGTTCTATAAGGCATCCGGCGGCAACATTATGTTCAACACCCGCAGTAAAACCACCAATGTGATTCAGGTGCTGGGGCAAAAATTCCAGCCAGGCGACTGGATAAACCCGACGCAGTTGGGGCAGCGTCTTTTTTACAAGATGTTCGGTGGAACGCATCTGGTGAACCGCGCCGGGCTTGCCCGCACTTTTCAAAATATTCGGCTATTTCGGGAGATGTCGGTAGTGGAAAACCTGCTGGTCGCGCAGCACATGCAGGTAAACCGTAATCTGATTGCCGGTGTGCTTAATACCCCTGCCTATCGCCGGGCGGAAAGTGCAGCCCTGGACCGGGCCTTTTACTGGCTGGAGGTGGTGGATCTGGTGGATTGCGCCAACCGGCTGGCGGGCGAGATGTCTTACGGGCAGCAGCGTCGGCTGGAAATTGCGCGCGCCATGTGCACCGGGCCAGAGATGATTTGTCTGGACGAACCTGCCGCCGGGTTGAACCCGGTTGAAACCCGCACGCTCAGTAAAATCATCCGTTTTCTGCGCGATCATCACCAGATAACGGTGCTGCTGATTGAACATGATATGGGGATGGTGATGGAGATTTCGGACGACATTATTGTGCTCGACCACGGTGATGTCATTGCTCAGGGAAAACCCGAGCAGATCCAGCACGATGAAAAAGTGATTGCCGCTTATCTGGGCACCGATGAGAGCGAGGTCAATATATGAGCGAGGCAATGCTGGAGTTTCGTGAAGTGGATGTGTTCTACGGCGTGATCCAGGCGTTAAAACAGGTTTCCTTGCAGGTTAACCCGGGGGAAACCGTGGCGCTGATTGGCGCGAACGGCGCGGGGAAATCCACTCTGCTGATGTCTATCTTCGGGCAGCCGCGCATCAGAAAGGGTCAAATCCTGTTTTGCGGGGATGATATCAGCCACCAGTCGACGCACTTCGTTGCCGCCGGCGGCATTGCACAGGCACCGGAAGGACGGCGTATTTTCCCGGATATGACGGTGGAAGAAAATCTGTTGATGGGGACTATCCCCATCGGCAATCAGTATGCCGCGCAGGATATGCAAAGCATGTTTGATCTGTTCCCGCGTCTGAAGGAGCGCCGCAAACAGCGCGCGATGACCATGTCCGGCGGGGAGCAACAAATGCTGGCCATCGCCCGGGCGCTGATGAGCCGTCCCAAGCTACTGCTGCTGGATGAACCGAGCCTGGGGTTAGCCCCTATCGTGGTGAAACAGATCTTCCAGACCCTGCGCGAACTGGCCCGCAACGGGATGACCATTTTCCTGGTGGAGCAAAATGCGCATCACGCGCTGAAGCTCTCTGACCGGGGTTATGTGATGGTCAACGGGCAAATCAGACTGAGCGGCAGCGGTGAGGAGCTGCTGGGGAATCAGGAGGTAAGGAAGGCTTATTTGGGCGGGGCGTAGCGATGCCTTAACAGGTGATTTCTTGCTGGTGATACCCGGATTGAGTTAATAGCCCTTCGCAAATCATGCAATGGGCTATCTCTTCAGTGGTGATAAAATGCAGGGCAGTGAATCGTCTTATTGCAGTCAGCTACGACTATGCCCTTCACGGTTAAGCAATGTCTCAGGGAATAGCGAACTTGCCACGCCAATTAACAGATATTCCAGAAACGTTAATCTTATTGGGCCAAATTCAGGCCATATACCTGTATTATTTTTGTTCCATGCTTTACACCAGAACCAGATATCCTGCTTTAATTGCGGCCGTTCCGCTGGATATGAAACAAACAGGCTTTCCGCCCAATGCTGATATTTTAATGTGACATACCTTGCATCGTGGCCTGGTAGTACAGATGCACTCAGATCCCCAATATGGTACTGGTAGTTATCCCCCCAACGGGCGAATTTATCTTTAACGCGAGCCACATCCTTTATATTGGCAGACACAGGGTTACTGCGTCCTTTGGATTCAGCTTTACCAATATAGAGCGGGATGACATCATCATTTTGACGTGTAAACATCATATAGATAAGACCATCATACTGTTCACTGTTGTGTTCAATATCCTTCAGCAGAATATTTGTTTCAGCAATCACCCGCGCTTCCATCGATTCACTTCGCGAGAGAATGCTTCTGGATAACGTCTTCCCTACCTGCCGGACGCGCACGATAGACTCATGGTCCGTATCGAACAGAAGTGTGCTGTTTTCTGTTATTTTCTGGTTGTGGCAGAAGGCATCCCATAATGCTTTACGTCGTCCAGTTACCTGCGGTTCTGTCATCTTTTTTGTTACCCTTACAAGCCCCTCACTTTTCATCAGATGATATCATCGTTAGATCCAGCAATCCGATGCAAGGCATAATCAATAATGAAAGCCAGTCAAAGTAGCTACGGCGTTATTACCCTGAATGCGGTAGAACTTATCAGGCAGCGATTCACACCTGTCGAAGCATGGAGCCAGGCGGTCGCAGGAAAAGAGAAAGCTTGCCCTAAATCAGCATTCCTTGGGTTATGCCAGTTTGGCTGGGTGAAAGATGTTCCCGCCGGAGAATACCTTTCTACGCGGGCATTAGCCGGGCCGAATAAGGATTATACGATCCGGGCAGCCCAGCTTTTGCTTGCAGAACCAGATGCAGATTATACCCCTCAGGCTTTGTGGACACTGAGCATAGCTGACTGTAGCCAGTTGCCAGCCAACCACAATCAGCAAATGAATGTCGTGCTTGCTCTCAAAGAGGCGGGATTGCTTATCGAGGGGACCGTGCCTTAGCAGGCGCGTACATGACATGAATTTCAGATACAAAAAAACCACCTTTCGGTGGTTTAACGACACTGCTTATCATTGATTTTATTCTTTATTTCCCATGGTAGCCGGAGTGGGACTTGAACCCACACAGCGCGAACGCCGAGGGATTTTAAATC